>NZ_CP096460.1:0-4542635 GCF_056499105.1 Arthrobacter sp. Z5-13
CGTCCAGAATGAGGATGGGGGCAGACCCACCGGTCCTGGTGTCATCAAGCATCACGTAGTACGAAGCCAACCTCAGTGACAGGCACATGGACCAGGTTTCCCCGTGGGAGGCGTAACCCTTCGCGGGCGCCTCGCCTAGAACCAATTCCAGTTCATCCCGGTGCGGTCCCACAAGGGAGATTCCTCGTTCGAGTTCCCTTCGGCGGGAGGCTGCAAATGCCTGAATGTAGCGACCGGTGAGTTCATCCACGGACAGGGTCCCCAGATCCTCGACCGCTAGCCCGGACCCAGCAGGGTCAGTTCCCGAAACTGAGGTGACACCGTCGTCGTCCAGTTGGTTCAGCAGAGTTGAGCGATACACCGCTCCCGCAGCTTTTGACCCGTCGGTCAGCTGCTCGTAGGCACTTTTCAAATGCGGGCGGAGCCTATCAACGAGTTCAAGCCTTGCATGCAGGAGTTCTGCGCCGGCCCGAGCCATATGCTGATCCCAGACATCAAGTGTTGCTTCGTGCCCTGCCGTGAACTTGCCCGTCCGGGCGGATTTCAGCAGGGCGTTGCGCTGTTTCAGCACACGGTCGTAGTCACTTCTGGTGGCAGCGTGGCGAGGCGTGAGGCTGACCAGAAGTTCATCGAGGAAGCGACGTCGGTTGGAAGGGTCTCCTTTCACCAGCGCCAGGTCTTCGGGGGCGAAGAGGACTGTCTGGCAAATGCCCAGCAGATCCCTGGACCGGACGGGGTTGCTGCGGTTAATTCTTCCCCTGTTGGCCCGGCTGGCATTAATCTCAAGCTCAAGGACCGTTGATTGATCGCCCCGGACCAGCTTTGCCCGGATCAGGGCCCGGTCTGCACCGAAACGTAGAAGCGGGCCATCCGAGCTCACCCGGTGGGAGCTCAGTGTGGCGAGATAGCCGATGGCTTCCATCAGGTTCGTTTTTCCGATGCCGTTCGATCCCAGCATCACGGTGATCCCAGGTTCTAAGGTCAGGTCCACCTGGGAATAGCTGCGGAAGTCAGTCAGGGAAAGGTGCTGTAGGTACACGCTTTTCAGGATCCTTGGGGGTGGCGTGCCACCCTTATTTAGCCGGGCGGGTGGCGTGGCCGCCGAATTGTTGGCGCAGTGCGGAAACCATTTTCATGGCCGGGGAGTTGTCTTCCCGCGAGGAGAAGCGTGCGAAGAGGGCTGCCGTAATGGCAGGAGCCGGGACGGCGTTCGCAATCGCCTCTTCAACCGTCCAGCGACCTTCTCCTGAATCCTCGACATAGTCATCAATGGAGGCCAGACCCGGATCTTCGTCCAAGGCTTTCACCATGAGGTCCAGGAGCCAGGAGCGCACCACGGTACCTTTTTGCCAGGCACGGAACGTACCCGGAAGATCCGCCACAATGTCCTTGGCTGCAAGCAGTTCGTAACCTTCAGCGTAGGCCTGCATCAGGCCGTACTCGATTCCGTTGTGCACCATTTTGGCGTAGTGCCCCGCCCCGACACCGCCTACGTGGACGAAGCTGTCGGCGCGTTCGCCCTCGGGCCGCAGCGCATCGAAGACCGGCATGGCGCGCTCGATGTCGGCTGCCTCGCCCCCGGCCATCAGGCCGTAGCCGTTTTGCAGTCCCCATACACCGCCGGATACTCCGCAGTCAGCGAAGTGGATGTCTTTTTCAGCCAGGGCGGCAGCATGCTTCTGGTCTTCGGTGAAGCGGGAGTTCCCGCCGTCGATGACCAGGTCTCCGGCTTGCAGTTTGTCCCGAAGGTCGCTGATTACCGAATCTGTTATCTCGCCGGCCGGAACCATAACCCAGATAATTCTCGGAGCGGGGACGGCCTCGATGAGTTCATCGACGGAAGCTACATCGGTGATCTCGGGGTTTCGGTCTAAACCTGTGACTTCAATACCACCCTGACGAAGCCGTTCGCGCATGTTGAAACCCATTTTGCCAAGGCCGATTAGTCCGATGTGCATGGGAAACCCTTTTCTGCGCTGGTGGTTCTAGTTGGGAAGGCGTACTGGCATCACGAGATACCGGTAGTCATCCTGGTCTTCGCCGTCGGCTTCGCGTTGAGCGGTGATCATGGCGGGCTTGGGAGCGGTGGTGAAGGAGAACCGGACAAACGCCGTTTCTATGACGCTGAGGCCTTCCACCAAATAATGCGGGTTGAAGGCAACCGTGATGTCATCTCCCGTGAGCTGGGCTTCAAGTTCTTCTGAGGCCTGCGCATCCTCGCCGGTGCCGGCGTCCAGGTTCAGCAACCCTTGGCTGAAAGCAAGCCGCACCGGGGTGTTCCGCTCTGCAACCAGGGAAACACGACGGACGGCTTCAACAAGCTCCTGGGTCCGTACTGTGGCGTAGATCGGCGTCGTGTCGGGGAAAAGTGAGCGGATCTTGGGGTAATCACCATCAACCAGCAGGGAGGTGGTGGTGCGTCCGCCGCTTTCGAAACCGATAAGGCGGCTGTCATCATCCGCCAGGGCCAGGTTGATGTCACCACTGCCGCCAAGGGTCTTGGCTACCTCGTTAAGGGTTTTGGCCTTGACCAATGCACTGGTGGAGACGCCAGGCGTGACCGGCTTCCACGGAACCTCGCGCATGGCCAAACGGTAGCGGTCCGTGGCCAGGAGGGTGATGAGGTCATCTTCTATTTCCATCCGAACGCCAGTGAGGATGGGAAGGGTGTCATCCTTGCTTGCCGCGATAATCACCTGTGAAACGGCTTGGGAGAAGGCATCGCCTGAAACTGTGCCGCTAACGGCGGGCAAGGCCGGGAGGGGCGGGTACTCTGCCTCGGGCATGGTCGCAAGGTGGAAACTGCTTCGACGGCAGGTGAGTGTGACTTTGTTGCCGTCGGTTTCGATGTCCACGGGAGCGGAGGGAAGGCTGCGGCAGATGTCTGCCAGGAGCCGGCCGGAAACCAGGATGGTTCCCTCGTCCGTGATATCTGCGGCAATTTCAAGCCTGGCTGACGTTTCGTAATCAAAGCTGGACAGGCTGACAGTTCCGGCTTCGGCCTTGAGCAAAAGTCCGGAGAGTACCGGGACGGGCGGCCGCGGAGACAACGACCGGGCTGTCCAGGTGACGGCTTCTGCCAGGACGTCCCGTTCGACTCTGAACTTCACGGAAGGGTGCCGCCTTTCATTGCTGCTGTCGTTTCTGATTGGGGATCTCCAGATGAAGGCCCCCAAAACCATGTGCCCCCACCGCCGGACCTGCATGGTTTTCACATGGACCACCACAGAAAGTCCCAAGGATGGGAGCGCTGCTGACAGCTTAGCCCGAAGATCCGGGATTAACCCATCCCCGCCTGGCTCTGTGGTGGTTGGAGCAAGGGGTTTGGGGCTCGGAAGGTCCAGGTCAGGAAATTGTTGTTTGAGGGAATTTCAATTTTTTGGGATTAGTAGTGTTAATAACTGTTGTGGAAACTGTGGATAACCCGCTCCGGCGGTACGGTTCCGGGGTTCTGCCCTGTTCATGGATTGTGGGTGGAGCCGGTTTTAAACAGGGTGTGGATGGGGACAACTTTTTCGGCCATTTCGCTGATCCACAGATGGCTTAAGGGTTTTAAGCCCATCGACCGGGGTTGTCCCCTTAACTATCCACAGGCTTATCCACATGCCCCTGTTAATAAGGTAGAGGTAAATGAAATTTCTCCTGGTCAGGAGTTGCGCTGCTGCTGCTTAATCCGGTTGGTCAGTTCGGTGACCTGGTTGTAGATCACACGTCGCTCGGCCATCAGTTCGCGGATCTTACGGTCGGCGTGGATCACGGTGGTGTGGTCGCGGCCGCCCAGTTCCTGCCCAATTTTTGGCAACGACATGTCAGTCAGCTCCCGGCAGAGGTACATGGCAATCTGGCGTGCGGTCACCAGAGTGCGGGTGCGGGACTTGCTGCACAGTTCTTCCATGCTGAGTTTGAAGTAGTCAGCTGTCTGGGTCAGGATCTGGCTCGACGTGATTTCCTGGGCGCCGTCGTCGGTGATCAGGTCCTTCAGGACCATCTCGGCCAGGCCTACGTCAACGGGCTGGCGGTTCAGGCTGGCGAACGCTGTGACGCGAATCAGGGCGCCTTCCAGTTCCCGGATGTTGCTTGAGATCTTGGAGGCGATGTACTCGAGTGCATCGTCCGGCGCGGAAAGACCCTCGCTTAGTGCCTTCTTCCGGAGGATTGCAATACGAGTCTCCAGTTCGGGCGGCTGGATATCAGTGAGGAGGCCCCACTCGAACCGTGATTTCATCCGGTCCTCAAACCCTGCCAACAGTTTGGGCGGCTGATCGGAAGTGATCACAACCTGCTTGTTGTTGTTGTGCAGGGCATTGAACGTGTGGAAGAACTCTTCCAGCGTCCGGTCCTTGCCCGCCAGGAACTGAATGTCATCGATCAGCAAGACATCCACATTGCGGTACGTGGTCTTGAAGCTTGTGCCCTCATCGTCACGGATGGAGTTGATGAAGTCGTTGGTGAATTCCTCGGAGTTTACGTAGCGGACCCGGATCCCGCTGTACAGGCGACGGGCATAGTGACCGATCGCGTGGAGAAGGTGGGTTTTCCCCAGCCCTGAGTCGCCGTAGATGAACAACGGGTTGTACGCCTTCGCCGGCGCTTCAGCTACCGCTACGGCGGCCGCGTGGGCAAAACGGTTGGAGGAACCGATCACAAAGGTGTCAAAAACGTACTTCGGGTTCAGACGGCCGAATTCATGAGAAGTACTGGGCAACATGGGCTGCGGTTTGAGTTCTACCGCCGCATCAGCGGAGAGGGAAAGTTCGACGACGGGTTCCGGCTCGGTGTGGAGGGGAACCAAGTCTGTGTCGACGTCGATCGCGCAACGGATGTCATCAGAAAAGACATTGCGCAGGGCGTCGTCAAGGGCATCCTTGACCTGGGTCTGGAGAACCTCACGGGTGAGCTCATTGGGAACCGCAACCAGAAGGGTGGAACCGATGAGCCCTTGCGCCTGGGCGAGGATAACGAAGCCACGTTGCCGCGGGGACACCCTGTGGTCCTGTTCCATGAGCGTGACAACCCGGCGCCAGGAACTTCCGACAGTATTCGCGTGGTTGGCTTCGTCTACTGTCATCGATGGTTCCCTCAAACTTGCTTGCTTGCATTACCTGCAGCCACAAGCGTGAAACCAGGGTTCTGGTCCAAGCTTCATCCACAGGGTTATACACAGACCGTGGATAATCGGCTACTGGGCCACTCTAGGGGATGAAAAGGCCAGAAGATAGCTGGGAAGTGCCTTGTGGATAATTACACCGTTGTTGTTCAAAAAACGACCCTGTGACCCACTTCATCCACAGGCAGAAACAAGGGGTTAACCACAGTTGGGGGCAGCCTTGCTTATACCTTCCAGTTTGACTGTGGATGGTTATTTGCCCTAACGTTGTGAAGTCCTTTGTGTCCGCTTTTTGACCTCATTGAACCTCCCGGCGCCTTGCGCATCAGGAGCTGAGAGCAGCGGACATATACAAAACTTAGCGTCGGCCAGTTCTTCCCCTTTTTTGATCGGGTGGGCGCACCTTTGATCCACTGGAGTAACTAACGTGAGCAAGCGGACTTTTCAGCCGAATAACCGCCGTCGAGCCAAGAAGCACGGCTTCCGCCTTCGTATGCGTACCCGTGCCGGCCGCGCCATCCTGGCTGCCCGCCGTGGCAAGGGACGCATCGAACTGTCGGCCTAAATACTGACTCGTCGGTCAACATCCCTGTGCGAGTTTAAAGGTGCTAGCCACCAGGAACCGTCTGAGGACTTCAACCGATTTTTCAAATACTGTACGTTCCGGCGCCCGCAATGGACGCCGGAACGTAGTGTTATATACGGTAGCTATTGCTGCCGACGAACCCAGCCGGTTCGGCTTCATCGTTTCCAAGAGTGTAGGGAACGCTGTGGTCAGGAACCTCGTTAAGAGGAGACTGAGAGAAGCGGCTGCTTTGTCGTTGCAGGAATATCCTGCCGGTTTCGCGATTGTGGTGAGGGCCTTGCCTGCATCCGCAAGCGCGAGCTGGGACCAGTTGTCGGCAGATTACAAGGCCGCACTGGAATCAACCATGAAACGGCTGGACGGCCGCCTTTCCCGGGCCGCATCAGCGGCTTCAACCGAGATCCAACAGGAAGGGACACCGCGTGCGTAAGCCTAGTGCCGCCGTCGTCCGTTCCTTCTCAAGCACAATGCCGCCGCTAGGCAGGTTCATCTGGGATCTGCCACGGAACGTCCTCATTGTTCTTCTCAAGACCTACCGCAAGGTGATTTCCCCCTTCTACGGTCAGGTCTGCCGATTTTTCCCTTCCTGCTCGGCCTACGCCTTGGAAGCAATCACTGTTCATGGTGCCGTCAAGGGAAGCTGGCTTGCTGCCAACCGCCTTGCGCGCTGTCATCCATGGAATGCCGGTGGCGTGGACCACGTCCCCGCCGGCCACAGGGAATGGCCTGAAAACCAGACCCCCACAATTGTTGTGCTGAATAATCCGGACAAGTACCTGGCTGCTCAGACTGATGGAGAAGGCCGCGCTGCGGCCTGACGAATAGGGATATCGTATGGACTTCTTTGAAACAATCATGTTTCCGTTCAAGTGGCTTGTGTCCATCATCATGGTGGGTTTCCACGAGGGCTTGAGCACCATTGGCATGCCCGCCGCCAACGGCTGGACCTGGACGCTGTCCATCATCGGGCTGGTGCTGGTGATCCGTGCCGCACTGATCCCCGTGTTCGTCAAGCAGATCAAGGCTCAGCGCGGCATGCAGCTCCTGCAGCCGGATCTGAAGAAGCTCCAGGACAAGTACAAGGGCAAAACAGACCAGCTGTCCCGTCAGGCCATGGCGCAAGAGCAGATGGCCATGTACAAGAAACACGGCACGAACCCGTTCTCCGCCTGCCTCCCAATGCTGATCCAGATGCCGTTCTTCTTCGCCCTCTTCCAGGTGCTCTCCGGTATCAGCTCGAATGCCGTGTCCGGCAAGGGCATCGGTGCGATGAGTCACGAACAGGTGGTGCAGTTCGACCAGTCGAGCATTTTTGGTGCTCCGCTCTCCGCCACGCTGCTTCATGGAACGCCCCCCGGCGGAAATGTGGTGGCCGTGTGGATCCTCTCGATCGTGATGATTCTGGCTATGACGGCCTCACAGTTCATTACGCAGAAGCAGATCATGGCCAAGAACATGTCTGAAGAGGCCATGGCCAGCCCGTTCATGCGGCAGCAGAAGATGATGCTCTACATTCTGCCGATCGTCTTCGGTGTTGGTGGTATCAACTTCCCCATCGGTGTGCTGATTTACTGGACCACCACCAACCTCTGGACCATGGCCCAGCAGTTCTTTGTCATCCGTCGCATGCCGACGCCGGGTTCCCCGGCCGCCAAGGCCCTCGCCGAGCGCCGTGCCGCCAAGGGTCTGCCCGCCCTGCCCATCCTGGGCGGGAAAAAGGTCGAAGCCGAAGCCGCTGCCGCCGCTGCCGTTGTCGAAGCCAGGAGCCAGCGCGTCCAGCCACAACGTAAGAACAGGAAGAAGAAGTAAATGTCTGTCGAAAGCACCGAACAATCCACGCCCATTGAGGCTGTTGAAGACCAGGACGATGCGCAGAACGACGCCGGAAACTTCGAGAAGGGGTCTTCGGCAACCCGTCTGGAAGAAGAAGGCGACGTAGCAGCTGACTATCTGGAAGAGCTGCTGGACATCGCGGACATCGACGGTGACATTGACATTGAAGTCCGTAACGGACGCACCTATATCTCCATCGTGGCGGAGGATGATTCCCCCGGCCTGGAGAGCCTTGTAGGCCCTGACGGAGAGGTACTGGAAGCACTTCAGGAGCTGACGCGGCTCTCGGTCCTGTCCGCTACAGAAAATCGTTCACGGCTCGTCCTGGATATCAACGGATACCGCCAGGAACGCGCCGGCCACCTTCAGAAAATTGCTGAAGATGCTGTCGCGTCAGTCAAGGAATCAGGCAAGGCAGTAGCCCTGGAACCTATGAGTGCCTACGAACGCAAGATTGTGCATGATGCAGTTGCTGATTTGGGACTCGTCAGCGAGTCCGAAGGTGAAGGCGCGGGCCGGCACATCGTTGTGTCCGCCGACTAAGACTTCCGGCTGAATCATCATGGTTGAACTGACCGAAACTGAACTCAAGGCCGCCGTTGCAATCTTTGGGGACCGCCTGGACCTGGCCAAGAGATATGTTGAGCACCTCGCCACATCCGGCACTGAACGTGGGTTGATCGGTCCGCGCGAAGTTCCTCGCCTCTGGAGCCGGCACGTCCTGAACTGCGCCGTGATTGAAAGTGAAATTTCGCATGGTAGCCACGTTGCGGACGTAGGAAGCGGCGCCGGACTTCCGGGCCTGTGCCTTGCAATTGCCAGGCCGGACCTGGAACTGACGCTCATCGAACCTCTTGAGCGGCGTGTGATCTGGCTGCAGGAAGTGGTGGATGATCTCGGCCTCGATAACGTCACAGTGATGAGGACACGGGCCGAACTGGCCGTCGGAATGGTAACTGCCGACGTCGTGACCGCCAGGGCGGTCTCGGCGCTGTCAAATTTGGCCGGGCTCACCATCCCACTGCTTGCAGGGCAGGGCGAAGTGGTGGCCATCAAGGGTAGAAGCGCCCACGAAGAAATTGATAAAGCAGCCAAGGTCATCCGAAAACTCGGAGGCGTTGAGACGTCGGTTGTTGTAGTCGGGCAGGATCTCCTTGAGGAGCCCACAACCGTGGTGCGAATCATCGTGAAGTCGGCTCAAAAGATCGCCTAGTCGCTGGCCATGCGCCATTCGTCTGGAGGGGTAAGCAGTTAGGCTAGTGAACGGCATGAAAAGCCGAATGAGAGTGAGAGTGTCACATGACGAGTAGCGAAGCCTCCACACAGCGGATTCCGCCGTTTGTGTCTTTGGGGTCAGCGCGTGCCATGGTCGCGCCTTCCACCACTCAGGCTTTGCCGGCATTCCGCGCTGGCTCGATTTTCGGGGAAGCCAGCCTTGCAGTTTCACGTGAAACTACCTCTGGGGGGCTCAGTAACGTTATGGACACCATGGACGATTCCAGCCCCATCGCTCGGGACCTCGCCCACGAGAACAGACGACGTGAACGGCTTCTGGGGCGTGAGCTTCCTAAACCCGAGAAGACTCGAGTCTTCACCGTATCCAATCAAAAAGGCGGCGTGGGTAAAACCACCACCACAGTCAACATCGCTGCCGCCCTTGCCGCTGCCGGACTTCAGGTGCTCGTCATCGACATCGATCCGCAGGGCAATGCGTCAACGGCCCTCGGCGTCGAACACCACGCCGACATTGACAGCATCTACGACGTCCTGATCAACGACATACCGTTGAAGGAAGTTGTGGCTCCTTGCCCTGATGTCGAGAACCTGATCTGCGCTCCCGCCACGATCCACCTCGCCGGTGCAGAAATTGAACTCGTCTCTTTGGTCGCCAGAGAACAGAGACTCCGCAGGGCTATCGATGTCTATGCCAAGGAGCGAGCGAAGAATGGCGAGGAACGCCTCGACTACATCTTCATAGACTGCCCGCCGAGCCTTGGCCTCCTCACCGTCAATGCATTCTGCGCCGCGGATGAAGTCCTCATCCCCATCCAGTGCGAGTACTACGCACTGGAGGGTCTAAGTCAGCTGCTGAAGAACATCGAGATGATCCAGAAGCATCTGAATGCAGATCTCGAGGTATCCACAATTCTCCTGACCATGTATGACGGACGGACCAACCTGGCGGCCCAAGTGGCAGCCGAGGTCCGCCAGCACTTCCCGAAGCAAGTCCTTGGCGCCGTAGTTCCGCGCTCTGTTCGCATCTCGGAAGCGCCAAGCTACCAACAGACTGTAATGACATATGACCCCTCCTCCAGCGGCGCACTTTCGTACTTGGAAGCTGCCGCCGAAATTGCTGAACGCTAGAATTTCAAGAATTGCACCAACCAGAGCCAGGACTGCCGGGCTCGTCCAATGGAGGGAATTATCCGATGAGCGAAAAGAGACGCGGCCTGGGCCGTGGACTTGGAGCACTCATTCCAAGTTCCGCGCCGACTAACGGATCCGGCAACGGATCACCGTCGCCGTCTCGGCCCGTGGATCTTTTCTTTCCTGAAGCCCGGAAGACCGCCTCAGCAGCCCCCGCTACCAGCCAGGTTGACGCTTCCTCCGTACCAACGTCAGAGAAACCGCCAAAGCCTGCTGTAGGTGGGAAGAAGGCGACCGGTGCTGAGACGAAGCAGCCAGGCAAGGCAGCGGGTTCGAATGCCCGGACGGCTGCCACGACTCCGAGAGCTACTCCCGCCGTGAAAGCCAAGCCTAAGGTCGCAGAGAATGACAGTGACCGCAGCGTGGTTCAAGCTCATGACTCGGACGCCATCTCAGCAGCTGCTGCCGGCGATAATGCCCCTTCGGAAACGGCGGACCTGACCCAGGACGTTGAGCTCGTGGAAGTCCCTGGTGTTCGCTTTGCTGAAATTCCGGTCACGGACATTCATCCGAACCGTAAGCAGCCGCGTTCTGTCTTCGATGAAGACGACATGGCCGAGCTGGTGCACTCTGTTCGTGAAATCGGTGTCCTCCAGCCAATTGTGGTGCGGACATCAACCGAAAAGGGTGGAGAACCTTACGAGCTCGTCATGGGTGAGCGTCGCTGGCGGGCAGTTCAGGCCGCGGGCTTGGCTACCATTCCAGCAATCGTCCGTGACACCACTGATGATGACCTTCTCAGGGATGCACTGCTCGAGAACCTGCACCGAAGCCAGCTGAATCCCTTGGAGGAAGCTGCTGCTTACCAGCAGTTGCTTGAGGACTTTGGAACTACCCATGAGCAGTTGGCGGACCGAATCGGCCGATCGCGCCCGCAGGTTTCCAATACGCTGAGATTGCTCAAGCTGCCCCCCTTGGTGCAGCGGCGTGTTGCTGCCAACGTGATATCTGCCGGACACGCGCGGGCCTTGCTATCCCTGCCCGATGCCGCTGCAATGGAACGTCTTGCCCAAAAGATTGTGGCGGAGGGAATGTCAGTCCGCGCCACGGAGGAAGCAGTCACGCTTTACCAGGCGCCGGCTACCCCCACCAAGAACAACGTGCCGCGCCCCGGGGCCAGGCACGAGCGCTTGGATTACCTTGCATCCTCCCTTTCTGATCGCCTGGACACCAACGTCAAGATCTCCTTGGGCGCACGGAAAGGCCGGGTAAGCATCGAGTTTGCAAGCGTTGAAGACCTCAATCGCATCATGGAAGTTCTCGCTCCCAATTCAGACAACTGAGTCTTTTCGCCATGAGGGGCCTGTTTCACGTGAAACGGGCCCCTTTTTTGTTTACCCTCGTAGTACTCCTGATTGGCTTGGCTTCTGCTGTTGTGGCATACGTTCGCCTGCCCTTCCCCTGTGCCACGATTTTCACGGAGAGTTGCTATCGGGCAAACATCCTCTCAGACTCCCAATTGGGGCGTCGACGGGGGCAGCCCGATCGCTCAGAACGGAGCTTCGCATGGCCTGTCAGGCAAACTTGTAGTGGTTGGCACCGGCAATAGGACCCTTGGTCTGTCTGTCAGAGATGCACTGTTTTTGGTGAGTCCGATACGTTGTCGCTTGTCTCGAGAGCTGCGTCTAAGGGAAATATTCGATTAAGGGTCACCCCAGCAGGACGAAGTCGGCGCGGTCACGCCGTCTAAGCAGCCGATGGACTTTACCGTTGGCAGAGGCTGGTACCAAGGTTATGGCGGTCCGGACGTTCGAACTATCGCCGACGAACCGCGTCCACCATCATCGTGACACTCTGCAACTACAACGTCCTGCACACCGGTACTGGCATCCTTCAAGGTGTGTGCGTGGAACAAGCTGATCCGGTTCAGAAGCGACGGCGGTCGCTGGTTTGCCGGCCGCTTTGAACCATTATGTACGTCATACTAGGCATCGACGGTTCTTGCAGCGCGAACCGAGGTCTCCTCCATCAGCCGTGTTTCACGTGAAACGGGGACGCACTATCGCCTCCCGGCAGCAGCAATTCAACCGCCGAAAGGGCAGATGGGCCAATTCTTGTGCCTGCACGTTGACGGTCACCCCCAATATCGCCGCTCAACAGCACACGTATCGGCAGCCAAACCTCCGCCATAAGCATGCTTTGGCGCTCAACGCGGCCATGTAGGCCGTTCGGGAACCGCTGTGGGGGTATCGGCCTTACCCCCTGGGACGATCGCTGTTGAGTGCTGCGAATATCGAACGCAAGTGCGTTCAGCGCGTGGAGCGTTGAGAAAGCACAGCCGAAGGCCCAACACTACGGCGGAGACTCTGACGCCGGCGATGATTTCTTTAGAATCCAGGGAGGATGGCTAGCCTATTTCTCACCCTTCCGTGTTCTCCCCTTCGCAGTGACGGCCACACGCGGGGCATCTATGCACGACAGTGCGGTCACTCGTCGTCCATACAGTTTTTGGGATGCTCCATGTTTCACGTGAAACAGTCTCCGAAAAGGTTGGGCAGAGTGTTGTTTTCACGCTGGCTGGCGGCCCACTCAATGGATGATGAAAGTGCATGACCTGATCTGCTTGCGCCCCTCCTCGAACGATCGGAGTTCAGCGTCGGAGAGTCTCGCGCGGTAGGTTGGCTTACGGCTTCTCCGCGCTTGCCTGATGGGCAAACTGACCTACTATCGAAGCTGGGGGGGCATGAGTAGCCTCCCGCTCCTCCTATGTGTCCACTCCGTGCCTTGTGTGCCGTGAGCACGGAAAATGCAGGCAGACTCTCCTGTGCCAGCCGTTATTGAGTCTCCTTGGCTAGTCTGCAGCTATGGACCTAGAACGTCGCGGCCGCTTCCTAGCTACCTTGGTTTATGTGCAAGCTTTGGCTCATTGGCTGCTCGAGCCAGTCAGCAGATGGTGAGCGCCACGGCCAGCGGCGTCTAATTGCCAGATGATCTACAACCCATTACGCCACGGAGCAGATACATGTTTCACGTGAAACAGCTTCTGTCTCAACCCAGTCTTATGACAGCCAGAGTTGAAGCGACTCGGCGATAGTTCTGGTGTGATCATCCCGTGGCCCTACATCAGCTCCGAGACAGCTCGCTTCTCTCGTGCAAGTCCATGAGAGTAAGAGCAACACTTAGCCAAAGCCAAGAAAGAGGAGATGTGGCATGGCACGCCACAGCCACAGCGATCCTTCGGCGCACTCCCCCCGTAGTGGCAAGCCTTGTCACTCGGATCCACAGGAGGCAATTTCTATCGGCGAGCTGGTAGCTGAGAAACTCCTTCCTTTTCCTCTGAGGTCAGAACGTTCAGGCCGACCGGTCAACCGGACCCAGTTCGGACAACTGGAGCGCCGAGCGTTGATCCTGTCAGCCACGATGACCTTCTGGATGAGGATCTCCCGAAGCCCTCCTATCCGTCCGACGGGGTTCCATAGCAGGGCCGCTGCCTAGGGGTGGGTTCTAGCCGGGCGTCAGGAATCTGACGGGCTTGGATGTCACCGGAACTTGAGTTGTGCTGTGAGTCGGCGGCCAAGACCATTGCCGGCTAAGAACGCGTGTGAAGAGGTTCCGAAGTATGGCGGAATCAATCCTTGGAGAACTTTTAGCACTCTCCTTCATAGCGGGGGCCAGTGACTATAGCGAGGCTCAGTTGGAACGATTAGATGGTAGTTTCCGTCCTACAGTGTCCGTCCCTGGCCGTCACATACTCGGCTCCCAAACCGAGAGAGCAAGGGGCTCCTGTCTCGCATGGGAACCACGCGAATCATGTAGGCGGCTCCCCCTTTAGAAGCCAGTGGGTGACCTCCCAAACATGCCGGACAAGAATAGGTCCGAGCATATGGGCAAACAGAGGAGCGCGCTGTTCATTGCGTACTTTATAGGCTTCCCGGACGTTCCGTCTCCTAACTTGGCCGACCACCCGCGGATGCGGCTTTGTGATCCCATTGCCTGCTCGTGGGAGACAAAGTCATCTAAGAGGGACGTACCTCAGGCGCGCACCATGTGTGTACAAGTAGATTCCCGGTGGGAACTGCGGTGGATATCCCTGTGGATAACTTTGTGGACAGCGATGCAGCTTGGGAGGCTTGTGGGCCCATGGAACGTCGATGCGGATGCTGCTGGGCCACCAGGTCTCACGTTGAGATTCCCGCTGAACCTGAAATGTTTCACGTGAAACCATCCGACCAACGCGGAGTGTTTGAAGAATCTTCCGGCTACGACGCAAAAAACGCCTAAAAACGGTGGTTTGTCTTGTCTCCGGGACACGTCGTCCTGCGACTGGAGTCTCCCCACTTTCCGGCAACGACACGGCCATTTAAGGAATGGTCGCTTTGTTCTGAGAAGTTCGGGTGTCGACGACGTGTAGCCGGGGCGGCAGGGTCTGTGAGATCGCGCACTTCACCCTGTGGGTAACGGTGTGGATAACTCCCGGCGCGGCTGTGGATTATTCCGATCGCAAATTCGTATCTCCCCTGTCGCTGACTCATTGCCCTCCAGAAGGACCACACGGAATGTCGACCACGATCTTATGCTGACCGACGGAAACCCTTCCATTTTGCGAAGAGCCAACCGCTCCACCACCAGTACTCCGCCTCGCCATGAAAAAGCCTGGGCAGCTGCCGCTCATCTCAGGAATGGTATCTGTCTGGTGGTTTCTGGCGATTGCAGTCGGCGTCTCCTTCGACAGCCTCGCCAGCTGATGGCGCCTCATCCCCTCTGTTGGACGCGCGTTGGGCCGCCGTGGGGGCACCTGGAGCCCGTGAGTTCCTTGTGGCGCCAGTTGCCAGACCTTTGCCAATGGTAGGAGTGCGGCGCCCTATGCGGAGTATCGGCCAGGCGGCATTCCTGCGAATCCTGCGTCAGGATCGCATCTCCCGGAGGCCGCTCTTGGACTGAGGCCGACTCTCTTCAGGTGCTGAGGAAATTCGAACTAGTGCTTCCGTACGAATTGGGAATGCCATTGTCTTAGGGGTACAGGGTGTGTGTTGTGATGGCGACGTTTTGTTTCGCGTGAAACATCTCCCTTCCGCTCGTTCCCTGGAGACCAGGTTGGATCCGCTGCTGGCGGTATATTGTGACTGCTGCTCAGGTGTGAAGCGTCGTTGTGAGACTTGGCGTCGCCCTTTCCGGAAATCGCCCTCGGTCATTGCCCACGCCGCAAGGTGTGTGGCGTTGGTGCTGAGGCTCTCACAATCTTGCTGGAACGGAACAGAACGGTCTCAGAGGCTGGTTTGAGTGGAGCCGAAGGCAAGAAGTTTCTGGTCTGGTCGCACTGGCCTCCTGCGGGCGATTCTGATCGCGTCAAGGGAATCTCCCCTAGGACCGGTGGGTCATAATCGGACCTGACGGGAAGAGGCGTCGTCCTTCCCTGGCTGTTGTCTGGGTTCACTATGGAGCTCCAATGAAGGAGATGATGACCAGGGCCCTAAGGTTACGAAAGCATGGCTAGGTCTAGCAGCCGGTAGTGGCGTTCCTTGTATGTTTCACGTGAAACATATCGCAAGCACGGAAATGAAGCGTTGACGGTCCCAGGTTGTTTCACGTGAAACATATCGAGACCTGCGCCTTATGCGATATGGAGGAGATGAAGAGCGCCACGTCCGAAGTGGTACTAATGTCGCGCGGAGCAGTGCCAGCCCGTTCCGCACGCAGGGCTTCGGACCCTCACGGGACCTCCCTTTCTCTTGTATGAGAAGTCCTCCATGCCCCGTCGATGAACGGAGAAGAACGCCAAACTGCAAGCCTCTGGACTGCCCTACGATTGACACGGTTTAGGCACCAGGGTGCGTTTCGCAACTGTTCTTTACGACTTGCCTTCTAGATAGTGGCGTTTCCTCTTTGATTCCGTCGTTTTCTGCATCAGACCAACAATCGGGGTCAGGTCTACCGACCGCATGTTCATGGGAAACCGTACAAGTCGATCCCAAGCTACGCCGCGCGTCTCCTGCTACGTCGTATCAGGCGGAAAATGTGCAATTCCATCCCGCAGACACCTTGTTCTTGTTGGGTTCCCCGTGTCCTTCGGCGGACTCGGCAGCCGCCAGTAACCAGAGCGGCGGTTAGAAGCATCGCTGGCCGTGGTTTCACGTGAAACAATCTGGATCAACCAGCCGGCGGCTATGACTAGCCAAGACCACCTGAGCCGAGAGTAGAGGATCTAATCAGCAATGAGGCTGGTTCTGATGCCGCCCAATCAGCTAAGCCTTCAACTCCCCCTGGGTGCTGGACGCACAGGATCCTGCTCGTTTTCCACGGTCCCCGACACTGTGTCCACGAGAACCGGGGCCTCCGCTCTCGTGGGAATTGGCGGGTTGGCATGGAAATCTCCTCTTGGAAGACCACGCCGAGTAGTAGATATCGCTCCGACCAACCGTCTTCAAAAGGTGAAAATTCTGCGAAGCGCGTGAAGGTCCGCTTTCTTAACCTCATCAGAAAAGTCCTCAAAGCGACGTCCCACTGTTTCACTGAAACGTTGCGTCCTTTTGTTGACCAATGGCCGGGCTGGGACCGTCGCGGTCACTCCAGATAGCAGTGAAAGGGCTACATCAGCTCGACCCTTCGGTGGTTCATGGGACCAACCACTAGCACGAGATGACGGGTGGGGCGGGAATGGGCAGGCTCAGGCGGACATGGTGGGGCCAGGACCCAAGAAGCGAAGGCTCCTTTTGGTGGACGCTCCGTCAGATACGCTTCTCAGGAGAATTGGCAGAGAAAACAACAGGAAAATGTTGAACATACGGTCGGAGTGGCGCCCCGCCTGTAGTCCTTCAGTTGTTCGACCCATCACTTGTCACGGGTAAAGCAAAAGCGGCCTCCTAGGGAGGCCGCTTCAGCTAAATGTGCGCGTGGTATCAGGACAGGACGTCCGCGAATTCCTTTTCAAAGAACTGCTTGGGCCTGGCGCCAATAACGGTGTTCTTCACTTGGCCATCCTGGAACAGGTAGACGGCCGGAATCGAGGTGATGCCGTATTCTGCGGCGATTGCGGGATTATCATCCACGTTCACCTTTACCACCTCCACCTTTTCCCCGTACTGAACCGAGATCTCATCCAGGATGGGGCTCAGCTTACGGCAGGGCCCGCACCACTCAGCCCAGAAGTCGACAATAACCGGCTTTTCTGAGGCCAATACGTCTGTGCCGAAACTGGAGTCTGTTACGTCTTTTGCGTTACTCATACCCTTGTCTTTCTCCCTAACTTGTAGCGGCGCCGTGAAACGTCTGAATCTCAGGCCTGAAAATCTGCGAGGTAGTGCTCAACATCAATTGCAGCAACACAGCCGGATCCCGAGGCCGTGATGGCCTGCCGGTAGGTGGGGTCCACTACGTCACCGGCTGCGAAGACACCTGGGATGCTGGTCTTGGAGCTGCGGCCCTTCACAGCAATAGTCCCCTCGAAGGTCAATTCCAAAGAGTCTTTGATGAGTTCGGTCCGGGGATCGTTGCCAATCGCTACAAACACTCCTGTAACCGCCAGGTCTGACTCTGTTCCATCGACAAGATTCTTCAGCCTCAGACCAGTGACCTTTTCCTCGCCCACGATGTCCTGCACGGCTGAATTCCAGACAAAGCTGATCTTCTCGTGAGCAAGTGCACGGTCGGCCATGATCTTGGAAGCCTTCAGGGTGTCGCGTCGGTGGACGACTGTGACGGACTTCGCGAACTTTGTAAGGAAGAGCGCCTCCTCCATGGCGGAGTCACCGCCACCAATCACGGCAATGTCCTGATCCTTGAAAAAGAAACCATCACAGGTTGCACACCAGCTGACACCATGTCCTGAAAGCCGTTTCTCATTGGGCAGCCCCAGTTCCCGATATGCCGAACCAGTGGAAAGAATAATGGCCCGGGCCCGGAAGGTCTCCCCCGTTGCGATGGTCACAGTCTTGATGTCGCCGTCGAGCGCTAATTCAGTTACGTCCTCAAACTGAATTTCCGTGCCAAATCTGGCAGCCTGCTTTTCGAAGTTCTCCATGAGATCCGGACCCATGATGCCGTCGGGAAAACCGGGGTAATTTTCAACGTCAGTGGTATTCATCAGTTCGCCACCCGCCGTGACGGATCCGGCCAGAAGCAGCGGCTTCAGATTGGCACGTGCGGTGTAGACTGCGGCGGTGTAACCAGCAGGGCCCGAGCCGACAATGATGACATCACGCACGTCTGACGTGGCGTTTTCTGCGTTGCTCACTGAACGGTGAACCTCTTCCTTGGTCGATGCGCCCGCCTTTATGGCCGGCCACATGGCACAACTAGATCTTCTTACTGAATATTCCGGGCGCCCCCTTACCAGTGATACGCCACCACTCAGGGTACCGTCCGGGAGGCCAAGCCGTTGATTCCTATTACTGGAATCGGCACTCACCGGGCACGGCAAATGAACCGCTGTGCGTAAGGCAATTGAATCCGGTTATTGGACCTTGATCTCAGCGAGCCGGAGGCCGTAGCCGAAACGGGTCTTCGGCGCAGCCAGCTTGGGGAGGGTCTTGATAGACACAATCACATACTGCGCGTTGACGGGTTCAGAGAGCGGGATGGTCAGATCAGGCGAGGTGA
This sequence comes from Arthrobacter sp. Z5-13, assembly GCF_056499105.1. Taxonomy (NCBI): domain Bacteria; kingdom Bacillati; phylum Actinomycetota; class Actinomycetes; order Micrococcales; family Micrococcaceae; genus Arthrobacter; species Arthrobacter sp. Z5-13. The sequence continues at coordinate 18,489 of NZ_CP096460.1, forward strand.
AACTGTTGGTTCCCACCTGCTTGGCGCCATCCAGGGAGGGACGGTCATTAGTGAACACACTGATGCTTCCTCCTGCGGCCCCCAACTGGCTGAGCGTGATTGAGGAAACCCGTGACGGGCTCTTCAATTTGGCAACCAGGGAAACGCCGTCAGCGGCCAAACCGCCCCAGTTGTCGGTGGCGAACTCCATATCGGACCAGTAGCTGGCTGCATTGCCGTCGAAGGTTTTGGAGAGGTCGCCGTCGTAAGTGGCTGCAAAGTCGAAGCTACCAAGGCGGGTCACACCCTCCACAGAGGGAGGACCGACCGGTGCGGCGCTGCCGCTCTGGGTAGGCTCCCCTGACGCTTGCGGGGCGGTAGCAACAGGTTCAGGTGTGGGATCAGCTTTGGGTTCCGATTTGAACAGGCTGCCCAAATTTCCCACGGCGAATACCAATCCGGCAATCAAAACGGCGGCAAGAAGCCCTCCGACGAGCCAGCGCATCGACCGCGGCTCACTCTTGGGCTCGTCGTCGTGGTAGTCACGCTCGGGATCCGGTGCCGAACCTGCGGCCATGTAGTTGTTTGAATCCGACTCGTCGTCGTACGAGCTGTTGGATCCCGCCGGATAGTCGTAGTCATCCTCAGCCCAAAGAGACACTTTCGGGGACTCGGCCGGCGAACTTGCAGCTCCCGAAGCAGCGCCGGTAACAGGCTCTTGCCTGCCGTTACCTGCAGACAGCGGCTGGGACACGGTGGAATGAGGGGGCGACGACGGGGCTTCTGGCTGCGCGGTGGTGCGAGGTGCCTGCGAGGAACCAAGACCGGACGCCGCTGCTGCTCCGAGACCTGCTGCTCCTGCAGCGCCGGCTCCAAGCCCAACTGCTCCTGCAGCGCTGGCACCTGTCCGTCCGGAGGGAGCGGATGACGGAGGCGATGAAGGGGCGGAAGCCGGGCGGGCCGGACGTGGCAGTGCCGAAGGTTGGGGTGCAGGACGCTGCGGGGTGGCCGGCTTCGTGTTCTGGTAGTTGATGACGCCGGCGTCGACTTCTTCGTCGTCGTACAGTCCGTCGTAAGTTTCAGGTTCATTTGAGCGTGGCTGCCCAAAGATCTCGCTACCCAGAGTGTCCGTAAAAAACGGCTCCACATAGGGTGCATGGGACGCCACCACAAGATCAAGCAGATCTGCTGCGGAGGTGTGGTTGGTGATCAGGTAGGTGGTCGCATCGCTGACGCCCAGGTCCAGGATCTGGACACTTCCGGGACGTTCACCGGTGGCCACTTCACGTGCACTCTGGGCCACCTGATCGGCGTTGCCCTGCCCGGCGACCAAAATGCTGACTGGACGGTTAAGAACCTGGTCCACACCATCCAGCACCAGATCCTGGTCGTGAGAGGTCAACACTGTTGCGGTGACCTTGTAACGGCCGCCAAGTACTGATCCGACGTCGATCGGGTGGGACACTGGTTCCTCCTAGACTGTCCGGGAAGTGCTGGCCGGAATGATCCCCTCAGTGATCACGGATCATCCGGAACGTCCGTTGATCCTTGGTTGGCAACTACCCTTGTTAGCTTCTGATCCTATCCGATGCCTTTCAATTGCCGTGGGAATCAGGGCCAGGCAGGGCATCGGTCATTTTTTCTTTTTCCTGCGGGTGCGGAAATACGGGTTCTGCCCGGGCGTTCCCTGGTAGGTTCTACGACCCGGCAGGGGGATCTCTTGCCTGACCATGCTGCCACGTGCCGTGTTGGGCATCTCTTCCGCCGGAAGGTACTTGGTGTGCGCATCGTCGTCGATATGTTCCATTTTCGGGCCTGCCCGGAATGAAGCGGAATCGAATTCCCCCGAAATGCGTGGGATCAGGCCCGTATCCACGGACACGGTGGCCCTGTTGGGTGTAGCGGAGGTGGTGGGTTGCGCAGCGGGCGCAGCAGCCGGGCCGCGGCCCAGACGCCCAAGCAGCGGCCGCAGGAGATCCCGCAACTCGGAGACGTGGAATATCTTCAACAGGAAAAGATACGCCACCAGCATTACTGGACCGACGACCGCGATGGTCACCAGCGCCTCGATCCTGCCGCTCCAGGCGAAACCGTCTTCCTGGTAGCTTCCCAGCAGCCACAACGCCAAGGCCCCGGTGAGGGCGGAACCCAGCGCCGCATACCCCATTCGGATATAAGAATTGGCAACCCGCGGACCGTCCAGATGCCCCAGGAGCCGGCGAAGGAAGGCAGCGCTGACCATAACCGAGAGGATGTTGCCGCCCGTGTACAGAACGGCGATGGCGAAGATGATCTGATCGGGCGGAAGGAACTGGATGAAGAAAGCTGCCACCACGTTGACGAGCGCCAGAATCAATTGGATAAAGAAGGGGGTCCGGGCGTCTTCGTTGGCGTAGAAGACCCTGGACATCATGAAGTTGGCGCTCATGAAAGGTGTGCTGAGGGCCAGGATGGTAAGCGTCTGGGCGAGCATAACGCCGTCCTGCTCCTTGCCGCCGGAAAAGAACATCCCCAAGGGGCCGGCGAGGGCGAAGAGCGCAATGGCACCGAATACCGTGGCCACAGCCATGGTGCGCAGACCGTGGGACAGGGCATCACGCAGCGCCGCACGATTTCCGTCCTGAGATGCCCTGGTCATCCGGTTGAACAACACTGTGGCAAGGGACAGGGCGATGATCGAATGCGGGAGGAGGTACAGCTGACTGGCCACCTCCAGGATTGCGTTGCCTGGAAGCCTGTTGGCGGCCGGGTCCCCCGCCTGTTGCAGGCGGAGGCGTTCAGCGCCGGGGATGGTGGCGATACGCATTACATACAGGAAGGCGAGTTGCCCGACGGCGGCGGTCAGGAGGGTCCAGACGCTGAGCCTCGCTGCCTGCCCCAGTCCTACACCCCTCCAGCCGAAACGCGGCCGCAACCTTAGGCGGAGCCTCAGCACCGGGATCATGAGGATGAGCGTCTGGGCGACGACGCCAATGGTGGAGAAGCCGGCCACTAGGAACGTCTGGAACGGACCCCAGGTTTCCAATGTGTGGGGATTAGCGACATTCGGGCCAAGGATCCAAATGAACATACCGAGGCCGGCTATTGCCACGATGTTGTTGAGGATCGGAGCCCACATGGCCGGGCCGAAAGCCCCGTTGGCGTTCAGGACTTGGGTCAAAAGGGCATACAGCCCATAAAAGAAGATCTGCGGCAGGCACCAGAAAGCAAAGGAGATGGCCAGCGCTTTTTGTTCCGGCGAGTAATTCTGCGTGGTCAGATCGATGACCACCGGTGCGAAGAGTGTCACCAGGAGGGTCAGAACCAGCAGGACAATCACGGCCAGGGTCAGGAGGCGGCTGATGTAGTCGGCTCCCCTGTCCGGAGCTTTGCTTGCCTTGATGATCTGCGGAACCAGGACCGCATTGAACACCCCGCCCGCCACCAGGAGAAAGATGAGGTTGGGCAGGTTGTTGGCGTTGATGAAAGTGTCGTTGACCGTGGATCCCAGGCCCAGGGCGAAAGCAAGCATCCACGTTTTGCCGAAGCCCAAAAAGCGGGAGATCAGGGTGCCAGCAGCCATGATGGCGCTGGAACGGGCTTCTCCGGCGTGGGCTGATGCGCCTTCGGCGGGTTCTGGTTTGGCTGCTGACATTGTCTTCATCGTCTCACCCGCAAGAGGGTAAACCTGTTAGCGGGGGTGGATGGCATGAGTCACAGGGCTCTCAGAGATGTTCCGGCAGGACTTCTTTGGCGAGGTCGGCAATGCGGCGTTCGTTGGGAAAGGAGAGCTTCCGGGCAAGTTCAGTGATGGGCACCCATGCGACGTCCACCGCTTCCTTGTCGGGATCGTTTTCGATGGTCAGCTCTCCTCCTGTGGCCCGCAGGAGGTAGTGGTGGACAGTTTTGTGGACGCGATGTCCGCTTACTGTGAACCAGTAGTCAATGCTGCCCAGCGGCGCCAGAATGACCCCGTCAATTCCGGTTTCCTCCGCGATTTCGCGGACAGCGGCTTCTTCGTTTTTTTCCTTGCCCTCCGGGTGTCCCTTCGGCAGGCACCATTCGAGGCGTCCGCCGCGGTTCAGGCGGGCGATAATCGCGACCCTTAGTTCGCCGTCGGACGTGTCCACCACAACGCCGCCGGCAGAGATTTCTTCGACGGTAGGCAGTGAGGCCGGTGCCGAGTGCGGCGCGGGCGCGACATGCGCACCGATTGCCGACGGCAACGGTGGGTTTGTCCTCCTGCCGGGAGCGCTCGGTACGGGATGGGCCATAACGTCCACTCTAACGACTCTTGCCCCGTGGTGATGACCGGAACATGACAGGAAAGTGGACTGGATGTGACTGAGTCCGCACCTGCAAAGTTTCGATTTAGCCAGTTGATGGGAGTCTGGCTCCCGCTCTTTTGCAGTATGTTTCGGTACTTCGATGAAGAATGCTGAAGATTTTCTGCCAAGCTTAAGTAACTATGGCGCATGCACATCACACGACTGACTCCCACACCGTTGATTTTAAAGTGGACCCGGTGGTCCTGGAGCTCGGCCAGCGCTTTGTCGACGCAGGTCACGAACTTTCCCTTGTGGGTGGCCCGGTCCGCGATCTGTTCCTTGGGCGTTCCTCGCCGGACCTTGACTTCACTACGGACGCGACGCCGGATCAGACCATTGCCCTGATCCGGAAATGGGCCGACAACTTTTGGGAAATCGGCCGCGCCTTCGGAACCATCGGACTGCGCAAGGCTGGCTTCCAGATAGAAATCACCACTTACCGGGCCGAGGCATACGATCCCGAGTCGCGGAAGCCCGTAGTCGCCTTTGGCACATCGCTGACTGACGATCTGCTGCGCCGGGATTTCACCATCAATGCCATGGCGCTTCGCCTGCCTTCCCTGGAGCTTGTGGATCCCTTTGGCGGCGTCCGTGATCTTCATGCATCTTTGCTGGCAACGCCTGGCGCCCCTGAAACGTCCTTTTCAGACGATCCGCTGCGCATGATGCGTGCCGCGCGGTTCGCCTCCCAGCTTGGTGTTTCAGTCCACGACGACGTCCGCCTGGCGATGACCCGGATGGCAGAACGCATCACCATCATTTCGGCCGAACGCGTTAGGGATGAACTCGTCAAGCTGGTTTGCGGCCCTCAGCCGCGCGTGGGAGTGGATCTGCTGGTGGAGACGGGCCTGGCGGAGTATGTGCTCCCTGAAGTGTCCGCTCTTCGACTCGAATCGGATGAACACCACCGGCACAAAGACGTTTATCAGCATTCGCTCCAGGTCCTTGAGCAGGCAGCGTCCTTGGAGGACGGCCCGGACGGCCTGGTGCCGGGTCCGGATTTCGTTCTGAGGTTTGCTGCCCTCATGCACGACGTCGGCAAGCCGGCAACGCGCCGTTTTGAACCGGGCGGCTCGGTGAGTTTTCGTCACCACGACATGGTGGGCTCCAAGCTCACCGCCAAGCGCATGAAGGCTTTGCGCTTTGACAATGACACCATCAAGGCCGTGGCCCGGCTGGTGGAGCTGCACATGCGCTTTTACGGCTATGGAGAGGCCGGTTGGAGCGATTCCGCGGTGCGGCGGTACGTAACGGATGCCGGTCCATTGTTGGATCGGCTTCACAAGCTCACTCGTTCGGACGTGACCACGCGGAACCAGCGCAAGGCCGAGAGGCTTGCCTTCGCTTACGACGATCTCGAAGCCAGGATTGCCGCTCTGAGGGAACAGGAATCCCTCGACGCGGTGCGCCCGGATCTTGATGGTGGCCAGATCATGGCGTTCCTTGGCCTGAAGCCCGGCCCGGTGGTGGGCCGCGCTTACAAGTTCCTGCTGGAGGAGCGGATGGAGCATGGTCCGTTGGATCAAGATGAAGCTGAAGAAAAATTGCGGAAGTGGTGGGAGGCTCAACCAGAAGCTCTCGCCCCTGTTCCCGCCGACGTCGCCCCTGTCCCAACCGAGGAGTCTTAAGTGAACGTAGAATTCAACACTCCCCGTCCCCAGCTTTGGATCATGCGTCATGGGGAGACCGAGTGGTCCAAGAGCGGGCAGTACACAGGGCTCACCGATCTTCCGCTGACCGTTGAAGGGGAGCAGCAGTCGGTGGAGGCGCGGAAGTCCCTGGACGGCGTCGACTTCGACCTGGTCCTCACTTCTCCCCTGCGGCGGGCACGCCGCACAGCTGAGCTCGCCGGCTTTCCGGATGCGAAGCAGGAACCCTTGGCTGTGGAATGGGATTACGGAGACTACGAGGGAATCAGTTCGGACCTCATCCGCAAGGACAACCCGGACTATCTGATCTGGACCCATGGAGTTCCCAATGGGGAAACACTGGATCAGGTTGCTGCCCGTGCTGACAAGATCGTGGCCAGGGTACTGGAGTCCGGCTTGGACAACGTGCTCATTGTGGCGCACGGACACTTCTCCAGGATCCTGACGGCTCGCTGGTTGGGACTTGATGCCCAGTACGGCCGGCACTTCCTGCTGGGCACCGCGAAAGTTTGTACGCTGGGCTGGGATAAGAAGACGCCTGCCGTGGTCCGCTGGGGCCTTTAACGAGTAGTTTCGCGACGCTTTGATGGGTCAAGTGAGTGAATTGCAGAATAAGTTTAGGAAAGTCTGCAATTCCGCTGGTCAAATGATCTGTCTTTAGTGTAATTTTATTTATGGCCCCAGTGCGTCTTGCCAGGGTCAAGGCGCGCGCAGCTCAACGAAGTCGGTTGGAGCTACGGCACAGCAGAAAAGGAGGTTGGGAAAATGATTACTTTGACTAGCGGATGGAAGATGACCGTCGCCGCGAACCCAGCCTCTGCTGCCCACGCCCGCCGTTTTACGGGAGTGACTGTCTCCTAGTGTCCGTTGGCCCCAGTGGCCAGGACCTTGATGGATCCCCTACTTCTTTTGGGGATGCCCGGTAGCAGTGTCTCTACCCCTCGGTGTTAAGCGACTGCGCAATTCCTCCTGAATCGGAACCAGCTTCCACTGGGTCTTTCGCATCCATATTCCACGGGTAGTTTCCCTATTTGCAATTACTTGCCCTTTCGGGCATTTCTTTGCCCAATTCCAGCCAATTCCTTTGTGAATTATGAGGCTCTAATTGGTGCGCCCAAATTCAAGTGCCAGCCAGTCGGGCCGGGACTTTGTTCGAGTAAATGAGAGGAGGTGACCTGCATGACCAGTAAATTCGAGGAGTTCTTCTCGATGATGGGCATCCCGCTGCTGAAGGAAGGTACTCAGTTCAACGGCGACCAACTCGACAAGAACAGGGAAGTTGTCCTGATGGCTATGTACATGATGCATGTGAACCGCTGAACCGATGATGCCGGTGCGGACCGCACGCAGTACAAGCGTCACGAGCACAACGGATCAGCCACTGAAGGAGGATCTGATGATTCACATCGGAACCAATCCGCCAGGAGCCCACGCGGCAACGCGTGGGCTCCCCCCGTTTAACTGAGCGAGGTGCTTAACGCGGCGGGCAGTTGAAGGAAAGCAGCAGCACCCGCTGTGAGCTCTCTACTTCCGTGGAGGAGCAGCCGGCATCATTGAATGCTTTTAGGTCAGGGACCACGCCTCCCCCGGCGCCGACGAACCATACACGACCCCGCCCCGAAAGCTCAGCCGCCGTAACTTCTTTGTTGGTCCCCCACAGCGTGCCCGACTCTGCTGGAGAAGCAGCCAGCGACAGGTCTGTAAGTGGCCTGAAAGCTGAGGGGTATGCAATGGAGACATCCCGCAAGTCCGGCCGCTCATAGACCACAGCAGCCGGTCCCTGCGTCTCATTGCCGATGATCGCAGCAATATCGCGTTCCGTATCCTGTGGTTCGTTCAGGATACTTTTCAGGGTCAGCTGCGGAACCAGGCTGGCACCGAGTACAACCGCCACAGCAAAGGGCAGCAGCCGGCGTTGATTGCGCCTGACATAGTCCAGGCCGAGTCCGACTAGCAGTGCAAAGGCCGGAGCCGTAAAGGTCAGGTACCGGGCCACGTAAACAGGCTGGGCTATCAGGCTGACCACCAGGAGACCCGTCACGGGCAGGATCACTGTTGTAAGGCACAACACCAGGAGCGTCTGCAGATTGCTGTTCCGGTCCGCTCGGGCGATTCCGACAATACCGAGGATGACCAGGACAACCTGCGCAACGCCCAGCAGCCCGACTGTCGCGAGGATCCAAGTGGGAGGCAGGTTTCCGGTGGGGCGATCGTCACCGTAAAAAAACTGCTTAACAGCAGCAGCGCTGAGGTTCTGCAGGAACGATCGGTTTTGGATCCAGTCCACCTGCGCCTTTTGCGTCAACGAAAACAGCAGGAAAGGAAGAACCAGAAGGCCGATTCCTGCTGAGGTGATGAGCGTTCCAAGGATCCGCTTGCGAAGGACGAGCGCCGCAACTGCGTGAGAAGCCACCGCGAGGGCAAAGAACATAAAAACGAATACCCCCAAAGCAGCGCATGCTCCGTAAAGGATCCAGTCGATGGTGCGGTTCGATCCCCACGCCCGGACCAGCAGGAGAGTAAGCACTACCGCCAGCAGGGCTGAGATGGCATACTGCCGCGCTTCCGTTCCCGACCACACCATCCGTGGCAGCACAGCCAGGACGAGGCCGCTGGCGATGCCAATGCTTTCGGAACCAAGACGGCGTCCGATGAGGACAGTTCCTGCGCAGGCCAGACCCACGGCGATGGCCGATGGTGTCCTAAGCGCCAGCTCCGAGAAACCGAAGACGGAGGTCCAGATATGCATGAAGAGGTAGTACGTTCCATGGACAGCGTCTACCGACTGGAGCAGTGCAAACAACTCGCCAGGCGAACGCCCTGCTGATGAAACTGTGGCAATTTCATCGTCCCAAAATGAGGGGATCCATGAACCAATGAAGGCCACGAGGAAGGCCGCGAATCCCACTGCCGCAGGGATGAGCCAAGGGCGCGAGGATGGGCTTCCGTTAGACGACACGTGGGCTGCGTGAAGCTCTGAGGACCGGCGCCCCTTTTGCCCGGAAACAGGTCCGGTTTCATGGGAAAGTTGGCGTGACATTGTGGAGCCCCCTGAGGCTGACTGATTGAAACGAGCATATACGGGGGGCATCGGCCCCGTACAACCGGACCCCTAGCCACCGCCTCCTCCAGCGGTAAGCTCAAACACATGCAGGAGATCAAGCAACCAACGGGGCCGAAAAGGACGCGCCTGGTCATTCCGAGCCGAAGCGACCTCCTCCTGCGGAACTTCACCGAACTGATCGGCGGCCCCATGGGCGCCAGGTCCGCGCCCGGCGTCGTATCCCCGGGCTTCTTTACTGTTGAACGCGTACTAATCATCCTCACTGTCGTGGCGGCGTTAATCGGCCTCCTCATCAAGAACCATTGCCGGCTCAACGGCTGGGAAACGCCCGCACAGTTCTATTCCACCTGCTACTCGGATTTTCCGGAACTGTTCAGGAACAGAGGACTGGGTGACGGCGTCTTTCCGTTCTTCACGCAAGGATCCACGTTCGAGTACCCGGTTCTGACCGGTTTGATTGCCGGTATCACCGCCCTGATGGTTCCAGGTGAGGGCGTCAATGATGCAAGGATCCTGGGCTATTTCGATGTCAACGCGACACTGATCACCGCCGTTTGGATCGTCGTGGTGCTTGCAACCGCACGGATGACCCATCGCCGGCCCTGGGATGCCGCCATGGTTGTGCTGGCGCCGGGAATCGTCCTGTCCGGGCTGATCAACTGGGACATGTGGGCCGTCGGACTGTTGGCCCTTGCCATGTATTTCTTTGCCCGGGACCGGCTGGTGCTGGCAGGAATCTTCATTGGCCTGGGAACGGCAACCAAAATGTACCCGCTCCTTATCCTCGGTGCGATCCTCTTACTTGCCCTGCGGACAGGCCGGATCAGGCCGCTTGTGGTTACGACGGGAGCAGCAGCTGCTGCATGGCTGGCCGTCAATCTCCCCATCGCCGCGATCAACCCGTCCGGCTGGAGGTACTTCTACGAATTCACGGAGGACCGGCCGGCCGGCTACAGCTCCCCCTGGTTTGCCTACAACCTGCTCGCTGAACGGCTCAACGGGCAGCGGCTGGAACCCGAGACCATCAACACAATGGCTATGGGCCTATTCCTCCTGGCCTGCCTCCTGATTGCTGTTCTGGCGCTGTCGTCCCCCACCCGGCCAAGGATCGCCCAGCTCGCCTTCCTCATCGTGGCGGCTTTCGTCCTCACCAACAAGGTGTACTCCCCTCAATTCGTTCTCTGGCTTATTCCTCTCATGGCACTCGCCCGGCCCCGATGGCGCGACTTCCTCATCTGGCAGGCCGTCGAGGGACTGCACTGGGCGGCGATCTGGATGTACCTCGGCCAAGTCACGAGCAACGGGTCCGCCCAGCACAACATCGACGTGCCCTATTACGTTCTCGCCGTCATCCTGCACATGGTGGCGACTGCGTACCTCATGCTCAGGGTGGGCTGGGACATCTGGAATCCCGACTACGACGTCATCCGACGGCATGGCATGGATGATCCCCACGCTGGTTCCTTTGACGGGGCCCCGGACCGGTTCCGCCTTGATTTTGGCCGCCCATCTGCCTCAGTGCTCCCCTGGAAGGATAAAAGCAATGTCTGATGTCGCCGTCGTCGGTTCAGGCCCTAACGGATTAGCGGCAGCTGTCATGATGGCACGCTCCGGACTGGGCGTCCGCGTCTACGAGGCCGCCGGATCGGTAGGTGGCGGGGCGCGGACCAGCGAACTGATGGAGCCAGGGCACTTCCATGACGTCTGTTCCGCCGTCCATCCTATGGCCCTTGCCTCGCCATTCTTTCGAGCCTTCGGGCTCGCTTCCCGTATTGAACTGAAGACCCCTGAACTGTCATACGGTGCAACGCTCGACGGCGGCCGGGCTGCCTTGGCGTACAAGTCACTGGAACGGACGGCGGCAGAACTGGGACATGACGGCGAGGCCTACCGAAAACTCATGGCTCCGTTGGTTCGGATGGTGGAGGGGGTCACAGACACCGCCCTCAACCATCTCCTCCGGGTGCCACGCCATCCGCTGGCCGCCGTAGTGCTGGCTCTTCGGACACTGGAGCAGGGCACTCCCCTCTGGGGCAAGAGATTCCAGGAGGAACTGGCGCCGGCGCTGCTATCCGGAGCTACCGCACATGCTGTAGGCAGGCATCCGTCCCTGGCACCTGCCGGCGCTGGCCTGCTGTTGGCTACCCTGGCCCATGTGGAGGGGTGGCCGATTCCCGTGGGTGGCTCGGCGGCAATAGTGAAAGCCATGACAGAGGACATCCAGGCACACGGCGGGGTTATTGAAACGGGAATGCGGATTGATTCCCTGGACCAACTGTCCCCTGCTAAGGCCATTCTCCTCAACGTGACACCACCTGCGTTTGTGAAGATGGCAGGGAACCGGCTGCCTCAGGGGTACCGGCGCTCCATGGAAACATTCCGGTTCGGTAATGCAGCTTGCAAAGTGGATTTCATCCTGTCCGGCCCTGTCCCATGGGCAGCCGGGGAACTGTGTGACGCAGGGACGGTCCATGTGGGTGGGACGCGGGAGGAAATAGCTGCTTCGGAAGCAGCTGTGGCTGACGGCCGGCACCCGGAGCGGCCCTATGTGCTGGTGGCGCAGCCCTCACGGTTCGACTCCGGCCGGGCCCCGGCTGGCCGCCACATACTCTGGAGCTACTGCCATGTTCCGGCTGGATCAACGGTGGATATGACAGCACGGGTTGTTGCCCAGATCGAGCGATTTGCGCCCGGTTTCCGTGACCTCGTGATCCAGTCCAAGGTAACCACCGCCGAGGGCATGGCCAGTTACGATGCAAACTACGTGGGCGGCGACTTCAGTTCAGGAGTAGTGGACGTGCTCGGCATCATTAAGCGGCCCACAATCAGCCCGGTCCCTTGGCGGACACCGATCCCCGGTGTGTATTTATGCTCGTCTTCAACGCCGCCGGGCCCGGGGGTTACCGGTATGCCAGGATTTCATGCGGCAAAGTATGCCCTGAAGGATATATTCGGGATGCCGGTGCCTTCTCTGGGAATCCGGGCTGCCTGACGCCACCGGGCCCGGCCGCGGGACTGCACCAGCGTGACCGCACCACCGGCCCGGCGGCGCTGAGAGCGCTAGTTTGCAGCAGTGAAGCGGGTGCGGCGGTGCTTCGGGGTTTCGATCTCGTCGAGCATCGCTACCGCAAAGTCCTGGGTGGAGATGTGCGAGCCTGCCGGAGTATCCAGATCGGTCACATATTCCCCGGTCCGCTCACCGGGCTGGATCAGGGGAGCCGGGGCAAGAACGGTCCAGTCCACGTGGTCAGGGGCCTCCTTGGCTGCCTCATATGCTGCCGCCATGGTGAGGGCTTCCGCCTTGTAGGCTTCGGGAAAGTCGGGCGAATCCACCAGACGCACGCCATCAATTTCAAGGGCGCCGGCACCGCCGACGATCAAGAGGCGCGTATTGGCGGCAACGCTGTAGACGCCGTTCATGGCGTCCAGCCATTCGGAATGGTCCCCTCCGGTCCGACTCGGCACCGTAGCGAGGACCACGGTGTCGTGGGCTTCCACAACCTGGGTAAAGGTGGCATGGTCAGCGAGATCAGCGGAGAGTGCAGACGCACCCTCAATGGCTGCACCGCTTCGTGAAACGGCGGTCACTTCATGTCCCCGGCTCAATGACTCATTAACGATCTGGCTTCCGACCATACCGGTGGCTCCATAGACTGCGATTTTCATGACACTCCTTCATTTTGGTACTCTCGGACAGCCCCAAAAGTATCTTTTTGATACAGAGACCTTCAAAGAAACTGAGTATCCAATTGGAAACCAACCAGCAGGCTGCCAACGTCCTGGACCCAGACTGCCCCTCCCGGGTGGTTTTCCAGCGCATCGGAGACAAATGGGCCTCCTTGGTGATTCAGGTTCTGGCTGAAGGACCCGTACGCTTCAGCGAGCTGCGGAAGATGGTTAATGTCGTCACCCCAAAAGTGCTGACTCAGACACTTCGTTCCCTGGAGCGGGATGGCCTCATCACCCGGAAGGTTTACGCACAGGTTCCGCCGAGAGTGGAGTACACGCTGACTGAGCTGGGCGAATCGTTGCTCGCACCGCTGAACCAGCTGCGTGAATGGGCAGAGAACAACGTTCCGGCCATTATCGATGCCCGCGATACCTACGACGAGCTTCGTGACGCTGAACTCCTGGAGGGCTGACGTTCTATGAGGGCTGGCCGTTAGCCACCACCCGCCGCCGCTTGAGGCAACCTTTCCCGACGAGTTGACAACGCAATTGTCAGGGTGAGCAGGCATAATGACGCGGTGGGGAAAATACAGAAGATATCACTGGCACTTGTCGGGCTCATTATTGGCGGATCGTTGGTGGGTTGCGACGACGGCCGGGCCGGGGCGGAAGGCGCCGCAAAGCAGCTCGCGTCCGCTATTTCAGCGCTCGACGTCGGGGGTGTTGCGTTTGAAGGCAAGGATGCCGCCGCCGCCAACGAACAGCTCCACGAGGTTTTTAAGGCCTTGGAACCGGGCAAGCCTGCTGTGGAAACCGGTGAGCTGAAGCTGGAGAAAGACACCGCCACCGTCCCCCTGGCATACAGCTGGAAGGTCGGCTCTGCGGAGTGGAAGTACTCCGTAACGGCCGAGCTCAAGAAATCCGGCGACTCCTGGCTAACGGTATGGAAGCCCGCGCTACTGGTGCCTGATTTGGCTGACGGCCAAATCCTTACCAAGGCCACCGAATCACCTCAACGCGCCGATATTCTTGGCGCCGGTGATGCCCCGCTGGTCACGTACCGCCCCGTCGTGAACGTTGGCATCGACAAGCAACAGCTCGCCGGAGGTGACCCCGCTGCATCAGCTGGAAAGCTCGCTGAGCTGGTGGGAGTTGATGCCGCGGCGTTCGTCAGCCAGGTACAGGCTGCCGGCGCTGAGGCTTTCGTGGTTGCCATCACTTTGCGTGACGACGCCAGCAGGACAGTCACAGATGCGCAGATCTCGGCGATTCCGGGCGCGCGTGCCATCAAGGAAAGCATGCCGCTCGCGCCCACCCGCACCTTCGCCCGCGCCTTATTAGGGACAGTGGGGCAGGCCAATGCTGAACAGATTGAAAAATCCGGCGGTGCCCTGACAGCCGGAGACGTGACAGGGACCGGAGGCCTCCAGCAGCAGTACGATGCCCTGTTGCGTGGAACGGACAGAGTGGTCATCCGGGCGCAGAAGGCAGACCTGACCGCGGAGGAGATCCAAGCAGCCGGCACTGATCCCCGCAGGACGGTCTTCGATGTTCCGGCGACACCAGGCACGCCTCTGAAGACCACCCTCGACCCAACTTTGCAGCAACTTGCGGAAGGGATCCTTGCTGAAATTCAGCCGGCATCCGCCATAGTGGCGCTCCGGCCTTCCACCGGGGCTGTCCTTGCTGCTGCTTCGGGTCCTGGCAGTAACGGCTACAACACCGCCATGCTGGGCCAGTACGCGCCGGGTTCAACCTTCAAAATGGTCGATTCCTTGGCCATGTTCCGGAACGGACTGACGCCGGATTCGAAGGTGGAATGCACCCCGACTCTCACCGTGGACGGCAGGACCTTCAAAAACGCCGAGGGTTATCCCGCAGGCTCCTTGGGGTCTGTCACCCTAAGAGATGCCTTCGCCCACTCGTGCAACACCGCTTTCATCTCTGCCAGGGACTCTGTGAGTCAGGCCCAGCTGGAATCGGCAGCCACCTCTCTTGGAGTGGCAGTAGAAGCGCCGAAGTTGGGGGCCGACGCCTTCCTCGGTTCCGTCCCCGGAGAGGCTCAAGGTACCGAACACGCAGCATCCATGATCGGCCAGGGCAAGATTCTCATGTCCCCGCTGTCCGCTGCCGTGATGGCAGGTTCTGTGGCAAAGGGCTCCCCCGTTTCGCCGCAGCTGGTTCTCAACGCGGACGCAGCCGTCCCGGGCAGCGCGGCCTCCGCAAGCCCGACGGCGGCAGCTGCCACACCGTCGTCGTCCGCCTCTGCGGCGGCGCCGCCGGCAAAGACTGCCGACAAACCGATCACCAAAGAGGAAGCCGCGGCACTGGCTGACATGATGCGGGCAGTTGTGACCTCAGGTCACGCCGGATTCCTCATGGAAGTTCCGGGTGCACCGGTGGGCGCGAAGACCGGGACAGCAGAATTCGGCAAAGAAAATCCGCCGAAGACGCACGCCTGGATCGTTGCCGTGCATGGGGACTTGGCCGTTGCGGTGTTCGTGGAGGAAGGCGGGCTTGGTGCCACCACCTCGGGTCCGTTGCTGAAGGAATTCCTCACAGCGGCCGGCTAACCACCGGACGCTCCCTCACCTTTCGCAGGTTTTCACCTGATCCTCCCTCACCAGGTGAGGAAGGATCGGGCTTTTGGTTGCGAAAGCTGAGGGAGCGTTGGCGGCCGGATAAGGCGCAGTAATCGGGCATGGGAAGATTGTTCTGTGGCCCATATAGACATTTCCGGCATTGACTACTTCCTCTCCGACGGCACCCAACTCCTCAACGGAGTCACGTTCAAAGTGCCCGACGGAAGTAAGACTGCGCTCATCGGACCTAACGGCACCGGGAAAACCACGCTCTTCAGGATCATCGCCGGGGACCTGATCCCCGATGAAGGCGTCATTGGCCGCTCCGGAAATATGGGCATCATGCGCCAGTTCGTGGGCCAGGTCCGTGACGACTCGACCGTGCGTGACCTTTTGGTGTCCGCGGCGCCGCCCGCTTTGGCTGCGGCAGCCCGCACAGTGGATGAAGCCGAGCTGGCAATGATGGAGTTCGACGACGAACCCACCCAGATGCGTTATGCCCAGGCGATTGTGGACTGGGGAGACGCAGGCGGTTACGACGTCGAGACCGTCTGGGACGAGGTCTGCATGGCCGCGCTGGGACTTCCGTTTGACCGGGCGCAGCACCGCCCGGCGTCGAGCCTGTCAGGAGGCGAACAAAAGAGGCTGGTCCTCGAAGCCCTGTTCGCTGGTCCTGATGAACTGCTGCTTCTGGACGAACCTGACAACTACCTCGACGTCCCGGGTAAGCGCTGGCTCGAGGGCAAACTCAACGAGTCCAAAAAGACGGTGTTCTTCATCAGTCACGACCGTGAACTCCTGAACAACGCTGCAGGCCGTATTGTCACGCTGGAACCGGGCATAAACGGCGCGGGCGCATGGGTGCACGGAGGGGGCTTCGGCTCCTACGTCGATGCGAGGGCTGACCGTAATGCGCGCTTCGAGGAACTGCGCAAACGCTGGGACGAGGAGCACCTCAAGCTCAAGGAACTCGTCAACATGTACAAGAACAAAGCTGCCTTCCGTTCTGACATGGCAAACCGCTACCACGCCGCCCAGACCCGCCTGGCCAAATTCCTGGAACTGGGCCCTCCCGAAGCCCTTCCCATCGAGCAGAACGTGAAGATGCGGCTCAAGGGAGGACGCACCGCCAAGCGCGCCATCGTTGCGGAACGACTCGAACTCACTGGCCTTATGAAGCCGTTTTCCACCGAGGTGTGGTTTGGGGACCGCGTCGGTGTGCTCGGCTCCAACGGTTCGGGCAAGAGCCATTTCCTGCGGCTGCTGGCTACCGGAGGCACGGATCCTGAACGGGAACATCTGCCGGTATCAGAGGTGGAAATTGCCGAGGTGCCCCATGAGGGAACTGTGAAACTGGGCGCCCGGATCCGGCCCGGATTCTTCGCCCAGACGCATGTACGCCCTGACTTGTTGGGCAAGACACTGCTGGAGATCCTGCACCGCGGGGACGAGCACCGCTCGGGGTTGGGCCGTGAAGCCGCCGCTGGTGCCCTGGACGGTTACGGCTTGGCGGGTCAGTCAGAACAGAAGTACGAGTCCCTGTCCGGTGGGCAACAGGCACGGTTCCAGATTCTGCTGCTGCAGCTTTCGGGAGCCACCCTGCTGCTGCTCGACGAGCCCACCGACAACCTGGACCTCCACTCCGCTGAGGCTCTGGAGCGCGCCATCGACCATTTCGAAGGAACCGTCCTGGCCGTAACGCATGATCGCTGGTTCGCCCGTACCTTTGACCGCTTCCTTGTATTCGGCTCAGACGGGAAAGTGTACGAGTCCGAGGCGCCGGTCTGGGATGAAAAGCGGGTGGAACGCGTCCGCTAACCCCAACGCTCCCTCACCTTTCGCAGCCTTTTGGCAAACCCTCCCTCACTAAGTGAGGGAGGGCTTGGTGTTTTGGGGCGAAAAGTGAGGGAGGGTTTGGTGTTTTGGGGCGAAAGGTGAGGGAGGGTTCTATTTGAATGTCTTGCGCTTGGTCTCGGAGCCGTCGGGGGCATAGGTAACCCACTCACCCAGCTTGCGGCCGACGTCGTACGTTCCTTCGTCCAGCAGCTCACCGGTGCTGTGCCAGCGTTGCCAGAAACCGTCCTGCTGGCCATCCCGGAAGACACCGCGCTGCAGCAGGCCGCCACCCTCGCGGTACCAGACGCAGTCGCCGTCGAGTTGGCCCCCGGAATAGCCGACGTCTGCCTTTAGCTGACCGTTTCGGTAGTAGAACCTCCAGCGGCCCTGCCTCTCGCCATCGACGTATTCGCCGCTCCCCGACACCTTGCCATCTTTGAACAACTCTTCAGCCATGGAACCAGCTTACGTCCAGAAAACGCCACTAACCGTGACTAAGTGATCACTTTCCACTATCATTTGAGCGTGAAGACTGAACAAAGGCACCGTCTCATCGCCGAGCTTCTGCGAACGCGGGATGAAGTCAGTGTTGAGGAACTCATCATTGAATGCAGTTCATCAGGAGCCACCATCCGCCGGGACCTTGAAGTGCTGGCAGGACACGGCGTGCTCCGGCGGATCCACGGTGGCGCGAAAAGCCTGGTGCTGAGGGGCGAAAACCCCGGCTACGGTCAGCGCGAACTTGAAGACCAAGCCATCAAGGTGAAGATTGCGGCTGGCGTCGCCTCGCTCTTAGGCGATCGCGAACACGTCTGGCTGGACAGCGGGACCACGGCGACAGAAATTGCCCGTCAACTGCGCCAGCGCGACCTCACACTGATGCCCATGTCCTTGAGGTCCGTGAACGTCCTGGCGGTGGACGATTGGCAGAGCGGACATCGCCCGGCGCTGCTGCTCCCCGGTGGAAGCCTGATTCCTGGAGAGTTTTCCTTCCGTGGACCGTTGGCCGAGAGAACCATCCGTTCCCTGCGCTTCGATACGGCTGTGGTGACCCCCTGCGCTTTGAACTTCAAGGACGGCCTGTTGGCACACGACGTGGACGACGCCGCGGTGAAACGCGCGGGTCTGGAGTCAGCGGCCCGGGTAGTGGTTGCCTGTGTCGGCTCAAAGTGGAACGGTAATGCTGTTGCCCTCGTCGCCTCCCTGCCGGCCGTTGATGTTCTGGTCACGGACAGAATCCTCACTCCTGAAGAACTTGCACAACTCGAAACGTACTCTGTGAAAGTAGTGACTGTATGAGCGTCAGCATCGCAACCGGCCCCAGCCTGAAAGCGGCATCGGTGGCTACCTTCCTGATTTTCGGGGTGAACGGGCTGGTCTTTGCCAGCTGGGCTGCACGGATCCCGGCCGTTACCGAAATCCTGCACCTGACATCGGGCCAGATGGGCACGCTGCTCCTGTGTACAGCTATCGGTTCGCTGATCGCCCTGCCCACGGCAGGGTGGGTTGTCGGCCGGATCGGGACGGCCAATACAGTTCGTGCCAGCGGGATCCTCGCCGCACTGGCCGGCGCAGCTGTTGCGTTCTCCCTTTTGGCAGAGTCTGTACCGGCCACCGCCCTGGCCCTGTTCTTCTTCGGCATGGGTATTGGACTCTGGGATGTTGCCCAGAACATTGAAGGGGCCGACGTCGAACACCGGCTTAAGCGGACCATCATGCCTCAGTTCCACGCGGCTTTCAGCGGCGGTGCTTTTGTGGGAGCCCTCATCGGTTCTGCCCTGTCCACACTCGGCGTGAGTCTGCCCGTGCACCTGCTGGTCATCGCCGCTCTGGTTGCCGTTCTGACCCTTGTGGTGCCGCGATACTTTCTTCCCCATATCGCCGCCCAGCGGCCCGCAGACGGAGAACCCAAGCCGGACAAGGGACCGTCTGCCTGGCGTGACGGACGGACCCTCCTGATCGGCGTGGTGGTGCTCGGCGCTACTTTGACCGAGGGCGCAGGCAATGACTGGATCGCCAAGGCATCAGTTGACGGCCTTGGCACCAGCGAATCCACGGGGGCATTGCTCTTCGCGGTCTTTGTCCTGGCCATGACTGCGATGCGGTTTGCGGGCGGCATGGTCATCGACCGCTATGGACGGGTGGCCGTGCTGCGCGCCAGCATGGCCGCGGCAGCCGCCGGCCTGGGTCTCTTCGTCCTGGCAGGAAACGTGTGGTTGGCCGGGGCGGGCGCCGCCCTCTGGGGCGTGGGAGCCGCACTGGCCTTCCCCATGGGGATGTCAGCGGCTGCGGATGATCCCCGCCACGCTGCCGCGCGGGTGTCCGTGGTGTCGACGATAGGCTACATGTCGTTCCTCGCCGGCCCGCCATTGCTCGGATACCTCGGGGATATCACAGGGATCCACCTCGCGCTCCTTGCTATCCTCGCTCCGATCCTGGTTGCCTTGCTGCTCGCTGGCGCCGCGAAGCCCTTGCACGCCAAGTAAGCAACCTGCGGGCGTCGGTGTTTTCCCTGACGCAGGCGCCCTGAAACATTAGCCAGACCAGGGGCACTACGGCGGCGGCAAGTAACGCACCACCCAAGGTGTCCATCAGCCAGTGCGCGCTGAGGTACGTCCGGCTGACCATCATGGTGAGTGTTCCGAGAACGGCAAACACCCAAACCCACAGCCGTCCGATCAGGAGTGCAACCACCAGCAGAAACGCGGCTGTGGCGGACACATGGCCGGAGGGAAAAGAACCCGTATCGGTGAGGACGATGGTGTTTGCTGGGCGGCCGCGTCCAATTCCCGCCTTGATCAGCTGGGTCAGCAGTGCCACGGAGGCCGCGGCGATAACGGAGAAAACGGCAGCCTGGGGCCTTCTGCGCACCAGCAGAACGATGACGAGGCAGGCGTGCAGCACGTAGATTCCGCGGTAGCCAGCCAGGTTAAGGAACTCGTTGATGCCGTCCCACGCGGGGCTGCGCAGCGTCCC
The DNA here is from genome assembly GCF_056499105.1 of Arthrobacter sp. Z5-13. Taxonomy (NCBI): domain Bacteria; kingdom Bacillati; phylum Actinomycetota; class Actinomycetes; order Micrococcales; family Micrococcaceae; genus Arthrobacter; species Arthrobacter sp. Z5-13. The sequence continues at coordinate 38,551 of NZ_CP096460.1, forward strand.
GACGAGCTGGTGCCATCCGTTGTCCAGGGCCAGGAAGGGCGGGTTCGCCTTGTTAGCCAACAGCAGGCCGCCCAGAACTGAGATCAGTGAGAGCAGGGCCGTACTGGCCGCGATCACCGGGCCTGGGGAATAGTGCTGCGGGTCAAGGACGCGCGTCATTGATTCATCGTAACCATCAAGCGATGGGGAAGTTGAGCCAACGATTGGGTCGGCGTGCCTCCTGCCGGGCGATGCCGGACACTCCACAAACGCCACGGAAATCCGCAACGGGTCTTGGGTTGTAGGGTGGGGAAATGCGAAGGATGCTGAGGAGGGGGCCCGGAAGGATTGCGCGTCTGGACCGGGCACTCGTTAGGGCCGTTTCGGGTTTCCCCGGCGGTGAACACGACGATTTCTTCCGCCGGCTCTCCGCTGTAGCGAACAAAGGGAAGCTCTGGTTCGCGGTGGCCGCTGTCCTCGCCATTTTGAAGGGAAAACCCCGGAGGGCAGCCCTTCACGGCTTGATTGCGCAAGGCGTGGCTTCGGCGGTGACAAACCTCGGTTTCAAGACCCTCCTGCCGCGCGCGCGGCCACTTCCGGAGCACCTGCCGGTGTTCCGTTTCGTTCATCCGCAACCAACGAGTTCTTCTATGCCGTCCGGGCATTCGGCGTCAGCAGCGGCGTTCGCTGTGGGTGCTGGTTTCGTCCATCCCGGTATAGGAGCGGCACTGGCTCCCGTCGCCGCCGGAGTTGCATACTCAAGAGTGCATACAGGTGCCCACTGGCCGTCAGATGTGATCTTCGGATCTGCCATCGGTGCGGGAGCCGCTTTCGTCACCAGAAAGTGGTGGCCGGTCAGGCCACCGTTCCCGGACACCCGGCGAAACCGTACCCAGGCGCCGAAGATCGCGGGCGGACAGGGCCTAAGCATTGCAGTTAATACCCTTGGCGGATCCTACGGCCCTGAAACGGTAGCCGCCCTGCAGAAGGTATTCCCGTCGGCGTATATAAAAGAAATCAGCCACGACGATGATCTGCTTGCTGCAATCCGGGCTGTGGCCACCCAGCCAGGGACCCAAGCCCTGGGCGTCTGGGGTGGGGACGGTACTGTTGGCGCCGCAGCTGCTTATGCTGTGGCGGAGAAACTGCCCTTGTTGGTGCTTCCCGGCGGAACCCTCAACCACTTCGCCCGCGACGCCGGTACCTCCACGCTCACCCTGGCGCTTGATGCTGCTGAAAAGGGTGAGGCGGCACTTGCAGACGTGGGCCACGTTGTGGTGGAGCGTGGGATGCCTAACAACCCGGAGCGCCTCGAACTGACAATGCTGAATACTGCCAGCATCGGCTTGTATCCCGATATGGTCAGGCGCAGGGAGCATCTTCAGCCCGGCATGGGCAAGCCCCTTGCAGGAGTAGTGGCCATGCTGCGGACCTTCGCAGCCGGCACGCCCACCACACTGTTCGTGGACGGGGTCCGGCACAAGCTCTGGATGCTCTATGTGGGCCGGGGCAGGTACTTTCCCCGGGACCATGCCCCACTGGTGCGTCCGGTGATGGACGACGGCGTCCTGGACTTCCGGCTCATCACGGCCGATGAATCATTCGCAAGGCTGCGTCTGTTGTGGTCGGTTGTCACGGGGACGGTGGCGACGTCGAAAATCACCCATCTTCGGGAGGCGACGAGGATCAGGGTCGAGGCAAACGGCGCCCCGCTGACTCTCGCAGTGGACGGTGAGGCCATTCCCGGGGTTCGCACCGTGGAATTCACGGTGCGGCGCGGTGCCCTCACGTACTACTCCCCCGAACCCTGAGGGTACCCGGAACCATCATCCGATCGGACTACCCTGATTCTCCCCTGAATCATCCCTGAGACCGGCGAATTTTCGGCCCGGCATGGGTAGCGTGGTTGGTGCACCCCAACGCACCCTGCATCCACTGCTACGCAAAGGAAAGCTTCCATGATTGAAGCAAAAGGCCTGACGAAAATCTACGGCGACAAAACCGCCGTCGACGCCGTCAGCTTCACGGTCGAGGCAGGCCGGGTCACCGGCTTCCTGGGACCCAACGGGGCAGGCAAGTCCACTACCATGCGCATGATCATGGGACTTGACCGGCCGACGTCGGGCTCCGTCACTGTAAACGGGGTTCCATTCGCCAAGCACGTGGCCCCACTCCGTGAAATCGGATCCCTGCTGGACGCCAAGGCAGTGCACACAGGGCGCACGGCCTACAACCATCTACTGGCCATGGCAGCCACGCACAGCATCCCCAAGAAGCGCGTCAACGAGGTCATCGAAATGACCGGGCTCTCAGAGGTGGCAAAGAAGAAGGTCAAGGGATTCTCCTTGGGTATGGGCCAGAGGCTCGGAATTGCAGCTGCACTCCTGGGCGACCCCCAGACGGTCATTCTGGATGAACCGGTAAATGGCCTTGATCCCGAAGGCGTGGTGTGGGTGCGTAACCTCGCCAAATACCTGGCTGCGGAGGGTCGAACTGTGTTCCTCTCCAGCCACCTCATGAGCGAAATGGCAGTAACTGCGGACCACCTCATCGTCATCGGCCGCGGCAGGATCATTGCGGATGCCCCCATCCAGGAGATCATCAACGGCAAGGGGCAGAGCCGGGCACGCGTCCGGACCGACCAGCCCGAGCACCTGATGAACATTCTGGCCGGGGAAGGTGTCTCCATCCAGGTCCAGGAGCCGGAATTACTGGAAGTCACTGGACTTGATCCGCGCCGGATAGCCCGCGTGGCGATGGACAACCGCGTCATGATCTACGAACTCACGCCGTTGCAGGCAAGCCTCGAGGAAGCCTATATGGAGCTGACCAAGGACGAGGTCGAATACCACTCGCTGATAACTTCGGGAGCCCCTGCTCCCGTCCAGGCCGGAGGCAACTGAGCCATGAGCACATCGACACCGAATGCGTCCACACTGAACTCATCACCGAACTCGCTGGCACCGGGCCGTCGTGGAACCAGCGCCGGCATCGGACCGGGTCCCAGCTTTTTCCGGGTCCTGAATTCGGAATACATCAAATTCCGCACCCTCACGTCGACCCTGATTTTGTTGGTCTGCACGCTGCTTGTCATGGTGGGCTTCGGTGCTCTGGCCGCCTGGACAACGGGCATTTTCGCCGAGCAGGCGTTGAGCGATCCGGAAGCTGCCGCGGCGCTGGCAGCCCAAGGAGGGGAGCTTGCAATTGGCGTGCCCACTTCCGGCATCCTCTTTGCCCAACTGATCCTGGGTTCACTGGGCGTGCTGCTGATGAGTTCCGAATTCACTACCGGAATGGCGCGCTCCACGTTTGCAGCCGTGCCCAAGCGGCTGCCTGCTTTCGCCGCCAAACTGGTTGTGGTGGTGGTTGGCTCCTTCATCCTCACGGCCATATCTTCCCTCCTGGCGGGACTGATTGCGCTTCCCATCCTTGACGCGTACGACCTCAAACTGGATCTGGCGGCTTCCCAGCCCATGAAACTCCTGCTGGTCAACAGTGTGTATGTTGGCGCAGTGGCAGCCATTGGTCTGGCGCTGGGAAGCATCATCCGGAATTCCGCCGGCGGCATTATGAGCCTTGTCGGTCTGTTTTTTGTGGTTCCGATTGCCCTGGAAATCATTCAAGGCGACGTTGTGAAGGAGATACGAAAGTACCTGCCCAGCAACACCATCAGTCCAATGACCGCCGTGGAGCATGAGGCGGGCAATCTCGAAGCCTGGCAGGCCGCCCTGGTGCTCGGCGCCTGGGTTGTTGTTCCCGTGGTCCTGGCCATGGTGCTGCTGAAGAAACGGGATGTGTAGCCACCTCCGATTCAGCGGATGAGTGAAATTACGCAGGTAAAGGGCGCGTCGACCACCCACGTCGACGCGTCCTTTGCCGAGATAACCGCGCGCAGGCGGGGCCGCCTGAGGCGTTATTTGCATGCTCGTCCCCGTTTGGTGGATGTCCTGGTTGCTGCGGCTTACCTGTTGCTGGTGACGCCCACCATCGTTGAAGCCGCGAACGACGGCGACTGGGCAGGTATCGCTCTAATGGGCACTCTGGCCGTGGTGCTGCTGTCCCGCAGGGATCAGCCGGCCATGGTTGTGACGGTGGTTGCCATACTTGAAGTCGCCATCACCATGCTGCATCCTTGGGGCGCAAACGTCTCCGCAGGGTTGTGGTTTGCCCTTTATGCATTGGCTGTTTCCCATACCCGCCGGTTCGCCCTCGCGGCGCTGGCTCTGGCAACAACGCCGCTTTCACTGGTCTACTTCCTGATGCTGGTTGGGCCCCTTCCCGACAATGCCGGAGGCGCAGGCAATGACCTGCATCTGGTCAGCCTGGTTGCCGGCATCACCATCACGCTTTCCAACGTCATTGCGGCCGGCATCGGCTTGTCGGTCCGGCAGCGGCGCCTTCACGAGCAGGAAATTGCCGCCTGGGCTTCGCGTGCTGCCCAGTTGGGATCCGTCAATGAGCGGAACCGGATAGCCAGGGAAATGCACGATGTCATCGCCCACTCCCTGACCGTGATGGTCACGCTTTCGGACGGTGCCGCCGTCGCTGTTAAAAGGAGCCCCGAACAAGCAGGCGAGGTTCTTGGTGAGCTGTCACGAACCGGCAGGACAGCTCTGGCCGACATGCGCCGTGTGCTGGGCGTCTTGAGGAATGACGGGCCCGGCGAATCTCCTCGCGAACCTCTGGCGGGCAGTGCCACGCTGGGTAAACTCCTGGATGGCTTCCGCACGGCCGGCCTTCCGTTGCATTTCTCGCATACAGGGCCGGCGCTTCCGGCTGACGCGGCGTTCCAACTCACCGTCTACCGCATAGTGCAGGAATCACTGACTAACGTGCTCCGTTATGGCCGCGGCCTGGGCCGGGTAGATGCAAACATTGTGCGCGAGGGCTCCCGGGTGACCATAGAGGTGACTGACGACGGCAAGGGGAGCACGCCGTCGGGCCAGTTCGGGACCGGCCAGGGAATCGAAGGCATGAAGGAACGGGCTGGAATCTACAACGGAACAGTCGACGCCTGCCCTGGCATCACCGGTGGCTGGAGTGTGAGGGCAGTGCTGAACATGACTGACGAGGGGATCAAATGAGCGGCAAGGATGCTATACGGATTGTGCTGGTGGATGACCAGCCCCTACTGCGGATGGGCTTCCGCCTGATCCTGGAGGGAGAGGATGGGCTTGAGGTTGTGGGGGAAGCCTCGGATGGGGCAGAGGCCGTCCGTCAGGTCCGGATCCTGGACCCCGACGTCGTGCTGATGGACGTGAGGATGCCGGTGCTGGATGGGATCGAGGCAACGCGTGCAATTTCGACGTCGGGATCAAATGCCCGGGTGATCATCCTGACCACTTTCGATCTGGACGAGTACGCCTTCGCGGGATTGCAGGCGGGGGCATCGGCCTTTCTCCTCAAGGATGTGGCCCCGGCAGAGCTGACCCAAGCAGTAAGAGTGGTAGCCAGCGGCGATGCAGTGGTGGCACCTCGGGTGACGCAACGATTGCTGGAAACGTACGTCCGCGGCAACGGATTGGGAGTCGCAGGGCAAGCAAGCGGCGGCTACGGGCAGGTCTCTGCTCCGGCGCGGGATCCCCTGTTGGACGACCTCACTCCCCGTGAGACAGAAATGCTGGAGTCCATGGCTGAGGGACTTTCCAATGCCGAAATCGCCCGGAAGTTCTTCCTCTCGGAGGCCACAGTGAAAACCCACGTCCGCAGGATCCTCACCAAGCTTCATCTGAGGGACCGCGTCCAGGCTGTGGTTTACGCCTACGAAACCGGCCTCGTGGTGCCGAACAACCCTGACTACTGACTCATGGCACAGCCGAAACACAGGAATGGCCTATGCACCGCATAGCAGGGGGAGGTTCTATTGAGCCATGAACAACCTCCCTGAGCCCCACGAACCGCACCCGAATCACGACCGCGGCCTTGAGTTCGACCTTTCCACGCTAATGAGCCGCCGTTCGCTGGGGGTTTTCCTCGGCGCCGGAACGGCGTCAGCTGCTCTTGCCGCGTGCACGCCGGGCGGGTCGACCGGGGGAGGCACCAGCACGGCGCCGTCTACCGCAACTGCAACCAGTACGACGACGGCGACCGCCACAGCCTCGCCCACCTTGACCAGGGCGATTGCCGAATGCGGCGTGGAGATTCCGGCGGAAACAGCAGGCCCCTACCCCGGCGACGGCTCAAATGGCCCCAATGTCCTGGAGGCTTCCGGCGTGGTGCGGCAGGACATCAGCTCCAGCTTTGGAACATCAACCACAAAGGTGGACGGCGTCCCGCTGACCGTCACCATGACTCTCCTGGACAACTCCAACGGCTGCGTCCCGCTGGCGGGTGCTGCCGTTTACGCCTGGCACTGCGACCGGGACGGCAAGTACTCCATGTACGACTCCGGGCTGGAAAACGAAAATTACCTCCGTGGCGTCCAGGAGGCCGACGCGAATGGGCAGGTCACTTTCAAGACCATCTTCCCCGGCGCCTACAGGGGACGCTGGCCCCACATCCACTTTGAGGTTTTTGAATCCATGAGCAACGCGACGGCCGCCGGCCAGGTACTTGCGGTCTCGCAGATCGCGCTCACGGATGCAGCCTGCCGCGAGGTCTACGCTTCCTCTGGGTATGACACCAGCGCCAGCAACTTCCCCAGCACCACTCTGCAATCGGACATGGTCTTCGGGGATGACGGCGGCATCCACCAACTGGCCACCATGGGCGGGTCCGTATCAGCGGGTTACACGGCAGGGCTCAACGTTACGGTTTAGGCGGAGATATTGGCAGCGATAGACTCGACGCCATGCCTTCCAAAACCACCGCCGCCGAGCACATCCAGGACCTTGCGGCGTATGTCATGGCCTCGCCGTCGAGTTTCCACGCTGTCCATGAAGCCGCCCGCCGACTGGATGAAGCAGGGTTCATGGGGCTGGACGAGCTTGCGTCCTGGGATGTTGTGGACGCTGGAAGTAAGGGCGCCGGCAAGTTCTACGTGATCCGCGACGGCGCCCTTATCGCCTGGGTGACTCCATCCGAGGCGGGACCCACCACGGGCTTCAATATCCTGGGCTCCCACACCGATTCGCCCTCCTTCAAGCTCAAGCCCAAACCCACAACGGGCAAGTTCGGCTGGCTGCAGGCAGGGGTGGAGGTTTATGGCGGGCCGCTGCTGAACTCGTGGCTGGACCGGGAGCTTCGGCTCGCGGGCCGGCTGGTCATGCTGGACGGCACCCAACACCTCACCGCCACAGGTCCGCTGCTCCGCTTTCCCCAACTGGCCATCCATCTGGACCGCTCAGCGAACGACGGCCTCACCCTGGACAAGCAGCAGCACATGAATCCTGTCTTCGGGCTCGGGGAGCCGAACGGAGAGGATGTGCTCGCGATCCTTGCCGAAAATGTGGCTGGTGACGCGACGCTGGACCCGGGGCAGATCGGCGGGTACGACGTCGTTATTGCAGATACGCAGGAACCCGCGGTTTTCGGGGCAAAGGGGGAGTTCTTCGCCTCAGGGCGGCTGGACAACCTGTCCGCCACCCACGCCGGACTCACGGCCCTGATTAATCACACTGCCTCGCCCGGCAGCACCGAGGGGCAGGCGCCCATCGCCGTGCTTGCGGCCTTCGACCATGAGGAGATCGGGTCGGCGTCCCGTTCGGGTGCTTGCGGGCCCGTCCTTGAGGACATTCTGGTCCGCATCTCGGATGGCCTTGGTGCCTCGGTGAGCCAGCGGCGGCAGGCCTTTGCGGCGTCCTTCTGTGTCTCTGCGGATGCCGGGCACGCAGTCCATCCGAACTACTCCGAGCGGCACGACCCCGCGAACAAGCCTGTCCTCAACGGCGGCCCGCTCCTGAAAATCAACGCCAACCAACGCTACGCCACAGATGCGACCGGTGCGGCGTTGTGGGCGCGCTTGTGCGCGGAAGCCGGTGTGCCGTACCAGGAGTTCGTCTCCAACAACGTCATGCCCTGCGGATCCACCATTGGGCCGCTGACGGCAACACGTTTGGGCATCCGGACAGTCGATGTCGGTGTTCCGTTGCTGTCCATGCACTCAGCGCGCGAACTGTGCGGAGTGGAGGACCCGAAATGGCTCGCCGACGTCACCGGAGCCTTCTTCAGGACGCCTGCCACGACGTTTCATCAGTAGACCTTCAGCCAGTGGTTTTGCCCCGTCCCGTCGCGGTCCTCCCGGGCTGGCATGGTTTCCGGCGCGTTTCTGAATTGACCCAGAGGCAACAGCGAGTGCCTATTGGGCCGGGTTCTTGTTGACTTCTCCGTTTTGTGCAGCCGCAGACTGTATGACTGCACAGATCACTGAAGTGCGCCTGACGCTTAGGGTAGGAGCGATGTGATCCACGATACAAAGCTCCAACTGAACCCAGGAAGACGAGGAGAACCGCCCATGCAGGCTGAACAGCAACTCTCGAAGTCGCTTAAACCGCGGCACCTATCCATGATCGCCATTGCAGGTGTCATCGGCGCTGGCCTGTTTGTAGGCTCCGGCGCCGCCATCCAGCAGGCGGGCCCAGGCATTCTCCTTGCCTACATGGCGGCAGGCCTCGTGGTCATATTGGTCATGCGGATGCTGGGTGAAATGGCTGCGGCAAATCCGGAAACGGGTTCGTTCTCCACCTATGCAGACAAAGCGCTCGGGCGCTGGGCAGGGTTCAGCATCGGTTGGCTGTACGCCTGGTTCTGGATCATCGTGCTGGGCATCGAAGCCACGGCGGGCGCAGCCATCATGCACCGCTGGGTTCCTGGAATCGACCAGTGGATCTGGGCGCTGATCCTGATGGTCCTTCTCACCCTGACCAACCTTGGCTCGGTGAAATCCTTCGGGGAGTTCGAATTCTGGTTCGCGTCCATAAAGGTCACCGCCATTGTCCTGTTCCTGCTCTTCGGTGCAGCTGCGATCCTGGGCCTGGTTCCGGGAGTGCCCGCACCAGGGCTGAGCAACCTTGTGGAGAACGGCGGCTTCCTGCCCAACGGTCCGGGAGCTGTGCTCGCCGGCATCCTCGTGGTCGTCTTCTCCTTCTTCGGGGCCGAGATTGCCACCATCGCCGCAGGTGAATCGGAAAACCCAGTAGATGCTGTCAAGAAGGCCGTCCGCTCCACCGTCTGGCGCATCCTGGTGTTCTACATTGGCTCCATCGCCGTTGTGGTGACCCTCCTGCCGTGGAATGACGCCTCTGTAGCCAAGAGCCCCTACGTCGCCGTCATCGAGCTCTTCGGCATTCCCGGCGCGGGCACCATCATGGACATCGTGGTCCTGACATCGGTGTTGTCCTGCCTTAACTCAGGCCTGTACACCGCCAGCCGTATGCTGTTCTCCCTGTCAAAGCGCGGAGACGCCCCCAAATCCTGGACCAAGATTTCCTCCCGCGGCGTTCCCGCGTCCGCAGTGCTGGCCTCCACCGTGGTGGGATTCGTTACCGTCGGCCTGAACTACATCGCCCCGGATACGGTATTCCTGTTCCTCGTGAACACCTCCGGTGCCATCGCCCTGTTCGTTTGGCTGGTCATTTCCGCATCGCAGCTCATCCTGCGCCGCCGGATGGGTGCAGCCGCCAAGGATCTTTCCCTGAAAATGTGGCTTTTCCCCTACCTGACGTGGGTTGCGATTGTGAGCATCGTGGCGCTCCTCATCGGAATGGTGATTCTCGAATCCACACGCGAGTCTCTCCTGCTCTCGCTGGCCCTCGCTGCCGTAGTGGTCGGGATCGGCTTGTTCCGCTACCGCAAGCCAGCTGCTCCGGCTACACAGGCAGCGGATCCCGCCCCTGAAGCTGATGACGTCAGCGTTGGCGCCGGACCGTCGTCGTCCTAAAGTAAAGGTTGCTGCCGGCGGCTCATAGAGTCTGCTGGCAGCAACCGTAGGACGCATACCCTGCATGAGGCACATGCCGTACAAGGCATATGGGAGCATGTGCTCTATGGTTCCTAAAATTGCATACCAGGGTGAACCCGGGTCCAACTCAAACATTGCCTGCATGGAAATGTATCCCGAAATGATTGCCATGCCTTGTGCCAGCTTCGAGGACGCCTTCGGGCTGGTCACGGCCGGCGAGGCGGAGTTGGCGATGATTCCGATTGAGAACTCGATCGCGGGCCGGGTGGCAGATATCCACGCTCTCCTTCCGGACTCCGAGCTGCAGATTGTTGGAGAACATTTCCTCCGGATCCGCTTCGATTTGCTGGGGATTCCGGGCAGCACCATTGACGAGGCCAAGGAAGTACACAGCCACCTGCACGCCCTTGGCCAGTGCCGGAAACTGATACGTTCCCGCGGCCTGAAACCCGTTATTGCAGGAGATACTGCAGGCTCAGCCCGGGAGGTGCGGGAGTGGAATGACCCCACAAAAGTGTCCTTGGCACCGCCACTGGCGGCCGGTTTGTACGGACTCGACGTCCTGGCTACTGAAGTCGAAGACGATCCCACCAATACCACCCGCTTTGTGGTCCTTGGAGAGAAGCGTGCCCTTCCGCTCCGCGAGGAGTTACCGGAAGCTGTGGTCACAAGCCTCGTTTTCCGGGTGCGGAACGTTCCTTCAGCCCTTTACAAGGCATTGGGGGGATTTGCGACAAACGGAGTCAACATGACGCGGCTCGAAAGTTACATGGTGGGGGGCGAGTTTGCCGCCACCATGTTCCTGGCTGATGTGGAGGGACACCCTGAGGACATCCAGCTGAGCCTGGCCCTCAACGAACTTGAATTTTTCACGTCGGAAGTAAGAATACTTGGCGTTTATGGGGCGCATGCCTACCGGCTGCAGTGGAAACAAGAGGCGCTGTGACAGACTGCCAGCCGGTTCCTCCGGCCAGGTGTCTTCCGCCTGCTTTACCAATCAGCTGGCGAGGCCGATCACCAGATTGATGGTTGTCGCCAGGATTAAGGTGCCGAAGAGGTAGGACAGGAGCCCGTGCTTCAGCGCTTCGGCCCGAATTCTGTGGCTCTCCAGGTTCGTGTCTGAAACCTGGTAGGTCATCCCAAGGCTGGTGGCCACGTAAGCGAAATCTGAATACTGGGGAGGGCGCTCCTGGTTGAAGCTGATCCCGCCTGGTTCTTCCCCGCGTTTTTCGGGGTCGTAGTACAGCTCCGCATAGCGCAGGGTAAACAGGGTTTGCACCAGCAGCCAGGACAGTGCCACGCAGGACAGGGCGAGCAGGCCGCCAGCCAACACAGTCGGGCCGTTGGGGGAGCCGCGGTGTGAATCGACGACGACGGCGGCAACAGCCGCCAGGCTGGCCAGGTTTGCGGCAAGAATCAGAAGGTCGGTGGCGCCCCTGGACGGATCCTCCGATATTGCATGGGAGCGTGTCCCTGCGGGATCCAGCCTTCCGATCACAACCCACACCCAGACCACGTAGGTTAGTGAGGCAACCGCCCAGCCTATGGCCGGGGCCTCGATCCAGCGCCCAGTGAGACCGGCAGCCAGTGCTGCCGCCAGCCCCGCAAGAACCATAACCAGGAAGCGGATCCGGCTGCGCCTGACGAAGGTGGCAGGCAGTGCGGGGGAGGGGGAGTCCATGATCTGTACTCTAATAGCGCACCTTGTCCGCTACCCGACGCCTGACCTGGCCTTTGATGCGAGGCGGCTTTCCCGGGAGAAGCACCGGTTATCCACATGTCAGTTGGAGAGCCTTCCGCAGGCTTCCAGCAGGGTACTAACGTAAGTAACAGCTTCAGCCCGAGAGAACTGCCTCAAGAGAACTGCAAGTCCACCAGAAATCGCCTATCCGGTTCCGATGCACTAAGATAGTGAAGTCTGTGCTGCGCCCTGCCCCCACTATGGGAGCGGAGCATGCATGACACCGCAAATGAACCTCCTGTTACGGAAATGCCGTAACCGCTTAGCCCAAAGGAGGTGGGTTCACATATGCGTCCTTACGAATTGATGGTAATCATCGACCCCGAGGTCGAAGAGCGTACCGTTGAGCCGTCGCTTCAGAAGTTCCTGAATGTCATCACCAACGATGGTGGAACCATCGAAAAGGTTGACATCTGGGGCCGTCGCCGTCTGGCCTACGACATCAAAAAGAAGTCCGAAGGTATCTACGCCGTGGTGAACTTCACCGCCAAGCCGGACACCGCCAAGGAACTTGACCGCCAGCTGAGTCTCAATGAGACCATCATGCGCACCAAGATCACCCGCCCCGAAGAGCAGAAGGTTGTTGCTGAGTAATCAGCTCCACTCTTTTATTCTTTACCCCGCAGGAACGAACAAGGAGGCAGTAGATGGCAGGCGAGACCACCATCACGGTCATCGGTAACCTCACCAGTGACCCCGAACTGAGGTTTACACCGTCAGGCTCGGCAGTAGCGAACTTCACCATCGCTTCCACTCCGCGTACCTTCGATCGTCAGTCCAATGAGTGGAAGGACGGGGAAACCCTGTTCCTTCGCGCATCGGTATGGCGTGAGGCAGCCGAAAACGTAGCAGAATCCCTTACCAAGGGCATGCGCGTTATCGTTTCTGGCCGCCTGAAGAGCCGTTCCTACGAAACAAAAGAAGGCGAGAAGCGCACAGTTATCGAGCTTGAGGTCGATGAAATCGGCCCGAGCCTGCGCTACGCCAATGCCAAGGTCAACCGCACCCAGCGCTCCGGCGCTCAAGGTGGCCAGGGTGGCTTTGGCGGCGGAAATGCCGGCGGCTTCGGCGGCAACCCTGGTGCAAGCCAGGGTGGCAACTCCGGTGGAACCTGGGGCGCCAACCAGCCTGCTGCGCAGGATGACCCTTGGGCCACGCCCGGAGTCAGCAATGCAGGCGGCTGGGGCAACGGCCCCGATTCCGAGCCTCCCTTCTAACCACTCACCAAAGGGCCGACGTCGGAACCCGCCAGGGTGCCAATGGCACCGGGCGACTGCCGCCGTCGTACCACCACCATCCCGTGGATCAATATCCACGGGCTCCATAGATAAGGAGCTCCACGATGGCTAAGGCTGAACTCCGTAAGCCCAAACCAAAGTCCAACCCCTTGAAGGCCGCTGACATCACTGTCATCGACTACAAGGACGTAGCATTGCTGCGCAAGTTCATCTCCGACCGCGGAAAGATCCGCGCCCGTCGCGTCACTGGCGTCACGGTGCAGGAACAGCGCAAAATCGCCCAGGCAATCAAGAACGCCCGCGAAGTTGCTCTGCTGCCTTACTCCGGCGCTGGCCGCGGTTAAGGAAAGGGATTAACTAAAATGGCAAAGCTCATTCTGACCCACGAAGTAACCGGTCTCGGTGCTGCTGGTGACGTTGTCGAGGTCAAGGACGGTTACGCACGTAACTACCTGCTGCCCCGCAACTTCGCCCTGACCTGGTCGAAGGGTGGCGAGAAGCAGGTTGAGTCAATCAAGGCTGCCCGCGCCGCCCGCGAGCACGCTTCCCTGGAAGATGCTCAGAAGCAGGCTGCGGCACTGTCCGCTAAGCCGGTCAAGCTCGTTGTCAAGGCTGGCGAGACCGGACGCCTGTTCGGCACCGTCAAGCAGGGCGACGTTGCAGATGCTGTTGAGGCCGCTGGCCTTGGCCGCATTGACAAGCGCAAGGTTGAACTGCCGGCACACATCAAGTCGGTTGGTTCCTACCAGGCGAACGTCCGTCTCCACGACGACGTTGCTGCTGTAATCGAACTCGACGTAGTCGCAGGCAAGTAGTCTTCCGGCTTCTAGCCGCTGGATTCTGCAGTCCTGAACTGCTGAAGACCCCCGCTCCGTAACCCCCAGGGTTCCGGCGCGGGGGTCTTTGCTTTATCGCTCCGTGCGGGCATGTCCGACGTTCAGGACTGGTGCATCACTGTGGTGTTGTGCCGGTGGGCTGCCTGGATCAGCTCCACCAGGACGTCCTCGTCGATGTCGCTGAGGCTGTTGATGTACAGGCAGGCGGCACCCAGGGTGTACTTACCCAGCTTGGGAAGCAGACTGGAGGCCTCCGGAGCATACGTAAGCCCATAGAGGGACAGGCTTCCCTTGCGAGGCGAGAACCCAACGGCCACCGTATCGCCCTCCCTGCCGCTTTTGTAGCGGTAGTGGTAGCTCCCGAAGCCTACGATGCTGGGACCCCACATCACCGGCGTCTCTCCCGTGTTTTCCTTCATCAGGGTAAGGAGACGGAATCCGTCCCTGCGTCGGACCGGGTGTTCGACCCCCTCCAGGAAGTCCTCAACGGACTCCGGTGTTGGTTGGGTCTTGTTTTCAGCCATAACGGCAGTTTTTCAGACCTTGGGTGCCTTGTCAGCAAGTGCTCTTGATGACCTGCCCCGCGGAGAGGAAAAACGGCTTAGGTGGTTGCGGAATAAACCGCTGAGGGCATCGGTTCTTCAGATAGATGCAAATGCATGTAGACCAACGATCCTTCCAGGAGACAGCCGTGGAGACCCGCCACATCACCGTAATCACCGCCGGCCTTGGCGTACCGTCGTCGAGCCGTCTGCTTGCTGACCAGTTGGCAGCTGCGGCCAGCCGGGAACTGAGTGCTGCGGGCTATACGGCCGAAGTGGACGTCGTCGAACTTCGGGATCTTGCCGTGGACATCGCCAACAACTTTGTCACGGGATATGCCGCGCCCCGCCTGGCAGAGGTTTTGGCGGGAGTTGCTGCTGCTGATGGCATCATTGCGGTATCACCCGTCTTTAGCGCCTCCTACAGTGGCCTCTTCAAGTCCTTTATGGACATCGTGGATCCCGGGACCCTGGAGGGGAAAGCTGTGTTGCTGGGCGCCACTGGCGGCTCCGACCGCCATCAGATGGTTCTGGACTACGCAATGCGCCCGTTGTTCAACTACCTGCGGACCCGGATCGCACCCACTGCTGTTTTCGCGGGCCCACAGGATTGGGGAAACAGCGACGGCGGAGCGTCACCGCTTTCTGACCGGACGGAGCGGGCGGCGGCCGAGTTCGCCGAAATGCTGACCGCCGAACGTCCGGCTGGGAGATCAGGAGTACGCTCCCAGGATCTGGAGTCTCTTCCGTTTGAGCAGCTTCTGGCGGGGATCTCAGCGGGCCGGACGCAGTAGCGCCAAGGGATCCTTTCCACCGGAGCCCTCCGCTGAACTAATTCGTGGTGCCGATCGTTGTGGGGGACATGAAGTGTCCTGTGGATTCTATTGACCTGATCATGAGCGAACGCAGCGGTGTGGAGATTGACTACTGTCCCCAGTGCCGTGGTGTGTGGCTGGACCGCGGGGAGCTGGACAAGATCATCGACCGCGCCGCTGAGATGGGAACAGGGCAGGCTCCTGTGCCACCGTCGGCTCCCATGGCGCCGGGGCCCGGCATCGTCCCCCCACCGCTCTACAACATGGACCCCCGCAGGGACGAGAGGTCAGAGCGCCGGCCGGAGCAACCGCGCTACGACGACCGGGGGAACGACCGAAACTATGGAAAAGGGTACGACCGCGACTACGATCGCCGGCGTCCCAAGAAAAAGGAAGGCTGGCTTGGAGACCTCTTCGACTTCTAAAAGCTAGTCGTCCAGGAGGTCGATGAATTCCCGGGCCTGTTTGATGGTGATATCCGAGTGGCGGGTTAGGGCAAGTGCAGCCCCCTCGGTGTCCCCGCTTTTTGCCAAGGTCCGGATCCGGCCATAAATTTCGTCGTTGAGCATATTGCTGCTCACTTCACGAGTGACGTCGCCTTTGCTGGCGATAGCCCGGTAGCGGTAGGCGAAGCGCTGCGGAGTGTCATCATCCTCGTCCCTGGGCGGCTGTTCGGCTGCGGGAGGGCGGAAAGGCTGCGGGTGGGCGGCCAACGCTCCCACGGCGTCCCGCGAGGCGCGCAGGCCCTCTCCAGCGGCTTCATAGTAGAGCTTGATGGCCGCCATGGCCTGCCCCTGGGCGATGAGCGCGTAAAGCCTGCGGTGCTCATCCTCCGTGAGCTTGGCCGCCGCCGCCCGCGCGAGTTCCACCTGGGTCACAGGGGTCTGGCCAGGGGACTTCGAGGCGTTAGCGGTCCTGCGGTTCCAGGCGCGGGCGGCCAACAGAACGCCGGCTCCGACGATGAGCAAAATAACGACGGGGATCACTAGCGATTCCATGGACTACAGCCGATCTATGTAATTCTTGGCGGTTCTAAGGTCTGAGCGAGTGGCATCCCGCAGCATTTTGATGGCCTGCAACTTGTGACCGCCCCGCGCCAGCGCTTGCAGTTCGAGCTCGAAATGGGGATTCAGCTGGCCGCCGGGGAGAACAGGAGCCAGATATCCATGGCCGCCAACACCTGAGGCTTGCACATGCTGCGCCCTGTCACGCGCATTTTCCCTTTGCTGCGACTGCTGTTGCTCGTTTTGGCTGGGCCGCGTGGCAGCATCCACACGTGCCCTTGCGGCCTCGGCTGCCTGAACCTGTTTGGCGTAGTGGGCCTGGGAGCGCATGGCCAGCTCCAACTGATAACGCTCGGCATCAGACATGCCGGGGTTCCGCGGCCTTAAGGCGGTGGAGAGCCCCCATAGAACTGCCGCCACAATTAGGGCGGGCAGTATGACTTGCAGTACATCGCCCATATTTAGAGCTTATGCCAGATGCGTGTTATCCACAGCATATTCCGCGGCTTGCATAAAGGAAGAGCCGCGACAGTTGTAGAAATGAACGGCAGCAGACCTGAAGGCATCTTCCGGGTTGCCGTTTTGGCGCTTCTATGCGTTCCCGCAGCTGGCTATCCCCAGAGGCCAAGGTACAACCTGTGGATGAAGCTTTGTCTAAATAACTTTTCATCCACACCGTCCTCCTGACGTTTGTCCAGGTCAGAGGCCTAAGGCCACGCAAAGATTTTTTGTTTCCACAGCTTCCCCCACAGGCTGTGCACAAGGAGGAACAAGTAGTCCACAGGTTATCCACAGGCGTGGACAAAGCCCCGCTTGGTGCTTTCCGCGCAGCAGACTACCGTTGCGGAATACCCGGATTTTTGGGTGCCAAAAAGTGTCTTTCTATGCAAAGGACGGCTTACAGCAGGCCTTATTTTGGCTTTTTGTGCGCTGTTCTGTGGATAACTCTGTGCCAAATGGGGATAACCGCACTAGGGCGGGATAGAAAAACTGTCGTAGCGGGCTGATACCACTGGCTTGGAACCCACGGGTGTGGCGAAGACATGGCACCCAAGGGCAGATGGTTTACCCGCGTCTGTGTGGAATTTGTGCCCGCAGCGCACTACGGAGGACGGCAGCTTTGTCAGTTACGCACCTGGACTCAATCGAGGGCACTCGGAGCGCGGAAGGCAGCCGCAAACCACCCCAGGACATTCCTGCTGAGCAATCGGTACTCGGCGGCATGATGCTGTCCAAGGACGCCATCGCCGACGTCGTCGAAATTCTCCGAGGCCAGGACTTCTACCGGCCCGCTCACGAAACCATCTATGAAGCAGTGATCGACCTCTACGGCCGAGGCGAGCCCGCTGACGCCGTTACGGTATCCGATGAACTGACCAAACGCGGTGAGATCAACCGCATCGGCGGCCCGGCATACCTCCACGAACTCATCCAGACGGTTCCCACCGCGGCGAACGCCGGCTACTACGCCGAGATCGTCGCCGAACGGGCCGTGCTGCGCCGCCTCGTCAACGCAGGCACCAAGATCGTGCAGCTCGGCTATGGCCAGGACGGCGAGGTTGAAGACCTCGTAAACCAGGCCCAGGCCGAGGTTTATGCGGTGGCGGAACGCCGGACTGCCGAGGACTACGTGGTCCTCAAGGACGTCATGGAGTCCACGGTTGACGAAATCGAGGCGTCGGGTCACCGCGGCGAAGGCATGGTGGGCGTCCCTACAGGCTTCTATGAGCTCGATGAGCTGACCCATGGCCTTCACCCCGGCCAGATGATTGTCATCGCTGCCCGCCCCGCCGTGGGTAAGTCAACCTTCGCCCTGGACTTCGCGCGTTCGGCAGCCATCAAGAACAATTTGGCTACCGTGATGTTCTCGTTGGAAATGGGCCGGAACGAAATCGCCATGAGGCTCCTCTCGGCCGAAGCGACCATCGGCCTCCAGGACCTCCGCAAGGGCACCATCAAGGACGAACAGTGGTCCAAGATCGCCACCACTATGGGCCGGATGAACGATGCTCCCCTTTTCATCGACGACAGCCCCAATATGTCCCTCATGGAGATCCGGGCCAAGTGCCGGCGCCTCAAGCAGCAGCATGACCTCAAGCTGGTGATCCTTGACTACCTCCAGCTCATGAGTTCCGGCAAAAAAGTGGAGTCCCGCCAGCAGGAAGTATCTGAATTCTCCCGTGCGCTCAAACTCCTGGCGAAGGAACTTCAGGTTCCGGTGATTGCCCTCTCCCAGCTGAACCGTGGATCGGAACAGCGGCAGGACAAGCGGCCCATGGTTTCGGACCTGCGTGAATCAGGATCCATCGAGCAGGATGCAGACATGGTGATCCTGCTTCACCGCGAGGACGTTTATGACAAAGAGTCGCCGCGGGCAGGGGAAGCAGACATCCTGGTGGCTAAGCACCGTAACGGTCCCACCAAGGACATCGTGGTTGCCTTCCAAGGCCACTATTCGCGGTTTGCCAACATGGCTGCCGACGCCGGCGGCGGCTTCTGACCCAAAGGTCTTCCGTCACGAGCGCGTTCTGACACAAAGGGCTGCCCCGCCATATTGGTGGGGCAGCCCTTGTTTTCGTGTCCGGATTACGGGTTAACGGTTAACGGGTTCCGGTGTAGGTGATGTCCGGCATGGCGGGTGTTTCCATGCCCACGCCGATAAAGAACCCCGGGTGCGGAGGCTGGTTGTAGGAGATGTTCTCCCTGGCAACCGAGAGCCTGTAAAGGGGATCATGCATCAGGGTGCGGAGCCGGACGTCGGTGGATGCGGACGTGGTGTAGATCCGCAGTTCGGTGCTGTCCGACGACGCCCAGGCAATTTCTTCCCGCCAGTCACCGAGGAGATCGGCCTGGATGGCCGGGGTTCCCTTGGTGCTGTTGTTGGATTTTGCGCCGGCGGCCGTGAGCAGCTTGTCACTCGCCTGGGTCTCCCAGTTCCACTTCGCAATGGTGGGTGTTCCGCTGTTTGAGGTCGCGTTCCAGTCGTGGTCCACAATCTCACGCAGCAGGTCTCCGTCCCACCAGGCAAGGAAGTTGGCGGCAGGTATCTTCTCTGAGAGCAGCTCGCCCTTCGCAGACCGCAACTGCCCAACAGGGGAGTTCCAGGCAGCGTCTCCGCCGATAGCCCAGCCTTCAGCGCCCGGATGGCGAGGATCGATGTCCCCTGCTGCGGCCCGCCCCGTATCCTTCGTGGCCGGGATGCTCCACAGCACTTCACCGGTTGCTGAGTCACGGAATGTGGCGCCGCGGTTTCCACTTGCTCCCATGTCCTCGTGAGCCGCAAACGTCTCCAAGCCAGGCCTGGACGGGTCCAGATCGCTGGTGTGGATGGCGTCCCCGTGGCCAAGGCGGGTGGAGTACAGCGGTTTGCCGTCGTCGTCGATGGTCATGGAACCGAAGACGAACTCATCCTTGCCGTCGGCGTCCACGTCGGCCACGGACAGGTTGTGGTTCCCTTGCCCCGCATACTGCGAGCCTGCGGAGTCGGAGTCAAAAATCCAGCGTTTGACGATCTTGCCGTTCACGAGGTCGTAAGTTGCCAGCACAGTGCGGGTGTAATAACCGCGGCTGAACATCATGGAGGGCCGTTCGCCGTCGAGGTAAGCCACGGCGCCCAGGAAGCGGTCAACCCTGTTGCCGTAGCCGTCACCCCAGGCTGCGACGTCACCTCGCGGCGGGTCGTACTTCACCGTGTCCATGACGGTGCCGGTCTGGCCGTGGAAGACGGTCAGGAATTCGTCGCCAGTCAGGACATACCCGGCGCTGCTGCGGTGATCAGCGTTGGGGTTACCGATTACCGTTCCAGCGGCATCCCGGGTTCCGTCAGCCGTCTTCACTGCGACTTCGGCCTTGCCGTCGCTGTCGAAGTCGTAAGCGAGCAGCTGCGTGTAGTGCGCCCCGGCGCGGATGTTGGGTCCCATATTGATCCGCCAGAGTTTGGTGCCATCCATCTTGTAGGCGTCGATGTAGACAGTGCCCGTGTAGCCTGCCTGGGAGTTGTCCTTGGAGTTGGACGGGGACCACATCTGGATGACCTCGTACGTGCCGTCGCCGTCCAGGTCCGCCACGGTGGCATCGCCTGCCGAATAGCTGTAGGGCTGGCCGTCCTTGGTGTAATCGTTGGCCGGCTTGTCCAGTTTGATGGCCAGATAGTCCTGGGTCAGGGGTGTGAACTCCGCTGTCAGCTGATCGGATCCGTTGCCCACTGCCTTGATGACGTATTTGGATGACGCTGTGCCTGCCGCATCCAGATATGTGGTGCTGTCCTTGACAGGATCAACCGTTAGCTGGACGCCGTCACGGATCACGTGGAAACCGATGTTCTGGGGGTCCCGGCCGAGCATTCGCCAGCCCACCCGTACTCCCTGATCGGTCAGCATTGCCACAGGGGCCCGGTCCAGTGTCTCCATCTGACGGTTCACGATGGTGACCTTGTCCGTGCCGATGACAGGCGAAAGAGCGGATTCCCCGCCCCTGTTGATGGCTGATACCCGGTAGTAGTACTTGATGGTGGTGAGCACCGTATTGTCCGTGAAGTCCACCTCGCTGGAACGCCCCACAAAGCTGAAGGTGCCCTGCGCCGACGTCGAACGGTAGACGTGATACGCGGCAGCGCCGGTGACTTTCTGCCACTTCAGGCTCACGCTGGTCTTTTCTATACCCTTCACGTCCACCTTCGCAGGTGCAGCCGGTACGGGCGTGTTCGGGTCAGTCAGGGAAACGTCCGCGACGTTCGAGGGAACGGACTCCAGGCCGGTGCTGTCAACAGCGGTGACGTGGTACTTGTACGGGAGCCCCGCGAACGCTGTGGTGTCCCTGTAACCGGGTGTTGTCACGTTTTCAGCCACCAGAACCGGCTGGCTTTCGTAGGATGCCTGCCGGAAAACCCGGTAGCTGGCTGCGTCTCCTGACGCATCCCACGCCAGATCGACGGCGGGAGGCTCGGCGGCCGCGTCGATGCCAGTTGCCCGCAGGTTGGTCGGTCCGATGAGCAGGGGTGTGACTTCGAGTCCGTTCAGCCTCTGGCCGGACCCGCTGATGGTCAGGTTGAGCTGCCCGTCGCTCACGAGGACCTGGTTGATGATCTTTGTGGCGGAAGAGGCCCGGCTGGAGGAAACCTGGCCGTAGCCCTTCCCCTCTACGGCGACGTCCGTGCGCGTCGAGCCGATCCAGTCGCTGTGGTAGGTCTTCAGGGCGTAGGTGCCGTTGGGGACATCCAGTTGGAACTCGAAGCTGCTGCCGCTGAGCACGAAATCGCGAAGCAGTGCTGTTGTGACGCTGCCGCGGTCCCGGTCCGAGAGAACCGAGAGATCCTTGAAGCCGAAGCCACGCTCCTTGCTGTAAACCATGGTGCGGTTTACCTCGGTGTAGTTCGGTTCCACCGGGGCACCGACGGGGCCGAAGTCGAAGCGGTATCTGGCCTCTTTGGTGGTGACTGCCAAGGGGTCACTGGGCTCGGAATCTCCCTTTCCGTTCGTTGCCGTTACGCGAACCGTGTAGGCGGTACCTTCAGCAAGCCCGGCAAGGTTGGTGGTGGGAACGGTGGAGGTGGTGGCGAGTTTGTATGCCGAGTCCGATTCTGCTGCCAGTTTCCGGTAGATCTTGTATATGTCAGCGCCTTCGGTGGGCTGCCATTTGAGCAAGGCGCCTGCATTGGAAACACTCCCCGCGACCAGGCCGACGGGCTTGGCGGGAACGGCGTCAGGGGGCGTGATTTCCTTGACCCTCGAGGCAAGGGGAAGGCTCAGTGCCTTGACTCCACCCGCTACCAGACGGCCGATATGGATCGCACCGTATTCCTGGAAGTGGGTATTGTCCACGGTTCCGTTGGGCCGGTTCGGGTAGACCCCGGCGTCGACGTGCAGAAAGACGGATTTGGTGGCTTCCGGGCCGATTTCGTCATAGTAGGCGCGGCTCAGGGAGGACAGATCCACCAGCGGAACGTTCTCCTCAGCGGCCAGTTCCTTCATCTTTTGCACGTACTCCGGGAAACTGACGTTGAATTTGCCGGTGGCCTCATCAAAGTCACGGCGGCCCACCGGTGTCACCAGCACAGGAGTCGCGCCGCGCTGCCGGGCCCCACTGACATAGGTGCGCAGGTATTCCTTGTAGTCAGCTGGTGAGGCGTACCGGTCATCCACGCCTACGGTTGCATCATTATGGCCGAACTGGACCATCAGGTAGTCGCCGGGGTTGATGACTCTCAGGATCTCGTCCAGGCGGCCCTGGGTGATGAAGTTTTTGGAGCTGCGGCCGCCGATGGCGTGGTTGTGGAACGCAATTTTCTCGTCGAAGTAACGCCCGATCATCTGACCCCACCCGGCCTGGGGTACAAAGCCGGGGTCGTAGGTCTGAACAGTTGAGTCCCCGGCAAGGTAGACGCCAGGATCGGCAGTGGCGCTGCGTGGTGCCCGGGCAGAGATGACCAGCGAGTTGATCTTGGCCGCGGTTCCGGTGAAGTCCAGGTTCAATTGTCCGTCAACGAGGGAAATGGGGAATTCCATTTCGAGGAACTGGCCGGCCGCTTTGTCCGTGAGCTGTACTTTGGCGATTTTTTCAGCCGTAATTGCAATATTGGTCGCGGCAACAGCATCACCGGCGATCAGCTTCACCGTGTAGTCCCCGTTAGGGAGGTCTACCAGAAAACTGCTGCCTTGAGCCTGCACAAAATCGGAACGCAGGGCATCGGGGGTGCCACGGTCCTCGCCGCTTGTGACGGAGGTGTTGGTAAACCCAAATTTCAACTCCGGGCTGTAGGCCTGAGCGGCATCCACCTGCGTGTAGCCCTCTTCCCCGGCCCCCGGGCCAAAGTCGAAATGGTATCCCGAGCCTGCTGGCGGAAGGCCTGTTTCAGCGTGGACGGCTGGCAGGCCGGTGAACGCAATTGCTGCAGCTGCGGCGGCCGCGGTGAGAACCTTGGCGCCGTTTCCCGCGCCGTTGGTACAGGTGCTGGGGACCGTTTCGGGGCCGGGCTGTATAGGACGGTGTCGGGTGGGGCGTATGCCGGCTTGTCTGGGCGGATCTTGAGAAGGGTGGTGCACGAACATCTCCTTTGATGGCGCGTGGATATGCCACACAGTCGTCCGGGTATGGAACGTTTCAATCAACAGCTCCTCCAATCCCCTGCTGAGGAGTGAAGGTGGTGCGTTTTGGGGAGACCGGCGGCATCAGCGTGGTGAGGGACCACCATGCATTGGAACCAAGGTTTATCAGTGGATCGTTTCAAGAGTCAAGACTTTCTGGTCAGTCTTGTGACTTTTTGTTCGCCCCTGATAAGCGGGGGAGGCGGGCAGGATGTGGCGATGCGTTGAACCGTGGCAACTTAAGTGGCGACGGCGGCCCGGCCACCAAAGGGGGCAGGACCGCCGTCGGCGTTCAGCCGCAGCTGGGGGTAAACCCCCGCGCAGGCAAAGCCAGCCCGCGCTCAACGTTTGTTGCTTAGGCGAGCACGCTGAGTTTGCCGGTCCTCCTGCCGAAAGCGGCGTTGTCTACAGAAAGCTTGCCCGCGCCGGTAAGGGCAACAGCAGCGGCGGCTGTGGCCAGGAGCAGTACCAGCTCATAACCGCCTGCAGCAGCAAAGATGCCCGCGGAGGCATGAACCAGGAAGAGCGCACCGAGCATGTCAAGGGCAAGCAGGGCTGCGAAGACGCGGGTCAGAGCGCCAAGGATAAGGGCAATTCCGCCAACCAGTTCCAAGGTGGCCACAACGGGAGCCGCAAGGTCGGCAGCGGGAACACCCATTTTGGCGAACGAAGCCTGGGTTCCAGCGATGGTGAACTCACTGAACTTCTGCCAGCCATGGGCAGCAAAAAGAAAACCTGCAATAACGCGCAGGGCGGTCAGGGCTGTTGTGGTCATGTTCGATTGGTTCATATTCTTGTCACCGTTTTCGTAGGGGCCATGCGGGTCAGTTGGTAGACGATTGGCCAGCGGTTGGTTCGGACCCGAGTCTTCCGCAGCAATACTTGAAGTGTCAAGTAAATCGTAGTGAACTGTGGCGCAAAACATGCCGGTACGCTGAATTCCGTGCCAAAAACTCCTTCAGTTGACCGGGCAGAGCCAACCACCGGTCATCGCCGTGAGATCTTACGGTTGGCAGTGCCCGCGTTCGGGGCTTTGATTGCTGAACCGTTGTTCCTTCTCGCGGACTCGGCCATTGTCGGCCACCTGGGTGTGGGTGAGCTGGCGGGAGTCGGACTGGCCACAGCAGTTCTGCACACAGCCGTGGGTTTGATGGTCTTTCTCGCCTACTCCACAACTCCAGCGGTGGCGAGGGCCATCGGTGACGGGAAACTCCCCAAGGCGTTGGCTGCAGGACGTGACGGAGTGTGGCTCGCTCTTGGACTCGGGACCATCCTGGCTGCAGCGGGGTCCGTCTTCGCAACACCGGTTCTGGAACTGATGGGGGCCCGCGGTGCAGTCCTGGATTTCGCTGTGGACTACCTCCGCTGGTCCATGCCCGGACTCGTAGCCATGCTGCTCATCTTTGCGGGAACCGGGGTCCTGCGCGGCCTGCAGGACACCAGAACGCCGTTACTTGTGGCCACCGCGGGGTTCGGTTTGAACATTGTCCTGAATCTTGTGCTGGTGTACGGCGCGGGCCTGTCAGTCATGGGCTCCGCCTTGGGAACAAGTATCGCCCAGTGGGCCATGGCCCTCGTTTATGTCGTGAAGCTGGAGAGGAAAGGGAGGGAGCACGGGATCTCGCTGCTTCCCAGCTGGCGTGGTATTCGCGCCATGACCACCATCAGTTCCTGGTTGATGTTGCGGACCCTCAGTCTTCGCGTGGCCATCCTGGCGACTGTCCTGGTTGTCACAGCCCAGGGGCCCGTGAATCTTGCGGCACACCAATTGGCCATGACCATTTTCACGTTTTTTGCCTTCGCACTTGATGCCCTGGCCATCGCTGCACAGGCCCTGATCGGGAAGGAGCTTGGCGCTGCCCGGGCAGCCAAAGCGCGACAGCTCACCGCAACCATGGTTCGGTGGGGCGTCGGCTTTGGATTCCTGACCGGAGCCCTCCTGGCGGTGGCGGCCCCCTGGGCAGGCGCCTTGTTCACTTCCGATGAAGATGTCCGCTCAGCCCTGATGCTCGCTTTGTGGGTCCTTGCCCTGGGACAGCCACTGGCGGGGTACGTCTTCGTTCTTGATGGTGTTCTCATCGGCGCCGGCGATGCGAAGTACCTGGCTATTGCCGGCGTCGTCAATCTGGTGTTTTATGTACCGATGCTTCTGGCCGTTGCGTTCTGGCCGGCCGACGGCGCGGCGGGGCTGGTTTGGCTCTGGGCTGCCTTTGCGCTGGGCTACATGATTGCCCGAGCTGTGACCCTTGCCCTGCGCGCCCGCGGAGACCGGTGGATGGTCCTCGGATCGCACTGACGGATGGGTGGCACGTTCGGTCCGGGCGCTCTTCGGGCAGCACTAAACTGGACGCGTGACTGTACCCGCAACTCCTGCTGAGCCTGCTGCCCCTGCCCCGTCGGCCGACCTTTGGAAGCCGGTTCTCACGAGGGCAGGTGTCGCACTGGTTTTCGGTGCGGTGACCATCTTTTGGACCCAGCCATCCGTGCTGGTCCTTGCCTGGGCCGGAGGGCTGTATCTGGTGGCAACGGGATTTGCACTTCTGTGGTCGGTCAAAAAAACCGGTTTCAGCCGGGTTGAACTGCCGGGTCGGCTCCTGGCGGCCGGTCCATCAATCATGATTGGGGCCGGTGTTGCTCTGCTGTTCCTGCCCGAAGACTTGATGTTCGGGGTCTTTGCCGCACTGGCACTGACGGTGGTGGGGGCGATTGAGCTTTACGCGGGCCTCCGGTATCGCCGGCATGCGCTAGGGCGGGACTGGGCTATTTCGGGCGTTATTGGAGTGGGAACCGCCATCGCCCTGCCATTCTTCATTTCCCTGGGGGCGCACGCACTGCTGGGGGTCGCGGGAGG
The DNA here is from genome assembly GCF_056499105.1 of Arthrobacter sp. Z5-13. Classification (NCBI taxonomy): domain Bacteria; kingdom Bacillati; phylum Actinomycetota; class Actinomycetes; order Micrococcales; family Micrococcaceae; genus Arthrobacter; species Arthrobacter sp. Z5-13. Next base: position 64,477 of record NZ_CP096460.1, read on the forward strand.
TGGCGCCATTATTTCCGGTGTCCTGTGGATTCTGGCGGGACTGACGCTCCGCTACGATGCGCGTGCTGTTTCCGCAAAGGCCGTAAACTAGGAGCAGGCTTCTACCTCGTGTAGAAAATTTTGTGTTGAACGTGACGACAAGTCAGTGGAGGAATCATCGTGCCAGACCAGAAACCAGGAGAGCCGCGAAACCTGCGGACCTCGGTGAAGGGACCGCTGATGTTCTCTGCGTTCTGGGCTGTGGTGGCGTTCGTTGCTGTCCTGATCTTCGCCTCCGGAGGAAGCTCACGCTCGCCCCGTTTTGATCTTGCCCTGACGGGCGCCGGTATCGCTTTCATCGTTACCCTTGTGATCGCCGCCATGCTCTCGATGAGCTACAAGGACAACGCCGAGCATCTGGGTAAAGGCTCCGGAGTGAATCTCAGTTCCAAGAAATCAGGCGATCACGGCGGCTACCGTGCCGGTTCAGGGAACGGCTCTGCAGGGGCCACCGGCGCCGAATCAGGTGACGGGCCGGAGCCCGACCGTCTATAACGCTGCCATCCTGGACCTGCGGATCCGTCAGCTGGATGTTGCGGCTTGCCGGGCACGATAGGCCGCAACGTGCGCCCGGTTGGCGCAGTTTCCGGTATCGCAATAGCGCTTTGAGCGGTTGCGGCTGAGGTCCAGCACCACTGCATCGCAATCCTCGGCAGCGCATACCAGCATCCTGTCCATCTCCTTGCTGCGGATAATGTCCACCAACGCCATTGCCGCCTCTGTACCCATCCTGTCTGACAGTGGCGCTTCGCGGGTGGTTGCATGGAGGTGCCAGTCCCAGCCATCGTGTTTGATCAGTTGGGGGAGGGCCTTGGCGTCACGAAGCAGCCGGTTAGCGGTGGCGACGGCGGTATCCTCGTCTGCCTCCCACACCTCTGCCAGTTCTGTCCGGAGTGCGTGGACGGTGTCCAGTTCGGCCTCATCCCCGGTCCTGAAACCGCTGATCCCCTCGGCTTCAAGGAAGGCGTCCAACTGCTCCACGGTGGCCAGATGCTCCTCACCGTTGGCAGCACTGTTGATGAGGTTGACCACAGTGCGGAGAGCCACCTCTGTGTCAGGGGCAAAGATCACCTTGACTCCTTACTCTGGCTGAGCGTAATGTAATGACCATTACCCCACTTTACTCCTGACAGGAGGCAGTCCGTGCCTGCCGCAAACAACTCCATCCCGCCCACCGCAAGGGACGCACGCCTGCCACGGGCAGCTACGGGCTTTATGGCCTCCGGCTTGGGAGTTGCGTTGTTTTCCTCCGCTGTTTTTGGAATCTCAGGGTCGTTCGGCAAGGCTTTGCTTGAAACGGGATGGACTCCTGGCGCAGCTGTGACGGCACGACTCACCGGAGCGGCCCTGATCCTCGCGATCCCGGCCATCCCGGCGCTTCATGGCCGTTGGCATCAGCTGAAGGACAACTGGGTCACCATTCTCCTGTTTGGTTTGATAGGCGTGGCCGCCTGCCAGCTCTTCTACTTCAACGCAGTCGAACGACTCTCGGTGGGTGTTGCCCTGCTGCTCGAATACCTGGCGCCGGTGCTGATCGTGCTGTGGCTCTGGGTTGCCAGCCGCCGGCGTCCGCGGCCTCTGACGATTGCAGGAACCCTGCTCTCCCTGGGTGGACTGGTCCTCGTCCTGGACCTCACCGGAGCCGTGAAAATAGACTTCATCGGGGTTTTGTGGGGGCTGGCTGCAGCTGTTTGCCTTGCCATCTACTTTTTCATCACGGCCAAAGAGAACGACACACTGCCCCCCATTGTCCTGGCGTCCAGCGGTCTGATGGTGGGTGCGGCAGTGATGTGGCTCGCGGCCGCGACCGGGCTTTTGCCCATGACCTTTAGTACCGCCGATACCAAACTCGGCCCCTGGATTACGCCTTGGTGGGTGTCGGTGGCTGGATTGGTGGTTCTCGCCACCGTGCTGGCTTACGTTTCGGGCGTAATGGCCGCCCGTGCCCTGGGCTCAAAAGTTGCTTCGTTTGTGTCGCTGACTGAAGTGCTGTTCGCCGTCATCTGGGCGTGGCTGCTGCTGGGTGAACTTCCGGGTCCCATTCAGCTGTTGGGCGGAGCACTGATTGTTGGTGGAGTGATTCTGGTTCGGCTGGACGAGCTTCGGCTCGGCGCCCTGGCGGCTCATGGTGCGGAGCCCTCGGTGGCTGCCCAGGTTCTGGACCACGCGAACGACGTCGAACCCCTTTGCCGCACCGCTCCTTTGCCAGAATCGTCGGCAAAAAAGTAGGCAGACAACACGATGGCCCGGATGCTGTGCATCCGGGCCATCGTGTTTTTGCAGCCTAGTTGGCGTTGGAAGTGGTTTCCTGAGCCTGGGCGTTGTTCTTGGCCTTGGTACCGGCCTCCTGGAGCGCGTTGATGACCTTGGTCAGCGCGGCGGTGTGCTCGCCGTTCCAGTCATTCTTGAAATTCTCGGCGTCGGGACCCTTCCAGTCGACGTTCTGGACCAAGCCGGTAAGCGTGGACTTCGTCTGCTGGATCTCCTCTGAGCCCCGCTGCAGCTTGCTGCCCAAGTCCCGCAGCGACTGTACATCTGCACCCCAAATAGCCATGATTATCTCCTTCTTGTCAACGGATTCGATTCAACAATCGGCATCCCCAGCGGCCTCCGGCTGATCCGGAAGATCCATTACCTAGAAACTATCCCGCATCCCAAAAAGTGTCGATGGGCACCGCTCCCCATACACTGCTCCCCATCCCTTGCCAGCGTTAGCTGTTATCTGGGCGGTGGCGAGGGTGTGGACGAGGCTTCGGGGGGTCGATCCTAGGCGTTCCAGAGCCTAGCATGGACCTATGTGCCGCAATATCAGGACCCTGCATAACTTTGAACCGCACGCCACACCAGATGAGGTTCAGGCCGCTGCGCTCCAGTATGTTCGCAAGATCAGTGGCAGCACCAAGCCGTCCAAAGCCAATGAGGAGGCGTTCAACCGGGCCGTGCACGAGATCGCCCACATCACTGAGCACCTCCTCGAGGCCCTGGTGACGCATGCCCCGGCGAAGGACCGTGCCGAAGAGGCTGCCAAGGCCAGGGCAAAGGCAGCCGTCCGTTACGGGACCGCCTGATCCCCTACGCGTGGGCCTTATCTGCGCTGGCGATCTCCTGCACCGAAGCGACGCAGCCTCAGCGAGTTAGCCACCACCAGTACTGAGCTGGCCGCCATGGCCGCGCCCGCGATCATGGGGTTGAGAAGGCCCAGGGCGGCTACCGGAATCCCCACTGCATTGTAGAAGAACGCCCAAAACAGGTTTGTTTTGATGGTGGACAAGGTGCGGCGCGAGAGCTCGATGGCCTGGGCCACCTGGCCAAGGTCGTTGCCCATCACGGTAAGATCTGCCGCCTCGATGGCGACGTCCGTTCCCGAGCCCATGGCAATGCCAAGATCGGCCTGTGCCAGTGCAGCGGCGTCATTCACTCCATCGCCGGCCATGGCCACCGTTGCACCGGCAGCCTGCAATTGGCGGACGGCGTCCACTTTGCCTTCGGGCGTAACGCCTGCGTACACGTCGGCAGGATCAATTCCGACGGCGGCAGCCACCTGTGCGGCCACGGCTGCGTTATCGCCGGTCAACAGAACCGGGCGCAAGCCGAGGTTCCGCAGCCGTTCAATGGCCGGGGCGGAACCAGGTTTGATGGTGTCGCGCAGGGCGATGATGCCTGCCACTTCGCCATCCAGTGCCACCCAGATAACGGTGGCGCCTGACTCCTCTGCGGCCCTGAGGGCGTCCGTCTGCTCCGAACTGACAGGCATGCCGTTCACTTGGAGCCATCCGGTGCGGCCTGCCACCACTTTGTGTCCGTCAACTGTTCCCCGCACTCCTCCGCCGGGAGCGGAGGTGAAGTGCTCGACGGCGGGCAGCCGGCCGTCGTCGTTAGCCTTTGGAAGGGCAGCAGCCTCGGCCCGGCTTCTGGCTCCAACAGCGGAGCGCGCGGCGGCTGCGATGGCATGGGCGATCGGGTGCTCTGACGCGGCCTCCACCGCCCCGGCAAGGAGCAGGACTTTTGCCTCTGAGTGCTCACCGAAGGACTGGACCGAGTCAACGGCAAGTTTGCCGGTGGTGACAGTTCCTGTTTTGTCCAGCAGGATGGTTTCCACAGTTCGGGTGTCCTCGAGGACTTGGGGGCCCCTGATAAGGATGCCCAGCTGCGCGCCACGGCCTGTACCTGTCAGCAGTCCTACCGGAGTGGCGAGCCCGAGGGCACACGGGCATGCGATGACCAAGACCGCGACGGCGGACGTAAAGGCTGCCCGTAACTCAGCGTCTGTGATTTGGGGGCCGGCAGCAAGCAGCCACAGAGCAAACGTGACAGCCGCAATGACCAGGACGACGGGTACAAACACCGAGCTGATTCGGTCCGCGAGGCGCGCGATCGGCGCTTTCCCTGTCTGTGCCTGGGAAACCAGCCGTCCCATCTGGGCCAACGTGGTCTCGGAGCCCACACGGGTGGCGCGCACCAACAGGCGGCCGGACGTGTTGATTGTGGCACCCGTGACCAGGCTGCCCGGAGCCACCTCAACCGGCACCGATTCGCCCGTTACCAGGGAAGCGTCAACGGCAGACAGGCCTTCGATCACCTCGCCGTCAGTGGCAATTTTCTCGCCCGGCCGGACGACAATGACGTCTCCCACCACGAGCCGATCTGCAGGAAGGCGGTATTCGGCGCCGCCCTCCAGCACTGTTGCATCCTTAGCACCGAGATTGAGCAGCGCCCGGAGGGCATCCCCGGCCTTTCGCTTCGCGTTCGCTTCAAGGTACCTGCCGAGCAGCAGGAAGGTGGTAACCACCGACGCCACCTCGAAGTAAAGCCCGCCGGAGTCCATCTCTGCCATGCCCACGTGCTCTGTCATACGTGGGTCCATGAACAGTTGCCAGGCCGAGAAAGCATAGGCAGCAATCACGCCGATGGAAACCAGCGTGTCCATGGTCGAGGCGAAGTGGCGGGCGTTGATAGCGGCAGCCCGGTGGAAAGGCCAGGCTGCCCAGCTGACAACAGGCAGGGCAAGAACGCCCACTACCCAGCCCCAGTTGGCGAACTGAAAAGCCGGGAACATCGAAACCACAAACACCGGGACCGTCAGCAGTGCTGCGACGATTAACCGGAGCCTAAGGGCTTCCGCGGCGCCACCGGTCACATGCTCTGCATGCTCGGTCGTTCGTCCCTTAGACGCATGCTGCCGCATATGCCCGGCGTCGCCGCTCGTGGGCAGCTCCCCTGAGCCTGTCTCCGGCATCGTGCCTCTAAGGGGAGCCGTTGGGGAGGGACGAGCGAGCACGCCGAGCGTATCGCTTCCGCGGCTGTCACCCTGGGAACCCGTTGGCTGGCGGATGCTTGCCTTGTAGCCTGCCGCTGCGACTGTTGAGGTGATCTGTTCGTCTGTGATTCCGGCTGGAACTGTGACGTGGGCGGACTCCAGGGGCAGGTTGACTGACGCCTCTACGCCGTCGAGCTTGCCGAGCTTCCGTTCCACCCGGCTGACGCAGGATGCGCAGGTCATCCCCTCGATATCAAGTTCAATCACCCGGCTTCCGGGTTGGTTCAGCAATTGCTCGTTACTCACAATGTGTCCTCAGGGATCAGGGATCGGGAATCAGTGGTTAAGGCGGGAAGCGTGGTGGGGCGTGACGCGAGCAGTAAGTGCTCAGGCGTCGGTAGCCACCACCAGGTACCCGGCCTCCGCCACGGCCTCACCGATCTCCGATGCGGAAAGGTCCCTGTCCGAAGTGACGGTGACGGTGGAGATGCCTCCGGCGTTGAGGTCGACGTCGACGTTTTCCACGCCCTCCAAAGACTCCAGTTCCTCACTTACGGCCGAGACACAGTGGCCGCAGGTCATGCCGGAAACGTTAACGATGGTGGAAACGGGGCTCATAGTTGGGTCCTTCTCGTTGGAATCGGCCGGCGTGCTGTGATTCATCAGCCGGATGGTGTGATGGGTTTGATTGCCGCTACCGCAGCAGGCGCCCGATGGCATCCGTGGCCTCCTTGACCTTGAATTCGATGGCTTCTGCACGCAAAGCAGCATCAGGCTCGCCAGCGGCACCTACGACGCAATGGCCAATATGCTCCTCGACCAGCCCCAGGCTGACGGCGTGCAAGGCCTTCGTGACGGCAGAAACCTGGGTCAGGATGTCAATGCAGTACTTGTCTTCGTCAACCATCCGCGCGATCCCGCGGACCTGACCTTCGATCCGCTTGAGCCGGCGCAGGTACGCGTCCTTGTTGGAGGTGTACCCGTGTTGATGCTGAGGCTCCGCGTCCGCGAGGCCCGTGACAGCTTCTTCAGGTGCGTTCATATGCCCAAGGTATACCCGGAGGGGGTATAGGGTCAAGTACCCCTAGGGGGTATCCGCACCGTGTGATGGACAAAAAGGAGCTCCGGAGTGCGTTATTGGGGGATACGCACTCCGGAGCCGTCTATGGGCAGGCTCTTCTTTGTGCCTGCGAATCCCAGCATACTGGCCCTTGTTGGCGCACACCAGCACCTGGAATTACTACTTTCACTTTATTTACCCAAGCTCCCTGCGAGGCACGGCTTCGACAGGGAACCAGCGGCCGCTGCCCTAATCCGGAAGTTCCCTGTGTGCCCCGATGTGGGGCGGCACCACCAGGACAGGGTGCTCTTGATGGTGGCTTAGCCAGGCGGCCACGGATCCGTTGAGCACCTCAGAGATCCTGTGTACGAGTCCGCGTTCGCTGGTTCCCACGATAATCATGGTCGCGTGGGCCTCTGCAGCCAGCCTGCCGAGGGCGCGGGCCGGATCGCCGGAAAGGACGCGCAGGCTCCACGTAACGCCTTTCCCTTCACAGGCGGCAGCGACCTTCGCCTCCAACTCCTCCGTCACAGAGCGGATTTCGGCGTCGTCTGCGTCGGGGTGCAAGGACAGTCTGTGGGCGGACCTGGCAGGATCCCATTCCACCAGGTAGCTCGCCTCATCCACGTAACTACAGATCAACGGGGCATCGAGCTTCCCGGCCAGCGCGGCGGCAGTAGTAAGCACCTCGGGGTGCTGATCGGGAAGGACGCCCACTACCAAAGGAGGCTGGCCATTGGGAGATTCCGGGGACATACCCTCATTGTGGCCCTGCCGATCCAGCTTGAACAGCACAGCGCCTGATGGAAGCCGCCGGATTGCGGTTTCGACTCCACTGGACGCCTACAATCCGGACTAATCGGAGGACACGGGACAGCAAGCCTAAACCGCGTCCGGATCCGGAGACGTGGTCCTCCCAGGACATTGTCCGCCACCGTCATCCGGCCTAACGTATGAGGCATAGGAGAGGTGGACATTGATGCAAATCTTTATGTGGTGGCTGGATCTGGATCTGGACAGCAAGGAGTGGCTCCGCGAGAACCTGCGCGCCGAAGAAATACCCCTTCCGGTGCTTCAAGGAATCGCCGAAGCAGGGGGGCCGCACCCCGACTCGCCCAGGAATGTGCTGACTGAAGCCGACTGGGACTTCATCGAAACCCAATCGGAGTTCGTAGACTGATCGTCCGCCGCAGCTGCCTGGAAACCATTGCCTCCTCCCGGCTTGAGTGGTTGCATGGGGGGCATGGCAACCGCAGAGCGTTATATCTTGGCGATCGGAACCAAAAAGGGCCTCTGGCTGGCGAACAGTGAGGACCGGAAGCAATGGTCCCTTTCCGGCCCTCATTTCCTGATGAGTGAGATCCCCAGCATCGGAATCGACACCCGGGCCGGCAGGACCAGGATCATGGTTGGCGTTCGATCAGAGCACTGGGGACCTACTGTTGCCCACTCAGATGATCTTGGCGAGACCTGGACCGAGCCCGAGCAAGGCGCCATCAAGTTTCCCGACGGCACTGAGGCGGCCTTGGAGCGTATTTGGCAGATTTATCCTGATGCACAGTCCCGCCCGGGTGTCGTTTGGGCGGGTGCAGAGCCCATCTCAGTGTGGAAATCAACGGACGGCGGCGAGCACTTCGAGCTGAACCGTGGGCTGTGGGATCATCCACACCGTGGGGAATGGGGGGCTGGCTACGGGGGCGCTGCCGCCCACTCCATCGTGGTCAATCCCGCCGGGGACAACGTTCATGTGGCTATGAGCACGGGCGGCGTTTACCGCTCACTCGACGGCGGCACCTCCTGGGAGCCCCGGAACAAGGGTATTACCGCTCGCTTTATGCCCGATCCTTACCCGGAATTCGGTCAATGCGTCCACAAGATTGCTGCTGATCCCGCCGTTGAGGGCCGCTTGTACGCGCAGAACCACCACGGCGTCTACCGAACCGACAATAACGGAGACACCTGGGAGTCCATCGCTGAAGGACTGCCTGCCGACTTCGGATTCGTCATGCTGACGCATCCTCGCCGGGAAGGTACCGCCTGGGTGGTTCCCCTCAAGGCCGATGGCGAGAGGATCCCGCCGGACGGGAATCTGGCCGTACACCGGACCGACGACGCCGGAACTTCCTGGAAGCGTTTGGATTCCGGGTTACCGCACGGGGAATACAACGCGGTGCTGCGTGACGCTGCCTCCGTGGATTCCGCAGAACCCGCCGGGGTGTACTTCGGAACCCGCGGCGGCTCGGTCTATGCCAGCTCGGACGAGGGAGAAACGTTCAGCGAGGTAGCATCGCATTTGCCCGACGTGTTGTGCGTGCGGGCCGCGGTGGTTTCCTAGACCGGGTGAGGATCCAGGTAAGGATTCCTGAGGTGAGTCAATGAGTGAGATCAGCGTTTTATTGCCCAGCGTTCTGCAGCCGCTCGCCGGCGGGCAGTCCGTACTGACTGCGCCCGTGGACGGAGCGGTTACTGTGGCGGGGTTGCTGGACGCGGTGACCGGCGACTACCCGGTGCTCGGAAGACGGCTGCGGGATGAAACCGGCGCCCTCCGCCGCTACGTGAATATTTACGTGAACGGGGATGAGGTCCGGCGTCTTCAGGGTCTTGAAACAGAGGTGGCTGCTGGACAGGAAGTGCTGGTAATCCAGTCCGTCGCCGGCGGTTGAGCTGTCATAGGAAGCCTTGAGATGCCTCAAGCAACCCGCCACACACTGCATTCGTCCGCACTGATTGCCTTACGCATTCCGCTGACGTGGTCCATGATCCATACGACGCCGATTCCCGGCGCGGTCTCCTGAACCCTCCCTCGGCGGATTACGACGTCGTCATAGCCGGGACCTACTGACAGGCGGGCTTCAATCTCATCGCCACGATGCAACTGGTCAAGGGCACGAACGCGGGTTATGTGGGCTTTGGCTTCCTTCAACATGGCTGGCCTCCTGGCTGGAGCTGGCACCGGCTGTTCCGGCATTTCCAGTGTGCCGCCCCATTATTGCCAAGGCATTTCGCGACGGTAAGCGCTGGGTTAGTTTTCTGAGCCCCCTTTGTTTCTTTGCTTCCGCTTCGGTCACGGCTACAGAATCCGGCGGTCTTCCGGGTGCTGGAGCCTGAACCACCGGAAGCCGTAACGGTCAAGCTGCAGCTCGAACCCGCCGTCGTCCTCTACATCGATGTCCTCACCGTCCAGCAGGTCCAGCAGGACAGTCCCCTCGTAACTGCGTTCGGGCTCACTTGGTGACGCCACGCTGGCGATCAGGGCAGCAGGTTGGGAACCCATATTGTGGGCCAGAACCAGGGTGGAACCGCCACTGGTGCAACGGTGGAGCAGGACCCGTGGATGCGGTTGCTCAATCACCTCAAAGCGGCCCCAGCCCAACTCGGGACTTTCGCGGTAGCGCTGGATGAGCGTGGCCATGAAGTTCCACAGCGAGTCGGGATCGCGCTTGGCGGAGGCGGCGTTGATGTTCTTTGGCCCGAAATAGCCTTCGACCAGGGGTGCCACCAGTTGCTCCGCGGGCGCTGTAGAGAAGCCGCCGTTCTGGGTGTCGTTCCACTGCATGGGGGAGCGGACCGCGCCCCGGCCCTTGATCTGGAGGTTTTCGCCCATGCCGATTTCCTCACCGTAGAAGAGCACGGGCGTGCCAGGCAAGGAGAACAGCAGGGAATAGACCATGCGGATCCTGGCATGATCACCGTCGAGCATGGTGGGCAGACGGCGTCGAAGTCCGCGCCCGTACATCTGCATGTCCTCGTCCGGTCCGAAGGCCGCAAACACCTCTTCGCGTTCTGTGTCGCTGAGCTTGTCCAGGGTCAGTTCGTCATGATTGCGGACAAACATGGCCCATTGGTTGTCCGGATGGGTGCCCGGCCTGCCAGCCAGAGTTTTCGCCAAAGGGCGTGCGTCTTCGCGCGCAAGGGAGAGGTACATGTTCTGCATCGTCAGAAAGTCGAACTGCATATTCAGTTCGTTGCCCTCGGGCCCGCCAAAGTACTTCAGCTGCTCCTTGTAGGGCAGGTTAACTTCCCCCAGCAGCACTGCGCTCCCGTTGCGCCTGTTGAGGAAGCTTCGCAGTGCGCTCAGGTAATTGTGGGGATCTGTCCTTGCTGCCTCGTCCTCGGGTTCTCCTCGCAACTCGAGGAAGAAGGGAACGGCATCAAGGCGGAAACCGTCCAGCCCAACCTGAAGCCAGAAGCCCATGGACTTGGCGATTTCGTCCCTGACCTTCGGATTAGCCACGTTGAGGTCCGGCTGGTGCTTGGCGAACATATGCAGATACCACTCTTTGGTGGCTGAATCCTGAGTCCAGATGGCGGTTTCCTCTCCCGGAAAAACCACTTGGTCAGAAGTGTCAGGAGGAGTGTCGCTGCGCCAGACATAGTAGTCGCGGTACGGGTTGTCCACGGACTTGCGGGCTTCCTTGAACCAGGGGTGCTGGTCTGAGGTGTGGTTGATGACGAAGTCGGCGATGACCCGCATTCCCCGGTCTTTGGCTGCCCTGATGAACTCCACCACGTCCCCCAGTGTTCCCAGGCGAGGGTCCACACCGTAGAACCCGGTGACGTCATAGCCGTCATCCCGGTCGGGGGAGGGATAGAAGGGCATAAGCCAGATGCAGGTCACGCCCAGAGCGGCCAGATAGTCCACACGCTGGGTCAGGCCGCCAAAATCACCCGTTCCGTCGCCATCGTTGTCGAAGAAAGTCTCTGGGTCCACGCAGTAGATCACGGCGTTCTTCCACCAAAGATCTGAAGTTTGTGCGATCCTCACGGCGAAACCTCCTGATCGAGGGTGACAGTGCTAAGGGAACCGGTGCTCTCCGATCCCCGGAGCTGGGGCAGGACGTGCTCGGAGAAAGTGTTGATGAAAGGTTCCTGATGCTGGCCGACGAAGTGCAGGTAGAGTTCGTCAAACCCGAGGTCCAGGTATTCCTGGAGCCAGGCCGCGTGCTGCGCTGTGTCCGCGGAAACGTTCACAACTTTCCGGATCTGCTCCTCGCCCACTGCCGCGCTGGCGCTGTCGAAATGGGCCGCCGTTGGCAGGTCCCAGGTCACCGGCGGCGAGAAAACATTCGAGTGCCACTGGTCCAGGGCAATGGCCACTGCCTCCTCTTCCCGTTCCGCCCAGGACAAATGCACCTGCAGCACTGCCTTGCCGCGGCCTCCCTTGTCCCGGTAGACCGCCAGCATTTCCCGGAGTTTTTCAGCGGGCTGGTTGACGGTGACCAGCCCGTCAGCCCACGCCGCTGCACGACCGGCCGTCTCCACACTCACGGCAGGCCCAATCAGCAAGGGCTTGATCTCCGGAACATCCCAGAGCTTTGCCTGCTGCACCGTGACCACCCCGTGGTGCGTGACTTCTTCGCCGGCATGCAGTCGACGAATAACCTCGACGCATTCCTCAAGCCGTTGCTGGCGGATCTCCTTCGGCGGCCAGGGATCACCGGTGACGTGCTCGTTCATGTTCTCGCCGGACCCCGGAGCCAGCCAGAACCTGCCGGGAAACATGTCTGCGAGGGTTGCTGACGCATGGGCAATGATGGTGGGGTGGTAGCGCTGGCCCGGCGCGGTGACCACGCCGAAGCGAAGGGACGTTGTGGCGAGGGCTGCCCCCAGCCAGGACCACGCAAAGCCGGAGTGCCCTTGGCTTGCTGACCAGGGCTCGATGTGGTCCGAGCACATAGCGGCGTCGAACCCGGCTTGCTCTGCCAGCTGGACGTCCTTCAGCAGCTGGCTTGGGCTGATCTGTTCGTGAGATGCGTGAAATCCGAAGGTAGCCATCGTTAAGGTCTACCGCCGCTGCCCGACGGATGTCGAGGATTTCAGCTGGCCTGTTACTGCCAGGAGTTGACGCACCAAGGGGTAGCGCCGGGCGGGCGTCCCGGCAAGAATGGGCCTCATGCAGCTGCCTGTCATGCCCCCTGTGGCCCCCATGCTCGCCAAATCCATCACCGCAATCCCCGACGGCAACCTGAGCTATGAGCCGAAGTGGGACGGATTCCGGTCCATCATCTTCCGCGACGGCGAGGAAGTGGAAATCGGCAGCCGCAACGGAAAGCCCATGACCCGCTATTTCCCCGAACTTGTGGAAGCCCTGAAAGCCAACCTGCCGCCCCGCTGCGTGCTCGACGGCGAAATCATCCTGGTGGGACCATCCGGGGACCGCCTCGACTTTGATGCCCTCCAGCAGCGCATCCACCCCGCCGCAAGCCGGGTAAAGCTGCTGTCCGAGCAGACACCCGTGAAGTTTGTGGCGTTCGACCTGCTGGCCCTGGCGGACCAGGACTTCACCAGCCAACCGTTCTCCGAACGGCGCAGTGCCCTTGAAGAGGCGCTTTCCGGTGCCTCCGCCCCGATCCATCTCACCGCCGTCACCCACGATAAGACGAGGGCTGAGCAGTGGTTCCATCAGTTTGAGGGAGCGGGACTGGACGGCATCATCGCCAAACCCATGGAGGGCAAGTACCAGCCGGATAAACGGACGATGTTCAAGGTCAAGCATGCCCGTACAGCTGACTGTGTTTTGGCCGGCTACCGGGTGCATACCAGCGGAACGGACCTCATTGGCTCACTGCTGTTGGGGCTTTACAAGGACGACGGCGTGCTGGCAAGTGTCGGAGTGGTGGGCGCTTTCCCCATGAAGCGCCGCAAGGAACTTTTCGAGGAGCTGCAGCCCCTGGTCACCGACTTCGAAGACCACCCCTGGGCTTGGGCCAAGCAGGAGGAGGGCAAACGCACCCCGCGCAACGCCGAGGGCAGCCGGTGGAGTGCAGGCAAGGATCTGTCCTTCGTGCCCCTTCGGCCGGAGCGCGTGCTGGAGGTTGCCTATGACCACATGGAAGGCGAGCGTTTCCGCCACGTGGCACAGTTCGTCCGCTGGCGCCCGGACAGGAATCCGCGGTCCTGCACCTATGACCAGCTCGAAGAACCTGTCAATTACGACCTCGCCGAAGTGCTGGCTACCAAGCTCTAGCCCCAAGCCCAGCGGCCTGTCCTCGCAGCGGGAGGGGAGGGCCGCCGTCGTGACCTTCTTTGAACTTGAACTGCCTCTTTACGCTGGCGACGCGCCGTGGCGCACTGATCTTCGTGAGCAAACAGGGTCACGACGGCCGAGCGGGGTGTTGTTCGCCATAAGAACATGAGTGCATTATGCGAACAGTTCGGTTACTGTAAGAGCAATGACACTTGTAAACCGAAAGGAGGTTGCTGTGCCAGAGAATTCCAGGGCCGAGGCGTACAACGCTGATTCCCTCACCGAGGAACTGTCCGATGCAGCCGAAGTTCCCCCGAAAGCGGCAGCACCAAAAGTGGAGACCCAAGCGGATTTGAGCGCCGAGCTCAAGGCCATCGGGGACGCTTATGCCGCAAAGCTGAGGAGCGGCGGCCAGCCTGAGACGCAGCCCCGGCTGGACTTCGCGCCCTATCGGAGCAGTATCCTGCGCCATCCCACCAAGAGCCTGCACCATGCGGATCCCGAAACTATCGAGCTCTACTCGCCTGCTTTCGGGCACCAGGATGTTCACGCCCTGGAATCAGACCTCACCATTCAGCACAACGGTGAGCCGCAGGGTGAACGCATCATCGTCGCCGGCCGGGTGCTCGACGGTGATGGCCGGCCTGTCGCCGGGCAGCTTGTGGAGATCTGGCAGGCCAACGCCTCCGGCCGTTACATCCACAAGCGGGACCAGCACCCCGCCCCGATCGATCCGCACTTCACCGGCGTGGGCCGCTGCATCACCGGGCCGGACGGTTCCTACCGCTTCATCACCATCAAGCCAGGAGCCTATCCCTGGAAGAACCATCTCAACGCCTGGCGGCCGGCGCACATCCACTTCTCGCTGTTCGGGAGTGAATTCACGCAGCGCATCGTCACCCAGATGTACTTCCCGGGCGATCAGTTGTTCCCCCTGGACCCCATCTACCAGTCGATCGTTGACGAGGACGCCCGCGACCGACTCATTGCCAGTTATGACCATGAGCTGACCGAACCGGAATGGACCCTCGGCTACAACTGGGACATCGTGTTGACGGGGTCCAAGCGCACCTGGACGGAAAATGAGGCCCTCGGGGCGGAAGGCGACCACCATGAGTGACTCCAAGCTCACCGCAACACCGGGCCAGACGGTTGGGCCGTTCTACGGTTACGCCTTGCCCTACGAGAAGGACGGCGAACTCCTGGCGCCCGGGTCGCCAGGATCCATTCGCCTCCAAGGTACGGTGTACGACGGCGAGGGTCACCCTGTTCCGGACGCCCTCCTGGAAATCTGGCAGCCTGACGCTGAAGGAAAGATCGTGCAGCGGACAGGCTCCCTTGTCCGGGACGGCTACACCTTTACGGGTTGGGGCCGCAGTTCTGTGGGCTATTCCGGTGTTTATACTTTCACCACGGTGAACCCGGGCCCCACCAAACCGGGTGCTGCCCCGTTCATTGCCGTGACCGTGTTCGCCAGGGGCCTGATGAACCGCCTGTTCACCCGCATTTACCTGCCGGAGAACCAGGAAGCCCTTGCCGCCGACCCCCTGCTGAGTTCCCTCGATCCGGAACGGCGCCAGACCCTGATTGCCAGGCGTGATCCGGACGGCGGACTGACGTGGAACGTCCGGTTGCAGGGTGAGGGCGAGACCGTTTTCCTTGATTTCGACGGCGGCTCTGCTGGCGAGGACTCTCAATGACCGGTTCCGAGCCCCGCTTCGACGGCGACGCCGGCCTCCTGAGTCCCGTTTCGGCGTCGCCCCTGGTGGCTATTCTGACGGGCGATCGGGCAGTGCTGGCGGCGATCCTGGCCGTCGAGGCAGCCTGGGCTTCGGTCCTGGAAAAGGCGGGCCTGGCCCCGGCCGGGTCTGCCGCGATCGTTACCGCGGCTGCTGACGTCAGCCATTACGACGCCGCGCACATCGCAGTCCGTGCCCAAGGCGGCGGAAATCCGGTCATACCTTTGCTCGACGATCTCCGCGCACAGGTCAGGGCACTGGACACCGGCAACATGGGGGCCGTCCGGGCCGTCCACACCTCGTTGACCAGCCAGGACGTCCTGGATTCGGCGCTTATGCTGCTGGCTCGAAACGCCGTCGCCGCCCTGCTGGGAGACGTTCACAGCACGACGACGGCGCTTGCCAGCCTTGCCGAACAGCACGCGGACACGCTGTGTGTGGGCCGCAGCCTGACCCAGCATTCGCTTCCCGTGACCTTCGGCCTGAGGACGGCGCAGTGGTTCCATGGACTGGCTGCTGCTGCCCGGAAGCTCGAGTCTGTCCCGCTGCCCGTGCAGGGCGGTGGCGCTGCCGGAACCCTGGCGTCCGGAACCGTGCTGGCTGAAACAGTCCCTGCTGAAACCACAGCTGTGACTGCGCTGGAACTCTCCGACAGGCTCGCCGCGCAGCTTGGCCTCAACCCAACGCCCGCTCCGTGGCACACCAACCGATCCGCAGTTACCTCTCTCGGGGATGCGCTGGCCGGCGTGACCGACGCCTTGGGCAAAATCGCCGCCGATATTCTCTTCCTCAGCCGGCCGGAAGTCGCTGAAGTGGCCGAACCCCGGTCGGAAGGGCGGGGTGTGTCCTCGGCGATGCCGCAAAAGCAAAACCCCGTCCTGTCAATCCTGATCCGCAGCGCCGCCCTCCAGGCCCCCAACCTGGCAGCACAGCTGCACCAGGCCGCGGCTAACTTCAACGACGAACGCCCCGACGGCGCATGGCACAGCGAATGGCAGGCCTTCCGCGAACTGTTGCGGCTGACCCTCGGCGCCGCCGGCCTGGCCCGGGAACTCGTCGAAGGCCTGCAGGTCTTCCCGGAAGCGATGCGCCGCAACCTGGATCTCTCCGGCCCACTGCTGCTGAGCGAAGCAGTAGCCAGCGCCGTGGCTCCACTCCTGGGTGAGGATGGGAGGAAGTTGCTGCAGTCCACGGTGGACCGGACACTTCTCGCTCCTGCTGCCGAGAAGAGTGCAACATACCGTCGCTTACTGCGCGAAACCGTGACGGAGGACAAGCTTTCGGACCAGCGCCTCGAGGAACTCCTGGATCCTGCCAACTATCTGGGCCAGAGCCATGAAATCGTGCGCCGCATTTTCGCTGCCTTTCCAGAATTTTCAGGAAAGCCAGCGCAGGGAACTGAAGGGATGCCGGTATGACCAGGCCCGAACTCAAGGCATCGCTGCTTTCGCCCCAGCGGGAACTCGGCGAAAAGCCACTGCTGGTGCTGGGCCCGTCGCTCGGCACCTCGTCCATAGTGTTGTGGGGCCAGGCTGCTGCCCTCCTGGGCAATGATTACGACGTCGTGGCCTGGGACCTGCCCGGACATGGCGTCTCACCTGCCGCGAAAGAGACGTTCGACGTCGACGAGTTGGCTGACGCCGTCGTCGAACTGGTCGACTCCATCGCACCGGGCGCCACGTTCCACTACGCCGGAGTATCTCTGGGCGGGGCAACCGGCCTGCAGCTCGGCATCAAGCATGGAGAACGCCTTATCAGCCTTTGTGTCCAGTGCACTGGAGCGAAAATCGGCACTCCCGACGGTTGGCACGAGCGCGCGGAAACAGTCCGGAGCCAAGGAACTCCCGTGATGATCCAAGGCTCGGCGCAGCGGTGGTTCGCCCCGGGCTTTATGGACCGCGAACCGGAATTGAGCAGCCGACTGCTACACTCGCTGCGCGACGCCGACCGCTTCAGTTACGCCTTCTGCTGCGAGGCCCTCGCCTCTTTCGACGTTCACGCGGAACTCGGCAGCATCCGGGTCCCCACCCAAGCGATCGCGGGCGCACAGGACGAGGTTGCCCCGCCGTCGTTCGCGGAAGAACTGGTGGCGGGCATCAATGCCGGCGGAGGGACAGCGAGTGCCGTGACACTCGGGGGAGTGGCACACCTGGCCCCGGCAGAGGCGCCGGGCCACGTGGCGAAACTGTTGCGGAGCCTCATGATCTGGAGCGAATCCCGCGGAGCAGCCAAATGACAGGCCCGGAGCGACATGGAGTTGTCCGTCCCGACGCGACGAGCCAGGAAATTTACGACGGCGGCATGGTGGTCCGCCGCGAGGTGCTGGGCGACGCGCATGTGGAGCGCGCCAACGCGAACAAGGATTCGTTTACAGAGGACTTCCAGGACATGATCACGCGGATTGCGTGGGGTGGAATCTGGACCAGGCCAGGACTTTCCCGGCAGATGCGTTCAGCTGTCACCATCACCGCGATGGTAGCGCACGGGCACTGGGAAGAACTGGCGATGCATATCCGCGCGGCCATCACCAATGGGCTGAGCCGGGACGAAATCAAGGAAATCTTGTTGCAGACAGCCATCTATTGCGGGGTTCCCTCCGCCAACACAGCTTTTAAGACCGCCCAACAGGTCTTCCACGAAGTGGACAACGCAGCAGTGGACAACGCAGCAGTGGACAACGCAGCAGTGGACAACGCAGCAATGGATAGCACAGGAATGGACCAGCCTTCATGAACCAGGCATACATTTACGACGCCGTCAGGACGCCTTTCGGTAAATTCGGCTCCGGTCTGGCCGCCATCCGGCCGGACGATCTGGCCGCCCACGTTATCCGCGAGTCAGTGAAGCGTGCACCCCGGCTGGACGTTGAGTGCATCGATGAGGTGGTGTTCGGCAACGCCAACGGCGCGGGGGAAGAAAACCGGAACATTGCGCGGATGGGTACCCTGCTCGCCGGCCTTCCGGTCTCCATCCCGGGCACCACCGTCAACCGCCTGTGCGGCTCCTCCCTCGATGCGGCAATCATTGCCTCACGCCAGATCAACGCCGGCGACGCCGAGCTTGTGTTGGTGGGCGGTGCCGAGTCCATGAGCCGCGCCCCATGGGTGCTGCCCAAGACGGAGAAGCCCTACCCCGCCGGCGATCTCACCCTGGCCTCAACCACGCTCGGCTGGCGCCTGGTGAACAAGGCCATGCCCTCCGAGTGGACAATTTCCCTCGGGGAAGCCACGGAGCGGCTCCGTGAAAAGTACGGTGTAACGCGCCAACAGCAGGATGAATTCGCCGCGGACTCGCACAATCTCTCAGCGAAGGCCTGGGACGAGGGCTTCTATGACAACCTGGTCACAGTGGTGCCCGGGACCGATCTGACCCGGGATGAGGGCATCCGGGCCGGCTCTTCGGCCGAAAAGCTGGGAGGGCTCAAAACCGTGTTCCGCACGGAGAACGGCACTGTCACGGCGGGCAACGCGTCGCCGCTTTCCGACGGTGCCTCCGCAGCCTGGATCGGCAGCGAACGTGCCGCGGGGCTTCTAGGCATGGAGCCCCTCGCCCGTATTGCCGGACGAGGAGCCCACGCGAACGATCCCCAGTACTTCGGCTACGCCCCCGTGGAAGCCGCCAACAAGGCCCTCGCGAAGGCGGGAATCGGCTGGGACCAGGTGGGCGCCGTCGAACTTAACGAAGCGTTTGCCGCGCAATCGGTGGCCTGTATCAACGCCTGGGGTGTGGATCCTGCCATCGTGAACCAGCACGGCGGGGCTATTGCCATGGGACATCCGCTGGGTGCCTCTGGTACGCGCATCCTGGGCACTTTGGCGCGGAGCCTGCAGGCATCCGGCCAGCGCTGGGGCGTGGCCGCCATCTGCATTGGGGTAGGCCAGGGGCTGGCAGTGGTGTTGGAAAACGTTACTGCTGAATCTGAACGGGACAACGGGAAGGCCTAGGACATGTTGAACTTCATGGACACCGTGGAAGAGGCTGTTGCCGGTATTGAGGATGGCTCCACAGTGATGATCGGGGGGTTCGGCAACGCCGGGCAGCCGTTCCAGCTGATCGACGCCTTGCTGGATTGCGGCGCGAAGGAGCTCACCGTGGTCAACAACAATGCAGGCCAGGGGGATCAGGGGCTGGCTCTGCTGATCAAGGAGGGCCGGGTCCGCAAGATGATCTGTTCCTTTCCGCGGCAGTCTGATTCGTGGCATTTCGATGCGAAGTACAAGGCCGGCGAGATCGAGTTGGAGCTGGTGCCGCAAGGGAATCTGGCCGAGCGTATCCGCGCTGCGGGTGCCGGGATCGGCGGCTTCTTCACGCCCACGGGCTACGGAACCATCCTGGCTGAAGGCAAGGAAACCCGGATCATCGATGGCCGGGGGCAGGTTTTCGAGACGCCCATCCATGCCGATGTGGCCCTCATAAAAGCCCTCAAGGCCGACGGGAAGGGCAACCTGGTTTACCGTAAAACTGCCCGGAACTTCGGACCCATTATGGCCGCGGCTGCCAAGCACACGGTGGTGCAGGTCTCGGAGATCGTTCCGGTGGGCGGGCTGGACCCGGAGAACGTAGTGACCCCCGGCATCTATGTGAACACCGTTGTGAAGGTGGCATGAAATGACTGTTGAAACTTCCCTTCAGAAGGCGGAGAAGCCGCTGGGCCGCGACGCCCTCGCGCGTCTGGTAGCCCGCGACATCAAGCCCGGATCTTTTGTAAACCTGGGGATCGGCCAACCAACGTTGGTCTCCAACTATCTCCAGCCTGAGCAGGACATCACGCTCCATACGGAGAACGGCATGCTGGGGATGGGGCCGGAAGCCACCGGCGACCAGATCGACGGCGACCTCATCAACGCCGGCAAGATCCCCGTCACAGAACTGCCCGGGGCCTCCTACTTCCACCATGCCGACTCGTTCGCAATGATGCGGGGCGGGCATCTGGACATCTGTGTCCTGGGTGCATTCCAGGTGTCTGCCGCTGGGGATCTTGCCAACTGGCATACGGGCGCTCCGGATGCGATTCCGGCGGTTGGCGGAGCGATGGACCTGGCCACCGGCGCCAAGGATGTCTTCGTGATGATGACCCTCCTGACCCGTGAGGGAGCGTCCAAGCTCGTGGACACCTGTACGTATCCGCTCACCGGGGTTGGCTGCGTAACCCGCGTGTATACGGATAAGGCCGTGTTCCTCACCGGACCCCACGGCGTTCAGGTACGCGAGACGTTTGGCTGCACCTTCGAGGAGCTCCAGGCGCTGGTGCCCGTCCCGCTGGTGCCCGTCGCGCCGGTGCCCGTCCCGCCTAAGGCAGCCGCCGGCGTCGAGCCCTAACCCCGCGACCCCTAACCCCGCGAGCCCTAACTCCGCCATGCCAATAGGATTGCTAACCATGACCGTCCCAGCAGTGCCTCCACAGGCCAGCGACCAGTACGTGCAGTCGCTCGCGCGCGGGCTGGCCGTCATCCGTGCGTTCGACACCGACCATCCTCTGATGACCCTCACCGAGGTGGCAGCGCGCACGGATCTGACACGCGCCACCGCCCGCAGGTTCCTGCACACCCTGGTGGAGCTGGGATATGTGCGCACCGACGGCAAGACGTTCGGGCTCACGGCTCAGGTGCTCCAGCTCGGCTATGCCTACCTGTCAGGCCTGTCCCTGCCGCAACTTGCCCAGCCCCACCTGGAGGAGCTGTCCCTCAAACTGGGGGAGTCGACGTCGGCCGCGGTCCTTGACGGGACCGACATCGCCTACATCGCGCGGGTCACCACCCGCCGGATCATGAATGTGGGTATAACGGTGGGCACCCGTTTCCCTGCTTATGCGACGTCGATGGGCAGGGTCCTGCTGGCGGCCCTGCCGCCGGCCAAGTTGCAGGAGTACCTGACGGCGGCCGACATCCGGCCCTTGACTCCCAGGGCAGTGGGCACCACGCAGGAACTGCTGCCGGTTCTTGACACCGTTCGGGCCCAGGGATGGTGCCTTCTGGACCAGGAGCTTGAGGTGGGCCTGATGTCTATCGCAGCACCCGTGTACGACGGGCCAAGCAAGGTGGTGGCCGCCGTCAACGTCTCGCTCCAGGCGCAGGCCGTAGCCGCCCAATCCGACCGTGACGCCTACCTGGATTCTGTGCGCCAGGAGATCGTAGAGACGGCCAAACTCATCTCGGCGGACCTTTCGGCGAAGCACTAGTTCGCGCGCCAAGGCTGGAATGGAAGAGTCTTGTGGATGCGATCAATGCGAAACGGGTATCGATCTATCCAAAAATACGCTTAGACAGGCATAGTTCGGCTCCATAGTGTGAAGGGGAAGCACTCACTTGCCGCGTTGACTGCGGCCCCTAACTGGAGGACCGCCCCGTGGCCAATTACTCACCACAGGAACTCGCTAACGCTCTGAAGAACGGATTGCTTTCGTTCCCTGTGACGTCTTTTGATGCCAACCTGGCGTTCGATGAGGAGAACTATCGCAAGCACCTTGCCTGGCAGGCCAGCTTCCCCGTGGCCGGTCTCTTTGCTGCAGGTGGAACCGGCGAAGGTTTCTCGCTCACACCGGCGGAATCGGCACGGGTGGTTCGGGTCGCCGTCGAGGAAATCGCCGGGGCCGTTCCCGTACTCGCTTCTGCGGGCGGGTCCACCGCCCAGGCCGTCGAGAACGCACTGGCCGCCGAGGCCGCCGGGGCCGACGGCATCCTGCTCCTCCCGCCCTACCTGACCGAAGCTGATCAGGCCGGCCTGGTTGAGCATGTGAGTGCAGTCTGCAAGTCCACCTCGCTGGGCGTCATCATCTACAACCGCGCTAACGCGATCTACAAGGACACCACGGTGGCCACCCTGGCTGACCGCCACCAGAACCTCATTGGCTTCAAGGACGGCGTGGGCGATCTGGAACACGACGCCCGGGTGTACGCCAAGCTCGGCGACCGCCTGTTCTACCTCGGCGGGCTTCCCACTGCGGAAACCTTCGCCCTCCCGCTTCTGCAGCTCGGAATGAGCACCTATTCCAGCGCGATGTACAACTTTGTCCCGCAGTTCGCCCTGGATTTCTACCAGGACGTCCGCAACTACGACCGCGTGGCCGTGAACAAAAAACTGAACGATTTTGTCATTCCCTATCTGGACATCCGTGACAGGGTCAAAGGCTACTCGGTCTCTATCGTTAAGGGCGGTCTGGACGCGATCGGGCGCTCGGCGGGTGGGGTCCGCCCGCCACTGCAGAACCTTTCCCCGGAAGACCTTGCCGACCTCAAAACACTCATCTCCACCGTCTCCTGATCACCATCGTCTCCCAGGACATGCCAATGATACTCACCGGACATTCACTCATTGCAGGCCGGCCCATTGCCGGCGGAAGTAAGACCGCCTTCGGGTTCAACCCCGCAACCAACGAACAGCTCGAACCCGGGTACACGCTGCTCACCGAAGACCAGCTCAAGGCCGCAACGGCTGCAGCCGCAGAAGCATACCCATCTTTCAGCACCCTGGATCCGGAAACCCACGCCGGTTTCCTCGACGCCATCGCAGACAACATTGAAGAGATCGGTGCCGAACTGACTATCCGCGCCGGTCAGGAAACCGGGCTTCCGGCGGCCCGGCTCAACGGCGAGCGGGCCCGCACCGTCGCGCAGCTGCGCCTCTTCGCCACTGTAGTCAGGCAAGGCGACTTCCGCGGCGTCCGGATCGATCCCGCCCTTCCTGAGCGCGCTCCGCTGCCCCGCGCCGACATCCGCCAGCGCCAGATCCCGCTCGGTCCTGTTGCCGTCTTCGGCGCCAGCAACTTCCCGCTGGCCTTCTCGACAGCCGGAGGAGACACCTCTTCGGCCCTCGCCGCCGGCTGCCCGGTGGTCTTCAAGGCGCACAACGCCCACCCCGGAACCAGCGAGCTCGTCGGCCAGGCCATCGTGAAGGCTGTCCGGGACTGCGGACTGCACCCGGGTGTCTTCTCGCTCATCTACGGCCCGGGCGCCAGCATCGGGCAGGCTCTCGTGGCTGATCCCGCCATCAAGGCAGTCGGCTTCACTGGCTCGCAATCCGCGGGTATCGCCCTGATGCGTACCGCCGCCGCACGGCCAGAGCCCATCCCCGTCTACGCGGAAATGTCCTCGCTGAACCCGGTCTTCGTCTTCCCCGGAGCCCTGAACGGCTCCGCCGAACAAATCGAGGCACTCGCCCGGCAGTACGTCGCAGCCGTCACTGGCAGCTCCGGGCAGCTGTGCACCTCTCCTGGCCTGCTGTTCGCCCCCGTTGGCGAAGCTGGCGACAACCTTGTTGCTGCCGCCGGCCGGGCCGTTTCGGAGTGTGCCGGCCAGACCATGCTGACCGAAGGCATTGCAGCGTCCTGGAACGCCGGAGCTGAAGCCCTGGGCTCGGCCGCGAATGTCAGTGTGCTCGGGCAGGGCACCGAAGGCCCAACAAAGAACGCCCCGGCCCCCACGATATTTGGAACGGGCATCGGCGACTTCGTGTCCAACCATGTGCTGCACGCGGAAATTTTCGGAGCGGCCAGCCTGGTCATTCGCTACTCGACAGCTGAGCAACTGATCGAGGCCACCAACCGGCTCGAGGGACAGCTCACCGCATCGTTGCAGCTCACTGAAGAGGACTATCCGACGGCGGTACGACTGGTCCCGGCGTTGGAACAGAAAGTCGGGCGGATCATTGTCAACGGCTGGCCCACTGGCGTCGAGGTAGGCCACGCAATGGTCCACGGCGGGCCTTTCCCCGCCACCTCCGACACCCGCACCACTTCCGTGGGCACTCTCGCGATCAACCGCTTCCTCCGGCCCGTGGCCTACCAGAACCTGCCGCAGGAACTGCTTCCCGTCCCGCTGCGGGATGCAAATCCCTGGCAGCTCGATCGCCGGATCGAGGGCACCGTCGTTGCAGCAGCCGTCGATAGTCAGGAAATCAAAGCATGACGTCCCAGCCCAGTATTGCGCGCGTGGAAGTGGTTCCTGTCGCCGGACATGACAGCATGCTGATGAACCTCAGCGGCGCGCACGGCCCCTTCTTCACCCGGAATGTTGTCATCGTGGTGGATACCGATGGCCGCACCGGCCTTGGTGAGGTCCCCGGGGGCGAGAAGATCCGCAGCACCATCGAGGAAGCCGGCGCCCTCATCACCGGCAAGCCGGTGGCGCGCTACCGCTCACTGCTGCGCGGAACCGCGGCGGAGTTCGCCCACCGCGACGCCACCGGCCGGGGACTGCAAACATTCGACCTCCGCACCACAGTCCATGCCGTCACCGCACTTGAATCCGCGCTGCTGGACCTGCACGGCCAGTTCCTTGGCGTCCCGGTGGCCGAACTCCTGGGCGAAGGACAGCAGCGCAGCTCAGTGCCGATGCTTGGTTACCTGTTCTTCATCGGCGACCACGCCAGGACTGATCTGCCCTACCTTGTCGAGGCCGCGCCGTCGGACCGCTGGGAAAGACTACGCCGCCAGGAGGCCATGAGCCCCGAAGCGGTGGTGGCCCTGGCGGAAGCGGCCCGGGAACGGTACGGTTTCAGCGACTTCAAGCTCAAGGGCGGCGTACTGTCCGGAGACGACGAAGTGGAGGTGGTCACTGCCCTCGCCAACCGCTTCCCCGAAGCACGCGTGACGCTTGACCCGAACGGCGGCTGGCTCCTTGAGGAAGCCATCCGGCTGGGCAAGCGGATGCAGGGTGTCGTGGCTTATGCCGAGGATCCATGCGGAGCCGAGGGCCAATTCTCTGGCCGGGAGATCATGGCGGAGTTCCGCCGTGCCACGGGACTGAAGACGGCCACCAACATGATCGCCACGGACTGGCGGGAAATGGGGCATGCAATCCGGAGCAACGCCGTGGACATTCCCCTGGCGGACCCACATTTCTGGACCATGCAGGGTTCCGTCCGCGTGGCGCAGTTGTGCAAGGAATTCGGCCTCACCTGGGGCTCCCACTCAAACAACCACTTCGACATTTCGCTGGCCATGTTCACGCACACCGGTGCGGCGGCACCTGGCCAGATCACGGCGTTGGACACGCACTGGATATGGCAGGACGGGCAAGGACTCACCAAAGAGCCGCTGCAGATCCGGGATGGAGCCATTGAAGTCCCGGCCGCTCCGGGACTGGGCATCGAACTGGACCGTGACGCCCTCGACAAAGCACACGAGCTTTACCTCGAACATGGACTGGACGCCCGTGATGACAGCATAGGCATGCAGTACTACATTGATGGCTGGTCCTTTGACCCGAAGACTCCCTGCCTGGTCCGGTAAGAAACGCAGGTCCGCAAGGAACTGCCTCAATTCCTCCTGCCGGACTTTGGCTCTAGCCGGAGGTGTGCCCGCCGCTGTGCCCGTCGGTAGGCTCCTCGGCCAGCGTATCCGCCAGTGTGTCTGCCTCGAGGAGCTCCAGGAGCCTGAGCACCGGGGGGTTGGCCGTCTCCTCATTCCACGCAAGCTCCAGGTCCACGCGGTTGAGCTCCCGAATGCCGTGGCTGCCGTCGATTTCGCGGAACTCCACCCCGGGCGGTGCCGCCGCCATGGCGGATGCCGGCACGAGTGTGACGCCGAGCCCCGCCTGTACGAAGGCAAGCAGAGCAGGGATTTGGCTGGCGTATTGGGTGACGTTGGGGTGGGCGCCGGCGCTGGCGAACAGCCGGAGAACCAGATCATGGAAATACCGCGCCTCCTTGGTGGAGTACATCAGGAGGGGAAGACGGTCCAGTCTTCCCAGCGGCAAAGGGGCGCCTTCCCTGACTGACCTACTCCCGAGCATCGAGGATCCCACAGGCAGTGCCACAACAAGGTGGTCCTGCATGAGCGGCCGCGTCACGATTCCGGGCCGCGCCACGATGGGCCGCAGGAGGCCAATATCCACGCTGCCCTTCACCAGCCCGTCCATCTGATCCGTAGACACCAGTTCCCTCAGGACGAAAGACACGTCCGGCATGGTGTCCGCGGCCCGGCGCAACAGCCGGGGGAGCGCACTCTGACCGGCAATCGCCGTGTAGGCAACGGTGATGACGCCCAGCTCACCGGAGGATACGCGGCGAACGTCCAGCTCGGTTTTGATGCACATGTCCAGGATCTGCCGTGCCCTCGGCAACAGCATGGACCCCGCCGGGGTCAGTTGGACCTTGCGGCTGGTCCGGTCGAACAACAGCGTCCCCAGTTTCTTCTCCAGCATCTGGATCTGCCGGCTCAAAGGCGGCTGTGTCATGTTGAGGCGCTCTGCTGCTGCACCGAAGTGCAGCTCTTCGGCTACGGCCACAAAGGCCTCGAGTTGGGGCAAGGAAAACATCGATACCTTTCGTGGATTACTGGGTGCTCAAATTAGCTTGGACTTGTATCAGTCTGCCCCATTATGGTCGAACAAACGGCAGTTGTGACGGCCCTCGAAGGAGCACCGCGAAGTGGACCATCTACCCAACATGACACAGCATCTTAACCAAGCCAGGATCACCGGCGTCACTATAACCCCGGTGGCATTCAAGGATGTGCCGCTGTTGAACACGGTGGGCGTCCACGAACAATTCGCGTTGCGTGCGGTAGTGGAAGTCCACACGGATTCGGGCGAGAGCGGCGTGGGTGAAACGTACGGCGACGCAGGCCATCTGGCCCGGCTGGACCTGGCGGCCGCGGCTCTTCCTGGAACCGACGTATTCAACATCAATGAGCTCCGCAGCCGCATCATGGCCGCTCTGCAACAGGATACTGTTCGGGGCGGCCACGGCATGAGTGGCATGGTGACAGGTTCCAGCACTACAGATCGGGTTCTCTCACCGTTCGACGTGGCTGCCCTCGATATCCAGGGCAAGCTGCTCGGCCGTCCCGTCAGCGATCTCCTGGGCGGGGCAGTGAGAGATTCCGTCCCCTTCAGCGGCTACTTGTTCTACAAATGGGCAGGCCACCCAGGGCAGGAGGACGATTGCTGGGGTGCTGCGTTGGATGCTGCGGGCATCGTACGGCAGGCCAGGAAAATGGTGGATGAGTACGGATTCTCGGCCCTCAAGCTCAAAGGCGGGGTCTTCGCCCCGGAGCAGGAAGTGGACGCGATCCGGGCCCTCCGCGCCGAATTTCCCTCGCTGCCCCTCCGGATTGATCCCAACGGTGCCTGGACCGTCAGCACGTCAATCCGCGTGGGTAAGGAACTGGACGGCGTCCTGGAGTACCTGGAGGATCCAACCCGTGGCATCGAAGGGATGGCCGCGGTCCGGCGTGAAGTCGGCATGCCGCTGGCCACCAACATGTGCGTGGTGAGTTTCGCGGATTTGGCCCCTGCTGTGGCGGCCGGGGCCGTGGATGTCATTCTCTCCGACCATCATTTCTGGGGTGGCCTTCGCCGCTCGCAGTCGCTGGCAGGCATCACGGAAACCTTCGGTTTGGGACTCTCCATGCATTCGAACTCGCATCTTGGCATCAGCCTCGCGGCGATGGTCCAGCTAGCCGCGGCAACCCCGAATCTCGATTATGCATGCGACACGCACTGGCCGTGGAAGGATCCGGGCGAGGACGTCGTCACTGGGGGAACGCTGGAATTCATGAACGGTGCCGTCAAGGTCCCGACCGGCGCAGGCCTCGGCATCGAACTGGACCGGGACGCGCTGGGACGCCTCCACCGCCAGTACCTCGCCTGCGGCGTGACCAGCCGTGATGACACCGGCTATATGTTGCGGCTGAACCCTTCCTACCGTCTGCAGAGCCCCCGCTGGTGAACTCGAGAGCAGCTTCAACAGAGGAACCTTCCAAAGTGGGCTTGAGAATTGTGGTGACGGATCCCATCATCAGCCGTTTCGAAGAACAGTTAAGGCACGACGACGGCGCCCATCACTGGACGATGGCTGCGGCTTGGACGCCTGAACGGCAACTGGAAGCACTGGCAAGTGCCGACGTCGTGATTTGTTCCTCGTTCAATGCGAAGTTGGCTGCGGGCGCACGAAAGCTGCGGCTGGTGCACGTCACCGGCGCCGGATACGACAAGATCTCCCTGGCGGACTTGCCCCCCGGAGCCGTTGTTGCGAACACGTTCCACCACGCACGCCCCATCGCGGAGCATGTGCTCATGGTCACGCTGATGCTTTCCCGCAAGGTGATGATCGCCGACCGGGCACTGCGCGACGGCACCTGGCAGACCATTGCCACCGACCCCGACGTGCCGTTCCACCCAACGCTCGGCGAAATGACACTGGGCCTGGTGGGACTGGGCACCATCGGGGCCGAAGTGGCGGTTATGGCGGGAATGCTGGGCATGGATGTCCGGGCCGTCCGCAGGAACCCGGGCGCCCGCCTTCCGGAAGGCGTCAGCCTCAGCTGGGTGGGTGGCAACGAGCAGCTCCCCGAACTGCTGGCGGCGGCCGACGTCGTGGTTGTCACCGCCCCCCTTGACTCCTCGACGGAGGGGATGATCGGAGCGGCGGAGTTCGCGGCGATGAAAGACTCGGCATTCCTTATTAACGTCGCACGGGGGCCGGTTGTGGATCAGCGGGCGCTATTCCAGGCCCTGCAGGAGGGACAGATAGCCGGGGCGGGCATCGATGTCTGGTGGGGGCCGCCTGCGGACGGGGCGGTACCTCCCGCGCAGCTGCCGTTCGCATCGTTGGACAACACGGTCCTGACCCCACACCACTCCGGCCATGCCCGCGTCACTTTCGAACGCCGTGCTGCTGACATCGCTGCAAACATCGCGCGTTTGACCGAAGGCCGGGAACTCCTTAACGTGGTGCCCCGGCCTTAACGTGGCGCCACGGCGCCCGACAGGCCTCTGATGGATTCGAGCGGGAAGTGGCATTCCGACAGGTGCTGCCCGCCGTCCGCGGATGCTGTCATGGCCGGGCTTGGGGCCACTTCGGCACAGACATCCTGCGCCTTCCAGCACCGGGTCCGGAAACGGCAGCCCGACGGCGGGTCCAAGGGGGAGGGCAGCTCGCCTTGGAGCACAATACGGTCCCGCTTGGCCCCGGTGACGTCAAGTTTCGGAGAGGCGGACATCAAAGCCGCCGTGTAGGGATGGCGCGGGTGGTCGAAGACTTCCTCCGTGGCTCCCGTTTCAATGATCCTTCCCAGGTACATCACGGCCACACGGTCGGCTACATGCCTCACCACCGTCAAGTCGTGGGAAATGAAGATGTAGGAAACACCCAGTTCCTGCTGGAGATCGTTGAGCAGGTTGAGGACCTGGGCCTGGACCGACAGATCCAGCGCGGACACAGGCTCGTCCAGGATGATGACGTCCGGGTTCAGCGCCAGGGCGCGGGCGATGCCGATCCGTTGACGCTGGCCGCCTGAGAACTCCTGCGGTGATTTACCGGCGTCGGACGGGCGCAGGCCCACCATCTGGAGCAGTTGGCGCACGCGGGTGTCGCGTTCCCGGGACGACGGGTAGAGGCTCCGGTGGGTTGCCCAGGGTTCGGCGATGATGTCGCCGGCACTCATGCGCGCATTCAGTGAGGCAAAGGGGTCCTGGAACACCATCTGCACCCTCCGGCGCCAGTTGAGAAGTTCCTTTCCACGGAGCCCGAACGGATTGGTTCCTTCGAAGGTCACCGTTCCGGCGTCGGGCGTCTCCAGCATCATCAGGGTCCTGGCCAGCGTGGACTTGCCGCAGCCCGACTCACCCACGAGGCCAAGGGTCTCACCCCGTCCCACGGTCAGGCTGATTCCGTCCAGCGCCAGGAGCCGGGTGTTGCCGCTGGCACCCTTGGCTACGTGGAAGGTCTTGCTCAAGCCATCGATCTGCAGCAGCGTGTCAGACATTGTTTAGCTCCTTGCTGAAGTGGCAGGCCGCGGCCCGGGGCGGTACTGGCGGTGTGACGGTGTCGAAGTCCGTGGGAGGGCCGGGTTCCGTCACCGGGAGCAGGTGGGGGCGCTGGGCGCGGCAGATGTCCTGCACTATCGGGCAGCGGGACTGGTAGACGCACCCTGAGGGGATGTCGTGCAGTTCCGGCGGGCTGCCGGCGATGGACATCAGACGCGCGCCGCGTTCCAAGTGAACGGGGACGGACTCCAGCAGCCCCTTGGTGTAAGGATGCTTTGGATCGCTGAAGACCTCGGAAACCGGTCCGCTTTCAACCACGTTTCCCGCATACATGACGGCCACGGAATCGGCTTCTTCCGCCACCACCGCCAGGTCGTGGGTGATCAGGACCACAGCCATCTGCCCCTCCTCCCGGAGTTTGCGCAGCAGCTGCATGATCTGCGCCTGGACAGTGACATCCAGTGCGGTGGTGGGTTCATCCGCGATCAGCAGCCGCGGGTTCAGGGCCACGGCCATGGCGATGAGGATGCGCTGGCGCATGCCACCGGAGAACTGGTGGGGATACGAATTGACCCGCGATTCAGGCTCCGGGATGCCTACCCGCTTCATCAGCTCAATGGCCTGGGCCTTGGCGTCCTTGGCGCTGAGACCCTGGTGGATCCTGAAGGCTTCGCCGAGCTGTGTTCCTACGGTGTAAACCGGATTGAGCGCAGTCAGTGCGTCTTGGAAGACGATTCCAAGCTCCGGACCAGCAAATTTGAGCCGCTCCTTTGGCGTCAATGCTGCCAGGTCTGTTCCGTTGAGCACGATGCTTCCGCCTGCCATGTCACAGACGGGATCCATGATTCCGGCGAGAGCCTTGGCCGTCATTGACTTGCCGCAACCGGATTCACCGAGCAATGCCAGGGTCTCGCCCGCACGGGCCTGGAACCCAACGCCGTTCACCGCCCGCACGGTTCCCCGGTGTGTTCGGATGTCCACGGCCAGGTCTTTGACGCTGAGCACAACATCATGCGCCTTGGTCTGTCCTGTGGGCATGGTTTCGGTACTGGTTTTCACGGCTTTGCCTCCTTGACTGGAATACGGGCGATCAGCCGCTTGCGGGGAAGGGCCAGGCGCCATCGCTGGGCAGGGTCGGTAGCGATCCGCAGCCAGGCCGCCAGGACATTTGCCGCGATGGTTGTCAGCACAATGGCTGCGCCGGGAAAGATGGAAAGCCACCAGGCGGTCTGGAGGTACTGTCTGCCCTGGGAAACCATGAGACCCCAACTGACATCCGGCGGCTGGATTCCGATGCCGAGGAAGCTGAGGGAGGACTCAGCGAGCATCACGTAGCAAAATTCGAGAGTGGCCAGCGTGAGGAGCGTTGGCAGGACCACGGGGATCACATGGCGGCCAATGATGGCGTTCGGCCTCGCTCCGAAGGTCCGTGCGGCGTCCACGAACGTCCGGCTTTGAAGCTCTGCCGATTCGGCCCGCGCTGTCCGCAGATAGATGGGAACACGAGTAAGGGCGAGGATCAGGACGATGTTTCCGGCGCTGGGGCTGAAGACGTAAAGCACGACGACGGCCAGCAGCAGGGACGGGAAGCTCATGATGACGTCGGCGATCCGCATGGACACGTTTTCCCGCCAGCCGCGGTGGTAGCCGGCCCAAACTCCCCACAGAGAGCCGATCACCAGCGCTACGGCGACTGCCGGAAGCGCCACCGAGAACGTGGTGCGGCTGGCTACCACCAGGCGGGCGAGCATGCTGCGTCCCAGTGAATCGCTTCCCAGGAAGTATTCCCAGCCGTGGGCCAGTGTGAACGGTGCTTTGTTGGCGGCCAGGAGGTTCTGCTTGGTCGCCAGGTCGCCCATGAGCGATGGGCCAATCAGGGCGGTCAGGCCAATGAAGACGAGGATCACCGCTGACGCAGTGGCGAACCTGTCTTTGAGCAGCAACCGGAAAAGGCTCAGCTTCCCGTCCTGTTTAGCCTGCTTCTGTGTTCCGGGCTCAGTCAATGAACTTTTCATGGTTGCTCCTATGCCCGTGCCATGACGGGGCGGACGCGTGCGTCGAGCAGTGCGTAGCCCATGTCGATGAGGATGTTCAGTGCGAAGATGGCTACCGCCGTCAGCAGCACTGCCGCCTGGAGCACGGCGAAGTCGCGCTGCAGGATCGAATCAATCATGAGCTTGCCGATCCCGGGCCAGCCGAAGATCGTTTCCACTACCACGGCTCCGTTGACCAGCCCTACCGTGAGGTCACCGGCCACGGTCAGTGCCGGGGCCGCCGCGTTGCGCAGGGCGTGATGCGTGACCACGCGCAGTTCGCCTGCACCGCGGCTGCGGGCCAGCTTGATGTATGGCTCAGACAATGCCGAGACCATAGATCCGCGGATTATCTGGACCAGAACCCCAAATGGCCTCAGCAACAGCGTGGCGATGGGAAGGACCCAGGCTGCGGCTCCCGACACTCCTGACGTCGGGAGCCAGCCCAGAGTGATGGCGAAGACCCAGATTCCCACGATGGCCAGCCAGAAGTCAGGGATGGAAGCTGCAGCCATGGAAACGAAACTCGAGATGCGGTCCGCCAGGCCGTTGGGCTTAAGGGCCGCCCAGCAGCCCACAATCAGGGCCAGGACTACTGCCAGCACCATGGTGGTGGCGGCCAGTTGCAAGGTGGCGGGGAACGCACGCAGCGCCATCGCTGCGGCGTCCTGGCCGGTTCGAAGTGACTGACCGAAGTCGAGCCTCAGCACACCGCCGAAATAGTCCGCCATCTGTACCAGGAGTGGCTGGTCCAGGCCGTTGCGTGCGGTGAAGTCCTCACGCATTTGCTCCGTTGCGTTTAGTGGCAGGTACAAGCTGGCTGGGTTGCCGGTCATCCTGGCAAGGGCGAAAACACCTACAACAACCACCACGAGCGGAAGTGCACTGGAGACTATCCGCTTTCTCAAGTAGATCAGCATTGCTGTCCTTCAATTCCTGAAGTTACCGGTTAGTTTGCCGGGGTCATTTCCGATACACGAAGCTCATCGCCGCTGGAGGAGTCGGGCGAGTAGTTGACGGTCTTGGCCTTGCCGATGATTCCGGTCTGGTGCGAGATATGGGCGAACTGGACGACCTTCTCGTTCTGGTAGGCAAAGATCTCTTCAAAGTTCTTTTGGCGCTCATCCCCGGACGCGGCATCCGCCTTCTTGATCATCGCGTCAAACTCCGGCGTCCCGAAGTAGCTTTGGGCGCCGGTGGAGAGCATGTACTGGTCAACGGTGAAGGCTGCGTCTCCCGCTTGGTTGCCATGCTGAATCATCAGTGCGACTGCCCCTTCATCCTCGGCGAAGGGGCGCACTTGGTAGGTCAGCTGCTGGCTGGTTTCAAGCATTTTCAGCTTCACGTTCAGGCCGGCCTGGGTCAGCTGCTCCTGCAGAACCTGCGCCAGTTCGGTAACCTTCGGGAACTGCGCGTTGCGGACTACAAGTGACACCTGAGCGGAGGTGTCCACCCCGTCTGCCTTGGCCTCAGCGACCAGGGACTTGGCCTTCTCAAGGTCAAAGGCCCAAGCCTTGAGTCCGGAATTGTGTCCCACGATGCCTTCAGGAATCAGCTGGGCTGCTGCCTTGTGCTTGGCCTGGTAGAGCGAACCCACAATCCCGTTCTTGTCGATCGCGTAATTGATGGCTTGGCGGATACGGATGTCGTTGAGCGGGGCCTTCGTGGCCTCCAGGCGCAGGGCCACAGTCTCGTTGTTCGGGTAGTCCATGCCCAGCTCGCCCACATTGTCATCCGGGCTCAGGCCCATGGCCAGGTCGGCTTCACCGCTGGTGATCATCGCGGCGCGCACTGAGCTTTCAGAGCGCCACTGGTACTCGGCCTTGGCGTACGCGGGCTTGTCGCCCCAGTATCCGTCCCAGCTGGTGAGTGTGATCTTTTGTCCTGCATCCCACTTCTCGATCTTGTACGGGCCTGTTCCGATGGGCTCACGGACCTTAGCTGTGGTGCTGGTAGACGTCGGAACCACTTCAAGGAAGGAAAGGCGCAAGGGAAGAATCGGGTCCGGCTCAGCGGTGGTGACCGTCAGGGTTGTGTCGTCCACGGCATGGACCTTCAGGTCGGCGTCGCCGAAGACATAGCCTTCGACGTTGCAGCCGAGCTTTGAATTGACTGCGCGGTCAATAGTGAAGGCGGCGGCTGCTGCATTGAACGGTGTGCCGTCCTGGAACTTCACGCCTTCGCGCAGCTTGAACGTCCACTCAGTGTCAGACGTGGCTTTCCATTCGGTGGCAAGCAGAGGTTCCAGCTCCCCGGTGGTGGGGTTGCGTTCCACAAGCGGCTCGGTGACATTGGAGCGGGTGATCACGCCGGTGGAGGTGAGGTTCGATTCGCAGGCTTCCAGGGTGGGGGGTTCCTGGGCCAGCACCACGCGAAGATTGCCCCCAGCGGTGGGGGCTGCGTCAGAATTCGCCACCGAACAGCCGGTCAGCGCCAGTATGGCTACGGCCGTGAGAGCTGGCCATTTGAAGGCAGACGCTTGGGGCTGGTCTCTTGAAGAAGACGTCATTGGATTCCTCCGGAATTAGGGAAGCACGGTAAGGGATTGACTCGGGCACTCGCCCACTTGGGCCAGTCGCTGTGCTTGCACTCAAGCTAGAGGAGCCTCTGGTGGTCCACAAGCTCGCGGGCCTCCCTCAGACGCCTTGGCAGGGCCCCTGCGCCACGATCTCGTCCTGTGACATCAGACACTCCGAGCTGTGATCCCCGCCATTCCGCGGAACAGTAGGAATCAATTCAAGGCGAGCATAGATCAATGCTTTTTGAATGTTGGACCCGTATGGATGGCGAAACTTAGTCTGCAGGTATGAACCACATTTCTGTCCTCCAAGTGGGACCGCTGATGCAATCAGTCCAGAATGCCGTCCTCGCTGAATACTCCGCGGTCCGGCTCCCGGAACTTCCTTCCGAACAGCAGGAGTTCCTGTTGCGGCGGGGGCGGGAGTTCGAGGTTGCTGTTACGTCGGGACGGGTTGGCGTGGGCTCCGACCTAATGGCCGATCTTCCGAACCTCCGGGCCGTTATCAATTTCGGCGTTGGTTACGAAACCACCGATGTGGTCCAGGCAGTCGATCGGGGCATAGCTATCAGCAATACGCCGGATGTGCTTAATGACTGTGTGGCTGACACAGCGATAGCCCTCTATGTGGACGTCCTGCGGCGGACGAGTGCGGCTGACCGTTACATCCGCAGGGGTGACTGGTCAAGCAAAGGCAACTTCCCGCTCGCCACCAAGGCCAGCGGGAAACGGGTGGGAATCCTGGGGCTGGGCCGGATCGGTAGGGTAATCGCCAGAAGGCTGGAGGGCTTTGACTGCACTATCAGCTATCACAACCGGAAGCCCGTGCAGGGTGTTCCGTACACGTACTGGCCGTCAGTGGAGGAGCTGGCCGGGAATTCGGAGGTCCTGATCGTTGCGGCCGCCGGGGGCCCGGAATCTGTTCACCTGGTTGACAGTAATGTCATCGAGGCACTTGGCCCCGATGGTTACCTCATCAATATCGCGAGGGGATCGGTGGTGGACGAACAGGCGCTGGTGGCCGCCCTTCTTGCAGGAACACTGGGCGGCGCCGGCCTTGACGTTTTTGCCGAGGAGCCGAAAGTGCCGCAGGAGCTCCTGGCACTGGACAACGTGGTCATGCTGCCCCACCTGGGAAGCGGGACCCACGAAACCCGCGCAGCCATGGCAGAGCTCACCCTAGCGAATCTTGCGCAGTTTGCTGCTGAGGGAAACCTGCTGACTCCGGTGACACCGCTGCATGTCAGCTAGCCCGCCGCGGGAACCGGCAGCACTTTCCCGTAATCCCCAATTTGAGCGAATTACCTGCCTGTTCGCACCAAGCGGTCCCAAGGGGCCTTAGACTCGTGCCAACCACGTGCAGCAGTGTTGCTCCGCAAGGCATGAGCCACCGGCGAAGAGCCAGGAAGCCGCCGCTGCACTCGTCGGAAGGGGAGTGGCGGGTGAGGCTAGGAATAGCACGCGAACGCCGGGACGGAGAGCGGCGGGTGGCCGCGACGCCGGAGACGGTGAAGCAGCTGGCGGGGCTTGGCCTTGAGGTGCTGGTGGAGGAGAGTGCCGGAGCTGCTGCGGGAAACAGCGACGACGACTACCGCCAGGCCGGCGCTCACATCGTCCCCGCACTGGGCCTTGGTGAGCTGGATGTCTACGCCCACGTGCGCCCGCTGGAACCGGCAACGGCGCAGAGCCTCAAACGCGGAGCAATCACGGTGGGTCTTGCGTCGCCGTCGTCGGAGCTGCCCACAGTCCAGGCGCTCGCGGCTGCCGGGGTGACCGCCTTCGCCCTGGAACTGGTGCCCCGCATCTCGCGGGCCCAATCCATGGACGCTCTCTCCTCCCAGGCCCTGGTGGCCGGTTACCGCTGTGTGCTGGAGGCGGCCATGCGGCTTCCTCGCTTTTTTCCGCTGTACATGACAGCAGCAGGAACAATCCCTCCGGCGCGTGTGCTGGTGCTCGGCGTCGGAGTGGCCGGTCTCCAGGCCATCGGGACCGCAAAGCGCCTGGGTGCCCGCGTTTCGGCCAACGACATCCGGCCTTCCTCTGCCGAGGAAGTCACCTCGATGGGAGGCACGTTCATCAAACTGGACCTTGAAACTGCCGAGGCGTCGGGAGGCTATGCCCGGGAGCTCAGCGCCGATCGCGGCGCCCTGCAACGCCAACTGCTGGCCCCGCATGTGGCCCAGTCGGACGTGCTGATCACGACGGCGGCAGTCCCCGGACGGCGCGCTCCTCTCCTGGTGACCAAGGAAATGGTGCAGGGCATGCGCCCCGGCTCGGTCGTCGTCGACCTCGCCGCGGAGTCTGGCGGGAACGTGGAGGGATCGGTTCCCGGAGAGGACCATCAGGTTCCCACGGCAGATGGCCAGGGAGCTGTGACGGTGGTGGGCATGAAGGATGCGGCGTCGGCGATGCCGGCAGACGCGTCCCGCCTCTACGCCAAGAATGTTGCGAACCTGCTGGCCCTGATGACGAAGGAAGGCGTTGTGGCCCCGCAGTTTGAGGATGAGGTCCTGGCCACTTCCTGTCTGACGCACGACGGCGTTGTGCGGCACGAGCCCACCGCGCAAGCGCTGCATCTGCTCGAGTTGGAGAACGCCCCCGCGACGAACATGGCTGCGCCGAATGAGGGGGTGTCCTGATGGATCCGATCAGTTTGCTCACCATCACCGTGCTGGCGGTCTTTGTGGGCTTCGAAGTGGTTTCCAAGGTTTCCAGCACCCTCCATACCCCGCTTATGTCCGGGGCCAATGCCATCCACGGAATCATCCTGGTGGGCGCGATCATCGTCGCGGGCCAGGCCGCCGATCCCTGGGTGCTCGCGGTGGCCCTGCTTGCGGTGGTCCTGGCCACAGCCAACCTCGTGGGCGGCTTTGTGGTGACGGACAGAATGCTGGAAATGTTCCGCGGACGCAAGAAGCCGGGCCTCGAAAAACCCGGATCCGCCAACAGGGAGGTCCAAAAGTGATTCTCCTGGACCCGGTATGGACGGCACTGCTGTATCTGGCCTCGGCTGTTTTCTTTATCCTCGCGCTTAAGGGCCTCAATTCCCCCCGCACTGCCCGCCAGGGAAACCTCCTCGGCGCCTTCGGGGCGCTCATCGCGGTCGTCACCGTTTTCTTCTCGGCAAGGCTCGACAACATTCCCTGGATTCTGGGCGCCATTGCTGTTGGCACGGCTGTGGCAGCGCCCGTTGCCCGTCGTGTGCAAATGACCCAGATGCCCCAGCTCGTGGCCCTTTTCAACGGCGTAGGAGGTGGCGCCGCCGCGCTCGTGGCACTTCTGGAATTGGGGCATGCCGGGGAATCCTGGGTGCGCCTGGCGGTTGTCTTCACGTTGCTGGTAGGCGCCGTCTCCTTCGCCGGTTCCGCGATCACTTTCGCCAAGCTTCAGGAGCTTATGACCACCCGCCCGATTGTATTTCCGGGCCTGCCCGTGCTGATGGCCGCCGTGCTGATCGCAGCGCTGGGTGCCGCAACCGCCGTCGTACTGACTGGTTCGTTGGCGCTGGCCTTGATACTGATGGTGCTGGGACTGGCCGCCGGTGTCCTGCTGGTGCTTCCGGTGGGCGGCGCTGACGTGCCCATTGTCATCTCGCTCCTGAACGCCTTCACCGGCCTGGCCGTCGCGGCTAGCGGCCTGGTGCTCGGCAACGTGCTTCTCCTCGTCGCCGGTACGCTGGTGGGCGCCTCGGGTACCATCCTCACCCGCGCCATGGCTGCAGCGATGGGCCGGAGCGTCGCGGGCATCCTGTTCGGCGCTTTCCGCGGAGGTTCGACGGCGGGTTCCACGACAGCGAGCGACCGCCCGGTGCGGTCCTCCAGTGCCGAGGACGTTGCTGTACTGCTGGGCTACGCGCAACGCGTGATCATAGTTCCGGGGTACGGCCTGGCGGTTGCCCAAGGGCAGCACACGGCTGCTGAACTGGCGCAGGCCCTTGAGGCCCGCGGCATCCAGGTGGACTTTGCCATCCACCCGGTGGCCGGACGCATGCCCGGACACATGAACGTCCTCCTCGCCGAGGCCAACGTTCCCTACGAGTCGCTCAAGGAAATGGGTGAGATCAACTCGGAGTTCAGGACGGCCGATGTCGCCTTGGTGGTAGGAGCCAACGACGTCGTAAACCCCGCCGCCAAGACCTCCTCGGGCTCGCCGATCTACGGCATGCCCATCCTCGAAGTCGCCGATGCGCGGCAGGTTGTTTTCCTCAAACGCTCCATGCGCCCTGGCTTTGCCGGGATTGAAAATGACCTGATGTTCGAACCTCAGACAACGCTGCTGTTCGGGGACGCGAAAGAGTCCCTCACCAAGGTGCTTGGCGCGGTCAAGGGGCTCTAAAGATCACGAGGCTTTATATAGCGTCGGCTTTTCAGCCCTTTTGGTTGGTACGGTCCCCTGAGAACTGAGTGGACAACGTGATGAGGACGCCGTCTGGATCGTCCCTGATAGTGAGGCACAATTCCCTGTCCACCACCGAGGCGTGGATGTCCTCGCTTCCCTCCGGGGCGAGCTGTTCAGCAAGCCTCGTTACTGCCCGGGCCATGGCCCGGCCCCAATCATGCGGGTCCCTGCTGTTCGCCTCGGCCTCTGCTGAAATGTTCTCCGCTTCGGTCATGCTGCGCCGCCTTCCGCATTGCTTTCGCGGCCCCCAGGAGTATCCCGGACAGGCCGGAGTCTTCCATAACGTAGCCAGCCTATGGGGCGAAGGGGTGGAGCGTCCACGCCCCCGCGCCGGTGCTGCCCAAGCCGGTCAATCCCCGATACGATTTCAGTTCGGGGCCTTTCCCGTCGCCACGCGGCGAAGACGCCACTCTTTCAAGGACGCTATGTCAGCCACTAACACCACCCCCACTCTGCGGGCAGCCGTCGTAATCAATCCCGCCAAATCTGTCGGCCCGGAGTTACGCGGTTCCATTTTCCGGCTGTGCGAGACCCAAGGATGGGCCGAGCCGCTGTGGCTGGAAACCACTGTCGAGGACCCCGGGGAAGGCCAGACGCGGGAAGCGCTGGAAGCAGGAGTCGACGTCGTTATTGCCGCAGGCGGTGACGGCACCGTCCGCTGCGTGGCAGAAATCCTTGCGGGCACCGGAGTTCCGTTGGGACTGGTGCCGCTGGGCACCGGGAACCTGCTGGCACGGAACCTGGGCATCAACATCACCGATCCGGTAGCCGCTGCTTACGATGTGCTGAACGGCACTGAGCGCACGGTGGACGTCATCCGCACCAACCTGGACGGCTCCGCGGACCGGCAGGTTTTCCTGGTGATGGGCGGCCTGGGTTATGACGCAGCAATTATGGCTGACACCATTGATGTCCTGAAGGACAGGATGGGCTGGCTCGCCTACGTGGAAGCCGGCATCCGGAAGCTTCCCGGAAAGCCGGTGCGTGCCAGGATCAGCATGGACGGAAAACACCCTGTGCGGCGCCGCATCCGCAGCGTGATGATCGGCAACTGCGGCAGGATCATGGGCGGCGTGGAGATATTTCCCGAGGCCAAGGTGGACGACGGCGTCCTGGACCTCCTGATCCTCGCACCTCGTGGCCGGCTTGGTTGGCTGGGAGTGATCGCCGGCATCTTCGGACGGAACAAGCGCAAGACCACGTCGGTGGAGTACTTCCAGGGGAAGTCTGCCGAAATCACTTTGGAGCACGAACAGGAATTCCAGCTCGACGGGGATCACGTAGGCACGGGTAAGCACTTGGCCGTAACTCTCGAGCCTGCAGCGCTCAAGATCAGGATGATGAACCACTGAGGGCTGTCCCAAGTCCCGGTCATCGTTGTCCATGGAAGCCCCAAGAGAGTGCCTGATATATGTGGCTATGGCTGAATCCGGGATGTTCGCGCTCCAGGATTTTATCGGCTTCTGAATTTGGATAGGAAAACTGCCGGCCATGCTGGATGAGTTTGTCGGTCTCTGCGATGGCTGCATCAATTTCAGCGGCAGAGTAAAGATCACCCAGGGTTTCATGGACTGGAATTTCTGGTCCCTCCAATCGGGACCCCGCCCAGCGGCGGTTGAAGAAATGAAGTTCGAACACGGCGTCGAGAAGATCTGAGGCCCTTGCTTTGGCAATGCGTTCCTGGCGTCGCGCAGACTCGCACGCCCTTACGGACCTGACTGTAAAGACACCGCTCGCGAGCACCTTCCGGTAGCTCTCTGCGGAAAAACCAGGGTGATCGGTAGCCATACGAGCCAAGACAACCACTGCACTCTCGCCGTCAAGGTGTGACCTTCCATAATGGGAGGTCCTCCCGGCTAGGGCTTTTGCCATGCTTTGAAGCTCCTCGATCGGTTCCTTGGGTAGGCCGAGGAGAAGGACGTCTTCCGGTGTGAGTACTTCCTTATAGCTGATGGTTTCGTGCGGAAACCAAATTCTGTT
Organism: Arthrobacter sp. Z5-13; assembly: GCF_056499105.1. NCBI lineage: Bacteria > Bacillati > Actinomycetota > Actinomycetes > Micrococcales > Micrococcaceae > Arthrobacter > Arthrobacter sp. Z5-13. The sequence goes on from NZ_CP096460.1 coordinate 105,176, forward strand.
CTGCAGTTCCACGGCAAGCAGCTTGTCCAAGGTATTTCGACCCCAGGCATCCTGAAGTGCCGCTTCCCGGACCCGCTTCCTGAACTCTTCGAGCTTTGCGTGATATTCGGGAGGTCGGGAAGCGTGCGGATAACCGAAAGATGACAGCGTGTAGGCCAAGGGTGCACCCTCGACCATGCAGCGAACAACAAAGAACCCGTCCGGATAAGTAAGACCGTCAAAATATCCTCCGAAGACAAGCAATGACTCCATGGCAAGACGGCGGGCAACCCTCACCTCGTCCTGAGACAGTTCTGTCCACCGAATTTCGGCATTCTCGGCTGCTTTGCTAGGGCCAATCGCACGTATATGTACGTGAATCTGCTGCCGGCCCCATTCGTCCAAGGCTTCCTGGTTCGTGGTGGTAATAGGGACCAGTCGGTCGTCCCAAGTCAGCAAGAACAAGGAATCGCCTTTGTCCGTAGCCTGAACCAAGGTGAGGTTTGCTTGGCGGGAAGCATCTACCACCCGCCGTCCGCCGACCGGATGTATGGGCCCAAGTACTTCCTCAATCTGAAACATTTCGCTCCCATGGATTGCGGCGATACTTTCCTGCGAGTGCTTCCAACTCCCCAGGGAATTCGCGCGAAGTGTAGGGTTGCATCGTCGCCTCCTTTGCGCATAATTGCGTTAAATCAACGATAGGGCCGAAGTGTGAGTTTGCGCAATAGTGCTCAAAAAGGAATTTGCAGCGTGGCACACTTTTTTGCGCGTAGTTGCTCAATTACTGTGTGAGAGTGCCTCCCGCAACAAGAAAGCCGCTAACGGCGTATCCACGGCCCAACGTCGCCGTCGATACGGCGGTTCTAACTGTGGCGGGGGACGAGCTGTCGGTTCTGCTCGTGAAAACCGAAGGCGCCTGGATGCTGCCTGGCACCTTCCTTCATGAGGGTGAAACACTTGCGCAAGCGGTCCTGCGATCGCTGCGTGACAAGGCAAAGGTGACGGGCCGCGTTCCTGAGCAACTTCACGTCTTCGATGACCCGCACCGTGACGACCGGGGATGGGTGCTCTCAGTTGCGCACCTCGACATTGTGGCAGCCGACAGGCTTTCCGTTGGGGGCGACGAGCGGGTCAGGCTAGCGCCGGTGGGCGATACAGGCATCATTGGAAACCTTCCCTACGACCATGCCGAGATTGTTCAGTTCGCAGTTGAGAGCGCGCGTGAAAGCTATGCAGATCGACCAGATCCAGGTGGGTTGCTGGGTGCGGAAACCTTCACATTGCGGGACCTCCGACGCGTGCATGAAGCTGTCCTGGGACATAATCTGCAGCGCGACACTTTCAGGAGGGCGATGGAGCCAAGACTGGAATCGACGGGCGAGCTAACCGACGGGACGCGTGGACGCCCCAGTCAGCTTTGGCGAATCCGACGCTAGGTCTCCGAGGTTAGCTATGAGCGAGTGAGTATGCAGCCGGGCTGCCGGGCTGCCGGGCAGCCGGCGGTCGCTGTGAGTTCACCGAGAGTTGCCAATTTTTCCCTTGCGTCCCCGCTGGGGGATGAACGGACCTGTGTCTCCAGGAAAGCCAACGTGGCTGCTACTGATGTGCGATGCCCTTCCTCACGATCCAGGGAGCCAAAGAGCGAGGGTAACAGCGGGAGATGAGCAGCGGCATCCGTGAAACTCAGATGCCCGGCACCCGGGACTGTCAGCACCGCGGAGTCGCACGCCGTGAGAGCGTCCAGGAGACGGGTTCTGTACTCTCTGTCGTTCTCCTCGTTGCCTGTCCCGATACCGGCCACCAAGGCAAGAGCAGGAGGAAGGCTTCCCAGCTGAGCGGTGTTGCGCGGAAAACCGTCGATATCAATCGCTGCGACAAACCGCTTGTCTTGCGAAGCCGCTTGCAAGGCTGCTGCCCCGCCAAGCGAATGCCCGGTAGCGGTCGCCCTGCCGGTGTCCAGCCGATGCGCGAATTGTCCTGGAACGGTCCCGAGGTCAAGCTTCTCTAGTTGCGACAAGGCGAAGCTAAAATCCTGGGCGCGCACAGATGCCCATCCGTCTGCCAGCCGCTCATCTTCGAGGGGGTCGCCGGTTGAGTGTATTGCGGTCTTGACAGTTGCGCCGTCCTCCAGGACCACCGCTGCCGAGTCGTATGGATGATCAAGCGCCACCACAACGTAGCCGCGGCTTGCCAGGTCTTCTGCCCATGCGGTGTTCTGGGTTCTGACTCCTCCGAGCCCAGGAGAAAAAAGCACGACAGGAAACCGGTCTTGTCCCGGGATCACAGGAGCGTCCAACGCGGCGTTGGTCTTTCCCCTTATGGCTTCATCGATGAAGAGCTTAGGAACTCCCAGCAGTTCACCAAGGCCCTGACCTACTTCGTCTGCTTCGTCGGATGTCCTGCCTAAGTAGAGTGACTTTGGGCTCCCGGACGGGGCGTCAGTGGCCGGGTACCACAGCTGAGCGACGACGATCCGCCGGTCATCCTCGTTCTCGGCTGTAGCCAGTTCTGGCCGGTTCGAATCACTCCACTGCAAAGTTGTGGTGCCTACTGCTTGGGGGCCTGTGGGCGGTGGAAGGACAAAGGGTGGAAACAAAACAAGGGTCAGGCCAGAAGCGGCCACCAAGCCCGCGGCAACCACCGTTCGAAAAAAACTCCACACCTTACGGGCGGGTGCAGGCGCTCCACGCCTCCCGGTGGCTTGGAGCAAAACGCCAAGCAGGATGCTCCCCGCACCGAGCCACAGCCCTATGAGCTGCCAACCGGTACCTTCCCTGACCAGCAGGGCCAGGGCCACCATGAGCGCTAAGCTCCCTCCACAGATCCGAAGCTGCTGGCGCCAACCTGGCGCTAGGAAAATGGAAACAATCAGGAAGGCAGCGCTAACCCAGATCAGGACGTGTTCGATTGCTATCGGCATAAATCAAAATCTAGGGTGGGGCCGTTCTGACGCCATCAACCCATGGTTGGAGGTGCATACGTTCCCGCTAGGACCTGGGGAGCATCTCTTCCGGACGGAGCGGAATACAGAGCGGAATTACGTCAGGGCGGCCAGGCTTTTGGCCTGCTGTCAGTAAAAAGCGTTGGTGGCCGGTTTCCCGGCCACCAAGGCTTACTGAGATGGTTCAGGTCACCAAGGTTTGCGGCAACCTTTTATTCAGCGGTGCAGCGGTCCCCTTAGCCGCGGGCTGTGGTGCGGGTTGCTGTCACACCCCGTGCCAGGACAACGCCCAAGGCGACCATGGCCAGACCCAAGATGAGGTGCAGCCAGTCGTCGGCGTCGTTAAACGGAACAAAGTTGGCGCTGGAATCATGCGGCACCACCAGGCCGTAGAGCCAGAGGACCAGGTAAAGCGCGCCGCCGCCGATCAGATAGTTCCGGGCTTGGGTGGCGCTGCGTGCCATGACGATTCCTGCCGCACCGAACAGCAGATGGACGATGTTATGGAGGATGGAAACCTGGAAGACGCCCAGAAGCAGAGCCTCTGAAGCGGGTCCGGCTACTCCGAGGGCTGCATAGTTGCTGGTTACCCCGGGGATGAATCCCAGGATGCCCACCAGCAAGAACACTGCTCCAACCACCATTGCTGCCGTCTGGATCGTTGTCCGGCGACCCGTCTGGTTGGTATTTACCATGATGTTCTCCTGCCTAATACGGCAACTGTTTAACAGATGTTGCATTGCAGGGTGCCACGCTCCGGTAAGGCCGATCTACGTCGCATCCTTGAGATACATCATAAGTATGCTTATCAAATTACGGAAGTGTCTGGAGTAACGTTTTGATCATTACTTGACGGGCTGACTGGTAGGGATGTGGCAGGGCCACGGCACCTCCTGATCCCGCTTATGACCGGTTAGCGGAGCTCTCCCTGTTGCGGTCGGCCTCGGTCATTTTCATCAGCAGATCGCGGATCTCGGCCAGAAGGGCAGTGTCGGCCGGGATCGGTTCTTCTTCGGGTTCCTCAGTGGTCAGGCGCTGCTTGACCAGGGCGTTGATCCTGTTCATGGGGGCCACAAAGATGAAATAGACCACGGCAGCCGTAATCAGGAATGTCACTAACGCTGTGAGGACCCCGCCGATGTCGACGAACGTCTTTTCGTTTCCAGGCCAGATGGGAAAGCCCAGCCCTTCGGTCTGCACCCCGCCGGCCGCTGCAATGATCGGGTTAACGATGTTGGTGGTGAACGCGGCAACCAGTGCTGTGAACGCTGTGCCGACGACGACGGCGATGGACAGTTCGATGACATTGCCACGAAGAATAAAGTCTTTGAACCCTTTGAACACGGGACCTCCATTTATGCGTAAATACCTCGGAATCAACCGATAGAAGATACCACTGCAAGGAGGGTCTGCTCGGCCTCGTGGCTCATCCGGAATCCTTCAGCGGAAGGTGAGATTGCACCAGTCCGCAAACGCTCTTCCCACCATTCAAGAAGAAAGCCCTCTGCGAAGCCGCCGGTATTGAAACCGTACGGCTGGTCGCTGAGGCTGAAGACAATCATGAGCTCAAAACACGGGACGTCATAGGAGGCACGGCCCTTAGGATACCTAACAAAGTGCTTGAAGGACTGGGCGGTTGTCAGCTGCGAGTACAGCCAGAAAATGAGGTCGTACATCACGTAAGACTGCTCATCGTCATGCAGGGCTAAGAACCCCTTGTCCTCGACAACCTGACGCGCGGAGGCCCGCAGTATCCGCTCACCCTCGGGGAGTTGCCCGACGGCCGCCGCCAATGCCGCGACGACGATCGGCGAAAGCGTTCCCCGCTCCACCCTTACGAGGGCCGACTGGCGCTCTTCTTCTGCGTATTCATCCTCGCCCACAAGCCGGTGGATGAAAGTGGCAAAGTCCTTCGCTACAAACGTGATGCGATACCCGGCCTCCTGGTCAACGTGAACCACCTGCGGTTCGCCGTTTTTTCCGCAGGAACGGTAGTCGAGCATGATCTGCTCATGCCCTGCGCTGGGGGTGTCGGCGATGCCGACGCCGATGCGCGGATAGCCCCACTCCCTTTCCCTCTAGGTCGAACCCAGAGGTCCGGCAAGAGACAGCTGCGCTGTCCTCCCGAGGGCGTACAGACCCGTGATGAGAAGTTGGTCATCAGCCCAATTCGTCGACGGGTCCATGGGGTAAACGCATCTTTGCAATACACCGCCGTTGTGGATCCGGGCCAGTTCGATGTAGGACGCAGGCAGCTTGTAACCGCCAAGTTCGGCTTCGACGGACGCAATCAACTCATCATCCGGATATGGCTCCACATAGTCATTGGTGGAGTAACCGGACTCCATCCACAGCCCCGTGAGATCAGAGTCCGTGAACGCTTTAGCGGATGCTGTGGGTTCCCCGGGGCCGGTACCGCCGGTCATCCTCGGGCGAGGGCAGTCTCGATGGCGTCAATGACCTCGGCTGAGTCAGGCTCCACGGTGGGAGCAAAGCGGGCCACCACCTCGCCGTCGCGGTTTACCAGGAACTTCTCGAAGTTCCACTTCACCAGGCCCGGGAGCACGCCGCTCTTGAACTTGGTCAGCTCGGAGTAGAGGGGATGCTGGTCCTTGCCCCGGACGTTTGCCTTCACGGTTAGCGGAAATGTGACTCCGAAGTTCCGCTGGCAAAACTCGGCGATTTCGGCGTCATTGCCAGGTTCCTGGCCGGCAAACTGGTTGCAGGGGACGCCCAGGATGGCAAAGCCGCGGTCCTTGAATTTTTCGTAGAGCGTCTCAAGCCCCGTGTACTGGGGAGTGAATCCGCAGTTGGAGGCGACATTCACCACCATCACTACGTTCCCCTCGAAGCGGCCGAAGTCGGTCTGGGTTCCGTCGTTCAGGGTGAGGGGAATGGAGTACAGGGATGTCACGGTGTTGGTCCTCGCAAAGTCGGTCTTACCGGAAACTCGTTGCGACACCAGCCTACGGCCTCAGACTGGGGGTTTCCTGTCAGATAATGATGGCTGGAACGTCGACTAAAGGGGGCCGCCGTAGTGGGCGTCGCAGGACCAACTGATGCAGGACAAAGTGCACCAACGATTGAAGTCCTTACCGTTCAGGGGCTGGTGAAGCGCTACGGGGAACTGACCGCCGTCGACGGTGTGTCCTTCACCATCCAGCCGGGGGAGACCTTTGGGCTCCTCGGCCCGAACGGTGCGGGAAAAACCACCACCATCTCCATGATTGCAGGCCTGATAGCTGCCGACGCCGGCAATGTCAGCGTTGCTGGAAAGGGGATGGGTCCATCCGAAACTGCTGCCAAACGGCATCTGGGCCTGGTCCCCCAGGAGCTGGCGATCTATCCCGACCTGACCGGGAGGGAAAACCTGAATTTCTTCGGCCGGCTCCAGGGCCTGAACGGCAAGGATCTCTCCCGGCGGACGCAGGAAGTGCTGGAGCTTATCGGCCTGGCTGACAGGGCCGGGGACCTCACCAAGAACTACTCCGGCGGAATGAAGCGGCGGCTCAACATCGGCATCGGGCTTCTGCACCGGCCTACCCTGCTGATCCTCGATGAGCCGACTGTCGGCGTCGACCCCCAATCCCGGAACTCAATCCTGGAAGCCGTGGAGGCGTTGTCTTCCGAGGGAATGGCAGTCCTGTACACCACCCACTACATGGAGGAAGCGGAGCGGCTCTGCGACCGGATAGCCATCATTGATGAGGGCAGCATCCAGGCGGAGGGGACGCGGGACGAGCTGATCAGGCTGACCGGCGGCGTGGACCGGATCAACCTTCATGGCAGCGGAAATTCTGCGGCTGCGGCGGCTGCTTTGCGCCTCGTCCCGGGGGTGCAGCACGTGGACGGCGACGGTTCAGCCCTCTCGCTGACCGTGCAGGATGGCCCCAGCGTATTGGCTGGCATCGTCACTGGTGCTGGTAACGCCGGGATGTCGGTGACGTCGGTGGAAATCACCCGCCCGGACCTGGAATCCGTGTTTCTCCACCTCACCGGAAAGGCGCTCCGGGACTGATATGCGGCAGCTGTGGATCATCATTCTGAAGGACCTGAGGGAACGGGTCAGGGATAAGTCAGTCTTCGTTTTTTCGCTCGTTGTTCCGCTCGCGTTGATGGGTGTGCTGAGCCTCGTGACGGGCGGATTCGGCAGCGACGACCCCGGCCTTGAACCCGTTACAGTCGCGGCAAGCGCTCCCAATGCTGACCAGCTGGCCACCACCGTTCTGGACACCGTGGAGTCCCAGGAGGTGGTGGACGTTACCCTCAACAGGATGTCCGCCGACGACGCCCGGGCCGCTGCCCGGTCAGGTGCAGCTGATGTGGCACTGATCATTCCTGATGACTTCGGCGGCACCCTCAGATCTGGTACATCACCCACAGTCCAGGTGGTCCAAGGCGACGGCGCCGGGCTGGAAACGGACGTCCTCATCTCCGTGGTGGTTGGAGTGGTGGACCAGCTGCACGCCGCTTCCGTAGCAACGGCCGCGGCGGGTTCGGCCGGACTGCCCCCGGAAGCAATTGCCGCAATCGGGAACCAGGCGGCGGCCGGACCCCCTGCCCTGACCCTCAAAGAAGGCCAGGCCTCGGACGAGCAGCTCTCTTTCCAGGGAACGCTGGTGGCAGGGCAGGCCGGCCTTTTCCTGATGTTTACCGTCGGGTTCGGAGTCCTGGGGCTGCTGGCAGAACGCGAGCAAGGCACCCTTGCACGGCTGAAGTCCATGCCACTCGGCCACGGAACCATCGTGGCTTCCAAAGCCGCCGTCGGCTTTATCCTTGGCGTGGCAGCCACCAGTGTGTTGCTGGTGACGGGATCGCTGCTGTTCGGAGTGAATTTCGGATCCCCTGTGGTGGTTGGCGCGCTGGTTCTCAGCGTGGTGGCCGCGGCAACCAGCCTTACTTTCATCGTGGCGCGCATGGTCAGGACCGCTGAACAGGCCAACGTGGCGCAGTCCATCCTGGCCATGGTGCTGGGAATTGCAGGCGGGGCATTCTTTCCTATCCAGGGCTCCGGATTCGCGCAGACCCTTCTGGACATCAATCCGATTGGTGCGTTCATCCGCGGCCTGGGGGTTTCCGCTGGCGGGGGTGGCTTGGCTGAGGTTGGCACTCCCCTCGCGGTGATGCTGGTGTTTGCCGCCGTCTGCCTGGTCATAGCCAGGATCATTCCGGACCGGGGGGCGCGGACATGACGGCTGTACTGGCGCTCGCAGGCGTGGAGCTGAAACGGTTCCTGCGGGACAGATCCAACATTTTCTTTGTGTTCATCTTCCCTCTTATGCTGATCCTGCTTATCGGCTCACAGTTCGGAGCGGGTGCCGGGCAGTCGCGGGTAGCCATCTCGGGTCCGGGAACAGCACTTGCGGAAACTATAAAGACGAAACTCGAAGCCGCCGACGTCGACGTCACTTTCGCGGGCGCGGATGCCGTGCGGCAGGAGCTGAGCCGCGGCAGTACCGACGTCGGACTGTTCATCTCGGACGAGGCTGCTGCAGAGTTCGACGCCGGCGGGTCCGGAGGCGGGCGGCCCACTGACGTTGAGGTGGTGATGGGGTCGCAATCCGGTGCGCAAGCAGTGATGCAACAGGTGCGCACGGCCATCCAGTCGGTCAACGTGGAGCGCGGGCAGCTTGCCGCCCTTACCCGGGCCGGCTTGCCGGCTGCGCAGGCGGGTGATGCGCTCGCTGCCGCCTCGCAGAGGCTTTCGCCCCCGAAGGTGGAGGTGGTGGATACCAGTGAAATCGCTCAGGAGTTCCGCGGCCTGGGTCAGTTCGATCTTGGAGCGGCCCAGCAGCTGCTGCTTTTCGTGTTCTTGAGTTCCCTGACCGGCGCCACCACCCTGATCCAGGCCAGGAGGCTGGGAGTGATCCCGCGCATGTTGGCCGCACCTGTTTCAAGCGGGCAGGCAATAGCCGGGCAGGCCCTGGGCAGGTTCGCTATCGCGTTGGTGCAGGGCGGCTACATCATGCTTGGGACAGCACTTCTCTTCGGGGTTCAGTGGGGCAGCATTCCGCTGTCAGTACTGGTTCTGGCGGTGTTCTGCACCGTTTCAGCGGCGGCAGCCATGGTGATCGGATCTGTCATGGACAACGACGGCGCTGCTTCCGGTGTGGGAGTGGGGGCCGGCTTGGTTCTGGCGGGGTTGGGCGGCTGCATGGTGCCGCCGGAACTGTTCCCCGAGACCCTTCGAGCTGTTTCCTACATCACTCCACACCGGTATGCGTATGACGCGTTTGCCGAGATCCAGCGGCATGAAGGCACTTTGGGTGACATCCTGCCGCAACTCGGAGTGCTTGCCACGATGGCGGCTGCACTGTTGCTGCTGGGTTCCTGGCTTTTGCGCCGGAGCCTCAACCGGTCCCTCTGACTTTCGCCCGGCTGACTTTCGCTTTGCGCGCGGGGTAGGGTGAAGGCGTTCTTTCCATTCAATGGAAGCGTTGCCGGATGACGCTTAAGAAGCTCGCCTGAGCGCCAGGAGGAGGAGGTTGGGCGGCCGTGGCCAACTCTGAGTCCGGAGACTCCGTGGTGGACCGTATCGTGCGGGTCATCGCAGCCTTTCCCGACGGCGTGAGCACACTGCAGCTTTCGCAGCTCGCCGAGCGTGCCGGGCTTCCGCTAACCACCGCTCACCGGCTGGTCCGGCAACTCGCCCAGCATGGACTCGTGGACCTGGGCGACGCCGGTTCGGTGCGGCTTGGACTGCGGCTTTGGGAGCTCGTAAACCGGAATTCCCCGGCGCTGGTCCTGCGGCAGGCCGCGTTGCCCTTTATGGAGGACATCCAACAGGTCCTGAAGCAGAACGTGAACCTTGCAGTCCTGGATGGCTGGGAAGTCTTGTTCGTTGAAAGGTTGTCCCGCCGGGGGTCGGCTGCTAACAGGGCTCAAATCGCGGGACGAATGCCGGTGCACATCTCATCAGCCGGCGTCGCTCTGATGGCATTCCAGCCACAGGAACTCCAAGGGGAGTATCTGGAGCAGTTCGCCGATCCCTCCGGCAGGCTGAGCCCCCGCGACATGCGTCTGCTCCTGGCCGAGGCAAACCGTCAGGGGTACGCCCAGCTGGCCGGGGTGGTGGACCCGGATACCTGGGGTATCGCCGTGCCCGTTCTTGACCGAAGAAAGAACGCGCTGGCCGCACTGGGCGTCGTCGTTCCCCTGCAGGAGATGCGCCTGCAGGCTTTGGTTCCGGCACTCCAGACGGCGGCCCGCGGAATAGGGCGCCAACTGGAGCTGCCGCGAGTGCCGAAAGAATCGACCACTGTGAAACACGGAGTCCCAGGATCAGGAGAGATGAAATGAAGGATCTTGAAAAAACCCAAGGGCCGACGCCTGACTTGCTCGATCCGCAATACGCAGTGGCCGTTGTGCGTTACAAGGGGGTTATCCAGTGGCGAGTGTCAGATCATGACAACTGGGTGCTTGACTGGGAAAAATGGATGGATGCATTCGCCACGGCAGGGCATCAAGTTCCGGATCTGAACGTCGTAGCGTTGGCTCAAAGGTCAGGCATACGAGTTGTCGACCAGGACTCGGCAGAGGCTTTTCTGGCGGCACCAGAGATCCGCAGTGTGGATTTTCAGTTTTTGCGGCAGAGTCTGTTGGAGCGCTTCCCGAGTGCGCAGTCGTGGTGGGATGTGAGCTTCTTGTTTCCAATCGCCTTCGTTGATTTTGACAACAAGCGGTTTGCCGGCTGTTACCCGGAGGGGCCACGCATGGAGCAGTATGTTCCCGACGGCTGGTTGGGCGAGTTCGCAGATTTTGCCAATACATACCCCGAAGAGGTGTTCCCCGCCGCGGATAAATTCTGGATCGTCGATGGCAGGGATTTGCTCCATGAACTGAACGAACGTGGCCGGGGGTTCGATTCCGTTGAATGGAATTAGTGTGATGTGGAGGGGTAGTTCCGGGTCACACTGGGGCCAGACATAAGAGCCGGCCCGTCTTTCCCTGGGGCCACCGCGATGAAGCGAGGAACACCATGGCACCACGTAGCGTCATCACCACCCAGGTGGCCATCCTGGGGGCAGGGCCCGCCGGGCTGATGCTTTCGCACCTTCTGGCGAAATCCGGGATTGATTCAGTGGTGGTGGAGATCCGCAGCCGGGAGGAGATCTCCGAAACGGTACGCGCGGGCATCCTGGAACACGGCACCGTGAACATGCTCGTGGACAGCGGGGTCTCGGACCGTGTGTTGCGGGAAGGCGACCGTCATGACGGCATTGAATTGCGGTTCAACGGCGAAAGCCACCGTATCGACTTCAAAGAGCTGGTGGGCGAATCCGTGTGGCTTTATCCCCAGACGGATGTTTTCCAAGACCTCGCTGCGCGAAGGGAGGCCGACGACGGCGATGTCCGCTACAGCGTTACCGGCACCAGTGTCCACGACATCGAGGGCAAGCCGAAGGTTTGGTTTACCGGGGCAGATGGCGTGGACTACGAGCTGCAGGCCGATTTCATCGCTGGTGCGGACGGGTCCCGCAGCCAGTGCAGGATGCAGATGCCGGAAGCCCACCGGAAATGGTACTTCCACGAGTATCCCTTTGCCTGGTTCGGGATTCTGGCCGAGGCTCCGCGAAGTTCCGATGAGCTGATCTACGCCAACTCCGAGAACGGTTTCGCCCTCATCAGCCAGCGCACCCCCACCGTTCAACGGATGTACTTTCAGTGTGATCCTGGCGAGAATGTGGCCGAGTGGAACGATGACCGCATCTGGGAGACCTTCCGCAGCCGGGTGAATGGCAACGGATTTACGCTCAACGAGGGACCCGTCATCGACAAAATGGTCTTGAAATTCCGCAGCTTCGTCCACACTCCCATGCGGCACGGCAACCTGTTCCTGGCCGGGGACGCCGCCCACACCGTTCCGCCTACCGGGGCGAAGGGCCTCAACCTGGCCATCCACGACGTGAAGATGTTGTTCGAGGGGCTGGACAGCTACTACTCCCGAGGCTCCACCGGGCTCTTGGACTCCTACAGCAGCCGGGCTCTGGACCGGGTCTGGAAAGCCCAGCAGTTCTCGTACTGGATGACTTCGATGCTGCATGCTCCGGCGGATGCTGACGACTTTTCACGCGCCCGGCAACTGGGGGAGCTCAACTCGGTGGTGTCTTCAATGCACGGCCAGGCGTACCTGGCTGAGGCCTACACGGGCTGGCCGGGAGCAGCTTAGGAGGTACCGCCGTCGGACGTAGGGCGGCTCCGCGGCTACCGGGCAGAGCTGGAAACGGTGACGGGAAGCGGGCTGGCCGCACTCGTCGTCGGCGGTGGGAGTTCCCGGGGCGTACGGGCACCCCGACGGCGGGTCCGCCCGTAGACGAGGTACATGGTGAGCCCGGTGATGACCATCAGGAGCACCGTGTAGACGAACGTGTTCGAGACTCCATCCACCCCTTCGGCCCCGTCCGTGTTGGCCTTGATGATCAGTCCAAGTGGCTGGAAGAGTGGGTGGGCCAGGAATATAGCGGTGTCATAGTCGTCCAGCATGCTGTTGAAGTTCAAAGCCGCGATGGCTGCTGCTGTGGGCAGGACAATCGGCAACAGGATGCGGCGGAAAACATACAGCGTTCTGGCTCCCATGATGGTTGCGGCCTCCTCAAGCGAGGAGTTCACTGTGGTGAACGTTGCCTTCAGCATCCTGAGCGTAAAAGGGATCTTGACGGTGACAAAAGCGATCAGCAGGATGACCGTGGTCCCGGTCAGGACGGCTCCGCCTACCAGTGGATTCGGATGGTCGTAGCTGATGATCAGGCCAAGGGCGAGGAGCGCTGATGGCAGTATCCACGGGATGTGCAAGAGGTACTCGAAGAGCGACGTCAGCCAGTTTTGGTGCTTCTGGAGGAGCCGCGCAACGAAAAGCAGCCCTCCCACCGTGATGACGGCGGCCAGCGCACTGTAGACAATGCTGATGATGAACGGACGCAGGCCGGAAGGCTGGGTGAGCACGCGGACGTAGTTCTCCAGCGTGAGGCTGGACAGGGACAGCTGGCCGGTCTGGATAGCGGCGCTGTCCGCGAATGAGTAAAGCACAATCAGGACAACGGGCAGGGTGTACACCGCAAAGAGCAAATAGGCGGCGACGTGTACAAGGGCATTGGCCAACGGGTTGGTGATGGCCTGCTTCTCCAGCCGTGAAGACACCTTGGATACGGAGAAGTAGGTGCCGCCCTTTTCCAAGCGGGTCATCACGGCCAGCATCAGAATGGTGGCCACACCGAGGATCACGGCCAGCAACGCGGCGAGGTCGCGGGATGTGGGGCTGTTGGTGAAGGTCAGGATCATCGGCGTGATGGTCTGGAACTCCCGGCCGCCCAGCACCTGGGGTGCGCTGAGCGCGCCCAATCCGGTCAGGAAGGACAGGATGGTGGCCGCGAACAGCGTGGGTTTGAGCATGGGCAGGACGATCCGGCGGAGGATGGTCCAGGTTGAAGCGCCCATGTTCCTGGCGGCCTCAATGGTCTGGAAATCCACACCCTTCAACGCGTTGGCAACAAACAGCATGTGGTTTGTGGTGGTGGCAAAAGTCATGACCACCAGGACAGCAAAGAAGCCGGAGAACCAACCCGCATCCATCCCGGGGAACATGCCGGCCAAAAGGACCGTGACAATGCCCTTCTCGCCGTAGATGAACTTATAGCCCGCCGCCAGCACAATGCCGCCATAGATAAATGTGGTGGCGTAACCCAGGAACAGGATCCTGGAGCCGCGGATCTTAAAGTAATGCGTCACCAGCACAATGAAAATCCCAACAATATTCACTGTGATAGAGAGGGCCACGGCCAACATGAAGCTGTTGCCGAGGGATTTCATTGCCCGGTCGGAGGACAGGAGTTTCTCAGCTGCCCGGCCGGAGAAACTTCCGTCGGGGAAAAATGTGGCAATCAGAACGTTGGCATTTGGCCAGACAAGGAATGCGGCGACGAACCAGGTCAGGACAATGCCCACCACAATGACGAAGGGTGACCTCAGCATTGACCTGGCCGATGTTCCCCTCATGGCTGCGAGGTGGCAGAGGTTGCCAGGGCGGGATCTTCGAGTCGGCTTCCCGTTTCAGGGTGATACTGCAGCACATGTTCAGGCCTGACATGCACTGTTACCCTCGCCCCGGGCTCAGGCCGGCTGCTCCCATCCTCCCGGACAATGATGCTCAACTCCGAGCCGTGGGATGACACGCGGTATCTGCTGTGAAGCCCATGGTAGGTCCGCGAGACCACGGTCCCCTCGACTGCAACGGCTCCATCGCGTTCCCCTCCTGTGGCCGGTGCCAGCGCCGCCTTCTCCACCCGGAGGTAGGAGCGGGCGCCGGGGTCCAACGGGGTGGGGGACTGCCGGCTCAGTTCGCGGACGAACTCAGGCGTCAACGCCGAACTGTCGCCGATGAAGTTGCAAACGAATTCCGTGGCGGATTCGTCGTAAATGGTCTGCGGCGTGCCCACTTGTTCGACCATGCCCTTGTTGAATACGGCCACCCGGTCACTCATCGCCAGGGCCTCATCCTGATCGTGGGTGACGTATACGGTGGTGATGCCGAATTCGCTTTGCAGGTCCTTGAGCTGTTGCCGCAGCTGATGCCTGAGCTTGGCATCGAGATTGGACAGGGGCTCGTCCAGCAGCAGAATCTTGGGTTGGAGCACCAGCGCCCGGGCCACAGCCACGCGTTGCTGTTGTCCGCCGGACAATTCCGCGACGTTCTTCCTCAGCTGCTCATCCGAGAGGTCAACCCGCCGGGCGATTTCCCGAACCATCCGATCGCTGTCAGCTGGCTTTTCCTTCCTCACGCGAAGGCCAAAGGCAATGTTTTCCCACACGCTCATACTGGGAAACAAGGCATAGTTCTGGAACACCATGCCCACCTGGCGCTTGTCGCTCGGGAGCCGGGTAACCGCCTTGCCGTCAACGTACACATCCCCAGCGGATGGTTCGATGAACCCTGCCAAGGTACGCAACGCCGTCGTTTTTCCGCAACCGGAGGGGCCCAGAAGGGTGAAGAATTCCCCTTGTTTCACATCCAGCGTCAAGCCGGGGATTGCGATGAAATCTCCAAAGGTAACTTCGATGTTGTCCAAGCGGATCATGGGAAAGCCTGTCTGGAAGAAGGTGTTCGTGGGACGTAAAACGGAGGCGGGCGGAACCCCGTTCAGGTTCCGCCCGTCGTCCGTTTTAGGTCATGTATTCGAGCTCGATCTTCTCCACCCAGGCACCGATGTTTTCCTGGACGAACGTCCAGTCGATGTCCTGCTGCTTCAGCGAATTCACGAACTCCACCACTTCAGGCTTCGCCTTTGCGACGGCTCCCTCGTTGACCGGCATGGAGTTGAACTTCTGGGCCCATTCGCCCTGGAATTCGGCCCCGCCGAACCAGTCAATGAACTTCAGCGCCTCCTCCTTCTTGTCCGTCCCCTTTACAAGGGCCACCTGCTCCACCGCGAACGGCACACCGACGGAAGGCTTCACGACGTCGACATTCACTTTGAAGGTCTTCTCGCGTTCGGGGATGATGGACGACGGCATCTGGCCCATGTCCACCTCACCGCTTGCAATCCGGGCAAATAGATCAGTCTTTGGGACCGCCGGGCTGCCGTGCTGGAAGTATTGCTCGATCTGGCTCCAGCCTTCATCGGAAATACCCAGGTCACCGGAATCATCTTTGTAGCGGGTGAGAATACTGGCGAATACCAATTGCGAGGTTGCTGTTCCTAAGCCTGTGACCCGTTCATACCGGCCCTTGAATTCGTCCTTGCTCCACAAGTCCGTCCAATCCTTCGGTGCTTTATCAGCGCTGAATTTCTCGGAATTGTAGCCCAGGAGAATAGCCTGCTTCACCAGCGGCCAGTACGCTTTGTCTTCGCTTTTGTCTCCGAGTTCGGCATCAACTTCCTTTGCCCAGGATGGCGTGTACGGTTCGATTGCGCCGCCTGCCTTGACCTGCTCGAAGTACATGTTGTTCAAGCCGAACGCGACGTCGGCGATCGGGTTGTTCTTCTCTGCGATGAGCTTGTTGGTGGCATCCGCGCCGCCTGCTCCCACGATTTCGATCTTAAAACCGGCGGCTGCTGCCTTTTCTGTCAGCCATTCCCCCCGGCCTTCACCGTTGGAGTTCGTATAGACAATCAACGTTTCGCCGGAGGATCCGCCGGAAGCCTGCGACGACGAGCCGGACGGAGACGCCGTCCCTGGCGCACCACCACATCCGGCCAAGGCAAGAAGAGCGGCAATACCGGCAGCGAGTGTTTTTACTTTTTGCATGATTAAGACTCGTTTCCCCCAATGGAATCAGCAATGTTCCGCAAGCCTATAGGCATACTCTGCAACGTTTGATGACGAATCACCGTCAATTTCAGGAACAGTCAAACACGGTTTCCGTGCACGGACGGCCCGGCCCCGCATGGACGGCCCTGGCCGGCAACGGTTATGCGGGGGAGGGCCGTCCGAGCCACACGGCCACCCGACGACGGGTCTACCTTGCCGCCGTCGAGCGCGTACACTCGGCCCGTGCAGGAGATTACGATCGTGGGTGGCGGCATAGCCGGCTTGGCCCTTGCAGCGCGCCTTGATCCCCAACGCTTCCAGGTCACGCTTCACGAGCAGCGGACGCAACTGCCAACAGTGGGAACGTCCCTCATGATGTGGCCGAAGGCGCAGGAGGCGCTGGCTGCGGTGGGAATACTCGAGGCCGTCCAGGCTTCAAGCCCCGCACTGGCTGTTGGCTCCCTCCGCGACGCTGCCGGTGACCCGTGGCTGGTGGTCCCGGCCGGCGGAACCATTGCCGTGTCCCGGCCTGAACTCATCCGCCTCCTCGAATCTGCCGTGCCGGCTTCAGTCCGCCGGGAAACCGGGCGGTTTGAGGCGGTCAGTCCAGAGGGGCCAGGCGTGTTGATCGGAGCCGACGGCGTGGGCAGCATTGTTCGACGCACGGTCTGGGGCGAGTCCACCCGCGCCCGCCTTACTTCATACGTGGCATTGCGCGGAGTCGTGCCGGGCAGGCTCTGGGAGGATCACTCAGGGGAGTACTGGGGGAGGGGGGATCTGTTCGGGATTGGCCCCGCAGCCGGCGGCACCAACTGGTATGCCTCCTTCCACTCCGGCTTCCTCCCCGAGCTGGAACCGGGCGAAATCGACGTCGAGCGGGTCCTTGAACTGGCCCGAGAGCGATATTCCGGCCATGCAGTCGGCGTTCGCGAGGTTCTGGCCGCCGCCGCAGCCGAGACCAGCTTGGCGCAGCGGATTTGGACCACGCCCCCGCTTTCCGGATATGTCCGGGGCCGGGTGGCATTGGTAGGAGATGCCGCCCATGCCATGACACCTAATCTGGGGCGCGGGGCCTGCGAGGCACTGATCGACGCCGTGACCCTGGCAGACCACCTCAACTCGCGTCCGGTCCACGCGGCGCTGCGGGCCTACGGGAACCAACGGTTCCTGCGCACCCAGGCCTTGCGTCTGGGCTCAGCCGGCATGATGCGCCTGGCCCTGGCGGGACGCCTGCAGCCCACCCGCGATTTGCTGTTGCGTGCGGCGAGCAGTCGACGGCGGAAGTCTCCGCCGCCGTCGCACTAAGACTTCCGTCGAGCTAAGGGTGCTAGGCCATGGCCGTGTGAGCTGCGCTGTGCGAATCGATCGTTTTTGCATAGCAGTGGGAATGCTCTTGGCCGATATAGGGGCCGAAGCTCGGCACTTCCGCGAATCCGCTGTGCTCATAGAAGTGCCGCCCGTCGGGCTGCGCCGACCCCGCCTCCGCGGTCACGGTGGTGAAACCCTGCTGATGGGCATGCGCTTCCAAGGCCGCCAGGATGGAGCTCGCCACACCTGAGCCGCGCATGTAAGGAATCACGTAGAGGCGTTTGATCTCAACGGTGCGGTCATCCAGCATCCGCAATCCGCCGCAGCCCACCGGTTGCCCGGAACTCTTCTCATAGGCCACCAGGAACACAGCAGTATCAGCTTCCGACGGCGGCGTACCAGGCTCGTGGTCGGCTGTTCCGAAGCGGGCATCCAGTTCCGCCTGCTGGGCTGCTCGAAGATCGGCACCAACGGGGTTCGCCCAGGTGACTTGACGGATGTTGAGACGCGGGTTGGTCTGCATGACTGCCTCAATTCGAGATCGCATTCTCCGAAGGGGTATGCAACTCAAGACTAGAAACCAGCGGTTACCGCAGTGTTTCGCGGGCGTAAGGGCCGGGAGAACATTTCCGGCTGGCCTGACCTGGCTCACATCAGTACGAGTCGCCTGTGGGATCTTCCGCCATCGGGTCCGCCAGGGCCAGTCCGCCCACTGGGCTGCCGTCCCAGTGGAGAAGGTGCCAGCCGGCGTCGGGGTCGCCGTCGAGTGCGACGATGCCGGTGTTGGCGAGGATATGCTTTGCGGCGAAATCGATGTCGATGTTCTGTACGCGGGCGGCGGCCCAAACGCGGATGGCCGCGCCGTGGCTGACAACTGCCACAGTGCTTGAATCGCCGTCTGATCCGGATGCAGTTGCAGTTGCAGCGATGTTCGCGATGTCGGCGTCGTAACGCTGGAAAAAGTCATGACCGTTCGGGCCATCAGGCATCCTGCGGTCCAGGTCGCCCGACGTCCACGCGAATGCCGTGCGCATGTAGCGCATGTGGGATTCGTGGTCCGTTAGTTTCTCCAGCGCGCCGGCCTCGATCTCGTGCAACCCGTCCAGGACCTGGATTTCCAGTCCTCGGGCACGGGCCAACGGGGTAGCCGTGACCTGGGTCCGGACCAGCCTGGAGGCATAAATGGCGTCGATCTGCTCATTCACCAGGGCCCTGGGCAAAGCCGCCGCCTGCCGCTGGCCGAGCTCAGTCAGGCCAGGGCCGGGGTGTGCAGTATCCAGCTGCCCGAGGACGTTCCCGGGCGTCTGGCCGTGGCGAATGAGCAGGAGCCTCATTTCAGATGATCGACCAGCTGATCGGCGATCCCCGTGTAGTTAGCCGGGGTCAGCGCCAGCAGCCGGGCTTCTGCCTCAGGCGAAAGGCCCAGGCTTTGGACGAATTCCCTCATACGCCCCGCATCCACGCGCTGGCCCCGGGTAAGGTCCTTGAGCCGTTCGTACGGGTTCTCCATGCCTTCGACCCCTGCGATTGCCTCGGCTCGCATCACCATCTGGATCGCTTCACCCAGGACTTCCCAGTTGGTGTCCAGGTCCCTGGCGAGGACATCCTCAGCCACATCAAGACGATCCAGCCCCTTGGCCACATTGGAAATGGCCAGGAGTGAATGTCCGAACGCCACACCAATATTGCGCTGGGAAGATGAATCCGTCAGGTCACGCTGCCAGCGGGACGTCACCAGCGTGGAGCCCAGCACGTCCAGCAGCCCGGAGGAGATCTCCAGGTTGGCTTCGGCGTTCTCGAAACGGATGGGGTTGACCTTGTGAGGCATGGTGGAGGAACCGGTGGCTCCAGCTACCGGCACCTGTGCGAAGTAGCCGATGGAAATGTAGCTCCAGATGTCCGTGCACACGTTATGCAGGATCCGGTTGAAGCGGGCGACGTCGGCGTACAGCTCTGCCTGCCAGTCGTGGCTTTCGATCTGGGTGGTCAGCGGGTTCCAGGTGAGGCCAAGCCCTTCAACGAAGGACTTGGAGACCTGTTGCCAGTCAGCGCCGGGTACCGATGCGACGTGGGCCGCGTAGGTTCCGGTGGCACCGTTGATCTTGCCGAGGTATTCCATGTTTGCGATCCGCTGCAGCTGGCGGTTCAGGCGGTGCGCGACGACGGCCAGCTCCTTGCCCAGCGTGGTGGGCGTGGCCGGCTGGCCGTGGGTGCGCGAAAGCATGGGGACGGCGCGGTTGTCTTCGGCCATCTTCTCGATCTGGGCCACGAGCGACCTTGCAGCCGGGAGCCACACGTCCTCTACCGCGCCCTTCACACCGAGCGCGTAAGAGAGGTTGTTGATGTCCTCTGAGGTGCAGCCGAAGTGCACCAGCGCTGTGAGGTTTTCGATGCCGATGCCCTGCAGCCTGCGGCCGATGTAGTACTCCACGGCCTTGACGTCGTGCACCGTGACGGCCTCGATCTCCGCCAGTTCCTGAACCGCGGCGGCATCGAACTCCGTGACAATTTGGCGGAGCCGCTCCTGCTGCTCCGCCGTGAGGGGACCGGCCCCCGGCAGAACATTGTTGCCCGTGAGGTGAATCAGCCACTCGACCTCCACAGCGACGCGATCCCGGTTCAGGGCGGCCTCGGACAGGTAGTCAACGAGCGGCGCGACGGCGGATTGGTAGCGGCCGTCCAGCGGGCCGAGCGCAATCTGGACCGGAGAGGCGGCAAGGGCAATGCGTCCGGAAGGCGTACGGGTATCAGCTGTGGCGGCAGTTTGAGGCATGCGGCAATTCTTTCATGAACTTCGACTCTGCCTAAGCCCGCGGGAGCGTATGACTTCCGGTCAGTAGCGGCACTGGATGTCATGCCCGCTTATCCACATAGCTGCCATGGCCTGTTCACGCGGAAAACCAGGTTCCTTAGGGTGAAAGTTCAGTGACAGCTGTGTACTTTCTGGGTCGCCATTGACCCGGGTGCGCCACTGCCACACATCCACGTTGGGGGGTCCAGAAAATGAGCAGCGCCATCACACCGGCGGATCTCAACCAGTGCGCTTCGCGGAGCCATGAGGTGCAGTTGCTGGCAGCACGGGTAGAGGCCGGGATAACTGAAGTCGAGGCTGTGCATCGCAGGCTTGCCCAGCTGGAGCTCACCAGTTGGGAATCGACGGCGGGCAGGGCCTACCGGTTGAGCGTAGGGCTGCAGGCTGCCGCCTTGCGCCGGGCCATGGAGCAGCTGAACCATGCGGCCGCTGCCGTGCGCCACCACGCCCAGAACGTGGCGGTTTCGTCGCCACGGACTCCGGCGGGCGGTTACTGATGGCGGAGATCTCGCCCGGAGGTGCAGGCGGGCCACTTCGCCCTCAGGTGACCCCGCCTGAAGGGGATTTGTCGATCAGGGGCGGGATCGGAGGCATCAGTTTCCAGCTCTCTGAGCTTGCAGCGGGCGCTGGAGCACTGGAAGTCCTCGCCGGCACGCTCACGTCGGTCGAGGTGGCAACACACAGTGTCTGGCAGGACCTGTGCAATTACGCGAATGAGCCGCGTTCCAGCGGAGTGGCGGCGCTCGATTCCGTGGGGGAGGGCCGTCGTGCGGTCGGAGCGGTCCGGCAGGAACTGCAGGACATCGGGAGCCAAGTGCGTGCCTGTCAGCGGGAGTATGAGGCAGCTGAGAGCCACACCGGCCAGAATCTCCGCACGGGAATGGGGTCCTTTGAACTGTTGGCTGCCCAGGGTATGGATAGCGGCCTGACCGGGTACATGAACAGGGAAACATCCGAGGCCCTTGCGCGCAATGTGCCGCTGTTGCTGAGCGTCCTCCTCGGCCTGCGACCTGATGCGGCCTTTGCTGCAGCCGCGGCATTTCGTCCTGGCACGAGGGCTACTTCCGGGGTTCCGTCCATTATCCGCACCCTGGCAGAGGGGGGAATTCCGGACCTCAAGCCTCGTCCTGTTAGTGCAGTAGAGGAAGTGACCTCGGATATGGATCTGGATGCTTCTCCGGCGGGTCTGCTGGCCAGGGCAGGGAGCGTCGGTGCCGAGGGACACGGCCGCATCGAAATCATCCAGACTGTCCACGATGGGCACAAGGCTTTCATCGTGATCATTCCGGGGACGCAGCCAGGCACCCCCAGTGGCGGAGACAATCCGTTTGATGAAGCCGGTATCGCTGAAGGGCTTGGCTACGATTCCGAATACACCGTCGCCGCCATCCGCGCTGCGCTTAAGGAAGCCGGAGCGGAAGCACAGGACCAAGTGGTGGCCGTGGGCTACAGCCAAGGCGGCGTCCATGCCATGAACCTCAGCAAAGACAAAGCCTTCCTCGCGGAGTATGACCTCAGATATGTGCTGACCGCGGGCTCACCGGTCGGCGGCATAACTCCGCAGCCGGGAATCAGCAGCCTGCACCTGGAACACCGCCAGGACTGGGTGCCGGGAAGTGACGGCGTTGCCAGTCCGGATACCAAAGACCGGGTCACAGTGACCATGACCAATCGCGTGCAGACCCCGTCAGGGGAGGAAGCCGGGCTGGGGCCAGGGCACAAACTTACCAACTACGAAGCCGGGGCAAGGGCAATCTCAGCCAGCGATGATCCCTCGCTAATGGCGTCAACCGCCGCCCTGGGCGCAGTGGTGGGAACCGGTGGCGCTGCCACGGCTACGCGTTTCCGTATGGTCCGGGAACCTCAGGTTCAGTCGAAGGAAGGCGCTGGCCGCGTTTCGGCTGCCCGGAAGGAACGGCATCCGGGCCTTCCCTATGGTGGCCGATAAGCCCGGGGGCGGTGCGTTGAACGCACCGCCCCAAGGAGTTTCGCGTGTCAGGCGACGCCGGTGACAACAGCGCCCTCGCGGGTCACCGTGTACTCCAGGGTCTTGCCGCTCCAGAAGTGGAACGTCAGGGACACAGGCGAGCCGTCCTTGATGCTGTCCAGGAAGCGCTTGGTCAGTTCGATCGTCCCGTCCTCGTAGTCCGGCTTGAAGTCGTCCCAGAACTCCGGGTACGTAGTCCAGCTGTGGAACCCGGCCCCGATACCGTCGGCGTAGACGGACTTCATCGTGGCCAGTTGATCGCCGTTAAACGCCGCCGGGATCAGCAGCGACCCGTTAGTGCCGGTGGCGTTCACGATCACGGGGTCATCCGAGCTGATCACGTTTAGTTTCCATGGCATGCCGCCTGAGAAGAGGATCTTCAGCTGCGAACTGGTCCCCACCTCCCCGTCGCCGAGGACGCGCTTGAGGAGCTTCGCCTTGAGCGTCAGGGTGGTGCCCTCGATTGTGTAGTCCGGCCCGGGCCTCAGCGTGCTGTTCCCGAAGCTGAGGTCCTTGAACTTGTGGCCGTTCAGGTTCAGGGTGACCGACTTGTCGTTGATCTTGTCCGAGGCGTCCACGAACACGAGGTCTGATGAGGCGGTGGCCGAGCGCGTGGTCCAGGCGGTGGAGATGTAGTCGAACTGCTCCTGGTCGCGCCATTCGCGCTTGTAGCGGTCGAAGTGCGTGCCGTTGTCCCACCACATGGTGGTGATGCCAGAAGTGCGGGCCAGGTAGCCGAAGTGCTCGAAGAACTTCAGATATTCGCCGCGTTCCACCTTGTTGTCGTAGTTGTCGAGAAGGCCGTACTCACCGATGATGACGGGGATGCCTTTGGAGACGAAGGTATCCACCTGGTTCTGGAAGTTCTCCGCCTGCAGGTTCTGTACCTCCTCGTTGTAGGTGGTGTACCCGGCGGCGTTGACGCTGAAGGGCCAGAAGCTGTAGTTGTGAGTGGTCGCGGCCAACATCGGGTCGTCGAGTGCATCGATCTCGGCGGCGAGAGCGTTCATGTCGCCCGGCTCGGAACCGGTGTGGAGCGTCGGCAGGACGAGGAGGCGGTGGGCGTTGTTGCCACCTGAGGAGCGCACGATTTCATGGAATGAGCTGTTCAGCTCGGCCATGTGGCGGTGATCCTCCTCAACGCCGGAGGAGCCTTCGAATTTCTGCTCGTTGATGGACTCGAAGACCAGTTTCTCCGGGTAGTCCTTGAAGGTGGCCGCGATCTGGGTCCAGGTGGCGTTGTACTGGGCCATGACCTGATCGTGCTTTGTGGGCATGTCCTTCACCCACTGCCACGAGTCGTGGTGAATGTTGATCATGACGATGAGGTCTGCCTCGAGGGCGAAATCGACGATCTCCTGCACGCGTGCCATGGTCTCCGGTTCCACCATGTAGTCAGGCGCCGGGCCCGTGTGGTTGCCCCAGCTCACGGGAATGCGGACTGAGTTGAAGCCTTCTGCCTTAATGTCGTTGAAAAAAGTGGGGTCGACGCGCGGGTTACCCCACGCAGTCTCGTCATCGCCTTCCCCGCAGCACATGGCGTCGAGGGTGTTGCCGAGATTCCAGCCCGGCTGCATGGCCGAGACGAGCTCCTGACCGGGCAACTGGGCGGTGTCAGTCTCTTCCTGGGCCTGGGCTGTGGCTGGCACGGCCAGCATGGCAATTGCGAGTGAGGCTGCGACGAGCAGTTTCGAAGTTCTGCGTATCAACGGACGTCATCCCTTCCAGTTGCGCGCATTAACTGGGCTGCAACGGTGCAGTAAGCGGCGCGCCTTCTAGAGACTGCATTACGCGGACGACCAATGTCAACGAAAGATTAGATCTTTGACGCAGAAAACCACAACAGACATTGGTTGTTAGCGCGCCAATGCAAGGCCAAGAGGGGTATACATATGACCTTACGGGTGAGTCCGGCCGGGCCCCAGCAGCGTTTGATTGCCACTGGCCTGAAGCCTCAGCGGCGTCGGGCGCCGGGCAGCCACCCCGCTACGAGGGAAATGATGGTGATGATGATCGCGGCCAGGATAGCTGTCCAGAAGAAGCTGTCGATGGTGAAGTCGACGGGGGTGTAGCTGCTGAGCCACGACGTCAGGTAGAGCATCGCTGCGTTGATGATGATGGTGAACAGCCCGAGCGTGAGAATAGTGATCGGTAAGGAGAGAAGACTGACCAAGGGGCGCACAAAAGCGTTGACCAGCCCAAAGATCAACCCAATGAACAAGTACGCCAGGATGAGCCCGATGGTGTCTGTGCCTTCGGTTACACCTGTCCGCGCAACTGCCTCGCTGGCTGCCGACGTGGAAATGTCCAGCCCCGGAAGTATCCAGCTCGCAATCCACAAAGCCAGTCCGTTGATGACTACCCGCACAACAAAAGAACGCATCCCCCATGTTTTCACACGCGGCAGGCGGCAGATACGTGGAAGTAGGCTAGTTCACATGACGACACCAGAAAAGACTGCCGCGGGTGTCAGGCCGCGGCCAGTGGTAGACAGGCTCCCGCGGTACGCCGCCGGAAAGCCTCCTCTCGCCGTCGAGGGCATCACGAGTTATAAGCTGTCCTCGAATGAAAATCCGCTGCCGCCAATCCCCGCCGTCGTGGAAGCCATCGCAGCTCAAACAGACTTCAATCGCTACCCTGATCCATTGAGCACGCGGCTGCGGACCGCCCTGGCCGGATTCTTATCCGTTCCGGCGGAGGACATTGTTACAGGGACGGGCAGCCTGGGTGCCCTGAACCAGCTTCTCGCCGCATTCGCCGGCCAGAACGAGGACGGTAAAGCAGACGAAGTGATCTACGCGTGGCGCTCATTCGAGGCCTACCCCATCTGTGTGGGCCTCGCCGGCGCCCGGAGCGTCAGGATCCCTGTGACCCCTGACGGGCGCCATGACCTGGAGGCGATGGCAGCTGCAGTTTCGGCGCGGACCAAGGTCATTCTTCTCTGCACTCCCAACAATCCCACCGGGCCAAGCCTGGGTGCCGAGGAGACGGAGCGGTTCATCAACGTTGTCCCGTCAGAGGTGATTGTGGTAATCGACGAGGCCTATCAGGAGTTCGTTCGCGACGGGGATGCAGTAGAGGGCATCGATCTGTACCGGAAGTACCCCAACGTGGTAGTCCTCAGGACGTTCTCCAAAGCCCACGGGTTGGCAGGACTTCGGGTGGGTTACAGCATTTCACAGCCCCATCTCACGCAGCACCTGCGGGTGGCCGCCACTCCCTTCGCTGTCTCGCAGATAGCCGAGACTGCGGCCGTGACCTCCCTGCAGAACTTCAGCCAGGTTGTAGAAAGGGTACAAGGGCTGGTGGATGAGCGGGACCGGGTAACGGCGGGCCTCAAGGAGCTGGGGTGGTTCATTCCCGAGGCGCAAGGAAATTTTGTCTGGCTCAACCTGGGTGGCAACAGTTCAGATTTCTCCCGGAAGGCAGAAGAAGTAGGACTTTCGGTCAGGGCCTTCGGGAACGAGGGCGTCCGCGTCACCATTGGAGAAGCAGAGGCTAACACCCGGTTCTTGGAGCTCTGTGCGAACTATACAAAAGCCCCACAGCGTTCCTAGCGCTTAACGAGGCGCCCTCCGCTACCTTACTGCGGATAAAGTAAGGATCAGTAAGCCACAATATATGCACCAGCAGGAATACATTCTTTCCGGAGCATATATCCCAGCGACATTGCAGCGCATTCATGCGGCAAGCAAGGAGACGGTATGGGCACCACACATCTGCCCTCCACCGAGTTCGACGGAACCGAGGTAGACGACCAGCTCGAGGCGGAAGCCGAGGCGGCCATGGGGGAACCCGCTGCCGAGATGGTGCAGCTGCTGGGACCGGACGGAACTTTGGGCAGTGACCCTGTTTTCTCGGAGTACGCTGACAAGCTCGACGCCGGCAAACTCCGCGGCTTCTATTCGGACATGGCGGCCATCAGGCGGTTCGACCAGGAGGCCACAGCCCTTCAGCGGCAGGGACAACTGGCACTCTGGGTACCACTGACGGGGCAGGAGGCAGCCCAGATCGGCTCAGGCCGGGCCAGTCAGCCCCAGGACTACATCTTCCCGACGTATCGGGAGCACGGCGTTGCCCTCACCAGGAACGTTGACCTGTCCGAGCTCCTGCGGCAGTTCCGCGGCGTGTCCAACGGCGGGTGGAATCCCAAGGACACCAACTTCCATCTCTACACCCTCGTCCTTGCTGCCCAGACCCTCCATGCGGTGGGCTACGCGATGGGGATCCAGCGGGACCAGAAGCTCGCGGCCGCCTCGGATCCAGCGGGAACGGAACCGCCCGCTGCTGTCATGGCATACTTCGGCGACGGAGCCAGTTCCGAGGGCGATGTGCACGAATCCATGGTCTTTGCCTCCTCCTATAACGCTCCCGTGGTGTTCTTCTGCCAGAACAACCACTGGGCCATCTCGGTACCCAGCGCCGTGCAGACCCGCATTCCGCTCTCCAACCGCGCCAAGGGTTACGGCTTCCCCGGCATTCGCGTGGACGGAAATGATGTCATCGCCGTCCATGCCGTGACTGAGTGGGCACTTGAGCACGCGCGCTCGGGGAAGGGCCCCGTTTTGATCGAGGCCTTTACCTACCGCGTGGGCGCGCACACCACCGCAGACGATCCCACCAAGTACAGGCCGTCCGCCGAGGAGGACGCCTGGCGGGCGAAGGATCCTCTAGCGAGGCTTGAGGTCTACCTGCGCGCCGCGGGCCTGGCAGATGATGCCTTCTTTGAGCAGGTTAAGGCCGACGGCGACGAGCTCGCCTCCTACGTGCGCCGCACCACCCACGACCTCGAGACGCCTGACATCCGTTCGGCCTTCGCGAACGCCTATGTGGAATCACATCCCCTGGTGGCGGAGGAACTCGCCTGGTTTGAGCAATACAGCGCAGGATTCGAAGAGGCAGCTGAAGGGGCGGCGCACTGATGACCACCATGACCATCGCGAAGGCGATTAACGAAGGCCTGCGGGCCGTGTTGGCCAACAATCCCAAGTCCCTGCTCATGGGCGAGGACATCGGGCCCCTCGGCGGCGTCTACCGTGTCACTGACGGGCTGATCGGTGAATTCGGTGCCGACCGCGTTGTAGACACCCCCCTCGCTGAGTCCGGCATCATCGGTACAGCGATCGGCCTGGCCCTGCGTGGCTACAGCCCGGTCTGCGAGATCCAGTTCGACGGTTTCGTGTTCCCCGGGTTCAACCAGATCACCACCCAGCTGGCTAAAATGCATGCCCGCAGCCACGGCAACCTCACCGTTCCCGTAGTGATCCGCATTCCGTACGGTGGCGGGATCGGGTCCGTGGAGCACCACTCGGAATCGCCGGAAGCGTTGTTCGCACATACCGCAGGCCTTCGCATCATCACCCCATCGAACGCCCATGATGCGTACTGGATGATCCAGCAGGCTGTGGACTGCCAGGACCCCGTTATTGTCTTCGAGCCCAAACGCCGGTACTGGCTCAAGGGCGACGTCGACGTCCAGGCCCCCGGTCTCGCTGATGACCCTTTCAAGGCCCACGTGATCCGGGAAGGTCAGGACGCCACGGTAGTCGCGTACGGGCCCCTCGTTCCGGTGGCCCTTGCGGCCGCAAACGCTGCTGAGGAAGACGGCCGCAGCGTTGAAGTCATCGACCTCCGTTCCATTTCCCCTATCGATTTCGATACCGTCACGGAATCCGTGAAAAAGACCGGCCGGCTGATCGTTGCCCACGAGGCCCCCACCTTTGGTGGAATCGGTGGCGAGATCGCCGCGCGGATCAGCGAGCGGGCGTTCCTGTCGCTGGAAGCTCCGGTGATTCGGGTGGGTGGTTTCCACATGCCTTATCCCGTTGCCAAGGTGGAAGAGGATTACCTGCCGGACATCGACAGGATTCTTGAGGCGCTGGACCGCGCCCTGGCCTACTGAATTCAGCCCGTCTGCAGCACGTCCCCCATGCAGCCCTTGATCGTTTCGAAACCGAGGACCCTATGACTCTGAACAAGTTCAACCTCCCCGATGTGGGCGAAGGGCTGACCGAGGCTGAAATCGTCTCCTGGAAGGTCAAGGCCGGAGACACTGTGGCTATTAACGACGTCCTTTGCGAGATTGAGACCGCAAAGTCGCTCGTCGAACTGCCGTCGCCCTTCGCCGGTACCGTCACCGAACTGCTGGTCCCCGAAGGGGTGACCATCGACGTCGGCACCCCCATCATCAGCGTCAGCGATGCTGTGGCCGGTGACCCAACTCCCGCTGACGTATCGGCCCCTGCCCTCCGGACAGCAGAACCCGCCGCTTCGACCCCGGCTGCGCCCCTGTACGGCAAGCTGCCTGAGGAAACCCCTGGCACGGGTCCGGAGGCGGGCGGACCGCTGGTCGGATCCGGCCCCAAGGCCGACGCCGTGAAGCGCCGGCCGCGGAAGGCCTCTGGCACAGGCACGCCGGCAGTTTTGGCCGTAACGCCTGCTGCCCCTCCTGCTGCTGAGGTGCCGGCCGCCGTCGTACGTCCGCAGGCCCTCCAAATGGAAATCACGGAGACAGCCGCCCCTGGCGCCCTCGGCGACGGCGACCGGCAGACCCTCGGCGGGACCATCAGCGGGCTGGTGAACAAGGTCCTGGCAAAGCCTCCGGTGCGCAAGATCGCGCGGGATCTTGGCATCGATCTGTCCGACGTGGTCCCGACGGGCGCACGCGGGGAAGTCACCAGGGAGGACCTGGTGAGCTACCAGTCACAGCGCGACGCCGAACTGGATAAGGCCGATTCCTTCTGGGGCAAGTCCAACAAGCCGCAGGACCAGCGTATCGAGCGCATCCCGGTCAAGGGTGTCCGCAAGGCGACGGCCAAGGCGATGGTGGAGTCGGCGTTCTCGGCTCCCCATGTCAGCATTTTTGTGGATGTTGATGCCAGCCGGACCATGGAGTTTGTGAAGCGGCTCAAAGTGTCGCGTGACTTTGAGGGCATCCGGGTCTCCCCCCTCCTGATCCTCGCGAAGGCCGTCATCTGGGCTGCGGCGCGTAATCCGAGCGTCAACGCCACCTGGGTGGACAGCACCGACGGCAGTGACACCGCTGAAATCCATGTAAAGCACTACATGAATCTCGGGATTGCCGCTGCAACTCCACGGGGGCTCATGGTGCCCAACATCAAGAACGCCCAGGATCTCTCCCTCAAGGAACTGGCCCTGGCCCTCAACGACCTCGCCACCACAGCACGCGCAGGCAAGACCCAGCCGGCGCAAATGCAGGGCGGTACCCTCACTGTCACGAACATCGGTGCTCTGGGAATTGATACGGGAACCCCCATTATCAATCCGGGCGAGGTAGCCATCGTCGCCTTCGGCACCATCAAGCAGAAGCCATGGGTTCTGGACGGAGAGGTCATACCGCGCTGGATCACCACCCTGGGTGGCTCCTTTGACCACCGCGTGGTGGATGGAGATCTTTCGGCAAGGTTCATGGCGGACGTCGCGGCCATCCTCGAAGAGCCTGCCCTGCTGCTTGACTGAGCGGTGGCCTAAAGAAACTGACGGTGGACTTTAGCTAATGGTGAACGTGGACCTCGGAACCGCCCGCACTGAGGCGCGCGCGCAAGCAGCATCGATGAGCACCAGGATTGCCCACATCATTTCGGAAGTGCTGCAGCCGCCGCTGGTGGTTGCCGTGATGTTGTTGGTCAGTCCAGCGGCCGACGGCGGTTTTCCCGGCACCATCTGGTTTGGGGCTTTGGCCCTTTGTTTCGTCTGCGCGTTGCCGTTCGCCGTGGTCATTTGGCTGGTCAGACTGGGAAAGATCACCGATCATCATGTGAGCAACCGCAAACAGCGCGCACCCGTGCTGATGATGACAGCCGTCTCGGTTGTGGCAGGACTCCTGGTGCTGACGTCCCTCGATGCACCAGCCAGTGTGCTGGCCATGGTTCTGACAATCGTGGGCGGCATCGTTGTTCTTGCCGCTGTGAGCCTCTTTTGGAAAATGAGCGGCCACGCTTCGGCGATTGCCTGTTCTGCAGTCATCGGGGCGCAAATGCTGGGACCTGCTGGTCTCTGGTTGCTGCTGCTGATTCCGCTGGTTGGGTGGGCACGGGTCGTGCTCGGCGCCCACACTCTTGGCCAGATAGTTGCCGGTTCATTGTTCGGCGGAGTAGTCATGGCGGGAGCGTGGTCGCTCCTCCGGTGATTGTTTCAACCGGAGGAGCTTCACGCGAAGGTGAGGAAGCGGGGCAGCCTCAGGCGACGTCGTCCGTTTTGGCAATGTAGACATCGCACGGCGCGCTGTGAGCAACGCTGTTGGCCACACTGCCCAGCACACGGCCGATTCCGCGCATGCGACGATTGCCCACCACGATCATGGTGGCGTCATTCCGCTCGGCTTCATTGATCAGCGCCTCGGCCGGCTTTCCGCGCGCCGCGGAATAGGTCACGGACAACTCCGGTGTCCGCAGGCGATCAGCGACGCCCCGGGCGACCTTCTCTGCTGCGCCGGCATCGGATACGATCCACTGATCGCTCCCGCTTCCGAAGACTTCAGTACGGTCGCTGTCGAAGGCGCTCACCACGTGGAGGGTGGCACCCATGGAAGCGGCGAGACCTGCGGCCGTCTCGGCAGCCTTCATCGCCGTTTCACTGCCATCTACGCCGACAACAATAATTCCGGTCATATTCCTGCTCCTTTAAGTCGATGCATCTCCGGGCCAAGCCGGGATGTTTTCAGGCTACAGTGCGGCGATTGCTTCCCGCATTACGGGTGCCAACCTGCGGACGCCTTCGTCGATGGCTTCGGGTGGGACAGCGCTGAAGGCGAGTCTGAGCTTGTTCGACGGTTCAGTGGAATGGGTGAATGCTGCTCCGGGAATGAAAACAACGCCCGCCTCGATGGCCTGGTGAAGCAGCGGATAGGTATCTACTCCCGCGGGGAGCGTGACCCAGACGAAAAATCCGCCTTCCGGCCTGGTCCAGCTCATGCCCTCAGGCATGTGCTTCTCGAGGGCGGCAAGCATGGCCTGGCAGCGTTCCTCGTAGAGGCTACGGTAGGTGCGAATCTGTCCCTTCCAGTCAAAGTCCCGCAGGTAGGCAGAGACCAGCATCTGGTTGAAGGCCGGGGGACACAACGTTACGGATTCGGACGCCAGATAATAGCGGCGCTGAAGGTGTGCGGGGACCAAAGCCCAACCAACCCTCAACCCGGGAGCGAAGATCTTCGAGAACGAGCCCAGGTAGATGACATCATCCGGGTTGCCGGTACGCAGAGGCGCCAAGGGCCGGCCGTCGAAACGGAGAAGACCGTAGGGGTTATCCTCCAGAACCAAGATGTTTGCGTTGCGGCATATATCGACGATCTGCTGGCGGCGTTCCTGCTTGAGAGTGATGCCTGACGGGTTGTTGAAGCTGGGAATGGTGTAGAGGAATTTGATCTTCTTCCCGGCTTTGTGGAGAGCGCTGATTTTCGCTTGCAGCAATTCGGGGACCAGGCCATCTCCGTCCATGGGAACGGTCTCTACCTGTACCTGATATGCCTCAAAGGCATTCAGGGCACCCACATAAGTCGGATTCTCCACGAGGACCACGTCGCCCGGGTTGCAGAAGACCTTTGCCGCAATGTCCTGGGCCGACTGGGATCCGGCAGTGACCACCACGTTCTCCGGCACGGCGTCGAGAATTCCCTCCTCGGCCATGACCTCACAAATCTGCGTCCGCAACTCCAGGCTTCCTTGGCCGCTGCCGTACTGAAGTGCAATCATTCCCTGTTCGGCGATGATCGCAGCGGCTGTTTCTGCCAGCCGGTCCAGGGGGAGGGACTGCAGGTAGGGGTTGCCTCCGGCCAGGGACACGAGTCCCGGGCGCATGGAGATGTCAAACACATCGCGTACGGCCGACTGCTTGATGTTGGCGGCGCGCTCCGAGAAGAGTTCCTCGTGGCGGTGGGCGGACGTAGCCGCCCGTTCGATTGCTTCAACGGCTTCAGCGGGCAGCAACTGCGCTGCGGCATCCAATGTCTCGTGGCTCACATTCCTCAGGATACAACCCTCAGTTGTTGTTTATGCAACCTCTGTTGCCTATTGGAGTTTGCTCGCAGGGTTTGCTTGCCGCGGCAGGTCCTGTTCTACCGCGAACTGAGGACCTCGGCCAGGCTCCGTCCGTTGATGTAGATTTCCGCCCGCGTTGCACCTACTGCCATAACGGCTGTGTGCGTCAGCTGGGCCTCAATCCTTGGAACATCACAGGTCCCCGCGGGACGTACTGCGCCGCTCAGGTTCACCACCACTGTGGATCCATCGAAGTAACCCGAGACGAAGCTGAGAGTAGAAGAAGCCAGAGCGTTATAGAGCCCCTGAGGGGCGGATCCGTCTCCGCTGCTCCCGGACAGCAGGGCGAGAAGAGCGGATTGAAGTGGTTCGTTTGCGAGGGGAGCGGCAAGGGGAACGGACACGAGGCTGTCGTTACAGCCGAACCGAACCCCGCCACTGCCGCCGTCGTCGAGCAAAACAAAGTAAGCCTTTCCGGACTGCCGCGCATTCGTGGGCGGAGGATTTCCCGCGGCAACAGCGGCCCCTTGCGGGGGCACGGGTTCAGCCGAAAGAACCGGGCCCGGCGGGGACGAAGCGGCTGATGCAGAACCTGCTGTGGTGGAGACGGGCGGGACCGTCGGCGGCGTTTCTGCAGCCGGCTCCTTGGAAGGTTCGCTCGTCCCACGGGGTGCCAGTCCCGGGCTGCCCGCTTGAGCAATCTCGGTTACCGGGGTAGGTGCCCGCTGGGCTTCCGGCCCAGGAGTGGCAAGGGTGGGCGCCGGTGTTGCCCGGCTGACAACTGACCCCTCCACTGCATCCGTGGCGGATCGCGTATCGGATGAGGTGCAGCCTCCAAGCCACAGAGGAATAGCAAGGCAGCAAGCCAATCCAGCTACCCTCATGAAACTCTGCGAGGTCCTCATGACAGCCCGCACCTCCAGCCCCGCCGCAATCCGTATATCAACGTTACGGCTCAGCGGGGAGGGGCGGAATACGTTTCAGATGACGGTTCGGCGACAGCTGGGTCACGGTTCGATACGTAAGGCCCCTTCACGGATTTGGGCCGGAATGCAGAACGCCTCCGGCTGCCCTTAGTGGCGGCCGGAGGCGTTCTGGATCTGAAAAAAATCAGGCAGCGGCGACCGGGCTGCTCTCAGCGATGGCATCGAAGACATCCTTGATCTGCTCCACGATCTCGGCGTCGTCCTTCGGGTGGATTTCAGCGAAACGCACCACGGAGCCCGGTACGGCGAGCTTGACACCCTCGATGACCTGGGCGCCGGCGATACCGATAGCCTTGCGGGTCTCATCCTGGGCCCACACCCCGCCGAACTGACCATAGGCGGTTCCGACGACGCCGGTGGGCTTGCCGGTGAGGGCACCTGCACCGTACGGACGGGACAGCCAGTCGATGGCGTTCTTGAGCGAAGCGGGGATGGTGCCGTTGTGCTCGGGGGTCACCAGGAGCAGGGCGTCCGCGTCGGAAGCGGCGGCGCGGAGTGCTGCGGCCGCGGCCGGTACCTGACCTTCGACGTCGATGTCCTCGTTGTAGAAGGGGATATTCCCCAGGCTTTCATGGATGATGACGTCCACCTGCTCCGGCGCGTTGGCCTGGATGGCCTCAGCAAGCTTCTGGTTGGTGGACTCTGCGCGCAGGCTGCCGACGAGGGCGAGTACGGTGCTCTTTGACATATGAACTCCTAGTGTCAGCCACCGGTTGGGGCGGCGGTTTGCTGTAGGTGAGGCGTGAAGCCTTCAGAGAGCTAAACGGACCACGGTCCGGTTAATATTCCCACGGTCTAGAATGTTTTTTGTGAGCCTTATCCCAATCCGCTCTGGGTCCCCGGATGAGGATTCAGAACGAAGCGACGCTGCTCGGAACCGGGAACGCCTGCTGCTGGCGGCGCGTGAACTCCTGGATGAGTGCGGAGTGGAAACTTTCACGATGGACAAGCTCGCCAAACGCGCCGGCGTCGGCAAGGGAACGGTGTTCCGGCGCTTTGGCAGCAAGGCCGGGCTGATGATGACCCTCCTGAGCGACGCTGAGGCGGAATTCCAAGGGCGTTTTATGTTCGGCCCTCCCCCGCTTGGACCGGGTGCGCCGCCGCTGGACAGGTTGGTAGCGTTCGGCCACGCCCGCATCGGTTACTTGCTGGAATTTGGGGACCTGGCAAGGGTTGCTGACCAGTCGGTCTATACAAAACTCGAGGTTCCCGCCACGCAGCTCTGGCATCGTCACGTCGAGCTGCTGCTCCGAGCCGCCGGAATGGAGGCCGATCCTTGGCTCATGGCGATATTTTTGGGCGCAACCCTGGACCCTGAGAGGCTGCTCTATGCAGTGCGGGTCCAGGATGTGGCACCCGAGCGGCTGGCGGAAGCGTGGTCCGAGCTGGTCACGCGTGTGGTCGGCCAGGCCTAGCCGCCCCCTCAACCCTCCCTCACCTTTCGCAGGTTTTTAGCGAACCCTCCCTCACCTTTCGCAGGTTTTTAGCGAACCCTCCCTCACCTTTCGCCCCCTACGGGGCGCCACCGGTCGGGGATGTGAGGGAGGGTTGGGGAAAATTGGTCGGGATGTGAGGGAGGGTGCGGGGGTAGCGTTGCCCCATGACTACAGACTCTTCCTTTGACGCCAGCCGTTCTGACCCCATTCGGACAGCGTTGGCCGGTTATGGCTTGTCGGGCAGTGTTTTCCACGCCCCGCTGATCGCGAGCAATTCCGATTTCTCCCTGGACGTCATTTCAACTTCCGACGCCGGCCGGAAGTCCGCCGCTTCCGGGCGCTACCCGGCGACGCGGCTGGTGAACACCCCCGCGGACATCCTCGGGTTGGCGGGCGAGCTCGACCTGCTGGTTCTCGGAACCCCTCCGGCAACCCACTATCCGCTGGCGAAGGCCGCGCTGGAAGCGGGCCTCGACGTCGTCGTCGATAAGCCTTTTGTGGTGACCAGCAGCGAAGGTGAGGAACTCATCGGGCTGGCCGAACGCTTGGGGCGGGTGCTCACGGTGTTCCATAACCGCCGGTGGGACGGCGATTTCCTCACCCTCAGGACCCTCCTCGCTGGCGGCGCCCTCGGTGGCGTGAGCCGGTTCGAGTCCCGGTTCGAGCGGTGGTCGCCGCAGGTCTCCAAGGCATGGAAGGCGGAAGCAACAGCCGAAAAAGGGGGAGGGGTGCTGTTCGATCTGGGCACCCACCTCTTGGATCAGGCGCTTCAGCTTTTCGGTCCGGCCACTGTGGCACATGCCGAACTTCAGATCAGGCGCCCGGGCGAAAACGTGGACGACGACGCCTTCCTGGCCTTGCGTCATGAGTCGGGCGTCATCAGCCACCTCTGGATGAACATGCTGTGCGCCCAGCAGGGTCCGCGCTTCCGTCTGCTGGGAAGCGAAGGCGGATTCACCAAGCACGGCGTGGACCCCCAGGAACCTTACATCGTGGCCGGTGGAGGTCCCCTGGACGAGGAGTACGGCCTTGAGGCCCCGGAATGGGCCGGAACTCTTGGCCGCGACGGGCACCTGGACAAGCTGCCAACCGAGCGGGGAGCCTATCCGGAGTTCTATCGGATGCTGGGGGAGAAGATCCACGACGGCGGCGCCTCCTCGGCCCTTCCCCTCCCGGTCAACCCCCAAGACGCCGTCGAAGTCCTCAAACTAATAGAGCAGGCCCGGGAGCTGGCTTAACCTAATCGACTGCTCCATAAGTGCCGTAATCAGGCCTCAAAAGGGCACTTTCGGAGCAGTCGATGGGGAAACACTCAGGCGCTGACCAGCTGGTGCCAATCGGCTACGAGCGGCAGGTTGTGTGCCTCCGACACTGAATGGTGGGCCACATGGCCGACAGCGATGTTTAGGCCGGCTGCAAGCGCGGGATCCTTCTCGAAGGCCGCCTTCACGCCCAGGTTCGCCAGAGCGACGCCGTAGCGCAGGGTGACGTTGGTGAGCGCATAGGTGGAAGTGTTGGGAACGGCGCCGGGCATGTTCGCCACACAGTAAAAGATGGTGTTGTGCACCTTGTACGTAGGCTCCTGGTGAGTTGTGGGGTGGGTGTCCTCGAAGCAGCCGCCCTGGTCCACAGCGATGTCCACGAGCACCGAGCCCGGCTTCATCCGTGCCACCAGTTCATTCGTCACCAGCTTGGGGGCCTTGGCTCCCGGGATCAGGACGGAGCCGATCACGAGGTCAGCATCCACTACTGACTTTTCAATCTCGTACTTGTTGGACGCAACAGTCTTCAGCCGGCCCTGATACTGGGCGTCGAGTTCCCGGAGCCGGGGGATGTTGATGTCCAGGATGGTGACGTCCGCGCCAAGCCCGAGCGCCATTGCGGCGGCGTTTGTTCCGGCCACTCCGGCACCCAGCACCACAACCTTGGCGGGACGTACTCCCGGAACCCCGCCCAGCAGCACGCCCTTGCCGCCCGCCGGCGCCATGAGCGAAGCGGCGCCTACCTGGACCGACAAGCGGCCCGCCACCTCAGACATCGGGGCCAGGAGTGGAAGCGTGCGGCCCTCTTGCACCGTTTCGTAGGCGATGGCAGTCACGCCGGAGTTGATCAGCTCGTGGGTCAGTTCCGGCTCCGCTGCCAGATGCAGGTAGGTGAACAGAATGAGGCCCTTGCGGAAGCGGTGGTATTCGGCCTTGATGGGCTCCTTGACCTTCATCACCATGTCCGCGCGGCCCCAGACATCGTCGGGATCTGCCACGATCTCGGCGCCGGCAATCGAGTATTCCTCGTCGGTGATTCCCGAGCCCAGCCCCGCGCCGCGCTCCACCAGAACTGTGTGGCCGTGCATGAGGAATTCGTGAACGCCCGCAGCGGTGATGGCTACGCGGAATTCGTTGTTCTTGATCTCTTTTGGGATACCGATGATCATTTTTGGGCTCCAGGTTCGGCGGCTTTGTAAGGGCCAGATGGAAGTGTGGGTGTGATTCCAGAATAAATCCGGTTGTGAGGCACGCGACATTAGAAGCGGCCAAGCCAAAGCGTCACTTCCGCTTGCTTTCAGGGTTTTGGTTGAAATCGCCTCGACATTTGTCTAACGCTCTAGCGTCAACTGTCGCCTCTTGTTGGTCCAGCTAAGTGAGGTCCGGGTGCCCACAAGAGCAGTACTCTTGCACCATGCAGCAACAGGATGTGGAACAGCTCGTCGAGCACGTGGCACTCAAGTTAGGCCGGGGGCTTTCCCTTGAAGACCTCGACGGCGTCCTGCTCGCCTACAGCTCCAACCAATCCCATGCCGACCGTGTCCGGGTGAACTTCCTGCTAAGCAAACGGGTTCCGGCTGATGTAAGTGCCTGGCAGCTTTCGCACGGGATCGCGACGGCGGTTCGCCCCGTCGTCGTGCCTGCCAACGAGGACCTGGGGATGCTGGGCCGCGTATGCGTCCCGCTGCTGGTGCGCGGTTTCCGCGTGGGGTACCTGTGGGTCCAACAGGACCTTGAAGATGAAAGCGCGACGGCGATCCTGGGGCAGCTGCCCGACGTCCGGGAGGAGCTGGAGCAGCTGTCCGGCCTCCTCCTCGAGTCCAATACAGCAGAATCGGAGTTCCGCCGGCGCCGTGAGCAGGAATTCCTGAAGGCGTGCGCCGGGGAAAGCAACGCTGTGGCGGCCGTTGCGGGGTGGAAGGAAGTGCAGGGCAAGGGGCCCTGGCAGCTCGTGACCATCATCGATGCCGATGGTTGGATTGAAGGCCCTGATCCCATCGCCTCCACGCTCATCCACCGGTCTGCCGCGCTGCAGGCAACCATCGGAGTGGATTCAACCCTGTTCAGCGCCGGCACGGAAACCCACGCGGTGGTGCTGTTCCGGGAATCGATCGGCCGGGCCAGCCACGCCCAGGTCCTGGTGCACTACCAGTTGGAGCTGGCCAAACGTTCCGGGCGGCCTGTGCAGCGGATCATCCTTGGATGCAGTGAGGGCTTCAGCAAACCGCGGGAGCTGAGCCTTGCCTACAACCAGTCGAGGCAGGCGGCACAGGCGGCAGCAGTTGATCCGCAGCTCGGCGAGCTGGTGGACTGCCGTGCAACCGGCATTTACCAGTTGCTGGCGTCGGCCGGAGGCGGGACGGGAGCATGGGCAGATGCCGGATCTGTGTACTTCCATCTCCTGGAGGACCACGACCGCAACGGCGAACTGCTTCCTGTGCTCGAGCTGCTCTACGACAACGACGGCTCAGTTCAGGATGTTGCCGACAAGCTGCATCTGCACCGGAGCAGCATCTACAACAGGCTGGGCAGGATCCGGCAGGTGCTGGGAGTTGATCCGCTCAAAGGGATGGTGCGCCTGGAACTCCATGCGGCTCTCAAAACGCGGCGTTGGGCTTCCCGTCCACGGATCTGAGCTAGCCGCCGAACACCTTGCTCTCCAGGAAGCTGTTGCGGAATTTGTGCTCAGGGTCCACGCGCTCGGCCAGTGCCGTGAAATCTGAGAAGCGGGGATACAGCGGTGCCAGGGTTCCGGCGTCCGCCTGGAAAAGCTTGCCCCAGTGAGGGCGGGCGCCGAGCGGGGCCAGCCTGGCCTCCATCAGGGGAAGAAGCTCCTCAACAGCTGCCTGTTCGGGCTTCCAGGTGAAGTGGAGGCCCACTGATGACTGGCCGTAGGCAGGGCTGAGCCACAGCTGATCGGCGGCGACAGTGCGGATTTCCGAGACCTGCAGCAGGGGAGTGATGCGCTCGGAGAGTCCCCTCATGGCAGTGATGGCCTCAGCCGCGTGCTCGCGCGCCACAAAGAATTCGCTTTGCAACTCGGCGCCGCTGCTTGGCGTGAAGGCCATCCGGAAGTGTGCAAGACGCTCGGACCAGGGGCCGGGAACGCCTAACTGCTGGGTGCAGTTCTCACCGGAGAAGCCAGGCAAGGGGTGCATGGCTCGGAGGGCCGGCGACCCGCCGTAGAAGCTCGCCCCGAGTGCGGCGGTTGGGACACCGCCGTCGTAGCCGCGGCTCTTCAACCAGGACTGCGCCACCGTGTCCCCCTGCCAGTCCGTAAACAGGCTGACGCTGTAAGCGCTGGCCGTGACGGCGTCGAAATCTGCGAGCACCTGCTCCCAGGCGAGTGCTTCGAACACGTCCTGGCGGACCGAGAAGGTGGGCTCGATGTCCAGGGTCACCCGGGTGACGATGCCCAAAGCGCCGAGAGCAACCACTGAGCCGTCGAAGTCGGGTTCTCCGCGGCGCAGGGTCCGCAGGTTTCCGTCGGCCCCAATCAACTCGAGTTCAGCCACCGAGGTGGCGAGATTGCCGTTGGCATCACCGGATCCATGGGTGGCCGTGGAAATGGCGCCGGCAATGGAGATGTGCGGCAGGGACGCGAGGTTCGCCAGCGCAAAGCCGTTCCGCTCGAGCTCCTCGGCGAGGATTCCGTAGCGCGTTCCGCCGGAGACCGAGACTGTCTGCGCTGCAGAGTCAATACTTATAGCCGGCTCAAGGGCCTCTAACGAGATCAGGGCTCCGCCGGAATCGGCGATTGAATTGAAAGAGTGACGGGAGCCGAGTGCCCGGATTTGTCCCGGGGCGGCAACGATTTCCTGTGCTTCATCCACCGAGCTTGGCCGGTGGATGACCGGAGCTCCGTAGCTGTAGTTGCCGGCCCAGTTCAGTTCATCAAGTTCCGTACGCATTGCTCCCTTTCGTGCCGGAACCTCTGACCCCGACCAAAATTGTTACCGCTCACAATACTGCTCAGGCAGACTCGTGCTGTCAATGGCCCAGAAGGGAAGTGCGGTTAGGCCTTGGAGTTTTCCGGGTCCTTCGACTCGTCCGATTCCTGCAATGCCGCTGACTTCTTCTGCGTCTCCAGCCAAGCCATGATGTCCGTGAGCCGGATCCTGCGATGCGTGCCCCTGTACTCCACGGGGATCTCGCCACGGTCTGTCATGTTGCGCAGATACGTATGTGAGATCCCCGCCAGCTCGGCGGCCCGGGAGGTGGTGAGCATTTCCTCCACGCTGCTGACTGTGACGGCCTCGCCCTCACTGAATCGGGTCAGGAGGTCCACGACGGCGTCCCTCGCCTGCGAGGGCAACCGGTGGACAGTACCGTCCACAAAGACGGTGATGTCGTGGCTGCCCTCGAGGGCTCGCTTGAGCTTGCGGGCATCGTCAACGGGCAGTGCGCCGGTGACCCGTGGGGCTATCAGTGCCATGGCTGAATCCTAACCCGGCTGAACATTATCCCCGGCTGAATCCAGCCTTTGGGTACCGGGGTGAACCTACAGCCCCAACTCCTCGAGTACCGGCAACTTTGCACGTACCCATGCCCGGGCCTCGCTGGCGCTGGGAGCGGACAAGGCCAGTTTCGCCAGTTCCTGGGCCTCGGCCAGCGTGACGGTCTTCAGCACAGCGGCGACTGCGGCGAGGGAGCGCGCGGTCATCGAGAGGGTGGACACACCAAGGCCAGTGAGGACTACGGCGAGGGCGGGATCTGCTGCCGCCTCGCCGCATACGCCAACGGGTTTGTTGTGGCCTTCCGCAACGGATCCCTCAACTGTGAGTCCCACCAGGCGCAGCACTGCAGGTTGCCAGGGTGTGTTGAGCCCGGCGAGGGGGCCAAGCTGCCTGTCGGCTGCCATTGCGTACTGGGTGAGATCGTTGGTTCCCAGGCTGGCAAACCCGACTTCCCGCAAGATCGCTTCGGCTGTAAGTGCAGCTGATGGAACCTCCACCATGACGCCAGGCGTGGTGATTCCCGCGTCAGCGCACATGGCGGCGAAATGCGCAGCCTCTTCCGCCGTCGAGATCATGGGTGCCATCACCCACACGTCGGCTTCGGAATCCTTGGCCGCCAGCCCGATGGCCTCAAGCTGGCGGTCCAGGACGCCGGGAGTGGTGAAGTCCGTCCTGTAGCCGCGGACGCCGAGGGCCGGGTTGGGTTCGGTGGCGTCGGTGAGGAACGGGAGCGGCTTGTCGGCGCCGGCGTCGAGGGTCCGGAGGACAACTTTCTTGCCCGGGAACGCATCAAAAACGCCCTTGTAGGCCGCCGCCTGCTCTTCAACGCTGGGTTCGGTATCGCGTTCGAGGAAACAGAACTCAGTCCGGAAGAGCCCTACGCCCTCGGCTCCGAGGGCAGCCGCCGCCACGGCATCCTTGGCGCCGCCCACGTTGGCGAGCAGCGGCACCAAGTGGCCATCCGCCGTCGAGCCCGTACCGCTGAACTCTGAGAGGAGCGAGGCCGTGGCCGCCCAGGCTTCGGCGGAAGAACGCAGTGTCTCGTTAGGATCCGCGGTGATAGTTCCAGCTGCGCCGTCGACAAAAACTTCGGTACCGTCCGGCAGTTCATCGACGCCAACGGCGGCAACGACGGCCGGCAATCCGAGGGAGCGCGCAATGATGGCTGTGTGGGACTGGGGTCCGCCGCCCGCAGTGACCAGCGCCTGGATCTTGTTGGGATCCAAAGTTGCGGTATCGGCAGGGGCCAGGTCCTCGGCCACCAGGATGAACGGAGTGTCCGATTCGGGGATGCCGGGCGCGGGTACTCCACGCAGTTCAGCCACAATCCTGGCCCGGACATCGAGGACATCGGTGGCACGCTCAGCCATGTAGCCGCCCAGATTGAGCAGCATCTCCGAGACAGACGCACCAGATTCCCAGATGGCGCGCTCCGCGGACGTTCCCCGGGCGATCAGTTTGCCTGCGCCCTTGATGAGCATGGTGTCGGTAGCCATAAGAGCCGTGGCTTCCAAGACTGCCTTGCCATCCCCGGTGGCTTTGACTGCCCGCTCCTTAAGCTCATCATGGACCGCCTTGGCTGCCGCTTTGAGTTGGGCCGTTGCGTCCTCGGGTGAGATTTCCTCCGGCAGGCGCTCGCCGGCAAGGGGTTCGCTGATCGGTTTTGGCATTTGGCGGATGGTGCCAATGATGCGGCCGGGGCTTACGCCTACTCCTGGGAAGTTCTGCACTGAAGGTCCTCATTCTCTGCCGGTAACCAGGCTGCGTCGTCGGATGCTGGAGGTCGGTACTGCTACGTCCGACGGTAGCTGCTTTGCCTGAAAAAAGTGTATGTGATGCAGTTCATATAGCGTTGCTATAGGTGTTAGGGTAGCGGTTATGAGTTTCGATGGCCAGCCGCCGCCAAAGGCGAGACTGCTGCGCGCGGCGGCGGAGCTGCTCGCCAAGTCAGCGGGTGCCCCCGTATCAACGCGGCAAATCACCCAACTTGCGGGCGTTACCGCACCGACGCTATACCACCACTTCGGCGACAAGGAAGGGCTGTTTGATGCGGTTGTTACAGCCGGCTTCGAGGAATACGTAAGGGGCGAACGCGACTTCGCCCCTTCCGGCAAGCCGGTGGAAGACATCCGGCGGATGTGGGACAACCACGTGCAGTTCGGGCTCAATCAGCCTGAGCTGTACCTTGTCATGTTCGGCAACATCCGGCCAGAAAGACGTCCCGCCGTCGTGGCATCTACGGAAGCCTTGATGCAAGAAATGCTGAACAAGGCGGCCGCCGCGGGCCAGCTCAACGTGCCCCCGAGGGAAGCGGCCAGAAGCATTCTCGCCGCCAATGTTGGTGTCACTCTCATGCTCATTGCCGAACCTGTTGCGGACCGGAATCTGGAACTTTCCACCATGACCCGTGACGCCATGATTTTCGCGGTGTCCACAGACGAGGCCAAAGAGGCGGCACCGGATGATTCCGGCAAATCATCAGTGGTGGTCGCCGCCATTGCCCTTAACGCCGCGCTCCAGGCCTCGCACTCGGATCAGCTCTCAAGTTCAGAACTCAAGCTCTTCCTCGAATGGCTCCACCGCATCTCCAACAGCTCCACCGGTCTCCGCGTTGCTCGAGACGTCGACGCGCCTGCACCTGAGAGTGCAGACGGGGGATCAAGGATCCTTGCCTCGAACAGTGTGATCCTGAATGGGACGGCCACTACCCGGGACGCAGCGATCTATGAAGCTGGCAGGTTGTTGCTGGACCGCGGTGCTGTGGATAGCGGCTACATCACGGCTATGCACGAGCGCGAGGAATCAGTTTCCACCTACATGGGCAGCTATCTGGCCGTCCCGCACGGTACCAACGCCGCCAAGGATCACATCAAAAAATCCGCTGTCTCGGTTGTCCGATATCCGCGGGGCATTGACTGGAACGGTAAAGTGGTCAGGTTCGTCGTGGGGGTCGCCGGCATCAGCAACGAGCACCTGCACATTTTCTCGTCAATCGCAGAAGTGTTTGCTGAAAAGGCCCAGGTGGCA
The DNA here is from genome assembly GCF_056499105.1 of Arthrobacter sp. Z5-13. Taxonomy (NCBI): domain Bacteria; kingdom Bacillati; phylum Actinomycetota; class Actinomycetes; order Micrococcales; family Micrococcaceae; genus Arthrobacter; species Arthrobacter sp. Z5-13. The sequence goes on from NZ_CP096460.1 coordinate 148,614, forward strand.
AAGCTTGAAGCCGCAACATCGGTGGACGAAGTGTTGGAGCTGTTTGCGAAGGTTAACTCCAGAGACGACTGAGACCTCGCCGACCCTCCCTCACGTTTCGCAGGTTTTTCGCCGACCCTCCCTCACCTCCTGAGGGAGGGTATAGGTAAAAGCCGCGAAAGGTGAGGGAGGGTTTTTCGGACCCAGCTATTTTGCTGGGGATACAAACAGGGTTTCGGCCTGCTCCAGGGACATGCCATTGGTTTCCGGCACCTTGAACATGACAAAGAAGAACGACGCCGCCGCGAACAGCGCGTAAATGGCATAAGTCAGGGGCAATGAAGCCGCCGCCATAACCGGGAAACTCAAGGTGATGGCGAAGTTGGCGATCCACTGCGCGGCGGCGGCCAGACCCAAAGCGCGGGCACGGATTCTCGAGGGGAATATCTCGCCGAGCAGCACCCACACGAGTGGTCCCCACGAGGCGCCGAAGCTCACCACGAAGACGTTGGCCGCCACCAATGCAACCGGTCCCCAGCCGCCCGGAAGGGAGATTTCTGATCCCGAGCCGGTCGCGGAAGCGAAGGCCACAGCCATGGTACCCAGAGAAACCGCCATGCCGATTGAGCCAGCCAGCAGGATGGGCCGCCGGCCAATACGATCCACCAGCGCTATGGCTACGAGCGTGACCAGGATGTTGGTGATGGAAGTCGCCACAGAAATGGTGAGCGAGTCCTTCTCCTGGAAACCCACGGCCTTCCAAAGAGTGGTGGAGTAGTAGAAGATCACGTTGATCCCGACAAACTGCTGCAGCACTGAGAGCGTGATGCCGATCCATACAACGGCCTGCAGCCCGAAGACTTTTCCGCGGAGGGAGCCCTTCTGCCCAGCCAGCTTGTCTTCCTCGATCGCCGCCTGGATTTCTCGGATGCTGCGGTCAGTGTCCTCGCCCGGGGCGATGGTCGCGAACACCTTGCGGGCCTCGTCCTCTTTCCCCTTAAACACGAGGAAGCGTGGCGATTCCGGGAGTCTGTAGGCGATCCAGCCATAAACCACGGCAGGTAAGGCGGCCGCGAGGAACATCCACCGCCAGGCTTCGATCCCGAGCCACAGATGTTGGTCGGCCCCGCCGGCGCTTGTTGCAAACAGCGCGTCGGACAGAAGCGCCGCGAAAATACCTGTTGTGATGGCCAGTTGCTGCAGCGACGCGAGACGTCCACGGACGTGGCGCGGAGAAATCTCCGAGATGTACGCCGGGGCGATGACTGAAGCCAGGCCGATTCCGAGTCCGCCCACCAGCCGCCAGAAGATCAGATCCCAGACGCCAAAGGCGAAGCCCGTCCCCGCCGCGCTGACAAGGAACAGAAGCGCGCCAAGCTTCATGGCGGGAATGCGCCCATACTTGTCGGCTACTTTTCCGGCCAGGTACGCGCCCGCGGCACAGCCAAGGAGAGCCACAGCCACGGCGAATCCGGTGACGGCCTCGGACAAAGCGAACTCGTCCTTAATGGCGTCAACTGCCCCGTTAACCACAGAGGAATCGAAGCCGAAGAGGAATCCCCCCACTGCGCCCGCGACCGCAAGGCCGATCACTTTACGCGGTACGCCAGGGCGCACTTCGGTACTGGATGTGGTCATGGATCTCCCCTTGGATCTTGTATCGGATTTCAGCGCTAGAGACATCTTTGGCTCGGGATCCAGCCCGGCAGGCCGGCGCACGCGCGCTCAACAGTGTGCCATGCCCCGGTTGGAGGTTCCAGTTGCCCCTCTTGGAGGGCGCGTCCTACTGGCCGAAACCTGTGAAAGGTGAGGGAGGGTTTCCAAAAAACTCGCGAAAGGTGAGGGAGGGTTCCCAAAAACCTGCGAAAGGTGAGGGAGGGTTGCCAGAAAACCTGCGAAAGGTGAGGGAGGGTCTACAGGCGGGACGACGACGGCGGGAGGTTCCCGCCGTCGTCGGACGTTCCTTGTGCTGAGAGGCACGCTGCGCAAGGGAGCACCCGCGGGCGCCCCTGGTGCACTAGTGGGCCGGTACTGCCTCCGCGCCCAATGGCTCCTTGGCTGCAGCAGGCTTGGCATCCGTGAGCTTCTTGTTCGGGAGTGCGAAGCTGATCAGGAACGCGATGCCGGTCAGGGCCGCTGCCGTGAGCATCACGATGTCGATCGACTGGGCGAAGCCCTCGGTGATGGGCCTGGTGAGAGTGGCATTGGCGGTGTGCAGCCAGCTCGTGTCATTCAGGGAATCGTTGGTGGCGCCCTGCTTGAAGAACTCATAGAGCTTGGCATTGGCGGGATCCGCGGCTACTGCGGGATCGTTGAGGACGGCCTGGTAGTCGGCGTTCTGCATGGCAGCTTTCATGCCGCTGGCGATCCTGTCCGCCGCCATGCTGAACAGCATCGAGATGAACACCGCAGTGCCCACGGCGCCGCCCATTGACCGGAAGAACGCTGCCGAGGAGGTTCCAACGCCCATGTCCTTGGGCGGAACGGAGACCTGCATGGCCAGCGTCAGAGGCTGCATGCAGAAGCCCAGCCCCATACCGAAGAACACCGCGATCAGGCCCGGGACCCACAGCTCGGTGTCTGCGCCGAGGGAAAGGCCCATGACGACGGCGGAGCCGGTCAGGATCGCTGTGCCCATGATGGGAAAGATCCGGTAGGTGCCCGACGCCGAGATAGTGCGCCCGGCGGTAATGGAACCCGTAAGGATGCCGAGGGTGAACGTGATCATCATGAGCCCGGCCTGGGTGGGAGTGAGTCCCTTGACCAGCTGCAGGTACATGGGCAGCATGGCGATGGCGCCGAACATGCCGATGCCGATGATGAAGTTCAGCATTGAGGACAGTCCGAATGTGATGTTCTGGAAAAGGCGCAAGGGGATCAGGGCGTAGTCACCGGCACGCTTTTCGGCCAGCAGGAAGGCAATGATTCCCACAACGCCCAGCCCGTAGCAGAGGAACGAGCTGACCGACGTCCAACCCCAGACGCGGCCCTGTTCGGCCACAAGAAGCAGCGGAACGATCGCCAGGGTGATGGCCGCCGCTCCCCAGTAGTCAATCTTTTGCCTGACGTGCTTTACGGGCAGGTGAAGGTAGAGGAACACGACGGCGAGGGCGGCCAAGCCGATCGGAAGGTTGATGAAGAACACCCAGCGCCAGCCGTCAAAGCCCAGGATGTTTGCTGATCCTGCGAATGCACCACCGATCACGGGTCCAAGGACTGAGGAGATGCCGAAGACCGACATGAAGTAGCCCTGGTACTTGGCCCGGTCCTTGAGGGCAACGATGTCACCGATGATGGTCAACGCCAACGCCAGCAATCCACCGGCCCCGAGGCCCTGGATGCCGCGGGCAATGGCCAGCTCCATCATCGAATGCACAGACCCCGCGTAGAGGGAGCCCAGCAGGAAGATCACGATGGCGGTGAGGTACAGCGGACGGCGGCCAAAGATGTCGCTGAGCTTCCCGTAAAGCGGAGTGCTCACGGTTGAGGTGATCAGGTAAGCGGTGGTGGCCCAGGCCTGCAGCGACAAGCCGTCGAGGTCGTTTGCGATGGTGTAGATAGAGGTAGAGACGATGGTCTGGTCCAGCGACGACAGGAACATGCCAAGCATGAGTCCCACCATGACTGTCAGGGTCTGGCGGTGAGTCAGGGTTTCACCCGGTGCCCGCACGGCGGTGCTTTTGGACATGGTTTCTCCAAGGGGTACGAACGGAATTAAATGAGATAGTTGCTTTCAGTAACTATCTTACTGCCCCGGTTGTTCCCGAATGGGAGAATTTTTTCTGATGTGAGAACTTCGCAAGGGCTGCAGCGGGGGTGCATAAGGCGCAAGCCTTGACTTCACCCCGCCCTGTCAGCGTTCTACGAGGATGCCGTCAGGGTCGCACCAGATCATCGCGCCAGACCGGATGGTGACGCCGTCTATGAGGAGATCGACGTCGGTCTCTCCGGCACCCGTCTTCGAGCTTTTCCGCGGATTGCTGCCCAGCGCCTTTACGCCCAGCGGTAGTTCGGCGATTGCCTCGCGGTCCCGGATGGCACCGTTAATTACGACGCCGGCCCAACCGTTTTGGACGGCGCTCGCCGCAATCATGTCTCCCATCAAGGCGGTGCGCAGTGAACTGTCTCCGTCCACTACCAGGACGGCACCGTCTCCCGGTTTCCCGAGAACTTCTTTGACCAGGGCGTTGTCCTCGAAGCATTTGATGGTGCGGACAGGGCCGCTGAAGTGGGTGTGACCGCCCAGGGACTGAAACTGGAGCGAGACGGAGGCCAGATCTTCACCGCGTTCGTCGTACAGATCGGCAGTTGCAACGGATGGCTCGGTCATAACTTCTCCTTAGTTCAGAGGATGTTCGCTTACTGGCTGTTTAAGGGCTGAAGGGATCGCCTGAAATGGCTGCTGCCCACGATAGTCTGAACTCACACTGTCCGTGTCTTCCAAGGGGAACCGATGAGCCTGTCCGAAACGCCTGGCATGACGCCCGAGGCCGAGGGGGCGACGATGGCCGCAGCTGCGCTCGCGGAGCCGACCCGGAAGGTAACGCCCGGCTGGGTGACAGGACTGGTCCTGGTCAACGTCGGGATCAATGCTGCGTTCTTCGGCCCTATTAATGTCTTTATCGGCCAACACGCCATCGGGATCGACGCCGCCAACAAAGAAGCCATCCTTTCGCTTGTCACGGGCTGTGGAGCCGCTGTTTCCCTGGTTGCCAACCCGTTGTTCGGGGCGCTGTCCGACCGCACGGTCTCCCGCTTTGGCCGGCGCTCGCCCTGGGTCCTGGCAGGTGCAGTCCTTGCGACGGCCGCGCTGCTGGCTATGTCCGGCGCCACCGCCGTCGCTCTTCTGGTGCTTTGTTGGTGCCTGGTTCAACTCGGTGCCAACGCAGCCTATGCTGCGATCACGGCGGCAGTTCCGGACCGGGTTCCCGTCTTCCAGCGCGGCGGGGTTGGGGGACTCGCGGCCATGGGCCAGACTGCCGGGATCCTCCTGGGCGCAGTCTTCGGTGCTGTGGTCACGGGAAATTACATGGTGGGCTACTGGCTTTGTGCCGCGGCGCTGATCCTGAGCATCATTCCGTACCTCTTTAACAGGAACGACCCCGCGTTGCCGCTGAGCGCCAGGCCCGCATTCACCTGGCTGGGTTTTTTGCGAGGCTTTTGGATCAGCCCAGTAAAGCATCCTGATTTTGCGTGGGCCTGGCTGACGCGCTTCCTTGTCAACGTCGGGAATCAGTCCACCATCATTTACCTGCTCTTCTTCCTGCGGGATGTCATCAAGCACGAGGACCCCGCCCTGGGCGTGCTGATCCTGACGGGCATTTACGCGATGATGGTGATGATCACCGCTGTGCTTGCCGGGCCTTGGAGCGACCGGGTGGGACGGCGCAAGCCGTTTGTGATCGCCTCATCGGCCACCATTGCCACCGCCGGCCTCATCATGGCTTTTTTCCCAGTGTGGTCGGGTGCCCTGGTTGGCGCCGCCGTGCTGGGAATCGGCTTTGGCGCCTACCTCGCCGTCGACTTCGCCCTGCTGACCCAGGTTCTTCCGACGGCCGTGGACCGCGGAAAGGACATGGGGGTGATCAACGTGGCCAACTCACTCCCACAGGTAGTGGCCCCGGTGATCGCTTTCGTCTCACTCCAATACCTTGGCGGGTACGTGACGCTCTTCAGTACCGCTGCTGCCATTGGACTGCTCGGCGCCGTTTTCGTGGTTAAAATCAAGGGCGTTCAATAGGGAACGTGTACACACAGACCGGTTGTCGGTTCATCGCCCTTTACTGAATACGCCAAACTTACGTGCCGTATAGTTGTCAGCGAATTGCTGCTGCAGTGCGGTGACCGGGGGCCTGCTTTGCCGTTGCAAAATAAGCCCTCTCCCGGAACGTGCTGATGCTTGAACTAAATTCAGATCTGCCACCCATGGCCGCTCCGCCATTGCTCCCGCGCCAGCAGCTGCGCTACGCCCGGATCCTGGATGAAGCCGCCGGATTCGCCCGCAAAGGGCTTGAGTCCATTACTCTTTCCGAGGTTGCTGCCAAAGCTGACGTTCCGCTGGGTACGCTGTACCGCTATTTTCCATCTGCCACACATCTGATGTTGGCCCTCTACCGGAAACAGCTGGGCGAGCTGCAGGTAGGTAGCTGGCCGGGAAAAGGCAACATCCGCGTCCATGCCCTGGTGGGAGTCACCATGGAGATCTTCCACATGCGTGTCATGCAGCCGGCCGTGGAGCAGTGCCTGAGCCGGACCAGCTACCACAAGGACAGGGACACAACGGACCTCCTGCGGGAAATCGATGCAATCGCAGAGCAGGCAGTGACAGTGGCCAGCGGCGATCCTGCCAAGTCCCGGATCCTCCTGCTGGCAATCTCCGGGTTGGTGCAGTCAGTCCGGTGCCGCAGGCTCTCCCTTTTTGAGGCCGAGGAGGATCTCAAGCAGGCTTGTTCGCTTCTGGCGGCCCCCCGGGCGTTACAGTCAGTGGTCTAGACCGGCTAGTCATAATCGGGACACAAGGCAGTAATTTGCGTCACTCAGACAGCCTAGGCACGCCTTAATTCGTGCACTGGGCCCAAGAGTGGTCTGGTTGGCTCCTTCCGGCGATTTACCATGGCAGTACCGGAGGGCAAGCAGTTCCTCCCGCAGGAGACACGGCGGTCCAGCCACCCCTTGGATCGTTCATGGACTTCGCTGACCTGCCCAACTCAAGCGGCCCGCGCTTGAGCCTTTCCTATCCCGTGCCACCACGGCCTAGACCAGGAGACAACGACGTGTCCATTGAAACGACCACTCCCACCGACCTTGAATCCGCCGCGACCTTGAGCGAAGAGGAAATTTTCGCGTCCCACCAGGGCGGCAAGCTCTCCATAGCCAGCACCGTCCCCTTGGCTACCAAGCGGGACCTTTCAATCGCTTATACGCCCGGGGTGGCTCAGGTCAGCCGGGCCATTCATGCCGATCCGAAGCTCGCAAAGACCCTGACGTGGGCAGAGCGCCTCGTCGTCGTCGTCAGTGACGGAACAGCGGTTCTGGGCCTCGGTGACATCGGCCCCAGTGCTTCCTTGCCGGTTATGGAAGGCAAATCAGCTCTTTTCAAAGCCTTTGGTGACCTTGACTCCATTCCGCTGGTCCTCAACACCACCGATGTGGACGAGATCGTGGAGACCCTGGTGCGCCTGCGTCCCAGCTTCGGCGCAGTGAACCTCGAGGACATCTCGGCACCGCGCTGCTTTGAGCTGGAGGAGAAGCTCATTGAGGCATTGGATTGCCCGGTGATGCATGACGACCAGCACGGCACCGCCGTTGTGGTCCTGGCCGCCCTCACGGGTGCCGCAAAAGTCACCGGCCGTGAACTCGCAGGCCTCCGGATTGTTGTTTCCGGCGCGGGTGCAGCCGGAATTGCAGTTGCAGAGATCCTGCTCGCGGCAGGCATCGAGGACGTCGTTGTCCTGGACTCGCGCGGGGTCATCGTCAAGGACCGGGCGGACATCGCGGCGAACCCTGACAGCAAGAAGGCAGAGCTGGCCGGGAAGAGCAATCCCCGCGCCTTGTCAGGCGGCCCGGCCGAGGCCCTCCTCGGCGCCGACGTCTTCATTGGCGTATCCTCATCGCAGCTGGCCGAGGAGCACCTGAAGCTGATGAACCACAGCTCCATCGTGTTTGCACTCTCCAACCCGGACCCCGAAGTGCTGCCGGAGGTCGCCTCCAAATACGCGGCAGTGGTGGCCACCGGCCGGAGTGATTTCCCCAATCAGATCAACAACGTCCTCGCCTTCCCCGGAATTTTCCGCGGGGCGCTCGACGCCGGTGCCCGCCGGATTACGCCCGAGATGAAGCTTGCCGCTGCACGCGCCATAGCCGAACTCGCCGAGCCGGAGTTGTCCGCAGATTACATTGTGCCCAGCCCGCTGGACCCGCGGGTTGCGCCGGCCGTATCCGCAGCAGTAGCCGCGGCAGTCACCGAGTAAAGGGGCAATTACAGATAAGCCCCTCGACGGCGGCACCTCCCTTAGCAGGGGGGGGCCGCCGTCGCCCTTTTAAGTGCGAGTACCAAGGGGAAACCCCCCTTCCGAATCGAGTACACACCACTCAGGCCAGGGGAACCGGAAATCCCTACCCTAAGGACTAGCGGGCGAACCCAGATAGGCCGCGAAGTGCGGAAATGGATCGCTGCTGACCGGGCGGTGGAGAACATGCAGTCTCGACATGTGAATGGCGGGATCCGGCAGGCCGGAGCAAGACTGTGGAAGTTCCTTGCCCTGGGTAAACCGGACCCTACGCCGACGCCGTAGTAGGAGGTGCGGGGGCCGTTCTCATGAATCACTCGAGAAGGAGCAGGAAATGAAGAAGTTGCTAGCCGCCGGTGCGGTGGCCGGATTGGTTCTCCTGGGCGGCGGTGTTATGCCAGCCAGTGCAGCCCCGCCGGCCAACCAGATCTGCCCGGCCGGAACTTCCGGCAAGATCGACGTCACGGGTAACGTAAGCAGCATTCTGCTTACGGCAGACCCAGGGATGCTCATCACCTCTGTTTGCGTTAAGTCCGGTTCTGCCAACCAAGGGCTGGGTGCGGTCATAACCACCTTTGACCCCGGTGTCACGTCAGTGACCATCACGGGCTTGCAGGGCAAGTACATCTCGCACTACTCCTACACGCAGGAGCCCGACGACGGAGGCTACGAAAGCTAGGCGGTGAAGGGCGGGTTCCTGCAGACTCCCCGCGGTCTCTGCAGGAACCTGCCTTTCCATGTCCGCGTCCGGACCGGCTTTAGACTGGGGCAATGAACTCCGAGACCGTCGTGACCATACTTTGCGGCCTGGCCATTCTGGTTGGAGTCGCTGGAACGGTGATTCCAGTGCTGCCAGGCAGCATACTGATTGCCTTGAGCCTGCTCTCCTGGGCCATCTGGGGCGGGGCGGGCGCAGGTGGCTGGGTGGTGTTCGGAATCGGCATGGTGTTCGTTCTGGCCGGCATGGCGGCCAGCGCGGTTCTGACAGGGCGGAAGCTCAAGGAGCACAGCATCCCCAACCGGAGCGTCGTGGTGGGGCTGGTCCTGGCTGTTGTGGGGATGTTCCTGATACCGGTAGTTGGGCTCTTTGTGGGCTTCGCCGCCGGCCTGCTTTTGAGCGAATACCACCGGACGCGGAATTTCGGAACCGCAGTGACCACGAGTTGGGCCGCGCTCAAGGCCACCGGCCTGGGCATTTTGGTGGAGTTCGGCCTTGCCTGCCTCGCCGCAAGCACCTGGTTGATCGGCGTGTGGGTAGCAGCCGTCAGCTAGCCGCGGTGGACAGCAACCGCGGCCATTAGCATGGACTCATGAGCGCCGGACCCAGCGAATCCGCACCCCTTTACCGTGACACCCGCGATCTAACGCCTTTCCGCAGCCCTCTCATCAGAACTCCGGTCAGGGAATTGGCTGGCGGGGTTACAGGTTTTGTTTCAGGAGTTGTGGGCCGGCGCGACCGGGGAACGCTCACCATCGAGGGAAGTGTCCCCAGGCTCCAGCGGATGCCGGGCAAGGCGGCCCGCTCCATCCACGACGCAATCTTTACTAGCACGGAACCGGACAAGCTCATCCTGCTGGCACGGGCCCATCCAGGCTGGGCCGGGCTCTGCTATCTCATGGCGGGACTCCTCGCCTACCGGCATGGCGGTTTCCTGCGTGCCTCGGAGCTCCTCCAGCGGGGGCTGTCCACCAGGAACGACGACGACGCCAACCGTTACGCTGCCGCCCACCTCACCCATGTGGTGACGAAAGTGGAAGTTGCCGAACGCGTGGAAGTTCCGGTGCTGTTCAGCGAAGAGGCCGTGTTCCTGGCGTTGTCCCACGCCCTCAGGGAGACGGGTCAGCCGGAAGCAGCGCTGGCTGCGCTGGTGGCGTTGCCACCCTCACTGCCGCTGGCGCTGGCCCGCTGTTCCCTCGCCGCAGCGCTGGGCCGGGATGCAGAGGTAGTGGCTGAAACGGAGGGCTTGCTGAACGCCGATGACCTTTCCGCAGCCCTTTTGCTGGTTCGGGCACGTTCTCTCCGGAAAAGGGGAGACTACGCCGCCGCCCGGGCTGCCCTGCAGGAGGTGCTGCGGCGGCGGAAGACCGACTTTTCGCTGCGGAATGACGCCCTGACGGACCGGGCACTTCTGCTGCTGGATAGCGGCCGGAAATCACTGAACCCACGGGACTGGCAGCGCCGGAAGCCTGCAGAACTGGAGGCAGTCCGCGCCATCCGCAAGGACGACGAGATGCGGAAACTGTGGGAGCAGGACTGGAAGCAGCTCGGCGGGGACTGAACGCGCTGCCCTTCGGATATGAGAAGCGTTTAAAGAACCGCGCACAACACAGCCAGAACAAAACGGATTTTCACAGTTCCCCCATCAGGTCGCGGACTGGCTTTCTCACTGTGCAGTCATGCGCGGGGGTTTGCCGGTGGAAGCAATACCTTCTGTTGCCTCAGGAGTGTAGAGCGCGTTGCGGAGGTAGGCGGAGTAAATGAATGTCATCCGTCCGGTGTCATGGTTTGAGTAGATCTCCACTGCAAACACCGTGCCCGTTTTGTTGCCGTACCCCGGATACAACTCATCTTTGCCGCTGCCGTCCTTGAAGCCAGGGCCGATTGTCGGGAAATCCTCAAGAAGTACAAAGCCGAGCTCGTCAACGGCGCGCTGGATCTCAGGATTGGCGTCCTGTGCATCGGGGTAGTTCAGGAAGAAATCCAGATGCGACACTGTGCCGTCAATATCGGGGCGCACGCGGATTTTGTCGGTTTTCATCTCCACCACTCCACCCGGAGTTGTGATGGACACCGCAATCAGCTTGCCCCGCTCAACTTCCATGAGAACTCCGTCTGACTTTTCAGGGAAACCGAGCGCTGACATCTCAAGCGGCAGATTGGTGAAGTCAAATTCCGCGGTGAGGGTGTCCTTGATTTCCTGGATGCCAGCCGGTGTGAACTGTGAATTGCCGTTGACCACGGTGGTTTCCTTCTGCCCGGGGGCCGCAAATGGGATCACCCCGCAGCCAGTCAAAAGAACCGTGCACAACACAGCCAGGACTACTCGAATTTGCACAGTTCCCCCAGTGGATCGCGGATTTCTGGCATCCAGAACTTTTCTCCGCGCGCATCCAGTCCTGAGCTTATCGGCTTCGGGATGGCTGAGCGATGGGGATACGTTCCCGCAGGTGGTCAGCCTCCCAGCAGCCCCGTGGTCCGGTACGGAATAACTTCGCGCAGGAACATGCTGGTGGAGGTGCGCACGATTCCTGGGCACAACCTGATTTCCTCGGACACCCGGTAGAGGTCGTCCGGGCTGGAGGCCACCACCCTGATCAACAGGTCCGTGTCCCCGGCGGGCGCATGGCATTCAAGTACTTCGGGGATCTCCCGCAGGGCGGCAATCGCCTCGTTCAGGTGACTCTGATCCAGTTCAGCACTCACGGAGGCTGCAACTCCCCGCCCGAGAGCGGCAGGAAGAACGCGGCTGCTGTTCGGGCGAAGGGCGCCCGACGTCGACATCCGCTCAAGGCGTGACTGCACGGTTCCACGGGCCAGGCCCAGGCGCTGGGCGAGGACCATGATGGGCAGGCGGGGATCCTCGTCCAAAGCGGCCAGGATGCGGCGGTCGGTGGCGTCCAGTTCCTGCAATATGACCACTCCTGTCGACTGTTGGTGAATAAACTTGGTCAGTCTGATCAAGCTAGCGGCAGTCTGTTGCTCCAAGTGTACGGCTTCTGGTCAAATGGTGACACTCAAGGAGGAGGCTACCGCCAAATCCGCCAGGCTAAGGGCACCCCGGCACACCACCCGGCCCCCGGACAACGCCTCCCGCAAGGAGGAAGCCGCTGATTGACACTTGTTCACGCATCGTCGCCAGCACACATCGTCTCCATAAAATCTTTACGCGGGTCAGGAAAGACGCATCCGGACCCTTCACGGCAAGAGCCCCTGAGCCACCGGCGCCGGTTCCATTGAATCCTGCGGTAGCTGAGGGGCTCTTGTGTGCCTGCAAGCTTCTTCAAGCTGCGCCTAGGCTGGAGGCATGACGTCAGCAGGCCGCTTCGCCCCGAGCCCCTCGGGCCAGCTCCATGTGGGGAACCTGCGTACAGCCATCCTCGCATGGCTGTTTGCCTGGTCAACCGGCCGGCAGTTCCTGGTCCGCGTTGAAGACCTTGACCGTGCGAGGGCAGGGGCCGAAGCAGAGCAGCTCCGCGATCTGTCAGCAATCGGCGTCAGGTGGGACGGCGCCGTCGTACGCCAGACCGAGCGCGGGCCGATCTACGCGGAGGCCATTTCCCGGCTCACCGCTGCCGGCCTTACCTACGAATGCTTCTGCACCCGGCGAGAAATCCAGGAAGCACCCTCTGCACCGCACGCTCCGCAGGGCGCTTATCCGGGAACATGCCGCTATTTGTCCCCTGCCGAGGTGGAATTCCGTCGCTCCAGCCGCCCGGCCGCTATCCGGCTGCGGGCCTGGACCGACGAGTGGACAGTGAAGGACATGTTGCACGGCAGCTATACGGGCATCGTGGATGACTTCGTCCTCCGCCGGAATGACGGCGTCACTGCCTACAACCTGGCCGTTGTGGTGGACGACGCCGATCAGGGCATCGACCAGGTGGTGCGCGGTGACGACCTGCTGCCCTCCACTCCGCGTCAGGCATACCTCGCATCCCTGTTGGAGATGCCCGTTCCGGAATATGCGCACGTGCCCCTGGTGGTGAATTCCGACGGCGTCCGGCTGGCCAAGCGCGATGGTGCCGTCACGCTCAGGGCCCTGGCGCAGAAGGGAATCCCGGCGGAGGCAGCCCGGGACATGCTCCTCGAGTCGCTGGGGCTTCCGGCCGGGCCATTGGATCAGGCCCTGAACGCATTCGACCCCCTGGCGCTGCCGCGGGAGCCGTGGGTCTGGCCGGTCCGCTGAGCGCTTGCTCGGCTCACAGCATCCACTGCGGAGCGTTCGGTAGGGTGTGGGAATGCATATGGGGACTGTCGCACCAGGATTTGAAGCCGTCGCTGAGCTATTTGGCACTTTTGTGGCTGAGGATCCCGAATACTCTGCCCAGGTGGCGGCCTACCACCATGGCGTTAAGGTGCTTGATGTCAGCGGAGGCCCACACACCAGGCCGGACTCCGTTACAGGGGTCTTTTCCTGCTCGAAAGGCGCAGGTGCACTGGTGATGGCACTGCTGGTACAGGACGGGGTGCTGGACCTTGATGCGGCTGTGGCCTCCTACTGGCCGGAGTTTGCCGCTGCCGGGAAGGAGAGGATCACCGTCCGGGAACTGCTCTCCCACCAGGCCGGGATTCTCGGCGTCGAAGGCGGCTTCACCCTCGAAGAGTGCAACGATTCCGCGCAGGCAACCAAAAAACTGGCTGCTGCACGGCCCGTATGGAAACCGGGGACCACCTTCGGCTATCACGCGCTGACCCTTGGCATGTTCATGGAAGAAATCTGCCGCCGCATCACGGGAACCAGCCTGCAGGAGGTCTACCGGGACCGGATCCAGTCGGTCACCGGAGCGGACTTCTTCCTTGGCCTTCCAAGCGACCAGGATCACCGGTTCGCCGCCTTCCGGTCTGCTCCGGATCCCAACCCGCGCTGGCTTGATCCGAACAGCCACCTGGGCCTGGCACTCAGCCCCGATGGCAGCAACCTCTTCGACTTTCCCAATATCCCCGAAGTCCGGGCCGCCGGTTTCAGCTCGGCCGGCGGTGTTGCCAGTGCCGACGGACTGGCCCGCATATATGCTGCCGCCCTCTCCGGGCTGCCGGCCAGCAACGGCCGTCCGGAAGTCGCGGCGCTCCTGTCTGCGGACACCATCGAGGACATCAGCGCAGAACAGGTCTACGGGATCGACAGGCTCTTTGGCGAGGTGGGCAGTTTCGGCACAGTGTTCCTCAGGCCCAGGACCACGCGGCCGTTCGGAAGTTACCGGGCGTTCGGACACGACGGCGCCGGCGGCTCGTTGGGGTTTGCCGATCCTGTGTATGGTCTCGCGTTTGGCTACGTGCCCCAGCAGGCTGAAATGGGCGGGGCAGGGTGCCGCAACATCATCCTGAGCGAGGCGGTACGGCAGGCCATCCTCGCACTGGGATAGGGGCAAGGAGCCGGGCCCGGAGTGAGGGGCTACGCTGGAGTGCGGCCTTCCGGACGGGAACCGGCCGCCTGCCGAGTAGAGGATGCACACATGCCAGAACCACGATTCACCGTTGAGACGGCCATGGTCCTTGCCGAGGTGGCCCACAACCGCCAGAAGGACAAGCTCAAGCGCCCGTACCGCGAGCACGTGCTGGCAGTAGGGGATGCGCTCGCGGACTTCGACGACGACATCAGGATCGCCGGGTACCTCCACGACATCGCCGAGGACACTCCCATAACCCGGCAGGCGCTTCTGGAAATGGGCGTCTCGGAACGTGCCGTCGGCATTATCGAACGCGTTACCAAGCGCCTGCACGATGACCCGGACGACTACCAGGCCGGCATCCGCTTCATCGCCGAGGACCACGACGCCACACTCGTGAAGATTGCGGACAACGCCCACAATTCCCTCCCCGAGCGAGTCAAGGCCCTTGCCGAGAAGTGGCCTGGCAAGCCGCCGGTCACCCGGTACAAGGAGGCGCGGCCCGTCCTGTATGCAGCAGTTCCCGAGGCTGAAGTCCGCAAGATCCTGGAGCGCGTCAACCCCTGGCTCCTGGATGAACTGGACGAGTTCCTGGACGCCGACGACGACACTGACTACACGTCGCTGGCGTACGGACCAGGTGAAGGTGCATCCTTGGGCTCAGATCCTGAGGACGATGAGGATTCCCAGGACGCAACGGCCGAGGATGCCCGGCAGGGCGATCGACAGTAGCTCCCTACCGAAAGTAACGCTGAACAGTGCGCGCCTATGTGATCACCCGCTACGGCGGGCCGGAAGCCATGGTGCTGCAGGATGTTCCGAAGCCGGGCCCAGGACCCGGCCAAGTGCTCATCAAGGTGGGAGCAGCCGGCCTCAACCCGGTGGATTTCAAGATGCGGCAGGGGAAGCTGCGGCTTCTTTTCCGGCCCAGGCTGCCGTTCATTGCGGGCTGCGAGCTGGCCGGAACCGTGGTCGGCGTCGGGCAGGGCACCAACCGCTTCACCGCGGGCGACCGGGTGTATTCCCGGGTGGACGCACCGGGGCTGGGTGCTTTCGCCGAGTTTGTCTGCGTGCCCCAGGAGCTCGTGGCGCTGATGCCTCAATCGCTGCTGTTTACAGAAGCTGCCGGCCTTCCACTTGCCGGACTTACGGCCCTGCAGGCGCTGCGAGACGAATTGCGGATCCAACCGGGCAGCCGGCTGTTCATTTCCGGCGGGGCAGGCGGAGTTGGGACCCTCGCAATACAGCTCGCCAAGTATTACGGAGCCGATGTGACCACCACTGCCTCTCCCCGTGGCGAAGCCCTGGTCCGGGAGCTGGGCGCGGACCACGTGGTGGATTACACCCGGGAAAATTTCGCCCTAGCACCCAAGGACTTCGACGCCGCCCTGGACGCGGTGGGCGGGCGGACGTTGAAGGGGATCTTCCGCATCCTCAAGCGTGGCGGCGCCGTCGTCTCTGTGGCAGGAATCCCCGAACCTAAAACAGCGCTCCAGGACCTCCACGCGTCCCGGGCTGTCGCCGCCCTGTTCTGGGTGATCAGCTTGGGAGTGCGGCTCCGCGCCTGGAGGTCCGGAGTCTCGTACCGCTACCTTTTTATGCACGCTAGCGGTGATGATCTCAGGTTCCTGGCCGGACTGGTGGACCAGGGGAAGGTCCGACCGGTGGTTGACAGCGTCTATCCGCTCACGCGGATCCCTGATGCTTTGGCGGCCCTGGAAGCAGGCCACGCTAAGGGCAAGATCATCGTCACCATGGACGACGGCGACTCAGCCTGAGCGCGGCCCGCCTGGGTGATCAGCCCCGGTGGGTGGCCCACCGGCGCCTTTCGACCCGTCATTCAGCCCGCATCGACGAACAGCTCGTCCGTGGCGTCTGCTGCTGAAACCTGGCCTTCTGCTGAGCGCCGGACGGCATCCGCGGCGAGAGCCAGGTATGTGCTTGCGGTCCAGGTGTAGGCCCTGTCCCGCAGGCCCTCGCCGGTCAGGGCGTCAAAATTCTCAGCGAACCCGCTGGTTTCGCACAGGGTCCGGAACCGGGTGCTGATTCCGTTTGCCAGATCCACATAGCCGCCTCGTCGCAGCCCGTCTTCAATCAGGTAGGTCGACGGGGCCCAGATGGGTCCTCGCCAGTATCCGTCGGCTTCGTAGAGGGGGGAAGCGGGCGGCTCGGTTGCCGGACCCCAGTTGGTGAGGTGTTCGGTGAGGCGGACAGCCATGGTCTGACCAATTTCTGCGGGAAGCCGGTCAGAGATAAGAAGCGGAAGAAGGTTCAACAGGCTGGTGGAGGTACTCCAGCGTCCCGTCAACGGGGCGTAAGCCCGGAAGGCGTCCCCGTCCCACAGGCCCATCAGTCCTTGGAAAATCCTGTCCCGGTGACCCCGCCAGACAGCTTCCTCACCGGTTTCAAGTTCATGAGAAATATCGATGAGGACGTCCAGCTGGTACACGAGGAAAGCAGCCAGATCGGGCGACTCAATGAGCCGGTCCTTATCAAACGTCGTCGAGTTGTCCCACCCGCTGTCATTGCCGTGCTGATAGTAGGGGAGCCCGCGCCCCGGACTTGTGCGGTGGCTGATCCAGAACCCTGTCCATCGTGAAAGGGCACCATAGATCTCCGCCAGCAGGGCGCCGTCGATTACTGGCAGGCTCTCCCGGAGCTTGGAGTAGGCCCATCCATGGATGGGAGGCTTGACGTAGTTGTACAGAAGTTCGGAGTGGGAGATCGAGTCTGGGAGTGCGCCCTCGGGAGTCTGGTGATCAAAGGGGGCAAGGAACTGATCCCAGGCTTCCTCTGCAAAACCGGCAGACAGGGCGACGGCGTTGAAACAGTGATCCCAGCTCCAGACCTTGTCCATCCAGTGTTTGGACATCAGCACGGACTCACGGTGGAGGAATCCGAGAGGGCTGACCGTTGCTGAATAGAGAACGTAGGCGGCAAGGGCAGCGGCGGGGGTCTCCTGGTTCCGCCATGAGGCAATCCGGTCCAAGTAGCCTGCGAAGGTGGCGTCGGCTTTGGCGACCGCCTCCTCGAAGGACGTTTGAAGCACCAAAGGCTCCCTCGCAGTTCGGAATTCATCGATGGCGATTTCCCACGTGCCGTTCGAGGCGCTGACTTCAACCCATCGCTTCGCCTGCCCCAAGGCTTCCGAGCCCACCGCGGACAGCGCGCCCTTCAAGACAGTGATCCTGTACCTCAGGCCCGTTTCGTAGGACGTGAAGCACCATCCTTTGCTGGCGGGGTCGTAGTAGAAAAATGTCCCGGTAAAGGGCGTGAGGCTCGCGGCTGCGTCTTCCAGGCGCATAGCCAGTCCCTGTCCGGAGATGCGGAGGATCTCCGGGCCGTCGAAGACGGCGTCCACTCTCGCGTCGCCGTCGACCCATGAAAGCACTGAGCTGTTCGCTTCAACGGAGGCATCTACTTTGCCTCCATTCCTACGCGGTGTCAGCCCAAGAACACCTGTCAGGCCATTCTGGTGCCCGTTTTGGTGGGTCACCAGATGGATGTCCGGAGCACTTTTGTGGAGTCCGATGACCCGCGACAGGTTCAGCCATGATCCGCGGGTGCTGAAGGGGATGTGGTCAATGTCGA
The DNA here is from genome assembly GCF_056499105.1 of Arthrobacter sp. Z5-13. Lineage (NCBI taxonomy): Bacteria > Bacillati > Actinomycetota > Actinomycetes > Micrococcales > Micrococcaceae > Arthrobacter > Arthrobacter sp. Z5-13. Next base: position 166,301 of record NZ_CP096460.1, read on the forward strand.
AGGCGACACGGGAGTTTTTGGGCATGGTTATTCCTGTCAACGTAAATGGGCGGCTCAGCGGTGATGAACGTCCGCGAACCAGGCGAATGAGCGGTGCGGACTGTTTTCAGTCTTTGACGGCACCTGCCGTGACACCTGCTGAGACATACTTCTGCGCCACCACCAGCAGGACGGCTGCGGGGATGGAGGCCACCACGGCTGTTGCCATGATGGCGTTCCACTGCTGGTTGTTGTTTCCGATGTAGGCGTAGATACCCAGCGTGATGGGCCTCAGGGCACCGCCGTTGTTCAGGGTGGAAGCGAAGATGAAGTCGGACCAGGCCCAGAGGAAGGCGAACAGGGAAACTGTGACCACTGAGTTTCGGCTGACCGGCATAACGATGGAACGGAAGGTGCGCCAGTTTGATGCGCCGTCGATCTTCGCCGCGTTCAGCAGCTCATCAGGGATGCCGGACATAAACGCTGAAAAGATCAGCACTGCAAACGGAACCGCAATGGTGGAGTCGGCCACGATCAGCCCCGGAAGCGTATTGAGAACTCCCATACCCAGGTAGATGGCGTAGAAGCCCATCGCAATGATGATGGCAGGGATCATCTGGGCAATCAGCATAAGGAAGTTCAAGAGCCCTGTTCCGCGGGGGCGAAGCTTGGCCAGCGCAAAGGCAGCCGGGGCTGCCACGGCAACAGTCAGGATCACCGTTCCCAAGCCCAGGATGAGGCTGGTACCCAGGAAAGGCATCTGCTGCTGGAGGACGGCTGTATAGCCCTCGAATGTCACCTCGACAGGGAACAGGCTGGGTGGGGATTTCCTCATGTCCGTGCTGGGCGTCAGGGAGACGTTGATCATCCAGTAGACCGGGAACAGCATGATTGCGGTCAGGAGGATTCCGAGAATGGTCTTGAAAGAAAAGCGGCGGGTACTCACTGGTTTTCCTGTCTGCTCTGCACACGGATATAGATGAAACCAAAGACCACCGCAAGCACGATCAGGAGGTTTCCAATTGCTGCTGCGGGACCGAAATCAGGAAGGACAGAGCCAAAGCCCAGCTGATATGTCCAGGTGGCCAAGGTGGTGGACGAACCTGCCGGCCCACCCTTCGTCATGATCCAGATGATGTCGAAGACCTTGAGGGTGTAGACAAGGCCCAGCAGGATGGTGATAGCTGAAACGGGCCGCAGCAGCGGAAGGGTTATGCGCCAGAACTTCTGCCACGCGTTGGCTCCGTCGATGGCGGCGGCTTCATACACGTCAGTGGAGATTCCCTGCAGGCCGCTGTAAAGGATCACAAGGTTGAAGGGCACGCCGATCCAGATGTTGGCGATGAGAACAGCCACCAGGGACCAGTCAGGTGAGGTGAGCCAGTTGATCTGAGGCATCCCCATCGCCGTGAGGGCCGCGTTGACAATGCCTGAATCGCTGTTGAGCATCCAGGACCACGTGGACGCTGAGACAATCAGCGGCAGCAGCCAGGGCACCAGAAACAGGGCACGCAGTGTGCCGGAGAGCCGGAACCCTGAGTGGAAGAACACTGCCAGCGCCAGGCCTATCCCGAACTGGAAGACAATCGAGACGACGGTGAAGGTGGCGGTGTGGGAAATGGCCGGCCAAAAGGTGGCTGACGTGAAGACCTCGATGTAGTTGTCCAGGCCTGCGAAGGGGGCGTTACCTTGGACGAAGCTACGGACGGTATAGGCCTTGAGGCTCAGTTCGATATTGCGGTAGAGCGGATAGGCATAAAAGATGGCCAAGTAGAGCAGCAGGGGTGCCAGGAAGGCCGCCGCAGACCAGCGGGTCGACGCCGCCGCCCGCCGCACGCGGGTATCCACGGCGTCCGCTGTCACGACGGCCGGGCTTGCTTCCCGCGGTGCGGTCCCGATGTTCACGGGTGACATGGTGATTCCTTCTGTTGAGGTGCGGTCTTTGACGCAGGCGGCGCGGGCGCAGGGTTAGTTGGTTCCCTGCGCCCGGACCGCTACGTCCTAACCACTACTTTGTTGCGGCGGCTGCAGCCGACTGTGCAGTCTTGGCAGCGTCCTGAGGACTTGCGGATCCCGTCACGGACGCCTGGACTGCAGTCCAGAGCTGTTCTGAGATTTTGGGATACTTGGTGCCCAGGTTGTCGCTGGTGCGCCCCTTGGCGGCGCCGACGGCGTCAATCCAGGGCTTGAGGGTTGCATCGGCTGCGAGTTGGGCCTTCTGGGCTTCCTCTGTGGGCGCGATGTAGTTCAGTGTGTTGTCGGTGGCCACAACGTTGGAGGCATTGGTGAGGCACGCGATGATCTTCTTGGACGTTTCGTACCGCCCGGTCTCCTTCTGCACGGGGATGGTCAGGAACTCTCCGCCGGTGGGGGCAGCTGCGGCACCGCCTGACTTAGCTGGGATCGGCATTACCTTGTAGCCGGCCTTCGCGGCGTCTGCTTTCTGCCAGGTTCCGTTCTCGGCGAAGGCAAAGTCGCCTGCCATGAATTCCTGCCAGCTTGTTGTCTGGGTGTTGTTGATGACCGAGTTGGGAGCGTGCCCCTGTTTGATCCAGTCCGTCCACAAGGCCAGGGCCGATACGGCGTCGCTGGAGGAAAGGTCATCGAGCTGTGCTCCCGAGCCCCAGAACCACGGCAGGAACTGGAAGCTTCCTTCCTCGGTTCCAACGGCAGAGAACGTAATGCCCTTCTTGCCGGACGCTTTTACCTTTTCAAGAGCTGCGTTCAGGGACGCCCAGTCAGCCACGGAGGCAGGATCAACGCCGGCTGCTTCCAGAACCTGTGGGTTGTAGTAAAGGGCAAGGGTGTTTGCCCCGATGGGAACGCCATAAGCGTCTCCGTCAATTTCACCTGCGGCCAGGAGGTTTGCCTGCGTCTGGGAAGCGTCCAGGCCACTGTCCTTGGCTGAGGTCAGAATGCCGGCTTCGGCCAGAGTGGAAACCACCGGATTGTCCACCAGCAGAACATCCGGTGAAGAGCCTTGCTGGCCGGCAAGCAAGGCCTTGCTGGTCAGATCGCTGGTGTCATAGGCAGTCCGCTTGATGGTGGCTCCGGACTCCGAACCACACTTATCGATGGATCCCGCCCAAGCGGATGAGGCGTCGTACTGGGGGTATGGATCCCAGAAGGTGAATTCGCTGCTGGCTGTAGACGTAGCCTGGGATGGACCTGAGGCGCAGCCTGCCAGCCCGCCACCGGCCAGAACGGCCAGGGCAAGGACAGCGGCGGATCTGGTTTGGATTGATTTCTTGTAAAACACGGTGATCCTCTCTGAAAAACGTGCAGGTGTTGGGATTGAACGGGATTTTTGGGTATGCGGTGGCTGGGGGTGGGGCTGTATTTGGGTGTGGGGGAGTAGCTCGCGGACCCTGCGAAGTCCACGACGCGGGGTGTACTGGCTAGCGGACCGTGCCCCGGTCCACGAGCTCGGGGGCGACGAAGCGGACGAGTGGTTCGCCAGCCTGGTCTGGATTATTGATCCTTTGAACAAGCCGTTCGACTGCCATCCGGCCAAGTTCGCCAGGGGAAGTTTCCACGGCGGTGTACGGGAGTGAGAAGTCCCGTCCGAACTCCTTGGAATAGAGACTGACTACGGACAGATCGGATGGAACAGACATGCCACGATTGCTGAGGAACGCGGGCAGCGCTGCGATGGTCGCATCATTGTGGACGATCAATGCGGTGGCATCAGGCCGTGAACTCAGCATTGCCTCGAGGCTGGTCTGAATGGCAGGCTGCCGTGATTCGCCATAGTAGGTGTGCAAGTGGATGCCGTAGCGGGCTGCACGCTCCTGCGCCGCATCCCGGAAACGCCACGTATACGCTGCACCCCGGTCAAAGACATGCTTTGGCGGGCAAAGCAGCATGATGTCGCGATGCCCCAACCCGTACAGGTTGTCGACTATGACCCTTGCGGCCTCTCCGAAGTCCAGATCGAAGACGTCAAGGCCATTCGGCTCACCGGGAAGCCCAATGAGTGCGCCGGGCTGACGCACGGACCTCATCACCTCAATCCGCGGATCGGAATGGTGGATGTCCAGGAGGACCACTCCGTCGACCATGTTCGACTCCGTGACCCTGCGCAGGGCCGCGGCGCCGTCGTCCTCGGTAATCATGAGGATGTCGTAGCCGCGCTCCCGTGCCGCACTGGACACTGACATGACGTACTGCATCATCGCCGGCGCGAACTCGTCAGCGTTGAAGTGAAGCAGAAGCCCCAGAACCATGGTTTTTTGGCTCGCCAGTGCCCGCGCTCCGGCGTTAGGGGTGAAGCCCAGGTTCTCCACTGCCGCCCGGATGCGTTCCTGGGTCTCCGGGGAGATAGAGCGTTTCCCCGAAAGGGCGTATGAGACAGTGCTGCGCGAGACACCAGCCTCACGTGCCACGTCACCAATGGTTGCCAAGGGTCCTCCTGCGTCGAATCGGTTCGCTAAATGTAGCCTCGATTTTTGGTTCTGGCAATGACGTGTAGTCGAAACAGCGGAAATCGCCCTCCGGAAGCGTCTTATTGGGTCCAGAAAGGCTGGGTTGGGGCCGATTTCGACCAAACTCTTGTGGCCCCCATCACGCGTATGTACACTGCTCGAACCGGTTCGACAGCGTTATGGCGTCACTTCAAGAGCTATGCCCAACAGGGATGACGACGTCGTTTCCCAGCGCTACGTACCCAACGACTGTCCCCAACCCAGAAAGTGATACCCGGTGAAACGACAACAACGTCCACTCCCCAGCCGTGTCCTCTCCGCCACCCTCGCCGGCGCGTTATGCGTCGGTGGAGGACTCACGCTCTTTGCCCCTGCGGGAGCACAAGCTGCCCCGGCCCCGATGATGGTGGCCGCGGCTGATGTTCCTCTTCCCGATGAGAGCCTGATCCTCCACTACGATTTCGAAGCCAACCAGGTGGCCGGCTCTACGGTTACTGACCTGTCCACGAAGCACCTCAACGGTGCGATCGCGAACGTAGCCAACGCTGCGTTCGTTGACGGCCGCACACCGGGCACGAGGGCCATCAGCCTCCCCGGCGGTGCGGCAGGTTCGACGACGGCGCCCTACGTCACAGTGCCGAACGGGCTCTTCCAGACCGCGAAGGCGATGACGGTGTCATCCTGGATGAAGTGGGACGGCGGCGCTGACTTTCAGTGGCTGTACGGGCTCGGCAAGGACCTCAACAACGCCACGTTCCTGACGCCGTCGTTCGCGGGCGACTCCAAAACGCGCTCCTCCATCAAGCCCGTCAACGGGACAGCCGAAGTCGGTGTTTCAGGAAGCAGCAAGATCCCGATTGGCAGCTGGGTCAACGTGACCACCACTATCGACCAGCAAACCATCACGTATTACCTCAACGGCATAAGCCTGGGGACGAAACCGGCAACGGTGGACCTGGTGGCGAAGATGTACTCAGCCACGAACACCACGTCCGGGGCCTTGGGTAAGGCCTTTTGGGGAGGGCACCCCTTCTTCGACGGCGCGATCGATGACTTCAGGGTCTATTCCCAGTCCCTGACCCCGGAGCAAGTGCGGACCCTCGCCGGTGACACCGTTCCGAGGGCTGACTTCACGGTGGACCTGGGAACCAGCACCGGCCCCTTCCACGGCGGCGCTTCAGGCACCCTTTACGGCGTGTACGGTGAAGGGCTGCCTTCCGCCAACCTTCTTGAGGCCATCAAACTGCGTACGGTGTCCACCAAGGCCCAGGACGGACCCCAGCACCCGGGAGCCGACGCCCTGGAAGTGGTCAAACCTCTGGCTGATGCCTCCAATGGTGACGTCTATATCTACATGACCGACATCTACCGCGGGTTCCCCTACCAGTGGCCCGGGAGCACGCCTGAAGCACGCCTGAACGACTACAAGGCCAAGGTTGCTGCCCAGGTTGATCAGGTGCTGCAGCTTCCCGTCGAGTACCGGGACAATATTGTTTTCGTGCCGTACAACGAACCCGAAGGGAACATGTTCGGCACAAGCACATGGAGCTACAACAACATCAGCTGGCTGAACGACCCGCAGTACTTCTTCAAGGCGTGGGATGACACGTACAAGCTCATCAGGGCCAAGATGCCAACAGCCCGGATCGCCGGCCCCAACACCAGCACGCTCTACAACCAGGTGGAGGGTTTCCTTAAGCACACGGTGGCGGCCGGAACGGTGCCCGACGTGATGACCTGGCATGAACTCAGCGCTCCGCAATTGATCCGCACCAATGTTGCCCGTTACCGCGGCTGGGAAGATAGAGCGTTCGCCGGCACTGCCCTGGCCGGGAAGCATCTGCCGATCAATCTCAACGAGTATGCCTTCAACTACCACACCTCAGTGCCGGGGCAGATGATCCAGTGGTTCTCCGCCATCGAGGACTCAAAGGTGGACGGCGACATCGCCTACTGGAACATCGACGGCAACCTCAGCGACTCGGCAGTCCAGGCGAACCGTGCCAACGGCCAGTGGTGGCTCCTGAACGCGTACGCCCAGATGTCCGGGGATACCGTGAAGGTCACCCCGCCCAAGCCGAATGTCAGCTACACCCTTCAGGGCGTGGCAACTCTGGACAAGGCCAAGGCGCAATCGCGCATTCTCCTGGGTGGAACCAGCGGCAACCAGCATGTGCAGGTCAACGGAGTGGATCCGGCAGTGTTCGGCAGCAGCGTGCACGCCCTGGTCAAGGAGATCGGCTGGAGCGGGCAGCTGGGTGATGCGGCCCAGCCGTCGGTGGTTGGTCAGCTGAACCTCCCAGTGACGAACGGCTCGATCGGCTTCGATTTCGGTGCGCACCTGCCCGCCCTCAACGCTGATTCCTCCTATGAGATCATCCTCACCCCAGGCGGGAAAGCCTCCACCGGCACCCCCGCAACCTCGCTGTGGAAGGGAACGTACGAGGCCGAGAACGCCGCCTTCACCGGAACCGGCTACACCAAGAACGGGCCGGAAGGCTCGCCGTCGGCCGTCTCAAAGTTCTACACCTCAGGAAACTACAACGTGGGCGGCCTTCGCACGGATTCAGACATCAAGCTGAACTTCGATGTCACCGTGCCGCAGAACGGGGACTACGATCTCAGCGTCTTCGCAAACTCCCTGAACACCTTCGGGCTGGTCCAGGAACAAGGGCCCACAAACGTGTTCCTCACCGTCGACGGCGGAGCCGAGCAGGAAATGTACCTCCCGCTGGGTTACAAGTGGGTGGTCTGGGACCACGCAGACACCAAGGTCAAGCTGACAGCCGGGAAACACACCATTTCCCTGTCTGCGAAGAATCTGGCCGGAACCAAGGGGACCAAGGGCGACGCCATTGTGGACAAGATCGACCTCATCCTGAAAAACCCAGCCGGGGCACAGGCCATATATGAGGGCGAAAACGCAACCTTCAAGGGGGCAGTAGCCGACTACACCCGTACCGGGGTCTCCGGTTCGGGAACGGCACGCATCACTCAGGGGCAAAGCGCCACGTTCTGGGTCTACTCCGCGGCTGACGGCGAGGCTGAGCTCTCCGTGGACATCCTTGGCACCGGCGCTGCGAACATGAGCGTAAACGGCCAGAGAGTGGCCGAAGGAATCACCGGGCCGCTCACCAAGCCGGTGTTCCTCGCAGGAGGCATCAACAAGGTCCAGGTAACAGCCGATTCGGGCACACTCTACGTGGACCGGGTCCGCACCGGGGCATCATCCGGGAAGCTCACTTCCACCGCCTATGAAGCAGAGACTGCTACGCTCTCCGGTTCCGCCGCCATCACCAACTACCTGCTGGCCTCAGGCGGCAAGGCAGTGACGAATGTTGGCGGAGATCCAAACAACACCAACACCCTCACTTTCGGAAACGTCCAGGCACCCGTGGCCGGTACATACGCGCTGACCGTGCGCTACTCCAACCAGGAGCAGTCACCCGCCACGCACTACAACCCGGACCCGCTGGCACGCCACGCCGAAATCCAGGTCAACGGCGGAACCACCAAGCGAGGCTGGTTCCCCCACACGTTCCACGCGGACAACTTCTGGGAAATCACAATCCCCGTGGAGCTGAAAGCAGGAACGAACACCATCAGGTTCTCCTCACAGGAGCTGCCGAACTACAACAGCACCGAACTGCTCTCAGCGTCCGCTCCGGAACTGTTGAGGTCGAAATACGCGCCAAACGTCGACCGCATCCGGGTGACCGCACTGAAGTGACATTCTGGTTCTTCATGACGTAGTACGGATGCACGACTCATCCTGACCCCGTGAGCAACGAGGGAGGGGAGGCCACAAAGCCTCCTCTCCCTCTTTGCGTTGTATCAGAACCGCGGAATACCCAGGGTGGAAAGAAGGTCTTCGTGCAGCTGGAACCAGACGGAGTGATACGAGGCCGGACTGTCCGTCACGTAGTCCAGGTCTCCGAACTTGCTGCGCTTGATCGCGTCCCCGAGCCGCAGGGCGTACCGCTCGAACCGGGGCAGTGCCGTGGCCAGCTCGGCACAGACCACTCCGGCGCGGGCATGGAACTCCACAAACCTGTACAGGATTCTCGCGTCATAGCCGGAGTCGCTGTGATCGTTCATCTTCAGTGTTCCCTCACCGGGAATCGTTTGCCACGCGGTACAGAGATCCAGGAGTTCCGGATTCAGCACCAGGAAGCGCACATATGCAGCAGTCAAAGCTTCCCTTGTGCCGGCCGCTGAGAGCTCGTTGGCGATCAGCTCCGCATCTTTTGTGCGACCGGCTTCCGTAAGGCCCCACCCACCGAAATGGCCGGAAACTCGGGTCACCAGACCAGCCACAGCCAGGTCCAGCAACTGCGACTCCGTCTTGGATTCAGACAGCCCGGCAGTTTGAGCAATGCGCTGGAGGCTCGCGAAACCGATGCAGCGGATGGTGTGTAGCACCAGGAGATCGACATTGCTTGGTTGGGGCAGCTCACGCATGGCCTGATGGTATCCGGTTGAAGTCGATCTGCGGCCACATCCTCCAAGTCCTTTGTCAATCCCTTTCTCGCCGAATTCGTATCCGCTAGGCTCACCTCACCACCGGTCCGGACGAAGATGTCCGGACCGGATTCCGCATAATTCAGGAGACCCCTAAATGCAGAAGAATCGGAAGTACGGCCGTGCGGCCATCGTCGCCACCATCGCACTCGCATTCACCTTGGCACCACCTGCCAATGCCGACAACGGAACGGACACCTTGGCCCTTCGGGAGGCCGTGTCTGCAGCCAACATCACAGATCACCTTGAAGCACTCCAGGCCATCGCAGACGCCAACGGCGGCACCAGGGCAGCCGGAACGCCGGGCTACGAAGCATCGGCCGTGTACATCGAACAGCAGTTGACCGCTGCCGGTTATGTGCCTACCCGGCAGCACTTCAGCTACGACCAGTTCAATGTGGTCAGCGCCGTGTTGGACCGTATTACACCGACAGCGAGAACGTACGTCCCTGACGGCGAGGAGCCTGAGTTCCAGGTGATGACGTACTCCGGGACAGGCGATGTCACAGCCGCAGTCACAGCCGTTGATATCAACCTGGCCGGGGACAGGGCGTCCACCAGCGGGTGTGAAGGTACCGACTTCGCCGGGTTTACCGCCGGAAACATCGCGTTGATCCAGCGGGGCACCTGCCCGTTCCGGACGAAGGTGGACAATGCCGCCGCAGCCGGGGCTGCGGGTGTGATTATTTTCAATCAAGGCAACGAGGTGCCCGACGACGACCGGTTTGGTCTCATTTTCGGCACCCTGGATCCGCCGCAGGCCTCCATTCCCGCCGTCGGAACCACGTTCGAGATCGGCGAGGAGCTCGCAGGACTCAGCAACCTGACCATGCGCGTGGCCGTGGACGCTACCCTCACCACGATCAACACGTTCAACGTCCTTGCTGACACCATCGGACGGACGGACAGGACCGTGGTTGTTGGCGCGCACCTTGATTCCGTCGCTGAGGGTCCCGGTATCAACGACAACGGGACAGGTTCAGCTGCCATCCTGGAGACCGCTCTTCAGATGGCCGCGTCCGGAGATGCCCCCACCAACCGGGTGCGTTTCGCTTTCTGGGGCGGGGAAGAAGATGGCCTGGTGGGATCGGACTATTACGTTTCCCAGCTGACGTCAGCGCAAATCAAAGACCACGCCGTCAACCTGAACTTCGATATGGTCGGTTCGCCCAACTATGTGCGCTTCGTGTACGACGGTGACGGCTCGGCCTTCGGAGAAACCGGACCCAACGGATCCGCACGGGTGGAACAGGTCTTCCTGGACTATTTCGCTTCCCAGGGTCTGGCCGCGGAACCGACCGAGTTTGACGGACGCTCGGATTATTTCGGATTCATAGAGAACGGCATCCCGGCGGGCGGCCTGTTCACCGGCGCCGAGGGGATCAAGTCTGCTGCGCAGGCGGCCGTGTACGGCGGTACCGCAGGTGCCCCCTACGACCCGTGCTACCACAACGTCTGCGACACCATTAACAATGTCAATGAAACGGTGCTCGAAGAGATGGCGGATGCGATCGCACACGCCACTCTGACGTTCGCCGAGACAACGTCTGCCATCAATGGCTCGGCCAAGGGCAAGGGGTCAGGCAATGTGGAACTCGAACACAGGGGACACAACGCGCTGAAGTAGGACTCAGCCCGGAATTCAGCCAGTAAGGCACGGCCGCATCATCGCCCTACCCGGTGGTGATGCGGCCATTCCTGTGCCGCAGCGTCGTCGACCCGGAACCCGGTACGTTGTCAGGGAGCCGCTACGGCCGCCGTGACCCTCCCCAGCGTTCCGTCAACCTGCACGCTCTGCCCATTGAGTAGTGTGCTGGTCCCCGAGCCGGTGCCCATGACAGCCGGGATTCCATATTCCCTGGCCACAATCGCAGCGTGGGAGCCGATCCCGCCAGCGTCCACCACCACTGCTGCCGCCCTCCGGAACAATGGCGTCCAGGCAGGGTTGGTGTACGGGCAAACGAGTACCTCACCGCTGCGCAGCAACCCGAATTCGTCAGGCCCCCGGATGATCCGAACCGTACCGGTGGCAACACCACGGCTGGCGGGCATCCCCGAGATGAGTGCCCCCGCAGCACGGCGCTTGTGTCGGAACAAGACTGCCGGATCCACCAGCGGAATCCCTTCCAGTTCCCGGCGTTTGGCGGCCCTGGCCAGCACCAGCCGGCGGTACCGTTCACGTTCGACGGCGGGCAGCGCGCCGCCGTCGTGCATTTCCTCGAGTTCCTCGAAGCGGAGGTGATGGACGTCCGCAGCGTCCGCGAGCACTCCGCCCTCGTGCAGCCGCTGGCCCAGGTCCAGCAACGCCTGGCGGAGGGAAGGCATCACCTTGGTGGCGTAGAAGTGGCTGTCCTCGCGGAAGGCCATGCCCGTTTTTGCGGCCTCTACCGCGGACAGCAGGTGCCGACGCACAGCTGGCCTCCTCGCGGCGGGATGTTTCATGAGTTCGGTCATCGCCGCCCCGGTCTGGTCGGTGGCCGGTCTCCTTTCACCAAGCATTGAGGTGATGAGGCCCAGCACGACGTCCGGAGCGTCGGACCATGTGGGCGAACTGCTCAGCACGATGCTCACCGTTTCCCGGTGCCCGTACTCCGCCAGGAAGGCCTGAAAGTTGCTGTGAAACTCCCGGAATTCCGGCTCCGATTCCAACCTGGCCAAGAGTTCGCCCGGGCCGCCTGGCCCAGCGAAGGCCAGCATCAGGCCGGGATCTGCCCCCACCTGCAGGGCGAGGTTTTCCAGCGCCCGGTTGGCCTGGCTGGTGCGTGTTTCCGCGCCTGCAATGAGGACTGAGCCGAGGTGCTTCTTGCCCAGCAGCAGGAGCATGAGGCGCAGCTTCAGCTGTGGAACAAACGCGCCGGGGAGGTAAGAGATCCGCAAATCGGTAATTCCGCGCATTGTAGCGAAGGCATCCTCCGCGAGCCCCACCACCCCGCGCCAGGTCAGGGACCGTGGATCCTGCTTCTCGAGCCGGCGGACGTTGTCCAGGAACATCGTGAATCTGCTGTCCTGCGTCCAAAGGGCAGGATTGAACCGGCGGGCCCTGCGCGCAACCGAGATGGGGGCGGCGAGGGTGCGAAGTGTCGGATGCGGCACCGGAGTAATCAGCTGCAGCACCACGCCGTCCTCCTCAGGAAGCAACTTTTCAACCGGGGGAAAAACGACACCCACGCTGCCCGCCATGCCACGCAGCATGGCCAGCACCCCGCGCTCCATCCATCCCGAGACGTCCAGCGGGTAGGGCCGCATCTGGAACATCTCAACAAAGAACGGTCCCATCAGGAGCTGGAACGGGTTCAACCGCAGCGGCGGCGGAGGAAGGGCCGTCACGGGGTGCGACTGCAGCACGTACACCCTCCCGTCCGCCACAGCCCATTCCATATCCTGCGGCCGGCCGAAATGGCCCTGGGCCCGGAGCGCCAACCGGGCCAGCTCCTCGAGGTGCCCGTCCGAAAGGGCCGGGCGGTTTGTGCCGGTACCGGCACTCTCCGCTGTGCCTCCGCCGGCAAGGGAACGGATGCTTAACTGGCGGCCTCCAGGGGTGAAGGCCCGGACCTTTCCCGTACTGTCCAGGACGTAATGCTCCGGTGTGACCAGCCCTGAAACCACGGCCTCGCCGAGACCGGCGCTGGCGTCGACTACGATCTCACCGCGCTCGCCAGTCACCGGGTTCGCGCTGAACATGACCCCGGCGGTCTCCGCCTGAACCATCTCCTGGACAACGACGGCGATGGCAACCTGCCGCTGGTCTATCCCCTGGCGCTGCCGGTATGAGATGGCCCGGTCGGTCCAGAGTGAGGTCCAGCAATCCAACACGGCCTGAAGAAGCGCTTCCTCGCCGACGACGTTCAGATAGGTGTCCTGTTGGCCGGCAAAAGCGGCGCCGGGCAGGTCCTCAGCCGTAGCGCTTGAACGCACGGCCACTGGCACGTCTCCCATTGCGGCGTAGGCCGCAGCGATTTCGGCGCGGACAGCGTCCGGTATCTCCGCTTGGGTGAATAGGTCCCGGATTTGTGCTCCGGATGCCTTGTCGGCGTCGTTGGACGTGACCAGCAGCCTGTCCAGCTCGGCGCCCAGGCCGCCTTCCGCCAGGAGAGCCGCATAGGCGGCGGTGGTGACAACGAAACCTGGCGGCACCGGGAAGCCTTGGCTCATCAGTTCGCCGAGGTTGGCGCCTTTTCCTCCAGCCAGTAAAAGATCGTCGGCACCAAAATCGGCCAGGAAGCCGACGGTCTTCTTCTCAGTCATTCGGGGCTCCTGACGGGAACTGGCTGGTTCTTCACAAGCTACGCTCAGCTGCCGGCCACGGCCACCCTTGAATGCAGGCGTTCCAGTGCAATCTTCCGGCATTGGGCCGCCTTCGCTCGAGGATGTTCCTCAACCACCACTGACACAGCCAAGGCGGCGCAAATCACCAGCATGCACACGGGAACGGACACTCCTACGGCGGCCAGCCCCACGCTGAGCCCAAGCAGAAGCACCACTACCGCTGCCACACCGATAATTGTCCGGTCAAAGCCCAGCATGGCGATGTACAGCCAGGTCAGCGAGAGCTTGAAGAGCGCGACGGGAACGGCCATGGTGGCCACCGCAACCGCGGCGCTGATATGGGCCTCATGGTCTATGAAGTAAGCGGCAACATGCAAACCGGCGCCAGTTGCGGCAATCGCGGCAAAAATCGGCATGTGGGCGTAGCCGAAAAGAAAAGAACGGTGCCGCTGGAGATGCAGCGACTGGCCGGCCGGCAAGATGAAGTAGATCCACCACATCCCGAAGGCAATGGCAGTCCCGGCAAAGCCCACAATCGCAGCATCAAGTGTCCAGTCGTGGTTCGCAACGATAGCGCGCAAGGTTTCGATGGCCCCGATAAGGCATTCGCCCAACGCGATGATGGCCAGGAGTCCGTAGCGTTCCGCGATGTGGTGGGCGTGCCAGGGTGTCCTGATCCTCCGTTCGGCGAGGGAAGGGGTGGCCATCTCGAACAAGAAGAGCGGCACCATCATCAGGAAAGTGGTCAGGATGTCGGCCTGGACGATCATCACCACAATCCAGCCGAGCTGTGCCAGCACAAGATACTTCGCATAGTTGAGGCAGGTTTGCCGCCTCTGTGGATCTTGCCTGGCAGCCCGCAGCCACTGGGAAACGAGGGCCAGCCGCATTATCACGTAGCCGGCAACCATCACCGCGTTGTCAACATGGCCGCCTTCCACCAGGGAGTGAAACATCGGCTCGATCCCCATCGCCAGGATCAGGACGCCCATCATCTGCACCATGGTGACAACCCTGAATATCCAGTCGTCGGTGTCGTAGGCGCTGGCAAACCAACTGAAGTTGATCCATGCCCAGATCACCGCGAACATGGCGAAGGTAAAACCCAGGAGGCCCGCCCCGAAGTGCGCCTCGGCAATCTCATGGGCAAATTGGCTGCCGGCCACGCCGAAGGCAATCACAAAGGTGAGATCGAAAAAGAGCTCCAGCGGAGTAGCGGCCCTGTGCTTCTCCCCGGGATCCCGGCCTCCCATCCGGATGAGTGCATGCCCGAGTGGGTTCGTGGCCATAAAAGCGCCTCCTGCTATACGCGACCGAGGGAGTCGATGTCCTCCAGGAATTCAGCGTAGACCTCTTTGCTGACGGTGGTCCGCGTTTCTCCGATCGCGTCCAGGTAGTCCTGGGTGGCCGGACCCTTCCGGACGGCTTCCCGGACTGAGGCGCTTCCGCCGGACGCGAGCCCGCCGTCGTCGTACACTGCTTTTTCCAGCGCCCGCTGGGACGCACTGCGCGCCGCATACTCGATGTCCGCCGGCGAGAAGCCTTCGGTGCGGTCCACAAGGAGTTCGATATCAACGTCGTCCACCACTGTGGGAGGGATGAAGCGCTGCCACATGGCCTCGCGGGCGATGCGGTCTGGAAGGCCGATGGGGATGACGTAGTCGAACCGGCCGTGACGCAGGAACGCACTGTCCAGGGCGCGGATGAAGTTGGTGGCGCAGACCAGCAGGCGGCCGGGCTGTTCGCGGAAGGCCGGGATGATTTTGAGTAGTTCATTGGTGACGCCCTGCAGCGGGGACGGCGGTTCGCCGGAGCGCTGGGCCGCAATCTCCTCCACCTCGTCAATGAACACCACCGCGTGCTCCAGTTCCGCGATCTCCAGGAAGGTCTCCCGCAGCGCACCCGCGAGGCCTTTAGGATCCGAGGCCAGGCGGGACGGGAATACCTCCACGAACGGCCACTCCAAGCGGGAAGCGATGGCCTTCGCAAACGTGGTTTTGCCGGTACCAGGGGGCCCGAACAACACCACTGCCCGGGGCGGAACCACACCGTATTCGTCAGCGAGATCCGCCTCGGCCAGCGGCAGGACCAGCCGCCGCTCCAGCAGTTCTTTCTCGTTGTGCATGCCGGCAACGTTCTCCCAGAGGTTCCGGGCCAGAACCCGGCCGCCCAGCAGGCCCAAAGGCTCCAGTTCCTGGCGTGCCACAGGAATTTTGCGTTCAAAGTAACGCAGGTTCTTCTTGAGCTGGAAGCCGCGGCTGAGGAAGGCCTCCACCCGGGTCTCGGATTCCGGCATCAACGCAGAGAGCTTGTTGAGCCCGTGCGGAGCCATCCGGTTTTCGACGGCGGCCAACAGTGACGTGCCGATTCCCCGGCCGCGGAACTCGGGCAGCGTGGCCAGGAAAACCACCCAGCCCTGGTCATGGGCGGCACGTCCGACGGCGGCCCCCACCACTTGCTCGCCCTGCACCGCCACTACCGCGTAGTCCTTCTCACAGGAGGCCAGAACTTCAGACAGCGCATAGACGGGTTCGACGTTGGTGGCTTTGAGGGATTCCCACAGGTGCAGGATCCCGTCAAGGTCGGCCGAATGAAAATCCCTGATCCGCCAGGTGGTCATGAGGTGTCTCCCGCGTGGTTCGTCGTTGAGCCAATGAGTGCCCTTCGAGCATATGGCAACGGAGGTGACGCCGGCGTGTGTACGGGGACTATCGGGGTACTCGGTTATGCCGGGAGATCAAAGTCCAAATCAAGGTCTTCGGGGGAGTGCAGGCGCCGCCAGGCCGAACCTACGCGTGCGGATGGCAATACCGCGGCGATGGGCATACGGTCCAGGGCAATCAGGTGTGCGAGTTCGAGACCACTGAGTGTGGCGATGTCCCGGATCGGTACTTGGAACGTCCGGAATGGACCAAGCGGCGGAGCGTCTTCCTCAACCCCGGGCCGCGGCACATCCGGCAGCTCTGCCAGTTGCGGTGACTGGTCTACCACATACCCCGTCGCAGCCAGCGCGCCGCTCTCGATAAACACGGCGACCTTAAAGAACTGCAAGGGAATTTCGACACCCCGGTATACGGGATCTTGTTCACTGAAGATGGGACCAGTGAAGATGACCAGGCGCCGGCGGTTGTCCGCCGCGTTCTCCAGCAGGTAAGACTCCAGGCCCAGCCAAAGCTCCAGTCCCTGGTTGAACTTGGCCGCCTGAGGCGCCGCGTTTGTGTAGTGAAAGGTGTCTTCATTCGCCATGGCCGCTTCTGCCAGCGTGTCACCCCACACGGCTGAAGCCCTGCGGACCAGGTGACCGCGGTCGATGTCGTTGCGGGCGTAGACCCTTTCGCCTGTCTGCTGGTCCTGGGACAACCGCGGGTCCAGCCTCCATTGGATTCCATCACGGTCCACGTTCATCAGCTTCTCACCGTCAATTCCGAGGGCGGTTACGGCGGCCAGTCGCTTGTCCAACCGCATCAGAACCGAGAAGTGCGTGTACGGGAGCAAGGCGGTGGCTGCGTCGTCCAGGGTGGGGAGGGGAACACGGGTCCCGAGGAATTGATCGTCGTATCCAGCGCGGTCAGAGAGATCGTTCACCATCAAGGACATGGGCTCGGGCAGTAGCTGGTTCATCCGCAGAACGTATCAGCGGCAGGTGACAGTAACGTGAACGTAAGCTGCACGGATCCCGAATTGACCCCCATTGTCAGGGAAGGGCACCTGCACCGTTCTCATGTCCTGGATCTGGATCGGACCACTAAGGCCCGGAGGAACGTCCCTGCCAATGCGATTGCCAACGCCAGCAGTACGGCGGGTCCTGCTGTGCCGGGAGCCAGCGCGGCGGCAAACACCCCAGCACCCTGCTCCGCCATCGCCGGCAGGTCGCCGCCGAGAACGCGCGAGCCCAACGCACTCCTGATCCCGCCAAACAAGGCTGGAATCACCCAAAGCAAGGCCAGGTTGACGGCCCAGACCAGCACTCGATTCATGGGCCGAAACCCGCACCATACAAGTGCCGTCCCCACAAGCACCGCCGGCAGCCAACGCCAAAGCATGGCCACCTCAGACGGCACGTTGTAGGCCCCTATAACGTGGGTGACCCCGGTTGCTGCCCAGGCGACAAAAGGCACTGCCATGACGCCGACGCCAAGAGCGGTCAAGGCCGTGGATTTTGCCGAGAGGAGCAAGAGTGCCACCAGACTTGCAACGATCGCCGCGCCCACCCCTGCCAGCAGACCGGCCAGGTAAAGGGCAGACCGGGCCCCGGGTGCCAGGCCGTTTTCAACCACCGAAAATGCCTGGATCGTTGCCGTGGCTTGGACTAACAGCAGACCTGCCGCAGCGCACCAGACAGTCAGACCGCGCCTTTTTGGAGACCAGCACCTCACTGCCAGGCCGGCTGCAGCTCCGCCAGTGGTCAAAAGGGCCACCAATGTGATGGCTTCGTACTGACTCAGTGGCAGCAGCGCCAGCGGCATCTCGGCGGCCCACACCTGCGTGCCCCAAAGGTTTTGCAGTGGCAGCCGTCCCCCGGTGATCAGCCACGGGACCAAACCCAGCAATCCGGCAGCGAGCCCAATTATGAAGGCAATTGTCACCAAGCGCGCTGTGCCCCTTGGTCCCCCCGAATGCGCTGGCCGCGGCATTGCCGCTCTATCATGCACAGCGTCGGCCGCCACTCCGGCAGTCATAGTCGGGGAAGTCGATGGATCTGGCCGGGTCATAGAAGCTCCTTCGGTTTTATGCGGAATCCGGGCGCCCGCTGTGCAGTCTAGGCGCCCGGATTCATGTCCGCCAGAGACCAAAGGCATCTGGTCGAATATACACCGAGTGGATAAATACTGCTCCGCAGCAGGGAATTTCTATGCGTCGCGCAGGTTCGGCGAAATTGTCTTTGCCGGATCCGTCTCGGCCACGGAGCCGATGGCGTCGTCAATCTGCTTCATAACGGCCGGTTCCAGCTTTACGCCGGCAGCCTTGACGTTCGATTCCACCTGCTCCGGACGGGAAGCCCCGATGATGGCGGCGGCTACGTTCGGATTCTGCAGGACCCAGGCGATGCTCAGCTGCGCCATGGTAAGCCCTGCCTCGTCCGCAATGGGCTTCAGTTTCTGCACGGCGGTGAGGACGTCGTCCTTCATCCAGCCCTTGACCATGTCGGCCCCGCCCTTCCCGTCGGTGGCCCGGCTGCCCTCCGGCGCCGGTTGGCCGGGAAGGTACTTTCCAGTGAGCACGCCCTGAGCAAGCGGTGACCAGACGATCTGGGACAGGCCCAGTTCCTCCGACGCCGGAACAACTTCTTCCTCGATGACCCGCCACAGCATGGAGTACTGGGGCTGGTTGGAAATCAGCTGGATGCCAAGGTCCTTCGCGAGGGCATGGCCCGCCCTGATCTGCTCCGCATTCCACTCGCTCACGCCGATGTAGAGTGCCTTGCCCAGCCGGACGACGTCCGCGAAGGCCTGCATGGTTTCCTCAAGCGGAGTGGAGACGTCGTAGCGGTGGGCCTGGTAGAGGTCCACGTAGTCCGTCTGCAGCCGGCTCAACGAACCGTTGATGGACTCCATGATGTGCTTGCGAGACAGCCCGACGTCGTTCTTCCCGCCGGGGCCGGTTGGCCAGAAAACCTTGGTGAAAATTTCGATGGATTCGCGCCGTTCACCCTTGAGAGCCTCGCCCAGGACGCTTTCGGCGGCAGTGTTCGCGTAGACGTCCGCGGTGTCGAAAGTGCTGATGCCGGCGTCCAAAGCGGCCTGTACACACTGGGTGGCGACGTCGTTCTCCACCTGTGAGCCGTGCGTGAGCCAGTTGCCGAACGTGATTTCGGAGATTTTGAAGCCGCTGTTGCCCAGATACCGGAATTGCATGGTGTTGAAGCTCGCTCTCTTGAATTGAACAGTCATTTCCCCGTGCGCAGCGGACAG
The DNA here is from genome assembly GCF_056499105.1 of Arthrobacter sp. Z5-13. Taxonomy (NCBI): domain Bacteria; kingdom Bacillati; phylum Actinomycetota; class Actinomycetes; order Micrococcales; family Micrococcaceae; genus Arthrobacter; species Arthrobacter sp. Z5-13. Next base: position 185,403 of record NZ_CP096460.1, read on the forward strand.
CACTGCGGTTGCGGAGGTTGTCTCCAACCTAAGTGCTTCCCGTCCCGGGATAAACCCCTTTGCCTGTCCCTGCTCTTCCTAGGACTCGGAAACCTACCCTCGGCATATTGGGCACCTCCATTGGTTGAGAATGATTATCATGTGCTTTAGAGTCGAGAAGTTCCCCTTTGACCGAAAGCAGCCGTGCCCTTCATCGCCCGTTCACCTCGCCACGGCACTGCCGTGTCCGTCACCGTGCTCGCTGCCCTTGTGGGTCTGCTCCTCGCAGGGTGCGCGCCCCCGGTGCAGTTCAGTGTGCAGGACCCCCGGCTCAAGGTCATCGCGACGACGGGCATCATCGCTGATATCGCCCAAAACGTAGCGGGGCAGCGGGCTGTGGTGACCTCGCTAGTGCCACCAGGTGCGAGCGTTCACTCCTATGAGCCCACTCTGCGGGACGTGCGTTCCATCGCCTACGCGGATCTGGCGCTCTCGAACGGCCTCCTCCTCGAGGAGCACCGCATTGTCAAGGCTCTTGCGGCGAACCTGCGTCCCGGTGTCGGCAACCTGGCGCTGGGCGAAGAGGCCGACAAGCGTGGTGGCAAAGTCATCCCCCTGATTGAGAACCTCACGTTGGATACGGTGTGGCTCGGGATCCGGGCGCGCGGCAGTGGTGCGGCACTTGGGACGACAGCCGGATCCGACGTCGAGCTCCGTGCGGCCGCGGTCGAAGGGCCCGGCCGGCTGGTTGCTTACACCACCGAGACACTCGGCGCCCGCCGCATGTTCATTGACTCAGACCAGATCGGCGCCGACTCTGCCGTTCTGCCGCCCAACGCGCACTCGCATATGAGCTGGGCCTTCACCGCCCCGGGTGTCTACCGGCTCACGCTCGCCGCGGCTGTCCGCAGGGAGGCCGGGGCCACGCCATTGCCTGTCGGTGAGTCGACGTACACGTTCGCCGTCGGAGTGGCGCCGGAAACGGCGGCGAGGACGCTGGCCCATGCGAACCCTGCGGTTGATCCGGATGCCGTGACCGTCCTCGAGGGTGGCCATGTGGATGTCTCCGTGGACCTCGACGCCGGCCACCTCGACCTCTACGGCGATGTCCATGGACAGCAGGGCGAGCGGATGAGCTACGATCCGGAATCGACGGTAATTGAGGTCCCCAATAAAGCCATTCAGGAGATTCCCAGCGGACCCGGCTACCGCTTTCTGGGCAACCCCGGCGACCGCCTCTACCAGCTGCCCCAGGCGGTGCTTGGCAAACACGTCCATGGCGAGCTTGATCCACACTTGTGGCAGAACGTCAAAAATGCCAAGGCCTACGCGCTGACAATCCGGGATGCACTGGTACTGCGGGACCCGGATGGCAAAGCAACATATGATGCGAACACTGCCCGCTTCACCGCCGAACTTGATGCGCTCGACGCCGAGATCGCCGCCGGGATGAGCGCGATCCCGCGGGAGCGCCGGCAGCTCGTAACCACCCACGACGCCTTCGCCTACTTCGCGGACGCCTACGGCCTGACGGTCGCAGGTTTTGTCACGCCGAGTCCAGTTGTCCAACCGAGCGTCCAGGACCGTCGCAAGCTCACCGAGACCATCCGCAACCTGGCGGTCCCTGCCGTCTTTCTCGAGCCCAACCTTCTCACCCGAACCTCGGCATTAACCTCGATCGCCCGGGATGCCGGCGTGGCCGTCTGCCCGATTTACGGTGACACGTTCGACTCTGCCGTCACCACCTATGCAGCGATGATGCGCGCAAACGCAGACTCCGTCTCGCGCTGCCTCAACCCGGAAAGCACCACCTATGAGAAGCATTAAACATCTCCCCTCCCTGCTGCTCGCGGCTGTTCTCGCCACCGGCCTGGCTGGTGGGACGGCCCTGTTTGTGCCGGGCACCGTGCTTGTTGCGCATGCTGCCAAGCCCGCGCCTCCGGACGGTCGTGTGGTAGTTGACCGCGGGCACCTCGACCTCGCTCCTCGCTTCGTCGACGGTGCTTGGCGCGTCCAGGTTCGCGACGGCACCCTCGAGCCACCAGTGTGGCGTGAGACGGAGGATGTAGTGTTCCACGTTCGCGATACCGCCGAACTGACCATGCCGGACGACCCGGCCTACGCGTTCGTCGGAAAGGCTGCGGGGCAGGCCGTCCATGTGGTACCCCAGACGGAGATGCCAGGAGATGTCTGGATCGGTTGGAACACGCAGGATAGCGGCGTTATCCAGGGCGTTAAGCGGCAGATCGCTTTCACGCTGGTGGGCGCAGAGGGACCCGGCGATCTCCTGCTATATCTCCAGAGCGGCAACCTTACGGCCCCGCAGGTGCTGTGGGATTCACGTGTAACCGGGCTTCAGGACATCTTTATGGACACCAACGTCCACACTCACGGGAACTGGATCTTTACAGAGCCGGGCACGTACCTGCTGACGGTCGAGTTCGCCGCGGAACTCGCCGATGGAACGCCCCTGGTGGACCGGAAGGTGCTGCGCTTCGCCGTCGGCGACTCGGCGGACACGCAGGCGGTGTTCGACGCCGTTCCCGCCGCTGCAGCCGAGGGAAAGACGGAGACCAGGGGCAACAAAGACGGGGTCGAGTCGGCGGCACTGGCGGGAACGGGGCCGTTTGGCCTTCCTGCAGAAGCGGTGACTGCCGCGATGACGGGGGTCGGTGCCGTCGGAATCCTCGCAATTGGGGTGATCGTTGCAGCGGCGGCCGTACGTGGACGACGCGCCAAGGCTGCCGCAGCGGCGGAGCTTGCGCATACCCGCGGGGCCGACAAGGCGGCCGCCAATGCCGGGGAGACTCGGGCGTGAGCGCCTTGGCCCCAGGGGATGCCGCCGCAGGAGGAACCTTTCCAGGTCCGCCGGGCCCTCTTATCGACGTCGCGAACCTTGCTGTGACACTCAGCGGGCGCGAGGTGCTCAAGGGCGTGGATCTACAGGTCAGGGCAGGCGAACTCGTGGGGCTCGTAGGCCCCAATGGCGCGGGTAAGACAACACTCCTGCGCTCGATTCTCGGGCTGGTGAAGCCCTCCAAGGGGCATGTGCACGTCAGCGCGGCGCGAATCGGCCGGAGCCGCCAGCGGCTTGGCTACGTGCCGCAGAAGCACGAGTTCGCATGGGAATTCCCCATCACCGTCGAGGACGCCGTTATGACCGGCCGCACTGCAGCACTGGGTTGGCTGCGGCGTCCGGGTCTGGAGGATTGGCGCGCTGTCAACGCCGCGCTCGACCGCGTCCAGTTGGCCGATCTGCACCGCCGCACGGTGGGGGAGCTCTCCGGTGGGCAGAAGCAGCGCGTTCTGGTGGCCCGCGCACTGGCCCTGGCGCCGCAGGGTCTCCTGCTCGACGAGCCGTTCACTGGCCTGGATATCCCCACCCAACAGCTTCTCACCGGGCTCTTCGCGGAACTGACTGCCGAAGGAACGGCCATTGTGATGGCAACCCATGACCTGGCCGGCGCCGTTGCTGATTGCACGCGCCTGTGCCTCGTGAACCGGACCATCGTGGCCGACGGGACGCCGGCCGAGGTCATAACAACAGACGGGTGGATGCGGGCCTTTGGCGCGCAGCCCTTGCCTGGGGCCGGGCCAAACGCTGTGCTGGCTGCCGAACAGACCGAAATGGTGCGTGCATGATGTCCTTCGCTGATTTCCTCGCCGATCTGGCTAACCCGGACCTCGCCTTCCTGCCGCGCGCGCTGCTCGTGGCTGTCGCCTCGTCAGTACTGTGCGGGATCGTGGGTAACTTTGTGGTGTTGCGGGGCATGGCCTTTATCGGCGATGCCGTCTCACACGCCGTGTTTCCGGGCCTCGCCGTCGCGTTCGTCCTCCAAGGAAACCTGATCCTCGGCGGAGCGGTGGCGGGAGTACTCACGGCACTCCTCATCGCGGTGTTCACCCAGCACCGCCGGCTGCGCGAGGATTCGGTCATCGGTGTCTTCTTCGCCGCGGCGTTCGCCCTGGGTATCGTCGTGGTGAGCCGCGCGCCAGGGTATTCCGGGTCGCTTGAGTCCTTCCTTTTCGGCTCGATCACTGGAATCCCGGATGAGGACGTCATCACGGTTGCCGTAGGGACGGTCCTCGTTCTCGGCGTTCTTGCGGCTCTGTACAAGGAGTTCGTGGCCGTGAGCATCGACAGGGACATGGCGCGCGCGTCGGGGCTGCCGGTGATGTGGCTGGACATGGCGCTGTACGTGCTCGTCACCATCGCGGTGGTCCTCTCTCTCCAGACCATCGGTACCATCCTCGTCCTCGCCCTGCTCATAACACCGGCCGCAACCGCGCGCCTGCTCACAGACAGCCTGGGCCGCATGATGCTCCTCGCGCCGCTCATAGGAGGAAGCGCGGCAGCGGTGGGCCTCTATGTGTCATGGAGCTGGGACCTTCCCGTCGGCGGGACGATCGTGCTCGTGGCCACCGGGCTGTTCGTCGCGGCATGGGCTGTGGCTCCCCGGCATGGGGTCCTCTTGCGCCTGGTCCACCGCAAGACGCCGAACCCGCCGGATGAGATGTCTGAGCCGGCTGGGTTGACTACCGCCGAATAACCCAGTAGGGTCCAGCTTGTTTGAGAATCATTCTCAATAAGGATGGTTATCCACCGTCCGCACACTACTCGCACCAGAAAGGTGCCCATGCTGCACTCTTCTATTTCCGCCGCCTCATCCCCAACGTCCGGAGCGCACACAGCCACAGCCAAGGTAAGGACCCGCAGGTCCCTCGGGCTTGCCGGGTCAGTAGCCGCCGGCGTCGCGGCTCTCGTCCTCGCATTCGGGGTCCCGGCCGCTAACGCCGCGACATCCCACGTCTCACAAGGGCATGCTGACATTGCCCGCGCGAGCATCAATCCCACGACGAACAAACTCATCCTGGGCCTCAACCATGAGTACACGGGCGCGTACTACACGGCTGCCCAGGTTGCCGCGTCGCCCACCAAGGAACCGGTGGTCGACGTCGTCGTGACCCAGCGTGAAGGCTCTTCGTGGGTGATCAAGGCCAACGATTCCAATCCGTCCCAGCTCCTCGCGGGCTTCGCCCTGTCCGGCTCGGAAGCACCCCAGGGGATCGGCGCCGAAGGAGTTCTCGTCAACGGCGACCGCATTGCCTACAGCGTTGTCCCGGCGTCCGGGAACCCGGGCAGCGTAAGCGTTGTGTTTGATTCGACCCAGAACGTTGTTTCCTCCGGAACCACACACACCGCAACGGTGGCAGACGTGACGGCCCCCGAGGCGCTCCACGTCCACCCAAAGTGGACCTTTTCCGCCGCGGGCACCTACTACGTGACCATCAAGGCCTCGAATGTTGAGGGCAAAGTAGCCGCGTCCGATCCGCTGACCTACAAGATCGTCACCAAATAGTCGACGGCGGGTGCCGGGATTCTCATCCCGGCACCCGCTGGACATACCGCCTCACATCCCCACCCACAGCCACCCGAACCCCTGGAAAGCCACAACGTGACCCGCTTAAGCCCCCTCCGCACCGCTCCCGCCGTGGTCCTCCTGACCGCGGCGCTGCTCAGCTCCGCCGCGGGGGTCCCGGCGTGGGCCACCGAGCCGGCTCCAGCACCGGCGCCCACCTCGACTGCTCCCGAGCAGGAACCGGTTGATCCCTCTCCTGCCCCGGACCCTGATCCGGCTCCCGAGCCTTCAGGCCCGGCTCCTGGCCCGGACCCGGTTCCGGCCCCCGAGCCTTCAGGCCCGGCTCCTGCGCCAGCGCCTTCCGCCGACCCGAATCCACCGGCGCCGTCCCCATCCGAACCGCTCACCTCGACAGACCCAGCCTTGGGTCCTGACGCCGCCGCCGGGCAGACTGCGTTTGCAAAGCAGGGCGAGTCCTCGGAGTCCTCCGGGCTGCGGACGGTGCGCACGAGTGCGGGTGATCTTCCTGTCCTCGACAGAGGCCGCGTGAGCCTGGCACCCAAGATCACCCCGTTCGAGGGCAACCCGCTTGTGGTTGAGACCATCACGCCGGGCTATGGCGTGGACACCGAGCATTGGGGCTCTGGTTTTAACGGCGATTACCGGAGCCAGCAGTTCTACCCGGCTGGGGGTGCCGTCCTTAACATCCCGGCCGCGGATCGTGCTGACGACGGCACCTACGCCACACCAGGAATCACCCCTGACGGGACAGTAGGTACCTCCGGGCTGACTCCGGTTGATTATGCCACCGGGGCGAATGCGCGGCTCTTCCTCCAGACCCACCTGCTGAATGGGCAGGCTGACTTCGAGATCCCGGAAGCGCAGCCCGAGATTAACCGGCGCTCCACCGCTACAACGGACCTCAGGCCCAGCACGAACGGGTACCTGGCCCTTACCGGAGCATTCACTCCTGAGGGCGCCCATGCGACGGTGGCGGGCCGCGGCCCGGGCGGGATAGCGACATCGGTGGTGTGGGATACCCGTGCGCTCAGCCCTGACTCCGCACAGCAGCGCCTCGGCATGAGTCCGAATAACTCCGTCTACGCACTTCAGGCAGGCCTCAGCGCTCCAGGCGTCTATTGCCTCACCATTGAGATGGCACCCGTCCTGCGCAGCAGTGGAAGCCAACCCGCTCCGAGCACAGCAACCTACACGGTGGTGGCCGGGGACCTTCCGGCAACGGTTCCAATGTGCAGCGCCCAAGGCGAGCCTGACCCGGGCCCGGGAGACGGCGGACCCGGTCCGGGTGGGCCGGCTGAGAAGCCGGTGACTGTTTTCGCTACCGGCCACGTTGACGTCCGCGCCCCGCTGACCAACGACGGCGGGTCCCTGGCCCTGCTCATCGACGCCGGTAACTACGGCCGCATTCCCTTCCGTGACGTTGTTACTTCCGGACTTGAGCAAACCACAGTGCCCTCACCCAGCGTCGCCTCGGACCTGTCCGCGATAGCACCAGCCGGCAGCCCTCTCTGGTTCTGGAGCGAAGGCGGCGGCAATTCCGGAACAAACCTCTGGCCCGGTGTGAGCGGGCAGGACTTCGTGCCCGGGTCCATGGGCCCTTACGACTTACAGGACCTCAGCCTGATGGAGGTTCGTGGTCCCGCAGGCGGCTCGTTCGCCCTCTACGACAGCCGGGCTGTGACCGAACGCTTCGATCCGTCGTCGCTCCTTTGGTCCACGCGCAGCGGGCTGCCGCAGAGCCTTTCCGTGGGAGCCGCTAACCACCGCCACTTCACCTGGGCGTTCACTGCAGAGGGAAAATACTGCCTGGCCATCAACGCCAAGATGCTCAAGGGTGACGGCACGCGCGTGGGTCAGGACGCCCGCCTGACCGTCTGGGTCGGCGATCCTGCCAAGGCCCGGGACCAAGTCCCGTGCGACCGTCCAGCCGGGCTCGACGGCCTGGCCACGCTCTCACACGGCAAGGAGCCTGTGGCTGTAGCGGAGCCCGCGAGCAAAATGGCAGACTCCGGGCTCGTGGCACTGGAACCGCGTCTCGATTCAGGGAATATCGCAGTGGGCGCTCGCGTGCACGCCACCACCACGACGTCTGCCCGCGACGTGGATCCAAGCCGAATCGTCATCTCGAGCTCGGTCCGCAACGGCAGCAACTATGTATTCGGACCCGACGGGGCATGGGGTGCGCCCGGACTGCGCTTTTCAACGGACAGGCTCGACCCTGCAGGGATCGTGGGGGAGGCCGGAGTTAGCCTCGGGGCCGTAACCGGACCCGGAACTGTTACAGCGGAGCGCTCCACCGGCGCTGTCCTGTCCTCCGATCCCTCAGCAGGGCGGACCCAGGCGGACCTCGCCCCGCGCTCGCTCAACATGCTCGTATGGAGCTTCTCTGCGCCCGGCCTGTACTGCGTCCCACTCACGTTTTCGGCTGTTCCTGGCGGGACGGCGGCAGCCTCGAGCACGACGACGACTCTCACCATCGCGGTAGGGAGCACTACGCCGGGCGAGCCGGACTACGTCGACCGTGACGCCGTCGTGCCTTGCGGCTCCGGCGGGACGGGCACGCCCCCCTCCCCATCCCCAACGCCCAAACCGACGCCGGATCCCGGCCCGGGCACACAGCCCAGCAATGTGACCGTCATCGGTGCTGGGCACCTTGACCTGGCGAGCCGCCAGCTGGGCGGCCTGTTCACCACCCAGGTTAAAGATTCAAGCCAAGGCGCGGTCGTGTATCGCGACCCTGCCAAGACCGTCCTGCAGGTGCGCGATGCAGCCCGCAGGCCTGTCACTGCTGACTCGCCATTCGGGTTTATCGGCACCGAAGGCTCCACTGCCTATGTACTTGGGCAAAGTGAGGAGGCAGGGCTCATCTGGCCCGGCTGGTCCACCGAAGAGGTCCCCGAAGCCGGGGACGTGACGTGGACGCTCAAGAAGCTTGGCACCACAGGCAGCGAGGGTGCGGCACCCGGGAAGATGGCCCTGTACCAGCTGGGCACGTTCGGTGCGGCCGCGATGAAGTTCAACACCACGGACGGTACGAACCAGTTCACCATTCCGGCCGGCGTGCACCAGCACGGCACTTGGGCGTTCTCCAACCCGGGGGTGTACTGCATGGCGTTCAACCGGACTGCAGCCACAGGCGCCAGCAGCGACTTCACCGTCGCGTGGGCGGTGGGTGAGTCCGTGAACGCATCGACTGTGGATCCGGGCGACTGTTTCGCAGGGAAGTCCATCGACACCATCGAAGGTGGCGTGAAAACCGCACCGGTCGTCTCTTCCAGTGCGGTTCCGGGTGAGGCACAGGGCACCGCGGGTTTGAGGGCGGTTTCGGGCAGCGCTCTTGGGCCTGGCAGTGTCTGCCTGCCGGGTGCGCCTACGACGGCGGGCGGAGCCCCGGCGGGCTCGACCGGCGGATCGGCGGCGGGCTCGGCCAGTGGCTCAGCTGGAGCCGGGATCGCCGCCGGTGCGGCAGTGATATCGGCCGGGCATGTGGACCTTGCGACCCGCGTGATAGACGGGCGCCTGCGCTCCTTTCTGAAGGACGGAAGCACTGCCGTGCCGGTCTGGCGGGAGCCGGGCGCCGTTGTCCTGAATGTGGGAGCCGGTGCTGCCACCCGCGTTCCGGAGGGCGCATTCGGCTTCCTCGGCGCTCCTGGAGCGATCGTGTACCAGTTGCCGCAGACGCAGGCAGCAGGCCTTCCATGGCTGGGGTGGAACACCCAATCGCTCGGCTCCGATGTGGTGGGGCCTGTGACCTGGTCGCTCGATAATGTCAGCGGCCCTGGCGCTGTGACCATCTATGAACTCGGCGCGTTTGGAGAGCCCATCCAGCTCCTGAGCCCGGGGCGGAGCCTTTCAGTGCCGGCAGGCGTCCACGCGCATGCCACCTGGGCGTTCCCGGCTGCCGGTCAATACAAACTCACCATGACCCAGTCAGCCATCCTCGCGAACGGCAGCCGCAGCTCGGACACACAGGTGGTCACCGTCATGGTTGGCAACGGCGAAACTCCCGCTGCGGGGGAGGGTGTTATTGGCTCTGTAGCCGGGCCGGGTAATGCCACAGCCGGCTGCCTGCCCGCTGGGTCTTTGGCTGCCACTGCGTCGGAGGCATCTCCGGTCAGCGCAACGGTTACCACCGGGACGCGCCCCGGTCCAGGCGCCGCTTCCGCCGGAGACCTCGCACCGTCATCCGACGGAGTGCCGATGTGGCTGTGGATCGCCATGGCAGGGGGTCTTATGCTCCTGGGAGCCGGCGCAGGTGGCGGGACAGTCTGGTTCCTGCGCCGCCGGTAACGCCCCTGGAATGAGCCCCCCGGTCCCGCCCAAGCTTCCAGCATTCCTTCATCGGAAGTCCGCGGTCGTGTCTTTGGCTACCTCCAGGAGCGTTGCCTGGAAGGCCATTTCCGCCGCGGCACGCACCCTGTCATGGCGGTGAGCGAGGAGCACCCTCCGGGACGGGGCGCTCGAACCGAGGGAAACTATGCTGACCCCTGGATGCTTGTTAACCACTGCTGTCCGCGGAGCCAGCGCTATACCCAGTCCGACACTGACCATGGCTTGGGCCTCCTGGTAGTCGTTGGCCTGGAAAGCGATTCGTGGAGTGAAACCCGCAGCACGAGCACTTCTTTGCAGTACTTCAACCACAGGATGGGCGTCCCCACGGACGATCCATTCTTCAGTGGCCAGGTCTGCCATGTCCACCTGCTTCCGGCGCGCAAGTCGATGGTCCTTGCCCACAATGAGCGCCGTGGCGTCTTCGAAGACAGTAGTCAGGGCAAAGTCTCTTGGGTTGATCCGGTTCCATTCGTAGTCCCACAGGAGAGACATCCCCACCTGGCCGTTTTCCAGCATTTCAACCAGGTCCTCGAAGCGGCTGCTCCGGACGTGCAGCTCGATCGCCGGGTACTCCTTTTTGAACCGGCTGATTACGAGCGGAAGAAAGGAACCGCCCAATGTGGGGAAGGTCCCCATGGTGAGGCTGCCCCGGTGCAGTCCTGCGATTTCTGCCAGATCCGCCTCCGCCGCCGCCATCTGACGCAGGATACGGCGCGTGTGCGCAGCCAGAACATGCCCGGCATCCGTAGGAACCATCCCTCGCGTTTGCCGCTGAAGTAGCGGCTGCCCGATCTCGGCTTCAAGGCGCCGTAACTGCTGTGACACTCCCGACGGGGAGTACACGTGCTTTTCTGCGGCAGCGGTGATCGATCCAAGCTCCACCACGTCCAACAGCAGTTCAAGTCGCCGAATGTTAAGCACGGGTCCCTCTTCTAGTTTGAAGTATTTGTTACTCCCCCTGCACGATCTTATGCGCATGCTTCAGGCACTGGGCTATTCCGCTGGTTGTCTGATCCGATTTTTCTTTCAGTGGGTTGAATTGCTCCGGCTCCGGCTCCTTCTAGGTCCGGTGATTGAAGTAAAAGTGCATGGAGGTGCATTTACTGGTGCTTGTAATTCATATATGCCACGGACCACACTGAGACCCAGCCGGCAGGGTTTACAAGCCCCGGTGAAGGGCCAAGGAAGGTGTGAAAGCAATTATGTTCAAGATCCCAGCAGCGTGGATGCGCGGCGGAACCAGCAAATGCTGGGTGTTTGAGTGGGACAACCTGCAGGTTCCGGGGAAAACCATCGATGAAGTTCTTTTGCGTCTTTTCGGCAGCCCCGATAACCGTCAGGTGGATGGCGTCGGAGGTGGAACGTCCACCACAAGCAAGGCCGTCATCCTGTCCCGCTCCCTCAGCGACGAGGCCGATGTCGACTACACGTTCGCACAGGTGGCAATTGACGAGCAGCGGGTGGATTGGGGCAGCAATTGCGGCAACTGCTCAGCCGTAGTCGCCCCTTACGCAATCCAGCGCGGTTGGGTGGTACCGGGCCCGGAGAACACATCGGTGCGAACGCTGAACACCAACACTGATCAGCTCATCCTGCAGAAGGTTCCTACGCCCGACGGCAAACTTGAGGATCCGGGCACCCAGATGATTCCCGGCGTTCCGTTCCCCGGGCTGTCGGTAGGCATGGGATTCCTGGACCCTGCCGGAAGGACCACCGGAAAACTGTTCCCAACGGGCGAACCGGTGGAGAAAGTGACATTCGACGGACGTGAAGTTTCGGCCACGCTCATCGACGCCGGTGCTCCCCTGATCATTCTGGACGCGGAATCCATCGGCCTGACCGGTACGGAGACGGCCGCGGACATCGACAGCCAAGCCGCACTCCTTGTGCATTTGGACGATGTTCGCAGGGACGCCGCAGTACGCATGGGCCTTTCGGCCACAAGGGCTGAAGCCGCACGGGCCATACCGAAGCTGGCGCTGGTGGGCAAAGCTTCCCAGGACGATGAAGCTGACCTCAACGTGAGGATGCTGTCCATGGGCAGGCTTCATCCTGCCTTGGCCATCACGGGAAGCGTGGCACTGACGATGGCGGCACAACACGAAGGCACTGTGGTCAGCCACCTCCTCACAACTGATTCTTCGTCCGGGCTGATCATGCGCACTCCGGCCGGCATCGTCCAGACATGGGCGGAAATACGCGACGGCGTGCCAGTCGTCGGAACCATTCGGAGCGCCCGCCTCATCGCGGACGCCGAACTGCTGCTTCCAGAGTCCTGGTAAGCGGAACACAAAAACAACAGCCTGTCCTCTCATTGATGCCGGAGTGGTGTTGCATTGAGGTAGGCCCTAACCAAAAGGATTTCTCAATGACGAGTAAAATGTCATCCTTGGAACCGCCGGGGCTTTCTCCGGAAGGTATTGACGGGCAGGCCGAGCCGAGCGAACAGCCTGATCCGCCCCAGCACTCCCGGCGCACCATCCTTACAGCCGTAGGCGCCTTCGCGCTGCTGGGCACTGCAACTACCGTCCTGGGCGGAAGCTTGCTGAACCCGCCCTCCAGCACTGAAGACGGCGACTTTAACGGCGAAACCCTCGAATTCCTGATTCCCCTGGCTTCAGGCGGAGGAACAGATACCTGGGCACGGTTCATCGGCACAGAGCTGACCAACTACGTCCCGGGTCGGCCAGGTTTTGCGCCCGTCAACGACGCCGGCGGCGAAGGCATCCTGGGCACCAACAGGTTCGCCCGGTCGGCCAAGACCGATGGCACAGAGATCCTGGTGGGGACGGCCTCCACGGTGGTGCCGTGGGTTTTGGGACGCTCGGCGGTGAAGTATTCCTTCGAAGACCTCAAGCCTGTCGTTGTGAACGGTACCGGCGGAGTCATCTATGCCCGTGCCGAAGCAGGCGTGGCCGGTTTGGAAGACCTGATTAACAGGGACCAGCCGCTCGAGTTCGGTGGTATCAGCGCCACAGGCCTGGACATCACCACACTGGTTGCCTTCGACCTGCTTGAAGCTGACGTGACAAGCACGTTTGGGTTCGAGGGCCGGGGCCCCGTCAACCTGGCGCTTCAGCGCGGGGAAATCGACCTTGATTACCAGACAACCTCCGCCTACGGCTCCGCCGTCGCAGGAATCGTCAAGGAAGGCAAAGCCGTCGTCCTGATGTCCTTCGGCCAGGTGAACGAAGCCGGAGACGTCATCCGTGACCCCAACTTCCCCGACGTTCCCACAGTCGCAGAAGCGTACGAAACGCTCCATGGCAAGAAACCCTCGGGCGAAAAATTTGAGGCCTACAAGACACTGCTCGGGCTGACCTACACCTACCAAAAAGGACTCTGGGTTCCACAAGAGACCCCCGAGAACGCCTACGATCTGCTGCGCCAGTCCAGCGAAAAGCTCGGCACCGACGCAGAATTCCAAAAGAAGGCCGCCAAAGTGCTCGGCGGCTACCCCCTCGTTGCGGACCCCGGCGTAGCCGACCGCGTCAGGGACGCCTACAAAGTCAGCGGCTCCGTCCGGTCCTATGTCACAGGGCTGCTCGCGAGCAAATACGACATCCACGTTGAATAAGGAGCATCATGCTCGACTCCGCAATGGCAGCGCTGGCATCCCTCGCTGACCCCTCCCTGCTCATCATGCTCCTGATCGGCACTGTCGCCGGCCTGATCATGGGCCTCATCCCCGGCCTCGGCGGCACGGGCGCCGTCGCGATTCTTCTGCCCATCACGTTCGGAATGGAACCGCCCCAGGCTCTGGCACTCCTGATCGGCGCCCTCGCCGTAGTTCATACCTCGGACACCGTCTCGGCGGTATTGCTCGGTGCCCCCGGCTCCGCCTCAGCCAGCGTGACCATGCTCGACGGATACGCCATGGCAAAGAAAGGGCAAGCGGCGCGGGCCCTAACCCTGGCGTTCCTGTCCTCCATGGCCGGCGGCATCATCGGCGCCGTCGGTCTGACCCTGGCCATCCCGTTGGCCCGGCCTCTGGTCCTTTCCTTTGCCAGCCCGGAACTCTTCATGCTGACCGTCCTGGGCGTGGCTCTCGCAGCCGTGCTTTCGCGAGGAAATATCATCAAGGGAGTCTCAGCAGGCCTCCTTGGCCTGATCCTTGGGATGGTCGGGACGTCACCGACCACAGCAGAGGAACGCTTTACCTTCGGCAGCCTCTTCCTCGGCGACGGGTTGTCCCTCGTGGCGGTCGCTCTGGGCATTTTCGGTCTGGCCGAAATCGCGTCCCGCGCCAGCCAACGCCGTGGACAGAAGCAAATCATCACCCTCGGCGGCGGCTGGGGACAAGGCATCCGGGAATGGCTTACCCACTGGACACATGTCATCCGTGGAGCGCTCATCGGTATCTGGGCCGGCGTCCTGCCTGGCGTCGGCGCCACGGCAGGAACCTGGATGGCCTACGGCCAGGCCGTCGCGACGGCAAAGGATAAGCGGCAGTTCGGCAAGGGCGACCCCCGCGGCATCGTGGGCCCCGAAAGCGCCAACAACTCCGTGGAGGCGGGCGACCTGATCCCCACCCTGCTGTTCGGCATCCCTGGCGGCGTCCCCTCCGCGATGCTCCTGGGAATGCTCCTCACCTACGGCATCCAGCCGGGCCCGTCCATCATTACTGAGCACCTCGACCTGATGTACCTGATTGTCTGGTCCTTCGCCATCGCCTCCATTCTTGGTGCACTGCTCTGCTTCCTCAGCGTCAAGCAGCTCGCCAAGCTGACAAAGGTCCCCTTTGCTGTATTGGCGGCAGGCCTGGTAGCCATCATGCTCCTGGGCTCATTCCAGGAAGGCGGCCAGCTCGGCGACCTCTGGATCATGATCGTCCTCGGCGCTTTCGGCTGGCTGCTGAAATCGACAGGCTTCCCACGGGCACCATTCCTGATCGGCTTCGTCCTGGCAATTCCGCTGGAACGCTACTATTTCCTCACCGACAGCCTGTACGAAGGCTTCGATTGGATGGCCCGCCCCGGTGTTCTGTTCTTCCTGGCAATCCTGATCCTGCCAATGATCTGGGCGTTCATTAAGTTCATCCGCGCCCGTCGCCGCACCAATGTCGACGACGGACACCGGGACGAGCAGCCCGAGGACGACGAAGCCCCGCTGAAGAATTCAACCTGGTCCCTCGTAGCGTCAGGAATCTTCTTCGTCGCCTTCGCCGCGGCCTTAGTCGCGTCCTTCTCATTCTCACCGGAAGCCAGGCTGGTCCCCCAACTGGTGAGTACCGGAGGCCTGATCTTCTCCGGCATCCTGCTCTTCATTGAGACCAGGAGAAGGCTTCGCGACAGAATGCCCAAGGCAGATGCGACCCTTGCTGCGGAGGCAGAGGGGATCCTTGACACACAGACCACGAAGGCAGGTTGGACCCTTGACGCAAAGTTCGCCTTGAAGACCTTCCTATGGATGACAGGCTTCCTGGCTCTCACGGCCGCCTTCGGATACCTGATTGCAGTCACGATCTTCATCCCGGCGTTCCTGCTGATCGTGGCACGGGCCCGGGTCAAGACGGCCGTCGTGTACACGCTGGTGCTGTACGTCGTACTCCTGGCACTGCCCTCCCTGCTGCCAATAGACCTTCCGCAGGGATGGCTGAACACATTCGTCTAACATCCGGCACCCTGCACATCGAAAGCCATTGGAGAATCACAAGTGACCGTACTCGTAGCCTATGCACCCGCTCCCGAAGGCAGGGAGGCGCTGACTGAGGGGATCAAGGAAGCCCATCTGCGGAAGTCAGACCTGCTCATTGTTAACGTCGGCCGTGGCCACCACGACCTGGACGCGCAGGAACTGCAAGAGTTGGACGGCCAACTTACCCAGGCCGGGCTGGCACTGACCATCGAATCATCCATCCTGGCAGATCCTGGGGACGCGGTCATCCAGATCGCACAGGACCGCAACGCGGAAATGATCGTCATCGGACTGAGGCACCGCTCCATGGTAGGCAAGCTGATCCTGGGAAGCACCGTTCAGCGCATCTTGCTGGAGGCCACTTGCCCTGTACTCGCAGTCCGGTCTGACAAACTCTGACCGGCGCCACTGCTGCCGGACTTCATTTGTCCGGTGCGCGTGCTGCCGTTCCCGCACTCCATCGCAACAGGTAGCCCGAAGGACGGGCGCGCGGACAGTGCAGCATGCAAGGGAGGCAGGGTGACCAAAACGGTCGCCCTGCCTCTTCCTTTAACCACAAGCGTCCGGCCATGGACAATGGAACCCATGGGTCAGAGCGTGGAGTTTGGAAAGTTCCTGAAGGCGATGCGGTCACGGTTGAGTCCGGAGCAAGCCGGAATCAGCACGACGTCCAGCGCCCGCCGTGTGCCTGGTCTCCGGCGCGAGGAGATCGCGCGGTTGGCAGATGTCAGTACCGACTACTACACCCGGCTGGAACAGGGCAGGAACATTCATCCCTCCCGGGCGGTGCTGGATTCGGTAGCCCGGGCGCTGAGGTTGAATCCCAGTGAACACGCGCACATGCTTGACCTCCTCGAGAATTGTGCGGAGTCTTCGCCGATACCGGCACAGGGCGTCCGGCCTGCGCTGCTGCAGCTTCTCGATGCCGTGGGAAATGTGCCCGCCCTGGTCCTGGGTCGCCGGACCGATGTTCTGGCCGGAAACCCACTTGCGTTCCTGCTGCTTGCCGACTTCCCTGCCATGCCCGAAACGGAGCGGAACCTCACCCGCTGGCTCATTCTCGACCCTTCAGCACGGGAGCTCTTCCGGGACTGGAAGGCTGTAGCATCCGAAGCCGTGGGAACTCTCCGCTCGGATGTCGGACGGCATCCCAACGATCCGCGGGCCAACCAGCTGGTGGGCGAACTCGCTGTGCGCAGCGAGCACTTCCGCCAGTGGTGGGCAGGGCATCGTGTGGCCAAAGGATCCGCCGGTGTCGTGCGCCTCCACCACCCGATCGTTGGAGACCTGGAACTGAACTTCGAAGACTTGGCACGCCTGGACGATCCGGATCAGGTGCTGCGGGTGTTTTCCGCCAAGCCGGGGTCGCCGTCGGCTGATTCCCTCACGCTGCTTGGCAGCTTCGGTGCCGAAGCGGCCGCCTCCAAGCCTGCGCAATTAGAAACGGACGCGTCTCACAGCCAGGCTGACAGAATGTGAGGATGTCACGCGGCTCTCTTCGCATTTTCCTGGGCGCAGCTCCAGGTGCTGGCAAAACGTATGCCATGTTGCAGGAGGCCCACCAGCTCCTGGCCGCCGGACGGGATGTTGTGGTGGCCACCGCGTATGACAAGGGCCGGCCTCAGACGCGAAAGCTTTTTTCCGGGCTGGAAGTCATACCGGCCGCTGCCGCTAAGGAAATGGACCTCGACGGCGTCCTGGCCAGACATCCGGAGGTGGCAATTGTTGATGAATACGGCCATAACAACGCCCCAAGAAGCCGCAACGAAAAGCGCTGGCAGGACGTGGACGAGCTCCTGGCGGCAGGCATCGACGTCCTTTCAACAGTGGATATCCAGCAGCTGACGTCGCTGGGTGATGTTGTGTCAGCCATAACGGAGGTCCCCCAGCAGGAAACGGTGCCTGATGACGTTGTGAGGAGGGCGGACCAGATCGAGCTGGTTGATGTTTCCCCCGAGTTGCTGCGGAAACGGTTGTCGGAGGGAGATGTCTATCCGCCGGACATGATCGACACTGCACTCGCCAACGAGTTCAGGCTCGGAAACCTCTCGGCGCTGCGGGAGATCGCCCTCATCTGGCTTGCGGACAGGGTGGATGAAGGACTGGCGAAGTACCGGGAGGTTGAGGGCATCCGCACCAGCTGGCCCGCACGCGAACGCGTGGTTGTAGGACTGAGCGGAGGCCCGGAGGGGGAAGTGCTCATCCGCCGCGCGGCCAGGATTCTGTCCAGGGTCAGCGGCGGCGATCTGCTGGCGGTTCATGCCCGCCGTGCTGACGGTGTTGCAGCAGAATCTTTGCAGGACCTGGAGATCCAGCACCGCCTGGTGACAGAACTCGGCGGAAGTTACCACACGTTGGCCGTTGATGACCCGGCCGAAGGCCTGCTTGAGTTTGCCCGCGATGTAAATGCCACCCAGATCGTGGTGGGGGTGTCCCGCGGTTTCAACAGGTTCCTCGGCGGCGGCGTAGGGGCCAAGGTGGTCCGGGATTCCGGTGACATTGATGTCCACATGGTGTCGCACCCTTGGGCTCCGAAGTCGCTGCCACGGCGGCTGCCCGGGCTGCTGGGTAGGACAAGAACGGGCCTGGGTTTTGTGTTGGCAGTACTTTTTCCTGTCCTGGCCACGGCATTGATGTCCCTTGGCCCGGAGCTGAACCTTGCGACGCACGTGCTGGTTCATCTGACCGGCGTGATCGCGGTGGCGTTCATCGGAGGCCTTTGGCCGGCCGTGGTTGCGGCGATCCTGGACTCAGTGTTGATCAACTACTTTGAGACGGGGCCCATAGGCACATTCAGCATCGATGATCCCCAAAACCTCTTTGCCCTTGTGGTGTTCCTGGGTGTGGCGGTGGCCGTGTCCCTGATGGTGGGCATCTCCGCGAAACGATCGCGCGAGGCCGCCCTCGCCCGCGCGGAGGCAGCCACCCTTGCTGATTTGGCGCGCGGTGCTCTCCTCGCGGACGACACCGTTGGTGCATTCCTTGAAAAAGTCCGGGAAACCTTCCGCGTCCGGTCGGCAGGGCTGTTCACGAGAGGGGCAGCTGCAAACCAGGAGGAGTGGGAGCTGAAAGCGTATGCGGGCGACGCCCCGCCGCTGCCTCCGGGAACCGCCGAATCAGGTACCGACACCACTGAACTCGCTGATCCGTTGACCGCCGTCGTCGTGTCCGGCCGGACCCTTACCGCGGGAGAGCGCCGCCTGCTGTTAGCCCACGGAGCACATCTTCTCCTGCTGCAACAGCGGCAGGCCCTCAAGCGAAGCCTCGAGCAGACCACCAAGCTTGCCGAGGGGAACAAAATCAGGACTGCCATCCTGCGTGCCGTCAGCCATGACCTGCGGACACCACTGGCAGGAATCAAACTGGCAGTCACCGCACTCCAGCGGCAGCCCGCCCGGCTACCCGAGGATGTCCGGGCCGAGATGTTGCAGACCATTGACTCGTACTCAGAACGCTTGGAGGCCCTCATCGGCAATTTGCTGGACATGTCCAGGATATCCAGCGACGCCATCGCACCCCACACCGCCCCGGTCACGTGGCGCGACGCCATCGAAGACTCGCTGCGCGGAATACCCGGCGGACGCTTGCGCGTGGAACTGGCCCCCAACATGCCGGCGGTCGACGCCGATCTGGGCATGCTGGAGAGGGTCATTGCCAACATCGTGGAGAACGCCCTCAAGTACGCGCCGGACTCCGACGTCGTCATTCTGGGACCTTCAAGTGCTTCCGTAGTTGGCACCGTCAACGGGCGGCCCTGCGGTGAACTGCGGATTGTGGATCATGGCGAGGGTGTCCCGGCCGCCGACGTCATTGCCATGTTCCAGCCCTTCCAGCGCCTCGACGACGCACCGGAAGGCCTTGGGATCGGACTTGGCTTGGCCGTCGCCAAAGGTTTCAGCGAAGCGATGGGCGGAACGTTGACGGCAGAACCCACGCCGGGAGGCGGGTTGACCATGATCATCCGCCTGCCCCTCTCCGCCGGAAGTGCCGCATGAGAACAGTCCTTGTGGTGGATGATGAACCACAACTGCTCCGCGCACTCCAGGTCAACCTGCAGGCGGAGGGGTATCAGGTCCTGGTTGCCTTGGACGGAACGACAGCCCTCCAGCACGCTGAGAACCATCATCCTGACCTCATCGTCCTTGACCTCGGACTGCCCGATATCAACGGCGTGGACGTCATCAGAAAAGTCCGCCGCACGGCTGGCACGCCCATCATCGTGTTGTCCGCCAGGCATGGATCCGAGGACAAGGTACGGGCGCTGGACGCGGGCGCGGATGACTATGTGACCAAACCCTTTGGCCTCGATGAACTCCTTGCCCGGTTGCGGGTTGCGGAACGGCGCCTCACGGCCTCCGACGGCGGCGAACAGCTCAGCGTCGTGGATGCCGGTGGCTTCAGTGTCGACCTGATCAACCGGAAGGTCATCCGCGACGGCGGGATAGTGCGTCTGACTCCGCGGGAGTGGGCCATTCTGCAGCTCCTGGTCCTCAACCCGGGCCGCCTTATCACCCAGCAGCAGATGCTGAAAAAGATCTGGGGTCCCGCATACGGGAGTGAAACCCAGTACCTCCGCGTCTACATGGGGCAACTCCGCCGCAAGCTGGAAGCCGATCCCGCCCGGCCCAAGCATCTGCTCACCGAAGCCGGCATGGGGTACCGCTTCGAGCCCTGAGCGGGTCTATGTGCGTTCGAGAGTGGTGCATTCCCCCAGAAAGCAGGCGTAAAGGATTCATCAAAAGAATCCTCTTTCCGGAATTTCCGTTCCCTGTCAGTGCTAGTTTCGGCTCCGGTCGCGGTGCCAGGTGCACCGCACGGAAAGGAAGCAGTGACCACTTTGAGCAGGCCGCCGGCGGACCCCTCGTTTCCCCGGCAGGCGGGCAAGGCAGCAGTCAAAAGCTGGCTGCTGTTCGGACTCCAGGACAGCAGGGGCAGCCATCAGGGTCCAGGCGGCGTGACCTCGCAGCAGGAAAAGAAGCATTCCTGGTGGCAGGTGATGTGCCTGACGGGCGTGGACTACTTCTCCACGCTCGGCTACCAGCCGGCCATCGCTGCCCTGGCTGCCGGTGTTATCTCTCCGCTCGCCACCCTCGTTCTGGTTGCGGTCACCCTCTTCGGCGCATTGCCTGTCTACCGTCGCGTCGCCGGAGAAAGCCCCCGCGGCGAGGGGTCTATCGCGATGCTGGAGCGCCTCCTGCCACGCTGGGGCGGCAAACTCTTTGTCCTTGTTCTCCTGGGATTCGCCGCCACCGATTTCATGATCACCATGACGTTGTCGGCCGCTGACGCCAGCGCTCACCTGATCGAGAACCCGATCGTCCCCGACTGGCTTCATGGACAGAACGTCCTCGTCACGCTCGTCCTGCTCGCTCTCCTGGCAGCCGTGTTCCTGCGCGGATTCAAGGAAGCCATCAACGTCGCCGTCGTCCTCGTCATCATTTATCTTGGCCTCAATGCCGTGGTGGTGGCAGTAACGATCGTTGGCGTCCTCAACCATCCCGTCGCCGTCGGGGACTGGTGGACAACCCTGTGGACGTCCCACGGCAACCCGCTGATGGCCGTCGCCGTCGCACTCATTGTTTTCCCGAAGCTGGCGCTCGGGCTGTCCGGCTTCGAAACCGGCGTGGCCGTCATGCCCCAGGTCCGGGGACATGCTGGTGACACCGAGGACAACCCAACAGGACGTATCCGCGGAACCCGCCGAATGCTGACCACTGCCGCGGTGATCATGAGCTCGTTCCTCATCACCACCAGCTTCATCACGGTGGTGCTCATCCCTGCGCAGGAATTCCAGGACGGCGGCCAGGCGAACGGCCGCGCCCTGGCCTACCTCGCGCACGAATACCTCGGCCTTGGCTTCGGCACCGTCTATGACATCAGCACCATCGCGATCCTGTGGTTCGCAGGTGCCTCGGCCATGGCCGGACTCCTGAACCTCGTTCCCAGATACTTGCCCCGCTATGGCATGGCTCCCGAATGGGCCAAAGCCGTGCGCCCGCTGGTGCTCGTGTTCACGCTGGTCGGCTTCCTGATCACCTACCTCTTCGAGGCCGACGTCGACGCCCAAGGCGGTGCCTACGCCACCGGCGTGCTGGTGCTGATGACCTCCGCAGCCGTCGCCGTCACGCTTTCCGCCCGGCGGCGGAAGGAGCGCAGACAAACGATCGGCTTCGGGATCATCGCTGTGGTGTTTACGTACACCACAGTGACCAACATTGTTGAACGCCCCGAGGGCATCAGGATCGCCAGCGTTTTCATTCTGGGCATTGTTGTGGTGTCCCTGCTCTCCAGGGTCAGGCGTTCGTTCGAACTGCACGCCACCCGTGTCTACCTTGACCAGGAGGCGCTGGAGTTTATGTCCTCCAACCTGGACGGGCCCATCACCATCATCGCCCACGAGCCTCTCCGGACATCCGCCGAGGCGTACAGGGACAAGCTCAGATCCGCGATTGAGGTCAGCCACCTTCCCCTCGCACACGAGGCCCTCTTCCTGGAAGTGATCGTTGACGATTCCTCCGACTTCGAAACAGAACTCCACGTCCGCGGGGTGGTCCGTCACGGCTACCGGATCCTGGAAGTCCATGGTCCCGTGGTGCCTAACACCATCGCCTCCGTGCTGTTCCACATCCGGGACGTCACGGGTCTGATGCCGCACATCTACTTCCGCTGGACTGAAGGAAATCCTGTGGCAAACCTGCTGCGGTTCCTGTTCCTGGGGGAAGGTGAAATCGCGCCCGTCACCCGCGAGGTACTGCGCGAAGCCGAGCCGGACGTCACCAAGCGACCTTGGGTGCACGTGGGCTGAGGCAAACAAATAACAGTCCTGGACCCTCTTGCCAGGCAGCTATTCAGTGTTACTATCTAGTGGTAGTCAGTAACACTGAGTAGCTGTAGAGGAGCCTCCATGGGCAAGCAGATGACCGAGATGCTCAAGGGCACGCTGGAAGGCATTGTCCTCGCGATCCTGGCCGTGCAGCCGGCATACGGATACGAGATCACGGCGCGGCTTCGCGAGCAGGGCTTCTCCGACATCGTCGAGGGCACCGTCTACGCACTGCTGGTCAGAATTGAGCAGCGCGGCCTGGTGGACGTCGCGAAAATCCCATCCGAGAAGGGGCCTCCGCGCAAGGTCTATTCGCTGAACGCGGTGGGCGGCGAATACCTCGAAGAGTTCTGGAGGAGTTGGCGCTTCCTCGAACAACGGATCGAACAGCTCCACCACCACATTGAGCACGCTCAGACACAAGGAGAGAAGTAGCCATGGCAGCAAAGTGGATTGAAGCCATCACCGGATCGCTCGAGCAGAAGAAGCAGTACAGGCAGTACAAGGCCCGCATCGAGGCGCTCCCCGAACCATACCGCGCAGCCGCGAAGGCCTTCGAGCGGTACTTCATGTACTACGGCGGAGTCACCGACGGCGAGACCCTCGTCAGGATGTTCGGCGACTTCGCCGACCTCTGGGAGCGGGCCGCCGTCGACGGAACGCCGGTGCGGAGCATCGTGGGTGAGGACCCGGTGGAGTTCGCCGAGACATTCACCCAGGCCTACGGGGGTACGCGCTGGATCGACAAGGAGCGTGCCCGATTGATGAAGGCGATCGACGCCGCCACAAGTCAGAACGGGAAGGAGACCACAGCATGACCACCAGCCAGGCCCTTGAACCGGCTATACGGGTCCACGGCATCGAGAAGTCATTCAAGGACCTGCATGTGCTGCGGGGCGTTGACTTCGAGGTAAGGGCGGGCAGCATCTTTGCGTTGCTCGGCTCTAACGGTGCGGGCAAGACCACCCTCGTGCGGATCCTTTCGACGCTGCTGAAGTCCGACGCCGGCACCGCCACTGTTCATGGCCACGACGTCGCGGCGGCACCCGGCGACGTGCGCGAGTCCATCAGTCTGACCGGGCAGTTCGCCGCGGTGGATGAAGTGCTCACCGGCCGGGAAAACCTCGTACTGGTCGCGAAGCTGCGTCATTTGGAGGACCCGGGGGCGATCGCCGATGGCCTGCTCGCACGCTTCTCGCTCACCGAAGCAGGGAACCGCAAGGCCTCAACGTACTCAGGTGGCATGAGGCGCCGGCTCGACATTGCAATGAGCCTGATCGGGAACCCGCCCATCATCTTCCTGGATGAACCGACCACCGGGCTTGACCCCCAGGCGCGCATCGAGGTGTGGCAGACCGTGAAGCAACTTGCCGGTCAAGGAACAACGGTGCTGCTCACCACTCAGTACCTCGACGAGGCCGAACAGCTCGCCGACCGGATCGCAATCCTGCACAAAGGCAGAATCATCCAAAACGGGACTTTGAGTGAACTCAAGCAACTCCTCCCGCCCGCCAAGGTGGAATACGTCGAAAAGCAACCGTCCCTTGAGGATGTCTTCCTCGCCCTCGTCGGCGACACCGTACCGGAACGAAAGGAACCACGATGAGCACCCATGTCCTCGGCGACACCGGCATCCTGACCGGCCGCTCGCTGCGCCATATCCTCCGCAGTCCTGACACGATCATCACCACGGCTGTCACCCCGATCGCGCTGATGCTGCTGTTCGTGTACGTGTTCGGCGGTGCGATCAACACCGGCTCCGACGACTCGTACCTTAACTACATGCTCCCCGGCATCCTTCTCATTACCATCGCGTCCGGCGTCGCGTACACCGCGTACCGGCTGTTCCTGGACCTGCAGGGCGGCATCTTCGAACGTTTCCAGTCCATGCCGATCGCGAGGTCGAGCGTGCTCTGGGCGCATGTGCTCACATCCCTGGCGGCGAACCTGGTCTCGGTGGCGATAGTCGTAGCCGTCGCGCTGGTCATGGGGTTCCGCACGGGAGCACCCGTGAGCGCCTGGCTTGCCATCGCCGGCATCCTGATCCTGTTCACCCTCGCGCTGACCTGGATCGCCGTGATAGCCGGGCTGTCGGCCAAAACTGTCGACGGCGCAAGCGCGTTCAGCTACCCGCTGATCTTCCTGCCGTTCATCAGCTCGGCATTCGCGCCCACAGACTCGATGCCAGGCCCGGTGGCATGGTTCGCCGAGAACCAGCCCGTCACTTCCATCGTGAACACCATCCGGGCCCTGTACGCAGGGGAACCGGTCAGTGGTGACATCTGGACAGCCCTCGTCTGGCTCGTCGGGATTCTCGTCGTGGCGTACGCCTTCGCGACCGCCATCTACCGCCGCAAGATCAGCTGAGTGGCCTGAGCCGCAGCCCCTGCAAACCGCCGTCCACTGCCAGGGCAGTGCCCGACGTTGACCCTGACCGGGGGCTCGCCAGGTACGCCACAGCCTCAGCCACTTCCTCCGCCGCCACCAACCTGCCGTGCGGCTGGCGTGCATTGAGGGCGGCGCGCTCGGCGTCAGGATCAGCCGCTTGGCTCAGCAATCGGGATACCCACGGGGTATCCACTGTTCCGGGGTTCACGCAGTTCACGCGGATGCCTTCCCGGATGTGGTCCGCCGCCATGGCCAGCGTCAGGGACAGGACTGCGCCTTTTGATGCGGAATAGAGTGCCCGCTGAGGGAGCCCTGCTGTGGCGGCGATGGAGCAGGTGTTGACGACGGCGGCTGCGGGCGATTGGCGCAGGTGGGGGAGGGCCGCGCGGGTCACCCTGGCGACTCCCACCACGTTGATGTCCAGCACCCGGGCCCATTCGTCGTCGTCGTTTGCGGCAATGTCACCCATGGCTCCGATGCCCGCGTTGTTCACCACGATGTCCAGCCGGCCGAAGCGCTCAGTGACGCTTTCGACGGCGGCCCGCACCGAAGCGTCATCCGCAACATTGCATTCCATCCCGAAGTGGGGCGTGCCGTCCGGGTTCAGGTCCAGGACAGCTACCTGGGCGCCGCCGGCCGCGAGCCTGTCCGCGACTGCCGCCCCGATCCCCGATGCTCCTCCGGTGACCAAGGCCACCAGGCCTTCAAATTCGCTGTTCACTGCACTGTTTCCTAACGTGGTCACTGCGCTGCTCCCTGCCGGTAGAACTCCTGGCGCTGCCGGCCGAGTCCTTCTATGTCCAGCTCCACTACGTCCCCGGGCTGGAGGTACGGGAAGCGACCCGACAACGCCACTCCCTCGGGGGTGCCGGTGAGGATCACGTCGCCGGGCTCCAGCAGCATGTACTGGCTGACGTGGTGCACCAGGGTAGCCACGTCAAAGATGAGATCAGCTGTTGAGGAATCCTGGCGGACGTCACCGTTGACCAGGGAACGCAGCCTCAGCCGGCCCGGATCAATCTGGTCCGCGGGAACAAGCCAGGGGCCCAGCGGTGTGGAGGCAGGCAGGGATTTACCTTTGGTCCATTGGCCAGCCGCGCCCGGCAGTTGGTAATCGCGCTCCGAGAGGTCGTTGGCAACTACGTAGCCTGCGACGTAGTCCATGGCGTCTGCGGGGTCAGCAAGGTAACTGACCTCGCGCCCGATGACCACTCCCAGTTCCACTTCCCAGTCGTACTTCTCGGACGACGGCGGGATGGGGGCGGCGTCGAACGGTCCGCTGATGGTGTTGGTCGGCTTGAGAAACACCACCGGGATCTCCGGCGGCGCAGCACCTGACTCGGCGGCATGCGCAGCGTAGTTCATGCCTATGCAGACGATGGCGCCGGGCCGCGCAACAGGTGCTCCGATCCGAAGGCCGGGCGGAAGCTCGGGCAATGTCCCTGCTGAGAGGGCCTGCCGGGTGCGGGAGATGCCCTCATTTGCCAGGAAGAAGCCGTCGACGTCCTGGGTCAGTGGTTTCAGGCTGAAGTATTTCTCGTCCCCGTTGGCGTCGGTGGTGAGCACCGCCGGCTCTTCTTTGCCGTGTTCGCCCAGACGGGCCAGCTTGATATTCATGATCTCCTCTGACTTTGGCGCAAGGTGTGCCGCTAACATCCGAGCTTTTGCTGCGGGCCTCCCCTAATAGTACGCAATAGTTACCCATTGACAAGTGAAACATCGGATGTTTAGGTTAATCCCAGATTCCCCGGCCCGGCAGCTTCATGATGTGCCCGGTCGGCCACAAAGCGCCCCTTCCGGCCGCTGCACAGTCAGGAGCACAATGAGCGTCATTACTGCGGTAGAAACCTTTGATATCCGCTTCCCCACGTCCCAGGAACTGGACGGCTCCGACGCGATGAACCCGGATCCCGATTACTCCGCGGCCTACCTGATCATCAGCACGGATGCGGGAGATGAGCTCGAGGGACACGGCTTTGTGTTCACCATCGGGCGTGGCAACGAGGTTGAGGCCGCAGCCATCGACGCGTTGCGTCCCCACATTCTGGGCCGGAATGTCGAAGAGTTGCTGGCCGACATGGGCGGAACATGGAACCTCCTGGTCCATGACTCCCAACTGCGGTGGCTTGGTCCGGAAAAAGGGGTGATGCACATGGCGATCGGCGCCGTTGTGAATGCGCTGTGGGACCTGAAGGCCAAGCGTGCCGGGCTTCCGCTGTGGGAGTTGCTGGCGTCCTTGACGCCTGAGGAGATCGTGGCCCTGGTTGACTTCCGTTACCTCAGTGATGCGCTGACCCCTGAGGAAGCACTGGAAATACTCCGCCGCGCCGAGCCGGGCAGGGCGGAACGGCACGCAAGGCTCCTCGCCGAAGGCTATGCCGGCTACACCACAACGCCGGGATGGCTGGGGTACAGCGACGAGAAGCTTGCGCGGCTGGCCAAGGAAGCTGTTGCCGATGGGTTCACCCAGATAAAGCTCAAAGTCGGCGCCTCGCTGGAGGATGACATCCGACGTGTGCGTGTAGCCCGCGAGGCTGTGGGTTCCGACATAAAGATTGCCGTCGATGCCAACCAGCGGTGGGACGTCAAGGAAGCCATCGACTGGATGGCGCACCTGGCACCTTACGACATCGCCTGGATCGAAGAACCCACCAGCCCGGACGACATTCTGGGGCACGCCGCCATTGCCCGCGGTGTGGCACCGATCCCCGTTGCCACCGGTGAACACGTGCAGAACCGGGTCATGTTCAAGCAACTTCTGCAGGCAAATGCCATCGAAGTGCTCCAGCTCGACGCAGCACGCGTGGCTGGCGTGAACGAGAACATCGCCATCCTGCTGCTTGCGGCGAAGTTCGGCATCCGGGTCTGTCCGCATGCCGGCGGAGTGGGCCTTTGTGAGGCCGTTCAGCATATTTCCATGTTCGATTTCATCGCTGTCTCCGGAGAAAAGGAGGACCGTATGATTGAGTTTGTGGATCATCTCCACGAGCATTTCGTCACCCCCGTGGATGTCCGCGGAGGCTGCTACTGGCCGCCCTCAGCACCCGGTGCCGGCGCCGAGATGCACCGGCAGACGCTCTCCACTTTCAGCTTTCCCGACGGTGCGACCTGGAGCGGCCCCACCGTGGACGGTCAGTCCACCGAGCAGCATGCCGAGCGGGAACTGGCCCTGAAAAGAGGCCCCGGCTGATGCCTGAGACAGTTGTCCTGCACACCAGGCTGAAGCCCGGAGCAGCAGGGGCCTATGCCGAGGCCCACGCGGCCATCCCGGCCGAGCTGGTGGCCGCCTTGAAGGATGCCGGCGTAGCCAATTGGCGCATCTGGCGCAGCGGCCTGGAGCTGATTCACGTGGTGGAAGTAGAGGACTACAAGGCCATGCGCAGAGACCTCGCCCAGCACCCCGTTAACCTTGCCTGGCAAGCCCGCATGGCTGAGTTGCTGGAGATCGAAGACGATTACAGCGGCAACGATTCAGGCGTTCCGCTGGTCTGGGAGCTGCCATGAGCGCACAGACTACTACTGACGCCGGCAGCCTGAAACCTGGCAGCCTGCAACTCGGCAGGCTGGGCTACGGCGCTGCCGGGCTCGGGAATCTTTACCGTGCCATGACCGGCAGCACGGCCACGGCAACTGCAGATGCGGCCTGGGACGCCGGCATCAGGTATTTCGATACAGCCCCGCACTACGGCCTGGGCCTGTCTGAACACCGCCTGGGTGCTTTCCTCAAAGGCAAGCCCCGGCAGGAATTTGTCATCTCCACCAAGGTTGGGCGCCTCCTCGTACCCAAGCAGGGCGTGGGCGCCGCTGACACGTCTCCAGACAACGAACGCGATCCGGAAGGATTCGACGTACCAGCCTCCAGCCGCCGCGTCTGGGACTTCAGCGAACGGGGAATCCGGCAAAGCATCGAGGAATCCTTGGAACGCCTGGGCCTGGACTCTGTGGACATCGCCTACCTTCATGATGCCGAGGTGCACGACCTCGCCGGAGGTATCCGTACCGGACTTCCGGCCCTTGAAAAACTGCGCTCTGAGGGGTTGGTCCGCGCTATCGGCGTCGGACTGAACTCAGCCGAAGCTGCCCTTGAGTGCGTGGAGGCGGCCCACTTGGACCTCGTGATGCTGGCTGGCCGCTACACGCTGCTGGAGCAGCCCGAAGTGCCGCTGATGGAGCGCTGCATCGAGAAGGGCACAGGCGTGGTCAACGTCGGAGTCTACAATTCCGGGCTGTTGGCGCGGCAGGAAGTTCCCGATGACTCCCACTACAACTACGGGCAGGCACCGCATGAGCTGCTGGAACACGCTCGCCAACTGGCAGCAATTTGTGCCAGTTACGGGGTAGAGCTCCCGACGGCGGCGCTGCAGTTTGGTTTGCGTCATCCCGCCGTGGTCAACGTGACAGTCGGCGCAACATCTCCTGAGCAGATCCGGGACAACGCGCAGCGGATGGCTGAAGTGGTCCCCGAGGAACTCTGGACCGAGTTCACACGCCAAGGATTGATCCCGTCATGATTGACTCGCACCTTCATCTTTGGGAACTGACTCCGGCCACCGAGCAGCCAACCGGAACGGGAGCGCAACCGCGTCCGTACTCATGGCTGGGCCCTCAGCATGGTTCTCTCTTCCGCAGCTATGGCGAAGCAGAAGCCCATGAAACGCTTTTGGACGCCGGTGTCGGCGGAGCGGTACTGGTTCAGGCCGACGACGCCCTGGCTGACACAGAATTTATGCTCGCCGCAGCTGACCGCAACGACTGGGTGCTCGCCGTCGTCGGCTGGATTCCTTTGGAACAGCCTGAGGAGGCAGAGGCAGCGCTGGAACGGCTGGGCCAGAACCCGAAGTTCCGTGGTGTCCGCCACCTGGTCCACAATGACCCGCGGGATAACTTCCTGGAGTTGCCTGAGGTCCGGCAGTCGCTGAAGATACTGTCCGCCAAGGGACTGACTCTCGATGTCCCGGACGCCTATCCACGC
This sequence comes from Arthrobacter sp. Z5-13, assembly GCF_056499105.1. NCBI lineage: Bacteria > Bacillati > Actinomycetota > Actinomycetes > Micrococcales > Micrococcaceae > Arthrobacter > Arthrobacter sp. Z5-13. Next base: position 214,915 of record NZ_CP096460.1, read on the forward strand.
CATCTCCAGCGTGCCGTAGACCTTGCGCAGGACATTCCGGAACTCACCGTAGTGCTGGATCATCTGGGCAAACCGCCGCTCTCGGGCACGGTCACCTCCGGCGGCAACGGGTCATGCGGCGAGCTGGAGCGTTGGCGCCGCGAATTCCGGGCACTGGCTGAATTGCCCAACACCGTGGCCAAGGTCTCCGGCCTGCACTTGCCGGGACTGGAATACACGGCCAAGGCATTGCGTCCCCTCTGGGAAGAGGCCCTTGAAGCTTTTGGACCCGAGAGGCTGATGATCGGCATGGATTGGCCGGTCAGCACGCTCGGAGCTCCCTACCGCCGCACAGTGGAGGTGCTGCTGGAACTGGCGGCGGACCTGAGTCCCGCAGAGCGGCACGCTTTCCTGGAAGGCACAGCAGTCCGTACTTACGGCCTGGAAACCTCCGCGCTGTCTTCGGCGTCGGCATCGACAGCGGGACAGAACGATGCCGGAAACGGAATCACTACCAAGCAGGATGAGGTGAAAGCATGACGGCGGATCAGACACCACTGTTATCCGTTCATGGCGTGGGAAAAACCTTCCCCGGAGTCAGGGCTCTGCACAACATGCAGCTGGACCTTCGGCACGGTGAAGTGCTGGCCCTCGTGGGCGAAAACGGCGCAGGCAAATCAACGCTGATGAAGCTGCTCTCCGGTATCTACGTCCCCGACCAGGGAACCTTCGAGCTCAACGGGGAGGCCTTCACCCCGGCCGGACCGAAGCATGCCCAGGAGCTGGGCATCAGCATCATCCACCAGGAATTCAACCTGATGCCGGATCTGACAGTGGCCCAGAATATCTATATCGGCCGCGAACCCCGCAGGTACGGGATGCTCAGCGAACGCGCCCTCAACCGCAAGACCCAGGACTTGTTCGATGGAATGGGTCTCAAACTTGACCCGCGTGAGCGCTGCGGTGAACTGACGGTTGCCAAGCAGCAGATGGTGGAGATCGCCAAGGCACTCAGCCACGACTCCAAGGTGATCATCATGGATGAGCCCACTGCAGCCCTTAACGACGCCGAAGTGGCCACGTTGCACGATCTGATCCGCGGCTTTGTCTCACCCAGCACCGGGGTTATCTACATTTCCCACCGGATGGACGAGCTCAAACAGATCTCCCAACGCATCACTGTGATCCGTGACGGCGAGTACGTGGACACGGTCGATACCGCGGAAACGACCATGCGGGAGGTTATCTCGCTTATGGTGGGCCGTTCCATCTCCGGCGAACAGCGGCCGGCGCCGGAAGAGGCGCAACGGGCGGACGACGTCGTGCTGTCAGTTGGGGGACTAAGCACCCCTTCTCTGCTCAAGGACGTCAGCTTTGAGCTGCGCCGCGGCGAGATCCTTGGGTTCGCCGGGTTGATGGGCGCGGGACGGACAGAAGTGGCCAGGGCGCTGGTCGGAGCGGACAGAGCCAGTTTCGAGCGGCTCCAGGTTAAGGGGGCCGACGAACGGATCCCCAATCCTGCAGCAGCCGCCAAGCTCGGCATCGGTTACCTCTCCGAGGACCGCAAGCACCTTGGCCTCATGCTGGAACGCGACGTGAAGGAGAACATCATGCTCTCCTCGCTGGTCAAGAACTCCTCCGCCGGCTTCATCAATGATGCGTCGCTCCGCCGGACCGCTGACGAATACGCCCGCAAGCTCAGGATCAAGACGCCGTCCATCAGGCAGCTGGCCCGGAACCTTTCCGGCGGCAACCAGCAGAAGGTGGTCATCGCTAAATGGCTCGTCAAGGACTGCGACATCCTCATCTTTGACGAGCCCACCCGTGGGATCGACGTCGGAGCGAAAGATGAGATTTACAAGCTTCTCAACGAACTGGCAGCCGCCGGCAAGGCGATCATCATGATCTCCTCCGAACTGCCCGAAGTCCTCCGCCTGTCGCACCGGATCGCCGTTATGTGCGAAGGGCGAATCACCGGCTTCCTCACCAACGCCGAAGCCACCCAGGAAAACATCATGGAACTTGCCACCCGGCGCGTCTCCATCACCACAGGAGCACCAACCTCATGAGCATCGTAGAAACCCCCGCGCCCAAAGAATCCAAGGTGCTAACCTCCCCGTCCTCTTCTTCACGGGGGCAGGGCCTCACTTTGCGGCTTCGCTCGTCCCTTCAACAGCTCCTGGCCTTTGGCTCACTGATTGTCCTGGTGGTGTTCTTCGGCGTCATGAACGCCCGGTTCCTGCTGCCGGGCAACCTCTCTGACATCCTGCTTTCCACGGTGGTCATCGGGCTCCTTGCCCTCGGTGCGACGTTCGTCATCGTCACCGGCGGCATCGATCTGTCCGTGGGCACCGGCATGAGCCTGTGTTCGGTGATGGTTGGCGTCTTGCTGACTTATCTGGGCCTGCCGCTATGGGCGGGCGTGCTGGGTGGCATCCTGATGGGAGCCCTGATCGGGGCCATAAACGGCTTCCTCATCTCCTTCCTGAAAATCCCCCCATTCATTGCCACCCTGGCCACCATGCTCGTCTGCCAGGGCATGGCACTGGTGGTCTCCGGAACCAAGCCCATCTATTTCACAGGCACCGAGGGTTTCGCCAACCTCGCCCTTGGCAAACCCATTGCCGGACTGGTGATTCCCAACGCTGTGTTCATTTTCTTCGGAGCGGCAGCACTGGCCGGCGTGGTGATGAGCAAAACCCTCTTGGGCCGCTACACCTTCTCCATCGGCTCCAACGAGGAGGCGACGGCACTGTCCGGCATCAACGTCCGCAGCTGGAAGCTCTGGATCTACACCGCCGCCGGAGCCTTCACCGGACTGGCTGGCGTGATCATCGCCGCCCGGTTGAACTCAGCACAGCCCGGCCAGGGCATGGGGTATGAACTCCAGGCAATTGCCGCCGTCGTCATCGGTGGAACCTCATTGGCCGGCGGCAAGGGCTCCATCATCGGAACAGTGATTGGTGCCCTCATTATGTCCGTCCTCACCAACGGCCTGCGCGTCATCTCGGTGCCGCAGGAGTGGCAGAACGTGGCGATCGGCGTCGTCATCCTGGTGGCTGTCTACCTGGACATGCTTCGCCGGAAGGAGGCCGCCACGTAGCCCCGCCAACTGCCCCGCGAGTGCATTGTCCGTCCCCACCATTCCCTACCTTCCTTCCCTATTCTTCCCAATGAGAAAAACAACGGAGTTTTCATCCATGAACAAGTCAACTTTTGACCGGCGCAGTTTCCTCACCTTGTCCGGCCTGGCGCTCGGCGTCGTTGCGATCGCCGGCTGCGAGGCCCCCGCCGGTACCCCCGGCGCCTCTCCCGCCGACGGAGCCAAGCCCTACATCGCCATCGTTTCCAAAGGCTTCCAGCACCAGTTCTGGCAGGCCGTGAAGCAGGGCGCTGACAAGGCAGCAGCTGAATTCAACGTCGAAGTGAGCTTCGAAGGTCCCAATACCGAGAAGGATGTGGATCAGCAGGTCCAGATGCTGACAACGGCACTGGGCAAGTCACCTGCAGCTGTCGGTTTCGCCGCCCTGGACTCCCAGGCCGCCACGCCGCTGTTGGAGCAGGCCAAGAGCAAGAACATCCCCGTGATCGCTTTCGACTCCGGCGTTGATTCCGACATCCCGGTGACCACCGCATCCACGGATAACAAGGCTGCTGCGGCTGAGGCCGCCAAGCACCTCGCCGAACTTATCGGCGGGAGCGGCGACATCGCGATCATCGGCCACGACCAGACCTCCAAGTCCGGCACTGACCGCCGCGACGGCTTCAAGGAATACATCGAAAAGAACCACCCGACCATCAAGATCGTGGCCATCCAGTACGCCGGTGGCGATCAGCTCCTTTCAGCCGACGCAGCCAAGGCTATTGTCACGGCCAACCCCAACCTCAAGGGTATGTACGGCACCAACGAAGGTTCGGCAATCGGCGTCGTCAAGGCGGTGGAAGAACTTGGCCTCAAGGGCAAGCTGACCATCGTCGGCTTCGATTCGGGCAAGGCCCAGATTGATGCCATCCGGTCCGGTCTCATGGCCGGCGCCGTCACGCAGAACCCCGTAGGAATCGGGTACGAAACGGTGAAGGCTGCCGTGGCCGCCATCAAGGGCGAAAAACTGGAGAAGATCATAGACACCGGCTTTTACTGGTACGACGCCAAGAACATTGATTCGGACGAGATCAAGCCGAACCTCTACCAGTAGCGGTTCTCTTTCTCTTCCCTCTGCTGCGGCCGCCCATCTTTCGATGGGCGGTCGTCGGCGTTTGTGGCTGTTAACGGCCCGGCCATCCAACTCCAGCCTGTTCTGATCCCGTGAGCGTACCGGGAGCAGACGAAAGCGGCGCCCGGCGGGGTAATCCCGGGCGCCGCTTCCTGGTCTCAGTTCTCGGTCTCAGAGAGAGCTGTACCTCTTATTGCATCGCCCGGCTATTGCATTGCCCGGCGACGTACCTTGCTGAACGTCATGGCTCCTCCACCAAGAAGAACCAGCAGGAGCGCGCCCAAGGCGAGCGGTCCGGCGTCGAGCCCGGTGTTAGCCAGGTTGCCTGCAACATTCACTGCCGAGACGGGTGCCAGCGTGGCGAGATTCGCCGTGGAGGAAGCCGAGTTGATGGCTGGTCCTCCCGGCGTGGCGCCGGTACCTGTTGCGGTATTGGTGATGTTCCCTCCGGTGAGGTCTGCCTGGGTGACCGTGTACGTTGCCGTGCACGTGACGCTCATGGCAGGAGCCAGTGATGCGGCTTCTGCCGGGCAGCTAACGGCGGAAAGATCACCGGTTCCGGTGAATTCGCCTTCCACCGCAGTGACGTTGGTCAGGGTTACGTTGCCCGTGTTCGTGAGGAAGAACGAGTACGTGAGCACCTGGCCAACCGTTGTTGCCTTTTCCGTGCCGACCGTCTTGAGCAGCGTCATGGCGGGCGCGTTCGGTGTGGGTACGGTTATGCCCGACGGCGGTGAGACCGGCGGGGGAGTGGTTCCCGGCGGAACGCCGGTGGCCGTAGCGGTGTTGGTGATGGAGCCGGCGTCGATATCTGCCTGGACTACCGTGTACGTGGCGGTGCAGGTGATGACGGCGGCGGGTGCCAGCCGCGCAGCTTCAGCCGGGCAGGTGACGTCGCTCAGTTCGCCGGCGCCGGAGAAGTTGCCTTCATTGACGGTGACATCCCGCAGAGTCACGTTACCGGTGTTGGTGACCAGGAACGAGTACGTGATGTTCTGGCCGACGACGAGGTCCGCCTGGGCGGCCTCATCAGCGGTCTTCACTACTGTGATGGCCGGTGCGGGAGGTGCCGGAACCGTGATTTCCGACGGCGGTGAAACCGGCGGAACCGGGAAGCCTTCGGGCGGGGTTCCGGTACCGGTAGCGGTGTTGGAGATGGAACCGGCATCGACGTCGGCCTGGGTGGCCGTGTAGGTGGCGGTGCAGGTCACGGTTGCTGCCGGGGCGACAGGGCCGGCCGGGCAGACAGCCACCGGGGCGTTGCCTGTTCCAGTGAATTCAGTTTCATCGATACGGATATCGCTGAGGGGCACGGCGCCGGTGTTGGTGAACGCGAACGAGTACGTGATGATCTGGCCAGGTTCGATGTTCTCCATGGCCGCTGCGTCAGCTGTTTTTTCCAAGCCGACGCTGACGGGCACGGGTGCGTTGGTGACTGCACACGTGAACGCTGCTGCCTCCGGAACAGTGAACGTCCATGGACCTGTGCCCTCGGTTGCGACCGCGTCACCGGTTGCTGTGTTGGTGCACGTTACCTCGGCGTTGTACGCGTTGATAGCGCCTGCCGAGCCTGCCGCCATGGCATCGGTGATCGTGTAGCTTGCGCCTTGGGATACCGGCTGGTCGGTGGTGCTGACCGTAGTGGCCGTTCCGGTAGTGGTGGCTGAGGTGAGGACAGTGCCGCCGGCGTTCTGCAGGCCAACTGTGAACTGGTCCGCAGGAGCCTGACGGCCTTCGACGGTCTTGGTCACCGTGAGGGTGGGGATCGGTGCCAGGGCACAGCGTGCACCGTCATTGCCGGCCGCCGCAGGACCGGCGGACAACAGGATCGTCGCCCCGGTGGTGGGGTCGATCCGGTAGATGTTTCCGGTGGCGTTGTTAGACGCGTAGAGGTAGCCTCCGGCATCAACGTAGACAGCACCTGCGGTCAGGCCGCTGAACTGGGTCCCGTCCGGGCCGTTCATGGGTCCAACAACCGTAGAAGCACCGGTAGCCGGATCGAACCTGACGACGACGTTGCCAATGGCATCGGTGCCGACGCTGTAGAAGGCGCCGTTGATGTATCCCCAGTCAGGGCTGACCACAATACCGAGAGGAAGTGTCCGGACGATGGTGTTTACAACCGTGCCGTAAGTGGGTGATCCGGGTGCAAGGTCAATTTTGTGGACGATGTTGTCGACGCCGCTGGGGGTAACCCAGTAGTGTCCGGCGTCATCGAAGTCGCCGACAAGGGAAAGGGTCCCGGTGGTCCCCGCCGGGATGCCGAGGTCGCTCAGTGAGCCGTTCGCCCCAACCTTGACCAGGTGGCCCGTAGCCGTGGTTCCGTAGAAGAAATTATCGAGTGTGTTGTAGCCGGCAGCATTGACGTGCTCCGGCAACTCGAACGCAGTGCTGTAAGCACCGGTCACCAGGTCAACCTGTTGAACCAGGTGGGGACCTGCAGGGAAGTTCGGGCTCTGGAACAGGTAGCCGGAAGCGTCGCAGGTCCAGGGCTCCTCAACGAATTCCACTGTGGATTCCCCGGGAGGATTGATCCCAACGCCGGTGATGTTCGACGGGCCGTTGGTGAAGGAGCCTGCTGCAGTGGCCTTTACGTTGACGGTGACAGTACAGGCGGCCATACCGGCATCAAGGTTTCCGGTCACAGCCACTGAAGTGGCCCCGGCAGCAGCTGTGACAACGCCCGCCGGGCAGGTGGTGGCGGCAGCACCGTCGGCTACGGTCAAACCAGCCGGAAGCGCATCGGTAAAGGACCAGCCGTTCTTGGCGGCCAGTTCATCGGTGTTGGTGACCGTGAGGGTCAGAGCGGAGGCTGCACCAACGGGCGCAGATGCGGGGCTGAAGGACTTATCCAGCTGCGGAGTCAGGTCAAGGACGCGGATGTCGTCGAAGGCGTGGTCATTACCTGTGCCTGATCCATTGGCATTGCGCATTGCGATACCAAGTGATGACCCGCTGAAGAGAACGGAACCGGTGGAGTGGAAGGTTGCAACCGCATCGCAAGGTGCGATGGGTGTGGTGTTTGCTGAACGTTCCACACCGTTGTCCACGAGATAGAAGTTCAGAAGAGGGGTACTCGCAAAACAGTTGATCGCTGCGACATTGACGGAGAAGCCGATGAACCGGTTCTGGACATTCACCGGGATCGGCGTCTGGGTGCCGAACTCGATCAGGTTCGCACCCGGGGACGGATTGGCTGTATAGGCGCTGACTGCATGGTTGTTTGCAGAATCAGAGGAGCCGTTTATGGTCCCGAGTGAATTGGCGAGATTCCTGATCTGGGTCTCTCCGCCACCCGAACTTGGATTACTGGCGCAGGCGACGTTGTTGGGGCTGTTGAGGCTCGTGACAATCCCGTTGCACGTGCCAGGGTTAGCCCACTGGCCCTCTGCCGTGTAGGCAGTTCCAGTGGCGCCCACGTAGTTCACCAGCGGCATTTCGGCGCCATCGGCAATGTTCTCAAAATCTTCGTGGAACAGGACCGTGCCGGACTGCGGTGTCCCCGGGCTGCCCGGAACGGTTGCCGCCTGGACGACGCTTGCGGTGCCTGCAAAAGAAAAAGCGAGGAGCGCTGCAACAGCAAAAATGGCTGTAGCTGGCTTCCCTCCGCTTCGCTGCGACATCCAACGGCTCATTGAGCCCGGATTCTTACTTTGCTGTCTCAAGTGCGATTCCCCCTGATAGGTGAACAGGGTCAGACCTTGACCCCCCATAGATCCGAGTGGCAGTCGACAGCGCTTTTAAGCGAGTGAGTGCTCCCCCCAAGCTAAATACTATTGAGCAATTCTTTATTGTCAAAGAATTGCTCAAAAATCGGACGAGGAACTGTCAAAAGAGTCGTCAGTGAGCTTACAATCAGCACGCCACCAGCAAATTATTGGAAGTTGACCTACCAAATTTAGCTCGGGAAATTTCATTTTCGGTGGTTGAGTCTCGTGTGGTCGAGTTACCGAATCGCCTGCTATGACAGGACACAGCGAGTCAACCGAAAAGTAAAGACACTTCTGGTGCTTAATCTCCCAAAAAGGATGCAGCAGACTGAACTTCTCCGCCTATCATGAGCAAAATCAACGGTTTTGAAGAACAAATCCATGCCAGAAGGTCGGAAAATACCACCACCAAGCAACGTTTATTGAGTGGTTTTTGGCTTTCTTCGCCGGCAGGGGCGCACCTTTTCCTTTGGCTGCAGCGAGACTCTGTGACAGTATCTGCACATGAATGCAGATAAGCAGACTTGTACATTCGACGTCGACAGTCCTTATGTTGAGTTGGCGGTGGAAGTGTTTGCCATGCTTGCAGACGCAACGAGGGTGCGGCTCATCCTGGCCCTGAGGGAAGGCGAAATGCCAGTGAACGCCCTCGCAGAAAAAGTGGGTAAACCGGCTGCGGCCGTCTCGCAGCACCTGGCGAAGATGCGTCTGGTGGGGATGGTCACGACGCGCCAAGAGGGCACAAAGGTCTACTACCGAATGCAGAACGGCCATGCTCGGCAACTCGTGGTGGATGCGGTCCATCAGGCGCAGCATTCACTCGGCACAGCCCCCCATCATGCCTCATGAGCGGCCCGGACCAGAGCCTTGGCGGGCGCGGGCACGAACACGGCGGCCAGCACGACCACCAGCACGGGCAAGGCCATGGGCATCCGCACGGCCACGACCACCAGCATGAGGAAAGCCACGGACATTCCCACGGCCACGGGCTGAAGGGATGGCTGAGGGAAGTGTTCGTCCCTCACTCGCACGACGCCGCCGACTCCATTGACAGTGCCCTGGAATCGAGCGCGCAGGGCATCCGTGCCGTCAAGATCTCCCTGCTGGGCCTTGGTGCCACCTCGCTGTTCCAGCTGATTATTGTGCTGGTCAGCGGATCGGTTGCGCTCCTTGCAGACACAGTCCACAATTTTTCGGACGCGCTGACCGCTGTGCCCTTGTGGATCGCTTTTCTGCTTGGCCGCCGTAAACCAACCAAGACGTATACCTACGGCTTTGGCCGTGCTGAGGACCTTGCGGGGCTTTTCATTGTTGCCATGATCGCCCTTTCCGCCGTGGTTGCGGCCGTCGAATCCATCCGCCGCTTCTTCGAACCCCAGCCGGTCCAGAACCTGGGCTGGGTACTGGCAGCCGGATTGGTGGGCTTTGCCGGCAATGAGCTGGTGGCGCTGTACAGGATCCGGGTTGGCCGGCGGATAGGCTCCGCAGCCCTGGTTGCCGACGGCATTCATGCCCGCACCGACGGATTTACGTCCCTCGCTGTAGTGGCCGGAGCGATCGGCATCATGCTCGGTTTCCCGCTCGCGGACCCCATTGTCGGGCTGCTGATTTCCGCGGCCATCGCGGTGCTCTTGTGGGGCACAATACGCGACGTCGGCCGTCGGCTGATGGACGGAGTGGACCCGTCCCTGACTGAGAGGTTGACGGACGTCATACGGCAGCATGCCCCAACAGGAACTGCCCGGCTGCGCTGGTCAGGCCATCACCTGAACGCAGAAGTCACTTTTCCCGCAGCAGCAGCCGCCAGCCTCGAGGAGTTCAGCCTCAATGCGGCAAAGCTGGAGCAGGATCTTAGGGCTGCCCTTCCTGAGATCCATTCCCTGACGGTGGTTCCGCAGCTGCAGTAGCCAGTGAGTCAAAGAACTCCAACTGCCAACTCTGCGTGGCTTGGGCTTGGCCGCTGGTTGGCAGGCTCCACGGCGGGTAAACACGAAAGGCCCGCTTGCCGCCGAGCAAGCCTTGCGAAACCACGCCGCGCTTGATCAGGGCTTCCTGGGGGAAGACGAACTGTCCCGAATTCACCGCGTCCCCAACGCTGACGACAAAAAGGTCCACTCCGTCGCTTACATCAAATGGCCGGATGGGCTGTCCGGGTCCTGGTGATCGCTGCCAAAGCGTCACGAACTGGCCGATCTTTGTCGGGGTGGTCTTGGCGATGCGGAAAACCACAGCCTGGGCGTTGAGGGAAAACGTGTAGGCGCCGTACTCCTGGCTCTCGGACTCCGCCTCAGGCTCGGAACACCGGTATCCGAGGGAACGATAATCGGCAATTGTGGTCAGGAGTTGGGGAGGCAGTGTCACTCACCTCATACTACGGCGGCCCATAGCGGACGACGGCGGCACCCAAGGTTCCGTAAAACAGAACCTTGGGTGCCGCCGTCGAACTTAGCCGGGTTGAACTTAACCGGAAGGGCTAGATGCGGTCAGCCTTGCCGGGAGCCGGGAGGTTGGCCACCACCGGGGACATACCGGTGTAACCATCGCGGGCTTCGGCGATCTCATGGATCTGCTTCCGGCACATGTACCAACCCACCACCATTAAGGCGCAGGCGATGAGCGTCACCAGGAGGGTCAGGGGTGACTCGATGAAGACCATGACCAGGACCCCGACAAGGAAAAGCAGCGAGAGGTAACCGGTGTACGGCGCGCCGAACATCCGGAAGGAGGGACGCTTGAGCCAGCCCTTGTCCGCCCAGCGCTTCAGCTGCATCTGGCACAGCACGATGGTGGCCCAGGTGACGATGATGCCTACGGAGGCGACGTTCAGGACGATTTCAAAGGCATCGGAAGGGACGAGGTAGTTCAGCGGAACGCCCAGGAGCGAGACGCCGGCCGTGATGGCGATGCCGCCGTAAGGGACGCCTGCCTTGTTCATGCGCTGGGCAAACTTCGGGGCGGAACCGGCCACGGACATGGAGCGCAGGATGCGGCCGGTGGAGTAGAGCCCGGCGTTCAGGGAGGACAGTGCGGCGGTGAGGACCACGAGGTTCATGATGACGTCCACGCCCTGGATGCCGATGGAGCCGAAGAAGGTCACGAAGGGGCTGACGCCCTTTTCGTAGGCGGTGAAGGGCAGCAGCAGCGCCAGCAGGATAACGGAGCCGACGTAGAAGACCGCGATGCGGAAGACAACCGAGTTGATGGCCTTGGGCATGATCTTCTCAGGGTTCTCGGTCTCGCCTGCGGCAGTACCCACCAGCTCGATCGAGGCGTAGGCGAACAGCACACCCTGCATCAGGATGATCATGGGCAGGATGCCGTTCGGGAAGATTCCGCCGTTATCGGAGATGAGGCTGAAGCCCACTTGCTGGCCGTCCACAGGGGTGCCGAAGATGACGAAGTAGGTGCCGATGACCAGGAACGCGACCAGGGCGGCCACCTTGATGATGGCGAACCAGAATTCCATTTCGCCGAAGACCTTCACGGAAACGAGGTTCAGACCCAGCACAACAACGAGGGCGATCAGGGCCCACGCCCACTGGGGGACGTCGGCCATCCAGGGCACGTAGTGGCCGAAGAAGTTCATGTAGAGGGCAGCGGCAGTGATGTCCACGATTGTGGTGGTGGCCCAGTTGATCCAGTAAAACCAGCCTGCAACGAATGCGGCTTTTTCGCCGAAGAATTCACGGGCATAGGAGACGAAGGAGCCCGAGGAAGGCCTGTGCAGGATGAGTTCGCCCAAGGCGCGCAGGATCAGGAAGGCGAAGAAGCCACAGACGGCGTACGCGATGACCAGGGAGGGGCCCGCGGCATTGAGCCGGCCACCAGCGCCGAGGAACAGGCCGGTGCCGATGGCGCCGCCGATCGCGATCATCTGGATCTGCCGCGGCTTCAGGCTCTTGTGGTAGCCCTTGTCCTCGGCATGGAGAAGGCTTTCGCTGGCGTGCGCCTGGGCCGGGACGGTGTGGTCCGTGATGGCCGCTTGCTGCTCGGCGGCCACTGGGGGCTGTGTCATGGTGGAGTCCTTTGTCTCTTGGTGGGCCCACGACCGCCGGGTTCCCTGACCGAGCTTGCGAGGTCAGGGGGCGGATGGGGAGGGACTATCTGGATGGAGCGGTTACTGTCGTTTTGCCAGGTTGGGGCTGAGCGGTTCTTCGCGCTGCGCTTCGGTGAGCAGCCCGTGTTCAAGGACCAGTCCCGCCGTGCCCTTGCCGATGGCGAGGGCTACCTGAGCGATTTCTGTGGCCGCCGTTGCATAGCCCGGGTAGGGGTTGAGCTCGGCGACCAGGCCGGTTGACGGTTCCACGGTCAATCGGAGGTTTTGGGGGTTGGCGGTGTTGCCGCGTCTGGGAAGAGGAAGTCTGCAGCCTGCAGAAGGCCCACCTGATGGCCGCCTCCCAAAACGGGCGCGGTGGCGATGCCCGCGAGCTGTGAGGTGTCGACGTCGAGCGCGTCCAGGACGCGTACGGTGACGGGCATACGCGCGCGGTCACCGCCGTCGGAAATTTTTACGGCCACGCCGCGGCCATCGGGGAGGCCCACCAGTTGCACGCCTTCAAAGCCGTCCTTTGCCACCAGTCCCGGGACCAGCCGCATGAGTTCGGTGACGTCGCGGCCCTCGCCGGCCACCATCTCCGGATGGCGGGCCATGGCATGGGCGACGGCGGCTTCCGGGCTCCCGTTTACGGGTTCGGCTTTCACCTCGGCTTGGGCATCAGCGGCGGTTGCCGCCGCAGCAAGCCGGCCGAATGCGCGGGCCATTCCCAGGAGGGTCAGGGCGAAAAGGGGAGTCCCACAGCCATCGGTACTCATCCCTGCCGGTTCCTCGCCAGTGAGTTCTCCGATGGTATCGGCCACAAGCTGCTGAAGGGGGTGACTCGGATCAAGGTAGCCGCGGACCGGCCAACCGTTGATCACGCAAGTGGCTGCCATGGCGGCGTGTTTTCCAGAGCAGTTCTGTGCCAGTTGGCTTGGCTCGCCGCCTTGCCGAAGCCATTCCTCACGCTCGGGCGTGCCATAGGGAAGGTCCGTGGTGTTTTCCAGGGCGTCCGGAGTGAGCCCGTGAAGTTCGAGGATCCTCAGGGCGCCGTCCCGGTGGATGGCTGCACCGGAGTGGCTCGCAGCCGTCAGGGCCAGCAGCTCAGGGGAGATCTTGAGTCCGCCACGGACCAGGGCAACTGCCTGCAGAGGCTTCAGGGAGGAACGGGGGTAAAAGGGTTTCAGGGGGTCGCCTGCCTCCAGCAAGATTCCGGCGTCCGGAGCCGTTGCGATGAGGGAACCGTAGTGAACGCCTTCAACCAGGCCACCGCGCGTGAGGACCGCGAGGGGAGTGTGCCGCGGCAGCAGGAACTGTGCCGGGTCGGAGGCGTGCTGGGCTAAGGCGGGGGAGAGCATGGAGTCCTTGAGTCTTGGGGGTTACTTGTTGAGGATGGAGTTGAGCGCGACACCGACGGCGTGGAGGTGCGCCTGCATTGCTACCTGGGCATCCGTGGCACTTCCGGCCTCGATGGCTCCAAGAATGCTTTCGTGTTCCCGATCTGAGGCGAGCTTGCGGTCGGCCACCATGTTCAGGGTTTCGGACTGGTTGGCCAGGGCTTCACGGATGTCCGCGACAACGCGTTCAAACACCCTGTTGCCACTGGCGCGGGCGATTGCTGCATGAAAGCTGGAGTCCAGGGTGACCCAGACCTCGGGATCGTCCTCGGATGCCATGGCGGCCACAATGTCGCGGAGGCTTTCGAGTTCTTCCTCAGTGCGGCGCTCGGCCGCAAGCCCAGCGGCAGGAACTTCGATGTGAGGCCTGGCCTCAGTGAGGTCCCGGGCGGAGTACTGGCCGAGAACCAAGTCAGCGGCCACCCTGTTGGCAATCACGAATGTCCCCTTGCCCGTCCGGGTCATGGTGAGCCCGAGGGCTGTGCAGGAGCGTAGGGCTTCGCGAACCACGGAGCGGCTTACGCCATACTCCTGGGCAAGCGCTGCTTCAGAACTGAGCTTGGCCCCGACTTCGAGCTTGCCGGATTCGATTTCCTCGCGGAGAACGTTGAACACAGCTTCGGCAGCGCCAAGGCGCGCCAGGGGGCGGCTCGCGGCTCTTTCCGATGCAGGCTGTCCTGCTGTCCGGCTGTCTGACAGGTTCACAAGAGAAAATATGGCACGGGTCACAGCTTGCTGTCAATGCCTGGCCGAGAAGTTCAAAAGTGTTAAGCACGCCCTTGCGGGCGAGCAGCACGGCCTCAGCCAGACCCCGCATGGTCTAGTGGAGTCATGCCAATGAACATTGAAATAAAAGCGCGGGTGGAAAGTCTCGCGAAGCTGCTGCCGGCGGTCGCAGCTTTGGCGGATGCGGAGCCCGCACATGTTGTGCAGGACGACACCTTCTTCTCCTGCCCGAACGGCCGGCTCAAGCTTCGGGTTCTCGGTGAAGGCCACGGCGTGCTGATCTTCTACAGGAGGGCCGACGCACCCGGCCCAAAGCCATCGTTCTACGTCCATTCAGAAACTGCGGACCCAGACGGACTCCGGTCAGTCCTGACTGACGCCCATGGGAAGTTGGGCGGATTCGAAAGCACCGCACTGTGTTCCGCATCGGTCAGGCCCGGGTGCATCTGGACCGAGTTGACGGCCTGGGCGAGTTCCTGGAAGTCGAAGTCGGCGTCGATGACACGCTGAAATACGAGGCCGCGGTTTCAGAAGCCAACCGGCTCCTTGCTGTTCTCGGAATTGAGGACTCCGCGCTCGTTGAAGGTGCGTACCTGGACATCCTCGCCGGAGCCGCCGCCACACCACTCCGGTCTTAACACAGGTCACTGACCCTTTCGGGCAAGCAGCACGGCCTGTCCCGTCCGCTCGAACTCGCCGGGAGCGCGCACTATCTGCGCAACGACGTCGAACCCGCCTTGGGCTAACAGGCACGTGATGTCTTCGGGCGTAAACAGAAAAGCGTCCAGCGATACCTCATGGCCGTACGCGTTTTCCATATGGCGCCGCCCCTCACCAATCTGGAAGCCGAGCAGGAGAAAGCCGCCAGGAGCCAGGACGCGGAAGAATTCACCGAACACGCGCGGGAGTTCGTCGGGTGCTGTATGGATGATGGAGTACCAGGCAAAGACCCCTCCGAACTGGGCGTCTTTGGCGGGAAGATTCGAGAGCTCGGCTACGTCGAACTTAAGATCCGGGTGTTTGCTCTGGGCGATCTCGATCATCGCGGGCGACAGGTCAACTCCACAAACCTGGGCTCCTTGAGCTGTGAGCAAGCCTGTCATCCGAGCGGCGCCGCACCCAGCATCCAGGACGGAACTCACGTCCGCTGTATTGACGTATTCCACGAAGGCGTTGATCATCGCCCGGTCGAGCGGAGCTTCGAAACTCGCGTCAGGAAGAACCTTCGAGTAGCTCTCGGCGACGGTGTCGTAGGCCGACTGAACTGAGACGAGCTCCTCGGAAAGGTTCATGGCCATAGGGTACCGGCCTCGAGACAGGGCTGCCGCGGGGGCGTCAGCTAGAGGTGCTGGATGCCTGCGCGCTGCATGGCGTCTTTGTAGATGTCCACGCTCTTGGTGAGGAGTTCCTCTTGCTTGGTCTCGGAGACCGCGAACGCCCGGCCGCCCAGTGCCGTGGCCTTGTAGATCTTGATGCCGTGGTTCTTCAGGGATGAGTGGTAGGTCTTCTCGAAGAGTGTCAGGAAGGTGTTGGCGTCAGCTCCGTGGGCGATGATCGCTGATACCCGCTTGTTGATCTTCAGGAACTGGCGGAAGGGCCTGAGTCCATCCGTTTTTTCCTGGACGTTGAGGGCGGAAGGCAGGTCCGGGTCGCGGACCCAGGGGTAGGCGTTCCAGGGCATCACATACCGGGGATCCAGTTCTGCCAGCTCATAGATGGACGTGGCCCGGCGGGCAGCTTCGTCATCGTTGAAGTGGGAGATGAAACCCGACTCAGTTCCCCGTCCGGGGCTGGTCTGCAGGCTGACGATCCGGCATTC
This sequence comes from Arthrobacter sp. Z5-13, assembly GCF_056499105.1. NCBI lineage: Bacteria > Bacillati > Actinomycetota > Actinomycetes > Micrococcales > Micrococcaceae > Arthrobacter > Arthrobacter sp. Z5-13. The sequence continues at coordinate 230,796 of NZ_CP096460.1, forward strand.
GTCTTCGTCGTGGACGGGGTCGATGTACGGGACAACCGATCCTGGCCTCTTAGCCATGAGTTCGTCACAAAGCTGCGTTACAGCCGCGATATTCGGTTCCTGCAGCAGGGCCTTTTTTTCGTCCCAGTCAATCGTCACGATCTCTCCCTCAGCACACGGCGTCCAGAATCAGGCGTCTGGGTCCACTCTACGCGCTGGCGTGGGGTTGGTGGGCGGGAAACTTTCTGGCGCAGCAGTGATGGCCGTAATGTGTCCGCCCTGCTTTCAGCGGGATGCGCGTACGGTTGGCAGTCGATAGAGACGCCCTTACAGGGGTGGAAGGAACGGCAGTCAGATGGATAGACAGAAGCTTATCGACGATGGATTCACTGGATTCCGGGCGTTTTCGAATCTGGAAATAAACAGAATTCCGCAAGGTCCGGGCATCTTTGCTGTGTTGATTCCGGAAGGGTTCGAGCCGGTGTTTCTCCCAAAGAGCACGGCTGGCCGGTTCAAGAAAAAGGACCCTTCATTGAAGCCGGGCGAGCTTGCCTCCGAGTGGGTGGACGAGGCCGACATACTTTATGTGGGGAAGGCGGGCATCGGCAGTAAGGGCAACCGTGGCCTGCGGAGGCAGATCCAGGAACTAATGGATTTTGGGGAGGGGAAGCCTCCGGGGCACTGGGACGGAAGGTTGCTCTGGCAGCTCGCCGACTCCAAGTCCCTGCTTGTCGCCTGGAAAGAACTGCCCCCGGAGCGCGTAAACCGGGCAGAGGCGGAGTACCACGCAGCCTTTTATGCACTTCACGGCAGACTTCCCTTCGCCAACCTTGTCCAGGCACGGGTGTGAAGAACTGAATATTCCTCAACCGTTATAGGTGCATCTCCCGCCCACAACGGTTGCCGCCACGGGCATACTGGCGAAAACGTGGTCCGGTACAGCCAGCGGATCGCCGTCGAGTATTGCGATATCGGCCGGGTCTCCTACACGGATCCGCTTCCGTCCCCGGGCCGAGGATGCCAGAGCCTCTTCGCGTGTGATGGACTGCTCTGGGTGCCAGGGCTCCCGCCCGTCAGGCCTGGACCTTGTGGCGGCCGCCGACATTGCCGCCCAGGGATCCAAGGGCGCCACCGGAGCATCAGATCCCAGCGCAAGAGTGGCTCCCGCTTCCAGCAGTGAGCGCAAGGGGAAGGCCCGGTCAGTGTGACCGGCCCAGTTGGCATCTGCCGCATCCCGGTCATCCAGGGCATGCAGGGGCTGGACACTGGCAGTCACATTCAGTTCGGCGAACCGGACGAAGTCCTGCTCCCGGACAAACTGGGCATGTTCTATCCGTCCGGAGACGCCGGCATTCGCGAACGCATCAAGCGCCACCTTGTTGGCGGCGTCGCCGATGGCGTGGACTGCCGGAACAAACCCTGCCTCCCCCGCCCGCACCAACAGCGCGAGCAGTTCGGTTTCGCTCACCGTGAGGACGCCCTTTCCGCCATGGGGGTATGGATCCACACAGAAGGCGGTGCGCGTGTTGAGGGAGCCGTCGATGAGTACCTTCATCGGTCCCACCCGCAACAGACCACTTCCAGGAAACGCCTGCCCGGTCCGGAGCCCCAGGCCCGCGGCGCGCTCAAGATGCTCGGCATAGACACCGACGTCGACCCTCAGCGAATCAAATCCGGCCGCCTCGCGTCTGATCCAGGCATCCCGGTTCCAGGCCATTTCAAAGTCCACAATTCCCACTACCCCGCGGGATGCGGCCTTCCTTGCGGCTTCGGCCACCCAGGCGTCCACCAGGTGATCAGGCAGGTGATCCAGTTGACGGGTGAGGGCGAAGGCGGCGTCTTCCCGCACCAGGCCATCTGCCTTTAGTTGAACTCCATAGCGTTCGGCAGCAGCGCTGTTCAGCCACACACAATGGAGGTCGTGGCTGAGGAGCGCCGTCGGCTGGCCTTTGGTGACGGCGTCGAGCATCTCCAATGTGGGAGCGTCAGCCCATACGGCGTCCCGGAAACCGACCCCGACCATGGTTGTGCGGGGCTCCGCGCCGGCGAGGTGGGGGCGGAGGAGTTCGACGGCGTCCCTCGCCGACTCTGCGCGGGAAAGGTCCAGCCGCTGGGCGGCAAGTGCCCACTGAGTCATGTGGACATGTTCGTCCCAAAGCCCGGGGATGGCGTAGCCGCCGTCGAAATCTAAAACCGTGGGGCCGGCGGGACGGTCTCCTGCTGGTGAAATCCGCGAAACCACGCCGTCAACGATGTGAATATCAGATGACCGGGCATCGCCGGGTTGGCGGATGGAGGCAAGAACTACTTCGGGCGGGTCGGCTGCGGCGGGGTGGACCATATGCAACAGGCTAGGCGTGCTGGGGCAAGCAACAAAGTGCACCCCTGCCGGCGTCATCGGCCACGGGATCTAGGCAGCCTTGACGAGCGGGAGCTCGTCCCAGTGTGTGGTGTAGCGGGGGGACATCATGTCGCGTTTCATGGTCCAGTCCGGCCCGCCCCTGATCCCGGCATGGCCCAGGCCGATGGAGCCCCGGCCGTAGCGGCGGGCAACATCCTCCAGGAGGGGGCCAATGCCGCGTTCCTCGTGCGGGTTCTCGAAGGGAGAGAGCGGTGGTTGGTTGCCGGAGGGGCGCAGATCGGTCACCATGATTCCCGCCTTCGCGTACTTGATTCCCTCCTGGATTTGCGGGAGGAGAGCATGTGCGGCCCTGGTCAGGAGCACAGGATCGGCGGTGGGCATGGGCAAACTGATGCAGGCCGAGGGGTAGGAAGTGTCCTTTGGGTTGTAGTACGACGTAGCGGCGAATGCGGTGAGGACCTTGGCCTGCAATCCGTGCTTTGCAAGCCTGGCGCTGGCCTGCTGGCCATAGATACTGAGGACCTGGCGCAGTTCATGGACGGTAGTGATGGGCGTGGAGAAGGATCTGCTGAAAATCAGCTGATCCCGGCCGATCCGTTCCTCCTCCATCGGAATGCACGGGGTGCCCTGAAGCTCAAGGACGGTGCGCATCACCACCACTGAGAAGCGGTCCCGGATCATCACGGGGTCTGCTCTGGAGAGGTCAAGGATCGACTGGATTCCCATGGCGTTCAGTCGTTTGGTGAGACGTGAGGCGATTCCCCAGATCTCGATCACCGAAAGCCGGCCCATCAGCGCTTCCCGCTGGGAACGGGGGAGCGAATCCCAGAGGCAAACGCCGTTGAAGCCCGGGTTGTTCTTGGCCCACTTATTCGCGAGTTTGGCCAAGGTCTTGGTGCCTGCGATGCCGACGCACACCGGCACACCCACGTTGCGGCGGACGGCGGCCTTCATCTCCAACCCGAGCCGGAGGAGCTCATCAGGGCTTCCCTTGACGCCGAGGAAGGCCTCGTCAATGCTGTAGACCTCCAGCCAGGCGGAGAACCTGCTGAGGAGTTCCATCACGCGTGCGCTGATATCGCCGTACAGTTCATAGTTACTGGACCTGGCTACCAGGCCCCACTCTTTGACGCGGGGTGCAATCTTGAACCAAGGCTCTCCCACGGGGATGCCCAGTGCTTTGGCCTCTGGTGAGCGGGTAACGGCACAGCCGTCGTTGTTGGAGAGCACAATCAGCGGCCGGCCTTCCAATGATGGGTCAAAGGCGCGCTCAGCCGAGGCATAAAAACAGTTCACGTCCACGTGGGCGATCTGCTGCATGCGGTGCATCAGTGCCGGCTTAGACATGATGAAGGCACCTCGTCGCTACGCCCCAGATGACGAGGTCAGATAGTGCTGCTACGCGGATGTCCGGATAGTTGGCATTTTCCGCCTGAAGCAGGACGCCACGCGGTGTGAAGCGGAGGCGTTTGATGGTCAGCTCGCCATCCAGCACGGCGACGACCACTGAACCGTCCTTGGGTTCCAAGGCACGATCAACGATCAGTTCGTCACCGTCACTGATGCCCGCACCTTCCATGGAATTCCCTGAGACCCTCACCACGTACGTGCTGGTGATGTCCTTGATGAGATGTTCGTTGAGGTCGATCCGGCCGTCAAAGTAGTCCTGCGCGGGCGAGGGATAGCCGGCAGCCACCGCGACAGGGGAGATGAGCACCGTAAGCAGCGAGCTGCCGGCAGCTATCACACGAGGACCTACAACAGCGCCCACAACACACCTTTTTCGAATATATGTTCGATAATTCAGTGTACTGCGAGGTCGGACAAAAAGGCTCTTCCAACTGGATCAAGACCTGGTCCGCCGCATCCAGGATCCAGTAGGTGCCGGAAAGCATCGTTGGGAGCGGCCGGGTGAGAAGGACACATGTTACGTCTGTTACCTAAACGTGACTTTAACGGAGGCTTTCCTGTACGGTTTGGGGGTGGCCCATCTGGATCGGGCCGCGTCCGGGCTGACGCCGAGCTCTGCCACATCCCGGACTCCCAACACTAAGGCAGAGACGGGGGACCCAGAGTCTTCGGGCCGCTACCCAGCGGCCCGTGGGGTGAAGCCGTCACGTCTTACGTGCCGGCCGGTTGACCTCTTCCGAACCCGACAGCTAACCTCGCAGGCGTTTGAGAGGCAACCATCATGTCCCGTTCCTTGGAAGAGTCGCGCCCTTTGCGGGCCGGGCGGCATCGTGCAGAAGCCGCGGCACCCGTCACCGAACCCCTCACCGAACCCCTCATCCCGCCGGTTCCCACGGCGTCGGCCACCACAGCACTGCGGCGAAGGAGGGACAGGCGCCCGGCCTTCGAAGTACCTGCGGCTCCTGAAACCGCGCCCATAGCCGAAGTACCTCCCGCACCCGCAGCGACGCGACGGAGCAGGACCCGGCGTCTGGCAGTTGAAAAGCCTTCAGCGGCCACACTGCCTGCCACCCCAAGCAGCGGGCCGAGGAGCACACACAGCCCTCAGCTAGCCGCCATACTCAACTCCCAGCCCGATGACGTCTTAAGAAAAGCCGGTTCGGCTCGTGTCATGGGTCAAAGGATTGCAATGGTTGCCGGCGCGTTTGTTGTCCTGCTTGGCGTTGGAGCAGCCAGCCAGGCCACAGAGCTGCCCTTCTTCGGCAAGGAAAGTTCCGCCCAGGAGGCCGCCAGCCCAACAAAGGTGACTCGAGCGACGTCGGGAAACCGTCCGACCGCCGGAACCGCCACGCCCCAGCCAACCGTCTCGGCCACGTCCCCGGGAACAACCAGCGGCGCTCCTGCCCAGGCAGCCGCGGGCGCAGATGCCCCCGCTGCTGTGAGTCCGCAAGCCAATGGGTTGCCCGATATTGGCAGCCTCCCCCTTCCGCTCGATGCACCCACGTTGGCTGGAATAGCAGATGCGACGAGCGCTGCGGCTCCGCCGTCATCAGCCAGTTCCGTGAACGCACAGCCTCCGGCTTCTTCCTCGAACCCGCCTGTCCCTTCAGCGGCGCCAGCTCCCGCTCCGGCTTCCGGTCCCGCTCCCGGTCCCGCTCCCGCTCCGGCGACCGCGCCGACACCCACAACGGCGTTGACGCCAATTACCGGCCTTGTTGCGCCTTTGCTGGGCACGTCGCCGGGTACTGGGTCTGCCCCCGCGGATGGCACAGGCGACACCACTACCTATGCCAGCACCCGCCTGTCCTTGTACGGTCTGATGGCGAGGAGATAACGGCCCTGAACACGCTCTGGCACCGAGGCTTCCACCAGCAGCAAGGCTGACTTTTGTATCAGGCCCCCACGTAGGCGGCCAGGTGCTCGCCTGTAAGCGTGGAGCATGCTGCCACAAGGTCGGCGGGGGTGCCCTGGAAGACGATCCGGCCGCCGTCGTGCCCGGCGCCGGGACCAAGGTCGATGATCCAGTCGGCGTGTGCCATTACCGCCTGGTGGTGCTCAATGACGATGACGGACTTGCCTGACTCGACCAGACGGTCGAGCAGGCCCAGGAGGTTCTCGACGTCGGCGAGGTGGAGACCTGTGGTGGGTTCGTCGAGAATATAGACATCGCCCTTTTCCGCCATCTGGGTAGCCAGCTTGATGCGCTGGCGCTCGCCGCCGGACAGGGTGGTGAGTGGCTGGCCCAGGGTGAGGTAACCGAGCCCGACGTCCACGATCCGGTCGAGGATCTTGTGGGCGGCAGGAGTACGGGCTTCCCCTTCGCTGAAGAACGTGTTCGCTTCTGTCATCGACATTGCCAACACCTCGGCGATATTCCGCCCGCCGAGCGTGTATTCAAGGACCGAGGCCTGGAACCTCCGGCCCTCACAGTCCTCACACGTGGACTCGACGGTGGCCATAACGCCCAGTTCGGTAAAGATGACACCGGCGCCGTTGCAGGTGGGACACGCGCCCTCGGAGTTGGAGCTGAACAGCGCCGGTTTGACGGAATTGGCCTTCGCGAATGCCTTGCGGATCGGCTCGAGCAGACCCGTGTACGTGGCGGGGTTGCTGCGGCGTGAGCCTTTAATGGCCCCTTGGTCAACCACCACAACACCGTCGCGATCGGCCACGGAACCATTGATCAGCGAGCTCTTCCCTGAGCCGGCAACGCCCGTGACCACCACAAGAGCGCCGAGTGGAATGTCGACGTCGACGTCTTTGAGGTTGTGGGTGCTCGCTCCGCGGACCTCAAGCGCGCCCTTCGGTGCGCGCACTGCCTCCTTGAGGGCAGCCCGGTCATCGAGGTGCCGCCCGGTGATGGTGTCGCTCTTTCGCAGTCCTTCAAGGGTGCCCTCGAACACCACCTCACCACCGCCGGTGCCGGCGCCCGGGCCGAGGTCGACGACGTGGTCAGCGATGGCGATGGTCTCCGGCTTGTGCTCGACGACGAGCACTGTGTTGCCCTTATCGCGCAGCTGCAGCAGGAGCTGGTTCATCCGTTCGATGTCGTGCGGGTGCAGGCCGATGGTGGGCTCGTCGAAGACGTAGGTGACGTCGGTGAGGGAGGACCCGAGATGCCGGATCATCTTGGTGCGTTGCGCCTCTCCGCCGGACAGTGTCCCCGCCGGCCGGGCCAGTGAGAGGTAGCCAAGCCCGATTTCCGCGAACGAGTCGAGCAGATGCCGGAGCCCTTTGAGCAGCGGTGCAACCGACGGCTCCTGCAGTTCGCCGACCCACGCGGCCAGGTCGCTGATCTGCATCTCACACAGTTCGGCAATGTTCTTGCCCCGGATTTTTGAGGACCGGGCCTCCGCGCTGAGCCGGGTGCCATCACACTCGGGGCAGGACTGGAAGGTAATGGCGCGCTCAACGAAAGCACGGATGTGCGGCTGCATCGCCTCGACATCCTTGGAGAGCATTGACTTCTGGATCTTCGGGATCAACCCCTCATACGTCAGGTTGATGCCCTCCACCTTGATCTTGGTGGGCTCCTTGTAGAGGAGATCGTGCATTTCCTTCTTGGTGAACTTCGCGATCGGCTTCTCCATGTCGAAACCGGCGCCGCTGAAAATCCGGCCATACCAGCCGTCCATGCTGTAGCCGGGGACAGTCAGCGCACCTTCGCCGAGCGATTTGCTCCCATCGTAGAGGGCCGTGAGGTCAAAGTCGGAGACCGAGCCCATGCCTTCGCACCGCGGGCACATTCCGCCCAGATAGACCGCGTTCTGCACCACGGCCTTCTCCACCCGGCCGCTCTTCTCGGTGCTCATCACGCCGCTGGCCTTCCGGGTCGGGACGTTGAAGGAGAACGCCGTGGGCGGCCCGACGTACGGCTTGCCGAGCCGGCTGAAGAGGATCCGGAGCATGGCGTTGGCGTCAGTGGCAGTGCCGACTGTCGAGCGTGGGTTTGCCCCCATCCGCTCCTGGTCAACGATGATCGCCGTCGTGAGCCCCTCGAGGAAGTCGACGTCCGGCCGCGCGAGCGACGGCATGAAACCCTGCACGAAGGCGCTGTAGGTTTCGTTGATCATCCGCTGCGATTCAGCGGCGATCGTGGCGAACACCAGCGAGCTCTTGCCCGAACCGGAGACGCCGGTGAACACCGTCAGCCGTCGCTTCGGGATCTCGATGGTGACATCTTTGAGGTTGTTCTCGCGTGCACCCTGCACCCGGATCAGATCGTGGTTGTCGGCGGGGTGCAGGTCGTCTGACCGCATGTCCGTGCTCGTGGCCGTGGTCATCGTGTCTCCATCTGTTACGGGGGGTGCCTACGCGGGCTCCGTCGGCGTCACTTGGCTTGATCTTAACCAGCTTCCAGCAGCCATACTAGGTGCGCCTTGGCAGCCGCGCTTCTCCATTCCTGATCGCTTGCCTGCGGCACCATCCGATCTTGACCGGATCCTTGGTTGGTGTTGCCGGGACCTTAAGTAACGTTCGCAACACTTGAATTCAGGCACGGAATCAACCTGCTGAAGGACGGCGGATCCATGGCGAAAATTCTGAGCGGACCGAAGCTGCCGGCTGTTGTGCCGGCAACCCGGAAGTTGCTGACGCAATCTCTTGAGCAGTGCAGGCGTGTCCAAGGCTATTTGAAGCATTCGTGGAAGATTCGCACGCTCTCAAAGGCGCTGGCCCAAGCATTGGCCGACTCTCATGAGGCGTCCACCTGGCCCGGTGACCGTCTTCCTGTCGGGCTACAGATGTCTCAAGAGGTCGAATTGCTCACGCAGCGTATCCAGCGTGAAACCGAAGCCTGGGGCAACCAGGCCGCCCCCGCGTGAATCGGTTATTTTTGCCCGTTCTCTGATGCGCGGCGGACGGCGGCAAGAATTGCCTCGCCGAGTTCAGCAGGCCTGGTGAACTGGGGCCAGTGCCCGGTGGGCAGGTCTACGTAATCAACGTCTTGGATCCGTGCGAGCTCCGCCACGAACGGATGGCCCGACTCCATCCATTCAACGAGCAGGGAAGACGGGAATTCACAGGCGATAACGGTGGCCGGGACGTTGTAGCGGCGTTCATCGTGCAGATGCTGCCGGTCGCTGGTCACACGGCGTGGCTCAGGGATGGCACGTGCCCGGAATGCTGCACGCAGTTCGTCATTCAGGTCCGTGAGGTCGGCGTCTTCAAAACCCTCCCACGGGGGCAGCGGGACCTCATCCCCTTCGGCAGGGAGCTCGTCGTTGATGACCCCTCCCTCGCCCAGCGGGCCGCTGTCCACATAGACGGCCCGGGCCACACGGTCAGGCCGGGCATCTACAGCCCCATGGATAATGGCGCCTCCGCCGGAATGGCCCACCAGCACCACCGGATCATCAACGGCGTCTACGGCAGCAACGACGGCGTCAATATGGTCGCGGAGGCCGATTCCGGCTCTTGGCGCATCCTTTGACTCAAGCCCTGGCAGCGTCAACGGATGGACCCGATGGCCTGCTGCAACCAGCGGCGGGGTGACCTCTGACCACGATGAAGCATCCAACCAAAAGCCGGGAACCAGGATGATGTCCATGACCGTACCCTACGCCAGGCGTCCCCCGGTTTTCGAGCAGGCGCTGGGCATTTTGGACACTATCCGACCGGTCCTGGTCCCTCTCCTCTGACGACTGTTACACCTGCCATGGCCGGTTCCTGCGGCGTATCGTGAGTCTTAGCAAGAACGATGCCGTTCATTGCAGAGTACGGTGTCGCCGTCCTGAGGAGGGATCGCCGTGGCCAGCCAAAGCCTTCAGTCTGCTATCGATCAGCAGGGTAACGCAGTGGAGGTGTTGCGGAACGCGAAGTCCCGGCCGTTCACCTTCCCGGTGACGCCCGAGTTCACCAACTGGCGAAGCGAGCAGGCCTCCTGGCGGGATTCGTGCGCCTTGCTTGACCAGTCGCACCATATGGCGGACCTTTTCGTCAGCGGTCCCGACGCGACGAAATTTTTCACCTGGATAGGCTCAAATTCCGCCGCCGGCTATCAAGTTGGGCGGGCGAAGCAGCTGGTCGCCGTGAACCATGACGGACACCTCATTGGTGACGGTATTCTGTTCCACCTCGACGAGAACTCGTTCGACCTGGTGGGCCTTCCCATGCTGACCGATTGGGTCGAATACAACATCTCCTCCGGCGACTGGGACGTCACCCTGGAGCGCGATGACCACTCGCTGATCCGCAAGGGTGATCCAAAGCTTTTTAGATACGAGCTGCAGGGGCCGAATGCGCTCGCGATCGTTGAGAAGATCACCGGCAACCCGGCGCCTGAGCTCAAGTTCTTTCACATGGGAGGAGTGGAGATTGGCGGGCACCGGGTGGGTGCACTGCGCCATGGCATGGCAGGACAGCCTGGTTTCGAGCTCTGGGGTCCTTGGGCTGATGCTGCCGCGGTACATGCAAAACTGCTTGCCGACGGCGAGGAGTTCGGCATCACGCAGGTGGGGGCGAAGGCATATTCGTCGGCGAACCTTGGCTCCGGATGGGTTCCGTCCCCTCCGCCGGCGATTTTCCAGCCCGAGCTCAAGGCGTATCGCGAATGGCTTGACCTGTCCAAGGGGGGTTCGCTGGGAGGTAGCTTCTACTCCACTGACATCACTGACTATTACGTCACTCCTTACGACATCGGGCTCGGCCGTTCGGTCTCGTTCGATCACGAGTTTCTCGGCAAGGATGCGCTGCGGGAGCACTTCGAAGACCAGCGGCGCACAAAAGTCACGCTTGTTTGGAACGACGATGATGTGACTAATGCTCTTGGATCGATCCTTGGTGATGATGTTCCTGCCAAGTACATCGAGCTCCCCAAGTCGCGGTATGCCCTCTACCAAACTGACCGGGTCCTGAAGGATGGCGAGACGGTGGGGGTGTCGTTCGACGTCGGTTACCTCGCGAACGAGAGGGCATTCCTGTCCCTGGCGACGATCGACGTCGCGCATTCCCAGATCGGAACCGAGGTGGTGGTCCTTTGGGGCGAAGACCCTAACTCCAGCAAGGGCCAGGTGGAACGCCACCGCCAGGTGGAGATGCGGGCCACGGTGGCTCCGGCGCCCTTCTCGGAGTATGCGCGGGCAGGTTACCGGACACCGTAACGGTCAGATCAAGGCTCATCCAAAATCGTTGACAATTTCGTTTCCAATCCGTAGCGTCGGTTTCGAGTGGACGTGAATGATCGCTCCCATCCCGAGCATTGATGCGACAGGAAGGTACAGGGTGGCGGCAAGCCTGAGCCTCAAAGGCGTGAACCTTCACTTCGGCGGGGTCAAGGTTCTTCAGGAAGTGAGCTTCCACGTCGAGCCGGGAGTTATCTTCGGCCTCGTGGGCCCCAACGGTGCAGGCAAGACCTCGCTTTTCAACTGCATCAGCGGCCACTACAAGCCCAACTCCGGATCCATTGCCATCAGTGGCACAGAGGTGTCGGGGAATGCACCGTACAGCCTCGCCCGCCTCGGGCTGGCACGGACCTTCCAGCAACCCGCACTTCTGTTGCATGCCAGCGTGTTGGAGAACGTGCTCCTCGGAGGGCACATCAGGCTGCCCGGCGGACCTGTTTCATGGGCACTTCGACTGCCCTACACAGCGCGTGCCGAGCGCGGGATCCGAGCAGAAGCGCTTGAGCTTCTCGACCAGGCAGGTCTGGGCTGGGCCGCCAACCTGCCAGTCGGGGAACTCTCACATGGACTGCACAAAGGCGTGGAACTCTGGCGGGCACTTCTCTCCAAGCCAGCGCTTCTGCTGCTCGATGAGCCTGCCGCCGGGCTCTCACACGGCGAGGTGGAGCAGTTCATCCAGACCGTGAGGCGGCTCCGTGCCGAGCAGGACATTACGATCATCATTGTCGAGCACCACATGGGTCTCATCTCTGCCCTCACAGACAGGGTTGTGGTGCTGGACCACGGTCGAAAGCTCATGGAGGGCACCGCCGCCGAGGCCCAGTCCGATCCCCGTGTGATCGAGGCCTATATAGGGAAGGATGCGGCGGATGACGCTGCTTGAGCTTTCCGGCGTGACCGCGTACTACGGACCTGTGCAGGTCCTGAACGGGGTGGGGCTCAGTGTGCCGGAGGGCGGCTCCGTGGGCATTCTCGGCGCGAACGGGGCAGGCAAAACGACGACGCTCAGGGCTATCAGCGGCACGGTCCGAACGGGCGGACGGATCAGCTTCGAAGGACGCGACATCCGCGGATTGCGCCCTGACCAGGTGGCAGTGCGGGGGGTGGCCCACGTTCCGGAAGGCCGCGGAACGCTCGGCCAGTTAAGCGTGCGGGAGAACCTCCTCGTGGGCGCCTACTTGCGCAAGGACAGGGCGGCAATCGCCGGCGATATCGACTATTGTCTTGACCTGTTCCCACAGCTGCAGGACCGCGTCGGCTCGCGGGCTGCTTCGCTTTCTGGGGGTGAGCAGCAGATGCTCGCGGTAGCCCGGGCATTTATGGCCAAGCCCAAACTTTTGTTGCTCGATGAAGCGTCGCTGGGGCTTGCACCCAGCACATCCAAGGCGGTGTACGAAGCGATCAGGCGGCTGCGGCTCGAGTCAGGCATCGCCATGGTGGTGGTGGAGCAGAACGCAAACCTCGCCTTCTCGTTGGTGGATACCGCCACCGTGCTCGAAACAGGACGCAACGTGCTGACTGGATCCGCGGCCGAACTTAAGGGCATGGACGAGATCCGCCGTGCCTACCTGGGGGGCTGAACCACATGGGCACCTTCATCCAACTCGTGGTGGACGGGCTCGCGACCGGCTCAATTTACGCAGCTTTGGCCCTCGCGATCGTGCTCGTGAACCAGGCCACGGGTCTGATCAACTTTGCCCAGGGCGGCATGGCCGTGTTGTCCGCTTATATCGCCTACGCCTTCACGCGGCTCGGCCTGCCGCTCATCCTCGCCATCTTCATCGCTGTGGTGATCTCGTTCCTTATCGGTGCTGTGATTGAACGGTTTCTCATCCGCAGGTTCGAGGGCGGCGACCCCGACACGGCCGTTGTGGTCACAATCGGCTTGCTCGCCCTGGTCACAGGCATTTGCGCGGTGCTCTGGGGTTACAACAACCTGGCGTTCCCTTCGCTGTTTCCACTGACAAGCGTGGAAGTTCTGGGGGCGGTGGTGAGCGTCAGGTCCCTCGCCACGACCATAACGATCGTGGCCATCATGGTGGCCCTGCAAGTGCTCTTCCTGCGGACCAAGCTCGGGCTCGCGCTCCGGGCTGTCGCCGACAACCCGTCTTCCGCCGCTCTCTCAGGTCTGCCTGTCGGCCGCCTGCTGATGGTGGGCTGGGGCCTTGCCGCGTCTCTGGGAGCGATCGCCGGCGTGCTTGTTGCACCGCAGCTGACCCTTACCCCCGGCATGCTCGATACGGCGCTGGTATATGCGCTCGCAGCAGTGATCCTGGGCGGACTGAGCAGCCCCATCGGGTGCGTGGTGGCGGCTTCGGCCATTGGCGTCCTTGAAAACCTGGCGGCCGTTTATGTGCCGCTCGTGGGGCATGACCTCAAGATTGCAGTGCCGTTTGTGCTGATCTTCGTCATCCTCGTCATCCGGCCTCAAGGTTTGTTCGGGCGAAAGGTTGTGGTGAGGGTCTGATGCGAACGATGTCCGCCGTTCTAGCGAACAGGTCCACGCGCACCATCCTGATAACAGTGGTGGCCATTGCGCTGATCGTTGCGCCGCTCGTCCTCCCGGCGTTTACGAACCAGACTCTCGTGCGGATTGGCGTTTATGCCGTTGCGGTGCTGGGCCTGAACATCGTCATGGGCTACACGGGGCAAGTGAACCTTGGGCAGATCTTCTTCGTCGGGCTCGGGGCTTATGTGGCCGCTTACGGCGTCAACCACGACTGGAACATCCTCCTGGTATTCGTCGCGGCCTGCGTGATTCCGGGCATTGTTGGGCTGTTTGTGGCCTTGGCGGCAGCCCGGCTCGGTGGCCTTGCGATTGCCATGGTCACCATCGCCCTGCCGATCGTAGGCGTCCCGCTGGCCAAGCGCCTCGATGAGTTCACAGGTGGGTCCCAGGGCACCTCGGCCCGTTTCACGGATGCGCCCGACTGGTCCGGGCTGTACAACGACCAGTGGCAGTTCTACATCGTGTTGCTGGTGACCGCCGCCGCCTTCCTGCTGGCCCGCAACCTCGTCCGGGGCAGGTACGGCCGGTCTTTCGGCGTCGTGCGGGAGAACGAAGCAGTAGCGGCGTCCATGGGTATCTCACCGTACCGCACCAAGGTGCTCGCCTTCACTGTGGCGTCGATATTCGGCGGGGCGAGCGGCTTCCTTTATCTCGCCGCCGTACAGTACACATCGCCTGAGACCCTCAGCTTCGGGCATTCCATCAGTCTGGTAGCCGCGATGGTCATCGGTGGCGCGGGAAGCATCACGGGGGCACTGATCGGCGGCGCCTACTACGTCTTCGTTCCTCAGCTGACCAACGCCATCGATCCCAACCTGACCGCCATCAGCCAGGGCGCCATACTCCTCGCAGTGCTCTTCCTGCTGCCCCAGGGGCTGGTCAGCCTTCCAGGAGTTCTCCGTCGGCTTGCCCGCCGGCGGGGCGCTCCCTCCACACCATCGGGGAATCCCCCGCAGAACTCTCCTGTGCATCATCCGACTGCTGAAGCCGCCGTGCGGGAGGGAATCGAAACACAGAGAGGCAAGATCGATCATGAAGATTAGAAACAAGCCGGGCGGGGTGCTCGGTATCGTCGCGGCGGCATCGATCGTCGCGCTCTCCCTTTCAGGCTGCGTCCGGGACGGGGCCGGCCAGGGTGGTGGCGGCTCTGCTACGAGTCCAGGCATCACCGACACGTCCATCACGCTTGGCGTAACCACTCCGCTCAGCGGCCCGACTGCGGGGCCCGGAACATGCACTGTTGCGGGTCTTGCAGCCTACTTCGGAGCTGTGAACGCGGCCGGCGGGGTGCAATTCGGGGATGGCAAGAAGCGCACTGTGGACGTCAAGTCCTATGACGACGCCTACGATCCGCAGAAATCGCTGTCCAACTTCCAACAGATGGTGGCCGATAACGTGTTCGCCGTGACGTCCGGCCTTGGTACCCCCACCAACCGCGCCTTCCGTGATGCGGCTATCAGCCAAGAGGTACCCCAGGTGCTGGTAATGACCGGTGACCCCCTGTTCAGCGATCGGGAGGAGAGCCCCTGGCAGCTGGGGTTCGTGCCGATTTACCAGAATGAAGGAGCTGCCTTCGGCAAGCTGCTCGCAGAGTCCGGCGCTCAGCACAAGGTGGCGATCCTGTCGCAGAACGACGACTACGGCAAGGGTTACGTTTCGGGCTTCAAGGAAGCCATCGGCGGCGCAGCCAATGTCTCGGTGGTCGGAGAACTGACGTATGAGGCTACCGACACATCTGTGGACGCCCAGCTCACCCAACTTGCTGCCTCGGGCGCTGACGTGTTCTTCAACGCCATGTCTATCACTCCGCTGGTGATCTCATCACTCCAGAAGGCGCAGCAGATCGGCTGGAAGCCCAGTTGGTTCCTTCCGTCCAATACGTCGAGCCCGACGGCGATCCTCCAGCCCGGTGGTGCCACGGCGTACCCGGGCATCTACTCGGTTTCCTTCTCCAAGGCGCCGCAGAGCCCGGCCTTCGCTCAGGACGCTGACGTCGTCAAGTTCCTGGCCGACCTCAAGCAGTACGGCAACTACCCGGATATGCCGGCGTTCCCGCACTGTATGTGGAGCTACATGGTGGGAGCGACGCTTGAGGAAGCGTTCAAGAAGATGACCGAGCCCAACCGCGACAGCTTCATGACGGCATTGCGGGACATTAAGGGCCTCCGGGCTCCCCTGATGCTGGAAGGCACGGCCGTGGACACCACTACCGACGGCCAGCCGGCTGTTTCTTCGGTTCTTGTTCAGAAGTACGACGGGAGGGGATACACCACCGCTGAGAACTTCGGGTAGTCAGGCAGAACCGCACGCGGAGTCTGCACGCGGGACCTGAGGGGCGCGAGAGCGCCCCTCAGCCACGCCGATCAACTAAGCCGACTTGTAGTTGGTCCGCCAGCCGCCACGGTAGGAGGCGCGAGCGACGGCGGAGTAGGGGACAGGGCTTACCACCGCGCGCACCTCGGTCTGAACGTGCGGCTCAACGGCGGCCTTGGCGGTACCGCCGCCGGGTTCTCCCCAGACAACCCTCAGCTCTGTGCCTTCGGGCACGTCAGGATCGATGGTGGCCAGTGACAGTGCTTGCCGCTCGTTTGCGCTGTAACCGGTGAACATGGAATACCCCACCACGACGCCGTCCGCGTCGATCACGGAGTCGTAGTTTGCCGAACCGTAGTTGGCCAGCGGGAGGTCAAAGAACTTATAGCTGGGTCCTTCAGGCTTGAACAGCGACGCGAAGATGGATGTGACGTCGTCGCCGTCCCAGGCGAGGGTGACCTTCTTGCGCTGCGAAGCCTGGTCGATCCGCTCCAGGGCGTCGCGTCCTATGAAGTCATGGTCGAACTTCACGAAGGTGCCGTAGCCCAGCTCCCAAGGTGTGAGGTAATAGTCCTCGATATTCTCGGATACGAACGATCCGGCGAGGGTTCCGGTGGCCTCGTATCCGTCGGCGGGAAGCCACTCACGGTATCCGCGCTCCGCTTCCCCTGAATAGATGGCCGGCAATGGCGACGGAATCCAGCCCGATTCAAGGGTGTTGGACGGATAGGCGCGGGAACCAACAGGCACCAGCCCGAATTCGGCGCCGGCCTCGATGACCGCGTCCCGGATGCGACCGTGGTCCGAATACGGTCCAAAGATTTCGAGACCCGGAGCCCCCGCCATGCCATGCCGAAGGGTCCGGACGTTGGTGCCGTCGATGCTCATTGTTGACATGTTGAAGAACTTCAGCTGTTTAACAGGGCCGCGGTTGAGTTTTTCGATCACCTGCCAGGCGTTCGGCCCTTGGATCTGGAAACGGTAGTACTGACGGGTGACCGGCTGACCGTATGGCCGGGACGGCGAGCGGCGGTCCACGGCCATCTCCAGGTTGGGGTAGCCTCCGGTCTGGCCTTGGTACAGGAGCCAGTTGGCGGCCGGTGAGCGTCCAACATACACATACTCCTCCTCCGCCAGGCGGAAGAGGATGCCGTCGCCGATGACGTGCCCGGACTCAGTGGTGGGCACGTACTGCTTGGCCCTGTTGACGGGGAACACCTCGGTGGAGTTGATGGCTGTAGCTGAAATCAGCTTGATCGCATCGGGGCCCTTCATAAACAGATTGTCCATGTGGTGGGACTGGTCGAAGAGCACGGCCGTCTCGCGCCACGCCGTCTGCTCCTTGATCCAGTTCTGGAAGTCTGCCGGGACCACCGGATAGATATACGACCCGATTTGCGAATTGCGGAGCAGGTCCACTGCGCCACGGGACGAATCAAGGACTTCCTGCAGATTCCTGGGTGCCATGATCAACCTCTTTTTCTGTAGCGGTTTGTTGTTCTCTCTGTCTGTTCACGACGGCGGTGCCTCCTCACTCCTGCCCGGCCATAAAGCGCCGGGCCCAGTCGGCAGTCTCTGTCAGGCCGCCGAAGGTGTAGAAGTGGAGCCCAATCTGTCCCGGCCGGCCAGAGTCCCTGCCGGCAGAACGGTCGGCCAGTACGGCCGCAAGATCGTTGACAAAGTTGTCCGGGCCGGCCGTGCCCACGAGGTTGGTGAGCGAGAAGCCGTACTTTTTGACGATCATGGCATTCGCACCGACGCCGAAGCGGCGGGCAAAGCCCAGGAGCCGCTTGATCCCCGCCGGTCCCGGGGTCCCGACGCGGATCGCAGCGCTGATGCCTTTGGCCCGAACAGTCTCAATCCAATCGGCAACGGGATCTGTATCGAACGCGAACTGAGTGAAAATGACCGCATCAAGGCCCTGTTCCTGCAGAGCGGCATACTTGTCTTCGAGCGCGCGCCACAAGGTCTCCTGGGGGATGTCCGGGTGACCCTCGGGGTACCCGCCGATTCCGACTTCACGTACTCCGAACTCCTGCAGAAGGCCGCTGCGTATCAGCGCGAGTGAGTCGTTGTACGGCCCCTCGGGGTGGGCGGGATCACCGCCGACGGCGAGAATGTGCTCCACAGCGTCAAACTCCCGCAGTCGCCCGAGAAACTCCTGAAGGACCTCCTCGGACTTCAACCGACGCGCCGAGATGTGGGGTACGGGGACGAACCCCATTTCCCGGGCCGCTCTTGCCGCGGCCACCCGCATCTCAAGGTCTTCATTGCCGAGGAAGGTCACGTTGATTCTGGTACCAACCGGGATGAGGTTTCTTGCCTCGAGGAGCGAAGGGACGTCTTTGCCCGTCATCTCGAGCGAGAAGTCCTTCATCAGGTCCAGCGAGGCCGCCCGATTGATTGTTTGTGTACTTTTAGCCACAAGCCCACGTCCTTTCGGCGGGCCCTGAATCCCTCACAATTTTACCTTCGCGCCTCAGCCTGCGGACAGGGCCTCGGGATCGAGGTAAGCCAGTGAGCGCGTGTCCTGGAAGGCGCGAACGCCCTCAATGCCCTGCTCCCGGCCCATACCGGACTGCTTCATGCCGCCGAACGGCGCACGAAGGTCAAGCCGCGTGGCACCATGGTCGTTGACCCAGACGTAGCCGCAGACCAGCCGTCCGCCCACCCTGTTGGCTGACTCAGGATCGGCGGTCCAGACGGAGCCGCAAAGCCCTGACCAGGATTCGTTGGCGGCGCGGATGGCGTCATCCTCGTTGTCGAACGGAATGACCGGAATGACCGGCCCAAACTGCTCCTGGGTTACTACGCGCAGTGATGGGTCGGGGTTGATCACCAGCGCGGGACGCAGGAAGTTCCCGCTCTGCAGATCCGGATCGTCCGGCAGGGTTCCGAACTCCCTGACATCGGCGCCCGCCTCCTTTGCTTCCTCGATGATCTCCGAGACGAAGGCCTTCTGTGCCGATTGGTGCAGGGGCCCCATCGTGCTCCCCTCGTCCAGCCCGTAGCCGATCACGGCCTTTTCCAGCCGGGCGGACAGTCCAGCCACCAGCTCGTCCAGGCGCGAACGGTGGACGTAAATCCGTTTCGCTGCCATACAGATCTGGCCCGTGGTGTCGAAGATGGAGGCGTAGAGGCGGTCGAGGTGGGCGTCGTCAAGGACAGCATCTTCCAGCACTACGGCGGCATCATTTCCGCCCAGTTCCAGCGTTACCCGGGTCAGGGACTTGGAGGCCATCTCCATGATGCGCTTACCGCCGGCAACACTTCCGGTGAAGCAGACCTTCGCGATGTCGGGGCTCGTGATGAGGGCTGACATGTCCGCATCCTTGCCGGTGACTACGTTCAGCACGCCGGGCGGAAGCTTCTCCGCAACTCTCTGCACCACCCGTGTAGTGGCGAGCGGCGTGGTGGGCGGCGGCTTCACAATGGCCGTGTTGCCGGCAAGCAGGGCGTGGGGAAGCGAAGCGGCGAGGATGGCGATCGGCCAGTTGAACGGCACGATGACCGTCACGACGCCGAGTGGCTGGTACGCAACGGTAGTGGACACAGGAATTCCCGGCGCCGGCGGGAGCACCTTGGTGGCGTCCACCTCGTCCGCCAGTTCCAGCGCGAGGTTCCACCGCAGCTCGAACACCAGTGAGTCCACCCACGCCTCCATCCGGATCTTCCCGTTTTCCTGCGACAGGATGGCGGCATCTTCATCACGGTAGTCTGCGATTCCCTCTAGGGCGGCCCGCATCTGGTCGGCGCGTTCCCGTGCGCTCAGCGCAGACCATCCGGGGTAAGCCGCCTTCGCAGCCGTAATCGCGTCGTCGACATCACTGGGGTCCGCCGCTGCCGCGTAGCCGACTATCACCCCCGGTTTACCCGGATCGGCCACCTCCAAGGTGGCTTCAGCCTGACGTTCGGCGCCTCCGATGTACAGGCCGGTGGTCACTGGCGCCGACGTGTTAACTGTGTTGGTCATGATTTCGCACCTTTCTGGGCTGTGCTGACAGATTCTTTTGGTTCATCACTGACGACGTTTGGCGTTCCATGGGTGTGGAATGTTTCTATGGTCTTCATTCCCCAGGCCTGCCCTTTTTTGCGCTCCTCCTGGGTCCACTCCACTACCGGGGAGTCGGGGTCCAGCAACAGGCGGGCGCCGGCGTTGGCCAATTCAATGCGGTTGCCGCCCGGCTCCCAGACGTAAAGGAAGAAGGTCTGGTTGATCGCATGCTTGTGGGGGCCGGACTCGATGTGGATGCCGTTTTCAAGGAAGATGTCTGCTGCCTTGAGGATGTCCTCGCGGGTATCCGGGGCGAAAGCGACGTGGTGCAGCCGGTTGCCGTGCTTCAGCCAATCATCGGAATACACGACGTCATAGGACTTGTTGTTGAAGTGGAACCACCAGGCGGCGTAACCGCCGTCGTCGAGCTTGATGCGTTCGCTTTCGCGTCCCCGCAAGGCCGTAGCCACGAACTGCCCGTTGGCAACCACGTCCTTGGCAAGGAAGTTCACGTGGTCCAGCCGTCTTGCGTTGACGCCACGGCCCGGAAACGCTGAGGCTTGGTTTTTCAGGGCGGGTTTGTCGTCGGTGGCCACGTACCGTTCGGTCTCGTAGTAGACCGCCATGTCGTGTCCGTCGGGGTCCCTGAAAGCGTAAGCGGGGCCCGTGCCCACCTCGCCGTCTACCCAGCCGACGCCCAGGCCGGTGGCTTCGATCGCCGCCACCCGCCTCTCCAGCGCCTCGGCGCTGGTGGTACGGAACGTCGTCCGGCCCACGCCAGCGTCTGCGGATGCTGTGAGCTTCAATGTGTACAGCTGATATTCGTCCCAGGTGCGCAGGTATACCGACTTCCTGGCGTCTCCGGTTTCCGCCACTATGCGCATGGCGAGCAGATCGCGGAAGAACCACAGGCTTTCGTCGAAGGTAGGCGTCAGCAGCTCCACGTTCCCCACATGGGCTACGTCGAACGACGTGTACTCGGTCATGGACCTGTCCTCTCTCGGGCCGTCTCACAAGCGGGGACGCGGGAATATGCGCCCGTCAAAGATCTTCCGCGCCGTACGGAGAGCCGCAGAACGGCTAACCATGAACCCGTCCGGGGTCGAGTCGACCGCCACGTCGACATCGAAGTGGCCGGTGGGATGCTCGATGCGAAGCGGGGAACCCGGTGACGGCAGCGCCGCGAGTTCATGACCGACAGAGCCCTCAGCGAGCAGTCCGGCGCCGACGGTGAGGGCACCCAGGACGCCGATCGAGGTATGGACCCGCACAGGCAGGAAACTGCGGGTGGCGATGGCGCCGCCAGCGCGGGGCGCGGACAGAAGAACAAGCTTGGGCACTGTCGTGTCCGACACATCTCCCAGGCCCATTATTTTGGCCGCCTCAAGACGGAGGCCTCTCAAGCGGTCCGCCAGATCGGCGTCAGCCTCCAGATCCTCGGGGGACTCGTCGCCTCTGAGCCCGAGGTCAGCGGCGCGCATCAGCACCGTCGGCATGCCGTTGTCCACGCACGTTACGTCTATCCCGTCGATCCGGTCCAGCACGTTCCCGGACGGGAAAAGTGCTTCCGTTGACGAGCCCGCCGTTCCCTCGAAGTTGAGCTGGATGGCGCCAGCGGTACCTGGAACGCCGTCGACCGCCAGGCCGCCGTCGTAGTCCATCACGCCGTCGGGAGTAGCGAACCTGGCAGTGGCGTTGCTGTCCGTGTTGACCATGCGGATGCGCACTTCAGTCTGCTCGTCGCCGGCAGGAATGAGGCCTCGTTCCACCGCGAACGGACCCACGCCGGCCAGAATGTTGCCGCAGTTCTGGCGGTCGGTCACGAACGCACTCTCAACGCCCACCTGCAGGAAGAGATAGTTCACATCAGCACCGTCATCGGGGGATGGAGCGATCACCGCCACCTTGCTTGTCAGGGGATCTGCGCCGCCAAGCCCGTCGATCTGCCGGGGGTCGGGTGTGCCCATGATTCGCAGGAGAAGGTTGTCGCGTTCCTCGGGGTCTGCCGGGAGATCGGACGCCAGGAAGAACGCGCCCTTCGACGTGCCTGCGCGCATATAGAGGCAAGGGATCCCTTCAACCGCGGCCATCATCCGCCCCGTTCTCAGCGGCGCTGAACTCTGCAGCGGTGATGTAGCGTACGCCCAGGTCCTCCAAAAGGCCGCGAAGCTTGTTCCGGTCAAGGCTCAGCTCACCGGCAAGGTACGCGGCGCGCGAGACCGCTTCCTTCACCACCCTCGCATCGGCAGCTTCGCACACAATCTGTGCTTCCCGCCGCGGCACGCACAGCACGCCGTCGTCGTCGGCCACAATAACGTCGCCGGGGCGTACGAGGGTGCCGCCAACGGTGACGGGCACATTCACCGAGCCGGGAGTCGCCTTGACCGTACCCTGCGCGTTGACCGCTGCACACCAGACCGGAAAGCCCATTGCCCGCAGGTCGGCCACGTCCCGCACCCCGCCCGTTGTCACAAGCCCCCGCACCCCACGGTGCTGCAATGCCGTCGCGAACAGTTCGCCGAACGATCCGTCCAGCGAGGGGGAGGCCGTGGTCACAACAAGCACATCGCCAGCGCGGCACTGCTCCACCGCAACGTGGATCATGAGGTTGTCTCCGGGCCAACAAAGTACTGTGACAGCAGAACCTGCAATGCGGGTTCCTTCCTGGATGGGGCGGATTGAGGAGCCCACAAGCCCTGTTCGCCCCATTGCTTCGTGCACGGTGGCAACGCCCTGCGATCCGAGTGCGTGAATGGTGGAAGCACCGGCCCTCGGGATATCAGTGATCACAACGCTTTTCATTCAAGGACCTCGGTCACCTGGGGGTAGTAGCGCATGACGACGTTGCCGGCGAGCGCGCTCACAACCAGCACGGTGCCTCCATTGGCCATGATGGGTTCCTCCCGGACCTGTGTCCCATCTCCGCATCCTCTTGCCAGACAACCACTCTCTGGTACTGCGGTCAAGGCGTCGGCTACAATTTTGTTACCAATCTTGGTCCCGATATTTGTTGCTGCCCGGGGCGATCGATCGGAGGAAAACCTGATGGCGCAAAAGACCCTGCAGGACGTTCTCGACGAGGCAGGCAACACCGTCGAACTCCTGCGCAACTCCCGGCTCGGCACTTACATCTACCCGGTGGTCCCAGCTGAATTCACCAACTGGCGGCGCGAGCAGCGGGCGTGGCGGGAAACAGCGGTGCTGTATGACCAGTCGCACCACATGGTGAACTTCTTTATGAAGGGCCCGGGCGCCCTGAAGCTCCTTTCCGATACCGGCATCAACAGCTTCGCGAACTTTCCCCTCAACACAGCCAAGCAGTTTGTGCCGACGGCCTCCAACGGCGGGGTGATCGGGGACGGCATCCTCTTCCACCTGGCCGAAGACCACTTCGTTTTCGTTGGCCGCGCTCCTGCCGCCAACTGGCTCCAGTACCACGCCGAGACCGGAGGGTACGACGTCGAATGCATCTACGACGACAGGTCGCCGTCGCGTCCCTATGGCCAAGCGGTCCACCGCGAGTTCTATCGCTTCCAGATCCAGGGCCCGAACGCCTGGCAGATCATCGAGAAGCTGAACAACGGAACGCTCGAGCAGGTGAAGTTCTTCCACATGGGGCACCTGGGTATCGCCGGGGAGCAGGTGCGTACCCTGCGCCACGGTATGGCCGGAGCGCCGGGACTGGAAATCTGGGGGCCGTATGAACAGCATGGAAAGATCCGTGACGCCATCCTTGAGGCCGGTGCTGAGTTCGGCCTCGAACCCTGCGGCTCAAGGGCGTACTCGTCGAACACACTCGAGTCGGGGTGGATCCCGTCGCCACTGCCCGCGATCTACAGCAGCGAGGCTGAACGCGGTTACCGTGAATGGCTGCCCGCAACGAGTTATGAGGCGATCAACGCGCTCGCCGGATCCTTCGTCTCGCAGGACATCGAGGACTATTATCTGACACCGTGGGAGCTCGGCTACGGTTCGTTTGTGAAGTTCGATCACGACTTCATCGGCCGCGACGCGCTTGAGCAGATCGATCCCGCCCGGCAGCGGAAGAAGGTCACATTGGCCTGGAACGACGAGGACCTCGCGAAGATCTGGGCGTCCTTCCTGGACCGTGACACCCGGGGCTACCAGTTCTTCGACGTCCCGAATGCCAACTACGGATCCTCGAACTATGACTCAGTGGTGGACGCCGGCGGCACCAGGGTTGGGCTCTCACTATTCACCGGCGTCACCGCCAACGAGCGCCGAGGGCTGTCGCTTGCCGCTGTTGATCCCGCCGTCGAGTTCGGCACGGAGGTCCATGTCATCTGGGGCGAGCCTGACGGCGGATCCAAAAAGACCACCGTGGAACCGCACGATCAGTTCAGTGTGCGAGCAGTTGTGAGCCCCGCACCGTACGCCGTCACGGCACGCACTGAATATCACGGCGGCTGGCGGACCGCTGCCGGTGCAGCCGGAAACCCCGCCGCTGCCACCGGGAACGGCGGGTTCGGCAGGAACCTGTGACTCAGGTTCCGGCTGCCGGCCCAGTGTCCGAGGACAGTTGCCGCAGTGCGCCGATTACGCTCAGCAGGTGGCTTCGTACGGCTTGCTCGGCAGCGTCCGGATCGCGGGCGACCACTGCGTCGATGATTGCGACGTGCTCCAACACCGAGACCTTGGCCCGCTGCGGCCGGGACGACAGCTTGAACTGGTGCCGGACGCTCTGGGCGTGCAAGCGGGCCAAAATGTCAGAGGCGGTGGAATGATTGCTCAGTTCCCGGACCCGTACATCGAGGTAATGGTTCAGCCGCGCATATTCGACGAGATCGCCCTCGGCAACCGATTCGAGCAGCTGCGTGCGAAGGTGGATGAAGGCTGCAACGTCTTCATCCGCAATGCTGGCTGCTGTCTTCGCCGCGCACAGGCCCTCGACGCCAATCCGCACTTCAAGGATCTCTATGGCCTCCTGGATGGAGACGGCCCGGACCCGGGATCCGCGGTGGGGCAGGCGCTCTACGAGGCCTTCAGATGCGAGCTGAAGCAGCGCAGTTCGCACTGTGGCCCGGCTGGCCGAGAATTCCACGCCAAGGTCTGCCTCCACGAGCCTCTGGTTGGGGACGTACTCGCCGCGAATGATTGCATCACGGATGAGGTCGGTCACTCTCAGATCGACGGCTGCATCCGCATCGGCCACCGGTGAAGTACTTTCAAGCGCAGACGACATGTGTACTCAATCTCCCAAATCACACGATAACAAGGGGCCCGGAATGCGAGCCACAATTTTGTCTACAATCTTAGAACCAATGGAGCCGGCTGATCCCCTGCGAATTGCCGTTTTGGGTCTCGGAGAAGCCGGCAGCATCTATGCCGCCGACCTCGCCCGGCAGGGAGCGAGCGTTACCGCTTGCGATGTTGTGGCCACGTCAGTGCCGCCGGGCGTCAATTCTGCCAAGGACATCCGTGAGGCAGTCCAGGGGGCCGGCCTGGTGTTGAGCCTCGTTGGCGGCCAGGCATCGGAAGCCGCGCTGGATGAGGCCTTGCCTGCGATGGAGCCAACGGGCATCTTCGCCGACATGAATACCAGTGGGCCTGCGAAGAAGCAGTTGCTCGGGAAGCATGCGGAAGAGAACGGCATCCTTTTCGCAGACGTGGCCATCCTCGCCCCGGTTCCGCGGGCCGGCATCAGGACGCCCTTGGTCCTGAGCGGCACCGGCGTATCGGAACTACTCCGCATCTTCTCTCAACTGGGAATACCCGCGAGCAGCGTGGGGGATAAGGCGGGAGCTGCGGCGGAATTGAAGCTGCTTCGCAGCGTCTTTATGAAGGGACTTTCCGCCACTGTCCTCGAAGCCGTCACGGCTGCCCGGGCCATAGGAGCCGAGGAGTGGGTGGTGAGCCAGATCGCCTCAGAGCTTGGTCCCGATGGCCATGCACTCGTCGCGCGAATATTGGAAGGTACAGCCGCCCACGCAGTCCGGCGTGAGGACGAAATGCGCCAGGCGCGTTCGTTACTTGACTCGCTGGCTGTCCCGCACCCGATGACCGACGGTGCCATCGGCTGGTTGCAAGCACTTTCGCAAGCGAATCCAACCTGATCCGGTCTGTTTGCTTTTTAGTGGAGCCCAACGAAGTCATCTTTTCCTAACATGGTGTAAAGTTTTCTATACATCCTCCGAGTGGGGATTCCCTTGAAGAGGAGTGAAGATGGGTTCCGAAGAAAGAAGCGCCTGGATCATGCTGGTGGTGAGCATTGCCGCCTACGCGATCTACGTAGCAATAGTCCTGGGCCAGGCCGGCAAAGCTCCTCTCGAGGAAGCCCCCTACGTCGCCGCCATGTTGTGGATCACGGCAGGAGCCATCGTTGGCTCGATCCTGCTCAACATCATCGGATCAATGGTCATGCGCGAAGGGGCCGGCAAAAAGGATCAACGGGACCGGGAAATCTACCGGTTCGGCGAATCCATCGGTCAGTCTTTTCTCGTGATCGGCGGTGTGGCTGCACTTCTGATGTCAATGGCGGAGCTTCCCTACTTCTGGATCGCGAATGCCGTCTACCTCGCATTCTTCCTTTCAGCAGCATTGGCATCCGTTGCCAAAATCGTCGCGTACAGGCGGGGACTTCCCGCATGGTGAAGCCAACGCGGGTAACCAATGAGATTAGGCGTCTTCGGTTCGCCCACAACGAGATGACACAGGCCGAATTGGCCGATCGCACCGGAGTGACCCGCCAGACCATCATCGCCATTGAGCAGGGCAGGTATTCGCCGTCCCTCGAAATGGCCTTCCAGATAGCCCAGGTCTTTGGGGTCAGGCTGGATGAAGTATTCCAATACCCGGCACAAGAGAGAGAAACACCATGAAGGCTATCGTCCAGGATGTATACGGTTCCCCCGACGTGCTGCGGCTCGAGGACATTGACACACCGGTTGTTGGAGACAATGATGTGCTGGTCCGTGTCCATGCTGCGGGAGTGGATTCCGGCGTCTGGCACCTGATGACAGGCAAGCCCTACCTCCTGCGCCTCTTCGGCTTTGGCGTACGCAAGCCAAAACTGCGGGTCCGGGGGCGGGATCTCGCCGGGACTGTAAGCGCTGTGGGAGGGAACGTCACCCGGTTCCAGCCAGGGGATGAGGTATTCGGGACGTCCTTGAGCGGGACTTACGCAGAATATGCAGTCACAGGGGAGGGCAGGCTGGAATTGAAGCCGGCAAACCTCACGTTTGAAGAAGCTGCCGCCGTACCCGTCTCAGCCTCAGCAGCCCTTCACGGCCTTCGCGACGCCGGCCGCATCGAGGAAGGGCAGGAGGTCCTGATTATTGGTGCGGGTGGCGGTTTCGGTTCGTTTGCCGTGCAGTTCGCGAAGGCGTATGGGGCCAACGTCACCGGAGTGTGCAGCAGCAGCAAGGTGGAACTGGTACGTTCCCTCGGCGCTGATTACGTCGTTGACTACACTAAGGAGGACTTCGCCGACGTCGGCCGCCGGTACGACCTCATTTTGGAGATCGCGGGAAACAACACTCCGTTGTCCCGCCTTCGGAAGGCCCTGACACCAAAGGGAACCCTGGTCCTTGCTGGCGGTGAAGGCGGCGGCGAGATCTTTGGCGGCGTCGGCCGGCAGCTCGGCGGGCTCCTGTGGTCCGTCTTTACCAGTCAAAAGATCCGCGCCCTGGTGTCCGGCGAGGGTGTAAAGGACCTGCAGGATCTGCGGGAGTTCATCGAGGCAGGGAAGATCACACCGGCGATCGGCAAAACCTTCTCACTGGTGGAGGTTCCCGAAGCGATTCGCCAGCTGCGCGCCGGGGAGGCGCACGGCAAGCTGGTCATTTCTCTCGTGTGAAACTTCCAGGTGGGGCGGTTGTTACGCCCCGGTGCCTGCTTTTGTTCCAATGACTACCGTTGAGCAGAAATCCTCGGAGTAGATCGAGCGCGCATGTAACTCGGCGGTTGCCAGAATCTTGGCGGCCGCCGGGGCTTGGCGCCCGTCCGTCTCGATGAAGACGTTTCCACCCGGCGCCAGCCAAGGCAACACCCCCTCCGCCAGCCGCCGCAGGACTTCCAGTCCGTCGTCGCCCCCGTCCAACGTCACTCGTGGCTCATGGTCGCGGGCCTCGCCTGGCATCAGCCCGATAGCGCTTGTTGGCACGTAGGGGACGTTGGCAAGGAGGACATCCACTCTGCCGGCCAAGCTGGTGGGCAGCGGATGGAAAAGATCGCCCTCATAGACGCAACCGCCCACCTGCTCAAGGTTTTGCCGGGCACATTCGACCGCTTTCGGTTCGATGTCGACGGCGTGAAGTTCAGTAGCGCCCATCCGGGAGGCAAGAACCAAGCCGAGGGCTCCGCTGCCGCAGCACATATCCAGGATCACAGACTTCGGGAGAGTCACTCTCTCAGCTTGGTGTACCAGGAACTCCGTTCGTTGGCGGGGAACGAAGACATCCGGAGCAACCCCGATCCGCATACCGCAAAAGTCCACCCAACCGAGAATGTGCTCCAGCGGAATACCTGCCTCCCGTCTTGCGAGCATGATTTCCAGCGCTTCCCCTTTGCCGGAGCGCGACAGCAACAGTTCCGCCTCCTCCTCGGCGTAAACACAACCTGCTGCACGGAGTCGGGCGACGACAAGGGGCAAGGAATAGCGGGAACTTCGGGAATAAAGGGACGAGGAAGCCGGCATCGGAGCGCCTTTCGGTTAGTGCTGTTGGCGCTCCCGCCGGTGCACTAGTTCAGGTGCACCACGTGAAGGGAGAGCGCCATACCTGTGACTGCGGTAATTGGTCCCACCTCCTTGATCCGGATATTGCTGATGCGATCGTACTGGAAAACTTCCCAGGTGTATCGGTTGCTGCAGGGCCAGAACCGGAGCCGGGGCTCGTTGTTCGCACTGGAAGCCGCCCACCAGGGACTTTAGTCCCTTACGGCAGCGGCGCTGTGTCGGGCACTGTTAAGGGCGAGCGGTTCCTGAACAGCAATTGGGGGGAGGAACGGCTCGTTTACACCATGGTCTCGTGATGCTGTGGGGAGCACAGGAACTCCTCGCAGTTTCGGTACGCAGCAATACTCAGGAGACCTTGGGGACCATGACCGTTTTTCAGCACCGATGCATCAGCGGTGCGTTTCCCCTTGCTCTTCTTCTGGCCGACGGCGTGGTCTAGGACATGGTTCAGCAGTCAGGCAACTCACGGCTGAAAGTTACCGTTCGGATTCAAGAGAATCTGCAGACCGCACGGATCGAAGTGCGGGGAAGCGTCACCCGGGAGAACCTGCGCGCCCTGTATGTTGTCGCCCGGAGAACCAGTGCCATGCTCCCGGGCCGGGAAATAGTCCTTGATCTCACACATGCGCGGGCAGCACTCGAAGCAATCCTGGAACTCCACGACCCCGATCAGCTGCTGCGGGTGATAGGTGCCGCTGACAATAAGGAGCCCTGCCGGCTCAGGGTCCTGGACCCCATAACTGCGCGGGACACCAAAGAATCCGTGTAATCCCACTGCATTCAGGGCCACCGGGTATTGCCAGCAGCCACCCGCGGGAACATAGTGGAGAAATTCACTGCTCCGGCGTAAGGACGGCCGTGCTGTGTCTTCCTCGCTGGTAGGACACAATCCAAGCTCGACAAAGTGGCCGACGGGATCCGTGAGTTTTGCGGAGCAAGTGCCCTATCTGACGCTCTCGGATTTCGGGCGGGCAGCAAGGGAAACAAGGGAGCCGGTGTCGAGCAGGTCCTCCGTACCGGGCGCGGGCTTCTTGAATGACCGGGGAATGGGAACAGCGCTTCTGTCCGCAGGGCGGTGGTCCAACACCGATTCCACTAACGGGGCCACCCGTGTCACCTTTTCGGGAAGTCCTCCCGGGGGCGGGGCGTCAGGGGCGGTAACGGTGATGGCCGGCTTTTGCGCCCTTGCCCTTGCCACAGCGCGGGCATCCGCGCGCGCAACTGCCTCTGCCCAGTCAGCAGCCATTTCGGCCGGTGGGCGATGTGCTGTGCCGATCAAAGGCAGGTTACCCATGGCGGTCCGCAAGATCTCGGGAATCCGCTTCAGGTTTTGTGACGCGGAAGGGGCATTGGCTGTATTGGCCGAAGCCGGTTCCGTACTCTTCCGGGTAACTTCGCTCTCCGGCGTGCTGTCCGGTTCTGGTGTACTGGCCGGCGCGGACGTGATGGCCGGTTGGGGGGCCAACGCAGCGGGCAAGCGCACAACTTCCACGGTGTCCTCGCCGGGCAGCCTTCCAAACATGGCCATGACCAGCACTGTGGCCAACCTACCCACGCCGGCAATGACCAGAGTTGCAATGAACACCAGGAACAGGCCCAGGAACATTACGAATGCCACTCCCAGGGTGCCAAAAAAGGTCAGGTTCAGGGCGATGGTCGTCGGATCTTCCACTTACCTCTCCTATCCAGCCTGCAGCGAGGTAGTTGCCTGAGTCAGCCGCACGGGCAACTGCCCCTGTCCACCTTACGTACAATTCACGCGCCATGCTCCCGGCAGGCGGCTGGTGGCGGACTTCGTGTCGCAGCCGTTACCGTTTGTTCACTGCTTGCGGACGATTCGCCGGCCAGAACCAACTTCCGAAGGAAAGAACTTGACCTACAGCGGACGGTGCCCGTGCCTCTCCGGCGAGCAGTACAACGAGTGCTGCGGACGCTTCCACTCAGGAGAGGCGTACGCCCCCACCGCGGAGCAGCTGATGCGTTCGCGGTACAGCGCTTTTGTGGTGCTGGACAAGGAGTACCTGCTGCAAACCTGGCATTCCCGGACGCGGCCGTCGTCGCTGGAGCTGGATCCTGACATGCAATGGCGCCGGCTGGACATCCTGTCCACCAGGCTCGGTGGCCCGCTCGACGCGGAGGGGACAGTCGAATTCGCAGCGCATTACAGGTCCGACGGCGAACGGGGAGTCCACCATGAAACCAGCCGCTTCCTGCGGGAGGACAGGCGCTGGTACTACCTCGATGGACAAATGCCCGCATAGAGGCAGATGATGCACCGGACGCCGGGCATCGTTGCCCGCCGTCCGGCGATTCGCTACCGGTCCTCGTACGCCTCATCGGGAGTAAATCCTGCCCTGTCCACCTTGCGGTGGTACCGCATTCCCGCCAAACCGCCCAGAACAGCGGCGGCCAGAGCAACCGCTGCCACTACCACCGCAGCAATAATGCCCGTGGTGGTCACCTGGCCCTCATTCACCGGGATGCGGGGGAAACTGTTCAGGTTCGCCAGAATGTTGAACTGCTCGCCGGCAATCATGCCCAGCAATGCCACCAGTATGGCCACGATGACGGCCCAGAACCAGACCATCAGGCCCTGCTTGGCGCCGTTGAACCTGGCCATCCGTCCCGCCACATAGCCGCCGGAGTAGTAGGAGAGGAAGAGCACCACCAAGAGAACGATGATCCCCACGATTCCCACTGTCTGGTCCGACGCTGCCTGATTGACGGCTTCGTTGACATCAGTATTTGTGGCGAGACCCACGGCGGTTCCCGCGGCGGCGACCAAGGCGGTGAGCAGGACTGCCATTCCTGTTGCCGTCAGCCATCCGAAGAAAGCCGAGCCGATTTTGATTCCGCCGAATGCTTCCTTCTCGCGGGCCACCACAGTTTCCCGGGTGGCCAGGCCCGGATCCACGGGGGGAACGGCCTGGTAACTCCTGGTGGCGTCGTATTCGTCTCCGGAAGAGACGGCTGTCGCACCGGTGTCGCCATAGTCTCCGCTTGGAGAATAGTCGCGGCGGGTGGTGTCGTGCACTGGTGTGTCGCTGTAGTCGCGCCCGGCGTCGTCCCTGGGATCCACCGCGTCGGGAACGCCGTCTCTGTCGCGGTCATGCCTGGACTGCTTGCCGTCGGGGCCGATTGTGCTGCTCATCGGACATCCTCGCTTTCATTGGTCCAACCTGACCATTTTTTGGGCAGGCCACTGCAATGCAGAGACCATAGGTCTCAGTTCAACCTAACCACGCTGTGGATAAAGTAGCAAGGATGCTTACTATTTTTTGTACTGTCCAGGACTTGACCGTCAGCGGTATTTGCGGTGCAGATTTTCGCGGTTGGAGGCGCCGGGTGTTGCGTCAGCGATCCACGGTCCGGTGCCTTCGGACTGGTCCAGAACTCCTGCCTCAAGCCATTCATAATCACCGGCGAGCACCCGACGCGAAACCTCGTGGTCGGCGTCGTCCGTGTTTCGCCACAACTGGTCAAAGTATTCGTCTACCCGGACCCTTGCCTGCTCACAAAAAGCCTCCGCCAACTCGTACGCCGAGCCGCCCCGTTCCGGCGTCGTCCTGAGAATCATTTCCGCGCGGGAACAGCTTGCGGCCATGGCGAACAACTCGGCTCCGATGTCCACGATCCGGCCGAGGAAGGCCTGCTTGTGCTCCAGCTTGGCCTGCCACCGTCCCATGCCGTAAAACGTCTGCCGAGCCAGTCTCCGCGAGGACCTTTCCACGAATCTCAGCTGCTTGGCCAGCCTGCCAAATTCCCCGTATGACCTCGGGTCCATGCCCGCCCCGGCCACGAGCTTTGGCAGCCATTTGGCGTAGAAACCTGATGCCCCGACGGCGGCCTTGGCTTTATCGGACAGGCTCGCGTCAGCGGAGGCGAGGTCACCGGCAGCTGCCAAATGGGCGTCCACTGCCTCGCGGGCGATCAGAAGCTTCATGATTTCTGAGGAACCCTCAAAGATCCGGTTGATACGGAGATCGCGCAGCTGCTGTTCGGCTGCGACTGCACGCTCGCCGCGCGCCTGGAGTGAATCGGCTGTTTCGAAGCCGCGCCCGCCCCGGATCTGGACCAGTTCATCGGCGATCCGGCAGCTTATTTCCGTGGACCAGAGTTTTGCCAGAGCCGCTTCAATCCTGACATCCTTCTGCCCGGAGTCAGCCAGCTCGGCGGACAGCTCAAACACGGCATCCAAGGCGAAGGCGGACGCCGCGATAAAAGCGATCTTCTTGCCCACGGCCTCGTGCTTCCCCACAGGGCGGCCCCATTGGGTGCGGGCGTTGGACCATTCCCTGGCGATCTTCAGGCTCCAGCGCCCCGATGCCACACACAGGGCCGGAATGGACAGACGCCCTGTGTTCAGCGTAGTCAGGGCGATCTTCAGGCCCTGCCCCTCCCGGCCCAACCGGTTGGCCGCCGGAACGCGGACCTGGTGGAACCGGGTAACGCCGTTTTCGATTCCGCGCAGTCCCATAAAGGTATTCCGGTTCTCCACGGTGATGCCGGGAGAATCCATTTCGACGACGAACGCACTGATGCCGCCCTTGTGACTGGTGCCGTCGGCATCGGTATGGGCCGGAACCACCGCCATTACAACCACGAGCTCGGCGATGACGCCGTTAGTGGTCCAGAGCTTCACGCCGTCCAGAACGTAGGACTCGCCGTCGTCCGAGGGAACAGCCGTGCTGCCCATCCGGGCGGGGTCGCTGCCGACGTCGGGTTCTGTGAGGAGGAAAGCAGTGATGGCCCCGGCGGCGCATCTGGGCAGGTACTCGCGCTTCTGCTCCGGCGTGCCAAAGACCTTCACCGGCTCGGGCACACCGATGGATTGGTGGGCGGACAGCAACGCTCCCAGGCTGGGATGGACCGAGCCCATCATCGCGAGCGCGCGTCCATAATAGACAAGGGACAAACCCAGCCCGCCATACTCCCGTGGAATCTTCATACCGAAGACGCCGAGTTCGGACAGGCCCGCAATGTATTCGTCGGGTATTTTGGCTTCCCGCTCGATTACCCGGCCGGACATTGTCTTGCAGTACTCCGTCAGCCGGGCCATAAAAGCCTCGCCGCGTTCGACGTCGTCCGGCTTTGCCTCCGGCCAGGGATGGACGAGGTTGATATCAAAGCTGCCCAGATACAGTCCCTTGGCGAAGCTGGGCCTGTCCCATTGGGTCTCGCGGGCTGCCTCTGTAATGGCACGCGCATCCGCTGCTGTGGCCGCAGGGCCTATCTTGTCAGGTGCTACGGGAACATCTGCGGCTGGGCTGTCAGTGGCGGAGCTCATGGGGCATCTCCTCTAACCGGGGTGACCGGGTCGAGCCCTGGGTCCGCCGTGGGTGGAGAACCCTTCAGCTGTCCCTCAATGCTACCCGCGGGTAGCTTCCGGTGCTAGGGGATGGCTGACCGCTCAGATCCGCTGGCAAGTCCGAGGTAGCGGTGTGGTGGAGGACGCGGTCCCAGGCGTGGTTGATTCCGTGGACCACTGCGAGGAGAGTCCCTGCGACTATGAACCAGGCCAGCCTGCCCACGCCCAGCAGAACCAGGGCTGCGAAAGCCGCGGCCGCGATGAACGCGACAATCACCAAGGCAAATACCAATGTCCCGACGAACACCATTGTTGCCGTCTCCACCGAACTGAGATCAAACTGCATGCTTCCCCCTGCATCATTACTTTGGCCCACGTTGTGGCATGAGCGTAAAGCCAGGGAATGGTTGCCTGCCAGAGTCCGGGCGCCGCGCCGCGGCTGTTGATACGGGATTGAAACCCTACTGGCTCGTAGATCACGAACCGGTTTCGGAAACCCCACCAGTAACAGTGGTAACAGAGCTTACGCGTCCCACCGCAGGCTTATCTGCTCATCTGGTTCTGGCCGACTCTCCCGGAGCCCTGCGTTAACCTTGTACTTGGCAGTTTTCCGGTTTGCGCTGCCACAAGTCCCGCAGCTGAAGGAGAAACGCGTGCCCCGCTCCGCACTGTCCTCGGCTGAAGCGATCAGTACCAGGCTGGCGGAACTGGAACTCCTCACCAAGGGACCGGCCTGGGCGTTGACGCGTTCCGCACCGTGGGTCATCGCTGTCCTCCAGGCCTCCTTTACCCGCACCCGCCCGCAGCTTCCGCTGGAAGAGTTCCATGCCGACGTCGACGCCTTCCTTGAGCAGCTCCGTCGCCAGAATCCCGCTATGGGCGAGTCGCAGGGCGGCCCCGCCACCGGGGCATCTTCCGGCAAGAAGTATGCCGATGAATGGACACGGAAAAACTTCCTGACCCGGAGGAACCAGTCCGGGCAGATCGTTTACGAAGTCACGGAGTCGGCGGCACGTGTCCTCGCCTTCCTCGACAGCTTGTCCAGTGACCGGTCCACTTTGAACGGCTCGCGCCTGGGTACCCTGCTGGGCGACGTCGAAAAACTTGCGAACGAGACCAACCCTGACCAAAGTGCCCGGCTGGAATCCCTCGAAGACGAGATCCAGGAAAGGCAGCAGCTCATCCAGGACATCAGTTCCGGAGAATTCGACGGCCTGCTGGATGACGACGATGCTGTGGAGGCCGCCGGGAATATCCTGGATCTGGCAGCCTCCCTTCCCGCCGACTACAAGAAGATGCGTGACCGGATCGAAGAGCTGGTGGGCGAGCTCCGGAATCAGATCATCGAGGAATCTTTGAGCAAGGGTGCCACCATGGCCCAGGTGCTGGAAGCGGACAAGCGGCTTCGGCAAAGCCCGGAAGGCCGGACCTTCCGCTCCTTCGCAGCCTTCCTCGAGGACCCGCAGCAGCAGTTGAGGTTCCGCTCAGCAATCGGTGAAGTGCTCAGCCGACAATTCGCAGACGACCTGAGTCACGAGGACAGGGAGACCCTGAAAAACCTCGTAGCCGAACTCCGCACCCAGCACAGCCAGATCCAGCGCATCTACGGCAAGCTCAGTGAAAGCCTGAACACCTATGTGCAAAGCGACGACTACCGCCAGTCCGTGAGGCTCCGGAAGGTGCTGCGGGAGGCGGAACAGGCTATTCGCTCCCTTCCTTATGAGCGTGACCGCCCCGGCCTGGTCCAGGGCCCTGCACTGTTTAATGCAGGCTTCGAATCCGTGGCCATGGTCAAGCTGTTTGACCCGGACGAATTCGCCGTTCCGGCCAAGCTCGCAGACCCCATCGCGTTCAGTGACGGTGACAGAGTGCGCTCGCCCCGTACGGGCAAGGCCAAACCGGAGGCTGTTCGGGCCGCCCTGGCAGGCGCTTCCACTTTGTCCGAAGCCTGGAACCAGCTGCCGGCCGAGGAACGTCACATCAACTCCATCCGGGCTCTGCTCTCCCACGCGCTCCAGGACGGTGGAGGATTCCACAGCGAAGCCTGGGAATCCATCGAATTTGACCAGATAGACGGAACCACGCGAACGGCGTACCTGCCCGTGGTCACGCTCAAGAAGGACTGAAGATGACCGAACTTTCCGAAGACACATCCTCCGCAGACACATCTGTCGGGGGGCAGAGTGGGCTGCAGACGACGGGCGAACCACAGCACGTCCACCCCGATGCCTTCACACTGACTCCCCGGGACACGTTCGTCGACGGTGCCGCACTGTTTCCGGGTGACACTGGCGTCCTCCCAATGAAGGTCCGGCAGGCACTTGTGAAGTTACTGAAAGGCCCCTATATCGACGGCGGACGCGACGAGAAACTCTGGACCACCCTGCTGGATAACCAGCTCATTCTGCGCAGCCGCCTGTCCGAGCTGTTCCTGACCCTGCAGCTTGACCATGACAGAAAAATCGCTGTGCTCCGTCCTGTTGACCCTGAGGCCATCGGCGGCAGTACGCGGTCCAGCATCCTCCGCCAGCAGCGTGCCCTGAGCCGGGTGGAAACCATCGTCCTGCTCCGCCTGCGCCTCCTTCTTGATCGCCACGTCACCGCGCAGACAGACCCCACCGTCACACGCGAGGAAATTGCCGAGCTGGTTGCCCATTACCAGCCCTCCGGCCAACAGGATGCGCTGCGGGACTCTGACGTCGTCAACAGGGCCGTCAGCAAACTCCTGGCCCGCCAGCTTCTCCTGCCCACGGGCCTGGACGACGTC
Source organism: Arthrobacter sp. Z5-13 (assembly GCF_056499105.1). NCBI lineage: Bacteria > Bacillati > Actinomycetota > Actinomycetes > Micrococcales > Micrococcaceae > Arthrobacter > Arthrobacter sp. Z5-13. Next base: position 267,254 of record NZ_CP096460.1, read on the forward strand.
TACACCATCTCAAACGCCCTGCCGCTGGCCCTGCCCTTCGAAAACATAGGCGACATCCCCGCCCAAATAGAGGCTCTGGTAGCAGTAGCCTCGGACCCCGCAGGCACCGAACCGTTCTTAGAGCTCGACGACGATACTCCTCCTGACGCTGAGGACGCCGACGACGATGGCGCCCCCAATGACGACGCCGATGGGAGCGTCAAGTGAGCATTGCAACTATGCTCCCGATGGGGGAGCTGACGAATCCGGGCCAGATGCGCCTGGCCCTGGTGCAGGTGGTCAACTGGGGCACATTCCACGGGGCCCACTCAATCCACGTTGACCGGAACGGCACCCTGCTCACCGGCAATTCGGGCGTAGGCAAGTCCACGCTGTTCGATGCCATGTCCAGGGTCTTCGACGCCCGCCCCCGGTCCAACGAGGCCGCGGCCCAACGCGTCGGCGGGGCTGTGGAAGACAAGCGGACCACCTTTACGTATATGCGCGGCAAAGTCGGCGACAAGGCTGTGGGGGAGGGCTCCGCCAGCGCCTTCCAGCGCCCGGGCGCCATGTGGTCCGCCGTCGCCTTGACGTTCGATAACGCCGCAGGCAGCCGGGTGACCATCTCGGCACTGTTCGATCTGCCGAAGAATGGAACCGAGTCCAGCGTTGGCCGGTTTTACCTGATCGACAACAAACCCCTCGACATGGAGGCTGTTGACGGTGTCGCGGAGAAGCGTTTTACCAAGGCGTCCCTCGATGCCCTCTTCCCTGACGCACAGGTATTTGATGTGCACAAGGCCTTCGCAGAGCGGTTCCGACGGCTGCTGGGAATCAACTCGGATCAGGCACTACCCCTCCTGCGCGTAATCCAGGCGGGCAAGGGGTTGGGCGGAAGCGTCAACAATTTCTTCCGCGATCAGGTGCTGGATGCGCCGGCGACGCTGGCCGCGGCTGACGATGTGGTGGAGGAATTCAGCAATCTGATGTCCATCCGGCAGCGGCTGGAAGATGTGCGCCAGCAGCGGGACCAGTTGGCTCCGGTACCTGCGCTGAACAAGGAATATGCCCAGTCCCTGCTGGAGGCGAACCGGCTGAGGGAATTGGCGGGCGAGGAGTTTGACGCTTACAAGCAGCAGCTGGCAGTCAAGGTGCACCAGCAGACACTCGCCCGCATCAAGGACCTGGCCCATGCGAAAGCCAAGGAACTCGGCGCTGAGCGTGGCATCAGGGATGGCCTGGCCAAGGAACTGCGCCGGCTCGAGGCCGACTACAACAATCAGGGCGGCAACGCCATCTCCGCCATTGAGCAGTCGCTCGAGAACGCCCGCGTGGGGCTGAAGCTTAGGGAGCAGGTAGAGGAAGCGGCCCGCAAAGCGCTCGCCGACGCCGGCCTGGACCTCGAGTGGACCGCCGCCGGATGGGAGCAGGCACACGCGCAGGCTGCTGCCCGTTCCGAGGACCTTCATGAGGATTCGGAGTCGCTCAAGGAATTGCGCTTTGAAGCTTTCGACGGTCATGCCACCAAGAAACGCGAATTGGCGGCCGCTCAGCAGGAGCTCGTTTCGCTGAAGACGCGCAAGTCTCTGCTGCCGCCGTCGAGCATTGAAAACCGCGCGGCCATCGCAGCAGCTACGGGCGTGCCTGAGGATCAGATGCCCTTCGGCGGGGAACTGATCGACCTCGCGGAAGGCCAGGAACAGTGGCGGCCAGCCGCAGAGCGCGCGCTTCGGAACCTTGCGACCACGCTGCTTGTCCCGGGCCAGCATTTCCCGGCCGTAACGCGGTACCTCAACGATCACACCGTCCGAGGTGCCCTTCGCGCGGTAGATGTCTCCAAGCCTTTGCCCGGTGGAGCACTGGCAGTTGAGGACGTTGCCGACGGCGACCTCCTGACCAAGCTGGAGATCCTCACCACCGGGGCTGTCGCTTCTGCCTCCTCCTCTTCGTCACTGTCTGCCTTGTCGCAAGCGGCAGAGTGGATCCGTGAACGCATCGCGTTGGACTTCGATTACCCCTGCGTCGAAAACCCGGACGAGCTTGCCTCCCTGGAGAAGGGCCTGAGCCTGGGGGGAGTGGTGAAGCGCAACCGCTACACGGTGGAAAAGGATGACCGCTTTACCGGCAGGCAGGACTATGTCCTGGGTTTCGACAACGCCTCCAAGCTTGAACTCGTGGCCGCCCAGGTTGCGGACTTGCAGCAGGAACTGGCGAAGGCAGCCGAACTCGCACAAAGCCGCGAGGAATCCCATCAGGGGATGACCCGCCAGCTTGAGGCACTTCGCCGGGTGGCCGAGGATCATCGGCCCTGGGAGCAGGTCTCCGCGGCCGTTGCAGCCGACGAACTCGCCCGGATCGAACAACGGCTCAAGGATGCCCTGGCCGCGCAGAAAGACCTCGAACCCCTGCGCGCCAACATCGAGACTGCCCGGCAGAAACACCAGAGCAGCACCGAATCCGCGGCCGTCCTCCAGAGCGAGTACAAGGCACTGGACCAGCAGCTCACGGCGGCTGATTCACTCCTGGAAGCCGCCCGGGCCCGACTGAACCAGGCACCGCCGTCGGAATCCACGGTCTCGGCGCTGGAACCTTACTTCACCGGCTTCGGAGATGTGCTGGAGATGCACGAGCTGGACAACCTCGCCAACCAGGTGCGGACCCGGCTCCTGGGCGAGTTGCACGCCGCTGAGTCCAAGGGGCAGGCAACGGCCGAACGCCTGACCCGGATCTTTGAGGGATTCGTCCGCGAGTGGGGCACTGCGATTTCGGCGGACTACGGCACCTCCATTGGTGCGGCCGGCGAGTTCGAGTCCCGCTACCACGCGATTGTCAGTGACGGGTTGCCGGCCCAGGAAGCCGAGTTCCGGGCGTTCTTCAACCAGCGCACGCATGAGTCCTTCAGTACCCTGCTGCACCTGCTCGATGAGGAACGCCGCTCCGTCACCAGCCGCATCCTTCCCCTTAACGGGATCCTCTCGGAGGTCAACTTCCATGAGGGAAGCTTCCTGCAGCTGGATATTAAGCAGACCCTGCCGCCCACAGCCAAGCAGTTCAAGGACGCCATCCACAGCGCTCTGAAAACACGGCATTCGCGGCCGGCGAGAGCACAGGCCACCGCTACTGAAGGATCCGACGACGCCGAGCTCACCGCCCGCTATAAGTCCCTGGAAACGCTGGTGAAGCGTCTGGGCTCCCAGACACCCGAGGACCGGAGATGGCGGGCCGAGGTCCTCGACGTGCGCGGGCACCTGTTTATCCAGTGCAAAGAGCATCGGGAGGTGGCGCCCGCTGAGTCCGGGAAATCCGGGGCTTCAGCGGTTTCCGCGGCAAAAACGGAAGTATTTATGCATGCTGATACCGGCTCAATGTCAGGCGGTGAGCGTCAGCGGTTCACGGCCTTCATCATGGCTGCCGCGTTGAGTTACCAACTGGGCATTGCAGAGCAGGGCTTCACCACGTACGGCACGGTCATGATGGATGAGGCCTTCGTTTTGGCGTCGGAGGAGTTCGCCGGCGCCGGGATCAAGGCGCTGCACGAGTTCGGTTTCCAGTTGCTGCTGGCCGCTCCGGAGAACGTCATTGACCTGTCCCGCCACCTTGGTTCCGTCACGGAAATCCTGAGGGACAAGCGGACCAACCGCTCAGGAGTCCTCTCTGAACCCCTGATCAAACCCGGTCCCGACACATTGGGCAAGTGGCGTTCGGAGGCCAACCCGGTGGATATCGTCCTCCGCTGACCCCGCCCCCACCAGACGCTCCCTCACCTTTCGCACGTTTTTGGGTGACCCTCCCTCACAAGATGTGAGGGAGGGTCGGCGCATTGGGGTCGGGAAGGGGAGCGTCCTGGCTGGTCCGGGGACTGCCTACTTCCCCTGAACGCGCTCGAGGAACTGACCGGTCCGGGTCAGCAAACCGTCAATCTGCCGCTCAACCACCGCGCCCGGATCGGGATTGATGGCATTGGCCGGCGGCTCCACGCGCACATTGTCGGAGCACAGAAAGTCGGCGCAGATCAGGGTTCCCAGCGTGTTGCCATCGCGGCCGGACTGCCCGGCTCGGCGGGCTACCCACAGCAAGACGTCCTCTTTGGAAAACACGGCCCGGCACAGTTCACAGAGAACGGAGCGGCCCTTTTTTGGGCCGCCTTCCGGAGCCCGGAGCATGATGCCTGTCAGCCCTGTTGGCTGCGGAACCACCAAGTAACCGCGGAGAGGCATTTTTGGGTCTCGCCATCCCAGGAAGTCCAACCGTTCCCAGTCCAGTGAGTCAAAGTTCCTTGGCAGGTTCAGCTTGGACGCCTCGGATCGAGTGGCATTAATGAAGGAAGCGCGTATTTGGTTAGAGGTAATTGATTGCATTGACAGTACAGCTTTCGAATCGTCGGGATCCGCGCGACCACATGCGGCAGCCAAGACATGACCGCAGGTTGTAAGTGACCGCAGGGGCGTGGCAGCGGCGTCAGCTGTTTCCGTGCACACCGAATAAACTCGGTGCACCTTTCGGTTGGCGGCTCTGCTCAGAGACTTACGCTGCGGGCAAAAGCTGACGGAGAAGCGTCCGCGGAGCAGGCCATAGCGGCCACCCCACTCACCATGGCTGCCGAGACCTCTGTGGTGGTCTGCACGCTCATTACCCTCGATCCATTCAAAGTGCCGGATCCCAATACCAGCACCAACGCCATCCTGCCAAAAGGCATTGTTCCAAGTCCAGCCAAGCGACTCTCTTCGGTGACCTTCCTCACAAGCAGGAATTAGGTTACGCGACCCTTTCTTAATGGGCGCGAGGATAGGCTAGCCTTACTTGGGTTCGCATCGCTCACCTAAGGAGTTCCGTGGCTTCCCCCGTTTTCCCCACCCCGGCCGCAGTCGCCACCCGCCGTGCCGTCTTCAAGACCGCAGGCAAGGCGGCCGCCGTTCTGGCCGCCGCCGCACTGACCCTCACCGCCTGCTCTACAGGCCCGGTCAGTTCCGCAGATGCCGGAGCCAGCACCCAAGCCGCCAGCTCTCAGTTTCCGGTAACCATCAAGAATGTTTTTGGTGAGACAACCATCAAGGAACAGCCCAAGCGCGTTGTCACCATCTCGTGGGTCAACGACGACGTCGCTATTGCTTTGGGCGTAGTCCCGGTTGGCGTTCCGAAGAACGACTGGGGCGGAAACGACAAGGGATCCACCCCGTGGAAGGACACCGCCCTTGAGAAGCTCGGCGCCGGCTTTGGTACAGACAAGGCGCCGGTCCAGTTCTCGGAGACCGATGGCATCAACTTCACTGAGATCGCAAAGCTCAACCCGGACGTCATCCTGGGTGCTTACTCCGGCCTGACGGAAGAGGAATACAAGAAGCTCAGCGAGATCGCGCCCGTCGTGGCCCAGCCGGAGCTCGCTTACGGAACGTCCTGGCAGGACGCCACGACCATTATTGGCAAGGCACTGGGCAAAGACGCCGAGGCGACCAAGCTGGTGTCGGACACCGAGGCGACTGTGAAAGAGGAAGCCGCCAAGTACCCGCAGATCCAAGGTAAGACCTTCATCTACGGCTACGCCCTCCCATCCGATCTCACGCAGACCGGCTTCTACACCGCCAACGACAACCGGCCGAAGTTCCTGACCGCCATCGGGATGAAGCTGGCCCCTGTCGCAGAGAAGGCATCTGCCGGCTCCAAGGACTTCTTCGTGCCGTGGTCGGCCGAAAAGGCCAACGAACTCGAATCCGATATCTTCCTGAGCGCCGTCGAGGACGACGCTACCGCTGACGCAGTCAAGAGCGACCCCCTGCTGGGCCAGATCCCTGCCGTCAAAAAGGGCGCGTTTGTTGCCGACAAAGACAAGAGTCTGGTTCTCGCGATCTCAGCATCCTCGCCGCTGAGCCTGCCCTGGGCCCTGGACACTGTCTTGCCGCAGCTGGGCAAGGCAGCGGACGCCGCTAAGTAATACAGCCATGACAACGACGACGGCGGCCAAAAGTACGCGCCCGGCTTCGGCTTCCGCCGAGCCCGCCTCGCGCGAACAGGCAGCAAATGACGCCAAATCGCCCGCAACGGGCCATCAACCGCCGGTCCGCGGTGGTTCCAGGGCCGCCTGGCTGTTTGCCGTCGTCGTCGTTCTTGTCCTTATCAGCGCTGCGTCCCTGGCGATTGGTGCCAGGGACGTTTCCCTGCAGACCGTTTGGCAGGCGCTGACCAGTTTTGATCCCACCAACGGGGACCACGCCGTTGTGCAGGCACGCCTCCCGCGGACCGTTTTGGGCCTGGTGGTGGGCGCCGCGCTCGGGCTCGCAGGGGCCGCCATGCAGGGTGTGGCCCGCAACCCCCTCGCGGATCCGGGCATCATGGGCGTCAATGCCGGCGCTGCCCTGGCCGTCGTTACAGGCATCTACCTGTTCGGCATCTCGTCACTGACCGGCTACATCTGGTTCGCGTTTTTCGGCGCAGCCGCTGCCGCCACCGTGGTGTATCTGGTTGCGTCGCTGGGCAGGGACGGCGCGACGCCGGTAAAGCTCGCCTTGGCGGGGGCTGCCCTGAGCGCGGGCCTGTTTTCCCTGACGAACGTGATCCTTGTTTCCAGCCAGGACACGCTTGACCGGTTCCGGTTCTGGCAGGTCGGCGGCATTGCCGGGCGTGAATGGTCAGTGGTGCTTCCGGGACTTCCGTTCCTCGTGATCGGGGCCGTCATCGTCCTTGGCACCGGCAGGATTCTGAACAGCCTGGCGCTCGGGGATGACACGGCTAGGGGGCTGGGCCAAAACGTCAGCCTGGTTCGGGCAATTACCGCGGTCGGTATTGTGCTGCTGTGCGGCGCCGCCACGGCCTTGGCCGGGCCTATCGGCTTCGTCGGGCTGGTCATTCCGCACACCGTGCGTTTCCTCACCGGTCCTGACTACCGGTGGATCCTGCCGTTCTCCCTCATCCTTGCCCCGGTCCTGCTGCTGGCGGCTGACATCATCGGCCGAGTGGTGCTGCTTCCAGGCGAAGTTCCGGCAGGCATCATGACGGCGCTTGTTGGTGCGCCGGTGTTCGTCTGGCTGGTCCGACGCGGGAAGGGGGCTGGGCTATGACCACTCTGAAGACTGAACGCGGCGCCGAGGTGGCACTTCGCGGCAGTACGGGGCGCCAACATTGGCGTGTACTGCTACATGGGCGCACCGTCAATCGCACCGCGGTCCTCGCGGCCGCCGTCGTGCTTCTCTTCGCCGCGAGCGTGCTGCTGGGTAGCTACACGGTCACCATCCCGGACTTCTTCAAGATCCTCGTGTCCCACCTCACCGGCGGACCCAAGATCCCCGGCGCGAGCTTCATCGTCATGGAAAACAAACTGCCCCGGGCCGTCATCGGGACCATGATCGGGGCTGCCTTCGGCCTCGCGGGAGGGCTGTTCCAGACCATGCTGCGCAACCCCCTCGCCAGCCCTGATGTCATCGGCATCAGCTACGGCGCCAGCGCAGCGGCAGTGACGGCGATCGTCGTGTTCGGCGCCACGGGAGCAGCAGTCTCCGGTGCGGCTTTTGTCGGGGCCCTTGGTGTCGCCGCGTTGATCTACGCTATTTCGCGCAGCGGCTCACTCGGCTCAGGCGGCGGACGCGGGGGCAACGCCGCAGGTAACCGCCTCATCCTGGCCGGCGTCGGCATAGCCGCAGCCCTCCATGCGGTGGTGAGTTTCCTGATGACCAGAACGGATATCCGCACCGCCGCGGATACCCTCGTATGGCTCAACGGGTCCCTGAACTCGGCCACGTGGGACCGCGCCGGTGTTCTGGCATTGACCCTTCTTGTCCTTATGCCGGCCGTCGCGGTCCTGGCCGGCCCTCTGCGCATCCTTGAACTTGGTGACGCCGCCGCCACCGGCCTGGGCATTCGGGTCGGAAGGACCCGTCTGGCCGTCGTCCTCACCGCTGTGGCACTCGCTGCCGTTGCGACTGCGGCTGCTGGCCCCGTCGCGTTCGTCGCCTTCCTCGCCGGTCCCATCGCCCGCCGCTTCACGCGGAAGGCGAGTTTGCCGGCGTCGGCCTTGGTGGGCGTGCTCATCGTTCTCGCGGCAGATTACTTTGCTGCAAACATCGCTCCCCTGCTGCTCGACGGCACCGTACTACCGGTCGGCGTGGTCACAGGCGCCCTCGGTGCTCCGTTCCTGCTGTGGCTCCTGGTCACTTCCAACCGAAAGGATGCCTGACATGGCAGTTCTGAACGCCAAGGACCTGACGCTCAGGTATGAGCAGCGCACTGTCATAGAACAGCTGTCCGCAGAGATTCCGGAAGGCAAGGTGACCATGATTGTCGGCGCCAATGCCTGCGGGAAATCCACATTGCTGCGCGGACTATCCCGCCTGCTTAAGCCTGCGGCCGGAACCGTGACGCTGGATGGCAAGGACATTCACTCCAGGCCTGCACGGGAGGTGGCCCGGACGCTTGGCCTGCTCCCGCAGCACCCTACAGCGCCTGACGGCATCACAGTCCGTGACCTCGTGGGCCGGGGACGATACCCTCATCAGGGCTTTTTCCGCAGCTGGAGCCCTGAGGACGATCTCGCTGTGCAGACCGCGCTGGATGCCACCGAAACCATGGAACTTGCCGATCGGAACGTGGACGAACTCTCCGGCGGCCAGCGTCAGCGGGTGTGGATTGCCATGGCCCTGGCCCAGGAGACGGATGTGCTGCTCCTGGACGAGCCCACCACGTACCTGGACCTGGCGCATCAGGTTGAAGTGCTGGATCTCGTGACGGATCTGAACCGCAAAAACGGGACTACAGTAGCCATCGTCCTGCACGATCTCAACCTTGCCGCCCGCTACGCGGATCACGTTATTGCCCTGAAGGCGGGAAGCATCGTGGCAGAGGGTCCTGCGCTTCAAGTAGTCACGGAACACCTGGTCCGGGAGGTCTTCGGACTCGAATCCCGCGTGGTCCCCGATCCCGTTTCCGGGACTCCACTGATCATCCCGATCGGGCGCCATCACGCGGAGGACACCACCGCCCCAAAAGTGCCAAGCAAAAACCTGGAGTTGGTCTCATGAGCACAGCAAGTAACGTTCCGGCAGGCACCGTCAAGAACCAGCTGGCCACTGAACCCATGACCTTGGCGTTCGACGTCACCGTCAGCGCGGTCCAGGAACTCAGCCCTAACTTCCGGCGGGTGACCTTCGGCGGATACTCACTGCGGGACTTCGGTGTGCACGGAGGAACCCTCGATCTGCGCATCAAGCTGATGATTCCCTCGCTGGCAGCTGACGGGACCTACCTGCCACTGCCCGTTTTCGAGATGGAACAGTCCGGTTGGTACCAGGAGTGGCTGGCCATGGACCCGGCCATCCGGGGATCGATGCGTACGTACACCGTGAGGAACGAGCGCCTTGACGGGGTCTACCCGGAGATCGACGTCGACTTCGTGATGCACTTCGATTCAAAGGGCGACGGCGGCCCGGCGGCCAACTGGGCTCTGAACGCCAAGCCGGGCGACGCCATCACCATCATCGGACCGAACAACCGCGCGGCCCATTGCGTCACTGCGGAAATCTACTCGGGGATCGAGTGGCGGCCGGGTCTGGCTCAGCGGGTCCTGTTGGCCGGAGACGAGACGGCGGTGCCTGCAATCAGCGCCATCCTGGAATCCCTGCCTGCTGACATGACCGGACACGCTTTCCTGGAGGTCCCCGAAGCGGGCGACTTCCTGGACATCAAAACGGCGGCCGCCGTCGAAATCACCTGGCTGGCGAGGGGCGCCTCCATCGGCCGCTCCCGCCCGCATGGGCAACTCCTCACGGAAGCGGTTAAATCTGCCGTCCCGGTGCCGGGCTGGGTTGGCATCAGGACGCCGGATGGTGCTGCAGGGCCAGAACCTGAGGACGTGGACGTGGACCAGAACATCCTGTGGGAGACTCCAACCCGGATGGACACTGCCGCGATCGGGGCCACAAAGAACCCGGGAATGCCCGCAGGTGCCATGCCCTTCTATGCGTGGATCGCAGGGGAGGCGGGCGTGATCAAGGATTTGCGCCGCTACTTGGTGCGCGACGTCGGCATTGACCGGAAGCAGGTCGCGTTTATGGGCTACTGGCGGCAGGGAAAAGCGGAACTCTAACTGTGCTGGGCGTCTCGGACACGAGCCACCCAGTATCGTTTTCCGCCGAGCCTCCGTGGGCCGGAATCCCGGCCCACCGCAGTGGCAGCTAGATCAGGCTGCCATCCTCGATTGATGACGCGCCCGCGGACGGCGGGCCTTGTGAGGCTTGGCGGCAACGGCAACAAGACCGCCGTCGGGAATCCTGCTGTCCCCGTCAAGCGTGGTCCCGTGGCCCAGCTGGGCTCCGGCTCCAATCCGTGAGTGGCTGCCGATGCGGACCCTGTTGCCCACAATCGTTCCCTCGCCCACGTAGACGCCGTCTCCAATGAGGGCCAGGTCGCCAATCTTCGCCCGGCGGTCGATCCAGCTGCCATCCCCGATCCGGCAACCCGAACCGACGCATGCCCCTGCTTCGATATATGTAGTTGAACCGATGAAGGAACTCTCTTCCACTGCAGCGCCAGGGCCGATCAGCCCGCCGCCATTGGGGTGCCGGCGGTATCTGGTGATCTTGCCGGCGTCGTCCTCTACTGATTCGATTTTCTTGCTCATTCCATTCCTAACTAGTGCGCACACCGCACCCAAGAAAATTAACGTTTTCCGGGTCAAATTGATTCCACAGCGTTACTGATTCCCCGACCTCCCACACTCTCCCGGCCGCCGGCGAGTGCCGCCCGCGATTTACCGCATCGTTGCCTGCCCGCCGCCTCCCGGTCGACTGTTCGCCGCCTGTTCGTCGCGTGGGCGAACTAGGTTTCTGGGGTGGCTGTCGACCCATCCCCAGGGCATGCTCTTCCGGGCAAAGACGGACGACGGCGTTTTGTCGCCTTGGGGGATTCCTTCACGGAAGGCGTCGGGGACTGGAACCGGAACCTGCCTAACGGCGTGAGGGGCTGGGCGGACCGGGTGGCGGAAAAGCTGGCGAAGGCGGAGCCGGGCTGGGAGTACGCAAACCTGGCAGTAAGAAGCAAGCGCCTGCGGCATGTCATTAACGAGCAATTGGAGCCTGCGCTGGCCCTCAGGCCCACGCTGATCACGCTCTACGCCGGCGGCAATGACATCCTGGACTTCGGCACAGACATCGACGCCCTAATGGAGGACTACGAGTATCTGGTGGCCAGCCTCGCGGGCACGGGTGCCACCCTACTGCTCTTCACGGGGTTCGACGTCAAAGTGTCAGCGGTTCTGGAGCCGCTGAAGAAACGTAACAGGGTCTACAACCAGCGAGTCAGGGAACTGGCTGACAAGTATGGGGCCATCCTGGTGGACTACTGGTGTTTCGACGCCTTCCACGACCCGCGAATGTGGTCCTCGGACAGGCTCCACATGTCTAAAGCCGGGCATAAATACCTGGCAGCCCGCGTGCTCGATCACCTGGGCGTCCCCCACAAGATCAGCCCGAAAGATTGGGAGCCACCGGCGAAACTAACCCTGAAAGAGTGGGAACGGCTGCAACGGCGCTGGGTCCACGACTGGGTGCTTCCCCTCTTAGGCCGCAAACTGAGGGGGGTGACCCTAGGGGATCGCCTGGGACCGCGTTGGCCGGTGCCGGTCGAGGTTCCTGTCAAAGGCGGCTTGAAGCGAGTGGCTGAAATAGAGGACAACAAGGCGCGGTAGGGGTTACACAAGGTATGGCGTTGTAGGGCCGGGGCGACGCTAGGCGGGGATGACCCTCAGTTGTCCAGCAGATTGTCGAATCCGGGCGCCACCCTGTTGGCGTGGAACTCCATCACCTCAAATTCAGCTACGCCATTGACGTAGAAGGGGTCCTTGGCCAGGGACGCGTCCAGGCTGTTCCGGTCGGTCGTGGACAGAAGCAGCCCGCCGGTGCGCGGAATCTTGCGGCCGGCAGCAATGAACACACCTTCATCGAAGGCGTCCTGCAACCAGGAAACATGGTCCGCCAGGTGGAAATCCACGATGTCCATGGGCACCTTGTAGCTCAGGGAAATAACGTACATGGGGACAGCCTATCGAGGCAGCGCCAAGAGGGACTTGAACCGTCAAGCATTTTTCCTCTTAAGATGTACCTATGAGCGAACCACGATGGCTGAATGCAGACGAACGCCGCGCGTGGCTTGCCCTCATGAGCGTCAACACCCTGCTGCCGGCAGCTCTGGACTCGCAACTTCACAGCGTCGGAAAACTGTCCTTGTTTGATTACCACGTCCTGGCGATGCTCTCTGAGACCGAATCCCGTTTCCTGCCCATGAGTGAGCTGGCTGCGCGGACCAGCGCGTCCCTTTCAAGGCTTTCGCACGTTGTTACCAAGCTGCAAAGCCGTGGCTGGGTGGAGCGGCGCCCGCACCCCGGTGACGCACGGGTTACCACCGCACACCTCACCGATGCCGGGATGGACACGATCGTGGGTCTGGCGCCCGGGCATGTGGAATCAGTCCGCGCCCTGTTCCTGGACGCACTCAGTGAGGAAGACGTAGCGGATCTCGCCCGGATCGGTGAAAAGATTGTGTCCCGCCTGGACGATGACCACTGGATCCTCCGCGAAGGCTGAACAGAACCGGCGTTGCGCGTACTTTTGTTGCTCCCAGCAACTGATGGCAGACTGTCGCTATGGATTTTTCTACCCGGTATGTGGCTTTGGGGGACTCCTTCACAGAAGGCGTGGGGGATAACGATCCCACTCGCCCCAATGGCGTCAGGGGATGGGCAGACCGTGTAGCGGAACAACTGGGCGCTGCTGATCCGTCATTCGGCTATGCGAACCTCGCGATCCGCGGCAGGAAGCTGCGCCGGATCCTCGCCGAGCAGGTGGATGCCGCCGTCGAGCTTAGGCCCACGCTGGTGACCATCTACGCCGGAGCCAATGACATCCTCCGTCCGAAGGTTGATATCGACGGACTTCTTGAGGAGTACGACGCCGGTATCCGCAAGTTGAGTGCCACCGGCGCCACCGTGGTGATGTTCACCGGGTTTGACGCCCGCGGCTCGAAAATCTTCAGCACCACCCGCGGGCGCACGGCCATCTATAACGAGCTGGTGAGGGGTATTGCCGGTGACCATGGCGCCCTGCTGGTCGACTACTGGCGCTTCAGCGAATATTACGACTGGGGAATGTGGGCGCAAGACCGGATGCATATGTCGGCTGCCGGGCACGCCAACATGGCAAAGCGTGTACTCACTGTTCTGGAGCATGATCACTCCATTGAGGTCCCTCCCATGACTCCCGTTCCCGAGATGAGCCGTGCCGAGGCACTGCGTGCCAATGCGCGATGGGTCCGGGAGTTTGCGGGCCCGTGGGTCGTTCGCCGGGTAACAGGAAAATCCTCGGGCGACGGTCTCAATCCGCGGTATCCGGAGCTCACACGCCTCTAACGGTGCACGCAGCTTATACACCCTGGCAGGGCGGATTGGTCTTTAGTTGCCTTAACTCGTAGACTTGGTAGGCGCTAAGTGCGCGGAGCGTGCGCAATTGCTCCGGTGGCCCGGTAATTTTCTCCAGGGTAGCCGGTAGTTAGGGGCTCAAGTTGCGTGACTAACCGTTCACCCTGATCACTTTGGGTCGCACTTACACGCATGATCCAGCAGAAGATATGCGGATCATTACTTTCAATTCTTGAGGAGAAGTCATGGCAGCACACTGCCAAGTGACCGGAGCCGAGCCGGGCTTTGGGCACAGCATTTCGCACTCGCACCGCCGCAACAAGCGTCGGTTCGATCCGAACATTCAGAAGAAGCGCTACTGGGTTCCGTCCCTGCGCCGTAATGTCACCCTGCAGGTTTCTGCACGTGGCATCAAGACCATCGACGTTCGCGGCATCGACGTAGTCGTCGCCGGCATCCTGGCACGAGGAGTAAAGCTCTAATGGCAAAGGATAAGGACGTACGTCCCATCATCAAGCTCAAGTCGACCGCTGGCACGGGTTACACCTACGTCACGCGCAAGAACCGTCGTAACGACCCGGACCGCATGGTTCTGAAGAAGTACGACCCCAAAATCCGCCAGCACGTCGAATTCCGAGAGGAGCGCTAAACATATGGCTAAGAAATCCAAGATTGCTCGTAACGAGCAGCGCAAGGTCATCGTTGAGCGCTATGCCGAAAAGCGCCTCGCACTGAAGAAGACCCTGGTTGACCCCAACGCTACTGACGAAGCACGCGAAGAAGCACGCCTCGGCCTGCAGAAGCTGCCCCGCAACGCGTCCCCGATCCGTCTGCGTAACCGCGACATCATCGACGGCCGTCCCCGCGGTACCTTCCAGAAGTTCGGTATCTCCCGTGTTCGTTTCCGCGACATGGCTCACCGCGGTGAGCTCCCGGGCATCACCAAGTCTTCCTGGTAATCCAGCACTGCTGATTCCAGCTGCTTGAGAAGGGCCGGCAACCGTTTTGGTTGCCGGCCCTTTTGCTTTAAGACCGCTTCCGCACTTGGGTGACGCACCGCACACAGCTGAAGTGCGACGGCGGGTGGCCCAGTGAAGCCTTTTGTGGCCCGTTTTCCCCGGAACGGCGGGGATGCGGAGAGTGCCGCGGGTGGGTTTGCGGTGGGGCCGTTGTGGGTGTATTGTTTTCTAAGTCGCCGAAAGGGGCGCCAGCGAAGAGCTGGTTACCGGAGAGCGACAAACCCCCAAATTCAAGACCAGATTCTGGTAGAGCTTTCGAGTGCTGCCGATCGGGTTGGGGGACGTGTTTTCGACCGGTGCGGTCCTGAAAGATGGATTTGCACAGGAGCTGGAAACCGGGTAAGTTTGAAAAGTTGCTCCGGAGCGATCCACGGCTGTTTGTTGTTGTGGTGGTGCCGGGTGTGTCTGTTGTTTGAGAACTCAATAGTGTGCCAAGTTTGTTGATACCAATTGTTTTATTGATTGGTTGAATTGGCCAGGTTGTCCACCCCGTGGATGGTCTGGTTTTTTTGGCTGGTTTCAAATTTTGTGCGGCCTTGTTTCCCGTTTTCCCGGGGGATTTGGTTGTGTCTGTTTTTGTTTTACTTCAACGGAGAGTTTGATCCTGGCTCAGGATGAACGCTGGCGGCGTGCTTAACACATGCAAGTCGAACGATGATGCCAGCTTGCTGGTGGATTAGTGGCGAACGGGTGAGTAACACGTGAGTAACCTGCCCTTAACTCTGGGATAAGCCTGGGAAACTGGGTCTAATACCGGATATGACTCCTCATCGCATGGTGGGGGGTGGAAAGCTTTATTGTGGTTTTGGATGGACTCGCGGCCTATCAGCTTGTTGGTGAGGTAATGGCTCACCAAGGCGACGACGGGTAGCCGGCCTGAGAGGGTGACCGGCCACACTGGGACTGAGACACGGCCCAGACTCCTACGGGAGGCAGCAGTGGGGAATATTGCACAATGGGCGAAAGCCTGATGCAGCGACGCCGCGTGAGGGATGACGGCCTTCGGGTTGTAAACCTCTTTCAGTAGGGAAGAAGCGAAAGTGACGGTACCTGCAGAAGAAGCGCCGGCTAACTACGTGCCAGCAGCCGCGGTAATACGTAGGGCGCAAGCGTTATCCGGAATTATTGGGCGTAAAGAGCTCGTAGGCGGTTTGTCGCGTCTGCTGTGAAAGACCGGGGCTCAACTCCGGTTCTGCAGTGGGTACGGGCAGACTAGAGTGATGTAGGGGAGACTGGAATTCCTGGTGTAGCGGTGAAATGCGCAGATATCAGGAGGAACACCGATGGCGAAGGCAGGTCTCTGGGCATTAACTGACGCTGAGGAGCGAAAGCATGGGGAGCGAACAGGATTAGATACCCTGGTAGTCCATGCCGTAAACGTTGGGCACTAGGTGTGGGGGACATTCCACGTTTTCCGCGCCGTAGCTAACGCATTAAGTGCCCCGCCTGGGGAGTACGGCCGCAAGGCTAAAACTCAAAGGAATTGACGGGGGCCCGCACAAGCGGCGGAGCATGCGGATTAATTCGATGCAACGCGAAGAACCTTACCAAGGCTTGACATGGGCCAGACCGCCGCAGAAATGTGGTTTCCCCTTTGGGGCTGGTTCACAGGTGGTGCATGGTTGTCGTCAGCTCGTGTCGTGAGATGTTGGGTTAAGTCCCGCAACGAGCGCAACCCTCGTTCTATGTTGCCAGCACGTGATGGTGGGGACTCATAGGAGACTGCCGGGGTCAACTCGGAGGAAGGTGGGGACGACGTCAAATCATCATGCCCCTTATGTCTTGGGCTTCACGCATGCTACAATGGCCGGTACAAAGGGTTGCGATACTGTGAGGTGGAGCTAATCCCAAAAAGCCGGTCTCAGTTCGGATTGGGGTCTGCAACTCGACCCCATGAAGTCGGAGTCGCTAGTAATCGCAGATCAGCAACGCTGCGGTGAATACGTTCCCGGGCCTTGTACACACCGCCCGTCAAGTCACGAAAGTTGGTAACACCCGAAGCCGGTGGCCTAACCCCTTGTGGGAGGGAGCTGTCGAAGGTGGGACTGGCGATTGGGACTAAGTCGTAACAAGGTAGCCGTACCGGAAGGTGCGGCTGGATCACCTCCTTTCTAAGGAGCACCTACAGTCACCTTGCCTCATGTATGTGAGTGTGGAGGGGTTGTCAGGAGTAAAGGCCCATTGCGCAGGCGATTGTTCTGCGGTGGGTGCTCAAGGGTGGAATATCAACAAATAGCGGCCTCGTGGTTGTTGTCCCTGTTCAGTACGGTTGTTCTCCTTTTGGAGGGTGTCCTGGAACGGCGGGGGTGGTGGTTCACGGGTTTAGTGTTTGGCACACTGTTGGGTCCTGAGGCAACAGGACCGGGAGGGTAACTTTCCGGGTTTGTTTGTTTCTGGTTTCCTGGCTGCATCGATCATGCGCGTTGAACCCTTTTTGGGGTGGTGTGTGGGGTGTGTGGTTTGGGGTTGTTGTTTGAGAACTACATAGTGGACGCGAGCATCTTTTATAAGAAGCAATTTCCAAGAATATGAACCTGGATCTGTGCTGCGGATGTGGTTGTGCCTTTGCCTCTTTTGGGGGTTGGGTGTGGCTGTGTTTGTGGTGTGGTTCCCATAGGTTCTCTCGAAATGTTTTTTTGATCTTTTGTGGTCAAGTTTTTAAGAGCACACGGTGGATGCCTTGGCATTAGGAGCCGAAGAAGGACGTAGGAATCTGCGATAAGCCTGGGGGAGTCGATAACCGGACTTTGATCCCAGGGTCTCCGAATGGGGAAACCCCGCCAGACGCGCGAGTGATCTGGTGACCCGCATCTGAACACATAGGGTGCGTGGAGGGAACGCGGGGAAGTGAAACATCTCAGTACCCGCAGGAAGAGAAAACAACAGTGATTCCGTTAGTAGTGGCGAGCGAACGCGGATCAGGCTAAACCGTTCCATGTGTGATAGCCGGCGGGCGTTGCATGGTCGGGGTTGTGGGACTTTCCGTTCTGTCTCTGCCGGGACAGTGAGGTGAGAGTACGGGCATAGGTGAACGGTCTTGAAAGGCCGGCCAGAGAGGGTGTGAGCCCCGTAACCGAAATGTTGTGTACCGCCTGGAGAGTATCCCAAGTAGCACGGGGCCCGAGAAATCCCGTGCGAATCTGTCAGGACCACCTGATAAGCCTAAATACTCCCTAATGACCGATAGCGGACCAGTACCGTGAGGGAAAGGTGAAAAGTACCCCGGGAGGGGAGTGAAACAGTACCTGAAACCGTGTGCTTACAATCCGTCGGAGCAGCCGTGAGTAATCACAAGTAGCTGTGACGGCGTGCCTTTTGAAGAATGAGCCTGCGAGTTAGTGTTACGTCGCGAGGTTAACCCGTGTGGGGAAGCCGTAGCGAAAGCGAGTCTGAATAGGGCGTTGCAGTGGCGTGATCTAGACCCGAAGCGAAGTGATCTACCCATGGCCAGGTTGAAGCGACGGTAAGACGTCGTGGAGGACCGAACCCACTTCAGTTGAAAATGGAGGGGATGAGCTGTGGGTAGGGGTGAAAGGCCAATCAAACTTCGTGATAGCTGGTTCTCCCCGAAATGCATTTAGGTGCAGCGTTGCGTGTTTCTTACCGGAGGTAGAGCTACTGGATGGCCGATGGGCCCTACAAGGTTACTGACGTCAGCCAAACTCCGAATGCCGGTAAGTGAGAGCGCAGCAGTGAGACTGTGGGGGATAAGCTTCATAGTCGAGAGGGAAACAGCCCAGACCACCAACTAAGGCCCCTAAGCGTGTGCTAAGTGGGAAAGGATGTGGAGTTGCGAAGACAACCAGGAGGTTGGCTTAGAAGCAGCCATCCTTAAAAGAGTGCGTAATAGCTCACTGGTCAAGTGATTCCGCGCCGACAATGTAGCGGGGCTCAAGTACACCGCCGAAGTTGTGGCATTCAGATTTTTGCTAAGCCCTTGTGGTTCAGGCGTCTGGATGGGTAGGGGAGCGTCGTGTGGGCAGTGAAGTCGCGGTGTAAACCAGCGGTGGAGCCTACACGAGTGAGAATGCAGGCATGAGTAGCGAAAGACGGGTGAGAAACCCGTCCGCCGAATGATCAAGGGTTCCAGGGTCAAGCTAATCTGCCCTGGGTAAGTCGGGACCTAAGGCGAGGCCGACAGGCGTAGTCGATGGACAACGGGTTGATATTCCCGTACCGGCGAAAAACCGTCCATGCTGAACAGGGGATACTAACCGCCCGAGACCTGACCGATCACCCTTGTGGTGTGAGGTTTTTGGTGGAGCGCGGGACCTGATCCTGGGAGGTAAGCGTATTAACAGGTGTGACGCAGGAAGGTAGCCGAGCCGGGCGATGGTTGTCCCGGTCTAAGGATGTAGGGCGAACGGTAGGCAAATCCGCTGTTCATGATGCCTGAGATCTGATGGGACTCCCGTAAGGGGGGATTCGGTGATCCTATGCTGCCTAGAAAAGCATCGGCGCGAGGTTTTAGCCGCCCGTACCCCAAACCGACACAGGTGATCAGGTAGAGAATACTAAGGCGATCGAGAGAATTATGGTTAAGGAACTCGGCAAAATGCCCCCGTAACTTCGGGAGAAGGGGGGCCCCCATCGTGATGGACACTTGCTGTCCGGAGCGTGCAGGGGCCGCAGAGACCAGGGGGAAGCGACTGTTTACTAAAAACACAGGTCCGTGCGAAGTCGCAAGACGATGTATACGGACTGACTCCTGCCCGGTGCTGGAAGGTTAAGAGGACCGGTTAGCCGCAAGGCGAAGCTGAGAATTCAAGCCCCAGTAAACGGCGGTGGTAACTATAACCATCCTAAGGTAGCGAAATTCCTTGTCGGGTAAGTTCCGACCTGCACGAATGGAGTAACGACTTCCCCGCTGTCTCAACCATAAACTCGGCGAAATTGCAGTACGAGTAAAGATGCTCGTTACGCGCAGCAGGACGGAAAGACCCCGAGACCTTTACTATAGTTTGGTATTGGTGTTCGGAGTGGCTTGTGTAGGATAGGTGGGAGACGTTGAAGCCCGGACGCCAGTTCGGGTGGAGTCATCGTTGAAATACCACTCTGGTCACTTTGGACATCTAACTTCGGCCCGTAATCCGGGTCAGGGACAGTGCCTGATGGGTAGTTTAACTGGGGCGGTTGCCTCCTAAAAAGTAACGGAGGCGCCCAAAGGTTCCCTCAGCCTGGTTGGCAATCAGGTGTCGAGTGTAAGTGCACAAGGGAGCTTGACTGTGAGAGAGACATCTCGAGCAGGGACGAAAGTCGGGACTAGTGATCCGGCGGTACATTGTGGAATGGCCGTCGCTCAACGGATAAAAGGTACCTCGGGGATAACAGGCTGATCTTGCCCAAGAGTCCATATCGACGGCATGGTTTGGCACCTCGATGTCGGCTCGTCGCATCCTGGGGCTGGAGTAGGTCCCAAGGGTTGGGCTGTTCGCCCATTAAAGCGGTACGCGAGCTGGGTTTAGAACGTCGTGAGACAGTTCGGTCCCTATCCGCTGCGCGCGCAGGAAATTTGAGAAGGGCTGTCCTTAGTACGAGAGGACCGGGACGGACGAACCTCTGGTGTGTCAGTTGTACTGCCAAGTGCACCGCTGATTAGCTACGTTCGGATGGGATAACCGCTGAAAGCATCTAAGCGGGAAGCTCGCTTCGAGATGAGATTTCCATACACCTTGTGTGTGAGAGGCCCCCAGCCAGACCACTGGGTTGATAGGCCGGATGTGGAAGCGAGGACTAACGACTCGTGAAGCTGACCGGTACTAATAGGCCGATAACTTACACCACACACCAATGCGTGAACGGCATTCAAAAGACGTTCACACCAAGCACTGGTAAAAAGAAAACAAGACTGCTTGCGTCCACTATGTGGTTCCCAACCAACAAACCCGAACACGGTTTGCCTGGCCACGGGAACAATAACTGAATAACAACACCACAACTGCCCCCAAAAAGGGCAGGAAACATGTTGTAACCACAAACTTCCCACACCACCCCACCAGGGGTTGCGTGAACGGGTAAAAAGGTTACGGCGGTCATAGCGTGGGGGAAACGCCCGGTCCCATTCCGAACCCGGAAGCTAAGACCCACAGCGCCGATGGTACTGCACCCGGGAGGGTGTGGGAGAGTAGGTCACCGCCGGACAACCATTAAGGTCGAGAGCCCCAACCAGGAAACCGGTTGGGGCTCTCCCCATTTAAAAAACCCCCAACCCCCCCCACAAACCCTCCCTCACCACCCGCAGGATTTGACCGGGACCCTCCCTCACCACCCGCCCCGGCCACCGCCGTCGCCACACCAATCCGACGCAGAACCTGAGGGACCGTCGCGGTAGAAACCGCAGAACCTGAGGGACCGTCGCGGTAGAAACCGCAGAACCTGAGGGACCGTCCGGGCACAACCTGCGAAACGTGAGGGAGCGTTGAAGCCGGCACAAACCCGGCCCACCGCAGCTGACCCCTAGACTTACGATCATGACCCAAACCCCTGCTGGCCGCCGCTCCCAGCGAGCCACCATCCTGGACGTAGCTGCCGCAGCGGGTGTCTCGCGACAGACCGTCACCCGCGCCATGAACGATATGCCGGGCATCAAGACGGAGACCCGTCAGCGTATTCAGGAGCTTGCCAAGGAACTTGGGTACACCCCGAGCCGGTTCGCCAAGGGCCTGGTTCAAGGCGCTCGGACGTCGGTAGGCCTGGCAATCCCCGATCTCACCAATCCCTACTTTCCCGCTTTCGCCTCAAGCGTGGTGGAGCAGGCCACTCAACGTGGCTGGCATGTGGTTATGGACGACTACGGTCATGGCGGACGTAGCGGCCTTGACGCCGTCGAGCATCTTGCTCCTCACGTGGACGCGGTGATTGGATACCTCGGCGGTTATGCGGGTCAGGCCCAAGCGATCTTGGGCCGGCGGCCGCTGGTAGTCCTTGATGAGGAACCCGGTTCGGCAGCTGGTGCAGTTACCTTCGACTACCGTCATGCAGCAGAACTCGCCATCGGTCGCCTGCGAAGCGCTGGTCGCCATCGGATTGTGTATGTTGATTCCATCCGTGGCCCCGCGAAGCCCGCCTCCGATGACGGCTTCGCCACATCCAGGGGGAGGGCCTTCGCCGCCGTACTCGGGGAATCGTACGGCGATACCTTCGACTGCTCGGCCGTGGCAGTGGAGGAGTCGACCTCGGAGACTCGTATTGTGGTCGGAGAACTGCTTGCGCGGCAACCAGGGATCGATGGAATCGTTGCCTTCAATGACCTTGTGGCATCGGGAGTACTGAAGGCCCTGGCGGATGCCGGCAAGCGGGTCCCTGAAGATTGCCTGGTGATCGGTATGGACGGGATTCCACTCGGAGAACAGCTGTCTCCTGAGCTGACCACATTGTCGTTGGATCTTCGGGAAGTGGGCCGAACCGCCGTCGAACTCCTTGACGGGTTGTTGGCTGGATCCCCGGCTGCAGGGAGTGCGGAAGCGCACCTTGTGCTTCGGCACCGGCTGGTGGTCAGGCAGTCCGGCTGACCAGGAAATGGGACCGGAACTATGGCCAAAGTCTTTGGCCTGCCGTACTGTTGTACCCAGTCCGTGAACGTTCACGTTTCCACTATCCACCAACGAATCCCGCGACCAGCGAGACGAGGAACACTTATGTCAGTCGAATCATTGCCCGGCGCACGGGACCTTCAGCAGCCCCCGGCCCAGCAGACCCCCGCCCAAGCACCTGCACCGGCGCGGGAACGCAGCCTGGAACTCGGCGGGGGACGTGTGGCAGAACTGGCATCGGTCGCGCCGGCTGAAGGAACCCTCCCCGCCAGGGCTTTCCTTGATAGTGACGCTGCCCGGCTCTCGCTGAACGGAACATGGAAGTTCCGCCTGTTCCCTGGCGTCAGGACAGCACCCGAGGACGGCTGGCAGCTGGGTCAGGACCCATCCGGATTCAAAGAGTTGCCGGTGCCCTCAAGCTGGTCCATGCACGGCCACGGCAGCCCCGCATACACCAACATCCAGTACCCGTTCCCCGTGGAGCCGCCGCAGATCCCGGAAGCCAACCCTATTGGCCAGCACGTGTTTGAGTTCACCGCAGGGCCCGAGTTCAATCAAAGGTCCGTGCTCCGTTTCGACGGCATCGAATCAGCAGGAACCGTGTGGCTGAACGGGAAGCGTCTTGGTACCACCCGCGGCAGCCGCCTGGCGCACGAATTCGACGTCGCGGGCGTCCTGACTGAGGGTGTCAACGTGCTCGCCGTCGAGGTCGCCCAGTTCTCTGGAGCAAGCTACCTCGAGGATCAGGACATGTGGTGGCTGCCCGGCATATTCCGGGACGTCACCCTCCAGGCCAGGCCTGCAGGAGGAATCGACGACGTCTTCGTGCACGCCGACTTCGACCATCTGCGAGGCGAAGGAGTCCTCCGCATAGAGGTGAGCCGGGATGGTGAGGCGATTGACGCCGTCGTGCGTATTCCGGAGCTGGGACTGGAACTTGACGCGGGCGCAGAGCACGTCATCCCCGGAATCGAACCATGGTCGGCTGAGCTGCCAAAGCTGTATGCAGCCACCGTCAGCACGGCAGCTGAATCCGTGGAGCTTCAGCTCGGGTTCCGTTCGATCGTGATTGAGGACGCCCAGTTCAAGGTGAACGGCAAGCGGATCCTGCTCCGCGGCGTGAACCGTCACGAGCACGATCCGAAGCTGGGCCGGGCAGTGCCCAGGGAGCGGATGGTCAGCGAGCTGCGGCTCATGAAGCAGCACAACATCAATGCCATCCGGACATCCCATTACCCGCCTCATCCCGAATTTTTGGCTCTGGCTGACCAGCTCGGGTTCTACGTGATCCTCGAGTGCGACTTTGAAACCCATGGGTTTGAAAGCGCCGGCTGGAAGCAAAACCCGAGCGACGATCCCCAATGGGAGGCGGCGCTGCTGGACAGGATGCGCCGAACCGTGGAGCGGGACAAGAACCACGCCTCGGTGATTATGTGGTCACTCGGGAATGAGGCGGGGGCGGGTAGGAACCTTGGTGCGATGTCGCGCTGGACGAAGCACCGCGACCCGTCACGGCCCATCCACTATGAAAGCGACCGGAGCTCGGCCTACGTGGACGTCTATTCGCGGATGTACGCCAGCCACGAGGAGACCGAGCTGATCGGCCAGGGCATGGAGGAACCGCTGGAGGATCCCGCCCTTGACGCACGTCGCAGAGCCATGCCCTTCATCCTGTGCGAGTACGTTCACGCCATGGGTAACGGCCCCGGCGGGATGTCCGAGTATCAGGAACTGTTTGACCGCTACCCCCGGCTCATGGGCGGCTTCGTGTGGGAATGGCTGGAGCACGGCATCACCGTCATTGGAGCGGACGGCCGGGAACACTTCGCTTACGGCGGTGACTTCGGTGAGGAGATTCACGACGGCAACTTCGTGACGGACGGCCTCGTGGACGCCAACCGCAAGCCCCGGCCCGGACTCCTGGATTTCAAGAAGGTCATCGAACCCCTGACGCTCTCTGTAGCCCCCGACTGGTCCGGTTTCACTTTGCGCAACGGCTTCGACTTTGCTGACACATCCGCCTTCAGCTTCCGGTACGCGGTGGTGGCCGACGGTGCAACGCTCGACGGCGGGAGTGTCACCGCGCCGCTGGCGCCGGGCGAAGAAGTCTTTGTTGAATTGCCTGCGGGCTTGCTGGAACTCCCCGCCGGAAGCCCCGCGGTTCTCACCGTCAGCGCTGTGCTGAGTGACGACACTGAGTGGGCCGAGGCCGGTCATGAGATCGCCTGGGGGCAAGCAGCTGCTAACCTGACCAGCCCTGGCAAGCTGCCAGCCCAGGTTTCCGTGGAGGAAGAAGGCAACGAACTTCGGCTCGGCCCGGCCGCTTTTGACCGCGTGACCGGAGAACTGAGGCGGTTGGGGGACCTGGCTGTGGAGGGAATGAAGGTGACGCTTTGGCGTGCCCCCACTGACAACGATCTGGGCAGGGAGTGGAGCGACCCAGACCCGCGCACCATTGAACGACGCTGGCTGGACGCGGGTCTGAACCGCCTCCACTCGCGTCTGATCAGCATTTCAGCTGTTTCATCCGACGACGACGGAGGGGAGACGCTGCTGGTCCGTACCCGCATGGCTCCTGCCGACAAGCAGTATGGCGTGCTGGTGGACTACGCCTGGAGCAGTGACGGAACCAGCGTAAGCCTGAACACGTCTGTCCGCCCCGACCGTGAATGGATAGACAGGGGGACAGCCGTCCGATGGGCGAGGGTTGGAGTTGAGCTGATTCTCGGAGCAGGAACGCAGAACGTCGAGTGGTTCGGCCAAGGCCCGTACCAAAGCTACCCGGATACCGGCCAGGGCGCCCGCCTGGGCTGGTATGCACTCCCCTTGGATGAGATGGACGAGGACTACGTACGGCCTCAGGAGGCCGGGGCCAGGTCCGCTGTACGATCGGCTTCTCTGGAGCTCGACGGCGGTTCGCTCAGCATTGCCGGTGACGAATTTGCGCTCACTGTCCGGCCGTACAGCCAGCAAGTGCTGGATGCGGCAACACATTGTGAGGATCTAAGCCGCGATAGCCGGAGCTACATCTACCTGGATGCTGCCCGGGAAGGCGTTGGCACCGCTGCCTGTGGACCGGGAGCACTGGAGCCTTACCAGCTCACTCCCCGGGAAGTTGATTTCACGGTGGTGCTCACCGCCGGGAGGTAGGCTCCTCATGTGACTCAAGCCATAGAGGGCACGTCCGCCTGATTTCCGTCAGTGGAGGTTCAGGAGGGGTCCCGAATCCTTGATTTTCCGGGGATTTTGGGACCCCTCTGGCATGTGTGGGGCTGATTTGTTTTGGGGGTGACCTGCGTGTATTGTTTTCTAAGTCGCCGCGAGGGAGACCAGCGAAGAGCTGGTTACCGGAGAGCGGCCAACCCCCTGAAAACAGCCTGAAAATGGTTCGCTGATTGGCGTGCCGGATACAGGCGGGGCTGGTTATCTGAAGCTGAATTCGCCGAAACGCTAATTTGCAAAGCATAAGGAAACCGGGTAAGTTTGAAAAGTTGCTCCGGAGCGATCCACGGCTGTTTGTTGTTGTGGTGGTGCCGGGTGTGTCTGTTGTTTGAGAACTCAATAGTGTGCCAAGTTTGTTGATACCAATTGTTTTATTGATTGGTTGAATTGGCCAGGTTGTCCACCCCGTGGATGGTCTGGTTTTTTTGGCTGGTTTCAAATTTTGTGCGGCCTTGTTTCCCGTTTTCCCGGGGGATTTGGTTGTGTCTGTTTTTGTTTTACTTCAACGGAGAGTTTGATCCTGGCTCAGGATGAACGCTGGCGGCGTGCTTAACACATGCAAGTCGAACGATGATGCCAGCTTGCTGGTGGATTAGTGGCGAACGGGTGAGTAACACGTGAGTAACCTGCCCTTAACTCTGGGATAAGCCTGGGAAACTGGGTCTAATACCGGATATGACTCCTCATCGCATGGTGGGGGGTGGAAAGCTTTATTGTGGTTTTGGATGGACTCGCGGCCTATCAGCTTGTTGGTGAGGTAATGGCTCACCAAGGCGACGACGGGTAGCCGGCCTGAGAGGGTGACCGGCCACACTGGGACTGAGACACGGCCCAGACTCCTACGGGAGGCAGCAGTGGGGAATATTGCACAATGGGCGAAAGCCTGATGCAGCGACGCCGCGTGAGGGATGACGGCCTTCGGGTTGTAAACCTCTTTCAGTAGGGAAGAAGCGAAAGTGACGGTACCTGCAGAAGAAGCGCCGGCTAACTACGTGCCAGCAGCCGCGGTAATACGTAGGGCGCAAGCGTTATCCGGAATTATTGGGCGTAAAGAGCTCGTAGGCGGTTTGTCGCGTCTGCTGTGAAAGACCGGGGCTCAACTCCGGTTCTGCAGTGGGTACGGGCAGACTAGAGTGATGTAGGGGAGACTGGAATTCCTGGTGTAGCGGTGAAATGCGCAGATATCAGGAGGAACACCGATGGCGAAGGCAGGTCTCTGGGCATTAACTGACGCTGAGGAGCGAAAGCATGGGGAGCGAACAGGATTAGATACCCTGGTAGTCCATGCCGTAAACGTTGGGCACTAGGTGTGGGGGACATTCCACGTTTTCCGCGCCGTAGCTAACGCATTAAGTGCCCCGCCTGGGGAGTACGGCCGCAAGGCTAAAACTCAAAGGAATTGACGGGGGCCCGCACAAGCGGCGGAGCATGCGGATTAATTCGATGCAACGCGAAGAACCTTACCAAGGCTTGACATGGGCCAGACCGCCGCAGAAATGTGGTTTCCCCTTTGGGGCTGGTTCACAGGTGGTGCATGGTTGTCGTCAGCTCGTGTCGTGAGATGTTGGGTTAAGTCCCGCAACGAGCGCAACCCTCGTTCTATGTTGCCAGCACGTGATGGTGGGGACTCATAGGAGACTGCCGGGGTCAACTCGGAGGAAGGTGGGGACGACGTCAAATCATCATGCCCCTTATGTCTTGGGCTTCACGCATGCTACAATGGCCGGTACAAAGGGTTGCGATACTGTGAGGTGGAGCTAATCCCAAAAAGCCGGTCTCAGTTCGGATTGGGGTCTGCAACTCGACCCCATGAAGTCGGAGTCGCTAGTAATCGCAGATCAGCAACGCTGCGGTGAATACGTTCCCGGGCCTTGTACACACCGCCCGTCAAGTCACGAAAGTTGGTAACACCCGAAGCCGGTGGCCTAACCCCTTGTGGGAGGGAGCTGTCGAAGGTGGGACTGGCGATTGGGACTAAGTCGTAACAAGGTAGCCGTACCGGAAGGTGCGGCTGGATCACCTCCTTTCTAAGGAGCACCTACAGTCACCTTGCCTCATGTATGTGAGTGTGGAGGGGTTGTCAGGAGTAAAGGCCCATTGCGCAGGCGATTGTTCTGCGGTGGGTGCTCAAGGGTGGAATATCAACAAATAGCGGCCTCGTGGTTGTTGTCCCTGTTCAGTACGGTTGTTCTCCTTTTGGAGGGTGTCCTGGAACGGCGGGGGTGGTGGTTCACGGGTTTAGTGTTTGGCACACTGTTGGGTCCTGAGGCAACAGGACCGGGAGGGTAACTTTCCGGGTTTGTTTGTTTCTGGTTTCCTGGCTGCATCGATCATGCGCGTTGAACCCTTTTTGGGGTGGTGTGTGGGGTGTGTGGTTTGGGGTTGTTGTTTGAGAACTACATAGTGGACGCGAGCATCTTTTATAAGAAGCAATTTCCAAGAATATGAACCTGGATCTGTGCTGCGGATGTGGTTGTGCCTTTGCCTCTTTTGGGGGTTGGGTGTGGCTGTGTTTGTGGTGTGGTTCCCATAGGTTCTCTCGAAATGTTTTTTTGATCTTTTGTGGTCAAGTTTTTAAGAGCACACGGTGGATGCCTTGGCATTAGGAGCCGAAGAAGGACGTAGGAATCTGCGATAAGCCTGGGGGAGTCGATAACCGGACTTTGATCCCAGGGTCTCCGAATGGGGAAACCCCGCCAGACGCGCGAGTGATCTGGTGACCCGCATCTGAACACATAGGGTGCGTGGAGGGAACGCGGGGAAGTGAAACATCTCAGTACCCGCAGGAAGAGAAAACAACAGTGATTCCGTTAGTAGTGGCGAGCGAACGCGGATCAGGCTAAACCGTTCCATGTGTGATAGCCGGCGGGCGTTGCATGGTCGGGGTTGTGGGACTTTCCGTTCTGTCTCTGCCGGGACAGTGAGGTGAGAGTACGGGCATAGGTGAACGGTCTTGAAAGGCCGGCCAGAGAGGGTGTGAGCCCCGTAACCGAAATGTTGTGTACCGCCTGGAGAGTATCCCAAGTAGCACGGGGCCCGAGAAATCCCGTGCGAATCTGTCAGGACCACCTGATAAGCCTAAATACTCCCTAATGACCGATAGCGGACCAGTACCGTGAGGGAAAGGTGAAAAGTACCCCGGGAGGGGAGTGAAACAGTACCTGAAACCGTGTGCTTACAATCCGTCGGAGCAGCCGTGAGTAATCACAAGTAGCTGTGACGGCGTGCCTTTTGAAGAATGAGCCTGCGAGTTAGTGTTACGTCGCGAGGTTAACCCGTGTGGGGAAGCCGTAGCGAAAGCGAGTCTGAATAGGGCGTTGCAGTGGCGTGATCTAGACCCGAAGCGAAGTGATCTACCCATGGCCAGGTTGAAGCGACGGTAAGACGTCGTGGAGGACCGAACCCACTTCAGTTGAAAATGGAGGGGATGAGCTGTGGGTAGGGGTGAAAGGCCAATCAAACTTCGTGATAGCTGGTTCTCCCCGAAATGCATTTAGGTGCAGCGTTGCGTGTTTCTTACCGGAGGTAGAGCTACTGGATGGCCGATGGGCCCTACAAGGTTACTGACGTCAGCCAAACTCCGAATGCCGGTAAGTGAGAGCGCAGCAGTGAGACTGTGGGGGATAAGCTTCATAGTCGAGAGGGAAACAGCCCAGACCACCAACTAAGGCCCCTAAGCGTGTGCTAAGTGGGAAAGGATGTGGAGTTGCGAAGACAACCAGGAGGTTGGCTTAGAAGCAGCCATCCTTAAAAGAGTGCGTAATAGCTCACTGGTCAAGTGATTCCGCGCCGACAATGTAGCGGGGCTCAAGTACACCGCCGAAGTTGTGGCATTCAGATTTTTGCTAAGCCCTTGTGGTTCAGGCGTCTGGATGGGTAGGGGAGCGTCGTGTGGGCAGTGAAGTCGCGGTGTAAACCAGCGGTGGAGCCTACACGAGTGAGAATGCAGGCATGAGTAGCGAAAGACGGGTGAGAAACCCGTCCGCCGAATGATCAAGGGTTCCAGGGTCAAGCTAATCTGCCCTGGGTAAGTCGGGACCTAAGGCGAGGCCGACAGGCGTAGTCGATGGACAACGGGTTGATATTCCCGTACCGGCGAAAAACCGTCCATGCTGAACAGGGGATACTAACCGCCCGAGACCTGACCGATCACCCTTGTGGTGTGAGGTTTTTGGTGGAGCGCGGGACCTGATCCTGGGAGGTAAGCGTATTAACAGGTGTGACGCAGGAAGGTAGCCGAGCCGGGCGATGGTTGTCCCGGTCTAAGGATGTAGGGCGAACGGTAGGCAAATCCGCTGTTCATGATGCCTGAGATCTGATGGGACTCCCGTAAGGGGGGATTCGGTGATCCTATGCTGCCTAGAAAAGCATCGGCGCGAGGTTTTAGCCGCCCGTACCCCAAACCGACACAGGTGATCAGGTAGAGAATACTAAGGCGATCGAGAGAATTATGGTTAAGGAACTCGGCAAAATGCCCCCGTAACTTCGGGAGAAGGGGGGCCCCCATCGTGATGGACACTTGCTGTCCGGAGCGTGCAGGGGCCGCAGAGACCAGGGGGAAGCGACTGTTTACTAAAAACACAGGTCCGTGCGAAGTCGCAAGACGATGTATACGGACTGACTCCTGCCCGGTGCTGGAAGGTTAAGAGGACCGGTTAGCCGCAAGGCGAAGCTGAGAATTCAAGCCCCAGTAAACGGCGGTGGTAACTATAACCATCCTAAGGTAGCGAAATTCCTTGTCGGGTAAGTTCCGACCTGCACGAATGGAGTAACGACTTCCCCGCTGTCTCAACCATAAACTCGGCGAAATTGCAGTACGAGTAAAGATGCTCGTTACGCGCAGCAGGACGGAAAGACCCCGAGACCTTTACTATAGTTTGGTATTGGTGTTCGGAGTGGCTTGTGTAGGATAGGTGGGAGACGTTGAAGCCCGGACGCCAGTTCGGGTGGAGTCATCGTTGAAATACCACTCTGGTCACTTTGGACATCTAACTTCGGCCCGTAATCCGGGTCAGGGACAGTGCCTGATGGGTAGTTTAACTGGGGCGGTTGCCTCCTAAAAAGTAACGGAGGCGCCCAAAGGTTCCCTCAGCCTGGTTGGCAATCAGGTGTCGAGTGTAAGTGCACAAGGGAGCTTGACTGTGAGAGAGACATCTCGAGCAGGGACGAAAGTCGGGACTAGTGATCCGGCGGTACATTGTGGAATGGCCGTCGCTCAACGGATAAAAGGTACCTCGGGGATAACAGGCTGATCTTGCCCAAGAGTCCATATCGACGGCATGGTTTGGCACCTCGATGTCGGCTCGTCGCATCCTGGGGCTGGAGTAGGTCCCAAGGGTTGGGCTGTTCGCCCATTAAAGCGGTACGCGAGCTGGGTTTAGAACGTCGTGAGACAGTTCGGTCCCTATCCGCTGCGCGCGCAGGAAATTTGAGAAGGGCTGTCCTTAGTACGAGAGGACCGGGACGGACGAACCTCTGGTGTGTCAGTTGTACTGCCAAGTGCACCGCTGATTAGCTACGTTCGGATGGGATAACCGCTGAAAGCATCTAAGCGGGAAGCTCGCTTCGAGATGAGATTTCCATACACCTTGTGTGTGAGAGGCCCCCAGCCAGACCACTGGGTTGATAGGCCGGATGTGGAAGCGAGGACTAACGACTCGTGAAGCTGACCGGTACTAATAGGCCGATAACTTACACCACACACCAATGCGTGAACGGCATTCAAAAGACGTTCACACCAAGCACTGGTAAAAAGAAAACAAGACTGCTTGCGTCCACTATGTGGTTCCCAACCAACAAACCCGAACACGGTTTGCCTGGCCACGGGAACAATAACTGAATAACAACACCACAACTGCCCCCAAAAAGGGCAGGAAACATGTTGTAACCACAAACTTCCCACACCACCCCACCAGGGGTTGCGTGAACGGGTAAAAAGGTTACGGCGGTCATAGCGTGGGGGAAACGCCCGGTCCCATTCCGAACCCGGAAGCTAAGACCCACAGCGCCGATGGTACTGCACCCGGGAGGGTGTGGGAGAGTAGGTCACCGCCGGACAACCATTAAGGTCGAGAGCCCCAACCAGGAAACCGGTTGGGGCTCTCCCCATTTAAAAAACCCCCAAACCCCCCACAAACCCTCCCTCACCACCCGCAGGATTTGACCGGGACCCTCCCTCACCACCCGCCCCGGCCACCGCCGTCGCCACACCAATCCGACGCAGAACCTGAGGGACCGTCGCGGTAGAAACCGCAGAACCTGAGGGACCGTCCGGGCACAACCTGCGAAACGTGAGGGAGCGTCCGGGCAGAACCTGCGAAACGTGAGGGAGCGTCCGCTGTGGGCGAAATATGCCCTCGAAAGGGGAGATTTCGATGGTTTTTCCTCAAAAAAACGCGGAAACACGCGGAATTTGCAGCCCCCACCGCGGCAAGCTGGTAAGTTTTCGAACAGTGGCTTGTACGCATGCCGCATGCAGGCTCCAGAATCATGACCGTCCAGGAGGACATAAATGGCTAAGAACCGTAGTGAACTTGTTGCAGAGGTAGCAGGCAAGGCCGGCACCAGCCAGGCAGCCGTCAACTCCGTGCTGGATGCACTGTTCGAGGTTTTCGAGACCTCTGTCGCCTCGGGCGAAAAGATCACCATCCCGGGCTGGCTCGCAGTTGAGCGCACCGACCGCGCTGCCCGCACCGGCCGCAACCCGCAGACCGGCGAGACCATCCAGATCGCCGCTGGCCACAGCGTCAAGCTGACGGCAGGCTCCAAGCTGAAGGCTGCTGTCTCCAAGAAGTAGAGCCTTCCAGGCTTAAGGGAACGGCAGCCGTGAGGCTGCCGTTCCCTTGCTGTTTAAGCCCTACACTGCTGAAGCCCAGCATGTATTGGTGCCCCGCCCTCAAACCGGCCGCTCGATTCGCGGAGTTCACCGGTGTAGCGGACAATGGATAGGTGCCTTCCGCATCAAAATCCCCCTCCACAGCCCCGTCGCTGCCGCCTTCAGAAGGGCAGCGGGGAGCCGCCGGTGTGCTCGGCATCTCCAGGGCGTGGCTGCTGGGAGGCGTCATCGCCCTAATGCTCGGCCTCACAGCGGCACTGCTCTTTTCAGGGGCAGCAACCGACCGTGACGTCGCCGATCCCGGAGCCTTTGTCCGGTGGGGACTGCCCATCAGCAAGGCAATCCATAACGTCTCGCTGGCAGCGGTGATCGGCGGACTCATCTTCGCTGTAGGCATTCTCCCCACGTCAGTGGGGGGATCCCGCTCCAAGAACAACGAATCGCCGGAGCACCCTGCCTTTACGAGGGCCTTGGCTGTGGCCGCGGCGGCAGGGGTGGCGTGGACTCTGTCCGCCATCGCCGTCCTGGTACTTACCTACGCGGATGTCGCAGGCCAGGCCGTTGCAGGAGATGCGGAATTCACGCGTGCGCTGGTCTATTTCATGACGGATATTGAAACGGGCCGGGCCTGGCTCGCCGTCGTCATCATCGCTGCCGTCGCAACCACTGCACTGTTTGGCGTGCGGTCCCTCACCGGTCTGGCACTCACTCTGATACTCGCTTTGATCGGATTGGTGCCGCCAGCCCTTGTGGGCCACTCATCCAGCTCGAGCGATCACGAGGGCGCCATCAACTCCCTGGGCCTGCACGTGATGGGGGTAACCGCCTGGGTGGGCGGAATCATTATGCTGGCGGCCCTGTCCGGAATCCTCACAGGGTCCAAAGCGGCAACAAAGACCGACATTACCGAGGCTGTGCTCCGTCGATTCTCGGCCCTTGCCGGCTTCGCCTTTTTCCTGGTCTTCGCCTCGGGCGTGATCAACGCCAGCATCCGCCTCACTACCTGGAACGACCTGTTCGGCTCGGAATACGGCCAGCTGGTCGTGGCCAAAGCCCTTGCCACGCTGGTGCTGGGCGCTATCGGACTCATGCACCGGCAATGGATCATCCCGCAGCTGAGCCGGGCAGGAGTCGCGCTTTCGACCCGGCGGGTTCTTTGGCAGCTGGTGATAGCGGAACTGCTGATTATGGGCGCGACGTCGGGGATCGCCGTCGCGCTGGCACGTTCAGCCCCGCCCCAACCCACCACGTACGCACCGAACGCGTCTCCGGCCTTCATCCTTACCGGCTATGAGCTTCCCCCCGAGCTGACCCCGGAACGCTGGTTCACTGAGTGGCGGTTGGACTGGCTCTGGATCACTGTGGCTGTCTTCGGGCTTGTGGCCTACATCCTGGGTGTTCGGAAAGTCCTGCGGCGCGGTGATAAATGGTCCTGGTTCCGGACGGTCAACTGGGTCATCGGGCTTCTGGTCCTGACCTACATCACGTCCGGTGCGCCGGCGGTCTATGGACGTGTGCTTTTCTCTGCCCACATGGTGGACCACATGGCGCTGACCATGGTGGCCCCCATCTTCCTGGTGCTCGGATCGCCCGTGACTCTTGCTCTGCGCGCGCTCCCCGCCCGCTCAGACGGTTCGCGCGGGATCAGGGAATGGCTGCTGCTGTTTGTCCATTCGCGGTTCTCAAAGCTGGTGACCCACCCGCTGTTCGCCGCTGCCAACTTCGCCGGTTCGATTGTCCTGTTCTATTTCTCAGATGCCTTCAGCTTTGCCATGCGCGAGCATGTGGGCCACGAGCTCATGAACCTGCACTTCGCACTGACCGGCTATATTTTCGTGCTGACAATGATCGGTACTGATCCGTTGCCGCTGCGCGCCCCCTACCCCATGCGGCTCCTGCTGCTGCTGGCCACCATGGGCTTCCACGCTTTCTTTGGTGTTTCCATCATGGGAGGCACCGGTTTGCTCGCCGCCGACTACTTCGGCAACCTGGGACGGGCATGGGGCCAGCCAGCCCTCCTGGACCAACAAACAGGAGGCGCCGTGGCATGGGGAATCGGCGAGGTCCCCACACTGCTGGTGGCGATCGGCGTCGCCGTCATGTGGTCCCGCTCGGATGAACGGGAAACCCGGCGGACAGATCGGGCGGCGGACAGGAATAACGACGCCGATCTGACTGCTTACAACGATATGTTTGCCAAGCTGGCCGAGCGTGATGCCAAGGTTGCCGAACGAAACCAAAAGCTGGAAGGACGCTGATGAGCGACACCGTACGCACCCACCTCCGGGTCCGCGCTTCTGAACTCGTGGGCAGGGGTTGGCTCAACACGGGCGGAAAATCCCTGGACCTGGAATCACTGCGCGGCAAGATCGTGCTGCTGGATTTCTGGACCTTCTGCTGCATCAACTGCCTCCATGTACTTGACGAGCTGCGCCCCCTCGAGGAGCAGTACTCCGACGTCCTCGTCACAGTGGGCGTGCACTCGCCGAAGTTCGAGCACGAGGCCGATCCCGTGGCCCTTGCGGCTGCAGTGGAACGGTACGACATCCATCATCCGGTTCTGGACGACCCGGAGCTGGAAACGTGGAAGGCCTATGCTGCCCGTGCCTGGCCCACCTTGGTGGTGGTAGACCCTGAGGGCTACATCGTGGCCCACCTCTCCGGCGAAGGCCATGCTGACGGCCTGTCCGTGCTGATCCCTGAACTTATCGCCGAGCACGAGGCCAAAGGCACGCTGCACCGCGGCAACGGTCCCTACGTGGCTCCGGAGCCGACGTCGGGAACCCTGCGGTTCCCGGGGAAGGCGCTGTACCTGCCAGCCGGGCGTGGAACTGCTGCCGGCGACGCGACCGGCACGCCGTCCGACGTCGGATCCTGGCTTTTGACCGATACCGGGCACCACCGTCTGGTGGAACTGGATACTGACTTCCAGACCGTCCTGGGTACGTTTGGTTCCGGAATCAAGGGCCACGAAGACGGCGCCGGTGCCGGCCCGGACGCTACGGCCCGCTTTAACGAGCCGCAAGGCCTGGTTCTGCTGCCGGAAGACGTCGCCGCCGAAGCTGGATACGACGTGGTCATTGCGGACTCCGTAAACCACCGCCTGCGCGGACTCTCGCTGACGGACGGAACGGTCCGGACGATCGTGGGCAACGGGGTCCAGCGTCTCCTCGAAACCGGCCCCGCCCGGGTGGACGAAGACGGCGCCGGCTTCGGCGGGTCCCTGGGGGATCACCCGCTGGACGTCTCGCTCAGCTCACCGTGGGACGTGGTGTGGTCCAGCAAACTGGGTGCGGTGGTGATCGCCATGGCCGGCGTGCACCAGATCTTCAGTTTCAACCCCCGCTCCAAGGCTGTTTCCATCCTCGCCGGAAACGGGCTTGAAGGCCTCCTGGACGGCGATGCGCATGAGGCATGGTTCGCCCAGCCGTCAGGCCTGGCTGAAGACGCTGACGGCAACATCTGGGTAGCTGATTCTGAAACCTCTGCCCTTCGCAAACTTGTGATTGACGATTCAGGCTCGCTCACGGTGCACTCCGCCGTCGGTAAGGGCCTGTTCGATTTCGGCTTCCGCGACGGGGAGGCGTCCGCCGCGCGCCTGCAGCACCCGCTCGGCGTGACGGTCCTGCCTGACGGTTCCGTCGCCATCGCCGACACCTACAACGGGGCGGTGCGCCGCTATGACCCGGTGGCCGGAACGGTCTCCACTTTGGCCCGCGGACTCTCGGAGCCTTCCGACGTGATCGTGGATCACACCCAGGTTGCGGGAAGTGAGCCTCTGCTGGTGGTGGTGGAAGCCAACAAGCACCAGCTGGTTTACGTCCCGATCCCCAAGGAAGCGCAGCAGGTGGACGAGGGTGCCGTGCAGACCCACCGGCCCAAGAGCCCTGTAGCGCCCGGGCCAATGGAGCTCACAGTCCGCTTTACGGCTCCCACCGGGCAAAAGCTGGATGACCGCTGGGGTGATCCCACGCAGCTGAAGATCTCTTCCACGCCTCCTGAGCTGCTGGTATCGGGGGCCGGAACCTCGGTGGGTCTGCTCCGCACGCTTGAGCTCGCGTCCGATATCCCGGAGGGGATTCTGCATATTACGGCGCGCGCTGCGGCCTGTGACGGCCCTGAAACGGCCGACGGCGAGATCCCTGACCACGCCGCCTGCCACTTGTACCAGCAGGACTGGGGCATCCCGGTTCTCCTGCAGGCCGACGGCGACACTGAACTTGTGCTGGATCTGCGCGGTATGGACTAAGAAGAGTCTGAGGGGTGCCGGTCAATACGTCAGGATGGGCGTCAGGGTGATGGTGTCGGCGGCTATGTCCAGGCGGGTTGTGAAGCTGAAGTCCTGAACGACATTCAACTCCGAGACACGACCAGTGAACAAATCCTCCTGCTGCGCAGTGACCCTGGCCTTGCCATCCAGAGGTGAGACCACCCAGCGCCCGCCGAAGGGCTCAATGGAAATCTTGGGATACTCAGTAATTTCCCACTTGATGGTCCCGGGGGTAACCCGGTTGTCGGTGGCGTGATAGAACGGGCAGTCCGGTTGGAGTCGTTGCTGCTCAACAGCGCTGGCGGCACACGTATCGAGGAACTCCTTGACTTTGCCGCTCACTGCTTCCTTTAGCCCGTCAGTGGCCTGGGTCAACAGGTTCAAGGGCGCGGGCGAGACATCCCGTCCGGATACTGTGGCCTTGGTTGGCGGTGCCGAAAAGTACTCGTCGTTGAGGCTGGCTTCGTATTCGCCGGGATAAAAGACTGCGAAGGAATTACGGCCATTAGGCATATTCACCGGCACGCCATTGAGCGTTGCCTGGCTTGAGTTCACTACCGTTGCGTCCAGAACGGGAAGGGGGGCGGGAACAAAGGCCCAGGTATCAAAGAACAGCCACTCGGTTCCGGTTTTTTCCAGCAGGAAGTCGGTATGAAGGCGGCTGCCGTCAATGGTGTAGTCCATGGGGACCTTCACATGTCCATCTGACTGGATCTCTTCTTTGCCCAGCTTGACGTTGGTGATCCTCGCGGCAGAGGTCTGTAAGGCTGAACCGTCCAGCATCGCGGCGCTGCTCGCGGGTACGGATGCCCTCAACAACCCCAGGGCTTTTCCGCCGTCGCCCTTGTGTAACGCGTCAAGATACTCCCGGACGGGCTGCTGCGGGCTGGCGACGGAGTCGTTCACGAGGTTGACCGCCACAACGGCAGCGGCGACAGCAAGCATTAGACCCAGCAGCCATCCGGCCGCGATCTTCACCAACGCTTGACTCATCTGCACTTACCTTACGTTACCTGTTAGGCGCTGATATCCCGGTGAAGAGTGTCATGGGTATGACGAAAGGCCAGTAAAACAGCGTCCCAATGGCGGCAGGGGGCTAACGGCGGCGCCTCGAGGACGTGCCGAAAACGCTGCGCAAGAGTTCCCGCCCCAACTGGGTCCCAACTGACCGGGCCATGCTCTTCAGCCCGCCTCCCAAAGCATCCCCGAGAACTCCCGGGAACCCGTCATTCGTCCCGCCTCCGCGGGGCTCTGGCACAGGTGCTGTCCTCCGCTGACGAGTAGGAGACTCACCTTCGGTTGGAAGCTGCCGGCTGCTGGGGCGGCCCAGAATCTCCTCCTCGATTCGGCGGGCTTCGGCGTCGATGTCAGAAGTGTTGACGCCTCCCGTTTCGGCGTGTGCCCGTTCGCTGTGAACCCCGTCCCGTTCGAAAGGAGTGGGCGGCAAGCCGGGTGCTGCCGGCCCGGTGGGGGTAGCAGATTTGCCGGCAATTTTTTCATAGGCGGAGATGTTGTCAACGGCCGTTCCGTATTTTGCGAGCAGGGACGAGCCTGCCACGGTACTGGTCAGGAGCTCCGTCGAGCTGGGACCCATCACGGATTCAGGGGCTCGAAGCCGCGTAAGGGCCACGGGGGTTGGGGCTCCCTTCTCGTTCATTACGGTGACCACGGCCTCGCCGATCCCGGCCGATGTGAGGATTTCCTCGAGATCGTAGTCACTCAGGGGGAACGTGGAGACGGTGGCCTTGAGTGCCTTGGCGTCCTCGGGGGTGTAGGCACGCAAGGCATGTTGTATCCGGTTGGCGAGTTGTCCCAGAACATCGGCCGGAAGGTCCTTCGGAGTCTGGGTCACGAAGAAGATTCCCACTCCTTTGGATCGAATCAGCCGGACGGTGGTGGTGATTGCCTGGAGAAAAGACTTGGACGCGTCGTTGAAGAGCAAATGCGCCTCGTCGAGGAAGAAGACTAGCTTGGGCCTGTCCAGATCGCCGGCCTCCGGCAGTTCTTCAAAAAGGTCAGCCAGAAGCTACATAAGGAACGTTGAAAAGAGCATGGGCTTGGCCTGCAGTGTAGGAAGTTCGAGGCAGGAGATGACGCCTCGGCCATCCGGCGCCGTGCGGAGTAGCTCGGCTGAGTCGAATTCCGGTTCGCCGAAGAACTTCTCCATGCCTTGCGCTTCCAAGGAGACCAGCTCCCGGAGGATGACCCCTGCGGTGGCTTTGGACAGTCCGCCGAGCCCGGCCAGTTCCTCCTTGCCTTCGGCCGATGTGAGGAACTGGATGACGGCGCGAAGATCTTTCAGGTCGATCAGTTCCAGGTTGTTCTTGTCGGCGAAATGGAAAACCAACTGCAGGCTCGATTCCTGGGTATCGTTCAGTTCCATGACGCGGGAGAGCAGGATAGGGCCAAAAGAGGTGACAGTCGCCCGGACGGGGATGCCGATCCCATCACCGCCCAGGGCCAGGAATTCAACCGGGAAAGTTTTGCCCGCCCATGCCTGGCCGATCCCGTCTGTCCGGAGGCGCAGCTTTTCACTTGCGACGGCGGCGGTGGCCAGCCCTGACAGGTCGCCTTTGAGATCGGCAAGAAACACTGGCACGCCTGCTGTGGACAGCTGCTCGGCCATCATGTGAAGAGTGACTGTCTTGCCGGTGCCTGTTGCTCCTGCCACGAGGCCGTGCCGGTTCATCATGCTTAGGGGCAGTCTGACCGGGGCGTCCTTACGCAACCCGCTGTCGACTATTGCCGCCCCAAGGTCAATCACCGGGCCTTCAAGATCGTAGCCCTGCTGGATAGTGAGCACTTTGTCCGCAGTTGATTTCTCAGCCATGCGGCTTAGCTTAGCGGCGCGCTATGGGGAGGGTTACGTCATATCGGCGGTGATTTTTTCCGGCGCAGCGTCTGCGGGCAGGGTCTCCACTGCGCACGGTTCGCGACGGCTGGCTGCCCGGGGCACTGACGACGACGTCAATGAACCACCGGAGTAAGGCCTTGGCCCTGTGATTTGAGCGATCCCTTGACGATCGAACAGGCAGCGGTTAACTCTGTCAGGTGGCCGTGGGCGCAGTGGAAAATTCTCAAAGGCGAGGAAATTAAGACAATGTCACAGCAGTTGTTTACGCGTTCATCCATGTCCGCCTCCCATCGATTGAAATCGGACATCCTGGATTTCCTTAGGCGGCACGGGGCCTCGCGGGTCTCGTCCCTCACCGAAGAACTAGGGGCCAGCCGCGCACAGGTCCAGTATCAGTTGTCGCTGCTCGAGGCGGAAGCGTTGGTTCTCTCTGACAGACCGAGTGAACAACGCCAACGTTTCACTCCTTTCTACCGCCTTGCCCAACGGAACCAGTAAACTCCGCTAGCGCGAATACTTCTGGCTGGCCAGCTTCGATATACCCATTCCCGGCAGAGGCACAGCAAACGTTCAGAAATGATGCATTAATGGTTCTGAACTGCGAATTAATTCTTGTGGCTGTGCAAAAGCCGAAATTTCAGCTATTGGGAAGTGATACCGTTTTCTCATGGCAAAAAAGACGGTAATTCTCCTTGAAGATGACCTTGACGGTTCCGAAGCAAATGAGACATTGAACTTCGCAATCGATGGTGTTGGGTATGAAATAGATCTGAACGAACGGAATGCCGCCGAGCTCCGCCTCGTCCTTGATCGCTACGTCTCTGTTGCAC
This sequence comes from Arthrobacter sp. Z5-13, assembly GCF_056499105.1. Lineage (NCBI taxonomy): Bacteria > Bacillati > Actinomycetota > Actinomycetes > Micrococcales > Micrococcaceae > Arthrobacter > Arthrobacter sp. Z5-13. The sequence goes on from NZ_CP096460.1 coordinate 307,188, forward strand.
GCCGTTCATCGGCAACAAGCCGTGGCAGGGGACGTCCTCGCGCCACCGCTCAGATCTCTTCGCCGACTTCCGGCGAAGTTCGCGAATGGGCCAAGGCGCAAGGACTGTCAGTGAATGAGCGCGGCCGGGTCCAGGCTGCCGTCATGGCTGACTATGTGGCGGCACACTAACGCCATTCCGAGCAGCGTGCCTTCCCTCCTGTAGCCCCCAACAACACAGGAGGGAATGCTGCTATTCCTGCCGGCAAGCCAGGCAATTCAAAGTGCACCCCTTTATAAACGACGCACTGCCTAAATCGTGACGGCATAAATGCCAGATTCTTTAAATAACGCCTGGGCAGTTCAGCGCGCGCTGCGGGGACCAACTGAATCATCGTGAACCCCGGACATTGGCGGCACATACTAAATGTGAGGATGACCACAAAAAGAATTTGCCAAATCAGCGTCACGATTATGCTCTATGTCCGTGGAACATTCTTAGCTCTTGTTTATTCCAGCGCGGTCTGAGCAGCCAGAAGCAAAGGGAGTCAGGTAAAGTTCCCGTACTCTGCCGGTCAGAGACCCAGGCAGACGGACACGACAATAATCACTGCGCAACTCTCGTCAGGATCCGTAGGGCTTTGCGGCACTGTTGGAACCGGCGTCACGATCAGACTTGGTACGGGAACTGATGTGACCAGCGGGATGGGGGAGGACGGCAGGACTCCTGCAAGGGGATCGGTTACTGCCGGTGGAAGGAGTGCCGGAGGCAGGAGGCCGATCAAAGGATCCGTCACCGCCGAGGGAAGGACTCCTGGAAGCAGGACCAGTTCTGAAGCGCCGGACGGTTGAGGAGGCGGGCTGGTCACAGCCAAGGCCTCCCTGTCCGTCCCGGGCTGTTCCCCGCCACGGTTCCCAAGAGCAGCGGTATCGGGCACCCCTGCAGGATCTGCCGGACTCCTAGGCGCTAAGACATTCGCGCTGGGCGGTGGATTGGATCCGATCGCCTGGCCCATTGGATTCTCTGGTGCGGCCGATACCTGAACCCTTGCATCTGCGGAAACACCGGGCGGTGGTGGGGCCAGCAGCGTAGGGGCCACGACCGCCGTCGCGATGCCTCCGACGACAGCTATGCCTGCCGCAGCCACCGACAACTGGGTAAGGGCAGCTTGCCCCGCCAACCAGGAACCCGGATCAGCAGGCAAAGACCCGAGCTGCCCGGCACCCTTGAGCCCCAGCATGGGGATCAGCGGGCCAACAAACCAGGGGCCCACCGCCAGGCGCATTGTTGAACTCACGTCTTCCAGATCGCCCAGCGCAGTCTTGCACTTGAGACAGCGGTCAGTGTGGATCCTAAGTTTCCTGGCCTCTCGTCCTGAGAGGTCTTCCACCACCGACTTCGCGAGCAACGGCAACGTTGGTTGGCACCCTTCATCGAGAGATCCGGCCACGTAGGCCTGCAGATACGCCTGTCGCAGGCCCTTGCGTGCCCGAGCGGCGACAGCGGACACCGCATTTGGCTCCAGTCCCAGCAGCGGGCCCACTCGCCGGGGAGGATCACCCTCAACATCGAGATGCCACAGTACTGTTTGCCAGCGAATGGGAAGTGCAGCGAATGCCGACGCCGCCAGGGACCGGTCAGCTTCATCCAGGACCCTTGCATATCCTGGGTCCTCTTCAGGAGCTGCCTCAACAGCCCCGTCAAGGGTATGCCTTGCTTGAGCGCCCCAATGGTCGGCCGCACAGGAACGGACAGCCCGGAACATATAGGGCCGGAATGGCCCCCGCGGTCCAAGACCGCGGCGAATGGCTGCGACAACCTTCAAAAAGGACTCGGACGCGATGTCCTCTGCGTCGAAGTCGTTTGCCATCAGCCGCTTGGCGAACACGAGGTTGGCATCCCAGTGACGCCGGTAAAGCTCTTCGACAGCCGTGGGGTCATCGCCATCTGCAACGGCCGCGACTAAATCTTCATCGGCAATCAGTGCGACATTGGTGGCAGTCATGTCTTCTGGCTCTGCGGGAACACCCTCTGCGGGCGCGCGATAGTGACTCTGGCCGTGGCATCATGGCCCCAAAATCCTGATTTCCGCTCCAGCGTCACGATTTCTCGTCTTCCACCCCATGGACGTGCCCTGGATTTCAGGGCATCTTCTTACGCACTCCATTGCAACTGACGGGGCCCGCAGAACGTCCACTCAGTTTACGGACTTCGAGCCGAATCGTGACGGTTAAATGGAAAAAATGTTTGCGCTACCAATCTGTCTACTTACGGGCTCGCTGACAGTAGGCCTCCACTATCAGTGCACATGGTGTGGGCCGTCCTCGGCGGCGTCTTTACAGGCAATCTCCTTCTGGGAAAGAGAACGGCCCGGAAGGGATGAACAGGCAGTGACGTGGTTACCGGAGAACGACAAGATCGTGAACTGAGTACTCACGGCCAAAACCAAGTAGTTGCCGCTCGAAGAGCAACCAAAAGACAGGTACTCATCACCCAAAAACGGGTGATGTTGTCTCGTGTTTAAGCTGATTGCCACCCGTACGATCGACCTTACATTGCGCTCAATGGGGGCGGCGGTGTTCGCTTTGGAGGCGCTGAAAATGAAGAATTATGGAGAAACTACGGGCAGGCGGTCGCTGCTTGCCACGAGCGGAGGATCTGGTCCACTCCCGAAGCATCCCTTAGGCCTGATAGCCAGGAAGGTCACTGCAGCCATTGCCGCCGGCGGTTTGCTGCTTGCCACGGCCGGTGTGGTGCACGCGGACCTGGTGGCGAACGACCTCGACAATGTTGCCGATGCGGTGGCCGAGGTCATGTCTCTGAACGTGGGAGGGACAGTCGGCACCACGAGTCTGAGGATCATCACGGCCAACGGTGACGGCAAGCAGGGCTGCAATCTTACGGGGGGCACGGCGCTGACTCTGGACCTGGCTTCCAGCAGCACAAGTGTGGCTACCGTCAGCCCCGCTTCCGTGACTTTCGGGAGCTGCTCAGATACGAAGCTCCTGACCCTGACGCCTGTTGGCGAGGGGAGCACTACCATTTCCGCCACGCAACGCGTGAACACTACAGGGGGTACTTTCAATCTCGCCCCGGCGAGCTTCAGGGTGGACGTTGCACCGCCCCCCAATGAGGCTCCGGTCCTGACCATTGAGGACGTTGCATCGGGCGGTACCTACAGCAAGGGTTCGGTTCCGTCGGCCACCTGCAAAGTCACGGACGCTGAAGACGGACCCTCCTCATTCGCCGCTGAAATCAGCGCAGTTACCGGCCCCGACGCAGAGTTTGGTGTTGGCTCCCAAACAGCCAGCTGCACTTACACAGATAACGGCGGGCTGTTTGTCAGCAGCTCGGTGACTTATAGCATTGCGGATTCCACCGCACCGGCTGTCAGCTACACGCTGAGCCCGGCTGCGCCGAATGGACTCAACGGTTGGTACACGAACAGCGTTTTCCTGGACTGGACTGTGGCAGAGTCGGACTCGCCCAGCACTCTGACAGCGGCAGGCTGTGGGGATCAGACAATTTCCGCAGATCAGAGCGCCACGAAGTACACCTGTTCGGCCTCCAGCTCCGGCGGCACCTCGAACGTTGAGACGGTGGCGATTAAGTTGGACCAAACGGCCCCTGAGGTCACCTACACCAGCGCGGCAGGAACCGTGGGGAACGCCGGTTGGTATACGAGCCCCGTAACCGTCACCTTTACCGGCGTCGACGGATTGTCCGGCCTGGCGCCCGCTAACCAGACGGCTGTTTCAAGCGGCGAGGGCGCTAATGTGCCTGTGGCGAGCCCGGCCTTCCAGGATCTGGCGGGCAACACCACACTGGCGGGTGCAGCGGGCACCGCCTTCAACATCGACTACACCCCACCGTCTGTGACATACACCGGGGCTGACCGTGGTCCTGATGCCAACGGCTGGTACAACAGTCCCGTCACGGCAACGTTTACTGGAGTTGATCTGATCTCTGGCCCGGCATCCCAGAGCCAGCCGGTCACGTCCACTACTGAAGGTGCTGCAGTGGAGCTGAAGAGCCCGGCCTTCGAAGACGTCGCCGGCAACGTGAGGTTGGCAGGCGAGGCCACGGCCACGTTCCAGATCGACACAACCGCCCCTGTTGCCGCATTCGCGGGGGATCCGATCGGATCGGTCTATTTTGGTTCCGTTCCGGTGGCTCCCAGCTGTACGTCTGCTGATTCCCTTTCGGGTCCAGATGGCTGCGCGGTCTCGGGCTACTCCGCATTAGTGGGCACTCATACTCTGACGGCGACGGCGAAGGACAAGGCCGGCAACGTCTCTACAGTGGAGCAGACGTACCAAGTTCTGCCCTGGACCGCCAAGGGGTTCTACCAGCCGGTGGATATGTCGAACGTGACTAACGTCGTCAAGGCGGGAAGCACAGTACCTGCCAAGTTCGAACTGTTCATCGGTAACCGGGAGATCACGGATACGAGCGTTGTGTCCATGAGCGTCGGCAAGACCACGTGCATTGCATCCAGTGCCTTCGACGAGATTGAGATTACGGCTTCAGGCAATACGATGCTGCGCTACGATGCGACAGTCGGCCAGTATGTCTACAACTGGAAAACCCCGTCCACGCCGGGATCCTGCTACAAGCTGAATATGACATCTCTCGACGGCAGTGTCATCAGCGCCTTGTTCAAACTGAAGTAAGAGCTCAAGTCAGGATGCTATAGCAGCGGCATCCGGGAAGAGGGCCGGTCTACATCAGACCGGCCCTCTTGCTGCGCCCCGTGCCCTGACCGCCGTGAGCCCTGCCCGCCGTGGCTTGTGGTCAACGTCGCGTGACGTTCAGAAATAAGGGGACTGCCGCCGTCGTTGTCCAAAGAGTGGGTCCGCCCGCAATCGCCGGGGCCGTGAAGCGGCCGGGACTAACTGCTGCTACGAAAGGCCGCTACCTATGACTATCCCGTTTTCCATCCTTGACCTGGCCACAATTGGCAAAGACCAGACGGCGGCGGAAAGTTTTGCGGGCAGTGTAGCCATGGCGCAACTCGCGGAGGAACTGGGGTACCGGCGGGTCTGGTATGCCGAGCACCACAACATGTCCGCCATCGCGTCGTCGGCCACCAGTGTGTTGATTGCCCACATTGCTGCCCATACAAAGAGCATCCGGTTGGGCGCCGGCGGAGTTATGCTGCCCAACCACTCGCCCCTGACCATTGCCGAACAGTTCGGCACGTTGGAGACGCTTCACCCCGGCCGCGTTGACCTAGGGCTTGGTCGCGCGCCCGGTAGTGACCAAAACACCATGCGTGCCCTCCGAAGGGATCCGTTGGCAGCGGACAGCTTCCCCCAGGACGTTCTGGAACTGCAGGGCTACCTGACTGGTCCCACCCGTATCCAGGGCGTGGAAGCCACCCCGGGCAAGGGCACAAACGTGCCGCTCTACATCCTGGGATCATCACTATTCGGAGCCAGGCTGGCCGCACAACTTGGTCTGCCCTACGCCTTCGCCTCGCATTTTGCCCCGAATGCCCTGCAGGACGCCGTCGCTCTCTATCGACGCGAATTCAAACCGTCCGACCAGCTTGAGGCGCCCTACGTTATTGCTGGCGTCAACGTGGTCGCAGCGGATACCACGGCGGAGGCGCAGGAGATTTTCCTGGCCACGAAGCGCGCACGGGTGGGCCTGTTTTTCGGTAACGGCCGCGTTTTTACAGACGACGAGGCTGACATGATCCTTGACTCACCGCAAGGACAGCACGTGTTGACCATGATGAAGTACTCAGCCGTGGGCACGTCCGAGGCCGTGCTGGAGTACCTTGACGGCTTTGCTTCCCATGCCGACGCCGACGAGCTCATCATCGCCCACCAAAGCACGGGAACCGAGGGCCGGCTCAGGTCTGTGGAGCTCGTGGCTGAGGCGGCCGGTCTTGTGAATAATGTGACTGCAAGGTGACAAGCCAGCATTCACAGAGTGTAATAAGGGAATGACTAACCAGCCGGACAAACGCCGTGCGTTGGTTATTGAGGATGACGAAGATATTCGGGGGTTGCTGGTCCACATCCTGACCAAGCAGGGCTTCGAAGTTTCCTCTGCCTCAAGCGGAGTGGCCGGCCTGGAGATTATGCGCCGCGATGGCGCCGAGCTGGTCACTCTTGACCTCAACCTGCCCGATATCGACGGCGTGGAAGTGTGCCAGCAGCTACGCACCTTTTCAGATGCGTACATTCTCATGATCACCGCTCGCGGAGAAGAGTTGGACCGCCTCACCGGTCTTGAAACCGGGGCGGACGATTACCTGTCCAAGCCCTTCAGCCCACGTGAGCTCGTGGCCCGGATCGACGCCCTTTTCCGGCGGCCCCGGGTCAGCGCCATCCAGCAAGCCGCTACCGACGACGAACTGCGGCGTGCTGTCGAGGTCCAACGCAGCCTCCTGCCAAAGGAAAAGCTGAGTATGGATGGATTCGACATCGCTGGGTCCTTCAGGCCGTCGCGTGAGGTCGGAGGCGATTTTTTCGACTGGTACCGCTTCGACGGCAGCCTGCAGATGACATTGGCGGACGCCATGGGCAAGGGGATGGGTGCTGCACTCATCGCGGCAACAGTCAGGGCGGTACTCCGCTCCGTGGCGCACAAGACCCCTATCAGCGGAGCCCTGAAGTCTGCCGGGGAGGTTCTGGAAGGGGATCTGGAGCAGTCCGGATCATTTGTCACCATCTTCCACGCCCGTCTTGATGCCACTACCCGCATCCTTGAGTACGTTGATGCCGGCCACGGCCTGGCCCTGCATATCAAGGCAGACGGCAGTTGTACCCGGTTGAAGACCGGGGGCCCTCCGGTGGGGGCGTGGCCCGGCCAGGAGTGGGACGCGTTCCAGGTCCGGTTGGAGCCAGGGGACATTGTTGCTGCTGTCAGTGATGCCCTGCTGGACATCTACCCCGACGTCGGTGTGCTGGCCGCGGTGGCCACCGGTGCAGTCCTGGGGAGTACAAGCGCGCAGGAAGCCTGCGACGCGATTCTGTCACTCATCGACGGGCGGGACGTCACCGACGACGCCACGGTGGTGGTTCTCCACTGCGCCGCTTAGCCTGCATCAATCCTTTGAGATCAATCATTTGAGCAGGAAAGCCACCGCGATCAGGACCGGGACGGCGACTACCGTCGTGATGAGCACCGTATCCTTGGCCACCGTAATTCCTGTCCTGTAGCGGCTTGCAGCCACAAAGACGTTCTGTGCAGTCGGCAGGGCAGAGGTGACCACAGCCGCAAACAGTGCATGGTCTTCCATTCCCAGGGCAAAGCGGGCGAACAGATAGGCCAGGAGCGGATGGACGAAGAGTTTGAACCCGCTGGCCAGCAACGTGTCCAGGCGCCGGCCGGCCGAGGCCTGCAGGGGCCGTGAGCCGTTCAGGCTCATGCCGAACGCTATGAGCATCGCAGGGATGGCTGCGCCCCCGATCAGGTGGATGGGTTGCATCACCAGCGCGGGAACTTGCCAGCCGGTTCCAGCTACCAGCAGTCCTAGCCCGGAACCGACGATCATGGGGTTCCTGACGATCAACAGGAGAAAGCCCAGTGGAGTTGTTCGATGTGAACTGGTGGTGGCATCAAGGGCCATCAGGAGAACAGGCGTGAAGAAAGCCAGTTGGAAGATCAGCAAAGGAGCCACATAGTTGGCGTCGCCGAGGACGAACACCGCGATGGGGATGCCCAGGTTCGCTGAGTTGGCCAGTGAGGCGCTCATGGTGGAGACCAGTGCCTCCGGCATTTCCCGTTTGAGGAGCAGCCGGGAAATCAGCAGGTAAATAGTGGCGGTTGCGACCGCGCCAACAGCAGCGACCAGCAGGGGAGCGGCGAAGACGTCCTGTAGCTTCGCCTTGCTCAGTGTTTCAAACAGGAGGGCCGGACTGGCCACGAAAAACGTCAGTGCACTCAGGACGGAACGGGCATTGTCACCCAGAAGTTTTCGCCTGCCGACGAACATTCCCACCAGGATGATGGACCACACCACAAAGAAGCCTGCGAGAACATCTACCACTGTGACAAGCCAAAGGCGTCAATGGTGCAATGTTCAGGGGTCACGGATACAGCTAATCAGATTTATTCGCCGGGAGTCGCCGGGGCACTCCATATCTCGGAATGCGGACTTCTCGGAATGCGGACGGGACGGGGCGGCACCACGGGCTCAAGCAGGGGACAGCCAGCAGGTGTCCCAAAGCAGTGAAGGTGAAGGAGGCCCAGTCAGCTCAGCGTGGCATTGTTCAAGGCGTAAGGCGGACGCATCAGCCCAGGAGTGATGCCCTCGGCGGGATCGTTGCCCAGCTGAACGATCTTGTTGTCCTTGTCCACGTGGACCACTTTGGGGTCGTAGGCTTTGGCTTCTTCAGTAGTCATCTCGGCATAGGTGATCAGGATGACGATGTCATTTACCTGCACAAGGTGGGCTGCCGGACCGTTGATGCCGATCACGCCGGATCCGCGCTCGCCGGCAATCGTGTATGTCTCCAGGCGCGCGCCATTGGTGACGTCGACGATGGCCACGAGTTCGCCGGGGAGGATGTCGGCAGCGTCCAACAAGTCGAGGTCAACAGTGACTGAACCGACGTAATGCAGATCGGCGTGCGTCACGGTGGCCCGGTGAATTTTAGACTTGAACATTGTGCGATTCATAACCCGCCCAGTGTAGCGCCACGTGCCCGGTAGCCACAGTGATGCAGGTAACCCCCGATGGCGGCTCGTCCGGCCTTTACGTCCCGGGCCTATCCGTTTTGGGGACGGCCGGCGCGATCGACTCTGCGGTGAATGCCAGGTTTTCCCGGGCTGCAAGGATGGCTGGGCGCTTGACACTGGAGCGGCGCACTGACGTAAACACCGTCCTGTGGGGATCCCCCGGCAGGGCCAGGAGTTGCGCCGTCGTCGTTTTCCCCGTCCAGACGAGGTCAGGCATAAAGGCCACAGCGTTCCCCGACTCGATCAAGCGGATCTGGGCCTGCAGGTCGGCGGTTTCGAAGCGCACATCGGGTTCGAATCCTGCGCTCCGGCAGGCCTGTTCTGCCCAGTGGCGGGAAGCTGCTCCGCGCGGTTCCATGACCCATGCAAGGTGGGCCGCATCAGCAATGGAAGTGATCGGCGGACGGTCCGCAGAAGGCGGCGGAACGGCGAGCCTGATGGCATCGCTGGTTAATTTGATGCGGTCAAGTTCGGGGTAGCGAGGGGCAGCGTGGCCTGGATACTGCTCGGCAATAACCAGGTCAAAGTCCCGGGCCCACGTCTCATGCAGGGCCGTCTCCGGCTCCCGTTGCGTCATCTCGATCCGGACTTCCGGATATGTGGCTGCCATTCTCGTCAAGGTATCCGGCATCAATGCAAGGGCTGCGGATTGGAAGACGGCGATCCTGACGGTTCCGGTCACAGTTGTGAGGGAAGCGGCGAGGTCGGCCTCTGCCTGCTCCAAAGTCTCCAGGAGCTGGGCTGTGTGGGCCACGAGGACCTCGGCTTGAGGGGTCAGCTGAACCCTTCGGCCGGTCTTCCGCAGCAGTTCAACTCCGGCCTCCTTCTCGAGCAGGGCAAGCTGCTGCGAGACCGACGACGGACTGTACTGCAGCGCCTCAGCCACCTCCGCCAGTGTGCCCCTGATGTGAAGTTCACGGAGCAACCTCAAGCGCCTTACGTCGAGCATGGTTCCTCTTCCGCATCGCTGATCCCTATATGATTAAAGATTCTAATGAATAATGTTTAGCAAAAGTCACTTTATCTAATGGGATGACACTTGCATACTGTTCAGGATGCAGTAACCCCCATCACAGGGCGGAGCGATGGGTCCACACACTAAGCAGGAGTCCCTGATGAGTACTAAAGATTTGACCCAGTCAATCATGCGGCGAAAGCCGATTGACGATATGGAAGAAGAAAACAAGCACAGCGGGTTGTTCAAGAGTCTTGGACTCTGGCAGCTCACGGCCATCGGCGTTGGCGGAATCATCGGCGTCGGGATTTTCTCCTTGGCAGGTCTGGTGGCTGCCGGCAGTGAAGGAACGCCCGGCGTTGGTCCGGCAGTGCTGTTCTCCTTTCTGATCGCCGGTCTCGCTTCCGCAGCTGCGGCGCTTTCCTACGCAGAGTTTGCCGGCATGATCCCTCGTGCCGGTTCGGCTTACACCTACGGTTATGTCGCTCTGGGTGAGGTGATCGGCTGGTTCATCGGCTGGGATCTTCTCCTTGAATACATTGCGATTGTTTCTGTGGTGGCCATCGGTATTTCCGGTTACTTCGACGCTTTCCTTTCCGGGATCGGCATCCACATGCCAACGTGGATGACCTCGACGGCGGATGAGGGCAAGGGTGGCATCGTCAATATTCCCGCCATCGTCGTCTGCCTGATCGTCACTTGGATCCTTTCCCGCGGCACCAAGGCCTTCGGTCGTTTTGAACTCGTGGCCGTGGCCATCAAGGTGGTCCTGATCCTGTTCATCATCGGCCTCGGTGTCTTCTACATAAATGCGGAGAACTACAACCCGTTTATGCCCAGCGGATTCGGCCCGGTCCTGGCCGGCTCGGCAACAGTGTTCTTCGCAGTGTTCGGATATGACGCCATGAGCACCGCAGCCGAGGAGGCCAAGGACGGTAAGAAGCACATGCCGAAGGCCATCATCCTGTCCCTCATCATCGCGATGCTCCTGTACGTTGCCGCCACACTGGTCCTGACCGGTATGCAGAATTACAAGGACATTGACCCCAAGGCCGGCTTCGCATCAGCCTTCACGGGTGTGGGACTGCCCGTCATTGCCACCATCATTTCCGTCTTTGCAGTGCTCTCCATCCTTACCGTTATGCTGACCTTCCTCCTCGGCGTCACCCGCGTCTGGTTCTCGATGAGCCGTGACGGGCTGCTGCCCGGCTGGTTTGCCAAGACAGACCGGCACGGCACTCCTCAGCGCGTCACCTGGATCGCCGGCGTCGCCTCGGCTCTCCTGGCTGGTGTGTTCCCGATCAAGGCCGTGGCGGACCTGACCAACATCGGCATCCTGGCTGCCTTCGTCGTCGTCTGCTTCTCTGTGATTGTGTTCCGCTACAAGAAGCCCGACGCCCCGCGAACCTTCCGCCTGCCACTGATGCCACTGATCCCTGCCTTTGGTGTGTTGGCTTCGGCATTCCTGATGTTCCAGTTGCACTGGGAGACCTGGGCTCGCTTCGGTGTCTGGCTCGTGATTGGTTTGGCCATCTACTTCTTCTACGGACGCAAGCATTCCCTGATGAACCCGAACAGCCCTCGCCATAACGAACCAGTTGAGGAGCCGAGCCGCGTCTAGCCGGATCAGCACTACAACGCTCCCTCACCTTCTTGAGTTCTAGCGGTCGTTGCAACACCCAGAGTTTTGGGAGTTGCAACGACCGTGTCGTCTTTGTCGAAAGAAGCGTCGGGCCGAGGGAAGTACACGCAGGAGCAGAAAGAGGAGTTCTTCGCCGTTCTGGACCGGGTCAGGAATGTGACCGTCGCCGCAGCCGAGCTTGGGCTGAACCGGATGACCTGTTATCACTGGACCCGCGCTGCGGGCATGGCCGGAAAGCGTCCGGACTCTTCGAGGCGTGAGGAGTTCCTGCGGTTGCGCAAGGCTGGCCTGGGCCGGCAAGAGGCCGCCGGGAACGTGGGTGTGAGCGTCCGCACGGCCAGGGACTGGGACAAGGGAATCCGACACTCCGGCAGCCGGCGCTTTTACCCTGACGGACGAGTTGTGGACTACAAACGGGGTGTGACCACTTCGACGACTGCCGCTGGTGGGACCGGGACGGTTCCCGGCCCCCAGATCCCCGTCTCGGAGTTGGAGAAGGCTATCGATCCGCGTTATCTGTCTTTGTCAGAGCGTGAAACGATCCGGGACATGTCAGCAACCGGGGCGTCTCTGCGGGCGATTGCGTCCGCATTGGGCAGGTCGGCTTCGACCATCAGCCGAGAACTCTCCCGCAACACCACCTCAAACCTCGGCTATCAGCCGTATGCGGCGCAACGGGCCGCTGCCGCCCGCCGTCCCCGGCCCAAGGATCGGAAGCTGCTAACAGTGCCCCGGCTGAGGGAATACGTTCAAACCAAACTGCTCGTGCGCCAATCACCGGAGCAGATCAGCAACACTTTGATCAAGGACTTCCCCAACGATCAGGAAATGCGCGTGAGTACAGAGACGATTTACCAGGCCCTCTACTTCCAGGCCCGCGGAGGTCTCAAACGCGAAATCCAGACCGCCCTCCGCACCGGCAGGACCCGCCGCAAACCCCACAACACCGGTGAACAACGCACTCAACGATTCAGGGACCCGATGGTGATGATTTCCGAACGCCCACCCGAAATTGAGGACCGCGCCGTGCCTGGCCACTGGGAAGGGGACCTGATCACCGGGGCATTGAACCAGTCCGCTATCGGGACCCTCGTCGAGCGCACGACCCGGTACGTGATGCTCGTCCATTTGCCCAATGACCACACCGCCGAAACCGTCCGCGACGGCCTCATCAACACCATGACCACGCTGCCGGCCCATCTCCGCGGTTCCCTGACTTGGGACCAGGGCGCAGAAATGGCCAACCACAAATCCTTCACGCTCGCCACAGACATGCAGGTCTACTTCTGCGACCCCGCGAGCCCCTGGCAGCGCGGATCGAACGAGAACACCAACGGGCTCCTGCGGCAGTACTTCCCCAAAGGCACCGACTTATCCGTCTACGGACCCGAAGACCTCGAACACGTAGCCCAGGAACTAAACGGCAGACCACGCAAAACGCTCGGCTGGGATACCCCGGCCGAGCGCCTCCGTGATCTACTTTTGACCACATAGCTACCATCTGTGTTGCAACGACCCCCAGAATCCGCCGTTTCGCCGGAATTCCTGCGACGCTCCCTCAGATAAGGGACGTTTATGGCGGACCCTCCCTCACTTCAGGTGAGGGAGGGTCCGCTGTTTTTAGGCGAAACGTGAGGGAGGATCGCCCAAAAAGCGGCGAAATGTGCGCGAGGGTCCGCTGTTTTTAGGCGAAACGTGAGGGAGGATCGCCCAAAAAGCGGCGAAAGGTGAGGGAGGGTTTTCGGGGATTTTTGAACGCTCGGACGGTTTATCCAAAACAATGGTTTTCCTAACCTGTATTGCTTAGAAAACATCGCTTTATCTTATGTGACCGGAAGCTCATACTGATGAATGAAGACGGTTCCACATCACGGAAAGAACGAGTACCAGTCATGACCAACATCTCCACGGAGCACGGTGCCCGCACTCGAAAGAGGGCCCAGGAGGCGGCTATCGCCGGAGCCCCCGAAGTCCTTGAGGCCCATGCCCTTGCCAACGAAACCATCGCACTGGTGCGCCATTGGCTGACCGCAGCTTCCAAGGTTCCCGTCGACGCCTCAGCAGAGCAGCTGGCCGGCGTCCTGAAGGATCCCAACGGCTTGGAATTCACCGTTGGATTCGTCGACGGCGTCATCCGCCCGGACGATCTCCACGTCGCCGCCCGCAACCTGGCCGAACTCGCCCCGAAGGTCCCCTCCTTCCTGCCGTGGTACATGCGCACCGCTGTACGGGTAGGCGGCACCGTGGCCCCGGTTCTGCCGCAGGTTGTAATTCCGATCGCCCGCCGCGTTCTGCGCGAAATGGTGGGCCACCTCATCGTGGATGCAACCGATGCCAAGCTGGGCCCGGCCATTGCCAAGATCCGCAAGAACGATGTCCGCCTCAACGTCAATCTGCTCGGTGAGGCAGTGCTGGGCGAGCGGGAGGGATCCCGCCGGCTCGAGGGCACCCACACCCTGCTGGCGCGCCCCGACGTGGACTACGTATCCATCAAAGTCTCCTCCACCGTGGCCCCGCACTCGCCGTGGGCTTTTGACGAAGCCGTCGAGCACGTCGTTGAGAAGCTCACGCCGCTCTTCGCACGCGCTGCCTCCTACGCCAAGAACGGGCAGAAGGCGAAGTTCATCAACCTGGACATGGAGGAATACAAGGACCTGGACATGACCATCGCGGTCTTCACCAGGATCCTGGACAAGCCCGAATTCAAGAACCTTGAGGCCGGGATCGTTCTGCAGGCCTACCTCCCTGACGCACTGGCTGCCATGATCCGCCTGCAGGACTGGGCAGCCGCCCGGCGCGCAGAGGGTGGAGCAGCCATCAAGGTGCGCGTGGTGAAGGGCGCCAACCTCCCCATGGAACAGGTTGAGTCCTCCCTGCATGACTGGCCGCTGGCCACCTGCTCCTCCAAGCAGGAATCCGACACCAACTACAAACGGGTCATCAACTACGCCCTGCACCCGGACCGGATCCGCAACATCCGGATCGGTGTAGCCGGCCACAACCTGTTCGACATCGCCTTTGCCTGGCTCCTGGCCAAGCAGCGCGGCATCGCGGATACCGCAGAGCAGAGTATCGAGTTCGAGATGTTGCTTGGCATGGCGCAGGGACAGGCTGAAGCGGTCAAGAAGGACGTCGGCTCGCTCCTGCTCTACACGCCTGTGGTCCACCCGGCCGAGTTCGACGTCGCAATTGCCTACCTCATCCGCCGCCTCGAAGAAGGCGCCAGCCAGGACAACTTCATGTCCGCTGTGTTCGAGCTCAGTGAAAACGAATCCCTGTTCGAGCGTGAAAAGCAGCGCTTCCTCAACTCCCTGGACAAGCTCGACGGCCAGGTACCCGGGCCAAACCGCACGCAGAACCGCAACCTGCCGCCGGAGCCAATGCCACGGACGGGTTTCCGGAATACCCCGGACACCGATCCTGCCCTGCCGGCGAACCGGGATTGGGGCCGGGCGATCCTTGGCCGCGTTCCGTTCTCCACTCTGGGCAACGCTTCCGTGGCAGCAGCCACCATCAGTGACGAGGAAACCCTCAACACGGTGATTGCCACGGCTGTGGACAAGGGCAAGGCCTGGGCTGCCCTGTCCGGAGCCGAACGTGCAGAAATCCTGCACCGCGCCGGCGACGTCCTGGAAGCACGCCGCGCTGACCTGCTTGAAGTCATGGCCAGCGAAACGGGCAAGACCCTCGATCAGGGCGACCCCGAGGTCAGCGAGGCCGTCGACTTTGCTCACTACTACGCCGAGTCCGCCCGCAAGCTGGACGACGTCGACGGCGCCACGTTCGTTCCGGCGAAGCTCACCGTGGTGACCCCGCCGTGGAACTTCCCGGTTGCCATCCCGGCCGGCTCCACATTGGCAGCGCTCGCTGCCGGCTCCGCCGTCGTGATCAAGCCTGCCAAGCAGGCCTGCCGCAGCGGTGCCGTGATGATCGAGGCGCTGTGGGAGGCGGGCGTTCCCCGCGATGTCCTCACCCTGGTGCAGTTGGGCGAGCGGGAACTGGGCAAGCAACTCATCTCCCACCCGTCTGTGGACCGCATAATCCTGACCGGCGGCTATGAGACGGCCGAACTGTTCCGCAGTTTCCGCCAGGACCTGCCGCTGCTGGCAGAGACCAGCGGTAAGAACGCCATCATCGTCACCCCGAGCGCCGACTTCGATCTGGCAGCGAAGGATGTTGCCTACTCGGCCTTCGGCCACGCCGGCCAGAAGTGCTCCGCTGCCTCACTGGTGATCCTGGTGGGCTCGGCTGCAAAATCGCGGCGGTTCCATAACCAGCTGATCGACGCCGTCACATCGCTGACAGTGGGCTACCCGGAGGACCCCACGAGCCAGATGGGCCCGATCATCGAACCCGCCAACGGCAAGCTCCTCAACGCCCTGACCACTCTGGGCGAAGGCGAAAGCTGGGCGGTGGAGCCGAAGAAGCTGGACGAAACGGGCAAGCTCTGGAGCCCGGGAGTCCGGTATGGCGTAAAGCGTGGTTCCTACTTCCACCTGACCGAATTCTTCGGCCCGGTGCTGGGAGTTATGACCGCAGACACGCTGGAGGAGGCAATCGCCATCCAGAATGAGATTGAATACGGCCTCACCGCCGGCCTGCATTCCCTCCACAGCGCCGAACTGGCTGTCTGGCTGGAGAGTATCCAGGCTGGAAACCTCTACGTGAACCGCGGGATCACCGGCGCGATCGTGCAGCGCCAGCCGTTCGGTGGCTGGAAGAAGTCAGCCGTTGGAGCGGGCACCAAGGCCGGCGGGCCCAATTACCTCGCCGGGCTCGGCGACTGGGTGAGCAAGGCCAGCACGGCAGAGCAGCGTGGCGGCGGAAAAGCCGCAGTCAGCAACTCCGGTGTGCAGAGGCTGCTCAACGCAGCGAAGGACTCGCTGGAACCGGCCGAGCTTGAAACCCTGCAGCGTGCCCTCGCTTCAGACGCCCTGGCCTGGGCCGAGGAATTCGGTACAGCCAAGGATGTGTCGGGCCTGAGCGCCGAACGCAACGTCTTCCGGTACCGCCCGCTCCCAGTGACGGTCCGGCTTTCCGAGGGCCAGGCACTCGGTGATCTCATCCGCACCGTTGCCGCCGGGGTGCTGGCCGGTTCGGCAGTGACCGTGTCCAGCGCCGTCGACCTCCCTGCCCGGCTTCAGGCAGTCCTTTCGGGGCTGGCTATCCACCCCCGGACCGAGAACGACGCCGACTGGCTGGCTGGCGTAGGCCGTCTCGCTACTGCGGGCAAGCTGGCGAACGGTCGCATCCGCCTGATCGGCGGTAATGCGTCAGCGCTGGCAGAGGCGCTTGGTGGACGGCCCGACGTTGCCGTCTATGCCCACGAGGTGACAGAGGCCGGACGGGTGGAACTGCTTCCGTTCGTGCACGAGCAGGCTGTCAGCATCACCGCGCACCGGTTTGGTACGCCAAATCACCTCTCCGAGGGCCTGATCTAGACCGGCTGTAATCGCTCAAACGGGAAACCGGGCTGGCACCGTTGGTGCCAGCCCGGTTTCGCTTAATGTTCAATGCCGCTGCCGTGCCGGGGAATTGCTCCGCGGCTGAGACCCAGTGGCTGGTTTCTAGCCGAAGTACCAGCCCGGCGGCACCCACGATGCCGGGACCGAGTGCGCAGAAAAGTCATCACAGCCGGTGCAGAAATAGGTGACTTCACCCAGCTTCTTCACGGAACCGTCGGACCGGTGCTTGGCCGGAACGAAGGCTTCCAAGTAGATGAACTCATCGGTGCCGCAACGCTCGCAGTACGGGTTGCCGACGTAATCGGCATCCACCCAGGTGGCGGCGGGGCTGCGGTTGGTGTGATGGGCCCCGGTGCTTGTGGGGCGCGTGGTTTCATGGGGGCGCACTACGGGCGCGGTGTGAGCGTGTGCATTCTGGGCTGTCGTCATTGGCGGCCTATCCCGAACGCTTCCAAGAGTGGCGGACACGCGTTCGTTGTCAGAGCGATGTCTCAGGCCTCTTCTTGACCATAAGCAAAATTCAGCATAAGCGATACTGGTTCGATGTTCAATCGTTATCTTTGCTAGGCGGATCGCTTGATGGTCCGCCCCACGATGGACTGCGTCAGGGCATCGATGACTTCCGAGTTCGCCAACGGGTTCCGGATCAGCGTGAAGTCGACGTCGCCTACGGGCGGGAGATCGAAGCGCCGGGTGATGATTTTCAGGTCCTCCGGAACCAGGGACGACGGCATAACTGCCACGCCAATTCCTGCCCGGACAGCGGCGAGCACACCACTGATCTGCTTGGTGGTGCAGGTGATGCGCCAGGTCCGGCCGCCGGCTTCGAGGGCATCGATGGCAAGTTTCCGGCTGAGGCTCGGGGAGGGGTAGGCAATCAAGGGCACTGGATCAGTGGGTGAAAGTAAGGTCTGTTCCAGCCCCACCCAGGCAAAGGAATCATGCTGGACCACGGTTCCGTCTTTCGCCCCGGCCACCCATTTCACAAAGACCAGATCGAGTTGCCCGGCGTTGAGGCGTTTGTACAGCTGATCGCTCTGTCCCACCGACAACTCAAGGTTGATTTGCGGGTAAATCTGCCTGAATTCCCTCAGAATGCGCGGCAGCCCGGTAATGGCCAGGTCATCAGCCGTGCCGAAACGCAGCCTTCCCCGCATTGCCGAACCTGAGAAATAGCGCGAGGCGGCATCGTGTGCGGCGAGGATGTTCCGGGCGAATCCGGCCATGGCATCACCGTTATCGGTCAACCGCACGTCCCTGGTATCACGCGCTATCAGGACCCTCTTCGCCGCCGTCTCCAGCTTCCTGACATGTTGGCTAACGGTGGGCTGCGCCAAGCCGAGGCGCTCGGCAGCCTTGGTGAAGCTGAGGGTTTCAGCCACCGCAAGGAATGACCGGAGCTGGGCTGGTTCGAACATCATTGTCTCCTCTTGCGGCCGGCGTCGCTTTCCAAATGGCGGAGCACCCACATCACAGGCATTGCGATACGCAATGTTAGTTATAGGCACCATAGGCTTCCATAATCACTGAGCGCCATCCTAGCGTTAAGAACGTCCCCGCTCACCGCTTCCTTAGGATTCTCTGTGGCACCCCCACCGCCGTCAACGGCAACTGTCAGCCAGCCCGTCATCGATTCCGCCACCTCCGCAACCCACCCTCCAGCCGAACCAGGCAACATTACCCAGCCGATCGACGTCGTCAGTGAAGGGTTGCCATGGCGCCAGACTTTTATTTCCCTTCGGGTGCCGAACTTTCGCCTTTTCGCCATAGGCCACTTCGTTGCCGTGGTTGCCGTGTGGATGCAGCGCATTGCCCAGGACTGGATGGTGCTGCAGCTCTCAGGTTCCGTGACAGCGGTTGGGATCACCGTGGCCCTGCAGTTTATGCCGTCGCTGTTCCTGGGTCCCTGGGCAGGGATGATGGCGGACCGCTTCGCCAAACGCAAAATCCTGATCCTGTGCCAGTGCATGGCTGGTGTCCTTGCCGCTACCCTGGCCGTTCTCGCCATCAGCCAGGTGGTCCAGGTGTGGCACGTCTATGTCATCGCCTTGGTGCTGGGGCTGGTCACCGTGCTGGATCAGCCGGCACGACAGGTGTTTGTCAACGAACTCGTGGGACCTAAATACCTCCGCAATGCCATCAGCGTGAACTCGACAACCTTCCAGCTGGGCGGACTGATCGGGCCCGCGCTCGCGGGAATCCTGCTTACTGCAGTGGGTGCGGGCTGGGCCTTCGCGGCCAACGCCCTTGCCTGCTGCTCGACTGTGACCATGCTGCTCCTGCTCCGCAAGGACAAACTCTTCATCACGGCCCCCGCTCCCAAGCGAAAAGGCATGCTCCGGGAAGGGCTGCACTACGCATTGAGCAAGCCCACCATCTTCTGGCCCTGGCTCATGGCTGGCTTTGTGGCAGTTTTTGCGATGAGTCTTCCCGTGATTCTTGCAGCCTTCGCTGACCACGTTTACGACGTCGGCGCCGCCGGCTACGGCCTGCTGAACGCCTTGGTGGCCCTCGGCGCCCTGGCCGGCGCTGTGGCATCAACGCGGCGGCGGCAACTCCGGCTGCGCTCGGTGGTGAGCTGCGCCGGCATGTACGGATTGATGCTCTGCCTGGCATCGCTGGCGCCGTCCCTGGTGTGGTTCGGCGCCGCGATGGTCCTCTCAGGCTTTTGGTGCCTCATGTTCCTCACCGGCTCCAATCAGCTGGTGCAGATCAGTTCCAACATGGGCATCAGGGGCCGTGTGATGAGCCTCTACATCATGGTGCTGATCGGCGGCCAAGCGATCGGCGGCCCGATGATCGGCTGGGTGGCCGAGCACGTTGACCCGCAGACCGCCATCCTTGTTTCCGGCGGGGTCCCCGCGCTGGCGGCGATGGTTGTCGCCGTCGTGATTGCACGCAAGGGCCACCTGACCCTCAAAGTGGATGTGAGGGACAGGCGGCGCCTGGTCCGCGTTGTCCGGCGGGCGTCGCCGGATTGAAGCCGGTTTAGGTGACGTCGACAATTGTCCATTGCTGGTGGGCGGAGCCACGGTAGAGCTGTTGCTCCGTGGTTGTTCCGTCCGTGGTTGCTGCGGATGTCAGGCCGAGGGCGTAGGTGGAGAAGCGGTTGGTGAGGGCCACTTTTCCGTTGCTTACGGGGGTGATTGCCCACTGCTGCTGCAGGACCTCGGCGCTGGAATAGATCGCGGCCTTCTCGCCGATGGTCCGTGAGCGGAAACCGATCTCGAGGACCTTTCCGCTGTTGGCGTCCCTTAGCTTGTAGTAGCCGTCGACGTCGGTGGTCAGCGTCCAGCGCTGGTTCGCGGCGTTGGTGTCGGCGGCCAGGACAACGGCGGCCCTGTTGGCAGTGGAGCCGTTGAGTACGGTCAGCGCCTTCCCGCTGGCGGGGTTGATGAGTTTGTAGGCGCGGTTAGGGGCGACGGCGAACGACTGCCGGACAGGCTTTGCGGTGCGGCCGCCCACCCGCAGGCCAGCCACGTTGGTGTAACCGCCGGAGCCTGCCTTGGCGGTGAGCCGGATGAACCCGGCAGTGACCGGGGTCCACTGGGCGAGCTTCGGGGTGGGGCCGGTGGCCCAGCTGCCGGCCGCGACGGTAGTGAAGGTCACGCCGTTGGTGCTGGTGGAGATCTCGAAGGAGGTCACGTCGCCGTCGGTGCCGTTTCCGCGGTTCCACTGCTTGGGCAGGTACTCCAGGATGCTGACACCGGTGTAGATTCCGCCCAGATCCAGCGTTATGGACACCGGAGCCGTGAGTTCGCCGGTGCCGGGCCAGGTGGACCAGCAGGTCTGCAATTTGTTGTCGGCGCGTCCGTCGATCGCGAAGTATGGGGGTTCGGGATCACGGAACGCGGATGCATAAGCCGCTACCGGAGTGATCAGGTGTTCGGCGCGGAGGGGCTGTGCAGGGAGTGCTCCTCGTGATGTGTTGGGGGACCACGCCGCGCCGACTTCAGCGAGGCGGGCCACCACGTTGGGGTCAAGCTTGCCGTTCCGGTTGGGTGCGCAGTTGAGAATAAACGAGGTCCACCTCGATTCGAGTTCGGTGAGGTGGGTGATGATTGCGTCCTTGGACATCAATCCTTCGGTGGGGGTGGATGGGTGCCAGAACCAGCCGTTGCTGATGGTCTGGCCCTGCATCCCGGCCCACGTGTTCCCGGCCGGCGCGGTGATCCCGAAGGGTTCTTCCCAGAAGATGGCATCGGCCAGCCAAGGGGTGAGGACGGCGCAGATGTCGACGATGAGGCAGTTGGGCTGGAGGGTTTTGACCAGGTCACGGATCCGTTGCATGGGGACCTGTTGGTGGCCCATCTGCCAGGCGTAGCCATCGAGCATCAGGACTTCGATCTCGCCGTACCCGGTGAGCAGTTCGGTGATCTGGTTAAGCACGTACTTGATCTGGGGCTGGTCGACGCCCGCGGCAGGGTCGCTGACATGGTATCCGCCGGTGGCCTGCACCGGATAGGTGCGGTCCCAGATGGAGAAGTAGAAGCCCACCTTCAGTCCGCGCGAGCGGAATGAGTCCACGTACTGCCTGACGACGTCGCGCTTGTAGCCGGAGTTCATAACGTTCTGGGTGCCGTATTTGGTGGGCCAAAGCGCAAATCCGTCATGGTGCTTGGTGGTGAGCACCCCGTAGCTCATCCCTGCTGCGAGGGCGGCGTCCGCCCACTGATCTGTGTCCACCGACGGCGGTGCGAAGATCGCGGGATTCTGGTTGGGCGCGGCCCACTCCTGGTTGGTGTAGGTGCCGAGGTTGAAGTGGTTGAACATGCCGAAACGCATGTCCATCAGCTTCTGCAGCAGAGCCTGTGTGTCCCACCCGTCTCCGACGGCGGCCGCCGCTGGCGATGCTCCACCGATAGATGCTCCACCGATGATGGAGGTAGTTAGCAGACCCGCAGCCGAGGCGCCTGCTGCGCCGAGAAAGTTCCGGCGGCCAAAATTAAGTGACGTCATCGTCTGTGCTCCATGTTGATTAGGTCCGCAAGGGGATTGTTAGCGTAAACAGCTTTTGTGATACGTCCGATGTTATGGCCAAATTTCCGACTGTCAATAGCAACTTTGGTGGGGATGGCGCGGACACTCCCGTCCGGCGGCTTTCTAACATATGATGTCTGTACGCTGCTTGGCGCCAGTTGAGAGCTCACATAGGAGGGTGACCCAGGAAGCGGTAGTGAGTCTCTTGGCGTGGTGGGTCAGGCAGGCTGGCAGTCCGTCCGTGGATGAGGCCTGCGATGCAGAGGGGCCGGGGCCGCTAGTCGGTGAAGGAAACGTCAAGCTGTGATGGTGAGGGAATTCCGGGCTCAGATGCCGGTAACTCTAACCTCGGCCAGGGGCGCGGGAGGCTTGCAGGCGCCGCGCAGGCAATTTGGCCTATTGATCTTGCAATGCTGAAGTCGGCCGCGGCTGTCACCCGCGGTCCGGATCACTTCTTTTTAGCGGCCGCCGGTTTTGAGGTGGCTTTGTCCAATGACGTGGCCGGCGCTGCTGCAGCCCTCTTGTCCGCGCGCTTTTCCTTGATGGACTTGCCGGCTTTTTTAGATGCTGCTTGACGGGGGGACTTGTCAGCCATGATCGCTCCTGTAGCGGAACCGAAGAGGTTCCTGACTCATGACGATACACCGGGGGTGCTAATGCCGGGCAGGAGCCCACACCGGGACTTCAATACCTTCCCGGGAACGGGTGATACCCGATTGTGCCAGTGGGCATCGGGTGTCAAAATGTGGCTGTGGGCACTGTGAGGGGCAGGCCCATCGAAAACAGGATTTGGCAATGGGTATTGTTCTGGAAAACACGGTCCTGGTGCCGTGTGCGCCCTCAGATTTTTACACGTTCTGTGTTGAGGGCAGGCACCATTACGACATTCCGGGCTACGAGAGCCTGGCTCCCGATTTTCTTGAGTGCGTGCCGGGCAGGTCCTGGGTAGAGAAGGTGGAAACAGGCAGCGATTCCATCCGCTACTCCTATACGCTCTACCCCATTGCGGACAGTACGCGCGTCACCATTGGCATGGAAATCGAACCCAAGGGTATTGGCGTCCTCATTGCGGGGCTCAAAGCTGCCGGTTACCGTAAGCGCGAGACTGCCCGGCTTGCTGCCATAAAGAAGAGCCTGGAAAAGAACCTGGTTCGAAAGGGGATCCGGGAGGTTGAAAGAGAGAACTCCCGCAGGGTCTTCCCCATGCGGTTTGGTGAGGAGAGCGGCTGACGGGAATCGAACCCGCGTGTCGAGCTTGGGAAGCTAGCGCACTACCATTGTGCTACAGCCGCAGTGGGACCGGCCAAAATGCTGGTGAATGGTCCCGGTGAAACATCGAGATTCACATTACCCCAGTCTTGGACTTTCCCGGAACATCTGAAACCCCACCTCCTTTGTGTCAGGCTGGTGATCGTCAGAATCGTCAGAAGCAGCGACGAAGGAGATCCCATGGCAACGCCGAACCTGTTTCTCATCTACGTGACCGATGTCCAACGCTCCACCGGCTTCTACAGCGACCTTTTCGAGATGGAGCCGGTCATGGTTACCCCTCGCTACGTCCCATTCGAAGTCGCCCCGGGTGTTTTGTTTGCCCTGTGGTCAGGAGGCGGCGAGGCTGTCACCGCAACTACACCTCGATCCAGTGAAGTGGGGCTCATGTTGCCCGGTTCAAGTGACGCCGTGGACCACTGCTACGCCAAATGGATGGCCAAAGGCGTTAACGTCATCGATGAGCCGCGCGATGAAGTCTTCGGACGTACTTTCGTGGTGGCTGATCCCGATGGAAACCTCATCCGGGTCTCTCCCCTGGATTGAACCTGGGAACGGTTCCGGCCCGGCGCTAAGCGGCGTCATATGAAGGGGTGTCCGGTAACCATTCGGTAAAGGCCCGGGCCTTGCTTAGGAGCCTCGAGAGCGGGCTGGCTATCCTGAATCAGTTAGCTGCAGTCGTTGGGGAACGGGCTACGCCGATCAGCCGTCCATCACCAAGGGGTTCCCCGTGGCATTTGCAGAGTACGAGGTGCTCATTCAGTGCGATGCCATCAGCGTTTATCGTTTCCTGGCTGACGGGCTGAACCTGCCACTGTGGTGTAAGGAAGTCCGCAGCATCGAATTGCTCTCCGGCGCCCCTGGAGCCAAGGGCAGTGTTTACCAACAGACCATCGATGGACCTGGTGGCCGCCCTGTCGCCTGCGATTTCCAGATCACCCAGGTCCGTCCTGGTGCAGAGATACAGTTCCAGGTCATCGCAGGTCCTTCACAGCCGCGGGGCGGGTACTACCTCAGCTCCGAGGGCAAGAGCACACGGGTCCGCTTCGCCCTCGAGTATCAACCGAAAGGGCTGATGGGACTGGTTAATGGTGCCGCCCATCAGTCCCTGAAGACTGAGGTTGCCCAACTGGAGCGGCTCAAGGTCCTCCTCGAGAAACAATCTCCCGAGGAGTAGGCCCGTCCTTCGCGGGCTTTGCCGCGCTCTACTGCGCCAGCTTCAGCCCTGTCCAGGGACCGGCAACCGTGCTGGGCGAATTGAGTCCGCCACCGGTGAGATCCCAGTACTGGACCAAGTCACCCAGACTGCCGCCGGAGCGCCGCAGCGCCAGCCCGGTTGAATTAAGGCCAGTGACATCCCGCAGTGCTCGGACGGCGGACACATCGTTCCACCCTGTGGCTACAATCGGGCGCGATTCGGCTCTCGGGGTTGTGCTGCCGGCCCCTCGATAGAGCAGCACGTTTCCGTCACTCCGCCGTGCCAGCAGATCCTCGAACCCGTCGTCGTCGTAATCCACCATGGCCACTCGGGTTGCAGCGATGCCCGTGGCGATCTGGGTCCGGATGATGTGGTCACCTGTGCCACGGTTTGGGTAGAGCCATAGATTTCCGGAAGGGTCCAGGGCCAACAACTGCGGCAGGCGGTTGTTGGCACACCATTCCCCGACGGCGAGGGTCATGGCTGCCCAGCCGGACTGTCCTAAGGTCACCAGCGGCATAAAGCCTCCGCCTGAAATGCCCTGGTGCAGGGTAATACGGCCGTCGCCCCACTGAGTCAGGACGTCAAAAACCCCATCCTTCTGCCAGTCGATGATAAACAGTTCCTTCGCTGAGGTGAAGCCTGACCCAATCACCTGTTGGGCGCCATACGCCCGGTTCCCCAGGGATGGCCGGTTGAGGAGCTGCCCCGACGGGTCCACTGAGACGAGGTCTCCTGCACTCTTAATTGCGGCCGCCGAGAGATCCACGGTGGGGGGCATGTGCCTTACCTGGGGATCGCACATGGTGGCCGGCGCGGGCGGGATGGCTCCGCTGCCGCCGGGTTGGTTGATGGTTCCGCCGGGGAGGGTGTTGTAGCCGAAGAAATTGACGACGCCCCACATGGTGTAGCGGTTGGGAGTGGTCTGCCAGTTGCCATCGGTAAACGTGATTCCAATGCCGATCACGTTGAATCTGGGGTCTTTCATGATGGCGTCGTGGGGCGCGGAGCCCTTCCACATCTCCACGAGCTGCGCTGCGTTCCTGTCCCACCGGACCGCAATGATCTCACCGGCTCCGTTGGTGGGATTCATGGCCCTCGGATCTGTCCAAAAGTTCGCCCGGTGCTCGATCACCTCGCGGGCGGCGATGTTGTCGGACCACTCCTGGGCCATGCCGGCGACAGTGGGGTGGTACTTGACGGACGCCAGCCCCAGGGAGTTCCGGTAGCTGTTGATGGCTGCGAATACTTCCCTGATGTGGGCGGAGTTGTCGTCACGGATCAGCGCTTCGGGGGTCATGGTTCCTGGCGTGGCGCCTGATGTGCCAGGGACATCGGCACCGGGCGCCTGCCCGGAAAGCTCTTCAAGGTCCGACGGCGACGCGGACAACGGCGGAATGAGCGGCGGTTCCGGCGGGGTGGACACAGTTCCGGGCGCGGGCGCGGGCGGGGCAAGGGCAGGCACACGCTTAACGGCTGGTGCAACTACGGTGGCGTTCCCACCCGGGTCAGCTGCTTGGGCGAGGCCTGACGGGGGCCAGATGGCCAGCCGCCTGGGGCCGTCGTCGTCGGGCGTCTTCGAAGGGACTTCCGAAACGTCAGTGGACGACATGGAGCGGGCAGCAGTGTTCAGGCCGGAACTGGGGGACGCTGGGCCGGCAGTCACCGGGCCGGCGGCCGGACCCAGAAGAACGGGACCCATCAGGGCCAGGGCAGAGAGCATGGCAACAACAGCGGGCGCAGCAAGTTTCTTCAAGACCAGACCCCAGTTCCCCTCATGCCGCATCCCACCCCTCTGCGGCGTGCATAGGAGGCCAGACTAGCCCTGAGAAAGCGCAGAGAACAGGTGCATGCGGTATTTTTGAGCTGTGCTGATCTCTGACCGCGATATACGCGCCGAAATAGACTCCCAACGGATTGTGCTGGAACCGTTCGACCCCGTGATGGTGCAGCCGTCCTCAGTGGACGTCAGGATCGACCGGTTTTTCCGGCTGTTCGACAACCACAAATACGCGCACATCGATCCCGCGGAGGAACAGCCGGAGCTCACGCGTCTGGTGGAAGTGGACCGCGGCGAGCCGTTCATCCTCCACCCAGGGGAGTTCGTGCTGGGTTCAACGTATGAGACAGTCACGCTTCCGGACGACATCGCCGCGAGGCTGGAAGGAAAATCCTCGCTGGGCAGGCTGGGTCTGCTGACGCACTCCACGGCCGGATTCATTGATCCGGGATTCTCCGGGCACGTGACGCTGGAACTGTCGAACATGGCCACCCTTCCGATCAAGCTCTGGCCGGGCATGAAGATCGGGCAGCTCTGCTTCTTCCGGCTCACGTCCGCCGCCGAATACCCCTACGGCGCAGGGGAGTACGGCAACCGCTATCAGGGCCAGCGCGGACCTACCGCTAGCCGCAGCCACCAGAACTTCCATCTGACGGACATCCAGGCACCCTGATGCCCGGCGGGCGGGGCCACTAGGCTTCACCTATGGCTAGAGGAAGCCAAAGACCGGCGGGAAGATGACGACGACGACGGCGGCCCACGCGCCGTAAACCGGCAGGTACCGTGTTTGCCAGCGCTCGAGCGAGGCAAACGGACGCCGCCCCCGCAGGAAGCCGACGGACAGCCAGGCAGACCGCAACAGGTGCACCAGCAGCAGCAGGTTCAGGCCCAGGGCTGCGATCTTGTTGGGGCTGGAGCCGAACTCGGCGATACGGGTGAGCATTGCCGTAAGCATCGCGGCATCGACGGCCAGGGCCGCAACGACGAGGACCAACTGCAAGGCGTCGAACAGTGCGGGAGGCGCGAGTGAATCGCGGGCGGAAATCGAGTAGAGCAGCAGGCACAGCACCAGCACGAGGATCGCGTCCATAAGGATCAGCAGGCTGCGGTCGATGTCCACGAATCCGCCAGCTGTAGCAATCACGGCCAGAAGGACCAGCAGCATAACGACCGTCAGGGGTGTGAAAATTCGGGTGAGGACCGGGGCGATGTTTTCGACGACCTGCTGCTTGGCCTCGACGAGCCAGGTTGCGACAACGAGGGCGCCGGGCACTGCGAAGGGCAGGATCCAGTCTTCCAGGACCGGTTCGAAGTCGACGCCAACCACCTGGAGTGTCGCGAGAGTGAGTCCAATCAGGACTGCGCCGCCGAGCGCAATCAGGGTGTAGTAAATGGCGAGTTCGCCGGTAAACCGGACGAAATCCATGCGCCCCTTGTCGGAGTTCCACCGTCCTCCGACGTACGCCACTCCCGCCAGCAGCCACAGAATCACCGGGGCGTGCACTGCGGCGAGGATCTCGGTGGAGCCGCCGGCGGCGAAGGGGTAGACGTTGAGCACTATCGCGAGGGCGACGAAGGGTATGAGCAGCATGGCCCCGACCCGGCCTGTAAGACGCCGCTTCCAGGCGAAGTAGCCTGCGAGGAACGGGAAGACGAGCAGGCCGAGGTTTCGCGTCAGTGCTGTGCCGTCGCCGATCAGTGCAAAGCCGGCCTTGACCGCGATTCCAGCGCCGACGGCCAGTGCGAGGACCACCGCCAGCTCCCGCCACCGTGGCGCGTCGCCGTCGGAGCCCTCGGGTACCAGGACAAGCTGCTTCCACAGCCGTTCCGAGTGTTCGCGGGCAAACTCCCGGGAGACGGCGTCGAGGTTGCCCAGGCGCTTGATGGCTACGAGGAAGGCCTCGTCGTCGTCGAGTCCGGTCGCTTGCCTGTCCGCTATCTGCTCACGGAGGTGGTCCTCCAGTTCGTCCACGTCCGAGGAGGAGATGGCCTGGCTCCGCTGAACGTATCCGCGCCACCGGTCGATTTGTGCCTCCAGCTCAGCATGCGGCTCCATCATGCCCAACCTTCAACCGGGGCGGAGGACCCTTGAGTGCTCCGCCACACCTGACGGAGGGCGTCTGCGACAACAGCCCACTGCTGCTGCCGCTCGGCAAGGGCATCACGGCCCGACGGTGTGATGGCGTAGTGCTTGCGTCGGCGCCCAGCCTCAGAGGTACCCCACGACGACGACACATATCCGAGCCGCTCGAGCCGGTGCAGTAGCGGATAGAGCATCCCGTCCGTCCATTGCATGCCTCCGCCTGACAGCTCACTGACGCGCTTGAGGATCGCGTAACCGTAGAGATCGCCGTCGGACAGGATCCCGAGAACAAGCGGCGTGGCCGAAGCAGCGACCAGATCCTTATCAATGCGCACTGCGCCTCCTATACCTAGAGCTGAAGGGTATCAAACATAGCACCTCTAGGTATAGGGAGTGGCGTTGAGGATTAGCAGTAGCTGGGACCCCCTGCTCCCGGAATTTACCTACTCGCAAGTAAACGGTTCCGCCCCTACATTTAAAAGTGGCATGGCTGGGAGCCGGGACGCAGCGTCGCGTTTCGTTAGTGAAACAGCCCCGAGGTCAGATTCCTCGGTTGAAAATATAGGGGTAATCATGTCTGGAACATTCGAACTGTTTGCTGATGGCAACACGTCCTACGCGTTCAGGATCAAAGCTCCCAATGGGGCGGTCGTAGCGGTGTCCGGGAATTTTCCGGACAAGGCCTCGGCAGTCCAGGGGATTCGCGCCGTCCGCGAATATGCCGGGATGGGGCTGATCAAGGATCTTTGCGAGGCATCCCCGGAGCCTCGGTCAAAGGCTGCCTAGCCCTTACTCGTTGGCGGCGGGCAAGTAACTGCCTCAGGCAACGCCGGTCGGCTGCGGTTTCGCGGGCCTTCGCCAGACCCTCACAAGCGGTTCGATGTACTTGGCTGCGAGCGGGCCGATGATGGCCATGATCAGGACATAGGCTGTGGCCAGCGCCGCCAGTTCAGGCAGCACTGCACCTGAGGCCACGGCGAGGCCGGCGATAACGATCGAAAACTCGCCCCGGGCAATGAGTGTTGCCCCGGCACGGAAACGGCCGGGAACCGCGATCCCTACCCGCTTGGCTGCCCAGTACCCGGTGAGCATTTTTGTGGCAGCCGTAAGCAGTGCAAGGATCAGCGCCCAGCCGATGACAGGCGGAATTGAGTTGGGATCCGTGTTCAAGCCGAATGCCACGAAAAAGATGGCGGCGAAAAGGTCCCGCAGGGGCTCCAGGATGCGCGTGGCGTTGTGCGCTGTCACCCCGGAGATGGCGATGCCGAGCATAAACGCGCCAACCGCGGCGGAGACCTGAAGGGCTGACGCCAGTCCTGCCACCAGCAAGGCGGCGCCAAGCAGGTTCAGCAGGAAGACTTCGGAGTTTTCGCTGTGCACCGCTTGGGACACGCGGTGGCCATGCCGCAATGCCACCAGAAGCACCACGGTGACGACGGCCAGCGAAATCCCCACCGTCTGAAGCCCGCCCAGGAAGCTGACCCCGGCCAGGATTGCGGTCAGGATGGGGAGGTACAGGGCCATTGCCAGGTCCTCGAACACCAGAATGGAGAGGATGGTTGGCGTTTCACGGTTGCCAACCCTGCCCATATCAGTGATGACCTTGGCGGCGATCCCCGAAGACGAAATGTAGGTCACCCCACCCATCACCATCGCCCCGACGAGGCCCCAGCCAAGAAGGACGGCCAGCCCGGCTCCGGGCAGGAAATTCAGGATGAGGTCCAGGATGCCTGCCTGCCAGGAGCGTCGCAGCCCCGTGACTAGTTCAGTGGCCGTGTATTCGAGCCCGAGCATCAGCAGGAGGAGGATGACACCAATCTCCCCCGAGATATGGGCAAATTCCTGGATCCCTTTGAACTCCATGAAACCGCCGGCACCAAAAAACAGTCCGCCCACGAGATAGAGCGGTATGGGCGACATTCCGATCCGTTCAGCCAGCCTGGCCAGCAGGCCGAGGCAGAACACAACGGCCCCCAGTTCGATGAGGGTCAGTGCCAGCGGATCCATTTGCCGCTTATCCGTTGCGCAGAATGTCGGCCGCTGTATCGAGGCCTTCCTGAGTGCCTACGGCAACGAGGAGATCCCCCCGGTGGAGGACGACGTCGGGTCCGGGGGAGGGGACCACCTCACCTTCGCGCATGATGGCCACGATGGAAACACCGCTTCGGGTGCGGATGCACGCCTTACCCATCGGCTGGTTCTCGAAGGGCGAACCTGAGGCAATGGAAAACTGCCGGGTGACGATCCCCGGGATTTCGCGGTGGGCTTCAGAAAGCTGCATGGCAAGGTGCTGCCCTCCCAGCAGATTGCCCAGCGTTGCAGCCTCGTCAGCTGTCAGTGGAATGGATGCCTGGCACGTGTCGGGATCGTCCCAGGTGGAAACGATGAGTTCGCTCTGGCCTTCCCGGTATTCCACGACGCCGATCCGGCGCCCCGATGCCGTCATAAAATCCTTGCGCCTGCCGAGGCCGGGGAGATCTGTCTCATCCACGTTCATGGGTCCAGCCTAATGCTGCAGTGGGCCCTGCGGGGCTGATGCGGCAGAGGATTCAGGAGAATACGCGCAGGGCTAAGCGTCCTCCCGCTGCGGGTTCTCCAGCCTGAAGAAGTTGGACTGGTTGCCGTCGCTTCGCTGTTCCTGATAAATGAAATTCAGGCCTCGTTCATCGAAGGTCTTGAACCACTCCTCCCAGCTGACGTGGCGGAGCTTGCTGTCGTCGCCGCCGAAATCGATGCGGAGCACCCCAAGGTGGTCCCCGTGTTCCGTTCCTTCAACGGTGGCCGGAAGTCCGTCGCGCTCCTCTGCCCACTGCCTGATGACTTCATGGTGGGTGGTAACGAGGCTCCTGCCTTCGCGCTCCGGCTCATCCTCCGTTGAGGTGACCTCCTGGGAGTACTTCAGTGAATCGGATGAGCCCGGCCCTTTGCGGACCTTGCCGTCGTCCGGTCCGGCGCCCAAGTCGCCTTCATTTCCTCGTTGGTCCTGCATCTGGTTGTCCGCTTGGTCTGCCACTGAACTGATCCTTTCCGGTCGGTGTTCCACCAAATAGTAAGCGTACTTATTAAGTGGGCAACAAGCGTGGGTGGACTGTCAAGAGGCCGTTTTCGCTACGCGGAAGGAACCACTGCAATCTCTGCCTTGCCTGGCGGTTTGACTGGTAGCAGGACCAGGAGTCCGGCCAGCAGCACCACCATAATGCCCAGGATTCCCCAGCGCTGGGCCTCTCCTTCGGCCACCAAGGGTGCGGCCACCGCAATGCAAAGGGTAAAGAGCGTGGGTGCCAAGAAGCTCACGGCGCGGCCCGTAGTGGCATAGAGGCCAAAGAGCTCACCCGACTCGCCATGTGGTGCGAGCCTGGCCAGGTAAGCGCGGGACGACGACTGGGCCGGGCCAACGAACAAACACAGGAACAGGCCGAAGACCCAGAAAGTGGTGGCCCCGGCCCAGGTGCTGCCGAAGAACACGTAGTCGCCGTTGCCCAGGACGAGGATCACCGTCCCGGCAATCAGGAGCCCTACCAGCGAGCCAAGGATCACCGCTTTGGGACCTACTCGGTCATCCAGGAAACCTCCAACCATGGCCCCCACTGCGGCCACCACGTTTCCGAAGATGGCGAAGAAGATCACGTCCTTCAACTCAAACCCGAAAGTACCCGCAGCGATGATTCCCCCAAAAGTAAAGACGGCGGCCAGGCCATCGCGGAAGATGGCACTGGCCAGGAGGAAATAGATCGTGTGCGGACTCGTCCGGTAAATGGCCTTGATCCGCCGGATCAGCAGCCCGTAGGACGCGAGGAAGCCAAGCCTGGCCGCCCCGGCCGGCCGGGGAAGCTCGGGAACGGCAAACAGCACGGGGAGAGCAAAGATGAAGAACCACAAGGCGGAAAAGACTGCGACGAGGCGGATGTTGAAGCCGTCCTCCGTCGAGGCCCCGAACCACTCGAAGCTCGGCTGGACAAACAGTTGCAGCACAATCAGCAGCGCCACGATCCCGCCGAGGTAACCCATGCCCCAGCCGAAGCCGCTGACCTTCCCAATGTTCCGGGGGTTCGAGATCTGGGCCAGCATGGCGTTGTAGTTCACCCCGGCAAATTCAAAGAACACGTTGCCCAGCGCAATCAGGGTGACCCCGAGGAGCAGGAACTCCGGCCGCGGGAAGACAAAAAAGCACAAGGCGGTCAGAAGCGCGACGACGGCGGTGTTGACTCCCAGCCAAAGCTTCCGCCGGCCGCCGATATCGGAGCGTTGCCCCGTAACCGGCGCCAACAGGGCGATGGCCAGACCGGCGACTGCCAATGCGCCGCCGAGGACGGCCGAAGCCTGATCTTCGCCGCCAAAGGCTTCGGAGGTGAGATAGACAGTAAAAACAAATGTGGTCATGATGGCGTTGAAAGCCGCAGAGCCCCAGTCCCAGGAGGCCCAGGCCAGGATCTGGCCCTTGCTGACCGCCTGGCTTCCGGTCTCAAGTTCCGACGATGGCTGTTGTGCCTCAGACGCGGTGGCGGAGTTCATGACCCGATGCTATCGCCCCTATGGCGGAAATCGCCGTCAAAAATGCTGGGGCCCACTTGGTAAACTAGTCATGCTGAACCCGACTACTGACCGCCAGCTCCAACCTTTGATAATCGAATTCCTGACGTTGCGGAGATACCAGTGATTACAGTCCTTGCCGTGCATTTTGCGGTGGCTGCACTGGCGCCCTTTTTGTTCGGAAAGTTCGGCAGGAATTCGTTCTACGCGTTGGCCCTGGTGCCCGCAGCATCGTTTGTCTGGCTGATTCTCCAGTATGCCTCTGTCTACTCTCCGCCCTCCGGACAAGGCGCACAGCCAGGAGCCGCCGTCGAGATAATTCCCTGGATCCCTGAACTCAAGCTTGAACTCGCCTTCCGCCTGGATGCCCTTGCCTGGGTGATGTCGCTGTTGATCCTGGGAATCGGATCGCTGGTGCTGGTCTACTGCGCCCGCTATTTCAAGGACAAGGACAGTAATCTGGGCGGATTCGGCGCTCAGCTGCTGGCCTTCGCCGGCGCAATGTTCGGCCTGGTCACGGCGGACGACCTGCTGCTGATGTTCATATTCTGGGAATTCACTACAGTCCTTTCGTATTTGCTGATCGGCTACGCCCGGACCAGGCTGTCGGCACGCCGCTCCGCCCTCCAAGCCCTCGTAGTCACCACAGCCGGCGGCTTGACTATGCTGATTGGCCTGATCATCCTTGGCCACAGCGCAGGCACGTACAGGATCTCGGCCATTCTGGAGCAGGCCCCTGCCTTGATGTCAGGTGACGAGGCCGCAGCGGTGAGCGCCGCCGTCGTACTTATCCTGGTCGGCGCGGTGACTAAATCCGCTCTGGTGCCCTTCCACTTCTGGCTCCCCGGCGCGATGGCGGCCCCGACGCCGGTGAGCGCCTACCTGCACGCCGCTGCGATGGTCAAGGCCGGCGTGTACCTGGTGGCCCGGCTGGCCCCGGGCTTCGCGGAAACAAACTTCTGGCTGCCGGTGGTGTTGGGGCTGGGCCTGGCGACGATGCTGGTGGGCGGTTACCGAGCCCTGCGGCAGACAGACATCAAGCTCATCCTGGCCTATGGCACCGTCAGCCAGCTCGGCTTCCTGATCATGGTGGTAGGGCTCGGCAAACCTGACGCAGCCCTGGCCGGACTCGCTTTGCTGCTGGCCCACGGCCTGTTTAAAGCCACTCTCTTCCTGGTGGTTGGCATCATCGACCACCAATCAGGTACCCGCGACATCAACAAACTCTCAGGTGTTTTCAGTTCATCACGCGCCCTGGGCATCGTGGCCGCTGTTGCCGCCGCATCCATGGCCGGAGTACCGCCGCTCGCGGGATTCGTTGCGAAAGAGTCAGTGTTGGTGGCCTTCGTGCATCACGCTGAAACGCCGGGAGCAGGCCAATCACCGGTCTGGGGTTATGTGGTGCTGATCGGGCTGGTGCTGGGCTCGGTCCTGACGTTCGCCTACAGCGCCCGTTTTATGTGGGGCGCGTTCGCCACCAAACCAGGCGTCGAACGAACAAAGTTCAAACCCATCAGCCCATCCTTCCTGGCGGCACCAGCGGCGTTGAGCCTCCTGACTATCGTCTACGGCCTGTGGCCGCTGCCCGTGGACGGTTGGCTGCAACCCTACGCAGCCCTGTTCGTCACCGGCAGCGTGGATGCAGGAGGGGCCGACGGCGGCGCTTCGGCCGTGGTGGAGGCAGGACACCTTGCGCTGTGGCATGGTTTCACCCTGGCGTTGGGCCTCACTGTCGTCACCTTTGTGCTGGGGTGGGCCATGTTCCGCTGGCGGGGAGGCTTCTCACGTCTCCAAGAGAGAGTCCCGGGCTGGATCGACGGCGACCGGTCCTACCAGCTGACCATCGGCGCCCTGGACGACGTTGCAGTCTGGGTCACCGGGCGCACCCAGCGTGGATCACTGTATTTTTACCTCGCAGTCATCCTGTCGGTGGCGTTCATCCTGCCGCTGACTGCCCTCTTCGCTGCCAACAAACCCCTGCCCGGTGACTTGTATTTCATCGACCCCAACTCGCCGCTGCAGATAGTGGTGGGTGCTGGGATTGTGATCGGAGCGCTGGCCGCGGTGAAGGCCAACAAGCGCTTCCTGGCCGTGCTCATGGTGTCCGTCACCGGATACGGAATCGCCCTGATGTTCGCCCTGCAGGGCGCTCCGGACCTTGCCCTGACCCAGATGCTGGTCGAAACCATCATCCTGGTGGCCTTCGTCCTGGCCATGCGCAGCCTTCCACCGGAACTGCGGGACAGGACGGGAGGCAAGTACAGGGTCACCCGCGTAATCATCGGCCTCGGCTTCGGGATCACCATGATCTTCGTGGGCATCTACGCCATGGGAGCCCGCATCGCGGAACCCGTCTCACTCGCCTTCCCCAAACTTGCGTATGAAGGCGGCGGCGGTTTGAACATAGTCAACGTCACGCTCGTTGACATCCGGGTCTGGGATACCTTCGGCGAAATTTCGGTGCTTGCACTCGCGGCCACAGGAGTTGCGAGCCTGATCTTCATCCGCGGCCGGGGTGACGGCATCAAGGCGTCTTCGACAGTTGCGGCAGGGACGGTAGGCAGGCGAACCGGCGTCGTGCGCAACTCCCGTGAAAGCGCAGCCCTGGCAGTGAGCCGCAAATTCGCTGCATCAACCCGCGATGCCTGGCTGGTTGCCGGCCGGACACTCGCCCCCGAACGCCGCTCCATCATCTTCGAGGTGGTCACACGACTGCTGTTCCACTCGATGATCATCTTCTCCCTCTACCTGCTGCTGGCGGGGCACAACCTGCCCGGCGGCGGTTTTGCCGGCGGGCTGATGGCCGGCCTGGCCCTGACTATCAGGTACCTGGCCGGGGGACGTTTCGAGCTGAGCGAGGCAACCCCCATCAGCGCCGGCACCCTGCTGGGAGTGGGCCTGGCGACGGCGGCGGCGTCCGGAGTTGTCCCGTTGCTGCTGGGCGGGCAGGTTTTTCAGACCGCCATTATCGAGCTGTGGCTGCCCGTCTTCGGCGACATCAAGTTTGTCACCTCAACCATCTTCGACATCGGCGTCTACATCGTGGTGGTAGGGCTGGTCCTGGATGTCCTGCGCAGCCTCGGCGCCGAAATCGACGAACACTTCGAGGAAGAACCAGCGGAGTCAACAACTGAGCAGGAATCCGCCGGAACGCCAGCCGAGACCACAGTTAAGGGCAAGGCATGAGTGTAAACCTGACCCTGCTCACAGTCATGGGGGCGCTGTACGCCTGCGGCATCTACCTGATCCTCGAGCGCAGCCTCACCCGCGTCCTGTTGGGCCTGATGCTCCTGGCCAACGCCACCAACCTGCTCATTCTTGCCACTGGAGGCTACGCCGGCCTCGCGCCCATCTTCAGCAAAGAGACGGCCCCGGCTGAGTACAACGACCCCCTGCCGCAGGCCTTGATCCTGACCTCGATTGTGATCTCGTTTGCCGTCACCGCTTTTATGCTGGGCATCATCTACCGCACCTGGGTGCTGGCCCGCCAGGACGAGATCCAGGACGACGTCGAGGACCTCCGCGTCGCCGAGACCCCCAGTTACGATGCCGAGGACGATGCGGAAATCCCCGTGGAAACCTCCGAGTTCCCACTCACCATGCTTGGCTCTGACGGGCGGGCAGTCTCGAACAGGCCCCGTGCCGACGAGACTGGCAGTGGAGAGCCGCATGCCGACGACACCGTGCACGCCGGCAGTGCCGTGCTGACTGTTGAAGATGCGGCGGCAGAGGAAAAACCCGGTTCCACCAATATTGACCCTGGACCGGAAGGAGGCCGAAAGTGAACATTGCCAGCCTTGCACCGCTCGCCGTCGTACTTCCCATCCTGGGGGCTGCCCTCACCTTCGTACTGATCCGGCACTCCCGGGCCCAACGGGTAGTGAGCATTACTCTTCTGTCCCTCACGCTGCTCCTGGAATGCGTGCTTCTGGCCTCCGTCTGGAACGGCGGGACCACGGCCGTGAACATCGGGGGCTGGCTCCCGCCGTGGGGGATCGTCTTGGTGGTGGACCAGTTCTCATCACTGATGCTGGTGGTGTCATCCTCGGTAAGCCTGGCGGTGCTGGTTTATGCGACCGGGCAGGGAATGGCCGACGGCGACCAGGACGCCCCGCTGTCAGTGTTCCACCCCACCTACCTGATCCTCGTGGCCGGCGTCTCCAACGCGTTCCTGTCCGGC
Organism: Arthrobacter sp. Z5-13; assembly: GCF_056499105.1. NCBI lineage: Bacteria > Bacillati > Actinomycetota > Actinomycetes > Micrococcales > Micrococcaceae > Arthrobacter > Arthrobacter sp. Z5-13. Next base: position 343,946 of record NZ_CP096460.1, read on the forward strand.
GACCTCTTCAACCTCTACGTGGGCTTCGAAATCCTGCTCACGGCCAGCTACGTGCTGATGACCCTCGGCGGCACGGGCCCGCGGATCCGGGCAGGCGTGACATACGTGGTGGTGTCCGTGGTGAGCTCCGTGCTGTTCCTGATCGCCATCGCCATGATTTACGGCGCCACCGGCACCATCAACATGGCCGACCTCGCCATCAAACTGGCCGAACTCGATCCCGGCACACGCACCCTCCTGCACGTTATGCTCCTGGTGGCTTTTGGCATCAAGGCCGCCGTGTTCCCGTTGTCGTTCTGGCTTCCTGACTCGTATCCGACGGCGCCGGCTCCGGTCACCGCCGTGTTCGCAGGCTTGCTCACCAAGGTGGGCGTCTATGCCATCGTCCGCACGGAAACCCTCCTTTTCCCCGGAGACACCCTCAATACACCGCTCATGATCGCCGCGCTCCTGACCATGGTGGTGGGCATACTCGGTGCCCTGGCTCAGAGCGACATCAAGCGTCTGCTGTCCTTTACGCTGGTGAGCCACATCGGTTACATGGTGTTCGGGCTTGCCATGTCCTCTGTGGCCGGACTGGGTGCGGCCGTGTTCTACGTGGCGCACCACATCACCATCCAGACAAGTCTGTTCCTCGTCACGGGCCTGATCGAACGCCGTGGCGGAAGTTCCTCCATGGACAGGGTTGCCGGCCTGGCCAAGCTGTCACCGCTGCTGGGACTCCTGTTCTTCGTTCCGGCGATGAACCTTGCCGGCATTCCGCCGTTCTCAGGCTTCCTTGGCAAGCTGGGCCTTATGCAGGCTGGTGTTCAGCTGGGCACGCCTCTGGCTTACGCCCTGGTCATCGGCGGGGTGCTCACCAGCCTTCTCACACTGCTGGCGGTTGCGAGGGTGTGGAACCGTGCCTTCTGGCGCAAACCAAGCGACGCGGAACATCCCGATCCGGTGCTCCTGGCAGCTCCCGGTGACGCGGACACCGGAACGCGGAACGGACGCAAGAACGTGATCCTGCTGCCCCGGACCATGGTGGGTTCCACCCTGGCACTGGTGCTTCTGGGCGTGGGACTGACGGTCTTCGCCGGGCCAATCTTCAAGGTAGCGGACCACGCTGCGCAGGACATGCTGGACAGGACGTCCTACATCCAGGCCGTGCTTGGGGACAACGCGCCGGTCCCGGCGATTGCCCTGCCTGATTCAGCATCGTCTAATCGGCTGGAGCCGGCACTCCCAGGGGCGGGCAAATGAGCCGGCGTCGCGTTTCGCTGCGGCAGGAACTGCCGCTGCTCGTGTGGCTCGTGTTTGTGTGGGGTGCGCTGTGGCAAAACTTCACACCCGGAAACCTGCTGCTCGGCGCGGTCCTGGCCGTGCTCGTGTCCCGTATGTTCTACCTTCCGCCCGTAGAGTTGAGCGGCCGGTTCAGCATTCTGCAGGCCATTCCGTTTGCGCTGCAGTTCCTTGGAAAAGTGGCGGCCGCCAGTTTCCAGGTCTTCTACCTGGCCCTCGCCCGCGGCCCCAAGGTGACCAACGCCGTCGTCGCGGTCCCGCTGCGCAGCCACTCTGACCTGATGGTGACGGCTACCGGTCACGTCATCTCCCTGATCCCCGGGTCCCTCGTGGTGGAGGTGGACAGGTCCACCTCCACGCTCTATATCCATGCCCTGAACGTGCGGAACCCCGACGACGTCGTAAAGTACCGCCGGTCTGTCCGGGACGCGGAAGCCGGACTCATCAGGATCATGGGTACAGAAGAAGAACTCGCCGCACTCAAACAGGAGATTGGCGCATGATGCAGCTTGTCCTGGTAATTACTGCGGTGACCCTGTCCATTGCTGCGGCCGGGGCGATCGTCCGAATCGCCGTTGGCCCTTCGCTCCTGGACCGGGTACTTGCCGCGGACGTCCTGCTGGCCATCCTGGGAGCAGCGCTGTGCATTGACATGGCCGTCAACCGGCACCTGAACAACCTGATGCTAGTTGTGGCCGTCTCCGTCATCGGCTTCATAGGATCAGTCACTGTTGCCCGTTTTGTGGCCGACCGGCGGGAGCAACCCAGTGACTCCTGATATGACCCTGGACACAGTGATCGATGCGGTCTCGGCCGTCTTTATGGTGGTGGGGGCCGCGATGTCCCTCGGCGCTGCCATCGGCCTGCTGCGCTTCCCGGACCTCATGAGCCGCATGCACGCTGCCACCAAACCCCAGGTGCTGGGACTCTTTCTGCTGCTGGCCTCTGTAGGGCTTCAGCTGCGCACATGGTGGGTATGGCCGGTGCTGCTCCTCGCCTGGATATTCCAGCTCTTGACGGTCCCGGTCTCGGCACACATGGTGGGCCGGGCAGGTTACCGGACCAAGCACCTTCACCGCGAGCTGCTCAGCACCGACGAGCTGGAAGCAGTGGTGCAGAAAGCAGCTGCCAAGGACGCGGCGAACCCCGCCATAGAGGACGACGACGATCCCGCGTGAGCGGTAAGTGGTGAGCTTGGAGCGGCAAAGCGCTAAGGTGCTAAGGCGGTGAGCGGTGGGCCGTGCCGCTAGACGATGTCCTGGGTCTTGGCGAAGCGTGTGATGGCTCGCTGGGTTCCGCGGTTTGCGAGGACCTGGATGATGGCGCTGACTGAGGCGGAGACCAGGGCAAACGTCAATGCTGTGCGGAGCGTGGTGGGCACGTCATCCTTGTCGCCCTTGGGGGGCTTCCGGCCGGTGAACTTCTCCCAGGCCGCATCCACCACCTTGGTGCCGGCATAACCGGCCAGCAGGCTGATGCCCGTACCAAGCAACTTGATGAAAAAAGTCATTTCCAAAACACCTATCAGTAGAAACAGTAAAACAGGAGGAAACGGGACTTCCCCTAGACTAACGGCATCGTTGACGGAGTTCGGTCAAGGGCGGAGCTGCTACTGCCGCCGTTCCTCCCGGACGGGCCTGAGGCGGGCCGGCGTCCCTTCCTCTGACAGAGGGGGAAAGCTACACGTAAATTCGCCCCGGTAACCGAACAGGAAACCGAAGAGAGGGTTCCGGACCTGCATCTGGATGGTGAACACGCCGCGCTGATCGTCATAACCTTCGTATAGATCAGCCGTCCCCGTCAGGAAAGCGGGAAAGGTGAAACCCAGCCTGCCCTCGTAGAAGCGCTGCCCTTCGGACCGCAGGTGGAGGGAACCGTCGGGAAGGACTTCGAGCTTCAGATCTGTGGCCAGATGCTGGTGGGTCCCCAGGTAGTCCACAATGCGGCCCGTTTTCTTGCTGTAGATCATGGTGGCGTCAAAGCGGCGTTTCTTGCCCGGCTTCACAGTCATGGTCCGCACGAAGGTCACCGTCGGGCGCCCCAAGCCGTCAAGGTAGGGGTAGTTTTCGATGGTGAAGGGGATGTCCTTCCCCTGGTCCGGAAAGAGGATGTTCCGGAAAGCGCCGAGGCGGAGGAAAGGGACGGTCCACCATGCCCCGCGGCGCACTTCCGAGAAGATACCGGTGCCGATGCACGCATAGCCTGAGGCGAGGTCCACGCCGAAGCGCCGCTGCAGCATCGGGTGTAGCCGGTGGAAATCCGGGCCCAAGGCGGTGGCGAAGATGGAGGTCATGCCCGCGCTCCCTCAAATTGTGGCTGCGTCCTGTGGCCCGGATCCGGCAGCGTCTTCAGTGACGCCGGGGCTTCCGCTGAACCTCTGTCCGGTGGCTGACGAAGGCATCGTCTTGCTCTGGGCACCGTTGGATGGGAGGGCAGCGTCAGGGCCGCAGCTGCCAGGACCAAGCCGAGCGCTGCAGCGGGGGCCCTGGCCGGGAGATTCAACGCTTCGGGACTCTTTGAGGAAGCAGCCCGGGGACGTTCCGCAACAGCATGGCGGAGGAGCGCCGCCGCTCCTGCGAGGCCGGTGGCGCGCGCGGCAGCGTCAAGGAACCAGGCGTTGCGGCTCTTGGCCGGATCAACGCCCGATTCAGTCCACATACGGAGCCGGTCAAAGCTTAATGCTGTGGCCCAGCCGAGGCCGGGGCGGATCAACCGGGCGTCCAGCTTCCGGCCAATGGCACCCATGCCGGGAGCGTAGTTGTAGCCGGTGATGAAGCGGATGCCCTGATCCACGGGTACGTAGCGCCAGTAGCCCGAGCCCGGGCCGATCGGCGAGAGAGGGTTGCTGGTGGAGAATTTGAGTACCGACGTAGCTTGTCCGCCTGCTGTCGTTCTATGCCCCAGCGATGTACCGGTCCCGGTGATGGCGTAAAACGGCAGCTGGAATTCATACCGGAACTGTGAGTGCCCGTCGCTGCCCACGCCGGTCGAGATGATCCTGGAGAACCGGAGATCCCAGCGCGGATGCCGGGCCGGGTTCTGGCTCAGCTCCCAGAGGTTGTCCATGGACGATCGCACCAGGATCTCCACATAGATCTGCCGGCCGCTTCGCGCTTCATTCGTACGTGTTGTTTCCCCCATCCCAGGATCATAAGGGGTGAATAGGCCGGCAGCTGAAGTACCGTATCCCGCGGGAACGTGCTCCACGGAAACGCAGGAGTCCTACGCCGCCGATTGTGACATCCGCACAGGAACCCCACCACCGCCCAGGTGTAAACTGGACAACGCCCACAAGGGCAGATTGATTACGACAGGGGAGCGCCGCCGTCGGGCATCACCGGTTTTCCGGGAGTGCGATGGATGGGCGCTGAGAGTGCGGACAGCCGCAGACCCTCGAACCTGATCCGGTTAGTACCGGCGCAAGGGAGTCGAGTTCTCAGAGTGTCCGGCAGAAGCGGCGCGATTCCGCTCCAGCCGGGGAGCACTTTCCCCTCCTGTTCCTCAGGAGGAAGACATGACTGGAATTTCTGCAAAGCAGACCCCCACAACCAGCAAAAAGAGCTGGCGCGTTGTGGACATCGTGGTGGCGGCACTGATCGCCGTCGCCGGTGGCGTGATCTTCTGGGCTTGGTCCCAGGGCGCCAACGTTATTTCCGCTCCGCTCAATGCGGTTTACCCGCCACTGACCGGTCTCTACGCCGGTGGCTGGATGATCCCCGCAGTGCTGGGAATGCTCATCATCCGCAAGCCAGGCGCGGCCCTGTTCTGCGAGACCGTTGCGGCTACGGGTGAACTCCTCATGGGTTCGCAGTACGGCACCACTGTGCTGATTTCCGGCCTGCTGCAGGGCCTTGGCGCGGAACTGGTGTTCGCGGCCTTCGTGTACAAGAAGTTCAACCTGCCGATCGCTTTGCTGGCCGGTGCCGGCGCAGGCTTCTTCTGCGGCCTGAACGACTCCTTCGCACCATGGGGCTGGAACATTGCTTACGCAGCCGGTGACAAGGCCGCTTACATCCTGTTCACCGCCATCTCGGGTGCCATCATTGCCGGGGCCCTGTCCTGGATCGCCACCCGCGGCCTCGCCAAGACCGGAGTTTTGAGCTCCTTCGCCTCCCGTAAGGCTGCGACGGAGCCCGTCTTCTCCTGATGACACCGATTCGCGACGGCGGCGTCCGCCCCGCCGGGGTAACGGCACAAGGCTGGGCCTGGCGCCATGCCGGCAGGCCCCGCCCCGCCGTCCAAGGGCTTGACCTGGACATCCGGCCGGGGGAGCGGGTGCTCCTGCTTGGCCCGTCCGGTGCCGGTAAGTCCACGCTCCTGCACGCCCTCGCAGGGGTGCTCGGTGACGCGAACGACGACGACGGCGAGGCAGGGGACTCCGACGAGTCCGGTTCGCTGCTCATCGACGGCCAGCCTCCACGTGCGCAGCGTGGGCGGGCCGGGCTTATGCAGCAGGATCCCGAAACGCAGGTGATCCTGTCCCGGCTCGGCGACGACGTCGCGTTCGGTGCCGAAAACCTTGCAGTGCCCCGGGCAGAAATCTGGGCCCGTGTGCATGAGGCGCTCGACGACGTCGGGCTGGGTCACTTGCCATTGGACCACCCGACGTCGGCTCTCTCCGGCGGGCAAAAGCAGCGCCTGGCGCTCGCCGGCATCCTGGCCATGCGTCCCGGGATCCTTCTGTTGGATGAGCCCACCGCCAACCTTGATCCTGCCGGGGTGCTGGAAGTCCGCGACGCCGTGGGCCGCTGCCTGGAGAAAACCGGAGCAACGCTGGTGGTTGTGGAGCACCGTGTTGCGGTGTGGAAAGACCTCGTGGATCGAATCGTTGTGCTTCAGCCTGGAGCGTCGAATGACGGCGCGGTGCTCATTGACGGAACCCCGGACCAGGTCCTGGAGCAGGCAAAAGAGATGCTGATCAGGGCGGGGGTCTGGGTTCCTGGCCACATTCCGGCAACCCGCCCGCGGGGCTCGGCTGCCACCGCAGCGCTGCCTGGCGGAGCAGATTCCGGCCAGCTGCTCCTTGCCGCGGAAAAGCTTGCCGTCTCGCGTGAACGGCCCCGGCGTCGTGGCTTTAAGACGCTTCTTCCCACCCCGGTGCAAAGCGGCATCTCGGCGCAGGTCCGGGCCGGCGAAGCGCTCACCGTCACGGGACCCAACGGCTCGGGAAAATCCACCTTTGCCCTCACCTTGGCAGGGCTGCTGAAGCCCGTGGCCGGAGCGGTGTCGGCCACCCTCGAGCTCAGCGCGGGCGCCGGGATTGACCCGTACAAGTGGAAGGCAGAACAGCTGATTTCCAGGATCGGCACGGTCTTCCAGGAGCCCGAGCACCAGTTCGTGACCGGCCGGGTCCTGGACGAGCTCCTTTTCGGCCCCAAACATCTGGGCCATGGCGAGGAACGCGTGGACGAACTCCTGGAGCGGCTCAGGCTCACCTCCCTTGTGGACGCCAACCCCTACACGCTGTCCGGCGGCGAAAAGCGAAGGCTCTCCGTGGCAACCGTCCTGGCTGCCCACCCGCAGGTGCTGGTCCTGGATGAGCCCACCTTCGGCCAGGACGCCAACACCTGGGCCGAACTTGCGTCCTTCCTCTCCGAACTCCTGGACGCCGGCGCGGCAGTGGTTTCCGTGACCCACGACCAGGAATTCTCCTCGGTCCTTGGCGGCACGGAACTCGCCCTGGGAACCCCCGAAATGGCAGCATCATGAGGGAAGCCCTGACCCTGCGGGGGGATTCGCTCCTGAGCCGCGCCAATCCGCTGGCCAAGTTTGTGGCCGTCTTCCTCATCACGCTGGTCCTGGCGTTGTCCATCGACTGGGTCTCGGCGACTGTGGCCCTGGGCTTCGAGTTGCTGCTGTTTCCGCTGGCCGGTCTGACTCCCATTCTCCTGTGGCAACGCGGCTGGCCCCTGATCCTTGCGGCCGCCCTGGGAGGCTGGAGTACCGCCATTCTGGCTCCAGACACCGGACAGATACTGCTCGACGTCGGCATCTGGTCCATCAGCGCGGGTTCCCTCGAGCTGGGGATGGGATTCATGCTCCGGGGGCTGGCCATTGCGCTGCCGGCGGTGCTGCTGATGAGCTGCACCGACCCGACGGACCTTGCCGATGCCCTGGCTCAAAAAGCGAAACTGCCACACCGCTTCGTCCTGGGAACCCTGGCTGCGATGCGCCTCGTAGGGCTCATGGCGGAGGAATGGCAAACCATAGGGATGGCACGCCGCGCCCGTGGAGTCGGTTCGCGCGGCACCCCTTTGCAGCGGATCCGGGCAACGCTGGGCCAGAGTTTCGGGCTCCTGGTGCAGGCCATCCGCCGCGCTTCAAGGCTCGCCGTCACCATGGAGGCCCGTGGTTTTGGTGGAGCCGAGCGGACTTGGGCGCGCGAATCCACGTACAGCCCGCTGGACGTCTGGGTGCTCGTTGGGGGTACGCTGATCGCCGCGGCCGCCGTGGCGGCCGCCATCGGTGCAGGGACGTGGAACCTGGTCTGGGCAGGGACAAGCTGAAGCAGTATCGCACCAGATGGGTAAGAATGTGTGATTGCTCGCAGAATCAGCCCTTATTGAGGACTTCCGAACTCATAAATGGTATATTCCTGCTATGACTCAAGAGACTGCGGAATCCGTCGGTGCCATGCTTCGCGACGCTCGAACGGAGAAGGGCTGGACCCAAGGGCAACTTGCCGCAGAGCTCGGAACAAGCCAGAGTGCCATTGCCCGGATGGAACAGGGCAAGCAGAACCTGAGCCTCAAGATGATTCAGCGGCTGGAAACCATCTTCGGCCATGCCATCGTAAAAGTCGGCCGGCCACAAATGACCCACCTCCGGGTGGAAGGCGGACTTACCCTCTCCGGCTCGGTGGACGTAAACAGCAGCAAGAATGCCGGTGTCGCGCTTCTTTGTGCCAGCCTCATCAACAGGGGCACCACCACTCTCCGCAGGCTGGCCAGGATCGAGGAAGTCAACAGGATCGTGGAGGTCCTCACCAGCATCGGCGTTGAATGCACCTGGCTCAACGACACCGATCTCCAGATCCGCAGGCCCGCAGTTCTGGACCTGGGCTCAATGGACGCTGAAGCAGCCCGCCGCACGCGCAGTGTGATCATGCTCCTGGGCCCGTTGCTGGATGAGTCGGCAGAGTATCACCTCCCCTACGCCGGAGGCTGCGATCTAGGCACTCGCACAGTGGAACCGCACATGCAGGCACTGCGGCAATTCGGCCTTTCGGTGGAGGCAAGTGCAGGGTTCTACGCCGTCCAGGCTCCCCAGTCCGATGAAGAAGACCGCTCGTTTGTGCTCAGCGAACGCGGCGATACCGTCACCGAAAACGCAATCATGGCGGCAGCACATCGCCGTGGCACCACCGTCATCCGTAACGCCAGCCCCAACTACATGGTCCAGGACCTCTGCTTCTACCTCGAGATGCTGGGAGTGGAGATTGAAGGCGTTGGCACCACCACGCTCAAGATCACCGGCCAGCCCTCCATAGACGCCGACGTCGAATATTTCCCCTCGGAGGACCCCATCGAGGCCATGAGCCTCATCACGGCCGGCATTGTCACCAATTCCGAGGTCACAGTCCGGCGGGTCCCCATCGAGTTCATGGAGATCGAGCTGGCCACGCTCGGGCAGATGGGGCAGGAGTTGGAGGTGTCCGGAGAGTACTTTGCCCGGAACGGACGCACAAGGCTGGTGGATGTCACCACCAAGCCGTCAGAACTGCACGCTCCCCAGGACAAAATCCATCCCATGCCGTTCCCGGGTCTGAACATCGACAATCTGCCGTTCTTTGCCGTCATAGCCGCGAACGCGGAGGGTCAGACGATGATCCACGACTGGGTCTATGAGAACCGCGCCATCTACTTGACCGAGCTGAACAAACTCGGCGCCCAGGTTCAGTTGCTGGATCCGCACCGCATCTACGTCAACGGGCCCACCAAATGGCGCGCAGCTGAAGTCGGTTGCCCGCCTGCACTCCGTCCGGCGGCTTGCCTGCTGCTCGCGATGCTGGCTGCCAGGGGCGTCTCGGAACTCCGCAATATCTACGTGATCGAGCGCGGCTATGAAGATCTCGCAGAACGCCTCAACACCCTCGGCGCGAGGATCGAGTACTTCCAGGACTGAGTCCTGCCCTCAGCGCTGACGCACAATGGATCTATGCGGACCTTTGGCGTTGAGGAAGAACTGCTCATAGTGCACCCCGAAACGGGGGAGCCGCTGGCCTTGGCGGATGCGCTGCTGGCGGTCAGGACCCCCGCTGCCGATGACGGCCCGGAAACAGACGACGGCGACAGGGCACTAACCGCCGAGCTCAAGCTCGAGCAGATCGAAACGCAGACGCTGCCTTGCCGGGACTATACGGAGCTCCTCCAGCAGGTCCGGGACGGCCGAGCCCTGGCCGACCACGCCGCCCGGCAGCACGGTGCGCGTGTGGCTGCGCTGGCCACATCGCCAATTGCCTCCACCACCCACATCACACCGGACCCCCGTTATGCGGCCATCAAGGAGCGTTACGGCCTGACGGTGCACGAGCTGCTCACGTGCGGTTTCCACGTCCATACCTCCATCGAATCACCCGAGGAGGGCGTGGCCGTCCTGGACAGGATCCGGGACAAGCTGGCCGTCCTTGTTGCCCTGAGTGCCAATTCTCCGTTCTGGAACGGAGTGGAGACCGGGTTCGAAAGCTACCGCACCCAGGCCTGGAACCGCTTGCCGACGTCGGGTCCCTCAGCGATCTTCGGTACCTTGCCCGTCTACCGGCGCACGGTAGCCAGGCTCCTGGAAACAGGGGTGCTCCTTGACGAGGGCATGATCTATCTCGATGCCAGGCTGGCGCGGAACCATCCCACCGTTGAGGTCAGGGTGGCCGACGTCTGCCTTCGCGCTGAGGACGCAGCCCTCATCGCAGTGCTGGTCCGCGCGCTGGTGGAAACGGCAAGCCGCGAATGGCATGACGACGTCGACCCGCTCCCGGCGCCCACTGTCCTGTTGAGGACCGCGTCCTGGCAGGCCAGCAACCGTGGACTCCGCAGTGAACTCCTCCATTTTGGAACCTTCAGACCTGCTCCGGCGGCCGACGTCGTACACGCCCTGGTGGATTACCTCGAACCGGTCCTGCGCGAGCAGGGCGAGCTGGAACTGGCCCGGGCCGGCGTCGCCCGGATCCTGTCGCACGGTACGGGAGCCGAGCAGCAGCGACGGGCCCGGGATGAGGCGGAAGCGGACGCGGCGTTCGACGGCGGCGGGCTGAGCGCCGTCGTCGCCCACGCGGTGGAGGTCACCATGCGTGGAGCTGACGCACTTCCGACGGCGGCCCAGCCTCCGGTCCTCCAGCGCGTCAGGCGCGGCTGATCCGTTTCGTGAAACCGGTGTATCTGCGTGACACAAATGCAGGCCCCTGAAATCAGGAGCCTGCATTTGCTTACGGCCGGCTTTCACCAGGGCCGCTTTCGGTCACCGCCGCACCAGGGGGAAACAGCGGGGACCGAAGCTTCGGGTTAGAGCAGCGCTCCTCCCTCGGATGATGCGGCAATTGTCTGCGTTGCGCGGCGACGGCGGAAGTTGACCATAGCGAAGCCGGCGATCAGCAGCACCAGGGCTACTCCGAGTCCGCTGAGGATGTTCGTTCCGGTGTTTGCCAAGGCCACGGCCTGCGAGATCACTTTGTGGGTTGTGGTGCAGTCCGGGTTCTGGTCCTCGGCCGGAACGCAGACGCCTCCGACGCCGGGGGCGACGACGTTGGTCAACGTTCCGTCCCCGGATCCGACTGCTCCCGTGACCACCGAGTAGGTGATGGTGACTACGTCCCCAACGGCAAGGTCCCCGGTCCAGGTCAGTTTGTTGCTGACCTGGGCCACGCTGACGGCCCCGGCGGAGGCCTTGGCGTCATTGTTGTAGCTCGCGTCGTCCAGGACCTTGGCCAGATCGTCGGTGGCGAGGGCCCCTGTCACAGTTCCTGGCCCGGTCTGGCGGACCTGGACAGAATAGGTGACCTTGTTTCCTTCGACCACGTTAGAACCGTTGTCCGGATCCGAGGTCTTGGAGACGGTGTAACCACCCTGCAGATGGGTGGTGGTGCACTCGGTGCTCTGGCCCTCCACCGGAACACACTCACCGCCAGGTCCTGGAGTGACTACGTTGGTGAGGGTCCCGTCGCCTGCTCCGAAGGTTCCGGTGGTGACGGAGTAGGTGATGGTGACTACGTCCCCAACGGCAAGATCCCCGGTCCAGTTCAGTTTCTGCCCGCTCTGATCCGCAGCGACAGTTCCCTTGGAGGCGACGGCGTCACTGTTGTAGGCGGCGTCGTCCAGGACCTTGGACAGGTCATCGGTAGCAAGAGCGCCCGGTACTGCTGCGGGCCCGGCCTGACGGACCTGGACCGTGTAGGTGATCTTGCCGCCCTCGGTGACCGAGGAACCGCTGGCCGGGTCCGAGGTCTTGGAGACGGTGAAGCCGCCCTTGAGGTGGGTGGTGGTGCATTCCGTAGTTTCGCCTTCAGCAGGAACACATTCACCTCCGGTGCCGGGGGTGACAACGTTGAGCAGTTCGCCGTCACCGCCGTCCAGCGGTCCGGTGACCGTGACGGAGTACGTTAGCGTGACGGACTGACCCGGCATGATCTGCCCGGCTGACCAGGAGAGGTTATCCCCGTTCACAGAGGCCGTACCGCTGTTCGCTTCAACAACGGTGATGTCATCGTTGTAGTCGGCGTCATCAAGGACGCCGGCAAGGGTGTCGCTGATCGAAGGATTCGGGTACGGCGCTGCACTGGTTGCCGGCTCGGTGATGGTGACCGTGTAGCGGATCACGTCACCGGGCTTGACGTCGGAGCCTGACGCGGGGTCGGCGACCTTCACCACTGTGTAGGGCTCGGGGACGAGGAAACCTGCCGGATCCTCCGGAGTAAGAGCTGGCCCGTCCGGAGGGGTAACCGAGGCGGTTGCCGTGTTGACGGTGGTGCCCACGGCTGCCGTCATTTCACAGTTCACAGTGGCTGAAGCACCCACAGCGATGCTGGCAACAGTTGTTCCGCAGTCCGGAATCAGGGAGTCGGCGACCAGGACGTTGGTCAGTTCGCCGGTGCCCTTGTTCGTGGCAATGATCCGGAACGGAACGGTGTCGCCCACAAGGTACTGCGGGTAGTCAGCCGCGGCGTTGGCATCACGCCAGTCCGCGTCGTTTGCCGGATCCCCGCCCTTGACCAGGACGTACTTTTTCAGGTCCATGGCGTAGCAATCCCCGATGGTGGTCGATGCGGAGGAAAGCATCGGCAGCAGGGTGTGGCCGGCAATGGAGTTGGCCGTGTTGACCAGGACCTGACCGGGCTTGTTGTCTCCGGCGGCCGGGGCAACACAGTCCGTTCCTGCAGGCGTGGCGAAATTGATCGAGATCCGCTGGGAAGCACCGGGCTCCAGTGCGGGCCCGATAATCCTGACAGCAGTCGGGTTGGCAACAGGGGTGGTGGACCAGTTCACGGTGTTACCCGTGACAGATCCGGGAGTGCCGCCGTTGGAGGCATGGCGCGGATCGTTACTCAGGCCCGCGAAGGCCGCCGTCGTGTAGTAAACGGTGGAATCGGCAGGGGCATCAACCCCGGTGACGGAGTAGGTTCCGTCGATGTTCGTGCCGCGACCATCGCCTACTGCGGGAAGGATATCTATGGTGTCTGTGAACGGGTTGACCTCAGGGTCCTGGGAATTAACGATCAGTTCCCACGACGAGTTGTCGCCGTAGAAGGACAACACATTGTCCGCCGCAGACTTTCCCAAAGTGGTGGCCGAGGAGCTCGGAACCGTCACAGTGGCCGAAGCGGACCGGGCACCGACAGGGCGCTGGTCACCGGGGACGCTGATCACTGCTGTGTTGGTCAGTTTGCTGCCGGGAATGGGTGCACCGTCCTCGGGGACCTGGGCCTGGTACGTGATGGTCTGATCCACGTTCGCGGGGACATTCGTGAAGTTCCAGGTAATGGTCCGCCCGTCAACCGAAACCGATGACGGGGCAGGGCTGGCTGAGCCCGGAACGTAAACCATGCCCTCGGGAAGGGTATCCACTACCGGGAACGAGACCGGCGGAGGGCTGGTGACGAGGTTGTCGGCCCTGGCCGTAATGGTGTACGGGATGGGGACGCCCGGCCGGGCTGTTGTTTCGGTGGTTCCCTTGGTGATGACACCCTGCGGTCCCTGCAACCGGTACGCATCGGCGGAGCCGTTCATGTTCGGCCCGAAAGTGCTGCCCGGCAAGTCAATGCCACCAGGGGCGCTGCTGATATTGTGCCAGCCGTTCAGAGACGGATACTCGGGGAAAGCACCCGGAATCCAGTGGTTGAATGCTCCTACTGTCCAGCCTTCACCCGTGGTAGGAGCGCCAGGAGAAATGTAGCCAAAAGCCCGGAGGAAAGTGTGCGGTGAACGATCCACAGCCGGATCCCAGGTCATCTTCACCGCGGTCACGCCGGCCGGAAGAATCATCAGGCTATCGGTGGTGACACGTGGGTCATTTAGCGAGGTGCCCGGAGCAGGGGACATCTCAGTCCACATGGCACCCGGCGACGCCTGCCCGCACGTTTCGGTCTTCGGGTTAATAGCAGTGGTGGTGTAGAAGTACCGTGCAGTTGGGTAGTTGATGTATCCCTTCTCACCGCCAATAACGCCGTCGAAGCCCCCGCCATCCATATGGGTAGGAATGAAGGCCGGGTTCTGGTTCATCGTGCAAATGCCGGCCATCTGCGCTCCGCCGGCACCGGTGTAGGTCGCCCAGAACGTGCTGTTGGCCTGCATGTACATTCGCAAGTCGACGTCCTCGCCGGCTGAGGATGCAGCCAGCAGTTCGTTAAAACTGTCAATGCCAGGGATCGGCAGGGGCATGTCCTGGCTGGTGCCGGGGCTGACCCACAGATTCGCGTCCCAGGCGGTACGGGAATTGGTGGGAGTTCCGGCCCAGTGGTTACTGAAACCTCCGGGTGGCGGGAGCGTTGCCGAGGAGACGTTATTGGTCTGCGGATCCGGGGACGTGACATTGTCAGTGAACGTGAACGGAGGAGCGCCGGCCGCGCTGAACGTGTAGGTGGTGAGCACAGTTACCGGTGTTGGAATGCTGAACTCGATGGTTCCCGAAGCGATGTAGGCGCCGCTTCCAGGCAAGGGGGAGCCCATGCTGTCATTCACAGGAGTATTGACCAGCGTGTAGGTCAGGTCCGAGGCAGTAACCGAGTAGTTCGCACCCGATCCCGTGACCGTGCAGGTAGGGAAGTTGGTTTTATCCGCCTGTGTGGGATCGGAGTAGGGCTGGCCGGTTGACCTTGAACGAGCGCCCACAGGGACACAGCTTTCCCACTGGAAACCTGTCATTGCACCGGGAACCGAGCCTGTGACGTTGACGGGGAAGGTGTAGGAGGCGGGTCCGGGACGGCTGCCCGCATCGAGAATCAGTGAGTAGTTCATCTTGATAAATGTGCGGTTGCCGCCGGAGCGGCTTTCCTGAATGCCTCCCTGATATCCCTGCCCGGGAGCTGAGACGAGGGAGAGATCCATGCCGTGGGAATAGGAGATCGGCAAAGGTGTCGGACTGGCGGGCCCTGCCGGGGCAATGGCCTCGTCCGACGTCGCTGTGCCTGAAGCGGTCAGGTTGCCGCCGTTTTCGCCGGATACCCGGATGGCTGCCTGGATAACGGTGGACGTGCCTTCGACAACTGTCCCTACGTTGCACACGAGCGTTGTGCCATCGGCGGAGATCGAAGAAACGGGCGTGACGTCAGACCTCTTGCACACATCGGGGATGCTCGTGAAGACACCATTTCCAGTGGTCAGAGTAGCCCGGACGTTGTCTACGGGTTCATTGAGCTCCGGAGCGGCGGAATCGTTGGTGTTGACATGGAATTCCGCCATCCTGGAGGAGGCGAAAGGGGCGTCAGTAGGGGCAGGGTTGCCGGCCCAGTTCGCCGTAATTTCATGAATGGAGCCCGGGGCGGCCCAAGCTGCCGGGAGAGTTCCCATGATGAGGGCCGCCAACAGCGAGAAAGCGAGAGTGAAAGACAGGGTCTTCCGGGCGATGCTGCGGTCTCTGGTCATAGGGAAAGTCCGGGAATTTATACCCCCGGGGAGGTCACCTAGGCCTCTCCGGAGATTCTGGCCTTTACGTAAAAAGTTCAACTGAGTACCACCTGACGGTTGGATCAGGGCACAGACTCGACCCTAATGATTTCTTTGGGTCGCGTCATTTACAGCTGATGGCTCTGAAATTTGCTTCCCCCCAAGGTAAATATTAGGGACAAACAAGCGCCTGTCAATTACTGTCAATTCACATAGCAACTACGCCAGTAATGTAAGGATACTTACGTTCTTATAGAACGTTGTGACTTACTTGAACATTCAATACTTTGTGCTTACATGGCAAGGCCCAACAGGGCGGGATCATGAGAGCCTAGTGGATTCTGTGCGGTTCCCTGTAGAAATGAGGACCGTAAATGTAGCGAGGCAGAAGAATTCCGAGCTGTGCATAAATGCAGCAACTCTAAAAGTCCCCTTATCCTTTGGCGAAAGGCGAAGACAAAACCGTGACAAGATCACGGGAAATAAGTTGTCAAGGAATTCGCAATATGTTTGCTCAATTCCAGCACAACAAAAACTCTGCCGGGGAATTCCCCGCACTTTTCCACGGATGGGGTTTTCAGGTGATCCGGCATCCTGTTCCGCCCGACCCTGATGGCGGGCAAGCTGTCTTTCATGCCCGGAGAGTGTTCAACCACATCCAGGGAGGGGCTTTTTGTCCCACGCCCTACTAACCGCATGCAGGACAAATCGTGACGCGGTTACCGGAAGTGGTGAGGGAACCGCTACGGCTTGTCTTAGCGGCGGGAACCCGTAAGTCGATCCTTCACAGGTCGGCCTGACACGGTAACGATGTATTTGAAATGGATTTCTATGACCCGCAGAACCGCACTCGAGGCACCTCTGCGGGACGGTTTAGCGGGCCGGGTATACGGAAATCGGAAGCATCAGCATTCGTATTGGACTTTTCATGGTGGGGGAGTGGCGCGAAGTGGTGGCGGTGGAGGACCGGCTTACTGGCGACTTCCATTCAAACTCTCGTCCTGGTTGCGCAGGGGTCAGTGAATCCCAAGAACCCTCAGACAGGCGGATACTCCGGCAGCGGCGACCACAACAATGACAAGGGGTGCGTGCATCGCGGTCAGGCCGGCAGCCGCAGCCACCCCAGTGATGCGGGCCCACCCGGCGAAACCCTGTCCGTCATAGATAGTTGCGGCCGCGGCGACGCTTGCGAGAAGCACGATCACCGCGGGTTCACTCCATTGTTGGAGCCGGAGGGCGAAGCGGGACCCGCCGAAGCTGACCCCGCCGAGTCTGATGACATAGGTACCGACGGCGAGAACGAGAATCGCGAGAACGAGATTTATGTCAGCCACCGTGCCCCCGCTTTCGCACAAGTGTGAGCAACCCGACTAAACCCAGGACGGGGGCGACTCCAGCGGCCACGACGGGTGTGGCAGCCGCGGCGATCGTCGCGCCGGCAAGCGCAGGACCAACGGTGCTGCGCGTGATGGTTCCGAGGAGGATCGCGACAAAGATGGCAGGGAAAACCGCATCGAGCCCGAGGCGCCTGGGGTCGGGCACGACGTACCCGACAAGCACGCCAATCGTCGCGCCGAGCGGCCACGCGACCAGAATTGCGACCCCGACGACGCTGAATGCGTTGAGGCGTCGGGCTGGTTGCGGCTCGGCTAGCGCGAAGGCGACGCTTTCGTCGTTGATCAGGTGGGTCGACAAGTACCGAAGTAGGCGCGGCCGCGGCAGAAACGCGGAAGCCGAGAACCCATAGACGACGTTCCGAAGATTCACCAGCAGTGCTGCAGCTACCGCCACCCAAGGCAGCCCGCCCGCCGCGATGACCCCAACGAACAGCAGCTCCGAGGATGCGCTGAGCACAAGAACGGCGGCAAGCACGACGAGCCACGGCGGAAATCCCGCAGCAAGCGCCGTTGAGCCATAAGCCACCCCGACCATGAGCACAGCTGAGGCGATCGATATCGCAGGGGAAAGAGGCGAAGCTGTTCGATAGAATGAACGCATGACTATTATTGTGAACGACGCTCACTTGCCTGTCAAACCGATCGATTGTTCGATATGGTGAACGCATGGTGGAACAGCTCGGCGCACGAATCGGTGCGGGAATTCGACGGGAGCGCATTGCCGGAGGCCTGTCGGTTTCCGAGCTCGCCCGTCGCGCAGGATTGTCCAAGGGGACAGTTTCTCAACTTGAATCGGGCGGGGGTAACCCCAGCGTTGAGACGTTATGGGCACTGGGAGACGCGCTCGGCGTGCCATTTGCCCGGCTCGTAGACAAGACAGCTGAGCCTGTCACGCTGATTCGTGCCGCGGATGCGCCGCGCATCCGTTCTGCCGACAGCGACTATATGGCCGCACTCCTCTCCGCCAGTCCCCCCAACGCGCGCCGCGACGTTTACTTGGTACAGGCCGACCCCAGCAGCCCCAAGGTGTCCGCTCCCCATGCCTATGGCACTGTGGAGCACGTGGTGCTGATATCGGGTGCGGCACTCGTCGGTCCGGCGTCCTCGCCCGTCGCCCTGTCGCCCGGCGACTACCTTTGTTATCCGGGCGACGCTCCCCACATCTTCGACGCCCAGGACAATGGCACCGCCGCAGTGCTCATTTCAGAACTCAGGTAGCGCGCGAGCGAATGCGTTCGCGTGCACTACGTCCGCACGCCCCTGAGGGATCCTTCTCGGGCAATCGGATTGCCCGGTCAGGGTTCGGCGTACGGGCACCAGATACGACCTTTAGCACCTGAATCCGGGCTTGCAGCGATTTCCACTCTGCCTTGGTCCGTGAGTAGGGATATGACTGGGAGGATCCCGATGCCAAGGCGCAATCCTCTATTCGTCATAACGGGAGTGCTGGCCTGCCACAGCCAGACCGTGCGGCAAGGCGTGTTTGCGCATTTCCTCTTCAGTTAGTGGAGGAAAGCTTGCTCCGCAATCAGCTGCTGTAGCAGCGTTGGATGTGGTTTTACTGGGTTCGGCTGGATTGTCCGGTGGCTCTGATGTCTCCGGGCATTCAGCTTTGGAGGACCCGCTGTCACTCGTCTCTCCCGGTGAAGGTGTTGCAGATGGTAGCGGCGGCTTTTGCCCTTCTTGCTCGGGTCCGCTACTGGCTGTGTTCCCACAGGCAGCGACGGCGAAGATCAGGACGCACATGGTCATGAACACTTGTATGGCTCTGGGACATCTGACGCGTTGATTTCTAGTCGTCACCATGAACACCCCCCTTTTCCTATCCGTTTCGGAACTCGTTATAAGTCGTCCCAATATTCTGATTTGAAAAATAGGGCGAATTGCTAACAGTCGGATTTACGATCCGATCAAAAGTGCTCACAACGCCGTTAGCGTATCCGCTACTCGTGTCGTAACCCCTTAGCCAAGGGCCGCCGCTGCGCCCACGGGTCATGTTGCACGCAATTTGAATTTGACCGGTGCTCCAATGCATTGATTGACCGGTGCAGAAGTATTGTCCTGACGCGTCGAATGGAGGTTCAACAGGGTAGCCTTGCGCAGTGAACTGACCGATCTCTGGCTGGCCCCACGTAACTCCCAGACCACCTACGACATTAAACCAGATTTTGGCCGCTTAGTGGATAGACCACTTTCAAGGAACTGGGACAGTCGATCCCAGCATGCTAGGGCGGCGTGCATGACCGGTCTCTTCCTTATGTGGAGGGTTTCACATTCCTGCGAGTGATGGAGCCTCTTGGTCTTCGTTCCGGTACGAATGACCCCGGACGATGCCGGTGGTGCCTATGGCTATGCATGCCAGAACGGAGAGCAGAGAGAGTCCGGCGAGGGCCAGGGGGAACACGGCCCCGGCAGTATCGGCTGTGACGGTGGCACCGAGTAGAGGGGGGAACGCTATGCCACCGATCATTGAGATGGCGATCAATGACCCGCTCACCCAGGATCGTCCACCGAAGAGCTGGTTTGCCCAGGCCAAGGCAGTCGGAAAAATTGGTCCGATCGCGAACCCCGCCAGAGCCAGGCCTATGACGGCGGCGCCAGGGATGAAGGCGATAGCTGAACCAATTGTCATGAGGGTGCAGCTGAGGGTCACAACTGTCCCGGGACGCAGCCGCTTAATCGCTGAGGCCAGGATGAAACGACTTGCGGTCATGCTGAACCAGAACAGTGACGTGGCCGCGGCCGCCTGCTCGACACTGATCCCGCTAAAGATCAGGTAGGTTGCTTCCCAGCTGCCGATTCCGCTACCGACTGCGACATGGAAAACGAAGACGCAGACCATTCCCAGGAAAGCAACGATGAAGTAAAGCCGTTTACCTGACGCCATGGGAGCGGTTGCTGGGGTTTCTGGTGCCGCTGAACCCTGGGTGGGGAATGATCGGACTCCTTGGATTCCCAAGGCTGTGATGAGCGTAAGAACGGCAAAGCCGGTGAAGTATGCCGGGTAGTGTTCGGGACCGAAGACGGCGACCGCAAGAGGGGCGAGGATGGCCCCGATGCCGAAGAAGCCGTGAAGAAGATTCAGCATCTTTCCGGAACCGGAGCCAAATGCCAGGGCAAACAGGTGGCTGAAAGCATAATCAAGTGCTCCGAAGCCTAGACCGGCTGCAGCGGAGGCTGCGATGGCAAGAATCAGGTTCGGTGCCCAGCCAAAACCCAGGCTGCCCAGGAGTAGGAGTACATAGCCGGCCGTGAGTGTAATTCTGTTGCCCACCCGTGCATGGACACTTTGGCTGCCGACCACTCCGAGGAGACCTCCAATGAAGTGGGCGCTGACGACGATTCCTACAGCGGAGGGAGAGGTCTCGAAGCGTTCTATGAGCCGGATCAGCGATGGGCCGTAGAGCGCTTCGAGGGCGCCGATGAGTAGCATCCCACCGAAGGAGGAAGTGATTCCTAGAGGGGTGAACAGGCGGTTGGACATGAAGAATCCTTAGCGGGTGTGAGAAAGGGTGCAATCCGAATGCGGACTGAAAAGCGCCGCTCGTGCGGCGCGCTCAATCAAGACTGCGAGGCAGGCCGGATGCGGACAATGAAAACAATCCCTCTATACTTTTTTACTCATGGTCCCCGGACGGAAAGGCGGGGTGGCATGTGCTCGTCACCGGGTTCTGTTGAAAGAGGAGAAATTTGATGGTGATCCAGGCTCGTGCCGAAAAGACTCGATCCGCCGTCCTGCGGGCGGGGGCTGTTGTGTTCAACCGCGAAGGGTTTGCCCGAGCTACCGCCGCTGCCATCATTCGGGAAGCTGCAGTTACCAAGGGATCCATGCAGTTTCACTTCCAGACCAAGGAGAAACTTGCCCAAGCCGTGATCGCTGAATACAAGCAGGAGTTCAGCCCGGCTTCCGAGCACGTATCAAATCAAGCGGGCCGTGGCATGATTTCTGCGATGGAACTCTCGGCGGTGATCGCTCGCCAACTTACTGAAGAACCGTTCGTCGGGGCGGCTTACCGGCTCACCATGGAAGAATCTATCTTCGCCTCGCGCGTAACCAAGCCCTACCTGGACGCTATCGGGATTTTCGAAGGGCTGTTCCGCCAGGCGGTCTCTGCCGGGGAGCTCCGCCCAGGCATCAATGTAGAGGACTTGGCCCGCCATGTGGTGGCCTCATTCATCGGCGTGCAATTGGTCTCGAACGCCCTCACGAGCCGCACAGACCTGATCCAACGGGTAGCCCATATGTGGACATTCCTTCTTCCCTCCATCACAGAGCCCCGATACCTGGATCTACATATGAAGATGGCCCGAAGCATCTTCGTTTCCCACTACACGAAGTCTCGCTCGGATCTTTCCGCGAACTAATCCTCCGCGGCGCATACGGCTTTATCGTTCTGGTTGGGTGGGGGAGTGTCCCACGGTGGCTGTCCCGGTTCTAAGGAAGTGGGACAGGCCCTGACATTAGTCTTTGGATAGTGCAGTTGTAGGCCAAGTAGCCTGTTGAGGTGGTTGGAGATGAGCATGAACTGTCAGGTGGAAATGCGTCCGGACGTGTTGTGCGCGTAGGCGATACGGTACGAAAGCCCTGGCTGAAACATTCCGCGGCCGTGCAGAGCTATCTCACTGCACTCCGCTCAGCTGGCGTGGAGGTTCCCGGCCTCTGGGCCGGGATGAAGACGGCCCGGTATGTGATCGAGTACGTAGAAGGAGCGTCTGTGCTCGAGCAGTTGCCGCTTGGGCATGAGGATTTGATACGGGTTGGGCGGATGATCCGGCAGATCCATGATGCGAGCGAAAACGTGGCGTTTTCCGATCCTGACAGTTGGGACTGCTGCTGCCCGAGGCATTGACTATAAGAAGCTATCTTCCTATTCTCTAGGTATGGGGCGCAGAAAACAGGGAACCCTTCTCCCAATAGAGCTGAAGATCTTGCGGGTCGTTGCAGAATTGGATGCGGCGGACCGTCAGGCGTACGGCTTCGCCCTTGCAAGCGCGCTCTCCGCCCAAGAAGGAAAGAAGCTGGCTGCGCATGGAACTCTGTATAAGGCGTTGGCCCGGATGACAGAGGCAGCTCTGTTGGATTCCCACTGGGAGAGTCCCGAGGTCGCTGAAAGTGAGGGCCGGCCTCGTCGGCGGCTGTACAGCATTACCAATAGCGGAAGGGACGCGGTGTCGATGGCCGCAAAGGTTGCCCTTGCACCCGCACCGGCTCCGAGGGCTTTCAGGCCGGTGCACCCTTGAGAGAGCAGCAGGGATTCCAATCCTCTTGGAGCGCGAAGGTTGTCATGTGGTGGGCAGGGATCTATACGCGCTCAGTCCTGCCGGAGGTTGCTGCCGCCCGCCGCGAGGAACTGAAGTCTGACCTCCATGAACAATTTAGTGAGGGCGCACGAAGCGGCCTTTCTCCCGCGGCTATCAGCCGCTCCGTCGCCTGGCGGGCAGTGCGCGGGGTGCCGGGAGACCTTCGCTGGGGCGGCGCTCATTACAACCGAAAGAGGAACGCCATGGGGACGACAGCGGGTAATCGTGAGACCAGAAACCTGTTCCACGGTATGAACATTCTTTGGGTCGTCCTGGCAGCAGCGTTCGTCGTCGGATTTGGCGCCACGCTTGCAGAACACCTCGTGCGAGGTTACCTCTTGCCTCTCGTGATGTTCGGCAATATGGGCTTCCCCGCCTCGGCTCTTTTGGTCCTGACGAGCATGGTGGTTTTCCCTATTGCACGAGCCGCCCAACTGATTGGTCAGAAGTTCACCCAAATGCCTGCGCCCCATGAGGACTAGTCGAGTCTGCCGACAGCCATAGATTGGTGGCGTATCGACACACAGGCTTCTCGTCCGCCGTTCGGTACATCCCGATACCAAGGAAGTGGGACGGAGGGGAGCGCAGCGTTTAGGGCACCCCGAATATAACCGGGATGTCGGGCCTTTGAGAAAGCGTGCCAGGTGTTCTAGTGGTGACGGGTGGAGGACCGCTATCTGAAGCCATCCCCGCCCATCTGTCTTCAACCTGTGGGATGGAGCGAGCTGACCCAGCCATTCCAGTACCTTGCGGTTTGGCTCTCCTGGCGAACCACGCGGTCGGGCGCATCGCCCTTAGCGGGCCAGAAGCTGAGCTGGTAGGTGTCGATCGGCTCCTCCGTTTCAAGGATTGTGTCGACTGCTCGGGCAGAGTCCATTCCCCTTGCCGCGTACCGGACGCGGTATGTGCCAGGAGCTAGGTCAATTGGATACAAGACCTGGCCTGCCCACTCCTCTAGGAAGGGACGGGCGACCACTGTGGATGAGACTTCGACGACGTCCTCCCAAGCCCGGTCCAGTGGTGGTTCTGAATCGGAGAACTCGACGCTGAAATTCACATGGCCGGTGTGCAGACCCGTGATTAGAAATAGGAGGTTGGGGCTGGATGCGCCGCACAGGCCGTTGGACTGCCCTCGAAAAGATGCCTCCAAGTCAGAGCCGAAGACGGGCCCGGACACGACATAGGCCTGGCCATAGTGCACCCACAATCGACCATTGAAAAGGGTCTTCATTGCAACACTCTAGACGCCGGCGAAATGGCATCTCAGCACGCAATCTGTCCCAGCCACGGTTCCCCACATGGACGCAGTGCCCGGCGGCGTGACTAAAGGAAAGCCCACCAGATGGGGGACTGGCTGGCTTTCCGGATTCGACAGTAGTGAGCGGGGATTTAGACATCGAGTGGAGGTTTCCCCAATCTCAGCTCAACGGAAAGAGCCATTGATGCAGTTTTGACTAATTCCTTGTCGGTTTGGGCGTGTTCCTTGAGAGGCATCGGGGAACGTTGTTCATGCCAGCAGGGGGTTGGCCTGAACTAGTCAATCCTTCTAGTCTCCTGGCGGTCTGATGCAACCGAAAAAAGATGGCGGAACTGAGCCGGTACTGGACGGTTCCTGTTTCCGGGTCCTGGCCTACGAACTCGACGACGAAGCCATCGCCCTCCGGTTCATCGCCGAATTCCGGAACCTGCTCCCGTTCCGAACAAACAGGATCCAATGCGCCGTGGGCAATCAGGACCTGAGCGCAGCCCTGGACGCCGTACTGAGCCTGGCAACTTCAGCGTCCATGGTGGGAGGACTTCAGGTCGCACAACAATGCCGCTCGATCGGCCAGGCTGTGAAGAAGTCCGATTTCGCGACCGCCCAGCAGGCAAGCCTGACACTCGAAGGACAAACACAGGTACTAGCCAACGAGCTCACTGCGATGCTGGATCGCTTTTCGGCAGGGTCATGAGCTGGCTGCGCATATGGCGCGGTGGGTATTTGCCTTGAATGGGTGTGTGCCGTGGTCAATAAATGAGTACGCATTACTCGTGCCCCGGAATGGTTCATTCGAGTTCATTGGGGGTCAGGGCCGGCGGCAATCAAGCCTTCTGAGACCGAGGTTTGCCCCCCAGTCGCCGCCGACCCGGGGCCCGGAGGTGCGACCAGGGCCCACGCCCTGGCCAGCGCCCAAGGAACTGAAACCATTTCCTCCTGGCCATGGCGCGAGTGAACGAAAGGACACCATTATTGGGGCCATGATTGGTTCATGGCATGCCACTGTCATCGACTGCGCGGATCCGGATCCGCTGGCTACGTTCTATCAGCAATTACTGGGCATGATCCGCGTTCAGGATGATGATGGCTTTATCACGATCGGTGACGCTGAGGATCGGCCTGCGCTGGCATTCCAACAGGTGGAGGACTACCGTCCGCCACAGTGGCCGGGACAGGAGGTTCCACAGCAGGCGCACCTCGATGTGCGCGTGAAGGACCTCGACGAGGCAGAGCGGCAGGTTCTTGACATTGGAGCCACTTCACTCGATCGGGGCACCGACACGTTCCGCGTGTATTTGGACCCGGCAGGGCATCCATTCTGTCTCGTGCAGTGGTAACAGGAAGATGCGGGGAGTCCACCTGGGGTGTGCCAGATCCAAGGAAGTGGGACGGAGGGGAGTGCAGCGTTTAGGGCACCTTCACCGGGCATTTTTGCGGGCGGGTCATATGGGAATCAGGGAAAAGCGGGATGTCGGGCCTTTGAGAAAGCATGCCAGGTTTTCTTGTGGTGTCCGTTGGAGGACCCGCTTACGGGCATGGATCGGATAAGCGCTGAAGCGGAGACATATGCTGCAACTATGAGCGAAGTCATTCGAGTACGACGACACGTCGACCTCACTGAAATGGAAATTGATGGCCTCCAGAGCCTTTTCGATGGCGAGTACCTGAAAGAATTTGGCCCGTGGAACCCCGATGCGCCCTACGGCTATTCGCCTGCAGACACTCATGTCCTGGCGTTCCGCGGACAAGCGGTGGCTGCTCATGTCGGCTTTCAACGTCGCCGGATCGCAGTGGGCACAGATGATGTCATGGTGGCCGGCACGGGAGGTGTCTTAGTCGACGAACGCTCACGCGGTACGGGTCTCGGCCGGCGAGTAATGCGACACGCTCAAAAGGTAATGCGTGAAATCCCCGAGATCGACTTTGGCTTTCTCGGATGTCGAAGGGAAGTCGTGCCGTTTTATGAGTCAGCGGGGTGGGTTCAGGTCTATGCCACGGAACGGTGTTTGTCTCGTATGGACCAGAAAACCGTCCTCGTATCTCAGGGTGGGCCAAACCTCATCTGCTCCGCCAAACGCGATGCGAGCGAGTGGCCAGAAGGTGACATAGATCTTCGGGGAACGCCCTGGTGACGCATCTGTCCCAGTGGAGGATCCGCTTACGGGCGCACCTAGCGAGACGCCGTACTGGGGCCTCGAAGAATCCGGCCGGAGGTACGGGGCCCACGCCCCGGTAGTGTTGCTTGCAACAGTCTATGGAAGGGGCAACTGCTCTCGTGGATGATCCCTCGTTCGTTGACCATGTCGCCGGCCAGCTCGCCGCCCTTCCCGGAGTGCTTGCGGTTTCGCTGGGAGGGTCTCGAGCATCCGGCACGCATGGGCCAACCAGTGACTGGGACTTCGCCCTGTACTACAGGGATCGTTTCGATCCCGCAGACCTGCGGGCCCTCGGTTGGGAAGGAATGGTCTCAGAGGTAGGTGGCTGGGGTGGCGGCGTCTTCAACGGCGGAGCCTGGCTTGAGATCGAGGGCCGTCGGGTCGATGTCCATTACCGAGACCTGCATGTTGTCGAACATGAGCTGGCCGAGGCTCACCAGGGCCGCTTCCACATCGAGCCCCTCATGTTCCACCTAGCTGGTATCCCCAGCTATCTGGTCGTCGCCGAACTCGCGATGAATCGAGTCCTACGGGGAGATCTGCCCCGTCAGGCATACCCACAGCGACTCCGCGACGCTGCCCCGCCTGAATGGCTCGGGCGGGCCGACCAAACGTTGCATTACGCGCGCGCTGCCTACGTCGACGCCGGAAAGCTGACGGAATTGGCTGGAGCCCTTGCCACCTCCGCCATGATGTCCGCCCACGCGGTACTGGCTGCTCGTGGCGAGTGGGTTACGAACGAGAAGAGGCTTCTAGAACGTGCCGGGTTGCGTGACGTAGACGAGCTCATCCAGGGCCTCCGCGCCGATCCGTCCGTTCTTGAAGATGCGATCGAACAGGCCAGCCGCAGCTTTCACCGGGCCCTGGGCGCCGCTACCGGCTGATGTCCGCAAGGTGGCTCGAGAAGGCTCCTCCTGCGCCCCACCCGAACGCCTATCGGACATGGCAAGCGGCATGGAGCGCTGACATCCACAGCGTGGCGAGATGCCTCTGGACTGTCCGTTCAAGGTTCGGCTTACGGGCACCAAGGCGACATTTAGCGCCGCAAAATGCCGCCATCTATCGCTGCGATTCACAAAAAATCGACACGCGGATGGTAGCTATTCAAAACGGTCGCTACTGGCCGACTGACCGGCATCACCGTAGCAAGGGCTGCTGAATGGCACGCGGCGACATCAGCAAGCCAGGCACACAATCTTCCGGAGCCGCCTCGGCTTTAAAGGAAAACCGCTTCAGCTAACCTTTGATGAAATTGCAACCGACTGCCATTCGCGGCTGACAGCGCTACTTTTTGCGGAACACGTATTTCTCGTCAGTGTCAAAATCATGGACGATTACTAACCGCCGGGAGTCACCGCTGCCTCGTGCAAAAAGGTCCGTTCCACGACGGTTCGGGAAACCGCAGATCCTGACGTTGAGATATGAACAACAGGCTCATTCACGCCGGACTGCCTCTCCAGGATTTCCCATGTTCCGCGTTCCGACGTCAGAGTGCTCGGACCAGCAGGGGTGATGACGTCTCCGGGGACCTGGTCGAGTTGAAACATGGCATCGTCCTTGAACTCGATCTTTCCGTGCAGTGCTTCCCTAGCGTAAGTGCTTTCCGTCGGGACGTATTCCCACGTTCCGACGATCTCTTCCTGCGTGGGTACCGGCGCCGGCTCGCAAGAAACAATCGTCAGGCAAAGTAGCGCAGCGAAAATGACGACATATCGCGGGAATGGGACGGTTCTGCATCTGATCAGAGGGGGTTGGCCTCGCGGATCCCGCTGCCGGAGATTAGTCCGACCAGTAGAACAGCGGCTACGGGTCCAGACCAGACGTCTCTGACGTCTGGTCTTTGTCCGCGTTTCCCCAATGTCCATATCCGGAGTCTAAAGCGTCCTTGTCCCCACCTCTTTACGGCCGGCTCGGTTTCCTCGAGAGCTATTCGTTAGAAAAGCTACTCCGCAAACTACCGATAGACCATGTGGTCCGGCTGGCTTCAGTCTGGGGAGGGGGCCGACAATAAGTAGTCTCCACCGATCGTGCTTACAGAACTCCATCCAAGACGGTAGCTAGGGCTTTGTGTCGGGCCCCGCCGGGCCGTGGGTGAGCCGGAATGGGCTGGCTCCTTCTCCAGATGGTGTGATTTCGAAGACCGGTAGAGTCTGTCCGTCGCAAACTGCTTGTACCCCGGTTCGGTTTCCCGTGATCTGCGGAAGAGTCCAGGGGTCGAAGGCGTAAATCATCCCCCATTCGTTGAGCACGACGGCGCGGTCGGCGTACGAGGCTCCGTCGATCCTGAATTCCCCGTTTGGATCCTGGGGGAGAGAACGTGTTGCTGCGGTATAGCCGGCGGGCCAGCGCAGAATGACTTTTTCTGCGCTGGTCTGGAACGTAAAGCATGCCTCGGAGGCCGTGATGTGTCCGTGGATAGTTCCTTCCTGCATGACGTCATTGCCCGCTGGGACAGGCGGTGCGGCCGGATAGATTGACAGGGGCACGTCCCCGGTCGGCATAACCGAAATCCGGGAACGAAGATCCGCGCCGATGTCCAGGGGCTTCTGCATCAGGGGATCGCCCGCCGTGGCGGTTCGGAGGTTGAGGATCTGCACCAGGGCGTTCTGTTCGCTCATGAGCCGTCCGAAAGTGTCCGGGCCCTTCTTGATGAACGCAAGATATGTCAGTGGGGCGACGGTGTTGGTGTTTTTCCACTGACCGGCGTCCGGCATGGCTGAAACGTCCAGGGTGCTTCTGCCGGTGGTGCGAGTCCCTTTGAGTACTTGAAGCACATTCACCGGTTCCACGCCGAGTCCAGGCGGACCGTATGCAGTGCCTCCTGCTTGACCGAGCTGGGACTGGAAGGTTTTGTCTTGCTGCTGCCATACGGCAGTGTTTGGCAGGGCCTGGAGGACCAGGACCTCGTCGGCGGCGATAAACAGGTCCTCGAGTGGTCCTGACGGCGGAGGCTGCACCGCAGTGACTTCGACAGTCGGAGCTGCCGTCATATTGACCGGTTTCGATGCCAGATTCGAAGCGACGAGTACGGAGGCCGCGACGGCGGCCACCGCAATCCCCGCAGCGGCGAAACGCCCCCAACGACGTTTGGCTGGTGTGCGGTGGAAGTCGTGGACGGATCCACCGACGGCTATGTGGGTCACATCGGAATTCATGAACGAAAGAGACCGTTCCCGGCTGCGGTCCAGTTCCTCGTCGGTGATCATTCGAGCAGGATCGGCGGCTGAAAGCAGCTCGGCGGGGGATTGGTCCTGGCTCATTCTGTTGCTCCTTCTGACACTGTCTGCTCCTGGAGTATTCGGCTTAGTTCCTTGCGCGCCCGATGCAGCCTCATTCGCACGGCGGCCGCTGATGTGTTGAGGAGAGTGGAGACTTCGACGGCGTTGAGTCCGTCCCAATACGTAAGCAGCAGCACCTCCCGCTCCTGCGGACCCAATTGGTCGATGCCGTCCCGAACCGCCGACCCCTCTGCGGGTGTTCCGGGGATGCGCTCCAAGCGCAAAGCACCGATGAGCCCGGCGGAGCGGGATAAGGACCTGTCATGGTTTCGGAGCACGTTCTTGGCCACACCGAAAATGACGATCACCGAGAGGTCAGCGCCGTGTCCGGACTTCTCCCAGACAATCCTGAAAACCTCCGCGCACAGATCCTCCGCGGTAGCGGGGCAGGCCGTCCTGCGTCGAAAATAGCGGTAGATACGGTCGTGGGACGCCGCGTGGGCGGCCAGGAACCGTTTTTCCCTTTCCAGATCCACCCGTTCCCCCATAGTTTGCAAGCTCATGCCCTGTTAATGTCCGGCAGCCAACAAACTGTAACGAGAATCTTGAAAAACTTTGTCCAAGATGGTGGATTCGGAGCGAGAGCGCGGCTGGTACGTCTTGGGCTCCTTTACCCTCATGGAATTAAGTC
The DNA here is from genome assembly GCF_056499105.1 of Arthrobacter sp. Z5-13. NCBI lineage: Bacteria > Bacillati > Actinomycetota > Actinomycetes > Micrococcales > Micrococcaceae > Arthrobacter > Arthrobacter sp. Z5-13. Next base: position 373,341 of record NZ_CP096460.1, read on the forward strand.
CGGCGATAAGGATCAGATCCGCGCTGCGACGCAGCTTCCGCCTTCCGTCCTCAGGTTCCGACTGCCGTAGCTTTGACTCTCAGTGCTGGGCAGGGCGAAAACCATATTGGCGGCTCGGGAACCATTTCGGGCGCAGCGGACACTACAAGGCATGAGGCTAATGGCGGAGAACGACGAAGACCTGTGGCGTAAGTGCATTGCAGGAGATGCTGATGCCTTCGGGGTCCTGTTCGACAGGCACGCCGATGCGGTCTTCCGGTACTGCCTGTCCCGGTGCGGTATCTGGCACGACGCGGAGGAACTCGTCTCGATCACCTTTTTGGAGGCGTGGAGGCAACGGAACAGGCTCAGACCGGAGAGGGACACTTTGCTGCCGTGGCTGCTTGGCGTGGCAACGAACGCGAACCGCAACCGCGCCAGGGGATCCAGGCGGCATGCTGATTTCCTTGCTAGGTTGCCGCATTCGGATCCCCGGCACGGCCAACCCGAAGCAGACCACGCGGAAGTGGTCGCCGGGAGGCTCGACGCGGAACGTGCCGTCCGTGAGCTGCTCGATACGACCGCAGGGCTGAACGACGGGGAACGGGACGTCGTGATCCTGTGCCTGATGAACGGTGTCGGGCAGGAAGAGGCTGCTAATACCCTCGGCGTCCGGATCGGGACTGTGAAATCGAGACTGCATCGTGCACGAGCCAAGTTGGCCGTTATGAACCGGGACCTGGAGCCCACTGAACAACTCGACCCGACGATCGTTGAAGCGAGGCTGTCATGAATCTGTCTGAAGTGACCTATCCGAAAGACAAGAAGAACCGTGTCCGGAACCTCCTGGTCCAAGAAGCCCGGCGCACTCCAAAGCTCATCCCGCGATGGCGCAAACCCGCAATGCTGACCTTCGCCGGGCTGGCACTCGCCGGGACCACGGCCGCCGGGGTCTACGTTGCCCTGGCTCCGGTCGAGGACAAACGGGACATCCGCTGCTACTACCGCGCCGATCTCACCAGCAGACCTCCTGTTGAAAGCGTGCCTGGGGAGACCAAGCCCCCTTACATCACCACCGGGATCTTCATCACCGGATTCGACAGCAAGAACAACCCAAACCCCGACGATAAGAACGCCGGAATGAAACAGGTCGCTGATCCCATAAACCAGTGCAGCCGCGTGTGGGACATGGGGAATATGCACCAGACTGGCGTCAACGACGACCTCATCCCCAAGGGCTTCGTGTCCCCGACTCCAGGTGCTATGCCCAACGTAGAGGGAGCTAAAGACCAGAACGGCAAGCCCCTCTACCCGGATCCCACACTTAAGTCATTCGGAAACTACATTCCGTTCCTGACCGCATGCGTCGTGGACAACACCGTCTCTGTCATCCCCGGCCCGGCCGAGGTCTGCGCCCAACTCGGAATCCCCACATTGGAAAAATAGGCTTTAGGGCGGGGCCCTGCTCCGCCCCCGGCGAGTGAGCTATTCGTTGAAAAGCTACTCGGCAAGTTACCGGTACTCTCTTCGAATCGCGTGGTGTCCATTGTGGGGAGGGGTAAGACAGGAACGGGTTGCAGGCCCAATGTGGAGAGGGTGGTTTGCTCATCTGCCCTCCACAGCGGCCGCTGACTTTATTGAGCGGTTCCCGGCTGACCTTCCCCATGCCACTCCCGCGAACGTTCCCGCGAGGAAGCCGCCGAACCAGGCGTATCCGGCTGTACCCAATGCGAGCCACACCGAGATGAACAACACGAGCACGACAGATCCTATCCACCGCCTAGGCACACCAAAACGCACCAACCCGGCTCCTGCGAGCAACCCTGCCATCAGGACTGCAACCTCCAGCAGCACCTGCTCCGTTGGCACAAACACCATTACCGCAAGTGTGGTCAGCAATACGATCCCGCTGAAGATCAGCGCGCCCTTCCGCGGACGCCGACGTCTGTTTCCCACAACTACCAACATTCCTAACTCTGCTCGTCACCATCCAAGGCTTTGAAAAGAAGCTTCCGGCGAATCCGACGGCGACACCCTCGGATCATGCCCCAGAGTCCCACAGTATTCCTCTGGTTTTAGTTGAAGGTGCCATTCAGGGTCTGGTATCCGTTGCTCTCCTTTAGATGGTGCTCAGTGCGGAGCTTTGGGCCTTGTAACGCTGGATGTGAATCAACACCCCGAGTTCATGCTCCAGACCACCGCTGGTTGTTTTGTACCGGGTCAGTCGTGCCTGGTCACCCGTCCCGATTTCGAACCCGCGGCCGCGGCGTGCTCTTCCTGCAGGCCAGGGCCAAGGCTCCGGGCCACGGCCAGATCGTGCCTTCCCGTCCGGAGCGGGGCCCCGGACTGCTCTGCGATCCTTGCGGGACCCCTGATGTTGGGCAAAAAACTACTCCCCGCCCGTCAGACTGTTTTCAGTCCAACGTACGGGGAGCGGTTCAAGGCTTCCTGGCGCTTGCCAGCCTCGCAGGCGGCGAGGTTGTCAGCGCAACCAGCGCAATGACGGGTTTTTGATAAGGGCAGACCACTGTTGGCCCAGGCCCCAGGTGTCCCCTGCGCGTGCTGCCGCCAGGGCGATGATCACCGTGGCGTACACAACGTGTTCGTCAATGACGGGATTGTTCTGCAGGGGCAGGGATGACAGCCACATCAGGCCAAGAAGAAGGGTTCCGCCGGCAGCCGCGGTGCGGAGTGCTATTCCCAGAACCAGTGCGGTTCCCGCGCCCAGGAGTCCGAGCATAAAGAGCCAATCCACGATGGGTGCGCCGGCCAAAGCCTGGAACATTCCGGAGAACGAACCCTTTACGCTGCCCAGGTAGCCCGCAGTGGGGGAGCCGCCGGCAATCCACGCTTTAGCGGGCGAAGTGGCAAAGCCGAGTCCGAAAGTCTTGTCCAGGAATGCCCAAAGAAAAACGCTGCCAAGCACGATCCTGACGACGGCGAGGGGGCGGGCAGCTGCAGGTGGGAGGGCTGTGCCGCCGGCTGCTGGTTCCTGGGCGGCTGGGGTTGGGGTTGGGGTTGGGGTTGGGGCCGACGTGCGTTGCTCTTCGGCTTCAATGTCTTGTCCGGTCTGCATTGGTTCTCCTTTTATCGAACGATCTGAGTATCGCTGAACACCGAATGCCCTTCCTGCTGATGGCCAGGAACTGCAGTACCCGCGCCTGAAGGGCGCCGGGTTCTGATGCTGGGAAATAAACCAACACAAATGGCGGTCGGTACCGCCACAATATATACGACGTCAGACCTGCTTGAGCGCCTGCTCCAGGTCGCCGATGAGGTCATCCACGTCCTCCAGGCCCACGGAGAGCCGCACCACGCCGTCAGTGAGCCCGATGGCTGCCCGGCCTTCCGGGCCCATCGCCCGGTGGGTGGTGGTGGCCGGGTGGGTGATGAGGGACTTGGAATCGCCAAGGTTGTTGGAGATGTCGATGATTCCCAGGGCGTCAAGGAGGGCAAACGCGGCGTCCTTGGCGGTGCGCCCCGCCGAGGGGTTCAGCTCCAGGGTCAGCACCGTTCCTCCGGCCTTCATTTGCTTGGCTGCGAGTTCGTATTGCGGGTGCGACTTCAGCAGCGGGTACTTGACCCAGCTGACGCCCGGCTGCTGCTCAAGCCATTCGGCGAGGCGAAGCGCCGAAGCAGAGGAATGGTTGACGCGCAACGACATGGTTTCCAGGCCCTTGGTCAGCACCCAGGCATTGAAGGAGGACAGCGAAGGGCCGGTGTGCCGCATGAGCTGCTTCACGGGGCCGTCGATGAATTCCTTGGTCCCCATGATGGCGCCGCCCAACACCCTGCCCTGGCCGTCAATGTGCTTGGTGCCGGAGTAAACAATGACGTCGGCGCCGAGATCTCCACAACGCTGCAGCAGGGGGGTGGCAAAAACGTTGTCGACGACGACGGTTGCGCCGGCGGCGTGCGCCAGGTCGCTGACCGCCGCGATGTCCACGATTTCCTGCATGGGATTGGATGGTGATTCGAAGAAGACAGCGGTGGTGGGAACTGACAATGCCTCGCGCCACTGGTCCAAGTCCGGGCCGTCGATGAAGACGGTCTCCACGCCCCAGCGTGGCAGGATCTCGTTGAGGATCACAAAGCAGGAACCGAACAGCGAGCGGGCCGCGACCACCCTGTCACCGGCAGCCAGCAGTGCACCGAGGGCTGTGAAGACAGCGGACATACCGGACGCCGTCGCAAAGCAGGCTTCGGTGCCTTCCAAAAGCCGCAGGCGTTCCTGAAAGGTTGCCACGGACGGGTTGCCGTAGCGGGAGTAGACGAAGCGTTCGTCCTCCCCTGTGAAGGCGCGCTCGGCTGCGGCCGCGGATTCGTAAACAAAGCCGGAGTTCAGGAAAACCGGCTCAGCTGTCTCCTGGAAGTTGGTACGGTCGAGCCCGCCGCGAACAGCCTGGGTGTCAGGGCTCCAGCCGGCGGCGTCAGGGTTGAAGGTCACTTAGTTCTTTCCAAGGTTGGTGGGAAGGCCGCGGTTCTTCCAGCCGTTGACGGTGCGCTCGCCGTAGCGGTCGGGCTCGCCTTCAAACCCCTCCAGGACGTTGTACGAGGTGTAGCCGGCTTGGGTTGCGGCGATGGCTGCTGAGATGGAGCGTTGGCCCGACCGACAGAGGAAAATGAGCTCGACGTCGGAGTCCTCGGGCGCCTGCTGCTTGAGCTGGTCGATAAACTCGGTGTTCCTTACTCCGCCAGGGAACGACCAGGAAATGAACAGCGGATCGTTCTCCGTCGCCTTGGTTTCCGGGATACCGATGTGGGCCCATTCGCCCTCAGTCCGGACGTCCACCAGGATGGCGCCGGCTTCGAGTTTGGCCCAGGCATCCGTGGGAGTCAGATCTCCTGCGTAGCTCATGCGTGCCCCTCAAATGCACCTTCGGCGTCGTCAGCGGTTTCATCGGTTTCAAGCCGGTCAACAGCGGTGGCAACTGCGGCGTCGGCGCTGGCGATGGCCGTGGGGAGCACAAGGGCCTGCGCCACGATCACGTTGATGCCGTTGTAGGTGGCAGCCGGGCTTCCGTGCAGCACATAGCCTTCGGCCAACGCAGTGGAGATTCGCTCGCAGAAGCTCCGGTCATCCGGGCCGGTAATCAGGCGGTAGGCCAGTTTTTCTTCCGAAGCGGCCGCTTCGGCGCTGGGGGCCGGAATGGTTTGGGCAGGTGCGTCAGACACGAGGGTCTCCTTCTCTCACGCTTGCAGCTCGATGTGGTCGAATGCCGAGTATTCACCTGAGGCACCCCGCCGCGAAAGGAGGGTTGCCGACCGGTAAGTCAGGGCTTGGCACCGGTTCTCATTACTCCTCAAAAAAGTAACACTTACGACGGCGGCCTGCACCGCCGTCGTCGTCATGTTCCGTAACGGGTGGTCATGTCCACCGTTGCCATTCCGGTCCGCAAGAATTTTCCGCCTGGACGCAAGGGTTGCCCGGGGGCGGACGCAAAGAGTTGATAAGCATACTTGCCATAATGATAGTAAGCATGCTTATGGTAGAGCGTTGGACGTTTTTGCTGAGGAATGCCCTGAAGATGACGTCCAGGGCGCTGGAAGCAATGATCGCAACCAGGAGGAGAGCTGGACGGATGATTCGGAATCAGGACGCCAACACCTGGAGCACGCATCAGCTGCTGTCCATGGCTGCACGGCTCGTTGAACGGCGGCAGGACCGGGCCCTGGCAGCGTTAGGTCTCACTCATGCTGCAGTCATAGCCCTCCAGTGCCTCGATGGTGGTCCCCTGAATCAGGAACGGCTGGCAGCCCAAATAAAAGTCCAGAGCCAAAGCCTGGGCAAAGTGCTGGCGCGCCTTGAAGCCAGCGGCCTGGTGACGCGCTCCCGCAGCCCGGTGGACCGGCGCAGCATAGACGTGGCCATCACGGAAGCCGGGCGGAGGGCGCTGGAAGCCGCACGGCAGGCCGAACGGGATGCCCTGCCCCCAGGCATTTCCCGCCGCCGGTCGCTGCACGATGAGCTTGCCCGGGTAATCGATTTTTTTCCGGACCGGCCGGGTCCGATTCCGGAGATACGGACCGGACCGCAGGCCCTGGTCGAAGTGCGTCCCGAATCCCTTCCCGAGGCCCAGCAAGAGCAGGTTTCCGAGGAGTCCACGGAGCAGGATGAGCCCCCACGAGACCCGGTCTGACATCACCTCAAGACGCTCAAGTGGGCTTTGAAGCCTATTCAGTACCCGCGAAGAGTTCGCTGAGTTCTGCCGTCAGCTGCTTCCGAAGCGCCGGGGTCCCGATTTCCTTCCCGTCAATGTGGTTGACCGGTGCAAGGAGCCGGATGCTGGAAATGAGCCAGACGGCGTCGGCATCCAGCAGGTCCTGCGGTTCCAGCGGGCCGTAGCCCAGCTCCCAGCCAGCTGCCTTGGCAGCAGTGAAAAGAGCACCTTGGGAAGTGCCCGGCAGGATCCCGCTATCCAGTTGGGGAGTGATAAGCCGCTTGGCCGTACGACTGACGCCGCCCTCGTCGACCGTTTGAACATGGGCAAGCAGGACCGTTGAGGTGGGGCCCTCCAGGACCCGGCCGTCCGCGGACGTAAAAATCACGTCGTCAGCGCCCTGCTTATGGGCATACCTCAGGGCAGCCATGTTGACCGCATAGGACAGCGTCTTGGCTCCCAGGAGCAGCCACGGGGCGCGCTCGCCAGCCTCGCTGTCATAGCCGCGATCCAGCAGGATGACGTCAACGCCTGTTTCACGCTGACGCCGGCCGGTGGGAGGCACCGGTGAAGCCTGCACCCAGCAGGTGGGACCGGAGGAGCCTTCGACGCCGCGGGTGACCAGGAGCTTCAGCACCGCTTCGTCTTCCGCCGGGTCCGCAGCAGGATGCGTCGTGCGGTACTCCGCCAACGCAGTGCTGATGGCCAGCCGCCATGCCTCTTGAGCGGGGATGTGAAGGTCCAGGAGCCGGGCGGAACCATCGAGCCGGTCCAGGTGAGCCTGCAGCTTCCGCGGATGTCCGGCTACGGCAAGGAGGGATTCGAAGACGCCATCGCCGCGGGTGGCTCCCTGATCCGTGGCCATCAGTTGAGGCTGTGAGGCGTCGGCAATCCGGCCGCTGGGAAACTCGGGATCAAGGAACACCAGCACCGTGGCGGGAGCAGCAGAAGTCATGCCTCCAGCTTAGTGCGGGCTGCCGCGGGATAGGCTGGGCATTGCCCGCTCCGGAACAGGTCCGGCGGGCTGTGAACTATGGGGGTTCATTTTGCTCTGGCCGTTTCCGTTGGCTGGCACGTTGCCACCGTGGCTCATCTTGTTCCTGAGCCTGCTTGACCTGGTGATCCGCGTCCTGGCCGTTGGAATCATTCCCGGGAACCGCCGTCCCACCACGGCCATGGCATGGCTGCTGGGAATCTTCTTTGTGCCTGTGCTGGGCCTGGTGCTCTTCCTGCTGTTCGGCAACTTCAGGCTTTCCCGCCGGCGCAGGGCACAGCAGGAAGCCGTGAACAAGCGGATCCAGGCCGGCACCTCGCAACTGGCCACCCTCGCCAGCAGATACTCCGGCCCGGAGTGGGTGGGTTCCGCCGCCGAGCTCAACCGGAAACTTGGCTCGCTTCCCATGGTAGATGGCAACAGCGTGGAGTTGCTGCCCGGGTACCCGGACTCGATCAAGGCAATGACTGCAGCGGTGCGCAAGGCCAGGGTCTTCGTCAACGCCGAGTTCTACATCATGAGCACAGATCACATCACCGAAGATCTCTTCGAGGCCCTGGTGGAGGCAGCCGAGCGGGGTGTTGAGGTTCGCGTACTGTTCGACCACCTCGGCACGTTGCGTATAAAGGGCTACAGGAAGCTCATCAGAAGGCTCAACAACAGCAAGATCCAGTGGCGCCCCATGCTGCCGCTGCGCCCCGTCCATGGACAGTGGCGCCGGCCGGATCTTCGCAACCACCGCAAGATCATGGTGATCGACGGCGAAGTGGCTTTCACGGGTTCACAGAATCTGATCGAGCCTTCGTACAACAACCCCCGCCACCGAAAGGTCGGCCGCGAATGGGTAGAGCTGATGACGTGCCTGCGGGGACCGATTGTGACCACCTTGAACATGGTGTTCGCCACTGACTGGCTGAGTGAAACCGACGATTCCCTGGAGGACCAGCTGGAGTACCCGCCGGAACTCTCGCCCGGCACCGTGACGGCTCAGGTGGTGCCCAGCGGCCCGGGATTCAGCACCGAAAACAACCTCCGGCTGTTCAATACCCTCATCTATTCCGCCCAGCACCGCATCTCCATCTGCAGCCCGTATTTCGTCCCGGACGACTCCCTGCTCTACGCGGTAACCACAGCAGCGCAGCGGGGGGTAGCCGTCGAACTCTTCGTCTCGGAAAAAGGCGACCAGCTCCTGGTGCACCACGCCCAAAGGTCCTACTACCAGGCGCTGCTGGAAGCCGGCGTGCGCATTTACCTCTACAAAGCGCCGTTTGTGCTTCACGCCAAGCACTTCACCATCGACGACGAAGTGGCCGTCCTCGGTTCCAGCAACATGGACATGCGGTCATTTTCGCTGAACCTCGAGGTGTCCGTGATGCTGCTGGGGAAGGACATCGTCACCCGGATGAGGGACGTGGAGGACACCTACCGGGACATCTCGCATGAACTCCTCCTCGACGACTGGATGCAGCGGCCCATGCTGGTCAAGTACGTGGACAACGTGGCCAGGCTGACCGCCACCCTTCAGTAGCCGCAAAACCGGCCCTGGCCCACATGACCGGCCTTGCCCGGGGCCGTTCGAGCGGGTTTCGGACGGTCGTGGTGCGGCAGCGCTCGCCGGCAGGGCTAGTCGGGGAAGGCGGCGCCGAGCGCGGACAGCACGCCGAAGGCCTTGGTGCGGATCTCCTCGTACTCCTCCTGCGGCGAGGAATCGGCCGTGATGGCACCGCCGACGCCGAGGCTCAGTTCGCTGCTGCCGTCGTCCCCGGCAACAATCACCAGAGTCCGGATAGCGACGGCGAGATCCGTGGCGCCATTGAGTGAAAAGTAGCCGATGGCGCCCGAGTACACGCCGCGGGGCGCCACTTCCAGCCGGTCCAGGATGGCCATGGTGCTGATTTTCGGGGCACCCGTCATGGAGCCGGCCGGGAAGCACGCTGCAACAGCCTCGGCCCGCGAGGCCCCCGGCAGAAGTTGTGCATCGATGGTGCTCACCAGCTGGTGGACCGTGGCGTAGCTTTCCACCACGCACAAACGGCTCACGGTCACGGTGCCAGGCTCGGCAAAATGGCTGAGGTCGTTCCGCAACAGGTCCACAATCATGATGTTCTCGGCGCGGTCCTTTGGCGAGGATTCCAGGTCAGCCCGAAGGGCAGCGTCCTGCCCGGCATCCGCTGAGCGTCCCCTTGTGCCCTTGATGGGTTCGGCCCGCATGCTTCCTGCCGAAGTGATCTTGAGGAAACGCTCGGGGGAGGTGCTGGCCACGGCGAGGCTGCCGAAGCGCAGGAAGCTCCCAAAAGGGGCAGGATTTTTGCGCCGGAGCTGAACATAGCTCCGCCAGGGATCCACTGCCTCCCCTTTTGCGTGGAGCGCTGTGGTCAGGCAGATTTCGTAGGAGTTGCCTTCGGCAATCTCGTGCTGGGCCACGCCTATCTTGTGTTTGTAGCCCAGCTCAGTGTCCCGGGCTGTGAATTCCAAGGCACCTGAACCTGCTACTTGGAAAGGTTCGACGGCGTTGCCGCCCGTGCCGGTCCCGTCACCTGCGGAGTCCGTGGCGGGGCCGGAGGCAGCCCCCACGGCTTGGGCGGCGGTGGACAGCCACTCTGCGGCGTCAGGCGCTTCAAGGGCGAACAGCCAGACGGAACCGTCCCGATGGTCCAGGACCACAGCACGTCCGGCGAAGATCAGGGCGGAATCCGGGGCGGGGGATGCGACGTCGTTTCCGCCGGTCTCGCGCTTTAGCTCGTAGCCCAAATAACCCAGCCACCCGAGGGTGAATTCGCCACCGTAGCCCTCCGTGGAGGGGTCCATGCTGCTTCCCCAGGCCGCGTCCAGCCAGCGGAAGAAGGGGCCTTCGATCCTCACGGTGGCGCAGCCTGTGCGCACGGTGGTGATCCCGTTGTGGTGCGTGGCCAACCGGCCATGGCTTCCGCCGTCGTCGGCCAGAACACTGAACCGCCTCCGCTCCGCCGCAGGGGAGACCCCAGAGGCGTCGGCAGAAGAACCGGCATCCCGGGCGAGGTCCGGGCCGTCCGAAGAATCCAACCACACGGCATTGGCTGAGGCTCCGTACAGAGTTTCGTAAAGGGCAGCGGCGTCGGGCTCTGCCGCAATCCGTTCGGCCCGAAGCTTCAGGCCGCGGCGGGCTGAGAGCTCGGGCGCCATGACGCTGGAGCACGACGGCAGGTATTGAAGGGCATGCAGGACGTCCCCGGGAGCGTTGCCGTCTGCCCGGTTGGCTACCCGCACGTCAATGTTTTCCAACACGGCATCTGCGGCCAGCCACTCGACTTCCTGGGCGGCCCAGAGGTCCCAGTACGGCTCATAAGTGCTTCCGTCGCGGGACAGGGCGCGTGCCCGGCGTTCGTCGTCGGGGGCTTCCGCCCAGACCACAGCGTCTATCAGGGGCCGGGCGGCGTCCGAAGCCGCTCCCACACCTTCAACAATCACAATTTCAGCGGGAAGCGTGACCCTGGCCTCGCCGTCGTAATGCTTCTCCCAGTCCCACGTAACCCATTCGGCGGCCTGGCCCCTCCGCAAGGGAGCGAGCACGGTGGTGACGTAGCGTTCGACGCCGGCCGCGAGCCCGTTCCAGCCCGGATAGATGTCCTCAAGGTGGAAAAGGGAGACCTTGTGGTGGGCGCGCAGACGCGCCGCCAGCTCGATAGCGATGGTTGTTTTGCCTGCTCCGGACCGCCCGTCGATGGCGATGATCACAGGTGCTGGGCTCATGGAATAGAGCGTACCTGTTGCTCCGGAGGGTCCTGGTACTTCTGCTGCTGGAGCTGGGCCCTGGCATGCTCAACAATTCCGGGAACGGCGGCCTGGATGAGCCGCCAGGTTTCTTCGAAGTCGGACTGCCCTCCGTACCAGGGGTCGTCGATGCCGCGGTCAAGGTTGTCGCCGTCGGCTACCACCGGATCGAAGGAGCGCAGCATCCGGATGCGGGCGCGGGATTCCTCGTCTGGCGCCTCTGCCAGGAGCCAGCCGTAGTGGTCGACGTCCAAGGCCAGAATCAGGTGGCGCTCAGCGAACCATTCCTGTTGCCATTTCCTTGCGCGATGCCCGCTGGAGTCGATTGACCGGGCCGCAAGAATCCGGGCAGCTCGGGGATCAACGGGCCGGCCTGCTTCATAGGCCGTGGTGCCGGCGGAATCCACCACAACCACGTCGCTGAGACCGGCCGCCGCGAAGGCGTCTGCGAGCATACGTTCAGCCATGGGGGAGCGGCAGATGTTGCCGGTGCAGACCGCAATGATCCGGTACGGGTTGGGCGACGGGGACATGCGCTAAGCATGGTCTGGGGATGCCGCTTCGTCAACGGCAACGGCGCGTCTTGAATAGCCTGGATCCAGGCCAGGTCATGGCATGATGAATGCGGTTCAATCTTGGGGGATATGTTGCATAAGGACCGCCGGTGATCGGCAATCCAGGGCGCCGTGCGCTACTTTTGTCCGCGGCGGCCGCGTTGCTGGTCTCCGGCTGCAGGCCAGGCGCGGATCCGGGCCCCTTGCCATCCGGAGGACAGACCGCGGCCCTGCCCACCCCTGAGGCGCCAACCAGTGCTCCCGCTCCTGCCGCTTCCGCCACAGTGAAGACTCCAGTGACTCCACAACTAACCCCACAGGTCACCCCTCCAGTGACTCCGGCGCCGGCGGTAACAACACTCTCGCATGAGCAGATCTCGGCCAGATTCTCAGGTCACGTCCCGTCCTATTGGGGCCTGGAGGCACCTAAGGTCCTGCGGGTACTGACAAAGCCTGCGGCAGGAATCGCGTTGACCCTGGACTTTTGTGGTGGTCCTCGCGGAAACGGTGTGGACCACGCTGCCTTGGACATGTTGCAGCGGCTGCAGGTCCCCGCGACGCTGTTCATGAATGCGCGGTGGATCCAGGCCAACCGTTCCCTTGCAGGGGACCTGGCCGCGGTACCGTTCTTTGAATTGGCCAACCATGGCAGCCAGCACTTACCGCTGAGTGTGGCGGGGCACTCCGCCTATGGGATTCCCGGAACGCAAAGTAGCCGGCAGGTCTATGACGAGGTCATGACCAACGACAAGCTCTTGGCAGAGATTACCGGTAAACGCCCGCGTTTCTTCCGCCCCGGGACCGCTTTCCTGGACGAGGTTGCGGCGGAAATTTGCCATGCACTGGGCACCATCCCTACCGGATTCAGCATCAACGCCGACGGCGGGGCGACGTACCCCAAGGAACTGGTTGCGGAGGTAACAGCCAAGGCCAGCCCGGGCGACATCATCATCTCCCATGGAAATCAGCCCGGATCCGGAACCGCCGCCGGGCTGGCGATGGCAATCCCGGTGCTATTGGATCGGGCCTGCGCCTTCACCACTTTGAGCGCAGGCGTGCCTTCCCCGTAACCAACCTTTTGGTCCTTTCCTTTAGCTGGAAGGAGAGGGCTGGGCTGACTCGGTATGGAGTGAGAAATCTTCAAACGGGAGCGTTGTGAGGAACTCTTCAGCGGGAAAGGCGGAAGCCGGGGAGACGACGCCGGACGCTGCTTCGCCGGCAAGGATCCTTGCTGCTGCCTCCACCACGATTGGTGCCGAGCTGGCATAAATATCCTGGCCATGGACACGGGCTGTGCGGCGGAAGCCGTCGCGCATCGCAACCGCTTCCATAACAAAGCGCTGGGCGGACCGTCCGGCGGAATCTGCGGCGGCCGGTGGAGGCGTATGAGGGTCCCGCAGCTCGGCGAGTGCGCTCAGGTTCAGGTAACTGCTGATGCGTGTTGCGGGCAGGTGCCGGGAAATGCAGATGGTCTCCGCCAGGCCGAGTTCGCCCAGCTCGCAGGTGCCGAACGGGGCGGGGAAGGTCCAGCTTAGCGGTGGGCCTTCCTTCGAATGGGCGGAGGCAAGCGGGACAAGGCTGCCCCCTGCCACCTTGAACCTCGGTCCGGTGTTGCGTGCCCCTGTGCGACGCGTCCCTGATGTGGGATGCCAGTGATCAAGGGCGGTGAACAGTAAGATCTCCTCAAGGCCGTCCATCTGAGCCCAATCACCGGCAGCCGCAGTGGCCAGCAGATCGCCGAGAGCACCGAAAAAGCCAGCGGCCGGCATGACCGTACTGGCTACCGGGACACCATTGAATTCCCTGGCGAAGTCCAGAACAGGTTGCTGCTCGGCACTCAGGTCCAGATAATGAACGCCCGCCTGCACGGCGGCGGACGCCAAGGGGACGGCAGTATCCGCGAAGGGACCGGCGCAATTGATGACCAGGTCCACTCCTGCTAACAAGTCCGGTGCCTCCGTCACCCCGGCAGCCCTGTTGCTGAGATCGGGATAATCTCCGCACAGCGACTGGAGCCGCTCCGGGCTTCGGCCGCCCAACACTGGCCGGGAACCTCTGCGGACGAGTTCATCGATGACAAATCGGGCTGTATGGCCATAGGCGCCGTACACCAGTACGGACGCGGACTCCGGAAAGATGCTCATACGGCATTCTGCATGACGGAATCAGGAACATCCAGAACCGCTGCCCCTGCGCGTGGCATGCCCTAATCGTTGACTTTTTCAACAATCTATATTTTCATGGATATAGCAAGCATCCCGTGCCGGCTGGCCGGGTGCACACGTCCGCGGCATCACAATGCCAGCAGCAAAGGAGCAGCCATGAGCCTGTCAGGCAAAGTAGCAATCGTCACCGGGGGCGCCAGGGGCCTGGGGCTCGCCTATGCGAGGGAGCTTGCACGGCAGGGCGCCGCCGTCGTGGTCAACGATGTTGACGCCGCCGCAGCGGAAGAGGCTGTGGCATTGATCCAGTCCGACGGCGGCAGGGCAGTAACGGCAGTTGCTCCGGTAGGCAGCACAGAAGCCGCAAAACTGCTCGTAAATACCGCAGTTACCGAATTCGGACGCCTGGACATCCTGGTGACCAACGCTGGCATCCTGCGGGACAAGAGCCTGTTGAAGATGACCGACGAGGATTTTGACCTGGTGATCAACGTCCACCTGCGCGGAACCTTTACCTGTGCCCGCGAAGCGTTCGGCTACTTCAAGGAAAACGGGGTGGCCGGCCGCATCATCACCATCGGCTCGCCCACCGGCCAGCGCGGAAACTTCGGGCAGACCAACTACGCCGCAGCCAAAGCCGGAATCGTTGGGATGGTCCGCACCTGGGCCCTTGAAATGAAGAAGGCAGGGGTCACCGTCAACACCGTGGTTCCCGTGGCCGCCACCGCCATGACCAAGACCATTCCGTACTTCCAGAAGGCTGTCGAGGCAGATGAACGCGGCGAAGCGATGCCGGACTTCTTCCGGCAGGAACTGGGTTTTGGAACGGCCGGCGACGTCTCCGGACTGATTGCCTTCCTCGCCTCGGACGCGGCTTCCGGCATCACCGGCCAGGTGATCGGCGCGGGCGGGGACCGCCTCCAGCTGTGGACCCACCCGGAGGCAGCCATCACCCACTATTCTGACGGTGGCTGGAGCTACCAGGAACTCGTGGAAAACTTCACCCCGCTGTTCGGAGGCAAGCTGCAGAGTGTGGGCGAGGAATTTCTCCCGCTGCCGGAGGAGCTTCAGCCGGCACAGGACCCCGTACCGGCACAGGCGCGCTGACATGTCGGCACACTCCACAGTGCAGCGCTACGAGCTGGGCATTGATGCCTCGAAGCTCGCTGCAATCGACATGCACGTACACCTCGAGGTGGATGGGCACGGGCACGGTTCCCTCCCGGAAGCGCTGACTGAGGCATCAGCAAAATACTTCAAAGCCGAGGACCGGACGCCTTCGATAGACCGGATTGCTGAGCTGTACCGCGAGCTGAACATGGCCGCCGTCGTGTTCACCGTGGACGCCCGCACGCAGCTGAAGCATGAGCCCAACAGCATTCCGGAACTCATCGCCGGTGCCGCCCGGAACAATGACGTCCTCATTCCCTTTGGCAGCGTGGACCCGCGCACCGGCACGGATGCTATCCAGGGCGCCAAACACCAGGCGGTGGATCTGGGTGCCCGCGGCTTCAAGTTCCACCCCAGCCTGCAGGGCTTCGATCCCTCGAATGAACAGTTTTATCCGCTGTGGGAGACGCTGCAGGAACTGGGGCTGCCGGCAATTTTCCATACAGGGCAGAACGGCATGGGTGCCGGACTCCCTGGCGGTTACGGCATCAAACTGGCCTACTCCAACCCGCTTCTGCTCGACGCTGTCGCGGCTGACTTCCCCGGGCTGCAGATCATCATGGCCCACCCGTCGGTGCCGTGGCAGGATGAGGCCAACTCGATCGCCACGCACAAGGCCAACGTGTTCATTGACCTTTCCGGCTGGTCACCGAAGTATTTTCCGGAATCCCTGGTGAAGGCAGCAAACTCGATGCTGCAGGACAAGGTGCTGTTCGGCACGGACTTCCCGCTCATCACCCCGCAGAAGTGGCTTGGCGCCTTCGCTGACCTTCCACTCAAGGACGAGGTCCGGCCGAAGATTCTCAAGGAGAACGCCGTCCGGCTACTGCGGCTGGGCGCCTAACGTGACCGCGACTGAGATGACACCCGCTGAAATGACGGTGATGGCTGATCCGGTACAGGAACGGCTGTACGGGGTATGCGACTATTACGACGCCGAGTCTCTCCTCACTGACGCAGAGCGCCGGGTACTCGGCAGGCTTCGGTCCTTCCTCGATGAAACGGCAAGCCCGCTGCTCGCCGACTATTGGGAGCGGGGCGAGTTCCCCGAGGAACTGGTCCAGCCCCTCGTCGGCCTGGACCTCATGGAGCCCGCCGAACTTACAGCTGATGGGCCCGCGCGGGGAATCTACCACGGCTTCCGGATCTTCGAGCTTGCCCGGACCGACGCCTCGCTGGCTACCTTCTACACCGCTCAGGCCGGGTTGTTCCGCACCGCCCTCGGGGTGGGCGCCTCAGCCGCGCAACGGGCCGAGTGGATGCCACGGGTCATTGATTTCACGCTCAAGGGTGCCTTCTCGCTCACTGAACCAGGTTCCGGCTCCGACATTGCCGGCGGACTGTCGACGACGGCACGGCGTGAACCGGATGCCCGCGGAGAAAGTTGGGTTCTGCAGGGCGCCAAGCGCTGGATCGGCGGCGCGGCTACCGCCGACGTTCTGGCGGTGTTCGCTCGCGACGTGGCCGACGGCCAGGTGAAGGCTTTCCTCGTGGACCGGGATGCCGCCGGAGTGACGCTTGAGAAGATCAACGGCAAGACGTCATTGCGGATGATGCAGAACGCCCACATCACCTTGGAGGGCGTGCGGGTTGCGGAGTCCAGGCGTCTTCAGAATGTGAATTCCTTCCGCGATGTCGCCGCCATGCTCCGGGCTATGCGCTCGGATGTCGCGTGGATCGCCACCGGAATCCAGGCCGGAGCGTTTGAAGCCGCGCTCCGTTACGTCAAGGAGCGCGAGCAGTTCGGCCGGCCGCTGGGATCCTTCCAACTGGTCCAGGAAAAGCTGGCACGCATGCTGGGGAACCTCACTTCCTCCCTCTCGCTCGTGGTCCGGTTAACGGGGCAACAGGCCAACGGGATCTACCGCGACCAGGATTCCGCCCTGGCCAAGATGCAGACAAGTTTGCTGATGCGTCAGACCGTGGCATTGGCCCGTGAAGTTGTGGGCGGAAACGGCATCACGCTCGAATCCGGCGTCGCCCGGTTCCATGCCGATGCCGAGGCGGTCTACTCCTATGAGGGAACCCACGAAATAAACGCGCTCATCGTCGGGCGCGCCCTCACTGACGAAAGTGCCTTCACCCGCTGACCCTGCTCATCCAGGTCGCGCGCAAAACCCCAAACTTCCATACCGCCGTCGTACTTACCCACTAAAAACCCGCTACTTCTGGAGGCAACAATGCCCAATCTCGTCGTCGACTTCGACAAACTGCTCACCCTCGCCGGCACCGATCTCGGGGTCACCGAATACCGGGAAATCACCCAGGAACAGATCAACAGGTTTGCGGACGCCACGGGTGACGACCAGTGGATCCATGTGGACCCGGAACGGGCCAAGGACGGCCCATTTGGTGCGCCGATCGCCCACGGCTTCCTCACGCTCTCGCTCATCATCCCGTTCTGGGGCGAACTCTTCGACGTCGAAGGCGTAGCCACGAAAGTGAACTACGGGCTGGACAAGGTCCGCTTCACTTCACCTGTGAAGGTGGGCTCACGCATCCGGATGCAGGCCACCATTGCCGAAGTCACCGAAGTGAAGGGCGGCGCCCAGATCAAAGTGGCTAACACCATCCAGATTGAAGGCCAGGAGCGCCCCGCTGTGGTGGCAGAGTTCCTGGCCCGCTTCTACAAGTAGAGACTGCCCGGGGAACCGCAGCAGGACTAACTTGGGATAAGAGAGGATTCAGATGGAAAATTTTGGCATCGGCTCCTGGCTGCAGCGTCGCCGCCCGAAGTCGGGCACTAAGACGGCGCTGGTGGCCGGAGACCGGCAAGTCAGCTACGAACAGCTTGCGGACCGCACCTTGCGCCTCGCCCATGGGCTCAAAGACCGCGGCGTGGCGAAGGGCGACCGGGTGGCCTACCTGGGCGAGAACCACCCGGCGTTCCTTGAAACGCTCTTTGCCTGCGGCATTCTGGGGGCGATCTTCGTCCCGCTCAACACGCGGTTGGCGCCACCGGAAATCCAGTACCAGCTGCAGGACTGTGCCGTCACTGCCTTAATTCATTCGCGGAGCCTCAGCGAACTGGCCACCCGCGGAGCTGCGGGGACCGGCGTTAGGAGGCTCGTCGTCGTCGACGATTTGGTGGAGGGCGACAGCCGCACGGACGCCCGCAGCGCAACTGCCGGCGCAACCGGCGCCGTTCCGATCGAGGACTTTGAGGAGGTTCTCGCGTCCTCTGCTGCCGAGCCCCTGGATGAACCGGTGGGAATGGATGACACGGCGATGATCCTGTACACCTCGGGCACCACCGGTCAGCCCAAGGGGGCAATGCTCACACACGGAAACATCACCTGGAACTGCTTCAACGTGATCGTGGATTTTGACTTCTCCTCCGCGGATATCGCGCTCATGATCTCGCCGATGTTCCACGTAGCCTCGCTGGATATGGGTGTCCTGCCCACCATCCTGAAGGGCGGCACCGTGGTGCTTGAGTCCAAGTTTGATCCTCGACGGACCCTGGAACTCATCGAGCGCCACCGCGCCACCACCATCAGCGGCGTTCCCACCACGTACCAGTTGCTCTGCGAGCACCCGGACTGGCCGACGGCGGACATCAGCTCGCTGAACAAGCTCACCTGCGGCGGGTCTGCAGTGCCCATGCGCGTGCTGGAGGCTTACGAGGCGCGCGGCCTGCGGTTTTCCAACGGCTACGGAATGACCGAAACAGCACCCGGAGCCACCACCCTTCCGGCCGACCGTTCCCGGGAGAAGGCCGGTTCCTCGGGCCTGCCTCATTTCTTCACTGACATCCGGATTGCAGACCCCCTGGGAGATGTGGTCCGCGCAGGCGAGGTGGGAGAGATCCAGATCAAGGGGCCAAACGTCATCCACGGGTACTGGAACAGGCCAGACGAAGCTGCTGAATCCTTTGCCGACGGCGGCTGGTTCAGGTCCGGCGACATGGGCTACAAGGACCAGGACGGTTTCCTGTTCATCTCCGACAGGCTCAAGGACATGATCATTTCCGGCGGGGAGAACATCTACCCTGCGGAGGTGGAACAGGCCATCCTCGAACTTGTTGCGGTTTCGAGTGTGGCGGTTATCGGCATACCGGATCACAAGTGGGGCGAGGTGCCCAGGGCGGTGGTAGTGCTGCGCGAGGGCGCGCGCCTCAGCGAAGACGAGCTCAGGGAGCACCTTGAAGGCAGGCTGGCCCGCTATAAGATCCCGAAGTCAGTGATCTTCGTGGACGATCTGCCGAGGACGGCGAGCGGAAAGATCCGCAAGGCCGCGCTGCGTTCATCCTTTAGTGGATGAGTGCCAGCATTACACCGACCCCGACGAACAGCACACCAAAAACCCGGTTCAGGATGGTCTGTCCGCGGGCGTTCTGAGTGAAACGCTGGAACCAGGCGGCGGCCGCCGCGAAGAAGAACCACATCACCAGGACATCGATCAGCACAACGGTTGCTGTGAGGACCAGGTACTGGGGGATCAGGGACTGCTCAGGACGGATGAACTGCGGCATAAAAGCGAGGAAGAATACGATCGCCTTGGGGTTGAGGATGTTGACCCACAATCCGCGCCGGAACATGGAGGTAGCGGGTTCGTTCCGGAGGGATTCGACGACGGACTGGTCCAGGTTGGGCTTGTGCATAAACTGCCGGATCCCCAAGTACACGAGATAGGCGGCGCCCGCGTAGCGGATGACGTTGAACAGCAGCGGTGATCCGGATACCAGCACGCCCACGCCCAGCGCAGCAAGCAGGATGTGGATTATCAGGGCAGTCTGCTGGCCCAGGATTCCCCAGATGGAGCGACGGAAGCCGGAGTTCAGCGAGTTGCTCATCGTGTTGATCGCACCCGCACCAGGCGTCAGGCTGATGAGGACTCCGGTGCCCGCGAGAGCGAGCCACAGGGAAGGTTGCATCAATTAAGTTTACGGGCCACCTGTAGGTGATGAGTCCTCGAAGGGGCGGGACGGGATGGCGCTACGACGCGGGACTTCCTGCTGCGCTCGCGAGGCTGGCGGTGGATTCACGCGGAACGAGTTGGACGGGCAACCGGTGATTTCCCGTGCGTGGCTTCCCGGCGATGGCGTCCTGGAGTTCCTCCGCCACGGCCCGCCCCATCTGTTCGAGGTTCATGTCCACGGTAGTCAGGGGCGGCTGCGAGGTAGTGCTGAACAGCTCCCAGTTATCGAAGCCAACCACCGCAACCTCGTGCGGTACAGAGATCCCCCCGTTCCGCAGTTCGTCCACTACTCCGCGGGCAATCTGGTCACTGCCGCAGAAGATCCCATCCACGGGCAGCCCCGAGTTGAGCAGCGCCTGTACGCCTTGTCGTCCCCACCGTTCACTCCAGTCTCCGTACAAGACTTCGCCGGTGACTAATCCCAGCCCGTGACCCTTGAGGGTTTCCACAGCCGCATCCCCGCGTTCGAGGGCAGCGTCATAGCGGGGTTCGCCGTTGAGCATGGCTATGTGCCTCCGGCCGCGGGCCACAAGATGGTCGATGGCCAGCCTGGCACCCATGGCGTTGTCGGGTGTGTAGGAACAGTCGGTTTCGACATCCGATGGTGTGTAGGCGTACACCACGGGGACGGGGACGTCGCCGGAGATTGACTGGCGGGGATTGGCGTCAGCGCCCAGGACAATGATGCCGTCTACGCGCTTGGCAATCAGGGTCTGCAGGAGGAACTGTTCGCGGACCCTGTCGTTGCGTGCATCGCTGATAATCACCGACGTGGAGCCCGCCCCGAACGACTCCTCCACACCCATCAGGATGGGCAGGACGAACCTGCTGGACAGGTCGGCGGTGAGCACTCCGATGGTCCCTGTGACTGGAAAATTGAGCGCCTGCGCGAATGGATTCGGCGTGAACTTTAGTTGTTCGGCAGCGCCGAGCACCCGCTTACGTGTGGCCTCGTTGACGTGGTGCCTGCCATTCAGCGCCTTCGATGCCGTTGCCACCGAAACGCCGGCTGCCGCCGCCACGTCACTAAGAACCGGCCTTTTGCTGGTCTTCGCCATTACGTCCCCTTTGCATCATCCTCAACTACATCCTCGCACAACAGAAAATGTTTCGGGAAAGCGGAAGCGGGTGTTTTCGTAACTTGAGCCATGGTTGCTAGAGGAATCGTTGACGTAGGCGGTTTTCGCTGATACGTTTTCGGGCAGAAACTAGTTTCGTAGTTTTTCGGAAATGACTGATCGAGAGTCCGCTCCGGGAACTGACCTGAACAGTCCAGCAGTCAGAAGTCATCTTTCAACGGAGAAAAGGACAACCAGCCGTGTCGAAAAAATTCACCCAGATCGCCATGTCCACTTTGGGGGCAATATCCCTCACTTTCGCTGCCACCGGATGCTCCGGAACAACCGATCAGGCATCAGCTTCCCAGCAGGGCGGCGGCAGCTTCACTGTCTGGGACCCCTATCCCCAGCATGACGCGACTTCGGCCTGGGCCAAGCGGATCGAGAAGTGTGGACAGGAAGCCGGCGTTACCATTGCGCGAACGGCGTATGACACCCAGGCACTCACCAACCAGGCACTCCTCGCCGCGCAGGAGGGCAAATCGGCCGATGTGATCCTGCTGGACAACCCTGCCGTTTCCACCCTGGCCGAAACCGGTGCGCTGGTGGACATGAAGACAGCGGGCCTGGACACCTCAGCCATCGAACCCAACCTCCTCGCAGCCGGTGAGCTCGACGGCGAAACGTTCGGCATCCCTGTAGGGGCCAACACCTTGGCCCTGTATTACAACAAGGACATCCTGGCCGCAGCCGGCGTGGACCCGGCTTCCATCACCAGCTGGGATTCACTGACCGCAGCCCTGCAAAGCATCAAGGGTTCCGGACACAAGGGGATCACCTTCGCCGGCATCGGCACCGAGGAAGGCTCCTTCCAATTCCTGCCGTTCTTTTGGGGTTCCGGGGCGAAACTGACCGCTCTTGATTCAACCGAAGCGGTCAGCGCGCTTGACCTGTGGAGCTCGTGGGTCAAGGACGGGCTGGCGCCCAACTCGGTGATCAATAATTCTCAAAACACTACGTGGGAGGAGTTCCTCACTGGTGACTTCGGTTTCGTGGTCAACGGCACGTGGCAGGTCAACAGAGCAGCGAAGGCGGGCTTCGCCACCGGCTATATCCCCATTCCGTCCAAGGCAGGCGGCGTAGCCCCCGCACCCACTGGCGGCGAATTCTTGCTCATGCCCGTCCAGAAGGATGAAACCCGCTACAAAACGTCGACAAAGATCGTTGAGTGCATGAGCACCACCGAGGGCCAGGTGGAGACCGCCAACACCTTCGCCTATTACATCCCTGCAACCGTCCCGGGCCAGGAACTGCTGCTGAAGGAACACCCGGAGCTGAAGGTCTGGGTGGAGGCGGTAAACGAGGCCAAGGGCCGCACCAGCGACAACCTGGGCACGGACTACCCCGTGATCTCGGAGCAGCTCTGGACCGCCGTCCAGAATTCCCTCAGCGGCGCCCAGTCATCACAGGACGCACTCAAGGGCGCCCAGCAGAAAGCCGCGGCGACCACCGGCAAATAGCCCGGGGCAACGAAGACAGAACGGACAAGATGATGACTGTGACCCACACGGCTGAAAGCCGGCCGGACGTGGGGAAGAAGGTGGATGCTGCAGCGCCGGGAAACCGGCGGCAGCGTTCGCCGGGCCCCCGTACCGCGGCAGTGCTTTTCGCCGCACCACTGCTGGTGTACCTGCTCGTGTTCTATGCGTTCCCGCTGTACCGGAACATCGAACTCAGCCTTCACGATTACACTCTGCGGGCTTTTGTGCAGGGCAAGGCTGAGTTTGTGGGCTTCGACAACTACCTTGCCGTTTTCAGCAGCAGCACCTTCGTAACAGCACTCACCAACACGGCGGTCTTCACGGCAGTTTCCCTGGTGTTCCAGTACGCCCTGGGCCTTGCCCTGGCAGTGTTTTTCAGGAGCAGCTTCCGGCTGTCCGCCGTGTTGCGCGGCCTATTCCTTATCCCGTGGCTGCTGCCGCTCATCGTTTCCGCATCTGCCTGGTCCTGGATGCTCAACAGCGACAACGGCATAGTCAATGCTGCGCTGGTGGGCCTGGGCCTCGAACCGCTCAACTGGCTGACCAGCCCCGGGCTGGCCCTGACGTCGGTAATCATCGCCAACATCTGGCTGGGCATCCCCTTCAACCTGGTGATCCTCTACTCGGGACTTCAGAACATACCCAAGGACTACTACGAGGCGGCCGCACTGGATGGCGCTTCCTCGTGGAAGCAGTTCTGGAGCATCACCTTCCCGCTCCTTCGGCCGGTTACAGCCATTACGCTCCTCCTGGGCCTCGTCTACACGCTGAAAGTGGTTGACATCATTTGGATCATGACATCCGGCGGTCCGGGGGACACGTCCACCACGTTCGCCACATGGTCCTACCGTGAAGCGTTCGGCACCGGGACGCCGGACTTCAGCCCCGCCGCCACGGTAGGCAACCTGCTGATCCTGATAGCCCTCGCCTTTGGCCTGCTCTACCTCCGGGTACAGAAAAACCAGGAGGAATCATGACCCCCACACGAACCTGGTGGAAAACGGGCCTCGGCCTCATCTTCACCGCTCTGATGCTGTTTCCCGCCTACTGGATTGTGAACGTGTCCTTTACCCGGACTTCGGACCTGCGGAAATCCCCGCCCAGCCTGCTGCCACTGAACCCGACGCTGGAAGGCTACACCGCAGCCCTGAACCAGCAACTGCCGCACCTGACCACCAGCCTGATCCTCGGCGTCGCCACGGTAGCGCTGACCCTGGTTATCGCTGCCCCCGCTGGCTATGCAATGTCCCTCCTGGCGTTGCCGGGGCGCAACGCGCTGGGCTTTGTCCTCCTTGTGGCGCAAATGATCCCAGCAGTGGTGATGGCCATGGGGTTCTATGCCATTTACCTCCGCCTGGACCTGCTCAATACGCTGCCGGGTCTGATACTGGCCAATTCCACGGTGGCGGTACCGTTCGCAGTTCTGCTCTTCCGGGCGTTCATGTCCGGGATTCCCCGCGAACTGATCCAAGCGGCCCGGCTGGACGGTGCGGGCGTGTGGCGCACGTTCACGCTGATCGTGCTGCCTATCAGCAGGAATTCCATCCTTACGGTATCGCTGTTCGCATTCCTCTGGGCCTGGTCCGACTTCATTTTCGCGTCAACGCTCAACCGCAGCGGCGACCAGATTCCCATCACCCTGGGGATCTACCAGTACATCGGCAACAACACCACGCAATGGAACGCGATCATGGCCACAGCTGTTGTTGCGTCCGTTCCCGCGGCCATCCTCCTGGTGATCGCCCAGCGCTATGTCGCCGCCGGCGTCACCGCCGGGGCGGTGAAGGACTAGCGACTCCCGAGATCCGCAGTACCCACACAGCATGCCGGGGCCTTCCGAACCCGGCGTGCGCTGGTCTATGCCCTTCTATACCAACCATTTACTCTTGGAGATTCCTCGTGAGCATCACCAACCTGTCCCTGCTCGGCGGCCCAGTCCAGCCCAGCACCGGCACTCTCCGTCCCCTCGGCGCCCACGAGGTCAGGATAACGGGCGGCTTCTGGGGCGCACTGGTGGACCTCAATTCGCAGGTCATCCTGGCGCACTGCGAAAACTGGATGGAGCGCATTGGCTGGATCGGCAACTTTGACCGGGCAGCGGATGGAACCGTGGGAACGAGCCACTCGGGCATCGAATTTGTGGATTCCGAGGTTTACAAGCTCCTCGAGGCCATGGCCTGGGAGCTGGGCCGGGGGCACCAGCAGGCGCTGGCGGACCGATACGCCACGCTCGTTGCCCGCGTGGCTGCCGCCCAGGATGTGGACGGTTACCTCCACACCAGTTTCGGCCGTCCGGGCCAACGCGCCCGGTATTCCGATCTGGAGTGGGGCCATGAACTGTATTGCTTTGGGCACTTGCTCCAGGCGGCAGTCGCACGTTTGCGTACAGGGCACGACGACGGGTTGGTCACCGTGGCCCGCAGGTTGGTTGACCACGTGTACCGGGAGTTCGGCCCCGACGGACGTCCGGCCGTGTGCGGACACCCGGAGATCGAGCCGGCCCTGGTGGAGTTCGGCCGCGCCACCGGAAGTGCGCAGGCGGTGGAATTGGCGCGGCTGTTCGTCGAACGCCGTGGGACGGGGACGCTGGCCACCATCGAGTGGGGCCAAGAATACTTTCAGGATGATATGCCGGTCCGTGAGGCGACCGTCCTTCGCGGCCACGCCGTACGCGCCCTGTACCTCGCTTCCGGGGCGCTTGACGTGGGAACCGAGGCCAACGACCTTGGACTCATCCGCGCCGTGGAACAGCAGTGGGCCAACACCGTTGCCAAGCGGACCTACATTACGGGCGGCATGGGCTCGCACCACCAGGACGAGGCTTTCGGCGCGGACTACGAGCTGCCTTCGGATCGCGCCTACTCCGAGACCTGCGCCGGCATCGCCTCTGTGATGCTCAGCTGGCGCCTGCTGCTGCGGACGGGTGATTCGAAGTACGCGGACCTGATGGAACGGACCCTGCTCAACAACATCCTGGCCTCCCCGCGTGAGGACGGCCGCGGCTTCTTCTACACCAACACCCTCCACCAGAGGACCGCCAGCACCGTACCCAACGACGACAGCATCAACGTCCGAGCGCTTTCGACCCTCCGGGCGCCCTGGTTTGAGGTTTCCTGCTGCCCCACCAACGTGGCCCGCACCCTGTCCAGCGTGGAACTGTACTTTGCCACGGCCACTCAGGATACGGTCCAGATCCACCAGTTCGGCGACATCGACATCCGCACCACCTTGGTTGACGCCGGTGAGGTAGCACTCGCAGTACGCACCGAATATCCCCACGCTGGCACCATCCGGGTTGAGGTCATCGAGGCCCCGGAGCGGGAGTTCGGTATTGAGCTCCGCATCCCTTCATGGGCCAAGGGCGCCCGGGCGAGCATCAACGGGCAGAAGGTTCCGGCTGGAGGGGTCCTCCGGCGTCGTTTCCTGGCCGGTGACGTGTTGGTCCTGATACTGCCCATGGAGCCGCGCATTACCCACCCTCACCCGCAGATCGACGCCGTCCGGGGCAGCATCGCGGTGGAACGGGGACCTCTGGTGCTGTGCGCTGAAGACGTTGACCTGCCCGATGGATGTACCGTCAACGACATCGTGTTGGATGCGGGGCACGGCCTGCGCGCTGACGCCCACGGTCACACTGTGGCACGGGCCCGCCTGCGTTCTGCGGCAGCCAGGGTCTGGCCCTATGCCGACCATGACCAAGCCACCTCAACCGGAATCGTGGACCTGAACCTGGTGCCGTACTACACCTGGGGAAATCGCGGTCCGGCAACCATGCGCGTCTGGATTCCCACAGCAGAGCCTGGTTCCACATTCCTTGAATCACCGGGGGGAAAGGAGAACTGAACAGGGCAGTAATCCGGCCGGGAAGTACCGGCCGCCAACCTCACCTACGCAATGGAGCAATACGTGAAGAAAAACCGCTTTGTCCTCGGAGCAGCCGCCATGGCTGTCCTGGTTTCCTCCCTGGCCGTTCCAGCGCCGCCGGCAGAAGCCGCCGGCAACACCCTTGTGGTGGACGCCTCCTCGCCGATCCGTCCTGTTACCCGGGTAGGTGCGGGTGGACTTTACGCCCTCGCCACGGCAACGGCTCCCGCACCCGGTCTTCTAACCCCTTTGCGTCTGAAGCAGCACACACAGCCAGCCCCGGGCGTCCAGCAGTTGGGCAACGGCGCCACCTCACCCACCGGGGACATTCTCAAGACAGCCCCGCAGTTCACCTCCGACGGCGCGCAGTCCTACGCGCGGATGCCCGACGTCTACCCCGACTTCCCGTACCGCTGGATCAGCTGGGCGGACTGGGAATCCAAAATCAACACCATGGTCAAAGCAAGACTGGACGCAACAGCAACCACCAACATCAACGGCTGGGAGCTATGGAACGAACCCGACTGGACCTGGGATACAACCAAGGCCGGTCCCTTCCTTGACGGCTGGACGCGAACGTTCCGTCAAGTCAAGCGACAGGACACCGTGACTCCTATAGTGGGCCCCAGCTACAGCCGCTATGAGAGCCAATGGCTGCGTGACTTCCTTACCAAAGCTAAGGCGGACAACACACTGCCCGACGTCATTTCCTGGCACGAACTGGAAGATGGCACCTGGAACGCGGTGGACGAGCACGTAGCCGACTACCGTGCGATTGAACGTTCCTTGGGGATTTCACCGCGCCCCATTTCGATTAACGAGTACGGTTCGCCCAACCAGGTGGATTCGCCCAGCGTGGCTGCCCACTACATCGCGCAGTTCGAACGCACCGGTGTCAAAGACGCCGAACGGGCCTACTGGTACGAGTCCGGGACCGTGGGCGGCCTGGTCTGGAACAACCGTCCCACCGGTTCCTACTGGCTCTACAAGTGGTACGGCGAAATGGCAGGCAACATGCTCGCAGTCACGCCTTCCGGTGACCTGGATGGCTTCGCGTCCTACGATTCCAGCCGCAAGATCGTCAACGTGGCCTTTGGCGGGACTTTTGGCGATAACGCCGTGCAGGTCAAAGGTCTCTCCGGTTTCGGCACCTCGGCCAAAGTCACTCTGAAATACACGCCGCGCTCGGGTCGGCAGACCAACGTTGATGCACCCACCACGGTCTCCACCACAAGCCTTCCGATCACGAACGGCAGCATCACTGTTCCAGTGACTAACCAGGACTACCTGGGCGCGTACCAGATCGTGGTAACCCCTGCGGCCGGACCCACCACGAGCTACCAGCAGGTTTACGAGGCGGAGAACGCCACCGTCGTGAACGCAAGCATCCTCAGTGCGGGCTCGGCGTCGAATGGGGCTTACGTTGGCCGCATAGACGGTTCGGCAAACGCGCGGAACAGCAGTTTCGTGGACTTCGTTGTCGAGGTCCCCGCCCAGGGCACCTACTCGATGGCCGTTCGCTACGCCAACGGCGGAACGGGGACTGCCACGCAGGGTCTGGCAGCCAACGGCAGTCCCTTCACACAGGTGTCCTACCCGAGTACGGGCAGCTGGGGCAACTTCTCGCAGAGTGTCACCGCGCCGCTGACCCTCAAAGCCGGATTCAACACCATCCGGCTCGCCAAGGGTGCCCCGAACTATGGGGGCGGCACGGGGTTCGCCGAGATCGACTCCATTACCCTCACCCGCTAGCGCTTTCCGGGCCCGGTTCCTTCCATTCGGAAGGGGCCGGGCTCTTTTGCGCCCGCGGAACCTTCAGTGGTGGTCATCTCGGGCGGCTGTTCTTCCCATCCAGCCACAGTTCCGTGGATTCGTCGCGGTGGACGCCATCAGACCCGACGTGCTTTTCGCTGATCATCGGTCCGTTCTTGATGACGTGAACCAGTGCCATGGCGTGCCCACGGCCCAGGCCGTAGTCCTCCTTGAGCCAGCCGATGATTTCTCCGGCTTTGGTCTTCGGGTCATTGAAGCCTCGCTGGTGAGCGAACGCGACGAGCTCGCGAGGCGTCAGCCCGGTCTTATCTTCGATGGTGTCCAGGTAGGCCTGAAATGACATGAATTGGTTCCTTCCGCTTGGTTCCTGGTTTGAATTGCTTTCAGACCTTTGTCAGCTGGAACGGACTCCGTAGCTCAGGATCATGTTCCCCTTGCTGGTCCGCTGTGAGTCCTGCAGTTCCAGCCTCGTGAGGGGATCGCCATCTTCGAAGAGGTGCTTGCCCGTTGCCGCAATCACCGGGTGGATCATCAGCGTCAGCGAGTCGAGCAAGCCGGCGAACAGCAGTTGCCGCACTACTGAAATACTGCCGAACACGTTGATGTCGCCTCCTTCGGTTTCCTTCAACTGCCGGACGAAGTCCTCCAGCGGGCCCTGGATCAGTTGAGAGTTCTCCCACTCCAGCCGGTCCTGAAGCGTGCTGGACGCCACGAACTTCGGCAGTGAATTGATGAAGGATGCGAAATCCTGATCCTGGCTGGCATTGGGCCAATAGCCCGCCCACTCCTCATAGCTCACCCTCCCCAGAATGCCTGCGTCAACGCTCCGCATCATGCTGTCCAATCCTGCCCCGAGCTCATCATCGAAGCTGTCGAACTGCCACATGTTCGGGGACTGGGCGACGCCATCGAGAGAATAGAAAAGGCCGGCTGACAATTTACGCATTGATGTTCTCCCGGAGGACTCGGTAACAGATTGTTCTTGCACCCTATAGACGCTTCCGGGCAGAGGGAACCACCGCGGGACGAAAAATATCGGTCCTCATGACAGAGTCTGGATTGTAGGCCTTCCCGGGCGCTGGGTTAGCCTTTATAAGGCATGGGCGGATTCCGGAAGGCATACTGCCCCTCTTCCCGTGCCCCGGTGCTGTGCCGCACCTCTTGATTCTTCAACAACCAGAAGGCGCTCCAGCGCTTCTTCAAGACCACGGATGGAGCCAGTCATGGCCGTTAGGACGGACCCCACAGTCCCGGCTCCCAAAGCCCCTAAAGTCACAGCTCCGGCGCACACTCCAGAACAGCTTCAGTCCGTCCGGGGGACCCTGCGCTCCGCCCGTAGGCTGAAGACGGAAGTTCTGGGCGGGCTCGTGGTGGCCTTGGCCCTCATCCCGGAAGCGATCGCGTTTTCCATCATTGCCGGCGTTGATCCCCGGCTCGGCCTTTTCGCATCCTTCACCATGGCGGTCACCATTGCCCTGGTAGGCGGACGCCCGGCCATGATCTCTGCCGCCACCGGCGCCGTCGCCCTGGTGATCGCGCCCCTGGTTAAGTCCCATGGCGTGGACTACCTGATCGCGGCCGTCATCCTTGCCGGGATTTTCCAGATAGTCCTGGGCCTGGTCGGCGTGGCAAAACTCATACGCTTCATCCCCCGGTCTGTGATGGTGGGGTTCGTCAACGCCCTGGCCATCCTGATCTTCATGTCGCAGGTACCGGACCTGCTGGGCGTCCCGTTGCTGGTCTACCCGCTCGTTGCCCTTGGGCTCGCGATTGTCTTCGGGCTGCCGAAACTGACCAAGGCAGTTCCGGCCCCGCTTGTTGCCATCGTGGTCCTGACGCTCATTGCCGTAGTGGCTTCCGTGGACGTGCCCACTGTGGGGGACAAGGGCGCATTGCCGGAGTCGCTGCCGTCGCTGCTGATCCCCAATGTCCCGTTCAGTCTCGAGACCCTGCAGACCATTTTCCCCTTTGCCCTTGCCATGGCTTTTGTTGGACTGCTGGAATCGCTCATGACTGCCAAGCTCGTCGACGACGTCACGGACACCCGTTCGAATAAGAGCCGGGAGGCCTGGGGCCAGGGGGTCGCCAACATCGTCACCGGCTTCACCGGCGGTATGGGCGGCTGCGCAATGATCGGCCAGACCATGATCAACGTCAAGGCCTCCGGTGCGCGTACCAGGATCTCAACCTTCCTGGCGGGTGTCTTCCTGCTTATCCTGGTGGTCGCCCTCGGGGACGTCGTGGCCGTGATCCCGATGGCCGCCCTCGTAGCCGTGATGATCTTCGTCTCCTGGGCCACGTTCGACTGGCACAGCATCCACCCCCGGACGCTGAAGATGATGCCCAGGAGCGAAACCCTGGTCATGGTGGCCACCGTCATCGTCGTCGTCGCCACCCACAACCTGGCCATCGGCGTCGGGGTGGGGGTCCTTGTGGCAATGGTGCTGTTTGCCCGGCGCGTGGCCCACTTCGTCACCGTGGAACGGACTGTCACCAGCATCAACGGGCAGGAGACAGCGAGCTACGTTGTGGACGGGGAACTCTTCTTCGCTTCCTCCAATGACCTGTATACGCAGTTCGAATATGCCTTGGATCCTGAACACGTGATTATCGATATGCACGCCTCACACCTCTGGGATGCCTCAACCATCGCCACCCTGGACGCCATCACCGACAAGTACCACAAGCACGGCAAGGACGTGAAGATCATCGGCCTCAACGACGCCAGTACCCTCATGCGGGAACGACTCAAAGGAAAACTCGGTGCCGGAAACTAGTCGAGGGCCGGTGACCCCGGATACCCAGCCAGCAAATGATCATCACGGTTCCGCCCGGACCGAACGGCTTTTCAGTGCCCTGACGCGCTACAGAAAAACCCTGATCCCGGAAAAGCTGGAGCGGCGCCTCAACACGCCCTCAGGCTTCCTGTGGGGTTTTATTGTTGTCCACCTTTTTTTCCTGGTGTACATGCTGACCTTCGTGCTCCAGGGGCAGGCTTTCAGCGACACCAACATCTACCGTGACTGGGCCGCCGGAGGATTCCGTGAGGAGAACCTCGGCGGGCTGCCCAGCCCGTGGGTGTACCCGATTCTGGCCCTGCTGCCCATCGCCGTCGCGGGAATGGCCGGACCCGGGCCGTTCCTGCTCATCTGGGTGCTGATGATCATCGCACTCAACGCACTGGCGGTTGGCCACCTGACCAAGTGGGGCAAGAACACCACTGCCCTCCCCGCAGCCTGGTGGTGGCTCAGCTTCATCTTCCTCATGGGCTTCCTTGGGTTCGCCCGGGTGGATGGCTTGACCGCCCCGCTGGTCCTGAGCGCGCTTCTCTTCGGAGTCTCCCGGCCCTTCGCAGCCTCCCTGCTGCTCAGCGTGGCCACCTGGATCAAAGTATGGCCTGCTGCCGTTGTGCTGACGCTGCTCACCGTCGCCAAGCGCCGGCTCCACGTGCTCGCTGCCGGCATGCTGGTGACAGTTGTGGCCGTCGGAGCGGCACTGGTGCTTGGCGTGGCCCCGAAGCTCCTGAATTTCCTGACCGCCCAAGGGGACCGGGGGATGCAGCTGGAGGCAACCTTCACCACTCCATGGCTGTGGCTGAGCGTTCTGAATACAGGCAGCTCCCGGATGTACATGAATACCGAGATCAACTCAATGCAGGTGGATGGTCCCGGGACCGAGGTCATGTCCTTCCTGATGCAGCCGTTGCTGGCCCTCGCTGCCGTATTGGTCGGAGTCCTGATCTTCCGGGCGCTGCACGCTGGAAACCGTGTCGGCTTGTCGGACCGCACTGAGCTCCTGCTGGTCGGAACGCTCACTATGACCACTGCCTTTGTGGTGTTCAACAAGGTGGGATCGCCGCAGTTCATGGTCTGGCTGGCTCCTGCTGTTGCAGTGGGACTGGCAAGCCATTGGAAGCAGTGGCGGGTGCCTGCGGCCATCCTGATCGCCATCGCTGTCACCACGTACTTTATCTACCCCCTTTTCTACGACGCCTTGAGCCACAACAACCCCCTGATGGCGTTGGTTCTGACAATCCGGAACGTGCTTTTGGTGGTGCTCTTCTGCTGGTCCGTGCGGCGTCTCTACCGTCTGAGCAAGCACGAGACTGCGGGTGAAGTTGCCGACGAAGCCGAGGCCCGCTGACATGCTGCACAGGGTCGGCCAGGTACTGACACGGGTTGGTGACAAGATCCTGACACCGGCTGCTCTGAAGTGGCTGAGCAGGCCCTCATCTGTCTGGTGGGGTTTCGCAGTTGTTCATCTCTACTTCCTGGCCTGGATGATGTCCTTCATCCTCAAGGGTGAGATGTTCAGCGATACGCTGCAGTACCGGGAATGGGCCGTGAACGGAGCCAACCCCGGAAACGGTGCGGCATCGATCAGCCCGTGGGTGTATCCGGCCCTGGCCCAGCTGCCCATTTACTTCTCCAACATCGCCGGGCCGGATTTCTACCTGCTGGTGTGGACTCTCATGATCACTGCCTTGAACGCGGGGGCCGTGGCCTACCTTATCCGCGGCGGACGACGGCCTGAAGGTATCGCACCCGCCTGGTGGCTGCTGGGCTTTACCGTGTTCATGGGATACCTCAGCTTTGCGCGTGTTGAGGGCATTACGGCCCCGATTGTCCTGGTTGCGTTGCTGTTCGCGGCCCGCAGGCCGGCCGTTGCCACCGTGCTGCTCAGCGTTGCCACGTGGATCAAGGTCTGGCCGGCTGCTGTTCTGCTGCCGATCCTGATTGCCAGCAAGGACCGCCTGAAAATCATCGCCGCCGGCATCACTGTCAGCGCAGCCGTGGTGGTGGGCACCTACTGGGCGGGCGGAATCAGCCACCTGTTCGACTTCCTCACCAACCAAGGCGAGCGGGGGATGCAGCTGGAAGCCACGTTCTCCACTCCCTGGCTCTGGTTGAGCGTCCTGAACATAGGCGACGCAAAAATTGCTGACAATGTGGCCATCAACTCCTCGGAAGTTTATGGTCCAGGGGTTTCCATCGCCGCAGTTCTGATGCAGCCCCTCTTCCTCGTGGCCGTGGCGGCCGGTGCTGTACTCCTGATGTGGGCCTTGCGCAGGGGGGCCGAGCGCGAAGAGCTGTTCCTCGAAGGCGCGCTCATGATGACGGCCGCCTTCATTGTCTTCAACAAGGTGGGCTCCCCGCAGTTCATCATCTGGCTGGCTCCGGTGGTGGTAGCGGGACTGACCCATGACTGGAACCGCTGGAAGGTGCCGGGCGCCCTGCTGATGTCCATAGCAGCTCTCACCTTCGTGATCTATCCCTTGTTCTACACACCGCTGATCCACGGCCACCCACTGATTGCCCTGGTCCTCACGGCACGGAACGTGCTCCTTGTGGTTCTCCTGTACTGGTCCGTGAAGCGCACGCTGGAGTTGGCGGCCCGCAAGAGCCGGCCGGTCGCGGCTGCGGCCGGTACGGGACCTCCGCAGGACTAGCTTGGAACGTCCTCCGGGCGGCGCTGGCGGGACAGCAGCGCCGCCTTGGCCGCCGGTGTAACCAGCAGCCTGCGCGTCTTGTTATCTATGAACAGCAGGTACAGGACGAACGCGAGGGCCACGAAGAAGGCCAGGGTGGAAGCCTGGTAGTCCAGTTCCACAAATCCCCACACTGAGAGCTGGTCCTGCGCACCGAACACCACAAAGAAGGTGATGATGACGTAGACGGTCCAGATCTGCCAGTCGTCCCGTATGCCCGTTACAGCGAGCAGGGGGATGAACCACAGGACATACCAGGGCTGGATGATCGGGGAAAGCACCACGATTGCGGCGAAGCCCAGAGCCATCCTCCGGATAAGCCGGGAGTGGTCTCCCTTGAACATCAGCAGGATCACCAGGCCTACCCCTGCCCATTTGAGCAGCGACCGCAATCCCGAGGCGAGCATGCCGCCGTCGAGCCCTAACGCGTTTGCCAGGCCCTCCACCTGCTGGCCAAGGAAGCCCGACGGCGAATAGCCGGTGTACCCCGGGGTCGGATCCGTGATGGCCGAAACCCAGCCCATGCCCAGGCCGAACGGGAGGCCGCTTACTGCCAGCACGCCGAAACTGATGGCCGCTGTGAGGAACCAGTACCAGAACTTCCGTCCCCAACCGGCGGCCTGCCCGGCCCAGAGCAAGCCAATAAAGGGGAGGAGAACTATGGAAATGGGTTTGATGCCAATGGACGCTGTCACCAGCAGGACACCCCACAATCCACGGTTCGTGGCCGCGAAGTAGGTGCCTGCTACCGCCAGTCCCACCATGAGGGCATCGTTATGGGCACTGGCTACAAAGCTGATGAGGAAGAGCGGGTTGGCCACGGCTATCCACAGGGCCCTGCCGCCGTTGATTCCGTGAAGCTGCGCGAGCTTGGGAACGTAGACCATGCAGAGGACCACGCCGGCAACCGCAATCAGGCGGAAAAGGAAAACCGAGAAGTCAGGCTGCGCGCCAGTGATCTGGACCACCAGCCCCTCAAGCCAGAGGAAGTAGGGTCCGTAGGGCGTCCGTGCCTCCGCCCAGGCGGGGTCAGCGCCGAGGGCGAACCAGTTGCTGAGGGCAGAGATGCCGGTGTTGTAGGGGTTGAGGTTTTCCTGGACCAGCCGCCCTTGTCCTGTGTAGGCGTAGACATCGCGGGAATAGATGGGGACGGCAAAGAGCATGGGCGCTGACCAGACGGCGATAGCCCAGGCTACCGACCGGAGCGAGCCCGGGCCCCAGTTGCCCAGCCGCTGTCCGAGGCGCAACCAGGAACGCATCAGCATCATGGCACCAAGGGTGAGCAGCAGGGTTGCGGTGGTGACTCCCCAGCCTTCTGTCCGCAGGGCAATCACCAGCGGGTGACGGATCATCGGGGAACCGTTCGCGATCCATCCTGTACCGATGGATCCGACGAACATCATGAGGGACCCTACGAGGCCTTGGATGATTGCCCAGTAGGCACGCGGACGAGCCTCGACGGGGATCTCCCCTGTGCCGGAGCGGGAGGACTGACTCTCCTCTACTTGGTGCTCCACCTGACCTCCGGTGCCCTTGGACGAATTGGCGGACATCATGATGGGGAACTCTCGGGTGGGCTAGGCTGAACCGACAGCGAAGGCGGTTCAGACGACCCCCAAGCGCAGCTCCATGTTAGCACCGAGGCTCCAGCAGCCACTGTTGTTTAACAGCCCGACGCCGTCCGTTACGATCCGCCGCCGGCGGGCCTCCTGCTTGGGCTGCTCGAGCTCAGCTCCCGGAGGAGTGGCTGTCCTGGCCGCCGTCCGGCAGCTCCCGTTCCGTATCCGGACCGCCGTCGTCGTCGCACCCCGTCTGGTTGACCAGGGAGCTGGCCTGTGCGCCACCGAGGTGGAGGCCTGTGCTGGCGGTGGCAGGAAGGCGGTGGGCGTGGTCAGTCCCGTTCCGATGCTCAGGGCCAGCAGCACGCCCGCTGTTCCGCGAACGATCCTTCCCATCTCTGCACTCCCATCCCTCGCCTGCTTGTACCCAGCATGCGGCAGCGGGTTGTGGAAGGACCCTGTCAGGGCTGAGCGAGGACTGCGAGGCCTTCGCGTTCCAGATTCGAATCCGTCTAGCGCAACCGGGCCGCACGAGCGGCGAGGTAACGGCGCTCCGGCAGGCTCGCCGTCGAGCCAGCAGCGCGGAGATAAGCCTCGCGGGCAGCCGCCGTGTCCCCCGAGAGTTCGAGAAGGTGCGCGCGCACTGCGTCAAGGCGGTGGCTGCGGGCGAGCTGCGGATCTGCTTCCACAGTTCCCAGCACGGCCAAACCAGCGAGCGGTCCCTTCACCATGGCCACCGCTACGGCGCGGTTGAGCGTGACCACCGGGCTCGGGGCGATCCGCTCCAGCACATCGTAAAGTGCCAGGATCTGCGGCCAGTCCGTGTTGTCCGCCGTGGCAGCTTCGTCGTGGATTGCAGCGATGGCCGCCTGCAGCTGGTACGGCCCCACCGGGGCTTTGCCCAATGTGCTTGTCAACAGCGCAACTCCTTCCCGGATCTGGGACGTGTCCCACAGGCTGCGGTCCTGTTCCGCCAGCGGCACCAGTCCGCCGTCGGGCAGCGTGCGGGCCCGCCGCCGGGCATCGGTCAGCAGCATCAGTGCCAGCAGGCCGCAGGTTTCGCCGCGTGCGGGTGACGTTGCGGGGATGACGTTCAGCAGCAGTCGGGCCAGCCGGATGGCCTCGCCGGTCAGATCCGAGCGTTGCAGGGAACGCCCGGAGCTCGCGGCATACCCCTCATTGAAAATCAGGTAGAGGACCTGCTGGACGACGGCGGTCCTCCCCATCACCTGGTCAGGTGCCGGCGCTTCAAAGCGTGCACCGGCGCGGGCGATGGTGCCCTTGGCCCGGCTTATCCGCTGTGCCATGGTGGCCTCGGGAACCAGGAAGGCGCTGGCGATTTCAGCAGTGCTCAGGCCGCCGACGGCCCGAAGTGTCAGGGCAAGTTGGGACGGCGGCGAAAGGGCCGGGTGGCAGCACAAGTACAGCAGCGTCAGAGTGTCATCGGCGTCAGGTGACACCCCGCCGTCGTACTCCCGGTGCTCCCAGGCCGGCTCCCCGGCGGCATCCCCGTGGGCGGGCACGGCTCCGGCAGGCTGCAACACCGAAGACTCCAGGATGAACGTTTCTTCCCGACGGCGGCGGGCGCTCTCGCTGCGCCACTGATCCACCAGGCGCCGCCCGGCGACAGTCAGCAGCCAGCCGTGGGGATTTTCCGGGACGCCCTCGTCCGGCCATTTGAGGGAGGCTTCCAGCAGGGCCTCCTGTACCGCGTCCTCGCACGCATCAAACTGGCCGGAGCGGCGGGCAAGCACGCCGAGGACCTGCGGCGCGAGGGTGCGCAGCAGGTCCTCCAGCTGGCGGCTTCCCGGTTCCATAAGGGCTCGGTGCTTCCCGGCTTACTGCCCGCTAGACATCCGGCGGTCCGTCCTGGACGGCCCTCAGCTCCACGGTTCCCGCGTACTTGACGATGCTGGAGCAGATCTCGACGGCCCGTTTCTCGCTGGCCACATCCACCACCCAGTAGCCGATAAGGGACTCCTTGGACTCGGCGTACGGACCGTCTGTGGTGATCACACCGTCGTCAGTCTGCTTGACCAGTTTTGCGGTGCTGCCGTCGGCCAGGCCGGCATTGAACACCAGCTCGCCGGAGTCTGTGAGATCCTTGTCGATCTGGATCATGAACCCGATCATTTCCTGGATCCATGCCGGATCGGCGGTTTCCATCATGGTTTCGCCCGAACCGAACATCATGATCATGTATTTCATCTCTGGCTCCTTGGTTAGTGGCACCTGTGGGTGGTGCCTTCATTCATAGGTCGGAGGCGCTGCCTGTTTCTCTACATGCTCCGGAACATATTTTGAAAAAGTTCGACGGCGGTTTTGCGCCGGGTGTGGACCCGCCCTCGCGCCCGAGGGTCGCGCCTGTCGTCATGCCCGGGCGATGATCTCACCATTGGGAATCAGAAACCAGCCATCGTCAGTGGAGCCCCAGCGGTGCCAGCCGGCAGAGAGGCGGGTCAGGTCGGCCTCCTGGGCGAAGCCGTACTCCAATGCCTGCTCTGCGAAGGCGGAGTGCAGTACCCGCTCGCCCCAGACCCGCGCTTGCCAGCGGCGCTGCTGGCCGGTGGCGTAGAGCCAGTTGCTGCTGCTGGGCGCGACGTCCGTGAAGCCGGCGGCCTGTGCCCAGGAAACGAGCCTGCGCCCGGCATCCGGTTCGGCACCGTTGCGGCGGGCGATCTTTTGATACAGCTCCATCCACTCATCCAGTTCCGGGATGGCGGGGTACCAGCTCATGCCGTGGAAATCGGCGTCGCGTACTGCCACGATCCCGCCGGGTTTGGCCACGCGCCTCATTTCACGCAGCGCTTCCACTGGGTCGGTCACATGCTGGAGGACCTGGTGGGCATGGACGACGTCGAACGTTCCGTCTTCGAAGTCCAGATCGTAGATATTCCCGGCCACAAAGTCGACATTCTCCACACCGCGCTCGGCCGCGAGGGACCTGGCCTGGGCGATGATGTCGGGGGATCTGTCCAGCCCGGTCACTCTGCCAGGGGTAACCAGGGCGGCGAAATCGCAAGTGATGCTTCCCGGACCGCAACCCACGTCCAGGACGGACGATCCCCTGGTGAGGTAGGGGATCACAAACGCTGCCGAGTTCTCGGCAGTCCGGGACGCGTGGGCGCGCACAACAGATTCATGGTGGCCGTGGGTGTAGACGTCGTCAGGCTGCTCGGCACTCATAGTGAAACGCTACCCCCGGAGCGTTGAAAAGGAGCGCAACCCGGCACATCACAATGTGGGCCCAGCGCCTACAGTGAAGGAGGAAATCCAAGGGACGAAGGAAGAGGAGCCATGTCAGAAGGTCCGCGTCATTCGCTCTCTGATCTGCCGCGCCTGGCACACCCTGACGGAAGCCCCATCAGGGCCCTCGTTGTAGACGACGAAAAGAGCCTGGCTGAACTGGTGGAGATGGGCCTGCGGATGGCCGGCTGGACCGTTGCCATCGCCAATGACGGGCTGTCCGCCGTCAAGATCGCCAGGGATTTCCGTCCTGATGTGCTGGTCCTCGATGTCATGATGCCGGGGGCCGACGGACTGGAGGCGCTGCGCAAGATCCGGGTGTTCGCTCCCCAGATTCCAGCGCTGTTCCTCACGGCCAAGGACGCGGTTGAGGACAGGATTTCCGGGTTGGCGGCTGGCGGCGATGACTACGTGACCAAGCCGTTCAGCATGGAGGAACTGATGCTGCGGCTGCACCGCCTTGTCCAGCGGTCCGGGGTTGCCGCCTCGGATTCAGCTGAGCTGGTGGTCGGCGACCTGGTGCTGAACCTGGAGACGCGGGAGGTGACCCGCGGGGGCGACGAAATATCCCTGACTGCAACCCAGTGGGAGTTGTTGAGATTCCTGATGGAGAACCCGCGCAGGGTTGTGAGCAAGAGCCAGATCCTTGACCAGGTGTGGAACTACGATTTCGGCGGGCAGGCCAACATCGTGGAGCTCTACATTTCCTATTTGCGGAAGAAGATTGAGGCGGGGAAGCCGCCGATGATCCACACAGTCCGCGGTGCGGGCTACGTCATTAAACCGGCCGCGCAGTGACGGAGCCAAGCGTGGCGGGGGCCGGACCTGCGGGACCGGCAGGGGCCCGACCTGTCGCCCGACCTGCGGCGGTGCGCGCCGGGCTGGGAGCGGGGCGGAGGGCGTGGCATCTGCGCACCAAGCTGGTTGTGGCCACGCTTGTTCTGCTGACATTGATCTGCGCGGCGGTCGGTGTGGTGAGCCACGTGGCCATGAACGCCTACCTGACAAGTGAATTGGACGGCGGGCTGGCGGCCGCTGCCGAGCGTGTGGTGCGTCCACCTGGCGGAGGGCCGCGGCGGCCCTCCGCGCCGGATCCATCGGAAGCCCGCGGGCAACGCCCCGGCACTTTGAACGCTTTGTTCGACGACGGCGGCGGGAGAGTCTCCGCCGTCGTCCAGGATGACGGCAGCACCAAACCGCTGACGGCTTCTGACTTGATGGTTGTGTCCCGGCTGACGCCCGGGTCAACTCCGGTGGAAACTGTGCTGTCCAGTGGACGGTACCGGGTGGTTTCCGCCGTCGTCCCGGACACAGGCGATGTCCTGGTGACAGGACTTTCGACGGCGGATCGTGACAGGACGCTCGCTTCGCTGGACGGAACAATAGCCGCCGTTTCGCTGTTCGGGGTGCTCGTGACAGGCCTGGCCGGAACCCTCATCATCCGAAGATCGCTGCGGCCGCTGGAGGAACTGTCCGCTGTTGCCACCTCCGTAACGGAGCTTCCGCTCGCCTCAGGTGAAGTCGCCGTGAACGTCCACGTCCCTCCGACGGCTGCCCAGCCCGGCACTGAAGTGGGGACGGTGGGAATTGCCCTCAACGAGATGATTGACCACGTCACCCGCGCGCTTAAGGCCAGGCAGGACAGCGAGACGCGAGTGCGGAGTTTTGTTGCCGACGCCAGCCATGAACTGCGCACTCCCTTGACGTCCATCCGAGGGTATACGGAACTGGTCCTGATGGGCGACAGACTCCAGGATGCCGATAAGGCAGCCTTGAAGCGTGTGGCCAGCGAATCCGAGCGCATGTCCTCCCTCGTGGAGGATCTCCTGCTGCTTGCTCGCCTTGATGAGGGTCAGCGCGGCGAGCCAACGGAGGTGGATCTGACGGAGTTGGCGGTGGAGGTGACCAGAGACGTCCAGCTGTCCGCCCCGGACCATGTCTGGACGCTGGATCTGCCGCAGGAACCTGTGCACATCACTGCCGTCGAGTCTGAGATCCGTCAAGTGCTGATCAACCTCATCGCCAACGCCCACAAACACACTCCGCCGGGGACCACCATCCGGACAACGCTGCGGAAGGAAGACTCAGTGGTCACAGTTACCGTTTCAGACAACGGGCCGGGGATCGACGACGCCTTCCTGGGAAGCATCTTCACACGCTTCAGCCGGGCAGACACAGCCCGTTCCGCCACCGGCAGCACAGGTCTTGGGCTCGCCATTGTGCAGGCGCTGGTGCACGCCAACGGAGGAACCATCAGCGTCACCAGCCAGCCTGGGAACACGCGCTTTACTGTCACGCTTCCGGTTTAGCCCGCGACCAGCTCTGCTTCGAACCCGTCGCTGTTGGCGAGGTAGGCGGCGTAGTGTCCGGATCCACCCGCGTTCGGGTACTTTTCCTCGAACAAGGGCATCCATCCATGGGCTCTGGATTCCCCGGCCAGACGATCCACGTCGGTTTCGCTTCCCGCGTTAAAGGCCAAATGGTTCAGGCCGGGCCGGGTGCGCTCATGGACACGGCCGGTGATGTGGGGTGATTCCTCCAGCACGATGTATGTGGGACCCAGCCGCCAGCTCCGTCCAAGGGACCATTCCTGAAAAGGCAGATAGCCAAGACGGGACAGCAGCCAGCCCCATTCCTCACTGGCCCGCTGAAGGTCGGGGACCCAAAGTTCCACGTGATGCAGGGCGCCCACTGATTTTCCTGTCATGGTCCGAGTCTTGCATCCTTCCAATGCCTTGACGTTCAGGGCGCGGAGTCCACCACGGATGTCCGCACCGATCTCCAGCCCACGACGGTCCCTGCCGGCTCACCAGGGTAGTCCTTGAGCAGGATGTCCCGTTCCCCGATCACGAGTCCGGACACGGGATCGATGATGATGTCCTGCCGGGAACCTCCCCCGGGAATGGCCACGCCGATGGCGATCCCGGTCCTGCCGTCGACCGTTGCCTGTTTGTCCGCGACGGTGACGCCGGTGATGAGCGCGGCGGCCTTGTACATGGCGGCCCGCAGATCCGCGGGAACGACACCGGTGCGCAGGCTGTCCGCGATGGTAACGAAGGCCTCCAGCTCAGGAGATTTCCCGGCGCCTTTTGTCCGCTCGTAGATGAGGTCCAGTAGGGCCCGTGGATCCCTGGGCAGACTGTCCGTTTCCGTCAGTGGCGCCCCAATGATTCCTGCCTGTTCGCCCTCGTAGAAGACGCCCTTGTGGCCACGCTCCAGGCCGTACGGGGACCGCCCTTCCGGTCGTGCCTTCCGTATCTCGGCTTCCACGGCTTTGGCGGTTTCGCTGGAGAAGCTAACCGGGACGCTATCTTCACGGTTCCAGACCCATTCCCCGTCCCGGTCCGCCGGCACGTAGAGCTGCCCATTGGTCTTCTCCATCCAGGAGACCTGGCTTCCGTTCACTGCCGAGGTGCTGGCCCCGTAGACGGCGGTCGTTTCGATTTTCAGATACTGGCCCGGTCCCACCACCGGATCGGAAGTTCGGATGGTGGCCGCCGCAGCGTTGTTCAGGACTTCGACGGCTTCGGCGGTTGCTCCTGGACGGTTGGGCAGGACAACGTCAGCGGTCACGAGGACGCCCACGAGGAAAGCGGCGGCCGCGGAGGCCAGCGCGATGCGGCGGCGGATATGGATGACGCCCGCCTTCGGTAAGACGGGCGTGCTGGTGGACAAGGATCCGGGAAGGGAAGCTGATGAAGAAAAGCTGGTGACCGTTGCTAGTGGCGCTGTGGAGAGGATGCGTTGAAGGTCGACGGCGGCTCGTTGTGTATTGACGGGATCGCCATGGTCAGCGGCGTCGAGCGATCGAAGCAGGGTGTCAAAGTCTTGATTGCGGGTCATGGCGTGGGTGCCCCTTCGAGGGAGGGTTCTGACATTGGGGAGGGCTGGGGGAGATGTTCGGTAAGCAACCGAAGGGCCCTGCGGGCGCGGCTTAGTCGCAGACGGAACGCAACCGGTGAGATGTCGAGGACGGCTGCAGCCTGGGGCGCGTTGAGCTCTTCAAAGACGGCCAGGCCGAGTGCCTCTTGATGGACCTCGGAGAGGAGCCGCCACGCTCTCCCGAGGTCTACGCGGTCCATGACCAGTTCGGCGTCGTGATCAAGGCTCGAGACCAACGCGGCATCCGCGAGACGGACGCCGAGTGCTTGTCGCCGCTGCTCGCCGCGCTGTGAGTTCAGCAAGATATTCCGCGCTATGCCGAAAATCCATGCTCTCGCGTCGTCATGGATGCGAGGCAACTCATCGAAACGACGCCACACTACGAGGAACGTCTCCGCAACGACGTCCTCGGCGCGGTCCGGAATCTCACGGCGTTGAACGAACCGGAGCAGATCCTTGTAAACCGCCTCGTACAACAAAATGAAGGTCTGCTCCCGATCAGGAGCACGCGAAAGGTGACTCATAACCTATACCTGTCCGCCACCTGACCAAGTGTGTCGCAAAAGGCAGCAAGTGGCCTCACGTATATCGGCGCGTTCCCAAACGCCCGAAGATAAGCCTGGAGGCCAGAAACAGGCAGCTTTGTTTCAGCGGACCTTACGGAAAAACTCCCGTACGTCACCTACGAACAGGTCTGGGGCCTCCATGGCGGCGAAGTGGCCGCCACGGTCGAATTCGGACCAGTGCACCACCATGTGTTCGAGCTCGACAGTTCGCCGGATCGACGTATCCAGGGGGAACACAGCAACCCCGGTCGGCACCGGGGACCGTTCACTCGCGCCCCAGGCTCCGGCATGCGCGGTCTCATAGTAGCTGTTGGCCGAGGACCCGGCTGTGCCGGTCAGCCAATACAACATCACGTTGGTGAGCAACAGATCCCGGTCCACCGCGTCCTCGGGCAGTTCAGCGGCGGGGTCGGTCCACTCCTTGAATTTTTCCACGATCCAGGCCAGCTGCCCCACCGGAGAGTCGTGGAGCCCGTGCGCCAAGGTCTGAGGCCTGCTGATCTGGATCATGGCGTAGCCGGACTGCTCGGTCTCCAGATACTGCAGGTGCTCCAGCCGCTTCCGCTCGGCCTCGGTCAGCTCCGGCACCTCGTCAGGGTCAACCGCTGTGAATGCGGCGAGCCCGTTCGCGTGCACGCCAACCACCCTGCCGGGGTTGAGCCGGCCAAGCCCCGGGGAGATGACTGCTCCGGTGTCGCCGCCCTGTGCACCATAATGTTGGTAGCCCAGCCGCTTCATCAGCTCAGCGAACGCCCGGGTTACCCGGTTGGTGTCCCAGCCAACGTCGCTGGTGGGCCCGGAGAATCCGCTGCCGGGGATGGACGGGATCACCAGGTGGAACGCGTCCGCCGGATCTCCACCATGTGCCCTGGGATCCGTCAGGGGGCCGATGACATTCAGGAACTCAACGATGGAGCCGGGCCAGCCGTGGGTCATGATCATGGGCAATGCGTCCGGCTCGGGCGAGCGGACGTGGAGGAAATGGATGTTCTGTCCGTCGATCTCGGTAGTGAACTGGGGGTACTTGTTCATCTCCCGCTCGAAGACGCGCCAGTCGTAGCCATCGCGCCAGTACTCGGCCAGGCCTTTGAGGTAGCCGACAGGAACGCCGCGGCTCCAGCCGACGTCTGGCAGGTCGGCTGCCCACCGCGTCCTGGCGAGTCGGTCATGCAGGTCGTCCAGGTCTGCCTGGGGAATGTCGATAGTGAAGGGCAGGATCTCGTTGTTTTTCTCCATACAAAAAACTCTAGGAGGCAGCTAGGTCAGGTTCGGTCCTAGGTGATGGAATCCAGCGAGGTTTGGAGCCAATCCGGGCTTTCAGAGGTGGAGAAGTGAGAGGAATGCGGTGACGTGGGCGGCCATGTCCCCGTCGGGTGTGCGTGGCCGGTCCTTGAGTCCTTGGCACCACACGGTCCTGAACCTCGCCGAGAACCGGCGGCAGGGAACAATCCCTGCCGCCGGTTCTTTGGCCGTCTTTCTTGTTCAGGCCGCCTAGGCGGGGGTTCCGGTCACCGTCGTGCCGGACTTGGTGACGGTGTAGTCGATCGTGCCGCCGCCCCAGAAGTGGAAGGTCAGGGTGACGGGCTCGTCGTCCCTGATCTCCTTGAAGAAGTCAGGGGTGAGGCTGATCGTGCCCGCGTTGTAGTCGGGACGGAAGGTCACCCAGAACTCCTTGAACTCGGTCCACTCGTGGGGCCCGGCAGTGGTGCCGTCGGCGTACTTGGCCTCCATCGTGGAAAGCTCGTCGCCGTTGAACTCGGTCGGGATCGCGAAGCACGAGGAGTTGCAGGCCTCCCACTG
This sequence comes from Arthrobacter sp. Z5-13, assembly GCF_056499105.1. NCBI lineage: Bacteria > Bacillati > Actinomycetota > Actinomycetes > Micrococcales > Micrococcaceae > Arthrobacter > Arthrobacter sp. Z5-13. The sequence goes on from NZ_CP096460.1 coordinate 417,808, forward strand.
GGACCAAGGTAAGCTGTCCGTGTTCCCGGTGAGGGCGGAGATCTGCGGCGTGTCGTAGGTGATGACGTGGATCTGCCACGGCACACCGTCCGAGAAGCGGGCCTCGATCGTGCTGTTCACGCCGTAGGCGCGGTCGCCGGCGAGGCGGGTGAGCGCGGCGGCGGTGAGGGTGAGCGTGTCGCCCTCAACGGTGTAGTCAGCGCCTTCGGCCAGTGCGGTGTCGCCGTGCCACAGGCCCGCGAACTCGAGGCCGTTGCGGTTGAGGGTGAGCGACTCGTCCGCGATGGTCCCGGCCTTCTCGAGGTAGATCGAGTCGAACGAGGTGGTGCCCGAACGCGTCGTCATCCCCGACTCCATGTACGAGCGCAAGAGCGGGTCGCGCCATTCGAGGGTGTTGCGGTTGAGGTACGAGCCGGCGTCCCAGAGCATCAAGGTCAACTTCTGCTCCCGGGCCTGGTACACGGTGGCCTCGAAGAACTTCAGCAGCTCGCCGTACTGCTGGGACTGGGGGACGCCAGGGCGCGTGTAGTCATAGCCGAGGACGCCCCACTCCCCGACGATGACCGGGATGTCGTTGTCGACAAAGGTGTCGTTCACGCGCTGGAAGGTGTTCTCCAGGTCCTGCTGGGTCGCCTCGTCGTAGGTGGTGACCCCGGCGACGTTGACGCCGAAGGGCCAGAACCCGTAGAAGTGGACGGTCGCGGCGATCATCGGGTCGTCGAGGGAGTCGATGGTGGCCTTGAGCGCATCCAGGTGCGGCTGCTCGGAGTTGGTGACCCACGTCGGCAGCACCAGGAGCCGGTCCTCGTTGTTGCCGCCGGTGGCGCGGACGGTCTCGTGGAAGGCGACGTTGAGCGTGGCGGTGTGGGCGTCCTTGTTGGCCTCGTCAGTGGGGAAATGCGGTTCGTTGATGCTCTCGAAGGACAGCTCGGACGGGTAGTACTTGAACCGCTCGGCGATCTGGGTCCACATCGAGTTGAACTTCGCCAACACGTTCTCGCGGTCGTCCGGCAGCTCCTTGGTAAACATCTGGTCGTGGATGTTGACCAGCACTTGGAGGTCGTTCGCGATCGCCCAGTCGACGACCTGCGCGACACGCTCCATGCGCTCGGGGGCGATCGTGTAGTCCGGTCCCGGGCCGGTGTGCTCGTAATCCCAGGCCACCGGGAGGCGGATCGAGTTGTAGCCCTCGGCTTTGATGGTCTGGAGGAGTTCCTCGGTGACCGGTGGGTTGCCCCAGGCGGTCTCACCGCCGGTACCGCCGAAGGCGTCGAGGCTGTTGCCGACGTTCCAGCCCGGCTGCATGGCCGCGACCTGCTCCATGGCGGTGAGCGGGGTGGCCGGCTCGCAGAGGTGGCCGTTGAGGCGGAACTCGGTCGGGTCGGTGTTCGCACCCGACCACGAACCGGTGAACCCGAACGACGTCGAACCGCCGGCGGCGAGCATGGCGTTGTAGCCCCGGCTGGCGGCCTTGGCCGATCCGGCCTTGCTCTTGTCCTTCGCGTTCCACATGTCGGTGACGCTCTGGCCGGTGGGCCAGGTCCACCCGAGGTCCCAGTTTTTGATCGGCTCGCCGAGGTTGGTGACCTCGACGTTGGCGTTAAAGCCGCCCGACCATTGGCCGGTGACCTTGTAATCGACCTCGCAGCCTTGGGCCGCTTGGGCGGTGACTGTGCCCAGGAATACGGTCGCCAGCAACGCGAGCACGGCGCCCATGACGGCGACCAGCCGCAGACGGGTTCTTCGATGGGGGTACAAACTCATGTGGGACTCTCCTTGACGGTTCGGGTTCTTGAAGTGAGCGAAGGCTCCGCCGTGCGAACGGCGGGTCTAAGTTTTGTCATACAGCTTTGTCGATCGTCATTACATAATCTGTCATTGTTCTACGAGCAGTTAGCATCTGGCTCGCCGCTACAGGAGACACGCCCTAGGCGTCCAGGAATCCTGCGTAGAACTCACGCAGTTCGTCTCCTCCGTTCTTCTTCCAGGTGGCGATGGCCCCGTCAAGCTCCGAAAGGCTCTTGCGCCCGCGGAGAATGTCCTTGGAGAGGTCATCGAACGGTTTCCCCAGGGACCCGAACTTGCTGGGCTCCTGGATCTGCAGGCCGTAGAAGAGGGGGTCAACCACGTAGGGGGCCTGGCGGATTTCCCAGTCCGTCTTGGCCTTCACGTAGCCGGGGTACTGGACCTGGTTGGTCACCGTGCTGGAGCTCACCAGAAACGCGTACGTGCTGGTGACTTCCGCCTTGCCCTTGGCCGTGGCCTGCGGAACGTTCTGTGCGTCGCGGGTGTAGTGGATGCCTTCAACGCCGTTGACGATCAGCATGTTCTCCTCCGTACCGAAGGGCGCGGCCGCAAAGTTGGCCAGGGCCAGCATTTCCTCAACCTTCGAAGGATCATCGGTCTTCTTGATGAAACTGAAGATGGCGGCGGGCGAGCCGCGGAACAACGTGGGCTTGCCGCCGTCAGGGGCAAAGAAGTCCATGGGCTGCATCTGGAACTTGGGGTTGCTGGGCAGGTTCAGGCCAAGGGCTCCATGCCAGCCACCAACCCCGTCGTTGGTCATCAGCGACGCGCCGGACCCAAAGCGCTGCCCCATCTTCTGGGTGTTACCGGCCACGGCGTCGGGGTGGACAGCGCCTGAAGCGTAGAGTTTTGCCCCCCATTCCAGGGCAGCCCGGTATTCGTCAGACTCGAACCTGCTCTGGAGCTTGCCGTCCACCAGTTTCCAGTTGTCCACGCCATGCATCAACTGCGCGCCCGTCCACACATCTTCAGAACCCCAGCGGTTCTTGGCCGGATCCGTGATTTCCTTGGCTATTGCGATGTATTCATCGGCGGACTTTGGCTGTTCCAGGCCCATTTCATCGAACAGGTCCTTACGGTAGAAGAAGGCGTTCCCGACCTGCTCGTTCGGGAACGGCAGCCCATAGAGGCCGCCCTCGAAACAGCTGTACTTCCAGGCAGCGGTGGGGAGATTTGCGAGGTTGGGGTACTTTTTGATCTTGTCGCCGGCAAGGTACTCGGAAAGGTCCGTGAAGAGGCCCTTGACTGCCTGTCCGAACCGCGGCGGGATGTTCCAGGACGGGATGACTATCCAGTCCGGCACGTCCTTGGGTGAGGCCAGTACTGTCTGGACTTTGTCTGCGTAGGTGTTTCCGTCACTGACCTGGAAGTTCAGCTTTGCGCCCAGCCGCTCGTTGACGGCCTGGTAGTAGCTGTTATCCGCCTGCGGGATTGCCCACCAGGCCGGGGTCATGACTGTATAGCTTCCGCCTTTACCCGGAACACCTTGGACTGACTTGACCAAGGTTGAGGGGATGCTGGTGAAGCCGGGCGCAGTACCGTTCACACTCGGGATGTCCGGCTTGACAATGTCGAGCGGGATGTAGCTGGGGATGAGCTTGGACGTGGCATCGGCCATCCCCGCGGACGTGGTGGCCTGCGGGGCCCCGCCACCGCTGCTGCATGAGGTGAGCGCAGGCAGGGCAGCAAAGGCCACGGCACCACCCACGAGGCTAAGGAAGGACCTGCGGCCCACGCCGGCGCGGCCCAGCTCCTTCAAGGACGCGCTGCCTTCCGGTGAGGCATTGTTTCCAAGCATGTTTGCACTCCTTTGTGTGGACATCTGTTGGCCTGACGCATGCGTAATTGCCGCGTCGGCTGCTGCCCTGCGCAGCTTTGCGACAGGGCAGCTAGGCCAGGAATCTGTCGAAGCGATTCGATTACTCAGCTTCCGGCTGCGTCTGCCGCGGACTGCATCGTTGTGAGGCGTAGTGCTGCTGGCAGAAGTCCGGAATGCGCCTCAAGGAGCTCGTCAGTCATGGCGCGGATCTGATCGAGTGTGAGCAGGGCGCTCGTCAACGGGTCGAGCATTACCGCGTGGTACACGTGTTCACGCACGCCTGTTAGCGCAGCTCTGACGGCGAGATCCTGTACGCCGATATTGGTTCTGTTGATGGCTGCGAGCTGAGCCGGCAGGTCGCCGACCGCAGTGGGTTGCACGCCATTCGCGTCCACCAAACAAGGCACCTCAACGCAGGCGGATTCCGGAAGATTCCCGATCAATCCGTCGTTCGGCACATTGCCGTAAACAACGCTCGGTGTTCCCGTCACGATCGAGTTGATGATGCTGGCGCCGTACTCGACCGAGGTGGCGAGGTTCGCTTTTAAATATTCGAGCTGGTCTTCGATTTCGCCCTGCTCATCATGGCTGGAACAGATTTCGTAGTAGTCCCAGCGTTGCGGAATGTATTCCAGAGTAAGGTCCGGCGACTTCCGGAAGTACGGCAGGTACTCGGACGCGTGGTGACTGGACTCGGTCTGGAAGAACCCGAAGGCGTCCATAATCGTCGTGCGTACTTGTTCGTTGCCCCCCTCGTAGTTGCTGGCAGCTTCAGCGGGCTCGCTGTGATCACCGTCGTCCTTTGCGAGGTTGTCTGCCCCCTGGCCTCGGAGGTGGCGGCTTTGCATGACCGCACGCAGGCCTGGATAGAGGTCTTCTTCGCCGCGGCGGAAACTGAGAATCCAGGCTTGATGGTTAATGCCGGCAGAGACAAAACTCACATCGTCGTAGGGAACATCGAGGGTCCTGGCCAGCATCCGCGTCGTCCCCTGGACACTGTGGCAGAGCCCGACGGCCTTAAGCCCTTTTGCGTTGAGGAATCCTGTGGCCATGGCCATCGGGTTGGCGTAGTTGATGAACTGCGCATTGGGGCACAATTCCAGAGCATCCGCTGCGATGGCTTCATACGAGTTGACGGAACGGAGGAATCGGAACACACCGCCCGGACCGACAGTATCCCCGACCGCTTGGTCTACACCGTATTTCCGCGGGATCTCAACGTCGTGCCTGTAGGAATCGATACCACCGACTTGGAAGGTAATGATAACGAAGTCAGCATCGAGGAGGGCCTCGCGGCGGTCGGTGGTCTCGACAATCCTGGCATCGAAACCATGGTGGGCTATGAGGGATCGGGCAGCATCAGCAGTGCGCGATAGCCGCTCCGGGTCAAGGTCCATCAAACACAGGGTGCTTGAACGGAGGGCCGGAAAACTCATCAGATCACCTATGAGGCGAAACGGAAACACGAACCCACCGGCACCGATGATCGTAATTTTTTGGGAAGAGGACGTTGTCATCCATCCAAGCTAGGCTGCAGACCAGAATCTCACTTCCGTTCCAAACGGCGAATGTTCCGGGATACTACGCTGGCCTGTATGTTTAGGGCCATGCCCGTCGAAACCCTGCTGCCAGAATCTCCTGACTCGGTCGAAATAACTGCGTCCCGGCTCGGGGTATGGCGAGGCGAGGTGCCTTCGATGCCGAGAGCGCACCGGCACGACGACCTTGAACTTAATTTCGTTCTGGACGGCGCCTTGGAGTATCTGTTCGGCGGCTCGCGGGTCAGAGTTGAAAGCGGTCAATTGGCGTTGTTCTGGGCGGCTACGCCCCATCAACTCATTGCTAAAGATGCGACGCCGAGCGACGTCTGTTGGCTGCACATTCCACTTGCCAAGGTTTTGAGCTGGGGGCTTCCCAACCGAAATCTCAACGAACTCCTCATGAATCAACTGATCGTTGTTCCAGCAGCCGCTGTCGAGCGGAACTTGGAATCAATGTTCAAGTCCTGGATAAGTGACTTGGAAAGCTGCGAGGGCGAGACGATTGCGCTCCTTGAGGCGCATGCGGTGACAAGACGGGCGCTGCAACACCATTTGCAGTCAAGCTCTGATGCCGACGAAAATCAAACCCTTCCTGCCGCGACAGGTGACTGCATGATGCGTGTTACTACGATGGCGCAGTTCATGACCACCCATTTCCGACAGAACATCTCGATGTCGGACATTGCCTCCTCCGCGCATTTAAGCCCAAACTATGCAATGACGCTGTTTCGTGACATGGTCGGCACGACGCTGGGCAACTATCTCACTCGTTGCCGGGTTGCTGAGGCCCAGCGACTGCTCATCACGACATCAATGACAACACTAGCCATCGCCCACGCGGCGGGATTCGGTTCGCAAAGCAGTTTCTACGACCACTTCACCCGCCTGTGCGGATCGTCACCAGGTACATACAGGCGGCAAAGAATATTACCTTGACCTGAGAGCACTGGTTGGGAACCTAAATCAAGGGCCACAAGTGGCGCTTCAGCCGGGCCTTTCAGTCAGGCCCTGACGCTCTGCACGGTGCCCATTGTCCTGGCTGCTTTGGGCTCGTCTGTATCCGCGCGTAGTAAATGCAGAGCTTCCGCTGCCGGTGTGCCGGGGTCGGCGGTGTACATCAGAATCCGGTGTCCTGACTCATCGTTTTGCGTCAGCACTTCAAAGTACAGCTCAAGGTCACCCACCTCAGGATGATGCATGTGCTTCAGGCCTGACATGCAGTTCACCACCGGATGCTTAGCCCACATCGTGGCGAACTCCGGGCTCTTCATGGTCAGTTCACCCACAAGGGCCGCCAGTTCAGGATCATCCGAAGACATACCGGCCAGAAGGCGAAGCGAAGCGACCGCGCGGGTGGCCTCCTTCTGCCAGTGCGGGTAGAGCTCCCTCGTGTGCGGATCCAGGAACAGCATCCGGGTCAAGTTCGGACGGGTCGATGGCGAATCGGGCGCGGCAAGATCCAGATGCCCGGCAACCAATCGGTGGCCAAGCGGGTTCCATGCCAGCACTTCGCTGCGGCGGCCCAAAACAACCGCTGGAGTGGTGAACATCGAGCGCACCAGGCGAACGGTTCCAGGCCTGGCCTTGTCCGGTTTGGCCAACGTGCGGCGTTTTGTTTTGCCGGGCCGGGCGAGGTTGAACAAGTGTGCGCGCTCATCGGTGTTCAGGCCCAGGGCCTGTGCAATGGAACCGATGACCGATTCGGAGGCGTTTGTGCTCAGTCCCTGCTCCAGCCGGGTGTAGTAGGTGTTACTGACTCCGGCCAGCATGGCCAGCTCTTCCCTTCGTAAACCGGGCACCCTGCGGATCCCGTAGTTCAAAAGGCCCACGTCCTCCGGCTGAAGGGCCGCCCTGCGGACGCGAAGGAACTCCCCAAGTTCGTTCAGATTACTCATGAACTCCAGTCTGCCGGTAACAGGAGTGATTGTCCTGTCACTGCCAGGGGTACCCACAGCGGGGTGTGGTTGATGTTGCCGTGTTCCTCGAAGCTGAGGATTGAGCCCGCCGCCTTGGCGGCCCGACAAGCGGACAAGGACCACCACATGACCACTCCATCCGAGACCATCGATCCAGGCGCACTACTGGGGCCAGCTGTTTCCAACACCTCATCGGCTCCTGGGATGAGCGGCAAACAGCGGCTAGCTCTGATCGTGCTCCTGACCGCAAGCTTTACGCTCGCCGTCGACTTCTCCATCCTCAACGTCGCCCTGCCCACCATCGGTGCCGACGTCGGCTTCAGCCTGGATAGCCTGCAGTGGATCGCCACGGCATTTTCCCTTTGTGCCGCAGGACTGACCCTCCTGTTCGGCAGGGTCGCCGACCTGGCTGGCAGGCGAAAGATGTTCCTCACTGGCATGGCGCTGCTGGGCGCGGCATCCCTGATGGGAGGTCTGGCGGTTGAGCCCGCCGTGCTGCTCATTGCCCGTGTAGGCCAGGGCGTCGCTACAGCCATGGTTGTGCCGGCGGCGCTGTCACTGCTGTTGGGCGCATTTCCGGAGGGCCCGCTGCGTGACAGGGCGCTGGGACTCAATGGGGCGCTCATGGCCGCAGGCTTCACCACGGGTGCCATCCTGGGCGGGCTCCTCACCGATATCTTCAGCTGGCGGTTGGCGTTCTTCATCAATATCCCGGTGGCAGTAGCCGTGCTGGCCATTGCGCCCGTCGTACTCGCTGAGAGCAGGCCGAACACCAAGACAAGACTGGACGTCCCCGGCGCCATCATGGTGACTCTTGGCCTCCTCGCCCTCGTTTTCGGTACGTCGCATGCTGCGGAGAACTCCTGGACAGATCCGCTAACGCTCGGTTCGTTGACCGCAGCAGCTGTTTTGTTCATTGCCTTCACCGCGGTGGAGCGACGGGCCGAATTCCCACTCGTGCCCCTGGCAATCCTCAAACGGTCCACCGTCGCTTGGGGCAACATCGCCGGTGTTCTGGCCTTCGTGACTGAGACGTCCCTGGTGTTCCTGCTGACCTTGTACCTCCAGCAGGTTCTTGGTTACACGCCCCTTGGTGCCGGACTCGCCTTTGCCGTGCTGGGCCTGGGCACCGTTCTGGGCGGAGTCCTTGGACCGAAGGTCATCGCCAAGGTAGGAAACAAGCAGGCTATCGTCTACGGCTTCCTGGTCCAGGCCATCGCGACAGCATCCCTGGTCATGCTGAGCAACCACGCCGCGGCCATTGCACTGCTTTTGGCCGCTACCTTTGTGGGCGGTGTTGCCAACCTGGTTGTCATAGTGGGCTTCATGGTCACAGCCACGTCCGGGCTGCCGGAGGGGGAGCAGGGCCTCGCCACAGGGTTGGCAACCATGAGCCAGCAGATCGGCATCACCATGGGCATCCCCGTCATGAGCGCCGTCTTTACTGCGCAGCTCGTGTCCCTGGGGTCTACCGATGGGCGGGCCGTACTCAGCGGAGTCACTCTGGCCATTGGGGTCAACGCAAGTCTCTGCCTTGCCGCAGCGCTGATGGTGGCGCTGTTCCTCAAGAAGCCGCGGAAAGCTTGCACCTAAGGGCGCGATGAGCCTGGATCCTCACGGCGGTTCCCTCTGTTGGCGCGGCGTACCGTCCACATAACAATGAGGGTCACTGCAACGATGACAACTACCGCCACCACCAGCATCGCCAGGAATAAAACTACGTGCCAGCCTTCAAGCCTCATGGATCCCCATTTCCAGTCGCATGCCTTGCGCGGACGCTATCCGTCGTGGGGTTCAGTATGACGCAGAAACGGCGGGACGCGGCGACCAGGATCCCAGGTTTTATGAACGTGAGGCCACGTCCGTCTCGCGAGCCCGTCCGTAGCGGGTGAGTCCGCGGGGCTTGTAGACGGAAAGCACTGTGGCCACGAGCAGAACCAACAGTGCGGCCCCGGCGTCGACCAACAGTTGGGTTCGCATCCCCGTCATTTCGCCCGGGGAGAGCTCAGACCCCGTAGCTGTGTGGGCCATCGCGGTGACCGGCTGCAAGTGGAGGAGCAAGAAAGCAGTGGCCAGGGCTGTGACTATGAGTTTGATGACCACCCAGTAGCGACGGAAAAGGCCCCACGCCGTGCCAAGCGCCTGAACGATGCCGGTGATCAGAGAGGCGAGACTCAGCGGAAGAATGACGAACCATCCCAGGAGGTCCATCCCCAGATAAGCCGCACGAACCAGCTGGGGGTCAGCGCTGAGCAAGCCCGCGAGGGACAGGGCGAGGAAAGAGGCTACGGCTCCGAGCCAGCCGACTGAAAAGACGACGTGGGCGGTCAGCATGAGTTTTCGCAGGCCCCCGGGCATCACTGTCACGGTGTATGGCTTGCCATTCCGCCCCCAGCCAGGTGCACAATGACGAAGACGGCCACGAGGATCGGGGCTGCGATCATAAAGCCTTTGACCCAACGCGGTGTTCCCTGCTGAGGGCCACGGGCGATGGAGTGATGCTTCTCTTCGGGCGATTTGGCGGGCTCAGTTGGTTCAGCCATTGCCGCAACTCCTCAATAGACTCCGGCGGGTTTTATAAGACAGTATGTATCCTATCCGACGGCCTGTATATAGGGGCGTCAGGTTGTATACTCCGTAGATGCCGAAGCTCTGGAACACGACAGTTGAAAGCCACCGGCAGGCAGTGAGAGAAGCGATTTTGGACGCCGCTGCAACGTTGGTGGCGGAGCACGGACTGTCCTCGCTGAAGATGTCGCAGGTAGCCCAGTCTGCCGGCATCGGACGAGCCACTCTGTATAAGTACTTCCCTGACGTGGATGCCATTCTGGCGGCCTGGCATGAACGTCAAATCCACAGCCATCTGCAGCAACTGGCCGAGGTTCGGCAGCATAATGAGGGCCCGGCCCGCCAGCTCGAGGCCGTCCTGGCGACCTACGCCCTGATCGCGCATTCGCACCGTAGCGGCGAAGAAGCTGCCCAGTTGCATCGGGGGCCGCATGTAGGTCACGCTCGGCAGCACCTCAATGACTTCCTCACGGAGCTGATTCAGGAAGGGGCTGAGGCTGCGGTATTCCGGAGTGACGTTGCCCCGAACGAGCTGGCTGCCTACTGCCTTCATGCCCTGGAAGCGGCTGCGGGGATGAGCAAACGGGAGGCTATTGCCCGCTTGGTGAAAGTCACCCTTGCAGGGCTGCAGCCGCCACTGCCCGCCGGTGAGTCCGTTCAATGAACGACGGCGGGCAGCGGCTGACAGCGTAAGCTGCGGCAGTTGGTCAGAGGGTACCCAGCAGGTTCCGCATTTCGACGATCTCCGCTTCCTGCGCGGTCACGATCACCTTGCTGAGACTCACGGCGTCGGGGTTCACCCCGTCTGCTGCTTCAGCTTTGGCCATGGTCACAGCGCCTTCGTGGTGGGTGATCATCTGGCTCAGGAAGAGCTTCGCAGCTTCCGTCCCCTGAGCGGCTTCCAGCTTTGCCATATCCGCTTCGCTCATCATGCCCTCCATGCCGTGCCCGGCGTGGGCAGTGGCGGATTCATTCCAGTTCTTCAGCCACCCGGTCATCGTTTCGATCTCCGGACCCTGGGCGGCCTTGATCTTGGTGGCGAGGTCCCTCACTGGAGCCGGGATGTCCTGCTTTTCCAGGACCATGTCGCTCATTTCCACAGCTTGGGCATGGTGCGGAATCATCATCTGGGCAAACATGGTGTCGGCCGCGTTGTGGAGCACGGCGGAGGCGGTTGCAGTGTCGGATGGAGAGCCGGCAGCAGTGCTGTGACCGGTCATGTTGTGCCCGCCGGATCCGGAATCAGCTGCACAGCCCGCGAGGGCAAGCGTAGCGGCGAGGGCGGTGGCGGACATGGTCAAAAACGTCTTCTTGTTCATCAGTCAGATCCTTCGAGTTTCAGGTGTGGCGTTTGCGCCGTCGGGGTGGTCCAAGTCATCAGTGCGATCACGGGCCGTTTTTATGTCCGACTGATTGACAGCTCGCCTGGAGAAGGGCTCGAAGGGTGGAAAGCCCAGTAGGCAGTTGCCTGGTTCGCCCTGGCATCGGTGTTGACGCCCACCCAGGTGCTGCCTGGAAACGGTGCCGCCAGGGTGGTTGTGTTCGTGGAGAGCGTGCAGGACGCCGCGGCCGCCTCCATGCTGGTGCAGTCCCCTGAGCACGAGCAACGTTCCATCGACCATGCGGCAGCCACATCCGGGACCGTGGTGTGAGCGTGGACTGATGCGTCATGCTGGGAGACCGTCTGCTGGTGAGCCGTTCCCTGATGATGGGCCGAGTGCGCGGGGCTTACGACGTGCATGCCGAAGATGCCGGCGATGATCGAGAGAACCGCGGCGAGCAGGCCCATCCTGCGCAGGAACGCCATGGCGTTATCTGTCCTGTTGCGGTTCATGGCGTTCCTCCTTCCAAAGATTCAGGCGGTTTCAAGGCTACCGTCCTGGATGCTGGCTTACTGTTCATCAACGACGGCGTCAGGCACCTTGGGGCTGCTTACCGTACCTGAGCGGGGTTCAATTTCACCCGCCGCAGCAGTTGCGCATTCAACGCCACCACGATGGTCGAGGCTGACATGAGGACGGCACCGGCAGCCGGGGAGAGCGAAACTCCGGCGAAGGCCAGCACCCCAGCAGCCAGCGGGACGGCGAGGACGTTGTAGCCGGTGGCCCACACTAGGTTCTGCCACATCTTCGCGTAGCTCGCGCGGGACAGGTCCACCATGGAGAGCACCGCCCGGGGATCGTTGCCGGCAAGGACCACTCCCGCCGACTCCATCGCGACGTCGGTGCCGGCCCCGATGGCGATGCCCACCTCTGCCCGCGCCAGAGCGGGAGCATCGTTGACGCCGTCGCCCACCATCGCAACTTTCAGACCGCGGGCCTGAAGTTCTGCCACTTTCTTGTCCTTGTCTGCCGGCAGGACTTCAGCGAAGACTTCGTCGATACCCAGCTCGGATCCAACAGCCTGCGCTACCTGCTTCGCATCTCCGGTGATCATGGCCACCTTGACGCCGCGGTCCTGCAGGGCCTTCACGGCTTGCCGCGATTCAGTGCGTACGGCGTCCTCGAGACTCACGGCGCCAAGGACCTTTCCGTCGTCGACAACGTGCAAAACGGCAGCGCCGCGGTCCATCCAAACCCGGGTTGCCCGGGACAGTTCCTCAGGCTCGGTGATCCCCAGTTCGCGGAGCAACGCCGGGCCGCCCACCTGAATGCTGCGGCCATCCACCGTGGCGCGAACACCCCTCCCGGTCATGGAAGTGAAGCCTGTGGCCCGGGGAATGTTCAGAGATTCTCGTTCAGCGGCGCGAACCACTGCACGCGCCACCGGATGTTCGCTGTCGGACTCCACCGCGGCTGCCAGCGCCAGCAATTGATTCCGGCTGACACCGTCTGCCCCCGCGGCGTCTTTAAGCTCCGGCTCGCCTTTGGTAAGCGTTCCCGTCTTGTCGAACAGGACGACGTCCACCGTCCGCATGCGCTCCAACGCCATCCGGTTCTTGATCAGCACCCCGGCCCGGGCGGCCTGTTCGGTAGAGATCGCGATGACCAGCGGGATGGCAAGGCCAAGAGCGTGCGGGCAGGCGATCACCAGCACTGTAACGGTCCGGGTGACGGCGTCGGGGACGCTCCCAAACAGCGTCCAAGCGATGAACGTGATGATGCCTGCGACGGCGGCGAAGTAGAAGAGGAACGCTGCCGCCCTGTCCGCGAGGGCCTGTGCCCTCGACGACGACGCCTGTGCTTCCGCGACCAGGCGTTGGATGCCGGCAAGGGCAGTGTCCTCACCGATTGCCGTAACCCGGACCCTGACCGCGTTGTCTGTGGCAACCGTTCCGGCGATGACCCGGTCACCCGGGGTGCGGGAAACAGTTTTGGATTCGCCCGTGATCATCGATTCGTCGAATTCGGCTTGGCCATCAATAACAGTGCCGTCCGCAGGCATCCGCGCTCCGGAGCGCACGAGGACGACGTCGCCGGCCCTGAGTTCGGCGACGCCGACTGTTTCCGTGCCTGAGTCAGTGACCCGCTCGGCCTCGTCAGGAAGCAGGGCGGCCAGGGCATCAAGGGCACCTTGTGCGGAACCGAGGGCGCGCATTTCGATCCAGTGCCCCAACAGCATGATGGCCACCAGCAGGGCCAATTCCCACCAGAAGTCGAGGTCAAATCCGCCAATGCCAAGGCTCGTGGCCCAGGACGCTACAAATGCGACACTGATGGCCATGCCGATCAGCAGCATCATGCCGGGCCGCCGGGACTTCAGTTCCTTGAGGCCGCCCTTGAGGAAGGGGTGGCCGCCGTAAAGAAAAATGACAGTTCCCAGTACCGGCGGGATCCAGCTCGATCCGGGAAAGACCGGCGCCATGTAGCCGAGCAGATGCCCTACCATCGGGCTGAAGTACACCACCGGTAGTGACAGGGCCAGGGTCAGCCAGAACCTGTTCTTGAACATCGCAGTGCTGTGCCCGGCGTGCTGGCCGTGGCTGTGAACCACGTGGTCATCGTCGTTGGTATGTGCCTCGTGGGCCTGGGCTTCATGACCGTGGGTGTCATTAGTCTGGTGGCTTCGGGTGGTTTCAGGGCCGGGCTCATGGTGCTGATGCTCACCGTGGTGTTGGTGGCCATTTGCGGCGGCCATGGTGGTTCCGGGGGCAGCTGGCTCCTGCAGCCCTTTTGCGTCTTCTGTTCCGCGCATGTCAGGTCCATTCCTAGAAGAAGTTATGGCGCTGGGGTTGAACGGCTGTGACGGCCGGGGGCCCGGCCTGGACATACCACTTCACTGACAACACGACCAATATACCCCTAGGGGGTATCTGAAGCAAGCGGCGAATTCAGTTGCCTGCATTGAACATGCGGCTAAGCACGGGTCACTGCCTCATCGATCAACCTGACCGGGTCCCAGGCACCGTTCTCGCTATTGGCTACGACCGCAACAGTGACGTCCTGTGCAGGATAGTGCCTCACCATCGCGCTGGCCCCTGTATTGATCCCCTCCTTGTAGAGCGAGCGGACCGCCCCCTCTGAAGTCATTTCGACGGCGGGCCCGAAAGCATAGTGCAGTTCCGCCGTCGCGCCTTCTGCCGGATCCGTTATCCGGTGGTGCAAGGCCTGCGGGGTGGTGACCGGAATCCGCCAACGGCGGCTGGCCATCCCGTGGGCCGATTCCAGCAGGACTTCGCCCCCATGCTCCACCCGGACGACGCCGGAGAATGCATCGGCGTCCGCAAGGTGGGCGAGTTTTTCGTCAACCGACGTCAGACGATCGAAAAGTGGTTCGGCCATCATTCTTCCTCCGCTAAACGGAAAAGGGGCAACAGTACAAAGCTACGATGACCTCATGCTGCTTGAACACCGAGGTGCCCGCCCGTCCGTTCATCCCTCGGCCTATATTGCGCCCACGGCCGTAGTGTCGGGTGCCGTGGTGATTGCCGAGGGAACCCGGATCCTCCACGGTGCGGTAGTGACGGGGGAGGACGGCGAGGTCCGGATCGGCCGGAACGTTGTAATCATGGAGAACGCTTTGGTCCGCGGACGTTCCCGGCATCCCGCCCTCATCGGGGACAGCGTCATGGTGGGACCACATGCCCACATCAACGGCGCCTCAGTGGAAGCCGAGGCCTTTATAGCCACCGGGGCTTCGCTTTTTCCCGGCTCCTATATAGGTCCCGGAGCAGAAGTCCGCATCAACGGCGTGGTTCAGGTGAATTCCAGGCTGGAGGCCAGAGCTGTAGTGCCCATTGGTTGGGTGGCAGTAGGCGACCCCGCCAGCATCCTTTCCCCGGAACGCCATGAGGAGATCTGGGAAATCCAGCGGACCCTGGACTTCCCCGGCACTGTGTACGGCGTGCCGCGCGGGACCTCAATGAGCGAGCTGATGCAAAACCAGTCGTCGTACTACGGGGAACACCTGAACGACAGAGTGCTGGAGGGCTGAACGGTGGGTTCTCTGCTGCTTCGCCCGTGGCGTCCCGGTGATGCTGCAGACCTCTGCCTGCTTTATCGGTCCGCCCCGGACCTCGGCACTCAGTTCAGCGATGTGCCTGATCACGATTCGGCTGAGCGGATCATCCGGACCAGCCTCACCTTCGACGCCGACGTCGCGTGTAATTTCGCCATCGAGCGGAATGGCGTGGCCGTCGGCAACGTGGGGATCAGCAACATCAACCGGACCCATCACACGGCCTGGGTGTACTACTGGCTGGCATCTGACGCTCGTGGCCAAGGGTTGGCCACGAGGGCGGCTGCCACCCTATCCGGCTGGGCCATCGAGGAACTCGGCATTTTCCGGCTGGAATTGGGGCACAGGGTCAACAACCCAGCGTCCTGCCGGGTGGCGCTAGGCTCCGGGTTCCAGCCGGAAGGCGTTGAGCGGTCCAAACTGCAGTACGGGGGCGAGAGATTCGACGTCGAAACCCATGCCAGGCTTCGAAGCGACCCGGCACCCGCAGTCGAATTGCTCCCCGTTCAACTTTAGTGATGAAGCGCCTCTGACCGGCGCGTTCCGAGTCATTACAGGCGGGCCTGAATCAATGCTCGCTTAATCTATACACTCAGTGTATAGATAGATCTGTGAACAATTCCCTGACCCTGCTGGGTCTTCTCAGCCGCCAGCCCAGTTACGGCTATGACCTCAAGCATTCCTATGACCGCTACTTCGGCATGGGGAAGCCGCTGGCCTTCGGGCAGGTCTACTCCACCCTGGCGAGGATGATCCGGGACGAGCTGATTCGAGCTCTGGGTGAAGAGACCGGCGCCGGCCCGGACCGCAAAAAATACGAGATCACGGGCGCCGGCCAGGAGAGGGTGCGTGAGTGGTTATTCACTCCGGATGTTCCCTCGGAAACCCTGCAAAGCAACCTTTTTGCCAGGACGGTCATCGCGTTGCTCATTGACGACGACGCCGACCGGCTGCTGGATTTACAGCGTGCCGAGCACATGGCCAGGATGCGTGAGCTCACCAGGCTCAAGCAGGACGCTGACATCCTGCAGGTCCTGATCTGCGACCACGGACTCTTCCACATTGAAGCCGATTTGCGCTGGATCGAACTCACCAGCGCACGCCTGACCCAACTCAAAAAGGAGCTCCAGAGCGCATGACTGCATCGGAAACCGCCTCACCGATCCTGAGAGCGCGTGCGCTGCATCAGTCGTACGGGCAGACACAGGCTCTCCGGGGTATCGACGTCGACGTCCACCGCGGTGAGGTGCTCGCCGTTATGGGCCCTTCGGGGTCCGGGAAGTCCACTCTGCTGCACTGTCTGGCGGGGGTTATCGCACCGGATCAGGGCACGGTGACGTACACCTCCAGCGGAGGGGATGCTGTGGAGATCAGTGCCCTCAATGAACCAAAGCGGTCCAGGCTGCGGCTGTCCGAATTCGGCTTCGTATTCCAGTTCGGCCAATTGCTGCCGGAGCTGACGGCGTTGGATAACGTCAGCATCCCCTTGCTCTTGGGCGGGACTAAGCGCGCTGAGGCATTGCACCGGTCCGGGGAAGTGCTTGACCGGCTGGGACTGGATGGAATGGGGGGAAAACTCCCCGGCGAGCTGTCAGGCGGGCAAGCTCAACGGGTTGCTGTTGCCCGCGCACTTGTCACCAATCCTGCAGTGCTGTTCGCCGATGAACCTACAGGTTCCCTGGATTCACTTGCCTCCGAGAACGTGCTGACGCTGATGCTCGAGCTGGTCAGGGAAGTCGGCACCACGGTGGTGATGATTACCCATGACGCGCGGACTGCGGCCTATGCGGACAGGGAAGTGATGGTGCGCGACGGCGTGATTGGCGCCGGCTACCGGGTGTCATCATGAATCCGGGGTTGCTGAAACTCGCAGTGGTCGGCAGCAGGTCCTCCTACGGCAGGCTTTTGGGAGTCACGGGCGGGGTAGCAATCGGCGTGTGCCTGTTGCTGTTGCTGTGGGGCGGGGCAAATGGATTGAGCCATCGCGATGAGCGCGGTGCCTGGTTGCGCGAAATGGGGAATCCGGCCGCCACTGTTGCCCTCGAGGCAGACGGGCGCTCGGCTTCGGGGCCAGCAACGCCGAGTCCTTTGACTTCCAATGAAGTGCTCATGAGAGCAAATACAGTGGAAGTTTTTCGCGATCAACTGATCAACCGCCGGGATGTTGCCTCACTCACGACGACGACCGTCAGGATTCCCGGGATTCCGGAACCTCCTGCGCCCGGACAGTATTACGCGTCGCCGTCCCTCCAGCGCCTGATCGAATCCACGCCTGCGGACCAGTTAGGGAACAGGTTCGGGCAGTTCGTGGGCACGATCGAGGACGCTGCCCTCCCCGGGCCGGATTCCCTGGTGGTCATCACAGGCGCTACGGAGGAAGAAGTCCGGTTGGGCGGGAGGGCAGCCCTGGTGTCGGGGTTCACGACGAATCCCTATGGAGGCAGCGCAAGCTCGTACATCACAGTGATCATCATCGGCGCGATTGCGGTGTTCTTTCCTGTGCTTCTGCTGATCAGTATCGTTACGGGTTTGGGTGCTGCCCAGCGCAGGGAACGCTTCGCCACCCTCCGTTTGATCGGCGCATCACCCCGGACCGTCGGGCAGTTTGCTGCGATAGAAACGGCGGTTCCCAGCCTTTTCGGGGCAGCTCTGGGCGTCCTGTTGGCTTACGGGCTGAGGCCGGCCGTCGCCCAGATACCGGTCAGCGGCACCCGGATGTTTGTGGATGATCTGGCTATTGGCTGGGCAGCGGCAGCCGCCGTCGTCGTTGTTGTGGTCACGGCTTCGGCGCTGGTGGCGGGCCACCGGACATCCCGGGCCGGGATCGGGCCGCTGGGGGTAACCCGTGCGGTTCTTGAAAAGACGCCCCGGGCCTGGCGGATTGTGCCCCTGCTGGCCGGGTTGGCGTCCATGACCATGGCCGTCATATTCATCCGGGTCCTGAAGGTGAGTTTGCCGTGGCTTGAGTCTCCGCTGCTGATCGGCGGTTTTGCGCTGATCCTCGTGGGAATAGTGGTGATCGGACCCTGGCTCACGCTGGTGGCGAGCCGGGTGGGGCTGTGGCGGGCGCGTAAGGTGTCTGCAGTCATAGCTGCGAGCCGGATCGGAAAGACACCGGTGGCCACCTTCCGTTCCGTGTCGGGGCTGGTGGTCGGGGTGTTCGTGGTGTCGGTCTTCGCGGGAGGATCCAGCATCATCCAGGACGAAGCGGTTCCACCTGCCCGCCCCGGCCTGCTCCAGCACACTGCCGTGCATGCGACCATAGCCGAGCAAAGCTCAACTGCTGAGGTACTGGAAGTCGCTCGGCGGGCTGAGGAGCTCCCTGGAATCACAAGCGCCGTCATCGGCTATTCCCAAGCACCGCTTTTGGGGGCAGCTTCCATCCCTGACATCAATATCCCGGCTGATGATGCTCCCAAACTGGGATTTGAGAACATCCCGGAAGCAGGAGTAGTTGCCTTCGATTTCTCCTTCCTCTATTTCTGGACCACACAGCCGGTGCCGCTGAAAGAGGCTCCTATTAACGAGGTGGAGGGACTGCTGCCGGCGGTGGTGGTGGTCGGCACCGACGGCTCGCCCGAAGCCCTGGACCGGGCGCGGACAATTTTGAACAGTTCCGGCATCACAGCCATGCCGGCGGCTTCAGCGGCGGACAATAAACTTCAAACCGGCACGCGCCTCGTCCAGGGTCTGGCAGTACTCGCCTACCTGGGTATGTTCGTGGCGATCGCCATTGCCGGAATCTCCCTGGCCGTGGCCACAGCCTCCGCAGTCCTGGACCGTGCAAGAGTCCTCGGCCTGATGCGGTTGATGGGAATGCCCGTGTCAGTCATACGCAGGATCATCGCCCGGGAGGCTGCCGTCCCCCTGCTGGCCGTGCTGCTCTTATCGATTGGACTCGGGTTTCTTGTCGCCTGGCTTATGGTCACAGGCATCAACGACACCTATAGGGTCACGTGGCCGGCTCCTGACTACTTCGTGGCCCTGGGCCTCAGCCTCCTGCTGGCACTTGGAGCCGTAACGGCAACCTTCGGGCTCATCCGGTCCAGCACTGCAGTGACCACCACCCGCTTCGAATAGCCGTTACTGTTCGCGCCACCAGGCCACCGTGGCGCGGGCGGCCTCGTGGTGGGGAGTGGGTTCCAGGGCAAGGGCCTGCTGGCTCACGCGGGAATCCATAACGAAAGGCCGCTCGAACTGGTACAGCATCTCGGCCAGCTCGCGCATGCCCGCCGAGAAGACCCCTGCCGTACGGAGAATCCACCCCGGCACAGAGCTCACCTTGGGAGCGTCCATCCCTGCGGCAACGGCGAATGAGATTGCAATGCTGCGCTGGGTGAGCGCCGGTCCGGTTGGGGCATGCCATACCCGGTTCCACAGTGACGGCGTCTGCGCAGCTTTGATCATGGCGGCCGCGAGGTCCGGAACATAGGTAAACGAGTGAGGCTGCTCTGCACTGCCGATCACCTGAACGCCCTTCCCTGACAGCAGGGTGGGCACCATGCGCTCGCCGGCGTGCGCCGTCCGGACCCGCGGCCCAAAGAAGTCACCGGCCACAACACTGACCGTGTCAGTGGTGGACGCAGACCTCCTGTTGAGCAGGGCAGTCCGGATGCCGCGCTTGCCGCCCCTGGCATCACGGGGACTGTGCTCGGCCATTGTTTTGTCGGGCTCGCTATAGGAGTAGAGGCTTTCCGGAAATACGACGACGGCGCCCGTCTCGCCAGCCGCTGCCAGGACTGCACGCTCCGCCTTTGGCAGTTCCTTTTCCCAGGCTGAGGCTGCGTACGCGGATCCATGAATGCAGTGAAAGATGGCTTTGGCACCTTCGAAGGCTTCTCCGAGCCGGGCAGGATCTGAAACATCCAGGGTGCGACGCTCCACGAGGGGGTGGTCCGGGCCGCTGCCGGAGCGTGTGAGTACCCGCACGGAGTGGCCCTGTTCGGCCAGCTGCCCGGCAACTGTCCAGCCAACGGGCCCGGCACCTGTTACTACGTACAAATCAGTCATGGGAAACTCTCTTTCAGTTTGGCTTGTGTCGAGAGCACTGCTCTCACAACACAGCATGAGCGAGCCGCAAAGCGAAGTCAAGAGCAGTGCTCTCTTTTGTTTGCACTGCTCTATTTGTGGCATGCTGAGGCCATGCCACGCGACAAAAGCAAAGTCCCGCTCCCAGCTGCGGCAAAGACCCAGACGCCGCGGGAACGTGCGAGGGCCCAGACGATTGCCGATATTGTCCGCCTGGGCCGGGAGCATTTGGCGGTGCATGGGGCGGCCGGGCTGTCGCTTCGTGCGGTTGCCCGGGAGCTTGGCGTTGTGTCTTCCGCTGTCTACAGGTACGTGGAAAGCCGCGACGAACTGTTGACCCTGCTGCTCATCGAAGCGTATGGCGACCTGGGGGATGCTGTAGACGCGGCGGTAGCGAGGGCCGGAGAGCGGGACCATCATGGGCAATTCCGTTCATTGGGCCGGGCTGTCCGCGAATGGGCAATCAACGAGCCTGCCCGTTATGCCCTGCTTTTTGGAAGTCCCGTTCCCGGGTACCAGGCCCCCGCGGAGCGGACCATGGAGCCGGGCACCAGGGTGATCAGGCGGCTGATGGGAATCTTCGACGCCGCCGCCCGGGCAGGTGCCCTGAAAGAGCAAGGCGGACCCGCCGTCGTCGTTCCTCCCCGGTTGGCTGCGGACCTGGAGCGGATCCGTGCAGAATTTGGCCTCGCCATCCCGGACGCGTTCCTGGCCAATTGCGCACTGGCGTGGACCTCCCTTTTCGGGGCTGTCAGCTTTGAGGTGTTCGGGCAGTATGGGGCCGACACTTTTGCCGCGCGCGAGGAGCTTTTTGACCATCATCTTGAGGTCCTGGCGAGGATGGCGGGACTTTCCGCCTAGCCCACCGTGGGCCGTCCAGGCACGGGATGCGTGGGGCTCTGTCACCGGAACGGCGGCGTGGATAGACTGCCAATATGCCCGCCTGGGCACCACTGACTGAGGAGGAAACCACTCATGTCCGAGAATGAAGAATTCGAAACCCCGCGCGAAGAAAAGCGCCACACCAGCACTCCAAATCCGTCCCTGGAGGGGGAGCGTGGCCAGTACGTCGACGGTGACTATGGGGATGCCGGTGTTGTGGATGAGTCCACTACCGGCCCCGGTGAAGGCGAATACCCTGAGGGTGACTACGGCGATGCCGGTGTTGCAGATGAGGCAACGACTGGTGGCGCGAAGGGTGCGTATGCGGAGGGTGACTACGGCGACGCCGGTGTACCTGAACCAACCACTCCCGGTGAAGGCGAATATCCTGAGGGTGACTATGGCGATGCCGGAACGGTGGACCCTTCCGGATTGACGCAGCGCCAGCGGAACGAAACCGGCGACGACGTCGTTCCCGGCCGTGCCGACGACGATACGGAGGGCCGCATCCAGCGGGACTAGCGGTTCCGTGGTTCATGCTGTGGACCCTCCGTGTCACAGCATGAACCAGTGTCCTGACGCCGACGGTCTGGCCGGCCTGGTGGGAGACCTCATCAGGAAGCCGCTTCAGGAGAAGCCGCACCTTGGAATTGGGGTCCATCGCGTCTTTGTCTGTCAGCAAGTCGTCCGGGTCCAGGAAGCTCGTTCCGACCAGTCCGATATCGATCAACCGAAAAAGCGTCCGACGAGCCGCCGACAGCTCTAGCTCAGGGTGGGCGCTTTCGCAGCGATTACGTTAGTCTGTTCGTCATGACCGAAGATGTTTCGCCGTTGCCGAATGAGGGTAGTGACCGCTATACGCTCCGCAGTGTTTCGCGCGCGCTGCGGCTGTTGGACCTCCTTGCTGGCGCTGGTGCGGCCGGGTTTACAGTGACCGAGGTCGCGGCTCAGCTGGACGCGTCAAAGAGTGCGACCTTCGCGTTGCTGCGGACATTGGTGTCGCAATCGTACGTAGCCGAGGTCCAGCCCGGTCCCCGGTACCGACTCGGCCGGGCAGTGGTCAGGCTCGCCGACAGCCTCAACGAAGGTCTCGGGCTGGTGGACGTGTGCCGGCCCATCATGCACGAGCTGACGGCACGGACGGGATGGACAACACGTCTGGCGGTCCCGGACGAGGGACACCCGGTGTTCATTGACAGGGTTGACGGTCCGGGAACCGTAAGGTTTCATACACCGCTGGGAAAGCGCGAATCTCCCCATCACAGCGCTGCAGGCAAGGCTCTTCTCTCCACCATGCCAGAGGACCAGGTCCGACGCATCGCCGCTGACTCGGGGCTGCCGCAGCGCACCCGCCACACCATAACCGATGTCGCATCCTTACTTTCGGACCTGGCGATAAGCAGGGAACGCGGTTACGCCATCGATGACGAGGAAGACGACGAGGGGGTGTACTGCGTCGGCGCAGCTTTCCTGGGCCGCAACGGCGAGACTCTCGGGTCCATCAGCATCACAGGACTGAAACACAACATCACTACCTGGCGCGCCCGCGAGCTCGGGGAGCTTGTGCGCGAACACGCCGACAAGATATCAACCGGCTTTGGAGGCCCATCATGGCAGGAACAACTGCGCAACAACCTCACAGTTCCCAGCTGACCCCGCAAAACCACGGGGGCCCGGCTCTCGTCGTTCGAGGACCCAACGATATTTTATGAGTCGTCTGACCGTGCCTCCCGCCAGCGTGAGCACATCCCCTTTGGTCATGTCGAGCCAATGGATCCGGTCGTCCGCCCAGACCGCCCCTTCGCCGTGGTATGTGACCGGTTCGGTGACCTGTTCTGCTGCTTTCATCGCATGACTCCAGTCGGGGTTTCGATATCGCTTCTCGCGGGCAGGCCTTCCCAGTCACCGAGGTTCCCGACGGTATGGGCGGCGCATTCCGTGCCCCAGCGCAGACAGCTACTCAGATTCTTGGTTTCTGAGCGTGCCGCCAGGTAACCAGCCACAAAGCTGTCACCTGCACCTATGACGTCAAGTACTCGGACGCCTCGAGCTGCAACGGATTCGATGGCGCCGTCGGAGCGGTAGACGGTAGCGCCGGCGGCGCCTTGCTTGATCACTACCTCGCTCACGCCTTCCCGGAACAGCATCCGGGCGCCATCAGCGGAGGCAGGTATGCCCAGCTCCTCCAACTCATCGTCACCGACGAAGACCACGTCACTCAGCACGGCGATCTCTCTAATGGATGCCCGTGAGGATTCCGGATAGGGGAGGGTCCGCCGGAAGTTCACGTCGAAGGAGACGCCAGCGCCGTGCCTGCGCGCCTCCATGACGGCGTACCCCACCGCGTCCCGTGCACTGGCACTGAGCCCCAGCGTGATCCCTGTAACATGCAGCATGTCGAAGCCTGGCACTGTGCGAATTGCGTGCGTGATGTCCGAGCGTTCGAGCGCCGCCCCGGCGCTCGAAGAGCGGTAGTAGGAGACCTGTGTGCGGCTGGTGGAGCGGTGATCACGGAGCATGAATGCTGTCGCCAGGTCAGGAACGGTCCTAATGCTGTGAACGTGCACTCCTTCGCCCGATAGGTCCCTAACAATTCGTTCTCCGAGAGAGTCCTTACCGATGCATCCCACGTAGGTAGCCTCGTGGCCCAGCCTTCTCACTCCAATTGCCACGGTGGCCTCCGCACCCGCGGTGCCCAGCCGTAGTTGTCGGGCTGACTTGAGCGGGTCGCCCGTTTCGGTCGCTGCGTAGCCGAGCATCTCACCCACCACGATCAGGTGCATTGTTCCACGAACCCTTCTGCAGCGCAGATGATCCACCTACACATCGCGTACTGCCTCGATGAGTAGTGCTGCACGGCCACGCAGGGCGCGGAGCGAACCGCCCTCTGTGGAGTCACCGATCAGGCTCCGACCCACACCTACCGCGATGGCGCCCGAACGGATGCATTCACCGGCGTTGGTTCGGTCGATGCCTCCTGTTGGAACGAGTGGGATGAAAGGCAACGGATCACGAAGGGCCCGGACGAACTGAGCCGCTCCGGGTCCCGCAGGAAAGATTTTTACTGCCAGGGCGCCGGCGCGGTGGGAGGTAAGGGCTTCGGTTGCCGTGGCGGCACCACATAGAACTGGGAGGCCGAGGCGTTGTGCGTCGTCGAGGACTTCTGGGACGACAGCGGGTGTGACAAAGAAAGAGGCTCCCGCGTCTGCTGCTGCCAGTGCGAGATCGCTGGTAATGACAGTGCCCGCACCCAGTCTCACCCCCGCCGGCACCTTCGGGATGATTGACGCTACCGCGTCGACCGCTCCGGGAGTCGTCAAAGCAAATTCGAGGGTGGTGATCCCTGCTTCGACCAGGGTTTCTACGACAGCGGGAAAGTAATTGGTCCGTTCGCTGCGCAGGATAGCGACGATGCCGCTGGATCGTAGTTCCTCAAATGTGAGCGGCATTATGCTCCGGCACCTTTCGTTGGGAGTAGCAGAACTTTCCCTCGCGGTTTATCACTGGAGCTGGTTTGTCCCCTGAGAGTTCTTAGCGCCTGTTCATACTCCCCCAAAGGGAACCGGTGGGTTATCACGGCTTGCGGTTCCAGATCGCCACTGTTCAACAGGTCGACCACAAGGCTCCATGCCTTGGCGGTGTATCCGAAGCTGCCTCTGATGAGCAGGTCATTGTTGACTATGTCGTCAGTGTTGATCGGAACCGCGCGATCGTGACCGGCAATGCCCAGAAGCAACAGCTGCCCGCCGCGCCGCGGTGCGGTGAAAGCGGTCCTGACCGCCTCCGCGGCGCCAGCGGCCTCAATAACGTAATCGAATGAGCGCGGCTCGATGTCCTGGGTTGTGAACTCAGTGGCTCCAAGTTCCTCGGCCAGAGCGCGTTGTCCTTGCCGCCGTCCGGAAACGACCACGGACGAGGGCGACCATAGACGGACTGCGTGTGCTGCGAGCAGACCGACTGTCCCGTCGCCGATTACGAGAACACTGTTGCCGCGGCCTGGGGGCAGTTCCATCAGCCCACGGAGGACCACTGCAAGCGGCTCAACCAGGGCGCCGACTTCAAGCGGCACTTCCGGTGCAAGCTTGTGGACTAGGTGTTCGGCCACCGTCACGCCTGGTCCGGCGGCGCCATCCCGGGTGAAACCGAGCTCGTCGTACACTTCACACAGATTGGTATCGCCAGCCCGGCAAGCCGCACATACGCCATCAGGGATAATTCCTTCAGTTACGACGTTGTCGCCAGGGGAAAGGCGGCTGACTCCTGGGCCGACCTCAGCCACGACTCCGCTCCACTCGTGGCCAATAACCATCGGGTATCGCACGTAATCGGGGTCCATCGCCCCATCAATTATCTCGAGGTCAGTCCCGCACATCCCGACGAATACCGGAGTGATGCGTACTTCATTCGGGCCGGGTAATCTGTTGCTCCGGTTCTCCAATCCAATATCGTTGGGTCCTCGAACGACGAGAGCCGGGCCCCCGTGGTTTTGCGGGGTCAGCTGGGAACTGTGAGGTTGTTGCGCAGTTGTTCCTGCCATGATGGGCCTCCAAAGCCGGTTGATATCTTGTCGGCGTGTTCGCGCACAAGCTCCCCGAGCTCGCGGGCGCGCCAGGTAGTGATGTTGTGTTTCAGTCCTGTGATGCTGATGGACCCGAGAGTCTCGCCGTTGCGGCCCAGGAAAGCTGCGCCGACGCAGTACACCCCCGCGTCGTCTTCCTCGTCATCGATGGCGTAACCGCGTTCCCTGCTTATCGCCAGGTCCGAAAGTAAGGATGCGACATCGGTTATGGTGTGGCGGGTGCGCTGCGGCAGCCCCGAGTCAGCGGCGATGCGTCGGACCTGGTCCTCTGGCATGGTGGAGAGAAGAGCCTTGCCTGCAGCGCTGTGATGGGGAGATTCGCGCTTTCCCAGCGGTGTATGAAACCTTACGGTTCCCGGACCGTCAACCCTGTCAATGAACACCGGGTGTCCCTCGTCCGGGACCGCCAAACGTGTTGTCCATCCCGTCCGTGCCGTCAGCTCGTGCATGATGGGCCGGCACACGTCCACCAGCCCGAGACCTTCGTTGAGGCTGTCGGCGAGCCTGACCACTGCCCGGCCGAGTCGGTACCGGGGACCGGGCTGGACCTCGGCTACGTACGATTGCGACACCAATGTCCGCAGCAACGCGAAGGTCGCACTCTTTGACGCGTCCAGCTGAGCCGCGACCTCGGTCACTGTAAACCCGGCCGCACCAGCGCCAGCAAGGAGGTCCAACAGCCGCAGCGCGCGCGAAACACTGCGGAGCGTATAGCGGTCACTACCCTCATTCGGCAACGGCGAAACATCTTCGGTCATGACGAACAAGCTCGTTCTTCTCGCCAGACAGCGTAATGGGAACTCACTGAAGGGTCTCTAACGATGGCATCGTCACTGAACACCTTCCGCTCCGACTGCTCCGACGTACGGACGTCGTCCAGTCTGTCTACGGTGGCGGGAGCCGTCATGCGTTTTCGGTATCCGAGTCCCGTACGGGTACCGTGCCGAAGCACAGGACCACAGTATTGACATACGTCTCGCCGGGTCGAAGCTCAGGTGAGGGAAAATGTGCCATGTTCGGTGAATCGGGAAAGGTCTGCGTCTCGAGAGTGAAGCCTGCAAACTGCTCGTATGCGGTCAAAGGCGCTTTAGCACTGACTCCGCCCAAATACCCGCCGGTGTAGAGCTGTACACCGGGCTGGTCTGTCATGAGTTCAAGCACGCGACCGCTTCCGGGATCGGTGATCTTGGTGACCGGCCTCAAGCCTCGGCCGGATAACACCCAGTTGTGGTCGTAGCCGGGATTGTTGGCTACTGTCCTGCCGGCAGCGTCGTTCTCGACCATATGCAGGTCAGCGCCGATTTCCTTCGCTCGGGTGAAATCGAAAGGGGTTCCCTTGACCGAAAGGATCTCCCCAGTAGGTAGTAGTGCGGAATCCACTGGTGTGTAGAAGTCAGCATTCAACTCCACCTCGTGCTGGAGGATGTTTCCCGAGTCGTGCCCACCTAGGTTGAAGTACGAGTGATTCACGACGTTCACGATTGTCACTGCGTCCGTTGTTGCTGTCATCGTGATGCGCAGTGCGTAGGACTCCAGTCGGTACTCTGACGTGATAACCAGTTCGCCCGGGTAGCCTCGGTCGCCGGTGGGGGAGGTCAGGCGGAACATCACCGAGCCGCTGTCCGAACTTATGATTTCCCACAATCGGCGGTCGAAGCCATTGTGCCCGCCGTGCAGGTGATTTCGCCCTTCATTGGTGTCCAGTTGGTGTTCGATGCCGTCAAGCTCAAAGCGGCCGTCCCGGATACGGTTTGCGTAACGGCCCGCCGTGGATCCCATGTAGTTAGGGTCGTCGAATGCTTCGACAAGCGAGGGACGGCCCAGGACAACATCAGCATGTTTGCCTTCTCGGTCGGGCACCCAGAGTTCAAGCAGGCGTGCTCCGGCATCCGTGACTACGGCGCGCAGGTTTTCGTTCTTCAGGATGATGATCTGAGGCTGGGGGTCAGGTTCCGATGTGAGGTGCGGCATGAGTTGTTCCTTTTATTGTCCTGTAAGGGTGGCGGGTTAGTTAGTGGAAAATCGGTCTGATGGTCAGGCTTGGCAAAGTTCTGCCGCCCGCCGCTGGACTTGTATACAAGTGCGGACATGGTCCCGCGCGATTCGCTGCCTGATGTGGTGGTCGCACCCTTTCATCAGAGAGAACCTCCACGTACGAGGCGCCGGACGAACTTGGCCGCCTAACGCGGGATCTCAACAATCGGCTGCCCCAGCCGAAGCGCTGGTCGTGCCTTTCACCAGAGGGACCCTAACAGGAGTGGCCGTATAGTATTGGGTATCGCCACCAGTTCGCAACAGCCGAAAGTTGTTCTGTACAGCAAACTAATGAAGAAACTGACACCTGTCAAGAGCGCCCTATGAAGGAGGGATATTGACGTAGTCCCCCGGTAACTGGTTTTATACGAACAGCGTTTGTCTTTAACGAACAATGCCAATGCAGCCTCGGACCTCGAGGTATCGCTGAACTGTACGACCTTAGAATTGAGCTGACGATGATCCAAGGTGTGCTTCCGGTTCTCCTTACTCCCTTTGACGCAGATCTTGCTGTGGACAAGAGGGCACTCCGCGACGAGATCGAATGGGTGCTGCAGCACGGCGTTGACGGCGTCGTGATGGGCATGGTCTCGGAGACCCATAGGCTCTCTTCGACAGAGCGTGACAGCCTTGTCCATTCGATTTGCGAATTCACGAACGGCAGGGTGCCCGTCATCGCCAGCACAGGGGCCGAAAGTACCGCCCAGGCCGTCGCTCATGCTCGTTCTGCGGCTGCATCAGGTGCAGGTGCGGTGATGGCCATCCCTCCGATCTCAGTTTCACTAGATGATGACGAGGTGTACGGGTACTACTCTGCAATGGTCAATGCGATCGATATTCCAGTGATCGTCCAGGACGCCAGCGGTTACCTCGGTAACGGCCTGAGCATCTCGATGCAGGCCAAGCTTTTCGCCGAATTTGGTGACCGAGTACTTTTCAAGCCCGAGGCCCAGCCGATCGGCCCGAAGCTGTCTGCCCTTCGCGACGCTACGGGAGGAAAGGCAACGATCCTGGAGGGCAGCGGCGGAATGGCGCTGGTAGATAGTCACGCGCGTGGCATAGCGGGAACCATGCCCGGTTCCGACATTATCTGGGCGGTTGTCGAGCTTTGGCGTGCGCTGGAGGCCGGGGATATCGCTCGAGTTAATGAGCTAAATGGTCCGATCAGTACACTGGTGCTCATCCAGAGCAGCCTGGACGCCTATGTGGCTATTCAGAAGCATCTTCTGGTTCGACAGGGCGTCATCTCCAATCCCATCGCGCGAGGACCTGTTGCTTACCGCTTGGATGCGGAATCGAAGCGGGAAGTGGACAGGCTCTTCGACGTTCTCCTCACAGCGATGTCACGTACGACCGTGGTGCCGGCGGGACGGTGACCGGGATGGAGTCCTCACATACAGCTCTGCGAAGCGCGGCGTGGTTCTCACGCGATGATGAGGTTGGACTGGAACACCGCGCAGCCATGCGCAGTTCGGGCTTTCCTGTGGACGACAGGGAGCCGCGGCCCATCATCGGTTTGATCAGTTCCGTGAATGAGCTGAACCCCTGTAACCAGCCTTTGAAGAAGCTGGTGGAGGCCGCCCGAGCCGGCGTCACCGCAGCCGGTGGCACTGCTGTCGAACTGCCCGTGATGTCTCTTGGTGAAGACTTGATGAAGCCGACGGCGATGCTATACCGCAACCTGCTCGCGATGGAGGTCGAGGAGTACATCCGCTCCCAGCCTATCGACGGCGTGGTGTTGTTCGGGAACTGCGACAAGACCGTGCCCGCCCAACTTATGGCCGCCGCGAGTGCGGATGTCCCGGCCATCCAGATCACCGGGGGGTACAGGCAGCCTGGACTCTTCAGGGGAACGGAAGTCGGTGCGGGCACCGACCTGTGGTCGTACTGGGCGGAGCGTCGAGCTGGGATGCTCGATGACGAAAGTTGGAAAGGGCTGGAGACTGCCCTCTCGTGCAGCCAAGGTGCCTGCAATGTGATGGGGACGGCCATGAGCATGGCGATCGCCGCCGAAGCGCTTGGAATGATGCTCCCGGGCAGCGCCGTACTCGCGTCCAGAGACCCGCGGCTTGAGGAGTTTGCCGAACAAGCAGGTCGTCGGGTCGTGGACATGGTTTCAACGCAGCTGAAGCCCAGCCTGGTCCTCACAGAGGAGGCATTCGAGAATGCCCTGCACGTGTTGGCGGCCTGTGGAGGTTCATCGAACGCCGTCGTGCATCTGGCGGCTATCGCAGGTCGACGAGGCATCAAGCTCCCGTTGGTGAATCTTGCAAGAGCAGCCCGACGCGCCCCAGTTCTTGTCGATGTCACGCCCATTGGGCGTGGACACATCGCTCAGTTCGACAGGGCAGGCGGGGTACCTGCACTCCAGAGGCAGCTACACGGGCTACTTGTGGAGGGACTCACGACGGTCGCACTCCCCTCGGATTCGCCGGCAACGTCCGCAACCCACGCTGCCGGCACCGCAGTGAGGACGATGGACAACCCCGTCACTACAGTGCCAGCGTTCTCCGTCGTGCGGGGAAACCTTGCACCGGACGGGGCGCTGATTAAGACGGCGGCTGCCACGCCGCAGCTGCTTCAGCATTCAGGGCCAGCGATCGTGTTCGACAGCTACGATGACATGCTCTCCCGAATCGATGATCCCAACCTCGGCGCAACCGAGTCCTCCGTACTGGTCCTCAGGAACTGCGGACCGCGAGGCGGCGACGGCTTCCCCGAATGGGGCATGATTCCGATCCCTAAGTATCTCGCCGAAAACGGTGTCACGGACATGGTGCGACTAAGCGACGCCCGAATGAGCGGAACGAGTTTCGGTACCTGCATATTACACATCGCCCCCGATGCCGCTTCAGGAGGACCCCTCGCCCTCGCACGGACAGGGGACATCATCGAGCTCGATGCCGAGGCCGGCATCCTGAATCTGGTCGTCACGGACGACGAATTGGAAGCCCGCCGGTCGCGATGGTCACCTCTGAGCCCCCGACACAGGCGTGGATGGCCACGCCTGTTCGACGAGCACGTCCTGCAGGCACCACAAGGTTGCGACTTCGACTTCCTCGTGCCCGACGACGACGACGCTCTTCAATGGCACGAGCCCACTGTAGGCAGGTCATGACAGCCCGGTGTCGTCGACCGCTGCATGCGATCCCGTCCGTACCTCGGTGCTCATTCGATCCTGTACCTGTGGTCGGTGGTCGCGGTCTCACAGTCGGCATATCGAGACACGTACCCGTACAGGCACCCGCGAGTGCGGGGTGGACAGTGAGGCACTCCCAGGGGCCATCCGACCATA
This sequence comes from Arthrobacter sp. Z5-13, assembly GCF_056499105.1. Taxonomy (NCBI): domain Bacteria; kingdom Bacillati; phylum Actinomycetota; class Actinomycetes; order Micrococcales; family Micrococcaceae; genus Arthrobacter; species Arthrobacter sp. Z5-13. The sequence goes on from NZ_CP096460.1 coordinate 448,673, forward strand.
CCGGGCGAGGAGCACGACGGCCGACCTGCATGGTCATCGAGTCATCATCAGGCTTCACAGCCATTGGAAACGGATCCCTTCTCGGAATCAGCAACCTCATCTGGATCCTCACCCTGGTTTTTGCTGCAGCTGGCGTCCTGCTCAACCGCACTGCTTTCGGGTCCAACGTTTTCGCCCTGGGTGGTAATGAGATGCCGCGCGCATGATGGGGGTGGATGTCATCCGAACAAAAGTCATCGTCTACGTCATCAGCGAAGGCCTCGCAGGACTCGCGGGTGGACTACTCGCCTCAGGGCTTTCCTCAGGCGTAGCCACCTTGGGGGCCCGAACCTCGTGAAGCACCAGGTGAAGCATCAGGTGAAGCACGCCCATCCGTTAGGAGGGTCCATGTCGGCCTGCTCACCCGCCTTATGACGATAGGCTCGTGCCTTCTCCGCGTCCAGCGGGACTAGCGGTCCGGCTGACAGCCAGAACTGGAGGCTTTCCGGAGACCCGTTCCACTGGAAGAAATCAAAGTTGAGTGGAGTGCGCTCAACTACGATTGACAACGTGCTGCTCCTGAGTAAAGTTGAGTGTAGATCGCTCAACAACCGGGCGTGCCCTGATTTTCGACCCCGATTGCGACAAGCGTTTCGACGGGTTCGAGCGCCGGGGCCAGCTAGTTTCCAAGGAAAGAAGGAAGCAACACATGTCACGTGCAGTAGGTATCGACCTCGGAACCACCAACTCCGTCGTCTCCGTTCTCGAAGGTGGCGAGCCCACCGTTATTGCCAACGCCGAGGGTGGCCGCACCACGCCGTCGGTCGTTGCGTTCTCCAAGTCCGGCGAAGTCCTAGTTGGTGAAATCGCCAAGCGCCAGGCCGTCAACAACATCGACCGCACCATCTCCTCCGTCAAGCGCCACATGGGCACCGACTGGAACGTCGACATCGACGGCAAGAAGTACACTGCGCAGGAAATTTCCGCGCGTATTCTCATGAAGCTGAAGAACGACGCCGAGTCGTACCTGGGCGAAAAAGTCACGGACGCCGTCGTTACCGTTCCCGCCTACTTCAACGACGCTGAGCGCCAGGCCACCAAGGAAGCCGGCGAGATCGCGGGCCTGAACGTCCTGCGCATCGTCAACGAGCCCACCGCGGCCGCTTTGGCATACGGCCTGGACAAGGGCAAGGAAGATGAGCTCATCCTGGTCTTCGACCTCGGTGGCGGAACGTTCGACGTTTCCCTCCTTGAGGTAGGCAAGGACGAAGACGACTTCTCCACCATCCAGGTTCGCGCCACTGCCGGTGACAACCGTCTCGGCGGCGACGACTGGGACAACCGCGTTGTGGAGTACCTGCTCAAGCAGCTCAAGGTCAAGGGCATCGACCTCTCCAAGGACAAGATCGCCCTGCAGCGTCTCCGCGAAGCAGCAGAGCAGGCCAAGAAGGAACTCTCCTCCTCCAGCAGCACCAACGTTTCCTTGCAGTACCTCTCCGTCACCCCCGACGGACCGGTCCACCTGGACGAGCAGCTCACCCGTGCCAAGTTCCAGGACCTGACCAAGGACCTCCTGGACCGCACCAAGAAGCCGTTCCACGATGTCATCACGGAAGCCGGCATCAAGCTCTCCGACATCGACCACATCGTGCTCGTTGGTGGCTCCACCCGTATGCCCGCTGTGTACGATCTCGTGAAGGAACTTGCCGGCGGCAAGGAGCCCAACAAGGGCGTCAACCCCGATGAGGTTGTGGCCGTTGGTGCTGCACTGCAGGCCGGCGTCCTGAAGGGCGAGCGCAAGGACGTTCTGCTGATCGACGTCACCCCGCTGTCCCTCGGCATCGAGACCAAGGGTGGCGTGATGACCCACCTCATCGAGCGCAACACGGCTATCCCCACCAAGCGGTCCGAGACCTTCACCACGGCTGATGACAACCAGCCCTCGGTGGCCATCCAGGTCTTCCAGGGCGAGCGCGAGTTCACCCGCGACAACAAGCCGCTGGGCACGTTCGAGCTCACCGGCATCGCCCCGGCTCCCCGTGGTGTCCCGCAGGTGGAGGTCACCTTCGACATCGACGCCAACGGCATCGTGCACGTCTCCGCGAAGGACAAGGGCACCGGCAAGGAACAGTCCATGACCATTACCGGTGGCACCGCCCTCTCCAAGGACGACATTGACCGCATGGTCCGTGACGCCGAGGAGCACGCCGCAGAGGACAAGGCACGCCGTGAGGCAACGGATACCCGCAACACTGCCGAGCAGCTCGCCTACTCCGTTGACAAGCTGATCGCCGACAACGACGACAAGCTGCCTGAGGACGTCAAGACCTCTGTGAAGGCCGACGTCGACGACCTCAAGAAGGCACTCGAAGGCACCGACGACGCCGCTGTGAAGACCGCGTTCGAGAAGCTGCAGGCTTCCCAGACCAAGCTCGGCGAGGCCATCTACGCGCAGGCCGGATCACCGAATGGTGATACGGGCGCAGCCGGCGCTGAGGGTGGTCCCGCAGGCGGCGCGGCTGGTTCCACTTCTGATGAAGACATCGTTGACGCCGAAATCGTCGACGAAGAAGAGAAGAAGTAGCCATGCCCCATCACGGTAACGAAGAAGAGCACGTTTCTTCCGAAGACCGGGCTCAGCAGAGCGAGAACGAGAACCAGAAGCCCGTCATCCGGGACAACCGCAAGGTTGACCCGGAGACCGGGCAGGCCAGGCGGCCGGACAACGAGGCTCAGTCAGGCAGCGCGGGCTCACAGTCGGGTTCAACCCCGTCCGGTTCAGCCCAGTCGGGTTCAGACGAGCTGGATGGTGACGCGTTGTCGCAGGTGGAGGACATCCTCAACAGTGTTGAGGTGCCGGCCGAGGAATCGGTGGCGCAGGGTGTTGCGTCTGCCGAAGCTGAGGAGCTCCGGAACGACCTCCGCAGGCTTCAGGCCGAGTACGTCAACTACCGCAAGCGGGTGGAGCGCGACCGCGCCGTGGCAGGGGAGATGGCCGTCATTGGCGTCCTGAACTCCCTGCTCCCGGTGTTGGACGACGTCGACGCCGCCCGCCAGCACGGTGACCTGGCAGACGGTCCGTTCGCTGCAATCGCCGCCAAGCTGGAGAACGCGCTGAAGACCTACGGACTGGTGCGCATCGATGAGACCGGAGTGGAGTTCGATCCCACCATCCACGAGGCCCTCATCCAGCAGCCCGGCGAGGTGGAACTGGATACCGTCAGCCAGGTTCTGCGCTCGGGTTACAAGTCCGGTGACAGGGTCCTCCGCGCGGCACAGGTTATTGTCGCGGTTCCGGCCTAGCATTACCCCATCGAGATGACAGTTCGCGGCAGTGATTCGAGAGAACATTGCCGTGAACTGTCATCTCGGCACACAGATTTGAAAGGAAACGCCATTGGCTAGCCAGGACTGGGTGGACAAGGACTTTTACGCGATCCTTGGAATCGCCAAGGACGCTTCCGATGCTGACATCAAAAAGGCCTACCGCAAGCTGGCCCGTCAGCACCACCCTGATACCAACTCAGGAAACACCGCCTCGGAGAAGAAGTTCAAGGACATCTCCGAGGCCTATTCCGTGCTTTCGGACCCCGATGAGCGCCAGCAGTATGACGCCATCAGGGCCATGGGCGGCGGCGCGCGCTTCGCCCCAGGCGGCGCAGCCGGAGGAAACGCCGGCTTCGAAGACCTCTTCGGCGGCCTGTTCACTGGCGGCGGCGGCCGTCATTCGGGTGGCTTCAGCACCGCCGGAGGCATCCCGCCCGAGTTCGCTGACCTGTTCGGTGGCGGCTTCGGGGGCGCGCCCGCCGGGTACCAGCGGGCACCCCAGAAGGGCGCCGATCGTACGGCGACCACCACGATTTCGTTCGCCGGTTCCATCCGCGGCACCACCATCGGCCTGCGCGAGCCCGACGGCGAGGTCATCGATGTCCGTGTTCCGGCCGGTATCAAGGACGGCCAGAAGGTCCGTGTCCGCGGGAAGGGGCAGTATGGCCCCGCCGGCAACGGAGACCTCATGGTCACAGTTAATGTGAAGCCGCACGAGTTCTACACCCGCGACGGCGACAACCTGCGGATGCATGTGCCGGTCTCCTTCCCCGAGGCTGCGCTGGGTGCGGACATCGAGGTCCCCACCATCGACGGCGACAAGGTCAAGGTCCGCGTCCCGGCAGGCACGCCCTCGGGCAGGACACTCCGGGTCAAGGGCCGCGGCGTTAAGACAGCCAAGGGTGCCGGGGACCTTTTGGTGACCATCGACGTCGCCGTTCCCAAGAAGCTGACCAAGGAAGCCGAAGAAGCCGTCAAGGCCTTCGCTGCTGCCACTGCTGATGCCGACGTTCGTGCCGGTCTGGCTGACAAGGCCCGTCTGTAGGGAAGGGATTCGCCATGGACATCGAGTTCGACCAGCCCATCTTCGTCATCTCGGTGGCGGCGGAGCTCGCTGACATGCACCCTCAGACCCTGCGCCAGTATGACCGCCTGGGCATCGTGTCGCCGCGCCGCGCGCCCGGGAAGTCACGGCGCTATTCGCAGCACGACGTGAACATGCTCAGGCAAGTGCAGCGGCTCTCGCAGGAGGGCGTCTCCCTGGAAGGCATCAAGCGGATCCTCCAGTTGGAAAACCAGGTAGCCGCTCTTCAGCGCCGCGTCAGTGAGCTGACCGAGGAACTGAGCCAGCGGCGTCGTCCTTTGGATGCGAGGATTTTTGCCGCTGGTGCCGCCGGCGACGTCGTCACCCTGGCCAGGGGCCAGCGGCCGAGGGCACGCTCCCAGGCACTGGTTGTCTGGAAGCCCCGGGCCGAGCAGCAGTGATGGGGACCAGCAGTGATTAAGAAACGCGGTCGGATTGCTGAAAGGCTATTGGCCGGCGGAAACGAACCCGATCCCCGGTTTACGTTGGCCAACGAGCGGACCTTTCTGGCGTGGATTCGGACCTCGCTTGCTTTCCTCGCCGGCGGCGTGGCCGTCGAGGCCTTTACCGGTGATCTTTTCCAGGAGCCGGTCCGCAAGGCGCTCTCTGTGATTCTGCTGCTTTTGGGCATGTTCATCAGCGGGGGATCAGCCGTGCGCTGGATCAACGTTGAGCGGAGCCTGCGGCATGGCCTGCCGTTGCCGCTGCCCCTGATTGCGCCGATTCTGGGCATCGGCGGCGCAGTAGTGGCCGCCGTCGTCGTGCTTCTGGTACTTCTTTCCTGAACGTGGACAGCGACTGAACATGGTCAGCGACGACGGACAGCCTCCGGTCCGGCTACACAGTGACCCCGGTCTTCAGCCGGAGCGGACATCGCTCGCCTGGGGCCGGACCATGATGGCGCTGGCCACCGTCAGCACCATCTTCCTGCGGTGGATCGAACAGCACGGCCTGTTCGTCCTGACGCTATGGGGCATCTCCTGCCTCACGGCCGCCGCCATCTTCGTCACCCAGCGGCCCCGCTACACCCTGCACGGGGAAGGGATCAACAGGGGGCTGATGGGCCCCAACATCCGGTCAGTGCTGTGGACGGCGTCTTCTGTGCTGGTCCTGGGAGTGTTGGGGATCTACGTTGTGGCCATCACCCGCTAACGCACGCCACTAGTGCTACGCGGTCTGCTACCTCAGGGGTCAGTCGTTGAACAGCCCGGCCAGGTCCTCGGCTGTGAGCGATCCGCCAGCGAGGGTATCGCCTTCCATCACGTCCGAGAACAGCTGGGATTTCCTGGCTTTCAGAGCCATGACCTTTTCCTCAATGGTGTCCTTGGCTACCAGTCGGTAGACCATAACGTTCCGCGCCTGGCCGATCCTGTGGGTCCGGTCCACGGCCTGGGCTTCCGAGGCGGGGTTCCACCAGGGATCCAGGAGGAATACGTAGTCGGCCTCCGTGAGGTTCAGGCCAAAGCCGCCGGCCTTGAGGCTGATGAGGAAAACGGGTGCGGTTCCGTTTTTGAATTCGTTGACCACATCGGAGCGGTTGCGGGTGCTGCCGTCGAGGTAGCAGAATTCGATCTTTTCCTCGATGAGCCGCTCACGGACCTTGCCCAAAAAGCCTGTGAACTGGCTGAAGATGAGCGCCCGGTGGCCTTCAGCCACAAGATCGTCCAGTTGCTCAAACAGCACATCGAGCTTGCTGGACCGCACCGCGGTCAGGGCAGGATCAACCAGGGAGGCGTCCAGGGCCAACTGGCGGAGCAAGGTAAGGGACTGGAAGATGGTGAAGCGGTTCTTTTTGACGTCGTCTATCAGGCCAAGGATCTTTTGGCGCTCACGTTGCAGGTGGGTCTGGTAGACCTTCTGGTGACGCGGATTCAGGACCACTTCCAGGATCTGCTCCTGCTTGGGCGGCAGGTCCCGGATGACTTGCTCTTTGGTGCGGCGCATCATCAGCGGACGGATCCGACGCCGGAGCTTGTCCAGCTGCGCCTTGTCCCCGTTCTTTTCCACCGGCTTCTGGTAGTTCTCCGCGAAACGGCCCGGGCTGGCGAAGAGCCCGGGAGCCACAATGGACGTCAACGCCCAGAACTCCATCAGGTTGTTCTCCAACGGCGTGCCGGTGATGACCAGTTTGAAACCCGCCTGCAGCTTCCGCGCGCACTGGTAAGCCTTGGACTGGTGGTTCTTCACGAACTGAGCTTCATCCAGCATCAGGCCTGCCCAGGCGCGGGACGCGTAAGCGTCATAGTCAATCCTGAAGAGGGCGTAGGAGGTAATCACGACGTCGGCTCCGGCCATCGCTTCCACCGGATCGGCGCCGCTTTTGGCAAAGGTCTCGCCGACTGCCCGGACCGTCAGCCCCGGAGCGAAGCGTGCAGCTTCGGCCTCCCAGTTACCCACCACACTGGTGGGCGCGACCACGAGGAACGGCGCCTTCCCGGAGGCGGCTGCAGTGCCAGCTGTATCAACCCCGGCCGCCTCTTTGGCCGCGCAAATCAGTGCCAGCGCCTGGACTGTCTTGCCTAGCCCCATGTCATCTGCCAGCACTCCGCCCAGGCCGTGCTTGTACAGGAAGGTAAGCCAGTTGAATCCTTCGAGCTGGTAGGGGCGCAGCTCGGCGTTCAGGGAAGCCGGCAGCGGAAGCCCCTTGGTGCCGCCGTCGAGCAGCCCGCCAACCGCTTCCCGCCAGGCAGCCGCCTGCTCATCCACAATTCCCAGATGCGCCAGCTCGTCCCACAGGCCTGCCTGGAACCGGCTGATCTGGAGCGGTGCGTCCTTGTTGTCCTGCAGCGACCGGGCTTCGTCAATCAGGGCCCTGAGCTGGTGCAGCTCCGGAAGATCCAGGGAGAAGTAGGCGCCGCTTGGCAGCAGCATGCGGGTCTGTCCTGCTGCCAGCGCGGAAAACAGTGCGGCGAAGGAGACGGGCTGGCCTTCGAGGGTGATGACGATTCCGAGGTCGAACCAGTCCCGCTGCTCGGTGGCCTTGGTGGAAATAGCGACGACGGGGGCTTCGTCGGCCTCGCGGTAATCGGCGATCACCCCTGCCGTGTCCACCTCGACGCCGGCTGTTTCGCGGAGCCGCGGCAGCACCTCCTCGGTGAACGCCAGCGTATCCAGCCCTTTGAGCTCAACAGACGCCGCGATCCGTGGCGTGCCCCAGCCTCCGGCTGCGGATTCACCTAGGGCGGGCACAACGTCCCACGGCTGGCCCACGGCCTCCAGAATGCGGGCTTCGCTGGGGTCGTCGCGGTAGCCATGGTCGTCCGAATGGCGCCACAAAGGCTGGGCGGTCACCAGGTTTCCGGACTTGTAATGCCATTCCCAGTGCAGCCGGACCCTGTGGTCTGCGCCATAATTTGCCAGCAGAGACAGCGTGGGAACGGCCAAGGTGGGCAGTTTCACCGACTCATCAGAGGCCGTCACTCGGGCAGCCTGCTTGAGCTTCGGATAGAAGCCCGTGAGGAACCGGCTCTCATCCTTGGCTGGGATATGAAGGGTGTTCGCAGCGGTCACAAAGTTCAGGAGCTCTTCGCTGAGCCCATTCTCCAGCGGAGCGAGTGTGATCACCGGTTCGGCGGAGGAGGTTCCGGGACCTGACGCGGGCCCGTCCACTCCCGGAAGCGTGGCGTGGTCCGAAGTCAGGAAGATTCCATGGGCTGGCCGGCCAATGGTGCCCACTGAAGCGGGGTCCACCACTTCGCCTTCAACGGTGACCGTGGGTGATAGCACCAGCCCGCCGCCGTCGGCTCCCACTACACCGTCAGCTGCAACAATGCCGCCGGCCGCATCAGCGGCGACTTCAGCCGCCGTCCCTTCGGCTGAATCCGATGGGTCCCCGGCGCCTGACCCGGAACGGGTGAGGTTAAGCCCGACGACGGCGGGAGACTCCGCGAAGCGCACAGGTTCCTGTCCTCGTCCGTGGACCAGGGCGACCCCGATCTTCCGTGCTTCAGCGAGCAGGCTCCACAGGTTCTTGCCGGCGTAGGTGTTCAGCCCAAGCCATGGGGCCGAGGCGACATGCTGGCGGTTGGCCTGGACCGTATGCGAGGCCAGGAACTCCTGCATCCACTCCACATGCTCCTGATTGCACTCCCGTTTGAAGTTCAGGTAGCTGAGGGTGTTCCACGAGACGTCGCCGCGGATCCATTTCCCCTTCGCCCCCATGATCACAGGCCGGGCCTTCAGCTGCCGGACGCTTCGGAGCGGGTCACGGCGCCCTGTGTAGGAGAAGTGCGGCGCCGGCTCTTCGATCTCAAATTGCAGGGCCAGGGGGATGCCGTTGGTGGACTGGGTGATACCGGGCTTGGCGATGAGTGGGCTCAGTGCCTGCTCCCAATCAGCCAGTTCCACGGTGTGCTGATCACGGGACAGGCGCGAGATCTCGGCGGGTGCCAGCAATTGGACGCGGGTGGCGGGATTGTCCTCGGCGGCAAACAGCAGCGCAGCGACGTGTTTGCAGTCCTTGCGAACCGGGCAACTGCATACGCCCACCGTGCAACTCCAGCCGCCGGCCTTCCGGACAAGCTTGGCGGTGGTCGAATACGGGACCTCTGCCCCGCCCCTGACTTTGCCGAGCATTAGCCCGGTTGCGGCGTCGAAAGTGATGCCCGAGACGCGGCTGCCCATGGCATAGGCCAAGCCGGCCGCAAGGGAGCGGTCGTTGATAGCGGGGGTCTGAATTGCCAGCGCCGAACTCTGGTCCGGTTGGGATGGAATGGTATGCACTACTTTCGGCAGGTCAAAATGCTGCAGGTTATCTGATCCATCTTAGTCAGCGAAACGAGCGCCTGAACGTAGCCCCGGACGGTTCCCCTCGAAACAGCCCGATGCTAGCGTTGAAAGTGATCTGCAGAACGTTTGGCCTTTGGTTCAAAAGGAAAGGAGATCAAGATGGTTGAGCGGGGAAATACCACCCATGGCGCGAAACACAGCCACTTCCAGACGACACCGAATACCCGGGAAGCGGGTGAACGGCATGAATTCAACCCTTGAGAGGTTCTCGAAGCTCCTTGAGATGGACGGCACCTGGTGCACAGTGCTGGCCGACGCCGGAACGGGAACAGTCGACTCCCTCGAAGCGGCAGACGTCCGGCCCGGGCAGATCCGTGACGCTCTCCTTGCAGCAGGGGCTGCCAAGGCAGATGCCCAGGCTGTGGAGCAAGCTATCCAGCCACTGGAGGGTGTGCCGAATCCGGTGGCCCGCTTCCTCCTGGTCCACGACGGCCGGGTAGAAGTGGACGAGGTGCTCGCGGGCGAGCGAGTCGACAGTCCCTACGTAAAAGTCGGCGTAGTGCCCGACCTCCTGCCGCTTCTCCGGCATGCCGATTCGGATATTCCGGTGGTGACGGCCAGCGTTGACCGCTCGGGCGCTGACATCAGGCTCGCCTATGCGCGCCGCGCCATGACGGGTGGGCCTGAATCCAGCCGATCAGTGCAGGGAAGCACGGAGAACCTCAAAAAGGTGCCTGGTGGCGGTTGGTCCCAAGGGCAGTTCCAGCACCGGACCGAGGAGATCTGGCGGAAGAATGCCGAAGACGTGGCGGCGGAAATAGACCGTCTTGTTCGGACTGAACGCCCCGCAATCGTTGCTATTGGCGGGGATGTCCGGGCCCGGGACCTGGTCCTGCATCAGTTGTCGGAGAACGCACGGACTATTGCTACCACCGTGGACTCGCACACCAGGGCCGGCGGTGCACATCCGGAAGTTATGGATACCGCCGTCGAGAAGTTGTTGGCTGAAAACCAGGCGTATTTACAGCGCCGGCTGCTCGAACAGCTCGAGGAAGAGAAGGGGCACAACAACGGAAAGGCGGCATTCGGCGTCGGGTCCGTGGTTCACGCCCTTCAGCAGGCACAGGTGCAAACGCTGGTCCTGAGCACGGAGCTGACGGCAGATCCAGGCGCCGGAAACACGGCTACCGATCATGACAACCACCCGGCGAGGGAAATGCTGGTCCTGGGCTCAAGCCCCTGGGTAGCAACAGTGGAAGAGGAAACCCTCGGAGCGCAGATCCTGGGTAAGGCTGCTGCGGCTGCTGCGCTGGTCAGGGCTGCCGTACTGACGGACGCCGACGTCGAAATCCTGCCCAAGGCAGCGATTCCGGGCGGCGCGATGGTGGCGGCGCTCCTGCGTTGGCAGGTGGGTCCGCCGGTTCCCGGAGAAGGCTAGCAACTGCCGAAAGCCGCACCCGACGGCGGGACGCCCGGGAACATCTGGGCGTCCCGCCGTCGTGGTAGGGGCGGTTATCCGCCGCTATTGCTCCTCCGCGACTGCCGGTTCCCCCACAGATGCTTCCTTGCCCGCGCTGATGGTGGCCTCGATCATCGAATTCATGAATCGGGTGGCGACTTCGAGCTCCTCCGGTGTAAATTCCGCCAACGCCTCGCCCATGTGCCGGGCGAGTGGCAGGAACATGGCTCCGCCGTCGCTGTATGCCTTCGGCGTCATCCGGAGCTGGACCTGCCGCCGGTCCGTGCCTTGACGTTCGCGGACCACATGGCCTGACGCGTGGAGCCTGTCGATGAGCGCAGTGGTGGCCGGCGAACTGAGGTTCAGCTCTTTTCGCAGAACGCCGGGGGTCACCACCTGGCCCTTCGCGGAGTGGCGGATGATCACGGCCAGGGCGTTCAGGTCGGTACGGTGCATGTCGTTCCGCCCGCCGGCAGCGTCCACATATCTGTTGGCTTCCAGGGTGAACTCCTGAAGCAGCCGGACCAAGGGTGGTGACTCGCGCTGTTGGGATGGATCGAGTGACACAACTGCCTTCCGGTATCGCTTTCAGTGGAGCATATCGCTGTTCCTTACATCAGAGCTTGTTTTACTGATCCAATTGTATCCATCATGGAGATACTTTACGATGGAACTACTTCGGTTTTGGCAGGATTGCTGCTGACCTTCCGGAGCCCACTGCCAAAGGAGAACCATGAGCCGCTTCGGCCGCGGGCAAGCCAGCCAGCAGGACCCCAGGCAAGCCAGCCAGCAGGACCGAACGGAAAACCGTTCTCCTTTCTGGCTGCGCGCGCTGCTACCGGCTCTCCTTGTTCTCACCTGGATCGGCGTGGCTGGGGTCGGCGGCCCCACCTTCGGCAGGCTCGACGAAGTATCCTCCAACGACCAGGCCTCTTTCCTGCCCGCAGGGGCGGAGGCTACGGCGGCGCAGGAATGGCAGAACAAATTCCGCGATTCCGCCGTCATTCCTGCAGTGATCGTCGTCGAAAATGAGGCGGCTTTCACTCCTGCCCAGCTGAGCGAAACAGCCGCCTTGAAGGACAGGCTTGAAGGAGTGCAGCCCGGCGGGACCGTGATTGGTCCGATTCCCTCCGAGGACGGGCAAGCGGTGCAGTTTCTGGTTCCGGTGCCCTCGGAAGGGGAAGTCAAGGAAGTGGTCCAGGAACTGCGGGCTGTATTGATGGAGTCTGCCCCCGCCGGAATGGAGACATATGTCACCGGCCCAGCTGGCCTGACGGCAGATCTCGTCAATGCATTCGCAGGGATTGACGGCATCCTCCTGCTGGTGGCGTTGAGCGCTGTCTTCGTGATTCTGCTGATCGTTTACCGCTCGCTGCTGCTACCGATCGCCGTCCTGCTGACCTCTGTCTTCGCACTGTGTGCTGCAATCCTGCTGGTGTTCGGCATGGCCAAGCTCGGCTGGATCCAGCTCAACGGGCAGAGCCAGGGAATCCTGTCCATCCTGGTGATCGGTGCCGCCACAGACTATGCGCTGCTCTATGTCGCCCGGTTCAGGGAGGCGCTGACCCACACCATCAACCGGACGGCCGCGACGGGTGTCGCCTGGAAGGCCTCGTTCGAACCGGTCCTGGCATCCGGAGCAACGGTGATCATTGCCCTCCTCTGCCTGCTGTTCTCCGACCTCAATTCCAACAAGGCCCTTGGGCCCGTGGCTGCAGCCGGCATCCTCTGCGCCCTCCTTGCGGCCTTGACCCTGCTTCCGGCCCTGATGGCGCTCCTGGGCCGCTCCGCATTCTGGCCATTCCGCCCGAAACTGGTGCCCGACGTCGACCGCGAACCGCGCCTGACCACGGGTTTGGAGGGTCAAAAAGGATTGTGGAAGGCCACGGGCTCGCTGGTCTCCCGGCGGCCCCGGATCGTTTGGGTGGCATCGGTCCTGCTGCTGCTGGCAGCATCAGGGGGCATCCTTCAGCTGAAGGCCAACGGTGTGCCGCAAACGGAAGTCATCCTTTCGCCGTCGAACGCGGTGGACGGCCAGGACGCGCTGGCCCGCCATTTCGACGCCGGTTCAGGCAGCCCCGCTGTCATCGTCACCGGCGAGTCCAGCGCCCAGGCGGTCCTCGACCAGACAAAGGCCACTGACGGCGTCGGAAACGCCTACGTCCTGGCGGAAGGAAGCGTGCCTGTCACCGGGGCTTCCGGCGTCCCGGCGGTGCGTGAGGGGAAGGTGCTCATCAATGCCACCCTGGACTTCGCGGCTGATTCCCCTGACGCCGAGAAAGCGGTCTCGAACCTGCGCAGCAACGTCAAAAAGGCGGACGCCGATGCCGATGTTGGCGGCGTCACGGCTACGGCCCTGGATACGAACACCACAGCCCAACGGGACCTGGTAACCATCATTCCCATAGTCCTTGCCGTCATCCTGCTGATCCTGATGCTGCTGCTGAGATCCGTGCTGGCCCCGGTCCTCCTGGTGGCGTCTGTTGTGCTTTCGTACGCCGCCGCCATGGGCGTCTCAGCAGTGGTGTTCAACGAAGTTTTTGGCTTCCCTGGCGCTGACGCCACTGTGCCGCTTTTTGGCTTCGTCTTCCTGGTGGCGCTTGGGGTGGACTACAACATCTTCCTCATGAGCCGCGTCCGCGAGGAGTCGCTGAAGCACGGCACCAGGCCAGGAATCCTGCGCGGACTGGCCGTGACTGGCGGAGTGATCACTTCTGCGGGAGTGGTGCTGGCAGCCACCTTCGCTGCCTTGGGAGTCATCCCCATCATGTTCCTCGTGCAGTTGGCATTCATTGTCGCCTTCGGCGTGCTCGTTGATACTGTCCTGGTCCGCTCTCTCCTGGTTCCCGCTTTGGCCTACGATCTGGGCCGGAAGGTGTGGTGGCCGGGAAGGCTGAGCAGGAGCACAACAGGCGAGGACGCGTCAGGTCCACGCGGGCGGAGCGAGGGCGACGACGGCGAAGGGGACTTCGCGGGATCGGCTAGCCGTTCTGCTCCAGGGCGCTCTGCAGGATAGCCAGGGCCTCGCCATCAACTTCTGAAGGGGTTTTGAGGCGGAGCCGGCGGGTGAAGGGGTCATCTGCCCGGGCCTTCACGGCCTCCAATCTTCCCTGAGTGGGTGAATCCAAACGAAGGGTTACGTCCACGATTGTGTTGGTGGTCCGTGCCACCTGTGCAAACTTCCGCCGTGGGCTGTGCAGGGAAACGTAGCCTTTCCGCAGTTGGATCTCCACACCGTCTGTCGCCGCCGCCCAGGCCAGCAGGGCATCGGCGATCGGTCGCAGCTCCGGATGCTCGGCGTACTGGGCATCGAGTAGTTCGTCCGCATCGCGCAGCATGAACTCCGGGTAGCCGAACATCTCCCAGGACACTGCATATTGGGCGTAGCCGGTGATGCTGTGCTCCTGCCGCATCCACTCCCGGAGTTCGGCGTCGTTTTTCAAACCTGCAGCCCGGGCGCGTTCCGCCCACCAACCCACATCGTGCCCCGATTTACGCAGCAGCAGGGCTTGGTTGCTATCCACCATGGTCTGCCACGTTTTGGCAGCATTTTTCAGATCGCTCGGCTCGGCCATGCTCTAAATGCTAGCGGCTGGCGGCCATAGTATACTCACGCCGCTTATGGCAAAGTTGCTGCTACGTCCCCAGGTGCTGTGGACAGCTTTCCGGGTCCGGGGATCGGTCTTGGCGTTGGTCTGGGGGATTGGTCGGGGGATCGGGGGCTTCACATGCTTACGCTTGAAAACAAACCTGCCGTGGAAGGGCGAGGCTCTACAGGACGAAGGGGGAGGCTACCCTGGGTGTTCGCCGTTGCCTCGGCTGTATTTGTGGCTGCCCTGGGCGTGGTCCTGGGCTCCAACCCGGGGGCACCTTCGTCCCAGACCCTTGGCAACATCTGCATCCTGCTGGCGGCACTCAGCGCCGCAGTCAGCTGCGCCCGGGGTGCACGCAAAAAGCCGCATCAGGCCCGGGCCTGGCTCTTCCTCAGTATCTCCGCTCTTGTTTATGCAGCCGGCATGTCCGTCTGGACCTACTACGGCCTCACCCTGAATCACCAGTACCCGTTTCCTTCAGCGGCTGACCTCGGCTTCCTTGGCTATGCCATACCAGCCGCCATAGGGCTATTCCTGTTTCCGAGGGACCCTGCACCACTGGTTGCGCGGCTGCGGGTGGTCCTGGATGCGCTGGTCATCGCCAGCTCCATCCTCTTCATCAGCTGGGTAACCGTACTAGGTCCCCTTCACCAGGTAGAAAACGCCGACCACCTCAGCCAGATCACCGGCCTCGCCTACCCCATGGTTGATGTGCTGATGGCCTCCCTGGTGCTTTCGCTCGGCATGCGCAGCCTCCCCGGAGACCGGCTACCGTGGCTCTGCCTTGGCGGGGGACTCCTGGTCCTGGCGATGACAGACAGCATCTACGTGAGACTGGTTTTCGAAGGCTACACCGGCTCCACCGGAACACCGCTGGCAATGGGCTGGGTGTCAGCCTTCCTCCTGCTGGCGCTGGCGCCCCTCGTCCCGGAGAAGCCAAGATCAACTGGTGATCGGCGCGAATATGTCCTCATGCTGGAGTTGCTCCCGTATGTACCAGTGATCGGTGCTGTAGTAGCTTCAGCCGTGCATTCGGTCACCAATTCTGACGGATTCCTCCTGATCAATGGAGCGGTGCTGCTTGTGCTGGTCATGGTGCGCCAGGTCCTGATTGTCTTCGAAAACGTCACGCTGACAAGGGAGCTGGAATCCAAAGTAACCAAGCGAACGGCAGAGCTGGAGGGCCTGGCAGCCATCGTTAACTCCTCCGCTGACGCCATTATTGGAACCACCCCAGAAGGAGAAATCACCAGCTGGAATCCCGGGGCGGAGCGGATCTACGGCTACCGCATGGAGGATGTGATCGGCCGGAACATCTCCTTCCTCATTCCGGACCACCTTCGCGGAATCGAGGAATCCTTCACCGCGAATGTTACGGAAGAGGGGGAAACCCGCAGCTACGAAACCGAACGGGTTCACAGTGATGGAGCCACTATCATTCCGGTCGCCCTGACGATGTCTCCGATCCGGGGAGAAACCGGAACCCATGGAATAGCAACTATCGCCCAGGACATCACGGAACGACGGCGTAATGAGGCGGAGCTCCGTGACGCGAGGGAGGCAGCACTCGAATCCAGCCGGCTAAAGTCCGAGTTCCTGGCAACCATGAGCCACGAAATCCGGACGCCCATGAACGGGGTGGTGGGACTTACCGCTCTCCTCCTGGAAACGCCCCTCGATGCGACCCAGCGGCAATATGCCGAAGGAGTCAAGGGCGCAGGAGAAGCGCTGCTGGCACTAATCAACGACATTCTCGACTTTTCAAAGCTGGAAGCGGGCAAGGTTGATTTGGAGTACTCCCCGTTCGAGCCCCGGCTCGTAGTGGAGGAAGTGGCCGGACTGTTGGCGGAAGCAGCGCAGGGGAAGCAGCTGGAACTGATTGCGTATTGCCACCCGGAAGTCCCCGCCCAGCTGGTGGGGGATTCCGGCCGGATCCGGCAGATCCTGCTGAACCTGGCGTCCAACGCCGTGAAATTCACCCCGTCGGGGGAGGTTGCCATCCGCGTCACTGTCACGGACCAAGACGCGTCTGAGGTAGTCCTTCGCTTCGAAGTGAGTGACACGGGTATCGGGATAGCTCCGCACGACCATCAGCGGCTGTTTGAATCTTTCTCGCAGGCAGATGCCTCCACAACCCGCCGCTATGGAGGGACCGGGCTGGGACTGGCCATTTCCCGGCGCCTCACCGAAGCGATGGGTGGGCAGATTTCCGTCGAGAGTGCCTTGGGTGAAGGCAGCACCTTTTGGTTTATGGTGCGCTTGCCGATATTGGAGGGCGGCGTTCCGGCTGCTCCCGTGCAAGGTGCCCTCACCGCGCTCCGGGTTCTTGTGGTGGATGACAACGCCACCAACCGACTCGTCCTGGAATCACAATTGAGCGGCTGGAGCATGAAGCCCGAAGCATATTCTGACGCCCCCTCAGCCTTGGCGGGATGCCGCCAGGCCGCCGCCGAGGGCCGGCCTTACGATATTGCTGTCCTGGACATGTGCATGCCCGACATGGACGGCTTGGACCTTGCACGCGCACTGAGCAGCGATGCGGCCCTTCAATCAACCCGGATCATCATGCTGACGTCCACTATGCAGGTTGACCGAAAAGAGCTGGCGGCCGCGGGGGTGCGCGAATGGCTGACCAAACCTGTTCGCAATTCGGAATTCTTTGACCGGCTGATGCGCTTGACGGCTGTCACTCCTTCCCCGGGCCCTGACGAGAAACCGGTGCCGGCACCAACCGTCAAACCCGATGTTCCCTCCAAAGGCAGAATATTGGTGGTGGAGGACAACGAGGTCAACCAGTTGGTGGCTCGCAGCATGGTGGTGAAGCTGGGCTACGAGGTGGATATTGTGTCGGACGGCTCGCAAGCCCTGGAATCCACTGGGGCCGTTGATTATGTGGCCGTTCTCATGGACTGCCACATGCCTGTGATGGACGGGTTTGCAGCTACGAGGGCCATCCGGGCACGAGGAGGCAAGGGGGCCACGCTCCCTGTCATTGCCATGACCGCCGGAGCCATGGCCGAAGACCGCGAAGCTTGCCGGGCAGCCGGTATGGATGACTACCTCACCAAACCAGTGGACATGGCGGAGCTCGATCAGGCCCTTGCCCGCTGGGTAACGTCAACGCCGGCGGCGTCGCTGGCCCCGGCGTCGGCTCCACAGCCTGCTCCGGACGCCATGACTGTTGACCCGGCACGCTTGGCCGTGCTGCGTGAATTGGGTCCGGACGACGGAATGGGCCTTTTACCGGCAGCTGTTCAGGCATTCAGTCAGGACATTGCCCCGAGTCTGGAGGCACTCCGTCAGGCTTTGGATAATGGGCCCGATGGATCACTTGAGCGGGCCGCGCACAAGCTGAAAGGCGCGGCAGCCAACATCGGCGCCCGGGGCGCCGTCGCACTTTGCGAGCAGCTTGAGGAGCAGGGACGTTCCCGTCAAAAAGGCGATTCCGAACTCCTGAACCGGTTGGCGGCCGAGCTCGCCCTAGTGGACAAAGCACTGCACGACGCGTTGGCAATGGCGCCATGAGGGTGCTGGTGGCCGATGATGATCCGGGTTCGCTGCTTGTAGCCAAGGCCGCCGTCGAACAATCGGGTCATGAATGCATCGCGGCCGCCGACGGTGATTCGGCCTGGAAGCTGTACCAGCAGTACCGGCCGCAGGCAGTGGTTACAGACCTTGTGATGCCCGGGCTCGACGGGCTTTCGCTGTGCCGGGCAATCCGTGCCGCGGGGACGGACTCTTACACGTACATCGTCCTGGTCACCTCGCAGGGTTCACGGAAAGATGTCCTTGCAGGGCTGGAAGCAGGGGCGGATGATTACGTCACCAAACCGCTGGATCCCTTCACTCTGCACACACGTCTGCTCGTGGCGCTCCGGATCACTTCCCTGCATGCGGACCTTGCCCGCTACCGTTCCGCTCTTGCCGAACAGGCACGGACAGACCCGCTGACAAAGCTGTCCAATCGGCTCAAGCTCGACGAGGACCTGAAGTTGTTACACGGCTTCAGTGAAAGGCATGGCCAGGACTATTGCCTGGCCATGTGCGATGTGGACAATTTCAAGAGTTATAACGACATCTACGGACATCCGGCGGGTGATATTGCGTTGCAGGAAGTGGCGGCAGTGCTGTCCAAGCAGGGCCGAAAGAGCGATGGAATTTACCGGTTCGGCGGCGAGGAGTTCCTGCTGGTGTTGCCGAATCAGTCCTGGCGCACTGCGAAAACCCTGGTGGAGCGCGCCAGGGCCTCTGTACAGGCCCTGGGGATCGTTCACAGCGGTGACCCTACAGGCGTTTTGACGCTCAGCGCGGGGATCGCGGCCTTCAGGGAGGGTCACAGGCCAGGCAGCGAGCAGCTCCTCGAGGAGGCAGATGCCGCACTATATGCAGCCAAAGCTGAAGGACGGAACAGGGTGGCAATGAACTCCAGAATCCCCCGTGACGGGGCCTGATCTGCTGCTGTTTTTGGGAAGCAATGGTCCTGTCCCGGGTTCCCTTCCCTGAAGTGATTGATTAGTGTGAGTCACTATGGTCTCTCCAATGTTCACCGTTTTACCGACGATGACTGGTTTCCATGGGGGTCTTCGACGCGCTGCTGCAGCCGGTGTAGTCGGAGCGATGCTGGTTCTTTCCGCAGGAATTCCTGCGGCCAATGCTGCAGGCCCAACGCCACAGGACTCGTGCTTCCTGTTGTTCTGCTCCCCGTCCCCACCTAAGACGGCCGAACCCACACCCACCCAACCTCCGCCGAATCCGGGAGATCCCCCGGAGGCTCCGGCTCCTCCGGGAACGCCTTCAAACCCGACTGCGGCCCCCGCACCCACCTCTCCCGCTGAACCCTTCAACCCGGGTCCGACGGAAGGGGCCGTCGCTCCATCCGAGGGCCCCCGTCCAAATCCTTCTGCCTCACCCGACAACACAGCAGCCGTGGGTAGCCCCGGCGCATCCTCCACAGGCGCCGCTCCGGTAGCCGACGGTTCTGGCTCAAACACCCAACAGGCCCAGCCAGCCGGGGGAATAGGATCCGCTGGCCAAGGTATCGCTCCTGCCTCCGGCGCAAAGGATAACGGCGCCACATCCTCACGGAACCTTGAGACGGCGTACATGGTCAACCAGGACAAGGGAAACATTGCATCACTGTGGTGGGGGATCGTTCTGCTTGCCGTCGCCGGCATGGCACTGGTGATCTTTTTCAGGCTGCGGCGGACGGAAAAGCTGCTCACAATGTCTGCGTGAAAGTCTCCGGAAAAAACTTTTGGATATCGCGTAACCGATCCGTGGTGCAGGGCGATGTATAGGGAGTGCGGGCGTTGCTTCGCACCACCTGACCTACCGGTTGTACACGAACCGGTTTTGCACCAGTCCCAAATTCTTCGGAGGGTTTCATGTCCTTGTTCACTGTTATTGCCACCAGTAAAGTCGCCGCGAGCGCATTGGCCGCAGGCGCCCTGGCCGTTGGTGGCACCGGTGCCGCAGCATACGCCGGCGCACTTCCCACCGAGGTCCAGCAGAGCGCCCACGAGCTGCTCGGAGCCCCGGCACCCCACGTTGACGGCGTTTCAGACGCAGCCAAGGCTGCCGCTGACGCTGCCCCCAAGGCTGTTGAGGACACCAAGGTTGAGGCCGGAGCAGAAGCCGGAGCAGAGGCTTCGGCCGCTGCCAGCGCGACCGCTGCTGTTGACGCAGCCGGTCCTGCCGCTTACGGTCTCTGCACCGCCTTCACCAAGGGCGGCCTCGCAGCTTCCTCCGAAGGATTCGTTTCGCTGAGCATCGCTGCCGGCGGCGAAACCGGCATTGAAAGCTACTGCGCCGGCGTCATCGAGGCAGGCAAGGCTGCAGGTAACGTTGAAGGCCAGGCTGAGGTCTCCGGATCGGCCGCTGCTAAAGTAGAGGCTCCGGCACTCCCCGAGCTGCCGACCCAGGCTGCCGTACCGGCAGCTCCGGAACTGCCTGTCGCGGTTCCCACGGAGGCCGCTGACGTTGCCTCATCGGCTGTACGCCCGTAGCGCTTTATCTCTAGTGGCCGCGGGGCCTCGTGCCTAACCGCAAGGAGCTCCGCGGCCCACAAACGCGCGCGACGTCAGGGCCGTTCCATGATCAGGAACGCTGACTTCGCCGCACGGATGGAGGAGCCCGATTGCTGGACTCTGTGACTGATGAATACGTGCACACTGACGGCGCAGATCCGTCCGTGCTATTCACGGTCGCTTACCGCAGATATTCCGGCGCAGTATTGGGCTACCTTCGGGCCAGGGGAGTAGACGACCCCGAGGCTGTCACCCAAGACGTCTTCCTGGCCTTCTTTCCCAAACTGGAAAGCTTGACGGGCGGGCTGCAGGGGGCAAAATCGTTGATCTTCTCCATTGCACATGCCCGGATGGTGGACCACTACCGCCGCAGCGAACGTACGCTCGCTCTGAGCCCTTACGAGGCAGAGCTGGATGGACGCAGATCGGCATCTGCTGAAGACCAGGCGATGTCGCAGGCCAACGGGCTGGGAGCCGCCGCTTTGTTGGAGGACCTCAGCGAGGACTACCGCGAAGTGTTGGCGCTGCGGGTCGTAGCCGACTTGTCAGTAGAACAAGTGGCAGACATTATGGGCAAGACTCCGGGAGCTGTAAAGCAGTTGCAGCGCCGGGCACTTTGCGCACTTAGGGACCGTGCGTCAATTACGAAACAAGGCACATCATGAGCTACACACCCGTATCCGGAAGCGAACGGATCATTGACCAGGTCCTGGCTGAAGCCGGACTTGAAGACGCAGACGATCTCCGCCCCGTCCTGCTTGAGCTTCGTTCTTTGGGAGCCGAGCAACCAGGGCCAAGCGCCGAGATCCTTGCCCTCATGGAGGGAACCAAGAGCGCTGGATCCGGCCTCGATGCCGGAACCCCCGACGCCGTGATTCACCACGACGAGACCGACGCCGGAAGTGCTGTCGTCGTCGACCTCGCCGCCCGCCGTCGTAACAAGCGCCGGCTCCCGCTGACAATCTTTGGCGTAGCTGCTGCGCTTGCCGCTGGAGGCGGTGCAGCGGCAGCAGCCGACCAGGGCGTCCGCGATACCCTGCACTCGGCCTTCAGCTCCATCGCCGCCACTTTTGCGGGCGAGAGCAACAAACAGGATCCTAAGAACCAGACGGTACCGGCACCAGCGGAAACCGGTGGGGAGGTCCAGGGGACGCTGCCGTCGCCGACTGGTGCTGCCCCTGCCCCGTCGGGGACGCAGGGGAGCCCAGGCAATGGCGCCCAGCCCGGTCAGGACGTCGGGTCACACGGTACCGCCGATCCGGGTGCAGTGCCCGGGAAGTCATCCCAAAACCCCTGGCTGAACAGGACACCGCCTGCGATTCAGGACGTGCCGGGAGCGCCCGGGATCCCTGCCCCGGGATTAACACCACCGGACCTGGGCCTGCCGTCCCTGCCGGCAGTCCCCACTCCGCAACGTACTGACGGGGCCACCCCGCAGCCCTGAGCCACGGCAGCGAGTGGAGCTTTCTGCACAGCAACGTATTCAGCTGCTTGAGTGCCACCCGTCCAGCACAACCGGGCCGAGCGGCGATTCCAGCGTCGCGGTGAGCGGTGGATTCTGCGCGACGCCGGTAGGACCTGTGTGAACGGCGGGAAGCTTCAGCACATCGAGGGCCTGCGCCGGAAGCTCGCGCTGCTGATGGCAATCACCCGGTTGTGAGTACCCATGAACGCATGCTTGCCACCACCGGATGGCTGAACGCCGAATGCGGCCGCGCACCAGGCCTCGCCCTGCTCCAGCGAATCGGCGGCAATGACCAGGTGATCGATAGTGGCGTTCAAAACTCAACCGTACCGCTCGGGGCATTCGACAGAGCGTCCCTGCGCCCCTGCGTCAGTATCCGCCGGCTGCCGCCGACTTGATCATGTCTCCTGCGGGACTGACCAGATACCAGACATCCATGACCCCCTGGCCCAGAATGTCGCCAGGCTCCTTGTCCTGGGCGAAGTAGTAGATCGGCAGGCCGTTGATGGTGATCTGCTTCGAGCCGTCCGCTGTATTGATGGTGCCGATTGTCCCAGTGACGCCTTCCACTGTGGGTGCATCGGACGTGGTAGTGACGGCAGGCCAGGCAGCAACACAGGCATCCTTGCAAGCACTGGTTCCGGAATCCTTGACGTCCTTCGTGAAGAAGTAGACACTTTTCCCTTCGGCGTCCACCACAATCTGCCCCGCCGTCGAGGAGGCAGTCTTGAGTTCGACGTCGGCTGCCGCAGCGGTGGTGGCGCCGGGCGCCGGAGCTGAGGTGACCGGGAGAGGCGCACCGGTGGTGGGGCTGGTGGTTCCGGGGTTTCCGCCGCAGCCAGCGAGTGCCACCGCCAGTGCCAGTGCGGAAAAGGCCACGCCCCATTGCTTGTTCATATCTGCTCCTTGAGGTGAGTACGGAGTCTTGCATGCATCGATGATTCTGGTTGGGCTACCACCAACGATGGCACTCAGCCGGGGATAACAGGTATGACGCCAAGGGGCGGAGAATGGTTCAAATGAACCAATCACGGGGCTGGAACGTCGTACGGGGCGGGATAGAAAAGAGGAAGGCACGTGCCGCTTGATGAAGAGGTAGTGGCTGCCATCTATCGGGAACACGGGCAAGCGCTCCGCCGTTTTGTCCTGAACGCTTCTCCTGACCCGCACGGGGTGGATGACATCGTGCAGGAGACAGTGCTCAGGGTGTGGCAGCATGCTCCGCAGATCACAGGCAGCCTTCGCAGCTACCTCTTCCGTACCGCCAGGAACATCATGATTGACAACTACCGCAAGGCCCAACGGCGTCCCATCGAAGCGACGGAACGCGATGTAGCCGATCCCGTCGAGGCGGCCGAACGCGTCGACGAACTGCTGAACAGGGTACTCATGCAGGAAGCACTGTTGCGGCTCAGCGCAGAGCACCGGGACGTCCTTGTCGCGCTGCACTACCGGCGTTTCACGGTCAGCGAAGCCGCCGTCCAACTCAACATTCCACTGGGCACGGTGAAATCGCGCGCCTATTACGCAGTCAAAGCGCTGAGAACCATCCTGGATGAAATGGGAGTGCAGCGGTGAGCGGGGACCAGCTCCACCACTTGTTGGGCGCCTACCTCCTGGGCGGCCTTGATGCGGCCGATACTGGCCGCTTCCAGGAACATCTGAAGGTTTGTGCAGAGTGCCGCAACGAGCTTGAGGATCTCAAGAGCCTTCCCTCTCTGCTGGAGACACTTCCCGTCCCGGACGCAGTAGCCCTGACCTGTAACCGCTCGCCGGAGGGCGAAACTGAAGATGCCCGTACAGTTCCGCCGGCTTTGCTGGATGAACTTGCTGTGCGTCGACGGAAATTACGACGGCGCTGGTCGGCTGTTGTGGGCGCCGTCGCTGCCGCTTGCCTGGCTATCGGCTTCGTCGCCGCGCCGCTGCTGAACCCGCCACCCACGCCCGATGCCAGCTATTCGGTGGAGGCAAGCAGCGGGCTGCAGGTGACAGTTGGGCTGGTCAAGAAAAACTGGGGGACCGAGCTCGCCCTGGAAGGCCGCAGCATGCCCTTGAACGGAACGTTGTCCTTGTGGGTGAAGGACCGCTCCGGCGTTGAGGACAGGGCGTGCGCGTGGACGGCAACGCCCAGTGGCCGCATCCGCGTCACGGGGGCAACGCCGGTGCAGCTCACCTCCATTTCCGAAGTCGAGTTACGCAATGATCGGCAGCAGGCTGTGGCTGTTATCTCGGTACCGGAGGGTCCGTCCTGATTGATGTTTCTGCAGCCGGAGAGTGGAACCGTCCACCGTGCGTCAACTGTCGAGTATGAAATCCCGCCAGGAGCCCCGACGCGATGGCAAGACTGGCTCCGATGACCGCCGGAGCAGAGCCAGTTGCTCCGAGGAATATGAACGCGATGGCAACGTAAATGAGTGCTATTGTGCCGGCTCCGACCCCTGCAGTAAGTGCCCGCGGCAGCACTTGTGTTGGGGCCTTATTTGCTTCAATCCACAAGGCGGCCAGGGAACCGGCACACGTTGCCAGGCCGGCAAGGGCTCCGAGGATGAGGCCAAGCATGGCCATGAGGAGGATTTGTCCAGCGTTCATGCCCCAAAGTCCGAACTGCCCTGGATACAGGTTTGCCTGCAGCGTAGAAAAACCCGCTATCCCAGCGCTGATGCTCGCTCCCAGCAGGGCTCCGGTGGTGGCAGCCCGAACCAGGAGCACCCCCGCAATCGTTTTAACATTGCGCACAGCTACCGTACCCATGGTCGACACACTAGCGGATGTCGAGGAAAGCCCTGCTTGTACTCCATTCGCTGGTTCTCGAGCGAATACAGTTTGGAAGTGAACATTCGCCCACTCAAGCGCTTTATCGGCCTTGCGTCTGTTCGAGGCCACGCAATTAGAGCAGCACCCAAGACCTAAGGGATCCCTGCATGCAGAGCGAAGATGTTCCGAAGATGGAGACGGACCTATACGAGGCCATCGAGGGTGCGCAATCCAACGAGAGCTTTGTGCTCGCGAATTACTATCCGCTTCCCTTCGATGCGGAAGAAATCAACAGCTGCGTTATCGAAGTCAAGTCGTTCCCTGATCGAACTGAGTGGACTCCTATCCTGCCGCTTCCGCTCTGGTTTCAAAGCATCACGCGACTGGCTGCTGGCGGTTTTCTGCTCAGCTCCGATGATGGCACCCTGATGCGGGTGATCGATGACACCGTTGAAGAACTTCCACTGTCGCTCAGCTTCGCTGTCACGGAGATTTGGGAACGCGCCAGCGACGACTATTGGATTTTCCACAGCAAGGGCCTGGTGCACTGGGATGGTGGGCAGACCTTAAGCGGCGCAATCAAGACAGGCCGGATCTTGAACGTGCATGCCTTTGGGCCTGATTTCGCCGTCGCTGTGGGGCAAGCGGGGATGGTGCTGGCGTTTGACGGCCAGCGTTGGAGCGAGGTCGGCTCGGTTCCCACCAAGAAGGTACTCAATGGCGTTCTCTGCGTTGCCCCGAACGAAATCTATATTTCAGGCTGGCAAGGGGTTTTGTACAAGTGGGATGGAAACGCCGGCTGGAAGAGAATCAAATATGTGGGCGATGTGGATGGCAGTGAGATTTACGGCGGCAGCCTCGCCTGCTATCGCGGCACCGTCTACCAATGTGCCGATGCATATGGTCTTTATCGGATCGCCGGTAAAAAGGCCAAAGCAGTGGAGACATTCTTCTCGGCACGCGCCATGGTGCTTCATGACAAGCTCATTGTCACGGGCGAGAACATGTGGAATGAGTATGACGGGAACGAGTGGATTCAGGTCGAAATGTCGCTTTAGTCTAGGTGGCCTAGTTTCTGGGGGTACGCCCCAGGAGCTTCAGCGCAGTGCGCGCAGGTAACGCCTCTGGACAATGCGTTGTGCGGTCAGGAGGAGTGGGAAGAGCAGTTTCCATGGTTGTTGTGTTGCCGCCCTGGTGAGCGAGCGAACGGTGAGATGCACTTCGTCGCCGTCGCGGTGAACAACGAAGGCTTCCTCACCGTCCACTGGATGGCCGGGCAAGGTGCGGTAAGAAAATCCGCGCCTCGCATCTTCTTGGACGACAGCCATGACTTCCACTGGTTCTGTGACGGTGAGGCCAAACAGGCGCGCAAAGACGAGGACACGATCCCCCGGTGAAACCGGACCTGTGGTGTTCACGACGAAGCCGCTCTCGGTCTTCACCCTCCAGAGGAGCACTTCCTGAGCTACGCGTTGCCATACCGCATCGCCACTGCCGAGGTGAGTTGTCAGCTCTGAGCGACGGTACTTGCGGTCGCTGGCAGGCCACTGGTCAAGATGCGGTGTCGTCATGCGGTTGTCCCTCTCGCGGTTCTGAATTGCGGCTGTTTTTTGGTTGTCTGGGCGCGTGATCCGGTTTCATCTACCGCTGCAGCTCTTCGACAATGCTGTTGCCGGTTTCGGGACGTGATTCCCAAGCCCACGTCTCATGGAAACGTACCCGGCCGTCACCAAGAACCTCGATACTCGATTCACAAACTCCGGTTGAGGTTTCCTTGTTGGTACCAAGGTGGGCATAGCGAAAGTTCAACTTCCCGGCGTTTCGGGTTCCGACGAGGTAGCCGCGGATGACCGCACCTCCTGAGTACTCCGCCCAAATCACGTCATCTTCCTGGTGATAGGTGAAAGTAGTGGATTGTCCGACTTCGCCGGTTGCGGAGTTCTCAACTCCGGCGAATATGCGACCGTCCAGGGACACTGTTTCGGCTTTGGCCGCTGCTTCATTGCTCACGCTCCGAACCATAGCAACGGTTTGCGCAGGAATTCCCAATGGTCCGGATATGCAGCCAAGGTCCGGTCAATGGCGCGTTGTCGCGTAGAGCAGCATGTCGCGGCGGAGACCACCAATCTCCTGGTGGCTGCGGAGCAGGCCCTCACGCTGGAAACCGGACGCCTCGGCAACGCGACGTGAGCTGCTGTTCCACGGCTCGATATACAGCTCGATCCGGTGCAGTGCAGGAATGGTCCAGGTGAACGCGGTCAGTGCTTTCGGTGCGCTGCTGGCGATCCCGCGGCCCCGGTGTGCGGGGGCAACCGAGTAGCCGACCGTCGCGCGTCCGGCTGACATGTTCTGCAGCCACAGTCCGATCGCACCAACGGCGTTGTCGGATTCGGCATCGGCAATGGCGAAGGACAGTCCTGCTCCTTCGGAGTACCGCCCGCGCTGCCGGTAGATCCATTCCAGAGCCTGCTGTGCCGTGGGGAGTGCGGGAAGGCTGCCAATGAGGGGGATGTAAGGATCGTTCCCCAGCTCGAAGGCGAGATGTACGTCGTCGTCGGTGAACGGGCGCAAAATGACTGAACCGTAGGTGGGTGGTGTGGTTGGCCAGGGCGGGAAGGGCTCAGTCATGCGTCGATTACCGCCGTTGTCATCGTCCCTGCTCGAGTCAGACAGCGGCAAGGGTCACTTCCGGGCCGACGATCATAGCTAAGAGGTCTTCTAGAGTTCCGTGGCACTTCTCCACCTCAGGCAGGTGGTAGAACGCGCTGGTGGTCTCAAGGTTGTTGATGACTTCGTCCGGCGCATGCAGGATTGTCCTTTTCCCTTGAGCGATTCTTTTCAAAGCTTCTGCCTCCTGATTGGAACTGCGACCATTGTTCCTTATTGACCCGGCCCAATGCCTTAGGTACGCCGCCTAGAAGCCAGCTGCCCGCACCTGGGCGGATTGGTGCGCCTCGGGGACTTGGGTTAGGCTGTCAACATCTTGACAATAGCTGTCAAGAGAAAAATTTGGGGAAATTTTCATGCGTTCTTTGTCGTTCAAAAAAATTGCTGGTACCACTGCGTTGACCGGGCTTCTGGCGGTGGGGGCACTCACGTTCGCGCAACCCGCTTCGGCGATTTCAGGCTTGTGCGGTGACTACACCAGCAGCCGGGCGATAAACGCTACCTGTAGCTTTCCTATCAAGAGCACCGTGACCGTCAACTTCGGGACTCGGTATGAAGGACCTGCTGCTTATCGAGGACAGACATCTTGGCAGTTCATGGACTACGCCAACATCACCTCATACGGGTGGGCCCGGGTCTAACTCCGCAATGGCTCTTTTCCCGCAATGTGCGCGCATTGCCTTGGCATCGGCGTTCCTAGCCGTATCGCTGATTGGATGCTCTGACAGCAGCGGCCCAGAGGTCACAGGTTCCAAGGTCCAGCAGGATGCCGGTACGCCGGCCTTCTCTGGGCCTTGGGCCGACCTTTTCCGCACCGCTTACTCTGAAGCAACGACTGACCTTCAGAAAAAAATCCTAGCTGATGAGAAGATCACGGACCAAGAGAACAACGAGGTCAGGACTGCTTTCGTTACCTGCATGGCCGGCTTCAATATTCAGGTGGAGCTTCAAGAACGAGACTCCATTAAGTCCCAGGCGCCCACCAGCATGACGGACGAGAAGTATGAGGACATCAGTAAGAACTGCCGCGCAGAAACGTCCAGCCACATTTCGGGCCTATATTTTCAGATAAACAGGAATCCCGAGAACAAGGATGAGTTTGCGATCATGGCTGACTGTCTCGCCCGCAGCGGTTTAGTGGAGAAGGGATACACGGCCAACGACTACGAAGAAGGTTTCGCCGCGGAGAACTTCCCATTTGATGAGGCGGATCCAAGATTTCGAACTTGCGGCTTGGACCCACTAAACCTAGAAGCGGCCGGTTCTTGACTCTACGGAAGACAGTAAAAGAGGCCACATGGAAACTTCCTGCCATCGCGGCAGTGATTGCGGCCAGCGTTGCCTTCGGAGCCGGCATGGCCTTGACTCCGTCGCCGGTTCCTAGCGACCTCGCATCGGCCACGCCAGCGGCGATAATGCCCGTCTCTACCGTGAAGTTCAAGGATTCAATGAGTGTCCAGGTCACCCTCGGGCTATCTGAGCCACGCAAACTCATCGCGGGACTGTCCGGCACGGTGACAGCATCGTCCTGTATCTCGGGCCAAGCTGTGGCCTCCGGGAGCAGCACATTCGCGGTGGATGGCAAACCTTTGCTCAATTTGGCAACGGCGACACCGCTCTGGCGAGATCTCAATACCGGAGACGTCGGCGAGGACGTCAGGGCGCTACAGGCAGAATTGACACGCCTTGGGTATCAAACACCCGTGACCGGTGTCTTGGACGCGGCAACTCTTGACGCATACGCAAGTCTTGCCGCCACGCTCGGCATTACGGGCGACGGCACTCGTGTTCCTCGTGACCACATGATGTGGCTTCCGTTGGCCGAGCAAACGATCCAAAAGTGTGCAGCCCTGCCGGGTGCAAGAGTTGTTGAAGGAGATGAGCTGGCCGACTTGCCGGCGCAAATTACCACAGCACGACTAGCTAATAGCCTGGAGCGCCGTACACCTGGTGGGAGGGTGCTCGTCGTGGATGGCGTCCAGTTCGACGTGGCGGCTGACGGAACTATCACTGACGCAACGGCCTTAGCGGAGTTGGCAGGATTGGCGAGCTATGCGGCGGCCCAAACGTCAGACACGCCCGGAACTCTCACTGGACAGTACGAACTCGCTACTCCAGCGGAGGTGCTGGCGGTTCCGCCAGGTGCGCTTTTCGGCGTTGAAGGAACGAAGGCCTGCATCTCTTCCCGCGACGTCGTTTACCCGGTAGCCATTGTGGGGTCACAGCTTGGCGTCTCGTATCTCACTGGTGAGGGCACCGGCCAGCTCTCCGAAGTGGACCTTGACCCAGGACCTGAGGACCTGTGCGAGTAAGTATTCAGAAGCTCAGCCACGCGTTCAGCGAAACAACTGTGCTGTTTGACGATCTGAGCCATGATTTTCACCTGGGACGAAAATATGCTCTTGTAGGGCCGTCAGGATCCGGCAAAAGCACTCTACTGAGCATCATTGCTGGCTGGGTAGCCCCAACCGCCGGCACAGTTACGTTGGAGAATATTGAGCGGATCGGATGGGTTTTCCAAAACCCGCACGGCGTTGCTCGGCGCAGCGCACTCGATCACGTGGTGCTGCCCCTCTTAGCCCAAGGAATGTCTAGAGCTGCCGCCGAAGTCTATGCTCTGGACTTCATGTCGTCAGTGGATCTGGGAAACATTTCAGGGCGACGCTTCCAAGAACTCTCCGGAGGAGAAGCCCAGCGGCTGATGCTGATTCGTTCAATTGCCGCACGGCCGGACCTACTCCTAGTCGACGAGCCAACAGCCCAGCTGGATCCCAGGACCGCCGCGACCGTCAACCAGACCCTGCAGAAAGTCTCAGCTGAGGGAACGATCATCATCGTCGCCACACACGACCCCCGCACACGCGATGCCTGCACAGACGTATTGGATCTAGAGGCGACCAGCCGATGAAGATGACAGCAGTGTTGAGTGAAGCCTGGCGCAATCTCATTTCAGGTACATCCAGAGCCATATGGTTCGCTCTGGCTCTGGCCCTCGTCGGAGGTGGGCTCGGCATAGCAGATCTATCCGCAACCGCCGCCCTACTCGCGAAAGCGAGTGTTTATAAGAACTCAGGTGCGGCCATCACTACCTTGGTGGCACCGGGGCAGATAGACGGCAGAAAATGCACTATGCTCTCGGAAATGCCAGGTGTTACGGCGGCCGGTGCCATAAGATCCGCAAGCAATGTCAAGCTCCTTGCCCTGCCTGCCTCGCCGGTTCCGGCGAAGGAAGTGACAGCTGGATTCCCCCAGTTGCTAGGACAGATCCCTGCCACCCAGCCGGGTATCTTTATCCCTCAGGAGCTAGCACAAGCATTCAACATCACAAGAAAAACGCTAGAACACGACACTCAAGTTGACACCGATCAAGGGCCTGCGGCCGTGGCAGGCATTTTCGATTATCCCTTGGATGGACGCCGCCCTGGGTTAGGTTATGCACTGCTCATTCCTGCCTCTACCAACGCTGCATTCGATGAGTGTTGGGTCGAGTCCTGGCCACAGTCAATCGAACTCCGAACGCTCATCCGTTTATCACTGTCGGCAGACGATCCTGGCGCTTCGACGGAGGAGCCACTTGTTACCCAGCTCAATAGCCGCCATGGAGCTTCCTTTGACGGCTTCTCGCAGTTCGAGGAACGCGTCACCCGATTCGGTGGCCCCGCAGCTCTGATCGGTGGGGCGATACTGGGGTACCTTTTCATCCGCGTTCGCCGACTGGAACTCGCTGCTGCCAAACATAGTGGCGTCACTTTCGCGGACCAAGCCATACAAATAAGTATCGAATGCATTCTGGTGGCCCTAACGGCGTCTGCTCTATGTATCACCAGCGTTTCGTGGGCCATAGCAGTCGGAAACGATTCTGGCGATCCAGCCCTACTTACCATCGGTCTCAAGCCGATCCTGATCGCCTCAACGGCGTTCATTTCGAGTGCCTGCTTTAGCTCCACTGCAGCTAAAGAAAAGCATCTGTTTGAGTACTTTAGGAACCGGTAGCTCTACGAGGGCACGCACAATGTAAGCAGTTCTCCTAGTGAACATTTGAACTTTATCTGGCGGCGGAGGTGAAAGCCGAGCTACACCGGTTCTGAGTGCGTGCTGCGGAACTCGGCCACCAGCGCAGGGTCTTCACAGGCGCGTGCAAACGCGTCAATACGCTGTTCGATCTCGCGGGCCAGGAGCCAACTGCCCACCTTCTCGGCCACGGGCTTCAGCCAGCGGGGGCGGCACGAGAACGTGTATTTCCACACAGCGCGCGTGCCGTCGTCGTCCGCCGTGAAACGCCAGCCGCCGCCGAAGTTCTCAAAGAACCACGGCCCGGACACCATCGTCATCCCTACGTTCCGAGGCGGGACGAAAGAGACGTATTCGCTGACCATCACCAGCCCCATCCGGGACACCGTCCGCGTCCGGACTCCCTTGCCGGCCGCCCGGGCGCCGTCGAGCCAGCCCTGGGCGGAAATGAACGGGTCCCACTTCAATCGGAATTCCCCCGTGGTCTGTGAGAATGCAAAGGCGGTTTCCGGATCGAGGTTGATGAACCGCTCGGCGCGTACTTGTGGCATCCCGCCAGTGTAGTGGTGACGAGTGCCGGCCCCAGGGAGGAGACCGCCCGTCAGGAGCCCACGGACTCGGCCCGGTGGGGGATGACAACGTCGTCGGCGGAGCGGCCCGCAGTGGGGAAGAGGACCAGGAGAAGGCCCATCCCTGCTGCTGCGCCCACCAGCTGTGCCAGGACGAAGCCCGGCACGGAGCCGGGTACGATTCCCGCGAACGTGTCACTGAACATGCGGCCCACCGTCACCGCCGGGTTTGCGAACGATGTTGAGGAGGCGAACCAATAGGCAGCCCCGATGTATGCGCCGACGGCCGGGGCCGCAAGGACTCCACGCGAGGTCCGGGCCAAGGCGAAGATCAGCAGGATCAGCCCGGCGGTGGCTACGACCTCGCTGAGGAGATGGCCCGGCGTGAGACGTTCCTTGGTGGAAATTGAGGTCCCGACGTCGAACATTGCGTTCGCCAAAACGCTTCCGCTGATTGCCCCCACGGTCTGGGCCACCACGTAGGTGCCCACCTCTGGAAGGCTCAGCCCGGAACCGCTGCGCCGCCCCAGAATCCAGTCGGCGAGGGAGACCACGGGGTTGAAGTGCGCTCCACTGACGGGCCCGAATATCAGAATCAGCACGGTCAGGCCGAACACGGTGGCGGTGCTGTTCTCGAGCAGTTGCAGGCCGACGTCGCCCGGCGAGAGCTGTTCGGCGGCGATCCCGGAGCCTACGACGACGGTCACAAGAAGGCCGGTACCGAGAAGTTCAGCGATGGCACGGCGCCATAGAGGTGGCTGGGAAAAATTCATGGAACCAGCTTGACCCAAAGAATTATCTCAGTCAAGCTTGAGGCAATGAATATTGACGTAATTGACGAGTTTCGAGAGCGGGTAGCCAAGCATGCCGCCCTCGCCGATGCAGCGCGTCTGCGCATCGTGGACCTCCTGACCCTCGGGGACCTTTCTCCTACCGAGCTGCAGGCCGAGCTCGGCATGCCTTCGAACCTGCTGTCCCACCATCTGCGTACTCTCGAGGAAGCCGCGCTGGTGACCCGGCGCCGCTCGGAAGCAGACCGGCGGCGCAGCTATATCCGCCTTGCTCCCGGCGCTCTCGAGGGCCTGGTCCCAGGGATCGAGCACGGAGCCCGCCGCGTGGTCTTCGTCTGCACACGAAACAGTGCACGGTCCCAACTTGCCACAGCGCTCTGGCAACAGATCAGCGAAATCCCATCAACGTCAGCGGGAACCCATCCCGCCGATCACATCGCCCGCGGGGCCATAGAGGTTGCCCGCCGTCACGGCCTCAGCCTTCCGGACAGGGCGCCGCGTCGCCTTGACCCGGTGGCCGGAGAGGGGGACTTTGTGGTGACTGTTTGTGACAACGCCCATGAGGAGCTGAGCGGACTCGGAGGCGTTCACTGGTCAGTGCCCGATCCCGTGCGTCAGGGAACCCCTGAGGCGTTTGAGCATGCCTTCGAGGAGATCGCCCACCGGGTAGGCGATCTTGCCCCGCGCGTTCGCGCGGCCTGACCCTTCCCGTAAATTCCATCAACCAGGAGAAACACGATGACCACCGAAACAACAAAGAAGCCATCCGTCCTGTTCGTCTGCGTCCACAACGCGGGCCGCTCGCAGATGGCCGCAGCCTTCCTCACCACCCTGGGCAAGGGCGAGATCGAAGTCCGCTCAGCAGGTTCCCAGCCCGCCGAGAAGATCAACCCTGCCGCCGTCGAGGCCATGGCCGAGCTCGGCATCGACATGTCAAAGGAGACCCCCAAGGTCCTCACCACCGAGGCCGTCAAGGAATCCGACGTCGTGATCACCATGGGCTGCGGCGACGAATGCCCCTACTTCCCGGGGAAGCGCTACGAGGACTGGGTCCTGGAGGACCCCGCAGGCAAGGGCGTCGATTCCGTCCGCCCGATCCGGGACGAGATCAAGGGCCGCATCGAGAACCTGATCGAGTCCCTCGTTCCTTCAGCGAAATAAAGCGAAATAACAGGAGTCCTGCCATGAGCGACACGAAGAGCCCCGACACCAAAAGCACAGAGCAACTGATCATCATCGGGTCCGGCCCCGCTGGCTACACCGCTGCCATCTACGCGGCGCGGGCCGGGCTGAAGCCGCTCGTCCTGGCCGGGTCCGTCACCGCGGGCGGTGCACTGATGAACACCACCGACGTCGAGAACTTTCCGGGTTTCCCGGGCGGGATACAGGGGCCGGAGCTTATGGACGGTCTGCAGCAGCAGGCTGAACGGTTCGGCGCGCAGGTGGTGTCCGACGACGTCACCGAGGTGACGCTGACCGGGCACCTTAAGCGCGTGGTCACCGGCGCGGGTGAGACCCATGAGGCGCCCGCCGTCATTCTCGCCACCGGCTCCGCCTACAAAGAGCTCGGCCTGCCGGAGGAGAAGAAGTTCAGCGGCCACGGCGTCTCCTGGTGCGCCACTTGCGACGGCTTCTTCTTCCGTGACCAGGACATCATTGTGGTCGGCGGTGGGGACTCCGCAATGGAGGAAGCCACCTTCCTGACCCGCTTCGGAAAGTCCGTGACCGTCGTCGTCCGCAAGGACCAGCTGCGTGCGTCCCGGATCATGGCCCAGCGGGCAAAGGACAATCCCAAGATCAGTTTCGCGTGGAACTCGGCCGTCACTGCCATTCATGGCGATGGCAAGGTCAGCGGCGTGACATTGAGGGACACCCGCACCGGCGAGACCCGGGAGCAGGCGGCGACCGGTATCTTCGTGGCGATCGGGCACGTGCCGCGTACCGAGCTGGTGGCCGGGCAAGTGGAGCTGGACGCCGAGGGCTACATCAAGGTTGATTCCCCCACCACTGTTACCAATCTTTCCGGTGTGTTCGCATGCGGCGACGCCGTGGACCACCGCTACCGCCAGGCCATCACTGCCGCAGGCACCGGCTGCGCCGCAGCCCTGGACGCCGAACGGTACCTTGCCGCGTTAGACGATGCGGACAGCATCGCCACCGCACTGGTGGAAGAGCCAACACACGCCTGATCGAGGGATGGGACCGGGTCCGCTACATCTTTCCGAACTTGGCCCGCACCGCCTGGAACACCCCATAACAGGCCAGCCCCACTCCCACGGCAGCCAGGGCATACACGCCCAGAGGCTGCTCGCGGAGTGCCCTCAGCCCGCCGTCCAGTCCGGTGGACTGCTCCGGTTGCGCCTGCACCGTGGCGATGACGATCAGCAGGCCCACAAGAACAAGGGCAATTCCCTTGGCCGCGTACCCGGCGATTCCCACAACCTTCACGGCGCGGCGGGCAGGGGCGGAAGCGGGCCATCGGAGAAGTTTGGCGAAAGATTGCCGGAAACCCCGAATGCCGTAGACCACGCCGGCAATGGCCACTGCCGAACCTACCAGGATCAGCAGCACCACGCCCCCGGGGAACGTCATCACAGCAATAGTCAGATCGCTCGCGGACTCCCCGTTGTCTTGTCGTGCTCCCAGGGCGAAGGAGATTAGGGTGACGGCAAAGGTAACGAAGACCAGAGCAAGGCCGGCCGCCTTCAGTTTCTTCTTGAGCTTCTGTTTGCCTGGGAGGTGGTTGAAATCGAAGATGGCGTCGCCGGTCTGCCAGAGGGCAAGTGCCACGCAGGCTACAAAAGAGCTCCAGAGCAGGATAGGGCCAGCGGGCTGGCTTGAGAGCTCAGCCACGGCTCCGCTCACATCTGCCTGGCCCTCACCGCCGGTTGCGAGGCGGATGGCGATGGCGCCTACGAGAAAGTGGAGGACGCCGCTGACGGCGAATCCGGCGCGCGCCAGCAATTCAAGCGCCCGTGACTCGCTCGCTTCTTCGGCGGTCGCTGCCGCCTCTTTGAGTTCCTTTTTGATGATCGGCCTCTCGTTCTTGACTCAGTGATGGTGATTCCGTGAGAGGCCTGTCACGGTGATGATTGCATGTTCTGTTGCCGGATCAATCTTGATGACGCGTTTGTTGTTGGCTGTGCTCGAAGAGCGGTCGGATGGCCGCGGTGTCATAAATGATGTGCAGTTCGGTGATGAGCCCTTCGGGGTTTAGTTTTGCGATGTCCACCACCGAAAAGGGCGCCGGAGACCCATTCGCCAGGGTCCAGTCGAAATCAAACCAGAAGGCCACAGTCGGCGAGCCATCGTGGTCTCCGTGCAGCACAGTTTTGAGTGTCAGCTTGGATTCGGCAGTATCTGCGAAGAGGGCGGGGTAGAACTCACTGGCCGGCATCTCGCCATATAGCGGTGAGTGCACCACGCCATCTGCAGTGAAGAGCGTAAGGATCCGTTGCACATCGCCAGCTTCCAATGCCGCCAAGTAATCATGCACAAACACGCTGGATCCTCACTATGTTGTATGTATCCCTACAACATAGACCGTGCAACGGTGAGACGGAACAAGGGGCCGGCCGCCCTGTTGTCAGGTGCGGCCGGCCCCTGTCCTGCAGGAAGGGCTTAGGGCTGTCCCCAGAATGCGTCCTCTGCCTGGCCGTCCTCCGAGAACAGATGCACTTCGGCGATCTTTCCGTTGCGGACGGTGAGGAGATCGACGCCGGACATGTCCATCGATCTATCCGCACGCTTGCCGGAAAACCGCACCGGAACGGCCACAAGTTCGCCGTTGACCATTGCGGGTCCGGTGACGGCGAGCTGGAACGTGCCCTGACTCGTTTCCATCATCCCGCCCAGCAACGAACCCACGCCGTCGAGGCCTTTATGGTCGCCGGAGAAGCGGTTCGAACCCGGCTGGTGCCACACCACGTCAGGGCTCAGGAGCGCCATTGCCGCTGCTACGTCACCGCTGCCGAGGGCGTCGAAGTATGAGGCGGATACGGCCGCCGGAGTCTGGTCAGTCATCTGGTTCTCCTTCGTTTGGGCTTACCCGCCTATAGTTACAGTCGGTAACCTGTTACATCAACGTAACTAAGGAGCTTGATTCAGTGAGTGTTCCGGCCTGGAACGTAATGGTGGCCACGTGCCCCTCGCGGACTTCCTTGGCGAAGATCGCAAACAAGTGGACGGCCATGATCGTCATCGCTCTCAGCGAGGGTCCGTTGAGGTTCGGGGAGCTGCGGCAGGCCGTAGACGGCATCAGCGGCAAAGTCTTGGCCGACACGCTGCGGGACCTGGAACGGGACGGGATCGTGGACCGGACCGCTTATGACGAGATGCCGCCCCGCGTTGAGTATGAGTTGACCGCCCTCGGCCAGACGCTGCGGGAGCCGCTGACGGCGCTGGGCCTCTGGGCGGAGGAGTACATCGAAGACGTGATGTCAGCGCGGGAGTCTTACGACAAGCGCGTCCACCCGGCTGCCTTCACTTAGGTTTCACTTGGGTCAGCCGGCTACAGCTCAATCCGCCGGTAGCAGAGATCGAAAATCAGCCGGCCGGCCTCGTGCGCTTTGTTCTCGAAGCTGGTCCGGATCCTGCCCTCGAACCGCGGTGCCCAGCCGCCGGTTTCATCGATCCCTTCGTTAGGGCCGGTGTGTTCCGTACTCACCGGGGCGCGGCCTTCTTTGACCGGTGCGCCGCCCACCAGGGATTCGACGCCGGACTGCCACACCTGGGTAAGAGGGCTCTGCGGGCCGCGGCGCTCGCCGTCGTGCAGGTTCTCGAAATGAGGGGATCCGGCCATGACGTCACGGACGTGCACTGCGTAGTTGGACCAGTCAGTGGCAATCCGCAGCAGCCCTCCCGGTTTGAGGGACTTTGCCGCGAGCTCGGCGAATTCCGGCTGGATGAGGCGGCGCTTGTGGTGGCGGGACTTGTGCCACGGGTCGGGAAAGAACACCCAGATCTCGGTGACCGAGCCCGGCGGCAGCATAGTGGACAACACCTCGGGAGCGTTGGCTTCCACAACCCGGACGTTGCTGAGCTTGCGGCTGTTGATCTTGATGATGGTGTTGGCCAGGCCCGGGGTATAGACCTCCACGGCCAGGAAATCGGTGCCCGGGTTTTCCTCCGCTGCATGGCACACGGCATCGCCGAGGCCTGATCCGATCTCCACAATCAGCGGTGCCTTGCGTCCAAACTCCTCTTCGGCGTCGAACACGTAGTCAGGGTGCACCGAAGTGTTGGCTACATGGCGGGGGACATCCAGCGCCCAACGGTCGGCATGCTCTTCCCAAGCCTGCTGGCGACGGCCCTGGAGCCGGGTCCCGCGGCGCACAAAGCTGACCGGCCGGCCGCCGTAGGTACCGAAGGAAGCCTGCGTGCCAGGCGTGACCGGCCGCGGAGTCTGCGGCTGCTGGGGATTTTCTGGGGATTCACTCATCACTCCCAGAATAGTTGAGTCCCGGACGTGTACTCCCCTCAGGCTCCCAGCGGCGGGGACCGCTTCCGCTGCCCGTCCCGCCGAGTTCGTCCTGCGGATTCTGCAGCCGGCACGCTTTCAGGCTCAGGCAGCCGCAGCCGATGCATCCGTCCAGGTCCCGGCGCAGATGCTCCAGGGCCTCAATCCGCCCGTCGAGTTCGGAGCGCCACAGCCTGGAGAGGCGGGCCCAGTCCCGCTTAGTGGGGGTTCGGGCCTCGGGCAGGGAGTCCAGCGCAGCTCCAATGTCCTTCAGCGGTATCCCCACGCGCTGGGACACCCGGATGAATGCGACCCGGCGAAGAGCATCACGGCGGTACCTGCGCTGGTTTCCGGAAGTCCGGATGGAGGAGAGAAGGCCGTTGCGTTCGTAGAAATGAAGGGCCGACGGCGCCACTCCGCTACGCTCGGCCAACTCGCCTATCGATAGAACATGATGCGTTCCGCCCGGTACCTGTGGCATGCTTCCCCTTTAGCGTTCCCTCGGCCCCAGACCGACCAAACCAGAGACCAGCACCACGAAAAACCGACGCCGGACCGAACCTTGACCTCAACCTTAGTTGAGGTCCTACGGTAACGTCCATGACTACCGATCAGGCCGTACCAGTGCAAAGTTCCGCCCCTCCCACCGTGACCGCAAGCGCCGGGATCTTCCATCGCCCATACCTGCTGGTCACCGTGGGTGCCTGCGCCCTCGTGTTTCTGGCCGCTTTCGAGTCCCTCGCCGTGACCACCATCATGCCGGTGGTGAGCCGCGAACTGGACGGGGCGACCCTGTACGCCCTGGCCTTCGCCGGTCCGCTGGCCACCGGAGTCATCGGCATGGTGGCAGCAGGAAACTGGTCCGACCGGAACGGCCCTGTAGTTCCCCTCTATACGTCGGTTGTGATGTTCGTCCTGGGGCTCCTGATAGCAGGGACTGCCGGGACCATGGGCATCCTTGTTGTGGGCAGACTGGTTCAAGGACTGGGCGGCGGCGCCATGACGGTGGCCCTGTACGTTGTGGTGGCCCGCGTCTACCCGCCGGTGCTGCACCCCAAAATCTTCGCCGGATTCGCGGCAGCCTGGGTGATCCCTTCCCTGATCGGACCGTTCGCCGCCGGAATCGTGGCTCAGGCAACCAGTTGGCACTGGGTCTTCCTGGGAGTGGTGGGGCTGGTTGTGCCAGCCTTGATCATGATCATTCCTGCCCTCCGTGGCCTGCACGGACCATCCGAGGACGCGCAGGAAGGGACGCAAAAGCCATGGGCCTACGGACGCCTCGCCTGGGCCGGGCTCGCTGCCGTCGCTGTCCTCGGCATGAACCTTGGATCCGGAGTTCCCACGGTAGGGGGAGTTCTGGCCGTGGCCGCCGTCGTGATTGCGTTGTTTGCCGTACGCCCCTTGGTTCCACGTGGAACCCTCACTGCATGGCGTGGCCTGCCGAGTGTCATCCTCAGCCGCGGCCTGGTCTCTGCCGCGTTCTTCGGCGCTGAGGTTTACCTGCCGTATCTGCTGGTGGAGCGGTATGGGTTCTCTCCCACATTTGCCGGGCTGACCCTGACGGGCGGGGCACTGGCCTGGGCGGCCGCTTCCGCCGTGCAGGGGCGGCTCGGCGGTCGCCTCAAGAACCAGATGGCCGTAACAATCGGATCACTGCTGGTGCTGGGAGCAGTTGCCACGACGCTGGTGACAACCCTCTTCAGCTGGCCGGCCGCCGTCGCCATTTTCGGCTGGATTTTCGCGGGAGCCGGGATGGGCCTGATGTACCCCCGGCTGAGCGTCATGACCCTGGCACTGTCAACGCCGGACAACCAGGGCTTCAACAGCTCGGCACTGTCCATCTCGGATTCCCTCGGCGGGGCCCTGGCCCTGGCCACCACCGGAATTATCTTCACGGCCCTGACGACGGCGGGAGCCTCCTTCTCCGGCGTCTTCGCCCTGACGGTGGTAATCGCCGTCGCCGCGGTTTTCATTGCCCCACGCGTGCAGGCGCGAGCTGTTCAGGCAGCTGCAGCGGAGGCCCCTGGGGCGGAGACTCCTACGCGAGCTTCGTAGCGCGGAGCACGGCGTCGGCTACCGTTATCTGGCTCCCGTCCGGACCTTTGGTGCTGCGCTCCCGAGAGTCCATTGTCTCCACTTTCCAGCCGGGAGATCTGATCCCGAGTTCATAAGCG
The DNA here is from genome assembly GCF_056499105.1 of Arthrobacter sp. Z5-13. Lineage (NCBI taxonomy): Bacteria > Bacillati > Actinomycetota > Actinomycetes > Micrococcales > Micrococcaceae > Arthrobacter > Arthrobacter sp. Z5-13. The sequence goes on from NZ_CP096460.1 coordinate 488,758, forward strand.
GCCTGCTCGGCGGTGAAAAACTTGCCGGGGGAGTGATGCCTTCCCCCGGGCGGCAGCCCGTCCGGATGGTGGCCCACGATCAGCAGCGTCCCGCCGGTACGGACCGCTGTAACTGCCGGGCGCAGGGGGTCCTGCCAGGCCATAACGTCCGAATGCAGGAACTGGGCGCTGACCAGGTCGTATTCTTGCTCCGGAGTCCAGTCGGCGAGGTCCTGCCTGATCCACTCAACCAGGCAGCCGGCGTCGGCCGCATGGGCAGCAGCCCGTTCAAGGGCGACGGCGGAAACGTCCACACCGGCAACCCTCCAGCCGTGCTGGGCGAGCCAGATGGCATCTGCTCCTTCGCCGCAGCCCAGATCGAGGGCGCTGCCGGGAGCAAGCGCGGAAGCCTCGGCAATCAGTTGGGCATTGGGCTGGCCACTCCACACTTTGGGTCGGCTGCTGTACATGGCGTCCCACACTTCGGCGTTGCCGGCCTTTCGGGTCCCGCTGCCGGCGTCGTCCGTTGAGTGCTCGTGCTGCTCAGAGTGACCGGGGTGGCTGTGGTGCGGATCCTTGGCGTCCTTCATGGGCACCACCATGCCACAGAACCTCGATCGATTCATGAGCGGCCAGCGAATTCCCGCTGGCCTGGATTTCTAAAAGGAACTGTCGTAGCTGGTCAATGTGCCCCTGGCGGACGCGCCGTGCCGAGACTGTCCTAATGGCTCACATAGTGGCGGTCGAGCAGTTAGGCGGGATGGCAAAAGAAAGCCCACCAGATGGGGGATTGGCGGGCTTTCCGGATTCGACAAGTGGTTTTCGCCGACCGTTGCGCAGGTATTAGTTTTCGCCATGTTTCGAGTGAGGGGTTCGGGACCTACACTTAGTCATGGATACGATCCCGACGATGTTTTTCGTTATCGTGGCGGCCTTTGTCTGGCTGGGCTTGATCGTATTTGCAATCCTTCGCTTACGGCGCCGGCGGAGCGGTTCGTCAGCAGTCGTTCCGTCTTCCGTTCCCGTTGACCCGAACCGTGGACGGCTTCGCATGGGTCGAGGGCGTTACGGCCGGCGGCGGGTCCTAGTGCGGCGCGACCGATCCAGGGCGACCGTCAAGAAGGCCGGCGGATAATTGCGGGCCAGTCACCTCGACTGACCAGGCGGATTTTCGCTGGGCTAAATGTCGCCTCTGGTGCCCGTAAGCCCAACCCTGGACGGATCCAGGCAGTCTTGAGCGTTTATTGCCGGTTCCTGTCAAAAAGCTTGGGAGAAATCGACGGATCCTTGAGTACGGACCGCAAGAATTCTTGCAACAGGACGCTAAGGTCCCGGGCAGCAAAAAGGTCTCAGCCACCAGACAGGTCTTGGCGAGAACTTAGTGCAAAAAAACAACAAAAGGCGCCGTAGCAGCCGGCGCCCGAGGGGTATCTGCTCCTGGGGGAGCAGGTACCCCTTGCGCTATGGGGCGGTTACTCGGCGAGACTCACGCCCTGAATTCGACTGCCCTGGCTTAGGGGTGCTCCATCAGGACCTTGAGGGCGGCTAGGGCCTTCTCGACGTCTCGCTTGAAGATCACCGATTGGCCCATGGGTCAGCTCACCGATGCGTTCATGACTGTCTACGGTGACAGCACGTACCACCAGCTCGTTGTCGAGCGCGGCTGGAGCCACGATCAGATCATGACATGGCTCTGCGACGTCCTTTCAGGCAGGCTGAAGGCTGAAGGCTGAACGGCGTTACGCATCCAGCCTGGCAGTTGCGCGCTTGCGGAGCAGCAGTTGGCCGATGGTTCAGGCCCGTGAGAGCAGGGCTTCTCCCAGTTCGCCTCGCTGGTAGAAGACCTCACGGCCGGAGCGAAGCGACTCCGCCAGGCCGCTCCCGGAGAGCACCCGGAGGTGACCGCTGACGGTCGCGGCCGCGAGGTCCAGGGCGCAGGCGAGTTGAGTGGTTGTCATTGGGACGTCCAGTTGCGCCAGGATCTGTGCGCGGGTGCGCCCGAGCAGGGCGGAGACGGGGGATTCTGAGGTTTCCCGCACCGTCTCCCAGAGTCGCCCGACGCCGCGCGGGGCGTAGGTGATGGTGGGGACGAAGGGTTGTACGTTCAGGACCATGGTGTCCGGCCAGACGAAGGCGTTCGGGACCAGTATGAGGCCCATTCCGGGTTCCGGGACGTTGTTCGTGTAGTGGCAGCAGGTGACGCCTCGCATGATCTCCAGACCGGTGCTGTTGGGGCGCACTCGCGGATGCAGGGTCTTGAAGACCTCTTGGATGCCGTGCCGGGCCAGCTGTTCCAGCCGGGAGTCAACGTCGGCCAACAGTACCGAGCGCAGCCGGGGCCAGAAAGGCTCGACGGCGGTGGCCCAGTACCATTCGAGGGCTGCGAGGATCCGGGAGACGGCGGTGTCGAGGTCGTTCAGGAGCTCGTCGATGGTGAGGCGGGAGGGGCTTCCGACCGTCCGGTCCGCTAGATGGCGAAGATCACGTTCCCAGAATTCCGTAGGGACGGCCCGGATGGCCTCTAACGACTCCCCGAAGCTGTCCTGCCGTGGCTGAGTCGGAGTCAGCGAGTCAGCGATGTATCCGTCTGGCAGCACGAGCGTTGTGAGGATGCTGAGGTGCTCCTGCGCCCGCGAGTCCGAAGATGCCGCGATGCGCTCCTTCGCCATCTTGATCCACGGCCGATGGAGAGGGGTTCCCTTCTGCAGCGCTCTAATGCTCCCGACGGTTTCCCAGAGGGGCGAGATGAGGAAACGGACCTTCGTAAGGTCCTCAGTGCCGAGCGCGATCTGCATGTCTTCACTGTATTCTCCGCGCCGCGATGCGCCACGATTCGAGCTGGGCCGAATCGTGGCATGAATTACTGGAACGGCTCAAGCTGGGGACATGAGCACAAACACCCGCACCGCGTCCCTGGCCCCTGCCGGCCGCCGTCTATCCGCCCTGGTCCAATCAAGGAACCGTCTCGCGGCCCGTGTTCAGGGTCCTCGCGCGGGGCTGCTGCGGAAGATCGGTGCTTCCTTGCTCTCCGTCCTTCGCGAGGCAGTTCTTATGGATGCCCGTCTTCGGGAGCGACGCGAGCACGACCGGGTCGAGTTCCATCGAGCCGGCGGCAACATCCGTCACTTCTGAGCATTCAAGGCGTCCCGGCGAAAGACCCTGACGGGAGGATAAACGGGGGACGTCACTTCACAGTAAAGCTTGGTAGTAGTTGCTGAGAGAGTTCACTATTCGGAACATGATGCCGTTCCAGAGTTGGTTTTCGTGCGTCCATCAGCCTTATTGCCTGACCGGTTGCGGAATTGGTCTTCGCCGACCGGACGTGCGGATCACTAGCCACACGAGGAGGGCCGCGGCTGCAAGAGGTGCAATGAAGGCAGCCATCATCACCAGATTCAGTCCGACAATGGCGCCGGCCAGACCGAGCACCGCCGTCACGCTAACGCGCAGCAGGCGGGCTCCGGGGACGAGTCGTTCGAAAGGCAGCGCCAGCGCGAAGCCCATCAGTGTTGCCGCAGCAAGGATCAGTGGCCACTGCGTGGGATGCCCAGCCCCGAGAAGCTGCGCGATTGCAACCACGATCAAACTTAGACAACAGAGGAGGGCAGACCAGCGCATGGCGCTGCCAAACCGCGGCGTAAGGACCATCCCGGCTGCGAGGGACACAGGGATGGCGGCCAGTGCGCCGCCAGCCAAACCGAGGTTCATGGCATGGGTGGAATCGTTGATCATCGGTGCCCAATCGCTGCCGGTCAGGGCAAACACTGCGCAACAAACTCCGGCTATCAAGGTCACTAGCGCCGCTGCATAGGCTGCAGCACCCGTCCACCGGTTCAACAACAGCGCCCGTGTCGGCGGGGACGGCTGCGCAGCTGCCCGAACAGTCTGATGCATTCCTGCCGGTCGTTTGACACTGCTGCTGTGCCGCAGCGCCACGACGAGCAGGACGGCGGCACCAAGTGTCCCGAGCATCGGTGCCGCCACTGTAACGGCACCGAGGGCCAGCGCGACGGGTGCTGCCAGGACACTGCTTTGCACCAGGCGGAGGGGCAAGGCACCATGTTTCCCCAGCATCGAGCTGATCGGTGGAACGAGAGCGATCGTGCCGGCACTCCAGGCAAGGATGAGAAATACCAACGTCGAGGATCCAAACCAGCTGCGCCCGGCACCGGCATCGGCCTCCTCGAAACCGAGAGCCCAGCTGGCTGCAGTCAGCGCCGCGAAAGCGCATGCCGGGAGGGCGGTGGCCGCGGAGGACAATGCAGCCGGGGCGGAAAGCCTCCCGGCCTGATGGAGAAGTACGACGACCGCGAGGGCAAAGGCAAATGGTCCGATGAAAACCGCCAGCAGTAGCTTGACAACGCCCGCCCCAGGGAGCATGCCCACGCTGCTGAACAAGAGTGCCGTGGCACCCAGGAAGGCGGTCAAAGCTGCACCGGCGAAACCTGGGGCCCACCCAGGTGTTGCCCTCTCGCCCAGTCCGTGAGCCCGAAGAGACCAGGCTTCCGGAATGGACGGGCGCGTAATGCCCTGGTCGCTGGCATGCTGTTCGAGACTGTCGAGCACGATCCTGCTGTTGTCCTCCCGCCAGGACCGCGGATACCAGCGCAACAGCCGGGCATACCGGCGCCGTCGGTCAACGCTCATTGCGCAAACCCCCAAGACATTGTTGCTGCAGCAGGACGGCTGTTAGCAGGCCGGGCTGCCAGCCGGTTTTCCACAGCACGAAGCCTGGCAGCGAGCCTTTCCGCTTCCGAGGCCAGTGCTTCACGCCCGTCGTCTGTGAGTTCGTAATAACGGCGCGCGCGTCCGTCGACCGTTTCTTCACCTGCCCGGCGTACGTACCCGTCCCGTTCCAGACGCTCCAGGGTGGCGTAAAGGGTGGTGACCCGCAACGAGACCGCGGCCGCCGTCAGTTGCTCGACGTCCAGCAGGATGGCGTATCCGTGGCGGCGTCCCCCCGCCAGCGCCGTCAGAATCCAAAAGGCAACTTCGCTCATGTCGGTAATATACCCGTAATGGGTATATTGGGACAAGGTAAGATTTCCCAGTCCCTGCCGGTCTTACAGAACGTGCCGGGGCGATCCGTCAGCCCAGTTGCAGCACGATGTTGTGGTCCGCGTCCACAAAAACCGGGTAGGTCTGCAGCGGCGGGGCGCCGGTGCTCGAACAGCCCGTGTCCAGTTCAAACGCATGCTGGTGGAGGGGACACAGGACCTCCCGCTGGTCGATGGTCCCGTCAGCGATCGGGCCGCCCCGATGCGGGCAGACGGCAGCGACAGCCCGGAGAGAACCGTCCCGCAGACGGAACACCGCAATTTGCTGGCTGTTGACGCCGAAGGACCGGCCTTCCCCAACCGGCACCTGCTCAAGTGGTCCCAGCCTGTGCAGCCCCGCGCTTGCCGCACCGGAAGTCATGGCATCGGCGCTCATCGGACCGGCACCTGGGGGAGGACCGCAAGCGGAAGCGAGGTGCGGAACTGTCCGGGAGTGAACGGATCGCCGCGTTCAGTCCAGGGGTCAACGTAGTTGTCGATGGACGCCTGCATCGCCGCGTCCAGGTGAGCCCCCAGCCCTTCAGAGTCATCAACAATCACTGAGCGAAGGTGGTCGATGCCCACCCGGGGCACAAAGGAGTACGTCCGTTCGAGCCAGTTGGCGCGCTCGCGGTAGTACTGCATAAAACGCCCGGTCAAAAGCTTCACGGTCTCAGGACTGTCCACTGTGGCCAGCAGATCCCCCTTGCGGATGTGAGCGCCCGCAGCGCCGCCGATATAGATTTCCCAGCGGCCGCCGTCGACCGCTACCACCCCCACGTCCTTGACCAAGGACTCGGCGCAGTTCCGGGGACAACCGGAGACTGCCAGTTTCAGTTTCGCGGGGGATTCAATGCCCTGGAACCTGGATTCGATCTCGATACCGAGCTTGGTTGAATCGCCGGTGCCGTAACGGCAGAAGTCCTGCCCCACGCACGTCTTCACCGTCCTGAAGCTCTTGCCGTACGCGTAACCGGAGGGCATGTCCAGGTCAGCCCAGACTTTCGGGAGGTCCTCTTTCCGGATCCCCAGGAGGTCGATCCGCTGCCCACCGGTCAGCTTCACCATGGGCACGCTGTACTTGTCCGCGACGTCGGCAATCCGGCGGAGCTGGTCCGGCGTCGTTACCCCGCCTTTCATCTGGGGCACCACCGAGAAGGTGCCGTCGCGCTGGATGTTGGCGTGGACGCGGTCGTTGATGAACCGGGCATCACGCTCGTCGATGTACTGGTCCGCCCACATCATCTTCAGCAGCGAGGCGAGGCCCATCTTCGACTTCGCGTCTTCCACACCGTCCGGAGCCAGTGCAGCAAAAACCGCGGAGACGGAGCGGAGTCCCTGCTGCCGGATGGCCTCCATCAGCGCGGCCTTCTCGAGCGGCACGCCCGGCACATAGTAGCTGGCAGCGGGATCCTCTGCCACGGCGCCGTCGGCGGCCCATTCCACAACCTGGCGCACCAGCAGCTTGCACGAGCCGCAGCCCTTCCCGGCCCGCGTGGCATCCATAACCCCTGCAACGGTGTTGCAGCCGCCCTGCACGGTTTCCACGATCGCTTTTTTGCTGATGCCGTTGCAGTTGCAGACCTGAGCGTCCGGATCCAGCTCAGCCACGCCCTCTTCCTCGCCCGGTCCGCCAATATCGAAGAGCAGGGAGACCCGCTCCTCCGGCAGTGGCAGGCCACGGTCGAACGCCTGCGTCAGGTAAGCCACCTTGCGGCTGTCACCGAGCAGCGTTGCGCCCACAATCTTGCTGTCCCGGATCACTATCGATTTGAAAACACCGCGGCTGGGCTCCGAGAAAACAACGTGCTCGTCGGTGTCACGTTCCGGCGCCTGGAGCCCCATGGAGGCGACGTCGACGCCGGCGACCTTGAGTTTGGTGGCGGTCCGGGAACCAAGATAGGCCGACGACGGGTCAGCCCCCGTTACATGGTCTGCCAGGACGGCGGCCTGCTCCCACACGGGTGCCACCAGCCCGTACACTTCGCCGCGGTGCTGGACGCACTCACCCACGGCGTAGATCTCATCCTCGTCCGGTACCCGCATGTGGTCATCGACAACAATTGCGCGCTCTACTGGCAGCCCGCTGGTGACAGCGACGTCGACGTTCGGCCGGATCCCCGCAGCAACCACCACCATGTCGCACTCAATGTCCGGTTTGTCCCGGAGCTGGACTCCCTCAACCTTGTCCGTTCCCAGGATTGCCGTCGTCCGGCTGCTGGTGTGCACCTTGATTCCCAGAGCCTCCACGCTGCGCCGCAGGACGGCGCCGCCGTCCGGCCCCATTTGCGTATTCAGCAGGTGCCCGCCCGAGTGGACCACTTCGACGTCGATACCGTGGCTTTGCAGACCGCGCGCGGCTTCCAGCCCCAGGAGGCCACCGCCGATTACCACCGCCCGGTGATGATGATCCTGTTGGGCGTACGCCACCATGTTCTGTGTGTCGTCGATGGTGCGGAACGCGAAGATCCCAGGACGCAGGAGCCCGCCCGCGGTGTACAGGCCGTCCACTGCGGGCATGAACGAGCGGCTGCCCGTGGCAATGATCAGGACGTCGTAGGGAGTGGCCCTGCCGTCGTCGGAAAATACCAGCTTGGCGAAGCGGTCGATCCGCTCCACCCGGATTCCTGCATGAAGGGTGATGTTGTTTTCCTGGTACCAGGCCAGGGAGTTGAGGAAGATGTCGCCGGCATCCTCGTCACCGGAAAGGACGTGACTGAGCATGATGCGGTTGTAGTTGCCGTAGGGTTCGTCGCCGAACATGGTGATCCTGTGCTGGGCACCACCGCCGCGCGCCAGGATTTCCTCCACAGCACGGGCTCCCGCCATGCCGTTGCCGATCACCACCAGCCGGCGGCGGGAGTCCTTGGTGCTTGGCCTCGCGGCCCTGCTGACCGTGGCGGTCATCAGTGCTCCACCATTCCCAGGTCCACCACCACTGAACCGGTGACTCCCGTGTCCGCCAGCAGCCTCAACTCAATCAGCGAACCGCCGTCGATGTCCTCCACAACGCGCAGGGGTACATGGACATCACCTTTCGCTCCGATCGGGAAGTACCGCAGCGGGATGCCGTCCCTCATGAGCGCCACGGTGATCAGCTCCGGAGAGGAGTTGCCGCCGCGGAAGTAGAGAATCTGGTTGATGACGCCGTCCGGAACGAAGTGGGAGAGCTGGCTGTGGATGGGGACGGGTTTATCCAGCCCGGCTCCCACAAAGGGGAAGATGCCTTGGAGGAAGAGGTTCTTCAGAATCATGGGCAGACCCTTTCGGCAAGTGGTGCACTTATCCCGGCATAGGGCCATCCTGCGCTCGCCGTGTTACAGCCTGCTGCGGGCTGTGTAATTTCCGCATAACACCTTTCTCACCACAGTCCTCCGTCCTGCCCGTGAGCGGTGGCGGTCAGTAACAGGTCCAGCCGGATGCTAAGCTGGTGGAACTTGATGTGCAGTGATGCCCACTTTTGAACCGGTTCATCAACCGGTTCCCCAAAGGATTTATCCGGCAGGGAGTGGGTTTTTTCATGTGAGAGGCACATCCTGCGTCGATGAACGCGTTCTATTTGGTCCCGACTTCCGCCTTGCACTACGGCAGCAGCCTGGTTGATCACCTGACTTTTCTTCGGCGAACCCCTGAGCCAACCGGCGTCGGGGGCCGATATCCGCATGGATACCGCCTGAAAGACCTTGAAACACATGACTACTTTCGCTGCCCTCGGCACGCCCAAAGCACTTGCCGATACCCTGACAGCCCAGGGGATCGTGGAACCGTTCCCCATCCAGGTCAAGACCCTCCCGGACACGCTGGCCGGACGCGACGTCCTGGGCCGCGGCCGCACGGGCTCGGGTAAGACCATTGCCTTCGCCATCCCGCTTGTAGCAAGACTCGCTGAGCGGGAAGCAAAGCACTTCCGCAAGCCCGGTCGCCCCATGGGCCTGGTCCTTGCACCTACCCGTGAACTGGCCACCCAGATCAACGCAACCATCGAGCCGCTTGCCAAGGCTGCCGGGCTGAACACCACCGTGATCTACGGCGGCATCTCCCAGGCCCGCCAGGAGAAGGCACTCCGCGCTGGCGTCGACATCGTCATCGCCTGCCCGGGCCGCCTCGAGGACCTGATCCGCCAACGCATCCTGACCCTCGAAGCCGTCGAGATCACCGTGCTGGACGAGGCCGACCACATGGCCGACCTCGGCTTCCTGCCTGTCGTGAAGAAGCTCATGGACATGACCCCGAGCCAGGGCCAGCGCCTGCTGTTCTCGGCCACTCTGGATAACGGTGTGGACAAAATCGTCCAGCGTTACCTGTCCAACCCGCTGACGCACTCCGTTGACGATCCCCAGGCCGCCGTGACCACCATGGAGCACCACGTGCTGGTGGTCAACGACCAGACCGTCAAGAAGCAGCTGATCGTTGAGCTCGCCTCGGGATCCGGCCGCCGTGTGCTCTTCATGCGCACCAAGCACCATGCCCGCAAGCTTGCCAAGACCTTGACCGACGCCGGCATCCCCGCCGTCGATCTTCACGGCAACCTTTCGCAGAATGCCCGTGACCGCAACCTCGCCGAGTTCTCCAACGGTGACGTCCGCGTCCTGGTGGCCACCGACGTCGCCGCCCGCGGTGTCCACGTGGACGACGTCGAACTGGTTATCCACGTTGACCCGCCCACCGAGCACAAGGCGTACCTGCACCGTTCAGGGCGTACGGCCCGCGCGGGATCCGACGGAACCGTAGTCACGCTGACCCTGCCCGAGCAGCAGTCGGACGTCAAAAAGCTGATGAAGGCTGCCGGCGTCGAAGTTAGCTTTGAGCGCGTCACCGCCAACTCACCGCTGGTTGCTGAACTGGTGGGCGAAATGGCCGACAAGATCGATCCCCGCACCCGCGCAGCTCTCCTTGCTGCCAAGGCGCAGCAGCAGGGCGGCGGCACCTCCACAGGTGCAAACGCGGAGCGCAAGCGCGCCCGCCGCTCCACCCAGGGTTCTCCAACCGCCGGTGGCCGTGGCGGCCGTGGCGGGCGCGGACGCGTTTCAGCTGAAGCGCCCCGCACCGATCTCCCGCGTGCCGAGCGTCGTGCAGTGGCCTACGAAGGCCAGGCTGCGGCCCGCAATGCTGCAGAGCGCGTCACCGAGCGTAACGAGGACCGCCTGGACGCCGAGCGCGCAGCACGTCGCAGCGCCCGCACCCGGACTTCCTCGTACAACTCACACCGCAACGATGTTCCCGCGGCAGGTGGCCGTGCAGCGGCTGGCCGCGGATCGGACGGACGTGCTACTGATACCCGCGGCGGCGCAGCCCGCTCCGGTGCAACAGGTGGCCAGCGTGGCGGACGCCCGGCAACCGGCCAGCGTGCCGCAGCCAGCGGTGCCCGCACCGGCGCTTCGGCTGGCGGCCAGCGTGCCGCTGCCGGCGCTTCAGCTGGCGCTAAGTCAGGCGGAAACGCTGCTGTCTGGTCCTCGAACACCGGTGGCACCTCGGGTGGATCCTACTCGGGTGGCGGCAACGGCGGCTCGAAGTCCGGCGGCAACGGCGGCTCAGGCCGTCCTGCGCGCAGCGGCCCCCGTCGCGCCTCGGCTCCGGCATCGAACGAACGCCGCGGCCGCTAAGGTCTTCCGGCCTTAAGAATTACCGCGACAGAAAAGGACGGCCGCACCCTGGATCCAGGGTGCGGCCGTCCTTTTGCGTAGCGCAAACGCTAGTGGGAGACCTCGGCCGGGAGCAGCCATGAACGCTCGGCTTCGAAGGCGACTGAAACGAAGGTTCCGGCCGGCATAATGTCGCCAGGAAGCGGATCGTAAACCATGGCGGTCATGTTGCCGGCTTCTGTTTCCACGTCGTACTCAATCCATGCCCCATAGAAAACTGAACTGAGGATTCGCCCGGTCCGGCCAACAACTTCCAGGCCCTCGCCCGGGAGTTTTCGCACTGAAACGGACTCGGGCCGGACCAGCAGCACAACAGCAGAATCCGGGGTGATGCCCGAATGGGCCGGAACAATCTGGTCCACGCCGAGCACGCTGACCCGTGCCGTGGTTGTCGCGCCCGTACCGTGCACAGTGAAACTGGCGACGTCAAGGAAGTTCGCTTGTCCGATGAAATCCGCCACGAAGACCGAGGCCGGCCGCCGGTAGACCTCCTCCGGCGATGCGAGTTGCTCGATTTTCCCGTGCCGCATGACCACGATCCGGTCCGAGAGACTCATTGCCTCGTCCTGGTCATGGGTGACGTAAACACTGGTGATTCCGAGCTTCTGCTGGAGCCGGCGGATCTCGGTACGCATCTGGACCCGCAGCTTGGCGTCCAGGTTGGAGAGGGGTTCATCGAAGAGCAGGACCTTGGGCTTCATCACCAGCGCCCTGGCCAGAGCCACCCGCTGTTGCTGACCACCCGAAAGCTGGTTGGGGGACCGGTCTGCAAAGGCCAAAAGACTCATCGATGTCAGGGCGAAGTTGACCTCCTGTTCGATCTGTTTCTTGCCCATCTTCAGGAGTTTCAAGCCATAGGACACGTTGTCGTACACGGACATGTGCGGGAAGAGGGCATAGGACTGGAACACCATGGCCATTGGACGTTTATCCGGCGTCAAGCCGGTCATGTCCTCGCCGTCCAGTGTGAGCTCACCGGCCGTCGGGTTTTCGAACCCGGCAATCATCCGCAGCGTAGTCGTTTTGCCGCATCCTGAAGGGCCAAGCAGGGTAAGGAACTCCCCGGACCTGATCTGCAGGTTGATGTCGTCGACGGCGGGTGCGGCAGTGCCATCGCCGTAAGACTTGCTGATTCCGGTCAGTTGGAGCGAGCCGGCCTCGGCATTGTTGGTATCCGGGCCGGACGTCATTTCAAGTGTTGTATTGGCCATGGTGTCCTCGTGGAAGTGTGTTGGAAGCAGCCGGTTCAGCGGGTGCGGGTCTTGGGGCGGGGGTCCCGGACCAGGAGATTCATCAGACCGATCACCGAAAGCACGACGACGATCAGGATGGTGCAATAGGCGAAAGCGTTGCCGAAGCGCCCAGCGTCTACTTCGGAGAGGATCTGCGAAGTCATGATTTTGGTCTGGGGAGTTGTGATGAAAATGATGGGGGAGAGCGTGGTCATGGCCCGGGCGAATGCGTAGGTCAGCCCGGACAGCAGCGCCGGCCTGATCAGCGGAAGCGTGATGGTGCGGAACGTCGTGATGCCCGATGCACCGAGCGACGTGGAGGCCTCATCGATCGCCGGATCAATCTGTTGCAACGCCGCGACGCCGGAGCGCTGCCCGGAGGGCATGGAACGGATCACGTACACCATAACGATTGCCATGGCGCCGCCAAAGATCGCTCCACCCCCTGCCAGGGCTGGCAAGAGCTGGATGTTCCCGATAATCAGTGGCTTGTTGAAGGCCAAGGCGTATCCGATGCCCAGCACTGTTCCGGGGACGGCAAGCCCCAGCATGCCCATAAAATCCAGCACACCACGGCCGCGCTTGACCTTACGGACAATCAGCCAGGCGAGGATCATGCCCAGAACTCCGGCAATGGGCGTGGCGATCAACGCGAGGATGGTGGTGGTGAACATAGCGTCAGAACCGATTCCAGCCAGGACGTACTGATAGTTCGCCAGGGTAAAGCTGTTGTTGACGCCCAGGATCTTTGTGAAAGCCCCTACAAAGACCGTGACGTAGATGGTCACGATGAGGGCTGCAATCAGAAGCACGACGCTGAGGAGGGGAATGCGTCCCAGAGGGGAAGAAATCAGGTTCACCCTGCCCGACGGTTTGCCGGTAACGGACACCACACTCTTGCGCTCGGCCCAGTAGCGCTGAACAAGGAAGACGAGCAGCCCTGGCAGCAGGAGCACCAGCGAGTACGCTGCACCACCAGCCACGTTGTATTCGCCGGTGATGGCGATGTAGGCGCGGGTCGAAAGGACAGTGAAGTCGCCGCCAATCACCAAGGGGTTGGCAAGGTCAGCGATCGCCTCGACGAACAGCAGCAGGAAGCAGCTGGCAAAGCCTGGGATCAGCATGGGGATGGTCACGCTGCGGAAAATTTTCCATTTGCTCGCGCCGAGGTTTGACGCTGCCTCATCCATCGCCGGATCCAGGCTGCGCAGCATCCCGAGCAGGTTCATGTACGCCACAGGAAAGAACGACAGGCCCAGCACCACCGTCAGCCCGGTCAGGCCATAGATGTTGTAGTCCAGGCCGAGCAGCTTGTTGCTGATCAGGCCGCTTCGCCCGAAGAGGCTGATGACGGCGGTCGCCACGGCGAACGGTGGCGAGACGATCGGTAGGAGCGCGATCAGGTGCAGGATGCGCTTTCCACGGAAGTCCAGCCGGGCCTGCGCATACGCAAAAGCGAACCCGATGCCCGTGCCGACGGCGCCGACTACAAGGCCCAGGACCACCGTGTTGAGCAGGACGCCGCGGTTGGTGGCGGAGGTGAGGATCTGGCCGAGGGTGTCCCGGCCTTCCGGGCTGAAGGACTGTGTGAGGATCCGGACCAGCGGATAGCCGATCAGGAGAAGGAGAATGCCTACCACAAGGCCGATAACTACCTTGGTGACGGTGTCGAGCTTGCTGAATTTCGCGCCCGCCCGTTTGGCGGGAAGAGGGGGAGGAGCGGCCGGCGCTGTTGCCGGCTGCAGGGTGTCAATACTCATGGGAGCTCCTGGCTCGGGCGGCCCGGGGTGCACGGGCCGCCCGCCTTGATGGATCGGATGGTGGGAGTTTCTACTCCTTGGGCTGTGGCGCGATCTCCGCGTCAAACCGCTTGGTGAGCTTCGACTTCTCGGCCGCGGCCAGAGTGAAGTCGTAGTCCACCAGCTTGACCTCGTCGAGGTCCACCATCCGGTCGTCGTGCTTGGCGTCGGGGTTGGTAAGAATCTGGTACGAGCCCACTGTCGGGCCCAGGTCCTGCGCCTCGGCTGTCAGCGCCCAGTCCACATAAGCCTTTGCTGCGGCCGGGTTCTTCGAGTTTTTCACCACACCGACACCGCCCACTTCATACCCTGTGCCTTCCTTGGGAAAGGACACCTGCAGGTCCGTCATACCGGCTTCCTTGTACTTGACGCAGTCATGGGAGAACACCAGTCCGACGGCGACCTCGCCGCGTCCCGCTGTCTGGCCAGGCGCCGTCCCGCTCTTGGAATACTGCAGGACGTTGTTGTGCATCTTGCGCATGTAGTCGAGCCCGGCATCCTCGTTTCCGTTGTTCAGCGTGACCTGGGTCCAGAGTGTGGTGAACGCTGTCCCTGAGGTGGACGGGTGGGCTGTGGAAACCTGGCCTTTGAGTTTGCTGTCCAGGATGTCGTTCCAGGAGGTGGGGACACCGACCCCCAGCCTTTCCAGGCCGGCCTTGTTGGAGCAAAATCCAAGTGCTCCTACATAAACGCCTGCCCAGTAACCCTCGGCGTCCTTGTACTTGCCTGGAATTACGCCGGCATTCGGGGACTCGTACTGCTCCAGCAGGCCCGCCTTCTTGGCCGCACCGTAACCGTCGGCAGGGCCGCCGTGCCATACGTCGAATTCCGGCGAGTCCTTGCCGGCGTTTAGCCTGGCTACAGTCTCCCCTGAGGAGAGCCGCACGAAGCTTGTCTTGACGCCTGTCTTTTCGGTGAAGGCCTCGGTCATGGCCTGGCACCAGTCTTCCATCGCGCCGCACGCGACAGTCAGGTTTCCGCTGAGCTCGCCACCCGCTGCCGCAGCCTTGGGGCTGGTGTCCACGACGCAGCCCGTAAGGGCCAGCGACGCAGAGGCCGCGACGGCGAAGGAGAGCGCGATTTTGCGCTTCATGTCATACCTTTCGTAGGTGAAGCAACGTTGCTTCACGACGTCGGAGCTGACCGCTAAGCGGTTCCTTCCGTGTCGATGTCAAAACCTTAGGCAGCGTCATGGGGCCTTGGAGTGTCGTGACGGTCACACATGGTCACAGCTGTGTGACCTTCAGATTTTCCCGCCACAAGGGCAGGTTGTGGCATGACTCATTCATTGAAGGGGATCAGCTGATAGCCGTCGCCGCGGACGGCCTTGATGGAACGAAGGTAGCCTTCGGCCGCGAGCCGGTGCCGCAGCCGGTAGATGGCGGTCTTCAACATTTGGCGCCCGCCTGGACCTTCGGTCTGCCGCCAGCCAGCGAGGAGCAGCTCGTCGAAGGGGACGGTGCGTCCGCTGTTTTGGACGAGCCTGGTTAACAACCTCAGTTCCGTGGAGGACAGGTTCAGGTAGCGGCCGTGAACGCTGGCCCTGTCAGCTTCCAGCCGCAGCGGGCCGTGGTGGATCACCGCTTCAGCGGCTCGGGGCCGTGTCCTGCGGACAATTGCCTCGGCGCGCAGGGCCAGCTCCCGGGGATGGAACGGTTTAGTAACGTAGTCGTCGGCGCCGGATTCCAGTCCCGAGACCCTGTCAGAGCTCTCGCCCCGTGCCGTCAGCAGGATAATCGGCACCTCGCTGACCTCGCGGATACGGCGGCAGAGAGCCAAGCCAGAGGAATGCGGCAACATAACGTCGAGGACCAAGAGGTCCAAAGCTTTTTCCCTGAAGAGGTTCCAGCCGGTTTCCGCATCCCTGGCCGTCACTGTGGTGAAGCCCTGGGTCTCCAGCGCAAAGGTGACGATGTCCAGCATCTGGGGTTCGTCGTCGACCACCAGTGCCGTCAGAAGAGGGGCACTCAAGGGGAAACCTCCAGCCGTACTGCTGCGGGGCCTGCCGGGTGGTTCTCACCGTTCGGCAGGCTGAACATCATGGTGGTGCCGCGCTGGGGGGTTGAGTCAACAAACACTCCACCGCCATGCATCTGGACGATCTGCCTGGTGATGACCAGGCCGAGGCCTGTGCCGTCGCGCAAGGGCTTCCCGCTGGAAAAGCGCTCGAAAAGCTGCTGGCGCTCGGCGGGCGACATGCCTGCACCGTCGTCGCTGACTGAGACGAGGATCTGCTGGTCGGTGTTGATGATCCGGACTGTTACCAGGGTTGCGTCGTGGGCGTGGATCACCGCGTTGTTGATCAGGTTCGTCAGCGCCTGGCGCATAAGTTCGGCGTCTGCCCAGGCCCGCGGCGGTGCCCCCGGGCAGTCCAGCGCTATTGCCAACGTGTGGAGGAGGCGCAGCTCGGAGATGACCTTGGTGGCCAGGGACCTGAAATTCACTCGCTGAAGGTGCAATTCAAACATGCCGGCATCGATCCGGGCTTGGATGAGCAGGTCCTCCGCCAAGCTGATCACGGAGTGGCAGTTGCTGCTTATGGTCCTGATGAAGCGTTCCTGGCTCGGCGTCAGGGGCCCTGGCGTCCCCTCGGCCAATAAATCGGACGCGCCCTTCATCAGAGCCAACGGAGTCCGGATCTCGTGGCTGACCACGGAGATCTGGTCCGCGTTGCGTTGGGCTGTGGCGCGGAGCCGTTGGATGTCTGCCCTGTCAGCCAGCCACGATCTGGCAAGCAGGAACAGCCAGAGACCCGTAGCTGCTGCAACGGCTGCAAGGATGACGGTGGCTTCATCACCAGAAGAGTCGCCTGCAAGCCCGGCAAGGATCAGGGCGCCCGACCAGGCCAGGATCAGCCCGCTCGCACCAAACTTGTAGGGACGCAGCAATGAGGTTCTCCATACGGGAATCAACGCCGCCAGGCCGCTTGCCCCCACGAAGTACCACAATGTATTCACCGAACAACTGTAACGAGGAGAACAACCCCAACATCAGAGTCTTGGCGAAGCGCGGCGTCACGCTACCAGCCGCGGGTGCGCCACTCCTCCAGGTGCGGACGTTCGGCGCCCAAAGTGGTCGGCTTGCCGTGGCCCGGGTGCACCACGGTATCGTCCGGGTACACGGCAAACAGCCGCTCGGTCACATCAGTGATCAGTTGGTTGAACCGCTCGGGATCCTTCTGAGTGTTGCCCACTCCGCCCGGGAAAAGGGAATCGCCCGAGAAGATGTGGGCCGGACCTGCCGGGTCCTCATAGACCAGTGCTACCGAGCCCGGGGTGTGCCCGCGCAGGTGCACTGCCGTCACGTCGAAGCCGTCGAAGTTGCCGACGTCCCCATGATCCAGCAGCACATCAACGGGCACGGGCAGTTCCGGGGCATCGTCGGTGCCTGCTGCCGTCATGGCTCCGGTGGTTTTCACGAGCTCCGGAAGCGCCCGGACGTGGTCCCAGTGCTGGTGGGTGGTGGCAATCAGTGTCAGTTTAGGCGCAGCAGCAGTATCCGCCGCCGCGTCAGAGAGCAGATCGAGGATCGCCGGCAAATCATCTGCCGCATCGATCAACAGCTGGGCACCGGACTTTTTAGCGGTGAGCAGATACACGTTGTTGTCCATCTCGCTGACGGAAATGCGCCGGATGGTGATGTCCCGGAGTGAGTGAATGAGCGTTTCCATGCGTTATTCGCGTCCCTGCGAGACCCAGTTCGGGTCAGCGGACCGGGAGCCGACGACGGCGTCCGCAGCGGCGTCGAGCGTCTCCAGTTGTGATGAGGTGAAGTCGAGCGAGAGCGCTCCCAGGTTCTCGTCGATCCGGTGCGCCTTCCGGGTACCGGGGATCGGCACCACAGGCATGCCGAGACGCTGGCCGTGGGCGAACAGCCAGGCAAGGGCAACTTGGGCGGCAGTTGCTCCGAGCTCCTCAGCGACAGACTGCACTGCCGCCACAACCCCCTGGTTGGCGTCGGCTGCGACTTCGGCAAAACGGGGGATCTTGCGCCGGAAGTCGGTCTCGGACAGCTGGGCGGCGTCCACGGTTCCGGTCAGAAATCCGCGGCCCAGCGGCGAGTAGGGGACAAAGCCCACACCAAGTTCGGCAGCGGCTGGAACCACGTTCTTTTCCACGTCGCGGCTCCAGATGGACCATTCACTCTGGACTGCCGCGATGGGATGGATGTTGTTGGCTTCCCGCAACTCAGCGGCGGTCACCTCGGACAGGCCGAGGTGCAGGACTTTGCCCTCGCGCACCAGCTCGGCCATTGCCTCAACGGTTTCCGCAATCGTAACGTTGAGGTCGCGGCGGTGCATGTAGTAGAGGTCGATGGTGTCCGTGCCCAGGCGGCGCAGACTGTTTTCCACTGCCTGCCTGACATAAGCGGTGTCCCCTCGGACACCTGAGTAGCCGCCGGCCGGGTTCCCGACGATGCCGAATTTGGTGGCAAGCTGGACTTCACCCCGCCGCTCAGCCAGCAGCTGTGCGATCAGTTCCTCGTTGCTGCCGCCGCCGTACACATCCGCGGTGTCAATGAAGCTGACTCCCGCATCCACAGCGTGATGAAGGGTACGCAGGGCATCGCCTTGATCTACCCCTCCGTAAACCGGCGTCAGCGCCATCCCGCCAAAACCCAAGGGGCTTACCTTGAGGCCATCTCCCAGGTCTACTGATGCTGCAGTCATAGGTCGCTCCGTTCGTTGCTGTGAAGTGGTGTCCCAGCCAAGAACCCCACCGCCGTCCGAGGTATTCCTGCGTGTCCAGCTGATGTGCTCCTCCATTCGCTATCCGTCAAGGGTTATTCCATTATCGAAACGCTTCGATTATTCTGGTGACGCACGCCGTGTCGCACCTGCAGTAACTGAAGCGGCGCCAGTGCCCGGAACAACCACAAAGGAGTGTACGAGATGCACCGCGCCCGAAGAATCACCGCCCTTATCGCTGTGGGAGGTTTCACTGCAGCGCTGATGAGCGGGCCAGCAGTTTTGGCCGCCCCGCCCTCAGATCCCACCCCTGCTCCCGGCTATACATGGAGTAATGCTGAAATTGTGGGCGGCGGATTTGTGCCCGGCATCGTGTATAACGAGACCGAGCCAGGCCTCGCTTATGCTCGGACGGACATCGGTGGCGCCTATCGGTGGGACGAAGGCTTGGAGCGGTGGAAGCCTCTCATGGACTTCGTCGGCTGGGACGATTGGAACCTAACTGGAATCGAAGCGCTTGCGTCGGATCCCGTAGATGCGGACAATGTCTATGTCCTTGCGGGCACTTATACGGGGGCTTGGGCCAGCAATGCAGCCCTGTTCCGTTCCGGCGACCGCGGCGAGACGTTTGATCGTGTGGACCTACCGTTCAAGGCAGGGGGCAACGAGAACGGCCGTTCCATGGGTGAGCGTCTCATGGTGGACCCAGGTGACAACAACAACCTCTACCTGGGAACCCGCAACGACGGGCTCTGGCACAGTACCGACGGCGGCCGCACCTGGTCCAGGAACGAGCCCTTCCCCCGGTTGGGTGATGCAGGTATCGGAATCTCGTTCATAGAATTTGGCCTGCCTGCCCCGGGGGCGCCCACTGAGGTCTATGTCGGCGCGGCGGACAAGGCAGGGGGTATCTTCAAGAGCAAGGATGGCGGGCAGTCCTGGCAGCAGCTACCGGGCCAGCCCGCCGGCTTCTACGCCCACCATGGCAAGCTCGCTCCAGATGGGTTCTTCTATGTCACCTACGGTGACCTGCCGGGGCCGTATGTAATGCACGACGGTGGTGTCTGGCGGTTTGACCCTGCCGGCATGGCTTGGAAGGACATCACCCCGCTTCGTCCCAATACGGGAACCGAAGGAGGCTTCGGCTATGCGGGATTGGCCGTGGACGCGTCCAGGCCAGGCACTGTTATGGCCGCGACGATGGGCCGCTGGGGTCCCGTTGATGATATTTTCCGAAGCGTCGACGGCGGCGAAACCTGGACGTCCATCACTGAGAAGAAGGTGATGGACACGTCGGCATCTCCGTATCTCAACTGGCACGGCGAGCCCAAGCTTGGCTGGATGATCGGGACCCTGGAGATCGACCCCTTCAACTCTGACCGTGTCCTTTTCGGCACAGGGGCGACCATTTTTGGAACAGATAACGCCACGGACGCGGAGGATGGTGGGTCCACCACATGGTCCGTTCGCGCACAGGGACTCGAAGAAACGGCTGTGCTCGATTTAGCAAGCCCCACCTGGGGTGACGCCCCGTTGTACAGCGCCCTTGGAGATATCGGAACCTATCGCCATGACAACCTCTCCGAGGTTCCGGCCAACGGAATGGACCCCAACCCCATCTTCGGCACGTCCACGTCCATCGAATACGCGCCACTTCGCGAAGGATTCCTGGTCCGCTCGGGCTGGGGCGAAAAGCGCGGTGCATACACCCTTGACGGCGGCGATACGTGGCAGCCGTTCCCTGGCGAACCGGTAGGAATCACCGAGCCCGGACATGTTTCACCATCCGCCGACGGCTCAGCAGTGGTGTGGTCCACACCAGGGATGCAGGCCTTCCGCACTACCGATCTGGGCAACTCCTGGACGCAGGTGCAGGGCCTGCCCAACGGTTTGGAGGTCGTGGCGGACAGAGTGAATGCCGCACTCTTCTTCGCGTTCGACCCCGCAACCGGAACCGCGTATGCCAGCAACGACGGCGGTGCCACGTTCAGCGCAACCCAGACGGGGCTGCCTTCCGGTTCAGGGGTACTGGAGCCGGTCACAGACCGTGCCGGGAACGTCTGGCTTTCCGCTGCCGGGGGCGGACTCTGGCGATCCACGGACGCAGGGATCTCCTATCAGCAGGTCCTCAGCGGGGTGGGGTCGGCAGACCAGGTTGCCTTCGGTAAGGTGGCGAAGGGCGCGAGCCACATGGCCGTGTATCTGAATGGTGTGGTGGGCGGCATCCGCGGGATTTTCCGCTCCGACGACGCGGGTGCCTCCTGGTTGCGTATCAACGACGACGCCCATCAGTGGGGCTGGACTGGTGCTTGCCTCGCCGCCGATCCTGATCAATACGGGAGAGTCTTCATCTGCACCAACGGACGCGGCATCCAAGTGGGCGAACTGACGGCTGCCCCGAAACCGGGGAAGGGTAAGGAAGACAAGAAGGACAAGAAGGACAAGCCCGGGAAACCAGCCCGGTCTGTCCATTCCAACCCCGAGGACTAATCACCTCAGTAGTAGCTGCAGCGCAGGCGGCGAAGTCAACCGTCTGCGCTGCAGCACTGCCTTAGGACCAGCTGATAATCCGGTCAGCAGAGGCCTTGGTGCTCTCGATCAGCTCGGCGTTGACCTGATCCGAGCCGCCCGCCCACGCCTCTGCCGCTGCCTGTGCCTTCCCAAAAAGCACGTGACGTTTCACGAGGCGGGAAAGGCGCACGCTGTCCTGGACCTCAATGAACCAGACTTCGTCCAGTTGCGCCCTGACCTCCCGCCATTGCGGGTGGTCCGCCAGCAGGTAGTTTCCCTCTGTGATCACGAGCGGAACGGAAGCCGGAACCGCAATCGACGCCGCCACGGGTTCCTCGATGGAGCGCCGGTATTCAGGCGCATAGACGACGTCCTCATCCCGCCGCCTCAGCCTCTGCAACAGCGAAAGGTAGCCCCCGACGTCGAACGTATCAATGGCGCCTTTGCGTTGCTGCAGTGGCTTCCCGTCAATGATCGCGTTCCCAAGGTGGAAGCCGTCCATAGGGACTACGACGGCGGTTTCGGGACCGAAAGCGTCCTGGAGGCAGGCCGCGAACGTTGATTTTCCCGCTCCCGGAGATCCCGTAATGCCCAGGAGGACGCGGTTTCCGTCGGCCAACCGGGCCCGGAGATCATCGATTGCCCCGGCAATTTCGCGTGAGCGCAGGGCCGCGGGCAAGGGGGGATTCACGGAGTCCATTGGTGAATCCTAAAGCACGCTGGACTGCTCCGGTGCCGGCCGCACAGCGTCGGGCCCCGGCCCCGCTGGCAGCATCTTCAGCCCGGCCGCACAGGCAACGATTCCCGCGATGAACAGCAGCTTGAGCGGACTCGCCGGTTCGACGCCGCTGGCCATCGCCCAGCCAACGGTCAGGGCCGCACCGATCCCGACCCAAACAGCGTAGGCAGTCCCCAACGGAATCTGCTTCACAGCCAGGCCGAGGCCAAGCATGCTCAGGGTGGCCGTGACTGCGAAGACCATAGTGGGCAGGGGCTTGGTGAAGCCATCGGAGAGGCCAAGGGCTGTGGCCCACACGGCTTCAAGGACTGCGGAAGCCAGCAGGACACTCCAGGCAATTGCTGGTTTGGAGAGCATCACGCCACCACCTTCAGCCCGACCACGCACGCGGCTATCCCGCCGAGCAGCAGGAGCCGGGCCGCCGTCGCCCGTTCCACTTTGGTGATGATGGCATAGGCGCTCGTCAGCACAACCCCCACGCCCACCCACACTGCATAAGCAGTGCCGGTGGGAATGGATTGCATGGCGATGGCCAGTCCGCCGGTACTCGCCATGACTGACACTAGAAACAGCAGGGCGGGAAGGGTCCGGCGGCGGCCCTTGGCTTTGAAGGTATGGTGCAGCGCGGCGGCCCAAACGGCCTCAAGCGCACCGGAGAGGATAAGAATTACCCACGACATGACAGATCCTTTGGCCAGTCTTGTCGCGTGCCGGGTACTGAACCGTCGTCCGGAGGGTCCGGTGCGGACCCTTCAGGCCAGCCTAGCAACGCCCGACGCCGGCGGGCCACTTTTGGTGGCCAACCTCACCACGGACAGTGTGCTTGAGCTAGCTAGGACGGAGAAGGCTCCGTCCCGGATGGGACGGAGCCTTCTCCGAAGGGCTGAGCCTCTCGCCGCTAGAGCGACTACCTCACCCCTCGGTGGTTCTCGATGAATCAATCAGGCCCCGTAGCGCGTGGCGAGTGCTGACAAGTTCCGCAATTCGCTCGTCATGGGCGCGAAGGTGCTCAACCAGGGTTGGTATCGCGCAGGGCTCCAGGCGGCGTGGGTCGTGGACGCAGTCCAGGAGCTCGTTAATGATGCGTGTGGGTAGTCCAGCTTCCAGCAGCAGACGAATGTGCCGGACATGGTCCACCGCGGCTTCCTCGAAGAGTCTCTGTCCGGTGGAGGATCGTTCTGCCTCGAGAAGGCCCTGGTTCTGGTAGTAGCGAATAAGCCGTGGACTTACACCGGTACGAGAGGCAAGTTCACCGACTCGGAGGAGCTTCCCGTCCCCAGGACTTGCCTTTGACACTAGTGTCAACTCCTAAATTCACAGGTATGTCATTCTCATTTGCTTACTTCAACGGCCGGTCCGCTACGCCAGAGGACCTTTTACCTTTGGCCTTCGCAGGCTACGCCCATTTCACCGCCATGCAGGTACGCGACCACTCGGTGAAGGGCTTGGACTTGCACCTAAGCCGTCTCCAAACCGCCAGCAACGTGCTGTTCGGTAAGCAACTACCGGATTCCCACATCCGTGAGTACCTTCGCATGGCCGTGGAGGCCACACCGCCGGACTCGTCCGTGACATGCTTCCTCTCCTCGCGTCCCGGGGAGTTCATGCCAGCTGACCCAAAGAGCGCTCTCGATGTCCTGATCAAGGTTGTTGACCCGGCGGAACCACCCACGGGACCTCTGGCTTTCGATGTGGTGAGGCACGAACGCCATCTGCCCCACGTCAAGCATGTGGGCGAAGTCTCCAAGACGCTGTACCTCCGAAGGGCTAACTCTCGCGGTTTTGACGACGCCGCCTTCGAAGATGGCGTGGGTCGCCTAAGCGAAGCCACGATATGGAATCTGATCTTCTGGGATGGCGAGTCAGTCATCTGGCCAGAGGCCGGCATCCTCTCAGGGGTGACTATGCAGATCTTGGTTCGACAGCTCGAAGCCCGGGGCATACCCCAGCAGACTCGGCCGGTCCGTCAGTCCGACTTGACGGACAGCATGTCGGCGGCAGCGATTAACTCTTGGACCCCAGGCATATTGCTTACACGCCTCGGCGAACGCCAGCTAAATCACGATCCGGCATTCACACGGCTTCTTCACGACGTCTACGCCGCCGAGCCACTGGTCAGATTTTGACCAGTGGACTCGTGAGGGTGTTGTTTACGGGCCCCTAGAGTGCGCCGCCCGCCGCTTCGGGGGCTGAGGAGTCGTGCCCGCCGTCGCCGATGGTTTCCCTGGCGATGAAGTTTTCGATGTCGAACAGATTGTCTGCGCGCTGGGCGATGTTCAGGAGCGTGGTCATGGACGCCACTTCCTCCACCTGCTCTTTGAGGAACCAGAGCATGAACTGCTCGCCGAGGGCGTCGTCCTCCGCGCGGGCAGCACGGAACATGTCCTCGATGTTCTTGGTGACTTCCTTCTCCTGCTTCAGCGCGAGCGCCAGAGGCTCGGTCACCGACGTGAAGTCATTGCGGACGGCGGGAATGCCGGGAATGTTCACGGGAAGGTCCCGGTCCAGCATGTACTGCACCATCATCATGGCGTGGTTCCGTTCCTCAACGGATTGCCGGTAGAAGTACTTGGCAAGTTGGGGCAGATCCTGGTTCGCAAACCACGTGGCCACGGCGATGTATTGCTGGGAGGCCGAGAATTCGTTGCCAACTTGAGTGCTCAGCAGTTCGTTGAAAGATGCTTTTCTCATGGACCGAGTCTATGGTTCGCCAGGCTGAACTTGCCACAGCGGGCTCATCAGCCTCCCGATGCGGCTGGATCCACCCGGTCGATGGACACGACGCGGTCGATGGACACGACGGCCAGGAATCCGCGGCCCAGGATTTCCGGCGTTTCGGTATCAGAACCGACGACGGCGTCGTAGCGGCCCAGGGGCTGCGCCCCGTCGTCGGGACCTGCAGCGGATGGGCCTGTGTCGGATGAATCTGCGCCGCCGGGACTGACAGTCGCCTGGCCGTGGAGAAGGATGCCCAGTTGGCCGTCGAAAACCGGGTGGGCGCGCTTCTTGGACAGCTCGATGATGGAGGTGTAGCCCTTGAACGATCCCTTCCGGGTCAGGACGTTGAGGGCCTGGACGTTGCCTGTGGGGAGGGTGGCCGAGGACGGCGCGTCGCCGGAAAACCGGAAAGGCCGGTGCTTCTCCAAGGGCTGCTCGGCACCGTCCACGTTGAGGAGCAGTAGTTCTCCATCGATCACGGTCAGCACGCGGTCTGTGCCGGCAAAGGGGGAGAAGGGCCCCGCCTTGGAGATCTCTGCAATGCTCACGCGCCAATCCCAGGCGTCGTCCTGGGCAGATGCAGCCTCCGGGTGGCTGGCGAGCTCCCTGGTCACCCCGCCGCCGTTGCGCCATGGTTGGGGCTTCAGCTGGGAATAGCGGATGATCTCCATCCGCCCAGCCTAACGGGACAGCGCCAGCCTCGCGGGACAGCGCAGCCTGCCGGGCCCACCTTCAGTCGATGGTGTCGAACCAGTGGACCACGCTGTTGCCGCCGTAAGCCCTGGCCAGGGTTTCCTGTAACCCCTCTGCCTGCTGTGCGGCGAGGTCAAGCTCGGCTACGGAGGTCATGATCCCGAGAGCGCTTTCCTCGTGCCCTTCGGCGTAGTGGACACCGGGGGAGGTGGTGCGGTGCCATTCGGCGAGCTGCCGCAGGGTCTGTTCGATGGCCCGCTGGGTCTCCAGGAGCTCGCCCAAAACCGCGTAACTGTCGGAGGGCCGGCTCAGGCTCCTCGTGGAGTGCGCAAGCTGCGCAGCGGCTTCTGCCATCCGCTGCGCAGATCGGCGCGGGTCATCTGTTTCGGCCACGGTGACTTCCTCTCCACAGGATGGGTGCCGCTTAGGTTCATTCTGCACCATGGAAAACCTGCTGCCACCGATTGCTTGCTAACGTCAGAAGAGCAAGAGAATTGAAGGAGCCTGATGTTTGTCAAAGTGTGTGGCCTCAGTACCCCGGAATCGGTCCAGGCGGCCGTCCACGCCGGTGCCGACGCCGTCGGCTTTGTCCTCACCGCCAGCCCGCGCGAAGTCACTCCGGCGCAGGCCCTGGAGCTGCTGGGGCACGTTCCCCATGACGTACAGGCCGTGGGCGTCTTCAGGCATGAACCTGTGGCCCGGGCGATCGATCTGGCCCGCCAGGCAGGCCTGCAGTGGATTCAGCTTCACGGCGAGCGGACTCCGCTGGACGTCAAAACAGCGCACGACGCCGGGATGAAGGTCATCCGGGCCGTCACCATGGGTGCCGCTCCGGACGCCTTCACCGACTGGGGTGAGGAGCTGCTGCTGATCGACGCGGCGGTACCCGGCTCCGGTGAGGCCTGGGACTATGCCTCCGTCCTCGCTAAAGGGCTCGAACACCGGGTGTGGCTGCTGGCCGGCGGACTGGACCCGCTCAACGTGGCCAACGCGGCGAAACAGGCAGGTGCGCCGGGAGTGGACGTCTCCTCCGGCGTCGAAAGTTCCAGGGGTGTAAAGGACCTGGCCAAGGTCACAGCATTTGTCAGGGCGGCCAAAAGCTAGGCCACTCCTTCGCCCGCGGGAATGAGACTGCTGCCCACTTTGTTGCCCTTCCCATGAAGCGCATTGGATTTCTCTCGTTCGGCCACTGGGGAAACGTTGAGGGTTCACAAACCAGGACCGCGCGCGACGCCTTGCTCCAGGGCATCGAACTTGCGGTAGCCGCCGAGGAACTGGGAGTGGACGGCGCCTTTTTCCGGGTCCACCACTTCGCCCGCCAGCAGGCTTCACCGTTCCCGCTCCTTGCCGCCATCGCTGCCCGGACCAGCAGGATCGAGATGGGCACCGCCGTCATTGACATGCGTTACGAAAACCCGCTCTACATGGCCGAGGAGGCAGCCGCCACTGACCTGATTAGCGGAGGACGCCTGCAGCTCGGCATCAGCCGTGGTTCACCCGAACCCGCCCGGGACGGCGCGGCTGTGTTTGGCCACGTCCCGGCAGAAGGCGAAAGTGCCGCTGACATGGCCCGCCGCCACGCGGCAGTCTTCAGGCAGGCCGTCACAGGCGCCGGAGTTGCCGAGGCTGACCCGCGCTACGCCGGAGGCGCCACCGGCCTGTTGCCCGTCCAGCCGAATTCCCCCGGCCTCGGCGAGCGGATCTGGTGGGGCGCCGGAACCAGGGCAACGGCGGTCTGGACTGCGGAGCAGGGGATGAACCTTATGAGTTCTACGCTGCTGACCGAGGACACCGGTGTGCCGTTCCATGAACTCCAGGCCGAGCAGATCAACATGTTCAGGAAGGCCTGGGCGGATGCCGGGCACGGGCATGAGCCGAGGGTCTCAGTAAGCCGGAGCGTGCTGCCCCTGGTGGATGAGGAGGACCGAAGGTATTTCGGGCTTAGCGCCTTGCGGGAAACGCGGGACCAGGTGGGCATCATTGACGGGTTCACGGCACGGTTCGGCAAGAGCTACGTCGGCGAGCCGGATGTGCTGGCCGAACAACTCGCTGCCGATTCCGCAGTCCAGGCCGCCGACACCCTGCTGCTCACCGTCCCCAACCAGCTGGGCGTCGACTTCAACGCCAAGCTTCTGGGCAACATCGCCACACACATAGCCCCGGCCATCGGCTGGAAGCCCAACCGGTCAGAGTAGCGGGTGGTGGCTCAACCGGCGTTCGCGCTTGGCCGATCAGGCCGAGGAGTCCTGCAGGGTTTTCACTGCGGACGTCAGGATCTGGATCGCTTCTTCGTATCTCTCCGGCTGTGGACCGGAGTAGTTCAGACGGATGAACTGTCCGGAGGGTTCCTCGGGAAACCACTCAGGACCCGGCGAAATCAACAGGCCCTCGGCCTCGCAGCGCCGGGCCAGTTGGAGCGTATCCACGGAATCGGGGAGTTGGAGCCAAAGGTTCATTCCGCCCTTTGGTATGCGCGTGAGTGTTTCCTTGCCGAGGTACTTGGTGACCAGGGCGGCGAGGTCGTCGCGGCGCTGACGCAACTGCCTGATCCGTTGCTTGTTGTGCGAGTGCCAGCCCGGCTGGGTCACGACGTCAAGGGCTGCTGATTGAAGGAAGCCGCTGACGTAGAGGTGGTCAACCGTTCTGTCGGTTTGGATCCGCTGCATGGCCGGACCCTTCGCGATGATTGCTGCCACCCGGATTGAGGGCGACACACTCTTGCTCAGGGACCGCATGTAAACCACGTGGCCATCTGCGTCGTCGGCCGCAAGCGGTTTGGGGGTCGAGTCGATGGCAAAGTCATGGGCCCAATCGTCCTCGACGAGAAAGGTGCCGGTGTCCCGCATGACTTCCATAACTGCCTCGGACTCAGATTCGGTCCACTGGTACCCGGTGGGGTTGTGGAAGTGGGGTTGGGCATAAAACACTTTTGCACCGCTGGAGCTGAGCGCTGCCCTGAGGCTTTCGGGGTCGGGGGCTGCTGAACCACTGGAGGCTATGGGGATGATGCGCAGTCCGGCCTGCCGGGCGGCGGCAATTGCTCCCCAATAGGTGGGCGATTCCATGACAATCGCCCCTCCCCGGGCCGTGAGCGCGCGGAAGATGGAGGAGAGTGCACTCTGCCCGCCCGGGGTGATGACGACGTCGTTCTTGTCCGGCGCCGGCCCGCCTCTCCGGGAACCCGCGGCTAACTCGTTGGCGAACCATCTCCGCAGCTCAGGAAGACCTGCGGCCGGTGGCCGCACCTCGACGGCATCGGAACGGCTGGACCTGATGAGGGCTGCCCGAAGCAGGCGCAACGGCACAAGGTCCGAGGTTGGATAGCCGGCGTGCAGGGCAATGGCGCCATCGGGGAGCGAGGACATGATGGAACCAAACTGAGAGGTTCTGTGGGCCGGGCCCAGGGCCGTGGTCTGCCAGCTGAAATCCGACTTCCCCTTTGGGCGCTGAGCCGCCACGAAGTTGCCTGAGCCCGGCCGGGTTTCAATCAGACCTTCACTCACCAGATTTTGAACCGCGCTCTGTACCGTCACCGGGCTCACCGATAGCTCGGCAACGAGGCTCCTGGTGGAGGGCAGTTTGGTTCCGGGCCGAAGACCGGAAGACATTTGCCGCAGGTACTCTGTTGTCCGCCTGCTGCTACTGCTATCGTGGTTCATGAAAGACAACAATAGCGCTACTGTTCCAAGGAAGAAAGCGCTACTCTCCCGCCCGGCCCGTTCAGCGACGATTCTCCGCGAACCCGGCCCGGCCCTGTATCGGGCATCCCAGGCCGTAAATCAGGCATCGCCGAATATCGCTTCGCCCAAAAGGCGGCAGGGCAATTCTTTGCGCCTGAAAGCAGGCACCCCCTTCTCACCCTCAAGGGGAACCGGCACGGCCGGGCCCGACTCAACCTCCAAGAAAGCGAGTTCGAAATGCTGCTGATAGTCGCCGTCGTCGTCCTGTTGGTTCTTGTTCTGTCGGTGTTTCTTGTTTCCGTTGTGCGCAGCGACGGAAACGGCAAACTGCCGCCCGAGCCCACCCATCGCCCGTGGACTGCAGGCGAGCTCCCCAGTGAGCCTTACTCCTCAGCGGACCTCCCATAACTCCGGCCGGGGTAGCGGCTGGGATTGTGTGGCGATTAGCATGCACAGTGGGAGCGCCCCGTCGACGGAACATTGTTGGTGTGGGCCGCCGCTCCCGGCCAACCGGCTCGAAGGAGACAGCAATGACACTTCCCCAAGGACTGACTCCAGGCATCTGGACTCTTGATTCGTCCCACAGCGAGGTCGGCTTCACTGTCCGCCATGCCGGGATCAGCAAGGTGCGCGGCCGCTTCACGGATGTCACAGCGGAAGCCCACGTGGGGGACTCGCTGGCGCACTCCAGCCTGAATGCCACGGTTAAAACTGCGAGCTTCGATTCAGGCGACGCCAACCGGGATGCCCATGTGCGCGGCCCCGAGTTCTTCGACGTCGAGGAGTATCCGGAGATGACCTTTCATGCCACAGGCATAGAGGGCGACGGCGAGGACTACACCCTCACGGGCGATCTCACCATCCGCGGGGTCACCAAGCCTGTAGAGCTGGAGGTCGAGTTCACGGGCATAGCTGTTGACCCGTTCGGTGCCACCCGTGCAGGTTTCAGTGCCGAGGCTGAAATCAGCCGCAAGGAATTTGGACTGACCTGGAATGCGGTGCTTGAGACGGGTGGGCTGTTGGTCAGCGACAAAGTCAGGATCACCGTGGACGCTGCAATGGTGAAGCAGGCCGCATGAAAACACTCCTGAACATCATCTGGTTGCTTTTTGGCGGTCTGTGGTTGGCGCTTGGCTATTTCCTCGCCGGCATTATCTGCTGTGTGCTGATCATTACGATTCCCTGGGGCATCGCCTCGTTCCGGATCGCCGCGTACACACTGTGGCCTTTCGGTCGGATGGTGGTGGACAAACCCGGCGGCAACGGAGTGTTTGCGCTCCTAGGCAACGTTATCTGGCTGGTGGTGGCGGGCATCTGGATCGCGATCGGGCACGTGGTGACTGCAATAGCCATGGCCGTCACCATTATTGGCATCCCGCTGGCCATCGCCAACCTTAAGCTCATTCCCGTCTCGCTCATGCCGCTGGGGAAGCAGATCGTGCCGACGGACCGGCCATTCGTGCAAAGCTACCGGTAACGGGCCAAGGACGGCGGCACCGGCTGCCTGTGTGCAGTTAACTGCAGATCGAGGTTCTCTTCGGTAGCGGACACTCCCGCGTACCCGATCACGGCTATTGGCTGGCCACCGTATTCTCCTATTCCCGACAATTTGCAGTTGTGAGACAGTCGGTTGTTAGACGGCAATTCGAGACGGCGCACTTGAGGCACCTCTGCGGGACAGCTTTTCGGGCAGGGTATACGCGCATCCGAGAAGCCTCTATTGGACAGCGATGTCACCGATGAGCACTAGTGAGCTCGCACTCGTCAGTGCATTTGGTTACGGCAGCCCATACCTAAACACTCGAAAGTCTAAAGCTAAGCCTCTACGGGTCCTGGGGCCGAAGTCGTCTTCCTCTAGGCGCCAAGGGAACGTATCGCTTCGGCCTCAGCCCACCCGACTGCTTTGAAGGCAGCGTTGTCAACTGATGTCTGTCGCCTCCACTTAGCCGGGTCAGCAAAGATTTGAGAGCGACAAGGGGATGAGATAGCAGCATCGAGGCGACTAACAGCGGGAGATCCCGCTTCAGAGGCTGGATGGTCATGAACCGGGATTCAGGACCCTGCCCGGCCAGAGTCTTATCACAACACTCCGAAAAATTCCCTTCCTGCATTTGCGACTCAAAACAAATCATGTGTACTGTTCATCTCGCGGAGGGATTGTCCAGCGAGTGGAATATCCGGTCTGTCTCGGCACTTTTTCGCCACTAGTCGAGACCTGCTAATCATGAACGCCGTGCAGCTGGCGGGCTAGGGCGTCCGATTTATTTCAGAGGAGCAGCGTTGGATCCGCAGATACGTAGTACTCAAGAGTGGCTCAACAGCACGTACGGGTCCGTGGCCGGCTGGGTGCCAGTCAGCGAAAACGGCATGACAGGGTGGGATGTCATCTTTGGTCTGCGCCGCGCGCTCCAATCCGAGTTGGGAATTTCTCCGGTTGCCTCAGGGTTTGGTGCAGCCACCACCTCGGCATTTATTTCCCAAGTCGGCCGCATTGATGCCACTTCCGTAACCAAGAAAAACCTACTGGAAATACTCAACGGCAGTCTGTGGTGCAAGGGTATACAGGGTATCTACAGTGGCGGCGACGACGACGTTGTTTTTTCGGATCTTGCTGGGTCCGTCAGTGGCCTGAGAAGTGACCTGGGTTTGCCTGCCGGTGATCCCTACGTAGACGTCAAGCTCATGGCATTTTTGCTCTCTATGGATGCTGAGGTTATTCCCTTTTTCAGCAGTGGCACATCATCCATACGCGACGTACAGCGGTGGCTCAACGGGAAGTACTCCACTAGAACGGATTTCTCACTGGTGCCGTGTGATGGCATCTTCTCGAGGCAGGTGCAGACGGCGACAATGTTCGCCCTCCAATATGAGTTTGGCATGGCGGACGGAGTTGCGAACGGCAATTTTGGTCCAGGGACAAGAGACGGGATACGCACGAAGGCGTCCGTTGGGCCGGGCAGTGTGGACTCGACGAAAAACTACGTGCGGCTTTTTCAGGCAGCGATGCGGTTCAACAATTTTGATGTTCCGTTCAGTGGGACATTCGACACCACGACATCGTCGAAAACCAGTGAGTTTCAGAGGTTTATGGAGATTCACGCGTCCGGAGCCGGGGACTACACTACTTGGTGCAACTTGCTGGCGTCTTCGGGGGACACGACAATTGCTACAAAAGGGTTCGATACAAATCGGCAATTATCTGCAAGTCAAGCTTCGGGAGCGCGTGCACAAGGCTATACGCATGTTGGGCGATATACGGTGGGTGCAGGTAAATTCATTACCTCACCTGAGCTGGACATTCTGAAATCCGCCGGACTACGTCTATTTCCGATACACCAGCGCTACAACAACAGTGTTGAGACCATGACCTACTCAGCAGGACAAACTCACGGGCGAGAAGCCATCGAGAGGTGCAGGGCGCTAGGTCTTCCGAACGGTAGCTTGGTTTTTTTCACGGTTGACTTTGATCCAGTTGGGGAGATTATCCAAGGGCCGGTGGTCGATTTCTTCCAAGGTGTGAACGACCTCATGAATTCCGCGTTGAGTACTAAGTTCACGGTCGGTGTCTACGGTACGCGCAACGTATGCCAAGTAGTACTTGATGAGGGGAAGGCTCACGGGGCCTTCGTTGCTGGGATGTCTACCGGATTCTCCGGCAACATGGGTTTTGCCATGCCCGCCCTGTGGCACTACAACCAAATTGTTGAGGTGACGGAAAGCCTCGGGGGTGTACAAACTGGCATCGATCACGTGACCGTTTCCTCGAAGGCCTCTTCTGTGGATCTGTCAGGAGTTGTATCGCCACCAATCGAGCGGGAGAAGCCTTCGGACTCGGCAACCGGGTTTGATCTAGCGTTTGAGTGGGTCATCCGGGCTGAAGTCGCTTGCGAACTGGCTATTAGCGCCGCAAGCTCTGTTTTCAACCCCATTACGTCCTACCATCTCTTCAATGCAGAATACATCCTGGATTGGCTGCGGACCCCCAAATACTCGGGTGGGCAAATGTGGCCTTACTACACGCCTACAGTCGATGCGAACGAGGGTGCGGTCATCGCCAGGGCAGCCGCAAGAAGCGCATTGCAGAACATGAGTCCAACCACGCCATCAAGCGGGCGGGACATTCCCCACTGGGCAGTAACTATCCTCGGATATCTAACGTGGGGAGTGCCAACCTCAGTCAGTGACTATGGACTCGGCGATCTTGGAGGCTGGTCGCTAGATCTCCTGCAGGCGTGGGGCGAATATGAGAAGTTGACCTCCAAACCGGATCTCATGACATGGATGGTGGACAACCTTGGAGGAGCGTCCAGTGCTTTCGGTTACGCCGACGTCGTTGCCGACGCAGATGCATGGTTGATCGCAAAGGCGCTTAGGTCGAATGATGGACTTTCGCTATCAGGCGCCATGCGCGTTTTGTATAAGCTGACGCCGGGTCAACGGATCAAGAAGTTTTACCTTGAAAGGTTCGGATCCTCTGAAGCAAATGTTGCATCTGCTTTCAAGCCTCTGGCTGATGGAATCGATGCGGCCGGAGCCAACATTCCGTTGACCACGTCTGTGCTCCTGAAAGCAGCTACTGCAGAAACACTTCCGACTCAAAGCCAAGCGGATATTTGCGGCCGTGCATACGCTCGGGTAATGGCGCGACTGGGGGCCTGATGGGGGAAGAGATCAAAGCCGTCAGCAATGAGACGACAGTGAGTCTGGCAGGGGGGAGGAGTAGAAGGTTTCTCCAAAGATTCTTGCGCGTTATTCAGTTGTCGGCTGGGTTTTGTTTCCTGGCTTCAGGAGGCTATTGGGTCGGCGTCGGAGGAGCAGGCTTAGCGACAATTTCTCTCGTACGACCCTCCCTGGTATATCCAGGCCAGGAGACTGGGATTTGGCTGCTCATGACCTTGGTCGTCACGGCAGGATTGGCCCTGTGGTTCACGCCGAACTCGTGGAGTCACTACCGAACCGACTTCGTGCAGTTGACCGGTGCCGTGATTCTCACTGTCCTTGTTCTGGCATTTCTGCCCTTCGTATCTGGACCTGAATTCTTGAACCCGTCGATGTCGTGTGTCTA
Organism: Arthrobacter sp. Z5-13; assembly: GCF_056499105.1. Taxonomy (NCBI): domain Bacteria; kingdom Bacillati; phylum Actinomycetota; class Actinomycetes; order Micrococcales; family Micrococcaceae; genus Arthrobacter; species Arthrobacter sp. Z5-13. The sequence goes on from NZ_CP096460.1 coordinate 522,539, forward strand.
TGCCACATGCTGGCCCCAGCCTTATCAAGAAGTGCTTTTGGCCGCACCTGTCCTCATTGCTGCTCTCGCTATGGGCGTAGCCGCAGTCATCGGCAGCCGGATGCGGCTCTGGCTTCGCATAGTTCTTCCCGTTTCCCTGTATGTCATCCTTGCCATCGTGCAATACGCGACTTGGCAGCCTATCATCGTCCCTTTTTTGACCGCTCCCGCGTCTAACTGACTGCAAGGAAAATCATGCTAAACACAATGCAAACTACAACCGGACTAAGCAGAATTGCTCGACGAACGGTTCTCTCGGCGGCTCTCGGCGGACTTGCCGCAACGACGCTGGCACTGATAACTGCTGAGCAGGCGCAAGCCACTGATGCCGGAACTACGTTGAGATTGCAGGCAGAGCCAGAGCAGTTTTACGTTCCCATGCCTGAAGGACAGGTTCTGGCGACACCGAGGCTGTTAGGAGGAGGGTTGTCAGTCGAAGGGAATGCCCTTCCTGCCGGATCTACGATTGTGGTCCTTTGGGATGATCGGTTGTACCAGTCTGAGTCGCCGGTCTTGCTTCATGGTAAACGTGTGATCAAGTCACAAGCACTTGGTGACGCCCTCCTGCGAGAAGACGGCCGCATGCAGCGGACCCTCAGGATAGATGAAAATCTGCAGTCCGGAACTCAGTATTCACTGCGCTTGGGATCGGGGCGCACACGTCAATACCCCAACGACATTGTCACCGGGCCGCTACCGACGGCCATCGAGGTCCAGAGCGTGCGCGGCGTCATGAGCGCAGAGCCTGTGCTTATCCCGCAGTCAACGTTGAACAGCAGCGTATGGGGAGTATTGCTAGGCGCGTCATGGGTACCAGCCATTTGGGGTAAGGATTATCATACGTGGCGACCTGACTTCGTGACCATCCGCTCAGCCGGACCGAACGCAATCCCTTCTGGAACTCTTCTACGAATACAGCTTGACCGAACGCTCTTCAAAAATCTGTCACTGCGGAACCTGTCGGATAACACGATTTTTGGTAAAAACTATTCGAGTGGCCAACTGATCGGGATCTCCTGGCCACTACCGTCAGGTCTGGAAGTGGGCCAGCGGGTAACCCTTCAACTCACAGCAGACTTCGCACAGCCGCATGGTGAATTCCCTACTCTTCAAGCGCCCACAGTAGCGATGGATGCTGCCCCAGCCTCAGTCGGGCAGCGAACCACTGGATTTGAATCTCTAACCAGAACCGACAGTGGGAATACAAAAAAAACGAGGGAGCAGTTTCCTCTCGTGCAGTTTCCGGTCAGATCATGATGGGAGAAAACTTATAGGTGGGACGCGGCTGTAACCCCGGCCACTCCACTGGTCCTACCCGAGTTTTTTCAGTGAATGTCCAAAACTAGCTACTCGCGCATCATTGATGAGATGGGGGTATTGAGGGCACGTATGGCTGGTGCCCCGCTCCCTAACAAGGCTGTCATCATTCCCAAGCCCAGGCCCATAAATGCTGACGTCCAAGGGTAGGGAGGGCTTCCTACCCCAAATGGTGCCCCAAATTGTGCCGCAACAACAGGGTAGATAAGGTAGGAAACAGGCACGGCCAGCGCTCCGGCGAGCAAGGCAATTATTTGCGATTCCAAGATCATTAGGCCGGGAATCTGCCACCGGCTTCCCCCTAAAGCGCGTCGAAGCGAAAGTTCAGCTGACCTTTCCCGAAGTGCACTCAATCCAACGTTAGCTACAGCAAGCGCCGTGGATAGAAGGCCTAGTATCCCCACGATGAGGAAGCTGGATCGCGTCGCGAAGACTTCGGAGGACAGCTGTTCAACTGTGTCCCTTCTATTCACCTGCCACGATGTTGTTGTTCCCGATAGATTGTCCAATTCGCTTAAGCGGGCGGTAATCACATTGCTGGTCAGCTCTGGCGAAGACAACTCCAGAGAAATGCTGATGAGGTTCTCTTGGTTTACCATCAGGCCGGGAAGGTGATTGATGTTGGCGTAAGCAGAAGGACGGGAGCTGCCATCATTGATGACTCCTGTGACTGTGACAGGGATCTTCTGCGCGTTTCTCTCCACGCTCACTCTGAGCTGTTCGTTCTCGGTCACCTGGCTCGCTTCGAACGCCGCCTCATTCAACACAAGAACCATTCCTGGCTGCTCATCATCGATCCACTGTCCGGCGACGATCGGGAAACTACGTAGTTCTCGGAGATACGGTTCTGTGAATATCAGGTCTGCGTCGAATGGCTTACTTCCCAGCTCAAGCTTTGTTGCGGATGAACTGGCCAGCCGGCTCCCGCGCACGTTAGAGGAAAAGCTGCTTCCGAGCTGGGCCAAGAGCACACCACTCCGCTCCAGACCTCCTTTTCCTCGGAGGCCAGAGATATCGAAAGTAGAGGCTTGGCCCCCGGTCAAGATCGCTTTTTGCTTGACAGTCGCGACTATTGTTTCAGAGGCAGAAAAGACCGATACAAGTCCGACTATTCCGACCATGAGCCCTAACGTCGTCAATACTGTTCGAACAGGGAAACCACGGACGCCTTGCCAGGCGATGGCGATCATCCTCAACGATTTCCCCAGCCATTGGGGAGAGACTGAGGCGCAAATCCCTCGATCAGTGTGCCGTCCTTCATGTGGGCCATACGATGCGTTCTCGCGGCGATATTGATGTCATGAGTGACCACGACAATTCCCGAACCCTCTGCAGTTCCCAGTTCAAGAAGCAGTTCCATCACCGAGCTTCCGATCTCTTCATCCAGGGATCCCGTGGGCTCATCCGCAAGGATGAGTCTCGGATTCATGACCATTGCTCTAGCAATGGCAACGCGTTGTTGTTCACCGCCAGAGAGCTGCCGGGGCTTCTTCATGGCCATGCGGTGCATCTGGACGCGCTCGAGAGTTTGCATGGCCGCGCTACGCATTGACTGAACTCCTCCTCGTCCACTGTGCCTGAGCGGGACCATCACATTCTCGATTACGGAGAGATGTGAGATGAGGGAGAACCGCTGGAAAACGAAGCCGATTTCGTTACCTCTTTGATGGTCTAGCTGCCTATGGCTCAGGTTGGCGACAGCACTTCCCCTGTAGAGGTGCTTTCCTGAATCGAACGTATCCAAAAGGCCAAGTACAGAGAGTAAGGTGCTCTTCCCCGAGCCGGATTTGCCAAGGAGAGACAGAGATTCCCCGGCAGCCAGGGACATGCTCACCTTCTCAAAGAGGATCTTGCCATCAGGTAACAGCTTCTTGGCGTCTACGATGTCCAGAATGTTCCATTGTTCAGTCATCAAGCAACGACGGGCTGGGGAGGAGGACCACGTCACCCTCTTCCAGGCCCTCCGAGATGACGACGTGAATTCCGTCCGACGGTCCTAAGCGAACTGAACGGAGTGAGGACGTTGTAGTCTCCTGGATCCTGACGCTTCCGTCGGCTACTGTGCCTCCAACCGCTTCAATTGGAAGTAGCAAGGCGTTTTGAACAGTGGGGAAACGCAGAGCCAGAACTCCTGTCAGCCCACCTATAGCCGGTTGCTCACGGGGGACGACGCAGTAAAGGCGTCTGAGTGAAGGTTCAGCAGAGGGCGTGGGAACCATGTCCAAGAGTTTGCAGGGGAAGGGAGCAGCTCCACCACTGATTTGTGCACGAGCCGATTCCGGCGGTGACTGCATGCGTAAAAGATCAGCGCCTCCGACGTCGCTTCCCATCACAAAACCTGCGTAAACAGACCTAGCAATTGGGAGACCGCGAGAAACGGGGGCTCCGTCTGGAACGAGGTATTTCACCTCGGTATCGAGTTCATGCAAGGGAATTTGATGAGCCTTTCCCAGCACGTCCACGACCGTTAAGCCTTCTGGCCCACGAACCAAACGGCCGTCTGTGGGGGAGGTAATTTCGTACTCGACCGAACTGCCGACAGCAGAATCCAGCGCCAGGACCGGCGTCAGGCTTCCGCGGGTCACGGTGGCTGTTTGAATGCCCCCGCCGACAGCGTCTATGGCAACCGGTGTGGTGGCTTCACTGGAGGAGTTGCAGCCCCCGGCGCACACCACAACAAAGGCTAAAAGCCCCAAAAAGCCAATGCGCCGCCGCATGTCCACTCCTGATCCAACTCGTCCACTATCCACTGACGCTAACTCAGGCTCTTCCTGTCCAGCGCTGACTCATTGGAGGGCTTTTGCGCCACTACCTCGCCGAGTGTATGGTTCTCACGATATCAGTTTCTAAACCGACTTGATGTGCCTCCACCATTGCCTCATTACACATTATGACTACTTTGTCACTAAAAATTAGGGGAATACATGTTTCGAACACTTAAGCGTGCTGGCATCGCAGCGGCCCTGTCCCTGTTGATGCTTGTAGGCGCCAATATCCCAGCTCAGGCTGCAGACACTTTTCATGACGTCACCGGTTACACAAGCATGAATGGAAGCGTCGTCCAGCACGCTACCTGGCGTTGGCATGGCGGAGGTGAGGCTCAATGGCGTATGAACGCCATGAATAGCTGTGGTGGCTGGACTCGGGTCGCACTGCGTTACCAGAATGGGGTTCAGTACACCCAAGCCAAGGAGTACTACGGAGCGTCAAACTTTTCGAGCTTCCTAGTCGTGGGCGGCACTGGGACGCAGTTGGTTACTGGCTCGTATGCAATGAATTCCTCGGGGCTTGGCGCTGGTTGCGGAGTCACCAGTAAGTACTTCAATGGGACTCTCTACCTCTAAAGCGTTTAGGAGCAAAATGTTCGGCAACAGGTCGGGGCCCGGTCTCAGGCTGCAGCTTGCACTTATAGCAACGGCGGCCTGCTTGACGCTCTCGGGGTGCTCAGGTAGTGCAGGTAGTCCCACTGCAAAGGGGGGAGATGCGGCCAGCGGTCCTGTCCTGCACGAGGCAAGCGAGATGGACGAAGAAGTTAGGAGCGCTATCAGTGCGTTTACGGAACCTCTCCCGTCCGGTGTCGACTGGTTTCAAGGTACCCCTGAGTCACTCAAGAAAGCTGACACGCAGTACGAAGAGGGCGTTGCAGAAGGTGAAGTGGCTTTCTACTGGTTGTGCGCGTGGGAAAAATCCTATTTAGTGGCCTTCGAGAAGTCGGATGACGAAGGACAGGTCAAGTCATTAAACATGATCGAGAAATTTCCTAACCTCCCTTGGTATAAAGCCCACATGCAAGACCCCGAAAAAGGTTGGATAAAGACTGTTGTAACTCCTGCAAAGTTGGGTGATCCTTCCGGCCTTAAGAAGGAATTCACTTCCGCCTGTTCACAGTTTTCACTTTAGTTGGGTAAAAGCTCCTTTTAGGGAAAACGCTACGCTCAATGCGCCGCGGCCTGGAATCCGTCCTTAACTGGCGGGTCCGGGTCGCGGCGTTTTCTCCGTGAAGGCCGTTGCCCATCCGAATCCTAAGGCCGTTCTTTCAAATGCTCCGATACTTCCTGATGAGGCCGCGCAGACAGACGGGGAATGGCCTGGTCTAGATGCCGCCGGTTGGGGAAGTCATGTCGTGTCGCTGCCGTGATGGGCCCTCAATGAAGTCGACCTGGAAGGCATCCTGCAGGTCTTCGGGGACGTCATGGGAAGCTGTAGAACGAGTCAAATGGTGAGGCGGCGATGACTTCGTTGGCCTGCCAGCACTCCTGGGTGAAGTCTGCGGAGGCTTCAAACGGTGAAAGTGCAGGTCTACGGGACAAGCTCCTGCGGGTTTGCCAGAATCCTGCGGAGGCAGCTTCCCGCTGCGCCCATCAGTGCGGCAGTCTGCCGCAGCGAGGAAAACGCGACGGCGTCCGCAGCCACCACGCCGGGGGCAAACTCGCCCAGGCTTCGCTGCAGGGCCGGCCGGATCCACTCCTCGAGCACGGCAAAATGGCCGCCCAGCACCACAGCGGCCACGTTCATGATCCTGGCGCTGGTGGCTGTCGCCACTCCCAGATAGTAGCCAGCCTCGTCGACTGCCGCTAAGGCCTTGGCGTCCCCGGTTGCCAGAGCAGCCAGAAGCAAAGCCATCCGCTGTCCGGTGGGCCCATCGCCGATGCCGGAGGCCGAGAAGATGGCTTCCTGGCCTGCGAATGTTTCCAGGCAGCCGTGGCCGCCGCAGGTGCACTTTGGTCCTTGCGGGTGGACCACGGTGTGCCCGATTTCGCCGGCATGACCGGCTGGTCCGGTGAAAAGCTGTGAATCGATGATGAGGCCACCACCGACGCCTACTTCACCGGAAATATAGAGGTACGCGCGGAAGGATCCTCCCTGCCCGTACCAAAGCTCGGCCAGGGCGGCACTGTTGGCCTCGTTGGAAAGTGTGACCCCAAAGGCCTTACGGGGAAGCAGGGCTTCAAGCTCTCCGGAAAGTTCGACGCCGGACCATCCCAGGTTTGGGGCGGTGGCCACTAAATCCCTGTCCGGGTCAACGAGGCCAGGAACGGCCAGCCCTCCGCCAAGGAGGAGAATGCCGGCATCCGAGGCGGCATCAGCAGCGCGCTTGGTCATCACTCGCAATTCCCCAAGGACTTCCTCCGGGCTGCTTCCGCTGTTGTGACGCTCCACTGTTTCCTGGAAATGGAGATTGCCGTTGAGATCGACAACGCCGACTCCCAGGTAGTCGACGTTCACTTCAGCCCCCAGCGCCCCACGCAAAGGATTGAGCGCCAGCCCCACTCCGGGCCTTCCCCTCTCGCCGTCGCGGGTGATTCCCACCTCAGTCAGCAGTCCGGCGTCGAGGAGATCGGCCACGAGGCTGGAAACAGAAGCCTTAGTCAGGCCCGTTTCGACTGCCAGTTGGGCCCTGGTTGTTGGGACGCCTGTGTGGACGTTCCGCAGCACCAGGGCGAGGTTCTGCTTGCGCACGTCTCCCACGCGGCCGGGCGTGGGTCTCTCCTCCGGGCGTGCAGCGGACATTTCACTCCTAGAAATTCTCAGCGGGTCATTGACCTCAGTTGATCATGCCACTTATAGTTCAGAACGAAAACTAATTGTTGTTTTTTCTCCTACAAGCCCAACGAGGTGCCTGAATTGTCAACACATCCCACACCTGAGGACCGCTTTACCTTCGGACTTTGGACGGTCGGCTGGACCGGCGCAGACCCCTTCGGCACGCCCACTCGCGCCGCTTTGGACCCCGTGGAGGCAGTCCACCGCCTCAGCGACGCCGGCGCCTACGGCATCACATTCCACGACAATGACCTGATCCCGTTTGATGCCAGCGCCTCAGAGCGCGAGCTGATCCTGAAGAACTTCCGGGCAGCCTTGGCCGAGACGGGCCTGAAGGTCCCCATGATGACCACCAACCTGTTCAGCCACCCGGTGTTCAAGGACGGCGGCTTCACGTCAAATGACCGCTCAGTACGCAGGTTTGCCCTCAGCAAGGTGCTCGCCAACATTGACCTCGCCGCCGAGATGGGCGCAGAGACGTTCGTGATGTGGGGCGGGCGTGAAGGCAGCGAGTACGACGGCTCCAAGGACCTCTCAGCAGCCCTGGACCGCATGAAGGAAGGCGTGGATACGGCCGCCGGCTACATCAAGGAGAAGGGCTACGGGCTGCGGATCGCGCTGGAGCCCAAGCCCAACGAGCCCCGCGGTGACATCTTCCTCCCCACCGTTGGCCATGGGCTCGCCTTCATTGCGCAGCTCGAACACGGCGACATTGTTGGCCTCAACCCGGAGACCGGCCACGAGCAGATGGCGGGCCTGAACTTCACCCACGGCATCGCTCAGGCGCTGTGGGCCGGGAAGCTTTTCCACATCGACCTCAACGGCCAGCGCGGCATCAAGTACGATCAGGACCTCGTCTTCGGCCATGGCGATCTCACCAGCGCGTTCTTCACCGTGGACCTGCTGGAGAACGGCTTCCCCAACGGCGGGCCAAAGTACGACGGCCCCCGCCACTTCGACTACAAGCCCTCCCGCACCGACGGGTACGACGGAGTCTGGGAATCGGCCAAGGCAAATATGGCCATGTACCTGCTGCTCAAGGAACGCGCTCTCGCCTTCCGTGCCGACGCAGAGGTCCAGGAAGCCCTGAAGACCTCCGGTGTGTTCGAGCTCGGGGAACCGACGCTGGCCGCTGGCGAGACCGCAGCAGATCTGCTGGCCGACCCTTCTGCCTTTGCAGAGTTCGACGCCGACAAGGCCGCCGAGCGCTCCTTCGCCTTTGTCCGGCTCAACCAGCTGGCCATCGAGCACCTCCTCGGCGCCCGCTGAACAATCCGCTTCACTAGCCCTCCTCTGAAAGAGCCCAGCAATGCCCTTGGTAGCCGGAATTGATAGCTCCACCCAGTCCTGCAAGATGGTCATCCGTGATGTCGAAACGGGAGTTCTGGTGCGCCAGGGGCAGGCCCGGCATCCGGAAGGAACGGAAGTGGACCCGGAAGCCTGGTGGAGTGCGCTCCAGGAGGCCATTGAGGCAGGCGGCGGCCTGGACGATGTTTCAGCTGTTTCGGTCGCAGGGCAGCAGCACGGGATGGTCTGCCTTGATGCCGATGGCGCAATAGTCCGGCCGGCACTGCTGTGGAATGACACACGCTCGGCAGCCGCGGCTGAGCTCCTGATCAGTGAGGCGCCTGAGGGTGCTGGTTACTGGGCGAACGCCACCGGGACGGTCCCGGTGGCGTCGCTCACGGCCACCAAGCTGTTGTGGCTGTCCCAGCATGAGCCGGGGAACGCCGCCCGCACTGCTGCCGTCTGCCTGCCGCATGACTGGTTGAGCTGGCGCCTTGCCGGGTTCGGGCCCGGAAGCGGTGCGGAGGGACTTGCTGCCCTGCGGACAGACCGGTCCGATGCGTCCGGCACCGGCTACTGGTCCCCGGCCACCGGCGCGTACCTTCCCGAGGTCCTCGAGCGGACTTTGGGTCACGTCCCGGTGCTTCCGGAGGTGCTCGGTCCGCTGGATGCAGAGCTCAAAACGCCGTCGGGCATTCTGATTGGCGCGGGCGCCGGTGACAATGCCGGAGCCGCGCTCGGAGTGAACGCCCGATTGGGCGATGTTGTGGTGTCGGTGGGGACATCGGGAACAGTTTTTGCCATCGCCAACCAGCCGTCCGCGGACCCGCGAGGGCTGGTGGCCGGCTTCGCGGACGGAACAGGGGCCTACCTTCCCCTGGTCTGTACCCTCAACGCCTCGCGGGTCTTCGATGCCACGGCTGCCGTGCTGTCTGTGGATTTGGCGGAGCTTTCCCGGCTTGCGCTGACTGCGCCCGCCGGGGCCGGCGGCCTGACAATGGTGCCCTACTTCGAGGGGGAGCGGACGCCCAACCTGCCCGGTGCCACAGGCTCTCTCCATGGCCTGACTCTCGCTAACTTCACACCGGCAAACGTGGCCCGGGCCGCCATCGAAGGCGTTGCCTGCTCCTTGGCTGACGGATTGAAGGCCCTCACTGACCTCGGAATCACGGCGGACCGGGTCATCCTCGTGGGCGGCGGCGCGCGGTCACTCGCGTTGCAGCAGGTCATCGCAGGGGTCTTCGGCCTGCCTGTGACAGTCCCGGAACCGGGAGAATACGTGGCCGACGGCGCTGCCCGTCAGGCCGCGGGGGTCCTGCTTGGAGGGCTCCCTGTCTGGGACGCGGAGGGCACCGCCACGGTCAACGCGGGGCCGACGCCGGAGGTCCTGGACCAGTACAGGGCCGCGGCTTCCAGCGTGCAGTTGTTGGCCCGGAACAATGACAGCAGTGGCGGTCAGGCCCCCGCGAGACGCCCGGCCAAGGCAGCCTCGGAGGGGCTAAGCGTGGCCGCTGCGCCGTGAAGAAAGTCCCAGTGGGCGGAGGTACCGTCCGGCCTGCTGACCGTTCCCGCCCGCAGTGCCTTCTCTATCCTTTTGCGCACCTGCTCTTCGTTCTCGGGCTGCGTCGCGAAGACCACCCGCACCGTCAGGGCTCCGTCTATCCGCTCCGCCCTGCTGTTATGCGGCGCTAGAGGGCACGGCGGCGGATGCTCCAGGCTGCCGCACAACTCCAGCGTCACAGCGGCGCCCGGGGCGTCGTCGTCGGAGTTCCCACTCATCGCAAGAACCGCCTCGTGAACATAGGGTGCCAGCATTACTCCCCCGATTCTTTTGGGCCGGATAACTCGCCGGCGAGGTTCCGACGCGCTGCTTCCAGCCAGAGCTCCCGTGCGCGCAGGGTGTGGAAAAGCGGATCGAGACGCAGTAAGTGACGCACGACGGCGGCCCTCCCGGCAGCGAAGTCGGCGTCACCGATGTGTCCGTATTCTTGGCGGACGGCGCTGACGTACCGGGCATATTCCTCCGGTTCGCCGCCGAGAACTGAAAGGTCAGCGTCCGACAGGAGGGCGCCGTCGCGGTCTCCCTGCTCCGGGCGGTGATCAGCTGTCATGCGTACCAGCCGCGCCACTTCCGCTATCTCGGCAGGGGGAAGCCCGGCGTTGTGGAGGCGCTCCTCAGCCAGGACTGCCGAATCCTCCTCGTCCTGGCCTGCTATCCCGTGGTAGACGGCGTCGTGAAACCAGGCAGCAAGGACCACGGTCCGGGGTGGTTCCTTCGGTTCGGTCAGCACATCAAGGGCTTCGAGCACGGCCAGGAGGTGGGTGCGCCCGTGGTACTTCCGGTGCTCTTCACCCCACCGGTCCAGCAGGTCAAGGAACAGCGCATCATGGCCAGGCATCACACTGTTCCACCGGTTCAGGAGCGGGACTTTGAGCGACTTGTTCCGCAATCGTGCCGGGATGCGGAGGCCGCTGGCAAGCAGTTTGCGGACCAGGATCCGGGCCTCCACGGGAATGGCACCGGCCTCCACCAAGGCGGCATAGCGGATCTCGGAGACGTCGTAGTGGTCGCCGTCGAACGCCCGCTCCGGAATGCCGGCCTTGGCCGTGAAAGCGTGGAGCTCCTCAAGGGAAGTGTCCGAGATGAGGTGCGAGAAGTGCGTTCCGTGGGCTGGCCACAGCGGCGGATCCAAGTAGATGGCCATGGAGGAAGTCTAGTGCGCCGGGGCGGAGCCGCCCAGTTGCTCGCTACGAATGGAAGAACATTTGCGGAAGAAGCAGGCCCCATACTCCGCATCTGAGGATTATGCTGAATTCATGCCCATGATCCGCATTGCCGAAGCTGCCCGATTCCTGGGCGTCAGCGACGATACCGTCCGCCGCTGGACCGAGAACGGGACGCTGACCCCGATGAAGGATCTGACGGGACGCCTGGCCGTGGATGGGCTGGAGCTGGCGAGGCTCGCGAAGGACCAGGCCCAGCTTCCCGATGACCCCACCAAGGTAGGCAGCTCTGCCCGGAACCGGTTTGTGGGGCTGGTCACCGGGATCACGATGGATAAGGTCATGGCCCAGGTGGAGCTGCAGTGCGGTCCCTTCCGCGTGGTCTCCTTGATGAGCAGTGAAGCCGTCCGGGAACTTGGGCTGGAACTGGGCTCCGTAGCGACGGCGGTGGTCAAGGCCACCACCGTCATCATCGAGACGCCTCGGGGCAAGTCCCTAGGATGAGCGGGCGCAGTAGGCGTGGCATGAGCGGGGGCAGCAAACGGGCGGTCCTGCTCGCGGTGAGACTGGGGGCGGCGGGCCTGTCTGTAGCTCTCAGCGTCGGACTTTCCGGCTGCGGAAACATCAGCGCGTCCGGATCCGGGACGGTCACGGTCTTTGCTGCCGCCTCGCTGAAGGGGAGCTTCACGGAGCTGGCTGACAGCTTCGAAAGTCAGCATCCGGGAGTCAAGGTGGTCCTCAGTTTCGCCGGCTCCTCGGACCTGGCAACGCAGATTATCCAGGGTGCGCCCGCGGACGTCTTCGCCTCGGCAGACACCCGGAACATGGCCAAGGTAGCGGAGGCCGGCCTGGTCAACGGCAGTGCCAAGGACTTCGCCAGCAATACGCTGGCCATCGCCGTACCGCCTGCCAACCCGGCGTCGGTCCATTCCTTTGCCGACCTCGGCAGACCCGGTGTGAAGGTCGTTGTCTGCGCTCCCCAGGTTCCCTGCGGTGCGGCAGCCTCAGCGGTTGCACAGTCCGCCGGAGTGGAGCTGAAGCCCGTGAGCGAAGAATCCTCGGTCACGGATGTGCTGGGCAAGGTGGCCTCGGGAGAAGCCGACGCCGGCCTTGTCTACGTGACCGATGTCCGGGCAGCCGGGAGCAGGGTCCAAGGCATTCCGTTCCCTGAAGCTTCAGCAGCCGTGAACACCTACCCGATCGCGGCCTTAAAGTCGGCGGGAAGGGCAGAATTGGCGGACGAGTTCATCGCCATGGTCAGCGGCAGCGAAGGGCGGCGGGTATTGTCCGCTGCCGGCTTCGGTAAGGCCCAGGGGGAGTAGCCTTATGCGCCCCAGAACGCCGGCCCCGGTCAACCGCTCCGCGGCGTACAGCGGCATACCTTCATGGGTTTACGCAGTAGCAGCCGCAGGGGCGCTGCTGGTCATATTGCCGCTCGTGGCCATGCTGGCCAGGGTCAACTGGCCACAGTTCATTCCGCTCATCAGCTCCGAATCCTCTCTCGCCGCCCTTGGCCTCAGTCTCCGGACCTCTGCGGCGAGCACGGTGCTGTGTGTCTGCCTCGGTGTTCCGCTTGCCCTGGTCCTTGCGAGGGGGCACTTTCCCGGTCAGCAACTCCTCCGCGCGTTTGTCCTGTTGCCGCTGGTCCTTCCCCCGGTAGTTGGCGGCATCGCACTGCTCTATACGTTTGGCAGGCAGGGCCTGCTTGGCGGAACGCTTGAAGTGCTGGGCATGCAGATCGCGTTCTCCACGACGGCGGTGGTCCTCGCCCAGACGTTTGTGGCGTTGCCGTTCCTGGTGGTGAGCCTTGAGGGGTCCCTGCGTTCAGCTGGCGGCCGGTTCGAAGCCGTGGCCGCCACGCTCGGCGCCCGCCCCACCACAGTGCTTCGCCGGGTGACGCTGCCCCTGGTTCTGCCTGGGCTGGTTTCGGGTGCAGTCCTTTCCTTCGCCCGCAGCCTGGGCGAATTCGGTGCCACCCTGACTTTCGCCGGAAGCCTTGAAGGGGTGACCAGAACTCTGCCGCTTGAAATATATCTGCAGCGGGAAGCGGACGCCGATGCCGCCGTCGCCCTTTCATTGGTCCTTGTGGCCGTAGCCGTCACGGTGGTGGGGCTTTCCTACCGTCGTCGCGGTTTCCTTGGCGGGTGCGGCGGCAGCGGGACGGTCAGGGAAACTCCGACGGCGGCTGTCACCGGCGGGAGCCTGCGGTGACGTTCACGTTCAACGCCGCTGTCAGCGAGCGCAGTTTCGACGTCTCTTTCACCGTGGGACCGGGGGAAACGGTGGCGGTTATGGGACCCAACGGAGCGGGGAAGTCCACGTTGCTGGATCTGATCGCCGGGTTGCTCCATCCCGACTCGGGAAGATCCGTGCTGGGCGGCAAGGTGCTTTTTGAAGCCCGCGACGGCGAACGCACCTGGCTGGCGCCGCACCGCCGGGGGACCGCGCTCCTGGCCCAGGACCCGCTCCTCTTCCCGCATCTGAGCGCCCTGGAGAATGTCGCCTTCGGTCCACGCAGCACTGGAGCAAGCCGGACCTCCGCCCGGACCACGGCGCAGGAGTGGCTGGACGCCGTCGAAGCCGGAGGCCTGGCTCAGAGGCGGCCGGGTGAGCTGTCCGGCGGGCAGGCGCAGCGTGTCGCCGTAGCAAGGGCTCTGGCGGCCAGTCCCGAACTGCTGCTGCTGGACGAGCCGCTGGCCGCGCTGGACATTCACGCCGCTCCCTTGCTCCGGCGCCTGCTCAAACACGTACTCGCCGGCCGGAGCGCCATCATCATCACGCACGATGTCCTCGACGCGCTCATGCTGGCTGACCGCGTTATTGTCCTGGAGCACGGCAGGATCACCGAAGAGGGGCCCACGCGCCAGGTGCTGCAGCGGCCCCGGAGCAGGTTCGCGGCCGGGCTGGCCGGGCTGAACCTCCTGGCCGGAACCGTCACAGAGGACGGCATCACCACTGCGGACGGCGTGCACTTTTCAGGCCAGCACGACGACGGCCTGGAACCCGGGCAGGACGGCGTGGCTGCCTTCCCGCCGTCGGCCGTTTCGGTATTCCTTAGCGAGGCCCACGGCAGCCCGCGGAACTCCATGGCGGTGACCGTAACGGACCTTGAACCCCACGGTGACCAGATCCGCGTGCGTGCCGGGGCCCGCGGTGAGCTGGCAGCCGACATCACGCCGGCAGCAGTCGCGGACCTCGGACTGGCGCCGGGAATGCGGGTGTACTTCGTGACCAAGGCGGCAGCAGTGGCTGTCTATCCTGCCTGATTCCTTGTGTGCCTGAGCCCCGGCGGAGCGTCAACACGCCCCGGGCTCTGCAGCCTGGATCCAGGAATCGTTACTTTGCGGCTGTGTCCGTTGCCTGATTGAACATGCATTGGCAGCCAGGTGCAGATCAAGGCTGATCATCCCGTCGCTCCGTTGAGACGTGAACATAGGCAACAGCCCGTGGCGCCGTGCGTGGGACGACGCACAGCAAGGGTTTGGTTGAAGTCATTGTTCGCGGATTTCTGGACTAGCAGGCTCGGCTTGGCCGGCGAGGAGACTGGCTGTCAGGCAAAAAGCTCCGGGCAACGTCTCTGTTGCCCGGAGCTTTGCATGAATCGCGTTCGTTACCGATCAGGCTGGGTGAAGTTCGCGTCCATGGAAGTAGCGTGAATGGGTAATCTTGATGGCGTCCAGAGATCGAGCATTCAGGGAGACGATTTCGATATCTCCGTCGGTGCGCTCAGTTTCGAGCTGAAGGCGACGCAGCATGGCGTCGCGGGTTCCCCCGACACCTTCGAAGGCTTCAAGGGTGTAATCACCGTTCTTACGATGGTATTGGATTACGTATCCGGGCATAGTTTCCTACCTTTCTTCCTTGGCACCGATTGTGAAGTACTCTTCTAGCTGCAATAGCTGCTGGGCAAGGGATTGCTCCCGATGATACACCTGCTGGATTAAGGCTTCGTCGCCTCGTCGAAGTTTGACCATTCTTGCGCGCAGCACCTCCCTGGTTTCGGCGGGCAGGTGTGAGTCATCGAGATCGGCCTCCAATTCCGCGTATTGCAGAGCTAAGCGCGCGAGTCGCTCCTTGCTTTCCTCCAGCCCCACAATCCTCTCGCGGGAGATGGTCTGCAGGCCCTCGACTACGTCGCGGCCCAAGGCGAAGTCTGGGTATTCGCCGTAGCGAATCTTGCGTCCGAACCGGTCGGCGGCGCGTTCGTACATGTTGGCCCAATTTGCTTGCAGCTTGGTCCGGATCTGCACCTCAGCCTTACCGCGGAGATGGGTGAAGTCCACCCAGACATGGACCGCGCGGTATCCGCTGTGCTCACCGTCCCGTAGGTCTTTGATGGTGCATGTGGCTTCATCCTTGAGCGCCTCCGCAATGGTGGTGGCGACACGCATTTGTTGGGTCAGTGTCATGTCGCATTCGATCCGGACTCCGCAGATATCTTGGATCCGGCCCAACGTATACGTCGGAAGGCGTACCAGCTTCTCTTTCAGCGTGTCCAACGTCTTGGTCCGCGAGGAAACATTGGGCGGGGTAGCCAGCCTAACGACTGAAAAGTCGGTGCCCTCAATGTGGGCATGAAGGTAGTCTGTTAGTTCGCTGAACCAGAGCATGACGTCGTCATAGGCGGGATGATTATCCGGGACTGGATTTCCGTCTCTTAGGCATTTTCCAAGGCGTCCGAGTGCTTTTCCTGACCACGGCAGAGGATCCACTATGGTCCGCCGTTTCCGGGTGGTAGTTCTAGCCTCGGTTTCTCATACACCGTGTCTGGTCCTCGCAGTTCCATGCCAGGCAGAGCAGGAGGAGGAGTGACTGCTTGGATGTCTCGCAGCGTGTAGCTCGTCTTGACCGTTTCGGATCCTGCCTCGGGTGAATAGGTCCGTATTTCTATCATGGCGACAACGAGGGCCTCTTCAGCGTCAAGCTTGGCGACCTTGCGATAGAGATCGCTGTCTGTGACGCCCACGGGGAAGGACTTCGATTGCCCTTGCTGTATGAACCAGGCGGCACCGAGAGATCGCTTGTGCCCGTCTATCTTGCCGTAGAACTGCTCTGTCTTGGTGGAATCGACTTCGGCACGTAGTGCTTCAATGATTTTTGCGGCGCCCCTGCGAGTGAGTTCCAGTTTTTGGTTCTTCTCCCCGGGCTGCTTTAGTGTTCCTTCGATGTGCCAGGCAGACTCAACGACTGGCTTGAGCGCTGCCCGAAGCTTCTTCTGGGCGGATGGAGGTAGGTCTGAGACTTCCCCGGCTAGTGGTGACTCCGGAGACTCGTCAGAGGATTGGGCCAGGATGGCCGTGATGACAGCCAATGCGTCAGAATCAGTCGAGATTGGAGGTGGGACTGAGTCATGAGGTTTTTCATTTCGCGGGTTCGTCGGCTCGGGAACCGTGAACGTGACTTGAACGCTGCCGCGCGCAAATTCCGCGAGCAAACCTGTGTGGGCACTGGAGGTGCCTGACAGTTTTTTCCCGACCTCTTTTACCGCTTCGGCAAACCGGGCGACGAATGTACCGAAAGGTAAGGCCTCTGCAGAGTGCTCAATGATCGTCGAACCCGTGAGATGAAGTTCCAAGGCGACCTGTGTGGGGGCGGTTAGCTGCTCCAAGACGATGAGGAGTTGCGGGTCGTCCATCGCGCGGAATCGCAAGTCCATGCGTTCATCGCGTGCGAGAGCGTCATCGCCGTCGATGGAGCGCCAGGCATCAGCAAACAGTTGCTGACGCTGCGTATAGGTCACGCCATCACCTCCACGTAGCCTTTTTTCATACCGCGCACGATGAGCCTGTCAGGTCCTCTAACACTGGACCAGTCGTCGTCCCAGCTCAACCAACTTGCCTGATTGGCGATGTTGAACCGGGATGCATCGACTGCACCTCCCATTACCTTAATTTTGTTGCCGCTGGCCGAGACGGTGTTGAAAACAAGTGCCCTCTCCCAATCCTGCATTGCCCGGTACTGGGCGAGCTCGACGCCGACAGTCACATCGATGTCATCCGGCGCTTCCCATGGTTTGTGTGTCGTGAATCCGCCATCCAGAAGGATTCTGCATGAGGGAAGGTGCGCCCTCACCTTGCGAACGTATGTGGGAAATACATCCCAAAGTTGCTGTCTGCGTTCAGCATAGGGTGCACCAGCGACAAAATGTTCGAAGATCTCTTCGAGTGTTGCCAGGTGCGGCGTAGCAGATTCCGGCAGCAGCCCGTACTCCCCCTGTAGAGCTGGTAGCAATTACTTCCCCTTGGATTTCGTGCCGGCTTCTCGTTGAAAGCGCTTTTTAGCGGACCGTGCAATTCTTACTGCTGTCTCGTCGGGCGTAGCTGTAATTGTGCCGTTGTAGTCGTCTTCGAGGTCGTATGGAACATTCACAGTCTCCAGACTATCCATTTCAGTGGACAACTCGCCTGTACCTAGCTAGCCGACTCCATGTGCCGTGCCCCGACGTCTTCGAGGCCGAAGCGAGTAAAATTGTCCGCGCCGTGACAGAAGTATCAAGAAATGAACGTCATCGAGATGCCGATCGACATAGCAGGAAAAGGACGGCATGAGCCTGGATGTGCTTTTTCTGGTTCTCCAAACATCCTTAAAGCTCCAGGTTGATAGCTGAAAGGCCCGTCTCCGTGCAGACAATCGCCAAAGTGAACAACACTCTGCCGCGAACTGGGCGCAAGGCGGGGCTAAATTTGCTTGCCGAATGAAGATCTTCTTATTCAGTAGCGGCTTCGTACAGGCTGGCTACCACAAAAGCCGGTCGACGTTGGTGCCCGGGATAAATGCGGGGCCCATGCCTGAGGGGTTTACCCGTCTGAGGTTATCCAGCCCTGAGCCTTTGGGCCTGGAGCCAGCTCTCAGGCGTCGTTCTGTATGGGGTGGTGGCTGATGATGGACACCCGGTTGAAGGCGTTCATGGTGATGGCCAGCCAGGTCACAACCGAGAACTCCTCATCGCTCAGGTGCTCGCGGGCGGACTCTTCCTCGCGCTCCCGGGTGGCCGCATCAGGGAGTTCGGTAACGGATTCGGCCAGGGCGAGAGCAGCGCTTTCCTGCTCGGTGAAGAGGTCGGTCTCCCGCCAGGCTGAAAGCACAGCGAGGCGTTGGGTGGTCTCGCCTTCCTTCAACGCGTTTCTCACATGCATGTCCAGGCAGAAGGCGCAGCCGTTGAGCTGAGAGATGCGGACATACAGGAGTTCGACCAATGAGCGGCTGATTCGGTATATATCAAGCTGTTTGTGACAGCTGGTTGGTTTTGTAGTTGATGCCGGCGTCGGCCGGGGCGTCTGGTGCGGTGGGTTTGTTGCGGTAGCGATGAGGATTCCGGGCGTGGCAGGCGTTGAGTGTTGTCTGGCGGCGTCGGCGTGCCTGCTCGACTCGTCCTTCGTGGACGGTGTCGGGCGTGTAGTAGTTCAAGCCGCTGTGGCGGTGGCTGGCGTTGTAGTCAGCGAAGAATGCCGTCATGTATTCGCGGGCTTGCTGGAGGTCGCGGAATCGGCGGGGAAAGTCCAGGTCGTATTTCACTGTCTTGAACAGGGATTCTGAGTAGGGGTTGTCGTCGGAGACCCGCGGGCGGGAGTAGGACAGTGTGATGCCCAGGGATTGGGCAAGCTGGAGGGTGCTGCCGGCCCGCATGGGTGCGCCGTTGTCGGAGTGGAGTACGGAAGGGTGCTGCTGGTTTTCGGTGACCGCGACATTGATTAGGGCGGCTGCGAGGGCAGCCGTTTCGGTATGTTCGACGCGGTGGCCGACGACTTTGCGGGAGAACACGTCCAGGATCGTGTATAGCCGGTAGGTGTGTTTACCCGGTCCGTGGAGCATAGTGATGTCCCAGCTCCAGAGCTGGTTCGGGGCGGTCGCATGCAGAATGGGTTTGGCTCTTTTAGGGCCGGTTCCCATGCGCTGTTCGCGGCGGTCACCATTCTGCCCGTTCCGGGCCACGATGCGGTGGGCGGCGGCGATGGAGAAGAAGCAGTGCCCCGCATCGAGCATCCGGTAGTAGGCCTGAGTGACGGAGAGGTTGGCGTATTCCCTGGAGTTCAGCAGCCCCATGAAGGCGTCGGCTTCGGCGCCGGTGATCCGGTTCGGGTAGTCGCGGTCGGCATGTGGCACCATGATTCCCGGTGGCGTGGATGGGCTCAGACGCCGGTACCAGGCCGTGCGGTGAACACCCACCAAGGCGCAGGCCTTCACCGCGGACCAGCCGGCCGTGATCAGTTTCCCGGCAAAGGTCAGGGCGATGTTTTTCCAGGTTTTGGCGTCAGCCACTCCGGCCGGCCCGGCTCCGGCTCCTCCACTTTTGGATCCGTCGCGGCCGCGCTCTTGGCCATCGCGTCCAAGAGCGCGGAAGCTTTTCCCAAAATGTCCACGGCAGCCTCGGACCGCGCCAGCTTGGCCTTGAGGATTTCGTTTTCCTTCAGGACCCGTTTGAGCATCTGTTTATCGCCCACGTTCAATCGCTGATCCTCCTCTAGATTGTCGGATCTGGACCTCAGCTGCCCGGACTCCCGCTCGCGGCACCAACGGTTCATAGTGCCCTCGGTGATCCCCGCTGTCCTGATAAAAGCGGCTTTAGAGCCCCACTCGAGGCATTTATCGTACTCATCCAGAATCGCGTGTTTCTGATCGGTAGTGAAGTGCTTCCGATTCGAAACACGGACAGGCATAACGAAATCCATGATGGACCTTTCCCCCGCTCTGAGCACCAACTCCGGGTAACAGGGAACCTGTCACACAACAGCCTGACACACAGGGGATTCCAGCCTCCTCGGCGGCCTCCCGCACTTTCAAACCCAGTCCATTCAGCGCCCGCCAGAGTGGAGGATGCTGCTTGTCGATGAAGACATGCTTGGTGGGAGTATCTTCATGCGGATTTTGGTTCATGTCTCCCACAATAGGCACCTAATCCTGGCAATGGAGGTTGACGCTCCTGCGAGGATGAGGGCATGTCATTCTTCGATGATTTGCCTTCTCGAGCTGAACGGCCACGTCGCCCCAAGCAGGTACCGCCTGCTTGGGCGGGGCCGCCGTCGGACGAACTGCCAGCAGTAATTCCAGTAGGTCGGTTCCTGTACCGCTCAGCCCGGATGGTGATGGCAATGAAGAAGGTGAACGTGTTCTCCACCGGGTGCCACATCGAAGTTGTGCGGTCGGTGCGTAGAGGGGAGAACGATACGGACACTGAATGGAGTTGGATCACCGAGCAATGCTTCAACCGATCAGCCTTCCAATACCCTGATGCGGCAGGCGATACCGGGGGTCTGCGATTCGGGGTAGCGTACCCGGACGGGAGCAAAGCTACAACGGCGCCTCCGAGCGCCGGAATGTTTGACGGTACTGAACCGGTCACAGGTCCCTTGCTGATGATGACGGGCGGGGGAGGAGGATCGGGCAATGACGATGAAGTGTCCTCGTCCACCAGATTCTGGCTCTGGCCAATGCCCGGCAACGGCGACGTTCGCTTCGTAGCCCAGTGGAATAACCTGGGCATGAAGGAAACATCCATCATCATCAGTCGCGACCAACTGGCGGAGGCTGCCGGTCGCGTGCAGAAATACTGGGATCCGTAGGACGAGATCGTGCAAGGGCCGTCGGAGCCGGCATTTCCATGACGACCCGCGGCCACCTGTTCAGCCCGTTGGCGTCCTCTTCTGCGACGACCCGGCGGACGCCTTCTGACCATTCGTTCTCCGGGACCTCCTTGAAGCCGAGACGCCGGTAGTAGGGCGCATTCCAAGGTATGTCCCGGAACGTTGTCAGCGTCAGCCCTTCAAGACCACGCTTGGCAGCCCAACGTCCAGCTTCCAGAATCAGGCTCTGGCCGAGGCCTTGACGGGAATGGTCCGGGTGGACGGTCACCTGGTCTATGTGCGCCCACCCATCAAGTTCCTCCAGGGCCAGGTAGGCAATGGGCAGGTCCACCGTGTCTGTGGCCACCAGGATGTACCCGGCCCGCTGCTGAGCAGCCAAGTCGCTGAGCTCCGGCGGAGGATCCTCGGCTACCGCGTCCATCCCCACGCTCAGGAACATCGCTCCCGCGGCCACTTCGATGTCCTGAAGCGTGGAGAGTTCGTCGGGTCGTGCTGGCCTGATCAAATGGTTGCCCTGATCACTTCGCAGATCAGTCCGCAAGGATGTGATAGAGCGCCCGGCGGGTTTCATCGATTTTCTCGATTGCCGCATTGCGTTGTTCCTCGGTGGCTGAGAAGCGGAACTGGTGGATGACGCCCATCAGCTTTCCCACGCTTTGGTGGAACGCGGGACCGGTTCCCTTGGGGTCGGAGTTCCAGGCGTTTTCGAGCTCCTCGGCGTTCTCTGCGACATAGGCCCTGCCCTCGTCAGTGAGCGTGAACTCCGTGCGCCGGCCTTCGCCAACCGGGGTAATGAGCTCCTCATCAACCAGTTGCTGCAGAGTCGGGTAGACGGAGCCCGGGCTTGGACGCCAGGTTCCTGAGGTCTTCTCGGCGATCGTCTTGATCAGCCCGTATCCGTTGGATGGTGCTTCGGCGAGGAGGGAGAGGATCGCCGAACGAACGTCCCCCCTGTTGGCGCGCCGTGATCCACCGGGACCAAAACCCGGGCCAAAGCCAGGCCCAAATCCGGGGCCGAAACCACGGCCGCCGGGTCCGAATCCGCCCGGTCCGAATCCGCCATGTCCATGGGGTCCGCGTCGGCTCCTGCCGCGCCCGAAGCGACCTGGCACATGCTCCATATGACCCGCGTGCCCTTCTTGACCCGCTTCATCGGGGTTTGCAAATTTGTTGTCGTGAATGCCCTTCATAACGGCATCTTCCTTCCATTTGGTTGTCTCTTGTCAGAGTATCGCCGATGCCTCGGCGATAGTTAACGATATATCGGTAAGTATCGCCGGTCAAGAACAAGTTTTGAGCAGCTGATGAAACGCCATCTCGTTGGCAATCAGAGCCGCGGGACCCTGCGCGAAGAGCCGAAGTTCAGGCAAGATGGAGAAATGGACGCCACTGATGCACTCAATGAGATTGCTTTCTGGCTCGAGCGTGACCTCGCCCCCTCTTTCAAAGTGAAGGCTTTCCGGAACGCAGCGGACACCATTCAGGGAATGGGACGGGATGAGCTGGCTGAGGGAGTCCGGACCGGCCGGCTCAGGAAAATGGGTGGAATCGGGGACAGGACATTCGAGGTCATCAGGCAGGCACTGGAAGGCCAGGTGCCTGACTATCTGGAGAAGCTCCGCAGTGCGGCCAAGCCCCTCGTCCAAGGGGGCCAAGGGCTACGGAAAGCGCTCCGCGGGGACCTCCACAGCCACAGTGACTGGTCCGACGGCGGTTCCCCCATTGAGGTCATGGCGGACACGGCGCGGATGCTGGGGCACGAATATCTGGCCCTGACGGACCATTCCCCGAATCTGAAAGTTGCCAACGGGCTGACACCCGAACGCCTCGCAAAGCAGCTTGACGTGGTGGCCCTCATCAATGAACAAAGCGGGACTGAACAGTCCGACGGGTTCCGCCTCCTGACGGGTATCGAGGTGGACATTCTGGAGGACGGCACCTTGGACCAGGAGCCCGCCATGCTGGACACCCTCGACGTCGTGGTGGCGAGTGTGCATTCGAAGCTTCGCTCGGACAAGGGCACCATGACCAGGAGAATGCTGGGAGGCATCAGGGACCCCCACACCAATGTTCTTGGCCACTGCACTGGCCGGCTCGTCACCGGCTCCAGGGGCACGCGCCCCGAATCGGAGTTCGACGCCGAAAGGGTGTTTGCAGCATGTGTTGAGAACGACGTCGCAGTCGAAATCAACTCCCGGCCGGAGCGTCAGGACCCGCCGGACAACCTGATCCAGCTGGCCCTCGACGCGGGCTGCCTGTTCAGTATCGACAGTGACGCCCATGCCCCCGGCCAGCTCGATTTCCTCCAGTACGGCGCGGAGCGGGCTGTCCTGAACGAGGTGCCGGCGGACAGGATCGTCACCACGTGGCCCCTGGAAAAACTCCTTGAGTGGACGCGGCGTAAACGCTGAGAGCAGCTGTTCGCCCACGGCAAAAGTGCCCCCGCACGGCCGCAGCTTAAAGTTGAGCGTTGTACACTCAACTTAGAAAATCTTCCCCGAAAGGAGCCCTGTATGGACGCCAATTTCACCATCAAGAGCCAGGAGGCTCTTTCGGCCGCAGCCATGAATGCCTCCACGGCAGGAAATCCGCAGGTGGAGCCTGCGCACCTGCTGAAGGCGCTCATGGACCAGCGCGAGGGTGTCGCCGTCGCACTCCTGCGCGCCACCGGTGCCGACGTCGATGCTGTCAGCGTCCAGGCCAGCTCGGCCATCAAGGCCCTCCCCGCTACATCGGGATCTTCCACCCAGCAGGCCCAGCTGTCCCGGCCCGCTCTTCAGGCTATCCAGAACGCCAAAAACGAGGCTGACAAGCTGGGGGATACCCACATCTCCACCGAAGTCCTGCTGCTCGGGATTTCTGCCGGCAACGACGCCGCTGCAAGGTTATTGCGCGACGCCGGTGCCTCCCATGAAGCGCTCCTTGCCGCCTTGCCGGGCCTCCGCGGGGACCGGAAGGTGACCAGTGAGAACCCCGAAAACACCTTCCAGTCGCTGGAAAAGTACGGCACGGACCTGACGGACATGGCCAGGGCGGGCAAGCTGGACCCCGTCATCGGGCGCGATTCCGAGATCCGCCGCATCATCCAGGTGCTGAGCCGCCGCACCAAGAACAACCCCGTCATCATTGGTGAACCAGGCGTTGGCAAGACGGCCGTCGTCGAAGGCCTGGCCCAGCGGATCGTGGCCGGCGACGTCCCGGAAAGCCTCCGTGGCAAAAGCCTGATCGCCCTGGACCTGGCTTCAATGGTGGCCGGGGCTAAGTACCGCGGGGAATTTGAGGAGCGCCTCAAGGCTGTCCTCGAGGAGATCAAGAACTCCGAGGGGCAGATCGTCACTTTCATCGACGAGATCCACACCGTGGTGGGCGCGGGCGCCACCGGGGACAGCTCCATGGATGCCGGCAACATGCTCAAACCCATGCTTGCCCGCGGAGAACTGCGCCTGATCGGTGCCACAACCCTTGACGAATACCGCGAGAACATCGAGAAAGACCCGGCGCTCGAGCGGCGCTTCCAGCAGGTCTACGTCGGGGAGCCGAGCGTGGATGACACCATCAGCATCCTGCGTGGCCTCAAGGAGCGCTACGAGGCCCACCACAAGGTAGCTATTGCCGACTCCGCCCTTGTAGCTGCTGCCACGTTGTCCCACCGGTACATTTCCGGGCGGCAGTTGCCGGACAAGGCGATCGACCTTGTGGACGAGGCCGCGTCCCGCTTGCGGATGGAAATTGACTCCGCCCCGGAGGAAATCGACCAGCTGCGGCGCCAGGTGGACCGGCTCACCATGGAGGAACTAGCCCTCAGCGGCGAAACCGACGCCGCTTCCGTGGAACGCCTTGCTGCACTCCGCGCGGACATGGCGGACAAGAAGGAACAGCTCGATGCGCTGAACGCGCGCTGGGAAGCTGAAAAGGCCGGACTCAACCGCGTGGGCGACCTCAAAGCCAAGCTGGACGAACTGCGCTCCGCGGCGGACAAGGCCCAGCGCGAAGGTGACCTGGAGACGGCGTCACGCGTGCTTTACGGTGAGATTCCTGCCCTTGAATGGGAGCTGAACGCCGCCGCCGAGGCCGAGGCGGCCGTGACGGACAAGTCCAACCAGATGGTGGCCGAGGACGTCACCGCGGATGACATCGCTGAAGTCATCTCCGCCTGGACCGGGATTCCGGCAGGGCGGATGCTGCAAGGCGAAAGCCAGAAGCTGCTGAACATGGAGCAGGTGCTGGGGGCGCGGCTGATCGGTCAAACCAAGGCAGTCGCTGCCGTCTCGGATGCTGTTCGCCGTGCCCGTGCAGGCATCAGCGACCCCAACCGGCCCACCGGTTCCTTCCTGTTCCTGGGCCCCACCGGCGTGGGGAAGACGGAGCTGGCCAAGGCGCTGGCGGACTTCCTGTTCGACGACGAACGGGCCATGGTCCGGATCGACATGTCCGAGTACTCGGAGAAGCACTCCGTGGCACGGCTGGTGGGTGCCCCTCCCGGCTACGTGGGTTATGAGGAAGGCGGTCAGCTGACTGAAGCCGTCCGTCGTCGTCCGTACTCCGTGATCCTTCTGGACGAGGTGGAGAAGGCCCACCCTGAAGTCTTCGACATCCTCCTGCAGGTGCTCGACGACGGCCGGCTGACCGACGGCCAGGGCCGCACCGTTGACTTCCGGAATGTGATCCTGGTGCTTACGTCCAACCTGGGCAGCCAGTTCCTGGTAGATCAGACCCCGGATGAGAAGGCGAAGCGGAACGCCGTGATGGCTGCAGTGAACGCATCCTTCAAGCCCGAATTCCTCAACCGGCTTGACGAAGTGGTGCTCTTCGACGCCCTTACCATCGACGAACTCGCAAAGATCGTTGAGCTTCAGGTGAACGAACTCGCCGCGCGGCTGCATGGGCGGCGGCTGACGTTGGAGGTCACGGATAGTGCACGGGCCTGGCTGGCGATGTCCGGATTTGACCCCGCCTATGGCGCCCGCCCGCTGCGCCGCCTGGTCCAGCGCGAGATCGGCGACCGGTTGGCCAGGGCGCTGCTCGCCGGGGACATCACCGACGGCGACACAGTCCTCGTTGACACCGCCGCCGACGTCGACGAGCTCACCGTCGAGGGCCTGATGACAGCAGGCATGAATGACGGCAGGGAACTCGTAGGAAGCGGTCTGTCGGTCCGCCGTAAGGACTAGCGAAGGCCCCGGGATTATCAGGGCCGGAAAGGGCAGCAGCGTTCGGGGAAACTGCTCAGGGGAGCAGGGTCTCCTTGATGACGTTGCCGTCCTGGGCGGTGACGTAGCAGTCCACGCGGCGGTCGCCTGTTTCCCAGCTTGTAGTGCTCGGGAATGCCGTGCGCTGTAAGAGCACGTAGTTTGCCTCGGCGCCATTGAGTTTGGCGTTCTGGCAGATTTCGCGCCCCTTGGTTCTGAGCGCATCTTGCCCCGGGTAGGCGTCGCTTTCCGGATAGTGATGGACAGCGACGAGTTGAGCTGAGTGCTCCGTGTCGCATGCCACCATAGTGGAGCCTGTGGCGTTGGGGTCGAAGTCCTTGAAACAGTCACCGAGGCGGAAGTCCAACGGACTCACGCCTTCCCTGGGGAGCGGAAGGGGGCTCGCGTCGGCAGTGGGCGCAGGGGTGCCGCCGTCGGAAGCCTGTTCACTCCGGGAATTTGTATTGAGGAAGGTCATCAAACCCCAGGCCATCAGCCCCAGCAGCACCAGGCCGGTTGCAATGATGCTGCCGTTGATGAGGAGCTGCTTGGTGCGGTCTGACATAGGCTGTCTCGGCTTCCGTTCGGCTGCCGCTGGCTTAAATTCAGTTTGTTCCCGAGTACTTGGCTCAATCGGTTCCCAGGTGCCTGTTTCGGGCGCGTCAGGTTCAGGAGTTCTTGTTTCAGGCGCGCTGGGTTCGGGCGGCATCTTGGCCGTTTCCGGAAGGACTGCCGGTTTTAGTGGCGGGGCGGGAGGAGTTACGGCATTGGGAACGGTGGGAGGTTTTGCAGGTTGCGGCGGCACATGCGGGGTGCTTTTACCCGTGCCGGAGGCGGGCTGATGCGAGTCGTCTTTGTTCTGCCCGGCATCTTTTCTATCCACTGCGGACCTCACCTCTTCCCTGCTGGTTCTGGTGCGGGATACAGGCTGTAGCCAGCAAATCCGTGCATCCCCCACCCCGACTCTACCCAAGAAACAGTCAGGGAAGTGGTCTACGAAGTGTGCACCACGCGAGACTCTTCCCACAGGGGCGGTGAACTGGCGCGCAGTTGCCCCAGAAAGCATGTAACCTAGGTGTACGACAAATTGACCAAACATTCCGGGGCCTCACCGATCGCCAAGGTGACCACCTCCGGTCCAAGTACAAAAGGGGGTCACGCCATGGGGCGCGGCCGTCAAAAGGCAAAAGCTACAAAGCAGGCTCGGGACATCAAGTACTACTCCCCGAACACTGACTACACGGCACTTCAGCGTGAGCTGACGGGCCCGGGAAGTCGTGCCACGAGCCATTTCGCGGATGACCCGGTAGAACCGGACTATTCAGCTTATGTGGATAAGTACGCGGACGATTTGGAAGAAGACGACGACGAGGTAGACAGCCGCCGCATCGGCTAGTTGTCGCTCACTGAACTTGCCGTAAGGCTCACTCAGTAGCGTGTCGCCGTCGTACATGAAGTGCGATGCTTCTTTTTCGGTACCCGAATCCATGCGTGCATGGACGAGGAGTTCCGACCTCAGTTATCAGGCCCGTTGGCACACTGTTTCTTTGTGTGCCAACGGGCTTTCTGTTTAACCAATTCATCTTGCCGGCCTGCGGTTCGACTGTTGGTAGGGACCCTTTCCGGCACTAGATTGATTGGGTTACCGAAAGCTGTGGAGGGATGATCATGTCGCGAGTTGAACGCTACCAAGAAGGCGAACCCTGCTGGGCGGACGTCCAAACTCCAGACGTAGAGGCAGCCAAAACCTTCTATGCCGCCGTCTTCGGGTGGACCTTCCAGGACCTTCCCACGCCGGACGGCCGAAGCTACGCTCAGGCGTTCATCGGCGAGGAACTGGTCAGTGTGATCGCGCCCCAGAACCCGAGCCAGGAGGCTGCAGGCCAGGCCGCCCAATGGAACGTGTATTTTGCCGCCGATGATGCCCGGAGCCTTGCCCACGACGTGGTCCACGCTGGCGGCACAGTCCAGTTCGGGCCGGAGGACGTGGCGGATACGGGGGTGATGCTCTTTATGGAGGTGCCCGGCGGCGGCACAACGGGAGTATGGCAGGCCGGCACGCATAAGGGCTCGGGGTTGCACAACGAGCACGGCGCATTCGCCTGGGCGGAGCTGCTGACGCCCGAGCCGCAGACCGCCGTCGCGTTTTTCCAGCACCTTTTTGGCCACGACGTCACCGAATACGCCCAGGACGACGGCGGCACTTACATCACGCTGATGGTGAACGGCGCTGAGGTGGCCGGAATCGCATCGGCGGGAGGTGCCGTCGGCGATAAAGCGACGGCATCACCTGCCGGCCAGGGCTGGCAGGTCTACTTCGGTGTGTCCAGCGCTTCCGAAGCTGTTATGGCAGCTGCGGCGGCCGGAGCGGAAGTTCTGGTGGAGCCTGAGTTTGCTGAGGATGCCGGAACCCTCGTGGCAACGCTGAAGGACCCCCAGGGCGGCGTCTTCAGTGTGGTGGAAATCGAGCCCACTCCCTAAACACCATCGCGGTGAAGCGGTAGGGCTAGGCGTAGGCGTTGACCAGGCGGACAGCGCCGCCGTCCACACCCTTGGCACCCTGGACGTAGTCCACTCCGGTCTTGATGATGGAGTCGGAATCCTGTTCCACTGTGCCCATGATCCATGAAGGCAGGCCTCGGTCGTTCAGGCGATTCACAGCGGCGTCGGCAACTTCCGGAGAAACAATAGCCACCATGCCCACGCCCAGATTCAGTGTGCGCTCCAGATCCGCGAGAGGCACGTTGCCGAGCTCGGAGACCAGCTTGAAGATGGCCGGCAGTTCCCAGGTTGCCCTGTCCACCGTGGCTACGAGGCCCTGCGGGAGAACGCGGGCGAGGTTCGCCGCGAGGCCTCCGCCGGTGACGTGGCTGAAGCCGTGGACTCCTGCCCCGGAGTTGACCGGGAAAGTCCGGGCAAGGTCCAGGCAATCGGCGGCGTAAACGCGGGTGGGTTCCAGCAGTTCTTCGCCGAGGGTGCGCCCCAGTTCGGAGACCTGGCGGTCCAGTGCCCAGCCGGCGTGGTTGATGACCCGGCGGACCAGGGAGTAGCCGTTGGAGTGCAGTCCGGACGAGGCCATGCCGATCACAACGTCGCCCGCACGGACACGGTCGGGGCCAAGCAGGGAATCGGCTTCGACCACACCGGTGGCAGCACCGGCAACATCGTATTCGTGCTCGCCCAACAGGCCCGGGTGCTCTGCGGTTTCGCCGCCCACCAGCGCGGTACCGGCCACGGAGCAGGCGGCGGCAATGCCGCGGACGATGTCCGCGATGCGTTCGGGAACAACTTTGCCGCAGGCAATGTAGTCAGTCATGAACAGCGGCTCGGCGCCCACCACCACGATGTCGTCCACCACCATGCCCACGAGGTCGTAGCCAATGGTGTCGTGGATGTCCATGGCCTGGGCGATGGCGACCTTGGTGCCCACGCCGTCCGTGGAAGTTGCCAGCAGCGGACGCTTGTAGGTCAGCAGCCGGGAGACGTCATAAAGGCCCGCAAAGCCGCCCACTCCACCAAGCACCGAGGAATTGTGGGTCGCCTTGACCGCGCCCTTCATCAGCTCGACGGCGCGGTCGCCCGCTTCGACGTCGACGCCGGCAGAGGCGTAGGTGATTCCGGTGCTGTTGGCTCCGGTGGCTGGGGAAGCGGAAGTCATACTGGCTCTTTCTTGTCAGAGTCGATCAGGCGATCAGCGTCAGTCAGCAGGTTTTCAAATTCGGAGTCGGGCCCCGGATCGCAGCCGGTGGCGCCGGCTTTTTCCGCGGGATCCTCGTCAGCCGGTACCTCGTCGGAGGGGCTGACCGGAGCGGAGGCTCCGGCGGCCGGGAGGCCGCCGAGGTCTGTGCGCTCAAGCAGGTTCTTGCCCAGCTTGTCCGCGCCCGGGAGCTCGATGGGATATTTGCCCGTGAAGCAGGCGGTGCACAGGCGTTCGCGCGGCTGCTGGGTGGCGCCGATCATGCCATCTTCGGAGATGTAGGCCAGGGAGTCGGCCCCGATGGCCTGGGTGATCTCATCCACGGTGGCTCCGTTGGCAATGAGCTCTGCCCGGGAAGCGAAGTCGATGCCGTAGAAGCATGGCCATTTCACTGGTGGCGAGGAAATCTTGATGTGGACGCTGGCGGCACCGGCCTCGCGGAGCATCCGGACGATGGCGCGCTGGGTGTTGCCGCGGACAATCGAATCGTCCACCACGACAACACGCTTTCCGCGGATCACTGATTCCAGGGCGTTGAGCTTGAGCCTGATGCCCAGTTGGCGCAGCGTCTGCGATGGCTGGATGAAGGTACGGCCCACATAGGAGTTCTTGACGAACCCGTGGGCGAAGGGGATGCCGGATTCCTCGGCGTAGCCCACGGCTGCCGGCGTTCCTGATTCTGGGACCGGGATGACCAGGTCGGCTTCCTGGGTGTTTTCCCGGGCCAGCTGACGGCCCATTTCAACACGGGACTCGTACACGGAGCGTCCTGCGATGGAGGCGTCCGGGCGGGCGAGGTAGACGTACTCGAAAACGCAACCGGCCGGCGTCGCCTCCGCAAACCGTACGGACCTTACGCCGGCTTCGTCGATGGCGATGAATTCGCCGGGTTCGATCTCGCGGATGAAGCTGGCGCCGACGGTGGCCAGGGCTGATTGCTCGGAGGCGACAACCCAGCCGCGTTCCAGCCTGCCGAGGCACAGGGGGCGGATGCCGTAGGTGTCGCGTGCGGCGTACAGGGTGCCTTCGTCCATGAAGACGAAGCAGAATCCGCCCTTGATCTTGGGCAGGAGCTCGATTGCAGTCTGCTCCAGCGACTTGCCGGGTTCGCCTTCCAGGAGCGCCGTGACCAGGGCGGTATCTGAGGTGTTTCCCTGCTTCATTTCGCCGCTGAGCTGGCCGCCGTTGCGGCTCATGATCATGGCCTTGAGCTCGGCAGTGTTGGTGAGGTTGCCGTTATGCGCCAGGGCGACGGTGCCCGTGGAGGTGGCGCCGAGGGTGGGCTGGGCGTTGGCCCAGTGGCTTGCGCCGGTGGTGGAGTAACGGCAGTGGCCTACGGCAAGGTGCCCCGTCAGAGTGTTCAGCGTGGTCTCGTCAAAGACCTGGGACACCAGGCCCATGTCCTTGTAGACGTTGATCCGCTTGCCGTCGGAAGTGGCTATGCCAGCCGACTCCTGACCGCGGTGCTGCAATGCATACAGCCCGTAGTAGGTGAGTTTTGCTACTTCTTCACCTGGTGCCCAGACCCCAAAGACGCCACATGCGTCCTGAGGGCCTTTTTCGCCAGGGAGAAGATCATGAGAAAGTTTTCCGTCGCCGCGTGCCACTGGTCGATTATCTCACGCCCTACGCTAAGACTTTTCCGGCGGGGCATTTATGACTGCGGGGAAGGCCGGCCGTCCGAGCCTGCGTCGGGGTTGATTTCCGTCTCACCATCAGTATCGGGAACGGATTCGACGACGGCGTGCTCGACGCGCCGTACGCTCAGGCGGTCCAGTATGAGGGCTGCAGCGGCGCCGAGGAGGGCCCCGCCGGCAGCGAACAGGATCATGAAGAAACCAAAAACTGAACCGGGGTCATAGCTGGCACTCCCCGGCACTGCAAAGGCGACGACGGCCGCTACCGCCACGCCCACAATGCCGCCCAGTATGAGGAAAGGCACATACCTGGGAGCCCTGCGAACAGTGACGCCCCGGCGCTCCGGCTCCGGAAGCGGATTGTTGCCTGCAGGGCCGGGAGTTTCTTCGAAAGACATGCCATCAAGCCTACTGTGCGGTGTGTCCTTCAGTGATGCGGGTAGCAATCGACAGGGTTACTCGGGCTGCCTACGATTAATTCCCAGAGGAGGACGATGAAAGCATATGAATCGCTCCCGCCTGCAGCGCGAAGGCTCGCGAAGTGGGGGTCTATTGGATTGCTGTTGGCTGTAGGGCTTGGCCTGGTGCTGATGACGTTCCTGGAGTTCTGGACGGCGTTCTTCATTGCCCTGGGACTGTACCTGGCGCTTTTCGGCCCGCTGAATGCGGCGGCACGAAGGGAACACCTCCAGATGCTGCGGAATCGAAACCGGTCCTGAGAGTTCACCTCATGTCAGCCAGGGGCCGAGATGCCGTAACTGTACATGGAAACTAAGTACGCTTACTATTGCTTACCAAAGGAGAACACCTGCTTGTCCGAGCAGCCACTCCGGGCCTCTTGGTCCCGGCCCGATCGCTGAAGGGAGACCTGGCATGGCCACTGATTATGACGCCCCCCGGAAGTCCGAAGCAGATGTGGTCCCTGAATCTCTCGACGAGCTCCAAGCAGTCCCGGGCGCAGTCCGCACCAGGGATGCCGACATCGATGAAGCTGAGACTGCAGAAGGCGTTGAGCTACCCGGAGCTGACCTCTCGAATCTGGAACTGACAGTCGAGATCGTTCCGCCCCAGAAGGATGAGTTCGTCTGCTCGTCGTGTTTCCTGGTCCGCCACCGGTCACAGGTTGCCCGTGAGGCCAACGGCATGACCTACTGCAGTGAGTGTGAAGGGTAGACCCGTAATGGGTGAAGACAAGGAACAGCACCGCGACGACGATTTGTACCGTACCGGAGTCAACGATCACGCCTGGGAACGAGAGCATCGCACTCCCACCACCGGCCAGCTCCGGGCCATCGGCTACCGGCGCCGTGACGCCGAAGCGAAGCTGGAGCAACACCTCCAGGAAGCCCGCCACAAAAATGAGGATGAGCAGGACGTCAAAAGCGAAGACGATAGCAAGCAGCCGCCGTCGGACAAGCAGTAAGAATAAGTTTCAGAATGGCCCATCCGTTGTGCCTTCGCTCCCGAATACCTGCTAGAACCAGCAGGTTCTGTTACCCATTCCTCATAGGTATTCATCAGGAGCGATCATGACAACAGTCAGCAACTCACGCACCGGGGTGCGCACTAACGTGCAAAAGGCAGCTTTGGCTATCGGTGCCGTTTTCCTCCTCGTCGGAATTCTGGGCTTCATCCCGGGGATCACCAGCAACGCGGACCAGTTGAGCTTCGCCGGGCACCACTCAGGCGCCATGCTTCTGGGCCTGTTCCAGGTTTCCGTGCTGCATAACGCCGTGCACCTGTTGTTCGGCGTTGCGGGACTGGTCCTTGCCCGCAACGCCTCAGGGGCCCGTTCCTACTTGCTCTTCGGAGGCATCATTTACCTGGTCCTCTGGATTTATGGACTGGTGGTTGATCAGGAATCGGCCGGCAACTTCGTCCCGCTGAACGCTGCTGACAACTGGCTTCACCTGCTGCTGGGCGTGGCCATGATTGCGCTCGCCCTGGTTCTCACCAGGGGCCGGAACAACCAGGCCCGGGCGCACGCATAACGGACCACGTGTAAAGCCAAAGCCGCACTAAGGGAAGCTGAGCTGGTGCGGCCCGGCGGATGGTCAGGGCTGACCTGTCCTCCCCGGGCCGCCAGCCAGCAGATAGGAATCCTCCAGGAGCTCACGGAGCTCCTCTTTGGTCACCTTCTCCAACCGCACCAGGACCAGTTGAGGCGAGCGATCGTGATGGGGAGTCCAGAAGTACGTTTCGGGATCCGTGCCGGCCAGCGCCTCACGCTCTGAGGTTTTGACTGTGAGAACGCCCTCCTCCCAAATCCTGGCCATGAGCGTTCGGGCAAACCAGGCCGGCTGGTTCCAACTGAGCCGCTCAGTCACCCCTGGCATGGCCAGACAGATGTTCCGCACGTCCTCTTCGCTGGGCATGCCTTACTCAGCTGCCGCGGTAGGTGGAGTAGCCAAAGGGGCTCAGCAGCAGGGGCACGTGGTAGTGCTCACCGGGGCCGGTAATGGTGAACACCAGGTCCACCTCGGGAAAGAATGTTTCGGTTCTCAGGGCCTCGTAGTAGCTCCCGGTACCGAAATTGAGGCGATACCTACCCTCCGGTAACTCTGCGGGTCCCAGGTCCTTGATCCGGCCGTCTGTATCTGTGGTGCCGGTGGCCAGCAGGTCCCAGCCGTCGCCGTCGTGAGCATAAAGCCCGACGGCGACTCCCGCAGCCGGCTTCCCAGAGGCTGTGTCCAGGACATGGGTGGTTATCTGTGAAACGCTCATTTGCTGATTACTCCTTGCAGGCGCAGCAGGGCGATTTCCCGCAGCTGTTGGGCAACGATGGCGTGTTCCTGGTCAGGGGTATGGGTGAGGCGTTGCCTGAGTGCGGCCAGGACCTCGGGCGCTGTTCGGCCGGCCGCGCGGATCAGGAACACCTGCCCGAACTTTTCCTCGTATTGGCGGTTGCCTTCAGCGAGTTCCTGTGCCGCCTTCGCATCTTCCGGATCCACCCCTGCCTGCTCGGAACGGGACATGGAGGCTTCGGCGGATTCCGCCGTCGGGCGTTCCCCGATCCGGGGGTGATGGCTTAGCGCCCGCTGGAGCTCTGCGTTGGTGAAGGGGTTTGCGGCAGTCCTGGCCAGATCTGTTAGGGCTTGCAGTGAAGGGAAGGGGCGGGCGTCCGCAATCTGCTCCAGCCAGCGGTCCACATCAAGGCAGGGGCGGAGCGCCGCGAGGGCATCCCCCCGTTGGAGGGCATTGAATGCTGCAAGCTGCATGCTGGATCTTCCTGTGCACAACGTGAAGAGACGGGGAGCAACGGTGTCACGAGACTACAGCACAGCCCTTCGGGACTATGATCCTGATTGGGGGCTGGGGCTGGAGGCCGGGGGTCCTTCAACCAGGGGGTCTCATTGTTCAGTGGCGCTACGCTTCGCTTGCTCCTGATACGCCTAATCGCGCTTTGCATCTTGCTGCTCCTGTCCGCTCCGGCTGCCGCGGCCGTTGCTTCCGAGCACGACGGCGACTCCCTGGCTACCCGTCCCGGCCAACCACTGCTGGGTGCGGTGCTGGAATGGGGCGAGGACGACGCCGTCGGGTTCTCCGAGCGGCTGGGGGCAACGCCGGCCATCCTGGGCCATGAGGTTTCCTTTCCAATGAGCGACGTCGAGCGGCGGTACCTTCGCGAGTTTCTGTCCCAAAATGCAGCCGTGGGCGCCCATGCTCTGCTCACGGTTAACCCCAAAGTTTCCCTGACAGATGTGAACGCGGGCAATGCTGCTGAGCTCGCGGGGAGTCTGGAGCAGCTGGCCGAAGGGTTCCCCGGGAAGCTGCTGATCAGGTTTGCCCCGGACATGAATTCAAGCTGGATGCCATGGGGGCAGCAGCCTGAGGTGTATGTCGCTGCCTTCCGGACAGTGGCGCAGGCATTCTCGGACATGGACGCTGCAGTTATGGTGTGGCAGCCATTCCTCGGCCGCGACTACCCCTATTCCCCCAATCACGCTGCTCCGTCGCCGGGAACCACGGGCTTCGCGGCGCTGGATACCAACGGGGACGGGGCTTGGAACCGCGATGACGATGCCTACTCCCCGTACTATCCGGGCGACGAGTCCGTGGATTGGGTGGGGCTGACTGCCAGCCATGACGATACCGGTGGTGCTGCGGCATTGAACACACTGCCCGCGGACCGGGAACTGGCAGCCATGTTGACCGGCAGTGGGGCTGATGGAGGCAAGGCCGGAGGCGAAAACTTCTACAAGCAATACTCGGGACCGAAACCTTTGCTACTGCAGACCTCGGCATACTACAGCCCGTCCGCCGGCGGTCCCCGCGAAGCTGACGTCAAGTCCGCGTGGTGGCGGCAAGTACTCGCAGAAGTCTCTTCCCCGGCCTTTGACCGGGTGGGGGCCGTGGTGTGGGATGAGCGCACGGCGCAGGGCGACACTGGAACTGTTGCCATCGACTGGCGGCTAACGCGCAACGGCGAAGTTGCTGCGGAGGCCGGGAAGCTTCTCAAGGAGTCCGCTCTGGTCACCGGCCCGGTGACGGAACAGGCCCAGGACTTGGCCCCCTCGTCATCCTCAGCCCCGGCCGGAACGGGATTTTCCGGAAGTGTTTTGTCGGGGCCGGCAGCGTGGCTGGTGGGCGGTGGTGTGTTACTGGGTGCCTGCGTTTTGTGGCTTCTTCCCGCCCGGCTGGGCTCGGCGCGTAACTGGCGCTACGAGGACACTTCTACCCGGGATGCAAGGGTGGACATGCTCCGTGGCCTGGCCATCCTGTTCGTGGTTGTTAACCACGTGGGCATCTCGTCCTTCTTCCAGCTTTTGACCCAGGAAGCAGTGGGCTTCGTTTCGGGTGCGGAGCTGTTCGTGCTGCTTTCGGGGGTGGTGGTGGGAATGGTTTACGGTCCCAAGGCAGCCGATGGCATGGGGGTAGTCCTGGACAAAACCAGCAAACGCGCCGGCAAGCTCTATTTGACAGCGTTGGCTGTGGTGACCCTGGTCTTCATCGTCAGCCTCATCCCGGCGGTGAACACACAGGCCCTGACAACCTTTACGGATCAAGGGACTGGAGGAGCGGGGAGGACTGCTGCGGGTCGGAGCTACGATCTTTTCAGCGGAATGCAGGGGCTCTTGGAGTATCCGGTTCCAGGTGCCGTCATCCCGGCTGTCCTCTTATTGCAGTTCGGGCCTTGGCAGTTCAACGTGATGGGCCTCTACGTGGTGATGCTGCTGCTCAGCCCGCTGATTCTGTGGGCGTTGAGCAGAGGAAAAACAGCCTGGGTTCTGGCCGCCAGTGCTGGGCTCTACGTTATTGGTACAGTGTTCCGCTTCCGGCTGCTGCCCTCCCAGTTTGAGGACTCCTTTCCTTTGCTGGTGTGGCAGGTCTTGTTTGTCCTTGGCATCGCGGCAGGCTACCACCGCGGGCGATTGGTGAATTGGCTAAGAGATCATCGATGGGTGGTGGCGGTGTGCGTGGCACTTACGGTGGCCTTCACGTTTCTGTCGTGGGCAAACCCGTACCTAGCCAACGAGTTCGACGTGCGCGTCGCTTCCCTGAGTGACACGAGTTTCCGTGCCCTGTACGAGAATCTGTTCGGCCGCACGTATCTGGAGCCCGGCCGCCTCCTGAACGTCCTGGTCCTGCTGGTCACCGTCTACGCCCTGCTGACCGCGTACTGGAAGCCACTGGAGCGTGCCTTGGGTTGGCTCCTGATTCCCCTCGGGCGGGCCACGCTTTACGTTTTTATCATCCACATTGTGCTGATCGCTGTGGTTTCCAACATCCCCGGGCTGCAGCAGGACAACATCTGGTTGAACACTGCTGCCTATGCCGGCATGGTGGCGCTTCTTTGGGTGATGGTCCGGACGAGGTTCCTGTTCAAGATCATCCCAACCTGACGCCGTCGTAGATTTTGCCCCAATGACACCCACAACTGACGGGAAGACCTCACAGATGGAAAATGAAACAGCACCGCTGCCGCGGGTCGACGGCGACGACCTCGAGTGGGAGGGCCAGGTTCAGACCTGGAACGATCAGCCCTTCACCGGAATCGAAGTGTGGCGCTTTCCGAATGGCGCCATCGAGAGCGAATCGACGTACAAGGATGGCTTCAAGGACGGACTGGCGCGCACCTGGGACGAGCACGGGCAGCTCCGGTCGCAGTACACATGCCGGCTTGGCGCCGCGTACGGCAACCGCAAGAAGTGGCACGCCAACGGGCAGCTCGCCGAGGACAGCAATTACGAATGGGGCGTACGTCTGGATGAAAAGGCGTACAACGAACAAGGGGTGCTGATCAATGAGTTCATCATGGATCCCTCCGACCCCGAGTCGCACTACGGCATCCTGCTCAATTTCAAGGCTGCCTACGACAAGTACCTGTAAGGAGCCCTTGCTTGTGCGGATACCTCGGCGCATCAAGTGAAGTAGCGCAGCCAGGTGAGCGTCACGTCAGTTCGTCCATGCGCCGGGCAAGGATGTCGTTCATCGCGAGCAGGCCGACCAGCCGGTTGCCTTCGACCACAACGAGCCGGCTGAGGTGGTAGCGGCTCATCAGGGCCGCTGCCTGGCGCACCGACAGGTCCTCGTTGACTGTGATGGCAGGAATTGTGGCGGCGTCGTATACGTTCAGAAGATCCACATCGCCCTCCTGGGCGACCACGGTGTCCAGGAGTTCTCGGTAGCTCAGCATGCCGTAGGCGTCGTGGGCGTGCTGCCGCTCCACCACAAGACTCTTGACCTGGCGCTCCTTCATCATGGACAGTGCCTCGCGCAGGCTGCTGTAGGGGGAGATCGTGACCACCTGGGGGACCATGACATCTTTGACCGTTAGCATCTTCTTCTCTTCCTCCTCGTAAAAGAGTGGGTCGTGTTCAGGCGCCCTCTCGGCGCAGGTGTTCCTCGAAACTGACTACCTGCCGCCTATCTATGCCCGTGAGGTGTTCGATCGGGACGGCGAACGCCAGGCCGCGGGATTCAGTCCCCTTGACCAGGACCTGGTGAAGTTCCTTCAGGATCGGAGCAGTCAGGTGTGCCCCGACAACCATCAGCAACACGGACTGGGTTCCCTCGAAGGTCAGGCCGAAAAACGTTCTTCTGGCTTCGCCACCGATGCCCTTCCCCGCCAGAATTGTCACCCCCGTGGCGCCGACCCGCTGGGCGTGCTGAATCACCTGCTCTTCCAGGTCGTCGGGGGCGATGACAACTATGGCCGTGAATTTCATGCGGGTTCCCTCCTCAGCCGGGGAAATCTCTCCATCACCATGGCATACACCATGACGGATATGACAGGGAATATGGAGGCGAAGGCGATCAGACCGAACCCGTCGATGAGCACGTCCCTTCCCTCCACCGCCGCGGCCAGTCCGATGCCGAGGGCGGTCACCAGCGGGACGGTGACTTCCGACGTCGTCACCCCGCCAAGATCAAAGGCCAGCGCTGTGATGTACTTCGGGGCGAAGAACACCAGGACAATGGCCACTGCGTAGGCGCTCATGATGAAGTAGTGGAACGGCCCTCCCACCAATATGCGGCAGACGCCGAAAGCGATGCCGAGCGCAACCCCGACGGCGACAATGATGCGGACGGCGAACGCGCTGATCCGGCCCGGGGCTGCGTCCTGGGCCTGCTCACCGATCGCCACCAGCGCAGGTTCTGCCATGGTGACAGCGAAGCCGATGAGTAGTCCGAACAGCACAATCAAAACCGGTGTGCCCTGTTCGATGAGCTGCTCGGCCATCATCGTCCCGATCGGAAATAGACCGAGCTTGAGTCCCACCACGAAGGCATAAAGTCCTACCAGGACCATCATGAACCCGACGACGACACGGACAGGGTGGGGCAGTCTTCGCCGGAGCGCAACGAACTGGAAGAACAGAACGACACCCACAATGGGCAGGACCTCGCGGACCATGCCCGCAAGGCCAAAGATCATCCCCACCACCCAGTCGGTTGGATCCGCCCCGGAGTCTGTGACCGGAGGGGCGCCCGCGGAGTCGCCAAAAGTGTAAACCCAGATGCCGTAGAGCTGAACCCCGATCATGGGCACCATCACACACAACGCCACCAGACCAAAACCATCGGCGAGCAGGCTGCGCCCCCTGATCGAATTGGCCAGACCAAGGCCAATCGCGGCGATAAGCGGGACACTGACGATGTTGGTGGTGACCCCGCCCGAATCGTAGGCAAGACCGATGATCTGCGGCGGGGCGATATACGTGAGCCCCAGCGCCAACGCGTAGCCCCCGATCAGCAGTTTGTACACCGCCCAGCCCCGCAGAACACGAAGGATGCCCAGAACCATGACAAGCCCCACCGAAACGGCGATGACAAAGCGGAGCATAATCCCGTTGACCCGCCCCTCACTGACCAGCTGGGCCTGCTCGGCAACAGCGATCACCGCCGGCTCGGCAATAGAGGCTGCGAAGCCGATCGCAAAACCAAACGGCAGCAACAACGCCAAGGCACCGCGGCGGACGAACTGATTGGCCAGGTTCTTTCCAACAGGGAAGATGCTCAGGTCAAGACCGTAGAGGAACAGGGCAATGCCCACGGCTACTATCAGGAGCCCCGTCATCAGCTGCAGAGGCTCATCAGGTAAGGAGCGGAATACCAGCAGTTGAAACAGGACAACGACGATAACGATGGGCAGGAGGTTCTTGAGCGCCTTTAGGAATTCGCTGGCGAATCGACTGAGGTGCTTCATCCGGTCCTCTCCCGGGAATGATCCTGCGAGTAACTGGCTCTCAGTTGTCCGCGAGCTGGGCAACCCGCCGTTCAAGCCGGGAGATCTGGTCGGCGAAGGACGGGCCGTGGAGGATCTCGGAGACCTGCTGGGCCTCGTCCTCCTCGAGCACAAGCGTCACCACGGCCCGATCTGATTCGCTCGAGTCGTAAACGAAGATCTCGCGGCTGCCGGAACGCGAGACAAGGATCCGGAATTGCTGGCCGTCACGGGTCAGGCAGTCGTGCAGCACCCCGGCGCCGGCCAATGTGCTTTGGGTGGTCTCCATTTCGGCCTCCGTCCGTCGGTTTCCAGGTGTACATTCAGTATCACTTCCGGCGACACAGAGGTGCCATCGGGGCTGACACCCATTTTCGGACCGTCGATTGTGCGAGCTCTGGTGCTCGTGGGTGCGAGCCCTCATGGACAAAGGACCAGGCGCGCGCAAGGCTAGTCGCATGCGGACCCTGCCCGAAACCAGGCCTTTCGGCACAATACGCGGCATGCCTCTCAAAGGACCGGCACAGTTGCTGTTCTGGCGGCTGTTCGTCATCAACGGATTGCTCTTCGCGATGGGCACGCTCGTCTTGGCGCTCTCTCCCGCGACAGTGTCGTCGCCCGTCCTGCTCACTGAAGTACCTGTCCTCCTCGTTGGACTGGCTCTCATACTCGCCGCGAACGCCGCATTGGTTCGGGCCAGCCTCGCGCCGCTTGACGCACTGACCGATGTGATGCGCAGGGTGGGCCTGCTTCGACGCGGCGGCGATCGGGCGATCGAAGCCGGCAACGGTGACCTTGGACACCTGATCCGCACCTTCAACGAGATGCTCGATCGGCTGGAGGCGGAGAACACCGCGAGCAGCGCCCTGGCGCTGGCGGCGCAGGAGGGGGAACGCCAGCGGATCTCGCGGGAACTGCACGACCAGATCGGCCAGAGCCTGACCGTTGCTCTCCTGAGCTTGAAGCGAGTCGTCGACAGGTCTCCCGACGATCTCCGCGAGGAGAGCCTCGTCGCCCAAGAGGCCGTCCGCGAGAGCCTTGAGGAGGTCCGTCAGGTGGCGCAGCGCCTGCGCCCGGGCGTGCTCGCGGATCTCGGCCTGCGGAGTGCGCTGAGTTCGCTCGGCTCTGAATTCATGCGCTCGAGCGGGATCCCGCTGAAGTGGGAAATCGATGAGGAGCTCCCGGAGCTCAGCGGGGAAGTCGAACTGGTGCTGTACCGCATCGCGCAGGAGGCACTCACCAACGTGGCCCGGCACGCGCACGCGACACGAGTCGAGTTCAGACTCACCTCATCGGCGAACGGGCTGACCCTTCGGATTCTCGACGACGGGCAGGGCGGGGATCTCCGCGAAGGAGCGGGCATCCGTGGGATGCGCGAACGCGCCCTTCTCATAGGTGCCGCGCTGACTATCACCGTACGGCCAGGTGGGGGGACCGACGTCTGCCTTGTCGTTCCAGGCAGGGAAGCAGGGAGCTTGGACCGTGGCTGACCCGACGCGCATCCTCCTCGCCGACGACCATGCCCTGGTTCGCCGCGGCCTTCGCTTGATCCTTGAGGCGGAACCGGACCTCACCGTTGTGGCCGAGGCAGCCGACGGGGCAGAGGCAGTTACAGCCGCGACTGGGGGTGGGGTTGACCTCGCTGTTCTTGACATCGCCATGCCCCGGATGACCGGCCTTCAGGCGGCACGGGAGATATCGCGGAGCGCACCCAGCGTGCGGATCCTCATCCTCTCGATGTACGACAATGAACAGTACTTCTTCGAGTCGCTGCGGGCCGGGGCCTCAGGTTATGTGCTCAAGTCCGTCGCCGACCGGGACCTCATTGAGGCATGCCGCTCAGCGATGCGTGGGGAGTCCTTCCTTTACCCGGGAGCTGTCACCGCGCTCATCCGCGACTATCTGGAGCGAGACCGTCGTGGTGACCGGATGCCGGACACTATCCTCACTCCCCGCGAGGAGCAGATTACGAAGCTGATCGCAGAGGGGAACTCAGCCAAGGAGATCTCGGACATCCTGACCATCAGTGTGAAGACCGTTGATCGGCACCGGGCGAACATCCTGCAGAAACTGGGGTTGCGCGACCGGCTGGACCTCACCAGGTTTGCCATCCGCACCGGGCTCATCGAGCCGTAGCCGGCCCCTTCTTCGGTCCCTCGTTTTGAGACAGGTTTGAACGGCTCTTCAGCCCGTGGGAGCGTGTTCTCATGAGTAAGGTCTACGACGCGATTGACGAGCGGTTGAGAAGCTTCATTGCACGGCAGCCGGTGTTTTTCGTGGCCACGGCGCCGTTGTCTGCCGATGGCCACGTCAATGTCTCACCTCGGGGACTGCCAGGCACCTTCGCAGTCCTCGACGAGCACACCTTTGCCTGGCTTGACGTCACCGGCAGCGGGAGCGAAACCATTGCCCATCTCCGCGAGAACGGCCGGGTCACGGTCATGTTCTGCGCCTTCGATGGTCCTCCCAACATCGTCCGCCTCCATGGCACCGGGCGTGTCATTAGCCGGTACGACGACGGATTCGAGTCACTCGCCCGTCATTTCGACGACAAGCCCGGCACGAGGGCCGTCATTGTGGTCGACGTCGTACGTGTTTCTGATTCATGCGGATGGGGCGTACCGCTGATGAGTCTGGAAGGTCATCGCGATCTGCTGGGACCCTACTTCGAACGTAAAGGGACTGACGGTAGCGCCCAATACCGGATCGCCAAGAATCGGACAAGCATCGACGGGCTTGCCGCTTACGACTTCGACCCGAGGGCAGCTGATTAGCTGGGGAACATGGAGTCGATGTTTGTGCGCTACCAGGCAAGGATCCCCAACGCCCGTGGCAGCTACCCGGGAATCTTTGCCCTTGCTAACGGCCTGGCAAGGGACGGCAGGCTCAACCGCCAGGACTGGGCTGCCTGGCGGAGAGCGAACGATTACTTCGACTCCGCCTACACAGACCCTTCAACACTGGACAGATCGATCTACGACCGGGCAATCAACCCATTGGCGGAATCCTGGTTTAAGCGCACGGCCACCGGTTTACTAGTCGGAGTCGAGTTCTACACGGATCTCCTTCGCCGCTACGGCGTTGGCTGGCAGGTGGTTTATTCAGACGATCCAGGAAAGGTCCTGTACGCAGACGACGTGCAGATAGTTGTTGCCCCTCATCGAAGGAGATCCGATACGGCGGCAGTGAATCGTCCTTAGCGGGACGCCTTGAAGAGAACGAGCTCTGAACGTCCGTCGTCAGCTGTCACTCCGTGAATCTCGAGGGAACGGGCGACGGGCCGGAAGCCGAGTGTTTCATGCATTCTGATGGATGCCGTGTTGTGCTCGTTCGCGAAGTAGTAAGCATTGAGAGCCCGGCGCCAGATCCAATTCACCCTCATCCGCGTGAGGGCAAGGCCGACTCCTAATCGTCGGAAACCCGGGGCGACCATTACGCCACCCAAATAGTGGCCTGCAGGGGCGATGCCATCGGGGTCAGAGTGATGATGCGTCTTGGCCGCCCCAACGACGTCGCTGTTCATGACCGCCACTAAAACGAGGCGGTTGTTCCCTGGCGCGATCACCTCTTGGGTCCAGCGTGGGCGACCGCTGGCATCGCAAACTGCGTTCACACGTCCGAGGTCATCCGACGCCATTTCACGAATCTGCACGAAACCAGCGTATTAGACGAGTCCATCGGCTCCTTCATTCGTGCGCACTGGCAGCTCCATCTGGTAGTCCTTCACACCATTACGTCTCTTTCCCGGATCAGGCGGATGGCAGCGGCCGCCGCAGCGATGGCGATAGCGGCCATTAGCATGGCGCCCTCGGGGTTGAAGGCTTCAACGGGCATGGCTGAAGAATGCCGGAACGGGCTCAGCTCCTGCAGCCAGACGGGCAGTCCCAGCAGTTCCCCGAACTGTCCCAGGACCAGGGCGGCGGCTAGAGCCCCCCATCCGACTGCGCTGCTCCAGCGGGGTGCGAGTGCGAACACCAGCAGGGTCACGGCAGGGAAGACGAGCGCCGCCGGGATATGTGCCAGAGCTGCGGCAAACACCGTACCGGG
Organism: Arthrobacter sp. Z5-13; assembly: GCF_056499105.1. Taxonomy (NCBI): domain Bacteria; kingdom Bacillati; phylum Actinomycetota; class Actinomycetes; order Micrococcales; family Micrococcaceae; genus Arthrobacter; species Arthrobacter sp. Z5-13. Next base: position 566,269 of record NZ_CP096460.1, read on the forward strand.
GCTGCTGCCCCCTGCTTGTCCCAGCGCGAGCACGACGGCGGCTGAGGCTCCAGCGGCAACGGCAGCCGCCGTCGTCGTAAATACCGCGACGGCGAGGGTACTGCCGAGCCAGCGGAACCGCGACGTCGGGACGGCCAGCAGCAGTTCGGCCCGCCCCTCGGCCTCTTCCGCCCGAAGCCGCAGCACAGCCTCGATGCCCGCGGCAGCTGCCAGGATCCCGGCGATGCCCAACATGGCGGTGGTAAACAGGTCGACCAGACCGGCGTCGCCCGGAACAATGCGGCTCATCAGTTCCGCCACGGACGGATTTCCTTCCAATGCGTCGCGGACCACCGGGCCCAGACCGCCGGCCACGGCCCCCAGCGCAGCGGTGGTGAAGCTCCAGCTGGCTACGCTTCCACGCTGCAGCCTCCACGCCAGGCCCAGCATCGACGCCAGGCCGGCGCCCGCCCGTTCCTCGCCCGAATCGTCCGCCGCGATGTAGCTGGCGCCCAGGTCCCTGCCGCTGCGGAGCGCCACGGCAACCACCACCAGGACTACTGTTGCGGCACCGATAACCAGCAAAGGCAGCGGGTCTGCCTCAGTGAACGGCCGGATGCGCTGTACCCAGCCGATAGGTGAGAACAGCGAAGGCCAGGCGGCGGTGACGTGCAGCAGCGATGAGTCGGCGATGCCGAGGGCGTCGCCGGCACCGCGGATCAGATAGGCGCCACCCACCAGCGCCGCGGCTGTCCCGTTGGCGCTCCTTGCGGAGGGCATGACCTGTGCCAGCAGCGCGGCGGAACCCATGAAGAACAAGCCTACGGCGCCGACAGCCGCGCCGGCCAGGAATGATCCGGGTACCGGGAGTCCTGCACCGATGAATCCGGCGGCAACGGCCACCGCAAGGACGACATTTGCGCAGGTGCCGAGGAGCAGTGTTGCGTACAGGGAAGTCACCCGCGTGACCTGTGTGGAACCGACCAGCTCAAACAGGCCCTGGTCCTCATCGGCGCGCGTGTGCCGGACCACCAGGAATGCACTCATCAACCCGGCCAGCACCGCTGTGAACGAAAAGCCCTGGAAGAACGTGACCGCCCCGGCGCTGATGCCGTCGGGAAGCCCCCGGAGGAACAGGAAGGCCGGACTGGCCGCAGCCACAGAAATCAGGGCGGCCCGCTCATTGTCCTCGCCAAACTGTATAGTGACGGCGGTGGCGGCCGCGTATCCCAGACCGGCGATGCCCAGGATCCCGGCAGCCAAGCTCCCGCGGTCCCTGTGTGCCTGGAGCAGTGCCAGCCGGAGAACGGCGGGCATCAGAGCACCTGGCTCTTGTGGCTGGCTTGCCCGGCATCATGTCCGGCGGCCTGCGCGCCGTAGTGGCGCATGAACAGCTCCTCGAGAGAAGGGGGCGCGGCCGTGATGCCCGTAATGCCTGCGGTAGCCAATGCATCAAGGACGTGGCCCAGGTCCGCTGCATCGGCGTCGAACTCTATAGCAGTCCCGTCGACGCGGAGGTTGTGAATGCCCTGCCATGCGGACAGTACCTCGGGTTTCGCCGCTGCCGTCACTCGGAAGCGGGTACGGGTGAGGTGCCGGAGTTCGGCCAGGGTCCCGGATTCCACGGCCACCCCGGACCGGATGATGGTCACCCTGTCACAGAGCTGTTCCACCTCGGACAGGATGTGGCTGGACAGCAGCACGGTGGCCCCGTCCGACGTGACCCTGCGGACGTGACGGCGGAACACGGTGTCCATGACCGGGTCAAGGCCCGAGCTCGGTTCGTCCAACAGATAGAGTCTGGCGGGGCGGGAAAAGGCCGCGATCAGGGCTGTCTTCTGCCGGTTGCCCTTCGAGTAGGTCCGTGCCTTCTTCCGTGGATCGAAATCGAACTCGTCGATGAGTTCCCGACGCAGGTTTTCATCCACGCCGCCGCGCAGCCCGGCGAGCAGGTCAATGACCTCGCCGCCGGTCAGGTTGGGCCAGAGCGTCACGTCCCCGGGGACGTAGGCAACATCCCGGTGGGCCCGCACCGGCTCAGCCCACGGATCGATGCCGAACACGCGGGCCGTTCCCGCTGTTGGCCGGATGAGGCCCAAAAGTATCCGGAGCGTTGTGGATTTTCCTGCGCCGTTGGGTCCGAGGAAGCCGTGGACCTCGCCTGGCATCACGGACAGGTCCAGGCCTGCCAGCGCGGACGTGCGTCCAAAATTCTTGACAAGGCGCGTGGTGTGGATGACGGGAGTTGGGTCGGTGCTCATGGCCGGTTCCTTAATCGCAGCGATCACGCCCAAGGCAGTTGCCAAGGCATGCCGCAGGCGTTTCCACTTGCGGGCCGACCAGGCTTCCCGGCTCTCCGGTCCTCATCATACAAGCGGTGCAGGGCCTCCGGAAGGGGTGCGATTTAGGCCTCAAACCCTCTTGCGGTCCTTAACTCCAAGTGCTATAAAATCTGTATCAGCGGATATACATCCGGTTCATCGATTGGATCACAGGAGGTATGCGATGTTGATGCTCAACGACCCGTTCCGCCAATTCGACAGGCTGGCCCAGCAGGTCCTCGGCACCACGGCCCGCCCTGCAGCGATGCCCATGGACGCCTGGCGTGAAGGGAGCGAATTTGTGGTTGCGCTGGATCTTCCCGGTGTAGACCTCGACTCGGTGGATCTGGACGTCGAACACAACGTTTTGACGATTAAGGCCGAACGGAAGGACCCTGTCAGCGAAGATACCGAGATGTTCGCCTCCGAACGTCCCCGCGGCGTGTTCAGCCGGCAACTGGTCCTCGGTGAGACCCTGGACACCCAGAACGTCAAGGCCACGTACGACGGCGGCGTCCTCACGGTGCGGATCCCTGTCGCGGAACAGGCGAAGCCCCGCAAGATTGAAATTGAAACCAAGGGCAAACAGCAGCAGATCAACGCCTAAAAGCGCCGCCTAAGAACCGAAAAACAGTGGTCCCCGGCCAACAAGGCCGGGGACCACCTCACCCAGAGCTGCAGGAGTCAGCAGCAACACCCACTTGCCTATAACACGGCTGTTGATCGGGGAGTCCAATGGACGAAGCGACGATCGTCGGCTACCTTGCCGGATACCTCGCGACTTTCATCGCAGTGTTCCTTTACTTCCTCCCGGGACTACTGCTTTTCATTGCGCTGGTGGTGACCGTGGGCCTGTTGCGCCTTCTGGCCCAGCCATTCCTCTTCCTGATCCACAGACTGCACAGGTGAGTTCCTAACCAGCCGCCACGAGGCAGGATTCCGCTGCCCCCTCAGTCCACCATCCGGAATGTAGCATCGGAACGGTCGAGGTCGCTCGCGATCGTGGTCAGGCTGAGGGTGTAGTTCTTGTGCCTGATGTAGCGGTCCGGATAGTTGTGCGAGCGGAACGATTTCAGGTAATTATGTGCCAGCCCTGCTACCGGGAGGAAGGTGGCGTCTGCCTTGAAGGTAGCGGAACCGTCATTTTGGACCAGGCTGAACTGGTAGTTCCAGTGGCGCAGGAAGTACCCGGGCATGTCAACGGACTCGAACGAGATGCGACCGTCCGCCTGGCTGGCCAGCCCGGGGACTATCCGGAACTGTGAGTCCTTCACCGGCGATGTGGTGGGATCGAGGCGGACTGTTGCACCGGAGTGCCGAACGTAACGGTCTGGCACGTTGAAGCTTTGCAATCGGGAGACACGCCTGCCGATCTGGGCCGGGTACTGCATAAGGGTGCCGAATCCCAGGGCGTCATATCCTCCCGAGTTGCTGCCGTAGTCGCCGCCTCCGCCGTCGGGCCGAAGAGTGGCGGCGATCTGGCTGACCCAGGGGGTGTTGAGGCCCTTGCGGCCGGAGTAGTGTCCCAGAACCTGGTCCCAGACAGGCCGTGCCTGCCCCCGCGAGTCCGCTCCCGGGACTGTGTGGGTCTGCCAGCCTGCGTGGGCGGCGGTGCTCGAGGGGCCGGACTGCCAGGTGTACGGGGTGAAGGGGACGTCATTGCCCAGGTTGTACTTCGCGACGTACTCGGCAGCCTTGAGGAAGCGGTTGTTGTCGTGTCCGTAGCAGTCGATGCCCTGGTTCCAGGCCATTTCGCAGAAGGCGCCCATGAGCCCGATGCCCATAATGCTGTGTGCCTGGTCGCGGCCGCTCTCCTGCCACTGGGCCAAGCCCTCGTCTTCGTAAACGTAAGGCACAGCGTTCGGCAGTGAACCGTTGCCAGCGCCGCTCTGGAAGTAAGTAACAGCGCGGTCCACCAGGTCGTCGCGGTCCGCGAAGATGCCGATGGCCAGGACCGATGCCATGTTGCAGAGGTCCCAGTTCGCCCAGTAGTTGGTGATGACAGCACCGTTGTGATTGGTGAGGAAGTGCTCATTCATCGGGTGGAAAATGTTGAGCAGCATGCCGCGGAACCGCTCAAACTCGAAGTCCGGATGGTCCCGCACCAGCTCGGCCGCGTTCGCAAACTGGTAGCCGTAGATACCTGCAGCCAGGAAGCGGTCAGCGTTGCCGGTGACCGTCGTCAACTTCCCGGACCAGGCATTGAGGATCCGCACGGCAGCTGCGCCATGGGCGGCCACGCCGGAGATCCGCCACCGCAGGGCATTCTGGTACGCGGCATGGATATCCGTGAACAACGGCCCGTAGTTTGAGCCGTCACCACCGCGGATGACTGTCTCCAGCGGACGGGGCTGCCAATCGGAACCGGAGCGGCCGTTTACCACCAGGCGGTTCCAGCCTCCCAGCCAGGGCTGAGCGCTGTCCGCCACGCGCAACGATGTCGCCTCAACGTCAGCCAGAGTATGAACCATGCCTGGATGCGCATACTTGGACGGTCCAAGAGAGACTGTCGCTTGCGGAATGGGGCCGGGCTTGGGCTTCGCCCAGGAGGCGCCGGCTGCACCGGCTGCCACCAGGGGTACAGCAAGGGAGGCACCAGTGATGAAGGACCTGCGTGAAACCGCACTGCGGGATGACCGAAGGGGGCGATAATTCGTCGTCATTGACTTCCGTTCGCTAGGGAATTCCTGAGAAATGAGCCGATCGGACACCGGGACGACGACACCGTCGCTCTGGCAGGGGCCCAAACCCGCGGCGCCTCACAGCAACAGAGCGAGGGAAGGGAACGGGGAAGGAGGCACGCGAATGCACCCACCCGAGTAAAACACCCGTCCGCAGCACTGAGGACTTGATTTGTGAGACCCGAGAGGGCGGGAAATCGTTATCCCGCTCGGGCCTATACTCACACGTGCAAGGCGGAGGTTCAAGAGGTCAGGCTGCCTTTTCTTCAGGGGAACCCTATGCCACCGTGTTACTCAGGCTTCCCAATCCTCCGAGGCCCTCGTGTAGTTGACCCCGGCCTTCCCTTGGGAGTTCCGCTCGTTCACGGCCCCTGGTCCACGTTTGTGACGTCATTGACCAACGTGAACAGGTGCTGATTTCCCTGGCCATCACACGGGAGCTTGAACTGCCGGGATTGTTCAGGTTCAATGACGAGATCGACGACTTCATTGCCACACTGGCCGGCGGGTCCCTGTTCGTGGACCCCGTCATCACCCGCGTCTTCCCCTTGGAGCAAGGCCTCGAAGCGTTTGAAAAGGCGAAGAACTCTGCCGAGTCGAGCAAGGTGCTGTTGAGCTTCGCACCAGATTCCCCAGCCGGTGAGGTGGCCCCGTGACTGCTATCCGTCCCATAGTGGTCATGGGCGTGTCCGGCAGCGGCAAAAGCGTCCTGGGACACGCCCTGGGGGAAAGCCTGGGGATACCCTTTATCGACGCCGATGACCTCCATCCCCCGCCCAACAAGGCGCTGATGGCCGCGGGCACTCCGCTTACCGACGAGGGTAGGATTCCCTGGCTGAAAGTGGTGGCGGCGACCATTGCGAAGGGAGTCAGCGAGGGCCGGCCCAGCGTCGTGGCCTGCTCGGCGCTCAAGCGCTCCTACCGGGACCTGCTGCGTACCCAGGTGCCGGATTTGCTCCTTATCTACATCGACGGTGCTGCGGAATTAATCGCCCGCAGGCTCGAGGCGCGGGAGCACGAGTTTATGCCGGCGACGCTTCTGGCTTCCCAGCTCGCCACGCTGGAACCGCCCCAGGCCGACGAGGCCCACCTCCGGGTTCCGGCCGATCTGACGGTCGAGGAGGCCGTGGAGCTGATCCGGAAGACTCTGGGGCAATCAGCGGCCACTCCGCCGCACTGACACGCTCAGGATGAACCGGCAGAGGGCCTGACGGAGGAGGATCTTCTCCGCCGGTACGTGGTGCTCATGCGTCCTGCCAGTGCGATGGCATGGTCAGATCCGACGGGAGAAGTGTTGCGCGGCTGCCTCGTGCAGCATTGAGCTGCGGTTGCGTTACGAACAGGGCCTTGGACAGATCAGCGCCTTCAAGCCGCGCATCCCGTAAGTCGGCGCCGAGCAGGTCCACGCCTGCCAGGTCAGCGTCGCGCAGATCAGCCGCAATAAGGTAAGCCCCTCTGAGATCCGCCCCGCATAACCGCCGGGACCTGAGAGTCCTGCCCATCAGATCCGCTCCGGCTTTTAGCTCGGACCCCAAATGATCATCCCCGGCCGCGAAGTAGGAAGTCCGCACGTCTTCGCTGACCTCAATGAGTAGTGCCCTCACCTCGAAGTGAAGCTGTTGGAGATCGAGTGCAACGAGCGCGGACAGCTCGCCGCTGACCGCGTGTTCGATCGTTTTTCGCATTTGTCCGGCAACTGCTGATAAGTCAGGATCGAAGGTTCGTGATTGGGCCTCGGCCAGATACCAGAGCATTTCGTGCAGCTGCCGGGCGGCTTTGAATGCTGAAAACATCCCGTCTTTGGTCTCTGGATGTTCAAGCCAGCTCTTTCCGGCGAAGAACCGTTGAGACACGTTTTGGCCAGCCCCGAAGCAGTCAAAGACCGTGCAGCCTCTATATCCCCTGGGGCGAAGGCGGTCATGGATGGTGCAGGAGAAGTCGGCCGCCAGGTTTTGGCACGGTGAACCTGCCGGTTTGTCCAGTGCAAAATCAGCTGAACGTGAGAACCCGAAGGCAGTACAGCAGAGGGCAAAGCAGTTTGCGCAGTCAGGGCGCAGGGATTGCCGATCGAGGGCAGGTGAAGAGGGCTCGGCGGAGTTTCCAAGTATTGTTTTCATGCGATCTTCCAGTGGTGAGTTCGGTGTTGGGCCTCTGGGCGAGGGGACTCGAATGGAGTTCCCCTCGCAGGGCGCACGGAATCATCGCTCCTCCAAGGAGCGGACTGGAATCCCTAAGTGGATTCTGGGTCACAGAGAAAATTGAAATAACACTGCCGTCAGAATAATCGACGGCCGAGGGTAGGTGCTACTTGCGGCGTTGCCGTTCTGCCGCCCTGATCATCTCCCCGGCCCCAGGCACTGCTTCATGGACCCGTCTGCGGACTTCCTTAAGGATCTCCTGCATGTCCCCTGGCTGGGAGGCGATGTAGTCGTCTATGGAGTCAATTGCCATGGGCTTCAGCTTCCTTCGGGGGAGTAAATCCACTGTAGAACGCTGCACGGATAATCACGCTGAGGATCACCAGGTCATATACCACCCAGCCAATGTTGACGAGGGTCCCGGCAGGGGCACCGAGTCCGGTAAACATCCGAACCAGGCCCACCACGGCGGCGAACACCAGGGCCGCGATTGCAACCAGTTGGGGACGGATCAGGGACCAGGCTGGTCCCCCGTTCTGCCGGGTTTTGGGCGTGACGGCGAAGCCCAGGTCACGGCCGAACAGAACGTTCCCTGCCGCCGTCGTGCATGCTTTGATCCAGACCGGGAAGAGCGCGAGGCTGTACTGCTGGCCGCGCCAGGTTTTCCTGCCCCGGGCCGCAACGAAGAACAGGAGCTGATTGAAGATCAGGAATGGCACCAGGCGGACGAAGAAGTCACTGCTGAAAGCGTTCACCGGCATCACGCCGAAGCACAGGAAGATGATGGGCGCCGCAATGTAGACAACGGCTGCGAAGCCGGAGAGATAGCTCCACATGGTGGCGAAGTACATCAGCCGCTGACCCGCTTTGAGCCCACGCTGGAGGAGCGGGTTTTCGCGGAGGAAGACCTGCATTGTGCCCTGCGCCCAACGCAACCGCTGGGTCAGCATCGTTCTGAGATCCTCAGGCGCCAGTCCTTTGGCCAGGATTTCGTGGTGGTAGACGCTGTCCCAGCCTGCAGCATGAAGATGCATACACGTGGCCATGTCCTCGGTCACGGAGTTTGTGGCCATTGGCATAACCGGCAGGGCCTCATGGGACCGGTCCACATCCAGCGCCTGGACCATCTTCCGGACCGATCCGATCGCACCAAGCGGTGACCAGTCACGTTGGGCAAGGCGGTCAATGGCGTCGTCGTCGATAAAACCGCCTGAGGACGTGAGCCCTGAAAGACGCTCGATCTCCACAAGGTCAGCTTCAAGAGAAGTCACGTCCACCGTGACGATGCCGCGGGCGGCGGCGTCGACCTTTCGCTGGAAGTCGTAGGTGACGTTCCCTACCGGCCTGTTTTCCTTGAGTTCCCGGCGTGCCCCGCGTACCGCCGATCCGATGTCCGTCAGAGCCCTGGTCACATGCAGGCCTGACGCACCGTGCTCTGACCTGGCGTTGGCGATGACTTTATCGGCTGCCTTCAGGGCCCGCTCTACGGTGGCCCTTACCCCTTTCACATAGCCTGTGACGCCGATCTGCATCAGCGCCTCACGGCGGATGATGGCGTTGGAACCGCAGAAGAAGGCAGCGTTCCAGCCGTCCTTCCCTTGCTGGATGGGTCCGTAGAACAGCGGGGCCTGGCTCCCTAGCAGGTCATCGTCATTGACGTTGGAGAACCACTGCGGCGTCTGGACCAGGGCAACCTTGCGATTGTTGAAATGGCCCAGCATCCGGTGCAGGATCTGAGGTTCGGGGATCTGGTCTGCGTCCAGGATGAGCAGGAATTCCCCTCCTGTCGCGGCGAGGGCGTTGTTGAGGTTGCCTGCTTTGGCGTGGCGGGGGAGATCCGCCCAGTCGGCGGAGCGGGTGATGTAGCCGATCCCTGCCTTCCCGGCGGCCTGTTCGATTGCCGGCCGTGCACCGTCGTCCAGGATCCACGTTTTGTGGGGATAGCTGATGTTCCTGGCGGCGAGGGCTGTGGTCATCACCAGGTCAACCGGTTCGTTGTACGTGGTGATGAACACGTCCACATCCAGGCCTTCCGGTGGGGAAGGAGCCGCGGGGCGTTCGCGGAGCCGCCACATGGTGACGCCGAAGAGGAAGGCGTCGATCAGACTGTAGGTTTCGACCATGACCAGCGGCACGCTGATCCAAGCAGCGGACCAGTTCACCGAGAACAGCCACCGCCAGAGGATGTAGTTCACGCCCAGGACTATGGTCAGCGTGGTGAGGATCCGGACCAGGAGCTGGTGATTGAGGACCCGGTGAGCCGGGGGTCCGGGCCTCAGGGCTCGGGTGTTATCGATTCTGTGGTTCACAACGGCCCTTCGATCCTCAGGCTCGATCGGCCCCGCCGGACCTCCGGAAACATCTCCGGAGGTGCGGCGGGGCAACGATCATGGTGAATGGATTCCTAGTTTCTCGCGGCCAGTGCTGCGGCGAGGGCGCTGGTGGAGGTGGTGGAGCTGTTGATCCGCCAGTCCACTTCCTTGTTGTGATGGAACCAGACCAGCGCGGTGACGTCGGATTGGGCGGCGAGGTAGGAGACGAGGGCGGTATTCCAGCTGGCCTTTGAACCGCCGGCTTCAGCGGATCCGGTCTCGGAAATCATGATCGGCTTGCCCGGGGCGAGGCTGCGGAGGGCCGTCAACCCGTCGCCGAACAGGGCGGACGGTGAGGTCCAGGAACTCCATGACACCGCGGTTCCCCAGTTGTAACCGTCCAGGGACACGACGTCGACGTATCCGGCGCCGGGATAAAGACCGCTGAGGGCGGTGGATCCCCAGTACGGTACGTTGGGGCTCCACACCCACGAGACGTTGGATGCGCCCGTGGCGGCTACAACATCATGCACGTGACGCCAGGCGGCCACGTAGTCCCCGGCCCCGTTGCCGTTCGCGGACTCGGCCCACGGGTACCAGTTCCCGTTCATCTCATGGGCGAACCTGAGCATCACCGGCTTGCCCCAGGAAGCCAGGGCGGTGCCCCACTGAGCGATATAGGTGTCGTAGTCTCCCGCGGTTATGCGGTCCAGTGCGAAGACCGGCTGGTTGGCGCCGTTGCCGCTCCAAAGCCAAGGCTCCCAGGTGATAAGGCTTGTGGCGCCACGGGCATCCACGGCATTGAGGTCTGCGATGGGTGCAGACTGGCTGAAGTCCTTGTAGGACATCACGATGGACGGGCTTTCGTTCACAAGCGTAGCGACGGCGTCCAGCTCGCTGGAGGCCAGTGGGCCGCCCGGGGTAGAGACCCCGAACCGCAAGGGATCCGAGCTCATCGGAGGAGGCGTCGTCGTCGTGGTGGTTGTTTTTGTCCGGGCGGCCATGGTCATGGGGGCGGGACCTGCCTCAGCAAGGCTGTCCCTGCCGGCGCTGGTGGAGGCGGGGCTGTACGTTACCGCGTACGACGCCGAGGCTGAGGCTTTGCCCGCAGTGGCGGTAACAGCCACTGTGGGGGATGTGGTGACAGGGATGGTCACCGCGGCGGTAAAGGTGCCCTTGCCGCTCGTCGCGAAGGGCACACTGACAGTGCCCGCTGTCAGCGTACCCGCACTTTGCCTGGTGAAGCCTGTGCCGGTAACGGTCACCGAGGATCCGGCCGGCCCGGCGGAAGCGCTGAGCGTGACCTCAGCACGCCCTGCTGCTCCGGCCGGCACGGCAATACCAAACAACACACTTAGCGACAGTACAAGGCTGGCGACAACCAGCCGAAGGAAACGATGATGCACGAGGCACTCCCAGCATTAGTAGACGGTCCCGGAGGAGTAGTGGGGGTCCGAATCGTTCCTTCCAAGCCCTGTCCGGGCGAGCTGACGGGTGCCCCGGTTCTATGGTGGCAAGGGTTACGGGCTGCGAGTATCAAACTGTTCGAATCCTCGGCCAATCCTGCGGACCGGGGACCTAAACCTTGCAGTTTCCTTGGTAACTGCTGAAGCGGGCTCACGGGAGTCACTCATGCAGCCGGTCAGGGGCGGGTCAGGGTCTGAAGGCCACCGGGCCGGCCGACGAAGTTGCCAGGTAGATTTCCGCCGAATTGCCCAAGGCCGCGATCCGCAAGGCAGAGACCTTGTACTCGCCGGCCACAGACGTGCCCGCGGCGGCGGCAGTGGCGGGTGCTCCAGGTTGGTCCGGCTGGACGTTCACGGTGAAGGACAGAACCCCGGCCAAGGGACCCAGTATGACCCCCAGTTCCTGAGTGACCGCCGCCGTGGCTCCTGCAATTTCAGCCACAGCCGTGGGGATCACCCCTGTGGCTCCCTGCAACGCCGGAACCAATGCGTCCTGGACAACCGTCCCGGCTCCGTTGGTCACGGCAGTAAGGATTGGTGCAAGCAGCGTATTCAGTCCGGGAAGGGGTGTTCCTAGAACTTGGGTGGTGATGGTCGGGGCGGGTACGGTGGCCCCGAGGAAGGCTCCCACGGTGGTTCCGTAGCTGATGGTGAGCCGGGCGACGTCGACGGTGGTAAGCAGAACGTCAGCGCGGAGCACCACTTGTGTTTGCATGGAGAATGTGGCTGCTCCCAAGGCCTGCTTGAGTTCAAGGACAGTGTCCGAGGACCACTTTCCGAGCAGCGCCGTTGTCCGCTGGCTGGCTTTCGTAAGCAGGGCCTGGTCAATGCCGATCACAGTGTTTGGCGGAAGGCCGTTGAAGCCGTTGGCGTCTCCCCGGAGTGCGGCGAGATCGACTGTGGCGCTGCTGTTGCTGAGGTCTATCGTGACCGCGCCGTCGCTGAGGGACCCCGTCAGGTGTTGAGGCAATCCGCTTAAATCGAGGGCTCCTATGGTGATGACGGTGCTCACGGTACCCACTTTGAGGGTGCCTGCAGAGCCCTGAACAAGCCCGGCGATACCGGCGTTCACCGTCGTCGTGACCTGCCCGCCGACGTCGTCCAGGGCGGCAAAGTCATCCTCTGCGTCATCAATGGCGGACGTTGCTGCCGCCGTCATCGCTTGAACTGAAGGGACTCCGGCCTTCAGGTCAGCTCCCGCAATCCCATAGGCCCGCTTCTCTACGGGCACGGGATTGGGAGCAGGCCAGCCATTCACCAGCACACACGCATCAACCTCAGCGGAACTTGCCACAGCACCAACATCCAAGGTCATGGCTGCAGTGGCCGCCGGGACGAGCGATCCCATATTGATGCTCGCAGACTTGGGCATTGTGGCTGAACCGTCGGCCGTTCCGGTGGCATCGACTGCCCCGGACTGATCGTTCACTGCCCCCGCGGAAGCTGCAGACTGCCCGCTTGCTCTGGCACGTCCCCACTGGTTGTACGCGCCCGCATCTCCCGCAGCCGCGTCAAGCCCCAACGCCGCCGAAAGTACCGGATTTCCCAGGGCGCTGACGTCCAGCGGAGCGCTGAAAGTAACGGGGTCGATCTGGATGGCCGAGCCCGGGGCCACTGAAAGGGTTCCGCTTGTATTCTCGACGGCGAGGCCTTGGAGGGCTGCCAGCGAATCCAGGTTCTGGGCTCCCAAAACGCCCGAGAGGTGGCGTGAAGCGGACTGGGTCTGGAAGAGCGTTGTTGTGCTGCAGTCTCCGGCAATCATGACTCCGGCTGTGCTGCTGACATATTCGTCGTCGGTCCAGACAGCATCAGTGACCGAGCTGAGGCTCAGCAGAGATGCGGCAGCGATGGCCATTGCGGCTGTCCCGGCCACAGCCTGGCGCCTTCGGCTCGGGAACCTCATGGCTGCTCCTTCCGGCGTGCGGTCCGGATCAGGACTGTGCCGATCAGGGCAAAGCCGGCGGCACCGGCGAGGTAGGGCAAAATGCTCATTCCTGTGACGGCCAGATCCGGCTGCGGGTGGGTCCCGTCGTCGTCATCGCCGGCCACAATGCCGATGCCGAACGCCAAAGTCCCGTCAGCTCCGGCGGCACCCGCGGGACGTTCCAGCCGGAACAGCACCCAGGGCTGGTCGGCAGTGGTGAACCGACCCAGCGGGTAGGCCACGCCTCCGCCGCTTCCAAAGCTGTCGACGGCGGCAATCTGCCTCGCTCCGGGCCCGCACAAAAGTGTCGCATTCTTGCCGCTGGTTCCGGTCCATTGCGCCGGGCAGGACTGCGCCGTAATGGAATAGGCATCAGGGCCGGCGGACAGCGAACCCGAACCCTGGAGTTCCAGAGTGGCGGTGGCCGAATCGGGACCGTCCAGCACGGCACCAACCTGCCAGCTGAATGACTCTCCGGGGCCCAGATGGGGAATGTCCAAGGGGTAGACGGAGGAGGTGAGACGGAGCATGCCGTCTTTACCCGTTTGCGGTACCGGTAGTGCCGGGTCCGCGGCCAAGGCCTGGTTCTGCCCCATGAGGGACAGGACCAGGCAGGCAGCGGCCAACGCCGCGGCACGTTGAAGTCTTCTCATCCGGTGCCACTCCTTCGCGGCCAGAAGGACCAAGCCACCAGCGCTGCCAGGAGTGCGGTGCTGCTGCCCAGAATTGCGGGTGATCTGAGGCCCATCACCCATCCGCCCAGTTCAGGTACGGCGAAGAGCATCTGCCGCGCCGTGGCTACGCGGTATTCCACAGGGTCCGGAGAACGGTTGGCGTCACCCTTGAGGACCAGGATCGAGTGGCCGGGCGATGCTGGATCGGATTGAATGCTCACCACGCGGTGCGTGATGGGTGTCGAGGTAGGTGTCCGGGAAACGGTGGCCACGTCACCGGGTTTCAGCGATGAGGCTGGTACTTCCCTGACGGCGGCGAGCGAGCCAACAGGAAAGGCCGGCTCCATGGACCCGCTGCGGAAGACCACAAAGTTGACGCTGAAAACGGCAGAAGCGATCACGGCAGCAAGGCAAAGCGACCCGAGCACGGCAAGCACGGTGAGTGCAGTCTCGCGCACTCCTGTCCGAAGCCCTATGGCTCTTGGCGCCCACACTTGTGCCCTGATTCCTTCCACGGGCGTCACGGATGCCGCCACGCTAGGAGCCGACGACGCTGGTGAACCTCCACAGCGGAATCACGTTCTTGCCCTGAAGGGTCACATCGGAAGTTCCAGCAGGGAGGGTCAGCGCGAAACAGAGGTTCACGGCGGCGCCGGCAGCTCGGGCCGCTCCTGCTGGCAGGGCGAAGGGGGCAGCCCCTGCCGTGTTCAAGCTGGAATCGGCAGCAACAAGGACGGTCCCGGCGGTCTTATCGCCCGCGTCGCTGCAGTTTGCGGCCCCGACATTCACCCAGGCCTGGACGGTCAGTGCGCCATAGAGTGCAGCGCTGTTGGCGTCCCCTGCCGCTGGAACTGTCGCCTGTTTTGCCTCGGCGAGGCTGACCGTCAGCGCCTCAGACCCGGCCTTCGCCCGAAGCTGGAAGGGAGCGTAGACGGTGTCGCCGGGAAGGAGACTGGCAGCCTGGACGGTGAAGTCCAGGTACCCGCCGTTTTCCTCCGGCTCATCCGTCCAAGTTCCTGCGGCGAAGGGGGCTACGGTGTTCTGCTCCATGGCATAGGTCTTGGTGCCGGGATTCTCATCATCCGGACCGGCGCCGCCAAAAACCCATTCGTTATCCGTCCAGGCGGCCAGAGTGAAGGCCGCCCCGATCCCCAAAACCAGGCCCCCGGCCAGCAGCGCCCGCACCTTGTCCTTGCAATGCGTAGAGAATGCGGTCGTGTTCTGGTCAGTCATTCCTGGTCCCCCCAGTTCTAGCGCAGGACCAATCCCATTGGGCCTGCGGATATCCATGATCGAGCGATGCGCCGGATTTTCGCCTTGCAGCGCGGTCCGCTCGGAGGCCCCTTTAGTGCCCTACAGGGATCCTTCAAGGGCCCGATCAATATCCGGACAGGATTTCCGCAGGATTGGCCAAGGTGATCGGAAGGATCACCTAGGCCGGATGCGTACGGCGCCTCGCGTTTGATTGCTTGGGCCGACGTTTCCTCATAGCTGTGAACTGAAATGCGAGAAGAACACCAATGGCGAGTGGAACCCACTGTGCGGCCAGAGCCCCGGGCGAAAGGATTGGAGCTACAACAAGCCCTAAGACCAGGCAAAAAGCTGTTGCTGCAATTACGGTGATCTCCGATGCCGATAAGCGGCTTGATTTGGTCATTAGTTTTCCCCCAAGTTGTAGACCTATGCCTCGCGTCAACTATTTCCAGGGGTGTCGCAAATGTCAAAGGGAGTCAGGACCGCCGTTAAAAGCAGCCGGCACCACAACTTCTGTGGTGCCGGCTTTGCGAGATGTGAGGGAGGGCGTGGGTTTTTCCTGCGAGAGGTGAGGGAGGGTGCGGGTTTAGACGCCCAGTTCGGCCCGCAGCTTCTCTACGTGGCCCTGGGCCTTGACCTGGTATTCGGCCAGTTTCACTTTGCCCTCGGGGTCCAGCACAACGGTGGAGCGGACAATGCCTTCGTGGACTTCGCCGTCGATCAGCTTCTCTCCCCAGGCGCCGTAGGCAAGTGCTACTGCGTGGTCCTCGTCAGCGAGGAGGGGGAACGTCAGGGAGAAATCGCCCGTGAAGCGGGAGAGCTTCTCGGGGGCGTCCGGAGACACTCCCAGCACCTCGTAGCCGGAGCCCTTGAGGGATGCAAGATTGTCGCGGAAATCGCAGGCCTCGGTAGTGCAGCCAGGGGTTGCAGCTTCCGGGTAGAAGTAAACGATCACGTTTTTGCCGTGATAGTCCGACAGCGAGATCTTGTTGCCGTTGGCGTCGGGCAGGCTGAAATCAGGGGCCTGCGATCCGGGCCGCAGCTTGTTGATCAGGTTCGGGCTCATAGTGGTCCTTAAGGAGATTACTTGGAATCAATCATAATAAGTGAAACCGGTGGTCGTCTCTGAGATCAACTCCGCCGTCACATGCAGTATTCCTCGGCCCTCAGAAACCGCTCCTGTCAGACGCCTGGACGACGGATTAAACGGCCCCGCGGATTCCTGAAATCCACAAGGTTGCCGCGGAGGTAGGTCCGCCGGATCACACCGGAAAGTTCCCGCCCGTCGTACGGGGTGATGGGGTTCTTGTGCTTCAGCCTGGACACGTCCACAACGAACCGTTCGTCCGGGGCGAAGACGGCAAAATCGGCGTCGTGGCCCGGCGTAAGCTGCCCCTTATCCTTCAGGCGGACCAGTTCCGCAGGCTTTGCAGCCATCCAGGAGACCACTTGTTCCAACGGGATGCTGCGCTGCCGGGCTTCGGTCCAGATGAGGGACAGGCCCAGTTGAAGCGAGGATACTCCGCCCCAGGCCACCGCGAAGTCCCCGTGTTCCAGGTCCTTGAGATCAAGGGTGCTGGGGGAATGGTCCGAGGCGATGAAGTCGATGGTGCCGTCCAGCAGACCGTCCCACAGCCGTTCGCGGTTTGAGGCCTCCCGGATGGGCGGGCAGCACTTGAAGGCGGTGGCGCCGTCGGGAATTTCCTCGGCGGTGAGGGTGAGGTAGTGGGGGCACGTCTCCGCGGTGAGGCGGACGCCGTCGCGCTTTGCGGCGGCAACCAGGGGCAGCGCGTCCGACGACGAGAGGTGAAGTATGTGCGCACGGGCGCCTGTTCGCCGGGCCCGCTCGATCACTTCGGTGATGGCCTGATTCTCGGCAGCGCGCGGCCGGGAGGCCAGGAAGCCGGAGTAGCTGCTGCCCCCGGCGCCGGGGGCCTCGTCGATAGTGTGAGGGTCCTCGGCATGGACGATCATGACTGAATCGAAGGACTTGAGCTCGGCCATGTCCTCTTCCATCTCGTCCGCGCCCAGCTGGGGGAATTCGTCCACTCCGGAGTGCAGCAGGAAACACTTAAAGCCGAAGACCCCTTCTGCGTGGAGTGGCTGCAGGTCAGCCTTGTTCCCGGGGATGGCTCCACCCCAGAAGCCCACATCCACAAAGGCCTGGTCCGCGGCGGCTTCACGTTTGAGTTTCAGCGCCTCAACCGTTGTGGTGGGCGGAATGCTGTTCAGTGGCATGTCGATGATGGTGGTGACTCCGCCTGCCGCTGCCGCCCGGGTGGCTGAGGCGAAGCCCTCCCACTCCGTGCGGCCAGGCTCATTGACATGGACGTGGGTGTCCACAAGGCCGGGAATCAGTGTTTCGTCATCGGACAAATCCACAATCTCCCTGCCGGCCAGGCCATGCCCGCGCGGCTCGACAGTCACGATGATTCCTCCGCGGACACCCACTTCCCGGGGCGCCGTTCCGTCCGGGGTCAGAACGCGTTGGCCACGGATCACCAGGTCAAAGGCCTCATCAGTCACGCAGGTCTCCTTCAGCCGGCTTCTACCCACGTGTCTACCCTGCTTTGGGGCTGCGTCCAAGCAAGCCGCGGCGGTTAAACAGCAGTTAAACAGTTCCGTCCCGCCGCCGTAGCGTTGTGGAAACACCCGGAGCCTAGCGTGACTTGTGACCACAGCGGTGTTCCCGGATGCCGCCCCCACGATGATTGGCGGCCTCGATGAAAATCCCACTCACTGCGGAGACCCTGACGGCGGAAACAACGGTTACGGCGAAGAAACCCCTCTATAAGTCCCTGTTCTTCCAGCTCCTCGTGGCTGTAGTCCTGGGCATCGTGATCGGTCACTTCTGGCCAACCATCGGGTCCACTCTGCGTCCGTTGGGGGACGGGTTCATCCAGCTCATCAAGATGATCATTGCCCCGTTGATTTTCCTCGTGATCGTCACAGGCATCTCGGCCGTGGGCGACGTCAAGGCAGTGGGCCGGGTGGGCGTGAAGGCCCTGGTGTATTTCACCGGTGCCACGCTGTTCGCGCTGGTGTTCGGCCTGATTGTGGCCAACATAGTCCAGCCCGGAGCCGGACTGAACATTGATCCCGCAACGTTGTCCCAGGATGCTTTGAAGGCCAAAACGTCCACCGCCCCTCCCGGCGACGCAGGCCAGTTCATCCTGGGCATCATTCCCACCAGCGTTGTGGGCGCCTTCGCCTCCAACAGCCTCCTCCAGGTCCTGTGCTTCTCAGTCTTCTTCGGCGCAGCGATAGTGGTGGTGGGCCGCGAGCGGTGCATGCCGGTTGTCAGTCTCCTCGAAACCGTGCTGGAGCTCTTCTTCAAGATCATGGGCTGGGTTATGCGGGTGGCGCCGATCGGGGCTTTCGGAGCCATGGCCTTCATCATCGGGCAGTACGGCCTGGGCACCCTAAGCACTTATGCGCTGCTCATCGCCGCCTGCTACGGCGCCGCCATCATCTTCATCGGACTCCTGTTCGTCGTCGCGTGGGTCTACCCTCGGGTACCGCTGTGGCAGTTCATCAAGTACTCCCGCGAGGAGTTCCTGTTGGCCCTCGGCACGGCGTCCACTGAATCGGTGCTGCCATGCATCATGACCAAGCTGACCAACGCCGGCTGCTCGCGCGCCACCACTGGGCTGGTGGTTCCCACTGGATATTCGTTCAACCTCGACGGCGCCGCGCTGTACCTCTCCATCTCCCTCCTGTTCCTGGCCCAGGCATTCGGACACAACCTGGACCTCGGCCAGCAGCTTGCTGCCCTGGGAATCCTGATGCTCACGTCCAAGGGCATGGCCGGCGTCCCGGGCTCGGCGTTCCTGGCCCTCTCGGCAACGGCAGGCGCCCTGGGTATCTTCCCGGTTGCAGGGGTGGCACTCCTGCTAGGCGCTGACCGTCTGATGGATTCGATGCGGGTGGTGGTCAACCTTTTGGGGAACTGCGTCGCGACGTTCGTAGTGGCCAAGTGGGAAGGACAGTTCGACCGGGATGCAATGTTGGCGGCATTCCAAGCGGGTCCCGCTGCTGAAGCTCCAGCTGCTGAAGCTGCGGCGTCAGGCCCCGCGGTTGAAGGCGGCAAGGAGTCTTCTTCCGCTGCCGGACTGCCGGGATCAACCGATGGTGCTGTGCCGGAGGCGGTACTGCTGAAATAGGGATTTGGACCCGGCTTCTCTGCTACTCTGGCGCCAATATCCCGGCTGCCTGAGGATCCTCAAAGATGAAGCCCAACTCGAGTGCCCTGGCTCAACTGCCTGCAACCCTCTGCGCAGGCAGGACGGTCTGATGGAACCCCTCGCAACTGTGCGCCAGCGACTGGCGAACCAGCGTCTGGCGGGGGAGCCGTTCGAGGGTGCGGCGGAGGCGGTCCGTTGGCTCGGGGCCGTGCAGGCGCAGGAGTTCGCCGAGGCTAAATGGTCGCTGGCTGAACGTACGAATGGTTGCACGGACGCCGAGATCGAGGCCGCCTTCGCCCGGGGCGACATCATCAGAACGCATGTGCTGCGCCCCACCTGGCATTTCGTGGCGCGCGAGGATCTGCGCTGGCTCCTCAGGTTGAGTGGCCCCCGTGTCCACGCGCTCAACAAGCATTGGTACGGCAAGTTTGGCGCCAGCCCTGAGCTGCTCATCCGGGCCCACGCCGTGTTCGCCAGTGCACTCGCCGGCGATGGTCCTCTGACCCGGAAGGAGCTGGTGGAACGCCTGGCTAAGGAAGGCATCGAGACAAGCGGCCCTCAGCTTGCCTACTTCCTTATGTACGCGGAGCTCGAAGAGCTCATCTGCAGTGGCCCACGGCGCGGCAAACAACACACTTATGCCCTGGTAGATGATCGTGTACCGGTAACCGCACTGGACGACCGGTCCCGTGAATCAGCGCTGGACGAGCTTGTGCTGCGGTACTTTCGCAGCCACGGCCCGGCCACGGTCAAAGACTTCACCACCTGGTCCAGCTTTACTGTCGCCGATACCAAGGCGGCTCTTCAGCGCCTGGACGGGCAGCTCGAGTCCATCACGAATGAGAATGGAACCAGCTGGTACTCCTCGCCCTCTCCCGGTGCTGCGACGTCCAGACTTACCGAGGGTTTCCTTATCCCCATGTTTGACGAAACCGTGGTGGCCTACCAGGACCTGCGCGTTGTGCTCGCCCACCAGCCGCCGCGCCCCGGGTTGTTCCTGGACCGGGCCATTGTGATCGACGGGCGAACGGTAGGCAGCTGGAAGCGAACCCTCAACGGACGTTCCGTCGTCGTGGAGGCGACCCTCTTCGGAGCCCTGACCAAGCCGGAGGAAGAGAAGCTTGATCACGCGGTCCAGCGGTTCGGACGCTTCCTGGAGATGGAGGCCACCTGGTCCAAGGTTGAGTGAACAACGGACGGAGCCGACGCTGACGAAAAGCTCTCCTTCCCGGGCACCCTTATTTGGCTAGACCGAGCTGTTTTTCGATCGCCGGAACCGAGGGCCTGTAGCTGCGCCGGTTAGCCAGTCTTAGTTCAAGGAGCCGCGGCAGCGATAGAAGCGGGGTGAGGTCGCCGTCCAAGGCCCTTGTGGACTCGTAGAGATACAGCCGCCTCAATTCCCTTAGATTCTGCAGGGGCTGGAGCGATGCTATGTCGCCGCAATTTCCCAAATTGAGGAACCGGACGTTGGCGGCTGAGGCGACCTCGTCAAGGACGCTGATCCTTTTACATGATTCAAGCTGCAATTCCATGAGATTCTGCGCTGCGCCAGAGTCGCGAAGGGTTGAAAGATCCGCCAGTTTGGAAGCTCCATGGATCGATAGCTGGAGCAACTTCTCAAATTCCCCAAGTCCGTTAAGCGATTGAATCTGCGGATAATGCTTCATGCTCAGGACACCCAAAGATTTACACGATGCAAGGGGTGCGAGGTCTGCACCTTGGTAATTGAGCAAGAAAAGATCGGTCACGTTTGCCATCGCTTCTGTCTGGCTCTTTATCAGTGACCAGGGCAGAGAAAGCGTTCTCAGCGAATCGAATCCGCTCAGGTCTAGAGTTCCCTCAGATGAGGGATGGACGGGTCCCACGCGCAGTTCTGTAAGAACGTGCTTAAGACGAGAGACGGGCTCTAAATCCCTTATGTTTCGATCCAACAAGTCCAACCTGAGTATTGGCCACGGCCGAATAAACTCTAAGTTTGGCTCGCTAAAACCGTGGGCGTAATTCAGGATGACTTCGCGGATACGCCCGCTTTGTACGACGCCTTCAACTGTGGGGGTCCACCGCCCATTGACGAAGAGCCTCGTACCGTCTGCGGTTTCCTCCAAGGAGTAGCCGTCGTACTGCACCATTCTCTTAGGGTTATACATTCGCCATGTCCGCTCCCTCTCATCCGCAGTGGATCAATCATCGTCCACAGCTGCCAGTAAAGCCCACGGCTTTATCGGCGAGAAGCTCGCCCTTAGCAGCAGGCTAGAGGCTCGCCAGGAGGCCCGCCGTCTGTTCGAGCGCACCCGGGACCAGCGAGTAGTAGGCCCAGGTGCCGCGCTTTTCCCGGTGCAGCAAGCCGGCGTCGACCAGGATCTTCAGGTGATGGGACACGGTGGGCTGTCCCAGGTCCAGGGGCTCAGTGAGGTCGCACACGCACGTTCCGCCCTCGCCGCCGGCTTTGACGATGGAAAGCAGGCGCAACCGGTTCGGATCGGCAAGTGCTTTGAATGCCAGAGCCCTCTGCTGGGCGTCCTCGGCGTTCAAAATCATTCCACCTGAAGGCTCGCAGCAGGTGTCGGGCGGCGCGACCTCGAGAGTTGGCAGAGAGTTCATAGCCCAATTATGCACATATATTGACACTCGTCGATATATCTGGTGATACTTCCATATCGACATCCGTCGATTTAGTAACCCTCATCCCGGGTCAGCCACCGCGATCAGAAAGAGGACACGATGGAGTCATCTAAGACCCTTCCCATCGCCGTGATCGGCGCAGGTCCGGTTGGTCTTGCCGCCGCCGCGCACCTGCTGGAGCGTGGCCTGGAACCGCTGATCCTGGAAGCGGGAGCGTCCGCTGGTGCTGCGATCGAACAATGGCGCCACATCCGGCTATTCTCACCGTGGCGGTTCAATCTTGACGCCGCTGCCGTCCGTCTCCTCGAAGCATCCGGTTGGGAGTCCCCCCGCGCAACGGCCCTGCCCTACGGAGGGGAACTGATCGACGGATATCTTGCACCGCTGGCGGCCCTCCCCGAGATCGCGTCACGGCTGAAGACCGGTGCGCGTGTTACCGCCGTGACCCGGCAGGGAATGGATAAGACCCACACCCGCAACCGGGACACCACACCTTTCATCGTCCGCGTGGAGCACGACGGCGGCAGCACCATCGATTACCGGGTGGCCAGCGTGATCGATGCCTCGGGTACCTGGTCCACCCGCAACCCCCTGGGAACCTCAGGGCTCTCCGGCATCGGCGAAGAGGCGGTTGCGTTCCGGATTTCTTCACCTCTTCCTGACGTTCTGGGCCGGGACCGTTCAGCCTTTGCCGGCCGCCGCGTGCTGGTGGTGGGGGCCGGCCACTCGGCGGCGAACACCCTGATCAATCTCGCCGACCTCACCAAAGAAGAAGCCGGC
The DNA here is from genome assembly GCF_056499105.1 of Arthrobacter sp. Z5-13. Lineage (NCBI taxonomy): Bacteria > Bacillati > Actinomycetota > Actinomycetes > Micrococcales > Micrococcaceae > Arthrobacter > Arthrobacter sp. Z5-13. The sequence goes on from NZ_CP096460.1 coordinate 588,604, forward strand.
ACCCGGATCCTTTGGGCCGTGCGGGGCGCATCCGCAGATAAGGTCTACGGCGGCGGTGACGCAGACGGGCTGCCGGCCCGCGGCCAGCTCGGCTCCCGGCTCCGCCGCCTCGTGGACGCCGGAACCATCCAACTGAGCACAGGCTTTGGTATCGCGGCTCTGAAGGATTCCGACGACGGCGTAACGGTCACCGCTTTGGACGGACGCACCATCGAAGCCGACGTCGTCGTTCCTTGCACAGGTTTCCGGCCTGACCTGGACATCCTCCGGGAACTCCGGCTGAACCTGGACCCCGCCGTCGAGGCGCCGCTGGAACTGGGGCCGCTCATCGATCCCGAGTTCCACTCCTGCGGCACCGTCCCCCCGCACGGCGCACGGCTCCTGGCTCATCCGGAGAAGGACTTCTACATTGTGGGCATGAAATCCTATGGCCGTGCGCCCACGTTCCTGCTGGCTACCGGGTACGAACAGGTCCGCTCAGTAGCAGCAGCCCTTGCCGGAGATCGCGAAGGCGCCGATACCGTCCAGCTGGAACTTCCCGAAACGGGGGTCTGCTCCAGCGGCGCCGGGACTAGTTGCGACGCCCCGGACACCACCCTCGAGGAGACCGAGGCGGTTTGCTGCGGCACTCCTGAGCCTGTGCTCGTGGGCTTCCCGACGGGCCTTTCCCATGGCCGCTCCGGGGACCAGTAGCCACGGTACCTATCCGGGGCCGGTCCACGTGAGCGTGGCGGCATACCCGATCCGCGCATTGACGGACAGGATTCTGCAAGGATCGGTTTCAGCTCCTAAGCGGCGTCCATCCCATTGGGAGGGGACCCCGGACAGCTGCTCTGCGCCGGTCCTCATCAGCTGACCAGCCTTGGGCGGCCTCGGCGTGCGGATCACCGACCGCGCCGCGGGCAACCCTGAAACCCACGTCCTCCAGTACAGCGTCCGGCGCGCTGCCGCGGCGCACCGATGCCCTGCAACTCCATTCCGGATCAGCCCAACCTCCACCCCGGAGGCTTCGGTAATCGCCATACCGGGCGGTATCGGCGTAGTCCCAGCACCATTCCCAAACGTTGCCGATCATGTCGAAGAGGCCAAAGCCGTTCGCTGCTTTCCCGGCAACTTCCTGAGGGCCGGCCACGTCGTCTGTTGCTGTCCAGGCGATATCTGCAAGTGCCGCGTAAACAGGGGTCCGGGTCCCTGCCCGGCAGGACCATTCCCACTCGGCCTCGGTGGGGAGGCGGAAACCGTTGGAGCTCACATCCCAGATGACCTCCCGGTCGCGAAGCCTGTACGCCCGGTTGAAGCCGGCGGCGGAGGACGCCCTGTTGCACCACCGGACGGCGTCGAACCAGGTCACCGGATGAGCCGGAGCGCTCATTAGTGAGTCTGGAGGCGGGGCATCGCTCAAGACAGTGCTCCAGATGGCCCACGTGAGCTGCGTTTGCCCTATCTGGAAGGGGTGCAATTGGACTTGGCGCGAAGATCCGGAACGGGCGTCGTGCAACTCAACTGTGCCTCCGGGAATCGCGGCGAGTGGGACAGCCCCGGCACCCACGTCTTCAAAAGTCATGTTCCCAACCTTGCACTACCGGCAAGACCTGGAACGCGAAGAGGCTCTTCTCAATCGCGTTTCCGCTACATGTAGGCGACGGGATCCACGGTCTGGTCGTTGAGCATGACCTCAAAGTGCAGGTGGCAGCCTGTGGAGTTGCCGGTTGTCCCTACGCCGGCGATCTGCCCACCCTGGGTCAGGGCCTGCCCAACGGAAACGCCGATCCTGTCGAGGTGGTTGTACGTGGTCTTCAGGCCGTTGCCGTGGTCGACGACGATCCGGTTTCCGCCGCCGTACTGGCTCCAGCCGGCCTCTGTCACGGTTCCCGCAGCTGCTGCCAGCACAGGGGTTGAACACTGTCCGGACAGGTCCATGCCCGTATGCATTTCGTCGAGCGAGCCGGTCAGCGGATTCACGCGGAAGCCGAACGGAGAAGTCACGCTCATCGAGGCCAGGGGAGCCCGCAGGGCCGGTGAAGGTGGAGCAGGCGGGGCAGGCACTGGTTCCGCAGCGGGGGCAGGTGCCGGGGCAGGTGCTGGTTCGGCTTGTGGTGCCGGGACGGAGCTCACCTGCGGGCGGTCAAAGGCCAGCGCTGATGCGGCATCTGCCGCCACCGCGGGCTGCGCCGTGGGAGAAAATACCGTTCCGGCGGCAAGGTCCTGCGCGGCTGATATCAGGCCGGGCTGGGCGTGGGCATTGGAAAGGGCAGTCAGTGCGAACATGCCCGTCACCACTGCCGCAATTCCCAACTTCCGGCCGCGATCCCGCAGGGTTGGGGTGGGGGATGAGGGCGCCCGGTGGCTGCCCTTGGCTGACATGGATGCGAAAAGGGCATGGCGATAGCCGCGTTTGTCCTGGGAAGTCAAAAGTAGGTCCTCTCGGCGCCGGCGAAATTAGCTGTCGGATTCGGACGAGTGGACTGTCCGGCCTGCCCCGGCGGACGCTCAAGGCGTGCAGCTACAGGGCCAGGCTTCACCCCAAGATGCTCAAGGCATCATCAGTGGGTTTTCCGCCCCCGCCAAGGGAAATAAAGGTTTCATGGACCGCCGGCGGGGTTTGGCGAGGCGGTCACACGCATACCAAATGAAGGTATGTGGTCCCTCTATGTAAGCAAGAAAAACCATGAGTTACAAATCCGTTACCAGAATAAGGTCACGTTTCGTCTTGCTGCAGGGTAGGATGCGGCGGCTGGGTGACGATGCTGGCTCATGCTGCTACCACCGTCGTGATCGCGACGGCGGCCCTTGGCCTACGATTGGCTGCGTGAGGATCGGAACTCTTGTCGCAGTGCTGGAAAGGCACCAGATCGGGTTCTATCTGGCCGCGATCATGGCTGGTGGAGGGGTTGGATTACTCGCCCCTGACTCGGCCGGGGCGCTGGAGTATGCAATCAATCCCGTCCTTGGCCTGCTGCTCGTCGCCGCATTTCTTGGGATCCCTTTTGCCTCGATAGGTACGGCCACCCACGATCTGCGCTTCATGTCCACAGTGCTGATACTGAATTTCGCTGTTGTGCCCGTGGTGGTGTTCGCCCTCACTCGTTTCATCGCCGGAGAGCGGGCGCTGCTGGTCGGTGTCCTCCTGGTCCTGCTGACCCCCTGCGTCGATTACGTCATTGTGTTCACCGGTCTTTCGGGAGGGGCCAGCGACCGTCTCCTTGCCGCGGCGCCGGTGCTCATGCTGGTGCAGATGCTCCTGTTGCCGCTGTACCTGATGCTTTTCGTGGGCCCGGAGATAGCAACAGCGATCGACCCTGCCCCCTTTGTTCAGGCGCTGGTGGGGCTCATCCTGGTTCCGATGGCACTCGCGGCGCTGACGCAGGCCCTGGCCCGGCGGGCGGCACTTGGGCGGGGGATCCTGGCCGTTATGCAGGCCCTGATGGTTCCGCTGATGATGGCAACCCTGGCCGTGGTTGTGGGCTCCCAGATCGTGGGAGTCCGGCAGGAGCTGGGCGTCTTGCTGGCCGTTGTTCCGCTGTATGCCGCGTTCCTGATCGTTATGGTGCCGGTGGGACTGCTTGCGGCCAGGCAGGCTCGCCTGGATGTTCCGGCCACCCGTGCCGTGGTCTTCAGCGGGGCCACCCGGAATTCATTGGTGATCCTTCCGCTGGCATTGGCTTTGCCCGGCCCGTTGGCGCTGGCTGCACTGGTGGTGGTCACGCAGACCCTTGTCGAACTCATCGGGATGGTTCTCTACGTCCGGTTTCTGCCGCTCATCATCCCTGCTGTTCAGCGGCAGCAGCTCACCTAAGCGGACTCACTGCTAAGCGGACTCACTGCCGGGCATCCTTCATCGCAGCGTCGAAGGCCGGCAGGCTTCGTTCGATCATGTCCTCGTTGGCAGTCAGGGAGATCCTGAAGAAGCCCGGCGTCTCGAAAAGCACGCCCGGCAGAACGAAGACGTCCCGGCGGGCAAGTGACGCGGTGAAGGCCTCGTCGTCGGGAATCGGGGAGGGGACGTAGAGGTAGAACGTTCCCTCCGGGCGCCAGATGCGGTATCCCATCCCGCCGAGCTCCTCCACCAGCCGGTCCCGGCGGCGCTGCAGCTGATCAATAGAAATGGAGAATCTTTCGAGCTCGGGAAGCGCATGCTGCAGCAGGGCGTTCGGGTACACCCAGCCCATGGCTACTTGCAGGCTGGTTATTGCCGGGGCCATTTCTTCCCTGTGCGGCATGGTGGGCGGCAGAGCCAGATAGCCTACGCGCTGGCCTGGGGAGAGATGCGTCTTGCCGTAGGAGTAGGCCAGGAGCGTGTGCGCATAGAACTCCACGGGGCTGTGGAAGCGCAGCCCGTCGAACACAATCCGGTTGTAGGGCTCGTCCGAGATGAGATAGATCCGGCGGCCAATCCTCAAAGAGGCGGCCTCCAGCACTTCCGCCAGCCGCAGCAGCAGTTCAGGCGGGTACACGCGCCCGGTCGGATTGTTGGGCGAATTCACGATCACAACCCGGGTCCGCTCCGTGATGGCTGCCTCGATCGCACCGAGGTCGAGGTCGAACGTGGTGGTGTTGATCGTGACCTTCACCGGTACCAGCCCTGCTTCAAGGACCAGCGGCTCATACAGGAACCAGGGCGGCAGGCTGTAGATGACTTCGTCGCCGGGATCAGCCACCGTCTTCAATGCCAACGCAATCGCCGCGAAGCCACCTGTGGTGAGGTAAATGTCCTCCGGCAGGAAAGGCACGTCCAGCAGCCGCTGCAGTGACTCCGCGGCCGCTTCCCTGGCGGCCTCGCCGTTGGTCTGGTACGCGAACCACTGGTCATTCTGAGGTGTCAGCGCGTCCCGCAGGGTGTTGACGTAGCGGTCGGCAGGCATCTGGTGCGGGTTCCCGAAAGTGAAATCGCAGCCAGGTGCCTGCCCGTGCCCGCGTGAGCCGTATTCGCGGATGTAAGCCTCAACCCTCCGGAACGAGGGGATGGATGCCAATTGAGCAGCGCGGGCAGATACTGCGGAAATGGTCTGGGCTGTGGCCGTGGGGTCGTTCATGTCAGCTCCTGTATAGGGCAGCCGGATGTGGCGGCAGCCGGGCGGACAGCGCGCTGCTGAGCCAGTGGAGGCCGTGCTGGGACCCATTCTCGACTTCAGCAAAGTTGATGTAAAGGCCCTTGGGAAAGGTAAAAGCCAAGGACGCTAGGACGACGGCGGGACTCACGGCGGACCGCCAGATGGCGGTCCGCGGGAACTGCTTTGAGCCCGGCTGGCGGTTAGAATCGCTGAACGAAATGCCTAGGCTGAATCACGTCACAACGCGGTGACCAGCCATCCAGGAGATCCATGATGCCAGCCTCTAAAGCCACCCCTAAAGCGCCGCCGTTTGATGTTGAGCTGGGCTCGACTCTTGAGGCGCTGGGGGACCTGCTCAATCCAACCCTTACCCCGGACATGATTCAAGGCATGCGGGGCGGGCCACTTACCGCATCCATCGAAGAGCAGCTTGCAGGCCATGCCGTCCGCCATGAGGAGCGGATAATCCCCGGCCCTGCAGGTGCGCCGGACATCATCGTTTCGATCTTCAGAAAAATCGACCACGTCCCCGGCGGCCCCGGGATCTATCACACCCACGGCGGCGGAATGATCATCGGTGACCGCTTCCTCGGCGCGGACATGCTCATCGAATGGGTCGAACTGATGGACGCCGTCGCCGTTTCGGTTGAGTACCGGCTGGCGCCCGAAAACCCTGACCCGGCCCCCGTCGAGGACTGCTATGCGGGCCTCGTCTGGACAGCGGCGCATGCCGACGAGCTTGGCTTCGACCCCGAGCGGCTCATCATCGCCGGCGCCAGTGCCGGCGGCGGCCTGGCTGCGGGTGTTTCCCTCATGGCACGGGACAGGGGCGGCCCGGCGCTCGCCGGCCAGGTCCTGATCTGCCCCATGTTGGACGACCGCAACGAAACAGTCTCCAGCTACCAGATTGACGGTTTCGGACTGTGGGACCGCACCAGCAACGACACCGGATGGGATGCCCTGCTGGGCGACAGGCGCAGGACCTCCGAGGTGTCCATCTATGCCGCACCGGCCAGGGCAACTGACCTGTCAGACCTCCCGCCTGCGTTCATCGATGTTGCTACCGCGGAAGTGTTCCGGGATGAAGTGGTGGCTTACGCCTCCGGTATCTGGGCAGCGGGAGGAGTCGCTGACCTGCACGTGTGGGCCGGCGGATTCCATGGTTTCGACATGATCGTCCCCCAGGCAGCACTGTCCATCCAGGCCCGCGATGTGCGGACGAAGTGGGTCCGCCGCATCCTTGGCGCCTGACCCGCCTGGCGGCCTGTGAACAGGCCAGCCTGTTGGGGGCGGAGTAAAATTCGGGCTACAAGCTAACTCGACGAGCGGCAGATATGCAGGGACTGGTGTGGCGCCTCAAAGCGCTTGACCCTGAGGCGTCCGAAAGCCTTAAGGTGATCGCGTACTTCGACGCGCTTGTTGACGGGCACGCCAGCGCCCAGGTTCTGCTGAGCGGCGCTGCGGTGCTGAGTGGCTGCCCGGCAGGATATGTCACTGACGGCAACGCCGTCCGGGTTGACGCCTCCGGAACCAAAACCGCCGTCGGGCTCCCGGCGCCGGGAGAGCCCGACGGCGGCTGGCCCGGGCACGCTTTTGGCGACGGCGGCCGGGTGTGGATTGAGCGTCCGGGCCCGGCCTTCGCCAACGACGAGATGATCCTCGAGCGCGTGGCCATTGCGCTGGGGATTTCCTTCGACCGCACCAGCCCGGTGGCCGCTTCCCGCCGGGCAATCGAAACCCTCCTGGACGTTGCGGTGCCATTGGAGAGGCGGATGGACGCGGCCGCCATGCTCCGCCTTGACCGCCAAACGTCCTACCGGGTGGTCGCTGTGCCGGCGTCCACAGACGTCGCAGGGCCAAGTGCCGTCATTTACACCGTCGTGGGGCCGGTGCGGGCAGCTGTGCTCCGGTTCTCCGCAACAGAGATGTTGGATTCACAGCTTCCACAGCCCGGGTCCACGGCAGGCGTCGGCCTGGCCATGACTCCGGAGGCGCTCCACCGCTCGTGGGCCACTGCCCTCCTGGCTCTCCGGCTGACCAGCCCGCGCCACCCCCGGCAACTTGCGGACGATCTGGGCAGTCTGCTCGTTTTTGCGGAGGCCGCCGATGCTTCGTCGTATGAGACGCCTGACCTTACGGCGCTCAAACGGCTGCTGACATCCCAGCCCAAGGCCCTCGCTCTCCTGGAGTCAATCGCCGAAACCACCAGCCTGCGTGCTGTGGCCGAAGAGATCGGACTGCACCACTCCAGCGTCCAGGCCCGCGCAGCCGAGTACTCCACGGTTTTGGGTTTTGACATCCGCACGGCCGCCGGACGTGTCCGTTTGTCCCTGGTGCTGACGCTTTGGAGACTCGCCCCCGATTCGTAGGAGGGCAGTTTCCAACGATCGTCGCAACACCTTGAACGTTTATCGGACGGTCGACGTCGACGCTTGTGCGATGACAGCCCCCACGGTGACGACGCCCTGGGCGAGGACCAGCCATGGATGAACAGATCCTAGAAACAGGGCGAGTAGGACCGGAACCATCGCCAGGACCGTGATGTCCGTTCCCCGCAGTAGGGATGACATCTGGTCCCTTGGCACAGGCCCGAAAGGCGTATCTACTGGCGGCTTGGTCCAGTCCGGCGCGGGACGTGTTGCCGCACGTACCGCTCCTGCGCCCATTCCTGCGCCAGCGAGCAGCCCGAGAAAAATCAGCGAGGGAGGAGTGGGGCCGAGGGCTACGAATGTTGTGGTCAGCGCCCCCATCCACACCGCCATGCTTAAGGCGGGCATGAGCATTCGGCTGCAGCGCACCAGCGCCGGGCTGACGGGCAGCAGCGAGTCGAGCCCGGTGATGACGGCGGTCCGTCGAGCAACTGTCCCTGTTCCCGAAGTCGTGAGGCAACCAGCAATGAGGATCACACCGAGCTGGAGCAGCACGGGAAGGGCCGGAGTGATTAGCGCGACGCCTACGCAGATACCCAACCACAGGAGCGGAATGGTGGGTGCGGGCTGCAGGCGCAGGAACGCCACGATATCGGCGCGCACCACGGCAGCGAAGGCCCAACGGGTAGGCCTCCCATAGAACCGGGAACCGCGCCTGCGGAGGGCCTGGCGCGGTTCTGATGCCAGGGCCCGGTGTAACTCGTTGACGTTGATAAAGAAGATGGACGCGGCGGCGTGGCCTGAAACAGCACCGCCGCGTAACAGCTCCGCACCACTCACCTCACCAAGACGGGGAAGCACATACGCGACGAGAGCCACCACTGCAATGAGCGCCAAAACGAGTGGCCAGGCAGCAGGGGCCTGGAAGGGCAAAACTGCTACGGGGATGAAGCCGGCGAAAATCGCCACCCGGTGTCCCCTGGATGTTGGAGTGCGTTGCAGGATCGCAGCGCTGGCAACAGCCAGTACGGCTCCGAGTCCAAAGGTCGCCGCGGAGCTGGCGTGCGCCCAGGCGGACCGGTCGATAGCAGTCAGGAGGCTGAAAGGGATGTAGGCCGCCGAAGCCGCACCGCCAGACGCCACGAGACGGGAACGAAAGGAAGGAAGGACCATCAGGCGCCGGTCAATCGGCAGCGGCAGCCACCACGCGCCTTCTGCGCGGCTGACCGTTACCGGTCCCAGCCGACGCGCTGTCAGTGCGATTCCGACTAGTGCCAGGTAGGTCAAAAACATCCACAGGAACTCCGCGGGCAACACCTGCCAATGTGCCGCGGTCAGGCTTACCTCGCCCAGGCTCCGGCCAGCAATTTCGTTGCGGAGCGCCACGACGAGTGACGCAGCGACCATGAGCACGCAGCCTCCGGCCAGGGCGTACGAGTACACATCCACGAAGATGTCGCGAAGCGATGAACGAACCCTGTTGTACTGCCGGGTCCTGCTCCGGGTGAAACGGACCACCTCCCGTACAAGGTGCGACGTGTCCCCGCGGGACGTATCTGGTTCCGACACCGGCCGCATCGAGTCAGGCGCCAGCAATTATCTGTGCACCTCGTTCCGTATCAACTGTCTCAACAACCTCATCAATGACCAGACATGTGGTTGCTGTCCGAACGAGCAATCGGGGATCGTGCGTAACAAGCACTACGGTGGTGCCAGCGTCGGCGAGCTGTTGAATGCGTTCGGCAAGCGCGTCCCTCATCACCGGATCCAGGCGCTGCTCCGGCTCATCGAGAATCAACAGAGATGACGGCCGGATGAAAGCAGCGGCCAGGAGCAATCGCCGGCGCTGGCCCGAGGACAGTGCATCAGGAACAGCATGCGACCGCTCTGCAAGCCCGAAAAAGCTCAACTCGGCCTCGACCGCGTCCTCAGGGGAGCGCAGAGAGTGACCCCGCGCCACCAACAGCAGATGCTCACGGACCGTCAAGGACGGGAAGAAGACATCTTCATCGAATACAACCGCAACATGCCGCCGGAACCACACAGCGTCAGGCATCACCGGCAACCCATTCACACGCACGTCTCCGGCCAAGGGGTCCTGGCGACCAGCCAAGGTGCGAACCACCGTGGACTTACCGGCACCATTGAAACCCACCACCCCAAGGACCTTCCCGGCAGCAACACCGAAGGAGACCTCTCCACATACCGGAGCCCCGGCATACCCTACTAACAATCGCTCCGCTTCAAGCACATCCCCCATCTTTCAACCCTATACGGGAGGCCAGCGCCGCCCGGGCTCACCACCTCTGGTCATCGGTCAGGAGGGGCTCTAGCGGTTGGCCGTCAACGTATGTTGACTTTCCAACTCTGCGTCAACTAATGTTGACGCAGTGGAGGTGGAACGAATGAAAACACTGGTGGCATCAATGGACGGGAAAGGTCCCGCCGAGGCGCTGTACGCCGTCGCAGAATTGCAAAAGGAGGTGGGCCGCACGGAGGCATCGCTGGTCCGGAAAGCCAGGCAGTCCGGCTTGTCTTGGGAGGCCATAGCGCTGTGCCTTGGAGTCAGCAAACAAGCCGTCCATCGCAAATACGGGAAGCAATAACCTTGGATCGATTGCTCCGTAGGTGCCCTTTTGGTGGGTCTAAAGGGCACCTACGGAGCAATCGATGGGCGCCGCTGGTTAGTGCCCGTCCGGGCCCGGCCGAAAACCGCTTAGTCGTTCACCAGCTGCAGGATCCCTGCTGAGGTGAGACGGGCAGCAAACCCGCTGGCGACGTCGGTAATTTCAGCTTCTGCGGTCCGCCGGCTGCCGTCGACGTCCATGTTGAGGACAGTGGGTGCGAAGCGCACGTGGGTGGCGTCGTTGATGCCAACGAAGTTCAGCCAGTCGGCAAAGAAGGTGCTGCTGAAATCCTGGCCGAATGCCGGAGCCACCCCTGGGCTGTACACGCCGCTGGTGTGGATGGCGAGGGCCTGCTTGCCCTCCATCAGGCCTTTGTAGCCACTGTCGGGATCAAAACCGAAGCTCCAGCCGGGCTGGGTAACGATGTCGATCCACTGCTTCAGCGCGTAGGGAACACCGGCGTTCCACATCGGGATGTTGAAAACGTAAGCGTCGGCGTCCGCAAACTGATCGAAGACAGCACGTGCAGCTTCCCAGGCGTTGACCTGCTCAGCGGTCTGATCCTGGCCTGAGAAGACAGCCATCTTCGCTGCTGCAGCAGTACGCCCGAAATCCGGAAGGGCGCCGTCGTCGAACACATTCAGTGTTTCAACCTCAAAGCGCTCCTCAGCCGCTGCCTGGATGGCATCGAGAGCATGGCGGGCGAGGCGGAGGGAGTCACTGTGGGCCTCGCGGGGTGATGCATTGACGTGAAGGATCGTAGGCACGGTCTACCTTTCGGTGGTGGCAGGAACGGGCCGAGCGACGGCCCATGAACCATCCTTGCTGCGGCTGCCGCCGGGGGTAAGAACGCACTTGGATGTGCCTAGGGCACTTTCAAGTGCCCTTGCCTGGCCTTTGGGCTGCCCTTCCGTGGAAGTAGTAGGCTGGCGGCCGGTACAGAACCAGCAGAGGAAAGTTTGGGGCAATGACTCTCACGGCGGAAGAAAAGCGGCAGGAAGCACAAGCGGAATTCAACAACGATCTGGGACAGTGCCCTGCCCGCCAACTGCTTGAGGCCATCAGCAGCAAATGGGTCACCTTGGTGATGCTGGCACTCGCAGACGGGCAATTGCGCCACAGCGAGCTCCGCAGGGTCATTCCCGGTGCGAGCCAGAAGATGCTCACCTCGACGCTCCGCTCGTTGGAGCGTGACGGCCTTGTATCCCGCCTCGTCACGGCCTCGGTTCCGGTCCGGACCGACTACGAGCTGACACCTCTGGGCCACTCCCTGCTTGGCGTGGTCCATCGGATGAAGGACTGGGCCGAAGCGAACATGGACGATGTCTCGCACGCCCGCATGCAACACGACCGCCGCCAGCTCAACCTGGAGTAGCGAGCCAGGATGTCCCTGGCTCATTCACGCTGTCAGTCCCTTCTGGTCCGCCCACGCCCGGTAGCTTCCTTCAAGCTCGACGACGTCGTACCCCTCGCGGCGCAGGACACTGGCCGCTACAGAGCTTCGGGCGCCGCTCCGGCAGTAGGCCACGATAGTCGAGTCCCGGGGGAGCTTGTCCAGGTTCCACAGCACTCGGCCGCCGTGCAGGTGCCTGGATCCGGGAATGTGGCCGTCCGCATGTTCGCTCGTTGTCCGGACATCCAGCAGCACGGCGGTGGTCAGCGCTGGGAGGTCTGCGGGCCGGATCAGCCGGGGAGTACTCTGAGGCAGGCCTTCAAGAGTGGTCACGTAGCCGGCCACCGAGTCGATGCCTACCCGCACTAAGTGGTTCCGCATTTCCTCTGCCCGCTCCGGCGCGCTGGCAAGTAGCACCAGAGGACGCGGATCACGTTCAGGATCGATGGCCCAAGCCGCATAGCTGGCGAGGTTTTTACCGGCAGGGATGTTGAGGGAACCGGCCACAGTGCCTTGGTGAACTTTGGCATTGTGGCGGGTATCAACGAAGGTCACGGCCTCGGCTGCGAGTTGCCTGGCGACTGTCTCGGCGTCGAGCTCCTCGAGCGGAGCATGCTCTGCCAGGATGGCCGGGCCCTGCAGGTTCTGCCGTTTCATGCGGCCGAAGTAAGAAGGGGCGTCGGGCTGGCCGTCGAGGAATTCCTTGATAAATGCCTCTTCGTCGTTGTTGGCCAGGTACCGGCCCCACCAGGCATAGAGCCTTTCGTAGCCCACAGTGGAGGAAGGGACGGACCCGATGGCCTTGCCGCACGCGCTGCCAGCCCCATGCCCGGGAAAGACCTGGATGTAGTCCGGCAGGGTCAGGAACTTGTCCCGGAGGCTGGCGAACATTTGCCTCGCTCCGGCAACATCGGTACCGCCAGCCTCCAGCCCGCCGGTTTCCTCCAGCAGGTCCGGCCGTCCGAGATCGCCTGAGAAGACGAAATCCCCGGAGAGCAGGTAGCCGGGATAGCCGCTGAAAGCGCCATCGGTCACGAGGAAGGACAGGTGCTCGGGAGTGTGGCCGGGGGTGTGCAGGGCCTGGAGGGTGACGCTGCCGATGGTGACCTGATCGCCGTCGTGCAGCCGTTCACCGTCGAACTTGTACTGCCAGTCCGGTCCGCCTTCCCCGGAGAGGTAGACCCACGCGCCAGTAGCGGCGGCTAGCTCGCGGGTCCCGGAGAGGAAATCGGCGTGGATGTGGGTTTCGGTGACGGCGGCGATCTTCACGCCGTGAGCCGAGGCGACAGACTGGTACACGGCGATGTCCCGGCGGGGGTCGATGACCATCGCTTCCTTGCTGTGTTCACAACCGATGAGATAGCTGGCCTGGGCAAGGTCGTCATCGTAAATGCGCTCGATCAACATGGTGTGCTCCTTTGACACCATTATTCCTCCGGAGCGAATGTCCAAGCCCTGAAGCAAGGGTCCTCGTCGTTGCGGAAGATTCACTTTGGTTTTGCTGGCGTTTGCGGCGGCGTTCTTCTGCCAGTCCGATACCGTCGCGAACCGCGGCACGGATGACGCCATAAAGGACGTAGAAAACGATTGCTGCGAAGACCAGGTTTACGACGATTCCGCCCGGATTAAACATTTTTGCTGTCCTCGTCCGGCCAGAACGGTTGCACGCCCTCCGCCGCAGTTCTCAATTGTCCTCCGTCCAGTTCAATCGAGGTCTCTTCCATGCCGAAGTCCGTCCACTGCGTGACCAGCCTGAGGGTGCCGGCGGGAGGAAGGGGCCAGAGCCAGAGGGTGCCGACGCCGGCCAGTTCGTCGTCCGCTCCGCTGCCGCCACCGTTGTTGAGGGCAAGTGTTGGGGGGTCAGGTTCCTCGTTGGTTCCCATAAATCCATGGGAGCCTCGGTTCCCCGTACTGGCTTTGGACCCGTCGGAAAGTTCTACGCCGAACATGAGCCAAGATTGCTGACCTGTTCCGCGGCGGAAGCCCATGCCCGGCTGAAAGAACAACGAGTGCTTTACGGCCCAGTCATCCTCGGTTTCTTCGCCACGGCGGAGGACCCAGGACAGGTTCAAGTAGCAGCCAGTGGAGAACACTTCGACGCTTCTGAGCGCCATCACCATCGCCGGACTGCGGTGCAGGAACGTACCGATGTGGACAACTGCGGGCAGTTCGTAGGCCGGAGGGCCGGCCCACGGTGGCGGAACAAACCTGGCGGCGGATGGTTTGGGGCTGGACGGTGGGATTGGAAAGTCTTGGAAGAAGGTCACGGTCATCCTCGGGTTCGCTGGTTGCGACCGACCAGAGGGACGGCGGCGCTGCCGCCCGGGATCCCCCAATCCGTCCTTGCCCCGCAAGTCTAACCGCGGCACCTCGACGGTGCATGGAACCGACAGGAATGTCCAAGCCGGCGCCGTCTGGGGGCGAGTCCTGGTCTCATCGGACTCGATCGTCGCCGGCTTGGAATCCCATTGAAGCCTGTCCGGACCACCTAAAGCACGAGTAATGCGTACTCGCTTTTCAGGGCGTATGTTACTTGCTGGTACGTGGAAAATGATGCGCTGGGTATTGGTTCTCTGACGAGGATATGAGGCTCGGTAGGTGACAAACTGTAAACCATGACTTCCGCCGGTGCCGCCGTCTTCGTCCACGGGCTTATCGGCCCCTTTTCGGAGCCTGCGGCTCTTCAGGCACTTCACCCACGCCCGACGTCGGCCCCTCACCTGAACGGGTACGGAACCTTGAATGGCTGCGCGCCCGCAGCCAGAAGCGCTGGGCTCGATGAGATTTCCACCGAATCCCAGGTGGCGGCGCTGCGTGAGCATGTTGAAGAGGTCAGCAGCCGCGACCCGGTCCACTTAATTGCCCACTCGGTCGGGGCCGTGTATGCCTTCACACTGGCGGCCCGCTATCCGGAGAAAGTGGCGTCCATCGTCACGGTGGAGGGTAACTTCTCTCTTGCGGATGCCTTCTGGTCCGCTGCGTTGGCGGCCATGCCTGTTGACCAGGCTGACATCGAAATCCGGGCTTCCCTCTCCAGTGCTGATACCTGGTTGGCCGACTGCGGGGTCGAACCCACACCAACGCTGACCGTCCGCGCCGAGGAGGCCTTGGCTTACCAGCCGTGGAGCACTGTCTGGTCTTCCGCCCGAGCAATCGTTGAGACCACCGGGAAACCGGACTACGACAAGATGCTGCAATACGTGTTCGGGCGCATCCCGGTGCATCTGCTGGCAGGAGAGCACTCTGCGTCGGCGTGGGCCGTTCCTGAGTGGGCAGTTGCCGCCTCGGCCTCCAGCACCGTGCTTCCTGGAGTAGGCCACATGATGATGCTGGAGCGGCCTGAACTGTTCGGGGCAGCGGTTGCCCGGATCCTCGGCTGACGGCTGTCAAGCCGAGGTTGCTCCACTAGGCTGGCAGGGAGAATTCCTGTCCTATTGAGCCGCAAGACCGAGGAGTCCCATGACCCGGAAGATCACCGTGAGCCTGCCCGATTCGGCACTTCGTCAGTACCTGAAGCCGAATCCGGACGTCACAGTGCTGGAATGGGACCTCGCGGGTGAACCTCCGCAGCCGAAAATCGACATTGTGGTGCCCCCGTACATGCGAGGCCCCGGAGTCCTGCGCAATCTTGAGGGCGTGGAGACCGGGCTGGTTCAGAGCCAATCGATCGGGTACGACGGTGTGGCGGACGCGCTGCCGCCGGGACGGGTTTTCGCGAACGCCGCCGGAGTGCATGAGACGTCCACTGCCGAGCTGGTTTTGGCCTTGATCCTGGCCAGCCAGCGGGAGCTTCCGCGTCACTTTCAGAACCAGCAACAGGGCAAGTGGGAGACAAGGCCTACTGCCAGCCTGGCCGACCGCCGCGTCCTGATTGTGGGCTACGGAGGAGTGGGCAAGGCCATTGAACAACGGCTTCTGCCCTTCGAAACCACCGTCACCAGAGTGGCCAGCAAGGAGCGGATCGACGGGACCGGCGTCGTCCACGGCATCGAGGAGCTCCCCGCCCTGCTGCCGGAGCATAACATCGTGGTGGTGGGGGTTCCGCTCAGCGACGCAACCCGGCACCTTATCGATGATGATTTCCTCTCAGCAATGCCCGACGGCGCGCTGCTGGTCAACGTCGCGCGCGGACCGGTGGCAGACACTGAGGCCCTGGTGCGTCACACGGGCAATGGACGGATCCGTGCCGCGCTGGATGTTACAGACCCGGAGCCGCTGCCCGCGGACCATCCGCTCTGGAGCACTCCAGGGGTGATCATCACCCCGCACGTCGGCGGGGCGAGTTCGGCGATGCGGCCGCGCATGGGCAGGCTTCTGCAGCGCCAGATCGATCTCATGGTTGCCGGGGAGCCGCCGGTCAACGTGGTGCTGGGCGGCTAACCCGGCTGGTAGCCAGGGTCGAAAGCGGCCGTTCATTTGAGAACAAGTCTCAATAACTGTTGACAATCCGTCGCCCCTTAATTTAGATTCAAAGAGAATCAAAAAGAGCTACACACACCACCCCAACCTTCCACAGCACCCCAACCTTCCACAGCACCCCAACCTTTCCGCAGCACCCCAACGAAACTATCTTTCCCTAACTCGTCGACAATCGACGACCATCTTCACCGAAGGAAACTAATGGCATTTGAATTCGAGACCAAGCCCAAATTCGTTACGTTCGACATGAACGGAACGCTGATCAAGTTCGCTATCAGCGACGCCCTGCGCGAGGTCCTTGGCGACCGGCTGCCGGCCGAGATCGCCGATGAGTACCTGCAGGCCTGCAAGGCATACCGCATTGACGAGTGCATGGGCGAATACAAGCCGTTCCGCCAGATCGTCGCCAACTCCATGGAACGCGCCTCAAACAGGCTCGGCATTGAGTACCGTGAGGCCGACGCCCAGGCTGTCTACGAGACTGTGACCACCTGGGGCCCGTACCCGGGAGTCACCGAGGCACTGAACCGCCTGGCCGAGGAAATCCCGCTGGTCATCATCACCAACAGCGACACCGCTGATGCCGCGCTCCTCGCAGCGAACCTCAAGGCCCCCTTCGAACTCATCATCAGCGCCGAGGAGATGGGCATGTACAAGCCGCGGCTCGGTGCGTTTGAGTACATGTTCAACAAGCTTGGCGTGACACCGGATGAGATCGTCCACGTCTCCGCCAGCCCGATGTACGACCTGCGCAGTGCCGCCATCCTGGGCATCAAGAACAAGGTGTACGTGGACCGCGGCTTCGAGCAGGACGAGCACTGGCTCGGCTACGAGCGGATCACCGACATCGCCGAACTCCCCGTCCTCTTCGGCCTGCCGCGTCCTACTTCCTGACAGTGGAATCAAGTGAAGGGCCGGACCGCGCTCGATGTGAGCGCGGCCCGGCCCGCGACTTCAAGCGGCCTATCGTCAGGCGGCTATCCGCAAGCCCGTTCGGCGTAAGCAATATCAGCGGTGTGGGTGACCAACTGTCCACCCACTGCCGCCTTGGCTTCCACCTTCACCGCTCCGGCCGGGACCGACGCAACACGGGCCGGGAAGGTCTGCACGGTTGACTTGCCGGGCTTCACGGCCTTGACCGACTTCTGCCCATAGGCCGACGTGAGAGTCAGCGCCATCGGCACGGTCCCGTCATTCCGCACTTCGACAGTGAGGACCACTTTGCCCTTTTCGCATTTGGTAGTCGCCGTAGCGGTCAGGGCCAGCGCAGGTTTCGGCTTCGCACGGACGATTGCAATCTGGTAGTTCACCTTCGTCACATGATCCTGCGCGTAGGACGTGAGAACGATGTTCGTCGGTTCCGTGCCGGCGTTCACCGTGATGGTTCGCGGTCTCGTGTCGTCGATCAGGATGTCGCCGATGGTGACCAGTCCGCTCGGGACTGCGGGGTCGGCGTCGAGCGCCACACTCGTGGCGTTCGTCGGCACCGTCAGGGTGTACGAGTGGAGGCCGGAAGCAAGCGCCGGGCTCAGCACCCCGGTGTCGGAGGTGAGTGCCTTGAGCTCAGCGTTGGTGTCGAAGGTGTTGGTCGTCGTCGTGTACACGCCATAGACACCGCCCACAAAACTGACGCCGTTGCCCTGGAAACGGACCGTGACCACGGGGATCTTTGCACCGTTGGCGTCCAGCACGTAATTGCCGTTCTGGTCGCGCTTGTAGCTGTCCTTGCCCGCGATGCCCTCCAGAACAGCCTGCGGGATTTGGTCGTACTGGAGGTACCAGCTGCTGGCGCCATTGGCGTTGGTGATCACCTCGTTTTTGAGCAGGACGTCGTTGAGGTACACGTCGAAGGTCCGGCCGTTATCGCCCCCGAAGTAGCGGACGCCGAGGTAGTTCTTGGCCAGGGTCGGGTCAACGATCATGTCGTACTGGAAGTAGGCGTCGGTGGCCCGCTGCCCGTCCCGGTACGGCTGCCCCAGGTGGGTGCCAACAGCGGACTTGTTGTACTTGTAGTTCTTGTCAGCCTCGCTGTTGTTGTTATCGAACGATGTCAGCGAATCGATGGTGGTCTCGTCAATCCGCAGCTGCTCCTTCTCCCGCCGGATCAGGTCCTGCGCTTCGGCGGAATCGGGCTGGACGAGGGTCATGTAGATCCCGTAGCGCGCGTTGTAGAGGCTGTAGTACGGCTCGAAAGTCAGAGCGGCCGACGCCGGATCGACGTTCTTCAGTGAGAACCGCATGGTTTCCACACCGTTCGCGTTCACGCCGTTTTCGTTGCGCACAAGGTTGTTCTCGATGCCGGCCTTCCAGGCCACAGCATCTGTGACGACGACGTTCGAGTTGACGGTCTTGTCTGCGGTGCTCATCCGGACGAGGACGCCGGCAGTGTAAGCCGCGTCCACGCTGTTCCGGTTCAGTTCGGTGGCAAGAAGCACCGGACCATACTTGAAGGCCACCCAGTTGGCGTTCTCCGTTTCGTCGTCGACCGTTACCTTGGCGGGCAGGGTGTATGAAATCGCATCGCCGGCACTAACCGGGACCACGATGTAGCCCGCGGACGTGAGCGGTGCGATATCGGTGATCGCGCCGTTGATGCTGAGGGTCGGTGTTCCGTTGACCCAGGACGGGATGCGCAACCGGACGCTGGTTCCGTCAACCACCGCTCCGCCGTCGAGCCCGGCAACCTGCAGCGTGACGGTCTCCTTGTTGGGGACATCGGCAGTCTGGGTCAGCTGCAGGTTGTGCGCGGACGAACGGAGGGCGGACGTGCGGAACTGATTGACGTACACCGAGTTTGTGTCTTCGAAGTAGATCGAATCGCCGAGCTTGGTGAAGCTTTCGATGCCGGTGCCGTGATCGCACCAGAACTCGTCCTGTTCATGTCCGAAGATCTTGGCGTAGCCGGCGGCCATTGGCTGGAAATAGGTGACCATGCCTGTCTCGGGGTTCTGGACCGGCAGGACGGAGTTGATGAAGGCGTGTTCGTAGTACTCCGCGTATTTCGCGTCCTTGGTGACCTGGAACAGCTCGCGGGTGAGCTTGAGCATGTTGTACTCGTTGCAGCCCTCTGAGGTGGAGTTTTCGCCGTAGCCGGTGGTCTGGCCGTTGGTTGCGTACTGGTGGAGGGTGTCCGGAGCATGGAAGTGCTCGGACTGGCTGTTTCCACCGTTGGCGTACGTGTGGTGGTCATGCACGATGGGCCAGAAGTTCTCAGCTGCCGTACGGTACATATTCAGGTTGGACTTCTCAGCATCCGTCAGCGTTGCATGGAGACGTGGATTGTCCGTGAACACCGTGTAGCGCTTGAGTGCCCCGATGAGCTTGGGGATGGTGGTGTTCGCGTGGAGGCCGTTGAGGACGTCCTGGCCGGCGGCGAGCTTCTGGAACAGCGTTACCTCATCGAAGTACTCCGCAGCGCGCTTGTGGGCCGGCTTTTCCGTGATGCTGTACAGCTCGTACAGGGCTTCGTTCATTCCGCCGTATTCGGTGCCGAGCAAGACTGCGGGGTTGGCCTGGCGGCCGGCCCAGTTGGTGATCCAAGTACCGAAACCGTCAGCAACCGCGAGGGCTTTTGCGGCTACAGCGTCAGGGGCATTGTCGTGGGCTTCGATCAGCCCGGCTACCACTTTGTGCAGGTTGTAGAACGGAACCAGCAGCCCATTCGCCCCCGACGGCAGATACGTCACGGGGAAGGGAGAAACGTAACCCGCATTGGCGGAATCCTTCGCCGCGTAGGCGTCCTGGCACCGCTTCAAACCGTCGACGGCGGCAGTCAGTTTCGCAAGCAGCGCGGACTTCGTCGTCGGGTCGGTGGTGGTGGAGTACGCCTGGGACAGGGCCGAGATGTAGTGGCCGAAGAAGTGACCCTGGAACCGGGTACCGGTTTCGCGTTCCCAGCCGCCGTAACCGGCCGCCGTCGTGGGTGTCAGTCCTGCCTGTTTGTAGAAGGAGAAGAGGAACTTCTCCGGGTCCAGGCTGAGCAGATAATCAATGGTTTTCTGGTTGCCGTTCACCAGGTAGGGATCCTGGACAGTCACGTCGCTGAGGCCCGCCTCGAGCAGGTAGACCGAGGATTCGAGGCCCTCCGGGAGTACCTCTACGTTGAATGTTCTGGTCACGGGGTTACTTCCTCCATAGGTGCCTGTTGCCGTGAGAGTCACTGTGACGGGCGAGCTCGGCGGGGTGACTGTTGCTGCGCCACCGTTGATTGCGATGGCGGCAGGGTTGGATGACGCCCAGCTGATGGCGGTTCCCTTGGAACCCTCCACAGGGACGGTGAAATTGGTGCTGACGGTCGGTGGAACGGTGACCGCATCAAGGTCTGACTGTGCAACAGCGCCGGCGTCGAACGTGGGGTTGTGCGCCTTGGTGAGGGCGACGACGTCGGTGGTGGACGCGACGCCGTCGTAAACGGTGTAGTCATCCAGCAGACCGTTAAGGTGGGCACCGTTGTAGAGGGGGCCGTTGTAGCCGAGGGTCTTGGTGGTGGTGCTCTCGGAACCCAGGACGCCAGTGGCAGTGCCAGCCACGGGGAACTTCACGATGGCTGACTGGCGGACGCCGTTACGGTAAATGGCAACGTTCTTGGTCGCCTTGTCGTAGGTGGCAACAATGTGAGTCCACTGGTCAGTGGGGAAGAAGGTGGACCGCGGAGCGTCAACGGCGACTTTGTACGGCTGTCCGGTGGAGGGGCCGATGGAGAGGGCCAGGGGCGTTGTGTTGTTCTCCGAGGTCAGGTACCAGCCGTCGGAGTTGTAGGCCTGCTTGTTCCAGCTGAACACCTGCTCGCCGGCCATCGCGATGTTCGGCTTGAACCAAAACGAAACGCTCAGGTCCGCTGGCTGCAAATGCCCGGCAGTGCCGAGGTTCACTGCGTTGGAGCCGTTGAAGTTGAAGGCTTGACCGGACAGTCCGGTGCCGTAGCCTGCCGTCCCTTTTTGCACGGTGGGTGCGTTGGCCTTGGGGCTGACGTCGGCGAGGCTTCCGTCGAAAGGCAGTTCCAGCACCTTCCTGTCATCCAGTGATGTTTCCGCCGAGAAGGCAGGTGAAGTCATTGAGACCAGTCCTGCCGCGAGCATGATCACGCTTGTGGTCGCGATCGAGCGTTGTAGTAGAGCCACTCTTGGTCTCTCTCCCTTGAGAAGACCCACCTGCTGAACGATGGGGAGCGTCGCAAGGGGATGCGAAAGCCAGCGGTGGATAGCTCATGTTAGCGTTCACAGTTGGAGCGCACAAGAGGCTTCTACAACGTGAGTAAGTGGGAAGCGAGTAGCAGTTGGGACGTGAGCGCTGCTGGCTACCGTGCCCCTTGAATTGCCGCCGAAAGCAGGCGGTCGAAGCTGTCGGTCCCGTTCTCCGGAGGGACTACGGTGAACACTGCGCGCCATCTCCCGGGTCCGCTCAACTCCAGGATTGACGCCCGTTCCACATGCAGATTCAAGCCCGGCACTCCGTTGACGAGGAGTGGAACGTGCTCGCCGCTCTTGACCAGTTGCCGGAACTGCCTGACTGAGAGCTGATCACCGGGAGTGCCCGTCACCTCGACGATTGTGTCGTTGACCCTCTTGGTCAGCCCTCTCATAAAACTCCTCTCGTCGGAGACAGCGGGAGCAGTGAGAATGGCTGCGAACATGAGAGTAAACAAGGCAATGGCCCCAAAACTCTGGAGGAAGGGCATGAACATCATCAGAATCAGCCCCAGGATCAAGCCCAAGATGCTGAGCAGGATGAACCTGACAATGGGATCTGGCTTTTTCGACCAGCGCACCAGCGTGACAGTGCTCTTGCCCGGTTGATTAAGCGCCAGGTTCTTCATGTTCAGTACCCCTTCACTTCCATAAGCGCTTCAGCCAGGATGACTGCCTGGCGTGCTTCCTTGAGATCGCTGTGGAGCCCCAGATCGGAGACGACGACGGCGGCACGGGTTGGGCCCGCAAGTTCAGAAAAGGCCCTGCTCAAGTTTTCGCGGTCTTGGGACAGCATCCGGGACGAATGCAGCTTGGCCCTGCTGACCTCAAGCTCCAGGAGCGACTTGTCGATCGCCTCGCGGCGTCCTTGCATGACCGCCAACTTTTCGGTCAGGTGCAGGATGCGGGCACGGAGCATTGACTCCATCTTCTGTGCGGTGTCGTGGAGCTCGCTCAGGGCAGTGTACGTCTGTAGCGAACCGGAAGGGGCGGCCGACGATGTGCCCGATGGTGCGCCAAAATGCAAGGCGAGCTGCTCGCCTACGTGGATCCGGCGTCGTTCCCATTTACGGAGTGCCACTGTGTACGGTCCCACAAGCAACGAGACGGCTTTGAGCGCATTGTCCAAGGAGGCGGCCCTTGTGATGAGATTTGCGGTGGCAGCGTCCAACCTTGCCAGGAAGGCGGCGTAGCTGTCAGGAGGGGGATCGTTTTTCCTGTTCATGCGTCACCGCCCGCAGGCCATGACGACGCCGGTGGGAATCCCTGCCGGTCTATCAGATCCTGCTCACGCTGGCGTGATTCCGCTCGCCAGAACGTGACCCCAACGCTCATGTCAAGAGGATAGATGTTCCGGGGCTGATTGTCATAGGGCTAATGGCCTGCGGGTTTGGGCCGGACTGTGGCGACGAATCCCGTAAACCCGGAGTACTCGCTCCTGGATGCTCCTATGTGAATCAACAAGGCAATCGACCTGAGGACATGCTGCCACGGCTCAGGCAGTTTGAGCATTGGGAAGACAGGCAGCTTAGCGGAACATCGCGTTCGGCTGTCTCGAGGTGTATGGAGGCTAGACTGCCGATCATGTTGTTGGAAACCGGTACGACGCGGCTCGTCAGTGAGTCTGAATCTTCAGTGCTGAGGTTCGGTGAGGAAAAACGATCGGATGGCCAGGGGGCCGGACGACGGCTGCTGTGGCATGGGTCAGACCCCGCGTTTGAACTCTCTTGGTGGTGTGGATCCTGCCCGCTGCTGTTCAAACGTCTGGAAGGTGCAAACGAGATATTATCGCTTCCAGAAATGCAGCAGATCCTGACCTCGGGCATCGACAGAATTGACGACGGTGTGCTCGATGCATTCACTGCACTGCTGCCGGGTGGATCCTACGTTCCTATGCTTCTAAGAGTGCAGCCCGAGTTGGTCTATCCGGGCCTTAAAGGAGACTATTTCAGCGAGGAACAAGTCGATACCTGGGGCGTGTCAGAATTCTGGGGTCTCCCCGAGTATCCGCAAACGCCGTACTACCGTACGTGGCAAGCACCGGTCGATCCGTCGGGGCACGCATTCGAGTTCGTCGTCCCGATGGTCCCTCCTACTTGGAATGACGCCGGTCGGGTGGAGGCGTACGCCCAAAAACTTTTGGGCTCGTCTGAGCTCACGGCCGTGGCTGTGTCGATTCTTGACGTTTGTCAGCCGGCCATGGACAACGGCACGGACTACTACGCCCACTGGGGTATTACTCATTTTCTACTCGATGGCCACCACAAAATGCAGGCCGCCGCAGAAGCGAACCGTCCGCTGCAGCTGCTGTCATTGCTCTCGGTTGAAGGCAGTCTCGCTGATGGATCCGATGTTGAACGGATCGTCGAACTACGAGCCAAGTCTCCCGTACGCAGGAATGCCGCAGCGCCTCGTTGAACTGTAACCGTCCGAATCGGGCCGAACCCAGGTTGAGAGGCAAATCTGATCCGCTGGACGCCTGGTTTCCGCTTGAGTCACACCGGTTCAAGTCCGTGTCCAGTATTACCGTTTCCGCTGCGCCCATTCTTCCTTTCTTCCTTGAGCATCTGGTCAGTTGGCGACACTGACGTGCGTGCGATTCAGGTCGTTGCGGACGGCGATGTCGAGCATCGCGGTCGCCATGTCGGCCGCCGTGATCGCCCAGCCTCCCTTCAGTGGGCCCTCGTCGCTCAGGCGATAGCGGCCTTTGCCCTCTGCAGACCGAATGCGCGGGGCTCGGATGGCAGTCCATTGCGCCTCGCTCTCCCATAGGACAATGTCCATGCGGCGCATGTCGTCATAGGTCGCACCGAGAAACTTCTGCAGTAACGGGAGCACGATCCAGAGCTTGAGCGGGCCCTGGTGCGCCCAATGATCAGCGACCTCTGAGGAGATGACCACGATCCGCGGAACTCTGTGCTCGTTCATGCACGTGATGAGGTTTCTGGTGCCCGCCGAGTACAAGCGGGTCGGTGTCCTCGATGCGCCGATGCCCACAGTGCTCACGACGGCATCGACCCCATCGAGCAGCGGTCGGACCGTCGCGAGGTCGAGTATGTTTGCTGGGCGTTTCATGAGCCTTGAGTGCTCGACGTTGAGCTGGTCGGGGTTGCGTGCGATCGCAACCACCTCGTGCCCTCGTTCCAGCGCCTGCTTCACAACGTTTCCGCCCACGGCACCTGACGCCCCGGCTACGAGGATCCGCATGTTTCCTTCTTTCCTGCGATGCGATCGCTACACTGGGACATATAGTACTGAAAGCGTATGGTTCCGATTCGGAAGTAACTCTAGCAGGAGGCTCGGAGATCGATGGCTGAGGAACAGGTCGCGTCGGTGCGCGCAGCGATGCAACGGCAGCTGGTCCACGCGGTCCTCAGCAACGACCGGGTGGCGCGCGACCATGGCCTGATGGTGACCGACCTGCAGGTGCTGCACCTACTGGTCCTGCGCGACGACGTGCGCTCCCCGCGTCAGATCAGTATGGCCACGGGGACTCCTCCCAGCACGGTGACCAAGCTTATCGACCGACTCGAGGCAGCCGGTTATGTGCGGCGAACCTCCGACCCAGGAGACCGCCGCCGGACAGTGCTCGAGTTGGTTCCGAATGCAATCGCCCCACTCCGTGTCCTGTACGGCCGCAGCGATGAGCAGTTCGATCAGATGAGCCGGCAGTTCACGCCTGCTGAACTGGAAGTTGTGAGTCGCTATCTCGATGCCGCCGCCGACTTCTACGCCGTTGACGGTGGATGAGCGCAGCCACCCTCGACCTGAATGTACATCGAGCAGTCGCGTAATGGTCTCCCCAATGTCGCTTCCCGCCGTTCCACCCAACAGCAGCCCACTTAGGGTTCCCCGCGGACGCCAAAAGACAAGTGAGCGACATCTGTCGCGCACTGGCAACTGCACTCTCACTGGCCCAGAGGTCAGCA
This sequence comes from Arthrobacter sp. Z5-13, assembly GCF_056499105.1. Lineage (NCBI taxonomy): Bacteria > Bacillati > Actinomycetota > Actinomycetes > Micrococcales > Micrococcaceae > Arthrobacter > Arthrobacter sp. Z5-13. The sequence goes on from NZ_CP096460.1 coordinate 613,578, forward strand.
CGGCGGCGCTTCAAACCAGCAGAGAAATCCGTCGAGTCCTTGCCCTGGCGGGACCGTGGCGAAACCCCGCCATCACGCACAAAATAACCGCTGGACCCATCTCACTTGGGTTCCAACAACAGGGGACCCCCCCGTAAAGCGCCAGCCTCCAGCATCCGCTCCACCGCCACCCGGTGCCTTCGACGAGGTTCGGATCGGGCAGGTTCGGATTGACTAGCGTCGGAGCGAGCAGTTTTGGAGAAGCAGCCAGGGGAGGCCGGTGCCTAGAGTCAAAAGCATCACCCACCTACTCGCCAAAGGACCTGACATGACCTCCATCGAATCCGTCACCCTCGAAGTATCTGACCCGGCCGCCGCCACCGCCTTCTACGACGCCGCCTTGGGGTTAGGCGAGCGGTTGCGCGTGCGGGCCTCGGATGCCGGCACCACCGGGTTCCGCGGGTACACACTGTCGCTCATCGTGTCGCAGCCGTCCACGGTCAGCAGCCTGATTGACTCGGCTGTGGCTGCCGGCGCCGCAACACTGAAGCCTGTCAGCAAGTCGCTTTGGGGCTACGGCGGGGTTGTACAGGCTCCCGATGGCGCCATCTGGAAGGTCGCGACGTCGGCGAAGAAGGACACCGGCCCGGCTACCCGGGAGGTCGACAAGATCGTGCTCCTTGTGGCTGCCACTGACGTTGGCGCGACCAAGAAGTTCTACCTGGACCGGGGCCTCGCCGTCGGGAAGAGCTTCGGCAAGTACGTCGAGTTCGCCATGCCGTCGAGTCCTGTCCAGCTGGGGCTCTATGGGCGACGAGCCCTAGCCAAGGACGCCGGTGTCTCTCCCGACGGCGCCGGATCACACCGCATCGCGATCAGCAGCAACGCCGGCCCGTTCACAGACCCTGACGGATTCGCGTGGGAGGCTGTGTCGATGTGAGCCAATCCCGCAGCACTAGGTATGGCGGAGGCCTGGCGGCACCATTTTGAGGCTCCCACCGATTCCGTTAGGGTCTTCTGATGGAGCCACTCCTTCGATTCCCGGGTGACGTCCATACGTGGAGGCGGCCGCCGAGCTTCCTGCAATCTGCCGCTGTACAGGGACAGGTCTAAAGGAGATTCGTGAAATTCGTTGTCATATTTGGGCCCCCTGCGGTTGGCAAAATGACTGTCGGTCACGAGCTTTCGAAAATCACCGGCTACAGGCTTTTCCATAATCACATGACAATTGAACTGGTACTGAACTTCTTCAATTTTGGGGAGCCCAAGTTCGAAGCTTTGGTGTCCGAGTTCCGCCAACGCGTGTTCGAGGAAGTTGCCACAAGCGATTTGCCTGGGCTTATCTTCACCTTCGTTTGGGCTGTGGAGCACGAGGCTGAACGGGAGTACGTGGAGCGGATTTGCGACATCTTCAGGAACAAAGGTGCAGGCGTGTACTTCGTTGAGCTCCAGGCAGACTTGGAGGAGCGGCTGCGCCGGAACGAAACTGAATTCAGGTTGTCGCACAAGGCGTCCAAGCGGGACATAGAGAGTTCCAGGAAACGCTTGTTGGACGACGACGGGAAATACAAGATGAATTTCGACGGCGACTCTTTTATCAAAGACAACTACCTCAAAATTGACAACACGAATTTATCCGCAGCCGAAACAGCGCGGATAATTTCGGACGAATTCGCCTTTAGGGCGACTACCGAATGAAGACAGCCGGGTGCTTCAGCCAGCGAAAGTACCGTTGAGCAATGACGAGAAATTTTGAGGTGCGCCGCGCTAGACCCTCGGACGCGTCAGCTATGGCGAGAGTTCACGTGGACACTTGGCGCGAGACGTACCGGGGGTTGATGAGCGATGCCGTGCTGGACGATCCCGAGCTCCTGAGACAGCGCGAGGCATTCTGGGCAGCGGCTCTGACCGATCCAAAGTACAGCTTCAACACGGTAGCCGTGGCGTCGTACGAAGGCCGTCTGGTAGGCATCGCGATGTCAGGCCCTGCCCTCGGGGATGCCCGGCCGCAGCAGTTGCACTTGCTCTACGCATACGCTGCGCTGCACGGTTTAGGCGTGGGGACGGCGCTACTCAATGCAGTAATCGACAGCGCTGGGCCTGCTGCCCTTTGGGTTGCCGATCCGAACCCACGGGCTCAGACCTTTTACCGAAAGAACGGATTTGTCCTTGACGGGGCGGTGAAAACCGAAGACGGCGTCCGGGCAGTTCGAATGGTCCGGATTCAAGCTGCGCATCCCTAGGCTGGGTGGATGAAACAGCATGCTGAGGTAGTACTCGTGCATGGCCTGTGGCATCAGCCGGCGCACTTTGACCGGTTGGCGGACAGCCTGCGCGGGCTTGGAGTCACTGTCCATGTTCCCCCGCTGCACCGGGGGTCCGTTGCTGCTGACACAGCTGCAGTGCAGAGGGTCGTGGATCAATGCCGGGTGCCGCCAGTCGTGTTGGGGCACTCGTACGGCGGATCTGTCATCACCGGCCTGGAGCGCCTCAGGCATCTGATCTACGTTGCGGCTTTTGTACCGGCAGCGGGTGAAAGCGGTGCGCTGCTGGGAGGCGTTGACGCTCTGGTCAACGAAGCTTTGCAACACAACGACGACGGGACAACCAGCATCCAGCCGGGGCGGGCCCGTGAGATTTTGTATGCCGATTGCACTGAGGCTGACAGTAGATGGGCCACGGCGCTCCTAGTGCCGCAACAGCCCGGTCACGGCCGCGGGGTGCCCAATCGCATTGCCTGGCAGAACATCGAGAGCACCTACATCGTCTGTCGGCACGACAAAGCAATCAGCCCGGCCCTTCAGGAACGCATGGCCACACGGTGCACCACGACGATCAGCTTGGATTCAAGCCATTCACCATTTCTTAGCCGGCCGGCAGAGCTCGCTGCAGGGATCCTGGGAATCAGCGCTCCTTGAGCGTGATGACCGCGACCGCGACTGGCGAATGTCTTTCAACCTGGGAATCGTCCCAGCGCCCGAGAAGGTGGAGAGTCGCGATTCGGAACACCAGTGCTCTTAGCAGCAGCTGGCGCCACTCCGGAACACTGTGGTCATCAGTCAGCCCATCGTGTGGGTACCCATGCCAACACGCAGCGTCGACCACAGCTATCGCCGCGCCGAACCCGGGCGGCCGCCAGTATGGTGCCCAGTCAATAATCGCCGGCGGACGCCCTTGTGCAAACAGAACGTTCCCGAGCAGATCACCGTGGATGACCTGGGAAGGAGTATCGACGGGACGGTACTCCGCCACCAGCAGTTCCAGAAGCTCATCGGCAGGCGGGGCCGCCTCGCCCCAGGCAATCCGATCGGCCTTGCTCCATGGATCGTTGGACGCCGCGATGAAGGACGGGCGCGGGATCCCGGCGATTGCACGGTGAAAGGCTTGTCCCGCGCGCACAATGTCGGGGACACGGGTCTCGTCCGCGGCACCAGGAATCCACTCGCTGGCCTGCCAGCCATCGTGGACCCAGTTGCCTTGATTGTCGGGAATCGGCCGCGGGACGGTGAAACCTTCGGTGCGGATCGTTGCCAACACCTCGGACTTCCAGCTGGCCTCCTCAGAGCCGGCCGTTGGCCTCACCACCACCTGTCCCGATCGCCAGGTCAGCCCCCGGCCGCCGTCTAACCGTTCCGGTGCCTCAATTGCGCCGAACGCCTCGAAGACCGTGTGCGGGGGCATTGGTGACGGCGCGCTGGTTTCAGCCATGCGTCAAGTATGCCTGCGGGGGAGAAGGCTGTGACTGAGGGAGACTGTATGAATGTCTAGTGCCACGTCTGTACTTGAACGCTTCGTCAACGCCGTCAACGAAGAGAAACTCGGCGCCTACGGCGTTCATGTCCTGATGGGCGATGATGCCGTGCAGCATCGATGGCGCAGCGACGACCGGGAGAATATCTACTCAGTGTCTAAGGGCGTATGCGCCCTCGCAATTGGGATGGCAATCGACGAGGGCATTCTGTCGCTCGAGTCAACAGTGCCGGAACTGCTCCCCACAATGGAACTTGGGGCCGGAGTAGAGACAGTGACGATTAGGCATTTGCTGTCGATGTCGAGCGGGATCGACTTCGCATGGTTCGGCGACCAACCGGTGTCATGGCCAGACCTGGCCCAGGAGATGCTCAGGAGGCCCACGTCCGGCCCCGGTTCAAAATTCCAGTACACCGACGCGAGCACGTATGTAGCGATGCGTATGCTCGGCGCCGTCGTCGGCGATGTTCGTGACTGGCTCATGCCGCGCCTGTTCGACCCGCTGGGCATCCACAACCCGCAATGGCACCGGTGCCCCCTGGGCTGGATTATCGGCGGGAGCGGACTGGAACTGCGCACAGAGGAGCTCGCACGGATCGGCCGCCTGCTTCGCGACCGCGGCCGCTGGGAGGACAAGCAGCTCGTCGATTCAGCATGGGTAGACCGGATGCACACCTCGTGGGTGGAAACCGGCGGTAGCCCGCCTTCGGAAGGTTACGGCCTCGCTGCGTGGAACGGGCCGGGCAATTGTTGGCGGCTCGACGGAAGATACGGGCAGTATGTGGTCATCGACGACGCCCAAAACGCAGTAATCACCATCACCGCGCACGAAGAGTCACGCGACTGGCGCCTGACTGAACTCGCTCACCTGGCACTTATCGGCGGGTGAATGTGGAAATACACGAAAGCATTAAGCCCCTCGAACTCACACACTGTGCAAATGCGGCTTGGGCAACGGTGAGCCAGCGCGGCAATCAGCCCGGTTGGATGTGACGGGCAGCAGCGGTTGTTTCTCGGAAAAGCTTCGTGTTCACGTACGCCATGGGCCCCTGGAGGTAGCTCGCCAGCACCCGCTCCCCGGAGACGGTGAGCTCGTAGATTTTGCGCTTGGCACCGGTACCCGCCACTGATTCCTGGCTGTGGGTGATGAGGTTCAGACCTTCCACACGCCGCAGGGCCCGATGCAGGCTCTGTTCGTCCACCGCCAGATAGCCTTCGCTCAGGTCGGTGATGAAGCCGCGGATCTGTCCGGACCACCGCGGTTCTTCGGATAGGGCCAGCAGGATGAAGAGCATCAGGGTGCCCTTTTTATGGGTGTCGGTCCACGCGGCGAGGACTTTGCGCTCATAGTCGGACAGCCCAAGGTCAGGCCCGATCCCCGATTCAGACCTCGACATGTTCATAGCCCCTGCTGAGCATGGCGCCGATTGTGTGGGCCAGGAGCCCGGCGCCCCACAGCACGCTCATAGACACCAGAGGACCTGACCACCCCTGCTGCAGCAGTTCATTCCTTCCACTGAGCATCAGGATCCACGCGTGCAGCCAGAAACTGCCGTTGATGATCAGGTAGGCGACAGCGTGTGCGAAGTAGGTCCCGTACGCGCGTTGGCGCAATGCCCTCGCATTCCTCACCGTGAACACCACCATGTAGAGCGCCACTCCGGCCAGCAACAGTGCGGTGCCGGCTGTGACTCGTCCGTCCGTCACGAAGGCGGTATATCCCTGTACAACCAGTACGCCGACCACCAGGGTTCCCATGTGGCGGGCGAGTCGTTGATTCGTGATCGGCATGACGCCATCGGGTCGGTTCCCCATTCCAAGCTCCTTAGTAGACTATAGGTATAGTACCTAAGGCGGTCACGTTGGTCCAGCTCCAGTTCCAGCTCCAACTCCTTGTTTCCGCGGCGTATTCGGACATTCGCTAGCGTGGTCATGGGTGCGATCGTCCGAAATCGCCGCGCAGCCTGGACAGCACCTCTGCTCACCGCGAAACCGCAGCTCTCCCTCAGGAATCCGGTCGTAAACTGAACTCCGAATCTCTTCGCGTGAGTTGGAGCCGTGCATGCTCTGGAAGTTGCTCGTTGAATACCTGAAGCCTCACCGGCGGTTGCTGCTCGCCGTCGTCGTCTTCCAGCTGGCGCAGTCCATCGCGTCCCTGTACCTGCCTACCCTGAATGCCGACATCATCGATCAGGGCGTGGCGAAGGGGGACATCAACTACATCCTGGGCACCGGCAGCATCATGCTGCTGATTACCCTGCTCCAGATCGTCTGCGCGGTGACGGCCGTGTACTTCGGCGCAAAGGCGGCAATGGGTGTGGGACGCGATCTCCGCGGGGCGATCTTCACCAGGGTGGGGGAGTTCTCCGAGCAGGAGGTCACGCGGTTCGGGGCGCCGAGCCTCATCACCCGCTCCACCAACGACGTCCAGCAGGTCCAGCAGCTGGTGCTGATGTCGGCCACCCTTATGGTCACGGCGCCCATGCTCAGCATCGGCGGCGTGATCATGGCGGTGCGGCAGGACGTGCAGCTGTCGTGGCTGATCGCGGTGAGCGTGCCCGTGCTGCTGGTCGGCGTGGGGTTGATTGTCAGCCGGATGATTCCACTGTTCCGCAAAATGCAGGTGCGGATCGACGCCGTCAACCGGGTGTTGCGCGAACAGCTCACCGGCATCCGCGTGGTCCGCGCCTTCGTCCGGGAGGACATCGAGAACGCCCGCTTCGCCCGGGCCAACGACGACGTTACCGATACCGCCCTGCACGCCGGACGCCTTATGGCACTCATGTTCCCCGTGGTGATGCTGGTCCTGAACGTCTCCAGCGTTGCCGTGATCTGGTTCGGCGCATTCCGGATCGACGACGGCTCCATGCAGGTGGGCACACTGATCGCCTTCCTCAGCTACCTCATGCAGATCCTCATGTCCGTCATGATGGCCACGTTCATGGCAGCCATGATCCCGCGCGCCGCAGTGTCCGCGGACCGAATCGGCGAGGTGCTGACGACGGAATCGAGCGTGCGGCCTCCCTTGAACCCGGTTGGCTTTCCTGACAGCTCCGGTGCTGTTTCTTCCAACGGCAAGCGCCGCGGCGAGCTGGAAATGCGCGACGTCGGATTCGCCTACCCGGGTGCCGAGCAGCCCGTCCTGAGCGGCATCAGTTTCACTGCCCGGGCGGGGCAGACGACGGCGATCATCGGCAGCACCGGCGCCGGCAAAACCACACTGGTGAACCTCATGCCCCGGCTCTTCGATGCGACGAGCGGTTCGGTGAGGATCGACGGCGTCGACGTCCGCGAGCTGCACCCGGACCTGCTCTGGGGCCACATCGGACTGGTCCCGCAGAAGCCTTACCTATTCTCCGGAACGGTGCGCAGCAACCTCTTGTACGGAAAGCCCGACGCCACGGAGGACGAACTGTGGCAGGCGCTCGCCACCGCCCAGGCGCAGGACTTCGTCCGGGAGATGGAGGGTGGCCTGGACGCGGACATCTCCCAGGGCGGCACCAATGTTTCCGGAGGTCAGCGGCAGCGGCTCGCCATCGCCCGCGCGCTGGTGAAGCGGCCCGAGCTCTACATCTTTGACGACTCCTTCTCCTCGCTGGACACCGCCACCGATGCCCGGCTCCGGCAGGCGCTCAAGCACAACACCTCCGGCGCCACCCTGGTGATCATCGCCCAGCGGGTTTCCAGCATCGTCGACGCCGACCAGATCCTGGTGCTCGACGACGGCAGGATCGTTGGGCAGGGAACGCACGACGAGCTGCTGGAGACCTCGGAGACATACCAGGAGATTGTGAACTCGCAGCTGGCAGTGGAGGACGCGGCATGAGCGGCGCCGGAACCCCGGCGGCGGCCACGTCCAGCCCCACCCGCATACCCCGTCCGGCGGGAGGTCCCGGCCGCGGCGGACCCTTCGCTGGGATGAACGTCCCTGCCGAGAAGCCCATGAACTTCTGGCCCTCGGCCAAGCGGCTGCTGGGGACGCTGCGACCGGAGCGGCTCTGGCTGGTGCTGGTTCTGGTGCTGTCCGTCGTCGGCGTCGCGTTCTCGGTAATCGGTCCGAGGCTGCTGGGCGAGGGCACCAACCTGATCTTCGCCGGCGTCGTTTCCAAGGATCTTCCCGCCGGCGCCAGCAAGGCCGACGTCATCGCGGGACTGCGCGCTTCCGGCCAGAACCAGCAGGCCGACATGCTCAGCGCGATGCCGCTGACGCCCGGCGTCGGCATTGATTTCCAGGCGCTGTCCACCGTGCTGCTGTGGGCGCTGGCGCTGTATGTGCTGGCCTCGGCGTTTGGCTGGGCGCAGGCGTACATCCTCAACGGCGTCGTGCAGCGGACGGTGTACCGGCTCCGCGAGCAGATCGAGGCGAAGATCCACCGCCTCCCGCTGCGGTATTTCGATTCCATCCAGCGCGGTGAGCTGCTGAGCCGGGTGACCAACGACGTCGACAATATCTCCCAGAGCCTGCAGCAATCGATCAGCCAGGTGGTCACGTCCCTGCTGACGGTGGTGGGCGTGCTGGTGATGATGGTGCTGCTGTCGCCCACGCTCGCGGTGATTGCGCTGGTGACGGTGCCGCTGACGCTGGGGATCACGGCGCTCATTGCGAAGCGGTCGCAGAAGCTGTTCGTGGCGCAGTGGAAGAACACGGGCGAGCTGAACGGGCAGATCGAGGAGACGTACACCGGGCATGCGCTGGTGAAGGTGTTCGGGCGGCAGCGCGAGGTGGACGAGCGGTTCCGGCAGAAGAACGTGGAGCTGTACCAGGCGAGCTTCGGGGCGCAGTTCATCAGCGGCCTCATCATGCCGGCCATGACGTTCATCGGGAACCTTGTGTATGTGGGGATTGCTGTGGTGGGCGGGCTGCAGGTGGCGTCCGGTGCGATGCAGCTTGGTGATGTGCAAGCGTTCATCCAGTACTCGCGACAGTTCACCATGCCGCTGGCGCAGCTGGGGTCGATGGCCAACCTGCTGCAGTCCGGGGTAGCTTCGGCCGAGCGGGTGTTCTCGTTGTTGGATGAGGACGAGCAGTCGCCTGATCCTGCTGACGCTGCGACGCCGGATGGCAAACGCGGGCGGCTTGAGTTTGAGGAAGTCTCCTTCTCCTACTCGCCTGAGAAGCCGCTGATCTCTTCGCTTTCTTTGGTGGCGGAGCCGGGGCAGACGGTGGCCATTGTGGGGCCGACCGGGGCGGGCAAGACGACGCTGGTGAACCTGATGATGCGGTTCTATGAGATTGATGCGGGGCGGATAACGCTCGACGGCGTGGATGTCACCTCGATGACGCGGCACGAGTTGCGCTCGCGGATGGGGATGGTGCTGCAGGATACCTGGTTGTTCGGCGGGACGATCCGGGACAACATTGCGTATGGCCGGCCGGAGGCTTCGGAGGCGGAGATCCTGGAGGCGGCGCAGGCGACCTACGTGGACAGGTTTGTGCGGTCACTGCCGGAGGGGTACGACACCGTGCTGGACGACGAGGGTTCCAACGTGTCGGCGGGGGAGAAGCAACTGCTGACGATTGCCCGGGCGTTCCTGTCCCGGCCGTCGGTGCTGATCCTGGATGAGGCAACCTCTTCCGTGGACACCCGCACTGAGGTGCTGGTGCAGAAGGCAATGAGTGCTTTGAGGTCCGACCGGACTTCCTTTGTGATTGCGCACCGGCTTTCAACGATCCGTGACGCCGACCTCATCCTGGTGATGGAGGCCGGTCAGATTGTGGAGCAGGGGACGCACGCTTCCTTGTTGGAGGCGGGCGGGGCTTATGCGCGGCTGTATGAGGCGCAGTTCGCGGCTCCTGTGGCGGAGGTTTAGGGGCTGGCATCCCTCACAGGTTCGTTCGGCTCCCCAGCCAGCTAGCCATCCAACGGGCGATGCCGGGAACGGATCCGACTTATCGTCCAAATGACGACCCAAAACAGGACAACGAGAGTCAACGTTTCAGTCCCGTTTGGCGCACCGCCCAACCTCGCCAAGATGTAGGGAAGTGCAAACACAAGAAGAAGCGTGCCCGCCAAGCCGATGACCAGCACTCTTTTGCTCATCTCCATGTCTCCTTCGTACGTCTGGCCGGTGTTATGACCGCCACGATCCGCGCCTACAGATCCTCGGGGATGGGCGGCATGCCTTTCAGCCTCGTCGTTCTGGCATAGCTCCAGATACCGTGATCCAGGTCTTTTTGACTTACACCGAGCACGATGGCGGCTTCCTTCACGAGACCTCCGGCCTCCTCAGACGTTACGCGCCGTCCGACTGCTGTCCTCACGAACGCAGTGATCCATGTATCTGCCTTCACCCCTTCATGGCGTAGGAGCATGGTGAAGTATTCCCACGTCACAGGGCCCAGACCCGACACTCCTATGTACTGTTCCCGGTGATCAGCGTCTGTGGGGTCGAGATGAGTCGGTTCGGTTATGCCAACATCCGTGAATCGTTTTGCTGCCTCGATGATTGCAAAGGCCTTGGTCTTGCCGGCATGTACTTTCTGCCTATTCAGTATTTGTTCGAGCGCTAAGGGTTCTTGATGCGCCAGATAGTTCATTCTCTCGAGAGCGTTGATGTGTTGTGTGTGCTTCGCATATCTCAGCACGGCGCCCCGGGCTCCCGTCCACGTTCCGTCTGCTCGTTCCCTACCGTAACGAAACCGGATAGACATGACGGCGTCTACCAAGGCAAGGTCCAACCTGTCCGGGTAACCGCCGGGCCACTTGGGCCATGGCTTGGGAATCAGGTTAATGGCGAAAATAACACGCTCGATGTCCGTCAGGGGCGAGGCCGTCACAGGTAGCTCTTGACACTCGCGCGGAGCGCTTCGGTGTGTTCGTAGATCTCCTCAAGCGAGCTGATGGGGACACGGGTTTCTTCTTTGTCAGCGTCGAATATCCCGAGGTACTTCTGTGTACGGTTGAAATGCAGGCGGGCGATCGGCTTGCGATTGTTGTCGTCGAGCAGCACAGCGAAGTAAGACTTGGCGTCACGCTGGACTACCCGCGCGGGCTTGACCTCGCTGCAAACGATGGCGCGAACGATCTGGTATCCCTCGATTTCCTCCAGCGTTGTTGCAAGACCATCCGCCTCGGCCAAGTCCGCGTCCGCCACCGGGGCACTTGTAACGCTTGCGGCTGCCGCGGAGTCTTCAGCCTGCGGGAAGCCTGGAGCGCCGAGGGCCTTCTTGAGCCGCTCGTTCACCTGGTCGTTGAGGAACTGTTTGGAAGCTTTGGTCACCAGTGCCGTGAACTGTTCTCGAACCTTCTGGGTGTAAGGGCCGGGATAAACGCGGCCGGTTAGAAACTTCACCCATTCGTCCTCTGGTTCCTTAAACTGAGCGGCGAGAGTTCGCTTCAGTTCGCCGATGTACTTCAGTTCGCCAGCGGCACTGATGATCGAGTCAAGGTCAAAAACATCCTTAGACAGCTTCTGGAGTTCAGGGATGAGCGACTCGTCGATATCGTTCAAATCCAGAACCAAGAATGGCTTGGCGTCCATGCGGTTGGGGGCATCGAGGTCAGTAAAGAATTGGTACACCTCGCCGTTGGTGAGGATGGCGATTCGAGCGTTCGTCACAGCGAAGTACCGGAAGAGCTGGGAGGCATGCTCGATTTTCACCGGCTCTGATGACTTCTTGCACTCGATCAGGATTTGCACCTCGCCGTCCTTGACGATGGCGTAGTCGATCTTCTCGCCCTTCTTCAAGCCCACGTCCGCGATGAATTCTGGAACGACTTCCATTGGATTGAAGACGTCATAGCCAAGAATCGTTGAGATGAAGGGCATGACAAAGGCATTCTTTGTTGCCTCTTCGGTTTGAATCACTCCGCGCTGCTGGCGCACTTTTGCTGCCAAAGCCGAGAGTTTTTCTGCAAATTCCATTTGTCCCCTTTGAAAAATGTTGTGTTGCCAACCGTAACCCAGCACTAGGACAAATTTGAGGGAATCACCGGACTCAAATTGGTAAATCAATCCGAGTGCAACTTGGATTCGAGAGTTTGGAATCGTCGCCGTGATGGCTGGCATCTCGGCTTCGTGCCACACATCTCCTGTTCTAATCTCGTGGCGGAGCCGGGGCAGACGGTGGCGATCGTGGGGCCGACCGGCGCTGGCACGCTGGTGAACGTGATGATGCGGTTCTATGAGATTGATACGCGGCGGATACGGAGTTGGCCGCAGCATCCGAGACAAACGGGCACTCGTCGAAGAGATAGTCATACCTGATAGAAATGATTGCTGAACGTCAGTTTCCCGCCTGTCAATTCAGACAGATGTGCAGGCGGCTGTGCAGAAATCACTAATGCCGTCCGGCTGCGATCTGAGCAGCGGCCTGCCCTTTCCTTAAAGCCGAAGCTCCATGAAAACACTGTTGGGATCAAGGACGTAGTCCGCAAAGGGCGGGCACTCGGTGAAGCCGTGGCGGGCATACAGGCGTCGCGCGGGAGCGAAGTACTCCTCGCTGCCGGTCTCCAGAAGGACGCGCTCGAGGTTGCGGGTCCGGGCGTTGTCGAGGATGTGCCGGAGCATGAGCGTGGCCACGCCGCGACCCCTTGCCGTTGCTGTGGTGCGCATCGACTTTATCTCGCCGTGTGTGGCTGAGTCGGGCGCCGAATCTAGGAGCTTCAGCGCGCCGCACCCCAGCAGATTCCCTTCCTCGCGTGCCGTCCAAAAAGTAATCGACGGCCCGGACAGCGCGGAGTGGTCCAAGGCGTGAACGCTTTCGGCAGGCGAGGTGGCGAACATGTCTGCCAAGTGCTCGCTCAGGAGCCGGTGAACATCGGCGCGTGCGGGGTCGTCCCGGTCAATCTCAATCATCGCCTCAAATTTACCCGCTCCAAAGTGATTGTTCGTGCCCCGGGCCGGCTGCAAGAACAGCCGGCCCGGACGCATCCGTCAGCGCAGGTCGAAGCGGTCCAGCTCCATGACCTTCACCCAGGCGGCCACGAAGTCGTTGACGAACTTCTCCCGGCCGTCCTCGCTCGCGTAGACCTCAGCCAGTGCCCGGAGCTGGGAGTTTGAACCGAAGATCAGGTCCACGGGCGTTGCGGTCCATTTCAGCTCCCCGGTGCCGGCATCGCTGATCTCGAAGACGTTCTCCTCACCCTCCGAGGCCTTCCACTTGGTCCCCGGGGAGAGCAGGTTGACGAAGAAGTCGTTCGTCAGCACCTGGGGCCGGTCGGTGAGGACACCGTGGGTGGAACCGCCCACGTTCGTTTCCAGGGCGCGCATGCCGCCGACGAGCACCGTCATCTCCGGCGCGGAGAGGTCCAGCAGGTACGCCTTGTCCAGCAGGAGGGTCTCCGGCTGGAGTTTCTCGCCAGGGCGCACATAGTTGCGGAACCCGTCCGCCCGCGGCTTCAGGTACTGGAAGGACTCGACGTCGGTCTGGTCCTGCGCGGCGTCGGTCCGGCCGGGACGGAACGGCACGGTGACGGCGAAACCGGCGTCGCTTGCGGCTTTCTCCACCGCCGCGCAGCCGCCGAGGACGATCAGGTCTGCCAGCGAGACCTTCTTGCCGTTGGCCTGGGCGGAGTTGAACTGCTGCTGCACCGTCTCAAGCGCCTGCACCGCCGTCGAAAGCTGTTCGGTTTCGTTGATTTCCCAGCTCCGCTGGGGCTCCAGCCGGATCCGCGCACCGTTGGCGCCGCCGCGCCTGTCGGTCTTGCGGTAGGTGGACGCGGCGGCCCAGGCAGTACCGGCCAGCTGCGAGACTGAGAGGCCGGAGCCCAGCAGCTGGGCCTTGAGCGATGCGATGTCCTGCTCGTCGATCAGCTGGTGGTCTACCTCCGGGACAGGGTCCTGCCAGAGCTGGGCCTCCGGGACCCACGGTCCGAGCATGTGCGGCCCGACGGGGCCCATGTCGCGGTGCAGCAGCTTGTACCAGGCCTTGGCGAAGGCGAGCTGGAACTCATCCGGGTTCGCCAGGAAGCGCCGCCCGATCTCCTCATAGGCCGGATCGAATCGCAGCGACAGGTCTGTTGTCAGCATGGTGGGCCGGTGCTTCTTCTCCGGGTCATGTGCGTCCGGGATGATCTCCGGGGCATCCTTGGCAACCCACTGGTGCGCGCCCGCCGGGCTCTTGACAAGCTCCCACTCGTTTTCGAACAGGATCTCCAGGAAGCGGCTGCTCCACTGGGTGGGCCGGTCCGTCCAGGTGACTTCGAGGCCGGAGGTGATGGTATCCGGGCCCTTGCCGCTGCCGTGCGTGCTGATCCAGCCGAGGCCCTGCTCCTCCAGGTTCGCGGCCTCCGGCTCGGGGCCAACGTGCGCATCGGCGTCGGCGGCGCCGTGGGTCTTGCCGAAGGTGTGCCCGCCGGCGATCAGCGCGAACGTTTCTTCGTCGTTCATCGCCATGCGCTTGAACGTCTCGCGGATGAATGCTGCCGCGAGTTTGGGATCCGGATTGCCCATCGGCCCCTCCGGGTTGACGTAGATCAGGCCCATCTCCGTGGCACCCACGTCCTCCGCCATCTGGCCTTCACCGATGTAGCGCTCATCGCCGAGCCATGCGTCCTCCGGCCCCCAGAAAATCTCCTCGGGCTCCCACACGTCCTCGCGGCCGAAAGCGAAGCCGAAGGTCTTGAAGCCCATGGACTCGAGTGCCACGTTTCCGGCGAGGACCAGCAGGTCGGCCCAGGAAAGCTTCTGGCCGTACTTCTGCTTCACCGGCCACAGCAGCCGCCGGGCCTTGTCCAGGTTCGCATTGTCCGGCCAGCTGTTGAGCGGCGCGAACCGCTGGCTGCCGTCCCCGGCCCCGCCGCGGCCGTCATGGACACGGTAGGTGCCGGCCGCATGCCAGCTCAGACGGATCATGAGGCCGCCGTAGTGGCCGAAGTCCGCGGGCCACCAGTCCTGGGAGGTGGTCAGGACCTCGGTGATGTCCTGCTTGAGCGCCTCGACGTCGAGCTTCGGGAACTCCTCGCGGTAGCTGTACGTGGAGCCGAGCGGGTTGCCCTTGGGATGGTGGGCGTGAAGCACGGAGAGGTCCAGCTGGTTCGGCCACCAGTCCGCGACGGTCCGCGGCCGGTGCCCCTTGGGCTGCGGCGAGTCGATCGCCGGGTTCTCACTCTCACTGCCGTGCGAGGTCACGCTGCCATGGTCCACCGGGCATCCACCCCCAACCTTGCTGTCGAGGCCTTGGGCGCTTCCGGGAGTGGGGACCGGGGGATGTTCCTGGTGATCGGTCATAGCTTCCTTCCATTCGACCGAGGCCGTGGAGCGGACTCGGCAGCCGGTTCAACCTTCCCATTGGACCATAGACAAGCGAGTGCAGGGGAGCCGGTTCCACGCTGCTCGGCGGCCACGGCCCATCTCCGTCGATTACCGAACGAAGCAGGTCCACATGCTCATGCACGTTCGGCCGAAACCTGTTGACACCCTCAAGAGCCAGTAGCATACTTGAGTCATCATAACTAATATATCAAGAGGATATCAGGCAATAGCTTGGGGGAAATAATGATGGTCGATGTTCTGAGCCGCTCGCTCGCAGAGACCGATCCCGCGATCCACGCCGCGGTTGTCCTTTGGCGCAACCTGGACCGGAAGAAGTCGTAAGGACGGTGTGGTCCGCTTCCGTCAAAGCCATAAACGCCGCCCGCCTTGCCCTGCACGGCGACGGAAGCCACAAGGTATCCCTCGACAAAAGACCGGCCTGTCCTATCGAAGCAAGGAATGACCCTGAAACGACTCCCGTGACGACCACGTGGCCGTCACGGGCTGCAGCCGCAGAAGATCGATCACCATCTCAATGAGGAGAAGCACACCATGCAGGAGCTCGCGAACCGGCTCGAACGCCTGGGCACTGAAACTGCCTTTAGCGTCGCCCAAGCCGCCGCCGCCTGGAAGGCGAAGGGGAACCTCGTGTACCCCTTCCATCTCGGCGACATCAACATCCCGACGGCCCCCCACATTATTGAAGCGATGAACCGGGCCATCGGTGACGGCTACACGGGTTATTGCCCCGGCCCAGGCATCCCGCAGTTGCGCGAGGCCCTGGCCGAAGATATCGGGGCCCGCCGGGGCATCGAGTTCTCCCCTGACAACGTGGTGGTGATGACGGGCGGCAAACCCGTTATCACGAAGTTCCTGCAGGCGGTCATGAACCCCGGCCAGGAAGTGCTCTACCCGAACCCCGGCTTCCCGATCTACGAATCGCAGATCGAGTACCTTGGCGGCACGGCCGTGCCTTACCGTTACCTGCCCACGAGCCAGGGCTTCGCCATCGACCTCGAGCAGATCCGCTCTTCGATCACGCCCAACACGGTCGCAATCATCTACAACGACCTGCAGAACCCCATCTCGGCCGAGTCGACGGCGGCCGAGCGTGAGGCCGTCGCACAGCTCGCAATAGAGCACGACCTCTGGGTGCTCTCCGACGAGGCCTACTTCGAGACGCGCTATGAGGGGGTTTCGAGCTCGATCGCATCGATTCCCGGCATGCTGGAGCGCACCGTCATCCTCTACACATTCAGCAAGAAGTTCGCCATGACCGGCTCCCGCCTGGGCTGCGCCGTCGCCCCTCTCGAGATCGCCAAGGTTCTCAGTACGCTCAACACCAACGATGAGTCGTGCACCACGCACTACGTGCAGTGGGCCGGCATCGAAGCGCTCCGCGGCACACAGGAACCCGTGCAGCAGATGCTGGACGTACTCCAGAAGCGTCGGGATGCTGCATGCGAAATCGTGAACGACATCCCCGGCATGCACGTCGCCGTGCCGAAGTCGACGTTCTACCTTTTCCCCGACGTCACCGAGGTCATGAAACGCATGGGCTACACGGCAGTCGGCGACTTCGCCACTGACGCCCTGTACAAAACCGGCGTCTCCTTCTGCACACGCGAGCACTTCGGCCGACGCCTGCCCGGCGAGGAGCGGCAGTACATCCGGCTCGCCTATTCGGGCATCGAAGTGCCAGATATCCGCGACGGCCTCGGACGCCTGCGCGAGTGGATCGAGACGGCATGAGCCGGGTCGTCGTCACGGGACGTATCCCCGAAACCGCACTCGAGAAGCTGCGCGCCGAACACGAGGTTGATGCCTGGCAAGGGCCGGAGTCGATTGGCCGCGAGGAGCTCCTGCGCAGGGTAGCCGGCGCCGATGCCGTGGTGAGCCTACTCACCGAACGCATCGACGCGGAACTGCTCGACGCCGCGGGCCCGCAGCTCAAAGTGGTGGCGAACGTCGCCGTCGGCTATGACAACATCGACGTGCCGGCGTGCACTCAACGGGGCATCGTGGCCGCCAATACCCCCGGCGTGCTCACGGCGGCCACAGCCGACATCGCATTTGGCCTCATCCTCATGGCAACCCGCCGGCTGGGCGAGGGGGAACGGCTCATCCGCTCCGGCCAGGCCTGGAAGTGGGGCATGTTCTTCCTGCTCGGCAGCAGCCTGCAAGGCAAGACCCTCGGCGTCGTGGGCATGGGGGGCATCGGGCAGGCGACCGCACGCCGGGCCAAGGCCTTCGGGATGGAAATCGTCTACCAGTCACGCAGCGAGATCGACGCCGGGATCGCAGCCGAGCTGGGCGCCCGCCGGGTTGAGCTCGATGAGTTGCTTGCCATCTCCGACGTCGTCTCCTTGCACTGCCCCTACGGGCCGGCCACGCATCATCTGATCGGCGCCGAACAACTCGCGGCCATGAAGGCTTCGGCGTACCTCGTCAACACTGCGCGCGGACCGATCGTCGACGAAGCAGCGCTCGCCTCAGCCCTTCGCGACGGGCAGATCGCAGGCGCAGGGCTCGACGTTTTTGAAAACGAGCCCAGCGTGCACCCGGGGTTGCTCGAGCTCGACAATGTGGTGCCCGTGCCGCACCTCGGCTCCGCCACTGTGGAGACGCGAACCGCAATGGCGATGCTTGCCGCCGACAACGCCCTCGCCGTGCTCAGCGACGAACGACCGCCCGCACCGATCAATTAGAGGCGACTGGCGCCACGAACGGGACGACAATCCGGCGGAATACCAGCCCCGTCCTAAAGGGATGCGACCCGGGACTACTCAGCGTCCGACGTCGTCCGTCTCCGTGTCCCGGCGGCAGCATTGACCGGGCATCACATCTTAGAGAGAAGAAAATAGTGACACGTATTGGCATTGTGGCCGAGTTGGGCAGTGAGACTAGGGTGGCGGCGACGCCTGTCACCGTCAAGCAGTTGCTGGGGTTGGGCTACGAGGTTGTGGTCGAGAAGGGTGCGGGGGAGTCCGCGTCGTTCCGTGATGAGGCTTATGCCGAAGCGGGTGCCCTGATTGTGGGCGCCGATGAGGCGTGGGGCAGCGAGGTGGTGCTGCGGATCAATCCGCCTACTGAGGATGAGATTGCCCGTCTTACCGAGGGTGCCACGTTGATCGGATCGTTGAGCCCTGGTTTGCGGCCTGAGTTGGTGGAGGCTCTGGCTTCGCGTCCCATCACGGCGCTGGCGTTGGATGCGGTGCCGCGGATCTCGCGGGCCCAGTCGATGGATGTGCTCAGTTCGATGGCGAACATTGCCGGGTACCGTGCCGTCATTGAGGCGGCCCACGAGTTCGGTCGGTTTTTCACGGGCCAGGTTACCGCGGCGGGCAAGGTACCGCCCGCGAAGGTCCTGGTCGCAGGCGCCGGCGTCGCCGGGTTGGCGGCAATCGGCGCTGCGAGCAGCCTGGGCGCGATAGTCCGGGCGACTGATCCGCGGCCGGAAGTCGGCGACCAGGTGAAATCCATCGGCGGAACCTACCTCAAGGTCGAGGTCGCCGAAGAGATGAAGTCTTCCGACGGATACGCGAAGGCGACGTCCGAGGCGTACAACGCCCGGGCCGCGGAAATCTACTCCGAGCAGGCAGCGGATGTGGACATCATCATCACCACAGCCCTGATCCCGGGGCGTCCGGCGCCGAAGCTACTCACCGCCGAAGACGTGTCCAGCATGAAGGCTGGCAGCGTGATCGTGGACATGGCAGCGGGCCAGGGCGGGAACGTCGAAGGCTCCGTCGCCGGCGAACGCATCGTGACGGACAACGGGGTGGTGATCCTGGGCTACACGGATCTTCCGGCCCGGCTCCCGGCCCAGGCGTCCCAGCTGTACGGGACGAACATGGTGAACCTGCTCAAGCTCCTGACCCCGGACAAAGACGGTCAGCTTCGGATCGATTTCGACGACGTCGTGCAGCGCTCCGTCACGGTGGTACGCGACGGTGAGAAGACCTGGCCGCCGCCACCGGTCCAGGTCTCGGCCGCCCCGGTTCAGAGCGAAACCAAACGCGCCGATGAGCGGGCTGCGGACAAGGCGGCGAAAAAGACCGGGTTGGGCCCTGCCGGTAAGGCCGGGCTCTTTGCCGCAGGGATCGCGGTGCTGTTCGGAATCAACGCGGTGGCCCCGGCGCCGCTGCCCCAGCACTTTACGGTCCTGATGCTCTCCATCGTGGTCGGCTTCTACGTCATCGGGAAAGTCCACCACGCCCTGCACACCCCGCTGATGTCCGTCACGAACGCGATCTCGGGGATCATCGTCGTCGGTGCCCTCCTGCAGGTCACCTCGGACAACATCGTCATGCAGATCCTCGCCGCCGTCGCGGTCCTGCTGGCCAGCATTAACATTTTTGGCGGCTTCGCCGTCACCCGTCGCATGCTCGCCATGTTCTCGGCCGGGAAGGCACGTTCATGAGCGCGGCCCCCGAAGCAGCAGGAATTCTATCGAGGAGCCTTACCGTGTCTGACACCGTCTCCGGTCCGTTGACCGCCGACTCCATCGCGGGGGCGGCCTACGTCGTCGCTGCCCTGCTGTTCATCCTCAGCCTCGCCGGGCTGAGCAAGCACGAGAAAGCCCGTGCCGGAGTCATCTACGGCATCACCGGGATGATCATCGCACTGGCCGCGACCATCTGGCTGACCCTGCAGAACGCCTGGGGCGCCGGCGCCGGCCTCACGGGCGTGGGCCTGCTCGTCGCCGCGGTGACAGTCGGCGGCGCCATCGGGCTCTGGCGCGCCCGCGTAGTCGAAATGACCGGCATGCCTGAACTGATCGCCCTGCTGCACAGCTTCGTTGGTCTCGCCGCGGTACTGGTCGGCTGGAACGGGCACCTCGAAGCCCCGGAGCTATCCCCGGACCTGACAGCCATCCACCACGCCGAGGTGTTCATCGGCGTGTTCATCGGCGCAGTGACCTTCACTGGCTCGATCGTGGCGTTCCTGAAACTCTCCGCCCGGATGAAATCCTCACCCCTGATGCTGCCGGGTAAGAACGCGATCAACCTCGGTGCCCTCGCCGCCTTCATCGCCCTGACCATCTGGTACGTCAACGACTCCCAGCTCTGGCTCCTCATCGTCGTCACTGTGTTGGCCTTGGGCCTGGGCTGGCACCTGGTGGCCTCCATCGGAGGCGGCGACATGCCCGTGGTCGTGTCCATGCTCAACAGCTACTCCGGCTGGGCCGCCGCTGCGGCAGGCTTCCTGCTGAACAATGACCTGCTCATCATCACCGGTGCCTTGGTGGGATCCTCGGGCGCCTACCTGTCCTACATCATGTGCAAGGCCATGAACCGATCCTTCATCTCAGTGATCGCCGGCGGCTTCGGCATCGCAGCCCCCGCCGCGGCGGACGCAGAGTACGGCGAGCACCGCGAAATCACCGCCCAGGCCACCGCTGAAATGCTGACCAACGCCTCCAGCGTCGTCATCACCCCCGGCTATGGCATGGCCGTGGCCCAGGCCCAATACCCCGTCGCGGAACTCGCACACCAGCTCCGAGAGAGGGGTGTGAATGTCAGGTTCGGCATCCACCCGGTGGCCGGGCGCCTGCCAGGGCACATGAACGTGCTCCTCGCCGAAGCCAAAGTCCCCTACGACATCGTCCTGGAAATGGACGAAATCAACGAAGACCTCGGCGAGACCTCCGTGGTCCTCGTCATCGGCGCTAACGACACTGTCAACCCCTCCGCCGCCGAAGACCCGGGCAGCCCCATCGCCGGGATGCCAGTACTGCGGGTCTGGGAAGCCGAAAACGTCATTGTATTCAAGCGCTCCATGGCCGCAGGCTATGCCGGCGTCCAAAACCCACTGTTCTTCCGCGACAACTCCCAAATGCTCTTCGGCGACGCCAAAACCCGCGTCGAAGACATCCTCAAAGCGTTCTGACACCCGTGCTGCCGGAGGGTTGTCGATGGCCCGTACAGCGCTGAGAGGTCCAGGGCGTGAACGCTTTCGGCAGGCGAGGTGGTTTTGCGGCTGGCTGTTGGACGGGTGGCTAAACGCGGCCCACGGGCAGGCGATCCCTGCTCCCAGGCGTTGTTGTGTGGTTGTCCGGCGAGGGCCCGGACCCCCGGAACTTGTTCGGGAGGACGCTGAGCCCGTCCCGCGACGCGTCGTCGTTGGGCGTGTAGACCTCAAGGCGATGATCGGGCGACTCCGGCTGCAGCCAGACCTGATAGTCGACGTCGAGTGCCCCGACCGTGGGGTGGGACAGGACCATGTTGCCCACGGTGCCATCGGCGACATCGCCCTCGGCCCATAGACTCGCGAACTTGCTGCTCTTCATGGCCAGTTCCCCAATCAGTTCGGCAAGTCTGGCATCCGAGGGGTAACGGCCGGACGTCAACCGGAGGTAGGCAACATGCGTGCCGGCAAGTTCTTCCCAGTTGCTGTAAAGGTCCTGTGTGAGCGGATCAAGAAAGCATGACCTGGGCACTGAGGGGCGCCGATGGATATCCATTGGCGTCTCGAACGGTACATGCTCGAAGAGTAATTCATGGCCGGTGTGATTCCAGGCCAGGATGTCGCCCCGACGTCCCAGGATGACGGCCGGGAGAGTCTCATGCAAAGACTCGAACAGGGCGACACTTCGGCCAGTTTTAACTTCAACGACTTCGTGGCGCCCTTCGGCAAGTCCCTTTTGAGGGCGCGCGTCGTTGCCATGCCGGGAAAAGACGGCGGTGCCGCTCCCATTCAAAAGATCGGCTGGTTCCCTGGCACTAGAAATTGCGTATTTATATCCTACCTTCGATAGGATTATCTTCAATTAGACGATTTTGACCCACGTAATTGCGAGCTTAGCCTGCGCCTCTGCGCTGCCTATCTGCCGGAATTGGTTACTTAGTGAAACGACCTCCATGCGTGCAACGCTCGAATTGAACTTCTTAATCGTGTTTTCTTCAACCTTTATCTTGCTTCCATAGGCCATAACGTATACGCGCGGGTTCTCGAACAGGTTGAGAAATTCCTCTTGGGAAAGCTTAGTTCGATTCCAAGCCACAAGCCGCGCATGATGACTTCTGAGCTTTGCCCTGGTTCCGATGCGTAGGTCATTCTCGATGATCTGCGCGGAGTTGATAACCTGCGAGCGCACATCCCGAACCTTCACATCGAAGTTTCGCTTGACATGCACGAGATACGTCGTCTTGCCGTCCGAGATCAGACCGTCAAAGAGCTCAATGTTGTCGGTGAGTACTCTGTCCCCGTTGATGTAGCCCTTGAACGTTTCCTCGTTGTAGGATCCCTCCGAGCTTGCATGCGGCCAATCTTTCAAGCCCACTGCCGAAGCGTCTAGATCCAGTGATGTCAAAGTGGCGAGAAAGTCCTTTGTGATTTGGTCGATATAAGTAGCATCCACCTCGTACCACTTGCCAGCGAGAAGGAAGTAGGTTTTTCCTTCGTGACGTATTTCTCCATGCAGATGGTTGAGTAATGGCCCGCTAGTCCAGACACCTTTGAAGTAGTCGGAATTTTCCGTTTGTATAACAACTGAAAAAAAGTTGCCGAGTAGATTGGCGGAATCTATCGTCATGCTGTTCACTATGTCGGATAAGTCGGGCGGTGAATCTGCTTCGTAGAGACTGTCATTGCCCTGCGACACGCTGTACAAGGTCGCGTTGTCATAAAGAGAGGCATCAACATGGGCGACGGAGATATTCGTCCAGTTCTTATTTACGAAAATTCGATCTGCGAGGTTCTTTTTGAGCTTTTCAATTAGGTCTTTTCTTTTTCTCGGGTTCAATACCTGGATTGCGTCTAGCCCCGCCCATCCGTCGTCCTCGGGGAGTTTGTCCTCCGCTTTGGCTGCCATCCATCGGATCAGCTTGATGAGCTTCTGAGGCGATTCGATGCGAGGCCCCAACTTGATAGCACTCGTAACTTCCAAACGCATCTTGGACTTTTTCCCGAATATTTCTCTTATCGCCTTTTCGCCGAGTAGCGACTCCTGGATCTGTCCACTAAGGGCTGTCCAAACGTTCTCTAGGGACTCCACGTGAGTGATACGCCGTGGATCGCGGAAGTGAACTTCACTAGCGGGAGTCGTGCCTGTGATTTGACTCGATTTAGCGCCCTTCAGCTCCGCCTTTGCAACCCTGCGCCCAACTTCGATGGGAAAGGAAATATCAACAAAGCGTTCAAAAGAAACAGATGATTGTCCTGCCGTGTAGGCGTAGAGTTCGTCGTCCACCACTACGAAGCAGACCAAGTGCTGCATTTGGTTCTGGATGTCTTCGAGCATGATGCCTGCGCCTTTGAAGAAATTGACCCAGCTACTGGTGTTGGGACGTGTTTTCACGTTTCGATACAATAGAAGGCTGCAGCCATCGATATTAGCGGCGCCCTCCTTTGCATAGATCTCTTCGGCTTTTTGATTGTTGTATAACCCAATGATCTTGGCCGGCAGGTCTTGCACGTCGGAAGTGGGCCCCACGACGTCAATTGCCGCATCTGCATCGATCTTGTAGATCGGTGGAGTTATGCCTGCTTTTGAGCCCATGCCATCGTCCTTTCACATGGCAGTAAGCCATATCGCCAGAGTAGGTGATTTTCCAAGTATGAAGCAATAATTATTCGCTCCAAACCGTAGGTCGACTTCGCTCTCCATTAGTCGCGGAACGTAGCTTCCTGAGATTCGAGGGAAGCAGACTATGACTCTCTACGCTGTGTGGTCAGGCACTACTTATCCGCCTTTTCCATCCAATGGTTGTCTAACAATGCCGCAGTTTTCGGAACATTCGTGCATAAAGCCGGCCGGGGACTTTGTGCTTGCTAGTTTGCTGGTGGCCGTAGTCCGACTCTGGATCAGGCGGGTGTGGCGCTGGCACCTTGGAGTAGAGTTCCGGTTTGCGATTGCCCCCTGGTGGGTCGATATCGCCTCGTTTGAACGTGTCGAGTAGTATTCGTAGGCTTGGCCTTTTGCCCGGATTCCGTCCAACTCAGCGTCCTGGCCCTTGCCCGAACAGTCTCTACCCGAAGCAGGTCAGCAGCCCGCCAAAGCGCCCCCGCTAATGAACGAACGCAGAGTCCGGTCAGCTCACATTGAGGTTTCCAGATCCTGAAACTGGCGCCGAGTCAGAGGACGTCAGCTATCCACAGACGGGGGTTCGACTTCCGGAAGCTCTGCAGGGCCGGAGTACACTTCAAACCCAAGACTACGAACGCGCCCTACAAGCCTTCTACGCTCATTTGCTATTTCCGGGTCACCGTTGAGTGACTCAAAATCCTGAAGGTACTTAATTGCATCATCGTAGGCGGCGAAATCCCCGGCTCTCTCTATCAGAGCCAAACCAATCTCACCAAGCGTCCTGTAGCTGTACAGGTCTTGCTCAAAGTCTCGTATGCAGCGTCGGATGATTCCTTCCGCATCCAGCAGCATTGCCGTTCTGTCGCTATCCGTGATGCCAGGCGTGAGTTCGGCTTTTCGAAGAGTAAGCAAAGCCTTATGGCGGGAAATGACAGGATCCTTGCCCAAAGCGCGTTCCGCCTGAACTATTTCATTCTCGGCGTCTGAAAGCATTTCGTTCCTGAGGAACAAGCGAACTAACCGACGTCTGGGAGTGTGATGCGCAGGGATAGTCTCAATAAGAGATCTATAAAGCCTGACTTGGCTGGCTAAGTTAGTAACCCTGTTTATTCCAGCATCGTTGGAAGCTATTGCGATCGCATTCTCCATCTCTATGCGAATCGACGGATTCAATCCGTCGATAAGAGAAGCGAGGAGTATCTGTAAGTCATTTTGATCCGCAAACTTCCAGCGGGCAATAGTTTCCGCGATAACATCGTGCCGGGTACACCAACCATATACCCCGTTGCGATGATCAATGGTGTATTCCGAAACTATGCCATCCAGCTGGTTAAGCAAATTGCTTAGTCCAGTAGCGCCTATCCCCGTAATGCGCATGATCAGTTGCCGGTGAACAAAACCACCCATCGCCTGAATTGCAGCCACGTACCTATAGATCTCTTGGGCTTCATGTGACAGCTCGGCATACTCCTGTAGCAGGATGTTATCGAGGTTATCATTGGCAAAAATGTTCTTCAGGCAAACAAACATGTCCGAGCTACACTTCTCGCGCAGCCGCCTAACCTTATCCACTCGACTCAATTCAAGAAAGTGCGATTCCACGAGAGCGCGAATTTCTGATTTCTGATCCAGTAGGTTTATCAAGTTGTCGATGTCAGCGCGTTCCAGGACGGATATTCGAATTAGCTCACCCTTGGAGAAGAATCCGCGGGATTTTGGTGAAACTTTCCACTTAGCTGCCTCAGCAGTCACAATGATTCGGAGATGTGACCGTTCCAAGGAGTTGAGATGATCTACAAGCTTGTTGACCGCTCGAAGGTGACGCGTGCAGTCATCAATAAATAGTAGTCCGTCCTTATTTTCCTTACGTAACTTGAGCTCAACGGCAGCCCAGGCCTGCACGTCGAGAGCGTGGTCGGACAAATGCTCCCATGCGGGCATTCCGTTCTGCATGCGCTTCAGCACAAACGTTCTTGCCATGGTTGTCTTGCCGACGCCCCGAGAGCCTGCGATAACTAGGAAAAAACCTCGTGCCCCCGCCTTTGCGTTTTCAATCCGACTTAGGGCCGCCCGGGGAATGGTATGGCCACTAGCGATGTCAGCGTATGTGGCAGGTGTCCCATTGAACAATCGAACGGGATTGCCCGCCAGCTGGGCTGCGTGTTGGACATTGTGGGATGTCAGCAACAGGTCAGGTGTCAAGAAACTGTCCACTTGTGTGGATGTAGAGTGAGCCAAGTTTCCGGATGATTCAGTGACCGCCAGGAGAGCACGGAGCAGATCTTCAAGATCGCCGTGGACTACTTCGACTCCCAGACGTGTGAACAAAGACGCTTTGTCTTCATCAAATGTATGAACCATCAAAAATATTCGTGCTTGAACGCCTTCGTGTTTTAGGCTGCAAACTCTCTTAACAAGCTCTTTTAGATGGCGATCATTCAGGGATTGACCAATAATAATCGTGTCTGCAGTGAACATATCCTGCTGCAGTGTGTTGAACAAAGTCTGACGATATTTATCGTAGTCATCGTAATCGCTCTCGGTAATGAGCATCTTATTCTTGTGACCCGTGTCCGAATCTTGAGTCACGCAGCCGTGAATTTTGTATAGAGTTGTATCCGAACCGCGGGGCTTTGTTACGTCATAGTTCGATCGGCATACTTGCAGATCGCGCCGTGCCTGACTATATGATTGCTCGATGAGGGTGTCGTAGTTTGTCGTGTAAATCGACATCCAGTCGAAAGCGGGAAGTGTAAGCAAGCCAGCAGCGGGTGTCAGGTCTTTAAGTCCTGCTCTTACTACCTTTGTTAGTTCCGGGCGGCCAAATCGGTTTTCAAAGATTTGGGCAACCTCTGAGAGCTCTTCACCGGGGGATCGCCCCAATTTGACAGCAAGGGTTGCTCCCAAGGCAGGACCTGTGGGAGCACCTGAGGGGATTGATGTCCCAGCTCCGAAGAGAAGGGTGGTTCGGGACGGCTGGATAGTAGCCGCAAGGTCCTTTGTCTTCATTTTTCCCCTTGTACGCACGCACGATTCTCATGAGGGTATCCCGGATTGACGTTTGCCTGCCGATCGTCACAGATGAGTGGCCTTGAGCTATGCAGGCCGGGCTTAGTTTTCTCTAATGGGAACCAGCAACGGTTGCTTACTCGCAGGTCTCGGGCCACTCGTGGGCGGGTTTCCGCCAGGAGTCCATCCCTGGGCATTCCCGCGTCCAGGTTCTGGGCTCGATGGGACCGGGCACTAAGCTCCCCAGCCTCGGACACACCAGCTATTACTACCCGTAGCCCGGTTGAGCAACGACATTTGCTTCGTCCGCCGAATCCTTCCTTACAGGCGAAGCTCCATGAACACGCTGTTCGGATCCAGGACGTAGTCCGCAAAGGGCAGGCACTCCGTGAAGCCGTGGCGGGCATACAGGCGTCGCGCCGGAGCGAAGTACTCCTCGCTTCCGGTCTCCAGGAGGACGCGCTCGAGGTTTCGGGTCCGGGCGTCGTCGAGGATGTGCCGGAGCATGCGGGTGGCCACGCCCCGTCCCCGGGCGTTCGCCGTGGTGCGCATGGACTTGATCTCGCCGTGGCTGGCTGACCCAAGTGGGGAATCCAGGAGCTTTAGTGCGCCGCACCCCAGAAGATCGCCGTCCTCGCGGGCTGCCCAGAAAGTAATCTCCCGCCCGGACAACGCGGAGTGGTCCAGGGCGTGAACGCTTTCGGCAGGGGAGGTGGCGAACATGTCGGCCAAGTGCTCGCTCAGGAGCTGGTGGACATCGGCGCGTGCGGGATCGTCCCGGTCAATCTGAATCATCACCTCAAATTTACCGCGCCTCCGCGCTCCCGCGCCGGCCACTCCCCGCGCCCCGACCGCCCAGGCACCCACCCCCCCGTCGTAGTACACAGAAATACGAAGCAACATTTCCGGCCGCACCCGTAATCTGTTTAGATGCCTCGTTTTGCGCTTGATATTGAGTCCGTGCCCCGCCCTGCCCGTTCGCAGGAGCTCCTGGATGCCGTGAACCACCGGGTCGTCATCGCCGACGGCGCCATGGGCACCATGCTGCAGGGCCGGGACCTCTCGCTCGAGGAAGACTTCCTGGGGCTCGAAGGCTGCAACGAGATCCTCAACCACACCCGGCCGGACGTCCTCGCGGACATCCACGACGCCTACTTCGCCACAGGCATCGACGCCGTGGAAACCAACACCTTCGGCGCCAACTGGTCCAACCTCTCCGACTACGGCATCGACGACCGCATCGAAGAGCTCGCCCGTAAAGGCGCGGAAATCGCCCGCGAAAGAGCGGAAGCGGCAGAAAAAACAGACGGCCGCATGCGCTGGGTCCTGGGCTCCATGGGACCGGGCACCAAGCTCCCCAGCCTCGGCCACACCAGCTACGACTACCTCAAACAAACCTTCGCTCTCCAGGCCGAGGGCCTCATCGACGGCGGAGCGGACGCCTTCCTCATCGAAACCAGCCAGGACCTCCTGCAGACCAAAGCCGCCGTCAATGGCTGCAAGCAGGCCATCGTCACCCGCGGCATCAGGCTCCCCATCTTCGTCGAGGTAACCGTCGAAACCACCGGAACCATGCTCATGGGATCCGAGATCGGCGCCGCACTCACCGCCCTCGAACCGCTCGGCGTCGACGCCATCGGCCTGAACTGTGCCACCGGGCCGGACGAGATGAGCGAGCACCTGCGTCACCTCTCCAAGCAGTCCACCGTTGCCATCGCCTGCATGCCCAACGCCGGCCTGCCGGTACTTGGCCCCAACGGCGCGCACTACCCCTTGTCACCCAGCGAACTCGCCACCGCGCACGAGCAGTTCGTCCGGGAATTCGGCATCGGCCTGGTGGGCGGATGCTGCGGTACGACGCCGGAGCACATGGCCGCCGTCGTCGAACGTCTTGCTCCCTTCCGCAACGGCGCCTCGGTCGCCAGCGGTGGACGGGCCGCCGACGGCGCCCGCGTTCCCACCGAGCGGGAAGCCGGCGTCGCGTCCCTCTACCACCACGTGAACTTCGACCAGGAACTGTCCTACCTCGCCATCGGCGAGCGCACCAACGCAAACGGTTCCAGGGCGTTCCGCCAGGCGATGCTCGAAGAGCGCTGGGACGACTGCGTCGATATTGCCCGCGAGCAGGTCCGTGTTGGCGCGCACCTGCTGGACGTGTGCATCGACTATGTGGGGCGCGACGGCGTGGCCGACATGAAGGAGATCGTCTCGCGTTTCGCGTCGGCCTCCACACTCCCGCTGGTCATGGACTCCACCGAACCGGCCGTACTCCAGGCCGGGCTCGAACACATCGGCGGCCGCCCGGTGGTCAACTCCGTCAACTACGAGGACGGCGACGGACCCACCAGCCGCTTCGCGCGCATCATGCCGCTCGTGAAGGAACACGGTACCGCCGTGATCGCCCTGACCATTGACGAGCAGGGCCAGGCACGCACCACCGAGGGCAAGGTGGCGATCGCTTCCCGCCTCGTCGACGCCCTGGTGGGAGAATGGGGGATGCGCGTCGAAGACATCATCGTCGACGCCCTGACCTTCCCCGTTGCCACCGGCCAGGAAGAAACCCGCCGGGACGGAATCGAAACCATCGAGGCCATCCGCCAGATCAGCACGAAGTACCCCGGCATCAACACCACACTCGGCGTCTCCAACGTGTCCTTCGGCCTGAACCCGGCAGCGCGCATGGTCCTGAACTCGGTGTTCCTGCACGAGGCAGTGCAGGCCGGCCTGACCAGCGGCATCATCGACGCCGCCAAGATTGTGCCGCTCGCTTCACTGCCGGAAGAGCAGCGCAAGGTGGCACTGGACCTTGTCTACGACCGCCGCGAATACGACGCCGACGGCAACACCACCTACGACCCCCTGGCCATCATGCTGGACATGTTCGCCGGCGTCGACACCGCAGCACTCAAGGACCAGCGCGCCGCGGAACTTGCGGCGCTGCCCACCGGTGCACGCCTTGAGCGGCGGATCATCGACGGCGAGGGCAAGGGCCTTGAAGCTGACCTCGACCTGGCACGCTCCGAGGGACTGACCCCGCTGGGCATCATCAACGACTACCTGCTCGAGGGTATGAAGGTGGTGGGCGAGCGCTTCGGCGCCGGCGAGATGCAGCTGCCGTTCGTGCTGCAGTCCGCCGAGGTGATGAAGAACGCCGTGGCCCTGCTTGAGCCGCACATGGAGAAGTCGGATTCGTCCGGCAAGGGCACCATGGTGATCGCCACCGTGCGCGGCGACGTGCACGACATCGGCAAGAACCTGGTGGACATCATCCTCACCAACAACGGCTATAAGGTCATCAACATCGGCATCAAGCAGGGGATCGCCGAGATTATGGCCGCCGCGGAGGAGCACAACGCCGACGTGATCGGCATGTCCGGCCTGCTGGTGAAGTCCACGGTGGTGATGAAGGAGAACCTCGCGGAGCTGCAGTCCCGTGGCCTCGCGAAGAAGTGGCCCATCATCCTCGGCGGCGCTGCCCTGACCCGCGCCTACGTGGAGCAGGACCTGGCCGAGCAGTTTGATGGCGTGGTGCGCTACGCCAAGGACGCCTTCGAGGGCCTCTCACTCATGGAACCGCTGGTCCGCGTTGCCCGCGGCGAGTCGCCGGACGACGTCGGCCTTCCCCCGCTGAAGAAGCGGATCCACAAGGGAGGCGCGAAGTTTACGGTGACCGAACCGGAGGCGATGCCCGGCCGGTCCGACGTCGTCGCCGATAACCACGTGCCTTCGCCGCCGTTCTGGGGCACGCGCATCGTCCGCGGCGTGGCGCTGCACGACTACGCCGCTTTGCTCGATGAGCGCGCCACGTTCATGGGGCAGTGGGGGCTCAAGCCCGGCCGCGGCGATGACGGCGCCTCCTACGAGGAACTGGTGGAACTCGAGGGCCGGCCCCGCCTGCGGTACTGGCTGGACCGCATCCTCGCCGAGGGCATGCTCGATGCGTCCGTCGCGTACGGCTATTTCCCGGTGGTTTCCGAAGGGGAACAGGTGGTGGTGCTGCACCACGGAGAGGACCACGACGGCGTCCTCGGCACCGCGGGACTGCTCGCCCCCGATGGCGGTTCTGGCGGTCCGATCGGCACCGAGCGTCTGCGGTTCGACTTCCCGCGCCAGCGCCGGGACCGGCACCTGTGCCTTGCCGACTTCGTCCGGTCACGCGAATCGGGCCAGATTGACGTGCTTCCGGTCCAGCTGGTCACCGCCGGCTCAGCGATTGAGGAGTTCACGTCCAAGATGTTCGCCGCGAACCAGTACCGCGACTACTACGAGCTCAACGGCCTGGTCATGCAGCTCACCGAGGCCCTCGCGGAGTTCTGGCATGCCCGTATCCGCACCGAGCTGGGTTTCGCAGCCGAGGAGCCCAAGGACAAGGCAGGGTACTTCAAGCTCGACTACCGCGGCGCCCGCTTCTCGCTCGGATACCCCGCGTGCCCTGACATGGAGGACCGCCGCAAGGTGACGGAGTTGCTGAAACCCGAGCGGATGGGCGTGATCCTCAGCGACGAGCTGATGCTGCACCCCGAACAGTCCACCGACGCGTTCGTGTTCCACCACCCGGAGGCGAAGTACTTCAAGGTGTGAGTTGAAGCCCGTGCGCAGTTTCAGCAGGGAGAAGGCCTAAGCTTCCCTTATGGGAATTATCATCACACTGCTTATCATTTGGCTCGTCCTTTCGGTCCTCGGCTTCCTCCTGGAGGGCCTGCTGTGGCTGGCATTCATCGGCCTGATCCTGTTCGTGGCCACCGCGGTCTGGGGCTGGTTCAAACGGAGAGCCAACGTCTGACGCTTACCTAAAAGGAAGCGGACGACGGCGGGACTTGCTTCACGGTGTGAGCTGAAGCGGGTCCTTGCCCTGAGTGGATTCAGCCTGGGCGGATTGAGCCTTCGCGGCTTGCCCGCTCCCGCTGGAGACCGGCTTTACCCGCCTGAAGGCGGCGAGAATTGCCCGGCCCACCACGGCGATTCCAACGATGGTGGTGATGGCACGCAGGGTGTCCCAGCCCGCCGTCGACGTCACCAGCGAGTAGAGCAGAAAGCTGCTGAGGTTGGTGGCGAGCGGCGCGCCCGGCAGGTAAGAGATGCCGGTTCCCGCGCCCACCGCGAAGGGCCAGAACCACAGATTGGTCAGCAGGCCGAACAGGTAGGACGCCACGATGCCGTAGCCGCACAGCATCCACAGTTCGGCTTTGCCCCGCACCCGGCGGGGGAGCAGGCCGGCCCCGGCACCCACCCACGCACAGGCGAAGATTTGGAACGGCGTCCAAGGCCCGATCCCACTCCACAAGACACTTGAGACGGCGATGGTGGCCGCACCAAGGAGCAGGCCGAAACGGGGACCGAAAGCCCTGCCGGCCAGGATCAGCAGGATAAAGACTGCCTCCACACCCCCGACGCCGGTACTCGCCACGCGGATTGCCGAGCCGACAGCAGCCAGGACACCGAGCAACGCGACCGTGTGCGCTGAGCGGACCGAGCCGTCGAGGGACACCATGATGGCAACCACGGCGATGGGCGCAATAGCCAGCGCCGCGTAGGGGAGGGCCGCAGCGGCATCCTCCGGCAGGGCCGCAGCGAGCAGCGGCCAACAGAATGCTGCGAGAGCGAGAACGTTTGCAGCTGCGAGAACCGCAAATTCGACGCCCCGCGGCAGCCGGATGTGGCGCCGTCTTTGCGCGCCGCCCTGAGAGTCTGTTGGTTCGTCCGTGAACCGTGGTGCTGCGATGCGCTGGACTGCGGACGCATTGGCCGGGACCGCTTCGGTCACAGAGGACTGCGCCGCCAGGCTGTCAGAAGACGGCGCGCTGTCAGCAGGCGCAATACCGTCACTCATCGGGAGGATCCGGGCGCCGAGGCCGTAGGCAAAGTCGTGGTCGTGTGTGGCGATCAGGACTGCTGTACCCGCATCCGCTGCCGTCCGCAACGCCGCCGACACTGCTGCGCGTGCCGCGGGATCGAGCCCACGGGTTGGCTCATCGATCAGGAGTACCTGGGGATCGTCCATGGTCTGCAGCGCGATGGCGAGGATCCTGCGCTCGCCTGCGGAGAGGTCCCGGGGGTGCTCGTGGCCGATGGGAATGCTGACGTTCCCCCGCAACCGGGCAAGGCGCGACGCAGCCGGCATTGGGGCAAGCCGGTCAGTGCCTGAATGATGCCCGTCCGGGGCATGCCGGTCTGAGCGACCTCGGCCCAGTAGCCGCCCTGCTTGTCGCCCTGCCTTATGCCGGGCACCATGAGCAGCCTTACGTTCAGCCCGCGCCTGGCGCCGGTCGGCCGCGCGAAGCTCGCCTGCGACAGTATCCCTGGTGAAGAGGTCGTCCGAGGCGTCAGGCACGAGGGCGACCCGGCCGCCGTCGAGCGTCCCGCCGTCGACAGTCCCTTCACTGCCCTTGCCTTTACTACCAGTGCCTTCACCCAGCGCGAGTGCCACCAGGAGGGACGACTTCCCGGCACCGTTCGGCCCCACCAGGGCAACTACTTCGCCGCGGTTCAGGGTCAGCGACGCGCTGCGCACCAGCGGGTTGCCCTTGCGGTGCACCGCAAGGTTTGTCGCAGTCAGTACGGGCACGAGCTCGGCCGGCTGTCCCGGCGTCGGGCGCGCATCAAGAGAGTGCGAGGGCGCAACTTCCGGCGCGGCACCCGGTACCAGGGCGCCGTCGTCGATGGTCCACCACGAATCGGCAACGGGTACCAGCGGCTCCGCCCGGTGCTCCGCAACGATGACGCAGACACCGGCATCGCGGGCGAGGGCGTGGAGGACGGCGATGACGTGGCGGCGTGCGGAGGTGTCCAGGTCAGCCAAGGGCTCATCCACCAGGAGCAGGGCCGGCTGGTCCACCACTGCTGCGGCGATGGCAACAAGCGTTGCCTCACCGGCCGAGAGGGTGCTGACATTCCGGTCCAGGAGCGCCGACACCCCGATACTCTCGGCGACCTCCAGCACCCGGGCCTTGACGCTACCGGATCCCATGCCGCGCAGTTCGAGTGCGAGGGCGATTTCGTCCCGGACCCGGGTGCTGGCGAAGGCGGCCCGGGGATTCTGCAGGACGACGCCGATGAGGCGGGCGGTATCGCGCGGCGGCGTGGTGGCACGGTCCGCTCCGGCGACGCTCACGGTGCCAGCGATTTCTCCGCCGTCAACGTGGGAGAGGAGGCCTGCAAGACCCCGCAGAATGGTGGACTTCCCGGAGCCGGTCGGCCCGGTAATGACCGTGATTGACCCGCTCGACGGCGTGAATTCCGCCACCTGTACCTGCGCGTCACCAATGCGGAATTGCGCGTCCCGGACGAGGACCGGCGCTTCGATGCCACGGGTGGGTTGGTGTGTTGCCCGGCTACCGAAGCCGCGCAACTCGAGAGCCGCGGCTACCCGGCTGGCGTGCTCAAGGGTGCGTTCGAGCACTGGAATAAGGGCACGGGCTCCGAAGCGTTCACTCCGCAGCCGAAAGGCCAGGCGCACGGAGGTGACGGCGTCGGCAAGTGCAGGGAGCGCGGCCCACGCAACCACAAGCGTGCGGGCAATGCCCTGCATGGGGCCGCCGCGGGCCAAGCGCACGAAGCCGCGGGCCACGTCCACCCAGGCGTTGAGGATGCCGAAAGAGAGGATCAGCCCGGCAATCGGCAGTGCGGACAGGATTGCCGCCCACAGCCCAGGCGCCGTTACCGGACCAAGGAGGACCACATGCGCGTACGGGGCAGGCAGCGGCACCGGGGCCAGGTTGAGCAGAACCGGCTCGCCGGTGTCCGCTCCGTTGAAAAGGATGCGGTAGATGACCCGCGCCGCGATGAAGACGACGGCGAGAACCGCCGCTGCCCGTAACGGCGCGGGTCGAAAGGTCATGCCGAGGGGGTGGCCGGTGCGCCGTCGACCGTGAACAGCAGTTCCAGGCTCTCGCCGGGGCTCACCTTCAGGGCGCTGAGGCCTTCCTGGGCGTAGGCCCAGTCACCGGTGGCCGGCTTAACCCAGAGAGCCCAGTAAGCAAACATCGGGGGCATCTTGCTGCATTCTTCCTTGTACGTTCCACCCTTGTGGACGATGTCGAAGTCTGCTGCAGGCACACCGTTTACACGGCACGCCAGTTCCTTGGGATATTCGGGGGTGCCCTCGGTTTTCACCTTTGCCTCTGCGAGCACCTCGGAAGCGAGGGTGGGTGCGTCCACGGGGACACAGACGGAGGTATCGGCGGCGGCCTGCTTCAGGGAGCCGGAGTCGACGATGACCTTCACACCGGTGCAGGGCCCGGCGGCGGCGCTGGTTGCAGCTGCCGGGGAAGCCGGTGCGGAGGTAGTTGACTGGGAGGCGGCCGGTGCTGAACAGGCGGCGAGAGCAAGCAGGAGACCTGCGGCGGCGAGGGAGCTCGCGGCGGCGGTACGGATTTTAGTGAAAGACACGTGTTAAGGGTAGGGCTTTGCCTGTCAGGATCCGGATGCGGTCGCGTTGTGTGACGTATTCTAGGCGGGTCGCGGGATGTTTAACGGGGGAAATATGAGCTTGGATACAAACGAAGAATCACAACAACGGCCTGCCTGGGGCATCAGAATTGTTGCCATTGCGGTGATAGCAGCGTTGTGCATCGCCTTGGGTGTTTGGTTTTTCGGTTCGCGAATGGCTGGAACGGAACGGCAGGATTTGGTCCAGCTCGACAATCAGCGTGCCATCGTGGACAACTCGATGAACCTGTACGAGCCCTTGGTGAACAGATTTGCTGCCCGATATACGAATGCCTTTTCAATAGAAGCATCTGACCAGGACAAGCAACGGGTATTCGACCAAGAGACCGGGCGACTGCAACGTGAAGCCAGCATCAACCGTGACCGCCTGCAGCGAATGGAGCAGTCACCTGCGCTGAGTAAGCAGGAAGTCGCGAACGCGTTCAAGGTATTCCAGCAGGAGTACGGCGCCGTGGTGGCCTACAACGAGCAGCGTGTCACGGACCAGGCAGCTATTGCACGGTCAATTGGCGGGGCCTGTGCGTCCATTCATTCAAAGTTCAACGTCAACACCGACAAATATGCCGAGGAGTATGTAAAGGCCGCCGACGGTTGCCTGGCCGCACTCGCATCGGGCAAAGAGGGTAGCGGGCAGGAAACAACCAAGCTCCTATCCGACGTTGAGGCCGTGATCAGCAAACAGCGGGGGAATGCGCAGAAGGTTGTCGAGAGCACAGACCGGTTTGACCGTAGTATCGCCAAGATTGAGTCAGGGCTGGCATTGCTGGACATCAACAAACCGCTCAAGGAAGCGCAGACAAAATACGAAGCTGATGTAAATGCGAAATATTTGGAACTCATTGACAAGGCAAACAAGTCCAATGAGGAGTTCGAACGGATCTTGAAAGAAAGCATTGAGTCGGCCGGCCAAGAAACGAAGAGTGGGGAATAGGCCATGACCACCAATCTGATCCGCAGAAAGAGCAACAAGAGATTTCTGGTAGTGGCCGGCGTTATTGTCCTGCTTCTTTTGACCGCCTCAGCTTTTGTCGCCGTGACGCACGTGGCCAGGCAGCAGGACAGGGACAGCCTCGTGCAGCTCAAGAACGAGCAACTGGTGACCGTCCGTGACGCCCAGAGCAAGCTGCAACCAGCCGTGAACACGTACCTGGCAGCGTACAAAAAAGCACACCTTGCGGCTGGATCACTAGAGAAGGCAGAGCAGGATTCGAAGAAGGAGCTCGACGCCTTCAAGGAAGCAGAAGCTTCCGCTCGGGAAGCGATGGGAACATTGAAGGCTGCCCGCGGCGCTGAGGAGGGTGAGCTCAGGGACGCCATTGCCCAGTTCGAGGACTCATACCTGGGTTTTGTCGACTACATGGCAGGGCTTGTGGACTCATATCCGCAGTTTCAGGCGTTGTTCGGCGAAGAAAACGAGGGTTGCAAGGGCATCTTCATAGGCAGCCGGGGAGCCAATCTCACTGAGCGGGCAACTCTACTCACTGAGGCTGCCGGTGTATGTCGCAGCGCAACTGAGAAGCTGGGGCAGTCAAAGAACCCTACCTACGTTGACTATGCCCGGCGAGTACAGAACCGGGTAAGTCAGCTGGAGGTTGATGGGGCTGCTACAGCCAAAGCGGAACAGAGCCTCGGACCTCTCACCGCGTCAGCGGACCAGTTCAAGAAGAAGGCGGACGACGCCTTCGCGAGAAATGCTTCGGCGCAGGAGCTGCAGGATCTTGCTGATGAACTCAAGGGCATGAATGATCAGATTAAGGCAAACAAATCCGAGTTCGATTTTGCGGCCAAGCGGTATAAGAAGACCGTGGAAGAAATGCCCTCATTGCTCGAGGACGTATTTTCGAAGCACGTTCCGGATGAGATGAAGTACTTCGAGTCCGTGATTCCAATCCGGTTGGCGGTGCTGGAGTCGGTTATTGACAATGCGCTGGTGGAATAGACGTCTTCAATGTTCAGGTAGCAGGGGAGGCCCCGCCGTCGTCCCTGCTGGTAGGGACGCTTCATACGGCCGTCCAGGCTCGCGGTTTAAGATGAGGGCTTCCGCGAGGGGAAGAATACGCAGTAAAGTCCCCAGATAGCCAGTGAAACGGACGTCCACCTTCACCTGAGAGCGAGTCCCCCATGAACCGGCCAGAAACCTGCCATGCCTACCGCAGCACGGCACAAACGCACCAACCTGGGGCGTGACGGAATGAGCAGCATCTCCTCACACGACGCATCGGCACCTGTAAAACGTGAGACGTTCTCCTCGCGCCGACTCTTCATCCTTTCCGCTATCGGCTCGGCCGTTGGCCTGGGCAACATCTGGCGCTTCCCGTACATCGCCTATGACAACGGAGGCGGGGCGTTCCTGATTCCGTACCTTGTGGCGTTGCTGACGGCGGGTATCCCGCTGCTGTTCCTGGACTACGCCGTGGGCCACAAATTCCGTGGCTCAGCGCCGCTCGCCTACCGGCGTCTCCACCGGGGCGCGGAACCACTGGGGTGGTGGCAGGTACTTGTCTGTTTCGTCATCGCTGCCTATTACGCGGTGATCATTGCGTGGTCCCTGATGTACACCATCTTCTCCTTCACCGAGGCTTGGGGCGACGACGCCGAGGGCTACTTCTTCGGCAACTTCCTCCAAGTTGCCGAAGCCCCGGGTATCGGATTCACCTACGTCCCGTCCGTCTTCTTCCCGCTGCTGCTGATCTGGGTGGCGGTCATCATCATCATGGTCGCCGGAATCCGCAAGGGCATCTCGCGCGCGAACTCTATCCTGCTGCCGCTGCTGATCGTGATGTTCCTCCTCCTGGTACTCCAGTCGCTGTTCCTTCCCGGTGCGGCAGAAGGGCTCAACGCCTTTTTTACCCCTGACTGGGCCGCGCTGGCTGACCCCGGCGTCTGGGCTGCGGCCTACGGGCACATCTTCTTTTCGCTATCGGTGGGCTATGGCATCATGGTCACTTATTCCTCGTACCTGAAGCGCAGGACGGATCTCACAGGTTCCGGTATGGTGGTTGCCTTTGCCAATTCCGGGTTTGAGATCCTGGCCGGAATCGGTGTTTTCGCCGCTCTTGGCTTTATGGCATCGGCTGCGGGTGCGGGTGTGAATGACGTGGTGACGCAGGGGATCGGTCTGGCTTTCGTCGCCTTCCCCACCATCGTGTCGCAGGCTCCGTTCGGGGCATTCATGGGCGTACTGTTCTTCGGATCCCTGGTGTTCGCAGGTGTAACATCCCTGATCTCTGTACTGGAAGTCATTGTTGCCGCAGTGCAGGACAAGCTCGGCTGGGGCCGGATCAAGGCCTCGGTAACGGTCAGCGGCCTGGTGGCTGTTGTATCTTTGGCACTCTTCCCGACCGCAACAGGCCTGTACCTGCTGGATACCTCCGATGCGTTCGTTAACAGCTTCGGCATTACACTCGGGGCGCTGGTGACCGTAGTAGTCATCGCGTGGTTCCTGCGAAAGCTTCCCCTGCTGTCCTCCCATCTGAACCGGATTTCCACCATCAAGATGCGCCGGTCCTGGATGGTGCTGGTGGCAGGCATCGTGCCGCTGGCACTGATCTACATGGTGTCCAGTGAATTCATCAGCAAGATCTCCACCACCTATGAGGGCTATCCCGCCTGGTTCGTGGGCCTTTTTGGCTGGGGTATGGCAGCGGCCTTAGTGGTCCTTGCGCTCGCGTTGACATTCATCCCCTGGAGCCCCAGATCCAAGGCTCACCATGATCCGGAATACGACTCCGTGGTGGAAGAAGAAGCAAAGGAGACGGCACAATGACAGCCATCGCGATCACCATGATGATTGTGGCCATACTTACGGTCTGGGGCGGCCTGGCGTTGGCGTTGCTCAACCTTAGGCGGCACCCGGAGGATGAGGGCGCGCTGCCCGAAGAGCCCGCACGGGAGCTCTGACCGTTCGAAGTTCTCCAGACCGACGGCAGATACCGAACCTGCGCAGCCTCGTCTTCTGAGCACACCTTGTCGCACTGATATGGCAAGCACACTTAGCACATGTACGACTAGCGGCAAGGTGAGGATCTGGCCATCGGATGCCCACGGGGCATTCGCGCCGTTTCGACGGTTCCCTGCCCATTAGATGTTCGCGAACGTCGTTTATGCAGGGAACCGTCGAAACGGGCGAACGTTATCCGCCGCTGTGCCGGAAGCTAGACCCCCACCCCAGCAGGCACCACGCTGCAATCCGCCGTGGAGCCGGCGAGCTGTGGTGCCCAGCCGTCCGTGCCCTGCAGATAGGTCCTGACCGTGTAGGCACCCTCCTCAACTGCGGGCAGCTGCGGCCGGTCGGCGGTCACCTGCGCTCCTGGGCCGCGGTTGTTGTACTCGTGGAAGCGTGCATCCCGCCACGAGAAGCCGCTCATGTCCGTCCAGGGCATGCCGGAAATGTGGGCGCCGAGCCAGGAATCCCTCACCAGCACCTGCGCCACTGCTTTCGGGTCACCGCCCGCGTGCCACGGCCTGCCCAGGTGGACGCTGTTGGCGGCAGCGTCCGAAACAAGCCGGCACCGGTCAAAAAGGTAGCCGTACTTGATGGACAGATCCAGGCTCCCTGCCGTCACGTAGCCGTTGTTCGTCGCAGAGCCCCGGTCCAGGGATTTGATCTCGCAGCCGCTGAAAACAGCAGTCCCCCGGCCGAAGATGAAGTCGACGTCGCCCTCTACATAGCAGGAGTCGAAGTAGAAACGGGCCGGGACGCCTGCCCCCGGTGAGTTGACCAGCAGGGTGTCCTGGTTGCCCAGGCACCTTACGTTGGACAGCACCGAACGGTCACCTGTGATGTGCAGCGCGACGGCCTGCCGGTCCTTGATCCCCATATTGGCGGCTTCGTCGAAATCGTTGCTGAACGTCAGGTTCCGGGCCACGAAGTCCGGCCCGTCAATCCGGACTGATGCGCTGCCGGAGGTGCCGAAGTTCCCGGTGCCGTCCGGCTTGGGTGTTCCGGAAGCGTTGTTGTAGACGAGCACCACGTCTTCCGGCCTGTTGCCCTGACCGATGAACGAGATCCTGGGCTTGTTGCTCGGCACCCGCACGGCCTCACGGTAGGTGCCGGGCTGGATCCTGATCACCGTCCGCTGGAGGCTGTTCGAGGGAACGGAGTCGACGGCGGACTGTACCGTGGCGAACGTCCGGCCGGGTCCGACGTCGAGCGTTACCGGGAGATCAATGGGGCGCTCAGCGGGCCAGTACATGCCAAATAGTGGGTCCGTGCCGGCGTCGACCTTCAGGATGTCAATATTCAGGAAGTAGCCCGGCGGCACGATCTCCTTGGATCGCAGCTCGCGTGCCACCAAGCCAGCTACGGCGAGGGCGCCGGCGGCCTGGAAATGCGTGTTGTCCTCGGAGCCCTGCGGATACTGCGGGTGCTCGCCGGGAGCCAGGAAGAGGAAGTGCTGCTTGGTTCCTTCCGGCCCCAGCTGCTGCCACAAGTCCTTTGAGGAAGCGGTCAGGTCCACCAGCGGAGTCCCGGATGCAGCAGCGAGTTCCCGTACAGCCTGCGGATACGCGCCGTGGGAATCCCGGGCATTTCCGAAGGAATCAAAGCGGCGGCGCTCCACCGGAGTGACGAGGACGGGCTTGCCTCCGCGCGCTTTCGCCCCGTCGACGTACCGGCTCAGGTACTCCTTGAACGTGGAATCGGGGAGCGTTCCGCGGGCAGGATCGGCAACTTTCGCGTCGTTGTGGCCGAAGGAGATCAGCAGGTAGTCGCCCGGCAGCATCAGCGCCAGTACCCGGTCCAGTAGCCCGGCGTCGGCAAAACTCTTGGAGGAGGCGCCGGACCAGGCGTAGTCGAACACCGTTGCCTGCGGCCCCAGCAGGAGCGGCAGCGCCTGCCCCCAGCCCGCGCGGGGGCGCTCGGACTGTTGGTACGCGGACGACGTCGAGTCCCCGACCACGAAGATCACCGGTTTCGTCCGGGGTTTCGTGGGATCCGCGGCCCTTTGTGTGATTGCGTTAGCGATGCCCGTTCCCGAGAGAGCCACGGTTCCGGCAGTGAGCGCCAGGGACGCCAGCACGCTGCGACGGTTCGGCAGAAAGGCGCCCATCAGCCCTTCCCCCCGGTGGTGAAAATAGGGCCGGTGGAGTTCTGGAGGAGTGCCGGAACAGCCTGGGCCGGATGGACCTGGGTGCGGAGGGTGGGCGTCCAGGAGTCGTCCGCTGCCAACTGGTCAGCTGGTGCGGCGGCGGCGTTGTACTCGGCGCGAACGTCCGTGATTTTCCCATTGACGGCATTACCGATGGTGGTGATGGCCGTTCCCTTGAAGCGCCCGATGATGGTGGCGGCGTCGATGCCGGCCGGAAGCGTGAAGGCGTTTGCCTCGGCATAAAGGTGCGACTCGAATCCGGCGCCCAGGGTGTAGCCGTACGGAACGGTGCTGTCCTCGGTCACCTTGAAGTGGTTGTTGTACACGTCCACCTGGCCGAAACGGACGCGCGGGGCGCGCTGGCCGACGTTTTCGAAGACGTTGTGGTGGATGGTGACTCGCAGCTTCCCGGGGTCCCCGCGGGTGGGGGAATCCGTGGACCCGATCAGGAGCAGCTTGTCATGGTCCGAGAAGCGGTTGAAGGACATGGTCACCAGGTCCGAGCCGTTAGTGACGTCGACGGCGCCGTCGTGCACCTGGTACTGGCGGCCGAAGTAGACGGGCTGGGAGCTGTCCAGATTGGGGGCGTCGGTGAACTCGGAATGGTCGATCCAGACGTTCGTGGCTTTGTTGATGACCTGAAGCAGGTCGTACTCGCTGTTCCAGTTGCCCTCGGCGCCGTCGGTGGGGTCCCAGGAGGGGAAGCAGTCGGCGGCATCCCGCACGGTCAGGTTGCGGACGATCACATTGGCAGCGCCGTTGATCCGCAGTGCTGCACCGGTAATGCTGCTCTCCGGCGTCGCGCCGATGATGGTGGTGTTGCTGGGGATGTCCCAACGGATGGACTTCGCCTGCTTCGCGGCTGCGAGGCGCCGTGCGTCCTCCTGCGGGCCGGCGGGCTTCTGGGTACGGCCGTAGCTTGCGGGGTCGAAGTCGTGAAGGTACTGCTCCAGGCTGTAGCCGGTGCCTTCGGCATAGTTTTCGCAGGTAACCGGCGAACCGTCCGGTGCTGTATTCGCATCGATGGTTCCATGGACCCGGACGATCTTGGCCTGCGTGCCTGCTGCTGCGAAGGCTGCCAGCAGTTCGGCCTTGGTGGAGACGTCGTAGATATTGCCGTCCGCCGCCGCTGCGCCTCCCGTGGTTCCTGTTCCTGCCGACGCCCAGCCGTTCCCGGGGGAGAGAACCTGGCGCTCCAGCGGGGTTCGGGTGGTCTGGGCTGCGGGATCGGCCAGCGGGTTGGCGGATGCCCCTGCGGGCGCCGGAATGATCAGTGCTCCTGCCACGGCAATGGCTGCGGACATGGGTAAGTACCTACTGCGTTTTCGCATGTTCTCTCTTCCGTCATTGGAATGAACTGCGCTCCGGTCCGGCGGCGACTATGACGACGGTCACGGCGGAGCGCTGAGAAGGACACTACTCAGAAAACGGTTTCTCGGCAATAGCGGGTTTAGGTTCATAGCCACGCGGGGCTTAACCGGACGACTCAGGAGGCCCGCCTTCTGCGCCATTTCGAGGGTTCCCCGCGCGCTAGACGTTCGCGAACGTCGATTCCGCAGGGAACCGTCGAAATGGGCCCCGGGTGACCGTTCAGCACCCAAACACAGCGGACCGCGACGGCG
This sequence comes from Arthrobacter sp. Z5-13, assembly GCF_056499105.1. Classification (NCBI taxonomy): domain Bacteria; kingdom Bacillati; phylum Actinomycetota; class Actinomycetes; order Micrococcales; family Micrococcaceae; genus Arthrobacter; species Arthrobacter sp. Z5-13. Next base: position 656,201 of record NZ_CP096460.1, read on the forward strand.
GGAGGCACCGTCGTCGTCGTCCGCTATTGCTTCCGTGCTGCTGCTGCGCTTTGCCTCCACTGACGGACGGTGAGGGCGTGCGGAAGGATCTTCCGGGTTGGCTGCGTGGACATGTCGAACTGGTTTGTGCGCAGCCAACGCCACATGGTGGTGAGATCAGTTCCGACGAAACGCTCAAAAAGCCAGGCCGGCATGGGAAAGCCCCGCGGCCTGCGCCCGGTCCCTTCCAACCAGAGGGCACGGCATTGGTCTATCGACTGCACGTCGGATGCCAGGCTGAGCACCCTTCCTCCCCATTTTTCGGGCTCGGCGAACACCCGCGCCGCTATGGCGCCCAGATCGTCCAGGCACAGCCATCCAACGGGCCGCGACGGGCCCATCAATTTCGGCATCAGATGCCATGTGGAGAGCTGCGGGTAATAGCCCTTATCTGTCATCAGCTCCATGAAGGCCATCGGCCGAAGTACGGTAAGTGGCAGGCCCAGTTCGCGGAAGCGCTCCGCAACCACAAGCTTCGAGTCCCACGAGCCCACCCCGGTTTTATAATCGCCGACACCGGCCGCACCATAAACGACGTGTTTCACGGCGGCGTCCGCCGCGGCCGACGCCACATTGCGCCCCTGCCGCACCTCGGCCTCGGCGCTGCTAGTCATGGGGTTCTGCACATTGAACACGCCGTAGGACCCGCGGAAGACGGGTGCCAGGGAGGTAACATCCTCGGTGTCGACGCGATGAACCTCCGCGCCCATTCGACCGAGAGCCACTGAAGCCTTGCTGGACGGATTCCTGGTAAGGGCGCGTACTCGCCAGCCATCCAGAAGCAGGTGCCGAACCACGGCCGATCCCTGCCGCCCAGTCGCACCCACCACTGACACCACGCCCGGAGTTCCCTCGCCAGAGGAAGAGTCCATGGCTAAGTATTGCACCGGCATCAGCAGTTTGATCAGGGGGGACGGCGGCGCATATCCCGTCACCTTAGCTGTCGATACCGACAGGACGAGTAGGGCGGACGACGGCGGGAGGCGTCGTCGTCGTCGGGCGTTCTAACGTCCGCCATTCAGCGTGAACAAGTTCAGCGCTAATCTGTTCCTAGGCACTGTATGCAGCAGGCTTACGGTGTGGTCGGGGTTTCACGATTGATATGGCCGGGGGGCCAAATGGGTGGGGACGTTTTTCGGGGCGGTTCAGGACCAGTCCAGGAACAGGTGGTTGGACCGCGTCCAGTCGCGGCTGGCGCGAGGGGTCACGGATCCGCAGACGAGTCCGCGCACGCCATGACAGTGCTGGTGGTGGATGACGATGCCGGTTCACTGCTGGTGGCGAAGGCCGCCGTCGAGAAATCCGGCCATGACTGCATCGCCGCCTCGGATGGTGACATGGCGTGGGAGCTTTACCAGGAGCACCGTCCTCAGGTGGTTGTCACCGACCTTTCGATGCCCGGGCTCGACGGGTATGACCTGTGCCGGGCGATCCGCGCTGCCGAGACGGATTCCTATACGTACGTGATGCTGCTGACCTCTCATGGGGCCCAGGCGGACGTCCTTGAAGGGATGAAGGCCGGAGCGGACGACTACGTGACCAAGCCGCTGGACCCGTTCGTTCTGCACACCCGGCTTCTGGCGGCACGGCGGGTCACGACGTTGCACGGCGCCCTGGCCGATGCCCTCGCTGAAACCAGGGGAAGCAATGAACGGCTGGCGGAATTCACCGGGCGTGTCAGCCACGACCTTCGAAATCCGTTGGCCTCCATCCTTGGATATGTGGAGCTCGGCTCGATGGAAGCTGAGACGGATCCGGCTGGCGCTGCCGAGTATCTGGAGATCGCCGGGCACAGTGCGCGCAGGATGCTGTCTATGGTGGAGGAGCTGCTCACCTTCGCGTCCATCGGGGGTTCGCTAGTCAGGACTCCCTTGTCGCTTGCGCGCCTCGTCAATGACGTCACGGCTGATTTGAGCCTGGGCCTGAAGGAAGCCGGGGCAGCCGTTGAGGTTGAGGACTTTGAATTCGAGGCTGACGCCAGCCAGATGCGGGTGGCACTGCAGAACCTGATCCAGAATGCTGTGGCCTACAGCAGGCCGGGAGTTCCGCCCGTGATCCGGGTCCGCGGGCAGCGCTCCGGTTCCGGCGTTGTGGTGCAGGTTGCAGATAACGGCAAGGGAATCAACACTGAAGACCGACGGCGGGTGGTTGAGCCGCTGGTCCGGCTGCACCGGGATGGGGATCCTCCGGGTTCGGGGCTGGGCCTTGCTACCTGTGCCAGGATTGCCGCAGCGCACGACGGTCGCCTGGAGATTTCGCCGAGTCCAGGCGGCGGTACGACGGTCAGCCTGTACCTCGCTGGTCCCTGATCTCACAGTGGCTGCTTTGCAGACGGCCCTGATCTCACAGTGCGTCTGACCTCCCAGCCCCCGCCGATTGGCGCGATGCGCCCGTATGCGGAAGATTTGCCTCATGTTTGCCGCCAAGATCGCCACGGTCACGCTGAAGACCCACAGGCCCAACGAGGTAGCCCGGTTCTGGCGTGAACTCCTCGGCTACCGGGTTGCTCCGAACCACAGCAACTCGGTAATGCTCATGGGAGACGGTCCAACCCTCCTTATCCAGCCGGCAGATCAGCCCATGGATCAGGGCGCAATCCACCTGGACCTCCGCCCCGAGGATCAGTCAGCCTGCGTTCAGCGCGCCCTTGAGCTCGGAGCCACGCTTGCAGATATCGGGCAGGCGGGCGACGAGGGATGGGTGGTCATGGCGGACCCGGGCGGCAACCTGTTCTGCATTCTCCAGTCTGAGGTGGACTACCAAACCTCCCTGGCTAACGACCACGGAACCCCAACGCCCATCGATTGAATCGGCTCTGCTGCCGGCTGCACTCTCTCGCTCGCCACAGGAAGTCGTTCGGCTGTTTGAGGTCCTCAACGGCGGACGAATCCAGGTGACTGTTCCTGCCCTTTGCTCTGGCCGGTGAGAGGCCGATCCTCCTAGCATTTAACATGCAAAAGTGTGGGCCGGAAACGGCGGAGAACAACCTGGATTAGTGCGCTGGCCGTGTTGGGCGCATGGCTCCTCCGAGTCATACCGGTGATTCAGGTGGCCCGCACTTTTGCACGGCTTTAGCGCAGCCGTTATGGCCGGGCGTGGCTGCGGGGGGAGCGGCTGGCTTGCTAGGACGACGACGGCGGGAGGTGCCGCCGTCGTCAGTTCCTCCACTAAGCCCCTGGAACTGGCGCTGCTGAATGCAGCGCTTGGTAGCTACGCCGGTTGCAGGAGGAACCATTCCGGGAACGGGTCCACGGGCATGGGGAGGTCAAGGTCAAGGTCCACGGGCACTCCCAGGTCCAGATACTGGTTCATGGGCGTAGCTGGACCCTCATCCTGAGCCAGTTCTTGATCCAGGTCCGGATCCAGGTCCGGGTCCTGTTCCTGGTTGGGGGCGGGTATGCCGATGTGATCGGGCCAGGTGGGTGGTTGCCAGTCTTGTTGTTCGCTGGGGTAGTGCCGGCCTGAGGGCGTTGTCCAGCCGGGTGTTTGGTTTGCCGTGGCTTGGGATGGTGCCCAGGTGGTGTTGTGTTTGAGGTGGTGGTGTTTCCGGCAGGGTTGGCCAAGGTTGCTGATGCCGGTGGTGCCGCCGTCGGCCCAGGCCAGGAGGTGGTCGGCTTCGTTGTCGAGGGAGTGGTTGTGGCAGCCGGGGAAAGGGCACTTGCCATCGCGCAGTCGCAGCCATTGGCGCATGTATTTGGGGATCCGGTAGCTGGTGCGGCCGATTTCCAGAGGTGCTCCGTCGCGGGGATCGATCAGGACGCGGTGGAAGGAATCGGCCCCGTTGGCGACGAGTTCCCGGGCCATGGATGCAGGTATGGGTCCGTACCCGTCCAGCATCGCGGGTTCGTCGGTGGCGCCAAGGAGGGAGAGGACGGGGACTGTGACCAGCACCTGGGCCCGGGGAGATGGAACACCTTCAGGGCCACCGCCAACACCCAGGCCGACACCCATGCCGGCACCTGTGCTTTCAAGGCCCGCATCCGTCGTGCCGCTGTCCGTGGTGCTCAGGAGCCAGGTGGCGGTGATGTCGGCGCGGATCTGGGTGAGGGTGCGGGGCTCTGCGGGGCCTTGGAGGGCCCTGGCTGCGGTGGTGGTCCGGTCCCAGATCCCGGCGGCTGTCGCGGCGGGCAGGTAGGCCGAGAGCCACGCCATGCCGTCCTGGTCCGGAGTGTATTCGAGCCGCCGGTCCAGGACACTTTTGCGGTGGCGGAGTTCGATGCTGTCGGGGTGATGGCGTTCCCGCCAGGTCCGGGCTTTGGCCCGGAACCTTGACGGGACCAGCTCACCCACCTGGCATCCCCGCGCAGGGTCAGGGGAATCCGGATCAAGGAAGTGTGTCTCCAGCGCTGCGGCCCCGGTGGCGTCCAGGTTGCTGGTTTCATCACAGATGACGCGGGCGTGCTGCCACGAAATCGACCCGTTCTGCAGTGCCGTGAGGGTCAGCGGGAGTTGGCTGGTCAGGTGGCGGGACTGGTCCAGGAGCGCGGCGGCGGTACGCTCGCTCACGGTCAGGACGCAGGCGAGCTCAGCGATGGTGGACATTTCCTGTGCGGTCGCGTCCTGGGCGGTGAGGGCGGGGGAGGCGATTGCCTCCGCCGCTTCGACGTACTTGGCTGTTAGCTGTACTTTCAGTGCCGCGGCTTTGGCTTCGAACCGGGCAACCTCGGCCAACGCGTCCAGGCAGACATCGAGCTGGCGCCGCAGGGGATCGGAGCCCTGACCGTCAGCATCAGGGCCATCAGCTGGGCCACGGAAAGCCGGCCCGATCATGCGCTTAAGAACGGCAACGGACGCAGCCACCGAAGCCAGGGCCTCGGCGGCCTCGAGCCCGCCGGGGGACTCTAAAGCCTCCCCGGTCCTGGCTGTTAGCGCCCCCGTGCCTTCCATAGGAAAAGCATCCCAGGAGGGTGTGACATTATTGCCGCCGCGAGGTGAGAACCTCACGGCAACAGCAGGACCCCCAAACGTAAGACGACGACGGCTGTACCTCCCGCCGCCGTGGGGTGGAACCGGTACCCCTCCCGCCGACGTCGGGCAGACCCCCTCCCGCCGTCGTCGGGCAGAGTCAGGCGCGCAGAATCAGGAAGGCCGCAACAGGCGGGCAGCAGCAATAAAGCGAAGTCTGGGTCAATTGTCGAAGTGGGTGAAGATGTTGGGATCCTTGGACACGGACGCGACGATGGATGTTGCAACTTCCCGGAGTTTGACGTTGCGGGTGCTGGACGCGATTTTCAGGATCCTGAACGCGGATTCCTGGCTGCAGCGATTCTGAGCCATGATGGCTCCGATGGCCATGTCAATGGCGGTCCTGGATTCCATCGCCGACGTCAGGTTCTTCTTGTCATCGGTCAACTTCGCCACCCGGACAGCAAGGCGGAGGGCCTTGGATGCCTGGCTGGCAAAGGTTTCCGCTGCTTCAATGTCGGCGCCGCTGAAGGCATGGGTCCGAGTCGAGTAGATGTTCAATGCCGCATTCGCTTCCCCTTCGAGGGGGAGGGGCACGGACAGGATGGAGCCGATTCCCTGTGCCCACGCTGCGGCGCTGTAATCGGGCCAGCGGGTCTCGTCATGGAGGCTGGGCACATGAATGGTGGCCGATTCCCTGATTGCTGTCATGCAGGGCCCGTCGCCGAAGCCGTACTGCATTTCGTCCAAGGGAAGGACGCGATCGTCGCTGATGGCCACCGTAGTTGCTTTCCTGTGCCGCAACAGCGTCACACCGCACAAAACCTCGGCACGGGTGGACAGGCGGGCTGCGGAGAATGCGGCGAGTTCGTTGAGGAGCTCCTGCACGTCGTCGCACTGAAGCACCATGTCCTGAAGGTGTTCGGCGATTTGGGCCGTGTGCAGAGGTTTCGCTTGCTGAGCCATGGTGGCCTCGTTCCTGGGTGCCGCAAGTCCCTGAGTGGCACGGTTTAGGATTGTGCGCCGTTTACTCGACGGACACTAAGTCTACGCCCGTGAAGTCCACCGCACCTCACCTACTCCAGCTCTCAGGACACGCAAACGGCAGGAGGACACCCGAATACCCTGTGTGTCCTCCTGCCGTTTCTGTGTGCTCAGCGATGCCGCAGCAACTCCGAGGGCGCATGGCCAAACCGTTGACGGAATGCCCGGCTGAAATGCGCTGAGTCTGAGAATCCCCACGCAAGGGACAGGTCCGTCAGCGTGCCTTCATATTTTCCGCTCAGCAAGGCCTCGCGTATCCGGTCCAGGCGTTGCTGCCACACCCATCCCATTACCGTCTCGCCGTCGGCGGCGAAGGCACGGTGGATGCTGCTCGGAGACAAGTGGAGCTGATCTGCGATGGACTTGATGCTCAACGACTCGTAGCGCAGGTTTTCGAGGATATGGTTTTGGACCAGCTTGCGTCGGGAAAACCGGTCGGCGTCCGGGATACTCCCGGCAAGGCCGCCCAAGCCGGCGACAATCAGGTGCTCCACGCCCTGAGCCACAGACAAAGCAACATCCGGGGCCAAGGCATCAATTTCGCTCGCCAGAAAAGTCACTGTATTGACCAGCAGGCGCGCAGCACCCGGATCCGGGTTGACCACAAGGGCCGTGAGTCTCTCGGCTTCTGGTAAGTGCCGTTCCAGGGCAGTTCTCGGAAGGCGGATCACGAGTTGCTCGAAGTTATCGGTCAGCAGGAGCGTATACGGCCTGGTGGTGTCATAGAGGGCAAACGCGCCGTTCTCGATTGCAGCCGAACGACCGCCCTGAGTCACCAGGCATGAGCCCTTGGTCTGGACGCCCACCAGATAGTAGTTGTCCGAGGAACCCGCGATGCCTGCCGGTGTGCGGTGGACGGATTGGGCGGAGGCGCGCACCCGGGCTAAGTCCAGCGACGCCAGAGACTGCACGGCAAGTTCGCCGTCGATCGATTCGTGGCCGCCGCTGGACCTGCATTCGAGGTCCACGAAGGTATCAGAAACGGTTTCAGTCCAAAACGAAACACGATTCCGGGCAGACACCCCCGCTGTGCTAACAACCTTGGCCATGCCTAATGATACCGGCGCAGTTGCGCCAGCTGGAGGGCATCATTTCAATGAAAACGCAGACGCCGGAAAGGTGACACTCACAGTCAATCGTCCTGCGATTTCTGATCAAGACTCCCGGGAAGTACGGCCCTAGTGTGGAGCACACATCCACATTTGTGATCCCGATCACGCACGATAGGAAAAGGCCATGAATCACCCCCAGTTCAAAGCAGCAGCCGTTCAGGCAGCACCTGTATTCCTGGATCTGGACAAGACCATCGACAAGTCAATCGCCCTGATTGAGGAGGCCGCCCGGAATGGTGCAGAGCTGATCGCCTTCCCCGAGACCTGGCTCCCGGGCTACCCGTGGTACGCCTGGCTCGACGCCCCTGCCATGTGGCTGCCGCAGTTCACCCAGCGCTACTTCGATAACTCCCTCGAGTACGGCACGGCCCAAGCCGAGCGGATCTCGAAGGCCGCCAAGGACAACAACATCATGATCAGCATGGGCCTCAGCGAACGAAGCGGCGGCAGCCTCTACATCGCCCAATGGTTTATCGACAGTGACGGGCAGACCATCTCACAGCGCCGTAAGCTCAAGCCCACCCACGTCGAACGCACCATCTTCGGCGAAGGCGACGGCAGCGATCTTGCCGTGTGGGACACCAGGCTCGGGCGTATCGGCGGACTCTGCTGCTGGGAGCACCTGCAGCCGCTATCCAAGTACTCTTTGTATGCCCAGAACGAGCAGGTCCACGTTGCCGCCTGGCCGAGCTTTTCCCTCTACGAAGGTGGCGCGTACGCCCTCGGGCCCGAGGTCAACACCTCGGCCTCGCGGATCTACGCCGTGGAAGGTTCTTGTTTCGTTGTTGCTCCGTGCGCCACCGTATCCCAGGAAATGGTGGACGAAATGTGCACCACGGACCTGCAGAAGGCGCTCCTCAAGACCGGTGGCGGGTATGCCCGCATCTTCGGGCCCGACGGCCAGCAGCTCCATGAGTCCCTCCCGACAGGTGAAGAAGGCCTTGTCTACGCTGAGATCGATCTGGGCCTGATTTCAGTGGCAAAGGCGGTTGCCGATCCAGCCGGCCACTACTCACGACCCGATGTGACACAGCTGGTGCTCAACAGGTCTCCCCGACGCGCCGTCGTCGACACGGCCCCGCAAGCGGAGGCCCCGCAAGCGGAGGCCCCGCAAGCGGAGGCCCCGCAAGCGGAGGCCCCGCAAGCGGAGGCCCCGCAAGCGGAGGCCCCGCAAGCGGAGGCCCCGCAAGCGGAGCCCGCGAAACCGGAGGCCCCGCAACAGGCGGCCCCGAAAGAGCCGGCGCCCGTTCCAGAGCCCCGCGACGTCGTCGAACCAGCCCTCCCGGCAATGGCGGAACTCTAAATGCCCGTCGAGGGGGATGCGAAGGAACCGGCGATGGAGTCTTCGATCCCGTTACATCTCACCGTCGAACGGACGCGGGGCAAAGGGGTGGGCGATGAGTTCACGCCGCCTTACCCGTCGTACTCGGTGCGGTTCGCGGAAGGCGTCAGCAGCCTTGTCTGCGCCTTCTTCGGAGTCCAAAGCAAGCAGCCACTGTCCGCGGAGGCACGCGAAGCTTCCGCGGAAATGTGGGAGCTGTGCGGGCAGGAAGACGGGCCGATATCCCGCGAGTACGCAGTTCACACGGACGAGCGAGGTTTCGATAACAAGGTCATCATCGCCTATTGGGACGACGCCGATACCTATGGGCGTTGGTTCAGCAAGCGCCGCGATGAACTGATAGGCGCCGGGTTGGAGATGAAGCACTATGGCCGTTGGATCGAAGCAGTCACTCCGGAAACGAGCGGTTTTGAGACCTTGTACTCGTCCAACACGTTCCCGGAAGGGGCAGCGCGGGTGGCCACCGGCGGGTACAGCGGGGAAATACAGGAACATGGGTACTGGGGGAGCATGCGTGACCGGCTCCCGATTTCCCAGACTGAGGCCCTCGATCCAATCGGCACCCCGTTCGTCCCCATCGAAGCCCTTTCAGAGAACACAGAGAACACAGCCCCAGAGCCCTCCAGCATCATCCGGGTTGAACCCCACGAAAACCTGGCCATCATCCGCTCCGGCCAAGACTGGAGCCTCTGCGAAACTGCAGAGCGGGCTTCCTATTTCGGCGAGGTGGAGCCCCAGTTGAAGGCAGGAATGGACTTCCTGACGTCCGAGGGCGCTTCGATTGGCTGCTACGCGAACAGGTACATGACCAGCAGCGACGGCGACGGCAGACTCCTCGAGCAGAGCTTCGGCTTGAGCTTCTGGCACAGCCTGGCGGACATGGAAAAGTGGGCGGAATCGCACCCCACCCACGTGGCAATCTTCAGGGCGGCTATGAAATTCCTCCAGACAAACGCCGGTGCCAAACTCCGCCTCAGCCATGAAGTTGCTGTTGTCCCACGGAACCGGCAGTACTACGAATACAACAATTGCCACTCGACAACAGGCATGCTCGGTGCCGGCAGGACGGTAGCGATCAACACGGCGTGACCGGACAGTCAGACCGGACAGTCAGCCAACCACATAGGCGAGATAGACGACGGCGGAACCTCCCGCCGTCGTCTACGTCGCCGCCGTCCTCTACCTCGCCGCGCCCTCTACCTCATGCGGGCAATCACCGCTCGTCGCCCCCGGGCCACATCGCCGGACGCAGCTCGATTGTCTCCCCGGGGCCGGAGAAGCGGGCGGCGACCTCCTCGGCCCGCTCGCGGCTGGCGACGTCGATCATGAAGAATCCGGCGAACTGCTCCTTGGACTCCGCGTATGGTCCGTCGGTAGCAACTGCCTTGCCGGAATGCCACCGGTACAGCTTGGACGCGGCCGGGTCTGCCAAGGCCTCGCCGCCAAGGAGTTCCCCCTTGGCTTCCATCTCAGCAAGCAGCGCGTCGAAGTCGCTGTTCATCTGCTCGCGCTGTTCCTTCGGCAGAGCCAGGTTTTCGGCAACAAAGTCCCCGGTCGGGTGCCCCCAAGGCTGGGGGTTGGAGTGGATGAGAATGACGAACTTCATGAGTCTGACCCTTTCTGCGACGTGGCCGTGTGGCCCTGACACATGGAGGTCGAGGCCGCGGTGGTGAGATCGACATTCCCGAGACTACTTTGTTGTTCCCGAGCCGGCTTGGTGAATATAAGCTCTCAGCTGCTGGACTCTGCAGCTTCCGAAACACCTGCTTCCGCCACCCCGGAGACCGCATCGGAAACCGCCCAGCTGGCAAGGAGTTTGATGCTCTCTTCGTGGCTGGTTCCGGGCTCCGCCGTGTAGACGCTGAGCGTATGGACTGACCGGGGGAAAATCGGGAGGGTCAGGGACTGGTAGGTCAGTTCAAGTTCCCCCACCACGGGGTGCCGCAGCCGTTTGATTCCTTCATGGCGGAAGCGGATGTCATGGGAGGCCCACAGCGTGCGGAACTCCGGGCTCAGTGTGGACAGTTCGCCCACGAGCGCACGCAGGGTCGGGTCATTTGGGGCGCGTCCGGCTTCAGCCCGCAGCAGTGCGGCTGTGGCGGCGGCGCCGGCCTCCCAGTCAACATAAAAATCCCGGGAAGCTGGTTCCAGGAAGTGGAAGCGTGCGAAGCTGGCGTGCCCGTGCTCACTGGTGGTGTGGCTGGCGAACATCGGGGCGTGCAGTGCCCGGGCCAAGGGGTTGCTGGCCACGACGTCGAGGCAACCGTTGACGACGAACGCGGCGGACATGGTGATGGAATCGAGCAGCCAATGGACGGGAGCCGCCACTCCTGCCTCCTTGCGGCGGGAGGGTGCGCGGCGAACGGGCCGGGCGGCCCGTGCCAGTTCAAAGAGATACTGGCACTCCTCATCGCTAAGTTGCAGGGCCTGGGAAACAGCCAGGAGGACGTCGTCGGACACGCCGCTGATGTTGCCTTTCTCCAGGCGTGAATACCACTCGGGGCTCACTCCGGCGAGAACGGCTACCTCTTCACGGCGCAGCCCGGGTACGCGCCGTCTGTTGCCGGCTGGCAGGCCAACTTGTTCTGGCAGAAGCTTGGCCCGCCGGCTCGCCAGGAAGTCCCGGATGTCGGCGCGGTTGTCCGGCTGATTGTTCATGAATCCAAGATAGCCCGGGTTTATGTCTGTTATAGGGGGAGAGTTTGTACCCCCTATAAACGCGGCCTTCTTCGTCCGTCCGTGCCGGGGTGAGATTGATGAAGACATTAAGCAAGCCGTCCTAGAAGGAGCACTATGCCTACCGCTATTGCCTACGCAGCACCGTCTGCTACCGGAGACCTGGCCACCACCACCATCGAACGCCGCGACGTCGGTCCTCATGACGTGTTGATCGAGATCAAATACGCGGGCATCTGCCATTCCGACATCCACACGGTGCGGGGTGACTGGGGACCGCAGCAGTACCCGCTGGTCCCCGGCCATGAGATTGCCGGGATCGTCACCGAGGTGGGCGCCGAGGTCACCAAACACGCCATCGGCGACCGCGTCGGCGTCGGCTGCATGGTCAACTCCTGCCGGGAGTGCGCCAACTGTGTGAAGGGCGAGGAGCAGTACTGCCTCAAGGGGATGATCGGCACCTACGGCGCCATCGACCGTGACGGCACGGTCACGCAGGGTGGCTACTCCAGCCACGTCGTGGTGGCCGAAAATTTCGTCGTCACCGTTCCCGAGGGCCTGGAGCTCGACGTCGCCGCTCCCTTGCTGTGCGCGGGCATCACCACCTACTCGCCGCTCCGTCACTGGGGCGCCGGTCCCGGCAAGAAGGTCGCTGTCGTCGGCCTCGGTGGACTCGGGCACATGGCCGTCAAGCTCGCCCACGCCATGGGTGCCGAGGTCACCGTGCTCTCCCAGTCGCTGAAAAAGCAGGAAGATGGACTCCGTCTGGGCGCCGACCAGTACTTCGCTACCAGCGACGAAAACACCTTCAAGGATCTGGCCGGCACCTTCGACCTGATCATCAACACCGTCAGCGCATCGATCGACATCAGCGCCTACCTGCAGCTGCTAGCCCTCGACGGTACCCTGGTGAACGTTGGCGCCCCGGCGGAGCCGCTGCCCGTCAACGTCTTTTCATTGATCATGGGCCGCCGGTCCTTCGCCGGATCGGCCATTGGCGGCATCCGTGAAACCCAGGAAATGCTCAACTTCTGCGCTGAGCACGGACTCGGCTCGGAGATCGAAGTCATCCCGGCAAGCAAAATCAATGAGGCCTACGAGCGCGTCCTGGCGTCCGATGTGCGGTACCGCTTCGTCATCGATACAGCGACCCTGAGCTAGAGCGTACAAAGCCAAACGGCAAACCAAAGCGGACGACGGCGGGAGCTCCCGACGTCGTCCGCTTTCGTTTTGTTCCAGGTCGTCTGTTCTAGTGCGTGACACCCTCGAAGGTGGCGCCGTGCGGAACCTTACGGCTCAGGCTCACCGTGAAAGTGTTGGGCCCGCTGCGGGTCACAGCGATGCCGCATTTTGCAGCAGTGGCACGGGGTGAAAGGTCTTTTACGACCGATTCGAGGGTGTGGTCAATGGCTGACCGGTCCCAGATCTTCAGCGTCACGGAGTCGGTGGTATCGAACGTCATTATTCAGTACTTCCATTCATACAGCTGACGGCCCCAAGTCGTCATTGCAGAGGCCGCATCCTCGTCGGTGAGGAATGCTGGTTTGGGTGTTTCGGGAACGGATCCCTCATTTATGGTTCATGCTGGCCGTCGACGGTTGCAAATTATTCGTCACGAATGTGAGCCATTACACGCTCACGGGCGCCACTATGTCGCTGCCGGCCGGCTCTCCCAGACGCTCGACCCCGTACCGTTCAGCTAGCCCTTCTGAGGAGCCAGCGCGTAGAACGGCGTGAACCGGCCTCTCGTTTCCGGGGAGATGTCCGAGCGGACAACTGCAGCGGTCTCGAGGGCTGACAGGTGATAACGGACGCAGTCGCGTGAGCAGGCGATGGCGTTGCTGATATCCGACACCTTGCTTGCGCCGTGCATTGCCAGGTAGTCGATGATCTGCGCTTTGATTGGCCGCGTTCGCTTATCTCTGGTGCGGGCGGAGCTGCGGCTGCCGCGTACAGCAGCGGTGGGGAGGAGGAGTTCGGTAGTGCGGAATTCAACATCAACAGTCATTTCCATGGCCTTTCATAGGTGCTGGAACGGTCCTCGTCGTTGAGGATCGCTTTCTGTCTCCGGACGGAATTGGGCGCGTCCGTGTAACCCCTGCCCCCCCAAGGTGGGCATGGGTGGTGGATGTTAGGTGGATATTGATGGGCCCACGTCGGCGAGGGCCCCAGCCTGAGCTTGCGAGGGCTGGGAGCCGACGGGGATTACTTGCTGAGGTTTGCCAGGCGTTGCGGGCTGAGCAGTTCTTCGAGCTGCGCTTCAGTGAGCAACCCGTGTTCAAGGACCAGTTCCGCTACACCCTTGCCGGTGGCGAGGGCTTCCTGGGCTATTGCAGTGGCCGTGGCGTAACCCAGGTGGGGGTTGAGCGCTGTGACCAGGCCGATTGACTGTTCCACAGTCAATCGGAGGTGTTCGATGTTGGCGGTGATACCGCGCACGCAGCGTGCCGTGAGGGTGCGGCAGGCTGCTTCGAGGTGCGAGATGCTCTTGTGGAGGCTGTGGACAATGATGGGTTCGAAGGCGTTGAGCTGGAGCTGGCCGGCTTCGGCGGCCATGGTGATGGTGACGTCGTTGCCGATCACTTCGTAGGCAACCTGGCTGACCACTTCCGGGATCACCGGGTTGATCTTGCCGGGCATGATGGAAGATCCGGACTGCACTGCCGGGAGGTTGATTTCACCCAGGCCGGCACGGGGGCCGGAGGACAGCAGGCGGAGGTCGTTGCAGGTTTTGGAAAGCTTCACGGCCACGCGCTTGAGGACGCCGGAGAGGTGCACGAATGCGCCCACGTCCTGGGTCGCCTCGATCAGGTCCGGGGCGGTAATCAGCGGCAACCCGGTGATTTCGGCCAGGTGCCGGCAAGCGGCTGCAGCGTAGCCGGGAGGTGCATTCAGGCCAGTGCCGATTGCCGTCGCACCGAGGTTGATTTCGTGGATGAGCAGGTCGGCTTCGGCCAGCCGGAGCCGGTCCTCGCCGATGGTCACGGCGTAGGTGCCGAATTCCTGGCCCAGGGTCATAGGCACGGCGTCCTGGAGCTGGGTGCGGCCCATTTTGACGACGGTGCGGAATTCAAGGGCCTTCTCGGCGAATGCGCCTTCGAGTTCTTCCAAGGCAGCGAGGAGTTCCTTCACTGCCAGAATGGTGCCCAGTTTCACCGCGGTGGGGTAGACGTCGTTGGTGGACTGGGAGAGGTTCACGTGATCGTTGGGGTGCAGGTGCCGGTACTCGCCCTTGGGGTGGCCGAGGATTTCCAATGCCCTGTTGGCGATGACCTCGTTGGCGTTCATGTTTGAGGAGGTCCCGGCGCCGCCCTGGATGACGTCCACTACGAACTCTTCGGCGAGCATCCCGTTCATGATGTCGGTGCAGGCCTGTTCGATCGCAGCAGCGCGATCAGGGTCCAGGAGCCCGAGTTCGAGGTTAGTGCGGGCCGCGGCAAGCTTGACGGCGGCCAGGCCCCGGACCAGGTACATGTTCGAGGAAAGCGGTTGGCCCGTGATGGGGAAGTTCTCCACAGCACGCAGGGTGTGGACACCCCAATACGCGTTCGCCGGAACATCCCGGTCCCCGAGCAGGTCGTGCTCGGAACGGACATCAGGATTGTTTTCGATAATGCTCACGGGGGTCCTCACAGGGCTTCGTTGACGGGTTTGGACAAAAGTTCAAGACAGAATTTCAAGACAAAAGTTCAAGTGCGGGCTGGATTCCAGCCTGCGGGCGGAGTCAGGTCATTTGGCTGGTCCGGGAGTTTTCGCTCCCCGGGATGATAGTGCCCAAGGCGCATTCGACTCCGTGCAAATGCATTCTCATAGCCTGCGAGGCTTCCTCAGCTGACCCGCGCTCGATCGCATCGAAAATGCGCGCGTGCTCGTCACCTGACTCCTTGCGGCGGTCAGCCACCAGATTGAGCGTGTTGGACTGGTTTGCCATCGCGTCACAGATGTCTGAGAGGAATGATTCAAAGACGCCGTTTCCGCTGCAGCGGGCGATGGTTACGTGGAACTCGGTATTCAGGAGGACCCACTGATGGAGATCGTCCGCCTCGGACATTTCCCGGAGGATTTCCCGGAGGGCTTCAAGGTCTTCAGCGCTGCGGCGCTGGGCAGCGAGCCCTGCGGCAGGAACTTCCACGTGGGGGCGGGCCTCTACCAAGGCGCTGGCCGAGTACTTACCGAGTTTGAGATCGGTGGCAACCTTGTCCGCGATGACAAACGTTCCCTTGCCCGTGTGCGTGGCAGTCAATCCCAAGGCAGTGCAGGAGCGCAATGCTTCCCTGACCATGGTGCGGCTCACCCCGTACTGCTTGGCAAGTGAAGCTTCCGAGTCCAGGCGGGTTCCTACAGGAATCTTCCCGCCCTCAATGGCGCCCCGGAGAGATGCAAAAACCGCTTCGGCCGCACCAACGCGGACCACGCGATCTTGTCCAGCTGTCCAGCTGTCCAACAGGTTCTCCATGTCTCGACTATGGCATCCTCACAGCGTCCTGTCAAAGGGGTGCCTATATAAGGAAGTGGCTTACGTCACAAACTGATGGGAGCCCAGAATATTCCTCTAACAGTCGCCGCGGGCTGCGTCCACGTTTGGGTAACCTTGAGCAAATGGACCTATATTCCTCCCGTATTCCTTGATTCCGACCCCTAATTCTTGGACTTGTCAGCTGGGGACACCCAGACCCAAGGGTTGGAGCATTCAATGAAGAAGAAGTCAGTCATTTTCGCGGCAGCATCAGCGGCATTTGCCGCGTCGCTTGCCCTCGCGTCACCGGCGGCGGCAGCCGTTACCTTTGATTCCGCCACCGGAACCGGCTTTGTAGGCAAGGGCGACGTGCAGCTCGCATTCAACTGGAACAACGCGAGCCTGCAGAAGAACGCCAGCGGAGTATCCTTCAACTACTCCTCCACGGACAGCTACGAGGCCGTGTGTACGTTCACCACCGGTGAAGGTACCAGGGGCGAGAAGACCCATAACATCGAGCACAAGAAATCGACCGGCGTCAGCAGCACCATTACGTACGACGCCCGGGTCCGCAACCAGATCACCGGGTTCAACCTCACAGGTCTCGGGACCACAACCACCACCGGTGGGGAAGTGCCCGTAGTGGACGCACCCTGCCCCGGTAATGCGGGACACGATGGTACCTGGAGCTCAGTTACGCTCACAGGCTCAACCGGTGGTCTCTTCGTCGTATACAGCGGGACCTCTGTCCAGCTGTTCTACTAAAGGACCAACGGGTCTTCGGAAGGCCGGATCCAACTGTTCCGGCCTTCCGGACGAACCGGCAGGTTGGCTAGCGCGTAGACCGCAACGCCGTATGGGTCAGGCTTTTCAACGTGAGGTTTCCTCCGCCGGTCAGCAGCTTGATGTCCTGCTCCTCCGACTTGGGGAAGACCAGTGAGGTGAGCGTCTGTTCCCCGCCGTTGACGAACACTTCAATCGAGGAGTGGTCAACGAATACGGTCAGGTCCACGCTGCCGTTCCTGACCGGAGCGGAGGCGGTGCGTCTTTGCGTAAACAGCGGACCAAGGTCTCCAGCTGCCGGCTGCTCCCGCGTGACGAACGCGGCGCTGTCCTGGAAGTTGTAGCCAACCGTGGCGAAAATTGCGTCGTCGCTTACGAACTGAAGGAGAGCCTCTGACCCGACTCCGCCGCCGTCGCCCGCTCCAGTCCCGCGCTCAATGGTCAGATCCAACCGGTAAGCGCCTCCCTGCGCGGACGGAAGTCCGGCGGTTCCCTCCGGGGTGATGGTCTCCGGACCCGACGACGACGATTGCCCTTCGAGGCGGGCGAGGGTTTTCGACGGGGTTGAGACCAGGGCGGGCTTGCCTTCCACCGTCTTCAGCCTGATGTCACGCACGATGGAATCCATGCCACCCTGCCAGTCCTCGGTGGGAAGTTTCCGGGCGTAGTCCCAGTTGTTCAGCCAGCCCAAGGCCTGCCGGGACTCCATCCGCTGGCCCTCCGTGAGCCTCGGGTCATCCCAGGTAACAGCTGCGTAAAAGTCGGAGCCGGAATCCAGCCACTGATGCTTCTCATCGGAGGGAGTGAACGTTGTTCCGTCCCATTTTCCGGTCCAGTACGCGACGCCGGTGGTTCGGCCTTCTTCGGATCCGTTGGCGCTCGCTGCCAGGACCCACGTGCGTTTGGAGGGGTCGCCGTCGACGTCCATTTGGAAAAGATCGGGGCATTCAAGGGTGCCCAGACCGGACCGCTCGAAGCCGGAGGCGTAACGCCAGCTCTTGAGATCCTTCGAGGTGTACATGCCCAGCTTGTGGCCCTCGGCGAGGACCATCAGCCACTGTTCGTTTGCTTCATCGCGGACAATCTTGGGGTCGCGCCAGTGTTCAGCGCCGGGGTTTTCCATCACCGGGTTACCTTCGTAGGAGGAAAACGTGAACCCGCCGTCGGTTGAAAAGAAAAGTGACTGCCGCTGGACGCCCTTGTCCTGCTGTGTCAGCACCGAGATCACGGCGTCTTTTCCAAAGCTTGCGGTGTTCTGGTGGTCCACTACGGCGCTGCCTGTTTCGATGTCACCCAGTCCGTTTTTGTACTTCTGAATGGCAACGCCCTCGTCCTTCCACGTCACCAGGTCTGTGCTGGTGAGGTGGTACCACTCCGTGCCGTTGCCCTCCGGATGGTCAGCGTTGTAGAGGTAGTAGTAGTGCCAGAGCCCGTTGAGGAAAAAGGGGCGCTGGGGATCGTTCATCCAGTCCCTCTCCGGAGTGATGTGGTAGCTCGGGCGGTATTGGGAGGATCCGGCAGGCCGCTCGGGTTTTGTACCAGGGGCTGGTGAGCGGTCGATTTTGCCGAGGTCGGTGAGCATCGCACCGACGGCTTCAGGCGTAATACAGTCCGGCCGCCGCACCTCCCCGGTTCCTGCGGTTTTGGTTGCGTCGTCAAGGCTGGACCGAAGGAAGATATCCTGGCCGATCCGGGCCGCTGCTACCCAGCCGTCCGCGCAGTTGATACTGCGGAGGTCCTCCACTCCGGCAGTCTGGAGTGGTTGGCCTGCGTCCAGGGTGCGGTCACCGCCTGACAACCAGTACGAGCCAAACGTGCCCTTGGAGGTTTTGAAATCTGCCTGCGCTGTGGCAACAGAGTCCAGGGCGGTCTCTGCCCGGCTCTCGGCGCTGTCAGGTGTCCGGACGCTGGCGATGAAGGCCACCACGGCAACCACCAGGACAGTGGCAGCCGCGGCAACTGCAATCCAGAGGTTCCGTTTGCCTGAGAGCGAGGTGAGTGTGGGTTTTTCGGACATCATGGCCGTTCAGCTTGGACCGGATACCGGCAGGGGAGGCAGGGGGGAATCAAAAGGGAGCGGGGCCGCCGTTTCCGGCGCCCCCGCTCCTTACTTTGCCAGCGGGTTGCGTCAATCAGAGGCTACCCGGCTGTTGTGGCTTACTTGTAGTGGCCTTCTCCGCCAACCCTGACGTTGGTGGGCAGGTAACCGTACGGGCCGAGGCCATTCTGGCCGAAGGAGCGGTCAACTTCCGAGATTCCGTTACGGAAGTTGATCTTTACCGTCGGAGAGAGTGAGCCGCCTCGCACACCGTTCACGTTATCGATGAACGACTGCACCAAACCACCCGGCTGCACGTAGTGCGAGTAGGCCTGGAACTGGCGGCCATTCTGCTGCGGAGTCGGATTTTCCGGTGATTCTGACGGAAGGTTCAGGTCAGTCGGTGAGCCCAGTGCCAGGCCGCTGTTGTTCAGCGGCTGGTAGTCGGACCGGATGCCGTCGCCCACAAAGCCGTAGACGCCGTCGGGCCCGCGCATGCCGGCCGCATAGGTGAACTGGTGGCTGATGGTGAAGAGGTAGTACTTGTTCTTGCCACCTTCGTTCTGGATGAAGATCTGCGGACGCTCAGTCTGGTCATTGACGCAGTTGGCAGACAGGATGGGCGGCAGGAACGACCACTTGGTGAGGTCCTTGTTGTCAGCTACAGCCAGACCAACATTCGCCGTCTGGTAGTAGGCGCCGGAGCTGTTGACCTCATTTACGTTCTCAGCATGCGGATCGCCGGGCTTGTAGCCCAGGTCCTCTTCCTTGCACTCGTATTCGCCGCGGGTGCCACCGGTGTTGCCTTCGAACACCATATAGGTCTTACCGGGGTGAGCCGGGTCCTCGAAGGTGTAGGGATCACGGAAGGCAAAGCCCGGGTTCTGGGCCTTGTTCTGGTACATCTTGCCGTCCGGTTCCAGCAGCTTGGTGTGCTGGAAGCCGTCAAAAGTAACGCCGTTCTTGTCGGCGTGGATGTTGCCCAGCGCCTTCGCGATGGCTGCATCCGGAGCAATTCCGCCGCCTCCGGCGTTGCGCTCTGCCACGTCATAGAACGTGGTGGCCGTGTAGAAGACGTTGACGTGGTTGCCCTGCATCAGGCGGGTGGAACCGGACCATTCGGTGTTGCCGATGGAAGCGCCGTCAGCAAAAATGTGTCCGCCGTAGTTCCACTTGTCCTTGGCCGGATCGGCGTTGGTCTTGCGGAAGAAGTAGCCGATGCGGGCGTTCCAGTGGCGCTGGTCAAAGCCGTAGCCGGCGTGCCGGTCTGCCACGAGCGAGAAGATGACATCCCAACCCTTGTAGCTGATCTGGTTGGCGTTCTCGTCCGTCAGGGACCAGGTGTCCCATACCCAGACGTCCTCGTTCATGGTGGGGAAATCTTCAGGGATCTCCGGCATGGTGACGGCAGGGCTCATGGAGTTTTCGCCAGGAGCCACGTTCCGATCGCTTTGGGCCATGATCTGCTTGGCATCCGCACGGGTCCACTTCGAGGTGAAGTCCGACGCCGGATCATGCGCCTGCTGGGTGTGCTCGGACGGGAGCGGGAAACCAGGAGTGGGAGCCGGCGGCTGCTGGGCGACGGGCGGATCCGCTGGCTCATTGGCCTGTGCCGACGGCACAGCCAGGAAAGTGGTGGCAGCTACAGCTGTGGCCAATGCCAGAGCGGCAGGGCGCCACAAATTCATGCTTGGCGGTTGGGGATGCTTATTCATGATTTCTCTTCTCGCGGAGTTGAGACAGTTCGTCGGAAGATGGGCGGATGCCCGTTGCAAAACTCCAGTGCCCCAGTGACTAAAGAGCTGCCGCAGGGACGCCTTTGTTTTGGGAGAGAAGGGTCTTTCGGCCCTTGCCATAGGCCGCTTGGGGTTACCTGTGCTGCGCCTGTCCATACCCTAAGCACGCTTTCCATTGGCTTTCAAACCTCTTTACATTCAGCTTTCCTGCTAATGGGACAAGAAGTGTAAGCGCTTACGCCTGCTGTTCTTTTACGCGCGTAACACAAATTCGGAAGTGGAGTCAAATGTTTCTTAATGAGGCCCAGAATTAATCTTTTAGTAACCGGAATGGATCCTGCTGGCCACCAAAAGACCGCTTGCCGTACATGAGGGAAGCATTGTTGCTTTTGTTCCTGAATTTCCTTGTTTCAGCCGGGCATTTCGCTTTGTATTTTGCCCGACTGAACTTCCTGATGTACGCCTTGCCTTCCGTCGTTACCTTGTTTCAGCCCCCGTGTTCCAAGACGCGCCGCATGGCCAGCGTGTCGTGGCAATGTTGCCGCCAAACAGGGTCAGGAGGGCCGGCCCCGGGGTGATCGTGGGATGCCACCGAGAGCCAGGCCCACCCGTAAAGGAACGCCGCCGTTGACAAATGCAAAACGTTTTGTGTAGCGTGGCTCACACCAAATACAAAACGTTTTGCAAAGGAAGTCAATGACGACGAAGGTGGGAATCCGTGAGGTGGCGAAAGCTGCCGGGGTCTCAGTGACCACTGTGTCTCATGCCCTTAATGACGCCACCAGCTTCCGAGTCAAGGCGGCAACGCAGCAACACATCCGGGAAGTGGCCAAAGACCTTGGTTACGCCCCGAACAGGCTGGCCAGTGGATTGCGGAATCAACGCTCCCAAATCCTTGGCCTGGTGAGCGACGAAATCACCACGACCCCTTTTGCGGGAGCACTGATCCGAGGGGCACAGGACGCCGCCTACGAACGTGGCTACGTAGTGATGGTGGTCAACTCCGGTATGGACAGTGAGCTGGAAAACCGGGAAATCACCATGCTTCAGCAGCATCAGGTGGATGGCGTGCTGTACGCCAGGATGTACCACCAGAGTGCCCAGGTCCCGGCGCAACTAACGGGACTTCCCATCGTGCTCTTAGACGCTGTAACCGAGGATAAATCCATCTCCTCGGTTGTCCCGAATGAGGTGGGAGCTGCCGAGACGGCTGTTGAAGCACTGATCCGGGCCGGTCACACCCGGATCGGGATGATCAACAACAGTGACGACATTCCCGCCACGCGTGGCCGGCAGGAGGGCTTCCTTAACGCTTTACGGCGGCACGGGCTGGAGCACGATCCCAACACTTACGTCATCGGAACAGCACACACCCAGGGAGGCCGTGACGCTGCTTTGGAGCTTCTCAGGCAGAAGAACCGTCCCACAGCACTGTTCTGCTTCAACGACAGGGTTGCCATGGGCGCGTACCAGGCCGCCACGCTACTGGGGCTTCGCATACCGGAGGATATTTCCATTATTGGGATCGACAACCTCGAAATCATTGCTGACGCCCTGTGGCCCGGGCTCACAACAGTCGCCCTTCCCCATTACGAAATGGGCCGATGGGCGGTGAACCGGATCCTGGACGACATTGAGAGCCCCGGGAACCTCGCGGTCCAGTCGCAGATGGACTGCCCGCTTATTGAGCGGGGCTCGCTTGGCCCGCCGCCAGGTTAGCCGTTAGCCGCTACTAACACCCTCAACACAACCCAGCATCAAACAGCTTCACCACCCGGGGAGGCAGAAAGGGACGCAGCCGTTGCACCGGCCACGTCCCCCACAGACCCGGGGTAATCCTCCACGCACAAAATCAGCAGAAAGATTGACCATGATGAACAAGCGATTCACCCGGATCCTGGCCACCAGTGTAGCTGCGGCAGCCCTCGTCGGTACCCTTGGCGCCTGCGGCAAAGGCAGCGCGTCAGCAACCTCCGAAGGCTCCAACGAGATCACCATGTGGACTCACAACGCCGGCAACCCGGAGGAGCTCGCAGCCGTCCAGGGCGTTGTGGATTCCTACAACAAGAGCGCTGACGCCAAGGCGAAGATCAAGGTCCAGGCGTTCCCGCAGGATTCCTACAATGACTCCGTAGTCTCGGCTGCAGCGTCTGGCAACCTTCCCTGCATTGTGGACATCGACGGTCCGAACGTACCCAACTGGGCCTGGGCCAAGTACCTGTCACCTTTGAAGCTTGATGCCGACCTTTCCAAGAACCTGCCGAGCACGGTGGCGAAGTGGGACGGGGAGACCTACGCGGTGGGAACCTACGACGTCTCCCTGGCGATGCTCGCCCGCAAGTCTGACCTCGCCGCGGCAGGTGTCCGCATCGCCACAGTGGAGAAGCCGTGGACCAAGGAGGAGTTCCAGGAAGCGCTGACCAAGCTCAAGGCTCTCGGCAAGTGGGAGCACCCGCTGGACATGGGTACGGCCGGCACCGGTGAATGGCTGCCCTACGCCTACTCGCCGCTCCTGCAGTCCTTCGGCGGCGACCTGGTCAACCGCGAGGGATTCGAGACCGCGGACGGTGCCCTCAACGGTGAAGAGGCCGTCGAATGGGCCAAGTGGTTCCATGGTCTGGCTGAGCAGGGCTACATGGCCAAAAAGAGCGGCAAGGACTCGGTTCAGGACTTCCTGAACAACAAGAGCGCCATTGTCTACACCGGTTCTTGGGCCGCTGACACGGCAATGACTGCGGTGAAAGATGACCTGGTGATCATGCCCACTGTGGACCTCGGGAACGGGCCCAAGGTGGGCGGCGGCTCCTGGCAGTGGGGCGTCACCAGCAAATGCGCCAATTCCGAAGCAGCGATGGATTACCTCTCCTACGCCCTGAAACCGGAAAACATCGCTGCGGTGTCCAAGGCTACCGGCACCATTCCGGCCACCGACGAAGCAGCCGCGCTGTTGCCCGAATATGCCGAAGGTGGCGCCAGCCGGATCTACATGGACTTCTCCCGCGAATACGCCGTGATGCGTCCTGAAACCCCGGCTTACCCCTTCATTGCCACCGAATACGGCAAGGCAGTCCAGGACATCCTGGCCGGCGCTGACGCGAAGACGGCGCTGGACAAGGCCGTGAAGGCAATCGACGCCAACATCAAGTCCAACGGCGGCTACAAGAACTAGCCAGCTGCCAAACGGTACGACGACGGCGGTACGCAACCGCCGTCGTCGTACCCCCCAGGCCCTGCGCCCCCCAACATCACTGTCAACGGAGAATCCCATGACAACCACCCGGCTTCCCGCCGCCCCTCAAAGCCCAGCCCCTCCCAGCCTGGATGTCCCGGCCCCCGCGGCCCCGGGCAAACCGCGACGCCGCCGCCACCTGCGCGAGCAGCTCAGCGGCTGGGCGATGATCGCCCCGGCAGCGGTCCTCCTGCTCGCCTTCGTCTTCCTTCCGGCGATCATGGGCTTCGGCCTGGCCTTCACCAATGCCCGGCTCGTTTCCCCGCGGCCCGTTGAGTTCGTCGGCACGGACAACTTCGCCAGGCTCTTCACGGACCCCACGTTCTGGCGCTCGCTGCTGAACGTCGCCTACTTCGCCGTTGTGGTGGTGCCGGTGCAGTCCGCGCTGGCCCTGGCCATGGCGCTTCTGATCAACAAGAAATTCCGCGGCGTGAACTTCTTCCGCACGGTCTACTTCCTGCCCGTGGTGACCTCCATGGTGGTGGTTTCACTGCTGTGGATGTTCATGTACCGCAAGGACGGGCTGATCAACGAGATCCTCTCCGCGATCAGCTTCGGCCTCATTGACGGTCCGGACTGGCTCAACGATCCCGCTACTGCCATGCCTGCCATCATTGCCTTGTCCATCTGGCAGGCCGCCGGCTTCCACATGGTCATCTGGCTCGCGGGCCTTCAAAGCATCTCCGGGGAACTCTACGAGGCAGCCCAGCTCGACGGCGCCAGCCCCTGGCACCAGTTCCGCTACGTTACGTGGCCTGGCCTCAAGCACACCCGCACCCTGATCCTGGTGACCATCACCATTCAGGCGCTTGGGCTGTTCGACCAGATCAGCGTCATGACCCAGGGCGGTCCCCTCGACTCCACCACCACCATCATTTACGAGGCGGTGCGCTCCGGCTTCAAGCAGCAGGAGACCTCCTACGCCTCGGCAATCTCCCTCGTATTCTTCGTCCTTGTGCTGCTGATCTCCGCGGTGCAGCGCTACCTGACCCGAGAGAAGGACTGACGTGAAAAGCACTCTCAACTCCAGGGCCGTCACCAGTGCCGGCACCATGGCGGTCCGGATCCTGTTTGCTGTCGTGGCATCCTTTCCCATCGTTTTCATGCTGGTGTCCTCGCTCAAGCCGGACCAGCAGATCTTCGGCGACATGTCCTCGGTGGCGGCGTTCCTGCCCATCGGCAATATCTCGTTCGACAACTACGGAGCTGTGTTTGACCGGGTCCCGGCAGCGCGTTTCCTGGTCAACTCCATCGGCATCTCCGCCATCACGGTGGTGCTGGGCATCTTCATCAACAGCCTTTGCGCCTTCGCACTGTCCCGCATGGAGGTCCGCGGCAAGCGCATTGTGTTCACTGCGATCCTGGCCACCCTGATCGTTCCCTTCCAGACCCTCGCGCTGCCGCTGGTGTGGTGGGTCAACCAGTTGCCCTACTTTGAACTCAACGGCTTCAGCCTCGAGTTCTCCAAAGGCTGGCTGGACACGTATCAGGTCCAGATCATCCCGTTCATCGCCAACGCGTTCTCCATCTATCTCTACCACCAGTACTTCGAGTCCATCCCGAAGGAACTGGATGAGGCAGCAAGGATCGACGGCGCCGGCTGGTTTAAGATCTACCGCCAGGTGGTGATGCCCCTCGCCGGGCCCGCCACCGCAACGGTTGCCATCCTGACCTTCCTGCCCGCCTGGAACTCCTACCTGTGGCCGCTCATGGTGGTCCAGTCCGAGGAGCTCCGCCCGGTCATGATCGGCATCCAGTACTTCTTCCAGCTGAACGTCTCCTGGGGCGAAGTCATGGCATACGCCTCCCTCATCACCGTCCCCGTGGTAATCCTGTTCATCGCTTTCCAGCGTTCCTTCATCAACAGCATCGCCTCGAGCGGTGTCAAGGGCTAACTCTTCATGAAAACAACCACCGGTCTCGAGTCCCAGTACCGGCCCAAATGGCACTATTCAGCAGAGCGTAACTGGCTCAATGACCCGAACGGATTAATCTACTCGAACGGCACCTATCACCTCTTTTACCAGCACAATCCGTACGGTGATGACTGGGGCAATATGTCCTGGGGTCACGCCACCTCCGCGGACCTGAACCACTGGACCGAGCACCCTGTGGCCATCCCCTGTGATGACCAGGAGGGCATCTTCTCCGGCTCGGCCGTGGTGGACTTCCGCAACACCAGCGGCTTCGGCGTCGGGGGAGTCCCTCCGCTGGTGGCCATCTACACCAGCGCCTATGTGGGGACCTCCCCGCTTGCCGGCCGGCAGGCCCAGTCCCTCGCCTACAGCATTGACGACGGCGCCACCTGGACCAAGTATGCCGGGAACCCGGTGCTTGACCGGGCGTCCTCGGACTTCCGTGACCCCAAGGTGTTTTGGTACGAGGGCGATGCGGGCAGCTATTGGGTGATGGTGGCCGTCGAGGCACTCAACCGCGAAGTGCTGCTCTACAAGTCAGCGGACCTGAAATCCTGGGAGTACCTGAGCACCTTCGGCCCGGCCAATGCCACCGAAGGAATTTGGGAGTGCCCGGACCTGTTTGAACTGCCCGTTGACGGCGACGTCTCAGACACCCGGTGGGTTCTTGTGGTGAACCTCAGCCCTGGCGGCATCGCCGGTGGCTCCGGCGGGCAGTTTTTCATTGGAACGTTCGACGGCGTGACGTTCAGTTCCGAAACCACGGTCACCGAAGGCCTGCAGCCCGGCACGAGCAGGATGGCTGATTACGGCTGGCTCGACTGGGGCCGGGACTACTACGCGGCCGTGTCCTTCAGCAATGTACCGGACGGACGCCGGCTCATGATCGGCTGGATGAACAACTGGCAGTATGCCGCTTCCACCCCCACTGAGGGCTGGCGGAGCGCGATGTCGCTGGCCCGTGAGGTCAGGCTTGTCTCCCGCGGCGGCCGGCCTGTGTTGGTTCAGGAGGCGTTGGATCCGTTCCGGGACCAGGGGGACGGCCAGAACTGGGACCTGTTCGCCTTGGACCGGCAGCCGCTGACGCCCGGGGTGACCTGGCTTCCTGCTGAGGCTCACGGCGATGTACTGCGGATTGATGCGGAGTTCGAACCCGGCCCAGCCGGGAAAGTGGGTCTTGTGCTCCGTGCCGGTACCGGAGAGAACCCGGCGGAGCGCACTGTCCTGGCCTACGACTCCGCGACCGGGGAGCTCAGCCTCGACCGGACGCAATCGGGGAACGTGGGCTTGGATGCAACGTTCCCGTCCGTGGAGCGGGTCAGCCTGCCCCTGGAGAACGGACGGTTGAAACTTCGGGTGTTCGTAGACCGCTGCTCAGTGGAGGTCTTCGCGCAGGACGGGC
Source organism: Arthrobacter sp. Z5-13 (assembly GCF_056499105.1). Classification (NCBI taxonomy): domain Bacteria; kingdom Bacillati; phylum Actinomycetota; class Actinomycetes; order Micrococcales; family Micrococcaceae; genus Arthrobacter; species Arthrobacter sp. Z5-13. Next base: position 682,879 of record NZ_CP096460.1, read on the forward strand.
TGGCCACCATCACGGATCTCGTGTTTCCGGCCAGCTCAAGCAACGCCGTCGGCCTGTTCGCAGAAGGCGACGGCGGAACCCTGGTGAGTCTCGCCGTCGTGCGTTGACCGCCTAAGAAGTCCCGCTCAGGGACAAACCAACAAGTAGGAGTCAATGGTGACTGAAGTACGGCGACGTTATTGGGGGGCCGCTGGCGGGGAAACCGGCCGGAGGCGAACGGGCCGAAGCTTTTCGCGGAGGTTGGCGGTGCTGGGGGTGACGGTAGGGCTGGCGGCGGCAGGGGTGTGGATCGTCGGCTCTTCCACACCCCCGGCCGTTGCGGCTCCGTTGGCTCCTACGGTTGAGGCTCCCGCTGTGGAGGGGGCGGGCGGACCGAGCTACCGGGACACGTACCACTTCACTGTTCCGGACAACTGGAAGAACGATCCGCAGCGCCCGCTCTATATCGACGGCAAGTTCAACTACTACTACCTGTACAACGCGGACTATGACACCGAGATCGGTACAGCGTGGCGCTTGGCGACGACGACGGACAATGTCGCGTTCCAGGACCAGGGCGTCGCGGCGCAGAAGAAAACGAACGCCAACCACGATCTTTGGTCAGGCTCAGCCGTGGTGGACACAGCGAACACAGCCGGGTTCGGGGCCGGCGCCGTCATTATGCTGGCCACCCAGATGGACCACCCCACCCCGCAGCAGATCGCGAACTCCACCGGACCGCAGGCGCAGTTCCTCTGGTACTCCCAGGACGGCGGGCGCAACTTCCACGCCTACGGGGAGACTCCGGTCATTCCCAACGGAGGCCGCACCGACTTCCGCGACCCCAAGGTCATCTGGGATCCTGACGCCTCGCGCTGGGTTGCACTCATCGCTGAGGGGAACAAGATCAGCTTCTACACCTCACCCAACCTGAAGGACTGGACGCGCGTCTCGGAGTTCGTGGAGCCGGGCCTCGGGATGCTCGAATGCCCGGACCTCTTCAAGATGCGCGCTGACGACGGAACCGAAAAGTGGGTGCTGGGCCTCAGCGCCAACGGGTACCTGACTGGAGCCCCGAACACCTATGCCTACTGGACCGGGAGCTTCAACGGCACGTCCTTCACCCCGGAAACGTCAACCCCGCAGTGGCTGGACCACGGCTTCGACTGGTACGGCGCTGTGACGTGGGAGGATCCCGCCAACCCTATGGAGCAGCGGTTTGCTATGGGATGGATGAACAACTGGCACTACGCCCACACCACTCCCACCTGGGCGGCCGACGGCTTCAACGGCACAGATTCGATCGTGCGCCAGATCAAGCTCAAGAAGTACGGAACCGGCTACAGTCTGGTGTCCCAGCCCACTCCGGCGCTCGCTGACCATGCCACCAAGGTGACCAACTTCGGAAACTTCACTGTCAACGGGAGCCAAGCCGTTCCCTACCACGGAGAGTCGTACCAGCTTGAAGCGGACGTGTCCTGGAACGAGGCGCAGAACATCGGCCTGCAGTTGCGGGCGTCAGCCGACGGAACAAGACATGCCGACGTCGGAATATACGACAACTTCAGCTACCTCAACCGCGGTCCCACCGGTAACCCGGACAGCTCCGGGACCAAGCTGGAAAGCCGCGCACCGTTTGATCCCAACACCAATAAGGTGCACTTGAGGATCCTTGTGGACCGCACCACCATAGAGGTCTTCGTGGATGACGGCCGGTTCGTTCACTCAAGCCAGGTGTTCGCAAATCCAGGCGACGACGGCATCAACCTTTACTCCAGCGGTGGGGCCGCCAGCTTCACAAATGTCAGGGTCACTGAGTTCAAAAACCTGGCGCAGCGGGCGGCCCGGCTGATCGCTGACTTCGAAGGAGGGCAGTGGGGAGACGGGTGGACGGGCATCGGTGACTTCGCAGCAGCGGGTCCGTCCACGACGTCGGCATCAGGACGTGTGGGGGCGAAGGTTGCCGACACGTTCGTGGGACCCGGCGATCCCGCTACCGGCAGCATCACCTCGCCGGAGTTCGTGATTGACCGGAACTTCCTGCACTTCCAGCTTGGCGGCGGCAACCATCCCCTCGGCGTGGAGCCGGCGACCTCGGTGCAGCTGCTGGTGAACGGCCGGCCCGTGCGGACTGCCACGGGGGAGAACTCCGGTTCACTGCGCCATGTCTCGTGGGAGGTTCAAGAACTCACCGGCCAAAAGGCCCGGTTCCAGATTCTCGACGACGCCACCGGGGAATGGGGGCACCTTATGGTGGACCACGTCATGCTGAGCGACTGAAAAACGCTTCTCTGTTATGGGCTGACCCAGGAACGGCGTGAGTAAAAGGACCCCATTGACACCGGCCAGCCGCAGGCATATCCTACAACCAAATGGTTGTAGATCAGATCAGTGAAGCCGAAGTCGACCGCCTGTTCCAGGCGCTCGCAGATGGCACCCGGCGGGACATCGTCCGCCGGGTGACGGTGGGGGAGTACTCAGTCTCCGGTCTTGCTGCCCTCTACGCCATGAGTTTCGCCGCCGTCCAGAAGCATGTGGCGGTTTTGGAGCGCGCTTCCCTGGTTACCAAGGAGAAGCGCGGAAGGGAGCAGATCGTGCGCGGCAATCATGAAGGCCTGCAGAAAGCCCGGCGGCTGCTCGATGAGTATGAGGCGATTTGGCGGCAGCGTGCCGACAGGATCGCAGACATTCTGGCTGAAGGATAGGAAAGGGTTCCGCAATGACCGTTATCAGTTCCACCAAGAACCTTGAGGGGTTGAACTTCACCCTGGTTGCAGAGTTCGACGCCGGCGTGGACCGCGTCTGGAAGATCTGGGAAGACCCGCGGCAGCTTGAGCGCTGGTGGGGTCCGCCCACCTGGCCCGCCACGTTCGAACAGTTCGACTTCCAGCCCGGCGGAAAGGCCGCCTACTTCATGAGCGGCCCGGATGGGGAGAAAGCCCGTGGCTGGTGGAAGTTCACCTCCATCCAGGCCCCCAAGCGTCTCGCATTTGACGATGGATTCGCCGACGACGACGGCGCCCCTGTGGACGCGATGGGAACCACCCACGCCACCGTCAACCTGGAGGACATTGGCGGGCGCACCAGGATGACCATCTCTTCCGCCTTCGAGTCCGAAGAGCAGATGGAACAGATGGTTCAGATGGGCATGGAGGAAGGCATGAAGGAGGCGGTCACGCAGATCGACGCCATCCTCTCCGAGCACGCCCGCACCTGACCAGGCACTTACTAACCCTCATAACAGCAATAGGAAGAGGACGACGGCGGGAGCTCCCGCCGTCGTCCTCTTCTCTATGCCGCCAGCTGGCGTGCTTGGCCGCGCTGGCTAGAGTTGCTGCATGGTGAACTCAGTGGTTAACAGCGAGCTGCTGGCCGCAATACGTCTGGGGCTGGCGGAGCGTTGCGACCCTGTCCGCGCCGCCGGTGCACAGGCCTACATGAAATCATCCATCCCGTCCCTCGGCGTCCCCGTTCCCGAGGTGCGGCGGTTGACGACGGCCACGGCTGCTGCTCATCCGTTCGAATCGCTGGAACAGCTGAGGAACACCGTGCTGGAACTCTGGCGCAACGCAACATTCCGGGAGGAGCGTTACGCCGCGATAGATCTCACCGGTCTTCGATTGGCTGCGCGCGAGCCGCTGATGCTGCCGGTGTACGAGGAGATTATTCGGAGTGGGGCCTGGTGGGACTTCGTAGACGGCGTGTCCGAGCGGATCGGCGGGCTGCTGCAGGCGGACCGCCCCACGATGACGGCGCTGCTGCGGAACTGGAGCCGTGACACCGATTTCTGGATCAGACGCGCCTCGATCACCGCCCAGCTGAAGGCAAAAACCCACACAGACACCGGGCTGCTGAGCGAAGTCCTTGAAGCCAACCTGGCGGACCGGGAGTTCTTTATCCGGAAGGCCATTGGCTGGGCACTGCGTGAGTACGCCAAGACGGATCCGGACTGGGTGCGGGCCTTCGTGGCAGAGCACAGCAAGGACCTCAGCCCCTTGTCCCGCCGGGAAGCACTGAAGAATCTCTGAGCTAGGCTGTCCGGGACTCGAATCTTTCCCGGGTAAGGAACACCAGCTGTGCTTCCTTTTCGGCGAGCTGCACCTTGGCTCCGGGCTCAAAACCGCTCCCCTGCAGCCGCTGGATGACCTTGCCGTTCCTGGCATCAGGTTCCGCCACCACTCTGTCCTTGGTTGGATCCGAGAACAGGAAACGGATCAGTCCCCCGATGAGGGTGGGTGTGAAGTTTGGTACCGGGCGCTCGGCAGGAGCCAGCAGGAGGTGCAGGCCGGTATCGGCGGGACGGGCCTCGTATGCCTCGCTGACCGGATCCTCAAGCGGCTCGTAGGTCTGGAAGATTCCCACCGGCTGATCCTCCACTGAAATCAGGTAGGCATGGTGGGTTTGCAGCCCGTCTAGAAACAGATAGATGTCCCTGACCTCGTCCCGGCTCAGATCCCGCATGCCCCAGAAACGGGCGCGTTCTTCCTTTACCCAGCTGTAGACCAGATCGGCATCAGCTTCGGGGACCAGCGGGAGGAGCCGCAGTTGGCCCAGGCCAGGCAAGGTCTCCTCGTAGACCGAGGCCCTGGCAGAAAGGGGGAGGGCTGTGTCAGCGCGGGTCATAGGTCTCCTTGGTCAGCTGGTCCCAGTCGGTGACGATCGGGATGAGGTCCCCAGCGGCCCAAAGAGGCAGCTGGCTCGAGAAATGGGGCTCGTCGGGGCAGCCGGAGGCACCAAACGGCACGATCCAGCGGCTATTGGAACGATCCTGTAGGTCCCAGACATAGCGGGCCACCGGCCCGCGGAACGAGCTGTCCGTGACGCCAGGCAGGCTTTCCGTGGACAGGACACAGCCGGTATCGCCGGACAACTCTGTGAGGGAGACCGCCGGCGCCGAAGCGGTGGCGGAGCCATGGTCTGCCAAAGCATGGAGAGGCAGGACTGTATGGCTGGAACCCCACGTTTCCGAGGGAGCCGCTGCGGCAACTTCTTCCAGAGCCTGCCGGGCCGCGAGGCTGACGTCGACGCCGTATCCCGGCCCCTTGGCAACGAGGGTTTCCAGGGCGAAACCGATGCGGGCCTCCGGATGCAGCCATGGAGCGAACAGCGGAGAGTGGCTGTTTGGACCGGCGAGCGGACGCAACTCCGGGGTACTCCCCAGCGCGCGGACCAGGGCCGACCGCCAAGCTGCGAAGGCTGCGGCCTGCGTACTGTCCGCATCCATGCGTCCGTCCCATTCCACCAGGCTCTCGCGGAATGAGTGGCCGGTGTCTGAGAGCGGAGTGAGCTTCAGCAGCAGGGCCCGGAAGGCAGGCCAGGATCCGAGTTGAGTGTCCATGTGGATCCGTTGCATGGCCTCGGTGGTTAAACCTCCGCCGCCCGGTTTTGTCCCGTGATCCACCAGCAACTGCCGGATGCGCCGCGCACGGTGGGCCGGGGCAAATTCCAGCCCGAGCCGGTCACCGCCGCCAGCGTCCCGGTCGTTGGCATGCACAGCCAGCGCGGCCACCGAGGAGCGGGGAAGCCTCTCCCACGCTCCGGCCCACTGGTGATCGGGTGATGACGCAGGAACCGGCCGGACGCGGTTGTCCCGGTTCCGCGCCGGGACTTTGCCTGCCACAAGCTGGAGCACTGCGCCGGTGGAATCAGCGGCGAGCACACAGTTCACGGGTTCCACCCAGCTCTCCAGGGCTGCCTCCACATCGTCCACGGACTTGCTCAGCAGGAGGGGGAGGAGCGCCTCGAAGCCTAGTGTTTCCGCGACACGGGAGGGCATACGAAGACTCAGCGCCGCGCCGTCGGGCCCACCGGAGATCACCGGTCCCCGGTCGGTTTCAATCACGTCCACGGTTTCCGCCGCGGAACCCCGGACATTGATCACTTCCTCATGATGCGCGTGGACAGCTCTCCAACCGTCGGGCCCGAGGGCCAGCAGTTGGCCGCCGCCGTGCTTCAACTGCTCGCTGTACAGGTCCTGGTAGTCGGCCATGGCATTCGTGACTGCCCAGGCGACGCTTCCGGTGTGCCCGAAGTGCGGCAGGCCGGGAACGCCCGGGAAGGCCAGCCCGACGACGTCGAACTCCGGGCACGCCAAGCGCACCTGCTGGTACACACCGGGGAGTTCCATGAGGCGGTGCGGGTCACCGGCAATGAGGGGTGACCCGGATTCGGTCAGGCCGCCGGCCGCAGCCCAGGCGTTGCTGCCGGCCCACACCGGTGCCTCGATGCTGAAAATATCCACGGCGTCGGGACCGAGCGTTTCCGCGACGTGGGCGCGCCAGAGCTTGTTGGGGAACGTGCCAAAAAGGATGTGGTGAACCAGGAAGACTCCAAGCGGCGTCCACGGTTCCCAGGAAGCAGGCGCGGTGTCCGTGGCGGCAAACTCTGCCGCGTCACGACGGCCGGACTCCAAGGCAGCGTTCACACCGCTGACATAGGCCGTGCACCAGCGCTGCGTGTCAGCATCCAGGTTTTCAAAGCAGCGGCGCGCGGTGTCGTCGAGCCGTACGCGCCTGGCAAACCGGTCCCAATGAAGCCCATCCGCTCCAAGGTGCTCGGCAGTCCTGCCCTCCGAGCGCCAACGCTCCATCTCGATCTGCCAAGAGCGGTCTGTGGCCGCATTGAACCCCTGCAGGAAGGCCAGCTCGTCCGGATTGTCCGCGCGAAGATGGGGAATTCCCCACGGATCCCTGTACGTCTCAGGCGACATCGGCAGGGCAAGAGGGCAGCTGGCAGTCAGGGGCAGCGGGCACGTGATTCTCCGGACATTATTAGGTAAGGCTTAGTTAACAACAGAATAGGGTGCTGATCCGTCGTCCCAAAATTGTGCGGTAACAAAGCCCGAGGGTAGAAGCCCGGACAACAGGAAGCGGGGACACCAGGATCTCTCCGGATGCCCCCGCTTTTGGCCGTTGCCTGTTTATAGCCAGCCTGCGTGAGGGCTTAGCCCGCCTTGGTCAGCAGCTCCACTTCTGCAATGTTGGTGTTGCCGCCGTGCTCGTCGAGGACCCGGACCTGGGCGTAGTCAGCCCGCTGGGCCAGCGGGAATGTGTACCAATCGGCAACGGACATGCCCGTGATGGTCAGGAACGTTGTCCACGTGGCCCCGCCGTCGTTGGAGCCTTGGATCACGGTTCCGTTGCCGCGGCTGATGTGGCTCGCACGGGGATAAACCCGGACGATGTCGGTGGCGATGCGTGTGCCTTCAGTAGGCTTCACAGTGACCCAGCCGTTGGCCTGCGTGGTGTCGGTGAAGGTGGCGGTATTCCTGTCAAACATGCGCCAGCCGTTTGCCTGGGTGGTGCCCGTCCCCGGCCAGGCAGGCGTAGAGGCGTTCACCCATCCCTGTACCACCGGAACGCGCTGGATCGCAGTATTCCAGAGGGCCAATCGGCTGCCGTCGGTTGTGGCGGTGAGCGTGGTGCCCACCTTGCCGGAGACCGTCCGGTAATCCAGGCTGAACTGCACATCGCGGCCGTATTCGACGCCGGCAGGCAGCACCGCAGCGGCCTTCCAGTTGATCCCGTCAGCGGACGTGGCCGTCGCGGACACTCCCTCGACGACGACGTTCAGCTGGGACAGTGGCTCGGAGGCCACGGCGGTCAGCGTCACCGTGTCACCGTTCGTGGCCAGGCCCTTGTCAGCGTTGGAGGAAGAGACGGACAGCGCGGAAATTGCCGTCGCCATCTCGTGGCGCTCGCCGTGAATCCTGAACTCACCGAAAGATGAGATGCCGGGGTAGGCGGGGTCAGTTGGCACACCGGGGTGGTCCACCTGGACCTTCAAGTAGCGGAACGTCTGCCCCGCCACCTCGGCGCGCACCGGGATGGTCTCCATCGCGAAGTCGATCGCCGTCGTGTTGGTGGTTTCCCGCTCCGTCAGCAGTGTCCACGTCCGCCCGTCACGGGAGCCGTACACGTTGGCGCCCTGGGACCGGTTCGCGAAGTTGTACCTGGCCTGGAGGCCAAAGGCATCGGCGGAAACCTGGAATCCCTGGCCGAAGTCCACTGTGAACGGCGCCCGCAGGTCGCCGGTGGTGGAGTGGAAGCTTCCGTCCACGAGGTTCCTTGGCTGGACGCCCGTCGGGTTGGTGGTGACGAGCCCGCGGTAGTCGATCGATGTGTCGTCTGCCAGCCTGGGGGTCAGGAGCCTGAGCTCTTTCACCGCTTTTTGGAGACGAACCAGCTGCTCAAGGTAAGCGGCGTCGTCGGCCGTTCCCATTGCCGTCTGGACCTCGTTCCTCACAGTCCCGAAGGATGCGAAGGACGGCGACTCATAGACCGCGTTTGGATCGAATCCGGTGAGCGCGGTGTCGAAGGCTGCCTGCCGGTTGGACGCGATGATCACTGTGGCGGACCGCGTGGCGACGGAAGTGCCGTCGTCGGCCGTTACTTTGAAGGTGTGTTGGCCCACTGCGTCAGCAGCCGGAGTCCAGAGAAGCTGACCGGTTGCGGCGTCGATCCGGGCGCCGGCGGGCAGTCCCATGGTGGAGTACTGCAGGGGTTCTCCTCCCGCATCGGTTGCCGCGAGTGAACGGGAAAGCGCTGCGTCCGACACCCCGATAACGGGCGTTGCAGTGTCTGCGGGGAACTGCGGAACGGTCAGTTGCGTCTTGGCTTCGAGGTTGACGTAATCGAAGTCCACCTCTGTGCCGTCCGCTCCAATTACGGAGAAGTAGGCCAGGTTTTCGCCGCCCGGACTGATACCGCCCAGCTTCTCCGCGTCCACGTCATACGTCACATAGCGCCACTGCCCCTGGGTATCGGGAAGAGGTATTTCCAGCCACTTAGCCGGGTCCTTTCCAATTGCGAGGTTTGCAGGACCGTTGCTCCTGAACTGGACAGCCACCGGGCTGTAGCCGGTGCGGCTGACGTACATGAGAGTCCGCGCGGCGATAGTGCGGCCCTTGTCTGCTGCACCGACGTGCACAAACGTGCGTCCGTCCTCGGTCCTGACCTTGAGCTTCTTCCCGTCCGTTGCTGAGCTGCGGGTTTCGAACTGGATCTTCGCGTCAGTAGCGACGGGGCGGGTCTGCCCCGCTACCTGAGCCGGGAGTGAGAGCCAGTACTCCGGGCTGTAGTCAGGGTTGCTTTCCCATGAGTTGTGGAGGCCGGTGCCCCAGTAGAACTTTGGTCCATCCGCTTTGGCATGGAGTTCGGCTACGTAGGGCGCTTCCTTTTCGACGTCCACTCCCAGGTCGTATTTGTAGACGTGATAGAGCTCATCGATCGGGTTGAACATGCGCCCGCGGTAGGCCTCAGAGAGACTGCCCGGTCCACCTGTGGTGTCGATCCACGGCGTCTCATATCCAAGCATGTAGCCAGTGAAGGCGTTCGCGGCTTTGAGGAGGCGGTCGCCGAGGAACTTGTACGGGGAGACGGCGTTGGAGGCAGTGGAAACCGTGCCCGCCGAGGGGTCGATCTTTGTGCCCTGGACCGTGAGGAAACGTGCCAGTGCTCCCTGGATGTTAATGCCGTCCCAGGCGTGGGCCTGGTCGCGGCCCATTTCCTGGTGCTGGACAAAGGAGTAGCCGTAGGGGTTGAGGGGATCGTCCTTGGAGATCAGCGGGAAGAGAGCTGCGAGCGAGCCGTTCTGCTCGGGACGGGAGGTGTTCGCGTTGACGGTGTACCACTCAACAGCCTCGGTATACCGCTCACGGTTCTCCGTGAAGATGTACCCGGCGATGGCCCCGGTGAGCGGGTAGCCGTGCTGGTTCAGGTAGCGCCAGTTGGTGTGAAGGAAGGTTTCCGTCATGGGCCCGATGAGGTTGGTGCTGAGCTTGGCGGTGTCCTGCTCGTTCCAGTTCAGGTCATAGGCCGTGTAGCCAGCGGGGACGCTGGTGGAACGGAAGATCTCAGCCGCGGCAACCATGCGGTAGAGCGGCACGCCGGAGTGGATGTGGGCGTCGGGGTAGTACGCGTACTTTGCAGGGTCCATGTTGCTCCACGTGCGGATGAGCCGCATTCCGTTTTCGCGGTACACGGAGTCGCCGGTGATGACGTAGAGGGTGGCCTGGGTGTAGGCGCCGAAGGCGTCCCGGATGAGCTTGCTCTGGACTCCCTGCGAGTTGAAAGCGGTGGTGCCCGGTTGGTCGATGACTGCGCTGCCGTTGGAGGATCGGAAATCCTTTGCCGCGAACGGAGTCTCGGCCATGGCATCGTAGTAGGTCTTCCACGGTTCGGTCCCTGCCTTGACCATGCTCCGGGCATTGCGCAGGCTGTCAGCACTTACGCCGATGCCCGGATGGACGAACCCGTTCGCGCCTACTGTTTCAGTGATGGTTACGTCCTGACCGGTGTCCGCGGTGGCGGGAGCGGTGCCGCCCGGTGCGGGGAGTCCGGCTGTCGGCGCCACGAGGGAAAGTGCTGCGGCAAGCCCGAGCATGCGGGTCCATCGCCTCATCGTTGAAGGATGTTTCATCGGTCCTCCTGGATCGATTGCTGGTGCCAGTTAAGTTGGGTTGGCAGTGAAGCTGCGCTAAAGGGGATAAGGATGGGCAAGCGCTATCCGGAAGCTTAGCTGTGAGGGCCCTTGCAGGCAATCGTTATCCTGAAATCCCTGATGTTGCAGGGAAAGCAAACGTTTGTTTTGGGTTTTAACGCCAGTCGAGGACGGCGGGAGCTTCCGCTGTCAGGTCCGGCGCAGGCCGCTGAGGTCTACCAGATCCGTCAATGGCGGGCGGGTTCCCCTGCGATGCACCATTCCCTCGGGTAGTCCCGTGACGTCCACGCGGGAACCGGAGACATCGAGCGTAACCCGGGCCTCTCCGATCGGCAGGTTGGTTGTGCGCAGGCTTCCCCAAGCCTCCGGGAGGGCCGGATCCAGCCAGAGCTCACCCCGGGAGACGTGTGGTTCATAGCGCAGGAGACTCCGGACGAGCATCACCGGCGTGGCTGATGCCCAGGCCTGGGGGGAGCAGGCCGTGGGGTAGGGCAGAGGTTCCGGGTAGTCGGCCCTACTGAACCCGCAAAACAGCTCGGGAAGCCGGTTCTCGGTGAATTCTGCGGCCTCCATGAGCGCTGCAGAGAGCCTTTGCGCTTCCTTGACCAGGCCGTACCTCATCATGCCGGCCACAATGAGGGCATTGTCATGCGGCCAGACCGAGCCGTTGTGGTAGCTGACGGGGTTGTAGGCTCCCATGTCCGTGGCGAGCGTACGTACGCCCCAGCCGCTGAACATTTCCGGGGACATGAGCCGCCGGGCCACCAGTGGCGCCTTGTCCTCGTCCACGATGCCGGACCAGAGGCAGTGGCCCATGTTTGACGCGCAGGCATCGACGGGCCGTTTGTCCCGGTCGAGCGCGATGGCGTAGTACCCCCGGTCCGGCAGCCAGAACTGCTCGTTGAATTGTGCCTTCAGCCGTTCGGCACGTTCTCTAAGGTCAATGGCGAGATCGTCGTCGCCGGCTTCGTAGGCCATCCAGGCCCGGGCGATGTAGGCGCTGTAGACGTAGCCCTGCACCTCGCACAAAGCTATTGGGGCCTCTGCGATCCGGCCGTCAGCGAAGTTAATGCCGTCCCAGGAGTCCTTCCAGCCCTGGTTGATGAGTCCTTGGTCGCTGAGCCTTTCGTACTCAACGAAGCCGTCGCCGTCGCGGTCGCCGTAGTCCCTGATCCACTCCAGTGCACGGTCGGCATTGGGCAGCAGCGCGCTAATGTCCTCGGCGGGAAGTCCCCAGCGGCTCGCTTCCCCGAGGAGCGTGACGAACAGGGGAGTGGCGTCAGCCGTGCCGTAATAGACGGACCTGCCGCCCAGGGCAAGGCCCGTTCCGACGTCGAGCCTCACCTCGTGCAGGATCCGGCCCGGTTGTTCTTCGGTCAGCGGATCCACTTTCGAGCCCTGCCGGTCAGCCAGGGTCTGCAGCGTCCCCAGGGCCAGCGTCGCATCCACGGGCAGGACCATGCACGAGGACAGCAGCGCATCGCGGCCGAACAAGGCCATAAACCACGGTGCCCCGGCGGCCACCACCATCCGGTCCGGATGCAGGGGGTCCACGATGCGGAGGGCCCCGATATCGTCATGGCTGCGGATGAGGCTGCGTTCGATGGACGGATTTCCTGAGCGGGGAAGCGGAACGCGTTCCTCCCAGGCCCGCTGTCGCCGTTCCTGTGCTGAGATGAGATCCGCTGAAAGAGCGACCGTGGGTACACCGGCGTCGACATCTGTTTCCGCTGACAGCGGCAGCACGGTGGCCCGTACTGTCCACTTTCCGTGTGCCGGAACCACCATGTTGACGACCAGACCGTCGCCGGCCACCTCGGCATCCCGTACCCGCACCACGATCCCGTTGTGTGACCCCTGCCAAGTGGCCTCGATGGTCACTGATCCGGCCCGGGCGCGCCGGGTCTGCTCCCAGCGGCGAAGGAACCGGCCGTCCTTGACCTCAAAGAGATCCGAGAAATCCGCATCCACGGACAATGCGACTTCACAGGGAGCCGGCTCCACCGAGTAGTTGTGGACGGTGATGTCTTCCACAAAACCGGCGCCCAGTTCACGTCTCCGCTCTACGGTCAGGGGACTGTCGGCGCGGCCGTCTGAACGGGTTGCCCTCCCGACGTACATGCCCTGGAACGGAGAAGGCGTCCACGCCCCGAGCGGCTCAAGGGGTTGTCCGTTCACGGTAAGTGCCCATCGGGACAGGATCCTGGTGTCCTGGTAGAAGACGCCGTGGGGGTGATGGGGAAAGATATCCCCGTTGGGGAGCGATATGCAGAACGAGGATCCTGCCACGAGCGTGACGGCTCCCTGCCCGGTGCTCCCGGCAGCGTTGTCGGCATTCCATCCGGCCATCTCAGGCTCCTTATGAACAAGGCCACACCATGAACTGAGCCGAATCTACGCCGTTCGCAGGGCGCTTGCTAGACGCGACCTACCGGCCGTCCTACATCCAGCGGGGGGCCGGCTGCTCGGGTTGTTTCCGGGAGGCAACTCCCCGGGCGCCCCTGCCCGTTGCCCAGGCTGCTACTTCGGCCAGGGTCCCGCCGGGGAGGGGAGTTTCCTCGCCCCGTTTTTCCCAGCTGCCGGTGATGTCCTGGATGAGCCGTTCGAGGACGTCCTCGGGGATCTGGTCAAACGTGGCGCCGTTAACCAGATCAACCGCGTGAACCCAGACCTCGCGGGTGGGCATCCACACCGTTTCTTTGAATACCTGGCTGCCTCAGCTCATGGTCATTGCCAAGTATTCGCTCGCCTCGTCCCTCACCTTCCTTCTGACGGGTCAACATCGGCGCTGTGGTTGGTGTGCTGGCGTCCTCCCGGTTTGCGGACCGCTTCGGGCCCCGACCCGTCACGGCCACCGCGTTCGCCAGCTCCGGAATCGCGCTGATGCTCATGGGTCGGGAGCTTCCGCCGTCGTCCGCCTTTCCTTGAGCACATGGGATAACGTTTTCCTTGAAGTTGCCTGCCAGCTTAACGGAGGACAAAGAGTGTTGTCGTATCGATTGACCTTACCGGAGCGGCCGCCCACCGCCGTCGTTATTGCAATCCACGGCCTCGTGGAGTCTGCGGCAAGCCTGGAGGCCGCCTTTCCGGACTGGGTTTCCTCCGGCTGGGCTGTCCTGGCCTTGGACCTGCGAGGCCACGGGAACTCGCCCCGCTGGTCACATGAACATTTCCAAAGGCACCCTGGGGACGTCATGGTGCAGGACGTTCTCGAAACCTTCGGCGCCCCTGAGCTTCAGGTGCTGGAGAGCCTCCCGGCGCTGTACTACGGGCATTCTGCCGGCGGCGGGGTGGCAGCAGCCGTCGCAACGGCGGCCTTGCAGTCTGGCAGGGGAATGTTCGTTCCCGCGGGTGTACTGCTTGAAGACCCCTTCTGGCGGCTGCCCGTCACGCCCTTCCAGGAGCGCCATGTGGCCGAAAGCGCCCACGCCCATCTCATTGACGTGCAGTCACGAACAGCACCGGAGCTCAGGGGCATCAGGAGGCGCGAGTGGCCCAAGTGGAGCGCAGCCGAGATTCTGCGGAGCTGCCAGGCCCAGGAGGATTGCGATCCCCGTATAGTCCTGAACGGCAACGTCATTCCCACTACGCCATGGCCTGACCTGGTTGCTACCCTGGCGGACTTCCGCGTCCCGGTCCTTATTGTCACGGGAACGGTTCGAACGGGGATCACCGCTGAACACCAGCGGATTGCCCTGGCCGCCGGCGCCAGCATCGAGGTCGTCGAGGGCGCATCCCATTTCATCCGCCGGGACATGGAGGACAGGTTTATGCGCACCGCAGGATCCTTCTTTACCGCCAGCCTGGCAGCGACTGTTCCGGCTGCCAGCTCACAATGTCTGTGACTGTCGTAACCGCCCTCGCAGTTCCAGGCTGCTGCGACTAAGCCGCGAGCGTGATTGTCACGCCGCCGGAACGCTGGTGGCCGCGCCCACGACTATCGGCGCGATGGTCACGGAGGATAACTTCTGAAATCGCCATAGGCGTCATCCGCGGTCTGGCCGATGAGGGACTCCGCACACCAGAGGATGTCAGCGTGGTGGGCTTCGACAACCATCGGCTCTCCGGACTCTGGGCCCCCCTCACCACAGCCCATCAGGACTTTTGCGGGCTGGGCCAGCGCGGGCTCGAGCTGCTTATGGCGCGCGTGTCCGAGGAGCCCGGAGCCCGCGGGTTCTCCTCAGAACGGCCTGCCTTAGTGATCAGGGAAAGTGCCGCAGCACCCAGCGCGCACCGCGGCTGAAGCGACCTGACTGCGGAGGGCGGCCAGGCTATTCGCCGGTGAGTCCGTCTATTGATTCCCGGAGGAAATCGGCGTGTCCGTTGTGCCGGGAGTACTCCTCGATCATGTGGACCAGGATCCACCTCAGGCTGGGTCTTGTCCCGTCCCCCATCGGGCGGCGGGCCAACCGGTCCAGCCCGCCGTCGGCCAGTGCCTCGAAGGTCAGCGCCCGGGAGCGGTCAACAGCTTCCTGCCACAGAGCGCGGAGCTGCTCAGGCGAGTCCTCGGCGGCCGAATGCCATTCCCAGTCCCGGTCCGCCGTCCAGTCCACGGCGTCCCAGGGCGGATGCGGCTCCCGGCCGAACAACGACTCAGAAAACCAACTGTCCTCAACATAAGCCAGGTGCTTCAAAAGACCGCCGAGCGTCAGTGAGGATGGCGCCACAGTAGCGTTAAGGCCGGCGGAGTCCAGCCCTGAGCACTTCCAAGCCAGGGTGGCGCGGTGGAAATCGAGGAATCCCAGGAGGGTGCCGGCCTCGTCAGCTGCCAAAGGAGGTTCGGGGCGGCCTTGTTCGTCAATGTCAGTCATGGTTGGTGAGCCTATCTGCAATCAGCGTGCCAGCCGCCCCCCCATCCCGACCTTCTTTGCCTCAAAACATGGCCACGACACGGCGAGTTTCCCCCCGCGGAGACCAGTTCGGCTTCAAAGAAGGTCAGGACGGCGTTTTGGATCTAGGCTTTCTGTCCCGGACCCGCCGCCGGGGTAGGCATGACTCCGTCTTCGGCAAGGCTGCGCCCGGCCGCCACCACCTGATTGACGTATTCGGACAATCGATCTGCCTCCGCCCTGTAGTCGTCGGGATTGTCGATCCTGCCTGATACCTGAACGAACAGGGCACCCACTTTGCCAGCGACCCGGAGAACGTACTGCGGCGGAACGCCCGGGGCGCTAATTCCGGCGATAACGGCGTATGTTGCGCCTGCGTCGGTGAATGCTGAGGCCTGTTGATACGTTGCCGTTGCCGTGTCACCCTTATTGTTCAGCTCGACCGGCGAACAGTTCTCGAGTTCGGCTATGTCGTCGAACGTCATTTCCAGCATGTCGTCGCGGTCTCCGCTCACTGCCACAAAGGCAGGATGTTCCGGCGTTCCTCCCATCGATCCGGCGGAAGGAATACCATCCGACGTGAGAGTTGCCCAAGCAAGTTGTGCGTAGCATTCCTTCGGGCTCACTGAACCCTCCTCAGTCACGCCAAAGTGCACTCGATAGTTAGCCTCCCAGAAATCCGCCTCGGACAGGAGGGCGACGGGTGTGCCGTCCGGGTTGGTGGCCGCACTCGCCAGTGCCTCCACCTCAGACTGGGAGTAGAGGTGGGTGAAGACGTTGGGCTCCTGCACCTTTGGTGACGTGGAGGGTGTAATCTCAGGACTTGCTGCCTGGCTGACCTCTGATTCAGGGTGAGGCTTCCGCAGAAAGCCGGGAACGCAGGCAGTCAGCAGACAAACCACAATGACGGCTGCGACAAAACGGACAACAATATTCCGCAGCGATCCTGCCCTACTCATTGGCCGCGCTTTATCCGATGACCTATCCAACGACATAGCGCAGCCGTCCCCCATCCGTTTCTTGAATCTGGAGCATACTACGCAACAGTCGCCAGACCGCTAAGCGGTCAGTTCATGACGGCTGCTGCCTGACCTTCTCATGCCAACTGCTCCACGGGATCCACTGCACCCAATCAAGCGCTGCGAGATCCCCGGCCACGGAATCCCGTCGTCGTTGTGCTTCCAGGGGCAGCCCCACCCGGGATGCCTTCGAGAGCGGAAGGACTTGGAGGGTGACCTCGGACGCGGGCGTGATCCCGGCGTCGTTGATTTCCAGGACCCAGGGCGAGCCGTCCCAGTACCTGTCCGCCGCGAGGACACCGTCGACCAGCAACTGCGCCACGTCCCCGGCCCAGGCGATCTCCAGTTCGGTATCCCCTCCATTCGCAAACACCTCGGCGGGCACCTCAACCTTGTAGGCCAGGGACAGGGCAGCGATGGTTTCCTGGGACGGGGCCGAGGCCCGTCCTGCCAATGAGCCGTATGTGTCCGGTACCGGTTGGGAAGGACGCAGGAGTTCGACGGCGGGGCGCAGCGCCGGGGGAGCGGAACGGGAACCTTCCACCGGGACGGCTTCAAAAGAGGCCGACGCCGGGTTGTAGCGCCGGATGTCCGGAACACTAGAGGCCCGGCCGGCGAGATGTCCGTTGGCCGCGACCCACACAGGGTCCGCCGAGAGGAGCAGTTCCCTCCCTGCCTCGGTATCCAGAATCCAAGCCTGAGTGGCGGACTCGGGGGATAACACCAGGATGTTGACTGCAGCATCCGACCACCTGGCTACGAGCAGAACCGATCCGCTCGCGAGGACATCGGCGTCTACTACAAAGGTATTGCTACCCGTTCCTTCGACAGGGCCGTTGAGTGACGTCCCCTCCGGAAAGCGCAATTCCACCGGGATACCTGCTTCGGCGGCCAGTACCAGGGTGGGCGAGGTGCCCGGGTTGAGGATTGAAAGCGGCGAGGCCGTGGCCCATTCGAGGGTCACCCCGCCGACTTCCAGGTTCAGAGGCCAATGCGCAACGGTGCCGGGTGGAATGGTGACAGCCTGGCCCGGGAAGATCATCGGACCGGTTTCAAAGGCAACCTCGAACTGTGTGCAGGCATAAGGCAAAAGAGGGATGTGGGGCTGGTGCCAGGTAATGAACACGAAGCCGGAGAGGCCGTCGCTGCGCAGGGCCCAGCGCAGCGTGGACGTGTCCTCGATCCCGTCCGGCAAGGTATCAGGCAGGCTGGAAGGCATCCGGGCCAGGCGGTCGCCGAAGGCTGCCAGAAAAGCATGCTGCTTACGGAGCTCGGCAAAGCTTCCGGTGAGCCTGCCGGAGGCGGCGATCGGGGCATGGAAGTCGTAGTCGAAGCGGGGCAGGTCGTTGGGATACCCGGTGGCGTGGGACTCCTGGAGGTTGTCAGCCGGGTTGGTCCCGCCCGCGAACATGTAGTAACCCTGCCAGGCCGAGCCGTTCCCGATCTTGTTGTGGGCCACGGCGGCAACGTCCAGCGCCTGTGGCCAGGGGCGTCGTTGGTATGCCGTGGCCATCCCTCCGGCAAGTTCGCACGTGGCCGCCGGGTACAAGGGAGAGGGAGTCCGGGGTGTGGCTGAGTCGCCACCCAGGCCACCGGAGCCAAGGTGTTCGCGCAGGTCCGCACCGATCCCGGGATCGTCCCAGACGTGGCTGAAGAAGAAGTGCTCACGGAACGTTGGGTCCCAGGGGGCATCCGCTTCCACCCAGAAACCGTCGCCGTATCCGCCGAACAGCGGCAGGACGTCGTCGTGGGGAAGGACAGCTCCGCCCCACGCTGTCGCCGTCCAGACCGGCGCTGTCAGCCCTGCCTTCCGTGCCAGCTTCTTGAGCTCGACGATGTGCTGGGGTTCGGAATACAGTTCGTTCTCAATCTGGATACCAATGACGCTGCTCGCTGGCCCCGTGACGCCATGGAGATGGGTGCCCAGGTGGCTGAACCAGCGCTCCACAAGCTCAAGGTACGCAGGATCGTTGGTGCGGTGCCTGACGTTGGCGGCCTGCACCCAGTCCGGGAATCCGCCGTTCCGGACTTCGCCGTGGCACCACGGGCCAATGCGCAGGACGACGTCCAGTCCGATCGATTCACACAACCCGACGAAGGCAGCAACATCCAGGTTTCCGTCGAAGCGCACCTGGCCCTCGTACTGCTCGTGATGGATCCAAAAGACATAACATGCGACGACGGTGACTCCGCCGGCCTTCATGAGTCTGAGACGCTCCTCCCACCGTGACCGGGGAAGCCTGCTGAAGTGGATTTCACCGGAGACCGGGATGCAAGGCCGCTGCTGAACTTCAACGAAGCGGTTGGTCAGCCTGTACCGCTCATGCCGGTCCACAGTGTTGCTCATTGCCGGTGAGATGAGGGGCGAATCCCAGGGTTTGTGCGAGACATGAAGCGGCCCGTGCCGGGTGGGCGGCGGCGAGTCTTCCCTGGGCGGCTTTGATGCGGCCATAGATCAATTTCCTTCGAGCGGAGTGGGCAACTGCAGGACTTTACCGCCTTCCAGCTGGCGGCGTCCATTACTTTCCTTCTGAGCGACGACCGGGGGCCGGCCTTAGCCGTGCAGACGCCGGTAGCTTGCAGCAGCAGCAGGATGAAGCGGCAACCCAGCGGTATTTATCAGTGTTTCCGTGCTGAGGAACTGCACGCCAAGACTGGACCGGGGAATGAGTTCCTGCCCATGACCAACCAGCAGCTCCACGGTTTTCGTCACCGTCCGGTCCTCCAGATCGCGCCGGCAGAGGAGCAGGTTTGCAACCCCCACAGTCCCGACCTCAGGGGTTGCCTCATAACTGTTCTCCGGGATGATGACACGATCGTAAAAGGCGCCGTACTGGTTGCGCATTGCCGGGATGAGATCTGAGAGGTCAAGGAACCGGAGGCCGAGGTCCCCGTTTGCCGCAGTAATGGCTGCTGTGGGTACGCCACCTGACCACAGCATGGCGTCCACGGAACCGTCCCGGAGAGCTGACAGCCCGGCGTTGAGACCCAACGTCAGCTCCTTCACGGGCTCATGGGATGGAAGGGGGGTTGAGGAAGGACTGCCTGATGAGCCTCCCAGACCCGCTGCCTGGATGATCCGGTGGGCGGTGAAGGATGTTCCGGATCCCTTCGCGCCGACGGCTGCCGTCCTGCCGGCAAGATCCGTCAGGCTCAAGATGCCACTGTCCCGCCGCACCACGCAGTGCACATAGTTCTCGTAGACCTTCCCTAAGGCCACTATCCTCCCCCCTTCAGCGCCTCCCTCTTCTGCGGACGCCTTTTCCACTGTCGCGTCTGCAAGCGCGACGGCGAACGTTGCCTCCCCGGCCAGGAGCCGGTCGATGTTTTCGAGGCTGCCTCCAGTGGTCATCGGGACGGCATTGCGTGCGACGCCGTGGCGTCGCAGCGATTCCGCAAGCAAGGTGGCAAATTCAAGGTAGAAACCGCCAGGCTCCCCGCCAGCCACTATCAGATTTTCCGGGCTCTCCGCGGGACTGCACGCTCCGATGGCGGGAAGGATCAGTCCTGCCAGTCCTACGGCCGCCCCCGCCCGGAGGACGGTCCGCCGAGGCAACTGTGGATTGACCTGCTGGGCACCGCTGTCCGCATTGCTTCTCATGCGTTGGCCCCGCCAGTGTGTGCCGGCAAGGGAGACTCAAGCTGCAAGGGGAATTCAAGGCGGGCTACCAGGCCGTGCGGATCGCCTTCCGCCAGTCTCAGGCTCCCGCCGTTGGCACCGGCAAGGCGGGACACAATTGTCATGCCCAGGCCGTTGCCGCGCAGGTGACGGTGTTGGGGAGAGCGCCAGAACCGGCCCAGGGACGCCGTCCTTTCATCCTCCGTCAGGCCAGGGCCGTCATCGGCTATTTCGATGACCAGCATTCGGGGGAGGAGGCGAATGCCCGCTGTGATTGTTGCTCCAGGGGCATATTTGATGGCGTTGTTGAGAAGCTCGCCCACCATTTCGGCCAATTCCGTGGCGTTGCACTCGAGCTCCATGGAGGTCTCCGGCATCTCCAGAACAAGCCGGCATCCGGACCGTCGAGCCGCAGGCCCTGCCCTTTCGACTTCCTCCTGCAGCACCACGCCGGGATCAAGAAGGGTTTCGAAGTGCGGCGCAGATTGACCGATGGTACTTCTGGCTGCCCCTTCCGAGGCCCGGTGTTCGGCCGTTGCGAGTTTCAGGACGCCGTCGAGGATTTCTTCCACGCGTTCCAGCTCGTCCACCACTCCGGTCACGGCTGCCTTTTCTGCGCTGTTCCGCAGTTCAACCTCCAGCAGATCGATCCTCAGCCTCAGGGCTCCCACCGGATTGCGCAGCTGGTGAGAGGTGTCGGCAATAAGCTGGCGCTGGGATTCGATGCTTTCCGTGACCGTTTCAGCCATGGTGGTGAAGGAGTGGCTCAAGGCCCGCAGCTCAGGCGGGCCGTCTTCCGGAAGCTGACTGGTTCTCCCTGTGGCTGCGAGTTCCCTTACTGCCGTGTTCAGGCGATGAATGGGGCGCAGTACCCAACCGGTTACCCTGCTGGCCAACAGGAGAAGGACTGCCTCCAAAGCTGCTGCTCCGATTCCGACGCCTAGCCAGCGCTCGCGGAGTTTTTGCCTCGCGGCGTCCTGATTTACTTCGAGGACAGCTTCGCCCAGGACCTGATTGGCGCTGCCGAACGATCTTGAGATCACGTCGGAGCCACTTTCAAAGGGCAGCAGGGGTGGCAGCGTTGTGTCAGTCAGGTTCAGGCTCGCGCTGGACAGGGCGTTGCGGA
Source organism: Arthrobacter sp. Z5-13 (assembly GCF_056499105.1). NCBI lineage: Bacteria > Bacillati > Actinomycetota > Actinomycetes > Micrococcales > Micrococcaceae > Arthrobacter > Arthrobacter sp. Z5-13. The sequence continues at coordinate 703,891 of NZ_CP096460.1, forward strand.
CATCGGGGCGGTCCCCATCCAGGTCCCCGGACCGCAGCGTCCTTTCCTGGAGCCGGATCATGATGCCTTCATCGTAGAGTTCGGAGTAGCGGTCCATCTCCCGCTGGAGTCTGGTGAAGTCGCCGTCGAGCGCTGTGTCGGAGGCAAGCTGGGCGAACCGGTTGAGCGACGAGACCCTGTTGATCTGGAGTTCCTGGGTGAGCTCCCTGCTGGCCGATGTCACCAGGGCGTAGGACACGCCGATCACTATGAGCAAGGACAACAGGCTCAGGACACCGAGCACCCGCAACCTCACGCCGGTTCCGCTTCGATCCGGTACCCCACGCCGCGAACATTGATGATGAAACCCGGCAGGTCCAGCTTCGCCCGCAAGCCAGTCAGGTGGACGTCAAGGGAACGCGACGAGGCCATGAAAGCATCGCCCCAGAGGACATCGAGGATTTGCTCCCGCGTGACCACGGACCCCGCGTGCTGTGCCAGCAAGGCAAGGAGATCAAACTCGGTGGCCGTCAGAGCCAGGACGCGGGGTCCGACGGAGGCCACGCGACGGTCGAGGTCGACGTCGAGCTCTCCAACCACCAGGGTCTGGTTCCGGGTGCCGTTGGTCCACGCTACCCGCCGGGTGACAGCTTCGATTCTGGCCAGCAGCTCCACGAGTTTCACGGGTTTCACCAGGTAGTCGTCGGCCCCGAGCCGAAGGCCCAGCACCACGCTTCGCTCATCGTCCCGCGCTGTGAGGATCAGAATAGGGCAGTGGGTCACCTGGCGGAGCTTCCGCAGGACGTCGAGTCCGTCAAGGTCCGGCAGTCCCAGGTCCAGGAGGATGACGTCGAATTTTCGGTGGACCAGCAAAGCGTCTGTTCCACGGGAAACCCTGGTTGCCTTGTGCCCGGCTGAGACCACCGCTGCTTCGAGCGCAGACGCCATGGCGTCGTCATCCTCGACGATGAGCAATTCCATGGCTTGGATCCCTTTTGGCTGAATGAGCACCTGCAACACGACATCGTATGACGTGCTCGCATCTAAACCTAAGGAAGTGTTAGGAAAACCTGGAATGCCTTGGATGTGTTGCCGGTCACGCATAGTTTGGCTGAAGTCCCCTGATTCAGGGCCCTGTCAACGTCGAGGAGGAACCATGAGCAACGACGCCATGGACAGCACCAACCAATCGGGCAAACCGCTGATTACTGCCGACCAGCACGTTCCGGCTGGCAAGGTCAGCCACGCTGACCGCATAGACGACGACGGCGGCCGTCCCGCCAAATGGCGCATCGTTGGTCCCGGCCTGGTTGTTGCCGCCACCGGCGTGGGTGCGGCCGACATGGTCGCCACGTTGGTGGCCGGTTCCCGCTTTGGATACGGGCTCTTCTGGGCGGTCATCGTTGGCGTGGTTCTGAAGATCATCCTCGTCGAAGGAGCAGGCCGCTACACGCTGGCAACCGGAAAAACGATCTTTGAGGGATGGCGGACCCTCGGCAAATGGACCACCTGGTACTTTGGGCCCTACATCATGATCTGGGGCTTCGTGTACGGGGCCACGGCGATGTCCTCGGCTGCCTTGCCCCTGGCAGCCGTGTTCCCGATCCTCCCGCTGTGGGCGTGGGCCATCCTGATGGGTCTCGCTGGTTTCGCCATGGTGTGGTGGGGCAAATACGCCACCTTCGAGAAAATCACCGCCGCTTTGGTGGGCCTGATGTTCATCACCGTGGTGGGCCTCGCCATCATCGCTGCGCCCAACATTCCTGAGATGCTTACCGGCCTCATTCCGATGATCCCCGAGGCAAAGGACGGCATCTTCTACACACTGGCACTGGCCGGTGGCGTTGGCGGAACCATCACCCTTGCGGCCTATGGTTACTGGCTGCGCGAAAAGGGCTGGTACACGCCGAAGTGGATGAAAGTCATGCGGATAGACAACTCCATGGCTTACGTGATGACCGGCATTTTCGTGATCGCCATGCTGATTGTGGGGGCAGAGGTTGTACGCTCCGCTGGTGTTTCCCTGAGTGCAAGCGACGAGGGGCTGCTTGATCTGTATGACGTCCTCAAGGCCGAATATGGCGATACCGTCGGCGCAGGGTTCCTGATTGGTTTCTGGGCTGCTTCATTCTCCTCTATCCTCGGCGTCTGGAATGGTGTTTCCCTGATGTTTGCTGATTTTTGGGGCAACATGCGGGGGAAGGAATCGGGTCACCCCGATACCCGAGTGGGCGGAAAATACTTCAAGTTCTACATCCTGTGGCTGACCTTCCCGCCGATGATCCTCTTCGCGCTGGGCCAACCGATTGGTTTGATCCTTGCCTACGGGGCTCTTGGCGCCCTGTTCATGCCGTTCCTGGCGCTGACCCTGCTGGGGTTGCTTAATGGCAAACGCATCCCCAAGGTCTGGGCTAACAAACTCCACACGAATATTGCGCTCGGAATATGCGCACTGCTGTTCGTTGTGCTGGGAGTCCGGCAGTTCTGGACGGCGCTGTCGCCGCTCTTCGGTGGTTAGCGCGGGTTAGCTGTTCACCGGAAACGCATCAGTACGACGGCGGGAGGTTCCCGCCGTCGTACTGATGCGTTCCCCATGGGTTGAGGCGGATGCCTACTGATGGCCCACTTTTGTGGTGCCAAACATGAGAGTCTGGCGACGGATGTCGTAGAAGACAGTGTGGGCGGTGGACAGGAGATCCTGGAGGTTGTCGGCGTCGTCGGCTTCGATCGTCAGGACTTCCTCCCAGGCCCCGGCGTCCAGCACCAGCTGGAGAGTCCACGTGCCGCGTTTTCCGGCGTCTCCGGCGACCCACGTGAACTGGTAATGGCTGACCTGGCGCACCTGGATGCTGTCATCGGTCACGGGCTGTTTTGGAGTGGGGCTCATGGTTATTCCTTACCGGCTGCACCCCAGTCGCACAGCCTCTTCGCTGGTCTCTTGCAGGTCCCGATCACCGCCGGCAGCCTCGATTCTGCCCTGCGGCCGGAGCATTAATGTAGCTCCGCTCAGTGGGTGATGTAAATGCCTCGCGGATGCTAACGCCCATAAGTTCTTTCATACTCCCTATGCGGCTGCGGGTCGTTTGTAGCGGGCGCGTTTCTGTGTTTTGGCGCGGTGGAGGAGTTCGCGTCGTTGGTGGTTGACCGGGCGGTGGGCAGCATTGTGAGGCGAGCCGGGTTGGAGCGGGCTGTGCGGAGGCGGGCCGGGGAGTGCTCCGACTGGGACGGGCGGGGATCCCGATAGCGGCATGTTCGGGGGTGGTGTGCCGGGGGCCTGGCATGGTGTGGGTGGTCCAGCCGGGGGTTTCTTTGGTGTGGTTGCAGGCTTCGCAGAGGCCTTGGCCGTTGGTTGTGGTGGTGGTGCCGTTTTGGTGCCAGGGGGTGATGTGGTCCAGGTGGCGGATGGGCGCGTCGCAGTAGGGCGTGCGGCAGGTGTGGTCCCGGGCGTGGATAAAGCGGCGCAGCGCGGGTGGGAAGTGCCGGGCGCGGGAGTCCATCGCGATCAGGTCCCCGGTGCCGGGGGCGGTGTAGAGCCGGCGCACCTGATCAATCAGACCGGCACCATCAGCGCAGGGACGGACAGCCGCGAGGGCCGACAGCACGTGCCCCACAGACACATCACCCACCGGCCCGCGGCCGCGCGCCAAAGCGAGTGCCGCCGTCGACCCCTGCAATTCCCATAGAAAGAGTCTTCCAGCCACCACCGACATTAAACCGAACCTCAACGCTTAGGATCCCGGCACTTCAACACCAGGTACCTCAACACCAGCGGCAAGCTCGGAGGACGGTGTCAGTCTCCAACGACCACTGGCAGCTTCATGGCTGATGACCGTGGAAGGGCCGCCGTTGCCCGCTGCATCCATGGCCTTGAGCAAAGCATCGACCATCTGGCGTGCGTGCTCCATTCGTTCGGCCATGGTTCCCTCAAGGTCGCTGTCGTCAATGAGGGGGTGGGCCTTGCCACCCGCGACTACCTTCACTGAATATCCCATTTCCTCGTGGAGGGACCCACGGGAACAACCAATTTCAGTGACCGCATCTGCCCGAACCAGGCCGTTGCTGATGGTGCGGAGCCACACATCACCCATTGCTCATCCTTTGGTCTAGCTACCAAACGGAACTCATCCCCAAGCACACCGTAGCCCCGAAGGTCCTGTCGCCGCATCCCCGGCTGACAAAGCGTGCCTTCTCACCCGCAAGGCAAAGTCGGGACAACAAAACCAGAATAACGACGGCGGAACTTTCCAGCAGCGTCATCTTGCGTATAAATTGCGGAAGTTGAGCTCAATTAGTTTGGTAGAAGATGATCTCATTTTGACAGTTTGCTTCCTGAGATTTGAGTTTTGGTTGCAAGAATCAGGCGAAATGTATGGCCAAAAAGACCTATAGGGATGAATTCATGCGTGTTGGGGCAAATTGTCATGTTGAATTATGCGTGAAGGACGCGATCCCGGCGTTTGATGCTTAGGGGCGGACGCTATCGGCCAGCGGGTAATTCGATTATTACTGTACTGGTTCCGGCACACAATGAGGCTGCGGGAATCGGGGAGACGATCAAATCCCTGACAGGCCAGACCTGCGTCCCTCACCGGGTAATTGTAATAGCAGACAACTGCACTGACGACACAGAGGCGATCGCCTTGGCTCATGGAGCCGAAGTGATCAGGACTGTGGGGAACACAGATAAGAAAGCCGGAGCCCTCAACTTCGCGCTTGCGGGCGTCCTCCCGCATTTGGCCCCGGACGATCTTATCCTGGTGCAGGACGCTGACTCACAGCTTGCCCCTGACTTCATCGAAAAGGCTGTCGGGCATCTGTTCGCCGATCCTTTCCTCGGCGCTGTGGGTGGGGTGTTCAGCGGAGCAACCGGCGGCGGATTTGTGGGTCATCTGCAGCGCAACGAGTATGCCAGGTACGCACGGGATGTCAGGCGGCTCAACGGGAAGTGCCTCGTCGTCACTGGTACTGCCGCGCTGTTCCGGGTGCTGACCCTTGAGCACGTCGTGGAGGCCAGGCTGGACGGAATCCTCCCCCCTGGCAATGGCCGGGGCGGGGTGTATGACACCACTGTGCTCACCGAGGACAATGAGCTTTCCTTCGCGCTGCTGACGCTTGGTTACCGGATCAAGTCGCCCGCCGACTGCACCCTGGTCACGGAGATCATGCCTTCCTGGCGGGAATTGTGGGGGCAGCGGCTTCGGTGGAAGCGCGGAGCAGTGGAGAACTGCGTCCAGTACGGCTGGACCAGGGTCACGCGGCCGTACTGGGGACGGCAACTCCTGGCCATGACGGGTGTCCTGGTGACCCTTATTTACTTTGCCACGATCGCGCTTGCACTGGGCACGGGATCCGGGTTGCACCTGCACCCCTTCTGGCTCGCCGTGACCGGTGTCTTCGTGATCGAACGTGTAGTAACAGTGCGGCTCCGGGGATGGAAATACATGCTCGCCGCCGCCACGATGTACGAACTCGTGATCGACCTGTTTCTGCAGGTGGTCCACTCGAAGGCCTATTTAGATGCAGCCCTGAACAACAAGAAAGCTTGGTAGAGATATGTATAACAACGTAGCGGCCCCCGCAGCAGCAGGAGTAGGCGCCGGAACACTGGCATTGACCGGCGCCGGGGATATCCTCTGGCTCGGTCTGGCAGCATTTGCCCTGGTTGCCCTGGGTGCGGCAATCAAGCGCATTGTTCCTGTGAAAGCCAAGTCGGACGCTGTTTAGTCAGTAATTCCCTGCGGGAGAGCCCGGGGCGGCCGCAAAGCGGTACCGCCCCGGGCTTTTCCGTTAAGTCTGGATTTTCACGATATTGGAGCATCCAGCCGTATCGCAGACTTGGTAAGTAGTGGTGACGCTGCCCTTGAATTTGTTGTTGTAGCTGCCGGTGTTCGGCACGGTATTCCTAACACCGTTCACCAGGAGTGTGACGCTGGTTCCTGTGGCCCCTGTCCACCGCACGGTGGTGTTGTTGACGCCTTTGACCTTGGCGTTCGTGGCAGTAAGCGCGATGGCCGTCACTGGATCCGGTGTCACGGCTGCAGGTGTGAAGGAGAAGTCCCGAACGACCACCGACTCAGGCTTGACGTGGGCAGGATCGCCACCACCACCGCCCGTCACCCATAGGTTGAAGTGGATCTGTTCCTTGGCAGGCTTGGGGACCGTGGTTCCTTCGAGGATGGTCCGTTTCAACAACGGGCCGGTATATCCCTCACCGGCATAGGTTTCAAAGGTCAGCTTGCCAGGCTCCCAGACCAATTTGTGAGTGAGGACGGGGTCACTGGTGACATCAAAAACCACCGTGTTGTTGCCTTCGCCCGGAGGCTTGCTCGCGTCGAACCAGTAGCCATGGCCTTGGGTTACCGGCCAGGATTCGCCGTAGCCTGCTCCGCCTCCCCAGGCAGAGGCCTCACAGAGATCAATCTCGTTGTATCCCGGTGTGGCCAGGGGATCGTAGGTGAACAGGCACCCCCACACGACTTCCTTTTGGAGAAGGCTCACATTCTTTTCCACTGTGGTGCTGTAAGTGCCGTAGCCAAAGCCCTGGCGTGTGGACTGGAATTCTGCGCCCACCGGCTCGGCGCCCGTTGGATTCGTGAGGCTCAAGGTGACGTGGCCGTTGGCGTCGGGATTGCTGACGTTATTGGCACTGAACAGCTTGTTGTACTGCGGGGCCCCACCCCAGAACCTCTTCTCCCAGTTGAACCCCTTCCAGGCAAAGCTTCCTGCTGGTCCTGGGTCTGAAGACATTGGGGTGGTATCTGCGGCTTGGGAAGAACTCACGACGGTAAGCATAGTAAGGCCAGAGACAAGAACCACGGCCAACGGTCTGACCACCCGCGAAGACCTGAGACCGGACAAACGGGACCTAAGAAAAAACGACATGCACGCCCCCTATTGCGTTGGTGCTCCCCCTCAAGCAGCCTCGTGCCCCCAGCGAGCACAAGATGATCATCAATCAATTAACTCGAAAAGCGCAATAGCAAACACATATCTTGAGACGCGGCAATTTAGCTCAAAAGTTGCACAAGATTTGGTAACAACTCAAGAACTACTCAAGATTGGATTGGATCGGACAAGAAAGCCGTTATCATGTGTAGGCTCATTTCTGCACCCCAGCGATCCCGATAATCGAATGCCAGTCCCGTAGCGATCTTTTCAGCGACAAAGGATGAAGCGCCCGACCGCGCCGCACGGTGCAGTACAGTACGCAGGCTTACTAATCTGGATCGTAATTCGGTGCACTTAATGTACCCGGAACTCTGAGACCAGAATTTATTCATAATTTGGAATCAAAGAAGGCTGGGAGCAAGAGTGGTGAATCGCGGCGTTGCTGTGGTTGTGGAGGATGACGACGACATCCGGGAGTCACTGGGGGATGTCCTCCGGCAATCCGGATTTACCGTCCATGCAACCTCATCCGGGACGGAAGGCGTGGAAGCTGTCCGGAAGCACAATCCGGTTCTTATCACCATGGACCTGAACCTTCCCGACTTTGACGGGATCGAGGCATCACGGCGGATCCGGACGTTCAGCTATGCCTACCTCATCATGGTGACAGGACGGGTGGACGAAGCCGACGCACTTATGGGATTTGGGGCCGGCGCTGACGACTACCTCACCAAACCCTTCCGACCCCGGGAGCTCCGGGCGCGGATCGCGGCGATGCTCCGGCGGCCACGGTGGTCCATCATGGAACCGGCCATCATGGAACCGGCCATCATGGAACCAGCCGTCATGGAAGCCGCTTCGATGACGCGCCATGCAGGGGAACCGGCCATGCCTGAACCTGCCCGGCTGCAACCCGCTGTGGCCCGCGCTGTGGTGCAGCCTGAACTGGGGCAGCCCGCCGCCAGGCCTCCTTTTGGGGCGGGGGAGGCGGATGAGTTCCGCGACCTGGAGCACCGCGGGTTGACTCTTAACGAGGGCACGAGGGCGGCAACGATTGATGGCAAGAAGGTGGAGCTGACGCGCACACAGTTCAATCTGCTTCTTGTACTTATGGAAAATGGGCGCCGTGTCCAGAGTAAGGAGGAGCTGGTCCGCAGGCTCCGCAACGATCCCTACGGCTCGGGTTCGTTCGTCAGCGCGGCCGAGGAGCGCGTAGTTGAGGTGCACATGGGGAATCTCAGGAACCGCCTCGGCGACGATCCCAAGGCGCCCAAATGGGTGGAAACAGTCCGTGGAGTCGGCTACCGGCTGGCTCCCTAGTGCTGGAGGTTCAGGCCCGGTGACAGGAAGGTGCTGATCCGGTCCAGCACGGTGCGTTCACGCAGCGGCCGGTTGTGCCCTAGCCCGTGCGTTACGACGAGGATGGTGGATGCGGGGTGGGCCGCCAGTAGGGCGCGGGCCTGGTCCAGCCCGATCAAAGTATCGGCGTCGTCGTGGATCACCAGCCATGGAACTTCGACAGGCAGCGGGGCCGTGGCCGAGAGTGTGGCCCAAATATCGGCCCGTCCCCGGAAGAGCCGGCGCTCCGTCCGGCGGCGCACAGCTAGCACACTTGTGCTACCAAGCCCGAGCTTTTGAGCGAAGCTCTGCAGAAGATACTCGAAGTCAGCGGCGCCGTTCACAGTAACAAGGCGCCCCACCCGCACCCCACCCCGGATGGCAAGGGCTGCACCAGGCGTCCCGAACGAATGCGCCACGATCGCCTCGAACCCGCCGTGCTGGCGGCCGAGCTCGGAAATGATGGCAGCATAATCGCGTACATCGGTCCGCAGGCCGCCGGATTCGCCGTGGGCCGGGGCATCAAAGGCCACGATGGTGCGTCCCGCCGCACGCAGTTCACGCACGAGGTGAGCAAATGCAGACGCACGACTTTGCCAGCCATGGACAAGGAGTACAGCACGAGGCCCGTTTCCCCAGCGATAGACAGCCACACGCCGCCCCTGCACCCGGATGGTGGACCGCCTGGCGTGCTCCATGACATACCGCTCCGATTCATGGACGGGTTTGCGCTTTCCGGGCCGGACCCAAAGGCTGTAGGCAGTCTCTGCTGCGAGCGGCGGGGCGACCGACTCAAGCAGGCGAAGGGCATGAACCGTCCGCGGGATAGTAGGCGTTTGTGTTGTCATAGTGCTAATATACACACACGACCGTTCGTACTGTCTAGGGGATTCTAAATGCAAACCACGCCTGCACCACTCGACGGACGCCGCCAGCGCGGCGACGAGTCCCGCCGCGCCGTTCTGCGCCTCGCGGTTGACCAGGCGTCGCTGAGCGGACTCGACGGGCTCACAATCGGGGGACTGGCAAATGAGCTCGGCGTCAGCAAGAGCAACGTCGCAACCTTGTTCGGTTCAAAGCTGGACCTGCAGCTGGCCACCATCGAAGCAGCGCGCGCTGTCTTCATCGAGAAGGTCATCACCCCGGCGCTGGCCCGCCCTCGCGGACTCCGCAGACTCATCGGCCTTGTTGAGCTGTGGCTGGATTATTCCGAGGGGCGGGTATTCGCGGGCGGATGCTTTTTCCGTGCCGTCGGGGCGGACGCCTCGGCAAAGGACGACGCCGCCCGTGAGCTTCTGGCGCGGATCGACGAGGAATGGCTGGCGTTCCTGACCCGGGCAGTGCACGAAGCTGAGCCGGAATTGCCCGGCCTGGCAGGCCGGACCAACGCCGCGGAGGTGCTCGCATTCGAGATCGGCGCCATGCTGGATGCCGCGAACATGACCTCCCTGCTGCACCGCACATCGCGTGGATACTCACTGGCGCGCAGCGGGATCAGGGATCGGCTCATCGCACTGGGTGCCCCGACGGATATCGGGCTGTCGGCGGATCCAGCTGCCACCTAACTACCGAACCCCTGGCTAGCGAACCCCTGACTACTGGACCGCGGTGCCGGATACGTCCGGTGCTGTGTAGCCAGTGAAGGTATCCGCGGATCGCACGAGCTTGATCCAGTACATGGGGGCGATTCCCGCCGTCGACGTGTAAAAAAGGGAATTAGCTGATGGCGTAGGCGAGGTTCACCGTGGCGCCTTTGCATGCGTCCTGGTTGGTGGCCTTGTTATTGAAGGTGATGGTGGCTCCGGTCCAAGCGCCCTTGGCAGTGCCGGCGGGGATCTCAGCGCCCACTGTCATGGCGGCATTGGCGATGATGTAGTCGGAGGCGTCGCAGCCAACGGCAACCACGCCGTTGACGGTGACGCTGGAGATGCTGGCCGTGACGCTCGAAACATACACCGGGCTGGTGTTGCCGTTAGTGAAATTACCGCTCAACGCCTGTGCGGCACCGCCGGGCTGCAAGCCGGAAACGACACTGGTCTGCACAGCGGTAATAGGCACATTGGTGGCGGTGGTGGCGGTTCCCGTTCCCGAGCCTCCCGCGGACCAGAAGGCATAGGCCACGCCGGCTCCGGAAAGGAGGACGACGGCGGTGGCTGCTGCGGCGGCAGTCTTTTTCGAGTTTTTGCGCATGACGGAACTCCAAGGGCGATGAGAAGTGAATGGTTTGGAAGACTCGCGAGAATTACAGCTCCCGAAGAACCGGATGACTGAAAGATCGTGAGTGAGGCCTGGCGGGTGATGTGTTCAACCGCCTCGACAGAAGACACGCTAACAGCGGAAAAATCCGAAACTTGAGAATCTGCGAAGCCGCGGAAGATCTTGAGGAAAGATTGCCTGAGCTTGCCTTAGGCCGTGGAAATCCTGCGCAAACCCTCACGTTCACGATCCCGCAGGACCCTGAGCGGAAGTCAGTCCGAGGTGATTGGATCGTTGGGTTTCTTGAGGGATCTTGAGCGCTCCGATTCGCCGCTTTTGGAATGGGACTGGAGCCGGGACAAGAAGAGGGCTGCCAAAAGCGCTGCTGCCACATGGCTATCCACCATCAGTTCACCGGAATGTGGGGATGCAGCTTCGGGGGAGAGCTCAGGCAGCTTCCAGTCCACGCCACCATCATGTCCGTGGCGAGGCGAGACGCCGCCAGGCACGGAGCCGAAAAAGTCGAAAGCAAGGTGCAGTAGCTGTTGGATCAGCCCGCAAAACACCAGCAATGACCATCCGGAAGCCAAGAGCCCGCCCAGCAAGGTTGCGGCCAAGCTGATCAAGGCCGTCAGTGCCAGGAGAATCAACGGTCCAAGGTTCTGGCCCCCGGAGATCACGTGCGCAATTGCCCCCAGGGAGACGGTCGCGGGCCCGGCCAGCCATCCGTACCGCGGGCTCTGACGATTGAAGTCCTCTGCCACGGGAATCCCTCCTGCGCTGGGTGCAGTCATCTGCGCCTGAATCTACTGGGTGCCCCTACGATTGTCAGCATGATCAGCCGCGCAGACGTCAACGAAGCCTCCGCAAGAATCGCCGATAAGGTCCGACGCACGCCCCTGATCCAACTTGACCCGGGAACTTTCGCGGGCGACGTGTGGCTCAAATGTGAGTTCATGCAGCACACCGGCACGTTCAAGGCCAGAGGTGCTTTCAATCGCATTCTTGCCTCCAACGAACGTGGGGAGTTGAATCCCGACGTAGGTATCGTCGTCGCTTCCGGCGGGAACGCGGGACTTGCCAATGCGTATGCTGCAGGCCAGCTTGGAGTCGCTGCGTCTGTTTATGTCCCGGAGAACGCCCCGCCCGTAAAAGTCAGCAAGCTCGTGACAACAGGAGCAACCGTGGTCCAGGGCGGAGCAGAATATGCGGAAGCCTATGAGGCCGCCATCAAGTATGCCGCTGAGACCGGGGCTGTCTATTGCCATGCCTACGACCAGCCGGAGATCGCCGCGGGGGCCGGCACTGTTGGTTCTGAACTGCTGGAACAACTCAAGGACGTGGACACTGTTGTGGTGGCCGTGGGCGGCGGAGGACTGATGGCGGGAGTGGCCGCAGCGGTGGAAGGCCAGGCCAAGGTTGTGGCCGTGGAGCCTTATACAGCCCCCACTCTTTCTGCTGCGCTCCAGGCGGGGGAGCCCGTTGATGTTGCTGTCTCGGGGATAGCGGCTGACGCCCTGGGAGCACGCCGGATAGGAGAGATCGCCTTTGCCGTGGCGTCCCGTACCGGGGTAGCAAGCCTCTTGGTTTCCGACGACGACATCGTCACCGCCCGTACCTGGTTATGGGAGCACTACCGCATCATCGTGGAGCATGGCGCCGCTGCCGCATTCGCCGCGCTCCACTGTGGTGCGTACGTCCCTTCCGAAGGTGAGCGGGTCGTCGTCGTACTCTGTGGCTCCAATACAGATCCCGCCACCGTTTAGCACGTCTATTTAACGTGTCGAAAAGTTTTGTTACTGAAACGTGACATCTGGTAGGAGCAGAAGCTACTCTCTTGTGGTGCCCACGGCTCCAGCCGGGGCATTCCCGCGTCAGTATGCCGAACCCTGCCGCTGACGGGGATTCGTCCGCATTTTTTCAGCGGCAGGGACGGGGGAACCACGATTCCACTCGGACCTCTTGTCAGGTCCTAGGGGTTAAGCCGCTTTGCCCCGCCCTTTGGCGGTGTGGACCGGCCGGGTGAACTCCCATCCGAACCCGACAGCTCACCCCGCAGGCATGGGAGAGGCAAAAACACCATGTCACAAAAGTCCATTTTGGCGCGCCATCGTGCCACCCCTGCCCGCTCAACCGTCATGAGCGGGTTGTCCACTTCGGCTAAATCCCACGCTCTATCGCTGGGCAGGCCGGCACTCATCATCGCCGCCGCATCAGGCCTTCTTTTCGGAGTCGGCGCTCCTGCCCATGCTGGAGCACACGCACCGGATGGTTCTACCGGCGCCACTGTCGGTGCCGCTGCCCAGGCCCCGGCCCCGGCACCGGTACAGGCAGCAGCAGTCGCTCCCGCCCCAGCGGTTGCCCCGGCCGCTGTTCCGGCTGCAGGACGGGTCCACACAGTGGTTTCCGGCGACACGCTCGGCGCAATTTCGGCACGTTACGGCGTAAGCCTGAATTCTGTCCTGGCCGCCAACAACCTGGCCATGACGTCCATCATCTACCCCGGCAACCAGATCCGGATCCCGGCAGGGGGACAGGCAGCTGCACCCACCGTGGCGCTGGCATCGACCTCCATCAGGCCGGTTACGGCTCCGGCTCCGGCACCGGCACCCGCCCCCGCTCCGGCACCCGTTGCGGCAAGCGGCACTGGTGCAGCATTGCTCGCTTCCGCCTATGCCCAGATCGGCGCAACCCAGGATTGCACCATTCTGGTGGAGCGTGCCCTGCGGTCCATCGGCAAGAGCGTGGGAGACCTCGCACCGACCCAGTTCTTCCAGTACGGAACGGTGGTTGGAACTCCGGCACCCGGTGATCTGGTCATCACCTCCGGGCACATCGGGATCTACGCAGGCAACGGACAAGTTGTCAGCAGCGGCATGAACTATGTCAATGCCACGCTGGTCCATCCGTTGTCATGGCTCTCGGGCTATTCCTTTGTGCGGGTCGCCTAGTCCGGCCTCTACCGAAGCGCAGACAAAGGGAAGCGGCAGGTGCCGGGAGATCCGGTACCTGCCGCCCTCTGACTCCAAGAGTGTCAGCTGCGTTTCACACTTTCAGCGGCAACTCGTGAACTTCGTCTGCGCGGTGGCCTGTCCGTTCGTGGATCCGCTGTACAGCTTCGGCTGATGGGGCCTCGGACAGGCAATAAATAACGCCGGCTTCGGGGTCGGCCCAGGCGTTCTTGAAATTGACGTTTTCCTCGGCCTGGATGGCCAGATCAGCTGCATGGGCTGCCTGGAGGTCCTCCCGGCTTAGGCCCTTCATGTTGTGGTGAACATCCATAAATTCCGGCATAGCTCTCTCCTTAGGTAGGGCCTGCATGGGTTGCAGTATGGAGTTAAGGGAGACGGTAGGCCTCTGGCGTTACACGGTCAATAGCGCTCTCGTGGGGAATAATGAGCCCATGCAACCGCAGTGGAGTACCCGCATCGCCTGGCCCGATTTGCCGGGACACGTGAGGGCCGGCATCGAAGAGATCCTGGGATCTCCGGTAGAGGAATGGAGCCGCCAGCAGGGTGGGTTCTCCCCTGGCACTGCCGACAGGTTGCGAACCGCTTCGGGGCAACGGGTCTTTGTCAAAGCTGTTGGCACAGTCCTGAACGAGCATTCCCCCGCCATCCATCGGAAAGAGGCGGCCAATACCCCCGGCCTACCTCCCGAGGTACCGTCACCCGCGTTGATTGGAACGTTCGACGACGGCGAATGGGTTGCCCTCATACTGGCTGATGTTGAAGGACGTGCTCCGGATCTCCCTTGGTCCTTGGCCGAACTGACCATTGTGCTGGATGCTTTGCTGGATCTGGCCGGCACCCCGGTTCCTCAATCCCTGGCGCATCTGCCATTCCTTGAACACGAGCTTCGTGAGGCGTACGGCGGCTGGGCACGTGTGAGGGAGGATCGTCCCGAAAGCTGCGACCCCTGGATCCTCGAGAACCTGGATGCCCTCGAAACATTGGCTGCGCAAGGCCTGAAGGACCTCGGCGGCAGCAGCCTGGTGCACACAGATATCCGGGCTGACAACATCCTGATCACCGGCGACAACAAGGCTGTCCTGGTCGATTGGCCCTGGGCTTGTATCGGTGCCGGCTGGATAGACGGGTTGTCGCTGCTGATCAATGCGCGGCTGTTTGATGCGGACTTTGATGTTGAGTCGGTGCTGTCTTCCCATCCGGTCTTTTCGGAGGTTCTGCCAAGCAGTGTGGACGGGGTCCTGTCCGGACTCGGAGCTTATTTTATTGATGCCGCCCGCCAACCGCCGCCCCCTGGGCTTCCCACCCTCCGCGCCTTCCAGCAGCAGCAAGGCGACGCTGTCATCGCGTGGCTCCAACAGCGCGCCTGCGTGGGGTAATCCTGTGCTGGACGGGGCAGGGCCCGGGAAATCTGCGTTGAATTTCCCAATGCTGCTGCTGGTGGACCTGGACAACACGCTGGTGGACAGGGCATTTGCCTTCAACCAGTGGGCGGCTGAGTTCGTGCGGGACGTCGGCGGGTCGGCGGCGGACGTTGCATGGCTCATTGAGTCAGACGGTGATGGGTATCAACCCCGTGAATCGCTTGCCACCGCCGTCAAGGCCCGATTCAAGACAAGTTATGGGATCCCGGCCCTGATTGAGCTGCTCCTGTACGAGCATGTTGGCGCCATGGTCCTTGACTCCGCCACGGCTGCTGCCTTGGACAACGCCCGAAATCATGGATGGAAGATAGGCGTCCTCACCAATGGAACCGTGAGCCAGCAAATGCTCAAGGTCAAGACCATCGGACTGGAGAAGTACGTAGACGCCGTGGTGATTTCCGAAGCTGAAGGTGTGAAGAAGCCGGATCCGCGTATCTTCCACCTTGCTGCGGAACGTGTGGGCGTGGGGCTCGCCGGGAGTTGGATGGTGGGCGACCACCCCACGGCTGACATCTCCGGTGGCCGCGGCGTGGGTCTGGCAACCGGCTGGGTATCCCGCGGGCGGGACTGGCCTCCCGGTCTGGAACCGCCTTCCCTGTCAGGCAGAACGGCCGCTGCGGTCATGGACGCCATTGTCACGCCTACTCAAACACGCTGAGACAGATCTCGCGCGTCAACTGTTGGATGACATCGATTCTGCCTTGCTTGCCGAACGGGTTCTCGGTGAAGATCGCCAGTGAATAGGCGGTACCGCCTGAGGCGAGGATACCGACGTCGTGCATGAACTGGTCCACGATGCCGTACTTGTGGTGGACGGTTATGCCGGCCGGAACAGCGGCAGGGATCAGTTCTTCGTTGTTGGTTTGCTGCATGTAGCCCAGAAGCTGCGCAGTGTGCTCCGGATTGATCAGCTCCCCTGAATACAGCCTCATCAACAAGATGGCCATTTCCATGGGCGTCAGGAGATTTTGGGTGGGGTCGTAGCTGATCCCGATGGAGGCCGCATACCCGATGAGCCGGGGGAAGCCGATCGCGTCCATGAGAAGCAGCCATGAATCGTCGCTGCTGGAGTTGATCATGGCCTCCAGTTGGAAGGCGGCGGTGTAGTTGCCAAGCGGTTCATCCAGCCTGAGATTCCCGGTTTCCACGAGCCGGTAGTAGGCAACGGCCGTGAGGACCTTGGCAGTGCTGGCTGCCAAATACGCGGACACATCGCCATACAGGCGCACTTCCCCCCTCTGCACGTCTGCCAGGGCGACGCCGATCCTGAAATCCCCGTTTGCAGCGATGATCTGCTGAATCGCGTCATCCAGTTCCTCTGTCATGCCTGGCGGCTGTTGCCCTTGCGGTGAGGTTTCCGGCGGCAACGGGTTACCGGCGTCAAAGTCACGGGCGCCGGCTTGGTTTGGCAAGGGGAGGGGGCCCGGACCGTCGGGAGACGAACGAATAGCGGCCAAAACAAGGGTAATCAGGATAATGACCGTCGTGATTGTCCAGATCACCACCAGGCGCGTCATTGCTCTGCGGGGCGCCGTCCCCGGCCGCCTGCCGCTTGTATTTGAGGGGGCTGATGAAGTCATCCCGGTCCCTCCACCCCAACCGACAGGGACCGCCGGCTGCATCAGCGGATTCAACGTGGACGTCGATGGGAGGCGTCTATTCCATCGAATGTAGCCCCGGCACCAGCCGTTGTCCATGAACGTTCATGCCCTGCTCCGCACTGGCGGCCTTGCCCCGCTTGAGCTGCCCTGCCCCGGGCCGCTCAAGCGGGGCAAGGCCGCTTTTATGAGAAATGGGAGTGCCGCACGCATCCCCCCAATACATCGGATGCGGGCGGCACTCCTGCTGACGGAGCCTTTGACTCCTGCCTTTTGCTGAGACCCTGCTTATGGTGAAATCTTGCTGAAGCGCCTAGTTGTTGAAGCGCTCCGGGCGGAATGTGGCCAGCATCGGGTGTTTTTTGCCCGACACGATCTCGTCGGCCATCAATTCACCGGCGATCAGGCCAAGGGTTGCTCCGGAGTGGGTGAAGGCCACGAAGCAGCCGGGGGCCTTCTCGAGTTCACCGAACACCGGCTCGCCGTCGCCCGGAATCGGTTTACGGCCGATCTTCCAGGAGGCAGGCTTCAGCTCAGGGTTTCCGGCCACCAGCTTGGAGGCTTCATCGGCCAGTTCCTGCACCACTTCTTCCGGAATGGTGAAGCTGCCGTCCTCGAATTCGGTGATGTGTTCCTCGTACCAGTCGTGATCCAAGGCGAGGGTTCCGCCCGGGTTGGGACGGACTGCCGCGCGCGGGGTATTCAGCACCGCGGAAAGGGAGTGCTCTACGGGCTTGGTCACAACCAGCATGGCGATCGGGGAAGCGTTCGGGATCTCGACGCCGAGAGGCGCCACAACTGCGGGCGTCGCCGCTCCGCACGCAACCAGAACGGCGTCCGCTCCATAGGTTTCGCCGTCGGCCGTGGTCACACCGCTGGCCACGCCGTCGGTGAGAACCACTGACGCTTTTCCGGCGTTAGTGACCAGTTTGCCACCGCGTTCCTGGAATTCGTCCATGAGGAAGTCCACCAGATCGGGCAGGCTGACCCAGCCCTCACCTGGATTGAAGATGGCATTTTCCGGAACGGCGGAAGCATCGACACCAGGTGTAAAGGATGCGATCACAGCCGGTTCGAGGAGCTTGGAGTCGTAGCCGATCGACTTTTCGTAGGCATGCCTGGCCTCGGTGGACGCGGACTTGCCTTCGGCGTTCCACATGATCCCGCCGCCGAACTGCAGCCATTCCCGGTGGGGGTCGGCGGCAAAAAGGGTGCGGTAGCGGTCCACGCCGGCCAGCCGCAGCTCATGGTACGGACGCGACCGTTCCCCGGCGGAATTCAGCCAGGAGAGGGACCTCCCGGTCGCCTCGCTGCACAACTGGCTTTCGGTGATGAGGGTGACGGCCGCACCGGCACGCAGCAGATGGACTGCGGAGGAAACGCCGAGGATTCCGCCGCCAATAACGGCAACGTGCTTGGCGGAAACAGCGGATGACATAACGGGCTCTCTTTCTTGAGACTGGGAAATAAACAGGGGGCAGCTGCCCGGCCAGGGGGCCAGGGAAGCAATCGGGTGTGTGGGGCTAGCTCTGGGAGTGGATTTTCTCGATGATCCGGAGTGCTTGCACTGATTCGGCGGGGTCCACGGGCAAGGGTCCGTGCCCCCTAAGCGCATCGCCCAGGATCCGGTAGAACTCCGGATACGCGCCGCGTTCGGGCCGCACCTGCTCCTCTGAGCCGTCAACACCAAGCCGGCCCCAAGTGCTTTCGGGTTCCACGCCGTAATGCGGATCGGTGGGACGGACGCCGGCATCCAAGGCTGGTTCCTGTCCGTCCAGGCCCCACTTGGTGTAGCCGGCTTTGGTCCCAAGGAGATGGAATCGGGCTCCAACCTGGGCGGCCGCGCCGTTCATCCACAGGCGGGATCGGACGCCGGACCTGTGCAGCAAAGAGACGAAGGCCTCCTGGTCCGCGCCCTTACCCGGCTCGCGGGATCCGTGCGACGAGGTTTCTCCGTAGCTCTCCTCCACGGGGCCAAAAAGCTGGATGGCCTGGTCGATCAGGTGGGCGCCGAGATCATGCAGGATGCCGCCGCCGTCGCTAACGGGGGTGGTGTCCCGCCAGTTCCCGAATCCTTCGGGCCGCCACCATTCAAAGCGGGATTCGAAGGTCCGCACATCACCCAGCGACCCTTCCTCCAGGAGTTTGCGTACCGTGAGGAAGTCGGCGTCCCAGCGCCTGTTCTGGAAGACGGTGAGCGTGACACCAGCCTCCGCCGCCCGCGAGATGAGCTCCTCGCCTTGTGCTGAGTTGGGCACAAAGGGCTTGTCCACAACAACGTCCAGTCCACGGTTGATGGCCTCAACCGCCAGATCGAAGTGCGTCACCGGCGGCGTCGCCAGCACAACAAGATCCAGATCGCCGGCCCGGTTGAACAGCTCCTCAACCGTTGTGACGACGTCGGCAGCGGGATAGCTGCTTTTCGCCTGCCGGGAGCGTTCGGGATCGGCCGTGACAATAAAGTCCAGCGAGTACCGGGGATCGGCTGCGATAAGCGGGGCGTGGAAGACGCGTCCCGAAATCCCAAACCCAACGACGGCGGTGCGCACGGGATCGCCGTGCCGGTCATTTTTTGCGCTTGGAAAGGTCACTACAGCACCTCGGAGAGGAAGCGCTGAAGGCGTTCGCTCTTGGGGTGGTCGAAGAGGTCCGCCGGGGTGCCGGCCTCAACCACTTCGCCCTCGTCCATGAACACCACCTGGTCAGCCACCTTGCGGGCGAAGCCCATCTCGTGGGTCACCACCAGCATGGTCATGCCGCGGCGGCCGAGTCCAGCCATGAGGTTCAGAACGCCCTTCACCAGTTCAGGGTCCAGTGCGCTGGTGACTTCGTCGAAGAGCATGACCTCAGGTTCCATGGCCAATGCCCGTGCGATGGCGACGCGCTGTTGCTGTCCGCCGGAGAGATCCCGGGGCCGGTGATCAGCACGCTCCGCCAGGCCCACCTCGGCAAGGCTGCGGTGCGCCCGTTCCCTGGCCTCCGCCTTGGACAGACCCCTGACGCTCCAGAGCGCCAGGGCGACGTTTTCGAGCGCAGTGTGGTCCGGAAAGAGGTTGAAGTGCTGGAACACCATGCCGATACGCCGGCGAAGGGTGTCCGGTTGCACGGCCAGGGCGCTCTTGCCCGCCAGCAGGACATCTCCGCTCTTGGGCTCATGCAGCCTGTTGACCCCGCGCAGCAGCGTGGACTTGCCGGAACCGGAGGGACCAATGATGCAGGTGGTGGTACCGGGAGCCACGGACAAGCTGACGTTACGGAGGACTTCGATGTCGCCGTAAGCCATGCTGAGGTTCTTCAGTTCCAGGCTGGAACCGTGGAACGTGTGGATCTCCGGCGCGGGGATATTGGTGCTGGTGCTCATGTGTTGCTCCCGGTGATGAGGGGCGATGCCGAGTCGAGTTCTTTGACTTCCTTCAGTCCGCTGCTTGGTGCAGCAGGCCGACGGCGTCCGGCGCGGAAACGGTTGTCGAAGTAGTTCACGAGGTGCGTCAGGGGCACCGTGATGATGAGGTAGAAGATTCCGGCCATAACCAGGGGGGAGAGGTTGCCGGACAGGACAGCGGCGTCCTGGCCGACGCGGAACAGCTCGCGCTCGCTGACCAACAGGCCAAGGAAGTACACCAGGGAGGAGTCCTTCACGATGGCGATGAATTGGTTGACAAGAGCGGGCAGCACGCGGCGGATGCCTTGGGGGACCACCACGAGGGCCATCGACTTGGCGTAGCTCATGCCCAGGGCCCGGCATGCTTCGCCTTGGCCCTTGTCCACGCTCTGGATGCCGGCGCGGAAGATCTCACCGATGTAGGCGCTGGCGATCAGGCTCAAGGCGATGATGCCCAGCGGGTAGGGGGAGGGGCCAAAGATCGATTGGCTGAGCCGGGCGAAGCCCTGGCCGATCAGCAGGATGGTGAGGATGGCCGGAAGTCCGCGGAACAGGTCCGTGTAGATCCGGGCGGGGATGCGCAGCCATTTCGACGGCGATATCCCCATGACTGCCACGATCATTCCCAGTACCAGGCCGATGGCCGTAGCTGCAATGGAGATGATCAGGGTGTTCATGAGTCCCACCCCGAGGAGTTGGGGGAGGACCTCGGCCATCGCGCCGAAATCGAAGAAGGTGCGAATGATGGTGTTGAGCCAGTCCATGGGTTGCTCTCAGTGGTAGTAGCGGGGGATGGGGAACCGGGCGGGCCAGGCGGCCCGCCCGGGTTGCTTACTTAGTGGCGGTAGGCGTCGGGCTGGAGGTCTGCTCGGCCTTGGGAAGGTACTGTTCCGGCATCGGGGAACCCGGGAACCACTTCTGGTAGAGCTTCTTCCAAGTGCCGTCCTCCATTGCCTCGGCAAGGCCCTTGTCCAGGGCTTCCTTGAATTCGGTCTTGCCCTTGGCGATGGCAAAGCCTGCCGGTGCGTCGAACGAGGGGATATCGGCGGCGCTGACCAGTCCGAACTGCTCCTGGTAGGCCTTGGCGGCTTCGTAGTCCAGGAAGTGGGCGTCAACGGCCCCGCTGTTCACAGCCGAGATGGCGGTGTTATTGTCCGGGAAGCGCACCAGGTTGGCTGACGCGAAGTTCTTGACTGCGTAGGCCTCCTGAAGGGTGCCTTGGACAACCCCGAGGCGCTTGCCGCCAAGTGCCTTTTCGTCGGTAATGCCGGAGTTCTTGGTGGTGATGACGGTCAGGTAACCGGCAAGGTAGCCGTTGCTGAAGTCCACGGTTTCCTTGCGCTTGTCAGTGATGCCGATAGCGGCCACGCCGACGTCGAACTGGCCGTTGGCGACGGCGGCGAGCAGGCCGGAGAAGTCCTGACCGGTGAACACCACGTTGTCCACACCGGCACGGTTCGCCACGTCCTTGAAGAGTTCGACGTCGAACCCGGTGAACTGACCCTGGGCGTCGGTGAAGGTGTAGGGCTTGGAGTCTCCCAGGCTGGCCACGCGGATGGTGCCGGGTTCGATCAGGCCGTAAGGGTTGTCAGCTGGAGCCGCAGCGGGAGTACCCGAGCCGCCACAGGCGGACAGGGCAAGCACAGCGGCGAGGGCCGAAGCTACGATTCCGCCTTTGCGGCGGCTGTTTCCTTTGAACACGTTGATTTTTCCTATCGGGGTGTGGGTGGGGGGAGCCCGCAGATTTTGCGGTATTCAGATTTTTCCCTGCGGAATCCCTTGTGGAGTCCGGTCTCAGTGCTTACGATTGAGACCGGACTCACATCGGGTTGTTTTCGACTGTAAGTCATCTCACAAACCGTCGTCAAGAGGTTTCGGAAAGGTAGTAATGAAAAATTCTTCCTCCCGGCAGCGTGACACCACAGTGGCGGATGTCGCGAAGGCTGCGCAGGTTTCCAAGGCCCAGGCTGCACGGGCTTTGGGTAATTACGGGGCAGTCAGTGATGACGTCCGCGAGCGCGTTCTCGCAGCAGCGGAGGAGTTGAACTACCGACCCAATGAGCTCGCCCGGACCATGAACACGGGCAAATCGAACACCATCGGTGTTGTGGTGGGCGACATTGAGAACCCCCATTTCGGCTTGGCCATGCGGGGGATCTCGGACACCGCAAAGGCCGCCGGGTTCGACGTCATCCTCATCAACACCGGCGAAGATCACATGGCTGAAGTGGATGCCGTGCGGGTCCTGCTGGAAAAACGTGTGGACGGGCTGATCGTCGCGCCGGCTTCCTCGGCGGAGTACGAACACCTGCGCCGCGTGCACGACGCCGGAAGGCCGCTGGTTCTCTTTGATCGGAAGGCGCCTGGCTTGGACGTGCCGGTGGTTGCGGCGGATATGACGTCGGTTGCGCGTGAGTCCACGGCCTACCTCATCGAGTCGGGACACCGCCGGATCGCCTTCATCTCCACGTTGGAAATTGAGGGACCGTACCGGCATGCCTTGAAGCTTGCGTCCTCGCAGATCGCTGAGCGGATCGAAGGCATGAACCAGGCGCTGCAGGCGGCGGGATTGGATCCCTGCGAGGAACTGGTGAGGTTGAATGCCGGGGATGCCGAGTCCATCAAGGCGGTTGCACGCGAGTTGCTGCTCCTGCCGGAACCGGCGACGGCGGTGATCGCCTCCGATGGCCTGGTGGCGTTGAGTGTTGTGGAGGCCATCCAGGAGTTGGGCCTGCGCATCCCGCAGGATGTCTCGTTTCTGATGTACGACGATTTCCCTTGGACCAAGCTCACCACGCCGCCGCTGACTGTGGTCTCGCAGCCCGTCTATGACATTGGTGCTTCCGCAGCAGAGGCTTTGATCCGCCTGATCAGGCAGCCCGGGAAAGTCCTTGAGTTGCCCGTTTTTCAGGCGACGCTCAAGCACCGGGGATCCGTTGGCGCCCCGGTGTCTGAGCGGAAGCGGAAGCGCGAGTCGGCAGCTGCCGCATCCTGATGCGGGTGGCGCTGCTTCTTACAGTGCCTCTGCGA
Organism: Arthrobacter sp. Z5-13; assembly: GCF_056499105.1. Classification (NCBI taxonomy): domain Bacteria; kingdom Bacillati; phylum Actinomycetota; class Actinomycetes; order Micrococcales; family Micrococcaceae; genus Arthrobacter; species Arthrobacter sp. Z5-13. The sequence continues at coordinate 726,695 of NZ_CP096460.1, forward strand.
TCCGCTTGATTGCAGCAAGGCGGCGGTCCCACTCGTTGCCGATGCTGTCGAGGCGCCGCGCAGTCTCACTGAGCTGGGAGCCGAGCACCCGATAGCGGAGCTCGCGGCCGACGCGTACGGATTCGACCAGTCCGGCCTCCTGCAGGACAGCAAGATGCTTGGCGATTGCCTGGCGGGTGACCGGCAGGCTCCCGGCGAGGGCCGACGCCGAGGCCTCGCCTTCGCCGAGGGCCGCCAGGATGCTCCACCGGGTTTCGTCTCCGAGCGCGGCGAACACCGGAACAAGAGTGCTGGTGGTCACGAGCCGCCCTCGAGGTAGGCGACCAACTCGTCCAGCTCGGCGTCCCAGCCTCCGCGGTGATCCTCCATGGCTGAGGTGGGGTCGGTGTGGGTTTCAAAACCCGATTCGACCACTGTCAGCTGCGTGCCGCCGTCGTGCGTTTCGAGAGTAAAGCGGAACAGCGTGGAGCGGCTGGGGTCGATCGGTGCGTTGGGATCAGCCTGCTCATTGCTCCAGCGGTAGGCGACCATCCTTGGCGCGTCCAGCTCTTCGATCCGGACAGGGACGTCGCCGTGCCCCTCGAAGGAGAAGATTCCGCTGGCGCCCACGGCCAAGTCATCCAGCACTGCAGACTGCCCGAACCAATTGGCAATGTGCGTTGGTTCAGTAATGGCAGCCCAGACTTTCTCGATGGGTGCTGCGATGGAAATAGTGCGCCTGACGGTGAGTTGGCCGGCGTCGACGACGGAGGGCTGGTTTGTGGTTGTGGTCATGATTCCTGTTTCCTTTCGATGGCGTGTTGCAACCACATGGTTGCACCAATCCATCCTTAAAGCAACCCTTCGGTTGCAGTTCGAGAATCAGCGTACGTAGTTACTCCCGGGAAGCGGCCCGGGCTACCCGGCCAATGATGGCGCTGTAGGTGGGGTAGGCGAACTTCACGCGAGCCAGGGTTGCAAGGTCAGTGCCTGCCGCCATGGCTGATGCCACAGCCTGGACAACTTCGACGGCGTTCTCGCCAACGGCGTGCGCACCGAGGATGAGTTCCCCATGCCGGTCGGTCACCAGTTTCAGGAAGCCGGCCTCACGGTCATCAATGATCGGACGCTCCACGGCCGAATAGGGGACCGTGACCGAGCGGCATTCCGGGTCCCGTTTCCTGGCCTGCTCCTCGGTAAGGCCCACCCCCGCATAATCCGGGTCAGTGAATCCTCCCTCGGGCAAAAGATGGTGGGGAGTGGTCCGGTTGGCGCCCAAAACAGCGTTGCTCGCCGCCGTTTCACCTTCAAAGACGGCGGCCTGCACCAGCATGCTGGTGCCGTTCGCGTCCCCGGCCACAAGGATGTGCGGGACGTTGGTTCGCAAGTAGTCGTCCACCGGGATGAACGAGCGCTCGGTCTCCACCCCCGCGGCTTCCAAGCCCAATCCCGGGATGTTGGCCGGCCAGCCGGCGGCCATGATTACGGCGTCAACGTCCGCTGTGGAAGCTCCTCCGTCTTTCGTCCAGGTGATGCCGAGACTTCCCCCTGACGTCCTGGCGATCTCTCCGATTCCTTGGATTCCCGTCTCCACCCGGATCCCCTTCGAAACGAAGCTCTGCCCCACAAACGCAGCGACGTCGTGATCTTCGGTCAGCAGCAGGCGTGGAGCGACGTCCAGGAGCAGGACCTCGGACCCAAGGGCGTTGAAGATGGTGGTGAGTTGCGCGCCAGTATGGCCGCCCCCGATGATGGCCAGTCTTTCAGGCAGTTCAGTCAGAGCCAGTACTTCATCGGGGAGAACGGAGAGCTCGGCGCCCGTGACGGGAAGGCGTCTGGCGGCACCGCCCACGCACAGAATAAAGGAGCGTGCGCTGAGTTCCTGCCCGTCGACGTCGACTGTGTGCTCGCTGGTAAACGTCGCCTGTCCGGAGACCAGATCGATGCCGAGGCGTTCCATCATGGCGTCGTATTGCTTGGCCTCGAGCACGCGCTGCACTGTCTCCTGGACCCGGGTGACTGTTTTCTTCCAGTCCACTGCGGGCTCCTGCACCACGATTCCGTAGTCGAAGGCTGTTCTGACTTCGCGATACAACCGGGCAGTCTTGGCCAATACGCGCGTGGGTACGCAGCCGGAGTTGAGGCAGGTTCCGCCCAGCGCAGAACGCTCGACGACGGCCGTCCTGGCGCCCAGTTCCGCGGCCCGTTCAGCGGCGGCCATCCCGGCGGGCCCACCGCCGATTACGAGGACATCGTAGGTGTAGTCCATGAGCTTCTCCTTGCATCGGCTGGCCTCGGCTGGTTTACACGGTACCGGAGCGCTTGGAACCTGGCCCGTCACCCCTCGCCCTATGCCGGGAATGGCGGACGTTTGAGCCGTTGGCGGCTTCCGCCCTCTGGCCCGGGCAGCAGTTCCCCATCGGGGAGAAATCCCAGTGACGTGTATAGCCGGAGCGCAGGCAGCCCAGCCGTGTTGTCAGCGCCGAAGGTGTCAACGAGGATTTCCCGCTCCTGACCGAAGTGTGCAATTGCTGCGCCTACCAGGGCGGATCCCACTCCCTGTCGGCTAGCTGATCGGCGCACCGCCAGCCAGTTGATTTTGGCGGGTCCTGAGCCGCTGAGCAGCATCCCACCGGTCACTGTCCCCTGCATACCGCTGGCGACGTAGGCCGTCCCGCGGTGGATCCCGCGCTTGAGGTGTTCTGTAAAGTCCGGCATGGGGCCAAAAAGGGACTCGACCTCGGCCGTCAAAGTCAGCCACGACCCGATGTCGGCAAGGGCGGCGTGACGGACCGCTTTATAGTCCCGCATCAACTTTCCCCTCTCTTACCCTCCCGAGGATAAGCCTCTATAAGAGGCTCCAAATCATGCGGACAGTAGTTGTCCTCAACAGCACGAGTGGCAGCACCTTGAGGACCGAAACTGTCCTCAAGGCGCCATAGCCTCGGTATATGGAAAAGGGACGAGAGGAGATGGCCTCAATGAGCAGAAGGCTGGAGGAAGTGTTTTCTGTTATCGGCACGCGAAAGGGGAAGCGGATGCGGAAAGAGAAGCAACGGTTCAACGGCGAATTACTCGACCGGAACAGGGAAGATGTATTTACCGTGATGTTCGCGATGGGAATGAGCCGCTGAATCCCAGGCGGACAACGCCCGCCTACCTCGACGACGTGTATAGCTGGCGGACCAGATCTTCGATGTCAGGCTCGTGCAAGGACAGATCGGCTACCTCGGCAGTAGCTGAGACGGCCGCCAACAGGGCAGCCGCCGAGAGCTGACGCGGATCAAACGCGATGCGGTGCCTGATCCCCTCCGCCTCGGTTCCCAGATGCACGGCACCCGGGGGCAGGACGAGGCCGCCAACATCCGGTGGCTCAACAAAATCAACCACCATGGTCCGCCGGGCTTCCGCTACGTCCGAAAGCCCGGTGAGCGGGCCGTCAAAGGCGATAGCGCCGTCGTCCACTACAAGAATCCGCTGACAGAGACGCTGGACGTCACTCATGTCATGGGTGGTCAGCAGCAGGGTGGTGCCGTGTTCACGGCGCTCAAAATCCAGGAACCGCCGCAGGCTTTCCTTGCTGATCATGTCCAGGCCGATAGTGGGTTCGTCCAGGATCACCAGCTCGGGCCTGTGCAGCAGCGCGGCAGCAACCTCGCCACGCATCCGCTGCCCCAACGAAAGCTGACGCACGGGACTGGTGAGGAACGGTCCCAGCCCCATCTGTTCAGAGAGCTCATTGAAGCGCGGCCGCCATCGGCTCTCAGGCTGCCGGTGCATCGCGCCCAGGATGGGGAACGAATCCTGGAGAGGCAGGTCCCACCAAAGCTGCGAACGCTGGCCGAACACCACACCGATCTTGCGGGCCAGGGCCTGCCGCTGCGGCACGGGCTGCAGTCCGCAAACGGTGACCCTGCCCGATGACGACACCAGGATCCCGGTGAGCATTTTGATGGTGGTTGATTTACCCGCACCATTTGCGCCGATGTAGCCAACCGCTTCACCCCGCTCCACCGTGAAGCTCACGTCCCGGACGGCGTGGACGGTCCGGGAACGGCGCCTCAGCCGGTTCCAGCCCCTGCCCCCGCCTGCTTCCATCACCGTAAAGTTCCGGCTCAGTTGCTCTGCCTCGATAATCATTCAGCCTCCTGCTCCGGTGTACTTTTTGATGGCTGCCCGCCACAGCAGCAGCATGAGCCCACAAAGGACGACGGCGGCCGGCAGTCCCAGCCAGCCAGCCCAGCTTGGAATTCCTGCCGGGCCCTCCAGCTCCAGCAGGACCAGGCTCGGGGCGTACGCCACCAGCGTGGCCGGGACGACGAACGTAAAAAAGACCTGCATGGGAAGGAAGAGGGCGGCCCCCGGCATGGAGGCTACGTAGCGGCCACCGTAGGTGAAGGCGTTTCCCAGCTGGCGGCCGTCCACGAGCCAGAATTGCACAGCCCCGGCGCCCACAAAGAGTGCACCAAAAATCGCGGCACCGGCCAGCGGGGTGATCAGGAACAACAAAACCTTTCCCGGATCCCAATCAATGTCCGTCAGAAACAATGCGGCCACCATCGCGAGCAATGCAAAGGCCAGCCGGCCGACGCGCCGCAGCTGGAAGTCCGATGTCATAAGCTGCAGCAGCACCGGAAGCGGCCGGGTCAGGAGCACCTCCAGCTTCCCCATCCGGATGGCATCGCTCATGGAGTCGGTCTCGCCAAGGAGCATATCGCCTATAGAGAAGCCGATCGACGCGAAGGCGAAAACCAGCAAAGCCTGGGCGAACGTCAGGCCGCCAAAGGTTGGAATGTTGTGCAGGATCGCATACAGCTCAACGAACTCCGTCAGGGCCAGCACTACCTGGCCGGCAACATCAGCGGCAAAACTTCCCCGGTAGGCGGTCTGCGAGCGCAGCCGGGCTGAAATCAGCAGCCGAAGGAGTTTGGCGTGGGTGACCCTGGTGCTGTCCAGAGCTTCAATTTCAGCCACCCTGCACCACCAGCTTCCGGGAACCGAACCGGACCATCAGGTGTGTGCCCGCCAGCAGCACGGCCAGCCAGAGGAGCTGGATACCCACCAACGCAAGGCTTTGCCCGCCGTCGGTCCTGCCGGCAAGAATGTCCACCGGCGTCTGCAGCATCGACGGGAACGGAGTGGCCCGGGCAAAGTGGAGCATCCACTGTGGGAACCAGGTCACGGGAACCAGGAATCCGGACAGCAAGTTCATGAGGACGAGGTACAGCATCCAGTAACCACGGATCTCAACTACCCAGAACGCCAACAGGTTGATGATGAAGAAGCCAAGGAAGTTCAGGGTCATGGCGGCAAGGATCGAGATGAAGCCCAACACGTAGGGGCCCGCCGTTGTGGGCAGCGATAACCCCGTGACAATGGCACCAATAACGAGGGGAGGGAGTCCTCGGGGCAGGACATCGAACGCCGCCCTGCCCAGGTCCTGCGCCCAGTAGGACGCCGTCAGGTTGACCGAGCGGGTAAGGTCGACGGCGATGTCCCCGCTTTTGACCCTTGCAGCGACTTCGGCTGTACCAAAGAGGCCAAGGGGAGTCAGGAGTGCCTGGCCCAGCCACACGTAGGTTGCGGCCTCCACAGCCGAGTAGCCCCCGATTGAGCCTCCCGCCGTCGAAATGGCTGAAAGCAGCAGCGACGCACGGATCAGGCCGAAAACTGAATTGGTGAATGCGCCGGAGACGGCCGCCAGGCGGTAGGTGGAGTGGCGTCGGAAAGATGATTTGGTCAGCTCCCAATACGCGTTCACCGGTTGAGTCTACTTGGGCCGGTGCTTTCTTAGGCTGTGATCAGCTGCAACGGCCGGTCGCCAAGGCGGACCTTGATTTCCTGGCCCCAGGTAGCAGTGAGCCGGTCCTCCTCCATCCCGTCGCCGAACACCACCAGTTGGTCCGAGGCCACCGTGATATTCAGTGCTTCCCCGGCCTCCAACGAGCCCTCAGTAAGGGTGGTTCCCGTGATGGGTGAAGGCCAGGCCTCCCGGACAAACCATGCAAGCTTGCGGTCGACTGGCCGGGGGAGCGTCCGGCCACCGCGTTCAAGGGCAATGGATGCGCACCAGCCAGTGGCGCCGGCTCCCGTTGAGACGATGAGGCCCGATGAGGATTGCCGCTCGGTTCCGCCTCCGGGTGCCCGCAGCAAATAACGGGCGGACTGGTGGGAGGCGTGTCCGATGAAGATCTCGTTGAGGCCGGAGAGCTGCTGCCCGTCGTCCAGCTCGGCAGTGGCGGTGGGAAGCTGTTCGCACGTGGGGACCGGCAGGGTGCCCGTCTCCGTCTGCCCGAGCCGCTGGAGGATCCGGACGGCGTGGGCAACTGTGTGCCGGACAAGGATGCCCGGGTTCGCTCCTGGCTCGGGGTCGATTCCCAGGACCGGTTGGCCGGAGAGATACTTTGCGACGTTGGCCACCAGCCCGTCCTGGCCCACGACGGCGATGATGTCCTCCGGCGCCAGGAGGAACCTGCTCAGGTCCGCCCGTTCCACTTCAGCCCGCCGCCAATCGGAAGGAATGGACGCCCGGAACGTGGCCAGTGAATCCTGGAGAAGGTCGTGCCGTTCCTGCACGGACTCAATGGTGCGGCCGCGGGTGCGGAGGAAGAACTCAGCCTGCCCCCGGGTGGCGTGCCGGTCAAGCAGCTCCTGAAGCTCGGTGCGCCGGTGCACAATCACCACTCGGGGGTTAGCCATTTCAGACCCCTGCCTGGCTGGCTGTTGCGGTGCCCGGTATGGCGGCAGGTGCCCTGTGGCCATCCCCATCAGCTGGGAGGTTGCCGCCGAGCAGCCCGGCGAGTGCGCCGCTGAGGAGGTCGGGGGTGATTGTGAGATTCCCGATGTTAGGCAGGGATCCCGCCGCGTCCCGCAGGGCGAGGGCCAGGAGCGTGGCCTGGTCCATGCCTTGGTAGACCTCCATCGCGGCTGCTTCCTTGGCAGCGGATGCTTCGCCGACAATACGGATCTGGTTCGCTTCCGCAGCAGCGCCGATGCCCTTCCTTTCGGCCGCGGCGTGGGCTTCCACGAGTCCTGCAGTGGCTTTTTCCTCCGCCTGGCGCCGTGCGTTGGCGCCTTCCTGGGTGACCAGCTGCTCCCGGCGGATGGCCAATTCGATCTGGCTGGCCATCTCGTTTTCGGAGATGGCGCGTTCCCGCTCCACTGCAAGGGCGCGGCGTTCGTACACTGCCCGGTCTGCTTCAGCCTGGAGCTGTTCACGGACAGGGGTCTGGAGGGCGCGTTCGACGTCGGACTGGGGGCGGATAGCCAGGACCTGGACTCCCAGGATTTCGATGCCGGTGGATTCCAGGCGGGCATCTCCCCGGAGGGCGGCGATAAGGATGCCGCGCAGCTGGCTGATCCCGCGCTCCAGGGCTTCCGCCAATGTGGTGGTGGCCAGTTGGTCGATCGCGTGGCTTTGGCACAGCTGCCCGATGATGGTGGCCACTTGTTCGCGGCCACCGGCTGGACCTGCACCGACGGGTTGCAGCCCGAAATCCAGCCGACCTGAAACGGCGACGGGGTCGATGAAGCGGTATGTGACGTTTGCCTGGACGCTCACATCCTGGTGGTCCCGGGTGATGGCGTGGAACAGGATGGGCAGTTCCTGATCGTCCACGGGAACTTCGCTGAGGACGGAGGTGGACGGCCGGAACCAGAAGGCCTGCCCCACACCCTGGTGGCGGACGGTGCCTGACTGGAGGTGAACCACATAGCCTGTGGGGCTTCCCAGGAAGTGGCTTATCCACGGGTAGTGCTTGATGCTGGCCATGAGCTTCTCCTTAGCGTGAGGTTATCGTCATTTTGACGATAACCTCACATTATGTAGTGGGATCATTATTGTCAAGGTGACGATAAGTCGCCTACGATGGAGCCGTGCCCTCCGTTGATCACTCTCCTGCGCGCTTTCCGGTCGCTGTCGACGTCGTTGCCTTGACAGTGCGCGACGACGTCCTGCACGTCCTGCTTGTCACCCGCCTCATAGAACCGTACCGGGGCCGGCTCGCCCTGCCTGGCGGTTTTGTTCTTCCTGGCGAGGATCTGCAGGAGGCGGCTGTCCGCGAGCTGGCTGAGGAGACGGGGGTCGAAAGGGTAAGCGGGCATCTGGAGCAGTTGGGCAGTTATGGGCCCGGTGGCCGTGACCCGCGAGGGGACGTGCTTGCCGTAGCGTACCTTCTGCTGGCCCCCGACTTCCCGGTCCTGTCCGCCGGAAGCGATGCCGAAATGGTGGGCTGGTACCCGGTGGGCGCCGTCCTTGATGAACATGGGATCCGGCTTGCCTTCGACCATGAGAAGATCCTCAGCGATGGGCTGGAACGAGCCAGGTCCAAGCTGGAGTATTCCCCTTTGGCGGCTGCGTTCTGTGGGGAGGAGTTCACCATAGCCCAGCTGCGCGCTGTGTATGAGGCGGTGTGGGGGCTTCCCCTGGACGCCCGGAATTTCCACCGCAAAGCCACCGGCACCCCGGGCTTCCTCGAGGAGACCGGAAAGGTGACGGCAGGCGAGACCGGCAGGCCTGCAGCGCTCTACCGTCTGGTTGCGGACGCCCGTCCGGAACCTGGCCATCCCGCCCGAACCGTTCTGAATCCTCCGCTCATGCGGCCGGTGCCATCGCCGCTTGCGCCTTCAAAGCGACGCTCCTAGCTCTGTCTGATCCCTTCGTTTTCGATTCTGCTGCCAACGGCGAAACAGGTCGGCTACTGCCAGCCCTCCGATGATCGGGGTAATGGCGACGGCGGCATAGACGAACATCAGCCAGGCAAGAGTAGCGAGGGGCGGCTTAGGCGCGCTGAGGAAGGAGAGGTTCCCGAGCACTGCTGCCACCCAGAAGACCAGCACACCGCCCAGAACGGCAGTCCCCGGAACGAATTCCCTGCGCATCTCAGCGCCAATGCCTCAAGAGGGGCCAAAGACAGGGGCGGCAGCATTGGATTTTCGGCTGTTGCAGTTGACGGCAGCGGATGTACCCGCGGCGAGCCGATCCGGCGTCGTTCAGTTTGCAGGTCATGGCAATCCTCATGGAAAAGGGGGCGGCCACTGCTCAACCGAGACCATACTAGCCAGACTGCTTCAACGGCCCTCAACTGTCGGGCCTGACACGCCGGAAGTTGCTTCGGCAGCCTCGACCGGGCCTGAATCCCGGCCGTAAAATGGAGCCACGAGGTGCATGAAAATGTCTGTGGCAATGGCCGTGGTACTCATACTCCTCGGCTTGGTTTCCTTGGCTGCGGTGATCGGCACGGTGGTCCTGGTGATCCGCGATGGCCGAGGGCACACTCCTGTGGAGCCTTCAGTGCGGCCATGGACGGCGGGGAACCTCCCCAGCCGGCCGTATTCCACCATCCGTTTGTAATCCAGCGGGGCTAAAGGGCCGTCAGCTCAGGGCTTCGCAAAGAGCCTCGACAGTCCCCTCAGCACCGACGTCGAACCGCCCGTGGTACTCCTCCGAGATCAATTCCCCGGTACGTAGGTCAACTACCAGCCTCCACAGGCCGATAGCCTTCGTGTCACCCTTTATTTTGAGGTGGATGCCGGTTCCGAAGATGCTCACCGTTCCGTCTTCGTTTTCGACAAACCGGTCCAGCCCCACATCAGCAGTCGTGATTGAGGCGGTGGGACTCGTAAGGGTGGAACGGAAGCTGGGGTGGGCCGTGATGCGGGTGACAGCACCGTCCTTGTCAAAGAACACAGTCTCGAAGTAGTGGCCTGATACCCGAGCGGTAACCGTGAATCCACACGCCGCAGTCAGGAATCTATCCACCACCTCGACATCGGCGTCGAACACTTGTTTCTCAGTACGTTCCGGCGGTGCCGCAGAGGCTGGCAGGGACAAGGCCAGGGCGGTTGACATGGCGAGAATACTTGCCGCAACGATCTTGGGGATCATGGTTCTTACCTTTCACGGCTCTCCCCGCTCCAAAAATAGCTACAGCCTATTTTTGAGTCAAGCCCCGCCGGGACCGGGTGGTCCTGACGGGGCTTCCCCTAGTGCGGAGGGCCGCCTACTTTCTAGTGGCGAAGTAGCTGGTGCATTCTCCTTCACCCTTGAAACCAGGCTCCACGTTGGTGGCCCATCCCCCGTTCAGGCATTCCTGCTTGCCGGTCACAAAGGCCACCCGGTACTCCTTGAGCGTGCCGTTCGGTGCCGCCACAGTGACCGTGGCGACAGGATTCTGCGCTGTTGCCTGCGCCACTGAGACCTTTGCATTTGTATCCAAGGCATAGCCGGCAACGGTGGGTACCGCCGTCGACGCCGTCAGCACCTTGTAGTCAACTGTTCCGGAGTCGAAGCCCATCACGGACTTTTGGTCCACCAGCAGCCGGCCCAAATCAGCACTTCCCGCCTCAGCAAGCCTGGTTCCGGAAATCGCAACCTCGGCAACCTTGGTGTAGGAACCGGGGGTGGCCAGCGAGACGCGGATCCCGCGGGTAGCCACCGGGCTGAACACCACCTTCACAGGGGATGTGGTGGTCAGGCCGGTGATAACACCCGCTGAGGTTTCCTGCCAGGCTCCCTGGGCATCCTGGAACTGGACGCTCAGGCTTTGGGCTGCGTGCTCGGCAAGGGTCACGGTGACCGAATCCACCGTGTAATTGCGGGTGAAGGCGTAGCTCAGGCTGTCACCGTTCCGGCCCCAGCCCACCCAGTTGGACCACCGCGTGGTGGCGTTTCCGTCGCACGTGTTTTTCGGCGCATAGGAGGCTTCCGAGTAACTGGCGGTCGCCGTCGTCGAGGTGTCCTCCTTACAGATATGGGTGCTGGCCACGCGGTCCACCACCAGGATGGTCAGTACAGCATCCAGGGGTTTGGCGCCGTCGACGCCGGTTGCCGCCTTACCGGCGACGGTGACCGTCCCGGTAGATTCCAGTGCCGCGGAAGCCAACGTGCTCCAGTCCCAGGTCACTGCGAGGTTGTTCCTGGCCGTCCCGGTACCGATCTGCCCCGGAACATGGGTGGGAGCAGCTGCCCGGACCTCTGCGACGGTTGAGTTGACGCCCACCGTCAGCGAGACGGGATCGGTAGCGACGTACTTGCCAACGGTGACCACCAGTTGGGCGTCAGTAAATGTCTTGCCGTAGCGGTCGATGCCTGATCCATGCAGGGTCACGGTCCCGCGCTTGTTCCAGACTGCCGGATCCACTGCTTCCCACTGGACGGCGATGGGGCTTCCGGGGCCCTTTTCGTACAGCGGAACAACAGTGCCGGGCAAGGCCGGGGCCACGCCAACGGGAGTGCTGAGGTCAATGCGCCGGGTTCCCTGCAGCACAAGGTCCTCGAGGTCCTCGAAACCCCACGTCTGGTGCGCATTGCTGGTGGCCGTGGCCGTGGATCCGCTGGACGAGGCCAGGGCCACTGGAGAGCCGGCAGCGGTCTGGCTGCCGGAGACCTGGAGCGCGATGGCCGCCGCAGCGTTGACCAGCGTCCATTGCTTCCCGTTTTCGGTGGTCACAATCCACTGTGCCGTCGGCCGGGCCTTGGCCTCCTCCAGGCTCAGCGCAGCCAGACGGGCAGACCCCGACTGGCTGCCGTTCAGGATCCCGCCGTCGCCGGTCAGCACCTTGCCGACCTTGTTGGTCACAACAAACCGCCGGTCATAGGCGTATTCGTCGTCGGCCTTGACGGCGTTGAACGTCCAGAGCTGTGGCGCGATGTCCGTGGCATTGGCGCCGAGGTCCTGAATGGACACAGTGGAGTCCGCCTTTGCCGTAAGGTACTTGCCGCTGGCCTCGCCGCCCACCTGGTAGGTGTGGCCGTCTTTCACCGCAGGGGCGTCCTCTGCCACGCCACTGACGCCGTCCACCAGGAACGTCACCACTGACGCAGCCGGAATCTCCAGCGTCGCCTTCTTTCCTGCACGGTCCACGGAGACCGCAGCTCCCTTGACCAGGGCGTTGCGTTCAATATCCTCAATGGGCGACTTCGTGGTGATCACCGGGGTGACCGTGGCGCCCTCGGCAATGCTGCCGAACTTGGAGAAGTCAATGGTGACTGTCTCGGGCGCCGCGTTGTCATTGAAGTGCACCAGTGTGGCCCCGCTGCCATCTGCCCGCAGTGCGCTCGCGGTCTCCGCATTGTCGTTGGCGATGAGGAAATCCCCGGGACGGATGTAGTGCGTGAAGTTTCGCGTGGTGTTGTATTTCTGGTTTGTCAGGACACGGCACTTGGCGTCCTCGGCGGAGTCGCCGTCGTTCAGCCGGCGGTTGGAGGAGCCCACACGGCCTTCATAGTTGCAGTCGAAGTCCACGTAAATGGAGCCCCAGCCGCCGTTTCCGTGTTCCTGCTTGTAGGTGTCCTCCACCGGCTGCCAGAAGACCCAGGCCTCCGGCTCAAGCTCGCGGAGATCGTTGACCATGCGGCCTGCGATGCCCAGGCCGTTGTTGATGTTGGAGCGGTCCCAACCGCCGGTGGTGTCGCCCAGTGCGGGGTTGCCGCCCCAGGAACCGCCTACTTCACTCATCCAGAGGGGCTTCTGGGTGGACTTGGCGAGGTCCCTGACGCGGCGACGGTCATTGGTGCCATAGGTGTGGACGTTGAGCTGGGCGACGGCGTCCTTTGCCTCCTGGCTGTAGGCATTCCAGTTGTTCATGAACTTGGTGGGATCCGTCTCGTCCATCGCGGAAATGACGGCGTCAGTGGTGGTGCCGTCCTTGGCGAGCTCACCAGCCAGCAGCTTGGTGACGCGGTCCTGCGCGGGCGGGTAGATCAGGGCGCCTTCCTGCTTTTGGGTGTAGGAAGTGGGCGGCTTTCCGGTGGCGTTGTCGATGGTTGTTGACCAGTAGCCGGAGTTCGGCTCGTTGAAGGGGTCAATGGTGTCCACCTTGATGCCGCTGCCCTTTTCCAGCAGCTCGACGGACTTCTTCATGTATGCGGCGAACTTTTGCTCGGCCTGGGGCAGCAGGTTCTCGCCCTTGTTGGTGCTGACCTGGCCTGAGACGTACCCGCTTTTGGTCATGAACCAGGGCGGGGAGTTGCTGAAGGCTTCCCAGTGGGTGATCTGCTGTTCGGCGGCGAGGCGTTCCACCCACCACCGCTGCGTCTTGTCGGCGTCGGGGTTGTAGGAGGAGGGATCGTCCGGGTTCCACTGGTTCAGGAATGCGAGCTTGTTTGCCTGCGCCGGGTCTACAGAACCGTCAGGCCTGTAGAGATTCGAAAGCACGGGCTTCTCTGCACTGGCTTCCGTCACGGGGTTCCACCAGCCCTCCACAGCGCTGCCGTCGTTGAGGTAACTTGCGACGTCGGACGCGCTTCCGCCGCCCACGTTGTAGCGGGCGATGTTGAGGTTCAAACCGTTTTCGCCGAAGACCTTCTGATACAGCTCCTCACGGATCTCCTCCGGGTAACCGCCAGTAGCGTTGGCGAACCACACAAGGCTGGTGCCCCACCCCTGAAAGGCTTTGCCCTTACTGGCGGGATTGGGGGTGATGGTGACAGGTGTGCCCACCGTCTCGGCGGCCGTGGCTGGAGCTTCACTGCCGGAGAAAGCCACCAGTCCCGACGCTGCTGTTGCAGCCATGACGGCCATTGCGGCCGAGCGCCGGAACCGGCCTTCGGAAAACGTCATTGTTCAGCCCTTCATCGTTGGAGAGTGTCTTGATCGGATGGGGGTGTCCGTCAACGACGTCCAGCCGATCCGCTACCCGCCGACGCTATTACCGCCGTCGGCAGCCCACAAGGAATGCGAACATGAACGAACAAACTCGATCATCAACATGCATGGGGAGTTGGCTCATTGTTCGGCACTATTGTTCGGGACCACGAACCGGATCCATACTGGCAAAATGTTGATGGCGGTCCTCTTCGGTGCAGTGGCCTCCAGCGCACTGCTGGTTGGAGCCTTCATCGGAGTGCGGTTCGAGTTGCCTAAGCGGCTTCTGGCCATCCTCCTCTCCTTTGCCTCCGGGGCACTCATTACCGCCCTGACGTTTGAACTTTTCGAGGATGCCTACGAACGGGGCGGGATAGAGCGGGCCGCCATCGGCCTTTTTGCAGGGGCGGCAGTATTCACCGGCCTCAGTGCGCTGCTGGACCGCTGGGCTCAGCCAGGAGCCGGAGGCGCCGCTGCCGACGAGTTCCAGGGGAGTCCTAAACTTGATACCGACGCCGCTGCTTCCGACCGTCCGCCCACTCCTTCGTCTACGCGCGGCGCTGCAGGAATGGCTCTCCTTGCGGCCGTGACCCTGGACGGGGTTCCGGAGAATGTTGCATTGGGCATCTCGCTTGGGGAAGGGACCGGCGGACTGGCCTTGCTCGCCGCGATCTTTGTTTCCAACCTTCCCGAGGCTCTTGTGGGGGCATCATCTATGAAGGCGCAAGGAAAAGCTTCCGGGCTGGTCATCGGGCTGTGGACTGCCTGCGCCGTGCTTTTGGTGCTGGCTGTGGTCCTGGGCGCGGGTCCGCTTTCGGGAAGCGACCCCACAACCATTTCGGTGCCGCTGGCGTTCGCTGCCGGCGCCGTCATCGCTTCCCTAGCCGACACCTTGATGCCCGAGGCGTATGAGCACGGGGGCCCCGCAGTGGCCCTGAGCACTGCCGCTGGCTTTGTGCTTTCCTTTGTTTTGTCCCTCGCCTGAATGATCAAAGCGGCGTGCCTGAAACCCCTCTGCCCCGGCCGAAAGGGACTATTCTGGAGGCTACGGTTCAGCAGTGTGCGGGCCAATGCCTGCCCGAGCCCCGCTGGCGATTCCAGGCCTACCTGTTCAGGCAAGGTGGAGAGGGGTCTGTCCCATGACAAGTGACGCGAAGAAGGAAACAGCGGCGGAGATTGGAGTGCATCTCCAGGATCTGGTGTTGGACAGTTCAGACGTGGGAGAGTTTCTTAATGAGCTTGCGGCCTACTCCGCCGACAGCCTGTCCAAGCCTGGCCTCAGCGTCTACTGCGGCATCACCGTGATCCGGCGGAAACGGGCGCTGACAATTGCCAGCAGCAATGATTGTGCACGGGCCATGGACGAACTGCAGAACACCTTCGGTGAGGGGCCGTGCATGACGGCCATGAAGGAAATGACAACCGTTCATGTGCCCGATCTCCGGGATGAACGGCGTTGGCCGGACTATGTCCATGCTGTGGGAGGTCAGGGCATCCTGTCGATTCTGGGAGTTCCGCTTCCACTGGAAGGGGAAATGCGGGCTGCGCTCAATGTGTACTCGCCGGAAGCCCACGGATTCTCGGGGGAGGACATTGCTGACGCCGAGGATTTTGCCGAGCGAATATCGAAGAGCCTGCGGTTGGCCCTGCGGATCGCGCAGCTGACAGAAGCGCGGAATGACCTTACGGCCGCAATGCAGTCCCGTACCACTATCGACCTGGCAGTCGGAGCCATCATGGCGCAGAACCGGTGCAGCCAGGATGCTGCCCAACAGATGCTGAACAGGGCCTCGAACAGCCGGAACATCAAGCTGCGTGATGTGGCCGCCGGGATCATCGCTTCCATCACAGAGGACGCGGCGGTGCACACCCACTTTGACGAGTAGGGCAGCCCATCCTCCGGAGGCGGCCGGGATCTTGTCGGATTTGCTGCCGAAGGTTAGCCTGATCTCGGGAGCAACGCTCAAGCAGAGTGGGCACAGGCCTCCCATACAGCAGGAGTCCTGTCAGTGTCGACCATCTCCAACCGCTTCATTCCAGGCGGCGCCCACCATCCTTACAGCCAGCGTCTTTGGTGCACTCAATGTCATACCGATCGTTTCCTGATCATCGAGTCCATCAAAGCCTTCGAAGGAGGGGAACGGGATCTCGTCAGGGTTTCCTACACCTGCGGGGAATGTGAATACTTCTACGATCACACTGCCGATGTGTCACAGGTGGCGGCCATCCTGAACCGTCCCGGTCCTCCGAGGTCCTTGGGGGTGTTGCAGTTCGGCGGGGAATACATCCATTGCGGCGAGCCAATGCACGTTGCTGGTTCCGAGCTCCGCAATGCCTATGCCGCAATGAAAACGGAACGGGAACCTGAAGCGCTCCTGGATGTTTACCTCAGGACCCGCGTCCTCAGGTGCAATTGCGGATTCCAGATGGAGATACCTGCCTGAGCGGCTTTCCGCGGTTTCAGGTGTTCCTGTTGGAGTTCTTACCGCCGGTGCCCCCTGCCTCGTGGCTGCCCTCCAGGTCTTCCGCGTAAGGGGCGCGTGGCAACGGGGGGACAGCTTCGATCAGCTCGTTGGCGGCGTAGGCCAGCAGGTCCCGCTGCAGGACGGGCAGGGACAAAAGCCCCTGCAGATACGCGTGGACCTCATATTCGCCCACTGCTCCACCGATGCTGAAGTACGTCAGCCAGAGGTCCGCCGGGGTGATGTCGGCGTATTTCAGCGCCTTCCTTAGCAGGCGGCACTGTTCTTGTTCGTGGGCTTCGAACCCCATCAGTGACTCCTCTACCCGCGGGGCCCCGGTAATGCTGCGATGATCCGACTGCACTCTTCCAAGAGCGTTGTCCTGTCTGCACGGACACGGCTCAGGAGTTGCTGCATTGCGTCCTCGCTGCTCAGCCCGTGCCGTTCCATCAATATGCCGGTTGCCCGGGCGATTGTGTCCCTGCTGTAAAGGGCGGTTTCCAGCGATTCGCTGATGCGGCGGGGCGTTTCAGAACTTTGGATGTTCGCCAGAAGAGTGGCGGCCGGCCCGGCGAAGAGCTGAAGGAGCCGGCTTGTTTCGTCGTTATAAACAGCCGGCAGGGCGGCGTAGATCTTCAGCGCGCCGAGCGATTCTTTCCCTGCCGTCAATGGAGTGCTCAGCACTGAGCGGATGGGAAGATCCTTCATCGCGGCACACCATTCGGGCCACCTGGATTCTCTCCGCACATCCTCGACGAGAATTGTTTCCTCCGCAGCCCAAGCGGTCAGGCATGGGCCTTGCCCCAGTTCGTACTGCGCGGCGTCAGCCTCTTCCACGATTTTGTCCGTGGCTGCGAAGCTGGTGCGTCTGCCCTGCGTATCAAGAAGGGAGATACCGGCACCCAGTGTCCCCGGAATGGCCTGCTTGGCGGCACTGGCGAGCAGCTGTACAGCCCTGTCGACTTTCTCCTCAGTAAGGAGCAGTCCCTTCACCCGGGCGATGACTGAAGAAAGTTCGTCGAGGGGAAGCTGTTTGGACATGATGGCCTCTTGGTCGGATTCGGGGGTGTGGGCTCAGACCCGTTCCAGGGTTCCCCAGCCCACAAGCCGGCTACTTCCAGCATAGCCTCAAGCCCGCTGGGGCGCCGGGAACCGGCTCTGCCATAAGTCTGAATCAAGGTTGAATCAAGAACACGCTTTTGCGGCTTTTGAACCGTGAACACGCTGTAACTTGTTCCCTAAGCCTCCGCTTTCCCCCGAAGACCGGAGTGCCTGGAAGCCCCCGCGCTTGAGCTCAGGCTCGCGTGGGGGCTTCCGTCATTTGGGGGAGTCCACCGGGATGGCGGTCGACGGCGATGGTGGTCAGAGCGGGTCTATTGACCTGTAACCGTAGGGGTTCTCGGCAGGACCGCCGGAGGCACTGTCATGGCCTTCCTGCCAGGCATTCCTTACAGAAGTGACCAGGGCTGCGAGCAGCCCGTAGTAGGGATGGTCGGGGCCCAGGAAAATCATCTCTTCCCGGGCTTTTTCCAGGACCACCTGGATGTCCTTACTCATCTGCCATCTCCTCCTTGATCGGAGTGTCAGTCATTCTGGCCATGAGCGAGGACCTTCGCAATGGCGGTTCCACCAGTCTGTTCCACGTTGGTAGCCACAACAGGATGGCCGCAGTATTGATAAGTACCGCACCTAAAACGTCGCTTGGGTAGTGCACGCCCAGGTACAGGCGGGAGTATGCAACCACCGTGACGAGAACCAGACCCGCGACGGCGCTGACGGTCCGTTGGTGCCGGCTTTGCGCCAGCACCAGGATGGCACCCCAGGCGAGGGCCGCCGCGAACGCCGTGTGCCCGCTGGGGAAACTGTCATGACCGGCTTCTGCGATCAGCGCCTGCGTGGCATCGGCTGGTGGCCTCAGCCGGAGTACGGTGATTTTTCCTATCTCCGAGGACAGCCACCCCATTGAAACCAATGATCCGAACGCGACGGCTTTGAGTGGCTTCTTCAGAATCACCAGGAGCAGGCAGGCCAATGCCAGGATGATGACATTTCCCAGCGGGGAGAAGAGGCTGTGAAGGCCGAGGAACAGCGCTGTGAGGGCGGGGTTTCGTCCGGAAATGAACAGTTGATCCATTGCGAGGTCAGGTCCCGGGGATCCGTAGGTTTTCCCTAGGTATCCCAGCGCAAGAGTCAGAGCGAACAGCGCAAAGGATCCGGCCAGCAACAACCAGCTTTTCCCTGGTACGCCGAGGCAGGGAACGGGTTGACGTGGTTCCTTCATGTCGTCTTTCTGGCACGGAACTGCAGGGAAGGAGGGGTTCAAGTATTCCACCCGAACTGTTCCATGTGAACGTGGGAGGACCCTGACAGAACCGTGGGCGAATGCCTTTTCACCCCGCTGGGCCTCTGGAACGAGGTGGGTGCCGGGCGTATTCTGGAAACACGTTTCACCCCGCAGAGCTGGAGAGCCATGGAGCTGAAAGATAGCCCGAAACTGACTCTTGGTGCGGCCCTCTTAAGGGTCCTCGGATTCGTCGTGGTGAGTGCTCTGTGCGGGGTGCTGGCGGCCGGTTTTGTGGTGCCGGCAGTTGCCTTCACGGGGACGACCGTCAGCAATTCTGTTTCCTTCTTCAACAACCTCCCGGGGGAGCTCAACGTAGACACCCCGTCGCAATCTACGAAGGTTGTGACTTCTGACGGTAAACCCATTGCCACCTTCTATGCCGAGAACCGCGTGCGCGTCCCGTTGGATCAGATCTCACTCCATATGAAGCAAGCGGTTATTGCCATCGAGGACACCCGCTTCTATGAGCACGCGGGCGTTGACCCTCAGGGCATCATGCGGGCATTGACTTCCAACCTCAGCAGCGGGGGGCGCCAGGGTGCGTCCACCATTACCCAGCAATATGTCACCAACGTGCTGAACGAATCCCGGCTGTCCGAAGGAAATACCGAGGAAATCGTGCTCAGCGGCCAGAAAACAATCGGCGACAAGCTGCGCGAGATGAAACTGGCGCTTGAACTTGAGAAGAAGTTCACCAAGGACCAGATCATCGAGGGATACCTCAACATTGTGTTTTTCAATGCCAATGCTTACGGGATAGAAGCAGCATCCCGGTACTTCTTCAGCACGTCCGCCAAGGACCTGACGTTGCCGCAGTCCGCGTTGCTCGCGGGGTTGGTCAACAGTCCCAGCTTCTATGACCCCTCGGTTTACCCGGAAAACGCGCTGCAGCGGCGCAATCAGGTGCTGGGGAAAATGCTTGAAGAGCGAATGATTCAGCAGGCGGACCATGACGCCGCGGTGGCCTCCCCCGTAGAACTCAAAATCACGCCGTCAAAGCAAGGCTGCGCAGGGGCCGAAATGGCTGTATATTTCTGCGACTACGTCTCACACCTGATTCTTAACGACCCCGCATACGGCGCCGATATTTCCGAACGTGAACGCCACCTCTACCGGGGCGGACTGACCATCGTCACCACATTGGACAGCAGGTTGCAGGCTCCGGCGCAGGCCCAAGTGGACTCTACGGCAGTGCCCAATCCTGATAAATGGGGAGCAGCCCTGGTGACGGTCCAGCCCGGAACGGGACGGATCCTGGCCATGGCCCAGAACACCGTTTTTCTCCCTCAGGAAGGAATGTTTGACACCCAGCTAAACTTCAATGTCGATTCCAAGGATGCCAATGGAGCTGACCTTAATGGGGCCGGCGGTTTCCAGCCAGGATCCACAATGAAGCCGTTCACGTTCGCCCAGTGGCTCAATGAAGGCAAATCCATAACGGCTGAGGTGGATGCCTCGCGGCGAACCTATCCGCTTAATTTCCCTTGGCGATCCACTTGCGGGAAGGTTCTGGGCGGTTACAGCACGGCGGAGAAGAATGCCGGCCTTGGCACCGCTGACGACCTGCAGAATGCGGATGAAGGGTACTACCGGAAAATGCCCGTGAACTACGGGCTCTACAACTCCATCAACACCGCCACATTCGCGTCAGCCACCCAGCTGGACTTCTGTGGCATCCAACAGATGGTTGATGCATTAGGGGTGCATAGCGGCCTGGACGGTGCCCAGGTCAACATGCATCAACTGGGCAACCTCCTCGGAGCGATCGGAGTTGCCCCGATGCATTTGGCCAATGCCTTTGCCACCTTCGCCAACGATGGAAAGTACTGCGCCCCCATCGCCATTCTGGACGTTAGCGACGCGAATGGGCGAAAGTTCCCGGCTCAATCAACCAGCTGCCGGGACGCAGTGAAACCCGAGGTTGCGCGCGGCGTGAACTCCGTCTTGCAGGATGTCCTGAAAATCGGGTCAGGGGTACATATCAACCCCAAGATCCACGACAAGTTCCCCACGGCTGCCAAGACCGGAACGTCCAACAACAATGGTGCCAGTTGGGTGGTTGGCTACACCTCGGGACTTTCCACAGCATCGTTCTTTGGGGACACCCTGGAGGGGCAAAGCCGGCCGGGTCACAACCTGACCATCAACGGCAAAACCTATCAGCGCGTGGACGGTTACATGATCGCCGGCCCTCAATGGGTGAACTACATGCTCCAGGTAGCTGGACTCTACCCGGCGGCACCTTTCCCCGGCCCACCGGAATCAATGACGAGGAAACCATAGGACAGCTACCTTGAAGTCAAGGGGCGCTAATCTTGAAGGCTAACCAGCAGTCGGGACGGGAACAAGCCGTGTCCCCGTCTGATCCCTAAGCCAGCGGGCCAGCTTCTTGCCTTTGCCCTTCCACCAGTTGTCCTCGTCCTTGTTGGCATGAAGGCGGAAGACCAGGGCCATCATGATGAAGGTCCCGAATGCCACATCCATCCACGCCCAGAAGGCCGCGTCCATCAGAACCCCCACGGCCGTGACCAGGATCGACGGCAAGGCCAGCGTGCGGAAAACCGTGTTGCCTATGTAGCGCCCCTGAGATCTTGGTACCGAGAGCATGCTCATCAGATCAAAGCAGAGGCAAACCACCACCATGGTCTGTCCGAGGACCAACAGGATCATCCCGGGCAGGCTGCCTCCGAAGGAAGCCAGGGCCGTCAGCCCGGAATTCATGGCGTGACCCTATCTTTGGGGTCTGCGAGCGGATCCATGGGAGCTCCTCGATGATGATGTGACCGTTGACGTGACCGCGGCCGCCGGGTTTCCTGCGGCTATGGACCAAGAATGGCCGGACAAGATCAAAAATCCCCTCGCTTTCGCAAAAAATCACCTCAAGTTCCGGGCCGGCAGGCGTTGGAACTGTCAGCCCCTAGGGTAACCTGCTGGGCTCCAGGGCCAATGCAGTCCGGACCGTTGGCCACGATTGCAGAATCTGCAGGACGTCGGGATTCCGCTCTGAAGCGATGCATTGGGCGTATGACTCCTCCAAGAGCGAGTCCACCATGATCCTTTGCCCGCTTGATGCACTCAGCACCGAGGCCTCCACCATGGCCAGGCTCATGATGTTCTGGTGCACCTGCCCCATGGGCGCGGCCCCCGTCCGGAGCGATGACACGAAGTCCGCGAGCGCGCCCGCTATCTCCTGGCCGGGATCCTCGCTCTCCAGCCCGGCATCAGATTCAAGAATTTCGACGGCGGTTTCCACCAGAGGTTCGTTGTCGCCGTCCCAGATAACGGAGCCATGTTCGCCGCTGATCCGCCACGCGGCGTTCCAGGACGTCTCCAGGCCGGGGCTGCACCAGCTGCCGGTAAAGACGAACCGCTCTCCGCCGGACATTTCGAAAATTGCCGTTGCCCCGGCGTCGCCCTGGTACCAGCTCCAGGACGGGTTGTACTCCTCGCAGAAAACGGAGACCGGATCGGCGTCGAGCAGGAACCTCGCCATGTCGAATTGGTGGATGGCCATGTCCAGCAGGAGCGGATGCTCCATGGCATCCCGGAATCCGCCGAATCGGGGGGCCTTGAAGAAGTCAGCCGAGACTATACCCACGCTCCCGATCGTGGAGGCCAGGCGCTTGGCCGCAAAGAGCTGACGGTTATAGCGCCGGGACTGGCTCACCATAAAGAGCTGTCCGGAAAGCTCGGCAGCAGCCGCCAGGGACATCCCCTGGGCCAGCGTTGAAGCCACCGGCTTCTCGCCCAGCACGGGAAGCCCTGCTGCCAGCGCTTCAGTAGTGACCGGATGGTGCGCGGCCGGGACGGTGACGTTGATGACGGCCTGGGCGCCGACGTCGGCCGCTAACCGGGCAGCGCCCGTTCCCACCGGAACAGGGCGGCCGACCGCCGCGGCGCCTGCACTGGCAGCGGAGAGGTCAAGATCAACGATGCCCACGAGCTCGACGAGAGGGGAAGCTTCCACGGTGTTCAGCCACGCGCGGCCCATACCCCCGGCGCCGACGACGACGACGCGCAGGGGAGTGCCGTCGTCGGGGATGGTAGCAAAAGTGTTACTCACGCCCGGGCTCCCTGGTAGCTCTTGCCGTTGAAGAAATCATTGGTTTCGTAGCGGAGCAGCTCCGGGTACACGCGCTCCGGACGGTCCGTGAGTGCCCACTCCACCGCATTGGAGATCACGCGGCGGACGTCCTTGTGGTGGTAGACGGGGTAGTCCTGGTCGCCCGGGCTGAAGTAAAAGATCTTGCCGTGGCCACGGCGGAACGTGCAGCCGGACCGGAATACTTCCCCTCCGCTGAAGGAGCTGATGAACACCAGCTCCTCAGGAGCCGGAATGTCAAAGAACTCGCCGTACATCTCCTGCTCGTCTATCACGATGGGGTGCGGCACTCCCTTGGCGATGGGGTGGGTGGGATCCACGGTCCACACCAGTTCACGGTCCTGTTCGGAGCGCCAGCGCAGCGTGCAGGAGGTGCCCATGAGCTTTGTAAAGATCTTGGACCAGTGGCCGGAGTGCAGGACGATCAGGCCCATGCCGGAGAGAACATGGCGGTGCACGCGCTCCACCACTTCGTCACTCACATCGCCGTGGGACATATGGCCCCACCAGGTCAGGACGTCGGTGTTGGCGAGGACCTCCTCTGTGAGGCCGTGTTCGGGATCGTCCAAGGTAGCCGTGCGGACGGAGACCCTGCTTCCGAGGTTCTCCTCGATGCCTTCCTTGACGGCGCCGTGCATGCCTTTGGGGTACAGGTGGGCCACGAGTTCGTCGTGCTTCTCGTGCTGGTTTTCGCCCCACACAGTGACGCGGATTTGTGGTGTTGCTTCAGCGGCCGTGGCGCTGGTGGTCATGGTCTCTCCTGGATTGGGTTCGGGGTTTGGGTTCGGGGTTCAGTAGGGGTGGGGGTTGGAACTGCTTATACAGCCGCTTACTTAAACAGCCGCCTATTTGACAGCTCCGCTGGAGGTGCCCGCAGCTATGTACTTCTGTGCCGCAACGAGCAGGATGATGGCAGGAATGGAGGCCAGGACGGCGGTTGCCATCACTGAACTCCAGTCGTTCACGTAGGCCCCGATGTACTGGAAGATGCCCAGGGTGACCGGCCGCACTGCCTCAGTGGTTGTCAGCGTCAGTGCGAAGAGGAAGTCGCTCCATGCGAACAGGAAGGTAAAGAGGCCTGCGGTAATCAGTGAATTGCGGCTTAGCGGAATGACGATGGAGAAGAACGCCCGCAGATGCCCCGCTCCGTCCACTTTTGCCGCTTCGATCACCGAGGAAGGCAGTCCGTTCATGAACGCCCGGATGATCAGGATGGCGAACGGAATTCCGTGAGCCGAATCCGCCAGGATCAGTCCAGGGATCGAGTTCAGCAGTCCCAGATCGTTGTAGGCCGTGTAGAGCGCGTTGGCTACGACGATCCCGGGGATCATCTGGCTGATCAGGATGGCGAACAGCACCACCCCCGCGCCTTTGACCTTGAAGTACGCCAGGGCGTACGCAGCGGGCGCGGCGATTGCCAGGCTGAGCAGCACGCTGCCCAGGGAGATCACCAGGCTCGTCACCAGATTGGGGCCTTGTTCGCGGATAGCCGTGAGATAGCCCGTGAAATCCGGGTTCAGGGGCAGCCAGGTGGTGTCCACCGTGGCACCGTTCGGCTGCAAGGACGCGTTGAT
The DNA here is from genome assembly GCF_056499105.1 of Arthrobacter sp. Z5-13. Lineage (NCBI taxonomy): Bacteria > Bacillati > Actinomycetota > Actinomycetes > Micrococcales > Micrococcaceae > Arthrobacter > Arthrobacter sp. Z5-13. Next base: position 750,742 of record NZ_CP096460.1, read on the forward strand.
CATCCAGTACACCGGGAAGAGCATGATGGCCAGGAACAGAATGGCCAACGCGGTGTACCCCCAGTTCCGGGGCTCAGCCTTCCTCTGGATCTGCTGGGTCTGCTGGGTCATGGTGCTCTCACTCATCGACTGCCCGCCTGCTCGCCCGGAGGTAGAGGACCGCAAACACCAGCGAAATGATCACCAGTACGTTCCCCAGCGCTGCACCTTCGCCGAACTTGAACTCCTGGAAGGACAAGGCATAGGACTGCGTGGCAATGGTTTGCGTCGAGTTGGCGGGACCGCCGTTGGTCAGGCCCAGAATGATGTCCAGCACTTTGAGGGTGTAGACGACGCCGAGCACCAGGACCACGCTGACTACCGGTTTGAGCATGGGCCAGGTGATATGGCGGAAGGCCTTCCAGCCCGTGGCTCCGTCCAGGGAGCCGGCTTCATAGAGTTCGGCAGGAATTTCCTGCAAGCCGCCGTAGAGGATGGTCAGGTTGAACGGAATCCCGATCCAGATGTTTACGCCGACGACGGCGATCAGCGCCAGTGACGTGCTGGTCAGCCAGGGAACGCCTGTGTCGATAATGTTCAGATCGCCGAGGAAGCGGTTCAACGCGCCGCTGTCCTTGTCCAGGATCCAGCGCCAAACCGCGCTGGACACGATCAACGGCAGCAGCCACGGGAGCAGGAGCAGTGAGCGGAGGATCCCGTTGAGCGGAAACTTTCGCTGGAAGAAAATGGCCAGGGCGAGGCCGATCACAAACTGCCCCAGGATGGATCCGATGGTGAACAACGCCGTATTCAGGAGGGACGTTGAGAACAACGACGACGACAGTACAGTGACGTAGTTCTGCACGCCTACCCAGGGGGCTTCTCCGGTGAAGAAGGTTGCCGTGGTGTAGTCCTGGAAGCTCATGATGACGTTCTTCACTACGGGGTAGCCAAAGAACAGGGCCATGTACACGACGGCAGGCACCAGGAAGAGCCATTGGAAGAGGCGTTCTTTTCGATGGCGGTTGCGTCGGCGCGGAACCAGGGGTGTTTGATCCACCCCCGGCTTTTGCTGCGTGGATGGCGCCTTCGACGGCGACAAGTCAGCGGCTAGTGACATGACTTCCTCTTACTGGCCCTGGGCTTGCTTGAGTGCATCAGCGGGCGAGGCGCTCCCCGTCAGCGCCGCCTGGATGGCGGTGTAGATCTTGGTTGCCTGGGCGGGCCACCCGTCACCGAGCTGGCCGGTACGCGCCCTGGCGGTCTTGACGAGCTCAGTGAACGTTGCCAGCTTGGGGTTTTCCTGGGCAAAGGTCTCCGCCAACGAGGTCTTGGACGGAATGGTATTCCGGGCCTTTGCCATAGACAGCTGGTTTTCGTCGCTGTTCAGGCAGGAAACGATCTCCGCGGCTTTGGCCTGGCGGGCCTTGTTGCCCGTTTGAGGAACGGTCCAAACTTCTCCGCCCAGAGGAGCAACCGCCGTCTGGCCGGCATCGCGGACGGGAATCTTTACCACGCCGTACTGCAGCGAGGGCTGCTTGTTGAGCGCCGGGATCTGCCAGGGTCCATTGACCATCATGGCGGCCTTGCCTGCCAGGAACTGATCGTTGACATCGGCCTGGGTCCAGTTCAGGGCCGACGAGGAGACTGAGCCGTCCTTCACCAGATCTGTCCACAGCTGCAATGCCTGGGCAGTCTCCGGGGTGTTGATGTTTTTCTCATCGCCGCCGTTGGACCACATCACGGGGAGGAATTGCCACGTGCCCTCATACGTTGGGTTGGCGTTGAAGGCCAAGCCGTATTGGTCTCCTTCGGTCAGCTTTGCTGCTGCAGCTTCCAGTTCATCCCACGTCGTAGGGGGAGTGACGCCTGCCTTGGCCAGGATGTCCTTGTTGTAGAAAAGGGCAATGGTGTTGACTGTGGGGGCGAGGCCATAGACCTTGTCCTTGTAGGTTCCCGCACTCAGGACACCGGCAGCGAAGTCTTCAGTGCTTATCTTGAAGTCCGACAACGGCGCCAAAGCACCGGTAGCAGCGATTTGTTGCAGATCAGGGTTGTCCAGCATGAGTACATCCGGCAGTGTTTTCGAGGATGACTGCTGGAGGACCTTGGAGATCAGGGATTTGCCCGGCACCGTTTCCCGCTTGAGCGTGACTCCGGCCTTCGACGCGCAACTGTTCAGGGCATCGCCGATGAACGACTTGTCCGGCTCGTTGTTGTAGTAGTCCATCACGGAGATTTCCGAAACATTTTCAGAACTGGAGGAGGCAGAAGGTGCCCCACACCCGGCGAGCAGGAGTGGAAGGCCCACAAGGGCTGTGACGGCGGTGGCAAGGGGCCTGTTCCGGGTGAATGCTGACTTCATTGTCTGTCCTTCTTGATAGTGGTGCTCCCCGTGACATCTCTTGGAATCAGTAGGGAGGAATCTGTTGTTAGTTTTATTGAAATGGTTCGTCGATGCGTATCGATGATTTCAAAATGCAGCGGTTGTGGAGACAGTGGGTTGGTATGGTCTAGCTTGCTCTGGCGTTGTCGGTGCGGATGACGCTGGATCTGTGCATAATCATGGGCGGCACCAGCTCCAGGGATTCATGAGGCCCCTCTAAGCCGGATTCGAGCAGATTGCAGATAATCTCCACCGCCCTGCGAGACACTTCGCGGGCCCGGAGGTCGATGGTTGACAAGGGTACGGGTTGGAGTTCCGCCTGCTTCGGCGATGCGCTGCCGATGACCGACACGTTTGTTCCCGGCGTCAGCCCGCGGGCGGAGAGAGTCCGGAGCAGAATCTCCTGCACTGTTCCCTCCGGGGCTATGAAAGCCGGCTGCCCGGTGGTCTGGGCAAGTACTGCATCCACCGACTTGGAAATGGTTTTAAGGTCGGTTCCACCGACCACGTGGAGCAGCTTCACTCCCAGCTCCTTTGCTGCCTGGTTGGTGCCCCGCACGAAGCGCTCGACGTAGTTGACCTCACGTTCCACTACCTCAGGCTGCCAGGCGATGACTCCCATGGTGGTGTGTCCGGCTGCGGCGAGATCTCTCACTGCCAATTGCCCGGCCAGTTCAAAGTCGGCGTCGATGCAAACAAGGCCGGAAGTATCACGCGGAATCCCGATTAGTACTACCGGAACCTTCAACGCGCGGGCAACGGGAAGCCGTTCGTCCTCTCCCGCCACTTGCATCAGGATCAGACCGTCACAGATTTGTTGCCCGACGACGCGGCGGAGCCCGTCTGCGCCTTCATCTTCCGTCACCAGGAGGATGTCGTGGTCGTGCTGCCTGGCGGTTGATGCGATGCATGAGACAAATTCCATGAGCGAGGCCATATGCAGTTCCGGAATGAAGGGAATGACCAGGCCGATGACACGGGTCCGGCGGCTCGCTAAGGCGCGGGCTCCGGCGTTGGGGTGGTAGGTGAGCTGTGCAATTGCAGCCTCGACCTTTTTTCTTGTCTTGTCCGAGATCGGGCGTTTACCGCTCAACACGTAAGAGACAGTACTTTGGGCTACGCCCGCGGCGAGGGCAACATCCTTGCTGGTTGGCATGGATTCTGTCTCCCCCCGTTGTCGATACTTCGGCTGAACGCATCTGGATGCTCATCTATACGCGTTGTCGATACGCATCGTCGATGCGCATCGAGAAAAAGTATGGCACGCATCACTTGAGCAATGCAATGGTCAATTCAGGAATCAGCGATAACCCAGGCAGTTGTATCCACTGGGAGCATCCCCTGGACCAGCGGTCCGCTGGTGATCACGGGGTCACCCTCCGGCAGCGTGGCCGGTTCAGGTCCGAAATTGGTCACGCTGTGCCAGCCTCCAGGGCGCACGAAATGCAGCACATCCGGACGCGGCCCACTTACCCAACTGAGCTTCTCGGCAGACCGCAGGCTTCTGCGCAGCAGGAGCGCCCTCCGGTAGAGGTTCAGGGTGGAGTCGGGGTCAGCTTCCTGGCAGTCCACGGACAAAGGACCGAACCACCCCGGCTGGGGCAGGTGCGGTTGGGTATTGCTGAAACCGAAGAAAGGGGCATCGCCGGCCCAGGGGAGAGGAACCCTGCAACCATCCCGGCCTTTTTCACGGCGGCCGGTCCGAATCCAGATGGGATCCTGCAGGACGTTTTCGGGGAGGTCCGCAACCTCGAACAGGCCCAGTTCCTCGCCTTGGTACAGGTAGGAGGAGCCGGGAAGGGCAAGCATCAGCAGCGTTGCGGCACGCGCCCGTGGTAGCCCTACTTCTCTATCCTCTCCAGGGGACGATCCGCCAGACCGAAGCCACGCCTGAAAATCGATTCCGGGTGGCAGCCCATAGCGGGAGGCGTGCCGGACGACGTCGTGGCTGGAAAGAACCCACGTGGAAGACGCCCCGGAAAGTCCGGCTTCCGCGAGGTTGGTGGTGATGATGGTCCGGAATGTCTCCGGCTCCCAGTTGGCCTCGAGGAGATCGAAGTTGAATGCCTGGCCCAGGCCGGTGGACCTCGCATAGAGAGCCCTCCGCGGCGCAGTGGGAGCCCACGCTTCCGCGACTGCTGCCCGCGGCGGATCGTACTCGTTCAACACTTTGCGCCACTCCGCGAAGATGATGTGGACATCGTCGCGGTCAAACAAAGGGTCAGTGCCGTCGTCGGGCGCCGCATGGGGGTCGGACGTGGGCCTGCTCCTGAGCGGTTCGGACAGATCCTTGGCCATGCCGTGGGCAACGTCGACCCGGAAGCCGTCCACTCCCCGGTCTGACCAGAAGCGAAGCGTCGTCAGGAAGTACTCGCGAACCTCAGGATTGTCCCAGTTGAAGTCAGGCTGCTCCGGCGTGAAGAGATGAAGGTACCACTGGCCATCCGGCACCCGTGTCCAGGCGCTTCCACCGAAATGTGAGAGCCAGTCCGACGGCGGCTGGGAGCCGCCTGGGCCGGTTCCGTTCCGGAAGATGTAGCGCCCGCGCGCGGCTGAACCGGGTGAGGCAGCGAGCGCTTCCTGGAACCAGACATGCCGGTTGGAGGAATGGTTGGGAACAATGTCCACGATCAGGCGGATCCCCACCTGGTGAAGGGCGGCCAGCAGCTCATCGAAGTCTTTGAGCGTGCCCAACCTGGGGTCCACGTCCCTGTAATCGTCAACGTCATAGCCGCCGTCGGCCAGCGCAGAGGGATAAAAGGGGCTCAGCCACACCGCCTCGATTCCCAGCGACTGCAGATAGGAAACCTTCGCGGTGATGCCGGGGAGGTCGCCCAGACCGTCCTCATTGGAGTCCGCGAAACTGCGGGGGTAGATCTGGTAGACAGCCGCCTGGCGCCACCAATCGGCATCGGTACTCAGGCCTGTCTGGTGGAACTCCGCGTTCATGTGGACCATCCTATGGTGCCTGCCCGGCCGGAAAAGGCGTGAGGCGGGCTGGTTTCCGCAGGTTTTCGCCTGCGTTTCCCCACCTTGGGCCGGGCTTGCCAATTCGCTGTCAAGGATCCTGCAAGGGTTCCGCAAGGTTCCGGAAAGAGGCAAAAGGGTTGCCTACTCTGGAATTACCCCCAGAGCGCAATGAGCATTTCCCTCCTCCATATTCATCTGGCCAAGCAGGCTCCCTTTTTGAGAAGGACCCCAAAATTTCCGCTCTCCCATTCCCCCGCACAGCAGTAGCCACCACTCTCACTGCCGCTCTTCTTACCACCTTCGCAGCGCTTACGACGGCGGGTTCCGCCTCGGCCGCGATGCCGTTGACTCCCGGGGCTTCACCCGCTCCCCAGAACTTTCCGGTCACAGGGGGCAGCGAACGCTACTTGGTCCAGTTCATGCCGGGATCCGACGTTGCTGCTGAGTCCGCGGCGCTCCGGTCCCAGGGTGTCGGCGTCGGCCGTACTTTCTCGGCCGCCACGCGCGGTGCCGTCGTCGCAGCAACACCTGGCCAGGCTGCGGCTCTGAAACGATCAGCACGGTTCACAGCGGTGGAAGTGGATGCCCCTATCAGCATTTCAGAGACCCAACAGCCGGCTCCCTGGGGGCTGGACCGCACGGATCAGCGTACTTTGCCGCTCTCCGGGAGCTACACCTACTCGGCTGCGGGGGCCGGAGTCAGCGCTTACGTTGTGGACTCCGGAGTCCTGGCATCCCACGTCGAGTTTGGCGGCCGGGTAGCCAGCGGATGGAGTGCCATTTCAGACGGGCTCGGCTCCAGCGACTGCAACGGGCATGGCACTCACGTCGCGGGGACCGTCGCCGGCAAAAACTACGGAATCGCGAAGGCCGCCACGATAGTTCCGGTCCGGGTGCTCAATTGCGCTGGATCCGGCTACAACTCGGACGTCATCGCCGGGCTGGATTGGGTTGCCGCCCATCATGCCCCGGGTGCGCCGGCCGTGGTGAACATGAGCCTCGGCGGCTCGGTCAGCGCCATGGTGGACTCTGCTGTGCAGGGCGTGATTAACGATGGTGTGACCGCGGTTGTAGCGGCCGGGAATTCCAGCGTTGACGCCTGCAACAGCTCCCCCGCACGGGCACCCCAGGCCCTGACGGTTGCCGCAACTGATTCTTCAGACCGGCAAGCCTCCTTCTCCAACTTCGGGGCCTGCGTGGACCTCTACGCCCCGGGGGTCGGAATCTTATCTGCCGGACACGGCTCGACGACGGCTTCTGTCACCATGAACGGGACCTCAATGGCCACCCCCCATGTTGCCGGGGTGGCAGCCGTTCTGCTTTCCCGTGCACCAACCGCGACTCCGGCTGATATTTCCGCCAAGGTCCTTTCAACCGCTACCCCAGGGGTGGTGGCTGCCGCTGGTGCGGGGACTCCCAACCGGCTGCTGTTTTCAGACCCGGCTCCTGCTCCGGCTCCTGTTCCGGCTCCAGTGGTTGCACCCACGGTAACTGCCTTCGGCCCAGCGAAGAATGCCATGGCAGTGCCGACGGGAAGCAATGCCACCGCCACCTTCAGCACCGACGTCCAAGGTGTCAGCGCCAGCACGTTCGTGCTGAAAACGGCCACGGGTGCCACGGTTCCGGCAACCGTTACCTACAGTGCCGCCACCCGCATGGCAACCCTCGATCCCACCGCCACTCTCACGGCAGATCAAAAGTACACAGCCACCCTTATTGGCGGAACAACGGGCATCAGGGATAGGGCAGGCACCCCGCTGGCCACGACGTCATGGACCTTTACCACCGGACCCGCTCCAGTCGTCACCTCCCGGACGCCGGCCCCAGGGGCCACATTCGTCCGGCGTGCCAACAACATCAGCGTGACGTTCAGCGAAGCCATCCAGGGAGCCGGGACCAGCACCATAACAGTCAAAAACACGGCGACGGGAGCCCTCGTCCCCGCCAGCGTTTACCGGTACGGCACCACCAACCAGTGGATCCTCGATCCTTCCGTCTCCCTGGCTGCGAAAACGAACTACACCGTCACTGTCACCGGAGGCGCGGCCGCCATCAGGGACCTCGTAGGCAACCCACTGACCCGCGTCAGCTGGTCCTTCACCACGGGAGCATTCTGAGGGCTCGCCCTGTTGCCCCCTCCTCGGCGAATTGGCCTGGGGAATGAATCTGCTGGCCTAAAGGCTGAGCTTTGACGGAAACCGCGGTTTGGGGACCTTAGGGTGGATAGTGTGGCACGCATGCAACCACTCCTGAAAGTCCTGCGGCAATGGGGCGCCCCCGCGGCGGCCGTCATCTTCTTCGTACTCTGGTTTGTTGGTGAGGTTGGACGAGATGGATCCCTACAACTAGGGCCCATGTGGTCAGGGATTGTTGCCTTGATTGTCATCAGCGCAGCCATAGCCGTGTCAGTTCTGAAGCCCTATTTGTCGCTTGGGCTTAGCGCCGCAGTCCTGGTTGGCCAGCTGCTCTACTTTATTCCTTCATTCCGTTCCAACACCTGGCCGCTCTACTTGGGCGCCTTCATCTCCCTGGCTTTCATTCTCTGGACCGCTCCTAAGAGAACTCGTCTGGTATCGGCGGTCGTAAGCGTGGCATTCGCGTTCATGATGACGTTTCTAATGATCTCTTGGCGGTACGGACAGGGCGTGGGCTGGTTTGAGCAGCTGTATCACGGAGACCGGGTTAATTTTCAGGTTCACGGAGCGCAACTGTTCTCGATACTTTTCCTGATTGCCGCTGCCTTCGGCTCGGTTGGTCTCCTCTTGGCTCTGTACGAGGAGCGCGGCAGCCTGTTCCGGGCGCGCAACCTTGCACAATCCACTCTTAAGGAAACAGAAGTCGATCTCATCGTCGAACAGGAACGGACCAGAATAGCCCGGGATCTCCATGATGTCCTGGCGCATTCACTTGCGGTAATCGCTGCCCAGGCGGACGGCACGAGGTACCTGAGTAAGGACCAACCGAAGGCCGTGCTAAATGCACTGGAGAACATCGCCGTTTCCGCACGGAGTGCCTTGGTGGATGCCCAACGAGTCATCGAGGGGGTGCATGATGACGGGATGATCACCCCTCAGCCCCGCCTTAGCGATGTTGCACCCCTGGTGGACAGAATGAAGATGCAGGGAAGCCTCGCCGTCGAGCACAGCCAGTCAGGTGAGCCGGTTGAATTGACGGCAGGGCAGCAGGTGGCAGTCTTCCGGATCGTCCAGGAATGCCTGACGAACGCCCTTAAGCATGGCGGCAGGGGCACCGCCGTCAGATTGCACTTCGATTGGAGCGGCCCTGGCCTCGCAGTGAACGTGGCGTCCGAGCTGCCCACGGAAAATGCAAATACGGCGGCTGAGGCAGCTCAGGAGCGCGTAGGCCGCGGCCTGCCTGGTATGCGGGAACGGGCACATCTGGCCGGCGGCTGGATCACCACGGGGCCGGACGGTGAGCAGTTCCGTGTCACAGTCTTCATTCCCTATGGCAAGCGGTCAGATGACTCTCCACAGCCGGAGGACCTGGAAGCAGGGCCCGCACTGGAAGCGAGGGTGGGCGCTCTCGCCGGCTCGCCGTCGTCGGCTCCTTACTTGCAGGAAGGCACCACTGGTGCCTGATGCCGGCAGCCGCATCCGGGTAGCTCTGGTGGATGATCAGGCGCTCTTCCGCTCGGGTATCCGGATGCTGATCGAAAGCCAACAGGACATGGAGATGGCAGGTGAGGCCAGCGACGGGAAGGAGGCTGTCGCCTTGGTTGCTGAAAAGCCCGTTGACGTTATGCTGATGGACCTGCGCATGCCTGTCCTGGATGGAGTGGCTGCGACCCGGCGAATCATGGAACAGGCTCAAGTACCAGGTGAAGCCAGGCCGAGAATCATCGCCCTGACCACTTTCAACCGTGATCAGGCTGTGGTGGAGGCCGTACATGCAGGGGCGAGCGGTTATCTGTTGAAGAGTGCAGAGCCGGAGTTCCTCCTCGCTGCGGTCCGGACCGTTTACTCGGGATATTCAGTGATTGCTCCGGGGTCAATCCACGATCTCTTCCAGCATGCCGCCCGGACGTTCCCCAGCGCCGGCCCGGATCTGTCCGTTCTGGAGGTGCTTTCCGCACGGGAAAGAGACGTCTTCCTGCTAGCGTCAAAGGGGCTCGGAAACACTGAGATCGCCGCGAGTCTCTTCATCTCCGAGGCCACGGTCAAGAGCCATTTGCGGAATGTATTGGACAAGCTGGAGCTGCGGACCCGGCTTCAGCTGGTGGCATTCGCCCATGGACGCCGCCTGCTGGGCTGACCCACTACCCCAGCACCCCGGTGGGGCATATTCTGAAGGCGGCCGTTCCGCCGAATTACCGGTTCCCCCATTGCCCGGCCTGAGAGGTCACCATGTCTGAAAAACTGCATCTCACCCCTGAGGATGCCTTCCCCGAGGACCTCTCGGTAGTGAAGGACAAGGACCTGCAGATCCTGGACAGCCAGGTCCAGCGCCAGCTTGACTACGAATATGTCGCCGAGGGCGGGCCTAATCCGGAAACCGAGTTCAGGCACTATGACCTCGACGAAGAGTTTGACGAACGGGATCACCGGAACGTCATAGCTGAGTAGATTAGGCGGCGTCCCGGGGCGCGTCCTTTTGTTACTCCCGGGTCAACTACACTGACTTTACAAATCGTGCCGCTTGTCAAGGGGCGGCGCAGGTTTGAGTTGCGCTTTTCTGCTGCTTTTGAGTACTCCCTGACCTCAGGGTCATTGATTGTTGAAGCGGCTGCAGCAGCACCGGTTTTTGTAGTATTGGGGCATCAAGAAGCGTGGGGGCGTGGATGGAAGAGCGGGGCATTGCCGTTGTCTTGGAGGACGACGACGACATCAGGGATTCGCTCAGCGAAGTTTTGCAACAATCGGGTTTCACGGTGCATTCGACGTCGACCGGAGCGGCGGGCGTCGAAGCTGTACGGCAGCACAACCCCACCGTCGTGACGGTGGATCTGGGGCTCCCGGATTTTGACGGGATCGAAGCTTCGCGGCGAATCCGTGTATTCAGCGATGCCTACCTCATCATCATCGGGCGCCTGGACGAGGCGGATGCCCTGCTGAGTTTCGAAGCCGGGGCCGATGACTACCTCACTACTCCTTTCCGTCCGAGGGAGCTGAGGGCGCGGATCGCCGCCATGCTCCGCCGGCCGCGGCGGTTCCATCCACCCCAGGCGGCCGCTCAGTTGCCGTCCGATCCGCTCCTGCCAGCCGCTCCAGAGCGGTTGCAGGCTGAAACCCTCCCTCATGGATGCTATGAGCACAACGGACTGATCCTGGACGAGGGCAGGCGGACCGCGAAAATCGACGGCCGGGCAGTCAATTTGACGCGTACACAGTTCGACCTCCTGCTGGCCATCATGGAAGGCGGACGACTTGTCCAGACGAGGGCTGACCTGGTGAGGCGCATCCGGAATGAAACAGCTGGAGCAACTTTTGTCTCAGTGGCCGATGAACATGCCATCGAAGTGCATATGGGAAACCTGCGTAAGCAGTTGGTCGACGATTTTCGTGACCCCCGGTGGGTGGAAACCGTCCGGGGAATCGGCTACCGGCTTGGGCGGACACGTTAGCTTTCAGCCTGGCAGGCCTGCCCGCTCAGGGCTCCAGTCGGTGTGGACCACTTCTACTCGGCCGGACGCTCACTGAGCTGGACTTTGGCTTCCTGTCCCTGGTTGTCACGGTTGAAGGAAACCGTGACCGTCTGGCCTGGATCGAGCCCACGAAGGGCCGCCAGCAGATCTTCGGGAGCCGAGAGCTCTTTGCCCTCCAGAGCGAGGAGTACATCGCCAGGTTCAATCCCCGCATCGTCAGCAGGGCCGCCGTCGGCTATTGACATGACCAGAACGCCATTTGTATCCCGGATGCCCAGCCTCTCGGCGATCTGCGGCGTCAGCTGGCCCGGAGTCAGGCCGATAAAGGCGTGCTGAGCCCGTCCGGTTTCCTTCAGCTGCTCGGCAACTTCCACAGCCGTGGCCGCAGGAATCGCAAAGCCCAAGGCAACAGCCCCCGCCTGCGGAGGGATGTAGGCCTCGCTGATTCCGACCACTTGCCCCCGTGAGTTGACCACTGCCCCGCCGGAGTTCCCTGGACTGATGGGCGCATCGGTCTGGATGAGGTCCACTAGGGACTGACTGCTGGCTGCTGAGCCGGGTATGGAGCGGTGCAGCCCCGAAATAATCCCGGCAGTGACAGTACTTTCAAATCCCAAGGGGGAGCCGATCACTACAGCAGTCTCGCCTACGCGAGGAAGCTCCTGTTGAAATTCGGGCACTGGCAGGCCTGTGCGGTCGGTCTGGACGAGGGCCAGATCAGAAATAGGATCAGCGGCCCTGACCGTACCTCCTACCCGCTGGCCATCCGCGAAACCGACCTCAACCTCGGAGTTTCCCCGCACTACATGTTCGTTGGTCAGAATCAGTCCGTCTTCGCCATAGACCACGCCGCTGCCAACACCGTCACCGGCGAATATGGTGACAACTGAAGGGGCCAGCTCTTCGACGATCCGCGTGATATCCAGCTGCTGGCCACCCTGCGGGTTGCCGCCTTGGGTGCCCTGTTGGTTGCCTCCGGGGGACGGGGCTGGCGATGGTGCCTGATCTGTGACGGAAGGCGACGACGCCGTGGGCTCGGGGCCTTCCTCCATCCCGGTGCAGGAGCAGAGCAACACGATTGCCAAAGTGGCGATCCCGGCAAGACCGGAGCGGAAAAGCGTTGGTCTCACCACTCGGGGGAAGGGGCTCATTGAACAGCCTTTCCATTGTTTTCTCTACAGATTTCAACCGTATCTCCCAGTGGGTAGGCGGGAATAGTAGTGATCTGCAACAATTAATCAGTATGCTTATGAATTGGGGAGATGAGCCTGGCTGCTGCATTGAACGAAAGCTGTGAAGATGACTGAAGTGATGAGAAGCGGCCTGACCGGGATGCTCTTGGCCGAGCGGTACCGCATTTTTGAACTGGTGGGACGAGGTGCTGCTGCTGTCGTCTACAAGGCCCGGGACGAAGCACTTGGCCGGGAAGTGGCCGTGAAGCTTTTCCACCGGGAGAGTGCAGATACCGAAATGCTTGCCCGGCAGCAGGCTGAAATCAGGATGTTGGCATCCTTCAACCATCCCTGCTTGGTGACCCTCTTTGACGCTGCAACTGATGACGCCGATCCTTTGGGTGAACGGGTCTTTGTGGTGATGGAATTCGTCGGTGGCCGTGATCTGCGGGGACTACTGCAGGCCGGGCCGCTTCCGCTGGCGGACACTGCCAGGATTGGGGCCGACATTGCTTCAGCCCTCGACTACGTCCATGACCAGGGCGTGGTCCACCGTGACGTGAAGCCGGGCAATGTTCTGCTGACCCCAGCGGATGGAACTGTGGCTGCCCGCGGCGTCAGCGCCAAGCTGACCGATTTCGGAATTGCCAGGGTGCTTGAGGGGGACAGGATCACCGGCACCGGACGCACCGTGGGAACTGCTGCCTACCTGAGCCCGGAGCAGGCACGTGGAGAGTTGCTGACAGGCAAGAGTGACGTGTACTCCCTGGGGTTGGTCCTTCTTGAATGCCTGACCGGACACGTCGAGTTCCCCGGAAGCCCGGTTGAATCTGCGGTGGTCAGGCTGCAGCGTGATCCGCTGATCCCCACTGGTTTGAGTTCGGAATGGCAGGAACTGCTCGGGGCCATGACAGCCAGGGAACCTGCCGAGCGGCCTTCGGCGGGGGACGTCACGTCGGTACTCGGTTCTCTCGCGGATGCTGCTCAAGCGGGCGGTTCTCTTGCTGGCGGCTCGCTCGCAGGCTGGCCTCTCACGGACGGTGGGTCGCTCTTCGCTGGCGGTGAGGCTATTACGACGGCGGTAGGCGTCGCGGACCCCGGTCCCGTCACCACCAAAGTGCCCGCCACCACCAAAGTGCCTGTCCCGCAATCGACTGTCCCTCGATCATCTCCCCATAACAAGGGCGGAAGGCTGCGCAGCAGAAGGATTCGGATGGTGCTGGTCCTGTCCGCCGTGCTGATGTCCGGCGCGGGGATAGCCGCGGTCGGTGGGGGAGAGCAGCCTGCTTCCCCTCTTACGCCAGCGCCTTCACCGCCGCTCTCCGGGACTCTGGAGCGCGAGATGGCCGATCTTGAGAGGAGCCTCACCCCGTGATCCGTTGGAAGAATCTGCCCTCGGCGCTCATGGTCTCCGCCCTGTTGGTGCTCGCCCCTGCATGTTCAGCGCAGACGCCGGAGTTGTCGGTGGATGCTGCCCGGCAGTTGCAGGCACGCCTGCCGGAGGTCCGGCAGGCGGCGGCGGGCAACGACTATTCCCGCGCCCTCGAAGTTCTGGAGCAGCTTGAAAAGGACCTGGATGAGGCTGCCGGCGACGGCAAAATGACTTTTGCCCGTTACCAGGGAATCAGGAGCGCCTTGGAAGATGTCCGGAACGAGCTGCAGGCGCTTGCTGAGGCCGCAGCGCAGGCGGCCAGAATGACGGATGTGGTTTCCCCCGCTCCTGGGCCGTCTGTCACGGCATTTCCGGAGGTCGCAACCGTCCCGCTCCCGCCCGCGGCTTCCCCGCTGACTGAAGAATCCAGCTCGCCGGAACAGGAAGCCAGCGAAAAGGGCTCCGCCGACAAAAACGATGACGGCAAATCCGGTGGCGGCAAACCCGACGAGGGCAAACCCGACACTGGCGGCAAGAACAAGGGTCCCTAGCAAGCAAGACCGCTAGGAAAACAGGGTCCCCGACAGGCGGCACCGTTACGATTCGAAATGTGTCCTGACGTGGCCGTGTCCCAGGGAATCAACAATGCTCGTCGCCACGCCGTGGAGTTTTACGTTCCGGGCGCTAGAGGCTGCCTTGAGGAGTTCGAAGGCCTCGGCCTGGCTGCAGCGATTCTGCGCCATGATGATCCCAACGGCGACGTCGATGGCCGTCCGGGATTCAAGGGTGGCCTTGAGGTTTGCTGCCGCCTCACTGTGGTGGGCGAAGCGCACGGCCAGCCTTAGGGCCATGGACGTCTGGCTGACAAAGTCCTCGGCGAGCTTCAACACTTTTCCCTCGAACCTTCCAGGCCGGTGCGAGTAGAGGTTGAGCGCTGCCTTGGTGTCGCCCTCCAAACGGAAGGGGACGGCCAGGATGGAGCGGACTCCCTGCTCCAGGACTTTTTCAAAATACTGCGGCCAGCGCTGGTCGCTCTCCAGGTCCTGTACGTGAATGGTCAGCTGCTCCCGGGAGGCGGTCATGCAGGGACCGTCTCCATATGAGTACTGGATCTCGTCCATAACCTGGGCCTGCTCACTGCTGCTGGCCACAGTGGCGGCTTTGCGGTGCCGGAGAAGGGTGATGCCGCACAGAACCTCGTCGCCGTCTACTGACAGGCTACGGGCGGATACGCGTGCAAGCTCGTGAAGGAAATCCCCTACATCCGAGCTGGTGAGTACCAGTTCCTGAAGGTGCTCGGTGATTGATGGTGCAGATTCTGCGGTCGACTCGCTGGCCACGATTGTTTGATGCCGTTTCGCTCAGGTCAAAACAATCCGGCGCTGCAGACACCGCCCTCAAAAAAGGGTGAGGTTAACGGTGTCCGCGGCAGGAGCCGGATCGAAGAACTCCCCAACGGCCTTCTGCTAAACCGTACCGGAAAATTATATACAGCCGACGGCATTCCCTCTGACCCGTCCGCAATGGCAAGGGCCCGTTTTGCCAAGTGCTCCTCGGCTGCGTCAGGTGCCGCCGTCGAGTATTCGGGTGGTGGAGTCGACGATGCTTCGCAGCAGGTGCCCGGCGTCGTCGTCATTATCAAGTGCTGCCGCGATAAGCGGCGCGGACTGACCGGCCCACAATGACATCAGCTCCGGGATGTCCAGTTGCGCGGCCTTGCCCCGGAACTGCCCGGTCAACCAGTTCTGGACGGGGAAGGGTGCATGAAGGCCGGGATGGTTGAGTTCGCGTGCTATCCGGTTAGGCATGCCGCGGCCCAATCTGCCGCTATAGGCCCGGGTGAGGACGGTACGCTGCGCCTCGGGTCCCCGAAGAGCAGCCCGGTATCCGTTGCTCGCAGCGGATTGCTTCGTGGCAAGGAAGGCCGAACCGATCTGCACGGCATCGGCGCCCAGAGTGAGCGCAGCAGCCACTCCGCGGCCGTCAGCCACCCCTCCGGCCGCAACGACGGGAACTGCCACAGCGTCTGCCACCTGCGGCACCAGGGAGAAAGTTCCGATCAGGGAATTCTCGGGCTTTTCAAGGAACGAGACCTTATGACCGCCGGCTTCCATGCCCGAGGCCACAATCGCGTCCACGCCGCCCCTTTCCAGAGCGAGTGCCTCCTTGACGGTGGTGGCCGTACCCATCACTGCGATGCCGCGGGCATGCGCGGCATCGACGACATCTTCAGACGGAACGCCGAATACGAAGCTGATGGCGGCGGGTTCTGCCTCCAGTGCGGCCTGGATCTGATCGTCCACATCGGGCATGTAGTTGGCAGGCCTGGCAGGAGGCTGGACCCCCAGAGCCTCGAAATATGGCCTCAGAACCTCAACGTAGGAGGCAAACTGCGAATCGTCGGGCTGCGGCGGTTCTTCGCCAGGGATGGGCAGCCACAGGTTCAGGGCGTAGGGCCTGGTTGTCGCTTCATCAAGGGTCCGGGCCGTTGCCCTGATCCGGTCTGCGTCATAGCCGTACAGGCCAAATGATCCGAGTCCGCCTCCTTCGCTGACCGTGGCTGTGAGGCCGATCGAGGACACGCCCCCGAACGGCCCCAGCACGATGGGCAGGTCAATGTTCAGCAGACGCGTGAAGCGTGTGCTGGTCCAGGCTGTCATATCCAACAGTCAATCACGTCGTTCAGTCCAGTCCCACCCGGTTCTACCGGTCAGTCCCTGACGCCCTGGCCTACTGGTTCACCAGGGTGACAGTTCGGTTGTTCAACTCCTGCGTTGGGCGGTTGTTCGCGGAGTGGACGGCCTGCAGTTTGCTGATTTGCTCGGTACCGAGTTCGATCGGCTGGTCCAACACCAGCCAAAGCACGTTCTCCGTGCACGGGGGAGTGGTGAGGCTCCCTTCGTAGGCATAGTGCTCCAAGGAGGCCGGAAGCAGGGATGCGAGGTTCACATTGCCGATCGAACGCTCCGAGGTGGAGCCCGCGGCAGCATCGACAAATGGCGCCCACACCGGGTTCGTTTTTCCCGCTTTCGCCAGAACCCCGACGACGGCAAGTACGCCGTCATCAGACTGGTGGACAAAGTGGAACTCGACGTCGAACCGGGTGCCCTCGATGGTGTGTTCGGAGGGATCGTGGAAGTGCATTTGTTTGAAGGTGTAGTTCTTACCGCTCACCGTGAGGCTTTGGGTTGACTCCGCGTGCAGCTCGACGGTGTGACCGTTGTCGTGGACTTCGCATTCGGACGCGGAGTAGGCCAGTGATATGGGAGCCGGAGACTTGGGAGTGGCTGCCGGAATATCAATGGGTGACTGTGCTTTGCCGGTGGTGCAGGTCTGATAGGCCGAGCTGAGGTTCCCCCAATCGCCGGGCCCTTCGGCGCCTTCATAGGACCAGTGGGCCACGTTGGCCGTTGACGCAGTTGGAGTGCCCGAGGCCATGGCCTCACTGCCTGCCGGGGACTTGGCACAACCTGCGGTGAGGGCAAGCAGCCCCCATGCTGAGCCGATGAGCAGGGATTTTCGGGTGATATCTGGTGTGGAACGCATTGCCATCCTTTACAAAAAACAGCGGTATTGCCGTTGGGGTGTTCAGAGAAATACCACGTGAAAAAGTCCGGACTATTTCATGGGACTCAATGTGAAGCGGCTATGGAGCTGTTTCTGCGCGAATTGCCTGGCGGCGTGAGGGCAGCGGAGCATGTTCGGGCTCTAGTGTGGAGGCATGAGAATTGCAGTTACCGGTGGAAGCGGAAAGCTTGGCAGAAGCGTGGTCCGTCGGCTGAATGAGGATGGCCACGAGGTCACCAATCTTGACCGTACAGGCCTGAAATCCCGCGGATTTACGCAGATCGACCTGACAAACTACGGTCACGTCCTCGACGCCCTCCTGGGGCTGGACGACAGGCACGGCGGCATTGATGCGGTGGTTCATTTGGCTGCAATTCCAGCGCCTGGACTGGCCCCCGATGCTGCCATTTTTGAAAACAACATGCTCTCCACATACAACGTTTTCCAAGCAACTCGGCGGGCGGCTATCAGGAAGCTCGTGTACGCGTCCAGTGAGACTCTTTTGGGCTTGCCGTTCGACGTGGATCCGCCCTACATTCCGGTGGATGAGGAGTATCCCGCGCGGCCCGAAAGCACCTATTCCCTGGTCAAGCACCTCGAAGAGCAGATGGCCATACAGCTGACGCGCTGGGACCCTGATTTGAGCATCGTTGCGCTCAGATTTTCCAACGTAATGGACCCTGAGGACTATGAGGCATTCCCGGCCTTCGACGCTGATGCGTCCTCGCGTAAGTGGAATCTCTGGGGCTACATCGACGCACGGGATGGTGCCCAGGCTGTGGCCAAGGCGCTGGAATACGACGCCCCTGGGTTTGAGGCCTTCATCATTGCAAACGCCGACACGGTGATGCAGCGCTCCAGCGCAAGCCTGGCCGCGGAGGTGTTCCCTGCGGTCACCGTAACCAAGGAATTAGGGGAGCACGAGACCATGCTCTCGATCGACAAGGCGAAGCGTCTGCTCGGCTTCGCGCCGGAGCATAGCTGGCGGACCTATCACTCGCTCCGTACTACTCCGACGGAGGACTGAAGCCCGACGCCGGCTGGTTACTTTGGGGGTTAATCCTGTGGAACCAGGCGGACGCAGCAGCGTTCCACCTGCGGTTCAAGAACGGCCTTGTAGCAGCCCGGCTCCGCGGTCTCGGCGACTGCCGCCAGGAGATCCAGGTTGAGGCCGCAGATGGTGGACGTGTGGGCTCTGGACAGGCGGTGAAAGGGGCAGTTGAGGAGTTCGACGCTGCCATCCTCGCCGACGTCGGGTTTGTATCCGTAGAGTTCCAGGGCGCCTTTGAGGGTTCCCGCCTCCTGACCGATCTCCTCCCCGGCTCGGGCGGCAACGGTCTGCAGCGCTTCGGCTACCGGCATGCCGGTTTCGACGGCGGCTTCCACTCCTGCTGCGAGAAGCTCGCCGGCCAGATCATAGCGCCGTGGGGGAAGGCTTAGGGCCACTTCCCGCACGGCGGGGGAGTAGAGCTTGTGGGGTCGCCCCGATCCTGGTCCGGTTCGTCCTGTCAGTCGCCGGAAAGAGACCTCCAGGAGGTCTTCTGCCGCCAGTCGGTCCAAATGGAAGGCGGCAGTGCTTCGCACCAACCCCAATGATCCAGCCACCTCATCACGGCCCACAGGGCCGGCAGCATGAAGGACGTACTCGAACACGGCCCGGCGTGAGGGGTCGCCTAAGGCACTTAGGGCCTTGCCCATACTCAGGCCGGTTTCCGCTGTAGTCATAATGAAATCCTACTCTAAAATCAATGACCATTGACATAACAAACAATTCTAAAGTCAAGTATCAGCACTTTTAGAAGGAGGAAGTCATGCTTGACCATCAGCCGCAGCCCGCTGCACAGGAGGCTCGGCATCACGAGACGCACCAGGCTTATCTGCTGCTTCGAACCGTCTTTACCATTGCGCCGATTGCATTCGGAATCGACAAATTCACCAACTTCCTGGTGGATTGGACCAGCTACCTGGCTCCACTTGCAACACAGATCGTGCCGGTAAGCCCCCAGACCTTTATGTACGGGGTGGGAGTGGTGGAAATCCTGGCGGGCCTGTTGGTGGCGTGGCGTCCCAAGATCGGCTCATTGGTGGTGGCCGCTTGGCTGGCAGGGATCATCGTGAACCTGCTGCTGGTGCCGGGATTCTTTGATGTTGCCCTTAGAGACTTTGGCTTGTTGGTTGGCGCGCTGGCCTTGAACAGGCTTGCTTCAGGGCAGGACCGTCAAAGGGGGTGAACCTCGTAGCCGTCGGTCCTGGTGACAAGCTGACGGCCATGGTTGCCATCAAATCGCAGCCACAGGATAGCTGCATCCGGGGTTACGTCCTCGACCTCGGCGATGCGGACCAGCTGTCCGTCCCGGCGCAGTTCAACAACGCGGCCCACCAAATGGCTCCAGTCTTCACCAGATTCAGACATCCGCTTCTTTCCCCCTTTTTGAGCTCAATAAACAACGCGCTTCCCGCGGGATCCCCCTCCCGCGGGAAGCCCATTTGTTAGTGAATGAGTTCCCTGGTCATTCCGAAGGGCACTTGGTCCGAAAGCGCCGCGGTGTAGTGCCCTGGCTTGTTTCGCGTGAGCAGGATGCCGTGGGTTCCGGCAGCCATGGCAACCTCTTGAAGGTCGCGCACCGCTGCTTCGAGGCGCTCGTCGAGCAGATGACGGCTGCTCACCTGTATATCTATGCGATGGCTGGGGATAGACATGGAAAACTCTTTCTTTACGGGGATTCTGACGGGGGATTTCAGGGGTTCCGCGAAGCTGCGGCTTTCTCGGTGTCACCGGCTGGCTTGCCGGCAACGGGAGTGGTGCTCTCGCTGCCTGCTGGTGGCGAGGTCTTGCGCTTGAAGCGGCTACCGATGGTGGATCCGCCACCGCTGCCGCTTCGATTCTTGTTGAAGATATCAAAACCGACAGCCAGCAGAAGAACCAGGCCCTTGATCAGCTGCTGGTAGTCGGTGCCGAGGCCCAGGATGGACATACCGTTGTTCAGCACACCCATGATGAGGCCGCCGATCATGGCTCCTGCCACGGTACCGATGCCTCCCTGCACGGCTGCTCCGCCGATAAAGGCGGCAGCAATTGCGTCGAGCTCAAAGCCGGTACCACCGGCGGGCTGCGCGGAGTTCAGGCGGGCGGTGAACACGAGTCCTGCCAGTGCAGCGAGGATACCCATGTTGACGAACAACCGGAACGTCACGGCCTTGGTTTTGACGCCGGAGAGTTCAGCGGCGTGCAGGTTCCCGCCGATTGCATAGATGTGACGGCCAAAAACACTGTTGTTCATCAGTGCCGAGTACAGGATCACGAGTACTGCGAGGACCACCAGGACGATCGGGGTTCCGCGGTAGCTGGCCAGGAGGAAGGTGATGATGAGCATCAGCAGCGCGATGAAGGCGGTTTTGACAACGAACCAGGCCATGGGCTCATTTTCAAGATTGAACTTCCGGCGAACCCGGCGTTCCTTGATGGCCTGGAAGAGGATGGCAGCCGTGCCGCCGACGCCGAGGATCACTGTCAGGAATTCCAGGACGGAAGTACCGCCGGAAATATCCGGCAGGAAGCCGCCACCCAGCGCACGGAGCTCATCGGGGAACGGGGTGATCTGCTGGTTCTTGAGGGTGATGAGTGTGAGGCCGCGGAAGATCAGCATGCCGGCCAGGGTGACGATGAAGGCCGGAATTCCTACGTAGGCGATCCAGTAGCCTTGCCAGGCACCGACGAGTGCGCCTACCAGCAGGCAGGCCGGAATGGCGATCCACCAGGCCCACCCCCAGTGCACGATCATGACGCCGGAAACAGCTCCGATGAACCCGGCAACGGATCCAACGGAGAGGTCAATGTGGCCGGCGATGATCACCATCACCATGCCGATGGCCAGGATCAGGATGTAGCTGTTCTGGACCACCAGGTTGCTGACGTTCTGCGGCTGCAGGAGGATGCCATCGGTCAGGACCTGGAACAGGATGACGATGAGTATGAGGGCGACGAAAATGCCGACCTGGCGCAGGCGGCTTGTCAGGAAGCTCAGGGATTCTCTGAGGGCGGACATGTTCGCTATTCCTTCTCTTTGGTCATGTAGTGCATGAGCTTCTCTTGGGTGGCTTCGGCGATTGGCACCTCGCCAGTGACGTGCCCGGCGGACAACGTGTAGATGCGGTCGCAAATACCCAGGAGCTCGGGCAGTTCGGAGGAGATCACGATCACTGCCTTTCCTTCGGCTGCAAGGCGCGCAATGATCGTGTAGATCTCGAATTTGGCACCGACATCGATCCCACGGGTGGGTTCGTCAAGAATCAGGACGTCGGGGTCCGAGAACATCCACTTGCTCAGCACCACCTTTTGCTGGTTTCCGCCTGAGAGCTTTCCCGTAATGGCGGCTACGGTGGGTGCCTTGATGTTCATGCTGGTTCGGTAGCGGTTGGCGACAACCGTCTCTTCGTTCCTGTCCACCCAGCCGCCCTTGACGAGCTTTCGGAGCCCAGCCATGGAAATGTTGCGCTTGATATCCTCAATGAGGTTCAAGCCATACTGCTTGCGGTCCTCGGTGGCGTAGGCGATGCCGTGGTTGATCGCCTCGGACACGGTGGACGTGTTGATTTCCTTGCCGTATTTGTACACCTTGCCGGAAACGGCTCGGCCGTAAGTGCGCCCGAACACGCTCATGGCGAGCTCAGTGCGGCCCGCGCCCATCAGTCCCGCCATGCCCACAACCTCACCCTTGCGGACGTTCAGGCTGGCGTTGTGAACCACGATCCGGGAATGGTCCTGCGGGTGCTGAACAGACCAGTCTTCGATTCGCAGGACTTCTTCGCCGATCTGCGGATTGCGGTCGGGGTAGAGGCTCTCCAGATCGCGGCCAACCATCCCGCGGATAATCCGCTCCTGGGTGATCTGGCCTTCGTCGAGCCTGAGCGTCTCGATGGTCTTGCCGTCCCGGATGATGGTGACGGCGTCCGCCACCTTGCGGATCTCGTTGAGCTTGTGGCTGATGATGATGCTGGTGACGCCCTGGCCTTTGAGGTGCAGGATGAGGTCCAGCAAGTGGCCGGAGTCCTCGTCATTCAGAGCAGCCGTCGGTTCATCAAGGATCAGCAGCTTTACTTCCTTGGACAGCGCCTTGGCGATCTCGACGAGCTGTTGCTTGCCGACGCTGATGTGCTGCACCGGAGTAATGGGGTTTTCGCTCAGTCCTACCCGGGCCAGCAGCTTGGCGGCCTCCAGGTTGGTCTTGCGCCAGTCGACCCAACCGCGGGTGGCCTGCTCGTTGCCCAGATAGATGTTCTCTGCGATGGAGAGGTAGGGGCTGAGGGCCAGTTCCTGGTGGATGATGACGATGCCGCGCTTCTCGCTGTCCGAGATGCTGTTGAAACTGCACGGTTCGTTTTCGAAGAGGATGTCGCCCTCGAAAGAGTTGTGCGGGTAGACGCCCGACAGCACTTTCATGAGGGTGGATTTTCCGGCCCCGTTTTCACCGCAAATGGCATGGACTTCGCCGCGGTTCACGTCCAGGGTGACGTCCTGAAGGGCCTTCACTCCCGGGAAGGTCTTGGTGATTCCTCGCATTTGAAGAATGGGTGTATTCATCGTCAATTCCCACTGAATGATCGAAACTTGTGCTGCCCTGCGGCTGCAGGGCTGCTGGGTAAGGGTTTGTGGCCGGACCTCGGGGGTCCGGCCACAAACCCTTGGACAGTGCTACTTGACGTCGGCCTCGGTGTAGTACCCGGTGTCGATGAGTTCCTTCTTGTAGTTATCCTTCGTGATGATCAAGGACTTGAGCAGGTAGGCCGGAACAACCTTGACCTTGTTGTTGTAGGTCTTGGTGTCGTTGACCTCAGGCTCTTGGCCCTTCAGGGTTGCATCGACCATCTTCACGGCCTGCTCGCCGAGCTGGCGGGTGTCCTTGAAGATGGTGGAGTACTGCTCGCCGGCGATGATCGACTTAACGGAGCCCTTTTCAGCGTCCTGGCCGGTCACGACGGGAAGGCTTCCCTTGGCGTAGCCGCCGGTGCTGGTGAGGGCGGAGATGATGCCGATGGAGAGGCCGTCGTACGGTGACAGAACGCCGTCGAGCTTGGTGCCGGAGCTGTAAGCGGAAGTCAGGATGTCTTCCATGCGCTTCTGGGCAACGGGTGCCTGCCAGCGAAGGATGGCAGCCTGCTCAAACTTGGTCTGGCCACTGGGAACCTTGAGGGTTCCGGCATCCAGGAACGGCTGGAGGGTGTCCATGGCGCCGGTCCAGAAGAAGTTGGCGTTGTTGTCATCCGGGCTGCCGGCGAAGAGCTCGACGTTGAACGGGCCCTTGCCTTCGACCTTCTTGCCGCTGGCATCGAGCAGACCAAGGCCGGTCAGCAGGGAAGTGGCCTGCTGGACGCCTACGGTGTAGTTGTCGAACGTGGTGTAGTAGTCAACGTTGGGGGTTCCGTTGATGAGGCGGTCGTAGGCGATGACCTTGACGTTCTGTTCCTTGGCCTTGGCCAGGACATCGGTCAGGGTGGTGCCGTCGATCGCTGCGATGATCAGGGCCTTGGCGCCCTTGGTCAGCATGTTTTCAATCTGGGAAACCTGGGTGGGAATATCATCATTGGCGAACTGGAGGTCCGCTTTGTATCCGAGCTTGGTAACGGAATCGGAGACGTTCTTGCCGTCTGCGATCCAGCGTTCCGAGGTCTGCGTAGGCATGGAAATTCCAACCAGCGAACCTGAGGCGTCAGCCCCTTCTGTGGGCGTTGTTGTTCCGCCGCGGGTGCCACAACCCGTAGCCCCCACGGTAACTGCGAGGACGACGGCGAAGGCGCCCAGGAGTTTTTTGATTCTCACTATGTTCTCCTTCCGCTGACCGGGGGTCAGCGAACTGGTGCTTGGCCGAAAAGCATCTGCGCTTACGGCTTTCCCGGCCAGTGATGTCCGGTTTCCTCACGAGGGGTCTGATGACCCTTTGTCAGGAAGAATTTTGAGGGTCAAGGCCGGCGAACGGATGCCGGTCTTGAATACTCCGAGCTGCTGCTAGATCTACCATGACACTACAATGACGATATTGCGTCCTGTGAGCGCTAACAACTACCATAGAGTAACCCGATCTTCTATTGTGAGTCAAATCACATTTTAGCAACTCCCTCAGGACCCTTCCGGTTGGAGCACAAAATCCACGGTGTGGTACCGGATTCCATTGACTTGAAGCTCCAGGCTGTGCTTGCCGGCATGGTGGACGCGTGTGGTCATTTGGCGGAATGCATGCCGCTTGGAGAAGCTCTTGGTTTCGCCGGGAACCAGGGTGACAGTGGCGAGTTTGAAGACCTTTGGCGAGCGGGACCCGTTCGCCTTTCGGTAATGCACCACATAATCAACGGCGAGTCGCGCAGGTTCTGCACCCGTGTTGGAAATTTCGAACGCAAAGCCCAGATCTGAAGGAAGAACGACGTCGTCCCGGTCGAGTTGCGGTGGGCTGACAGTGAGCTCTGCGGGAATGAAGCCCTGCAGGGCCAACGCTTGTGGGTGGCCCTTCTTGATCAATGTCCGCAAGCCGTGCCGCACAACCGGAACGGTGTTGCTGTCCGGATTTGCCATCCAGCGTGCTGCCGTGGAGATGACCAGGTCCGGTGCATGGCGGGCCAGATCGTTGAGGTGGTTGGCCACTGAGCGTCTCACGTACTCGTGGGTGTCCCTATAGAGTGCGTCAAGGATGGGCACTGTGGCTTCAGGGTGATCGATAATGGCGGGTACCCGCACCGCCCAAGGCAGGTACGGCCGGGTGCCTTCGCTTGCAAGGCGCCTGACATGTTCATCAGCGTGCGTGGTCCAGGACTGGATTGCGGCTAAGGAACGTGGCAGATCTGCTGCCAGCAGCCGGCGAATCGCGAATTCGCCAGTCAGCCGCGGCGTCAGTTCGGCCAGCAGTCCGAGGCAGTCGTCGAAATGCGCAGGATCCTCGGACTCTAAAGCCAAGGTAGCTGCCGACTCAGTGACGGGCCACAGCGCCCAACCGGAGAAACCGGGATCCTGCAGGGCCTGGCGGAAGGCCACTGCCGCCGTCGCATAGTTTCCACCTGCAGGGGTGTTATCAGCCTGTTGCCTGAAGTCTGCCACGAGTGCGCGGCTGACGTGATCGGCGCGCTCCCGCAGGCTCAGGCCATCCAGGCCTGCCCCGGCAGCGGTCAGCTCAGGCCAGCCTTGACCGGGAACTGCGGATGTGAGCACCCTGAGCAATGAATCCACAGCGGCCTGATTGATCAGTTCGTTCATGGCGCCCATGCAGTCAGGGTACTCCCGGCCGGACGTCCAGGGGCTTCATTTCATGCCTATCAGCTGGGTTCACTGGTGTCAGTGGGTGTGTCTTCCACCTTCTCAGTGCCTTCTGCCGTGGCCGTTGGATCTTCCTCCGGCTCGAAGGTATTCGGCTCGTTGCCGGCACCCATCCCCACGCCCTTATCGCTGCCCGGAATGGTGCCTTCGGGTCCCGACATCTTGCCGGACCTGCTCTGGTCTTCGTGGCTCTTGCGGTCCTCACCGGCTGCGTCCATGCTCATGGCCCCTCCTTGCTCTGCTGTCCGCTTTCTGCCCACGCTAACAGTGCTTCCGGCAAATAGTAAGTAGACTGGCCACCTCCCGCACAGGAACGTTCAGGCCCCGGAACGGAGATAATTTTCCACGAAGACGATTTCACCGGTACACGGGCGGAGACGGAAAAATGACCGAGAGAACGGATGACAATCCGGGATTCTGGCGCGTTTTCCACGACAAGTTTGTTGTGGAGGAGCGGTACATGAGTGCAGCTGCCAGGACCAGGCTCTACCGGGTGGCGGCAGTGCTGATACTGCTCGGGTCAGTACTGTTTTTCGTCACCTTGGGTGACATCCTGAACAAGGATGGGATCGCCGGCGGCGATGACCCCATGCAGTCATGGTTCCTGACCCAGCGCTCGGAGCCCCTCACCACGGCCATGATCATTTTGGCGGTCATCTTCGGTCCGGTGGTGTTGCCGATCATCATCCTGGTGGTGACTGTTGCCTGGGGTCTTGCCGCGAAGCATGCGTGGCGGCCCATCCTGCTTGCGGCGGGGATGCTGACGGGCGTTGTGCTGGCCCAGATCATCGGCCGTTTAGTAGGCCGCAGCAGGCCACCCATTGAGCAGATGCTGTTCGGCCCGGACTCAACGTTTTCCTTCCCGTCCGGCCATGTGCTGGGTGCTGCCGACTTCCTCCTGATTACCGCTTTCCTGGTCTTTTCCCGCCGGAAGCACGTTTGGCCGGCGGTTATCGGATTTGCGGCGGCCGCCGTCGGGATCTTTTTTGCTGCGATCAGCCGCCTTTATCTTGGCTATCACTGGGTCAGCGACGCCCTTGCCTCCGTCTCGCTGTCATTGGTGATCCTTGGCGTGGTCATCGTTGTTGATACATGGCGGACTGCCCGGATTCCCGGTGAGAAGATCACGGGGGAGCTGTCCAAAGCAGACACGAGCACTGACTGACGCGGCGCCCGCAGGGGGATCAACACTCTCCGCTCGGGCAGTGAACTTTCCGTTCAGCGGCCCCGTGCCCGCTTCAGGTCCCGGTGGAGCTTGGCATTTGCTTCCTCCAACTCCAGTACCTTGGCCACTCCGGCCAGGTTGAGGCCTTCGTCAAGAAGTTCACCGATCCGTCGCAAGACTGCGACGTCGGATTCGCTGTACTGACGCGTTCCCCCTGAGGTGCGATCGGGCGTGAGCAGGCCCTTGCGCTCGTACTGTCGAATGTTCTGTTGGCCTGTCCCAAGCAGCTGCGCCACTACCGAGATCGCGTACACGCCAACGTCGTCTCCATGCTCTGTCATGACGCTCCTTAGGTTGTGCTCAAGAGCTCTTGCCATAGTCTCTCACTGGTGTTATAAAAAATCTATATCCAGCACCACAGATAAGTGGAACGGATACCCAAAAGATATGAGCAACTACTTCATGCTGAAGGAGTGGGAAATGATGTTGATGCGCACCGACCCGTTCCGTGAGCTGGACAGGTTCACGCAGCAGGTCTTCGGAACTGCAGCCCGGCCGGCCGCGATGCCCATGGATGCCTGGCAGTCGGACGGGGAATTCGTCGTCGCGTTCGATCTCCCTGGGGTCAGCGCTGATTCGGTGGACCTCAATGTTGAACGCAACGTCCTCACTGTCCGTGCGGAACGCGGTGAACCAGCGGGTGAAGGCGTTGAATTGATTGTTTCCGAGCGGCCTCGCGGCGTCTTCAGCCGCCAGCTGATCCTCGGTGACACTCTCGATACCGAAAACGTCAAGGCAAGCTACGACGGCGGTGTCCTGACCCTCCGCATCCCGGTCGCTGAGCAGGCCAAGCCCCGCAAGATCGAAATCGAAACGCAGCGCCGGCAGGAAATCAACAGGTAACTCCACCGGGAACAGGGTGGCCGGAACTTTTGGCACCCGGTAGCTGAGGCACGCAGGGCGGCTTTCGGCAGTAGCCCGAAGCCGCCCCGCAGTGGCATCAGGCACCCGGCATCAGGCATCACGCAGCGATGGCAGCGGATGGCAAGCATGAGCAACGAGCCTTCTGACTACTACACAGTGCTCGGTGTGGCTGACACAGCCACCCAGCAGGAGATTTCGCGCGCTTTCCGCGGGCTGATGCGGACACGGCACCCGGACGTCGATGCTGCCGCGGCTCCACCGGCGTCCGCTGAAGTGCTGGCGATCATGAATGCCTTCGGTGTGCTGCGTGATCCCAGGAAGCGCGCGGAGTATGACCGTCGGCAAAACCGGAATCGGAAAGAGGAACCGCGATCCGGACAGGACATACCCGTGCGCTATGGGCCCCCTGAAGTTCCGGTTCGCCGGATTCCAAAGCCATCCCCGCTCCTGCGGGTCACCCCTGTGCGGTGGGAAGAAGGGCCCTGGGCCGGGCCCGCTGTGTAAACGAACCCGCTGTGTAAACGAACCCGCTGTGTAAACGAATAGGAGAACCATATGAGCGCCTGGCGCCGCTACGATTCGCACCTGATCCCTGCCTTCCACGAACGCTTTGAACAACGTTGGGGACAGGGAACTGCGCCGTTCCTGGATCCTGAAGCGCATGAGGAGCCGTTGCCGAGAGCCCAATGGATCAACCCCGATACAGGAGCGGCCATGGCCGTTGTGCCGATCTGGACTCCGGATGACGTTCAGCATCGCTCGTTCGGTGTCTTCTACCTTCCGCCGTCGGGTGATATCTGGGTGTTGCGTCCCGGATACACTGCCTACCTGGAACCGGACGGCACCGATTCGGAGCAGCTCATAACTCTTCGCAACGACGCCTTCAAGAAGGCGCTGGCGCACGCGAAGGACTTCCTGTTCGGTTCAGACGCCCTGCTCCTCTGACCAGTTGTTCCGTGTAAGGAGGAACTCCTGCTGCCACGTGGCGCGCAGACGCCGCTGGTCCTAAAATCAATGCACCAACGGCACAACAGCATAGGGGTCCCAGGACATGAGCGTAACCGCCAAAGACCTGGCCGCATTGATACCGGCGACCTTTACCATGGGCGTTGCGACGGCGGCTTTCCAGATTGAGGGAGCTCTGGATAAAGACGGGCGCGGACCAGCCGGGTGGGATCTCTTCGCTGCCAAACCAGGGGCAATCGTGGATGACGGCAGCCCTGCTGTTGCCTGCGACCACTACCACCGGATGCCCGAAGACGTTGCCTTGATGAAGGATCTCGGTATTGATTCCTACCGGTTCTCCCTCTCCTGGCCCCGGATCCAGCCCGACGGCAAGGGACCCCTGAATCCGGCCGGTCTGGACTTTTATGACCGCCTCCTGGACGAGTTGCTGGCCTGCGGGATCTCCCCGATGGTTACCCTCTACCACTGGGACACACCCCTTCCCCTGGATCAGGCCGGCGGCTGGATCCACAGGGACACCGCCTACCGCCTGGGCGATTTTGCTGCCATCGCAGCGTCCTTTTTCGGGGACAGGGTAGCCCGCTGGGTGACCATTAACGAGCCAGCGACTGTGGCAACGAACGGATATGCCTTGGGGCTGCATTCGCCCGGGGAATCGCTGCTGTTGAACGCATTCCCAAGCGTCCACCACCAGCTCCTGGGGCATGGCCTGGCTGTCCAGGCCTTGAGGTCAGCCCATGTTCCGGGGGAAATTGGCATAACCAACGTCTACTCCCCGATGGTTCCTGCATCGGGTAACCCCTTGGACAAACTAAGCGCCGGCCTTATGGATATTGCCCAGAACCGTCTTTACGCGGATCCAGTTCTGACCGGCAAGTACCCCGACGTTATCCGGGCAGCCAAGTTCTTCTCATCCTTCAACCATCCGGATGAGGACATGGCTGTGATTTCCCAGCCCCTGGACTTCTACGGGTTGAACTATTACATGCCCACCAAAGTCGCGGCGGGGGCAGGGGAAGGGCCGGTCCCGGCAGGCATGGCCGAGGCGATGGGCAGTGATCTGACTGACAGCGCCCCGGGTTCGCCCTTCCACATCATGGCCTGGTCCGACGCGGAGACCACTGCTTACGGTTGGCCCATCAAACCGGAGTACATGTCTGTTGCGCTCGCTGAGATGGCGGAACGCTATCCGGATCTTCCGCCGGTGATCATCACCGAAGGAGGTGCCAGCTTCGACGACGTGGTGGTCAAGGACCGGAAAACGGACAGGATCATCATCCCTGACGAACGCAGGCTGAGATACCTGGCGGAACACCTGGCCAGTGCCTTGGAGGCAACCGCCCCCGGTGGCGTGGCGGAATCGATAGACCTTCGCGGGTATTACGTGTGGTCCCTCATGGACAATTTCGAATGGTCCGCCGGGTACCGGCAGCCTTTCGGCCTCATCCACGTCGACTTTGAAACCCTGGTGCGCACTCCGAAGGCGTCCTACTACTGGCTTCAGGAGGTCCTCGCCTCCCGCCACCCCGGCATTCCTGAAACAGCGGAAGGCGCGGCAGCGGTCCGATGACTGGAGCGGGCGAAACAACAGTCAGAGAAGGTTCAGGCCTTTGAGGCCCTTCGCGATTCCGGCACCGTCGGGGGAGTAGATCCACGGGACACTTGAACCTGTGTGATCGCCGTTCTCCGAGTGCCCGCCCGCCAGGACCGATTCACTCACGGACAGCTGGCGGATGGCGATGGCTGCCACGCGGGACCCATGCTCCCGGGAAAAGTCCGAATAGATCTGTTCATCGTGCTGGCCGTTGTCACCAACCAGGAGCCACCGCATGTCGGGGAATTCAGCGGCCAGGCGCTCGAGGTTCCGGAGTTTGTGCTCCTGCCCGCTGCGGAACCAGCGGTCCTGAGTGAGTCCCCAGTCCGTGAGCAGCAACGTGCCCGAGGGGTACATATTCCGGGTCAGGAAGCGCGCCAGCGTAGGAGCGGCGTTCCAGGGCCCGGTGGATAGGTAGACAACAGGCGCATCTGGGTGCTCCACAACGAGCCGGTCCAGCAGCACTGCCATGCCGGGTGTTGCCATCCTGGCCCTCTCGCTCAGGACGAAGGTGTTCCAGAGCGCCAGGAACGGGCGCGGAAGGGCCGTGACCATGACCGTGTCATCGATGTCCGAGACAATTCCAAAGCGGGTATCGGGAGCCACCACAAAAATGCTTGCCTCGGCCGGTTCAGTGCCCTCCGCCCGCAGCACGGCTGTGTGCCATCCTGGCGCGAGGGCAACCATTACATCCGTGTCCACCAAGCCGCCGCGGTCGGTTTTTACTGTGGTCAGCACTCCGCCGATTTCGATTTCCACAGTCACGTTGGGAATCGGAACGCTGGTGAAGGCACGCCAGCCCCGGACGTTCTGGTTTCCGTTTTTGGCGGCGTGCTCTGCCCGGCTGCCGGGGGCGGGCTTGCTGGTCAAAAGGACCCTCGCCAGGATTCGGACGAAGTCGGTCGAACCGTACCCCTGATACGCAACGGTCTGGGGCACGAATTTCCAGCGCCTGGCCAGCCGCATCCGCAACGTGTTCCCGGCATCCGACAGCTTATGGGCAAGCCGGAACACGTGGTTCCCTGCCAATGATGATTCCTTGGGCGCCAATTCCATGCCTCCACTCTGCCACAGCTGCTACGCCCAAAGACGCAGATCAGTCCACAGGATCAACCGTCTCCGAGCAGCCCGCGTAATGTGACCGCATTCCGCACTGCGTTGCCGCCGCCGTCGTTGTTGAAATAGACCAAAACGTCCTTTCCCGCTGAACGCCATTCGCTGATCCGATCAGCCCACCATTTCAAGTCATCGTCTGAATACGAGCCACCGTAGAGGTGCTGGTGGTCTGGCCCGTGGAGCCGTATGTACACAAAGGGGGCAGTGGCGCGGAGAATGCAGGGCAGATTTGCTCCACTCATGATGCAGTAGGCCGCTTGGTGACGTTCAAGGAGCTGGTAAACCTCCGGATGGTCCCAACTGTCATGGCGGAACTCCACCGCAACGCGGATCCACTCCGGCAGCGCGGACAGGAAGTAATCCAGCCGGGCGTCGTCACGGGCAAGATTGGGCGGCAACTGTGCCAGCAGCACCGCCCGTTTGTCCCCCAGCTCATGCCAGCACCGGGTTATCCGTTCCACCCACACTTCCGGACTGTAGAGCTTCTTTGCATGGGTCAGACCACGGGGGGCTTTGACGGACATGGCGAATCCGCCGGGAAGCCGGTTGCGCCAGCTCGCGAAGGCGGTCTCCCTGGGCCAGCGGTAGAAGCTTGCGTTAAGCTCCACCGTGTTGAACCGGGCTACGTAATACTGCAGACGGTCCCTCGACGGCAATCCGGGAGGATACAAAACATTCTCCCAGTGGTCATAGCTCCAACCGGACGTGCCGATGTTGAGGGACACTTAGTCCTCGCCGGCCCATTCCCGGGCGTGAAGGGTGAAGGCTTTCTCCCAGCGGTGAAGTTCAGTTTCCGGCAAAGGCCCACGGGCGACGGCGGCCGCAGCCTCCTCGAGGTGGGAGACGTTGGAGGTACCCATGACCATGGTGGAGACCCCTGGGGCGAACGCAGAGAATCGTACTGCCGTGCCTGGCCAGTCGTCTGCCTGCGGTTCGAGACCCATCTGGTTGATACGGTCCCAATACGCTTCCACGTTAGTGCCGGTTGGCCGCTCGCTGTGGCGCCAGACTGCGTTGGCTAGCGGGCGTTTGGCCACCACACCGATTCCCCTGTGAGCGGCGTCCGGCAGAATCTCGTGCAAGGAGTTCTGGTCGGCGATGTTGACGGATGTCTGCAGGGCGCCGAAGCCGTTGGATGCGGCGGCCCAGGCGAGGGCTTCGTTGTCCCCGCTGTAACCGGCGACGCGGACCTTGCCGGAATCAACGCAGGCCAGCAGTGCATCTATAGCTTCGCCCTTTTCGAGGATTTCCAGCGGGCAGGAGTGGAGGAAGACGACGTCGATCACGTCAGTCCGCAGGGTGCGGAGTGACTCCTCCACGCCTAGGCGGACTGCTGCCGCACTCCAGTCCGGCTGGCCAGGTACGTCAGTCCCCACCTTTGTGGAGAGCACCACCTCATCACGGTGCGGAGGTAGAAATGCGCCGAGGCGTTCCTCCGAGCGCCCATAGCTGCGGGCGGTGTCAAAAAAGGTGATTCCCAGCCCCAGCGCCCGATCCAGAAGGCGGTGGGCTTCCTGGTCCGTGAGGACGTCATCGCCGAGGTGTCCTGCACCAAAGCCCAAGGCTGAGACGGCGAAAGTGGTGTGGCCGAAAGTCTTATGAAGCATTGACTGGGTTCCCTTCTGTCCTGCGGCATCCATATGCCCGCGACAGAACCCAGCACATGGAAATGAATCCATCGGCAGCTGCATCACCGTATTTCAACCCTACACCTCGTCCCTGGAGGGCAGATTGTGGCACGCTAGGGTCCATGGCACGCATCGAGGACTATGCGATGGTGGGGGATCTTCACACGGCCGCGCTGATCAGCATGGAAGGTTCCGTGGATTGGCTGTGCCTGCCGCGGTTTGACTCCCCGGCGTGCTTCAACGCCCTGCTGGATACCCCGGCCGCCGGCCGCTGGCTTCTGGCTCCCGTGAACGGCGGCAAATGCACCCGCCGCCGGTACCAGCCGGGGACGCTCATCCTTGAATCGGAGTGGGATACCCCGGACGGGCAAGTCCGCATCATTGACTTCATGCCACCCCGTGACGAGGTGGCTGACATTGTCCGAATAGTGGTGGGCGTCAGCGGACAGGTGAGGATACGCGGCGAACTGGCCTTGAGGTTTGATTACGGCCACATCGTTCCGTGGGTCCGCCGTGACCACTATGGGGTGCATGCCATAGCCGGACCCGATGCAGCCTACCTCGTGACGCAGGCGCCATTGCGCGGCGAAAAGTTCCAGACTGTCAGTGACTTCACGGTGCACGAGGGTGAACGCATTCCGTTCGTACTGACGTGGGCGCCCAGCCACGTCCGGAGACCCCGCTCTGTTAACGCTGAAGAGGTGCTGCAGGCCACCGAGGAGTTCTGGCTGGAATGGACGGAGAAGTGCCCTGTCAATGGACCGTACAGCGAAGCGGTGCAACGTTCGCTGATCACCCTCAAGGCACTGACCTACGCCCCGACCGGCGGGATCGTAGCAGCGGTTACCACCTCGTTGCCTGAGCAGCTGGGCGGTCCGCGGAACTGGGATTACCGCTACTGCTGGCTGCGCGATGCAACCCTCACCCTTCAGGCTCTGCTGGCGGCCGGCTACACCGACGAAGCAGCAGCCTGGCGCGACTGGCTGCTGAGGGCCGTAGCGGGGGACCCGGCGGATCTTCAGATCATGTACGGAATCCACGGCGAACGCCGGCTACCGGAGATGCAGCTCCCCTGGCTCGCCGGGTATGAGAACTCCAAACCGGTGCGGATCGGAAATGCGGCAGCAGACCAGCTCCAGCTGGACGTCTGGGGTGAAGTGCTGGACTGCCTGTCCCTCACCCGGAACTCGTTACTTCGACACACCGATGAGGCCTGGGATGTCCAGATCGCCCTGATGGAGTACCTCGAAGGTGCCTGGGAACAGCCCGATAACGGGTTGTGGGAAATGCGCGGGCCCCGCCGCCATTTCACTCACTCCAAGGTGATGGCGTGGGTGGCTGCGGACCGGATGGTCAAAGGTGTCCGGGAGTCCGGGCTGCCGGGGCCAGCAGACCGCTGGGAAGCCCTGCGGGACAGGATTCATCGCGAGGTCATGACCGAAGGTTTCGACGTCGAACGCAACACATTTACGCAGTCCTACGGCCGTCCGGAACTGGACGCGAGCCTGCTGCTGATTCCTCGGGTAGGATTCCTGCCTCCCGACCATCCACGCGTGGTTGGGACCATTGATGCCATCCAGCGGGAACTGTCCCGGGACGGCTTCCTGCTGCGGTATCAGCCGGAACACAGCGACGACGGTTTGCCGGGGGACGAAGGGGTGTTCCTTGCCTGTTCGTTCTGGATGGTGGAGGCGCTGCTGGGAGCGGGGAGGCATTCCGAAGCGAGGGATCTCTTCGAGAGGCTCCTGTCGCTGCGTAACGACGTAGGCCTGCTCAGTGAAGAGTTCCATGTGGGGGACGGCAGGCACCTCGGAAATACGCCCCAGGCCTTCAGCCATTTCGCCCTCGTGTTGAGCGCCCTGGAACTCGAGGAAGACACCATGCACCGCAGCGATACGCCGTTGAGGGGAAGCTGAGCAGCGGCTGAAAGACCTATTCCGGTTTTTCCTCTAAGCTATCGGTAAGTATACTTACTAATACCTCACGACGCCGTGGAGTATGGAGGAGATGCAATGTCTGGATATTTCGAACTCGTAGACGCGCCCGATGGCGGATACCGCATCAGGATGCTGGACGGAACGGGAGCCCTCATGGCTATTTCCGTTACTTTCCCGACCAAGAAGGCAGCAGTGGCAGGCATTGCCAAGGCCCGCGAAATCGCCGGCACAGGCCTGATCCGTGACCGCAGCCATGACCAGCAGTCCGCACCCGTAAAAAAGCAGAGCCTCAAACAGCACGTTAAGGCCGCCAGGAAATCTATGGCGGGCGGGGGGCACGGTCAGCTGGTAGCCGCAGGAAGGCGTAGCGGCCTGGCGCACTGATGCTCAACGGCAAACCCCGCGGGGGGCATCGGGCTGCGGTTCTTTTTGACGTGGACGGGACACTCGTTGACTCGTCCTACCTCCACACCTTGGCCTGGTGGCACGCCTTCCGGGGCTCAGGTTTCGATGTGCCCATGGCTTCGATCCACCGGGCCGTGGGCATGGGCGGGGACAAACTGGTGGCCCATCTCCTCCCACCGGATCGCGACAGGGCCAAGGACACCTCGGTGATGGACGCGCACGCCGCGATTTTCTCCACCTACTGGCCGTTCCTGCGGGCTTTCGACGGTGCCCGCGATCTTCTGTTTCAATGCTGCGAAGGCGGGCTCGCCGTAGCGCTCGCCTCTTCCGCGCGTGAGCAGGACCTGAAAATGCTCAAGTCCGCCCTTAACTCGGACTCCTACATCCACGCTGCCACGAGCGCCAATGATGCCAAGGAGAGTAAACCCGAGCCCGACATCCTCCTGGCTGCCCTGGATGCCGTTGGAGTGGGCGCCGGCGATACCGTATACGTGGGCGATGCAGTATGGGATGTGTATGCGGCCGCCAAAATCGGTATATCCACAGTCGGAGTGACTTGCGGCGGCACAAGCGAGGCTGAACTCAGGGATGCGGGCGCCATTGAGATCTATTCGGGCCCGCGGGAGCTGTTGGGCAATCTGAGGGACAGTGCCATCGGGAAGCTCCTTCAAAGCAAAGCGTCCCGCTAACGCGCGCGCCACTCGTCGTCGGGAAGCGCGGCTCCGGCCATCGGACCCATCTGGAGCATTCCTCCGTCCACTACCCATGAGGCACCCGTGACATAGCTCGATGCCGGTGAGGCAAGGAACGCGATGACGTCCGCAATCTCCTGGGCGCGGCCCGAGCGCCCAAGCGGAATCCCGGGCTCGTTCCGGGGTGGCGGATCGTCGCCCTCCTGCCCGGACATGGGGGTTGAGATGGCACCCGGAGCGACGGAATTGGCAGTGATGCCGTGGCTGGACAGTTCCAGGGCAATTGTCTTGATGAGCCCGCCCAGCCCGTGCTTGGCTGCCACATAGGCCGAGGAGCCTACCTTGGGCTGCGTTTCGTGGACGCTGGTCACGGCAATGATACGGCCACCCTTGCCCGCCTGGACCATGTGCCGGGCTGCTGCCTGGATGCACAGGAAAGCCCCGTTGAGGTCCACGTCCACGGTCTTGGCCCACGTGTCGTATTCAAGCTCCAGGAAGGGCGTGCCTTCACCAGTGCCGGCGTTGTTGACAAAAACATCCACCCCGCCGAGTTCCGCGACGAGTTCATCTACGACGCCGGAACATGCCGGCATGTCAGAGGTGTCCAGTTGCCGGACCACCGCCGTCCTCCCCGCCTCACGCACCTGCGCGGCGGTGTGTTC
This sequence comes from Arthrobacter sp. Z5-13, assembly GCF_056499105.1. Lineage (NCBI taxonomy): Bacteria > Bacillati > Actinomycetota > Actinomycetes > Micrococcales > Micrococcaceae > Arthrobacter > Arthrobacter sp. Z5-13. The sequence goes on from NZ_CP096460.1 coordinate 787,178, forward strand.
CGCACCCGCCTGATCGGTGTGCCAGGTAATGCCGATATCCAGGCCGTTCCGGGCCAAGGCCACGGCGGTGGCCCTGCCGATGCCTGAGTCGCTGCCCGTGACGATTGCTGTTCGGGGGTTGAAACCCTGCAATGAAGATTCCATACTCTAGCCCTCACTGGCATCGACGACACAAAAACGGTTGCCCTCTGGATCTGCGAGCACTATGAAGTCCGCGTCATCCGGGTAAAGATCCCAATCAACGCGTTCGGCTCCAAGGTTTAGAAGCCGCTGGACCTCGGCTTCCTGGTTGTCCGCCCAGAGATCAAGGTGGATCCGGGGGTGGAATTGAACGGGAGTCTCGCTGAGCATCAGCGCCAGCCGGGCGCCGTCGCCCTTTTGCGGGTTCAGAATTACCCACGTGTCGTCCCCGTTGTCCTGGGGAGCATAGTCAAGGGCGGCGCTCCAGAATGCAGTTGCCCTGGCGACATCGCCGACGCCAAGCACGGTGGTTCCGACCCTCAGCATCCCTACACAGCCTGACCTGTGGCGGCCTCGTTGGCGGCATCGTCCTTTCGCCAAGCCACGAATACGCGGACGGAGCCGTCGTCGTTTCTGTCCACTTCCGTTACGATGTCCGCCACGCTTGCCCCCATGCCCATCAACTTTGCCCGATAGGTGGTGACCAGCTCTTCGAGGCTGGATTCGGTCCATTCTCCCGGCCGCATCCGGGTAGAAATCTCGACGGGCTCAGGCTGGTATAGCGTCATGATGCTGCCTTTCCTTGGGGGACTGGGGCACCTTCAACGCTAGTGAATTTCCGGGCCGGGAGGCAAGGGATTTGATCAGGTTGCTTAGTTTTTCTCCGAAACAAAACTAATAAGCATGCTGACCTTCACAGGAAACTGATTCGGCGCTACGGTCAAAGTACCCCCGGGAAGTTGTCGGCCATGACCTCAACCGGGACCAATTCCATATCCATTCCGGGCCGGGGAGCTGCCGCCCGGAGGACCTCGTGAGGAGTGAGCAAAATGCCGAAGGCACGCGATTTTATGACTCCGGGCGCGGAATGCGTCGGAGAAAACGAAACCCTGGAGGCGGCGGCGCGGAAGATGAAATCGCTCAACGTAGGTGCATTGCCCATCTGCGGAGAGGATCAGCGGCTCAAGGGAATGGTTACTGACAGGGACATCGTCATCAAATGCCTGGCTGAGGGCGGAGATCCGCGCAGCGCCACGGCAGGCGAGATGGCTGAGGGGAAGCCCGTCACGATTGGTGCGGACGACTCAATAGAAGAAGCCATCAAGACCATGCAGGAACACCAGGTCAGGCGTCTGCCGGTGATTGACGGGCATGACTTGGTGGGCATGCTCAGCCAGGCCGATATTGCCCGCAACTACCCCGAGGACCGTGTGGGCGAGCTCGTGGAGTTCATTTCCTACTGATCCTTTGGACCCTTCGCCGTCCGGCTGGCGCATCCGATTCTCATCGCATTGAGAGGCAAACGATGAAGGCTCTTACTTGGCAAGGCAAACGATCCGTCAGCGTAGAGGAAGTTCCTGATCCCGTGATCCAGGAACCAACCGACGCGATCGTCCGGATCACCTCCACTGCCATCTGCGGATCCGACCTCCACCTGTACGAAGTGCTGGGTCCGTACATGCATAAGGGCGATGTGATCGGCCATGAGCCGATGGGCATCGTTGTGGAGGTTGGCAGCGCCGTGACCAACCTGACGGTGGGAGACCGCGTGGTCATCCCGTTCGGGATAGCCTGCGGCGAGTGCTTCATGTGCCGCCGGGGTCTGCAGTCCCAATGCGAGACCACCCAGGTCAAGGAGAAGGGCTCCGGAGCTGCCCTGTTCGGCTACTCCGAGCTGTACGGTTCCGTGCCGGGGGGCCAGGCCGAGTACTTGCGGGTGCCCTTCGCAGACTACGGCCCGGTGAAGGTGGGAACGGACCTGCCCGACGAGAGGTACCTGTTCCTGTCCGACATCCTGCCTACGGCCTGGCAGGGGGTCAAGTATGCCGACGTCCCTGACGGGGGAACCCTCGCTGTCTTCGGCCTTGGCCCTGTTGGACAATTCGGATCGAGGATAGGGCGGTACCTCGGGCAACGGGTCATTGGCATTGATCCCGTTCCGGAGCGGCGGGCAATGGCAGCCAGGCACGGCGTGGAAACGCTCGACTACTCCAAGACCGTGGCAGATGAACTGCGCGATATGACGGAGGGCCGCGGCCCCGACGCAGTGCTTGATGCTGTGGGGATGGAAGCCCACGGCTCGCCTGTAACAGGGTTTGCGCATCAGGCGTTGGGGCTGCTGCCGGACAAGCTCGCGCAGAAGGCGATGGAAACGGCGGGCGTGGACCGGCTGGCCGCCCTCCACGCGGCGCTTCATGCGGTGCGTCGGGGCGGGACGGTTTCCCTCAGCGGCGTCTACGGAGGTCAGGCCAGCCCGATGCCCATGCTGTCCATGTTTGACAAACAGATCCAGCTGCGGATGGGGCAATGCAATGTGCGCAACTGGACTGATGATTTGCTCCCACTGGTGGAGGACGACGCCGATCCGCTGGGGGTGATGGACCTCGTCACCCACCGTGCGGGGCTGGGCGACGCGCCTGCGCTGTACGAGAAGTTCCAGAAGAAGGAGGACGGCTGCATCAAAGTGGTGCTGAACCCGTGATTTCTAGGGGAAATCCTTCCAGGCCTTGAAGAATTCCTTCTCGGCTTCGTCAGCGCGGCGTTCTTCAAGGGCGTGCAGACGGCCGAAGGTAAAGCTGCTGTTTGCTCCGGACTTCGACTCCGGCCATGAGTTTGTTCCCAGGCGCAGAAGCTGTTCCCTGGCCACGACGCTGTCCTGGTGCTGGCCGAGAATCTTTTGGATTGTGTGGGCTGCTTCCTCGATCCGGTCAGCGGACTTGGCCTTGGCCAGGGAGGAAGCCTCGGCAATGTAACGTACCCGTTTGGCTGCTTTCCGCACGTCATGGAAAGCTACGTTTCGTGAGTCCGGGTTTGAGTTTGAGCCAGCTCCTGAATCTTCGTCTTCCGACTTCGGCTGCTCCAGCGCCGCAGCCTTCCGACGCAGCCTCCGTACATCCTTCTTGACCAGCTTTACCAGCCCCTTGCGGGCCGGCCGTGCTGCCTTGTCACCCCGGTGCGGGGTGTCGGGGAGCGAGTCCAGGGCCCTAATCAGACGGCCGTAGCGGGTGCTGCTGAGTGCCTTCAGTACCTCGTCACGCGCTTCCTGGGCCGCTGCCTCGAGGGCTTGTTTGATCCGCTCTGCCGCGGAGCCCACAAGCAGGGCGTCCGGCTGCTCCGCCATAAGGGCGGTCAACCGGTCCCGGATCACCTCCGGGTCCCTGGCCTTGCCCAACACCCCGGAGAGCCACTTCAGTTCAGCAAGCAGCTCGGAGTGGGAGAGGTCCGGGCTGCCCTCGTCTGGCTGCCTGTTAGGCGGAGCGAGCACCGACCTTGCAGATTTAAGCACCGCGCGGAGGCGCCGGGCAGACATTCTCATCTGATGGACCGAGTCCGGCAGGTCGTTCCGAACACGCGGCGCCTGCTGCTGGAGTTCCGCTGTCTGGCGCCGCAGGTACTCCAGCAGGACTTCACCGGAGGTCGGATTCGACGACGTCTCCGTAGGATCCCGGGTGCCCGCCATGCTTCACTCTACGGCCGGGAGGCTGGCGATTTACAGCCCAGGCGAAGGGCTACAGTTGCCTCATGACTTCATTGGGGGATGGGCTGGACAGTTCACGGGCAAAACGAATAAGGGCGGTCGCGCTGGCGGCAGCGTTGGTGTTGGTGCTGCTGACAGGCCTGGTCCTTGTTCTGCTTCCGAGCACGGAAACATACGGCTGGTTTGCCTACGCGCCATTGTCCCAGCAGTACTTCATGCCCGAGGGGCTGGTGTTTCTCGGAGCTAGAGCCAGGGTGGGGATCGCACTCATTGTGGTGGCCCTGTTGGGAGCTGCTTTCTGGGCCGGCTTCTGGCTGGGCAGGCGCCGCGTGGATCCATCGGGCGGCGTGAATCCATAGCCTCCTGGACCTAATTTTCGGCGCCGTAACTCCTGAGACAACCCCCTAGTGGCTATGGAAGATTCCCGCTCTGTTATCGCCGCCGGGCGTCGGCACTCCCTAGGCGTGACCGCGGAGGGCTCCGTGCTGACCGCCGGAATCTCTACTGCGGAGGAGTGCCGGGTCGACGGATGGAGCGGCATCGCCGCAGTAGCAGCCGGAAACGTGCACACGGCGTCCAACACTGGCCGATCCCACACTGTGGGACTGCGCGCGGACGGTACTGTCGTCGCTGCGGGCTGGAACAATGACGGGCAGTGCGACGTGGATGGCTGGCGGAGCGTCGTGAGCATCGCCGCTGGTTGGCGTCGCACCCTGGCGGTCCTCGCAGACGGGACAGCACGCGCGACGGGCCGGCGTAGCGAAGGAGCCTGCGATGTTGATATGTGGAATGACCTGGTTGCCGTCGCAGCAGGAGACTGGCATTCCGTTGGGCTCCGGGCAGATGGCACGGCCGCAGCCGTGGGAAACAACCGTAGGGGGCAGTGCGAGGTATCAGGGTGGCGCGATCTCCATGCGATTGCAGCGGGCTATCTGCACACCATGGCCCTCACCGCAGACGGGCGTGTGCTCGCCACGGGCGATCGAGCGTCTGGCGTCCAGGAGGTATCTGCTTGGCGCGACGTAGTCGCCATATCTGCAGGCAGCCATCACACCGTCGGCGTCGTCGCAGGAGGCCGCGTGCTCGCCGCCGGTGACAACAGTCACGGGCAATGCGATGTCTCGTTGTGGAGGGACGTCGTGGCGGTCGCGGCAGGCTCGACTCATACACTAGGACTACGCACAGATGGGTCCGTCCTGGCAGCCGGCAATAACGACGACGGTCAGTGCGACACTGCGCACTGGCAACTCTTTCCCAGCAGCTGACCCGAAACTTGGACTGAATCCTAGGTGAGGCGGATCTGCCGGTTGACGTCCTTGTACAGCAGGTAGCGGAAAGGACCTGGGCCGCCGGCGTAGCAGGCCTGCGGGCAGAAGGCGCGGAGCCACATGAAGTCACCGGCTTCCACCTCCACCCAGTCATCGTTGAGCCGGTAAACGGCCTTGCCTTCCAGCACGAACAGGCCATGCTCCATCACATGGGTTTCGGCGAAGGGGATGGTGCCGCCGGGCTGGAACGTGACGATGTTGACGTGCATGTCGTGGGCGAGGTCGTCCGGGTCCACAAACCTGGTGGTGGCCCATGCACCGTTGGTATCCGGCATGGGCCGGGGCTCGACAGCCTGGTCGCTGGTGACGAAGGACTTGGCCTGGAAACCCTCCAGGGGCTCGTAGGCCTTGCGGATCCACTGGAACGTGGCGGGTTCCCCCGAACTGTTGCTTACGGACCAGTCCGAGCCGGCCGCCAGGTAGGCATAGCCCCCTGCCTCAAGAAGGTGGGTATCGCCGTCGAGCGTCAGAGCCAGCTTGCCCTGCGTCAGGAAGATGACGCCTTCGACGCCGGATTCGGCCTCCGGTTTCTCTGACCCTCCCCCCGGGGCTACTTCCACGATCAGCTGCGAAAACGTGGTGGCGAAGCCCGCTATAGGGCGAGCGATAATCCACGACCGGGTCTGGTTCCACCCCGGCAGGTTGCTGGTGACGATATCCCGCAACACGCCCTTGGGGATGACGGTATAAGCCTCTTTGACAATGGCACGGTCCGTGAGGAGCTGGGTCTGCGGTGGCAGCCCGCCTTCCGGAGAAAAGTAGCTGCTCATGGGTTCGCTCCTGGAGGGGTGGACGGGTGGGTTGAGGTGTTGCTGGCTTGCGGGTGGGCCAGGGAGCGGAGCTGGGGGAGTTCAAGGCCCGCCAGCAGCTTCACTTCGGCGGTTCCAACGGCGCCGCACTGCAGTCCGCGGAGCACGAAGGCTGCGAGGGCGCGGGCGCTGGCGGGCTCGTCCATTACACCCTTTTGCGTGCTCTGCACATAGTTCCGGAGGCGCGTGGCTGCGGGGATAAGGCCCTGCCGGTAAAAGGCATAGGTGGCCGCATAACGGCTGGGAAGCTGCGCCGGATGAAGGTCCCACCCCTGGTAGAAGCCACGCTCCAGGGAACGCCGCACCAACCGCCCGTGCAGGACCCACGCTGTCTCGATATTCTCACCCACCGGGATGATGTTGGTTGAGCCGTCTGAAAGCCGGATCCCTGTCCCCGCCACGGCTAGCTGCATGACTTCCTTGGCGAAATCCGCCACAGGATGCTCCATGGACTGATACTCGGCGGAAATCTGGAGGGACGCCGAATAATCGTAGGTGCCGTAGTGCAGGCCGCTGATCCGTCCCGGGACCACGTGCGGAAGTTGGGCCACCGGCGAGGTGCCGTCCGGCCCGAGGATGAGCTGGGGCGTCTCCACCTGCACCTCGAACTGTAGCCTTCCCGGGGGGAGCGAATGGATCTCCTCCAGCCGGGACACCACAAACTCCAAGGCCTGCACCTGGGCCACGGTGGTTACTTTTGGCAGCGTCAGCCTGAGCCCGGCCGGAAGCTCGCCAGCTTCCGCCAACCCGGAGATAAAGAGGTCCAGGGTCCGGAGCCCGCGGGCGCGGGTGGATTCCTCCAACCCCTTGAAGCGGATGCCGATGAACGGGGGAGAGCTCCCGTCGACAACGGCCTGGGCCACCGCGCGAGCGGCTGCAACAGCGTCAGCGTCCTCGGCGTCGTCGCCCCTGTCCCCGTATCCGTCCTCAAAGTCGAGGCGGAGGTCCTCGATGGGCTCGCTCTTCAACTTCGCTTCCACTCTGGTGGCGACGGCGGTTGCCAGAGCCCGTTCCTGGCCCAGCAGGTGCCCGAGGTGAACAAGGCCGCCCCGGGTCTCGGCGGTTGCAAGCGCCTGGGCACCCCACTCTGCGGCAAGCGACGGCGTGAACGTATCCGCCGGTACGTAGACAGTCTGAACGGGTTGGCGCGAGCCGTCGTCGCCGGGGTAGTTCTGCACCAGCATCCGGTCCGTGGCAGCGAGCCGTGAATCGATCTGCGCGAGGTCCGTACCCGAAAGCGATCCCCGGGCCGCTCCCTTCACGAATCAGCCCACCAGTTCATACGCGGGAGTGGTCAGGAAGTCCGTGTATTCCTCTGACAGGCAGATATCGGCAATGAGGTTGCTGGCCGGCTGATAGTACTTCTCGAACGCCTCTTCACCCACCTCGGTACGCAGGCGCTGAGTCTCCTCGGCCAGGATTTCGGCCACAAGTTGGCGGGTCACCGTGTTGCCGGTGTCGGCCAGATCCACTCCGTTGCGGATCTGCTGCCAGACCTGGGAGCGGGAAATCTCGGCGGTGGCAGCATCCTCCATCAGGTTGTGGATGGCCACTGCACCGTTGCCGGAGATCCACACAGCGGTGTAGGCGACGGCGACGTAAAGGTTCAGCCGCAGCCCGGCTTCGGTGACCTGGCCGCCTGCTGAGGCAATATCCAGGAGTTGGTCAGCGGTGACGGAAACCTCGGGACGCTGCTTGTCGAGCTGGTTGGGGCGCTCGCCGAGCACGCCGTCGAACACTTCCTGGCAGATGGGGACAAGATCGGGGTGCGCCACCCAGGAGCCGTCGAAGCCGTCAGTCACTTCGCGGGTCTTGTCCGCCCTGACCTTCTCGAAGGCCTGGGCCGTTACCTCCGGCTCCCTACGGTTGGGAATGACTGCTGCCATCCCACCCATCGCGAAGGCGCCGCGGCGGTGGCAGGTTTTGACCAGCAATTCCGTATAGGCGCGCATGAACGGGGCCGTCATCGCTACCGAGGCACGGTCCGGAAGGACGAAGGTGGGACCAGCATCCCGGAAGTATTTGATGATGCTGAAGAGGTAGTCCCAGCGGCCAGCGTTCAGCCCGGAGGCGTGGTCCCGCAGTTCGTAGAGGATCTCGTCCATTTCAAAGGCCGCTGGAATGGTTTCGATCAGGACGGTCGCCCGGATGCTTCCCTGCGGAAGACCCAGGTAATCCTGCGCGAATACGAAGACGTCGTTCCAAAGACGTGCTTCGAGGTGGCTCTCCATCTTTGGCAGGTAGTAGTACGGGCCGTGGTCGTTGCGGAGCAATTGTTCGGCCACATGGAAGAAGTGCAGGCCAAAGTCCACCAGCGCGCCGGCGGTGGGTTCGCCGTCGGTCAGCAGGTGCCGCTCATCCATGTGCCAGCCGCGGGGCCGGGCCACCACCACGGCCAGCGGGGCGTCGGTGCGGAGGGTGTACTCCTTGCCCTCCGGGGACGTGTAGCTCAAGGTGCCGCGGGCTGCGTCGCGAAGGTTCAGGATGGAATCGATCACGTTGTGCCACGTGGGCGTGCTGGCATCTTCCAGGTCAGCGAGCCATACCTTGGCACCGGAGTTCAGGGCGTTGATGGCCATCTTTGCGGGAGAAGCAGGGCCGGTCATCTCCACACGCCTGTCCTGGAGAGCAGCCGGAGCGGGAGCAACTTTCCAGTCACCGGAGCGGATATCGGCAGCCTCGGGGAGGAAATCCAGCTTCCCGGTCCGCGCAACCTGCTCACGCTTGACCACTCGTGCCTTCAACAGCTCAGCACGGGTTGCAGCGAACCGCTGGTGAAGCTCCTCGATGAAGGCGAGCGCCTCTGGCGTGAGGATTTCCCCGGCCCTTGAAACCGGCTGGGGATCGGTGACTGTGAGGGCCATCGACTGTCCTTTCCTAGGCAGCTGAGGCTGCGTTTGAGGCGGCATGGGCAACCGCTGCGGCGGCAGCATCCGCTGCCGTGATTCGGGACGAAGAACCTGTGGACAATCTAACCGGCATTGGGTCAGCCGTCAGCAAAAGCCGGCCATGCCCGTCCAGGCGGCGTCAGCTGGTACGGCATCTTCACGCAGTACCGTGGCTTCAATCAGGCCGTAGGGGCGGTCTGCCGCGAAGAATACTTCGTTGGGGTTGTCCAGGCCGAAAGGAGCCAGGTCCACCAGGAAGTGATGTTTGTTAGGCATCGAGAACCTGATCTCTTCGATCTCGCCATGGGCTGCCAGGACCTTGGTGCCCATGTCGAACAGTGTCTGCTGCAGGGCGTGGGAGTACTTCTCAGCGAAACCTTCCAGCAGGAGCCGCCTGACGTCGTCGTAATTCCTGTTGAAATCAAACGTGCCCGTATCGAGGGAAGGATTGAAACGCCAGCGGGCCGTGACGTCGGTAGCCAGGATCCGGTCGGTTGTCTCCGGGAGGGTGGTGTATTTGTCCTTGGGGTAGCCCGTAAAGCCTGACTGCGTCGATTTCAGGACAGTGAGTTCACTGAGGCCGGAGATGACATGAACGGCCGCGCCTTCCCGCACCAGCACAGCGGTGCGTACTTCACGGCCGTTGCGTACGAACGAATGGTGGTGGTCCTTGCCCGCCACCTGAATCCGGTCCCAGCTGTAGGACTCCGCTTCCCAGCGGCCGCCGCTGATCCAGTCGAAGCTCGAGGTGAAGTGCTCGCCAAGCCTCAGCAGGAAGGCTTCCGGGGAGCCGATCCCGTCCCGGGCGAAGGCATAGATGGTGTTCTTCTGGGTGTCGGTGGCCACCACATGGGCGTTGTTGCCCTCCAGATGCGCGGCGGCAAAGTCCCCGCGCAGTTGCGAGGTCACGTTGAGGTCTTCGATCTCGTGGCGCTTCGTATCACGGGTGATTTTGACGACTCGGACTTCGGCCTTGCCGTACTGGTTGCTGCCGAGGACTATCTTCCCGCTCATGGTCTGTTTCCCAACTTCCGGTCGATGCAACCAAGGTGGCACAGCGAAATTAACAGCATGTTTCCTGCCCTGACCCAAACGTACTGCCTGTCCCAAAAAGTACTGCCTACAAAAAGGGCCGGACTCCGGGTCGCCTGACACTTTGATCAAAAAAACATATCAATGTATGTTTATGTATTGATGATGACTGATGAGGAAACCCTGATCCAGGCGGCTGAGTTGTTCAAGGCGCTTTCCACCCCCTCGCGCTTACACATTCTCTGTGTTCTGTCAGAAGGACCCTCATCCGTCAGCAGCCTGGTGGAGGTGACCCGCCTCTCCCAACCGTTGGTTTCCCAGCACCTGAAATTGCTGCGGGGAAACAACCTGGTCACCGTCACGCGCACAGGCAGGGAGGCCCTCTATGCCCTTGCTGATGAGCACGTTGCCCACGTCATCCGTGACACCATCGCCCACACGCGGGAACCACATCACGGCAGCCAGATCAGCTGACTGGCGCCATAAAGGAGCAATCATGACCGAAGAACTCGAGGCAGAACACACCCTCACCGAGCACACACACGGCAGTAATGACTGCAGTCACGAGACGGTGCAGCACGGCGACCACGTGGACTACCTTCACGATGGCCACCGCCACGCAGAGCACGGTGACCACTACGACGAGCACGACGATCCTGCCGAACACAGCGCCCAGGAGCACCGTCATGGCGGCGGGGACTGCACACATGAAACCGTGCAGCACGGGGATCACGTGGACTACGTGCATGATGGCCACCGCCATGCCGAGCACGGCGACCACTACGACGAGCACTGACCCACTTCTGCTCACTCCAGCAAGCCCCGCCATGGCACCGCCACGGCGGGGCTTGCTTCCTTCGGCGGAGAACAGGCAGCAGAATGGACAACACCGCGGCGAGGGACGTGCCGGGGGACGAAGGGAGCGCAGCATGCTGAATTTATTGCCTTCCGTCAGGGACTGGCAGCCTGCGGTTTCCGGCCAGCCCTGTGCTGTGGCCACGGTGGTAGGCGCATCAGGTTCCGTACCGCGGCCAGTAGGTACGTCGATGATCGTGTCTGCCGCCGGCGAGGTGCTGGGCAGTCTGTCCGGCGGGTGCGTCGAGGGGGCAGTGGTGCAGGCTGCGCTGGAAACACTGCACGACGGCGGCACCCGCCGTGAGTCGTTTGGCTACAGTGCCGAAGATGCGTTCGCGGCGGGCCTTACCTGTGGCGGGCGACTTGACGTTCATATCGAGCAGTTTGAATTCGGACCGTTGTGGACGCAGTTATGGGATCCAGAAAATCCGAGTCCGGATCGGGCAGCTTTGGCGCTGGTCCGCAGGCTGGACCGGGACGGTAAAGACGCCGTCGTGATCAACGCTCCGGAACACTTCAGCGTCACTGCCTCCGCTGAAATTGCCGTGCTTCTGGACCTCGACCCGTCGCAGCATTCTGCCCTGCGCGCCGCAGCGGCCCAGCTGGAGCCACTGCTTCGCGGTGGCAGATCGGGACTTGTCAGGCTGGCTCCCTTAGAGGGCTGTTCAGTCGTGTCTGGCCAGAACCTGCCCGCCTCTGGCCAGATTCTGCCCACTGCCGGCCAGGACGTGCCGGAGCCTGTCACCCTGCTGGTGGAAAGCCGCCTTCCTCAAGCCCGGATGCTGATCTTCGGGGCCAACGACTTTTGTGCAGCCCTCCTGCCCGCCGCCAGACTGCTGGATTATCACGTAACCGTCTGCGATGCCCGCGAACTTTTTGCCCGTCAGGAGAGGTTCACCGGAGCGGACGACGTCATCACGGACTGGCCCCACCGCTATCTGGCAGCGGAGGTGGAGGCCGGGCGGATCGATTCCAGGACTGCAATATGTGTCCTGACCCATGATTCCAAGTTCGACGTCCCGATCCTTGCTACGGCACTTCAGCTTGAGCTGGCGTATGTGGGAGCCATGGGATCACGGCAGAGCCACCGCGGGCGGGTGGAGTCCCTGCTGGCGGAGGGCGTGACGCCGGAATCGTTGTGGCGCCTGCATTCCCCCATCGGCCTTGACCTCGGAGCCGTGACTCCCGCGGAGGTTGCCGTCTCCATCATGGCTGAACTGGTGGCAACCTTGAACCGCGGCGCCCAAGCCGCCCCCGCCTCGCTGAAAGACGGAACCGGTCCCATCCACTGGCGCCCCGCCTCAACAAAAGACTCCACAGAAGAAGTTCATTCGGAGGGCGCGTGGACCTGAACACCGTGGAGGCCGTCATCCCCACTGCCGATCCTGGGCAGTGGCAGCCGGGTGATGCGTGGCTGGCCGGTGGCACGGTGCTCTTTTCCGATGCCGGCCCCGCTGTTGGTGGGCGACCGCTGAAGCGTCTGCTGGACCTCGGTTCCACCGGCTGGCCAGCCATCACCATGAGCGGGGAAGGCATAGAACTGGCCGCAACCTGCACCGTTGCCGAGCTCTACGATCTGCCCAGGGATCTCAGTAATCCCGGAGAGCCGGACGACGGGTACACCGCCGCCGCCGGACCGGACGACTGGCCCGCGCTTGCACTCATCCGCCCCTGCTGCGACTCCTTCGTTGCCTCGTTCAAGGTCTGGAACATGTCCACTGTGGGCGGCAACCTGTGTACGGCCTTGCCCGCAGGACCGATGATCTCGCTGTTAGCCGCCCTGGACGGGGTGGCTACTGTGCTCGCCGCCGGGGGTGTCAGCCGGACGGTGCCCGTGGCCGGCTTCGTGACCGGTGACGGGCAGAACTGCCTGGCACCGGGGGAATTGCTGCGCAGCATCAGCCTGCCGGCTGCTGCCCTGCGCTCACGGGTGGCGTTCCGGAGGCTTTCATTGAGCAATCTGGGAAGGTCTGCGGTACTCCTGATCGGAAGGCTCGACGCCGATGCCGGCTTTGTCCTGACCGTCACGGCCGCAACCAGGCATCCCGTTCAGCTGCGCTTTGGGCCAGGTTCCGGCGTCCCACAGGCAGCGGCCTTCGAGCGGGCTCTGAACGATGCCATTCCGGACCGGCTCTATCACGACGACGTCCACGGACTTCCAGCCTGGCGCAAGGACATGACGTACCGCCTTGCCGAGGAGATCCGGGTTGAGCTGGAGGCAGCCCCCGGCGAAGGCGGCCAACCGTACGTTTCAGGAGACTTTTGGCCACCAGCCGGACGCAGGGGGTGGTGACTGTGGCTATCGGTATCAACGGGAACCCGGCAGAGTCCCAGCCAAGGCCGGGCCAATGCCTGAGGACCTTTCTCCGGGAGCAAGGAAATCCTGGAGTGAAAAAGGGTTGCGACGCCGGTGATTGCGGCGCCTGCACAGTACACGTGGACGGGATCCCCGTGCACAGCTGCATCTATCCCGCCGTCCGGGCGCAGGGAAAAGAAGTCACCACCATCGAAGGCCTCGCGGGGGCCTCAGCGGAAGGTTCAACCGAAGCAGGGCTTCATCCCATGCAGCAGCAGTTCCTGGACCGCCAGGGCTTCCAATGCGGATTTTGCACGGCCGGGATGATCATGACCGCGGCCACCTTCGACCAGGCACAAAAAGAGAATCTGGACCGCAGCCTCAAAGGAAACCTTTGCCGCTGTACGGGCTACCGTTCCATCGAGGATGCGGTGTGCGGGCACGAGGGGCACCCTGACCCGGGAGCTCAAACCTCAGGCGTCGGCGGCAGGGACCAGCCCGATCCCCGGCCAGGACAGCTCGGCGACGACGCTCCCGCCCCCGCCAGCCTCGGAGTGGTCACCGGTTCCGCCCCGTACAGCCTTGATGTACCTCCCGGGGAACTGCAGGGCCTCCTGCACCTGAAGCTGCTTCGTTCTCCGCACGCCCACGCCAGGGTACTGAACATTGACGCCACAGCTGCTTTGCAGATCCCCGGTGTGATGGCTGTCTTCACCCATGAGGACTCACCGGAGCAGCTGTTCTCCAGCGCCCAGCATGAGCTCTATACGGACGATCCGGATGACACCCGTGTCCTGGATGACGTGGTGAGGTTCATCGGGCAACGGGTAGCCGCCGTCGTCGCCGATTCGGTGAGCGCGGCGGAAGCCGGGACGCGCGCCCTGAAAGTCGAGTACGAGGTCCTGGACGCGGTCTTTACACCGCAGGACGCCATCCTCCCCGGAGCGCCGGTTCTCCATGGCGATAAGGACGCCGACACCTCGCGCATAGCCCGTCCGCTTCAGAACGTTGCCGCTGAGCTGCACTCCGAGCTCGGGGACCTTGCCGGAGGATTCGCCAGGGCCGACTTCATCCACGAACATACGTACCGGACCCAGCGGGTGCAGCACGTCGCCATGGAGACGCACGCATCCATTGCTTCTTTCGACGACGACGGCCGCCTCACCGTCCGCACGTCCAGCCAGGTCCCGTTCCTGGCCCGCCGTACCTTGGCGCGGGTCTTCGGCTTGCCCCAGGAACAGGTGCGGGTGGTAGCCGGAAGGGTGGGAGGAGGCTTCGGCGGCAAGCAGGAAGTCCTGACCGAGGACATCGTGGCGCTCGCGGCCCTGAAGCTCCAGCGGCCGGTCCAGCTTGAATTCACGCGGTCAGAACAATTCACCTCCTCCACTGTCAGGCACCCTTTCACCATTCACCTCAAGGCCGGAGCCACCAGCGACGGCGAGCTGACAGCCCTGCAACTGGAGGTCCTGACCAACACGGGCGCCTATGGCAACCACGCGCCCGGCGTCATGTTCCATGGCTGCGGCGAATCCCTGGGTGTGTACAAGTGTGGGAACAAGAAGGTGGACGCACAGGCCGTGTATACCAACACTGTCCCTTCGGGTGCCTTCCGTGGATATGGGCTGAGCCAGATGATCTTCGCCATTGAATCTGCAATGGATGAACTGGCCATTGGGATCGGGATGGACCCCTTAGAGTTCCGCAGCCGGAACATGGTCCGGGAAGGGGACCAGATGCTCTCGACCCATCCGGAGCCCCAGGAGGATGTGCACTACGGCAGCTACGGCCTGGACCAATGCATCCGCCTGGTGCAGGACGCCCTTGACCGCGGCGGTGAACCTTACCGGACTGCCAGGCTGGACGACGCCGGGCCTGGCTGGGTCACTGGCATGGGAACTGCTCTTTCCATGATCGATACTGCCCCTCCCAGAGGTCACTTTGCCCACTCCGTCGTCAGGCTCCTTCCGGACGGTACGTATGCCGCCGACGTCGGCACCGCGGAATTCGGCAACGGAACCTCCACGGTCCACGCCCAGCTCGCGGCAACCGCCCTGTCCACCACCTCCAGCCGCGTCGCCATCCGGCAATCGGACACCGACCTGGTGCCACACGATTCAGGAGCCTTCGCTTCCACAGGAACCGTGGTGGCAGGCAAGGCGACCCTCGCAGCCGCCGAAGACCTTGCGGTGCGGATCCGTGCCTTCACGGCCGGCATCCGGCGGGTCCAGTCGTCAGGCTGCGTCTTGGACGGGGACTCGGTGATCTGTGAAGGAACCAGGGTGCCGCTGACTGAGATTTACGACGCCGCTGCCCAGGCCGGCGTCGAACTCTCGGCAGACGGGCAATGGGGCGGGACACCGCGCTCGGTGGCCTTCAACGTCCACGGCTTCAGGGTGGCAGTCAACACCGGAACCGGCGAGCTGCGCATCCTGCAAAGCGTGCAAGCGGCGGACGCCGGAGTGGTGGTCAATCCGAGGCAGTGCCGCGGCCAGATCGAAGGCGGTATAGCGCAGGCACTTGGGGCGGCTCTGTATGAGGAGGTGCAAGTGGACGACGCCGGGAGGGTCACCACGGATGTTCTCCGGCAGTACCACATCCCTACCTTTGCGGACGTTCCGCGGAGCGAGGTCTACTTTGCTGACACCAATGACAAGCTGGGGCCTCTGGGGGCAAAATCCATGAGCGAGAGCCCTTTCAACCCCGTTGCTCCCGCCCTTGCCAACGCCATCAGGAATGCCACGGGCATCCGCTTTGCGGAGTTGCCTCTCCGCCGCGACCGGCTGTATTTGCGCATGAGGGAAGCGCGCATCCGTCCCGACAACTCCCGGGCCGAGTACTAGCCAGAGCTCGTGTCAATCTGTAAGTGTGAGCCCATGAGTATCGATCTTGAAGAGCTTTATCGCGACCTGCATTCCAACCCGGAGCTTTCGTTCCAGGAAGTCCGGACCGCCGAAATCGCTGCTGGGCATCTGGTGGATCTCGGCTTCAAAGTTCACCGCAACGTGGGCAAGACGGGTGTGGTTGGTGTCCTGGAGAACGGTCCTGGTCCCGTTGTCCTTCTCCGGGCAGACATGGATGCCCTTCCTGTCAAAGAAGCAACAGGCCTGGACTACGCAAGTGAGGCCGTCGGCGCGGACCATGAGGGCAGGGAGGTGCCGGTGATGCACGCCTGTGGGCACGATGTTCACGTCACCTGCCTGGTTGGAGCGGTGGAAATCCTGGCGGCCCAGCGTGCGGAATGGCGCGGGACACTCATCGCAGTGTTCCAGCCGGCCGAAGAATGGGGTGGCGGCGCACAGACGATGGTTGCAGACGGGCTTTATGACCTGGTACCGAAGCCTGATGTGGTTCTGGGCCAGCATGTGGCACCGTTTCCCGCCGGGTGGTTCGGCATTCGCCCCGGGGTCCTCATGGCCTCCGCCGATTCCCTCGACATCACGCTGCACGGCAGGGGCGGTCACGGATCACGTCCCGAAACCGCAGTGGATCCGGTCCTCATGGCCGCTGCCGCAACAGTCAGGCTGCAGGGGATCGTCTCACGTGAACTTGCCCCCAGCGATGCTGCTGTTGTCACCGTGGGACAGATTCACTCCGGAACCAAGAACAACATCATTCCTGAGACTGCCTCATTGGGTCTTAGCATTCGCTCGTTCAGCAATGTGACCAGGGACAAGATTCTTGGTTCCATTGAACGGATTGTGCGCAGCGAAGCAACAGCCTCAAATGCTCCCAGCGAGCCGGAATTCCATTATGAAGAGCACCTCCCTCTGACGGTCAACGACGAAGCAGCGGCAGCTAAGATCACTTCCGCATTCCAGCAGAAGTTCGGGCACGGGAAGGTCATTGACCCGGGCGCCGTTTCGGCCAGTGAAGATGTTGCAATGCTGGCACAGGCTGCCGGTGCACCACTCGTCTTTTGGTTTCTTGGCGGAGCTGACCCTTCGTTGCCCTCCTTCAAGGAGTGGGCCGAAAGCGGACGCATGCCGGAGGACATTCCATCGAACCATTCGCCCTACTTTGCCCCGAGTATCCAACCCACGTTGGGCCTTGGTACTGAGGCGCTGGTGACAGCTGCCCGCGAATATCTGGGTGGACCACCGGCTAAGGATCAGTAGCTGAGATCGCGTCTCCAGGCAGCAAATGGTGTGTGATTCTTATAACGATGAGATTCTTCCGAAAACCTGCCGCCGCCGCCGTGCCGTCGGAATTGGCTCGCCCTGCGCTTAGCGTGCTAAGTGAGGCCGAGGTCGGCTGGATGGGGAGCCATCTGCAGCTAATTGCCAGCAATGATGTGGACCTCGACGATCCCCGGAAGATTGGTGGGTTTTACCTGGTCGCGAAACGTTGGGTGGATAGGCAGCCAGGAGACTTCATTCCCGGGATTGCCGACGACGTCATCCGGCGCCTCAGGAGGAGCGACTGAAGGTGTGAATCGCAGGCGGTATTGGGCGTTGTTCTGTCCGCCGCAAATGGCGCTTGGCCACCTACTCAATACTCACCCCTGATATCGAGTGCTGCTATGGAAGAATCGCGGCATGAGCGAAACCACTGCCCCGACCCGGGTTGGCATCTTTATATTCGACGAAGTTGAAGTCCTTGACTGCTGCGGACCGTTCGAGGTGTTCTCAGTCGCCAATCGTGTCAGTCCGCTGCGCAACGGAACGCCGCCGTTCGTCGTTTCGCTGATCGCCAAGACTCGTGAGGTGTCCGCCCGAGGCGGACTGGCGCTGCGGGCTCACCAGATCATCGATCAGGATCCCGAGGTTGACCTGCTTCTTGTCTCAGGAGGCGTGACCGATGCGGTCGAGCGCGACCACGTAACGATTTCCTGGCTCTCGAGGTCGCAGGCGCCGGTGAAGGCCTCTATCTGCACGGGGGCTTTTCTGCTTGCAGAAGCCGGAATCCTGACTGACCAGCGTGTCACGACGCATTGGGAGGACCAGAGTGCCCTCAGCGCCCGGTGGCCGAGCCTAAGAGTGGAACGGGACAGACGGTGGGTGCGTGACGGGAACGTCTTCACTTCAGGCGGGATATCCGCCGGGATCGACTTGAGCCTGCATCTTGTCGAAGTGACAGCTGGTCGTGATCTGGCAGTCGCGACTGCAAAGCAGATGGAGTACACATGGGTTGAAGATGCCTACGGTACGAGAGATGACGTCGTTCGGTCGGGAACCATCAACGGGACAGCGGGGTAAAGGCGGTTAAGGTTGTGTCTCCGCTGCCCGGCCAGAACTGCGCTTCCGGACCTCGCGTAGCACGATCTGCTCCGGGCAGACGGTGGAGAGGAAGTCACCCACCGACAGGGCAAGGCGCTCACCCACCAGCGAGTACAGGATGCGGTTGGCGTCGCGCCGTTCGCTCACCAGGCCAGCTTGACGCAGCACACTCAGGTGCCGGGATATGGTCGGGCCTGTTGCCCGGAAGCGCGCGGCGATCTCACCGGCGGCGAGCTCGCCGTCCTTGAGGTCCTGCAGGATCTGCCGCCTCGTCGGATGCGCGAGAGCAGAAAATATGTCTGACGCTGTGTCTGTCATGTTTGCAATATAGCACAATAGCTATATAGGATTTAGCTATATTGCTAATAAGCGAAGGATCAACATTATGCGTGTAGCCATCACAGGCGGTACTGGGTTCGTCGGACGTCATCTCGCAAAGCAGCTGGACCCAGCAGATACCGTTATCGTGTCCCGTCGGATGGGCGTGCTGATTGACGACGTGGACGCCTTGGCGGCGGCCTTCGCCGGCTGCAACGCCGTCGTCCATTGCGCGGGGATCAATCGTGAGATCGGCAACCAAACCTTCGCCCGCGTGCACCTCGACGGAACCCGGGCTGTCATCGAGGCTGCCCGCCGGGCGGGGGTGCAGCGGATCGTGATGCTGAGCTTCCTCGGGGCGCGGCCCGACTGCGGTTCCGCCTATCACGAGACGAAATGGGCCGCTGAGGAGCTGGTACGCCAGTCCGGAATAGAACACACCATCCTCAAGGCGGGGATGATCTACGGCCGAGGCGACCACATGGTGGATCACGCCACGCGCGCTGTACGCACCTGGCCTGTTTTCGCCACTGTTGGGTATCGTGACCGGACGGTCCGCCCGGTACCTGTCCACGAAGCCGTGAGTGTCCTGCTCGCTGCTCTCGAGGGACGCGTGCCTCACAACACTGTCGCCCTCGTGGGAGCGGAGGAACTTGAGTTCGGTGAGGCTATCCGACGGATCGCCCATGTCGCCGGACGGCGGCCTGTCTTCGTGCGCTTCCCTGTCTGGGCTATCCGTGCCCTCGCGCAGCTAACTGAGTGGACGATGGTGGTACCACTAGTGGCTAAAGCACAAGCGCGGATGCTTGCTGAAGGTGTCAGTGAGCCGGCACCTTTCGCACCCGGACTCCCCGAAGGAATCCGCCCCACTCTCCCGTTTGACGAAGAGCGGATCAGGGCAGCCCTTCCAGAGGGTCGGTTTGGCCTGGAGGACCTCAGAATCACGAACTGGTGGGTCCGGCTGCGCCGCAGAGACTTGCTAGGGTCCACCCATTAGGCCGCACCCGAAGGCCTCCTTATCCGTTTGCACGACGATGAAGACTCTCGCTTCAGCGGAAGGCGGCTGCGCAAATATCTTCGCCCCTCCTGCTGTTTCACCCTGTGAGGTCAGCTCGGTCAGATTCCGCTCGGTGTGCTTCGGATCGGGACCACAGTTATATTCGCGGCCAGCGAATTGAACTTTCGAAGGAACTTCCTTAGGCGAAAGGACCCAGTCCGACGTCTGTTGATGGACGCTCCACAGCCTGGCAGCAGCAAGAACCGCTGCGAACACCAGCACGGAAACTATCCACGGCAATGCAGTTCGCGCCACCCGATTCATGGAGCAAACAATCCACGAATGTGCAGCCAGGGTCAATGAAGGGACAAGTATTGATTGTGTGCTGCGGATGAGTGATCACAGGTGTTTGTCGAGGTTGGCCGGTTGGTGAGTTAGGTGCGGGCCAGGGGTTCCGAGGCGGAGTGCCATGAGGGCGGCGATGAGGTAGAGGAGTCCTTGTACTTGCAGGCCGACAGTTAGGCCCGTTCCGGTTCCCAGAAATCCTGCGAGGAGTGTGCCGATGGCTTGCATTGCTCCGAACAAAGCGAAGTAGGTGCTCAGCACCCGTCCTCGGGCCCGTTGTTCGCAGTTGCTTTGAAGGACAGTCAGAAGGCCTGTCATCAGGGAAACACCGGGAACGCCGATGAGGATGAACAGCCCGACGTAGACCGAGAAGCTGGTAGTCAGGGCGGGCAGGTTCCAGATCGTTAGTGACAGGGCGCTGAACAGCAGAAGTGAGCCTGAGATGAGTCGTCGCGGTGTTATGCGGTTAATGACGAGACCAAGCAGTGCCCCGCCTACGAGTGCGCCGATCGCCTGTACGCCACGCAGCACACCGACGTCGGCCTCGTTGCCCTGAAGTTCACGGGCGACGAAGAGCACGAAGAGCAGGACGAAGCCGCCTTGAGCGAGAGCGATGAAGGACACCACACCCATGACCTGGCGAAGGGCCGGTGTCCTTGCCGTGATCCGTAAGCCTTCCACCAAGTCTGCCCAGGGACTTGTCCGCCTTTCCTGGTGGGTCTGGTCTTTCCTATGGGTTTGTTGTCCCCGGGTGCCGATGGTGAAAATGATGGCCGCGACCAGATACGTGCCTGCGTTCGCGTAGATGATGGCGTCGAAACCGCCTACAGCGAGGATGAGTCCGCCGAGTGGGCTGCCGAGCAGGCGGGAGAGGCTGGAGAGCACTCCCATGAGCTGGTTAATCTCTGCGAGCTGGGCCGCGGGCACAAGGCCGGCGGCGGTTGTAGCTCTGCAGGGCTCGATGATCGTTCCAAGGACGGATTCGATGATGACCACACTGTACAAAATCCATAGGTCGGAGGCATCGTTGACGGCGGCGAGTGGGGCCAGGAAGAGAGTTTGCAGGCCAGCAACGATGGCCATGAGTTTCCATGGTTCGCTGCGGTCGACGAGTACGCCGGCCACTGGTCCTGCGAAGATCGTCGGTGCCAGCCCGAGCACGAAGACAGTTGCGGTGACCAGCGGTGATCCGGTGATCTCCAAGACGTAGAGCGGCAGGGCGATTAACAGCATCCAGTCTCCCGCCTCGGCAAGGAAGCCTGCCCCAGCAAGACCTGAAATGCGCCGGCTACTGAGTAAACGCAGCAAAGCTATGCGACACCGTCGCCGGACCTGTCAGGGAAGGACCGTACCTGCATCTGCACGATCCTGCTGCCTTCTGGTAGTTCAGCGCGGTGAGGTCCTACGTAAGGTCGGACAAGTTCATCCATCGATGCCAAAAGTGCTGTCAGTTCCGCGGCGGTGAGCGCTAGGTGGTACCGATGTGTGCCTGCTGCGTCCTGCCATTCCTTCGGCAACCGGTCCCGATGCGCGAGGTAACGGTCAAACGCATCATTCGCGTTCTGTGCCACCACACTCTCGAGAGCGGTGCCCGCAAGTTCCCCGGCTTCCGTGCCGTCGCCGGAAAAATCGAAACCTGTCGCTGTCGCCTGCCAAGGACGATCCCTGCCGTCGCTTGCTGAAGCTTCCGCCCTCTCAACGAGGCCAACTTTCGCCAGCGCCCGCAGGTGCCAGGAACAGTTGGAGGGCGTTTCACCGACCACCTTCGCGCACTGGCTCGCGGTAGCAGGTCCCAGGGCAAGAAGGTGATCGAGGATCGCGAACCGAGCTGGTACGGCCAAAGCAGCAAGAGCGTCTCGGCCAGCCACCTTCCGAGGAGGTACCGAACGTTTTGGTTCACTTGACATGGTGCTCCGATCTGAAGTGGGGACTTCATAATTTCGCCGCGGCTACCAGATGTCAAGTCCGTACTTCATGAATTTGTGAGTCACAGCACTAGCACAGTTTTCCGGCGCCTTGTAGGGAAATTCGGGGGTTACTGCTCCACACTACTGGGCGGCGAGTGCGGCGACCTCGGTGGCGGTGATTGCCCGATCGTAGAAGCGCACGTCGTCGAGCGCTCCGTTGACGTAGTCCACGGGACCGGCGTACCGTGCGCGCCCTATCGTCGTTAGGCCATTTGCCCGCCATGCAGTGGTGGCCGTGGTGGATCCTTGTGAGACCCCGTTGACGAATAGCTCGATGGTGTTGTTTGTCTTGTTGTAGACCCCGGCGACGTGAGACCAGGTGCCGGTTGTGGGTGCGAATCCAGTCACCCGCACGTGCAGGGATGCAGTTGTATCGGCTGTGTGCTGCGCGAAGAGGAACTTCCCTGCTACTAACTGCAGGTAAAACGGGCTGATGTTGGCGCCGTCGACGCTTGCGAAGGTCTGGTTGTTTCCAGTGACAGTGTTCAGCTTGACCCAGGTGGCGACCGAATAGCTGTTGCTTGTGTCGATCACGGGCGTGTTGACGGTGACGGTGCTGGTGGCTGTTCCATTGAGGCTGAGGGCGTTCGTACCCACTTTGCCCGTGGTCCACCCAGCCGTGCTCCCGAATGTCCCTGTGTGGAAGTTGCCAGTCGAGTCGATGGCCACCGATCCAACCCCTTCATCGAATGCCCAATGGGCGCCGAGAGTTCCTCTTAGCGCAGCCACTTCTGCAGCTGTGATTGCACGATCGTAGAAGCGGACCTCGTCAATGGCTCCGTTGACGAAGTCCACGGGTCCACCGTTGTATTTTGCACGGCCTACCGTGGTGTTGCCCGTGCCCTTCCATGCTGTCGTCGCAGTCGCTGTTCCCTGCAACGTGCCGTTGACGTAGAGCTGGATAGTGTTCGCGGTCTTGTCGTAGATTCCAACGAGGTGATACCAGGCGCCGATTGTAGGTGCGGGTCCCTTCACCAGCACCAATGGGGACCCAATCGCATCGGATGCGTGCTGCGCGAACGTGAAAGTCCCTCCTGCTAACTGCAGGTAAAACGGGCTGATGTTGGCGCCGTCAACGCTTGCGAAGGACTGGTTGCTTCCAGTGAAATTGTTCAGTTTCACCCACGTCGAGACAGAGTAGTTTTGGCTGGTGTCTATGACGGGGTAAGGCACGGTCATCCAGCTGGGGTTGGTTGCGTTCAGGCCGAGAGCGCTGGTTCCGAACATCCCGGTCGTCCAGCTGGCATTCGCCTGGAGCGTTGCCGTGTTGGAGTTGCCGGAGGAGTCCACGGCGGTGGTTCCCGTTCCCTCGTTCAATGCCCAGTAAGACCCGTAGGGCGAACGGGCGACGTTCGCACTGGTGGCTTCGTGAGTATTGCCCACCCGGTCCGTGACGACGTACCGATATTTGTGGCACTGATCGATGGGGACGGTATCGACATAAGGTGAAGTGGGGCTGGACCCGCCGGTTACGGTGGCGAACGCACTGTATGCCCCGCAGTTGATGCCGGACAGAGTGGCGTCCGCGCGCTGTAGAACTCGAGTTGCGATGCCGGATCCGGTGTCAGTGCCCGTGGTGAAGCTGACGGTTATCGGGTTCCCGCCTGTGCTTCCGTTGACGTAGCTGACGCTTCCCGCAGTTGGCGCCACGGAGTCGTTGACGAACGCGAGGTTGGTCGTTGCAGTGTTTCCTGCCTTGTCTCGCCCGAAAACCGTTGCTGTCGGCGCGCTGGTGGTCGCGGCCGCCCACGCGAAAGGGTTCGAGACGTACGGCCCGCCACTCGGCGCGGACACGGTGGAAGGAGTATGGCTCCACCCGGCGGTTGTCCCGCCGACGGCGGTGGTGGTGCTCGACGCCGGGCCGGAGTATGCGTCCGTCACGGCGTTGGTCAGAGTGAAGCTGCCTGAAGAGGCGCCTCGGTAGTAGATAGTGGAACCGCTCATCCACGCGCCGCCGCTGAGTCCCGAAAGAGCGAGCGAGTTCGCCGGGGGCGTGCTTTCCGCGATGACCGCTGCACTTTTCGCGCCCTCGTTGCCGCGCCAATTGGTGCCGATGACGGGTGTGACGGAGTACGTCCACACACCGGTCGGTACGGACTGCTCCACACAGGAAGTTGCCGTGATGGCGCCGGCACATCCAGAAAGAACGGTCTGCGGCGCCGAACTGTTCGCATCATAGCGACTTACCTGATACCCGCTCACGGCCTGCCCTGATGCCAGGGAGGATGCCGCCCACGAGACGGTCACCGCGTTGCCCAAAGCGGTCGCGGTCGGCGTATTACCGGCGTTGACCGTGGTCGCGGCGGAGGCGCCGCTGCTTCCGGGGGTCGAGGTCGCTGTCCAGTATGCCTGAGCTGCTCCGACTCCTGTTCCGAGGGCCAGTACGGCTACGAGCAGAACGGCGAGAACATTCCGCCGGGGAAGGAGCGGGAGGCAGTGCGAGGAGGTCGTCATCAGCTGGCCTTGAGATAGATGGTGAAGGTCGCGCCCTGGCACTCGCTGGCGGCGGAAGTTGACATTGCGAGGGCGCCGGGGAGCGTGACCGGCATGGTACCGTTCACGGCTCCGGTCCGTGCCGGTACGGTCCAGCCATTACCGCCGTTGAGCGCAGTCGAGTAGGTGAGGGCCGTTACCGAGCATCCCGGGTGCATCGTGTCCACGGAGTAACCGGCGGTGCCTTGCGTCGTGTCCAGACCCAGCGAAGTGACATGGATCGGGGACTCGTTCGGGTTGGAGATCGTAGCGACCACGTCCGCGAGACCCCCTGGGTAGAGAGCGGAAGCAGGTGTGCCCGCACTGATTGAAATGGAGGTCGTGGTGCTCGTGATGCTGGTGCCGGCGCCCGTTCCACCAGCGCCCCAATACGCGTAGGCGGCGATCGACAAACAGACCCCGAGCGCGAGCGTCACACCCGGCACGACGAGGCCCAGGACTGGCCGTCTCACTACTCCACCCGTCCGGAGCCCGTGTACCGGAGCGATAACGAGGCCCCCTTGCAGCCGTCTTGGTTCGAATCTGAGTTGGTCATACCTACCGTCGGCCATAGGTTGCTCGCTACGCCGAGCTCCTGGAGGGATTTCGAGTGGCCGGACGGCACGCGAGCCTCCAATGCGGTGGATGGTTGTGAGACCGTGAAGTCGTCCGTAGTGCAGGGCCGGCTCTCGGAGGCGTTCGGTGCACTGACCGCGTCGACTGTCACGGTGAGCCCAGTAACGACGATAGGAGCTTCGTACTCGTTGGCAATGGTTAGATTGAGCGAGATGGCGATTCCGGGACGAACAACCTCGTCCAGGCCTCCGTCCACTGCGAACGTCGCGACGGGATGGCCTGCACTGCCGAATCCTTCGCCAGAACCGTTGCCAAAGTCGGTTGTTGCATAAAAGGCGAAACTCGCCGCGATCCCGACGAGGACTCCTCCTGCCGGGAGGAGTCCTCTGCGGACAATTCGGCGCCCACGGCCCGAGGATGTCGCGCCGCCATTCGAGATCGTCACATTAGGTGACCGTGTATCCGAGGTTCACGGTCGCCCCCTTGCAGCCGTTTTGATCGGAACCTGTGTTGTTGAAGGCGATGGTCGCGCCTCCCCACGTGGCTCCGTCGTCGACGAGGGCAGCGATAGCCATCGTCGCGCCGCTCACTGTGTAGTCGGCGGCCGAGCACGCACCGGCGCCGCCGGTGACACTCGTGATTGCGACGGTGACGCTCTCAACGTAGGTCGGGGAATCGTTGAGGTTTGTGAAGGTGCCTTCAACAGCTTGAGCTGCACCCCCGGGGCGGATATCCGAAATAACGGATGTCTGGGTCACGTTCACTGCGAGAGTCGTTCCCGTGGTTCCGGTTCCCGATCCGCTACCGCCTGATGACCAGTAGGCCATTGCTACTCCAGCGCCGCCGAGCGCGCACACCGCAACTGCTACACCTGTAATAAGGCTCTTCTTAGTCTTTTGCATGATCTCTTGCTCTACTCAGTTGCAAACGGAAAAACGGACCGGGTCGGGCACCGTTTCTCCTTCGAAACCGCGAGCTCACCGCTGATAGCGTCTGAGGGTGGCACACCCTCGCTATCAAGGCTCCTAAGCTAACAGAGGAGACAGGGGGTATTGGGGACTTTGTGTTAACCTGCGCATTAACCTGCGCGGATACTCATCGACCTGCGGGGAGCCTTGGCAAAGACTGCGGCGATACTGCGGAAGGCAAAGGCGCAGTCTCCGGCCAAACCGGGCGGCAGTTGTTGGCGCTAACGGACTAGGGGACAAGCTCGAGTTAGCCGTGGCTGAACCAGCATCTATAGTCGCATTATGGAACAACGCACATTAGGCAAAACCGGCCAGAAGGTCTCCGTCATCGGCCTCGGAACATGGCAGCTCGGAGCTGACTGGGGCAACGTCGATCCCGCCCAGGCCCAGGCCATCCTCGCAGCATCGGTGGAAGCCGGAGTCACCTTCTTCGATACCGCTGACGTATATGGCGATGGCCGCAGCGAGCAGGCCATCGGTTCTTTCCTCTCCGACAACCCCGGGCTGGACATTACCGTGGCCACCAAGATGGGCCGCCGCCTGGATCAGCTGCCCGAAAACTACAACCTGGCCAATTTCAGGGAGTGGACGGACCGTTCACGTCGCAACCTGGGTACGGACTGCCTGGATCTGGTCCAGCTGCACTGCCCGCCTACCGCCGTTTACAGCAACGCTGAAGTCTACGACGCCCTGGACACGTTGGTTGCGGAAGGAGCAATCCGCAACTACGGCGTCAGCGTAGAACGCGTCGACGAAGCCCTGGAAGCCATGCGCCACGAGGGAACAGCCACCGTTCAGATCATCCTGAACGCCTTCCGCCTCAAACCCCTCGACGCCGTTCTTCCTGCTGCCCAGGCCGCCGGCGTGGGCATCATCGCTCGGGTGCCCCTCGCGTCAGGTCTGTTGTCCGGGAAGTACACGCTGGACACGCAGTTTGCCGTGGACGACCACCGGAACTTCAACCGCTCCGGCAACTCGTTCGACGTCGGCGAGACCTTTTCCGGGGTGGACTACGAGCAGGGACTGCAGGCGGTCGCGGAATTTGAGGAACTGGTGCCCGACGGCGTCAGCACCGCCCAGGCGGCACTTGCCTGGGTGGCCGCCCAGGACGGCGTGAGTACTGTGATCCCCGGTGCCCGCAACGTGGCGCAGGCGCGGGCCAATGCTGAGGCTGCCGATGTCCCGGGCATTGATGCAACGTTCGACGTCGGAGTCCACGAAATCTATGACCGCTACTTCCGCGAGGCCATTCACCCGCGCTGGTAGGAGCTGGTAGGTCAGCGGTCTGATTGCAGCAGATGCAACTGGTCCGGGGTGTCGAGGTCTTGGCCCCCGGACTGGTCGCTGCAGTCCACGAGGTCGATCAGCCCTGGGTTGGCCTTGAGGAAGTGCCGGGCTCCTGCGTCGCCGCTTGCGGATCTTGCTGCTGCCTCCTTGAGAGAGGCGTCCAGCAGCAAAGGATGTCCGCGCGTGAGCGCCCCGCCCGGTTCGCCGTATCCAGCGGCGGTGACACGCCCCGGACGATGGGCTGAGATAAGCCTCGCCACGGTATCGGACGTAAGGCCCGGCTGGTCCACGAGAGCAACCAAAACATGATCCAAAGGTTCTGAAGACTGCACTCCAAGCCGGAATGAGCTGCCCATTCCCGACTGCCACTTCGGGTTGACCACTACCTTGTGCCGGTTCAGATCCACGGTGGTCAGCACCCGGGCTGCCTCGGCCCCTAGAACCACCACCACTTCGCGGCATCCACCGCGCTGCAACACATCCGCCAGGACCTCCACCAGGGTCCCGCCGCGGAAAGGGAGAAGGGCCTTGGGCCCCAGTCCCAGGCGGGAGCCAGGGCCAGCCGCCAGCAGTATGCCCATAGTAGGCCGGATATCTGCCGCCACTGTCACCCTGGAGTCTGCCACGTTGGGGCCAGCCCATTCGGGGTGCTCATAGGACCACCCTAAGCGTGCACACCCGGGTTGTGCGGCGACCGTCGCTGTTCATTCCGGCTGCGGTTTGCGTAACAATCCCGTGAGCCCTCAAAAAAGTTTCCGAAGCCCGTCTGCGCTGAGCCGTTTTTACCCTCTGTCATGAGGAGTCATGCTCCGTAGCCTTGGCGCCATATGCCGGCGGAGAGCGCCCTTTCGGGCTCAACATAAAGGCTCTGAGCGTACCCCTGCGACGAACCTCTTACGCAATGTTTCCCTCCGTTTCCGCCGCACTGAATTCCCGTTGCCGACTGCAGAAGTCGAGGCCGTTACGTCCCGTTTCGTCGCATGAATCCGGCACTTATGACCCCCGCTCTTCTCTGCTTCGATGGGTGACACAAGCCGGCCAGCCCGGCCCATTACAGCCAGACCGCACCCTCAAGCCAGAGAGAAACCGTCATGAAAAACCGCCTCTTACCCGCAGGACTTATCTCCGCCACAGCCCTCACTGCCGCTGTGGCGACCATGCTGCTGGTGTCCGGCTGCGGGGGCCCGGCGTCGGCGGGAGCGGCTGGCGCCAACGGTTCCGAAGTGAAGGAACTCCGTTACGAAGGCTCAGCAAACAACGTCGTGCTCCCGGAGCTGGCGGCCGACCTGGGATACCTGGAAGACGTCAAGCTGAACTGGGTAGGCAACTCCACCAGCGGGCCTGCAAGCATCCAATCGGCGGCCACAGGGGCAACAGATTTTGGCGGGGCTTTCTCAGGGGCCGTAGTGAAGCTTATTGAAGCCGGCGCACCGGTAAAAGCTGTCATCAACTACTACGGCGAAGATGAAAAGACGTTCACCGGTTTCTACGTCACCCAGGACAGCCCCATCCGGACACCAAAGGACCTGATCGGCATGAAGATCGCCGTCAACACCCTGGGGGCGCACTCGGATGCTGTAATCAACAGCTACCTCAAGAAAAACGGACTCAACCAGGAAGAGATCCGCCAAGTCCAGCTGGTGGTTGTTCCACCGAACGACACTGAAGAAGCTGTCCGTCGCGGCCAGGTGGATGTCGGCTCGCTGAGCGGAGTGCTGCAGGATAACGCGGTGGCCAAAGGCGGGCTCCGTTCGCTGTTCAGCGACTACGAGCTTTTCGGAACCTTCGCCGGCGGCCAGTACGTCTTGAGGAACGACTTCATCCAGCAAAACCCGGGCACCACCAGGATCTTCACCACCGGAGTGGCCAAGGCGATCGAATGGCTCCGCAACACTCCGCGTGAGGAAGTCATTGCCCGGTTCAAGAAGATCATCGAGGCCCGCCAGCGCTCCGAAAGCACAGAGACCCTGAAGTACTGGAAGAGCGTGGGTGTGCCGGCGAAGGGTGCCATCACAGATGAAGACTTCAGCAAATGGTCAGACTGGCTCAAGGACACCGGGATCGTGAGCACCGACATCACGCCGTCCAAGTACTACACCAACGAATTCAACGATCTGCTGACAGGAAGTGCCAAGTGAGCGTCCAGACCAGCCAGCCACCCAAAATCAGCCTTCAGAACATAGGCAAGCAGTTCGCAGTACGTCCCACTAAAGAAAACCCCGAAGGTTCCACACTGACGGCCCTTGACGGCATCACCCTGGACGTCGCGGCAGGTGAGTTCCTGACCCTGGTGGGCCCGAGCGGATCAGGCAAGACCACACTGCTTGACCTGTTGGCCGGGCTGACGAAACCGGACACCGGAAAGATCCTGGTGGACGGAAAGGAAGTCTCAGGTCCGGGCAGGGACCGCGCCGTCGTTTTCCAGCAGTACGCTCTCTTCCCCTGGCGGACCGCTTCCTCCAACGTCTCCTTCGGACTGGAAGGATCCGGGAACCGCGCCGACGGGCGGAACAGCAGGCTCAGCCGTAAGGAACGTGCGGAAAAGGCGCGTCACTACCTGGACCTCGTTGGTTTGTCCGGTTTCGAGGACCGCTACCCTCACGAACTCTCCGGCGGCATGAAGCAGCGGGTGGCTATCGCCCGCAGCCTCGCCTACGAACCGGACATCCTGCTGATGGATGAACCCTTCGCAGCCCTCGATGCGCAGACCCGTGAGCAACTCCAGGAAGAACTGTTGAGGATCTGGAGCTCCACCGGAAAGACCATCATCTTCATCACCCACGGGATCGATGAGGCCGTTTATCTGGGTCAACGGGTGGCCGTGCTCAGTTCCAGGCCGGGCAGGCTCAAGGAGATCGTCGATATCAACCTCGGAGACAGGACGGGTGACGGCGACGTCCGCTCCAACGCAACGTTCGTCGAACACCGCCACAAGGTCTGGTCCCTGCTGCACAGTGAAGTCCGCCGGGCGCAGGAAGCCGGCCACGCCAAGATCCAGCCGGACGGCTCGGCACCCGACGAAACCCGCCTCGCCGGAGCAGGAAAGGCAGCATAATGACCACGTCAACATTGACCCCACGCCAACCCACCGGCTCCCCAGCTGCAACAGAGCCCGCCGACGCCGCTGCACCCGAAGAAGCGACAACTCCGCAGGGGGCTCCCGAGAGCCGGTCCGCACGGTCCTCCCTCTTCCGCGCCGGTGCCCGCCGGACGGGCAGGATCGTGTGGGGCTCCGGTGCCATCCTCCTGTTCCTTCTGCTGTGGGAACTCGGGCCCCTGTACCTGGCCCCGCCGTCCACCAGGGTGTTCCTGCCTCCGCTGCATGAAGTGCTGGCGGCCCTGGCAGCGCTCATCGCCAAGGGCCAACTGCAGAACCACCTGGCTGCCAGCCTCACCCGGTCGGCGAGCGGTTTTGGCATCGCTGTGGTCGCGGCCGTCGCCCTTGGACTGTTGGTGGCCTGGTACCGCGCCCTTGACCGTTTCCTGAACCCGTTGCTGGAGGTTTTCCGCAACACAGCCGCCTTGGCCCTGCTGCCCGTCTTCACACTGTTGCTGGGAATCGGCGAGACCTCAAAGATCAGCATTGTGGCCTATGCAGCCTTCTTCCCGGTGCTGCTCAACACCATCGCCGGGGTAAGGACGGTGGATCCCCTGCTGGTCCGTGCGGCACGGTCACTGGGACTGTCGAACTTCGAGCTGTTCCAGAAGGTCATTCTTCCCTCAGCCGTGCCCACCATCTTTACGGGAATCCGGATGGCCGGCACGTCCTCCATCCTCGTCCTGATCGCGGCGGAAATGGTGGGCGCCAAAGCCGGCCTCGGCTACCTGATCGTTAATTCGCAAAGCAGTTTCCTGATCCCTGACATGTACGCCGGGATCCTCACGGTTTCCCTGCTTGGCCTGCTGGTCAACTACCTGCTGGTCGCCGTCGAACGTCATTTCTCCCGCTGGCGCACCGCCGTCGGATCCCAATCGCTGTAAGCAACCAACTTGAATATTGAAGGAGCAAGACCATGACCACCATTTCCGAAACCAAGCTCGAGTTCCGCAAGCTGGGCGCCCGGATCGGCGCTGAGATCCGCGGCCTGGACCTTAGCCAGGACCTCCGCCAGGGCGTTATTGACCAAATCCGGGAGGCGCTGAACGAGCACAAGGCCCTGGTGTTCCGTCAAGCGAACGTGCACGACGACGACGCCCAGGTCCGCTTCGCCAGCAGGTTCGGTCCCCTCACCCAGGCGCACCCCACCGTGGCGTCCGTCGCCGGAAAGCCTGCCGTACTGCCGGTGGACAGTGAAAACGGAAGCGCCAACACCTGGCACACAGACGTCACGTTCGTGGTGAACCCGCCGCAGGCCTCAACCCTGCGAAGCATCACCCTTCCGGCCTACGGCGGGGAAACCCTGATCGCTTCCGCCGCGGCCGCCTACCGAGATCTCCCTGACGAACTGCGGAATTTCGCCGACACACTGTGGGCCATCCACACGAATGACTATGACTACTCTGTGCCCAAGAACCTGGAGCATGAGAACGCCACCGAACGGCGTAAGGAATTCACCCGCATCCACTTCGAGACGGCACACCCCGTAGTGCGTGTTCACCCGTTGACCGGCGAGCGTGGACTCTTCATTGGAGGCTTTGCACAACGGCTGCGCATCGTGGGCCTGTCCAATACCGAGTCCCGGGACATCCTTCGGCTCCTGCAGTCCTACGTCACCCGGCCGGAGAATGTGGTGCGGGTCAATTGGGAGCCGGACCAGCTGGTGCTGTTCGACAACCGGATCACCCAGCACTACGCCCCGGATAACTATGACGGCCAGGCACGGCAGCTCAACCGCGTCACCATCGCAGGAGACATTCCGCAGGGCATCGACGGCCGCCGCAGCTCACCGATCAAGGGCGATTCCTCCACTTACTCCGAGACAGTTGTATTGGGAGACACCGCCGGAGGCAGCGGCCTCGGGGCCACAAGTTTCGGGGCCACCGAATGAGCGGCGGGCGGCAGCTTCACCTCAACGCCTTCCTCATGAGCACGGGGCACCATGAAGCCTCGTGGCGGCTCCCGGAAAGCAACGCTTTCGCAGGAACAGAGATAGCCCACTTCCAGCAGTTGGCTGCCACGGCGGAACGCGGAACGTTTGACTCCATTTTCTTCGCCGATTCTCCTGTGCTTCACGGGGATGTGGCCCAGCGGCCTTATGGCTCGCTGGAACCTACTGTGCTGCTGGCGGCGATTGCGGCTGTCACCTCGAAGATCGGGCTGATCGCAACGGCCTCCACCACCTACAACGATCCGTACAACCTGGCCAGGCGCTTCGCTTCCCTTGATCACATCAGCGGCGGCAGGGCAGGCTGGAATGTCGTTACCACGGCAGGGGAGGCAGCGGCCCGGAACTTCTCGCTTCTGGACCAGCCGGCCCACGGGCGCCGTTACGAACGTGCCGCTGAGTTCCTCGACGTGGCGAAGAAGCTCTGGGACAGCTGGGAGGACGACGCGCCGGTGGGGGACAAGGCTGCCGGCACCTGGGCGGACAGTTCGCGGGTGCACCGGGTGAACCACGCAGGCCGCAACTTCCGGATCCAAGGGCCGCTGGATGTGCCCCGCTCCGCGCAGGGCCATCCGCTGATCGTGCAGGCTGGGTCTTCCGAGGACGGCAAGGAGTTCGCGGCACGCTACGCCGAGGCCGTATTCACTGCGCAGCAGACGCTGGGGGACGCCCAGCGTTTCTACGCCGACCTCAAGGCCAGAACCGCCGCCGTCGGCCGGGATCCGGAATCCATCAAGGTACTGCCGGGAATCGTCCCGGTCATAGCCTCCACGGAGGCGAAGGCCCGGAAGCTCGAGCAGGAACTGGACGAGCTGATCCACCCGTTGCATGCCAGGAACCAGCTTGCGGGCCTGCTGCGCGTAGCGCCGGAATCCTTGCCGCTGGACGCCCAGCTTCCGGAGGACCTGCCGGACGAGGACCAGATCGAGGGCGCCAAGAGCAGGTACACCCTGATCGTGGACCTCGCCAGGCGGGAACACCTCACGGTGCGGCAACTCATCGGCAGGCTTGGGGGAGGCCGTGGGCACAGGACGTTCTCGGGAACTCCTGTGCAGGTTGCAGATGCCATCCAAGGGTGGTTCGAGGCCGGGGCCGCAGACGGCTTCAACATTATGCCGCCGGTGCTGCCGTCCGGACTCGAGCTGTTCGTGGACCACGTCATCCCCATCCTTCGCCAGCGCGGACTGTTCCGGAAGGCGTACACCAGCAGCACCCTGCGCGAACATTACGGGTTGCCGCGGCCAACAAACGTCTTCGAAGCGGGGCGCCTGCAGAACCAGCTTGACCTGCAGAACCAGCAAGCCGAGGCGCTTCAGGAGCCCGAAACGACTCCGGTGGTAACCCTTCAGCCGGTGGGAGGAGCCGGCTGATGCTCAGGGACGATCTGGAACCCAGCGTTTTGCGCACGGTCTTTGGCCAGTATCCCTCCGGTGTGGCGGCCCTTTGCGGGTTGGTGGACGGAGCGCCCGAAGGGATCGTGGCTTCGACCTTCACCGTAGGCGTGTCCCTGGACCCTCCGCTGGTGATGTTTGCGGCCCAGAACTCGTCCCTCACCTGGCCGCTGTTGCGGAGGAGGGACAGGATCGGTGTTTCTGTACTGGCCTCGGGGCAGGGCGACGTGTGCCGTCAGATCGCGTCAAGATCGGGGGAGCGCTTTTCCGGAGTTGCGGTGACAACCAATCCAACCGGAGTGGTTTTCCTTGACGATGCAGGGCTTTGGCTCGATTGCTCGCTGGAAAGTGAAACGGCTGCGGGTGACCACACAGTGGCGTTGCTGAGAGTCCATGGCTATGAAACCAGGGCCAACAGCGTAGATCCGTTGATTTTCCACGGCTCAGGTTTCCACAGCCTTCGGGTTCCAAGCTTCGCCTGATCCGTTCTATGACATTCGCCTCTTCGTATGCCCAGCCGCGAGCCTCCAAACCGCGAACCCCTGAGCCTCCCCAACCCGCCCTGCATGGTGACCTAGGATCGGCTCATGACGGCAAACAGGGGGCTCGCGGTTTTCAGGTTTTTCTTTGCGGCGTTGTGTCTGGCGGCGCTCGTTGGCCAGTACACCTACAACATCCAGAACATCGCCGACTACCGGCCCTTGAACTTCTTCAGCTTCTTCACCGTGGAGTCGAATATCATCGCCACCGCCACGTTCGGGGTCGCAGGATGGTACGCGTGGAAGGGCGAGAGCCCCCGGTGGCTGGAGTTGCTGCGGGGCGCGGCCACAATGTACATGACAGTTACAGGCATCACTTACAGCCTGTTGCTCAGCAACGTCGCGGTGGACACAGCCGTGCCTTGGATCAACGTGGTGCTGCACTACACCATGCCCACGGTGATCGTCATCGACTGGCTGGTGGACCTGCCCAAGAACCGCGTTTCGCTCAGGGAATCCCTGATCTGGCTTGCGTTTCCGCTGCTTTACCTCGTCTACAGTCTGCTCCGCGGCCCTCTCGTGGACTGGTATCCGTACCCCTTCCTGGACCCGCGGATCGAAGGCTACGGAAACGTGGCCGTCATGTCCGTTCTGATCGCCGTTATGGCTTTTGTTCTTGCCGTGGTCATTGCCATGTCCACGAAGCTGCAGAACACAGTGCCGCAACCGATTTCAGCCGGGTCCTCAGAGCGGTAGCAGTGCTGACAGGTCCGCCCGCAGGCCGGAGGCCGATACCCTCCCGGCTGCTACCGCGTCCGCCCAGCTCAACTGTCCGGTAACCATGGCCAGCCACGTGGCGGCGTCGCACTCGATCACATTGGGTGGGGTGCCGCGCGTGTGGCGGGGCCCCTCCACACACTGGGTGACGCCAAAGGGGGGAACCCGCACCTCCACGGAGTTTCCCGGAGCGCGGGCGGTGACCTCCTCAAGCGAGTACCTCACCGCCGTCGCTGTTACCGTCCTGGGGACTGCGGCAGGGGAACTATTGGAGTCCGACGACGGCGGGCCGGCATCCAGCCAGGCGGCAAGCGCCGCGCGGCCCTCGTCCAGCGGAATTCGTCGCCGGGATACAGCCATTTCTGGGCTCCTGCAGGGGTCTAAAGCTGGTTTACGACGGGCGGTTCAACCTTACGTCACCCGTCAACCTCGTATGGTGGGCAGATTGCGGCGGGGTAAGACGACCTCAGTCAAGCAGCGCTGAAACAGCGTGGCCGAGCCGGATCTTGCCCACAGGGCGGCCGCCGCCCATCACGGGTTCCACCACCTTTTCCAGAACGCTGGAGACTCCCGGAATGTCCACGGCGCCGGCGGCTGCCAGGACAGTGAGGCCCACCAGGGTGGTGGCGCGGAGGTTCCCGTCGAGCATCTTGATGGCTACTGAAACCCCCTGGGCTGTCGCCATGACCAGCACGCCCTCGGCGCCCACCTTGGCAATGATTTCCAGTTCGGCCATCACGATGGTGTTCGCTTCGCCACGCCCCTGCACTGCCCACGGATAGTCGAGCATGGAAGTGGCAATCGTGGCAGCCCTGGCGTTGGAGCTTTTGTCTCCGGGCGCTTTGGCGAGCATTGAGAAGGCCCGAGCCAGTCCTGTCAACGAAATGGCGGCAACCGGGGCTCCGCAGCCATCAATGCCGAGGTGCGCAATGCGTTCGCCGGAGTATTCCTCAATCACTGACCGGATTTGCTGCTGCAGGGGATGGTTGGGCTCTAGGTAGCTGTGGATATCCCAGCCGTTCTCTACGCATGCCCACAGGAAAGAGGCATGCTTTCCGGAGCAGTTGTGGGCCAGCCTGGAGACGCCTTGGTCGGAGCGGACCAGCCAGTTCCGGGCTGTTTCATCCTGCGGCCAGGCGGCCGGGCACTGGAGGTTCTCCTCTTTGAGGCCCGCTCCCTTGAGCATGCCTTCCACCACATCCATATGGTCCAGCGACCCCGTGTGGCTACCGCAGGCAAGTGCTACCTGCGCTCCACGCAAAGGCACACCTGACTGCATGGCGGCGAGCGCCTGCAGAGGCTTGAGTGAGGAGCGTGCGTAGATGGGTGTTGTGATGTCCCCCAGCTGCGTGACGACGGTTCCGTCAGCGGCTAAAACGACGGCGGAACCGATGTGCCGCGATTCGACGAAGCCGCTGCGTTCCACCACTGCCAGTTCGACGGCGGAGTCCACGGAAAAGGTGGCATGCGAATTTTCTGGCATGGCTAAAGTCTAGGGCGCAGCCTCGCGAATACCCGGCTATTCCACGGTGACCATGACCGATTGCCAGCCAGAGGCACCGTCGGGCACCGGGTCCGCCCGCTGGTCTGTCTGCACATCACCGGTTCCATCGGTGGCACGGACCTTGATGTAGTGCGGCCCCGGAGTGGCTTCCCAATCAAAAGACCATTGCCGCCACGTGATGACCGATGCCTCCGCGGAGAGCGTGGCCTCGGCCCACTCATCGTTGTCGATCTGGACTTCTACCTTCGTAATTCCCCTCGTTTGTGCCCACGCCGTCCCGCCGATAGCCACCCGCCCTGCGGGGACCTTGGCAAAGGACCTGGGTACTTCCACCCGCGCCATAGTCTTGATGGGGCCACGCTCCGACCATCCGCGCTGCGTCCAATAGGCCTTGCTGTCGGCAAAACGGGTGACTTCAAGATCCACCACCCATTTTGTGGCAGACACGAAACCATACAGCCCCGGTACCACCATGCGGACGGGGTAGCCATGCTCCAGCGGCAGCGGCTCTCCGTTCATGGCGATGGCGAGCATGGCGTCACGATCATCCTGCAGGACCTCCAGCGGGGTAGATGCGCTGAAGCCGTCCTCCGAGGTCGAGAGCACCATGTCAGCTCCAGCCTTGGGGCGAGCCATCTTCAGCACATCCCGGAGGGGAACTCCCAGCCACTTGGCGTTTCCGGCCAAGTTGCCGCCCACGGGATTAGACACACACGTGAGGGTCACATGGGACTCGATCAATTCGGCGTCGAGCAGATCCTGGAACGTCAGCCGGACTTCCTGTTCCACCAGACCATGGACCCGGAGCTCCCAGTCCTCCACGTTGATTTCCGGAACGCTGAGGGCCGTATCAATGCGGTAGAAATCGTTGTTGGGCGTGATCCATGGTGTGACTCCCTGCACGGGGGACTGGACACCCGCCGGAATGGCTTGCGCCGCCGTCGCTGGTTTGGGCAGTTGCAGCGACCGCCTGGCCTCGGCGATGTTGCTCCGGGCGGCACCCAAAAGTCTGCCCCCGCCCGCTGAAATGACCGAAGCTGCAGCCGTGATCCCCGTGGCCGCGAAGAACGCACGCCGGGTGGCCGGCAGACGGTCCGTTTCCCTGGCAGCACGGTCGGTAGGGGCTTCCGGCCAGGTTTTCATCCGCCACAGCTGCCTGGTCAGGAGCCTCAGCACCACCACCCCGGCGATGGTGCCGAAGAGAGTGGGCAAGGCATCGACGGGTTTCACACCGGCACGGGTGACCACGCTGGCCACAATCACCGTGCCCATCAGCAGGACACCGGCAACGCCCAGGATCCACTTGCGGTACGCCACTATGCCCAGGATTGCTGCGAGCACAGCGATAGTGAGGCCCATCCCAACAAAAAGTGCGGCCTTGTCGTTGGTGCCGAACGTGGCAATGGCAAAATCCTTCATCCAGGGCGGAGTGAAGTCGATGAAGGTCGATCCCAAAGCAATAAGCGGAGTCGCGCGCGCAGTGAAGAACGCACCCGTCAGTTCCGCGACGGAAAGTACGACGGCGGCCGCGGCCATTCCGGCCAGGGCGGCCAGCGCCGCCGGGCTTCCCAAGCGGGATCTGAGGTTCTTCATACCCTTTGTTCGTAGCCGCTCGCTCCGCGGATTTGTCGGGTCATGGACTTCCCGCCCGCCGGGAAGGGCAGGTAGCGGCTAGGGAACCTCGATGACGATGCTTGGCAGGCCCCGGCCCGAGCCCTGAGATGCTCCTCCTTCGCCGCCAATGGACGCGACGCGGGAGACACAGCAGCAGATTTTCTCGGCCGCTTTTTGCTGGCGCTCGCTGTAGAACACATCGCGGTGGTCAATGGCGCCCTCGAGGCGGAGCACCCGGACCTCACACAGCCCGCATTCGCCCTTGCGGCAGTCGAACATCATGTCTGCCCCCGCGTCCTCCAGGGCCTCCAGCATGGAACGGTCGGGACCAACGGTTGCTTCAATACCCAGCCGCGGAATCCGCACAGTGAATTCCTGTGGCGTATACCAGCCGCTGTTGCCGAAGGTCTCGAAACGCAGATTGGCCGGGTTGAGCTCTTGCTCCAGCCAGTTCCGCCGCAGCGAGTCCATGAGCCGGATAGGTCCGCACATGTACAGCTCCGTGTCCGGAGCCACTGCTCCCACCAGGGAAGCCACGTCCAGATTGGTGCCTTCGTCATTGATATGCGCGATCAGCCTGTCGCCATGAAGCTGCTGCAGTTCCTGGAGGTAGGCCATGGCCGCCCTGCTGCGTCCCGCATATACAAGGGTGTAGTCCGCATGAAGCTCGCGCAGAACGCGGGCCATGGCCGCAATGGCCGTAATGCCGATCCCGCCGGCCACCAGGACATACTGTGGTGCGCCGATGCGGAGGGGGAAGTTCTGCAGCGGCTGCGTGATCTGAAGTGTGTCTCCCACTCTAAGTGCGTGCATGGCTAGCGATCCGCCGCGGGATGAGGGGGCGCGGAAGACGCTGATGGTGAGCCGGGCGCCGTCGTCCGCTGATTCCACCACTGAATAGGAGCGCTTGAGGGCTTCACCCTGCGGGGAGGCAGTCCCGTTCAGCTTCACATCAATATGGGAGCCGGGGTCAGCCTTCCGTGGAAGGTCCGGCCGCAGGACGATCCGTTTGATGTGTTCGGTCACGGCAGTGGCTTCAATTACTGTTGCCTGCTGCCAAACTTCTATGTTCGTCGCTGCCATTGGCTGAATCCTTGACTGTGTTGGTGCCGGTGGTGTCCGGTGTCTTTCCAGGCGTTCCTAGGCGAAGGGCAGGAGGCGTCCCTCGGCTGCCAGTTGGCGTTCGATGAGGCGGCGGACCCACATGCCGCCGGCGTCGATGTTGAGGTTGTAGAACTCGTAATCCGGATTGGCATCGATGGCAGCCTGCTGTGCCTCCAGCATGTCCTCGTCCTCCTTGAACACCCGTGACACACCGTCGCGGAGCTGGGTGGTGATGAGCTGGCTCTCCAGCCGGTAGTTGCGCATAAACGCCCAGAAGTAGTGGCAGGTTTTGGCGGTCTCGGGTGAGATGGTGTTCATGACATACCCGTTGACTCCCTGGCTGCGGTCGCCGTCGGGAGCGCCTGTTCCGGCTTTTGCCACACCTACGTCGATGCAGATGGTGGAGGGGGATTCGAAATGGATGATCTGCCAGCGGTCCACCTTTCCCTCGTAGCCCGGAAACTTGTCCTGGATGTTTTTGCGCCAGAACGGAGGGGCGTCGATGTCGAGCATCCATCGGGTCACGGTGACAGTGTTGCCCTCGTGGGTCACCACAAAGTCGGACTCACTGAGCTCCTCCTGCCCGATGCTGGAGCCATGCACGAATTCCTCGTGCGTCAGGTCCATGAGGTTGTCCAGAACCAATTGGAAGTTGCAGTTGACCGGGATAGTCAGGCCGTCGCCGGCCCACGCAGGGTCTGTCATCTGCCGCATGTCAGGGATCAGTTCAGGATCTGCCTTCGTCGCGTCCCCCAGCCAGACCCAGACATAGCGGTAACGCTCGACGACGGGGAAGGAGGGCACCGTGGCGCTGGGGTTGATGGTTTCCTGGGCGGGCATGGAGACGCAGCGGCCCGCGGAGTTGTAGATGATGCCGTGATACGGGCACTGGATCTGGTCGCCGGCCAGTGTCTTGCCGAGTGACAGCGGCGCCAGGCGGTGCCAGCAGGCGTCGGCCAGGGCGACGGCCCTGCCGTCCTCCGCCCGGTACAGCGCCAGAGGACGGTCCGCAATACGCCGGGACATCGGCTTGCGGGTGACCTCATGGTCCCATGCCGCCACATACCAGGCGTTGAGGGGATAGACGAGAACCTTGTTGGTGGTGCTGGATGCGTTGCTGGTGCGGGAGGTGCTCTTTACAGCGGTGGTTTTTAGGGTGCTGCTGTCTACAGCGGGGGCGATGCTCACAATGACTTCCTTCCAAACGGGCCGGACTATCTACACTGATAGATAGTGAGCTGCACCACAGACTATCTATGGATATAGTTATTGGCAACACCGAATGCAAAGGAACCCCGTGAGCCTCCGCTATGCCTTGCTGGCGCTGCTGACTGTCGAGCCGATGACCGGATATGACCTGTTCAAGCACTTCGAGTCCTCCGTGGGTTACGTCTGGCATGCTCCCGATTCGCAGATCTACCCGGAGCTGCGGCGGATGGAAAGCGACGGCCTGCTCGAAGGCAGGGAGGTTCCGTGGGGTCCGCGAGGTAAAAAGACGGAGTACCGGATCACCGACGCCGGAGTGAAGACATTCCGGGCCTGGATGAACACGGACCTGGAATACACCCGGGAACGGGACCCGGCGCACCTTAAAGCCGCGTACCTGGAGTGGGCGGACCCGGAGGCGGCGCGCAGTCAGATGCAGGCCCACATCACGCATTACCGGGCGAGGCTGGAGCAGTGGACGGAAAAGATCAGGGAAATCGACAACGGCGCCAGCCCCATGCTGAACAAGCGCTTGTCCGGAATTCCCGCCGAGGAACACCTGAAAACCGTGGCTTTCAAACGCTTCACCTACGAAGGCCTTATCGCCCGGGCAGAACATGAAATCGCGTGGGCGGAGCGGGGACTGGACCTGATCTCCGAGCTCTACGGCACTCCCTGAACACGTGTTGCCAGGCAAGACTCCCAGGTGCTGCCTGGCTAAGCGGCGGGCTGCGCAGGTCATGGCTTAGGAGTGCACCGGATCCACAAAGTACCCTTGGAGACTGTGAAGGTACTCGTCATTGGCCCTGGTGGCCGCGAACACGCCATTGTCCGCTCCCTGCTTGCAGACCCCAACGTCTCCGAAGTCCACGCGGCTCCGGGCAACGCCGGCATCAGCAAGCTGGTCCCAACGCACGCGATCGACGCCAATGATCCTGTCGCCGTCGCCGCCTTGGCCGCGCGCCTGACTGCCGACCTCGTGGTTGTTGGCCCCGAGGCGCCGCTGGCCGCAGGGGTGTCCGACGCCGTACGCGCCGCAGGCATTCCTGTATTCGGGCCCAGCAAGGCCGCCGCACAGCTTGAGGCATCGAAGGCCTTTGCCAAGCAGGTCATGGCCGAGGCCGGCGTTCCCACTGCTATGGCATTGGTTGCCGCTAACGCAGAGGAAGCGGAAGCGGCCCTCGATACGTTCGGCGCCCCCTACGTGGTGAAGGATGATGGACTTGCCGCAGGCAAGGGAGTGGTGGTTACCCACGACCGCAATGCGGCCCTCGCCCATGCCCAAAGCTGCTTCGACGCCGGTGGAACCGTGGTTATCGAAGAGTTCCTGGACGGCCCGGAAGTCTCAGTCTTTGTCCTGTGCGACGGACACAACACCGTGGCACTTTCCCCGGCGCAGGACTTCAAGCGCATTTTTGACAATGATGAAGGCCCCAACACCGGTGGAATGGGTGCCTACACCCCCTTGGATTGGGCACCCGAGGGACTGGTGCAGGAGGTCATCGACAGGGTGGCACAGCCCACCGTCAACGAGATGGCCGCCCGTGGAACCCCCTTCGTCGGTGTCCTGTTCGTCGGTCTCGCCCTGACGTCCCGCGGCACGCGTGTCATCGAATTCAACGTACGCTTCGGCGATCCTGAAACGCAGGCCGTGCTGGCCCGGCTGAAGACGCCCCTCGGATCCCTCCTGCTCGCAGCTGCCAAGGGCGAACTGGACAAGGCCGAAGAGCTGCGGTGGGCCAAGGAAACCGCCGTGGCCGTCGTCGTGGCTTCTGAAAACTACCCTGACACCCCACGGACGGGAGACCGCATCCGCGGACTCAAGAAGGTGGAAGAGCTCGAAGGCGTGCATGTCATCCATGCAGGGACCGCGCTCGACGACGAGGGCAAGGTCATCTCCGCAGGTGGCCGGGTGCTCGCCGTCGTCGCGCTGGGAACCGACCTTGTGGAGGCGCGGGAACGCGCATACGACGGCGTGGAGCTGGTGCAGCTGGAAGGCTCACAGTTCCGGACGGATATTGGCCGCAAGGCTGCCCGCGGCGAAATCCGCGTAGCGGCCTCAGGGGTCACGGGAGCTTCCAAGGCAAAGGCAAAGGCATGAGCATGGTGGACTTGAATGAGCCCGGAACCCAAGCCGGAGGGCTTCAGACCCAGGCACCGCAGCTGCCGGGCTGGAAGCACGTGTACTCCGGGAAAGTCCGGGATCTCTACCTGCCCCTTGACGAAGCCATCAAGGACCAGCTCCACCAGGACTGCGTTCTGGTGGTCGCCAGTGACCGTATCAGTGCCTTTGACCACGTCCTCAGCAGCGAGATCCCGGACAAGGGGCGCATCCTCACGCAGCTGAGTCTCTGGTGGTTTGATCAGCTTGATGTGGAGCACCACGTCCTCGCCTCCACCGTGGAAGGCGGCGTTCCCGCTGCCGTTGGGGGAAGGGCCATGATCTGCAAGAAGCTGGACATGTTCCCGGTGGAATGCATCGCACGCGGCTACCTCACTGGTTCGGGATTGGCCGAATACAAGCAGTCGCGCACAGTCTGCAGCATCCCGCTGCCCGAAGGACTCGTTGACGGATCACGCCTCGACGAACCGATCTTCACACCCTCTGCCAAGGCAGAGGTGGGGGAGCACGACGAAAACATCACCTACGACGCCGTGGTGGACATGGTGGGCGTCGACGTTGCCGAGCGACTGCGTGAGCTCACGCTGAAGATCTACAGCCGGGCCGAGGAAGTGGCCCGCAGGCGCGGGATTATCCTCGCCGACACCAAGGTTGAGTTCGGGTTCGACGTCGTCACCGGGGTCATTACCCTCGGCGACGAAGTGCTGACCCCTGACTCCTCGCGTTTCTGGGATGCCGCCACTTACGAACCAGGAAAGGCCCAGCCGTCCTTTGACAAGCAGTACGTCCGGGACTGGCTCACCTCTCCGGAATCCGGCTGGGACAGGGCCTCGGACACACCGCCGCCGGCGCTTCCGGCCGAGGTTGTGGACCGCACGCGCGGTCGCTATGTCGAAGCGTATGAGAAACTCACCGGCCGGAAGTTCGTCTAGGCAGTTTCAGCTGAACCGCCGGACGCCGCAGCAGCGCGGCGTTCGGCGAGCTTGA
Source organism: Arthrobacter sp. Z5-13 (assembly GCF_056499105.1). NCBI lineage: Bacteria > Bacillati > Actinomycetota > Actinomycetes > Micrococcales > Micrococcaceae > Arthrobacter > Arthrobacter sp. Z5-13. The sequence continues at coordinate 830,419 of NZ_CP096460.1, forward strand.
TCTCCAGGATGGCGTCCATGGCCTGCTGCAGGCGGTCCGAAGCTCCGGCTGAGCTGAATTCCTTCCGAGCCTCTTCAAGATGTTGCAAGGCCTCCGCAGGTTCGCCCGCTGCCTTGAGTGACTTCCCCAGCAGGAGGGAAACCTCGCCCGCAGTGTGCTTGCCGAGTGCCTTGCGCTCGGCGTGAATCTCGCGGAGCTTGTTGACGGCCGCAACGATGTCACCGGTGAGGTACAGCCACCGGGCCCGGATGAACGCAACCTCGAGCTGATCGGTCTTGTTTCCTCCGACGATGGAGAGCGCCAGCTCGGCACGTTCGATAGCTGAGAGGGTTTCCGGCTCCACTATGCCCGAGGACAGGCGGACGGCGGCCGAGGCTTTGTTGAACCGCGCCCAAAGCTCGATGTCGTTCGCTGGCGAGAGCAGCCGGGCGGCGCGTTCGTGGTGTTTGATGCCCTCCTGGTAGTCGTGGCGCATAAACGCCACGTTTCCGATCACCCAGGCCACCTCGCCGGCAAGTTGGGACATGGAGTTCTCGTCCGTTTGCTCGTTCATGAGCTCGCAGTACTTCCAGGCCTCATCAAGCCTGCCGCTTTCGGCCAGCGCTCCGATCAGCGCGCGCATGGCACCGATGATCAGCGTGGATCCCTGGGGCAGTTGTGCACAGAGCCTTACGGCTTCCTGCGCATGCTCGACGGCGTCCGTGAGCTGGCCTTGGCCGTGGCACACTGCGGCGAGCATCTGCCGTGCCCTGACGCCCAGGCCCACCGATTCGGCGGCCATGGGGTGCTCCAAAAGGTGCTGGATGATCTTCTGGCATTCAGCCAAGTGACCCTGCTTCATGAGGCACTCGGCCTGCATATAGGTCATGTTCCACCAGGCGCTGGTGTTCCGGCCTTCGAGGGCTATCTGCGCGGCAGTAGCGGCGTGGCTTGCGGCAAGCGGATAGTCCCTGAGGTCCCAGGCCTGGCGGGCATACAGGCCGGCCAACACGTACTCGGCGTCGCTGATGGACACCGGCTGGCTCCACGCCTCAAGGGCTTTGGGCGCCATTTCCAGGCGCCTGGCCAGCTCTTCAATGACCTCTGCGGTTGGCTCACGGCGCCCGGTTTCGAGCAGGGAAATGTAGCTGGGGGAGTAGAGGTCCTTCCCGAGCTCGGCTTGAGTCAGCCCCCGTTCGAGACGCTCCGCACGGAGCTTCTCGCCGAATCCGTTCCCCACCGATTTCCTCCTCATTTTGGGCTGTCTTAAAGGAAATGCTTGACAGCCTCTGTGGAAAACATTTTACAATGTATGTCAACAAGTCCTGCGCAGACTTTGTAACGAATCCAACTCGTATTGAGGAACTTCCATGTTGAAGAAGATTGCTGCTTCCGTTGCCATGGCCGGAGCAGTGGCTTTCGCGTTTGCTGCTCCAGCCGTCGTGTCTGCCGCTCCCGTTGAATCCTCGACTGTAGCGATCGGCAACTGGCCGGACCCCATGAGCGCACCGCAGGCGCTCGGGGGCCTGCTCGCTCCGATGGGCATCGGCAACTGGCCCGATCCGATGTAAAAGACGTCAGCCCGAAAGGGACCATCCAGAGCCCCGGGTCCATGCCAAGCGCATGGACCCGGGGCTCGAGACTTTAAGCGGAGATTCCAAGCAGGGCCGCAGGCGCTCAACGCGCTGGAAACGCAAAAGAGGGCCTTCCGATTGGAAGACCCTCTTGCTGTTTGGTCGGGATGACAGGATTTGAACCTGCGACCTCTTCGTCCCGAACGAAGCGCGCTACCAAGCTGCGCTACATCCCGATCCGTTGCAAAAGCAACTTTACAAGAATAGCGGATCGGAGCACCGGATGCGAAATCACCAGGCCCTCCACGCCGCCCTCGAACCGGAATCAGACCAGCGAATCCTTCCACGCACCATGAAGCTGTGCGAAGCGGCCGCCGCCACTGATCAGTTCCTCGGGACTGCCGTCTTCCACCACCCGTCCGTCGTGGATCACCAGGACGCGATCGGCCGTCTCCACCGTTGAGAGGCGGTGCGCAATGATAAGCGCAGTGCGGCCCGACTCCTTGCCGGCAACTCCTTCCAAGAGCCCGGCCAGGCCCTGCTGCACCAGCCGTTCTGAAGGGACATCGAGCGACGACGTTGCTTCGTCGAGAATCAGGACAGCAGGTTTCGCCAGGAAGGCGCGGGCAAAACTGATGAGCTGGCGTTGACCGGAGGAAACCCGCCCGCCGCGCTTGTTGACGTCGGTGTCGTAGCCCTCCGGCAACTCCAGGATGAACTCGTGGGCTCCCACGGCCTTGGCCGCTTCCTCAATTTCGGTCCGGGAAGCCTCCGGGCGTCCCAAGGCGATGTTGTCCGCCACGGAACCGCTGAAGAGGAAGGCTTCCTGGGTAACCATCACCACGTTGCGGCGAAGATCTGTGGTGCTCAAGTCCCTGAGGTCCACGCCATCCAGGGTGAGCGTTCCGGAGGACACATCGTAAAACCTGGCGATCAACTTGGCGAAGGTGGATTTCCCCGCGCCCGTCTGCCCGACCAGGGCTACAGTCTGTCCCGCGGGGATGTGGAGATCCAGCTTGGGAATGATGACAGGTCCGTCGCCGTACCGGAACTCCACTCCCTTGAAATCGATGGTGCCGCGTGCGTCCTTGAGCGGTACAGGGTTCTTGGGTGGCCGGACTGTGGGGACTTCCTCCAGGAGACCCGAGACTTTCTCGAGGGCAGCCTGCGCGCTCTGGAAGGAGTTGTAGAACATGGCCATCTGGTCCACCGGTTGGAAGAAGCGCTTGGCGGACAGCATCAAGGCCAGCAGTACGCCCACCTCCAGATCACCGCCCAGAACCCGGAATCCGCCGAAAAGCAGGACCACAGCCACACAGACGTTGCCGATCAGCACCAGGCCCGGCTGGAAAATGCCGTTGAGGTTGATGGAGCGGACGGTGACTTTGCGGTAATTCTCAGAGAGGTCCGTGTACCGCTCGGCGTTCTCCCGTTCCTTGCGGAAGGTCTTGACGGCGCGGATCCCGGTCATGGACTCCACAAAATGAACAATTAGCCGTGCAGAGACCACCCTGGATTCCCGGAAGACAATCTGGGAGTGCTTCTGGTACCAGCGGGACAGGAAGTACATCGGAACGCCTGCACCCAACAGGATCAGGCCACTCCGCCAGTCGAGGGCGAACACCGTAACGGCGGTAAACACCATAAAGAGCATTCCTGATGCCAGGGAGCTCACGCCCGAATCGAGGAGTTCCCTGAGGGCTTCAAGATCGGAAGTCTGCCGGGCGATGATGCGGCCGGAGGTGTACTTTTCGTGGAACTCGAGGCTGAGCCGCTGGGTGTGGCGGAACACCCTGAGCCGCAGGTCCAGGAGCATCGCCTGGCTGAGCTTCGCCGTCGACGTGACATACAGCGCCGTCAGGGCCGCGGTAGTGACCGCCGCCGCCAGATAGGCGACGCCGGTGAGCATCAGGGGGACGTTGTCACCGTCGCGCAGGGCCGGGAGCGCACGGTCGATGCCGAAAGCGATGAGGACCGGCCCGGAGACCCTCGCCAGCTGGGACAGGATCACGGTGGCGAGGGTAAGCCAGAACCGGAGCCGGACCGGACGGATCAGAGAGCCGAGCAGCGCAAGCGACCGCCGTCGTACGGTCCTGCTGTCGCTCTTGCTGAGGAAGGCGTTGTCCTCGTTAGCTGTACCGAAGGTGGTGGTGGTCATCGGGACATCTCCTCGGCATCGGCGTCGAGTTCCGACAACTCTGAATCCAGATCCCGGGGTTCCGCGACCAGGTTCGCAATCACGTACCGGTAATGGTCGTTTGTTGCCAGCAGTTCCGTATGGGTTCCGACGGCGGTGATGCGGCCGTCCTCCAGCAGAGCCACCCGGTCCGCCAGCGCGACAGTGGACGGCCGGTGCGCAACGATCAGGGTGGTTGTATCGGCGAGGACTTCCCTGAGCCTCGCTTCGACGAGTTCTTCAGTGTGGACATCCAAGGCGGACAGCGGGTCATCGAGCACCAGCACCTTGGGCTTGGCGGCGATGGCGCGAGCGAGCGCGATCCGCTGGCGCTGCCCTCCGGACAGGCTCAGCCCTTCCTCCCCGATCAGCGTGTCCACGCCATCCGGAAGGGAGTATGCGAAGTGGGCCTGGGCGACCTCCAATGACTCGTGGAGGAGTTCCTCGGTCCGCTCCGCCGCCCCGAGCAGTACATTGTCACGGACGGAGTTGGAGAACAGGGTGGTGTCCTCGAAAGCCATGCCTACAACGCGCCGCAGTTCTTCGACGTCGAAATCGCGAAGATCGATGCCGTCGATGGTGATGGAGCCGTCCGTAACGTCATACAGGCGAGGCACCAGCTGTAGCATGGCACTCTTCCCGCTCCCGGTGATACCTACCAATGCCAGCGTCTCTCCGGGCGTGACGTCGAGGTTGATGCCACGAAGTATGGGGTGTTCCGGGGCATCCTCAAAGGCAAAAGAAGCGTTGTTGAAACTCAGCGCGCCCTTTACCTCCGAGGGCTTCCGGGGCGACTCCGGGGTGGTGATGGTGTTGACCGAGTCCATGACTTCGAAATGCCTGTCCACAGCGGTTTTGGCTGTGAGGGCCATGGCAAGGAGCATCCCGGAGAACTCGACTGGCGCCGCGACCACGGCCGCGGTGGCAAAGAAGGCCACCAGAGCACCGATGCTCAGCTCGCCGCTTGCCGCCAGCATTACCCCCACCACCAGACCCGCGCCCAGGGCGAGCTCGGGGAGGAGCGTGACCACCATGGTGAACGTGGCCTGGTGCTTGGCCTTCGCGATTTCGGTCTGCCGCAGCACTTCAGCCTGCTCATTGAAGTTCTCCAGCGCTTCCTGGCTCCTGCCAAAGGCCTTCAGGACGCGGATGCCGTGCACCGACTCCTCCACCGTTGTGGCAAGGTCACCGGCCTGGTCCTGGCTTTGCCGCGTGACCTTGCTGAAGCTTGTACGGAACCGGAAACCATAAATCATGATGGGCAGGGCGGCGCCGAGGAAGATCAGGGCCAGCTGCCAGCTCATGGTGAACATCACGACGACGCCGATCACCACGGTCAGGGTGGTCACCACCAGCATGATGGCTCCGAAGGCCATCCAGCGGCGCAGGAAGTTCAAATCAGTCATGGCCCGGGAGAGCAACTGGCCGGAGCCCCAGCGGTCGTGGAAGGCAACGGGGAGGTCCTGCAGGTGGTGGTAGAGCGAGATCCGCATCCGGGTTTCCACCGAGGTGGCGGGGTTGATGACGAACTGCCGGCGCAGGGCAACGAGTCCGGCCTCGGCGATCCCGAGCACAAGGATGGTCAGCGAGGCCATCAGCACGGACTCGGTTGCTCCACCCGGTTGGAGGGATTCATTGACCAGCACGCGCAATACCTGCGGGATGGCCAAAGCCACGATGCTGGCCAGGAGCGCACAAAGAAGCCCCAGGAAAAGCCTGGGGAGGATGGGCTTCATGTGCGGATAGAGACGGCTGATGGATTGGAAGAATGAGGTCTGCTTGGTCATGCCCGCTTCTTAGCGCTCAACTGCGTATGTGGTGTCCCGTAGCAACTACCCTATTCCATGGCCTGACGCGTTTCACGGAATTCCAAGAGAGACATTGAGCTTGGGCAGTTATTGCAATTCGCAATGCGGGCCGTGAGGGCTTGCCCTAGGCCTTTGGCGTCAGGGTGAGCAGCACAGCTTCCGGGCGGCAGGCGATACGCACCGGTGCGAAGCGTGACGTGCCGATGCCTCCCGAGACGTTTACCGGCGTCGTGCTTCCGTTGCTTTCCCAGTCGTGGAGGCCTTTTGCCCGCCACGTGGGGAGGTCGCAGTTCGAGACAAGCGCCCCGTAGCCCGGGATGCAGATCTGACCGCCGTGGGTGTGGCCGGCGAGGAGGAGATCGGCGCCGTCCTCCGTGAAGTGGTCAAGGACGCGTTGGTAGGGCGCGTGGATCACGGCGACGCGGAGATGCGGCGTGATGTCCTGGTTCTTGGTCCCGCGGGGCCAGCCAGCGTACCGTTCCAAGCCGAGGTGGGGGTCGTCGACGCCGGAGAAATCGAAGCGGAGGCCCTTGAGTACCACGGACTGGGCGCGGTTGGTCAGATCCACCCAGCCACCCATACCGAAGCCTGCCCGGAGCCGAGGCCAATCAAGCTCAGGCTGTTTCCGGTCTGCCCGGGATGGTCGGAGGAGGTACTTGGCGGGATTTTTCAGCCGTGGCGCGAAATAGTCGTTGGAGCCAGGGACGAAGACGCCGGGGAATTCCATCAGCGGCTGCAGTGCCTCGAGGAGGGGGTCGACGGCGTTCACATGGCTGAGGTTGTCACCCGTGTTGACCACCAAATCCGGTTTCAAGGCTGCCAAAGACCGCAACCATTCTGCTTTCAGATTCTGGCCGGGAATGAAGTGGATGTCGCTGAGGTGCAGGACGCGAAAAGGACCGTAGCCGTTGGGGAGGATGGGCAGCGTTTCTTCGCGCAGCTCAAACTGGTTCTTTTCCCACATCCCGTAGGAGGCGGCGGCAAGCCCGGTGGTAGCCCCCACGGCGGCTGTGATGGCAAGACCGCGCCCGACGGTGCGGGCGCGGTCTGCCAATGCGGAGAAATCGGCCATCGGTGGGCTATCCGTTCCCGCGGCCCTTGTCGTCCGACCCTGTCGGGCCCGGAGCAGGTGCCGGAGCGGGGGCCTGGGTGGGTGCCTGGGCCGGAGAGCTGCTCTGGGTGGACGGACGGGGAGCGGGGGCACCATTAATCATGTTCGACGGCGGAGCAGGGAACGGATTGGTGCCGTAGGCAGGGGCAATCTGAGTCATGAAGTTGGAGAACTGCGGTCCTGCAATCATGTAACCGTCCAGATAGGGATAGGACTGGCCGTTGAAGTTCAGGTTTCGCCCTGGACGGCTTTGGTTACCCAGGGGATCGCCGAACCAGGAGGCCGTGGCCAGACCTGTCGTGTGGCCTACCACCCATGTTGATTCGTTCATGTTGGACGTACCGGTCTTGGCAGCAACGGGGAAGTTGGTCTTCGTTGAAATCCTGGGCTGGATCAGCGAGCCTGAGCCGCGGTCCAGGACCTGCTGCAGGGCGTAGTTGACGCCCCGGGCCACCTCGGGCTTGAGGGCGTCGCGGCAATTCGTGGACTGGGCCGGGAGTTGGGCTCCGGTCTGATCCGTCACGGCAGTGATGGCGATCGGCGCACAGTATTTTCCGTCGTTGGCGAAAGTGGCGAAGGCGCTTGCCATGGTCAGGGGTGCGGTCTGCCTGGAGCCCAGGAGGTTGCTGATCTGGCTCATATTGATGGTGGGGTTCGGATTGACGATCTTCCCCGATTCGTCCTTTTTAGGACTGCCGTCACTGTTGCGCTCCGGAAGGCCCTCATGCATTCCCGTTGCATCGACGATCTTTTGGATCCCGCAGAGGTCCAGCTGGGCCGCGGAAGCGAACGTGATGGTGTTGATTGAGTTCGCCAGGCCGTCCAGGACCGACATCGAACGGTAGTAGCCTTCCGTGGCGTTCTGCAGGTCATCCGCGGCTCCAAGGGCCGCTTCGGCAGTGTTGTACGCGCCGCTCGTCGGGCCACAGGTGTTCCTCCAGGGGAAGGCCAGCGGATACTTGCGATTGTTGCCATTGACTGTCTGGTTCATTGGCTTGCCCTCATTGAGCCATTCAGCGAAAGTAAAGGGCTTCATGGTCGAACCAGGCTGGGCGCCGCCGAGGCCGTTGAGGTCATTGCCGTTGGCGTCATAGGCGTCAACGTTGAAGTTGAGCTGGGTATCGAACTTTCCGTCAGCCGCCAGCCACGTGGTGTTTTGGGCCATGTTGATGATCTTGCCTGTGGTGGGCTGGACGGACACCAAGGCAGCGCCCCACTTGTCCGGGTTGGCTCCTGCCGATGCGTCAACCTGTGCCTGTGCCGCGTTCTGGGCATTGGGATCAAGAGTGGTGGTAATGGTGAGTCCGCCTCGGTGAATCTTGTTCCACCGTTCGTTGGAGTCGGCACCGTAGGCCGGATCATTCAGCAGGAGGTGGAGCACGTAGTCGCAGAAGTACGGAGCCGTGGCGGCGTAGGCGCAGCCCTGACGCGCAGGAGTGACCTTTGTTTCCACAGGGGTTGCAATGGCGGCATCATGATCAGCCTGGTTGATCTTCCCATGACTGAGCATAAGGTTCAGGACCAGGTCGCGCCGGATTTTGGCGTTCTCGGGGTTGGCAATGGGGTCGTAGTAGGAAGGGCTGTTCACGACGCCAGCCAGCAATGCGGCTTGCGGGAGGTTCAGGTCCTTCGCGGAGGTGCTGAAGAAGAGCCTCGAAGCAGCCTCGATGCCGTACGCGTCCCGGTTGAAGAAGACGATGTTGAGGTAACCCTCGAGGATCTGCTCTTTGGTAAATTTCTTCTCCAAGGCGATGGCAAGCTTCATTTCCCGCAGCTTGTCCCCAACACCCTTGTTCACGCCGTTGAGCTTGATATCCGCATCCTTGCCCTCGGCGGCGAGGTTGGAGTTCAGCACGTTGTTGACGTACTGCTGCGTGATGGTGGAGGCGCCTTGCTTGTTTCCCCGGGCGGTGCTGACGAGCGCACGGAGAATACCCGTGGTGTCCACCCCGCCGTGCTCATAGAAGCGGCTGTCCTCAACTGCTATGACCGCATCTTTGATGTATGGCGACATCTGGTCCAGCGGTACACGGGTGCGGTTCTCGTCAAACAGCGTTGCGATGACACTGCCATCGGCTGCGAGGATTTTGGTGGACTGGCTCGGCGGGTCCACCTGCAATTCGGCCGGAAGAGTGTCAAAGAACTCAATGGATCCGCTGGCTGTGCTGCCGGAAACGGCCGCTGCCGGAACCAGCAAACCTGCCACCAGGACACCGCAAATGGCACTCACACCCAGGAATCCGAGGATCTTTCCGAGGGTAGTGGCCGTGTCAAATAAAGGGTTCTTACCAGTCGCCATGTTTTCCACTTTAGCGGGTAGGACTAGTCTTTCTCTCATGACCAAATGGGAGTACGCCACGATTCCGCTCATTATTCACGCCACAAAGCAGATCCTTGACCAGTGGGGAGACGACGGCTGGGAGCTGGTCCAAGTTGTTCCAGGCCCTGAAGGAAACGGCCTTGTTGCCTACCTCAAAAGGGAGAAGCAGTAGCATGACAAGCCCCGCAAACACTGACGCCGCGGCATCTGACGCACCGGCATCCGCCGTCGAACAACGACTCGCCGAGCTGGGACTGACCCTGCCCGAGGTGGCTGCCCCGGTGGCTGTCTACGTGCCGGCAGTGATTTCCGGCAACCACGTTTACACCTCCGGCCAGCTGCCCTTTATTAACGGCAAACTCGAAGCTACGGGCAAAGTGTCCACCGGTTCGGAAGGCTATGCCGACGAGCCCACAGTCTCCCCTGAAGACGCCAAGCGCTACGCCGCGGTGTGCGCAGTTAATGCCCTGGCCGCCGTCAAAAGCGTCATCGGTGACCTTGACCGCATCACCCGGATCGTCAAGGTTGTCGGCTACGTCTCCTCAGACCCGTCCTTTACCGGCCAGCCGGGGGTCATCAACGGTGCCTCCGAACTGCTGGGCAAAGTCCTCGGCGACGCCGGGCAACACGCACGCGCCGCCGTCGGCGTTTCAGTCCTACCCCTTGACTCTCCGGTTGAAGTGGACCTGATTGCCGAGTTCGCCTAAGGCCGGTCGTTCCCTTTGCCTCAGTTAGCCCGTCGCCTGTTTGTGTTGCCCCCTGAACTTGAGGGGGCAGCACGCAGTTGGCTCGAACACGGCGAGCGGACACCACGTGCGCCCCGTCTCGCCTCATCCGTCGTCCTGCTCCGGGATTCCCCCACGGGCTTGGAGACCTGGCTGGGCTACCGTCCCGGGTCTTCCCCGCTGGGGGTGCTCGCCTTCCCGGGAGGGTCCCTTGATACCTTCGACGACGACCCCCTCGGCTGGCTTGGCCCCTCACCGCAGCATTGGGCCGAGCAGATGGGAACGGACGACGTCGGACTCGCACGCCGCCACATCGTGGGAGCCATCCGCGAACTGTTCGAGGAGACCGGCGTGCTGTTGGCCGGTCCCGACCTGTCCAGCACTGTGGAAGCCACGTCCACTCCGGAATGGATGCGGGCACGCGAAGCTGTGGCTAACCAGGAAAAGTCCTTTACGGATGTCCTGGCCAAACGGGGGCTGTCCCTGCGGACGGATCTGCTGAAGCCCCTGGTCAACTGGCTCAGCCCGGATTTTGCCCATCACCGTTTCAACACGCGCTATTTTGCCGCGACTGTACCGGTGAATCAGCAGCCCACGCTCCTGGAAAGCAAGGGCGTGTGGGGCCGCTGGGTGTGCGCCAAACGGGTCATTGACGAGCGCGACACCACGGCGCTCGGTGACGAGGTTGGCCAGGAGAACACTGTGGGCCTCACCCTCGGCCAACTGCTGGTGCCGGGGTCTGAGATCATGCTCGAGAAAATGGCGGCGGCCAACGGCTGCATCGCCTACCTGAGCTACAAGCGCAAGCCACACGTGTATCAGCCGAAGCTCGTGGAAGAGGATGGCAAGCTGATGCTCGAAGTCGAGGCAGCAAAGACCGTAGCCGGAGAGCCTCAGCGGGAGCGGTAAGCGCACGGACGTCGCCGGCCGCCAGCCCTTCGCCGTCGCTTAGACACGACGCATAGGGGCGCCTCCGGTCGCGGGGCGACCTCCGGAGCCCGATGCGCCGCGATGCGCTCCTACACGAAGGACCGTCGCCCGCCTTGTGGGTGCCTCCCCGCGCGCCGAATGGAAAAGGCCCGAGGTCCGGCATCCGGAAGCGTGCGTCTAAGCGAGGAACGAGCGAGCACGCGGAGGATGTCGGCCTCGGGCCGGAACAACTAGGGCTAGCGGGAGCGCTGGCGGAGGCGCTGCATGTCCAGGATTACGACGGCGCGCGCTTCCAGGCGGAGCCAGCCTCGCTGCACGAACTCGGCCAGGGCCTTGTTCACCGTTTCGCGGGAAGCGCCGACAAGCTGGGCGAGTTCTTCCTGCGTGAGCTCGTGGGCCACCAGCACGCCGTCGGTTGCCGGACGGCCGAAGCGGTCGGCGAGGTCCAGCAGGGCCTTGGCCACGCGGCCGGGGACATCCGAGAAGACGAGGTCCGAGAGTGAGTCGTTGGTGCGGCGGAGCCTGCGGGCAAGGGCCTGCAGCAGCTGGGCCGAAACCTCAGGGCGGGTGCGGAGCAAGGCGTTGAGGCTTTCGTTCCTCAGCCCGGCCAGCCGTGTTTCAGAGACGGCAGTGGCCGTTGCTGTGCGCGGGCTGGGGTCAAACAGCGCCATTTCGCCGAACAGCTCGCCCGGGCCAAGGATGGCCAGCAGGGACTCGCGTCCGTCGGGGGATGTGCGGCCGAGCTTAACCTTGCCGGAGACGATGAAGTACAGCTGGTCACCCTGGTCGCCTTCGCGGAAGACAGATGCTCCGCGTGACAGGTCCACCTCGGTGAGTTCGTCCGTCAGCAGACGGAAAGCTTCGTCGTCGAGCGTGGCGAAAAGGGGTGCGCGGCGCAATACCTCGATGTCCATGAAATCTCCTGAGTAAAAGTGTCGGCTGTGGGCGCTTTTGCCATTGTTCCAGAATTTTGGCGGTTCTGTGACGTACTTGGCACGCGAAACGCCTGCAATGGCGCTGAAGAGAGCCCTGCGGCGGCCCGGATGATCAGGATCGGCTCCCCAACGGCGTCCCCCGGCATCACCCCGCTGAGCGCAAACTGTCAGACTTCGCCAGTAGAATCGGATCCTAACTGTATGTAAGGAGCCTTGGTGTTCGGCTTGACCGTTTTGGACCTGGCGCTGATTCTGACGCTCTTGTCCTATCTGATCTATGGCCTGCGCAACGGCTTTCTGGTAACTCTCGGCGGCATTGCCGGATTTGCAGTCGGGGCAGTTGCGGCCTTCGTCTCCATACCGCTCGTCAGCGATTTCGTTGAGGACACCGGTTGGAGGCTCACCGCGGTCATTGGCACCGCCGTCGTGCTCATGGTTATGGGGCATGCGCTGGGGACGGCAATCGGCCGGAGAGTCCGCAGCGCCGTGCGGATCCAGCCTTTGCGGGCTGTTGACCGTGGCATAGGCGGCGCCGTCAACGTGGTGGTGGCGGCTCTTGTCATGTCCATGCTCGCATTCAGCATCAGTGCGCTGGGTGTCCCGTTTGTCTCGCAGCAACTGGCCGAGTCGAAGGTGATCAGGTTCATAGACGGGCTGACGCCTACGCCTGTCAAGACCACCATGGCGCAGCTACGCTCCACGGTAATAGGCAACGGCATTCCCACCCTGATCGAGGGCTTCGGTCAGGGCCAACCTGTTCAGGTTCCAAATGCCAGCACCGACACTCCCGAACTGAACAGAGCGGCGCAGTCAGTCCTGAAAATCGCCGGAACTGCCTACCAATGCGGGCAGAACCAGACCGGTACCGGCTTTGTTGTCTCACCCGACAGGGTAGTGACGAATGCCCATGTCGTGGCGGGCGTGTCGCAGCCTGTTGTAGAGCTTCCCGACGGCGGTGCGTACCCCGGGCGGGTGGTGTACTTCGACGGCCAGCGTGACCTTGCCGTCCTCGCAGTCGAGGGCCTGCCCTCGTCGCCGCTGGGGCTGAGCACGGACCTTCCCAATGGCAGCCCTGCGGCCTTTGCCGGCTACCCCCACGGCGGCCCGTTCCAGTCCAAGCCGGCCACTGTCCAGGACATTGCCACTGTGCTGGTACCTGACATCTATGGCAACAACCCGACTCCCGACGACGTCTACCGGCTCGCCGGGGACGTCCAGCCGGGTAATTCAGGGGGTCCGCTCCTGACCGTTGACGGGCAGGTGGCAGGAGTGATCTTTGCCAAAGCTACGTCGGATGCCGCCTTGGGCTTCGCGATTCCCATGGATGACCTCAACCCCGTGGCAGCCCAGGCGCCCGCGCTCAAGGATGCAGTCTCCCCGGGCCAGTGCATCCAGAAATAGGGTCCTGCGTGTGACGTGCGAGTTAAAGCCATTCCAGGCTTTGGCCGTGCGGACCTGCGATGGCAACCGGCTCACCGTTATGAGAGATCAGGAAACGCCCCTTGAGCCAGGTCTCGTCAATGCTCGGCACCACGCTTGAGCCGTCCTCCTGCTCGATGACGGTGTTGCCCTCGTTGGAGAGCCAGTGACTGCCTCGTGCCGTGAGGCTCATCATGATTGCCTGGAACTCCGCCCGCTCGCTGCTGCTCAGATAAGCCATGAGAGCGCTATGGAAAACCACGAGTGCTGCATCTGCGGGAGCCTGCTCAACAGGGCGGAAGGCCAGGGCATCTGCCTAGGATGGCAGCATGGCTAATGGGTCCGGCGGGGTATCCGCGGCGTTCGGGTTTCGATATCAATACCTCGTCACGGTCGAAGAGCTTCTGGAGCTCTACGAGCGCGCGCCTGAACCTGGGTGGCGCGTTGGCGTTGACCTTCACGATCAGGACTCAGCCGACATCCTCGTCTTTCAAAGTTTGTCAGGGCGGCCGTCGCGGGCAGTGCAGGTAAAGGCGTCGATGGCTTCATCCATCACGAAGATGGATCTACCGACGGCGAAGCGGTGCCTCGACGCGCTGGACACCGAGCATCCTGAGGCCGCCGAGCTGGTACTGGTGACCAACCGAACACTCAGTGCGCCTGCGATGGAGCATGCGGCATTCCTGCGGAAGCAGCCGGGGATGAGTTCTCGCCGCAGGTGCATCGATGTGCGAACAGAGGAAGTGAGCGACATCGTTCTGCGACTAATGGACCGCATTTCGCGGATTCGGGCGCGCGGGAAAGGTGGGCTGGGAAGGCGGGTGCATCACATTCTGCTCGCCCAGCTCGTTGATCTCGTCCTGGCACGGGGCTCGCAGACCGCGTTGCAGCATATTGATCACGGCCAGGTTGCGGACATCCTCGACGAGGCGGCAGCGATGCTTGCGGATGCCGGTGGCGTACGTTCGTGGGGGAGGGTGTATGGGATGCCTGTGGGATCGTTTGTGCCACGTCCCGCGATCGCGGAGTTCCTCTCCGTACACCTTAATGACGATGCCCTCCGCGCGGGCACCCCGGCTTGTGCGGTGTTGTCGGGGCTGTCTGGGTCGGGCAAGTCCGCTGCCGTCGCTTCCTGGGCAGAGGGGCATCGGGAGCATTACGCTTTTTCTTTGTGGCTTGACGCCGCCTCCGATCGGGCACTCGCTGAACAGGCTCCTGCACTGCTGGAATGGTTGGGTGCTGGTGGAGAGCTCAACGATGACCTTGCGCAGGGCTTTCGCGATGCCCTTTCGGGCCTGCCGGTTCCTTGGCTGCTCGTCCTCGATGGGGCTCGGGACCATGCGGAGCTAAGTTCCTGGATGCCTGCTTCAGGCTATGGGCATGTCATCGTTACCACAAACCGTCGTGATTGGCCGATCGACACCTCACCACAATTTGAGGTCGACGGCATGGCGGACACCGAAGCGATCGAGCTGATCCGACTGCGACTGCCCACGCCCCAGAGGGCCAAGGGTGGGGAAGAGGCGGCACTTGCCTTTGCCATCAGATTGGGGCGGTGGCCGCTGGCGATCGATCTGGCCTGCGCGTGGGTGCGCGGCCTAGGCGGCGACCATTCGCGCCTGCCAGAGTTCCTCACGCGACTAGACCGGCTGGATTTGCTGGCGGGCGGAGCGCAACTGGGAAGTTACTCGAGAAACGTCTCTCACGTGATCCGGGAACTGTGGGAGGGCCTTTCGTCGCAGAGCCGCGAGGTGCTTGGGATCATCATCATGAGCGGCGGCGCACATGTCCCGCTGATTGTGATCGACCGCTGGGCCGCGCTCTTGCGGAAGGAAAGGGGTCTTGAGATCGATCCGAGGAGTGCGCTCGAAGAACTTATCGGCGCTGCTTTGATAACACGGCGTCTCCGGCAGGATGCGGGGTACATGAGCGGGGTGGACGAGTCTGTCTACGTGCACGAAGGGATTCAAACGGTTCTCGCTCGCGGGATCGGCATGAACATCCCGGACGTCTTCCTGTGGCTCGAGGCCTATGCGACGGTCCTGAGCGAGCTCGTGGATGGCGCGAAGCTGGCCGAGGCATCTGCTCTGCTTCCGGCGGCAGAGGGGCTATTGAATTCTCTCCAAACGGCGAGGATAACAGGAGCCGAAGATGAGCCCCTGCTGCGGTTCGTGCAGGTTACGGCCACCACGATGATGCACAACCTCGGCTCAATCGGCATCTTGACAGGACGGCTGGACGCTGCGTCGGAATGGTTACGCGCAGCGATCGATACCCGGGAGAAGCTGCTCACGGATCAGCAGCGCGCTACGGCCGCGTTCGCAGCCACTCAGATACAGACCCTCGCTACCTTGGTCCAGGTTGTGCTTCGGCAGAACAGATCCGAAGAGATTACGGAGATCATTCACAGGGCCCTTCGTTACCTAGACGAGCACTCAGTCGACGGCCTCGAGAGTGCGGGGGTGTCAGTGATCCCGGCTCTCTACACACTGGCCGAAGCGACGCAGTACGCGCCGGAAGGCTCCGAACAGCTTCGTTTGCGGATCGAAGCGACACTGCAAGGACACAGACCTAGCGCATCAGAGCAAACTATGCTTCAACGTCAACTCTTGCAATTCAACGTCGTCAATTCGCGTGTTCACGCCTACTCCAGTTCAGAGCAATGGTCTCGTGCCGCTGACACCGCCCTTTTCGCTGCGAATCAGGCACTCGGCACTGGCATTCTGGAGAATGATGCCGTCGACACGATCCTTGATACTGGGCTCGAATTGATGCACTCAAGACTGATTCGTCCACATGTGCCACCCTCTTCGGGCTGGAAGGCAGCCGTCGGACGTCTCGTGGAATGGGGCCAGGCAAATATCGACTCCCTAAATGACTCACAGCGCCTTCGATTCTCGATCCTTGTTCCGTTCGCCGACCATGATGTGGCGCGGCTACGCGCGAAGATTGACGAGATTCGCCAGGCGGGGAGCGACACGCCACAGGTGGGGGCCTGGATCTCTATAGCTGAAATTGCGGTCGAGACGATCGCCGCGCAGGAGCGGTTTTCCGGGCTGTTAGACGGCGGGAACCTGCCTGAAGGCATGTCCGTGGTTCGGACCATCGACGGTGGAGGCAAGATTCGTTGGTGGGCGGTGATGGTGGACAAAGAGCCTCTCCTAGTCTTCGTTACAGTGAGCGCGTCGATGTATGTCGGTAGCGAAGTGCTCGATCCGGTGCGGGACTCACTTATAGCCGCCGGCTTCCCGAACGAGTTAGCCGAAGGTCATCCGCGGTCAGCGGTGGGATGGAACGTCCACGTCGAGGAGAACGGCATCGTGGTGCGGGACCGGAGCGGGAAGAGTTGGGTCGAGGCGGAGGGCATCCGGGACGACCCCCAACTGAGCCGGTGGTGGGCGGCTGTTGACCAGGCAGAGCTTCTCCGAGTCGTCTATCGTGATGCAGCTGATCTCACGGATCGCGAGCTCCTTGCCACTGAGATGCAGGCGATGGTGCCTATAGCGAGGCCGAAACAGGTGAGCTCATGGTGGAGGCGTTGGAAGTCGAGTCAGCGGAGGCCGTAAGTTTATGACGCGCCTCCGCGTTTACAAAGCTCACGGGGGTACAAGCGCAGCTATGGTGGTCGGCAATCACCGCCCGCTTTGCGAAGTTACAGCAGCCGTAGCGGCCCCTCTATGAGGGCAACGCCGGAGCTTAGGGCGTGAGGAACCCGGGGCATCAACGGTCCCGAAGGTCCAGTACCAGTCAGCAGTCGCCGAGCCCCTGGAAGCCATAGTCAGGCGCTTCCGGAACCAAGCCCGGCCAGGTATTCGACCGCGAACCGGTAGCCCATGATGCCGGCACCGGCGATCACCGCTTTACTGACATCCGAGAGGTAGGAGTGGTGCCTGAAGGCCTCGCGGGCATGAACGTTGGTGATATGAACCTCGACGGTGGGCAGCTGCACGGCGGAAATTGCATCCCGGATGGCCACTGAGGTGTGCGTGTACGCTCCGGCGTTCAACACGATCCCTACGGCCTTGCCCCGCGCAGCTTGGATGGCATCCACTAGAGCACCCTCGTGGTTGGATTGGAAGCATTCGACGTCCAAGCCGTGGGCGGCAGCCGTTTCTTTAGCAAGCTGCTCGACGTCGGCAAGGGTGGCCGTACCGTACTTTTCAGGTTCCCGGGTGCCGAGCAGATTCAGGTTGGGTCCATTGAGAACGAGGATGGTTCCGCGGCTGGGTCCGTTGGCTGGCTGTGCGTCGTTCATGCCCCAACTCTAGGGGATGGAGGTTCGCGGCTTCGGTGCTTCCGGCGAGATGAAGATTTTTTCACAGGCGTTTCATGAGGGCTTCATAAGTGGCTGACACGATGAGTACATGGAAATGATGCGACGGGCCCTATTGATGGCGGCGGTATTGGTATTGCCGGTGCTGCTTGCCTTGGGGGGCAGCCTGTTGGCAGCGCCAGCCGGTCCTCCTGACGTAGACGCCCACCCCGTGAAACTCGGTTCCCTGCCCGGGGCTCCTCCGGTGCCTGCCTTGGAACCGCAACAAGGGCCGAGCCCCGCGCCCTCGCCTGTCCCGTCGCCGGCCCCGGCTCCACCGGACGGCACGGCACCGGGTCAGCCAGACCCTGCTCCCGCCCCCGGGCCGCCTCCAGCTCCTCCTGCGCAGCCTCCAGCGGCCCCCGCTCCCGCTCCGGCGCCGGTGGTGCCGCCGGTTGTCATCGATGACGACGACGTTGAATACGGTGATGACTAATGGCGGTGCTGGGGGATGTGAACCGATATAAGGATGCCGGGCAAGAAGCTGAAGCACCCGGAGCTGCCGGTACCACGGAAGCGCCCAAGCCTGCTGAGACGCCGTTGCCAACTGGTGAGGCAGCCCGCGACAGCGTGAATCGCCCCGGGCAGAGGCTCGGCTCCAAAGTACCGGCACGTTGGCGGATCGCGGGTTGGATCCTCTTCACAACCGCACTGACGCTGTTGGCTGTGCTGCTCACTGTGCGCTCGCTGATGGTGAACCATGCACGGACCGAGGCCCATGACGCCATCGCCCAGGAGCTCAGCGAATTCCGGGCGTTCTCGGCGGAAGGTGTCGATCCAACCACAGCCAAGCCGTTCACCAGCATCGAGAAGATGCTGGAACGGTATCTGAGCCGCCAATCGGCGGCCCAGGATGAAGTGATCCTTGGCAGCGTGGACCGGCACGTTCTCTATACGCCCACGGGGGCACTCCACTCCTCGTCGATCAGCCACCGGCTCCCGGAGGACAAGGCCCTCATTGACTCCATCCGGACGGGGACTGCCTCTTCCGGAATTGCCCAGACCACTGGTGGAGAGCTCCACTGGGCCAGGTTGCCCGTGGTCTCGGGGCCGGAAACAGGCTACTTGATTGTGGGCTACTACATGGCTCCCCGTCTGGCTGGAGTGGCCGCCACCACCCTCATCATCTTCTTCGTGTCCCTCGGTGGCTTGGCCGTCACCGCCGGAATGGCCTGGCTGGTGGCAGGTCAGATCCTGCGTCCTGTGCGAGAGGTCCGGCGTGTTGCCGCAGACATCTCCGAGAGCGACCTCACCGCCCGCGTCCCCGTGCAGGGAAATGACGACATCTCGGCCCTGGCAGTCACGTTCAACACGATGCTTGACCGTCTGGAGGTGGCGTACAGGACCCAAAGGGCCTTCGTGGATGACGCATCGCATGAGCTGCGAACTCCCATAACGGTCATCAGGGGCCATCTGGAGCTGATGGAGGACAACCCGAATGACCGGCAGAGGACCTTGGCGCTCGTTGATGATGAGCTGGCCAGGATGGGACGGATCGTGACTGACCTGCTGCTCCTGGCGAAAGTGGACAGGCCGGGCTTCACCAGGCTGCAGGATGTGGACGCCGCCGCATTGCTTCTGGACATTGAAGCGAAGGCCCAGACCCTAGGACACCGGGGATGGCCCATCCTGGAGATCGCAGAGGGCAACCTGAAGGCGGATCCTCAGCGCATCACACAGGCGGTACTGCAGCTGGCTACCAACGCCTGCCAGTACTCGGAAGAGGGATCCACGGTCTCCCTGGGCTCGTCCTTTGCCGGAGACGGGGCTGGAAGAACGTTCTCCATCTGGGTTGCGGACAAGGGTATGGGAGTGGCTGAGGATGAAGCCGCGGCCATTTTTGGACGCTTTCACCGCGGCGAGGCCTCACGGTCGTCTGCACGCTCCAGGCCAGGGGCGGGCCTCGGCCTGGCCATCGTGCTCAGTATCGCAGAGGCACACCACGGGACCACGTGGGTGCGCAGCAGTGCAGGGAAAGGTGCCACCTTCGGGCTGACAATTCCTGCACCGGACCAGCTGGAACTTGACCAACAAGACCACGAATCAGTCACGAGCCCCGCTGACGGCTCACGAAAGGGGCAGGCATGAGCAGGATCCTTGTTGCCGAAGACGATCCACGCATCGCCGGGTTCATCGAGAAGGGCCTCAGCGCCGCAGCTTACTCATGCCTTGTAGTGGATGACGGCGCCAGCGCACTTCTGCTTGCCAGGTCTGGTGAATTTGACATGCTGATTCTCGACATCGGGCTGCCTACCCTGAACGGTTTTGAGGTTCTGGCCCAGCTCCGGGGCGAAGGCTCCAAGACACCGGTGATTGTGCTCACGGCAAGCGATTCGGTCTCGGACACTGTGTACGGGCTGGAAAGCGGCGCCAATGACTACATGACCAAGCCCTTCCAGTTTGCGGAGCTTCTGGCCCGGATCCGCCTCCGGCTCCAGGACGACGCCCAACCGGGCATGACCATGGCGCTCCAACACGGGGATCTTGAACTGGACCTCCGCAGCCGCCGCGTACGCTGCGGGAACACGGACACCGATCTGACGGCAAGGGAGTTCTCCCTCCTGGAAGTGTTCATTCGCCACCCCCGGCAGGTCCTTACACGGGAGCAGCTCATTTCCCACGCCTGGAACCTTGATTTTGATCCTGCCTCGAACGTCGTGGACGTCTACGTTCGTGCCTTGCGGGCCAAAATCGGAGCCAACAGGCTTGAAACCGTCCGCGGAGCGGGTTACAGGCTGCGATGAAAACCGTCTACTTCGAATCGGCCGCGCCTTCCTCTGTGGAAACCCCAGCCAGGGAAACCAGCAAGTGGCGCCCCTCAGGCATCATTTCCCTGGCGTCGGCAATTTCGCTTCTCGTCGCCATGGCCGCCATGGCTGGTCTGACTGCCACCGTGATGTACGGGCAGGGCCTCAGCGCCCAGGCTGCCATCACTTTGTGCATTTTTGTCGGAGCCGTCTGGTTCTGGATTTTCACGAAGGTGGAGGACACCTACGTTGCCCTCGGCGCCGCCGTCGCGCTGGTAATCAGCGGAACGTTGCCAACCCAGAGCCTCTTTCACGCGCTGGGTGAAGAGTCCATCTGGCTGTTGATGGCCGCTTTTGTCATCGCCAGCGCTGTAGCCTCGACGGGGCTCGCAGCCCGCGGCGCGGCCTTTGTGATAACCGGAGCACGCAACGTCCGGCAATTGGCTCATCTGACGTCCCTTGGCCTGATAGTGACTGCCTTCGCGATTCCGGCAACATCGGGACGGGCGGCACTGGCCCTTCCCATCTTCCTGGCCCTGCGCGGCTCCCTCCGGGAGCGTCCGAATGTGGCCAAAATGCTGTCCATTCTTTTCCCCACCGTAATTTTGTTGTCGGCCGTGAGTTCCTTCCTGGGGGCCGGAGCACATCTGATTACCAGCCAGGTCCTCGAATCCGCGGGACTCCGGGGCTTCGACTTCGCGTCCTGGCTGCTTTTAGGCCTCCCCCTGGCCATGGTCTCGTCCGGGCTGGCCACCGAACTCGTACTCCGGCTTTTCACCAGCAAAAGCGACCAGTCCCACGGCCTCCGCGTCAGCATCAGCGAGCTCCAGGAACAATCTGCCGCCAGGCTGCAAGGTCCGCTGGATCTGGACGAGCACCGATCGCTGTTGCTGCTGGGGGCGGTGGTGGTCCTTTGGTGCACCGAGCCCATCCACGGACTGGAGCCTGCCCTCGTGGCCCTGATCGGCGCGCTGGTGGTGTCCTCGCCATATTACGGTTCAGTCAGACTGGGTGCAGCCCTCAAGAAAGTGCCCTGGTCCATGCTCATTTTCATGGCCGCCACCCTTGCCTTGGGATCCAGTCTGGTGACATCCGGGGCGGCTCACTGGCTGGCTTCATCGCTCCTGGGCCCCGTAGAGTTCCTTGGCCCTGCCAAGCCGGTGGTTTTTGTTGTGGCCGTCGTGGGTATTTCCACCCTTGCCCATCTGGTTATCCAGTCCCGTTCCGCGCGTTCGGCAGTGCTGATCCCCATTGTGGTGGCGTCTGCAGGGGCCATGGGCGTTGACCCGGTGGCCGCGGCCTTTGCATCAACAGCTGCTGCCGGTTTCTGCCACACCCTTACAAGCTCAGCCAAGCCCGTGGCTCTGTTTGCCGAAACCGACGGTCAGGCCAACTACGAGCCCCGAGATCTCCTCCGGCTCTCGGCGTGGCTGGGACCGGCCAACGCCGTCGTCGTCCTGCTTTTCAGCTTTTTCGTCTGGCCGCACATGGGCCTTCCGCTCTTTTCCTCCCACTAACCACTAGCTAAAGGTGGCTCCAATGGTTATGTCCATTCCGCAAAAAATCCTCGTGGCTCCTTCCGGATTCAAGGAAAGCCTCGACGCCGTGGAAGTCGCAGCGGCCATAGCAGCGGGTATACGGCAGGTGATCCCCGGCGTCCAGGTCAGGTCAGTTCCGCTGGCCGACGGCGGGGAAGGAACCGCTGTTGCGCTGGCGGCAGCCACAGGGGGAAGGATCGTGGCCCGTGAAGTGACAGGGCCGCTCGGTGAGAAAGTCGCGTCGCACTTCGCGATGCTCGGCGGCGCGGCGGGCAGGACTGCTGTCGTGGAAATGGCCGCAGCAGCAGGCTTGAAGCTGGTGCCCAAGGACTGCCGCAATCCAGGCCTGACCTCTACCCGCGGAGTGGGGGAGCTCATTCTGGCCGCCCTTGATGAAGGAGCGGAGCGGATCATTGTGGGGTGTGGAGATTCGGGAACTTCCGACGGCGGTGCAGGCGCCTTGCGGGCTCTCGGGGCACGGATTTATGGTACGAACGGGGACGCGCTGGAGGAAGGAGGGCAGTCCTTGGCGAAGGTTGTGGGAATTGATCTCAGCACGTTGGATGCCAGGTTGGCGGCCTGCAGGATCGATCTTGCCCTTAATCCTTTCAACGTCCTGTGCGGGCCCCAGGGCGTGGCGCGGGTTTTTGGACCGCAAAAGGGAGCCACGCCCGAACAGGTGGAGATCCTCTCGTCCGGTTTCGATCGCTGGGCCACGGTTCTTGCGGCGGCATCCGGCAAGTCTGAACTGCACCTCAGAACCGGATCAGGAACAGGGGCCTCCGGGGGATTAGGCGCCGGGCTGGCTGCCATCGGAGCCAACCTCGTACCTCGCTTTGAACTGCTGCTGGATTCCGGGCTGGCTGGAATCGACCTGGATGCCTGCATCGCCGACGCGGACCTGGTGGTCACCGCCGAAGGAGCCATAGACTTCCAAACACCCCGCGGAAAAGTACCAGCCGAAGTCGCAAAACGGGCCCAGGCGGCGGGCGTTCCGGTGCTGGCCTTCGCCGGCTCGATCGGTAAGGATGCCCACGACGTTCACGCCGCCGGGATCGATGCTATTTCCGGCATTATCCCGATTCCCATGGACATGGACCGCGCCGTGGCAGAAGGTGCCATGCTCCTCCGGGAAGCTACAGAACGAACGTTTCGCGTGCTCCTGCTTGGCTCGGCGATCTCCTCCCGATTGGGCGGTCTGGCTGCCTGAAAGTGGTCCGGCGGGGAGCTATGGCTACTCGTGGCGGGGTTGCCTACACTGGAAAAACCATCGTGCGGAGTAGCCCGTTCGTACCCAGAAAAGCCCGCACGGAAGAACCCGAAGCGGGGAGAATCATGTCTGCAAAAACCAGGAAGTTCACGTCATTCCGCACTGCCGCGGCAACCATCGCCGCGCTCGCGGCCATGCTGCTGGCCGCACCTGCAACGTTGGCCGCACCCCAGGCCTCAAACGGGGGGACCACTGTCATCGACCTGCCCGAAGCAGAAGGAGCTGAAGGGATTGCTGCCGGTAAGGGGACCACATTCTTTGCCGGCGATCTGGTGAGCGGTGATATTTATCGCGGGGACATCCGTACCGGGACGGCCGAAGAGTTCATCACGGCTCCGGAAGGCCGGGCAGCCGTAGGCATGAAAGTGGATGTAAAGAATGACCTCCTGTTCGTCGCAGGAGGCGGCACCGGCCAGGCCTACGTCTATGACCTGCAAACCGGCGGTACCGTTGCCACGTACCAGCTGGTCCCGGCAGAAACGGGTTTCATCAATGACGTCACCCTCACCCACCACGGCGCCTGGTTCACCAATTCAGCCGAGGGCTCGCTGTACTTCATCCCTGTTGACAACCAGGGGAACCCGGGAGCCTTGGAAGTCTTGCCCTTGAGCGGTCCGGCCGCCAATGACACCTTCGGATTCAACCTCAACGGGATCACCTCCGTCCGGGGAGGCCAGACGCTGATTGTTGCCCACTCCGGACTGGGCACCCTGTTCACCGTTGACCCGGAAGCCGGCGGCAGCGCACCGATCATGGTCACTGATACTGCCGGAGACCCGGCGGTGCTGACCAATGTGGACGGCATCATTGCGCAGGGCAACACCATCTGGGCTGTTCAGAACTTCCTGAATCAGGTCAGCCGCGTCCAGCTGAACGCCACGCTCTCCTCCGGTGTTGTTGAGGAAGTCATCACCAGCCCTGACTTCCTGATCCCGACGACAGCGGCCCTGTTTGGCGGAACGCTCGCCGTGCCGAACGCGAAATTCAACACAGGTGCCACCGAATTTGAAGTAGTGCTCGTCGACGCCCGGAGCTGAGTGCTCCCGTTGAGGCTGCTAACGAACAAGCCGTGCCGGTCCTCTCGGACCAGCACGGCTTGTTCGTTTCAAAGGGCGTTTCTGCAAGGCGCCTGCTACAAGGTGGTGAACCTCAGCACCAAGGCGTGCTCAGGGTTGAGGATGGGCATGGGCAGGCCGACTTCCGCGAGGAACCGTCCCCTGGCCTCTGCCCCCGAATTAAGCCAGGCGGGCGGCTGCGTCTGGGTGAAGGTGTGGCCATAGTCAGCATCGCCAGGAGCGGGAAAGATGGCCTCCACGCGGTAGGACTGTTCGGGAACAAGGCCGGGAACGGCAATTCTTCCGGGCTGCTCGGCAAAACCGGTTCCCGTGCTTACCACCGCGAAGAGTCCACCGGTTCCGCCTGGTGCCGGCAATGAAGCCGGTACAACGCCGTGGAGCATCAGGGAATCCTGGGGGACATCGGCCCTGATCATTTTGCCGGAATGGATGAGGCCACGGTGCTCCTTGTACAGAGTGATGAAGCGCTGGAGCTCCTCACGTTCCTGGCCCTGGACTTCCCGGACGTCCCATTCCATCCCGAAATGTCCGAACAAGGCAGTGATTGCACGGAAGGACAGATCATGGGTACGGGCTGTGGTGTGGGACGTGGTGGGGCCAACATGGCCGCCGACCAGTTCCGGCGGTACCACCAGCCCTGTCCAGCGCTGGATGGTCTGGCGTTCCAGGGCGTCGTTGCAGTCCGATGCCCAGATCCGGTCGGTGCGCTCAAGGATGCCAAGGTCGACGCGCGCGCCCCCTGATGAGCAGCTCTCGATTTCGACGCCGGGATGCGCTTTGCGAAGCTCGTCGAACAATCTGTAGGCGGCCAGCGTCTGCTCGTGGACAGAGGCCCGCCCTGCATGCCCATGCTCAGTGAGGTCACGGTTCTGGTCCCACTTGAGGTAGCTGATCTTGTATTCCCGGAGGAGGGAATCGATCCGGTCGAAAATGAACTGCCAGGCGTCAGGATTGACCAGGTCAATGATGTGCTGGGACCGCCAGGGCAACGCCAGCCTGCCGCCGTCCTTGTAGGAGGAGCTTGCCGGGCCTACGATCCAGTCCGGGTGTGCCCGGGCCGTGTCCGAATCAAGGTTGACCATTTCCGGCTCCACCCAAAGGCCGAATTCCATTCCCCGGGCGTTGACGGCATCGATGAGCGGGTGAAGTCCGTCGGGCCACAGGGCGTCGTCAACGTACCAGTCGCCCAGGCCGGCCTGATCGTTGCGACGGCCAAGGAACCAGCCGTCGTCGAGCACAAAGCGTTCAACTCCCAGGTCAGCGGCGGAATCGGCGAGCTCGATCAGTGTGTCGAGGCGGTGATCGAAGTATACGGCCTCCCACACGTTGAGGACGACGGGACGCGGCTTTCCGCCACCGGCCGCCGGGAGCACGTGATGGGGCCTGGCGCGGAACCAGCTGTAGAAGGCCTCGCTGATGCCGTCCAGGCCGCGGTCCGAGTACGCCGCGAACAGTGCGGGGGTGGTGTAACTCGTTCCGGGCTCGAGGATCACCTCCGCTGAACCGAGGAGTTCCGAGCCGCCGATCGTGGTGCGGCCGTCAGCGATGGTGTCGGCGAACTGTTCGTGGTTGCCGCTCCAGGCCAGGTGGGTTGCCCACACCTTGCCATGGCGGTTGCCGAAGCCCGCGCTGCCCGCAGCAAACAGCAGTGAGGAATCGTGGCCTGTGCGGCCGTGGCGTCCGGTCCGGACCCACGTCCCCTGCTGGATCGAGCGGCGCTGGGGGTGGCGTTCGCGGCACCAGCGGCCCGTCAGGTCCAGGAGTTCGACGGCGGCGGGTCCCACGGGGAGGACCGTGGCCAGCTCATCGAGCTGGAACGGCGATGATCCCGTATTGGTGATGGTGTGCCGCAGCTCCAGCAACCCGCCGTCGTGAAGGGTGAGGGAGGACTCCACCTTAATTCCTGCGTCCTCATCTGCCTGGACGACGACGGCGGCAGCACCTTTCCCGGGAACGTCACCGGTGGCGACCACGGAGGCTTTCACCGCCCGGAGGCGGACCGAGAAGTCCAGGCCGGAGACGCCGTCGGCAATTCTGTGACCGCGGAGGGCGGGGCGTCCGCGCCAGCTGGAGGATGCCTGGGGAAGCAGGCCGGAGGGGACGGTCGCGTCCACCGACGACGGGGGAATGGGCTCACCGAGGATGGAGAGGTCCGGCAGCGTGGGACCGAGATCAGCCCCCCAATGAACGACCTCAGCCTCCCCGTTGTCGAAGCTCATCACCAGGCTGGTGCCGGCGGAACGGAGGTGCAGGGGATCCATTGAAAAGTCTCTTTCTGTACAAATTTTGATCATTGCAAGGCCCGCTTTACGCGCTCGATCGGGATCAAGCGCGCAAAGCGGGCCCCGGAACTGCCAGCTGTGTTCCTACTTGAAGAGCGAGTTGACCTGGTCGTTGGCTTCGCTCAATGAGCTGGCTGGCTTCTTGCCCGACAGCACTGCGTCCATGGCCGGCTTCATGATGCCTTCAACCTTCGCCGCTTTATCTGCGATCGGGAGGAGGAAGGTCGTCTCGTCCTTGACGTGGGTGGTGAAGGCGCTGACGTCAACGCCCTTGGCTGCGAACGCCTTTGCGGCAAGATCCGAGGAGGTGGAGATGGCCGGGAACACCACTGCCTTTGAAGCTACAACGTCCTGGCAAGCTGCGGAGGCAAGGTACTCCACCCATTTGACCGATGCCGCGGGGTTCTTGGTGCCGGCCCAGATGGAGTCGGCCAGGCCATTGAACATGCTGGCCCGCTTGCCGTCCGGTCCCTTGGGGGTGGGGGCTATGCCTGTCTCCACTCCCTTGTAGCTGGTGTACTGTCCGATCATCCAGGAGCCGTTGGTGTTGATGGCGGCCTTACCTGCACCGAAGTTGTCAGCCACGCTTGCGCCGACTGTGGTTTCCAGCTTGGGCATGTAGCCCTTTTCTACGAGCCCGGTCCACCAGGCAATGGTTTCCTGGAACTTGGGATCGTCGTAGTTGAATTCCTTGCCCCACGGGTTCTTGTCCGTGTGGGTCCAACCCATGGTGGCGCTGAGGAAGCTCCATTGGGTCTGGCCGGTGCCGGCTCCGGAGTTTTCCAGGCCCAATCCGTAAACGGCAACGTTGTTCTTGTCGAAGCCGGCCTCGTCTCCGCGCACGCCGTTCTTGTCGACGGTCAGGTGGGCGATCGCCTTTTCGTAGCTGCCGCCGTCCTTGGGGTTCCAGTCGAGGCTTTTCAGCTGCTCCTCGGTGTAACCGGCGTCGGCGATCAGCTTCTTGTTGTAGAACAACGCGATGGTGTCCCAGTCCTTGGGCAGCCCGTAGCGTTTGCCGTCTTCGGTGACCCAGAGATCGCTGAGGCCCTTGTTGTAGACCTCGAGGTCGAGCTTGTCGTTCTTGACGGCGTCGTCAAGGGCGAGGAGCTGTTTCTTCGAGGCAAATTCCGGGAACTTTGCCAGGTGGTCCGTGAAGACGTCAGGTGCTGTTCCTGCAACAAAGCCGTTGGTCAGGGTGGTCCAGTAATCGTCCCAGCCGCGCTGGGTGATCTTTACCTTGATGTCCGGGTTGGCCTTGGTGAAGTCGTCAGCGCATTGCTGGTAGGCGGGAAGCTGGTTAGCGTCCCAGAGCCAGTAGTTGATCTCGCCTTTGGCCTCAGTGGAAGCCGGTGCGGGGCCTCCACAGGCTGACAAGGAAAGCGCGATGGCCGCGGCGGCAGCGACGACGCCGATGGTTGTCTTCATGATGGACCTTTCGTTTTACGTTTGGGCAGTGAGCGGTTGGGATGCGAACGGTGGTGCTATTTGACGCCGGAGAAGCCGATGGAGTTGACCACCTTTTTGCCGAAGGCGATGAAGAGAAGGAGGACTGGCAAGGCGGCGATAAGGGTGGCCGCCATAAGCCCGCTCCAGTCCGGGGCGCCCTGTGGCGACTGGGACTTGAAAACGCCCAGGCCAACCGTGAGGACCCGGACGTTCTCGTCCTGGCCCACCAACAGCGGCCAGAAGTACTCATTCCAGGTGCCGATGAATGTCAGCAAAGCCAGCGTGGCCATGGGGGCGGCAGCGTTGGGCAGCACAATCTGGAAGAAGATGCGGAACTTTTTGGCGCCGTCCAGCATTGCTGCTTCTTCAACTTCCCGGGACATGCTCATGAAGAACTGCCGCAGGAAGAAGATGGCGAAGGGTGTCATGAACAGGAAGGGAAGAATGATGCCGGCGTAGGTGTTCAGGAGGCCCAGGTTCTTGATCATCAGGAAGTTGGGCAGTGCTGTGAAGATCGGCGGCACCATCATGGTGGCCAGGAACAGGGCGAAGACCTTTTCGCGGCCTGGCCAGCGCAGCCGGGAAAAAGCATAAGCCGCCATGGCGCTGAAGAACACCTGGCCGGCAGTGACCAGCGTGGAGACGATGATGGAGCTTCGGAGGTACCACCAGAAGTTGATGGCCGCACCGGAGCCGCCCTCAGCAAGGGCTTCCTCAGGGGTTTGCAGGCCAAGAACGCGTTTGAAGGCGCCCCAGCTGAAGTCGGCCGGCAGGAGGTTGCCCGCGTTCGCGGCTAGTGAGTGGTTGCTGGATAGGGCTGTGCGAAGCATCCACAGGAACGGCGCAATGGTGACGATCAGCGCGATGACAACAAGGGCCCACGCTCCTGCACGACCCCAATTGAAGGGCTTCCGGGGCTTGGTAATGACGGGCTTGACCGGGGCATCAGCGTTGTGGCGGGCGGAGGGCTTGCCGGCATCTTGACGGGAAGGAGACGTAGTAGTCATTGCGGGGTCCTTAGTCCAGATCCGATTCATTGCCCTTGAGGAACTTCATTTGGATGAAGGCCACCAGGGCGAGGATGACGAAGAGAATGACAGACAGTGCAGAGGCGTAGCCGAAGTCCGACTCGGTGAACGCCTTTTGGTAGATGTACATCTGAATCACACGGGAGGCATTGATGGGGCCGCCTGCTGTGGTGACGGCCACTGTGTCGAACACCTGGAACGATCCGATCACTGTGACCACCAGGACGAGTACCAGGACCGGGCGCAGGAGCGGGATGGTGATGCCCCAGAAGGTCCTGGTAGGCGAAGCGCCGTCGAGCGATGCCACTTCATAGACGTGCTGCGGAATCGCCTGGAGTCCTGCAAAGATCAGCAGGGCGGTGTAGCCCATGTGGCGCCAAACGTTGACGGCCGCGATGGTGGGGATGGCCCATTGCTCGCTTCCGAAGAAGGCGATGCGGGGGAGGCCCATCCAGTTGATGATCTCGTTCACGATGCCCAGCTGGTAGTCGAGCATCCAGAACCAGAGGAGCGCTACGATCACGTTGGCCACGAGGAACGGCATCAGCAGCGCGCCTCGGATGAACGTTGACTTTGCCACGCGGTGCATGAGGAGCGCCAGGCCAAGCGCAATCACCGTCTGGAATCCGATGTTGATTGCCACGTACTGGACGGTTACAGCCATCGAGTTCCAGAAGAGTTCGTCGGCAAATATAGAGACGTAGTTCTTCAGGCCGATCCACGCGGGGTCACCCAGGATGCTGTACTCGGTGAAGCTGAGGTAGATGCCCCGGATGGTGGGGATCAGGAAGAAGACGATGAAGCCGATCATCGCCGGGAAGATAAACACCAGTGCCATTTTGAGGTCACCGATGCTCCGGCCCTTTCGGACCGGGAGTGCGGTTCCGGTCTTCTTCGTTCCGCCTGCGGGCGGGTCAGGAAGTTTAGTGATGGTGGTCATCGTCGACCTTCCGTAGGTGTGACATGGATAACAACTGCGAGTGAATCTACACGAGTAGAAAGGTGCTGACAAGAGAAATTTCTTTTATTTCCGAGTGGGAGCTACTGCGGGTCGTGTACCTGTTGACTCGAGTAGATGGCGATGGAACACTGAGAATCAGTTGCTGCCCGGCCGGGGAGCGGGATTGAAACCATTCATGGAGGAACAATGGCGTTTTCGCTGGGGGTCGTAGGGGCGGGTCAATTCGGGGGGCAGTTCGCCCACCTTTTCAGGCTTCACCCCGGCGTGAGCAGCGTCGTTGTTGTAGACGAACTTCGCGAGAGGGCCGCTTCCGCGTGTAAGCAATGGGGACTCGACGGCGTTGTGGACAGTTTCGAGGAACTCCTTGCGTCCGACGTCGACGCCGTTGCGATCTTTACCCAACGCTGGACCCACGGACCCTTGGTAGAGCGGGCACTGCGCGCCGGCAAAGACGTCTATTCGGCTGTTCCGATGGCTGTCTCGGAGGAGGAGATCTCAGGGATCATCGACGCCGTCCGCGAGACCGGGAACGTCTACATGATGGGCGAAACCAGCTACTACAACCCGGCCACCGTCTATGCACGGGAACAGCATGCCGCCGGGCGCTTCGGCCGGGTTTTCTACTCCGAGGGGGACTATGTCCACGACATGGACCTCGGCTTCTATGATGCCTACCGGTACAGCGGCGGGGAGAGCTGGAAAGAGACTGCGAGTTATCCGCCCATGCTCTACCCCACG
Source organism: Arthrobacter sp. Z5-13 (assembly GCF_056499105.1). Taxonomy (NCBI): domain Bacteria; kingdom Bacillati; phylum Actinomycetota; class Actinomycetes; order Micrococcales; family Micrococcaceae; genus Arthrobacter; species Arthrobacter sp. Z5-13. The sequence continues at coordinate 860,794 of NZ_CP096460.1, forward strand.
CATGCCATCGGCGGGGTCCTGGGAGCTGTTCCATCCCATGCCGTCAGCGTGAGCTGCGTCGGAGTCAGCGATGACCGTGGAGACGGTGTCTTCGATAAGGGCGTCAGCATGTTCGGCAATGATTTCTCCAATGCCACCGCCCTTTTCGAACTGAACGACGGCGGAGTAATGCGCACCAACGAGATGCGGCGGGTGGGCTACCCCTCGCATATCCGCGAATCTCGCTTCAGGTTCTTCGGCACCGAGGCAAGCCTGGAGCAGCTGGCCCACGTCACAGTTTGGCAGGACAAGAAGGAGGTCCAGGACATCTCCGCCCTGATGGAAACGCGGCCCAGCATTCCTCTGGACGATCCCTCGCTCGCCAATGTTGCCCCGGAACTTCGCGATGCCTTCGTCTCGGGCCTGGCCCCTGTACACGATCCCGCCAGACTTCCGGAAGAATTCCGTGGTGCTCCCAACGGTCATGAGGGAAGCCATCATTTCCTGGTGGACGACTTCGTCACGGCCGTCAACAACCGCAGTATGCCGCCCGTGAACGCGTGGGTGGCAGCCCGGTTTACGCTGCCGGGGATCGTTGCCCACGAGTCAGCCCTGAACGGCGGTGAGCGCTTGCCTATCCGGGACTTTGGCGATGCGCCGCTAAGTCTCTAGCTAGGATTTAAGCCATGACGACACCAACAGTGCAGGCCCCTCGCGGCCCGGTAACCCGGAAGGATGTTGCCCGGTACGCAGGCGTAAGCACCGCCGTCGTCAGCTACGTCGTGAACGGCGGCCCGAAGAAAGTGGCCCCGGCAACGGAAGCCAAGGTGCAGGATGCCATCCGGGTCCTCGGGTACCGTCCCAACGCTGCTGCCCGCGCCCTGAAGCTGGGTTCAAGTGAAACCATCGGCCTGGTGATTCCGGATAACAGCAACCCGTTCTTCTCCCTGCTCTCCCACGCGGTTGAAGATGCGGCCGCGGAGTGTGGCTATGCCCTTGTTCTAACGAATTCCGACGGGAGTGTTGCCAAGGAACGCCGCCATATCCGAAACCTGGCCGCCCGGCAGGTGGACGGCGTGGTGCTGGCAAGCGTGCTTTTTGAGCCGGACCTTGTGGAACTGGACGACGCCGACATTCCAGCGGTGTTGCTGAACCACGGGGACGCGGCTCCGGGCTTCAGCAGCGTCGGCGTGGACCTTGCAGCCGGCGCCCGGATCGCCGTTGAGCATCTGATCGGTCATGGGCACACGAATATCGGCCTGGCCATGGGTACCAACACGGCCAATGATTTGGACGGCCGGGAAAAAGGGTGGCTGCAAGCGCTCTCGGACGCCGGGCTGCTGGAGGGGCCGATCGTGCGCGGACCCTTTTCACGGGCGGGAGGCTACGCTGCCGGCCAGCGGCTGCTGGCCTCAGCGAACAGGCCGACCGCGATATTTGCCAGCTCTGACATGCAGGCCATTGGCATTCTCCGGGCAATCCACGAGGCCGGGATCTCTGTTCCCGGGGACATCGCTGTGGCCTCGTTCGACGGCTCAGTTGAAGCAGAGTACAGCTGGCCGGCCCTCACCACCGTGGAGCAACCGGTGAAAGCCATGGCCGAGGCTGCAGTCAGGGCCTTGGTCGGGGCAGACAGGGGTAAGCCTGCCGGGCACCAGCTGTTTCCCACCAAGCTGCTGGTCCGGCAATCCTGCGGATGCACCAGGGCCGTCAGCTAGAGCTTGAGGTCTTGCCCGCAGGCCTGCGTTGTCAGGCCTGCAGGGGAGCCAGCTCGGCGATCCGCAGCCTGCTGACGCGCTCCTGAAGGCTGCGTTGGGCATCAATGCCCAACCCTGTGTCGCTGATAACCTCATCAGCCTCATCGAGCTTGGCGATGGTGCTGATTCCCAGGGTGCCCCACTTGGTATGGTCCGCAAGGACCACCACCTTCCGGGCCGATTCCATAAATGCCCTGTTGGTTTCAGCTTCCTGCAGGTTCGGTGTGGTGAACCCTGCTTCGGCATCCATTCCATGGACGCCCAGGAACAGGATGTCCAGGTGCAGCTGCCTGAGCGCCGCGGTGGCGATCGGCCCCACAAGCGCGTCCGACGGCGTCCGCTCACCACCGATGAGGATCACGGTGGAGCGGGCACGGTTAGAGCCCGCCGGTACAGCCACGTGGAAAAGATCCGCAATTCGCACTGAGTTGGTGATTACCGTGATCCGTGGCCCGGCCGCCAGTTCGCGCGCCAGGGCCCAGGTTGTGGTCCCGGCGCTTAGCCCCACTGCCATTCCTTCCTGGACCAGTGAGGCAGCCTCCAACGCAATGGCGCGCTTCTCAGCAGTCAGCCGGGTGGACTTCAGTTCAAATCCCGGCTCATGCGTGCTCGCATCGCCCGGCAGCTTAACGCCGCCGTGAATCCGTTCCACCCGCCCTGCTTCTTCCAGGAGATCGATGTCCCTGCGAACTGTCATCAGGGACACGCCCAGTTGCTGGGCAAGGTCGGAGACGCGCACTATCCGATCGCGTTGGACTGCATCCACGATGGCTTGGTGACGTGCTGCGGCGAGCATCTCAGCGGAATCCTTAAGGCAGGGGAAAGGGCTGGTCCCAGTCTAGGGTTAGCCCGCTGACGCGAGCGGGTCATCCTCCGCGTGCTGCTCATTCTTCGCTTTGACGCACGCTTCCGGATAACCCCCTCGCGTCAGCTCACCATGGTGGTAGGACCAGTCTTTACCTCGAGGGCTCCGCTGAATGCCTCCCCGCCTTTCCTTACTTTTTGAGGGAGGCCGCGATTTGCTGCATAACAGTGTTGTCGGCGAGGGTGGTGGCGTCTCCGACGTCGCGGCCTTCGGCGACGTCTTTGAGGAGGCGGCGCATGATTTTTCCGGACCGGGTTTTGGGCAGTTCCGGAACGATAAGGATGGTTTTGGGTTTGGCGATGGGGCCGATTTCCTGGCCCACGTGGTTTCGGAGTTCCTGGACCGTGGCGTCCCCGGTGTCGACGGCGTCCCCGCGGAGGATGACGAACGCGACGATTGCCTGCCCGGTGGTGGCATCCGCGGCGCCGACCACTGCGGCTTCGGCGACGGCGGGGTGGGAGACCAGGGCGGATTCGATTTCGGTGGTGGAGAGGCGGTGCCCGGAAATGTTCATGACGTCGTCCACCCGGCCCAGGAGCCAGATGTCGCCGTCGTCATCCTTCTTGGCGCCGTCGCCGGCGAAGTACATGGTCTCGAACCGCGACCAGTAGGTTTCCTTGAACCGGGCCGGGTCGCCCCAGATTCCGCGGAGCATCGCCGGCCAGGGTTCGCGGATGACGAGGTATCCGCCGGAGCCGTTGGGTACTGATTCTCCTTGCTCATCCACCACGTCCACGGCGATGCCGGGGAGCGGTGTTTGGGCCGAGCCTGGTTTGGTGGCGGTGACTCCGGGCAGCGGTGCGATCATTTGCGCGCCGGTTTCGGTCTGCCACCAGGTATCAACGATCGGTGCTTTGTTTCCGCCGATGACTTCGCGGTACCACATCCACGCTTGGGGGTTGATCGGTTCCCCGACTGATCCAAGGACACGGATGGAGGAGAGATCGTACTTGGCGGGGATGTCCTTGCCCCATTTCATGAAGGTCCTGATAGCTGTTGGCGCGGTGTAGAGGATGGAGACTTTGTATTTCTCGATGATTTCCCACCACCGGCCTTGGTGCGGGGAGTCGGGGGTGCCTTCGTACATCACCTGGGTGGCGCCGTTGATCAGCGGTGCGTAGGTGACGTATGAGTGGCCGGTGACCCAGCCGACGTCGGCCGTGCACCAGTACACATCGGTTTCAGGGTGCAGGTCGAAGACTGCTTTGTGGGTGTATGCGGTCTGGGTGAGGTAGCCGCCGGTGGTGTGCAGGATGCCTTTGGGCTTGCCGGTTGTCCCGGAGGTGTAGAGGATGAACAGCGGGTGCTCGGAGTCGTGCCCCACGGCCGCGTGTTGGGTTGAGGCGGCGCCGACGGTGTCTTCCCACCAGTGGTCCCGGCCCTCGTGCCAGTCCACGTCCTGGCCATTGCGTTTGACCACGATGACGTTCCGGACTGTGTGGCCGTCACGGGCGAGGGCGTCATCGACCGCGGGTTTGAGGGCGCTGGGCTTGCCGCGCCGGTAGGTGCCGTCTGCGGTGACGACGAGTTTGGCTTCGGCGTCCTCGATCCTTGAACGCAGGGCGTCCGCTGAGAAGCCGCCGAAAACCACTGAATGCACGGCCCCGATCCGGGCGCAGGCCAGGAGGGTGATGACGGCCTCGGGGATCATGGGCAAGTACACGGCCACCCGGTCGCCCTTGCCCACGCCCAGGGATTCGAAAGCGTTCGCGGCTTTTTTGACCTCGTCGGTGAGCTGGGCATACGTGTAGGTGCGGGTATCGCCGGGCTCGCCCTCGAAGTAGATGGCCACCCGGTCCCCGAGCCCGTTCGCGACGTGCCGGTCCAGGGCGTTGTAAGCGGCGTTGACCTTACCGCCCACGAACCATTTCGCGAACGGCGGCGTGGACCAGTCCAGTGACTGAGTGAAGTCTTGGTCCCAGGTCAGCAGCTCCCGGGCCTGCCGGGCCCAGAAGGCGGGACGGTCGGCGTCGGCCTCTGCGTAATCCGCCTCCGTCACCACGGCATTGGCAGCGAACTCCTCGGACGGCGGAAAGCGGCGGTCCTCATGCAGCAGGTTCTCGAAGGCGTCTCCCTGCCGGGCGGGCTGGTGGGACGGAGCGTGGATGGCGGCGGACTCGGCGTCTGTTTCCCCGGACCCTGCGTGGGCGGCGATGGCAGCAGAGCCGGGCGTTTCCTGGGACATGGTGAACCTCATCATTCATCGATCTTTGCTGAGCGGAGCTCCTGCACCGGCCGTCCGTTCGTCGTTGACCGGGGACAGCGGCCCGTCATGGAAGTTCCGCAAAGAGCTGTTCCGAAATACACACTAACTCTTGCTCACGACAGTAAGTGGCGAGGCTCACAAAGTCCGCCACGAACGGCGTTTATTAAGCGCTGAGCGGTTTTATCCCGGCACTAAAGGGCCTGTGCCGTCCCGGCCAGTCAGCTAGTGATTGGCCGGGCACTTGACTAGGCTGAGATGGAATCGTGACATCCGAGGAGCACTGGGCCGCTAGCGGTCCGGTTGTGTCTGCCGTAGGCGGCACTATCCAGGCGGCACTATCAGACGGCCCTGTCCAGAGGGCCGTGATGCTAAGGAGAACAAATTGAACGAGCAACGTGGCCAGCAGGACGCAGCCCCGGATAACCGGGTCCCGCAGTCGGCTGAGGATCCCCGGACCGGCACGTCCCAAACCAATACCTCTCAGGCCAACGACTCGCAAACGAACACTTCACAGCCACTGGCTTCCGATCCCCGCAGTGCGTCGGCGGCTCCTGCAGCGGGGGGTCCGGCAGCGGCTCCTGCGGCCGGCGGCCCGGCTACGGGAAGCCCTGCCGCGGGAATGGCCGCTACGGAAACCCCGGCGGCCAAAACTGCAACCAGCGGCCCAGCGACAAGCGGCACACCGGCTGCTGGCGAAACAAAGCCCAGCGCAACAAAGCCTGGCGCAAAGAACGAGGCTGTTCTGGGTAATTTCACTATCCGGGACCTCACGGTTTTCGCTTCAACGTTGATCCTGTTCGTGGCATCGCTCATTCCAATGTTCGGCGGCCGTTACAACCTCTGGAATATGGGAAGCCTGTTCTTCCTGGGTCTTGGGGTCATACTTCCGTTGATCGTCACGGCACTCTTTGTGGCCCGCCGTCTTACGCCTGGCTCCAAGGTCCGGATCGGTTCGCTGTCCGTAGATCAGTTCGCCTCCGTCACCGCTTCCTTCACTTTGGCCTTCTTCTTTCTGGCCATCGCGGGCGACTTCGCACCCAGTCTTCTGGTAGGGCTGATCGGTTCCGTGGGACTCTTTGCCGGAACTGTGTTGGCACGTCTTATCCCCTATTTCGCAGGTGACTTCCTGGACCGCCGGGAAGAGCCCGCCCATGTGGTGGCGAGGGAATCCGCCGCTCCTGCACGGAAGCCACACGTGGCCAAGGAACCCAAACCCGCCAGGGAGCCTAAGCAGGCCAAAGAGGCTCTAGCCAGAATCCTGCCCGGCCGGGGACCACGCCCGACGACGGACAGTCCGTCAGCGCGGCCGTCAACTGCCCGCGGTTCATCGGCGGGCGCGACCGCTGTACCGGGACCAGCGGGAACAGGACCGGCTTTTGGCGGGGCGGCTGCCGGGACTGCGGCGGCTGCCGCTTACCCGACTGCGGCGGAACAGACCCAAGCGGCCGCCGTCGTTCCTTCCTCCGCGGCGGAGGAGACCCGGACTTCGGCCATGCCCACCACCCGCTCCACGGCGGGTGCAACCGCCGTTCCCAGCCAGGCCGCGGCTACGCCTCCCACCACGGTGAATCCTCAGGTGAGGTCCCAGGAGCCAATTGGTGCCACAGTGGATCCGGCTCACAGGCCTGAACAGGATGAAGACGAGCCAGTGCAGGAAGCTTTCTGGTTTGCTGTGGCCCAGCCCCGGACTGCCTTTGACGAGGCAACCGGAGCGCCCGCCTTCATCATCGAGCCAGGCGGCTGGGTGCTCGCACTGGAGGATCGCGGCAACGAGTTCCTCGTTCAGCACACGGACGGCCGGCTTGGCGTCCTTCGGGATCTCAGCAACATCGAACGCGGCTGACGCCCACCCATGGACCTGGATCCCGGCCAGCAGTCAGAAGCTGAGCCCCCTGCTGAGAAAAAGCAGGGGGCCAGGCCGCGCCGCGGCGCGACGTCGGTGAGGCCGGTCGAATCCCTGTTGGCGCAGAAACGGCGCGCCCGCAGGATCAACAAGGAGTTGGCGGCGGTCTACCCCTATGCCCACGCTGAGCTGGACTTCCGCAACCCTTTTGAGCTGTTGGTGGCCACTGTCCTCTCCGCCCAGACCACCGATGTCACCGTCAACCAGGTCACACCGGTCCTGTTCGCCCGGTACCCTGATCCCCGCAGCATGGCTGAAGCCCCGGTGGAGGACCTCGAAACCCTGATCAAGCCCACCGGGTTCTTCCGCGCCAAGACACGGAGCCTCCTCGCGTTGTCCACCCGGCTGGTAGATGAGTACGACGGCGTTGTGCCCGGCCGGCTTGAAGACCTCGTCACCCTCCCCGGGGTGGGGCGGAAGACGGCCAACGTTGTGCTTGGTAATGCGTTTGGTATTCCGGGGATCACCGTTGATACCCATTTCGGGCGACTGGCCCGCCGCTTCGGCTGGACCACCTCGGATGATCCGGTGAAGGTGGAATCGGATGTCGCTGAACTTTTCGAGCCCCGTGACTGGACCATGCTTTCCCACCGCGTGGTATTCCATGGCCGGCGCGTTTGCCATGCCAAGAAACCGGCGTGCGGGGCTTGTGCCGTGGCTAACTGGTGCCCCAGCTATGGCATGGGGGAGACGGATCCGCAGAAAGCGGCCAAGCTGCTGAAGTATGAATTGGCGCCTGGAAAAGAGGAGCTGCTGGCCCGTCTGCGCGCCGAAACCCACCGGGCGGCCGAGATCCGGATGGAATCCCAGAAGAGGCCGCAGTGACAGCCAGGCAGGATCTCCTTGACCTCGTCGCGGCCATCAAATCCGGTGCCGGACCGGCCCCGGATCCACGCTGGCGCGAGCTTTCCGTTGACCCCTCTGTGGTGCGCAAAGCCGCGGTCCTGATGCTCTTCGGCGTTCTGGACAACGTTCCCGCTGCCTCTGAAAAGAATCTGGCTCCGGCTCATCTTGACGTCCTGTTGTTGCAGCGCGCCAACACACTGGTTGACCACCCGGGCCAGGTCGCGTTTCCAGGAGGAGGCATCGATTCCGGTGAAACTCCGGTCGACGCCGCCCTGCGGGAGGCCGAGGAAGAGACAGGCCTGGACAGCGCGGGAGTGGAAGTCCTTGGGGTCATGCCGGAACTCGCACTCCCGCGGGGCAACTTCCTGGTGACGCCTGTCCTGGCCTGGTGGGCATCACCATCCCCGGTGCGGGTGGTTGACTACGCAGAATCGTCGCAGGTCTTCAGGATCCCGGTCAGTGACTTACTGGATCCGGAAAACCGGCGGATGGCAACCGTGACCAGGCGAGGCGAAACTTTCCAAAGCCCGGCGTTCACGGTAAATGGCGTGGTTGTGTGGGGCTTCACCGGGCTTATCCTTAACCAGCTGTTCGACCAGCTGGGGTGGTCGAACCCTGAACGGCCCCTTCTAGCCAGAGGCCTTCGGTGCGGAGCAATCAACAATCAGTCCCGTTGCTGCGTTCTCCCTGACCGCTGTGATACCCGCAACCACTCCCTTGAGTGTCTTGAAGGCCGGCGATACCGCCACCACAGATCCGTCCTCTGCAGTGAGCCGGAAATGGAATGACTCGTGTGCTTCTTTGACTATTTCAAATCTTCCAGCCATAGCTGTTGTTTCCCCCTTGCAAATGCTTCCCCCGAGTAACGCATGGTGCTGATCGGCTTAGCCCCTTCGGCAAACCGACCTCAGTCGACAGTACCCTTGCTGTCTCAAGCTGTTCAACGCTACTGGCGGGTAAGTGACAGAAAGTGTCTAGTGACTACTTGGCTTTGTCATAGGAATCGGTTACAGCAATGCTGATGGGAAATTCGACCGGTATCCGCCCAAACAGCAGTTCCTTGGCTGCGCTTGCCGCCTCCTCGATGGCAGCGATGCTTGCCTCAACCGCGTTATCGGGGCTGTGCACCATCACCTCGTCGTGGAGGAAGAACACGAGCTCCCCGGCAGGTGAGCCGTTGGAACGCAAAGTGCGCAGCCGGCGTCGTAATTCTGCCAGCCAGCACGCCGCCCAATCGGCTGCAGAGCCCTGGACCACAAAGTTGCGGGTGAAGCGGCCGCGGGACCTGGCTATCGAGTCGGCCCTGCGCTGTTCCTCGGCCGTCGCGGTCCGCTGGCTCTGGAGCCACCTCTCCGAAGGTGGCGGGCTGCTCCGGCCCAACCGTGACGTCACCGTTTTCCCCGCTTCTCCATCGCGGGCTGCCCCCTCCACGAGGCCAACGGCACGGGGATAGGTCTTGGTGAGCTGCGGCATAAGCCTTCCGGATTCACCCGAAGTCGCGCCATACATGGCACCAAGCATGGCGATTTTCGCCTTTGCCCGGTCGCCGCCAAAACCCTGTGCTGCGACGGCCGCGTAGAGGTCCTTGTCCTTGGCGGCCTCGGCCATAACGGTGTCCTGGGAAAGTGCCACCAACACCCGGGGTTCCAGCTGTGAGGCGTCCGCCACGATGAGCTTATGGCCAGGATCGGCATGAACGGCTCCCCGGATCTGGTGCGGAATCTGCAGTGCACCGCCGCCACGAGATGCCCAGCGGCCGGAAACCACTCCACCCACCACATACTCAGGCCGGAAGCGGCCGGCATCCACCCAGGCATCCAACCATGCCCAACCGTTAGCTGTGTGGAGGCGGGAGAGTTTCTTGTATTCAAGCAGTGGGAGGATCGCAGGATGGGTGGACTGCTTCAGCTCCCATTGCCTGGTGGTCTTGACCTCGATCCCGTTTCGGTGGAGCGCACGCATGAGGTCCTGGGGTGAATCCAGGTTCAGGGCGGGTGAATTTAGCAGGTTTCTGAGCTTAACGGTGAGTGTTTCAAGTTTGGCTGGGCGCTGGCCGTTCGCCGGGCGGGGACCCAGATAGTCCACCAGGATTTTCTCCTGCAGTTCTTCCCGCCAGGGCACACCGGTGTGCTGCATCTCGGCAGCAATCATGGAGCCGGCCGACTCCGCGGCGAGGAGCAGTTGCAGGCGCTGCCTCCTATTCCCGTCGGTACTGGCACCGTTGAGTGCTTTTTGCTGCGCGGCGAATTCACTGCGGAGGTGCTCAAGGGAGAGCCGGGCGCCGGTGGCCGGTCCGGCGTGTTCGAACAGCGCCCCTTGTTCCTTGGGCGGGGGAGGCGGGCGGAGCCCTACGGGTGGTCCCTGAAGGTCATCGTCCTGAACGAGCTTCTCGGCGGTCCGGGCATACTCGGTATGGGCAGTGAACTCCGAATGAGCCAGGATCGCACCGCAGAGACTGAGGTCGTAGCACCGCTCCAGCTCAATGCCGGAACGCAGAAAGCGGGGGTACCAGTCCTGCGTACGGTGCCAGATCCAGCGGGGGCGGCGGTTTTCCAGTTCACGCACGACGTCGGGTAGCTCGCCGAGCGCTATCACGCGCGGTTCCGGGCTGGCAGGGGCCGGTTCGCCAGCCGGGCTGAGTTCCTGAAGGGCTGCGCCGTCGGCGTGGGCGGCAAGCAGCAGATACATGCTTCAATTCTGCCTTGTGGTGCCGGGCGTCCCTTACAGAACGGGTTCTATTGAGGACGTTGTGTGTCCGGATGCTTTTGCTGGTGGGCTTTGCTTTGGGCGTTGGGGCTGAGCCTGGGGGAAGCCGCCACTACCGTGAGTTGTCCACATAGCCTCATCGCTGCCTTACACGATGCGTCCAGCCCCTGCACTCTAGCCATATGAGCAGGCACCACCTGAAGCACCCTCGACAGACCGATCCACCTTCCGCCGCGGCAGCACCATCCACCTCGGCAGGCCTGACAGGCGGCGCAGGAGTGCCCATCCCGTTGGCGGCAAGCCCTCCGGGACCGATAACCACGCCGGCGTATTCACGGTTCGGCAGGGGAGCACGGTTTCGTGAAGGAACGCGGAGGCCACCCCGCTCGGCGGAACTCTGGCTCCCTGACGAGGCAACGGAGACATTACTCGTTACGGGGTTCGACGTTCTCCGGTCAGAGGTGGAGCGAATCGTGGCCGCCGCAGGCGGAGAATTGCGGGTGGTTGCCGACGCCACCGAGGCTGCATCCTTCTGGGACTCGGCCGCAGCTGTGCTGGTAGGCAGCGATGTCCGGGAGCTTCCTCCGAGGCGACGTGCCCCTGCAGTACTGGTGGGACTCAGCGGCGAAGGCGACAGTCTGTGGCACCTTGCCGCCGCCCTGGGTGCGGAGCGTGTAGCTGTGCTGCCGGATGCGGCCACATGGCTTGCTGAGTATTTGAGCCGGGCCGATTCCCCAGAAGCAGGAGGCTTGGTGGTCGGCGTGACCGGTGGCTGCGGTGGGGCAGGTGCCACGACGGCAGCCATCTGGATAGCGCAGGCCGCAGCAGGCCTCGGAGCCCGGGTGCTTCTGGTGGATGGCGATTCCTGGGGAGGAGGCCTTGAACTCGCGCTTGCAGCGGAGGAAACGGCGGGGTTGCGCTGGCCTGACCTCGCGGACGCACGCGGCAGCATAAATCCGGAACAACTTGCCGATGCCTTACCAGTCGCCGGAGGATTTTCCTTTCTTTCCTGGCCCGGCAGCCGGGACCGCTCTGCAGTTGTGGAGCCCAGCACAGTCGCCGGAGTCCTCGACGCCGCCAGAAGAGGCTACGAACTTGTCGTGGTGGACATCGGAAGGGGCACAGAGCCGCTCCGGAACTTCGCCTGGGATTGCGATCGGCTTCTGCTGGTGGTGCCTGCCCAGCTCAAAGCCGCCGTCGCCACAGCAAGGATCCTCCAGGAGCTTCCCCCGGTGGAAACGTCGTTGGTGGTGCGGGGCAAGCCGGGGGCTGCCCTGGACGCCGGCCTGATAGCGGATTCAGTGGGCCTGCCCCTGCAAGCCGTGTTACCAGAGGTGAGGGGAACGGCGGGGGCTGCTGAGCAGGGTCGGTTGCTGGAAGTGGGGCAAAGAAGGAACGTCCGCCGCTTCGTGTCTTCTGTTCTGGAGCTTTTCGACGAGGAGGGTGCATGAACGCCCGTCGAAACCTGCCCGGCCTCCCTTTTGCCCCCGCACCCTCGGATCCCGGCCTCACCCGGCGCAGGCAAGGCCGATCAGTCGATGCCCGCCTGCTTGAATCCGTCCGTGAATCAGTCATGGCTGACGCCGGACCGGTTACGCCGTTGCGGGTGGCATCGGCAGTCCAGGCTTCTGGGCGGCTGCTGGGCACTGCCGGTTCCCTGGCCGCTGTGGAGAGCATCAGCGCGGAGCTCAACGGACTCGGGCCACTGCAGGCCCTGGTCCGGGACCCGGCCGTGACTGACATCTTCGTGAACGCACCGGACGCCGTCTGGCTGGACCGCGGCAAGGGCCTTGAGCGGGCTCCCGTCACCTTCGTCAATGAGGCCCAGGTACGGGCCCTTGCAACGAGGCTCGTCGCCGCCGGCGGGCGCCGGCTGGATGACGGTTCTCCCTGCGTGGACGTCAGGCTCGACGGCGGTTATCGCGTCCACGCCGTTCTTCCTCCGATCTCCACTCTCGGAACTCTGTTATCCGTGCGGATCCGGCGCGATCAGGTGTTCTCCCTCGACGAACTCAGGGATGGCGGGATGTTCGGGCCTCTCGGCCAGCAGGTGCTGGAACGCATGGTTTCGCACCGGTTGAGTTTTCTGATCAGCGGTGCCACGGGGTCAGGGAAAACCACGCTCCTTTCAACGCTGCTGGGCTTATGCCATCCAAACGAACGGCTGGTTCTGATCGAGGACGCTTCGGAGCTCAATCCAGTGCATCCCCATGTGGTGTGCCTGGAGTCAAGGCACGGGAACGTGGAAGGCGGCGGCGCCGTCGATCTTGGCGAACTGGTGCGGCAGGCGCTGCGGATGCGGCCTGACCGCCTGGTGGTAGGGGAGTGCCGGGGAGCTGAGGTGCGTGAGCTCCTCACGGCAATGAATACCGGCCACACCGGGGGAGGCGGAACAATTCACGCCAACGCCGCGGCAGCCGTTCCTGCACGGCTTACCGCCCTCGGCGCGCTCGCGGGTTTAACCCAGAATGCCGTGAGCCTGCAGGCTGCCAGCGCCTTGGACGTTGTGGTCCATGTTGAAAGATCAGGCAATGGCCGGCACCTGGCATGCATCGGTCTTATTGAGGATGCCGGGGAAGGGCTGACCGTTTCCACAGCGCTGGAGAACAGTGCTGGTGAACTCTGTCAGGGGCCGGCGTGGCCCCGACTTGCGAATCGCTTGGGACTCGACCCGGGGTGTGCAGTTGGGCCGGGGAGGGAATCGGCGTGAGCTTGGTGATGGCGGTTGCCCTTGGAGTCGCGCTCTGGCTCATCATTCGTCCTGGTCGATCCCCGGCGTATCGCCTCGGGCTCACACTCCCCACCGGCGGTAGACAGCACGGGAGCAGCCGTGCCGATTCAGGGTTTCCCGGACCAGCTGCTGCCGGTGTGTCTCCAGGGCGAAGTGTCTCCTTTTGGAAAAGGAACCGCATCGAAGAGTCACATCACATGACCGTGGTAGTACAGCAGCTTGCTGCCTTGCTAAAGGGCGGGCGTACTCCCTCCCGGTTATGGGAGGAGCTCGCAACTCTTTATCCGGCAGAATCATCCGGGCTCCCCGCTGACGCCTCTCCTCCGGCGGGCAGGCCCAGTGGCGCTTCGCAGGCCCGTCGTGGTGGGTCCAGCCGGCATCAGGGAGACGCCTCTGGCTCCGCTTTTCAACTCGTCCTGGCAGCAGCACGGGCAGCTTCTCTCCGGGGGTCACCTGTCTCGGAGGCTATCCGATCAGCTACAACAAGCGCATACCCCAGGAGGTCGCGGAACCGCCGGATCTGGGGAGAACTCGCCGCTTGCTTTGACATTGCCGAAGCCAGCGGATGTCCATTGGCGGACATCCTCACCCGATTCGCGGCGCAGCTGGAAGCGGAGGATGATGCTGATGCGGCACGGCAAACGGCGTTGGCCGGGCCAAAGGCCACCGTGAAGCTGCTGACCTGGCTGCCTTTCCTGGGATTCGCCCTGGGCACGGCACTGGGAGTAGACCCGCTGAAGATCCTTGTGGGGACGCCCTACGGAATCGCCGCCTTGGTTGCCGGCATAATCCTGACAGTGGCAGGACGTGCATGGTCCGCCCGCCTGGTCCAGCACGCGGCAGGGATGCCATGACCGTTGATTTCCTTCCAGCTGCTGTGGCCGCGGGGTTGGCTGCCATAGCCGCTCTAGTGGCATTGGCCGGGCCGGAGTCGGTGAGGAGACGGCTGGCTCGGCTTCTTGCCTTTGGTGAAGCGGGCACCGCCCATAGCGGCAATCGGCACAGCCCAGCAGGAAACCGGAGCGATTCGAGTGGCGACCGGGATGCTCTGAGGGGAAACCACTCGTCCCCGCCAAGTGGTGCTGCCCCCTCCCCGGATGGCCTGGCCGATACCGCCATGATGCTTGAGCTCATTGGAGCGATGCTGGATGCCGGTGCCGGAGTTGGCCGCTCACTTCAGCTTGTGGCCGGCTGCTCATCCGCCGAGCACGCGCTGTCCCTCCGCCCGGTTGTTTCAGCGCTTGCGATCGGAGCGGACTGGGATACGGCGTGGCGCAGCTCTGCCGTGCAATCCCGGGAAATGCTCGAACTGCGCGATGCCTTGGGCTTTCCGGCGCTCACCGGTGCCCCGTCGTCGTCGATCCTCTATGCCCAGGCCGCCCGCATGAGGAGGGAACGGTTCAGGGGTGCCGAAAAACGTGCCGCTGCCCTGGGCGTGAGGCTAGTTATCCCCCTCGGGTTGTGCTCTTTGCCTGCCTTCGTCTGCCTGGGTGTGGTTCCTGTTCTTCTCGCGATGATTCCGTCAGCGGGCTGAAGCGCTCCCGAGTTTTCCTCCACAGCGATCCAATTCCACGGTTATCCACTTAGCGGTCTTCGTCACTTATTTGCCCAAGAACAAGCCGGAAGAGTCGAAGCAGCCGGTGCTTCAACCGGCACCCCATTTACGGAAGGACACATCATGTCGACCACAGCACATCCCCCCGAAAAGCCAGAGCCGGCCCAGGCGGAACAGGCCGAAGCCAGGGTCAGCGAGATTTACCCCGGGGCAAGCGTGGCTCCTCAGATCCGCAATAACGTCGCGGGTCTTCGCAATCGCCATGGTCGCATCCGCCGGCTGGGTTTTCGGCGGTACACCCTTCGCCAGCAGAGTTCGTGGAGCTCCGAAGCCGGCATGGCGACGGCGGAATATGCCATCGCCACCTTGGCCGCCGTCGGATTTGCCGGTCTGTTGGTTTTTATTCTCCGCAGTGAGGAGGTCAGGGGCTTTCTGCTCAATCTCATCCGTACGGCGCTGGCCTTGCCATGACACCCGCCTTGGAAATGCTCCGAGTCCCTGGCGCGGGGAAGTGCCGGGGTGCTGTAACGGCCGAGTTTGCCGTTGCCTTGCCGGCCGTGTTGTTGCTGCTGGGAATGTTGCTTGCTGGTTCCGCGGCTGGTCTCACCCAGTTGAGGCTGGAGGAGGCAGCAAGGGCAGGGGCCAGAGCGCTTGCAAGGGGTGAGGACGCGGGAACCGTTGAGGGCATTGTCAGGCAGGTGGCAGGCAATTCCGCGTCGGCCGCTATCAGTACGGAGGGGGAATGGCTGAGTGTCACGGTGTCAGGAAGGAGCGGCGGGCCAGCGGCTTCCTTGGTCCCGTGGACTTTGACGGCCAAGGGAACGGCCAGGGGAGAGTCCCGCGGTGCATCCTGAATCCGAGCGCGAGCGTGGTTCCGGGACCGTTCTGGCTGCGGCACTGGGCCTTGTGGTGATCATGGCGATGGCATTTGTGCTGCTGCTTGCACAGTCGGCGGTAATGGCGTCCAGGGCCGCCTCAGCCGCCGACCTTGCAGCCCTGGCCGCGGCCGACGCGGCACGGGGACTGACGGGAGGGGAGCCATGTGCGGTGGCATCGGCTGTCGCGGCACGGCACAACGCGCGGGTGACAGACTGCGCACAAGGGACAGGCCAGACAGTTGAGGTCCGCACCCAGCTGGAGACTCAGACTGTTGTCGGGGCAGCCACTGGACATGCTCGAGCCGGACCACCGCCGTGAGAGGAGCTGTGGTAAAGGGAGGGAGGCAGCATCGTGGAGGATCTGCGCCCGGATCGGCCGACGGATCTCAGACGGAGGACTTGCCTCGTGGGACTAACTGCGATCGGGGCTGGTTTGAAGCTTTTCCAGACGAGCAGCCTCACTGGCATCCCGGAGCAAAACGTCCAGCAGGATGACTGCTGCGGCTTTGTCCAGGGGATTGTTCTTGTTGCCACATTTGGGGGACTGCACACAGGACGGGCAACCCGACTCGCATTCGCACGCTTTGATGGCTTCCCGGGTTGCTGACAGCCACACCTTGGCCTTATCGAAACCGCGTTCCGCAAAGCCGGCCCCACCGGGGTGCCCGTCGTACACAAAAATGGTCGGCACCCCGGTATCGGCATGCAGGGCGGTGGAAACGCCGCCGATATCCCAGCGGTCACTCGATGCCACCAACGGCAGAAGTCCGATCGCGGCGTGCTCTGCTGCATGCAGCGCACCGGGAAATTGCGCTTCGATGAGGCCCGCGGCAGTGAGCGAGCTGTTGTCCACCTCAAACCAAACTGCTTTGGTGAAGAGCTCCCTGGCCCCAAGCTCCAATGGCTCCTCGCCCAGGATCTCGTTGGAGATCAGTGCCTTGCGCTGGAAGGAGACAACCTGGGTGGTTACCTTCACGTCGCCGAAGTGCACTCCGATGTCCCCCCACCGGACGTGGCGCTGACTCTCCAGGACCTCGATCTGCGTTACATCCCTGGCCGTCGTGTAATAGTCCGGGTTGGCCCGCCGCACCACCACACAGTGGTCGTCCTCGTTCAGGTCCTCCACCACGTAGCTGTCACCCTGGTGAACGTAAACGGCCCCCGTATGGGCCTGGTAATGGGTCTGCGGCGAGTCCATGGTGCCCAGCAGGGAGCCGGTATCTGCATCCACGATGCTCACAGGTCCGCCGCCGCCGGCTCTGAGGTTCACCATGGCAGCAGCACTTTGAGAATGGGTCCAGAACCATCCGGCAGGTCGTTTTCGCAGGTATCCCTGGATAACCAGCTGGTCCAGCAGTTTCTCAGCTGTGTCTCCGAAGAGTTCCAGTTCCCCGTGGCCCAAGGGGAGTTCGGCTGCTGCTGCGCAGAGATGGGGACCAAGGACGTAGGGATTGGACGGGTCAAAAACAGTTGCCTCAACCGAGAGGTCAAAGATGGCTTCAGGGTGATTCACCAGGTAAGTGTCCAGCGGGTCGTCGCTGGCAACGAATGCTGCGATGGCGTCCTGCCCGGTGCGGCCCGCACGCCCAATCTGCTGGAACAGAGAAGCCCTGGTGCCAGGCCAGCCTGCCACCAGTACTGCGTCGAGGCCGGATATATCGATGCCGAGCTCGAGGGCTGAGGTGCTGGAGACGCCCAGGAGCTCGCCGGACCGAAGCGCCTTCTCCAATGCGCGCCGCTCCTCGGGCAAGTACCCCGAGCGATAGGCAGCCACTCGTTGCGGAAGGCTGGGATCGACTTCGTCAAGCAGCCGCTTTGTGATGGAAGAAATGGTTTCCGCTCCACGGCGGGACTTGATGAAGGCAATGGTACGGACATGGGAGGACACCAGATTGGCCAGCAGATCTGCTGTTTCAGCCACGGCAGTCCGCCGCTCCGGCGCGCCGTTTTCGCCCCGGAGTTCCATCAAGGCGGGTTCCCAGAAGGCCACCGTGGTGGACCCGTGCGGTGAGGAGTCTTCGGACACCGCCTGAACCGGAGCGCCAATGAGACGTCCAAACGATTCACCAGGTTCGGAGGCTGTGGCA
The DNA here is from genome assembly GCF_056499105.1 of Arthrobacter sp. Z5-13. Taxonomy (NCBI): domain Bacteria; kingdom Bacillati; phylum Actinomycetota; class Actinomycetes; order Micrococcales; family Micrococcaceae; genus Arthrobacter; species Arthrobacter sp. Z5-13. The sequence continues at coordinate 878,307 of NZ_CP096460.1, forward strand.
GAGGCAGCAATAAAGACGGGCCCCGGGGATCCGTTGCCTGCGTAGTAGGCACAGATCCGCCGCAGCCGGCGCATCAGGTTGGCCACGTGAGAACCGAAGACCCCCCGGTAGCTGTGGGCCTCATCCACAATCACGTAGCGGAGCCGCCGGAAGAAGCTGGCCCACCAGGCGTGGTTCGGCAGGATGCCGAAGTGCAGCATGTCCGGATTGGCGAGGATGAAGTTGGCATGGTCACGAATCCAGCGCCGGGCGGCGGGATCGGTGTCGCCGTCGTATGTCTCGGCCCGGACGGTGGGGAGCTTCAGCGCCCGAATAGCGGAAAGCTGGTCAGCAGCCAGCGCCTTGGTGGGGGAGAGGTATAGTGTCACGGCGCCGTCGTCGTGGATCTTTCCCGGCTGGGACAGGACCTCCAGTTCCGACCGGTGGATCGAGTCGAGCGCCGGAAGCTGGTACGCCAGCGATTTTCCTGAGGCAGTTCCGGTGGCTATCACCACATGTTCGCCGGAATGAGCCAGGCTGGCAGCGAGCACCTGATGCCGGTAAGGCTGCTGGATTCCCAATGAGCCGTAGGCAGTGACGAGGTCTGGGTGAGCCCATTCCGGCCAGGCCTCGTGGATGGCTTGTCGGGCCGGAATGGTGTGCACATGACGCAGCTGCTCCGGGTCCGGGCCCCGGCCCAGAAGCGGGATCAACGAGTCATGTGGGTTCACCTAAACATTGTTTCACCCGGGCTCAAATCGCTGGCCGAAAGCGTATGGTTTCTGCGAGGTTCGTGAGGATTGGTGGGCGTCGACGTGCTGACTTCATGCTCGAGGGGCAGTTGCCAACTCCACCACCGCCTCTTCTGTAGCAAATGCCGGTGAGATTGCGTGGCATGAGGAAGGATCGTGCCATGGAGTCGATCTCGTGGCCGAATGCCTGGCAACCCGAGGCCCGTGCCGCCTTGCTGCACTTTATAGACGCCGACGACCGAGTCGAGATCATCGTAGGCGATCCCCTCACTTCGGTTGACGGCAGCGTTATTGCGGGCCATGTCTACCTCGAGGGCACCGATCTGATGATCATTTACGATCGCTCGCGTCGTGCAGACGTTTATCCGTGGCGTCTCCTGGCTGGCCCCGTTCTCGAAATTTTTAGTCTCTCAGGGCGTCGGCGCAAGTCGATCTACCGTCATCCGCAGTGGACAAGACGTCGACGTGATTGACCAGGAATACTGTTCTGTCTGGGCCGACCGCAATCCCGTCCGGATCACCGGACTGGTCAGGGGCAGACTTACCTCGTTCGGGCGGCCAATCCGTCCGGCTGAAAGACCATGTTCCACAGCGGTTGATGGGCTGGCTTCAATGGCACCGCTCGATGCTCAGCGTGTAAGAATCTCAGATGAGTGGTCTATCAGCCGCCAGAGCTAACCTTGGGGGTACTTGTGGGCGCGAGCGATATCTCCCAAATAGGGCGCAACCAAACAGCTGCTCCAATGAGAATCCGAGGTGCAATGCGTCACAGACCGAAGTTCAACGGTTTCGTGGGCCTTGCCTTAGTGCTGGCCTTGGTGTTTATGGTTTCAGGCTGCGGCTGGCCAGAGTCAGCACCAATCACGGAAGCTGAAGTACATGGCAAATGGATCAGCCGGGGACCGGACGGCCAAACCGCAACACTGGTCTTCGCCGAAGACGGCACCTTCCAGGGCACGGACCTGCCAGGCGATGTCTTCCACTCACCGGACGACGAGAAATTTCCTGCGCCGCTGACTGGAAGCATCTAACCGAACGCCACGGTACTTGGACCATAAGGGACAACGCGTCCAACAACCGGACTTATATCGTCTTGCATACTCAATTCGTGGAAGGAGAAACACTTACTGTTTTCGGCTCGGATCGGGGTTCAGGGAAGACTCTGAGTGCTTTTATCGGTGACCCTGATAACTGGGTCAGGCTGATCTTTGAACGTGGGGACCGTCCGGGCCTGGGCGCCACTGCACCCGCGGGCTAGCCCCTCCTTCAATAGTCGATTTTGCGCGAAAGCTATGATTTTGCGCGAAAGCTATACGGCGCCAAGCCGCAGAGACCCCGCTTGACGAATATAGAAGCATCCCGGCTGAAAGAAAACCAGCCGCGACGGCGGGGAGCTGGCCTTCCCCCGCGTCTGAGCCTTTGGAGCTAGGCGACCGAGAGATCTGCACCTTCGTCAGAGGCGGAGATCATCAGGACGTGGCAGATGGTTTTCCAGCCCAGGTGTGAGTACAGCTTCTGCCCGTCCAAGGATGCCAGCAACAGTCCATTCTCGACGTCGTGCTCAAAGGCCTGTGCGGCCAGCGCCTTCATGATGAAGCTGCCCAGCCCGCGGCGCTGGTATCCGGGTTCAGTGACGATCCGGTCGAAAACAGCAGTATTCCCCACCACGTAGACACGGCCGCTGGCGGCCACTTCATCGCCACCGCGGACCACCGCATGGTGCACGCCGTCCGTTTGGGACGTCTCGAGCCTGAGGTCATCATCAGCGAGCCAAGGGTCCTCAGAGTCCTGGGTCTCCATGTCAACGAACATCATGGTTTGAGACGCCGACGTGATGTTCAGGCCATGCTCCTCCGCGAGGAAACTGTACCGGGCGGCGTCGTTGGTGAACACTGTGATGATCCTGGTGGGGGACTCCGCCGCCTTGGACACCAACTCGGCGAACTCGGCGTTGGAGGGATCATGGGCGAAGTAGACCCAGTCCCTGTTGGCGTCAGCTCTGAGCGCCGCGGTAAAGCGGCCCTCGTTGCGGGTCTCGTAGCCCCGGCAGCCGGCCCAACCGGCTACCCAGACTTCCAGCAAGTGGGTGATGTCTTCAACCATGGCGTCCGGAGTCATGTGATGAGGGTATTCCAGCGCTGTCACAAGCAACAGGGGTAGGTGGAGGAGAAAGGGCTTGCTTATGAAATTGTGACCGGGGCAAGGGCCCCGCATCCGGCGCAAAGGTACACCCCTGTAGCCGAACACCCCTGCAACGGAGCTCCTCACATAACGGCGATTTCCTGTACCAAGTACCCTTAAATACGTGGCTTTGAACCGAATTGTGCTTTTCTACGGCTTTACCCCTCTCCCGGACCCTGACGCCGTCCGGCTTTGGCAGCGTGCCCTGTGCGAGAAGCTGGGGCTGACCGGGCGCATCATCATCTCGAAGGACGGCATCAACGCCACGGTCGGCGGTGAAATCGGTGCAGTGAAGCAGTACGTCAAGACCACCCGTGAGTACAAGGGCTTCCACGACGTCGATGTGAAGTGGTCCGACGGCGGTTCCGAGGACTTCCCAAAGCTCAGCGTGAAAGTCCGCGACGAAATCGTGTCCTTCGGCGCACCTGGCGAATTGAAGGTCGATGAAAATGGCGTGGTGGGCGGTGGCACCCACCTCAAGCCTGAAGAGCTGCATCACTTGGTTGATGCCAAGAAGCAGAGCGGCGAGGACGTCGTGTTTTTCGATGGCCGGAACGCCTTCGAGGCCCAGATCGGAAAATTCAAGGATGCCGTAGTCCCCGACGTTGCCACGACGCATGATTTCATCAAGGAGCTGGACTCCGGAAAATACGATGCGCTGAAAGACAAGCCGATCGTAACGTACTGCACTGGCGGCATCCGCTGCGAGGTCCTCTCCAGCCTCATGGTCAACCGTGGCTTCAAAGAGGTCTACCAGCTGGATGGCGGGATCGTCCGCTACGGCGAGACCTTCAAGGATCAGGGACTGTGGGAGGGCTCGCTCTACGTCTTTGACAAGCGCATGCACCTGGAATTCAGCGATGAGGCCAAGACGATCGGCGAGTGCACACGCTGCTCGGCCCCCACCAGTAAATTCGAAAACTGCTCAAACCTCAGTTGCCGCACGTTGACCCTGTACTGCACCGAGTGCGCCTCAAGTCCCGAAACCCTTCGGTGCCCGGACGGCTGTGCCGTTTAGAACCCGAACGGCTGTGCCGCCTGACATCTGACCGGTTAGCCGCAAGTCTTCCTGTCTAAGACTTCCCGCGGCCCTTCCCCGGGGCCTTCCCGCCAAAGGGCACTTCAGATCCGGCTCACGATATAGGCGTAGTTGGCGGCCGGAACGGTTTCCATCTTTAGTGACAGCACAGAATCCTTCGTCAACTGGATCACGCTGACCCGCGCAGTTCCGCACCGCAGGCTCAGATTGATCAACTCTGCGTCTCCGTTGCTGATGACGAAGTCCATCCGGTAGTGGCTTCTGCACGCCAGCGTGAGCGCATAGGTGCCACTGGGTAACTGCCCCGTGCTTTCGGTGTGGATTGCACGGCGGTCGAGTGAACCAAAGCCTGTGTGGAAGACCTGCCCCTGCGTGTCCGGCAGGACTGACGCAACCCACAGCTCCAGTTCGTCCCCCGATACAGGCTCATTCATCCTCGGGTCCCGGGGGAGCCTTACATCCGTGAAGGTCGGGGTGGGGGTTGCGATGAGCGGCCGCCCGTCGTCGTACGCGTACTCACAGCCAGTGGTGATTGCCGCGGCTGCCAAGGCAACGGAAAGGACGACGGCGGCGCCCGGCCGGCGCTTGAGCGTCGCCCGCGGTGCCCGCACTCTGGGCATACTCTGACTTTAGGCCCGGCATAGTCGCTAAGCCATAGGCAGTGCAGGAGTGCCAGCGCTACAGCTGCCCACTATGGTGGGCCTAGAGGCCCGTTCACAGTAGCCGGCTTCTGCGTTGGATTCCGGGAACCAATCGAGAGGATTCCGCCAAGTGGCAATCGAGGTTCGTCCTGCAAGGCAGTTTGAGGACGTGAAGACGATGGTTGGACCCAAGCGGCCCGACGCGAACGTTTGCTGGTGCGTGAGCTACCGCATCCCCTCAAAGCAGAACCTGGAGTTGCGCGGCACAGAACGCGCGGAACTGGTCAAACAGCTCGTGGGGCAGGAGCCTCCGCCCGGGGTGCTCGCGTACGACGGCGACGAGGTGGTGGGCTGGGCGGGGGTCCATCCGCGCGCCGACACAAGCTTTGCCCGCAATCGGAAGATTCCCCACTTGGACGATCTCGACGTTTGGTCAGTTTGGTGCATCCGCGTTCGGCCGGGGTATCGCGGCAAGGGAATCTCCCATCACCTGCTCGAGGGAGCCGTGGACTTCGCCCGCAGCTACGGCGCGCCCGCCATCGAGGGCTACCCGGTGGACAACCAGGGCAAACGCGTTGACCTTACAATGGCCTACGTGGGCACCCGCAAACTCTTCGAAGAAGCCGGATTCACCAAGGCCGCCGATACCGACTCCATGATCAATGGCTTCCCGCGTGTGTTGATGCGGCTGGCCCTCCGCTGATCTCTGTTCCCGTGCAGGGTTAACTCTCCGCGCCGATTAGCTCCGGGGCAGGCTAGCCCCCGGGAGGATCAGCTCCGGGAGGCTAGCTCCCGGGCGTCAGCTGATACGCGAAGATCAAAGGTGCGTCCACGCTGGATGTGCTGATTTGCAGCGTCCCCGCTTCAGGCACCGGCACCTTTGCCCGCTCGAGGCTTCCGTTGCAGGCAGCTCCGGCGTCGACGATTTCCCGGCCCTGCTGAGTGACTGCAAAGAAAGCTTTGCCGCCACCCTCACACGTCATGGTGAGCGTGTAGGCCCCGGCCTGAACGTCGGCCGCTTCCTGGGTCAAAGCCTGCCGATTCAGAATCTTTCCTGAGTCCTCGAGCACGACACCTGTGGCAGTAGGCAACGCCGTGGCCTTCCACGCAGGCACATCAGCATTTTCGATTGAAACGGCCGGAGCGCACGCCGTGATGCTGCCTGCCGTGAGCATGGTGAATGCTGCAACGGCAAAGGCGCGTCGCAGCAGTACTTCAGATCGGGACATACTCCCAACTTACCCGTTGCGCTCCACTGACCGATGCTCAGCTGCAGCACCAACTCCTGTGGTAGCGCACACCGTAAATTGCCAGTGAAAGATCCCTTGACGTTGACGCAACGTCAACCTTTAGAGTCGAAGGACAGGCAAGTCACCATGGCGGACGGTTACCGGAAAAGAAGGGAGCAGCAATGGAATGGTCCATCCAGGAGATCGCAAAAATCGCCGGGACCACCAGCCGGACGCTCCGTCACTATGACGACATCGGGGTCCTCAAACCGAGTAGAACAGGCCACAACGGGTACCGCTACTACAGTCAGTCGGCCCTGGTGCAACTCCAGCGCATCCTGCTCCTCAGGGAACTGGGTCTTGGGCTACCGGTCATCGCGCAAAGTGCTCGACCGTGAGCAGGAAACCGCGGTGGCCCTCAACGGTCACCTCGGCTGGCTCGAGCAGGAACAGAACAGGCTGGCCCGGCAAATAGCATCGGTCCGGCGGACCATCAAGGCAGTGGAAGGAGGTGAAAATCTCATGGCAGAGGAAATACTGGATGGCTTTGACCACAGCCGCTACAAGGACGAAGTCGAGGAACGATGGGGTAAGGATGCCTACGCGAGGGGCGACGCCTGGTGGCGCGGAATGGGCCCGGACCAAAAGCTCGCCTGGAAACAGCGCGCGCAGAAGCTCGGCAGCGATTGGATCGCGGCTGCAGAGGCCGGTATCGCACCGGACAGTGCGGCAGCCCAGGAACTGGCCAAGCGCCATGTGGAGTGGCTTACGGACATTCCGGGCACTCCGGCTGCGGCCAACGGCTCCAATAGCGCAGACCTTAAGGAGTACGTGACCGGACTCGGGGAAATGTATGTTGCTGATCCCCGTTTCGGGGCCAACTACGGGGGCGTGGAGGGTGCAATATTCGTCCGCGACTCGCTGCGGATCTACGCTGAGCTGAATCTGTAGGTATAACCGGGGAGGGAGAGCACCCGCCTTCGTGCCCGGTTATCTCCGCCGTGAGTTGTTATGGCTCCTGCGTGGTCTTGTCGGAGGCTCCGAATAGACTTGCACCCGTGACCGAACCAGCTGCCCTTTCGCCCGCATCATTCATTTCCGGCAACACGCCGGACGCTCCGCGTAGCGATATTCCCGGCCTTCTCGAGGCACTGGCAGCGGATCTGCAGAACCTCAACTACACGGTGGACGGCGTGGCCGGGCTGCTGGGCGAATCGGCCTCCGAGGCGCTGAACCGTGACCAGCTCATCCCGGCTTTGATCGCCACAGAGTCCGCAGCCCACGGTGAGAATGCTACAGCCGCGCTGGCCGCCGTCGTCCGCTTATTTCTCCTCGCCCAGCCGCAGCAGCCGGCAACGCTCGACGCCGCGTTCCCCACTCTCCGGACGGAAGGCCTGGTAACGCTGGGATTGGTCCAACACGGCGACGGCGGTGTGAGCGCGGTGGTGGATCTGCGTCCTTACGGTTGGGAAGGTGGTGCACAGATTTCCACCGAGGATGACGCAATTGATACCAGCAGTGTGGAACTGTGGGTGGCGAGCGATCTCGGCGCCCATCAGCGGCCGGGCGTCCTGCGGCACGATCACGTTCTTGGCATCGGCCAGGCGTCCACCACGTTGGTTCAAGCAACCATCCGCCGTCCTGTGACCCGTGCGCTGGACCTCGGTACCGGATGCGGCATTCAAACCTTCCATTTGCTGCAGCATGCCAGGCACGTCACGGCAACCGACATTTCCGAACGGGCGCTCGCTTTCACGCGCTTTAACCTGCTGCTGAACGCCGGGCCGCTTCATCTGGATCCATCGAACCTGGAAGAGCGCGTGACACTGCGGCTGGGATCACTGTTGGAACCTGTGGCGGGCGATGAGTTTGACCTGGTGGTCTCCAATCCGCCGTTCGTAATAACGCCCAGGAGTCTGGACCAATCCGCGCCCAACCAGTTCACTTACCGGGACGGCGGGCTGGCCGGTGACCAGATTGTGTCATCGCTGATCCGGGGTTTGCCGAAAATCCTCTCACCTGGCGGAACGGTACAGATGCTGGGTAACTGGGAAATCACTGCGGGTACGTCCTGGGAGGAGAGGCCCCAGAGTTGGATCGGCCCGGACACTGATGTGTGGATAATCCAGCGTGAGCAGTTGGGACCGGACCTGTATGCGGAAACGTGGCTTCGCGATGCCTCGGAAAGCCGGGACCGCGGGAAGTATCAGGAGGCCTACTCTGCCTATCTTCAGGACTTTGCGTCCCGGAATGTGTCCGGAATCGGCTTCGGTATGGTGTGGCTGCGACTGCCGGCGGAAGCGGCCAGCAGGAAGATCGAACGGTTCGAGGAAATCACTTACCCGATAGAACACCCTGTCGGTCCCCACCTTGGCGCCGCCGTCGAACGTTCTGACTGGCTGGCTGCGAATGACTTGGCCGCTGCCCATCTTGTGGTCGCTGACGACGTCACTGAAGAACGGCACCAACGTCCGGGGGCAGAGCACCCCGGCGTGATCCTGCTCCGCCAGGGAGCCGGTCTCCGCCGCACTAACTTGCTGAGTACAGAGCTGGCCGGGTTTGTATCGGCGTGCGACGGCGATCTAAGTGTCAGACAGATTATCGGGGCACTGATTGCGTTGCTCGGCGGGGAAGACGGATTCGACGCCGGGACCTTCCGTACCTCTCTCCTCACCGAAGTGGGCAACCTTGTCCGGGACGGTTTTCTGCTGCCCGCCTGAGGTACGGATATGTCAAGCAGTTATTTCAGGGTTAGGAGCTGCTGGCTAGACTGGACGAGTGAATACACCAGCGTTGGGGTCTGACCCTTCGGCTCAGGCCGCCATGGAGAAGGTGGAAATCACCGACCCCAAGGCCATCCGTGCACTTGCGCACGCCGCCCGGCTTGAAGTGATCTCCGAACTGTATTCCACCCAGATGAGCAGGACAGCAACTGAGCTTGCAGTCCAAACCGGCCTGACGCCAAGCGCCATGAGCTACCACCTGCGGGCCCTCCAAAAGTGGGGCATAGTTGTGCCGGCGGAGACATCCGGGGATGCCCGGGAGAGGCGATGGCGGGCAGCAGGAACCGATGTCACCATCAACTCGGGCGGAAGCCTGGCCAACCCGGAGTTCGCGGTTCTTGACCTGGAACTCGATGCCTTCCGACGCCGGGCCAGGGTTTACGCCAAGTCCAAGGCGGAGTCCATCCGGTCCCAATCCGGGCCGGAGGCCTCTTTTGAGGAGCCGAAGCCCGGCACCGAAACCCCGGCGGCCCCCGCTTCGGTGGTGCTGGCCACCAACCTGCTGTATTTGACAGTCGAGCAGCGGGCAGAACTCAACGGCAGGATCTTTGAACTTTTGCGGGACTATGAGGTGGACGATCCAGCCGGAATCCCGGATCAGGCTGAGCGGATGGCCACACTGTGGTCCATGATTCCTGACGGCCGGCCGCGTGCCTCCTGACACTCTCCTGAGCGGCCTCCTAAAGGGATTTACCGGATTTTCCGGATGCCCATTTGTGGGCCAATGACCAGCCGGGCTTGCTGCGGAGGCTCAAATTGTGGTCGGTTGTTGGTCGCAATCTGAACAGGGTCGGCGCAGCCTGGTTCATCGACGAGCCCTGATGCTCGCTGATAACAGCGGTCTGCATCACATTAAGATGTGAGCACAGGGCAATGTGGCGAGCCGGAACGTCCACTTTGTCACCGGCGGTAGATAATCTCTTCTCGGAAGCGAACCGCAATCGACTTGGGGGATAATGATGGCTGAACAGGTCGACGTGAACAAGGCCATAGAGGGCATTGGCAAGGCCTTGCGAAGTGCGTCGACGCAGATCATCGAGCAGGTTGAAAGCGTCAAGGAAGCCGCCAAAGACACAGTCGATAAAATGGCAGCGAAGGCGCCGGACGCCTACGAGGAGGCTATAGCGGAGTACAACGCGGCCTTCGCCGCGATGAGCGACAAGGGACTTTCGCTCTTGCGCCAGCGCGAACGGTCAGCGGACCTGATGGAGTTCGTCGAGCTGCTGGTGAACAGTATCGCCAACACCCCAAAGTCGTTCGAGACGTCCTTCGGTGAGATCGGCGTCCACAAAGCCGAGTTCCTGGATGCGGAGGAGTTCGCCCGGAAGGATCTCGAAGCTGCCCAGCAGTCTGCTGCCGGCGCGGGCGCTGGGTTTGCCGCGGGAGCTGCAGTTGCGAGCGTAGCGCCAACGGCCGCCATGTGGGTCGCCACCACTTTCGGAACTGCCTCAACTGGTACCGCTATCTCCGCTCTCTCCGGAGCCGCTGCGAGCAACGCGGCTCTTGCCTGGCTCGGAGGCGGCGCCTTGGCTGCCGGAGGTGGAGGCACCGCTGCCGGAGGCGCATTATTAGCGCTGGCAGGCCCCATCGGATGGACGGTCGCAGGAGCCACCCTCCTCGCGTCAATCGCGCTGTTCGCCAAGAAAAAGTTCGACAATCTGGCGGCAAAGCAGGAGGCGCTTGCTGCAGTCAAGCGAAACTCTGCGACGCTCAAAAGCGATGATGCACAGATCGACGACCTCCTCCAGATGACAACCACGCTTCGCGTAGAGCTGGTGAGCTGCTACCGGGACGCACTGCCGTACTTTGGCGCCGACTTCCTTTCGCTCTCCGATTCCCAACAAAAGAGGCTGGGAGTCCTCGTGAACAACACGAAGTCGTGCGCAGCCCTGCTAAGTCGGCGCATCGAGCGGGACGCACCTGATGACTGACATGCCGAAGCTCATCAGGAGCAACCAGGAGCAGGCGGCCGCTTCATGGGTGAACTACCTAAATCAACTCCGCATTGACGACCTACTGAGCTCATTCCGCCAGCAGGACGAGAACCTCCTGAACGCACTCACCAGCATCGATGAAGCTATCAGGAAGATCGACCTCGAAGTCGTCACAGCCAATCGCGGCGGACAGGACGGGATGCACGGCTTCATCGCCGAAATCGCCGAGGTCGGTATCAGCAATGCCCGGCAACAGATCCTCGGCCATGAGCCCGTCCACCAATGGGTGAACAACAACGGACCCGTGGACCTGCTCCGCAGCGGCGTGGAGATCCAGCAGAAGTTCGTCGCAGCGGGCTTTTCACTAGGAGCGCTCACTGAGCACCTCCAGAGGTATCCCGACTACGTGCAGAACGGCGGGAAGTACCAGATCCCCGCTGATCACTTCGAGGTGATCAAGAAGCTGTACTCTATGCCGCCCGAGGAAGCAGGAAAGCTCCTGTCGCGCAGCGGCGACGGCCCCTCCTTCAAGGACTGGCAACGGATCGATGCGTTCTTCCAAGAGGGATCGATCGGCTTTGAAGCGCTCGAACCATCAACGCTCAAGTACCACGAGGTACAAAGGGGCGTTTACGAGTCGACCATGGCGGCCGAGGAAACCTCCCTGCTTTCTACCGACCAGTCTCGTCGTGACAACGCCTATCAGGAGAGCCTGCCAAACCTGCAAGAAGGAGCTGCGGCCACAGTTGCAGCTGCCCTGATTGAGGGCGGGACAGCTTTCGTGCTCGCAGTGGTCGCCAAGCGTCGGGAAGGCAAGCGGCTCAGAGAGTTCAGCGAGCAGGACTGGCTCGACATCGCAGGAGAGACCGGCTTCAGCTTCGTCAAAGGCGGAGTACGAGGCCTCAGCATCTACGCGCTGACGAATTTCACCGCCACGTCAGCAGCTGTCGCAAGCTCAATCGTCACCGCCGCCTTCGGTATCGCAGAGCAGGCGAATAAGCTCCGCTGTGGCGAGATCGACCAGCTGGAGTTCATCGAGAACGCGGAGCTCGTCGCCCTGGAAGCCGCAGTGAGCGCACTGTCTTCTTTTGCCGGCCAGGCGCTCATCCCAGTTCCAGTCCTCGGCGCCATTATCGGCAACACGGTTGGCACCTTAATGTACAAGGCGGTCGAATCGTCCCTCTCGAAGCGAGAGGCCGAGCTGATCGAGGGCTATCTCGACGAGCAGCGCGTGCTCGACGAGCAGCTCAGCGCCGAGTACCAGGAGCTCATAGAGAAGTTGGACCAAGGCATGTCCGGCTTTCTCGGATTGCTTGAACGAGCCTTCTCGCCTGACGTGGAGGCCGCGCTCTTTGGATCAGTCGAGCTCGCACGAGGAGTCGGCGTGGCTTCAAACGAAATTCTGGACTCCGAGTTGAAGGTTATCGCCTACTTCCTGGACTAGTTTGTTGCACTCGAAACTTCCGGGTCCTGAGCCCTGCAGATCTCTTCCAAGCGGTGTAGGTATGTATTGAGGCACTCCAACTCTTCATCAGACCTGGGCTTCTTGCAGCTACTGCTACTCCCGTGGTTTGCGACTGGCAGCAGGACGTGTTGATGTGGGACGAGTAGTCCTGCGGCTAGATTTATAGGGCCCGGCACATTTCCTTCATGGCAGCGGAGAAGCGTGGCTGAGTTTCGTGAGCCCGGGAAAATGGCACCGCCCGCCGATAGGATCCAGGAGCCCCTTTGACGGAAAGCAGACCCGGGGCCCTCACGATTGGTCTCAGGTGCAACGGTAGAGGCGAAATTGTTGGCGGGGGATGCCAGTTCAGCTGACATTTGTTTCTCGTTGCAGGCTGCTATCCCTTACTGCATCTGGAACAGTATCGAAGGAGCGTTCACAATCACCGTCACGCGTACCGGCAACTACGGTATCTTGTCCGGAGAACACCGGCAGATGCCTAACCACGAGGTCATCATTGTGTCCACGACCAGTGACGCAACGTCTGTGACGTACACTGAGGCGGTCGTCTACCGTCGCGATCTCTCGAGTCCGCTTTGCCTTGTGTCTATGGTTTGCGAAAGGCGTCGATGGCGGGCTACACAGGAACGTACTAGGAATTGAAATATGAGTAGACGCCTAGCGCCGGTGGTTGTGTTCGCTGCGATAACCGGCGCACTGACGTATTTGTTCTCAGGCGCGTGGGCAGCCGCTCTGACATCGCTCGGTGGTCGACAATCTTTCGACTACCACAAGGCGGTCTTTTTGCAGTACTGGACGGATCCTGCTTGGGTCATCGCAGCGTGTTTGGTCGCATGCACCGTTCTGGTTACGGCGCTCCCAGACTCACGCAGCGTTGTGGCAGCCTGGCGGCGGTGGCCACTATGGGGGCTTCTACCGGCCGGGACATACGTTCTAACGCTTGCGGTGCTTGTTCCGATCCTTCGTGCTGGTGAACTTTCGGATGGGATTTACGTCGCCGCCTGGACCGCAATCGATGGAAGCCTCTGGATGACGCTTCTTTCTCCGCTTCTTGCGCGGGTCATTGTGAGCAACGTACGGCCGTGGATGGTTCACTTCGCCTTCCACAACGAAACCACGAGATATCGAAGGCGAGGCCTGACTGGAGGCTAGGGTCGGATCACCGCATCTCGGTCGCTTGGTCTTCTACTGCGCCCACCAACAGAGCCGCGTCCCTGCCCCCATTACCTACGACGTGTCCGTCTCCCTTGAAGAGAATGCCCGTCTTGAAGTGCTGGCCACCGAGGGCAGGGTGACCATCCAGAGGTTGCTCGTTGAGTCGGCCCTTGCCGGATCCCGTCCTACCGTGACGGTGGGCAAGGACCAGATCGTCGCCCTGATGGAGATTCGCCGTCTCTTGGCAGGTGTTGCGAACAACGCCAACCAGATTGCCAGGCATGCCAACACCGCCTCGGAAGTGCCCGCCGAGTTCGCCGCAATGATCAGCGAAGTCCGCGCCCTGGGCGCCACCATTGCCAGCGTTGTGGACAGGTATGCCAAGTGATTCCAAACATCACCAAGGGCTCCGACATGCGTGGGCTGATGGGGTACCTGGTCGGCCCGGGTAAGCGCAATGAGCACACCCATCCGCATCTTGTGGCCGGAAGCGGTCCGACGATGGCGTGGTACGACGACGCCGAGTTGAACTACGACAGTGCATCCGCATTGGCAACGGAGTTGGACCGGGCGCGGCGCGTCCTGGACGTCGCAGCCGATGACTGGAACGTGTGGCATTGCTCCCTCAGCTTTGAAGCCGCCGAGGGCATCCGAACGGACCAGGAGTGGGCGAGCATTGCGCAGGAGTTCATGGACGACATGGGCTTCACCGAGGCCAGTGGAAAAGCTCCGTGCTCCTGGCTGGCAGTGCACCACGGTCAGAGCATCAACGGCAATGATCACATCCACATCGTGGCCTCCCGCGTACGCGAGGACGGCACCAAATGGTTCCTTCGTGGTGACTACGCGGCAAGCCAGAAAGCAGCCCGCGCCATCGAGCAGCGATACGGCTGGCGTGAACTGAGCTCAACCCACACCTCTGTTGGCTACCACCCCGCAGAACAGATTTCCGTTGCCCGCCGGAGGGCCGCTGCCAAGCATTCGGCCGCCGTAGCAAAGGGCACCGAGAAGGTCGAATGGAAGGCACTGGGAGCCGCGGAACGCAAACGGCTGGCGGCCGCTGAGATGACCCAGGACCAGCCGCGCTTTGAGCTGGCCCGGGCCGTGCGGGCATGCTCTGTCGCTGCAATTAACGAAGCAGAGTTCGTGCGCCTCATGCGACAGAACGACCTGCTCGTCCGCCCTCGCTTCGCAGACGGAACAACAGACGTCGTGACCGGGTTCTCCGCGGCCACCAAACCCCTTCACGGCGAACGGCCGATCTGGTACGGCGGGGGCCACCTCGGGAAAGACCTGACGCTACCCGTGCTGAGGTCCGGATGGCCGGACAGCATCGGCGCTGCTGATTCGGCGGCCGCCGAATGGAGTGCTGCTTCACGTGGCCGCCGGCCTGTGGCACGAGACAGGGGCAGGAAAGCACAGGACAGCCTGACGCTGCAGCGCTACTCTGAGTCCCTGGAAAAGCTTGCGTCCGATATGCGTGCACTGACCCACAGCAACACATCGGCCTGGGCGCAGATAGCCCGCGACCACGCTGGAGTAACCGCTGCGTGGTCCCGCCGACTCCCTCAACCGCTGGCAGCGGACATGGCCGCCACCTCGGATGCCCTGGCACGCACAGCACAGGTGAGGAACAACCCCGTCCAGGCCCGACGCTCTGTTGGTGTCTCCGCACGAGGAATGGCAACGGCACTACTCGCCGCTTCACCGAACGATGTAGTGGCCACCGTGGCTGTCTTGCGCCAGCTCAAAAACCTTGGTGAGGCAATGCGCGACATGCACTCGGCCGCCGGGGACCTTCGCCTCGCTACGGCAACCCGCAGCGCGGTCTCGGACCGGCTGGTGAAGGTCTACAGGGTCTACAACGAACAAGCCAAGACAGAAGCACAGCAGCAGCAGGTGGCCAGCCTCCCAGCAGAGGCCAGGGCCGCACTGGAACACGTTGCGAAGTCCGCTGGACCGCCCAGCCCGCTGCCTCCGGTACTGCCGGCGAAGATCGAGGCGCCGGCCCATCAGCCCCAGCACGTCAAGCGCAGCACTGAAGTCGAGAGGAACTAACCAATGGATATCGCAGATGGCGTAGACGACGCTTTTGATCAGTCACTGAGGTCCGCGATCACCGTCGCGAGCCGCGTAGGTGAACAACTGGCACGGCAGCGGGAACAGCGTTTGCGGGATCGTGCTGCCGCTGAGCAGCAGCAGGCCCGTGAACTTGAAGCGCGCTACGAAGCCGAACGGGCGGCAGCACGCGCACGGTTGCGCCTCACCGAGCAGCCGAAGTGGTGGGATAAGGCAACACCTGAGGCAATCGCAGAAAACTACGCCGTCGCCGTGGCCTGGAAGGACGACGACGAAGTGGCCCGGACTGCCGCCGAGCGGATCCGGCAGGAGGCCAGGACCCGTTACGGCATTGACGTTGACGCCCTGACCCCAGCAGGCACAATCGCCGAGCAGGAGGCCAAGGAAGAAAGGCTGCCAGGAACTCGATACCCAAAAAGCACGGGCACTAAAGGGACAGGGATTGGGCGAGCTCGCCGCAGCTGAGCGCGAGACCGGCGCACAGCGCGAGCAGTCGGAACGCACAGGCGGGCGACAGCTCGACGAAAGCGATAAGGACTGGGACTCGGCCGACTCCCGTAGAGCCCGCGCAGCAAACCTGGAGAACGTGGCGGATAACGAGGCTGTAGCTGCCCAGCTACACGCTGACCGCGGCCAGGGCCGCTCACCTGCCGATGCCGTGGCACATGGACCGTCATCGGCGCCGAAGGCACGCAAGGCTTCAGGAGTGAAAACATCCCGACAAAGGGAAGTTGGACGATCGCGTTAGCGCGTTATCAGAGCTCGTAGGGCCCCCTACCACATAGCGGGAGCGGGCCCTACGTGTATGGTTTTGCTATCCATGGACCGATCTCGGAAGGATAATCGTCGGGACCCTTGCGACGCTGCTGCAAGCGAGACTGGGCCTACGTCCTCCATAACCTGAATTCGAAAGGTGTGGGCAGTGGGGGAGCGGTCGCCCTGCTACCCCGATCAATTGGCTACTTGTCATTGAAGTAGAGGCTGGAAGGTTTACAAATGAAGGCTCCGTCCGAAAGCCGGACGGAGCCTTCAAATTGAAAGGTGCACGACGCCTGAAGGACACACAGTCCGCCGTCATTTGCCAGTTCTGCTGCACATAGGCTGTACCAGGAACGCTAGAGTACGGCCAGGGTATACTTCTGTGCATGAGGACGCTAGGGAGTCGACTATTTGGCTGGGCGATTCTTGCTGTTGTTATTGCTTTCGTTGCAGCAGGAATTTGGGCCATTTCATCGGTAATGCCTACTTAATTGTTTCTTCAGTAGGTCAAGATCCCATAGTTTGGGTTGTCTTGGAAAAATCCCTCGATAGGGGCCAAGATGTTGTGGACGCTGCATAACCGCTCGCCGTAACCAGTACATTGGTCGCTCCAGCCCCACATTCCACTTACGACCCCTGCTGCGTAGGCTGAGCCGTTTCTATTGGCAAGTACTGGTCCACCCGAATCACCCTGACCACTCGCGGGGATGTTGTCGACCTGATCCGTGTAAACATGGTTGCGATAGCACGGGCCACCGATGCCGTAGCAGACGGTTTGATTGAGGCTTGTAACCTTGTTACCGCACACAATTCCTGACTGCGAGCCGGAGTAGCAGTACATGTCATTCAGGATTGGGGTTACTGCGCCCTTTATCCCGATTCCGGTGTTCGATTCGACCGAACCGCCGTAGACAACCGGCCCCCACTGGGCTCCCGTCATTCTCTTGCTGTCTGTTCCTACGGCAGCCGTATTCTGCATGGTGCCGAGAATTGGGAGACCTGTACTCCCGGTCCTCCACTGGGACCCGGTAGGGCCGCAGTGGTCGGCGGTAAGATGTTCCGTCACCAGTGTTGATCCTGACATATAGCCGATGCCGAATCCTGTACTGCAATGGATGCTGTACCCGGGATCCCCGGGCCTGCTCATGTCTGCACCACCCCAATGAGGGGCGACTGGATCAGAGCTGCGGCTTGATGCCATTGGCGCTTGATTGAAGGTGACTTCCACCGGGTACTTTGAAATTGTGCCGGCGGCATGGCGTTCTTTCGCCTGGTGGGCAGCCCCTTCTACGGTAACTTGGATTGCGCTGGAGTCGGCGTTGGGTCCGGCGCTGAAGATCGTACGGCCGTTTATCTTCTTTTTGTTACTTGCTAGCTCCCATGATTCATTCTCGATGTCGGCCCGGGAGAACGGGTCTTTGGCGATACGCCATTTCGTGGCGCCCATGCCTTGGCTTACGTGCGCCTTGACCGTCTCGTTGGGTGGGACGTTGACGTGGACAATGATTTCGCCTGTTGCATCATCGAGTTCAGCTGAGTTGAAGGTCTTTCCCATGGCTTTTTTTGCTATCCCGATCCCACGGTGCCCATCCTGAGTTACGCGGGACGCGTGAGTCTGAGGAAGAGTAGTGCCTGGGTTCCGGCTTCCGAGGGGAATTTCAGCCTTAAAGGCACGGATTGAGCCATCTTTTTGTAAATGCTCGGCCGCTTTGGCTGTACCGTCTGTGCTCGTGCTCGTGCTCGCTTGAGCGGCGCTCATACCGGTTATGAGCATCAGACCGATACTGATTGCTGACAATGTTTTTTTTCGCTTCATCCCCATACCTCATTGATTGGATACGAAGGGGAGCATCCCGAGAGAAGTTTCTTTGTGGATGAAGAAATAGTCAAAGCTTTTCTTTTATTACGCCTAGGCGCTTATTGACTATGACAATATTGTTATCTGTGTTAAAGCAAAGATAGCTTGGTGATACAAAAGGCGCACGCCAGTCGGCAGCGCCGCTCAGTCGTCGGATTTTTGGGAAAAAGCCGCAAGGAGCAAGGGAACCAGCTAATTTGGTCGGCTCCAAACTCGCCGAGCGCATTGGCGCGATATCCACGGTGAGCGGCATCGAAACGTCTGAGAAGAAAGCGATTTTTCGCGGCCGACGCGATTAGTCAACGGCACTTAGTTCATCGCATTTTTCCTCGGTGTACTCCGATTTTCAGCGATTGATGGGGCCTCCGGGAATCCCAAGCTCATAGGTGGGAGAACCGAACCAAACTCGTTGCGGGCGCCGGCCGGAATAGCGGCGAAGCCCCATCTGCCCACAGTCTTCGTCTCGAGGCTCGACAGCCGCATCATCAACTCCCGCGCGTTCCCGCAAAACCGAATCCGGCACTGTATGGATTAACAAGGCAGCTGACGGGCGGCTCGACCTGGATGTCACCGAACTGCCTCATCTGAGAGCTCACGCCAGATCGACTTTCATGCGTCGGGAGGACCAGCTGGGTCGCGTTCGAGAGCGGTGGTTATTGCCTCCGGCGACGGCAATACTGCCTGTTCATCGGCCGGAAGCGCCTCGTACGTGTAGGACGTCACGGTGAGGGGCTGAGTGGAACCGTCCAAGGCGTACCGCACAGTGCGTTCATTCCTTGACCCACAAACCAGGATGCCGACGGTCGGGGCCTGCCTGGGCAGCCGGAGCATGTCGTTGACTGCCGTGACGTAGAAATTCAGCTGCCCCAGGTGCTCGGGCCTAAATTTGCCGGCCTTCAGTTCCACAACCACGTACCTGTCAGACGGTACGTGATAGAGCAACAAGTCGATGAAGAAGTCGTCTCCATCGACGTCGAGATGGTATTGGCGGCCGACGAATGCGAAGCCGGGTCCGAACTCGGCCAACGTTTGGGCCATGCGCAGAGTCATAGCCTCTTCCATGGCAAGTTCCTGGGCTTCCTCCGTCAGACCCAGAAAATCCAGTACGAGCGGATCCTTGGCGACCGCCCTGGCAAGGTCAGTACCTTCGCCCGGAAGCCGCGCCTCAAGGTTGTTAGGTGCGGAGCCGGCGCGGGCGTGAAGGCTGGTACGGATCTGGTGCTCTAACACAGCCACAGACCAACCATGTTGGACGGCTCGTGATGCGTACCATCGGCGCAGCTCGTGGTCGTCCAGCTTGTTCAGAAGTGCCACATTATGGCTCCAACTCAATTGTCCAGACGGTGTCTGGACAATTGGTTCCGGGCCGTTCCATGCCGCAGCCAACGCCCGCATGTTGTACACGTTGGTTCGGGAGAATCCCTTCATGTGCGGGAACTCAGCCCGTAAATCCTGGGCGAGCCGGTCGAGTACTTTGCTCCCCCACAGCTGGTTCACCTGGCGGTCCAGGATGGTCCGGCCGATGTTCCAGTAGAGATCGATCATGGCGGTATTTACGACGCGCTGCGCCCGGTGCTGAGCCTCCCGCACGAGGCTCTTCAAAGTCACGAGCGCGGCGGAGTAATCTCCCGGAAGTTCAGGTTCGAGCTGGGGCATGAGTCCACCCTAGTTGGAGGCTCTGACGTTCCATTCCAATTGTCCAGACACCATCGGGACTATTTGGGCTGAACGGCCACACACTAACCAACCGTCGTGAGCCGGCCGTTTGCTGACCTCCACCTGTTGATCCTTGCTCGCGTTGCGCGGGTCTTCACCGCGGTAGTGAATGTCGACGGACTTTACCTAACCCGAAGCCCAGGCGGCATATGCGAAGGTGAGTGGACCATCTACCTGGGGGAGATAGACCATGCCAGCTGCGCCCGATGACCTGCAAAGCAGATTCCAGAGATGGGACGCGGAGGGGCGTCCAGCGCAGATGCCTTTTGGGTGGAAGAAGGGCAACTGGCAAAAGTACCTTGGCAGCCGCAGCATTCTCGAAACACTTCCGAACCCCATAGACCGCGGAGGCGTCCTGGAATCATTCAAGCTCATCCATGATTCGGACTCGGCTCTGGACGCTTACATCGCCAGCTACCTCTGGGGTTATGCAGGGACTGGTTTCGGCCCGTACCGCGCCGCTAGGGTCATCAGGCTCAACACGGACATTGAGAACGGCAAAGACTTCTCCGGTGAGCTGCGCAGGCTTGCCCAAATCGCAATGGAAGACGGTGGGAACGCCGCGTTTGAGCACATTGTGAGCCAACGACAACGCGACAGGAAGTTCTTTGTTTGGTGGGGTCCGGCCTTTGCCACGAAGTTCATCAGCTTCGCTACCAAGGCGTCAGACCAGGTGGCTACCACGCCAGTCATGGACAGCGTCGTCGCGGGATGGTTCCGGAAGCACTGCGAGGAGATCGCCCCCCTCTGGCTCACATGGTACAGCGCCGCTAGTTACGGCCGATACACCGAATGCATGGCCGAATGGGCAGAAGGCCTCGGCATTGAACCCGAGCAAGTCGAACAGCTGATCTTCAGGCGGGACTGAGCGCGGTGGGAGCTTGAGCTCCCGGGGGGAAATACCTCGTCGCCTCTCTAGCCGAACCAGGAAGCCTTCCGGTGCAGGACGGCTATGTACGTCCCGTCTCCAGTCTCTTGCCACGCCTGATAGGCGTAGCCCTTTGGTAGCCAAGAAACCACGGAATTCAGCCCGTGACTATAGAAGGTACCTTCACCCTTCCAAGAAGTTGGCCCCTTGTCCTCTACATTGCCCTGGTCATCAGTAATCCGCACCCACCAAGTACCGTCCGGTTTCGGGTAGACCGTCATGCTGATTGGTTCAGCTTCGTTGCTCATGTCCTCAAGCTACCCCGCCCGCGCTTCATTTCCCGCGCGGAATCGGGACGCACCGATCAAGCAGCCGCTTCATCATCGCTGTGCCCGCATTTTCAAGAGTCCTTCCCTTGGAGATGCTCTCGTAAATGCCATCGGAGTAATGCCGCGAGCCAGGGATTACATTTGCTTTCGCTCTGAGCCGGCGCCAAGTGCATTCGTATTCAGGATGCGGTTGGTTGCCACACCAATCGCAGGAGGTGGTCCCCGCTGGTTGCGGCTTTTCCTTCTTTCGGGCCGAGGACCAGGAACTGGACGAGGGGTCCCCGTGGTCCGGATACCGGTGTCCGGTCATTACGGCCACAGCGTCTCTTGCCGAGATCTCCGTGCCCACCAGCGCAACATCTACTGCGTCTGCGCGCGTCAGCTGGCGGCGCTGATGTTGGCCGGGAATGTACCCGTCAAACGCCGGCTGCTGGCTCTCTGACGGGTCCTGGCTGCATGGTCCGAAGCCCTTGTCCGCGCACAGATGGACCTGGGTGAGAATTCCAGCAGCAAGGGGAATACGGGCTGTTGCCGGTATGGTCACGGATTTCCAACGAGTCTCCATCTCCAGGAAGCCGTCGCCGAAAAAGCCGACCCTGCAATGAGCACAGCCGTAAGCCAGGGAGGTCTTCTCTGCCTTCTTCGAGTGGTGCATCCGCAGGGGAGCCAACAGCGGAATACTGCCCTTGCCCAGAACCGCTGCGACGTCACCGGCAACCAGAGTCTCGATGCGCTCGGTTGGCCATAAAGGAAACTCTGTCCGGGTGGCATCAGTTGTCTCCTGGCAGCGGGACTGGATGGAAGCAGCGCTTATCCTCCAGATTGTGGATGGCCGTTTACAGGCCCAACACGCCTCACCCAGATGCTGAATCGTCACCGAGGTTATCCGCGCCTGGATCCGGTCAAGGTACAGCCCCAGCAGGAGAGCGGTGACGTGTGCGTGAAGACCCACGGGTGCCGCTTGGTGGAACGCCTTCTCGGCAAGGACATCAAACGGAGCATCGTCACCCTCGAACACGACGTGGGGAACACCGGAGCGCCTGGCCTCGTCCCTGTTTCGCCGGTGGACGTACCAGAAGCATTCAACGCCGTCAGCGGCATAGCGCTCCTGTCTGCGCCTAAACTCCCCGGCGTCCTGGCGTGACCACTGGACCTCCAACGCCAGGCGCCTGCCAATGCTCTCTGCAAGGACATCAGCGACCCACCCCCGACCTTCTGCGCTCCACTCGATACTCACCTGCCAGCCGGCATCTCTGGCCGCCTGTGCGATCAGAGTTTTGAGCGCCCTGTGTTGGGGGGACTCGTTCCAACAATCGATGAGACCGCACTGAACGCCGGCCTTGTGCGCAAAGTGCTTGAGGCCACGCCTGGACGTGCGTGGGATTCCAGGCACCCCGCACCGCATGAGCAAAGACCGGCTCTTGTACTCGCTCTTCATCAGATCCCAGTGCTCATCTGTGGCTAAGTAGGATTCGATTCGTTCCCCGTCGAGAAACGCCACCAGCGGCATTGGTTCCCCCTTACTGCCCGCGGGCATTTGACTCACACTAGCCACAGGCACCGACAGAATGGTGCACCCGTAACAACCCATTCGGCTACTTCCGATAAATCGGGGCCCTCGTGGTGCCAGATCAGAGTGGGAGGAGTTTGAAAGCCTCCGGAGCGGCTGGTGTAACTTTCTCCCATGGACCTTTCTGCCTTGGATGATTCCCAATTCGGCTCAGCCGGTGTCTCCCAGATCTTCGACGGCGGTAAGCTCTGATGGCGGTCCGGCAGCGCCGTAGCTGGAAGGCAGCAGCCAAGTCCAAGCAGGAGTCCAAAGAGCTGGGGGAGCTGCACCCGGTAGAACCAGCTGCACGCCGCAGCGATGGATCACCCAAGGTCGGTCCAGGCCAGGTCTACGTGGTCAGCTCGGGAAAGGTCTACCACCCGGCCTGGTGCAACTCCGTGGGCAACGTCTGGGACGAGAACCCCAAGAGGCTGCTGGTCATTGAAGAGAACGCGGTGGGGGAGCGCAAGGCTTGCAAAGCCTGCGACGAATCCCTGCAGGCCTGAGGCCGACCTCTACTTTTCCGCCTGCTCCGGGTCCCAGTCTTCCGGGTCACGCTTCTCCAGCGTCTCAATCAACGGTTCGAAGCCGCCCACACCGGTAGCCGCTGACACATCACGGATCTCTGCAGCTAGTTCCCGCCAGATCCCCGCAAGCGACGGGATCAGCGCCATGCTCCAACAGAAACGCATCCAGGGTCGCCTTTCGATAGACCAGTCTTGCGCCTCGCTTCTCAACGAGCGGACCCGGGCCGACGTACCTCAGGCTGCGCAGAAACTCCGCGCTTACCGCGTACCCGACCGGTCCGCTCAGGTACGCGGCGGCTTCCTTGGAGCTCATCTCCATGGCTGGAGCAACTCGTCCATTGAGCCAGGGATTTGTCCTTCTTTCCTTGCTCGACGAGTGTCAATCGCAAAGTGCAAGAGCGGCTTCAATGACTGGGCTTATGTCGATTTTCAGACCGGAAACACTGGGATGCGGTGCCCAGATCGGATCTATGTCGGGATAGTTGCCGTGATCCTTAGCTGTGCCATTGGCTGCGTAGGTCTTGCCATCCGGAGCATCGACGGTGGCTACCTGATGATGCCGCCCGGCCACCGTGATGCCCTCACAGTGGGCCACGACATAAGGAACCGTCAGCGGCCATTTATCCCCGAAATCGGTGCTGATGAGAAGACCTGGATCTTTGGTCACCGCGGCCGGCACGTCGACCTTGGTGGGTGCTTTTGCTTCAGCTGGTGCATATTCCGCGCAGGTTCCGTCCTGCGGTTTACCCAGGGCGACCGCAGGAAAGCTGACCACGACGTAGCCGGCGTTCCCGCCGAGCTTTTCCGGGCCTCCTCCTGGGGCCGAGGTGCGGTCAACGCAGATCTCGGAGCCGTCGACGACGACTCCTTTGAAGGTCATGCCTTTCCAGATGGGCGCATTGGGAAGTACTGCCTGGACTGCAGCCTCCGCCTTGGTCACACGCTGCGCATCAGTCAGCGTGCTGACCGGAGCTGCTGATGTGGACACCGTCGACGTCGACGGTGCTGAAGTCTCCACGGCTGTCGGGGACGCTGGCGCTGCGCAGCCAGCGAGAAGCAGCCCGGCAAAAGTGATGCAGGCCGGCGCTGTGTACCGGGAAGTCATCACGGCTTCACATCTCCGTCGATTTCGTCATTCACTGGGGAAGTCTCCAGCTGTTGCATCGCCAGCAACTTCTTCTCATGCCTGGCGGCCGCAACGACTTTGAGCTTGTGGATGCCGATCTTCACGGCATAAATGGTTCCCGCGACGGCGATGACACCGACGGCGCCGAGACCGGCACCTAGCCCGAGACCTTCATCGTGGCCCTCTTGATGACCGTCTTGGTGCCCCTGGTAGTAGCCGATTCCGTAGATAGGGCTTCCAGACATGTTTCCCCCGTTGTTGGTTCTTGAGTGAAGTCGAGCATATCGGCCCGGTGGGTCGCTGGTCGGGATCCTCCTTGACGAACCGTTTAGCGGCCGGCCCTGAGGAAGCTCACCAGTAAAACCACCCGCAGCACAAGGAAGCCCGAAGCGCCCAGAGGCCCTTCGGGCTTCGCTTTACTGCGACTCCCCTAGCCGACGTTGGAGTCCTAGTGAGTTGTCTGCAGCGACCTTCTCATAGACTCCGCTGATCTTCATCCGGAGCTCCGTCGAGTCGTCGAGGGCCACGAATCGAGAGAGACGCCACTCGGCGTACCCTGCTCAAACGCAAGCTGTTTCCGTGGTGCCCCAATTTCCCCAAGTGACAGCCTTGACGCACAACGTCGGCGAGTAGATCATTTTCGACCACGCGGTTGTCCCATTGTTTGAGCTGTAGCCCTGGGTGTATCCGGTTTGTTGGACGGCTTTTACGTTCGTGGTGACCCAGTTAACGCGCGCCCAGTTCGTTTTGCAGGTTGGCGACCAACGGATCTCAACCGTACTTGCGCCGTTTGTTCCATACACGGAAGCGGTGTGAACTGTGTAGGCATCTGCGGAGCAGCCCGTACTTTGCGGATCTTGCCCGGAACAATAATCGCCGTAGCAACTAACTGCAAACGCAGGTTGGGCCGTGAACAATGTCCCGCCCATGAATGCAAGGGCAGCGCTGGCAGCAAGAATCTTTCGCGAAATCTTCATAGATGTTCCCCCAAGTGTGGTTGGTCTTCAATGTCGTCACGCGACGATCATTGGGGCCACGCTATCGGAGATGTTTCAAATTGCTTCAGCTATCCGTCGAGCCTTCGGGCTCATTCGGTTTCGGCCCGGAACTGCGGGCGACCAACCAAATCGGCAACCCCGCCACATAGAGTGCCGAGCCCGACAGGTTCACCAGCGTGGACCCAAGCCACCACCTGATACTCACCCGAGTTGCAGAGATGAGCTGAGAGACGATCCAGGCGCTCACGCCTGCTATCAGCCCTGTGACCAGATAACCCGGTATCGTCCCTGGATCCACTTCCCAAACAACAGAGAGTGCGATGAGCGCCGTCGGGGCTCCCCTCCAAGGACCGGGGACGGACGAACGACCGGAACCGTCACCAACATTGAAGGCCAGGCCAGCCATGAGCACGAAGGAGGCGACCGGCTGAACGACGTCTTTCCGAGTGGTCAGCCACTGAGACACAGCACCCGTCACATCATCGGCCTGCCCCATGCCAAGATAAGTGCCGATGTAGCCGATGGCATCGAGAGGGCTGGAAGCCGGCACCCAGCTGAAGAGGACGCATGCGCAGCCGATGGTCAGCAGCGAAGCCATAATCCTGTAGGGCGCATCCCAGCTGAAGCGGATGGCTGAGGCTATCGTTGCGAACAATTTGTATTCCTGTCTTCTGGATAATTGACGCAAACATTAAGGAGGGCCGGGGCAAGTGCCCTGACCCTCCCAAACATGCGTAGATAAAGCGCTGAATGCCGATCACTCTTCGACGTCGTGCTGAGACAAGTCCCTAATGCGATGTGAAGAGGCCTGGCGGGGCGGGAGAGACCGGAAGCGGTGCGGTCTCTGGCTTGTGCCCTTCTTTGCAGTTGGCGAATGGACCCTCGGGGTCCATGAGGACGGCCATGTGGTGGGAGCAGTGGTCCCGGTACCAGACGCTTAGTCCTGTGGCCGGGTCGAGTCTCAAGTGCTCCCATGCCCGCCACAGAGCATCGAGACGCGAGACAGCCTCCCCATGCTTCCACCAGTCACTGCACCACCTGTGGGTGCTGTTCAATGCAGCGGTGGACCTGCGGAAGCCAGGGGACAACCAGTCAGCGACCCAGGCTTCCACGGTCGGATACAGCAGCTGGGGCTGTTCCTCCTGAACATCCTCTTCCACAGAAGCGGGCTCCGGGTGGAGCTCGGCCTGTACTGCCGCTTCTGCCTGTTCTTTTAGGCCGGCTAGCGCGTCCTCATCCATAGCGGCTTCGAGGGCAGCAACGACAGCGGTATTGACCGCGGCCGCCACAGCTCGCTTGACGGCCGCTCCAATATATTCCGTCAGGTCAACGGCGGCTAGGGCGTCCTTGATGGCATCGCCCTGCAGGGCGGGCCCTTTCGCATCGGTCGCCTTTAGTTCACCGGTAGCGAGGTCAACCACTCCGTCAGAATCCCGCCAGCAGGTCCTTACCGGACCCATCGAAGAAGGCATCGGTCTTGGCGCCCGCCTCACGGCTCCCGGCGGCAAAATGACCGGCCAGGTTCGCTGCCCTGACCTCATTCGTGACGTAGGTAAGAGGGTTCCACCACCAGTCCGGTGCCTGCTCGCAAATGCCCTGGGGATCGAAGATCCAGACCTGGCCAACCTTGTCCCGGACGCCTCTGGTGGCATCCACGACGTCACGCTTATTGGAGGTCGTGATGAGACTGCCACGTGCTTCCACAATCTGCGGGACGACCCACGATGTGGTTTTACCGGTACGGGGCCCTGCAATAGTCAGCATCATGTCTTCAAAGCTGGCGTAAGCGTGCTTGCCACCAGCAACCAGGACGCCGAGGCAGGTGCCGATTCCCTCAGTGACGCCGAGCCTCTTCGCGGTAGCAGCTGCGCCGTCTTTCAGGACGGACTTCATGTGCCTCGCAGTAGCCATGTGGCTGGCCGCAACATCAACCCAGGTGTGGGCAGTACCGAGCTTGCCGGCCACTTTCACCGCCAGCACGAGCAGCGCCCCAACGATGACCACCAGAGCGATGGAAGCGGTGGTGGAAGCTCCTGAATGGAAGCCTGCTGAGAAGAATAAGGCCTTCTGCGCCAGCTCTTTTTGCCGTGCGTTTTCCACATGAATGCGCATCATTCCGGAAAATATGGTGAACTAGGCAAATATGGGCTCATCTGCCCGAGCAATCTTTTTCTGTAGGAGCACCGTGCCAAGCAAGGCCAAAACCGGCAAGAAACTCGTCATTGTGGAGTCTCCTGCCAAGAGCAAGACCATCGCCAAGTACCTCGGCGAGGGCTTCATCGTAGAGGCCTCCATCGGTCACATCCGCGACCTGCCTCAGCCGTCAGAGCTCCCCGCGGAACTCAAGAAGACGTCCGTGGGCAAGTTCGCCGTCGACATCGAAAATGGCTTCAAGCCGTATTACGTGGTGTCCCCGGACAAGAAGAAAAAGGTGGCCGAACTCAAGGCCCAGCTCAAGGACGCCGACGCCCTCTATCTCGCAACCGATGGGGACCGGGAGGGTGAGGCCATTGCCTGGCACCTCCTGGAAGTGCTCAAACCCAAGGTGCCGGTCTACCGGATGACCTTTGGAGAAATCACCAAGGAAGCCATCCACCGCGCCATGGACAACCTGCGCGACGTAGACACCGCTCTGGTCGACGCCCAGGAAACCCGCCGCGTTCTTGACCGTCTGTACGGCTATGAGATTTCCCCAGTGCTATGGCGCAAAGTGGCCCGAGGCTTGTCCGCCGGCCGCGTGCAGTCCGTGGTCACCCGCATGGTGGTGGACCGTGAACGCGAACGTATGGCGTTCAAGGCCGCCTCCTACTGGGACCTGACTGGCCAGTTCGGTGCAGGCACAGGTTCCTTTAAGGCAAAGCTGGCGTCCGTCGACGGGGCGAAGGTAGCCAGTGGACGTGATTTCAACGACGACGGCGAACTCACCTCCCGGAATGCGGCGCACCTCAACGAGGAACTCGCTACGTCCTTGGCGGCAGCGCTGCAGGATGCCGACTTCCGGGTCAGGTCCGTTGACACCAAGCCGTACACCCGCCGTCCTGCTGCGCCGTTCACCACTTCAACGCTGCAGCAGGAAGCCGGACGAAAGTTGCGGTTCTCCTCCAAGAGCACCATGCAGGTAGCCCAGCGCCTGTATGAAAACGGCTACATCACTTATATGCGTACGGATTCCTCCGCGCTGAGCAACGAGGCCGTGACTGCTGCCCGCCGTCAGGCTTCAGAGCTCTACGGCCCGGAATACATTCCGCAGTCCCCCCGCGTCTACAGCGGCAAGGCAGCAAACGCCCAGGAAGCCCACGAGGCCATCAGGCCGGCCGGTGACTCCTTCCGTACGCCCGCCCAGGTTGCCAAGCAGTTGTCCGGTGACGAGTTCCGCCTCTATGAGCTGATCTGGAAGCGGACCGTCGCTTCGCAGATGGCCGACGCCAAGGGCTCAACTGCAACAATCCGCCTCGGCGCTGTGGCATCAGATGGCCGGGACGCAGAATTCTCCGCATCCGGAACCGTCATCACCTTCCCCGGCTTCCTCGCCGCCTACGAAGAAGGCAAGGACGAGAGCCGCGGGGACGACGAATCCGACGAAGCACGCCGGTTGCCGAACGTGGCCAAGGATGATTCCCTCACCGCCAAAGACCTCGTCGCCGTCGGCCATGAGACTTCGCCTCCGCCGCGCTACACGGAAGCGTCCCTGACCGCGGAACTGGAAAAGAAGGGCATCGGACGCCCGTCCACCTACGCCTCCACCATTTCCACCATCCAGGACCGGGGATACGTCCGGAAACAGGGCTCGGCCCTGGTACCCAGTTGGATCGCCTTCTCGGTCATCCGGCTGCTCGAGCAGCATTTCACGGACTATGTGGACTACGAGTTCACGGCTGACATGGAAGGGGACCTGGATAAGATCGCCAACGGACAGGCGGTGGGTGCCGCCTGGCTGAAGCACTTCTACTACGGTGAAGACTCCGATCCCGGGCTGCTGAGCATCGTGAACAACCTCGGCGAAATCGATGCCAGGGAGATCAACTCGGTTCCCATAGCCGAGGGCATCACCCTGCGCGTGGGCAAGTTCGGCCCCTACCTGGAAAGCTCCATTCCCACTGTGGATCCGAAGACCGGCGAAGTGGTTGAATCTGCCCGCGCCAACGTTCCCGAGGACCTCGCCCCCGATGAGCTCACTGCCTCCAAAGCTGTTGAGCTGATGGAGACGGCAGCGCCGGAAGAACGCGTGCTGGGCGCTGACCCGCACACCGGACACACCGTCGTCGCCAAGAACGGCCGCTACGGCGCCTATGTCACCGAGATCATTCCAGAGATGACAGATGAGCAGCTGGCCAACCAGCCCGTTGAGTACTACAAGAACGGGAAGCCGAAGCCGCCGAAGAAGCCTGTGAAGGCCAAGCCGCGCACAGGCTCACTGTTCAGCTCCATGAGCGTTGACACCATCACTCTGGACGAGGCACTCCAGCTCATGAGCCTGCCGCGAGTACTTGGGGAAGACGCCGAGGGGAACGTCATCACGGTGCAGAACGGCCGCTTTGGTCCTTACCTGAAAAAGGGAACGGACTCGCGCTCCATCGGCTCCGAAGAGGAAATCTTCACTATCACGCTGGAACAGGCCTTGGAGATCTACTCCCAGCCGAAGCAGCGCGGGGCACGCGCAGCCGTTCCGCCGCTGGCCGAATTCGGGCCGGACCCGGTGTCCGAGAAGAACATCGTGGTGAAGGAAGGCCGCTTCGGGCCATACATCACCGACGGCGTCACCAACATCACCGTTCCGAGGACTACTGCGCTGGAGGAGCTCACGCGGGAACGCGCCGTCGAACTCCTTGCCGAAAAGCGTGCCAAGGGACCCGTGAAGCGCACCTCTACCGCACGGAAGGCTCCGGCCCGGAAGACAGCAGCGAAAAAGTAACCCTGCGAGCTCGTCCGGGCAGAACTCCGTTTGCGCGTCACAGCTCAACATGATCGAGTAGAGACATGACTGAACAGCCAGATCCCATGGATACCCGGCCGCTGAACGACCTCGAGGAGAAGCTCGCAAAGGGGGACCAGCCTGATGCAAACCCCGTGGACGTCATCCTGTCGTTCCTGAACAACGAGGTCTACATCATCAGCTCAGACACCGTCGAGGGCCCCGATTCTCAGGTCGAGCCGCTGGTGCTCGCCAACTCGGAAAACCAGCCTGTTCTTGCTGTCTTCTCGCACCCCACCAGGGTAAACGAGCAGTATCTTGCCGCAGCACCAAACATCCTCGGCACCCAGGGCGCCGCGATCATCGGCAATCTTGGCGACGAGCTGGGAATGGTGATCAACCCCGGCAGTGCTTTCGGCTTCGAAATCGGCCCGGAAGGTGTGGCCAACATCCGCCGCGACTTCAAGCGTGAGGACGAGCAGGGGGCGGCGGACCAGACGGCGGAGGAGTAACCGCCTAAGACTCCGAATGGACGCAGTTGGGTGTGCCGCCTGATCTCCGGCGATAATGGCAGAATGCGTCTTGGCGTCCTCGACATCGGTTCCAACACTGTCCATTTACTCCTGGTTGATGCCCATGCGGGCGCCCGGCCGGTACCTTTTGCCTCTCACAAGCGGCCCCTGTCCTTGGTGCAGTTCCTCGATGGGGAGGGCAACATCAACGAGGACGGACAGCATGAGCTGATCGAGTTCGTTCTGGAGGCCTGGGAATTCGCTGCCAAGCACAAGGCCGAAGACCTGCTGGCTTTTTGTACTTCCGCCATGCGCGAGGCCACCAATGGCGCCGAAGTCCTGGCCCGTGTGAAGCATGAAACCACAGTGACGCTGCAGGAACTCACCGGCAGTGAAGAAGCGTCAATGACTTTCTTCGCCGTGCGCCGCTGGTACGGATGGGGAGCCGGCCCAATCCTGGACCTGGACATCGGGGGCGGCTCCTTCGAAATGGCCATCGGGCATGACGAGCTCCCTGAGCTGGCTTTATCCGTCCCTCTGGGCGCGAGCCGCCTTACCCGTGACTGGCTGCACGAGGATCCCCCCACCGCCAAGAGTGTTAAAGAACTGCGCCGCTACATCCGTTCCACGCTGAAGCCAGCGGTGAGGAGCTTCGAAGCCCTCGGCAGGGCCAACCTGGTGGCCGGTACTTCCAAGACCTTCCGATCCCTGGCACGGATTGCCGGGGCAGCACCCAGCGGCGCCGGGCCCTACGTCAAGCGTGAACTTTTCTCGGCTGATCTCGGATTGTGGGCCCAGCGCATCTCGGCCATGAAAGCCGAGGACCGCTTGCACCTGCCCGGGGTGTCGGAGGCCCGGGCGCCGCAGTTGCTTGCCGGGGCACTCGTGGCGGAAGCTGCACTGGAGCTGTTCGAGTTTCCCAGCATGGAAATCTGCCCCTGGGCTTTGCGAGAAGGGCTCATCCTTCGCCGCTTGGATCAGTTGGTTTTGGACGGACCCCTCGAGCCCGCCCCGCATGTGGAAGCCAGGCAGGCATTGTCCGCTTCGATGGCCGCCTCCACGGTGCCCGCAACCCACCAGGTCGCGGGCTAGATGGAAGAGCTATCGCCGGGGAAAGATGTTGCAATTCCCGTGGCCCTGTCCAGTGCTTCCGTCTATCCATTGAACGTTCATGAGGCTTTCGCTGCTGCCCAGGAGGTGGGGTACGACGGCGTGGAGGTGATGGTTACCAACAACTCCACCAGCCAGAACGCCCATGCGCTCCTGGAGCTCAGCCACCGTTACCGGAAGCCGATCGTGTCCATCCACGCACCGACACTGCTCTTGACTCAACAGGTGTGGGGCACTGCCTGGAACAAGATCGAGATGTCCTGCCGAATGGCCCGGGAAGTTGGCTGCGATACGGTGGTAGTCCATCCGCCCTTCCGCTGGCAAGGAACGTACGCCGCAAAATTTGCTGCCGGAATCCGGGAACTCGCGGAAATGTACCAGGTCCGGATTGCCGTGGAAAACATGTTTCCGTGGCGAGTGCGGGGCCGGGAGGCAGCCGCCTATGCGCCCCATTGGGACCCTCGGGACCAGGATTACGACGACGTCACTTGGGATTTCTCGCATGCCTCCACAGCAGGTTCAAACAGCCTGGATGTCATCAAGGGCCTCGGCCATAGGCTCCGTCACATCCATCTCTCGGACGGATCGGGTTCCAGGAGGGACGAGCATCTGGTTCCGGGTACGGGTAACCAGCGCTGTGCTGAGGCGTTGCAGTATCTTGCTGCCAGTGGCTTCGATGGCGTGGTGGTGGCGGAAATCTCCACGCGCAGGGCTCGGAGCGCGAGTGAACGCCAGCAACGACTTCAGCAAACCCTCCGGTTTGCCCGCCAACACTTAAGCCTTCCGCTGGTAGAAGCTTCCGAGCACCAGTCGTAAAGGTCCCTCTGCTCCGTTAACGAGAGAAGCGCCGGGTGGTTTCGCAGAAGAAGTTGGGGGAACGCTTCTACAACTCCATTTAATGAGAGAAGCGCCGGGTGGTTTCGCAGAAGAAGTTGGGGGAACGCTTCTACAACCACCCGGCGCGTTCGTCGATCCGGGGGGAATCGACTCATCACTCGCACCTTTTCAGGCATTTATAAAGCTAGTCGCCTTTTTTGGGCGTTCTGCGAGTTTTCCCTGTGAGTAGGCTGGGAATTCCGGCTTACCTGCGCCGGGCGGCAAACTGGACCTGGATCCGCTGGAGCTCGGCGCGTGGAAGGACCGCTGTCACGACCCCGCCGCCTGGCAGTTCTGCACCAATGCCGTATACGAACGGGGCCGTATCGATCTCCGCAGCCGGCACTCCGACACCATCGATGTTGACACTGACCTGGCCGTTGACCAGCAGGTCCGTCACTGCCGGGCCGGGTTGCTCCCATGGCTTGTCGCTCAGCCCGAGTTCCTGCCGGTACTGGTTCATGAGGATGTAGTTGACGTGGTCTGTAAGCAGGCTGCCGACCGAGGCCCGCTCGGACGAGTCACGGTGCCAAGTAGTTCTGACAGCCTCCCAGAGTTGGGGGTATCGCATTCGTTCCACCTGCTGGACCAGCCACGCAGGTCGCGGCCAAGGAGGGACATCCTCTAAAGCCCTCCGGGTCTGCTCATCGAGGGCCGCGAGGTTTAGGGGGTCTGACCGGTCAGCCGGGTTCCGCCAGATTGTGTAGCTGACACTCGCTGTCATTTCACTGTATCCACGGTCGTCTTGGACGTATCCCAGGCCAACGGCATCTGTATCCTCGAGCGAGGGCTGGGGAACCAGCCCCACCACCGGGATAGGCATCAGTTTCAGCCGCTCAGCCTGCTCCAGGCGGGGGTCGGGTGCATCCTCAGGGAGGATTCCTGTCACTCTCATGCCTCATTATGGACCGGGCTCATCGCGACTCGTACCGCCCCCAAAAAACTGTCTTGCCTTAAACGCGAAAGCACCGGTGACCTGCTGCAGGAAAATGGGGGGAAACCCGCTGCAGTGTCACCGGTGCCAAGGCAAGCATCCCCATGCTTGCTGCATCACTCGCACCCTCAATGAGGTAGTTACTACGTTAGGGGCCCACTTTGTGTAGAGCCTGCGCCCAACGTGGGAATGAGCTGGGAATGCAGCTTTGTGTTTTCGTTTTCATCCTGCTGGCACCGGGTAACGGCAGAGTAATCTCCTGCACCCATCCCGTCGAACTGCAATGATGGAGCCATGAGCAACCGAATCGCCTTCCTTGGCTGTGGATCCATGAACGAGGCCATCCTGACCGGACTCCTGGAAGCTGGAACGGATCCTGCCGATATTGTCGCCACCGTCCGTCGTGGCGAGCGTGCGGCTGAGCTCGCCGAACGCCACCATGGCATCACCGCGATCGCCGGTGAGGAAGAGCCTGACAACAACAAGGACGCAGCGCGAGGTTCCGCCGTCGTGATCCTGGGCGTGAAGCCCCTCGGCATCGCCGACCTGGCGCGGGAGATCAGCGCGTCCATTTCGCCCTCCACCATTGTCATCAGTGTTGCAGCCGCCGTGTCCATCGCTCAGCTGGAGGCGGCCCTCCCTGCGGGCCAGCCGGTCATCCGGACGATGCCGAACACACCCGCCAAGCTGGGCAGGGGAGTGGTTTCGCTGTCGCCGGGCACAAACTGTTCCCCGGAGCAGCTGCAGCTTGCTAAAGACATCCTCCGGGGCGCCGGCACAGTAGTTGAGGTTCCGGAAGAGCAAGTGGATGCGCTGGCAGCCATTAGCGGTTCCGGCCCCGCCTACGCCTTTTACCTTGCGGAGGCGATGGCCGCTGCCGGAGTGAGGCTCGGCCTGGACCCGGAACTGTCGCTCCTGCTGGCGAAGGAGACGGTTGCGGGCGCAGGCTTTATGCTGGCCGAGCCCGGGGCTGACCCCACCCAGCTCCGCAAGGCAGTCACCAGCCCGAACGGAACTACAGAGCGTGCCATTGCCACCTTTGACGAGCGCGGCCTGCCCTCGATCATCGCCGACGGTGCCCGCGCCGCTGCCGACCGGTCGGCAGAAATCACCAAGCAACTCGCGTAAACGGCGGAGCCGCTGTCAGGGCCGGGCCGCGAACCGCTCCAGGAGATCCACATGCCCGGACACAATGAGCATGTCCCTGGCTGAAACCTTCGTCTCCGGCCGGGCATAAGTGAAGTCCTCGCCCGGAGATTTCACGCCCACTATGGTCACGCCGTACTTGGACCTGACCTTTGATTCGTCCAGTGTGAAACCGACAGTCTCGCGCGGCGGGTACATCTTCACGATGGCGAAATCGTCGTCGAACTCAATGAAGTCCAGCATGCGTCCGGAGACCAGGTGGGCTGCCCGGACACCGGCGTCGGCCTCAGGGTAAATGACGTGGTTGGCGCCGATCCGGGTCAGGATTTTGCCGTGCGAAGGCGTGATGGCCTTGACCCACAGGTGTTCGATGCCGAGGTCCACCAGGTTCACCGTGATCAGCACCGAAGATTCAATAGACGTTCCCACGCCAACCACGGCGGAGCTGAATTCCTGCGCCCCGAGCTGCCGAAGGGCATCAATATTGGTGGCGTCGGCTTCCACAACGTGGGTGAGGATCGGTGCCCACTTCTGCACCAGCGTGCGGTCACGTTCGATGGCCAGCACTTCCCTGCCTTGCTTGACCAGCTGCTCTGCGGTTGCTGATCCAAAACGGCCCAATCCCACAACCAGCACTGGTGCATTGTGGGCGGGGCGGTTGGTGGCGCCGGACGAGTTAGCCAATGATCGGCCTTTCTTCGGGGTAGTGGTACAGCTGGCTGCGCTGGCGCAACGCCAGGGCGGCGGCGAGGGTTACGGTGCCGACGCGTCCGGCAAACATCAGGGCGGAAAGAACGTAAACCCCCGACGGCGGCAGCTCGGCGCTCAGCCCGGTGCTGAGGCCGACGGTGGCGAACGCGGAGATGGTTTCGAAGAGCACCCGGTCCAGTGAGGCCCCGCTGATGGAGAGCAGCAGGAAGGCGGAAACCGAGACGAGGGTGGCGCCGGCCACGATAACGGAGATAGCTACCCGCATGGTGCCCTGGGGAATGGTGCGGCCGTAGACCTTTACATCGGCGTCGCCACGGGCTTCAGCAACGATGGCCAGGAACATGACGGCAATGGTGGTGACTTTGATGCCGCCGGCCGTGGACGCTGAACCGCCGCCGGCGAACATCAGGGCATCGGTGAGGAGCATGGTGGTGGATTCCATGTGGTTCTGCTCCACAAGGTTGAAACCGCCGGAGCGGGTCATCACAGAGGCAAACAAAGAGTGCGTGATCTTGTCCATAACGCTCATGGTGCCGATCGTTCGCGTGTTGTCCCACTCCATGAGTGCCCACAGCACGGTCCCCGCCGCCAGGAGGATAAAAGACACCTGGATGGTGAGCTTCGTATGGAGGTTCCACCGTTTCCAGTTGAGCCCGTTCTGCTGGAGCACCATCACGACCGGGAAGCCGAGGCTGCCCAGAAAGACGCCGACCATCAGCGGTATCAGAATCCACAGATCGGTTTCATAGGGGACGATTCCGTCTGAGTGCGGCGTGAAGCCGGCGTTGTTGAAGGCAGAAATCGCGTAAAAGATACCGTGCCAGACGGACTGCCAGAAGGGCTCGCCCAATGTCAGGAACCGGGGAATCAGCGCGAGGGCAAGGATGCCTTCGATCACCACTGAAGTGGTGATAACAATCCGCAGCAGGGTGCCGACTTCACCAAGCCGGCCAGCGTTATTCATGGCTTCCTGGGCGATCAGCTTGCCGCGCACGCCGAGCTTCTTGCTGACCATAAGGGCCAAGAGGGAAGCGAGGGTCAGAGTTCCCAGGCCGCCCACGAAGATGCCGATCAGGATCACGAGCTGACCGAAGAAGGACCAATGAACTGCAGTGGAGACCACAGTGAGGCCAGTGACGCAGACTGCTGAAACTGCGGTGAACAGCGCCTGATGCAAGGGAGTGAAGTCGCCAGTTGCGGATGATGCGGGCAACGACAGCAGGAAAGTGAACACCAGAACCACCGATGCGAAGGCTGTAAGGGCCAAACGCGCCGGGGAAGTGTTGGCAACGCTGTCGATGAAGTCACGGAGGCGGGTGAGAAGCCAGAGACTTTCCCGGTCTGGTGGTTCGGGCTGCTTCCAGCTGGCCGGGCTCTTTGACCTCGGCTGGATCTGCGTCATGTGTGGCTTTTCCTCGGTCGAAACTGCTTCCTTGAGTAGTAAACCACTTATTTTCGCACGAATGCGGGGCTGCCTGCCCGCCACGCTCGGGTAGCCTGTCCATGATGACATTCCTCCCCGGACTCAGCCTGCCCGCACTGCCAACGACGGTGGTGTGGGATTCCGCCATGACCTCGTACAACTTCGGCCTCGGGCATCCGATGGCTCCGGAGCGGATGGAGCTCACCGCACGGCTTGCCCGGAGCCTGGGGCTGCTGGATCTCGAGCACGTCACGGTAGCCCCACCGGAAGTGGCCGGGGACGAAGATCTTGTCACAGTCCA
Source organism: Arthrobacter sp. Z5-13 (assembly GCF_056499105.1). Lineage (NCBI taxonomy): Bacteria > Bacillati > Actinomycetota > Actinomycetes > Micrococcales > Micrococcaceae > Arthrobacter > Arthrobacter sp. Z5-13. The sequence continues at coordinate 915,199 of NZ_CP096460.1, forward strand.
CAGCCCGGAATTCGTTGCCGCCGTCCGCCGCGTCAGCGAATCCCCTGGCATTCCGGATCTGGATCGCGGCCTGGGCACTGAAGATGACCCCGCCTTTGCCGGAATGCATGAGGCGAGTGCCCGGATCGCCGGGGGGTCGCTGCTGGCCGCAACTTCCATCCTGGACGGCAGCGCGGTGCATGCCGTGAATTTTGGTGGCGGTATGCACCACGCCTCCCGTGATCGTGCGAGCGGGTTCTGTATCTACAACGATGCCGCGCTGGCCATCCAAAAACTGCTCGACGGCGGTGTGCACCGTGTTGTGTATATCGATGTGGACGCACACCACGGCGACGGAACGCAGAGCATCTTTTGGGACGATCCCCGCGTCATGACCATCTCGCTGCACGAAAGCGGCATGACGTTGTTTCCGGGGACAGGTTTCGCCAACGAGATCGGCGGACCGAACGCCCTGGGCACCTCGGTCAACGTCGCCCTACCGGCAGGCACGGGTGACGCCGGATGGCTGCGTGCCTTCCACGCCGTCGTTCCCCAGCTGGTGGGCGCCTTCGAACCGGAAGTCATCGTCAGCCAGCACGGCTGTGACGCGCACCGGCTGGACCCCCTCACGCACCTCAACATCAGCATTGACGGCCAGCGCGAGGCGGCCACCGCCGTCGGTAACCTGGCCGCACGCCATTGCGGCAACCGGTGGATCTCCACCGGAGGCGGCGGCTACAGCGTGACCAATGTTGTGCCGCGGTCCTGGAGCCACCTCATTGCCATCGCGGCCGGACGTCCTGTGCCATTGCGGACCCCGGTCCCGGAGGACTGGCGCAGCTACGTGCAGGACAAATTTGGAACGCATGCCCCCGAACTCATGGGTGACGACGTTGATCTGTGGTGGCGCTCCTGGGAAGTGGGCTTCGACCCCAACGACGCTGTGGATCGCAGCGTCATGGCCTGCCGGAAAGAAATCTTCCCCCTGCACGGACTGGACCCTTGGTTCGACTGAATTCACGGTTCCATGAACAGCAAGTGATGCCATCTCAGGCATATGTTCGCTAGGGTGGACCCATGGTGACAGACGACGTATTTGCCGTCATTGCTGAGGCAACCCGGCGTGACATTCTGGTATCCCTTCGGGCAGGGGACAAAGCAGTGGGTGAACTGGTCCAGGAGCTGGAGGCAAGCCAGCCCACCATTTCCAAGCACCTGAAAGTTCTCCGGGAAGCCGACCTCGTCACCATGCGGGCCCAGGGACAGAAGCGCTATTACGCGCTGAACCCCCAGCCGCTGATCGGCATCGCGAACTGGCTGGAGACGTTCGACGTCGGCCGTTCAAGTGCCACCGGAAAGTCATCGGCAGCGGAGGCTCCGGCGTCGTCCGAAGCCGGGAGGGTCCCAGCTGCACAGCGGCCGGGCACCGCCGAAGCCGGACTTGCAGCCGCCGTCAGTTCGGAGGCCCAGGCCGTATCCCCCCGCTCGGCGCAGGGCCAGCTGAGCCCCGCCGTCGCAATTCCGGTTGCTGTGGGCCCCGACGGAACCGTGCCACAGCAGATCGGCCGGACCGTGGGGCGTGCTGCCGCCAAGGCGTCCGACCTTCTGTCCAACCTTCCCAAGTTCGGCCGCAAGAAGTAGCATGCCCGCGAGATGGCACTTAACAGCAGTATCCGGCGTCGGAACTACCGTTAAATGCCATCTCGGCGCAAAGGTGGCACCGGAGCGGTTACTTGCCGAGGATCCGCACGTGGTCCGGGGTCAGTTCTGACAGCTTGGTGACGCCCAGAAGCGCCATGGTGCGCCTCATGTCCTTTTCCAGGATCTGGAGGGCGCGGTCCACTCCGGCGCGGCCACCCGCCATCAGCCCGTAAAGGTAGGCGCGGCCGATCAGTGTGAAGTCTGCGCCCAGGGCCACGGCTGCGATGATGTCGGCGCCGCTCATGATGCCGGTGTCGAGGATGATCGCTGCGTCGCTGTTGTCGGCCTTGAACGCAGCGGAGACCTCAGGCAGAAGGTGGAACGGGATGGGGGCCCTGTCCAGCTGGCGGCCGCCGTGGTTGGAGAGCACCACGCCGTCGGCTCCGTGGTCCACCACCTTGCGGGCGTCCTCGACGGTCTGGATACCCTTGACTACCAGCTTGCCCTTCCAGGTTTCGCGCAGCCAGTCCAGGTCCTCGAACGTGAGGGTGGGATCGAACATGGAGTTGATCAGGTCCGCGACGGTGCCGGTGTAGCGGGAGAGCGAGGCGAAGGTTAGGGGCTCGTGGGTGAGGAAGTTGAACCACCACGCTGGCCGGTACGAGGCATCGAGGACGGTCTTGAGAGTGAGCGCCGGAGGAATGGTCATCCCGTTGCGGACGTCACGCAGGCGCGCTCCGGCAACGGCGGTGTCCACGGTGACCATGAGGGTATCGTTCCCGGCGTTGGCGGCCCGCTCGATGAGTTCGAGGGAACGGTCACGGTCGGTCCACAGGTACAGCTGGAACCAGTTCCGGCCGTTGGGGGCGGCCTCGGCCACGTCCTCGATGGAGGCGGTGCCCATGGTGGAGAGGGTGTAGGGAATGCCGGCGGCTTCGGCGGCCTGGGAGCCGGCGTACTCGCCTTCCGACTGCATCATCCGGGTAAAACCGGTGGGAGCAATACCGACGGGCAGCCGGGATGGCTTGCCCAGAATGTCGGTGCTCAGATCGATGCTGGAGACGTTCCGAAGGATGCCTGGGCGGAACTCGATGTCCAGGAACGCTTCCCGGGCACGGCGCAAAGTGATCTCGGCTTCCGCGGCGCCGTCGGTGTAATCGAATGGGGCCTGAGGAGTACGCCGCTTGGCAATATCCCGCAGTTCCCAGATAGTGCTTGCCCGGCGCAGCTTGGCTTCACGGCTGAACTCAGGCTTCTTGAACTGCATGAGCGGAGCAAGGTCTGCGTATTTGGGTACGCGTCGCTTGAGGGCCGCTGGGATGCGATCCTTTGAGCTGGAGGCTTCGACGGCGTTCGCACTTCCGCCGGGCGTGGTGGCTTCAGGAGTGGTGGGGGCTTCTGGACTTGTGGATTGAACAGTTTGCGTCATGTGCTGCCTCGTCAAGGGATAGGGGCGGTGATTCGTCCGCGGCCAGGGATTGGGCGAAGGAAAGCTGCTGTGGTCTAACCACACCTTAGGGCATGTGGTCCAACCACATCAAGTACCATTGCTCCATGCGTACGCACCAGCTCGTCCTGCAATGGATCGAAAGCCAGCTCCTCGGCGGCAACTTGGCGCTGGGGGGCCGGCTTCCTGCTGAGCGGACCCTCGCAGAACAGCTTGGGGTGTCGCGTACCTCGGTGCGCGAGGCTATCCGGATCCTTGAAGCCATGGGAGTGGTGCGGGCAGGAGTGGGTTCTGGCCCCGATGCCGGCACGGTGGTTATTGCCGACCCCACCACGGCGCTTGGCTCAGCATTGAGGCTTCACGTTGCAACCTCGCACCTTCCTGTGGGCGATATTGTCCAGACCCGCGTGCTCCTTGAGTCCTGGGCTGTTGCCCGCGCAACCCCTGGTTCGCCCGCTCTGGCGGAGGCTGCGGAGCTGCTCGACGAGATGGAAAAAAGCACAGAAACGGACCAGTTCCTGGCCTTGGATGTGCGCTTTCATCTCGCCTTGGCGGAAGCTGCCGGCAATGCCGTTGTCAGCGCCATTATGGGCTCCCTGCGTGAAGCCATCCAGGGTTACGCCGGCCGCCTGACGGCGAATCTTCCGGATTGGGATGCCACCGCCGCCCGGCTGCGTGACGAGCACCGATCGATTCTTGCAGCCGTCAATAAGAACGACGGCGCCAGTGCGGCAAAGCTCGTTACCGACCACATTCAGGGGTACTACGAGCAAGCCGGACTGGGCTCCGGACGCTGACCCGGCACGGCACACACCCCGCCCCACATCCCAGCCGTCCCATTTTCCACCCAGTCACGCCACACCTCTAAGCCGCACCCCTACGCGTGATGGCACTTCACGGCAATGCGCATCGCCAACACTGCCACGAAATGCCATCTCGCGGTGAGGGGGGAGGGTAAGAGGGGTGGGGAGGGCGGGAGGGAGGTAAGGCCCAGGGGCAGGGTGAGGCGCGGGAGGAGCAGGGGTGGCGGTCTGATCTACGCCTTCGCTGGCCCCGTGCTGCCGCGGACCTCCAGCTGCGGCTGGAACGTGCTGGGCGTTGGGGGCGCCTCCGCCTGCTGGATCAGGGCACGCATGCTGTGCCAGGCCTGCTGGCCAAGCTCGGTAATGGGAACCGCCGCCGTGGTCAGCGGAGGTGTGGTGTAGCGCGCGAAGGGAATGTCGTCGAAGCCTGTCACCGAAATATCTTCGGGGACCCGCGCTCCTCTCTCATGCAGCCCGCTCAGCAGGCCCATCGCCACGAGGTCGTTGAAGGCCAGGACGGCGGTTGCACCGCTCGCAATGACCTTGCCCGCCGCTTCGTGGCCGGCTTCAAAGCTTGAGCCGCCCTCAAGGATCTGCAGCTCAATATCCGGATGGGCTGCAGTGAACTTCTCCAGGCCGCTGAGCCGCAAGCCGTTTGAGGCGCTGCGGGCAGGACCTGACAGGAATGCCAGCCGGGTGTGGCCCAGGCTGACAAGATGATCTGCCAGCTCCTGGATCCCTTGGCCGTAGTCCACCATCAAGCTGGGTGCCTGCGCTGATTCAGTGCTGCGGTTGATGAGCACCATGGGGTGGAGCGAGGGGGCAAGCTCTTCCAACTCTGCGTCACTCATGCGCGGGGCACAGAGGACAAGGCCATCACAGCGTCGCCTGGCCTCTCCCGCCAGGATGGCTTCTTCGCTGGAGACTTCCGAGGAATCCGCGATCAGCACCCGATACCCGTCCTGCGCGGCGGCCATGCTGAGACCGCGGAGGATGGCCTGGAAGGTGGGGTTGGACAAGTCTGGCACCACGATCCCGATGGTGTCCGTTTTCCCCAGTGCCAGGCTGCGGCCCACAGGATTCGGCTGGTAGTTCAGCTCAGCCGCCGCCGCACGAACGCGCTCCGCGATGGTTGCATCCACCGTGAAGTTGCCATTCATGACACGCGAAACTGTGGCATGTGAAACTCCAGCCAGAATTGCGACGTCGGCTATGCCGATTCGCCGTGTGGTGGATCTCCTGCCCATGGGGCCCCTTTCCGGGAATCTAAGATCCGGGCCGTTTTGGCGGATGGTTGACGTGACCACCGGAGTCTTGGTACAAAGTTTATAACGCACTGAGAAAACGCTTTCTCATAATTCTTCCCGCATCACCATCGGCCGTCAAGCGGCCAGGCTTCCTGCCTTTCGAAAGGGGCGCATCCCAATGGTCAACGTTGACACCGCCGATATTCCGCCGGCCTCACAGGCGGCAGCAACGGCGGCAGCTGAGGAGCAAAGGCCGCAACAAAGGCGCGCCCGCATCGCCCTGATCGGCACCGGCGGGAGATCGGAAATGTACATCCGCGCGGTCTTGGGCGCGCACTCCGATACGGCAGAACTGGTGGCCCTATCGGATGTGAACCCCGGACGGGTGGACTACTACCAGAAGCTCATCGGAGAACTGGGCGAAACCGGCCCTGTCCGTTCTTTTGATCCTGCGCAGCTGACTGCGTTCATCAAGGAAAACGGCATTGACCGTGTCATAGTCACCACCCCTGACTACACCCATGCCGACTACATCGTGGAGGCGCTTGAGGCGGGTGCCGACGTCGTCGTCGAAAAACCCCTCACGATCGACGCCGATGGCTGCCGCCGCATCACTTCTGCGGTGGCGTCAACCGGCCGCAATGTAGTGGTCACGTTCAACTACCGCTATTCCCCCCGCAACAGCGCCCTTAAGGAAATCATCCAGAGCGGCGTGATCGGAAAGGTGACGTCCATTGACTTCAGCTGGGTGCTGGATACGGTCCACGGCGCCGATTACTTCCGCCGCTGGCACCGTGAGAAGAAGAACTCCGGCGGCCTGCTGATCCACAAGGCGTCGCACCACTTCGACCTCGTGAACTGGTGGATCGATGACGTCCCGGAGCGCGTTTTTGCTTCCGGCGGACTCAAATTCTACGGCGACAAGAACGCCGCCGACCGTGGGTTGGGCGCGCGTCCTGAACGCGGCACCCCTGAGGCTCCAAACTCCGACGGCGGAGCCAAGGATCCGTTTGTCCTTGATCTTCGCGACGACGAGAAACTCCGCGAGTTGTACTACGAAAATGAGCACCATGACGGCTACCGCCGCGACCAGGACGTTTTTACGGCCGGGATCACCATCGAGGACAACCTTGCCCTGATCGTCGATTACCAGGGTGGCCCGACGCTCAGCTACTCCCTCAACGCGCACAGCCCGTGGGAGGGCTACCGTGTGGCCGTGAACGGTACCGAAGGGCGTGCCGAGCTGGAAGTGGTGGAGCGTGCCGCCGTTGTCAGCAGCACCGATAAGAAAACGGTCGTTGATCCGAGCGCTACGCCGGTTGAAGAGGATGACACCGTTCGCCGCAACGGAGAGCGCCTGGTGGTCCAGCGCCACTGGGAAGCCGCCTACGAAGTGCCAATCATCAACGGTGATGGCGGCCATGGCGGTGGCGACGTCCTCCTGCTGTCAGACCTGTTCAATGGACCGGGTGAGGACCCGCTGGGACGACCTTCCGGTTACCTTGACGGCCTGCGGTCGGTATCGGTGGGCATTGCGGGAAACCGCTCCCTCGAGTCCTCACTTCCGGTGCGCATTGAGGACCTGGACCTCGGCGTAGATCTGCGACGTCAGCCATGAGGATTCTTGTCACCGGAGGCTCCGGCAGGCTCGGTCGAAGCGTCGTCGCAGGCCTCGCGGCGGCCGGCCACCGGATTATCTCCGTGGACCGCGACGCCGTTCCATCCGACCAATTGCCGTCCGAGGTTGAGCAGGAAACTGCCGACCTCCTCGCCCCGGGGGAAGCGCGCCGGATCATCAGCGCCACCCTGCCCGACGCCGTCGTCCACCTCGCGGCTATTGCCGTTCCCTTCAGTGCCCCTGAGGACGTTATCTTCAGCACGAACACGCGGCTGGCATTCGCGGTGGTGAGTGCCGCAACTGAGCTGGGGGTGCGAAGGATAGTCACAGCCAGCAGCCCCACCGTACTGGGCTACGGATCGCCTGCAGGCTGGCTGCCCGAGCGGTTCCCGGTAGACGAGGAAATGGTGCCGCAGCCATGGAATGCCTATGCGTTGTCCAAGCTGATCGCCGAGCAGACCGTCCAGATGTTCGCCGCTGCCCAGGGTGAGAAGATCCGGTATGCGGCTTTCCGGCCCTGCTACGTTATTTCTCCCGAGGAATGGAAGGGAGCACCAACCCAGCAGGGCCACACGGTCCGGGAAAGGCTGGAAGATCCTGCCTTGTCGGCGCCTGCCCTGTTCAATTACGTGGATGCCCGGGACGTTGCCGACTTCCTGCATGCTCTCCTCGGGAAGATGGATTCCATCCCGAACGGGCAAACGTTCTTTGTGGGAGCCGCGGACGCGCTGGCCACAAAGCCCCTCGCTGCGCTGATGCCGGAATTCCTGCCAGGCAGCATGGAAGCAGCCAGTGGGCTGACGGGTACCAGCCCGGCGTTCTCCATTGCCAAAGCGCGGGAACTGCTTGGCTGGGAGCCGCGCCGTAGCTGGCGGACCGAGCTCAGCCCGGCACTGGGTGACGGACCAGCTTCTGAAGGCGCCAATGATGAATCGCAATTTAGTGGTGAACCGCTCAAGGCAACACACACCGAAGGTACCGCCGACCTCATAACGGCCGGGACCGGATCCAAGGAGAACAAGTGAAATTCGACGGCGTCCTATTCTTCCCGGTCACACCCTTCACTCCCGAGGGCAATGTCGATGTAGCCATCCTCAAGGAGCACATCACCTCCCGGCTGCCGTTCGGACCGGGCGGCGTTTTTCCTGCCTGCGGCACCGGCGAGTTCCATGCCCTCAGCATCGAAGAAGTCCGCACCGTGGTTACCGCAGCGGTCGAGGCCGTCGCCGGCCAGGTGCCGGTTGTAGCCGGGGCAGGCGGGCCGCTGGGCCATGCTCTTGCGGCCGCCCGGGCCGCGGAGGAAGCCGGGGCAGATGCCCTCCTGGTCCTTCCGCCGTACCTCGTTACGGGTCCCAGCGCTGGGTTGGTGGCCTACATCGAGGCCGTGGCCGACTCCAGCAACCTGCCCGTCATTGTCTACCATCGCGGCAATGCCAAATACACGGCGGCGTCCATGACTCGCCTCGCGGCAAACCCGAAGGTGATCGGCTTCAAGGACGGGCTGGGGGATGTGGGGCTCGCCCAGGAAATCGTCTCGGCCATCAACGCCAGCGGACGCAGCGACTTTGCTCTGTTCAACGGCCTGCTGACGGCTGAACTGAGCCAGGGCGCTTACCGTGGCCTCGGCATTCCGCTGTACTCCTCTGCAGCCTTTGCCATGGCTCCTGAAATCGCCAAGGCATACTACGACGCCTACATGTCCGGAGACGAAGAACGGCGCAACGCCCTGCTCGAAGGCTTCTACGCCCCGCTGGTCCGGCTCCGCGACCAGACCCCCGGCTTCGGCGTGTCGCTGATCAAGGCCGGGCTCCGCCTGGGCGGGCTGCCTGTGGGCTCGGTACGACCGCCGCTGGTAGACCCCAGTGAGGACCAGTTGCTGCAGCTGAAGTCCATCCTGGCAAAGGGCTACGAGCTGGCAGGGCAATGATCGCTGAAGAGAAAATAACCAGCAGGATCTCCGGGCTCTCCGCCCGGCTGCTCACCATTCCGCTGCGTCGCAGCTGGGGCGCCGATGCCCCTGAAAACCACGTGATCGCCACTGAAATCAGGACGGACGACGGCGGTGTGGGGCACGGCTTTTCGTGGACCCCCACCATCGGCCCACAGGCGGTAAAGGCCCTGCTCGAGTTCGACATCGCACCCTTCGTTACCGGGCTCGAGGCCAACCCGGAGCTTGTGTGGGACCAGTTGTGGAAGAGGCTGCACGAGGCTGGCGGCGGGGGCCTGACCACCATCGCGATGGCTGGAATGGATCTGGCCTTGTGGGATCTGCAGGCCCGGCGCGCCGGAACTTCGGTGACGGGGCTGTTGGGCCAGCGCCATGAGTCGGTGGAGGTCTATGGCTCGGGCGTGAATCTGCACTACACCCTGGACGAGCTTGTTGGGCAGGTCCAGCGCTGGGTGGCTGCAGGCCACAAAGCTGTGAAGATCAAAGTGGGGAAACCGGATATCCGGGAGGACGCCGAGCGCGTGGCGGCAGTCCGTTCCGTGCTGGGACCGGACCGGAAACTCATGATTGACGCCAACCAGAGATGGGATCTTCCCACGACATTCCGCGCTCTTGATGTGCTGGAAGGCTACGGGCTGGAATGGCTGGAAGAACCCATTCGAGCGGACGATCTATGGGCCTACCGCAGACTTCGGAAACATTCACCCGTACCCATTGCTCTGGGAGAAAACCTCCACACGATCTACCGCTTCCGTGACTTCATCGAAGCGGAGGCCGTGGATATCATCCAGCCCAACATCGTGCGGGTTGGCGGAATCACGCCGTTCCGGAGGATTGTGGAATTGGCCAGAACCAACAGCATCAAGGTGATGCCGCACTTGCTTCCCGAATTGTCCGGACAACTGGCGCTCACCATGGCCGAGCCAACCCTCGTTGAGGACGTGGAGGACGCGGCCTTTGAACAACTCGGCGTGCTGGACGGACCTTCACCCATCCGCGTCACCAACAGCCTTTTGACAGTGACGGACCAGCCAGGGCTTGGATTCAGCTTCACGGAAAAGCCCGCTGCCCCGCAATACCAACCGCAGAACAGGATCAAACAGTGACAACAGCAACTCTTGACCTTACGGAACTGACCGGAGCGGCCACCCGGGCTGCCAAAGCGGCCGCCAGAGCGACCGACGCCGAGCGGGCGTCGTGGCTCACCGCCGTCGCCGATGCCCTTGATGCGAACGCCGCTGAACTCGTTTCCATTGCCGACGAGGAGACCCACCTCGGCGAAACAAGGCTGACGGGAGAAGTGGCGCGTACTTCGGGCCAACTGCGGCTCTTCGCCAAGGTGATCACGGAGGGTTCCTACCTCGAAGCCGTCATTGACCACGCCGATCCCACTGCCACTCCGCCCCGCCCCGATCTTCGCCGGATGCTGCAGCCTATCGGGCCGGTGGCGGTGTTCTCGGCGTCGAACTTCCCGTTTGCCTTCTCCGTGGCGGGTGGAGACACTGCGTCAGCCTTGGCGGTGGGCAGCCCTGTGATCGTCAAGGCCCATTCAGGCCACCTCAAGTTGTCGCTGCGGACGGCTGAGATTGTGGCGGAGGCCTTGAACGCTGCGGGCGCCCCCGAGGGCCTTTTTTCGCTTGTCAGTGGACGTGAAGTGGGTACTGCGCTGGTTCAGGATCCGGCGATTAAGGCCGTTGGCTTCACTGGCTCCATCCCGGGCGGCCGCGCCTTGTTCGACCTCGCTACGTCACGGCCGGACCCCATCCCGTTTTATGGAGAACTGGGCAGCTTGAACCCCGTTGTTATCACGGCCCGGGCCCTTGAAGCGCGCTCGGCTCAGCTCGCCAGCGGACTTGCCGCTTCCTTCACCATGGGCGCCGGTCAGTTCTGCACCAAGCCTGGACTGGTCTTCATTCCGGCTGGTACAGACTTCGGCTCTGATCTTGCTGATGCCGTCGCGGGCGCGCCAGCTTCTCCGATGCTCACGGAGCGCATCGCCGCTGCCTATCCTGAAGGCCTCCGCAGCGTTGCGTCGCTGCCCGAGGTCTCGGTCCTCAGCGGCACTGTGGAGCAGAATGCCGAGATCGACGGCGCCGCACCAGTAGTCTTTTCGACCACGGCTGCGAACGCTATGGAACATCCCGCCGAATTACTCGAAGAATGCTTCGGACCCACCACGCTGCTGATCGAGTACGCCAGCGACGAGGAGCTCTCGGCGGTCCTGGCCAAGGTGCCGGGCAGCCTCACAGCCACTCTGCATGCGCAGCCGGGGGAGGACGTTGCTGGGCTCGTGGATCAGTTGTCGTCACTTGCCGGCAGGGTGCTTTTTGCCGGGTGGCCCACCGGAGTCGCGGTCAACTGGGCCCAGCAGCACGGCGGTCCTTACCCCGCCACCACATCGCTTTTCACCTCAGTGGGGGCGACGGCGGTGCGCCGCTTCCAGCGGCCGGTGGCCTATCAGGATGCTCCCGAAGCCCTGCTGCACCCGGCACTGCGGGAGGACAACCCGCTTAACATCCCACGGAGGGTGGACGGCAGGCTGGTTATTTCTGATTCGCCCGGATCCACGGATTGATGGTCTCCTCAAGCCAGCCAGGCGACTGGCCAAGGCGGAAGTCGGGGCTAGGGAGTTTTCCGCGGTTCACCCAAACCCGGATCAGTCCGATGTCCTGGCCGGTGGCTGCTGCAATATCTGCATAGCCCAACAGCGGGACTGCGGGATTCTCTTCCGGCATGTTCGCAGTCTACGCGCAGCAGTGAAGCGCATCTGGGAATGCCGTAGGCCGGTTAGTACATAACTACAGGATCCGAATCGTCATCGGCGTCCACCCAGGCGGCGAAATCTGAATAGGACATGAAGGAGTAGTAATCACAGAAGCGCTGTGTCGCCTTTTCAGGCTTGCTCATGCGCCTTACCGATTCCTTCTACCTGACCTGGTTTTTACACCAAAATTGTAATGCCGCGTAACAGGGCTATTGATGACAAATAACAGGGTTGTTATGCGTTCGAGACCTCGCTTGGTCATCCGAGATCTGCCCGAAACTGGAGTCCCGAAGCGACACAGAAAAATCATGTGGCGGAAACGAAGCAGCAACGTCGGTACGCCATGCTGATGGAACCTAGTGATGCGGTTCAGGGGAGGAATGACCATGGCAGGGCAGGGGAAAGTGCGTGTCCGGGACTGCGCCGAACTATCGGCTGGCGATGACATTGAGGCCTGGCATAAAGGCAGATTGTTTCATCGCGGCAGGGTGACAAAAGTGCTTCCCTCAACGGGCCTTTTCTGGATGGAAGACCTCACCTCGGGAGCACGGCGCCTGCTGGACGTAGAGGCGCTGGACGTAGTGCTGGCTGATCCGCCCAAGGTTCAGTCCACCCCCGGCCCACAGCGTCAGGGGCAGCCAGGCGTGGATCCGAACCATGTCTGGTTCTCGTCAGCGTAGGGGTGGGTACCCGGCTTTACAGCTCCAGGTCCTTTACAGCTGCAGGGTGAGGGGCCGCCGCAGCCCATTCACCGGCGTCGCGGGCCAGCGCGGATCAACGCTGAGGACGGCAATCCCGGCTTCGGTCAACTGCACCGTGTCCTCAATTTTGACCCCCGGCCCGGAGGGATTCCAGGTAAACGTCTGATTCAGGACTACTTGGTCCTCTGTCAGTGCGGTTACCCGTGGATCGCGCCCCGCATAGCCCGCCACGCCGCCTTGGTGATGCAGCGTCCATTGATCCGGCCCAAAACCATGCCGCACGTAGGCTCTTTTGATCTCGCGGAAAATGCTGTTCAGCCTGGCTTCTGGGACTGTCGCATCAAAGATGTCTGCTTCAACAGCCATAAGGCGGGACTCGGCGTCGAGCTCGGCAGGAGTGCCGTCGTCGAACCTGACCCAGCGGGTTACGTTGGCAACAAGGCCGTGGCGGCGGGCGCACACCACTGCCATCGCCCGGCGGCCCAGACGGCTGTGGGTGGGAAGCGGGTGCCGGAACGTGCTGCGGCTGGTTCCGTTACAGAGCAGCACAAGGGGTTCCGCTCCCATGGCCATAATCCGGCTGGCAAGTTGGGCGGCGATTTCGAATTCGGTTGACGCTGGAGTGGCACGTGAAAGAACGTCAGTCAGGGCCGCAGCCGTGTCTGCATTGAGCCGGGCGTACCGGGCACTCTCGGCTGGAAGGAAGGGTTGGCGGGCCCCCCGCAGCTGTGCCGCGACCTCGGACTCACCCATGGGCTTGCCGCCGGCCAATTCACGCGCGACCGTTTCGAGGGAACCATGCCAAGGAGCAGAGTGAATGGTTACCTCGGGGGGCACTTCCTCAGTGGCCAGCCGCTCGGCCTCGTTGTTAAACGTCACTAAGTGATCGCCGTCGCGCGTCACAAGCATCGCCGCGATTGGCGCTCCCGCAAGGCTGATATGCATGCGGCTGCCGTCCAGGTACCAGCACAGGGAGGTGTTGCTCGTCAGTAAAAGCGAGTCTGTCTCTGCGGAGTCCATAATGTCGAGCACACGTTGCCTTTTGACCGCGCGGTCGGCTGCGTTCCCAGGGGAGGCTGTCCGGTCCTCTGCTGACCTGGCCCATTGTGACGGGTCGCCTGTCGGTTCCACGGCCGAGGTGTCCGGGATGGTGGAGTCGATAATTGCCTTGCTCACGAGTTATCCCCCAGGGAGTTGATGAGATGTTGGATTTCGGATGTATCCAGGCGCCCGTCGGCCACGAGCACTGTGACGCTACGTTCAACCGCGTCCTCGGGACTTGTGATCACGGGTTCTTCCCAGGCCAGGGCCTGTCCGACTCCCGGATAACCAGCGACCCTGACGAACCAGGGGTCCATGGAGCCCTGGGCTGCGACGAAGACGAGAGTCGCGGCTTTGCTGCCTACATCGGCGCTCCAGGCCAGCCACGGTGAGATGCTGCCGTGCACCCTGGCCTCGCCAGATGCGCTCGCCGTGCGTACGTCGACGTTTTCGCCAGCGGGCAGGCGCCAGAAAAACCCGCCGTAACCGCCCTCGTGGCGTCCGTTGGACCCTGGACTCCCCAGACTGACTGGCCGGTCTCCCGCAGGAGAGAGCTTGAAGCCAAGGCTTAAAACCCATGTTTGGGGGTCGACGGCGGCCCAGTTCCAGTGGCGTCGTTCGTGGAGGACCGCCTGACCATCCGGTGCCAGCCACTCGAGGCGCTCAGTCAGTGATCCCTCGGCCTGTTCCGCGGAGGTGATGACAATCCGGCCGTGATCGGGCCGCCACACATACTCTCCGGCTTCCCTGGTGTAGGTCCGGCCACCCCAGAAATTGACGCCGTCTACGTCCTGGATTGCCACCCCGGCGCCGAGGTGCCACACATGGTCCTCTGGAAGATGATCTGTGACCACGGTCCCTGAGCGCGTGGACACCGGATGAAGGTAAGGGCGCGGCGCCGAGGTGGGCATTATGTTGCTGCCGTCCTTTTCGAAAGCCACGGTGGTGCCATCCAGCGTCAGCTTGGTGGCCTTAGCCTCGTCAGCCGGACGTGCCCAAACGGCGCCGAGCTCGCTGAAGGTCGACTGCGAAAGGACTGCGCGGCGGATAAGCGCCCGGATATTGCCGATCACCGGATGGGCGCCATCGCCGTCGCCCTCCCATGTCACATGCTCGCCGCCGATGGGCAAGGGCTGTTCTGCTGTGCGGATTGCCTCCAAGACCGTCATAAACGCTCCGCTTCCATCCAAGGGGCTCAGCAGGGGCGTTCCGGTTCGACGTGCTTCAAGCAGATTCTCAAGCAGGTCCCTTCGCGAGTAGGTCTCGGTGCGCTCGCCGTCGGGAGTGGTGATTGCCAAACGGTCCTCGGTGTAAAAGAGCTCGGCCTTGCCCCTTGTCCCGAAGACGGTGACAGAGGGAGCCGTTTGCTCGTCGGCGCACAACGTCAACGCGCAGAGCAGGACCGTTCCTGCAGCGGTCCGGACCCGGATAACAGAGGTGTCATCACTTTCAGTGCGGTACGCGTGGTGAAGGTCGGTTTCAATAGAAGCGACGTCAGCTACGGTGCGGGCGGAGGCGATGCGCAGTGCCGTAGCCACTGCGTGAGCGAGGGCGTTGGTGGCAACCCCGTCCACAACATCGATGCCGTCCAGGCTGCGTTTGCCAGCCCAGCGGGACCGCTTGAAGTAGGCGAGGTTCCGCACCCACGTTCCTTGTGCGCCCACGCCCCGGACCTCACCGATCTCTCCCGATGCAATCAAGTGCTCTATGGCAGGGAGGGCATTGGAACCCAGGCTCTGGAATCCCACCTGTACCAGTCTGCCCGCTTGCTCCGCAGCTGCCAGTACGGCATCGAATTGGGCCATTGACGCCACGGGCGGCTTCTCCATATAAACGTCCGCGCCGGCTGCAAGCGCTGCGAGGGCGAGTGGCGCGTGGGTCTGGATGGGGGTCGCGAGGATAACCACATCCGGAACAGGGCTGCTCTCAAGTAATTCGTCCAACGAGCCGTAAACACTGACACCCTTGCCCAGAGCTCCTTCTGCGGGAGGATGGGGATCGGCCACCGCAACGAGCTGCACCAAGCCCCCATCCTGAAGCCGTTGCAGGTTATCCAAATGGCGCAGCCCGTAACCGTGGACACCCACGAGGGCGATCCGGGCGGGGATATCCCGGGAGGAGGGAACGGCTTCGAAGGGAAGACTGGCCGGATGGCTTTTCGCCGTTGTTGTTTCAGTCATGACCTGGTCCTCGGTGTTGAAGCTAGAGCATTCTCTGGGCTTAACTGTAGCTGAGAAAACGGTTTCTCAGTTGTTGAGTTCTTACCCCTGATCGTCTTAGTCCTCACGAGCGCGGCTACCCCTTGAGGTCACGGGGCTGTGCAGGGTGCCCTGCAGGAATTCAATCGCCTCTTCCTGCATCGGAGCCGTGAACTCATGCCTGCCCGGCCAAAAGCTTCCTCTGTAATGGCCTGGCATCTCCAGCGTGAGGAGCTGCGCGTGGGCCTGGCGCATTCCGTCCTCCGGAAACAGCTGGTCGGCTAAGGCGTATTGAACAAGCAAAGCTTCCGCGGAGGAACGGGCGGCGAGCTCAGGCCAGTCGCCAAGACGCCGAATACCCGGTGTCTGCAGCAGCCAGGAATGTGCGTCCAGGTAGGCTGGAACCAGCGCATCGAAGCTTGTCATCATGCAGGTGACTACGTAACTCCGGACAAGCGGACTCAACGCGGCAAGGGTGAGAGAGCGGCCGCCGCCGCCTGAGAAACCGATGCAGCCAAGCCGGTCCGCGGCCACGCCGGGCAATCCTGCCAGAATTTCCAGCGCGGCCAGGTCATCGTGGGCCACCATGCCTGCGAAGCTCGTCCCTAATAGCCCGGCAGCCTTGGCCACAGTATCTTCATGGATGGCTGCCGCTGCGTTGTACAAATCCGCTTCGGAAGGCACGACGCCGGCCTCCCGCCATTGAACGAACCTTGCCTCCAGAGCCTCCTCTGTCCGCCACGGCGGGGTGGCCAGATCGAAGCGGCGGCTGCCCCAGGCGAAGGCGTCGTGGGTAAGGACAGCGAAGCCGCTCCGGGCCAGTTCTGTTGCGAGGCTTCGACCGCCGTAGAGGGCCGTTCGTGACGCCTTTGCCAAGGCATGGTTCCCCGAAAGCTTCACCAGCCGTTCCGCCCCCACGAACTTGTTGCCGCCGTGGCAGTGCAAGGCCAGAATCCCGGGCATCGGCTCACTGACTCCGCTGGGGCGCACAAACCAGGCGCGGGTCCTTGGCCCAAAGCCCAACTGCCAGCTGAGCTGGGAGGTGGTAACGCCGTCGTACTCTTCTTCCCAATCCGTCACCGGAATGGGGACCCCGCGGCGCTCGGGAACGCCGAGTGCCGCCACGAGCTCTTGGGCCGCCGTGGAATGGGCACGGTGCATGCCCGTTCCACGGACGATTCCCTGGACATATCCCGGCCAGTCTTCATAACCGGGAATTGCGCTGGATCTGGTGCGGGCTTGGGGTTCGCGGGACTGCTGTTCTGACAAGAAGACGACTCCGGGGTGGATGGAGGGTGGCTGCAAAACAACTGCAGTGACGGGGCTAGCCGAGGTTCTGGTTCACTTCGGAGATCAGGGCCTTTGCAGCATCGCGGGGGCTGATCTTGCCGAACAGAACGTCGGTATTCTGGCGGGTCAGCACTTCCATGGTGGCGGAAGATCCGGCCGGGAAGGGTAGCGGAGCTTCAAGGTTCATCTCGGCAACCCGGTCCAGGTAGCCTGCCTCCTTTTTCTGCCCCTCCTTCAGTAGCGGTTCGATGGCTGCCTTGGTTTCAGTGTTGGCGGGCATTCCACGGTCGGTCTTTATGAGCTTGCCCGCTTCGGGGCTGTTGACCAGGAAGTTCAGGAATTTGGCGGTTTCCTTGGGGTGCTTTGACTTTGAAGAGATGGCGTATTCCATGGAGGACCGCAGCCAGGTTCCGCCCTTTGAGGACTCTCCCGGCAGCTTGAGCATCTCCAACGGGGCGTCCGAGTAGGAAACCATTTGGTTGCTCCAGGAGAGCTTCATGCCCTGCTTGCCCTGTCCCAGAAGGGTCTGCTCGGGTTGCGATGAGGCATCCTCAACAGTCTGCGAAGCGCTGGGTGCACCGCCGGTTTCCATGAGCTTCTTGTTCAGCTCGAACCACTTCGTGGCAGTGTCCTCGCTGATGGCAAGCTTCTTTCCGTCGTCGGTGTACAGCTTTTCGCCGTGCTGGCGCGCCCAAACTGCGAGGAAAGAATCGTTGGCCATGGAGGTGGTGCCAAAGGTGCCTTGTGGGGAGTTCTTGGAAATCTTCCCGGCGATTGTCACGTAATCGTCCCAGGTCCACTTTTCATCGTCGGGAAGCTCGACGCCGGCAGTCTTGAAGACGTTGCGGTCGATGACCATGGACATGGCGTTGACCCCGGCGGTGACGGTGTACTGCTTGCCTTCTATCTGCCCCAGTTCGAGGGTTCCCTCGGCAAACTTGGAGGTGTCGATCTCATTCTTGACTGTCTCAAGGTCCAGCAGAACACCGCGAGTGGCATATTCACTCGGGTAGGAGCCGCTCATTGTGAAGATGTCCGGAGTAGTGCCGCCTGCGATCTGGGTGGCCATTTTGTCCCAGTAAGCGCTGAATTCCGTTGTTTCTGCTTCGACCTTAATGGTGGGGTTTGCTGCCTCAAAAGCCTTGATGACTTCCTGGGTTGTCTTAGCCCGGGCGTCGTTGCCCCACCAGGAAAACCGGATGGTCACAGGCTTCTCCACTGTCCCTTCCTCGCTGGGAGAGGAGGCGGCGCCGCAACCAGTGAGCAGGAGTGCTGAGGCGGCCGCCGCCGCAACCGTGCACAGGAAAGTTCTCGCGAGACCAAACATCAATGTCTTACCTCTCGTTTGTGGTTTTCCTGTTCATGGCTCTACAGTGATCCCGACCACAGAAAACGCTTTCTCGAAAGCTAGCAAAAGGCTGTACAGGAGTCAAGAAAGCGTTTACTTTGGTACGAGTACGCTTCGGCCGGTTGAGGAAGTCCCGACTGACTTTCCCACGGTGAACCAGCGGGGCCGCGATGACAAAGGAGACAAGATGGCCGTGAAAACACATGGCATGCAGGGGGCGGCGTTGCCCGGCCTGACCTGCTCCGCAATGATGGCGCAGGAGGCGCCATGAGTGCGATCAGTGAGCTTTCCTCACTGACTCGGCGCAAGGGGCCGGTCACGGCCGCTGAAAGAAAAGCAAACGGCCGGGACAACAAGGCCGCCTACATATTTTTGCTCCCTTGGCTGGTGGGACTGCTCGCCATCACTATCGGGCCGATGCTCATGTCCCTCTACCTTTCCTTTACCGACTACAACCTGCTGCAGCCGCCCGAATGGACGGGCCTGGATAACTTCACCAGGATGCTCAGCGACGCCCGCCTTCATAATTCACTCGGAGTCACCTTCACCTACGTCCTGGTGGGCGTTCCGCTGCAGTTGGCTGTTGCCCTCCTGATTGCATTGGTGCTCGACAAAGGGCTTCGTGGACTGCCGTTTTACCGTTCGGTGTTCTATCTTCCGTCGCTCCTGGGAGGTTCAGTGGCGGTCGCCATCCTGTGGAAGCAGATTTTCGGCACCACAGGCCTGGTCAACCAGGCTCTTGCGATGTTCGGCATTCAGGGGCCCGGGTGGATCTCGGATCCCAGCACTGCTCTCGGTTCCATCATCCTGCTTCATGTGTGGACATTCGGCGCCCCCATGATCATCTTCCTGGCAGGCCTCCGCCAGATTCCCAATATGTATTACGAGGCCGCCGAAGTGGATGGTGCCAGTACGCTGCAAAAATTCTGGCGCATCACTCTGCCGATGCTCAGCCCCATCATCTTCTTCAACCTCGTGTTGCAGATCATCGGCTCATTCCAGTCCTTTACGCAGGCGTTCATCGTCTCCGGCGGGAATGGCGGCCCGTCCGACTCCACGATGTTCTTCACGTTGTATCTCTACCAAAAGGGCTTTGGCCAGTTTGATATGGGCTATGCCTCAGCCATGGCCTGGTTCCTGCTGGTAATTATCGGCGCATTTACCGCCATCAACTTCATCGCTGCTAAGTATTGGGTGTTCTACGATGACTAAAATTCAGGCGCTTCCTGCAGCGGACAGCAAGTCCGTTGACACCATCACCAAGCCCGCCTCTCCACGTCGGCCGCGGGAATCCCGGGGCAGCCTGGCGTTCAGCCGGCGAGCCCGCATCAACGGACTGGTTAAGCACGCGATTCTGATACTGGCCGGCGGCCTCATGATCTATCCGCTGCTGTGGATGGTGGTTTCCTCACTGCGGCCCAACGACCTGATCTTCCGGGAGCCTGGATTGTGGCTCAACAGTTTGGAAATGAGCAACTACACCGATGGTTGGTCAGCCCTGACCCACCCGTTCGGGCACTACATGATCAACTCGGCAATTGTGGTGATCGGCTCCATCCTGGGCAACCTGATCTCCTGCTCGATGGCCGCCTACGCCTTTGCCCGGCTGCAGTTCAACGGTAAGAAGCTGTTCTTTGGCATCATGTTGCTGACTATCATGCTGCCCTTCCATGTGGTGATTGTGCCCCAGTACATCCTGTTCTCGCAGATCGGCTGGGTGAACACTTTCTGGCCGCTCATTGTGCCGAAACTGCTGGCCACCGACGCCTTCTTTGTCTTTCTGATGGTTCAGTTCATCCGAGGCATTCCTAAAGAACTGGATGAGGCCGCAAGGATCGACGGCGCTGGACACCCCCGCATCTTCCTACGCGTGATCCTGCCGCTCATGGTGCCTGCCTTGGCCACTACCACCATCTTCACGTTCATCTGGACGTGGAATGACTTCTTCGGCGCCCTGATTTACCTGACGGATCCGGACATGTTTACCGTGCCTGTTGCTTTGCGCGCCTTCGTTGATTCGCAGTCCAGCACCAGCTGGGGATCCCTCTTTGCGATGTCGATTGTCTCCCTGCTCCCCGTCTTCCTGGTGTTCCTCTTCGGCCAGCGTTTCCTCATCAAGGGAATCGCCACCACCGGAATCAAATAGGCCGGGCTTCCCGTCATCGGCAGTATCAGTTTGCGGTGGCGGGAACATCCCTTTGGTACTTGTATTACAAGTTGCCATCTTGTATTATCAGTTAGAAAGCGTTTTCTCTAAATCCGTTCATATCCGTTCCAGATCAAAGAAGATCGGAGTTCCACGTGCCGCTATTTCCCTTTCGTGCCGCTCGTCAGGCACCCAAACCAACTCCTGCCAAAGCCGCCAGCCGGCTCGGGCGGGTAGGCGCAACTGCCGCAGCCGCTGCCGTCGTGCTTGCCCTCACTGCTTGTGGCGGGGGTGGATCCCCGCAAAGTGCCGACGGAACAGTCGAGCTGCGCTTTTCCTGGTGGGGAAGTGACAAGCGGGCCCAGGTCACTCAGGCAGCCATTGACGCCTTTGAGGCTCAGAATCCAGGCATTAAGATCAAGCCGGAATACGGCGACTGGAGCGGTTACTGGGACAAGTTGGCCACTCAAGTGGCTGCTAATGATGCCCCGGACATCATCCAGATGGATGAGAAGTACATCACGGAATATTCCAGCCGGGGGGCGTTGCTGGACCTATCCAAGTACGACATCGATACCAGCAAGTTTGACGAGGCTGCCCTGAACGCCGGCAAAGGTGAAGATGGCCTGACAGGGATTGCGGCAGGCATTAATGCTGCGACGATCCTCGCCAATCCGGCGGTTTTCAAAGCTGCAGGAGTAGAGCTTCCGGATGACAGCAAATGGACCTGGGAGGACTTCGAGCGTATCGCTGCCGAAGTCACTGCGAAATCGCCGAAGGGAACTTATGGTGCTGCTGCTTACGGGACGGACGAGGCTTCCTTGGGCGTTTGGTTGCGGCAGAATGGCAAGTCCCTCTACACATCGGACGGAAAGTTGGGCTTCGAGCCCAGAGACATCGCCGGCTGGTGGGCCTTCCTCAAGCAAATGAGTGAAAAGAAAGCTGTGCCATCTGCGGCAGAAGTGGTCGAAGCGGAAGCGGCACCCCTGGACCAGAGTGGCCTTGCAACAGGCAAGAACGGCCTCGCATTCTGGTGGTCCAACCAGCTGCCAGCACTGGAGAAGGCTGCGGGAGGTGAGCTGAAGGTCCTGCGTTTCCCGTCAAAGACAGGTTCAGCCTCCGACGCCCAGCTCTGGTACAAGGCCTCCCAGTTCTGGTCCGCCTCATCCCGGACGAAGCACCCGGAGGAAGTCGCCAAGTTCATCAACTTCCTTGCTAACGACGTGAAAGCCGGTGAAGCCCTGCTTGCTGACCGAGGTGTTTACCCGAACTCCGAGATTCGCGAAGCGATCGCCCCCAAGCTGACTCCCGCTGACGTCAAGGTGGTGGAGTTCATCGATCAGATCAAGGGTGAGCTTGGTGAGGCGCCGGCCCCGCCGCCGAAGGGAGCCGGAGCCATCCAGGAAATCGTCAAACGCTATACGTCTGAGGTTCTTTTCGAGCGACTGTCCACAGATGAAGCCGGAAAGAAGGCCGTCGACGAGATGGCAGCAGCTATAAGCAGTTAGCCAAAACAACGACGGCGTCGGTTCAGTTTCTGGGCTTTGGTCCTGCTGAACAATAGCTACGCAAGTTTGCCCCAACCGGATTATTGAGGGATCCGCTTGGGGCATTCTTGTGTCCGGGCTGTGGCCCGTGTTTGATCCACTCCCGAGTTTTCCACTCCCGTGGTTCGGCTCTCGGTTTGATCCGCCCCGTGCTGGATCGGCTTCCCGGTTTGATCCGCCCGTGCTGGATCGGCTGCCCCGTGTTTCAGCGACCCGCGTGTTTGTTGGGCGTCCGGGTTGTTGGTGGAAGTAGTGGTTTTGTCGGGGTTGTTGGGTGGGGTCGATGTGTGGTGGTGGGATGAACCAGGGGATGCCGTGGGGCATGTGGATGGTCCATTGTTCTTTGTGGATGAGGTGGTGGTGGTGGCTGCAGAGGAGGGTGCCGTTGTCGGTGCTGGTGGGTCCGTTGTGTGACCAGTAGGTGGTGTGGTGGGCTTCGCACCAGGGGGCTGGGATGGTGCAGCCGGGGAAGGTGCAGCCTTGGTCGCGGGCGGTGATGGCTTTGCGGATGTGGGGCGGGAAGATGCGGGTGGTGCGGCCGATGTCGAGGATGCGGCCTTCGCTGCCGAGGAGGATGGGGATGATGTCGGCGTCGCAGGCTATTTTGCGGATGGTGGAGGCGGTGACGGGTCCGGTGAACGCGAACGTCCCGGTCCCCGTCCCTGTGTCCGTCCCCGTCCCTGTGCCCGAACCGGTGCCTGGGCCTGCGCCCGAACGCGTGGCTGTGCCTGTGTTGGTGTTGGTGTGGTTGAGGCGGGTGAGGAGATCTTGGTAGTCGATGGTGACCATGACCTGGGGTCGGAGGCCTCCTGTGGTGGGGAGGTGGGTGGTGGTGAGGGCTGTTTTGCAGGCGCCGATGAGGCCGTCGAGGAGTCGTTGGGGCCGGGTCCTGCGATCCAGGGCTGCTGTCTCTGCGGCTGATTCATCCGATACCACGTCTGTGGGTGCTGCTCCGGCCGGATCCTCTGCTGCCGCTTCTGTTCCTGCCCCTGTTTCTGCGGCCGGGGTTCCTGGTTCGGCCGAAGATGGTGTGGGGTGGAGGCGGGGGTTGGTGGCGGTGTTCATGGCGGTGAGGAGGTTTTCGTATTGGTCGGTGGTGGCGAAGATTTCGAGGTGGTGGAGTCCGCGGCGGGTGTGGCGGATGAAGGCTCCTTGGCGGTGGCGGAGTTCTTCTTCGGAGGGTTCGGTGCCGTCCTGGTCGATGGCGTCTGCCCAGCGGCGGGTGATGCGGGTCAGGAAGTCCTGGTCTTCTTCGGTGGCGGTGCGGGTCAGGGCGTGTTCCATCCGGTTCAGGGTGTCCGGGTCCGTGACGTGCTGGGCGCGTTCGAGGGCGAGGGTGATGATGGTCGCGGCGCGGGAGGGGATGGCCCCGGTGGCGTAGGCGGTGGCGAGTTCTTCCCGGGCGGGCGGGACGGGTTGGCCGGTGATTCCGGTGGAGGGCAGGAGCGCTGAGGCCAGGGCAAGGCGGCGTCGGGCTTCTGCGATGCTGATCCGCAGCCGGGCGCGGAGGAACTCGGCAGTATTCCGGCACCCATCCCCAACAGGCACAGCAGACCCCCGACCGGAAGGAGCAGCAGATCCGGCAGCACCGCGACCGGAAGCGCTGCCGGCCCCGTTTTCCACTGTTTCAGTGCCCCACCCGGTGGTCCACCCGGCCGAAGTGTTTGAGCTGGCGGCTTCGGTGCGGGTGCGGTCCACGGCTGCGGCCGCGAGGACCTGGAGGTATTCCACGGTGCGGGAGAGTTCCTCGACCTGGCCGGCGAAGTCCGCCGCGTCAGTGAAACCGGACAGTGCGAGCTCACCGGCCGCCGTCGTCCGCGCCGTTCCCAACAACTCAACACTCGCCGCCACCGCACCGGACACACCGCCATCGAAGACGCCGTCGGACTCTGATTGCATGGAAACGGTGGGTCCGGAAGCCAGAGGAACCGGATGGGACGCTGGGATGCTTCGCAAACCTCGAACCGGCAGCGGAGGAGGTCCAACAGGGACGGCACTCAACTGCCGCCGGCGCACTACGCCAGCTGCTGCAAGTTCCCCCATGGCTTCCATGGAACAACTCTGCCAAAGGGGTACGACAAAATAAGCCCAAGAAGTGCGGACCAGTCGAGCGCCGAAACGAGAACTAGACCGAGCCTTCCCGAGACGTGAACTTCCATAGGGTCCCGCCCAAAAGAACGGCCTAGTCTTCTGCGACCACTGCCACGGCGCCCGCTGCTACAGTTCCGCTGAAACGCGTGCCCGAAACCAGATCTACTCCGGAAACTGAAACCGAGGCATTCATCCTCGAATGATTGATCGCGAAGACAAAACTCCTGCCATCCTCATTGCGGCGGCGGGTTAGTTCCACGCCGGCATCTGAGGCTGCCACGGAGGAAACCCCGGATTCGGTCAACAGCCTTTCCACCAGGGCCTCGAGGCTGTCAGGCTCCGGGAATGTGGCGAGATACCAAGCGGTTCCAGTGCCAACTTCGCGTCGTGTCAGGGCCGGAACACCTTCCAAGGGATACTCGGAGAACGTCGCCAGCACCTCCGCGGCCCCGTCCCCGCCCGCGGCCCCGTCCCCGCCCGCGGCACCGACCCCGTGGCAGCCAGGGGCCCCATCCCCGCCCGCGGCGCCGCCGCCACCGTCCTCAACGTCAACGACAACATGAACGTGCTCGCTCCAAACCGAAGCCGTCCCACCGTCGCTGAGCTTCAGCTGTTCACCGGCCAGCAGCGGGTGGAATTCCTCAACCGTGATTCCCAGGAGGTCACGGAAAGCGCCTGGGTAGCCGCCCAACCGGACGTGGTCATGCTCGTCAACTATCCCGCTGAAATAACTGACAAGTACCGTTGCGCCACCGCGTGCAGCGGCCGCAATATTGTCCGCGAACTCATCCGAAACGTTGTAAAGCGTGCAGACAAGAACCAGGTCGTAGCCATCGAGGGACGCGGAAGGATGCACAAAATCCACGGCAACGCCGCGCAGGAACAGGGACCTGTGGAAGCTGCGCAGGAGGTCCAGATAGTTCACGTCCTGGCTGGGGTGGGAATCCAGTTCGGAGGCCCACCACGCTTCGTAGTCGAAAACGATGGCCACCCGGGATTCAACCCGTGAACCGCGGACCGGAGCCAAACGCTTGAGGGTAGAGCCAAGATCCACCACTTCCCGCCAGACCCGGGTGTCCCGGCCGCCGTGGGGGACCATGGCGGAGTGGAACTTTTCGGACCCTGCGTAGCTTTGCCGCCACTGGAAGAACATCACAGCATCCGCTCCACGTGCCACATGGGCCAGCGAGTTACGCAGCATCTCGCCGGGCAGCTTTGGCCGGTTGCGTGGTTGCCAGTTGACCGCCGACGTCGAGTGTTCCATGAGGATCCACGGGTCACCACCCGCGATTCCGCGCGTGAGGTCGGCGCTGAAGGCGAGCTCCACGTGTGATTCCGGATCCGCTGCCACCAGGTAGTGGTCGTTGGCAATGACGTCCAGGTCCTGCGCCCAATCGAAGTAATCAAGGGACTTGGTGGCGCTGGTGGCCATCAGATTGGTGGTGGCGGGGATTTGCGGGGTGACCTCACGCAGAACGGCAACCAAGGAACGATAAAAGTCCATCAACGCCCAGGAGCTGAAGCGTTTGAAGTCCAACTGCTGCCCGGGATTTAGAGTGAACGGCGCTACCCGCGGAGGCAAAATTTCCTCAAATGAAGCATAATTTTGAGACCAGAAAGCTGTGCCCCACGCACGGTTCAAAGCTTCGATCGTTCGGTAGCGCCGTTCCAGCCAGCGGCGGAACGCGGCAGCATCCTCGTCACCATAGAACTCTGAAACATGGCAACCAAGTTCGTTATCCACGTGCCACAAGGCCAACGCCGGGTGCTCCTTGTACCGCTCCGCAAGCACTCGCGTCATTCCGGTCGCGTAGCGCCGGTAAACGGCCGACGACGGCGAGTAGTGCCGTCGGGAGCCGGGACCCAGCACCGTTCCCTCGGCGGTAACAGGAAGGATTTCCGGGTGCTTGTGCACCAGCCAGGGCGGGGGAGCGGCGGTGGCCGTAGCCAGGGCTACCTTGATCCCGGCAGCCGAAAGATTGTCCAGTACCTCGTCCAGCCACTTGAAGTCGTACTCGCCTTCGCGCGGTTCCAGCGTGGCCCACGAAAAAATCCCGACGCTCAGGAAAGTCACACCCGCTTCTTTCATGAGGTCCAGGTCCTCAACCCGAACGTCCACCGGCCACTGCTCCGGGTTGTAGTCGCCACCGTAGGCGATGCCGTCCAAATGGCTCCAGGGAGCTGTGGGCGGGAGGGATTCCTTGCGGGACATGGGGGACTCCTTTGTCAGTGGTGCCAGAAGCGGAACTACCAAATTCGATCTTTTGGAAAACGCTTGCCCAACTGGGCGATAACCGATATTGTATCGTTTCAGAAAGCATGTTAGCCAGCTCACTACTTCCGTTGTAGGGACCACCCGAACACATGCTGACCCAAATCGAGCAAGGAGGCTCTCATGATCAACAGAAGGAATTTCCTCACCACGGTAGCGCTGGGCACAGCGTCTGCCGCCGTCCTGGCAGCCTGTGGCCAGCCATCGCCCGCGCAGACAGGCTCTGCTGAGAACCCCGTCACCATCAACTACACCTGGTGGGGCAACGATGACCGCGCCGAGCGCACCCGCAAGGCAATCGCTCTCTTCGAATCCAAGAACCCGGATATCAAGGTCAACGGCAACTTCACCGACTTTGCCGGTTACTGGCAGAAGCGTGCCACCGAAGCTGCAGGCGGCGGCCTCCCCGATGTTATGCAGTGGGACCTCTCCTACCTGCGCGACTACGGCCAGCGTAACCAGCTCCTGGACCTCAGCACCGTGAAGATTGACACCTCGGCATTCGACAAGTCACTGCTGCCCTCGGGCCAGATCAAGGGCAAGACTTTCGGTATCCCCACCAGCACCAACGCCTTCGCTGTCTACTACGACCCCGCCAAGCTGGCCTCCCTCGGCATTGCAGAGCCGGACGGCTCCTGGACCTATGACGAATACAACGCCTTCCTCACCGAGGTGGGCACCAAGAGCGGCGGTGCACTCTTCGGTTCCAGCGACTACACATCTGTGTGGTGGATGTTCAACATCTGGCTTCGCCAGCAGAACATCGAAGCCTTCACCGAGGATGGCAAGCTCGGTTTCAGCAAGGACGATCTGAAGGAATGGTGGGACAAGGTTGGTGACCTGCGCGGCACTCCGGCCATCATCCCTGAAGAGCGCGTAACGCAGCTCGCGCCGAAGTCGGCGTTTGGCTCAAATGCGACCGCCTCGGAGGTCACCTGGGACAACTTCATGGCCGGGTACCTTGGGGACAGTGGCGCCAAGGAGCTCAAGCTCGTGCCTGTCCCCTCCGACGATCCCAACAATCTGGGCCTGTTCCTGAAGCCGTCCATGCTCATGGTTGCCAGCGCCAAGACCAAAAACAAGGATGCAGCCGCTCGCTTCATCGATTTCATGGTCAACGATCCCGAGGTCGGCCAGATCTTCAAAACCTCCCGCGGCGTTCCTGCCTCGAAGACCCAGCGCGACGGCACTACATTCGAGGGCACCGACAAGCTGGTTGTTGACTACGAGAAGTCCATTGAGAAGTACCTCAAGGACGCTCCCGAGCCCCCCATTGTTGGCTTCGGCACCCTCGAGGCTTCCTTCAAGCGAATCAGCGCGGACCTGAACTTTGGCAAGCTGGACGTAAACGGCGCAGCCGACGCATGGTTCAAGGAAGCCGAAGACCTCATCAAGCAGAACGCCTGATCAGGCAGAATGTCCCAATCAGGCTTCACAACTGACGGAATGAATTCGTGACTCAAAGCCCAACCCTGAGCAGGCGTTCGACGTCGTCCGATCTCCCGCTGCCGCGCAAATCGCGGCGGCGGGGGGCGGATACCCGCGCCGGCTACACTTTCCTGCTGCCCTGGCTGTTGGGATTCATCGCCCTCACCGTAGGCCCGATGATCTCATCGCTATACCTGTCCTTCACCAACTACAACCTGTTCGAACCACCCAAGTGGATCGGGCTGGACAACTACATGACGCTGTTCCAGGACGAACGGTTCCTGCAGTCGGTGGGTGTGACAGTCAACTACGTGGTCTTCGGTACGCCGATCAAGTTGGCGGCCGCACTCGCGGTCGCCATGCTCCTCAACAGCAAGCGCAAAGGCCAGGGGTTCTACCGTTCCGCTTTCTACGCGCCGTCACTGATCGGGGCCAGCGTGTCGATTGCCATCGTCTGGAAGGCAATGTTTGGCGATTCGGGGCCGGTTGATCAAAGCCTGTCCTTCTTTGGCATCAACCTCGGCGGCTGGGTGGGCAATCCGTCCATGACCATGCCGATGTTCATCCTGCTGACCGTCTGGCAGTTCGGCGCACCGATGGTGATCTTCCTGGCCGGTCTGAAGCAGATTCCGGGCGAACTCTACGAGGCTGCATCAATGGATGGGGCGGGCCCTATCCGGAAGTTCTTCAACATCACCTGGCCCATGCTCTCCCCGGTGATCTTCTTCAACCTGCTTATGGAAACCATCCATGCTTTCCAGATCTTCAACGCCGCGTACATCATCTCGAATGGTGAAGGCGGTCCGGCAGGCTCCACTCTTTTCTACACTCTTTACCTGTACCTGCGGGGCTTCAGCGACTTCCGGATGGGCTATGCGTCAGCGATGGCGTGGCTCCTGGTGATCGTTGTTGGCATCATTACCCTGATTTTCTTCCGCACGTCCAAGTCCTGGGTCCACTACAGCGGTGATTCGAAATGACGACCATGGCAACCCCAACAACGTCTGCAGCGGACACACAGGCGCCGCACTACAACCCCAAGTCCGAAACCGCAGGCGCCAAGCGGCTCAAGAGCGTCATTTTCCACATCGTGGCACTTGCGCTGACGGCAGTGGTGCTCTACCCGGCACTGTGGATGATGGCTTCGTCCTTCAAGCCGAATGCAGAGATCGGCGGTTCGAATACGTCGCTGTGGTCAGATAACTTCAGCTTCGACAACTTTGTGACTGCAATGGAGGGCATCGGTGGGGTATCCACCATGACGTTCTTCACCAATTCGTTGATTTTGGCCCTCGGGGCCGTGGTGGGAACCATTCTGTCCGCCAGTGTCTCGGCCTACGCGTTCGCCAGAATCAAGTTTCCCGGCCGCAGCATGTTCTTCGGGATGATGATCGCCACCCTTCTCCTGCCATTCCACGTGGTGATCATTCCGCAGTACATCATCTTCAATCAGCTTGGCCTCGTGGACACCTACATCCCGTTGCTGGTTGGCAAGTTCCTTGCCGCTGATGCTTTCTTCGTCTTCCTGATGGTCCAGTTCATGCGGAACCTCCCGACGGAACTCGACGAAGCAGCAAGGATCGACGGCGCCGGGCATGCCAGGATCTTCGGTTCGATCATGCTTCCGCTCATGAAACCCGCGTTGATTTCGACGTCGATCTTCTCCTTCATCTGGAGCTGGAACGACTTCCTGGGTCCCCTGTTGTACCTCAACACCCCGGAGAAATACCCACTGCCGCTGGCACTGCGGCTCTTCGTGGATCAGACGCAGAGCTCGGACTATGGCGCGATGATTGCCATGTCCGTCCTGGCGCTGCTCCCAGTGCTGGTGTTCTTCCTGGTGTTCCAGCGGTACATCGTTGAAGGCGTCTCTACCCAGGGCCTCAAGGGCTGACGGAATTCAAGGGCTGGGAGATCTAGGATGAGCACCATGGAAAGCACCGGACCAAGGCAGGGGAACGATCTTCCCCACGAAGATCCCATTCCGGTCAATCGCTTTGCGCTCTTCGCCGAAGCGCTCCTCACCGGCGCCCTGGTCCTGGTCCTTTCCCTTCCGCTGGTGACCATTCCCGCCGCCTACGCCGCGGGAATCTCCCATCTCGAACGGCACCTTTACGGAACGGATGACTCCGTCCGCGCCCTCTGGCGTACCTTCCGTTCGGCGCTGCCCGGCAGCTGGAAACTGGGAACGACGACGGCGGTGGGGGCCGTCGTCGTCGTCCTCAATCTGCTGCTGGCAACCGTTGGACAGCTGCCGGGCCGGACGGTTGTCCTGCCCGCCACGCTGGTACTGGCCACCGCGGCTGCAGTCTTCCTGCTGAGGATTGCGGCAGCCTGGTCAACGCACCACGACTGGCGGCTTTCATTGGCCGAGGCGAAGGTTGTTTCGCTCCGTGATTTCAGCGGATCGTTGCTCCTGGTGGCAGCCCTGTTTATGTGCGTTGTGTTCGTATGGATGCTCGTGGCTCTTTTTGTGGTGGTCCCCGGGGCTTTGGTCCTGGCAGCGGCCGCTGTGAAGATCCGCGCAGGACGCAAGTAGCCACAGCCAAAAGTAGCCAAAACCAACAGGCCCTCTTCCGGGCCCTCTGTTCTCACCCCTCAGCGAGCAAAGTGTCTTCAGAACGCCAAAAATCCGCCCAAGCTGATTCCCCCGGGGTTGTGCGCTGGTACACGCCTCTCCGCTTACGCAACTACCGTTTGTTCGTCTCGCTCCAGTTCCTTGGAAGTACGGGAGTGTGGATGCAGCGGCTTGCCCAGGACTGGCTGGTGCTTCAGCTCACCGGAAGCCCGGCCGCAGTTGGGGTTGCTGTAGCGCTGCAGTTCCTGCCCATGCTTGTGGTGGGACCGCTGAGCGGGATCCTGGTGGATCTCTTCCCCAAACGGCGCATCCTTTTGGTATGCCAGTCCATCGCTGCGGCGTTGGCCATGACGCTCGCAGTCCTGAACGCCAGCGGGTCCATTACCGTCTGGGCCGTTTATGCCTGCTGCGTGGCCTTGGGGATGACCTCAGCCGTGGAAGGCCCTGCACGCCAGGTATTCGTCAGCGAAGTGGTGGGAGATGATGCACTCCGGCCTGCCATCGGACTCAACAGTGCCATCCACCAATTGGGCGCGATGGTGGGGCCCGCCCTGGCCGGGGTGGTGATCGCCAAAGCCGGCGTGGCCGCTGCCTTCGCCTCCAACTCTGTGATTTGCCTTGCGGTTATTTGCCTGGTCACGGGGATCCGAACCTCTCAACTCCATGCCAGCCCAACCCCTATGAGGGGCCGGGGCCAGGTCCTGGCAGGCTTCCGGTATGTTCAGCAGCGGCCCGCCCTGCTGCTCGTTATCCTGCTCTCCGGTCTAATGGGGGCCTTCGGGATGAACGGGCCTGTGGTGCTCGCGGCCTTTGCCGACACCATCTGGCACAGCGGAGCCCAGGGCTTCGGCTTGTTCAATACCTTCAGCGCGGTGGGTGCCTTGGCCGGAGCACTTCTGGCGGGCCGATTGGGATCGTTGGGGCGGCCGGGACTTGTAGCATCAGCCGCGCTGTTCGGGCTCTCTCAACTCATTGCTGCGCTGATGCCGAGCCAGGAGTGGTTCGTTGCCATGTTGGTGATTGTGGGGTTCATGACCTTGCTCTTCCTCACCATCGCAGCCACCACAGTGCAACTGGAGGCCGGGCCGGAGGTTCGGGGGAGAGTGATGGCCTTATACCTGCCCTTGTTGCTCGGCGGCCACGCTTTTGGCGGCCTCCTGGCAGGCTGGCTGACCGAGCAGTTCGGTGTCCGGGAAGGACTCGTGGCTACGGGTGCCCTTGGGATGCTGTCTGCCGCCGTCGTCGGACTGCTGATGTGGCGGAACTCGCGACGCCGGAATCAGTCCGTACCGGCTGCATAAGACTTCCTGCTGTAGACGCGTTCCTATCAAGACACGTCCCACTTAAGACGCCTCCCGATTAGGACGCGTCCGGATTAGGACGCGTCCGGATTAGGACGCGTCAGAGTTGGGCCGTTAAGGCGGCGGCCTCGGCAGCATTCAGCCTGCCATCGCTGATCCAGACGGTAAAGGTCCGGGTAACGGCCTGGCCCGCTGCCAGTTCCACGGGACGTTCCCAGGCCAGGGCTGAGCCGACACCGGGGTAATCGGCGGCACGGACGAACCAAGGATCCTGGGACTGAGGCGGAGCCGCGAAAACAAGGCTCGCCGGTCCATCGGCAAAATCTGCCGTCCACGAGAGCCAGGGCGACACCGAACCGTGGACCATGGACTCTCCGGATTGCTCGGCCGTGAAGACGTGAACGTTGGTGCAGAGTGGAAGCCGCCAGAAGAATCCTCCATAGCCACTGCCTGCCGCTCCATTGGACCCTGGCCCACCCAGCGATGCGGGGGCGACGGCGGTTAGTTCCGTTTCAAGGTCGAATCGCCACGTGCGATGGTCAACCTGCGCCGCCTTGGTGTTTCGGTGCTCCCGCAGGAGCTCTGCACCGTCAGGTGCGCGCCAGCTCAGTTCCTGTTCCAGGCGGCCAGGGGCCACGGTGCTTCCGGTCTGGAAGATGGTGCCGTGATCATCCCGCTCCTCATAGCGGCGGGCGCTGCGGGTATAGGTCTTGCCGCCCCAGAAATTGGTGCCATTGACGTCCTGGAGGGCAATACCTAGTCCCAGATGCCAAGGGTGGTCCGACGGGAGGTGGTCAGTCACCACCACTCCAGCCAGGGTCCGCACCGGATGCAGGTAGGGCCTGGGGGAGAGTCGGGCGGCAAGGGTGGTGCCAGTGCGAAGGGAAGCCACAGGGCCGCCGTCGTACTGTTTCTGGTCTTCCACGGTCAATACCTCAGCCGGTTCCCCGGGCAGGGGCCTGGCCCACGGAAGAGCGAGCTCGCTGAAGGTGGCATGGGCTGCAGTGGCCCGGTCCAGGGCATCTTCGATGCGCGTTACCACCGCGTGTGCGGCCTCGCCTTCACCCTCCCAGACGATGAATTCATCGCCGATCCGGGTTGGAGGTTCCGCCGTCCGGATCGCCTCAAGGACGCGCATGAAAGCACCGCTGTCGGCCAAGGGGCTGATCAGCGGACCGCCCTCAGTCAGGTGTTCCAGGAGATTTTCAGTGAGGTCGTCCCTGCCAAAGATTTCCCGCCGCTCCCCGTGGGAAGTCAGGACGTCGAGGCGGTCCTCGGTGTAGTGGAAAACAACTGAGCCTTCGGACCCTTGCAGGCTGATGTACGGCTCCACTGATTCCTCGGCGCACAGTGTCAGCGCGCAAGTGATAGGGATCCCGGTAATAGTGCGGAGGCGGATTACTGACGTGTCGTCGGATTCGATGTCGTTCGCCCGGTAAAGATCAGTTTCCACAGAGACAAGGTCGTCAAACCGACGGGCGTCAGCAATCCTCAACGCCGTGGCGATCGCATGCGCCAGCGGATTAGTTGCCACGCCGTCAACAACATCAATGCCGTCGATGCTGCGCTTTCCTGCCCAGCGGGAACGCTTGTAGTAGGCGCGGTCCCGGACCCAGCGCCCCGTTGCCGTAATCCCCAGCAGATCACCGATCTCGCCCTGAGCAACGAGATCGCGGATTGCTTCAAGGGCGTGTGAACCAAGGCTCTGGAATCCGATTTGAACGCTGCGTCCTGCCGATTCGGCGGCGGTTTGCAGCCGCTGGAAGTCAGCCAGGGAGGCAACCGGCGGCTTCTCCAGATAAAGATCTGCAGCAGTAAGAGCGGCCAAGGCAAGCGCGGCGTGAGTCTGAATGGGAGTTGCCACAATCACCAAGTCCAGGGCGGGCGTGCCCTCAAGCAGGTCGTCAAGATTGGCGAAGACGGCCGTCTCAGCAGGAAGGGCGCCTTCCGCAGGCTGGTTCGGATCTGCCACGGCTACCAGGCTGACCAAGTCCTTCTCCTGGAGCCTCTTGAGATTCCTCAGGTGATGGCTGCCAAAGCCATGGACACCTACGAGGGCCACCCGCAGGGGGCCGGCGCTAACCTTCTCCATTCCAGGGGAGGCGGCGGAGACCTCGGCATCCGGGGCGCCTTGGGACTGGGCAAGGGGCCGTGGGATTGCGGGATCGGGAGCGGACGGGGCCATGGCTCTCCTCATAGTCAGATGTCTTTTCCTGCTCGCGTAGGCGGACGCTGTTAACGCTTGGGCCGCTGGCCGCGTGGTTTTGCAGGGTCTGTAAATACGGCTTTCGTTGTTGCCACCTGGCGGCTTTCACTACTCCACACTAACGCGGCAAGCGCTTTCCAAGGCGCCATATCAGCAGTTTACTCCACTTACGCCGATCGTTTAACGATTCGCGGTCCGCCCTTGACCAAGGAAAGGGCAAGGGTCTAAGTTTTTGAGAAACCGTTTACTGAACCGAGCGTCCAGCGGCTGTTCCGCACTTTTGCAACGTTGGAGAGGGTGGAGGCTGCAGGGTCTCGGCAGGAAGCCCGTCTCCCACATTTACGAGAAAGCTGCATGATGAAGATCCTGTTGGCCGGCGACTCCACTGTCGCCAGTTGCCCCACGTACGAGTACCCGATGAGCGGCTGGGGAGCCCATCTCGCCGCAGAGGTTTATGGCTGGGCAGCCGTGTACAACTACGCCAGGGGCGGTGCCAGCACTGAGTCTTTTCGCGAAGAAGGATTATGGGCCGCTTTGCTCCAGGAAGCAGGGGAGGGCTGCCTGGTCCTGATCCAGTTCGGGCACAACGATCAGAAACGTCACCATCTGGCCGCCCGCACGGGTTATGCGGCAAACCTTCGCGCCATGATTGCGGAGGTCCGCTCCCTGGACGCCACGCCCGTCCTCTGTACCTCGGTTGAGCGGCGGCACTTCCTTGGCGGAAGCGGAAAAGTCCTGGAACTTGAAGAGAGCCTCGAGGACTATCCGGAAGTGGTGCGGGAACTGGCGGCCGAACTGCAGGTGCCTCTGATTGACCTCAACAGCTGGACCCGTGAGCTTTATCTACGGCTGGGTGTGGACAGGTCAAGGGAGCTCTTCTGCCATTTTGAGCCGGGGGAGCATGCCTACTGGCCGGTTGGATTGGCGGACAATACCCACTTCCGCGAGGAAGGAGCCAGGCTGATCGCCGGGCACGTTGCGGGCTGGCTGGCACACGCCGGTTTCGGTGCCGATGAACGCACGACTTCCAGCGAACGCACCTCTTCCAGGGAACGCACCTCTTCGAGGGAACGGACGACGGCGGCAATCGGCTGAGTGCCGACACGCCAAGCAAGACACGCCGTGGGGAGCTAACACGGCTGTGTGAGACCCCGGCCTGCTGGGTAAGGAGCCTTTAGCGGAAAGCGCCGCCGCTCCGGCTGAGGCGCTCC
This sequence comes from Arthrobacter sp. Z5-13, assembly GCF_056499105.1. Classification (NCBI taxonomy): domain Bacteria; kingdom Bacillati; phylum Actinomycetota; class Actinomycetes; order Micrococcales; family Micrococcaceae; genus Arthrobacter; species Arthrobacter sp. Z5-13. The sequence goes on from NZ_CP096460.1 coordinate 950,004, forward strand.
CACTCCGCAAAATCCGTTTGTCCGTAACCGGTGGTCTGCAATCAGTGGTCCGCATTTTTTGGGAGGTCGGGGTATGAGCCGACGATCGTCAGCACAATGGGCGGGGGCCGCCCGCTCCGCTGAGGACGCCGATCTGGACGTACTGATTCCCACCTGTAACAGGCCCGCCGAGCTTGCCGTTACCTTGTCCGGCCTGGCCGGCCAGGCTGACCCGCCCTTTCACGTCATCCTCAGCGATCAATCGTCGGCCGAACCTGGCTGGGAACATCCTGCAGCGGCAGCCATGATCCGGCTGCTGGAGGCACAAGGCAGACCAACTTCCCTGATCCGCCATTTGCCCAGGTTGGGGCTGGCCGAGCATCGGCAGTTCCTGTTGGAGCAATCAGGTGCAGAGAAGGTGCTGTTCCTTGACGACGACGTCTGGCTGGAACCCGGCGCGCTGGAGAGAATGAGTGACGCCCTGGACCGGCTGGAGTGCGGTTTTGTTGGCATGGCACCCCAGGGCTTGTCGTTCCTCAACGACAAGCGGCCTGAACAGATGGCCTCTTTCACTGCCTGGGATGGTCCTGTTATCCCGGAGAAAATCAGACCGGACGCCCCGGGATTTGAGCGGTGGCCGCTTCACAGCGCGGCCAACCTAAGCCATCTGAGCGCCCAACTCGGCCTGGAGCCCGGGCAGTGGGTTCCCTACCGGGTGGCATGGGTTGGAGGGTGCACCATGTATCGGCGTGAGGCCCTGAATGAGGCCGGAGGGTTCAGTTTCTGGCCACAACTGCCCCCTGAGCACTGTGGCGAAGACGTGCTTGCGCAGTGGCAGGTGATGGAAACCCATGGCGGCGCCGGCATCCTGCCGTCAGGTGCCGTCCATCTGGAATCGCCTACCACAGTCAGTGACCGGAGTGTGGAGGCTTATCAAGCGGTTCTTGGGGCAGCCAGTGGAAACTACCGGCAGGATCTATAGGGATGCCTCCAAGGCTGCTTCTGCGCCGCGTGTGCTCTGCCGGACAACAAGTTCGGGAGTGAAGACAACAGCCCGGTGCCTGACCTGCTGTGATTCCAGCTCTTCGGTCAGAAGTTCGATGGCAGTCCTTCCGATGGCTTCGGTGGGCTGGCGGATGGACGACAACGGAACCACGGCCGAGACCGAAAAATCGATGTCGTCGTAGCCGATCAAAGCAATATCCTCCGGAATGCGAAGTGTGTGCATCATCGTCAGTGACTGCATAACGCCGAGGGCCAAGAGATCGTTGGCGCAAAAAATCCCGTCGGGGAGATTCTTCGCAGGTCGCTCCACCAGGCGGTTCCCGATGTCTCTGCCTGCCAGGACGGACTGTCCCTCTGAATCCAGGACCTCAAGGGTGGCGTCCGCCTCTTCCTTCACTGCCCTCTGGGCGCCACGGAGGCGGTCGGCCACCTGATGAATGGACAACGGACCACCCACGAAGGCCAGCCGACGGCGGCCTATGTCAAGCAGGTGCCGCGCTGCGAGGTAACCGCCCTCGTCGTCGTCCACTGAGACCGAACTGAACATGGCGTCGTCGGCCAGCCGGTCCACCAGAACGGTGGGCACTCCGCGTTCCCGGAGGACGTTCAGCCGAGCGGTCACATCTCCCACCGGCGAGATCAGCAGTCCCTGCACCCGCTGTTCCTGAAAGAGATCAATGTAGTTGGACTCACGGCTCTCGTTGTGACCGCTGTCGCCGAGGAGGACTGCGCTGCCCTGGAGCGCGGCGGCGTCCTCGGCCGCACGGACCACGGAAGTGAAGAAGGGGTTTCCGACGTCAAGCACGATGAGTCCGATGGTTCTGCTGTGGCCGGCCCGGAGCTGGCGTGCCGCATCATTGCGCACGAAGCCAAGATCATCGATGGCCTTGAGGACGCGTTCCTTGGTTCGCTCGGAAACACGGTCCGGGTAGTTCAAGACGTTGGAAACCGTGCCGACGGCGACACCCGCCTGATTCGCAACATCCTTGATGCTGGCCGTCCGATTCATTTTCTCCCAGTCCTTCTGCTTACTGCCGCCAAAAGTGGACGCACCATAGGAAGATACGTTCGCTTGTGGGCAATTGCTTGACACCTGCTCGACTTCAAGAGTACGTTGAATCGTAACAATGAAACGATTCAACTGATCGTGTTTTTCACATTGATTCAGCAGGTCTTCAGGAGAGATGCAAATGCGAGTGTGCTTCCGCTCTTCAGTGCAGCCCGGACTCATCGATGAGTACCGGCGGCGGCATGCTGCGGTTTGGCCGGACATGCTCCGGGCGCTCAAGGAGGCAGGATGGCACAACTATTCCCTGTTCCTGGGCGCCGACGGGCTCCTGATCGGCTACCTGGAATGCGATGGCTTTGACCAAGTGAAAGCCCGGATGGCGGTGACCGAAGTCAACAGCCGCTGGCAAGCCGAGATGGCCCTTCTCTTCGAAGACTCCGAGCAGCGTCCCGACGAGGGATTCCAGATTCTCGAGGAAGTCTTCAACCTGGACAGCCAGCTGGCTGCCCTGGATACCCACTAACCACGCTCCACCAGCGGAAAGAATAACTATGAACGACGTAGCGACGGCGCTGGGCAGGCTCGAGGAGCTTGCCATTGAGGTTCCCTCTTGGGCGTATGGAAATTCGGGGACCCGTTTCAGGGTGTTTGGTACTCCGGGAACTCCGCGGACCATTCAGGAAAAGTTGGCTGATGCGGCTATGGTCCATGAGGTGACGGGCCTGGCCCCGACGGTGGCGTTGCATATTCCGTGGGACAAGGTGGATGACTACGCGGCGCTGAAGGAATATGCGGCGGGTTTGGGGGTTGGCCTCGGGACGATCAATTCGAACACGTTCCAGGATGATGAGTACAAATTCGGTTCGCTGACGTCCTCGGATGCCTCGGTGCGGCGGCGGGCCATCGACCATCATTTCGAGTGCATCGAGATCATGCACGCCACGGGTTCCCGGGACCTGAAGATCTGGCTCGCTGACGGGACCAACTACCCGGGCCAGGATGATCTGCGGGGCCGGCAGGACCGGTTGGCGGAGTCCCTGACGGAGATCTACGGCCGGCTGGGTGAGAACCAGAGGCTGGTGCTGGAGTACAAGTTTTTTGAACCGGCTTTTTATCACACCGATGTTCCGGACTGGGGGACTTCCTATGCCCAGGTGCTGGCGTTGGGGGAGAAAGCCCTGGTGTGCCTGGATACCGGTCATCACGCGCCGGGAACGAATATTGAGTTCATTGTGATGCAGTTGCTGCGGCTGGGGAAGCTGGGGTCTTTTGATTTCAATTCCCGCTTCTATGCCGATGATGATCTGATCGTGGGCGCGGCTGATCCGTTCCAGCTGTTCCGGATCATGGTGGAGGTCATCCGCGGGGGTGGGTACGGCAAGGACTCAGGGGTGGCTCTGATGCTGGATCAGTGCCACAACCTGGAGGAGAAGATCCCCGGGCAGATCCGCTCGGTCCTGAACGTGCAGGAAATGACTGCCCGGGCCCTGCTGGTGGACCGCGAGGCCCTCACGGAGGCGCAGCGGGCCGGGGATGTCCTGGCAGCCAACGGCATCTTCAACGATGCCTTCTACACCGACGTCCGGCCCGTCCTGGCCCAGTGGCGTGAATCCCGGGGCCTGCCCGCTGACCCCATGGCAGCATTCAAGGCCAGCGGTTACCAGAAGAAGATCAACGAGGACCGCGTCGGCGGCCACCAAGCCGGATGGGGCGCGTGAAAATCACCATGCAAAACGCCAGTAACTCTGCAAGCAACAACACTGTTGAAGACCTGATTTCGCGGTCCAACCGCCTCGGCGCGGACAAGCGGAACACCAACTTTGCCGGCGGAAACACCTCCGCCAAAGGTAATGAAAAAGACCCCGTCACGGGCGAGGATGTCCAGCTCCTCTGGGTCAAGGGATCGGGTGGAGATCTGGGCACCCTGAAGGCCGAAAACCTGGCCGTGCTCCGCTTGGACCGCCTCAACGCGTTGAAGAATGTCTACCCCGGCGTCGAGCGCGAAGACGAGATGGTGGCCGCATTCGACTACTGCCTCCACGGCAAGGGCGGCGCCGCCCCGTCGATCGATACGGCAATGCACGGTTTGGTGGACGCCGCCCACGTGGACCACCTGCACCCCGATTCCGGGATCGCCGTCGCTACAGCAGCCGATGGTGAGGCACTGACGGTCAAAATCTTTGGCAACAAGGTTGTCTGGGTTCCCTGGCGCCGACCCGGATTCCAGCTTGGCCTGGATATTGCCGCCATCAAGGAAGCCAACCCGCAGGCCGTGGGTACTATCCTCGGCGGCCACGGCATCACAGCCTGGGGTGCCACCAGCGAAGAGGCGGAACAGAACTCGTTGTGGATGATTGAACAGGCTGAGGAGTACATTGCCGAGAACGGCCGGCAGGACCCCTTCGGCGCCAAACTGCCCGGCTTCGGCCCCCTGGCTGAGGCAGAGCGGAAGGCCAAGGCGGCTGCCCTCGCACCGGTGATCAGGGGACTGGCGTCCACGGACAAACCGCAGCTGGGGCACTTCAGTGATGACGCCGTCGTGCTGGAGTTCCTGGAAAGCACGGAACATCCCAGGCTCGGAGCGCTGGGTACGTCCTGCCCGGACCACTTCCTTCGCACCAAGGTCAAGCCGCTGATCCTGGATCTGCCGGCAAATACGTCCATTGAGGATTCCGTGGCGCGGCTCAAGGAGCTGCACGCCGCGTACCGTGAGGACTACCAGGCCTACTATGACCGCCACGCGGATGCGGACAGCCCAGCACTGCGCGGTGCCGATCCGGCCATCGTCCTGGTCCCGGGCGTGGGCATGTTCTCCTTCGGCGCCAACAAACAGACCGCCCGGGTTGCCGGTGAGTTCTACATCAACGCCATTAACGTGATGCGCGGGGCGGAGGCCATCTCCACCTACGCCCCGATCGAGGAATCCGAGAAGTTCCGGATTGAATACTGGGCGTTGGAGGAAGCCAAGCTGGCCCGGATGCCCAAGCCCAAGTCCCATGCCACCCGCATCGCGCTGGTCACCGGGGCGGCATCGGGGATCGGGAAAGCCATTGCCACCCGCCTGGCCGCCGAAGGGGCCTGCGTAGTGATCGCCGACCTGAACCTGGAAAACGCCCAGGCCGTCGCTGCCGAACTTGGCGGCTCAGACGTCGCCATCGGAGTGCAAGCCGACGTTACCGACGAAGGCCAGGTTGCCGCAGCTATCGACGCCGCAGTGCTGGCATTCGGCGGAGTGGACCTGGTGGTCAACAACGCCGGTTTGTCCATCTCAAAGCCGCTGCTGGAAACCACCGAAAAGGACTGGGACCTGCAGCACAACGTAATGGCCAAGGGCTCGTTCCTGGTGGCCAAGGCCGCCGCGAAGGTCATGATCGAGCAGGACATGGGCGGGGATATCATCTATATCTCCTCCAAGAATTCGGTCTTCGCCGGCCCCAACAACATCGCCTACTCAGCCACCAAAGCAGACCAGGCCCACCAGGTCCGGCTGTTGGCGGCTGAACTGGGCGAGTACGGCATCCGCGTCAACGGCATCAACCCGGACGGAGTGGTCCGCGGTTCCGGGATCTTCGCCGGCGGCTGGGGTGCCAAGCGTGCCGCCGTCTACGGTGTGGACGAACAGGAACTGGGCAAGTATTACGCGCAGCGGACCCTGCTCAAGCGCGAAGTCCTCCCCGAGCACGTGGCCAACGCTGCCGCTGTCCTCACCAGCTCCGAACTGTCCCACACCACAGGGCTCCACATCCCTGTGGACGCCGGTGTAGCTGCAGCCTTCCTGCGATGAGTACCGGTCCTGCCAACGGCCCTACGCTGGACGGCACTGCTCTGGACGCCACTACGTTGGACGGCAACTTGTTTGCCGCCGTCGACATCGGAGCCTCCTCCGGCCGGGTCATCCTGGGCCGCCTCAGCGGGGGCGCATCCACGCTGGAGGTGGTGCACCGTTTTCCAAACGGTGTTGTGGAGTCCGACGGCGGCCTGCGCTGGAACTTCGACGCTCTGTTCGCAGAGGTACTCACCGGACTGACGGCAGCCGGCAAGGCGGCCGCACGCCGCGGTGCTCGCATCGCCAGCATCGGGATCGACACCTGGGCCGTGGACTACGGACTGGTCGACGCCGCAGGGGAGTTGGTTGCCCAGCCCTACAGCTACCGTGATCCCCGCGGGCAGGAAGCTGTTAACGGCGTCCATAAAGTCCTGGACCCGGCCAGGCTCTACGCCACCACCGGGCTCCAGTTCCTCCCCTTCAACACCCTTTACCAGCTGGCCGCCGAACCAGCGTTGACGGGATGGCAGGCATTGCTGATGCCGGATCTGATCGCCTTCAAGCTCACGGGCCAGCGCCGCACCGAGGTCACCAACGCCTCCACCACCGGACTGTTCGACGCGGTAGCGGGGGAGTGGGCCACCGAGTTTCTCGCGGCATTGCAACTGCCACCCACGCTCTTCCCCCCGCTCATCCAGCCGGGTGAGACAGTAGGCACGCTGCAGCCTCAGATCGCAGAAATCACTGGCTTGCCCGAGGCAACGCGGGTGGTTGCAGTCGGTTCCCACGACACTGCCTCCGCCGTCGCAGCGGTGCCCGCCTCCGGGACGGACTTTGCCTATATTTCCTCAGGCACCTGGTCCCTGGTGGGCGTTGAGCTGAGCCATCCGGTGCTTACCGAAGCCAGCCGGAACGCCAACTTCACCAATGAGCGCGGGGTGGACAACACCATCCGCTACCTAAGGAATGTAGGAGGCCTCTGGCTGCTGAGCGAGTGCCAGCGCACTTGGGCCGGGGTAGGCTACGAGCCTCCATTGGAGGAGTTGTTGAATGCCGCGGCGGCCCTGCCCCCAGGCGGTCCTTTGATCAACGCTGACGATTCATACTTCATCGCCCCGGATGACATGCCTGACCGTATCCGATCAGCTGCCCAGCTCACCGGGGCTGTGCTTCCGGACAAACCAGCGGCGATTGTTCGTTGCATCCTGGATAGCCTGGCGGCCGGATATGCCCGCACCATTGCCGACGCCGAGCGGCTGTCAGGAACAGCCGTGGACGTAGTGCACATTGTGGGCGGCGGATCCCAGAACCGCCTGCTTTGTCAGCTGACTGCCGACAGCACCGGGAAACCGGTGGTTGCAGGGCCTGTGGAAGCAACTGCCTTGGGAAACATCCTGGTCCAGGCACGTGTTGCGGGTTCCCTGGGTGGAACGCTGCGGGAGCTTCGGCATCAAGTTTTACAATCGTCCACTTTGGAAACTTATGAGCCGGCCTTGGCAACGCCCCACACATAGCTGCAGATAGATCAGATGATTTTTTAGGTACAGCACCCAAATTCATAAAGTTCTTCTTTCCACCCCTTGGAAGGTCTGATCTTTTCCTCTTAGAATGGCAGTCATGCATCCCGATGACGCCCTGGTCTACGACAGTCCTGCCGATAATTGGCTTGAAGCACTCCCCTTGGGAAACGGCTTCCTGGGGGCGATGGTTTTTGGTGGACCAGAGCATCATCGTTTCCAGATGAATCATGGGACAGCATGGTCCGGTTCGCCGCACAGCCAGGAACTCGAGCCGCACTTCAGCCGTCAGGAGGCGGACGGCATTTTGGCCCGCGTCCGTGAACTGGTGGCCAGCGAAAACTACCCTGCCGCCCACGAGGCCTTGAAGGCACTTCAGCACAGGCATTCGCAGACCTTCCTTCCGTTCAGTGACCTGATGCTGTCCCTCACCCCTGGGCACCATGCAGAGGTAGGTGGCGGCGAGGCCCCTACGGACTATTCCCGCAGCCTGGATTTGGCGCGCGGTGTGAACAGTGCCCGCTACACGATTTCCGGCCACGAAGTCAGGGTTGAGGCCTTCATCAGCAACAACCCGTCGGTACTGGTGATAACAGTGGACACCGAGCTCCCCAACGGCTTGGACATTTCGCTGGCGCTGGATTCCCCGCTGCTCATCACCAAGCGCACAGGGATAATCCGCCGCAACGGGGGAACCCAAGTCATGGCTGGCCTGGAGCTCAAGCTGCCGGCCGATGTTGCACCAAGTCACGGCACCGGGGAAATCAAGTACTCGGATGACGATTCGCTCAGTTTGCAAGGTGCAGTCACTGCGCTACTGGAGCACGACGGCGCCACAGGCACCGCAGCTGCCGGAATCGGCTCTGCTGAGCCCGGGGAGGGCGTGCAGGGGGGAGAAGGTCCGAAGGAGCCGTGGGCAACCGGGGTGAAGCATGCGGTGATCTATGTCAGTGGCACCACCACCTTCGATGGGATGGGCCGCCCGCCCCAGGGCACCTCAACGAAGGCGGCTGAAGCCGTGACGGCTACTTTGGTGGACGCCAGCAAGATGGGGCCGGAGTTTCTCCTGCACCGGCATGAGGAGGACCATGGCGCGCTGTACAGGGCAACAAATCTCCGCCTCGGGGCGGGAGAGCGGTATACGGGAGGCCCCGGCGGCACGAATACCGCCCAACGGCTTGCCTTGGCCAACTCCCATCCCGAAGGTCCTTTAGCTGCCGATCCAGGGCTTTCAGCATTGCTCTTCAATTACGGCCGCTATCTGCTGATCTCCAGCTCCAGGCCCGGCGGCACTCCCGCCAACCTGCAGGGCATCTGGAACGACAAGATGCTGCCGCCCTGGAGCTCAAACTTCACTACCAACGTCAACCTCGAGATGAACTACTGGGGAGCGGAGGTGACGGGCCTCGGCGAGTGCGTGGAGCCGCTCTTTGGATTGATCGAGGCACTCCAGATGACCGGAGCCGCAACCGCGAGTGAGTACTACGGGGCCCGGGGCTGGGCCGTCCATCACAATTCAGATATCTGGGGCTACAGCAAACCCGTGGGCCACGGCATTGACTCGCCAGAATGGTCTTTCTGGCCCATGGCCGGAGCATGGCTGGTCAGGCATCTGTGGGAGCACCTGGAGTTCGGCGCTGACCGTGAATTCGCCCTCCGACGGGTGTGGCCAGCCATCAGGGGACAGGCTGAGTTCCTGTTGGACCTCTTGATCGAGTTCCCCGACGGCTCCCTGGGGACAAGCCCCTCAACCTCCCCTGAGAACAGCTTCAAGGCTGCCAGTTACGGGTCAGCGCTGCATGTGCCGGATATGGAGAATGAAGGGGCAAACGGGCCGATAAAGGTTGCGGTGGGCGCTTCCTCCTCCATGGACCTGACCCTGTGCCGGGACGTGCTTGGCATGATCGATGCCCTGGCGGTGACACTCGGGCTTGAAGATGACCCTGTAGTGAAGGAAGCCCGTGCGGCGTTGCCGAGGATTCCAATGCCGGCGCCCGGAGCCAACGGGAGGATGCGGGAATGGCTGGCGGATCCGCCGGAGTGGGAAGAGGAGCACAGGCACCTGAGTCATCTCTACCTGGCGTATCCGGGTAACGAGCCGCTGGACACAGAGCTGGAGGCCGCTGTTCGGACCAGCCTGGACGGGCGCGGTGACGATTCCACGGGGTGGTCCCTGGCCTGGAAAATGGTGATGAGGGCCCGCCTCAGGCAGCCCGAAAAAGTCTCTGCGCTGATGCGTCTGTTCTTCCGCGGCATTCCAGGTGAGGACGGGCATGTCACCTTCGGTGGGGGCCTCTATCCCAACCTCTTCGCTGCCCATCCACCGTTTCAGATCGACGGCAACCTTGGCTACATCGCTGGCGTTGCAGAGTGCCTCGTCCAGAGCCATCGCGGGGAAATCGAGCTCCTGCCGGCCCTGCCAGCCGAGTTGTCCGACGGCGAGGTATCGGGACTCCGGGCCCGTCCCGGCGTCGTGGTTTCCTTGGCTTGGAGAAGCGGGAATCTGGAAATGGCGTCCATTGCCTTGGCGCCGGGCTCCCCATCAAGCCGGTCCCTCCGGATCAGGTACGGCGAGCGGACCCAGGAAGTTGTAGTCCATGCACAAGGGGAGACAAAACTGGACCTGGCTGGCTTCCTTAGTGAACCGCACGTTGCCGCTGGAAGATGAGTCCAGCGCGCGGCACCTGACTTCCTGCGTGATCTGTTGGCGGGGTACCAGGAACGCAAGATGACGGCCAGGATCAACCGAATTTTGCCCTGATCGACACCGTCCGGTTATGGTGTTGGCTATGACTAACCGTTGGTATGCGTATTTTTCGTTGGCTCTGGAGGAGCCCGCGTCTAACTGACACGCACCCAACTTTCCTTCAGAGCCAACAGGGCAGAGATCATTCTCTGCCCTTCGCCATTTCTACGGCGGGTTCTGACCAGGGCCCGCTCCTATCTGGAACAGGACCCCTATGAGCACCACAGCAGCCGCCGCCAATCCCCAACATTCCACCTCGAACTTGAGGATCAGCGAGTTCACTGCGCTGCCCACTCCCCACGAGATGATCGCTGAGCTTCCGTTGGACGCCAAGGTGACGGACGTCGTCGGGCGGGGAAGGGATGAAGTCCGCGCCGTCATGGACGGCCTGGACGACAGGTTGCTGGTGATCGTAGGTCCCTGCTCCATTCACGATCCGAAGGCGGGGCTGGAATACGCCCGCAGGCTCGTCAGCCAGGCTGAGAAGCACAAGGAAGACCTGCTGATCGTGATGCGGGCGTACTTCGAAAAGCCGCGGACCACGGTGGGGTGGAAGGGGCTCATCAACGATCCCCATCTGGATGGCAGCCACGACATTGCCACCGGCCTCCGTGCGGCCCGGAGCTTCCTTCAGCAAGTAACGGCCTTGGGGCTCCCAACCGCTACCGAGTTCCTTGAGCCCATCAGCCCGCAGTACACGGCGGATCTCGTCTCTTGGGGCGCCATTGGGGCCCGCACCACGGAAAGCCAGATCCACCGGCAGCTGGCGTCAGGACTTTCCATGCCCATCGGCTTCAAAAACGGTACCGACGGCGACCTCCAGGTGGCAGTTGACGCGTGCAGCGCCGCTGGTGCTGCGCAGGCTTTCCTGGGGATTAACGACGACGGCAAGGCTGCCCTGGTAGCGACGGCCGGCAACCCGGACACGCACGTGATTCTCCGTGGCGGACGCAAAGGGCCCAATTACTCCGCAGCCGACGTCGAAGCCGCTTCTGCCCGGCTGGCAGCGAAGAACCTGAACCCCCGGCTGATCGTCGATGCCAGCCACGCGAACAGCGGGAAAAGCCACCACCGTCAGGCCGAAGTCGCCTTCGAACTCGGCGCTCAGTTGGAGGAAGGCGGGGCTTCAGCCAACGCCATTGCCGGCGTCATGCTGGAGAGCTTCCTGGTAGGCGGCGCCCAGAACCTGGACGTGAGTGACGCCCATGCAACTTCCGGACTTGTCTACGGCCAAAGCGTGACGGATGCCTGCATGGAGTGGGACGTGACCGTGTCTGTGCTGGCGCAGCTTGCCGCTTCTGCCCGGAAGCGCAGGATTTCCTTGGCAGAATAAGGGCTGCCTGGTCCGATGGAATCCGCAGATATAGCCGTACGCCTTTCACATTGGCCCCAACTGCCTCTAGAGTAACTAGCACACGGTTGTCCGATGGCTCAGCATCGCCGCACCCGCAGAACACTGGTTGCCGCAGAACGCTGAGAGCAAAGGAATATGGGAAATGTCCGCAGAGTCGAACTTCTCGAACGCGAAGTTCTTGACCGTGGCCGAAGTGGCTGAGGTCATGCGCGTCTCGAAGATGACCGTCTATCGCCTGGTTCATTCGGGTGATATGCCCGCTGTCCGCTTTGGCCGCTCGTTCCGGGTGCCGGAGTCCGCCGTCGAACAGTACCTGAAACGCGCCGTCGTGGAGGGCCAGTCCGAGACGGCGTAAATCGCTGTCGTCAGTTTCCGCTCCGGATAGGCGGTAGGCTGTTAAGGAACGTTTTACGTCATTGTAAGAATCTGTCAGTTGTACAGTCTGTTGCTTAGTCCACGGACCTTTTCCATCAGACAGGTACGCATCTAGTTTGTAAGGAACTTTCGTGGGTTCAGTTATCAAGAAGCGTCGCAAGCGTATGGCCAAGAAGAAGCACCGCAAGTTGCTTCGTAAGACGCGCCACCAGCGTCGCAATAAGAAGTAGTAATACTTCCAAAGCGTCAATGCCCGTTGCCTCTCGAGGTGGCGGGCATTTTTGCGTCCTACGGTTGGTACGGCAACGGTGATTCCAGCGCAGGCGGGCCGCAGCTTCTGCTAAATAGTGGGGCCGCGGAACCGCGAGAAGCCCTTCCAGAGCCCATAGACCGCACCGCCGACCGTGGCTGCCTTCAGCCCCAGGGTGGCGGCTCGGCGTCCTGAGCGGAAATCGTAGACAGGCCAGTTGTTCTCCCGGGCATGCCGGCGCAGGCGTGCGTCAGGGTTGATAGCCACGGGATGCCCCACCATGCTGAGCAACGGGATGTCATTGTGGGAGTCGCTGTAGGCCCAGCACCTTTTGAGATCCAGGCCCTCCTCGTCAGCGATGGCCTGCACTGCCACGGCCTTGGCGGCCCCGTGGAGGATCTCGCCCACCAGTTTGCCGGTATAGACCCCGTTCTTGATTTCTCCGACCGTGCCGAGGGCTCCAGTCAGTCCGAGGCGGGTCGATATGACGGTGGCTACTTCGATGGGAGTCGCCGTTACCAGCCAGACCTTCCGGCCGACCCGGAGGTGCTGCTGGGCCAGGGCTTTGGCGCCGGGCCAGATCCTGGAAGCGATCATTTCGTCAAAGACCTCTTCGCCCAGGACTTTGATGTCTTCAACGGTGATGCCTGCTGCAAGCAGGAGGGCTGAATCGCGGACTGCATGGACGTCGTCGAGGTTCTCGCCGAGAATCACAAACTTGAACTGTTTCCAAGCGAAACCAGCAGCCTGGGTCAATGTGAACGTCCCGCGCTGGTGCATTTTCCGTGCCACGTGAAACAGGCTGGCACCCTTCATGAGGGTGTTATCGACGTCGAAGAAGGCGGCCTCGCCGTGTTGCTGGGTGGCAACCGGGCGGCGGACCACAGCAACGTACTTCTCCTCGGGCATGCCACGAGTCTAGTCAATGCGCGGCATGGCTGCCGCCTGCGGCGCTCTGTTGCTCCCCTCGTGCGATACCTGAAGGCGATTCAGGTCACCAACGTCGACGACGGCGGACAGCGCGGGCTACCGTGGAACCATGGGAAAACCAGACGTCCTCCTGCTCACTAAAGCCGATTGCCATCTATGTATGGCCGCGCGCGACGCCGTCGGCCGCGTCGCTGACGGGCTCGGACTGGAGTGGCGCGAACAGTTGGTGGACAATGACCCGGATCTCCGTGAGCGCTACGCCGAAGAGATTCCGGTGGTCTTTGTCGATGGGATTCAGCGTGACTTCTGGAAGATCGACGAAGCCCGGCTGACCAGAGTTCTCCAGCAGGCGATGGCGAAGTAGGCCTGGACCAAAGTCCGGATGACGTTGTTCCCGCTTTTGTTGACTCAAGTGGTGGGCCCTAGAGTGGACTCACAACGCGACGCAATGGAGCAGATGTGACTTCGCTCGATTCATCCCCGGAAGCAGTCCGCGGGGATTCCGGAACTGTTGCAAAGCAGATTCCGCCTGCAGCCGTGGCACGGCTCACCCTCTATTTGCGCGCCCTGACCACCATGCTGGCCGAAGGCGTGGACAGGGTCTCCTCCGAATCACTCGCTGAGGCCTCGGGCGTGAGCTCAGCCACCCTCCGCAAAGACCTTTCTCACGTAGGGTCCTACGGGACCCGCGGGGTCGGTTATGAGGTTCAGTACCTGAGCAGGAACATTTCAGCGGCCCTGGGCCTCACCAAGGACTGGAAAGTGGCTATCGTAGGTGCCGGTAACCTCGGAAAAGCGCTGGCCCGGTACGGCGGATTTGAATCGCGCGGTTTTGATGTTGTGGCCATTTTCGACGCCGATCAGATGATCGTGGGCAACGAGGTGGGCTGGCTGCGAGTAAGCGACGCCGCGGACATGGAGGCCGTCCTCCAGCGCACAGGAGCGAACATGGTGGTCCTGGCGCTGCCTGCCGCTGTCGCGCAAAGCGTGTGCGACCGGGTGGTGGCCGCCGGTGTCCGTAGCATTCTGAGCTTCGCCCCGGTGATGCTGCAGGTCCCGCCCGGCGTGAATCTCCGCAAGGTGGACATGGCCACGGAGCTGCAGATCCTCGCCTATCACGCACAAAGGACGCAGGCACCGGAGGAGCTGGAGTAAATAACCCTGCTCCGCCGGGGCGTGCGTCCTCAGCGTGGATCTCTATGGCCCTGTGTTCCAGCGGCCTGCGCGGCGAGCCCTACTGGCTCTAGCGGCCGTACGGCTGCGAATACGGGCTGGCGAAAGGCTGCTGCTTGCTGAAGTACGGTGCAGCGCCGGGGAGGTACAACAGGACGATTGCGGCGATGCCGGCCGCAGTGCCAATGGTTGCCCAGCTCAATGAGAAGAGGCCAAAGATGGACAGGGCTGCAAAAACGGTTCCCAGTATGCGGGCCCAGTTCTTTCCCTTACGCACGTTGAACGCCACCAAGGCGTACAGTCCGGCGGTGATCACGGCGAATACTGCGAGCACTCCGACGATCATGCCTTTGAAGTCTTCGAACGGGATCTCCCCTTGGCCTTGGGCGGCCATCTGGTCTTCAAACTGCCCGCGTACGGCAGGGTCATCGAGTGTCGGAATGACCAGAAGGATGCTTAGAACTGAGATAACAGCCGAAAGGATAAGCAGGTAGAAGGAGATGTTTACCAGCTGTGGCACCGGGCTGCTGGAGCTCGGAAGCTCTGAGGGGTACTGCGAGTACGGTGACTGGCCGTAGGGAGACTGCCCATAAGGAGACTGGCCCTGCTGCGGCTGGCCGAACTGATTCTGGCCGAACTGCTGCTGTGCAGGGTTCTGGCCGTACTGCGGAGCCCCATACTGTGGCTGCTGCGGAGCGTTCTGCCCATACTGCGGCGCCCCGTACTGTGGCTGCTGCGGAGCGTTCTGCCCGTACTGGGGCTGCTGCGGAGCGTTCTGCCCGTACTGGGGCTGCTGCGGATTATTCTGGCCGTACTGCGGAGCGTTTTGCCCATACTGTGGCGGCGTGTTCTGGCCATACTGAGGGGCGTTCTGGCCGCCAGACTCAGGCTCATCCTGGTTGGCGGGAGGGACTGGGGGAGTGCTCATGTTCGATCCTTCATGTGTCGACTTCGAAAATCGGCTACCGGGATCAGTGTGATGCCCCTGCCCCCAGCATTGGTCTTGCTTCCACCGTACCGCGCTTGGTGCGGCAGCGGGATCATTCGCAAGAGGTATTCCTGTTGGATTTGAAAGGCCGCGGCAGGGGATTCCCTGCCGCGGCCTTCACTGCTTAACTAACCCGTTGGGGGCGCTTACGCCCCTTGTTGTGCGCTGTCAGCTTTTGAAATGTTCCTGGGACTGCGGCAGCCACATCATGACGGCGGCGGCGACAGCTGCCGCCGTCCCGATCAGGCTCAGTACGCCTGTAAACAACGAGAAGGGGAGCGCCACAAGCGCCAACCCACCGAAAATCGACAGGACCAGCCGGGCCCAGCGGGCACCTTCCTTGAGCCGGATGGCAATGAAGATGTACACGGCGGCCCAAATCAGGCTGAAGATCAGCGCGACGCCAGCAATGCCACCGGCGTTACCCACGATGGTGACGAGGCTGCCCACAACACCGAGCACAGCTGCGCCAACCCAGAGCCAGTAGGAAATAACCAGTTGCTGGGGTACACCCTGGGTGTTGGTCACGCGCTCTTTGAGGTTGTTGAAATCCAAAGCAAACGTGTTGCGCGCAGGGGCGGCATAGCCGAGGCCTGCTGGTGGCGCGTTGTTAGCCGCTCCGGCGGGGGCGGCATAACCTGGCTGCCCCGGCGCCTGGTATCCGCCTGGCGACTGGTAGTTACCGGCCGGATAACCCTGGGGCGGCTGCTGGCCCTGCGGCGCCTGATAGGCCGGGGGCTGCTCGTAAGGAGTGGGCGGGACATTGCCGGGAGCCGGCTGCCCGGGCTGCTGAGGCTGAGGGGCATCACTTGGGTTGGTCATGGCTTTCACTGTAGACGGCAGTACCCCTGTTATCTAGGCAACTTTGGGCTAACTCGCCGTAAATGGCCAAGAATTTACAATCGTTGTACGACGGAGCAGGTTAAGCTGCATATTCCCTGACGGCCCTTCGTTTTGAGCTCCGGTCCTGATGACCCCTTAAACGCGCCCCCTTTAAACTCCGCGCCCCCGTCCCAGGAAACTGGAACAGGGGTGCAGGGGCAGGAATCAGTTTCCGCCGGATCAGCGGAGCGGAATCAGCAGAGCGATGCTGACCGGTGTCGGCTGATTAGGCAGCCGGGGCGATGAAGGCCAGTTCAAGGTTGATGGCAACCTTGTCGCTGACCAGGACCCCGCCCGCTTCGAGGACTGCGTTCCAGGTGAGGCCGAAGTCCTTGCGGCTGATGGTGGTTTCAGCGGAGACGCCGGCGCGGGTGTTGCCGAACGGGTCAACGGCTGCTCCGTTGAACTCGGTCTCGAGGGCAACCGGACGGGTCACTCCCTTGATGGTGAGATCGCCCTGGAGTTCGTAGCCGTCACCCTTGGGCACAATGCCGTTGGAGACGAACGAGATCTCCGGGAACTTCTCGACGTCGAAGAAGTCCTCGCCACGGACGTGGCCGTCGCGGTTGACGTCGCCGGAGTCGAAGCTGGCTGTCTGGATGGTGGCGTTGACCTTGGAATCTGCAACGTTGTCTGCCAGATCGAGGGTAGCTGTAGCTTCCTTGAACTGGCCGCGGACCTTGCTGATGCCTGCGTGGCGTACCGTGAACCCGATTTCGCTGTGCGAGGAGTCGAGGGTCCAGGTGCCGGTGGTGAGGTTGGTGGGAAGTGACATTTTAGTTCTCCTTGTTGTGCGAAAGTTCGGGTCGGAAACCATCTGATCATTACTTGAAGCATCATCTGTTGAAGCCTCAAGTAATCGCTTCACCCAGTATAAACATGCATTTGCATCTTTTATTCCGACCAGGCGGAACTTTTTTCCGAGGCCTCTAGTTCTACTTCTTGTAGAAGATTTCAGATCGCCCGTCATCTTTGAGAAACTGGTATACATGCCCCAAGCCACCGTTCATTTGCTTCGCCATGGCGAAGTCCACAATCCCGCCGGAGTCCTCTATGGACGCCTGCCCGAGTTTCATCTCTCGGAGCTTGGACGGGAGATGGCCCGCACCCTGGCGGAGCACTTCAGCCAGCGGGCTTCGCATGGGGCAAATATCGTCTACCTTGCCGCTTCACCGTTGACCCGGGCCCAGGAAACGGCGCTCCCCATATCCGAGGCACTCAGGCTGGACATCGCCGTCGAAGATCGCATCATCGAAGCCGAAAACTACTTTGAAGGCATGAAGGTCACCAAGGCGGAGCTCCGCAGGCCGAAGCACTGGCCGCGCCTTGTGAATCCCTTCCGCCCTTCCTGGGGCGAGCCGTACAAAAAGCAGGCACACCGCGTGATGGCTGCCGTCCAGGACGCGCGGCTCAAGGCGTTGGATCTGGGCGGAGACGGCGCGGAGGCCATCCTGGTGGCACACCAGCTCCCCATCTGGGCCACCAGGCTCAGCGCAGAAGGTAAGCCGCTCTGGCACGATCCGAGGAAGCGTGAGTGCACCCTGACGTCCCTGACGTCCCTTGTTTTTGACCACGAAGGTGCACTGGTGCGCGTCGACTACACCGAGCCCGCCGCAGCACTCCTCCCGGGTGCCTCCAACACACCGGGAGCCTGAGCATGCAAGGCCCAAACCCCAACCGCGGTCCCAACACCTCACGCCGCAGTGTCCTGGCAGCCGGAGGTGCGGCATTGGCCGCACTCACCCTTGGCCTGTCCGCTTGTGCACAGGAAGACGCTTTGGCCAAGCAGGCCAGGGCAGGGGACAACAAGAACTACGTGGCAGGAGATGGCTCCGTTACAGAGTTCGCAACGGCTGACCGCAAAGCCGCGTTGGGTATCAAGGGGGCCTTGTTCAATGGCTCCACGGTTGAACCGGCTGACCTCTTGGGCAAGGTCACTGTGCTCAACTTCTGGTTCGCGGCGTGCGCCCCATGCCGTGTGGAAGCGCCGCTGCTGGAAGAACTGCACCAGGAGTTCAAAGATCAGGGTGTGCAGTTCTACGGCGTCAACCTGAGGGATGAAAAAGCGACGGCAGAAGCGTTCGACAAGTCGTTCGGCCTGACTTACCCCAGCTTCAACGATAAAGATGGCGGAGTCCTCCTGGCTGTTTCGGGCCTGGTCCCGCCTGGGGCTGTTCCCACCACGCTCGTCCTGGACAAGGCCGGCAGGGTGGCTGCCCGCGTGCTCGGGGAAATCGAAAAAGGCACTTTGAAGGCCCTCATCGCCGCGGCCGTGGCTGAGTAGCGGCGGTTTCCCAGTGAACAGTCCTTTTGCCGAAGCCATCCTGAATGGATCGCTCCTGCTTGCCATCCCGGTGGCGCTGCTGGCAGGACTGGTTTCCTTCCTCTCACCGTGCGTGCTGCCGCTTGTACCGGGCTATCTTGGCTACGTCACAGGGCTCACCGGCGTGGACCTGCAGAAGCAGAGGCGCGGCCGGATGCTGGCAGGAATCGGCCTGTTCGTGCTGGGTTTCTCGGCCATCTTTGTCCTGTTGGGCGGAGCCTTCGGGCAACTCGGAACCCTCATCACCGGTCCGGAAAACGCCTGGATCACCCAGATTCTTGGCCTCCTGGTCATCGTGATGGGCGTGGTGTTCATGGGCGGGTTCGGTTGGCTTCAGCGGGATGCCAAAATCCATGCCAAACCACCCGCCGGGCTCTGGGGCGCACCCTTACTGGGAATTACCTTCGGGCTGGGCTGGGCTCCGTGCATTGGCCCCACCTACTCGGCAGTGCAGCTCCTCAGCCTCTCCGGCGGTTCCTCCGCCGCCAAGGGGGCCTTCCTGGCTTTCGTGTACAGCCTCGGCCTGGGCATTCCGTTCCTCCTGATCGCGTTGGCGGTCCGCCGGGGAATCGGTGTGCTGTCCTTTTTCCGCACGCACCGACTCGTTATCCAGCGGATCGGCGGAGGAATCCTGATCGTCCTGGGCATTCTGATGGCCACCGGCCTGTGGGGAGCCTGGGTCACCGGGTTGCAGTACTGGTTCCAAACCGATGTGAAGTTGCCAATCTGATGAGCGAGCGTGTGAAAGAACAGAAGAACTCTCCGGAGACGGCCACCAGCCAAAAGGCACCCAAGGACACTGCGGCCAATCCTGTTTCTGCGGCGAAAGCTGAAGCAGCCCTCCCCGCTCTTGGCGTCAAGGGTACGCTTCGCTGGGCATGGACGCAGCTCACCAGTATGCGTACCGCCCTGTTCCTGCTCCTCCTCCTGGCGGTGGCCGCTGTGCCCGGTTCACTGTTCCCGCAACGGCCTGCCAACCCGTCGATCGTCACCCAGCGCATCAAGAATGACGGCGATTTAGGCAAGGTACTGGACGCCCTCCAGTTCTTCGACGTCTACTCCTCCGCATGGTTCTCCGCCATTTACATCCTGCTGTTCATCTCGCTGATCGGCTGCGTAGTGCCCCGTGCAATAGCGCATTACAAGGCCATGCGCTCCCAGCCTCCCCGGACGCCTAAACGCCTTTCCCGCCTCCCGGAATACGGCACCCTGATGGTTCCGGCGGACGCCGGGATCCCGGCGTCGCGCGCTGTAAATGAAGCCGCCGGTCTGCTGAAGAAGCGCGGTTACCGCGTTGAGGTGAGGGACGACGGCGGCGCGCAGCCGTCTTTGGGGGCAGAGCGCGGCTTCCTGAAGGAGGTCGGGAACCTCGTTTTCCACACATCCCTGATCGGGGTGCTGGTCTCCGTAGCGGCCGGCGGACTCTTTGGGTACAGCGGGCAACGCATCCTGGTTGAAGGCGATACATTCGTGAACACCCTCGTGGGGTACGACCAGTTCACGCCGGGAACCAATTTCCAAAGCAGCCAGCTTCAGCCCTACTCCATGCGGCTGGACAAGTTCCGGGCCACCTTCGACTTGGAATCGCGGGGCAAGATCGGTCAGCCGATCGACTTCAAGGCCGACGTCACCACCAAGGAATCACCGGATGCCCCGGAAAAGCAGCAAGTTCTCAAGGTTAACGATCCCGTAAGCCTGGGTGGTACCAGCGTGTATCTCACGGGCAACGGCTACGCGCCGTTGGTCACCATCCGCGATGGGCAGGGAAACGTGGCCTTCCAAGGTCCTGTGGTGGCACGGTTGCAGGGAGATAACTACTACTCCTCAGTGGTCATCAAAGTCCCCGACGCCAAACCTGACCAGCTGGGCTTCGTCGGTTTTTTCCTTCCCACCGAGGCTTTCACGCAGGATGGCATTTCCTTCAGTGAGTATCCCGACCTCCTCAATCCAACATTGACCCTAAGCTCCTTCTACGGTGACCTTGGACTGGACGACGGAGCTCCCCAGAACGTCTTCGAACTCGACGTCAAGGAACTGAAGCCGCTCAACGCCAGGAACCTCGACGCCGGCGGCATCACCCTCAAGCCCGGAACCAGCCAAACGTTGCCAGATGGCAAGGGATCCATTACTTTCGACGGCGTGAAGCGCTACATCGGCGTCGATATCCACCACAACCCCGGCCAGCTATACGCGCTAATTTTTGCACTGCTGGCCGTGGGCGGACTGGTCACTTCCCTGTACGTGAACCGGCGCAGGGTCTGGGTGCGTACCGGCACCCACGAGGACGGCCGCACCATGGTGGAGTACGCACTCCTGGCTCGAGGCGAGGACCATCGGCTGGCCGGAGAAGCCCAAGCCATCCGTCAATTGCTGGTTGAGGAGTGGGGCTTGGAGTCCCAGGACGCCAAGGCCTCCCGGGATTCCCAGAGTGTTCCCAGCGGGCAGGCGGACAATGATGGGGCCGAACGTGCCGCCGATTCAGAGGCTACCGAAGCAGAAGAAGCCGAAGCATCAGAAGCCACGGCGGCCACAAAAGCCCCCGCAGCAGACGTTATCCAGTCAACAGCAGGCTCGGCAGAGTCTAAGAAGGACCAGTAATGCTTGGCATCAACGAAACCATGGGCTACTACAGTGAGCTCTTTATGCTCCTGGCGGGTGGCACTTACACAGTGGCCTTCATTGCCTTTGCCTGGGATTTGGCGAAGAGCAGCAAGGCCCTCCGTGCAGTGGACCTGAAGGCAGCGGCAGCAGCCGAAGCCCTGGAAGATGCATCGTCGCCTGCCGCAGCCAAGATCCCTGTTGCCGCAGGCTCTGTGAAGGCAGCAAGTACCGACCGCACAGACTCTGACGTCAGCGGGCCCGTTGGGCGGGCCGAGCGGCCGTCGTCAGCAGTGTCTGCCGCAGGTGCCGGATCAGGGGTTGGGCAGACCGCGGATGCCGGTATGCGTTATGGAGCCGAGCGCCGGGTTCCTGCCCGTGTGGCAGTGGCGCTGACCGTCCTCGGGGCCGCCATCCACGCTGCCGGAGTACTCACCCGTGCCTTGGGCGCCGGGCGGGTTCCGTGGGGAAACATGTACGAGTTCCTCACTACAGGTGCTTTTGTAGCCGTTGTGGTCTTCCTGGTGGTGTTGATCCGGCGCGACCTGCGGTTCCTGGGCACTTTCGTGGTGGGGCTGGTGATCATCATGCTGGTGGCTGCCGGTACTGCTTACATGACCCCCGTGGGCCACCTCGTCCCTGCCCTCCAGAGCTACTGGCTGATCATCCACGTCTCCATCGCCGTGCTGTCCTCGGCGCTTTTCACCTTGACCTTCGCCATGTCCGCCCTGCAACTGGTGCAGGCCCACCGGCAAAAAAGCATTGCTTCCGGGGGAGTGGACAAACTGGGCTTCATGCGGCTGGTGCCGTCCGCGCTGAGCCTCGAAAACCTCTCCTACCGGATCAACGCCATAGCTTTTGTCGGATGGACCTTCACCCTGATGTTCGGCGCGATCTGGGCCGAAAAGGCGTGGGGCCGCTTCTGGGGTTGGGACACCAAGGAAGTCTGGACGTTCGTGATCTGGGTTGTTTACGCCGGATACCTGCACGCCCGGGCCACGAGGGGCTGGACCGGAACGCGGGCTGCGTGGCTGTCGATCGTTGGCTACCTGTGTGTGGTCTTCAACTTCACCATCGTGAACCAGTTCTTCAACGGCCTTCACTCATACTCAGGGCTCTAGCATCCCGGACATTGCCTGCCCGTAGCGGGGTTACTTAACTTCGTCGTTGCCCTGGGCATCGTCGTGGCTGTCGCCGGATCCCTCGCCGCGCTTCTGTTCCCGCGCGTCGAGCTGGTCCTTGAGCTTCTTCAGCCTGTCAGCCTCAGCCTGGTTGCGGCGCTTGAGCTCCAGAGCACGGAGAAACTCGGGATCGTCATCGGGGGCCGAGGGGTGGCGGAAGGTTTGCTGCACTGGCCGGTTGCCACGCGGACGGCCAAAAATGAACCAAAGCGCCGCACCGATGACCGGCAGGACCACCATCACCACGATCCAGGCAGGCTTGGAAATCCCGCGCGTGAGCCGCCGATCAGTGCGGATCACGTCAACCAGACCATAGACAACGATGGTAAGTACGGCGACGGCGAGCAGAACGCGGGGCATACACCCAGTCTAGCCTCCGGGGGCACTTCACATGGCTACGGTTGGATCACAGGGAGGCGCCGGTCCCGCCGCTCAAAGCCGTCTTCCGGGGCGGCTAAACTTGAAGCGTGGCTTTCCTGAAATACTCCCTGATTCGTTTGGCACTGTTTGTGCCGTTGTTCGTGCTTTTCCAGCTGCTGGAGCTGGGCGCCATTCTGTCCGTGATTTGCGCGGGCCTCATCGCATTTGCCATCAGCTACCTGTTCTTCCAGAAGCAGCGGGACGCCGCCGCCGGAGCCGTTCATGAGCGGTTCTCCGGCCGTGCCAAACCGATCCGGACGGCTGGCGAGGTGGACGACGCGAACGCCGAGGACAGCCTGGTGGACGCCCACCCGGACGTCACGGTCAAAATGGACAAGCGCCCCAAAGACGCCTGAGCGCCTTCCCCCGCAAGAGGGCCCTAGACGCCCCGGGTCAGTACCAGGCCTGCAGAGAACAGCACGCTGTACCCCAGGTTGATCAGGCCCGTCTGTTTGAGGACAGGGATGAGGCTCTTGCGCTTCCTGCCGTTGATCATGAGCCAGGAGGGCATCAGGCTCGCGGGAATGAGCAGAAGTACCAGAAGCATCCATGGCCGCCCCGGTGCGAGAACCACCACAAGCAGGATCGCCACAGCCAGCATCAGGACGTAGCTCTCCCGTGCGTGCTTGTCTCCGAGGCGCACGGCCAGCGTCTTCTTGCCGGCCTTGGTGTCGGTGGGAATATCCCTGACGTTGTTGGCCATCAGCAGGGCGCAGGCGATGAGTCCGGTGCCTATGGCGCCGATGATGGCGGCCAGGTTCACGTGCCCTGCCTGGGTGTACGTGGTGCCAAGGGTGGCCACAAGTCCAAAGAAGACGAACACGAAGACATCTCCCAGGCCCAGGTAGCCGTAGGGGTTTTTCCCGCCCGTGTAGCCCCATGCGGCCAGCACGCAGCCCAGGCCCACCAGGATGAGCCACCAGGCCTGCGTGATGATTACCAGGGCCAGTCCGCACATCATGGCCAGCGCAAAGGCTGCAAAGGCTGCGTGTTTGACCTGGTCCGGGTGGGCGGCGCCGGACCCCACAAGGCGCAGCGGCCCCACACGGTCCTCATCGGTGCCGCGGATGCCGTCAGAGTAGTCGTTGGCGTAGTTGACGCCAATCTGCAGCAGCAGCGCCACCACAGCGGCAAGAGCGGCGTTTACCGGCCGGAAGGCACCCATCTCGAAGGCGGCGGCCGTGCCGATCAGTACCGGAGCGATCGCCGCCGGCAGCGTGCGCGGACGGGCGCCTTGGATCCATTGGGCGGCTGTTGCCACTGTGAGTACCTCTTGCTGGTTCAGGACGCTGCGGACGTGCAGCGGGTTGCAGGTCTACTTTACTTTCCCTGATGGAGCTGGTTGAGCAACTCCGTCATAGCCAGGCGGTCAGGTTTTCCGTTAGGCAACAGAATCAGTTCCGGTGCAGCCATTACTGTCTTGGGCTCCAGGGGGCCCGGCAGGTGTTGACGGTTGGCGGTGAAGCCGCTGATCCCCTCCTGCGTACTGTCAGCAACAGCCACGTAGGCAGCCACAGCCTGGCCCCACTCCTCGGACGGAACGCCGGTCACAAAAGCTGCGGTGACGCCGTCGAGCTTTTCAAGTTCTGCCTGCACGTGGGCGGCGGAAACCTTGACGCCTCCGGTGATGACGACGTCGTCTGCTCTGCCGAGCACGGTCAGGATGCCTTCTGCGTCAATGGACCCGAGATCATTCGTGCGGAACCAGCGAAGGCCGTCCTCCTCGATGAACGCGTCAGCGGTGAGGTCAGGATCATCCAGATAGCCGGCGGCGACGGTATCCCCGCCAAGGAGGATCCGACCGGTGTCCGAAACCTTCGTTTCCACGCCTTCGATCGGAACGCCGTCGTACACGCATCCGCCGCAGGTCTCAGCCGAACCGTAGGTGGTCACTACGCGGAGCCCGGCGTCCCGCGCAGCCTGCAGCAGCTCTGTAGAGGCGGGAGCGCCACCCAGGAGAATGGTGTTGAAGCGGCGGAGAACGGCAAGGGTTTCGGGTGCGGGGGAGTCCAGCAGCCGCTGCAGCTGGGTGGGGACCAGCGATGTGAACCGGATCTTGTCTGTGAGTTCCAGCGCCGCTGCTGTGAATGCCTTCGGAGTGAATCCGGCGGAGAGATCCATGGCCCAGGGGCGCGTTCCGGCGAAAAGGGAACGCACAAGCACCTGAAGCCCGGCTACGTATTGCACGGGCAGCGCCAGCAGCCATTGGCCTTCGCCCTTGAGTGCCAGCGCCGTTGCCATGGACGAGGCAGCGAGTGCCTCCACCGTCAGAACCGTCGCCTTGGGGGTCCCGGTGGAGCCGGAGGTCCGCACCACCACCACGGCGTCATCGAACCCGGGGGTCTGGACGGGAGAGACAACAGGGCTTCCGTCCGGGGCCGTGGAAAGTTCGACGGCGGGGCCCTCCCCATGGAGGGCGGCAGCAAGTGCCTTGAGCGCGGGTTCAATGTTCACAAGTGTCTGCCTTCGAGTGTTCTGGCCGGGGCGAGGGGTCTGGATGCGGATGCACGGGCATCACAGGCGCGTCAGAAGTAGTACGGGAACCGTGACCAGTCCGGTTCGCGCTTCTCGAGGAAGGCCTCCTTGCCCTCCACTGCCTCGTCCGTCATGTAAGCCATCCGGGTGGCTTCGCCTGCGAAAACCTGCTGGCCGGCAAGTCCGTCGTCGGCCAGGTTGAAGGCGAACTTGAGCATGCGGATGGCCTGGGGGGATTGCCGGGCGATGTCGGCGGCATACTCCAGAGCCACGTCCTCGAGCCGGTCGTGGTCCACGGCCTCGTTGACGGCGCCCATGCGGACCATATCCTCCGCGGAGTACTCACGGGCCAGGAAGAAGATTTCCCGGGCAGTCTTCTGTCCGATCTGCCGGGCCAGCAGCGCAGAGCCGTAACCGGCGTCGAAACTTCCCACTGTGGCATCTGTCTGTTTGAACTTGCCGTGCTGGCGGGAAGCGATGGTGAGGTCTGAGACCACGTGCAGTGAGTGGCCTCCACCGGCTGCCCAGCCGTTTACGACGGCGATCACCACCTTGGGCATGGTGCGCATGAGTCGCTGCACCTCCAGAATGTGGAGGCGGCCCGCACGGGCGGGGTCGATGAACTCAGCGGACTCCCCGGCCGCTCCTGAAACGCCGTCCACGGCATACCGGTACCCGTCCCGGCCGCGGATCCGCTGATCGCCCCCTGAGCAGAAAGAGTGCCCGCCGTCCTTGGGGGAGGGACCGTTGCCGGTGAGCAGGACAGTGGCCACGTCGGGTGTCATCCGCGCATGGTCCATGGCCCGGTAGAGTTCATCCACCGTTGCGGGGCGGAAGGCGTTGCGGACTTCCGGCCGGTCGAAGGCGATCCGGACGGTGGGCAAATCCCGCACCACTGAACCGTCCTCCGAGCGCTCCACTTGCCGGTGGTATGTCAGGTCCTGGAAGTCGTCGAATCCGGACACAACGCGCCAACGGGAAGGGTCAAAGACGTCGGAAACCTTGGCAGGTAAATGGGTGCTCACACACCGAGTCTAGTAATCGGGTCAGCTGATGCAGAACTCGTTGCCCTCGGGATCGGCCATGGTGTGCCAGGAATGCGGTCCCTGATTGGCTGTCCAGAGGAACGTTGCGCCCCGGGCTTCCAGTGCTTTCCGCACCTCGTCCTTGTCGGCGCTCTCGATCCGGACATCCCAGTGAATCCGGTTCTTGACGGTTTTCTCTTCCGGAACGGATTGAAACAGGATGCGGCGCGTTGGCTGCTTGGCATCGATCTCTTGGGGTGGCCGGATGGCGGCGCCCTCCCGCCAGACAAGCCTGCCCTGGTGAAGTTGGGTCTGGGCCTCGGTAGCGAACCCCTGCGCGATCATGGAACGGATGAACGTCTCGTCCTGCGGTTCCACCGCCCACTCGAGGGTTTCGGCCCACCAGTCGGCCAGCTCATGGGGGTTCTTGCAGTCGACGGCGATCTGGATGTTCAGTGTCATGGAACCGAAAATACGGCATGCTCGCTGGCGTCGGAAGGTCTTTGCGGACAGATCAGGACCTGATGCTGGGCGTCCCGTTGGCCGTCATGGCAGCGCAGAGCACCACAAATGAAAAGCTTGACAGATTGTCATGACATGGGTCACAGTTGAGGCGTGGGAAAGGCTTTTCCAACGAGGAACTTTGGGGATGCGCCCACTTGTTCTTAGCCGCCCCAGCTTGGTCCCGGATCTGCGGTACCAACCACGGAACAGACAGGAAAGTCCAGTGTCAGAGAAGACAATCTTTACCCAGCTCAGCCGTCGCCAGCTTGGAAAGGCGGTCTTTGGCTTGTCGGCCGCCACCTTGGCTCTCAGCGCCTGCGGAGGCGGTGGCGGTGGGGGAACGGCCGATCCGTCGAAGCCGCTGCAGTTGGTCCTTTCAGGCGATACCAACCAGGGTGGTGCCTTCGCCGCAGCAGCCAAGAAGTACAAGGAAGCCACGGGCATCACCATTGAGGTGGTTGACGTGCCCACGGCGGATATCACCACCAAGCTGAAGAACGCCGCTACGGCCAACGACCTTCCTGCCCTGGCACGCGTAACCGGACTTGACCCCCTGTGGGCCCCGCAGCTACAGGATCTGTCGGACATCGCCAAGAACCGGAAGATTGATGAGAACTTCCTGCAGGAAGCACCGGATGGAACCATTCCGGCCATCCCGTCGGACCTCACTGCCGTGGGCCTGTTCGTCAACAAGAGCCTCTTCGAAAAGGCCGGCGTCGCATTCCCCACAGAGATCGCGAGCTCCTGGACCTGGGATGAGTTTGTCGCAGCAGTCGACCAGGTCCGCGAGAAAGCCGGCGCGAAGTACGGTGTGGTGATGGACCGCTCGGGTCACCGCCTGCGTGCCATGATGTACCAGTTCGGCAGCACAGCATTCCCCAAGGAAGGCGACAAGTACTCCGCGGATGACAAGGCCGTGGAGACGCTCGAATACTTCCAGAAGATCAACGATGACAAGACCATGCCGAAATCCGTCTGGCTCAGCGGCGAGGACGGAAACGCCATGTTCAAGAGCGGCCAGGTCGCCGCGTACTACTCCGGCAGCTGGCAGGTGGCCGACTTCAACAAGAACATCAAGGACTTTGAGTGGATGTCAGTGCCGCTGCCCAAGCAGCCGCTGAACGCCACCAACCTGGGCGGCGGCTTCATGGTGGCGTTCAAGGACACCGGCCAGGATGAGGAAGCCAAGAAGTTCATTGACTGGTTCTACGACGACGCCAACTACACCGAGTTCGCCAAGCAGGGCGGCTACCTGCCGCCCAAGGACCTGAAGGTGGAATACCCGTTCCAGCAGGCTGCCTTTGAGCTGTACCAGCAGCAAATCGCCGAGAACGAAGGCAAGGGCGAGAACCCCATCAAGCGTGTGGTCTCCGAAGCCTTCGCCACAACGCCATTCTCGGGAGACCCGCTGCGCGAAGAGACTGTCAAGATGCTCGGCGGCAGCCAGGATGCAAAAACCACGGTGGAT
The DNA here is from genome assembly GCF_056499105.1 of Arthrobacter sp. Z5-13. Taxonomy (NCBI): domain Bacteria; kingdom Bacillati; phylum Actinomycetota; class Actinomycetes; order Micrococcales; family Micrococcaceae; genus Arthrobacter; species Arthrobacter sp. Z5-13. The sequence goes on from NZ_CP096460.1 coordinate 977,972, forward strand.
AACATCGTGAAGCTTTACAACGGCGGCTAAGCCGTGGCTACTCCAACAACGGGCTCCACAGTGACGTCTGAGACGCTCCGCACGCCAGCCGTGCGGAGCAAGTCCCAGCAGAAGCGCCACAACCGCTACGTCCTTGCCCCGCTGATCCTCATCGGCGTCAACGTGGTGCTCTTCCTTGTGTTCTTCGTGTGGCCCGGGGCGCTCGGGCTCATCTATTCCTTCACCGACTACCGCGGCATCGGCAGGCTGAACTTCATCGGGCTGCGAAACTTCGAGACGCTCTTCGCGGACAGCACCTTCTATGCTGCGCTGAGCCGCACTTTTCTCTACACGGTGCTGTCGGTGCCCCTGATCTATGTCTCATCCCTCGGTGTTGCAGCCCTCCTTGTCAGCAGGGCGGTCAGGGGGCGCACGGCGGCCAAGATCATCATCTTCCTGCCCTGGCTGATCTCGCCCATCGTGGTGGGTGTCATCTGGAAGTGGATGTTCGGCCAGGACTTCGGCTTCGTCAACTTCATCATCTCCACCCTTGGCGGAAACCCGTTGCCGTGGTCCAGCAACGGCAACCTGGCTCTTACTGTGGTGATCTTCGCCGCGGCCTGGGGCGGCACCGCCTTCAACATGCTCCTGTTCATAGCTGCGCTGAAGAACATCCCGGAGGCCCTGCTGGAGGCGGCCGAACTGGACGGGGCCAATGCCTGGCAACGGTTCCGGCATGTGACGCTGCCTGGCATCGCCCCGACGTCGTTCATGGTGATCCTGCTCTCCACCATCCATGCGATGAAGGAGTTCGCCATGATCCAGGCGCTGACCAACGGCGGCCCGGGCACTGAAAATGTCCTGATCGTCCAATACATCTACAAGACCGGTTTTGAGCAGTCCAAGGTGGGCTATGCAAGTGCCGCGTCCATGGTGTTGATGGTGGTGCTGCTGGCTATCGCTCTCATCCAGCTTCGCTTCAACCGGAAGAAGGGCTGAACCATGACAACAGCTGCCAATCTGCCTCCAGTCTCGGACGAAGTCGTCGTCATCGGGGCCGAGGAAGCTGCCCGCAACGCTGACACACAGAACCTGCGGAACGGCCGGGCAAAGCTGTCCGCGCCGCTGACAGGCCTGATGTGGCTCATCGTGGCCATCTATGCCCTGCCGCTGCTGTGGTTTCTCCTCAGCTCGTTCAAGCCCGGAAGTGAGCTGTTCACCTATCCGCTGTCCATGATCCCGAGGGAATGGACGTTCCAGGGCTTCATCGACGCGTGGGAGCGTGTGGACTTTGCCCAGTACTTCCTGAACACGGCAACAGTGGCACTGGTGACCACGGTGCTGACTGTTTTCTTCAGCGCCTGCACGGGTTACGCCCTGGCCAAGTACAACAATGCGGGTACCCGCCTGTTTTTCGTCTGTATTCTCGCCACCACCATGCTGCCCACCGAGGTGATCCTGAACCCGACGTTCACCGTGATCCGGGATCTGGGGCTGTACAACTCCCTGGCCGGCATCATCGTGCCGTCTGTGCTGACCGCCACGGGTGTGTTCATGTTCCGCCAGTTCTTCCTGACGGTCCCGGACGACCTGCTGCATTCAGCCCGGATCGATGGCGCCAGTGAGCTGGCCATCTTCTTCCGGATCATGCTCCCGTTGTCCAGGCCCATCCTGTTCACGTTGGCCATCTTCTCCTTCCAGTGGCGCTGGAATGACTACATCTGGCCGCTGATCGTGCTGAACGACCCCAAGTGGTACACCCTCCAGGTGGCGCTGCGGAGCATCGTGGGCGCGGAGAACATCGACTGGCCTGTCCTGCTGGGCGCCTCGGTGATCTCCATCCTGCCCCTGGTGCTCGTGTTCTTCGTCTTCCAGAAATACGTCCTCAACGCCGACGTCAGCGCCGGCCTGAAGGACTGACCACCCCTGCAGAAACCAGCTAGAAACCTCCCGGCGTTGCTGCGGAGGAACACGAAAGGCAACAGTGCGGAGCGCACAGATCCTACAGACCAGCCAGAATGACCAGGCCTTCCTGGCAAAGATAACGTCCGACGCCGACCTCCAGATAGCGGCCGTTCTGCCACTGCTTGCGTCCCGGCAGGAGAAGGCCGCCAAGGCGGCGATGCCGCATAGGTCAGCAATGAGTCATCTGCTGGGGATGGTTGCTGTTTTCACCTCCCCAGGTTCTCGCTTTTATGGCAGCCACGAGCTGGTCGATCCCATGATTGGTTGCCTCGAAAGGCTCGAGCAGCTGCAGGGCCCCGACGGATTGTTCGGCGGAGACAACCTGAGTTCACCGCCGGACTCGGCCTTTACCATCAACGACGCCTGCCTGGCTGTGCAGCTGCTCAGGGCGCAGGCTAGAGGCCCTGCAGGGGCGGCGCTGCCGGAGCTCGAAGCGAGGCTCTGGAAGATCATCGCCAAAATCACCCCGGCTCTTGTGGAGGGCGGGGTCCACACTCCGAACCACCGTTGGGAATTGTGCGCCGCGCTCGCCCACATCCACACCTTGGACCCCCGGCCTGAAATTGACCGGCGAATCGACGAGTGGCTGGCCGAAGGCATCGACCAGTTGCCTGACGGCATGTATTCAGAGCGAAGCCCGCTTTATGCATCAGCCGTCACGAACCCTTCCCTGCTGATAATCGCGGACTCGTCGGACCGGCCGGAGCTGCTGGATCAGGTGCGGAAGAATCTCGAGGCGTTCCTGCCGTGGTTCAACCCGGATGGAACGGTGGAATCGGTCTTTTCGCGCCGGCAGGATCAGTGGCTGGACTTCGGCGCTGCAGGGTTCCTGCTGCCGTACCGGCGGTTCGCCATCCAGAACGGCCGCAGCGACTTCGCTGCAGCGGCCTCATGGCTCGCCGGATTCCCGTTGCTGGAACCCGCGAAACTGCTGGCGCAGACAATGGTCCTGCCGGGCCTCGCCGGACCACTTCCGCACCGAACGGAAGAAACACAGCAGCCCGGGCAGCAGCGGATGCCGGCTGCGCTGGAACCCGAACGGGCTGCCCTCGAGAGCTGCGGAACGTACCGCTTCCGGCGCGGGGAAACAGCGGTAACGGTCTTCGGCGGTGGCGACCACTCGCCGTCGGGCGTTGCCTCGGGGTTGTCGAATAATCCCACGTTCCTGCGGTTCCGGCACGGAAACAGCGTCCTGAGTGATGTGCGCCTCTCGCGCAACTTTTTCAGCCTCGGCCCATTCCGCAGCAAGGAAACCCTGGCAGAGGGGGAGAGCGTCAGGCTTCACGAGCAGGTGGAAGCTTCCTTTTACCTGCCCCTTCCTGCTGAACGGCGCCGGCAGGACGGAATCTACGAACAATCCCATGAGGGGCGGTTCAGTGCAGCCATGGACTTTGCGGGCAGGCCCACTGTGAAGCACTGGCTCGGCACCGGGGTGACCGTTACAGTCAACGGCCATCAGGCCGACGTCGGAATCGCCTTTGACGGCGCAGACACTTCGTTCGCGCTTGAGCTGACTTTCCGGCCAGGAGGGGTGCTCGAGGGTGTGGAAGAAGTTGCGGACGGTGTGTACCAGCTGGCCGGTTCAACGGGCCGGTACTCAGTGGGCGGGGACACCATTGAGTTCGGCCCAGGTTGGCCCGCGGATCCGGACACTCCTCCCGAATACAACCCCGGGGAGAACTACACCTACCTCCGCGGGACCAACGCCACGGAGGGCATAAAGGTCTACATCACGGGCCGGACCCGGGGCACCACGCGCCTGACGCTCCGGGGGACACGTGCTACGGCTGGAGTTGCTGCAACTGCTCCATGAGCTCCGGCGGTATGGCGTAAATGAAAACCACCGCCAGCAGGTTCTTCGACGCGTGCACGAAGTAGGAAAACATCAAATTCTTGCCGGTCCACACGTACACAAAGACCAGTGCGGCCCCCATGGCAAGGTACGGCAGCAGAACAGTCAGGGTGAGGTCCTGCTTGCCCACCACATGGAGTGCCGCAAAAAGAACCACGGACAGTCCGCAGCACACCCAGATGTTGATCCGTCGGCTCAGCTTGCCGATCAGGAGATGCCGGAAAAAGTACTCCTCCACAAACGGCGCCACCACCACCAGCAGGGGAACGATGAGCCAGGCAGGTACCTCTTGGATCAGCGCTTGGACGGAAGCCTGGTTGACGGAGGGCTCAACGGTTCCCGCCAGGGCAACGAGGATTGACGTCACTATGAGCATGCCAATCAGGCAGGCGGGAACCATGAGCAGCGTGAACCAGGGTCGGGTGCCCAGGATTCTCAAGTCCCGTGCCACGATGCGCCGTGCCGCGAGAAAAGCCACTATTCCTACACAGGCATAAGAGAGCAGGTTCACCGAGTAGGTGGCGACGGCAGGGCTGGGAGAAACCTGCTCCAGCAACGGAAACAGAAGCTCACCCGCGAGGGCGAACAGAGCTATGTATAGGCCCAGCGCTGTGAGATCCAGGGATGAGATGCGCTGAAGGTCGCGTGGTGCTGGCGGAATCCGTTGGACTGTATCCATGTATTAAGCCTAGCGTTGCAGCCATCCTCGGCCTTCTCCTACAATGTTCGGTATGCCTAACTTTTTGTTTCGGTGCGCCAAAGTAGTCCGCCGAACTTCCGCTGCAGTGGTTGCAGCGGCCCTGACCCTTTCCCTTGCCGCCTGTGGTGGAACCTCTCCCGGAGCCAGCGGAGGGGATGACGACCGGCCCGTAGTGCTAACCACCTTCACAGTCCTTGCCGATATCGCCCGCAACGTCGCGGGAGACAAGCTCCGCGTTGAATCGATCACGAAGGCTGGCGCCGAAATCCACGGGTACGAACCCACGCCGGGCGACATCCGCAAAGCAGCCCAGGCAGATCTGATCCTGGACAACGGACTGAACCTGGAAGTCTGGTTCGCTCAGTTCGTGGAGGGACTGGACGTTCCCCACGCCGTCGTCAGTGACGGGGTGAAAGCCATGCCTATCGGAGAAGACGCCTACGAGGGAAAGCCGAACCCGCACGCCTGGATGTCACCGGTGAACGTGCAGATCTACGTCGACAACATGGTGCAGGCTTTCTCGAAGCTCGACCCGGACAACACCGCCGTCTTCGAAGCGAACGGCAAGGCGTACAAGGCCGAGTTGCAGTCCGTGCAGGATCAGATGGTCCAGAAGCTGGCAGCAGTCCCGGAGAAGCAGCGGGCTCTGGTGACGTGTGAGGGCGCGTTCTCATACCTTGCCCGGGACGCCGGGCTTCGCGAGGTGTACATCTGGGCTGTAAACGCCGAGCAACAGGCCACGCCCCAGCAAATCGCACGGGCCATCGAGTACGTCAAAGCCAACAAAGTCCCTGCGGTGTTTTGCGAATCAACAGTTTCGGATGCTCCCATGCAGCAGGTTGTGAGTGCAACCGGTGCTAAATTCGGCGGAGTTCTCTACGTTGATTCCCTATCTGAAGCGGATGGCCCTGTGCCCACCTACCTTGACCTGATCCGGCACGACGCCAAGACCATTACGGAAGCACTGGCAGGCTCGCCGTCATGAACCAGCGGACCGGCGCCCCTGCAATCTCCGTGGACAGAGTAACGGTGCACTACGGTGAGGTCCTGGCGCTCGACGCCGCCTCCCTCAGCTTGGAACCTGCGCGCATCTGCGGACTGGTAGGGATGAACGGTTCGGGGAAATCCACCCTTTTCAAGGTCATCATGGGGATGATCAAGCCCGACGCCGGAAAGGTCCTCATCCACGGCGAGCCGCCTTCCAAGGCACGCCGGCAAGCCGGGATCGGCTACGTGCCGCAAAGCGAGGATGTTGACTGGCAGTTTCCGTTGTCTGTGCGCGACGTCGTCATGATGGGCCGCTACGGACATCAGGGGTTCACGCGCCGCGCCAGCAAAGCGGACCGTGCCGCCGTCGAGCATGCCCTGGACCGGGTGGAGCTGACAGAGTTCGCCGACCGCCAGATCGGGCAGCTCTCCGGCGGCCAGAAAAAGCGGGCCTTCGTGGCACGCGGCATCGCGCAGGGTGCCACCATGATGCTCCTGGACGAACCGTTCGCCGGCGTGGACAAGCGATCCGAGGCCACCATCACCCGGCTGTTGCGGGAACTGGCCACGGACGGCTGCACCATCCTGATCTCCACCCATGACCTCCACGCCCTCCCGCAGCTGTGCGATGAGGCAGTCCTGCTCATGCGGAAGGTCCTGATGCACGGACCACCGGACGTGGTGCTGCAGCCGGAGAACCTGGCCATGGCGTTCGGCCTGGACGTCCTCAACCGTGGAAGGGGCTGACGATGGACTTCCTGGACTTCCTGCTGGAGCCCCTCAGCTATGACTTCATGGTCCGCGCTATCGTCACCACCGCGCTCGCCGCTGTTGTCTGTGCCGTCCTTAGCTGCTGGCTGGTGCTGATCGGCTGGTCCCTCATGGGCGACGCCGTGTCCCATGCCGTCCTGCCGGGTGTGGTCCTTGCCTACATGGTGGGTGCCCCCTTCGCCCTTGGCGCCCTGGTGTTCGCGCTCATTGCCGTGACCCTGATCGGGGTGGTCCGTAACACCAGCCGCGTCAAGGAGGACGCAGCGATCGGGATTGTGTTCACGTCGCTGTTCGCGCTGGGGCTTGTGCTCATCTCAGTCACTCCCAGCCAGACAGACCTGAACCACATCATTTTCGGAAACCTCCTGGGTGTCAGCGTGCCGGACCTGATCCAGGTTCTGGTGCTGGGCGTGGTGGCGTTCGCAATCCTGATCCTGAAAAGGCGCGACCTCACCCTGTACGCCTTCGATCCGGTTCACGCCCACGCCATCGGGCTTTCCCCCCGGCGGCTTGGCGCGCTGCTGTTGGGTTTGCTGGCGTTGACATCTGTGGTGGCGCTGCAAACGGTCGGCGTGGTGCTGGTGGTGGCCATGTTGATCATCCCAGGGGCCACGGCGTATCTGGTCACAGACAGGTTCTCGCGGATGCTGCTGATCGCCCCGGTGGTATCCGCGGCCTGCTCAATCGCCGGCATCTACCTGAGCTACTACCTGGATACTGCCTCCGGCGGCATGGTGGTTCTGACCCAGGGCGCCGTGTTCGCCGTCGTCTATCTCTTCAGCCCACGGCAGGGGCTGATCGGCACCCGCCTTGCCAAGGCCCGCCGGAAGAAAGTGGCGGCACTTTCCGTGTAGCAGGCGCTGGCAGGCCTTGGCAGGTCCCTTGCCGCCATTTCGATGGTTCCCTGCGCACTAGACGTTCGGCGCCGTCGAAAGGGCGGGGAACCGTCGAAACGGCGGACGACGACGGCGGCACCCGCCTTGACGTTGTGGCTGGCACTTGACAGTCTGGACCGATGAAGTCCTAGTTGAAGGCGCCGCCCCGGCCGCGCCTCACTCCGTTTGCCAAGGCCTCCGTCACGCTTTCCAGGATTGTCCGATTTTTCCAGGAATCCGTCGTGCTCCGGGGCCACCCTCCTGACGTGCAAGGACTTCCCATGACCGAACATCTCTCACTTTCCGGCGTTTCCCATGGCTACGGGGACCGCCAGCTTCTGGACACCGTCAGCCTGGTCATCACCGCGGGTGAGCACGTGGCCGTCGTCGGCGAAAACGGGGCAGGCAAATCAACCCTCCTCCGGATCATGGCCGGTCTTGAGGCACCCAATGAAGGAACAGCGGTGAGCCACGGCAGGGTGGGTTACCTTGCCCAAACACACGGCCTGCCAGATTCGTTCACTGTGGGAGCCGCCATTGACGCTTCCCTGGCATCCTTACGTGCGATCGAAGCAGAGCTGGACCGGTTGGAAGCCGGGCTGGCAGACGCCGAAGCCGAAGAACTGGAGGCATACGGCAGGCTGCAGACCGAGTACCAGTTGCGCGAGGGCTACGCGGCGGAATCGAGGGTTGAGGCAGCACTGGACCGGCTGGGCCTGGGCGGCCTGGACCGGACCAGGATGCTCGGCACGCTCTCCGGCGGTGAACAGGAGCGCGTGGCCCTTGCCTGTGTCCTGGCCGATCCTGCGGACATCCTGCTCCTGGATGAGCCCACCAACCACCTGGATGCCCGGGGAACCGCCTGGCTGGAGGACCGGCTGGCCGCCCACCGGGGCAGCGTGGTGGTGGTCTCCCACGACCGCGTGCTGCTGAGGAAGGTGGCCACCACCGTGATCGAGGTCGACGCGGAGCGCCGCTCTGTCACCCGCTACGGCAACGGCTATGAGGGCTACCTCCGGGAGAAGGCAGCGGAACGTGAACGCTGGGTCCAGCAATACGAGGCCTGGCTGGCTGCCATGGAGGCCGAACAGCGCCAGGCCGCCACAATCGCCGGGAAGATGGGCTACGCCCGCCAGCGCGACGGCGACAAAATGGGTTTCGATTTCAAGGCCGGGACCTGGCAGAAAGCTGCCAGCAGCAAGGTCCGAAACGCCCAGGAAAGGCTGCGCCGGCTGGAGGAGAGCCCCGTTGACAGGCCTCCCGTTCCGTTGCGCCTGGCTGCAGAACTTGAGGTGGATCCGGAGGCCTCGGATGTCCCGGTGAAGGTTCTGGACGCCCGGGGCATCGCCATTCCGGGACGCCTCGAGCCCACGGACTTCCATGCCGAGGCCGGCGAGAAAATCCTTATCACCGGGCCCAATGGTGCGGGCAAATCGACGCTGCTTTCAATCCTCGCAGGCACGTTGGAACCTGTTGAAGGGTCAGTGACGAGGCCGGCCCGGATCGGCTACCTCCAGCAGGAACTGGAGCTCCCCAGGCGGCCAGGTCTCCGCCTCCTTCCCGCGTTCGCCGCCGGGCTGGGCGGAAACATCGACGAGCACGCCGAGGCACTGCTCCGGCTGGGGCTGTTCCGCACCAGCGAGTTCCACGTTCCGGTGGGTGGCCTGTCCGCCGGGCAGCAGCGACGGCTTGCCTTGGCCAGGCTGCTACTGGGTGGCTACGGCACCCTGATCGTTGACGAGCCCACCAACCACCTCGCTCCCGTGCTGGTGGAGCAACTCGAGGAGGCGCTTGCCGGTTTTGCCGGGACCTTGGTCATGGTGAGCCACGATCGCGCGCTGCGGGAGTGGTTCGCCAGCTGCGCAAGGAAGAGCGATAAGTCAAGGACGGACGACGCCAGTCGCTGGGTCAGCTACTCCATGGAGGATGGCTCCCTGTTGCCCGGGTCAGGGCTCCAGCATGGAGTCTTGTAGGATGGACGAGCCGTGCCACCATTCGGCCCCGTGTGAATTCAAGCACAGATACTGCCTTCAAAAGAGGTAAAGACCGAATATTCTGTGCTGAATCTGGGGCTGAGGCGCGCAGCCAAACCCCTACCCACAAGGATCAGCTGTGCCACAATCCACCCCCACAGAACTTCAGAGCGCCACGACGCAACCCGCCGTCGCCGACTCCACTCTCAGCGCCGAGGGCTACAAGAAGTCCCTGAGCGGCCGTCAGGTCACCATGATCGCAATGGGCGGCGCCATCGGCGTCGGCCTCTTCATGGGCGCCGGCGGGCGCCTTGCCTCCACTGGCCCCGCTCTCATTTTTTCCTACGCCATTGCCGGCGTGATCGCATACCTGCTGATGCGAGCACTGGGTGAACTCGTCATGTACCGCCAGACGTCGGGTTCCTTCGTCAGCTACGCCGGAGAAATGTTCGGCAAGAAGGGCGCCTACCTGTCCGGCTGGATGTACTTCATCAACTGGGCCATGACCGGCATCGCCGAACTCATTGCAATCGGACTGTACTTCCAGTTCTTCTTCCCCAACGTCCCTGTCGAACTTTCGGCGATTGCGGCCCTGCTGCTGCTCGTGGGCGTCAACCTCCTGAGCGTCAAGGCGTTCGGCGAATTCGAATTCTGGGCCTCCTGCCTCAAGGTTGGCGCCATCGTTATCTTCCTCGCCGTGGGCACGTTCATGGTGGTCACCAACGCCCAGGTGGGCGACGGCAATGCCTCGGTCAGCAACCTCTTCGCAGCCGAAGGCGGAATGTTCCCCAAGGGCGCGCTCGTTATGATCCTGGTCCTGAACGCCGTGATCTTCGCCTACAACGGCATTGAGCTCGTGGGCATCACAGCCGGTGAAATGCAGGACCCTGCCAAGGAGGTGCCCAAAGCTATCCGCGCCGTGGTCTTCCGGATTGTGGTGTTCTACGTCGGCTCCGTGACCCTTCTGGCCATGCTGCTGCCTTCGGACCAGTACGTGGCCGGCACTTCACCGTTCGTCACCGTGTTCGGCCAGATGGGCCTGGGCTGGATGGGCGATGTCATGAACATGATCGTTATCACCGCCGCTTTGTCTTCCTGCAACTCGGGCCTGTACTCGATCGGCCGTATCTTCCGCACTATGGCGAACAATGGCCATGCGCCGAAATGGCTGACCCGTATGTCCAAGAGCCACGTACCGTACGCCGCCATCCTGGCCATCGGTGCCGTATACCTCGTCGGTATCCTGCTGAACATCTTGCTGGGCGGCTCCCACGCTTTCGATCTTGCCCTGAATTCCGCTTCCATTGGTGTGATTTTCACGTGGGGTGCCATCTTCGCCAGCCAGATTGCCTTGCGCGCGAAGAAAGGAAAGGTTTCCAGCCTGCCGATGCCCGGTTCGCCCTGGAGCAGCTGGGCCGGACTCATTTCCTTGTTGGCGATCACCGTGCTTATCGGCTTCGACACCATGACCAGCAAGACCGGCGAAGTGTTCCACCTTGGCCTCTGGACGCTGGCCACTATCCCGTTCTTTGCGCTGCTGCTGTGGCTCGGCTGGCAGAAGGTCAAGAACAACGAACCTAAGAACGCACTGTTCAGCTAGCCCTTATTCAGGGCAGAAAAAACCGGCGGCGGGCCTCCCCCAAAGGAAGGTCCGCCACCGGCGCATCTAAAACCAGTTCAGCAGCTGGGGCTAATCGCCCTGGCTGCTGCTCGTTCTTAGTCTTTCTTGAACTCGTCCTTCACGTTTTCGCCAACCTTCTTGGCGTCAGCAACAACCTGATCCTTCTGGCCTTCTGCACGAAGGCGGTCGTTATCCGTGGCGTTGCCGGCTGCTTCCTTGGCCTTACCGCCGAGGTTTTCCGCTTCGTTCTGAATCTTGTCGCCGATACCCATGGTGTTAACCACCTTTCGTTGCCGGTTGAAAAACTAAGCACAATTACCGTAACACAAAGCATACTTACTATTTCAAGTTGGGATCTGGGTTGTTTGCCGGTCTCCTGTTTGTCGCGGCCCCCGGCTAGGCTCGAACCATGGAGCACACCACCACCATCACCAAGCACATCAATGCCAGTCCGGATAAGGTCTGGGCAGTCATTTCCGACATTCCAGGCTCTGCATCCACCCTTTCGGGAGTGGACTCTGTTCAGCTCCTCACGGATGGACCCTACGGCGAGGGGACCCGGTGGAAGGAGACGCGCACCATGATGGGCCGCTCCGAAACTGTGGAAATGTGGGTGGCCCAGGCGGACCCTCCGCGCAGCACTACCGTGAAAGCCCTGCAGGGCGGGGCCGACTACACGTCGCGTTTTACGCTTGCCGAGCGCGACGGTGGAACGGACCTGACGCTCACATTCGGGGCCGGGATGCGGGATCCCAGTGCATTCAGCAAGGCCATGATGGCCGTCTTTGGAAAGATCGGAATGAGCTTCACGCGCAGGGCACTGGCGAAGGACCTCGCTGAAATCGCTGCAAAAGCGGAGTCTCTCTAGTGGCTGCCGGTTCCGGTGCGAAGTCTTCCGGTGTGAAGTCGGCCAAAGTTGCCAGTCCCAGGCTGTCTCCCGTTCTCTTGACGGAACTTCGGGAGGATCCTGCTCCCGACTTCCGCCGCGGTGAGAGGTACGACGGCGCCCGGTACAGCCGCGCGGTAGCCGACGGCCTCGAACTCAACGGAACTGATTTCGCCGAATGCGAGTTCGCTGGAGTCTCCTTCAACGAAACCCAGTTGCGGGGCGCGTCCTTCAAGGACTGCGTTCTGAGTGAGCTTTACGCGCCTGTGTTTGCCGCCGCTCGGACCACGTGGCGCGACGTCGAGATTTCAAGCCCGCGCTGGGGGTCCGCAGAGATTTACGAAAGCGGTTGGCAGTCGGTAAGGATCGACGGCGGCAAACTCGACTACCTGAACCTGCGCGGCTCCAAACTCAACGATGTCCAGATCAGCGACTGCATCATTAATGAGCTGGATCTGGGCTCGGTGACAGCCAACCGCGTGGCTCTGCGGAACTGCACCATCGGCACCCTGGACTTCAGCGGCGCCAAGCTGAAGGATTTCGACCTGCGCACCACGGACTTCCGTACCATCAACGGACTCGAAAGTCTGGCGGGCGTGGTCATTGACGATTACCAGCTCAGCCTTCTCGCCCCGCTGCTGGCTGGGCACTTGGGGGTCCGCGTCCTGTAATCGAAGCGATCTTGGTTGACCCATTGATTCCGCCGTGTAATCTTTATAGAACGAACGGTCGGTAAATATGCTGGTCGCCGGGCTCACGCCTTGCCTTGGAGCTGTTTGCCGTTCTGATGACAGTGTTGTTTATCGTGAGAAGGATGGACCCATGGCCCAAGCAGGAGCAGGACCCCAGGCTTTTCTGGTGGGCGGTGTCCGAACCCCCGTGGGGCGTTATGGCGGGGCCTTGGCTGCTGTTCGCCCCGACGATTTGGCCGCCTTGGTGGTCCGGGAGGCGGTGTCGCGGTCAGGGCTGGACCCGGACTCCATCGAGGAAGTGATCCTCGGAAACGCAAACGGTGCCGGCGAGGAAAACCGGAACGTAGCCCGCATGGCCGCCCTCTTGGCCGGGCTGCCGGTGCACATTCCGGGCATCACCGTGAACCGGCTCTGCGCCTCGGGCCTGAGTGCCATTCTGATGGCAAGCCACATGATCAAAGCCGGGGCGGCCGACGTCGTGGTTGCCGGCGGGGTGGAGTCAATGACCCGCGCCCCGTGGGTGCAGGAAAAACCGCAGAGCGCGTTCGCCAAGCCAGGAGCCATCTTCGACACCTCCATCGGCTGGCGCTTCGCCAACCCGCATTTCACCAAAGGGGAGTTGTCCCGGGACGGAAAGATGACGTTTTCCATGCCCGAAACAGCTGAGGAGGTTGGCCGGCTGGATGGAATTTCCCGGGAAGATGCAGACTCCTTTGCTGTCCGCTCACATGAGAGGTCCCTCGCGGCCATCGGGGCGGGCAGGTTCAAGGACGAAATCGTCCCGGTTACGGTGAAAGCCCGGAAGGGGGAAACCGTAGTTGACACCGACGAGGGTCCCCGGGATGACACCACTCTTGAGGTCCTCGCCGGACTCCGGCCAGTTACCACAGGGGGATCCATTGTCACGGCTGGCAATTCGTCCTCCCTGAACGACGGAGCATCGGCCATCATCGTGGCGTCGGAGGCAGCGGTAGAGCGGCTCGGACTCACTCCCCGCGCCCGTATCGTCGACGGCGGCTCCGCAGGGTGCGAGCCCGAGATTATGGGAATCGGCCCTGTTCCGGCTACACAGAAGGTGCTGGACCGGAGCGGCTACCGCATCGGTGACCTCGGCGCCGTCGAACTTAACGAAGCGTTCGCAACGCAATCCCTGGCCTGTATCCGGCGGTTGGGGCTTGACCCGGATATCGTCAATAACGACGGCGGAGCGATCGCTTTGGGACACCCGCTCGGTTCCAGCGGCTCCCGCATCACCATTACCTTGCTGGGCCGGATGGAACGCGAAGATGCCCGGATGGGACTGGCAACCATGTGCGTAGGCGTTGGCCAAGGGGCCGCCATGCTGCTGGAGCGAGTGTAATGCGGCCCGATTCGAGCCTGCTCAGTTCCGAGGCCTTCGGCACCCTTCTGGTAGAGGAACGCGATGACCGGGTGGTAGTGCTTCTCAACCGTCCCGAGGTCCGCAATGCCATTGACCAGCAGATGGTGGATGAGCTGCATGCGGTTTGTGCGGTGCTGGAGCGGCGCCCCAAAATCCTCATCATCGCCGGCGTGGACGGGGTGTTCGCGTCCGGCGCGGACATCTCGGAGCTGCGGCAGCGCAGAAGGGATGACGCGCTGCTCGGGATCAACTCCACAATATTTGTCCGGATCGCCAAGCTGCCTATGCCGGTCATCGCCGCCTTGGATGGCTATTGCCTCGGCGGAGGGGCCGAGCTGGCCTACGCAGCCGACTTCCGGATCGGCACTCCCAGCGTAAGGATCGGCAACCCGGAAACCGGACTGGGCATCCTGGCGGCTGCAGGTGCCAGCTGGCGGCTGAGGGAACTGGTGGGGGAACCTCTTGCGAAGCAGATCCTGCTCGCCGGGCTGGTGCTGCGGGCCGAGGAGGCGCTGGCGGCACATCTCATTACCGAAATCCACGATGCCCCGGAGCTGATGGCCGCAGCACACAATCTCGCTGACAGGATTGCCCAGCAGGACCCCCTGGCGGTCCGCATCACCAAGTCGGTGTTCCACACCCCTCCGGATGCCCATCCCGTCATAGACCAGTTGGCGCAAGCTGTTCTGTTCGAGTCTGAGGCCAAGTTCGACCGGATGCAGGCCTTCCTGGACAACAAATCCGCCAATCGGAAGAAGAAGCAATCATGAGCGATTCCTCCCTTCCGGCCGGCCCGCTGCAGAAGCTCCCACGCAGAGTTGGCGTTCTTGGTGGCGGCCGCATGGGCGCTGGAATTGCTCATGCTTTTCTGATCAACGGGGCAAACGTAACCGTCGTCGAGCGTGATGAACCGTCGGCTGAGGCCGCCCGCGAAAGGGTTGAAGCCGCCGCGGCCAAATCCCTGGAGCGCGGCTCCATAGATGGCAATCTGGACGAAATGGCATCGCGCCTGGCTGTATCAGTTGACTATGCGGATTTCGCGGACTGTGACCTTGTGGTGGAGGCCGTGCCTGAGGACTTTGAGCTGAAGGCCGGCGCCCTGAGACGCGTTGAGCAACAGTTGCCCGAGGGTGCGTATTTGGCCTCCAACACGTCGTCGCTCTCAGTTTCGGAGCTCGCCGCCCAGCTGGAGCGCCCCTCGGATTTTGTGGGACTCCATTTTTTCAACCCGGTTCCTGCCTCGAGCCTGGTCGAGGTGGTTCTTGGCGCGGAGACTTCTGCCGAGCTGGCCGCCGCGGCGAAGGAGTGGACGGAAGGGCTGGGCAAGACGGCGGTGGTGGTCCGTGATGCTCCAGGCTTTGCCTCCTCGCGCCTGGGCGTTGCCATAGCGCTGGAGGCGATGCGGATGGTGGAAGAAGGGGTGGCCTCTCCCGAGGATATCGATGCCGCCATGGTGCTGGGCTACAAGCACCCAACGGGCCCTCTCAAGACCACGGACATTGTGGGGCTCGACGTCCGGCTGGGCATCGCTGAGTATCTGCATTCGACTCTTGGTGAGCGTTTCGCTCCTCCGCAGATCCTGCGCGACAAGGTGGCCCGGGGGGAGCTGGGACGCAAGAGCGGTAAGGGGTTCTTCGACTGGTCTGGCTGAGCGGCTGGAGCTGTTGTTGGCTCGCTTTGTCCGCTTTCGGCGGGCTAAAGGAAGTTCACGATATAGCCGATAAAGTACAGCAGCGTAAAGAGGACCACCGCGCCGGTCACCACCATCCAGAGGAGAGGGACACCTTTACGGGGACCGTGTTCATCATGGCCTTGGGGTCCGGCCGTTGATGCCTCGGCAGGAGGGGTCTCGCCCGGCGGCACTCCGCCACCTGGTTCAAGCCCCGTGATTTTATTCTCAAGTGGATCCGGATTCTCACTGGACATTTTGTCCTCCTCCCTTTTTTCTAGGGTAGCGAGCCAAGAAGCTGAGCACACGTCTTCCGGAACGCCAATCGGAGCCTGAGGGCCAGCCGTTCTGTGCCTAGGATGGAACGGTGACCCGCATCGAACCCGTTACCCTGACCGGCCAGCACGTCGTCTTGGAGCCTCTGAGCCACGAACACCATGACGGGCTCCAGGCCGCGGCCCGGGACGGGGAGCTGTGGAAGCTCTGGTACACATCAGTACCGTCGCCTGAGGACATGGCGGCCGAAA
Source organism: Arthrobacter sp. Z5-13 (assembly GCF_056499105.1). NCBI lineage: Bacteria > Bacillati > Actinomycetota > Actinomycetes > Micrococcales > Micrococcaceae > Arthrobacter > Arthrobacter sp. Z5-13. The sequence continues at coordinate 993,850 of NZ_CP096460.1, forward strand.
TCCGCCGTCGCCTCACTCTTCAGGAGCAGGGTTCCATGGTGCCTTTCACCACCAGGCTGCGGGACCCTGCTACAGGCGGTCCGGGGAAGGTGATCGGAATGACCACCTACATGAACATCGATCACGAGACGCCCCGGCTGGAGATCGGCTCCACCTGGAATGCGGCCTCCGTCCACGGCTCAGGTACCAACCCCGACTCCAAGCTGCTGCTCCTTCGGCACGCCTTCGAAACCCTGGGCTGCGTCGCCGTCGAGTTCTGCACACACTGGATGAACCATCAGTCCCGCGAGGCTATCGCCCGTTTGGGAGCCAAGCAGGACGGCGTTCTCCGCAGCCACACTCGAACCAAGGATGGAGCGCTCCGGGACACCGTGGTGTTTTCGATCCTCGACCATGAATGGCCAATGGTCCGGAACGGCCTCGAGTACCGGCTGGCAAAGCAGCGCGCTATCTAAGGAACGCGGAACCGACGGCAACAGCTGCCATACTCTGACGATGACGGTCCACTTCGAATGCAGAACCCGCACACGGAAGTCGAAAACAGAATTATTCGATCTCTCCCGCAGCATCGATGCCCACAAGCTCTCGATGTCGGGTTCTCGTGAAGAAGCGGTGGCAGGTGTCACCTCGGGCCTCATTTCACTGGGACAAGAGGTGACCTGGCGCGCGTGGCACTTCGGCGTTCCGCTCAGGATGACCAGCCGGATTACGGCGATGGATTCGCCTGACTACTTTGTGGACGAACAGGTCAGTGGACCCTTTCGCAGCTTCCGCCACGTCCATGAATTCACTAGTGACGGAGCCGGCACAGTCATGATCGACCGAATAGAGTTCACTGCACCGTTGGGACCTCTCGGGCGGCTTGCAGAAAAACTGTTCCTTGCCCGCTACCTCAAAAAGCTCATAGAGTCCCGGAATCAGCATCTGACGGCTGACTGACAAACCCTTTGGACGGTGCTGACCATCGAGGCAGCAGTTGTTCCTCGGCCGCCTCGATGGTTAAGCGGTGCTAGCGTGTGAATGCGCCAGCGTTGGCGAGGGCCGTGTAGTACGCGATGTACCCTTCTGCCGTGGGATGCAGGTTCTCCGGGTCAAAGGGATTGAAGGGGTCAAAATTGAACCATGGATCAGTTGAACCGATGCCGTGGCCCGCAAAAGCCAGAGTCACGTCAACGTAGGTTGCGCCGTTGGCCTCGGCCACGTTCTTGATGACCGTGTTGAGCGTCATGGTGAGCGAGTTGACCACAAAGGCCAAGGCAGGGTCTGAAAAGGCTGCGTCAAAGAGCAGCGGATAGCCGGTCACATAGATGGTGGCGTTGGGCGCCTCTGCCTGGATGGCCTGGATGGCGGCGGTGAGATCTGCCACGAGGGGGCTTGATGCCGGGTCATAGATCGCCTGGGTGAGGAGCGCCTCACGCTGGGCAAGAGCAGTGGCACAGGCAAGTTCACTCGTCGAGCAAGCAAGCACCAAGTCATTTACGTCGAGGTTGTGCCCGCCCACTGTCAGCGTGACCACATCGGTGGCGGGAGAGAGCCGTTTCAGCTGCGTTGCCACAACGTCGTCGGCAGTGGCTCCGCTGCAGGCCGCGTTTTCGACGAGCCTCACCCACTTGGAGACATCCGCGATGGCGGGATAACTGCTTGCGCTGCGCAGGCAGGAGTCGAGATAGGGCTCGGCCCCTTGTCCGGCGGCGTAAGAATCGCCCAGAGCAACATAGGCCAGCGGCGGCGCCGGCGGCATTGCAGCGTGGGCTGGAGCGGTGGCCAAGCCCGCAAAGGCCAGTACCACGGTAGCCAGGCCGGCAGCGAAAATGGGCCGCCGACGTCGAACTTTCAGAAGTGCCATGACATGTCCCCTTTTTTGAGTGGATGGCCGGGCCTGAAAATCCGACCTGGACCCCGGGGAATCCGGCGCAAGCATGACGACGCTGCGTCGGAAAGCGCGGTCGTAGTGACACGATACGCCCGCACGGGGTGAGTGACACGGGCACTCTGTACTCGTTTTTTCGCTCCGTTGGATAAGAGTGGAACAGAGAGTGCGAGTACACCCCCGATGTGCTTAGCTGGCGGAATGGATGAGACTGCGCACCGAGCGGCGGGGGCCCGGAACAAGGCCTCCGCTGTCACCTGGGAGGGCGCAGTCAACGCCTGGCGAATTTCCGGGATCGTCTACCGTATGGGCAGGCGTGAGTGGCTCACTGAGACCGGCTGGAATCAGGCGTACGACGACGGCATCCGAACCGTTATTGACCTTCGCAATGTGGGGGAACGGAAGCCTCGGGAAAGCGACCCTGTGGTGGGCAAGGACGTGCTGGCGCGGTTTCAGGTGCTGCTGGCGCCAACTGAAGATCCTGAGAATGTCGAATTCCGCTCCCTCTGCAGGCCCTATCTGAATGATCCGGCGGCGTACCTGGACAACGCGCGTCTTTTCCCGGAGAAACTGGCAGCGGTCTTCAAAGCCATTGCAGCGGCTCCCGGGGGCGTCGTAGTTCACTGCTCTGCTGGCCGGGACCGCAGCGGAATGATCGCGGCGATGCTTCAGGATCTTGCCGGCGCTGATGATGACGCCATCGTTTCCGGCTACCAGGCAGCGATGCGGGGGATCAATGAGCGGCACCGCACGCATGGAGCGCCACATGTCCACGAACAATATCTGGACGAAACGGCCCTTGCGCCCCTGCTCGAATCCCGCGGTGAACGAGTCCTCGACTTTGTGCGCCGGTTGAACACCCGGCAATATCTGCTGCAAAGCAGGGTCACGGATGAGGAACTTTCTGCAATACTTGCCCTGCTCCACGGTAGGGTGGGTGTGAACTCTTGAGCTGCTCCTCCTAACGGCAGCTGCACCAGCGTTCCGGCGAGCAACCGATCTTTGGGGGAGACCGTGAGTTACAGCGTGGTTCGGAACAGCCTGCGGCGAACCTGTGCCCTGGGAGCCGCGGCGGCATTGGTTTTGGCAGCCACGCTGGGTGCCATTCCGGCCTCTGCTGAAACAGAACCCAACCCTGGCGGCTCGGGCACGACGGCGTCTGCGGCCACGACTTCGGGTACCTCACCGGAACAAATTTCGGCAGGAATCAGCGCAGACGGTCTGCAAGAGGCCATCCTGCGGGACTTGGGAATGACCCCGGACGAGTTCGCAGCCGCCGGGGAACAGGGCAAACGCGCTGCCGACGCCGCTGCCGCCTTGCGGGATCTCCCCGGTTTTGTTGGCATCAGCATCAAAGACGGCAAGATCGTCGTCGAAGCGTCGGGCCCGGAGCTGCAGACCCGGATTGCCGAACTGAATGACCAGGGGCCGGACGAGATAGTACTGGTTGACCCACCTGCACCGTCAAAGCCCTCGGAACCCGAGACCTCTCTGGCAGCGGACCCGCCACCTGCCCCTCTACCCTCGCCGGCGCCGTCGTCCTCACCTCAGGAAGCCCCCGATGCAGCTGCGCAGGCCGGGCCAAAGGAAGCCGACTCTGCTCTGATGGCTGCGAGCATCGACCAGCTGTATCACGCGTACGTCCGCGAGGTGGGTACGGCGGGCCTTCAGGCTGTGGCGTACAGCAACGGCCAGTTCGTCATACGCACGGGCGGCTCGAATTCGCCGGAATCGTCGCCCTTGGCCCTGAAGCCATCTGCAGGGCCGGCCGCAAAAGGGCTGGCAGCCCGAGGGCCAGTCAGCCGAGAACCCGCTGCGGGGGAGAACCCTGGCGAGACGGATTCGGGGCAGAGTCCTTCCGGCGAGGCGAAAATGTCGCCGTCGCAGTTCGTGGCCAAGTACGCCAACGTCATATTGGAGAAAGGCGAACCGATTGCTGCCGAAGAGGATTTCTTCGGCGGGCAGGGGTACTACATCGACAAGGCAAGGGTCTGTTCGGCTGGTTTCTCGGCCTTCAACCCAAGTGGCCTGCCGTTGGTGCTCACTGCAGGGCATTGCGCCGACGACGGAGCAGCGCACCTGGCCGAAGTCGCTCTCACAGCAGGTGAACCGGCAGGCGGAGCCACCGAGCCACCAGCAGTCACAGGCAAGCTCGGAACCTTCGGATTCAGCCAATTCGGTGGTCCAGGGAACTCCACAATCACAGGGGATCCCAGCAATCCGGGCAATGTGGGCACAGACATTGCAGTGCTGGAATCAATTCGTCCGGACCTTAATGTCCTGCCCGAGGCCACTACCTGGGGAAGCGACATGACTGGCGGTAATCCGGTCGAAATAGTCGGTGCAGGTGAACCGCTCCTGGGCCAGGCAGTGTGCAAGTCCGGTCGAACCTCGGGGTGGACCTGCGGCCGTGTTGATGAAGTGGCGATTTACGTTATCGGCGGCCCCAAAAACATTCCTAAAGGGGCGGATCTGAGGGCTTTCAAGGGGTTTGCCTCCAACGCAGTGAAGTCTGGCCCGGGGGATTCCGGAGGTCCTTGGATCAGCGGACACTTTGCAGTCGGATTGCACACCGGTGCCGAAAGCGGGGATTCAGGACAGCTGCGCGCCATCGCTACAACTCTCAATGACGCTATGACCCGCCTCCCCGGCGTCCAGCTGGAGGTCTTCCTGAACAAGCCGGTGCTCACCGGCCCGGCCAGCGGCGGTGCGGTGCCAGGAGGCGGACCCATTACCGGCAAGGTGGATGCCGCGCCGGCCAGCTCCCTCGCCGCCAACTCCAAGGTCCGGATCTCGGTGCCCGGACATGAGCCCTTTGAGGTGCCCGTAGGCAGTGACGGCAACTGGCAGTTCACCGCGCCCGCAATCCTCGGCGAACTCAACTTCACCGCCGAGACCGTCAATGGCTTCAGCAGCTCAGGCCCAGAGTCCCTGAGCGTGATCGTCGACTCAGGGGACCTGCCCGCTCCGGTGATTGATAGCCCGTCCGAAAATGCGGTACTCACCTCGCTCGAAGAAATCCGCGGGAGCGGAACTCCTGGTGCCACCGTAGAACTCTCTGGAGCTGTTGTTGGTTCGGCCCGTGTTTCCTGGACTGGGCAATGGGTTTTCCCCGGGGCGGGCAAGCCCGGCTTCGGCCCGGCCGCAGTGACGGCTATCCAGACAGCAACCGGGATGCGGGACAGCCCGATCATGACCCGGAACTTCAGCCTGGTTCCGCCCGCGCCCACTGTCACCAACGTTCAGGACGGCCAGCATTTCGCCTGGGACGGCGTTCCGCCGGAGCTCACGGGCACAGGCCTCGACGGTGCGCTTGTCATTGTGGAGTTGGACGGCGTCAGGCTCGGAAGCGTCCTCGCCGGCAAACCCAACGTGGACGGCCAAAACTCCCAGGCTGCCGCAGTGGCCGGGGTATGGAGCGTTTCCCTGCCAGCAAACGTCGTTGCCGGAGGACACACCTTGGCAGTCACTCAATCTATGGAAGGCGTAGCGTCGGCCAAGGCCGCCCTGACGTTCATCGTGGATCCGAAGCCCTCGGTGACAGCGGTGCTTCCAGCCGCAGGTAGTGATACGGCAGTTTCCGGTAGCGCCGGAAGCAACATGCCGACGTCGAACGGCTGGCTCGCACTTACGGGTGCCAACGGCATCTGGCTTGCAGCCGGCATCGGAGGGAGCGTTCTGTTCCTGGGTTCCATCGCGTTGTTTGCAGCCCGGCGCCGCCGCGCCCGCCGTTAGACATCAATCTTCGGCCGAAGCCTTGCGGTCCAGCAGCAGGTTGGTGATGCGGAGGGTGCACAGCCTCTGACCGCCTTCGTTGGTGATGATCACCTCGTGAGCCGTGAGGGTCCTGCCGAGCTGAAGCGGTGTAGCGGTGATAGTGATGAGGCCTTCGCGGGCTGAACGATGATGAGTGGCTGAAACGTCCACCCCTACGGCGGTCTTGCCCATCGTGCTGGCGTGGATCACCGCAGCCCAAGATCCAACGGCCTCTCCCACAGCCAATGATGCCCCGCCGTGAAGGAGACCAAACGATTGGCGGTTTCCCTCCACAGGCATGGTGGCGACCACGCGCTCCACCGACTCCTCGATGATCCTGACCCCCATTTTCTCGTCGAGTTCGCCGAGCGTGATCTTCCAGGGCCCGCCATCTCCCGAGCCGGCATCTTCAGCTCGGCCGGGGCGGGAAGCCACATCGTTGACAGCATTCGCCGGAACGCCGGGTTCGGGAATCATTCATTTCTCCTCTGCAGCGGTCTGCATGTAACGGGTATGCCTGCTGTATCCAGTGTGGGCTCTAGTGTGCGTCAGGGCACATTCATGTACTCTAGACATATTACCGAACGGACGGTCAGTAATGCTGGCTGTATGATCTTGCCCCGCGTTGGAAGGACCCGTCAACGATGACCACCATTACCAGCTCCTTTGGAGACACCAAGCCCACGGTAGACGCAGTAGAAACCGTTCCCAGTTACGTGCAGGAATCCTGGTGGACGCCGGACGCCGCTGCCGCCGAATCCGCGGTTCCTGTCCTGGACGCCAGTACCGGGGAGCTCCTTGCGAAGGTGAGCACAGAGGGACTGGACTTGGCCGCCGTCGTGGATTACGGGCGGACCACCGGGCAGGAGGAGCTCGGGAAGCTGACGTTCCACCAGCGCGCCCTGAAGCTCAAGGAGCTGGCCCAGTATCTGAATGAGCGCCGAGATCAGTTCTACGCGTTCTCCGCGCAGACCGGCGCCACCCGGATCGACTCGATGGTGGATATCGACGGCGGAATCGGCGTGCTCTTCACCTTCGGCTCGAAGGGACGGCGCGAACTTCCCAACGCCCAGGTGGTGGTGGACGGTCCAATGGAAGTCTTGTCGAAGGACGGATCCTTTGCCGGCGAGCACATCTACACACGCATCCCCGGCGTCGCAGTCCAGATCAACGCCTTCAACTTTCCCGTTTGGGGCATGCTGGAGAAGCTCGCCCCTGCCTTCCTTGCCGGGGTTCCCACCATTGTGAAGCCGGCTACGCCCACCGGGTATGTTGCTGCTGCCGTGGTCAAGGCGATCGTGCAGTCCAACATCCTGCCCAAGGGTACGCTGCAGCTTATTTCAGGCTCCGCCCGCGACCTTCTGGATCATCTGGACTACCGGGACCTGGTGTCATTCACAGGGTCCGCATCCACGGCAGTCAAGCTCAAGTCCCACGTCAACGTTGGCGAAGGAGGAGTCCGCTTCACCTGCGAGACGGACTCCCTCAACGCGGCCATTCTTGGGCCCGACGCCATCAAGGGCACCCCTGAATTCGATGCCTTCATCAAGTCACTGGTCGCCGAGATGACCACTAAAGCCGGGCAAAAGTGCACGGCGATCCGGCGGGCCATTGTGCCCCACGAGATGGTGTCCGACGTCGTCAATGCCGTGGGTGAACGTGTCCGGGAGCGCGTTGTGGTCGGTGATCCCCGGGCTGAGGGCGTCACCATGGGTGCCCTCGCCTCGCTGGAACAGCTCGCGGACGTCCGTGCGGCCGTTCAGTCGATGCTCGATGCCGGAGGCGAACTTGCGTACGGCACGCTCGATTCCCCGAACGTCACCAATAAGGACGGGGAAGTGGGCGTCGTCGAGGACGGTGCCTTTATGTCGCCAGTGCTGCTGAGCTGGGCGGATGCAGAGGCGGAGGAGGTCCATACGCTTGAAGCGTTCGGGCCAGTCTCCTCCGTGATCGGCTACTCGGATATCCACGACGCCGTCCGGCTCGCCGCGCGTGGCGGCGGGTCCCTCGTCGCATCCGTCTGCACGAATGATCCAGAGGTTGCCCGGCAGCTGGTAACCGGAATTGCAGCCCACCACGGCCGCGTGCTCATGCTCAACCGCGAGGACGCGCGAAGCTCCACAGGCCACGGTTCGCCGCTGCCGCACCTGATTCATGGTGGTCCGGGGCGCGCCGGTGGCGGCGAGGAGCTGGGCGGAATCCGCTCCGTTCTGCATCACATGCAGCGCACCGCCATCCAAGGATCACCGAACATGCTCACCGCGGTCACGGGTGTCTGGCATGCCGGCGCGGACCGGAACTTCACCGTGCAAACAGAGCAGACGCACCCGTTCCGGAAGTCGCTGGAGACCCTGCGGATCGGTGATGCAGTACTTTCCGAACTGCGCCAGGTCACGCTGGAGGACATCACGGCGTTCGCCAACTCCACCGGGGATACTTTCTACGCGCACACCAACCAGGAGGCGGCGGAAGCCAACCCGTTCTTCCCGGGCATTGTGGCTCACGGGTACCTGCTGCTGAGCTGGGCTGCGGGGCTGTTTGTTGAGCCTGCTCCGGGGCCCGTCCTTGCCAACTACGGACTGGAAAACCTGCGCTTCATCACCCCGGTAGCCGCTGGGGACTCAATCAGGGTCACGCTCACAGCGAAGAAGATCACCCCCCGCGAAACTGACGAGTACGGCGAGGTGGCCTGGGATGCCGTCCTGACCAACCAGAACGACGAAATCGTGGCGACCTACGACGTCCTGACCCTCGTGGAGAAGTAACGCTCCCTCAGGTTCTTGAGTTCTAGCGGTCGTTGCAACACCCAGAGTTTTGGGAGTTGCAACGACCGTGTCGTCTTTGTCGAAAGAAGCGTCGGGCCGAGGGAGGTACACGCAGGAGCAGAAAGAGGAGTTCTTCGCCGTTCTGGACCGGGTCAGGAATGTGACCGTCGCCGCAGCCGAGCTTGGGCTGAACCGGATGACCTGTTATCACTGGACCCGCGCTGCGGGCATGGCCGGAAAGCGTCCGGACTCTTCGAGGCGTGAGGAGTTCCTGCGGTTGCGCAAGGCTGGCCTGGGCCGGCAAGAGGCCGCCGGGAACGTGGGTGTGAGCATCCGCACGGCCAGGGACTGGGACAAGGGAATCCGACACTCCGGCAGCCGGCGCTTTTACCCTGACGGACGAGTTGTGGACTACAAACGGGGTGTGACCACTTCGACGACTGCCGCTGGTGGGACCGGGACGGTTCCCGGCCCCCAGATCCCCGTCTCGGAGTTGGAGAAGGCTATCGATCCGCGTTATCTGTCTTTGTCAGAGCGTGAAACGATCCGGGACATGTCAGCAACCGGGGCGTCTCTGCGGGCGATTGCGTCCGCATTGGGCAGGTCTGCTTCGACCATCAGCCGAGAACTCTCCCGCAACACCACCTCAAACCTCGGCTATCAGCCGTATGCGGCGCAACGGGCCGCTGCCGCCCGCCGTCCCCGGCCCAAGGATCGGAAGCTGCTAACAGTGCCCCGGCTGAGGGAATACGTTCAAACCAAACTGCTCGTGCGCCAATCACCGGAGCAGATCAGCAACACTTTGATCAAGGACTTCCCCAACGATCAGGAAATGCGCGTGAGTACAGAGACGATTTACCAGGCCCTCTACTTCCAGGCCCGCGGAGGTCTCAAACGCGAAATCCAGACCGCCCTCCGCACCGGCAGGACCCGCCGCAAACCCCACAACACCGGTGAACAACGCACTCAACGATTCAGGGACCCGATGGTGATGATTTCCGAACGCCCACCCGAAATTGAGGACCGCGCCGTGCCTGGCCACTGGGAAGGGGACCTGATCACCGGGGCATTGAACCAGTCCGCTATCGGGACCCTCGTCGAGCGCACGACCCGGTACGTGATGCTCGTCCATTTGCCCAATGACCACACCGCCGAAACCGTCCGCGACGGCCTCATCAACACCATGACCACACTGCCGGCCCATCTCCGCGGTTCCCTGACTTGGGACCAGGGCGCAGAAATGGCCAACCACAAATCCTTCACGCTCGCCACAGACATGCAGGTCTACTTCTGCGACCCCGCGAGCCCCTGGCAGCGCGGATCGAACGAGAACACCAACGGGCTCCTGCGGCAGTACTTCCCCAAAGGCACCGACTTATCCGTCTACGGACCCGAAGACCTCGAACACGTAGCCCAGGAACTAAACGCCAGACCACGCAAAACGCTCGGCTGGGATACCCCGGCCGAGCGCCTCCGTGATCTACTTTTGACCACATAGCTACCATCTGTGTTGCAACGACCCCCAGAATCCGCCGTTTCGCGGGTTTTTGGGGGACGCTCCCTCAGGTTTTGCGGGTTTTTGGGGGACGCTCCCTCAGGTTTTGCGGGTTAGGGTACGGTGCTGCTCTGCTCGGATGCTGTTTCCGGCGGTTGGGATGCTTCCGGTTTTCCTGGCTCTGTGCCCAAGGCATAGAGCCGGCGCAGCGACCAGAAGAGCAGCACCACCAGCATGAGATTGCGGATTGTGAGGACCATTGCGGCAAACGGGTTGTTATTGCTGAGTTGTTGAAAGAGCACTGGGAAGACAAAGAATGTGGCGACGGCGATAACCGTCAGTAAGGCGGCCGGAACACGCCACTCTTTCCAGTTGTGCGCCAGTCCCACTGCCACTGCAGGGCCAAGCCAGAGGACGAACTGCGGCGACCCCACCTTATTGAACACAACGAATGCTGTGGCCATCGCGAGCGATCCCACGAGCAAAAGTTCACTGCGATCCGCACCCCCTGCGAGCTTGCCGTTGTGGAGAGCCCAAAAAATCAACCCGGTCACCACGAGAGCCACCAGAATCAACAATGGCTGCATAAGGACGGCCATAACTTCAGTTCCCGGTCCATCAACCTGCATGGAACCGATTTCAACGTTCTGATACGTTCGTGAGCCGTCGATACCGAGAACTGCCAGCCACAACCAGGGAGTGCTGAAGGTGGCCTCGAGTTGCATGCCCCGGCTGCCTTGGAGGGTCAGGAAATTCATCAACGCAGGGAGCCAGCCCATGAGGCTTGCCAGTCCCACCGCTGCACCTGTTACCAAGATTCCGGCCGTCAGGAGCTGCAACCGATTCTTTGTAACCGCAAACAACGAAAGCAGCACTGCGGCCGGCCAGACCTTGATCCAGGTGCCGACGCTCAAAAGCACTCCTGCGATGAATGGCGCAGATACTCCAAAGGCCAGGGCAACGAGAACGATGGGCGCTGTTACGCCATCCACCCGTGAGAATCCAACGAAACCCAGGACAACGGTGAAAACAAGCCACCACCAAGCTGCTCTGATCGCCACCTGCTGACGACCCCAACTGGTCAACTTGGCTATGGCTAAGCCATTGAGAACGGTGATCACGAAAACCCAACCGGTGAAGAATAGCTGGGGCCCAGCGAGGCCCGCTATTGCCATGGGCACCACGGCCAGGATCGGGTACACAGATGCGCTGGGCCCTCCAGTGGCACTTTCGCTGCTGAAGCCGCTGAGCATCCAGTCCCGGTATATCGCAGTGTCACCGAGTGCTGCGCCACGCATGGAGAAGGCAAGCGAGAAAAGCAAAAAGGCGGTGTGGATAATCAGGTAGCCGAAGAGCAGGCCTGCGGGGGAGTTCATAGCCCGTTCCAGGCGAAGCGGGATGACACGGGACCGGAACCACGACAATCTGCTAAAAAATGCGTCAGTAGAAATGAGCGGATCCTGTCACTTGGTCGCGAACCTAAATGACTAGTTTCTCACGGACGATATTTCACTGGGTCTTCAACCGCTCTGAAGCGTAAAATTTTCAGCGTAGGAGGTGGCGAAAATGATGACCCTCGGACTAAGCACAGCCACTACTGTCCTGCCTGTCGATGACGTGGCGCGTGCCCGCCGTTTCTATGCCGAGGCGCTGGGCCTGCCGCACCGTGGAGTGGCGGAAGACGGTAGCGAATTGTTTGGCATGGACGGCGGCCACATGCTCCAGTTGAAGCCCGTTAAGGACGGTAAGCACTCCGAGCACACAACCTTGAGTTTCGAGGTGCGGAACATCGAGGAAGCCGTTCAGGAATTGGAGCGGAAAGGCATCCGCTTCCAGGACTACGACGAGCCGGATCTCAAAACGGAGAACCACATTTGTTCAACCGAATCCGAGAAGTGCGCGTGGTTCATGGACACAGAGAACAACGTCCTCTGCATCCATGAGACCTTGGGGCAGCAGGCCGAATATCAGCTGTGAAACCGGACTTGGAGGCGCCTCGCATAAAGCGGGGCGCCTTCAGCGTTGTTGATCCTAAGCTGAATCCACGCCCTACGATGCGGGTGTTGCATCTTTAGAGGTGTGAGGATGAAGCTATGAACAATGTCCATCTGACTGGGAAACTCATCTGCGGTGACAAAGACGACGTTGCGATCGTGGCGCAGCACCTTCCCCTTCATGTAGAGCTGACGCGTGCTGAGGAAGGGTGCATCTCATTCGAGGTGAACCGTAGCCCGGAGTCGTTGGAATGGCAGGTCGAGGAGAGGTTCCGAGACGCTGACGCATTTCGGGCACATAGGGAACGAGCCATAGAGAGCGAGTGGGGCCGGGTGACTGCCGGCATGGAGCGGAGGTACACGGTCGAAGGCATGTAGTCGAATCCGTGGAAGTTCCCTTCACGTCGCCTAAAGGGCGTACAAAGAGATCCTCGATAAGGTGACTTCATGGACCTAATTTTGCGATTCGGAGGCCCAGATGAATAGTTCCCCTGACGGGATCCACGACGATTGGCACGGTCCCTTTCCACGCATGGCGTTACCGGCTCCACTGCCCGGTTACGACGTCACCCTCGCCGAAGGGGAAAACGCGCTAATAGCTCTCAGAGCCCTGCAGGCTTGCCCGGGCTCTCAGCTTCCAGATGCCGGGATCCAGCCCACAGTTCTTGGAATCGCCCGAGACGATATTCTCAGGGCGACTCCTAAAGAGCTCAGCTTCCCCCGCTAACGGCAGCGGCAACGAAAACTGCCTTTTTTAGTTGCAATTCTTACCCGCATTCCCGGGCGCCCCTTTGCTCCAAGGGCCTCTTTATATTCAAGATTGCCGCTGTTACCGTGGACAGACCAACAACCCAGGAGGAGTCATGAACCATTCCCCTGAACGGGGTCAACTGCCGCTTCCGGACTACGATCACATCCCCCTTGGCACCCTTCCTTCTCGGATTCACGCTTTGGATGCAGCAGGCATCGAAGCCATCTTGGACTATGAACGGCACCATGGGGACAGGCTGCCGGTGATCCAGGTTCTGGAAAGTCGACTGCACGCTCTGCAGGAAGGTGCTGAACCCAGCGGGTCGGTGCCACACGACCTCCCCGAGATGACAGAAGGCCATTCGGGGTCGCAAGTCAGCCCAAATACTGCCGGCCCGAAAATCAACCCGCCATTCCATGGGGTCTCGACGACACAGGCACAACCCCGGCCCTGAGCCCTGAGCCCTTCGGCCTGCAGGATGTGAGGGAGCGTCGGGGGAAAGCCTGCAGAATGTGAGGGAGCGTCCGGGCTAGGGCTAGGGGCTGGCGTGGAGCCCGCGGAACGTCATGGTGATGACGTCGTCGGCGAGCTTTTCGGGGGACAGCGAACCGCCCGGTTTATACCACTCCACGATGGAGTTGATGGTTCCGAACAGGAGCCTCGTCACGGTGCGCGGGTCGATGTCCTTGCGCATGGAGCCCTCGTCCTGGGCTGACGAAATCAAACCGGCAACAATGTGGTCGAAGGCACGACGACGTTCCATGGCGTTCCGCTCGATCTCCGTATTGCCCCTCAACCGCAGGAGCAGTGTCACGAACGGCAGGCGCTCGACCAGCACGGAGATGGTTTGGCGCAGTACGAATTCCAGCCGTGCTTCCGCGGAACCTTCCTTGGCTTCCGGCTCGTCCAGGATGGCCTCCAACCCACCAAGGGCGTGTTCCAGAGCCAGCTTGAGAAGATCGCCCTTGGACGGGACGTGGTGGTAGATCGCTGACTTGGAGATGCCCAGGTTCTCCGCCAGGATCCCCATTGACGTTGCGTCATAGCCGTGCTTGTTGAAAACGTCGACGGCGATCAGCAGCACCGACTGCTGGTCGTAACCGGGCCTGCCGCGCTTGGTGGTTGCTGCTGTACTGGACATGTTGGCTAGTTTCTCATGAACGGTCGGTTGGTGTGGCCTAGCTGGACTGGCCCTTGGGCCGGAGATCGTAGATCCTCCGCAGCTTCCCGCTCGAGCGCTCCAGCGTTCCGGGCTCCACCACAGAAACCTCGCACGAAGACCCAACGTGGATCTTGATCTGCTCCCGCAAGGTCCGTGCCGCCGTCGAACTCTGTTCAGGGGTCACCGATTCCCGACGCTCGATCTTGACCGTCATCTGGTCCATGCGCTGGCCTTCAGGCCTGGTGAGTTCCAGCTGGAAGTGCGGGCTCAGTTCAGGAATCCGCAGCGCAATTTCCTCGATCTGGGACGGGAACAGGTTGACGCCCCTGAGGATGATCATGTCGTCACTGCGGCCGGTGATCCGGCCCATCCTGCGGTGCGCCGGGCGGGCGGTGCCTGGCAGGAGCCGGGTGAGGTCCTTGGTGCGGTAACGGATGATGGGCAGCGCTTCCTTGGTGAGGGAGGTGAACACCAGCTCGCCGTGCTCGCCGTCGCCCAGCACAGCGTCCACGCCAATCACCGGGTTGAACGCGTCGATGATCTCAGGGCGGAAGTGGTCCTCCCAGATGTGGCTCCCGTCCTGCGTCTCCACGGCTTCCCCTGCCACTCCCGGGCCCATAACTTCGGAGAGCCCGTAAATGTCGCAAGCCTTGATGTTCATGGTGGCTTCAAGCTCGTGCCGCATCTCCTGGGTCCACGGCTCTGCTCCCAGAACGGCGTACTTCAAGGACGTCGAGGCGGGGTCAATCCCGGCGTGCACCATGGCATCGGCGATGGTCAGCAAGTATGTAGGCGTGCAGAGAATGGCATCCGGCTCGAAGTCCTGGATGAGCTGAATCTGGCGCTCGGTCTGCCCACCGGACATCGGAATGACCGTGCAGCCGAGGACTTCGGCGCCGGCGTGAGCGCCCAGGCCTCCAGTGAAAAGACCGTAGCCGTAGGCATTGTGGACCTTCATTCCGGGGCGGACGCCGGAGGCGCGGAGGCAGCGGGCCACCAGTTTGGCCCAATCGGCGAGATCCTGTTTGGTGTAGCCAACCACCGTGGGGCGGCCGGTGGTGCCTGAGCTGGCGTGGACGCGGGCCACCTCGTTTTGCGGCACGGCAAACATTCCGAAGGGGTACTCCTGCCGGAGGTCTTCCTTGGTGGTGAAGGGGAACTTTCCCAGATCGGCCAGGTCCTCCAGATCGCTGGGGTGGACTCCGGCCTCGTCGAATTTGCGCTTGTACAGAGGCACCCGCTCGTAGGCGTAGGCCACCGTGTCCTGCAGGCGTTTGAGCTGCAGGGCCTCCAGTTCGTCACGGGACATGGTTTCTTCGCGGTCCAGGACGGCATCGTTGGAAGCTGATGCGGACTCGGTGGCGTGCAGGGTCATGATGGTTCTCTGTTCTATTGCCAGAAGGGGTGCTATTGCCCGGTGGGGTTCTGTTTCTTGGTGATGGTCCGGCTGCGCCCGCGGAACTCGGCGATGAGTTCGCCCGGGGCGAAGGCAGGACCGGCGTCGGAAGTTGGCATGGCCGTCGCTTCCGGAGTGCCGGGGTTGGCAGCAAAGATCCGGATGTCATAGAGTCCGGTCCGCCCGGCGCTCGCCCGGAGATCGGCGACGGCGGTGATCACCTGGCCTGTGTAGGCAGGCTGCAGGAAGTTAATGTCGACGCCGGCGGCAACAGTGATGGTGTCAGCCTCCTCTGCAGCCGGGTTGACCGGGTTGCAGGCCAGGGCGAACGCGGAGTCAGCGAAGGCGAAGATCATTCCGCCGTGCGCCATGCCGAAGCCGTTCAGCATTTCCTGGCGGAGGGTCATCCGGATGGTGGCGTGGCCGTCACCGAGGGCGAGGACTTCGATTCCCATCCATTCAGAGGCGTAGTCGTCCTTCAGGATCGGATGGGTGATTCCTTGCGGCAGGGGGACGCCTGTAGCGGTGCCCGGGATGGTCAGTTCAGCCATGCGTCATTGCCTCCAGCTTTATTTACCGAATGTTCATTAGGTAATCCCATTTGGGTGGTGGCTGTCAAGAGGTGAAAGTATGGTGGGACGGGACCAGCACAACCAAGGGTGGACCATGGCTAAAGGGATCTACGTCAGCGCAACAACTCCAGGCTCGGGGAAGTCGCTCGTCGCATTGGGCCTGGCGGACACGCTTCACAGGCACGCGGACCGGATCGGGTTCTTCAAACCGGTAGTGCACGGTAATGACCCCTCGGCGGATCCTATGGTGGCGCTGATGAAGGCCCGCTTCGACCTGGACGATGAGCGATGCCGGGGCGGCCTGACCTCCACGGAAGTCAGGAAGCTTCTGGCCGAAGGCAACCGGGCAGAGATCGATGCCCGGTGTGTTGAAATCTTCGCGGAAATCTCCCGCCACTGCGATGTGGTGATAGTTGAAGGAACGGATCTGACCGGCCAGGACGCCGCCGTCGAGTTCGATCTCAATGCCCGCCTCGCCAACAATCTTGCCGCCCCCGTGGTGGCCGTGGTGGGGGCAAAAGGGCGCACGGTGGCGGAAGCCGCGGACGCCGTCGAAGTTGCCCGCAAGGAACTGGTGGCGGAGCGCTGCTCCCTCCTGGCCCTCATGGTGAACCGCGCTGATCCGGCCGACCTTGAGGCCATTGCCGCAGCCGTGCGTCCCGGTGCTTCCGGCCGGCCCGTCTATGTCCTTCCTGAGCTTGAGGACATCGCTCGCCCCACCATAGGGGAAGTGGCCGCAGCCCTGGGCATCCGGCAAGTGGCCGGACGCCAAGACATGGAACGGGATGTCCATTCCAACAAGGTGGCGGCCATGAATGTGGCCAACTTCCTGCACGTGCTCGACGACGGTGCGCTGGTGATCGTTCCCGGTGACCGGGCCGACGTGATGGTGGCCTGCCTGGCGTCGTCGTTCTCCCCGGAGTTTCCGGTGCCGTCCGGTCTGATTCTCACCGGCAACCTCGCCCCGGATCCCACCATCTATTCACTCCTGGCGCAGGCGCCCTTCCCCGTGTTCACCGCCCCGCACGATACCTACACCACAGCCAAACAGGTCTCGGAGGTCCGCAGCGAAATCTGGTCAGGCCACCGCCGCAAGGTTGCATCCGCCCTGGGCCTGTGGGCCCGCCGGGTGGACGAGGCGGAACTGGTGGAGCGGCTCCATCTGCCGCGCGCGGAGCGGATGACGCCGCTGCGCTTCCTGCACGACCTCATAGAGCGGGCACGGTCGCAGCGACGGCACATTGTGCTCCCCGAAGGCACGGACGTGCGGATCCTGCGGGCTGCGGAAATCCTGCACCGCCGGGATGTCTGCGAGCTGACGGTGCTGGGCCGGGAAGCTGACATTCGGGAGCTCGCGGCGAGTCAGGGGATCGACCTGACCGGGATCAACATCGTGGATCCGCACACGTCCAGATGGCGCCAGGAGTTCGCCCGGAGGTACGCCGAGTTGCGGGCGCACAAGGGCGTTGACTTCGCCAGGGCGCTTGAGGTGATGCAGGACGAAAGCTACTTCGGCACCATGATGGTCCAGCTGGGAGTGGTGGACGGAATGGTATCCGGCGCCGCGCACACCACGGCCCACACCATCCGTCCCGCCCTGGAGTTCGTGAAGACCCGCGACGGCGTCAAGATCGTATCCTCGGTGTTCCTGATGCTGATGCCGGACAGGGTGCTGGTGTACGGGGACTGCGCGGTGAACCCGAATCCGAACGTGGAACAGCTCGCGGACATTGCCGTGGCCTCTGCCGAAACCGCGGCCCAGTTCGGGGTTGAGCCCCGTGTGGCCATGCTCTCCTACTCCACCGGCGGTTCCGGTTCCGGTGAGGCGGTGGACGCTGTCCGGCAGGCCACAGAACTGGTCAAGGGCAGGCGGCCAGATCTCGCCGTCGAAGGTCCCATCCAGTACGACGCCGCAGTGGACGCCGCCATCGCCGAGTCAAAGATGCCGGGGTCAACAGTTGCCGGCCAGGCCACTGTGTTTATCTTCCCGGACCTGAACACAGGCAACAACACGTACAAGGCGGTGCAGCAATCCTCGGGGGCTGTCGCCGTCGGGCCTGTCCTGCAGGGGTTGCGGAAGCCGGTGAACGACCTCTCCCGCGGCTGCACCGTGGAGGACATCGTGAACACTGTGGCCATCACCGCGATCCAGGCCCAGTCAGCGGAAGTGCCGGCGGAAGTCGCCGCAGAAGCGCCGGCAGAAGAACTCTCAGCAGAAACGAAGGCTTAGGAGGCCCTGTGCTCGTCCTCGTCATCAATTCCGGTTCGTCCTCGCTCAAGTACCAGGTCCGCGATGTGGAAGCAGCCAACGTGCTGACCGAAGGGCTGATCGAGAAGATCGGCATGGGTACCGGAGGAGAGGGGGACGGCGAAATTATCGGCCCCAGGGACCATGCCGAAGCACTGGAGCAGGTGGACGTCGCCATCCATCAGGAACTCGGAGAGCTGGAGCTCGCAGCCGTGGGGCACCGGGTTGTCCACGGCGGTGAACGGTTTTCCGAGCCAGTCCTGATCGATAACGAGATCACCCGGGCCATTGAGCGCCTCAACCCGCTGGCCCCGCTGCACAATCCGGCGAACGTGCTGGGCATCCGGGCCATCTCCAAGAAGTGGCCGGACATGCCGCAGGTAGCCGTCTTCGACACCGCCTTCCACCGTACCCTGCCCGAGCACGCGTGGCGGTACGCCGTCCCGGACGAGCTCTACACCAACCACGGCATCCGCCGCTACGGCTTCCACGGCACTTCTCATGAGTATGTGACGCACCGCGCCGCCGCCATGCTGGATCTGCCCGTTGAAGAGTTCGACGGCGTCATCGCCCACCTGGGGAACGGCGCCTCAGTCACTGCGATCCAGGGCGGAAAATCAGTGGACACCTCCATGGGATTCACTCCCTTGGAGGGGCTGGTCATGGGCACGCGGTCAGGAGACCTGGACCCGTCCATCCTCGTTTTCCTGGCGCGGGCGGGCTGGTCCACCGAGGACATCGACTCGATGCTGAACCGCCAGTCCGGGCTCAAGGGCCTGGCCGGTAACAACGACATGCGCTCAGTCGTGGAAGCCTCCGAAGCCGGCGATGCCAGGGCGTCCATGGCGCTCGCGGTTGCTGCGTACCTGCTGGCGAAGTACATCGGCGGCTATCACGTGGCGGCTGGCGGGGCCAAGGCCATTGTGTTCACGGCAGGGATCGGCGAAAACTCCCATCAGTTCCGCGCCCTGGTGGGACAGCATCTTGCAGCCCTGGGAATACAGCTCGACGCCGGCCTCAACCAGGTGCGGTCCAAGCTGGCCCGCGTCATTTCCGCAACGGACTCGGCCATCCCTGTTCTGGTGGTTCCCACCGATGAGGAGCAGGCCATCGCGGAGGCAACTGCCGCCGTCGTCCGCGGTTAAGCGCTGTATCGGTGAGGCTGTAGCGGCGTGACGGAGGATACTGGGGAGCCTTAATGTTGGGGAAACTGGCTGCTAATTCTCAGCTCTGGCGCTGGGAGCCTCTAGACACCCTGTCTATAATTGATTTCACATCCTGGCCTGAGGTGATCCCTCGGACCCGGTGGAAGGGATTGGTTTATGCTCCCGGGTCGTGCAGGAGGCCCGTTAATCATCGTTCGACCACGGAGGTCAAACGTGAAGTATCAGCAGCCCGGGCATTTGCGTCAGTTTGGGGTCGAAGAGGAACTGCTGCTTGTGGATTCCCTCACCTTCAAGCCGGTGCCGGCCGTAGCCTCGGCCCTTGCCGGCCAACCTGCCGCCGTCAAAGCGGCCTTCCTTGAACTTGAGGTCAAGCAGGAACAGATCGAAGTGGTGGGCTCTCCGTCCCTGACGATGGCCGATGCCTTGTCCACTATCAGGCAGGGGCGCCGCCTTGCCGATGCCGCAGCTTCCAGCGCCGGTGCCAGGGCTGTGGCCCTGGCAACCTCCGCCGTTCCAGTGGTACCGCACATCGTCCGGACCAGCAGGTACCTTGCCATGGAGTCCCGTTTTGGCCGGACCATGAAGGACCAGCTCACATGCGGCTTCCATGTCCACGTGGAGGTGGGCTCCGCGGAGGAAGGTGTGGCAGTTCTGGACCGGATCCGGATCTGGCTGCCGGTCCTGCTGGCCCTGAGCAGCAACTCGCCATTTTGGAACGGGACCGAGAGCGGTTTTGCCAGCTACCGGTATCAGCTCTGGAACCGCTGGCCGACGTCGGGACCCTGCGAGATCTTTGGCTCTGCTCCCGCTTATAGGCGGGAAGTGGCCCGCTTGCTGGAAACGGGTGTGCCCCTTGACGGCGGAATGATCTACTTCGATGCTCGGCTCTCCCGGAACCACCCCACCGTGGAAGTGAGGATCGCTGATGTTTGCCTTGACGCTGAACATGCGGCGGGGATTGCCGCTGTGGTCCGGGCGCTCGTCCAAACCGCCGCGCGTGACTGGAAGGCGGGCCGGAAACCACGCCAGGTCCCGGCAAGTGCCTTGCGCCTGGCCTCGTGGAAGGCCAGCAAGTCAGGGGTGGAGGGTGATCTTATCCACCCGGTCACAGGCCAGCCTCGGGACGCCGCCGTCGTGGTCGCAGCACTCTTGGACCATGTGCAGAGGGCCCTGGCTGAGTCCGAAGAAGACGGTGACGTGGCGCGTGTTGTAGGGAACATCCTCGCAGGCGGTACCGGCTCTGCAATACAACGCCGGGCTGTGCAGGCAGGTGGTTCCCTCGCCGGGATGATGGCCCAGGCTGTCGAGCGGACGCACCGCCTGGGTGATGTCCCGCCGGAGGAAGTCTTCCAGGAGCCGATGCGGTACTAGGAGGCGCTTTGCCCCTCATCCATTGCTCCGTAGGTGCCGTTTTGAGGGTCCAAAAGGGCGCCTACGGAGCAATCGATGGGTGGAGGTGGGCGCGGGTCACTTGAGCCCGGCTCCGGGCAGCAGCTCGGTGGCTCCGAGGGCGTCGGCGATATAGGCGTAGTCCCACGCCCGCTCACGCCATTGGACGTACCGGCCGGAGGCTCCGCCGTGTCCGCCCTCCATCTCGATCTTCATCACGATCGGTTCGCTGCCAGTGGTGGCCTCGCGCAGGGCCTGGACCCACTTGGCCGGTTCCACGTAAAGGACCCGTGTGTCGTTGAAGGAGGTGACAGCTGCGATCTTGGGGTAACTGGCCGCGCGGATATTCTCATACGGGGCGTAGGACTTCATGTAGGCGTACGCCTCGGGATCCGTAATCGGATTGCCCCATTCCTCCCACTCCAGGGCGGATAGCGGCAGCTCCGGATCCAGCACCGAGGTCAGGGGATCCACGAACGGCACCTGCGCCACCACCGCAGCGTACTTTTCCGGTGCGAGGTTGGCCACGGCGCCCATCAGGAGCCCGCCGGCCGAGCCACCCAGGGCAGCGATGCGGGACGGATCCACCCATCCGGAGCTGGCCAGCCAGTCAGTGGCGGCGATGAAGTCAGTGAAGGTGTTCTTCTTCCGCAGTTTCTTGCCGTCCTCGTACCAGTGCCGGCCAAGCTCACCGCCGCCACGGATATGGGCGATAACAAAGACCACTCCGCGATCCAGCAGGGACAGGCGGGCAATCCCGAACCCCGGATCCATGCTCATCTCGTACGAGCCGTATCCGTACACCAGCCCGGCGTTGGTGCCGTCCTGCTTCACCGATGCGTGCCTGAGCACTGACAGCGGAATCCGGGTGCCGTCGTCGGCGATTGCCCACTCCCGCGTCGCCACATAGTCAGCGGCGGAGTAGCCGCCCAGCACCGGGCTTTCCCGGCGCAGGAGCAACTCTCCGGCGGGGCGTTCAGCTGTGGGCAGCACAAAGTCATACACGCGCGACGGCGTGAAGTAGGACGTGTAGCCCAGCCGGATCACAGGCGCCTCGTAGTCGGATCCGCCCACCCCCGCCGTGTAAAGCTCCTCATCGAAGGCAGGCTCCACGGGAGCGCCCTGCGCCGGCGTCCCCAGCCCGGCCAGCGGCAACACCTGCACCCGCTCGATGGTGTCCTTGCGGGCCGAGACGATGAGGTGCGTTGAGGTGACGCCCGCACCGTTGACGCGGACGTCGTCGGAATGTTCGACGACGGTGGTCCAGTGCTGCTCGGACAGCGGCTTGGACAGTTCAGAAGGATCAATGAGCGAGACCATGGAGTTCACGGCGTTGCGGTTGTGCGTGATGAGGATCTGCTCGGCGCGGGCACCGGAGGCGACTTCGAGCAGGAACGGTTCGGCCTCATACAGGACGCGCTCGTTGCGGG
Organism: Arthrobacter sp. Z5-13; assembly: GCF_056499105.1. Classification (NCBI taxonomy): domain Bacteria; kingdom Bacillati; phylum Actinomycetota; class Actinomycetes; order Micrococcales; family Micrococcaceae; genus Arthrobacter; species Arthrobacter sp. Z5-13. The sequence continues at coordinate 1,015,844 of NZ_CP096460.1, forward strand.
AGACCACGGTGGTGAGCCCGGCGTCGTAATCGTCGAAGCGCAGGAACCTTGTTTCGCTGTACTCGGAGCAGCCGATGCTCAGCACGAGGTGCCGCCGGTCACTGGAGAGCTCAAAGCCCAACCACATTGCGGCGTCGTCCTCTTGGTAAATAACGGCGTCCTCGTCCACGGGCGTGCCCAGAATATGGGCCTTTACCTGGTACGGGCGCCAGGAATCATCCACCACGGTGTAGAACACCCGGCTGCCGTCGGGGGAGAAGGAGACTCCATAGAACACGTTTTCGATGACGTCGGGCAGCATCTCGCCGGTCCGGAGGTCCTTTAGGCGCAAAGTGAAGCGTTCGTCACCGGAGTTGTCCACCGCGTAGGCGAATAGGTTGCCGTCCACCGTGACGGCTGTCCCGCCGATGGAGAAGAAGGGCTGGCCCTCGGCCTCCACGTTTCCGTCCAGCAATATTTCTTCGCCGGTGATCTCAACACCGGCTTCCACCTCGGGAGGGGTCCAGTCGGCCACGGGATTGCCGGTGTTGCTGGCGAGGACGCGGCAGGAAATGCCGTACTCCTTGCCCTCAACAGAGCGGGTGTAGTACCACCAGCCGTCTTTCCGGTTGGGTACCGAGAGGTCCGTCTCCTGGGTGCGGCCCTTGATCTCCTGGAAGATAGCTTCGCGCAGGGGTTGCTGGTGGGCAGTCACCGCTTCCTGGTAGGCGTTTTCTGCCTTCAGGTGCTCCACAACATCCGCGGATTCCTTGTTCCGGAGCCATTCATAGTTGTCCACGAACGTGTCACCGTGGTGGGTGCGCTCAGTGGGGACTTTCTTGGCAAGGGGCGGTGCGGCGACGGTGGTCTGCAGCGGAGTTTCGGTCATTCCAACAATCTACCGCCACCCTCCGTTGTGCGCCTCCGGCCGAGCCAGGTTCCAGCTGAGGGCTGAAACCCGGTCCCTTGTCGGCAGAAATGCTTGGGCCTTCGCCGAAATGCGTCACTTTTGCGGGGTGGAGCTGCCTAGAGCCCCGTGATTCCGCCGGTGCACCCCGCAAACCAAGGCAAAAGTTACGCATTTCGGTTTGCAGGCAGTGGGGCGAAGCTACTCAGGCTTGGCGTAGGTGGCCGCGCTCATGATTTCGTAGCCCACGAACGTCTCGTCATTTTCCACCCAGGCGTCGTGGCCCGGAGGAATGGCGTAGGCGTCGCCGGCGTGGATGGTGGTCCGGCTCCCGTCCTCCAGCTGGACGGTGAGTGTTCCGGCGGTGCAGAAGCCCAGATGGTTGCTCTGGCAGCTGTCGGTGTGGACTACTGTCTTGACCGTCTCGGACCAGCGCCAACCGGGCTCGAAGGTGAACCTGCCCAGGGTGGTGTCGCCAATGTTGACGACGTCGACTTCGGTCCGTGGTGGCCGGCGCTTCTCATCCGGTTCATTGAAAGACTTCGTTTCAAGGGCCTTGACTGTTACTGCAGGCATTTCAGTTCTCCTCAACAGGGAGTGTTATTACTGTTCGTCCGGAGCCCTGACAGGGGGCTCCGGGAATGCAGCCGCTCTTTGACGCAATCCGGTATCAATATGACGGTTGCTGTTGCGTACATCACATAGCGCTGTTTAGTGTGGGGTTCGGTCGCAGCGTCGCGGCCACCCATGGAGGGGGATTCCATTGAACGACAAACTTCGGGTACTGGTCCGCGTGGACCTGGATTGTGGACAGGCGGAGGTGGCCGCCCAAGGTCATGTGACCGCCCAGAGCATCCAAGCGTTGTACGTGGTTGTGAAGCGAGCCAATCATCTGAGGGAGGGCCTCGACGTGGTTGTTGACGTCAGCCACGCAAAGGTGGACACAGCCGCCCTGGATCAGCTCCGCGAGTGCTCCAAAACCCATCATCTTCCAACCTCTATCGATCCGTTCCAGTCCGAGTGCAAACTTCGCATCGTTGCTCCTGCGGCTGAAAAACCACTAGTTGCCGACGCCAGAGGCCGCACTATGGAGGGACGCCGCTTGCCTGCCCTGGCAACAGCCGCCTGACCTTCCGCCCCTGCCGCCCGAAAGGCGGCAGGGATGCGTATTCACACTCTCGCTCAGGGAGCATGGCTATGTCCCGAAGGCTTTGGTATCGGAGGCCTCCACCGGGAGGCCTGCTTCTTTCCACTCGGGAAATCCTTCCTCGAGCCGCGCGGCCTCTTTGCCGTGCCGAGTCAGTATCCTGACGGCATTGTCAGCGTAAACGCAGTAAGGCCCGCGGCAGTATGCAACGATCAGCCGGTCGTTGGGCAGCTGATCCAGCCTCGTCTCGAGCTCCTTGACTGTCACTGATGCCGCGCCTGCAATGTGGCCGGCTCGGAACTCTGCCTCTGGCCGGACATCGATGACCATCAGATCGCCATCGCCTATCCGCTCACGCAGTTCGCTACGCGTCAGGGTGGTCAGGCTGGACCGGTCTCCCAGATAGGACGTTGCAAGCCCGTCAAGTTCGGCAACGTGCTCCGCGGCCACATCCCTGACAGCTGCCCACAGTCGGATTACGGCTGGGCCACTGAGCGAGTAGTAGATCCTCGTCCCCTCCCGGCGACTCCTTGCGAGGCCTGCGCGCAACAGTAGCTGCAGGTGCTGGGATGTGTTCGCCATGGACTGCCCGATTTCGCGTGAGATCTCGTCAACGGGACGCTCACCCTGCGCCAGGATGTCAACGATCTCTGCACGTCTTCCGCTGCCCATCACTTTGGCCACGGATGCGAAACCGTCGAACAGCTCCTTCTTGGCCTCGTGGCTGCCTGGGGTACCACTGCTCTTCATGTGCCCGCTCATTGCCTGTCCCTCACAGCTATTCAAGTAACTGCTTGACAATGTACGCCCGGCAGGAAGAGTATTCAAGCATCTACTTGATTACGCCTAGAGCCCTTGACCTCCAGGGCCCGGCCCAATTAGAAGAGGCGAACGCAATGGAGGAAGTACAGTCCCTCCCTACCCGTGTAGAAACAGTGATCGAGACCGGTCTGAGGAATGCGAGAGAGGCCGTTGACCGCACTGATCTGGAGGAAAAGGTCAAGGGGGTCTATCGTCAGGTCGCCTTGGCCCCGGAGGGGAAGTATCACTTCGAGCTGGGCCGCGCCCTTGCAGAACGATTGGGCTACCCGGGGCCACTGCTTGACGCTCTACCTGCCCGCGCCGTTGAGTCTTTCGCCGGTGTGGGCTATTTCTTGGACCTTGCAATGCTTTCCCCTGGTGAACGCGTCCTCGATCTGGGAAGTGGCTCCGGGACGGATGTGTTCGCTGCGGCTGTGTCTGTTGGCGAGGATGGATCCGTTGTGGGCCTGGATATGACGCCCGAACAGCTCGACAAGGCCAGGGACTTCCTGCAGGAGGGCGCATTTCCTAACGTGGACTTCAAACAGGGCCACATTGAAGAACTGCCATTCGAAGATGCCAGCTTCGACGTCGTCATCTCCAATGGGGTGATCAACCTTTCTCCCGACAAGGCTGCCGTATTTCGCGAGGCCCAGAGGGTACTGCGAAATGGCGGACGGTTCATCTTTGCGGACATCGTCACCAGCAGGCCGCTGACTCCCCAGATTGTTTGTGATGCCGAGCTGTGGGCTGCCTGCGTCGGCGGTGCTGAGCAGGTGGATGCGTACCAGCAGCTCATCGCCGATAGCGGGCTGCGGTTGGCGGAGCGAAAGAGGAATCCGTACGAGTTTCTTTCCGGCAGGGCCCGCAAGGCAACTGACAAGTACGGCGTTATGAGCCTCTCGTTTGCGGCGGCGAAGGACTGATGGGCTCGGGTTGTAGCTGTTTTCCTTCAGAGCAGGCAGGGACTTGCTTATTCAGCTAAGCGTTGCTTGGCCGCTCTCTCAACCAGCACAGGAATGTAGTCCCGGATGGGCCCGGCGTTGAGTAGCCCATGTTCTTCAGCCACCACTATCTCGATGGTCGTGCGTGGCTTATCCGGGAAACGCTCGGCCAGACGGTCGATGACAACCACTAACGCATGGGGCTCGTTGTCTCTTTGCATGCGCCAAGTTTCCGCCCGGCAGCTGAACGTCGTCAACAAGAAGTTCGCGCAAGCCGCCTAGTTCCCGCCAGCCAACCCGTTGGCAACAATAAACTCACCGATCCTGCCTTCAGCGAGGGCCGCCCCAACAGCGGCCGTAGCAGCCTGGTCCTGCAGGACTATTGATTGCCCGTCGCTTGAGAAACCTGTGCCGGCGGTGGGTAGCGTAAAGAGGACGACGTTCTCTGGCGGCACTTTGCTCAGGCTGTAGGCAAGCCATGCCAGCGATGTGGCGTCCCACGACTGGTCCACCGTGACGTATGGAAGCACTGCGAGCGCCAGGCGTCCCGCTGCTCCAGGATCGGAGGCCGACGCGGTCGTGTTTACCTGGGCCAGCACAGAGCGCAGGAAGGTCTGCTGATTGCGCACCCGCTGGTAGTCGCCGTCAGAAAACGCGTAACGTTCACGGACGAATTCCAGTGCCATCGCTCCGTTCAGGGTTTGAACCCCGGGCGGGAAAGTGTGCCTGCCGTCGTGAGTGGAGGTGAAGGGAACCTTGACATCCACTTCAATGCCACCCAACATGTCCGTGAGTTGCTTGAAGCCTTCAAAATCCACCATGACGGTGTGGTCGATCCGACTGTTCAGCAGGGTTGAGACAGTCTCTGTCACTAAATGGACTCCGCCGATTTCCAGGCTGGAGTTAATCTTCGCCCCGCCATAGCCCGGGATGTTCACCCATAGGTCCCGCATCAGGGAGAAGCCATAAATGCCATGGCGGTCCGCCGGGACATGGATCACCATCATGGCATCGGCGCGGTGATCGGGCCGTTGGCCTGTTGCGGACCGTGCTGCTTCGCCCTCGCGTGCATTGCCACGGATATCGCTGCCAATCAGGAGGATGTTCATCGCCGTTCTGGGAGGTTCCGGATCAGGCGTGGGTGTTGGCGTGGGCGTGGGAGTTGGTGTGGGCGTTTCCGTCGGAATTGATGTTTCCGTTGGGGGAGGCCCGGGGCTCGCGGTGGGTTGCCGGTTGAAATAGAGGGCCGCGCTGATGACGCCAAGGACCAGTACAAAGGACAGCGCCATGGCAAGGAAAAGCTGAGGCCGGCGCATTTCTCCGCCGGAATCGGATGGGATGCTCAAGGCACGAACCCCCTCTGGGATGACCCTTTTCAGTTGCGTTTTTCGGGCCGGGCAACTCCATGCCACCGCCTATGACGGGACCGTACCACTTCTGGATTCGCTGCGATATAGGTGGCCGCTGGGGTGTTGAGACTGCTTGCAGGCTACCTTGTTACCGGGGCGTTCAGGCGCGCAAAACGAAGGACTGAGAGGATTGCCGGCGCCAATTCATCTTCCATCCGGCTGTAGTACTCGGCGCTGCGTCGGTACGGATCCACCACGTCGTTGTCCGCTGGGTCCGTGGCCAGCGCCAGGTGCCGCACGGACGCTGCACGTCCGGGAAGGTCCCGCCAGAGAGTCTTGAGGTCACCCCATGATGAATACGCGTCCGACGGCGGCACGACGGTTTTGGTTCCCGCTGCGCCTTGCTCTTCAAGCACCTCGAGCATTCGCGCGAACTCCCTGATGGTGAAAGTCCGCTTCAGCAGCGAGGGGTCCAGTTTCAGGACCTCACCTCTGTGTCCAGTGGACATGGTCAGCACCAGATCGGTGTCCCGGAGGATTTTCGGCGTCAACTGCCGGGCCGCGAACGGCTGCGGGTTACCTCTGTACCGGGTAATGATTTCGGCCGAAAGCGGCTGAATGGGGTCCCCGACCATTGCCCTGGTCCCGGCGCTTCGGACTTCGAATCCGCCCGGCAGCACCTGGTCCAGCCCGGCCTGAAGCAGCCGTTCCGCCACCGGCGAGCGGCAGATGTTGCCGGTACACACGGCCAGGATTCGGACAGTGGCTGATGCGGGTGTTTCCAAAGGTGAGGGCTTCTTCCGGAGAGCGGGCAGATCGGCTGATCCCTGGACTTCAACTTAACATGCAGGAACCCGGTGGGCACGTGCCGAACCGCCCTTGTTGGGCAGTCCCAGGGTGATGTGTTGCTTGACGCTTCCGGACGGTTCCGCATATCCTGAACGAACGGTCGGTAATTATTTACTGATGTTCGGAATGCATAGGAGCAACCATGGCATCGCAGATTCTGCAGTCGGAGCAGGATGGGGCCGCCCTCGAGGCTGAAGGCCAGGCCTACTTTGACCGCATCATTTCAGAGGATTCCCGGATTGAACCCCGGGATTGGATGCCGGCTGGCTACCGCAAGACTCTGCTGCGCCAGATTTCCCAGCATGCCCACTCGGAGATCGTCGGGATGCAGCCCGAGGCCAACTGGATCTCCCGCGCGCCAAGTCTCAAGCGCAAGGCCATCCTGATGGCCAAGGTCCAGGACGAGGCAGGTCACGGGCTTTACCTGTACTCAGCTGCCGAGACCCTTGGCCAATCGCGTGACCAGATGATGGAGGACCTGATCGCAGGCAAGGCCCGCTACTCCTCCATCTTCAACTACCCGGCTTTGACCTGGGCTGACATGGGCGCGATCGGCTGGCTGGTGGATGGTGCCGCCATCTGCAACCAGGTTCCTTTGTGCCGGGCATCCTACGGGCCGTACGGCCGTGCGATGGTCCGCATCTGCAAGGAGGAGTCCTTCCACCAGCGCCAGGGTTTCGAAATCCTCCTCGAGCTGTCCAATGGAACGCCTGCACAGAAGCAGATGGCCCAGGACGCAGTGAACCGTTGGTACGCGCCGTCGCTCATGATGTTCGGCCCTCCCGACGACGATTCCCCCAACTCGAAGCAATCCATGGCCTGGAACATCAAGCGTTTCAGCAACGACGAGCTCCGCAGCCGCTTCGTCGGAATGATGGTGGAGCAGGTCAGGGTTCTGGGGCTTACACTGCCGGACAGCGAGATCCGTTTCAACGAGGAAACGAAGAAATGGGAACACGGACCCCTGGACTGGGATGAGTTCAAGGAAGTGCTGAACGGGCGCGGCCCCTGCAACGCGCAGCGCCTTGAGCGCAGGCGCGAGGCTCACGAAAACGGCGCCTGGGTGCGCGAAGCAGCCGCAGCCTATGCGGAAAAACAGAGCCGCAAGCAGGCAGAGAAGGAACTCGCAGCATGAAACCACACGGTAACCCCGAGATGCCGGCGAGCGCCGGCGGCGGGCCTGACTCGTCGTCGTCCGCCCCCACTGATGCCCCATCTGAGGCCACGCCCCAGACTCAGACGCCCCAGACCCAGGCCCAGACCCAAACGCCGCAGAGCCATGCCACTCAGAGGGAAGGCCACCGCAGCGCCTGGCCCCTCTGGGAAGTCTTTGTGCGCTCGAGCCGGGGCCTGTCGCATGTTCACGCCGGGTCCCTCCACGCGCCGGATGCGGCCATGGCCCTGCGCAACGCCCGTGACCTTTACACCCGCCGCAATGAGGGCGTGTCCATCTGGGTTGTCCCGGCTGACGCCATTGCCTCGAGCGATCCCGATGCCAAGGGCGCCTTCTTCGAGTCACCCCAGGGCAAGGATTACCGCCACGCCACGTATTACACCAAGAGCGAGGGCGTGAAGCACCTGTGAGCAGCGAGTCAGCCACCCGCATCACTCCCGGAAATGCGCTGCGCCCCGAGGACATTGCGCTCGAGGTCAGCACCGGCCTGGTTAAGCCCGGCGAAGATGCGGCCGAATATGCCCTCCGCCTGGGCGATGACGCGCTGATCCTCGCGCAGCGGCTGGGACATTGGATATCCCGCGCTCCTGAGCTGGAGGAGGACGTGGCCCTGGGTAACATCGCCCTCGACCAGCTGGGCCATGCCCGTTCCTTTCTCAGTTATGCCGGGGGAGCGTGGGGCAAAAGCGAGGACGATCTCGCCTACTTCCGCCGCGAGCCCGAGTTCCGCTCCGCCCACCTTGTCGAGCAGCCCAACGGCGACTTCGCCGTCACCATCGCCCGCCAGTTCGTGGTGAGCTACTACCAGTTCGAGCTGTACCGCCGGCTCACTGAATCCACCGATTCCACGCTTTCCGCCATCGCCGCCAAGGCTGTGAAGGAAGTGGACTACCACCGCGACCACAGTGCCCAATGGGTGCTGCGCCTGGCCCTCGGCACCGAGGAATCCCGCCGGCGGATCCAGCACGCCTTCAAACTCATCTGGCCCTACGTTGATGAGCTCTTCCACGACGATGACCTGACCACGCGCTTGGCTGAAGCCGGCGTCGCCGTCGCACCTTCCAGCCTGCGCGGCGACTTTGACCGCCTCACGGGTGAAGTACTTACCGAAGCCGAGCTGGAGGTTCCCCAGGTTCCGGCAGCGCCGGGGGGCGGCCGGCGGGGACGGCACTCCGAACACCTGGGCTACATCCTTGCTGAGATGCAGGTTCTGGCCCGGGAACATCCCGGAGCGAAGTGGTGACCGCCGTGGCAGTGATGCAGGAGCGAACCCGGACCCGGCAACAGGCCTGGAGCATCGCTGCGGCTGTCTGCGACCCCGAAATCCCCGTGCTCACCATCGAGGACCTCGGCATCCTCAGGAATGTGGAGGTGCTGGAGGACAGGGAGCCCGACGGCGGCATTCGCCAGGCGGTCCGGGTCACCATCACGCCCACTTACTCGGGATGCCCGGCCATGGACGCCATCCGGGACGACCTCACGTCAGCGTTCGCCAAGGAAGGCTACGCCGACGTCACAGTGGACCTGGTGCTCTCGCCGGCCTGGACCACGGACTGGATGAGTGAAACCGGGAAGGCCAAGCTGCAGGAATACGGCATCGCGCCACCCAGTGGCCGGGCCGCGGCGCTGCGCCATGCCGGCCCCGTGAGGCTGACCCTCGCCGTCAAGTGCCCGCAGTGTTCCTCCCTGGACACCAAGGAACTCACCCGCTTCGGTTCCACATCCTGCAAGGCCCTGTACGTCTGCCAGGACTGCAGGGAACCGTTCGACTACTTCAAAGTCCTGTAAGGAAGAGCCCATGCCTGTTGTCCGCCAGACTGCCGCTGAATCGGCCGCAGCCACCGGCCGCCGTCGTGCGTCCTTCCACACGCTCACCGTCACGGAAGTCCGCCGGCTCACGGAGGACGCGATTGAGGTGACGTTCGGAGTGCCGCCAGGGCTGGCAGGGCAGTTCGACTACCTGCCCGGCCAGTACGTGGCACTGCGAACCACCTTGCCGGATGAAAAGGGCGAGCTGCATGAGGTCCGCCGCAGCTACTCCATCTGCGCTGAACCGCGGAGCTTCGAGGACGGCAGCAGTGAGATCCGGGTGGCCATCAAGAAGGACCTCGGCGGACTGTTTTCCAACTGGGCCAATGCCGAGCTCAAGCCTGGGGACACCCTGGACGTTATGAGTCCCATGGGCGCGTTCGTCTCCCGTCACGGCAAGGATGGCAAGGCCGTGGAACAGAAGCTGATGAACTCCATGAACAACCCGTTGGAGATGGCCGGCGAGCGGAACGGGCAGCCCGGTGACTTTGTGGCTATCGCAGCCGGTTCGGGCATCACCCCGGTGATCGCCATAGCGCGCGCTCTGCTGGCCGCGCATCCGGACACCCGCTTTGACCTGATCTACGCCAACAAGGCGGCCATGGACGTGATGTTCCTCGAGGAGCTCGCGGACCTGAAGGACAAGTACCCCTCCCGGCTGGCGCTCCACCATGTGTTGTCGCGTGAGCAGCGGATCGCGCCCCTGATGACTGGCAGGATCGACGCCGAGAAGCTCCAGGCGCTGCTGGGCACCGCCATCCATGCGGACGACGTGGACGAATGGTTCCTCTGCGGGCCGTTCGAACTGGTGCAGCTGTGCCGGGACACCCTGGCCGAGCGCGGCGTGAAGCCCGAACAGATCCGCTTCGAACTGTTCACCTCGGGCAAACCGGACCGCCCCGAAGGCAACGCCGGCCGTCCGGTGGTGGCGGACGAGTCCAAGGAAACGTACAAGATCACGTTCAAGCTGGACGGTCTGCAGGGCGAGGTGGCGAGCCCCACCCATGCGCGCGAATCCATCCTCAACGCGGCGCTGCGCGTCCGGGCTGACGTGCCATTCGCGTGTGCCGGGGGAGTGTGCGGCACCTGCCGGGCCAAACTGGTCAGCGGCAGCGTGAACATGGACGAAAACTACGCATTGGAGCAGGATGAACTGGACAAGGGCTACGTCCTGACCTGCCAGTCCCATCCCACCACGCCGGAAGTCACCGTGGACTTCGACGTCTAGCATGGCCGCTTCACCACCGGCGGAACCCGCCCCTTCAACCGCCCGCTGAACCGCCCGCTGAACCGCCCGCTGAACCCCCAAGGAGCCCGATGATTTCCCTGTCTACAGCCGACGGTGTTGCCGAGATAGTGCTGAACGCCCCGCACAAGCTGAACTCGCTGGATGAGCAAGCGCTCCGGGATCTCGGTGAAGCGTTGGACGACGCCGCTGCCGCCGCCTCCAGGGGAGACGTCAGGGCGCTGCTGTTGCGGGGTGAGGGACGGGCCTTTTGTGCGGGGCGGGATATCTCCGGGGTGAGGCCGGAGACGGACGACGCCGCGGCCTACCTTGGCGGGCTGGTGCAGCCGCTGCTGCGGAAGATGAGCGCGTTCCCTGCTCCAACATTTGCGGCAGCGCAGGGGGCCTGCCTGGGCGTGGGATTGGGCCTGCTGCTGGCAACGGACGTGGTGTACGTGGCGGAGGATGCCAAGTTCGGCTCCCCGTTCGCTAAGCTCGGCGCCACCCTCGATTCGGGTGGGCACTGGTACTTCACCGAGCGGCTCGGAATGCACCGGACACTGGACCTCATCTACACAGCAGAGCTGATGAGCGGAGCGGAGGCTGTGGCCCAGGGAATGTTCAGCAGGGCCATGCCCAAGGACGAATTACTGGAGAGCACCCGCCGGATAGTTGCCAGCGTCGCATCGGGGGCCACCGGGGCTTTCAACGTGAGCAAGGAATTGGTGGCCCATATCCGTGACGAGAGGCTGGGACTTTGGGAAGCCATGGAAGAGGAGAATGCCCAGCAGGCACTGTTGTGCAAGACGGCTGACTATGCCGAGGGATTCCTGGCGTTCCAGGAAAAACGGACTCCCAACTTCAGAGGCACAGGGGTCTGAAGTGGCTGATTTGTGGGTCTGACCGGGGTTAGGAAAATGATTGTGAAAATACCTGAGACCTTTTGAAGACCTGCCACATTAACCAGATGTAGGACCCACGGGGCGCTCCCATTGGGGGATGAAGGAAGAACGGCCTTCATTAGTGGTTGAGCGCCCCAGGGTCCTTCTGTATCCCGTATCCCTGAAGCGGAAAAGGCGCTTTGAGAGTTCCGGACTGATCCTGAGACCTTCAGTCCTCCCGGCACATTAGTTACTTGAAGGGCCTGGGGAGCTCCCGTTGGAAGAAGGAAGAACGGCCTCCGTCCCGCTGGTCGAGCTCCCCAGGGCCCTTCCCAATCCGTACTTGTTCCACCCGTCCCGATTTCGTTTTTCCAACCCGGATTGTATGGTTCAAAGATGACTATGGGGAAAGTTCGCAAAGCAGTAATTCCGGCAGCTGGGCTGGGCACCAGATTCTTGCCAGCCACAAAGGCCATGCCGAAGGAAATGCTTCCGGTGGTTGATATGCCGGCCATCCAATACGTGGTGGAGGAAGCAGTCAAGGCCGGACTCACTGACCTTCTCATGATTACCGGGCGCAACAAGCGGTCCCTGGAGGATCACTTTGACCGGACACCTGCACTGGAGCGTGCGCTGGAGGAGAAGGGGGACAGGACTCGTCTGGAGGCTGTAAAACACTCCTCTGAGCTCGGGCCCATCCACTATGTCCGTCAGGGCGAAGCCAAGGGCCTGGGGCACGCAGTTCTTTGCGCCCGGCAGCACGTGGGCGAGGAGCCTTTTGCCGTCCTCCTGGGGGATGACCTCATTGACGAGCGTGATGAACTGCTCACCACCATGATTGAGGTTCAGGTGAAGACCGGCGGTTCCGTCATTGCCTTGATCGAGGTGGATCCCTCACAGATCAGCGCCTATGGATGTGCTGATATTTCCGTGGTGGACGGCGAAGACTATGTCCGCGTGAACAGCCTTGTTGAGAAGCCCTCTGTGGAGGAGGCTCCTTCCAATCTGGCCGTCATAGGCAGGTATGTGCTCCATCCGGCCGTATTCGATGTTCTTGAGAAGACCGGTCCCGGGCGCGGGGGAGAGATCCAGCTGACGGACGCCTTGCAGACGCTCGCCGCCAGCAGCGATGGCGGTGGCGTGTACGGGGTGGTGTTCAAGGGCCGGCGCTTCGATACCGGAGACAAGCTGAGTTACCTGAAGGCTGTGATAACGCTGGCAGCGGAGCGCGTGGAGTTCGGCGAAGAGCTCCGGGCCTGGATGAAGGCCTTTGTGAACTGACCCCTTTGTTAGATGGGTTTCAGATAGGTTCAGCGCGTATGGAGCGCTGGGCCTGTCTCCTTTTAAACCACCGGGTCAAGGCGTAGGCCAAGAGAATACCTGCCATCGTTCCTATGGCGTTTGTAAGGAGGTCCCTTGAGCTGGGATCGCGGTGGTCAAGGAATAGAAACTGCCCCAGCTCCATGGACGCCGAAACCAACACACCGATTGCGGCGTTTTGCAGCCAGCTGTTCCGCCGGAAGGCGGCCACGCACAGGGCGCCCACCGGAACAAATAGAAGCACGTTTGCTCCCGCTTCCAGCAGCCTGTAGTTGAACCAGCGGGGTGCACCGTGCCGGTGCAGCCAGCGGAACAGGGCGTTCAGCGCGTCGCTGGCCGCCTCATCAACGGGTGTGGGCCAATAACCGATGACTGCCAGTGCGGCAAAGTAGGCTGCGAGTATCCAGCCCCAGGGAACCTGCCTCCCAGCTGGGAACTCTCCGGCGCTCAGGTTGTCCTCGCTAGGGCTACCGCTGCTGTTCCCAGGGCGGCCAAAGCCAGCAAAGCTAGCCAAATGTAGGGAAGCCACGTCCGTGGCGGCAGGGTGATGGTCCTGCCCGCTACTGCGTCGCTACTGCGCCAGTGTCGCCCCATAGGCAAATGATTACCACAGCGTGGTACTCCGTGAATATGCCTGGTTCGATGAAAAAAGTGGGTGATTCTCCGGTTTCCCGGAGAACCACCCAGCTTGTGATGCTTATTTCTGATGTTTCTATTGCGAGACTACGCTGCGGCTTCAGCCTTAGCGCGGCGGCGAGTGACAACGACAGCCGCAGCCCCGAGACCCAGAACACCGATACCGGCTGCCCCCCACAGGAGGAGACTCGCGTCAGCGCCCGTATTTGCCAAGGGTGTTCCCCCGGTGCCCGCGAGCGGAGCGGCCTCGCCCACAACTGTCACGTAAACCGGGCCAACGGTGATGCCGGAATTGTTTCCGGTGGCGGTGAGGGCGTAGGTACCTGGTGTGTCGATGCTGAGAGTGATGCTGAACCTGCCCTGGGCATCGGCAACTGTACTGAACGTCTGGGTTGCCATCGGCAGCTTGATCTTGCCCGAGACGGTCTGGCTACCACCGGCAATGCTTGCGCCAGTAGCCGCAGGCCGTGCACCGGGAGTAACAGAAATGGTGAGTGGTTCGCCGGCGTGCATACCCTGGCCGCGGAAGACGAAGTCCTCGCCCGGGCCAACCGTGCCGTCAGACACGGCAGCTTGCGGCGGCAGAGGCGGGTAGTTTGCGGCAATAGACGGAGCTGCGCCGACGAGCGCAATTAATCCTGCGAGTGCGATTGCTGACAATGCCTTTTTCATGAAGTGTCCCCCCGGAGACTTATGTATATATATTTACCCGAAATTGAGGAGATTCCCTCTCCGCCCTGAGACCAACTGCGGAACTGCCGGATATGTATCCCAAAAATGACCGTACCACTTAGTCTTGATCATTCGCAAAGGTTAATCCTGACGATTTACTTGCGATTAACCTGAGGTTCCACTGCTAGCGGTGCAGTCCTTTTCCTCGCGGTCGCGAATTACATCGTTGACATTCTGGACTGTAGGCGTAACTATGACTTTCGGTTCAGCGTGTTGAACAATCTTTCCGAAAGTAAAGTCCACCGTACTTTCTTGGCCTGGGGCCAAACTTGTTGTCACCATGCCCACCGGACGTCCACCGTGAATATGAGAGCCGAAGGGAACTTTGGTCCCATTGTCGTGGGCGGTTTCAATCTGTGCTTGCGCAGGACCATAAACAACGATGTTGGTTTGCACGGTTCCTGCAGGTACCCCGTATCGGCCCCCACCCGTGACTAATTCAGGTAGGGAAGTAGCTGCGTCGACGGGGGCCGTGTTGGCCGTAGTTACCCGAACGGTGACTTCCGAATAACCATCACTTTTGCACTCTCGTATGAGTTGCACACTGCGTCGCACGTAGTAGTCCATTTTGGCGCCCGTTCCGTCGTTGAAGAAGACGCCGAAGGAATTGCCGCCGGCAGCGGGTCCGGATATTGAGCCGCCAATATTGGTTTTCGCGATAATTTCCTGTTCTGAGTTGTGACTACCCCAGACATGCAGGCGGTTCTCCTCGGCACTGGTCGTCAGGGCTTCAATAAGTTGGTCCCCGGGAACTGCTCCCGAAGCCAAAGCAGAGAAAACTTCTTTGGATGCCAATGCAAAATAAGCATCTTGCAGCGCATTGCTGTCAAGGTCCTTGTAAACATCGGAGAGGAGGGTCTTTACGACATTTTCTTCTGTCAAGGTTGTGGGCAACCCGGTTGCCATCACGGGGGCAGGGATCGGGATAGTGAGCGGGCCAGATGCTTTGAGAATGTGGGCTAGAACCACGGGGTCCACTGCGATAACACCGTCCACTGGAGTGCCGTACTTTGCCTCCCACATGGATTTTGCGGCTTTTGCTGCTGTTGGAAAGTCCGGCGTGAGGTTGACGTCGCTAATGAAGGTTCCCAGCCTCTTTGAGTAAATCTGCGTCTGCTCCTGATCCACGTCAACAGGAGGCGTGAACCTACCCATTGCGGAACCGGTGGACTGCGCCTCAAGCCTAATTTCACCGTCCTCCACGCGCAGCACGGCCAGGGCGCCCGGCAGCCCGCCGGTCGCACGTAGCTCTGCGTTGTTCTGGATCAGTATCAGGTAATTCCGAGGTCCGTTGGCCCCCATCATCGCCGGAAGTATCTGGGAAGTATCAGCGGCAGTATTGAGCGTCCGTCTTAGCTCGTCCAGCGATTGCGTTGCTTCCGCGAGCGGCCGGGCGACCTCGGGGAACAGCCCAGCTCCGTCGATTCCGGACAGCCGTGCATGAGTCAGTTCAACCGTATTCGCGGCGGTCACGATAGTCGGTGAAGACGATTCCAACGGTGAAACGTCGAACTTGCCGTTTACGGGAGCCATTTTCTGCCAGTCCAACGAGCTGAAGACTCCCAGCATCGGCTGGGCGGCCCGGTCAACCACATCGTCAGCCGAGAGTACCAACTCGGTCGTGACTGAGAAATTGTGGCCTACAAACGGAAGCGCCCCGGCCGCTTTCCACAGTGGATCGGTCGCCGCTCCGCTTGCCGTATCTATGTGCAGCTCTATCTGGTCGAGTGTTTTCTGTGCCGCTTCATTGTCCTTGGCCAGCAGTTGGTCTTTGAACTCAGGCGCGAGTTGGCTGACGGCCGTCATTGCAGTTCGCAGCTCCGTGGCGCGATATGCCAGCCAGGCTGCCGCTGCCAGAATTGCTAGTGAGCCCACTACTGCTGCCATGCGTACTAGGAGCCGCCTTCGGCCGCTATAGCGAGACCGCTTGGGACTTGTACCTAAGGGACGAGTAGCACGACGTTGCTCGGTAGATTCTGACACGGCCAAAGGATCCCCCAAATCCTTAGTGGTCACCGCGACTGCCTGCCGAGTCCGCTCTTTATGCGGGTAGCATCTTTGGACGCTCCTCGCAGTATTTCTTCTGCGAAACGTCCATCGTCCTCGTCTGGCGTCGCTTGAGAATCCGGGTCATCGGGTTTCATGGTTTGAGCACCGCTCGTTGCGTTGTCGTAGCGGTAATAGCCGTAGGTGTAAGCATCGGGTCCCTTGGTAGGAAGCCGGTTGAGCACCACACCCAACACATCAGCTTGCACCATCTCCAATGCAGCAAGAGATTTTTCGAGCTCGGTGGTGCGTACCTTTTGCGTCCCCACCACCACTACCACTCCGCCTACTTGCTGGGCGAGAACGGCGGCGTCGGTCACAGGCAGAAGCGGCGGCGCGTCGATGACTACAGCGTCAAAGGTGCTCTCCAACTTGGAGATCAACTGCTTCATTTTTTCGGATCCCAGCAATTCGCTCGGGTTTGGAGGTATTTGACCTGACGCGAGAACATACAGTTGCTCACTGCCCCAAGGCTGCAGCAGATCGGCGATGTCCGCTCTCCCGATGAGGGCTGTGGTCAGCCCGGCATTGCGTTCAAGCCCCAGGTATTCGGCGATCATAGGTCTGCGCAGATCGGCATCCACTAACGCCACAGTCTGTCCCGCTTGCGCCATAGCAATGGCAAGGTTTAGTGCTGTTGTGCTCTTGCCTTCGCCCGGAACCGACGAGGTGATGAGTACGGTTTTTGAGTCATGGCCCACGTGGGCGAACTGCAGATTCGTGCGTAGCTGACGGAAGGATTCTGCCCTTGGGCTTTGAGCCGCTGCTTGCGTAAGCAGGGGCTTCTTCACGGCATCCGAGTCAAAGCTGACCCCGCCGAGTACCGCTGCCTCCGTAACCCTACGTAGATCTGCCTCGCCGCGAATTCTTGTGTCCAGAACGGATCGGAGGACGGCAAGCGCGAAGCCGGCAGCAATTCCCGCCAGCAGTCCCAGAATCAGGTTCAGGCGGACGTTGGGAGAAGACGGTGCTGTGGGTGCGGTCGCCGGTGTAACGATGGAGAGCTTCACGGGGGACGGTTCGCCCGCTGCTGGCCGCTCCAGTTCGTCGACAGCCTCTACCAAACTTCGGCTTACGGCCTGGGCAATGGCTGCCGCTTGGACCGGCGACTCGTCCGTGACTGAGATGCTTATGAGAACGGTATTTACATCTGAACTGGCCACTATGTTTTGGGACAGTGCCTGCGGAGTGAGGTCCAGTCCTAAAGCATCGATTACGGGTTGAAGAACTGTAGGTGTATTTACAGTTTTCACATATGACTGCACGCGGGCCTGACTGAAGACGTTACCCTGTTGCAATTCTGTGACCGATCCAGAATTCTGGAGCGCCACAAACAGCTTAGTGTCAGATTTGTAACTTGGCTTGATAAGCAAGGAGGTCACGCCGGCAGCTAGCACCCCGATCAATACGCAGGCTATGACGATGATCCAGTTGCGCCGTAAAACCCGCAAATAGTCCTTCAGCTCCAAAATCGAGCCCCTTCCAGATATCGTCCTCGGGCAAGTGCTCCTCATGGTACCCGCTCGTGGTCGTGAGAAGCGGGCACAATCTTTAGTTATCTGTATGATATTTCGCCCGGCTCTTCTCTACCTACACTTGAACATACAAGTGATCCGATTGAGGAGATCTAGGTTCCTTCTGGGACTTCCCTTTGTAATTGAGCACCATCAGGTAATAATGAAGAAGAATTTGCAAAGCTGGAATCGGTCTCAGCTTCTACCAGCCTTGCATTTTCATAAGGGAAGCCAGTCACTGTGCTGCCCTGCCTGTCGAAGTGTCCGCATCGGACTCTTTTTGCAGTCGAATTTTCCGGGGGGATACTTTCAATGCAGGCAAGAAACCAAATACAAGGCCGACCTGTCGACGAGGGGCGTACAGAACGGTGGGCGTCCCGAGTGCTTCAGTATTCGGTGGACGCTGAAGCCTGGGTTATTGCTGTTACCTTCGCCGTGCTATTTCGGTTTGACTTCGTGGCTGCCCGGGTCAACTGGGGCTCTGTTGGAATACTTGTCGTTTGTGCCATTCTGCTTCAAGCAGCAATTGGCTGGTACTTGGCCCTATATAGGGGGCGTCATCAACACGGAGTTTTTCACGAAGCCCAAACTCTACTCTTTACCGTCTGCATCGTTGCGGCGGCAATTTTTGTCGTCAACGTTCTTCTATTAGATGCAGCTGGTACTCCTCGCAGCACAGCCCTTGTGGCCTTGCCCGTGGCCTTCGTGTTAATGGGAGGAAGCAGATACCTGCAGAGACTCGTTTCAGAACGACGAGTCCGACCCCGCGACTCCGCAGAGCGTTCACTAATCTATGGAGCGGGTCACACCGGGGCTTATCTTGTGAAGCGGATGCTGAGCGATCCAGCCTCCCCTTATATGCCTGTTGGGCTGATCGATGATGACCCCGACAAGCGTCATCTTAGGCTCTCCAATATTCCAGTGCTGGGTGATGGAAGCGAGTTAGTGGAGTTGGCACGGAGGGTTGACGCAACGGCACTTGTATTTTGTGTTGCCCGAGCAGATGCCGAGTTCATCCGCCAAGTCTCCGACCAAGCAGACAAAGCTGGGCTCCGGATGATGGTCATGCCACTTCTTTCCGAGATTCTCGAAGACGGCATGAAACTTGGGGACCTTAGAAACGTCGCGATCGAAGACATCATTGGACGAAATCCCGTCGATACAGCGGTGGAGTCTATCGCAGGCTATGTTGCTGGAAAGCGAGTTTTGGTGACGGGTGCCGGAGGATCGATTGGATCTGAACTATGTCGGCAACTGTCAAGATACCGGCCGCAAGAACTGATCATGCTAGACCGTGATGAATCAGGACTTCATGGTGTCCAGATGACTATTTCCGGGCACGGGTTGCTCGATAGCGATGATGTGGTTTTGGCTGACATCCGGGATCCGGAAGCCCTGAATGAGATCTTTGATCATCGTAGGCCAGAGGTAGTGTTTCACGCTGCCGCCTTGAAGCATCTCCCGATGCTTGAGCAGTATCCGGAAGAGGCTTGGAAGACCAACGTCCTCGGGACATTGAATGTCCTGGCTGCCGCACGCCGCGTGGGTGTAAGGACATTCGTCAACATCTCCACAGACAAGGCTGCGAACCCTACTAGTGTCCTTGGCCATTCGAAGCGCATTGCTGAAAAGCTGACGGCCTGGGCTGCAGACCAGACCGGCGAAACTTTTCTGTCGGTTCGATTCGGGAACGTGATCGGAAGCCGCGGATCAATGCTTCCGACTTTCATAGCCCAGATTGAGGCCGGAGGGCCATTGACAGTCACTCATCCCGAAGTGACGCGTTACTTCATGACCATTCCAGAGGCCTGTCAGCTCGTGATTCAAGCAGGAGCAATCGGGCGCCCAGGGGAAGTTTTGATTTTGGATATGGGGAATCCAGTAAAGATTCTGGACATCGCTGAGCGCATGATCAGCAAGTCAGGGAGGCGAATCGATGTGGTCTTCACGGGCCTCCGCGACGGTGAAAAGCTACATGAGGAACTCTTCGGCGTCAGCGAACACGATGAACGACCATTCCATCCCAAAGTGACCCACACTGCAGTGCCTCCCCTGGAGCCCGCGTTGCTTGACCACGAGCAGTGGGAGCAAACCGAAGGTCATACAAACGACATACCGAAGCCCTATTTGGCTTCATCATTTTCGGGCAACAATGACTGAGCGTATCTATATGTCGGCTCCTGACATTGGCGAGTTGGAGGAAAAGTACATTCTGGACGCGCTTCGTTCTGGCTGGATTGCTCCGCTCGGGCCGGACGTGGACGAGTTCGAACGGGAAATGTCCGAGCGTATCGGTCGTAAATATGCTGTGGCTCTGAGTTCCGGAACGGCTGCCTTGCACCTGGCCCTCCTTGCAAAAGGAGTCGGACCCGGGGATGTGGTGCTGACGTCAACTATGACTTTCGCAGCAACTGCAAACGCCATTGTTTACACCGGTGCCGAGCCATTCTTCATAGATTGCTTGTTGGAAACAGGGAATATGGATCCGTCTTTGCTCGAGCGGGCGCTTGAAACTCTCACAAGGGCCGGGACACGGGTTGGCGCCGTTGTTCCGGTTGATCTCTTGGGAAAGGCCGTCAATTACACAGCCATAGGTCAAATTGCTGCTCGCTACGGTGTGCCTGTAATTGCCGACGCTGCCGAATCTTTGGGTGCCCTGCATTCCGGAAAGCCAACTGGCGCTTTTGGCGATGCGGCTATCTTTTCCTTCAACGGCAACAAGATCATGACAACCTCCGGTGGCGGAATGCTCCTGACGGATGATGAAGCGGTTGCTTTGCGGGTCAGATACTTGGCAACGCAAGCACGTCAACCCGTAGCGCACTATGAGCATCACGATATTGGATTCAACTACCGCTTGAGCAATCTACTGGCGGCTCTTGGCCGGGCACAGTTGGTCCGACTTGACGAGATGATTTTGAGGCGCCGTGAACACCGGAACACATACCGACAACTGCTGACTGGCGTCGCTGGTGTCTCGATCTTTGGGGGCAGCAGGGACGAGGAGGACAACGTCTGGTTGACATCAGTACTTGTGGAACCAGAGAAGGCCGGCTTCAGTGTCCGAGACCTGAGCCTTGCCCTTGACGCACTGAATATCGAGAACCGTCCGCTGTGGAAGCCTATGCATCTTCAGCCGGTATTCAGCAAAGCCCGCGGCCTCATTAACGGCACTTCACAACGCCTTTTTGGAATGGGGTTGACCCTTCCCAGTGGGTCTTCCCTCACCGCCGATTCCATTGAACGGATCGTCTACACAATGAAAGGTTTTTTGAAGACTCAAAGATGAAGGCATCGAAGTCGCAGTCAGCAAGTCTCGGAAGTGTCTGAGAAAAACATCAAACAAACTTCCTGAAGAATCCGCTACAGATACACGATTTATTAAAACGGCAGGACATGGGGATATGAAAGTCAAAGACCGCAAAGTAGTAATTGTAGGACAGGGCTACGTAGGGCTCCCGGTGGCAATGCGTGCTGTGGAGGTTGGCTATTCTGTCGTGGGGGTAGATCTGGACAAGAATCGAGTCAATAGTCTTCAGAACGGTGATTCGTACGTGGATGACGTGTCTGACGTTCAGCTGCGAGCGGCCTTGGATTCAGGCCGGTACTCAGTTTCGCATAGCTACGAAGACACAGCAGGATTTGACGTTGCCGTGATTACGGTCCCAACGCCGCTGCGCGAGAGTCTTCCAGACCTGACATTTATCGAGGAGTCGAGTAAGTCTTTATCCGACCACCTCAAGCCCGGTGCAGTGGTTGTTCTCGAATCTACGACTTATCCTGGCACTACCGAGGAGCTTTTGGTACCGATCCTTGAGCAGGGCTCCGGGCTTATAGCCGGCAAACAGTTTCATGTCGGGTACAGCCCTGAACGCATAGATCCCGGCAACACGACGTGGGGTTTTGTCGAGACGCCTAAGGTGGTCTCCGGCATGACAGCCCTCTGCCTCGAAAAAGTCAAGGGCTTCTATGACGATTTAGTTGATCAGACAGTTCCCGTAAGCTCCCCCAAAGAGGCTGAGCTCACCAAGCTACTTGAGAATACGTTCCGTCACGTCAACATCGCACTAGTCAACGAACTCGCAATCTTTGCCCATCAGCTCGGTGTCGACGTTTGGGAATCAATCGAGGCCGCCGGAACAAAGCCATTCGGGTTTATGAAGTTCACGCCCGGCCCAGGCGTTGGCGGCCATTGCCTGCCCGTAGATCCTAGCTACTTGTCCTGGCAGGTCCGTCGGAAGCTGGGCCAAAACTTCCGGTTTGTGGAGCTTGCAAACGATATTAATGACAACATGCCGCAATACGTCGTGCAGCGCATGATGGAGCTACTTAATGTGCAGGGTAAGCCGCTGAAAAACTCACATGTTCTTCTGCTCGGGCTCGCTTACAAAAAGAATACGGGGGATATCCGCGAAGCCCCTTCACTCCGAGTGGCCGAATTGCTAGGCGAATTCGGGGCAACCGTAAGCGGTGTGGACAAACATGTTGAGCCTCACCGCTGGCCACGAGGGGTTGCTGAAGCGGAACTCTCTACGGAATCGGTAAGGGAGGCCGATATCGTGGTGCTCCTGACTGACCATGACTACTTCGATTACGACTGCGTAGTAAATGATTTGACTGTCGTTCTAGATACCAAGCACCGCGTGCATGGACCGAAGGTGCACCATCTTTAGACCCAGGCCAGAGAACACTCGTTATCCGATTTTCAAACAGGAGAGTAATGCAAATACTTATCACTGGTGGCTGTGGCTTCATAGGTACGAACCTCGTAAATCGTCTCGTCCAACAGCCTGAAGTAGAACTTGTCAGGACGCTGGACAACTATGTCACAGGGGTACGTCGTGCTTCCTTGTCCTCCCGCATCCAAGAGATTGATGGTGATCTCCGCAATTTCGACGACGTCCTACGCGCCAGCGAGGGAGTGAACGCCATCGTTCACCTTGGCGCCCTTCCGTCAGTTCCGCGCTCCATCAAAGATCCAGTTTCGACGAACGAGGTTAACGTCAATGGGACGCTGCACGTACTGGAGGCGGCTAGATTGAGCGGCGTTGCCCACGTCAGTGTGGCTTCGTCCTCCTCGGTCTACGGCGCAAACCCCATTCTTCCCAAAGTTGAGTCCCTGGCGACTTTGCCGCTTAGCCCCTACGCTGTTACTAAGCTTGCTACGGAGGCGTATGCAAACGCGTATTCCAGTAGTTATGGGCTTTCAACAATAGCATTCCGCTTCTTCAACGTCTTCGGCCCCTTGCAGCGAGCTGACCATGTCTATGCTGCAGTTATTCCAAAATTCTTAGCGGCGTTGAAAGATGACAGGCCGCTAACTATTTTCGGTGACGGGGAACAGTCCAGGGACTTCACCTCCATTCATGCAGTAACGGACGCACTAACAAAGGCCGCAACCCGTAAAGTGACAAGTTCCACACCGGTAAACTTGGCTTTTGGCACTCGGACTTCTCTCAACGCCGTTGTTGAACTACTTCAGGAGATGCATCCCAAACGCATCAAAGTTGAATATGTGGAAGCAAGGCCGGGGGATGTCAAGCATTCTCAGGCGTCTTCGGCGTTATTGGACTCCCTGATGCCCGATGTGGAGAAGCCGGACTTTGTCCAAGCCCTTAAGGAAGTCTACGAATGGTACATGGGCCTATAGAGCAGGGCTCCCGCGCCAAAGAGCGATGCCCTGCTACCACATTCACCCGGGCAAGACTTCTTTTCAGCTGGTGTCGTACAGCCTCACCTCTTGCTTTTTGGAGTCCTTACCGACTCCACCTGCGGGGGCCGTGAATCCACGGAACTCGGTTCAACCGGATGCCTGGGGATGAGTAAACTACCAAACCCTGCTGTTGCGGACATCGCAAGGTAGGCGAACGCAGCAGACCATGCGGCACCAACAGCGCCAAGGGATGGAACTAACCAAAGGCAAGCTGCTGCCAGCGTCAAAAAACCGACCAAACCGGCAGCGCTGGCTGTGCGCAAACGTTGAGCTCCGGCCAATACACGACCGAGAATGAGGAAGGGGGCGAGCGCTATCTCTGCGACAAGGAGCACCCTGAATGCCGTTACGGCTTCTACATACTCGTCGCCGAAGACAAGAACGAATGCTGGTGTGGCGATGAACCAGGCCAATGCTGCGAGTGGAAGAAGCAAGCACATCAACTTAAGGAGCGTAGTTATCAGCTTTTGCCCAGTCACCTGACCCGATGCTGCATGGTGAAAAAATAGTTGGCCCATTGCGTTCGATGGGATGCGCAGCAGGGCCGCAGGAGTAGCCGCTACGGCGTACAAACCGACTTGGGTCGGAGTGGACTGTATCGCCAAAAATATCAGGCCGGAGCTGTAGGCCAAGTGCTGCCCGACATTGAGGCCCATGGACTTCAGGCCGTCTGCAGTCAGTCTCAGCATTCCTTCCCGTGAGTGGGTTTTCGAAGCCTTGATGGAGGGCCACAAGGTCCTCACAGTCATCATGAACTGCAAAACGACGGACAGCCCGTAGGCGCAGATTATGGCAACAAGGTTGCTATTTAGCAACCAGCACACACATACGAAAAAGAGACAGGCAATTGAGCCATAGGCATTATGTTTCGCAGATTTACTGACTAGTCCTTGTGCGTTGAGTAAATCAAGCGACTGGACCGCGAAAAAATAAGTGAGCCCGTAGGCACCGAAGGCCATTGCAACTCCAAAATCGATCAGTCCTCCCTTCACAGTGCGGGACGCAACAAAGTAAGCAACGGCAAGGACTACTGTGACCAGGCCGGCCAATAGAGCTGTGAGCCGAATGTAGTCGGCAGCGACGACCAATTGCTTCCGTGGAAGATGAGTTCGGACGGCGATGTTAGAACCGAGTGTTCCTAGGAGGACACTTAGACCAGCCAGGGTGAGAACTACTGCAAGAGTTCCTCTTGAATCCGGTCCGAGGGAGCGAGCAGTGATAACCCCTGTGACAGTTGAGGCCGCAACAGCGACCACGGTCCACCGAGCCACCCTCGATGTGGGCCCCGAAAGAAAACCGAAACCTCTCATGGGACTGATCGCTCTGGTTGCTGGATCTGGAGGGTGGGCGTCCTGCGGCTGAAAAAATAGACGCATCCAACCACCAGTCCGCTGATGACGATGAAAGGGAGCACTGGGACGAATGAGTTGCGGATGTGGGTGAAGAGTGGAACCGCAACACAGACGTAAATTATCGCAACAGGAACAGTAAACGATCGCTGCGAAAAGTAGCCGAAAAGAACACCCAAACATAAAGCAATGAGTACGACACCGATAATCCCAAAGTTGTGGAATGATTCTGCAATCACCGAACCGCCGATTGCCCCAGACCTTGACCCTATTTCAGAGTTCATCAGTCGGAAGTCCGCTCCAGCAGGCATACTGCCCGATGGAGAGAAGAGACCCTCGAATAGTCTGGCAGGAGCTACTGTGTAGGTGTCTCCCAGACGGTAATTG
Organism: Arthrobacter sp. Z5-13; assembly: GCF_056499105.1. NCBI lineage: Bacteria > Bacillati > Actinomycetota > Actinomycetes > Micrococcales > Micrococcaceae > Arthrobacter > Arthrobacter sp. Z5-13. Next base: position 1,040,606 of record NZ_CP096460.1, read on the forward strand.
TCGCCTTGATGATCGTGCCAGATGATGACCTGGGCGACGACCCTTATAGATGATCCCATTTCGGCCAAGGCCTCAAGAGGGCTAAAAGCTGTGAGGTCTACTAGGCCACCTGAAATACCCTTCTCGCGAATGTTCTTGGCCCCATTGATAAGTGACAACGCAAGGGCGCAGGCTGCGAAAATCCATCCTCCGCGCGGCATTCGCACCCTGTACGCGAGGACGGACGCGGCTACAGCAGTAGGGAAGAGGACTTCACCCCTTAGACCGAGAAAAAAGGCAATGAAAGCGTAAGCCGCGAACGCGACAAGAGAGATTTGCACGAGACGTAAGTCATGGCCAAGCGCAGCTAGCCCCAAGCCCAGGCCAATCACCATGTACGTAACAGGAAGGTTTGTGTTCGCAGTGATAGAAAGAAAGGAAATATAAGAACCGAAAAATATGCCGACTCCACCGGCGTTATATGTTAGATAGAACCAATAGAAAACGCCCCCTATTAGCGCTAGCGCGCCGAATTTCGCTAGGACCGTTCTTCGCTCCTCTAGATTAGTGCTTGGAGCCAGCTCCGTGAGGGAGGACGATTTATTCGTTACCATTGCGACAACAATGGCGGCAAATATAAAACTGGCCATGAAGAGATTTACGGCCGAGAATGCTTGTCTTCCCACCTCACCGTAAAACCAGGTGTAGTCATCAGCACGGATAAAGAGTGGATCCCAGTCGAAGATGGCAAATGGGGCGAGTCCGACGTGGAAGATCCCGACTATAAGCAGGAAGAGGACTACCGGGGACCAGAAACCTCGAACAAACGAACTGCTGAGCGTTGCTACACCCGCTGCGACCAAACCCATGGCTTCGAGGGCCAGCCATAACAGAGGGGGGTGAAGTTCAAGTGTCTGGAATACGATAAATAGTGCTACCAAAAACCACACAATTCCGAAAACTTCCAGCCGGCTCCGACTTCGGTTAGCCACCAGCGCATCAGCCATCCAGACCCCACACCTCCATAAATTGTGGGACGATTTTCTTCAGCTGGAAGGGACTCGCATCGAATGAGGAGCGGATAGCCTCCCTATTTGTTGATGCCGCTGAATGAATGGCACGAATCCAAGACTGGTTTGGTTCACTAACACTGCAGATCTGCATGCCACTTACCTGCTGTTGTATCCAGCGGGTCCCCGGAAGATCATTGGCCACTACTGGGACGCCAAGGGCCAAAGCCTCCAGTACCACGCCAGGAAGTCCTTCCCTTATCGAAGTTACAAGCAGCACGTCCGCGGAGTAGATGTGGTCCAAAGGACGCGAAGTAAAACCGACGATGTCTATTGTGGAGCGCGTTTTGGATTCGCTGACTAGTTCGCCACACAAGCGTTCCTCATCCTCGGACAAATCGCCGACCAGTATCAAGGTGGCATCACAGGATTTGGCAAACTCTTGCCAGATTTCAATCGACCGCAACCTGTTTTTCTCTGGAAGCCGTCTTCCGACGTTGATTATGCGCAGAGGCGCGTGCTCGTTAGGGGTAGTAGATAGAGCTAACGAGGTTTGCTTTCTCATCTTCTGGCTGTCGTATCCGTTGGGAATCACTTTACAACGCGGGTCACGGCCCCATGTTGCTTTCCACCCATTCTCAAGTGCACCAGGTGATACACCAAGAAGATCTGTAGCAACGAGCTGAATTAGGATTCTAGAAACCCACAAATATACAATTTTAGAAAGACGTCGGCTACCACCTATTCCATCGCTACGGAAATGTACGATTCGGCGGGGCACACCGGCTATGAGAGCCAGAAGCATTATAACGCCCGACGCTGAGCCTAGATGAGAATGAATAGCAACATATCTCCCCGAACGGAAGAATCTGTAGTAAACCAATATGGATTTCAAGCGCAGCCGTTCATTGATGACGGTATGGCCCTGCCGGATGAGGCCCTCATCGAGTTGCCCCTGCCCGCCGGCGATGCCATAGAAATGAAATGTGGCCCGGGTTTCACTCACTAGCTCAACAGTGCGAAGCTCGGCGCCACCCGGATCCATGCGATTGAATATATGGGCAACGCCACTGTCCCGTCTCTCACGACTGCTGACCACCGGCGATGTCATGTTGCTTCTGCTTTCTCGGTTCCTAAGTCGGGGATGCCCGTCTTCCACAATATCGCCGTCATCCCTGGACTCTCATGAGGGTGATGATTCATAGATCACGTCGTCCTTCAAATTCTGGTGTAGTTACATGCCCTGGAGACGAAATGCCGCTGCGTCGGAGGACTGTCCAGAGCGTCTTCCAAAGGATGTAGATGTCCAGCTTCATGGATCTCTGCTCAACGTAAAGAACGTCCAAGCGAAATTTCTCATCCCAAGTGAGCAGGTTTCGCCCATGGATTTGTGCGAGTCCGGTGATGCCGGGCTTGACGTGGTGACGCCTCGCTTGTTGTGGCGAATATAAACTCAGGTATCCAGGCAAGAGGGGACGTGGTCCTACCAGGCTCATTTCCCCTCTAATGACATTAATAAGAGTTGGGATCTCATCTAGGCTTGTTGAACGAAGAAATGATCCAAGACGCGTTAGGCGCTCGTCATCGGACGCATTATTAGCAGTGTTTTTCATTGTTCGGAACTTCAACAGTATGAAGATTTCACCATTCAAACCCGGCCTAGCTTGCCTGAAAATTACCGGTCTACCCAGATTGAGAAGAATTAGTATTGCGACAATTGCCTGAACTGGCAGGGCAACAACGTAGGTGACCAGTGCCACCGTTACGTCCAACAATCGTTTGGTAACGGCATAAGTGTTCAAAGTGGTCATGCGCATTATCAGTTTCTCGCTCGCATCCGCTGATTCATTCGTTTTGTTGTTGTGAAACGTCATCGACTTGGCTTTGCTTATGTGCATGGCGGGCTACGATGTTGCACCACTCATCAAAAACCTTTTCCAGTTCGTCGTAGTGGTATCTTTTGGCGACAACGTAGTTGGTTCGTGCGGCTGTGTCCGCCTCCTGGGGATTGTCGAGCATGCGTTGAATGCAATCGGCCAGCATCGAAGCGTTCCCGGGTTCCACAAGATGCCTGTCATGCAGCAACTCTGGTAGTCCACCGACTCTTGTGGCAATGACCGGACGAGAGCGAGCCATTGCTTCAATGACTACCCGGGGAAGTCCTTCTGACCGGGAGGGGTGGAGGAAGATGTCAGTTGCATCCAGAAACTTCCAGAGTTCTTTTTTGGAGCTATAGCTGTCAATAAAAGTCACGAAATTAGTGACTTTCAATTTGCGTGCCAGATGCAGGAGGTCTGAATGCAGGGCTCCATTGCCAATCAGCACCATGCTGCAGTCATAACCACGTTGCCTCAAAAGAACCATTGCTTCCAAGGCAATATCGTGACCCTTGTAGTTCGTCTCTTGTGTCCCGATGCATGTCAAAGCCCATGGAAGCGCCCGGCTAGGGATGTACTTTGAACAAAAGTCATCATCATGAAGTTGAACATTGCTCATGTTCAGAGAAGGGTTGCCTGGTCTGGGAGGATAGAGCGATTGAAGTGTCTTATGGGTCACAAATCGAGTGCCGTCAGCAGTGCGAACACAATAGCGCATGAGAAAGCCTGCAGTCTTCGCTAACGCCCGCACCGGGCGCGATGAATGATGGCGAATAACAGTTTCCGGATCACCGACCACTTCCACGAAAACTGGTTTCGATAGAATCCTCGCCAAGATGACGGTGATGAAACCGAGAGGACCCGGCAGTCTGGCAATGAGTACCCGTGACCCACGTACAACTTTCCACAGTCGAATTACGAGTGCAGGCGTTGTTCGCAGCAGCTGAACGAGACCTACGTAATAGGGTAGCCGCTCCAGTTCCACTGATCCCAGAGCTACTCGTCCGGAGCCAGGAACGGGCGAGGTCCGGGCAGCTAGCCTGAAGCCTTCGATCCGGGATGAGTAGCGTTCCCAAGCCGCCGCGGCACTAGCGGCATCGAGGGCAGCGACCTGTCCAGTTCTGTCCATTCCGAGCCTGGCTTCGCTGACCAGGGTTACGGTTTTCGGTGCTCTCTGGCTTCGGATAACGCTCTCGAGGATGTCGACGATTCTCGTGGCGCTGGTTTTGGCATCGAAGGATTGAGCTGTCTGTTGACGGCTAATGATCCCCTTGTTTTCCAGGGCGCCGTCACGGTGCTCCCTGTAGGCTTCTTCGAGCGACTGAAAAAGGGCTTCTTCATCTCCGCGGGGGACAACCCAGCCGGACGATTGGTCAGTTGTCTCAGGCAGTCCGCCAGCATCGCTCACAATGCGTGTTACGCCGCTTGCTCCGGCTTCAAGGGCTGCTCCATGATTCTCGGATAGCGATGGGCTGACACTCACATTACTGGCCCAGTAGTACGGCCGAACGTCCTCAACACTATCTGTCCAGCTGACGTCCGTGGATCGAGTCACGTACCTGTCAATGAGTTGCTGCCGGTGTAATTCGCCCTCGCGGTCGAAACCATTTCCCACCAATAGTAGCTTTACATCCTTTTTGTTAATCGCAAATCTCTGCCAAGCAGCTAAAAGAATGTCGTGCCCTTTTATTCCGGAATGAACATGAACCAATTTCTTCGGTCCATACACGTAAGCAACAATGACGGCGACGAACATGTCCTGACACAGATCGAGCTCATCACGAGCCGCGAGCTTCTCTTGAAAAGTCGGTAACCGGAAGGTTTCGACGTCCACCCCATAAGGTACGACGTCCAGCCTCGAAGGTTGTAAACCGAGTGCAAGATATCTATCTGCTGTGTTCCTGCTGCCAGCGACTAGCATCGTGTCTCGTTTCACAAGAAAACGTTCTGCAAAACGAATGATCCCAGAATCAAGATAGAGCGGTCCTGCGACCATATGCACCGACGGGATTCCTAACCCGATTGCAGCCAAGCGTGTAGCCAAAGCAGATGCATAAAGGTGATAGTGCAGCACATCCGGGTTGGTCTCCTTGATCTGCTTTCGAAGTCGGAGGAGGCACCGAAGGGTACTAGGTCGAGGTGAGAACTTGAATTCAAAACTGGATGGAACGATTCTCACGTTTGTTTTGCGGAGGGATCGAGTCAAGCGGCCGTCTCCCGGTGGAAGGATGACCGACACTGAATGGCCGCGTAGGAGCATCTCTTGGATGTGGGGAAGTATCCAGAGACCGCCTTCATTTGTCTTTAGGACAAGCGTTATGCGTAAGGGGTTCTTAGACGGTGAATTGGCAATCTGCTTCATCATTCTCGCTCATAACGGGTATCGATCGGACTCTCACAGGCGGTTAGGGCATCCGATTGCTGGCGGATTAGGTGAAACGACTCAGCAGACATTTCTGCTGCTCAACAGGAGACAGACCCTTGGTAAGTATCGCTTCGTGTTGGACAGCACTCCTGTGGTCGTCCAAGGCTTTTATGAGCTTTGCAGGAGCCCCTCCCCAGACCGAATCACCAGGTATGTCGCGCGTCACGACACTGGCTGCTGCTACAACCACGTTGGCCCGAATAGTAACGCCCGGAAGTATTGTGGAATTTAGTCCAATGAAGACGTTGTAACCGACGGATACCGGCTTTATTATATCTAGCTCAGGTGATTCTTTCCGGAACACCCAGACTCCTCCATCGTGCGTCAGGAATCGAACGCGCGGTTATGGTGACATGTTCCCCTGTATTGACTAAATAGGGTTCAGAGCCAAAAGTGGCGCGCGGCGTAGATATGAACCTGCAGTTTTCGCCCACAGTTACCCCTAGCTTTCTTGCCGCCTCGACAAGACCTTAGTGAATGGTTGCAAGGATATACGACTTCTGCGGACAAGCGCTTTGAATATGGACATTTTTCGCCTTCGTCTAGTTGCCGGCCACGACTTGGGTAATTCTTGTCTACTTGCTCCAAAGACTAGCCGCTCTTCTTCGATTTCGTTATGGCTAGAATTGGGGCGGGACACTGCGGGCACGGCATCTCGCTGTGCTGACAGACAGTGAAAAGGCCCACAGCTTTGGCAAGTAGGTCTGTATACGATAGTGGGTAACCATGACACTTCCGCTTGTGATAATCGGTGCTGGGGGCTTCGGTCGTGAAACCCTGGATGTAGTTTTGGCGCAGAATGCCGCTGGGTCTGGCCCGAGATACGACATCTTAGGCGTCGTTGATTCGAGCCCAAGCAGCGCAAATCTTGACCGGTTGAGTCGCAGCGGCATCCAATATCTGGGCGACGAGAGTCATTGGCTAGCTAGGGGTCTTGAGACTTGCTACCTAGTGGGAGTGGGTAACCCCGCGGCCAGAAGATTGATAAGCGCCCGATTTAGTGATGTGAACAATACGCCGGGCCTGGCGATTCATCCGTCCGCGACGATTGGTTCCCTAAGCATGGTTGGCGCAGGTTCCATCATCTGTTCGGGAGCGCAGATATCGACGAATGTGCGCATGGGCAGGCACGTGCAGATTAACCCGAATGCCACCGTAGGCCACGACTCCGTTTTGAGGGATTTTGTTTCCGTAAATCCGGGTTCGATAATCTCCGGCGATGTTCTCTGTGAGGAGGAAGTGTTGGTTGGTGCCGGGGCGGTTATTCTTCAAGGTCTTAGAGTCGGAGCAAGAAGCACGGTAGGTGCTGCGGCTTGTGTTACTCGCAGCGTTAAATCGGATTGTATTGTCAAAGGGATCCCGGCCCGCTAAGAGCCATCCATAACAGAGGCGATGTAAACGAATGGCCTAGTGAAATTGACGTTGCCTAGTGCCTACCGCGTATCCAGATCCTCAAACACCAGGAATGTCTGTGTGTCCAGCACGCCAGGCATTGACTGCAACTGGTCGAAGATCACCCGGCGTAAATCGACGTTGTCCACCGCCCTGACCAGGAGAATCACGTCGAAGTCCCCGCCCACCAGGGCAATGTGGTGAATTTCAGGAATGGTGCGGAGTTGCTCGCGGAGCTCCCGCCACGAGTGTTGGCTGACTTTGAGCGTGACGTAGGCGGAGGATCTGAGGCCGGCCTTAATAGGGTCCACCAGGGCTGTGAACTTAGTCAGCACGCCTTCGCTTGTGAGTCGCGCGATGCGTGTGTAGGCATGCGCCCGCGAGATGTGGACGTTCTCCGCTACCTGTGTCACGGACATCCGGCCGTCGCGCGTCAACTCGGCAATGATGTCACGGTCCACGTCGTCCAAGCGGACTTCGCCGCGGTCAGCGCCACTCTCGGCCATTTGTCTACAACCCCTACCCGTAATCCAGCTCACACTTACGTTTTGTCTTTCAGAGTAGGTCATGCAGCCTCGCTTTTCCATGATTCCCTGTGAGGCTGGATACGAAACAGCCTTGAGGACGATACTGGGAATGAATAGTGGCTATAGAAGGACTGACCAATGACGATCTCCGCAGACCACGCCGCCGCACAGCCGGCAGGGCCAGAGAGCCAGCCCGGACAAACCGGCCAGGATGCAGTGACCGAGGCTGTGCGCAAGTTCGGCATCACCGTTGAGGACTACATGCTGCCCGCCCGGCACCCCATTCAGATGGTGGACCAGGACGGTGCTCTGATACACCACAGTGAGCAGGGCACCCAGCCGGGCCACGAGTACCCGCTGCCCGGCGACGCGGAGCTGCTCGCCGCCTACGAGCAGTTGGTGGTAGGCCGCAGGGTCAATGACCAAAACTCGGCGCTGGTCCGCCAAGGTCGGATGGCGGTTTATCCCTCCAGCCACGGCCAGGAAGCGTGCCAGGTGGCTGCCGCTCTTTGCCTGTCAGAGGGCGACTGGATCTTTCCCACCTACCGCGATTCCGTCGCGGTGATGGCCAGGGGAGTGGATCCCGTCCAGACCATGACACTGTTCCGGGGCGACTGGCACAGCGGCTACGACCCCACCGAGCACAAGGTCGGTCCTCAGTGCACGCCGCTGACCACTCAACTGCTTCACGCCGTCGGGGTTGCCCATGCCGCCAAGCTCCGTGGCGAAGACACCGTTGTACTGGCAATGTGCGGTGACGGAGCCACGAGTGAAGGTGACTTCCACGAGGCCTTGAACTTCGCGGCCGTTTTCCACCTGCCCGTGGTGTTCTTCGTCCAGAACAACCAGTACGCAATTTCGGTGCCTCTTGCCCATCAGTCTGTGGCGCCATCCCTGGCTCACAAAGCAGTGGGCTATGGAATGGCCGGTGAGCGTGTGGATGGCAACGACGTCGTCGCGCTTCTGGCGGTGCTGGACAGGGCAGTCAGCCTCGCTCGCGGCGGTTCCGGCCCCCTATTGGTCGAGGCTCACACCTACAGGATGCAGGCCCATACCAACGCCGATGACGCCACCCGCTACCGCCAGGACAGCGAGGTTGCCCAATGGGCTGCCAGGGATCCACTGAAGCGGATGCAGGTTTATCTGACCGAACGGGGGCTGTTGGACGAAGCTGCGGAGGCCCGGATCTCCGGGAAGGCTGAGACAGTGGCGGCCCAACTCCGCGAAGGATTGGGCCAAGACGCTCCGGTGGATCCGCAGGAACTCTTCCGCCACGTCTTCTCAAAACCCACACCACAGCTGAAAGACCAGTCAGCAATGCTCGCAGACGAGCTTGCCCGCGAAGCAGCAGCAGATGCCAGTACAGAAGAGGCCGAACGATGAGCCCATCAGTCACCACCTCGTCAGAGGTCAACGGCAATGTCAGCGCTGCCACGGCGCGAGCAGCCGCGAAGGCTGCAGCGTCCGCTGAGGAGTCCGGCGGCCCGCAAGCCATCACAATGGCCAAGGCGCTTAATACCGCTATGGCCGATGCAATGCACGCTGATTCTTCCGTCCTTGTTTTCGGTGAAGACGTAGGAATGCTGGGCGGCGTCTTCCGAATTACGGATGGCCTCACAAAAACCTTCGGTGAGCAGCGCTGCTTCGACACTCCTCTGGCGGAGTCGGGCATCGTTGGGATGGCAGTCGGTATGGCCATTAATGGCATGCGCCCCGTGATCGAAATGCAGTTCGACGCCTTCGCCTACCCGGCCTTCGAGCAGATCGTCAGCCACGTCGCCAAGATGCACAACCGCACCAAGGGTGCCGTGAAGCTGCCCATTGTTATTCGCGTCCCATATGCGGGTGGCATCGGGGGCGTGGAGCACCACTGCGATTCTTCTGAGTCCTACTACGCGCACACAGCCGGTCTGAAAGTCTTCACGCCGGCCACGGTTGCGGATAGTTACCGGATGTTGCGCGAGGCCATCGACTCTGATGATCCGGTGATTTTCATGGAACCCAAGAAGCTGTACTGGTCCAAGGACATGGTTGACCTGGACGCCCTCCGCACAGAACATCAGGCAAACCTCGACGGCGGAACTTCTTCCGAAGGGCGCGCCGCCGTCGCCCGTGCCGGCACGGATGCAACGCTGATCGCCTACGGCCCCACCGTTCCAACCGCTCTGGCCGCTGCTGCCGCGGCCGCCGAAGAAGGACGCTCCCTGGAAGTCATTGACGTCCGCTCGATAGTTCCCTTCGATGACGAAACTGTGAGCGCATCTGTCCGCAAGACGGGCCGGGCCGTCGTGATCGCGGAGGCGCATGGCTTCGCCTCGGTGTCATCGGAGATAGTGGCCAGGGTGCAGGAGCGCTGCTTCCATTACCTGGCCGCACCCATTCGGCGTGTCACCGGATTCGATATCCCCTATCCCGCTCCCAAGCTGGAGCATTACTACTTGCCTGGCGTGGACCGCATCCTTGACGCCGTTGACGACCTCCAGTGGGAAGACTGAACCTATGAGCGAAACGAAAGTATTCCTCCTGCCGGACCTCGGCGAAGGCCTCACGGAGGCCGAACTTGTGAACTGGCTCGTAGCAGTCGGCGACGAGATCCAGGTGGACCAGCCGATAGCTGAAGTGGAAACCGCCAAGTCCATGGTGGAGGTGCCCTCGCCGTTCGCGGGCACCGTCGCGGAGTTGCATGGTGAGCCGGGCCAGACACTGGACGTTGGTAAGCCACTGATCTCTGTCAGCACAGGCCCAGCCCTTGAGCCAGCCCAGACTCCGGTTGAGGAAGCGGCGGAGACCTATCGCGAAGAGGAGAAGGCCGGCTCGGGGAACGTCCTCATCGGATACGGAACCCCTGGCGGTGCTGGCACCGCACGTCGTACACGGGCACGAAAGGGGGCAGCTTCACTCTCCTTGGTGGAGCCGGAATCATCGACTCCAGCGGCTGATGTGGGTGACCTCTCGCTTCTTCGGACGCGGGTACCGGGGAAACTCGGAGCAGTCATCTCGCCGCTGGTCCGCCGAATGGCTCGGGAGCACGGCGTGGACTTGGGTGAACTGCATGGCTCGGGGGAGAGCGGCCTAATCATGCGCCGGGACGTGGAGGCTGCCATTTCACCAAGGCCGGAGCAGGAATCTGCGGAACTTGAGGAGACACATTCTGTTGGAGCTGCCGGCGTTGCCCGCCCTTCCGAGAGCCAGTTGGAGATCGATTCTCGCAGCGGTCTCAGTATCGTCGGCCGGACGCCGATCCGTGGGGTCCGCAAAGCAACGGCTGCCAATATGTCACGAAGCCGTTCGGAGATCCCCGAAGCGACGGTCTGGGTAGATGTGGACGCTACGGCTTTGGTGGAGATGAGGGCTTCCATGAAGAAGGCAGACCCTCAAAACACCCCAGGCATTCTCGCCTTCATTGCCCGATTTGTCACAGCCGGGTTAAAGAAATACCCGGAGCTGAACTCGCGCATCGTTTCGGCCGGGGACGGCCAAGGCGGTCAGTCTCAGGAGATTGTGGCCTTTGACGGAGTCAACCTCGGCTTCGCGGCCCAGACCGACCGGGGTCTCATGGTTCCCTCGATTCGAAACGCTGATAAACGAACTGCCCGGGGACTTGATGAGGAAATTCGCAGACTTACCGCAGTTGCGCGCGAGGGTAAGGCAACCCCTTCTGAGCTGGGGAGCGGCACGTTCACGCTCAACAACTACGGAGTATTCGGTGTGGACGGCTCGGCTGCGATCATCAATCATCCGGAAGTGGCAATCCTCGGCATCGGGCGGATCGTCGACAAGCCCTGGGTGCTGAACGGGCAGCTGGCGGTCCGCAAGGTAACCGAACTGACACTGACTTTCGACCACCGAGTGTGTGACGGGGGAACGGCAGCCGGCTTTCTGCGTTATGTTGCGGACGGAATGGAGAACCCAGGGGCTGTGCTGGCTGATCTGTGAGCTGAGCCCTTACCGCGGCCGATAAAATTTGCCAGCGTGCTCAACAACCTAACTGGCGCGCCTCCGGATCAACCAACGCTTGCTCAGTTGTCAGGCCCAGACGTCGGCAGAGGTGTTGCCACGTGAAAGGTTCTCCGTCGGTCCACCTATCACTAACGAGTTGACTGAGCTTCGCGGAATGTAAAAACCGGAGCCACCACACCCAACGGCAACGTTGTCCCGGACAATGGCGCCGTCAACACCGTTCAACAGAAAGCCATGCCGGGCGGCACCTCGAACATAGTTGTTGGCCCAGATGATGTTCTGGGTATTGATCAAACCGTCATTCGTTTTACCTGACCGCATGCCATAAGAAGAACCGCCCTCAATAACATTGCCCGTAGCGATCACTGCCGACGTGGCCAGCTGCATGGAGGGCGAAGGCGTGGCGGTACCCATGTTCACCAAGTGATTGTTCGTTACAATGATGCGGTCGGACGGGTTCAACGCACCGTTCGAGGAAACCTTTAGTTCTATACCGTGCACACCCATATCTAAGATGGTGCATCCGTCTATTAGACCGCGTTGCGCATCGAAAGCGTCTATTGCATCTCGTGATCCGTTGTTTAGACGACAATGTAGGACTTTCCAGTACTCTGCGCCAGCCGAGAATTTTATTAGATCACCCTTGGTTATGTCAGTACCCGCATCATGGAACCAGCATCTATCCAAAGTCACGTGCCTGGTACCTCTAGCATGAAAGCTGGCGTCTTCTGTATAGGCAGTCCATTCGCAACCCGCAAATTCCACGAATGCGTCGAGACCAGATGTCAGAGACAATATTGTTCCGTCCGCTGTCTTTGCCCCAATCCTTCCCGGCACCGTACTCACCCCGTCAAACTTGACGTTTTCGAACCGCCAGTTCCTAAAGTTACCGGTGTTGACCAATTGGAATAACGTACGTGCGTTGGATCCATTTCCTTTGATTGTCATATCTCGGATAAGTACGTCCGAGGCCCCCACCTGGAACATCGCAGCGTTGAGAAAGAGGGTAGTGGCATCTACGCCTTCTCCTTCTAAAATCATTCCAGGCCTAGTTACTATCAGCCTTGTTCCCATCAGGTAGGAGCCCTTACGGAGAAACACTTTCCCCCCTTTAGAGGGCAGTAAGTTATGGCTTGCGCCAATCCTGGGCTGCGCATCTGTGGTGCCGTCCGTAGGTGCACCTTCCGCAACAGCGTCTACAAACAGGTCACGGTTTCGCAGTGCCCTTTGACTTCCGACTAATAGCGGTGAGAAAGCGCTGGTAAATCCTTCTGCTGTCGGGCCATAGGTAGAGGAGAGGTCGGGAAGTTGGGCTGGGGGAATCTTGGATTCGACATCCAGGGTCGCAACGCCTGACGCGACACCTTTTTCCGCAAGTGGGACATAAGTATTCGGCGGGTTCTTGTCCCCTGGTGCTGCTCCAGCGTTTTTGGCGTCAAGAGCTGAAATTGCAGAAGCGCCAGTGAGAGCAGTTACTAAGGTCCCAAAACGGAGGAGCCCGCGGCGCTTTATACCGGCCTCCGGCTTGGACTCCTGCCTGCCTTCGTGGTCAGCCACGGCTGCACCGCGAGACGTACGATCGCCTGACGATGGCGTGCTCAGTCGATCGAGAGCAGATCGCACCCGACCGTGGAACTGAGAAGGACCTGTTCGCTTTAGTGCAGAGACGCGCGACGCAGGGTACTGCCGTTCTAAGTGTCAACACTTTGAGCCTCCCAAACTCATAAATTGCTGTACTTAGAAACTAATTCGCTCAAATTGCGCAAACCACCGTGATGACTACGCGTCTTATTTGTGACACATACTTGCTTGCGTTGCCGAATACGTAGTTATCAAGTACGGACACTTGGGTGAGGATGGCATTAACAGTTTCCTTTGACTCAAAATTGATCAAATAATAAGAATATATTGAGCGTATTCGACGCAAAGTAAAGGTCAAAAAATGCATTCAATGAAAAATGAGTATGCAGACCTTGACGTAATAGACTTGGCTGGTACTCGAACTCTAGCTCTGGGGTGTCCATGCCTTTCCATCGCTTCTTGTTGGTGATTGCCGCGTTGGCTGCGATTGCTCTCTCGGTTGGCTGTTCAGCCACACCGCCTGTGGCACCAGTGACGTCCAGTGCAACACCTCCCAGTAGCCCACAGCAGTCCATCGACGAGAATCCGGGCAGCAGCCCTGCTCCGGCCCCAACGTCAAAGCCGGTTACTTTCGCTGCCGTCGGTGATTCCATTACTGAAGCCAACAGCACCGATTTTTTGGCCGGTAAGATCGGGTCGCGTTCGTGGGTGTCACATGTTGGGCCAGGCGCAACGTTCGCCGGAGGCTGGGCCCTTAGCGGCGCTCGTTCCGGCGCCATGGCAGAGAACGCCCGCGCCGTGGAGGCCGATGTGCTTGTCATCTTGGCGGGAAGCAACGATGTCTTCAACGATGTGCCGTTCGAGCAGAGCGCTGGAAACCTTGTCCGCGTCACAGAGAAGGTGGGTGCCGAGAAGGTCCTCGTCTCCGCCATTCCCCCTATCGATTTCGAGCCGGAACTAGCCACCCGATTCAATCAACAGCTGAAACAGTTCGCGATGTCACGTGGCTGGGTTTTTGTTGACCCCATGACAGGGATCCGTGAAGGTGACCGCTTTGCCGCGGGCATGACAACCGATGGCGTTCACCCCACGGAGGCAGCAGCGCAGGTCATCGGGGCCGCGCTGGGTCAGGCCATAAAAGGTTGAAGCGTGTTCCATGCACACCCCGCAATCCCGGGCTTCCCTCACCTCACCGCGTAGAATCGAGGCCTGAACAACGCAGGTACGCGCCGGAAGTACGGAGAAGTAATGTCACCATGGCAAGAAGTTGGCTCGGAAAACTATGTGCTGGCAACCCAGGGTTCACTGCTGAACACTGGCTTGGTTGTCGGTACGGAACGGGCCATGGTGATCGATACCGGTTGTGGTCCACGGCAGGCCCGGGAAATCCTTGACGCGGTCCGCGAAAAGACCCAACTGCCCCTCGTGGTGGTGAATACCCACGCCCATTACGATCACTTTTTCGGCAACTCGGTGTTCGCGGACGCCGGCGTTACGGAGTTCTGGGCTCACGAGAACTGCGCTGTGGAGATTGAGGAAAACGGCGACGCCCAACGCCGGTTCGTTACCGCCATCGAACCGGAGATGGCAGCCGGTGAAGGCGAAAACGTTGAACTGGTGGTGCCGAACGCCGTCGTCAAGGACCAGCCGGTTCTGGTCGACCTGGGCGGACTGGCGGCAACCCTCTTCTGGCTAGGCCGGGGGCATACAGACGGCGACCTGCTGGTGGGCACTCCAACCACCCTGTTCGCGGGCGATCTTCTGGAGCAGGGCTCCCATCCGTCCTTCGAAGACTCGTACCCGGAGGAGTGGGCGGACGTCCTTCGCCATATCTCCGCCCTCAGACACCGCTACGAATTCCTCATCCCCGGCCATGGCGGTCCCTGCAGCGACGAGTTCGTGAAGACCATGGCCAACACTATGAGTACGGCAGTGCGTCAGGCAACGCAGTCCATTCGGGATACGCCCTCGGATGCCACCAAGGCCATCCCTGTCCTTCCGTATGGCCCGGAACAGTCGCGCTGGTTCATCAAGCGGCTCCAGGAGACCAAGGGACACCATTAGGGTCACTAAAACGGCACTAGCCGTCGAAGTGTGTGCTGACCTTTGACCCTGAAATGTTGGCCAGCATCTCCTCGGCCACAACACGCAGTTTCTGGTTGCGGTGGCTCGATACCTTACCGAGGATGACCATGGCCTCATCCTGCGAGCAGCGGTTCTGGCCCATGATCACGCCGCATGCCAGGTCTATAGAGGTGCGGCTCTGCATTGCTGCCTTGAGATCGTCGGCCAGGTTCTGTGCCGAACCCAGGCGGACCGCCAGGCGCAGGGCGCGGCCGGCAATGTCGGCGAAGTCCTCCGCTTCGCGCACCACTTCCTCAGTGAACACGTTGGTTTCGCCCGCGAAGAAGTTCAGGGCAGCCGAGGAGTCCTCGCCGATTTCCAAAGGTACGCCCAGAGTGCTGTAACAGCCGGTTTTCTCCAGCGCGGCCTGGTAGTCCGGCCAGCGCGGATCGCTGCGGACATCACCCAGCAGGACGGTACTTTTCACCCGCAGTGCTTGTATGCAGGGGCCGTCGCCCATCTGCTGCTCGATCCTGTCCAGCATGACCGCATGCGGGCTGCTGCCCGCAACGGTGTCCGTCCGCCGTCGTCGTTTCAGCGTGACGCCCACTTCCACAGTAGAGCCGCTTTCACGGCTGAGGGTAGTGGCAGCGAATGAGGAGAGGTGCCCCAGAAACTCGGCAACGCTTTCGCTGCTGATGATGAGGTCCTGCAGTTCAAGAACGCGCTCACGTTCCGAGGAAGTGGTCATTCTTCAATGTAAATTGCGCCGACGATGTGCACAACCAGAAGCACGGGCCGCGCTTACCCGGCAGCGAAATCAGGAACAGCAGGCTGAGCGCCTAGAATTGCTAGCTGGACGAAGTATTTACGGCCTCCGCAGGTCTCAACTTGCGAGTTATGGGAGATCAGGAAATGTCCGAATCGTTGGAAGACAGCACTGCTGATGGCGCACCAGGCCTGGAAGAGCCCCTGGTGCGCCGCCGCGACCGCCGCCGTACTGATGGCGACGATGCCGCAGGGACAGGAACCATGCCCACCGTACCCAGCGCAGCCACCTCCATCGCGACCCTTGAGACGGAGATCCCCAGCCCGCCGTCGCGTGAACCCGCCGGCTCCATTGCGGCAAATTCATCCGTAGATGACCACCCGTCCCGTGTTGCCCAGGCTGTTCCAAAACGCGGAAAGAGCCGGAACGCGGCCCGCGAGGCCCTGGCTGATGCCCCGATGCCGGACTTCATCAGCTCGCCGGGCCTCTTTGTCCGCGAGCAGAAGCCCCGCCCCATCGGCGGCTTCCGCGGCGTCCTTTATGGTGTCACCGGCGGCGCCCTGAACCTTGGCCCGAGCGCCCGCCAGCGGGAGGAGGACGAACTCGGCCGCCGCATCTCACGGCAGCTGCAGGGAAGCTACAATACCGCAGTCCTCAGCCTCAAGGGCGGAATCGGCAAGACCTCCACCACTGTGGGTGTTGGCCTCACCCTGGCCGAATTCCGGGGTGACCCGCCCTGCGCCATCGACGCCAACCCTGATTCGGGTGACCTCGTGGAGCGGGCCCTCGGCGAAGGTATTTACCAGCAGGCCAGCCCCCGCACCATCACCGATCTGCTCAAGAACATTGAGTCCATCGATTCACTCACCGCACTTTCGCGCTACATGCACCATGCAGGGCGGTTGCACCTGATCGCCGGCGAGCAGGATCCGGAAGTCTCGGATTCCCTCACAGCCGAGGAATACCTGCGCATCCGCAAGCTCATCTCCAGCTACTACTCGATCGCCCTGACCGATTGCGGCACCGGGGTCACCCACAATGCCATGAGCGGCATCCTGCAATCGGCAGACAACCTGATCATCGCAGCAGGCTACGCGGTCAGCGGCGCCAAGCGTGCCCGGAGCACCCTGCAGTGGCTGGCCCACCACGGCTACGAGGATCTCGCCAGCAACGCCATTGTGGTGATCACGGACAAGGACGAGGTTTCCAACCGTGTGGATAAGGACGCCATCGAGGAGCACCTTTCGGGCATCTGCCGCCAACTGATTGCCGTTCCCCACGACAGGGGAGTGGCCGACGGCGATCTGGTCACCCTTGAGTCCCTGCGGCCTGAAACGCGGCGGGCCTACCGTGAAATCGCTGCCGCGATCGTGGACGGTTACAGCTAGCCAAGGAGGCAGTTCCAGTATCTTGACCCCTTAATGGCGGCGGCGGAGAATTTGTGCCACCTGACGAGTTCGTCGGGAAGATACTGAAGGGACAGTCATGCCTGTCATAGAAGAAAGTGTGGTGCTTCATCGGGAGCCGGACGTAGTTTTCGACTTCATCGCCGACCCCACGAATCTCCCGGTGTGGGACAGTTCAGTGGTCGACGCCGAGCAGGTCAGCGATGGCCCGCCACGCCTCGGGACCCGTGCACGCGGAACCAGCAAGATCATGGGCCGTCGCTTCCACTGGACAACTGAAGCCACCGAATTCAATCCGCCCAATCGTGTGGTCAACACCGCCGTAGAGGGCCCCATGAAGTTCCAGGTGGCCCTCATTTTGGAACCGGCAGACGGCGGGACCAAGCTGACCTACCGCGTTGACGCCGAATCCGGCCTCGGCGGGGTTTTCGGCAAACTGGCCGATCCGCTCATCGAACGCGCCCAGGGCAGAACCATCCGCGCGAACCTGGAATCGCTGGCCGAACTTCTCGCCGACCACCCGGCGGGCTGAGCAGAAAACGCCGTCACAAATAAAGTAACGATGCTTACTGCTTTTCTGTGCATTGTGGGTCTACTCTGAGCACAGGGTGCGCAGCTCGTCTCCAGCTTTGGTCAAGCGCAGCCTGTCCATTCACTTTCCGATTGTGACCTGATCGAGAACGTTCACTCTGGGTCGTCAGGGGTGGATCTCGCTTATGGCTGCTTTTCCCTTGCTGAAAGGCAGCCCAATGAGCAACGCACGCACGGGGGACGCCAAATTCTCCGACGCACCCGCCAGGACCACCATCGCCGCCATCACCGCCGGTGGGGCTGTTCTGGCCCTGTCGGCTACTCTGATGGGGCTGCCGGCCGCTTTCGCAGCAGAACCAGCGCCGGTTGGTCTTGGTACCGCCGGCAGCTACTCCGTTCTCGGTGGACAAGCCGTTAGCAATACCGGTCCAAGCAACTTGAACGCAGACCTTGGCGTAAGCCCCGGTACAGCCATCACGGGCTTTCCGCCAGGAATTGTGGGCGGATCCATCAATGCCGGCAACGCTGAGGCGGCACAGGCCCAATCGGACCTGGTTATTGCCTACAACGACGCTGCGGGGCGCGCTCCAACCGGTGACGTTGCCGGGGATCTTGTCGGCCAGACTCTCAGCCCCGGCGTCTATAACTCGACAGGGCCACTGGCACTCAGCGGCACGCTAACGCTCGACGGGCAGGGGGATCCCAGCTCGGTCTTTATCTTCCAGGCAGCATCAACCCTTATAACCGCAAGCGCCAGCAACGTCAGCCTCATAGGGGGCGCGCAGGCCTGCAACGTATTCTGGCAGGTCGGTAGTTCCGCCACTTTGGGCACGAACTCTACCTTCACGGGTTCCATCCTTGCCTTGACTTCGATAACCGTCACCACCGGGACAACCGTCGAGGGCAGGGCCTTGGCGCGCAATGGCGCGGTCACCTTGGACAACAACACCTTCGCCTCTGCCGGGTGTGCAGCCGTCCCGACCACTGATGTCCCCACCACTGATGACCCGACGACGGGTGTCCCGACTACTGATGACCCGACAACGGGTGCGCCCACGACGGATGCTCCGACAACGGGTGCGCCCACGACGGATGCTCCGACAACGGGTGCGCCCACGACGGATGCTCCGACCACCAGCGAGACAGCAACGGAGTCAGTTTCAGCCAGCGCAACCGTAGCCGGGGGACTGGGCGGAGGCCTGGGCGGGGGCATGGGAGGGGCAAGCCTGGTTCGGACCGGAATGGAAGCAACGCCGATCGTATTGGGCGCTCTGGCCCTTCTGACCCTTGGCATAGCGGCTTTGGCTGCCACGAAGGTTCGGCGCCGCCACTAACGGTGCACTGGACCCACGTCTACAGCGGAATCTCTTCCAGAATGGTGCGGACGGTGTCCTGGTGCCCCAGGATCCGGAAGTGCCCGGGGACGTCCAGCTTGATGTTCCGCGCACCGGGGAGGATGCTGCCCTCCGGAATGTGGGGATCGAACGGGCCGAACACTGACGTAATGCGGTGGTTAATGCGTTCTTCCCGGGCCAACTGCAGGGTCAGCGCGTTCCGCGGGGAGAAGGCCCGCAGGCTCGGCGCAAGCATGAAACGGGCGTACCGGGATCCCGAGAACGGCGAACAGACCGCCACCATGCGCTCCACCCGCCGCTCGCCGTCGTGCGTCATCATGAGGTATTTACCGATCAGGCCGCCCTTGCTGTGCGCCACGATGGCGGCGTTCATCAAGTCCTGCGCGGCCAGATGCTTGGCCACCAGCGTGGCTGCTGCCGGTATGGCGAGCCGGTTACGCTGCAGCACCGTCACCACGTGCACGGGGTGCCCAGCCTGATGCAGGGCAGTGATCAGGGGCAGCATGAACTGCCAGTTTTCGTACACACCGGGAATCACGACGACGGGACGTCCGGTACCGCTGAGGAAGTCGTTCGGCTGCGTGCGGTCGAAGAAGCTGCGGAGCTGCCGGCCGGTGGCATAGGCGTAATCCTCCGTCCACCACACTGCTTTCTGTACGCTCCGCCGGGCGGTACCACTCACCTCGGGCCCTCCTTGGACGCCACCGCGGGAAGGCCTGCGAACGTCCTGATTACCTCGGCAACCTTTTCCGTGGCCAGGTGCTGCACCACGTGCCCGCTTCCGGGGAACTCGGCAAGCTGGCCGCCCGCCCGCCTTGCAAGCCTGCGGGCCCAGTCCCCCTTGGCCACGGGGTCCCGTTCACCCCTGATCACCAGCACCGGGGCCTTGACGTGCGCTACCCGCTCTTCCATGGGGTAGTCCATCATCACGGGCAGCTCCTTCAGATACCAGCGCGGCCCGCACCGGAAGTAGTCCGAGAAGACGATCCAGTTGGAGCTCCAGGACTCGGAGCCAATGCCGTCGCGCATAAGATCCCAGGCCTGCTTGAGTACGTGCCTCCGCTTCGGATCGACTACTGGCCCCATCAGCACCACGTGGGAGAACAGCTCCGGATCCTTGATGGCCGCCTCCACCCCGAACTGTGTGCCCATGGAGTGGCCGATCACGACGCAGTTTTCCGTGATGTCAAGGTCTGCGATTGCCGCCCGGATAAAGGAGGCGTAGTCCTCAACACTGAGTTGGCGTTTGGGCTTGGGCATGGAGCCGAAGCCGGGGAGATCGATTGAGTAGGTGTCCGCGGACAAGGCCAGAGCGGCGTGCAACCTGGCAAGGTAACGGTGGGAGACGCCGATGCCGTGCACCAGCAGGAAGGTGGGCCCGCCGTCGCGATTTCCGCCGTTGTTTTTGGACGCGTAGATGCGCCCGCGAAGGTCCCCGTACTCGACGTCGGTGACGTCAGGTTGTGCGGAACGGTCCATGGCTTGAGGATATCGCCGCGCCGGCCGGAATTTTCCTGGCCCTGGAACAGGACCAGGTGCCGAGCGCAGGGTGTGGGCGTCTTCATTGATGGACTTCATGGATAGTAAGCTTACTGTCTAAATGGCTGTTGTGAGGCGGGAGCGGGGCTAGGGATGTCTGATGAGTTGGCTTCGGAAGGTTCCGTGCGGAGCGGCGGAGCATCGGCGATCCGGCTGCCGGGGATCCTCTTGGGGATCGGCCTTGGCGGGTTTGTGGATGGCATCGTGCTGCATCAGATCCTGCAATGGCACCACATGCTGAGCAGCGCGGACACCGCCAATATCCCCGTTGGAGCCCATCCCGTGGATACCGTGGAGGGCCTGGAAATGAATACGCTGTGGGACGGCCTCTTCCACTCGTTCACCTGGCTGGCCGTGGTGGTGGGCCTGGCCATGCTGTATTCCCGGGTGGCAAAAGCCCGGGAGAGGGTCTGGGCTTCAAAGGTCCTCTGGGGCTGGGTCCTGGTGGGATGGGGAGCATTCAACCTGATGGAGGGCATCGTGAATCACCATGTCCTGGCCATACACCATGTGACCAGCGGCCCCTGGCAAACGGCCGCCGACCTCCTGTTCCTGCTCTTCGGCGCCATCCTGGTAGTGGCAGGCTGGCTGCTCCAACGTTCCGGTGCCGTGGGGTCTGCTGGACGTGTTGCCGGGGCGGCGCGGCAGGACACCTAGGATAAAAGGGATGACCACCCAGCGCGCAGCCCCTCCCTTTAGCCTCCGGGGTATTGCCGTTCCCGCTTTCGGTCCCAGCCTGCTGTTCAGTCTGGGGGAGGGGGCCGTACTCCCGGTGGTGGCCTTAACCGCCCGGGACCTCGGCGCCTCTGTAGCTGCAGCCGCGCTTATCGTCACGCTGATCGGCCTCGGATCCTGGTTCTCCAACCTGCCGGCCTCCCTGATTACCCTGAAGTTCGGCGAGAAATGGTCCATCGTGGGCGCCGGCGCAGCGGGAGCGCTGGCACTGACCGCCGCAGGGCTCTCCCTGCTGGTCCCCGATGGAGTCTGGCTGCTCGCAGCGTCGATGGTCGTCGTCGGGATGGCCTCAAGCGTTTTCAGCCTGGCCCGGCAGAAGTACCTTACGGAAGCTGTGCCGGTTAGGTTCAGGGCGCGGGCCTTGTCCACGCTTGGGGGAGTCAGCAGGATCGGGATCTTCCTGGGGCCTTTTATCGGCGCGGGTGTGATGCAGTTAGCCGGAATCAGCGGCGCCTACTGGGTAGGGGTGGCCGCCATGTTGGCTGCTGCCGTCATTGCCCTGACCATCCAGGAACTGGCACCGCCGGACACAGCTGGTTCGCAGATCGGACCGGAGCCAACCCTCCGCAGCGTTGGCGCCTCCCATGCAGGCGTGTTCCTCACTGTTGGCTTCGGGATCCTGCTGCTCAACGCCCTGCGAGCCTCCCGCCAGGTGGTGATCCCGCTTTGGGCCGACCACCTGGGGATGGATGCCACCCAGGCCTCGCTGATCTACGGGTTGTCCGGCGCAGTGGACATGCTGGTGTTCTATCCGGCAGGCAAACTGATGGACCGCAAAGGCAGGCTCTGGGTGGCGCTTCCTGCCACGGTCATCATGGGAGTTGCCCTGATGCTCATTCCGCTGACGTCCGGATTCGTGGGGCTCATGCTCGTCGGCATGCTGGTGGGATTCGGCAACGGCATCAGCTCGGGCCTCAACATGACCCTGGGAGCGGACTTCTCGCCTGAGCACGGCCGCGGGCAGTTCCTTGGCCTGTGGCGCTTCATCGCCGATGCCGGTTCCACGGGAGGGCCTGTGCTGCTCTCAGCCGTCACTGCGCTTACGTCGTTGGGTGTGGGAGTGCGGGCAACCGGGCTGCTGGGTTTCGCCGCGGCCACCGTCTTCGCAGTGACCATTCCCCGGCTCAGGCACCGCCGGAACTACTAGCGCGCCGGGCTGCCCGGTTTGGGTCTGTTCCCGGACGGCCAGGAGGCGTACTCTCTGGGTATTGAGAGCCGTCGTCCGGTAATTCCGGGTGACGGCTAATGGTGGAACCGGCCGCGGGTTGGCCGAGTTTACTGGGGACTCAACTACTCATCTGCGTCCTGTTCCCGAACATTGGAACAGTCGATTCTTTGTGTGCAGAAATCGGAGTAGAGAATGTTGAGAAGGAAAATGACCCTAGTGCTGGGGGCAGTCGTTGCCCTCCTGGCGGCCGGACTCACCCCTGGTATTGCAACCGCAGCCAGTGACGCCGCAGGAACCGCCGAAACGAGGCAACTCGCCGCGGGACTGCGTCAGGCAACAGCCCAGTATCACAACATTGACGCAGCCTTTGCTGACGGTTACGTCCAGGTGACGCCCTGCATCCCGGGTATGGGGATTCACCTTGGGCAGCAGGAGCGGATCGACGGCGTCATCGATCCGTTGGCGCCAGAGCTGCTGGTGTACATGGCTAACTCTCAAGGGAAATACAAGCTGGTAGCCATGGAGTACCTCGGCTTTGCGCCGACGGCTCCCTCAGTGGGCGGCGTCGAGTTTGATGCGGGCCCGTTCCCTGGTTCCTGGGCTCTGCATACGTGGGTCTGGATGCATAACCCGGACGGAATGTTTGCTCCGACGAACCCGAACGCGATCTGCCCCGCCACGTAACCTGACTGGTCCAGCACTGACCCAACTGAGTACCAGTAGGTGACATTCTGAGCGCTCAGAATGACATCTACTGCTACTCAGTTGGGCGTTTGGGTGCTGGCGAGGCGTGGCTCTGAACGAAGCGAGAGGCGGGCCTACCGCCGAGGCGCGTGCCGCCGTCGTACTGCATACCCGAAAAGCCAAACTCCAGCGAGGGTGGCCAGATACCCGGCGATCACAATGAGAGACACGCCAGCCCAAAAGTAGCTGACGGTGCTTCCTGCCTGTTCCGCTCCCGGCCCGATCATCAGCAGGGAGTAGGCGGCCACTCCCGCAGATGCCAGACACGTCAGCACTGGGAGGACCACCCACAGCCGCAAGGATCCCAGGTGCCGTCCGTAGCCGTCCCACACGTTCCACGCCGGCCCGGTCCGAATCACCAGCCAGCCCGCCGGAAACATAAAGACCCCCACCACCAGGAACGCCGCAACCACGTCCGCGGGGCGGTGCCACTGGTTAATCAGAGTGGAAACGCCGCTCGCGACGGCGAAGCTGCCGCCCAGGAATGCCGCCAGCGGACGCCAGCGCGGGGAGGCCATGATGAAAACCGCGGCCGCTGCTGATGCTGCCAGGGTGGTGTGCCCGGACGGGAGTGAATTCAGGTCAAGGGTGGTCACACCGCGGAAGGGCCTGACGGGAACCATCTCCTTGATGACCTGCGTGGCAAGGTTGGCGGCCACGCACGCTGTCACGGTGATACCGGCGGCCACCCACCGCCGTCGGATAACGCACACGAAAATGACCACAATGACGGCCATTACCAGGGAGAGGGTAGGAAGCCAGTCCAGTAACTGCGTAGCCGCCTTACCTGCAGGTCCGTGGATGGCCACCGCCTCAACCAAGGCGGACTCGTCGATATACTGGCCCGTGGTGGTGCGGACAAAGAAGTAGTAGGTCCCGGCAACGCCGGCGGCGCAGGCCAGTGTGGCCAGCAGGAAAAGGAATCCGGAAGCGAAACCGCCTCGGCTGTAGCTGCTGTCTGTGTTGCTGCCCCCGGGGTGGCGCCGTGTGGCTGCTTCGTCGGGTCCGGCAGCCTCAGGCTCAGCGCCTGAGGACGCTTGAGTGCTAAAGGGCTGGCCGCTGTGTGTCATCCTTTCCAGATTGCCACAAAACCCTGCAAACTGCCTGAAGGTAGAGTGGCGCTGTGCCCGAGTCCCCAGCCGCCTCCCTCCCGAATTACCGCGGACTCCCGCCCTGGGAGGAAGTCCGCGACGGCGCGCGCGTCGTCAGCCTGCCCATGCGCGTGAAGTTCCGCGGGATCCTGCACCGGGAGGCTCTCCTACTCCGGGGTCCCACTGGCTGGGGTGAGTTTGGTCCCTTTCCCGAATACGCCGACGTCGAAGCCTCGCGCTGGCTTGCCGCAGCCATTGAGGCCGGCTGGTACGGTTTCCCCGAGCCGCTTCGGGACAGCATTCCGGTCAACGCCACCGTGCCGGCAGTCCATGCCAGCCAGGTATCTGAGGTGCTGGCGCGCTTCGGCCGTGTGGACGCCGTCAAGATCAAGGTGGCAGAGCGCGGGCAGCCACTGACAGACGACGTCGAACGGGTCAACGCCGTCCGCGCAGCCCTCCCCGACGCAGCCATCCGCGTGGATGCAAACGGCGGCTGGGATGTGGATGAGGCCGTTCACGCGCTCACCCGGCTCGCCGACGTCAGGCTTGAGTACGCGGAGCAGCCGGTTCCGGACATCGCCGGCCTAGCGGAAGTCCGCCGCCGTCTTCGAGCAGCCGGAACCCCTGTACTGATCGCAGCTGACGAGAGCGTGCGCAAGGAAGAGGACCCGCTGAAAGTTGCCCGGGCCGGAGCCGCCGACCTGATTGTTGTGAAAGTGGCGCCGCTCGCTGGAGTGCGGCGTGCCCTGGAAATCGTGGGGCAGGCAGGACTTCCCGCCGTCGTAAGTTCCGCTTTGGATACGTCGGTGGGCATCAGGGCCGGGCTGGCGCTCGCCGCAGCGCTCCCGGACCTGCCCTATGCCTGCGGCCTGGGTACGGTGTCGCTGCTCGCCGGCGACGTCATGCATGATTCCCTGGTGCCCGACGACGGCGCCATCCGGCTCCGTGAGGTAGTTGCCGATCCCGGACTGCTGGCTGAGTTCGCTGCGCCGCCCGATCGTGTGGCCTGGTGGATGGAGAGGCTGCGGCGGGTTTACGGCCACCTTCAGTTCACCGAAGCTTCACCCGGTGGTCCTCCAGGCTTCGCACCACGCTGACAGGGTGGGGGGGACCGCATCTCACCCCCTGGAAGGTCCCCATGCCTGAAATCTCCACCCCGGATACTGCCCGGCGCAAATTCCCGTTTCTTCCCATGCTCGGCCACACCAAAGGAAAGCGCAGCCCCGTCACCTGCGCCCTGAAATGCGATAACGCCTGTTCCGGTGAAGTCTGCAACACCAGCTCCAACTCCTACTTCCGGGACATCGCCTCCGCCACCATGTCCCGCCGCGCCGCCCTTGGGTTCGGCGCCGCCGGTGCCCTCGCCGTCGCGCTTGGTGGCTCCTTGAGTTCGGCAGAAACCGCAGTAGCCGACGGCGGTCCGGGCCTCGCGCCCGCAGCCAAAAAGGGCCTTCATTCCCGGCTCCAGTTCACCGCCATTGCTCCCGTTGACGCCGCCGTTGATGCCGTCACCGTCCCCGAAGGTTTCACATGGAAGCCGGTCATCCGCTGGGGCGATCCGCTCTTCAGCGACGCACCCGCTTTTGACGTGTCGAACCAGACGGCTGCAGCCCAGAAGCGCCAGTTCGGCTACAACAACGACTACACGGACATCCTGGAAATTCCCGGCAGCAAGGGCCGCCGGGCTGTACTCTTCGCGAACCACGAGTACACCAACGACGCCATCATGTTCCCGCCCAGCATGCCTGCCGACCAGGTGCGGGCCGTTGGTCAAGCCGCCCACGGCCTGTCCGTGGTGGAGCTCGAACGCAAGAACGCCCGCAAACCGTGGACCTACGTTCAGGGCGCCAAGCTCAACCGCCGCTACCTGAACGAGACTGTCTATGAACTCACCGGCCCGGCCGCCGGTTCGGAGTTCGTCAAGACCGTTGCCGACCCGTCCGGTAAGGCCATCAAGGGCACGCTGGGCAACTGCGCCGGCGGCACCACGCCCTGGGGCACCATTCTCTCCGGGGAAGAGAACTTCAACGGCTACTTCGCTGCGGCAGGCACTTCCGCCTCTGACAAGCGGTACGGCCTGACGTCGTCGTCCACTGCCAGGGGCTGGGAGCTGGACGATCCTCGCTTCGATACCCGCAACGCCGGGTACGCCAACGAGTCCAACCGCTTCGGCTGGATCGTGGAGGTGGATCCGTTCGACCCGACGTCCACCCCCAAGAAGCACTCCTCGCTGGGTCGCTTCAAGCACGAGGGCGCCAACGTGATCGTGGCCGACTCCGGGCATGTGGTGGCTTATTCCGGGGACGACGAGCGCTTCGACTACCTGTACAAGTTCGTCTCCCGCGACAAGTACATTGAAGGCGACCGCGCCCACAACATGACGCTGCTCTCCGCGGGCAACCTGTACGTCGCCAAGTTCACGGGCAACTCGCCGCTGGCCGAAATCGACGGTTCCGGCACCGTTCCTGCTGACGGGGAGTTTGACGGGACCGGGCAGTGGCTGCCGCTGGTGGTTGACGGCGCATCAGCGGTTGCGGGGATGACCGTGGCCGAAGTCCTGGTGTACACCCGCCTCGCCGCGGACAAGGTTGGCCCCACCAAGATGGACCGGTGCGAAGACGTGGAGCCCAACCCGTTCACGGGCAAGGTATACGTCGCGTGCACCAACAACTCCGACCGCGGCAAGGCCGGCAAGGAAGGCGCCACCGAGGTCAACCCGCGCAACCTGAACCGTGACGGCCACATTGTGGAGATCACCGAGAGCGGCGACCAGACTGCCACCAACTTCAACTGGAACCTGCTGATGGTCTGCGGCGACCCGGCCCAGGGCGACGTCACGTACTTCAGTGGCTTCCCCGCGGATAAGGTCTCCCCGATTTCCTGCCCGGACAACCTGGCGTTCGACTCGGTCGGAAACCTCTGGATCTCCACCGACGGCGCCCCCTCGGGTATCGGTAAGGCTGACGGTCTGTTCAAGGTCACCCTGGAAGGAGCCGAGCGTGGCCGGGTGGAGCAGTTCTTGGCCGTACCGCAGGACGCCGAGACCTGCGGCCCCATCATTCACGATGCCGAGCGCAACGTGTTTGTCTCGGTTCAGCACCCGGGCGAAGACGGCACCTTTGACGCGCCCCGGTCGCTGTTCCCGGACTACGTCGCTGCCGGGGCCACTCCTGCGCCTGGCCAGGCCGCGGCTCCCCGTCCGTCCGTGATCCAGGTTTTCCGCACCGAGGACTGACCCTCCCTCACCTTTCGCCGGTTTTTTGGGGATCCTCCCTCACGTTTCGCCGGTTTTTTGGAAACCCTCCCTCACCTTCCGCCGCACACATGGCGAAAGGTGAGGGAGGGTTTTGGGTTTAGGGGCGAAAGGTGAGGGAGCGCTGCTTTTGGCGCCGACTGATATTTTGACAGGGTGAACAGCCCAGCCGACCTGCTAGTCCCCAGAGTCCAGACCGCCATTGCCCAAGCCTTCGGTGAAGATTTCAGCCAGATAGATCCGGTGATCAGGCCCTCGCAATTCGCTGACATCCAGATCAACGCAGCCATGGCCTTGGCCAAGAAAGTGGGACTTCAGCCTCGGGAGGTTGCAGCGCGGATCGTAGAGGCTCTGGAGGTGAACGGCATCTGCACGTCGGCGGAAATCTCGGGTCCCGGCTTTATCAACCTCACTTTCGATGGCACTGGATAGAGGAACTCCTCAACAAGACGAGTCAGCCCAACGGCGAGCCGCCGACGGTACGGCAGCGCGTCGTCGTCGACTACTCCTCCCCAAACGTCGCCAAAGAAATGCACGTTGGACACCTGCGAACCACCGTGGTGGGCGACAGCCTGGTTCGCGTTCTTGAGGCTCTTGGGCACACGGTGATCCGGCAGAACCACATCGGCGACTGGGGGACGCCGTTCGGCATGCTCATTGAGCACTGGCTGGAGGTTGGCGAGGGATCGCAGGAGGCCGCGCTGCTGGTGGATGACCCCAGCGCGTTCTACCAGGCGGCCCGGGCAAAGTTCGATGCTTCTGCCAATGATGAGGACGGTTTTGCCGCAAGGGCGCGACGGCGGGTGGTGGCGCTTCAGAGCGGTGACCAGGAGACGTTTGAGGTGTGGAAGCGGCTGGTGGCTCAGTCGAAACTGTACTTCAACGCCATCTACGCCAAGCTCGGCGTGAGCCTGACTGACGACCATATTGCCGGCGAAAGCTCCTATGATGCTGATTTAGCGCGGCTGTGCCAGGAGCTTGAGGACCTCGGAATTGCCAGGGTCAGTGACGGCGCACTCTGCACTTTCCCGGCAGGCTTCAGGGGACGGGACGGCGAGCCGTTGCCGCTCATCATCCGCAAGTCCGACGGCGGTTACGGTTACGGAACCACCGACCTCGCCACCATCCGCTACCGTGTGCGGGAGCTTCAGGCCGACCGGGTGCTTTACGTCGTGGGTGCCCCGCAGAACGTGCATTTGCGAATGGTGATGGCGACGGCTCGTGAGGCTGGCTGGCTGCCGGAAACTGTCGAGGCTTTACATGTGCAGATCGGAAACGTCCTGGGGGAGGACGGAAAGATTCTGCGGACACGCTCCGGTGCCCCCGTGAAGCTCATGGCGTTGCTGGATGAAGCTGTGGACAGGGCTCGCGCTGTTGTTGACCTCAGCCGTCCGGATCTGACGCCTGAAGAACGCGAGCTGACGGCCCGGAAGGTAGGAATCGGCGCCGTGAAGTATGCAGACCTCTCCGTGGGGCACGATACCGAGTACGTCTTCGACTTTGACCGGATGCTCGCCCTCAACGGGAACACCGGCCCTTACGTTCAATATGCGGCAGCCAGAATCCGCTCGATCCTGCGGAAGGCCGGGGCGCTCGACGGCGGGGTCGGGGGTGCGGGTTCCCTAGGTGGGGGTTCTTTGGGTGCGGGAGCAGCCGGTGCGGGGATCCCCGTCGCGGGCATCGCCGTCGTCGAACCGGCGGAGCGGGCGCTTGCGCTGCATCTTCTTGAATACGGGAGCACCCTCCGCAAGGTAGGCGAATTGCTGGAACCGCACCGGCTTTGCGCGTATCTGTTTGAGCTGGCCCAGCTGTTCACCACCTTCTACGATCAGTGTCCGGTTTTGAAGGCTGGGGAGTCTGTTCGTGAATCCCGGCTGGCCCTGTGCGGACTTGTCCTCCACAGGCTCATTGACGGGTTGGATCTGCTGGGCATCGAGACGCCGGAGAACATGTAGCCGGCCTTTGCCTGACTGGGACCCTCCCTCAGCTTTCGCAGAAATTCCTTAGACGCTCCCTCACCTCCTGCAGCCGGACGTGCGAAAGGTGAGGGAGGGTTGCCTGAAAAGGGGCGAAAGGTGAGGGAGGGTTTGAAGGGTGGCAGACTGGTTCGGTGACTTCTGAGAACACCGGGCCGGCCCGGAACATCCTGACCTCGCTCGCGGCGGCCCGGATTGCTGTTGCGTCGCTGGTAGAGGGTGGGGTGCGCTACATTGTGGTGGCGCCAGGTTCGCGCTCGGCTCCAATGGCCTATGCCCTGGCCGAAGCGGATGCGGCCGGTCTGGTTGAACTGCTGGTCCGGATCGACGAGCGAAGTGCAGGCTTCACAGCCCTTGGGCTCGCCCTCTCCACCGGGGCGCCCGCCGCGGTGCTGACGACGTCCGGAACCGCCGTCGGAAATCTGCTCCCTTCCGTGATGGAGGCGAACCACGCCGCAGTCCCGCTGGTGGTCATTTCCGCTGACAGGCCAGCGGAACTGCGGGGGACCGGAGCCAACCAGACCACCATCCAGCTGGACCTTTTCGGAGAGCATGTGCGTTTCGCTGCCGACGTCCCCGCGGGTGAAAATCCCCAGCGCGCCGTGGAAACTGCCCTGAGCGCGGCCACCGGGGCGTTCGACGACGTCGCCCCCGGTCCCGTTCAGCTCAACCTCGCCTTCCGGGACCCGCTGGTGCCCGCAGAGGGGGAGGGTCTGCCCGTTAGCCCGGACCGCCGCCACTACTCCTTTGGACGAACTCCGGAAGCCCTGGTCCTTCCGCCCGCACCCACAGAGCTTCCGGAACGCAGAACCGTGGTCCTTGCGGGGCACGACGCCGGTCCCGTCGCCGAAGCCTTCGCGCGCGCCCACGGGCTGCCCCTGCTCGCCGAGCCTTCCTCCAACTCCCGGTTCGGGCCAAACGCAGTGGGACCTTACCGCTTGCTGCTCGAACACTTCGGACCGGACTCCCCGCTACCCCTCGAGCGTGTCGTGGTCTTTGGCAGGCCCACGCTGTCCCGGCCTGTTGCCTCATTGCTGGCCCGACGGGACGTTCCCAGCGCGCTTTATCAACCGGTGGCTGTGGCCTGGTATGAGTCAGGGCGCCGGCGCGAAACACCCATCGACAACCTCACGGACCTGGCGGAATTCTCGGGACGTGGCTCGTCCGTGTGGCTGGACGCGTGGCTGCTTTCGGGGGCTTCGGCCCAGCACGCTTTGGACGACATCCTTTCGTCCTCAGATGCTGCGACCGGCCCGTCTGTTGGTGCCTTGGTTTGGAAGCACTCCCGCGGACAGTTGGTGCTTGGCTCCTCTAACGGCATCCGTGACGTCGACCTCGCTGGCCAACCGGGCCCGGAGCCGCTGGCCACCGTTTTCGCAAACAGAGGCCTGGCCGGAATCGACGGGACAATCTCCACGGCCACTGGCATTGCGTGGGGAGGGCGGCAGGAAACGACTCTTCTCGTTGGGGATGTCACCTTCCTGCACGACGCCGGCGGCCTCCTCCTTGGTTTTGGCGAACCTGACCCGCTGTTGCGGATCGTGGTGCTGAACGACGGCGGCGGAGCCATCTTCGACCTCCTTGAGCACGGCTCTGTCCGGGCGGCCGGACAGTACGGAGACGTCGTCGAGCGCCTCTTCGGCACCCCGCACACAGTGGACATCTCCGCGCTTGCGGCAGCGTACGGCGTCGAACACTGCTCGGTAACGACGACGGCGGGACTCGCCGAGGCTCTATCTTCGCGGCCGGACGGACGGCGCCAGGTCATCGAGGTGCGCACGGACCGCGCAGGGCTCCGCGCCCTACACGCGCGGATCAAGGCCGCGGTGGCTGCTGCCGTGGCGGGTGTGCTCGCCCCCTAGCCGGGGGTTTGCTGAAAAACCGCTGCGCTATCGGACATCCGCTGCCTTGGTCTGGGGCGCGGTTGTCCAAATTGGTCGCGCCCAGGCACCGGGCAGTTATCCACATCGCGAGGACAGCTGGTTACACAGCGACCAGTTTGTAGCCAGCATCGGGGGATGGAGCCTTCTCAGCTGATCTTAGCCAGCCGCTATTCGCTGCTGGGCCACGATGTTCGGAGCCTGGCGCGACAGGCGAAAGCTGGTGAGCTGCGCAGGATCAGGCAAGGCGTTTATGTCCGCGCCGTCGAATGGGATGTGCTCAAAAGCTGGGAGAGGTATCCGCTCCTGATTCATGCGGCGGCAGCTACCTTGCAAAGCAACACAGTGTTCTGCCGTCAGTCGTCAGCTGCAATTTGGGGCATTCCGCTGCTTGGTTGCCAGACGCTCGTGCATGCCTGTACGTTCGACGGCGCCGGCGGACGTTCGAGGGCAGGTGTCCGGCGGCATTATGTGCAGAGGGCGGACCTGCGGAGCGAGGAGGTTTCCGGATTACTGGTCACTGATCGCATCCGAACGTCCTTGGATCTTGCGGCTTACGAATCGTTTGGGCAGGCCATGGTAGTTCTCGACCACATATTGAAGCCAGACAAAACGCGCCCATTGGCGGCCCTAAGCAGGGACGAACTTGAGAAGGCATTGGAGCCCAGCAGCCAAGGTTCCAACGGGTCAGCTGTATACAGTGGGGCTGCTGTCCGCCGGATCAGGGCAGCCCTCGCCTTTGCCGATCCGGCCTCAGGCTCTCCGGGGGAATCTCTCAGCCGCGCCTTCATGCATCAGCTGGGTTTTCAGGTGCCGCTGCTTCAAACAGTGGTGCGGGACGCCACCGGCTTCGTGGCATATTGTGACTTCGAATGGCCAGGGGCGGGACTCGTTGGTGAGTTCGATGGCCTGGTCAAATACCGGAAGGCAGAGTATCTGAGCGGGCGGACTCCCTCCGAAACCGTCATTGACGAGAAACGCCGAGAGGACAGGATCCGCGCTACAGGCCGCCGGGTCATCCGCTGGACCTGGGCGGAACTTGCCGATTCCCACAGATTTTCTGCTTTTCTGGCGTCAGCAGGAGTCCCGAGGGTGGTGCCACCGTCGCGACGACCGTGAACGCTAGGGCCTCCCGCGCCGAATTCCGCACCGTTTCTGGACGGACGCCGCGAAATAGGACAGCCGCTACCTGGATCCAAGTAGCGGCTGTCCGAAATCGCAGCGGTGATCAGAAGCGGAGGGAAGGCTAGGAGAGATCGATGTGCGTCGGATCGAGGACCCGGCGCAGGAACTCCTTGGTGCGGTCCTGGGTGGGGGCGCTGATGACCTGTTCGGCCGAGCCCTCCTCCACCACAACGCCGCCGTCCATGAACACCACCCGGTCCGCCACTTCGCGGGCGAAGCCCATCTCGTGCGTCACCACCAGCATGGTCATGCCCTCCTTGGCGAGGTTGCGCATGACGGACAGGACGTCGCCCACGGTCTCGGGGTCCAAAGCGGAGGTGGGCTCGTCGAACAGCATCAGCTCCGGATCCATGCTCAGCGCCCGGGCAATCGCCACGCGCTGCTGCTGGCCGCCGGAAAGCTGGTCCGGGTACCGGTCTGCCAAGTGCCCCAGACCCACGCGGTCCAGGTTGGCCTGCGCCACTTTGTCGGCCTCGGCCTGGGAGCGCTTGAGCACTTTGGTCTGCGCTACGGTGCAGTTCTGCAGCGCGTTCAGGTGCGGGAACAGGTTGAACTGCTGGAACACCATCCCCACTTTGCGCCGCATCCGGTCAATGTCCACGTCGGGGTGGGTGGCCTCGAAGCCGCCCACATGGACCGTGCCCTCGTTGGGCTGCTCGAGGAGGTTCACGCAGCGCAGCAGGGTGGATTTACCGGATCCGGAGGGTCCGATCAGGCACACCACTTCACCCGGCGCCACGTCCAGGTTGATGCCCTTGAGTACTTCGTTGGAGCCGTAGGACTTGCGGAGACCCGTGAGGGAAACACCGGCTGCCTGTACGTGCCCGGCTTTCGGTGAGGAATTTACGACGTCGTTCATGACTGTCCTGCCTATCGCTTCGTCCGCGCGGAGCGGCTTTCGAACTTCCGGGCCAACAGGCTCAGCGGGATGGTGATCACCAGGTAGAGTGCGCCGGCAACCAGGAGCGGGGTCAGCCCTGCACCCAGGCTTGAGATACCATCGCGGCCGAACTTGGTCAGTTCATACTGCGAAGCGGTGAGGCCCAGGACGTAAATCAGTGAGGAGTCCTTGGTGAGCAGAATGACTTCGTTGGTCAGCGGCGGCAGCACGATCTTGAACGCCTGCGGAATGACGATGGTGACCATTGCCCGCCACTGCGGCATACCGAGGGACCGGGCGGCTTCGAGCTGCCCCTTGGGAACAGCCTGCAGGCCGGCCCTCAGCGTTTCGGCAATGTAGGCCGAAGCCACCATTCCGAGGGACACCATGACCACAATGTTCACGTGCCACACCACCCCGAATGCCATGGGAACGCCGTAGCCGAAGGCAATGAAGACCAGCAGCGCAGGGATGCCGCGGAAGAACTCGATGTAGCCTGTGGCGATCCAACGGTAGAGCGGGAAGCTGGAGAGTTTCATGAGGGCCAGGAGCAGGCCGCCGGAGAGGCCCACGATGAAGCCGAGAAAAGTGTAAACAAGGGTGTTCTTCAGGCCGGCCAGGAAGATGTCCGGGAACATCGGGCCGATCTTGCCAAAGTTGAAGACACTGGCGCCGATGGTCTCCCAGTCCGTGGCCAGGATCAGTGCGGCCACGACCACAATAAAGATCCCTGCTTGGACGTTCAGGCTGACTCTGGCTCGTTGAGTTGCGGTCATTGCCATGATGTACTCACATTCATTTTTGCGCAGTCTTGAGGACCCCGTGCCGCCCTTGGTCTTAGGACTGCTTTCAGGACGGTACGGGGCCTCAGCTGCTTAGGTCTCAGGGGCTGAGGTGCCGGCTACTTGGCGGCGTCGCCGAACCAGGTGGTCTGGAACTTCTTCAGGCTGCCGTCATCCGTCAGGCGCTTCAGGGTTGCGTTGACCTTCTCGGCCATGGCGGTGTTGCCCTTCTTGATGGAAATACCCAGCTGCTCGCCCGTGGAGTAGTCCTCAACGGACTTGAGCTTGGAGTCGTCCTTGATGGCGAAGCCCAGAACGGACTGGTTTCCCAAGGCCGCGTCGATGGTGCCGGCCTGGAGAGCCTGGACCAGGAGTCCGGTGTCTTCGAACTGCTGGGCATCGATGCCCTTTTCCTTGGCGTAATCGGCGCCGGTGGTGGCCTGCTGGACACCCACCTTCTTGCCCTTGGCGTCATCGAGGTTCTTGACGCCGGAGTCCTGGGAGGCGACCAGCGAGAGGTCGTCGTCCATGTACGGCGTGGAGAAGTCCATGACCGACTTGCGGGTATCGGTGATGGAAATCGAGGAGATGGAGACGTCGCACTGGCTCAGAGCGGTGCCGGTCTCGATGGCCTCGAAGGAGCTGTCCACCACACTGAGTTCAGCGTTGAGGTCCTTGGCGACCTCGGCAGCGATGTCCATGTCGAAGCCGACAATCTTGCCGTCCTTCTGGAACTCGAAAGGCTCGTAGGGGACATCCGAGCAGACGGTCAGTTTGCCCGACTCGATGAGCTGGATTCCGTCCTTTGCGGCCGGGGTGGCGCCGCTGTTGCCACCGCAGGCAGTGAGGGTGAGTGCTCCGATGGCGAGGACTGAGGCTGCCTTGACGGCGAGTTTTGCCGTGGCAGGGGACTTCGGCTGCATAGTTTTTCTTACCTTTTGTTGCGGGGGATGTGTTCTGAGACGGCTAATAGTGTATCTGCTGCAAGAGAGATGTGCGTCACAGGAAACTTTGTTTCACTATTGGATAACTATTGGACCCCAAAAAACAAGACTCTTTTCGGGATACTCGTCTTGGATACCGGACTGCAGGGCAGAAGCCGCAGTCAGCTGCTGATGCCCAGGGACTCCAGCATCGGGCGGAATTTGGCCCACGTTTCCGCAAGCTCCGCCTCCGGTTGGGAACCTTCAACGATCCCGCAACCCGCGTAGAGGCGGACCGTATCCGGAGCTTCGATCACAGCACCACGAAGGGCGATGCCCCACTCGCCGTTCCCTGCAGCGTCGAGCCAGCCCACGGGTCCCGCGTAGGGTCCGCGGTCCATGTGCTCGAGCTTCCGGATCAGGGCTCCTGCCACGAGGGTTGGGGTTCCGCAGACAGCTGCGGTGGGGTGGAGCGCATTGATGAGGGCAAGGCACGTGGGCACGTGGCCCTCCACCTCAGTGAGCTCGGCCTTCACGTCTGAGGCCAAGTGCCACACATTGGGCAACTCGAGGATAAAGGGTTCGCTGTGGGCGTTCATGGCTTCCGAGAAAGGTGCCAGCTGCTTGGTCAACGACTGGATGGCGATCTCGTGCTCATGCCGCTGCTTCTCCGAACCGGCCAGCACCCGCTCAGCAAACGCCAGGGGCGAGCCTTCCATGCCATCGGCATCGCGCCGGTCCAGCGTCCCTGCCAGAACACGGGCCTGTGCAGTGCGGCCCTCCACCTGGATGAGCATTTCCGGTGTGGATCCAACCAGGCCGTCCACCCCGTAGGTCCAGCATTCGCGGTACCTGATGGCCAGTTGTCGAAGGATCTCAGCGGCGTTGACACCTTCGGGCAGGGTAGCCACGATGTCCCGGGCCAGCACCAATTTTTCGAGCTTGCCGGTCCGTACTTCAGCCACTCCCGCGGCCACTGCGGCCATCCAATCGTGCTCGCTGAGGGATCCGGTTTCGAGTTTTGTTTGGGGCACGACGGCGGCACCCGGCACTGCGGGCACCCCACCAACGGGCACCCCACCAACAAGCGCCTCCCCGCCAGAAGCCTCGTCCCGCGCTTCCTCAGACCCTTCAAGCCACCCCTTCAGCGCGGCGAGGGCGCCCGCTTCGGTGAGCTCGACGTCGTCGAACGTTAACTGCGTGAGCCAAGCCCTGCCGTCCCGGACGCCCACCACAATCTCGGGCACAATCAACCTGGAACGGTGCGTGGACAGCTTGGAGAAGGCGAATGAGCCGAAGGCTACCGGGCCTGTGCCGGGGCACTCAACGAGGTCCGTGACGTCGGCCTCAAGCACCAGATGGCGCCACCAGATGTCGGCCTCCAAGAAGCGGTCCGGGCCGGTTGCGCTGAAGCGGGTGAGCTCCCCGAAACCCACGAGACCTGCTTCGCGCCGGGTCCAGCAGAGGACGTCGTCCCGCGTCAGAAATGACGGCAGCCCCCGTTGCGCTGATCCTGCATCGAGGGGGACTGTTAAAGTACGGAACGTGCTCGTCATGATGGGTCAAGAGTACTGGAAAGTACTGGGGTCCTTGGGTACTTTAGGGTATCGCCATCTTACGCCGCACCCGCGCGTGGTTCGTGGGCCTGCCTAACATTTGAGACAATGGCATGGTGAACCGAGCATCCTTGGATAAGCGTCCGGACGAAGTAGCCACGATGTTTGACGACGTCGCCCCCAAATACGACGTCGTCAATGATGTCCTCTCGATGGGGCAGACCCGCCGTTGGCGCAAAGTGGTGGTGGAGGCCATTGATGCCACCCCGGGCCAGCGGGTGCTGGACCTGGCTGCCGGAACCGGAACATCAAGCGAGCCCTACGCCGACGCCGGCATTGACGTTGTGGCGTGCGATTTCTCCCTCGGGATGCTCAAGGTAGGCAAGCGCCGCCGCCCGGATATCGACTTCATTGCCGGTGATGCCACCCGCCTCCCTTTCGCGGATAACTCCTTCGACGCTTCCACCATTTCCTTCGGCCTGCGCAACGTCAACGAGCCCAAGAAGGCGCTGGCCGAGATGCTGCGCGTCACCAAGCCCGGCGGCAAGCTGGTCATTGCCGAGTTCTCACAGCCAGTGGTTCCGCTGTGGCGCACCATGTACACCGAGTACCTCATGCGGGCGCTCCCGGCCATCGCCGTCAAGGTGTCCTCCAACCCGGACGCCTACGTGTACCTGGCAGAATCCATCCGCGCCTGGCCGGACCAGGACCACCTCGCCGCCTGGCTCCAAGAGGCTGGCTGGGAAACGGTCACCTACCGCAACCTCAGCGGTGGAATCGTGGCAGTGCACCGTGCCCACAAACCGCTTGAACCAACGCCCGACGGCGGTGCTGCCGCCATCGCTGCCCACACCGGCCCGGTTGCCAAACTGCGACGCAACATTTCGCGCAGCACGCGCTAGCTCTCTGTGAAAGTACTGATAGTAGGCGCAGGCCCTGCCGGATCCACCGCCGCGTATTACCTTGCCCAGGCCGGCATCGAGGTCACAGTGCTGGAGAAAACCAGCTTCCCGCGCGAAAAGGTTTGCGGCGACGGCCTGACTCCCCGGGCTGTCAGGGAGATCCAGAAACTCGGCCTGCCGCACCTGGAAGAGGACGGCTGGCGCCGGAACAAGGGGTTGCGGCTCCTCGCCGGCGGACGCAGTATCGAGCTGCCCTGGCCTGAAGTTTCTGATTTTCCGCAGTACGGACTGATCCGCACCCGCCTCGGTTTCGACGAAGAACTGGCCCGTCATGCCCAGGCTGCCGGCGCCGTCGTCCTTGAGCGTCACAGCGTCACCGAAACGCTTCGCGCCGAAGACGGCCGTGTCATCGGCGCCCGCGCCGCGATCCTGGACGAGTCCGGGCGGAAGACGGGGGAGTCGCGTGACTTTACTGCCGACGTCGTACTGGCCGCTGACGGCAACTCAACCCGCACCGCCGTGTCCCTCGGGATCCAGAAACGCGATGATCGCCCCCTTGGTGTCGCCGTCCGCACCTACTTCACCTCGCCCCGCACCAACGACGACTGGATGGAAGGCTGGCTTGAGCTTCCCGGCCGTGACGGCAAACTGCTGCCCGGTTACGGCTGGGTGTTCGGCGTCGGCGATGGCACATCCAATGTAGGCCTCGGAATCCTGAACTCATCCAAGGAATTCGGCAAGCTGGACTACAAGCAGGTGCTCCGCGAGTGGACCGCCGGTATGCCTGCCGAGTGGGGCTTCACGCCGGAAAACCAGGTGGGGGAGATCCGCGGCGCAGCGCTGCCCATGGGCTTCAACCGCACGCCGCACTACTCGCCGGGACTCCTGCTGCTGGGCGACGCGGGCGGGATGGTGTCCCCGTTCAACGGTGAGGGCATCTCCTACGCGATGGAGTCGGCCCGCTTCGCCGCCGAGTTCATCATTTCCGCCGGTTCAGCGCACGACGCCGACACCCACCTTGCGGGGTACGCGGACTATGTTCGCGGCCAGTGGGGATCGCACTTCACACTGGGCAGGGCTTTTGCCGCGCTGATCGGCAAACCGGCCATTATGAAGCTCGCACTGCGGACCGGTATGCCTATCCCCGTGCTGATGCGGTTCGTCGTACGCCTGCTGGCCAACCTCACCGATCCGGCCGCCAAAGGGTTTGAGGACAAGGTGATCCGCGTGCTTGAAGCGCTGGTCCCGGCAACCTCCAACACCTCAAGCGCTCCCTTAGCCACCAAACAGCGGTTTCCGCAACAAAAAGTTAGGGTTAACCCGTGACCAACTCTGCAGACCAAAGCTGGACGCATGCCGGACACGGCCTGCCGGGCTCTGAACCCGATCTAAATACCACCGCCATTGCCACGGGCCTCCAGCTGCCCGCCGGCTTCGCGGCCATCGCCGAGGACCCTGAATTGGGCCCGGCGATCACCACAAACCTGGCACGGGTAGAAAAGAAGCTCCGCGAGGCCATCGCCAATTCCGATCCCCTCGCCGACGCAACGTCGCGTCACCTGGTGGAAGCCGGTGGCAAGCGGATCCGGCCCCTGCTCACGCTGCTCTGCGCCCATCTAGGTGACGCTTCACTGCCCGCGGTGGTTCAGGCCGCCGTCGTAGTGGAGCTGACCCACCTCGCTACGCTGTACCACGACGACGTCATGGACTCAGCGCCCTTCCGCCGCGGAGCTCCCACGGCCCATGAGGTCTGGGGTAACTCGGTGGCTGTCCTCACCGGCGACCTCATCTTTGCCCGTGCTTCAATTCTGGTTTCGGAGCTGGGCTCCCGCGCGCTGGGAATCCAGGCACGGACCTTCGAGCGGCTTTGCCTGGGCCAGCTTCACGAGACCGTGGGTCCGCGTCCGGACGAGGACCCCATTGAGCACTACCTCTCGGTCATCTCGGACAAGACTGGTTCCCTGGTAGCCGCGTCCGGCCAGCTCGGTGCCATCTTCGCCGGTGCCGATGACGCCTACGAAGACGTGCTCGTGGAATACGGCGAAAAAGTTGGTGTGGCTTTCCAGCTCGCGGACGACGTCATCGATGTCACCGGCATCAAGGTGAAGTCCGGGAAGTCCCCCGGTACCGATCTGCGCGAAGGCGTGCCTACTCTGCCTGTTTTGCTGCTGCGTGAAGCTGCTTCGGCTGGTGACCAGTCGGCGGTGGAGCTCCTTGACCTGATCGACGGCGACCTGTCCTCCGATTCCGCCCTGGCTGAGGCAGTTGCGGGCCTCCGCGAACACCCCGTCACGGCTGAATCCTGGATCGTGGCGCGCCGTTGGGCTGATGAGGCAATTGCCGCGCTCGCTCCGTTGCCTGAAGGTGTGGTCAAGACGTCGCTGAGCAACTTCGCTTTGGCTGTGGTGGACCGCAGCAGCTAGCCTGTTTGGCTCTTGGTTCTCTTGGCCTTTTCCGGGCTTTGTGCGCCGGAGCTTTGTGCCAGCCGTGCTTTTGGCTGCCCGTGATTGTGCCTGCGGATTTTTGTGGATGCTTCGGATTGTGATGCCACGCATTTAACGGAACAGCCCCGGTCCCTTGCGCAACGTTCGTCATCCGTTGCGCTGAACCGGGGCCATTTCTCCGTTCGCATCAGATCCACCGGAGGCAATTAGTGGATCCGTGAATGAGTCTATGACAGATATGTCATGTTGGCTAACCAAGATGTAAATGGCGTGTCACATTTCCATACACCCTTCATCCTGCCGTCCTGACCCGATATGGTTGCCCCGTTGCAGCGACGCGCCGTCCTGGCAGCGTGTCCCTGGACGTGCTGGCTGAAACAGGGTCAGGACGGCAACACTTTTCATCCACATACGCCTCCTGGCTTGTGTCTACCTGGACGCAGACTCGCAACGATTGCCTCATGGACCCTGATCAATTTCTGTGGACACGAGGCGGCGTGGCACGAGCCGCGGATCTAAGGAGGGCGGGGTTTAGCCGGCCGCAACTCTCTGCGTGGGTCCGTAGCGGGATGCTGATCCGTCCAGTGCGTGGCGTCTATGCCACTGCGGGGGGCCGATAAAGACGTGTTGTCTGCTTACCGGGAAAACGGGTTGCTGACCTGTATTTCCGCGGCCAGGTTTTATGGGCTGTGGGTTCTCCACCGAGCGGATGTCCTGCATCTTAGCTGTGGCAATGGAGTGCCTCGTCTTGGTGTGGTGGACCACGCAGCCTGTGTTTTCCCAGGCTATCCAGGCCTTCCTGTGGCTGGTCTGGCGGATGTGGTTGCTTCTGCCTCGAGCAGACTCGCTGCTGGAAGTCCTGGCGCACCCGCACTTTGTCCGGGCGGGGTTCCGGGTACGCATGCACGTGGTGTTGGAAGGCGTGGGTGAGGTCGATTGCCTGGTTGATGACTGCCTGGTGGTCGAGCTGGACGGTTCTACCCACTTCGAGCCGCGGCAGGTCAAGAAGGATCAGCGCCGCAATAACGCCAGCATGCTGGGTGGCTATCTGGTGCTGCGCTACTACTATGACGACGTCGTACATGCGCCTGAAGCGATGGTGGCAGAGATTCGAGCCGTGCTGTGGCAGAGGAAGCTAGGGACCTTCGCGCCGTCGTGACCCTCTTTGGTGGCGCACGGCCGACGACACGCCCGGTTCACGGCGTGGCGCGGGGGATAAACCGGCAAACAAGGTCAGGAAAGACAAAGGGCGGGCACAGAGCAGCCCAGAGAAGCTCAGTCCTCGTCGTTGAAAGCCCACTCGAACATGTCAAAGACGAACTCAGAGAAGGTACCCTCTTCGCTCTTCCATTGGCCCCGGGCATTGTTGCGCCGCCACACAATGGGATCGGGGACGTTGAGATCGCCTACGCGGAATCCCCAGGTGAACTGCTCTTCCTCGTCCTCAAGGAACATCAGGAAGCCTTCATCATCCACTTCCAGTTCCTCAGGGTCCCAGAAGTAGTGGTAGGCCTCCATGAGATCCTCGCAGCCGCCCACAGCTTCGTAAAACTCGCGGAGCACCAGCGGGACTGTAAATTGGTGGTCTGCCAGGGCTTTGTCGAGCTCCTCCTGGGACAGCCCATCCTCTTCCTGCCATTCGTCTTCGAGATACTTCGGAACGAGCGCGCGGAACTTCTCGAGGAACATGTCAGTCATGGCTCTTATCCTAGCTAATCGCGGGGCCTGCCTGCGCCGTCCAAACCGAGCCGGTGCCACCCGCGGACGGCCAGCGGAACGTGCCATGAACGGCGCCAGGCGGTGACCCGGAACGCGAAGACAACGGCCGCCACAACGCAGGCAGTGATGGCGTTGAAGGAACCTGTGGTCCACAGGATGGCTGTCAGGGTGGCGCCGGCAAAAGCGGGCAGCGCGTATATGTCCTTGGGATCGAAC
This sequence comes from Arthrobacter sp. Z5-13, assembly GCF_056499105.1. Taxonomy (NCBI): domain Bacteria; kingdom Bacillati; phylum Actinomycetota; class Actinomycetes; order Micrococcales; family Micrococcaceae; genus Arthrobacter; species Arthrobacter sp. Z5-13. The sequence goes on from NZ_CP096460.1 coordinate 1,082,475, forward strand.
AGCTGCGGAATCTCGTTGGCCGTAATGTCGCGCAGCAAGCCCCCGCCCACTGCAGTGGTGACACCCAGGAGTACGGCGGCAAAGGGGTTCATCCCCAATGAGAGGGCCTTCAAAGTTCCGGTGATGCAGAACAGAGCCAGCCCGCCGGCGTCGAAAAGGACAAGCAAAGAGGTAAAGCGCTGGAGGCTGGAGAACAGGAAATACACCAGCAGGGTTGCCAGCAAGGGCGGGGCCAAATACGCAGGGTTACTGAAGGCAGCGGGCGTGGTGTTGAGGATGATGTCGCGGATCACGCCGCCACCCAGCGAAACAAGGGAAGCCAGGAGCAGGGAGCCCACGATGTCGAACTGTTTACGTGCAGCAAGCAAGGATCCCGACACCGCAAAAAAGAAGACTCCAGCGAGGTCCAGCCATACCAGGGCGATGTCAAAAGGGAAGGTCATGCAGCGGCATCCAGTGGATTTCGAAAGGCGGACGGGGCGGCTCCAACGTTACGCTAGCCCTTATGAATAACCCGATCCTCATCGCCTGTTCCCACGGGACCTCCAACGCCCAAGGTGCTGCAGAGGTCAACGCCCTGCGCGATGCCATCGCAGCCCTGCGCCCCGGGCTGGATGTCCGGGAGTCATACGTTGACGTTCAGCAGCCGGATCTGGTGGACGTTGTGGCTGAACTTCCCGAGGGAGAGCCTGCCGTAGTGGTGCCGCTGCTCCTGAGCGTTGGCTACCACGTCAAAGTGGACATCGCGCGGGCTGTGAAGAGCCGTCCGGGAACACTCGCCGCCGCACCCCTGGGACCGGATCCGCGGCTTGCGGCCCTGCTGGATCAGCGCTTGCGCGAGGCCGGTGTAACGGATCGCGACGCCGTGGTCCTGGCCGCCGCCGGGTCCTCCAACCCCAACGCTGCACGCAGCGTGGAAGAACTGGCCGATCAGTTGCGCGCGCTCCGGCCCAACAGGATCGTGCCCGCCTATGGCGCCTCGGCCCAGCCGTCCGTGCCTGACGCCGTCGCCATGCTCCGTGAAGAAGCGGCAGCCGCAGGCGGCGCGCAAACCCGAGGCGGCGGCCAAACCCCAGGCGGGCCGATGGAGTCTGCCGGTGCCGTGGACGACGGCGGCCGCGTGGTCATCGCGTCCTACCTCTTGGCGCCGGGCTACTTCCACGACCAGCTGGCTAAAGCGGGCGCGGACATTGTGACCGAGCCATTGCTGCCGTCGCCGATTGTGGCCGAGATTGCCCTGGAACGGTTCGACGCCGCACTACACGTCCCTGCCTGAGGCGCAGCTCCGGTTATGGCCACAAGCAGCAGTCCCTTACGGCCACAAATCGCCAGAAGATGACGAAATATTTCCCTAGGTGACCTCCCGTTTCCCAACCTTTGTGACGCGTTTCCGGTCCCCTCTACAGTCGATGCATGACTGATACAGCTCTAGCCGGAGCGTCCGCGGATTCCGCTCCGAAGCGACCGGCCCGCACCTCCCGCCCGGCAGCCAAGCCGCACGGCCAGTGGAAGGTCGACGGGACCACACCGTTGAACGCCAACGAAACCTGGAAACAGGAAGACGACGGCCTCAACGTCCGTGAGCGTATCGAGTCCATTTACTCCAAAGAGGGCTTTGACTCAATCCCCGGCCAGGACCTTCACGGACGCTTCCGCTGGTGGGGCCTCTATACCCAGCGCAAGCCCGGGATCGACGGCGGCAAGACCGCAACGCTGGAGCCGCATGAGCTTGAGGACAAGTACTTCATGCTGAGGGTGAGGATCGACGGCGGTGCGCTCACCACCGAGCAGCTGCGCGTCATCGGCCAGATCTCAGTCGACTTCGCCCGCGATTCAGCGGACCTCACTGACCGCCAGAACATCCAGCTGCACTGGATCCGGGTGGAAGACATCCCCGAGATCTGGCGCCGCCTCGAAGGTATCGGCCTGTCCACCACTGAGGCCTGCGGCGACGTTCCGCGCGTCATCCTAGGCTCACCGGTGGCGGGCATTGCCAAGGACGAGATCATCGACCCCACGCCGCTGATCGCCGAGCTGGGCGAGCGCTTCATCGGCAACCCGTTGCTCTCCAACCTGCCGCGCAAGTACAAGACCGCCATCACCGGCCACCCGAGCCAGGACGTGGTCCACGAGATCAACGACTTTGCCCTCGTCGGCGTGCGCCACCCCGAGCTGGGTATCGGTTACGATCTCTGGGCCGGCGGCGCACTCTCCACCAACCCGATGCTCGGCAAGCGCCTCGGCGCGTTCGTGAAGCCTGAGGAAGCCGCTGAGGTTTGGCTCGGCGTCACCAGCATCTTCCGCGACTACGGCTACCGTCGCATGCGCACCAAGGCCCGCCTGAAGTTCCTGATGGCGGACTGGGGCCCGGAAAAGTTCCGCCAGATCCTCGAGGACGAATACCTCGGCTACAAGCTTGCTGACGGCCCCGCCGCACCCAGGCCCACCAGCCCGGGCGACCACATCGGCGTGCACGAGCAGAAGGACGGCAAGTTCTTCATCGGTGCCACGCCGCTGGCCGGCAGGCTTTCCGGCAAGCAGCTGGTGAAGCTCGCTGACACCCTTGAGGCCAGGGGCTCGTACCGCCTCCGCACCACGCCGCACCAGAAGCTGGTGGTCCTCGATGTTCCCAAGGAGCAGGTTGAGCCGCTGGTTGCCGAACTGGACACCCTGGGCCTTTCCGCGCGCCCGTCTGTGTTCCGTCGGGGCACCATTGCCTGCACCGGCATCGAGTACTGCAAGCTGGCCATCGTGGAAACGAAGGTCACCGCGGCCACCGCCGTCGCCGAGCTCGAACGCCGCCTCGCAGACCTGGCAGCGTCCGGCGAACTGCCTCACGCCCTGTCCCTGCACATCAACGGCTGCCCCAACTCCTGCGCCCGCATCCAGACCGCGGACATCGGGCTCAAGGGCATGATGCTGCCAACGCCCGACGGCGATCCCACCCCCGGCTTCCAGGTCCACCTGGGCGGCGGGCTGGCATCCACCGATCGCGACGAGGCAGGCTTGGGCCGCACCGTCCGCGGACTCAAGGTCTACGTCGAGGACCTTCCTGACTACGTGGAGCGGGTAGTCCGGAGCTTCGTGGCCAAGCGCACCGAAAACCAGACTTTCGCCGAGTGGGCCCATGCAGCTGATGAGGGGGACTTGCAATGACCAGTGACGCTGCCAAAACAGCTGACGTGCAGTCGGCGCCTGCGCTCCGGAGCAAGGAAGAGCTCAAAGCCCTGGCAGAGTCTGGCGCTGCCGAGCTCGGTTGGGACGCTCCCGCCCGTGACGTAATCGCCTGGGTGGCGCGCAACTTCGAGCTGCCCGCGGTCGCCGTCGCCTGCTCCATGGCCGACGCCGTCCTCCCGGCCCTCGTCGCTGACCAGATTCCCGGCGTCGACGTCCTGTTCCTGGAGACCGGCTACCACTTCCCGGAAACCTACGCCACGCGGAATGAGGTTGCCGCTAACCTCCGCGTCAACGTGGTGGACGTCCTCCCCGAGAACACCGTGGAGCAGCAGGACCGGCTTCTGGGCAAGGACCTCTTTGCCCGTGACGCCGCCCAGTGCTGCGCCCTCCGCAAAGTGGCGCCTCTCAAGCGCACTCTTGGCGGCTACGAGCTGTGGTTCACCGGGGTACGCCGCGATGAAGCCCCTACCCGCACCAATACACCGCTTGTTACCTGGGATGAGGCCAACGGCCTGGTCAAGGTCAACCCGGTGGCGGCGTGGAGTTTCGACCAGCTGGTGCAGTACTCCGACGACAACCTCCTCCCGGTCAACCCGCTGCTTTCACAGGGCTACCCGTCCATTGGCTGCCAGCCCTGCACCCGGAAGGTGGCGCCGGGCGATGACCCCCGCGCCGGCCGCTGGGCAGGAACCGACAAGACAGAATGCGGACTACACGTATGAGCACCCAAATTAGCAACGAGGACCTGGAGCTGTCTGTGCTGGAATCTGACACCACCGTCCCAGCCACGCGCCTCTCGAGCCTGGACACGCTTGAGTCCGAGGCCATCCACATCATCCGCGAGGTTGTGGCCGAGTTCGAGAAGCCTGCGCTGCTCTTCTCCGGCGGCAAGGACTCCGTAGTCATGCTGCACCTCGCCACCAAGGCGTTCTGGCCGGGCAAGGTTCCGTTCCCCGTGCTGCACGTGGATACGGGGCACAACTTCCCCGAGGTCATCGACTTCCGCGACCGGACCGTGGAGCGGCTGGGCCTCAAGCTCGTCGTCGGAAGTGTCCAGGAATTCATTGACCGAGGCGAGCTGGCCGAGCGCGCCGACGGCACGCGCAACCCGCTGCAGACCATCCCGTTGCTGGACGCTATCCAGTCCAACAAGTTCGACGCCGTCTTCGGCGGCGGCCGCCGTGACGAGGACAAGGCCCGCGCCAAGGAGCGCATCCTGAGCCTCCGCGACGAGTTCGGCCAGTGGGACCCCCGCAACCAGCGGCCAGAACTTTGGAACCTGTACAACGGCCGCCACACCGTGGGCCAGCACGTCCGCGCCTTCCCCATCAGCAACTGGACCGAGCTGGACGTGTGGCGCTACATCGAGCGCGAGAACATCGAACTTCCCGGGCTGTACTACGCCCACGAACGCGAGGTCTTCGCCCGCGACGGCATGTGGCGCGCTGTGGGCGAGGTGTCGCAGCCCCTGGACACCGAGGAAGTCATCACCAAGACCGTCCGCTACCGGACCGTTGGCGACATGTCCTGCACCGGCGCTGTTGAATCAGCTGCCGCAACCGTGCGCGACGTCGTCATCGAAGTTGCCGCTTCCACCATCACCGAACGTGGCGCCACCCGTGCAGATGACCGCATCTCCGAGGCCGCCATGGAAGACCGCAAGAAGGATGGCTATTTCTAATGAGCACCGAACTCGACGCCGCCCGCGCGGCCACACTTCTTGACGACGCACCCCTTAAGGATGCGACACTCTTCCGTTTCGCCACCGCTGGATCGGTCGACGACGGCAAGTCCACCCTGGTGGGCCGCCTCCTTCACGATTCCAAGGCGATCCTGGCCGATCAGCTCGACGCCGTAGCCAGGACCTCTGCTGACCGCGGCTTCGGCGGTTCTGCAGGCGGGATTGACCTCGCCCTGCTGACCGACGGACTGCGCGCCGAACGCGAGCAGGGCATCACCATTGATGTCGCCTACCGCTACTTCGCCACGGACCGCCGCAGCTTCATCCTGGCGGACTGCCCCGGGCACGTGCAGTACACCAAAAACACGGTGACAGGCGCATCCACTGCTGACGCCGTCGTCGTACTTATCGATGCACGCAAGGGTGTTCTCGAGCAGACGCGTCGGCACTTGTCCGTACTGCAGCTGCTGAGGGTTGCCCACGTCATCGTGGCCGTGAACAAGATCGACCTGGTTGACTTCAGCGAGTCCGTCTTCCGCGAGATCGAAGCCGATGTGCAGAAGGTGGGGCGCGAGCTTGGCCTGGGCAGCGACGGCATTGCTGATCTCCTGGTCATCCCTGTTTCGGCCCTCGACGGCGACAACGTGGTGGACCGCTCGGACCGCACCCCCTGGTACGAAGGTCCGGCACTGCTGGAAACACTCGAGTCCCTTCCCGCCGCGGACGAGCTCGAAAGCCACCTGGAAAGCTTCCGTTTCCCCGTGCAGCTGGTCATCCGGCCCCAGGGCGCCCTGGCACCGGACGCCATCGCCGGTGGCCTGGACGTGGAAAAGTACCGCGACTACCGTGCCTACGCCGGGCAGATCACCGAAGGTTCAGTGAAGCTGGGGGACAAGGTTACTGTCCTGACCCCGGGGCAGGGACCCCGCACCACCACCGTCATCGGGATCGATTTCGCGGGAGCCGAGCTCACCGAAGCGGCTGCACCGCAGTCTGTGGCGATCCGCCTCGCAGACGAATTCGACGTCGCCCGTGGCGACACTATCGCGGCAGCCGGCACCATCCGGGAAAGCTCCGCGGACCTTTACGCCGCGTTGTGCTGGCTTTCGCCCAAGCCGCTCCGCGAAGGCGCCAAGGTACTGGTCAAGCACGGTACCCGCACAGTCCAGGCCCTGGTCCGGAACGTGACGGGCAAGCTCGACCTCGCGAACTTCCAGCTGGAAGCTACGTCCAACCTGGAACTGAACGACATCGGCCACGCGCAGCTTCGGCTTGCGGCCCCGCTGCCGCTGGAGAACTACCTGCACCACCGCCGCACCGGCGCCTTCCTGGTGATCGATCCGATCGACGGCAACACCCTTGCCGCCGGCCTCGTGAACGACCACCCGGGCGATCACGAGGATGAGCGCTACTCGATCTAGTCCCGGAGCTGTGAAACGATGCCCCGTAATGCCCATAACACCACCCTGTCCAGCATGTTCGACGCCGGCAGGAATGTGGTGGTGGACGGTGCCCTCGCCACTGAGCTTGAAGCCCGCGGCTGCAATCTGGAAGACGCATTGTGGTCGGCCAAAGTACTCCTGGAACAACCGCACCTGATCAAACAGGTACACAGCGATTACTTCGGTGCCGGAGCAGCAGTGGCCATCACGGCAAGCTATCAGGCGACGCCCCAGGGATTTGCCCAGCGTGGCATTTCTGAAGCGGAAGCCTTGGAACTGGTGGCACTGAGTGTGCGCCTGGCCGATGACGCACGGCGGGAGTACCTCGCCGAGAACCCCGGAGCGGGTCCCCTGCTGATTGCAGGGTCTGTTGGACCTTACGGCGCCTACCTCGCTGATGGTTCGGAATACCGGGGCGACTACGTCCTCAGCCGGAGTGAATTCAAGGAGTTCCATCGGCCCCGGATCGAGGCGCTGGTGAAGGCCGGAGTGGACCTATTGGCTTGTGAGACGCTTCCTTCCTTCACAGAGGCTGAGGCGCTGTTGTCGCTCGTTGAGGAGTTCGACGTCGAATCCTGGTTTTCCTTTACCCTGCGCGACGGCGGGCACATCAGCGACGGTACGCCACTGGCCGCGGTGGCAAGGCTCTGCGGAGCGCAGCCGCGGGTGGCGGCGGTCGGCGTGAACTGCGTGCCGTTGGATCTGGTCTCGCCATCGCTGGAGGCTCTGCGCAAAGCCACTGACCTGCCGCTGATCGCGTATCCGAATTCCGGCGAAAGCTACGACCCCATCACCAAGACGTGGGGCGCCGCGGGGACGGGGCACAGCGAACCCGGCGTCACACCGCCTGCAGGCATCGCGGAAGGATTCGGCATTTGGCGTGAACTTGGTGCCAGGGCTGTCGGCGGGTGCTGCCGTACCACACCTCGGGATATCGCCGCCGTGGCCAGGCTGGCAGCGGAGTAACTTACATTGCGTTTGTGACGCTGCATGAACCTGCATGACCCCCCGTTTCCGGCTCATTGAATGACGTTTGTGACACTCCCTATGGTGAATTCATGACTAGTCCACAGCCCGGCATGAAGCGCATTGTTGCTGGTGAAAGCAACAAGCCGCAGCGGAGCCGCGCCGTGGAGATCGCGCTGGCCATTGGTCTGGTCCTGCTCATCGCTGCCGGTGCTGCCGTTTCCTCGATGTCCAATGCGCAATCCGGCCCTCCGGCGGAAGCCACAGATGCCGCGGAACTTAAACTTGGGTACTTCGGCAACATCACCCATGCACCCGCTCTCGTGGGAATCAACCAGGGCTTCATTGCCAAGGAACTGGGCAGCACCCACCTCAGCACTGAATCCTTCAACGCCGGCCCGGCCGCCATTGAGGCGCTCAACGCCGGTGCCATCGACGCCACCTATATTGGCCCCAACCCCGCTATCAATTCCTTTGTCAAGAGCAAGGGTGAGTCCATAAGCATTATTGCCGGGGCCGCGGCGGGCGGCGCGCAGCTTGTTGTCAGGGAAGGCATTAACTCGCCTGCGGACCTGCGGGGCAAGACGTTGGCCACCCCTCAGCTTGGCGGAACACAGGACGTTGCGTTGCGGTCCTGGCTGGCGGAGCAAGGGTTCAAAACCAGCACCGACGGCAGTGGCGATGTAGCCATCAATCCCACCGAGAACTCGCAGTCCCTGAAACTTTTCCAGGACGGAAAGCTCGACGGCGCGTGGGTGCCTGAGCCGTGGGCCTCACGTCTGGTCCTCAAGGCCGGTGCGAAGGTCCTGGTGGATGAGAAGGACCTGTGGGACGGCTCGCTGACCGGCAAGCCAGGACAGTTTCCCACCACAGTCCTGATCGTAAACAAGCAATTTGCAGCCAAACATCCTCAAACTGTCGCTGCACTTCTGAGGGGTCATGCCAAGTCCGTTGCCTGGCTAAACGATGCGCCGGCTGCTGAGAAAGCTTCCGTTATTAACGCCGCGCTGAAAGAAGACTCGGGCGCCGAGCTTCCCGCCGACGTACTGGACCGCTCCCTGCAGAACATTATCTTCACCACGGATCCGCTGGCCGGAACCTTTCCCCGACTGCTCCATGACGGGGTCGAGGCCGGAACCACCAAACAGGCGGACCTCAACGGCATCTTCGACCTCTCGGCTCTGAACGCCGCCACCGGTGAACATGCTTCTGCCGCCGGCCTCGGCCAGGACTAGCACCCCCGGCAACGCAGCACCTCCACACCACCACTAACAAAGGACGGGACCATGCCAGTCGTACTGGAAAACCTGGGCAAGCGCTTCGGCGACGGCGCCCCGGTACTGGACGACGTCAACGCCAGCATCGGCAAAGGCGAGTTCGTCGCCCTGCTTGGTGCTTCAGGCTGCGGCAAGTCAACTCTGCTGAACATCATGGCGGGACTGGAACTCCCGACGTCGGGCGCCCTCGAGGTGCCCAGCGACGGCGCCGCGTTCATGTTCCAGGACTCGGCACTGTTCCCCTGGCTCACAGCCCGGGAGAACATTGAGCTGGCCTTGAAACTGCGGGGTGTGGGCAGAAGTGAGCGTCGGGTCAAGGCCGGCGAGCTTCTTGAGTTGGTGCACTTGGCGGGAGCGGGGGACAAACGTCCTCACGAGCTGTCCGGCGGTATGCGCCAGCGTGTGGCACTGGCCCGTTCCCTGGCCCAGGACCGCCAGTTGCTGCTGATGGACGAGCCCTTTGCGGCCCTCGATGCCATTACCCGCGACCTCCTTCACGACGAACTCGAGCGGATCTGGAAGGAAACGGGCCGCACTATCGTATTCGTGACGCACAACGTCCGCGAAGCCGTCAGGCTGGGCCAGCGTGTGCTGCTCCTGTCCTCCAGGCCCGGCCGGGTGGTCCAGGAATGGAACGTCACTGAGGAACACCGAACCGATGCCGGGCTTGCCGGACAGCTGACCGGGGTCATCACCACCCGGCTGCGAGAGGAGATCCGCCGCCATGCCAAGTAACCCTGCACCGGTCACCGAAGTTTCTGCTGAGCCCGTGGAATCGCACAAGGTCCATGCTGCGCTGACGCGTTCTTCAACCGGCTCCGAGGACCTCCGCGAACTTGGTTCCGGCCTGGATTCACTGCAATCGGACGCCGTCCGCAAGGCACGGATCGACTGGTCGCGCATCCTGCTTCCGGTGGCAGCCATTGTGGTGCTCATCATCATCTGGCAGCTCTATGTGTCCATGGGCTTCAAGCGGCGGGACCTCGTTCCCGGACCGATGGATGTGGTGGCCCAGTTTGGCGCGCAGTGGAGTGAAGGCAAGCTCCAGGAAGCCGTATGGACCTCCCTTGAGCGCGGGCTCCTGGGATTCCTCATCAGCGTTGCCATAGCGACCCCCGTTGGCCTGCTGTTTGCCCAGGTGGCTCCGCTGCGCCGTGCTTTCGGCCCGCTGATTTCCGGGCTCCAGGTGCTGCCGTCCGTCGCCTGGGTGCCTGCCGCCATCATCTGGTTCGGGCTCACCGACGCCACGGTGTACTTCGTCATTTTCATGGGCGCCATCCCGTCCATCATCAACGGATTGATTTCTGGCGTGGACCAGATCCCGCCGCACTACCGCAGCGTTGGCACGGTCCTGGGTGCCTCCCGGCTCGAGATGGCGTTGCAGATAGTCCTTCCAGCGGCCCTCCCCGGCTACCTCAGCGGCCTCAAGCAGGGCTGGGCCTTCTCCTGGCGCTCGTTGATGGCAGCCGAAATCATCGCCGTCGGCGGCACCATCGGCTTCGGCCTCGGCTCCATGCTCAACCAGGGCCGCGATCTATCCGACATGACCATCGTGATGTCCGCCATCCTCCTGATCCTCGCCATCGGCATCCTGATCGAGCTGCTCGTCTTCGCGCCGATTGAGAAGCGGCTCCTCCGCAGCCGGGGACTCCTCGCCGGCAGCACGCGCTAGGCACCACCAGAGATAATAGTCGAGCCCGACGGCGAGTCCCGCCGTCGGGCTTTGCTCCATATTTGCGTAACTTATGACTTCTCATGAGCGGGGAGGCCCCCGATTGCATGGAACGCGTACCGCGAGACGTGCCGAAACCTTACGCATTTTCGCCGGCAGCATCCGCTAGGCCCGCAGCACCCTAGCGTCCTCATGTCGGCAGGTATACCTTGACACGTATCCGGGGTACCCGGGACGCGCGTTTGAGACGTGAGGTGTGGTCATGGAGCGATTGGAGTCTGGGGAAGGCGTTCTGGCAGGGATCGGTTCCACGCCGCTAATCGAACTCAGCAACGTGGTGCCTCTGGGCTCGGCGAGGATCCTCGCCAAGCTCGAATGGGCGAATCCGACTGGGAGCATGAAGGACCGGATGGCGGCTGCGGCGATACAGGGAGCCGAAGAGCGGGGCGATCTGGTGCCTGGCGATACCGTGGTTGAGTACACCGCCGGTACAACGGGAATCTCCCTAGCGCTGGTCTGCGCAGCCAAGGGCTACGGGCTCCATGTAGTTTTTTCCGACGCGTTCAGCCCAGAGAAACGTCGAACCATGGAGGCCCTGGGGGCCGTCGTGGAAAGTGTGCCCAGCGATCAAGGACGGATCACAGAACAGCTGATCAAGGCCATGATCAGCCGTGCAGGCGAACTGAGCGCCCAGCCATCGCATTGGGCATGCGATCAGCTCAACAACAGAGATGCCGTCATCGGCTACCTGGCGTTGGGCGAGGAAATCTGGCAACAGTCCGACGGGCGGGTGGACGCCTTCGTCCAGTCTGTAGGCACCGCCCACTCCATCCATGGCGCAGCCCGTGCCCTGCGCACCCACCTGCCGGACGTGAGGGTCGTCGCCGTCGAACCAGCTGAATCCGCCGTGCTTTCCGGTGGCCCAACTGGCTCCCACAGGATTGAAGGGATTGGCATCGGCTTTTTACCCCCGCTTTGGGAACCGGACCAGGTTGACTCGATAGAACTGGTCTCTTCCGCTGATGCCATGGCCATGAGCCGGCGCCTAGCCCGGGAGGAAGGAATCTTCGCAGGGACTTCCTCAGGGGGAAATGTCGTTGCCGCACTTCGGGTCGCAGAAGAACTGGGGCCCGACGCAACCGTTGTCACGGTAATGGTCGATTCCGGTTTTCGCTATCTCAGCACGGGGCTTTACGGCTAGGAAGCTGCGCCTCTTGTTTTGCAGGAGATTGCTGAAAGCCGTAAAACCCAATGTGACGCAGCATTACCTTGCGTGAACTGGTGTTGCCGCGGCGTTGGTCCCCAATGTGACGCGGCCCTACCGTTGATTCATGGCTATCCAGGACATCTATCCCACAGCGCTGCGCCTCCTCGGCCGCCCCGTGCTGGTGGTGGGCGGCGGCCCCGTCGCTGCCCGCCGCGCCAAGGGACTCCTCGACGCCGGAGCCCGGGTTACCGTCGTCGCTCCTGTTGCGTCAGCAGCGCTCCTGGAACTGGCCGACGCCGGACTCCTCACCTGGGAGGAGCGGACTTACCGGCCTTCCGACGTCGACGGCGTCTGGTTCGTCCAGACGGCCACCGGTGACGCAGCCGTCGATGCCCAGGTCTCCGCCGATGCTGAGGTACAGCGCATCTGGTGCGTCAACGCCTCGGACCACGAAGCCTCAGCTGCCTGGACGCCCGCCGTCGCCGTCGTAGACAACGTTCACATCGCGGTGAATGCCGGGGGAGACCCGAGGCGCGCCATGGCTCTCCGCGATGCTGTTGCCACTGCTTTGGAGACGGGCGACCTTCCCCTGCGCCGTCGTCGTGCTTCCACCGACGCCGGTTCCGTGGCCCTTGTGGGTGGCGGGCCGGGTGACTCCGGCCTCATTACCGTGCGCGGACGGCGGCTCCTCGGCCAGGCCGACGTCGTGGTTGCCGACCGCCTGGGTCCCCGTGAACTCCTCAAAGAATTGGCCCCGGACGTCCGCGTCATCGAGGTGGGTAAGACCCCTGGCAACCACCCTGTTCCGCAGTCGGAGATTAACCGGATCCTCGTGGACGAGGCACTGCAGGGCAACCGAGTCGTCAGGCTCAAGGGCGGCGACCCGTACGTCCTTGGACGCGGCGGCGAGGAAGCAGAATTCTGCCGCCAGCACGGCGTCGAGGTTGAAGTGGTCTCCGGCGTGACTTCAGCAATCTCCGTTCCCGCGGCCGCCGGTATTCCTGTGACGCACCGCGGACTGGCGAAAGGCTTCAGTGTGATCACCGGCCATGAGGAGCTCGCCGAGGTTCCGGCCCGTGCCGACCACACTGTGATCTTGCTCATGGGAGTGGGGCAGTTGCGCTCCTCCGCGGCCTCCCTGGCCCACGCCGGGCTGCCTTTGGATACTCCCGTTGGTATTGTTGAAAACGGCTATTTGCCTAACCAGCGCGTGACGATCGGCACCCTGTCGTCCATAGCGGACCAGGCCCAAGCCACAGGCGTCGCTAACCCCGCGGTGATCGTGATCGGTGACGTTGTCCGCGTCAGCCCGTTCGCGCCGTCGCACTTCAAGACTTCCGATTACAGCACCATCACCCCGAACCGCCCCCGCACCACCTTGAGCTCCGCCCGCGTTCTCACTCCCTGATGCAGAAGAAAAGGAACACAGCCGTGTCAATCAGCACCACCGTAGGATCTGCTGCCCGCCCGCTGCGCGTCGCCGTCGTTGGCTCCGGCCCTGCCGGCGTTTACGCTGCGGACATCCTCACCAAGAGCGAAGCCGTCAAGAGCGGCGAGCTGACGGTCAGCATCGATCTCTTCGACCGCTACCCGGCCCCCTACGGCTTGATCCGTTACGGCGTTGCCCCGGACCACCCCCGCATCAAGGGCATCGTGAACGCCCTGCACAAGGTGCTGGACCGCGGCGACATCCGCTTCTTCGGCAACGTGGATTACGGAACGGACCTTTCCATCGAGGACCTCCGCACCCACTACGACGCCGTCATCTTCGCGACCGGCGCCATCAAGGACGCGGACCTGAACATCCCCGGCGTGGAGCTTGAGGGTTCCTACGGCGGCGCCGACTTCGTCTCCTGGTACGACGGCCACCCGGACGTGCCCCGTGAATGGCCGTTGGAAGCCAAGGAAATTGCCGTGATCGGCAACGGCAACGTGGCCCTGGACGTCGCCCGCATGCTGTCCAAGCACGCCGATGACCTGCTGGTGTCCGAGATTCCGGAGAACGTCTACGCCGGGCTGAAGTCCTCGCCCGTCACGGACGTCCACGTGTTCGGCCGCCGCGGCCCTGCCCAGGTGAAGTTCACCCCGCTTGAACTGCGCGAACTGTCCCACTCCAAGGACGTGGACATCATCCTGTACCCGGAGGACTTCGAGTTCGACGAAGAGTCCGACCGTCAGGTCCAGACGAACAACCAGACCAAGACCATGGTGGGAACCCTCACCAACTGGATCGCCGAGCAGCCCGAGGACCCGTCAGAGTTCAAGGCTTCCCGCCGCCTGCACTTGCACTTCCTGCACAGCCCGGTGGAAATCTACGACGACCCCGCGAACCCTGGCCACGTTGCCGGCATGAAGTTTGAGCGCACCGAGCTGGACGGTACCGGCAACGCCCGCGGCACCGGCGAGTTCATCGACTACCCGGTCCAGGCCGTTTACCGCGCAATCGGCTACTTCGGCTCCGCCCTGCCTGAGGTTGAATTCGACCACAAGAAGGGTGTTGTGCCGAACGACGGCGGCCGCGTGCTGGACGCTTCCGGCTCGCACGTCCCGGGCATCTACGCCACGGGTTGGATCAAGCGCGGGCCTGTCGGCCTCATCGGCCACACCAAGGGCGACGCCCTCGAAACCGTGACCTACCTCCTCGAGGACCGCGAAAACCTTCCGGTCGCAGCAGTGCCTGCCCCGGACGCCGTCGTCGAACTGCTGGAAAACCGCGGCGTCAAGTACACCAGCTGGGAAGGCTGGCTGGCCCTGGACGCCCACGAGCTGGCTCTCGGTGCCGAGGCCACTGCTGCCGGCGGGTCCCACGGTGTTGAGGTCAAGCGTGAGCGCATCAAGGTTGTGCCGCGCGAGGACATGGTGGACATCTCCCGCGACGGCGTTGCCGCCAGCGTCTAGTCCTCTTACTTCAGCGCGAGCTGGCAGCAAGTGCCCTCAAATCAGGTTTTCGAGGGCGCTAGCTGCCGGCTCGCTGCTTTTTAACAGCTGGTTAGCCGCCAGCCTCAGATGGCCGGGCCCTTAGCGCCGGCGCCGCCCGAAGCCATCAACTCCAGGCGCTTAAGCGTCTCCTTGTTGCGGACGGTAATGAGGGGATCAAGGATGAATTTAGGGATAGCCTTCCCTGGACCCTTGATGGCGTCCTCGGCCATGGTGACCTTGCAGCCAGTGCGCTGCTCCTCGATGGTGATCACCACTTTTGCTTCACCAAGCGGCCAACCCCTGGCGATGAGTTCAATGGACTTTGTCGGGTTTGCGGCAGTCACATAGGTTTTGTCGTTGATCAGGAGGGGCCAGGCTCCTACCGAATGATGGAGCACGGCGTCCTCGGCCGGCCAGAGGGCGTCGACGTCGCGAATCCTCGATGCCCCCACCACCCAGCCGGAGTAGAGCCAGCCGTCCGCAATGACGTTCCAGACGTCGTTTGCCGAGGCGAGGAAGGTTTTGCTGACGGTAACCATTTGAGTGCTCCTGCTCAGGGATCGGTGGATAGGCGGACTATAGGCGTGGATGGCTCGACGGCGGGACGTTCGGTCCCTTGGCTGGAGATGGTTTGCCTGGTGGTCGCGTGGCTGGCGGGCGGTGCCATACGCAGGGGCACGCAGCCGTCTGGTCCAGGGGTAGGTTTCGGGGCTTTTCAGCGGATTGAGCACCGGATCGAAGCGGAGGCCGGTATCACCGCCGTCGGGTGCGGGCCGGAGGGAGAGGGTGCTGAAGCGGATCCAGGGTCCCGACGGGCGGGCGTAATGCATCCCCAGCACCCAGCTGTCTGCGGAGCGCTCTGTTGCCGGCGCCGCTCCTGAGGACTCGGTGGTGAGACCCAGCAGGACAGGACCGCCCGCGCCCTTATAGGGCATCAGCGTGGTGAAGGTCGCCCTGCCTGGATCCCGGCGGGGCAGGAGCGCGAATCGGGCAGGCCAAGACCAGCCGGTGGTCGCAAAGAGAACATCCGCGGGACCGCCGTCGTCCTCCAACCTCAGAGCCAGCCCCAGGATGTCGGGCAGGGGAGCGGGCAGTCCCAACGAACGGGAAAAACGGGCAGTTACCGCGTGCCGTCCAGGCGAGTCGATCCAGGGTATACCGCTGGGTTGGGGGTTGTCCGGGCTGTCGGTGCCCAGACCGTCCCTGGTGAGTTCGCCGGTAAGGAGGGTTCCCTTCGGATGGATAGGCCGTTCCGGCCGCACCACCTTCAGTGCCTTGAAAATCAGGGCAAACCCAAGGCCGGCGACCCCGGCCACGCTGCTGGTTCCGATGCCCATGGCTACATCCTGCCGAACCGGGATCTGACGAGTGCGAAGACCCCGTAGCAGATGAAGCCGGCACCGATGGCTGTGAGGAGAACCGGCCCCCACGGATGGTCGCGCAACGCCAGCAGACTGCCGTCAAGACCTGTGGATTCTGCGGCGTTGTCCTTCACGGCTGCCACGATGAACAGCAGTCCCACCAGCTTCAAGGCAACACCCTTGGCAACATGCCCCGCAACACCAAGTCCGCTGATAGCCCTGCCCCGCCGTGTGCCCTCGAAGTGCTGCAGTTCGTCCTTGAACCGCTTGGCAAATCCCTTGAACACGAAGTAAACGCCGATGCCGATGATGGTCAGGCCCACAATCACCAGCACCGGGGCGCCGAGCGGGCGGCTCAGCAGGGAGGTACTGAAGGCCTTGGTCGACTCCCCGGAGTCGCTGCGCGCACCCACGGCAAAACTCGCGAACGTGTAGCCCACGCTGCCGTACACCAAGCTGAGCGACCCGGAGGAGATCAGCTTGCCCAGACGCTCACGCCGGCGCTCGCGGCGGACCCGAAGTGTAGCTTCGCTCAGTTGCCACAGCGCAAGGCCGGCGCACCCCGCTGCGCATGACCACATCACAAAAGGGCCCCAGGGATTAGCCGCGAGCTGTTCGATGGCACCCGTAGGCTCCGGCTCCCCGGGCTGCCCGAACGCGACGGCTATGGCGATGGCCCCCACAACAACATGAAGCAGTGCCATCACGGCAAACCCCCAGCGGGCGACGACGTCGAGCGCCTTGCCGTTGGAGGCCGCCTCTGCGGCGCTCGCTGCTTCGCTCAGTACCGAATCCATGTCCGTCATGTTCAAACCGGCTGACCTTCCTACCCGTTCATGGGTCCCTCGGCGTGGATCTTCTCTGAGCCGGGGCCCACAAGCTTGACGGTGCAGCGGACCACCAGGTTGTCCGGTGCTGTGTGAATGTCCACCAGGGTTTCCCCGGGAGCCAGCACCGTGTAGGTTTCCGTGCCCGGCTCCACACTGACGTTTTTGGAAGCAGCGGCCTGCTTCGCGTTCTCAAGTGCTTCATGGCGAAGGGTCTGCACGTACTGCGCCTCATCCTCCCTTGAGGCATCCCCAAAGGCCCAACCGAAGAGTGTTCCGGTCATTCCAGTTCCTGCCGATTCCCTAGCCGTGCTCATCCGCTTCAACATTCCGTTCCATTCCACTTCAAGGGGTATCAGTTCTATAGTAAGTGTGCTTACCATATTAGATCACGACCTATTATCCGGATCTTGCCTGAACATCATGCGGTGAAGGTCCGGGAAGGCCTGAAGCCAATCCCAATCCAGGAAACGCAAACACGTTAGGAAGAGACAATGGCAGGAAATCTTATTGCCCGTTCCATCCACGATCTGACGGCAGGGGCTTGGTTCGGTGGTTCGCTGATGGGTGCCATCGGACTCAACGGGGCAGCGGCTGAGGCCAAGGATCCGACCGAGCGCACCCGGCTGTCCAGTCTCGGCTGGAAGAGGTGGGCGCCGGTTCAGACAGCCGCCTTTGCGGCTCACATTGTTGCCGGCCTCGCCGTGATCTGGGAGAACAAGGAGCGCATGGCCAAGCAGGACGGCGTCACCCGCCTGAGCATCTACAAAACGGCTGTGACATTGGCCGGGGCCGCCGTCACACTCTATGCGGGCATGCTTGGAGGCAAGGTCGAGAAGCTTGCCGCCGAAGGAGCAGAAGGGGCAACCGAGCCCCATCCTGCAGCTTCAGATGAGCTCAAGGCGGCGCAAAAGCAGCTCAAGTTGCTGCAGTGGGCAATTCCTGCCTTTGCCGGAACAGCGATCGTCATGGGCGCAAAGCACGGTGAGATGCAGCGTCCGAAGAACGTCCTGGCAGGCCTCAGGCGCTCCTAGGCGCCAGTCCGGCCAGCCGGCTCAATCCGGCCAGCTGAGCACCAGTCCAGTCCAAGCAGCCAGC
This sequence comes from Arthrobacter sp. Z5-13, assembly GCF_056499105.1. Taxonomy (NCBI): domain Bacteria; kingdom Bacillati; phylum Actinomycetota; class Actinomycetes; order Micrococcales; family Micrococcaceae; genus Arthrobacter; species Arthrobacter sp. Z5-13. The sequence continues at coordinate 1,100,102 of NZ_CP096460.1, forward strand.
CCGGGAAAGTTACACGGGCTGGCTGTCGGCTGGGGGCAGTTCGGGATTCATGTCCTCGAGTTTCGGATCCTCGGCGGTCCAGACCTGGATGATGGCCCAGGCCACGGCCGCGAGAGGCACGGACAGTACGGCTCCGATGATGCCCGCCAGAATGGTCCCCGCCGTAAGCGCCATCAGGATGACCAGGGCGTGCAGTTGAAGTGACTTCCCCATGACAATGGGCTGCAGGAGGTCTCCCTCGAGTTGGTTCACGGCGATGACAACGGCCACCACGATCAACGCCACTACCGGCCCGTTCGCCACGAGTACCACCAGCGCCGCGAGGATGCCGGCAACGGTTGCTCCCACCAGGGGGATGAAGGCGGTGATGAACACGATGATGGCCAAGGGAATGGCGAGGGGGACCTGCAGTATCAGGAGGGCCGCGCCGATAGCCACAGTATCCACGAGGGCCACGATTGCTGTGCCGCGCACGTAGCCGCCCAGGACCTCCAGCGTCCGCTTGCCTGCCCGGCGTAGTTTCTGCTCACGTTGGCCCTTGAAGGGCCGCATGAAGAACTCCCAGATCTTGGCGCCGTCCTTGAGGAAAAAGAAGAGGATAACCACCATGAGGATGGCGCCGGCCAGGAACTCGGTCACCACGGACAGCCCCGTAATGGCCCCGGACCGCACCTGGCTGCTGGTGGCAAACTCCACCAGGCCGGTCCGTGCCTGTTCCAACTGTTCCCTGTCCAGCGGGAAAGGGCCGGTCAGGAGGAAGTTTTCCAGCTCGTCCAGCCCTGACGCCGCTTGGGACACAAGCTCGCCCCATTGGTTGCGGACAGACATGACGATGATGCTCGTCACTCCCGCCAGGACAGCCAGCAGCAGAACGAAGGCGATAGCCGTTGCGGCGCCGCCTGGTAACCCACGCCGCCGCAGCAGGTTCACGAACGGGCCGATCGCAGCGGCCAGGATAAGCGCGATCAGCACCGGAATCACCAACAGCCGGACCTGCATCAGGGCAAATATGGAGACACTGACCACCGCCAGGATCAGCAGAATCTGGGCAGAGCGAACGGCCACCCGCCCCAGGCTGTCAGACCAGAGGGAGCGTGGGGTTTTGGGGGTAGTAGCGGCGGTGATGGCTGGCGGCGCAGGTGCCGTGGATTCCTGTGCTGCGGGTTCCACTGCTCGAGCCATGACGTTCTCCCAGTTGTCGGCGGGCAAAGCTGCATTCAGGGTTCGGTGAAAAGGTAACCCTGAAACAGTAAGCCTACTGACATTTCGAAGGAAGTTCAGCGGGCTACTGCGGCAGCCACTCCCGCAGCCACTCAGCGCATGAGTTCAAAGCGCGCTGTACACTTTCGACGGCGGCGGTCTCGTCGTGCGCTTCGATGGCGTCCAAGAGTTCGCCGTGACCCGCAGCCGGAACTCCGTCGAAACCGGGGCGGAGTTGCTGGCGCACAAGATCGCTGTGGAAGACTCCGCCGAAACTGGTGTAGAGCTGATGAAGCAGGGGATTCCCCGATGCCTGGGCAACTGCCTCGTGAAACTCCCAGTCCGCCCGGGCCCACGTTGCGTAGTCTCTTGCAGTCCAGGCGTTCTGCCGTACGGCCAGGAGCGAGCGCATCGCGGTGATGTCGGCTTCGGTGGCGTTGCGGGCAGCAAGCCGTGCAGCCTGGGTGTCCAACCCAACCCGCACCTCGAGGATGTGCTCTTCGGTGTGGTCCTTGTACATCCGGCGGGCAGCTCCCGAAAGCTCGCTCGTGGCCCGGACATAGGTTCCGTCGCCCCTCCGGACCTCCAGCATTCCGCTGTGCGCCAACGATTTAATGGCTTCACGCAAGGTGCCGCGGGAGACGCCAAGCGCAGCCATCAACTCGGGTTCGGCAGGGATCCTTTCCTGCAGGGGCCATTCCCCGGACTGGATCATTTTCCGCAGCTTGGCAGTAACTTCTTCGGCCAGCGCCGGCCGGGAAGAGGCAGTGAGGCTCATGGCTTAACCACCGGGATCTTTTTCCCTGTTCGTTCACTGGTGAGCTGATGGGCCACCACGATCTGTATAAGGGCGACGGCGAGCAACAGCGCCAGGGGGAGGGTCCAGCTTCCGGTGGCGCTGTGCAGCAGGCCCATCCCGAACGGTCCTGCCGTTCCCAGCAGGTACCCCACCGACTGCGCCAAGGTGGAGATTGCCGTGGTTTCCGCCGTCGTGCGCCCGCTGCGGCTGATCATCACCATGACCAGCGGGAAAATTCCGAGCCCGAAGCCCAGTACTGCTGCCGGTACGGCGGCAAGGGACGCGGGCAGGAAGAGCAGCGCGGCGATTCCCAGGACCATGGCGGTGGTTGCCAGGTAAAAAGCTGGCCGCAGCATCCGCGGCCGGGAGCCGAGGGCAATGAGTACCATCCCTGAGGGAACCGAGACGAGCTGCATGAGCCCGAAGAGCAGCCCGCTGTCCGCCGCAGTCAGGCCTACGGTGGTGAGCATGTACGGGAACCAGCTCAAGATGGAGTAGGCCAGCAACGCTTGCAGCGTGAAGATGGCCGTGATGAGCAGGCCCTTGCGGGTCCGCAGCATCTGCCAAGGCGAGAAATGCAATGGAGCCACAGCCCTTGGCGCCCGGTGCGCACGCAGGGCTACAGGCAGGAACCCGAGGAAGGCGGCGGCGGAGAGCAGTCCGATTGCCCCGACACCCAGGGAGGGTGAACCCAGCTGATGGGCGAGGGGGACGATCAGTACGGAGGAGAGGGTGGCTCCGGTGGTCATGGTGACGGTGTAGAGGCCGGTCATGAGTGATGTCCGGTGCGCGTAATGCTCACGGATGAAGGAGGGCATCGCGACGTTGCAGACCGCCAGGCCGGACATTGCCGCCACAGTTCCTGCCAGCAGCATTCCGGTGGAGGGGATGCCCCGCAGCAGGAGTCCGGCCGTCAACATTCCCAAGGCCAGCAGTATGGATTTTTCGACGCCCAACCGGCGGGTCAGCCAGGATGTGGCGGCCCCGGCGACGGCGAAGCAGAGGGTGGGGATCGACGGGATCACTGAGGCAATAAAGGGTCCGTAACCCAGTACCTGCTGCAGATCATGGAACAACGCCGAAGCTCCCGTGATGCCCGCCCGCAGATTCAGGCCGATCAGCACAACAGCGATGACGCCCAGAATCAGCACGGAACGGGGCTTTGAAGGGACGCCCGGGACTTCGTCGGCAACGGTGTTAGTTGCCGCACCGTCTAAACGGGTTCCGTCTGCTTGTGGGTCCACTGCCGGATCTGCTGCTGCACCGTGGTCAAGAGGTGCAGCGGTCCGCAGGGGCGCCGTCGTCGTTCTAGCCATTATCAAAGGTTAGACGTTAGACGTTTGCGGTGAGAACTTAAGTGGCGCAGATCGCGCTCCAATTGCGGAACCAGAAGCCGGTCACCAGATTCGAGTGGCTATCTGCCGGCGTGCCGCGCGCCCAGACGGGAGACTGCCAAGGCGAGCCACAGTTGTACCCGGTCCGCCGTGATGGACGGATCGTAGCCGGTCATTTCGGTGATCTGGGCAAGGCGGTACCGCACTGTATTGCGGTGCAGGGTCAGGGCTTCGGCGACGGCGGCCACCGACCCGTTGTTGCTGAGGTAACTCTCCAGCGTGGTCATCAGCTCGGCACCATGAGTGGCATCGAAAGTCCGCAGCGGATTGAGGGACTCGTTGGCCATGTCCGCCAGGGGTACGTCTTCGCTGGCCAGCAGCAGCGACGTCAGGCTAAGCCGTTCCGGTTCGTTCACTGGCAGGCCACGGCTGGCGGCATCACGGGCCTCGAAGTAGCTCCAGCGGAGCCCGTTCGGCTTGGTGTACGCGCCGCCCATGCCAATTGTGGCGTGGATGCCTGCCTCGGCGAGGTGATCGCTGAGGCGCTTGGCGAGCGCGCCGGAACCGCTGCCGTCGTCGGGGATGACAGTAATAAGGTCCTTGCCGACGACGGCGGTGACCCCCTGCTCCAGCTCGGGCGGAAGTGAGGAGCTGACGAGTTGTTTCTGGTGCGCCGCGGATTCGGCCAGCAGGACCACGTTCTTGCGTGTGCTGTTCACCCCTATCCCCGCCAGTCGCCGGGAAGCTTCACTGGGTTCCAGCGTGCCGTGAATAACGTCCTCAAGGACCTGCCCCGACAATGCCCGCTGGGACTGCCGCTGCTTCATCATGTTGTTCAGCTCCACGCTGATGAGGTTTTGGGCGTAGTTGACGATCCCTGAATCCTCGAAAGGCTTTTTGACCCAAAGAGTGCAGGCATCCCGGCGGCCCGTGGGAATGGGGTAGGACGCCCACCCGTCAGCTGTGGGGGAAGGGTTTCCGGCAGCGCTGTTGTAAAGCTGCGCGGTGAACTGGGTCAGGATGATCTCGGTGCGGAGCATGGAACCGAGGTGCCGGAGAAGCTCCGAAAGCCCGCCGCCCGTCAGCAGTGCCCGGGCCAGGATCTGATGACCGGCGATGAGACGCTCAAGTTTGGCGTAATGGTCGGCCGACTGCGCATCGGCCACCAGTTTGCCGATGGCGATGAACGGGGTCTCGTAGGGCACTTCTACCACCGGAAGTCCCCAGCGGTTAGCTTCGGCGATCAGTGCCGGCGGGACATCCTCATGCGTCAGCCCCGTTCCGAAGCCGATCCCCACCGCACCGGCCCGTTGTACCTGGCGGACGAAGCGGCGCTGCTCCGGAGCCGTGCGCAGCCGCATGCCCGTGGTGAGCACCAGCTCTCCGCCGTTGAGGAACCGCTGGGGATCCTCTTGTTCCGTGACGGCCACCCAATGAATGTCCTGATGCCAGGTGGTCTCCGCCAGGCCGGATTTGCGGAGTTTCAGAGCTTGCACCCCCAGCAGGGCTGCGAGTGAGATTGCCATGCGTAAAGGATAGCCCTGTGCTGTGTCATCGCACTAAAGGATTCGGGCAAAGGTGTGCAGGTGGCTATTCCCAGCTCTGAGGGCAAGGCATAGGCTCGTTGCAGCCGTATCGGAGGCATGCTCCTATGCTCCGCATCACATAAAGGCTCTTTGCCTGAGTCAGTACGAAAGAGGTTGCACACCGTGGTTCAAACCTTGCAGAACTTCATCAACGGCGAGTTCGTCACGCCGTCCGGCACCGCGTTGCTGGACATTGTGAATCCCACCAACGGTGACGTCGTGGCGAAATCTCCGGTTTCCGGCCAGGCTGACGTTGATGCCGCCATGACGGCGGCCGCCGGGGCTTTCAAGAGCTGGAAGCACACCACGCCGGGCCAGCGCCAGCTGATGCTGCTCAAACTTGCTGACGCCATCGAGGCCAACAGCGACGAAATTGTCGAGGCCCAGCACCGTAACACCGGGCAGGTCCGCTCCCTGATCGCCTCAGAGGAAGTTGCAGCCGGAGCAGACCAAATGCGGTTCTTCGCCGGTGCCGCGCGCATCCTGGAGGGCAAGTCCGCCGGCGAGTACTTCGAAGGCCACACCTCCTTTGTCCGCCGCGAGCCCATCGGCGTCGTGGCTCAGGTTGCTCCCTGGAATTACCCGTTCCTTATGGCCATCTGGAAAATCGGTCCGGCCCTCGCTGCCGGCAACACTGTTGTGCTGAAGCCCTCGGACACCACTCCGGAATCCACGCTGGTCCTTGCCAGGCTGGCAGCGGATATCCTTCCCGCCGGCGTGCTCAACGTGATCCTTGGCACCGGCGAGACCGGTTCGATGATGGTGGAGCACAAGGTCCCGGGCCTCGTGTCCATTACCGGTTCAGTCAGGGCGGGTATCGCCGTGGCTTCCGGAGCTGCCAAAGGCCTCAAGCGTGCCCATCTCGAGCTGGGCGGCAAGGCACCTGCCATTGTCTTCAAGGACGCTGATATCAAGAAGAGCGCGGCAGCCATTGCTGAGTTCGCCTTCTTCAATGCGGGCCAGGACTGCACGGCCATCACCCGCGTGCTCGTTGAGGACTCAGTGCACGACGACGTCGTGTCCGCCATGGTGGACCACACCAAGACCCTGCACACCGGCTCCCAGAACGATGAAGAAAACTACTTCGGCCCGCTGAACAACGTCAACCATTTCAAGGCTGTCAGCGCCGTGGTGGAGTCCCTCCCGGAGAACTGCCGGATTGAAATCGGTGGCAAACGGGCGGGGGACCGGGGCTTCTTCTTTGAGCCCACCATCATCACCGGAGCCAAGCAGACAGACAGTGTGGTGCAGCAGGAAACGTTCGGCCCCATCATCACTGTCCAGAAGTTCAGCAGCGAGGAAGAAGCGGTCACCCTGGCCAACGACGTCGAGTACGCCCTCGCGTCAAGCGTCTGGACCAGCGACCACGGTACTGCCATGCGGGTCAGCCGTGACCTCGACTTCGGTGCTGTCTGGATCAACACGCACATCCTGCTCACCGCGGAAATGCCGCACGGAGGTTTCAAGCAATCCGGTTACGGCAAGGACCTGTCCATGTACGGCGTCGAGGATTACACCCGCATCAAGCACGTGATGAGCGCGCTGGACGCATAGTCCCCACCGGCACCCTAACCTCGCTCCGCTTCGGCCAGGGAACCCTCCCGACGTGGGCCCAATTCAGTAGTAAGAAAGGCTTCTCAATGACCGCCACAGCAAGTGAAATCACCTACCGTCTCGAGCAGAAGCGCCGTGTCCATGCCGACTTCCCCGGCCCCAAGTCAGTAGCTCTGACCGAACGCCGTAAGGCAGTGGTGGCTGCCGGCGTCGCCTCCGCCGTCCCTGTTTATGTAGCGGACGCCGACGGCGGGATCATCCACGACGTCGACGGAAACTCCTTCATTGATCTTGGTTCAGGCATCGCCGTGACAAGCGTCGGTGCTTCCGATCCCGCCGTCGTCGGTGCAGTGAAGGAAGCGGTGGAGCACTTCACGCACACCTGCTTTATGGTCACCCCGTACGAGGGCTACGTGGCCGTCGCCGAGCAGCTCAACCGGCTCACCCCCGGCGACTATGAGAAGCGGACGGTCCTCTTCAACTCCGGTGCGGAAGCTGTTGAGAACGCCGTCAAGGTGGCTCGCCTGGCCACCGGCCGGGACGCCGTCGTCGCCTTTGACCACGCCTACCATGGCCGCACCAACCTGACCATGGCACTGACGGCGAAGGCGATGCCGTACAAAACCAACTTCGGCCCGTTCGCGCCCGAGGTTTACCGCATGCCCATGAGCTACCCCTTCCGCGAGGAGAACCCCTCGATCACCGGTGCCGAGGCCGCCAAGCGCGCCATCACCATGATCGAGAAGCAGATCGGTGGCGACCAGGTTGCTGCCATCATCATCGAGCCGATCCAGGGTGAAGGCGGGTTCATTGTCCCGGCGGACGGCTTCCTGCCGGCCCTCTCGGCGTGGGCCAAGGACAAGGGCATCGTCTTCATTGCCGACGAGGTCCAGTCAGGTTTCTGCCGCACGGGCGAATGGTTCGCGGTTAATCACGAGGGCGTTGTTCCGGACATCATCACCATGGCCAAGGGCATCGCCGGTGGCATGCCGCTCTCGGCTATCACCGGCCGCGCTGACCTGCTCGACGCCGTCCACCCGGGCGGCCTGGGCGGCACCTACGGCGGCAACCCGGTAGCGTGCGCCGCTGCCCTCGCGTCGATCGGCTCCATGGAGGAGTACGATCTCAACGCCCGCGCCAAGCACATCGAAGAGCTGGCAACGGGCAAGCTGCGCGAACTCGCTGAGGAAGTCTCCGTAATCGGTGACATCCGCGGCCGCGGCGCCATGCTGGCCATCGAACTGGTGCACTCCGGCTCCAAGGAACCGAACCCGGAGCTGACCAAGGCTGTGGCCGGAGCCTGCCTCAAGGAAGGTGTCATCATCCTCACCTGTGGAACCTACGGCAATGTGATCCGCTTGCTGCCGCCCCTCGTCATCACCGACGAACTGCTGCTCGATGGTCTCTCAGTGCTGGCATCGGCCATCAAGGCCCACGCCTGAGGGGAGTGCCGGAGGCGTCGTCTGGCTAGGCGTGGGCCAGCTTCCGAGCTACTGAGTTCTTCCGGGCGTGAATGAGCATGTCCACTGTGAGAACCAGTAGCGCAAGCCAGACGATGCCGAATCCGATCCACCGGCCCGTCGTCATGGCCTCCTGGAACACCACGAGGGCAATGACGAACTGGAGGACCGGAGCGAAGTACTGCAGCAGGCCGATGCTGGTCATGGGCAGCCGCCGGGCGGAGGCACCGAAGAACACCAGGGGAACAGCTGTGATGATCCCGGAGGACAGCAGCAGCCAGAAGTGGGTAGCCCCGTGGTTGGTCAGTGTGGCGGTGTTGCTGAAGGCAAGGAAAACCATGGTGGCTGCTGCCAGCGGTGCCAGCACAATGGTTTCCACCGTGAGGCTGGTGATGGCGTCCGCCTTTGGACCCACGCGCTTTTTCACGAAGCCGTACAGGCCGAAGCTGACCGCCAGCGTCAACGCGATCCAGGGCAGCTTGCCGTAGGAAATCGTCAAGACCACTACTGCTACAAAACCGATGACGACGGCGGCCCACTGCATGGGGCGAAGCGTTTCCTTCAGCACAAACACGCCCAGCAGGACGGAGACGATCGGGTTGATGAAGTAGCCAAGCGATGCCTCCACCGCCTGGCCGGTGGTTACTCCGAAGGTGTAGGTAAGCCAGTTCACGGCGATAAGGCCGGCCGCTATGGCTAGCGTTCCAAAAACTGTGCTGTCCTTGAAAGCGCCCATGAGGACAGACCAGGAACGTGTGACTGTAATCAGCAGCGCGCAAAAGATGAGCGACCACACCACACGGTTGGCCACGATTTCTACAGCTCCGGCGGGTTGCAGCACGAAGAAGTAGATAGGAAGCAGCCCCCACAGGCCGTAAGCGCCAATCCCGAAGAGGATCCCCGCCGTCGTGTCCTTATCTACAGCCTTCAAGCCAGGCTTTTGTCCTCCCGGAGTGGCTAAGGCGGCTCCGGAATGGGATTCCATCGAAGGTTCGGGCTTCATTGAAGGGCCTGCCACGGGGCCAGAGTTGGTAACACTGGCAGAGGAGGATCCGTGAGAAGTAGGCACAAAGTCAAGAACATCACAGTTGCCGCCAGTATTCCGCCCAGAGAGAAAAGCCTGCTGTCCAAACTGCCCTGGCCCCAGAGGTAGTCAGTAGGCTTACCATTGTGAGCATGATGCATGGGCAGGAAAGCATTCTATGAGACTCAGGCGGAGCAACGCCACGGGCCGGGGCTACCGCAGGGTGGCTGCCGGAAATGGCTTCAGCTACCGGGACTTGGATGGCACTACGCTGCCGCCGGGTCCTGTCCGTGAGCGCCTGGAGAGCATCGGGATCCCGCCCGCCTGGAAGGATGTCTGGATCTCGCCCTTTGAGAACGGGCACATACAGGCGACCGGTCTGGATGCTGTTGGCCGGCGCCAATACATCTACCACCCCGAATGGCGAGAGCGTAAGGACCGGGTGAAGTTCGACCGTGCCCTCCAGCTTGCCGAGTCCCTTCCTTCCGCGCGACGGCGGGTTACCTTGGATCTGCGCTCCGAGGGGCTTTCGCGCGAACGGGTCCTGGCCGCGGCTTTCAGGATGCTGGACAGCGGATCGTTGCGGGTGGGCTCGGAAAAGTACACCAACGAAAATGGCAGCCACGGACTGGCCACGCTGCTCTGCGCCCATGTAAAGGTGCGGAACGACACTCTGCTGCTCAGTTTTCCTGCCAAGAGCGGGAAGACCTGGGAATCGGAAATTGACGATCCGGACCTGGCGTCCCTGATGCGCATTCTCAAGAAACGCGGCGGGAATGCACGCCTGCTGGCCTTCCGGGAACGCCGCAGGTGGCATCCGGTAACAAGTGCCGAGATTAACACCTACGTGAAGGAACGAACCGGGTCCGACTTCACGGCGAAGGACTTCAGGACCCTGCGTGGAACTATTGCTGCCGCCGTGAGCCTCGCCCGGAGTGGGCCGCAAAAATCAGTGGGCGCCCGCAAGGCTGCCATCAGCCAGGCCATGCGGGAGGCGGCGGCTGTTCTTGGTAATACACCTACTATCGCTCGGAAGAGTTACGTCGATCCGCGTTTGCTGGACCACTTCGCGGCCGGCGAGACGATTGATCCCAGGAGGCTGGACTCCGCGGAATCTGAGCTTCGTGCGCTGCTGTACCGCGAAGGGCGGGTGGTCGCCATCCAGAACGCTGGCTGACGGACAGCCCACTAGAATTGGATACTGTGCGCGGCATGAGCTCGTGCAGTCTCCAGTTGCAGAAGGGCACCCGTGACCAGTTCGGCAGAAAGCACGCCCAAACGGCCCCTCCGGGTCGCGATCATCGGCGCGGGGCCGGCAGGGGTCTACGCGGCGGACATCCTCACCAAGTCCAATGAGGTTAAGGACGGGGATTTCGAAGTCAGCATCGATCTCTTCGAGGCCCATCCCGCACCGTATGGCCTGATCCGTTACGGCGTAGCTCCCGACCACCCCCGGATCAAGGGAATCGTCAATGCCCTGCACAAGGTGCTGGACCGAGGCGACATCCGCTTCCTCGGCAACGTTACGTACGGCCGGGACCTGACCCTTCACGACATCCGCGCTTTCTACGACGCCGTGATTTTCTCCACCGGCGCCATCAAGGACGCGGAACTGGACGTGCCCGGTGTCGAGCTGGAGGGATCCTTCGGTGGCGCGGATTTTGTGTCCTGGTATGACGGACATCCGGACGTACCCCGGGACTGGCCGCTGGAAGCCAAGGAAATCGCCGTGATCGGCAACGGCAACGTGGCGCTGGATGTCGCCCGCATGCTGGTTAAGCACGCGGATGAGCTGCTGACGACGGAAATCCCGGACAACGTGTACCGGGCGTTGAAGAATTCCCCCGTCACTGACGTGCATGTGTTCGGCCGCCGGGGTCCGGCTCAAGTGAAATTCACACCGCTTGAACTGCGCGAACTCAGCCATGCCAAGGACGTGGACATTGTTCTGTATCCCGAGGACTTCGAGTTTGATGAGGCCTCCGAGGAAGCCATCCGGAGCAACAACCAGATCAAGACCATGGTCAACACCATGACCAACTGGCTGGCGGAGGAGCACACCGAGGCCGACGTTCCGTCGTCGCGCCGCTTGCACCTGCACTTCCTGCACAGCCCGGTCGAAATTTATGGAAGCGATAGCGGCGACGGCGACGGTGCCGGCAAGGTGGCCGGCATCAAGTTCGAGCGCATGCGGCTCGATGGGACGGGCCATGTCAAGGGCACCGGCGAGTACATCGACTACCCCGTCCAGGCTGTCTACCGCGCCATTGGCTACCACGGTTCCCCGCTGGACGAACTCGAGTACGACGCCAAGTACGGTGTGATCCCCAACGAGGGGGGTCGTGTACTGGACGAATACGGCGAGCCCGTCCCCGGGATCTACACCACCGGCTGGATCAAGCGCGGCCCCGTGGGACTTATTGGCCATACCAAGGGCGATGCATTGGAAACCATCGGCTTCCTGTTGGAGGACCGGCTGACGCTTCCTCCCGCGAAGAATCCCGATCCGCAGGCCATCATCCGGCTGCTGGAGGAACGGGGAATCCGGTATACCACCTGGGAAGGCTGGAACCGGCTGGACGCCCATGAGTTGAAACTCGGTGTGACCTGGTCCGGCGAGACCGAGTCCGGCATCATTCGGGAACGCGTGAAAGTGGTTCCCCGCGAGGAAATGATCGAGATTTCACGCGGACCACAGGACTGACTCGCAGGCGGCTAGCGCCCGGGCACGCATCTGACAGTGATGTGGTGGCTGGCCGGGGGCCGGCCTCTAGCTCAGCCCGGCCAAATCCCCGGACGAGCACGAAGCCGACTCCACGGGTACGTTCAGTCGTAATTCCACATCAGTGCGGCCCGCCACGTTGAGCTTGGCCCCCTGGCTGTTGGACGACGTGACGGACCAGTACCCCTTGGCTCCCTCGTCGAGTCCGGTCACGGTGCTGAATTCGTGGCGCTGCAGCGCGGGGTTTACTGCGTCCATCACCTTCTTGAAACCGTCCGAAGCCTTGACCAGGTCACCGTCGCTGCGGAAGGTCGGGAGGAAGAGGATGCAGCGTCCGTCCGGCTGCCTGTTGATGGACGTTCCATCCGCCGCGGACCAATTGACCTCCGGAATCTTCTCCTCCAAAGCGTTCCTGATTTCAGCCGACACGGGTGAATACTTCTTGAAGCTCTCAGCAATGCCCGACGGCGGTTGGGTCACCGCAGGGACGTCACGTTCGGGAGGCGGGGATTGGCAGCCGGCGAGCACAGGCACAGCAATGAGCACACTCACGACTGCGGCACTGAACGGTGGGAGGCGATGCTCTGCGGCGCTGATGCTCGATGTCCTGACAGGGTCCTGCCGAACTGTCTTCACGTTTCCCCTTGTTTCACTTGATGTCCAGCCTGGCAGTCCTGGCGCTGCGTCCTTTGCGCGCTGCCTGTTGATGCCCAGCCTAGCCTCCGCTGTCTCCGTTCTGCGATGGGCATTCCTACCCATCGCCGGCGCGGTGTGTTCTGGACTACCTTTGGCGCAGGAAGTGCAACACGTTGTCTTGGGAAGGGCTTGGCGGAAACATGTCTGGATTTTGGGGAGCCGATGCTGGCCAGTTGCGGGAGCTGGCGGGATCCCTTCGCGACGGCGGTGAGCGCCTGGCCAGCCTTGCACAGAGTCTGCAGGGGACTTTGGACTCAACGCTCTGGAAGGGCAACGACGGAGAGGCGTTCCGCAGCCAGTGGCAGGGCGAATACCGTGCCGCGCTGGTTCGTTGCGGGCATGTGCTGATGGAGGGCTCCCGCACCCTTGAGGGAAATGCCAGAGACCAGGAACTCGCCAGCGGTGCGGGTAGAGACGCCGTCAACGCCGGTTCCGGAAAAGACCGCGAAGGCGAACCGACAGGCAAGGATGAGCACAAACCGATCGAGGATCCGGTCCCTGAAGGGGACGAAGATCTGGCTGCGGACAGGATTGAGCAGGGTGGGCTCGCGGACTGTTGGTTGCTCGCGAGCCTGGGGGCCATCGCACAGAACGATCCTGACTTCATCCGTGAACACATGGAACTGAACGACGACGGCAGCTATACGGTCACTTTCTACAGGGACGGTGAACCGGTGGAGATCACAGTGGAAGCGAGCATGGTTGAGGCCGCAGCAACAGATCCCGACGGTAACCCCAACTTCGCCACCATTTATGAAAAGGCGGCAGCGGAATTCTTCGGCGGCGACTACGCGGACATTGAATACGATGATCCCCAGCGGGCCCTCGAAGCCATTACCGGTCAGGACGCCGACACCGAGGGGGAGTTGAACTTCGATGATATCCAAGAACGGCTCGACGACGGCCCAGTGGTGGTGTCCTCGGAGTCCGGCGGTGACTGGAACCCCTTCACCAGCAACGACGGCGACGTCGATGACAGCCGCATCGTGGACAACCACGTCTATGTGGTCTCGGAGATCAAGGACGGCAAGATCCACCTGATCAATCCTTGGGGACCCGACGGCGGTACCGGCAGTGATGGCGAATCAAAGGTCGGCGACATTTGGCTGACTGAAGACGAGTACCGTGAAAACTTCCAATCCGTTAGCTCCGTACCTTCAACCAGGGACAAGTGAAGGCAGGCATGTTGACCATGAGCGAAACCATTACCGCCAAACAGGGCACCCAGCCTGAACTCCATGGCGTGCGCATCGGCGTGATGCGGCTCGGCAGGCCGGAGGGCGTCGGCGTGGCCCGGTTGTCCCTTCGCACCCACAGTGAATCACGCATCGAACTTCTGCGGGAGGGTGAGAGCACTGCGCTCTTCGGCAAGGGGACGCTCACGCTGCGGACTGTGTTGTTGCCGGGTGCCGAGTTTGAGCGGGGTGCAGTGGTTCTGGACTTCGAGACTGCCTAGCCTGGAGTCAGTCCGTCCGTCGGCCAACTTGCTGAGAGCCATAGGTTAGAGACGCCTTCCAAGTAAGGGAGGCCTCCTGCGATAAGCAGGAGACCTCCCTCGGTGGTGCGGCCTTCCCTGACACCCCCAGCGGGCCAGGCAAAGCAGTTCTTTTCGTGGTCAGCGCCGCAGGCTGTCCAGGAGCCTGGCCACGTCATGGACATCGTCCGGGAGGGGTTCGACGTCGATCCTCACCTTTGCCCCCGGAAACTGCCCGGTCAGCAGGGTGTTCAGCTCCGCGGCACAACTGTTGATTCGTCCAAAGGCGTCCTGGGTCCGCTCCGATAGAACGATGACGGCGTCAGGGGACCGGCTCAAAACTGTTCCGCTCCGGCTGAAGTTGTCCGCGCAGATGTGGCCAATCCTGGCTTCCAGTTCCCAGCGTCGCCCTGCACCGTGATGGCTGGGGTGCCTGAGGACGGCAAGCAGGAAGCGCCGGCTGACGTCCTCGTGTGCGCCATAAAGTTCATAAAGCCGGTTCCTGAAGTGCGGCCAGGTGGAGAGGCCGCTGGCGGGATCGGTGCAGGAAATCGCAACGCTCAGGAGCGAAGAGGCCTCCACCCAGGCCTCGGCGAAGGCAGCTGTCACCTTCATGGGCGTGGGAAGGTCATGGGCCGAGAAGAGTGCCCCGACGTCGGTCAGGGCTTCGGCGATGCCAACGCCGTCATAAGCCCTCGCCGCCCCCAGTTGCCGTACGGGTTCGAGTGAGCCTGGATCTGCTGTCTTGATGCCTGCGCCAAGCGAACCAAGGCTGAAGACTTTGCCTCCGTGCTGGCTGCCTGCGGACTGGCCGGCCGGCTGGCCGGCCGTGGGCTGGCCGGCCGGCTGGCCGGCCGTGGGCTGGCCGGTGAAGCGGTCGCTGTAAGACGAGGGCCGTGTTGGATCGAAGGATCCGCGGGCAAAAGCGGTTGCCACGGACCGTGTTCCCGCACAAAGCCAGTCGGCCTCGACCCGCCAGTCGGCTGCCATGCTGCGCTGCCGCCAGCGCGCCAGCACATCCAACGGGTCCATAGGCCTGATGCCGGCCGCGGGCTGAAGAATGGTCACAACGGTTAAGAGCGCTCTGCACAGGAGTCATGACGCGACTTTTGAAGATTTTCCCAAGACAACCCGGGAACCTGATTCGCCGGCCGTAAACTGGGAGCCCTGCCCGGTCCGGCAGGGGATACGACGGCCTGTCAGGAAGAATAATGCTCAGCGAAGCCACCCCCGGCGCAGAACCGGCCCAACCCAGCGATGCGGAACTCATCGCCAAGGTGCGGGCAGGAGAAGGGGACGCCTACGGCCAACTCTTCGGACGGCACCACCGGGCCGCCGTCGGGCTTGCCCACCGTTATGCACGCAACGGATCCGACGCCGAAGACCTGGCCGCCGAGGGGTTCGCAAACGTCCTCGCGGCGTTGCAGACCGGATCCGGACCCGACGCCTTCTTTCGTGCCTACCTGTTTTCCTCGATTGCCCGGCTGGCAGCCAGGAAGAACGTTGGAGACGGCCGCCAGACGCTGAGCGATGATCTGACTGCCTATGAGAACCCCACGGGCTACACGGACCCCGTGCTTGCATCATTTGAGTCGAAGACTGTTGCCGACTCGTTCCGCTCGCTGCCCGAACGTTGGCAGGCAGTGCTCTGGTACACCGAAATCGACGGCATGTCGCCAGCGGCCGTAGCGCCGTTGCTGGGATTGTCCGCCAACGGTGTCTCTGCGCTCGCCGTCCGTGCACGCGAAGGCCTGCGGCAGTCCTACCTCCAGCACCACATCACGGCAACAGCCGAGGATCCCGGCTGCGCAGCGGTCACCGACAAGCTGGGCGGCTATGCCCGCCGGGGGCTCAGTCCCCGGAACGAAGCAAAGGTCCGCGACCACCTGGATGAGTGCTCCAAATGCCTCGGCCTGCTCCTGCAGGTCCAGGACGTAGGGGCGGGCATGCGTGGAATCATCTTCCCGCTGGCTGCCGGGCTGGCCTTCCCAACGGCGGGGATTGCCGCCGGCGGACTTTTCAGCGGGGCAGTCCTGGGACTGCAGGAGGGCGCCGCACGCACCTGGGGCTGGGCGCGTTCCCATGCCCTGGTCAGCTCAGGCGCGGCCTCTGTTGCTGCTGCTGCCGTCGCAATCGCAGTGGCCGTGCAGTTTGGCGGGCTTAATGCCGGCGGCGCCGGACAGCAGATGCCGGCAGCCCAATTGCCGGGGGACAGCAGGCCGGCGGACGCGCTGCTTCCTGGCGGGGGAGTTGCCCCCGACGGAGGCTCTTCGCCGGAAGAGGCGCCGAAGGCAGGCGTTCCCGGCTCGCCCGGAACCGAGGACCGGCTGCCTCACGGGTCGGCCGGGGATCGGGCAGCGGATCAGGGCGCAGCGGACCTAGTATCCGCTGATGGGCCGGGCCCAGTGGGAGCAGTGCCAGGCGGTGAACAACTGACAGCGGGGGAGGTCCCTCAGCAGGACACGTCTGCTGATTCAGGAGCCGTGCAAACCGCACCGCAGCCTGCACCGCCGCCAACCGAGGGTCCGGCCCCTTCGCCTCCTCCTGCACCCACGACTCCGCCGACTGCCCCTGCCCCGCCGCCGGCCCCCGCGGAAGCCACGTTGTTCAGCGCCTCGGCCAATGTCAGCCGGAGTGGAGGCGAACAGTTTAGTGACGTACTGGCTATTTCGCTCGCCGCTGTAACCGGCGGATCCCATCCCACAGACGTGACTGTTGTTTTGAAGTATCACGGCTCCCAGACCCGGCCCACAACCGCTGGTTCCGGAGGATGGCAGTGCTCGGTCGGGGGCCGCCAGATCAACTGCACGCTGCCGGCAGCCACCGCCGGAGTACTACCGCCGCTCGTCATTGGCGGTACCAATCCGGCGGCCACGCCCCGCAGCTTCACCCTCGACATTGGTGGTACCCGGGTGATACCTGCGCAATTCGCGTTCTAACTCGAAGCCGTCTCACATTCCGGGACAAATATTGCCGTCCACTGGATGGACACTACTCTTGACAAGTCTGTTTCCAGCACGAAATCAAGATTGTGGACTTCCTCATGAACCTTTTCCGGACCAAGTCAGTTGAGCAGTCGATAACCGACGCCGAAGAGCCGGGCCGCACACTCAAGCGGACCCTGAGTACGTGGGACCTGATGATCATGGGCGTCGCCGTTGCTGTCGGCGCCGGAATCTTCTCGGTAGGGGCAAAGGCTGCGGCAAACTTCGCAGGCCCTGCCGTCACGGTTTCCTTCGCGATCGCTGCCGTCACCTGTGCGCTGGCTATCATGTGCTACGCCGAGTTCGCCACGGCCATTCCGGTGGCAGGCTCCGCCTACGTCTTCACCTACGCCACCATGGGCGAGCTGCTGGCCTGGATCATCGGCTGGAACCTGATCCTGGAGCTGTTCACCGCCGCCGCAGTGATCGCAAAGTACTGGGGAATCTACCTCAGCAAAGTATTCGCGCTGACCGGCCTCGATATTCCGCCGGCCATCTCGCTCGGAGGGATCGACCTCTACTGGGGCGCCTTCCTGATTGTGGCCATCTTTACCGTGCTGCTGGTGCTGGGGACCAAGCTGTCAGCCCGCGTCGGGAACGTGTTCACGCTGATCAAGATCGCCGTCGTTCTGTTCGTTCTCGTTGTGGGGTTCACCTACGTCAAGTTCGAGAACTACAGCCCGTTTGTCCCGGCGTCTGAGCCCACCGCCGCGGCAGGCGCCACCGATGTCCTCAAGCAGTCCTTCTTCGGCTTCCTGACGGGTGCTGCCCCCGCGCAATATGGAACTCTCGGCATCTTTGCGGGCGCAGCCCTGGTCTTCTTCGCTTTCATCGGCTTCGACGTCGTTGCTACCTCCGCTGAAGAGGTCAAGAACCCGCAGAAGACCCTTCCTCGCGGCATCTTCGGTGGCCTGGCAGTGGTGACCCTGCTGTACATCCTGGTCTCGCTCGCGCTGACCGGAATGGTGTCTTACACCGAACTGGCCGAGGTCAAGAACCCTACCCTTACCACGGCTTTTGAAGCGGTAGGGGATACCGGCGCGGCCAAGGTGATCGCGTTCGGCTCACTCGTTGGCCTGACCACTGTCATTATGGTGCTCCTCATGGGTCTGTCGCGTGTGGTTCTTGCCATGAGCCGGGACGGACTCCTGCCGCGATCCCTGTCCAAGACCAGCGCAAAGCGCTCCACTCCGGCCCGTCTCCAGATCATTTGCGGGGCAGCCGTAGCCGTTGTGGCGGGCCTGACGAATGTGGATCTTCTGGAGGAGATGATCAACATCGGAACCCTCTCAGCCTTCGTTATGGTCAGCCTGGGCATCCTGGTACTCCGGAAGAAACGCCCTGACCTGAAGCCGGCGTTCCGCGTTCCTTTCGGCAAGGTGCTTCCGGTGGTGTCTGCCCTTCTGTGCCTCTACCTCATGACAAACCTGGCCGTAGAGACCTGGATCTTCTTCGCGATCTGGCTGGTAGTGGGCATTGCGATCTACTTCTCCTACGGACAGCGGCACTCACGTCTGAACGAGCGCTTCAGCGAAGCCAGGTCTGCGGTTAACAAGACAACGGACGACGACGACGCCCTGACCCGCGTCTAGGCCGCACCCGGGTTTAGGGCCCGTTCGCGACGTCAACCCTGCCGGGCCATGGCTCCTAAGATGGAGCCATGGCCCGCCCTGCAAAACCCGAGCGCAAAGCGGAGCTCCTGTCTGCCATCCTGGACTATCTGATGGACAAGACACTGGCGGCGCTGACCTTTCGCAGCCTCGCCGAGGGGCTCGGTATCTCCAGTTACGTGCTGGTCTACCACTTCGGCAACAGAGAGCAGCTGATCGCCGAAATCATCAGTTCCATCGAGTCCAGGCTGGACCCGATGCGGAGCGCCGACGTGCGCCACATCGATCGCGAGGCGTGGCGCGCGTTCCTGCTGCAATCGTGGGGGTGGACCATGGCACAGCGGAACCGCCATCTGGCGCGGCTGGAGTTCGAGGCCACTGCACAGGACATCGTGGCCGCAGCACCTCGTGGTACGTCGCAGGAGAACTTTCGGATGCTGCACCACAAGACCCGGGACTGGCTGATGAGCCAGGGCATCAGGGAAGAATTCGCCGATACTGATGCACGGCTGTTCACATCGACCTTCTATGGCTTGCAGTTCGACTTTGTGGTCATGAACCAGCCCAAAGAAGCGACCAAAGCGTTTGAGCTGATGCTCTCAGTTTTTTTCAGCAACGTTGACTTTCGACTGGCCACCGAAGGTCACCACAGATGACCTGGGCTCAAACGTGATCGAGCCCAGCGACACCGTACTTCACGGCCTGATCGTAGAGTTCGCGGTGGAATTGGAACGGCCCGAAGGCTGAGTAGTTCCAGCCCGGCCGGTGGGGTTGCTGGAAGCCCGACCATGTGACGGTGGCGTCGGTGACGGTGATTTCAGCGGCCAGGGGCCAGCAGCCGACTTCTCCGCAATCGCATCCCAGCAACCAGGCCTTGCCGGGCTCTGGCCATTGACTGGCTTCTGTTCCGAGGTAGTAGCGCGAAAGGTCACCGTATCTGAAAAAAGCGAGGACAATTCCGCCATATGCACCAGCTGGGCTGTAACCGCGTGAAGATTCGTATTCGTTGACAAGCGTGACAAGTGAACTTCCATCGACCTCCGGTACGAGCGACATCACAGTGTCGATTTCGTACATGGTTTTGACTCTTAATCTCAGCTTGCTCATCACAATCTCATGATGCCATTAGTAGCCGGGCCATCGCTTGCGACCGTGAGTACTTCCATCCCTCGTAGTCTTCAGGTAATTCCAGCCTTTGGAGAGGGTATGGAGGGCCCCAAGAGCGGATCAGGGTGAGTAAAATTGACTCTAGGCCGGCGACGGCGAGGGTCTGCAGGTGAACCCGTGTGCGCCTGAGGTCTTACCAGCCCGCCGCCGGTCCTGACTTGCGTCAGCAGCCGTGAACCACGGTGCAGAGAGAAGGTGGCGTCGCATTGCGGCAGGTTCGGGACATTCCGGACGCTCCATCCCGGCTGCTTTTCCATAGGCAGGAAGACCCCCATGGCCCTGTCGGATGAGGAACGCGCCCGCCTAGAAAAGCTCGAACAGGAACTCGCCGCATCCGATCCTGACCTGTACCGGAAACTGCAATCGGGAGTCCCAAGCAGCAGAACCGCCTCACAGCGCGTCTACGGAGTCCTGACCATATTGGCCGGAATCGCAGTGATCATCGCAGGTATCGTCACGGAGATCACGATCATCGGGACCCTTGGCTTCATGCTGACGGTTGCAGGCGCCTACTGGTTCCTCTATGGACTCCCCAAACGAACCAGGGCGGGAGGGCCGCCCCCGTGATGGTGGGCTATTGCGTCAAGCTGCGCGCATCATGGTGCGGCGTGGCGGCCCACCCACTCGACAAGGGGGCGCAGCTGTTCCCAAAGCCCGGCGATTTCATCCGAGGCCGCAGGAGTAGCCAGCCAGCCAGGCTGCCCCAGGTCAACTCCTGCAGTAAGCGTCTTGTGTTTGAGCAGGTCGGCGCGGGGATGGGCGGAACCGAAGCCGCGGGGTACGGTCTTTAGCTTTTCACCATCAACGGCGAACCCGGAGGTGCCGAGGGCTTCCACGATGTGCTGCAGCGACTCACCCGTTGCCGAGGCGTCCACGGCGTTCCGGTAGCGTGCGAGTTGGGCAGGGGAGTGGGAGTGGTAGCCGCCGCCAACAAGAAGGCCATCAGCCGCCACTTGAAGGTAGTACCCCACACCCTCCTGATAGGACGCGAACGCTCCTTGGGCCGTTTTGTACGGCGACTTGTCCTGCGAGAACCGGATGTCCCGGTTGGGCCTGAAGATCTTGGCGGGACCGAAGCGTGGCTCCAGCGCGGCGAGCAACGCCGTCAATGGTTTTTTGACGTCCTTCTCATACCTGGCCTTGTTCTGCAGCCACCAGTCGCGGTTGTTGTCTTCTTCCAGTTCCGCGTAGAAGCCGAACGCCGTCGGGGGAATTCCTTCAAAAGAGTCCATGTACGGATGGTAGGCAGTCATCGATGGAGCGGGCCATACTCTCCGGAGGCTATGTGGAAAACAGAAACGCCCCGCCGCGGAGAAATCCGCGACGGGGCGTTCAGCAATGCTTGGATCAGAACATCAGCCGATCTTGTTGGCAGCTTCTGCCTCGGAATTGCCAGCTCCAGCGGCAACGCCTGCACCAAGGTTGGCGCGGAGTTTCGCACCAAGCTCGGCGTCAACGTTGGTCCAGTACTGGATGGCGCGTTCCTTGATGCCCGGGCTCTTGACGCCGCCCACAGCACCGGTGATGGTCTCGAGCAGGCGGGCCTTGGCGCCGTCGTCGTAAACCTCGCGGTACAACGCTCCAGCCTGGACGAAATCGCTGTCCTCAGCGTGCAGGGAGTGCGCGGCAAGGGTCAGCTCGCCGTCGTTCTCCCAGCCACCGGCCGGGCTCTGCGGCTCAACCGCAGCCGGGCCGCCTACCGAGTTCGGTGCGTAAACGGGAACGGAAGGGGCGTTGAAGTGGTAACGTCCCGCGCCGTCCTGGCTGTAGTTGTTGACCTGGTTCTTCGGCTGGTTCACCGGGATCTGGGCGTGGTTGGTGCCCACGCGGTAGCGGTGTGCGTCCGCGTAGGAGAAGATGCGGGCCTGCAGCATCTTGTCCGGGGAAGCGGCAATGCCGGGAACGAAGTTCGACGGCGCAAACGTGGCCTGCTCGATCTGCGCGAAGTAGTTCTCCGGGTTCCGGTTCAACTCCATGGTGCCCACCTTGATCAGCGGGTAGTCAGCGTGCGGCCACACCTTGGTGAGGTCGAACGGGTTGAAGCGGTAGGTCTTGGCGTCCTCGTACGGCATAACCTGCACGTGCAGGTCCCATGACGGGAAGTTGCCGGCAGCAATGTTTTCCTGCAGGTCGCGGATGTAGAAGTCGGCGTCTGAACCGGCCAGTTGCTCGGCCTGGTCCCCGCCCATGCTCTTGACGCCCTGGTTGGACTTGAAGTGGTACTTGACCCAGAAGCGCTCGCCTTCAGCGTTGATCCACTGATAGGTGTGCGAGCCGTAGCCCTGCATTTCACGCCAGGATGCCGGGAGGCCGCGGTCGCCCATGAGCCAGGTGACCTGGTGTGCCGATTCCGGGGAGAGGGTCCAGAAGTCCCACTGCATGTCTGCGTCACGCAGGTGGGTACCCGGGAGGCGCTTCTGGGAGTGGATGAAGTCCGGGAACTTGATGCCGTCGCGGATGAAGAAGACGGGGGTGTTGTTACCGACGAGGTCGTAGTTACCCTCGGAGGTGTAGAACTTGACGGCGAAGCCGCGGGGGTCGCGCCAGGTGTCAGGGGAGCCATTCTCGCCCGCAACCGAGGAGAAGCGGATGAGCATCTCGGTCTCAACGCCCGGCTGCAGGAAAGCAGCCTTGGTGTAGGCCGAGACGTCCTCGGTGGTGGTGAACGTACCGAAAGCGCCGCCACCCTTGGCATGCACTACACGCTCCGGCACGCGCTCGCGGTTGAACTGCGCGAGCTTTTCGATCAGGTAGTGATCGGTGAGGATGATTGCGCCGTCAGCACCGACGGAGCGGGAATGGGCATCTGAAGTGACAGGGGCCCCTGATTGGGTGGTGGATACGGGGATTGGCGCAACACTGTTCGCGGTCATCGTTCTCCTATTTCTTGGATGGGTACTTATCGAGTTCGGAAGGAAGCTGTTGGGTGCGCTGGCAGTCCTGGCAAATGCCCTGGTACAAAACGTCAGCGATCTGGATGGTCATGCGCCGTCCGCTGTCCTCGCCCCAGTGGGGGGTGAGGCATGGAGCGTGGCCAACCGCGCAATCGACGTCTTCCACCCGTCCGCAGCTGATGCAGATCGCATGGTGGTGGTTGTCAGCCACCCGCGTTTCGTACAGCGCGGGTGAATGGGGAGGTTCAAACCGGCGCAGCATGTTGAGATCGGTGAGATCCCCCAAAACCACGTAGACGGACTGGGCCGTCAGCTCGGGAAGATCATTCCGCGCGGCTGCAAGGATGTTTTCGGCGGGGGAGTGGGGGTGGCGTTCGACGGCGGACAGCACGGCGAGGCGCTGTTTGGTCACCCGGCGCCCGTGGGCACGCAGAGCCTTTGCCCATGCTTCGTGGTCGCCACCGGAATCCCTCATGGCACCATTGAAACACTTATTATGACTGAATCACAATAAGGCTTGGCTAAGTTCAGACGAATCGAGCAATGCAACCAGCGGATTCCTCGACTCGTTGGCCGAGCGACCCAGCACATGTACCTCCAGACGGCCGCCGGTAACTGCGGGATCGGGGGCAATGCAGCTAAGGCCACTGACAGTGGGATCCGCGGCTAGTCCTTCCAAAACCTTCGCGAGGGCCAGGATTTCCGCGGGGCGTACGTCTGAGATGGAGGCCAGGGCGCGCTGGACGGTCAACACGCGGTGCCCGCCGTCGATCAGGTAGGCAGGCATGAGGGTAACGACGTCGGGGGGTATGGTGCCGTTGTCACCGGCCGGCGGGCCACCATCCAGATCATCCTCAGCAAGCATCATTTCTGCGTCGAACGCCGCCGCAGCCCGGAGGGCGTCACGGAGAGCGAGATCAATTTCCAGGAGTTCGGCTTCGCCCAAAGGCGTCCGGCGATGAGCGGGGAGTGCCAGCACAGAACCAGGGGTGACCGGTTCCGCGTCCCAGCGTCCGAAGAGATGGAACGTAGGGGTGGAGGACTCAGCGACCGGCTCGCCCACAGCTGCCCCCAGAGCATGCCATTGATAGGCAAACATCAGGGTGGAGTGGGTCACACCCAGGACCTGCGCGAGTGCAGCAAGAGCGGCTCTGTGGCAGCGGAGCCAGTCTGAGGCCGAGCGCTCGTCAAGGGCAGTGGCGGGATTACTGAGCCTGACCAGCAAGTGACCTGCGGTCAGTGGCGTTCGAGGGCGGGCTACTTCCCAGACCGCCGATCCCCACAACAGCCGTCTGGCCAATCCCATGTGCGCTCCTTTCCCAGCTGACCATATCAAGCGCGAATCAAGCCGAGTCTCCGCCCCGGGAGTTGCGGGCCCGTGGCGGCACTAAACTTTTGAGTGAAGGTTGGGTTCTGCTGTTGGCTGGCGTGCTGTGCATCGCGGTGGCACGGATCGTCGCGCAGTTGCAGTCAGGACGGTTGTCAGCGGGAGGCGAAGTGCACAAACATTACAACGGATTGAAGACCGCGGCCCTTTTCGGGGTGCTGTGGGCTGTGCTGCTCGGACTTGGTGCCTTGATTGCCGCCAGCATGCGCAGCACCACACCTATCTGGATCATGGCCTTAATCGGTGTCGGCACCACGGCCTATGGCTACTGGAACAGCGACAAAATCGCGCTCACGTCCATGCAGGCGTACCCTGTTTCCGAGGCCCAGGCGCCCCAGCTGTATCAGATTGTCCGGGAGCTTTCGGTGCAGGCCAAGCAGCCCATGCCCCGCATCTACCTTTCACCAACCATGGCTCCCAACGCCTTCGCCACAGGGCGGAATCCGCGGAATGCGGCGGTGTGCTGCACAGAGGGAATCCTGCAGATCCTCAATGCCCGGGAGCTGCGCGGCGTCCTGGGGCACGAGCTGATGCATGTCTACAACCGGGACATCCTCACGTCCTCGGTAGCAGCCGCCGTCGCGGGCGTGATTACCTCGGTGGGGCAGATGCTCGTGTTCATGGGCGGAGACCGGCGAAACTCCAACCCCATCGCCATGCTGGCCATGGCTTTGCTGGCGCCGTTCGCAGCTTCTATGATCCAGCTGGCCATCTCCCGCACCAGGGAGTACGACGCCGACGAGGACGGTTCAGCGCTGACCGGGGATCCGCTGGCGCTTGCCTCTGCCCTGCGAAAGATTGAGCAGGGCGTTCAGCTCACCCCGCTGCCGCCGGACCAGCGGCTGGTCAATGCATCCCACCTCATGATCGCCAATCCGTTCCGAGGCGGCGTTATGAACAAGATGTTCGCCACGCACCCTCCCATGCGGGAGCGGATTGCCAGGCTGGAGCAGATGGCGGGTCGGCCGCTCAGGTGACGGATCCTGACCGGTCCGCTCGTTCTCAGATGCCGCGGCCGAACCGGCGGGCCGCGGCCAGCACCCGGTCGGGGCTGGCCAGGCCGCTGGCCACCACCAAAGCGGCATAGCCCTGCCTCGCGCGGCGCGATTTGCGCAACGCGCGCAGCGCCCACTTCACCGCTGAGGCGCGATTGCCCAACGCCGCATGGGAGAAGGCGATCTGACCCTCGATCCGCGCCAAACCGACCGGATCCTGCCGGAACTCCGGAACCCGGTCGAGCAGGTAGTGCAGGGCGTCGTTGATGGTCTGCCAGCGGCTGGCGAAGAACGACGAGTCGTGCAGGTAGACCCGCGACTGGGGCTCCTCCACGCACACGATGGGGCCCAGCCGGGCGGCTCGCAGCAGCAGTTCATAGTCCTCGGCGTAGCTGCCCGGCAACTGCTCGTCGACCAGGCCGATAGTGCTTAGCAGCTCGGCGCGCGGAATCAGGTAGGTAGAGGCGTTGGCCTCAAGGTGCCGGTCGTGAATCATGTCGGAGAACGTCAGAGCCGGCAGTTCGGCCTGCCGTGGGATGTCCTTGCCCCGGTAATGGTAGAGGAAACCCGAAGCCGCCGCGCTGGCTTCGGGATGCTTGCGAAGCAGGTCGACCTGGGCGCGCAGCTTGCCGGGCAGCCACTCGTCATCGTCGTCGCAGGAGCCCACCAGCTCGCCCGTGGCGGCGAGGTAGCCGGTATTGCGGTTGCCTGCAAGTCCCGAAGTCCGATTGTTCACAAGCACCTGCACCGTCCGGCCGTCCCGCAGCCGGACTTCTGGCATTACGGGCTCGGTGCCGTCAAAGACCACCAGGCACTCGATGTCGCCCGGGTAGTCCTGATCGATTACCGATTGGACGGCGCGGATCAGCAACTGCGGCCGGTCCATGGTGGGGATTACCGCGGTAACCAGCGGCCACACCGTCGCATCGTCCAGCCAGCCGGAATTGGGAGTCACTGCCATCGGCACAGCCTATCTCAATGCACCACAATGTCAGCCGATAACCTGATGTCAAAAGTTAGAATTCAGAATTCGGAATTCAGGCTTCAGAATTCCGGGAAAGCTGGCGGGCTTACCCCCGGAGTCGGTTTGGAATTGCAGCTAAAGAACCGGCAGACCGGAGCAGTGTATTAGCTGCGGAAATTCACAAACTGGAGGTCGGCCTCGTCGAAGTCCTTCAGCAGTGCCATGGTCTCCTGCAGGTCGTCGCGGGACTTGGAGGTCACGCGGAGCTCGTCGCCCTGGATCTGTGATTTGACCGACTTCGGAGCCTCGTCGCGGATCAGCTTGTTGATTTTCTTGGCGAGGTCCTGGGCGATGCCCTCCTTGATGGTCGCTTCCAGGCGGAACTCCTTGCCTGAAGCGTAGGGCTCGCCGGTGTCCAGGGACTTCAGGGAAATCCCGCGGCGGATGAGCTTTGACTGCAACACGTCCAAAACCGCGAGCACACG
This sequence comes from Arthrobacter sp. Z5-13, assembly GCF_056499105.1. Lineage (NCBI taxonomy): Bacteria > Bacillati > Actinomycetota > Actinomycetes > Micrococcales > Micrococcaceae > Arthrobacter > Arthrobacter sp. Z5-13. The sequence continues at coordinate 1,126,437 of NZ_CP096460.1, forward strand.
CTCTTCTGAGTTTGCCTTCATAAGGAGCTTCTCGCCGCTGAAATCGACTTCGGCGCCTACACCTTTGAAGTCGTAACGCTGGGCCAGTTCTTTCTGGGCCTGGTGCAGGGCGTTTGCAACCTCCTGCTTGTCTACTTTGCTAACGACGTCGAATGTGGATTCGCCTGCCATGACTCTCCTCCTGCTGTTGGTCCGGTGCCTCAATAACGGCCGGGATGTCTGGAATCCAGCCTAGTACGGATGGGCCGGAAGTGAAGTCGGCGGAAGGTTCGCCGGAAGCACCGTTTCACAGTTCACTCATAGCTGACCCCCGGGAGGAACCAAGCGTGCCCGGCCAGAGTTGTAGCTGTTGGAAGTGTCACCCCGAAAGGAAAGACCATGCCGCACAAGGCCGTCCGCTACGTCCTCCGTTCTACCTCCTCAGCCGCAGGAACCATCGCATCGGCCGCCGGCTCCGTGGCCGCTGCAGCCTTGGCGGCTTCGATCATTCTCAGCCCCACCGCCGCGGCCTCAGCCCGGATGGACGGAGTGCATACGGATTTGTTGCGGGCAGTCCAGCTGAACCAGATCACTGAAGAGCAGGCCGCACGATTCGAAGCAAAGCTGGCGGGCCGGATACTCGGAGAAGCCTGATTTTCCGGGCTTTTTAGCCCGTCCCGGCGCCGATTCGATTCTTAGGCGGAAGTTCTGTAAAGTTGTCTTGCCCGCGGTCACCGGAAGCAGAACGGACTGGAAACAGCCCCTCTGGCATGGAGAACGCGAGTGATCTTCTTTTGAAGTTCGGCAGATTACCCGAGCGGCCAAAGGGGGCTGACTGTAAATCAGCTGGCAACGCCTACGGGGGTTCGAATCCCTCATCTGCCACCCTCCCGAATTCTAGGGAATTTAGACCCGTTCGGATCTCTTCGGAGGTCCGGGCGGGTCTTTTTTATTGCTCGGTGATCACGGTTGTGAGCACAGCCCGTGGTCTTGGACACGATGTCCTTCTCGACGTACGCGCAGGTTCCTGGACCTGCCGGTTCTGGTCTAATTTCGACCGGGAATGCCCCCACCCTCTTCCAGGGTGGGGGCATTCCTTTGACGCTCGCTGGTGACCCTGTTCGTGGTCGTCAGCGGACTCAAAAGGGGGGTCGAGTCCCCCGGGACAAACCTGCCTTTAGCGTCCGAATGACGGACTTGTCCCTGCCATCATGCCTACTTGGTAGTCCTTGCCACCCAACGATCCTGTGCTCATGAGGCTTCCGGTGTTTGCGTGGAAAGCTACCTGGTAACCCCCGTTCGCTTGAGCCGAGACGGCTGGGCTTGTGCCCGCCATCATGCCTTGCCTGTGGTCCATCCCCCCGGCTGACCCCACTGTCATCAGTGATCCGGTGTTGGCCTGCACGGCGGCAACCCATCCGCCGTTGGTCAGGGTTGTGATGCTGGGGCTGGAGCCTTTCATCATGCCTAGACCCCAGTCCTTGGACCCGAAGTGGCCTACAGTGATCAGGCTGCCGGTGTTGGCTTGGACTGCGGCCTGGTAGTTGTTCCCGACGGTTGTTATCGCGGGACTTGTTCCTGCCATCATGCCGATGCGCCAGTCCTTCTTACCATCGTCGGCGATGGTCCACAGCGATCCGGTGTTAGCTTGCATGGCCACCGCAACATTCCCATTCGCCAGTGTTGCGATTGATGGGGATGTCCCGCGCATCATGCCCAATTCCCTGTTGATCATGCCTTCGGGGCCAATGGTCCACAGCGATCCGGTGTTGGCCTGAGCAGCGACCCTGTATCCTCCGCTGGGGATGGCGGCGATGCTGGGGCTTGTTCCGGCCATCATTCCGAATTGGTGGTCTTTGACTCCGTCAGGTCCGATTGTCCAGAGGGACCCTGTGTTGGCTTGGAAGGCGTAGACCTGTTGCCCGTTGGAAAGTTTTGCTACTGCCGGGCTGGTGCCTTTCATCATGCCGAAGCCCATAGGTGTGCCGCCGGAGGAAGTAGCTTTCCACAGTTCGCCCGTGTTGGCTTGGACCGCGATGGTGTCGGATAGCTGTGTGGCGACGGTGTTGGTGTTTTGGCTGGTAACCCACATGCCGGTGCTGAAGCCACCAGGATACTCAACCGAACCGATCTTGCCGACAGATTTGTACGAGTCGCAGTAGACGGTGTCCCAGTGGAGGTGTTCCCCGGAACTGGGATGGTTCCAACCAGCGCTGGTTAGACCGGTGCTGCCAACGGTTCCGATGTGCTGGGCCCGGGACACTGACTGCCCCACTGATACAGCCGAGGTAGCGAGGTGGTTGTATTGGGTACAGAAGTTATTGCCGTGATCGATCAGGACGTGAAGTCCGTTCTCTTCATACGGATACCCGAGATTAGCCGAGCGGCGGACGACGCCGCCCGCGGAAGCGATCACAGGCGAGTTGCGTGCCAGACCGAAGTCAACTGCCCAGTAGCCAACCTCGCCCAAAGTGCCGTGGGGGCTTTGAGTCACGCTGGTCCCCACGCCGGCGGGGAAGGGAAGATAGAGGCTTGGTGCTGCCTGGGCGGGCGATACGACTGCGAGTCCAACGCTGGCGGTCAGTATGAGCGCACCCAGCGTCCCCCCCAATATTTTCTTTATCAAGTTCTGTCCTTCTCAAGTATCCAACGGAGGACTTGAACGCCCCCCAAAGAGAGGCTAGGTGGCCAAAACCTTAATTTCGCTATGGAATGGATTTATTTCCGCATGACACTTCGGAAGGCTCCAGGTGCGCTAGGTTTAGAGATTTGTCGAGTCCAAGCGCAAATAAATCGGCGTTGCTTGGCAGGTTATTGCCCCAAGGGAAATACTTCGATTCGAGGACGACGCCTACGGCATCAGTGGAGGAAGTGCCGGAACATCCAAGAACCCTGGAGCCCATATTTGAACCGCAATAATCGACAGGTTGACCAGGGCGAAGACGATCATCCCAGCGATCCAAACCCGATAGCTTCGGAACTTGGCGAGGCCATGCTCGGCAGGGGGCGCTCCATGACCTACCAGCCAATCAGGAATCCTGTATTTGCCGTTGCTGTAGAAGTACTCTCGGTTACTGAGGTGATCAATCTCCAGCCGCTTCTCCAACGCATGCAGATGAGCCCTGTCTAACAAATTGAGGAACCGATGCTTCGCCATGAGCTGCATTGACAGCAGCGCCACTACAAGGCCAAGGGCGGCAGAAAGGTAAGTGGCGAAAGCACTCGACGTAGGGTTCAGGGCGATGGTCAAAAGAAAGGCCTGGGCTGTGAGGGCGATGGTCGGGGTCTGCCAAAGCATGGCATCCTGTTCCAGCTCGCGCTGCAAAAGCATCTCGTAAGTGAACAGGTTCCTGGCATTCTTACTAGCCCACCGGCCCGAAACCTTACTGGAACGCGAAACGCGGGGCCGTCTGAAGATCATGATGCTAACTCTAATCGTGCCTATGAAGGCTCCTCGTCAGATCGCTACGTCAGCTGGTGTCCGCAAGACGCGATAGCCGGGAACCGAAGAACCGACGGGCACCTTGACGGCTAAGCCACAGCCGGCACAACGGATGGGTTCATTGGAAAGGCCTCCGGAACCAGCAGGATCCGAAGGCCTTTCGGTTGCCGGCTGCAATCACTGGAGGGTGGGTGCGCAACCGGACAGTTGTGTGGCACTGCGCTAATTCAGAGCGATCAACAGCATCTGGTTTGTGCCGGGAATGCAGGTCTGCAGGATGGCCCGCGGGAATCCTCCGAACACTGCGATGACGTCATTGGTAGTGCCGGGATTGGGAACCTGGCCGCGTGCTGTCACCGTATAGGTTCCATACCCGCCCAGGCTTACGGTTTCACCGAGTCCTATCCCTGAAAAACGTGCCCAGCCGCCACAGTAATCGTGTTCCGTGATGAAGAGCGAGTAGCCATCGTTGGGTGTGTAGTGAATCGGCCCGATGCAGCTGTCTACGAGGGCCTGGCCACCGGCCCCTGCAACATGGATGGTCCGCACTGCGGGCGCCGGTGGGGGTGCCGGTGCGGCAACTGGCGGTGCCGAGGCAGCAACGGGAGCCGCAGGCGCAGGCTCTGGAGCCGGGACGGGCTGCGGCGCGGCGACGGGCTCCGGTACCGGTGGGGGAGCGGGCGGCTCCGGCGCAGGTTCCACAGCAATCGGTTCAGCGGGTGCAGGTGCCGCAACCGGCGCCTCCACAGGGAGCTCGGCCGCAAGGGAATCCGCCGGTCGGGCGCTTCCCGCCGCTGGGGCAGAGCCTTCCTGGTCAGCATTCCGGACGACCCCGACGTCGGCAGCCTGAGCGGGCTCCATCTGGGCAGTAGCGCTGGAGTCGCCGTCGAAGGTGAACAGCGAAGCAGTGAGAACGACGGCGAGAATGGAGCCCGCAATCCCTCCGGCTTTGAGCTTGTTGCCCGCTCCAAAGCGCGGGGCGGCTTGGCTGGCTGCCTTGACGTCGGCGAAGCGTTCGTCATGTTCATTTTCCACTGGTTCACCCCCATCAAACTGAGGGATTGCCGGTCGGAAATCCCTAGGGCGGTAGTTCCTTGTAAGTACGCCAGACGAGGTAAGGCGCGAAGCAGTACAAGGAGCTATCGATGAGACAAATCCGATAAATGCTGTTATTTATCGGCCCTAGGAATACCGAGTCTATGAATCGGGTGATACAGGGCGCACGAGTAGCGAATACTCGAATTTTCCGGCCAATTACTTAGGCCGAGGCTGCGTACTTAAGCGTGGTACGGGCAAAACGGCTTCGGGCATTGGGGCATGAAATCAAAAGCACGCAATATCCACTGGCGCTAAATGCTCTTTTCACTCCGCAGCGCCTCAATTTCGCGGCGTAATGCCGCAACTTCTTGCAGCAGGTCGTTCACTTCGTCAAGCACGGGGGCGTCCGCTGCTTCTGCTGCGGCCTCTGCTGCTGCTTCAGTTCCCTCTTCGATGCGCTGGACCAGCCAGGAAGCGATGGAAGCTGTGACCACGCCGAGCACAGCAATACCGCTCATCATCAACGCTGCGGCGACAATCCGTCCGATGGCCGTAACAGGGTACATGTCCCCATAACCAACCGTGGTGATGGTGGTGATGGCCCACCACAGGGCATCGCCAAATGTGACGATCTTCGCTTCAGGAGCTGATTGCTCCACGTCGAGTACCGCAAGGGCTCCCACAAACACAAGGAGCGCGGCCGATCCCGCCACGTACGTGACCACGCGGCCCCGCAGAGTCTCACCGATTGTCCTGTGGAGCACGGAAAGCAAGGTGACCAATCGGAGCAGTCGCAGTGGGCGGAAAAACGGAAGGGCCACGATGAGCAGCTCATGAAGATTGCGGACAAACCAGCGGAGGCGGTCTTCGGCAAGCCAAAGGTTAGTGACGTAGTCGAGGGCGAATATCGCCCAGGTGATCCACATGACAACCTCAAGGACATCGGCGTCGCGGCCTTCGATGGCGCCGATCACCTGCCAGGCATAGGCCGTGAGGAAAATCAGCGCCGTCCCCATAAGGGGCCATTCGGCGAGGTTGCGGTAGCGTTCCTGGGTCATAGTGGCATCATAGGGCGGCAGCTCCCCAATGCCTTGAAAAGCAGCGCTTGGCCAATAAGTTACCGACCGGTAACATTTAGATTATGCACCTATTGCTTCGTACGCTGCTCGTCTTGTTCTCTTCGTCCCGGCGATCGCGCCTGAGCGTTTGGGAGACGTCATCGTTGCCTCTGCGGGTTCTTCCCACCGACATAGACATCGCCCTGCACGTCAACAACGGCATGTATTTTTCCCTGATGGATCTTGGCCGCTTTGACCTGATGGCGCGGAGCGGTACCTGGAAAAAGATGCGCAAGCGCGGTTGGTCGCCGGTGGCGGCGGGGGAAACCATTGCCTTCCGCAAGTCGCTCCAGCTTTGGCAGCGTTACACCATCGAGTCCAGGATCATCGGACTGGATGCAAAGGCCATTTACTTCGAGCAGCGCATGGTGGCGGACGGCGAGATTTATGCCAGGGCCTATATCGCCACCCGGCTCGTCAGTAGAGGAGGCCCGGTCAGCCAGGAGGAAATCCTGAAGGAGTTCGGAGAGCCGCCAGCCGGGCTTGAGCTCCCGGAGTGGATCCACGAGTGGCGTGAGACCAACGCTTTGCCCGGCGCGCGGCGCCCTGCCCCACACGCCTGGGTGTAAGTTCCTTGCCAAGTGAGTGCCGGCGTTGCGCATGTCCATCCCTGGCTGAGCCGTCAGCGAACCGACGGGACAACGGGAGCGGGCTCGCGTACCGTGGAGGAATGGCTACCGTAGACATAACAGGTGAACAGTTCGCATCTACCATCGAGGACAACGACATTGTACTGGTGGACTTTTGGGCCGAATGGTGCGGCCCTTGCCGTCAGTTCGCGCCCAGATATTCTGCTGTCTCCGAGAAGCACCAGGACGTCGTTTTTGCCAAGGTGGACACCGAAGCTGAACAGCAGCTGGCTGCTGAGGCAGGCATTACGTCCATCCCCACTCTGATGGCGTTCCGCGAAAAGGTGCTCGTCTTTTCCCAGCCCGGCGCCCTGAACGAACAACAGCTTGAACAGGTTGTCGATGCTGTCAAAGCCCTGGATATGGAAGAAGTCCACGCCCACGTAGCGCGCTCACGGGCAGAGGCTTCCGCCGCTTCCGCAGGACCCCAGGATGGCTCCCAGATTCCCGAGGCCTAGTTTCCGGAGGCCTGGTTTTCCCGCACAGGCTGGGCGGCCCTTAGAGCCGTTCCCACTTGACTGGCTCGGCCAGCAACGCGCTCAGCCGCTCGTTGAGATCCTGGACCGCAACGCCCTTTGAATGCTTTTCCAGGGCATCTTCCGACGCCCAGCGCTCGGTCATCACCAGCCTGTCCTCCGAGGCCTCCGTCAGTTCATAGCCGATACAGCCTGGTTCGTTGACCACCTCGTCAATGGCAATTTCCAGGGCGAGCTTCACACGAAAGAACTCCCCGTCGTTGGGGATGAACGTGGTCTTCAAGTCAATGGGTTCAGTCATGCGCTTCACAATACCGGGCACCGGAACGTCGAAAGAATCGTTTAGTAGGACTCCCTAGTAGTTGCCCTTCTCATGAAGCCGGGGACGCTGTAGCGTGCCACCATGCGCGCTTACACAGCCGGGGACACTGACGTCCCGTTGCTCGAGGAGACCATCGGTCAGAACCTTGAGCGGATGGTGGCCGATTTTCCTTTCCACGATGCGCTGATTGAAGCGGCACCCGTTGCCGGCGAAGACGCCCGCCGGTGGAGTTACACGAAATTCAACGACGACGTCGACCGGCTTGCGAGGGCGTTGCTGGCCGTGGGAATCGACAAGGGGGACAGGGTTGGGATCTGGAGTCCCAATTGTGCCGAATGGACCATCCTGCAATACGCCACGGCCAAGGCAGGAGCCATCCTGGTCAACGTCAATCCGGCGTACCGCAGCTATGAACTCGAATTTGTGGTGAATCAAAACTCCATGCGAATGCTGGTGGCTGCGCCCTCGGACCGCAACAGCCAATACGTGGGAATGGCCCGCGAGGCCCTGGCCGCCTGCCCCGACCTTCAGCAACTGGTCTTCCTGCCTGAGTCCGGGGCGGAGGGGCTCGACGCCGGAGTCCCGGAACACGACACCGAGCTGACTTACGCCGAGCTGCTCAAGCGGGCGGACGACGTCGGGCATTCCGGTCTGAAGGCCCGGATGGCTGAACTCGACCCGCACGATCCCATCAACCTCCAGTACACGTCAGGAACCACCGGGTTTCCCAAAGGCGCGACGCTGACGCACCACAACATCCTGAACAACGGCTACGCGATCGGCGAGCTGCTGGGCTATACGGAACATGACCGTGTGGTGATTCCGGTGCCGTTCTATCACTGCTTCGGCATGGTGATCGGCAACCTCAATGCCCTCAGCCACGGAGCTGCCACCATCATTCCGAGCCGCGGATTCAACCCGGCGGCTGCCCTCGAAGCGGTCCAGGACTTCGGCGGAACCTCCCTGTACGGCGTGCCCACCATGTTCATCGCCGAACTCGCCCTGCCGGATTTTGCGTCCTACGATCTCTCAACGCTGCGCACCGGCGTAATGGCAGGATCCACCTGTCCCGTCGACGTGATGAACCGGGTCATTGCAGACATGAACATGAAGGACGTGGCCATTTGCTACGGGATGACCGAGACGTCTCCCGTCTCCACAATGAGCCGGCGGGGAGACACGTTGGAACACCGCACCCAAACGGTGGGCAGGACCATGCCGCAGCTTGAAAGCCAAATCGTCGACTCAGGTACCGGTGAGGTGCTGGAGCGCGGCCAGATCGGGGAACTGTGCACCCGGGGCTACGCGGTGATGCAGGGCTACTGGAACCAGCCGGAAAAGACGTCCGAGGCCATCGATGCGGACGGCTGGATGCACACGGGCGATCTCGCCTGGATGGACGATGACGGCTACGTGGTGATCGAGGGACGGATCAAGGACATGGTGATCCGCGGCGGCGAGAACATTTACCCGCGGGAGATCGAGGAGTTCCTCTTCGCGCACCCGGCGATCCAGGACGTCCAGGTGATAGGGGTCCCGGATGCGAGGTACGGTGAGGAACTGATGGCCTGCATCATCCAGGAGCCAGGAACGGAACCCTTGGACGCCGACGCCGTGGCTGACTTCTGCCGGGGACGCCTGGCCCACTACAAAATTCCCCGCTACGTGGATGTCCGTGAGAGCTTCCCGATGAACGTCTCAGGCAAGGTCCGGAAAGTGGAGATGCGGCAGGAAGCAGTTGCCAGGCTGGGGCTCTGACTGGTTCTAGCCGGCGATCCGCGCCAGGGCACCCGATCACCCGGGTGGCGCTCATTCCGGGTGTGTGACGAGGTCGAAGAGGACTTCCTTGTCGCAGATGGAGGTGATTTTGATGGTGTAGCCGTTGTGGGAAGCCTGGGAGCCGATCTGCAGGCCATTGAAGTAGACCGGAGCAGGATCAGGAGCATCTGCTGTCAGCGACAAGTCGGCGGTGGGTGTGGGCGCTTTGGCCTTGGTGCTCGCCAGTCCCACCCGGGGCGTGAACTCCTCGCCCTGGGGCGATAGAGGGAGCAGGGGCGTCGATCCGTGGACTGAAAAGACAATCCGGTAGGCGCCGGATTTAGTGCAACTGGCGGTCATGGTTGTCTCCTGTGAAGTAGCGACCTGCGGTTCTGTGGACGTCCCGGCACCGCATCCGGCTGCGCCTAGCATCAGGGTTGCAAGGGCTGCGCACTCGAAAAACCTGTGCCCATTTGGCGTCACTTCATTACCGTCGCGTTTGAATAGTTTTCTGCAAACTCCTGCGGTGTCACCTTCAGGACCGGATGATGGGAACCCCAAGGGTTTTGCAACAGCAAATTTCCATCTGCGTCCAAGCCGGCAACAAAATAGGCGTGACCGGCATTGTATCCGTCAGGTGCCCCTTCCGGCTTGTCGCCGAGAGTGGTCACCAGTGCGGGACGCCCGTCCTTGGCGGCATCCCAAAGGACACCAGCGTCATGCGTCAAGTCCACGTCCGGCCCCGCGAGGTATTGGAAAGCATCCGGGCCCCGGTTTCCTTCAATGGCCCGGTAGTTGCCTGGCGGGTGGGTAACGTCAGGAGGGGCCCCTTCGTTTGTAGGGTCCATGCTGTCGTCTTCCGTGTAGACCTGGGCCAGTGCCTTCTCGACGTACGCCGGCCAGTTTCCGCCGAGTCCCGCGCGCGCACCCAACTGACCGCCTTGGTCGTTTACGGGTAGGTCCGTCGTCACTGTAATCCATTGCTCCTGACCGCTCTTGTCGAACAACAGCACGGAAACCGTTCCGTTGCCGTTATCCGTGACATGGTCTCGGGCCCAGCCAGAATCCGCGTTGACCATGGCGCCGGCAGCTGCCAGGACCACGCAGTCCCCGTATTGGCCCTGCCGGATGTCGTCCGTGCTCGGCTGCCGCCCGATGACCGGGTGCCTTGGTTCCATCCACTGATTGGTGCTGCTCGGGTCGGCACCGCCAGGTTTGGCGGAGTCGCCCATCGCTTCGCCATTCGGCTGCGCCCAGGGAATCAGGCCTTTGAGCCGGTCCACCTGTTCCGGGGAGGCCTTGGACAGCAACTGGTCGAGGAGTTGGTGTTTCTCGAACGGTGTTGTTCCCTCCCAGTTGAAGAGTCCTTTGCCGTCGGAGGCGGAACCTTCGGCCAGCTTTTTCAGCTCGTCGTCCGATAACGTCTTCAGCAATTGGTCCAGCTGGGCAGGCTTCAGGTCGGCAAGGGCATCGCGGAGCTCATTGACGTCCTTGTCGTTGCCCTCAAAGGTGTCATTGGTGGTTCCGGCGTCCCTGACGAGGCCTCTGAGCTTCTCCAGTTCGTCGGTGGTGAGGTCTGGCTGACCCCGGTCCGGATGGCGTGCAACGGAAGAATCTTCGCGGTCCGGCAGCTTGCCCGCCACGCCTCCTGCTGCGGTGGCCGCACCGCCGGAGGTGCGGACTTGTCCGGAGGCACCGCCTCCATCGACGCTGCTTGCCTTCTCCTGCTCGTCCGCGTGCATGGCTGCGGTGTTTCCGGCGCCTACGAGAGCCTGGATGACCTTCGTCAGCAGAGCGCTGTGCGTGGCGTTCCATTCACCGCGGAACCGCTCGGCGTCGGATCCCTTCCAGGACGTGGAGTTGTTCACGTCCCGTGACAGCGCAGTCCGGGCGGACAGAAGGCGGGCCGATGAAGCGTTCAACTGCTTGCTCAGCGCGCGGAGCTGGGCCACGTCCGCCCCGTAAATCCCTGCCAATGTTCCCCCAATATCCAGTTCCAGCTTCCGGAAGTCTATGCCACGGGGGCCGGGTACGGGATGGGCAGAACTTCCCCCGGGGAATCAGCGGATGTTCCGGTTGATAGCCTTCACACCAATAACGAGCCCGACGGCGGCCGTCACCGAGGCGGCGAAAAGGCCGACGAGGGTGTCGGCTCCCATATTGCCGGGGAACAGTTCGCGCTCGGCATTGACGAGGTAGGTCAGCGGGTTGAACAGGCTGGCTGTTTTCATCCAGTCAGGCCCAGCCTCGATAGGGAGCATGATGCCGGAAAGGATCATGAGCGGGAACAACAGTGTCTGCTGCACAGCCCAGAAGATCCATTCCTTGCTCTGGGATACGAGGGCCTGAGCGTAGGACAGGGCACCAAGTCCGATTCCAAAGATCCCCAGGATGACCAGCCCGAAAAGCACGTTCCTTCAGCAGCGCCGGCGCCAGCCGGGCGCCTTCCGGGAGCCGCAGGCGGAAGCGGACGACGCCGTCGGACGCGTTTTCCTGCAGCTCGCCGCCCGCGGCGGCACGGCCCAACAGCCCCCTGACATCCGGGGCCGAACCTGCCGCAACCTCAACCGCCAGCAGATCCCCGGCGAGATTCGCCTTCAAGCGGGCAGCGGTGTCGTCGGCAATAATCTGTCCGTGGACTATGACGATGACGCGCTCGGACATCATGTCGGCCTCGTCCATGTAGTGGGTGGTGAGCACGATGGTGGTGCCGTACTCGGCCCGCATCCTCGTAATGTGCTCCCAGAGGTTAGCCCGGTTCTGCGGATCCATGCCGGTGGACGGCTCATCCAGGAACAGCAGCCGCGGCGAGTGCATCAGCCCCAGCGCCACATCCATCCTTCGCCGCTGGCCGCCGGACAACTTGATCACGGTGCGCTTGGCGAGATCAGTGAGATCCAGGGACGCCAGCAGTTCCTCCGTCCGTGTCTTGGCGTCACGGTGTTCATCCCGTAAAAGCGGCCCTGCATAATCAGTTCGTCGATCACCCGGAAGCTGTGCCCGCCGCCGTTGCCCTGCCCGATGTACCCGATCCGTGCCCGCACTCCGGCGGGATCCGAGACGACGTTCTCGCCCGCCACGATCGCCGTGCCGGAGGTGGGTCTCAAAAGGGTGGTGAGCATCCGCAGAGTGGTGGACTTGCCCGCACCATTCGGGCCCAGGAAGGCGAGCAGCTCGCCCGGGGAAACATCGATGTTGACGCCCTTGACCTCCTCTACGGTTTCCTTCTTGAAGACGAAATTCTTGCTGATTTTGTGTCCGTGTGGATCATGGCTGACTTCAGAGGATGAGTGCTGGTGCTCTGCTGCCGGTGCTCTGGTTCCGGGCTTCCGGGACTCTCTGGAGTCACGCTGTACCTATCCCGCGAGGCCGTCCACGGGCATCAGGACAGCTTCCGTCCGCTGACCTCTGGAAGCACAATCATGAGGGGCAGCTCAATGGTTTCGGTGGTCCTGAATGGTCATCCGGGGTCCGAACGTGGGTTTGCGGAAGCCGCTCAGCCCGATCATCCTGACTACACGCTGGCGGTGGCCCTTCCACGGTGCGAGCAGGTCCAGCATGCCGGCGTCGTCCATTCTCCGGCCTGTCAGAGCCGCGCCGACGTAGGCCGCGAGGTGGTAATCGCCCACCGCGATGGAATCCGGGCACCCGTGCGTGCGCTGCACTACCTCAGCGGCGGTCCACACCCCGATTCCAGGGATGGTCTGCATCTTCTGGGCTGCCTCCACAGCCGGCAAACCGGCAAGGCGTTCAAGCGCGACGGCGGAGCGCAGCGCCCGCATGACGGTGGCGGATCGTTGGGGTCCCACTCCCGCCTTGTGCCACTCCCAGGATGGAATGCGCAACCATGCCTCAGCGGTGGGTGCCACCAGGAGTCCGGCGGGGGCAAAGGTGCCGGCACCGGGGGCAGGGGTGCCGTGCCGGTACATGAGGTAGCGGTAGCCGCGGCGGGCCTCGATGACAGTGACCTTCTGCTCCAAAATAGTAGGCACCAGGGAATCGATGATCCGACGGGTGGAAGGCAAACGCACGGCTTTGTTCCGGCGTCGGGCTTCAACCACCAGCGGAGGAAGCGTGGCATGGAAGGCCGGTTCATCAAAACCGGACCAGTCATCTCCGGCCCCGAGCAGAGCCGGGACTCCTTCCACGGCTGCAGTGCAGCCGGGACCCCAGGCGGCAGCCTCGATCACGGTGCCTGGACCGGAAGTCCGGGGTGAGAGGCGCAGCGTGGCCGGACCGTCCGGCGTCGTAAAGGCCATCCAATATCCATCACGCCGGATGCTGGCGGCAGGGTCTGAGTTCCCGCGGAGAAGGATGCCGAGTGTTTGGAGGAGGTCGTAGTCCCCATCCGGTGACCACTGGGCCGAGGCGTCGGCGGACACTGTCCCGGCGGCAGCGGCGGTCCCCGCGAGAAAGGCCGGCGCGTCGGCAAACGTGGACACGTGCGCCAAGCCTGTGTATGGAGGAGCGGGGGTCACATGACTATGCTCCCACGCCCTGCCGACAGGATTGCGGACGGGTCGGCTGAAGGCAGAACGTGGGCCGCTCAGCCCGCCTGCCGCGGGATCCAACGTTCCCCGAGTTCCGCGCCGGTGGGAGGAGGGGCGGAAAGACTGCCGGCCTCAGGATTCGCCCGAAGCCCGTCCATCAGGATGTCCAGGTACCGCTGGCGAAGGGCAGCAGTCCGCGCCTCGTCCTGAAAGCGGATTGCCGTGAGCTGTTCAAAAATCATGGGAATGTCATTGGAATCTACCCCGGCACGCAAGGCCCCAGCCTCGGCAGCCTTGTCAAAAATCGTCTGCGCCATCAGTGCCGCCCGCGTCGAAAGTTCGCCAAGCTCAGGGGTGGGGGTGAAGGTTCCTGCGAGGTTGACCGTCAGGGCGTGCACGTCTGCATCAACGATGCCTCGAACAAACTCTTTCAGCGCCGTATAAGGGTCCGGCCGTCCGTCCGAGTGCCGCTCCGCGATAGAGATGAACGTGTGAAGGCCGTCAGCACACATCTTCTGGAGGAGCTGTTCCTTGCCCGGATACCGCCGGTAGAGCGCTGAAATACCGACGCCGGCCTTTTTTGCTACCGCGGAAACAGGAGCCTGCGGGTCGTGAAGGAAGACGCTCCGGGCGGCGGCCAGGATGGTGTGATCGTTCCGGGCGGCTTCTGCCCGCCGGCCGCTAAGCCCTGGCGTGGTCTGGGCCAGGGGTGGGGAGGGCTCCGATGAAATTCTCATAAATTCCAGAATACCACTTGAACGGAACGCTTTGTTCCGTTACAGTTGCAGCAACGGAACAAAGCATTCCGTTTCGGAAGCCAGAAAGATCCTGCCAAGGAGAACGCCATGGAAATGGAAGCAACCCGCCCGGAAATGGCGCCCCAACATGACAACTACATTCACCCGTTCAAGGTAAACGTTCCCCAGTCTGAGCTTGACGATCTCCACACCAGGCTGGACAGAACACTCTGGGCGGACGAGCTCCCCGGCTCCGGCGCAGACTATGGAGTTCCGGTTGCCCGCGTTCAGCACCTCCTGGCCCATTGGCGCAAGACCTTCGACTGGCGCGGCTTCGAGGCGCGGCTGAACAGCTATCCCCAGTTCACCACCGAGATCGACGGCCAGAATATCCACTTCCTCCACGTCAGGAGCGGCAAAACGGATGCAACGGGGCTCATCCTTACCCACGGCTGGCCAGGTTCGATTCTTGAATACCTGGACATCATCGACCCCCTCGTGGCGGCGGGCTATGACGTTGTGGTTCCATCCACTCCGGGTTTTGGCTTCTCAGGGCCCACAAAGGAACGGGGATGGGACCAATACCGCGTTGCCAGGGCCTGGGTTGAACTGATGGGCCGGCTCGGATACGAACGGTACGGAGCCGTTGGAAACGACGCCGGCTCCATCATCTCCCCGGAGGTGGGGCGCCTCGATCCCGCGCATGTCATCGGTGTGCACGTCACTCAGCTCTTTTCCTTCCCCAGCGGAGATCCCGCCGAATTTGCCGATCTGACTCCCGAGGAGGCGGCCGCGATCGAGCACCTGAAGTGGTTCTGGGAGAACATGGGTGCTTTCAACCAGTTGCAATCCCAGTCACCGCAGACGCTCGCTCACGCACTGGCTGACTCACCGGCAGGCCTTCTCGGCTGGAACAGCCAACTCCTTGGCGAAGATCTGGATGACGATTTCGTTGTGGCCAACGTCGCCATCTACTGGTTTACGCGGACCATGGCTTCGTCCGTACGGTTCTACTACGAGATGGCCAAGACGCAGGAACACCCGGAAGGACCAACCACGGTGCCCATTGCCCTGGCCGCTGGCGGCAGGGACTTCCAGTCGATCCGGCGCTTCGCTCAGCGGGACCACAGCAACATTGCCGCCTGGACCGTCTACCCGGAACACGGCCACCACGCAGCCCACGAGTCGCCGCAGGCCCTGGCCGAAGACATCCACACCTTCTACAGCAAAGTGGCTGTGCCGGCCGCAAAATAGCTGATCACCAGGAGGGGCGGGGGCCCGCGAACAGGGCCCTCCCACCGCTTACCTGGAAAGGGCCCCGAGACTAGAATTTGCCTGTGGCGCGGACCGCCCGTGCCAGGCCTTTTCGAATTGTCAGGTGAATCACATGGCTGGAAAAGTTGTGCATTTCGAAATCCCCACCGAGAACCAGGACCGTGCCCGGGACTTCTATAGTTCCGCCTTCGGCTGGGACATCAGTCCGGTGCCGGATATGGACTACAACATGGTGATGACAACCCCCTCCGATGAACAGGGCCTGCCAAAAGAACCAGGCTCCATCAACGGCGGAATGTTCAAGAAGGAGGGGGAGCTCACGGTCCCCGTCATCACCGTGGATGTGGAAGATATCGACGCCTCCCTGGCCAAAATAGCGGACCTTGGCGGGACAGTGGTTTCCCCCAAGCAGCCCGTAATGGACATGGGCTTTGCGGCGTACTTCCGGGACAGCGAAGGGAATCTGATGGGGCTGTGGCAGAACGCCTCGCCGAGTGAACAGAGCGCAGCTGCGGAGCAGCGGCCGGCCGGCTAGGGATCAGAGCCGGGCCCGGCAGAGGGAGGTGTGGCCGACCAAGGCCACGCGCGGGACTAGCGGTAACTTTGTACCTATGAAGTATGCCCAGTCCATCCTGGACCTCATCGGCAACACCCCGCTGATCAAACTGAACCACGTCACCGAAGGCATCAGGGCTACCGTCCTGGTCAAACTCGAGTACCTGAACCCCGGCGGCTCCATCAAGGACCGCATCGCGGCGAAGATGATTGAGGATGCCGAGCGCAGCGGCAAGCTCAAGCCTGGCGGAACCATCGTGGAACCAACCTCCGGGAACACCGGAGTCGGACTGGCACTCGTAGCCCAGCAAAAGGGCTACAAGTGCATTTTCGTGGTGCCGGACAAGGTGGGAGAGGATAAGCGCGCAGTCCTCCAGGCCTACGGTGCGGAGGTTGTAGTCACTCCCACCGCCGTCGCGCCTGACAGCCCACAGAGCTACTACAGCGTCTCTGACCGGCTCGTGTCCGAGATCCCCGGCGCCTACAAGCCGGACCAGTTCTCCAATCCGGCAGCCCCGGGCAGCCACTACCTGACCACCGGACCGGAGATCTGGCAGGACACGGACGGCAAGGTCACGCATGTGGTGATCGGCGCCGGAACCGGGGGCACCATCACGGGCACCGGGCGGTATCTCAAGGAGGTTTCGGCTGACCGTCCCGAGTCCGACGGCGGCCAGGTCAGGATCATCGGAGCGGACCCCGCCGGCTCGGTCTACTCAGGCGGAACCGGCCGGCCATACTTCGTCGAGGGCGTGGGCGAGGACATGTGGCCCGCCAACTACGACAAAGCCGTCCCCGATAACGTCATAGCTGTCACCGACGGGGACTCCTTTGCCATGACCAGGCGCCTGGCCCGGGAGGAAGGTCTCCTGGTGGGAGGATCATCGGGTATGGCCGTGGTCGCGGCGCTGAAGACTGCCCGGGAGCTGCCGGAGAGCGCTGTAGTGGTGGTCATCCTGCCGGACTCGGGCCGCGGTTACCTCGCCAAGATCTTCAACGACCAGTGGATGCGCTCCTACGGCTTCCTGTCCGGCGGGGAAGAAACCTCAGTGGGAGAGGTGCTCAAATCCAAAACGGGGGAGCTGCCTGACCTGGTGCACATCCACCCGAATGAGAGCGTCCGCGACGTCATCAACATCATGAACGAGTTCGGCGTCAGCCATATCCCCGTCCTGTCGCAGGAGCCACCGGTGGTCATGGGTGAGGTGCTGGGCGCCGTCGATGAACGCTCGCTGACTGCCAAATTATTCCGCGGGGAAGCCAAGCTGACGGACAAGATCGCCGAGCACATGGGGGACAAGCTGCCCGTCATCGGCTCGCTCGAAACCATTTCCGCCGCCCGCGAGCTGCTTTCCGACGTCGATACCGTGATGGTGACGTTCGTCGGGGCACCGGTGGGAATCCTCACCCGCCACGACCTTCTGGCCTACCTCAGCCACTGACCGCCTCCCCACTCAGCAACGATACAAGGAGCATCATGCCCGTCCCAGAATCCGCCGGCTTCAACACCCGCGCCGTCCACGCCGGCCAGGCCTTCGAACCCCGCACCGGCGCCGTGGTTCCACCGCTGCACTTCAGCTCCACCTACGCTCAGGACGGGATCGGCGGGCTCCGGGACGGTTATGAATACGGCCGCGGCGCCAACCCCACCCGCGATTCCCTCCAGGAGCAGCTTGCTGCCGTTGAAGGTGGCACGGCAGCCTTTTCCTTCGGTTCAGGCCTTGCTGCGGAAGACTCCCTCATCCGGGCTCTTACCCGGCCAGGTGACCACATTGTGCTCGGCAATGACGCCTACGGGGGCACGTACCGCCTGATCAACGGCATCCTGGGCGACTGGGGTATCGGGAACACACCTGTAGACATGGCCAACCTCGATTCCGTGAGGGAGGCTGTTACGGGCAACAGAACAAGGTTTGTCTGGGTTGAAACGCCCTCCAACCCACTCATGAAGATCACCGACATGGCTGCGCTCGCCGACATAGCGCACGACGCCGGGGCCCTCCTCGTGGTGGACAACACCTTCGCGTCCCCCTACCTGCAGAACCCGCTCGCCTTCGGTGCCGACGTCGTGGTTCACTCCACCACCAAATACATCGGCGGCCACTCGGATGTGGTGGGCGGTGCCCTGGTGGTCAAGGATCAGGAGCTGGCTGAGAAGATCGGCTTTGTGCAGTTCGCCGTCGGAGCCGTTTCCGGTCCGATGGACGCCTTCCTGACCACCCGCGGGCTTAAGACCCTGGGCGTGCGTATGGACCGTCACAGCGAGAACGCCCAGGCAGTGGCGGAATGGCTGCTGGAACGCCCCGAGGTGGAGGCCGTGCTGTACCCGGGCCTGCCGTCACACCCGGGACACGAACTCGCCCGGAAACAGATGAAAAAGTTCGGCGGGATGGTCTCTGTGCAGTTCAAGGAAGGAGAGGCCGCGGCCAGGAAGGTTGCCGAGTCCACTTCGGTCTTTACCCTGGCGGAGTCCCTTGGCGGGATCGAGTCCCTCATGAACTATCCGGCCGAGATGACCCACGCCTCGGTGAAAGGCACGGAACTGGCTGTTCCCGAGAACCTCATCCGGCTGTCATGCGGCATAGAGGACGTGGAGGATCTGATCGCGGACCTGGATCATGCCTTCTCGTTCATTTCCAACGGCCGGACCGGCGGCTGACCCGGACCGGCGGCTAGCGTAGAGCGGGTTGCTTGCTGACGAAGTAACCACGGGTGGCCGGAGCAAACCGGCACACTACGGCCAGGACCACGCCGAGTGCCAACAGGAGCACCCCGCTCACAAACGCGCCGCCCACCCCGAAGATCTCCGTGTCACCGTAGGCGGGGTCCCACATCTGGACGGCGGAGATGAAGAAGGCCGCTGTCAGCATCAGGGCACCGAGCAAAGGCAGGATGCCACGGAACCACAGGTTCCTGGCTGACTCGCGCAGTGTCCCGCGGAAGAACCAGAAACACGCAAAACCAGTCAGCGCATAGTAAAAGGCAATGAAGAGGCTGATGGAGCTGATGGAATCAGACAGCAGGTTTTCGCTGACGATGCTCATGGCTACGTAATAGGCAACGGCCGCCACGCCCATCACAGTGGTGGAGAACCCCGGGGTCTGGTTCCTGGGGTGGACCTGGCCGAACCTGGCCGGGAGAGCTCCATGGACTCCCATGGAGAGGGTTCCCCTGGCGGTGGGCAGGATGGTGGTTTGGGTTGAGGAGAGCACCGAGGCGAGCACGGCCACCACGATGAGCCAGCCCCAGGGACCCAGGACAACATCCTTCATGGCCACAAACACGTCGTCCTGGTTTTCGGCGTTACCCAGGCCGATTCCCTCCGTGCCCACGGTGGCGTACAGCATCACAAGGAGCGCCACGGAAACGTAGATGGCCACCAGCAGGAAAGCGGAGATGACGGCTCCGCGGCCGGGGGTTTTGGTGGGGTTCTCGGTTTCCTCATTAACAGCCAGGCAGGTGTCCCAGCCCCAGTAGATGAAGAGGGCCAGGAGTGCGCCGTGCACCACAGCCCCGGGATCTGCAAAAGCGCCCATCGGGTTGAACCATTCAATATCGAACGCCTGACCCTCCGGAGCCCCGCCCGCAATCCTGAACACCAGGGCCACCACGAAGATGCCCAGCGAGATGTACTGGACGTATGTCAGGACACGCTGGACGTGTTCACCGAGTCGGATGCCGCGGTAGTTCACCAGGGTCATGAGGGCGATGAAAAGCACGCCGGTGGCAGTGACCAGGAGGCTGTTCTCCGCCAAGGACCCGTCACCGACGAGCAGCCAGACATATTGGCCCGCCACCTGGGCGAGGTTGGCCAGCACTACGATGCCCGCCAAAGCGACGCCCCATCCGCCCAGCCAGCCAGCCCACGGACCGAATGTCCGGCGTGCCCAGATGAAGGTGGTGCCGCAGTCTGGCATGGCGCTGTTGAGTTCGCGGAAGGCATACGCGATGAACAACACGGGAATGAAGCCCAGGAGCAGGATCAGGGGAGTGTAGTTGCCGTTGACCGCCACAATCAGCCCCAGGGTGGCCGCCAGCGAATACACCGGTGCGGTAGAGGCGAGGCCCAGCATGACGGAGTCGCCGAGGTCCAGGATCCCGGCCCGCAACCCTTTGGAGGGAACGGGCGAAGGGGTGACTCCCGGCGTCGTCGTCTCAGTGCTCATAGTGCAATACCTGCCTTGCTGGATTGTGCCTGTGTTGAGAGGGGAGCAGGCGCGTCAATGGTGTTGGGTACAAAACGGCAGAAGTAATCGGTGATGGGTCCGTCGGATTCGCGGATGCCGCAGCCCACGGATTCTCCATCCACCACCCAAAGCCCCAGCACCGGATGGTTGCCGTCAAAGTCAGGGAGCGGGTGGTACTGCTGGTAGCACCAGCCTTCCCGGCCATATCCGCCGGGCATCTCAAGGTTGATGCCGGGCGCGTTGATACGGATGTTGTCCCCTTCGCGCCCGTGCAAAGGCTTGGCCACCCATTCCTTGAGTGGCCCGGGATCGTTCAGGTACGCCGGAAGCAGGTTGGGGTGTTCCGGATACAGGTGCCAGAGCGCGGCCAGGAGCGCTTTGTTGGAGAGGAGCATCTTCCAGGCGGGCTCCACCCAGCGGGGGTTATGGGCACGTTGCAGGAGCCTATGGCCAAACGGCTCCTTCATCATCAGCTCCCAGGGGTAGAGCTTGAAGATGGTGCTGATCATGAAGTTGTCCAGGTCCACAAAACGGTTGAGATTCGGGTCCCAGCCGATATCGGACATGTTGATGCCGATCGTGGTCCACCCGGCCTGGCCTGCCACGTCACGCATGTAAGCAGCTGTCATCCAGTCTTCCCCGGATTCCTCTGCCTCAGAGTGCGCAACATGGAGCGTGCTCATGCCCGTCCGGTACTGGAGCTTTTTCCACTGCCGGATGAGGGCCTCGTGGATGCCGTTCCACTGGTCCTTTTCGGGATGGACGTCCTGCAGCCAGAACCATTGGGCCACCGCAGCCTCAATGAGGCCGGTAGGGGTATCAGCGTTGTACTCCAGCATTTTGGCGGCGCCACCCTGGCCGTCATAGATGACGTCAAAGCGCCCATAGATGTCCGTGTCGCCGGCCTGCAGGGATTCGGCCGCCAGTTCCAGCGCCTGTGGCCCGATGCCGATGGGTCCCATGGCTCCGGTGGCGAGGTACTTCGCGGCCTCGAGGCACATCACGTGGAGGTCCTCGGCCGTCTTTTCGAGGGTTTCCACCTCGTCCATGGTGAACTCGTAGTAGGCGGCTTCGTTCCAGTATTCGATCTTTTTGCCGTCCGGCATGGTGGTGGTGGAGAAAACCAGTCCCTGCTCCTGGATCTTCTCTTTCCAGCCGGGGCGGGGAGTCGAGGTAAGTCTCTTCACGCTATCCGCCCGTACTTCCACCCTTGGAGCTGCTGCCGAAGCCGCCCCTGCTGACAGTGCCGCCCTTGGTGCTGTAGCCGGTGGAAGCCTTCGCACCCTGGGGGATGGTTTTGGTGAAATTGGGATAGCTGGAACGGTTCTGGCCCAGTGACGGAACATTGGCGCCGCGGGAATAGAAGTACCACGCGTAGACTCCGCCGCTCCGGCCTGCGCTGCTGTTGCACTGGGTGTCTTCCACCCGTTCGCCCGTTGCCTCGTCAAAACAAACCTGCGCGTAGTCCGCCTCGTCAGCGTTGCTCGCCACGATCGCGGTGATGGTTCCGGCCAGGAGAGCGGTAACGCCGAGGCCGACGACGACGGTGCGGCGCTGCGATCGCTTCTTCCGGGCAGCCAGTTCCCGCTCCCGCTCCCGGGCAAAGGGATCGACCAGTGGAGGTGGGCCGTCCTGAGGCTGTTGTTGAGCCGGGGGTTTCTGAGGATTCAGGAGCTCCGGGTGAAGATCTGGCTTGGGCACCTGGAAGGGCGGAGCCTTGGATCCTGACGGTTCCGGAGAGAAGTCCGAAGGCGAAGTTTTCCAGTCCGGCTGGCCGGGGGCGCGCTCATCCGCACCCGGGGTCCCGGAGGGATCCCGCTGTGGTTCCTCCCGCCGTCGTTCTCCTGACGGTGATTGCCCCGGCTGGCGATTGTTTTCGTCCCGGTTCTTATCCTGATTCGGGTTCATGGGTCCCCCTTGCTTGTCCATGCTGACTCCGTTGGCGCACTGCGGGCATGGTCTAACGCCGGAGTGACAATCCTGGAATCAGCCTAGCCGTTGCAAACGGCGTCGGCTAACAGTTTCTGGGGGAGAAGGACCCATCCCCAGCCGACACGCAGGCCGCTGGCGGGAGAACCTAGACTGTTGCCATGAACACCGCCGCCGTGCTTGCAGTCTGCCGCGTACATCAGCTCCTCCAGGACGAGGGGAGCGTGGGAGTCACCGCCATCGATAAGCGGCCCGTGACAGGCCCGGTCAAGGTCCACAAACTCGGCCTCCATGCCGATATTCAGGCAAGCCGTGTCCACCACGGCGGCGAGGACCAGGCCCTCTACGCCTACTCGCAAGATGACGCAGATTACTGGACAGATCAGCTGCAGCGGGATCTTCCGCCAGGGATCTTCGGCGAAAACCTGCGCGTCGCAGGCATTGAAACCACCGGCGCTGTCATTGGCGAACGCTGGAAAATCGGGCTCGACGTCGAGGTGGAAGTAACGTCCCCGCGGACACCTTGCGCCACCTTCCAACGCCGCATGAACGAGGCCCAGTGGGTCAAGCGCTTTGCGGAAGCCGGAAAGGTGGGGACATACCTGCGCGTCCTCCGGACCGGAACCATCAGGGCAGGGGACCACATCCACAAGCTTTACGTGCCCACCCATGGAGTGACCATCGGCAAGTGGTTCAGTGAACCGACTGTTGAGGACATGGAGGCGTTGCGGGACGCCGACGCCGACGGCGAGATCCGCTTGCAGCCGGAGTTCCAGGAGGCTTTTGCCAGGCTGGAGCGCCGGCTTCACGGCTAGACTGGGCCGCCGTCGAGGTCGCCGGGAGGTCGAGAGGCGCCCTGTGTGCGCAAGGTCACTGCCGCCGTCGGCCTCCCGATTTCCCTGAGTTGGGCACTGTAGCCTACACTTGAAACATCCCCCACTCCGGAAATCCCTTATTCTTGCCCAATTTTTGAGGCAGGACTGGCAAGTGTTGGGGCCCGACAATGTGATTGCGGGCATTTTCATAGGGAGAGCCGGCTAAAGAAAACGCTGTACAGACTGCTGGGATAGCAGCCAAGAGATGCAGCGGGAAGTCCTGCCACGGGATTGCGAAAGCGCCGGACTTCTACGTGACCGGCCGGTCAAAGTATGCCCGGCATCCACGGCACATGTACTGCGGCTCCGCTCACCCTCGGGTTGTGCCGCCTGGCCCCCTATGGATGAGGAATTCTTCCCTATGCCCGAAAATCAGAACGACCCCTTCGAAGCGAACACCGAGATCGTTGCCGGCGTCGAAACTCCCGAAGCAGCCGCACCGGCTGACTCCACCCCGGTCTTCGTTGAAGCTGCTCCCGTAGAGGCTGCGCCTGCTGTTGAAGCTGCGCCTGCTGTTGAAGCCGCTCCCGTAGAAGCTGCGCCTGCTGCGGAAGCCGCCCGCGAAGAGGCCCCGAAGGCTGACTCCTCCGCAGGAGACGCCGACACCGAAGCCGAAGGCATCCGCTTCGTTGACCTCGGCATCGACCCCCGCGTCCTTGCCGCGCTGCAGGACGTCGGGTACGAGAAGCCTTCCCCCATCCAGGCAGCAACCATCCCGCTGCTGCTCGAAGGCCGCGACGTCGTGGGCCTGGCCCAGACCGGAACCGGTAAGACTGCAGCATTCGCAGTACCGGCACTTTCCCGCCTGGCCGAGCTCCACGACCTCAACGGCCCGTCCCGCAAGACGCAGGCCCTGGTCCTGGCTCCCACCCGCGAGCTTGCACTGCAGGTTGCTGAGGCTTTCACCTCCTACGCCAAGCACATCGAGGACTTCACCGTCCTGCCCGTTTACGGTGGCTCCGCTTACGGTCCCCAGCTGGCCGGCCTGCGCCGGGGTGCCCAGGTTGTTGTCGGTACCCCGGGCCGTGTCATCGACCACATCGCCAAGGGTTCCCTGGACCTCTCAGAACTCCAGTACCTCGTGCTGGATGAGGCTGACGAGATGCTCCGCATGGGCTTCGCTGAAGACGTTGAGCAGATCTTCCAGCAGACTCCTTCGGACCGCCAGGTGGCACTGTTCTCCGCCACCATGCCGAGCCAGATCCGCCGGATGTCCAAGCAGTACCTGAACAACCCGGCCGAGATCTCGGTGAAGTCCAAGACCACCACGGGTGCCAATACCAAGCAGCGCTACCTGCAGGTCATGGGCCCGCACAAGCTCGATGCGCTGACCCGCATCCTTGAGGTTGAAGAGTTCGACGGCGTCATCGCCTTCGTGCGCACCAAGATGGCTACCGAGGACCTCGCCGACAAGCTGAAGTCCCGCGGTTTCCAGGCTGCCGCCATCAACGGCGACATCCCGCAGCAGCAGCGCGAACGCACTGTTGAGGCGCTGAAGGAAGGCCGCATCGACATCCTGGTTGCCACCGATGTTGCTGCCCGTGGTCTTGACGTGGAACGCATCAGCCACGTCATCAACTACGACATCCCGCATGACACTGAGTCCTACGTGCACCGCATCGGCCGCACCGGCCGTGCAGGCCGCTCGGGTGACGCGATCCTGTTCATGACACCGCGGGAGAAGTACCTGCTGCGTTCCATCGAGAAGGCCACGCGCCAGCCGGTGGAGCAGATGCACCTGCCTACTGCCGAAACTGTGAACACCCTGCGCCTTGGCAAGTTTGCAGAAAAGATCACGGAAACCCTGGCATCGCAGGACGTTTCGGCCTTCCGCGACCTCATTTCCTCCTACGAGGAAGAGCACAACGTTCCCGCCGCCGAGATCGCTGCAGCACTGGCCGTTATGGCTCAGGGCGGACAGCCGCTCCTGGTCAAGGAACTGCCTGCTGCTCCTGAATTCCAGAAGCGCGAACGCGCCAAGGACGGCTTCGGCTCACGTGGCCCCACCCGCACGCTCACCGAGGGCAACGCCACCTACCGGATCGCCGTCGGACGCCGTCAGCGCGTTATGCCGGGTTCCATCGTTGGCGCCATTGCCAACGAAGGTGGCATCTCCTCGGCCCAGATCGGTGGCATCGACATCCGCTCGGACCACTCCCTCGTGGAGCTCCCGGCAGACCTGAGCGCCGATCAGCTGCGCGCCCTGTCCCGCACGCGGATTGGCGGCGAGCTGATCCACCTCGAGCTGGACAACGGGCGCAAGCCGTCCGGTGGCGGCGAGCGTGGCGGCTACCAGGGCAACCGTGGCGGCGACCGCGGCGGTTACTCCGGTGGGGACCGTGGCAACTTCAAGGGCAACGGCGGGTTCAAGAAGGAATTCCGGAAGAACGACGGCGACCGCGGCGGTTACGCCGGTGGCGAGCGTTCCTCTGCTGACCGAGGTGGACGCACGTATAGCGAGCGCACCGAACGCAGCGTAGGAGCCGACAGCGGAGCCAGCCGCGGACAGTCCAACGACTCCCGCTTCGCCGGTCACGGTGACGGCTCACGCAAGCCCCGCCACGGCAACGAAGGCGGACAGCGCGACTTCAACCGCAAGGGCAAATGGTAAGCCCAGTTAGTTCCTGAGAACGGGCCGGTCTTTTACAGGCCGGCCCGTTCTTTTTAAGTGCTGCGAGTCACCTCATTCAGGTGCCAATCATCACGCTGTTGTGGCGGCTTCCCGGCCCTTCAATTGCCGCAGGATCGGCTGAATCCGGGCCTTTCACTCCTTCCCTTCCTCGATTTGTTGGTGGGGGGAATGTCCGGTAGAGTATTTACTCGTTGCCCCCCTAGCTCAGTGGTAGAGCGCGTTCTTGGTAAGAACGAGGTCACCGGATCGATTCCGGTGGGGGGCTCTGAATGAGGGCCTGTGTCAAGGCGGTTTTGACCGGCTTGGTGCAGGTTTTTCTCATTCGTGGCGGTGTAGCTCAGTTGGTTAGAGCGCACGACTCATAATCGTGAGGTCGGGAGATCGAGCCTCCCCACCGCTACAGAATCCGCAGGCCAGAGGCAAAGCCTCTGGCCTGCTTCTGTTTAAGTACCGGATCCAACGGAAAAGCAGATTCCCGGCGGACCATCCGAGTAGACGACTGACCTGGAAGGGCCAAAATGGACCAGACAAAGCACGTTCTCGTGTACTCCGACTCGCTCACGTGGGGGATTGTTCCCGGGAGTCGGCAGCGGCTCCCGTTCCACTCGCGGTGGCCCGGTGTGATGCACAACGCCATCAACGTCGGCGGCGAGCGGATCCGCGTCACTGAGGACTGCCTCAACGGCCGCCGCACCGTTTTCGACGACCCGTACAAACCGGGGCGCAACGCACTCGCCGGCATCCAACAAGTTATCGAAGCGCAGTCGCCCCTCGACCTCGTCATCCTGCTGCTCGGCACGAACGACTTCCAGTCGATGCACCCGCACACTCCTTGGCACTCGGCGACGGGGCTGGCCGCGGTCGTCAACGCCGTGCGCACCGCCCCGATCGAGCCGGGGATGCCGGTGCCGCCTATCCTCCTCATCGCGCCGCCGCAGCTCGATGACCCTCGCGGCCCTATCGGCCCGAAGTTCGCCGGCGGGGATGTCGCTTCGCGCGGCCTGGCCGAAGCGATCCGTCAGGTGAGCGAGGACACGGGCTGCGCGTACTTCGACGCCAACTCCGTCACCACTTGCAGCACGGTCGACGGAGTGCATTTGGATGCAGACCAGCACGAGACCCTCGGCCGCGCGCTCGCGCCCGTCGTCGCGGACCTGCTGCGCCGGGCCTGGGCGAAGCCTCAGACCTTTTAGAAGTAGGATGCGGATACGCCGCCATATAATTTGCCGATCGAAGGAATCCTGTGCTCGTCACCGTCACCTCGACCGCGCCCGCCGCGTCCAACCTGAGCCACCTGCTTCGCAAGCATCCTGATCGCGCCCAGTCTTTTCCGCTTAGTGTCGGCACTGCGCACGTTTTCTACCCTGAGGCCTCTGACGAGAAATGCACCGTGGCTATGCTCCTGGAGGTGGATCCCATTGGATTGGTCCGCAACAAGAACTTCAAGGGAAGCGATGCTGCCACTCTCACCCGTTACGTAAACGACCGCCCCTACGCGTCCTCCTCCATGGTCGCTGTTGCGCTAGGGCAGGTGTTCCGTACAGCCATGAACGGGACAAGCGAGTCGTTCCCCGAGCTTGCCGCCGCCGCGCTGCCACTTGAGATCGCCGTAGCGGCCGTGCCCGCCAGGGGACGCGATACCGCAGGTCTGGTCACCCGCCTGTTCGAACCTCTGGGCTGGGTCGTCGACGAGACGCCGATCCCCCTGGATCCCGAGTTTCCGGAGTGGGGCGACTCCGTGTATGTCGACCTCGTGCTGCGCGGGAATGTCCGGCTGAGCGACGCACTCCGGCACCTGTACGTTCTGCTGCCCGTCCTCGACGACGCTAAGCACTACTGGGTTTCCGACGATGAGGTTGGAAAGCTCCTCCGCGCGGGGGAGGGCTGGTTGCCTGATCACCCGGAGCGCGAGCTGATCACACGCCGCTACCTCGCGCATCAGCGATCCATGGTTGACACTGCAACGGAACTGCTGGCCGCTGATGCCCGATTGAGCGACCTCGACAATATCCCGGCAGACCACCAGATGGGCCAAAGCAGTGAGTCGCGCCCGGCGCCGCTCGCCCCGAAGCGCGCAGAGGCGGTGCTCGCAGCACTTCGCGACGTGGGTGCACATTCGGTCGCCGACGTCGGCTGTGGCGAGGGCGTCCTTCTGAAGCGCCTCGTCGCGGATTCTTCCTTCACGCAGATCATTGGATCAGACGTCTCAGCAAGTGTGCTCGCGCGCGCGGCCCGAGCCCTCAACCTGCGGGACGCGAGCGATCGCCAGCGCGAGCGAGTCCAGCTGGTGCAGTCGTCGGTGACGTACCAGGACGATCGCCTCGCCGGCCTGGATGCGATCGTGCTGATGGAGGTCGTCGAGCACGTCGACCCGGAGCGCCTCCCGGCACTTGAGGCGTCGGTTTTCGGCGCCGCCTCACCAAGTGCTGTCGTAGTGACGACGCCTAACGATGACTACAACGCTCTGTTCGAGTCGCTTGCCGCTGGCGCCTTCCGGCACCCCGATCACCGCTTCGAGTGGTCACGCGCCGAGTTCGCAGCTTGGGCGGACGGCGTGGCCCTGCGCCACGGTTACTCCGTCGAGTACCGCACCGTCGGCGACGTCGACGTTGATCGCGGCTCCCCAGCCCAGCTCGCCCTATTCCGAAAGGCCACCGACGGATGACGCGCCTTCCCCTTCCCGATATGTCGCTCGTCGTGCTTGTCGGAGCCTCCGGCTCCGGCAAATCGACGTTTGCCGCTAGTCACTTCGGGCGGTTCGAGACCCTCTCGAGCGATTTCTTCCGTGGGCTGGTGTCGAACGATGAGAACGACCAGGCTGCGACTGCCGCAGCCTTCGAGGCACTCCGGTTCGTCGCGGGGAAACGTCTCGACGCCGGACTTCTAACCGTCGTTGACGCCACGAATGTCCAGCCTGACGCCCGGCGCTCGCTCGTGGCCCTCGCTCGCGAGCACGATGTGCTCCCCGTCGCCGTTGTGCTCGACGTGCCGCAAGGTGTTTGCGTCGAGCGGAACGCCGCGCGGGCGGACCGCACATTCGGCGCGTCCGTCGTGAAGCGTCAGCACGACCAGCTCCGACGGTCCCTTAAGCACCTGGGCAAGGAGGGCTTCCGTCGGGTCCACGTGCTGTGCGGGCTCGAAGATATTGCAGCAGCTGAGTTTGTTCGCGAGCCGCTACTCAACGACCGCCGGGGTGAGACCGGTCCGTTCGATGCCATCGGTGACGTCCACGGCTGCCGGTCCGAGCTCGAGGCACTGCTGGGCAAGCTCGGCTACGAACTCCTTCGAGATGTGGAGGGGCGCCCGTTTGACGCCATTCACCCGGAGGGGCGCCGAGCAATCTTCCTGGGCGATCTCGTCGACCGTGGCCCCGATACTCCGGGCGTGCTGCGCCTCGTGATGGGCATGGTTGCTGCCGGTCACGCCCTGGCTGTGCCGGGCAACCACGAGGGGAAGCTCGTGCGCGCTCTCGAGGGAAAGAAGGTCCAAGCGAGCCACGGCCTCGCCGAGACGCTTGCCCAACTGTCAGGCGAAACCGAGAATTTCCGCCGGGAGGTCCTGGACTTCTGCCGGGATTTGGTGTCACACCTCGTCCTCGACGACGGTTGGCTGGTCGTCGCGCACGCGGGTCTGATAGAGAGATACCACGGGAGGGCGTCTCGGCGCGTGCGCGATTTTGCGCTGTTCGGAGACACAACAGGAGAGACCGACGAGTATGGGCTGCCGGTCCGGCTGCCGTGGGCCGAGGACTACCGCGGAAAGGCAACGGTCCTCTATGGTCACGTCCCGACTCTCGAGGCTGAGTGGGTTAACGGAACCATGTGCCTCGACACCGGGTGCGTGTTCGGTGGCAAGCTCAGCGCTCTCCGCTACCCCGAGAAAGAAGTTGTCCAAGTGCCGGCTGAGAAGGTTTGGTACGAGCCGACAGCGCCACTGGGAGGGCGAGGCTCGAGCGGCGACCAATCCCCGGGAGCCACGACGCGTACCCCTGGCCTCCTCAGGATCGACGACGTCCTCGGCAAGCAGATCGTCGAGACACGATCATTCGGCAAGGTGGGCATCCGCGAGGACAACGCCGCCGGCGCGCTCGAAGTTATGAGCCGATTTGCAACGGACCCTCGGCGCCTGGTGTACCTGCCTCCGACGATGAGCCCGCCCCCAGCGTCGAAGCAGGACGGCGTCCTGGAGCATCCGGCCGAAGCGTTCGAGGCTTACCGACGCGAGGGCCTCGATCGGTTGATCTGTGAGGAGAAGCACATGGGCTCGCGGGCGGTCGTCCTCCTGACGCGAGACGCCTCCAGATTCGGCGCGGCCGAGGGATGGCGGGGAGCAGTGCATACCCGCACCGGCCGGCCGTTTTTCGACGAACCAACGACCCATGATTTCCTGTCGCGCCTCGACAGAGCGGTCGAGACGGTAGGGCTCTGGTCCGAACTCGACACATCCTGGCTCCTGTTCGACTCCGAGCTCCTGCCCTGGTCACTTAAGGCGGGAGCAATGATCCGAGAGCAGTATGCGAGCGTGGCAGCGGCGGCTACATCCGCCCTTCCTGCCGCCTCACGGATACTGCAGACAGCAACCGGACGCGGAGTCGATGTCGCCGACCTGCTCAGCCGAACGAACCGTCGCGCGTCCAACGCCGCCGGCTACCGCAACTCGTACCGGCGCTACAGCCAGCACGTGTCGGGGCTCGACGGTGTGCAGCTAGCACCGTTCCAGTTGCTTGCTTCAGAAGGAACCAGCCACTTGGGGCAGGATCACGCCTGGCACCTCGCCGTCGCCGACCGACTCGCTGATGCCGACCAGAAGCTGATCCGCCGGACCCAACGCATCGAGGTCGATCTGTCATCGGCGGAGTCTGAGGCCGCGGCGACGATCTGGTGGGAAGAACTTACGGAGGCTGGCGGCGAGGGCATGGTCGTGAAGCCAGTGGCGGGCCTCGTGCGGGGAACCAGATCGCTCGCGCAGCCCGGCATCAAGGTGCGCGGGGCCGAGTACCTGCGGATTATCTACGGACCGGACTACCTCGATCCCGCGAACCTGGTGCGTCTCCGCGACCGGGACATCGGACACAAACGCTCGATGGCCCTCCGGGAGTACGCGCTCGGCGTCGAGTCCATCGAGCGGTTCGTGGCCAACGAGCCTCTTTGGCGGGTGCACCAGGCCGTATTCGGTGTCCTCGCAATGGAATCCGAGCCAGTAGACCCACGGCTGTGAGGGTATCCCTCGTGGGGGGCGGAGCCTGCTGTCAATGGCGCTTGGGGGCCGGGCCGTCCGGGAGCCCCAACAGGGGTTTGAGGCGGCGGCTCGTCACCCCCGTTTTGACATAACGAGCCGCCTTCCACCGACTGAGACCCCATGACTTAGTTCATCGGTGGTACCAAGCCCATACCCGCGGCCTCTCCATGTGAAACGAGGCATGCGCATTAATTGTCGGCAGGCACTGCAGGGACCGGATGGAAACCCATGGTCGGGTGCACGATGATTTCCCCGCGGGCTTACTCGGATCCGGTCTTTTGCTCCCGGTCCCGAAGGTTCCGAACGATGTCGTCCAGCTTGTCCTTGATGGTCTTCTCCGCGTCTGAGAGAGCCTTTCCTGCCCCGCTCAGGGGATCCAGCTGCAGGTAGACCTCCTGGCCGACAGGGAGGTCGTACTCGTCCTTCAGATGCGTGCCGCCCGAGACACCATCCAGGGACAGATAGACCTGGGCGTCAGTTCTTGCAATCCCCGCGATCCGCCCAAAGACCACCGTGAAGTCGTTCGACTGGAAGCTGATGGTGTGACCGACATGGGTGCGGTTCAGTTCACCAGCGGTGATTGCTTTTTCGTTGGGGCTGGCCGAGTAGTTCATGCAGTCTCCTAAGAATCTCCTGGGAATCGGCGCAGCGTACTACCGCTGCACCGTTCACGTACCCCAACCCACGGGCGGCCAAACAGCACCCCCGGACTAGTCACCCTTCACGTTGATGATCTGGCGCAGCGTTGCCTTCACCGCCACGAGGTCCTTGGCGTCCTGCATGACGATGTCGATGTCCTTGTAGGCGGCGGGGATTTCGTCGATGAAGGCGTCGGTGTCCCGGTACTCGATGCCTTTCATGGCCTTGCGCAGTTCCTCCCGTGAGAACGTTTTCCGCGCCGCGGTTCGCGAATACTCCCGTCCGGCACCGTGCGGGGCTGAATTCAGGGAAGGCGCGAATCCCTTCCCCTCCACAACGTAGGATCTCGTGCCCATGGAACCGGGGATGAGGCCGGGTCTGCCGGGCGAGGCATCGATAGCCCCCTTGCGGGACAGCCACACTTCCTTCCCGAAGTGGCGTTCCCTGCTGGTGTAGTTGTGATGACAGTTGATGCGGTCCTCCTCCACCACGGGTTGCCCCATCCAGTTGGCCATGGCGTGGACAACCCGGTCCATCATCTCCTCACGGTTCAGCAGGGCGAACTTTTGGGCCCACATCAGCTCGGCGATGTACCGGCTGAACTCCGGTGTTCCCTCCTCCAGATAGGCGAGGTCCCTGTCCGGCACCGAGATGGACCGCCGCCGGCAGTAGTCCTGGGCCACGCTGATGTGGCGTTGCGCGATTCTGTTTCCCACGCCCCGCGAGCCGGAATGCAGGAACAGCCACACCTGATCGTCCTGGTCCAGGGAAACTTCGATGAAGTGGTTTCCGGATCCGAGGGTCCCGAGCTGTAGGTCCCAGTTCTCCAGATAGGTGGCCGGATTGAACCCTGCGTTCCGGGCATCGGACTCGAGGACCTTGGCCCTTGCTGCGGCGCTTTCGGTCAGTCTCCGGTTGTTTTTTCCCGCGGACAAGGGGATGGCCTGTTCAATGGCCACCCGCAGTGCCTTCCGGTCTTTGCGGTCCAGGTACGGGAGGCTGAATTGTGTGCGGACCGCGATCATCCCGCAGCCGATGTCCACGCCGACGGCGGCGGGGATGATTGCGGCGACTGTCGGGATCACTGACCCCACGGCTGCACCCTTCCCAAGGTGCGCGTCCGGCATGGAGGCAAGGTGCGGCCAGATAAACGGCATGGAGGACGTCTTCAGGTTCTGCTCCAGTGTGGCCTTGTCGATGATGGACGCGAAGTTCATGTACTTCGCATTGACCTGCTGCATCACTGCTCCTTCCCTTCCCAAGCGTCTGCCTGAGGCACAATGAGTGCATGACGCGTATAGCCATCATCGGCGGCCACGGCAAAGTGGCCTTGCAGCTCTCCACCATTCTCTCCGCGCAGGGGCAGGGCGTCACGTCCTACATCCGCAACCCGGACCACCTGGACGATGTAGCCGCGACGGGCGCAACGCCGTCGGTCCTTGACGTTGAAAACTCGACGACGGCGGAGCTCGCCGTCGCCCTGCAGAACCACGATGCTGTGGTCTGGTCGGCGGGCGCTGGAGGCGGCAATCCGGCGCGCACCTATGCGGTGGACAGGGACGCCGCCATCCGCTCGATGGATGCGGCGGCTGCGGCAGAAGTAGGACGGTACATCATGGTCTCGTACCTGGGCGCTGGGCCCGGACACGGCATACCGGAGGACAACGGCTTTTTCCCCTACGCCGACGCGAAGGCCGCTGCGGATGAATACCTGCGGGGGACCGGCCTCCAATGGACCATCCTGGGCCCGGGTACCCTCACCGATGGTCCGGGCAATGGCCTCATCGACGTCAACCCGGCAGACACCTCAACGGGCACCGCTACCTCCCGGGCAAACGTGGCACTGGTGGCCGCGGCCGTCCTGGGCCTTCCGGAGACGGCCGGACACACCATCGAGTTCCGGGACGGTTCATTGCCCATAGCAGCCGCACTGCAGGCGGTGTACTGAGCGCTAACAGCCCGCGGTCAGGATGATGATGCAGGTTCCAGTTCAAGCCAATTGGCTTCAACATGGTCCAAGGCACGGCGCACTGCCCCCACGGTGACGATGGCATCGCCGAGGGGCGAGGCGGCCAGACGCGGCGGCGTGGCCGTCAGCTTGGGGAGGCGTTCTGCCACTGACTCCAAGAGGACGCCGGCGGACTTGGCAACGCCACCACCGATCACCACAAGTTCGGGGTTCACCATGGTGGCAACTGTCGCGATCACCCGCGCCACGCGGTCGGACAGACGGTCGAGGATAGCCAGGGCGACGGCGTCGCCGGCCGCGGCGGCCGCAAAAACATCCTCTGCCTCCACCTCCGTGCCCGGTGCTGACGGACGCAAAGTTGTCTTGGCCGGGCCAGCGAGGGCTTCCGCGGCCCACCGACGTGCCAGTGAGGCGATGCCGAACGGATCGCCGACGCCTTCCACCAGGTCCAGATAGGCCATCTCGCCGAAACCACCTCCGGATCCCCGGAGCAGCCTGCCGTCTTCGATGACCCCGGAGCCAAAGCGTTCACTGGCGAGAATCACCACGACGTCGTCGACGCCAACGGCCGATCCGCGCCAGCGTTCGCCCAGAGCCGCAAGATTGGCGTCATTCTCCAGCAGGACGTTCCAATCGTGCAGGTCCGTCAGCGCAGAGCGAAGCCCGACGTCGAACATTCCCCAAAAGCTCTGGGTGACCAGGACATCCCCATTGCGGTCAACGGGAGCGGCGATGCCAACGCAGACTGACATGACGTCCTGAGGAGATGCTCCGGCGTCCTCCAGGGCGGCGATGGCCGTACGGTCAATGACTTCGATCCTTTCAGTTGCCGGGATCTCGGCTGACCGGAAGGGCTGGCTCGCACGGCCCTGCAGCGTGCCGCGTAAATCAGCTACCACCACTGTCGTCTTTGCTACGCCCACGTCCACTCCGAGCACGTAACCCGCGCGCTGGTTGAGTTCGAACCGCCGCGCCGGGCGTCCCTTCTGGTATCCGCCGAAATCGCGCTGGTTGGGAAGCTCTCGCACCCAGCCACGCTGCGCAAGGTCTTCGCACACGGCAATCACTGTAGCCCGGGTCAGGCCGGTTGCCTCGATGAGCTCCGTCACGGTGACTGCCGTGGTGGAACGCATCACCAGCAATATGGCCTCGGCATTCACCCTCCGCAGCAACTGAGGCGTCGCAGCCGTAATTTCAGACATTCCTCTTGACCTCCCTGTGGTTCTGCTCACATAATACGTGAGGAACTAAATTTAGAACCTATATAAATACCGTTCCGCTCATGAAGTTCGTCATCAGCGAACCCCCGGCCCTTTTGCAAAGGAGCAACAGTGAAAATTCCTCAGCACGTCCCTGGCCGCAGCCAGGGCGGATGTGAGCTATGAATGCCGCCCTGCCCACCCGCCGTTTGCTGCTGAAGGCGGCAGGCTTATCCTGCGCCGCCGCGCTCCTGCCCCTTTCAGGTTGCGCAACGTCGTCACAGACGCAGCCGAAGGGCGTCACCCAGCTGCGATTCATGCAGAACAAACCCGAAGTCGTGTCCTACTTCAACGAGGTCATCAAGGACTTTGAAGCTCTAAATCCCGATATCCACGTGGTTCAGGACTTCAACGAAGGCAACTTTGTACCCTCGCTGGTCCGGAATGATCCGCCCGACGTCGTGACACGCGGTTTTGCCCAGACCACTGCAGACTTCACCCGGAAGGGCGTTTTTACGGACCTTTCCGGTTTGCCGTCCGCCGCCACAATCGATCCCAAGGTCCAGGCCCTGGTGAATTCGTGGGGCCAGTACAAAGGCGAAACCAGCGCCATTCCGTTCTCCCTCGCCGGGGCAGGGGTGATTTACAACCGGGAAATCTTCGCTCAGTACGGGGTGGCTGTGCCGGCGACGTGGGATGAGTTCCTGGCCGCCTGCGAAACCTTCCGTGCGGCAGGAATTACCCCGATTTACGGAACGTTCAAGGACACCTGGACCCTTCAGCAGGGTGCTTTCGACTACGTCACCGGGGGGACTGTGGACGTGGAGGACTTCTTCGCCAGTCTCTACGCCAAGGGCGCCGACATCCGGGAAGATGCTGCCGAGTCCTTCTCCAGCAACTTCGGCCCGGCCCTCCCCAAGATCCTGCAGCTCACCGCGTTCACCCAGACCGGGGCCTCAAGCAAAAACTACGCAGACGGCAACGCGGCTTTCGGCAGGGGACAGGCAGCCATGTACCTCCAAGGGCCCTGGGCGCTGTCCGAACTGGTCAAAGCCAACAAAGACATCCGGCTGGGTACCTTCCCGCTGCCTGCCACCAGCAATCCCGCCGACACCAAAGCCCGCGTCAACGTTGATATGGCCTTGTCCATCACCCGGAACACACCCAACCGGGCAGCGGCGGAAAGGTTCGTGAACTACCTCCTGGAGCCGTCGGTGGTGAACACCTTCAACGAAAAGAACGCAGCATT
Source organism: Arthrobacter sp. Z5-13 (assembly GCF_056499105.1). NCBI lineage: Bacteria > Bacillati > Actinomycetota > Actinomycetes > Micrococcales > Micrococcaceae > Arthrobacter > Arthrobacter sp. Z5-13. Next base: position 1,162,173 of record NZ_CP096460.1, read on the forward strand.
CTCACCCCTCCTGGACGCTCCTGCTGGGGGTAACCCGCAGATCAGCGGCCTGGCTCCCTATGTCGCTGAGGGGCGCTACTACCAGGGGGCAGGCACGTACTTCCCGCCGTCGGTCCCGTTGGGAAATTACATCCAATCCTTCGTGTACAACAGCAACGCCGGGCAGTTCCTCAGGGACCTCGACGCCGAGTGGCGCCGCGTTGCTGAACGCACCGCCGTCTGACCCCCACCTTCAGGAGCAAGAAATGACCACAACTTCCCCGGTGGGACAGGCAACGCCGTCAACCCGCCACACCGCGAGCGCTGGCTCTCCACCCGCGGGTTCCCCACAACTCAGGCTGACCAGGGACAAAGTCGATCCAACGTTCTACTGGATGCTGATTCCTGTGCTGGCCCTATTCGCCTTCTTCATCACCCTCCCAGCGCTCGTGGGAGTCTTCTTCAGCCTGACCAATTACGCGGGCTACGGTGACTGGAAATTCATTGGCCTCACCAACTACGTCAACATCTTCAAGGACCCTGCGGTTCTGCAGTCCTACCTCTTCACCTTCTTCTTCGCGCTGACCACCACAATTGTGGTCAACATCGTTTCGCTGGCCATCGCCCTCGGACTGAATGCCAACATCAAATGGCGCACCGGCATCCGCACCGTCTTTTTCATTCCCATGGTGCTCTCGGCCCTCATCGTCTCGTTCGTGTTCAACTACCTGTTCTCCAACACCCTTCCTGTCCTTGCCGAGCGCTTCGGGCTGACACCGCTGGCCAGCAGCATCCTGGCAAACGAGAACCTCGCCTGGATCGCCATCGTGCTCGTGACCGTGTGGCAGGCGGCGCCTGGAGCCACCATCATCTATTTGGCGGGCCTGCAAAGCGTTCCGTCCGAGGTCTACGAGGCAGCCGACCTGGATGGTGCCGGGAGCTGGCGCCAATTCACCCACCTAACGCTGCCGCTGATCCTCGGGTACCTGGTCATCAACGTGATCCTCGGCTTCAAGGGATTCCTGGGCACGTACGAAATCATCGTCGGGCTCACGGGCGGCGGCCCGGGCATGGCGACACAGTCGGTGGCCATGCGGATCTTCTCGGGCTTCACCGGAGGCGATTACTCCTACCAAATGGCCAACGCCGTCATCTACTTCCTCATCACCCTGCTCATCTCCGTCATCCAATTGCGCCTCATCCAGCGCCGGGGGGTCTCACTCTAATGACCGCATCAACAGCACTGCCCCACTCCGCTTCCGCCGCAAATGACCGGCGCCGGCCGCCTGTTCACCGGCCGCTTTTGCGCCGCTCGTCCCGGGAAGGCTTCAAGGTCAACTGGTGGCTGACTGCCTTGATGCTTGTGGCATCGCTGACCATCCTGCTGCCGCTCTACTTCACCGTCGCCATGGCCTTAAAGTCAGCGGATCAGATCGGCACCGGTACCGGCCTGGCGTGGCCCTCGCCCATGAACTGGAACAACTTCGCTGAGGCCTATGTAGCTACCAACTTTCCAAAGGCCTTCCTGTCCACAGCGTTTGTTACTGTGTTCAGTGTGCTTGGTGCACTGGCATCCAGTTCGCTCGTCGCTTACGCAATCGTGCGCAACTGGCACCGGAAGTTTTTCCGCGGATCGTTCGTGTATCTCCTTTCGGCCATGTTCATACCGTTTCCCGTCATCATCCTGCCGCTTATCAAGCAGACGGCCATGCTGGGGTTGGACAACCCAGGCGGAGTGATCTTCCTGCACGTCCTGGGCGGCATTTCGTTCAACACCCTCCTGTACATCGCGTTTGTCCGCTCCATCCCGGTGGAGCTGGAGGAGTCAGCGCGGATGGACGGGGCCACCACATGGCAGGTGTTCCGGAAGATTATCTTTCCGCTGCTGGCCCCGATGAACGCCACTGTGGGCATCTTCGCCTTCCTCGGCTCGTGGAATGACTTCCTGCTGCCGCAGATGATGATCGCCGATCCCGCGCTGCAGACTCTCCCCGTGGTGCAGATGCTTTTCCAAGGCGAATTCAACACTGACTACAGTCTCGCCTTCGCTTCCTACCTCATGGCCATAGCGCCCACCCTCGTGGTGTACATCCTGGCTCAGCGGTGGGTACTCTCCGGAGTAATGCGCGGTGCAGTCAAATAAGGCCGTCAGCCAGGCCGACCAATCCTTCAATACCTATCAAACAAACACACCAGAAAAGGAAAATCCCCTTGTCCACCACTGCCACTCTGGCAACCGTGTCCGATTCCGACCTCGCAGCCGATCCCAACTGGTGGCGCCAGGCCTCCGTTTACCAGATCTACCCGCGCAGCTTCTCTGACTCCAACGGGGACGGCCTGGGCGATATCAGGGGCATCACCGCCAAGGTGCCTTACCTCAAAAAGTTGGGTATCGACGCCGTCTGGCTCAGCCCGTTCTACCCCTCGGCGCTCGCCGATGGAGGTTACGACGTCAACAATTACCGTGACGTCGACCCGAAGCTGGGCACCCTCGAAGACTTCGCCGGGATGTCAGCAGCGCTCCACGCGGCCGGCATCAAGCTGATCGCGGACATCGTCCCGAATCACTCATCCAATCTTCACGCGTGGTTCCAGGAGGCACTGGCGTCGCCCAAAGGCTCTGCTGCTCGCGACCGCTATATCTTCCGCGACGGTAAGGGTCCCGACGGCGAGTTCCCGCCGTCGGACTGGGACTCTGTTTTCGGCGGTCCCGCCTGGGAGCGCATTACCGAACCGGACGGCAGCCCGGGGCAGTGGTACATGCACATCTTCGCCAAGGAGCAGCCGGACCTGAACTGGGCCAATCGGGAGGTCCGCGATGACTTCCTCAAGACGCTCCGCTTCTGGTCGGACCGCGGCGTGGACGGGTTCCGGGTGGATGTGGCGCACGCCCTGACCAAGGACCTGACTGAACCGCTGCAGTCCAAGCTCGAAATCGGTACCGAGGACGGCACTTTGGACGGATCGCACCCCTTCTGGGACCGTGACGAGGTCCATGAGATCTATGCCGAGTGGCGCGAGGTCTTCAACGAGTACAACCCGCCCCGCACCGCCGTCGCCGAGGCATGGGTCCATGCAAGCCGCCGTCCGCGCTACGCCAGCCCGAAGGGCCTGGGCCAGGCCTTCAACTTCGACCTCCTGCAGGCTGATTTCGATGCGCAGGAGTTCCGGGAGATCATCACCCGGAACCTCGAGGAAGCGGCCGCAACCGGTGCCTCGTCCACCTGGGTTTTCTCCAACCACGACGTCGTCCGGCACGCCACGCGTTATGGCCTGCCCAAAGCAGCGCGTGACGCGAACAAGCGCGGCAAGGGCCAGGACGGCAAGGCGTGGCTCCTCGCTGGGGCACCGGAGGAGGAATTGGACCGTGAGATGGGCCTTCGCCGTGCCCGGGCCGCGACCCTGCTGATGCTGGCATTACCGGGCTCCGCCTACCTCTACCAGGGCGAGGAGCTCGGGCTTCAGGAAGTGCCGGAGATCCGCGACTCCGAACGCCAAGACCCGTCATTCTTCCGCAACAAGGGTGTCGAGGTTGGCCGGGACGGTTGCCGCGTGCCGCTGCCCTGGACTGCCGAGGGCACTTCCTACGGATTCGGCGACGGCGGTGCTCATCTTCCGCAGCCGCATTGGTTCAGCGAATACGCGGTCGAGGTCCAGGACGGGCAGGAAGGCTCCACGCTGGAGCTTTACCGGGCGGCCCTGCGCCTGCGGCGGGAGCTGCAGGCTGCGGAGGAGCTGACCTGGCTCGAAAGCGCCAGCCTCGAGGTGCTGCACTTTACCCGCCCGGGCGGCTGGCAGGTGGTGACAAACTTCGGCGACGAGCCTCTCGAGCTTCCCGCAGGGGAACTTCTGGTCAGCAGCGGGCCCCTGGAAGACGGCCGGTTGCCGGCAAACACCACTGTTTGGTTGCGCTAACAGTCGGAAGTAATACTTTCGGGACAATGCATCCTGTCTGATGGGCCCTCTCCCGGCCTATCGGGCGGGATGCTCCCGTTTTCGTGGAGGATAATTGGTCGTATTGTTCACAACAGGTAGCCGCATTACTTCGCCGTAGACCGCTCTGGCCGGATACGGTAGATCTATGACGTCTACCACCGCCGCCGAAACACTACGGCCGACACGCAGAATCCCCGCTGAAATTGCCCGTTCCTGGCTTCTAGTCAACGCCATGAAGACGGAGCTTTTCCAGCAGTCCGCTGTCTCCCGCGCTGACGCGATCATTCTTGATATCGAAGATGCCGTTGACCCTTCCCAGAAGGATCGTGCCCGCCAGAACATCATCGAATGGCTGACAGCCGGCGGCAAGGCCTGGGTCAGGATCAACGACGCCACCAGCCCGTTCTGGGCCGCAGACCTCGCCGGACTCCGCGGCACCCCCGGGCTTCTGGGTGTGATGCTTGCAAAGACCGAGTCCGCAGACCAGGTCACCGAGAGCTTCCACCGCATGGACGGCAACACTCCAGTCATCCCCCTCGTCGAATCAGCGGTGGGCATTGAAGAAGCCAACAACATCGCCAAAGCCCAGGGCGCCTTCCGGCTGGCCTTCGGTTCCGGCGACTTCCGCCGCGACACCGGCATGGCCGCTACTCCGGAGGCCATGGCCTACCCCCGTGCCAAACTGGTTGTAGCCAGCCGGGTCGGCAACCTGCCGGGCCCTATCGACGGACCCACGGTGGGAACCAATCATCCCATCCTGCGTGAGCAGACCGGCATCACAGTCATGATGGGCATGACCGGCAAGCTCTGCCTCGCCATTGACCAGACGAGCGTTATCAACGAGGTCATCAGCCCCACGCCGTCAGACGTCGCATGGGCCACCGACTTCATGGCGGACTTTGAGGCCAACGGCCGGGTGATTCGGGACGGATCCGATCTTCCACGCCTTGGCCGGGCGGAAAAGATCATGAAGCTGGCCGCAGCCTTCGGCGTGCAGCCGGCACTCTGACCCTCAGCACGCCAATCATTGATTCTCAGAGGACCCCGTGACCGATTCCACTTATCTGGTCCACGGGGTCTTTTGGGATGGGCCCGCAGCTGTACGGCCAGGAGGCGACGGCGGAATGCCGCTCCTGCGGCTTCAGCACCGCGGAGGCGGGTTTAGTGAGATCCCGCTTGCTTCCGGTGTCCATCTCGGCTTTCGCCTGTCGGAATCCGGAAAATTCTGCCTCGGCCACCACAAGGTGCATTCGGCGTCCGAACGCGATCATGTCCTGTGTCCGGAGCAGGCCCCCGCGGTGAAGGGCAACCAGTGTGAGCGCTGCTTCGTGGTGGACGATTCCCGCCTGATCCACGATTTCCACCGTGGCGGGCGGGTGCCGCCAGGTCTGCGTGCCTACCTGTCACAACAGCACTGGCTCTATGTTGCAACGTTCGCCGATGGCGCCACCAAGGTGGGAACGGCGTCGAACCTCCGCAAATGGAACCGCTTGGCCGAACAGGGCGCAGTGGTTGCCAGGTATGTTGCGCGTGCGGACGATGGCCGGATCGTCAGGGTGCTGGAGGACATGGTCAGCCGCGAGGCAGGGCTGCCACAACAGATCCGATCTGCGGCGAAAGCTGCTGCCTTGACCGAACCGTCCCCCGCCGTCGGACTGGATGCATGGAACAAGCAGCTGGCAGGCAAGGTGCGCACCCTGCTTGCGGCTGCAGCCGTGGGAGGTTTCGACGTGGTGGATGAGCAATGGATTCGTCCCTCCCAGGCCGATCCTGTCTCCTTGCCAGGCTCGGGGCTCCGGCACGCGTACCCGCACGATTTGAGCGGGGGCGTGCACGGGTTCCGGATCAATTCCCTCAACGGCGGCTACGCCCTGGCCTCTATCGAAGGGTCTGAACTCGAGTTCGTGGTGAGCCTGGGCCAGCTGAAAGCCCGGAGGATCGAACTGGGCAATCACCGCTCCGAAGTGCCGGCTGTGCAGGAATCCCTGTTTTGAGATCCCTGTTTTCATCAGCCAGTAAACTGGCACGGTGCTGAACGAATTCTGGGCCTCGGCCTCAACCACCTACAAAATCCTCGTCTTCAGTGCCATGGGACTGATCGCCGTCGGGATCATCCTCAATCTGCTCGGCAACACCTCGCAGAATCAGGGACTTGCTGTGGCGTCCCTGCCAGTGATCGGTCTGGGGCTCGTTTTGCATATTGTGGCACTGGTGGTCCGGGGCCAACAGATCCGGAAGGGTTACAAGAGGTAGTCCGCCCGGACGATAGGCTTGAGGCCATGAGTATCAATCCGGATCTGCAGGGCCGTAGCTACCCTGCCGCAGAGGTGTACGACGTCGGCCGCGAGAAAATCCGCGAGTTTGCCCGCGCGGTCAAGGCAACGCATCCCGCCCATTTTGACCTGGATGCAGCCATTGCCCTCGGACACCCCGACCTCGTGGCCCCTCCCACTTTTGCGATCATCGTTGCCCAGCGGGCCGACGCGCAGCTGATCGAGGATCCGGACTCCGGCATTGACTTCTCCCGGGTGGTCCACGCAGACCAGCGGTTTGTCCACCACCGGCCCATCATCGCCGGTGACAGGCTGGTGGCTGAACTCCACGTGGACGGCGTCCGCTCCATGGGTGGCGGGGCCATGATCACCACCCGTTCAGAAATCTTCGCCCTGTCAGAGGGCGCTTCACGCAGGAACGTCGCCACCACCACGTCCTCAATTCTGGTTCGCGGAGAGGAACAGTAACCATGACCCCTAATTTCGCAGACCTCACCGTAGGCCAGGACCTGGGCAAGCGCACCATAGGCGTCACCCGGCAGGATCTGGTCAAGTACGCCGGCGCCTCAGGTGACTTCAACCCCATCCACTGGAACGAGTCCTTCGCCACCGGCGTGGGCCTCCCCGGTGTCATCGCCCATGGCATGTTCACCATGGGAGCCGCCGTGCAGCTGGTCACAGACTGGGCAGGGGACCCGGCAGCGGTGGTGGATTTCCAGACCCGCTTCACCAAGCCCGTCCTCGTAACCGACACCACCGGATCTGACGAGCCCGGGGCCAACATCGAGGTCAGTGGGACTGTCGGAGCCCTCGATGAGGATGCCAAGACTGCCCGGGTTGATCTCACGGTCGTCGCCGGAGGACAAAGAGTTCTCATGAAAGCCCAGGCCGTAGTCAGGCTTGGCTGAGACTTTGGATCCTTCGATGCCCGTTAAGCTGTTGAGGTGACCCAGACGCTGCTCGCCGACCTCACCACTGCCGCCGTCGGCGGTCCCGCCGCCTCTTTCATCGAGGCCCGCACGGAAGCCGAGATCATCGACGTCGTGCGTTCCGCCGATGCCGTGGGGGAGCCGCTGCTGATCATCGGCGGCGGGTCCAATCTCCTGATTTCCGACGACGGGTTCCCCGGAACGGTCCTGAAGCTCTCCTCCGAGGGATTCAGCGTCAGCGCTGAGGACTCCTGCGGTGGCGTGGCCGTGGTGGTCCAGGCGGGGCACAACTGGGATGACCTGGTGCAGCACGCGGTGCTGCACGCCTGGTCCGGCATCGAGGCACTCTCCGGAATCCCTGGCTCTACGGGCGCCACCCCGGTTCAGAACGTGGGTGCTTATGGAGCAGATGTCTCGCAGACCATCGCCGCCGTACGGACGTGGGACCGGGAGAAAAATGCCGTTCGGACCTTTACAAATTCCGAGCTGAAGTTCGGCTACCGCGATTCCCTGCTGAAGCAGACAACCGTGAACGGATCGCCGCGGTTTGTGGTGCTGACGGTGGAGTTCCAGTTGCCGCTGGGCCGCATGAGCGCGCCCATCCGCTATGCCGAACTGGCGCGTGCGCTCGGCGTCGAACAGGGCAAGCGGGCGTACTCCAATGACGTGCGGCGGGAAGTTTTGCGGCTCCGCGCATCCAAGGGCATGGTCCTGGATGCGGGGGACAGGGACACCTACTCAACGGGATCGTTCTTCACCAACCCCATCGTTCCTCCGGCCGTAGCAGACGAACTGCCGCAGGACGCGCCCCGCTATCAGTCCGGCAGCGATGGCCTGGTAAAACTCTCGGCAGCCTGGCTGATTGATAAGGCCGGCTTCGCCAAGGGATTCGGATTGGAACCGGACAGCGTTTCGGGAGGCCGGGCCGCCTTGTCCACCAAACACACCCTGGCCATCACCAACCGAGGCTCCGCCACGGCCTCTGACATGGCGGCTATCGCGCGTGAGGTGAGGCGCGGCGTCGTCGAACGCTTTGGCATCGAACTGCATCCGGAACCACTGCTGATCGGCGTCGAGCTGTAGGTTCGGGATGGGCCTCAGGTTCCCGGTTCCCAGTTCCCGGGGCTTACGGCTTACATTCTGGAGGAGGGTGCGGCGCCGCCCTGCTGAAGAGCAGATAGGTGAAACCGGACGCCGCTGCGGCCAGTCCGAAGACCTGGCAGAAGGCCACCGATTGGGGGCTTGGCCCGCTACGAAGCAGCAGTCCTGCTCCTGCAAAGGCGAGGGCTCCCAGCAGGAACACCACCGTGCCGGGCAGGAAGCTGCGCAGCGTGGACGGGAGCTCATCCTCGGGGTCCGGAGCAGCTTCTGGAACAACTTCATGGTGCAGCTGAAGCAATGCTGCCGCTGTGAAGCTGAATACGGCCAGGACGATGCCTGCCGATGACACCCGCTGCAGCGTAGCCATCGCGGGTGACAGACTTGTCCCGCTGGCTACCGCCACGGCGAGTCCAGCAGCCATACCTGCAGCGCTGGAGGCCCAACCCAGCAGGGCGAGCCTCCGGCATACGGGCCGCAGGAGGGGCCACAAGTCACCCATGGTCATGATTTCAGCGTAGGAGCGCGGGCTGGGCACCAACTGGGAGTTGACTGTACTTTGCTTTGGGTGGGCTTTTATGGGACCAGGATCTATCTGCCCCGGATTTCTGGCGAGTGGCTCCGCTGCGGACTGTATTCGTCCGCAGCTGGTCCTAGGATGTTGGCATGACGGCACAGGCGCAGGCTCAGCTTTCAGAGGCCCACTCAGCTTCGGTTCCCACCCGCGATTCTTCCAACGTGCCCGTGCGGCTTTCCGCACGGGTCATGGGGCGGCTGCGTCTGGTATCCCAAGGGGTACTTGGCGAGGGCATCGGTTCCGTGCCTGAGACCGTCCGGTGGATGACGGCAATGCAGGCCCAGGACCTCCAGGCAGCACTCTGGGCGGTGGGCCTGCGCTCGTCGGGTGCTGGGCTGGGTTCGGTGCGTGCTGCCCTGGACGACGGCGAAATCGTCCGTTCCTGGCCCATGCGTGGGACCTTGCACCTGGTGGCTCCGGAGGACCTTCGCTGGATGCTCAGTATCACCACGCCGCGGATGATCAGGGCCGCGGCCACCAGGCATCGGCAACTTGAGATTTCCGAGGGCGATATCAAACTGTGCCGTGACGTTGCCTTGGAGATGCTGACAGGAGGCAGAGCGGCAACCCGTCAGGAAATGTTCGCGGCCTTTGAAGTTGCAGGGCAGGTGACCAAGGAGCAGCGGGGGGTCCATCTGCTGGGCCTGCTGTGTCAGACCGCCTCGATCGTCCTCGGACCCTTGGCCGGAAACCAGCAGAAGTTTGCTGCTTTCGATGAGTGGATTACCGGGTCGCGGAGCCTGGAACGCGAGGAGGGTATTGCAGAATGGGTCCTTCGCTACATGCGAAGCCACGGCCCCGCCACTGAACGTGATTTTTCCTGGTGGTCCGGCATCCCGCTCACTGAAGTCCGCCAAGGGTTGAAGGCGGTCGAGTCTGAGCTTGGGAAGCTGGTATTTGAGGGGACCACCTACTGGCTGTCGCCGTCCACAGCGGAAGTGCTCGACGCCGGCGTACCGGGCGAGCGTGCGGTTCAGACGCTCCCAGCCTTCGACGAGTTCCTCCTCGGCTACACGGACCGCAGCCTGGTGCTTCCCCCTGAACATGCGGACAAGATCGTCCCGGGCGGCAACGGCGTGTTCAAGAAAATCATCGTCTCAGGCGGCCGGGTGGTTGGAACCTGGGCGCTGCAGGGGAGTGGAAAGGCTGCCGGCGTCGTGCCAGTAGCCTTCGACGAGGCAAAGCCCATGGGTTCCGCAACAGCGGCCGGGTTTCGGAAAGCCGGGGAACGTTACCTGAAGTTCCTTGCCGCCTGAGGGCTGGCCGCAGCTCGAAGACCCCTGGGCATTGCGACGACGGGTTGGCGCCACCCTTGCCCGGGCTCAGAAAAGGCTGGCCGGCTAACACAAAAGCGGCCCTGCCCCGCTTGAGCGGCCCCGGAAAGGGCAGTTCAAGCGGGGCAGGGCCGTGATTGCGGTGAGCGGGGTGTTGGTGAACGGGGTGAAGCCAGAGCCAGGGGCAGGACTACAGAGTGCCGGTGGCGATGTTCAGCATGCGGCGGAGCGGTTCGGCGGCACCCCACAGGAGCTGATCGCCCACGGTGAAGGCGCTGATGTACTCCGGGCCCATTTCGAGCTTGCGGATCCGGCCCACGGGGATGTCCAGCGTGCCCGATGCAGCCACCGGGGTCAGGCTCGCCATGGAGTCTTCCTTGGTGTTCGGCACCACCTTGGCCCACTGGTTGTCCGCAGCGAGGATGCTTTCGATCTCAGCCACCGAGAGGTCTTCGCGGAGCTTGAGGGTCAGAGCCTGGGAGTGCGAACGCATGGCGCCGATGCGGATGCACAGGCCGTCCATTACGATGTGGTTCTCGGCGGAGGTGCCAAGGATCTTGTTGGTCTCCGCGCCCGCCTTCCACTCTTCCTTGGACTGGCCGTTGCCCAGGTCCGCGTCGATCCAGGGGATCAGCGAGCCGGCCAGCGGCACTCCGAACTGCGTCGCGTCGATGTCGGAGCGCTGGTGTGCCAGAACCTTGCGGTCGATGTCCAGAATGGCCGACGCCGGGTCGTCCAGCTCCGTGCTGACCTCGGCGTTGAGAGTGCCGAACTGGCTTAGGAGCTCGCGCATGTGGCGGGCACCGCCGCCGGAGGCAGCCTGGTACGTCATGGACGTGCCCCACTCGACGAGTCCGTTCTTGAACAGGCCGCCGAGGCCCATCAGCATGCAGGACACGGTGCAGTTGCCGCCGATGAAGTCCTTGGTACCGTTCACCAGGCCCTTGTCGATGACGTCGCGGTTGATCGGGTCCAGCACGATGATCGAGTCATCGCTCATCCGCAGTGTGGAAGCTGCGTCGATCCACAAACCGTCCCAGCCGCGGCTGCGCAGCTCGGTGTGGACGCGCTTGGTGTAGTCGCCGCCCTGTGCGGTGACAATAATGGGCAGCTTTGCCAGCGTGTCGACGTCGAACGCGTCCTCGAGCTTGCCGGAGCCTTCTGCGAAAGAAGGAGCGGCACCTCCTGCATTCGAGGTGGAGAAGAACACCGGGTTGATGTTGGTGAAGTCGCCCTCGTCCTGCATGCGCTGCATCAGGACGGAGCCGACCATACCGCGCCATCCGACCAGGCCGACGGAAGGGGTAGCTGCTGTAGTCATTCGTCCAGTTTAGACTCCAGAACCTGCAGGCCGCAGTTGGTTACGTCACTACCGGCTTACGAAGGATAGGCTCACCAGTCTCGCTGAGTGGAGCGGCGGGTGGGTGGTGGTTCCACTGTCTTTCCGCTGGCCCGGCGAAGCCGGCTGGCCTTGCGCTCTTTCAAGTAGTAGGACCACGCGGTGGGGGGCAGCAAGATCGCAACGCCGAAAGCAATGACCACTTGGACCCAGTTGTGTGTACCGGGGGTCGTGACCACGATGATGCCGAGCACGAAAACCAGAGCACAGATGGCTGAAATCAGGATGGCGAGGAAGAGGAGTCCGCCGGTCGAATTTATGGGCTTAATGACACTGCCGGCAGAGCCTTTGTAGACACCGTATTCTTCGACGGTCAGGCCCTGTCTCTTGGCTTCGAGTTCGATCTGCGTCTGGTAGTAGCCCTTGCGGCCGTCGCCTGCCTTCTTCGACGAGCCGTTCATTAAATGCCTTCTCCCCGCGTGGCCCGTATGTGGGCCAGCAGTGCGGGAGTATCGAGCGACGTGGTTTCTTCAACGTCCTTCGTGGGATCCACCACCTTGGCAACGGCCCAGCCCTCACCGTCCGGACGGATGAGAAGGTGGTCCTCCGATGAGATTGTCTTGACACGAATGAAGGCAGTACCCGCGGGGTGGTTCCGGACGTGCCCTTCGATAATGGACAGCTCTGCGTCGGCGCCGTCTACATCCGGGTCCTGGGCGAAGACAAACCACGTGCTCAACGTCCGAGGCTGTAGAAGCAGGGAAACCTTGTCGGACTCCAGATGCACCACGGTGTCCGTCTTCTGCTGGTCCACAAGGCTGATTTCCGTCCAGCGGTGCGCCTTGGACAAAGCGTAGGCAGTAGGCACGGCCGGCCCCTCGAGCTCCAGATCATCGGTGACGGTCGCAAAGCCACGCCCCATCAGAGAAGATGAACCAGCTACACAAAGCTGATCAGACTGGACCTCTTCTTCAAGACGCAGCACCTGGGCCGATTTCTTCGCGGAATCAGTGTCAAACATCCTGATCATGTAGGCAATCTCGGCAAAGCCGAAGCCAACGGCCGTGTCTGAAGCCTCAGTCGACTCGATGCTGGTTGTCACGTTTCTACCCTTCAATTGAATTATCCGAAGCCAAGGAAGCTGGCGGCACCCTTGCCCAAATCGGCGAGATTCTTTCCTGTGTCCGCGACGAACTTGCCGGGATCCTTGACAGCATCAGTAACAGTGTTTGCGACTGTGCTCGCGGCGCCATTTACGAATTCCTTGACCGCAGGGATCTCATACACAGCAATAGCTGCGCTTGCCACCATGCAAACGGTTCCGGCTGGCGGGGGGAGGAAGGAGGCCACTCCAAGGGCCGTCTTAGCTCCCGACCAGAGCGCACCGTCCACGTTGCCGTCGGCTATGTTCTTGGCAGTGTCGAAGGCATTCAAGCCGACACCCGCCCAGCCAATGGCACGGCCGAGCCCGCCCTTGCCCAGACTTTCAAGGAGATCCCCTTGGCCCTTGAACAGAAAAGCGCTTTCCTTGAAGATGCCGCCGAATTGGTTCAGCGCAGGTATATATTTTTGAAGATTTTTGAGCCCCATCAGATCCGTTGCCGAGTCCATGAGATTGTAGGCGGCGCTGGTAGCCGGCAGCTTTGCCCATTTGGCGGCGTCCTGGAAAGCGTCGAGGCCCTTGGAGGCCATTGTTGCCAAGCCGAAAACATTTTTGGGAAGGTCTATTGAAGCTTTGATTGCGCCACGAAGACCCCACGCATCCCGGAATGGTGAGCCTTTTGCGAGCCAATCGGGTCCCCAGGGGTTTTTATCGCCGCCTTGGTTTCCCGCACCCGAACCCGAGCCACCCAGCGGCCCGCCAGCTGATCCAGGTTCACCACCGCTCGTCTTCTCCTGCGCGTTGGCGTTCTCGAGGAGCTTCTTGGATTCTTCCTTAAGACGGTCGGCGGCGCGCTGCAGGAGAGCGTGGTGATTCCCGTTCCAATTGGAGCGGAACTGGAGGGCGTCATTGCCTTTCCATGAAGTGTTGTTGTTGATTTGGCTGGTCAGCAGCGTGGATTGTTGCTGGAGACTCTCCGAAGCCTTACCAAACTGCTGTGCGAGCGTCCGCAACTGTGCGACGTCAGCGCCCCACAAGTTCCCAGTCATCAAAATCCCCCAAAAGGTTCCATATAGAACAGCGTGAGTGCTGCCCTGCCGAACAAACTGTAGCTACTTCAAGCTGACACCGCGATGGGGTCAACTCCCCATCGCACCTGCGGGGCTGGCTTCCCATCAGGAAAGCCGGACCCCGGAAGAGGCAGGCAAACGCCCACTACGCGCCGGAATGCTCGGAGAGCAGCAGCTGCTTCCGGGTCCGGATGGCAAAAAAGGCGCCAAAGGCAAAGATCTGGGCAACAACAACCAGCACAATGATGCCCACGATCTTATTTCCGCCCAGGATCATGGTCAGTCCCACGATCGCAGAGAGCAGCGCGAGCAGCGGCAGCAGCATGTAGCCCAGCACAAACAGCGTTTCTGGTTTCTTCAGCATCTCTATGCACCCTTCCGGCGCCATACGGTGAACCGGTAGCGGGTGCCGTTAGCCGAAGTGAGCCAGCCCTTGGGCGGTTCGTTGGCCGAGTTCTCCCATTCGTAACCGAGCTCCGGAGCGTAAGTGTCGCCGTCGGCCTCTGAATCGATGAACGTGACGACGGCAACGTCGGCGATGTCGACGGACTGGGCGAAAATTTCCCCACCGCCCAGGATCCAGACTGTATCCCCGCCGGGCACGAACTGGGATTCGAGCAGTGCGTCATCCAGGGACTTCACGACGACGGCGCCCTCCGCTTCGGGAGTGCTGCCCCAGTTCTCCTGGCGGGTTATCACGATGTTGGTCCGGCCGGGCAGCGGACGGTACTTGGCGCGGAAGGACAGCCAGGTCTTGCGTCCCATGATCACGGGGTGGCCTGTGGTGAGTTTCGTGAAGTGCTTCAGGTCCTCAGGAATGTGCCACGGCATGTCGCCGTCCTTCCCGATCACGCCGGCGGTGGTCTGTGCCCACACCAAGCCGACGCCGGTGATGTTTTCAGCCAGGTCTGCTGTGAAACCTTCCGGCGCTGCCTTGGATTCGGAATCTTTGCTGTTCATACGGCGATCGGAGCCTTAATCGTGGGGTGGTGCTGATAGCCAACCACCTCGAAGTCGTCCAGGGTGTAGTCAAAAATCGAGTCGGGCTTGCGGGTGATCTTCAACTGGGGATATTCATAGGGCTCCCGGGCGAGCTGCTTGAGAACCTGGTCCATGTGGTTCTCGTAGATGTGCACATCGCCACCGGTCCATACAAATTCCCCTGGTTCCAAGCCCACCTGCTGCGCCAACATGCACGTTAGCAGGGCATAGGACGCGATGTTGAAGGGGACGCCCAGGAAGGTGTCTGCCGAACGCTGGTAGAGCTGGCAGGAAAGCTTCCCGTCAGCCACATAGAACTGGAAGAACGCGTGGCACGGCGGCAGCGCCATGTCCTGTAGTTCGGCAACATTCCAGGCGGAAACCATGTGCCGGCGGGAGTCCGGATTGGCCTTCAGGTTCTCCACAAGCTCGGCGATCTGGTCGATGTGTCCGCCGTCCGGGGTGGGCCAACTGCGCCACTGGACGCCGTAAACGGGGCCGAGTTCGCCGTCGGCATCTGCCCATTCGTTCCAGATGGTGACGCCCTGGTCCTGCATCCACTTCACGTTGGTTTCGCCGCGCAGGAACCACAGCAGCTCCACAGCCACCGATTTGAAGTGGACCCTCTTGGTGGTGATGAGGGGGAAGCTTTTGCTCAGGTCAAAGCGCATTTGGCGGCCGAATACGCTGCGCGTACCTGTGCCGGTCCGGTCTGATTTGTGGGTGCCATGTTCCAGCACGTCACGCAGGAGGTCTTCATAGGGCGTTGGAATGCTCACGGTTCCAGTCTACTGACGCTCGCCAAGACGTTCTGCCAGGACCCGGAGCAGTGTGTCGTTCGCGAGCCCGGCCCTGCGGCCCTCTGCTATGTAATGTTCGACGGCGGCGGTCACCGGCGCTGGAGTCTCACCGGAGCCGGGGGCCGTGACGGGCGGCATGCCGACGACGACAGTGCCGTTCCGTCGTCGGGTCTCGATCAGGCCTGCCTGCTCCAGTTCCTTGTAGGCTCGGGCGACGGTTCCGGCCGCCAGGCCAAGGTCCGCTGCGAGCCCACGAACTGGCGGCAACCTGGCTCCCGGCTCCAAGGCACCGCGGACGATCAGGGAGGAAAGCTGGGACCGTATCTGTTCATACGGAGGGGTGGCGGAACTTAGATTGACCGAGATATCCACGGTCACGTGACGCTGTCCATCTCCGTTTCGAGAACACGGCTGCGTGGGGATGTACGGACGGGAATCAGGGCGATGAACACGGTACAGGCGGCGAGAAACACGCCAAATCCTGTCAGAAGCTCGTGGAAGCCAGAAAAGCTGGTGGGGCTGACGCGAAATCCCGCGGTGACGGCCGCCTGTTCGAAGAGCAGGAAAACCGCGGCCTCCGCAGCGAAGAAGGCCGCAAGAGTGCGGGCAGTCCGAACATAGGCGATGCTGCGATACGTTGCGTCGGGCCCAGCCGCGTTCCTGATACCGGGCCGGGTTCTGATGCTTTTGAGCACCTGGAGGGCCACCGCGACGACTATGCCCGCACACACACTGCTTTCAATCCATGCGGAACCTGTGCCCAGGTGCATTTCGCCGGAAGCGGTGGTTGCCAGGACAGATAGGAAGAGAACGACGGCCACTATGGCGGTAGTCGCAAGTGCAGGGCTCACTGCTCTTACTGGCAAGCCTCTGGGGAGCCCGGCATCCGTGTAGTTGCGGGTCAGTAGAACTTCTCCTGCAGCAATCACCCCGAGGACCGCTAACGCTGAAAGCGCAACAAACACCATCGGGCTGAATGGAACCCCGTGAGCCTGCCTGGCTTCGACAAACAGTCCTGAAAGCAACCAGCCCACAATGAGGGGGAGGGCTGCAGCCGCGACGAGCAATGGACCGAGCGAACCCACCAAGTTTGCCGCCGGATGGCGGTTGCTGATGTTCTGGTTTTTCCGGCCCGCGGGTTCCTGTATCTCATCTGCTGCCTCTTCGTTGGCAAGCTGGGGAGGCCGCCAACCCCACATCCACAGCAACACAACGAGGTTGACGATGCCCGCGTAGTTCATCCCGCCGAGCGGGGCAGTGGTCCCGGGAGGTACGTTCGTGGCAAAGTGTCCTGCGATTGCCGCAAGGCCCGAGGCCACGGTTGCTACTGTCCGAAGCAGGCGGTTTATGGCGATGGAGCGAAGGCTCCGGTTGTCCGCATCGGAAAGCCCTTCAAGTTGGCGGCGTCTCGTGATGAGAAGCAGCACCAGTACTGTCCCAACGGCCAGGACCAGGAGTGCACCGCCGAGACAAGCGGCCAGCTCAAAGCCGCTGATCCTGCCAGGCTGCCCCGACTGGGTAGGATATCCATCAGCTGTCTGTATGCGTTCCACAACAGGAAAGGCAGGCAAGCCCGCGGCCCATCCGATGAAACAGGCAGAGAAAACAAAGGCCCCGATGGTCAACCAAGCGAGCTTGCGGGGCACAAAATCCCTGAGTCTTCTCACCGAGAGGCTCGCCCGACGGCGTGTTCCTTTGTGTCCCGGATAACTGAACTGACCGATGGCGTGGATCAAAAGGCAGCCCAGGACGGGCCACGACAGCAGCCCTACGATCTCCCCTGGCGTGTCCGATGAGCCGTATGGAAATCCCGGGGCGATCGTACCGGCGTTTGCTGCTCCCTGGAGGCTGCTGGCCATCCAGCCTAGGACCCCTACCCACTTTGCATGCTTTGCAGCCGAAACAGGAGAAGCTGCACCAGCAGTCCAAACGCCCCATCTCAGCCAGAGGTAGACGAGGACAGCCAGAAGGAACGGCCACAACAGCACCATGGGTGGCAAAGTGACGTCAATCGGCATGGTTCCCCTAAGGTTCAGCACCTGAAAAGGCACTTTGTATCAAGTGCTTGATACAAAGTGTCAGTGACAAACGTCAGAGGTCAAGTCATGCTTTGCCGGTGTGAGGAGGCGTCCTGCAGCACGCGCCAGTCAGTCGTCGAAAGGCCTGAACTTCTCCACAGCGACAATCCTGCCCCGGTCTCCGCGGGACACATGGCATACAAGGATTTCCCCTGGCGCCAGGTAGGGATCTTTGGAAGGCAGGAGTGGCCGGAGGTCTGAATTCATATGGTGGCCCAGCTGTTTGAACACGGTGGGCAGTGCCGGCCGGTGCGTGCACAACAACGTGGACCGCTGTTTGTCCAGCAGGGATTCGACGACGGCGGCCGTCTTCTGCGGACTCCGGGCATGCTTGTGCTCGGTCAACGCCTCAATCACCTTGACCTTTGCATCCATGGACTTTGCGTAGGGCGCGACAGTAGCCACGCAACGAAGCCACGGACTGGTACTGATGCGGAGCGGCTTCCATGCCATCAGCAGCCGGCGGACTGCTTGGGCCTGCCTGAGTCCGGTGGCGGCCAAGGGCCGTTCGCCTTCAGCCTTGCTCCAGGACGAGCGTGGCTTTGCCTTGGCATGGCGGAGGATCACCAATGGCCAGGTGTCCAACGCGTTGCGTTCGTGGGCCGCCACCAGTTCTTCCAGTGGACCGACGTCGCTGGGGTTGCTTAGCAAGCGGGCGGCTTTGTCAGGGGAACACCACATAACGCTGTCCACTTCTTTGCCGTCAGGACGCAGCGTGGCGCCGTCGACGTCGACAGCCCAGTAGTGCACCACTTTCAGCCCCGCCGAAACGTGGTAGTGAATTGGCGGAAGCGGAATGCCCAAGGCTCCCTGGAGCCCGATCTCCTCCTCGACTTCCCTGATGGCACATTCAGGAACTGTCTCTCCTTGGTCGATTTTGCCCTTGGGCCAGGACCAATCGTCGTAGCGTGGCCTGTGAATTAGGAGGACTTCCAAACCGTCCTTGGTGAGCCGCCAGGGAATGGCGCCGGCCGCCGTAACCGCAATGGGTTCCCCGGGATGGTCGGTTTGGTCGGCAACGGGAGTGTCAAGGTCAGCAATCGGAGAATCGCTTTTCAACCCGGTGCCTACCGTCGGCTCGCCGACCGCTGGCGGGAACGCGAAGCCAGGAGCCATGACTGTACGTCCTCCAGATGCCTGCCGTCCTCCGCCAAGTGATGGCGAGTCCATTCTCCTTCGCTGTCCAGATGCCAACTGGACGTTCCAGGGTCCATGTATTTGCGGAGCATGTCCAGGACGTAGGTGGTGTCATCACCGCTCCTGAGGCGGACCAACGCCTCCACCCTCCGGTCCAGGTTGCGGTGCATCATGTCGGCGGACCCTATGAACACCACCGGGTCACCGCCATTGGCGAAGGCAAAGACCCGGGAGTGCTCCAGGAACCTACCCAAAACCGAGCGCACGATGATGTTCTCGCTCAAGCCCGGGATACCGGGCCGAAGGGAGCAGATGCCGCGGACGATGACATCCACCTGCACGCCGGCTTGTGACGCGCGGTAGAGGGAGTCAATGATGGCTTCATCCACCATCGAGTTCACCTTGATCTGCACGCGGGCGGGGATCCCGGCACGTGCATTGCGGATCTCAGTTTCGATCCGGTCGATCAAGCCTGACCGGACGGAACGAGGAGCAACCAGGAGCCGCTTGAACGTGGACTTCGGGGCGTAGCCGGAGAGC
The DNA here is from genome assembly GCF_056499105.1 of Arthrobacter sp. Z5-13. Lineage (NCBI taxonomy): Bacteria > Bacillati > Actinomycetota > Actinomycetes > Micrococcales > Micrococcaceae > Arthrobacter > Arthrobacter sp. Z5-13. The sequence continues at coordinate 1,181,286 of NZ_CP096460.1, forward strand.
TGGTTGAACAGCTTGGACAGATCCTCGCCCACCTGCTCATTGGCGGTCAGGAGCCCCAGGTCCTCGTAGTAACGGGCGGTTCGGGGGTGATAGTTGCCGGTTCCGATGTGGCAATAACGCCGCAGTCCGTCCACTTCCTGGCGGACCACGAGGGAGAGTTTGCAGTGTGTCTTGAGGCCCACAATGCCGTACACCACGTGCACGCCGGCCTGCTCGAGCTTGCGGGCCCAAGAGATGTTGGCCTGTTCATCAAAGCGGGCCTTGATCTCAACGAGCGCCAGTACCTGCTTGCCGGCTTCGGCGGCATCGATCAGGGCATCCACAATGGGGGAGTCACCTGAAGTCCGGTAGAGGGTCTGCTTGATTGCCTGGACCTTGGGATCCGCAGCGGCCTGCTCCAGGAAAGCCTGGACCGACGTCGAGAACGAATCGTACGGGTGGTGCAGGAGGATGTCCCGACGCCGCATGGCTGCGAAGACGTTCGCAGCCTTTGATGTCTCGGACTCGTTCAAGTAGCGGGAGGTGTGCGGCACGTGCTTCGGGTAGTGGAGGTCCGCGCGGTCAATGCCGGCAATCACGGACATGCCACGGAGGTCCAGGGGCGCAGGCACTGAGTAAACCTCAGATTCCTCCACTCCAAGTTCCCTGATAAGCAGGGCGCGGATATTCGGGTTGATGTCAGTGGTGACCTCAAGGCGGACGGGTGGCCCGAAGCGTCGTCGCAGCAGTTCCTTTTCCAGAGCCTGCAGGAGGTTCTCGGCGTCGTCCTCTTCAACCTCAACGTCTTCGTTGCGGGTCACGCGGAAGGTGTGGTGTTCCAGGACCTCCATGCCTGCGAACAGCTGGTCAAGGTGGACCGCGATGACCTCTTCCAAGGCGATGAAGCGCGCAACCCGGCCCGGAATTGAACCCGCGCGGGGCCCGTCGATGGAAATGAGCCGGGGCAGCTGGTCGGGGACTTTGACGCGCGCAAACAGCTCCTTGTCACTGACCGGGTTTCGGACCACGACGGCGAGATTCAGCGACAGTCCGGAAATGTACGGGAAGGGATGGGCAGGATCCACGGCCAGGGGCGTCAGGATGGGGAAGACTTTCTCAGCGAACATCGCACTGAGCTGATCCTTGGCCTGGTCATCCAGTTCGTGCCAATGCATGAGGTGGATGTGCTCGTAGGCCAACGCCGGGCGGATCTGTTCCGCGTAGACACGCGCGTGACGTTGCTGAAGCTCGTGGGCAGCCTCGCCGATCTGTTCCAGGACCTGCACGGGGCTTAGCCCGGCGGGCGACGGAACAGCCAGCCCTGTCGCGATGCGCCGCTTGAGCCCGGCTACACGGACCATGAAGAATTCGTCCAGGTTCGAAGCAAAAATTGAGAGGAAGCTGACCCGCTCAAGGAGATGGAGATCGGGGTCCTCGGCCAACTCCAGGACCCGGGCATTGAAGGCCAGCCAGCTGAGTTCCCGGTCAAGGAAGCGGTCCGGGCTGATGTCACCCTCAGGTTCCAGGTTCGGAGCGAATTCCGGGATGTCGATGCGGTCTTGCGTTGCGCGGGACGCCGGCACTTCCGAGGAGCCAAAGCGTGCCCGAACCGATGGCACCGTGGCTTCGGACGTGGTGGTCCCGCCTGATTCCGGCTGCATGGTCTCTCCTTTTGCTGGCGCGGTTTAGTTTCAACCTTACAAGCATTCGATTCAGCAAAGACCCACGGTTTCTTTCGCCGCTTCAGTGCTTCAGCCTTGCGGCTTAGCCGGGAGCCACCGGCCCGTACAGGACGTCAACATCCCAGCGTGAAAAGCCAAGGCGGCGGTACAGCGAAACGGCAGGAAGATTATCGGCGTCGGTGTACAGCATGACGGCGTGCAGGCCTTGCTCCTGCAGGTACCTGATGCCCGCCACCGTGAGTGCCTTGCCGAGTCCCATACCCTGGGCCTCGGGCGTAACGCCAACCACATAGACCTCGCCCATTGCAGGATGCTTCCCGTTCCGGGGATGGATTTTGGTCCAGTGGAAGCCGAGCAGTTTCCCCTCCGTGTCCTCGGCCAGGAGGAATCCGGCCGGATCGAACCAGTCCTCAGCCATCCGTGCGTCGAGGTCGGCCCGGGTCAGGTTCCCTTGCTCCGGATGGTGGGAGAAGGCGGACCTGTTAGCGGCCAGCCAGGCACCTTCATCCTGGCCTGGAACAAAAGCCCGGAGGGCCACACCGTCAGGCATCGGCGCCAGAGGCAATTCCGCCGTCGCGGTGGTGAGGCGCATCTTCCACAGCTCACGAACGGGCAGATAGCCATACCTGCTGGCAAGCGCGGCTGCAGCCTCATGGTTGCCGTGAGACCAGGCAGTGAGCCCGGCGAAGCCACGCTCGGTGTCGAGGGTCCGAATCAACCGGTCCGCCACGCCCTGATTGCGGTAGCTCGGGTGAACGGCCACTTCCAGGACGCCTGAACTGTCGCCTTCCTCTATTACGACGGCGAGCCCGGCCAGATCTTGGGCGCTGCTTGGCTTCGAGTCCTCATCCACGGCGTAAAGTGCCAGGGCGAGTACGGAATGCCCGCCTCCATCTCCTGGCTCCGACGAGCCGCCGGGCCGCAGGGTCAGGAGCGTCTGTTCAGAAAGGGGAGGATTTCCATCGGATTCCTCCGCCGCTGCCGCGAGCTCCTTGAAATCCCTGTACAGCTGAGGTTCAAGGGCGTCTTTTGCAACCAGTACCGGCCAGGTTTCAGGATGTGCGGGACTCATAAGGTAAGGCTATACGCCTTGATCGATTGCGGCTGTGGATGTGCCTGCGCCACGGCTGGCGCCAGGATTTTGAAGCAATCAGTTCAGTCCGATATAGTCGGTACTCGTCCGGCTTGCTGAGCAGGACACGAGGGGGATCCACCACTGGGGTGGCCTCGATACGTTCGACCCGTATGTCCTCCACTGATGCAGGAACCCAAGAAGCCCCGGACTCCAGGAGTCCGGGGTTTCTTTTGTTTGGCTACTTGCCGCCTGAAGTTGGCGGGAGCGTGGATCAGGCCTCGCTGAGTTCTTCCTCCGGCAACCGGACAAGCGTCAGCCGGTAGCCGACGTTGCGCACAGTGCTGATCAGGTTCTCGTGATCGGCACCCAACTTTGCCCGCAGCCGCCGTACGTGGACGTCCACGGTGCGGGTGCCGCCGTAATAGTCATATCCCCACACCTCGGTGAGCAGCTGCTGGCGGGTGAAGACGCGGCCCGGGTGCTGAGCGAGGTACTTGAGCAGCTCGAATTCTTTGAATGTAAGGTTCAGCGGCGCCCCATTGACCCGGGCCGTATAGCTGGCTTCGTCAATCACGACGCCGGCTGCCCGGATTTCTGTGGGGGCGTCCTCCTGGTCGGGAACAGCCCGTGCCACTGAAAGACGGATTCTGGCTTCCACCTCCGCCGGTCCCGCTGATTCGAGGACGATGTCGTCCACGGCCCAGGCTGAGGAAACGGCTGCCATGCCGCCCTCCGTGAGAATCAGTACGAGAGGGGCGCTGAGGCCGGTGGCCTTCAGGAGTTGGGTCAGTGAACGGGCGCCGACAAGGTCCTTGCGTGCGTCGAGCAGCACAATGTCACAGGGGTCTGTTTCCAGGAGAGCTGTGGGCTCGGCCGGAAGGATATGCACCCTATGGTTGAGGAGTTCCAGGGCAGGCAGTATGTCCACCGATGAGCCGGCGCTGTTCGTCAGTAGCAGGATGTGTGACATTGTTCCTCCAAGGGGCTGTCCGCACATCATTGGGCGTCTGAACCGGGCTTGCACCGGCCGGTACTGTGCTTCCCGAAACAGGAGTGGCAAGTGACGCTGGTCTTACCAGCATTTCCCACCAGCCGTGTTCGCGGAAAGCGTAGCTGAACCTTGAGTATACCTAAACACCCCTTCGCGGACACTGAACCAAGGGCACCCCGCGTCTAATTTGCGACATATGACGTCCAGATGAGGCAGGATTGGATGGTCGGGGGCCGGCAAGTCCTTCTTCACTGGGACTCCTGAAGGTGACCCAAAGTCACAACGGCAAAAGGGACACAGCAGAGTTAGGTGCGGAGTCGAAGATGAGCATGCCGAAATCGGGTACGCAGTGAACGGGGGTGGGACATGAAGCCGTGGCAAATAGGCGTCATCGGCCTCGTGGGCCTGACGGCAATAGTCGTAGGCGCCTACAGCTCACCTGTTGTCCTGATGGTCGCAGCCATCGTCCTTGCTTTGGCCGTAGGCGTCGGCTGGCCTCATTTCCTGGGTATACCGGCCCGTAAAACACTCGCCGTCCTGATCGGCCTTCCTGGCGCCGGGTCAGCGGTGGCTGCCACTTACGTACCCGCTCCTGCCTTCCTGGACTGGACACCAGCCTTCATCGCAGCCGGCGTGGTGGCCGTGTTTGTCATGCAGCTCATCCGGGGGACCGGCCAAGCGCAACGGCTCGAGTCCATCCTGGGATCCTGCGCCGGCGTGCTCCTGGGCTGCCTGGGTGCAGGCTGGATCGCGGCTTCCCGGTTCAACGGAGTTCGCGAAATGCTTCTCGTGGCCGCCATCAGCGCAGCGGTGGCCTTGCTGACAGGACTTGTTCGCTGGCCTGACCGGATTGTTGCTCCCCTTGGTATAGTCCTGGCCGGATTAGCCGGTCCTTTGGCCGGACTCATCTTCTCCGATATCGCCGTCCTGCCTGCCGCCCTCGTGGGTATCGTCATCGGCTCGGTACTCGTCAGTTTCCGGCGGCTGGTTATACTCCGCGGGGAGGCCTTGAACGTGGCTGCGGCCATCAGCGTGGCAATCGCGCCGGTTCTCGCGGTGGGTTCCTTGGCCTACTTCATAGACAAAATACTCATCTACTAACGCGTTAGGATGGCATCATGTCCGTACTTGCATTTGAAATTTTCTTCCTCGTCCTGCTCGGCATTGCCGGCCTGGCCATGGCCTGGTTCGCCGGCTTCGTTGTTTACCGGCTCTTCAAAGGCCAGAAGTAATTCAGCGTCGCATCCACTAATCCAGACCGTTTCCAGAGGTAGTAGCTGTGCCGATTGAGATTCCCACAGACCTGACCCCCGAACTCGTCCCGCTGTCCTGGCTCATAGGTGAGTGGGAAGGACGAGGCCGGCTCGGCTCCGGCGATGAGGGTTCGGAGCATTTCCTCCAGCACGTTTCGTTTACCCACAACGGGCTGCCCTACCTGCAGTACAGGGCGGAAAGCTGGCTTGTCGACGACGACGGCGTGAAGCTGCGGCCCTTGACCGTCGAGACCGGCTTCTGGGCGCTGGAACGCAAGCAGCACGACGAAGATGGCGGCCCGGGGCTGGTTCCCGCCGACATCGTTCCCGTACTCAAGAGCGCCGATGAGGTTGAAGCCCTGCGCAACAAGGATGGCGGCTTCGATATTTCAGTCTCCATCTCTCATCCGGGCGGTATTTCCGAGCTTTACTACGGCCAGATCAAGGGCCCGCAGATTCAGCTCAGCACGGACATGGTCATGCGTGGCAGCCACTCGAAGGACTACAGCGCTGCCACCAGGATCTTTGGTCTGGTGGAGGGTAACCTCCTGTGGCGCTGGGACGTTGCAACGGGCGGCTCTTCGTCCACCGGAAGCGGCCTTGAGGCCCACGCTTCCGCCATCCTGAAAAAAGTCAGCTAGTTCCGCCGCCCCGCGGAATACAGCCGGCGTCAAAGGACTTCTAGTACATATGACTGTTAAGAGCCCCCTGTTGTCGCGCCCCGGTGCTGTTGAAGCCGGAGGCGCCGACGCCGGCGTCGCCTCTCACTATGGGGAACCGCTGCGGGAGCAACGGGCTCTGGCGGCCGGGACCGCCGTCGTCGATCTTTCCCACCGGGGTGTAGTAACGGTCACGGGACCGGACCGCCTCAGTTGGCTTAATACACTGTCCTCGCAGCAGGTCACCAATCTCCGTCCCGCCGAATCAAGCGAACTGCTGTTGCTGAGCGTGCAGGGCCGGATCGAGTTTGACGCGCGGGTAGTGGACGATGGCGCCACCACCTGGCTGATCGTTGAAGCCCACGAGGCAGCGCCCCTGGCGGAGTGGCTTAACCGGATGAAATTCATGCTCCGGGTGGAGATTGCCGACGCTTCAGCCGGCTGGGCCGTCGTGGCCTCCACGCGGAAGGTTGATGAGTGGTCCGGGCTGCTCGTCTGGGAGGACCCGTGGCCGCACATCGGTGCGGGCGGCTACTCGTACTCGGTGGTGGGTGAAGAGGCCCACCCGGGCTTGGAGCGGCCCTGGTTCGAATACCTCGTCCCGTCCGGGGAACTGGAATCCACCGTCGGAGACCGGCCACTTGCCGGCGTCTGGGCTTCCGAGGCTTTGAGGATCGCTGCGTGGCGGCCCCGCCTTGGCGCCGAGACGGATGACAAAACCATTCCCCACGAACTGGACCTCCTGCGGACAGCAGTGCACCTCGCCAAGGGCTGCTATAAGGGCCAGGAGACCGTGGCACGGGTACACAACCTCGGCCATCCGCCGCGGCGTCTTGTTTTCCTCCAGCTCGACGGGTCCCAGCACACGGTGCCCGCCGTCGGGAGCCCGGTGCTCTTGGGGGAGCGCAAAGTGGGCACTGTGACCTCAGCCGTCCAGCACTATGAAATGGGCCCCATCGCCCTTGCGGTGATCAAACGGTCGGTCTCGCCGGATGAAGTGTTGACCGTCATGGATGGCGACGAACCGTATACCGCTGCCCAGGAAGTCATTGTGGCTCCCGACGCCGGCCAGGTAGTAGGCAGGCAGACCGGCTTTCTGAAGGGAACCAGATGAGCGATCACCGCGGCGAAGATTCGAACGCAGACGAGAAACTTCGGCCCGACGACGAGACGCTGGCTCTGGCCCACACGCTGTTCGAGGCGGCACGCCAGGGTGAATCTGACCTCTTGCGGAGTTACCTCAATGCCGGCGCTCCGGCAACACTTACCAACGCAGCGGGAGACTCATTGTTGATGCTCGCCGCCTACCACGGACATGCCGAGACCGTTCAGCTCCTCCTCCACCACGGCGCCGATGCAAACGCCGCCAATGACCGAGGCCAGACACCCTTGGCGGGGGCAGCTTTCAAGGGGTACACGGACGTGGCCCGCGTACTCGTGGACGCGGGGGCTGATCCCGACGCCGGAACCCCCAGCGCCCGGGCTGCCGCGCAGATGTTTGCGCGTTCGGAGATCCTGGCCCTGCTCCAGTAGGTTCACCGGCACGAGATGACAGTTAACGGCAATGTTTGCTGAGAACATTGCCGTTAACTGTCATCTCGGCTAGCCCAGGAGCACGCTGGTCTGGATGCCGCCGACGGCGAATCCCAGGCTCCGCGCAATTGCCAGCGATCCCTTGTTGCTGACATCGGCGCGCCACTGCAGGGTCAGCCCTGAAGCAAGGGCCTCGTGCGCTGCCACCGATGCCGCGAGCGAGCCGAGGCCTTGGCGCCTCCACACGGGATCCACCAGTACACCCATGTGCGCGAGAATGCCCTCCCACTCGGCGTAGGCGCCACAGGCCACCGGAACGCGGTTCCCGTCGCCGCCCCGCATGATGGTAAAGCGGTTCTCCAGGTCAGAAAGTCCTACTTCGTTGACGTCGTCCGGCGGGCAGAGACTTTCCAGCTGAATCGCTTCCTGGTCCCCATGCGAGACAGTGAGTTCCTCAGGGGACTGAACGAGTGGCAGGTCATCGGCGAAGAACAAGGCGGCCGCCCCGAGACCATGACCGCCATGGGAGCGGGTAATGGTCAGGAGAGTGACGTGCTGGGCAAGGTCCTCGTCCGGAATTTCGACGGCGGCTTCCAGCGCCCACTCCGGACCCACCAGGGCTGAGCTACCGAAGAGACGGACGAACTGCACGCAGCGTTCGGACTCGTCGGCACGGGTGATCCGTGCCGACGGCCCTGTTCCGGCTGAGCGGGCAGCGGTGAAAGCGTCGTCATCGAGACCCAGATGGCGGGCCCAGGCAAGCTGGATGATGTCGGCTGAACCGACCTCAAGTGTCATGCCTCCACACTACCGAGCAGAAGGGCCAACTGCTGCTCGCCGCGTTCCGGCTCGGTCCTGAAGAGTCGTGGCGGGAAACAGGCGGGAATTAGCTGCCGGCCTACCCGAAGAGGACAGCTGCTTCCTTGTAGCGATGGGGTGGGACTGACTTCAGGTTGCCGAGCGCAGCTTCGAAACCAACGTGGACAATATCGGTTCCGTTGAGCGACACCATGGTGCCCCAGCGGTGGTCCACCACTGAATCGATTGCTGCCATTCCCAGCCGGGTTGCCAGGACGCGGTCGAAGGCAGAAGGCACGCCGCCGCGCTGGATGTGGCCGAGCACGGTGGCGCGGGTTTCGATGCCCGTCCGTGCTTCCAGCTCCGGTGCCAGCATTTCCGCGATGCCGCCAAGGCGGGGGCGGCCAAACGTGTCCAGGCCGCGCTCCGAGTGAGGAGTTTCCTGGCCTTCCGGTACAAAGCCTTCAGCCACCACTACCAGTGGCGCGCGGCCACGGTCGTGGGCCTCCTGAACCCACTCGGTGATCTGGTCCATGGACGCCTTTTGTTCCGGAATCAGGATGGCGTGAGCGCCGGCGGCCATGCCTGCATGCAGGGCGATCCACCCTACGTGGCGGCCCATGACCTCGGCGATCATGCAGCGGTGGTGGGATTCGCCGGTGGTCCGGAGCCGGTCGATGGCCTCGGTGGCGATCTGTACTGCTGTGTCGAAACCAAAGGTGTAGTCGGTGGCGTCAAGGTCGTTGTCAACCGTCTTGGGAACACCGACAATACGCAGGCCGGCGTCGGTAAGCCGTTTGGCTGCTGCGAGGGTGCCTTCCCCTCCGATGGCGATGATCGCATCAATGCCAAGCCTTTTCATGTGGTCCTTGATGACTTCAGGGCCACCGCCGTTTTCGAACGGGTTGGTGCGGGACGTTCCCAGTATGGTTCCGCCCTGCTTGGCGATGCCGCGGACCATTGTGCGGGGGATCTCGATAATGTCGCCCTCCACAACGCCGCGCCAGCCGTCCAGGAACCCCACGAATTCGTGTCCGTGGATGGCAATGCCCTTGAGAACGGCTCCACGGATGACAGCGTTCAGTCCAGGGCAGTCGCCGCCGCTGGTGAGGATTCCAATTTTCATAGTCTTTAGGCTCAAATCCTGGTTGAGGGTGTACAGGCAGAGCGCCACGCTGAGCTCACCTAGATTGTAGTGGGCAGTGTGGGACAGGACACAAACGGTTACAAAAACGTGCCCTCGCCCTTGGGGCGAAGGCACGTAGTTTGGCGGTTCCTTCAGGGTTTAGAGCTGCTTGTTTGCCCGCTTATCGATGAACGACTGAAGAACGATGCTGTCCCGCTGGTCCGGCAGGATCAACCAGGCAGCGACGTAGAAAACAAAGGCCGGGCCCGGCAGCAGGGCGAGGAGCAGGAATGCTATCCGGACGAAGGCGACGTCCACCTTAAGCTTTGCAGCAATCCCGCCGCACACTCCGCCCAGCAACCGCTGTGGGCCGCGCCGCAGTCCCATGCCCCTGACAATGCCGAAGAATTTATCCATGGTTCAAGACTTCCCTGTTGTGGTTTCTTTGTCACGTCGGCGGGCGGACAGGAGACCACCTATTACCAGTGCGGCGCCCGCACCGACCATGAGCCCGATCAGCACGTAGGTGCCGTTCAGTTCCACGATGCCGAGTTGTGCGACGACGATCAGGACGGCAAGCGCCAGGACGATCAGGCCCCAGACCACTGTTCCCACGCGGACTGTGGGCTCCGGTTCGGTGGGGGAGAAGGCGTCTACCGGCGTGGACCCCGATGTGGTGGAGGCGTCCGGAGCAGGGTCCGGAGTGTGCTCGTAGCTGCTCATATCAGTTTCCTTCCTTGATGGTCACGTTGCTCATGGTGCCGTCGATCTCAAGGATCAGGGGCCGCCCTGGTTTGTCGGTGTTGTACGTGCTCTGCTTCGTCGTCATTCCGCCATGGTGTTCATTGCCCTCATTGAGGTTTCCCATGGTCATGTCGGCCTCTATTTCCACCGGAACGTTGTCCGGGATGATGACGTCCACGTTGCTGGCTGTGATATCCAGCGGGATCACGACGTCGGAGGTCAGGGGGGCGTTGACGTTCAGCTTGGTGAGGTCAACGGTTCCCTGGCGGCCTGTGATGTCGAAGCCATCCCGTGCCTGCTCGATGCTGACAGGAGTCCAGTCGACCTGCTGGGAACGGAACCTGTCGCCGTTTTGAACCACGTTGAAGATGCCGCCGATGACCAAAGCCACCACCGCGAAGAAGCCGAGGATGCCTGACGTGCGGCCGCGGAGTCCGGAGATCAGGATTCCCAGGCCCAGGACCGCAGCAGCACTGGCCCAGACCACCGCATTAGCCGAATTGCCGAGATCGATCACGTTGCCGGCGTCGAGGGCTTTGATGCCGCCGCCCACCAGCAAGGCTGTGCCGGCAGTGATGGCGACGGCCGGAGCGCCGGGTCCAAACTTGCGCGGCTTCGCCGGAGGAGGCGTGGCCCCAGCAGGATTGCGGAAGCCGCCGTCGTACGGGCCGTAGGGTCCGCCGGGTCCATAGGGGCCGTTCGGGGGAAGGGATCCCGACGGCGGAACAGGCACCGACCCGCCTGACCCTGTCTGGGAGCCACCGGCTGGCGTGGTTGTGCTGAACTGGCTGGTGAAGGGGGCACTGTTGGAGCCTGCAGCGGTGGCACTGGCGGGGTAAGAGCTGCCAGGGTAGGTGCCATAGGGCCCGCCACTGAAGGCGGCAGCTCCCTGCGCGCCGGGCTGGGGATTGGTGTTCATCGCGGGGTTTCCACTCCGGTTTCTGTTCCTTTGTACCAGGAAGTAGATGAGATAAGTGATGGCGCCGATCCAGAAAACAGCCCAGATGAAGCGTCCGAAGCCGTTGCCTTCCCAGCCCCAGAACCCTGTACCCAGGCTGGGGAACCCGAGGATGGTTGTGATCAGGGCCCCCGTCATGCCGCCCGTCCAGCGCCCTGCGCCGGCTTCCTGGACGTGGATGCGGCCGTCAGGCTCAGGGAGCAGTGCCCAGGCGATGCCATACAGCAGGACGCCTATGCCGGCGAACAAGGCCAGGACGATGAAGACGCCGCGGACAATGAGCGGATCCACACCGGTCCGGTGGGCAATTCCGCTGGCGACGCCGCCGATCCAGCGGTCGCTGCCACGGTAAACCCCGTTTCCCCGAACCCATTCGAAGAAGCTCCGCGGCTGCGCGACGGCGTACGGCGCCGGCTGAGGGTATCCCTGGCCTGCATAACCGGGGGCTGCGTAGCCTGTGCCTGCATATCCTGGGCTTTCATATCCCTCGGTGGGGATCCCCTGGGCAGGAGTTCCCTGGTCCGGGTAAGCCTGTCGGAAGCCGGGATCTGTACTATCGGACGTTGCTGCGCCGGAGTCCGGTGCTGGTCCCGTAGCGTTGGAAGGGGTGCCCGATGTGGAACTTGAAGGCGAACCGGCCGGGGAGCTGGCAGCGGCGGTGCCACCGGAGGTGGCAGGAGATTCCGCCGCGGAGTCGCTTGCAGAATCGGAAGGTGTGACTGATGGCTGATGATTGTCAGCCGGTTGTTGATCTTCTGGGTTGACGTTGTGCGGGTTCATGCTTCGATCCTCCCGCCCGCAGCGCCACCAGCTCTACTGGGGAACACCCTGAGCTGTCCCTGAACGACCCCCGGTTCCGGCGCAAAACCGGTCCGGGCAACCCTGATCCGTGCTTGGATGGATTCATGAGTACCCCTGTCCTGCGGCCGCCTCTGGTCCGCACCGCCGACCGCGTCATAGCCGGCGTCTGCGCGGGACTCGCCATGCACATGGGCTGGCCCGTTCGGTTCGTCCGCATCGGCATGGTGGTGGCCACCTTGGCGGGCGGAGCCGGCCTCGTGTTCTACGCCTGGCTATGGATCATGGTTCCCACCGCCGATGAAAATGCCAAAAGGAACGCCCGCCGCCCGGCGTCGCCCATTGCTCCGGCAGTCAGCGGGCCTCTGGCAGCGCAGCAAGCGCACTGGCCGCATTCGAACCAGGGCCAGCCTCCGGGCCTGGCGGGTTACCCCGCCCAGCCGGGATCTTCGACTGCCTCGGCGTTTACCTGGCAGGACCCCTCCGGGGGGAAGGTGTTCGCGGATGCATCGTGGCAGGCGGGACTTCCCTCCGGCGTCTCGGCTACTGAGTCAGGCCAGCCAGTCCCGGGTTGGGTCCGCCCCACAAGCGGCGATGGACAAGCCTGGTTCCGGTTCCGCAGGATGCCGTACGCCAAGGAAATCCTCCTCGGGATCGGGCTGCTGCTGGCAGGCGCCATCCTTATCGCCCGGCTTCTTGGCGTCGATGTGCCCTTGGGAACGCTTATACCGGCCGCGGCGATCCTTGGCGGCGCTTCCATCGCCTGGATGCAGCTGGACGAGACGCGCCGTGCGGGAATAGTGGACAAGGCAAAGGTCAACCAGGCTGGCGGCTGGGTGAGGCTTGCTGCCGGGCTCGCACTGGTGGTGGCAGGCGTACTGGTGATGGTGTCCGGCTCCGGCTCCTGGGAACAGACATGGCTGGCTTTGCTCGCCTCCGTCGCTGTGCTGGGTGGGGTCGCCGTGGTACTGCTGCCATGGGGTCTCAAGTTCTGGCGGGACCTGGAGACGGAAAGGGCCGGGAGGGTGCGCGCTACCGAACGGGCCGAAATCGCCGCCCACCTGCACGACTCAGTACTGCAGACCCTCGCCCTCATTCAGCGGCGGGCCGGCAGCGAGCACGACGTCGTGCGGCTCGCCAGGGCACAGGAAAGGGAACTGCGCAGCTGGCTGTATCGAGACGAGGGCAAGGACATTGGCAACCTGTCGGAACGCATCAAGGCTGTAGCTGCTGAGGTGGAAGACGCACTGGGCCAAGCCGTGGAAGTGGTAAACGTGGGTGATACCGCAATGACGGAGCGCCATGAAGCACTGGTCCAGGCGAGCCGGGAAGCCATGCTGAATGCGGCCCGGCACGGTGGGGGCTCTGTTTCCGTCTACGTTGAGGCGTCGGACAAAGAGGTCGAGGTTTTCGTCAAGGACCGCGGCGCCGGCTTCGATCTTCACAAGGTCCCTGACGACAGACTGGGCGTCCGGGAATCCATCATCGGACGCATGAAACGCCACGGCGGCACAGCCGTGATCAACAGTGGACCTGAGGGCACCGAGGTACGCCTTGGACTGCCCGCCATGGCTGCGGAACAAGGAGAAATGACGTCGTGAGCAGCATTGAAGCAGAGGGAGCGCAGGCGGCTCGGGAAGGCAGCGTCCGGGTTGTCCTCGTCGATGATCATGCCATCTTCCGTTCAGGCCTTAAGGCAGACCTTGACTCCCGGATCTCCGTAGTTGGGGAGGCAGGCACCGTCGAGCAGGCCATTGCTGTGATCGCCCAAACCCGGCCGGACGTCGTGCTCCTGGACGTTCACCTCCCTGGTGGGCTGGGCGGTGGCGGACGTGAAGTCATTGCCGGCTCAAATGCGCTCCTGGGCACAACACGGTTCCTGGCGTTGAGCGTTTCCGATGCCGCTGAGGACGTTGTGGCCGTCATTCGTGCAGGCGCCCGGGGCTACGTCACCAAGACCATTTCCGGTGCCGAAATCACCGACGCCGTCCTGCGGGTGGCCGGGGGAGACGCCGTCTTCTCGCCCCGGCTGGCTGGATTCGTCCTTGACGCGTTCGGCACCTCCCCAGCAGACATCGCCGACGACGAACTTGACCGCCTCTCCGCCCGTGAGCTGGAGGTTATGCGGCTCATAGCGCGTGGCTACAGCTACAAGGAAGTGGCCAAGGAGCTGTTCATTTCCATCAAGACCGTGGAGACCCATGTTTCAGCGGTTCTCCGAAAACTGCAGCTATCCAGCCGTCACGAGCTCACCAAGTGGGCTGCCGAGCGCCGCCTCCTTTAGGCCGCCGGACGCTCCCTCACTTTTCGCGCCCTAAACCCGGACGCTCCCTCACTTTTCGCGCCTTAAATCCGAACGCCCCCTCACTAAGAAAAGTGAGAGAGCGTCCGGAACTGCAGGAAGGGACTAGCTGGCCTTGCCGAGGAAGTCCTGGAGACGGGCTACGCCAATGGCGAGGTCGTCGTCGCCGAGTGCGTAGGACAGCCGGAGGTAACCGGACGGACCGAAGGCCTCGCCGGGTACCACTGCCACCTCAACCTCGTCCAGGATCAGAGCCGCCAGATCGGCTGAGGTTTGAGGCCGTACCAACCCGTTCGACGTCGGGAACTCCTTACCCAGCAAGGCACGCACGTCAGCGTAGACATAGAAGGCGCCTTGCGGCGTCGGGCAATCAACGCCGTCAATCGCATTCAGTCCGGCAACGATCGCTTTACGGCGGCGGTCGAAGGCAACCTTCATCTCATCGACGGCGGTCAGCGGGCCGGAGACAGCCGCGAGGGCAGCGATCTGCATGATGTTCGAGACGTTTGACGTCGCATGGGACTGGAGGTTGGTGGCTGCCTTGATGACGTCCGCGGGACCGATCATCCAGCCGACACGCCAGCCGGTCATGGCATAGGTTTTGGCCACGCCGTTGAGGATGACTACTTTGTCGCCCAGTTCGGGAGCAGCAGTGGCGATCGAGGTGAAGGGAAGCCCGTCGAAGGTGAGGTGTTCGTAGATCTCATCGGTGACCACCCACAGGCCCTTGGAAGCGGCCCACTTGCCGATTTCAGCCACCTGCTCGGGGGAGTAGACGGCGCCGGTCGGGTTCGAGGGGGAAACGAAGAGCAGGATCTTGGTGCGCTCAGTCAGGGCGGCTTCGAGTTGGTCAACGTTGACCAGGTATCCCTGCTCAGGACCCGCAAACACCTCAACCGGGACGCCGCCGGCCAGACGAATCGCCTCAGGGTAGGTGGTCCAGAACGGCGTGGGCACGATGACCTCGTCCCCTGGATCAACGAGGGTAGCGAAGGTGTTGTAAACAGCCTGCTTGCCGCCATTGGTCACCAGGACCTGGGAAGGATCTGCACGGTAGCCCGAGTCCCGGAACGTCTTCTCGGCAATGGCCTTCTTCAGCTCAGGCAGCCCGCCCGCCGGCGAATAGCGGTGGTATTTCGGCTGGCCGGCCGCTTCGATGGCAGCCTCAACAATGTAGCCGGGGGTGGGAAAATCAGGTTCGCCGGCACCAAAGCCAATAACCGGACGTCCCGCCGCCTTGAGCGCCTTGGCCTTGCCGTCAACGGCTAGGGTGGCGGATTCGGCAATGGCGGAAATGCGTTGGGAAACGCGGGCGGCAGACATGGCAGGTCCATTCTCGCTGACAGCACGGCGGCTGGATGTGGGATTCGACGAGTTCTACTCTATGCTGTTCAGCGGATCGTTCGCTGGTGCAGGAGAAAAGTGACCGCATGTTGGTCGTGCCCTTTGATTGGCAGCTGTGAATGGTCCGCAACGAGGCTGGTTCGACGTAGGCGTAGTTCTTGCGTAGAATAGTTCTCCGGTGTTGAAAACATGTTGATGGCGTGCGCCTCAGTGAAGGTTGCTGAAAGTGTCATGCGTGTTTTCGATCCATAGGGTAGTGGCGCAATTGGTAGCGCAGCGGTCTCCAAAACCGCAGGTTGCAGGTTCGAGTCCTGTCTGCCCTGCGCAAGCTGTTCCGGCGATAAGCCGGAGCCAGCGCAGCAACCATGGTTCAGATCAGAGCCGGGTATCCGATCATTGCGAGAATGAGTGAGGACCAGGTGACCGAAACAGCTGCAAGCAGCTCCAAGGGCCGCCCCGCCAAGAATGCCGCCAAGGCCGGCATCTTTGCTCGAATCGCGCTTTTTGTCCGCCAGGTCATCGGCGAACTGAAGAAGGTCGTGGCACCCACCCGCAAGGAGCTGATCAACTACACGCTCGTGGTGCTGGTATTCGTGATCATCATGATGGTCATCGTCACGCTCCTGGATCTGGCCTTCGGGACCGGAGTGGGTTGGGTCTTCGGCGGTTCAGGCCCCACGGACAACTAGGGCGATAGGTCCGCAGGCTGCGTGGACTCCTGAACAAGGAGGTTCCGCGGAGTGTGCGGAATTGAGCCATTTAAATAGGCATGTTAGGCAATGAGGAAGCAGGAGACCAAGTGTCAGAGCAGGAGCTCGAGGTAACCGAGACTGAGCTGGATGGGTCCACGGACAGCACAACGGACGCCACGGCGGGAGCCGTGGAAGAGTCTGAGGCAGAGTTTTCTGCGCCCGATTCCGCCGTTGAAGCTGACGACGAGGACGCCGACGTAAGCGTCGAGGACTCGGACGAGGACTCCGACGACGGGTCCACCGATGCCTTGGCAGCGGCAGCAGCAGCAGCGGAGATCGATCCCGCCGAGGAATTCAAGTCCAAACTGCGCCGCCAGGAAGGTGACTGGTACGTCATCCACTCCTACGCCGGTTACGAAAACCGAGTCAAGGCCAACCTTGAGACCCGCATCCAGACCCTGGACATGGAAGATTACATCTTCGAAATCCAGGTTCCCATGGAAGAAGTCGTTGAGATCAAGAACGCCCAGCGCAAGGTCATCAACCGTGTCCGGATCCCTGGCTACGTCCTGGTCCGCATGGACCTGACGGATGCCTCCTGGGGCGCCGTCCGCCACACTCCCGGTGTCACCGGCTTCGTGGGTAACGCCCACAACCCGGTTCCGCTGCGCCTCGACGAGGTCTTCTCAATGCTCGCTCCGGTCTTCGAAGAAGAGCAGGCCGAAAAGGGCAAGCCGGTCAAGCACGCCGCTGCTCCGGTGGATGTTGACTTCGAGGTTGGCGAGTCCGTCATCGTCAAGGAAGGTCCGTTCGAGACCCTCCCGGCAACGATCTCCGAGATCAAGGTCGACTCCCAGACCCTCGTGGTGCTCGTCTCCATCTTCGAGCGTGAAACCCCGGTTACCCTGGCATTCAACCAGGTCACCAAGATCTAGCGATCACTTTAGATTTCGCTCCGGAACTGCCCGCTTAGCAGCTCCGAAGCGGCCGGCCGCCTCGCCATGGCGGCCACATACCTGAGGCACGCTCCTGTGTCCCAGGACGCATTTGAGAGAAGGACCCTACATTGGCTCCCAAGAAGAAGGTCACCGGCCTCATCAAGCTGCAGATCCAGGCAGGTGCCGCTAACCCGGCTCCGCCGATCGGTCCTGCGCTTGGCCAGCACGGTGTCAACATCATGGAATTCTGCAAGGCGTACAACGCTGCGACAGAAGCCCAGCGTGGAAACGTCATCCCCGTGGAAATCACGGTTTACGAAGACCGTTCATTCACGTTCATCACCAAGACCCCGCCGGCTGCAGAGCTCATCAAAAAGGCTGCAGGCGTCGCCAAGGGTTCAGCTACCCCGCACACCGTCAAGGTTGCCAAGCTGACCCAGGCCCAGGTCAACGAGATCGCCACCACCAAGATGGAAGACCTCAACGCCACAAGCCTTGAAGGCGCCGCGAAGATCATCGCCGGCACCGCACGGTCCATGGGTATCACCGTAGAAGGTTAGGCCCACCGCTGTTGCGGCAAAGTCGGATGAAGAACGACGACGCCGGGCAGCACCCGCCGGGAAACCGGCACCACTGCCGGACAACCGGCACAAACCGTAATGTTGGGCATCCCATCCGGACAAACAGCCGGATATTCAACCGGACATCCCAACTGTGGCAGGGCCCAGCGCGGTCCGCAGACCACAACTGCACAAGGAGAATAAGCAGCATGGCAAAGCGCAGCAAAGCATACGAGGCAGCCGCAGCCAAGATCGACGCGGAAAAGTTCTACGCGCCGTTCGAGGCAGTGACCCTCGCCAAGGACACCAACCCGTCCAAGTTCGACGCCACGGTTGAGGTCGCTTTCCGCTTGGGTGTAGACCCTCGCAAGGCCGACCAGATGATCCGCGGAACGGTGAACCTGCCCCACGGCACCGGTAAAGTCTCCCGCGTCCTGGTTTTCGCAACGGGCGACA
Organism: Arthrobacter sp. Z5-13; assembly: GCF_056499105.1. Lineage (NCBI taxonomy): Bacteria > Bacillati > Actinomycetota > Actinomycetes > Micrococcales > Micrococcaceae > Arthrobacter > Arthrobacter sp. Z5-13. The sequence continues at coordinate 1,199,174 of NZ_CP096460.1, forward strand.
AGGCTGAAGCAGCAATCGCTGCAGGCGCCGACTTCGTTGGTTCCGATGACCTGATCGAAAAGATCGCAGCCGGCTGGACCGACTTCGACGCCGCCGTCGCCACCCCTGACCTCATGGGCAAGGTTGGCCGTCTTGGTAAGGTCCTGGGTCCCCGTAACCTGATGCCGAACCCGAAGACCGGTACCGTCACGGCCGATGTCACCAAGGCTGTCAACGACATCAAGGGTGGAAAGATCGACTTCCGCGTCGACAAGCACTCAAACCTCCACTTCATCATCGGCAAGGTTTCGTTCGACGCCGTCAAGCTGGCCGAGAACTACGCAGCAGCACTGGAAGAGGTTCTTCGCCTGAAGCCCTCCGCTTCCAAGGGCCGCTACATCCAGAAGGCAACCGTTGCTACCACCTTCGGTCCTGGCATCAGTGTTGACCCCAACGTCACCAAGGTCCTGACCGAGGTCTAAGGTTCAGCCTCTGGGTTGGGTTTGAATTAAAGAAATAAGAACAAGGGACCGTCCGGCTCACGCCGGGCGGTCCCTTGTTTCGTTTCCACTCTCTTTCGGCCCGCAGTTCGGCCTGCGTATGCTCTAGAGCCCAATGGAGCATCCCACTAGGCTGAACCCGTGACTTCGCCGCAGTACACTATCGAGCCATTGGTCCTCCCTGCCTCGTTGGAGGACCCGGATGCCAAAGATTTCCTCGAGTTCAATGCCCTTACCGATGCCCGTGTGTTTGAGACGTGGGGAAACCTCGACCGTGCCAGCCCGCCGGCCGCTCGCCTGGAAGCGTGGCGTGATGATTCCTACAAGCAGTTCCGGATGTTCTTCATCCGGCACGAGGGCACCATGGCAGCCCGTTCCTGGATCTGGTTCCCGCTGAAGGAGAACCTCGGCGGCGCCCTGGTCCGGGTGGATGTCCTGAGCGCCTATGAAGGCAACGGGATGGGTTTGCAGTTGCTCCGGCACGCCGAGGCCCTCGCAGCTGAGCAGGGGCGCAGGACTCTGCAGAGCTTTACGGAACATCCGGCGGTGTTCGATCCGGACGGGCCTGCGTTGCTTAAACCCGCCACCGGACTTGGAGGAATTCCCGCAGGCGAGCGTCCTGTCCGCTTTGCGCTGGCCGCAGGTTACAGCCTGGAACAGGTCGCAAGGTTCAGTGCTCTGGACATGCCGCTGGCGGAAGCAACCCTCGCCGCCTTGGAGGCCCAGGCTTGGTCTGTAACCGGGGATCAGTACAAGCTGTTGGGGTGGAAAGATCGCTGCCCGGAGGAGTACATGGATCAGCTGTCCATCCTGATGGGCCGCATGAGCACCGACGCCCCTGCAGGAGGTCTGCACATAGAGGCGGCGGATTGGGACGCCGTCCGTGTCCGTCATGTGGAGGACACCTGGAAACTTTCCGGGAGGGAATCGTTCGTGGCGGCCGCCGTGCACAAGGACACCGGAGAGCTGGCAGCCTATTCCGTTCTGCAGTTTTCGGGCACCAAACCATGGATGGCGGAGCAGGATGACACGCTGGTGGCAAAGGCACATCGGGGCCATCGCCTGGGCATGCTCATCAAGATCCACAATCTCCGGCGTCTCATGGCCGCACACCCGTCACTGGAGCGGATCCTTACATTCAACGCGGCGGAAAATGAACACATGCTCGCCATCAATGTTGCGCTTGGGTTCCGGCCCGCGGGGTACGACGGCGAGTGGCAGCGGATGCTTCCATGACCGAACTGGAGGTCACCGCCGTCGTAATCCCCGAGGAAGGGCAGCCGGATAGCCCGCTCAAGGACAACCGGGACACTGCTTGGATAAATGTCCTCATAGCTGTAGATCATCGGCGGCGGGGGATAGGGCGCAGACTCCTGCAGACGGCTGAGGAGAGGGCAGCGGAGCGAGGTCGGCGTATTTTCCCTGTGTGTCAGGCTGTTGTGTGACAGGTTCCCTGTTACCCGGAGTTGGTGCTCAGAGCGGGGGAAAGGTCCATCATGGATTTCGTTATGCCTGTCCGTGTTTCGAATCGGAAGCACTTCACTACCGATCAGAAACACGCGATTCTGGATGAGTACGATAAATGCCTCGAGTGGGGCTCTAAAGCCGCTTTTATCAGGACAGCGGGGATCACCGAGGGCACTATGAACCGTTGGTGCCGCGAGCGGGAGTCCGGGCAGCTGAGGTCCAGATCCGACAATCTAGAGGAGGATCAGCGATTGAACGTGGGCGATAAACAGATGCTCAAACGGGTCCTGAAGGAAAACGAAATCCTCAAGGCCAAGCTGGCGCGGTCCGAGGCTGCCGTGGACATTTTGGGAAAAGCTTCCGCGCTCTTGGACGCGATGGCCAAGAGCGCGGCCGCGACGGATCCAAAAGTGGAGGAGCCGGAGCCGGGCCGGCCGGAGTGGCTGACGCCAAAACCTGGAAAAACATCGCCCTGACCTTTGCCGGGAAACTGATCACGGCCGGCTGGTCCGCGGTGAAGGCCTGCGCCTTGGTGGGTGTTCACCGCACGGCCTGGTACCGGCGTCTGAGCCCATCCACGCCACCGGGAATCATGGTGCCACATGCCGACCGCGACTACCCGAACCGGATCACCGGCGCCGAAGCCGACGCCTTCATGGGGCTGCTGAACTCCAGGGAATACGCCAACCTCTCCGTCACTCAGGCCTACTACCGGATGCTCGATGCGGGGCACTGCTTCTTCTCCATCGCCGCCGCCCACCGCATCGTGGCCCGGAACGGGCAGAATGGTGACCGCCGCGAACAGCGCATGGGAACCGGCCCTAAAAGAGCCAAACCCATTCTGCATGCGACCGCCCCGAACCAGCTCTGGAGCTGGGACATCACTATGCTCCACGGACCGGGTAAACACACCTACCGGCTATACACGATCCTGGACGTGTTCTCCCGCAAAGTCGTCGGCCACCGCGTCGAACATACCGAAACGGCTGCCCTCGCAGCCGCCCTAATCAATGTCGCGGTCACCGAAAACCAGCAGCACCCTTCCGTACTCCACTCCGACAACGGCGCACCCATGCGGGCCGGCAGCACCCTCCAGCTTGCCCAATCCCTGGGCATCACACTGTCCTACTCCCGCCCGCGGGTCTCCGACGACAACCCCTACTCAGAATCCCTGTTCAAGACAGTGAAATACGACCTGGACTTTCCCCGCCGATTCCGCGACCTCCAGCAAGCCCGCGAATACATGACGGCATTCTTCGCTGACTACAACGCCAGCCACCGCCACAGCGGCTTGAACTACTACACGCCCGACACCGTCCACGAAGGACGAGTCGAGCAGGCACGCCGACGCCGCCAGACAACACTCAACGCCTGCCACGCCCGGAATCCTCATCGCTACCGCAACAAACCCACCGCACCAGACGCCCCGGCCGACGCCGGCATCAACTACAAAACCAACCAGCTGTCACAAACAGCTTGATATATACCGTTTTTTCAGGGCTTTTGCGAGGAACCTGCTGACAACGCTCTCGGTTCCCGCGAAGTGCTGCATGCGAAATCCGGCAGCGGAAGCCTCCCTCTGGCTTTGCCTTCCACCATCTTCACCAGGAGAGCAGGCTACAGCCTTGAGCAAGTGGAAACCTCCAGCCCTGGTTGCCTCTGATCACCGCGGCCACAGACTCGGGATGCTGGTCAAGATGGCCAATATCCGCCGGGCGCAGGAAGCGTGGCCCGCGGCGCGCTCTGTCCTGACATGGAATGCCAGTGAAAACCGTCATATGCTGGCGATAAATACTTCGCTCGGATTCAAGGCCTCCGGATTTGAAGGCGAGTGGCAGAAACGGCTGGATGATCCCCTTTATGGCACATGACGTACGGATAGAGCAGCTGTGGATTCCGGATTCTCTGGAAGCAGCTGATGCTGCAGACTTCCTGGCCGCCGTCGAGGTGGGACGGAGAGTCCGAATGGAGACGTGGGGCAGCGATGACCTGGCGTATGCCCCGCTGGAGAAGCTCCTCGAACTGGCAGATCCTTACGAACGCCAAGTAATCCTCGTGGCCAAGATGGGTCGTGAAATCGTCGGAACAGTGGACATCGCGCTGCCTCTCGCGGACAACCAGGACCTGGCGGAATTTACGCTCGACATTCTGCCCGAGTACCAGCGTCGGGGAGTAGGCAAGCAGCTCCTCGAGGCGGCCGAAGATGTGGCGAGAGGAGAGGGCCGGTCAATGATCCTGGTGGATACGAACCATCCAGGCACTTCCCTGAGCGATCTCGAATCCGAGCAACTCGTTCCCGGTACCGGAGATGGCTTTGTGCCGCTGGGGAGCCGTGAGGTGGAATTCGCCCGCCGTTCCGGATACACCCTGCAGCACATCGAACAGTTCAGCGCCTGCACCCTACCGTTGGACACGCAGCTCGTTGCGGAGCTTGAGGCGGAGGCCGAGGCCACCAATGCCGGTCGCTACCGGCTTCACCATTGGACCGACCGTTGCCCGGACGAGTGGCTGGAAGCCGTCGCCGTCCTGGAAAACCAGGCTGGCGTGGATGACCTTCCCCCTGGTCAGGAGCAAGCGGGAATGGTGTTCGACGTCGACGTCCTTCGGGAAGCTGAGGCCGTCACCATGTCGCAGGGAAGGCGCACGGTGGTCACTGCCGTCGAGCACATTGCCTCCGGTGAGCTTGTGGGACTGACAACAATCAGCGTCCTGGCCCAGCGTCAGGACGTGGTGTTCCAGGACGACACCATGGTGTTGGAGCAGCACCGCGGAAACAAACTGGGCCTGCTGATCAAGGTGGCCAACATGGAACGGCTGACGGAGCAGTTCTCGGATGCGCGGGTCATCTACACCTGGAATGCTCCGGAAAACCGCTACCTGCTGACAGTGAACCGGCAGCTGGGCTTCACCACGGCTGGCGTCACCGGGATCTGGCAGAAGGAATTGCCGGACTTCAGGGACAGCAACAGCTGACTTGTCGTGCGGGAAACCAGCTGGTCTGAGGCTGGAGCTCCAGCTGATTCAGACCGGATTTGGCCGAAGGACAGGGCTTCCCGTAAGCTTGAACTACCAAAGACCGTCGGTTGTTGGAATCCACTCTTTCAAACACAACTCACTTCTGCAGTCGTGTGCGGGAAGAGCCAGTGGATTTTCAGACGAAGGACCCTGAACATAGGGCGGCCGGCGCAGGTGAACGAAGTGAAGTTCCGCAGTCCTTCGAGACTGTGTTGAGCCAAGCCCCGTGCATCTGCGCGGGGCGTTTTTAGTTTTAGCTCACTTGAGCGGGGACCCGGAATACCGGCACTATCCCCGGAAGGAGGGTTATGGCAACGCCTACAAAGGTTTCAGCAGTAGCTGAGATCACTAACGATTTCAAGGAATCGAACGCCGCTGTCCTGACCGAATACCGTGGGCTCACTGTTGCACAGCTCAAGCAGCTGCGTGTTTCCCTCGGCCAGGACACCAAGTTCTCGGTCGTCAAGAACACCCTGACCGCAATTGCAGCCAAGGAAGCTGGTGTCGAAGCATTCGACGGCCAGCTTGCCGGCCCTACTGCAATCGCATTCATCAAGGGTGACGCAGTTGCAGCGGCTAAGAGCCTGACGGATTTTGCCAAGACCAACAAGCAGCTGGTTATCAAGACCGGTTACTTCGAGGGCAGGAAGATGGATGCCAGCGAAGTTATCGCTCTGGCAGCCCTCGAGTCCCGTGAGCTGCAGCTCGCCCGTGTTGCAGGTGTCCTCAAGGCTCCTGCTGCCGCTGCTGCACGCATCATTGACGCTCTGCGCCTCAAGCTTGAAGAAGAGAACGGTGCTCCGGCTGTAGCCGAAGCTCCCGCCGCTGAAGAAGCACCCGCAGCCGAAGAAGCTCCGGCCGCTGAAGCAGAAGCTCCGGCTGAAGCTCCCGCAGCAGCCACCGAAGAGAACTAACTCTCTTACCACCAGACTCCGGTGTGAAAGCACGGCCCAAGGCCCCGCTGATCACCATTACAGGAAGGACGCCAACCATGGCGAAGCTCACCAACGAAGAGCTCATTGAAGCTTTCAAGGAACTGACCATCATCGAGCTCTCTGAGTTCGTCAAGCTCTTCGAAGAGACCTTCGAAGTTACCGCTGCTGCTGTTGCTGTAGCCGGCCCCGCCGGTGGCGGCGCTGCTGCAGAGGAAGAGGAGAAGACGGCATTCGACGTCGTCCTCGAAGCTGCTGGCGACAAGAAGATCGCAGTGATCAAGGAAGTTCGCGCCATCACCTCCCTCGGCCTCAAGGAAGCCAAGGACCTGGTTGACAGCGCACCGAAGGCTGTTCTCGAGGGCGTTACGAAGGAAGCTGCCGAGAAGGCAGTTGCCCAGCTCGAAGAGGCCGGCGCACGCGTTACCCTCAAGTAATTCTGTGTCCGGCGGGCCACACCTGAGCCCGCCGCTCGCTTCCGGGAACCCCGTCCACTTAGTGGGCGGGGTTTCCTGCTTAATCCCCGGGTAGTTAACGTGGGGACCCTAGACTGTGCCTTTAGCGATCGCGGACGATCCCCGATCAGCAGAACGCACAGGAGCCCCCTTCATGACAGATCCCGGTTCATCCGTGTCCCGCCGAACAATGCTTGCCGCGGCCCTTGTGGGAGGAGGCGCCGCCGCCGCCTCACTGGCAGGAGCTTCGGCAGCCCAGGCGAAGCCGGGACAGCAGCCAGGCGGGAAGCGCTTCACCCTGACGGTGCTGGGCACCACTGACTTGCACAACAATGTGCTCAATTGGGACTACTTCAAGGATGTGCCCTACACGGACGCCGCGGGCAACCGAATCGGTATTGCGCAGGCCTCCACCCTCATTAAGGCGATGCGGGCCGAGCGGGGAGCGGGAAACTGCCTCACCCTGGACGCCGGCGACACTATTCAGGGAACGCCGCTGGCCTACTACTTTGCCAAGGTCACACCCGCTTCCGGAACAGTCAAGCATCCCATGGCGCTTGCCATGAATGAGGTGGGCTACGATGCCGTTGCCCTCGGTAATCACGAATTCAATTACGGCATCCCGCTGCTCCGCACCTGGGAGAGCCAGCTGAACTTCCCCCTGCTGGGCGCAAACGTCCGCGACGTCACCACTGGCAGGCGCGCGTTCACCCCTTACATCCTCAAACGCATCGATACCGGGAACGGTTGGGTGACTGTCGGCCTGGTCGGATTAGTGACACCAGGTTGTGCCCTCTGGGACCGCGACAACGTTCACGGCCGCCTTGATTTCAACGGAATCGTGGAGGAGGCCAAGCTGGTAATTCCGGAAGTCCGCGCGGCCGGAGCCGACGTCGTTATTGTTTCGAGCCACTCAGGCGCGACGCCGGGATCTTCCTACGGTGATGCCCTGCCGTTCCCGGAAAATGCTTCCACGCAGCTGGCCGAAGAGGTCCCCGGCATCGACGCCATCCTCGTCGGCCATGCCCACGTCGAGATTCCTGGGCGGTTCGTGGTCAACAAGGCCACCGGAAAACAGGTTCTTCTCACGGAGCCCCTGAAATGGGGGATGCGGGTGTCGGTCATGGATCTTGTGCTGGCCAAGGACCGCGGCGGGTGGTCGGTGACTTCAGCAAGTTCCCACCTGCTGGACGCCAAAACAGCGGAAGCGGATCCCGCCGTCGTAAGCGCTGTTCAAGCCGGACACGAGGCAACCGTGAAGTACGTCAACACGGTCATCGGGACTTCGACGGCGGATCTGAATACGGCCACAGCGTGCTGGTCCGATTCAGCCGCGATCGACGCCATCAACTACGTCCAGGCCACCACAATCAAAGCTGAACTTGCCGGTGGTCCGGCGTCGCAGCTTCCGGTCCTTTCCATTGCTGCAGCCTTTTCCCGTACGGTCGACGTCAAGGCCGGACCGCTGACCATCCGAGACGTTGCCGGTCTGTATATCTTCGACAACACCCTGCTCTCCATCAAGGTGAACGGGGCCTTGGTCAAGGACTATCTCGAATGGTCAGCCCGGTATTTCAAGGCGGTCAGCACCGTCACAGTGGCGCCGCAGGATCTCACCAACGCTCCCACCTCCATGGCCCCGGCCGGCACGCCCGATTACAACTACGACGTCATGTATGGCCTGGACGCGCCCCTGACCTATGACATTGACGTCGCACGGCCGGTGGGGGAGCGCATCATCAACCTGAGTTACGGAGGGGTGCCCGTAGGCGCCGGGCAAGAGTTTGCCTTGGCCATCAACAATTACCGGCAAAGCGGCGGAGGCAACTTCCCGGGTGTGAAAGAAGCACCTATGCTTTCCAACAGCCAGCAGGAGATCCGGCAACGGATTATCGACTATGTGCTGGCCACGGGCACGCTTGACTCTGCCGTGTTCAGTCAGCAGAACTGGAGGCTTGTAGTCAACGGCGAGCCCTTGACGGTAACTGCCTAAGCTTCCTCGCTGATGTCCGCGACCACTGCTCCAAGGGCGGCGGTCAGGGCATCAGCGTCCACGAAGGCGCTGTAGCCGTGCTGTCCGGCACCCAGTGAGATCCGGCGCCCCGTTATGGACTGATCGGCGAAAACGGGCCAGGCTGTGGTGCTGCCCAGAGGAGTGATGGTCCCGCGCTCATAGCCGGTCGCGTCGAACGCGACGTCGGCAGCCGGCAGCGAAAGCTTGTTGACTCCCAATAGGTTCCGGAGTTTGGGCCAGGAAATCTGACGGTCCCCGGGCACAAGGGCGAAGAAAAAGGTGCCGTCCTTGTGCTTAACCACCAGGGACTTCACGATGTCTGACGGCCGGATCCCAAGGATGGCGGCGGCCTCCTCGAGGCTCTTAGCCGGGGGGCGCTCCACCAGTTGGACTTCCAACCCCCTGTTCGCAGCGTCGCTCAGGAAACGCTGCCGGCCTGTGGTCCCGCCGTCGTCGTCAGTCATATACGTCTTTCGTTTGTGTCCGCACCCGGGGGCAATCGCCCCGGGGTGGTCTTCGTGAGCGGATCCGCGGTTCCGGGAGACCCCGGTGTCAGTCCCGGTAGAGCAGCAAGGCTTCGCCTTGGCCCCCTCCTCCACAGAGTGAGACGGCTGCTTTGCCTGCGCCCCGCCTTTTCAGTTCGTGCGCAGCGTGGAGGGCAAGCCGCGCGCCTGATGCGCCGATCGGGTGGCCCAATGCGATGGCGCCGCCGTGGAGGTTGCACTTCTCGAGCGGATAGTCCAGATCCTTCAGGGACTGTACGGCAACTGAACCGAAGGCTTCATTGATCTCGATGAAATCAAGGTCGGCGGTGGTCCAGCCGGCCCGCTTGAGTGCGTGCTGGACGGCGTTGGACGGCTGGGAGTGAAGGGAATTGTCGGGCCCCGCCACCTGCCCGGGTTTGCCAACTACAGCCAGATATTCCAGGTTGTTGTCCGCCGCATACTTACGGGAAGTGAGCACCAATGCCGCTGCCCCGTCGGAAAGAGGGGAGGAGTTGCCCGCCGTTATGGTGCCGTCGGTAGCGAAAGCGGGCTTGAGGCCGGCAAGAGTGTCCAGCGTGGTGTTGGGCCGTACGCCTTCATCGGAAGTCAGGATGAGTGGCTCGCCCTTGCGCTGCTTGACGGTTATAGGTGCGATTTCCTGGTCGAACACTCCGTTCCCGGAGGCAGCCGCGGCACGTCGGTGGGACTCGACGGCCACGTTGTCCTGGGCTGTGCGATCGATGCCCAAAACAACGTTTTTGGTTTCGGTGGAGAGCCCCATCGATTGCCCGTCAAACGCGTCAGTGAGCCCATCATGTGCGGCAACGTCCAGCGCCTGGATGGCACCGTAGGTCCACCCCTGGCGTGATCCGGGCAGGATGTGCGGCGCCCTTGTCATGGACTCCTGGCCACCGGCGACGACGACACTTGCGTCACCGCCACGGATCATCCGGGCAGCGTCGATGACGGCGGTCAGCCCCGAAAGGCAAACCTTGTTGATGGTCACAGTGGGAACATTCCAGCCGATTCCGGCCCCCACTGCACTCTGCCGGGCGGGATTCTGGCCGGCACCTGCCTGCAGTACCTGGCCCATGATGACGGCTTCCACCCTGCCTGCGTCCAGGCCGCTGGCTGCAATAGCCGCCCTTATGGCGTGTGCACCAAGTTCGACGGCGGTGAAGCCAGCGAGCTGACCGTTGAGCCGGCCCTGTGGTGTCCGGGCGCCGGACAGGATGACAACGTCATTGTCGTCTGACGAGTAAGTCATGGTGATCTTCCGTTCCTCTAGGTATGGACAGGCTAACCGAGTGTTGACAGGCAATCTGGTGCAGGACAGCCTAGACGCCTGCTGCTTCTCTGTTTAACGTTTCCACTGCCCCCTCAATTCCGTCCAGTCACGGCAGTCTTCAGGGCCGGATAGGTGCCCCCAGCAACAGTGCTTGCATTACGGCGGGAAGTGGGGTAGACACGTAGGCGCATTTGCCGTATTGTGGATATTTGCGTCTTCCCTGTTTACCTTCAGCCTTCATATAGCGGTGGGCTTTGCCTGGCAGCTGTTTGCCGAACGCGCCGTCGACGACGGCTCCTTCTTGAACAGCACGGGTCCCGGATCATATAGCGGAACCGGACTGGTAGCACTGCGGAGAGTTCCGCAGGGTACTTAGCGGGGAAGATCTGAAAACGCCTGAAGGTCTGTGGAAGGATCCCTCTTGGTCGCCTCGAGCACCTCTAATGTAAATAACGCCGCAACCGCTATCAACGCCGACAGCACCGATGGTGCCACTCGCCGGCTCTCATTCGCAAAGATTCACGAACCGCTTGACGTTCCGAATCTGCTTGCCCTGCAGACGGACAGCTTTGACTGGCTCGTTGGCAACGAACGCTGGCAGGCACGCGTTGCGAAAGCTGTGGAAGAAGGCGACCTCAGCGTCGCCACGTCCTCCGGTCTCTCCGACATCTTCGAAGAGATCTCCCCGATCGAGGACTTCCAGGGCACCATGTCCCTGAGCTTCTCCGATCCGGAGTTCGCCGACCCGAAGTACACCATGGCTGAGTGCAAGGACCGGGACGCTACGTACTCGGCACCCCTGTACGTCAAGGCCGAATTCATGAACAACAACACGGGCGAAATTAAGCAGCAGACCGTGTTCATGGGTGACTTCCCGCTGATGACGGAGAAGGGAACGTTCGTTGTCAACGGCACCGAACGTGTTGTTGTCTCCCAGCTGGTCCGTTCGCCGGGCGCCTACTTCGAGCGCACCGCTGACAAGACCAGTGACAAGGACATCTTCACTGCCAAAATCATCCCGTCCCGCGGTGCATGGTTTGAGCTCGAGATCGACAAGCGCGACCAGGTCGGCGTTCGCCTTGACCGCAAGCGCAAGCAGTCGGTCACAGTTCTGCTGAAGGCCCTTGGCTGGACCGAAGGCCAGATCCTCGAAGAGTTCGGCCAGTACGACTCCATGCGCGCAACGCTGGAGAAGGACGCCACGGAAACCCGTGAAGACGCCTTGCTGGATATCTACCGGAAGCTGCGACCAGGCGAGCCGCCCACAGTTGAGGCTGCCCAGTCGCTTCTGGACAACCTGTACTTCAACTCCAAGCGCTACGATCTGGCCAAGGTTGGCCGTTACAAGATCAACCGCAAGCTTGGCATCGACCGCTCCCTTGGTGACAAGGAAGCCTCGGTCCTGCACGTTGAAGACATCGTCGCAATGATCAAGTTCCTTGTGGCCCTGCACGCCGGCGAGAAGACCCTTATGGGCAAGCGCGACGGCCAGGATCACGAGCTGCGTGTTGAAATCGACGACATCGACCACTTCGGCAACCGTCGTATCCGCGCCGTGGGCGAGCTCATCGAGAACCAGGTCCGCACCGGCCTGTCCCGTATGGAGCGCGTCGTCCGCGAGCGTATGACCACGCAGGACGTCGAAGCCATCACGCCGCAGACCCTGATCAACATCCGGCCGGTTGTTGCAGCGATCAAGGAGTTCTTCGGAACTTCCCAGCTGTCACAGTTCATGGACCAGAACAACCCGCTTTCGGGTCTGACCCACAAGCGCCGTCTGTCTGCGCTTGGCCCGGGTGGTCTGTCCCGTGACCGTGCAGGCATGGAAGTCCGAGACGTTCACCCGTCCCACTACGGACGTATGTGTCCCATCGAAACTCCTGAAGGCCCCAACATCGGTCTGATCGGTTCGCTGGCTTCCTACGGACGGATCAACCCGTTCGGTTTCATTGAGACCCCGTACCGCCTTGTTGCCGAGGGCGTCGTTTCCGATGAGGTCCAGTACCTCACCGCCGACGACGAAGCAGAGGTCCTGATCGCTCAGGCCAACGCTCCGCTGGACGCCAACAAGAAGTTCGCCGAAGAGACCGTTCTGGTCCGCGCCCGTGGTGGTGGAGGCGAGCCCGTGCTGGTTCCCGCCGCCGACGTGCAGTTCATGGACGTTTCCCCGCGCCAGATGGTGTCTGTGGCTACCGCCCTGATTCCGTTCCTCGAGCACGACGACGCTAACCGCGCTCTCATGGGTGCCAACATGCAGCGCCAGGCCGTGCCGCTGGTCCGTTCCGAGGCCCCCTTCGTGGGCACCGGCATGGAGCGTGCTGCAGCCGTCGACGCCGGTGACGTGGTCATCGCGAAGAAGGCAGGTGTGGTCACCGAGGTGTCCGCTGAACTCGTCATCATGCTCAACGACGACGGCACGGAAACCAACTACCGCATCAACAAGTTCGCCCGTTCCAACCAGGGCAACTGCTACAACCACCGCGTGTTGGTGAGCGAAGGCCAGCGCCTCGAGGTCGGCGGCATCATTGCTGACGGCCCGGCAACGGACCAGGGTGAACTCGCCCTCGGTAAGAACCTCCTTGTGGCATTCATGTCATGGGAAGGCCACAACTTCGAGGACGCCATCATCCTGTCCCAGCGCATCGTCGCTGAGGATGTTCTCTCCTCCATCCACATCGAGGAGCACGAGATCGATGCCCGCGACACCAAGCTTGGTGCCGAGGAAATCACCCGTGACATCCCCAACGTCTCCGAGGAAGTCCTCGCAGGCCTGGACGAGCGTGGCATCATCCACATCGGTGCCGAGGTTGAAGCCGGCGACATCCTGGTCGGAAAGGTCACCCCTAAGGGTGAAACCGAGCTGACCCCGGAAGAGCGCCTGCTTCGCGCCATCTTCGGTGAGAAGTCCCGCGAAGTGCGTGACACCTCCTTGAAGGTTCCCCACGGCGAGTCCGGAACCGTCATCGGTGTCCGCGTCTTCGATCGCGACAACGACGACGAGCTGCCCCCGGGCGTTAACCAGCTGGTTCGCGTTTACGTGGCTGCCAAGCGCAAGATCACCGACGGCGACAAGCTCGCCGGCCGCCACGGCAACAAGGGTGTTATCTCCAAGATCCTTCCGGTCGAGGACATGCCCTTCCTTGCTGACGGCACCCCTGTCGACATCGTCCTGAACCCCCTGGGTGTTCCGGGACGTATGAACGTCGGCCAGGTGCTGGAAACGCACCTTGGCTGGGTTGCCAAGACCGGTTGGAAGATCGAAGGCGAGCCCGAGTGGATGAAGCAGCTGCCGAACCTGCCGCGCGAAAGTGGCCAGACCACTGTCGCAACGCCGGTCTTCGACGGTGCGCGTGAAGAGGAAATCACAGGCCTCCTGGATTCCACCAACGTGACCCGCGACGGCGAACGCCTGATCAACTCCTCCGGCAAGACCCGTCTGTTTGACGGCCGCTCCGGCGAGCCGTTCCCGGATCCGATTTCGGTCGGCTACATGTACATCCTGAAGCTCCACCACCTGGTGGACGACAAGATCCACGCGCGCTCCACCGGCCCGTACTCCATGATCACGCAGCAGCCGCTGGGTGGTAAGGCTCAGTTCGGTGGCCAGCGCTTCGGTGAAATGGAAGTGTGGGCGCTCGAAGCCTATGGCGCCGCCTACACGCTCCAGGAACTCCTCACGATCAAGTCGGATGACATCCATGGTCGTGTGAAGGTCTACGAAGCCATCGTCAAGGGCGAGAACATCCCCGAACCGGGCGTTCCTGAGTCCTTCAAGGTCTTGATCAAGGAAATGCAGTCGCTGTGCCTGAACGTGGAAGTACTTTCCACGGACGGAACCACAATTGAAATGCGTGACTCTGATGACGCAGTCTTCACGGCTGCGGAGGAACTGGGTATCGATCTGTCTCGTGCAGAGCCCAGTTCCGTAGAAGAGGTTTAGCAGGCGTCCGGGGAAAGCGGTTCGCTCAGCGGCGCCGCTTTTCCCGGATTCCTCCCTCTTTCCGTAACCAAGACTTCAGAATTTAGAGAACAAGAGAGAACAGGGACCATATGTCCAGCGAATCCTCCTTCGGCCTCATGCAAATCGGCCTCGCTACCGCGGAAGACATCCGCGGCTGGTCGTACGGCGAGGTTAAGAAGCCGGAAACCATCAACTACCGCACACTTAAGCCCGAGAAGGACGGACTCTTCTGCGAGAAGATCTTCGGCCCGTCCCGCGACTGGGAATGCTACTGCGGTAAGTACAAGCGCGTGCGCTTCAAGGGCATCATTTGTGAGCGGTGTGGTGTTGAAGTCACCCGCGCCAAGGTGCGCCGCGAACGCATGGGCCACATCGAGCTCGCCGCTCCGGTAACCCACATCTGGTACTTCAAGGGTGTTCCCTCCCGTCTGGGTTACCTCCTTGACCTGGCACCGAAGGACCTGGAAAAGGTCATCTACTTCGCTGCCTACATGATCACCAGTGTCGACGCCGAAAGCCGTCACGAGGAACTGCCCAACCTCCAGGTTGAGCACGACATCGAGAAGAAGCAGTTGGTCGACAACCGCGACTCCGACATCGCCACGATCGCCCGCGATCTCGAGAACGAGCTCGCCCGTCTCGAAGGCGAAGGCGCCAAGGCTGCCGACAAGAAGAAGGCCCGCGATTCTGCGGACCGTCAGATGGCCAACGTGCGTAAGCGCGCCGACGCCGAGATCGAGCGCCTGGAACAGGTTTGGGACCGCTTCAAGAACCTCAAGGTCGCTGACCTTGAGGGTGACGAGGGCCTGTACCGCGAACTGCGTGACCGCTACGGCATGTACTTCGAAGGCTCCATGGGTGCCGAAGCCATCAAGAAGCGTCTTGAGAACTTCGACATGCAGGCTGAGTCCGACCTCCTGCGCGATGTCATTGCCAACGGCAAGGGCCAGCGCAAGACCCGTGCCCTCAAGCGCCTGAAGGTGGTCAACGCGTTCCTGACCACGAACAACAGCCCGCTCGGCATGGTTCTGGACGCCGTCCCGGTGATCCCGCCGGAACTGCGCCCGATGGTCCAGCTGGACGGTGGCCGCTTCGCGACCTCCGACCTCAACGACCTCTACCGCCGTGTGATCAACCGCAACAACCGACTCAAGCGACTGCTTGACCTGGGTGCTCCGGAGATCATCGTCAACAACGAGAAGCGCATGCTTCAGGAAGCTGTTGACAGCCTCTTCGACAACGGCCGCCGCGGCCGTCCGGTCACCGGACCGGGCAACCGTCCGCTGAAGTCCCTGAGCGACATGCTCAAGGGCAAGCAGGGCCGTTTCCGTCAGAACCTCCTGGGTAAGCGTGTTGACTACTCGGGCCGTTCCGTCATCGTCGTCGGCCCCCAGCTGAAGCTGCACCAGTGTGGTCTGCCCAAGCAGATGGCTCTGGAACTCTTCAAGCCATTCGTGATGAAGCGCCTGGTTGACCTCAACCACGCCCAGAACATCAAGTCGGCAAAGCGGATGGTTGAGCGTTACCGCCCGCAGGTCTGGGACGTCCTCGAAGAGATCATCACCGAGCACCCTGTGCTGCTGAACCGTGCACCTACCCTGCACCGTCTTGGCATCCAGGCCTTCGAGCCGCAGCTTGTTGAAGGTAAGGCGATCCAGCTTCACCCGCTGGTTTGTGGCGCCTTCAACGCTGACTTCGACGGCGACCAGATGGCAGTCCACCTGCCGCTGAGCCCCGAAGCCCAGGCCGAGGCGCGCATCCTGATGCTGTCCTCGAACAACATCCTGAAGCCGTCCGACGGCCGTCCGGTGACCCTTCCTTCGCAGGATATGATCATCGGCCTCTACCACCTGACCACCAAGCGCATCGGTTCAGCTGGCGAGGGCCGGATATTCGGTTCAGTCGCGGAAGCCATCATGGCCTACGATCTCCACGAGCTGCACCTGAACTCCAAGGTTAAGATCCGGCTCGAGGGCTTTGTCCCTTACGCCGGCTGGGAAGCTCCTGAGGACTGGGAGCAGGGTCAGACCGCACTGGTTGAGACCTCACTCGGCCAGGTTCTCTTCAACGAGACCTTGCCTGAGGACTACCCGTGGGTTGAGGATGTTGCAGACAAGGGCGAACTGTCCCGGATCGTCAACGACCTTGCCGAGCGTTACCCGAAGGTGGTCACAGCCGCAACGCTGGACAACCTGAAGGATGCCGGTTTCTACTGGGCAACCCGTTCAGGCGTGACCGTGGCTATCTCGGACATCGAGGTACCCAAGGACAAGCCCGTAATCCTCGCCGGTTACGAGACCATGGCCGCCAAGATCCAGGGCCAGTACGACAAGGGCCTGATCGACGACGACGAGCGTCGCCAGGAACTGATCGAAATCTGGAACAAGGCAACCAACGAGATCGCCCAGGCGATGCGTGACAGCCTCTCCCCGATGAACACCATCAACCGCATGGTGTCCTCCGGTGCACGTGGTAACTGGATGCAGGTCCGTCAGATCGCGGGTATCCGTGGTCTGGTGGCCAACCCGAAGGGTGAAATCATCCCGCGTCCGATCAAGTCCTCCTACCGCGAAGGCCTGTCGGTGCTGGAATACTTCATCGCCACGCACGGTGCCCGTAAGGGTCTGGCTGACACCGCGCTGCGTACCGCCAACTCGGGTTACCTGACCCGTCGTCTGGTGGACGTCTCGCAGGATGTCATCGTCCGCGAAGAGGACTGTGGCACCGAGCGCGGTCTGGTTACTCCGATCGCCGTGGCTGACGCCAACGGTGAGCTCACGCTGGACGAGAACGTCGAGAACAGCGCCTACGCACGCACCTTGGCTGTCGACGTCGTCGACTCCAAGGGCAAGGTACTGGCTGCCGCCGGCACCGACTGCGGTGACGTTGTCATTGCCGAACTGTTCGCAGCCGGTATCACCGAGGTCAAGGTCCGCTCTGTTCTCACCTGTGAGTCCAGCGTCGGCACCTGCGCCCTGTGCTACGGCCGTTCGCTGGCCACTGGCAAGACCGTTGACATCGGTGAGGCTGTTGGCATTATTGCCGCACAGTCCATCGGTGAGCCCGGTACCCAGCTGACCATGCGTACGTTCCACACCGGTGGTGCTGTTTCGGCCAGCGGTGGCGACGACATCACCCAGGGTCTGCCCCGTATCCAGGAGCTCTTCGAAGCCCGTACCCCGAAGGGTGTTGCACCGATTGCTGAAGCAGCCGGCCGCATCACCATTGAAGAGTCCGAGCGTCAGATGCGCCTCGTCATCACCCCTGATGACGGCAGCGAAGAGATCGCCTACCCGGTACTGCGCCGTTCACGTCTCCTGATCGAAGACGGCCAGCACGTCACGGTCGGCCAGAAGCTGATCAACGGTCCGGTCGATCCCAAGCAGGTTCTGCGCATCATGGGTCCCCGTGCTGCTCAGAAGTTCCTGGTTGACGAAGTCCAGGGCGTGTACCGCAGCCAGGGTATCGGTATCCACGACAAGCACGTCGAGGTTATCGTCCGCCAGATGCTGCGCCGCGTCACGGTCATCGAGTCCGGCGAATCGGATCTGCTTCCGGGCGAGCTGGCTGAGCGCAGCCGCTTCGAGGACGCCAATCGCCGCGTTGTATCCGAGGGCAAGACGCCGGCTTCCGGTCGTCCTGAACTGATGGGTATCACCAAGGCGTCGCTGGCAACCGAGTCGTGGCTGTCCGCTGCTTCCTTCCAGGAGACCACCCGCGTCCTGACGCAGGCGGCCATGGAAGGCAAGAGCGATCCGCTGCTCGGCCTCAAGGAGAACGTCATCATCGGTAAGCTCATCCCGGCCGGCACGGGTCTCCCGCGCTACACCGAGGTGACTGTCGAACCGACTGAGGAAGCAAAGGCCAATCTCTTCACCGGCCCGAGCGCCTTCAGCGATTTCTCCTACGACTCGCTGGGCGGCGATGGAGCTCCCGAGTTCCACGCCATCCCGCTGGATGACTACGACCTCGGCAGCGACTTCCGCTAAGAGTCAGTCTGTTCAAGTCTGAGAAAGGGATGGTCCCGCACCGAAAGGTGGGGGACCATCCCGTTTAACGCATGGGTAGTGCGCCGGCACAGGGCCGATTAAGGTCTGCTGGCCGTCCGTGTTAGACTGGATACCAATTGTTATTGTGGCAGTGGATGAGTGCGCCGATACAGCTGAAAGGCTGAATCAGAGCGACGTTTCCGGTTTGCAGGGTTCTTGTGCAACGTATGCCACATTTTTGCATGCCTAGGGACCTTTCATGACGCGAGTCGGTCGTTCCCTATGTCTGCGATCAGACTATTAAGGCTTCGCCTCAGCTGCTCTGGAGACTTCTTCAAAGCTCGGGCGGCGGGGCAAAGCAACAGGAGAGCGGCTGTCAGCGGCCGCTCCGGATAAAACGGAGAACACGAGAGTGCCTACGATTAACCAGCTGGTCCGCAAGGGCCGCACGCCTAAGGTCAAGAAGACCAAGGCTCCCGCTCTTAACGGCAGCCCCATGCGCCGCGGTGTTTGCACCCGCGTTTACACAACCACCCCGAAGAAGCCGAACTCGGCCCTTCGTAAGGTTGCACGTGTGCGCCTTAACGGTGGCGTTGAAGTCACCGCTTACATCCCGGGTGTAGGCCACAACCTCCAGGAGCACTCCATTGTGCTCGTACGTGGCGGCCGTGTTAAGGACCTTCCGGGTGTCCGCTACAAGATCGTCCGTGGTGCCCTCGATACCCAGGGTGTCAAGAACCGTAAGCAGGCTCGCAGCCGCTACGGCGCAAAGATGGAGAAGAAGTAATATGCCTCGCAAGGGTCCGGCCCCCAAGCGGCCGCTCGTACTAGATCCCGTTTACGGCTCCCCGTTGGTCACCCAGCTGATCAACAAGGTGCTGGTTGACGGCAAGAAGTCCACCGCAGAGCGCATCGTTTACGGTGCCCTTGAAGGTGCTCGCGCCAAGTCCGGCGGCGACCCCGTCGCAGCCCTCAAGAAGGCTATGGAGAACGTCAAGCCTTCCCTCGAGGTCCGCTCCCGCCGTGTCGGTGGCGCCACCTACCAGGTTCCTGTTGAGGTCAAGCCGGGCCGCTCCACCGCACTGGCTCTCCGCTGGCTGGTTGGCTACTCCAAGGCCCGCCGCGAAAAGACGATGACCGAGCGTCTCCAGAACGAGATTCTGGATGCGTCCAACGGTCTCGGTGCCGCTGTAAAGCGCCGCGAAGACACCCACAAGATGGCCGAGTCCAACAAGGCCTTCGCACACTACCGCTGGTAATACTTCCCGGACGCCGCCGGCTCAGACGAGCCGGCGGCGAACGTGTAGTCCATCCGAAAGGGAGACACCGTGGCACAGGACGTGCTTACCGACCTTAGTAAGGTCAGAAACATCGGCATCATGGCCCACATCGATGCCGGCAAGACCACCACCACCGAGCGCATTCTGTTCTACACAGGTGTGAACCACAAGATTGGCGAAACGCACGACGGCGCTTCGACCACCGACTGGATGGAACAGGAAAAGGAACGCGGCATCACCATCACGTCTGCCGCCGTGACCTGCTTCTGGGAAAACAACCAGATCAACATCATCGACACCCCCGGTCACGTGGACTTCACCGTTGAGGTTGAGCGCTCCTTGCGTGTCCTCGATGGTGCCGTTGCCGTGTTCGATGGCAAGGAAGGCGTGGAGCCGCAGTCGGAGACTGTCTGGCGCCAGGCTGACAAGTACAACGTTCCGCGCATCTGCTTCGTCAACAAGATGGACAAGCTGGGCGCTGACTTCTACTTCACCGTCGACACCATCATCAGCCGCCTCGGTGCCAAGCCGCTCGTTATGCAGCTGCCCATCGGCGCCGAGAACGACTTCGTTGGCGTCGTGGACCTGCTGTACATGCGTGCATTGGTCTGGCCCGGCGACTCCAAGGGTGACGTCACCATGGGTGCCAAGTACGAGATCCAGGAGATCCCGGCTGACCTCAAGGAAAAGGCCGAGGAGTACCGCGCAAACCTCATCGAGGCTGTTGCAGAGTCCTCTGAAGAGCTCATGGAGAAGTACCTCGAGGGTGAAGAGATCACCGTCGACGAACTCAAGGCCGGCATCCGCAAGATGACCATCAACTCCGAGCTCTACCCGGTGTTCTGCGGGTCCGCCTTCAAGAACCGTGGCGTACAGCCGATGCTGGACGCTGTTGTGGACTACCTGCCGAACCCGCTGGACGTCCCGCCGATGATCGGTCACGATCCCCGCGACGAAGAGAAGGAGCTTACTCGTAAGCCTTCCTCTGAAGAGCCGTTCTCGGCCCTTGCGTTCAAGATTGCGACGCACCCGTTCTTCGGTCAGCTCACCTTCGTCCGCGTGTACTCCGGTCACGTTGAAGCCGGCTCCCAGGTGGTCAACTCCACCAAGGGCAAGAAGGAGCGCATCGGCAAGCTGTTCCAGATGCACGCCAACAAGGAAATGCCGGTTGACGGCGCTACCGCTGGCCACATCTACGCAGCAATCGGTCTCAAGGACACCACTACTGGTGACACCTTGTGTGACTCCAGCAACCAGATCGTCCTCGAGTCCATGAGCTTCCCGGAGCCCGTGATCTCTGTTGCGATCGAACCGAACACCAAGGGTGACCAGGAGAAGCTCTCCACGGCCATCCAGAAGCTCTCCGCTGAGGACCCGACCTTCCAGGTTTCCCTCAACGAAGACACTGGCCAGACCATCATCGCCGGCATGGGCGAGCTCCACCTGGACATCCTTGTGGACCGCATGCGCCGCGAGTTCAAGGTTGAGGCAAACGTTGGCAAGCCGCAGGTCGCTTACCGCGAAACCATCAAGCGTGCTGTAGAGCGTCATGACTACACGCACAAGAAGCAGACCGGTGGTTCCGGCCAGTTCGCAAAGATCCAGATTGCGATCGCACCGCTGGACACCTCCGAGGGTGAGCTGTACGAGTTCGAGAACAAGGTCACCGGTGGCCGTGTTCCCCGCGAATACATCCCGTCCGTGGACGCCGGTATCCAGGATGCACTGAACGACGGCGTCCTGGCCGGTTACCCGGTTGTCGGCATCAAGGCCACGCTGATCGACGGCGCGTACCACGATGTTGACTCCTCGGAAATGGCGTTCAAGATCGCCGGTCGCATGGCTTTCAAGGAAGCTGCACGTAAGGCGAACCCCATCCTGCTCGAACCGCTGATGGATGTCGAGGTCCGAACCCCTGAGGAATACATGGGCGAAGTTATCGGTGACCTCAACTCCCGCCGTGGCCAGATGCAGTCCATGGAAGATGCCCAGGGCGTCAAGGTCATCCGTGCGCACGTCCCGCTGTCCGGCATGTTCGGCTACATCGGTGACCTGCGCTCGAAGACCCAGGGCCGCGCTGTGTACTCCATGACGTTCCACAGCTACGCCGAGGTCCCGAAGGCGTTTGCCGACGAGATCATCCAGAAGAACCGCGGCGAATAGTCTTTTCGACTTTCACTGCTAACAAACTCGGGTGCGTTTCCGATCTCCGGAAATTCGCCTGGCGCAGGTGGCCGCGGCCCGGTTAGATGCAACCCGGTCAAGCCGGGCCCGGCCATCCGCGCGAACAGGCTCTAGGGACTAGTATTAGTTCCTGAATCTGCAATTTCACCAATCCAAAGCCCCCCAAGTAGACTTACTGGAGTTTCTGCCGCGACAAGCGCGGTTGAAGGGTAAGTCATTTGAAAACGTTCTAGGAGGAACCTGTGGCAAAGGCAAAGTTCGAGCGGACTAAGCCGCACGTTAACATCGGTACCATTGGTCACGTTGACCACGGTAAGACGACGTTGACGGCCGCCATTTCCAAGGTGCTGTATGACAAGTACCCGACTCTCAACGAGCAGCGCGACTTCGCGTCTATTGACTCTGCTCCCGAAGAGCGTCAGCGCGGCATTACCATCAACATTTCCCACGTTGAGTACCAGACCGAGAAGCGCCACTACGCACACGTAGACGCTCCGGGTCACGCTGACTACATCAAGAACATGATCACCGGTGCTGCACAGATGGACGGTGCAATCCTCGTGGTTGCCGCCACTGACGGCCCGATGGCTCAGACCCGTGAGCACGTTCTGCTTGCCCGCCAGGTTGGCGTTCCCTACCTGCTGGTCGCGCTGAACAAGTCGGACATGGTCGACGACGAAGAGCTGCTGGACCTCGTTGAAATGGAAGTTCGTGAGCTGCTCAGCGCACAGGGCTTCGATGGCGACGACGCTCCCGTAGTTCGCGTCTCCGGCCTGAAGGCTCTCGAAGGCGACCCCGTTTGGGTCAAGTCCGTCGAGGACCTCATGGAAGCTGTTGACGAGTCTGTTCCGGACCCCGTACGTGACCGTGACAAGCCGTTCCTGATGCCGATCGAAGACGTCTTCACCATCACCGGTCGTGGAACCGTTGTTACGGGCCGCGCCGAGCGTGGCACCCTGGCAATCAACTCCGAGGTCGAGATCGTCGGTATCCGTCCGATCCAGAAGACCACCGTTACCGGTATCGAGATGTTCCACAAGCAGCTCGACGAAGCATGGGCCGGCGAGAACTGTGGCCTCCTGCTCCGCGGTCTGAAGCGTGATGACGTAGAGCGTGGCCAGGTTGTCGTCAAGCCGGGTTCCATTACCCCGCACACCGACTTCGAGGCTAACGTCTACATCCTCTCCAAGGACGAAGGCGGGCGTCACAACCCGTTCTACTCCAACTACCGCCCGCAGTTCTACTTCCGCACCACGGACGTAACCGGCGTTATCACCCTGCCGGAAGGCACGGAAATGGTTATGCCTGGCGACAACACTGAGATGACCGTTGCGCTCATCCAGCCGATCGCTATGGAAGAGGGCCTCGGCTTCGCAATCCGCGAAGGCGGCCGCACCGTTGGTTCAGGCCGCGTTACCAAGATCATCAAGTAGTTTTTGCTGATCTTGGATCGGGTGCCTGTGTAAGGGCCTCGTGAACTTGGAAAGCCCCGCTGCTGGTGCAGCGGGGCTTTCCTTTGCTATTATTAATCAATTCAATGGATTTATTGTTGCGTCTAAGGGCAGGCTGCACTAGATCCGTCCAAGTTCCCGCAATGCCCAGTGGAAGGTCCCGTCATGTCGATGGCTTACCGAATCATCGAGTTTCTCCTGATTGGCGGAGTCTTACTGCTGATTGGCTTCCTGTGGGGACGAAAAGCCGGGAACAAAACCACTGCGGCAGGGGACCGGCAACAGCCTCATGTGACAGGGTTTTCCGGAGACGGGTCCTTTCAGGCAGGCTTCCAGGCCGGTCATCTCCAGGGGTGGCGGGACGCTACAACCCCAGCGCCGGCGCCCGCGGCACCACCCGGTCCACCTGACGCGCGGATTGCATCCCAGAAAGCACGGCGGGACCTGGCAGAAGATGGCTTCATCTTCCAACCGGAAACGGTCAACCCCAGCACCTCCATCCATGCAGGCAGTCCGTTCGTAAGCGAGCAGGACCGCCCATGGATACCCCTGGCTGGTCCTGTTCGACAACAGTCGATGCCGCTGCCGCCGTCCGCACCAGCTGCATCGGCCGTAGCCGGTTCCGCGTCTTCCGACCCGGCTTTGTCCCATCAAGGGTTTCCGCCGCCTCCGCCGGTGTGGCCAACTCCTCAGGAGTCCGAGGCGGAACGGCTGGCTCGCAAGGAGAAGCGCGACCGCCAAAACATCAACATCACCCTGTACATTGCGAGCCTCCTCCTTGTTGCCGCCGGTGCATTGTTCCTTGGCACCAATCTGCCAACGCTCCTGAAATTTGTAGGCGTTTGCGGCATCACGGCACTTTTCTACAGTGCAGGGTTTGTGCTGCACCGGAAGGTTCCCCGCCTGCGCCCTGCCGCCGTGGCGTTTGCTGGAACCGGCCTCGCGCTTATCCCGGTGGTGGGCCTGGCCTTGTACAACTTTGCGCTTCAGGACGGGCCCATTGCCTGGCTGACGACGTCGTTGCTTGGCCTCGCCGCCTATTCGTTTGCTGCCGTTCGGTTGGAAAGCCGGGTCCTCGCCTACTTGTCTCTGACCTTTGTTGTATCGAGCACCTGGTCAGGAGTATCCGTTTTAGGCGGTGCATTGGTGTGGTATTTCACCGCGATGATCGGCTTGGCTGTGCTCCTGACGGTTTTGACCTCCCTTCGCCCGCGGTGGCTTCCGCCGCTGTATGTACGGCCGCTGATCCAGTTGCATCCGCTGGTGGTTCCGGTAGTTGCGGTGTCCGTAACCGTGGTTCCGCTCCTGTTCACCAAAGCCGAATACGCCCTGGTGATGTTTCTCTGCGGCCTGTATCTTGCCGTGGTGGCGGCCGTTCCGGGCCGCTTAAGGTTCCTGAATTTCTATGGCGCGCGGGCAGCGCTGACCGTAGCCGGCGCAGCCATCGTCTGGGAGCTCACGGGTCGTCCGTCCTCGCTGGCCTTGGCGATTTCCGCATTGCTGGCAATTCAGGCACTGGCCGTGGGATTTGCCCGTGAGCGCGTGACATGGTGGTTCGGCGGGAACAGCAATCGTTGGAACCTGGACATTGCATTGACTTTCACCGTCCAGCTCATTGGCTCGTGGGCTTGGGTAATTTGGGTCGGGTTTGAAGCAGGTTACCGCCCGGCTGCCCTGCCCGTCTGGCTGCCCCTGTTGGCTACCCTTCTGCTTGGCATGGCATTGGCCACCCGGCTGCGGGGCGTAGCCGAATGGATGCCGGTGGCCACGATCGTTGCTGCCGCCTCGGTGAGCCCCATCCTCGGGAACTGGCAACTGGCCATCTTCCTCATTCTCACCGTCCTGTTCTGGCTGGTCCGGGCGGCTCGGCCTGGAACCCGGCGCCGTTACTTTGTGCTCGGCTCCCGTATCGCAAGCACATTTGCTGTCCCGCTCGTAGCGTTTGAGGTGATGGGGGAGTCCTCCCAACGCATTGCGGGGGCTCTGGTGGCCTTCATTCTTGCCTTGGTGATGCAGCAACTGGCTTCCGCCGCCCTGCTGAAAGAAGGGATTCCCACTGTTGCCCCTGGCGCCACGCTCGCGGGCAGTGCAGCTGCTGGGTTGTTCGCTTTGATCGCCCTGCCGTCTTTCGACGAGACTCCGGGCAAGGCTCTTACTGCAATCGTTCTCCTCGTCCAACTTGGTGCAGCCCTCATCGTCGGCTGGTTGCTGTTGTTGAACGGCCGCCTCGCAACCGCCGGCCGGGAAGATGCAGGAGGCCGTGGGCGGTGGATTCCCACAGTAGGCGAGCTCATGCCATTGGTGGCTTCCTTGATTCTTGTGCCTCTGGCCTTTAGCCAGGTGTCCGTGGCAGCGGGAAACATTGCGCTCCTGCTGTCGGCGGCTTATTTGACCGCATCCGGTGCCAGGCTCTCCGACGTTCGTCATCGCTGGACCTACTGGTGGATGGCCCGCGGGACGTGGACTGTTCTCGGCCTGACTGTATTTGAACAGGTCACGGACGCGGCAGGACCTTTGGTGCTCGCCGGGGAGAGCCTTACCCCGTCCCTCGTTGCGGTCCTTGTATTGGGGGCGCAACTGGTCTTTCCATTGACATCCTGGCACTTATCACCCCAGCGGTTTCCCGGGCACAGGGCAGCGGTTGCAGATGTCGCGGTGGTCTTGGCGCTCCAGGCTTTTGCCGTTCTGCTGCTGGGATCGTCAGCAGAAAATATGGCCATAGGATGGCCGAGTACTCTCTGCACTGTTGTGCTCGCGCTAAGTGCTGCTAGCTCAGGATTCGTTCTCCGCGGGAACATGCCGGCTTCATCCCTTGCTCCGCTGGTGTTGGCCTTTCTGCTGGTGGCCCGTGGGGATAAGCTCCTGGACGTTGAATTCATTCTCGGAATCTTCACGGTTTACGGCACAGCTATGGTTATGGCAGCCGAAGGAAGCCGGACCAAGGGCGCCTATTTCCTGGGAGCCCGCTTATTGTCCGCTGCGTTGGTGGTGGTCCTGGTTTCTGATGTCACCGGTTCTGCTTCGGCGGTAGCAGTCTCACTTGCCTTTGTTCTTGCCGCTCAGCATGCGGTGCGATGGCTCATGCGGGACCGGCTGCCAGAGATTTCTTACCAGCAGGCCGCCGTTTGGGCCACCCTGGCTGTGCAGGCAGCGCTGCCGGTTCACGACATTCTGATGGGGCGGATTTCCTCCGGAGAAGATGCTGGTAGCCTGCGCTGGGTGGTGCTCCTGGAACTGGTGCTGCTGCTGGTCTCCGCGGTCATTGCCAGCCGCTCCTTCGAAGCCCGTGGCGCCGTGTACCTGACTGTCTACGCCGGTGTCTTCGGCGTCGTGGCTCTCGGGCCGCTGCTTCGATCAGGGGCAGGGCCGGAACAGCAGGCGGTTTTTCTGGCCTCTCCCGTACTGACGCACGACGGCGTTGCCTTGGTACTGCTCGCTCTCTCCCTTGCAGGTGCTGCTTTCGGGATTCTCGTCCGACGACGGCACCTTCCCGACGGCCCAACCAGAGCAAGTGGGTTCAGTGGCAGTCACCGGACGATCCCGGATATCGAAGACCGGCTTTGGCTCGCAGCCGCTGGTGCCACGGCAGTGACGGCTTGCGCGGTATCTCCATTGGCTGCCGATTGGATTGCCGGCATGGCTATCGTTGTCCTTTCCATTGTCTGTTTCGTGGCCTCCCACCTTGAACGCATCGTGGCCTTGTACCCGCCGGCCGCTGTTGCCGCGCTGGTGGGCGCCAACCTGGCTGCCTTCGCCATCGTTCCTGTCCGCGACGACCCCTGGGGGAGTTATCTGCCGTGGCTGGTGGGATGCGGACTTGCTGCTGCCATGATGTACCTCGGACGGTGGGCCAACCATGGGCAGCTCGCAACGGACCCCGTGCGGCGTTGGTCATTGGCCGGGGGAGGAATCGCTGGCCTGGCATTTGTAGCCGCAATAGGGCTGGGCGAAGATGCCACTGCAGGGACCTCTGCCGGCTTGGTCGCAGCGGTGTCCCTGGCCTGCTGGCTGGAGGCGCCCGCTACGATGCGGCGGGCAACGGCGGAACTTGGTGCCCTCGCAGTGATTGCATCAGTCCAGCGGGCAGTTCTCTTCAATGGCGGGCCGGGTCAGGGACCGGATCCGTTCTGGGCGGCCCAGTGGTTCGTAATTCTGGCCGCCGTGCTCGCTGCGTTGAGGTTCGCGGCTGGCCAAACCATACCCGCCCGAGTGATCCTCGGCGTGGGTGCAGCCCTCTTATCGGTGAGCGGTATTGCCATAGTTTTCGGAGGAAGTCAAAGCCAGCAGCTCTGGGTTCTGGTACTTTTGGCAATCCTGCTGCTGGTCGGTGCTGCACGTAACGAGCCTCTCTTCGTTTGGTGGGGAGCGGCCGGCGTGACACTCTGCCTGATGTGGGCGATGCGTCAGTACACCTTCGCTCTTCTGGCACTCATGGCCGTGTCTCTCATCATCTTTGCTGTGTGGCGCCTGAACCGAACGAAACCGGCCGAGGCAGATTCATCGGTTGCCTCTGGAAACGTTGAAGTTCCGGGTGCCGGAACGCCGGAGGGTTTCCAGCCGCCCATGGCGTCCGGAGCACCAGAGCGGGCTGCGAACAGCGAAGGACCTGTCGGCGGCCCCTGATAGTGTTGGTTTCGATGAGAGGAGCCGGCATGGGTTGGCTGATATTCCTGGTGGTAGCTGTAGTTGTTGTAGCTGGAGTCTTCTGGGCGAAGAACCACTTCCGCCAAGAGATTGAGCGCGCAAAACGCATCAACAGGGCAAACAAGGACAAGTAGCCCAATTATTTGAGGCGAATCTCTGCCGGGACTGGCTACCAGTCCCGGTTATAACGTCCGGCGCGCTTTGCTGAGAGCCTGCAACCAGTAGAAGGACTCCTTGGGGGTACGCTCCAGCGTGTCAAAATCGACGTGGACCAGTCCGAAGCGCTGGGAGTAGCCGGCGGCCCACTCGAAGTTGTCCAGCAGCGTCCAAACGTAGTACCCCAGCAGTTCCACGTCCTCCGCTATTCCGCCTGGCGCCGTCGCATCCAAGGCATGCGCCAGGTGGCCGGAGAGGTAACTGATCCTGTCGGCGTCGTCGATGGGACCCGACACATGATCGGGTTCGGGAAAACTCGCACCGCTCTCCGTCACGAAGACAGGCGGCAGCGCCGCGCCGTATCTGTCTTTGAGTTCCCGCAGCAGGACGCCCAAGTGCTCCGGCGCCACAGGCCAGCCGAATCCCGTAGTTCCGTACTCCGGGTAGCCCACCTCGTGAAACGGCATGTGGGCGACGGCGGCAGCTGTAGCCGGCAGGCTGACGGCCCCACGGCCCAAGGCGACCTTCACGGGGTAGTAATAGTTGAGGCCGTAGAAATCGAGGGGCTGATGGATGGTGCGGAGGTCGGCGTCGGAAATCTTTCCCATGGAGCGCAACCACGGCCGGGCAACGAGCGGCAGTTTCGGGTACCTCCCGAGCAGGACAGGATCTGCATAGACCCGGTTCATCAGCGTGTCGAACACCTTGGCCACGAGCCTGTCGCCTGGCTTGGAGGTGGAAGGGCGCACAGGGGAGTGCAGGTTGGTGACACCCACGCCGCCTTTGACTCCTGCGGCCCTGAGCGCCTGGACGGCGAGACCGTGGCCCAGCAGCTGGTGGTGAATGGAGGGCAGGGCGTTGAACAGCAAATCCCGGCCCGGTGCATGAACACCGAGGGCGTATCCGTTAAGAGTCACCGATACGGGCTCGTTGAGGGTTACCCACTGGGCTACCCGGTCACCGTAGCGCTCCGCGGCGGCCGCGCTGTACTCAGCGAACCGCTCCGCGGTATTGCGGCTCATCCAGCCGCCCTGGTGCTCCAACGGCAGGGGAGTGTCCCAGTGATACAGGGTGACCATGGGGGAGATGCCGGCGTCGAGCAGTTGGTCAATGAGACGGTCGTAAAAATCCAGGCCTTGGCCGTTGAAAGGCCCGGTTCCGTCAGGCTGGATTCGAGGCCACGAAAGGGAGAACCGGTAAGAATCGACCCCCAGGTCCCGCATCAGCGCTACATCCTCGGCAGAACGGTTGTAGTGGTCGCAGGCAACAGCGGGCGAATGTCCGTCCAGGATGGCACCGGGTTTTTCGGCAAATGCATCCCAGCCGGATGGCCCCCTTCCGTCGGCAGCGAGGGCGCCCTCAATCTGAAAGGAGGCCGTAGCGACGCCCAGCGTAAAGCCTGGCCGCAGCCGGCTGGCCAGACTTTGAACAGACACAGGATCCTGCACAGTCATGCCCTTATCTTCCAATCGGCAGTTGCTGAAGGCAATAACCGGCCTGGCGATCCTAAGGAGAGAGGGGTCCTCCAGGGCCCGCTGAGTGACTGATTCGCTTCTGTGGATAAAATCCGGCATACTAGATGAGTTGTTCAAGCGCTTCTTCGCGTCCCGATCCGGATAATGCCGGGTGTCAGGGTCCAAGTGGAAGACCAAACATAACCCACTCCCCATGGAACTGCGGGCTGCTGCGCGTAAGAAGCGCGACACGCCCGACCGCGGGGGTCGGTTACGTCGGCAGGTTGAGGAACCCGGAAACGTCCGGATTCAGCTTGTGCGGCGGGTGGTAGTTACGACTTCAAATGCTTCGGCAGCCACATGCAACACGAAAGTAAACAGGGCAGCCCTAATTCGGGGGAAGCTACAGACTGAAAGAGAGTCAGGCGACATGGCGGGACAAAAAATCCGCATCCGGCTGAAGTCATATGATCACGAGGTCATTGACGTTTCAGCACGGAAGATCGTTGAGACGGTCACGCGCGCAGGCGCAACGGTTGTTGGCCCTGTGCCGCTTCCGACGGAGAAGAACATTTACTGTGTTATCCGCTCTCCGCACAAGTACAAGGACAGCCGTGAGCACTTCGAAATGCGTACTCACAAGCGTCTGATCGACATCATCGATCCCACGCCGAAGGCCGTTGACTCGCTTATGCGTCTCGACCTGCCTGCCGACGTGAACATCGAAATCAAGCTGTAGGGAGGTGCTGAGAGACTATGACCGCAACCCGTAATGTAAAGGGCCTGCTGGGCACGAAGCTCGGCATGACCCAGGTCTGGGACGAGAACAACAAGCTCATCCCCGTAACTGTGGTCCAGGCTGACTCGAACGTCATCACTCAGCTGCGCAATGCAGAGACTGATGGCTACGTCGCCGTTCAGATCGGCTACGGCCAGATCGATCCCCGCAAGGTCACCAAGCCGCTGGCTGGTCACTTTGAAAAGGCAGGCGTCACGCCTCGCCGTCACGTCGTCGAACTGCGCACTGCAGATGCTGACTCTTACGAGCTGGGCCAGGAGCTTTCAGTTGAGCTCTTCGAAGCCGGCCAGAAGATCGACGTTGTTGGCACCACCAAGGGTAAGGGCTTCGCCGGTGTTATGAAGCGTCACGGCTTCCACGGCGTTGGAGCTTCCCACGGTGCCCACAAGAACCACCGTAAGCCCGGTTCAATCGGTGGCGCATCCACCCCGAGCCGCGTCTTCAAGGGCATGAAAATGGCCGGCCGCATGGGCGCCGTCCGTCACACCACGCTGAACCTCACCGTTCACGCGGTTGACGTCGAGAAGTCGCTGCTCCTGATCAAGGGCGCCGTTCCCGGTGCCCGCGGCCAGGTCGTACTCGTACGCACTGCCGTGAAGGGAGCCTAGTTCAATGACTAGCACTGTCAAGGTTGACCTGCCTGCAGAGATCTTCGACGTTCAGACCAACGTGCCCTTGCTGCACCAGGTCGTCGTTGCACAGCTCGCTGCTGCTCGCCAGGGTACCCACAAGACCAAGACCCGCGCCGAAGTTTCCGGTGCCGGTCGCAAGCCGTTCAAGCAGAAGGGCACCGGCCGCGCCCGTCAGGGTTCAATCCGTGCTCCTCACATGACCGGTGGTGGCGTTGTTCACGGTCCCACACCGCGTGACTACAGCCAGAGGACCCCCAAGAAGATGATTGCTGCTGCACTGCGCGGCGCGTTGTCTGACCGCGCCCGCAACGGACGCATCCACGTTGTTGCTGAACTGGTTGCCGGCACCAAGCCGTCTGCCAAAGAAGCACTGGCAACACTGCGCGGCGTTTCCGAGCGCAAGAACCTGCTCGTTGTCATTGAGCGCGCCAACGATGTTGCAGCACTGTCCGTGCGCAACCTCGAGGAAGTTCACGTTCTGTACGCAGACCAGCTGAACACCTATGACGTTCTCGTTTCTGACGACGTAGTCTTCACCAAGGCTGCCTACGAAGCATTCGTTGCTGACAAGGCTGCAAAGAACGAGGAGGATGCCAAGTGAGTGCAGCCACCATCAAAGACCCCCGCGACGTCGTGCTTGCACCTGTCGTGTCGGAAAAAAGCTACGGCCTGATCGATGAGGGCAAGTACACCTTCCTGGTGGACCCCCGCTCGAACAAGACCGAGATCAAGCTGGCCGTGGAGAAAATCTTCTCCGTCAAGGTCGAATCGATCAACACCATCAACCGTGCCGGTAAGCGCAAGCGGACCAAATTCGGATGGGGTACCCGCAAGAACACCAAGCGTGCGATTGTCACCCTCAAAGAAGGCACTATCGACATCTTCGGCGGTCCGCTCGCGTAGCGGAGACCACTTTAACGAGGAAATGAATTATGGGAATCCGTAAATATAAGCCGACTACCCCGGGCCGTCGCGGCTCGAGCGTAGCGGACTTCACTGAAATCACGCGGTCGACGCCGGAAAAGTCGTTGGTACGTCCGTTGCCCAAAAAGGGTGGCCGTAACAACTCCGGTAAGATCACGACCCGTCACAAGGGTGGTGGACACAAGCGCCAGTACCGTCTGATCGACTTCCGTCGCCACGACAAGGACGGCGTCAACGCCCGCGTTGCCGAAATCGAGTACGATCCGAACCGCACGGCTCGCATCGCCCTCCTGCACTACGTTGATGGCACCAAGCGTTACATCATCGCGCCGAACAAGCTGTCCCAGGGCGACTTCGTAGAGGCAGGTGCCAACGCTGATATCAAGCCTGGCAACAACCTGCCCCTGCGGAACATCCCGGTGGGTACCGTTATCCACGCAGTTGAACTGCGCCCGGGTGGCGGCGCCAAGATGGCCCGCTCCGCTGGCGCTTCTGTACAGCTCGTCGCCAAGGAAGGCCGTTTCGCCCAGCTGCGTCTGCCCTCCGGCGAAATCCGCAACGTCGATGTGCGCTGCCGCGCAACCATCGGTGAAGTTGGCAACGCTGAGCAGTCGAACATCAACTGGGGCAAGGCCGGCCGTATGCGGTGGAAGGGCGTTCGCCCGACCGTCCGTGGTGTAGCCATGAACCCGGTTGACCACCCGCACGGTGGTGGTGAAGGTAAGACCTCCGGTGGACGTCACCCAGTCAACCCGAACGGTAAGCCTGAAGGCCGTACCCGCCGCCCCAACAAAGAGAGCGACAAGCTTATTGTTCGTCGCCGTCGTACTGGCAAGAACAAGCGATAGGAGCCTGGACACATGCCACGCAGCCTGAAAAAAGGTCCTTTCGTTGACCAGCACCTCTTTGTAAAGGTAGCCAGGGAAAACGAAAAGGGCACCAAGAACGTCATCAAGACCTGGTCCCGCCGCTCGATGATCGTCCCCGACATGCTCGGCCACACGATCGCCGTGCACGACGGACGCAAGCACATTCCGGTGTTTGTCACCGAGTCGATGGTCGGGCACAAGCTCGGCGAATTCGCTCCCACGCGGACATTCCGCGGCCATGTCAAGGACGACCGTAAGGGCAAGCGCCGCTAGGCGCCTGCACTTACGTCAAAGACGAGAGAAGGAAAGCAATGGAAGCCAAGGCAATTGCGCGTCACATCCGCGTAACGCCTATGAAGGCCCGGCGCGTCGTCAACCTTGTTCGTGGTAAGCAAGCGAACGAGGCTCTGGCAATTCTGAAGTTTGCCCCCCAGGCAGCTTCTGAGCCGGTATTCAAGGTAGTACAGTCGGCAATCTCCAACGCCCGGGTCCTCGCGGACCGCGACGGCGTGGCGTTTGACGAAGGTGACCTCATCATCAGCGAAGCGTTTGTTGATGAAGGCCCGACCATGAAGCGGTTCCAGCCGCGTGCTCAGGGTCGTGCATTTCAGATCAAGAAGCGCACCAGCCACATCACCGTGGTAGTCGCTACCCCGGAGAAAGAGGAGGCTCGCTAAGTGGGACAGAAAGTAAACCCGCACGGGTTCCGACTCGGCATCACCACCGATCACGTATCGCACTGGTTCGCTGACAGCACCAAGCCCGGCCAGCGGTACAAGGACTTCGTTCGCGAAGACATCCGTATCCGCCAGCTCATGTCCACGGGCATGGAGCGCGCCGGTATCGCCAAGGTTGAGATCGAGCGCACTCGCGACCGTGTCCGCGTGGACATCCACACGGCACGTCCGGGTATCGTTATCGGCCGCCGCGGCGCTGAGGCAGACCGCATCCGCGGCGAGCTCGAAAAGCTCACTGGCAAGCAGGTTCAGCTGAACATCCTCGAGGTCAAGAACCCCGAGATGGAAGCCCAGCTTGTTGCCCAGGGCGTTGCAGAGCAGCTGACCTCACGTGTGGCTTTCCGCCGTGCGATGAAGAAGGCAATGCAGTCAGCACAGCGCGCCGGTGCCAAGGGTATCCGTATCGCTTGCTCCGGTCGTCTGGGTGGCGCAGAAATGTCCCGCTCGGAGTTCTACCGCGAAGGCCGTGTGCCCCTGCACACCCTCCGCGCGAACATCGACTACGGCTTCTACGAGGCCAAGACCACCTTCGGCCGCATTGGCGTGAAGGTCTGGATCTACAAGGGTGACGTCACCGCCAAGGAACTGGCACAGCAGGCAGCTGCTGCACCGTCCCGTGGCCGTGGTGCCAGCGACCGCCCGGGCCGCCCGGGTGGCGCTGACCGTGGTGACCGTCGTCGTCGTACCGACCGTCCGGCAGCCGAAGCAGCTCCTGCTGCTGAAGCCGCTCCGGCAGTTGAGGCTGCACCCGCTGCAGTAGAAGGAGGACAGGCTTAAATGCTTATCCCACGTCGAGTCAAGCACCGTAAGCAGCACCACCCGGGTCGTTCCGGCGCTGCTACGGGCGGCACCAAGGTCTCCTTCGGTGAGTACGGCATCCAGGCCCTGAGCCCGGCATACGTCACCAACCGTCAGATCGAATCCGCACGTATTGCAATGACCCGCCACATCAAGCGTGGCGGTAAGGTCTGGATCAACATCTACCCGGACCGTCCGCTGACGAAGAAGCCTGCTGAAACCCGTATGGGTTCCGGTAAGGGTTCTCCGGAGTGGTGGGTTGCAAACGTCAAGCCGGGCCGGGTTCTCTTCGAACTCTCCGGTGTCAATGAAGAGGTAGCTCGCGAGGCCCTGCGCCTTGCAATCCACAAGCTCCCGTTGAAGGCACGCATTGTGCGTCGCGAAGGTGGTGAATAGAAATGGCAGTAGGGTCGAAGGATCTCGCACCCGCACAGCTGGACGGTTTCGACAACGAGCGTCTCGTTGAAGAACTCCGCAAGTCCAAGGAAGAGCTGTTCAACCTGCGTTTCCAGTCCGCCACCGGTCAGCTGGAGAACCACGGTCGTCTGCGCGCGGTAAAGAAGGACATCGCTCGCATCTACACCGTTCTCCGTGAGCGCGAGCTGGGCATTCGTGCCGAGGTTGCCGCACCGGTTGTGGAAGCCAAGGAAGAAAAGAAGTCCAAGAAGTCAGCAGCCAAGGCTGAGAAGGCTGAAAAGCCGGCCGAAGCTGAGACCGAGGAGGACGCCAAGTGAGTGAAAAGGACGAGAACGTGACGGAAACTGTTTCTGCTGCGGCAGCTACGGCTGAGCAGCGCGGTTACCGTAAGACGCGTCGTGGCTACGTGGTCTCGGACAAGATGGAAAAGACCATCGTTGTCCAGGTTGAAGACCGCGTGAAGCACGCCCTGTACGGCAAGGTCATCCGCCGCACCTCGAAGGTCAAGGCTCACGACGAGCAGAACATCGCCGGCATC
The DNA here is from genome assembly GCF_056499105.1 of Arthrobacter sp. Z5-13. Classification (NCBI taxonomy): domain Bacteria; kingdom Bacillati; phylum Actinomycetota; class Actinomycetes; order Micrococcales; family Micrococcaceae; genus Arthrobacter; species Arthrobacter sp. Z5-13. The sequence goes on from NZ_CP096460.1 coordinate 1,234,142, forward strand.
GGCGATCTCGTGCTCATCGCGGAGACCCGCCCGCTGTCCGCCACCAAGAACTGGCGGCTCGTGGAGATCCTCGAAAAGGCCAAGTAACACCATCGGCTTTGCTAAAACGAAGCCGGACTGGAAACCCCTGTTCCCTCTGGGAGCGGGGGTTTCCGCGTCTCCCTGTGATGTGGAGGCGCAGAAGAATTGTGCTAGGATATTGAGTTTGTATGGCGCCGTTCGTGCGCCGTCATCAACCTCGTAAACAATCGTGCCACGGCATAGTGCCCCCTTGCGTCCTGATCAGTCAGGATCCGCCTGGGAAGCAAATGTTTTTGGCACGGGAGTTTAGGCCTGGTCTGGCAAAATCCAGGCAGGTCAAGAGACACCCCGATCAACCGTTCCGCAAGGCTCATTCCGTAGGAAGATTTTCGGTCTGAGAACCCGCGCGACGCAAGGAGTAAACAGTGATTCAGCAGGAGTCGCGACTCAAGGTCGCCGACAACACGGGTGCTAAGGAAATCCTTACCATTCGCGTTCTCGGTGGATCTGGCCGTCGCTACGCAGGCATTGGCGACGTCATCGTCGCTACCGTCAAGGACGCAATCCCGGGCGGCAACGTAAAGAAGGGCGATGTGGTTAAGGCCGTCATCGTCCGTACCAAGAAGGAACGCCGCCGTGCGGATGGTTCCTACATTAAGTTTGACGAGAACGCAGCTGTAATCCTGAAGAACGACGGTGACCCCCGTGGCACCCGTATCTTCGGACCGGTTGGTCGTGAGCTCCGTGACAAGAAGTTCATGAAGATCGTTTCTCTTGCTCCGGAGGTGCTGTAGTCCATGGCTAAGATCAAAAAGGGTGACCTCGTTCAGGTCATCACTGGCGCCAAGGCTGAGCGCGGCGGCGACCGCGGCAAGCAGGGCAAGGTTCTGCGCGTATTCCCCGAGACCAACCGCGTGTTGGTTGAAGGCATTAACCGCGTAACCAAGCACACCAAGGTCGGTCAGTCGCAGCGCGGCACCAAGACCGGTGGCATCGAGGTCGTTGAGGCTTCAATCCACATCTCCAACGTGGCCCTGGTTGACCCCTCCACCAAGAAGCCCACCCGCGTCGGTTTCCGCACCGAAACCGTTGAGCGCGATGGCGTGAAGCGTGAAGTGCGCGTACGCGTGGCCAAGAGCTCCGGGAAGGACATCTAATGACTGAGACTCTCGAGACTCCGGCAAGCAAGATCGTTCCTCGTCTGAAGACCAAGTACGCGGATTCCATCAAGAGCACGCTCGTTGAGGAATTCAAGTACGAGAACATTAACCAGGTTCCGCGCCTGGTCAAGGTTGTCGTGAACATGGGTGTTGGAGATGCCGCAAAGGACTCCAAACTGATCGACGGCGCTGTCCGCGACCTCACCCTGATCACCGGCCAGAAGCCCCAGGTCACCAAGGCCCGCAAGTCGATCGCTCAGTTCAAGCTGCGCGAAGGCATGCCCATCGGTGCACACGCAACTCTGCGTGGAGATCGCATGTGGGAATTCCTGGACCGTCTGGTTACCCTCGCACTGCCCCGTATCCGCGACTTCCGCGGCCTCAGCGGCAAGCAGTTTGACGGCAACGGCAACTACACCTTCGGTCTGACCGAGCAGGTTATGTTCCACGAGATCGACCAGGATTCCATTGACCGCGTTCGCGGTATGGACATCACGGTTGTCACCACTGCAAAGACCGATGACGAAGGCCGCGCGCTGCTTAAGGCGCTTGGCTTCCCGTTCAAGACCGAAGATTAATCTAGCTACATAAAAGGTCCGCCTGGCCAGGTACATGGGAAGTGATTCCCTGATCCACCAGCGGAAACCGTTATGAGGAAGGGCAAGAGCCCACATGACTATGACAGATCCTGTCGCAGATATGCTTACGCGTCTGCGCAACGCAAACTCGGCATACCACGATTCCGTGTCTATGCCTTACAGCAAGCTCAAGGCACGCGTCGCTGACATCCTGAAGGCCGAAGGTTACATCGCCTCCTGGAAAGAAGAAGACGCTGAGGTTGGCAAGAAGCTGACCCTCGAGCTCAAGTTCGGCCCGAACCGCGAGCGTTCAATTGCTGGCGTTCGTCGTATTTCCAAGCCGGGACTGCGCGTTTACGCAAAGTCCACCAACCTGCCGCACGTGCTCGGTGGCCTGGGTGTCGCAATCCTGTCCACCTCTTCCGGCCTCTTGACTGACAAGCAGGCCGGCAAGAAGGGCGTGGGCGGCGAAGTCCTCGCTTACGTCTGGTAACGGGAAAGGAAGAGAATAATGTCACGTATTGGACGTCTCCCCATCACCGTTCCTGCAGGCGTTGAGGTCAAGGTTGACGGCTCTGTCGTCAGCGTCAAGGGTTCCAAAGGCGAGCTGAGCCACACTGTGCCCAGCCCGATCGAGGTATCCCTGGAAGAAGGCACCCTGACTGTCGCCCGCCCGAACGACGAGCGCGCCTCCCGTTCGCTGCACGGCCTGACACGCACCCTGATCGCCAACATGATCCAGGGCGTCACCGCAGGCTACGAGAAGAAGCTTGAAATTGTCGGTACCGGTTACCGCGTTCAGGCCAAGGGTTCTGACCTGGAGTTCGCTCTGGGCTACAGCCACCCCGTCAACGTCTCTGCACCGAACGGCATCACCTTTGCAGTAGAGGGTCCGACCAAGCTCTCTGTCTCTGGAATTAGCAAGCAGCAGGTCGGCGAAGTTGCTGCCAATATTCGCAAGCTGCGGAAGCCGGACCCCTATAAGGGCAAGGGCATCCGTTATGCCGGCGAAGTCATCCGCCGCAAGGTCGGAAAGGCTGGTAAGTAACCATGGCCATAGCAATTAACAAGAAGCGTACGAACAAGAGCAAGTCTGCCGCACGCAGCCGTCGCCAGCTTCGTATCCGTAAGCGCCTCTCAGGTACGGCTGTACGTCCTCGTCTGGTCGTCAACCGTTCCGCACGCCACATGTTCGTCCAGGTTGTCGATGACACCAAGGGACTGACCGTGGCTGGCGCCTCCACAATGGAAGCCGACCTTCGTGCATTCGACGGCGACAAGACTGCCAAGGCCAAGCGCGTTGGCGAACTCGTCGCTGAGCGCGCCAAGGCCGCCGGTATCGAAGCCGTAGTCTTCGACCGCGGTGGTAACAAGTACCACGGCCGGATCGCAGCTGTTGCTGACGGTGCACGTGAAGGTGGGCTGTCACTGTGACGGAAGCAAACAAGGAAAAGGACACTGTGTCTGCAGATCAGAAGGCACCTGTTGCCGTAGCTGCTGAAGCCACTGAGACCACTGCCCCCGCAGCCGCTGATGACCGCCGTGGTGGCGCTCGTCGTGGCGAGCGTGGTGACCGTGGCCAGGGCCGCGGCGACCGTGGTGGCCGTGGTGGCCGCGACGGCGGCCGCGAAGCCGAGAAGAGCCAGTTCGTAGAGCGCGTTGTGACCATCAACCGCGTTTCCAAGGTCGTCAAGGGTGGTCGTCGCTTCAGCTTCACCGCACTCGTCGTCGTTGGTGACGGTAACGGTATGGTCGGCGTCGGCTACGGCAAGGCGAAGGAAGTTCCCGCAGCAATCGCTAAGGGCGTTGAAGAAGCCAAGAAGTCCTTCTTCCGCGTTCCCCGCGTTGGCAGCACCATCCCGCACCGCGTGCAGGGTGAAGCTGCTGCAGGCGTCGTAATGCTCCGTCCGGCTTCCGCCGGTACCGGTGTTATCGCTGGCGGTCCGGTCCGTGCAGTACTGGAGTGCGTGGGCATCCACGACATCCTCTCCAAGTCGCTCGGTTCCTCCAACGCCATCAACATCGTTCACGCGACTGTTGACGCTCTGAAGCGCCTGGAAGAGCCCGCGTCTGTGGCAGCCCGTCGTGGCCTGCCGCTGGACGAGGTCGCTCCGGCTGCATTGGTGCGCGCTCTTCTGAACCAGAACCAGAAGGCAGGTGTCTAAGGCATGGCCAAGAACCTGATTCCCTCCGACGCTCAGTTGGAGATCACTCAGATCAAGTCCGCCATTGGCGGCAAGCAGAACCAGCGCGACACCCTGCGGTCCCTCGGCCTGAAGCGGATCGGACACACTGTTGTCCGCACCGCCGACGCCGTGACTGTCGGAATGCTGAACACGGTTCCGCACCTGGTAAAGGTAGAGGAGGCGAAGTAAATGGCAGAGAAGAACACCGCCGAAAAGGCACAGGGCGCCACTGCTGAGAAGCAGAACGCACTGAAGGTTCACCACCTGCGTCCCGCCCCGGGTGCCAAGACCGCCAAGACCCGTGTTGGTCGTGGTGAAGGTTCCAAGGGTAAGACCGCTGGTCGCGGTACCAAGGGTACGAAGGCCCGCTACCAGATCAAGGCTGGCTTTGCCGGCGGCCAGTTGCCGCTGCACATGCGCCTGCCGAAGCTGCGCGGCTTCAAGAACCCGTTCCGGGTTGAGTACCAGGTTGTTAACCTGGACAAGCTCAACGAGCTGTTCCCGGAAGGTGGCGCTGTCACCGTGGAGAACCTGGTTGCAAAGGGTGCCGTTCGCAAGAACCAGCCCGTCAAGGTGCTGGGCACCGGCGACATCACCGTAAAGGTTGACGTCACGGTCGACGCATTCTCGGCCAGTGCGGCCGAAAAGATTGCTGCAGCAGGCGGAAGCACCACCGCGCTCTAAACGAGTGCGGGCAAGCAGTTGCCTATTGCGAAAAAACTTCCGGTTGCCGGGGCTCAGGCCTCGTCAACCGGAAGTTTTTTTATTTTCGGGGCCTCACCGATTATCGGCGGAGCGCATCCACCCGTTAGACTCGGTTGTTGGGTTTATTGACCCTGCTCACATGACTTCATTAAACAACTCAGGAGGACGCTTGCTTAGCGCATTTGGCCGGGCCTTTCGCACGCCTGATCTGCGACGCAAGTTGTTGTTCACGCTGGGAATCATCACAATCTTCCGCTTGGGCGCTTTCATACCCTCGCCTGGTGTGAACTACCAGAATGTCCAGCAATGCTTGTCGAACGGTCAGACCTCGGGCGGTATCTACCAGCTCGTTAACTTGTTCAGTGGCGGTGCCCTGCTTCAAGTGTCCATCTTCGCCTTGGGGATCATGCCGTACATCACGGCAAGCATCATTGTGCAGCTCCTGCGGGTGGTTATTCCCCGTTTCCAGCAACTGTACGAAGAAGGCGCCTCGGGCCAGTCGAAGCTGACGCAGTACACGCGTTACCTGACTATCGCCCTTGGCCTGTTGAACGCGACGACACTGGTGTCGTTGGCACGGTCAGGGCAGCTGCTCCCGGGCTGCAACCTCCCGATCATTCCTGATGACAGCATCATCACCACCATCCTCCTCATCATCACCTTGACTGCCGGTACCGGCTTGATCATGTGGATGGGCGAACTGGTGACTGAAAAGGGTGTCGGCAACGGCATGTCCCTCCTGATCTTCACATCGATCGCCGCCGGCTTCCCCACCTCCCTCAGCGCCATCTGGACGTCACAGGGCCCGGGAACCTTCTTCATGGTGATTGCGATCGGCCTTCTGACTGTGGCCCTTGTGGTGTTCGTGGAGCAGTCCCAGCGGCGTGTCCCCGTACAGTACGCAAAGCGCATGATCGGCCGCCGGACCGTCGGCGGAACCAGCACGTACATCCCCATCAAGGTGAACATGGCCGGCGTCGTGCCCGTTATCTTCGCTTCCTCGATGCTGTACCTGCCGGGCCTGATCTCCCAGTTCAACCAGCCCCGGGCCGGCGAACCCGTCCAGCCGTGGGTTGAATGGATCAACAACAACCTCACACGCGGGGATCACCCCATCTACATGGCGCTCTACTTTGCCATGATCGTCTTCTTTACTTACTTCTACGTCGCGATCACCTTCAATCCTGAAGAGGTCTCGGACAACATGAAGAAGTACGGCGGCTTCATTCCCGGCATTCGGGCTGGCAAGCCAACCGCGGATTACCTGCAGTATGTCCTCTCACGGATCACGTTGCCGGGAGCCCTCTACCTGGGGTTTGTGGCACTGATTCCGTTGGTGGCCCTGGTCCTGATCAACGCCAACCAGAACTTCCCGTTCGGTGGCACGTCGATCCTGATCATGGTGGGCGTCGGCCTTGAAACGGTCAAGCAGATTGATGCGCAGCTACAGCAACGTCACTATGAAGGGCTCTTACGATGACCAGAATGTTGATTATCGGACCTCCTGGCTCCGGCAAAGGAACGCAGGCGGAACGTATTTCGGAGCGGCTCGGCGTCGTAGCGATTTCCACTGGCGACATCTTCCGCGCCAACGTTAAGGGTGAAACTCCCTTGGGCCTCGAAGCCAAGAAGTACATGGACGCCGGAGACTTTGTTCCGGACAGCGTCACTAACAAAATGGTGCGCGACCGCCTCAGCGAAGGGGACGTCGACGGCGGCTTCCTCCTGGACGGTTACCCTCGCACCACGGCCCAGGTCGATTATCTGGACCAGATCCTCGCTGATGGCGATCAGAAGCTCGACGTCGTGCTGCAGCTGACTGCGGACGACGAGGAGCTGGTTACCCGCCTCCTGGGCCGCGCCAAGGAAACCGGCCGCAGTGACGACAATGAAGCCGTCATCCGGCACCGTCTGGACCTTTACCACGAGCAGACTGAAGCCGTTGTGGCCAAGTACGCGGAGCGCGGCATTCTGACCCAGGTCGACGGCATTGGCGCCATCGACGCAGTCACGGACCGCGTCATGCAAGCCATCAAGGCGGCTCAGGCCGCCTAGCGACTACGCTGCTTCAGCTGTAGAGTCAGGGCAGTTGCCAGACTGGCTCACTTCCGGAAGGGCACGTTCCACTCAGGGAGCGTGCCCTTCCTGTTTGTCTTTGGCATCAGGGCGGGGGCAGTGGCCGCGGACGGTCCGGTGTTTTTCCGGAACCGACGGAACGTTCCAGACAATTCGAAACGGGGAAGCGCTTCATGAGTCGAGTCCTCCCTGCGGCTGCCAAAATTTCCGGGCTCGAAGTCTATGTGCCCCCGGGCCGCTTGGACACGGAGCAACTGGAGCAGAAGCTGTCCACGTCCAGCCCCGGCTTCCGGGTCCCCAAGGGAATGATCTCGAGATTGACAGGGATCAGGACCAGATCAGTTATGGCGGAAACCGAGCAGGCCTCTGACCTTGCAGCCATCTCTGCCGTCAAACTGCTGGCAAACAACGGGCTTGAACCGGTCGACGTCGATCTCCTCATCTTCGCGTCGGCCAGCCAAGACATGGTTGAACCGGCCACGGGTCACATAGTGGCCGCTAAGCTGGGCCTCTCATGCCCGGTGATGGACGTCAAGAACGCGTGCAACAGCGTCCTCAACGGACTGGAGGTTGCCGAGGCCCTCATCCGGACAGGGCGATACCGGCGGATACTCCTGGCCAGTGGCGAATCTCCGTCCCGCGCTGTCAGGTGGGCGGTTCCCGATTCCCAGACGTTTGCCTCAGCCTTCCCTGGTTACACCATGAGCGATGCCGGGTGCGCGATGTTGCTGGAACCGGCCAACCCCGATGACAGTTCGGGGTCAGGAATCCTGGGGCTCGGCTTTGCCGCCAAGAGCAGCCATTGGGAGGTTGGCACGCTGGCGACGGGCGGTTCCGTTTCACCGCGGGATCCCGAAGCGACCTACTTCTCTATGGATGGCGAAAAGCTCAAGGATGCGTTCTTGGATCTCGGCAGGGGAATTTTCGATGAGACGCTGGACGGCCTAGGGCTGACCTGGTCCGATTTTGCCGTGGTCTGCGTCCACCAGGTGAGCGCTCCCTACCGGGACATATTTGCCCGTGGTGCCGGTGTGCCACAGGACAGGCTCGTCAGGACTGTGGAAGAGTTCGGCAATATGGCATCAGTGAGTCTTCCCCTGCAGTTGAAGATGGCACAGGATCTTGGGAGGTGCGGCTCCGGAGACCTCGTGGCTCTTGTTGGCCTTGCCGGAGGCGTAAGCCTGGGAATCGCAGTGGTGCGCTTATGACGCAGGCAGGCATTGAGCCAGTCCCGGACAAGGACGCGAAAGTGCATCCGCTTTGTGTGGCTGTTCCAGCCTTGAATGAACAGAAACTGATCAGCCAGACCCTTGAGGCCATGGCTGCCCAGCTCCACAAGGATTTCACACTGGTAGTCGTGGACAATGGATCCACCGACTCCACCACGGCTGTAGTTGAGGAATTTGCGCGGCGGCATCCCGCCATGGACATACGCCTCATCCGGGAGCCCCAGAAGGGGACCGGGGCTGCTGCTGACACCGGCATGCGTTTTGGGGCAGACAACGGGGCCCGCTGGCTGGCCCGGACGGACGCTGATTGCTTGCCTGCGCCCGACTGGACGTTCCGGATTATGAAGGCGTTCGATGACGGCCTGGAAATGATAGCCGGTCAACTGAACCCCAGACTTGATGAAGGCCTTGGTCTTCGCCGGCGCTGGCTTATGCTGCTGGCAGTGGAAGTCGCCTCCTTTTTTGGGCGCATTCGGCCCGGCAACAAGGGAGCCGGTTACCTCGGGCCTTATCAGATGCTGCCGGGCTGCAACATGGCCATTACCGCGGACATGTACCTCCGCTCGGGCGGATTTCCCCGTACCAGTATCGAAGAACTGCACGAGGACAGGGCATTGTCCAACAGTGTCCGTAAGCTCACCCGTGCGTACGCGCTCCGGCGGGACGTTGTGGTGTTCGGCTCCTCACGCCGCGTCATGGCCTGGGGGTTGCCCAACACCCTCGCCTGGTACGCAGACCATCGCTTTCGTCCCGACCACGTCGACATCCGATGACAGCCCTTGCCTCCTGGGAACGGCGCGTACAGCGTGGGGCGCACCCGCTCGCCTATCCGTTGATCCGCGCGGTGGGGACAATCCGACCGGTTTTCCGGCTTCCGGGTCTCGGCGTGCTGGTCAGCGAAGCTTCACTGGTCCGGGAAGTCCTCATGGACGCGAGCTATACAAAAGCCGGGGCCAAAGCGTCCGGGGCCTTGTGGACACCGGTGGTGGGTCCGCGTGCATTGCTGAACATGCACGGTGAAGAACACCTGGACTTGCGGCGCCGCCTGAATGCACTCTTCACCCCGCGGGCCGTGGAGGATATCGTGGCGCCTGCAGCAGCACGCCTCCGGGAGAGATTGGCCACGGGGCTGGAGAACGGGGCGACCGTCGAGTTTGTGGGGCTGGTGAAGGAACTCTCCGGGGGAGTCATCAGCAGATTGCTCGGCATTCCTGACGACGCCCCCGGCCGGCTCCCGGACGGCGAATTTTTCAACCTTGCGTCGTCCATCACCTCAGTGGTGAGGCTGGGCCGGGCACGGCTTTCGGCACCGCAGGTAGCCAAAGCAAAGGCCGCCGTCGAACTACTTGCCGGTCCTGTACGCCAGGCATATCGCGACGATGACCCGGACACGTTCCCCGGCCGGCTTCGTGTCCTGGATCTGAGCGAAGACGAGGCGGTGGGGATCGTCAGTGCCTTTGTGATCGCCGGGACGGAGACCCTGGTGTCCTACGTCCCCCGGCTCGCCGCTCTGCTTTACGACGACGACAGGCTGCCTGCCCTGGCTGCCCAACGCACCGGGCTCCCCGGGATCGTGAACGAAGGGCTCCGCTTCACTGCACCGTCGCCGATGATGCTGCGGGAGGCGAGCAACGATAAATGGCTGGGCGGCGTAAGGATCAAGCGCGGCGAACGGGTCATGCTTTCCACTGTGCATGCGGTAAAGAGCCTTGGCGGCTTTGATCCCGGGATGCCGATTCCGGCTGCCGCCCGCCAGCTCTGGTTCGGCGCGGGAGCGCACTTCTGCATCGGAATGCCGCTGGCTATGGCTGAAATCAACGCGTCGATGACCGTCCTGCTCGATGAGTACAGCAGCCGACCCTGGACCATTCAATCCCGGACCATCAGCCGGAATGTCCTTATTCCAGGCTACAAATCATTGGAGCTGGTCCGTGCATAGCGAAAAAGGAACCCGTGAACAGCAGAGGCCCGAATCGGGAACTGAAACTGACCTGATTGCGGCCGTGTACGAGTCGGCGTCGAAGTACCCCGACAATCCGGCGCTCACAGCACCGCCCAAACGGAACGGCAAGACCGGAAAAACTGTCAATTACCGGGAGCTTGCAGCCGGCATTGAGTCCACAGCGGCGGCCCTGCACAGGGACGGGTTCGGACCAGGCGAGCGTATGCTTTTCTCCGTACGGCCCGGTCCCGCTGCATTTATCCTCGCCTTGGCAGCAGTCCGCGCAGGCGGGTCCATTGTCTTCATCGATCCTGGCGTAGGTCCTGAACTCTTTCGGAAAAGGGCTTCCCTCGCCTCGCCACGCTGGGCTGCCGCCGAGTCACTCCTATATGCGCTGAGCGCGCCGGGTCCCCTCCGCCCGCTGGCGCGGCGCAGGGGACTGCTCCTTCCAAATTATGGGGCTATGAAGGTCCGTCACTATCACTCGGGGCCTTGGCTGCCAGGAGTTCCTTTGAAGTCCAGGAACGTCCGCGAGCTCTCCAAGAAGGGCTACTCCGGCGACGGCGGGACTACCGGGGGGTTCGCCACTTCAGATCCGTTGGTGGCAGCGGCTGATCCCGGGCAGGAAGCCGTCGTCATCTTCACCTCGGGCACCACTGGCCATCCCAAAGGCGTGGTCCATAGCCGCGGAACCTTGGCGGCGGGCTTCCGGCAGTTGAGTACGCGCTGCACATTCTCTGCCGGTGACCGCATCCATTCCGAGCAACTGATGATGGGCCTCCCTGCGTTGATTGCAGGGGCGCACTGGACCATGCCGGCCTACGGTCTTTCCGCCCGGATTGATCCGCTGCGGTTCGCCGCCGAGCTAAGCGCATCGGCCGCACACCGGGGCGCGGCCTCCTACGGACCAGCGAGCCATGTTTTTCTCGTGCCATCGCAGATGGCTCCAATCCTTGACGCCATCGAAGCCGGACAGTTGTCTTGGCCTGCCACTCTGAAGACGGTCATGCTGGGCGCTGCACCCGTTCTGGCCTCGTTTCTTGAACGGGCCATGCGGCTTCTCCCGAATGTCGGCTTTCACTGCATCTACGGCATGACCGAAGTACTTCCCATCGCCATCGCCGGGGGAAGGGAGAAACTGGATTTCGCCTCCGGGATGACTGCCGAATTCCGAACAGAGGGCGGCTTAGGGGAAGGTGACTACCTCGGTGAGCCGCTACCGGGGGTCGAAGCAAGAGTTGCAAAGGACCACGAACTGATGCTCTCGGGCCCGAACATGTGTCTGGGCTACCTCGGCGAGGAAAACATGACAGAGATGGCAACCGGAGACCTTGTCCGGCTGGATCATAGTCCCGATTCCCCTGATGGGGCCGGAGGTGGCCGCACGGCAAGGCTTGTCATGCTCGGCCGTAAGAAGGACATGATTATCCGGGGGAAGACCAACATTTATCCTGGCCTTTACGAGCCCCTTATCACTGGCATCGATGGCGTAGCCCAGGCAGTGCTCATCGGTGTGCCAAATGCCATTGGCGATGAAGCGGTATGCCTGGTGGTCGAGCTCAGTCGCGGTTATTCGCCTGAGGATGTTAAACGGACCATGGAGCGGGAGCTTCCCCTGTTGATTGACGAATCTGCCCTCCCCGATCGGATAGAAATCATCCCCAAACTCCCGGGTTCCGGAAGGCACAACAAAACAGACCGAGTGGCGCTGCGGGCATTGTTTTCGGCGAGCCTCCAGTGAGGATCGCGGTGACTGGGGCAGCGGGCTTTGTCGGGGGAGCCATTGCTGTCGCCGCCGAGGCACGCGGCTGGGAAGTGGTTCGGTATGGACGGCGTCCGCTGCCGGGCCACAGCGTCTGGGACCTGAGCGAAGGCCCGTTGCACTCACCCCCTGCTGTGGACGCCGTTGTCCACGCTGGTGCGCAGGTGGGGGACTGGGGTGCCCCTGAACCATTCCATAGGGTCAATGTGCTTGGCACCGGGGCAGTGGCAGCCACGTTCCCCGACGCCCGCCTGGTTCACATTTCCAGCTCCAGCGTGTATCCGTGGTGGAAGCCGTGCGTGAACAGACCCGAAGAACCGGTCTCCGGCCGCTACCTCAATGCCTACTCTTCCTCCAAAGCATTGGCGGAAGGAGTTGCATCCAAGCATCCACGTGCCGTGATGCTCCGGCCGCACGGTGTTTACGGCCCTGGTGACAAGACGTTATTGCCGCGACTGATTGGCAATGTGCGTCGAGGCCGGATACTTGCTGTCGGGAACGCCAACGTCCTCCACCAACTGACGTCCATCCAGAACCTGGCTGAAGCCGCACTGGCTGCCTGCACTACAGAGATCACCGGAGCTGTGAACGTCGGGGACAGCCATCCTGTGGCCTTGGGCGAAGTCCTTCGTGAAGTTCTCGACGCAACAGGGAATGCCGACGTCGAACTTGCCTTTGTTCCTTTGCCCGCCGCAATGTTTCTGGCCGCGTCAATGGAGGCAGTCGCAGGAGTAACCCGTAAGGCGCCGCGGCTGACCCGCTATGCCGTGAGCCAACTGGGCTTCCAGCGCACTTACTCCCTCGCCCGGCTCCGCGATGAACTTCAGGTCCGGCCTGTTTCGAGCTGCTTCGCGAATGCGGGAGAATGGATCAGAGAAGAGACCCGGGATGACGGACATCCTGCAGAGACGAAGCACTGAGGTATCCATGGCATTCGGCCAGCCCCGCATTGAATACAAGACCGACGCCCAGATACGCACCATGTACCAGGCAGGGCTTGTTCTAAGCCGCGCGCTCGATGCAGCTGCCGCTGCCGCCACTGCCGGCACCACCACCAAGGAGCTTGACGAGGTGTTTGCCGCTGTCCTTAACGAGTCCGGTGCCAAGTCCAATTTCCTGGGCTATCACGGGTTCCCGGCGACCATCTGCACCTCCGTCAATGAGGAAGTGGTGCATGGGATCCCGGGCAGCCGCGTCTTGCGGGACGGCGACATCCTCTCAATCGACGGCGGCGCCATTGTGGAAGGGTGGCATTCCGATTCCGCACGCACCGTCATCGTCGGAACGGCCGATCCCGCCGATCAGCGCCTCTCGGATGTGACAGAGACAGCCATGTGGCACGGGATAGCGGCCCTCGCAACTGGAAAGTTTGTCGGTGACGTAGGTGCCGCCGTAGACGACTACGTCACTTCTGTGCCGGGTAAACCGCTCGGAATCCTGGAAGACTACGTGGGCCACGGCATCGGCTCTGAGATGCACATGGCTCCGGATGTTCCCAACTACAGGACGGGCCACCGGGGGCCGAAGATCCGCCCCGGCCTCTGCCTGGCCATCGAACCAATGCTCGTCCGGGGCGGCATTGACACCGCCGTGCTCGACGACGACTGGACGGTGGTCACCACTGACGGCCAGCGCTCCTGCCAATGGGAGCACTCCGTTGCAGTCCACAGCAAGGGGATCTGGGTTCTTTCCGCTCCCGACGGCGGTGCGGCGCGACTGGCGCCGCTGGGAGTAGTTCCCACCCCGATTCCCTGAGCCTGAGACTTTTTCCCACCCCGGGACATTAACCCAATAGCCGGCCGTTCAAGTGGGCGGCGGCATAAGGGGGAGGGGGCCCATGGGTAAACTGGGGAAATGTCTGTTCGTCGCGGTTCATTGAAGGCTGTCCTGGCAATCGTCGCTTGCTTGTTCCTTGCAGCAACCATGACAGCAGCAAAGGATCCTGCATCCGCTGCCAAGTACTGCTCAGCGGATGTCATCAAGCAGAAGCTTCAATGCCATGACACGCCTGAGGAGCTAAACCGATCACTGGAGCTTGCCGGCGTGGATGCCGGTAAAGCGGATAAAGGCAAAGGCGCATTGCGGCTGAAGTCAGAAGCAGCCGTACAGGCGACGTCTGTCATAGGCACTATTTATGACAACTCCGGTTATGGGGGCGGTTATTTGAACATCGTCGGAAACCCGTGCTGGTCGGGCTATACAGGTTTCATCAACCTGACCTGGACAGGTTGGAATGACCGGTTGTCCTCCTTCATCGGCGGATCGGGCTGCCGCTTGTATCTTCACGAACATTCGAACGGTACAGGGGCCGGTTACGGCTGGGCAGCATCCTCATCCTGGGTTGGCGCCCTGAACGATCGCACTTCCTCCATCAGCTTCTCGCCCTAGGTAAATGGCAGGTTTTTTCAGGTCTCGGACCAGCGAAGGGCCGGGCGATCCTGACAACGAAGCAGAATTGCTCAAAGGGCTTGTAAAGCGTGATGAGAGTGCCTTCGGCGAGGTCTACGACCGGTACGCTGACGGCGTTTTGCGATACCTCGTGAAGTTGACAGGCAGTATCCCCGCTGCGGAAGAGCTGGCACAGGAGACGTTTTTCCTGCTGTGGGAGAAAGCAAAGACCGTGAGCCTCGTTAATGGCTCTCTGCGTCCGTGGATTTTTTCCTCAGCCAAATTCCTGAGCTACAACCACAACCGGAAACACGGGAACCAGCCGACAGCTGACATTGACGAGCTGGATGCCGGCAAAGCATTGGTTGCCTGCTCGGCGGAGAGCATCGTGGTCACCAATGACCAGATTTCCCGGGTCATGGCTGTAGTAGCAACATTGTCTGTCCAGGACCAGGCCGTATTCCGGATGTTCTTCCTGGGCGATGTGCCTCATGCACAGATTGCCGCGGCTACAGGGATCACCACAGCAGCTGTTAAGAACCGCGTACTGCGCATGCGTTCCAAAATAAAAGAACTGTTTAACGAGACCGAGGGGGAGGTGACTCAAAAATGGAGGACCTGAGCGAGAGCCGTGAGCGTGTACGTGCCGCGCTGACCAGCAGGATCAGCGCGGATCTGCGCCGTCGGCGCCAGCGCAGGAACCGCGTCGTAGGGGTCATCATGACACCCTTGGTCCTCGCCGCTGCGACGGCTGGATTCTATATCCTCAATGTGACGCCGGAGCAGGCGAAATACAGCGCTTTCTGCTATTCGGGTCCCTCCGCCAAGTTTTACGCTGAAGAAGTCGTTTTGGCTGCTGGACGTCCTGAGGACAACACCAAGGCCGTCGATCCGATGGAGCTTTGCAGCTCGTTGTGGCGTGATGGCAGAATCCAGCCCGGAGCCACCGTTCGTCCCGCACCGAAACCGCCTGAAACTGCGCCCCCGGAGCGGTCGAAGGTACCCGAGCTGGTCAAGTGCATAAGGGAAGACTGGCGATACGCCGTCCTGCCGGCCCCGGAAAACGTCCCGATATCAACCGAGAAGTTTTGCCCGCAAGTGGGCATGCGCCCGGCCACCCTCGACGTCGAGAAGATGCTCCGGGAGCAGCAAGGCAAATAAGGGCACGTGGAGCACAATGGAGCCATGGGAGCCATCACTGACGTCACTGGTATACGGGTAGGCCAAGTCCAAAAGTCCGGCGATGGCTGGTTAAGCGGGGTGACAGTGATCCTGCCTCCGCCCGGGACTGTTGGCTCGGTTCACGTCCAAGGCGGAGGTCCGGGCACTCATGAAACAGATGCGCTGGATCCCACCACGGTGACGTCCTTCGTTGACGCTGTAGTCCTTACCGGCGGAAGTGCATACGGTCTGGTCGCAGCCCATGGCGCCCAGCGCTGGTGCGAGGAGAACGGCCGGGGCTTCGAAGTTCCCGGGGGTGTTGTTCCCATCGTCCCGGCCGCTGCCATCTTCGACCTCGGACGGGGCGGTGACTTCCAGGCCCGCCCGGATCAGGCAATGGGCTACGAGGCAGCAGCGGCTGCCTTCGCCCAAAACGACGGGCACGAAGTCGAACGAGGCAACGTAGGAGCCGGCACCGGAGCAGCCATGGCCCGCACATACAAAGGCGGAGTAGGCACGGCCTCCATCACCCTGGAGAACGGTGTTGTAGTCGGAGCCCTGGCGGTAGTGAATGCGCTGGGGTTGCCGTTTCTAGCAGGCGGTACGGGCGGTGAGGCTGGCACCGAGCGGACGGGGGCGGAGTCGCAGCAGCTCAACACAACGCTCGTCGTCGTCGTTACGAATGCCGTCCTGGACAAGGCTGAGTGCAAGCGGACGTCGTCGGCAGCTCATGCGGGCATCGCGCGGGCGCTGAATCCGAGCCACACCTTGGCCGATGGGGATACCGTGTTCGCGCTGGCGACGGGGGAGATCAAGCTGGATCGGAGCAGTGAGGAGGCCCGGATGCTGAGTCTCATTACGCTGCAAAGCGCGGCAGCCGACGTCGTGCGTTTAGCCATTCTGGATGGGGTTAACTGCGCGGAGAGTGTCAGCACCCTGGCGGGGGATTTTGCTGCATTTAGGGGCACCGTGCGCTAACATGGCAGGATTTAACATTTGCGCCATCATGGCGTAGTGTTGTCTGTTGGTTGTCTGCCCTGTTGCGCCCTTTTGCGGTCGCTAGGCGATGGCCAATCAATCAAAAAACGTTCACAGTCATGCCCGGTGCAATCCGGAGGGCTGTGGCAACAACAGTTAGCGGAGGATATGGCCAAGAAGGACGGGGTCATAGAGATCGAAGGCGTTGTGACCGAGGCGCTGCCCAATGCGATGTTCCGTGTTGAGCTCACCAACAAGCACATCGTACTTGCACACATCTCTGGAAAAATGCGTCAGCACTACATCAGGATTCTCCCTGAGGACCGGGTAGTGGTGGAGCTGAGCCCTTATGACCTGACACGTGGTCGTATTGTTTATCGCTACAAATAAGCTCTGGGCGGCAAAGGCATCAGCCGGAAGCCGCTCCAGTGGTCCAACTGCAACACGCAAAGGAACGCCATGAAGGTCAAGCCGAGCGTCAAGCAGATCTGCGAAAAGTGCAAAGTGATCCGCCGTAATGGCCGGGTCATGGTGATCTGCGAGAACCCGCGCCACAAGCAGCGTCAGGGCTAATTTCCTTCTGGAAATCCCTGGGTTGCTAACCCACGCAAGTAAATAAAAGGCAGCACAAGCTGAACCGGGACATCGAGTAATAACGAGCCTGGACAGCTAACCCCCGGTCGGAGGCTGGGGCCGCACAGAACGTGCGGGTGTACTGCCTACGACCTCCGGTTTATTCAAGGAGCACTGCCACTATGGCTCGTCTCGCTGGCGTAGACATTCCCCGCGAAAAGCGGCTGGAAATTGCGCTTACTTACATCTACGGCGTGGGCAAGACCCGTGCACACGAAACCCTGGCTGCTACCGGCATCAGCGCTGACGTTCGGGTCAAGGACCTGACGGACGCGCAGCTGGTTGAGCTGCGTGACTACATTGAAGGCAACTACAAGGTTGAGGGTGACCTTCGCCGCGAAGTAGCAGCTGACATTCGCCGCAAGGTTGAAATTGGCAGCTACGAAGGCCTGCGCCACCGCAAGGGCCTGCCAGTACGCGGACAGCGTACGAAGACCAACGCACGTACCCGCAAGGGCCCGAAGCGTACCGTCGCCGGCAAGAAGAAAGCCGGCCGCTAGAAATAGCTGCTGACTTTCCCCAATAAACTTTCTGTAGGAGAAATAATGCCCCCGAAGACTCGTGGCGCGGTTCGCAAGCCGCGTAAGAAGGACAAGAAGAATATCGCGCTTGGCCAGGCGCACATCAAGAGCACCTTTAACAACACCATCGTGTCCATCACGGACCCGAACGGTGCTGTCATCTCCTGGGCTTCGTCCGGTGAGGTTGGATTCAAGGGCTCACGTAAGTCCACCCCGTTCGCTGCCCAGATGGCTGCCGAAGCTGCTGCCAAGCGTGCACAGGAGCACGGCATGCGCAAGGTTGACGTTTTCGTCAAGGGACCGGGATCCGGACGCGAGACCGCTATCCGTTCACTGCAGGCCGCTGGCCTCGAGGTTGGGTCCATCCAGGACGTAACCCCCAGCGCCCACAACGGTTGCCGTCCGCCGAAGCGCCGCCGCGTCTAAGGCTGTTCCCAGCAGCGTGAGCTTGCCCGGACCGTAACAGGTCCGGGCAAGCCCGCCCGCTTTAAGTCTTTAGACCGAACTTTCCACCACCTGTGTTGCGTCATATAGCGGATGCTCGCCGAAAGGAAACCTAAGTGCTCATTGCACAGCGCCCCACCCTCTCCGAAGAGGTCGTCTCCGATAACCGCTCCCGCTTCATCATTGAACCGCTGGAGCCGGGCTTTGGATACACCCTCGGAAACTCCCTCCGCCGTACCCTGCTCTCCTCCATCCCCGGCGCTGCTGTCACCAGCATCCGGATCGATGGCGTGCTGCACGAGTTCACCACGGTTCCGGGTGTCAAGGAAGATGTCACCGAGATCATCCTGAACATCAAGAACCTTTCCGTGTCCTCCGAGCATGATGAGCCGGTTGTTGCTTACCTGCGCAAGCAGGGCCCGGGAGTCGTCACCGCCGCGGACATCGCTCCGCCGGCCGGCGTCGAATTCCACAACCCGGATCTGCACATTGCCACGCTTAACTCGAAGGGCAAGTTCGAGCTCGAACTGACCATCGAGCGCGGCCGCGGCTACGTTTCGGCAGCTCAGAACAAGTCCGGCGACGCCGAGATCGGCCGTATCCCGGTCGACTCGATCTACTCGCCGGTGCTGAAGGTTACTTTCCGCGTGGAAGCCACCCGTGTTGAGCAGCGCACTGACTTCGACAAGCTGATTGTCGACGTCGAGACCAAGCAGGCAATCGCTCCCCGCGACGCCGTTGCTTCCGCAGGCACCACCCTGGTGGAACTGTTCGGTCTGGCCCGCGAGCTGAACACCGCAGCTGAAGGTATCGAGATTGGCCCGTCGCCGACGGATGCTGCCCTGGCAGCAGACATGGCTCTGCCGATCGAGGATCTGGACCTCACCGTCCGTTCCTACAACTGCCTCAAGCGTGAGGGCATCCACACCGTGGGTGAACTCGTTGCCCGCTCCGAGGCTGACCTGATGGACATCCGTAACTTCGGTGCCAAGTCCATCGATGAGGTCAAGGCAAAGCTGGTTGAACTGGGCCTGTCCCTCAAGGACTCGCCTCCCGGTTTCGACCTGGCAGCCCGCGCCGCAGCCATCGAAGAGGACGACGCCGCGTTCAGCGACGACGAGCTCTAACAAGCAGATCTTGGCCAGCGGGCCGGCGCACCACGTTGTGCTCGGCCCACTGGCTTTCATATGAGGAGAAACAATTATGCCTACCCCCACTAAGGGTCCGCGCCTCGGAGGCGGCCCGGCTCACGAGCGTCTTATGCTCGCGAACCTGGCAGCAGCACTGTTCGAGCACAAGCGGATCACCACTACGGTGACCAAGGCCAAGCGCCTGAAGCCGTACGCCGAGCGCTTGGTGACTTTCGCCAAGCGCGGTGACCTCGCTTCCCGCCGTCGCGTACTCGGCCTGATCAGCAACAAGGGCGTCGTCCACGAGCTGTTCACCGACATCGCCAAGGCTGTGGAGAACCGCGACGGCGGCTACACCCGCATCACCAAGATCGGCAACCGCAAGGGCGACAACGCCCCCATGGCTGTCATCGAGCTGGTTCTTGAGCCGGTTTCCGCCAAGCAGGCCGTTGTAGCCGAGGCTACCAACGCTGCCAAGCGCGACGCCAGCAAGAAGGAAGCAGCTGCTGCTCCGGTTGCTGAGGAAGCTGCTGAGGCTGAGGTTGTTGAGACCGAAGCTGTTGAGACCGAAGCTGCTGAGACCGAAGAGGCACCTGCCGCTGAGGCCGAGACTGCTGAAGCTGAGACCGAAGAGGCACCTGCCGCTGAGGAAAAGGACGCGAAGTAATTCGCTAAAACCTTGGCTTAGACTTAAGTCTATGAACGACCAAAAACCCGCTGCCCCCGTTTTGGGGGACAGCGGGTTTTTGCGTATACGGCTGGATTTGGCGTACGACGGCGGGCCGTTCAGCGGCTGGGCAGTACAGCCCGGAATGCGAACCGTTCAAGGCGTCCTGGAGGAGGCCCTGGCCCTGTTGATCCGGCGGCCCGTACGGGTGACAGTTGCCGGACGCACCGACGCCGGAGTGCACGCCCGTGGTCAGGTGGTGCATCTTGATCTGACTCAAGCGGAGTGGCTGGGTCTGAACCGCGGTGCTGAACTGGATCCCGCCCTCGCCCTTCTCCGGCGCCTGAGAGGAGCCCTCAGCAGGGGCCTGGGTGACCTCACGGGGGCCATTGAAGTCCACCGTGTAACCCTGGCGCCCGAAGGCTTTGATGCCCGTTTCTCTGCCCTCTGGAGGCGGTACAGCTACCGCATCGCCGACGGTCCGGCACTCTGGGATCCCCTGGGCAGGTACTCCACCTTGTGGCACAAAACACCCTTGGACGTAACCCTGATGAACGAGGGGGCCGCCAAGCTCCTTGGCCTGCAGAACTTCCTCTCCTATTGCAAACCCAGGGAAGGTTCCACAACTATCCGGGAGCTCCAGCGGTTCGAATTCGCGCGGGGGAAGGACGGCGTCATTGTGGCAACGATCCAAGCCGACGCCTTCTGCCACAATATGGTACGTGCACTGATCGGATCGGCCCTTTACGTAGGCGAAGGAGTCGAGTCTCCAGGGTGGCTGTATGAGCGGCTGCTGCTGAAGAAGCGTGATGCCAGGTCCGTCTTAGCCGCCCCGCATCCGCTCGTCCTGGAGGAAGTTGCCTATCCTTCGGACAGTGAACTGCTGGCCCGCGCCGAACTTACCCGGGCGCTGCGGACGTAGCCGCAGCGCCCGGGGGCAGGTGCGGTCTAGGCGCACCGCAGCTTTGCGGGGGTCAAGCCAATAAACAGGATGTTCGTCTCAGGTGTGTAGGTGACAACTCTTGTGGCGGCTTGCGACGTCCAAAGGCCCAGTTTTGAGAGTCCCCGGAAGGTTACGTTGGTGGTCTGATTAAAGGTGAATGCAGAATGGTCAGCGTCTACCAAGTAGTTGACTGAACCCCCTGCTGGCCAGGTTCCGGTAGTCCAGGTCCTGACCGGCACTGTGGAGTTGAGCTCGTAAAGGGTAGCGGCGCCTCCGGGATGAGTCAGAGTCAGCGTCACGTTGTAACTTCCGGAATTTGTGCATGACAGTGTTGGTGCCTGCAGGGACATCGCCGTAAAGCCGGCCGAGGCGGAGGCTGCGTCCAAAAAGGCAGCCTGGCTGGGGGAGCCGGTCAGCAGGGCACCTGCCGCCACCAACGCGAGACTCGCCACCGAGGTTGCTGCCATCCGCTTGCTACGGCGGCCGGCTTTGCGCCCTGTGCCGGGACGTGAGGCCAAAGCGGTGGCGGGTTCGGCATTCCCGCTATCGTCGTGATCTTCCGGCCGCTCATCGGCGCGGTTGATACGAGCCGATCCGAAGGCCAGGTACAGGAGGAAAGCGGTGAAGAGGCCGCCCACAAACATAGCTGCAGGGCTACTGAGCCACGCCACCACGTAACCAAGCACAGGTACGGCAAGCACCAAACGGTCAGCCTTGGAAACGACATACCGCTCCGAGTCGGCAACCTGGTTGGCATCTCCCTTGATGGTTACAGTTGCTGACCCACTACCTGCCTCCGAGGTCACAACCCGGTGGGTGATCCGGACTCCCGCAGAGTTCTCGACACTGATGACGTCGTTGCTGTGGATCTCTTCTGCCTCGACGGGAAGGCTGATCCCCAAAGAGCCTGTAGGAATGGCCGGTGACATGGAACCCGAACGGAACACCAGCGGCTTAGCACCAAGCAGCATTCCGGCAAGGGCCACCAGCAGGCAGAGTGTTCCCAGAATTGCGCCAACGGTGAGCAGGTTGTTTTGGAGCGGTGACAGCTTACGCATCTGCTAGCTCCCCATGCTGCCGGTAAACGTGAATGTGGCGGCGGAGGCGGCGCCCTGGAGTGCATTGGAGGCGGTGGAAGGCAACTTCACCAGCAGGCAGAGGCTTTCCGTGCTGGCTGCCGGAAGGCTTCGTGCGGAGGAAATGAGCGTCCCCGTGAGCGGCAGATCCGCCGTTCCCAGTAAAGTACCGCTACAGGTTCCGGTCGCAGCGTCGTTGCTTGCCGTCCCTCCCGAATAAACAGTGACCTTCAACGCCGCGCCCAAGGTGCCTGTACCGGTCCCGGCCAGGGTGTATGACAGCGGCACGGTACCGGAGTTGGAGAGTGAGATCATCCCGGCTTTGCTCACCCCCGGATACATGGCCGGCATGTCCAGCGTGGTGAGTGCCACAGTATCTGTGAATGGCCCCTCCGGCAGCGTGCCCAACTTGAGGTCGAGGGTGCCTGCACTGAAGGTGGCCGTGGCTGAGGACTCATCGGTCCAGGCCGCAAGTGTTCCAACAGCGCCAAGGCCCAGGACCATTCCCAAGGACAGCAGGGCCTTGAGTCGAACGCTTCCATTTCCAAAGTTCATGACGTTTCCACCGTTCCGGGAAAAGCGGAGACCTTCCCTTTGGGCTTGCGTGTATCCAGCATTGCACTGACGCCCATGAATGCGGCGTATCCGAAAAGCAGCACCGCCACGGAGCCCACGGCCCAGATGCGCTGCTCGCCGGTCATCCAGGTGTTCGCGTAGCCGGCGAAGGGAATGCTGTACCAGACGACGCCCCGGATCTGCCCTGCCTTGACCGGATTTTCGTCCGGTTGAGGGTTGGCATCCCCCTGTGTGGTGAAGAGAGTTTCTCCAGCCAGGGTCTGCGATACGGAAATAATCCTGTGAGTGACCACGTCAGGCTCACCTGAACGGAGCTGGTAGGTGATGGCATCGCCGACTTTCAGGAGCCGGGCTTCAATTGGCTTCGTGACCACAAGGCTTCCGGGGGCCATGCTGGGCCGCATGGACCCGGTCAAGACGGTGTACGGCGTTGCCCCGGCGGCCCTCGGCAGGCCGATCATTGCCACAAGCAGGGCCGCAACGGTCAGCAGGAGTATCCAGGATGCGGTCTGCAGGATCCACCACAACGGACCCGTCGACCGGGATGTTGAAGTTGGCTCGGATGCCGAAGGCTTCGTCGTGGTCATGGTTTCTGGTCACCCCTGAAAGTGAACGTCGCCGTCGTCGAACCTGACGCGGCGGTGATGGGCGCATCAGCGTCGAGTCCGATTTCGATGCAAAGGGATTCAGAGGACGACGGCGCCAGGTCCCTTCCGGTGAACGTCGCCAAAGCGCCCATTGGTGCTTGGAAAGGAAGGCTTGCGTCCTGCGTTTGTGGAGCGTTGCAGCTGACATCGTCCGTAACGGTGAGGCGAAGCGAGGCAGCCAGCGCATCATCGGCCGGGCCGGAAGTTGAGGTGGTGACGGCTGTGAGACCGTAAACCATGTCAGTGCTTCCCGTGTTACTGATGGTGAGCGGAGCGCGGAGAGACTGTCCCGGGACAAGATTGCTGGCATTCAGCGCCGTGAATACGTACGTTCCTTCCTGGCCTCCTACTTGAAGCACCAGGCTGCCCGAGGTGATGGATCCGGCGTCGACCCTGGCCTGACTGTGCCACAGGGCGCCGGTGGTGCTGGTCGATGCGAGGAAGACGAGCGCCACCATCCCGGCAAGCGCAAACCCCAGGCTCTTAGTCATCCCAGTCATCGCCCAGCCGGGTGTTAGGCCTGCTCCAGCTTCACGGCGATTTGTGAGAGATCGATGTATGCGTCCTGCCCTACGAGATCAGCCACGTCATTGAAGACCACGGTCACCACAACATTGATGGTGTAGGTGCCTGCAGCATCGAAGGTGATTTCATCGCCCACCACATCCAGGCCCGTGACACTCTCAGCGTCAGAATCCATGGTTACGTCAACGTAGTCCACGGACACCCCTTCCACTGTTGCAGCGAGAGCGGAGTCATCCAGCGTGAGTTCACCCTGCAGGTTGTCGCCCGTTGCGGTGACAGTGACAGCCGTGGTGTATGTGACGGTATCGCCCGGCACCATGGCGAAATCCTGAATGTCTGCGATCGTGCCTGTTGATCCGGCAGTTGCGTCGGCCCATATTCCGGGGCCGAGCGCCAGAGTCAGTTCGCCGGTGGAAACGCCGCCGGCGTCGAGAGTCTTGGACTCTTCCCACAGAGCGAAGGATCCTGCTCCCCCCAGGAGCAGGATTCCCGCCGCGCCAGCTGCTACGGCACCTTTAGTTGCTTTATTCATTTTGAGTCCCCCCTGAGACCTTCTTACCGCTGAGACCTTACTGCGGGACCTGAGCGTCCCGTTGCAATAATTGTTGCGATCCCGACTCAAGGAGCCCTTGAGTTCTTCCCAGCGTTGACGCAGGAATGCTCAAGAGTCAGTCAAAACAACCGGACTAGGGCTGCGCAGGGGGCCCGTCCGTTGGAAGGGCCACCGTGAAAGTGCTGCCGGCGCCGGGTTTACTGATGCATGAGATTTCGCCGCCGTGGCGTTCCACGATGGCTTTCGTGATTGACAGCCCCAGCCCAACCCCTGGAATGCTGGCCTCTTTGGCTGCAGCGCTCCGGTAAAACCTGGTGAAGATCCGCGAAGTTTCGGCCTCCGTCATGCCCATCCCGGCATCCTGGACCTGAAGCCTTACCCAGCCCTTTTCCGAGCGTGCCGAAACCTTCACGTGGCCTCCACCAGGGGAGTACTTGATGGCGTTGGAAACGAGGTTGTCCAACGCTTGGCCGATCCTCAGGGGATCAACATGCACCCAAAGAGGGGCAGGGACGTCCGTATCCAACTCCACGCGGGACCGCTCAGCATGGAGATGGGCCGAGCCGATACTGGACTCCACCAAACCCGCCAGATCCGTTTTGCGAGGGTAGATATGGGCCGCTGCGGATGCGGAAACCAATAGGTCGGAGACCAGGGCAAGCAGGCGCTCCGCGTTCCTCTGTGCGACTTCGAGGCGTTCCACTGCCAGTGGCGACAGCGCCGTTTCGTCCTCAAGCACCAGATCCAGATTGCCGATAACCGCGTTCAAAGGGGTCCGGAACTCGTGCGAGACGTTCGCAACGAATTCATCTTTGGCCGAGATGGCCTCCACCAGACCTGTCACGTCGTTGAACACGACGACGGCGCCGTCGAATTCGCCGTCGTCGTTTCGAATTGCCCTGGCCGCGGTGGATACGGCGCGCTGGCGGGGGCTCTCACCAAACCATACGAGGTGATCGGCGAAGGTCTCCCCACGGATTGCCCTCTCTACCGGGTGCCTGTCGGGAGGGAGGGGAGTCTTGCGGTCCTGGCTCAGGAGCAGAGGCTGTGTCTGTTCCTTGTCGTTTCGGGCCGGATGGTCACCGTTCCCGGCAGGGTCAGCGTTGTGGGTTTGGTCAGCCGGACGGGCCGCGGACTCAAAATGATTCTGCTGATCGTTAACCAGCAGGACTTTTCCATCAGCATCAACAGCAATAATTCCCACATCAACTGTGTCCAAAATTGTGTGCAGTAGGCGCTCATTCTCCTTGCTCACGGCAAGAAGATTGCGCATTTCCGCCTCTTGGGATTCGAGACGGCGTTGCTGAAGCCTCATATTTACGCTTGCGAAACGAACGGCCAAGGAAACAGCCAGCATCATGAAGGGTAACAGCACGGCTGTGGTCATATCAGCCGGCGTGATGTGCGGAATTTTCGCCAACAGACTAGGCAGTCCAATGACAGCGGGCCCGAAAAAGCTCAGTATTATGCCTATTTTGGCGGCCATACCTGAGGCGGACAGCCAAATAACAGGAAATATTGCCAGTACGCTGAGTCCCTGCAAATTCGGCGCAGCACCATTGCGGCTGAGCCCGATGGCCACAAGGTCCAGGATGGGTATGGCCAGCTGGGCATGCGCACCCAACCGCTCCCAGGGAACCAACAGGCAACCCGCAAACAACAGGGCGTGTAATACGAGTGATGCAACGAACAGTTCGCTTGTGAGCACGGCCGGCCATGCGGCCGGTGCGGCAATAACCAGAGCCACAACGATGACCGTCAGCGGCAGCTGGCACAACGCCACCTGAGCACGTGGCCCGAGTCTCCGGAAGTACCGGTCAACCGTGCGCGCTATTAGGCGGTCACTCGATTCTTTATTTTGCATTTGGTGTCATGATAAATGACTCGGGGCCATTCGTGATGAAAAAAAGGCGTGCTAAGTGACAATGAGCCTTGTAGCGTAGATAGTGTTGCAGTGAATGCCACATTGGCGCTGGGCAGATGAGGGAATTCACCGGACATGGGGTAACAAATGAACGATCTTGGGGTGGCCGTCGTAATCGAAGACGACGCCGACATGCGTAACCTTTTGGAGGCGGTTTTGGGGCAAGCCGGCTTTGAGGTCCATTCGGCGGCTGACGGACGTCAGGGAGTTGAAATTGTGCGTGAGCATCAAGCCAATATTGTGACGCTTGATGTGGGGCTGCCGGACATCGACGGCTTCGAGGTGCTTCGGCGAATCCGCAATTTCAGCGATGCCTATGTGGTGATGCTGACTGGCCGGACCGAAGAGCCCGACGTGTTGATGGCTCTTCACGCCGGCGCGGACGACTACATCGCCAAACCTTTCCGACCTCGCGAACTACGGGCCAGGGTCGCCGCAATGATGCGTCGGCCCAGATACCAAGGTGAAGGCGTGCAGCCGCCGTCGGCTCCAGCTGCTTCGGCAGTTCCGGCCGTCCAGCAGGACACAGCTGTCCTGCGGCACAACGGGCTGGACCTGAACCGCAAAACCCGTTCAGTCGTGCTCCGCGGTGAGGCATTAGGGCTTACCCGCAGCGAGTTCGACCTTCTGCACGAACTGCTCCGCGGTGGGGGCGCCGTGTGCACGAAGGCTGATCTGGTACGCGTGGTCCGGGGCGATTACTACGAAGAAAATACGTATATCAGCGAATCGGACGAGCGGGCAGTTGAAGTTCACATCGGCAACCTCCGCCGGAAACTCCGTGAGGATCCCCAGTCACCGCGATGGCTTCAGACGGTGCGTGGAGTAGGTTACCGGCTGGCTCCGTCCAAGCCGGAAGAGTCCAGCTGAGGCAAACCCTACTCTGCGACCTCCAGGTAACTGAACCGAAGCTCGCGGATGGTTTGCCCGCCGTGGTCAGCAACGTCTGCCAGGACGGCATTTGCCGCAGTATAGTCCTCACGGCGGATGAGCTTTTCCAAGCTTTCGGCGAGCCATGCCAGCCGCTGTGCGCCCACCATGGACGAGGAGATCTTCAGGCTGATCACAGCATCCATTGCTGCTGGCCAGTCCTGGGTTGCGATGGCCGCGGCCAAACGACGGAACCGCTGTTCCCACATATCCGTGTAGTCACCGACGAACCTCAGTGCTACGGTCCGGCCATCCAGTTGGTCTTCGAGGTCCTTCAACACTGCGGGGTCCACGAGCAGAAGATCGTGCACTCCAAACTCTGATGCCAAGCCGGCGTGCCCGAGCGGTGCTGCTGGCAAGAAGCGGCTGACACCGCCATCACTGGACAAAGGGCTTGAAAAGGACATGGGTTAAGGCTACTTCCTGATTTGGCGGAACTGGCCGCCCTCGGCATATCCTGCGGAAACATTGTGGCTTCCTTGAGAGCCTGAACGCGGGCTTCCCAGCCTGGTCAGGTGCCGCTTGGCCACGCTCATCATTGGCCGCTGAAAGTGGTGATGGCGTTGATGACCGCAGGGCCCAGAATGGCGATAAAGAGCACAGGAAAGATGAAGAAAAGCAGGGGAAAGAGAATGCTCACGGGAAGCTTCATGGCTTTCTCCTCAGCCCGTTGACGGCGCTTCACCCTCATCACCTTGGCCTGGACTCTCAGTACCCGGCTGATGGCAATGCCATAGGTGTCAGCCTGGACGATCGCCTGGACAAAGCTGCGCAACTCGGGAAGGTTCGTCCGCTCGGCGAGCGCGAGATACGACTCCCGACGGCTGCGACCCACTTGCATGTCCTGGAGGGTTCGCACCAGCTCTTCGGCCAATGGGCCTTTGCCATTTTCGCCGGCGCGGGCCATGGCACCTTCGAAACCGAGTCCAGCTTCGACAGCGATGAGCATCTGATCCAAGGTGTTGGCCAGTTCAAGCTGCATGGCCTTCTGTCGTTCCATTCCTTTGCTGTAAAGCATGAGGTCGGGAATGAAGTATCCAAGGAAGAGCACGAAAAGGCCCACAAGCTTGATGAGTGGAGCAGGGCTGCTGGTACTGATCAGGAGTCCCAGCGCAGCACCGATCAGTCCCAAGACCGGTTTCATTGCCAGGATCCGGCCCAGCGGCCAAGCTACAGGCCTGCCGGCGAGCGAAAGCAACCTGTCGAGTTTTCGGACATAGGCTGTCGGCGTTAGACGGTAACCAATGGTGGAAAGTAAGTCGCTGCTGCTTTTCTCCGGAGCGTCCGTGTTCTGCCGGCCGCGCGTCAGGATATCCACTGTGGCTGTCCGGCTCTTGCGGTCAACGGAGAGGATGGACCAGGTGAGATAGCCGATGGACAGGGCCACCAGCAGGAGCGAGGACATTATCAGTGGATTCATGATCAGAACTTCAGATCGATGATTTTGCGCATCCACAAACTTCCGATTGTCATGAGGACGACGGAGAACCCCATCATGATCCAGCCCAGGGGGTTGGTGAACATCGGATTCATGTACCCCGGGTTTACCGCCATGAGCATGACCACGATTCCTATGGGCATCGCGATCAGAATGTAGGCGGAGAATTTTCCCTCTGCCGCCAGAGCCTTGATGTGACCCTTGATTTCGGCTCGCTCCCTAATAGTTTCGTTCACTTGATCGAGCACCTCTGCCAAGTTGCCGCCTACCTCGCGGTTGATCTGGATTGCCTGGGCTATCCAGACGAAGTCTTCGTTCTTCATCCGCTCGGAGGTGTCCGTCAACGAAGCCAGCATGTCGCGTCCAAGGCTGGTTTCGGTGATTACCCGGCGCATTTCTTCCGACGTCGGGCTCTGCGATTCATTGGCGGCGGCATCGATGGCGCGAAGGATACTGTGCCCGGCACGAAGGCCCCCGGCGAGAAGCTGAAGGGTGTCGCCGAGCTGTTGGTCGAATTTGTTGCGCCGTTTGCTTCCTAAGAAATTCAGGATCAGATGGGCAACAAAAGGTGCAAGGAAAAACAGGAGGATGGCGAGGACGGGTCCAACCACAATCAGTCCTGTCAGGGCACCAACAACTCCACCGGCCAGAACCAGGACGATGAATTCCGCCTGGGTCATGCGAAGTCCTGCGTGCTCCAACGCATCCCGGTTGAAGAGGCGAAGATTTCCGCCGGCGAGGGCTTTGTCAAAGGTACCGACCGTCTTACCGGCGATACGGGTGAGCTGCGAGGGAGGGCTGCCTTCGAAAGGCCGCCGTCTGTTGAGGGGTATTTCCGGAGCGGGGCGGACGATAAGGGCAACGCCGAAGAGAACGGCCGCAGCAAGAAAAAGAACTGCTCCGACTGTCAACATCATGGCCGGCCCGCGTTCGGGACGGCTGGAGCAGCAGGAGTGGCGAAGACCCCCGGGGACACGTGGATGCCCAGATCTTCAAAGCGGTCGATAAACCGAGGCCGGATTCCGGTGGCTACAGGGCTACCCATGAACCGGCCGTGCTGATCGACGCCCGCTGAGTAGTCAAAAACAAAAGCATCCTGAAGCGTGACGATGTCGCCTTCCATGCCCTGGACTTCCGTGACGTGGGTGATTCGCCGTGTGCCGTCCCGCAGACGGGAAATCTGGACGATGAGGTTCACGGCAGAAGCAATTTGTTCGCGAATGGCCCTCAGCGGCAGGTCCATGCCCGCCATCAGTACGAGTGTTTCGAGGCGTGCGACGGCATCGCGAGGAGAGTTGGAGTGCACGGTCGAGAGGGACCCATCATGCCCGGTGTTCATGGCCTGAAGCATGTCCAGGGACTCTCCGCCACGGACCTCGCCCACCACTATGCGGTCGGGCCGCATCCGGAGGGAATTTCGGAGCAGCTCGCGGATTGTCACTTCTCCCTTCCCCTCGGTATTAGGTGGACGGCTTTCCAGCCTCACCACATGCTCCTGCTGGATCTGGAGCTCGACGGCGTCCTCGATAGTCACGATTCGTTCATTCGCCGGAAGGAAAGATGAAAGCACGTTCAGAAGGGTTGTTTTCCCGGTGCCCGTGCCACCGGAAACAATGATGTTGAGCTTTGCCTTTACACAGGCGTTCAGCAGCTCCGCCATCTCAGGCGTGAGTGTGCCGAAATCGATCAGGTTCCGAACCGTCAGGGGCACCTTGCTGAATTTTCGGATGGTGAGTGAAGACCCACCAACGGCCAGGGGAGGGATCACAGCGTTGACGCGGGAGCCATCCTCAAGCCTGGCGTCAACCAGGGGCGAAGATTCGTCAATGCGCCGCCCCACCTTGGACACGATCCGTTCAATTACCTTCCGCAGATGTGCCTCGGAACTGAAGCGGGAATCAGTCAGCGTCAATTGTCCCTTGCGCTCCACGTAGATCTGGTCCATGCGGTTCACCATGATCTCGGTGACAGCCGGATCGTCAAGCAGCCGCTGGAGCGGCCCGTAACCCAAGACGTCGTCGGCCACGTCACGAACAAGCCGTGATCGCTCCTCTGCTGAAAGGGGAACCTGTTCGGTGTCGATAATCCTCGTCAGCTCTTCGCGCGCGCTGGTCCTGAGCTCATGTTCGGTGACCGCAGAATCGTTAAAGCGCGATCCCATGCGCTCAAACAACGCGGTAGCGGCCCGCTCTTTGAGGGCGGCAAACACATCAACCGGTTGCTGCGATTTCGGTTTGACCAGATCAAGCTGATCAACGAAACCCCCACCGGAAGGAGCGCTCGCCGCTGCTGCGTGGGGAGCATGGGGTGCTTCCAGACTCGACTTGGTGCCTTGACGGCTGATAGCAGTGAGCCTGGATTCACTCGGCTTAGAAGGGCTTGGCAGTGCTACCCGGGTGTTGTGGGCGGCGGCGGGAGAGGCTCCCGCTACGGTTGCCTGTTGCGGTTGCCCCTTTACTTGGGCCGCCTGGATGCGTTCCGAGAGTTTCATTTAGACAACCACCCTTCGGTGCAGCTTTCGTTGGGCCTGTGCGCGCCAGGTTGGATTGAACCTCTCGACAAGTTGGCGAAGCCCTTTGGTGGCCGGATCTTTAACAGGCTCCTGGAGAACAGGAATGCCTCGATTGGTGGAAAAGGCGACGGCCCTGGAACGAGGGATGCTGATGTCGACGGGAGCGCCGATAGTGGACTCGACGTCCTGGACTGTCAGACCGGCCTTGGCATCAGCCATGTTGAGGACTACGTGACGCGTCTCGGGCAGTATGTCGAGTTGGCGCAGGACATCCAGCCCGGAGCGCAGTCCGCGCACACTCGGGATGTCCATGCCGCTGACCCACACAACGTCAGTGCACCGTTCCATGGCGGCCAAGCCGATCTCGGGGAGACCAGGAGCAGTGTCCACCACAACGTACTGGAACTCCTCCGCCAACTGCTCCAGCAGGCGGCTGATCTGTTCGGGGGCGATTTCATCGGCTTCCACCGGATTAGGCGGCGCGCACAAGGCGTAGATGCTCCCGGGATGGACGGTCAGGAATGCTTTCAGAACCAGGGAGTCCTGGGCTGCAGCCGGCGAAACTGCGTCTGTAACATTGTGCTCCGGATCCAAATAGAGCCCTGAGGCAACATCGCCGAACTGCAAGTCAAGGTCCACAATTACTACACTCATCGGCGCGATCTTGCCGAGCCCGATAGCGATGTTGGTTGCAATTGTCGTCTTGCCCACTCCACCTTTGGGTGAGAACACACCTATAACGAGCCCTTTGGGTGTGCTTGGACTCCCTGGCTGTTTCGGTTCCTGCGCCCTATGGCGGCTTACAAACGATTGGCACGCCCGTTCCAAGAGCACCCGGATCTGGGCGGGATCGGAAGCGGGGCTGAGAATATCGCGAATGCCTGCGCGCATGGCGTGCAGGATGAACGATGGATCCGGTTCATTGACCAGGACGACGCTCAGCTCGGGAAACCCGACGGCCAACACTGTGGAGAGGCGGAGTGCGTCCTCCACGGCAACTTCGGGACCCAGGATAAGGACCTGGGGAAATTCCTGGTCAAGCTGGGCAAACAGCTCGTGGGGATCAGCGGGCAAAGTACTGGTAAAGAAGGTTTGGACTCCTCCTTGGAGTCCGCCGGCTACGGCCTGACGCACACGGCTGTCGAACCCGACGTCGGGAGTTACCAGTACGAAGCGGCTCACTTGTACACCTCCGTGCGTTCAAAGATGCGGGGTCCGTTGTCTTGCGCGTCAAGGGGTTCTCGTGTGAGCCAGATACTCGCAAACTCGGATGCGAAAATAATTTTGGCTGCGTCCACGTCGTTCACTGCCACAGTGAGCATCAGTGAACCTGTGGGGAGGGTGGAGTCCCGGCGGTTTGCCTCCGGGGCAGCGCTCGCGGATGGGGCAGGCTTTTCGTCAGCTTCTGCTTCCGGGGCACGTTGCACTGCCGTCACCAAGGCCTTGTGAACGGACAGCTGAGTGGTTTCTTTGTCTGGTTTGGCTTCAATTCCGCCCTCCGCCATCGAGATGAATACGCCGACGTGATCGCCGGGTGTTATCCGCCCGCCGACGACGCGCTGGGGCTCCAGTTGGAAGGACACCTCCTGCAGCCCTGCGGGTACCTTGACCGATCCGGATGCCTTCAATTCTCCAGGTGCCACGAGGCGCTCCTCGACAAGCTGTTCACCCGGAACGAGGTCCACTGCAGCTACTTTGCCTGTGATGCCGTCGAGGGACTTAAGGGAGCTCTTGGTAACGGATGCGCCAGGCAATTGTTCAAGGGCAACCGACGTCTTGATGGCTTCGACGGACGTACCGGCTGGGATCGCCGTTTTGACTACCAGGACACCCACGGGTTCCATGTTTTGAACCGCCCGCTGGTCTGCTCCCTGGGCGTAGGTGAACATCAGCACGGCGCCGATGATGGCCAGCACTACCGCTGCAACGCCTGCCAACAATCGTGACTTCACTTACTTGCTCCTGTACTTCGGAAACTATTGAGAGATGCGAATGATGGTGGTTCCGTAGTCCTCAGCAGTGCCAAGTTCGAGGGCGTCGGACAAGGAAACAAACTTTTCGAAGTAGCCCCTGAGTGTCTTGTTCCTGATATTCCCGCCGGCGGTCCAACTGTGGCTTTCGAACCTGTAGCCCGTGACGTGAAAGGCAGCAAAGCCCTTGACGTAATACTTTCCACTGGAGCCGTTTCCCGTAGCAACGTCATACAAAGGGAGAAGCACGGTTTGATCTTGCAGAGTACTGACGTCCGAATCGGTGCATGCGCTGGGCACGCTGGCACCGGTTTTGCTGGTGAACCATATCCCCGAGTTGCTTGCCTGGCCAGCTGAAACGGTGACGCCGCATGTACCATTCCCGGACTCAATCCAACTGAATCCTCCTGGAATCTCTCCACAGCCGCCCGTATCGAAGTCCAGCACCTGCTCGGAAGCAGTAGAAGAACCAGACAAGAGATTCAGCTTGCATTGCGGAATCGCCAGAGGAAGAATCAGCTTTGCCTTAGACGGGGTGCCCCAATTTACGCTTGTGCTGGCATCCACCTCCGCGCTGGATATGCCTAGTGCCTGCGCAAAGAAGAGAGTAACTGTGTTAGCCGGCTGGCCTTGCTCCTGGGCCCCGGCTGTCACCTTGACCGTCTTGTTGACTTTGTCCAGGACGATGGACTTTACGTTGCTTCGACCATCCAGGGCGTTGCCGTTGACAATGGAGGCTGCGTAGGTGGAGGTGGAGGAGCACTGGGGGTCGGCGGAATCCTTCGCGCATTTCTGTGCCACCAGCAGGGCGGCCGCATCAGCACCATTCTGGAGCTGTGCCTTCTCGGAGTAAAGCATTCCCACGTCGATGGCGACCGCCGCGAAGCCGAGCAGGGTCACCATAAGAAGGGCTACGATGACGCTGATGCCGCCACGCTCGTTGTCCTGGCGTAAATTTAGCCGTTGCACAGCATGACTCCTTTGCCACTCATCTGGAACGGTCCCGCAATACCAGTCAGCGTGCTCAGCGAGTAGGTGATTGTCACCGTCATCTGGTGGCTGGACGTACAGCTGCTCGTGCCGTTGGTGGCGCTGAAGGCGATATTGGAGTCAACGAGGGCGGGGCTGAGGGAAACTGCCGCATTCCTGGCAGCTGTTCTGGCCGAGGCCGGGTTATTGGAGACTGCCATCACCCGCACGCCCTCGCGGGCGGCGGAGGTCAGGGAGAGTTGTGCGTTGTAGGCCCGGCCAAACTCCATGATGCCCATGAGGATCATAATGAGAACGGGTGCCAAGATAGCGAATTCAACCGCCACGGCGCCGTGTTCGGATGCCCTGGACATGGTGTCGCCTTTCCACAGATTGTACGAATCAACTCGGGTGGCGGCTAGGTTCTGCCGCCACCCGAGTTGACTGATGCCTCCGTCGCGAAACAGCGGCTAACGTTCGGGACCTATGAGCAAGTGGCTCCGACTCGCGGAGCCGTTGCGGTTGCGGGAACAGCTTCGTCGAAGTCGCCGCCGGAGATTGAACACTGAACCTGCACAAACATGTCCGTAAGAGTGCTGCCAAGGAGTGTGACGGCAACGATGATGACAACGGCGATGAGGCCGACCATGATGCCGTATTCGACGGCAGTTGCGCCCTTTTCTTCGAGGCGAAGGCGGGCTGCGACTTTGGTGTAGAGAGAAAGCATTTGAGACTCCTGAGCGAGTTGAGGGGGAGGGAGCTGGTCCTGCACCGGCTCTGAAAAAAACATAGCAACGCTTGACGGAGGCTTGACCGGAACTCACAACATCCTGTGCTAAGGCTTCCCAATCGGCCCTTTTTCCTGCACAAATCCTGCGCAACCTGCGGTTTCACTTGGCTTTAGCTCAAGACTGCTGTTCGTCGGCGTGTGTTCTCTTTCAGGCTCAAATAGTTTGAGCACACACAAGAGGACCCCCCGCGGTCTGGGTTCCGCGGGAGGTCCGGTCTTGGGGCTGCCTCCAAAAGATGGCCATTGCTGGTTGTGCCAGCAAACGCGAGGAGGCTACATCGACGCGAAGAGCTCGATAATGGTCAACGTTGTCGGGCCAAGGACAACTATGAAGAGAGCGGGAAGGATAAAGAAGATGAGAGGAAAGAGCATCTTGACGGGCATTTTCATGGCGTGCTCCTCCGCGCGTTGCTTCCGCTTGATACGCATATCCTGCGCCTGGGCTTTCAGGACACTGGCGATGGCAACGCCGTAAGCATCAGCTTGAATAACGGCCCTGATGAAACTGCGAACATCCGGAACGTCCACTCTCTCCGCTAAAGCCAAATATGCATCCTTGCGCGAGCGTCCTACTTGAATGTCCTGCAGAGTCCTGATCAGTTCGTCGGCTAGGGGCCCACTCCCGTTGCTGCCGGCGCGTCCCATAGCCATTTCGAAACCCAGTCCCGCCTGAACCGAGATCAACATCTGGTCCAAGGCATTCGGCAGCTCAAGCCGGATAGCGGCCCTACGCTTTTGGGCATTGCTTCTCAGCAGGAGGTCGGGTACGAAATAGCACAGTGCCGTCATGGCAAGGAGGATCAGGAACGAAGGCGCTGAGGGGGAGAGCAGGAGCAACAGGCCGCCTAGTACGG
The DNA here is from genome assembly GCF_056499105.1 of Arthrobacter sp. Z5-13. Classification (NCBI taxonomy): domain Bacteria; kingdom Bacillati; phylum Actinomycetota; class Actinomycetes; order Micrococcales; family Micrococcaceae; genus Arthrobacter; species Arthrobacter sp. Z5-13. The sequence goes on from NZ_CP096460.1 coordinate 1,269,430, forward strand.
CTCCGGCGAAGGCCAAGAGAGGCTTAATGGTCACTACCCGCTCGAGAGGCCAGCTTTTCGGCCTCCCCGCTCCTGCCAATTGCTGGTCCAACCAGCCAGCATAGCCCTTGGGGGTCATCCGCTGCCCAAGCTGTGTCAGCTTCTCGTTGACATTTAGACCGGCTCTCTTCTCCTTCGATTTCCGGCCCAGGTTGGCTTGGATATTTCTCATGCCTGCCCGATCGCCGGAGATCACAAGGAAGGTGAGAACTGTAACTGGCGCCACGATGGCCAGGATTCCTGCGTATGCGAGTGCCTGCATCGAAAACACCGACTTTCAGAACTTTGGTTTGATGAGTTGCTTGAGCCACAAGCCACCCACCGTTAGTAGGACAATTGCCGCCGCGATCAACACGTAACCCGGCAGAGTAGTAAAGAATGTGCGCGCATAGAGCGGATTGAAGAGTGTCAGGCCGACGAACATCACAACAGGCAGCGCCATGAGTACCAGGGCTGAAATTCTGCCTTCCGCACTCAATGCCCGGATCTGCCCTCGTACTTGATTGCGGTCCCGTACCGTTGCCCCCAAGTGATCAAGAACCTCCGCGAGGTCCCCTCCCACTTCCCTATGAATTTCTATTGCTTGCGCGATAGCCATGAAGTCTTCGCTATCTGCTCGCTTAGCCACGTCTGCAAGTGACTCGCCAAGGTCCCGCCCGATTCTCGTTTCATTCACGATGCGGCTCAGTTCCTCGGTCATCGGAATCTGGCTTTCCTGGCCTGCCGCATCAACGGCCCGCAGGAGGCTGTGGCCTGCTCGCAGGCCTCCCGCCAACATTTGGATCGTGTCGGGAACCTGCTGTTCAAAAGTCTTTCGACGGCGTGATGCCAGCATGTTGAGCACCAAATGGAACACAAGAGGCGACGCCAACGCCATGAGTATTGCTGGAACTACACCGCCCAGAAGGAATCCGGTAGCTGCTGCAAGTAGAGCGGCAACGCCGGCGATCAACAGGTAATCGCCAGGGTCCTTTTTCAGACCGCATTCGTCTAAGCGATCACGGCTCAAAAACCCATTCCCTCCCTGTCTCAGGCCTCGGTTCAGTGCACCAACGGTTTGATCCGTTAGGCGGGTTAGCCTGGAGGAATGCACGACTGCATCGGGACGCCGGCGGGAAAGGTCTATGCCCGTGCGGGATTTGAATGCAACCCAACCCATTAGAAACAGCGCCAAGTAAGCGAGGAACAACCCAACAACCAGAATTACTGGTGACGTCTCTTGCGGCATAGCTACCGACCTCGTCCCGTATGGCCGGGAGCGGAAACGGCACCAAAGACGGCCGGCGAAATGGGAATACCCAGCTCGGCAAAGCGATCCGTGAATCGAGGACGGACACCTGTAGGAACGGGCTTCCCCAGGAACCGGCCGTTGGCGTCCACGCCGGCACTATAGTCAAAGACGAAGGCATCCTGAAGGGTAACGATATCCCCTTCCATCCCCTGGACCTCGGTTATGTGGGTAACTCGTCTGGTGCCGTCCCGAAGCCTGGAGATGTGCACGATGAGGTTTACAGCAGAAGCTACCTGCTCTCGGACCGCCCGCAAGGGAATGTCCATCCCAGCCATAAGTACCAAGGTTTCAAGCCTGGCGATAGCATCTCGCGGTGTATTGGCGTGGACTGTGGAGATAGATCCATCGTGGCCCGTGTTCATGGCTTGCAGCATGTCGAGGCACTCCCCGCCACGGACTTCGCCGACAACGATCCGATCGGGGCGCATGCGCAACGAGTTCTTGACGAGGTCCCGGATCGAAACTTCGCCTTTGCCCTCGATATTCTGGGGCCTGCTTTCAAGTCGAATCACGTGGTCCTGCTGCAGTTGAAGTTCTACCGCATCTTCAATAGTGACGATCCTGTCATCGGCAGGAATAAACGACGACAGGACATTGAGGAGCGTCGTCTTTCCCGTTCCCGTACCACCGGAAACGATGATGTTCATTCTGGCGAGTACACACGCTTGAAGGAGTTCCGCCATCTCGGGTGAAAGGCTACCCAAGGCGATCAGGTTGTGAACTGTCAGCGGGTCCCGCCCAAACTTCCGGATGGTCAGGGCCGGGCCGTTTACGGCCAGTGGGGGAATGATGGCATTGACACGTGAGCCGTCGGCTAGTCGGGCGTCGACGAGCGGCGATGACTCATCGATTCGGCGTCCAACTTTGGAGACAATTCGTTCAATGACCCGTCGGAGTGCTTCGTCGGAGCTGAACTTTGTGTCGGTCATGAAGAGCCGCCCCTGCCGTTCCACGTAAACCTGGTCAAACCGGTTCACCATGACCTCGGTGATGGATGGATCGTCGAGGAACCGTTGGATAGGCCCGTGTCCAAGAACGTCGTCAATTATTTCGCGGATGAGCCGTTGGCGCTCGGAGCCGGATAGGGGAACCTGCTCCTCGTCGACCACGAGTTTGAGTTCGTCCCTTACATACTGATGGAGCTCTGCCTCTTCAAGAGAAGAGTCTGTAATGCGTGATCCGAGACGCTCATAAAGCGCCTGACTGGCACGTTCCTTGAGGGTGCTGAGTGCCTCGCTGGCTACTCCGGCAGTCTGTGGTGCCTCCAATTCGACTATGGCGCTAGCTGCTGCTTCCGCAGTTTTGGCTTCATGTATTTTGCCAAGAGTGGAAGGAGAAGGAGGCGCTTGGAACGCAGCGGCGTAAGGGCTCTGAGGCTTCGACTCCTGGGCTGGTTTTGATTCGCCCCGTAGTTGCTGAAAACGATCTGTGAGACTCACTGCACTACCGCCCTTCTGTGGAGCTGCTTATGCGGTCTGGCTTCCCAGCTCGGCTTGAATCGGTCGACGAGCTTTCGCAAGCCCTTCGCAGCGGGGTCCCGACTGCCGTCCTGGAGCACCGGGATTCCCTTGTTTGTGGAGAACGGGAGGGTTTTTGAGCGAGGTAGAACAACATCAACAGGCGCTCCGATCGTCGCCTCGACGTCCTGGAGAGTGAGGCCTGCCCGGCGGTCTGCCATGTTCAGTACCACGTGGCGTTGGGACGGCATCAGGTTCAGTTCATTAAGGATCTGAAAACCGGTGCGAAGGCCACGAATACTGGGAATGTCCATTCCGCAGATCCATACCGCATCGGTGGCCTGCTCCAATGTTGCAAGCACGTGTTCCCCTAATCCCGGTGCTGTATCCACGATGATGTAGTGGAACTCTTGGCGGAGTTGAGTGAGTAACCGGGTCACGTGTTCGCCGGATATCCTGTCCATTTCGACGGGGTTCTGAGGTGCACACAGCGCATAGATACCTGAGGGATGAACAGTCAGGTATGTTTTCAGAACCATAGAGTCCTGACTGGCCGCTCCCACAACAGCGTCCGTGATGGTGTGCTCAGGATCGAGCATCAGTCCGCTGGCAACGTCTCCAAATTGGAGATCCAGGTCCACAATCACAACACTCATTGGTGCGGCTTGTCCCAATCCAACAGCCAGGTTGGTCGCAACGGTCGTTTTGCCTACGCCACCCTTAGGTGACATGACGGCGATGACCCGTCCGCCTTCTCCATGGTCTGCATGTTCTGACGTACCCGGAGCGAGGCCCCGGCGGCGGCCGGCGGCAGCGAGACTTGCCCGCTCGAGAATTATCCGGATGGCGTCCGGATCTGCGGACGGATCCAAGAGGTCCCTGACACCTGACCTCATAGCCTGAATGACCACGTCTGAGGACTCAGGGACTACCAGGACGACGCTGATCTCCGGGTACTGGAGATCCATGATGGCTGCGAGCTTCAGGGAGTCATCGACAGGCAGTCCCGGCCCCAGGACCAGTACCTCCGGGGGCTCACCGACAAGTTGCCGAAGGAAGTCCTGCGGTCCTTCCGGCAGGTAATCGGCCGCAAATGTCTGCAAGGTGCCGGGCATGCCGGATGTAGCAAGGCGGAGGCGGCGTTCAAAGTCAGTATTTGGTGTGATCAGTACGAAGCGGCTCATTGGAATATCCTTGTCGTATCCACTACGCCCCGATTGCTCTCCACAGCGTTTTCTGGCTCCTTGGAGAGGTAGATCTTGCCGAACTCCGTCGCAAAAACAATACGTTCCGCATCTGAGGAGTTGCGCGCAATGGTTATCAGGTAGGTGCCGTCGCTGGCTGCTTCCTTTTTAGCGGAGGCAGCGCCTCCGGCTGGCGTTTCTGTCGGGCCGGATTGTGACTTGGCCGCGCTGCCGTTGCTGTACTGGGCCGCCGTGACCAGAACCTTGTGAAAAGAGAGCTGAGTGCCGCTGAACTCCTTGGTGGTCACACCAGTGGTGGCGTCAATGGTGGCATCTTCGAGAGATATAAAAACCCCAACGGTATCGCCTGCCTTGATGCTGCCCCCTACTACCCGTTCAATAGGCAGTTTCAGAGTGATCTCCTGCAGTCCCTCAGGAACCTGGACCCGTGAAGGACCGAGGAATGAGCCGGAGTCGACCATGCGGGTTGCGAGCAACTGCTCACCCGGAACCAACGAGACGCCTGTAACTTTGCTGCCCAGCTCGTTCAGGTCAGTCACGGTGTCCGCGGCCACCGCTAACTTCGGTACTTCCTTCTTGACCACGGAACCTGCTAGTTTATCCGCGCTCGTTCCGGCAGCAACCGGTTTTTCAACGACATATACTGCAGTAGTTTCGGTATTTGCCAAGGCACGCTTGTCCGCGGTTTGGACGTATGAGACCAATAGCACTGTTCCTATAATTGCCACAAGCAATGCGGCGATGCCTCCCAGTAGGCGTGTTTTCACTTTTTCCCCTTAGAACATAGACCTATATCAATTGATTCTTGATAAATCCTTAGTCGATAAGACGTACATCAACTGTTCCCAAATCCTCTCCGACTCCGGCACCTCCTCCGAAGGCCTCAATGGACTCGTACCTGACGAATTGTCCGATGATTCCAAGGCAATCACCCGTGCAATGGTCAGCAGGGTCGTCGCCTGGGGTGTTCGCATAGACTTGGGGCGTTTTGATGCCGCCAGCGAGCTTCCACCCTTGGATGTCGAAAGTGGCGTAGCCCCGAATATGGAACCATCCGCTGGTGCCAGAACCGCCGGCGTCGTCATAGACCGGAAAGGTGGCCAGGGCCTGGCGCCCGGCTTCTATCTCGGCGATCCATTCCTCCAAAATCGGATCGCAGACATCCGCGAAAGATGTATAGTCCTTGCCTGTGTCAGATGAGGCGGTGTCGTCCGCATCGGTACCGGCGACGCATGGGCCATCCTGATCCAGCCAGCCGAAGCCTCCAGGGATCGCATGTCCGCTGCTTGATGTGCAGCCAGGCACAGCAGGCTTTTTACCGCCTTTGTCCCCTGCGTAAGGTATGAGTTGGACTTCGCCCGTTTCGGAGGCCACGGCGAGGTCGTAATGGCACTCGGACAAGGCCAGTGGGAAGCCGCTCCCGGACGAAGGCGGGTCGATGATTGCAGTAGCGTAGGCCCCCACGGTCACCGGAGGGGCGTTGAGTGCGTTTGAGAACAATTGACTGAGGAAGCCGGCGCCACTTGTGCCGTTCCTTGTGGTGGTCCGAACAGTAACCTGATTGGCAACTGACAAGTCCACTTCAAGAACATTGCTGCCGGCATCGTTGGCGTTTGCGTTTGCTAGAGCTAGCGCTAGATTATCCGCCTCCAGTTGACTGCACTCAGTGCCGTAGCATGCCTGGGCTACGGCCATAGCTCCCGCATCGGCACCGTTTTGCAGTTGGGCGCGTTCGGCATAGATCTGGCCGACATCTACAGCCATGGCCCCCGCGCCGATCAGCACAAGCATTAAGACTGCGACCAAGACGCCCGCTGCTCCACGTTCCGTCTCAGAGTCTTGAGTTTTCAGCCGCCACATCGCATGGCTCCTACTCCCGTGAGCGTGACCGAAGTGCCGAAGAGCCCGGTCATCGTGTTTGCCGTATATGTAATAGTCACGCCGGCGTTTTCGCCTGCCGCGCACGTGGCGGGGTCGAAGTCATAGACAAAAGCGTCTGGATTTAATCCCGGAGCCCCGTCCAAGGCAGCGGTCTCAGCTTCCTCTTGGCTATTGGTGATTGCCATGGTCCGTGCTGCTTCACGCGCTGCCTGGCTAACCGAAATCTGCAGGTTATAGGCATAGGAGAATTCCACAATGCCGGCTATCAGCGCCAAGAGAATCGGGGCAACTAGGGCGAACTCGACGGCAACGGCGCCGCGGGCATGCTCGTTTTTAAGGGAATTGCTGCGTTTCAATGGATCCCCCCATGAATGGATGCAGCTGAAATGGAATAAGCCGGAGCGAAACGAGGGTGCCGCGTCCGCATTCAGCAGACGCGGCACCTGAACTGAAGTGAGGCTACGACTACGGGGCCACGGCCCAAGTGGCGATTTCATCCCCGAGGTCTTCGAACCAACCGCTGAGGGCACCGCCGAACAGCATTGCGCCGCCGATAATGGCAAATGCCACGAACGCAATGAGCAGCGAATATTCAGTTGCCGTTGCGCCCTTTTCTGAAGAGAGACGATCCTTGACGCCAGCGACAAAAGCGATCATTGAGACCATAAGAGAAGTCATTTTAATATCCTTTTCAAGAGATTGGATTACATGGAATTGGTTTACGGAATTCCAGCTGCCCCCATGTTTCCCAGACGCCTGGAGTTCCGTTGGGACAACAATTGCATGGTGTAAACAGGGCGAACAATGAGTGGCGGTACTCGTCTTTTTTCAGTGAAATTTCGGGCAGCACTTAGCCAAGAATTTGGTGTACTCAGTTTCTTGAGGGGTTCTTGAGCGCCGACTACTTGGTTTGCCAAGCAGGCTTAGTAGTTCAGGCGAAATGCAGCGCGCTGGACATCAGATCGGCAGCAGAATAACCGCAAGTGCGGCGGCAAACATGGATGGTCCAAAGGCTACTTCTGCGGGCTTTTCTCCGCGCGCAACCCGCACCAAGACGGCGGTAACCACACCGCCTGCCACGAATCCGAGGGCGCCGCCATAGAACACCTGCGACCAACCCAAGTAGCCAAGGTATAAACCGAGTGGTGCGGCGAGTTTCACATCACCCATCCCGATGCCGCGAGGCGAAATTATTGCCAGAATCAGGTAAATAACGAAGAGAATTGCCCCCGCAAAGACCCCCCGGAGCAGTGCGCCCCAGGAGGGGGAGGCAGCTGCGGCAGTGGCCAGCAATACGGCGCCGGCTATGAGGAGCGCTAACACCAGCCGATTGGGCAAAAGGTGATGGCGAATATCAATTAAGGCGAGCTGAACGGCAAGAATTACCAGGACCAAATAGGCCGCAAGTGCCCAAGACTGTCCAAACCGAAGTGCCATGGCGGCTGAAAGGGCGGCCGTGACGGCCGCCGTCGTGATTTTGAACCGTACTGACGTGTCTACGGAGAGCTGCGGAACGGCTTTCCGGACCCATATCTCCGCCAGTAACCCAAAGCAGGCACCGAGCATGCCGATTACCAGGACGAACAACGGCAGGTTGGCCTCACCAGTGGGGTACAGGGACAACGGTGCTCCTTATAAAGCAGGTCTGATGCTCGGGCTGCGGTTCGGGTCTGATGCTTGGCCGGCAGGTGGATGGAGAGTAGATGTCCTGTCCAGTTACCCCATTTTGACCCGGACGGCCCTGCCACGGTATATTTGACAGTCGTTGTGCGTGTCCTATCTCGATGATGCGTGCCCGCTTGAGAATCCGGTTGCAGGATAACTACTCAACGAGCACATTCGGGACTTCAGGATGACTGGTTACATAGAGCCCTCACCTCTGTTCCGGTAGCGCATAGATAGTAGGTGCACACGCTTGAGTGACACCTAAAAAAGAACGCCAGAATAAGAACGAGGCAAAAACCGTGCGTACGTACACCCCGAAGCCCGGCGATATCAACCGCCAGTGGCACGTCATTGACGCCACAGACGTTGTCCTTGGTCGTCTCGCGAGCCAGACCGCAATCCTGCTGCGCGGCAAGCACAAGGCCACCTTTGCGTCCCACATGGACATGGGCGATTTCGTCATCATCATCAACGCTGAAAAGGTTGCCCTCACCGGCGCCAAGCTGGAGCAGAAGCGGGCATACCGCCACTCCGGTTACCCGGGCGGCCTGACCTCCGTCAACTACGCGGAGCTGCTGGAATCAAACCCGGTCCGCGCTGTTGAGAAGGCCATCAAGGGCATGCTCCCGAAGAACTCCCTTGCTGCCCAGCAGCTGGGCAAGCTGAAGGTGTACCGCGGTGCAGAGCACCCCCACGCCGCCCAGCAGCCCAAGACTTTCGAAATCACCCAGGTCGCCCAGTAGTCCTGGCCACCAAACAACTTATCTATACAAGGAGAACCGTGGCTCAGAACGAAGAGACCACCGAAGCCGTTGAGGCTGAGGAAACCCTGACCAGCTACACCTCGGAAAGCGGAGCGGCTGCTGAAGCTGCTGCGCCGAAGAAGGAGCGCCCGGCCCTGACCGTTGCCGGCGCAGCTGTTGGCCGCCGCAAGGAAGCCGTTGCACGCGTTCGCGTTGTGCCGGGCTCCGGCAAGTGGATCATCAACGGCCGCGAGCTGTCCAACTACTTCCCGAACAAGCTGCACCAGCAGGACGTCAACGAGCCCTTCAAGATCCTTGATCTTGACGGCGCCTACGACGTCTTCGCCCGCATTCACGGCGGCGGCATTTCCGGCCAGGCCGGTGCACTGCGTCTCGGCATCGCCCGTTCATTGAACGAGATCGACACCGAGAACAACCGCGCCATCCTGAAAAAGGCCGGCTACCTCCGCCGTGACGCACGCGTCATCGAGCGTAAGAAGGCTGGCCTCAAGAAGGCACGTAAGGCTCAGCAGTACTCCAAGCGCTAAATCCGCTTCCGGAAGCCCGTCCTGTTCGCAGGGCGGGCTTCCGTCGTTAACCCGTGATGTCACCAGGTAAAGGGGCGGGATGGAGTAAGTGGCTGCGTCGTCTAAACTTGACCCGATGTCTAGATTATTTGGAACAGATGGTGTCCGTGGCCTGGCGAACGGCCTGCTTACAGCCGAGCTGGCACTAAAGCTGGCCCAGGCTGCCGCCGTCGTGCTCGGTCACGACCGCAATACCAACGGCACCCGGCCCCGCGCTGTCGTGGCCCGGGACCCGCGCGCCAGTGGCGAGTTTATCGCTGCCGCCGTGGAAGCCGGGCTGTCGAGTTCAGGAATTGATGTTTACGACGCAGGCGTCCTGCCCACGCCGGCCGCAGCCTATCTGGTAGCGGATTTGAAAGCGGACTTTGGCGTGATGATCTCCGCCTCCCACAATCCTGCCCCGGACAACGGCATCAAGTTCTTCGCCCGCGGCGGCCAGAAGCTCCCTGACGACGTGGAAGACGCCATCGAGGCCGAGATGGCAAATGAGGCCCGCCGGCCGGTCGGCAGCGATGTGGGACGCATCCAAAGGTTCTCCGACGCGGAGGACCGCTATATTGTCCACCTCCTCGGCACTCTCCCGCACCGTTTGAACGGGCTGAAGGTAGTGCTTGACTGTGCGCACGGTGCTGCCAGTGGCTGTTCCCCCCAGGTTTTCAAGGATGCCGGCGCTGATGTGGTGCTGATTGGTGCTGAGCCGGACGGACTGAACATCAATGACGGAGTTGGGTCAACACACCTTGGTCCGCTCAAAGAGGCTGTGCTGCGGCATGGAGCAGACCTGGGCATTGCGCACGACGGCGACGCCGATCGCTGCCTGGCTGTAGACCATGAGGGCAACGAGGTGGACGGCGACCAGATCATGGCCATTCTGGCCGTTGCCCTCAAGGCCTCAGGGAAGTTGCGGGACAACGTCCTGGTGGCCACCGTGATGAGCAACCTGGGCCTCAAGATCGCCCTCACGAAGGCCGGCATAAGCATGCGCGAGACGGCAGTAGGGGACCGTTATGTCCTGGAAGAAATGCGCGACGGCGGGTTCAACCTTGGCGGGGAGCAGTCCGGACACGTGATCTTTGCGGATCACGCCACAACGGGCGATGGGGTCCTCACCGGACTGCAGATTGCAGCGCAGGTGGCAATGACCGGCCGGCCGCTGAAGGAACTTGCCACAGTGATGACCAAGCTCCCGCAGGTCCTCATCAACGTTAGGGGTGTGGATCGCAGCCGGGTCAAGGGTGACGGCGTAGTTGCAGCTGCCATCGTGCAGGCTGAAGCCGAATTGGGTGAAACTGGGAGGGTGCTGTTGCGTCCGTCCGGCACCGAACCTGTTGTCCGGGTGATGGTGGAAGCTGGCGAGCAGACTACAGCTCAGGCGATTGCCGAGCGGCTAGCGGCAGTGGTCCAGAAGGAACTCGCGCTGGAACTCGTCACCGACTGACGTTTTGTATGGGACGTTATCAGCGCCCTACTTGCGCAAGGCGTCACGGATCTCGGTCAGCAGGGCAATCTGCGGGTCTTCGGACGCCTCGTCCTTGACGTCCGCGCTGATGCCCAGCCTGCGGTTGCGGCGTTCAATCATATGGTTCATCGGCACCACCACGATGAAGTAGATGGCTGCCGCTATGAGCAGGAACGAAATAACGGATGAGATTACCGAGCCGTACCGGAATCCCTCCCACGCCATGTCCTCGATGCCCTTGGCGTTGAACAGCCTGCCTATCAGCGGCGTGAGAAGTCCCTCCACGATGGATGTGACGACGGCGCCGAAGGCTGCACCGATCACCACTGCCACCGCAAGGTCAACAACATTGCCCTTAAGAATGAAGTTCTTGAATCCAGTGAACATGTGCCCAACCTAACGAGACCGAAGGCAAGTGGCTGGCAAGCGGAGCACCTGGCGTGATGCGTGTCCCTATGACTAGTCGCATCACGTTACGAGTTTTCAGAGGTAGGCCGGGGCCGCTTCCAACCCGAAGTATTCCTCGAGGGTGGAGATTCCGCGTTTCGCCATGTCTGTGGCGGCCTCGACGCCGATGTAGCGCAGATGCCAGGACTCGTAGTAGTAACCCGTGATCTCGTGGAACATCCAGGGATAGCGGACCACAAAGCCAAACCGGTGTGCCTGCGCCTTGGCCCAGACCGCGGCCGGTTGCTCGGCGAAGCATGGCTGAAAACCACATGCCCCGCCGCCATCGCCGATGTCGAAAGCCCAGCCAGTCTGGTGTTCCGAGTACCCGGGACGGGCCGACGCCGTGTCGGCCTGCGCCTGCCCTTGTGAGCTCACATAGCTGCCGTACGTCGCCGCCTGTGTGGCGTAGGACCGGTAGCCCGAAGCCAGCGTGAGGGTAACCCCCTCTGCGGCAGCCGCAGCGAACAAGTGCTCTGCGGCAGCCGCCGTCGTGCTGTTCAGCAGGGCTGCCTCCCCGCTCACTGCCAGCGGGACATTCGGTTGCACCAGATCGGACGGCGCATACTCCGGGGACGCCAGTGGGCGATGCTTGTTCACCACCAGCCAGGGGCTTGCCGGGTCAGTCAGGGAGTGCTGCTGGGCCAGGGCTGCGGCAGGGGAGGTGGGCGTCGGAACGGGCGACGGCGGCGCCGCAACAGCAGAGGTTGAGGCTGCGGCCGTGTCAGTTACCGGGGTGGCTGGCGCAGCCGCTGTCGGGGTCAGGGATGCCGTTGGCGTTGCTGCCTGTGAGGCTGCAGGGGAGTTGATAGATGCGTCGGTTGGTTCCGGTGTGCAGGCGGCAAGGGCAGTGAGGCCTGCCCCGGCAGCCAGGAGTCGAGTGAAAATCCGTCGGCTGGGCAGCGGCGCAGGCCCAGTAAGGAAGGGCTCGGCGGGCAAGGGCGCGGCGGACAAGGGCGCGGTAAGGAAGGGCTCGGCGGGCAAGGGCGCGCAGTCGCCGCACATGCGTGCTTAGACCTTCCTCAACAGCATGCGCCTGATGGAATGGTCCGCGTCTTTGGTGAGCACAAGCTGGGCCCTGCCTCGGGTGGGCAGCACATTCTCTTCAAGGTTTGGCTCGTTGATGCGCTTCCAAATATCCCGGGCGGTGCTTTCAGCCTCCTCATCGGAGAGCGTGGCGTACCGATGGAAATACGATTCGGGTTGCGCGAAGGCAGTGCTGCGGAGCTTCCGGAAACGGTCCACATACCATTCTTCAATGTAGGACGTCTTGGCGTCGACATAAATGGAGAAATCGAAGAAATCGCTCAGGGCGAGGCCTTGCCGGCCATCGTGACGGGGACGGGCCGGGGCGAGCACGTTGAGACCCTCAACGATCAGCACATCAGGACGCCGGACCACAACTTCCTTGCCCGGCACGATGTCGTACGTAACGTGGGAGTACCAGGGGGCGCGGACCTCCTCGGCGCCGCTCTTGATCTCACTGACGAAGCGCAGCAGCGCCCGGCGATCGTAGGACTCCGGAAATCCCTTCCGGTCCAGCAGCTGGCGGCGTTTGAGCTCAGCAAGCGGGTAGAGGAAGCCGTCTGTGGTGATCAGTTCCACGTTGGGAGTACCAGGCCAGCGGCGGAGCATCTCCCGCAGAACCCTCGCGATGGTGGATTTACCGACGGCGACAGAACCCGCCACGCCAATGACGAACGGTGTGCGCTGGGTGGTGTCACCCAGGAAGGTGGTGGTGGCTGCGTGGAGTTGGCCGGCTGCTTCGACATAAAGGTGCAGGAGCCGCGACAGTGGCAGGTAGACCTCACGTACTTCCTCGATGTCCAAGGGATCACCAAGACCGCGGAGACGAATCACGTCCTCTTCGTTAAGAGGCTGTTCCATCTGGGCGGAGAGCCGGGACCAGGTCTGCCGGTCCAGCTCCACGAACGGGGAGATACCCTCACCGTTCGATTCATTGCGTTGCAAAGTCACCCTAGAGATTCTGCCCTTGTTGCCGCCGAGAGCGAAATGGAGGACATGGAAACGTACGTTCAGGCCTGCGATTTGGCGATCCGCACGCTCCTCCTTTGCCGTCATCCCACAGCTTCAGTCGGGCAGACGCGTTAGGCTTGTGTCCATGTGTGGAATCGTGGGTTACGTTGGCCGTTCTTCGGACGGGAAAATTGCTGGCTATGGTGCGCTGGACGTCGTTCTTGAAGGACTGCGCCGTTTGGAGTACAGGGGGTATGACTCGGCGGGTGTCGCAGTAGTAGCTGACGGCGCTATCTCGTCCCGGAAGAAGTCAGGCAAGTTGAACAACTTGCTCGCTGAGCTGGACGAAAACCCCTTGCCAGGATCCTTGACCGGAATCGGTCACACACGTTGGGCCACCCATGGAGGACCGACTGACCAGAACGCGCACCCGCACTTAGCTGACGGCGGAAAACTGGCCCTGATTCACAACGGCATCATCGAGAATTTCGCCGAACTGAAGCTCGAGCTCGTCAGTAAGGGCGTTACCTTCCTCTCCGAGACGGACACGGAAGTCGCGGCTGCGCTTCTTGCGGACATCTTCCGGACCAAGCTGAACGGCGACGTTTCCGACGGCGGCCTCACCAAAGCAATGCAGCTTGCCTGCCAGCGGCTGGAAGGAGCTTTTACGCTCCTTGCCGTGCACGCTGACCAGCCAGACGTCGTCGTTGCCGCCCGCCGCAACTCACCGTTGGTGGTTGGCTTGGGAGAGGGGGAGAACTTCCTCGGTTCCGACGTCTCCGGGTTCATTGACTACACCCGGCGGGCTGTGGAATTGGGCCAGGACCAGATCGTGACGATCACCGCTGACAGCGTTGAAATTACGGACTTCTTCGGCGCTGCCGCCCAGGGGAAGGAATACCACGTTGACTGGGATCCCGAATCCGCCGAAAAGGGTGGCTTTGCGTCCTTCATGGAAAAAGAAATCCACGACCAGCCGGACGCCGTTGCCCAAACGCTCCTTGGCCGTTCGGATATTCACGGCAAACTCACACTTGATGAGCTCCGTATCGACGTCGAGCTTCTCAAGAACGTCAACAAGATCATTGTCCTCGCCTGCGGAACGTCAGCGTATGCGGGACAGGTTGCCAAATACGCCATTGAGCACTGGTGCCGGATCCCCACCGAAGTTGAGCTCTCGCACGAGTTCCGCTACCGCGATCCGATTGTGGACGGAAACACGCTGATAGTCTCCATTTCCCAGTCGGGAGAAACCATGGACACCCTGATGGCAGTCCGCTACGCAAAGGAACAGGGCGCCAAGACCCTCTCCATCTGTAACACCAACGGCTCCACTATCCCCCGTGAGTCAGACGCCGTCCTCTACACTCACGCCGGCCCGGAAATCGCTGTAGCCTCCACCAAGGCATTCCTGGCACAGATCACCGCTGCCTATCTCCTCGGGCTCTATCTGGCTCAACTTCGTGGAAACAAGTTCCAGGGCGAGATCAAGGACATCCTCGCTGACCTGGGGAAGATTCCGTCCAAAATCCAGCTCATCCTGGATAACGAGGAGCAGATCAAGGAACTGGGCCGCTCCATGGCTGGTGCCAAGTCCGTGCTGTTCCTGGGCCGCCACGTCGGTTTCCCGGTGGCCATGGAAGGCGCCCTGAAGCTCAAGGAACTGGCCTATATCCATGCTGAAGGATTTGCCGCCGGCGAGCTCAAGCATGGCCCCATCGCCTTGATTGAAGAGGGACAGCCGGTCTTCGTGGTGGTCCCGTCGCCGCGCGGTCGGGACTCCCTCCACTCCAAAGTTGTCTCCAACATCCAGGAAGTCCGTGCGCGCGGAGCGAAGACCATCGTCATCGCAGAAGAAGGGGACGAGGCCGTCAAGGCATACGCCGAGCACGTCTTCTACATTCCTGAGGCACCGACCCTGTTGGCGCCGCTGTTGGCCACCGTTCCGCTTCAAATCTTCGCCCTCGAACTTGCCCAGGCCAAGGGCTACGACGTCGATCAGCCGCGCAACCTTGCGAAGAGCGTCACGGTAGAGTGACGCCATGATTGTTGGCATCGGCGTAGACGTAGTAGATATCGAGCGCTTCGGCCGCCAGCTTGAGCGGACGCCGGGGCTGCGGGACAGGCTGTTTGTCCCGGCCGAACGGGAACTCAACACGAGGTCGCTCGCCGCCAGGTTCGCAGCCAAGGAGGCCGTGGCAAAGGTCCTTGGCGCGCCCGCCGGCATGAACTGGCAGGACTGCTGGATCGGACTCGACCAGCACGGCCCCACCATCCAGGTGAAGGGGACGGTTCTGGCGGTGGCTGAGAACAAGGGCGTCAAGCGCTGGCACGTCTCCATGAGCCACGATGGCGGCATCGCCACGGCTACCGTTATTGCGGAGGGCTAGGCACTTCCCGCCACGATTTGACGAGTATGAATGGACCAACAAGATTGGACCACCACGATGATCAGCGCCTACACCGGGACCCAGATCCGCGAGGCTGAAAAGCCTCTGCTGGACAACGGTATGGGCGCTGTTCTCATGGAGCGGGCATCGTACGGGCTGGCCAACGCGGTCATTGGGGAGCTCAAATCCCGTGGACGCCGCATCTACGGCTCCAGCGCCACTGTCCTCGTGGGCAAGGGCAACAACGGGGGAGACGGGCTTTTTGCGGCGGCCCTACTGGCTGGCCGTGGGATGCGGACGACGGCGGTGCTCACCGCCGGTGACGCGCACGCCGCCGGCCTCGCTGCCTTTCTCCGGGCCGGCGGAAGAACCCATTTGCTGGCGGAAGACAACATCCCTGACCTGTCGGCAGCAACCGCAAGCTCCGACGTCGTGATTGACGCGGTACTGGGCACAGGTGCCCGTGGCGGGCTTACGGGAGCAGCGGGCTCCTTGATGGAGCAACTGAGGGAGAACCTCCGGCAGACAGAGCTCCGCGGAGCACCGGGCCTTCCGGCCGTCGTGGCATGCGATATCCCGAGCGGCGTCGACGCCGATACCGGCGAGCTGAACGGACCAGTGCTGCGGGCCGACGTCACCGTTACCTTCGGAGGAGCCAAGGCGGGGCTCCTCACGGATCCAGGGGCCGGGAACGCCGGAAGGATTGTGACCATCCCCATCGGCATCGAGTCGATGCTGCCGTCCCCGGTTCTGCGCCGGCTTGAGCAGGACGATCTGCGGCTGCTGCTGCCCCAGCCGGAACGGAGTTCCCACAAGTACTCGCGGGGCGTGCTGGGTGTGATAGCTGGCTCCGAACGCTACCCTGGTGCGGCTGTTTTGGCCTGCCGTGGAGCGCTTGCCGCAGGTGTGGGCATGGTCAGGTATCTGGGGCCGCCCGAGGTTGCAGCAGCCGTTCGGGCCGCCTGCCCGGAAGTGGTCTGCGGACAGGGACGGGTGGTTGATGCGCACGTCCAGGCTTGGCTGGTGGGATCTGGCCTCGATGATTCTGCCGGGGAGCAGCTGGGCAGGGTCCGTGATGCTTTGGAGTCGGGGCTGCCTGTGATTGCCGACGCCGGAGCCCTCCAGGTCCTCCCCGGCCGCCTTGGAGCCCAAGTTGTCCTCACTCCGCACGCAGGGGAGTTGGCGACGCTGCTTACGGAGCTCGGCGCCGCCATTCACCGGTCCGAGATTGAAGCGGCCCCGTTGCCCGCGGCGCGCCGGGCCGCGACCTTGACGGGCGCCACTGTCCTTCTCAAGGGTTCTGCCACTGTCATCGCCGCGGCAACAGGAGCGGTCTTCAGCCAGGCGGAGGGAACACCCTGGATGGCCACCGCCGGCAGCGGTGACGTACTGGCTGGAGTGCTTGGCTCTCTACTGGCTCAGGTGGGGTCCGACGCCGGCCGGTTTGCCGCCGTCGGAATTGATCCAGACGAGCGGTGGGCAGCGGTAGCTGCGATGGCCGCCAGCATTCACAGCCTGGCTGGAAGCGCGGCGTCCGCTGGAGGGCCCCTCACGGCAGGTCGTCTCGCGGATGCTGTGCCCGGGGTCTGGCCCGCCCGGACAGGATAGTGGTGCGGTGTTTGTCACCGGCAGCGGCTAGTGTGCAATGGTCACACCCGCAATAATAGTAAGCTTACTTTCCAGTAATACGCTGGATGCGCGTGAATTGCCACTGTTGGACAACTGAGGAGTATTGATGGAAATCTGGCCCGGATCGGCTTACCCACTGGGAGCCACCTTCGACGGCACAGGAACCAACTTCGCACTGTTCAGCGAACGAGCGGAAAAAGTGGAGCTCTGCCTTTTCGACGAGGATCGGGTGGAAACCCGCTTCGAGTTGCAGGAAGTGGACGGGTACGTCTGGCACGGTTACGTCCCGCAGGTCCAGCCTGGCCAGAAGTACGGTTACAGGGTCCACGGGCCGTACGACCCCGCATCCGGGCTGCGGTTCAACGCCAATAAACTGCTTTTGGACCCTTATGCCAAGGCAGTCCATGGACAGGTGGACTGGGACCCCTCGCTGTTCTCCTACAACATGGGCGACCCCGACTCGAGAAATGATGCCGATTCCAGCCGGCACATGATGCTCGGCGTTGTCATCAACCCCTACTTCGACTGGGACGGCGACCACAACCTCCGGATTCCGTACCACAAGTCAGTGATCTACGAGGCCCACGTAAAAGGCCTCACGCAGCTCCACCCGGAGATTCCCGAGGAGCAGCGGGGCACCTACGCAGGTGTGGCGCACCCGTCGGTTATCGCCCACCTGCAGAAACTCGGAGTCACCGCGATTGAACTGATGCCGGTGCACCAGTTCGTCAATGACGGCATCCTGCAGGACAAAGGCCTCAATAACTACTGGGGCTACAACACCATCGGCTTCTTCGCCCCGCACAACATGTACAGTTCCACCGGTGACACCGGCCAGCAGGTGCAGGACTTCAAGGCGATGGTCCGCACCCTGCACCGTGCCGGGATCGAAGTCATCCTGGACGTGGTCTACAACCACACCGCCGAAGGCAACCACCTGGGCCCCACGCTGTCCTTCAAAGGCATCGACAACCCCGCCTACTACCGCCTCATGGAAGGCGATCAGAAGCACTACATGGACTACACAGGGACCGGTAACTCCCTCAACGTCCGCCACCCGCATTCCCTGCAGTTGCTTATGGACTCGCTGCGCTACTGGGTCACCGAGATGCACGTTGACGGCTTCCGTTTCGATCTCGCCTCCACCCTGGCCCGCGAGTTTTACGACGTCGATAAACTCTCCACGTTCTTCGAACTGATCCAGCAGGACCCTGTCGTCTCCCAGGTGAAGCTCATTGCCGAGCCCTGGGACGTTGGGCCGGGTGGCTACCAGGTGGGCAACTTCCCGCCGCAATGGACAGAGTGGAACGGCAAATATCGCGATACCGTGCGCGACTTCTGGCGCGGAGAACCATCCACCCTGGGCGAATTCGCTTCGCGGCTCACCGGTTCAGCTGACCTGTACGAGCACTCAGGCAGGCGTCCGGTGGCCTCCATCAACTTCGTCACCGCCCACGACGGCTTCACGTTGTCCGACCTCGTTTCCTACAACGAGAAGCACAACGAGGCCAACGGCGAGGGAAACAACGACGGCGAATCCCACAACCGCTCCTGGAACTGTGGCGCTGAAGGGCCCACGGATGATCCGAAGGTCCTGGCGCTGCGGGCACGCCAGCAGCGCAACTTCATCGCTTCACTGCTGTTATCCCAGGGCGTTCCCATGCTGCTCCACGGTGATGAACTGGGCAGGACTCAGCGAGGGAACAACAACGGCTACTGCCAGGATTCCGAGCTGACCTGGATCAATTGGGACAATGTTGACCAACCCCTGGTGGAATTCACGGCAGCTGTCAATTCCCTGCGGGCGAAACACCCCACATTCCGGCGCAGCAAGTTCTTTGACGGCCGGCCAGTACGCCGAGGTGAAGGCGAGCGGCTGCCTGACATCGTATGGCTGGACGTCGATGGTTCCACCATGCAGCCCGAGGACTGGGAGGCCGGTCTGGGCCGCTCAGTGGGCATGTTCCTCAACGGCGACGGCATCCAGGGCAAGGATATGAGAGGCCGCCGGATCACCGACGTCAACTTTGTCCTCTACTTCAACGCCCAGGACGAAGAAGTGAAGTTCAAACTGCCGTCCGATGAGTACGCGCCGGCCTGGGACATCATCATCGATACCGCCGGACACAATGCCGACACCGAACCCGTCATGGCTGGCGGCAGTCTCCCGGTAGACGCCAAATCCCTGGTGGTACTCCGGGCGCACAGCACTCCCGAAGTGGAGCCGGATCACTCGGTGGCCGCTTCCCTGGCCGCGTTGTCGCAGACTGCCACGCCCGAGTCGGCGGCTTTGACATCCCCGGCGTCACCCGAGCCCAAACACACCAGGAAGATAGGGCAGGCTGAGGAGGCAGGCTCATGAAAACCCCTGTCTCGACGTACAGGCTGCAGATCCGCCCGGACTTCACCCTGCACGACGCCGTAGAAATCGTGGACTACCTCCATGCCCTGGGCGTTGACTGGCTCTACCTGTCCCCGCTGCTAACTGCCGAAAAGGGATCAGGCCACGGCTACGACGTCACCGACCCGAGCGCTGTGGACCCGGACCGTGGCGGCCCCGAAGGGCTCGCAGCCGTGTCCCAGGCTGCCCGCGCCGTCGGCATGGGAGTGCTTGTGGACATCGTTCCCAACCATGTCGGCGTCGCCTCTCCCCACCAGAACCCATGGTGGTGGTCCCTTCTGAAGGAAGGGCGGCAGTCGAAATACGCGGAGGCGTTCGACGTCGACTGGGACTTTGGAGGCGGCCGCGTCCGCGTTCCGGTACTCGGGAGCGATGAGGACGTCGAACACCTGGAGATCCGGGATGGCGAACTCCGTTACTACGACCACCGTTTTCCCTTGGCAGAGGGGACATACGCTCCGGGCGACAACCCCTGCGACGTCCACGACCGGCAGCACTACGAGCTGATCGCTTGGCGCCGGGCGGACGACGAGCTGAACTATCGCCGGTTCTTCGCCATCAATTCACTGGCTGGAGTCCGGGTGGAAATCCCGGAGGTCTTTGACGAAGCCCATGCTGAGGTTGCGCGCTGGTTCAAAGAAGGCCTGGTTGACGGACTGCGCATCGATCACCCCGATGGACTTGCGGATCCGGGCGGGTATCTCCGCAGGTTGAAGGAACTCACCGGCGGCGCATACGTCCTGGCCGAGAAGATCCTGGAGCCGGGGGAGGAGATGCCGCCGGAATTCCAGTGCGAAGGTACCACGGGGTACGACGCCCTGGCCGACGTCGACCGGGTTTTCGTGGACCCCAAGGGTGAGGCGCCCCTGACGCGGCTTGATGCCCGCCTGCGTGGCGGCAAGAAGTCGAGCGACTACGCCGAAATGATCCATGGCACTAAGCGCGCTATCGCGGACGGGATGTTGCATTCCGAAATCCTGAGGCTCGTCAGGCTGCTGCCTGAGGATCTGGGGCTCACTGCCACTGAATCTGCCGACGCCCTGGCGGAGATTATTGCCGCCTTCCCCGTCTACCGCACCTACCTGCCGCATGGCGCAGAGGTGCTCAAGGAAGCC
Source organism: Arthrobacter sp. Z5-13 (assembly GCF_056499105.1). Classification (NCBI taxonomy): domain Bacteria; kingdom Bacillati; phylum Actinomycetota; class Actinomycetes; order Micrococcales; family Micrococcaceae; genus Arthrobacter; species Arthrobacter sp. Z5-13. Next base: position 1,289,716 of record NZ_CP096460.1, read on the forward strand.
TGCGAAGCTGCCATGGATGCCAGGCCTGATCTGTCCGATGCCATTGCTGGAATCCTGCCGCTGCTCAATGACGCCGACGCGGAACTTGGACGACGGTTCCAGCAAACGTCCGGAATGGTGATGGCCAAGGGCGTCGAGGACACGGCTTTCTACCGCTATACGCGGCTGGGGACACTCACCGAAGTTGGCGCCGACCCCACGGAATTCGCCCTCAGCCCGCAGGAATTCCACGAACGGATGGCCCGCCGCCAGGAGCGGCTGCCACTCTCAATGACCACGCTGACCACTCATGACACCAAACGCAGCGAGGATACCCGGGCACGTATCTCCGTCATTTCCGAAATGGCCCCTGAATGGACGGCGGCCCTGGCGCGGCTGCGCGAACTGGCCCCGCTGCCGGACGGACCCCTCGCGGCGCTGTTGTGGCAGGCAATCACCGGGTCTTGGCCTGCTGATCGTGCCAGGCTCCGTGGATATGCGGAAAAAGCTGCACGCGAAGCCGGGAACTCCACCAGCTGGACTGACCCTGATAAGGAGTTCGAGCAGAAACTCCTGGCCGCTGTGGATGCCGTTTTTGACGACCCCGATGTCCGCACTGAATTGACGGCTCTTGTGGCACGGATTGACCCCCATGGGGCGTCGAATTCGTTGTCCGCCAAACTAGTCCAACTCACCATGCCTGGAGTGCCGGACGTCTATCAGGGCACAGAGTTCTGGGACCGCTCCCTGGCAGATCCGGACAACCGCCGGGCCGTGGATTTCGAGCACAGACGAAACACCCTGGCTGAACTGGATGACGGTCAGCTTCCGGCGGTCTTCCGGGCAGAGGCCTGCAAGCTGCTGGTGACTTCACGCGCCCTGAGGTTGCGCCGGGACCGGCCCGAACTTTTCAGGGGTTACCAGCCGGTGGAAGCCGTAGGCCCAGCAGCTGAGCATCTCCTCGCCTTCAGCCGCGCTGACAGTACGGAACCCGCCACGGCAGGGGCGTTGACCTTGGCTACGAGGCTCCCCTACGGGCTGGAACGCAAAGGCGGATGGCGGGAGACCGCCGTCGCGCTTAACACTGAAATGCAGGACGAGCTCACCGGGACCATCTTTGGCCCCGGTCCCGTGGAGGTGGCGGAAATCCTGCGGGTTTACCCGGTGGCGCTGCTCACCCCTATCAGCGAAAACGGCTAGCCAGCCTCCCAATCCACCCACTGAACGGAGAACCACCCGAATGACTCTTCCAGTGACCGGAAGCGAACGCTTCGACATTTGGGCTCCCGAGCCTGAATCCGTCACCCTGCTGGCGGGCGGCCAAAAATACCCCATGACACGGCGCGACGACGGCTGGTGGACTGCCGCGGACGCCCCGGCGGAGGGCGAGGCGGATTACGGCTACCTCGTCAATGACGAAGCCATCCCCCTTCCGGATCCTCGCTCACGCAGGCAGCCTGAGGGCGTGCACTCGTTGTCCCGCACCTACGATCCGACGGCCTATGAATGGCAGGACCGCGGCTGGAAAGGCCGGGAGCTGCAGGGCGCCGTCATCTACGAGCTGCATCTGGGGACCTTCACCCCTGAAGGGACCTTGGACGCCGCTGCCCAGCGCCTCGATTACCTGTCCGGGCTCGGCGTCGACTTTGTGGAGCTGCTACCGGTCAACGCCTTCAACGGCACTCACAACTGGGGTTACGACGGCGTGCTCTGGTACGCGGTGCACGAGGGCTATGGCGGGCCGGCGGCTTACCAGCGTTTTGTGGATGCCGCCCACGCGGCCGGGATGGGAGTCATCCAGGATGTGGTCTACAACCACCTGGGCCCCAGCGGCAACTACCTGCCCAGATTCGGGCCGTATGTCACGTCCGGAAAGGGCAACACATGGGGCGATTCCGTCAACCTTGATGGTCCGGACTCGGACCAGGTGCGGACATATATCCTCGAGAACGCTGCAATGTGGTTGCGTGACTATCACGTCGATGGGCTGCGTCTCGATGCCGTTCACGCGCTGAAGGACGAGCGAGCCCTTCCCATCCTCGAGGAATTTGGGGCTTTGGCCGCGGCCGTCTCCGTTGAAACTGGCAGGCCGGTCACCATGATCGCCGAGTCAGACCTCAACAACCCCCGCCTGCTCTATCCGCGGGAACTCAACGGGTACGGGCTCACTGGCCAGTGGAGCGATGACTTCCACCACGCAGCCCACGTAAACCTCACGGGCGAGACCACCGGTTACTACGGCGACTTCGATTCCCTGGCCGCGCTGGTAAAGGTACTGACAAGCGGGTTTTTCCACGACGGAAGCTATTCAAGTTTCCGCGGCCGACACCACGGCCGGCCCATCAACTCCAACCTCGTACATCCTTCGGCCTTGGTTGTGTGCACCCAGAACCATGACCAGATCGGCAACCGGGCTGTTGGTGACAGGCTCTCGCAGTCGCTTTCCTACGGTCAGCTGGCCCTGGCCGCTGTTCTGTCCCTGACCTCCCCGTTCACCCCCATGCTGTTCATGGGGGAGGAATACGGTGCCACAACCCCCTGGCAGTTCTTCACCTCGCATCCAGAACCCGAGCTTGGGAAGGCTACTGCGGAGGGGCGCATCAAGGAGTTCGAGAGGATGGGCTGGGACCCTGCTCTGGTTCCGGATCCTCAGGACCCGGCCACGTTCACGCGGTCCAAACTCAACTGGCAAGAGGCCGCAGAGGGGGACCACGCGCGACTGTTGGAGCTCTACCGGTCACTGACTGCTCTCCGGAAGTCCTTGCCCGATCTTGTTGCTCCCGGCTTGGAGGAGACGCAGGTGGAGTTCAACGAAGAGGACGGGTGGCTCCGGTTGGAACGCGGCGCCGTTCACGTCGTCTTCAATTTCTCCAGCGGGGACTGCAGGCTCAATACGGAAGCCGAGACTATCCGTTTGGCCACCGACGACGCCGTCTGGCTGGAGTCCGGAAAGCTGGAATTGCCGGGGCACAGCGCGGCGATACTGATCTGACCGAATGTTGGACGCCAGCCCCGGGATGGTCTCGTGGCTGGCAGGATGGTAAGTATGACTTATTCCGCTGCGGAAGACCGCTACGAATCCATGCCGTACCGCCGCGTTGGACGCAGCGGCCTCAAACTTCCGGCCATCTCTTTGGGCCTGTGGCACAACTTTGGCGATGACAAGCGCTTCGACGAACAGCGTGCCATTCTTCGCCGGGCCTTTGACCTGGGCGTGAACCATTTCGACTTGGCCAACAACTATGGCCCGCCGGACGGAACGGCTGAAACCAACTTTGGCCGGCACCTGCAGGACGATTTCAAGCCTTACCGCGATGAGCTGATCATCTCGACAAAGGCCGGCTACTTCATGTGGCCCGGCCCTTACGGCGAGTGGGGCTCCCGCAAATACCTGCTGTCCAGCCTGGACCAATCCTTGCAGCGCATGGGCCTGGACTACGTGGATATCTTCTACAGTCACCGTCCCGATCCCGAAACGCCGATGGAAGAGACCATGGGTGCATTGGACTATGCAGTGCGCTCAGGAAAAGCCTTGTACGCGGGTATTTCCTCCTACACCCCGGAACAGACCATTCAGGCCGCGGCCATCCTTAAGGAACTCGGCACGCCCTTGCTGATCCACCAGCCCAGCTACTCGATGCTGAACCGCTGGACTGAGAACGGCACACCAAACCTGTACGAGGCTCTGGAACAGGTGGGCGCAGGCTCCATCGCCTTCTCGCCGTTGGCGCAGGGCCAGCTGACGGACCGCTACCTCAATGGCATCCCCGCTGACTCGCGAGCAGCCAAGGAACGCTTCCTCTCCGGGGCGGCGATCACCGAAGACAAATTGGATCGCATCCGCGGGCTAAACGGCCTCGCTGCCGAGAGAGGCCAGACCCTCGCCCAAATGGCCGTCGCCTGGATTCTCCGTGACCAGCCGAAGGGAACTCCTGTCACCTCAGCTCTCATCGGTGCTTCCAGTGTCAGGCAGCTTGAAGACACGCTGTCCGCCATCAACAACCTCGGCTTTACGGAGGAGGAGCTGGCAGCGATTGACCAGTTCGCCGTCGAATCTGACATTAGCGCGGCTCTGAAGGCGTAACCAGTACCGGGGCAGTACGTCTCGGAGCTGAGTGGCTCGCTTGCCAGTTGAGACACTGTTGCCTCCCATCCTGCGGGATGGGAGGCAACAGTTGTCTGTAACACAGGCGGCATTGCCGGGGCCGCAAGGAGCGAAGCGACGGCACCATTGGATAGACTGCAAGGGCGCCGCATGGCGTTGTGCCCATCAGCCGCCGTTCCGCATCAGGGCAGGACCGGCGCAGGGTGCGTGACGTTTGTTCTCAAAGGAGTTCCGTGTCTTCAAATCCCATTCGTGTTGCAATCGTCGGTGTAGGCAACTGCGCCGCGTCACTGGTCCAGGGTGTTCAGTACTATCGGGATGCCGACCCCCAGACGACGATTCCGGGTCTGATGCACGTGGAGTTCGGAAAGTACCACGTCAATGATGTTCAGTTCGTGGCTGCTTTCGACGTCGATGGCAAGAAGGTCGGCGTCGACCTTGCTGACGCGATCCTGGCCAGCGAGAACAACACCATCAAGATCGCAGACGTGCCGCCCTCAGGCGTGACCGTACAGCGCGGCCCCACTCTTGACGGGCTCGGCAAGTACTATCTCGAGACTATCGAGCAGTCGCCGGCAGAGCCCGTGGACGTTGTCCAGGCACTGAAGGACGCCAAAGTGGACGTTATGGTCTGCTACCTGCCGGTCGGGTCGCAGGAAGCCGCTGAGTTCTACGCCCAGTGCGCCATCGACGCCGGAGTGGGCTTCGTCAACGCCCTCCCCGTCTTCATTGCCGGCACTAAGGCATGGGCTGAGAAGTTTGCGGCAGCCGGCGTGCCGATCGTGGGCGACGACATCAAGAGCCAGATCGGTGCCACCATCACCCACCGCGTGATGGCCAAGCTCTTCGAAGACCGCGGCGTTACCCTGGACCGCACCTACCAGCTGAACGTCGGCGGCAACATGGATTTCAAAAACATGCTGGAACGGGACCGCCTGGAATCCAAGAAGATTTCCAAGACCCAGGCCGTGACCTCCAACGTTGAGGCCGAACTTGCTGCCAAGGACGTGCACATTGGCCCGTCGGACTACGTCCAGTGGCTCGACGACCGTAAATGGGCTTTCGTGCGCCTCGAGGGACGTAACTTCGGAGATGCCCCTGTCTCGCTGGAGTACAAGCTGGAGGTTTGGGACTCGCCGAACTCTGCCGGCGTCATCATCGATGCCATCCGCGCCGCAAAAATTGGCTTGGACCGTGGTATCGGCGGCCCGCTTCTCTCCGCTTCGAGCTACTTCATGAAGTCTCCTCCGGAACAGTTCAACGATGACCTCGCCCGTGAAAAGGTGGAGGCCTTCATCCGCGGAGACCTCGAGCGCTAAGCCTAAACGCTCCCTCACGTTTCGCGGGTTTTTCGCTGGCGCTCCCTCACCTTTCGCAGGTGGGGGAGCGTTCGCCGTTCCTCCGACAAACGCTCCCTCACGTTTCGCGGGTTGTTGGGTGACGCTCCCTCACATCGCGTCGACAAATCCGGACGCAGCCGGATGGTCGAGCCGACCGGTGCGCAGTGCCCTGCGGATTTTGACGACGGCTTTCTGGAATCTGTCACTTAGATCGTCTCTATCGAAGATCAGTACGTCCCAGCCAGCGGCTTCGAATGCTCTATCCCGCCGTCTGTCACTCAGTCTCTGTGGCTCCTCAAGGTGATGACCGCCGTCGTACTGGATCGCTAATCGGCGCTGGCGATAGCCGAGGTCGGAAGTAGGCGAGTCCGGGTCCTCCTGCCTTAAAGCCAGCTGAAGCTCAGGTTCCGGTAATCTCGCGTCCAAAATCGCCAGGCGAAGCAGCGTTTCGGGGCCTGAATCGGCCCCCACCCGCATCAACTCCAGGGCTTCCCTGGCGTGCACAACCCCCTGCAGGTTCGGGTGGCGGTTCACGAGAGAGCGCAGACCTTCCAATGTGTCGAACGGCTGGGAGCGCCCTTCAAAATGCAGACGCGGAATTCTGACCAGCTGGTCTCCCATACATACGAGGTCATCAAGGGACACCCTTCTGGCCATGTCCAGCCAGGTTCGGGATGGAGTGCTGATTCGAATCCCGTCTTTCACCTCGATTTCATCGTCCCAAGCGAGGACTGTATGGCCCATGACACCTTTCCGCCGGACCTCGGGAAGTGACCTCGGCTTGCTCAGGTGGAGTTCAGTTGAGTCGGCAAGCCAAGGCGGCAGAATCAAACACTTTATTCGCGCCGCAGTGACGTGGGAGATCCAAGCGCCCGGTGACGCGGCAGACAGGGCTCGCGCCGCTGCCTCCAGGTCAAAGTCCCAGTTCAGAGGGCGGTACAAGCCCCGGCTGATGTGTGCCACATCAGAGTTCCGCAATCTCTTCTCCTTGACGCCCAACTCCAACGCAGATTCAAGAGTGAAGGGCATCGTTCCAAGGTCGCCCGGCAGGTTGGTTTTTTGCATAAGGGAATTGTTACCCCGCCTTGAGCGTTCCGCGCAGAAGTTATCCACAGCCTTGGCAGGGGGCGGCGGGAGGTGAGGGAGGGTTGGGTTTAGGGCGGCGGGAGGTGAGGGAGGGTTGGGTTTAGGGCGGCGGGAGGTGAGGGAGGGTTGGGTTTAGGGCGGCGGGAGGTGAGGGAGGGTTGGGGGCGGGTCAGGTGAGCCCTACCGGGTTGCCGTCGTTGTCGACGTCCATGCGCAGCGCTGCGGGGTCCTTGGGGAGCCCGGGCATTGTCATGACGGCACCGGTGAGGGCAACGATAAAGCCAGCTCCGGTCTTGGGCAGGAGATCGCGCACATGAATGACAAAGCCCTTTGGCGCCCCCATCCGTGAAGCATCATCACTGAAGGAGTACTGGGTCTTGGCCATGCAGACGGGCAGGCCGCTCCAGCCGTTTTTCTCGATCTCCGCCAGCCGCTTGAGGGCCGGTACCGAGAAGTCGACGCTGTCGGCCCCGTACATCTCCTGCACAATGGTGCGGATCTTCTCCTCCACCGACAACTCCAGCGGGTACAGATGCCGGAAAGTGTGCGGAACGTCGAGGGCCGCCGCCACCTTGGCTGCCAGATCGTCACCGCCGTCTCCGCCACCGCCGCGGCCCCATACATCTGCGACGGCGGCCGGCACCCCTTCCTGCGCGCACCAGTCCAGCAACCAGTCGAGTTCCTCGTCCGTGTCCGTCGCGAACTTGTTGACCGCCACCACGGGTGTCAGCCCGAACTTCTCCACATTGTGAACGTGACGCTGGAGATTGGCGACGCCGCCCGCCAACGCCTCAAGGTTCGGTGCAGTCAGGCTCTCCTTGGGTACTCCGCCATGCATTTTCAGTGCCCTGATGGTGGCCACCACCACCACTGCTGACGGGGCCACATCACCTACCCTGGCCTTGATATCCATAAACTTTTCAGCCCCGAGGTCGGCGCCGAAACCTGCCTCGGTAACAACGATGTCGGCGAGGCGCCGGGCAGTCTGGGTGGCAATCAGTGAGTTGCAGCCATGGGCAATGTTGGCGAACGGGCCGCCGTGGACCATGGCAGGAGTACCGGCGATGGTTTGCACCAGGTTGGGCTTGATGGCTTCCTTGAGGAGCAGGGTGAGCACGCCTTGAACCCCGAGATCGGCCACGGTCACAGGCTGGCGCTCATAGGTGTATCCAAAAGTGATCCGGCCCAGGCGTTCCCTCAAATCCGTCAGGTCCGTGGCGAGGCAGAAGACGGCCATGATTTCCGAGGCCACCGTAATGTCGAATCCGTCCTGCCGCGGAACGCCCTGGACCGGGCCGCCAAGTCCAATCACCACTTCGCGCAGCGAGCGGTCATTCATGTCCAGCACCCGCTTGAACGTCATCCTGCGGGGATCGATGTTCAGTTCGTTGCCCTGGAAGATGTGGTTGTCCACCAGCGCCATCAACGCGTTATTCGCCGAGGTGATGGCATGGAAGTCGCCAGTGAAATGCAGGTTGATCTCGTCCATCGGCAGGACCTGGGAGTATCCGCCGCCGGTAGCCCCACCCTTCATCCCCAGGACCGGTCCCAGCGACGGTTCGCGCAGGGCAATCATCACTTTGTGGCCGGCGCGTGCCAGGGAGTCCGCCAAACCCACTGTGGTGGTGGACTTTCCTTCACCCGCTGGAGTGGGCGACATCGCCGAGACCAACACCACCTTCCCGCGCGCTTCAGAGGCAGCAAGCCGGGATGGATCAATCTTGGCTTTATACCGGCCATAGGCCTCGACCGCTTCGTCGTTGATCCCCGCCGCTGCCGCAATCTCCCCGATAGGGCGCATGGTCGCGTGCCGGGCGATCTCGAGATCGCTCATCACCTTTTTCTCAGACATCGTCGTCCTTCGGCTAGGAGTGGCTAGGAGTGGCTAGGATGTGGCTCGGCCCGCCGGGACCTGCTGGTGTCCAAGATACTGCTCGACGGCGGCGTGGTAGCTCTCCAGCGTAATGGCCGCAGTGCGTTGCCAGCCGAAGCTTTCAGCATGCAGCGCTGCCGCCCGCCCCATATCCTCACGGGTGGTGGGGTCGTCGTAGAGAGCTTCAAGGACGTCGGCCCAGTCTGCAGGGCTGTGACCCTCAACAAGCAGTCCGGTCCTGCCATGAAAGACAGCCCGGGAGAGACCGCCCACTTTCGTTGCCACCACGGGCGTTCCGCAGGCCTGGGCTTCCAGCGCCACCAGCCCAAAGGACTCGCTGTACGACGGCATCACCACGACGTCGGCGGAGCGGTACCACCCGGCGAGGTCCATTGCGTTGACCGGCGGACGGTGCGTGACGACGTCGTCCATTCCTGCCGCCTTGATGAGGGCCTTCAGGTCAAAGTCCTTTGACCCGCTCAATGACCCGAGTATGGTCAGCCGCAAATCGATGTCCGGACGCCGGGTCCGCAAAAGCGTGGCCGCCTTCAGTAGAATCTGTGGACCCTTGAGCCTTTGGATGCGGCCGGCGAACAGCAGATGGAAGGTGTCGGGATGCACGCCGTGCTCCTTGCGGGAACGGCTCCGGAACGCCGGGGTAAAGACAGTCAGATCGACGCCGGGCGGGGCAACATCGATGCGGTCAAAATCGGCGTTGTAGTGGGAGACCAGCTCAGAAGCTTCGTGGGCGGTGTTGGCAATCAGCCGGGTGGCGCCGTCGACAATGCGGTGTTCGCCGTCCTCGCGGCGCCTCGGCTCAGGCTTTTCCCCGGAATGCAGGAGCAGGTTCTTGACCTTGGCCATGGTGTGCATGGTGTGCACCAAAGGGACATTCCACAACTGGGAGAGCTCCAGGCCAGCCACTCCCGACACCCAGTAGTGGGAGTGGATGATGTCGTAACGGCCGTGCGGCTGGCGCTCGCGAATCCGTTCGATTTCGGCGACCATGCTGTGCAGCAATTCGGGAAGATCCTCTTTGGGGAGCTTGCGCGGCGGGCCGGAAATCACGTTGTGGACGCAGACACCCGGATCGGGATGTTCGACGGCGGGCTGTCGGGCAGAGGTGGATCGGGTGAAGATCTCCACTTCCACACCAGCCGCCGCCAAGGCTGAAGCCAGCGCACGGACGTACACGTTCATGCCGCCGGCGTCCCCGGAGCCGGGCTGTTCCATCGGAGAGGTGTGCAACGACAGGAACGCGACACGCCGAATCAGGGTCACGGCTCTCCTTTCGGCCTTTCCAACAGCACTCGATAAAACACTACTCCTGTACACCGGGCCCAATTGCAGCCTGGACCGGCTGCTAACGTGGCGCGTGTGAGCCGAACACCAGAATCAGCAGAATCAGCAGAATCAGACCCCTTCAGTATCCGCCCCGCAACCCAGGACGACTGGCCCGGAATCTGGACCATTATGGAGCCGATCATCCGCGCAGGTGAGACCTACACCTGGGAGCGTGACACCACCGAGGGAAAGGCGAAGGATGTCTGGTTCAAGCAGCCACCAGGACAGACCTTCGTCGCGGTCCAGGACGGCACCGTAGTAGGAACCGGCGAGCTGCACCCCAACTACGGCGGCGCTGGAAGCCATGTGGCCAATGCCGGTTACATGGTGCATCCGGACCACAGCGGCAAGGGCGTGGCACGGGCCCTTTGCACCTACTCGCTGGAAGCAGCCCGTGAGGCCGGCTTCCGGGCCATGCAGTTCAACGCCGTCGTCGAGAGCAACACGAGGGCGGTGAAAGCCTGGCAGAGCCTCGGGTTCGAGGTACTGGCTACCATCCCCGAAGCCTTTAACCACCCGAAGGACGGCCTGGTGGGGCTTCACGTCATGTTCCGCAAGCTCTAGCGGCGCCCCCTTACGGTACCGCCCTACCGCCAGCCGTCCCGCAAAGCCGGGAAGGCGTTTTCGTAGCCGTTCAGCAACTCCGACGCCAGGCTCTCTGATGCGATCAACGGATGCTCGGCAAACGCGGCGACGGCAGCATCGCGGTCCCCAAGGGTTGCGGCGCGAATGGTCAGTCTTTCTACCTGCTTGATGAGGAGCATCAGGGATAGCTGCGAATCCTGGGGGACGCTCTGCGGTATAGGCTCGGCGCCCTCGGGGCTTACAACACACGGAACCTCGACGACGGCGTCACGTGGGAGGCCGGGAATCGCGGATAACGCTGTGCTTCCGTCGGCAGCGGGCTTGGCGCCGTAAGTGCCGCCGGCGATGTTGGCAGCGTTGGACGTATTCAGGATGAGTTCTGCGTTTCCCGCTCCTGCGAGCGCCCGCATCACGGAGAGCGCGACCCGCTCGTAGCCGCCGCCGTTGAGGTCCTCGGCGTCGCGTTCCTCGCCCTCAGGACGGGCCTCAGCCAGGTACCCTTTTTCGCGTGAGCGGCGGGCTGCGTCCCACAGGGAGTAGGCCTCCGGTCCTGCTGCGGCAAGGCGCGGGTAGAGGTTCCGCTGCTGGCTGTCGATGGATTCGCCTCGGGTACCTTCAGCTGAGCGCATGGCCGCAACGGCCTTGGCAGTGTCGTAGTAGTAGAAGAGGTACTCGTTGGGCAGGCAGCCCAGCTGCGCCAGGAATGGCTGCGGGAAGAGCCTCCCCTCCTCGAAGCCCGCCAATGCCTGAGGGTCCGATAAAAGCTCGGGCAGCAGGTCCCGGCCACCGGACTCCAGCCGGTACAGCCAGCCCAGATGGTTCAACCCGTAGTAGCCCACGCCGTCGAGCTTTCCCTCAGGAAGGGGTGCTCCGGCAGCTTCGGCTGCGCGCCGGACCAGGCCGCTGGCGGAGTCGCAGATGCCGATCACGCGGTTGCCCAGGATAGGCCTCAGAGCCTCCGTAACCATTCCTGCGGGATTGGTGAAATTGATTAGCCAGGCTTCCGGAGCGAGCTGCCGCATCGACTCGGCCAGTTCCAGCATGGCCGGAATGGACCGGAGGGCGTAGGAAATCCCGCCAGCTCCAGTGGTTTCCTGCCCCAAGAGACCCAGCTCAAGTGCGACGCGTTCGTCGGCTACCCGCCCTGCTGTGCCGCCGGGTCTGACCGCAGCGAATACCATGTCCGTGCCGCTCAAGGCTTGAGGCAGAGAGGTGGTGGTACGGATTGTGGGCTGGCCGCCGGAGGCTGAGGATGCTCCGGCCGCCATAGCAGCGAGCACTGCTTCCATTGCTTCCAGCCGTGCAGGGTCGACGTCGTACAGCACCAGTTCCCGGACCAGACCGGAAAAGGGGCCGGAGGCTAATGCACGGTAGACCAGGGGCACACGGAAACCGCCGCCGCCGGCAATCATAAGCCGCATGACCAGCAGTCTATGCCTCCCCCTTTGCAGCTGTAGCGTCACAGCGTAGTCTGCCGGACATGGACGCTATTCCCGCACGACGGTTCGATCCGCTGTCCAGTGTCCGTACCCCTGGGGCAGATGGTTTCGATTTGCTGCTTTCCGGCACGGTTTTTCAGGACATCATTTTCACCGGCTTGCCGCATGCACCGGAGCCAGGCACGGAAGTTTGGAGCGACGGCATGGGAAGCTGCCCGGGCGGCGTTGCCAACCAGGCCATAGCGGCCGCGAGGCTAGGCCTCCGGACAGGGTTGGCCGCGGCCTTCGGGGATGACGGGTACGGGGACTACAACTGGAAAATCCTGGCAGGGCAGGAACACGTGGACCTGTCCCTCTCCCGGCGGATTCCCGGCTGGCATTCGCCGGTCACTGTTTCCCTCGGCGTGCAGGAGGACCGGTCCATGGTCACGCACGGACACCCCGCACCACTGACGTCGTCGGACCTGATTGGACACCCACCGCCCGCCCTTGCCGCCGTCACCGACCTCGCCGAGGAAATGGAGCCCTGGGCCCTCGCAGCCCAGGGAGCCGGCGTCAAGCTGTTCGGGGATGTGGGGTGGGATCCGAGCGGGGCCTGGCTGCCCAGCAGGCTGGACAACCTGAAGTACTTTTACGCCTTTATGCCCAACCAGCGGGAGGCCATGGCGTTCACCGGCAAACGTGATCCTTGGGCAGCACTGTATTCCTTGGCTGACCGGGTTCCTGTTGCGGTGGTGACCCTCGGACCGCAAGGCGCAATGGCCGTGGATTCCGAGACCGGCGAAGAGGAATGGGTGCCGTCCCTGCCGGTACCCGCCCTTGATCCCACCGGCGCCGGTGACTGCTTTGGTGCAGCGTTCGTGGTGGGATGCCTGGCCGGATGGCCACTGGGTAACCGGCTTCGTTTTGCCAACCTCTGCGCTGCGCTGGCCGTACAGCAGGTGGGTGGGTCCCTGGCCGCACCTGGCTGGGGAGACATCGCTGACTGGTGGAAGAAGGCAAACGCGCGGCCCGAGCGGCAAGGGAGTCAGTGGCTGAGGCGGTACAAATTCCTTGAGGAGATCGTCCGGGATGTCCCGCCGGAGGCCCAGCGCCGCGCGACGGCCACCATCGCGCACCTCTCCGACGCCTGACCCAGCCGGCCCGGCGGCCAATTCGGGCAGCCAATTAAGCGACTCGTCCGGCCGCTACTAGAATCACTAGGGTGACTTATCCAGCAGCAGGCGGCCCTGCACCGGCGCCGTATGCTTCCCCCAACGCGAGCGACGAGCGGTCCGCCGTGATCGATCTTGAGGCGATCCGGCACAACGTGAGGCGACTGGTAGCTGTGGCTTCTCCTGCACGGGTCATGGCGGTGGTGAAAGCGGACGCCTACGGCCATGGTGCTGTTCCCGTGGCGAGGGCCGCGCTCGCGGCTGGAGCACAATGGCTGGGAGTTGCGCACGTCTCTGAGGCTTTGGCCCTCCGGGCTGCCGGCATCGACGCGCCAATACTCGCCTGGTTGCACACGCGCGAAACCAACTTCGTTGCAGCTGTTGCTGCCGGAATAGATATCGGCTGCTCAGGCTGGGAGTTGGACAACATCGTGGCCGCAGCCAGGGATCAGGAGCGGCCCGCCAGGGTTCACCTGAAGGTGGACACCGGCCTCGGGCGTAACGGCGCCACCATCGAGTCTTGGGACAAACTTGTGGGCGCAGCCGTCGAATACCAGGACGAGGGCCTGCTGCGGGTGGCTGGAATCTTCTCACACTTGGCCGTGGCGGACGAACCGGAGCGGCCCGAAACTGATGAACAGCTTGCAGCCTTCCGCGATGCCTTGGCCGTCGCCGAGGATGCCGGAGTGGATCCGGAAATAAGGCATCTTGCCAACACCCCCGCCGCGCTGTCCCGTCCCGATACCCACTTCGATCTGGTGCGAGTGGGGCTCGGCGTCTACGGGCTTTCCCCCTTCAGAGGTCAGACTTCGGCGGAGCTGGGGCTCCGGCCCGCCATGACTGTCCGCACCCTGGTGGCACATTGCAAAGACGTGCCGGCCCACCAGGGAGTTTCCTACGGACTTCGGTACCGTACGGAAGATGCCAGCACGCTCGGACTCATCCCGCTGGGTTATGCCGACGGCGTTCCCCGCGTTGCCACGGGAGGCCCTGTCCGCATTGACGGCGTGACGTATCCGGTGGTGGGCACTATCGCCATGGATCAGATGGTGGTGGACTTTGGACCGTTGCATGTAGCGGCGGGCGGGGACAGTCGGCTGGGAAGCGAGGCGGTTCTGTTCGGGGAGGGGAACGACGGCGGTCCCACCGCGGATGATTGGGCGCGTGCAGCCGGAACCATCAACTACGAGATCGTGACAAGAATAAGTCCGCGGGTGCCGCGACGATACATCAACGAAGAGACGACGCCGTGAGCGCTGAACAGGGCCAGCTACCCGAACCGGAACGGCCCGACTCAGCTGAATGGGACTCAGCTCAGTGGGAACAGACGTTCCACGTGGAAACCGCCGAACAGACTCACCAGCTTGCCAGCGCTATGGGCTCGGTTCTCGAGGCGGGGGACCTCCTTGTCCTTACCGGCGAACTCGGGGCCGGGAAGACCACTTTTACGCAAGGACTGGGCGAGGGCCTTGGGGTCCGGGCAGGAATTATTTCCCCCACCTTCGTGCTGGTCCGGATCCATCCCAACCTGCCGGAGGGGCCTCGGCCGGGCGGACCGGACCTGGTACACGTGGATGCGTACCGGCTGGAATCCGCGTCGGAGATAGATGACATCGACCTCGAGAACACGATGGACAACTCCGTGACAGTCGTGGAATGGGGGAGGGAGCGGGTAGAGCACCTGAGTGAGAGCCGGCTTGAGATTGAACTCCATCGCCGGCTTGGCTCCGCGGGACTTCCCCGTGACAGCAGCTCACCGGAGAGTCCCCGTCCGGCTGACGCGGAACCCGGTGTCCTCGATTTCGCTCCGGAGGACGACGACGAACCACGAACCATAGTGATCCGTGGGTTTGGGCCACGGTGGACCCGGCAACCGTCGTGGCCGGGCACCGCGGAAGGAATCTCCTGATGCTGATCCTTGCCATTGACACCTCGGCTGTGGCCAGTGCCGCCCTGGTTTCCGATGTTGCCATGGAAGGCGTGGTGGGCAACTTCTCCACCGAAGACACGCGAAGCCACGCCGAGGTTCTGGCGCCAGGCATTAACCGGATGCTTGCCGACGCAGGCATTACCGGCTCTGATATTGACGCCATCGTCACCGGCGTGGGACCAGGGCCGTTTACGGGGCTGCGTTCCGGTATCGCCACGGCGCGGACCCTGGCTTTCGTCTGGCAAAAGCCGCTTTACGGGATGATGAGCCTGGATGCGGTGGCCCTGGAGGTGGCTGAATCAACTGAGGCTGCCCCGGAGTTCATCGTGGCCACCGATGCCCGGCGCAAAGAGGTGTATTGGGCCCGCTACACGCTGGAACAAGGGCAATTGCCCCAACTCGTGGACGGTCCCCACGTAGGCTTCGCGGCGGACGTTCCTGATCTCCCCGCCTATGGCGCCGGAGCCGGGCTGTACCCGGACGCCCTCCGGGCCAATGCTGACTTCAGCTCGGAGCAACCGGATGCACTCTTTCTGGGGCAATTTGCCCTTGCCCGTTTGGCTGCAGGCGGGCAACTGCAGGATTCCACGCCGCTTTACCTGCGCGAGTCCGATGCCCAGGTCCCGGGCCCCCGGAAGCGTGCGTTATGAGTGGGGGCTATGAGGACGCGGACAATGTGATTTTGCGGGAAATGACAGCAGAGGACATTCCTGCAGTACACCAGCTTGAACGCAGACTCTTTCCTGTGGACGCCTGGCCCTTGCAGATGTTCGTCGACGAACTGGGCCAGTCAGACACCCGCCACTATCTGGTCGCGGAAACGGCAGGAACCATCGTGGGTTATGCCGGGCTCATGTGCATCCAGCCCATAGCTGATGTCCAGACGATCGCGGTGATCCCGGAGCAGGAAGGCAAGGGTATCGGCTCGGCCTTGCTAACCGCGTTGATCGGGGAAAGCCGCCGCCGGAATGCAGAAGACGTGTTGCTCGAGGTCCGGGCCGACAATCCCCGCGCCCAGCAGCTCTACATCCGCTTCGGTTTTGAGCAGATCCACGTCCGGCCCCGGTACTACCGGGACGGCGTGGACGCCCTGATCATGCGGCTCCAACTTTCGGAAACAGCGCCCACAACGGAAGCAGAACGCCCATGAACGGCAATGAGCCGTTGGTCCTTGGAATCGAATCATCCTGCGACGAGACCGGCGTCGGCATTGTGCGGGGAGCCACCCTGCTGAGTAATACGGTGTCGTCCTCCATGGAAGAACATGTCCGGTTTGGCGGCGTGATACCTGAGATTGCTTCCCGGGCCCATCTCGACGCATTTGTTCCCACCCTCCAGCAGTCACTCGCCGAGGCGGGTGTCACCCTGGACGAGGTCGACGCCGTCGCGGTCACTGCCGGTCCGGGCCTGGCCGGGGCACTCATGGTGGGGGTCTGCGCTGCGAAGGCGCTCGCCGTGGCCACCGGCAAACCCCTGTATGCCATCAACCACCTGGTGGCGCACGTAGGAGTAGGCGTGCTGGAGGCTGACGGTGAAAGGCGAGGAGACCTTCCGCAGAATCTTGGAGCCCTGCTGGTTTCCGGGGGTCACACTGAAATACTTCGGATCAGGAGCATCACCGACGACGTGGAGATGCTCGGCTCCACCATCGATGACGCAGCCGGAGAAGCTTACGACAAAGTGGCGAGGCTACTCGGACTGGGCTACCCGGGAGGACCGGCCATCGACAAGATCGCGCGAACCGGAAACGCCAAGGCAATCCGCTTCCCACGGGGACTGACCCAGCCGAAGTATATGGGCACGGCCGAGGAACCCGGCCCCCACCGGTACGACTGGTCCTTCAGCGGCCTTAAGACCGCCGTCGCGCGCTGCGTTGAACAGTTTGAGGCACGTGGGGAGGCCGTTCCCGTTGCGGACGTCGCGGCAGCCTTCCAGGAGGCAGTGGTGGATGTGATCACGTCCAAAGCTGTCCTTGCCTGCCGGGAGAACGGCATCACCAGCCTGCTTCTTGGCGGGGGAGTGGCCGCCAATTCCCGGCTTCGGCAGCTGACCGGTGAACGTTGCATCGCTGCAGGGATTACGCTGCACGTCCCTCCCTTGGAACTCTGCACCGATAACGGCGCCATGGTGGCAGCCCTCGGAGCCCAGCTCATGATGGCCGGCATCGGACCCAGCGGGATAGCTTTCGCGCCGGATTCATCCATGCCGGTCACCACCATTTCGGCCTAGACGAGGGTGTTGTAAGCCTCGGGACGCACGATTGCTTCCTGTGGCAGGATGTCCGCTGAAATGAGATCCCGGTCGTAGACCACCAGCGCATTGTTTTCCAGAATCTGCTCTCTGGAGACGATCAGGCCGCTCCGTTTATCCCTGGTCAGCCGGACAATCCTGTTGTGCCGGAAAACCTGCCCGCCGGACTCCTGGAAGTAGGCATCTTCTTCTTTGATATGGAACTTCACCGCGGGGACCTTCTCCGCCCGCAGCTCGCCGCACAGGTGCTCATCGGTGACAGATACCAAGAACTGAAAGCTCTGGTCGGTGTCATTGCGGACGCGGTAGTCGAGGTAGTTGTAGATGATGGACGTCCCGGATCCGAAGGGGATCTGCCTGTTAAAGTCAGGGAACAGGTCCAGTTCGCCGTGGTGATGGTGTTCCACAATGGTCAGTTCGCTGTGAAGGACCATCCAGTGCAGGAGGTTTGTGAACTGGCACAGCCCGCCGCCGATCCCTGACTCAGCCCGGCCGTTATTGATGGTGAGACCTTCGCGATAGCCTTTGGTGGCTGTGCAGCTTCCCACCAGATTCCAGAACGAAAACGTCTCGCCGGGCCTGATCTCCACGCGGTTCACCAACGGTGCGGCGATTCCGAGGCTGACGGCTTTATTCTCCTGAAAGCGCAGGTCCACGTTGCCGAGCTTCCTGCGGATCAGGGAGTTGTGCCGGTAGACAACCACCGGCAGCGTTTCGCCACCTCTGACAGCGGCGAACTTTGCCTCGGAAAAGACGTCCTGGAGCTTTCGGTGGAGGACCATCCGCTGTACCGATATCCAGTACGTCAACGGCGACAACTCACAGAACAACTTACGCGGCATACAGTATTTCCCCCGGATCGAACCCTGCATGGCATCGTGCCACACCCTTGAAGTTTCCGTTTCCGGGACTTTGGTTACACCGGTCGTGAACTAATTCTTTGCCCCCAAACGGCTCCCCTTCAGGCTGTGGGTCCGTTCCTCATCTGCTTCACGAGGTCCAGGACCACAGCCTGCAGATTCCCACCGTTTTCGGCCGCCACACGGCGCTGCCGTTGGTAGCCGGCGCCCCTGCGGATGATCTTTTCGACGTCGGCCAGCTCATCCGCGCAACGGAGCTTAGCGGCGACAGGTTCCAGCCGATTGAGTGTTTCCAGGAGGTGGTCGGTCACCAGCTGTTCATTGCCCTTGGCGTCCAGGATGATGATGGCGTCCATGCCGTACCGGGCCGCCCGCCATTTGTTCTCCTGGACGTGCCACGGAGGCATGGTGGGAATGGTGCCGCCGTTATCAAGAGTGGTGGAGAATTCGTCGACGAGGCACTGGGTCAGGGCAGCCACGGCCCCCACTTCCTCAAGCGTCGCCAAGCCATCGCAGATCCGCATCTCGATGGTTCCCAGATTCGGCACGGGGCGTATGTCCCAGCGGATTTCCGAGATGGTGTCGATGACCCCCGTCGTGAACATGTCCTGCACATACGATTCGTATTCATCCCAGGTGGAGAACTGGAACGGAAGGCCCGCGGTGGGAAGTTGCTGGAACATCAGGGCCCGGTGGGAGGCGTAACCGGTATCCTCGCCGCCCCAGAACGGACTTGAGGCAGAGAGCGCCTGGAAGTGAGGGAAATAGTTGACCAGGCCGTCCACAACGGGAAGGGCTTTTTCCTTACGTTCCAGGCCAACGTGGACGTGGACGCCGTAGATCACCATCTGCCTGCCCCACCACTGGGTGCGATCGATCAGCTTGGCGTAGCGGGCCTTGTCGGTGACGGGCTGAAGCTGCGGAGGGCTGAATGGGTGACTTCCCGCGCAGAAGACTTCCACGCCCATGGGGTCGGTGACCTCGCGTACTGCGGCGAGGGAACTGCTGAGGTCTTCTTTTGCCTGGGCCACCGTCTCACAGATGCCGGTCACGAGCTCCACCGTGTTCAGCAGAAGCTCCTGCTTGATGTGCGGGTGTTCGTCGTCGTCATTCAGTTCCGGGTGATTGGCGGCAACACCGCGCAGTACCTCATTGGCCACAGAGGCCAGTTCGCCGGTTTCAGCGTTGACGAGCGCAAGCTCCCATTCCACTCCAAGAGTTGATTGCCTGGAGGCAGCAAAATCAATCTTCATGTGGTCCCTTTACGTTTTACCTGCCGTTGCCCGCTGCCTCCCCCAGAGCGGGCAACCGTGCCTCAAGTCTAGTGCAGGGGTAGCATCGGTATGATGGCCTGGTTTCAAAGCGCACGTGACAGTTTTCACATCGGCCCCCTTCGGAATGGCAGCATTTACCCTGATGCTCCAAGGAATGCTCGTTCCAGCGGTTCTGCCACAGGAACCCTGACGATAATTTTCGCGACCGTCCTGTTGACTGCCGCCTGCACGCCTGCGCCCACCGGAGGCGAGACGCCGTCCCCATCCGCCGGTTCGTCGGCTCCCGTTGCCACCGCCTCACCATCGGCTCCGGAATCGACGACGGCGGCACCTCCGTCCGCCACTGACTCACCGGGCGGTGAACAACTGGGATGGGGCCCCGGGCAGAAGGATTCGGACGCCGCGTCTGCAGCGGTGTCTGCTATGACGGTCAGCCAGAAGGCGGGCCAGGTTCTTTTGCCGTTCTACCAGGGCCTGGACCATAGTGCCCAGACGGCCGCGATTGAGCGGCTGCATCTCGCGGGCTCCATAGTCATGGCGGACAATGTGCCAGGGACTCCCGACGGGCAGGTCGATGCGCCAGCCATGGGCAAGGTCACCGCGGACCTGCAGAAGGCCGCTATGGCCGACGGCCGGAAGTGGCCGGGGATGATCGCCGTCGACCAGGAAGGGGGCCTGGTGTCCAGGCTCCGCTCACCACTCACCGAATGGCCTACGCCCATGAGCTACGGGGCTGCCGGAGATCCCTCCTTGGCTTCCGACGCCGGGCGCTCGCTGGCGGGTGAACTGGCGGGGCTGGGATTCAACGTGGATTTTGCTCCCGACGCCGACGTCACCATAGGCCCGACGGATCCGACCATCGGGTCACGCTCAATATCAGGGAGCCCTGAAACAGTCGGCCAAATGTCTGTCGGCTTTTCCCAGGGCATGCTGGCCGCAGGGGTGCTTCCGGCCATCAAGCATTTTCCCGGCCATGGGTCCGTTACGGTCGACTCGCACCTGGATCTTCCCGTTCAGGCCGCCACCACAGCGCAGCTGGAGTCAAGGGACTGGTTGCCGTTCAAGGCGGGTATTGCTGCCGGCGTTCCCATGGTGATGACGGGGCACATCGCCGTGCCTGCCCTGGAACCCGGTATGCCTGCATCGGTGTCCAAAGCAACCTACACAGTACTGCGCAGCATTGGATTCAAGGGAGTTGCGGTTACCGACGCCCTGAACATGGAGGCTATTCAGAAACAGTTTCCGGGCGGTTCCGCTGCGCCCAAGGCTTTGGCGGCAGGCGCGG
The DNA here is from genome assembly GCF_056499105.1 of Arthrobacter sp. Z5-13. Taxonomy (NCBI): domain Bacteria; kingdom Bacillati; phylum Actinomycetota; class Actinomycetes; order Micrococcales; family Micrococcaceae; genus Arthrobacter; species Arthrobacter sp. Z5-13. Next base: position 1,310,220 of record NZ_CP096460.1, read on the forward strand.
ATCTCCTGCTGATGCCATCCGACGTTGAGGCCTCCCATCACGCCATTGTTGCGGCCGTGGAAAATGGCTCGCTCGCCAAGGAACGACTGGATGAGGCCGCCCAGCGGGTTGCAACAATGATGATCTGGCGCGGACGGACAGCCGTTCCGCCGGCACCCGGCCCGGGCAGCAGCGCAGATCTGTCACGGAAACTTTCGGCGGCTGCGGTCACTGTACTTTCTGGTCCTTGCCAGGGACCAATCATCCACGGCGGTGTCATGCTGGCCGGAGGTTCGGAAGCGGACCGTGCGCGCTTTGCGAAAGCCGCAGCGAGCGCCGGAGTCACCATCGGAACTGGCCCAACGGTCGGCCTCATGGGTTTTGGTGCAGGGCCTGTTAAAGCCGACGTCGCCGTCTCCCTCGACGCACCCTGGCCCCTGGCTTCATCAACGGCCGCCACTCGGATCGCTCTGTACGGGCGCACGCCAGGCGCTTTTGACGCACTGCTTGCGGTCCTCACCGGCAAGGCTGCAGCACCCGGAAAGCTGCCGGTCGACGTCGGAACTTATCCGAGGGGTTCTGGGTGCCCCTAACTGCAGCCAGTTGCTAATGAGAATGATTGTCATCTAAGCTCGGGGAATGCATTTATCCCTTGTCAGTTCCCTCGATACCCAGTGCCGTCAGGAAGCAACCTTCCGCTTGGGGGAGACCCATACAAATTCCGTAGTGGTGCATCATGATCTCCTTGAGGGGTACGTTGTACTGCGCCGGATATTTCGGAACGGTGTTCTGATCGAGCGGGCAGAGACACCGCTGGAGCATGGCTGCCTCAGCTGCACCGTCCGGCTCGACGTGGTGCCCACGGTGGAGCGGCTGATGGAGACGGACTGCACCCATGTGGTACTCGGCCTACCGCCCGGAGTTGCCACGGGATTGGTGGTTGCAGAGCTGACCGCGCGGCTTGGTGCCAACATCTTTATTGACAATGCCGTGCTCGCGGTCGATCCGGCCGAACTCGAGCACCAGATCTGGGACAGGCACACACTCTTCGAATCCGGATTCACGTCGGCGCGGGGAGATGACCGTACCAGCGGAGAGTTCCTGATCGCCGAATTCGCTCATGTGGACACCGTGATGGTCCAAGCCGGCCTCGGCGCCCAACTCGCCGGCAGCGTGGACAAGGAATCAAGCGACTGGCACTCCGGCATTCAACTTATGACGCAACTGGCACCCCATGCCGTTCTTGTGGAGGCTCAGGACGACTTCCGTCCCCGCTGCTACGACAGGCTGGAAGCCGTATCACGCTCACGGCTCGGTGCCGTCCGGGTTCCTGTCCGGGACCGCTCCGGGGATTTCTGCACCGTGCTGCACAGTGTTGAGCGGCCCCTTCATCCAGAACGTTTCCGGGAGGCGCTGCCTCGACTGGCCGCAGGATCACATTGGCTGCGGGGAAGGCTCTGGATGGCGTCCGCTCCGGCCCAGAGGATCGGCCTGATGGGCATCGGTCCCCGTGTCTGGCTGGAAAATACCGGCCGCTGGATGGCGGACCAGGAAGAGGGACTCTCTAACAACACGGCCGACGCCGAGGCCGTGCTTGCCTGGCACCCGAAGTTCGGTGACCGGAGCACGGTGGTGGCGGTTACTGGCCGCGATGAAGACATCGACGGCGGCGAGATCCGCTCCCTGCTTGATGCCTGCCAGTTGACTGACGAAGAGATGGCCCAGGACTTCGCCACCCTTGAGGATCCCTGGGAGCTGGAAAGCAGTCTGTAAAAATGCCGGCACATTGCCGGTGACAACCATTGAAGGAGAGATATGAAGGTCAGGAATTCACTGCGCGCCCTGAAAAAGATCCCGGGCGCCCAAATCGTCCGCCGAAGAGGAAGAACATTCGTCATCAACAAAAAGAATCCGCGAATGAAAGCCCGCCAGGGCTGAAATGAGTTAAGAGACGCCTCAGGGGTCCCCGCCCGAGGAACGAGGGCGGGGAAAAGGCGGAACGGAAAGCCCGCCAGGGCTGAAATGAGTTAAGAGACGCCTCAGGGGTCCCCGCCCGAGGAACGAGGGCGGGGAAGAGGCGGAACGGAAAGCCCGCCAGTGCTGGCGGTTTAATGGTGCTGTGCCCATTTTGAATAAAGACATGACCTTATGCATCTCGCTGTCGGCCCGGCCGAGCAATAACGGGACGCGTTTCCATAACCACCTGTATGAGCAGCTTGGCCTCAACTGGATCTACAAGGCGTTTGCCCCCACGGATCTGGGCCAGGCGATCGCGGGTGTTCGCGGGCTGGGCATCAGGGGCTGCGCCATCTCCATGCCCTATAAGGAAGATGTCATCGAGCTGATTGACGTCATGGATCCTTCCGCGAAGGCCATTGACTCGGTCAACACCATCGTCAACGACGCAGGCAGGCTTACGGCGTACAACACCGACTACGCGGCCATCGAACAGTTGCTGCAGCGAAACGAGGTCCCTAGCGACTACTCAGTGCTGCTCAAAGGGTCAGGAGGCATGGCGAAGGCCACGGCGGCTGCCCTCCGTGACGCCGGCTTCCGGGACGTGACCATCGTTGCCCGGAACGAGGCCTCGGGGCGCTCGCTGGCGGAGCTTTACGGCTTCAGCTGGCAGGCACAGGCGGATGGGGATAGCGACGGTCCGACGAGGGGGACCAATGGGGCAGGCAAGGCGGAAATGATCATCAACGTCACACCCGTTGGTATGGCAGGAGGTAAAGCCGGGGGAGCGGAGGCGAACGGTCTGTCATTCCCGCCTCGGGCGATTGATGCTGCAAAGGTGGTTTTCGATGTCGTCGCGTTACCGGCGGAAACGCCGTTGATTGCAGCAGGGAGAGCGGCCGGTAAGACGGTTATTACGGGGGCAGAGGTAGCCACCATCCAGGCGTTGGAGCAGTTTGTGCTCTACACCGGAATCAGGCCCACAGATGCCCAGGTTCGGGCAGCGGAGGAGTTCATGCGGGCGCAGTAAACCTGCGCGTCGAGCCGGGCTAAGGCACCTGGACTGGCTCCACAGAGATGGCCACCCGGTCCTCGCCGATCCTGGTGAGAACCAGGGTTGCCGACTTCTTGGAGGCGTTCCTTCCTGAGGACTTGCCACCGGGGAGCAACTGCTTGCGGAGTTCTTCAGGTGTTACGGAGGTGCCCCGCTTTTTGATGTCCAGCACGCCGATGCCGTTATCTTTTACCCACGATTTCAAAGCTTTGACGTTGTACGGCATGACTTCGAGAATCCTGTAGGCGCGGGCAAAAGGTGTATCCCTCAGATCCGCTGCGCAGATGTAGGCAATGTGCTCGTCCACCAGATGGCCATCGAGTTCAAGCGCGACGTCGGCTACTAGACCTGCGCGGATGACGGCACCGTCAGGTTCATAGAGGTAGCCTTCGACCGGCCCCACAGGGGCTACCGGACCGCCGTCGAAATCTTCCTCGCTGGTAATTTCCGCAGCCCCCTGGGCTCCCAGCAGCAGGGCGGCGCGGCGGACTCCAGGCCGGCGCACGGCGTTGAACCAGAGGGCCACTTCCGTGACGTCTCCGCCAACCGATACCCACTGGGCTTCACATCCGGCCGGTACAGAGTCATGCGGGATGCCGGGTCCCATCTTGACACCAACAGAGCGGCCCGATTTGGCAAGGGATTCAACGAAAGAGAGTGGAGGTGAGAAATCCTCCGGGTCCCAGATCCGCCGGGTTCCCGAAGTGGAGGTCGTGCGGCGCGCCGGATCCATCCACACGCCGTCGATGCCTTCAAGGGAGAGTGTGGTGGCGTCGGCATGGACCACGCTGGCGTTCGGGAACGGAATAAGGTTCATAGTGGCGCAGGCTGCAGTGGTTTCATCCTGCTCCACGGCAGTAACGCGAATGTCCAGCGATGCAAGGGCCATGGAGTCCGCACCAAGACCGCAGCCGAGGTCGGCCACATGTTCGATGCCCGCCTTGAGGTACCGTTCTGCGTGGCGCGCGGCAACCGGGAGGCGGGTGGACTGTTCCAACCCGGCCGGTGTGAAGATCATTTGACGGGCAAACTCACCGAATTTGCCCTCCGCCTTGGTGCGAAGGCGCGACTGGGTAAGGACGGCTGAGACGAGGGCAGGCGAGTGCCCGGCTTTTCTCAGCGCCGCATTCTGCTGGAAAGCCTCCGCTTCCCGGTAGGGACCCAGTGAAGCAAGCAGCTCCCACCCCTCGCTGGTCAGCAGTGGGGCAATAAGGTCCTGTGTTGCGTCAGCCATGCAATCAACCCTAGTGGAGGCCATGACTCGCCGGTGTCCCCGCTAGGGTTGAAGACATGGAAGAGCATGAAGAACAGCAGGCAGCTGCAAACAACCAAATTAACGCCGACGGCATCGTGAAGTACGCCCGGCCGGCCCTGATAGCGGCAGCTGCTGTCGCCGTCATCAGCCTTGCACTGCTGGTCATCATCTTCGCGCTCGATTCCTTCAACGCCACCGTGTACTCGGTGGGCGGCAAGAACATCAATGATCCCGGCGACGAAGCCAGGGATATCCGGGAGCTGTACTCAGCTGTCCGCGTCGGCGGCGTCGTTGTCCTCATCGCCTCGGCAGCAACAGCTATCGCCGCAGCCATTGTTTTGTTCCGCAGCCTTAACTCGCAGCAGAACAGGGAAGACAACGGTGAGAACCTTGGATTTGACGACCTGGCGGACTCCTAACCGTTGCCTGAACGTTTCCCAGTGTGTTCACCCGCGACGAAATTCTGGCACTCGCCTTGACCGAGTGCTAACGGTTACATAGAGTCTTCATTAGCACTCTCCCTAGGAGGGTGCTAACACATGAAGAACTGCCAGCCCGGCTGCTGCCGGCACCCGCGACGACGGTTTGCCAGCCAAAGGCACAGTTTTACTGTCCATGAATTTGCTGACGAAAAGGAGAGGTCCGAGTGTCGGTCTCTATTAAGCCTCTTGAGGATCGTATTGTTGTCCGCCCGCTCGAAGCCGAGCAGACCACGGCTTCCGGCCTGGTCATCCCGGACTCCGCACAGGAGAAGCCGCAGGAAGGCGAAGTTGTTGCAGTAGGCCCCGGCCGCTTTGACGACAACGGCAACCGCGTTCCCCTCGATGTCGCTGAAGGCGATGTCGTAATCTACTCGAAGTACGGCGGAACCGAAGTCAAGCACAGCGGCACCGAGTACCTCGTGCTGTCCGCCCGCGACGTTCTGGCGATCGTCGTTAAGTAACTCCTGGACCCCGCGCAGCTGGCTCGTCTGACTTGTCTGACGCTCAGCGGCGCGGGGTTTCTGTCTTTGAAAGGACACAACCATGGCAAAGCAGCTTGCGTTTAATGACGCTGCCCGCCGGTCGCTCGAAGCCGGCATCGATAAGCTCGCCAATACCGTCAAGGTGACGCTGGGCCCGCGCGGCCGCAACGTTGTTTTGGACAAGAAGTGGGGAGCTCCCACTATCACCAACGACGGCGTGACCATCGCCCGCGAAGTCGAATTGGATGACCCTTACGAAAACCTTGGTGCCCAGCTGGCCAAGGAAGTCGCTACCAAGACCAACGACGTCGCCGGTGACGGCACCACCACCGCAACCGTACTGGCACAGGCCCTGGTCAAGGAAGGCCTGCGCAACGTTGCTGCCGGCGCTGCCCCCGGCCAGATCAAGCGCGGCATCGAGGTCTCTGTCGAGGCCGTCGCCGCCCGTCTGCTCGAGAACGCCCGGCCGGTCGAGGGAACCCAGGTAGCCAACGTTGCAGCCATCTCGGCGCAGAGCGACGAGGTTGGCGAACTCCTGGCTGAAGCATTCGGCAAGGTTGGCAAGGATGGTGTGATCACCATTGAAGAGTCTTCCACCACCCAGACTGAACTGGTCCTCACCGAGGGCATGCAGTTCGACAAGGGCTACCTCTCCCCGTACTTCGTCACTGACGCAGAACGCCAGGAAGCTGTCCTCGAAGACGCACTGATCCTGATCAACCAGGGCAAGATCTCCTCAGTGCAGGAATTCCTGCCGCTGCTGGAGAAGGCACTGCAGAGCTCCAAGCCGCTCTTCATCATTGCTGAAGACGTCGACGGCGAGGCACTGTCCACCCTGATCGTCAACCGCATCCGCGGCACCCTGAACGTGGTTGCCGTCAAGGCTCCGGGCTTCGGCGACCGCCGCAAGGCAATGCTTCAGGACATCGCCACCCTTACCGGTGCGCAGGTAGTGTCCCCGGAGCTTGGCCTGAGCCTGGACACGGTTGGCCTCGAGGTTCTGGGTACGGCCCGCCGCATCACAGTGACCAAGGACAACACCACCATCGTCGACGGCGCCGGCACGGCTGAGGACGTCGCAGCACGGGTCTCCCAGCTGCGCGCCGAGCTGACCCGCACCGACTCCGACTGGGACAAGGAAAAGCTCCAGGAGCGCCTCGCCAAGCTGGCCGGTGGCATCGGAGTTATCAAGGTCGGCGCAGCCACCGAGGTGGAGCTGAAGGAAAAGAAGCACCGCATTGAGGATGCTGTCTCGTCCACGCGTGCCGCTCTTGAAGAAGGCATCGTTGCCGGTGGCGGTTCCGCCCTGATCCACGCCCTGAAGGCGTTGGATGAGGATCCGGCCGTCCAGGCACTCGATGGTGACGCAGCAGCTGCTGTTGGCATCGTGCGCCGTGCCCTCGTCCAGCCCCTGCGCTGGATCGCCCAGAACGCCGGCTTCGACGGCTACGTCGTGGTCGCCAAGGTGGCAGACGCAGAACTCCACCACGGGTTCAACGCCAAGTCCGGGCAGTACGAAGACCTCATCGCTGCCGGCGTTATCGACCCCGTCAAGGTGACTCGTGCGGCACTCCGTAACGCAGCGTCCATCGCAGCACTGGTCCTCACCACCGAGACCCTTGTTGTCGAAAAGCCTGCGGAAGAAGAAGAACACGCAGGCCACCAGCACTAGCTGAACCTGCAGTTCGCACAAAAAGCTCCGGCCGGAAAATCCTGGCCGGAGCTTTTTGCTTTCCCTTCACGAAACCGCCGGCCAATTCCCAGAAAAGCGTGAACTAATAGCCCCCGGGGACAAGCCGGCCCATGCTGTGGATTGGTACTAAAGATCACGAATCGGTAACATGGATGTTTTGATTAGGCGCTCCGAAGGGTTTTTCTTTGTCTGTTGCGAGAACCGCGATGCCGCCACGCCGTCATAGCGGTGTCCCGAATTCGCGTCGAAAATCTACCTTCCGCCCGGAAATTCAGGGCCTGCGGTCCCTTGCAGTGCTCATGGTGGTCAGTTATCACGTATGGTTCGGACGGGTTTCAGGCGGAGTGGATGTCTTCCTTCTGATCTCCGCCTTCCTGATGACTCTGCAGTTCGTGGCACGGTTCGAGCAACGTGTTCCGGTGAGCCTCCTGCAGCACTGGCTCCACCTTTTCCGCAGGCTCCTCCCTGCCGCTGTGACCGTGATCATCGCGACCCTGCTGGCCACTTTTCTGTTCCTTCCCCGGACCCGGTGGCTGGAAATCATTCAGCAGGGCTGGGCCTCCTTGGCATACACCCAAAATTGGCTGCTCCAGAGCGAGGCTGTGGATTACTATGCAACAGACCACAGCCTGGCCAGCCCTCTTCAGCATTTCTGGTCACTGTCCATCCAAGGGCAGGTCTTTATTCTTTGGCCGCTGATTTTCGTAATCAGCGCTTGGGCGGCCAGGAAATACCGGCTGCATTACCGGCCCCTCCTTGTTTATGTTTTTGGCGCCATTTTTGTGATTTCGCTGGGGTATTCTGTCTACTTCACGGCCAGCAATCAGGCCGAGGCTTACTTTGACACGTGGGCCCGTCTTTGGGAATTTGCGCTGGGGACACTCGTGGCCCTTATCCTCCCGGGACTGCGCCTGGCCCGGACGGTTCGCGTCGTGCTGGGCTGGGTGGGCATCGTTGCCATGCTGACATGCGGCATCCTCCTCAACGTCCAGGCCGCCTTCCCCGGCGAGGCTGCACTGTGGCCCACGCTTTCAGCGGCCTGCGTTATTGCGGCCGGCCAAACCAGGAGCACCCTTGGGGTGGACAGGATTCTCAGTTCCAAATTACTGGTGAAACTCGGCGACAACTCCTATGCGCTGTATCTGTGGCACTGGCCCATACTTGTCATCGGGCTGGCATGGAGTGGCAAAGAGCATGCCGGGTGGCTGTCCGGGACTTTCATCATCGCAGCGTCGGTGATTCTCGCGTTTCTCACTACCCATTTTCTCGAAAAGCCCTGGAGGGAATGGAAGTGGCCGGACGTCAACAGGCGCCGTTCGGCCTTGGCCATCCTGCTGTGCGCCGTAGTTTGCGCCACTCCGCTGGTTGGGTGGCGGTTCGGCATTGAATCCGAAGCCAAGGCATTGGCTGCGCAAGGTGACAAAGATAATCCGGGAGCACAAGCCATGCTGCCTGGTTTCGCATACGCTGGCGCCACCGATGCCAAAACCAAACCCGATTTGTCCAGTCTCCCGGAGGACTGGCCGACGGAACTTGGCGAATGTAAGTCCTTGCCTGGAAGCACGGATGCAGTAGGCAGGACCGAATGTGACACCGGCGAGACGTCAAATCCGACACGAACGATCGTGATCTTCGGAAGCTCACACACTTTCGTTCTCGCCACGCCATTTCTGGAAATAGCCAAAAAGAACAATTGGCGGGTCATCACCATCACAGGGAGCTTCTGCCCCTTGACCCAAGGAGCCGACAGCACCGTTCCCGAAGGATGTCCTCAGTTCATCGACGAACAGGTCCACAGCATTATCGAAAAGGACCCCGACGTTGTTGTCACCACCAGCACCCGGGCAGGATATTCGGACACCGATGCCGAGTATCTGGATCCGGGGTGGGAGCCTACGGTGAAGAAGTTCACCGATGCAGGGGTGCCTGTTTTCGCTATCCGTGATACTCCCAGGTTCGACAGGCGGGGTGCCACCTCCGGCCCTGACTGCATCGCGGCCCATCCTGACAGCACTGCCGGTTGCTCGGTTCCCAGGGCGGACGTACTCGATCCCGTCGATCCCACCCTTGCCGTCAGGGACCAGCTGCCCGGAGTGCATTTCGCGGACTATTCCAATTACTTGTGCTCGCAAATCGTTTGCCCGGCTGTCATCGGAAACGTCATCGTCTACAAGGACGCCAATCACTTAACAGCTACTTTTACCAGCACGCTCGCGCCGATCATCGAGAAGGATTTCCTGGCGTTCACCGGATGGAAGCAGCCTTGATGCGGACGGAAAAGGCGGTTGCCGTTAAGCCGATCCCCCGCAAGGAGCACTTTCTTTCCGAGGTCCAAGGGCTCCGGGCACTCGCCGTACTGATGGTGGTCACATATCATGTGTGGCTTGGCCGAGTCTCCGGAGGCGTCGATGTTTTCCTTCTCATTTCCGCGTTCCTGCTGACCCTATCCTTTGCCCGCAAAGCGGAGGCCAGGAAGCCCTTACGGCTGATCAGTTACTGGCTGCACCTTTTCAAACGGCTGCTGCCGGCCGCCGTCGTCGTCATTCTGGGCGTACTGATAGGCACTTGGGCGATTCTTCCGCCCGGGCGCTGGCCCGACGTGCTTGATCAGGCGTGGGCGTCGCTGCTGTACCGGCAGAACTGGTTGCTGGCCGACACCGCCATTGACTACTACGCGCAGGACCACGCCGCTGCCAGTCCGCTTCAGCACTTCTGGTCGCTATCCATCCAGGGCCAGGTTTTTATCCTCTGGCCACTGATATTTGCCGGTGCGGCAATCCTGCACCGCACCATTCTTCGGCGTACCGGGATCTCCTATCGGCTGCTGCTGGCTGTGGCTTTCGGGGCAATTTTCGCCCTCTCGCTCGCCTTCTCCGTCGAGCAGACCGCCACCAACCAGGCCTACGCCTACTTCGACACACGGACGCGCCTATGGGAATTCGCACTGGGCTCCCTGCTTGCCCTGGCCCTTCCGTTCATAAGACCCGGAAAGCTCGTGAGGACAGTCCTCGGCTGGACGGGGCTTATCGCCATGATTTCCTGTGGCCTGCTGCTGACCGTGGAGAGATCCTTCCCAGGCTATGCAGCTTTGTGGCCCACGCTATCGGCCGCTGCCATCATCGTGGCCGGCCAGAGCGGCAGCCGCGTGGGGGTCGACCGACTGCTCAGCTGGAAGCCGCTGGTCGCGCTGGGAAACAACTCGTACGCGCTCTATCTTTGGCACTGGCCTGTGCTGGTGTTCGTCCTGGCCCAACTGGGCATCTCAACACCCAGTCTTGCCCAGGGCCTCGCGATCCTGGCGGTATCTCTGGTCCTTGCAGTGCTCACCACCCGCTTCGTGGAGGCACCTTTGCGGCGGTGGCACTGGCCCGAGCGCAAAACCTGGCGCACCGCCGTCGTCGTCGTGGCGTGTGGAGCCCTTCTCGCCGGACCGGTGGCCCTTTGGCAGACCCAGCTCACGGCGGAGGAGGCTGCGGCCGCGGCGCAGCCGAGGGATCTGACCCCCGGCGCCGCGGCTCTAATGCCGGGGAACGCCGGAAAGCCTACTCCGGAGGCCACCGTTATCCCTGCCCCCGTGGCCATGAAGGATGAGTGGGCAAGCCTGGACGGGCCTTGCACCGGAGCCAATGTCCCGGAAGACCCACTCCTTTCCTCTTGCAGGGAGCTTTCAAAACCGGACGTTGTCACCAAGCGCATCGTTGTTCTTGGGGATTCCCATGCCCAGCAATACATGGCCGCCCTTGGCCCGATCGCCAAGCAGCACGGCTGGGAAGTAGTCACGCTGTTGCTGGGGAACTGCAGGTTCGGTGCGGAGTCACCTGACCGCGTGGTGGAGTGCAATGCGTTCAACAAGGCCAGCTCCGAGTACGTACTGCAGCACCGTCCGGATGCCGTCTTCACCGTAGCGTCCCTGACGCACAAGGAGGCGCCCTTCGAGACGGAAGTCCCCGGCTATGTGGACGGAATCCGGGCGTTCACGGACGCCGGCATCGATGTAGTTGGCATCCGGGACAACCCAAGGTTCACCATCAACATGCCCGAGTGTGTCCAGAAGAAAGGTGCGTCGGCGCCCGAGTGCAATCCGCCCCTGGCCGAATCCCTCGCGGCCTCGTCGCCTTTGGACGATTACAAGGGAAAGGTGGGCCGGCTCTACCTCATGGACATGAGCGACTTCATCTGTGCTCGTGGAACCTGCCCTGCTGTAGTGGGAAATGTTTATGTCTACAAGGACGACAACCACCTCACCAAGACCTATGTCCAAAGCATGATTCCCATGTTTGAGCAACGGCTCCTCGCAGCGACCGGCTGGAAATAGGCGGGAGTCTGCCGAGTGCGGTGGGTGCCGTTGCTCACATTAGGCTCACGGAATATGGGGATCGCCGTGGAGGTTCTAGTATTTATTCAACACTCCTGCATGGACCTCCTGCAGCAATCTCTGCACAGGCCAGTCCCGTAATGACGGGCTGGTCATCGGTTGCAACCCCTGACCGACCCCGTGACCAAGGTAAGAGGCGCACTCATGACCCAGCCCGAACACAACCCCTTCGGCTTCATCGGCCTGACCTACGACGACGTCCTGCTCCTGCCCGGGCACACTGACGTCATCCCTTCCGACGCGGACACTTCCTCCAGGATCTCCAAGCGAATCTCGGTTCACACACCGTTGCTGTCTGCAGCCATGGACACGGTCACTGAGTCCCGTATGGCGATCGCCATGGCCCGCCAGGGCGGCCTCGGCGTTATCCACCGGAACCTGGCCATCGCTGACCAGGCTGACCAGGTGGACCGGGTCAAGCGCAGCGAGTCGGGAATGATCACCAACCCGCTCACCATCGGCCCCGAGGCCACGCTCTCGGAACTGGACGAACTCTGCGCCCAGTACCGCGTTTCAGGGCTTCCCGTAGTGGACGACGGCGGCAGGCTGCTGGGCATCGTAACCAACAGGGACACCCGCTTTGTGCCGGAGTCGGACTTCCCGCTTCGCCTGGTCAGCGACGTCATGACAAAAATGCCGCTCGTCACCGGGCACGTCGGGATCAGCCGCGAAGAGGCCTCCCACAAGCTGGCCACCAACAAGATTGAGAAGCTCCCGCTGGTTGACGAGCAGGGCAGGCTCAAGGGCCTGATCACCACCAAGGACTTCACGAAGGCTGAGCAGTACCCGCTGGCCACCAAGGATGATGAAGGCCGCCTCCGCGTGGGCGCAGCCATCGGCTTCTTCGGTGACGGCTGGGAACGTGCCATGACTCTCGTCGATGCAGGCGTGGATGCACTTTTTGTTGACACCGCAAACGGCCACTCCCAGGGTGTGCTGGACATGATCCGCCGCCTGAAGTCCGATCCCGTCGCCGCACATGTGGACATCATCGGAGGCCAGGCCGCGACCCGGGAGGGCGCACAGGCACTGATCGACGCCGGCGCCGACGGCATCAAGGTTGGCGTGGGGCCCGGCTCCATCTGTACCACCAGGGTTGTGGCAGGGGTCGGCGTTCCACAGATCACTGCGATTTACGAGTCTGCCAAGGCAGCCATCCCCGCGGGTGTTCCTTTGATTGCCGACGGCGGGCTCCAGTATTCCGGCGACATCGGCAAGGCATTGGTTGCCGGGGCGGACACCGTCATGCTGGGTTCCCTGCTGGCAGGCTGTGACGAGTCACCGGGAGAGCTGATCTTTGTGAACGGCAAGCAGTTCAAGAGCTACCGCGGCATGGGTTCGCTCGGTGCCATGCAGTCCCGAGGCAAGAACACCTCGTACTCCAAGGACCGCTACTTCCAGGCAGATGTTTCGGGTGACGACAAGCTGATCCCTGAAGGTATTGAAGGACGCGTCGCCTACCGTGGTCCACTGGCCTCAGTCGCCTACCAGCTGGTTGGTGGCCTGCGTCAAACCATGTTCTACACGGGTGCTCCGACCATCGCCGAACTCAAGGCTCGCGGGAAGTTTGTACGCATCACTCCTGCCGGGCTCAAAGAATCCCACCCGCATGACATCCAGATGACGGTGGAGGCACCGAACTACGGTTCCCGCTGATCCTTCCGACTCAGGCAAGTCCTGCCCATCCCCGTTAGGGATAACTCCATGGATATTCGATGGAATCATCCATTGATTGGTGGGGCCGCTACTCTGGTGTCCGAGCATGGAACTAGGCTGAGGACATGTCTGAAGCACGCCATCCGGCCGAACTGAGTCCCAAGAGGGAACCTCAGCGAAGGCTGGCGGTGAGGCCGTACGCCCAGGCTGTGGCACAGGTTCTCCGGGTCAGTTTTCAGGCCTCGCCGGTCGCCGTCGTAATGAAGGTGGCAGGCTCGCTGATCTCGGCCTTGCTTCCCCTGGTGACGACATACTTCGCGGCACTCACCACAACAGCCCTGGCAGCGGCATACGCCGGTGACTCGGCTGCAGGCCAGCAGGCCGTCGTTTATGTCGTTATCACCGCGGCCCTGGGTTTGTTTTGGGGTGCTTTCAGCAGTGTGGACCGCTACATCCAGCAGCTTATGAGTTTCCGGGTCGGCGCCATCGTGGGGGACCTGATGTATGAGCGTTTCCTGGCTCTCGAATTCTGGCGGTACGACGACAAAGAGACCGTTGACCTCTATGACCGTGCCAAACGGTTTTCTGATTCCTACGCCCGCGTGCTGGACCGGATTGCCGCGATCTTCACCCAACTGGTTTCCGTCATCCTGGCCATCGGAGCACTGCTGCTGGTCAGCTGGTGGATTGCAGTGATTGTGCTGGTGGCGATCGTTCCCAGCGTGTACCTGCAGTTCAAGCTCTCCCGCGAGCAGATCGCGCACTGGAACACCCAGGTTGATTCCCGCCGGCAGCGCCGCATGATCGAGAACAATCTGCTGCGGCCCCAGCACATTGCCGAGATGCGGCTCTACGGAATTGTGCGCTACCTGATGGATCTGCGTTCCAGGTTGAGGGATGCGGACGAGCGCCGGCGCCTGGACTTCCAGAAGCGGTACATCCCCAAGCAGCTCGCTGCAGATGCGCTCCAATACGGTGCGGAAGTTGTTTCGCTTATCTGGGTGGTGGGCCAGATCATCGCCCGGGCCCAGCCGGTGGGGCAGTTCCTATACGTCCAGCAGATTGTGAGCCGGGCTTTGTCCACGGCCAACAACCTCGTCTCATCGCTGAGCTCAATCGATGAGGACCTGGCCAACCTCAAGGACTACGAGCAGTTTATGGCGCTGCCGGTTCACTCCGAACATGCCCCGCCGCTGCTCCAGCCGCCGCAGAAAGTGGAGCTCCGCGACATCCGCTTCACCTACACCGGCAGCGACATAGAAGTCATCCGCGGAATCTCCATGACCATCCAGGAGGGTCAGCACATCGCGATTGTCGGGGAGAACGGGGCCGGAAAGTCCACTCTGATCCGCATCCTGGCCGGACTTTACCGTCCGGATTCAGGACAGGTAATGCTCGACGGCGTTGACCTCGCCGCCGTCGACGTCACCTCTTGGCACCGACACCTGGCCGTATTGAGCCAGGAGTTCCTGAAGTATGAATTTGCGACGGCGGCAGAGAACATCTACTTCGGCGACGTCCACTCGTCCCGTGACGATAACCGGATCCGCAAGGCAGCAGCGGATGCTGAAGCACTCGAGTTCATCAACAAGCTCCCCAACGGCTTGGACAATCACGTCAGCAACTGGATGGAGGATCCGCGCGGACGGAAGGGGAGCGGGCTGTCCGGCGGCCAATGGCAGCGGTTGGCGATGGCCCGGAACTTCTACCGCGACGCTTCGTTCATGGTGATGGATGAGCCCACATCGGCCATTGATGCCTTGGCCGAGCACCGGATATTCTCCCGCCTCTTCGCAGAGCGCAGCAGTACCATCATCGCCATCAGCCACCGGTTGGCAACCATAGAAAAGGCTGATGTGGTGTACATGCTCGAAGATGGCCGCATCGTGGAGCATGGTACGCACAAGGAACTGGTGGCGCTTCAGGGCCGCTACTTCCGGATGTTCGAATCCCAGCTCAGCCTGGACGTTTAGAGCGGGCCGTAGCTCGCGTTGCCGTAAGGATCGCGCCAGGTGGCCAGATCGTGTTCCACCGCCGTGCGGAGGGCACGGTTCGTCTGGACCCTTCGTCGGAAGGACTCCCGGGCGCGTCCCATAACGACCGAAGGGACGAGGATGCATGCCACCAGGAGAAGCACAATAAGGAGATAGGTTACGGTTACGGCTGCGACTGTAGCGGTCCCGCGGGAAGCGATCCCTGGCAGGGACATGGCCAGGATCCCACCGAGGACCACGGCCAGTACCAACACCATCGCGATGCCCCCGCGGGCCGAGCCAGGGCCGCGGGTTATTTGAAGCCTGTCTGTATTCGGCAGGGTGGTCCTTGCCCGCTTCCAAAAAAATACGCCAAGGATCACCAGAGCAGCGCCCATGAGACCGAGGAACAGGACTCCGGCAAGATTTCCTGACATAACTGAAATGAACACACCACCCAGGAGCATGACGGGTCCGCCGCCGATCGCAGCGCTCCAGCCTGCCGCCCGGCTACCCTGGGAGTCAGCCAGTTGCCGCAGACGGGAAGGCGCATTCGGCGGACTGATCCGGGCAAGTCCCGGGGACAGCCAGTAATCGAGAGGATGAGCGGGTTGTGCGCCAGCGAAAGGAGCTGAAGTTGTCATGCCGCCAAGAGACCCAGCCCCTGGCGCAACCTGTCATCGAGGTCGTCCGCAAGTACAGGAGCGCTGGGAAGGTCTTCGCCCTCGCCGGTGGCCAGTACCAGGGCCCCATCCGGCCCCGCCTTGACGTGCACGGCCCGGAACGAATCGTCTGCAAGGTGCCTGCGGAGCGTTCCCGCCGCCGGCCGTCCGTCCGGCGCGGTGCCAATGTAGAAGTTCACCATTTCGATGGCGGTGGTGAACATGCCTTCGGCGCTGGTCAGGGGGCGCAACTCGTGAACGCCGTACTTGCTAAGGCTCAGGACCAGGGCCCCGTCGGCTGAACCGAAGAGGAAATAGACATGTTCCGCTTTCGGGGTGACCAAAGCGACTTCAAGCCAAGCGTCTGAGGTTGCCAGCACGGAGGTGACGCCGATTGCAGGACCCACGGGCAGAAGACTTTCTCCCTCAACTTTCATGAGCCCGCGTTCCAGGAGAGTGGCCACCCCGGCTTGTTCAAGGGGGGCGCCAGCGGCGTGGTCAAGCCTGAACATGCTCTGGCATTTGAGTGCCGCGCTGGTTCCTGCCAGCGCGATGAGGGCAATTAGTTCATGTTCGGTGATGAGCAGCGGTGCATCGTCTTGATTAGTCATATCAGCCTTCGGTCGACAGTCTCGGTTCAAGTCTAAGGAAGCTCAGCCGTCAGGTGAGCCAGCCCCAGACCTTCTTGGCGCCGTCGCTCACGGCTTCGGCCGTTTCCTCTGCCGCGTCGGCAACAGCGTCGGCGGTCTTAGTGGCCGCGTCGCCGATCATTTCGGAGGCGGAACCATAGCCGAGATGGGTGGCCAGCAGGCCCATGCCACCCCATGCGATACCGGCCACCGCGAAGAACGGGCCAGCGCCGGGGATGAAGCTTCCGGCAGCAAGGACAGTTGAGATGCCGCCGTCGATTGCCATCCCGGTGTTGCCGGTCGCCAGGCCTTGGGTCAGCTGCACGCCGCCGGTGACAATGCCAAGTCCGCCGGAGAGGCGTCCCAACATCGATGTCCCGTTGAGAAGCTGAGTTCCCCGGACGTACCCGACTCCGGCCGCTTCGCCATATTGTGCGCCAAGCCAGGGCCAGTTGCCCATTTTGGTGAGGAGCCCGCCCTTTGCCATGGTGGCCAGGAGATTGTCCGTGTAGAGGCCAGCCCCGGTGACAGCGGCATTTGCTGCCCACCACTGAGGGCTTCCGGCCACGGAGAGTATTCCTTCAAGCCCCGTGGTCGGGGTGCTTCCGCCTGGACCGGATCCTCCGGAAGCCCCGGTCGGACCATAGCCCACGGCGCCGCCATCGGTGCTCGCATTCTGCTGCTCATCGGCCTGTATGAGGAGCATTTTTGAGGCGTCGATCAGTGACTGTGAGGCCTTGGTCAGCATCGGGCGCAAGGTGCCGCTCCATTCGCGGCGGAACTGCCCGGCGTCGTTGCCTTCCCACGTAGTACTGGAGACCAGGCTACTGATCTGACGTTCCGTGTTCAGCAGACGCGACCCGGAAAGTCCAATGGATTTGGACAGCGACCGCAACTGCTCGACATCGGCACCGTAAAGGCCAGGGGCCATGATTCGTCCTCCTTGGAACTGGGCGCGTGAGGCCCGTGGGTCTCACGTTACGGAGTTCTGAAGACAACTGCCATGGGCAGTGCTGCCCACGTGGAGCCGTCGGAAGTGCTTCGCCTCCGACGGCTCCACTTTCGCGTGCCCTTTCTAGGCGGTGGTCAGGGCGGTGTCATCAAGGAAGAACGTGGTCTTCAAGGAGGAATCCTCTACGCCCAGGAACCGAAGGGTCACGGTCTTTCCTTTGAAGGCCGTGACGTCAAGCTGTTTCTGGACGTATCCGGTTGACCTGTTCAGGTTGGAATAGGTGCCCAGTGTGGTGGCTGTTCCATCGCTGATCACCTGGACTTTGAGGGTGTCATAGGCCGTGCCGCCGGCGCTCTCGTCAGTTTGGACGTTGAGGTGGAACTGCAGAGAAGCAGTGGAAGCGCCCGCAGGGATGGCAACTGACTGGTCAAGGCTGTACGAGCTGGACTGCCCCCAGCCGTTCAGGCCGGCGAATCCGGTACCCGTGCGGGCACCGGCGCCGGTCTCGAAGGTGTCTGCGTGGTCGGAGGACCATGACGCCGCTCCCGTTTCAAACCCGGGGTTCAGCAGCAGGTTGCCGGAAGGCGGCGGCGTGCTGGTTCCGGCGAGAAAACCCATGGTCTTGGCAGCATCCGAGAGCCCCGTCCCGCAGCCGAGGGTGCAGCCTCCAGGCATGGGCCGGGTGCCCTGCTTCAGTGTCGACTCCACCTGGGCGGGAGTGAGCGCGCTCTGCTTGGCCTTCATCAGGGCTACCAGCCCGGCAATGTGGGGAGCTGCCATTGACGTGCCCTGGTAGCTGGCGTATCCGGCTGAACCCGGAGTGGTTGTGCCGGTGTTGATGGTCGAAAGGATCCCGCCACCGGCCACCCTTACGTCCCCGCCGGGTGCTGTCAGATCCACAGCGGAGCCGTAGTTGGAGTAGTAGGACAATGCGCCGCTTGGATTGCTGGCGGCAACGGTGATGACGTTGCTGCAGTTTGCCGGCCGGGAGTTAGCAGCGTTCTGGGTTTCATTGCCTGCTGCCACCACCACTGCCGTTCCACGGTTCACGGCAGCATTGATGGCATTTTGATAGGTGGTTCCGCAAGTGCCTGCGCCTCCCAGGCTCATGTTGATGACCTTGGCGGGATTGGCGTTGGCGGGGACGCCGCTCACGGTTCCTCCGGCAGCCCAAATGATTGCATCAGCGATGTCGGAGAGGGAGCCTCCACATTTGGCCAGCACCCGGATCGGAACCACCTTGGCTCCGGGGGCGACGCCAGCCACTCCGGTAGCGTTGCCCGTAACCGCTGCCACAGTGCCGGCAACGTGCGTGCCGTGCCAGGAGGAATTGGCCGCCCGCGACTGGCCGCATTCTCCGGCTGCGTACCAATCGCCCTGGTCCTGGGGATTGGCATCCCGGCCGTTGCCATCCCGAGCGGCTGTGGCATCAGAGACGAAGTCATAGCCGGGGAGGATGTTGGCATTCAAGTCTGCATGGGAGGTGATGCCGGTATCGATGACGGCCACGTTCACACCCGTGCCGGTGGAGACGTCCCACGCACCGGGGATCCGCATGCCATTCGTGGCTGTGAAGTCCCATTGCTCGCTGTAGCGGGGGTCATTCGGAGTAAGTGAGGCAGTCATCCGGGAGTTTGGTTCCACGTAGGCGACTGCGCCTGACGCCGCCAGTTCTGTCATGAAGTCCTTGGCCGCCTGGCCGGAAAGCGCCTTGTCTGCAGCGATCAGGGTTGCCCCGGTAGCGAGTGAACGTACTTCGTGGACCGAGACTCCCTGCTGCTTCGCTGCCTTGCCCCACGCATTAGCGCGGGCCCCCGGCGTTGCCGAGGAAGGCCCGTCCTTGTATTCGACGATGAACTCTGTGTACGCCTCTCCGGGGGAGACATTCTGCACGAACGCGTCCCCGTTCGAATCTCCTGAACCGCCGCCCCCGCTGCCGGGATCACCGGTTGCGGGGGCTCCGGCCAACGCCATCAAGGCGACGGCTGCCGCCAACGACAATGCCAGGACACGGGGTCTTCTGCATTTTGCACTTTCCATGGGATCTGCTTTCTCGGAATCGGGCACAGCACTTCGTCCCGAATCTGGGTGGAGTGATGATGGTGCAAGCGGGATGGTGCTTGGCAGCCGAGAGCAAATGTAAACAGAATTCTGCCACGTGTAAATGCATTGACAAGATCCGTCAATTGAAATATGGCTATCACTTAACCCTGCCGAGAGTCACGTCTCGCGGGACCGCCTTTGCCGTCAAGTAAAGTGGTGACGTGACTTACGAGATTGAGATCGGCCGAGGCAAGCGTGGACGTCGTGCCTACTCCCTGGATGACATAGCGATCGTCCCCAACCGGCGTACCCGGGATCCCAAGGATGTGTCAGTCTCGTGGCAGATCGACGCGTACAAATTCGATATGCCGGTGATCGCCGCTCCCATGGACTCGGCGATGTCCCCGGCGACGGCTATTGCCTTGGGTCGCCTTGGCGGTCTCGGCGTGCTGGACCTTGAGGGTCTCTGGACCCGGTACGAAGATCCCCAGTCCATCCTGGATGAGATTGGCGCTTTGGAGGACGAGACCAACAGCCCCGCGGTGACAGGGCGGATGCAGGAGCTGTACCGCGCGCCCATCCAGCCGGATCTAATCACCTCGCGCCTCGCGGAAATCCGGGCGGCAGGTGTAACTGTTGCTGGCTCGCTGACGCCGCAGCGCACGCAGGAACACTACAAGACAGTGCTCGCTGCCGGCGTCGACATCTTTGTGATCCGTGGAACCACCGTCTCCGCCGAGCACGTCTCGAAGGACCACGAACCCCTTAACCTCAAGCAGTTTATATACGAACTGGACGTTCCGGTCATCGTGGGCGGTGCGGCCGGCTACACGCCCGCACTGCACCTCATGCGCACCGGTGCGGCAGGCGTTCTCGTTGGTTTTGGCGGTGGAGCAACCAGCACCACCCGGCGGGCCCTTGGGATTCACTCGCCCATGGCTTCCGCCATTTCCGACGTCGCTGCTGCGCGCCGGGACTACATGGACGAATCCGGCGGGCGGTACGTCCACGTGATCGCCGACGGCGGAATGGGCAGCTCTGGCGCCATCATCAAGGCGATCGCAATGGGCGCCGACGCCGTCATGCTGGGCAGCGCACTGGCCCGTGCAGAGGAAGCCCCAGGCAAGGGCTGGCACTGGGGCCAGGAAGCCCACCACCTTGAACTTCCGCGCGGCGACCGTGCAAACGTAGGCACGGTGGGTCCGCTTGAGGAAGTCCTGTTCGGGCCCGGACACCACACAAATGGAACGTCCAACCTGATTGGCGCGCTCCGCCGTTCCATGGCCACCACCGGCTACTCGGACCTGAAGGAATTCCAGCGGGTCGACGTCGTTGTCTCGCCCTACGCCGGCAACTGACCTCCCCAACAGGTGATGCGGGCGCCCGGGTCCTGATCGGCAGTAACTCTGCCCATCCATGAAACATGCAAGTAGTCTGGTGAACTACGAGCTTTGAAGTGGATGGAGACGAGAAATGAGCAGTCTTTCCAGCAGTTCGCCGCACGCAGCCGGGGCGTTGGGGCCCGAGGCCCGGAAGGCTTCCCTGTCCGCCCTGAGGGCTACCAATGATCCGGGCAAGGAACTGGACATCCTCATCGTTGGCGGCGGAATCGTTGGGACCGGCGCTGCCCTGGATGCTGTGACCCGAGGGCTCAACGTCGGGATTGTGGAGGCCAATGACTGGGCAGCCGGTACATCATCACGGTCCTCAAAGCTCATCCACGGTGGGCTCCGCTATCTGGAGATGCTCGATTTCGGCTTGGTCAAAGAGGCCTTGCAGGAGCGGGGCCTGCTGCTTTCGGAGCTCGCCCCGCACCTCGCCCGGCCTGTGCCTTTCCTGTACCCGCTGACCAGGCCATTTTTTGAGCGGCCCTATGTGGGGGCCGGAATTGCCCTCTACGACCTGATGTCTGTATCCAGCGGGCATCAGCGGGGCGTTCCTTTCCACAAGCACCTGACGCGCCGGGGCACCCTCCGGGCGGCTCCAAGCCTCAAGGACGATGCCTTCGTCGGCTCGATCCGCTACTACGACGGCCAGGTAGACGACGCCAAATATGTAGCCAACCTGGTGCGGACCGCGGCCTACTACGGTGCCCATGCAGTCAACCAGACCTCGGTGGTGGACTTCCTGCGCGAAGGGGAACGCGTGGTGGGGGCAAAGGTGGTAAACCACGAGGACGGCTCCACCTTCAACATCCGGGCCAAGCAGGTTATCAACGCCACCGGGGTGTGGACGGACGAGACCCAGGCCATGGTCACAGACCGGGGGCAACTGAAGGTCCGCGCTTCCAAGGGCATTCACCTGGTGGTGCCCCGCGACCGATTCCAGTCAACGGTCGGGCTTATCCTCCGCACGGAGAAATCGGTGCTGTTCGTCATTCCGTGGGGCAGGCACTGGATCATCGGAACCACGGACACTGACTGGAACCTGGACAAGGCCCATCCGGCGGCGTCGAGGAAAGACATTGACTACATCCTGGAGCACGTCAACAGGGTCCTTAAGCGCCCCCTGACCCGGGAGGACGTTGAAGGGGTCTACGCAGGCCTGCGGCCTCTGCTGGCTGGTGAAAACGACTCCACGGCCAAACTGTCGCGTGAGCATGTGGTGGCGCACCCCGTACCCGGCCTTGTTGTGGTGGCAGGCGGAAAGTGGACCACCTACCGGGTCATGGCCAAGGATGCGGTGGACGAAGCCACCCGCAGCATGGACGAGCGGGTTCCGCCCAGCTGCACTGACACCATTCCGCTCTTGGGGGCCAGCGGCTTCAAGGCAGCCTGGAACCGCCGTAACAGAACGGCGGAGGAATCAGGGGTCCACGTGGCGAGGATTGAGCATCTCCTCAACCGATACGGCTCCATGGCGCCGGAAGTCCTGGCGTTGATCAAGGATAATCCAGCACTGGCCGAGCCCATCCCCGGTGCTGATGACTACCTACAGGCCGAGGCAGTCTACGCGGCCACACACGAGGGCGCCCGCCATGTTAATGACGTCCTGACGCGCCGGACGCGGATCTCGATCGAGGCCTGGGACCGGGGTGTTTCTGCCGTTCCGGTAGTGGCTAAACTTATGGGGGAAATTCTTGGCTGGAGCGATGCGCAACGCGAAAGCGAAATCAAGCATTACCTTGCCCGGGTGGAAGCTGAACGGCTGAGCCAGGAGCAACCGGATGATGTATCTGCCGACGCCGCACGTTTGGGGGTCGAGGACATCGTTCCGCTGCGCTGAGCGGGCTGCCGCCTGCACCTCCACGCCGCACCGAAGGGACACCACTTGGCGGAACCACTTGACCGCTACGATGCAGAACTCACCACGCCGGAGATGGTGATTCTGGAGCTGGATGCCAAGGATAAGACCGATGCCGCTGTCCAGTTGGCGACACGGCTGCACGCTGCCGGGCGTGTCTCGGACCTTGAGGGATTCCTCCGCCACGTCAATGCCAGGGAACATCAGCTCGCCACGGGACTCCCCGGCGGAGTGGGACTTCCCCACGCGCGCAGCGAGTTTGTGGACCGGACGTCCATCGCTGTCGGGATTACCAAATACGGCAAGTCGCTGGATTTCGGCGCTTCTGACGGCCCGGCAACTGTCATCCTGCTGATCGCTACGCCGGCGAGTTCCTTCTCTGACCATTTGGAAGTCCTGGCAACCCTGGCCCGGTCCCTGTCCAAGGAATCGTTCCGTGAGTCCCTTCGCCGGGCATACGATGCCGAGGTCATCGCGGAGCTCATCAACTCCAGTCTCGTGTTCTTCGACCACTAAGGCGCTTCCGCAGAGTATCCGGATTGCAGGGCGTTTCGTTGTTCTACGCGGTGACGAAGTACGGTTAATGTGTGTTGAAAACTGCCCTCAAACCCCGCTGGATCTTAGGCTTGGTATTTGCCATAGCCATTTCCGGCGTCTTTGTTCTTTTGAGCCAATGGCAGTTTGGTCGATCCACGCAAGTGGAAGTCCCGGTTTCAACAGGTACGGAGGACGTCCGTTCCTTGACCGCAACGCTGCAGCCGGGCACGTTCTTCCCCGGTTCAGTCGCCGACCAGATGGTTACTGCCAACGGAAGCTACGACCCCAGGAAGCAAGTGCTGGTTCCAGGGCGCTTGAATAACGGGGCCACCGGCTATTGGGTGGTGAGCGCCTTCGCTGTCCAGGATGCCCCGCTTCTTTCCGGGGCAGGGGCGTCGCCTCAAATGTGGATTCCGGTCGCCCGCGGTTGGGTGGCAGATCCCGCAGAAGTGCCGGCACCGCCGTCGGGCGTTATTGAACTAACAGGCAGGCTCCTGCCCTCTGAAGCGCCTTTGCCGAACACAGACGCAGCCCCAGGGCAGGCGACTGCTGTCTCGGTTGCGGAGCTCATCAACATCTGGGAACTGAGCAGCTACCCTGGCTTCGTAACTGCCACCGTCGAAATGGCGGGAAGCTCCGACGTCAGCGCAGCGGCCGTGCCGGGCGATCTGAAGCCTTTGAAAATCGGCCCCCAGCCTCCGCCCCAGCAGGTCAACTGGCTCAATCTTTTCTACTCTGTGGAATGGGTCGTTTTTGCGGGTTTCGCTTTGTTCATCTGGTGGCGCCTCGTCAAGGATGACTATCGCAAGGACCTTGAAGACGAAGACGACGACGGCGTCATCCCCGAAGATGATGGGGACCACTACGGAGCCAAGCCCAGCCCGTCTGAACGAGCCGCCGGCCCTCCTGAACCACCAGCCAGCGCACACGAAGCCCAGCCCAGCCCTTCTGAACAAAAGGTACAACCATGATCGAGCCCAAGCCCGCCATTCAGCCCCAATCGCCCAGCGGAGCCTGGTCAAAAGGTAAGAAGCGCCGATTTGGTGGCACCGAGGCGCAGATCCGTTCGGCACTGAAGTTCTACAAGGTCCTCGCCTATCTCACCGGCGCAATGTTGCTGCTCCTATGCGCTGAACTCATTGCCAGGTACGGCTTCGGTCAGTACCTCTTTGCCGGTGGTACCAACGCGGTCACAGGGCAGCCACACGGCTTCGGTTTCGCTGACGCAGAGCCCAAGGGCGTCCTGGAAGGGTTCAACGTCTCCGTCACCGTGCTTATTGTCCACGGCTGGATGTACGTCGTGTACCTCATGTCGAACTTCCGCCTGTGGTCCCTGATGCGGTGGCCATTTATGAAGATGATCATTCTTGCCCTGGGCGGAGTGGTGCCGTTCCTTTCCTTCATCGTCGAGAAGAAGTTCCATGCTGAAGTGGAGGCAGAACTCGCTGCCAACCCGCAGGCGTCCAAGCGCTACTGATTCCGTACCCTTTGTTCCTGACGCCCACGTGTGAGTTGCCTTACGTCCGGGGGCAGAAGGCGCGTAAGGCGGCTTCTCAAGGTGCGACGGGGCAACAGCGCCAAGTACCCTAGGACAGTGACTACTCCCACTGCATCCCAGACTTCCCAGAAGCCGGTGCTGGTTGTTGACTACGGTGCCCAGTACGCGCAGCTGATTGCCCGCCGCGTCCGGGAAGCGAATGTGTATTCGGAAGTGGTTCCGCATACCCATAGCACCGAGCAACTGCTAGCCAAAAACCCCGCCGCCATCATCCTTTCGGGTGGCCCTTCCAGCGTATACGCGGACGGTGCTCCGAGCGTGGGCGCCGATCTGTTTGAGGCCGGGATCCCCGTCTTCGGCATTTGCTACGGCTTCCAGGCCATGGCGAACGCCCTCGGCGGGAAGGTGGACAAGACCGGTCTGCGGGAATACGGGTCCACCCAGACCACCATCCTCGGCGAAGGCCGGTCCGTTCTGGAAGGGATGCCCCAGCACCAGAACACCTGGATGAGCCACGGCGACTCCGTGCATGAAGCACCGGAGGGCTTCGAAGTACTCGCGACGACGGCGGGTGCTGAAGTAGCGGCTTTCGCCAATGAAGAGAAATGCCTCTACGGCGTTCAGTGGCACCCGGAAGTGAAGCATTCTGCGTACGGCCAGCAGGTCCTCGAAAACTTCCTGTTCAAGGGTGCAAAGCTGCAGCCTAACTGGACCACCGGCAACATTCTTGAAGAGCAGGTTGACCGGATCCGGAAGCAGATCGGCGATGCCAGGGTCATCTGCGGGCTTTCAGGTGGAGTGGATTCAGCCGTGGCGGCTGCATTGGTCCAGCGGGCGGTAGGGGACCAGCTCACCTGCGTCTTTGTGGACCACGGACTGCTGCGCGAGGGCGAAGCGGAACAAGTGGAACGCGATTTTGTGGCCGCTACCGGCGTCAAACTTTATGTCGCGAACGAGCAGGAGCGCTTCCAGGCTGCGCTTGCCGGCGTCAGTGACCCGGAGACCAAACGCAAGATCATTGGCCGCGAGTTTATCCGCGCCTTTGAAGAGGCCGAGCTCGCCATCATCGCCGAAGCTGCTGCCCATGGCGAGAAAATCAAATTCCTCGTCCAGGGCACGCTGTACCCGGATGTCGTTGAATCCGGCGGCGGCGAAGGCGCAGCCAACATCAAGAGCCACCACAACGTGGGCGGCCTTCCGGAAGACCTGCAGTTTGAGCTTGTTGAGCCGCTCCGTGCCCTGTTCAAGGACGAGGTTCGTGCTGTAGGAGCTCAACTCGGCCTGCCTCAGGAGATCGTGGGACGCCAGCCGTTCCCCGGACCAGGGCTTGGCATCCGTATTGTCGGGGAAGTCACGAAGGAACGGCTGGACCTGCTCCGTAAGGCTGACGCCATCGCGCGGGCAGAGCTCACCGCTGCCGGACTGGACAACGAAGTCTGGCAGATGCCGGTTGTGTTGCTGGCGGACGTGCGAAGCGTTGGTGTCCAGGGCGACGGCCGGACATACGGTCATCCGATCGTCCTTCGTCCGGTGTCCTCGGAAGACGCCATGACTGCCGACTGGTCAAGGCTGCCTTATGAACTGTTGGCCAAGATTTCGAACCGGATCACGAACGAAGTCGAGGGCGTGAACCGTGTGGTCTTGGACGTCACCAGCAAACCACCGGGAACCATCGAGTGGGAGTAGTCCTCTGAGTGGCCGGTCTCCGTCGGGAGGCCGGCCACTCTTTTTAATCGGTATGGGCTAAAACCCTGCAATTTTGCCGGCCCCAGTGTTGCGGAGTCTCACAGACGGCCAATTCCGGCTACGCTCGAAACTATGCCGGTATGGTCCAGGGCGTCACGCGCGAGCACAGAAAACGCGAGCACAGAAAAGAAGGCAGCAGTGTCAGTAGGGCAAGACAACCCAGAGGGCTCTGAGGAGTTCAGAAAATGGCTGTCGGGGCTCAAACCGGTAACCGGTGCAGACACAATGCTGCGCTTCACCAAAACCCCTGAAGGTTCCATCGACCTCACCCATGCCCATCCCTCAGGGCTCGCCCAGCTGATGGCAGGGCGGCGGACCCGTTTGTCCACCCTCATCCGGGACCGTCAGCAGTATGTCGTAGCGGCCCGCGCATCACGGAACCTCCGCTCCAAGATCTTTGAACTCGCCAATGATCGGGGAATCGACGCAGCTTACTTTTCCGCAGGCACCGTCGTGTGGACTTCCGCGGTGGGGGGCAAGCCGCAGCGTGTCTCGGCGCCGGTCATGCTTACTGCCATCTCCCTCACAGTCCGGCCCGGTGAAGATGACTATGAACTGCAGCTGACCGAACAGGCGCAGATCAACCCTGCCCTTATCCGGCACCTGAAGAAGATCCATGGCATCGTTTTCGATGTAAACGCCGTCACGAGAATGGCTTACAGCACCGCCCGTTTCGATCCTCAGCCTGTTCTCGACCGGCTTGCAACCCTTGTAAAGCCTATTCACGGCGCCGAGGTGGAGCACAACCTCCTGGTTTCCACTTTTGCGGACCTGTCAGGAAATCTCGACGATCCCTGGATCAATCCGAACCACGCCGTGGTGGCTGAATTGGCCAAAGCGGCCGCAGGGGAGCATGTTGACGTCCCTTCCCTCAAGGAAGACCGATTCCCCCCGCTCGACGAGCGTGATCCGGCCAACGAACTGCTTCTGCTCGACGCCGACGTGGATCAGCAGTACGTGGTTGACTCCGTACGCGCCGGTGAGTCACTGCTGGTCAGCAGCCCGCCAGGCACCGGGCAGACGCAAACGGCCATCAACACCATCGGGGCGTTGGTCGATGAAGGCAAGTCCGTTCTTGTAGTGGGGGACAGGCGCGCCAGCCTTGGCGAAATATCCTCAAAGCTGGAAAGCCTGGGGCTGGAATCCATCCTCTTCCAATTGGCCGGCAACGCTGCCCCGCTGCAGCTGAAAGGCCAGTTGATCCGTGCGATTGTTCGGAACGAGAAGTCACTCCAGCCACAGTTGGATAATCTTCACAAGACGCTGACTGAGCATCGTCATGCCCTGCTGGATCACGTGGCTTCCCTGCACAATGTCCGCCAGCGTTGGGGATGCTCGCCATACCAGGCCATGCAGTCACTGGCCGAGTTGACGTCCATTCAGCCGGCACCTGCTACTACGGTCCGGCTCAAGCGAAGCGTACTGGACAGCATCAGGGACCGTGCCGAACTTGCCGGACGGCTCAAGCGCGCGGCAGAGCTTGGCAGCTTTAGCCGTGCTTCTACGGCAAGTCCGTGGCACGGGGCGCGCCTGGTGACGCGAAAGGAGACAGAAGAAGCCCTCGATGTGGCTCGATCCGTTGAGAAAAAGCTTCCGATGCTCCGGGACCGGATGAAGGATGTGGCCGAACACGCAGAAATCAGCCTGGGTTCCACCTTCTCTGAGTGGGGAGCTCAGCTCGAACTGCTGATGGCGGTCCGGGAAAGCCTGGATAAGTTCACGCCCGACATCTTCGACCGCCCCGTCCATGACCTTATTTCCGCTACTGCTTCCTCCGCTTGGCGTCGGGAGCGCAGCATCGACATGCCCTCCATGCAGCGGTCACGCTTACGCCGGGTCGCGAAGGAGTACGTGCGCCCGGGCGTTCACATCGCTGACCTCCACAGCTCGCTGGTGCTTGTTCAGGATCAGCGTGCGCTGTGGGCCAACTACGCCACAACCCAACGGCACCCTGCGGTGCCTTCGGGCCTGGGCGAAATGAACGTTATGTATCGGGGCCTCGAACGGGAACTGCTGCAGCTTGGAGCGGCATTGGCCCACACCGCGGCCGGGGGTGACCTCCACCACGCCCGCTACGAGGAACTGATGGAACGCCTCGAAGGGCTCGTGGCAGACAGCCGGACCCTCAAGACCCTTCCCGAGCGGACGCTGTTGATTGAAAACATGCGCGAACACGGCCTCGGGGAACTCCTGACCGACCTGGCCGACCGGGAAGTGCCGCCGGATGCCGTGGCTGCCGAACTCGAGCTCGCCTGGTGGCAGTCAGCACTGGAAGCCATGATCAGTGGCGATGATTACCTGGCGATGTCCGATGGAGATGCCTTGCGCCAGCTTGAAGCGGAGTACAGGCTGGCGGACAACGCTCATATAGCCAGTGGCGCTGCACGGCTGCGGTGGCAGTTGGCAGAGCGGTGGCGTGCGGGAATCGCACAGCACGCGCGCCAGGCAGATCTCCTCAGAAGCCTGCTCAAGGACGGACGCATCACCCTGAGCGCCTTGACCGCCCAAGCACCGGACCTCGTGCCTATGCTCGTCCCGGTATGGTCGGTAAGCCCGTACTTGCTGACCGGGCTCCTCCCCGTTGAACAGCGCTTCGATGCCGTTGTTATCCTTGACGCCGAAGCCACCTCGCTGCAGGCCGTCCTGCCGGCCATCGCCCGTGCGCGGCAGGTTATTGCCTTCGGAGATGACAAGATTGCCAGCCCCCGGACATTCACCGTAGGTGTGGAACGGCTGGCTGCCGGCGAAACCCCGTTGCAAGGTGTGGAGAGCGCCTACACGGCACTTTCAGCGGTGTTACCGGTATGGCGGCTGCGGTCGGTATACCGCGCGGTGGACGAGGACCTCGTGCTGCAGTTGAGCAAGAGCTTTTACGACGGCGAGCTCCGCCGCCTGCCTGAGGGACAAGCCGCTACCGGCCTGGATCGTTCCTTGTTCGTCGAGTACCTCCCGGACGGAACAGGCCTTCCCAGCGCGGATCAGGAAGGGGTGGAATCCGCGGCTGCAGAGGTCAACCGTGCCGTACAGCTTGTCTTCGAACACGCACGGCTGCGTCCCAGGACCTCCCTTGCGGTGGTCACGGCGAGCCTTCGCCATGCTGCCCGCATCGGTGAAGCCATCCGCCTGCAGCTTCCCAATTATCCGCTGCTTGCCAGCTTTTTCACCGCCGGTCCTGAATCATTCCGGGTAGTTGATCTGGAGCGCGCGCAGGGCCTTGTGCGTGATCACGTGATCTTTTCCCCTGGGTACGGCCGTACTCCACATGGGCGTGCACTTCACACGTTCGGACCCTTGTCGGCCGAAGGCGGCAGCGCCAAGTTTGCCCTTGCGATGACCCGGGCGCGCCGGTCGATGCACGTTCTGACCTGCTTCCGCCCGGAAGATCTGGACGTCAGCCGGTTGAGTTATGGAGCCCTCAACTTCTACGAATTGCTGAACCGGGAGATCGCCGGCAACACGGACCTGGGGACTCCGGCGTCACGCGCCGCCGCCAGTGAGCAGGCCTTGGGAGCCGACCCGCTGGTCGCGGATTTGGGTGACCGACTGCGGGCGCGCGGAGCAAGGGTCTGGCACCAGTACGACGGCGTTCTCGATGTTGTGGCAGCTGCCGATCCAATGAACACTATTGGCCAGGAAGATGCTGAGATACCGCGGCCCGTCGCCATCGAATCCGACGGCACCGAGCAGTACAGGCTGATGAGTGTCCGTGAACGGAGCCGGCTCCGCCCGCAACTCCTGGAGCGGCTTGGCTGGAGGTACCTGTCACTGTGGACTATCGAAGTGTTCACTGACCCTTCAGCCTGTGCAGACCGCATCGGAGGTTACCTGGGATTGGAAAAACCGGTGGCGTCTGCCCGGTCAACACCTGTGGGGTTCCTGGATGAAGACGTGGATGGGTTGTTGTCCTTCGACCCCGAAGCCACAGGCGAGGGGACAACCGCACATGGGACAACTGAGCATGGAACAACACAGCACGGAACAATTGACCATGGGACGATTGACCATGGGACCACTGATCAACGGGCGGTTGAAAGCGGAGCCAGCTCTGCTGCCACAGACAGTGGGGACGAGGAACATCAGGAAATGAATCAGAACGACGAACCAGCGGTGCCCGTAAGCGCCAGCCAGAACTCCTCGAACGTTACTGCCCGTCAAGAGGATGGAACTCATAAGAACGAAACGGAGAGTTCTCCCAGCCAGGATCGGAGTGTATCCAAGCCGGTGCTGACCGGGACGGCATCGAACGACGTCCTCCCGAACAAGGCCTCCGAAGATGACCCGCGCCGATGGGGAGATAACGCGTCCGGGTACGATCACGATTCATGGCTGAAGGAACAGAAACCGCCACACTGGGACTGAGCCTTCCAGGAGATGTCGGGAATGGCCGTCCGGTCAGCCCACCAGAACGAAGAACAGTTTCCCTTTCGTTGAGGCTCCGGCAAGCCGAACCGCCTGATCCGGATTGGCTGTGACGACTATGAGGCCGTCGGCGTCTTCGTTTTCCAACCATTGACCTGTCTTGCCGCCTTGGGAAGAAGTCCACAAAACTGGCACCCCTTCGGCCAGAACCTCCGAAGTACCCTGTTGTTCGAATCCGTTGCCTGCGGTCAGGACAACGTTGATGAGTTGTCCCGGTGCAAGAAGCTGGATGGATGACGGATCCGCCAGGCGGAGCGGGACGGCTGCAGAACCGGGCGGCGCTCCAGTGAGAAGGCCCGGCCCCACCAGATGGGAATCGGCGAACAACTGTCCCTTCCTCAAAGGTGCCGCCAGCTGTTTTCCCTTCAGCCCGTTGGAGTCCGTGAAGGTTCCTTCCGGCAGGAGCTCCATGGGAAGATGGACCTCCGCAACGTCATCAGGGCCAAGCGTCCTACCTGCGGGAAGGTCCTGGACAGCTGCCATGACGGCCAGCGTTTGTGCTGGGGCAGGGGTGAGCTGGTGGACTCCGATGCCGGCTGCTGCGCTGAGCAAAAGCGCTACGGCAAGCCGACGGTTCCTGTTGAGCCAGCCCAGCAGTCTGCGTTGAGGTGATCTCGAAGGATGCCCGATACGGGCGCTTCGCAAGCGGGAACTACGGAAGTTTGGACCGTTGGCACGTGCGGTTCCTCTGGGCGGCATACAGCCAAGCTACAGAGGACGGTATGCCAGAAACAGAGTTGCCTGTGCCTATGTGGAAAACCGCTGTGCGGCTAAAACCGCCGTGCGCTTGAAAAACTACTGAGGAAGCGTCAGCTGGCCGCGGCAGGCGCGGGAGTGGCGGTGCTGGAAGAAGCTGTGGTTGAAGAAGCGGCCCCGGAGGAAGCGGTGCTCGAAGCAGCTGCACCCGAAGTGCTATCCCCTGCAGCATTGCTGGGGGCTGAGGCGGAGATGCCACCTGCCTTGGAGTCGCGTGAATCCGTCCGGTAGAAGCCCGAGCCCTTGAACACAACTCCGACGCTGTTGAACTTTTTACGCAACGTACCCTGGCACTCAGGGCAGGACGTGAGGGTGCTGTCAGTGAAAGACTGCACGATGTCGAAGGCGTGGCTGCAGTCCTTGCAGGCATATGCATACGTGGGCACTGAAATTCCTCCTTTTGGGCATACGATCAGGTCCCGCGCTGCCCGACAGATTTCCGTTTCCGGATGTCAGTCATTAGCAGTCGCAGGGCCTGAGTGCCAATTCTATCATCCCGGCAGTTGGCGTCGATCAAAGCTGGATGATCGCCGAGGGTGTCAGGATTGAGCGGACCGGCCGGTCGAAAACTTCAGTCGGAATGGAACCCTCTGCCAACACTTCGTTGTCATAGACAATGGCGATTCCGGGAACATTCCACCCGCCTTCACCGAGTTCAGCCAGTAGGCGGTCGTAATAGCCACCTCCCTGCCCAATTCTGTTGCCCGTTCGGTCCACTGCGGTTGCTGGCAGGAAAATTCCTGCTGATGACCCGACAACACTGATGTCATGATGTTCCCCCACTGGCTCTTGTATGGGGGCGTATTCGCTTCTTGTGAAGGCTGATTCGGGGGTCCAGTAGACCCAGCTCAATTTGCGCTCCGGCATGCAGACCGGCAGCAGAATCCGGTTGCCGGCCGCGTAGAGTGCATTTATGAGGGGGAGGGTGGGCGGTTCCGTTCCAACTCCGAGGTAAGCGGCAAAGGTGGCTGATCCTGTTGGTCGCAATCGACCCGAAGCCAACTGCTCCGAAATCTGCTGGTTTGCCCAGGTCAGACCGTGGATCACCAGGTCCTTACCTGCCTGGTCCCGGGCATTCGCGGGCATGGCGGCACGTGCCGCCCGGTGCCGGGAACGCAACATTTCTTTCACTGACATTAGGCCCCTTTCAGCCTCCGCCACCGCGTCTTTTAGGGCAATCTCAACACATGAACGATTACCCAATAGCTGGCTCCTCCGTTAGATTAGTCCAGTGACTACCACCAACGCATCCGTCCGCAAAGCTGTCATCCCCGCCGCGGGTCTCGGAACCAGATTCCTCCCGGCAACGAAGGCAATGCCGAAGGAAATGCTCCCCGTCGTGGACAAGCCAGCCATCCAGTACGTCGTCGAAGAGGCGGTCAGCGTGGGTCTCAGTGACGTGCTGATGATTACGGGCCGGAACAAGCGTGCACTGGAGGATCACTTCGACCGGGTCCCGGCCCTTGAGGCCATGCTGGAGGCCAAAGGGGATACCACCAAGCTGGAGTCTATTCAGGCAGCAAGCAACCTGGGCGACATTCACTATGTGCGGCAAGGCGATCCCAAGGGGCTTGGCCATGCGGTCCTCCGCGCCAAACAACACGTTGGGCATGAGCCCTTTGCCGTGCTTCTGGGCGATGACCTGATTGACGCCCGGGATGAACTGCTTAGCACGATGATCGAGGTGCAGGCCAAAACAGGTGGCTCAGTTGTGGCGCTCATTGAGGTGGAACCTTCACAGATCAGTTCCTACGGTTGTGCCGACATCGAGGAGCTTGATGGCGAGAACTATGTCAAGGTCAACCACTTGGTCGAAAAGCCCGAACCGCATGAGGCCCCCTCAAACCTGGCCTTGATTGGCCGTTACGTCCTCCACCCCGCAGTGTTCGAGGTGCTGGAAGGCACTGAACCAGGCCGTGGTGGGGAGATTCAGCTGACGGATGCCCTGCAGGAACTGGCTGCTAGCGACGCTGATGGTTATGGAGTCTATGGTGTTGTTTTCCGGGGCCGGCGCTACGATACCGGTGACAAACTGAGTTATCTGAAAGCCTGCGTGGAACTGGCCTGCGACAGCGACGACCTTGGCCCAGGGCTTAGGGACTGGTTGCCTGACTTCACGGCGAGCCTGTCTAAATAGCTGTCGATGGGCAGTTCCATTTGGCCGGTGACGCTAACCTGCGGCGAGCTCGTACTACGGCCCATCCGCTACCGGGACCGCAAGGAATGGACAGAGGTCCGTTCCCGCAACCGGGACTGGCTGGCGCCTTGGGAGGCTTCAAACCCCACGCCTGGCGGCGGACTTCCCAGTTACCGTCAAATGGTCAGATCGCTCAACATCCAAGCGGCTCAAGGAACGGCGCTGCCTTTTTTGATTACCCAGTGGACTCCGAATGTCCGTGAGCCGGTAATTATCGGGCAGCTCACTGTGTCCTCAATTGTGTGGGGCTCTGCCATGATGGCAACCCTCGGCTACTGGGTGGACAGGTCGCATGCAGGCAGGGGTGTTGCCCCCACTGCGGTGGCTATGGCCACTGACCACTGCTTTGGTGCCCTGGGGCTTCATCGCATGGAAATCAACATCAAGCCAGATAACGGCCCCAGCCTTCGCGTTGTGGAGAAGCTCGG
This sequence comes from Arthrobacter sp. Z5-13, assembly GCF_056499105.1. Taxonomy (NCBI): domain Bacteria; kingdom Bacillati; phylum Actinomycetota; class Actinomycetes; order Micrococcales; family Micrococcaceae; genus Arthrobacter; species Arthrobacter sp. Z5-13. Next base: position 1,344,235 of record NZ_CP096460.1, read on the forward strand.
TTTTCGGGATGAGGGTTATCGGCCGCGTTTCCTCCATATCAATGGCGAATGGGCGGACCACCGGTCATTCGCTCTCACATCTGAAGAAGTTCCGGAAGGAATTCTCAACCAGTGGCTCCAAAACGGTCCACACTAGGACCAGCTCAGACTCAGGTTCAGATGTCCCTGGAAGACAACGCGATGCCGAAGGCCACGATTAGACCACTGATTTTGACACCGACCTGCGACACACCGTGGCCAATGCGAGTCCCCTTCGTGTATTGCTCATACCGTTTTGAGTGTGGACTTCCCTCTTAGCAGCTCAGTGATCCTTGTTATCGCTGTCGCGCTCTGGATTGTTTGGGTTGCCCCCTATGTGCTCCGTAACGGCCGGCAGCAGCTGCAGGCCGCTGGTGAGGCAGTATTGGAACCCGTCGACGTCGAAACAACAGACCCCCAAGCCGGAACGGTCATGAAAATGGCCGTCCAGCAGGAGAAAACCATGGACAGCGTGCCCGGTACTGAATCCGTCAGGGAAGCATCACCCCGCGACTCGGAACGCCAGCCTGCGGTGCCTCCTAAACCATTCAGGATCCGCTATGGGCGCTGCGCAATTGCGCTGATCGGATTGCTGTCCCTTCTCGCTGCGGCAACGTCGGGGGCCTTTCGTCTTTTCAGCATTGGGCCGATTTGGTTGCCGTTTGTTGCTTTGGCAACCGCCATTCTGACAGTGGCTTTGCTCCGGCGGCTCGCGGTGCGGGATCGGCGCGCTAAAGTGCAGGCCGCGTTCAGATCCGCGATGAGCGCTCCAGGAGGGAGTGCCAGTCAAGGCGCGGATCGGACCACGGGAAACCAATCTGATGTCCGGAACCGCTCGGAAACCCGATCGAATGGTGACGTCCCTTTATTTGATGCCGAAGCTTCCCGCCCGCAGGTCAAGCCGCTGACCGCATTGGAACTTCGGCAGGCTGCTTTGGCTGAAGCGGTGGCGTCAGGGGATCACAGTGTGCGGCGTCCGTTTATGTCGGCCGATGTGCCAGGCGGGATGGGTGCCAGCTGGGAGCCGGTGGAGGTTCCCAAGCCCACGTATGTTGAGGCAGCCAAAGCCGAGCGCGCAGCGCCGGGACCCCTCGAACTGCCGGAGGCCCCGAAGGCAGCAGGCAAGCCTTCCTTGAAACAGGGCGCGTCCGCTGCGCCTGCCGCCCCGCAGGCAAAGCAGCCAGTCACGAAGCCTCAAAGCGCGCTGAGCAACCTGGATGACGTCCTTCAGCGCCGTCGCGCCTGATAAGCCCAAGCTGTCGTGACCTCTGAACATGTTTAGTATCTGCGTTGCTGGTGGCACCGGCCAAGTGGGCAAGGAAGTTGTCCGCCTGGCACTTGAGCGTGGTTTAGAGGTTGCCGTCTTCAGCCGCCACCCACCAAGGCCAGGCTCGACTGAGTATCACGAGGGCGCCATCTATTGGACTGCAGACCTTGAATCGGGATCAGGCGTGGCGGAAGCCTTGGCGGGTGCCGACGTCGTCGTAGATTGCGTCGAGGGGCGATCGCCAAAGGCGACTAAGGGCTTCGCTGATGCGGGAGAGCGGCTGCTGCACGCTGCGAGGCTGCAAGGGGTCCGGAAGGCCGTGCTGCTTTCCATCATCAATTGTGATCAGGTCAGCCTGGCTTACCAGAGATCAAAAGCTGAGAAAGAACAAAGGTATGCCCGCGCGGACTTGGGGACTGTTGTGGTCCGGACGACTCAATTCCACAGTCTCCTGGCAGAGGTGTTCTCGGCGGGTTCACGGGTGGGGCTGATACCGGTTATCAAGGGTGCACGCTTCCAGACGATTTCTCCCTCAGAAGCAGCTGCTGCCCTGCTGGAGGAGGCTTTGGCCGACCGACCGCCGGAGGCTCACCGCGTGCTTACGGTTGGCGGTCCTGAGATCCTCACAATGAGGTCGATGGCAGAAACCTGGCAGAAGACGACGCACGGCCGCGGAAAAGTCATTGAACTGCCGTTGCCAGGCAGTATGGGTAAGTACCTTCGAGGGGGACACAACCTGATCCCTGAACAAACGTTTGGCCGCGAGACCTTCTCCGCCTGGTTGGCAAAGAATGCGGATAGTTTGTAGCCTAAGGACGGCAGTACTGGACCAGACGCAAAAAACGTTCTTGTCTGGGGGCTATAGCTCAGTTGGTAGAGCGCTTCGTTCGCATCGAAGAGGTCAGGGGTTCGAATCCCCTTAGCTCCACATTTTGCAGGGCCTGAGGAAGGCCGGGAAACCCGGCCCTCCCACTTGCTTGGAAGTTCTCAGCCTTCGCAGTCGATGCAGTAAGCGTGCCCGCCCTTTTCACGGGCGATCTGGGAACGATGCCGGACAAGGAAGCATGAGTAGCAGGTGAATTCATCCGCCTTCTGGGGGATGACCTCAATACTCAGTTCCTCACCGGACAAATCGGCGCCCGGCAGTTCAACGCCGTCTACCGTGTCCGTCTCGTCAAGTTCCCGCACGACGCTCCGTGCATCCGGAGAATTCGCAGACTTGAGCGCCTCGAGTGATGCGTTCCGCGTCTCCGCGACGTCTGATCGGATTTCGTCGTAGTCCGTTGCCACCTGATATGTCCCTTTGCTTTGCCTAAACCTGTCGGGATAGAACGGTACATCATGAAAGCAAGTACTGCCCGTTTCTTTGCCCGCATACGAAACAGGTTGCGCTAAGGCCAGACGATGTTCAGGACCCCTGGACACCTTCAACCGGCAGCACTTCTGAGGATTCAACAAGCTCGAGGGCAGAAAGCGGGTTCGCAGGATCCAAGTTCAGCGGGCTTGCTGAGACAAGAAACACGGTCACGTTGCACTGCTCCAAGACGCCGGCGACTTCAACAAAGCGATTCGCCAACCGGCTGGATCCGCTGACCATCCCCGCGACACCGGCGTCCACCACCCACGTCCCATATGCGGCCGCAAGTTCAGTCAGCTCCTTTGCCGGAATGTTCTGCTCCAGCAAATCGCCGAGGCTTATCCACAACACTCCGCCCTCGGGGTGATCACCAGTCAGACGAGGCTGGCCGTCCCTGGGTGGCTGTCCCTGGTGAGGCGGAGGCCGGAAGAGCCCGAAAGCACCCAACTGCCGTGCTGTCCCAGGGACAATGATCCGCCCGCCACCGAAACCCAGGCTCCAGTCAGTATTCTCTGTGCCGGTCATCCTGAGCTACAGCCAGCCCTTCTTTTTGAAGATGACGTACATGAGTCCGGCCATGCCTGCCATCAATGCAAGGGACATGGGGTAACCGAATGCCCAATGAAGCTCCGGCATGAAGTCGAAGTTCATGCCGTAAACGCCGGCCACAAATGACGGGGCAAAGAAGATAGCCGCCCAGGAAGAAATCTTCTTTACCTGTTCGTTCTGTTCTGCACTGGCTTCGTTTTGCCGATTGGCGGTCAGAGTGCCGTCCAGGGTCAAGGCGTTCTGCAGCAAATCACGGAACGAATCTGCGCGGGAAATCAGCCGTTCCACGTGGTCCTCAACGTCCCTGAGGCTGTGCTGGAGTTCGGTGTCGACGCTGTATTTATCGAATCCCCGCTTGAGGAGTTGCATCATTCCCGGTAGCGGATGGATAGCACGTTGGAATTGGATGACTTCCCGGGCCAGTTCGTAGATTCGTCGGGAAACGTGGGAGTCACCGCTGAAAAGCTGGTCCTCGATCTCATCGATATCATTTTCCAGCCCGGCCACCACTGGAACATAGTCGTCAACCACCTGGTCCATGAGCGCGTAAAGAACGGCCTCCGGTCCGTGGGCGAGCAGTTCCGGCTTGCTTTCGAGCCTGCGCCGCACACGGGCAACGCCGCCCGTTTCAGCGTGGCGTACGGTGACCACGAAGTTTCGGCCGGTAAAGATGTGCAGCTCGCCGAACTCCACTGTTTCGGATTCGTCGATGTACCTGGCCGGCCGCAACACGGTGAAGAGGTTGTCCCCGTACCGCTCCAGCTTGGGACGCTGATGGGCAGAGATCGCATCTTCGACCGCAAGCTCATGGAGCCCAAACTCTTCGGCTACCTCTGCCATCTCGGTTTCAGTGGGCCGGTACAAGCCTATCCATGCCATTCCGCCATGCTGGCTGAGCGTCTCAAACGTCTGCTCAAGAGTGTGGGGTTGCGAACTGCGGACCCCGTCCACGTAGACGGCGTTGTCGATGATCGTCACGAAACGGACAGCCTGTCATTCAGGCATGCGGAAGCCCTTAGGGGCTCGCATGGGGCCGGGTGGGTAGGAGACGGGGGCACCAATTTCATGTTGAAATCCTATTCCCCTCTTTGGGACCGGATGTTCCCTCCGCGGGGTTGCCCCGATTCTGTTGCCGGGCCAGCGCATCTCCCTGCGTAAGGCGGCTAATCAATGGCTCAGTCCGGTAAGGAATGTGAGTGTGCAGAGCCAAGACCGTCTCTGTCCGGATTACGCCTTTGATCCGGAGAACGGAGCGAAGAGCTGACTGGAGATTATGAGTGTCAGTGGCCACCACCCTGCACCACACGTCTCCACGACCGGAGATTTCGTGGACTTCCAGTACCTGGGGCAGCAACCGTAAGGCGCCAACCACTCCGTCGAGTTCGCGGTGGGTCACTTCGATGGTGACAAAGGCGACGACGTCGTATCCCACAGCTTCAAGGTCAATTTCGCGACCACCATGGTGAAGGATGCCCGAGCGGAGCATTCGCCGTACCCGGGACTGAGCGGTGTTGCGGGCAATCCCCAGCAGTTCGCTGAGTTCGCCGATCTGAATCCGCGGGTCCCGGATCAATTCAAGAAGGATCTTCAGATCCGTGGGATCTAGTTGGTTCAAATCGTCACTCCGGCTCACTGTAGCGGTCACTGATTGACAGTTTTGATCAAGTTTTGCATCTTTTTCAGTTCTGGGAGTCATTCGGGAGGGACTATGTAGCTATCAGATTTGCCCGGCAAGCTCCGGATCCCACAAGGATCAGGTTGTCCGGAACAAGAAAAGGCATTGAAATGACTGTCTTCAGCGAGCTCCGTATGTCCGCCGCCGCCGTCAGCCCCAGGGGCTGGGATGCTTCCACCACGGCCCGCCTGGTCCTGGCGGGCATCGTGATCTTCACCTTGCTGGTTGGAGCGAATTTAGCGACGCCGCTGTACTCCTTGTACCAGTCCCAGCTCGGGCTCACTTCGCTGGATATCACCCTTGCCTTCTCCGCGTATGTGCTCGCTCTGGTGGCCACGCTTGTACTTGCCGGCCATTGGTCGGACCATATTGGCAGGCGCGCTGCACTGCTGCTGGCAGTTTTGGTGGGGTTGATGGGCGGCCTGGTCTTCGCGACGGCGGGTAATCTTGCCGCGCTTTCGGCAGGCAGGGCACTCCAGGGCATTGCGGTGGCACTCGCGACAGGCGCAAGTTCTGCAGCGCTTCGCGAACTTCTGCCCTCGCGGCCGGACTGGGCTTCCCGGTTCACGCTGCTTGCTTCGGCCGGCGGTGTGGCGGCCGGTCCAATGATCGGGGGAGTGCTTTCGCTTCTGCCGGGGCCCACATCGACGCCCTTCGTCGTCCACTCCCTTGTCCTCAGCGGCCTGCTCGTGCCTCTGTACCTGCTGAAGGCCCGCCCTGCCGCCCGGCCGGTGGAGGGTGCATGGCCCATCAAGGCGCTGGCGCCCCGGCGGCCATCGGTCTCCCCGGAAGCCCGTGGGGCGTTCTGGCTCGCCGCCGCCGTGGGCTTCCTCAGCTTCGCGGTGTTCGGATTCTGCCTGTCCCTTGCCCCGGGGTTCTTTGCCGCGATAGTCCATGTGGATTCGAGGCCCATGATTGGTGTCCTCGCAGGATTGACGCTGGGTTCATCAGCGCTGAGCCAATTGCTTGCGGTCCGCGGCCGTTATGTGGTCCCGGTGGGCCTTGTTATCCTCGCATTTTCGGTCGGGCTGATAGCCGTCGCGGCTGCTTGGAGCAGCCCTTGGTTATTGGTCCTTGCGAGTATGGGCGCAGGACTCGGCCAAGGCATTTCTTTCCGGGCCGCCTTCAATGACTTGGCTGGCAGGACACAACCGTCCCGGCATGCGCAGGTCATCAGCGCTGTCTATGTCATCACGTATCTGGGCAGCGCCGTGCCGGTGATCGGCTTGGGGTTTGCGACGACGGCGTGGGGCCTTCCGGTGTCCGTCACGGTCTTTGTGCTGCTCTGCGCATGGTGCGCAGTCATTCTCGCGGTGGTCAGCTTACTCCGGCAGCGGGCCGTGGTTGCCCTGAATATGCTCGAACACCAGGGTGGTTTCGGTGTGGCCCACGACGGGGTCGGTGGCCAGGTTGTCCAGCACCCAGTCCCTGAGGTCTTCCGTCGTGGCGACGGCGATATGCAGCAGGTAATCGACCGAACCTGACGTGTGAAATGTCGACAGTACCGCTGGGAGTTGAGGTACGCGGGCCGTGAACCTGTCAATCTGGTCACGGTCGTGCGCGCGCAGCCGGACGGCCACGAGTGCCTGAACCGATCGACCGATTGCCGAGAGGCTCAGTTTTGCCTCATAGCCTTGCACTATTCCCCGCTCGGACAGGGCACGGGTGCGCATCAGCGCTGTTGAAGGGGCAATTCCCACCAGTTCAGCGAGTTGCTTGTTGGAGATCCTCGCATCGGCCACGAGAGCCGCGAGAAGTTTCTCGTCAATGGCGTCCAGCGGCTCGCTGGTCAGTGATCCCGGCCGAATATTCTTCGCATTACTCGCCACAAGTCCTCCTCAGGGTGTGCTCGGTTCATCATAAACCGCTCCTTCTGCTCAAAGAATTCAGCCCACCTGTGCAATCCCGAATAAATGCCACATACTTTCGACGTTCAATGATGAATATTCAGAAGGAGTCCGGTGCTTTCGTTCGATTCACTTGCGGTACATGCGGGGCGCGACGGGTTGACAGAACAAGGCGTGCACGCAGTCCCTATCGATTTCTCCACTACCGCACCGCTGCCTTCTGTGGTGGAAGGCGGGCTGGCTTATGAACACCTGGCGACCGGCGGTGCGCATCTTAAGGATCAGAGTACGGTCTACCAGCGGTTATGGAATCCGACCGTCGCACGGTTTGAAGATGGGCTTGCTGCCTTGGAAGAGGCTCCTGAGGCTGTTGCCTTCGCCACGGGGATGGCTGCTCTCTCGGCAGTGCTGCTTGCCGTTGCTTCCGCTGGCAAAAAGCACGTTGTCGCGGTCAGGCCGCTCTACGGCGGAAGCGACCACCTCCTCGCCACAGGATTGCTTGGGACAGAGGTTACCTTCGCAACTGTTCAGGAAATCAGGTCTGCCCTTCGACCGGAAACTGGCATGGTGATTGCGGAGACCCCCGCAAATCCAAGCCTGGAGCTGGTAGATATTGCGGCGTTGGCCGCCGCCGCTGATGGCGTTCCACTGCTCGTGGATAACACTTTCGCAAGCCCTGTCCTGCAACAGCCGCTGAGGCACGGGGCAGCCTTGGTTCTGCATAGCGCCACGAAGTTCCTGGGCGGCCACGGAGATGCAATGGGCGGAATTGTGGCAACCTCGCCCGAATGGGCGGCCAGGCTCCGCGCCATCCGCGCGGTCACTGGAGGGATCCTCACGCCCTGGCCCGCCTACCTGCTTCACCGCGGACTTGCCACCCTGCCCATCAGGGTTAGGGCGCAGCAGGCCACGGCGTCCAAGGTGGCGTCGGCGCTGGCGGGACACGGTCTGGTCAAGAGGGTCCTCTATCCGGGATTGCACGAGTGCGATCCCTTGGGGCTGGTGGGCACTCAGATGTCCGGTCCGGGCTCCTTAATGGCCTTTGAGGTGGGCAGCCCTGAGCATGCCCAACGCATTCCATCGGCGGTCAGCCTGATCACTCATGCGGTATCACTAGGTGGAATTGACACGCTCATCCAACATCCTGCAGGCCTGACCCACAGACCGGTGAGCGGGAAAGCGCGGCCAGGGCCAAACCTGCTGAGGCTCTCGGTGGGGCTTGAAGGTGCCAGCGATGTGGTGGCGGATCTCGTACAGGCCATTGAGCGCACCCACTAAATGACGGAAGTAAATCCCAGACAATGTTGCAGCCTTTGTTGCGCCTTCATTGCAGGGCGTCTGCCGCAGGTTAAGTAGTCTGTTCAGGTGAACAGTGCAGACAGCTTCCCGGAATCGAATCCAGTCGACGCAGACCGCCTCCCTGCCGGGACGGTTGCAGGCAGTGTCATCGGCCTGGACATTGGAGGAACCAAGACGCACGGTGTCCGCTTCCTCGACGGCGAAGCGGTCGCAGACGAGGTTGTGGGCAGCGCCAACGTCCAGAACGTCAGCCGTGACGAAGCGGCTCGGAATCTAGCCGAACTGTTCGCCCGAATAGGCGGAGGATCCGTCGCGCACGTGTACGCCGGGGCCGGAGGAATAGACACCGACGACGACGCTGCCGCGCTCGCGTCGCTGATCGCACCCCATGTACCGGGGGCGCGGATCACCGTTGTCCATGATTCACGGCTGCTGCTTGCTGCGGGGAGCGCCAGCACGGGCGTCGCTGTTATTGGTGGCACAGGATCCGCGGCCTGGGGGCGAAACGAGGCCGGCAAAGAAGCCAGGGCTGGCGGCTGGGGATACCTCTTGGGAGACGAAGGCAGCGGCTACTGGCTCGGCCGTGAGGCTGTCCGCCACAGCCTCCGGCGAATGAACCAGGGCTTCGAACCTGACGAGCTCACCATTGCACTGCTTGAATCCTGCGCTGTTGATCACCCCAACAAGCTCATTGCACTCTTCCATTCGGCTAAGACAGGGCGGCGGTATTGGGCCCAGCGGGCCCGCCTGGTCGTGGAGGCAGCCGCGAACGGCCACGCCACCAGCCTGGCCTTTCTGGTACAGGCAGGCAGCGACCTGGCGGATTTGGCCGCGGAAACGCTTCGGCAGCTCGACGCCGACGGCCCCGTAATTCTTGGAGGAGGGCTTGCCATGCACGTTCCGTGGATCCAGGACTCCTTCCGTAAACACCTGGCCGCCGAAGGTATCAAGGACGTGCGGGTGTTGGACCGGGAACCGGTATTCGGGGTTCTTCAGCTTCTTCAGGAGCAGCCGGCAGGGGACTGATCCGCACCACCCCCGATCAGGAACGTGTTCGCGGCCTAAGCCGTACACCCGGCAAGGGCGGGGCGGCTATGCGGCCAGCTTCGGGGCCAGCGTCGGGACCATGCCCCCTCACCACTCCGAAACGGCCGGCCTCCACTGAATATTCAGTAATGCCTGCCTGGGCCTCCCAATCCTCACGGGCCAGCGCCACTTCATCGTGGGTCCGGCCAACGAAGTTCCACCACATCAGCAGCTCTTCCTGGAAAGGCTCGCCGCCCAGCAGGATGAAGCGGGTACCTGCAACCGCCTCGAGATCAAGGAAATCCCGTCCGGTTCCGAGATAGCACAGGGGGCCCGGCGTCACGTGCTGCCCTTCAATGCCCACGCTGCCGTCCAGAACCAGGACGGCATGCTCAAACTCCGGGTTAAGGGGTAACCGGATAGGTCCCTGGGCTGTGATGTCCGCTCCTACGATGGGCGAATACACGGTTGCCGGCGACGTTGATCCGCCGAAAGTTCCCACCATGACCGTTGCCAGGAAGCCCTCGCCCTCAACAGTGGGCAACTCGCGGTGCTGCTCGAATGCTGGCGTCCTGTCCCGTTCGCTGTCCGGCAAGGCAACCCAGAACTGAAGTCCCCGCTGCAGCGGCAGTCCCTGGCCGCCGTCGGGCGTTTCCTCCTGATCCGTGACATGGGAAGGCTGAGGGAGCACGGCGAATTCTGAGTGTGAAATGCCATGGCCGGCTGTCATGATATTCAGTTCACCGGGGCGGACGATAACGTCGCTCCCCACGCTGTCGCGGTGGCGGATGGTGCCGAGGAGTGGCCAGGTGACCGTTTGCAGGCCGGTGTGCGGATGGGGCAGGACGGACATTGCCACTCGGTCGGGCCCGAAGCTGTCCAGGAAGCACCAGGCTCCCACGGTTGGCAGGCCTCGCTGGGGGAGAGTGCGCAGGACATTCATTGCACGTACACCGCCCAGCGGAACTTCGCGGGCCGGCCACAGCTGCAGGCAAGGACCGGCCCCTGAACCTTCGCCAATGTCTGCAGGCGGGCATATTTGTTCCCGGGGACTGACTTCAAGATTGGTCACCTCCCCACTGTAGAACCGAATGCAGCGCCTGTGCATGGCAATGGCAACGGCAATCTGCGGATCCTGCAGCCGGTATCTGGTCCTGCCCGTGGTATGGCCAGCAGCGCCAGAGTTCGATAACCTGTCAGAGTTGCCGGTTTGCCCGGCCATTTCAAGGACGCTCTGTGGAAGTAAAAGGGAGGTGGAAGTGATGACTGTCATAGTTCTGCGCGCCTCGCGCCTCAATCACTTTAATCTTCCTGCCCTGTCTGAACAGACTTCCTAGCGGCTCACAGAATCGCTGTCGAAGCACTGGCGGGGCCTAGCAAAAGGCTTCCCATTGAAAAACATCAACAGCCTTTCATCGGCTGAATACCCTCTAGAAAGACCCTCAAACAGCAGATCCGAGCTGGCCGGTCCCGTTCAATACGGATTCACGCCAGCCAGAGCTGCGTACTTCGCGGCCAATCCTTCAACAGGCGGAACGATGCCTGGGCGGGTGGCGCGGGTGGACCGCAACCTCGTGTTGGTGGCGGCCGCTGAGCAGTTTTTCCATGTCCCCTACCCCCTCCATAGCTCTGTCCCTGCAACGGGCGACTGGGTCTGGCTGGGCATGAACGCATCAGCCGAGCCCGTCATTGCCGGTGTCCTCCCGCGCTACTCGGAACTAAGCCGAAAACGTGCATTTGCAGCGTCTTCGGAAGTCCAGGTACTCGGGGCGAACGTGGACATCGTGGGGGTCGTGGTCCCGGTGGACCGCCCGCTCACCCACAACAGGATCGAGCGCACCCTCGTAGCGGCCTGGGATTCAGGCGCCACTCCGCTCGTCATCATCACAAAGGCGGATCTGGCCAACGTCGCGGACGACGTCGTGGGTCAGGTCATGCTTCAAGCAGCCGGTGTGGATGTGGTCACCACATCGGCAGAACAGCACGACGGTTTGGAGGAACTCTCAGGCCGTTTGCCGGCAGGGAGCACAGTGGTTCTGTTGGGGCCTTCGGGAGCGGGAAAATCCACGCTGATCAACGCTTTGGTCGGATACCAGGCACAGGACACCGGTGATGTCCGCGCCGGCGACGGCAAGGGCCGGCACACCACTACCGCGAGGGAATTGGTTCCGCTGCCTGGCGGTGCCGTCCTCATGGACACCCCCGGCGTTCGTGGCTTCGAACTGTTCGACGCTGAGGGCGGCATGGGCCAGATGTTCGGCGACCTTGCGGAACTCATGGAGGGCTGCAGGTTTTCTGATTGCGCCCATGATCTGGAGCCCGGATGTGCTGTGCAAGCTGCACTGGACGACGGATCCCTGGATAGCCGTCGCTGGGCCAACTACCTGAAGCTCCAGCGCGAGCTTGCTGCATTGAACAGGCGCCACGATGCTGCGGCGCGGAGGGCTTACCAGCGGGAATGGCATCAGAAAGTGGTGACGGCAGGCAAAAGCCAGCGGGCCGCTGAACGCTATGGCCATGAACAGTCTGTGGGGCGGGACGGTAAACCTCGAAAGCCCGGCAAATCCGGAAAGTCGAGGAATTAGGGCAACTCCGGAAGGAACTAGCGGCCGCAATGGGGACGGATTCGCATCAGGACCCATCCACTGCCGGCTGGTTCCGAATCCAGGGTGACACCATTCTGGCCTACCCGGTCCCTCAGACTTTCTTTGAGGGGCTGGGTAGGCTGTGGTTGGCACTTCCGCTCATCGGGACCGCCCACAATGCCCGACCGCGGCCAGCCAGGCTGCAGTCGATTGAACAGCCTCCGCAACGCTGGAGCCTGTTGTCCGAGGAGGTACGTTTTGAAGGATTTACGACGTCAATTGATGCGACGCCGTGCGTGGGGCGGATTCGTCGCAGGTTTGGGCCTGGCCCTGGCCTTGAGTGCTTGTGTGGGCTCATCGGATCCGCTGACCCCTGCACCTTCGACCAGCAGTTCCGGTTCAGCCAGTGAGCCGCTTGTGATCGCTTCGGGGGACTTCGCAGAGAGCCAGATCATCGCCGAGGTGTACGCGGGAGCTTTGAACGAAGCCGGGATTACGGCCAGCACTACGCCCAATATCGGCTCCCGTGAGGTCTACTTCAAGGCGATCCAGGACGGCTCCATCGACGTCGTCCCGGACTACAGCGGCAAGCTGCTGCTGCTGACGGACAAGGAGGCCACCCAGGTCTCAGCCGATGAGATTTTGAAGGCGCTGCCCGGCAAGCTGCCGGACGGCCTGGGGGTGCTTGATGCCTCCAAAGCCGAGAACAAGGACGCCATGGTGGTAACAAAGGCAACCGCGGAAAAGTATCAGCTGAAATCCCTCGCCGACCTGGCGAAGGTATGCAGCGAAGTGGTGGTGGGTGCTCCGGCCACGTTTGCCGAGCGCCCCCATGGCCTCCCCGGCCTGAAAAAGAACTATGACTGCGTGCCCAAAAAGCTGGAACCGTTCAACGATGGTGGCGGAGCCGTTACTGTGAGGGCACTGCTGGAAGACCAGGTGCAGGTTGCCGATATCTACACCACCAGTCCGGCCATTGCCGACAACGATCTTGTGGTGCTGGAGGACCCGAAGAACAACTTCATTGCCCAGCAGGTTCTTCCGCTCTACAACAAAGCCAAAATGACCGACAAGGCGAAGGAGACGCTGAACAATGTCTCCAAGGCGCTGACCACGGAGGACCTCATCAACCTCAACCGGGCTGTCAGCGGCAACCAGAAGCAAGAGCCAAAGGAAGCAGCACTGGCCTGGCTCAAGGACAAGGACTTCATCAAGTGAGGGCCCCGGGTGTGAGTCAAGTCTCAGGGGATTAACATCCTCCATATGGCATATTTGATGGATGGCAGAATTCAAGCAGTCCACCAAGCTTCATAATGTCCTCTACGACATCCGTGGACCGATCCTCGAGGCTGCGCAGCAGATGGAGGCGGAGGGTCACCGAATCCTCAAACTGAACATCGGCAATCCTGCCCCGTTTGGATTTGAAGCGCCCGACGCCATCCTGGTGGACATGATTCGCCATCTTCCCCATGCCCAGGGATACAGCGATTCCCGAGGCATCTTTTCTGCCCGGACAGCCGTTTCCCAGTATTACCAGACCCGCGGCATCCAGAGCATAGACGTTGACGATATCTACTTGGGCAATGGTGTGAGTGAGCTCATCACCATGTCTCTGATGGCATTGCTCAACGATGGCGACGAAGTGCTGATACCCACCCCGGACTACCCCCTTTGGACGGCTTCGGTGGCACTGGCAAGCGGAAAGCCCGTGCACTACCTCTGTGACGAGGAGTCGGGCTGGCAGCCTGACCTCGAGGATCTGGAAGCGAAGATCACTCCCCGCACCAAGGGGATCGTAGTGATCAACCCGAATAACCCCACTGGCGCTGTTTACCCGGAGAGCACGCTCCGGAAGATTGTCGCGCTTGCCGAGAAGCACGGGCTGGTGGTTTTTGCGGACGAGATTTACGAGAAGATCCTGTATGAGGACGCCGTCCATGTGAATATGGCTGGCCTCACGGGTGACGCCGTTCTCTGCCTTACTTTCAGCGGCCTCTCCAAGGCCTACCGTGTCTGCGGCTACCGCGCCGGATGGATGGCCATTTCGGGACCCAAGAAGACAGCGGCTGATTACCTCGAGGGAATCAACTTGCTGGCCAATATGCGCCTGTGTGCGAACGTGCCTGCGCAGCACGCCATTCAAACGGCGCTGGGGGGCTATCAAAGTATCAACGACCTCATCCTTCCCGGCGGCCGGCTCCTTGAGCAGCGAAACAAGGCCTACGATCTTCTGAACGCCATCCCTGGTGTGAGTACGCAGCAGGCCCGTGGTGCGCTCTATCTCTTTCCCCGGCTGGACCCCGAGGTTTACCACATCCGGGACGACGAGAAGTTTGTCCTTGACCTGCTGCGTGAGCAAAAGATCCTCGTGTCTCATGGGCGGGCGTTCAACTGGGTGCGGCCGGATCACTTCCGGATGGTCACGCTTCCGAACGTGAAGGATATTGAGGAAGCAATTGGACGCATGGGGGACTTCCTGAGCCGATACCAAGGCAACTAGCCTGTTCTCATCAGTTCACGCCCGGTTCCCGGAGGTGAGCGTGCGGATTGTGCTGCTTAAGCAGTCACAGCCGTCAGGATGCACGGCAGCGGAAAGAGGCTTCCCATGGCAGCGGTTGTGAAGTTCGGACAGAAACCCTCGCAAACTCTCGTGTCGGCAAAAGGCTTCAAGTTGGTGGATGTCGATGCTGACTCGACGCCTGGCTACGCCGGTGTAAAAGAGGACGGCAAGGCCCTTCTGAAGAACCTTGATGGCGAACTGACGGAATTGCAGGAGATGCTTTTCGCGGAGGCCAAGTTCGGCGGAACCAAGCGCATTCTGTTGATTTTGCAGGCCATGGACACAGCAGGCAAAGGGGGCGTTGTCTCTCACGTTATGGGCGCTATGAATCCGCAGGGGGTGCAGTTGAAGGCCTTCAAGGCACCCACGGACGAGGAGAAGTCCTACGACTTCCTCTGGCGGATTGAAAAGGAAGTGCCGGCAGCGGGCATGGTGGGAGTCTTTGACCGCTCGCACTACGAAGACGTCCTGATCCACCGTGTATACGGCTGGGCTTCAAAGAAAGAGCTGGAACGCCGCTACATTGCCATCAACGAGTTCGAAGCGCGGCTGACCGACTCCGGAACCCGGATTGTGAAGGTGATGCTCAACATCAGCCGGGATGAACAAAAGAAACGTCTGCTGGCCAGGTTAGACAATCCTGCGAAGCACTGGAAGTACAGCACCGGGGACCTGAAGGAACGGGCCTTCTGGGGCGACTACATGGATGCTTACCAGGCTGCCATCGATGCAACGAACACCAAGATTGCGCCTTGGCATGTCATTCCTGCGAACAAGAAGTGGTATGCGCGGATAGCGGTCCAGCAGTTGCTCCTGGACGCGTTGAAGGAGCTGAAATTGAAGTGGCCGGTGGCTGACTTCGACGTGGATCAGGAAAAGGCACTTGTTGAGCGGTCCTGAGTAACGCTCTGGTCAGCTCTCCTGGACGTGGTCCCGTGCTGCGGCGAGCCTCTTACGTGCGCCTTCGAGCCACTCCTCACAACGTTTGGCCAAGGCTTCGCCACGCTCCCAGAGGGCAAGCGATTCTTCCAGGCTGGCTCCTCCCGCCTCCAGCTTTCCCACAATTCCCACCAGTTGCTCCCGCGCTTCTTCATAACTGAGCGAATCGATGTCCGCCTGGTGGTTCTGTGCCGCTGCCATGGTGGTGCTCCTTGCTGGGTTATCGGGTTAGTGCGACGTCCAAGGTGAGGGACGTCAGTGCTGGATGACTATCAGTGTTCGATGATTTCTGTTCCGCCGGTGGATACGGCCGTAAACCTGCCACCGGCCACGCGGACCGACAGTTGCGCGTCCGCAGGAGCCTGGGAAGGGTGGCGCACAATTTCCCTGCGCGGGGGTTCCCCGGGATTTCCTGAGCTGCCGTTCAGGGCAAGCTGGACCACCGCGTATCCCCGGTCCAGGGTCTTCTGGGGTGACAGGGCACGCACTTGCGCTGTCAGGTGTACCAGCCCATCGGCTGCCCTTGCCAACGCGATGTCTATTGACGAACCGGAACGGCTCCTCAATCTTTCGAGATCTTCGTGCCGGCTGGTCAGGAGGGCCTCGGGTGCTGCAAGAACGGGACGGCTTCGCAAGGAACCCAATCGCTCGCTTTCCCGTTCCACAAGGCGGGTTACACAACTGCGAAGACGGTCCCTGGACTGCCTGACCCTGAACAGTTCCTCCACAACATCCGGAACAATTCTTTTCGCCGCGTCTGTGGGGGTTGAAGCACGTAGATCAGCGACGTCGTCGAGGATAGGACGGTCCGCCTCGTGGCCAATGGCGCTGACCACAGGCGTGGCAGCCCGTGAAACGGCCCTGACGAGCTCCTCGCTGCTGAACGGCAGGAGGTCCTCCAAGGCGCCTCCGCCTCTGGCGATGACGATGACGTCGACCAGAGGTGCCTCGTCCAGTTCCTTCAGTGCTGCGATCATTTGGGAGACCGCCGTGTTCCCCTGGACGGCGACTTCCCGGATCTCGAACTCGACGGCAGGCCAGCGCAAAGCCGCGTTCCGGAGGATGTCCTTCTTGGCGTCTGAATCGCGGCCCGTGATGAGTCCGATCCTGTGGGGGAGAAGGGGGAGTGGTTTCTTCCTTGCGTCGGCAAAGAGTCCTTCAGCGCCCAGCGCCTGCCTGAGCCTTTCGATCCTTGCCAGAAGATCGCCGAGGCCGACAGGACGTATGTCTTTCACGGCCATATTCAGCCGGCCTGTTTTTACCCAGAACTCCGCTTTGAGCAGCGCGACCACACGTGATCCACGCTCAAGGGGCGCGGTTTGGCGGTCCAGAAGTTTGGTCCAGACGGAAGCGGGAAGGGAGATCTCCGCATCGACATCCCGAAGGGTGAGGAACGCGTTGGTTCCCCGGCGGTTGAGCTCAATAACCTGGCCCTCCACCCAGACCGACGGCGCCCGTTCAATGTGCGCCTTGAGCTTTTGGGACAGCAGTTGCAATGGCCACGGGTTCTCAGGGCTCGTTTCCGCAGCCGTAGCCGGCACCGTCGTTGTGGTCGTGATGTCTTCAGACACGCGGCAATCCATCGGTGGTACCTGGCTGATGCATGGGCGGTGATCCTTTGAGGGTGTTTAGAGCGGGGTGTTTCTGGGCGTTCCGCAAGGTGGTTCAGATATTAATCACTCTATCCATAGCTCTATCATCACGGGCCGACATCCCTGTCTGGCACGTGGCTCTCCGGCCCGGCCTCTAGGATGGCTGTATCCCAACCAACAATTTAGGACTCCCTTGCGCACATTTGTTTCCGCCATAGCGGTCATGATCGGCTTACTGCTTGCGGCTGTGGCCGTTCCCGCGATGTGGGTCGATCAGAACGTTGTTCAGGAGAACGGTTTTGTCCGGTTGGCGTCTCCGCTGGGTCAGGATCCGGAATTCCAGCGACGCCTGGCATCAGCTGCTGTAGCCAGTTTCAACCCGGCAGGACAGACGCCGGATTTCCTGGCGGACGGCATGGTGCCGGTCCTGGAGGCTGCGGCAAGTTCCCTTACGGGCCTGCCAGGCTATCCTGCAGCGTGGGAGGAGACCTTGCGGAGGAGCCACAGGCTCAGCTTCGCCGAGCCCGGCAGCTTTCCGCCCGAGGCTGCTGCCTCGACGGCCCTGACACTTGATGTTGCCCCGCTGCTTGGTCTGCTGACACAACAGGTTTCGGAGGCCTCGGGATTGCCCTTAGACCCTCCAGGCGAAACGCTCATCAACGTCGGACAATCCGGACACCGCGAACTGATCGCGAACCTTACTGCGTACGCGCCCATGGGATATGCCGTGGCCGCCGGCTCCGGGCTGGCCTTTGTCCTCGCGCTGGTCTCGGCCCGCCGTCGCTGGCTCATTTTCCTGATGGCCGGGGTAGGAGGACTATTTCTGGCAGCAATTTGGAAGCTTGGATCTGATTTCGCATCCGCCGCCGCCTCCGCATTGCCGTCCGGGAACGCTGTTGCAGAAGTTTTCCAGAAGGAACTCGTCGACGCGTCGGCTGGATCGTTTGGCCAGTGGATCAACACGTCTTTCTGGACGGCAGGGTTCCTGTTGCTGGCAGGAATAATTCTGGCGATCTTCCAGGGACGTCGGGCTGGATCCCGCCCGGACTGACCGAAGCAAGGCACCTGCAACGGAGCCGGTAGCATTGAACAATGACCTCCACAGCTGTATCCGTACCAATGCCAACAGTTCCGCGACGGCGGCGAACGCCTGAGGAAGTGCTGGCGGCGGGCCCCGTCACGGGCCCGAAAAAGGTCCTCCTGGCGGCTCCCCGCGGCTACTGCGCCGGCGTCGACCGCGCCGTTATTGCAGTGGAGAAGGCCCTGGAGCACTACGGCCCGCCGGTCTACGTTCGCAAGCAGATTGTGCATAACGTGCACGTTGTCAGTTCCCTGGAGGAAAAGGGAGCCATCTTTGTTGACGAAACTGACGAAGTCCCCGAAGGTGCGCTGGTGATCTTTTCGGCACATGGCGTCTCCCCGGCAGTGGTTCAATCAGCCGAGGACCGCGGGCTTAGGACCATCGACGCCACCTGCCCCCTCGTCACCAAAGTCCATAAGGAAGCGGTGCGTTTTGCCAAGGATGATTTCGATATCCTCCTGATCGGCCATGACGGCCACGAGGAAGTGGAAGGAACGGCAGGCGAGGCGCCCGAGCACATCCAGATCATCAATGGTCCGCATGAAGTGGACAAGGTGACGGTAAGAGACCCGGAGAAAGTAATCTGGCTGTCCCAGACCACTTTGAGTGTGGACGAGACCATGGAAACCGTCCGCCTCCTCAAAGAGCGTTTCCCGACGCTTCAAGATCCGCCCAGTGACGACATCTGCTACGCCACGACCAACCGACAGGTGGCCATTAAGAAGATCTCCCCTCAGGCCGAACTGGTTATAGTCGTCGGCTCCGCCAACTCGTCAAACTCGGTTCGTCTTGTGGAGGTCGCTCTGGAGTATGGCGCGAAGGCGTCCTACCGGGTCGATTTTGCCAACGAAGTGGACGAGACCTGGTTTGAGGGTGTCGCGACAGTCGGCGTCACTTCCGGTGCCTCCGTACCTGAAGTGCTGGTCAAGGACGTCCTCCGCCTCTTGGCTGACTACGGCTACGGAACGGTTGAGGAGGTCGTCACCGCTGAGGAAGACCTCCTGTTCTCGCTGCCTAAGGAGCTCCGCGCCACCCTCAAGCAGGCCGGCGACGTGACAAGGGCCTTGGGCGGGCGCGGAGCCCGCTCCTAGGCCGCGGATTCCTCTTCGCGCAGTTCGGTCTGCAGCTCGGGAGCTGCGATGGAACGAGGCGTGACCTCGACGGCGGCGGGTGTTACCAGGCCGCTGGCATCAAGGGCGTTCAGCTTGCGTGCGGTGGGCAGAACCCTTGCCTCAAGGGTGCCTACCAGCGAGTTGTAGCGGTCTACGGACGTTTTCAGCGACGAACCCAGCTTGGTGACGTTCTCTCCCAGCGTTCCCATGCGCTCGTACAGCTGCTGACCCAGCTCAAACAACTCCCGTGCGCTGTCAGTCAGGACATCCTGCCGCCAGGTGAAGGCAACCGACTTCAGGACCGCCAATAAAGTCCCGGGCGACGCCAGGACCACGTTCTTGTTCAGTGCATAGTCCAGAAGCCCAGGGTCTGCCCCTAGAGCCGCGGCGAGAATGGATTCTGCGGGCAGGAAGCAGATCACGAGTTCCGGCGAATTGCCCGGAATGTCCCAGTACTTCTTATTGCTCAAGGAATCCACGTGCGCCTTTAGTGCCTTTGCGTGCGCGGCCAGAAGCATCTGCTGGGCGTTTGCCCCTGCCGCAGGTTGTGACCGGACGTCAATGGCCACGGACTCCTGAGCCTGCAGATAAGACGACAAAGGCACCTTGGCATCGACAACCAGTTGCTTGTCACCTGGGAGCTGAACCACCAGGTCAGGGCGGACCGAGTTGTCTGTTCCTGCGCTGTGGAGCTGCTCATGGAAGTCAACGTGGCGCAGCATTCCGGCGGCTTCAACAACACGCCTGAGCTGCACCTCGCCCCATTGGCCGCGTGCGCTGTTCGAACGAAGGGCTGATTCCAAGGCATGCGTTGACCTCAGGAGCTGTTCGTCGGAGAGGCGGGCCTCCTGCAACTGCTGGGCCAGCTGCCCGTACTGCTCCAGCCGGTCACGCTCGAGAAGCGACACCTGCTGCTGTACCGCGGAGAGCTTTTCGGCTACAGGGCCCAACGCCCGGAGAACGCTTCCGTCCTGGTTCCGCGACTCACCCAGCTCCCGGTTTTGTGCCGCTAGGAGCCGGCGTTCGGCGTCGGCTGCCGCAAACTGTGCCGAAACCTCGGAAAGCCGGGCGGAGACGCCGTCGAAATCCTCTTCAAGGTCCCGATTGCGGCGCCGGAACATTACAAAGGTGACAACGGCCCCGGAAACGGCACCCAAGAGGAACATCAGAAGAGCGAGAATCAGTGCAAAAGCGTCCATGCCTTCACTGTGACATGCGCCTACGACAGTTTTAGGAACAGACGCACCAGGTTCGGCCCCCTGGTGGATTTTCGGCACCGGCCCCGGCTTTTACGGCGGTGCGGGTAGAATCTATGCTCGTGGCTCTTACTATTGGCATCGTCGGACTGCCCAACGTCGGCAAATCAACTCTTTTCAACGCACTGACCCGGAATCAGGTGCTGGCTGCGAACTATCCGTTCGCCACCATCGAACCGAACGTGGGCGTTGTGAACCTGCCCGACCCCCGGCTTCAGGAGCTCGCGAAGATCTTTGGCTCCGCGCGTCTCCTGCCGGCGGCCGTCTCCTTCGTTGACATCGCAGGCATCGTCAAGGGCGCCTCCGAAGGTGAAGGCCTGGGTAACCAGTTCCTGGCGAATATCCGCGAGGCAGAAGCCATCGCTCAGGTGGTCCGGGTCTTCGATGACCCCGACGTCATCCACGTCGACGGCAAGGTGGATCCCCGCTCCGATATGGAGACAATCAACACCGAGCTGATCCTCGCAGACCTGCAGACCATCGAGAAGGCCATTCCCCGGATCGAAAAAGAAGTCAAGATCAAGAAGCGGGAAGCTGCCGAGCTGGCAGCCATCAAGGCTGCCCAGACCGTCCTGGAACGCGGCGACACCATCTTTTCGTCCATCAAGAGCGACAAGCTTGAGATGGAGCACCTCAAAGAGCTCAGTCTCCTCACCGCCAAGCCCTTCATCTACGTGTTTAACTCGGACGAAGGAATCCTCGGCAGCCCCGAGAAACAGGCTGAACTGCGGGCCTTAGTGGAACCCGCCGACTGCATCTTCCTCGACGCCAAGCTGGAATCCGACCTCGTTGAGCTGGACGAGGAAGAGGCACGCGAAATGCTGGAAATGAACGGCCAGGACGAATCCGGACTGGATCAGCTGGCACGCGTGGGCTTCCACACCCTCGGGCTGCAGACCTACCTCACGGCGGGCCCGAAGGAAACCCGGGCCTGGACCATTCACCGGGGGTACACTGCGCCACAGGCGGCGGGGGTCATCCACTCGGACTTTCAGCGCGGCTTCATTAAGGCTGAGGTTGTTTCCTTCAAGGACCTCATCGAGGCCGGATCCATGGCCGAGGCGAAGTCCCGCGGTAAGGTCCGCATTGAAGGCAAGGAATACGTCATGGCCGACGGCGACGTCGTGGAGTTCCGCTTCAACGTATAGTCGAGTTCCGTCTGACCTGGGGTTTGGTCTTCCTGACTTTGGGTGATGCTTGACGACAAACTGATTCTGTTGGTTTGTCAGCGCCAGTCTAGAAGCTCTCCGGTCGCCAGCCCGATAGATCCTTGTCCGCGGGCTGGAGAGCTTCGTTCAACAAACTCGGTCTGAATCTGCTCGGCGAACGCTTCATTCATGAGCTTGTGACCAGCGACCTCTCGGTATCCGACGCTATGTATGAAGTCGGCGCATGGCGCAAAAGATGAATGCGACGCCCCCATAGGGTGTCGCAGAGTAAGACGTTGGTCTGTACCGGAACTCGGTGGAGTTTAGAGCCGCTGAGAACCAGTCCGAATGCTTGCAGCCGCAACCGCCAGCCAGCAGGCCAGCGCATTCACGTCCGGCGAATTGACCAGATTGCACTGTCGGACAACTGTGCGGGCATCAACGCGGCTTCCTGGGCCCTGCGGCGATCGCATCGGAGCGTTGCAGGGCTGATGAATCGGAAGAAGCGCGGCGAACAGACGAACGGTCGGCTTGAGGCCGACAGTGAGTAAGCGGTCGAGTAATAGTCAGGTGGCGACGTCCTGGCTCAGAATGCTGGGCCAGGTCTCGACATCTCCTGGTGTGCGGGCGACCGTCAGCGTTGCTTGCGGGAGCAGCCCGGCAAGGGATTCCGCGGTTGACAGCGGGTGGCCCGGATCATCGACCCACGCCAGGATCGTTGTCGGTACGTGGATTCGCGCGAGGGAATCAGGAGCAGGCAGATCACTGAGTGCCGCGCCTCGAAACACCCACGGCAACAGGGCGCCGTCGACGTCGGGCACCGTCTCCGGGGCACCAGTCATGGCTGGCGGCGGTGCCGCTCCCCGCGTGGTGGCCAGGAATGCCTCGACACCAACGGACTCGATGAGCGCAGCGGAAACCCGGTAGTTTTCAGCTTGTGCAGCTCGGGTTCCCCACGCGGTGGGCGGCACCATAAGCGTGAGCCCGGTAAAGCGGTCCGGCTCGCGGGAGGCGGCGTGCAAGAGCGTGCCGGTGCCCATGGAGGGACCAACCCCGTGTACACGTTCTCCCGGGAACCAGTGATCGAGCAGTCGCAGGAGATCGTCGGCGAGGCTTTCCCATTGATAGTCCTCGGGAACCTTCCGTCCCGTCGAGCGGCCATGGCCGCGTGCGTCGTACCGCAGCAGCCGAGTTCCACTAAGCCCCCGACCGAGGTCGAGGTTGAGCACCCGATCGTGCGCGCGGCTTGAGGTAAGGCCGTGGAGTTGGACAACTGGATGTCCGCCTTCGTCGCTCAAAGCAACTGCAAGCTCGGCTCCGGGAACCTCGAAAGTGGGCATCAGGCTCCTCGTTTCGTTACTGACGGCTGCGCCGCGAGCGGCCGCGTTGAGCATTCAGGCTATCTGGGCGGATAGGATACTGCCATGCGGCTGACCAACGTCACGCACCTGCGCCTACCGTTCGGACGACTTTGGGGCTATGACGTCAGTGTGTCTGCTCTCCACGGGCGTCTTCCTGTGTCCTTTGACCAGCGGCTGCATGTGGGGGCAGGCGACCGCCCCGGCTCCTGGATGGCATTGTCTTTTCGGCTGCCTACACCAACCCGTCGTGATGCTATAGCCGATGCCTGGCTGGCTGTAGTCAACCGTCACGGAACACTTCGAACGGCGTTCGTGCCCGGAGCCGACGGTGATCCGGAGCTCCACGAAATATCCATTGGTCAGGGGACATGGGTGGAGCATCAGGTATCTCCTGGTCAGGCCGTCAATGACGCTGTGAAGGAAATTCTCGACGCCACATGTTCGCCCTACGCACAGCCCTCGCACCGGCTGTGCGTATTGGAGACTGCTGCTGGACTTACGGTCGTGATTGCGGCCGACCACGCCCACGTCGATATGTGGTCGATGCTGGTGATCGCGCGCGACCTGTTGTCGGTCCTGGAAGCTGGGAGTGCGAGCCACGAACTGTTGCCCGGGCCAGCGCCCGCATTTGTTGAACACACACAAGCACTGCTGGATCGGAATGCGGCGCCGGACCACGTGCGTCATAGATGGAAGGACATCATCGGGGACAGCGGCGGCGTAATGCCGCAATTCCCCCTGCCGCTGGGTGCGCCGGATCCCCAGCGCGAGCGCGTAGAAGTGCGGGACGTGTTCGACGTCGACGACGCCGCGGCATTCGCTGCCCAGGCCCGCAACGACGGTGTCTCGACCCTCGCACTCGCTGTTGTTGCGATGACTGCAGTGACCCGAGAGTTGGCAGGAACCCCCCTTCGAGCCGTTTTCCCCGTACACAGCCGCTTCGACGACAACTGGCATGACTCAGTCGGCTGGTTTATTACCAATTCCGTGCTTGAGTCGGCGGTGGCGGAACCACACTCTGCTGCGGCCGCGGTAAAAGAGGCAGTACAGCTCGGCTCGTGGCCGCTCGCGGATGTGCTGGCTCCATGGGGCGGCATGCCTGTAGCTCCAGGTATGTTCGCGATCTCCTGGCTGGACCTGCGCAGGCTGCCGGTGCGAATCGATTCTGTCGGACTCGACGCCCACTATGTGAGCGCGACAATCGACACCGACAACGTAATGCTTTGGTTCATCCTGGACGAGTCCGGTCTGCACTTGAGATGCCGGTATCCCGACACCGATGAGGCCCGATTCAACGTTGGGGGATGGCTTGATCTGCTGGTTACCCGTTTGCAGGCGGATGCGCGATCCTCGGTTCGAGGACTGCTGCGGGTGGCGGGCCGGACCTTCAGGCTGGAGCGGGCAAACCGCGATGACGTTGGGGCCATTGCCGCGCTGCTCTCCGATGATCAGTTCGGTCCTGATCGCGAGTGCGTTGAGCTCGAACGATACGAGGCCGCCTACAGCGTGGTTGTTCGCGACAGTTCCAATTATCTGGGGGTTGTCCGCAATGGTGCCGATCGCATCGTTGCCACAATGCAACTGACTGTCATTCCAGGTCTTTCCCGCGGTGGGTCTTCCCGGCTACAGATCGAGGGACTCCGGGTTGCGTCCGCGGAACGTTCACAGGGCTTGGGGACGGCGATGCTTGAGTGGGCTCACAATTTCGGGCGGACACGCGGGGCGGAACTGGCACAGGTGACCACAGACGAAGCACGGGAACGGGCTCGAGCCTTCTACACCAGACTCGGATATCGGACTGCTCATGTCGGGTTGAAACGGCGCATCTAGGCGCCTCATCTTCCCGTCCCTAGTTAGCTACGAATGACCTCTGTCCGGTTCAAGGCTGCACCGCATCAGCCAATCCTTCAATAGGGCGGCGGTGAGGTCCGGGCGTTCAAGGTGAGCGTTGTGGCCGGCGGCGTCGAGCACCGCATAGGTGCCGCGAACATAGTGGTCCCTCAGGTTCCACCCGTCCTCATATCCTGTTATATGGTCCTGACGCCCAAATAGATGCAAGGAAGGCGCTTCAAAGGGAGCAGGGTGAGCGACCTCCGGTTCGACAGAGAGCGCGTAGTCCGCCCCCACCCGTTCCAGAACGGTTTGGTTCGCGCCGCGAAGGCCGGGAAGTGCGTACCGGATGAATGCATGGAGTGTGGCCTCGCTCTGAACGACGGTCAACTCTTCGTAGTCGTCCCTCACCTGACCGGCCGTAGCCAGGACGGAAGGATCGTTTCGGACAACCTGCCGAGGGGGAAGGCTGCGTGCTTGATGGACTGGTTCGAAGACACCCGCAAGAGTGGCCAGGCCAAGGACCTGATCCCGGAGTTCGTGCGCTACGTACCGGGCGATCATGCCGCCGTAGGAATTGCCGATCACCGCGAACGGTTGGTTTCCTAGATAGTCCTGGATGTCCTCCAGAGCCCCTTGTGCGACCTGGGTTGCGCTGGACGCGTGAATGTCGGTGTTCCCTTCAGCCCAAGGGAGGTCAATGTAAATGCGCTGCCACCCGGCACCATCGATGACGTCCTCCAGCGGGAGCATGATTCGATGGTCTACCCCGAATCCGTGGACGGCGACGAGGGGGAGACCTTCTCCGGAGACATGAGCAATCACGAACCAGAGCATACTAGCCTCAGTCGATGCAGCAGATTTCAGGCCGGGTTGACGTGCACAATGATGACCTGGACGTCCTTGGATCGGTCGTAGCGGAGATCGTAGGTAATTCGGAGCCCCGTCGATTTACCCGACACCAGTGCGAAATTGCTCTTGTCCTCCGGGCTGCTGGAGGTGGATTTGTTCCAGCGCTCCGCCGAATCAGAAGGGATGCCGTACCGGTCTACGCCGTCACGAATCAAGGCAGTGTAGTCCTCCAGCGAATGGGCCGCGAGGAAGTACGTGACCTCGCTGAAGAAGGGCCCCTTGTTCATGCCGTTCAGGCGTAAGCGGTCAGTTCTGGCGCTGATGCTCCCTTGGGGTCCTGCAATATCCAGCGTCATGGTGCCGCTGCTGATCGTGACGTCAGGGGCTTGGCTCGTGCCGTCCTCGAGGCCGACGCTCTCTTTAGTGAGCTTGCCCGAAGTCATATCCAGCCGTGCGGCTTTGGACGCCTTGATTCCTGCAATAGCCGCGGCATCCAGTGTTGAGTACCCGTTGGCGGCGGTGGCCGTCGCAGTTGCGTCACTGCCTCCATGGTGCACGACACAGCCGGTGAGCAGCAGCGGTACGAGCAGAAACGACGCGGCAACGCATCTCATATGGGGCCACTTCGACCGCCTCCGCCGACAGCAGGCGCGGGAATCGATAGGGTCCCAAATCGACAACGCGCGCCAGACAATCATTTCGTTAGGTTATCTGGGCTCTCCCCGATGTCCGCCGCAAGCGATGCGGAGGCCAGGCCGAAAGCGGCTCGAACTTCCAATGAGGCGATGAAAAACGGCCTGTGCAGGAGGGCCAAATGGAGGGCCATTCTTCTGCCGCCTCTCCTTCAAGTCGGTGATTTCAGTGATTGAGGATTAACAGCAGAGGCGCCAATTCCTTTGAATCAGGGCTTTCGTTGTGATTGGGGATTGTTCCCGACAAGTAACAGGCATGTTGCGTCGAGGAGGCCAAAAGCGGCCGGGAACTGCCCTTGGTTGCATCTCGATAACAAACCTTACTAAGAGGTAACTTTCGCGCCAGCGGCGATACTTTCGGGTCTAGGCTTCTTCTCATGTGAGACACGGCACAATCCCGCCTGGGATTGCGGCGGTCTTTTTCCAGACGAAAACATAGGAGGCGGAATGCGTTTCGGACGTATTTCCAAAGCAGTTGGCCTTGCGGCTGCTGCAGCGCTCGCACTGAGCGCCTGCGCAACGCAGGGTGGCGGCGGCAATTCGACGCCAGCACCTAGCGCGAAGACCGGCGGTACCGTGACCGTGGCGGAGGTGAACGGCTTCAGCTCGTTCAACCCGGGCACGGCGGACAACAACGTGGATATCAACGGCCGCATCGGCTATGCCACCCACTCGAACTTCATCTACATCGACAACAAGCTGAACATTGTCAAGAATGACAAGTTCGGTACGTACGAGAAGACCTCCGACGATCCCTTGACGGTGAAATACACCATCAAGGAGGGCGTCAAGTGGTCTGATGGCGCGCAGGTCAGCGCTGCGGACATGATCCTCTCCTGGGCATCAGGTTCGGCGTACTACGACAGCGATGCAACGACGTACTTCACCACCGCTGCGGATACGTCGGGTCTGAATCTGACGGATTTCCCGGAGATCGGTGATGATGGACGCACCATCACGCTTAAGTACTCCAAGCCCTTCGCTGACTGGGAGCTTGCTTTCGGCACTGCCGGAAACGGTGGCATCGATGTTCCGGCTCACGTAGTTGCCAAGCAGGCTGGCCTCGCTGACGCTGATGCTCTTGTAGATCTCCTGAAGTCCATCCCGCGTGGCGCGGCTTCGGGAGACGCTGCAACCCTGAAGAAGGTGGCCGATTCCTGGAATACGGGCTTTGACGCCACTTCATTGCCGGCAGACTCGAGCCTGTACCTTTCAAACGGGCCGTTCATTGTCAAAGACATGGTCCCGGACCAGTCGATGACCCTTGTACGGAACAAGGACTACAACTGGGGTCCGGTTCCGAACATCGACGAGGTCGTTGTCCGTTACATCGGTGAAGCTCCCGCCCAGGTTCAGGCGCTGAAGAACGGCGAGGCAGACATCATCGCCCCGCAGGCTTCCGCCGATACCCTTGAGCAGCTCAAGGCACTTCCCGGCGTCACGGTCCAGACGGACAAGCAGCTCGCCTACGATCACCTCGACCTCAACTTCAGCGGCGTTTTCGCAGAGCAGGATGTACGTACTGCATTCATGCTGAGCGTGCCGCGCAAGGACATCGTGGACAAGATCGTGAAGAAGCTCGATCCTGAAGCTACTCCGCTGGATTCCCAGCTCTTCGTGCCGGCTCAGGCTTCCTATGATGAGACCGTAAAGGGCAACGGATCCTCGGACTACAGCGATGTGAACATTGACAAGGCTAAGAGCCTCCTCGCCGGTAAGACTCCGGAAGTCCGCATCATGTACAACAAGGACAACCCGAACCGCGTCGATGCGTTCTCCCTGATCCGCGAATCCGCAGAGAAGGCCGGCTTCAAGATCGTCGACGCCGGTCTCCCCAAGGATCAGTGGAGCAAAGCCCTGGGTGACGGCAGCTACGACGCTTCGATCTTCGGCTGGATCAACTCGGGCGTCGGCGTGACCGGTGTACCGCAGATCTTCAAGACGGCTGCAGGAAGCAACTTCAACGGCTTCTCCAGCCCTGAGGCGGACAAGCTGATGGACGAGCTCGTGGTCACCACGGACAAGGCCAAGCAGGATGAGCTCCAGGTGAAGATCGATGCGCTGATCTGGAAGAGCAGCTACGGGTTGCCGCTGTTCCAGTCGATCGGTGTCGATGCCCACAGCGACAAGGTCACCGGCGTTCAGTACATGCCAAACCTGACCGGTGTCTGGTGGAACATGTGGGAGTGGTCGGTCAAGTAGTCTGATCGATTTCTCAGGCAGGGAGGAGCGTTGGGATCGGGCAAGTGGGTCCCAGCGCTCCTGTCTGTGTCATCCGTCGCATCTTCCGATCCGAGGTACACCCCATGGTGACGTACATCGTCCGGCGGCTCATCACAGCCGCGTTTATCCTGCTCGGCGCCTCATTCGTCGTCTACATCCTGACGGCCATCTCCGGTGACCCCCTTGGAGAACTCCGAGCCCTTAACACCGCCAACCGCGATCAGCTCATTGAGGCCCGCATTGAACTGCTGGACCTGAACACTCCGGCCCCCATCCGATATTTCAAATGGCTCGGCGGGGCCGCCCAATGCCTCGTTCCATTCGCTAATACCTGCGATCTCGGCCGCAATGTCACCGGCCAGCCAGTCACCGAAGCTCTCGGCCTGGCGCTGATCCAGACCCTCTCGCTCGTTACCGCAGCCACCGTGCTCGCCATCCTGATCGGCGTCGCGCTGGGTATTGTGACCGCCCTGCGGCAGTACAGCACCCTTGACTACGGCGTTACGTTCATGGCGTTCCTGTTCTTTTCTTTGCCGATCTTCTGGGCGGCCGTGCTGCTCAAGGAATACGGTGCCATTGGTTTCAACGACTTCCTCCGGAACCCCGACATCCCTTGGTATACAGCATCCGGCATAGGTATCCTCGCCGGAGTTGTCCTTGCGGTCGCTGCCGGAGGCGACATCAAGCGCAGGCTGATTCTCGGTGCGGTCGGCTCCGGCTTTGTCACTGCAATCCTCGTTGTGGCATCCGTTACCCGCTGGTTCACGACTCCAGGCCTCGGGATCGTTGTCATCCTGTTGGCCGGTGTGGGCCTGGCTTTCGCCATTACGGTCCTTGTTTCCGGTCTGCAGAACAAGAAGGCCTTGTACACAGGGCTCACCGCGGTGGCAATCGGCGTCGTCGTGTACTTCCCGATCCAGGGACTGTTGAACGTGGCCACGCCACTGATGATCTTCATCCTGGCCATTGTTGCCGTTCTCGTGGGCGTCGGTGTTGGCTGGCTCTGGGGAGGCTACGACCGCGGTCAGGGAATGCGGGTTGGTGGAATCACTGCCTTCCTCGTCGGAGGACTCATCGTCCTGGACCGCTTTATGCAAGCCTGGCCCTCCTATTTCAACAACGGGAAGATCAGGGGAAGGCCAATTGCCACCATCGGCGCAAGTACACCGAACCTTGAGGGTGACTACTGGGTCACCACCCTGGACTCCTTCACCCACCTGATCCTGCCCACCATTGCCCTGATTCTCATCTCGCTGGCGAGCTACACGCGTTTCACCCGCTCGTCCATGCTCGAGGTGATGAACATGGACTACATTCGTACGGCGAGGGCGAAGGGTGCCACCGAGCGTTCAGTGGTGATGCGTCACGCTTTCCGCAACGCCCTCATCCCTATCGCCACAGTTGTTGCATTCGACATCGGAGCACTGATCGGTGGCGCAGTCATCACTGAACGCGTGTTCTCCGTGCAGGGCATGGGAACGCTGTTCTTCGACGGGCTTGGACATGTAGACCCCAACCCGGTGATGGGCGTTTTCATCTGCACGGCCGTTACGGCATTGGTATTCAACCTCGTCGCTGACCTGGCCTATTCAGCACTCGACCCGCGCGTAAGGGTGAAGTAACATGACTCAGCCATCCCAACAGAACGAAATTCTGGCCGAGCGGGCTGCGAAGCTCGAGGAGCCCTTGGCCGGCATCGAGGACGTCCGCGAGGCGAAAGGCCTGAGCCAGGGCCAGATCGTCCGCAAGCGTTTCTTTGGACACACCGGAGCCCTCGTAGGGCTCATCACCTTTGCCTTCATCTTCCTGCTCGCCTTCACGTCATTGGGCTGGGCGGGCATCCCGGGCTGGTGGAAGTACAGCCACATCGACGTCGCACCGCTGGTGAACGACGGCGCTCCCACCCTCTCGCTGACGTCCATCGGCGAACACCCCTTTGGGCAGGATCGCATTGGCAGGGATCTCTTTGCCATGACGATGCGCGGCGCACAACAGTCCATCACTGTGATGTTCATCATTGGGCTGATCGCAGGCCTGATCGGGGTTGTCGTGGGCGCTCTTTCCGGCTACTTCCGCGGCTGGACCGAAGCGGTGCTGATGCGCATTACGGACATCATCATCATCGTCCCGGCCCTGCTGCTGGCTGCGGTGGTATCGCAGATAGCAAACCGTCGGGACTCCGGAAGCTGGTTCTCCGCCTTTGCAACGAACTACGGCATCGTGGTGCTCGGTGTATTTCTGGGATTTGTGGTGTGGGTGGGCCTCGCGCGGCTGGTACGCGGCGAGTTTCTGTCCCTGCGGGAACGTGAGTTCGTTGACGCGGCCAGAATTTCCGGCTCAAGCAACGCCCGGATCATCTTCAAGCACATCCTGCCCAACGCCATCGGTGTGGTGATCGTTAACGTCACGCTCACCATGTCTTCAGCCATCCTGCTGGAGACCTCCCTCAGCTATCTCGGCGTGGGTGTAAAGGCTCCCGATACCTCCCTGGGCCTGCTCATCTCTCAAAACCAGGAAGCCTTCTCTACCCGCCCCTGGCTCTTCTGGTGGCCGGGCCTGTTCATCGTAGTCATTTGCCTTTGCATCAATTTCATCGGCGACGGGCTAAGGGACGCTTTCGACCCCCGGCAAAAGAAGTTCAACGCCAAGAAGGCCGCAGACTCCGCTACCAGTCCGGCACCGGCAGCAGCCATCGATTTCTCGAAAGGCGCCTAAATGGCAGCCTTGGCAGAATCGTTAGAACAGGAGAATGGCGCCGTAACCGGCGCCGGCGAGGATCACGGTCACGGCTACGCGGGACCAGACGACGGCGGTCCGCACCTGTGTCTCTTCGGCTTGCCCGGACTCCACACCGCCGCTTTCCAGGAGCTGCTGCCAGCGGGCCCTGACAATCTGGGCTGCGGCGCCGGAGTCAGTGCTTTTGAGATCGCCGGGGCGCACGAAGTTCCCGGGCCCATAGCTCGATTCAGGCAGTCCGCGGAGATGGTCGGGGTGCGCGTTGCGGCCTCCCCAGATCCCCGGCGCCGGCGCAGCCCAGGCCGAATACTTCCCACGTGGCGTGATCAAGGTGAGGGAGTAGCGTGTGTCGACCTGAACCAAGGCTTCCCACGGGACCTCCACCACGCGGAACGGATTCTCGAGGGTTACTCCGGTATCGCTGACTGTAACGGCGGGACGCCAGAACAGCAGCCAGCCGAGGTAGGCCACAAACAGCAGGGGAGGAGTGCCGGCCAGTGCCGCCGTTCCGCCGCTCAGCACGGAGACCACAATGCCGAACGCCGCTACAGCCCAGCAGGTCCAGGCGAACAGCCGGCTGATGCCAGGTTGGAAGACTTCGACATTTTCGGCGTTGGGCAAGGGACTCATGCCTCCAATAATTCAGGATTCAGGGCCACGGAACTAATCACCCTCTATTCAGTGGCTCCGGTGAAAGGAAACCCAAACCATGACTGATAATCTCAGCCCTTATCCCGCCGCTACCGGCGGCCCGGAATCCGCCAAAAGTCCCGTAGTCCTTGAGGTGCGTGACCTCAGTGTTGACTTCGGAGTGGACAAGAAGTGGGTGCCCGCGGCGATCGGCTTGAACTACGAGGTGCGCGCGGGAGAAGTCCTGGCCATCGTCGGAGAGTCGGGCTCCGGCAAGAGCGCCAGTTCGATGGCATTGCTCGGCCTCCTTCCCAGCAACAGCAGGGTGACTGGCAGCGTTAAGCTGGCAGGAAAGGACCTGCTTGGAGCCGATGAAACCAATCTGCGAAAGATCCGTGGCCGGGACGTCGCGGTGATATTCCAGGAGCCCATGACGGCACTCAACCCGGTTTACACCGTGGGCGCCCAGATTGTGGAAACACTCCGGCTCCACAATCAGATGTCCCCGGACGAGGCCAAAGAGCGGGCCCTGCACATGCTGGACCTCGTGGAACTTCCCGATCCTGAAAAGGCCTACAAGTCCTATCCGCACCAGCTCTCCGGGGGACAGCGGCAGCGTGCCATGATCGCACAGTCGCTGTCCTGTGACCCCAAGCTGCTGATTGCTGATGAGCCAACCACAGCCCTGGACGTTACGGTCCAGGCCGAGATCCTGGATCTCATGAGGAACCTGCGCAACAAGCTGGACAGCGCAATTGTCCTCATCACCCACGACATGGGTGTTGTGGCCGACCTCGCGGACAGAATCGCCGTGATGCGCAAAGGCCTCATTGTTGAAACGGGCACGGCAGAACAGATCTTCAGCAACCCTCAGCACCCCTACACCCAGGCGCTTCTGGCGGCTGTGCCGCATTTGGGGCAAGGGGCCGATACCGACGTCGAGGTGGACGTCACCGCGGCCTTGGCCGCTGCGACGCAAGCAGAGCTTACGTCCGTCGATCCTGAGGAACTCGTTCGCAGGGAACGTGAGAACGCTGCTGCCCTTGCTGCCGCTGAGGCAGCCAGGCCCAAGGGCGATCCGGTCCTCGAACTGACTGACGTCGCCATCGAATACCCCAAGCAGGGAAGGGTTCCGGCTTTCAGGGCAGTAGAGGGCGCCAACCTGGTCATCTATCCCGGTCAGGTGGTGGGACTGGTAGGGGAGTCAGGCTCAGGCAAGACCACCATCGGTCGTGCCGCCGTCGGCCTCTTGCCTGTCGCCGCGGGAACAATGCGGGTGGTGGGGGAGGACATCTCCGCGGCCAAGAAAAACGGGAAACAGCTGCACCAGGTGCGGCGCCATATCGGCATGGTGTTCCAGGATCCTTCATCGTCCTTGAACCCCCGGCTTCCTATCGGTGAGAGCATCGGCGAGCCGATGTTCCTTGCGGGGGAGGCCAAGGGGTCAGCGTTGCAGAAACGGATCGAGGCCCTGCTGGACCAGGTGGAACTGCCCCGGGACTACCGCAACAGGTATCCCCACGAGCTATCCGGTGGCCAGAAACAACGGGTAGGAATTGCCAGGGCACTGTCCCTCAAACCCAAACTGATGGTGGCGGATGAGCCGACGTCGGCCCTCGACGTTTCCGTGCAGGCGAAAGTCCTGGAACTGTTCCAGAACCTGCAGAAGGAACTCGGCTTCGCCTGCCTTTTCGTGACGCATGACCTGGCGGTGGTGGACGTCCTCGCAGACAGGATCTGTGTCATGCAGCGTGGACGGATCGTGGAGCAGGGAACCCGGGACCAGATTCTCCGCAACCCGCAGGAAGCCTACACTCAGCGGCTTCTCGCCGCCGTTCCGTTGCCTGATCCCGAGAAGCAGCGTGAGCGCAGGGAATTGAGGGCTCAGTTGGCAGGGATCGAGTAGCAGTACAGCGCTGAGGGCCGGGACGTCGGCCCTCAGCCCAACTGGGGACCCGGCCCCTCACCTGGTAGGGGAGCCTGAAGACGCAGTTGGGCCAGACGTCCTGCCAGCAGCTGGCCGAGGGCTTTGTGGCCGTGCGCGTCCATGTGCACGCCGTCAGCCATGTTCCGGGCGAGGCCATAACGGGTCAGCCAGTCGCCCACGCTCACGAACGGCAGGGAATGTTTGGCGGCAACAGTGCCCAGCAGCGCGTCAACTTCCGTGCGGCGGCCTCCGCCGTGCCCGGCTCCCTTTGCCAGGGTGCCGATCATAGCCATTTCCGCATCCGGGTATCTCTGCTTCAAGGCGGCTATCAGCCGCTCAGCGTTGGCGACGATCTGGGTATCGGTGGCTCCCTTTCCCGCATCGTTCCCGCCGCCTTCAATTACCACCAGGGGCAGCGAACCGTATGGCAGCGTCCACTCTCCTCGATTCAGGGCGTCTATATAGTTCCCGTAGCGCCCGTTCGCCGCGACGAAACCTGTTCCACCCTTGCCGCAGAAGACCACCTTGTAGCCGGCGGCGGCCAACCCGGCACGAGGCCAGGAGTTGGACGGCTCGGACTGGGAATCGCCAATGAGCAGTACCGTGCGGCGGACATCGGCCACGATGAGTTCATTCTGGCCAGTGGCAGGATTCAGGTAGATCGAACCGGGAGCTAACGCGGCCGGATCGGGGAGAGCGGGTCCTTTGGGTGCAGGCGCAACAGCTGTTGACCGGGCCCCTGGCCCCGTCTTGGCACCGGTCGCAGAGGACTCCGCGGTGCGGGGGGATTTTGTCCCTGAGGCTCCGGTTGAATGATCTGATCCCGGCTTGGCAGCGTCGGAAGGTGCCGGCGTTGCTTCCGAGGCGTTGCCGGCCCTGGCGGCGTTAGGTGAGGCGGGTGGCTGTCCGCAACCAGTCATGATCAGGCCCAAAACGACCATCGGCATGGCGGCGCGGTACAGAGCCGTGGCAATTGGCATTGATGGTCTCCGGACTTCCTTGCAAGTAACACAGTCATCATGGGCTATCAAGTCAGGAATATCCAGTGACTTTAGCTTCATGTCCGCAACGCTCTGCTCACGATTTGGTCACGGTGCCTACCGGGACTGTTTTTCGCTTTTTAGGCCAATAAATGCACGTTCGACTAGACTTGCTATAGGTGCCCTGTGCAAAGGGCCTGATCTGTCGTGCGTTCCGATTGGAAATGTCGCGATACTACAGCTGACTTCACCATCGAATCGAGCCATTACGCATGTCTGAAACCACCACCAAAACCGCCGCAAACACTGCCTCGCGCAGTGATCTGCGCAACGTCGCGATCGTGGCCCACGTTGACCACGGCAAGACCACCCTGGTCGACGCCATGCTCAAGCAGACCAACTCCTTTGCCGAGCACAACCATCTCGAAGACCGCGTTATGGACTCGGGTGACCTGGAGCGCGAAAAGGGCATTACCATCCTCGCCAAGAACACGACGGTTGCCTACAACGGCCCGTCGTCCAAGGGCGAGACCATCACCATCAACGTGATCGACACCCCGGGGCACGCTGACTTCGGCGGCGAAGTCGAGCGCGGCCTGTCCATGGTTGACGGCGTTGTGCTCCTCGTTGACGCCTCCGAGGGTCCCCTCCCGCAGACGCGCTTCGTACTGCGCAAGGCCCTGGCTGCCCACCTTCCCGTCATCCTGCTGGTCAACAAGACGGACCGCCCCGACGCACGGATCGATGAAGTTGTCCACGAGTCCATGGACCTGCTCCTCGGCCTGGCGTCCGACCTCGCTGACGAAGTTCCGGACCTGGACCTGGACAAGATCCTCGAAGTTCCCGTGGTCTACGCGGCAGCCAAGGTTGGCCGCGCTTCCCTCGAGCAGCCGGCAGATGGCACCGCCCCGGAAAACGAAGACCTGGAACCGCTGTTCCAGACCATCATCGAGCACATCCCGGCACCGACCTACAACCCGGACGGTGTCCTGCAGGCGCACGTCACCAACCTGGATGCCTCGCCGTTCCTTGGCCGCCTTGCCCTGCTCCGTATCTACAACGGAACCCTCCGCAAGGGCCAGACCGTTGCCTGGGCACGTGCCAACGGCGAGCTCAAGAACGTCAAGATCACCGAACTCCTGGCCACCAAGGCCCTGGATCGCGTACCCACCGAATCCGCAGGCCCGGGTGAAATCGTCGCCGTCGCCGGTATCGAGGAAATCACCATCGGTGAGACGCTCACCGACGCCGACAACCCACAGCCGCTGCCGCTGATCACGGTGGATGATCCTGCGATCTCCATGACCATCGGTATCAACACCTCGCCGCTGGCCGGCAAGGTTAAGGGTGCCAAGGTCACCGCCCGCCAGGTGAAGGACCGCCTGGACAAGGAACTGATCGGTAACGTCTCCATCAAGGTGCTCCCCACCGAGCGTCCGGATGCCTGGGAAGTCCAGGGCCGTGGCGAGCTCGCACTGGCTATCCTCGTGGAGCAGATGCGACGCGAAGGCTTCGAGCTGACCGTCGGCAAGCCGCAGGTAGTCACCCGGACCATCGACGGCAAGATCCACGAGCCGATGGAACACATGACCATCGACGTGCCGGAAGAATACCTCGGCGCTGTTACCCAGCTCATGGCAGCCCGCAAGGGCCGGATGACGAACATGGCAAACCACGGTACCGGCTGGTGCCGCATGGAGTTCATTGTTCCCGCGCGTGGCCTGATCGGTTTCCGCACCAAGTTCCTGACGGACACCCGTGGCGCAGGCATTGCAGCCTCCATCTCCGAGGGCTACGAGCCGTGGGCCGGCCCCATCGAATACCGCACCAATGGTTCGATGATCGCCGACCGCGCAGGCGTCGTGACACCCTTCGCCATGATTAACCTCCAGGAGCGCGGTTCCTTCTTCGTGAAGCCGACCTCTGAGGTCTACGAAGGGATGATCGTTGGCGAGAACTCCCGCGCCGATGACATGGATGTCAACATCACCAAGGAAAAGAAGCTCACCAACATGCGTGCCGCTTCATCCGACACCTTCGAGAACCTGACGCCGCCGCGCGACCTGACCCTCGAAGAGTCCCTCGAATTCGCCCGCGAGGACGAGTGCGTTGAAGTGACGCCGGACTCCATCCGTATCCGCAAGCTCATCCTGGACACCAACGAGCGTGCCAAGGCCAACCGCGCCCGCGCCAAGGTCTAACCAGGCGAGGCCCAATCCGGCCAAGCTTCATAAAGCAGCAACCACAAAACTGCCAGTACGGCAGGCGGTCCGCCGTCGTCGTACTGGCAGTTTTTGCTTGTTCTGTTTCAGTCGGCCGAAGGATCCCGGTGGTGGGCAATCATCAGCGACGTGGCCTCGCCGTCGTCATCGGGCGGCAGTTCCGTGTATTCCTCCAGGACGGCCTTCAGTTTTGCCAGCATTTCCCCCCGGCGCTGAGCGTTGAACTTTACGCCCAGGCGCCACACTTCCATGTCAGTCGGGGGCAGGCCCCTGGTCTCCTGCAGGAAGGTCTCGATGAGGATGGGGGAGACGTTCGGCAGGGGTGTCCGCCACGATTCCTTGCTTGCAATGTACGGTACCTCGGTGGCTCCGCGCTTGCCCTTCCTGCGCTCTTCCGTGAGCAGCAGTCCGGTACGCACAAGGATGCGCACATGGTGAAGGCTGGACGCCGGATTAATTTCCAACAGCTCGGCTATTTCCTTGTTGGTGCGCGACTGGTGAAGGCATAAGCGCAGGATCCGCAACCTCAGCGGGGAGTTTAATGCACGCTCCCTTGCCGCCAGGTCTGCTTCCGTGCCCTCGTCATCCATAGTGGCTAGTGTAGTCAGCCACGGAGGGGCTGCAGAAGCGCTCAGGCAGAGCGGCGGGCGCGCCGTCGGGGCGGCGCCGGAGGGACTTCCTTCGCGGCCACCACAAGGGCCAGGGGTATGACGACGTCGGTGCGCCGCGTACGCACTGTGCACTCCCCGCCGGTGACAGACACAGAAATAAGATCTCCCAGGGCATCGGTGAGTCCGCCCTCGATCCTGTACCGGACTACGACCCGCGTTCCGGGGGCTGTGCCGGCGAGGAAGTCCTGAGGCGTTTTCGGTGGGGAGGTCACCCCTTCATCGTAAATCGGCCCGGCAGTATGACGCTCCGCTACGTTCGCGCGAAAGGCTGGGAGATAATAGGCTCGGAAGTCGATAAGTCCGGCGCGCGCGCCGGAAGCATTAACTGGCAGGATTGCCGGAACCAACGTGGAAAGGCAAAGGGACGTGACGTACGTAATCGCGCAACCGTGTGTAGATGTCAAAGACAAGGCATGTATTGAGGAGTGCCCCGTCGATTGCATCTATGAGGGTGAGCGGTCCCTCTACATCCACCCCGACGAGTGCGTGGACTGTGGCGCCTGTGAACCGGTGTGCCCCGTTGAGGCAATCTACTACGAGGACGACACCCCGGATGAGTGGGCCGACTACTACAAGGCCAACGTCGAGTTCTTTGACGACCTCGGTTCGCCTGGCGGAGCTGCGAAGGTCGGCAACACCGGTAAGGACCACCCCATGATCGCCGCCCTGCCCCCGCAGAACCAAGACCACTAAGGGCGGACGCGCCAGTGACCTCTGCCCTCCGCAGCTTTGGCCTCAGCCTTCCTGACTACCCGTGGGAAGCCATGGCGCCCTATCTCGCTACGGCGGCAGCGCATCCCGGCGGAGTAGTGAATCTGTCCATCGGCACTCCCGTAGACGGCACTCCTGCCCTGATCCAGGACGCCTTGCGCCGCGCTGCTGATGCTCCCGGCTACCCGACGGTCCATGGGACCCAAGGACTGCGCGAAGCGATCTCCGGCTGGTTCGAACGGCGCCGCGGCGTCCCCGGGCTGGATCCCCGGGACATTATGCCTACCGTTGGCTCGAAGGAACTGGTGGCCTGGCTTCCGTTCCTGCTGGGACTCAAGGCCGGCGACGTCGTCGTGCGTCCTACTGTTGCCTATCCCACCTACGACATCGGCGCTACATTTGCGGGCGCCGTTCATGTGGCAGCCGACGACTTGGACGAGCTGGATGCCCCTACGCGCTCACGCGTCCGGCTGATCTGGATAAACTCTCCAGCCAATCCCACCGGCAGTGTCCGCGACGTCGCTTCCCTCCGAAAGATTGTCGACCAGGCCCGGGAGATCGGCGCTGTGGTTGCCTCAGACGAATGCTACGCCGAACTGGGCTGGGACGAATGGGACCTGCAACTCGGCGGGGAAGCCGTACCAAGCATCCTGGATCCACGGGTCTCCGGCGGCTCCAATGAGGGTCTGCTGGCCGTGTACTCACTCAGCAAGCAGTCGAATCTTGCGGGTTACCGGGCAGCTTTTGTTGCAGGCGATTCAGCCATCATGGCCAACCTGGTTAACAGCCGCAAGCACGCCGGCATGATTGTGCCCTATCCCGTTCAGGAAGCGATGCGGGTGGCTATCGGGGACGACAACCACGTGCAGCTGCAAAAGGACATCTACCGTTCACGCCGGCAACGGATTGTCCCGGCGCTGAAGGAATTCGGCCTGGAGATCCAGGAATCCAAGGCCGGCCTCTACCTCTGGTGCACTGCCGGCGAGGCCACGTGGGACACCGTGGGGAGGCTGGCGGAGCGCGGAATTGTTGTAGGCCCGGGTGTCTTCTACGGCGATGCAGGCCATGGCTTCATCCGGGTGGCACTGACCGGAGCGGACGACAGAATCGACGCTGCAGTTCAACGGCTCTCCGTAGCGCCGTAACAATCATGTGACTCGTGCCACAACTCGGCGGTTTTGCGGCAGTTTCGTAAGGGTCGGATTAGTACCACCTGCGCGGGGGCGGTACTTTTTAACTGAATATCAATGGTGGCTTTCTACAGGAAGGCAGCCCGGCTGTTGGAAACCTGCCTGTGCAGCGACTGCGGACGGTCCCACCTGATGTTGGATCAAGCTTTCTAGAGAGGCCCAGAGGCCTCATGAAGGGGACTCCATGACTGAGACCACCAGTACTGAGACCACCAGCGCAGTCCTGCGCCATGCGGGCGGCGAACTCGAACTGCCCCGTATCAAGGTTGTAGAAGGAAACGAAGGCTACGACGTTTCCCAACTGCTCAAGCAGACCGGGGCTGTCACCTTTGACCCCGGCTTTATGAACACCGCCGCTACGACTTCGGCCATCACCTACATCGATGGTGACGCAGGAATCCTGCGGTACCGCGGCTATCCCATCGAGCAGCTTGCCCAGCACTCAAGCTTCCTCGAGGTCTCGTACCTGCTGATCTACGGCAACCTGCCCACGCCTACCGAGCTGGACGGGTTTGACCAGAAGATCCGCCGGCACACGCTGCTGCATGAGGAGCTGAAGGGCTTCTTCGGCGGCTTCCCCCGTGACGCCCACCCGATGCCCGTG
This sequence comes from Arthrobacter sp. Z5-13, assembly GCF_056499105.1. Taxonomy (NCBI): domain Bacteria; kingdom Bacillati; phylum Actinomycetota; class Actinomycetes; order Micrococcales; family Micrococcaceae; genus Arthrobacter; species Arthrobacter sp. Z5-13. The sequence continues at coordinate 1,384,175 of NZ_CP096460.1, forward strand.
TTGTCGTCGGCCGTGTCTGCGCTCTCCACCTTCTACCAGGACTCCCTGGATCCGTTCAACGAAGAGCAGGTGGAACTCTCCACCATCCGCCTGATGGCCAAACTCCCGGTCATCGCGGCCTACGCGCACAAGAAGTCCATTGGCCAGCCGATGCTGTACCCGGACAACTCTATGAACCTGGTGGAGAACTTCCTGCGGCTCAGCTTTGGCCTTCCGGCTGAGCAGTACGAGCTGGACCCCGTGATTGCCAAGGCCCTGGACCTGCTCCTGATCCTGCACGCGGACCACGAACAGAACTGCTCCACCTCGACGGTGCGCCTGGTGGGCTCCTCCAACGCCAACCTCTTTGCTTCGGTGTCTGCCGGCATCAACGCGCTCTTCGGCCCGGCCCACGGCGGCGCCAACGAGGCTGTGCTGAAGATGCTCCGCCAGATTCAGGCCGACGGCATCAAGCCCGAGGACTACATGGAGAAGGTCAAGAACAAGGAAGACGGCGTCCGCCTCATGGGCTTCGGACACCGTGTCTACAAGAACTACGACCCCCGCGCCAAGATCATCAAGGCGACGGCGCACGAGGTCCTCACCAAGCTCGGCGGCAATGACGAATTGCTGGACATTGCCATGCGCCTCGAAGAGAAGGCGCTTGGTGACGATTACTTCATCCAGCGCAAGCTCTACCCGAACGTGGACTTCTACACCGGCCTGATCTACAAGGCCATGGGTTTCCCGGAGAAGATGTTTACTGTCCTGTTCGCAATCGGCCGTTTGCCCGGCTGGATTGCCCAGTGGCGTGAAATGATCAACGATCCGAACACTAAGATTGGGCGCCCGCGCCAGCTGTACATCGGCGAGCCCGAGCGCAACTACCCGGCCCGCTAATCCCCACCGGCTCCCAAACCTCGCACGCTCGGTTCGGGTCCCTCGCCAGTGTGGGCCCTCCCACCGGCTCCCAAACCTCGCACGCTCGGTTCGGGTCCCTCGCCAGTGTGGGCCCTCCCACCGGCTCCCAACGACGACGGCGGCCGCTCACCTTTCCAGGTGAGCGGCCGCCGTCGCGGTTAACCCGCGTTTTAACCAGCTAGGAGTTGTAGCCCTGGGGGTTGTTCTTTTGCCAGCGCCAGTGGTCCTCGCACATCTGGTCGATGGTCTTGGTGGTGGACCAGCTGAGGTCGGCCAGGGCTGACGCCGCGTCGGCCCAGAAGGCGGGGAGGTCCCCGGCACGCCGGCCCGTGATCTCGTAGGGGATTTCCCGCCCGACGGCTTTTTCAAACGAACGCAGGACTTCAAGCACGGATGAGCCCTTGCCTGACCCGAGGTTCCAGCGGAAAACTCCGGGGCGGTCTGCGATGTGGTTCAGGGCTGCGAGATGGCCCTCGGCCAGGTCGACGACGTGGATGTAATCACGCAGGCAGGTTCCGTCAGGGGTGTCGTAGTCGCCACCGAACACCATGAGCTTCTCGCGCCGGCCCACGGCGACCTGGGCTATGAACGGCACCAGGTTATTGGGAATGCCCTGCGGATCTTCGCCGATCCGGCCGGAGGGGTGGGCGCCGACGGGGTTGAAGTAGCGAAGCAATGCAATGTGCCAACGGTCATCAGCGGCCCCGAGGTCAGAGAGGATGTCCTCGATCTGCTCCTTCGTGCGGCCGTACGGGTTGTTGGCACCGATTTCCATTTTTTCGACATAGGGGATCTCGTTGTGCTCGCCGTATACGGTCGCCGAGGAACTGAAAACAATTGAGCGTACGCCGTGACGGTCCATGGCGCGGAGGAGGTTCAGCGTTCCCACCAGGTTGTTGTAGTAGTACTTCAGGGGCTCCTGAACAGACTCACCCACAGCCTTCAGACCCGCAAAGTGGATCACGGCGTCTACATTCTCTTTGGCGAAGACGGTGTTTACGGCGTCTTCGTCCACCAGGTCCACTTGATGGAAGGCTACCTGCTTGCCGCTGAGCTCCGAGACCCGCCGCAAGGCTTCGTCACTTGAGTTCACCAGATTGTCTATGACCACAACATCATGGCCCGCCTCCTGAAGGGACAGGACCGTGTGCGAACCGATGTAGCCGGTGCCGCCAGTTACCAGAATTCTCATGGCTCCACGCTATCCCAAATTGCCGTACCCGCACTGAACGGCCGGAAGTGCTACGAAACTGCGGCCGGTGTGCCACCGACGTTTGCCCGCACATGTGTGCTAGATAGGACTGGTGCCCAAATACGTAGACGCCGACCTGCGCCGGCAAGATGTAGTGGAAGCTGTATTCAGGATCATCGCCAGTGATGGCCTTGAGCGCGCATCGCTCAGGGAAGTTGCGGACGAAGCAGGCCTTGCGGTGGGCTCAGTCCGCCATTATTTTTCCAGCAGCGAAGAACTGCTGGTGCACTCGTTCGGGGTGGTGGTGGATCGGATAACCAGCCGCCTTGATGAAGCAGCTCAGGCCGTAGCCGCATGCGCCCCTGCTACCACAGAGCATAGAGCGGCTGTGTTAACCCTGTTGGGCCAAATCCTTCCGCTCGATGAGGAGCGGGCAGTGGACAGCTGCGTCTGGCTCGCTTTCAAGAACGCTGCCCGCATCAGGCCCTTCCTGGCTGCGGAGGCTGACCGGAGTCACCGTACCGTTGCTGCCGCCATGGGGCAGTTGGTCATGGAGCTGACCGCACCTCCGCCGGATGTCGACGGCGGCACTATCGGCGGTACGACTGGGCAGGCCGGCGGCCATACTGTCGATCGGCAGGTCCTCGTCACTGAGGCAGAGCGCTTGCTTGCCATGCTGGAGGGCCTGAGCATGCACGCGCTGCTCCAGCCGGAGTGGATGACGGCCCAGATGTGCCACGACGTCCTGGAGTCCCATCTGGACACCCTTGCCGCTCCCGCCAAAGGCCATTAACGCGGCCACATATCGGGAATACACTGGGACGGGGGAGATCCAACATCAAGGGAGGCCATTCGGATGCACCAGACAGGCGGTCCCGCCTGGGGGATCACCATGGACACCTCAGGTCCCATGCTCATCGCCCTCTATGTACGGGACGCCGCAGGGCTTGATGGTGCCGGCCGGCCTGCCCTCTCGCATGCAGCCCCAAAGGTTCACCGGGCGAACCACAACCACCTCACTGCCGATGTCGGCGGGATCAGCGCACTCAAGACCGAGTGGGAAGCCTGGTGGGAAAAGCTGCTGAGATCGCACCCGCAGATGACGCCGGACCTGACTCCTCCTTCCTTCGAGGCGTTCGCCAATTCACCTGCCCTCCAGCGCGTGCTGCAGGCACATTTTGGCGGTGCACTTAGCTGGGCGCGTGAACGCAGGAGCGACTACGCCACTCTTGAAGCCGAACGGGAGGCGGGAGGCGCCTGCCAGCTTCTTGGCGACATTGTGGAGGACAGGCTGATGGAGGTAGGCCGGGAGTCGAGGGATTTCAACCTGACCATTATTGAGTTGCCGCTCGATGAGCCGCGGGCATGGTACCTGGAGCCCGACAAAATAGTGATGAGTCAGGACCTCTTGTCACACCCGGACACCTTCAGGAGCTATGTCCAGCCTGTTGTGGAGATGCTCGCCTGACTTCTGCTCGCCTCTGTATGAGCTTGTCTGACGACTGGGACTGGCTACGGAGAATCCTGGGTGGCCACAGTGACGGAGACCCGACCATCTGGTGCACCGCTTGGCTGCCAGCCATTCCGCGATTCCCTCATCCAGCTGTACCCCGACACGTCGACTGACGTCAGGGAATGCTGCTTGGCGTTGGCTACAGCCCACTGGGCGATAGCCCATGCCTGGCTCTCATTGGCCTGGACCACCAAAACGGAGCCCTCCAAGGACGCTGGAACGTCGCCGAATGTCGACGTCAGTTCGTCCAGCACCACCTGGGGATCACCCGCTTCTTCCGGGGCGCGCAGGGTGCAGTCGAGCGCGGCGGTGGACTGCCCAGTCAAAGCAGAAGCAAAGGCCCTCGCCATGCCCTCATGTTGGGCATAGGCACGCGGGAAGGCCGAGCGCTGGACCTGCTGGGCGGCAGCGGTAATTTCCAGCTCTTCGTAATCCGGAACCTTGACCAGGACTGCGTAGAACGCAGCACTGGCGTAATGCGGATCCATGACCTGCTCTTCGCTTCCCCAGCCTTGGGAGGGCCGTTGCTGGAATAGCCCACGGGAGTCCGGTCCTGCCTCGTCTCCATACCTGATATTCCGCAGTTTGGATTCCTGCATGGCGGTAGCCAGGGCAATCGTTGCAGCCCTTGGGGGAAGGCCGCGCTTAACGGCCTCCCCGGAAATCAAAGCCGCGTTGCCTGCCTGATCCGTTGCCAGTTCGGCCCGCTGGTCACCGGCAACGGCCGTACAGCGTTCAACGATCACATTCTCTGACCGCTGCACGATGGACACGGCGATGTAGATTGCACCAACCACGAGGGCCAGTGTCAGCACCAGCACTAATGCGCGGCGACGCCCACGTCTGTGTGCCACGAAGATGCTCCCTCAGGCCCTTCGGGGGCCGGTCCAGGTGATGTGCGGTGAAGTTGCTGCTGTCCGTCAGCGTGCCTCAGTTGGCGTGCAGGGCCTCGTTAAGCTCAACAGTCTGTCCCTTGCGGGGGAGCACCTCCACTGCACCTGTGGAAGAATTCCGGCGGAACAAAAGGTTGGGGACCCCGGAAAGTTCCACAGCTTTGACAACCTTGCTTGTGCCCTCGCCGTCGGCGTCCTTGGCCCCGACTACGAGCACACGGGTTCCCGCGGTGACATAGAGCCCGGCTTCGACGACTGAATCGCTGCCGATGCTGATCCCGACGCCGGAATTGGCACCGAGGAGGACCCGCTCACCCAAGGCGATTTTCTCTTTGCCGCCGCCCGAAAGGGTACCCATGATGGAGGCGCCACCGCCAACATCGGTGCCATCTCCTGCGACTACCCCCGCTGAGATGCGGCCCTCGACCATCGAGGTGCCCAGGGTGCCGGCATTAAAGTTCACGAAACCCTCATGCATGACAGTGGTGCCTTCCGCGAGGTGGGCTCCGAGGCGCACGCGGTCGGCGTCGGCTATGCGCACGCCACTGGGGACAACGTAGTCCACCATGCGCGGGAACTTGTCCACACCGTAGACGGTCACGGCTCCGCGTCGGCGGAGCTTAGCCCGGGTGAGCTCGAATCCATCGACTGCAGCAGGGCCGAAGTTGGTCCAGACGACATTCGGCAGCTTCCCGAAGACGCCATCGAGGTTGATGGTGTTCGGTTGTACCAGCCGGTGTGAGAGCAGATGCAGCCGCAGATACGCGTCGGCGGTGTCCGCCGGGGATTCGTCAAGGTCAATCTGGACGAAGACAACCTTCTGTTCCGTTCCGCGATCCTGGTCGGTTCCGCTGGCAGCGATCTCCGCCAGTACATCATCCGCGTTGTCTACATCGCGGAGGTGATCGGCTCCTACGCCCAAGGCCGGTGCAGGGAACCAGACGTCCAGCACAGTGGAATCGCCGTTGCGCGTGAAGATGGTGGCCACGCCATAGCCATGGGCGGAACGGGTGGCAGAGGGCACGGCGGAAGCAGCAACGGTTTCAGTCATGGCCCCAGTGTATCGAGAGCCGGGTGCCGGACTCGAACTAGACTGTCACCGTGACTGCTCAAACTACTCCAGTGTCCTTGCCTGTGTTGAACCTGCGCCAGGATGTTGCGCTCCTCACAGCGGCCGTGATCGATGTGAACAGCGTGTCCGGCAATGAAAAGCCTCTGGCTGACGCAGTTGAGGCTGCGCTGGTTAAGATTCCCCAACTGCGGCTGATCCGTGACGGTGATGCGATCATTGCCCGCACTGACCTGGGCCGTTCTCAGCGCGTCATCCTCGCAGGCCACCTGGACACGGTTCCGCTTCCCATTGCCGAAGGATCCTTGGGGACTGTTCCGTCGACGTGGGTGTCCGGGATACCGGGCGAGGGCGTGCTCTACGGGCGAGGGGCCACCGACATGAAGGGCGGGGTTGCCGTGCAACTCGCCCTCGCAGCGTCAATGTTCGACGACGGCGCGGAGCCCAATAAGGACGTGACCTTCGTTTTTTACGATCATGAGGAAGTGGAAGAGGCTAAGAGCGGCCTCGGCAGGCTGGTCCGGAACCATGGCCATCTTCTTGAGGGAGATTTTGCGATCCTCCTTGAACCAACGGATGGAACCGTGGAGGGCGGTTGTAACGGGACTTCCCGTTTCGAGGTGACCACCATAGGCGAGGCAGCGCACTCGGCGCGGGCTTGGATGGGCAGTAACGCTATCCATGCTGCAGCGCCCATTCTGGAGAGGCTCGCGGCGTATCAGCCTGCAACTGTGACGGTGGACGCCTTGGACTACCGCGAGAGCTTGAACGCGGTAAGGATTCATGGCGGCACCGCCGGCAACGTCATTCCCGATCGGTGTGTAGTGGAAATCAACTACCGCTTCGCGCCCGACAAGTCCCTGGACCAGGCAGAGGCACATGTTCGGGAGCTGTTGTCCGGCTTCGATGTGGTCCGCACGGACGGGGCACACGGAGCCCGCCCGGGCCTGACCCACCCTGCTGCCGCATCCTTCGTGGCTGCCGTCGGGGCTGAACCAAAACCGAAGTATGGCTGGACCGACGTCGCCCGCTTCAGTGCCCTGGGGATACCGGCGGTAAACTTCGGTCCGGGAAACCCGCTGCTGGCGCATAAGGACAACGAGCACGTTGAGGCCGAAGCCATCCGGGAATGCCTCCGTGCCTTACAGACGTGGCTGGTCAAGAGTCCGAATACATCTCGCTGAAGGGCCTCGTCCTCGGGGCGAACCCGGCTTACCCCGAGGACGAGCTTGGCCAGCAACCAGGAGAGCATCCAAGCCAATAAGGACATGAAACTACGTGTTCCAGTTCCTAGACTGGATCACAACCGAGTACAGGGCCGCGACGAATAACTTTGTGCCCCTGAAGTGTAGACCGAAAGGTCGATCTGCACGCAATATTCGCCTGATCCTTGAATTGGGACCACCACTCCAGTTCCCGAATGCCACACTCCAGCCGCGGGACGTGTCCACTGATTTCCTCCGTTGCTGGGAAAGGTGGCCATTGACGCGCTTAAGGGTGAAAACGAGCAGCTAAAACTCGGGTAAAAAATTATGACGCCATGGTAGCCGTCCACTTCGGTCCATGTGTTTATTTCACAGCCTGCAGCGTTGGCAGGGGCGGACCCTGCGATCAAAGAGGCGGCGAGAAGTGTAGCGCATGAAAGCCATGCCCCTAGTCTACGGACCGGCCTCATCAGGGGCACCCCGATCCCTGGCTGGAGGACGATTGAGTCCAATTCCCCGAGGTTGGATCTCTGTAGTCCACCGTTATGCGGGAGCACCAGTTCCCAGAAGCGTAGCCAGACCTCACAGGAATTCCGTAGCAGTCTCCTCCGGACTGAGGTATGGAGCATGAATTGTATGAACTGTCGACGTTCCAGCCGTTGTGGTACAGGGTCACTGTTACCCCGAGGGTTAGGGGCGGCGTTCCCGTGCAGCGCCCGAAACCGCTTGCCTCAACAGGCGAGCCAACATAGAGGCTCGGGCTGGCAAAACATCCTGCCCACATGAGAGATAAATCTCCGCCTTTCTGAATTCTTTCTGGAGATGAATTACTGGCGGCATTTGCAGGACTTGCCCATAACAACGACATTACGAATACGAATAAGGTAGCTAGTAACTTTGATTTCATTGCTTCCTCCCGATGCTTTGTCTAATTGTGTTGACAGTTTCTCGTAATCTTTGTTACTAAAGTTTACAAGTCCTGTCACACTAGCCCAAGAGCGCCTGTTGCGTCTACAGACGTCGACAGGGTGGCTCTGCAGGAGCCACGCTATTCAGGAGTACGGATGCAGCCCTTGAGCGGGCCTAACATTCTTGTGTTTTACAAAATGTCCACGGACGGCCAGTAAAACTGCCCGCCGGTGGCCATGAGATCTGCCCGCTTCCTTACGAATTTGCGCGTCTTAAGCGGCGGGGGCCCCTCCCCGGGATTTGATGACGGTGTCTAGTCGCACCAAATGTCGTCCCAGGAAGAGGCCCTGTTTGAAGTCTGACGGAGAAATCATGGCAATTCAGGCGTCCAAGGGCGGATCCGCGCGGGCCAGCTGATATCCGGACCGGACTCGATGCTCTGTGGGGAGGGATTCCCAAGCGATAGCCGACGCTTGGAACCATTCCGCGGACGGCGCATAGGCCACCACCATCGAGGACGCCACACGTTCCCAGTATCCGTGGCTAGTACACCTGATAGGCAGGTATCGCTTGTCAAGCGCATGAGGAAGCGGTCCTCTGGCTGGGTTGCCTCGGACCGCTTCCTTTTTGTGGCCGGGAAGAGCGTTGTGAGTAGCAGCGTCTCGTTGGCGACTGCGAGGTTCTGCGCCGGATGGTTCAGGAATGGTCTTCCGAAGGACCAATCCCCTTCGGACCCCTGCCACCTAATGCCTTATATCGCCCTAAACTTCCTGCGGGACGGCGGCCGCCGGGAGGACGGCAACGCCGGGCTTCCGGGATAGCCGCTTCTCCAGCCACTTCGCGAATGCGGCCAGGATCAGGCACATTCCTATGTAAAGGACACCAGCGATGATCGCCGCGGGGATGATCGGTGACCCGTACTGGACCTGGCTGCCAAAAAACTTGGCCTGGAAGAGGATCTCGTTGTAAGTGACGATGAATCCGAGCGCGGTGTCCTTGAGGATCACAACGAGCTGGGAGATGATCACCGGCAGCATGGACCGTACAGCCTGCGGAAGCAGGATGCTGGTCATGACAGCACTCTTGGGCAGGCCGATTGCGTAACCGGCCTCGCTTTGACCGCGTGGCAAAGACTCTATGCCGGCACGGAACACTTCGGCCAGAACGGACCCGTTATAGAGTACGAGTCCGGCCACGACGGCAGTGAACGGCGTGATCCCCTGGACCCCAACGGTCGGCAGCCCGTAGTAGAAAATCATCATCAGAATCAGCAGAGGAACTGCCCGAAAGAGTTCAACAAACCCGTAGCAAGGCATGCTGATCCAATTACGGTCCGACAGTCGTCCGAAGGCCAGCAGCACTCCCAGGATGAGACTGAGTACGGCTGCGGTGCCAAATGCTGACAGTGTCGCCACGACCGATTGCGCCACGGTCTGTTGGACGAGTGGGAAGGTGAAGAGTTGCCACTTGCTGGCATCGAACTGGCCGCTCTGCGCGAGCCGCAGGATGACGAAACCTACAAGCAGTAGAATCACAAGGGCGGTGGCAACGCCGAAGATGCGGTACCGCGCCCGGGCCTTGGGACCAGGGACATCGAAGAGAACTGCACTCATGAGGTAACCTTCCACTTTTGTTCAAGCTTCCGTTGCAGCGCAGAAAGTATGAGCACAAGGACGACAAACACGAGGGCGACCCACAGCAGACCAACCAGTGCCGGTTCGCCACGCTCCGATAGATTTGCCCGGATGGCTCCGGCCTCGAAAACGGAGAAACCTGCTGCTACCGTCGTGTTCTTCAAGAGGGCGATGAATACGCTGAACATCGGGGGAATGACCGCCCGGAATGCCTGGGGCAGGATGACGAGGGTCAGCGACTTTGCGAAGGGCAATCCGATTGCCCTGGCTGCTTCTGCTTGCCCCACCGGGACGGTGTTGATGCCGGATCGGACGGCCTCGGCTACATAGGTCGCGGTATAGAGGCTGAGCCCGATGATGGCCGCCGTGGTGAAGTCAATCGGAACGAGCCCGAGTTTCGGATATCCCAGGGCAAAGAAAAAGAGAACAAGGGTCAGTGGCGTGTTGCGCACGACGTTGACGTAGAGGGTGCCGGCGGCACGGGTGGCCGGTATGGGGGAAACCCGCATGGCTGCCACGATGGTGCCGAGGATCAGGGCAAAAATCGCCGAGAAGAAAAAGAGTAGGAGGGTAGTCCGGAAGCCCGTGAGAAACAGGTCAGAATTATTCAGCAGCGTATTCACAGAATCGTCGCTTTCAGCAGATGTTGAGGGGCGGCCACGCGCGGCCGCCCCTCAAGATGTCTTTTAGTAGTTGTCTACGGCGGGCTGCTCGACCTTAGTGCCAGACTTTCCCAGTGACTGATCGTAGATCTTCTGCCATACTGCGCCACCATCGGTGAGCGTCTTGTTGATGAACTGGCGCAGAGCGGTGTCACCCTTCTGGAGGCCGACGCCATACTTCTCGGTGGTGAATGGTTCTCCCGTTACCTTCAGGTTGTCCGGGTCCTGGGCGGCATAGCCGAGCAGGATGGCCTGGTCCGTGGTGACAGCATCCACCGCGCCATCCTTCAGGCTCTGGACACAGATTGAGTAGGATTCGAATTCAGTGGTCTTGGTATCCGGGAAGTTGGCCTTGATGTTCTGGATCGGTGTGGAGCCAGTGGCAGAGCACACGTTCTTGCCGGCCAAGTCCTTTTCGGAATTAATGGTCGAGTTGTCCTTCTTCACGAGCAGGCCCTGTCCGGTAACGAAGTAAGGCCCGGCGAAGTCAATCTGCTTCTTGCGGTTATCCGTGATGGAGTAGGTGCCGACGTAGTAGTCGATGTCGCCGTTGGTAATAGCCGACTCGCGGTTGGCAGACGGGATCGGTTTGAATTCGATCTTGTCCTTGCTGAGCCCCAGCGACGCTGCGATCCACTGGGCGATTTCGATGTCGAAACCGGTATATTGCCCGGTAGCTGCGTCCTGGAATCCCAGGCCAGGCTGGTCGTTCTTGACGCCGACCCGTACCTTGCCCGCGGCCTTGATCTTGTCAAAGGTGGGACTGCCGGAAATCGACACATTCTCTGCGACTTTGTACGGCGCTTCCTCAGCTGTGGTGGGAGTGGCGCCCCCGCCCCCGCCGCCACAAGCGCTCATGGACAGCGCCAGGGCTGCGGATGCTGCTACCAGGAGTGTCTTCCTCCGGGTGAAAATTGCCTTCATGACAAACCTTTCATTGGTGGGCCGCCTTCGACGGCCAGGGTGCGAATTCAGGGGGTGTCAGTGGGTGAGGAGTTTGGACAGGAAGTCCTTGGCCCGGTTGCTCTGGGGATTGGTGAAGAACTCCTCGGGCTTAGTGTCTTCCACGATCTGGCCGTCAGCCATGAACACCACACGGTCTGCGGCTTTTCGGGCAAAACCCATCTCGTGAGTCACCACGATCATGGTCATGCCCTCCTTCGCCAGCTGGACCATGACGTCCAGCACTTCGTTGATCATCTCCGGATCAAGAGCGGAGGTGGGCTCGTCAAAGAGCATGACCTTGGGCTTCATGGCCAGTGCCCTGGCAATAGCAACTCGCTGCTGCTGGCCGCCAGACAGTTGTGCCGGAAGTTTGGCGGCCTGATGACCGACGCCGACCCGTTCCAACAGAGCCATGGCTTCCTTCTCTGCCGCCGCCTTGGAAAGGCCCTTGACTTTGATGGGACCCAGGGTCACATTTTCCAGGATGGTCTTGTGCGCAAACAGGTTGAACGACTGGAAGACCATACCGACGTCGGCACGAAGCCGCGCGAGTTCCTTGCCTTCGTCCGGGAGCTTCTTCCCATCAATGGCGATCTCGCCGGTATCAATAGTTTCAAGGCGGTTAATAGCCCTGCACAGAGTGGACTTGCCGGAGCCTGAGGGCCCGATGACTACGACTACTTCGCCCTTGCGGACGTTCAGGTTGATGTCCTTCAGGACGTGCAACTGGCCGTAGTGCTTGTTTACAGCAGTAAGGGAGACGAGGGCATCGCCGGGCACTTGAGTAGTCATAGGAATGAATCTAGCGAACATTGGACATTTATGACCCCAATCACTCCTACTTCCTGCAGATCGTAATTCAAGAGATACCTCCGAAGCCCGCATGCGTGCAGCCCAGCGGGAATAGGGAAAGGAAAGGCGGCGGACACTCCGATCCGCGCTAGCCTTGGTGGATGAGTACCGATCCGCACCCACAGCCAGTCCCGGGCATCACCGGAGAAACTTTCCCAACCTCCGAACAGGGCACAAACAATCATGTGGCGACTCGGCATAAAGGTCCTTTGGAGTTGCGGCGGAAACAGGCCGCCGTCGAGATGTCCGACCAGCATTTGCTGGACACCAAAGGTGCCGGCCAGTTCATTCACACGGATCCGTGGCGGGTACTGAGGATCCAAAGTGAATTTGTGGAGGGCTTCGGTGCCCTTGCGGACATCGGTCCGGCAGTCAGCGTGTTCGGTTCGGCACGGACACGACCCGGCACTTCCTATTACGACCTGGGCGTGGAAGTAGGAAGGAAGCTGGCAGAAGCCGGCATTGCCGTCATCACGGGTGGCGGACCTGGATCCATGGAGGCCGCCAACAAGGGAGCAGTGCAAGGCAACGGGCTCTCAGTCGGCCTCGGGATTGAACTCCCTTTCGAGCAGGGTCTCAACCAATGGGTGGACCTAGGGATCAATTTCCGTTACTTCTTCGCCCGCAAGACTATGTTCGTCAAGTACGCCCAAGGGTTCATTGTGCTCCCGGGTGGCCTGGGCACGTTGGATGAACTCTTCGAGGCCATGGTGCTGGTCCAGACGCGGAAGGTCACGTCCTTCCCGATCGTCCTGCTGGGAACCGCGTTCTGGGGGCCGATGATCGATTGGATCCGCGGCACTCTGGTGGAGGAGGGCATGGTGTCCGAGAAGGACCTCGACCTTATCCAGGTGGTGGACGATCCCAGTGAAGCCGTTGACCTGGTACTGCGTGGTTCAGTGACGGGGGCTTCAGCCAATGGCCGGATGAACGGCCGGCCCAATGGAGAACAGCGGCCCGAATAGCAGGAGTTCAAGAGGACTCGTTTCGACAGTGCCGGGGTAGGCGCGCTCCTGTTGAGGCGGTAGGCAGTTAGGCGCATGGCCGATATCTGGCACGATGGGTGCTGTGAGCTTCTTACTGGTATTTCTCGCCGTCGCATTGCTCGGCGTCACGGTTTTCTTCGGCACGGGCGTCGGCTCAAAGTTCCGCAGCAGGAGCGCCGTCAGCGGCGTGCTTGAGGCGGGCTTTGACGAGCCCGTGGCATCGCTTCCGCCGGTATTGCTGCCAGCGGACGCGAAACCGTCCGACGTCGATCATGTCCGTTTTGCCCTTGGCCTGCGGGGATACCGGATGGACCAGGTGGACCAGGTGCTGGATGAACTCCGGGATCAGCTCGCGGAGAAGGACGCTGAAATCGCCAGGCTTCGCGCCGCTCTTGGTTCCGCAGGCTCCGCCGGTGCTGCCGGCTCCACTGCTTCTCCAGACGCCCCTCGGCGAGAGATGCAGGAGGAGGGCTCTTGAGCGGTCAGGAAACGGCTCCGGGCAGAAACTGGAGCGGTATTAACCCGCGCTCCGGGCTGCGTCACAAAGGGCTAATGGCTGATGCCCTTACCGCTGCCGGACGATGGCCGTGGTGGGTGCAGGTGGGGGCGGTGTACCTGGCCGCCCGGCTGATCAGTGCTTGCATTTTCATGGCGGCCGCCCTGCACCAGGGTACTAATCCTTGGTTTCCTGCCAAGCCGGATTACTGGAACTTCATCAATATCTGGGACGCCCGTTGGTACGGCGAGATCGCCACTAACGGCTACCCCTCTGAACTTCCTTTAAGCGATTCCGGCAACGTCCAGGAAAACGCTTGGGCATTTTATGCTCTCTTTCCGGTACTTGGCCGGGCGGTCTCAGGGATGACCGGACTGCCGCCGGCCGCAGCGCTGACTGTCATCGCGATGTTTGCAGGGCTTGGAGCTGCCTTGGTGACTTATCGGCTGTTCCGCCAGAAGGCCTCCCATGGTGCTGCCCTGTGGGGAATTGTATTTTTTTCCACGTTTCCTGTGACTCCAGTGCTGCAGGTTCCCTATGCGGAGTCCCTGAACCTGCTGTTACTGGCTTCCGCCTTGCTGCTCCTGATCCGGCGGCAATATCTGTGGGCGATGCCCGTAGTGCTGCTGATGTGTTTGTCCCGGCCCACAGGAGTGCCGTTCGCGGCGATGGCCGGACTCCTCCTTTGCTACCGCCTGTGGCAGCATTTCCGGCCTGTGGAGCGGAGAGGAGGCAGCAGCCACAGCGCCGGCGAATTGTGGAGCCTCGCCGGTCTTACCGCGGTCAGTGGCATTGGGGCCCTCATGTGGCCCGGAATCGCTTGGCTGGTGACGGGCGATATCGCGGCGTACACCAAAACTGAGACCGTTTGGCGCGGACACGACCTCGTACCTTTCATGCCGTGGTTCGACACAGGCATCCTGCTTTTTGGCCCGATCCTGGGGATTCTGGCGCCCTTCGTGTTCGTTGCAATTTTCGGCCTCGTGATGGTGACCAGGCCTGTGCGTGCACTCGGTATTGAGCTGCGCCTCTGGTGTATCTGTTACATGGGCTACCTGCTGATGTTCCTGCATCCCCAGACCAGTACTTTCCGGATGCTCCTTCCTCTGTTTCCGCTGGCACTCAGCGCAGCCTTGGTCTCGAGATCAGGCGCCTACCGGACCATGGTTGCGATCATGTTCGTCCTGCTGCAAATCGTCTGGATAGTGTGGCTCTGGGCCTGGGCGCAGTTGCCCGGAGGCGGAGATTACCCGCCCTAAGCCCTGATTCCCGGCTCTTCCCCGGCGTGTTTGGAGACAGCGTGTCGAAAGTCCATCAATTAGCTGTGCGCGGTCAATTACGGGATAATAGAGGTAAGCAAGGACAAATGGCATTCGACAGTGTTCAGCCATGGCGGCTGCAGTAGCGGCCGTCATAGCGGCTTGTTTGACCATGCGGACACAGCCCGTCCGGGCTGGTATGTCCTGGGACTACTGGAGGGGATATTCCTCATGGCGGCTATGAAACCACGCACCGGCGACGGCCCGATGGAAGTAACCAAAGAAGGCCGCAGCCTCATCATGCGTGTGCCGCTCGAAGGCGGAGGACGGCTTGTAGTTGAGCTCAACGCTGCAGAGGCGGCAAACCTGAAGGAATGCCTGGTGGGCGTTACCGAATAGATTCTCCTGGGCGGGGCCGGTAGCCAACAGGCTGCCGGCCTTGTCCTTTTTAATGCCCAGCCCTAAGGCGTTAACTCCGGGTCCTGCACATGCCCCACCGGCCCGCCCTATTTCTTGACGGCTACGAGCAACCCATCGCCGGTGGGCAACATGGCCGAGACCAGACGTTCGTCGTCGCGGATTGCCTTGCCTACCTGCCGCAGGACCACGGTGCTGGCATCCCGGGCGGCCGGATTGGAGACTCTGTCCTTATCCAGTGCATCGTTGACGATAAGCAAGCCACGGGACTTGAGCAGGCGGATGGCCTGTTCGACGTAGCCGGGAAGCCCTTGCTTGTCCGCATCCACAAACACAAGGTCGTAGGCAGCATCGGTCAAACGGGGGAGGACGTCTGCCGCGCGGCCGGAGATAGTGCGGGTGCGGTTGGCCGGGCTGCCGGCTTCCTGGAAGGCTTCGCGTGCTGCCTTGAGGTGTTCAACATCGACGTCAATGGTGGTCAGCACTGATTGCGGCCCCAGCCCTCTGAGAATGCAGACACCGGAGACGCCCGCGCCGGTGCCGATTTCGACCGCCGTTTGCGCCTTTGATGCTGCCGCGAGCACAGTCAGGGCGGCGCCGACGCCGGGACCGATAGGTGTCACGCCGAGTTCGAAGGAGCGTTCACGAGCGTGCAACAGCACCTCATCCTCAGCAGGCAGATCTTCTGCGTAGGACCAGCTCGTGGACTTATCGGCGCTCATGGAGGATTCGCTTTCTGGGCGGCAAGGGGCGTTTGTATCAGAGTACTGTGTCTAACGCAGTTGGCCGGGGAGGTGACGTGCCCTCATCGCAATTCCGCCTTGGGCTGAAGCACCTTGAATGTCAGGAAACTCCCAGCCAAATTTGACATGATAATTATCCGGTCATCCAACAGATGAACGGCACCGAATCACTGGTGTCAGAGCACCATTCGGCGTTAGTACCCATCCACGAGGGGAGTGGACGATGTCAGCATCAGTTGTGGCACCTGTCCCTGCAGTTGAAGATTCGGGAACCCCGGCGGAAGCCGCATGGGTAAGGCCAACCTGGGAAGAAGTGGTCACCAACCACTCAGCCAAGGTTTACCGCCTTGCGTTCCGCCTGACCGGCAACAAGTACGACGCCGAAGACCTCACCCAGGAAGTGTTTGTGCGGGTGTTCCGTTCACTGGAAAACTTCAAGCCGGGCACCCTTGACGGCTGGCTGCACCGTATCACCACCAACCTTTTCCTCGATCAGGCGAGGCGCAAGAACCGGATCCGGTTCGATGCTCTTGCCGATGACGCCGAGTCCCGGTTGCCTGGCCGCGAACCCGGGCCGGAGCAGAGTTTTGAGCTCAACAACCTGGACCTCGATGTCCAGGCGGCGTTGGAAGAGTTGCCCCCGGACTTCCGGGCTGCCGTCGTCCTCTGCGACCTCGAAGGTCTGTCCTATGACGAGGTGGCCTTGGCCCTCGGCGTCAAACTTGGCACCGTTCGCTCCCGGATTCACCGTGGACGCACCATGCTGCGTGAGAAGCTGGCGCACCGGGATCCCCGTCCGGCCCAGGGTTTGAAGCCGCGCCTTAACATGCCCCGCATCGCCGGCGTGCTCTGATCGGCCTAATGGGCCGGTTACGTCATCCTGGTGTGTTTCGGCGGCTGGTTCAGTCCGTAAAAGCCTGCACCCGCAAGAAGCACGGTGCCTGCAGGGCAGCCTTGGAAGCCTGCCCTGACTGCTCCTCTGCTGTGCAGCGGGAACGGCAGTACCTGGAGCGGCTCCACAGCGCGGCGGTGCCGGACGCGCCCGATGATCTCGTTGCCCGGCTGTTATCCAGGACCCAGGAGCTCGCGATGGCTGTTCCGGAGCCTGTTTCCCGGCCACGCTCAAGAATGAAGCTGGTTCACCTCCTGCTGGCGTGCACTGCGGCAGTGGCAGGATCAATGGGTGTGGCCGCGTTTGTGGCGGGTGCTGATCCGGCTCCCCAAGCGGGCACAGCAGCCGCAGGCTCACTGACAGGCCGCGGCGGCACACTGCCTGCAGTAAGGGTGGAGGAACTGCGAAATCAAGGATGGATTTGCCCTGACCTGTCCCGCGCAGGTTTTCATTTGGTTTCAGCCAAGGCCGACGTCGTGGCGGGGGAACCGGTTATCGAGTTGCGCCTTTCAGATGGCGAGAACTACGCCACGATCATTGAACAGCACTCCTCTTCTGCCGGAACGTCCCAGGGGCTACCGGCAGCTGCACGCGAGCCTGTGAATCCGTTGACGGGGCATGCCGCTTCAGAGGACGGGTTTTCCCAGGCGACGACGCGGGAAGGTTCGGACCGTGGCAGCCTCTGGGTTTCCTCAGCAACCCCTCAGCGGGCGATCTACCAAGTCAATGGCATCACGTTCACTTACGTTTCAGACCTGCCCCAGCAGCACACGGAGTCCGCCTTGTCTGCGCTGATCCAGTCTGCTCCTGACGCTTCCTTGACGGGGCAGGCAGCTGAGCCCGGATCCTCGGCGGAACATGCTGAGGGCGAGGATCTGGTAGGTCGGCTTCAACGGGGGATAGGCCGGATCTTTGGTGGCATCACCGCTTCATGACAGGCTTCCGCTGCTGTATGCCTCCCTGCCTTTCGCAGGAATCGTCACCGGGCTCCCGGAGAGGGTAATCTTCCTAAAGTGTTTGGAATCAATGGCCCGGAGTTTTTACTTCTGCTGATCATCGGCGTGATGGTGATCGGTCCCCAGCGTCTGCCCGAATACACCCAGAAACTCGCGAATCTGGTGAAGGAAGTCCGCCGGATGGCGTCGGGTGCCCGGGAACAGATCAAAGACGAAGTGGGGATCGACATCGACGATGTCGATTGGAAGAAGTACGATCCGCGGCAATACGATCCTCGCCGCATCATCAAAGAAGCTCTTCTGGATGATGACACCAAACCGGTAAGCGCAGGCGCCCCCGGGGCCGTGGCCGGAGTGGCAGGTGCTGCGGCCGGTGCAGCTTCGGAATCCCGCCCCGCACGTGTTATCGAGCGACTTGCTGCCGGTGCAGTTGCCCCTTTCGACTCTGAGGCCACCTAAAGCAGAGATCTTGCCTTACGGGTCAGCGGGGCTGTAGTCCCAGAGACAGGCCGGTGAGTCCTCGTGGTCTTGCAGCAAGTTTCCCGGCGATGCCGTTCAAGGCGGATGCAGCCGGTGTCTCCGGGCGGTTGAGCACGATCGGAAGGCCTGTATCTCCGCCTTCCCGCAGAAGGATGTCCAGCGGAATCTGTCCGAGCAAGGGGACGTCGGCGCCAACGGTGGCCGAGAGACGCTCGGCAAGCACTGCTCCGCCTCCGGTACCGAAAAGGTGCATCCGGCTGCCGTCGGGCATTTCCAGGTACGACATGTTTTCCACCACGCCCGCCACCAACTGACCTGTCTGGGTTGCAATGGCCCCGGCGCGCTCCGCGACGTCAGCAGCGGCAACCTGTGGAGTGGTGACCACCAGGATCTCGGCCTTGGGCAGCAGTTGGGCCACGGAGATGGCAATGTCGCCGGTACCAGGAGGCAAGTCGAGGAAGAGGGCATCGAGGTCGCCGAAGTAGACGTCGGTGAGGAACTGTTCGAGTGCGCGGTGCAGCATAGGCCCGCGCCAGGCCACCGGCTGGTTACCTGAAACGAACATCCCGATGGAGATCACTTTGACTCCGTAAGCCACCGGCGGCAGGATCATGTCGTCCACCCGGGTGGGCGCCTGGGTGATGCCCATCAGTGCGGGGACGGAAAAGCCGTAAACGTCGGCGTCGATAATACCCACCCGCAGGCCTTGGGCGGCCAGGGAGCAAGCGAGGTTCACCGTGACAGATGACTTGCCAACCCCTCCCTTGCCACTGGCTACCGCGTAGACCTTGGTCAATGAGCCCGGCTGGTTGAAAGGAACTCCGCGCTGGCCGCCTGGCCCGCGGAGCTTTTCCTTCAGGGCATCCCGCTGTGTCTGACTCATCACCTGGAGGTCAACTTCGACGCCGGATACTCCCGGGACCGCCGTGAGCGCAGCTTCGGCGTCGGCTGTGATGGTTCCCCGGAGGGGGCATCCGGCGATAGTGAGGAGGACGGTGAGACGCACCAGCCCATCCTCTGAAATATCGACTCCGGCCACCATGCCCAACTCCGTAATGGGTCGGCGCAGCTCGGGATCGATGACTGTGGCCAAAGCAGCGTTAACTGCCGGGGCCAATGAGCTACTCATGGAGCGGTACTCAGCTTTCAGGGTGGTTGGGGCTTTCCGGCGGGTTGAGATGTGCGGGCTTTCCGGAGCTTTCCGGCCTGATCTTGGGGATCTGCTGGGTCCGGGGGTTGCGCTGCTTCTCCCTGCGTTCCTTCAGTTTTTCGCGGACCTTATCCTTGGGCGACTCGTGGCTGCCGGCGCCTGAGGGATCGTGCTTGCGCAGTTCCTCCTGGGCTTCCAGTATGTCCTCCAGCAGGCTGCGGAGTTCGGCTCGAACGTAATCACGGGTAGCTACTTCCCGCAGGGCAATTCGCAGCGATGCCAGTTCCCGCGTCAGGTACTCAGTGTCGGAGAGGTTCCGCTCGGCACGCTGGCGATCCTGCTGCAGGGACACGCGGTCCCTGTCGTCCTGCCGGTTCTGGGCCAGCAAGAGCAGCGGAGCCGCATATGAGGCCTGCAGGGACAGCATCAGGGTCAGCAAGGTGTAGCCAAGGGCCCGGGAGTCGAATTGCCACTCCACTGGGGCCCAGGTGTTCCAGACGAGCCAGACGACGACGAATACAGTCATGTAGACGAGGAACTGGGGCGTACCCATGAAGCGGGCAAAACCCTCAGTACTCTGGCCAAAAGCATCCGGGTTGGGCGAGAACTTGGGGAGAATCCGCTGACGCCCGCTTAGGGGGGTATCCAGGCCGCCTGTGACGCTTTGCCTGCCGACCAGCCGGCCATTGAGCTTCCGGGGAGCGTTCTGATCAGCCAATGCGGCCTCCAAGTTTCCTTATGGGGACGTCATCCTCGTGGGCACGCCAGTCATCAGGCAACAGGTGATCAAGCACGTCATCAACGGTCACCGCCCCCACAAGCCGGCCGTCGTCATTGACCACAGGAAGCGAGTTCAGGTTGTACGTGGCGAGCGCGCGGGCGACTTCGCTGATGTGCGCCTGGTCCGACAACGGTTCAAGGTTCTTGTCAACCAGGTTGCCCAGGGGTTCGGGGGGAGGATAACGCAGCAACTGCTGAATGTGCACAACACCCAGGAACCGACCGGTGGGGGTTTCCAGCGGGGGCCTGGTGATGAAGATCGACGAAGCCAGGGCAGGGGAGAGCTCCTCGCGGCGGACGTGTGCCAGCGCTTCTGCGACGGTGGCCTCAGGAGGAAGGATCACCGGGACGGGGGTCATGAGGCCACCGGCGGTGTCCTCGTCGTATTCCAGCAGGCGCCGAACATCCTCTGCGCCCTCGGGCTCCATGAGTTGCAGGAGTTCTTCGGCCTGCGCTGAGGGCAGTTCGGCAAGGAGGTCCGCAGCGTCGTCGGGATCCATCTCCTCCAGAACGTCGGCAGCACGCTCGACATCGAGGGAGGAGAGGATCTCCACCTGATCGCCTTCAGGCATCTCCTGCAGGACGTCTGCCAGCCGTTCGTCCTGGAGTTCGCTGGCCACTTCAAAGCGGCGCTTGTCGCTCATCTCCTGCAGCGCTTCGGCGAAGTCGGCGGGTTTCAGGTCTTCGTGCGTGGCCACGAACTGGGTGGCGGCCTGGGGCTCCGTCTTGGCTACCTGCAAGGCGTCAGCCCAGTCGATGATCATGGTCTCGTTGCGGCGGAGCCGGCTGAGCGGGGAGAGTGAATGGCCGCGGCGGACAAACAGCTTGCTCACAAACCAGTCACCGGAGCGGTGCCGGTCCATGGCTATGTCCTCGATGGTGGCGTCGCCGCTGCCATCAGCGAGGGTTACCCGGCGGTCGAACATTTCAGCCACCACAAGGGTTTCTGCGCCGCGCTGTTCGAAGCGGCGCAGGTTGACCAGCCCGGTGCAGATGATCTGCGTCTGGTCAATCGAGGTGATACGCGTCATCGGTACAAAGACCCGTTTTTTCCCGGGAACTTCGACGACGATGCCCACCACGTGCGGGGCACCGCGGCTGCCGCGGGAGAGCACCACAACATCGCGCAACCTGCCCAGACGGTCGCCCAGGGGGTCGAAGACGTCCAGTCCAAGTAAGCGCGCGACAAATACCCGCGAATGATTGGTGCTCACTTGTACAGGCTACCGAGTCTGCTCTCTTTTAGCTGAATTTACAGCCGCCACACATGATCATGGGCAAGAATGGGGGTATGTCAAATATTTTTGGTGCTCCTAAATCGGGCGTTCCCGGGTCCGAAGAGTCCCGCACTGTCCCCACCGGGGACACCGTCGGGTCATACAACTCCTATCTGGATGCCCAGAAGGCGGTGGATTACCTGGCCGACCAGCAGTTTCCGGTGCAGGTTGTATCCATCGTGGGCAACGAGCTGAAAATGGTGGAACGCGTTACCGGCCGGTTGAGCTACCCAAGGGTTGCCTTGTCCGGTGCCCTGAGCGGTATGTGGTTCGGCCTGTTCGTGGGCGTCATGCTTTCCTTTTTCTCCCCGACGGGCGGCTACTTCTCCATCGTGGCGTCGGTCCTGATGGGTGCTGCTTTCTTTATGCTGTTCGGCATCGTCACCTATGCGATGCAGCGCGGGAAGCGTGACTTCACGTCCACCAGCCAGGTCGTAGCTACCAACTACGACGTCGTGGTCGCCGTCGAAGCCTCAGGTGAGGCGCGCCGCTTGCTGCAGCAGCTGCCCATGACGCCGTCGGACGCTGGTTCCGGTGCACCCCGCTACAACGGCCACCAGGGGCAGGCTCCGCAGCGCCCGGCCAGCTGGAATGACCCGTACGGCCAGGCACCGGGTGCAGGGCAGCAGCAAACCCCCGGCGCCACCCAGCAGCCGGGCCAGGCACCTGCCACTTCCCCTCAGGAAGCGCAGCAGATGCCTGCCGGCACCCGGCCTGCGGCAGTCCGCTACCCCGACCTTCCGGACGGGCGTCCCCAGTACGGCGTCCGGGTTACCGACCCGCAGCCGCAGTCACAGCCGCAAGCACCGCAACCGCAGCAGCAGAACCAGCAGCAAGACCCACAGGACAGCGCCGAGGGCAAGTCCTAGCCAGCCAAGGATTCAGCGCCAAAGTCAGGACACAGGGAAGGCCCGCCGGAGATCTGAGCAGTTCAGATCACCGGCGGGCCTTCCTTTGTCAGTTCTTCCAGGCAGTCCTTGCATACCAGGTTCGGCAGACTAAGCCGTTGTTACGCTGACTGGGCTTCTACGTCCTGGTAGATCCCAGCCATCCAGGCCTCCACGTCAGCGGAGCCGCGGGGAAGGGCTGCACTCAGATTCACTGGCCCCTCAGCTGTCATCAGGACGTCGTCCTCGATGCGGACGCCGATTCCCCGATATTCCTCCGGGATGCCGAGGTCTTCATTCTTGAAGTAGAGGCCAGGCTCAATGGTGAACACCATTCCCGGCGTGAGCACGCCATCCAGGTAGAGTTCCCGTTTGGCCTGTGCACAATCATGGACATCGAGGCCAAGGTGGTGGCTGGTGCCGTGGGGCATCCAGCGCCTGTGCTGCTGCCCCTCGGGACTGATGGCCTCCTCGACGGAGACGGGGAGCAGACCCCACTCAGCAAGCCTCTCCGCCAGTACTGTAGTGGCGGCAGTATGGATGTCGCGGAATTTCATTCCGGGACGGGCGGCGGCGAATCCGGCATCGGCAGCGTCCAGCACTGCTTCATAGACTTTGCGCTGGATGTCGGAGAAAACGCCGTTGGCAGGAAGAGTGCGGGTGATGTCTGCCGTGTAAAGGGACTCTGCTTCCACCCCGGCGTCCAGCAACAGGAGTTCGCCGGCATTGACCTTGCCGGTGTTCCTGGTCCAGTGCAGGACAGTAGCGTTGTTCCCGGAAGCGGCGATGGTGTCGTAGCCGAGTTCGTTGCCCTCTTCCCGGGCACGCGCAAAGAAGGCTCCCTCCACAACGCGCTCGCCGCGATGATGGGTCAGGGCCCGGGGAAGCGACTTGACCACTTCGGTAAAGCCTTCAACGGTGGCTGCCACGGCAATCTTCATCTGCTCGATTTCCCACTCGTCCTTGAGCAGCCGCAATTCAGACAACGCCTCAGCAAGCTTGTCATCCAGGGCATCCAGGACTGCGAGATCGAGCGTGTCCGGGTCCTTGGCGGTGTTGTAGCGGGCGGTGTCAACAAGGGCATCAATGTTCTCGTCCACCTTGCGGACCAGCCGGACGGACACCCCACCGATTTCCGGAGCGCCCACATTCTTGGTGATGGCTGTCTCGAGCTCATCTATGTGCGCCGTGGCGACCCCGAGGCGGGCGTGGAACTCCGCCAGGGTGGGACGCGCTCCGATCCAGAACTCTCCCGAGCGGGAGTCAGCATAGAACTGTTCCGTGTCCCGGCCGGCCAGCGGACGGAAGTAAAGGGTGGCGTGGTGGTGACCGCCGTCGTCGCCCTTGCCTTCTTCTACCGGCTCCATAATCAGTACGGCGTCGGGCTCATGGTCCACGCCGAGACCGGTCAGGTGCGCGAACGCTGAGTGCGGGCGAAAGCGGTAGTCGGTGTCGTTGGAGCGGACCTTCAAGGGCCCCGCAGGAATGACCAGGCGCTCGCCCTTGAACTGTCCGGAGATGGCGTGCCGCCGGGTGGCCGCATAGCCTGCCACCGCTTCCCGCTCGGGACTGTGCTCAGGGGCAGGAGCCCAATTGCTGGCCATAAAGGCCTTGAAGGCATCGGAACTTGGCCGTTGAGAGCGGTTGTTGACACGCTCCTCAAGTGGCTGGGCAGCGGAGTTTTGGTTGGTTTCAGCATGGTTCACCGTCCCATCGTCTCACCAGCAGACCAGCCGTTGCCAACACCTGCCGTCGGCTTCGTCCCGGCCGCTGAAGATGCCCCATGAAGATACAAGGACCGGCCCCTCACCTGGTCATCTACTAGGCTGGGCTGGTGAGGATAGACCTGCATGCCCACTCGAACGTTTCCGACGGCACCGAAACCCCTGCTGTGGTGGTGCAGGCGGCCGCTGCTGCCAAGCTGGACGTCGTGGCCTTGACTGACCATGACTCGACCGACGGCTGGGCCCAGGCCTCCGAGGCTGCCCTTCTGGCCGGCGTCGCTTTCGTGCCCGGGATCGAAATCTCATGCCGGACAGCTGAGGGGATCAGCGTTCACCTGCTGAGCTACCTCCATAACCCCGCACACCCTGGCCTCTTGGAAGAGATCACCAAGGCAAAGGATGCACGCCTCACCCGCGCGGAGCATATGGTGACTTTGCTCGCCGAGGACTACCCACTGACCTGGGACGACGTTATTCACCATGTTGCTCCAGGGGCAACCCTGGGCCGACCCCACATCGCTGATGCCTTAGTGGCGGCCGGAGTCGTTTCGGACCGCTCAGAGGCCTTTTCATCGATCCTGACATCCCGTTCCCGGTATTTTGTTCAGCATTATGCGCCGGACCCTGCCGTCGCCGTCGAACTCGTCCGGGCGGCCGGGGGCGTACCGGTGTTCGCCCATCCCGTGGCATCAGCGCGGGGAAGGATCGTCAAGGAAAAGACGTACCAGGAAATGATCGACGCCGGACTGGCCGGGCTCGAGATCGAGCACCGGGACAATCCGGAGGAGGGCCGACGGTTCCTTCGGGAGGTGGCGGAACGCCACGATCTGCTCGTGACAGGCTCCTCTGACTATCACGGGACCGGAAAGCCGAACCTGCTCGGTGAAAACCTTACGGCTCCCGAAGTGCTTGCCCGGATCGAGGAGATGGGCACAGGAAGCAGCGTGGTGCGTACCTGAGCCGGCAGTCCGGGAGCATCTGTCCCACAGTCTAAGCTTGCCCAGTGGAATGGATAGATCTTCAGCTGTTCGCGTCAGTTCTAGTGACGCTCTTTGTGATTATGGACCCACCGGGGACGGTGCCGATCTTCATGTCTTTGACGGCACAGATGACGGCCAAGGACAGAAACCGGTCGGCGTTGCAAGCGCTGCTGGTTGCCGCGGGCGTCATCATCCTCTTTGCACTTTTCGGCCAGTCAATCCTCAACTACATGCACATCTCGCTCGCTGCCCTGCAGGGCGCCGGCGGATTGCTGTTGATCCTGATTGCACTGCAGTTGCTCACCGGTTCAACAAGCGGCGAAGATAACGCCGCCAAGTACAAGAACGTCGCTTTTGTTCCCCTGGGGACGCCGTTGATGGCTGGACCGGGGGCGATTGTAGCGGTGATGGTGTTCGTTCAGCAGTCCTCCTCCGCGGCGCAGTACCTGGCGGTGGGGCTCGGAATCGCCGTCACGCTGTTCTCCCTGTACCTGGCGATGCGTTTCGCTGGCCTGGTGCAGCGGGTCCTTGGCGAGAACGGTGTGGAACTGGTGACCAGGATCGCGGGCCTGCTGCTGTCCGCGATCGCAGTGCAGATGATCGCGGACGCAGTCCATGCCTTTATGACGAGTTGGGCCTGACGACTTCCGCCACAGGTCCCAGGCGCTTGGTCATAACGTCGATGGCCGGAAGATTCTGGTCAACGCACACAAATCTGCGGTTGAGTTTGGCAGCTACTGCGCCGAGGGTCCCGGAACCGGCGAAGAAATCAAGGCACCAGTCGCCGGGACGGCTGGATGCCGCCACCACCCGCCGCAAAAGGCCTTCGGGTTTTTGCGTGGGGTAGCCCGTTTTTTCCTTGCCCGTGGGAGAAACGATGGTGTGCCACCAGACGTCAGTCGGCAGCTTCCCGAGTTCCCGCTTCGCCGGAGTGACCAGACCCGGCGCCATATAGGGCTCACGGTCCACTTCCGCACTGTCGAAATGGTACTTCGCGGGATTCTTCACGTAGACGAGGATGTTGTCGTGCTTTGTGGGCCAGCGGAATTTGGCCCGGGCCCCGTAGTCGTAGGCCCAAATGATCTCGTTGAGGAAGCACTCCCGGCCGAAAATGGCATCCAGCATGACCTTGGCATAATGCACTTCCCTGTAATCCAGGTGCAGATACAGGGTTCCGTCGTCCGCCAGGAGCCGCCAGGCTTCCACCAGCCGCGGTTCGAGAAAGGACCAGTAGTCGCTGAAGGCATCGTCGTAGCTGTGCAGTGCGCCCTTGATGGTGTCGTAGGACCTGCCTTTGAAACCGACGCGGTCCCCGGCACCATCGGCGTTCACCACCATCTTCGTTTCCTGCCGACGCTGGGAGCGGCCGGTGTTGAAGGGCGGGTCTACGTAGATGAGTGTGAAGGCGCCGTCCGGCAGCGTGGGGAGAAAAGCCGCGTTGTCCGCGTGTATCACCAGGTTGCTGCCGTCCGGCGCCCAGACAGTGTCAGTCATTGAGGGCTTTAGGCCTCGGTGGTGCTGGACTGCGCGTCGCCACCAGCCACCACTTCGCCGTTGCGGCGGCGGGTGCGGTTCCGCGTGCGGCGGCCACGTGCCGGCCGCTCCGTGTCCGCCTGGGCCGGGGCTTCGGCAGCCGCGGGGGCAGCAGCGCCGTTGGCCGTTTCGTTTTCGGGGGAACGACGACGGCGGTCACCTGTGCGTCCCCCTGCATCGCCGCTACTGCGGCGGCTGCCTGAACGGGCGCCGTCGCGGTTACCGGAACGTGCGCCATCCCGCCCGCCGCTGCTGTCACGGCCCCCGTCACGGCCGCCGGAGCGGCTGTTCTTCTTGCCCGTTTCGCCCAGGTCCTCCAGGACCTCGGCGTCCACACCGGCCAGGGTCCGCTTGCTGCGGGGCAACCTTCCCTTGGTGCCCTCCGGGATGTCGAGTTCCTCGAACAGGTGCGGCGAGGACGAGTAGGTCTCCACCGGCTCCGGAACGCTCAGGCCGAGGGCCTTATTGATCAGGCCCCAGCGGGGCATGTCATCCCAATCCACGAACGTGACGGCGGTGCCCTTGTTGCCGGCGCGGCCTGTGCGTCCAACACGGTGGAGGTAGATCTTCTCATCTTCAACGCACTGGTAGTTGATGACGTGGGTGACGTCGTCGACGTCGATGCCGCGGGCGGCGACATCCGTGGCGACAAGGACGTCAACCTTGTTGTTGCGGAAGGCCCGAAGCGCCTGCTCGCGGGCACCCTGCCCCAGATCGCCGTGGATTGCGGCGGCCGCGAAGCCGCGGTCCACGAGTTCCTCGGCCACTTTGGCGGCGGTGCGCTTGGTTTTGGTGAAGATGATGGTGCGGCCACGGCCGCGGGCCTGCAGGATGCGGGCAACAACCTCAATCTTGTCCATGCTGTGGGCACGGTAGATCAACTGGCGGATATCGCGCTTGGTCAGGCCTTCGTCGTCCGGGTCTGCAGCGCGGATGTGGGTGGGCTGCGTCATGTAGCGGCGGGCCATGGCGATGACCGGACCGGGCATGGTGGCGGAGAACAGGAGTGTTTGCCGCACTGCCGGGGTACCCGCAATGAGGGTTTCAACGTCCGGCAGGAAGCCAAGGTCAAGCATCTCGTCGGCCTCGTCGAGGATGACCATTCTGACGTTTTTGAGGCTGAGGTGCTTCTGCTTGTAGAGGTCAATCAGGCGGCCAGGCGTGCCCACGACCAACTCGACGCCCTTCTGCAGCGCGTCAACCTGGGGCTCATAGGCACGGCCGCCATAAATGGTGACGATACGGGCGTTGCGCTTGCGGGAGGCGTTCTGGAGGTCATTGGCCACCTGGACGGCCAGTTCGCGCGTCGGAACGATTACCAGCGCCTGGGGAGCACCTGGGACCGCTAGCTTGTCAAAGCCCGGATCGTCCCTGCCCACAATGCGCTGCAGGGCTGGAATGCCGAAGCCCAGCGTTTTGCCGGTACCTGTCTTGGCCTGGCCGATGATGTCGTGGCCGGAAAGAGCCACCGGCAGGGTCATGGCCTGGATCGGGAACGGATGGGTAATCCCGGCATCGGCGAGGGACTCGACGATGTCGGCGCGGACGTTGAAGTCAGCGAAGGTCTTTTCCTCGATCTCGTGCGGTTTCTCGTCCGAGATGATGGTTTCTTCAGGCTCGATCGATTCCGTTCCGGTGTCGTCGGTCAGAAGTTGGTGCGTGTGCAATTCACTCACAGTGGAGTTTCCTTATTCATTTGGGCTTAGGCGCTGCCTGCTCAACGGGGCGGTTTGATGAGCCGTTCCGGAGCACGCTCGGGCGCGCTAGCAAATCCAGTGGAAGCCGATCGCGGGCTATCTATGCTGGCACTGGTGACCAACGGGTGTGTCTCAAGATCGCGTAGGGGCGGGCTTGTTGATTCGTTAAAGGTTAGGAAATCAACGACCGGGCATCCATTACTACACACTCAGTCTAGCTGTTGACGCGAAAAGCACCGGACGCGACCCGATTTGGGGTCATTCCACGAGCTCCAGCAGGACCTCCGGGGCGGAGATGTCGCAGGTCACCAGCCGGACCCGGACGTTGGTGCCCGGTTCCAGTTCGCCCGTACATCTGGCCGTGACCGCCGGTTCCGCGATCTGCACGATTCCCGAAGGCCCGGACCCGTTCAGGCCGCCATTGCCATTGTTTCCGTTGCCGTTTCCGTTGCCGTTTCCGTTTCCGTTGCCGTTACTTCCGCCGTTTCCGCCATTACCGTTGAGTTTGCCTTGCCTCGATCCGGAGATAACCACGGCCTCGAATTCCTGGCCGATGTGGTTGACCATGAGGGCGGCTTCGACAGTGTTCAGGGCCAGCCGTTCCATCCGGCCTGCGAGTTGGTCTGAAGCTGCCATGATGGCCGGTAGCGAGGGAAGGGCTTCCCGTGCCCAGCGGGGGACGTCAGTGCCGTTGCTCAGCGCGTCGCAGATGACCAGGACAAAGCGGTCCACGAGTCTGCGCAGCGGGGCAGTGGTGTGCGCATAACTGGCACCAATGGCGGACTGAATGGCGTTCTCCGGAACCGTTCCATCAAATGGCGTGTAGTTCGCGCCCCGGAACAACATCCCGGCTGAGTGCAGGATGGCCAATTGCTTCGGATCACGGGGATCCAGGGTGCGCAGGTATTCCCCGTAGCTGAATTGACCGTCCCAGGGCTTGCCCAAAGCCTGCGTTTGAGTCCGGAAATTATCGAGTGACCGCTCGTCGGGCGCGGGCATGGTCCGGAGAATCCCCACCTTGCCTGCCAGCATGAGTTTCGCCGCTGCCATGCCTGTCATCAGGGAAATCTGGGCGTTCCAGTCCTCCACCGGAAGCTGCGGTGTTGCGATAATCCGGTAGCCGCCGTCGGGAAGCTGTTGGATTTCCTGTTCGGGCATGTTCAGGCTTGCACCCTCTCTGCCCCGCTCCAGTTCGACCCGCTTGATGCCCACTTCCTTGAGGAGTTGCAACAAGACGGGCGCGGTGCCGGCATCAAGTTGTGCCTGGGCCTGCCTGTAGCTGAGCTTCGCCCGGCTCCGGACCGTTGCCCGACGCACCACTACGTTCAATACTTCGGCCGCCTGATCGAGTTCGAATTCCCAGACGAAGGCCGAGCAAAGCTGCCCCTCCAGCAGGCTGCCGGCCTGCTCGCTGATTACTTCGGGATGCAAGGGGATCCGGCCATCTGGCGCGTAGAACGTCTGGCCGCGCCGACGGGTTTCTGCGTCCAGGGGACCGCCCGGTTCCACAAAGGACGGGACGTCGGCTATGGCGTAATAGACCTTGTAACCGTCGCCGGCCCTGTCGATAAAAACAGCCTGGTCAAGGTCGGTGGAGGACGCCGGATCAATGGTGATGAACTCGATAGCCGTCAGATCCAGGTCCGGAAGGCGGTGGCCGGCCACTGCCTTTTCAGCTTCTTTGAGGGCCTCGTCCGGGAAGGCTCCGGGCAGCTCCAGACGCGTGCGCAGAGCACTGAGCGCCTCGGCCAGCTGGTTGCTCTGAGCGTGAACACTGGGAGCAAGACGATGATGTGACACGAAAATCAGGTTAGCCCGATTTGCGCCATTAGTCTTGGACCATGAGCACTTCCCCCACAGACAACGCTCGCCGGGACCGCTTTCTGACGGATCTCCTCGGAGTCATGGCCTACGGGGAGCTTTCCGCTTTTGAGCGATACTCTGCGGACGCGCGCTACTCACCGACCCTTCACGACCGTGCCGTTTTGGGCAGGATTGCGGTGCTGGAATTCCAGCACTTCGAACTGGTCAGTGCAAGGCTTGCCGGAATGGGAGTTGACGCCGAGGAAGCCATGCTGCCATTCCAGCCTGCCATTGACCATTTCCATGACCGTACGCGCCCGGCTGACTGGTACGAATCCCTGATGAAGGCGTACGTGATCGACACTGTTTCGGCAGACTTCTACCGAGCCGTGGCCGAGTACGTGGAGCCTGAAAGCAGGCAGCTGATACAGCAGGTCCAGTCAACGGAAGACGTCACCGAAATCCTGCGTACACGGCTCAAAAAAGCGTTGTCCGATGATCCCAGATTGGCCTCCAGGCTGGCATTGTGGGGCAGGCGGTTGCTGGGGGAGGCCCTCACCCAGGCGCAGCGGGTGGGGTTCGAACGCGCATTCCTCTCAGGCCTTATGGTCAGCCCGGGCAATGAGGCACGAGATGCGGGCTCCCCAGCGGCCGCGGGCCAGGACGACACCGAGGCCAAACATATGGTTACTGCCTTGATAAAGGAGCTCGCGGCGAACCATTCCCGGCGCATGACCCAACTTGGCCTGACAGGCTAGCAATCAGCTTTCGGACGATCCTACGAGCCGGACAATCGCATATCAGCCGGGTCAGGCCCCGGCGTCGAGCACTTGCAGGATAGCTTTGGCAGCGGCCGCAGGATCATCGGCCTCCGTGATGGCCCGGACCACCACTACACGCGAGGCGCCGGCTGCTACCACCTGCTCCACGTTGGTGAGGTCGATGCCGCCGATGGCGAACCAAGGCAGGAGTATGCCGTCAACAGTCATTTGGTCTGCCGCGCGGATCGCGTCTGCTGCATAACTGACCAGCTCAAGCCCGACGGCTGCCCGTCCGGGTTTAGTGGGAGTGGACCAAACCGGCCCTACACAGAAGTAGTCCAGGCCGGTTCGCCCCGGTGAAGCGGCGATGGCGGCATCGATTTGCCCTGGCGTGTGAGTGGAAAGGCCGATCACTGTTTCACTGCCGACGAACGTCCTTGCCGAATGCAGCGGAAGGTCCTTCTGGCCAAGGTGCAACACCGGGGCGCCGGACAAGGACGCGATGTCGGCCCTGTCATTGACCGCCCAAAGCCGTCCGTGCCGATGCGCCGCCGCCTGGAG
The DNA here is from genome assembly GCF_056499105.1 of Arthrobacter sp. Z5-13. Lineage (NCBI taxonomy): Bacteria > Bacillati > Actinomycetota > Actinomycetes > Micrococcales > Micrococcaceae > Arthrobacter > Arthrobacter sp. Z5-13. Next base: position 1,415,331 of record NZ_CP096460.1, read on the forward strand.
TACTTCCAGCAGTTCCAGTTCCTCCGCAGCTTCCAGCTGCTTGTCCCGCAACTGGATGATGTCGACGCCGCCTGCATAGGCGGCGTCGATAAAGTCCTCAAAATCCCCCCGACCCCGGCGGGAGTCGGTGCAGAGGTACAAGCGGGCGGTGGTGTGGACGGCAGGCTCGGTCATGGCACCAGCCTAGTTCCTCTAAACTGGGGGAGTACCGCGGGAGCCCGCCGCAGCTGTCACAAACTGCCGGGCTGAGAGGGCTTCAGAGCCGACCGCTTGACCTGATCCGGTTAGTACCGGCGTAGGGAAGGAATCCAGTGCTCTCCCACCCAGCACTCTCTCCGTCTTCCAGCGGCTCTATGAGTGTCCCCGCCCCCGGCTCAGATATCAGCGTCGATGTCGCAGTCATTGGTGGCGGAGTGGTTGGCCACGCCATTGCGTGGGAAGCGGCAAAAAGCGGGCGATCCGTGGTGCTGGTTGACGATGCCCCCGGTACCGGTGCAAGCTGGGCTGCCGCCGGGATGCTTGCCCCGGTCAGCGAACTGCACTATCAGGAAGAAGACCTGCTGGAACTCATGCTTGAGGCCTCGTCCCTCTGGCCGGAATTCGCAGCCGGGCTTGCCCCTGACCTTGATCAGGCAAATGGGGCAACTGAAACGGCTAAAGCGGACGCAGGCACCGGATACCTCACCCCTCCCACGCTGACCATCGGCGTTGACCCTGCAGACCGCCGTGCGCTGGACGATCTCAGGCGGGTGCAGGCGGCGAACGGGCTCACCGTTGAACCGCTGACAGTCCGGGAAGCCCGCTCCATTGAGCCGTTGCTCAGTCCCGGGGTCTCCTGTGCCTACCGCATTGCCGCTGACCATCAGGTTGACCCTCGAAGGCTCCTGGCCCGGATCGCTGCAGCTCTTGCCGATCCCGAGCGGGCCGGAGGAACCTGCAAAATGATCCCGGCAAGGGCCTCCGGCCTGCGATGGGACGGCGGCCGCGCAGCCGGCGTCGTACTGGCCGACGGAAGAGCCATCAATGCAGGCGAAACTGTCCTGGCCAACGGCTTAGGGGCCGGGAGCCTGGAAGGCCTTCCGCCGGACCTTAGTCTTTCCTTGCGGCCTGTGTACGGGGATATCATCCGGCTCCGGGTGCCGGCTCACCTGCGTCCGCTGCTGAACTCCACGGTCCGTGGCCTGGTTCATGGTGTGCCGGTGTACATCGTTCCCCGGGATGACGGGACCGTAGTGATCGGAGCTACGCAGCGGGAGGTAGCCCTGGAAGAAGGCGCAGCAGAAGCAGCGGTCTCCGCTGGAGGTATTTACCAGTTGTTGCGGGACGCGCAGGCACTTGTACCGGCAGTGGCCGAACTCGAGCTGCTGGAATGCACCGCCCGGGGGCGCCCGGGAACTCCTGACAACGCCCCGCTGCTCGGAAGGGTGCAGGACCGAACAGGCGACTCCGGCATTCTGGGCCTCATTGTTGCAACAGGATTCTTCCGCCACGGCATACTGCTGGCTCCTGCAGCCGCGTCGATCTGCCTGCAGCTGATGGAGGGCCGGTCCGATCCCCGCTGGTCAGCGTTCCACCCTGGACGATTCTCCCCACGCTTCTCCACCGGCCACGTCCCTGGCCACCCCGATCCGGCAACAGCCGCTACCTCTCTGCAGTAAGGAACAGCATGAATATCACCCTGAACGGTGCGGCGCGTGCCATTGATGACGGCGGCTCGGTGACCACACTGGTCTCCCTCGTAACAGGCAAGAGTCTTGGCCCTGACGGCCAGGCAGCCGACGGACAGAAACTTGGCGTTGCGGTTGCCCGCAATTCCGAAGTGGTTCCCCGGAGCCGGTGGTCACTGACGGCGCTCGCTGACGGCGACGACGTCGAACTGGTCACTGCGGTACAGGGAGGCTAGGCACGTGCACCAGGACCCTACTCCAACAGGAAATGCAGGAAAGATGATGCTGACCAACACATCCAGTCCGGCCGACCAGGCGACTGACGGGCTGACCATCGACGGCGTCACGTTCGATTCACGGCTCATCATGGGGACCGGTGGTGCTCCAAGCCTTGACGGGCTCGGCGCCGCTTTGCTGGCCTCGGGAACGGAACTGACCACCGTGGCAATGCGGCGGTACTCGCCGGCCCAGACGGGTTCCCTCTTCCAGCTCCTCGTGGACCACAACATCCGGGTGCTGCCCAACACAGCCGGCTGCTTCACGGCCCGGGACGCTGTCATGACGGCCGAACTTGCCCGCGAGGCCCTTGAGACGGACTGGGTCAAACTTGAAGTCATAGCCGATGAACACACCCTGCTGCCCGACGCAGTGGAACTGGTCGAAGCGACCGAGCAGCTGGTGAATCGGGGGTTCAAAGTGTTTGCCTACACCAATGACGACCCCGTGCTGGCACTGCGCCTAGAGAACCTCGGCGCCGTCGCAGTCATGCCTTTGGGCTCGCCCATCGGAACGGGCCTGGGAATTCTGAATCCTCACAACATAGAACTGATTGTTTCCAGAGCCTCCGTCCCCGTAGTGCTGGACGCCGGAATCGGCACCGCGTCCGATGCCGCCCTGGCCATGGAGCTGGGCTGTGACGCCGTGCTTTTGGCTACTGCAGTCACGCGGGCCCAGAACCCGGTCCAGATGGGTGAGGCCTTCAAACACGCGGTCATCGCCGGTAGGCTGGCGAAAACCGCCGGCCGGATTCCGCGCCGTGAGCACGCCTTGGCCTCATCGGCTATGGAAGGCCGGGCCGAGTTCCTTTAGCCCGTTCTTCCGGGTCCGGCCTCTTGGCACAGCTTTCCGGGACGGCCGACGGCGGACCTGTCCGCCCGCTATCAGTTCCAGGAGCGCGTGATGCCTGAACCAGTCGTACCCGAAAAGACGGTCCCACTGACCCGGCCGCAGATTGACGAAGACCTTGCCGGGCTACCGGACTGGCGTTACCGCCTGGGAGGCCTAGTGACGGTTTACAAACTGCCCACCGCCGCCAAAGCGCTGGACCTCATCGCCGCCGTCGGACGTTTGGCAGAGGCACAGAACCATCACCCTGACCTCGACTGGCGGTTCAACAGGGTCTTCATCCGCTTTACGTCCCATGACGTGGGGTCGGAAGTCACCAGGCGGGACATTATCGCCGCAAAGGCAGTGAGCTCAGAGGCGGAAACGGCCGGCGCAACCGCTGAACCAGGGCTGTACAGAACGGTCGAAGTGGCCATAGACACAGCCGATCCAGCCGAAATCACAGAGGTATGGCGGATCGCCCTCGGCTACAAAAAGGGCCGCTACGGGGATTTGGTGGACCCCTATGGAAGGGGGCCGAGCCTTTGGTTCCAGAAGACGTCCACGCCAAGCCCTAACCGGATTCATCTGGATATTCACCGGAGCAAAGAGGAATCAGCTCCAGCGCTTGAGAAGACCGCGGGCACTGGCGCCCTGATGGACTACGGCCACGCCCCTCATTGGGTTGTTGTGACTGACAGCCAAGGAAACAGGCTTTGCCTGTGCACCGAAGAGGGCCACGAGCCGGACCTCTGATGGTTGGCTGCAGCCCTCCCCGGTGAGGGCATGAGCCCTCTGAGCCGGTTCCGTTAGAGTCTGTTCCCTTAGAGCCTCAATGCGGCGGTCAGCCGTGCTGTGTCGTACCGGGCCCGGACCTTCCCAAGGTAGATGGCAGCGGCCAGGGCGGCCGCCGTCCCTAGAACCATCGGAAGGATCCACGGAATCCAGGTCAGGCCCGGCTGGTAACCGAACCCGGCGGTCATAAACAGGATCCAGCTCAAAAGCCCCACCGCTGTAGCTACTCCCGCCGGCATCAGAATGCCGTATTTGGCATGCCTGCGGTCATTCGCCCAGATGATGAAGCCTGCAGCTACTGTCACGAAAGAGACGATGACGAGAGAAAGCATGGTGGAACTCCTGCCAGGTTAGAGTGCGCCGAAACCGACCCTGCGGACTTCTTCCGCTCCGATTTCTACATAGCCAAGGGTATTGGAGGGAATTATCACCAAACGGCCTTTGTCGTCCTTCAGCCTCAGCTCAGTGCCTTTGGAAATGGCTTCTGCAACAACCTTGGCGACCTCGTCAGCATCCTGAGCCGATTCCAGCACAATTTCCCGGCCGATGTTCTGAATGCCGATCTTTACTTCCACAGCGAGGCCTCCCAGCCAATCAAAGTTAAAAAATTCCGAAGACAGTTTCTATTTGTAGTCTAGGTCTCTTTGGGGAAGCGACTGATTCCGCGCCAAGCTAAACGGTAAATCAGGTCGCTGGCAACATCGAGGTCCAGGTTGCCGTCAGTTTCAAGCCAATACCGTGCACTTACCTGGGCCATTCCGGCGAGTGCCCGGCCCAGCAGCTGTGCTTCCAGCGGCGGAAGTTTTGTGTCCTCGGCTATGACATGGGCCACGGCGTCCGCGAAGGTCTTGTTGAACGTTTCCAGCCTGGAACTGACGTCCGGATCGTTAATGAGGTCAGATTCGAAAACCAGGCGGTGGGCCTGGTCATCATTCGCAATAAAGCGGAAGTAGGCGCGCATCACTGCCTGCACACGCTCGTCATTGTCCGTGGTGGAGTTCAGGGCACCGAGCAACAGTTCTGTCAGTGCGGTCAAGTGGCTGTCCAGCAGTGCGAGGTACAGCTCGCGCTTGGAGGGGAAGTGCTGGTAGAGCACCGGCTTGCTGACGCGGGCCGTCTCTGCGATCTCGTCCATGGCAGCCCCATGGTAGCCGTTGGCAACAAAGACCTCCTGGGCTGCGGACAGCAACTGGACCCTGCGTTCATCACGGGGTAGCCGCGCCGAACGGGGACCGGAAGTGCGCGCCTGCCCGCCATCGGGCTTTCCGTCCTGTGCCCGGCCGACCGGTGCATGATGAGCCACTGTTGGCCTTCCTTCCCTTGCAGTTACCTCTACTTTACGCGGGGGTAACATGACCTGACGGCATCTTCGGCATACATTGAAGTATGGCTTCCATGATCTCCACAACAGCTGCCCCTACGGCCATCGGACCATTGGTGGAACCGGCAGATGGGCTGAGTCCCCAAGAGGTGGAACGGTACTCCCGGCATCTCATCATTCCTGAGATCGGGACAATGGGCCAACGGCGCCTCAAAAACGCCAAGGTGCTGGTGATCGGTGCCGGCGGACTGGGTTCACCTGCCCTGCTGTATCTGGCCGCTGCCGGAGTGGGGACGCTGGGCATCGTTGACGATGACGTTGTTGATCTCAGCAATCTTCAGCGCCAGGTCATCCATGGCGTGGCAGACGTCGGCAGGCCAAAGATTGAATCGGCCAGGGACGCGGTGGCCGCCCTGAATCCGCTGGTTGATGTCAAGCTCTATGATGTCAGGCTGGATGCCTCCAACGCCCTGGAACTTTTCGCGGACTACGACCTCATCCTGGATGGTGCCGATAACTTCGCCACGCGTTACCTCGTCAATGACGCTGCCGCCATCCTTGGCAAGCCCTACGTCTGGGGTTCCATCTTCAGGTTTGACGGCCAAGTCAGCGTCTTCTGGGAAAAACATGGCCCTACCTACCGCGATCTCTATCCGGAGGCACCGCCTGCCGGATCTGTTCCCTCCTGCGGGGAAGGGGGAGTGTTCGGCATGCTGTGTGCTGCTGTGGGCTCCCTGATGGTGACCGAGGCAGTCAAGCTCATTACCGGCGTCGGACGTTCCCTGCTGGGGCGCGTGGCCCTCTTCGACGCACTGGGCGGAAGCTGGCGGGAGATCAAGGTCTCCAAGGATCCCGCGGCTGAGCCCATCACCGGGCTTACTGACTATGAGGCCTTCTGCGGCATCCTCCCGGCATCCTCCATTGCGAATGAGAACACCATCACGGCGAAGCAGTTGGCCACCATGCTGGCCGCCCGCAAGGCCGGCCTCAAAGAGTTCGACCTCGTGGACGTCCGCGAATCCGGGGAGCACGACATCGTCAGCATCGATGGATCAGTACTTATCCCGCAGGGCAGGATCCTGGCCGGTGAGGCCTGGGCCGAACTGCCCCAGGACCGGGAAATCGTGTTCCATTGCAAGGCCGGAAGCCGCTCGGCCACTGTTCTGGCCGCAGCAAAGAAGGCGGGGTATGAACGGGTCAGCCATCTCGACGGCGGTATTCTCGCCTGGGTGAAGGACGTGGAGCCGGGAAAGCCCGTCTACTAGGCGGACTCGCGCCTGTCCTCGATGGAGATCTGGGTGTGATCCACCGGGCACTCTGCCTCGGCATCGTAGCCTTGCATGGAGGCCTGCGCTGAGGTGTGCCCAGGAGTGTTTCCAGGGGCCTGGACTGGTGCCGGTGCAGCTGGCTGTTCCACACTGATGCCGTAAAGGGCCTCAAGGGCGGCGACGTACTCGTCCTGTTGGCCATTGGCAGCGAGTTCGCGGGCCCGGACCGTGGGAACGTGGAGTAACTGCTTGACCATGCGGCGGAGGGCAAACTCCACCTCTTCGGCGGCTGCGGTACAGCCGTGGCGCGCGCGTACCTTTTCCATCTCGGCGTCGAGGACGTTCATGGTGTGGCGGCGCAGTGCAACGATGGCTGAATCGACCGAACGGGCTTCGCGTTCCTGTTCGAACGCCGTGGCTGCTGCCGTGACGATGGTGCTGGCCTGTGACAGGGATTCAGCCTGCTCCTGCGGGGCGGCGAGCCGAACGGATTCAAGCGTCAGCAGCTCCACGCCGTCAAGCTCTCCCACTGCAGGGTCAAAATCATGGGTCAGGGCGAGGTCGATCGCAATCAGCGGCTGCGGAGAGTCAGCCCGGACACGCGCCAGCTCCCCGGCTTCCACCCGGGTGTCTGATCCGCTGCAGCCGATCATGACGTCCGCTGCGGCGACGGCCACCGGAAGGGAGTCCTCGTCCAGTGCCACACCGCCCCGGGTTGCGACGAAACCGGCGGCACGGCCTGAGGAGGAAAAGACGGAAACATCTGTGCAGCCGCGCTCACGCAAGAGGGACATAGTGGCCCCGGCGTAGGCGCCAGTTCCGAAGATGACAGCCTTCTTATTTGCCCAATCCGCGTTTTCGGAAAGATCAGCGGCCAGGTCGAGGGCAACGGAAACGATGGATAGCCCCCGTGACCCGAGCGCGGTCTGGGCACCCACGTCCTTGGCGGTTTTGGACGCGGCCTGGAACAAGCGGACCAGCCCTGAGCTTGCGGTTCCCTCATGCTGCGCCTGGATGAGGGCACGGCGGACCTGGCCGGCAATTTCGCGTTCACCCACGACGGCGGAATCCAGTCCGGAACTGACGGCAAAGAGGTGTTTGGTCACTTCGGTACCGGTACGGGTGCTGAATGACCTGGACACCAGTTGCTCACTGAGGCCACTGCTTCCGCTGATCTGTGCCACCAGGGCAGCCCGGGCGGCCTCAACATCATCGGCGTGGACAGCTTCGCCGTAGATCTCGAAGCGGTTGCAGGTGGCAAGGACTATCGCACCCGTGACTTCCGGCGATCCGGAGAGTGCGGATGTAGCGAGCTCTGAAGCGCCGGTGCTCAACTGAGCAACGGTTTCGAGGTCGATGTCGGCGTGTGTAGCCACCAATGAAAAAAGAACCACAGCAGCACAATCATAGCTTTTTCGTGCCCGTGTAGAACAACTCAATGAAGTGGAGTGCAGCACCGCCCCTTGTGATCCCCGCCACCATGTAAGGCCGGTGCCAACAGATGACAGGCTGTCGTTATCTTTTGGGGCGGAATTTGGGCACAATCGAAGGCATGATCTCTAGCGCTGCAACTTCAGACGGCACGGCATCCAACGGTACGGTGGGCGACACCCCGCGCGGCAGCCTCGACGCAGGCCATCCCCTGATGGACGGGCGTACTGCGGACTCACCCCTGATTACTGCCTACCGGGGCGGGAAGCCGTCCCGCCGCCCCGTGTGGTTCATGCGCCAGGCCGGGCGCTCCCTGCCCGAATACCTGAAGGTCCGCGAGGGCGTCGCCATGCTCGAGTCCTGCCTGCGGCCCGAGCTCGCCTCTGAAATCACCCTGCAGCCGGTGCGGCGTCACGACGTTGATGCGGCCATCTTCTTCTCGGACATCGTCATTCCCCTCAAGCTCGCCGGCGTTGGCGTGGATATTGTCCCGGGGGTTGGCCCGGTCCTGGACAAACCGGTCCGGACGGCTGAGGATGTAGCGGCGCTGCCCAAGCTGACGTGGGAAGCGCTGGAGCCCATCAGGGAAGCTGTACGGCTTACAGTGGCGCAGTTGGGCAAGACACCCCTGATCGGATTCGCCGGTGCGCCTTTCACGTTGGCTGCCTACATGGTGGAAGGCAAGCCGTCCCGGGATCACCTGGGCCCGCGCACCATGATGCATGCTGACCCGGAAACGTGGCAGGCTCTGGCCAACTGGGCAGCTGACGCCTCAGGGCTGTTCCTGCGGGCGCAGCTGGAGGCAGGGGCTTCCGCCGGCCAGCTCTTCGATTCGTGGGCTGGTTCCCTGGGCCTCGCTGACTACCAGCGTTTTGTTGCCCCGGCGTCGGCCCGTGCCCTGGACCACGTGCGGCACCTGGGCACACCGCTTATCCACTTCGGCACAGGCACTTCCGAACTCCTGGTCGCCATGCGCGACGTCGGTGTGGACGTCGTCGGGGTGGACTACCGGCTGCCCCTGGACGAGGCCAACCGCCGCTTGGGCGGAACGGTGCCCTTGCAGGGCAACATCGACCCCGCGCTGCTCCCGGCTCCGTGGCCGGTGTTGGAAGCCCACGTCCGCGAAGTCATCGCTGCCGGTTCAGCAGCACCTGGCCACGTGCTGAATCTTGGACACGGTGTTCCGCCGGAAACCGATCCCGCTGTCCTGACCCGCGTCGTCGAACTTATTCATTCGATTTCCCCCGAATAAGGCCGTGGCAACAGCTCAGGAAATCCGTTCCAACCGAACAGCAGTGGTGGTAGGCGGTGGAATGTCGGGCCTCCTGGCCGCCCGCGAACTCGCCGGGGCGGGCTTCGATGTAACAGTGTTGGAAGCCAGTGATTCATGGGGCGGTTGCGTGGGCAGCCATGTTGTTGCGGGGCTGAAACTGGACAGCGGAGCGGAGTCCTTTGCAACCCGCTCCTCGGCGGTGGCAGGCCTGGCAGCAGAACTGGGCCTGGCCGGAAACATCGTTGCGCCCGATCCCTCGGGAGCATGGGTGCAGTTGCCCGATGGTCCCCGCGAACTTCCAAAAACGGGGATCCTCGGGATTCCGGCGTCCCCTTGGGACCCGGAGGTCCGCAGGTCTCTAGGCTTGCTGGGTGCCCTCCGCGCATCCATGGACAAGTGGCTGCCTGCCTCATTGGGGACCTCGAAGGACGTGGCCAGCGTCTCCTCCCTGGTGCGGGCAAGGATGGGCCGAAGGGTACTGCAACGGCTGGTGGAGCCCATAGTGGGAGGCGTCCACTCCGCCGATCCCGGATTGCTTGACGTCGACGTTGTAGCCCCCGGGCTCCGCGAAGGTGTCCGCAAACACGGCTCGCTGGCAGTCGCCGTGGCCGCCCAGCGCAGGTCAGGCGCTGCGAAGGCCGGGGCGAAAGCGGGATCTGCCGTGGCAGGGCTCCGCGACGGAATGCATACCCTGGTGACCGCTCTTATCCAGGATCTTCGGGGCAGGGGAGTGCATCTGCAAGCCGGCGTCCGTGCTGAAGCCGTGACACGCACTTCCACGGGATGGCTCGTCTCCGGGACGGGGCACGCCCTTGAATGCGAAGTGCTCGTGGTTGCCCTTGACGGGCCGTCGGCAGTGTCACTACTGGAAGCAGGTCTTCCTGCTTTGGCAAGCCACAGGCCTGAGAAAGGGCCGGACATCCGGCTGGTGACACTGGTGCTTGATTTTCCCGAACTGGACAGCAAACCCAGGGGCACCGGCGTCCTGGTGGCACCGCAGACACCCGGAATTGAGGCCAAGGCCCTCACGCATGCAACCGCAAAATGGGAGTGGCTGGCAGCCAAGGCCGGACCGGGGACGCATGTGCTCAGGTTGTCCTACGGACGCAGCGGGGATGCCGTCGGGGATTCCGGAACGGATCAGCAGCTGTTGAACGCAGCCCTCACTGATGCTTCCGCCCTGCTGGATGTGCACCTCCGCGAAACGGACGTTGTGGGCTGGGACGTAGTGCGGTGGCCAGGCTCCCTGCCATTCGCTTCTGTGGGCCATAAGCAGCGCGTTGACGCCATCAGGTCCATCTGCGCCGAAACCGGGAACCTCGCCATTGTTGGTGGCTGGCTTTCAGGCAACGGCCTTGCCGCGGTTGTTGCAGATACTCCCAGGCAGGTCCGGGCCCTGGTGTTGGAGCAAGGGGTGCCCTGAAGCAGGGGATCCCCGCTCGTGGGCAGAATTTCCGTCGTCGCCCGCCATCATCGGACGACTGCAAATTCCCATAGTCCGGCTTCAGTCGCTAGGGTCGTTATTTATGGTTACTCAGAGGTCCATCATTTTCAGGACGCTGACTGGTTTCCATGGGGGTCTTCGACGCGGTACGGCAGCAGCCTCGCTTGGAGCGGTTCTGGTCTTCGTCGCAGGCACACCTGCTTCCAATGCGGTGGTCGCTGTTCCAGCGGCCCAGTCTTCATCTTCTGCTCCGATGCAGTCGCCCACGGTGACGACTGATTCTTCGGATACGCAGCTTCCGGCCGACGCCAAGGGCACTCCCGCGCCGCCAGCACAGGAGCCGAAGCGTGGGAAACCCGTGCCGGAACCGGCTGTATCCCCAACAGCGGAGCCTGCCCCTCCGGCCGCTGAAACTGTTCGTCCTGACCCGGATGGTGTTGCATCAGATTCTGGTGTCGCTGGGGAGCCCATGTACTCCCCGCCGCCGGCAGCAACTGATTCTGTCTACGGCCAGGCGCCTCTGAACCGTCCATACGGAGAGGTCCAGGCCCAAGGCAGCACCAGTGAGAAGCCGGCCCTGAGGCAGGTGGCCAACGTTGACCACGAAGCTTCACGACTGCTTTGGTGGGGCATTGCGTTGGTTCTTTTATCCGGCGTTTCGGCTGTCATTTATTACAGGTTACGCAGGGCATAAAAGCGCAAAAAGTGCCCAGTTTGTGATTTGCACCACTTCTACGCACTGTAGAAGTCACTGGTTTCGACTTAGGCGCCAGCAGGGGGCAGACTTGTACCCATGAGCCACACTTCTGCCGAATCTGTCACCAAAACCGAAGAATCAACAGAGCAGTTTTTCACCCTCTGGACGGTATTCAAGCGCTCTGAGGACGTCCTTCGCAGCGGCGATGCTGCCGCCGACTTCGAAGCTCTTGTTACACGACTTGGTGAAGACGGTGTGACGCTGCGCGGCAGCTACGATGTGTCGGCCATGCGTGCAGAGGCCGACGTTATGGTGTGGCTCCACGGATCCAGTCCTGAAGCACTCCAGCAGGGCGTGCGGTCCATCCGTCGCAGCAAGCTCTTCGCCGGTACGGAAATCGCCTGGTCGGCTATGGGTGTGCACCGGGAAGCCGAATTCGCCAAGAACCACACCCCTGCGTTCTCCCGCGGTGTGGAGCCTGCTGAATGGCTCTGCGTCTACCCGTTCGTCCGTTCCTACGAGTGGTACCTGCTCCCTGAGGCCGAGCGCGGCAAGATGCTGCGGGACCACGGAATGCTCGGACGCGAATTTCCCCAGGTCATCTCCAACACTGTCTCCTCCTTCGCCCTCGGCGACTGGGAATGGATTCTGGGCCTCGAGGCTCCCGAGCTCGTTGACCTCGTTGACCTTATGCGCCACTTGCGCGCCACTGAAGCACGCAACCACGTCCGCGAGGAAATCCCCTTCTACACAGGCCGGCGGATTTCTCCTGCAGAGATTGCCGAGGTCCTTTCGTGAGCCCACTTGATCCCCAGGATGAGCTGACGGCCGTGAACGTTGTTACCGAAGCGGGCCGGATGGATCCTAAAGAGTACGACGGCGTACTGCTCGCCTCGTTCGGTGGCCCTGAAGGGCAGGACGACGTGATCCCGTTCCTTCGCAATGTCACTCGCGGACGCGGAATTCCCGACGAGCGGCTCGAAGAAGTGTCACATCACTACCGGGCCAACGGCGGGATCAGCCCCATCAACCAGCAAAACCGCGAGCTGAAGGCTGCTTTGGAGGCTGAACTGGCCGCCCGCGGTATGAGCCTTCCGGTGATCTGGGGGAACAGGAACTGGGATCCGTACATTCCGGAGACTCTGCAAAATGCGTACGACGCCGGCCACCGCCGGCTCCTGATGGTCACCACCAGCGCCTACTCGTCTTACTCGAGTTGCCGCCAGTACCGCGAGGACATTGGCATGGCCCTGACGGAGTCGGGCCTGGACGGCAAGCTTGAAGTGGACAAGGTCCGTCAGTATTTTGACCACCCGGGATTTGTTGAGCCTTTTATCGAAGGAACAGCCGCCGGGCTCGCAGATGTACAGGCAAGGCTGGCTGCTGCCGGAACCCCTGACGGCCCAGTCCATATCCTGTTCGCCACGCACTCCATCCCCACCCGCGACGCCGAGGCCGCCGGCCGCTCGGCGGACGAGCCGCGTCACTTTGCCGAAGACTCCGCATATGTGGCGCAGCATCTGGCGACGGGTGCAGAAGTGATGCGCCGGGTGGAATCACAGAGTGGACAAACGGCACCCTGGTCGCTCGTCTATCAGTCCCGCTCAGGCGCTCCCCATGTTCCTTGGCTGGAGCCGGACATCAACGACGCCATCGAAGAATTGGCCGAAAAGGGCATCAAAGGCATTGTGATCGTGCCTCTGGGCTTCGTCAGTGACCACATGGAGGTTGTCTGGGACCTGGACACGGAAGCGTTGGAAACATGCTCCAATCTCGGAATAACAGCCACGCGGGTTCCGACGCCGGGTACCCACACAAAGTTCGTCAAGGGCCTCGTTGACCTGATCTGTGAGCGAACTGCAAGCGACAACATCAAGGACCGTCCCGCGCTGACCCAGCTGGGCCCCTGGTATGACGTCTGCCGTCCCGGCTGTTGCGCCAACTTCCGCGGCGAGAAGCCGACCATCGCGGGAGCCGACACCACAGTGGGAACCGGACACGATCCTTACCCTTCCGAGCGGGTAGCTCCATGACCGTACGGATCGGAACAAGGGCGAGCAAACTGGCTCTCACCCAGACGCAGCAGACAGCAGACCAGCTGGCCGCCGTCGGGGGATTTACCGTTGAACTCGTGCACATCAAGACCGAGGGCGACGTCCTGACGGGCTCCCTGTCCCAGATGGGTGGAACCGGTGTCTTTGTAGCCGCCTTGCGTGATGCTCTCCTCCGCGATGTCTGCGATGTGGCTGTGCACTCCCTCAAGGACCTGCCCACCGGAGGCACTCCCGGACTGGCTCTCGCTGCCACTCCCAAGCGCGTGGACGTCCGGGATGTCCTGTGCGCCCGTGACGGCCTCAAACTGGCAGATCTGCCCACGGGGGCCAGCGTCGGGACAGGCTCACCGCGTCGCGCCGCCCAACTTCGCGCCGCCCGGCCCGATCTTCAGATCGTGGACATCCGCGGCAACGTCGATACTCGATTGGGTCGTGTCCCCGGCTTGCCGGGAAACACTAGTGACGCCGTCGTCAGTGGGAAGTCCTGCGATCTCGACGCCGTCGTCCTCGCCGCTGCGGGCCTGGAAAGAATCGGCAGGCTGGACGCGGTAAGTGAGTTCCTCGAAACGGACGTTATGATTCCCGCAGCAGGGCAGGGGGCGCTGGCCATTGAATGCCGTATCGCCGACGCTCCAGCAAGGCCAGGCTCCAGCGATGGATCACGAGGCGTGCTGGCCCAGTCACTCGCGGCACTCGAGGACGCCGACACTCGCCTGGCGGTGACAGCCGAACGTGCCTTGCTCGCCCGGCTGGAAGCTGGTTGTGCTGCTCCGGTGGGAGCCTACGCCTACCGCAAGGGGAGCATGCTGTACCTCGAAGCTGTGGTGTGCGCCGTGGACGGCACGGCAACGGTACGGGATCAGCGGGCCTCCGATGGACTTACCGAAGTAGGAGCCACGCTCCTGGGGATCGAACTCGCCGAAGTCCTGCTGGGGCGCGGTGCAGCCGACATCGCCGATCTGGCTGCTTCCTGAGCCGGACGGCATCCAGCAGAATGGGACGGCACAGCGCGGAGTCCACCTCAGGCAGCGTGCTTGGCGCAGGTTCGGGCCCAAGGCTGCTCGAAGGAGCACGGATCCTGATTACCCGCAGCGCGGACCGGGCGGAACCTCTGGCTGCCGCCCTGCGGGCTCTGGGTGCCGAGCCTCTGGTGCTGCCGTTGATCGATTTTGAACTCGCCAGCGACCAGCACTCCCTTGATGTTGCTTTCGACGCGTTGGGCGCAGGGGCTTACCAATGGCTGGTGATCACGAGCACGACGACGCTGCAGGCCCTGGAGATCAAGGCTGCGGAGCGTGGGACCGACCTTCGCCGCTGGGTCCCGGGCTCCGTGCGGGTTGCCACTGTTGGTACCAGGTCCCGGGACGCCCTGCTCTCCAGAGGGCTGCACGTGGATCTCCTGCCGGAGGAGGATCAGCAGTCCGCGTCAGGGCTTTTGGACATCTGGCCTCCCACTCAGGGCATGGTGTTCCTGCCGCAAGCTGACCTTGCCGATCCGGGACTTGCCCGCGGGCTGCGGTCACGGGGGGCCACCGTGCAGCCTGTGACGGCTTACCGGACCGTTGACTACCCTGCAGACCCAGGCCGTTCCCTGGCCGTACGGCTCGGCACAAATGTGGGGCCTGGCTTAGACACGCAGGGCGGCCCAGGTGCAGATGAATCCGGACCATTTTCAACCGCCGCACTGACGCCGGCCGCGGCCAAAGCCGAGTTGGCCGCGGGCAGGCTGCACGTGGTGGTAGCTGCTTCCCCGAGCGCCGTCGAGCGCATCCACGCAGCCCTGCGGCCGCTGGGCGATTGCCGTCTGGTGGCAATTGGACCGTCCACAGCCGCCCAAGCGGACTCTGTCGGACTCCCTGTGGCTGCCACAGCCGATGCCCCCACCACCGAGGGCCTGGTTCAAGCGATTGCCGATGCCCTCTCCGCAGATTCTTCCCACTGAACCCGCTCTCCCAACTTACCCCCACCACATTGCGCCATCCGACAGTAGCCAGGACACGTGAAGGACCACACACCATGAGCTTCCCGAATCAACGACCACGCCGGCTGCGCACCACACCCGCCATTCGAAGGATGACAGCTGAACACCGTCTCGCGCCGGCAGAACTCATCCTTCCGGCGTTCATCAGGGAGGGGCTGTCCGAACCCAACTCCATCGCGTCCATGCCGGGAGTGGTGCAGCACACCACCGACACCCTCAAGCGGGCGGCCGCCGAAGCAGCAGGCCTGGGGCTCGGGGGCATCATGCTCTTCGGCATCCCGTCGGTACGGGACGCAGAAGGAAGTGCGTCGCTTGATCCGGACGGTGTCCTTAACAAGGCGATCCGTGATGTCAGGTCTGAAGTGGGCGACGAACTGGTGGTCATGAGCGACGTCTGCCTCGACGAATTTACCGATCACGGACATTGCGGTGTCCTGGATTCCGGCGGCTATGTGGACAATGACGCGACGCTGGAGATCTACGCGAAGATGGCGGTGGCCCAGGCCGACGCCGGCGCGCACATGCTCGGGCCTTCGGGAATGATGGACGGGCAGGTTGCGGCAATCCGGGACGCCCTGGATACGGCCGGACACACGAATACTGCTGTGGTGGCTTATGCCGCCAAATATGCCTCCGCTTTTTACGGGCCGTTCCGAGAGGCGGTGGACTCGCAGCTCAAGGGGGACCGTCGCACGTACCAGATGGATGCGGCCAACCGGCGCGAAGCCATCCGCGAGGTGGAGCTGGACCTGGCTGAAGGCGCTGACATCGTCATGGTGAAGCCTGCCATGAGCTACCTGGACATCCTGGCAGACGTCGCTGCCATGAGTCCGGTGCCCGTTGCCGCCTATCAGATCTCGGGGGAATACTCCATGATTGAAGCCGCGGCAGCCAACGGCTGGATCGACAGGCAAGCGGCCATCACCGAGTCAGCACTGGGTATCAAGCGCGCAGGAGCCAACATGATTCTGACGTACTGGGCAGCTGAGCTCGCAGGCTGGCTGAAGGAATCCCTGTGACCACCGATATCGCCGATCCCACGGCTCCTGTTGGGCCGGAGCGGATTCTTCTGGGCCTGAACACTTTTGGTGATGTAGGCGTTTACCCCGACGGTCAGCCGGTTCCGCATGCCCAAGTGCTGCGGCAGGTGCTGGAACAAGCTGAACTGGCGGACGCCGTCGGACTTCATGCCTTCGGAGTGGGGGAGCACCACCGCAAGGATTACGCCATCTCGGCCCCCGAAGTTTTCCTTGCCGCGGCTGCTGCCCGAACCAAGCAGATCAGACTCGGATCCGCAGTGACAGTCCTGAGTTCTGACGACCCGATCCGGGTCTTCCAGCGTTTCTCGACGGTAGACGCCATCTCCAACGGGCGCGCTGAAGTGATGTTGGGCAGGGGCTCCTTCATCGAGTCGTTTCCGCTGTTCGGACTGGACCTCGCCGACTACGACCTCCTCTTCGAAGAAAAGGTGGAGCTGTTCGACAAGGTCCGTATTCAGGAACCCGTTCATTGGGAGGGACGGACCAGGCCTCCGGTCAAGGGCCTCACCGTCTATCCGCCACTTGAGCATCATCTCCTGCCGGCCTGGATCGGGGTGGGTGGCACCCCCGAGTCCGTCCTGCGCTGCGCAGAATACGGTTATCCGATTATCTTTGCCATCATCGGCGGCGAGCCGCGCTCGTTCGCTCCGCTGGTTGGCCTCTACAGGGAAGCCATGTCCAAGTACGGGCATCCCATGCGGCAAATCGCCACGCATTCGCCAGGCCACGTCGCCGGCACCGATGAAGAAGCCCGGGATGAGTACTTTCCGCACTGGCTGGAACTCCGTAACCGCATTGGCTCAGAGCGTGGTTGGGGACCGGGCAGCCGGCGGGAGTTCGACGCCATGTGTACGCCCGAAGGTGCCCTGTACGTTGGCTCTCCCGAGACCGTGGCGCAGAAGATCGCCCTGTTGAAAAGAAACCTTGGGGTGGATCGCTTCGACCTCAAATACAGCAGCGGTTCTCTACCGCACCCGGCCATGATGCGCTCGATTGAACTGTTCGGCACCGAGGTGGCTCCGCGGGTGGCCCGGCTGCTTACTGCAGCGGCAACCTCCCCGGCCCCGCAAAAGACGAACCAGTGACTCCGAACCGCTGCCCTGAACTGAAAGAATAGGAATCATGATTTCCAGCACCCCTCGTAACGAGGCACTCTTTGACCGCGCCCGGCAGCTCATGCCTGGCGGTGTGAATTCTCCCGTCCGGGCGTTTGGATCGGTGGGTGGCACACCCCGCTTTATGGTCTCGGCGCAGGGGCCCTACCTCACCGACGCAGATGGCAACGAGTATGTAGACCTGGTCTGCTCCTGGGGACCGGCGCTCCTGGGCCACGCCCACCCCGCGGTTCTCGAGGCCGTCCACGCCGCAGTGGACCGGGGACTGTCCTTCGGAGCATCAACGCCGGATGAAGCCAACCTCGCAGCCATCGTCAAGGAACGTGTGTCCGCGGTAGAGCGGGTGAGGATGGTATCCACCGGTACCGAGGCCACCATGACGGCCATCCGGCTGGCCCGTGGATACACAGGCCGTAACCTCGTGATCAAGTTTGCCGGGTGCTACCACGGGCACCTTGACGGACTGCTGGCTGCGGCCGGTTCGGGCCTGGCCACCCTTGCGCTGCCCGGATCCGCTGGGGTGACCGCAGCGACTGCTGCCGAAACTCTTGTCCTGCCCTACAACGACATTGAAGCCGTTGAGGCCGCCTTCGCAAAGCATGGTCCGAACATCGCGGCCGTGATTACTGAGGCTGCGCCGGCGAACATGGGCGTAGTGACTCCGGGGCCCGGATTCAATGAGGGTCTTTCACGCATCACCGCCCAACACGGGGCGCTGCTGATTCTCGACGAAGTCCTCACTGGATTCCGCACCGGGTATTCGGGATATTGGGGCCTTACCGGCGGTGCAGCGGGCGCGGTTGATCCCTGGAGTCCTGACCTGCTGACGTTCGGAAAAGTAATCGGCGGAGGAATGCCGACGGCGGCGCTGGGCGGCCGCGCCGATGTCATGGATTACCTCGCTCCCACAGGTCCCGTCTACCAGGCAGGTACCCTCTCCGGGAACCCCGTCGCGATGGCCGCGGGAGTTGCCACCCTTACCCATGCGACGGCCGACGTGTACTCCTTTGTGGATGCGCGCTCACTGGAGCTTTCCGCGGCCCTGACTTCGGCCTTGGATGCGGAAGGAGTGGACCACTCCATTCAACGTGCCGGGAACCTGTTCTCGCTGGCTTTTGGCACGTCAGCGAATGGCATCAGCAACTACGAGGAGGCGCAGGCGCAGCAGACCTACCGCTACGCTCCCTTCTTCCACTCAATGCTGGAGTCGGGAGTCTACCTGCCGCCGTCGGTCTTCGAGGCCTGGTTCCTTTCAGCTGCGCATGACGACACGGCCATGAACAGGATCTTCGACGCGCTTCCAGCAGCCGCCCGGGCTGCTGCAGCAGCGAAGGCCCCCGTCAGCCTCAACGTTTAGGTTCCTGTCGAAGTAGTGCCCCTTAAATGTCTTTGGCACCCGCTGTAGCGGGTGCCAAAGTGATTTAAGGCCTGAAGTACAAGCGCCAGCGGCTTAGAAGGCCGAGGTTACGTCCCCGTTAGGCCATTCCTTCTCGATGAAGGCCTTCACCTCGGGGGAGTGCAGGAGCTCATCGAGCTTCTTGATGCGTGCGTCATCCTTCGATTCTGCCCGCCACGCGAGGAAGTTGGCATACGGATTGTTGTCCGTGGACTCGACAGCCAACGCGTCCTTCGTGCTGAGCCCGGCCTTGAGGATGAAGTTGCCGTTGATCAGCGCCAGGTCCACGGACGGATCCTTGAGGTCGTTGATCAGCAGTTCCGGCTGGTTTTCCGAGAACTTCAGCTTCTTCGGGTTCTGGGCATCCGTCAAATTCAGCACGGAGGAGTCATCCTTGATGTCTTCGACCAGGCCGGCAACCTGCAGGACCTTGAGCGCGCGCACCTGGTTGGACGGGTCGTTGGTGATGGCAACCTTGGCGCCGTCGCCGATGTCCTTGACGTCCTTGACCTTTTCAGAGAAGGCGGCGTAAGGCTCAATGTGGACGCCCTCACCGTGGGCGAAGTCATAACCCTTGGTTTTCACCTGGTCCTCGTACCACGGCAGGTGCTGGTAGAAGTTCGTGTCCAGGGAGCCATCGCTCAACGCGGTGTTGGGGGTCTGGTAATCCTCGATTTCCTTGATGTCCAGCTTGAGGCCGGCCTTCGGAGCGAGCTCGGTGTTCACGAATTCGAGAATCCTGGCGTGCGGAACGGGGCTCGCTCCAACAGTGAGGGTCACCGGGTTTGCCGGGTCAAGTTCCTTGACCTCGGAGGTGGAGGTGGCTGAACCGCCGCAAGCGGTCAACGCCAATGCTGTAGCGATCCCTGATGCCAGGAGAGTGAGTGACTTACGCATTTAGTGCGTTCCTTTCGAATAACTGGGAGCACGCAGGCAGGGCTGTTACCCAGATGGTGTTCCGGCGTAAATGCAGCCGGTGGTTACCGCTGCAGTGATCTAGGAGGGCCTAGCGGTGATCGAGGCTGCGGGCGATCCATTCGCCCACGAGCTGGATTATCTGCACCAGGACGATGATGAGGACGATGGTGATGATCATGACGGTCACGTCAAAGCGCTGGAAGCCGTAGTTGTAGGCCAGTTTGCCGAGTCCGCCGCCGCCAACCAGGCCGGCCATTGCGGAATATCCCACCAAGGTGACAACGGTGGTGGTGGTCGCAGCCACCAGCGCCGGAAGCGACTCCCGCAGCATTACTTTGTTGATGACCTGCATAGTGGTGGACCCCATAACCTGCGCAGCATCGATTTTTCCGATGTGGACGTCACGCAGACAGGTTTCAACCAAGCGGGCAAAGAACGGAATCGTACCGATGGAGAGCGACACGGATGCGGCAACGGGGCCCAGGCTCGTGCCAGTCAGCAACCGCGCAAGCGGGATAAGCGCCACCATCAGGATCGCGAAGGGAATGGAGCGGGTGATGTTGACGATGACATCACTCATGACCCGGTTTGTGACGGGCATGGGACGCAAACCGCCCGGGGCGGTCACGTGTAGAAAGACACCAAGGGGCAGGCCAATCAGGACGGTGAAGAATGCTGAGATTCCCACCATCTGGAGTGTTTCCACGATGGCCTCCGGAAGCGCCTTCGCAAGTACAGGGTTGCCGAAGATCTCGTTCACTTCTTCTCTCCTGTCGCCTGGTACTGAACCTGGGCTTCGGGAGTGGCGCGCTTGGCGCTGATCCCGCGGGCGTTCAGATAAGCCAGCACGGCGTCGATGTCCGCGTTCCGGTCCAGTTGCACCCGGAGGTGCCCGAATTGCTGGCCACCCAATGTCTCTACGCTGCCAGCGAGGACGTTCAGATCTATGTCGAAATGCCGCGCGACGCCGGTAATTACGGGTTCCTTGGCGCTGTCGCCCGCGAAGAGGATTTCAAGTACAGGTCCGTCCTCGAGGGAACCCTGGAGGGATTCCGACGGCGGCAACGGCAGGAGCGCGCGCGCCAGCTTGCTTTCCAGATCGCCGGCGACGTCCTGCAGGGCGCCGTGCTCAATGATGCGCCCCTTGAAAAGCAGGGACACTGAATGGCACACGCGCTTAACCACATTCATCTCATGGGTGATGATCAGCACGGTCAGCTGCAGCCGCGTGGTGAGATCCTGGATCAGGTCAAGGATCTCGTCCGTCGTGGCCGGATCCAGTGCAGAGGTTGGCTCATCGCACAACAGGACATCGGGATCCGAAGCCAGTGCCCGGGCAATGCCCACGCGCTGGCGCTGGCCACCCGAAA
Source organism: Arthrobacter sp. Z5-13 (assembly GCF_056499105.1). NCBI lineage: Bacteria > Bacillati > Actinomycetota > Actinomycetes > Micrococcales > Micrococcaceae > Arthrobacter > Arthrobacter sp. Z5-13. The sequence goes on from NZ_CP096460.1 coordinate 1,436,205, forward strand.
GCTGCGACGGGTAGGCGTTCTCGAACCCCTCGAGCCCCACGAGCTTCAGGAGCGCGGCAACCTTGCCCTGGGCTTGGTCCTTGGGCGTTTTGACGAGCTCCAAGGGGTGCGCCACGTTACCGGCGGCGGTGCGGGAGTCCATGAGGTTTGCATGTTGGAAGACCATGCCGATCCGCCGCCTCGCCGTCCGGATTTCGGAATCCTTTACGGAGCTCAACTCGGTGCCGTCAATGCTGACGGAGCCGGACGTTGGACGGTCCAGGAGGGTCAGACAGCGCACAAGAGTTGATTTTCCGGCGCCGGAATGGCCAATAATGCCATGGATGGACCCTTTGGGAACGGAAAGGGTGACGCCGTCGAGGGCAACCACTTCCTTTTTCCCCTGGCGATAGACCTTACGAAGGTCGGTAACTGTGATCATTTATCCTCAGGCGGTAGGGCTTGGGCAGGACATAGCACAAGCTCGCTTCTGCACTAAATTATGTCAGCGGGCCTGTAAGGGAGTCGATTCCGCATTAAATTCGGTTAATCGAGTGCCTGGCTGCACAATTCGGGATTTCTCGGTCAATCCCGCCTGAGGGTCTCAGTGGATTGTGACTAAGGCTGAATTGTTGGCAGCCAAAACTGTTGCGGGAAGGGTGGCCTGAGGATGTGATGTGTGTCCCATGGAGAAACCCACGCAAACGGCTGCGGCGAGCGATCTGCAGGACAGAAAGGAGAGGTCAGCTTCGTGAAACGGGTTTGAGGCTACAGGCTAGAAGTCCCCGCGGCTGGCATCCTCCGGCGGAAGAACCGGCCACTCGCCTTCAATAACTGCTGCCGGCTTTGTCTTCCGCAGATAGGTCTGGAAATCGGTAGCCTGAGTGGCTGCCCAGTCCACCTGGAGCTGATGCAGTTGACTGGCCGGCATTCTGAGTTTGGGAAACTTGCCCGCCATGGCATCGAGGACGCGGAGTGTAGCAAGGGCATCGGCTGCCGAGGTGTGTGCGTTGTCCAGGTTCACCCCGTACTCCTCACAGAGGGCTGTCAGCGTGCGCTTGCCCTTCCGGTAGCGGTCAACCTGCTTGTTCATGATGAAGGGATCGAGCACCGGGAAACGCGTGAGTTGCGGAACGCCGTACCGGGCGGACTCTGCAGCAAGGACCGTGAAATCGTAGCTGGCGTTGAAAGCGATGACAGGGACGCCGTCGTTAAAAAGCTCCTGAAGCACCGCGGCAAGCTCACGGGTGACTTCGGGGGCCGGCCGTCCCTCATTTCGGGCACGTTCGGTGGTGACACCATGCACCTCGCTGGCCTCTTCAGGAATCTCCACCCCGGGGTCGGCCAGCCATTCGTGCTCCCTGACCACTTCGCCGTCGGCATCCACAAGCGTAACTGAGGCTGTCACAATCCTTGCCGCTCGCGAGTTCCGGCCAGTGGTTTCGAGATCGAAGGCGGCGCGGGGGCGGGTGTTCCAGGTGCTCATGCGATTACGCTACCTGCAGGCGCGGACAATATTCGGAGTGCCGCGCCGGGGCGGCTGAACCCTATCTGCTGAAGGCAGCAGATAGTCTGGAGGCCATGCGGACGGAGTATGTCGAGGCTGTTATTGCCGTCGTTGAACTGGTTCCGGCAGGCAGGGTCCTGGCATACGGTGATGTAGCCGAACTCTTGGGCTCAGGTGGTCCACGGCAAGTCGGAGCTGTGATGAGCCACTACGGTAATCCGGTTCCCTGGTGGAGGATCCTGCGGGCCAGCGGCGAAGCACCTCCCGGACTCGAAGCGAAAGCCTTTCGCCACTACCTTGAAGAAAGGACTCCGCTGCGCGGGGATATCGAGGAGTATCTACGGACGGGTGAAGGGCGATGGCGGGTGGACCTCAGGTCCGCGCGCTGGGCGCCTTCTGACAACGACTTTGACCGTATTGATGAAATTGCCCGGCACCTTGAGAGCCGGCTTCAAGAATTGTCGGTGGCGGATGATGGAATGTCTGGGTGACTGCAACTATCCAGGACCAGCAAGTGCACTCATTCGAGGCTGCGGGGAAACGCCTCCGGCTCCTTGCGCCCAAAAGAGTCCATCATGGCGTCCCGGAACTGTCGCCTGACCAGCTTGCTGCGGTGGCTGTTCCCCAGGGCTCCGGGCCGGTCCTCCTTCCCGGAGCCCCGGGGACAGGAAAGACCACGGTACTCGTGGAAGCCGCAGTCCGGCGCGTGGAACAGGACGGAGTGGATCCCGAGAGGATCCTGATCCTGGCACCTGGGCGGCTTGCCGCCGATTCCCTTCGTGATCGCTTCACCGCACGGCTGGACAGGAGCCTGAGTACGACGCCGGCACGCACCTGGGCCTCGTACGCATTCGATGTGATCCGGCGCGCCAAGGCGGAAGGCATACTCCCACTGCCAAGACCACCCAAGCTGCTCTCAGGTCCGGAGCAGGATCTCATCATCAAGGAACTGCTTGAGGGCCATTCCGTCCCCGGCTTGGAGTTGCCTTGGCCGGGAGATCTAGGAGCCGCGCTGGAAACCCGGGGATTCCGGCAGGAGGTACGACAGCTTTTCGACCGCATCATCGAGTCGGGGCGGACTCCGGAAGACGTGGCTTCCCTTGCAATGAAATGCGACCGTCCTGACTGGACCGCGGCCGCAGCCCTCTACGCTGAGTATCGGGATGTACTGGACCTGCGCATGCCGGAAGCCTTTGATCCTGCCGGGATCATCACTGCGGCCCGTCAGATATTCCAGGATCATCCTGGCTTTCTTTCGGCCGAACGGGACCGTCTGCAGCTCATCCTGGTGGATGACATGCAAGAGGCAAACCCTGCCGTTTTTGAGCTGCTCACTGACATAGGTACCGGGAAGGATGTCTACGTCGCATCGTCCCCGGACACAGTAGTGCAGGGCTTTCGCGGCGCCCGCCCGGACCTTGTATCCGCTTTGCCTGAGCTGCTGGCACCACACGGCCACAGTGTTTTGGAACGTCCTCTCAGCCACATGCACCGGCATAGTCCCGTCGTCGCTCAAGCCTGGTTATCGGTTGCTTCCCGGATATCCCGCCGAGCCGGTGGGAACTCCGCACGGCGCCTGGAACTTGGCGACAGCCGAAAAAGCAGTGGAAGGGTGGAGGCACACCTCTTGCCATCCCCTGTTCATGAACTCCGTTATGTGGCGCAACGCATTCTCGAAGCACAGCTGAAAGACGGGCGCGAACTCGGTGATATCGCTGTAATTGTCAGGAACGGCGGGCAACTCAGCCAGCTTCAGCGCTATTTGTCTGGGCAGGGGATTCCGGTGCGGGTCCCCGTCGCGGAGTCAGCGGTTCGTGACGAGGTGGCTGTCCGTCCGCTCCTGGATGCCTATGCGGTTGCGCTGGAGCCAGATGATCTCACTCCGGAATCGGCTGTTTCGTTGCTTACTTCCCGTATCGGCGGCTCCACCCCGATCGAGCTGAGGCGCCTCCGTCAGGCCCTTCGCTCCGAAGAGATTCTGGGTGGAGGAGGGCGTTCCAGCGATGCGCTCCTGGTGGAAGCCTTGTTGGAACCGGGCGCACTGGGAAGTCTTGGTATCGAGGGGCAGTCTGCTCGCCGGGTGGCGCGCATGATCCGGGCCGGCCGGGAGGCTGCCGGACAACCGGGGGCGAACGCTGAAACAGTTCTTTGGGCGCTCTGGAGCTCGACGGGACTGGCGTCGAGGTGGGCCGAGGCTGCCTTGAACGGAGGGGCGGCCGGTGCCCGCGCGGATCGGGATCTTGATGCCATGATGGCGCTGTTCCACACGGCCGAACGTTTTGTTGACCAGCTGCCGGGCTCGGGTCCCGAACAATTCCTGGAATACCTGCTGAATCAGGAACTGCCCATGGATACCTTGGCTGCCCGGGCCCAGCTCGAGGATGCCGTTGAGCTTATGACACCGGCCAGTGCTGCCGGCAGGGAATGGCCAATGGTGATCATTGCAGGCTTGCAGGAAGGCGTTTGGCCCAATACCCGCTTACGCGGCGAATTGCTGGGGAGTACCCTCTTCGCGGACGCGGTGGAGCACGGGGTGGACTACGCACTGCAGCTTGGCCCACTGAGCAGACTGCATGAGATCCGATACGACGAACTGCGAAGCTTTTCAACTGCCGTATCCCGCGCCCGGAACGTATTGATTTGCACTGCTGTTTCCTCTGAGGACGATCAGGCCTCCTCTTTTCTGGACTACGTTTCACCCTTGCACCCGGGGCAGGAGAGGCGGAGCTTCACCACCGTGGAGCGGCCCCTGACACTGCGCGCCCTGGTGGCGGAGCTCCGGCAGTACGTTCAGTTGCAGGGAAGATTTGCACCCGAAGCCCATGAAGCAGCCAGGATTCTCGCCAAACTCGCCTCCGTGGAGCCGCCTGTCCCAGGGGCCCACCCCGATACGTGGTGGGGCTTGGCCCCGTTGTCGTCTGATCGGCCGGTAGTGCCCGAAGGCGGGACAGTGTCGGTGTCACCGTCAAAGGTCGAAACTGTCCATAAATCGCCCCTGGACTGGTTTATCCAGGCTGCCGGAGGTGAGCCTGCTACGGACTTTGCCCGTAGCCTGGGAACGCTCGTGCATGCGATCGCCCAGGATCTGCCCGATGCCTCTGGCGGTGAGTACCTCGCCGAACTCGTGCGCCGCTGGCCCACGTTGGGCATGAAGGAGAACTGGGAAGGCAAGCTTGACTTCCAGCGGGCTGAATCGATGGTACGCAAACTTGCCCAGTACGTGTTGCTGATGCGGAGTGAAGGCCGGAGTCTGGTGGGCGTCGAAGAGAATTTTGAAGTCAAGCTTCCGGACGTGGTGGGTCCAGTTCCTGGCGAAAGGGTTCCTGGCGATAACAGTGCTGGGGGGAGCGTCCCTGGCGATGACAGCTCCGGCGCGGGAGAAGCCTCCGAAGCGATCCGTTATGCCGTTCTCCGTGGCCAGGTAGACCGGCTGGAGATTGACGCTGAGGGCCAGTTGGTGGTGGTCGACCTCAAAACCGGCAAACGGCAACCTGCAAAGGCGGAAGTCGGCCGGCATCCCCAGTTGGGCGCTTATCAGGCAGCCGTACTCGCCGGTGGCTTCGACTCGACGACCACTCCAGATGGCGTTTCCAGGCCTGCCTTCCAGCCCGGGGGAGCGGTTCTCGCGCAGCTGGGAACCAGCAGCAAGAGTCCCTCCGTTCAGCAGCAGGACGCCTTGGATCCCGCGGACAACTGGGCATTGGACCTGGTGATGGAGGCTGCCCGGGCCATGTCTGGCAGCACCTTTGAAGCGCGCCACGATCCTTCCAAGGGCGGGCACGGTGGCCACGGCTGCAGGTTGCCTGAGGTTTGCCCGCTGTGTCTTCGCGGAAAGCAGGTCACCCAATGAGCATCCAAACCGTCCCCACGACGCCCCCGTCAATCGGGGCCCCTTCACCAACGCCGGAACCACGCTTTACCCCGGAGGAATTGTCGGCTCTCCTCGGGGAAAGGAACCGTCCTACGCCGGAACAGTCGGCCATCATCTCCTCCCCGCTCTCACCCCGGCTCGTGATTGCGGGGGCGGGTTCCGGAAAGACGGCCACCATGGCGGACAGGGTGGTCTGGCTGGTCGCAAACGGGTGGGTGAGTCCCGAGGAAATACTCGGCGTGACGTTCACCCGCAAGGCCGCGGGCGAGCTGGCCAGCAGAATCCGGGCCAAGTTATCGGTGCTGCAGCGCATCGCCGCCGAGGACAAGCAACATCAGATCCTCCCGGCCGGTCTCGTGGACGCAGATGCCCTCGAACCCAAAGTCTCCACCTACCATTCCTATGCCAGCGGCATCGTGTCGGACTACGGTCTTCGCCTGGGCGTGGAACGGGATGTTGTGCTGCTTGGCGGTGCACAGGCCTGGCAGCTCGCCAGCGAGGTGGTAGAGGCCTACGACGGCGAGTACGCGCACTTCCGGGCCGCCAAGTCCACCCTGGTCAAGGCCGTCATCCAGTTGGCGGGAGAATGTGCCGAACACCTCCAGGAGCCCGCTCAGGTTCAGGATTGGCTGATGGCGCGTGTGGCAGAGTTTGGGTCTTTGCCATATGTGGAAGGTGCTAAGAAGAATCCGACGCAGGCGGTGGCGGAGCTCGAAGCCATGCTCCGGACCCGGGCGAGCGTGGCGGACATGGTGGCACGCTACTCACAGGCAAAACGGGCCCGGGGTGCATTGGACTTCGGCGATTTGGTAGCGCTTGCAGCCCGGGTGGCCAGAGACATTCCCCTGGCAGCCGACCTGGAGCGGCAGCGATACAAAGTCGTCCTGCTCGACGAGTTCCAGGACACGTCACACGCTCAGCTGGTCCTGTTTTCACGCCTGTTCGGAAACGGCCATGCCGTAACGGCAGTCGGTGATCCCAACCAATCCATCTATGGGTTCAGGGGCGCCTCGGCCGGGCAGCTGTTCCATTTCGTCCGCGAGTTTCCTTTGCTTGTACCGGCAGCTGGCCCTGGGCAAGGCCCACGACGAGCGGGCGCAGGCGAGCCGGCGAAGGTGTGGACGCCTGCCCCGGTCTCGTACCTGACTACAGCCTGGCGCAACGGAAAAAACATTCTCGCTGCTGCCAACGTTATTTCAGCCCCCCTCAGTGCTGCCGGCGCGCAAAGGGGGCCGGCAGGTCAACGCAGTGCCGGTGCAGCGATTGAGGTGCCCCCGCTGCAGCCCAGTCCTGCTGCCGTTTCCGGACAAGTGGTTATCGGGCGCTTCGCGACCGATGCAGACGAGGCCGTGGCTATAGCCGGAGACGTTTTGAGATATCGGCTCACCGACTTTGAAGAGAACATCCAGGCGGACAGGGTTCCGCCATCTATGGCCGTGCTCTGCAGGCGGAGGGCGCAGATGGAATGTGTCCGGCGGGAGTTTGAGGTACGGGGGATACCCTACGAAATCATCGGTCTCGGTGGACTCCTTGATACGCCTGAAATCATTGACCTTGTATCGACGCTGAGGGTCCTGGCAGACCCGGGGCGTTCAGATTCCCTCATGCGTTTGCTCGCCGACGCAAGGTGGCGGATAGGGCCAGCAGACCTCATGGCTTTCCGGGACTGGTCTGGATTCCTTGCACGGCGGAGGTCCCACGAAGGCTTTATTGCTCCCGAAGACACTGAATCGGACGACTCGGTAACGGTGATCGAGAGTGACCTTACAGATGCTGCCAGTCTTGTCGAAGCACTGGATCGTTTGCCAAGGGAAGGGTGGGTGTCAGCACATGGACGTGTGATCAGCAATGACGGCCTGGACAGGCTCAAACGGCTCTCGGCTGAGCTGAGGCAATTGCGTGGCTTCATGGGAGATGACCTCACCACCCTGCTTGGAGAAGTGGAACGAGCCATGTTGCTGGACATCGAAGTCGCTGCCCGTCCCGGGGTCAGTATCCACCAAGCACGGCGGAATCTGGATGCCTTTCACGATGCCGCCGTTGGATTTCTGCACACCTCCCAGCGGATAGATGTCCTCGCCTTCCTCGCCTGGCTGGAAGCCGCTGCGGCAGAGGAGGGAGGGCTGGACGCCGCCCCGCCGGAGGTGAACCACGAGGCCGTGCAGCTCCTAACCGTTCATGCATCCAAGGGGCTCGAATGGGACGTCGTTTTCGTCCCTGGCCTGAACGCGGGTTCATTTCCCAGCAATCGTGATTCGCGATGGAGCAGCGGGAGCGCGGCCCTGCCTTGGCCCTTGAGGGGCGACCATGCAGACCTGCCGCAATGGGATCTTGACCAGCCGGATCAGAAGGGGTGGCTTGACGCCGAAAAGGACTTCAAGGCAGCCGTCCAGACGCACTCCGAGGCGGAAGAGCGAAGGTTGGCGTATGTTGCCTATACACGCGCTAAGTTCGTCTTGTGGGTCTCAAGCGCCGCTTGGGTGGGTTCCCGCTCGGGTATGGCGGAGATGTCGCCTTTCCTTTCCGATCTTGCCCCTCTGACAGCACCTCTGGCGCCAGCCGGAGGGGAGCACCACGTCGGCGGGCAGCGGAGAGAACCGCCACAAGGCCAAGCTGTTGTGCACGTTTCCTCCATAGAGGAGGCGTCCGTTCCCGAACAAAGCCCATTGAGGCAGGAACTTGAGGTGGCAGAGTGGCCTTATGACCCGCTTGAGGGACCGATTGATCCCCGTACCGGGACACGCCTCAGCCTGGTTCCAGGCCGTCGCGAGGTCATGGAAGCTGCCGCAGCCCGCGTCCGGGCGGGTCTGGAAACAGCTGCAAACTCCGATACGGACGAACAGCTGCCAGAGGCAGTGAAACAGCAGCAAGCTGACCTGACACAGCTCAGCGCGGAGCAGAAGGAACTTAAGGGAGTTGCAGGAGCCTGGGCGAGGGAAGCCTCGATGCTGCTGGAGCGCCGCTTTAAGCGTTCAACTGTGCAGGACGTTCACCTCCCGGGCCACATTTCTGCTTCGACTTTGGTGGATCTCAATGACGATCCCGGCGCCGTTCTCGCCCGGCTTCGACGGCCGGTCCCCCGCGAACCGGGGATGTCCGCACGGAAAGGAACCGCATTCCACGCCTGGGTGGAGGAGTACTTCGGCACGGCCGGAATGCTGGATCTTGATGAAGCGGCAGGATCTGACGAACACATCGACGAGGCCTACGGGCTGGAGAGCATGGTGGAGACTTTCCGGTCCTCGGAGTGGGCGGACAGGGCACCTGTCCACGTAGAAATTCCGGTGGAAACCCGCATTGGAGAGGTCGTCGTGCGTGGCCGGATCGACGCCGTGTTCCGGGACGCGGACGGACGCTGGGACCTTGTGGATTGGAAGACAGGCCGCCCTCCGTCTGCCCGCCAGCTTGAGACCAAGGCCGTCCAGCTTGCGGTGTATCGGCTCGCATGGTCCCGGCTGAAGGGCGTGCCCCTGGAATATGTCCGGGCTGCCTTTTACTATGTCTCCGAAAACCAGATTATCCGTCCGCACGACCTCGGCTCGGCCGGGCAGCTCGAGAAAATCATCACCGCGGCGCTCAGCTCGGGCCACCCGGAGGGACAGCCCTAGGAAGTCTTCAGGTCAACGATTTTCAGGGCGGCGGTGGAAGTGTCATCGGGGGAGCCTGCCACGCCTGACGAAGGAGAGGGGTTGCTTCCGTCCGGGTCGTTCCGGTCCTTCTCTGAGCTGCCGCGTGCCGGCACGTCTTCCTCAGGCCGAGCCTCTGCCTCGGCATCTTTTTCAGAGGGGGCTCCCTCGCCAAGGCTCTCGTCCGAATGCGTCAACAGCGCGGCCTTGTCCTTCGACGGCGATGCCTCGGTAACCGGGATCGGTGTCACCTGGACCGCCGGGAGGGTCTCCTCCACCCGGCCCCCTTCGGAAGCACCCCGGGGGATGGGTGTGACCGAGTACGCGTTCACCTGCCCCGTTTCCCCCACGGAGGTGGTCCCGGCCGCCGGAGGTAGTGGCTCGACGCTGATGGGTTGTCCGCCATGTTCGACGATGTCCCCCGCTAAGGCGGACAGCATCTCTTCGGCTTCGGAAATCATGCCCTGGTCGCCCGAGGCCACGCCCTTAACCAGGAACTGCGCCAACGCGAATTCCGCTGACAACGCTGCCCGACGGAGCAGATGGTTGTCCGGAGAGTCCCGCCGGGCACTGGTGTAGTGGCGAAGAACGGCGTCCACGAAACCCTGTTCGTTGGAAGCTACGAGCCAGGCGATGTCATCCGCCGGGTCGCCGATGCGCAGGTCAGTCCAACCTGTTACTGCCGTTACACGCTGTCCCTCGACCAGGAGATTGTCTTCGTGCAGGTCGCCGTGCACTACGCAGGGGTTGAAGCGCCACAGCGAAACGTCTTCAAGGGCATGCTCCCAGCGGCGCAGCAGGACGGCGGGGATTTTGCCGGTGGTTGCAGCCTGGTCGAGCTCGTTGAGGCGGCGCTGACGGAACTCGTTAGGGGTATAGCTCGGCAAATCAGCGTTGCTGACCAGCCAATGAGGCAGATCATGGATTGCACCCAGGGCCGCGCCGATCTCCCGCGCTAATTCGTCTGAGCCTGAACTGAGTTCTTCGACGCTCCGGGTTGCTCCGGCCAGGTGTGAGTATACGAAGGTTGTGAGGGCGCCTTGCCGCACGGTTCCCGCCACCGTCGGCATCAGGAAAGGGAGCTCTGCCCGGATACCGGGCGCAAAAGCCTTAAGCACCATAAACTCGGTCTCCAACCGGGTGCTAGCCTCTGCATGCCTGGGGGAACGTACCCGCCAGCGTTTTCCTTCTGAGTCGAGGAGGAGAGCCGAGTCGAAGTCCGCGGGGTCGTCAGGGGCAGATGAAACGGCAGTAGGAGTCAGTCCTGGGACTGCTGCAGTTGCTACGGCTGCCAGTTCGATCGGTTTTCTTCTCACGGTTCCACGGTAGATTGACCCGCGCCCAAGACAATGATGTGGTCCGGCGAGTCCTGAGATAAGGAACAAATCACAGAGTTCTGCACTCCAGCGCGGTGAAGGGCGCGAAATATCAATTGTCAGCCCGAGTCAGTACGGTAGGTACATGAGTCTTGCTGAGCCACCTGTACCGCAGCACGGATTTGCACAGGAGCACCAGCGGCTGCAGGAATCGCAGGAACCAGGCGGGCTTGCGGCTCACTCCGTGAGCGCCAACCATTTGGCGGACAACGTGCTTCCCGTCCGCCCGGCCCTGATGGATCGTGGATCCTCGGAGCGCCTCAAACCAGGAATGGTCCAGGCCCTCATCGAATCGGGAAAAGCCCAGGCTATGGTCCTCGCTGGCAGGAAAGCCTTGGTGCATGCAAACAAGCTTGTGCTCCTCGAAGCTAACTCCCTGGCTCGCAGCCTGGCCCAAGCGGGCGTGCAGCCGGATCACACCATTTATCTCGGGTCGCCACTGGAGGATGACCAAATCGCCCCAGGCACCGGGATCGTCCTCTTCGTCCTCGCTGACACCCTGGCTCCTGGCACTCCGGGTATTCCAGAGGCAGCAGAGTGGGCCGCTTTTCGAGACGTAGCCGCACAATTGGATGCCCTGCATACCTCGCTGTTCGTCGAAGCAAGCGCCATTGCCAACTGGCACGGCACCCATACGCACTGTCCGCGCTGCGGAGCCAGGACCATTGTTGAAGCCGGCGGCTGGGTTCGCCGGTGCCCTGAGGACGGTTCGGAGCATTATCCCCGGACGGATCCGGCGATCATCGTCACGGTGGTTGGCGCGGACGGCCGGTTGCTTCTTGGCGGCGGAGGGCCTGCGGATGCCAAAAACTATTCAACGCTCGCTGGCTTTGTGGAGCCGGGGGAATCCCTTGAGCAGGCCGTGGTCCGGGAAATCTTTGAAGAGGTAGGGGTGCGCGTAACTGCTTGCCAGTATCTTGGCTCGCAGCCCTGGCCTTTCCCTGCGTCCCTCATGCTGGGGTTTACTGCCCTGACGTCCGACGTCGAGCCACGGCCCGACGGCGTGGAGGTCACCAGGGCCCGCTGGTTTAACCGCGCAGAACTGCAGGACGCAGTCCTTCGGGGTGACGTCGTGATATCGAGCAGGCTTTCCATCTCGAGGTCCCTCATTGAGCACTGGTATGGCGGAGTGATTGAGGACCGACCGGCCGATTCCTGAAAGGGCTGTACTCTTGAACGCGCTATTGATCCGCTGCTTCCCATCGCATTAATGCGCACCACCGATCATGGCCCATCCATCAATTGAGCAGCAGAAGTGACAACAGAGAACCTGGACGGAACAGCGCCCCTCGACGGCGCAACCCTTGAGGAGCGTATCCTTGGCGGCCTGGATGACGAACAGCGTGAAGTCGCCAGCACCTTGAACGGACCCCTGTGCGTGCTTGCAGGCGCAGGAACGGGAAAGACACGGGCGATCACCCACAGAATCGCCTACGGCGTGCATTCTGGGGTGTACAGCCCCCAGAGGCTCCTGGCTGTCACCTTTACGGCCCGGGCAGCGGCGGAAATGCGGAGCAGGCTCCGCGACCTCGGAGTCGGCAACGTTCAGGCCCGGACCTTCCACGCAGCCGCGTTGAGGCAACTCCAGTTTTTCTGGCCGCAGGCAGTGGGTGGAACCTTACCGAATCTGCTGGATCACAAGGCTCAGATGATTGCCGAGGCGGCGCGGCGACTTCGGCTCAGTACGGACAGGGCGTCGATTCGTGACCTGGCTTCTGAGATTGAATGGGCAAAGGTGTCAATGCTCACCCCCGCCAACTACCTGGAGAACGCGCAGGACAGGGGTACACCCGGGGGCTTCGACCTGACCGCCGTCGCACGGGTTTTCCAGTCCTATGAGGACGTCAAGACGGACCGGAATGTCATCGACTTCGAGGACGTTCTGCTTATCACCGTCGGGATCCTTCAGGAGGACCCCAAGGTGGCAGCAACCGTCCGGGAGCAATACCGCCACTTCGTGGTGGACGAGTACCAGGATGTGTCGCCGCTTCAGCAAAGACTCCTCGAGCTCTGGCTCGGCGGACGCGACGAATTGTGCGTTGTGGGAGACGCCAGCCAGACCATTTACTCCTTTACGGGCGCATCGCCTAAACACCTTTTGGGCTTCAAGACGATGTACCCTTCGGCGAATGTGGTGAAGCTTATCCGCGACTACCGTTCCACCCCGCAGGTGGTGAAACTGGCAAATGACCTGCTTGCCAACCGTCGAAGCGGGGGAGCCGTCGCCGATGCGGCCTGGGCCACACCCCTGAAGCTTGTTGCCCAGCGGGCACCGGGGCCTGTTCCTCAGTTCACCGAATGCGCGGACGACGAAGCGGAGGCGGCCACGGTGGCCGGGAAAATCCGCACCCTCCTCGATTCCGGCGTGCCTGCAAGCCAGATCGCGGTCCTGTTCCGGACGAATGGTCAATCGGAGGCCTATGAGCAGGCGCTTGCTTCGGCGGGCATCGGTTATCAGCTCAGGGGCGGGGAGCGGTTTTTCGCCCGTAAGGAAGTTCGGGACGCCATCCTCCAACTGAGGGCTGCCACCAGGGCCGCGGCGGAGTCGTCCGCACCGGAACCTCTCGGCCAGCTGGTCAGGGATATCGTGGCTTCCTTGGGGTACACAGACTCTGCACCGCATAGCGGCGGGGCCTTGCGGGAACGCTGGGAATCGTTGGCCGCATTGGTTGCGCTTGCCGACGAACTGGTTCTCAGCCGGGGGCCGCAATTCAACCTTTCGGACTTCGTCAATGAGTTGCAGGAGCGTTCCCTCGCCCAGCATGCCCCTACGGTCCAGGGCGTCACGCTTGCGTCGTTGCACGCGGCCAAGGGCCTGGAATGGGACGCCGTCTTCCTCGTTGGTCTGAGTGAGGGGCTCATGCCGATTTCCTTCGCTGATACCCCGGAAGCGGTGGACGAGGAACGCCGCCTCCTCTATGTGGGGATCACTCGAGCACGTGAGCACCTGTCACTGTCCTGGTCCTCCGCCAGGACGCCGGGCGGCCGGGCCAACCGTAAGCCGTCCCGCTTCCTTGATGGCTTGAGGCCGGACTCCGTGGTCACCAGCTCGACCAAGGGTGTGGGAGCGGCGCCGCGTCGGAAGGCCGCCGTTCCGTCGACGTGCAGAGCGTGCGGAAGCATGCTGTCAACGGGAGCGGAACGCAAGGTGGGGCGCTGCAGCCAGTGTCCGCCCAGCTATGAGGAACAGACGTTTGAGGCACTGCGGCAATGGCGGAAGGACGTTGCGCTGACCGCGGACGTACCCGCATTCGTTGTCTTCACCGACGCGACGCTGACGGCCATTGCGGAGGCGCGCCCGTCGTCCTTGGAAGAGCTGGCGAAACTGGCGGGAGTCGGTCCTTCCAAACTCGAACGCTACGGCCCGGCTGTCTTGGCTGTGCTGGTGGAAAGCAGCACTGTGTGACTCCGGGTGAGGGAGATGTGCAGTTAACGCACGACGGCGCGCCGGTGGTGGTACGCCGCTCGGCCCGCCGTCGTCGGACTGTCGCTGCTTTCTGGGAAGACGGCAAAGCCGTCGTCGCGATCCCGGCGTATTTCAGCCGGGCCCAGGAGAAGGAGTGGGTCAGCCGGATGTTGGATAAACTCCGGCGGCAGGGTCTGCGGCGCTCGGCGGGTGCCGGCAAACGGAAGCCTGCCACAGATGCTGCCTTGGCGGCGCACGCTGCTGCTTTGTCAGCGCGCTACTTGGCGGGGCGTGCGGTTCCCACGTCTGTTCGCTGGGTCAGCAACCAGAACTCAAGGTGGGGCTCAGCGACACCATCCGAAGGCACCATCAGGTTGTCAGACAAGCTGCGGCCCATGCCCCAGTGGGTGATTGACTACGTCCTGCTCCATGAACTGGCCCATCTCCTGGTCGCCGGACACAATGCCGCTTTCTGGCGTTTATTGGAGTCCTATCCGGAGACAGGCCGTGCTAAAGCCTTCCTGGAGGGCGTTTCCTTTGCCACATCCCGTGGCATCGGGGTGCCTTCAAGCGGGGCGACGTCAGATGGCAGCCCACAGGCTGGCAGTGTGGATCCCGGCTGCGCCGACGCTGACTGACCAGCCGGGAAATGCCGGCTGGGCAGTCGCAGGCCAACCTGGGTCTTACAGGCTTCCCTGAATTCGGTCAGCTCTTGGCGTTGCCGGCGTCATCGTTTGAATCATTCTCGGTGTCGTCGGCCTTGACGTCGCCGCCTTCAGCTTCAGCTGGAGTTTCCAGCTTCTCCTGTTCTTCCCTGTCAAACCCGCCGCTGAGCAGTTTTTGGAGCGCATCGTCCACTTCCGTCTCACTGGCCTCTGCAAGCTTGCGGCGGCTGCTGAAGCCCTGAGGATCATCGAGGTCCTCGGCTGTGGGGAGCAAATCAGGGTGATGCCAAATGGCGTCCCTGCCGGCAACGCCACGCTCGGCCTTTAGTGTTGCCCAGAGGGTGGCAGCTTCACGGAGCCGGCGCGGACGCAGTTCCAGTCCAACCAATGAGGAGAAGGCATGTTCGGCCGGGCCTCCGGTTGCCCGTCGGCGCCGGACGGTCTCACGAAGCGCAGAGGCTGACGGAAGCATCTTCTCAGTGGCTGCTGCGGTGAGCTCATCCACCCACCCCTCAACGAGGGCCAGTGCGGTTTCGAGCTTTTCAAGTGCCTGTTCCTGTGCAGTCGTCCGCTGGGGCATGAAGACCCCTTGGGAGAGCGCCTCCTGGATACCTTCAGGATTGCCGGGATCCAGTTCCCTTGCCAGCTCTTCAATCTTGGTCATGTCAATATGGATTCCGCGGGCGTAGGCCTCAATGGCTCCAAGAAGATGCCCCCGAAGCCAAGGCACCTGCACGAACAACCGGGCATGGGCAGCTTCGCGGACCGCGAGGAAAAGACGGATGTCGCCCTCGGGCAGGCTGAGCCCCTCGCCAAACTTGGCCACGTTGGCGGGGAGCAATGCCATCTCAAGATCGGCCAGGGGCACCCCGATGTCAGTGGAGCTCACCACTTCGGCTGAGAGGGCGCCGATCGCCTGGCCCAACTGCATGCCGAAGATGGCCCCACCCATGTTTTGAAGCATGGAGGAAGCCCCACCCATCATGGACTTCATTTCCTCGGGAAGCTGATCACTCAAGGCGTTCGTCAGGGCGTTGGCGATGCTGTTTGCCACAGGTTCAGTGAGCCGCTTCCAGGTGCCGAGGGTTTCTTCAACCCACTCGGCGCGGGACCAAGCCCGGCCGATAAGCCCTGTGGCCGGAAGCTCGGTGACCTGGTCCAGCCAGAGCTCGGCGAGGCGAAGGGCTTCATCAATTTCTCGGGATTGCTGCGCGGTAACTGATGGGTCTGAACCGCTGGCCGCAACTCGGCGGGCGTTCTCGTGAGCCAGTTGCCAGTTGACAGGGCCTTCTGAGGTGGAGCTCATCATGGCCTGGACCTGCGAAAACATCTGGGCCAGCAGGTTGGGGTCCTCGGGAAGGCCGGCTGCTTTGGCAAGTTCAGCGGGATCGATATTGCCCATACCCTTGCCACCCATCAGGTTCTGCAGCATTTCTGCCAGCGGATCCTTCGGGTTCTCGTCGCCATTGGACGGATTGAGTGGGTTGGAGGTCATGATCCCGCCGATCGTCGGTGTGACTGTTGATCAAGTTCACGGTACCCCGGCCAATGAGGGGCTGTCTGCCGAAAGCATGCTTCGTTCGCTCTAGGCAAAGAGCCACCCTGCGGATGGACCGCGTAATGTTAGAGGCTGAACACATTGGCACGCCTGAGATTGCGCGTGACCCGAGATGAGTAGCGCTGACAGCGGCGCACCTGAGGGTCGAAAGCCGTAGGGGAGAGGTTCTTCATTGACGCTAACTGAGGGTGACCAGCACGCGGGCTTGCCCGAAGCAGGCCTGGAAGGCAGTACTCCGCCGGAGGACAAAAGGTTCACCGCGATGGGCGTCTCGGCTGTGCTGACTCTCATACTGGGCATCGGGCTGTTCGCGCTTCCCGTGCCCTACGTGGTGGAAACTCCGGGCCCGACGTTCAACACCCTCGGTGTGGACAAGGCAGGCAATCCCGTCATCAGCATCAGGGGGCGTGAAACGTTCCGGGCCAACGGGAACCTTGATCTCACCACGGTCTACGTTGAAGGCGGTCCCAAAAGCAACATCTCATTGCTATCGGCATTTGCGGCCTGGGTGGATAAGTCGAATGCCGTCTATCCCGTCGAAATGATCTACCCGGAGGGCGTCACCAAGGAGGAAACGGACCAGGAAAGTGCAGTAGCGATGGCTACCTCCCAGGAGGACGCGGTGGCTGCGGCCTTGAACGAGCTCCGCATCCCCTTTGACCAAAAGCTGAAGATAGCCGACGTTCCGGAATCCGCTCCCTCGCATGGAAAGCTGGAATCCGGAGACATTTTCGTGTCAGTTGGGGGGAAACCCGTGACGGCCTTGAAGGTTATTCAGGACGAGCTGGCAGCAGGGGCAGGGCAGCCGGTCGCCGTCGTCGTTGACCGTAACGGCAAGAGTGTCACCGAAATGATCACCCCCGGAAAAAACGCCTCGGGCCGCTACATCCTGGGCGTTCAACTGGAATACGATTTCACTTTTCCCGTTGAGGTAACCATCTCCCTGCAGGAGGTTGGAGGTCCGAGTGCGGGCATGATGTTCGCGTTGGGCCTTGTGGACACCATGACTCCTGGCGACCTCACGGGCGGCCGCAAAATTGCCGGAACCGGAACCATTTCCCCTGACGGATCAGTGGGTCCCATTGGAGGCATCGGCCAAAAGATGGTGGCTGCACAACGTGCCGGCGCCGCCCTTTTCCTTGCCCCCGCAGCAAATTGCGAGCAGGTGCTGGGCCATATTCCCGACGGTCTTCAGGTGGTAAAAGTCGGGAATCTGGCCGAGGCGAAGAAAGCCGTGGAGTTGGTGGGCGCCGGACAGGACACGGCCGCGCTCCCCACCTGCACCACCGACTAGACTAAATCGAGGAACTTAGCTCCACTGCCACTCGTGGCATATATACCAGTCAGCGCCGGTCTGAGGACGGGAGCTGGCACCTGCGCCACTCCAGCTTTACCCGTGAATCAGACGACCAGCTATGAGGTACAAAGTTTGTCCCGTCCCGCCAGCTCCATGCCGCCCACAACCACGCAGTCGAGGCGCAGCGCCCTGACACCGACCCTGATCGTCGTCGCCTTGGTTGTGGTCGGATTCATCTTCTTTGCCAACACCTGGACAGATGTTCTGTGGTACCAGCAACTCGGATACTTTGAAGTCTTCCTGACAGAGAACTTGGCCCGGATCGGAATATTTGTTGCGGGCTTCGCCATCATGGCCGCCGCGATGTACTTCGCCATCCGCCTCGCTTATAACGCCAGGCCGGTCTACGCTCCTGACGCGGAAATCAGGGACAACCTGAACCGCTACCAGGCGCAGCTTGAACCAGTCCGCCGTGTGGTGATGACCGGCCTCCCCATCCTCTTTGGCCTTTTTGCCGGCAGCGCCGCTGCAAGCCAGTGGCAGAAAGTCCTCCTGTACTTCAACCAGGTTCAGTTCGGCCAAACCGATCCAGAGTTTGGGCTGGACATCAGCTTCTACCTCATGACCCTGCCGTTCCTGGGATTCGTCACCGGCTTCCTGATCAGTGTGGCTGTTGTTGCAGGCATCGCTGGGATACTGACGCACTACCTGTACGGCAGTATCCGCATCATGGAACGCGGGATCTTCACCAGCAGGGCAGCGCAGATCCATCTCGCTGTCACCGGCGGCACGTTCCTCCTGTTGCTGGGCGCGAACTTCTGGCTGGACAGGTATGCCGCCCTCCAGAGCAACGGCGGGCGCTGGGCGGGTGCGCTCTACACCGACGTCAACGCCGTCATTCCCACCAAGGCAATCCTCGCCGTGGCAGCCGTCCTGGTTGCAATTCTCTTCATCGTCGCTGCGATCATCGGCAAGTGGCGGTTGCCTGTCATTGGCACAGCAATGCTGGTTATCACGTCCATTCTTGCGGGTGGAGTTTATCCCTGGGTGATCCAGCAATTCCAGGTCCGGCCCTCCGAGCAGACCCTCGAGAAGGAATTCATCGAGCGGAACATCGGGATGACCAGGACAGCCTATGGTCTGGACAAGATTCAGGTGGAACGCTACAACGCCACCAACACGGCAACATCAGGGGCTTTGGCCCCGGACGCCCAAACAACGCAGAACATCCGCCTCCTTGATCCCAACCTGATCTCGGACGCATTTGCGCAGCTGGAGCAGTACAGGCCGTACTACACGTTCCCTGAGACCTTGAACGTGGACCGCTATGAGGTGGACGGCAAAGTTCAGGACACCGTTATTGCGGTCCGCGAACTCAATCCAGGCGGGCTGAGCGCAAACCAACAGTCGTGGCTTAACACGCATGCTGTTTACACCCACGGTTACGGCGTGGTTGCCGCCAAGGGCAACAAGTTCACAGTGGACGGAAAGCCTGACTTCCTCCAGGCAGGTATCCCTTCCACCGGCGTGCTTGGTGATGACTCCACATACGAGCCGCGCATCTACTTCGGTGAGAACTCTCCTGAATACTCCATTGTCGGGGCCCCGGAGGGCTCACCGCATCGTGAACAGGACCGTCCCTCGGCGAGAGAAGGCGGTGGGGACACCCAGTACACCTTCACGGGCGACGGCGGCCCGAACGTGGGCAGTTTCCTGAACAGGATCCTCTACTCAATAAAGTTCCAGTCTTCTGACCTCCTGCTCTCCGACGCTGTGAACCCCGAGTCGCAGATTCTGTACGAACGGAGTCCCCGTGAGCGGGTGGAAAAAGTAGCGCCCTACCTGACCGTGGATGGCAACGCTTATCCGGCTGTTGTAGATGGACGAGTGAAGTGGATCGTTGACGGCTACACCACCAGCCAGTACTACCCGTACTCACAGCAGGAGCAGCTTTCTGAGGCAACTGCGGACTCGCAGACAGTGGCCGGAAGGTCTGTGGCTTTGCCCAACAGCTCAGTGAACTACATCCGCAACTCGGTGAAGGCAACCGTCGATGCCTACGACGGCTCGGTGGAGCTCTACGCGTGGGACGATCAGGACCCGGTTCTGAAGGCCTGGCAGAAGGTCTTCCCGGCGTCACTGAAGCCCTACTCCGAAATGTCCGGAGACGTGATGAGTCACGTTCGGTACCCGGAGGACCTGTTCAAGGTTCAGCGTGAGCTCCTGGGCCGGTATCACGTCACCCAGCCCGATAGCTTTTACCAAGGCGATGATGTCTGGAGCGTCCCCAACGATCCAACGGTGGAGCGTGAAGTAAAACAGCCTCCGTTCTACATGTCGCTCCAAATGCCGGATCAGGAGAATTCAGCATTCCAGCTCACATCCTCGTTTATTCCACAAATCGTTGATGGCAGTGCACGGAATGTGCTCTACGGCTTCTTGGCCGCTGACTCGGATGCCGGCAAAGAGAAGGGCGTCAAGGCGGAGAGCTACGGCAAGTTGAGGTTGCTGGAGATTCCGCCGGAAACTCAGGTGCCCGGTCCAGGACAGGCACAGAACAAGTTCAACTCTGATCCGACTGTGTCGCAGGCCCTCAACCTGTTGCGTCAAGGTGCTTCGGATGTGCTCAACGGAAACTTGCTCACGTTGCCTGTAGGCGGCGGTATCCTCTACGTCCAGCCGGTTTACCTCAAGTCCACCGGCGAGACCTCCTACCCTACGCTTCAGCGAGTGCTAGTAGCTTTTGGTGACAAGATCGGCTTCGCACCCACCTTGGACGAAGCTCTGAAGCAGCTCTTCGGAGGCGATTCCGGTGCTGCTGCAGGCGACTCCGCCAACAATGGCCAGGCTCCGCCGGCACCAGGCGGAACAACCCCTCCGGCGCCGGGCACCACGGATGCCAAGGCAGAGCTGAAGGCTGCTCTTGATGCAGCGAATGCCGCCATCGCGGCCGGCCAGGCAGCACTGGCTGACGGCGACTTCGCTGCATATGGCGCGGAGCAGAAGAAACTGTCCGATGCCTTGAAGAGGGCAATCGACGCTGAGGCTAAGTTGGCTGTTCCCGGAGCGGCGGCGTCTACGGCACCTCCGACTACCACGGCGACTCCGACGCCGTCACCCAGCCCCACGGGCTGACCGTCGCAGGCCCTCTGGGTGAAGGCCCTGTCCCATGCGGGACAGGGCCTTCGTTGCGATTTCTCGTTCAGCTGCTCAAATTACGGACAACGGCCACTTGGTCAGGAGACTGTACTCGCAGTTTGGGATGACCTGCGTCCGGCAAGGAACCAGAGCAGTGGACCGAGGACAGGCACGGCGAACACGACCAAGATCCAGAGCAGGGTGACCACGGGCGTTTGCTTCCTGTTCCGCGCGATGCTGATCAGTGCAGCTATAAACAGTGCGGCAATTACCAGGCCAGCCAGCAGGGATGTGGCTTCCCATGCCGTGGGAATGATTGGGTTGGCATTTTCGGATTCAGCTTGCGTCAAAAACACGTAGTCCCCCATTTGTAGCTTTTGCATCCTCTGATTAGGGCATTCGGTTTCGGACAGCCTACCGCTCGCGTCCCTTTTGGGGACAGTCACGGCTGCGGTTGAGCTTGGTGGAGATTCTTTCGGTGTTGTACCAGTTGTCCTAGCAGTTGGCCTTGCGGGACATCGATTGGACCGCGCCGGCGTTCTGCAGCAGTAGGCGCCAGTAGGCGCCAGGAGGTGTGCTGGTACTCTCCACAGGTTGTAGCTGCATAAAGACTGCTGCGGGACCGGCCTTCTTCGTCCTATCGTCTGTCCTTCCGGGTCTCGACAGATGCAATTCCGGGGCGGAGACGTACATCACCCCGCTTCGATTTGGCCTCCCGTTGGGCGGCGGGTAGAGTTGATCTTGCGACGCGGGGTGGAGCAGTTCGGTAGCTCGCTGGGCTCATAACCCAGAGGTCACAGGTTCAAATCCTGTCCCCGCAACTGAAAATGAAAGTCCGGAATACCTGAAAAGGTATTTCGGACTTTCTGCTTTAACAACCCGATGGAAGTACGGAACCAGTCCCGGAGCGGCACCTGCTGCAGGGGTGGGCTCCGCTCCCGACGTGGACTTTCCGGCCCGAAATCTAGGGTAGGCTTGATCATGCGACGCGGGGTGGAGCAGTTCGGTAGCTCGCTGGGCTCATAACCCAGAGGTCACAGGTTCAAATCCTGTCCCCGCAACCACAAGAGGCCCTGACCGGCAATGCGACCGGTCGGGGCCTCTTCTTTGGATCCCTCATTTAGTAGCATTTCCTAGTATTCTCAGTCCCAGGACGCCGGGGAAGAATATGTTGCGGGGCATGACTGAGGCCATCGCCATATTTCGCTCCAGCGGCCTGTGATGATCCAAGCTTATTAAGGCGGTCAGCAAATAGGCCGTGCCTCCTGCCGCCGGCGGAAGCAAGCAGCTTTTACTATCGGTCGATCATTCTCGAGAGGAATGCTTTTCGATGTCAGTGCCAACGAAGAAGTCCGGAACCGCGAAGAGCAAGTGGGTGCAGCGCTACTGGGCGGTGCCGGCAGCCTTGGTTGCCTTGGTCTTGATCGTGCTTCTTACTAAGTGGCTGACGGGGTTGTCCGGGGTCAAAGACTTTCTGGAGCAGTATCCCGGCCACTCAGAGTTGCCCAGCGGGGCTCCCGTTGGCTTTCCTGCCTGGCTTGCGTGGCAGCATTTCCTGAACGGCTTCTTCCTCCTTCTCATCATCCGCACAGGATGGCAGGTCCGCACCACCGCCAGGCCCGCAGCCCACTGGACCAGGAACAACAAGGGGTTCATCAAGACCAAGAACCCGCCGAGCAAAATAAGTCTCGATTTGTGGTTCCACCTCACCCTGGACGTCCTGTGGATCCTGAACGGCATAGTGTTTGCCATCCTCCTCTTCGCCACTGGTCAGTGGATGCGGATCGTTCCCACATCATGGGACGTCGTCCCCAATGCGCTCTCGGCTGCGCTCCAGTACGCGTCGCTGAACTGGCCCACGGAGAACGGCTGGATTAACTACAACGCACTGCAGCTGCTGACGTACTTTGCCACAGTGTTTATCGCAGCACCCCTCGCTTTCATCACCGGTTTGAGGATGTCGTCAGTCTGGCCCAAGAAGGCGCCCACGCTCAACAGGCTCTTCCCGATAGAAGCGGCAAGGGCGGTGCACTTCCCCGTCATGATCTACTTTGTCGCCTTTATCGCGGTCCACGTTTTCCTGGTTTTGGCCACGGGGGCGCTGCGAAACCTGAACCACATGTACGGCGGGAGCGACGACGAGAACTGGGTGGGCTTCTGGATATTCGCCATCTCCATAGCCGTTATGGTGGGCGCTTGGTTCCTTGCCAGGCCGCTCTTCCTGCGACCCATAGCTTCCCTCATGGGTAAGGTCACCCGGTAGCCCGTATCCACAAACTGAAGGCCGGGATTCCATTGGAACCCCGGCCTTCATTTTGCCCTTATTTCATGGGCTGAAAACTTCCACGAAAATTCTCTAGAGCTTGTCGAAGTCTGCTTCCTCGACAGTTGTCTCGGATGCCGCAGAGCCGTTTCCTGCGCCGATGGCAGGCTTTGCGCCGCCGGACTTCAGGGCGGCCAGACGCGCTTCAATCTCGGTCTGTTCGCCGAGGTCCTCAAGCTGGTTGAACTGTGAGTCCAGGCTGGATTCTGCCAGTTCCTGCTGACCACGGACCTTGGCTTCCTCCCGGCGGATCTTTTGTTCAAAGCGGCCCACTTCGCTGGTGGGATCCATGATGTCGATGCTCTTGAGCGCATCGTGGACCTGGGACTGGGCGGCGGCAGTCCTGGACCGGGCAACCAGCTCGTTGCGCTTGCTGGTGAGCTCGTTGAGCTTGCCCTTCATCATGTCCAGTCCGGACTTGAGCTTGTCCACCACTTCGGTCTGGGAGGCAATGCTTGGCTCCGCCGACTTCGCCTCGTTTTCGGACGAGATCTGGCGCTGCAGTGCCACCTTGGCTAGGTTGTCGAATTTCTGGGCATCAGCAGCATTGCCGGCACCGCGGTACTCGTCGGCCTTGCGTGAAGCAGCCAGGGCCTTGTTGCCCCAGTCCTGGGCGTTCTTGACGTCTTCGTTGTAGTCGTCCTGGAGCATCCGCAGGTTGCCGATGGTCTGGGCAACGGCAGATTCCGCCTCAGCGATGTTGTTGGAATAGTCTCTGACCATCTGGTCCAGCATCTTTTGCGGATCCTCGGCCTGGTCCAAGATGGAGTTGATATTCGCCTTCGCAAGCTGCGCCATACGGCCGAAAATGGACTGCTTAACCATGGTGTTACCTTTCGTCCTGCTCGGTTGTTCCCACTGATTTCAGTGAACAGTTGATGTACCGCTCTATCCGCCTCAGGGGACATTCCCTTTCGGCGCCTAGTCATTAGGGGCTAGAAATCCCCACCGCCGCCGGAATCTCCGCCCCAGCCACCGCCGGAGTCGCCGCCTCCAAAATCTCCCCCGCCGGAATCTCCGCCCCAGCCTCCACCGTCGCTGTGGCCGCCGCCCCAGCCGCCGCCTCCGCCGTTAAGGATGGAGTTGATGAGGATGCCGCCGAGGATGGCGCCACCCAGGCCGCCGCCTCCTCCGCCGCCGAACATCCCACCGCCGCCGTATCCCTGGTTGGCGTAGCCACCGAAATGGTCGACGTCGGTCTGCGCGAGCTGGGCTGCCTGGGCAGCCAACGCGTGTGCCTGCTGGGCGTAGGTCAGTGCGGTGACGGGATCGTTCCTGGAGATGGACAAGGCGTAGTCCAAATTGCGCTGCGCCTCAGCCAGCCGGGTACGCGCCTCGGTTCCAACTCCTCCGCGCCGCGCCGTGATGTAGTCAGAGGTGGCGCTGATCTGGGCTTGGGCCGACATGATGGTTTGCTGCAGTGAAGCCTGTGCCCGGCGAGCCTGTTCCTGCTGGTCCCTGATGCCGCTCAGCGACTGGTCCAGGGACTGATGGGCAGCTTCCACACGTTCCAGAGTGGCAATGGGATCGATTTTGCCGCCTTGGATTTCCTCTTTTACCTGAGCCAGTGCAGCTTCTACACGCGCCACAGGCCCAGCCAGCTCTGGATGAGCCCCGGACTGAATCATCGCCTTCGCCTGGGCCAGATCCTGGGAGATGTCCACGACGGCGGCTTCCAATCCGTTACGGGCCTCTTCAAGGTTGCCGGACACCTTGGAAATGGCGTCGATCAGAACGTTTGTCTGGTGGAGGCTCTCTTCTGCAGCGCGCACTGCCACGGCCGCGAGGCTGCCTTCACCCGATGCAAGCTTCTCCTGGGCCGTCTCCGTGGCGTTCTGAACGAAGGCGAGGCGATCCTTTGCCTGGCTAATGTTGTCAGAGACCTGCACCAGGGCGCTGTCGGCGTACTTACCCCGGAGGCCCGTCAACGTCTGCTCGGAGTTGGCGATTTTCGCCTCTGCTTCACGTGCTCCGGCGTTCACCGCGGCAAGAGCCTGCGGTGCGGTCTTCTCCAGTTCCCGGAGGGAATCGAAGTCTGCCTTCTGTTCCCGGAGGGAGGCCAGAGCAGCTTCGGAGCGGCGGATGATCTCGCCCAGCCAGGTGCGCTGCTGCTCCTCCGTGTCTGGAATGTGGTCATCCAGCTGCTGCTGTAGCTTGAAGGACTCGGACATATGGCCCTTGGCGTCCTGCAAGGCCTTGGTGAAATTGCCCACTGCAGATTCGCCATATTGGGCCTCGGCGAAGCCGAGTTCCTGCTCGCTGGATTTGATGGCATCGTCAGCTTCGATGAGGAGGGAACCGCTCTTCCGACGCAACTCCTCGACCGTCAGCGAAGCCAGGGGGTCAAGCTCAGCACCTTGAGGGCCGTAGCTGGCGCTGGATGCCTGGGATGCCTTTTTCCGCCGATTGCGGAGATACAGGTAGGTGCCCACGCCACCAGCCGCGACCACGCCCGTACCAACCAGCACGGCCGTTCCCGCGCCATCACCCGGCACGTTACCTTGACCGCCGCTGGCGGCATCGCCGATGGCGGCAGCTGTCTTGATGGCAGCCTGAGCGTAGTCGTCGTTCCGTAGCTGGGGGTCAACAGCGCTTTTCACGATGTTTTCGCGCTTTGCGTCAGTGATCTTGCTGTTTGATGGCTTGCTCAATAGATACTGACGGGTGTCTGTTGCAACGGTCAGCAGCATGGCGTTGGAACCGAGGCTTGCCTTTTCGGCTACGTCGGCTGCCCACTCGACCCTGTCTGTGGGGTTCTCGAACTTTTTGACGAAAACCACGTGCAGGGTCATGGCGTGGTCCGTGCCGAGCTTCTTGATGGCAGCTTCGACGTCGGCCTTCTTACCGCCCAGCACTCCGGCGGAATCTACTATCTTAGATGACGGGTCCAGCGTTACCGGATCTTCGGCCCAGGCCGCAGTGGCGGGAAGCGCCAGCAGGCCGGTCAGACCGATCACGGCGAGAACACGTCTAAAGTTTGACCGCATGTGCAACCCTTCAGCACTTCCGCGGCCGGTCCAGGCTGAACCAGCCGTCACAGAAAGCACCAGCGCCCCCACGCATGTCTAGCCGCAGGGTCGCTGAGGCATTTCCATTTGATTCTATGGTGCACCTTTTGGGCCGTCCACATGAGGGAATATGCCACCAGCGAAACGCGCTTAAAGCCTTACGGCAGCAGTGAGAGAGTCTTTCAGGAACCTCCCAGCAAACGTCCGCATTAGTTTCAGTCGCAGCATCCATAGTTAATGCAGACACGGATGAAAGGAAGTCCAATGACTGAGAACCCACAAGGCGGTTCGCCCGAGAATCGGGAACCCCTGGAACCGGGCGTCGAAGAGGCCAGGTCCCGTAAGGCAGCAGGGGAGCCGGGTGCCCCTGACGCCGGAGCTGTGGCCTCAGGTGAGGAGCACTCCGCAGGAGGTCCTGCACACTCTCCGGACACTGCCAGCCCCGAGGCATCGCAGCAGGCCTACGCGAGCGGCCACACGTCCGCTGAGTACGGGTCCGCCCGCAGCGAGGGGCAAAACGCCCCCACCGAACGGTCTGCCCCTACCGAACGATTTGCCCCCACCGAACAGTTCGCCCCGCCGGCGGCCCACGCCCAGAATGCGACCACCGCGCAGTTCGCCTCTCCAACCCATGAGCCAGCAACCCATGAGCCTGCAACCCATGAGGCCACTGGCCAGCAGGCCGGCCAGCAGCCCCCGAACACCCGGGCCTTTGGCAACCATAGCCACACACCGGGCCACCAAAGCCACGCACCCGGCAACCAAAATCACGAAGCCGGTCAAGGAGCCCACAGAGGCAACGGACCGCAGTTCGGGCAGCAGACCCCGTTCTACGGTTCCCAAAGCGGAGCCCACGCGGGCGGTGGCCAGCCTCCGTACGGCCCGTCGCATGTATCCCACCCCGCGAATTCCCCGAAGCGAAAGGCGACTTTCGGCGTCGGCACACTTGTGGCCAGCATTCTTGCAGCCGGCCTGGTTGGCGGCGGCGTTGTGGCGGCGAGTGACGCGTTCCTGGACGAGGGTTCTCCCGCAGCCGTCAGCAGCAGCCAGCAGGGCACAGTGATCGTCAATAACAAGGATGACGTCAACGTCATCACTGCCGCGGCGCAGAAGGCTTCCCCGAGCGTCGTTACCATCAAAGCCACCGGTGGCGGGGAAGGTGGAACGGGATCGGGCATCATTCTCGATGCCGAGGGCCACATTCTGACCAACACCCATGTGGTGACGCTTGACGGCAAGGCTGCCAATGCCACGGTTGAGGTGCGTACGAGCGATGGACGGGTCTTGCCGGCCAGCATCGTCGGTACCGACCCGTTGTCCGATCTTGCCGTCATCAAAGTGGACAACGCTTCCGGCCTGGTCCCCGCTACGCTGGGGGACTCGGCAAAGCTCAACGTGGGGGACACCGCCGTCGCCATCGGATCCCCGCTGGGTCTGACCGGCACGGTCACGGACGGCATCGTCTCCACGCTGAACCGCACCATCAGCGTCGCCTCCTCTGCCGCGCCCAAGGGTGGCGGCGATGATTCCCAGGGCGACGACGAAGGCGGCTTCAAGTTCGCACCACCGGACGGCGGGCAGGGCCAGAGCAGCGCGGATCAGGGCTCCATCTCCCTCAACGTGATCCAGACTGACGCGGCTATCAACCCCGGGAACTCGGGCGGGGCGTTGGTTAACAGCAAGGGTGAAGTTATCGGCGTGAACGTCGCCATCGCCTCCGCCGGGGGCGACTCCAGCAGCAGCGGCAACATCGGCGTCGGCTTCAGTGTTCCGATCAACCACGCCAAACGGGTTGCGCAGGAGATCATTGACACCGGCAAGGCAAGCCATGGTCAGTTCGGTGTCAGCGTCAAGGCGAAGTCGGCGAGCAACACAGCGTCAGCGTTCTCGATAGGTGCCGAAGTGGCAACGGTCGAGTCCGGTTCGCCGGCAGCCAAGGCCGGCATCAAGGTTGGCGATGTGGTTACCAAATTCAACGACCTCGCCATCAGCGATCCGAACCAGCTGACGGCGGCGGTGCGCGAACAGCCGGCAGGAGCTTCGGTCAAGGTCACCATCCTTCGAGGCGGCCAGGAGCAGCAACTGGATGTGACGCTCGGAGCAGCGGCAGAACAATAGAAAACCGAACAGGAATGACGGCGGGGCGCCCATTGGTGCCCCGCCGTCGCTTTGTTCGCGTCAAAGTGCTTGGGCTCGATTTGCGGGGAACCGGACCGTTGACCGCAACTGGGTCTGAAACAGGCGTTAACGCGGGCCGCAGGTATGGGCCGCTATATGGTTAGCTAGGATTTACCCGCACCCCTGGGAAGATCCGCGGACATGACCCCACCCGGCTGGCATTCCATGGACATGGAGTGCCGCTGAACAGAAAGTGGAAGAGACATTGAAGATCATCGTGCTGGTCAAGCATGTTCCTGACGCCCAATTGGACCGTCACCTTAACGGCGCGGACTACACAACAGACCGCGCTGAGAGCATCCTGTCCGAGCTGGACGAATATGCGCTTGAAGCCGCCCTGCAGCTGACAGAGGCCCAAGGTGGCAAGGGAGCCGGCCACCAGGTCATCGCCTTGAGCATGGGCCCGGCAGGAGCAGCCAACGCCATCAAGAAGTCCTTGCAGATCGGCGCCACTGAAGGCGTCCACCTCAAGGATGACGCCCTCGCCGGCTCGGATGCCGCCGCCACGTCCTTGGCGCTGGCCGCAACTGTCCGCTATCTGAGTGCTGGCGGCCCCGTGGACCTGATCCTCACGGGTATGGCTTCCACGGACGGCGAAACCTCCCTTGTGCCTGCACAGTTGGCCGAACGCCTTGGCCTCCCGCAGGTGACGTTGGCTTCGGAGCTTGAGGTCTCCGACGGTCGGATTACCGCCCGTCGCGACAGCGACACCCACTACGACACCATCGAGGCGCCGTTGCCTGCGGTGGTATCAGTGACGGACCAGATCAACGAGCCGCGATTCCCCAACTTCAAGGGCATCATCGCTGCGAAGCGGAAAACCATCACCACCTTGTCCCTGGCGGATATTGGCGTCAACCCGGCCGAGGTGGGCCTGTCGGGCTCCTGGACGGCCGTGCAGAATGCCGAGCCGCGTCCGCCGCGCACAGCCGGCACCATCATCACCGACGAGGGAGACGCCGGCATCCAGCTGGTTGACTTCCTGGCCGCCCAGAAGCTGCTCTAAGGGGAATCCACGAATATGGCAAAAGTACTTGTATTCATTGACAATCAGGGCCCCGCTCTCAAAAAGAGCAGCCTTGAGCTGCTGACCATTGCCCGTACGCTCGGCGAGCCGGTTGCAGCCTTCAACGGCGAATTCAACGACGACGTCGCTGCTGCCTTGGGCTCCTACGGTGTCACTGCGTTGTACCGTCCGGGCAGTGAAGACCTGGACAGCTATCTCGTAGCTCCCAAGGCCGCCTACCTGGCCGAAGCTGTTGCCGCGACGGGTGCCGCCACGGTGCTCATCGAGAACTCATCGGACGGCAAGGAAATCGCAGCCAGGCTGGGCATCAAGCTCGGAGCAGGCGTAGTGACCGACGTCGTTGGAGTCGACGCGGACGGCGGGGCTCACAAGTCGGTTCTGGCCGGGTCCTACAAAACGGTATGCCGTGCCACCACCCCGGTCTCGATTCTGACAGTCAAAGCGAACTCAGTAACCCCTGAACCTGCTGCCACCGCTGCCGCACCCGAATCCCTCACCATTGATGTTCCAGCCACCGCCACGGCGAACGCAGCCCGCATCACAGGACGCAGCAACAAGGCAACCAGCGGGCGCCCGGACCTTCTCGATGCCCGGATCGTAGTGGCCGGCGGGCGCGGTATGGATGGCGATTTTGGCCCCGTGGAGGAGCTGGCGGACGCGCTGGGAGCTGCAGTGGGAGCTTCCCGTGCTGCTACCGACGCCGGCTGGATCAGCCACGACGCCCAGGTGGGTCAAACCGGGAAGACCGTTTCTCCTGAGCTTTACATTTCCGCCGGCATCTCGGGGGCGGTGCAGCAGAAGGCAGGTATGCAAACGGCCAAGGTCATTGTGGCAATCAACAACGACGCCGAGTCGCCTGTTTTCGAGATCGCTGATTTCGGCATCGTGGGGGATCTCTTCGAGGTCCTGCCGCAGGCCACCGCAGAAATCAAGAAACGCAAGGGCTGATGATTGAGCACTGATCCTGTATCAGCACAGAGCCCGTTCAACCCGGCCTTCCGGGTTGAGCGGGTCCTCTGTTTTGGAGCCCATCCCGATGACATCGACTTCGGCGCTGCCGGAACGGTCGCTGCCTGGACCGCGGCGGGTGTGGAGGTCAGTTACTGCATCATGACCGACGGCGACGCCGGGGGGTTTGACCCTTCCCAGCGTGAAGCCATTGTGGCCCTTCGTGCAGAGGAGCAACGCAGGGCAGCTGCCCTGGTCGGAGTGTCCCAAATCCACTACCTCCATGAGCGTGACGGCTTCCTGGAACCCTCGCATGACGTGATGCGGGGAGTCGTGAAAGTCATCCGGGAAGTCCGCCCCGACGTCGTACTCTCCATGCACCCGGAGCGCAACTGGAACCGGATCCAGAAGAGCCATCCGGACCATCTGGCCGTGGGGGAAGCCGTGACGCGCGCCGTGTATCCGGCCCTGGAAAACCCTTTCGCCTATCCTGAGTTGGCCGAGGCCGGGCTTGAGGCTTACAAGTTGCCTTGGCTATGGCTTTTCGCGGGACCGGAGGAGCGGGAGAACCACTTTGTGGACGTCACCCACCACGTGGAAGACAAGCTCGCCGCCATTCACGTCCACACCAGCCAGCATCCCGATGTTCAGGCCATGGACAGAACCGTGCGGGGACTGATGTTGCAGAACGGGCAGCGCGCCGGCCTGAAGGAAGGCCGCAGCGCAGAAGCCTTCCACGTGGTCAGAATAAATGGAGACAGCACCATCGCCGGTTTCTGAAGGAGTCAGGCTCCCAAAGTAGCTGCGGCGACCGGTGGCGTGCTGGGTGACCCGGATCCGCCCAGCGGTTCCACGGTGATTCCCAGCGAGGCTGCCGTCTGGATGCCGTCGACGACTGCTGGTTTCGACAGGGCTTCAGCGTCCATCAGGCCCTTAGAGACCGGTGCTGAACCGTCCTTGGGGATCAGCCACATCTGGTAGACCTTGCCTTCCGGGGGTGCCGGAACACCGTCCATCGTGACCACCAGGGCATTCTTCGACGGCGAGATCGCCAGGTTTGCGGTGCCGCCGCCGGTTACGCCAACACTCGCCTTACGCAGATCCTGGGCCTGGAGCACCTGGTTCAGGGGATCGTTCTGGTACGCGTTGTAAGCGCCTATCCCTACTCCGCCCAAGGCCAAGGCTGCGGCGGCCGCCACACCAACGATCCAGTTCCTCATCGAGCCGGACCGGCGTCGTTCCTCACGCCGTTGGCGCGCGGCTGCCAAGGCGTCGGGGACGGGCGCAGGGGCTTCCTGCTGTACAGGCAACTGAGCCATGATGCGGCCGAAGAGGTCCGACGACGGCTCCTCCTCGGCGGTAAAACTTGCGGCGAGCGTCTCGCGTGCCTGGCGCACCCGATCGTTGAAGGCCTGGCGTTCTTCCGCTGCCGCTGCTGCTATGTGCCTCTCCAGCGCCGCCCGCTCCTCATCGCTTAGCGCGTCCAGGGCGTAGAGTTCAGCCAGTTCCGCTGCGCGTCCGGCAGCAAGGTCGGTGGCAATGTCTCCGGAAAAAGTCATCGGATCACGATCGTTGTTGTTTTCAGTCATCTCAACTCACACCCAAACAGGTCTTCAACCGGATCAGTCCGTCACGGATGCGGGATTTGATAGTGGGCACGGCGGCGTTCAGCTTCTCGGCAACTTCGCGGTAGGTCAATCCGCCGTAGTAAGCAAGGCGAACGGACTCCTGCTGGGTTTCAGTCAGCGTGCCCAGGCATCGCACTACGGCCTCAGCCTCCAGCCGGCTGTCCACTTCGTCCGAAACGGAGTCGTGGTCAATGTCCTGGCTGTTGGCTCCGTACTTAGCTTCCCTGTCCGTGGCGGACTGGGTGGAGCGCACCTTGTCCACTGCGCGGCGGTGGGAAATGGTCATCAGCCAAGCCAAGGGGCTTCCAGCTTCATTGTTGAATCTGGACGCATTTTGCCAAACCTGGAGAAAAACCTCCTGAGTTGTATCCTCGCTAAGCTCCGCATCGATCAGGACCCTCCGCGCCATTCCATACACCCGCCTCGAGGTGAGCTCATAAAACTCCGAGAAGGCGGGCTGGCTTCCGGCCGCTATCTGGGC
This sequence comes from Arthrobacter sp. Z5-13, assembly GCF_056499105.1. Classification (NCBI taxonomy): domain Bacteria; kingdom Bacillati; phylum Actinomycetota; class Actinomycetes; order Micrococcales; family Micrococcaceae; genus Arthrobacter; species Arthrobacter sp. Z5-13. Next base: position 1,468,221 of record NZ_CP096460.1, read on the forward strand.
GAGCAGTGAGCCCAGGCGGCGGTTCAGGTCGAGACTGGTGCCAGTCGAGGCGGCGGCCTCAGAATTGGGCGCATTGGGAGTGTCCATCACTGTCAAGCATATGTCGGCGGGAGAGCGTGCGGGAGCGTGGAGGCCAAGGGAGGACCCGCCCGGGGCAACAGTCTCTCTTTCCCCGCCAAGGCTTGCCGTCAGTGTTTTCACCTTCCGCTCTCACGTTCCCTCCGCTAGCTTTCCTGCTAGTGATTCGGCGCTGGCGGGGTTTCGGATGGGAAGGAGGCAGCTGCTGTCTCCTACAGCCTGGCTCCGGCGAATCCATTCTGCCGCCATGCCTCGTAGACGGCAATGGACGCAGCGTTGGCCAGGTTCAGCGAGCGCAAGGACGGGAGCATCGGCAGCCGGACACGCGAGGTTACATGGGGATCGGACTTGATGGATTCCGGAAGTCCCACGGATTCCTTGCCGAACAGCAGGACGTCGCCCGGCCGGTAGCTGATGTCGGTATAGGACGCCTCGCCGTCGGAAGTGAAAGCGAAAACCCGCTCCGGTTGAAGGGCCTCCCACGCGGCGTCGAGGTCCTGGTGGACGGTGACAACGGCGAGGTCGTGGTAATCCAGCCCCGCCCTGCGGAGCTTGGCGTCGGAGAAATCGAACCCGAGAGGCTCAATAAGGTGCAACTCTGCGCCGGTTATGGCAGCCAGCCGGATGGCGTTGCCGGTATTGCCGGGAATTTCAGGGGTGTGGAAGAGGATGCGGAACACTGTCCCATAGTAGCCACCCTAATCGGCTGCCGTTGGCCCGTCCGATGCTGCCGCTGCGTCAGTGCATTCCGCGGAGCAGCCTGGCCAGCACGGGCACGTTCACCGTGTTGGGAGCCGGCCCTGAGCTCAGGAATTGTTTGAGCCCCCTCGCCAGTCCGGCAGCGTTGACCACCTGCACCATGTCCAGGCTGCTCCGGGAACGCCCGTGGTGGTCGATGACGGGCTCATGGAGGTTGCCGTCAGGGCTGTGTATGACTGTCCAGCCTGTGACGTTCAGTTCAGGGAAAATGTCCTGCATGCGTCTCACTACATGCGCCAACTGTGGTGGGGCAATGGAACGTCCGCCGTGGTTGAGGGTGCTGCCATTCCAAGCATAGGCACCCTTTGGAAGCAGCATGGAACCAATGATGGCAAGCCGGTATCCGGAGAGGACCGCATGATCGATGTGGCTGTTGTCCGCCGGGGACTGCAGCCCATTGATGAGTCTGGCAGCGGGAATGGCGGGAAGGATCTGGCGCGTGACCAGCTGTACGGTACGCATTTCACGCTGGATACGGGCCTCGGCTCCGAAAATCCCACGTTTGCGGGGCATTCCGTGCACCTGCTGGCTGGCCAATTGAAAGGGAATGAGGGGAACATATCCCTCTTGGCTGGCGGAGTCGAACGGCGGAATATAGACGGCGGGGTCCCCGGCCGTGTTCCGGGGAGTGTTTGGTCGCCGGACGGTGGACGCGGCATGGCTGCCTGCCGCGGGAGCGTCGAAGTGGGCGCCGTCGTCGTCCTCTGAGGTTCCCGTCGCGTAGGCGCGGTCGTACGCTGAACGGCGCTTGGGATCCATCAGGGTCTCGTAAGCGAGAGTGACCCGGCGGAAAGCGGCGGCGTCACCGCCCTGGTCAGGATGGGAGAGGCGTGCGGCTTTCCGGTAGGCCACCTTGATCTCCTTCTCCGTTGCCGTGACGGCGATACGGAGAACCTGATAGTGGGAGCTGCTGCCCTGGGTCAACCACGGATCCTTTTCTTGATGGTGCCAGCCCGCTCAGGCAGTCCGGTCGGGCCAGTTTAACCGGCTAGGAACACAACGACTGCACAGCCGCTCTTGGTTCCCTCCGTGGCGGGGGCATGTCCGTGGGAATCGGTTGTGGCGGCGCTGGAGATTAGACTTTTGCGGAGGCCCGTGCAGGACGGCGTCTGGGGCAGTGGGGGGACTGGGTGCAGGACGTGAATTTCAAGGCGTGGCGGGAAATGCGGCGGGATAAAGCGACTAACGGTGCCGGACATCTGTCCGGGACGTGGAGGAGCGTTCCTCGCGCACTTCTTCTCTCAGCCGGTGTTGCGCTGATGACAGCCGGCTGCAGCCTGGGTGTGCCGGATCCTGCCGCTCCCAAGGTTCTTCCCACCACCCCGGGAGTAGCCACCCCCACCATTACTCCCGGATACGATGCCGCAGCGGTTGCCGGTAAGGACATGCCCTTCTCTGCCGGCGATACGCTGCCTGCAGGGGTGCCGGTGGGGATTTCTGACGGGCTGGCCAAAGCCCCGGGTTGGACGCCCGGAAAGCAGGATGTGGCGGGCGAAAACCAGTACGTCAAGGCCGACGGCTGTGTAGTGGCTGCCAAAGTGCGGACCAACCAGTGGCCTCTGACCACCAGCGGCAATGACAAAACGTCCACCGCTGAGCTCTTCACTTACCTGGATTCAACTATCCTCCCGGACTACCTGACGCCGGCCAATCTGCGTTGGGGAGGGGAGCCGGACAAGCCCGCTCCGAACGTGGAGGTGCTGGTCCTTGAAAGCAAGCCCGGTCCCGGGGCCAAGGCGACGTCGATAATGGCCAGGATGTTCGCCAAGACCGGCTCTTCCGTCTATATCTCCATTTCCTGTCCGGATCAGGGGACGTTGTCAGCTGCAAAGGCCGACGTCGTCCAAAGGCTGGCCATTATGCCGCCCTCGAACTGACGCCAGATTCCCTCAGGCTCCGCCATGTGCTCTGCAGCCGAAGCGGCACCACCCCAACGCTAGAATTGGTGTGTGCCTGTCTATCTTGATCACGCCGCCACCACGCCCTTATCTCCGGAGGCGCTGGCTGCTCTGACGCGGGAACTTTCCCGTACCGGCAACCCCTCCTCCCTGCATGGCTCCGGCCGCCGGGCTCGTCGCTCAGTGGAGGATGCCCGTGAAGTGCTTGCAGCCGCGGCGGGAGCCCACCCCTCAGAAGTCATCTTTACATCCGGAGGCACTGAGGCGGACAACCTTGCAGTTAAGGGACTGTATTGGGCCCGCCATGGAGAAGACCCTTTGCGTACGCGCATTCTCTGCTCCGCCGTCGAGCATCCCGCCGTCCTGGACACCGTGGAGTGGCTTGAAAAACATGAGGGAGCCGAGGTCTGCTGGCTTCCCGTGGACGGCGACGGCGTGGTCCGGCTGGATGCGATCAAAGCCGAGCTTGCCCGCGACCCAGGGTCCATCGCGCTAGCAACGGTGATGTGGGCCAACAACGAGGTGGGAACAATCCAGCCGATTGCGCAGATCGTGGAGCTGGCCCATGCAGCAGGCGTGCCGGTGCACTCCGACGCTGTCCAGGCATTTGGCTCGCTGCCGGTGGCCTTCAGGGGTGTCGGCCTGGATGCGATGTCGATTTCAGGACACAAGATAGGTGGCCCGGTGGGTGTCGGGGCCCTGCTGCTGGGGCGATCAGTGAAGCTTACCCCTGTGCAGCACGGGGGAGGCCAGGAGCGGGATGTCCGCTCTGGAACGTTGGATGCAGCGTCCATCGCAGCCTTTGCCGCGGCGGCCGAAACCGTCACTCGAAACCTCTCGGCAGAATCAGCACGAATTTCCGGACTCCGGGACCGCCTCATCGCAGGAGTGGAGGCAGCGATACCGGCTGCAGTCCGGCGGGGGGCGCCTGGCGAGGGGCGTTTGCCGGGCAACGCGCACTTCACCTTCCCGGGATGCGAAGGGGATTCATTGCTGTTCCTGCTGGATCTGGCCGGCGTGGAATCGTCCACGGGCTCTGCCTGCACTGCCGGAGTTCCACGCCCCTCCCACGTGCTCCTTGCCATGGGCCTGGACGAAGAGACAGCCAGGGGAGCGCAGCGCTTCACCTTGGGGCATGCATCCACGGACGCGGATGTTGACGTGCTGCTGAGGGCATTGCCTGAGGCCTACCAACGCGCCACCCAGGCCGGCATGGCGGGACATGTGTCCTCCATTCAGACAGCCGCCACTGTTGCCCGTCAGGGTTCAGTTGCACATCAGGGTTCAGCGAGCAGCTGATCCAGGGGCACCTCGGCATCGGCAAGGGTAACCGCTGCCAGGGGCCGCCGGGAACTGATCAGTTCTTTGATCACCTTTTGGGCGGAGGGTTTGGGCTTGGGGGCTTTTGGCCAGTTGACGCTCATGCCCGCGACCACCCGCCCTTCACGCTGCCAGAAGGCTATGAACTCCTTGGTTTCGAGCGAGCCGCGTATCACGGGACTTTCCCCAGCGAGAGTTGGGAATCCCGAGTACTCCATGCTGACATCGAACTGGTCGGTGTAGAAGTAGGGGATCGTGTCGAACACGGCATCCTGCCCCAGCATGGCTTTCGCCACGGTCTTGCCGCCGTTCAAAGCATTAGACCAGTGCTCGCTGCGGTGGTGCTGCCCGGTGAAGGGGTGCAGGGCATTCGCAACGTCCCCGGCAGCATAAATGTCCGGAGCCGAAGTCCGCAGTGAAGCGTCAGTCAAGATGCCGTTGTCCAGTTCCAGGCCCGCTTCCTTGGCAAGTTCGACGTTCGGGACGACTCCGACGGCGATCACAACAATGTCTGCCGGAAGGAACTCGCCGGAGTCGGTTGTCACACCGGTTGCCTTTCCTGAGGTCCCTCGTATTTCGACGGCGGATGCGCCAAGCCTGAAACGGACGCCGTTGGCCTCGTGGAGGGTGTGGAAGAATCTGCCCAGATCCGGCCCGATGGCAGCAGACAACGGAATGTCCTCGAGCCCGATGAGGGTCACCTGGTTGCCGTAGGTGCACGCGGCCGCGGCCAACTCCATGCCTATCCAGCCTGAGCCGATCATCACGACGTTCCTGCCGCCGCCGGACAGCCTCTCCCGGAGCCAGCGGCTGTCATCGACGGCACGGAAGTCAGTTACCCCCTCAAGCCCGCTACCCGGCAGCGGTATGGTGCGGGGCTGGGCACCAGTGGCGAGTAGCAGAGAGTCGAACTGCAGCCGGCTCCCGTCAGCCAGGGTCACGCCATGAGCAGCTGGGTCAATTTCAGTGACCCTGAGCCCCAGGTGGAGGTCGACGGCGTTCTCCTGGTACCAGGAGTCGGGCACAACTGGAAGGGCTTCTTCGCCCTCTTTGCCCAGGAGGTACTCCTTCGAGAGCGGAGGTCGCAGGTACGGATGATGCTTCTCTGCGCCAATGAGTGTCAGAGTACCGGCGAAGCCTTCCGCGCGGAGCGTCTTCGCCGCGGTGGCTCCCGCCAGCCCGCCCCCGGCGATGACGATATGTTCGGCAACCATGGTGGGCCTCGATTCTGACTGGATACTGCAGGCGTCGTCTTCGCTTCTAAAACGGATACGCTTGACTTTAGAAGCGAAAGCCGGGGGCGGTCAAGGGATTTTGGGCCCTGATTCGCAAGGACAGTAGAATAAATAGGCGGGCGGTGTGCCTACCCGTATCTCAGCCGGACAACCGGCCCCGAAATCCCTAAATTTCCCGAGTTTGTCTAAAGAAAGCCAGTATGCGAGTTCTTGCAGCCATGAGCGGTGGAGTGGACTCCGCCGTTGCCGCCGCCCGTGCCGTTGAAGCCGGGCACGACGTCGTCGGTGTCCACCTGGCGCTCTCCCGCATGCCCGGAACTCTCCGGACCGGAAGCCGTGGCTGCTGCACGATCGAAGACTCACGCGATGCGTGGCGGGCTTGCGACGTCCTCGGGATTCCCTATTATGTCTGGGACTTCTCCGAGCGGTTCAAGGAAGACGTCGTCCAGGACTTCATTGACGAATATGCCGCGGGCCGGACGCCGAATCCATGCATGCGCTGCAATGAGCGCATTAAGTTCGCTGCATTGCTGGAAAAGGCAATCGCCTTGGGGTTCGACGCCGTCTGCACCGGACACTATGCCAAGGTGATTGAGGATTCCAACGGCAACCCGGAGCTTCACCGCGCTGCAGACTGGGCAAAGGACCAAAGCTACGTGTTGGGTGTACTCACGCACGAACAGCTGAAGCATTCGATGTTCCCGCTGGCCGATACACCCTCCAAGGCCGAGGTCCGGGCTGAAGCTGAGCGGCGGGGCCTGTCTGTGGCCAACAAGCCGGACAGTCATGACATCTGCTTCATCCCGGACGGCGATACCGCCGGTTGGCTCGCCGAGAAGATCGACATGACCACCGGGGACATCGTTGATGAAACCGGCTCCAAGGTGGGCGAACACCCGGGCGCCAACGCTTTTACCGTCGGCCAGCGCCGCGGATTGAAGCTGGGTACTCCCGCCGCGGACGGGAAGCCGCGCTTTGTCCTGGAGATCCGCCCCAAGGAAAATAAAGTGGTTGTCGGCCCTGAGGCGTTGCTTGCCATTGACGAAATCCGGGGCATCAAGGTGTCCTGGGCGGGCCTCCCCATCGGTGAGATCAGTACGGGTGAGCAGTTCGACTGCTATGCCCAGGTCCGCGCCCATGGCGACCCCGTCCCTGCCCGTGCGTGGATGGAGCGCTCAACTGACGAGGACGGCCGCAGCCAGGAAAACCTCGTGGTCACTCTCACCAACCCACTGCGGGGAGTTGCGCCCGGACAAACAGTGGTCCTGTACCAAGGGAGCCGTGTACTTGGTCAGGCCACCATTGATACGGCCCGCTCCCTGCAGCGCGCCGCCCTCTAAGCCGCGCGATATCCTGTTGGCCCACTCGGGCCGAAGAAAACGATAGTCCTGCATCAATCCGGTAAACATTGTGTTTCGAATCACCTGATCCGGCCTTTCCGCACCGGATTCTCTGATTGAATCTAGGCATCAGCACGGCGCGCCGTAATACGGAGTAACTTTCGAGCAAGAAAGTACTTCGGCATACCTTAGGCGGCGCGCGGTAGTCATCGAACAGAAAGTTCACAGATGCCAACAACTAAGAAAGCCCTGCGGAGTGCTATCGCGCTCGCGGGCGTTTCCGCCCTCGCCCTGACTGCCTGCACGGGCCCGTCAGGCGGCGGAACGAATACCGGCGGAGCGGGAGGTGGAACCATTACCTATGGCACCACTGACAAGGTGGTCACTCTGGACCCCGCAGGCTCCTACGATGCCGGTTCATTCATGGTGATGAACCAGATCTACCCGTTCCTGATGAACGCCAAGCCCGGAACCGCTGACTCCACCCCTGATATCGCTGAGTCAGCAGAATTCACGAGCCCCACCGAGTACACCGTCAAGCTGAAGTCGGACCTCAAATTTGCGAACGGCCACGCATTGACGTCCTCAGACGTGAAGTTCTCCTTCGACCGCGTGGTCAAGATCGCTGACCCCAACGGCCCGGCCTCCCTGCTGAGCAACCTCGCCTCCGTCGCGGCCACTGACGACCAGACAGTGGTATTTACGCTGAAGAAGGGCAACGACCAGGTCTTCCCCGGTGTCCTGGCAGCCAACTCGGGTCCCATCGTCGATGAAGAGGTCTTCCCGGCTGACAAGATCATGACCGACGACGACATCGTCAAGGAAAAGCCTTTCGCCGGCCCTTACACCGTTGAAAGCTACAAGAAGAACGAACTGGTCAGCCTCAAGCCCAACCCGGACTACAAGGGCCTCTTGGGCAAGCCGGCAAACGACGGCGCCAACATCAAGTACTACGCGGACGCCAACAACCTCAAGCTGGAGGTCCAGCAGGGCGGGATCGATGTCGCAGGACGCAGCCTGACGGCCACGGATGTCGCCGACCTTGAGAAGGATTCCAAAGTCAAGGTTCACAAGGGGCCCGGTGGTGAGCTGCGGTACATCGTTTTCAACTTTGACACCATGCCGTTCGGCGCCAAAGCACCTGATGCGGATCCCGCCAAGGCGCTCGCTGTCCGCCAAGCCATGGCCAACATCGTAGACCGGGAAGCGCTTGCTACCCAGGTTTACAAGGGAACCTACCTCCCGGCGTACTCGGTTGTTCCGGACGGCTTTGTCGGCGCTACCCAGCCGCTCAAGGAAATGTATGGCGACGGCACCGGCAAGCCCAGCCTGGACAAGGCGAAGAAGGCCTTCTCGGATGCTGGCGTCACTGCTCCCGTGACCATCAAACTCCAGTACAACCCTGACCACTACGGTGAGTCCTCAGGCGACGAATACGCCATGATCAAAGAGCAGCTGGAAAAGTCGGGACTGTTCAAGGTGGACCTGCAGTCCACTGAATGGGTGACGTACTCCAAGGACAGGACGGCCGACGCTTATCCTGTGTACCAGCTGGGCTGGTTCCCGGATTACTCAGACGCCGACAACTACCTGACGCCGTTCTTCATTCCGGGCAACTTCCTGGGCAACCACTACGAGAACCCGGCTGTGACCGATCTGATCGGCAAGCAGCTGACAACCGTTGAGAAGGCCGAACGCGAGAAAGTCCTGGGTGAAGCCCAGGAGGCCGTTGCCAAGGACCTCTCCACCTTGCCCCTTCTGCAGGGTGCACAGCTGATGGTGGCCGGGGCGAATGTGAAGGGCGTTGATACCACCCTTGATGCTTCCTTCAAGACCCGTCTTGGCGTGATTTCCAAGTAAGAGTCCCATCAGGTCCTGACCAGCCACGGAGGCGGGGCGCCACCACGGCGTCCCGCCTTTTGCTGGTCACCCGGTCCCCAACAACGCCGGGAATCTCTAGATTTTAGGTACGAATGACAACCCTTATTGATGCGCCGCCAAGCGACGCAGACGGAATCCTCCCGTCGAAAAAGAAGTCATCGGGCGGCGGTCTCGGCCAGTACATACTGGTCAGGTTTCTCCTGATCTTCCCCACGATCTTTATCCTCGTCACCATGGTTTTCTTCCTCATGCGGATCACCGGTGACCCCATAACGTCCGCCATGGGCGGCAGGCTTCCCCCCGACCAACTGCAGGAGCGGATCCACGCCGCAGGCTACGACAGGCCAATCCTGGTGCAGTACCTTGAATACCTTGGCCAACTCATTACGGGGAACTTCGGCACCACGTTGTCGGACAACCGCAAAGTCTCGGAAATGTTGACCACCTATGGGGCGGCCACCCTGGAACTGTCCATCAACGCCGTTCTCGTTGCCCTGTTGGTGGGAATTCCGCTGGGCATGATCGCGGCCCACCGGCGGGACAAGGCCCCGGATGCAGTACTCCGCATTTTCGCCATCCTTTGCTATTCCACTCCGGTGTTCTTCGCCGGGCTGCTCCTCAAACTGACGTTCTCTGTCTGGCTGGGCTGGCTGCCAGTGGCAGGCCGGGCCACCACCTCCACCGAGCTTTCGCTAACGGGCCTGGGAGCCCCCTCGGGAATTTACTGGCTGGATGCCCTCCGCAGCGGGAACATGGCAGCCCTTGGTGACGTCGTGGCCCACGCCGTTCTGCCGGCAATTGCCTTGGGCCTCCTGACGGCCGGAATCTTCCTCCGGCTGGTGCGGACCAACGTCATCGGCACCCTGGGCAAGGACTATGTAGAAGCCGGGCGTTCACGGGGCGTCAGCGAATTCCGGCTCGTGACCAAACACGCCTACAAGCCTGCCCTGATCCCCATCATCACCGTTATGGGGCTTCAGATCGCCGTGCTGCTCGGGGGAGCAGTGCTGACTGAGACCACCTTTGAATGGAAGGGCCTGGGCTTCCAGCTGGCTTCATACCTGACTGCCCGCGACTTTGTCGCCGTCCAGGGCATTGTGGTCCTGTTGGCGATAATCGTGGCCTTCACCAACTTCATCGTGGACATCGCGGCCGCGCTGATCGATCCCCGTGTGAGGTACTGACATGAGCACTGTTTCCCCCCTGCCGATCGTGGCGGATCCGAGGCAACCTCTTTTCAAGCGGCTGCCGGTGATTTCGCATTTCAACAAGAGCGTAGGCCTCCAGCGCGGCATGCTGGTGGCCGGTCTTGTGCTGACGGGAATTTTCATCCTGACGGCGGTCTTTGCCCCGCTGATTGCACCCTTCGGTTTCTCACAGATCTCCGACGCCGACGGCAGCTTTCCGACCCAGCAACCCCCGGGCGGCAAGCATCTCTGGGGTACCACCGTGGGTGGCTACGATGTTTTCTCGCGGGTTGTTTGGGGTGCACAGACGGCAATCATGGTGATCATCGTTGCCGTCGTGATGTCCATCTTTATCGGAGTAATCCTCGGCCTGGTGAGTGGATACTTTGGCGGCTGGCTGGACCGGGTACTCGTTGTGGTCGCCGACGCTGTTTACGCCTTTCCCTCCCTCCTCGTGGCTATCGTCATGGCCATTGTCATCAGCGGGGGAAGGTCCAGCCTCATCGGCGGAATCCTGGCTGCGGCGATCTCCATAACGGTCGTGTTTATTCCTCAGTACTTCCGGGTTATCCGGGCGGAGACCATCCGCTTGAAGGCCGAGCCGTTTGTGGAATCAGCCAAGGTGGTGGGCGCCTCGAATATCCGGATCATGACCCGGCATATCTACGGGAACGCCACGCGTACCTTGCCGCTCATATTCACCCTTAACGCCTCAGAAGCCATTCTCACGCTTGCAGCGCTGGGCTTCCTGGGCTTCGGCATCGAGCCGACGTCGGCCGCTGAGTGGGGGTTCGACCTGAACAAGGCCCTGGCTGATACGACGTCAGGAATCTGGTGGACAGGCGTGTTCCCTGGCCTTGCAATCGTCCTCACAGTTCTGGGCCTGACCCTTGTAGGCGAGAGCATCAATGATCTCAACGATCCCCGTCTGCGGGGACGCAAGCGCGCCGGTGGTAAGGGTGGAGCAGATGCTCCCACCGCTTCCCAGGCAGCGTTGGAAGCGGAAGCGAGGACGTTATGACCATCAACATCGATCCCATAGAGGACAACGCCGTCAGCACCGGACCGGTATTGGATATCGACCATCTGAAGGTCACCTTCGCCACCGACGGAGGTGACGTGCATGCAGTGAAGGACGTCAGCCTGCAGGTAAAGCAGGGCGAGGTCCTGGCCATCGTGGGGGAGTCCGGCTCCGGCAAGACGGTGACAGCGAAGACGATCCTGGGGCTCCTTCCGGAAACGGCCACAAGCTCGGGGGCCGTGCTCATCAATGGCAACAACGTCATCAGCGTCAGCGCTGCGCGTTTGCGCCAGATCCGTGGCAAGGACGTCGCCATGGTTTTCCAGGAACCGTCGACGGCACTCAACCCGGTCTTTACTGTTGGCTGGCAGATTGCGGAGGGTCTCCGAGCCCATGCCGGGAGGGGAGAGGGCGGTAACCGCATCAGCAAGCGGGAGGCGAAACTCCTGGCGATTGATGCGCTGCGCCGGGTAGGCATCCCTGATCCTGAGACCAGGGTCAACTACTACCCTCACCAGTTTTCGGGCGGTCAAAAACAACGTGTTGTCATCGCGGCAGCCCTAGCATTGAATCCTGGGCTCATTGTTGCGGACGAACCCACAACCGCCCTTGACGTAACCGTGCAGGCTGAGATTCTGCAGCTGCTGAGGGACCTGCGGGACGTCTATGGCACCTCGATTGTCCTGATCACCCACAACATGGGAGTGGTGGCGGACCTGGCCGACCGGGTGGTGGTCATGTACCAGGGGGACGTGGTGGAGGAAGCTCCTGCACGGATCCTCTTCGCCGAACCGAAACAGGAGTACACGCGGAAACTGCTCGCCGCGGTTCCCCACCTCGGCAGGAATTCTGCATCTGAGGGCCTGAAGGAGCGGGCGCACCAACACGGCAAGGTACTGGTTGAGGCCAAGGACCTGACCATTGAATATCCGGGCAGGCTTGGCAGCCCCGGGTTTAAGGCGGTGGACCGTGTCAGCTTCACCCTCTCCAAGGGCGAAGTTTTTGGCCTGGTGGGTGAGTCAGGATCCGGTAAGACCACTATCGGCCGGGCGATTGCCGGGCTGAACCGGACCACCGGAGGCAGCCTGAAAGTCCTTGGCTACGAAATGCTCAACCTCAAGGAGCGCACTTTCAAGCCTCACCGCAAGGACATCGGCTTTGTTTTCCAGGATCCTGCCGCCTCCTTCAACCCGCATCTGACAATTGGTGACTGCGTTGCTGAGCCTCTCATCATCCATGGCGACCCGACGCCTGCCCAGGCACGCCAGCGGGTGGGTGAGCTGCTCGAATCAGTGCAGTTACCGGCGTCGTATGCAGGCAGGTACCCGCACGAGCTCTCCGGAGGGCAGCGGCAGCGGGCTTCTTTGGCCCGGGCCCTCATCCTGAACCCCAAGCTGCTCATCGCCGACGAGCCGACGTCAGCCCTGGACGTCTCCGTCCAGGCTAAGGTGCTTGAGCTCTTCAAGGAGATCCAGCAGGAGTTCGGCTTCGCGGCCTTGTTCATCAGTCATGACCTTGCCGTCGTTGACATCCTCTCCCACTGGGTGGGTGTGCTTTACAAAGGCAAGCTCGTGGAACAGGGTCTGGGACATGTGGTGATGGGTGCCCCGCAGCATGACTACACCAGGCGGCTCATCGCATCCTTGCCTGTGCCTGATCCCGAAGAACAGGCCCGACGACGCGAAGAGAACAGGGCACTGCTCGCTACCTAGTCCTAAACCGCGCAGGAGACAGGACCCGCCGCCGGTCCGCACCGGTTTCGTATCGGGCGGCGGCGGGTTTCTCCTGAGGCGGTCCATATTAGGGTCTTTCTTTTTCCCGCGCGCAACACTTTCCGACCGGACACGCACCGGCTCGGGACGGGCGTCAACAGCGACGGGGATCAACGGCCATACCCCTAGACTGGAACCATGAGCGAGCAGAACCATGACCACCCCGACGCTGAATCCTACGATCCTGCGGCCAGCTCTCTCGCCGGCCAGGTGGAAAGCTCGGTGATGGCGGAACTTTTGTCCATCAGGTCAAGCATTGACAATATCGATGCGACTCTCGTGTTCCTTTTGGCCGAACGCTTCAAGGCCACGCAAAAGGTGGGCTTTCTCAAGGCAACGCACAAACTTCCTGCGGGGGATCCAGGACGGGAGCTCGCCCAGATCGCAAGGCTCAGGCGCCTGGCGGAAGAGGCCCATCTGGATCCGGCCTTCGCGGAGAAATTCCTCAATTTCATCATCGGCGAGGTCATCCGCCATCATGAAGCGATCGCCGAGGACCACGAAGCCGCCACGAACGGCTCCTTGAACTCCTCCCAACAGGTAGACGCCTAAATGCCGGTCGACAAACGACAGCAGGAAAACCAGGTCACCGCAACAGCACTTGGACCGTGGCCAGGAGAGGACCCGCTGGAAGCCAGCCGCATCGTCCGCGGCGAACTCGGTTCCCCCCATTTACCGTTTCTGGTTGAGCTTCCGGAACGCGGGGTCGGTTCCGATCCGTTGGGGCGGACCGCCTCCGTTCTCGTGGATCTGGCCGTTGACGCACAGCCCTACGGCTGGAGGATCGTTGACAGGCCCGGCAAGGACATGCGCAGGGCGGAATCGGCACTTTCAACCGATATCAATGTGCTTGCTGACATAGCCGGGGCCGAAGAGGCCCCCGCCGAAGAATTCAAGGTCCAGCTCATCGGCCCGCTCACCCTGGCCGCCGGACTCCATCTGCACAATGGCGAACGGGCTTTGTTGGACTACGGGGCACGCCGTGACATTGCTGAATCGTTGGCGGCAGGAGTCCAGGACTTGCTCGCCCGGATCTCGACGGCGGTCCCCGGTGCCCGATTGGTGGTCCAGATCGACGAGCCGGACATCACCTCGATCATGGCCGGGACCATTCCGACGTCCAGTGGTTACAGGACGCTCCGTTCCGTACCCGGGCAGGAAGTTACTGAATCGTGGCGCTCGCTGATTGACGCTCTGCGCGCTGCAGGCGCCGTTGAAATCGTCGTCGCAGTGCCGGAAGTAGAAGCGCCGTTTGATCGCATCATGGCTGCAGGAGCCGACGGTATCGCCGTCCCGCTCAGAGCACTCACGTCACGCCAATGGGAGCAATTGGCGGCTGCGGTAGAATCCGGCAAGCGGCTCTGGGCAGGAGTACTGCCCGTTGAAAACCCGACTGGCCAGCTCCCGCGGGTGCCTGATGCGGTGGAGAACGTCTGGCGGCCATGGCGGCAGCTCGGACTTCCGGCCCAGAGCCTGAGATCACTCAGGGTCACGCCGTCAGCAGGTCTGGCGGGGCACACGCCATCGAGCGCCACAGCCGTCCTCACCCGCCTCACCCAGGTGGCAGACGGCCTCAACCAGCTCGCCTTGGGCTAGGTGCGGCTTTCCCACTTGTCGGGCTGGGCATAGGCCGGAAGGGACCCGGGAGTGTTCCCTCGCCCTGGATAGCTGACCAGGCGGTAGTCGAAACGTCCGGCATAAACCAGGACGAGGCCAACCTGAGGCTGGATCACTTTGACCTGGATCCGGTGCTTCTGCTCAGCAACATCCCACCATTGTTCTGCGAAGGCTTTGGCGTCGAGGGCATTGGGCAGCGGAATACGCAGAGGGCCGAGGAACAGCCGGGAGTTCCCGGAAATGCCACGTAGCCGGCCCCCGTCGGTAACTCCCAGGTCCAGATCTGTTGCGAGTCTCCGGTAGCGGCCAACGTAGTCCACGAGCCGGGGATTCCGAGGCGAATCCCCATGAGTGGATTCAATCAGGCTCGTCGTGTCATGGAAAAGACGCGTGATTCCTGGAAAGAAGATCTCGCGCCGGGCAGTGAGGCTTGATCGCCCGAATGGGTCAAGGTGGGCGTGGTTTTCGATCCGGAACTGGATGCCTTCTCCGTACTCTGGGAAGAAGGCCTCCTCATTACTGGTTAGCTTCAGGAGTGGCCGGAGCCAGGACTGGCGGCACCCAACGATGTCGAACACGCCTTCGCCTACGCCGTATTTCCCCATTCCGGGGGTAAGCGCGAAGTATTCCTGCAGCTCCGGCTGCAGGCGTTCAAAGTCGCTGCCCATGGCACGCCGGTAGATGGGGGTAGTCACGCTGGCCTCCTGATAGTCCTGATTCTTAATCCCTTAAACACTCAACCCTGGTTCACACCTGCCCTGTGATGCCGGGCTATAGCCGTCCTGCTGCTTTGAGCCTGATGTACATATCGGCCAAGGCAGGCGGTAGCTGATGCGGTTCAGCATCCACCACTTCTACACCGAGGTGGCGGAGTTGGTTCGCAACGGCCTCCCGTTCCAAGAGTGCGCGTTCGGCCGCCGCAGCACGGAAGACGTCTGCCGCCGTCGTCCGTTCCTTCTGCATTTCAGCGAGCATAGGATCCCGCACTGACGCAACAACCACAACGTGCTGCTGCATCAGCTGGGCGGCCATAGGCAGCAGGCCTTCTTCAGGTGCGCCGCCGTCGAGCGCCGTCAGGAGCACCACCATGGAGCGGTGCGCCGATACCGCCCTGACCTGGCCGGGGATCTGGCTCCAGTCCATTTCGATGAGTTCCGCTTCCAGCGGGGCCATGGCTTGGACCAGCTGTTCCAAAAGATTGCCCCTGGACGCAGATGCAGCCCTCCCCCTGACCCTCCGGTCGAAGGCGAAGAAGTCCACCCTGTCGCCGCCCCGTTCCGCCAGGACCGCCAACAGGAGCGCTGCTTCAATCCCGGTGTCCAGGCGCGGCTCATCCTCAATTCGTGCCGCTGCAGTCCGTGAAGTGTCGAGCATGATGACAACACGGCGATCCCTTTCGGGGCGCCAGGTGCGCACCACAACGGCCGACCGACGAGCTGTAGCGCGCCAATCGATGGAGCGCACGTCGTCGCCGCGCACGTAGTCCCGAAGGGAGTCGAATTCTGTTCCTGCGCCACGGATCTGAACTGCTGCTTTGCCGTCAAGTTCCCGAAGCTTTCTCAGCTTGGACGGCAGATGCCTGCGCGAGTGGAAGGGCGGCAGCACGCGGAGTGACCCGGAGGAAGGGAATGTTCTCTGCCTGGCAGCGAGGCCCAATGGCCCGAACGACCGTACAGTGACGTTATCCGCTTTCAGGTCCCCCCGCCTGGTGGGGTGCAGCCTTACTGTCATCCGACGCCGTTCTCCGGGAGGAATATCCAGTCTCTGAACCGGGTTTTGGGCTCCTGCGGAGGGTTGCCAGGCGTCGCGCACACTGGCGTTGAGACGGCGTGAACCTGAATTGGTGATGGTGAGCATGGAATCTGTGCCGCTGAGGAGTGTTACGCTGCCGGCGGCCGAACGTTGGAGCGAGATACTGCGCGGTGAAGCTGCGGTCACCAGGTCAAGCACCAGGATTGCGCAGAGCACCAGGCACACCAGTAAGACCGTTCCCCACTCCGGGTACATGACCACAGGGACAACGCCCAGCAGAGCCAGGAGAACAAACCGTCCGGAAATTGCCATAGGGATCAGCGGGGAACCGGCACGGAAGCAAGAATGCTGCCCAGCACCCCGTCAACGTGGACTCCATCCATTTGCGCCTCCGGGCGAAGTGCAACCCGGTGCCGCAGGCACGGGAGCGCAAGGGCCTTGACGTCGTCGGGCGTGACGAACTGCCGTCCGGAAAGCCAAGCCCAGGCACGGGAGGTGCTTAGGAGGGCCGTCGCACCTCGAGGCGAAACGCCCAGTTGGAAGGACGGAGCGGACCTCGTTGCACGGACGATGTCCACGACATAGGCCAATACTTCGGGTGCAACAGTTACCTCGGCGACGGCTCGCCGGGCAAGTTCCAGTTCCTCAATCCCCGCAACAGCACGGACTCCTGCAGCAGCCAGGTTTTTCGGGTCGAAGCCGGCAGCGTGCCGCCGGATGACCTCTATCTCATCCTCTCGCCCGGGAAGGGGCATGGTGAGCTTCAGCAGGAACCGGTCAAGCTGGGCTTCGGGCAGTGGATAAGTGCCTTCGTACTCCACCGGGTTCTGCGTAGCCGCAACAATAAAAGGAACGGGAAGCTGGCGCGAGACCCCATCCACTGAAACCTGGCGTTCCTCCATGGCCTCCAGCAGCGACGCCTGGGTTTTGGGTGGTGTCCTGTTAATCTCATCAGCCAGCAGGATGTTGGTGAAGACGGGGCCTTCCCTGAAAGTGAATTCAGATGAATGGGCGTCGTACACGAGGGATCCCGTAACATCTCCGGGCATAAGGTCCGGGGTGAATTGGATACGCTTGGTGTCGAGATTCAAGGCCGCAGACAACGTGCGGACCAACAGCGTTTTTGCCACGCCGGGAACACCCTCAAGCAACACATGGCCCCGTGACAAAAGTGCGATCAGCAGGCCGGTGACGGTGGAGTCCTGACCAACCACTGCTTTGGCCACTTCGTGCCGGACATCCAGCAGCGACTGCCGAACGGGATCACCCTGATGCGTGTGCTCCTCATCCCGGCGAGGCGCATGCTGCCCGGACGGCCATGGGGCTACCTGCTGTGACGCTCCGGTCATACTTGGGGCTGGATATCCTGCACGCTGCTCAGTCATTGCTCGATTACCTCTTTCTCTAGTCCTTGAAGCTGTTGTGCCCATTGCACCAGTTGCCCTTCGGAGCGCGGACGGCCATTGAGTGTTTCAGCGATCCGTTCCGGGCTGCGTCCCAGTTTGCGCGCCGCAGCGATGATGACCTCGTCCGGTTTTGCGTCCGCGCCGAGCTTCAGGGACTTCGCCAGCCGTACCAACGTCCCGGCGCGGAGGCTTTCAGATGCGGTGTCCACTGCCTTGGCGTCATGGTAGAGGCGGGCCCAGCCCTCTGCCGTTTCGGCAGCCTTCACCACTACCGGAAGGGGCTCCGTTACGAGGGGTCCGTGGCGCCGTCCGCGCCAGAACATGGCTAGAAGTGCCACCAGCGCCAGCCATGGACCCAGGAATGCCGCCCATTTCGGGGCGAGTTCGTTGAGCGTCGGCGGCGAGTCCATAGGTGAGATATCAGAGACGCCGGGAAGATACCAGACGAGGGTGCTGCCGGCTCCCAGTGTTCGCAATACCAAGGCTGCGTTGCCATGCTGATCAAGCAGTTCATTGCTGATGATCCCGGTACTACCTAGCACGATAAGCCGTTCGTCCCCGGTGGCGGCGTAGATTCCTCCGTCGGATTCGGCGGCCCGGTAGCAGGTCCAGCCGCCGGTATCGCCGCTGGTATAGAGGAAGGCGGATTCCGCGGAGACAGCTCCCGCGGCCTGGGGATCGGCAGCATCGCAATCAGGCTCAATAGTATCCAGCGCTTCCGGTGCGACACCTGCCTGCCGGATTTCACCACCGAGGCTCCGCAACGCTTGGAAATGCGGGGTCACCACAACCAAGCGGTCTGAGGATTCCAGAAGCTCCTGCAGCCGGTCCTCGTCGAGGAAGCCGTTGGGATCGTAAAGGAGAACTGTCCTGCCACCCTCGTCAGTGTCGGCCGAATCATCCAATGCCGAAATGGTGGACTGGAACGAATCGGTCTGCTTGACGTTCACTCCGTGGTCTTTAAGGATGCTTGCTGCCGCCATCCCGCCGTGAGGGGCCGCACTGCCGGTGGAGAGGACCCTTCCGTCTCCCTTCGGTGAGAGCTGGGCCACGACGGTCCACAGCATGGCGGCAACGATCACGAGGCTGATCAGAATGAGGCCACGATGCCGCCGTAAGCGGCTGGTCATGAGGCCGCCGGCCCCAGGGACAGAGGTGTCGGAATCAACGCTTTTCTGGGGTTCCGGAGCCTGGGAATCGGGAGAGGCGCCCTTAAGATCGAGGCTCACAGGGGACGCGCCAGCAGATGGGACGGTGCACCCTTGAAGTCCGGTTGGAGGCCGGAGATGGCCTTGTCCAGTGCAACGATGTCGGCGAAATCCTGTTGGTCCACGCGTGCGTGCCCATAGCGGACTGCGTCGAAGACCGTTGCTGCCCGCTGAAGCTGCCACACGACCGGGCTGAACGCCGCTCCAAGACTTGCTGCAACTTCGTCTGCCGTTCTGCCCGGCAACGGGTCGATGACTGTCCGCTCTTCTGTGGAGCGGACCACTGCGCGGAATTGCTCGACGACGGCCGTTCCCCAGTCGGCGACGGCAGCTGCCGCAGCCGCTCTCTGGCGGTAAGTATCAGGGCTGACGGAAGGGTCGGCGTCGAAAACTGCCTTACTGCTGTTCTTCCTGCGGGCATTCAGCCGAGGACGCACCAACACGATTGCCACGGCAATCACAATGACTGCCGCAACAGTGATGAGAGGAAGCGCACCAGGGTCAGTGCCATCGCTGCTGCCCAGGGAGTCCAACCAGCGCAGGAAACTGGACCAGGCATCTTCTAACCAGCTTGGAGTTGCATCCGAATATTTAGGCTTGGACAGTTCCTCCTCCGCCCAACGTCGGGCTTCATCCCCGCCGGGAAGCACTGGCGGCTCGGCCTGGAGGAGACCGATCGAAGGGAATGCCGCAGCCAGAGGTCCGGCAGCCGTGGTGATCATCCGTACATCGGTGGAGTGCCGCCGGGGGATTGCGGTCCGCCTGGGTAGCCGGGCCTGCCGGCAGTGTAGACGGTTGCTCCTCGTCCGGGCACGCCGTCCGGGTCCTCTCCCGATTCCAGCGATCGGATCAGCACCAGATCCAATCCGTCTTTGCGCATCCGAAGATCCATGTACAGCAAAGCCATAACCGATGTCTGGAAGGCATATCCCACTGCCCCCACCAAGGCGGACATGATGGTCGAAGCAATCAACAGGCCTACGCTGGCCGCTAGCGTTTCCTCCTCACCGGCGTGGGGCGTGAGGAAACCGGTGCCGCCGGAAATGAGGCCCAATGGCATGTTCACTATCTGACTGATGATGCTGATCAGAATAGAGATGACCAACGAGATACCCAGGATCCGCCACCAGTTGTTGCGTGTAAGCGTCCAGGAACGGCCAAGACCGGCCAACACACCGAGTTCCTCAATCACGATGGCGGCGGGAGCAACCATGAGGCGGATGTAAACCCAGACCATCGCAACGATCAGTCCTAAGAAGAGAGGGATTGAAATCGCTGCCGAGACACCCCCCATCGTCTCGGCCAAAACCACGGCGAGGATCACGAGCAGAGCAATCGCACCCAGGTATCCGACGAGGAGGAGCGCGGCCAGCCCGATCAAGGCCCCAACGCGTCCTTTCGCCAACTTCCACATCTGGCGGAAGGTGGTTCGCCTGTTGAGCAGCGCCCGCGCAACCGGGACCACCATGACACCCTGAAGTACGGCGCTGAGGAACACGCTCAACAGGAGCAGCAGCAGTCCGCCGGCTATGACGCCTATTAGCATGCCGACACTCTCGGATTGGTTCCGGCCCGACATCCAGCCAGGCATGGATTCCTCACCCAGTGAAGCGAAACCGAAAAAGCCCAGGACCGCAATGGCGATAATGCCGAGAGACTGCCCCAGGAGGGCCGCGCCGAACATTGCCTGCGGGTTCCGGCGCACTGTCTGGAAAGAACCATCCAAAATTTCCCCGAACATCAGGGGACGAAGAGGTGCCACGCCAGGCTTCGGGGGAGCGATATAGGCTGGCCTCCCATAGGACCCGGCCGGGGAACCATACGGTCCTGGTTGTCCTTGCCAGGGATGCTGCCCCTGTTCTGAAGGCCAAGGTTGTCGGGGTAACTGTTGACCCTGTGGGCCTTGCTGCCAGGGTTGTTGTCCCGGTGGCGCGGGCCAGGGTTGGTTTCCCTGCGGGGGAGGCCAGGATTGGTTTCCCTGCGGGGGAGGCCCTTGTGGTGCCGCCCATGGCTGTTGACCCTGTTGCCAAGCAGGCGGCCCCCATTGAGGCTGGGATCCCCACGCTGGCTCATTTCCCGTAGGACGGTGCTCGCGCGGTGCCCGAGCACCACCTTCCTCTTCAGACAAGCTGTTCCTCCCCAAATGGCCGCGTCCCCTGGCGCCGAGCCAATTCACGGCCCGGTTCTGGTTCCAGGTCAAAGCCATCCGGCCAGACCCGACCTGCCCCCAGCCTATAGTTTCAGCGGGCAGCCTCATAGCACCCCCGCCCAAAGCTGCGATCGCGGATTCAAGAGGGCGGCCCGGGGAACCAGAGGAGCGGGCGCAGACAGTTGCGGCCACCGCGCCATGCCGTACCTGCCCCCAACACGACAAAGCCAATACAATAAGGGAATATGTAACTATGAAGGCACGTATTCTGGTAGTGGACGATGACGAGGCGTTGGCCGAGATGATTGGCATTGTCCTGCGCAATGACGGCTTCGAGCCGGTATTTTGTGCAGACGGCGGTCAGGCCCTGGAAATCTTCCGCTCCTCCAAGCCGGACCTCGTGCTGCTCGATCTTATGCTTCCGGGAGTTGACGGAATCGAGGTTTGCCGTCAGATCCGGGGTGAGTCCGACGTTCCGATTGTGATGCTAACGGCTAAATCCGATACCTCTGATGTGGTCCGTGGACTGGAATCAGGGGCCGATGACTATGTCCCTAAGCCCTTCAAACCCGCTGAACTCGTGGCACGGGTCCGGGCCCGTCTGCGCCCGGGGGACCAAAAGGCACCCGAGACTCTGCGTATCGCCGACATAACCATCGATGTTGCAGGCCATCTGGTGAGCCGAGGCAGCGAACGGATCTCGTTGACTCCATTGGAGTTCGACTTGCTGGTGGCCCTTGCCCGCAAACCTTGGCAGGTCTTTACCCGTGAGCTCCTTCTTGAACAGGTGTGGGGTTACCGCCATGCGGCCGACACGCGGCTGGTCAACGTCCATGTCCAGCGGTTGAGGTCAAAGATTGAGCGTGACCCTGAAGCCCCCGAAGTAGTATTGACGGTCCGTGGTGTCGGCTATAAAGCAGGTTCCTGAGCCTCGCAAGGGACGCTCCGGCGAAACGGACCCCCAGCCGCCACCGGCTGAAGCTGCCGAGCCAGGCGCCACCAGAGCAATTTTGCATCCGGAGACCGACCGGTCGCCGGTGCCTGAGCATGCTCCTGAACATACAGACGCGTTAGCCAATGTGGCTGGGCTGTCTTTCCGTGCCAGGCTCTGGGGGCGGCGGGCACAAATCGCCGTCCTGCGTATTCTCCGGCTCGTTCGAACGGGGCTAACCCGCGCCTTGCCCGGGTTCCGGCTCCTGCTTCGCTCACTGCGCCGGCGATGGCGTCGTTCCCTGCAACTGCGAACGGTCCTCACCACGCTGTTGCTTTCGATCAGCTCTTTCGCCGTTGTGGGTGCATATTTGTCGAATCAGATTGCCAACAACCTCTTCCAGGAGCGGCTGACCCAGGCCGAGTCCGAGACCCTGTACAACGTCAAGCAGGTCCAGGAAACGTTCGACGGCGCGCAGGTCACCAATCAGTCCAGCGTCATCACACTCGTCTACGACACACTGAATGCGGTCGAAGGCCGTGGCAACGTGATTCAGCGGCGCTACGTCTTTGAAGCAAAGCCGGAGCAAACCAAACCCCGAAACCGCTGGGTGGAATCCCGGGCATCAGACCAGCTGACCATCAACGTCATTCCCCCGGAACTTCGAAGGGCGGTGCAGGAGTCCGGAAAGGAGCAGTTCTGGGCCTCCATGGAGTTTCCGGTGGGTACCGAGGACCGGCCAGGTCTTGCGGTCGGAAACCTGGTGACTTTTAACGGTACAGCCTACGAGCTGTACCTGATCTACGACCTCAATTCGGCGCAAAAGACTCTCGATGAGATCCAAAACGTCCTGTGGGCAGGCGGGGCCGTCCTGGTTCTTATGATTGGTGCCATCGCCTGGTACGTTACGCGGAATGTGGTGAGCCCGGTCAGCCATGCAGCCCTCGTATCCGAAAAGCTGGCCGCAGGCCAACTCCAGGAGCGGATGGTGGTCAAGGGCGAGGACGAAGTGGCACGTCTGGGAGCTTCCTTCAATCACATGGCCGCCAGCCTCCAGGAACAGATCACCCAGCTGGCGACGCTTTCGCAAATGCAGCAGCGATTCGTATCAGACGTGTCCCATGAACTCCGTACACCGCTGACAACAGTCCGGATGGCTGCTGAAGTTCTGTACGACGCCCGCCACGACTTTGACCCCATCAACAAGAGATCTGCAGAGCTTCTTTACAACCAGGTGGAACGCTTCCAATCACTGCTGGCGGACCTGCTGGAAATCTCACGTTTCGACGCCGGAGTGGCCAGGCTCGATGCCGAGCCCACTGATATCTTGCCGCTGGTAACCCATGTGCTGGATGGGGTGGCTCCGGTGGCTGCGGAATACGGCTCCGACATCGTGGTCATATGCCGGGAAAAGAGCATCGTTGCGGAGATGGACGCCCGCCGGATCGACCGCATCCTTCGTAACCTTGTCCTGAATGCTCTTGAACACGGTGAGGGGAATCCCGTTCACATTTCCATTGCGGTGAATGAGTCTGCGGTCGCAATCGCGGTGCGGGACCATGGAATTGGTATGACTCCAACAGAGGCCGCCAGGGTCTTCGATAGATTTTGGCGTGCGGACCCGGCTCGGGCGCGCACCACAGGTGGCAGCGGGCTGGGGTTGTCAATCTCCGCTGAAGACACAAAGCTGCACAACGGCTGGCTTCAGGCCTGGGGCAACAAGGGAGCAGGGTCCAATTTCAGATTGACTCTGCCCCTCCGGCAGGGCGAACCCATTGTAAAATCACCCCTTCAGCTGGAGCCAGCCGACGTCGAACTTTCCGGGCGTGCCGGTGAACGCTCCACATTGATCCTTAAGTCTGCCGCCCCGGCAGCTCCCTCAGCTGCTTTGGAGGCCACCGTACCGGGAAGCGCCGTGGTCCCTGAAGAAAGCAGCCGAGAGGACACTCGTGAGCACTGAGAAGCCCCGGCACTGGGCTGTCAACTCCATCGTTGCATCGCTGACGGTCCTGCTGCTGCTCTTTGTGGCTGCCTGTGCACAGATTCCCCGGTCCGGGCCGGTAGGAAAAAGCACAGACGAAAGCGCGGGCAATTCGGACGCACCCGTGTTTTTTCCGCAGGGTCCGCTTGAGGGAGCCAGCCCGGAATCCATCCTGGAGGGCTTCTTCAGCGCCGGAAGCGGCTACGAGTCGGACTATGCGGTGGCCCGCCAGTTCCTCACACAGGCATCGGCCGTGTCCTGGAAACCCGATCAGCGGACTCTCGTTTTCAGGTCGGCCCGAGTGGTGAAAACAGCCGTTGAAAATGTCTACAACTATGAGCTTGACCTGTCATACACCGTAGACGCCGACGGCGTGGCCACGCCCCTTCCTGAAGGAACCAAGGAAAATATTCCGGCGACATTGACACAGGTCGACGGCGACTGGCGGGTTTCTGCCATACCGGATGGTACGGCTATTCCGGAAGAAAATTTCAGAATCATCTATGGCCCCTACCCCATCTACTTCTATGACCACAGCTTCACCTACGTGGTCCCGGACATACGTTGGTTTATCAAAAAGAAGACGGTTAAGGCCATGACCAGTGCCCTCCTGGCCGGCCCGGCCCCGTACCTCCGGGGTGCGGTGGTGAGCGCGTTTCCCTCCGGGATGCGGCTTGCGCGTGAGTCTGTACCCGTCGTTTCCGGTGCCGCGCAGGTAGACCTGACGGCCAAGGAGCTGAGGGAGTCTTCGCCCGAGGACCGGCTACGGATGCAGACCCAGTTGGCGTTGACGTTTCACGGCCAACCGGATGTCATTAACGTGGAACTGCGGGCGGACCAGGACCTGGTGCGGGTCGAAGACAACGGGTCCGTCCTTCCGCCGATTCGAGACGTGAATGTTCCTGCCCGCCAGATCGCCGTCAATGGCAATGAGCTGGTGCGCTATGAAAACAACAGGGTCTCGCCGCTGCCAGATATGCAGTCCGTCAATGGGCTGGGCCCACGGTCGCCCGCAGAATCGCCGGTATCCCAAACAACGGCGTTCCTCAACGAGAGCAGAACCACGCTATATTCCATCCTTCCAGGACAACCTGCCAGGGCACTGACCACGCGCAGCACGCTCACTCATCCATCCTTTGGGCGTAGCGATTGGGTGTGGACCGCCGGCCCGGGTGCCAACGGCTCCAGCGAGGTGGTGGCTTTCCGGCCTGTGAACGTTGCCGAAGGTGGCGCGGTTCCGACAGTTACGCTGGCGCCATCCTGGCTTGCAGGTAGGAATGTGAAGGAGTTCAGGGTGTCCCGTGAGGGCGTTCGTGCCCTTGTAATCTCGGAGCAGAACGGGAAAACACGCGTGCAGGTTACGGGTATCGTCCGCAATGCCGACGGGACTCCCCGCGACCTGACCGCACCCATCACCCTGGTCACCACAAAGGAAGCGGATCAAGGGGTCTGGGTAAACGACACCACAGTGGCAGTCATGAAGACAGCTGTGAATGCCAATGACACGGTGGCGCCCGAACTGCTGTCGTTGACGTCTTCGCCCCCGCAGCAGCTTGCACCGTGGCCGGGACTGACGGCCATCAGCGCAGGGAACGGAGCCGATGAGATCTTTGGCCAGTCTCCGGAGGGCATTTTCCAACGGCTTGGCAACGGCTGGTCACCACAGCTGAAGGGGCCGGTGGACCCCTCCTTCCCCGGCTGAAATCAGGTGGGATGGATATGTCGGGAGGGCAGCTGTCCGGTTCTCACAGATGGGTTTTCCACACTGGAGCAGTTCTCCCTTTCAGACGATCCCGTTGCCGGGAACACTGGGACGATGAAGCCGCCTGTGGTTTGCGCCGACCCGGATCTGGCGCCCTCCGTTATGACGCCTGGGAAACACCGGGGGAGTTATTCCAACAGGCTCTGGCGGTGGGGGGACGCACTGGCTGTTTCTTTTGCAGAACTCCTGGCTCTTATATCGCCTGTTGACTGTGTTTGCTGTGGTGCTGAAGACAGCTCCCTCTGTGCTGTATGCGAGCGAGCAATCCTGCGGCTTACCCGCAATCCATTCAGGGCTGAAGGCCAAGCCCCGGCGCTGATGGACGTCGACGGCTCGGTAATACTGCCGGTAGTTGCGGCGGCGGTTTATCGGGAGGAGATGGCCCAGGCCGTCCTGTCTTTCAAAAGATATGGCCAGCATCAACTGGAGAACGCTCTCGCCAAAGGTCTGGGCAGGGCCATCCGTGCGAGCCTGGGAAACGGCGCCAAGGTGAGGCTGGTCCCTGTCCCGAGCAGTGCAGCGGCATACAGGAAGCGAGGCTTCAGCCCCGTCCACCTCCTGCTGAACAACCTGCGGCTACACGGGGAGCTGGGAGGATTCGTCATCGCCGACGCCCTGAGAAAATCACGCAGAATCAACAGAAGCAGCACGATTGGCGGATTCCGTGCAGCACCGGGAATGGTGCCTCATAGTGGGCAAAAAGGCTTGGGTCGGGGCCAGCGTGCGCGGCGGGTCAGAGGCTCTATGGTGTCCCGCCCCGCCCGCCGTCGGCTGATCCGGGGGCAGCCCTGCATCATCGTCGATGACGTCCTCACCACTGGTGCAACACTGGCCGAAGCCGCCCGGGCAGTGCATGCGGCTGGGGGCACCGTGGTGGGCGCCGTGGTCCTTGCGGCGACACGCGCGCCCGACGCCGGCAGCATGGTTCCTGAGGCCAGCGGGTAAGCGATGGGCGCTAGGACTTAGAAAAAAATAAACGGCGAAAAGATGAATAACGGGTAGCTATGAACTAACGTCGGTTGTGGGTACCAAGATCAGTTGTACCTGTCGATAGCGGCTCGAAAGGGGGCTCGACTGTCAATCAGATCGGCCCCCGTAAGTGCCGCCGTCGTGTCACCGAAGTCATTTGGAGGGCACCATGGAGTTCATGATCAGCGGACGGAATTTGACGGTTTCAGACCGCTTCCGCGAATATGCCGGCGAGAAGATTTCAAAGATTGAGTCCCTGGGGGACAAGGTCCAGAGGGTAGACGCAAAGGTTTCGAAAGAGACCGGTACGCGGCAGACCGGCGATCAGCTCACAGTTGAAGTCACAGTTTTGGGACGTGGTCCCGTGATCCGTGCCGAAGCCAGCGCCGCGGACAAATTCGCTGCATTCGACTTGGCTTACAACAAACTCCTTGAACGGTTGCGGAGGGCAAAGGACCGGAAAAAGGTCCACCACGGACGGCACACGCCCAAGGCGGTCCGGGAAGCTACAGCAGCCCTGGAACCGGCAAGCCCCAGCGGGCCGCTCTATGCGGAGACCAGCAACCGCAAGCCCCCGGCCACGCCTACGGTCGAAAAGTCACCGTACGACGTCGATAACGACATTCCAGCCGGCGATTCGCCAGTGCTGATCAGGCGGAAGGTCTTTCCGGCGGCTTCCCTGAGTCTCGACGACGCCGTCGACAACATGGAGCTGGTCGGCCATGACTTCTATCTCTTTGTCGATAAGGCGACCAATGCGCCCTCAGTGGTTTACCGTCGTCGGGGCTGGACTTATGGCGTCATCACCCTTGATCAGTTCTGCGAACCGGGTGAAAACCTGCTTGAGGACAAGATCATCGCCTACCGCTCAGACGATCAGGCAGCGAACGCGTAAGGAAGCGAAAGCCTAAGCTGCAGGAGACCATCCAAAAGAAAGGACTGATGTGGGGGCATCGCTGAGCCTGATCCAGGCCAGACGGATTGCACTTGCAGCTCAGCAATTGGACAAGGTACGGCCCGCCGGGCCCGTGACATCACGGACGGTGGGCCGTACCTTTGCCCGGCTGCATCTGGTGCAGATAGATTCTGTCAACGTCCTGGCACGCAGCCACTTCCTCCCGTTCTTCTCCCGGCTTGGAAATTATGACCGGAAGATTCTGCAGCGTATGGCAGGAACGCATCCTCGCCGGATGATGGAGTACTGGGCGCATGAGGCTTGTTTCATCCTGCCTGATCATTTCCACGACCTCGTACTCTGGCAGAACCGGAAATGGGTAGGCGCAGGCGGCATGGATCCCGTACTCCGTGAGGATGTGGCTAACCAGGTGCTGGCAGTCCTTTCGAAGAGTAAGCCCCTGACCGCCGCGGAACTAACTGCCAGGATCGGCCACGTGGAGGACCGACGCCAGGACCACTGGGGGTGGAACTGGAACGCGGTCAAGAGGGTACTCGAACACCTGTTTGAGGAAGGAGTGGTATCGGCTGCGTCCCGAACAGATCAATTTGAACGCCGCTACACCCTGACCTCAAAAATCCTGCCGGCAGCATCCCTTGAACCGTCTGCTGATCCTGATCCCGAAGCGGCGATGGACCGCCTTATTGAAGCTGCTGCAAGGGCTCACGGCATAGGAACAGTTCGCTGTTTCGCAGATTACTTCCGAACACCGTTGCGGGCCGGGGCCATCTCGGTGGAGCGTCTTGTGGAGCAGGGACGTCTTCAACCTGTCAGCGTCGAAGGGTGGGATAAACCGGTGTACAGGCATACGGAGGCAAAGCTTCCACGTGCCGCAACCGGCCGTGCGCTTCTGAGCCCCTTCGATTCACTTGTGTTTGAGCGTCAGCGGCTGGAGGCACTGTTCGGGTTCCACTACAGGATCGAAATCTATACTCCCGAGGCCAAGAGGAAGTTTGGGTACTACGTCCTGCCATTCCTGCTTCGCGACGGAATCGTGGCCCGTGTTGACCTGAAGGCGGACCGGTTAACAGGAAGACTGCTGGCGAGAGCGGCTTATGCAGAGCCGGACGCGCCTGATGACACTGCTGCGGAACTTGCCGACGAGCTGAGGCTGATGGCCGAATGGCTCGAACTTGATGAGGTGGTAGTCTTCCCGGTCGGGGATCTGGGGCCTGCCCTGGCAGATGAAATCGCCCGGTCCCGGGTTGGGTATCAGCTCTCAGGGAACACTAACAGCGTGGCCAGTGTCTCTCACGTAGACTGAACACGCCAGAATTCGGCAGCTTGAGACTGGGAGCAACTTCACGTGGCATCACTTATCGAAAAACTTCTCCGTACGGGTGACAAAAAAACCCTGAGGCAACTGCGGAACTATGCCGATTCCATTAATGCTCTGGAAGACTCATTTAAAACGTTCACGGATGCTGAACTGCGGGAAGAAACCGATCGTCTCAGGGAGCGTCACCAGGACGGTGAGAAGCTGGATGACCTCTTGCCCGAAGCCTTCGCCGCAGTACGCGAAGCATCATCCCGAACCCTGGGCCTGCGCCACTTCGATGTGCAGCTCATGGGCGGGGCTGCCCTGCACTTGGGCAACATCGCCGAAATGAAAACCGGTGAAGGTAAGACCCTCGTGGCCACAGCCCCGGCCTACCTGAACGCTTTGACGGGCAAGGGAGTCCACGTCGTTACGGTCAACGACTACCTGGCTGAATACCAGTCGGACCTGATGGGCCGCGTATACCGCTTCCTGGGCTTGAGCAGCGGGTGCATCCTTTCGAACCAGGATCCTTCCGTCCGCCGCGAGCAGTATGCCGCTGACATTACCTATGGCACCAACAATGAATTCGGCTTCGACTACCTGCGCGACAATATGGCGTGGGACCAGTCCGAACTGGTCCAGCGCGGTCACAACTTCGCCATCGTCGATGAGGTTGACTCCATCCTCATTGATGAGGCGCGTACCCCGCTCATCATTTCAGGCCCGGCCCAGGGCGACACGAACCGCTGGTACAGCGAGTTCGCCAAAGTAGTGACGCGTCTGCAGCCCGAACGGGACTATGAGGTCGACGAAAAGAAGCGCACGGTCGGTGTTCTTGAGGCCGGCATCGAGAAGGTCGAAGACTATCTCGGTATCCAAAACCTCTATGAATCAGCCAACACTCCATTGATCGGCTTCCTGAACAACGCGATCAAGGCCAAAGAACTTTTCAAGCGGGACAAGGACTACGTCATCCTTGACGGCGAAGTCCTGATCGTTGACGAACACACTGGCCGTATCCTGGCCGGACGCCGCTACAACGAGGGCATGCACCAGGCCATCGAAGCCAAGGAAGGCGTCGAAATCAAGGCCGAGAACCAGACCTTGGCCACCGTCACGCTGCAGAACTACTTCCGTATGTACGGCAAGCTCGCCGGCATGACGGGCACGGCCGAAACTGAAGCTGCAGAATTTATGGGCACCTACAAGCTCGGCGTTGTTGCGATTCCGACCAACCGGGACATGCAGCGGATCGACCAGTCCGACCTCGTGTACAAGAACGAGACGGTAAAGTTCGACGCCGTCGTCCAGGACATAGCCGAACGCCACGAAAAGGGTCAGCCGATCCTGGTCGGAACCACCAGCGTGGAAAAGAGCGAGTACCTTTCTCGCCTCCTGGCAAAGGAGGGCATCCGCCACGAGGTCCTGAATGCCAAGAACCACGCCCGTGAAGCCGCTATTGTTGCCCAGGCTGGTCGCAAGGGTGCTGTCACCGTGGCCACTAACATGGCCGGTCGCGGTACCGACATCATGCTTGGCGGCAACGCGGAATTCACGGCAGTGGCCGAACTGGCCAAGAGGGGACTGGACCCCGAAGAAAACTCAGAGGAATACGAATCTGCCTGGCCGGATGCCTTTGAAGCTGCCAAGCAGGCAGTCAAGGACGAGCACGAAGAAGTTTTGAATCTCGGCGGCCTCTACGTGCTGGGCACCGAGCGCCATGAATCGCGAAGGATCGACAACCAGCTGCGGGGCCGTTCCGGGCGTCAGGGAGACCCTGGCGAGTCGAGGTTCTACCTTTCCCTCACGGACGACCTCATGCGCCTGTTCAACTCCGGTGCCGCCGAGCGCCTGATGAACAGTTCTGTCCCGGATGACGTGGCACTGGAGTCGAAGCTGGTCTCCCGCGCCATCGCCTCTGCCCAAGGGCAGGTAGAGGGCCGCAACGCCGAGCAGCGCAAGAACGTGCTCAAGTACGACGACGTCCTCAACCGCCAGCGTGAAGCCATCTATGGCGACCGGCGTCGGATTCTCGAGGGTGACGACCTTCACGAAAAGGTGCAGTACTTCCTCGAAGACACCATCAACTCCTTTATTGATGAAGCTACCGCAGAAGGGAACGGTGACGACTGGGACTTCAACCAGTTGTGGACCAACCTGAAGACGCTTTATCCCGTTAGCGTTACTCCTCACGACATCATCGACGAAGCTGGTGGGAAGTCACGCATCACAACAGAGTTCCTCCGGGAGGAGATACTTTCCGATGCCAGGTTGGTGTACCAGGCGCGGGAAGAATCGATTGGCGCCGAGAGCATGCGGGAACTTGAGCGCAGGGTTGTCCTTTCAGTGATTGGCCGCAAATGGCAGGAACACCTCTATGAGATGGACTATCTGAAGGAGGGCATTGGCCTCCGGGCGATGGCCCAGCGCGATCCGCTGGTTGAGTATCAGCGGGAAGGGTTCATCATGTTCCAGGCCATGATGGAAGCCATCCGGGAAGAAAGCATTGGATTCCTGTTCAACCTTGAGGTCGAAGTGACCCCGGCCGAAGATGTGGTCGTCGCGGATGCCGAAGGTGAGCACACAGAACACCACACTCCGCAGATCAAGGCTGCCGGCCTGCAAGCTCCCGAAAAACCTGCCCAACTGCAGTACACAGCTCCGAGCGAGGACGGCTCCAGCCAGACCCGGGTGGAGAGCAGGTCCGCCGGTCGCTCAGGTAACCCCGCTAAGGCTGCGGCTCAGGATGTCGGCAGACGGAGCAATAAGAAGAAGCGCCGCTGATCTGACAGTGAGGGAAGTCAGCCAATTTCCAAAACGGTAATCCGCCATACCTTGTTGTTCCGTTCCAGTCGTAATGCCACCGCCCGTGCCCGCGTCTCATCTACGACCACGGCGCTGGCTTCGTAGATGTCGGCCGTAACTTCTGAGGCACGCACGGAACGCACTGCTGGATTTCGGTAGACACCGGTGTTGGATGGAGAGATGCTCTGCCTGTTGAGCCGGATAAGGGCGGCCCGATGTTGAAGTGCCGCCATGCACTGCTGGTCCAGGCGTCGCGCCAGTTGATGGACAGGACGGGTGCCGGCCAGGACTTCTATGGCGGCTTGGACTGTTCCGCGGGCTATGGCGCAGACCTCGCGGTGGTCGGTGGCTGTCTTTAGACTGCTCACCGGGTTGTTGATGACTTCCACGGAGGGCTTCGGCCCCAAAGCCTGCTGGCTGCCAGGCGCGATTACTGAGGGAAACCGGTGAGCAGCCGCCTTGTTATTGGCTACTGGTTCCTGCTTGTCCCGAATTACCGTTACTGCGCTCATAGTGATCCTTCAATTGATGGTGGGCTAGCCCGGCGCCGGTCAGGCCGCACTGGGAGGCGTGAGCAGTTGGCCGGGCCTTAGCAGGTCAGGGTTCTCACCTATGACGGCACGATTGACCTGATACCAGCGCGGCCACTCCCGGGCAATGTCGACGTCGGATGCGAGCGGCCCAAGATGGGTGGCAACAATGGTCCAGAGGGAATCGCCGTGGACAACCGGCACCGGCACAGTGCCGGCTCCTTGCTCCTCGTGAAGAGCCCTAAGGGGAGTGCCTGCGAGCGGACCGGGATCCACAATCGGTTTGCTCGGTTGCCAGCGTGGATTCAACGGCAGAACGGGGTCGCTGTCCGAAGGTTCAGCCTTCCAGGCAGCTGATACCGAAGAACCTTGGCCGGCGATCGACGCTGAATCGGGCAATGTGGCGGCATTTGCAAGTGGAGCCGTTACTAAATGGAGGCCGACGGCGGCAAGCGCCAGCCTGCGCATGTAGCGGGGTGTGAAACTACCGGCGATAGCCGCAATGCGACGGCTCCCTGCGTGCTCAAGAGCAGCTGCAACGAAGGCGATCAATACCGAAAGTAGCCACCAGGCAACCAAGATCAAGCCAAGAACGTTGGCACCGAACCCCAACATGTCGTCGAAGCCCATCGACTGGTTCCGGGCGGCGGATCGTTGCCAGCGGCTGGTCATGGCCTCCCCTGTCACAGCAAGGATCACACCGAGCAGCAAAATCAGAAGAGCCAAGGCTGCATCTGAAAGCAGAGGCTTGTGAAGGATGGATTTCAATGAGTTCCCCCGTCATTGATTGGTGTCATTTGATGCAGTTTGACATCGTTTGATGATGTTCGATTAGTCTGGAGTAGTAAGCGAGGTTTTGTCCAGTCATTTTTCTTCTGGATTTTTGTAAATTGACCAGTTGACCCGGGACACCTACGCTGACGGGATGCGTTGGGATGCATTGTTCGAAGACATGGAAGCCCAGTTCGCTGCCGAGAATCGACTTCAGCAGGAAGCCGAAATTGCTGAGCGGGTCCGCATTGACGCGGCAGGCGTGGAGATGGCTGATCGGCTCCGGGCGTCAATCAACCTCATGATCACTGTGCATCTGGTATCCGGATCCACTCTTAGCGGGTTGCTGAGCCATGCCGGCAGCCAGTTGTTGGTACTGAATGAACAGCAGCATCAGGTGCTTGTTCCCTACGCGGCAATTGGCCGATGCAGCGGCCTGGCCCGGCATGCTCTAACGGAGCCGTCAGTAGTACGGCAAAGGCCCGGACTGGGATCTGCGCTCAGAGCACTTTCACGGGATCGCTCCCATCTTGCACTGACATTGGGCAGCGGGCCCCAAGGGGAAGTAACGCTCCATGGGGTTATCGACCGGGTTGGTCGGGACTACGTGGACTTCGCCGTGACCGGTGCAGGGGAAGCCAGACGTGCAGCAAATGTCATTGAGATGGCGGTTGTTCCCTTTACGGCGCTAAGGGCCGTCAGGTCCATCCAGGCCGCGCTGGACTGACGGTTGTGAGGGGAGCGAAGGAGTCAAACAGACTTCGACTTTGACTCCTGGATCATGCGGCTGGCCTCTGCGTACCGCTCCTCTATGTACTGCTCCAGCATCTTTTCCTCGACCCGCCATTGTCCGCGGCCACCTACCTGGATTGCCTTGAGTTCACCGCTTCGTACCAGGGCGTAGGCTGCCGGAGAGTTGATCTGTAGCTGTTCGGCAACGTCAGCAAGCGTCAGGAATCTGGGCATGCACCCATTTTGCCATCGATATTGGTCAAGAGCATGCGTTATCCACAGTTTGATGGAGTTTGATGCCGTGACTTTCAGTTCTGCCTGTTTCCAATGACAATGAGGGGTGTCTGGCGCATAATCCACCAAACCGGTAGCGCCTAAAGGGGGAAGCGGTACACATGAGTGTGAGCACAACATCCGCTGGAGCACGCCTGAAGAAACCATCGTGGAAGGATCCCCGGCTGCTCGTCGGACTGCTGCTGGTGCTTGCATCTGTGGTCGGAGTCGTTTCACTGGTAGGTGCTGCCGACCGGACCACTGAAGTCTACGTGGCGCGCGAGCCTATCGCCGTCGGGGAGCGACTGACATCGGACAATACGGCCAGGGCTAAGGTACGTCTGGGGGAACTGGAAGAGCACTACATCTCGGGCGAAGCCGGACTTCCGGAAGGTCTTGTGGCTGTCCAAAGGATCGGCAAGGACCAGCTCTTGCCCAAGGACAGCCTGGGGAAGCCGGATGAACTGGACCGCAAACCTGTCGCCATCACCATTGATGAACCACTTCCTGACCAAGCGCTGGCTGGCTCGAGGGTTGATGTGTGGGTGGCGCAGCCGGATACCCGGAATGGTTTCAGCGAGCCCACAATGCTGCTGCCCGGTGCTGAAATCGCACAAGTAACACCAGGGTCAACTGCTCTTGGATCCTCCCGTTCCACCGTGCTGATGGTGCTGGTCAGTGACGACCAGATGCCGAAGCTGTTGGGGTCACAGGCTAACAAGGCAAAGATCTCGGTTGTGTGGAACCCGGGCAGTGTGGCGAAGTGAGTATCCCCGTCGTAACAGTTGGTGATGCCCAGGAAGATCTGGTCGGCGGCTTGGAGCGGCTGCATGGCCCGGTATCCGTGGTCAGGAGGTGCTCCGAACTGACAGAGCTGTTGGCGGCCTGTCAGGGCGGGCTGGCCCGGGCAGCGGTAGTAGCAGGAGGCAGTGAGGAGCTTGCTGCCTCGCTGGTTGACCGTCTCCGGGCCGTGGGGGTAGCAATTGTTGCCCTGACTGACAATCCCGCTGAAATCACCCGGCTGCACGGAATGGGAGTGGTCAATGCGGCGCCGGACGTGGACCCGGCAGCGCTGGCAGCCAAGATTTCGGAGTCAGTAGCTTTGTTGTCCGGTATGGGCTCTACGACCCACCTCCGGCAGGACAGCGGGATGTCTGACCCTGGTGCCTCCAACCGAATCAGGATGGATGACGGTGCCGATGTCCCCGCACCGTCGGGGACCGGGAAGATCATAGCCGTCTGGGGTCCTGCTGGTGCGCCTGGCCGGACTCTGGTCGCCATCAACATTGCCGGAGAGCTGGCTGCCGAGGGCAAGTCTGTGCTGCTGGTCGACGCCGACAGCTATGGCGCCAGCGTCGCGGCCATGCTGGGATTACTGGAAGAAACGGCCGGGCTTGCGCAGGCATGCCGACTTGCTGACCAAGGTATCTTGGACGGCGATGCCCTTCTTCGGGTTGCCACGCGAGTAGTCACAAAGGGTGGCAGCTTCCGGGTGCTTACCGGAATTACCAGGGCTGACCGGTGGACAGAGTTGCGCGCCGCTGCGCTCTCCTCGGTTCTTGAGAAGTCCAGGGAGATTGCCGATGTCATCGTCATTGATGCCGGGTTTTGTTTGGAGGCCGATGAAGAACTCAGCTTTGATACGGTTGCGCCCAGGCGGAACGCTGCCACGCTGCGCAGCCTTGAGTTGGCGGACACTGTCTTTGCGATAGGAGCAGCCGATCCGGTTGGAGTGCCCCGACTGGTTCGCGCGCTATCGGATCTCGAGCAAGCCGTGCCGCATGCCTCGCCGAAAGTGGTGCTCAACAAAGTGAGGGCATCGGTGGTTGGCAGGTCACCCGAGCGCCAACTGAGGGAAGCTTGGGACCGATACGGGCCGTCCGTGACGATAGAAGCCTTTCTTCCGGCGGACCCCGGAGCTGGGGATGCAGCGCTCCTTTCGGGGGCCTTGCTGCTTGAGGCTGCTCCCGAATCGGAACTTCGTCGCTCTATCGCTGAATTGGTTTGTGCACCAGTCCAGCGAAAACGCGGTTCGTCTGTATTTTCTTCCACAGCAAGGCGTCGGGTTAAGGATTAGGCTCGCAATGAGGGCTGCAAAGGTGCAGCCGTGAACTTCTGATGGAGGCGTTTCATATATGTCGTCTGGATCCAGTGTGGAGGATCAATCCTTGACCGTCTCGGCCTTGGAAGGATACCTGGGGGACTACTACGAGCACTTGGCGGAAGAGGATTTCCAGGCGTACCCCGCCGAAGTCCTCTCAACCCGGGCCGAGACGCACCGGGCGGTAGCGCAAAGCCGACGGCCGGGCCACGCAAACGTCTCCATCTTTGATGAGGG
This sequence comes from Arthrobacter sp. Z5-13, assembly GCF_056499105.1. Lineage (NCBI taxonomy): Bacteria > Bacillati > Actinomycetota > Actinomycetes > Micrococcales > Micrococcaceae > Arthrobacter > Arthrobacter sp. Z5-13. The sequence goes on from NZ_CP096460.1 coordinate 1,504,152, forward strand.
TGACAACTGTGTCGTTTATATAGTCACCGACGACATGCCGTTCCTCGTTGACTCCGTGAATGCTGAGATTGTCCGTCAAAAGTCCGCTATCCATCTGGTGGTCCATCCGCTGTTTGTTGTCACACGCAACAGGGCTACCGGTGAACTGGTCAAGGTGGACAAAGTTCCTTCCACAGTTGGTCTCTCCAGCGGCGATACAGCAACTATGCCGAGCCTTTCCCATCTCATTGCTGAAGGCGATAACGCCTCGCACATGGAATCCTGGATTGCAGTCGAGATCGACAGACTGGGCAAGGAGAGCCGGGACCTTCTGGAAGATGGGCTGAGGCGAATTCTTGGAAACGTCCGGGCCGCCGTCGAAGACTGGCCCAAGATGCGGAACAAAGCGCTGCAGATATCTGCAGACTTGGACAAGGTAGCCAATCCGGCCCAAATTACCGAGCTCCGACAGGCACAGGACCTCCTGCGCTGGTTGGACGAGGGTAACTTCACCTTCCTGGGCTACCGCGAATACGACCTCGTCAACGAGGACGGCGAAGATGTACTCGAGCTCCGTGAAGACAGCGGGCTGGGCCTTCTGCGCGCAAGTTCTGACGGCCGGCAGGTTCAGCATCTGACGGATGCCGGCCGGAAAAAGGCCCGGGAGAAGCGGGCCCTTGTAATCACCAAGGCCAACTCCAGGTCCACCGTGCACCGCCCCGCTTACCTTGACTACATCGGTGTCAAGAGTTTCGATGCCACCGGTAACGTCAACGGAGAGCAGCGATTCATCGGTCTGTTCGCGACCAGTGCTTACGCTGGGTCCGTCAGGGATATTCCAATCGTGCGGGAGAAGGTCGAGGAAGTCCTTCGCATCGCTGGTTTCCCGCCCGATTCACACTCCGGCAAGGACCTCCTGGGGATCCTTGAAACCTACCCCCGTGATGAACTGTTCCAGATCGAGGTTCCTGATCTGGCTGCCACTGCCATCAGCATCCAGCGACTGCAGGAACGGCGCCGTACCCGTCTCTTCCTCAGGCCTGACATTTACGGCAGGTTCATGTCCGCCGTCGTATTCCTTCCGCGTGACAGGTACACCACCAACGTCCGGCTTCGTATTGAAGACGAGCTCCGCGAGACATTTCGCGCCGAGTCGATCGACTACGAAGCGCGCATGACCGAATCCGCGCTGGCCCGGCTTTTCTTCCGGATCCGCTTGCCCAAGGACGCAGACGTCACGGACGTCAACTCCCAGGAACTTGAAAAACGTCTTGTGCGCGCCACGCGCTCGTGGAGCGAGGGAATCACAGAAGTACTTCGCGATTCCTCACCCGATGGAGGCGGAAAGGAACTCGCCGATCTCTGGGCCGAGGCTTTTCCCGCGAGCTACCGCGTGGACTACGAGGTCGAAGACGCGCTGGAGGACATTGCAAGGTTCGAGAAATACAGCGCCGCAGCCAAGCAGAACGGCGGGCCCGAACGTCCGGGCGTTCACGTCTACCTTCCCGATGGCGCGGGAGCGACTCTGGAGGAGGACGCACGGGTCAAGCTGTACATGCTTGACCCCAAGAGCCTGAGCCAGATCCTTCCGTACTTCCACAACCTGGGCCTTGAGGTGCTGGATGAACGGCCCTTCGAGATCGAGACGGCCGACAAACGCGACTTCTTCCTGTACGACCTGGGGCTCAAGTACCCGCAACGGGTGGATCCAATGGCAACAGGAGAGCTCCTTGCCGAATCCTTCGGAGCAGCCGTTTCCGGTGCAGCCGAATCTGACAGCTTTGACCGGCTCGTCCTACGTGAAGGCATGCCGTGGCGCCAGATCGTGGTTCTTCGCTCCTACGCCAGGTACATGAGGCAAATGGGCAACACCAACTCCTTCGAATTCATGGCCGACACTTTGCTGGCGAACCCTGAAGTTACGAGAGCCTTGAGCGCCCTGTTTACTGCCCGGTTTGATCCCTCATTGAGTGAGGAAGAGCGCGAGACCCGGCAGGAACAGCTGAGCGGGGAACTGGCTGCCTCCATTGAGCAGGTAGCCACCCTTGATGCAGACCGGGTGCTGCGGACCTTCAAGAACCTGATCGAGTCAACCCTGAGGACCAACTTCTTCCAGAACAAGCCGTACCTGAGCTTCAAGCTCAATCCGGCCGGCATTGATGGTTTGCCGTTCCCGAGGCCGATGTTCGAAATCTGGGTGTATTCCCCACGTGTCGAGGGTGTGCACCTCCGCTTCGGGAAGGTTGCTCGAGGCGGCCTCCGCTGGTCAGATCGCAGGGAGGACTTCCGCACAGAAATCCTCGGCCTCGTCAAGGCGCAGACGGTCAAGAACGCAGTCATCGTTCCCACCGGAGCCAAGGGCGGCTTCTACGCCAAACAACTGCCCAACCCCGCCGAAGATCGGGCCGCCTGGATGGCTGAGGGCGTAGAGAGCTACAAGACATTTATCCGCGGCCTTTTGGACCTTACTGACAATCTCGTTGCGACCCCCGAGGGCGAGGAACTGGTGCCGCCCGCCGGGGTAGTGCGCCATGACGCAGATGACTCCTATCTGGTGGTCGCGGCGGACAAGGGTACGGCGACTTTTTCCGACATCGCCAACGGGCTTGCCGTTGAATACGGCTTCTGGCTGGGGGATGCCTTCGCCTCCGGTGGTTCTGTGGGCTACGACCACAAAGCTATGGGAATCACGGCAAGGGGCGCCTGGGAATCAGTGAAGCGTCACTTCAGCGAACTGGACCTCGATACACAATCTGAACCGTTTACCGTCGTCGGCGTGGGGGATATGTCGGGAGATGTCTTCGGCAACGGGATGTTGCTTTCACGGCACATCCGGCTTCTCGCGGCCTTTGACCACCGCCATATTTTCCTGGATCCGAATCCTGACGAATCTGTTTCATTTGATGAACGGCAACGGCTGTTCGCGCTGCCGCGTTCGTCCTGGGATGACTACGACAAATCGCTGATCAGTGAGGGCGGCGGTGTTTTCCCCCGTCAACTGAAATCCATCCCGGTTTCGGCGCAAGTGCGCGTCGCATTGGGCCTCCCGGACGGCATTACCCAAATGAGCCCCCCGGAGCTGCTGCGTGCGATCCTGCTCGCTCCGGCCGACCTTCTGTACAACGGTGGAATCGGAACGTACGTCAAGGCCAGTACCGAGACGAATGCCGAAGTTGGTGATAAAGCCAATGACGCCATCCGCGTGGATGGACGGGAGCTGCGTGTCAAAGTGGTGGGTGAAGGCGGCAACCTGGGATTGACTCAGCGTGGCCGGATTGAGGCTGCCCTGCAAGGGGTGATTCTCAACACTGACGCGATCGACAATTCGGCCGGAGTGGATTGCTCCGACCACGAGGTCAACATCAAGATCTTTGTTGACAGGATGGTAGCGGCAGGCAAACTCAACGCCAGCGAGCGCGCCGAATTCCTGGCCTCCATGACGGAGGAAGTTGGCCGACTGGTTCTTGAAGACAACATTGACCAAAACATTCTGCTGCTCAACGACAGAATCCGAGTTGCCGAGTGGAGCCCCAGCTACGAGCGGCTGATGGACTGGATGGAAAAGTCCGGTTACCTGAAGCGGAAACTTGAAGCGCTTCCCACGACGGAGACACTCAGGGAGCGGCTGGAGCAAGGCCAGGGACTTACGTCCCCTGAGCTCTCGGTGCTCTCCGCCTATGCCAAGATTGAATTGGCCACGGCTCTGCGGGACAGTGATCTCGCCGATGATCCCTGGTTCCGTCGTACCCTGCGGGAGTACTTCCCTCGTCAGCTGCGGGAAAGGTTCGACGCCGAGCTGGACAGCCATCCGCTGCGCCGGGAGATCATCGCGACGGTTATCGCCAATGACATGATCAACATGGGCGGTATCACATTCGCCTTCCGCGTGATGGAGGAGACTTCTGCCAGCGAGGTCCAAGTGGCGAAGGCCTTTGTGGCCCTGCGGGAAGTTTACGAACTGGACAACATGGTGGCGGAGCTCAACGCGCTGCCGGCGTCGTTCCCCACCGAACACTGGAGCGCTGTACACCTGGATGTCCGCAGATTGCTCGACCGGGCTGTTCGCTGGGTACTCACCCAGGGGAACGCCACACGGCCAATTGCAGACACAGTCGCGGAGTTCAAGCCTCTGATGGATCCGATGCGTTCGCGCCTCCTGGATTATTTGCGTGGTGATGACCACGCACGAGTGGCTGCGTGGCTTGAGAAGGCGCGCGCGTGGGGTCTGCCGGAAGACCTGTCTCACCGATGGGCTGAGCTCTTCGAGAGCTTTGTATTGCTGGACATCGCCAAGATTGCCCATGGCAATCCGGAACCGGTGGAAAGTATTGCGCACGTCTACTACACGGTCTTCAACCGGTTCCACATCGATTCCCTGCTGGAGCGGATCACAAAGCTCCCCAGGGAGGACCGTTGGCAGGCCCTTGCCCGGGCTGCCCTGCGCGACGATCTGTATTCAACGGTTTCAGACATGACGACGGCTGTACTGGAGGCCACTCCCGGCGATCTCCCGGCGGAAGATCGCCTGAAGACCTGGGAAGGACTGAACGCCGAGCAATTGGGGAGGGCAAAGAGCATGTTTGATGAGGTCAATGCCCTTGAAGCCGACGATATGGCTTCCCTGTCGGTAGCATTGAGGCTCTTGAGGTCAATCGTCCGACGCTAGGGCAGTAGCCAGAGCGTCGCAAAATGGAGGTGCAGTGGCAATCTTTACGGACCCTATCAGGGAGCATGCTGATTTTGGGCCGGGAGACGCCGAGTGGCTGCACCTCCTGGTGGGCGACTGGCAGATGGTTGCCGACCTGGCTTTCGCTGACCTGGCACTGTGGTTTCCGCATCCCGAACACGGATACATTGCGCTTGCACACGTGCGCCCCTCCACCACGCATACGGTATTTCACGCCGACTTCGTGGGGGAGGGGATCCGCTCGGATTTGCAGCCTCTGGTAGATAAGGCCTGGGAGAGCCGGACAATTGAGCGCTCCAGCGAGACCAACTGGAGCAGCGACATGGCCCTCCGGGTCGAGGCGGTTCCGATGGTTCGCAACGGCCGGACGCTCGCCGTGGTCACCTCCCATATGGATCTGTCCAGTTCCAGAATGCCCTCCAGACTTGAGCTGACGTACCGCCAGTGCGCCTACGACTTACTGAGGATGGGTACGTTAGGTCTCTGGCCCGACTTCGCGTCGCCCACCGGTTCCCGTCGGGGGGCACCCAGAGTGGGTGATGGCCTTATCAGGCTGGATGCGGACGGAATCGTGCAGTACGCGAGTCCGAACGGGGTGTCCGCATTCCGGCGTCTCGGCGATGGTGAATCACTGGAGGGACGTTCCCTCGCGGAGGTTACCGCAGGCCTGCTCAAAGACCGTCGGATGGTGGATGAGACCTTGCCGCTGGTGGTTACGGGGCGCATGCCTTGGCGCAGTGAAATCGAGTCCCGTGGGGTTAGCCTTTCGCTGCGGGCCATTCCGCTGCGCGACGAGCAGCAGAGGTTCGGAGCCCTTGTTCTGTGCCGCGACGTGTCTGAATTGCGCCGCCGTGAAATGGAGCTTGTCACCAAGGATGCGACCATCCGCGAGATCCACCACCGGGTCAAGAATAATCTGCAAACGGTCGCTGCCCTCCTCAGGATGCAATCCCGCCGAATGGTCAGCGATGAGGCCAAACAGGGTCTTGAACAGGCGATGCGCAGGGTAGCAACAATTGCCCTCGTCCATGAGACCCTCTCCCAGGGCCTCACCCAGAGCGTTGATTTCGACGAACTCATCGGACGGCAATTCAGGCTCTCGGCCGAAGTTGCTTCGCCTTCCCAGCAGGTACGCACCGAACGCGCCGGCATGTTTGGTGAACTGCCCAGTGACTTCGCGACACCCCTGGCCCTGGTCATCAACGAACTTGTCACCAACGCCGTCGAGCATGGACTGGAGGGGAGAACAGGCACCGTCTGGTTGCTGGCCGATCGCTCAGAGGGGGACGACGGTGAGGAATTGCTGACCGTGACCGTTGCCGACGACGGCGTGGGGCTCCCGGAAACACCGCACACCGAGGGCCTGGGCCTGCAGATAGTCAGAACGCTCGTGATGAGTGAGCTCGGAGGCACAATTCAATGGCAGCGGCGCGAAGGTGGAGGCACTGCAGTCCAGATCGTGCTTAGCCTCGTCCGGCGATAGGGTGCCTGTTTGCCTCAGGTGTCCGGCCAGCTGTGCTGCGCCGGACCGACTGGGTAAATAACGAGAGAGGCCGCGGACGGTGACGTCCGCGGCCTCTCTTATTTGTCTGTCTGCTCAGGAAGCCCGGCGTGCGCGCGCAGCACGTCGTTTGAGGGCGCGGCGCTCATCTTCGCTCATGCCGCCCCAGACGCCTGCATCCTGGCCTGATTCCAAGGCCCACTGGAGACAGGTATCCACTACGGGGCACCGGCGGCAGACGCTCTTGGCCTCCTCGATCTGCAGGAGGGCAGGGCCGGTGTTGCCTACGGGAAAAAACAGCTCCGGGTCCTTATCGAGGCACGCTGCGCGGTTACGCCAATCCATGCTTATCAGTCACTCCATTCCTGGGAAATTCGTTGAGTGCGCTTTGTGAAAATATTCACTAAAGGCAACAAAGGAAAGGGGCCCAATCGGGCCCCCTTGGTCATCTCGAATAAGCCTGTCATGTTAACGCTGTGTAAACAAGGGGGTTTGATGACGGAAGTGCCTCTTCGGCGTGAGCGATGCATCACATTGTTCAGGGGGCCCTCACAGTTAGTGACTATGTCCGGTATTGTGCCAATGTGTCAAGACCTCCACTGGAACCACCAGAAGATGCTTCCGGGGACGCCCGTGATGCCGGCCCGAACAACAACGCTGGCACGAACAGCAACGCCGGCCTGGCCAGCAACGCCCACATCCGCAGTAGCTCCGAGAACAGCAACAGCCATGCGGCAGGCAGCACGTTCAAGCGCCCGGTAGGGATTGCCATCGTCAGCGGAATACTGGCTGCAGAAGCAACTGCCCTGCTGGTTGCTGCCGTCTGGTTCATCATCGGGTTGGTTAGCGGAGCCCCAGTTGTCTCCTTCTGGAGCGCTGTGTTCCTCCTTGTCCTCCTGCTCGCATTTTCAGCCTGGCTCTTTGCGATGGCCTACTTTCTGTTCCGTGCGTTTCGCTGGCCGAGGGCAGGCGCTTTCCTGGCGCAACTCTTCGTCCTCACCTTGGGGTTTCCGGCTTTGACCGGCGGCCTGACGTTGGTTGGACTCCTGATGCTGATCCCGGCTGCCACCGCCATTGTGCTGCTGTTCGATAAACGCGTGGTCGGCTTTGCTTCACGTTCCACCGGTGGACCTCCCGCTTTGTAACGGGGGAGGCAAGGCGCCCAGTTGGGTCAAGACTGCCTTGCCGCCGGAAATAACTGCGGCACGGCCTGCGGGCGGGCGTGCTTCCAAGTCGAAGCGCACACCGAAGAAGTCGCAGTCAAGAAGGCTCCTCGGGCAAATCAGCACTCCTGTGCCGTTGCTTCGTGCCTGCAGCATCAACGGCACGCGTTGTACGACCGTCGAGCTGAAGCCCGCCGCCAAGACCATGGTCACTCCCAGCCTGTTGAGATCCAGCAGGCTGTTGTGAGCTTCCGGCGACAACCGGTCGGCATTGTCAACGAGTGCTAAAGCGCCCGGGGCAAGTTCTCCCGATGTTCCACCTGCCGCCAGGCGGGACCAGTACGAGTCCGCATCTGCTTCCCGCCCTGGGCTCAGCCAGACAGCTTCATCATGGTTCATTTGGGGGAGAGCCTGGAGAAATGTACTTTTACCAGCCGATGGGCCACCCAGCACTGCGAGGACGCCACCCTTGGGAAGAGTGAGGGTTATGGGCTCCAGCTCATCTCCGCCAATACCTACCAAGAGCGTGTGGTCCCGTCGCTTTGACGCAGACTCGGATGGAACACTTTGCCGGGATGGCATGGCTTCATATCGGGCTTTGACGGCTTCCCCCTGAACGGAAACGGGTAGGCGCTCCACCCTGAAGGGTGTTGTTTTTGGACCTGAAACAGTTGCGCGAAGCCCCAGAAGATTCTCCGGTGGAGTGAAGAATTGAACTGCGGACGGACTCCCCTTTACCAGGGACCCAAAGGCGATGGCCCGGCCCTTTGCCGAAGACACAGCAGGGAGGCGCGGCCATGCGAGGCGGCTATCATCGCTGGAACCTGTGGGGAAGAAGCAACGGTTGGGAACGGTAGCAAAAAACCGCGCTGTCACGAGTTCGCGATCTCCGGAGATGAGGACCGTTACCTTGGCCTTCGGGCCGTCTCTGACGATGTCCGCAAGCAGATCTTCAGCCCAAACCAGCGGTCCGGCGCGGAGTGCGGAGGCCCAGGAGCCCCATCCGGAAATGACCAGGATGAGAGGAGGATCTGCCCCATCACCCTGACGACTCAACCGGACATGCATCTCTTGGGCAACGCGTTCCAGCACACGGACTCCGCGACGAAGTTCGTGAAGGCCGGCAACTGCACCAACGTGTGGCAGCTCGAACATTTCGTTCAAGGCGCCGTCGGAGTCCAGCAAGTAAAAGTGAGCTTCCCCAGGTGTCTCCAGCATTTGTTGAAGGACGAGGAGCAGTGCATCGTCCGTACCTGCTGGCTCCGTTCCCACCAGGCCCAGATGACCGTCGGTCAAGGGATGCCATTTCAGGCCGGTCACGGTTTGCTGCTCCGGCAAGTCAACCCAGCCGAGCTCCACAGGGCCGCCGCGGACTCGCCCTGGGAATGGAAGAAGTTCCGGTAGCGCCGGAGCTACGGGTGTGCGGACGGGCGAACCACCACGGATTGTCCAGAGAGAACATGCCTGACGGATGAGTGGAGCAGCGGCGTCGGCAGGAGTGGTGGATGCCATTGCAGTGTTGCACTGCCGGGCAGCCACACCAGGGGCGGCCAGGACGTCAAGGGTTGTTTCGACCGTCACCTCGCCAGTTGTCATCGCCATTCGCGCCAGGGAAGCCGCTTGGAATTCTTCGGGCGGGTCACTTCCGCGGGCAAGGAAGGCCCGGCCAGGGCTCCCCACCTGAATCCGGGCAGCCGCACCCGTGTTGATGATGTCGGCTGATTCCAGCTCTGACTGCACCCGAAGGGCAATGCTGGTGGTGACGTTGGCGCGGATATCGGCTGTAATGGCACCTTGCGGGCGCTGGGTTGCCATGATGAGGTGCAGTCCGAGGGACCGGCCTATGGCAGCAATTCTCATAAGTTCCCGTAGTGCTTCCGGCGCGTCCTCGACCAGCATTCTGAACTCGTCAATGACTAATACCAGATGGGGTAAGTCGTGCACCTTTCCGGCGGTTGCGGCCCGGTAGCTTGTTAAATCAGGGGTTTCCGCCTGGGCGAGGAGTTTCTCGCGACGGCGGATTTCTGCTCGCATCGATATCAGAAATCGATGAAGTTCATACTGTGAGAGGTCCGTGAGCATGCCGACGCAGTGCGGGAGTCCGGTTAGTGGCCCGAGCCCGGAACCGCCTTTGAAATCCACGAAGAAGAAGTTGACGCGTTCGGGCGGAAAGGACAGGGCAAGGGAAACGGTCAGGCTTCGGAGCAACTCGGACTTACCTGAACCAGTGGTGCCGGCGACCAACAGGTGCGGGCCGTCTACCTGCAAGTCAAAGAGGCACGGACCGGAGGATCCCATCCCGAGAGTGACGGAGAGGCCTGGTTTTTCCCCGGATTTGTCCCAGCGTCGGGCAAGTTCGGCATCCGAGAGCGTGAGCAGATCTTCCAGCGAACACGTCTCCGGTACACGTTGTCCGGCAGCATGGCCCGGCGGTGGAATGGAGGCTGCCCGCCGACAGAAGTTGTTGAAGACCTGATCCGGAACGAGATCCGCGACAAAATCGATGGTGTGGGCCGCTCTTATCATTTGAGCCATGCCTCCGCTTAGATCGATCTGCACCCCATCCAAGTCCTTCAAAAATTCGCCGCCTGTGGTGGAGCATCGAATAACTTGCCAGCCGTTGCCCACAGCCGCGGAAACAATTTTGTCAGGATGGCCGCCTGGGACTCCTTCCATCATGATCAGCACTCCATGCTTGAATCCTTGACCTGGCCTGTCAGAAAGACGGGACAGACAGTCGGCGGTTTGCGTTACCAGGGAGACCTGCGCAAGAAAGCGGGCGGCGAGGGGGAGCCTGCTGGCAGCACCAAGGACCAAAACCCTGGTCCCGCTGCCAAGCGGAAAAGCCGCGAATTGCATAATGACGGACCGGACAAGACCTGCCACGGCTTCGTCAGGCCCTTGTATCCGGCTCACTCCGGGACCTGGTTCAAGCCTCACGGCAACTGATTCCAGCAGGAGTGCGGGCAAGCCGGGGTCGGCGGGATCAGTCCTGACATTTGCGGGTTGCGTGCCCAGTCCGAGCCGCAGCCAGAGGCCGTCCTCCGCGGCTGGCCCGGGAATGGCATGTGGGTTGGCGAACCATGTTTGGAGGACAATGTCGGCAGCTGAAGGCGCGGACCGCCGTCGTCGATCCTGGTCTTCTTTCACCGCCGCCTGGATTGCCCTTTTCAGCTCACGGCGCTGGCTCCTGCCGGACATGAGGGGTATCAGGACGGAAACGGCCGAGACTGCGGTAAACGCCAGAAACATCCACATGCCCGTAATCAAGGCCAAACCTATTCCGATCACAAAGGGGAGGCCCGCAGCGATGATCAGTGCCCCGCGGCTTCCGGGTTCGGCCTTCCTTCCGACAATCAGAGGTTCTGCAACATTGCTGCCCGCCGCGTCAGCATCAACCCGATGTTCCGTAAGGGTGCCACCGAAGACGATGCTCAGCGTTGATTGGCCGCAGCGTATGACGGACTCGGTGGAGACAGGAGAGCTCTTCACCCTTTTGTCATCCACAATCGTTCCGTTCACGCTGTCGAGGTCGGTGATGGTTACGTTTGACTCTGACACCTCGAGACGGGCGTGTTCCCGGGACATCCCTGCATCCGCAACGAGGATCTCGCTACCGCCGCTGCGGCCAATTCGGTAAGAACCGCGGTTCAGGGGAACCACTGTGCCTGCACCCGGGCCGCCATGGACGGCCAACATCAAACCGAGGGACGATGACTCCGTCCTATCAACAGGTGGTGTGATATTTCCGTCCAGGAGGACAACCCCGGGGACAAGCGGCGGAACACCGACCGTCATCCCCGCAACTGGAGATCCGCCGGCAGTGAGCGTCGAGATTCCGTACTTCCGGGAGATTACGGTCTGAAGCTCCAATCCGCTGCAGCCCGATGGTGCTGAGACTGTCAGTTCTATGAACCGTCCGTGCTGCCCGGGACTGGTGCCGGCGTCAGTGCCCGGGCGCGGGCTCCGGACCAATGTACATTCGAGCCTCATGGTCTCCCTCACTTATTCAACGGTGATCTGATCCACGTTATGAGCCCTGAGCAGGAGAGATCGGGCGCTGCTTGGCATATGTGGACAACCAACCACGCCGAAAGCCTGCGATAGAGGTGGCTGGTTCCGTGTACCGCGAGTGATTCGGCCCTGAGTCCCGGCAGCGGTACTGCTCCAGGGACCACTGCTCAACTGACGTGATTCACTACTACTGTTCTGCCCTCGGGTAGGCTAGAGCAGCAGACATTGCGCAGCATTGCGCTGCCCGCATTCGAACCAGGAGATTTTGTGACAGCTGACCTTGTTATCGTAGGAGCAGGTTTTTTTGGCCTGACAGTTGCCGAACAGGCCGCTACAGAGCTGGACTTGAAGGTCGTCGTTATGGACCGCCGCCATCACATCGGCGGCAATGCCTACAGCGAGAAGGAAGAACAGACTGGCATCGAAGTCCATCGCTATGGTGCTCACCTGTTCCACACTTCGAATGAACGCGTGTGGGAGTATGTAAACCGGTTCACGACATTCACGAACTACGTTCACAAGGTTTATGGCGTGCACAAGGGTGAGGTCTACTCCTTGCCCATCAACCTTGCAACGATTAACCAGTTCTTCCGGGCCAACCTTACCCCGGGCCAGGCCCAGGCCTTGATCCAGGAGCAGGCAGGCGAGCTGGCCGGCACTGACCCCCAGAACCTTAATGACAAGGGAATACAGCTCATCGGCCGCCCACTGTATGAGGCTTTCATCAAGCACTACACCGGCAAGCAGTGGCAGACTGACCCGAAGGACCTGCCGGCAGGAATCATTTCAAGGCTGCCGGTGCGTTACAACTACGACAACCGGTACTTCAACGACAAATACGAGGGACTGCCTACAGACGGCTACACAGCCTGGATCGAGAGGATGGCTGCCCATCCGAACATCGAGGTCCGGCTGAACACTGATTTCTTTGATGAGTCGAATGAGTACAGCAAGAACAAGGTTGTAGGCAATATCCCGGTTATCTATACCGGGCCTGTAGACCGCTACTTCGACTATGCCGAGGGCGACCTCTCATGGCGCACTATTGATTTCGAAGAAGAAGTTCTCGACCTCGGGGATTTCCAGGGGACGTCAGTGGTCAACTACAACGATGCGGACGTTCGCTACACACGCATCATTGAGCCTCGCCATTTCCACCCGGAGCGGGAATACCAGAACGACAAGACAGTCATCATGCGGGAATTCTCCCGGGCGGCGGAGAAGGGCGATGAGCCGTACTATCCGATCAACACGGCCTCTGACCGTGAGCGTTTGTTGAAATACCGCGACCTTGCTGCGGCCGAGACCAACGTCCTTTTCGGCGGACGTCTCGGGACATACAAGTATCTCGACATGCACATGGCGATTGGTTCCGCCCTGAGCATGTTTGACAACAAGATCAAGCCGCATTTCACCGGCGGGGCAAAGATTGAAAGCGGAGGAGTGGACGCGTGAGCGTCACTGCCGACTCAGAGTTGCAGCGGGTGATTTTTCCGCCCCCTAGCGAGTTGGATGCCATCGAGCTCTATGTCGATGCGGGAAGTGCGCTCGGTCTGCACCTCGTAGAGGATGACAGCTTGTATCGGACGCCAAAACTTCCGGAACAAAAACTTCACGTTGTCGGTTCCAGCGCAGTGGAAGCTCACCATGAGGACTTCCTTTCGCGATCTTCGATGAAGGTCAGACCCGGGCAGCATGTGTCCTTTGGGACATACTTCAACGCCTTCCCGGCGAGTTATTGGCGCCGTTGGACCAGTGTTCGTTCCGTTCGACTGAATGTGCGGACCGAAGGGGCGGGGAGCGTCCAGGTATTCCGCTCCAACGCCAGGGGAGTCCCGCAACGGCTTGAATCCATCCACGTCGACGGTTCTGATGATCTGTCGCTGGACCTTTCTTTGGAGACATTCGGGGACGGCGGCTGGTACTGGTTTGAAATGGTTGCCGGCAAGTCTGAACTGAAGCTTCTCGAAGCGTCGTGGAGCACCAGGGATACACCTGCCATAGCTGCTGGTGAAGTAGCTACCATCCAGATCACGACCATGAACAAGACCGGCTTTTGTATTGAAAATGCGAGAATTCTTGGCTCCAACCTCCACGCACTGAAAAGCGTCAAAGAGGTACTGATAGTTGACCAAGGGTCGCAGAAAGTAGCCGAAGCTGAGGGCTTTGAAGAAGTCAGCCAACTCCTCGGCGCTAAATTGCGCATTGTGGACCAGGCAAATCTCGGCGGCTCCGGTGGTTTTTCCCGTGGTATGGCTGAGGCCTTGGCTAACGGCAGCGACTTCGTGCTTCTCTTGGACGACGACGTCGTGGTTGAGCCGGATAGCGTGGAGCGGCTCATAGCCTTTTCAAGGTTCACTAAAAAGCCAACCATCACGGGTGGCCACATGTTTGACCTGTATAGCCGCACGACCTTGCATACGTTCGGGGAGGTCGTGGATCCGTTCAGGCTTAGCTGGGTTACTCCTGACAGCGATATCGAATACCGTCATGACTTCAGGCAAAGGAATCTGCGCCAGACACCTTGGATGCATAGACGCGTTGACGTTGACTTCAACGGGTGGTGGATGTGCCTGATTCCTACAGCCATTGTCCGCGAAATCGGGCTGTCCCTTCCTCTCTTCATCAAATGGGATGACGCTGAGTATTGCCTGAGGGCGAAGGAAGCCGGCTATCCAACTGTCTCGCTGCCGGGAGCGGCGCTATGGCACGTTTCCTGGATCGACAAGGATGACTCCCTTGGATGGCAAGCCTATTTCCATGAGCGCAACCGTTTGATTTCTGCCCTTATTCATAGCCCCTTCCCCAAGGGCGGGCGGATACTTAGGGAGTCTTTCCAAAACAACGTCAAGCACTTGGTTTCGATGCAGTATTTCGCCCAGGAGGCGCGCATCATGGCGCTAAGAGACGTGCTTCGTGGACCTTCTGAGTTGCATGCAGAGCTCGGTACCAAACTGGCTGAGGTAAACGCGCTACGTGCCCGCCATCAGGAGGCACAAATTCGCACTGATGTTGACGATTTTCCTCCGGTGGGCCTCACCCGGGGCGGACGAGGAGCAGCAGCGCCTGGGATGCCGGCGAAGAAGGACCTCGCCACTTGGGCCGCCAAGACGGTCCTTCGCCAGGTATTCAAGAAACCGGATGCCCAAGTCCTTGAGCGGCCCCAGGCACACCTGGCCCACAGGGAAAACAAATGGTGGACACTGTCGAAGTATGACAGCGTGCTCGTATCCAATGCTGAAGGAACAGGTGTGTCCTGGTATCGGCGTGACCCCAAATTATTGAAGAGCAAAATGGTTGAGGCTTCCCGCTTGCAGGCTCGACTCTTCAAAAACTGGGAGAGCCTGTCAGAAGAGTATCGGAAGGCCCTTCCTGAGATCACGTCACTGAAATCCTGGGAGACCACATTCGGCACTCCCATCGGTTCCCGGCTAAAGGATCGTAGCTAGATGGTTCCCTCAGAGGATCTGATCAAGCCCGGGCACGGCCGGGGTCTGCTGGACGTTTATGCCAATCGCTTCCTGCTGAAACTACTGGTACGCAAAGAGATTAAAATCCGCTACCGGGGATCTGCGCTCGGGCTGCTGTGGTCATATGTGAAGCCACTGATGCAGTTCCTGATCTACTTCGTGGCCCTTGGCATCTTCCTCAACCTGCAGCACGGCACGCCCAACTACGCCATCTATTTGTTCTCCGGCATCGTTTTCGTAAATTTCTTCACGGAATCCCTTGGCAACGCCACACGCTCCATCGTGGACAACCGCGACCTGATCCGAAAGATCTACTTGCCCCGGGAACTGTTTCCGGTTGCCACGGTCTGGGTCTCTGCTGCGCACTTCCTTCCACAGGTAGCGGTTTTGATCGGAGCCTGCCTGATTGCAGGTTGGGAGCCTTCGCTTCTCCAGCTACTCGTGGTCATTGTCGCTTTCCTGATGGTGAGCATCCTCGCTACAGGTTTGGGCCTGCTTTTCGGGGCGGCAAATGTCTACTTCCGGGACTCGGAGAATATCGTGGACATGATCCTCATGATCGTTACGTGGGCGTCCCCCGTCCTCTACGTGTGGACTATGGTCGAGCGGGTCATGGGTCCTTGGTATTGGCTCTATCAGCTCAATCCTCTGACCGTCGGCGTCGAGATTTTCCATTGGGCTTTCTGGTATCCGACACTGGAACCCGAGCAGATACCGCTTGCACCGTTACCGCCGGATCTGATTACGCTTTGGCTGCCCGTGGCTATTGGCACTTCACTTCTGGTCCTCTTTTTAGGCCAGCTCGTGTTCCGCAAGCTTGCCATCCACTTCGCGCAGGAGCTCTAGTATGACCGACCACAGGAGCTCTAGTATGACCGACGCCGACGACCTGGCAATTACTTGTAATGGTCTGCGCAAGCAATTCGTCCTGCGCCACACGCGTTCCCTCAAGGAGGCTCTGGTGTGGTTGATGCGAGGCCGCAAAGGAGATCTGTCGAAGAAATTCGATGCGCTCAAGGATGTGTCTCTGGACGTCCGGCACGGTGAGACAGTAGCGCTGCTTGGCCTGAATGGCTCGGGAAAGTCAACCCTTCTCAAACTAATTTCGGGCGTTCTTCAACCTGACAGCGGAACCGTCTTCACCCGTGGTCGTGTGGCGGGGCTGATCGAGGTTGGGGCTGGTTTCCATCACGATCTCAGCGGCCGCGACAATGTCTACTTGAACGGCGCCATTCTTGGCATGACCGAGCCAGAGATAGACGAGAAGTTTGACTCCATAGTCGAGTTCTCCGAAATAGGCGAGTTCATTGATACTGAGGTGAAGTTCTATTCATCTGGCATGTATCTGCGGCTCGCTTTCTCCATAGCGGTCCACACGGACCCGGAGGTCTTCCTGATCGACGAAATTCTTGCTGTCGGCGACGAGCCCTTCCAACGCAAATGCATTGCCAAGATCAAGGAACTGGCGGCGAAAGGCAAGACCCTGTTTGTCGTCAGCCATGACCTGGACTTGGTCTCCACTATTTGTGAGCGTGGCGTTCTCCTTGAGCACGGTCACGTCATCATGGATGGCGAAGTGCATGAAGTCGTCGCCGAACTCAGGGAACGCTCAGCAGAGCTGAACTGAACTCATTGCCCAGAACTCAGGACGGACTGTTCAGGCCTGATGTTGTTGAGTATGCATCGCATCCGCCGGTTGGGGATGGCAGGCCGGGGCTGGGTAAACTTGTGGCGGTCCTGATTCCCCAGCGTCGAATCAGCCGGCCAAAGCTAATTCTTGGTGATGTTGAAAGACAGCACTCCATCACCACTATTAACTCAACGAGATTGGAATCGTAACAATGGCTGAACGCGAACGCGGTAGCAAACAGCCGATCGGAAGACGGCACTTCCTGACAGGTCTCGCTGTGCTGCCCTTCGGGCTCGCGGGCTGCGACGTCATTCGATCGAGTTCCGCCATACCCACGACCAGCGCTGACGATGGCGCATTCCCTGTGCGCATCACGCATGCCTTTGGAACGACAGAGATAAAAAGCGAACCGCGACGGGTTGCCACGTTGGGTTTGGCCAGCAACGATATATGTCTCGCTTTGGGCGTCGTGCCGTTCGTCATGCCGCATTCTGGTGTGCAAGCTAATGGGTCGACTCCATGGTTCGATTTGGCTTGGCGCAAATTTGGCCTCGATATGCCGCGGTTGGTGGACGAGTCCAAGGGGGCTCCTGTAGATGAGCTCACTGAGATGGAGCCGGACCTCATCATCGCAGCCAACTCTAGAATGACTCGAAATGAGTACAATCAACTTTCGAGGATCGCTCCGGTTGTCGCCTTTCCCGGGGACCCCGGCGATACCGAATGGCGGGCCTCTCTCGCAATTGTGGGCAAAGCACTTGGGCGCTCTAAGCAAGCTGAGAGGGTACAGGCTGATACAGAAGACAGCATTGCCCGCGAGCTTGCAAGCTATCCTGACCTTGCCGGGACAGAATTTCTGTTTTCAAAAGTGCGCGCGGCTTTGGGGTCCGACTTTCAAGTGTTTGACGAACAATCCAACCCTGTCAGGATACTGTCTGAGTTCGGGTTGAAACCGGCTGCTTCCCTTTCGCTAGTTCGCGAGCAGGGACGTGCCCTCAAGGGCATAAATGAAGAAGGGGAAACTTACAGCTGGCCTCAGGTCCGGAGTGGGGAGCTCTCCAGCGATATCGCCGTGTTCTCTGTCGTGCACGGTGAGGCCGAGGAGATCGAGCAAAACGACACTCTCGCCGATGTGCCGGCTTACCGGGCCGGGAACTTTGTCATAGCTGAGTCAACCGAGAACGGACTGGCCCTGGAAACGGCTTCAAGCCTCTCGCTGCAATGGATTGCCCGCAACATGCTTCCCGAACTGGCAAGGGCTGCGCACGGCGCAAAAAACGGTGAATAGTGTGCGGCGGCAGAAATCGCGCCTCAAAGGCCTCTCTAAATGTGGCGCGAGGTTGAGGACAAATGAGGAGAACGGGTGACGGGGCAGGTTCTTAGCACCAGAGCAACAACTAAAGCTGCGGCGGCCGTAAATGCCACTCGTAAGGATATACAGGCCCTGCGAGCCATCGCGGTTGGGCTTGTCGTCCTTAACCATCTTTGGCCGCAGCGGCTCCCAGGAGGATACGTTGGCGTTGACGTATTCTTCGTGATCTCCGGGTACTTGATCTCCAATCACCTGTTAGGGGAGTTGGAGCGGACTGGCAGAATCAGGCTCGGGCAGTTCTATGCGCGCCGTATTAAGCGGCTCCTGCCGGCTGCAACCTTGGTGGCAGTCATCTCCTTGATAGGGGCGTGGCTCTGGCTGCCCTATTCGAGATGGATGGATATCGCGCAGGAAACGGCAGCCTCCATGCTGTACGTCGAGAACTGGATGCTCGCGGCGAAATCAGTAGACTACTCCGCGAACCATCAAGCGGCCTCCACTATTCAACACTATTGGTCACTTTCCGTAGAAGAGCAGTTCTATCTCGTATGGCCTCTGTTGTTCATGTCTCTCTATATGGTTGCCGCCAGGTTGGGGCGTCGGCGTCGGGCCTTGCTGTCCGTGGGTGTTGCCGTTGTCAGTTTAGTGGCTCTGGTTTTTTGTATCTGGTTCACCTACACAAACAAGAGCCAGGCTTACTTCATCACGCCTGCCCGAGTATGGGAGTTCGGCGCCGGTGCACTGGTTGCGATTGTTGGTGCACACTATCTGGCCAAGCTGCGTTTGGCGCTTCCGAACGCGAGGCTGGCCATCTGCGGACTGGCTCAATGGCTCGGGTACGGGATGATAGCTTGGTCAGCCTTCGCGTACAACGAGCAGACTTTCTTCCCCGGGATCGCCGCTGCCGTACCCGTCCTCGGCACGCTCCTCGTCATAGCGTCAGGCCCGGTTGGACCAGCTTGGTCTCCAAACCAGCTGCTTGCCGCTAAGCCGGTTCAATTCGTGGGTGACGTTTCATATTCGCTATATCTTTGGCACTGGCCAGTCATTATTCTTGCTCCCGCAGTATTGAGTCGCGATATTGGAAGCCTGGATAAAGTTGGCATACTTGTTTTCGCGCTCTTGCTGTCCTACTTATCGAAAAAACTGGTTGAAGATCCAGGTCGGAGCAAGTTGCTCAGTGGAGCGCAACCGCGAAAAGTGTTCCTTGCCATGGTCATGGTAGTGGCACTGGTCTGCACACTGTGTGCCGGACTACTGGGAAGCCTTCATTTCACCCAACAGACTGAAGCCCACAAGCTCCAAAATCTGTCGTCCCAGCCTTGCTATGGGGCAAGAAGCATGGACCCCCGCAACGAGTGCCAAGAGCCCTTTGGACCCCCGCTGGTCACAAACGTAGGAGCGAATGAGGCACCCTGGTTTGACGCACCGGAGTGTGCCCCGGCTGCAGACCCAATTCGAGTCAATGACTTGAAGTTGTTGACGGAGTGTGATTTTACGGGCGAGGCTCCAGCGACTGCCACTGTATGGCTTGTGGGGGATTCTCATGCCGAGCAGTGGAAGGCCGCTATTTATGAACTCGCGCGGCACAAGAAGTGGGAAGTAAAGGAGACACTGCTAGGCGGCTGCCCTTTCATTGACGCCAAACGCATTGCTTTCATGGGGTCACCGAGTACGGACCCTAAATTCCAGCAACGTTGCCTCGATTGGGGTGAACAGGTCACTCAGCGCATCCTGAAGGACAAGCCGGACATGATCTTCACCTCATCCTTCGGCGCGGGAGAGACTATTGACGATGGCACCGGGCGTCCGCAGAGCGAACAGTACAGGGACGGTGTAGCGGGCAGGTTTGACGCGTGGATGGGAGCTGGTTCCGACATCTTTGTTCTGCGGGACACTCCACTGACGCTGGGGCACAGCAGCCCCGAATGCGTCGCTTTGAATGTGGAGAATCCGTTGAACTGCGCCAACCGTCGCGCTGAGGCTCTGCCTGCAGATCCTGTAGCCGAAGCAGCCCACCGACTCGATAGCCCGCAGGTCAAGGTTCTGGACCTGTCAGACCAGTTCTGCACCCCAGACCTTTGCCCCGCTGTCATTGGTGGCCTTCAAGTCTACTTTGACAACGATCACGCATCGCGGAGCTACATATTGTCCACTGTTCCTGCGCTGGCAGCTAGGTTCGACGAGGCCAGTCAATAAGCTCCGAGGCAGTAGTATCTCGTGGTGGCGCGTCCGAGGGGGATCGTGCCCAGCGGGTCACATCATACTGCCCGAGCGGCACAGCTCGGCGCTCAATTTCGCGGCGAAGTGAGGCTCCGGAAACTTGAATGCCCGCTCCTCAACTGCCTCGTGTAGCTGAACCGGCCCCGGCAGTGGATGACGCCTTGGGCATATCCGCACGAATGACGACATGACCACGCCTGGACTTTAGATGTCAACCTTAAGCTCCGTCGTCGTTGATCCGCAGCAAGTCAAGCCTCATGGCTGGGGTGAGCAGAGTCGGATGAGCCGATCCATCTACAGCAACATGCAACCCGCCGGAGCCTGCTATCAGCCGGTCAGGTAGTGTCAGACCTTCTCAGTCGCACACTGTGACTCTATAAAGATGGACTTTGCCGACGGTTTTGACGATCTCCATCCCTGGAGCCTCGCCGTCTGTGAGGCTCCGCAGCCCGATAAAGGGCTCGTCGCCGGGAACGACTTCAAAGTTTCCAAAATCGAGTGCCCAGAAGGCATTGAGTTTCCTGATGATGGGGCAGACCTTGTCGTTGTAGGCAGCCTCGTCCCAATGATCCAGCAGGTATTGCTCCTCATTGGTTCTGTCACCAAAAATATGGGGAGCCAGGGTCCTTCGATCTGAGACAGCGTAGACCAGCGAGCCACCGGTCCGGGGGTTGGCCACCACAAGATCTGATTTAGGAACGAAATCAGGCACTTCCGTGAGTAGCTCTGTTTCGTCGGTGGTCAGCAGATAGGAATTCCTGGTCGTCTCGAAAATAGTGTCCAGGCGGCGTTGGACGCCGTATAGGGTGCCACCCTGCGCCGCTGCCCCCAAAAGGAGGGCAAACGTGACTGAGGCTGCAACGCCAGTGACTGCAGGAAGTCGCGCGGCAAGGGGCCGTGCGAAGGGAGCGAGCTTCTCTGGGGAGGACTGCCCGTGGAGGACCATGAAGTCGCAAAGTGCCCTCAACCGCCAAGTCAGCCATTGCGCGCCCATCACGGCAACCGGCAGAGTCACCGTGGGAAGGAGGGCGGCAAGGCGGAAGCTGTCGTTGTACCAGACGCCGGTCAGGAAGGTTCGAAAATCCCCAATTATCCAGGCGGAGACGATCAGATAAAGGAACCCGCCTACTCCGTACATCCCAAGGACCCACCAGTATTGACCAAGCCGCCGGGCTATAACATACAGACCGATCACCGTCAGGACAAGCATGACCCATGCCACTGTTGTGCCCATAGGAGCACTGGCAAGAATCTCACCTATCGCCCTGGCGTTGGATTGGAAAGGCGTCCAGGGGGCGGCGGCAAGGCTGGGCCGGATAAAGCTCCAAATGGCGAGGCCGACGATCAGATACACACCGGTGAATCCAGCCCAGCCCGCTACCGCGCGCCCGCTCTCCTTGCCACGGCGATACATCCGCCAGCTCAGTATCAGCCGGGCAATGACTACCGGGCTGCTGAAACCCACCAAGGCAACGAGACAGCTCGGGTGCGCGAGGGCGAGGCCGGGTGCTATCAGAGCCAGGGCTGCAAGTGGCGCCCAGAACGAAGATGACCGGCACCGGGCTAGTCCCAGAACTTCAATGACAAGCCCAAGCGCGACAGGCAGCAATGCGATAGCGGCATGGTTCGGGTAGAGCACACCAAAAGCAACCATCAGGTATGGGAAAGAACTGAATCCTGCCGAGAGGACTCCCGCAAAAAGAATTGCCGTAGCCTGATTGCCCACGATGCGGGTGATCAGGAAAATGCACGATAGCGGCCAGACCAGGGCGCCGATAACAATCGTGCCTACGTTGACGACCTCCATCACCGAAGTTCCTCCAAACATGAAGACCAAGGACATCAGGTCATGCATGGCGGCAGGGTAGAAGCCCGTCGAGGAGTCCGTGAGGTTGCCCAGACTAAGAGAAGAACCGTTTTGGGTGTTTGCTATGTGGCGGATGGCATTCAGATGGTAGACGTTGTCAAACGTCTGGGAAAGGTTGTCAGGATTTCCGAAACCCCGAACATACCGATAGGTGATGATGAAAGCCGGTACGGTCACGGCCACCATCACGATGAGAGGCCAGAAGCGCTGACGGGAGGCGGCGAGAGGAATGACTCCGTTCGCTCCCAGAGTTCCCCTTTCTCCGGCGGGACGATCCCCGGGAAGGCGATGCAACAATGCCCGCCTAGCGACAAAAGCCAGCGCCGTCACCACGGCGCAAGCTGTCAGAAAAGTGGTGGGGTTATAAGGTACGCCCGTGACTCCAAAGACGATGGCCAGAACCGACGCCAGAGAGAACGATACGGGGGCAGCGAGGCAGAGCAGATTCACCCGACGCACTCCAGCGGCTGCCAAAACGGCCATCCCCGGAACAAAAAAGACGAGAATTGCACCCGCAAATGCAGGGGCCGTCTGCCACCAAGTCATTAATTCGTTCTCCCTCAGAATGCCAATCGAACGGTTCAAGTATGCCTTGTTTTCCAACAGCCGACGTGCCCGGGGGGATTCGGCGTGCGGTTCGATGGCTCATTGCGTTGATATAGTTGAACATCATGGGCAACTCAACGACTTCCGGCGTTCTCATCATCATGCCAGCTTGGAACGAGGCTGAAGCAATCGGAGACACCATTCGCGAAGTGATGCGCACCGTGCCTCATGACGTTCTGGTGGTCGATGACGGATCGAAAGACGACACAGCGAAAGTGGCGCACGACGCCGGAGCCACAGTCCTCAAGCTTCCTTTTAACCTTGGAGTCGGAGGTGCGATGCGTACGGGGTTCAAGTACGCAATTCGTCACGGTTACAAGGCAGCAATCCAAGTGGACTCCGACGGCCAACACGATCCCTTCGACATCGACAGGGTGCTGGCCGGACTCGAAGTAGCAGATATTTCAATTGGGGCCCGCTTCGCCGGTCGAGGCAGCTATGACGTCAAGGGACCGCGGCGGTGGGCGATGTCGGTTCTCGCCAAGGTGATTTCCCAGGTTGCTCGGACGGAGCTGACTGACGTAACCTCAGGCTTTCGTGCGGCCAACGAACGCGCCCTCCATCAGTACATAGATCATTTTCCGGTCGAATATCTCGGTGATACGATCGATTCTTTGGTCGTCGCCATCAAGTCCGGCTGCAGCGTGACTCAGGTTCCGGTCGAGATGAAAGTCCGACAGGCAGGAACGCCGAGTACCGGGCCACTCAAGTCTGCGATCTATCTGGCACGCTCAGGATTGGTCCTCTGCTTTGCCCTTGCGAGACGAAAAACACCAGCCCCCGAGACTGTCCATACCCCTGAACTGGGGTCCATAGCAGGCGAAAGCAGTATTTGATTATGAGCGTTGCGTCTGCGTTGGTGATCGCCATTGTCATGGTGGTCGCCGTCCTGTATTTGCTTCGGCGGGGAAAGCTTCGCGAAAAGTACACCGTGCTGTGGCTTATCGTCGGCGGCTTGACCATCGTCCTCGGAGTGTTCCCTCAACTCCTTGACTGGGCCGCGTCTCTGGTTGGCATTCGCGTGCCTGCAAACCTGCTGTTTGCACTGGCGATCGTGTTGCTGGTGGGCGTTAGTCTGCACGTCTCGCGGGAACTGACCATCCTCGAAGACGAAACCCGCATTTTGGCCGAGGAAGTCTCCATCCTCCGGGCCTCGGTGGAAGCGTTGCACCTTGCTGCCTCTTCCGTCCCAAAGCCCCACCTCGATGAAAATCCGGCCACCCTTGGCCAATCCACACGGAAAGAAACTAATGACCATTGATGTAATGCTTCCGTACTACGGCGATGTGGCAATGATGAAGGCAGCCGTCGACTCGATCCTCGATCAGAATGACCGGGATTTTCAGCTAACTATTGTTGATGATGGCTACCCGGATGAGACGCTGCCCGCTTACTTCGAAGGGTTGACAAGTACCGATAGTCGGGTCCGGTATCTGCGCAATGAGAAAAACCTCGGCGCAAATGGCAACTATCGTAAATGCCTCGGGCTCGTAGAGCACGAGTTCACTGTCATCATGGGTGCAGACGACATCATGCTTCCCAACTACATCGAAACTATCCGGAAGGGTTTTCAGAACCCGGATGTGGATATTGTTCAGCCGGGCGTTGAGGTCATCGACGAAAATGGCGTCGTGTACGAACCTCTTGGCGACAAGGTTAAGGACTACCTGCGTGGACGCATCGTAGGTCAAAGTACAGATGCGATCATCGCCGGAGAGCCGGTAGCCAAAAGCCTCATCACAGGCGACTGGTTGTACTTCCCTTCCGTGGCATGGCGGTCTGACGCCATCAAGAAGCACAGCTTCCGCGAACAGTACAACGTCGTTCAGGACCTCGCGTTGGCTATGGATATCATCATGGATGGCGGAAAGATGATGGTCTCCGACACTGTGTGCTTCCAGTACCGCCGGCACCGCGAGTCTGATTCTTCCGTGCAGGCTTTGGACGGGCGCCGCTTCGCCGAAGAGCGCGCTTTCTTCGATGAGTGCGTGAGGGACTTTCGTAATCTGGGATGGAATGACGCCGCCAATGCTGCCCGCCTGCATCTCTCTTCACGGCTTCATGCACTGACCCTTGCTCCGAAGGTCATCCAGAAGCGCATGTGGTTGGGTCTCCGGAAGCTTGCGGCTCACGTCGTCCGACTCTAGCCCGTTCGATGGTCGCTGAGGGCACCCAAGAGAACGCCAGTAGTACTGTTGGTCGTCGATCGACCCTCCTATATTTAGTCGGATCGTTGGTGCAGGGCTTAGGCCTGATCCTGATCCAGCCTTTTGCGATCAGGTTGCTGGATCCGGTTCAGTGGGGACTGGTTTCTACTGCCGTAGTCGCACTGCAGGTAATGGTTGTTCTCATCTCGGCGGGACTTCCCCTGGCCATCACACGGCTTTGGTTTGACGTGTCCAATGGACAGATTCGGGCCAAGGCAATGTACGGCTTCCTGGCTTTTGGGGCCTTTCTCTTGGGCGGGACCCTGGCTGTTGGCACCTTGCTTGTTTCCTATGCGTCAGCAACAGACGTTGCTTGGCCTGCCATTATGTCCATGCTTTCCATAGGCCTGCTTGGATCGGTTCTGGGTGCGCAAGCCGTGTTGCGCGCCCAGGACCGTCCCATGGCATTTGTTGTGCTGAGCCTGATTTCGTCTGTGGCGGCGAATCTTGCTGGTCTCCTTGCCATTGTGCTCTGGGCTAACGCCACTGCCTATATGGTGGCGTACACGGTACTCGTAGCTGCCTCGGCGGCGACAGCCTTGTTCCTGGTCAAGCCAGTAGCCCCTTGGCGTGTAGTTAATATGGTCAGGGAATCGGTGGCAATTGCCGTGCCGTTGTTGCCTCACACTGGTGCCTTGATGCTCTTGACCCAGGGCGCTGTTCTCTTGCTGGCAATAGTGGCAGGGGCTGCATCCGCGGGGCAGTACGGCGCAGTTCTGATCTTTGCTCTGGGTCCACTTACGCTGCTTAATGCGCTCAACAACGCCTGGGCCACCCGTTTGATGGGAGCTTCTACAGAGCAATTGTTGCCCATGCTGCGCTCTGTCGCCGGGGAGGCGCTGATGGCCGGGACGGCCATTGGTCTGCTGGCCTCAGCTGCGGCAAGTGCAGGGAGCATCATTCTCACGCAAGCGCCTGACAACCTAGCCCCCGTGGCGAGAATCCTCCCCATTATGTCAGTGGGCTATGCACTGTTCCTTGTTGCAACGAATGTCGTTTACATCCTGGCCAAGACCAAAGCTATGGCATACCTGACACCGCTTGTGCTCGTGTTCATGGCAGCCATTGCGTTTCCCTTTGCGAGCCGCGCAGATCTTGAAGCTGTGGCCATCATCCATGCAGCCGGCTTTACCCTGCTGGGTCTTGCCTATTGGATGATGGTCCGGACTTCGACGCCGCACGCCTGGCCGATCCGATTATTCCTGATCCTGATGCTCGTACACGTTGCGATTGTTCTACTGCTTGGGCTACTGCCGACAACCCTTTTGGTGGGTGCTATCGAGATAGCGGCCGTGGGTGTCATGGTGCTTTGTGCCACGTATATCAAGTTCAAAAAGGTCAGCCCGGCAGCCGTTAAGTAAGACAGCCAGATCCTTCCTTTTCAGATGCTGCTGAACTTCTCCACGCACGCTGGCCGTAGCGCTAGCCGATGTAGGCGCCGCGTGTTGGTGTCCAGGTGATTTTTCCGCCGGTGAATTGTTGGGTGCAGGTGTCTGCGGTTTGGTTGCAGGTTTGGGGGGTGGTGGGGTAGCCGAGGCGTCCGGTTTCGTATCCGGTTTGCTGCCAGAGGGTGCGGATGGGTCCGTTGAGGCTGGTTTGTGCTCCTGTGGTGGGGGACCAGATGATGGCGCCGTTTTGGTAGTTCTGGTAGCAGCCGTTGTTGGTGAGGCCGCAGACGACGGGGCTTGTGGGGTAGGCGAGGGGGCCTGTTTCGTAGCGGGTTTGGCTCCAGAGGGTGCGGATGGGTCCGTTGGGGCTGATGTGTGCTCCTGTGGTGGGGGACCAGATGATGGCGCCGTTTTGGTAGTTCTGGTAGCAGCCGTTGTTGGTGAGGCCGCAGACTTCTGC
The DNA here is from genome assembly GCF_056499105.1 of Arthrobacter sp. Z5-13. Classification (NCBI taxonomy): domain Bacteria; kingdom Bacillati; phylum Actinomycetota; class Actinomycetes; order Micrococcales; family Micrococcaceae; genus Arthrobacter; species Arthrobacter sp. Z5-13. Next base: position 1,530,659 of record NZ_CP096460.1, read on the forward strand.
GCTGGTGGGGTAGCCCAGTGCGCCGTTTTCTGCGGCGTTGTTGCGGTAGAGGAAGCGGATGGCTCCTGCGCGGCTGATGTGGGCGCCGGTGGTGGGGGACCAGAGGATTTCGCCTTTTTGGTAGGCCTGGAAGCAGCCGCCGTCGCGTAGGCCGCAGAGTATGCCGCTGGTGGGGTATCCCAGGGGGCCGTGTTCGTAGCCGGAGGCTGCCCAGGCTGTTCGGATGGTTCCGTCAGGGCTTAGTTGTGCTCCGGTGGTGGGGGACCAGCTGATGGCGCCTTTTTGGTATTGCTGGTAGCAGCCGCTCTCGGGAAGGCCGCAGATGATGGAGCTTGCGGGGTAGCCCATGGGGCCGTTTTCGAAGCCGGATTGTGTCCAGGCTGTGCGGATGGGGCCGTTTGTGCTGAGTTGTGCTCCGGTGGCGGAGTTGAGGATGATCGCTCCGTTTTCGAAGCCCTGGTAGCAGCCGTTGTCTTTGAGGCCGCAGATTATGCCGCTGGTGGGGAAGCCGAGGGATCCGTTCTCAGCGCCGTTCTGGCGGTAGGTGGTTCGGATGGGGCCTGATTCTGAGATTTGCGCTCCGGTGGCCGGTGACCAGAGGATTTCTCCGTTTTGGTAGGTCTGAAAGCAGCCCCCGTTGCGTATGCCGCAGATTTCGCTGCTGGTGGGGTAGCCCAGGCCGCTGTTTTCGGCTCCTGCCGCACGGTATTTGTTTCTGATGGCTCCAGGGGTGGACGGGTGAGCGCCGGTGGCGGGGGACCAGAGGATTTCTCCGCGTTGGTAGGCCTGGTAGCAGCCGTTGTCCCGGATGCCGCAGATCAGGGCACTGGTGGGGTAGCCGATTGCGCCGTTTTCGAAGCCGGTGCGTGCCCAGGCGTCCCGAACGGGGCCATAGGTGCTCGGTTGTGCCCCGGTCGCAGCGGACCAAATGATGGCTCCGTTCTGGAAGAGCTGGTAACAGCCCCCGTCCCGCAGCCCACAAGTAATCCCCGACAACGAAGCACCCAACGACGGCATCGACGTCGCCAGATCTGCGATGGCCCTTGCCGCCGCGGCGGGAGTCGATTCGATGGTCACGCCTGCCGCCGAGTCTGAGATCCAATCGATCGACACTCGCGTTCCACTATGGGTGGTGAAGGTTTGTCCAGCTTGCCAGGCGTGTTTTTGGCTGTAATAGCCGGAAAACGGCCGGGAATCAGGCATAAGGACGATGGAACTGGCTGATGTTGATCCGCCGTTCTGGACAATCTTGACGCCGCGATTGCCGTTGTGCGCGGTGGCTGCATCGTTGCCTACTGGCAAGCGGAGTTCCAGGAAGTACACCTCACCGCTCAGGGCATCCGTAAATTTAACTGCCCTGTTTGGTGCGGTCCCCGCCCACGCTGAGAGCGTGTAACTCTTGCTGACTCCAGACCGCCCGGCGTCGAGGATCTCGTCCCCTCTTCCGAATCCACCGTACTGCCAAAGACTTGAACTGATGGTTGGTTGGCTTGTCTGGGAAGCCCCCATCAGGTCCATGGTGTCGCCATATTCCCGTACGCTGCAGCTGGGATCGGCGAACGAGCCATCGGAAAGACTCGCCACATCCGTTGCCCCACTAGTGCACTGGAGGCTGTCTGCGTGCATAAGTCCCAAGACGTGGCCAAACTCGTGAGTGATGACACTGTTTGTGAGCGAGCCGGGCAGTGGCATAAGAACACGGCCACTGGTGCCGTTCGTGCTCCAGCCGGCTCCTAAGGCACCCGAGGAAAGACTAGGCGTTGCTACGAACACGACGAGGGCTGTGTAGGGCTGGCTCACCCACGCCAATTCACGGCTGACCGTGTTCATGATTTCGCTGTAGGACTGCCAGGAGGCTGCAGATGACTTCACTCCTGTTCGTGTACTGGCGACCGACAGGGATAAGCGGTTGTTCGACATTGTCTTCCAATACCGGCTAGCGGTATCGATAGCAGAGTACGCGGCAGGGAGCGAGATTGACGCTGTCTCCGCTGCTGACTTGTCAGCAAGCTGGACTGTCACCAAAGTGACTTTGATGTCGCCTGAACGTGCGAGGGAAAAGGACTCACTGGAGAGTCCGCTGGGGCCAGACTCCCCCTTGCGTAGCGGGGCCGGAGGATCCTCAAAGGTGTGGATCGACGTCGGCGTCTGTTCTGCGTGGTCACCCTGCGGCGTCGGGGGAGTTGCTACCGCCGGGGCGAGGGGTGTCGCCGCAAGTGAAACGCCCCATAAAAGCGCGGCGCAGAATAGTGCAGGGAGCTTCCTTGTCCAGTTCATTGTTTCCTTCGTAGATGTCGTTCCTGGAGTTGCGAGTAACCGAAGGGTTCAGGGAGTTATGTAGGCGCCGCGTGTTGGTGTCCAGGTGATTTTTCCGCCGGTGAATTGTTGGGTGCAGGTGTCTGCGGTTTGGTTGCAGGTTTGGGGGGTGGTGGGGTAGCCGAGGCGTCCGGTTTCGTATCCGGTTTGCTGCCAGAGGGTGCGGATGGGTCCGTTGAGGCTGGTTTGTGCTCCTGTGGTGGGGGACCAGATGATGGCGCCGTTTTGGTAGTTCTGGTAGCAGCCGTTGTTGGTGAGGCCGCAGACGACGGGGCTTGTGGGGTAGGCGAGGGGGCCTGTTTCGTAGCGGGTTTGGCTCCAGAGGGTGCGGATGGGTCCGTTGGGGCTGATGTGTGCTCCTGTGGTGGGGGACCAGATGATGGCGCCGTTTTGGTAGTTCTGGTAGCAGCCGTTGTTGGTGAGGCCGCAGACTTCTGCGCTGGTGGGGTAGCCCAGTGCGCCGTTTTCTGCGGCGTTGTTGCGGTAGAGGAAGCGGATGGCTCCTGCGCGGCTGATGTGGGCGCCGGTGGTGGGGGACCAGAGGATTTCGCCTTTTTGGTAGGCCTGGAAGCAGCCGCCGTCGCGTAGGCCGCAGAGTATGCCGCTGGTGGGGTATCCCAGGGGGCCGTGTTCGTAGCCGGAGGCTGCCCAGGCTGTTCGGATGGTTCCGTCAGGGCTTAGTTGTGCTCCGGTGGTGGGGGACCAGATGATGGCGCCTTTTTGGTATTGCTGGTAGCAGCCGCTCTCGGGAAGGCCGCAGATGATGGAGCTTGCGGGGTAGCCCATGGGGCCGTTTTCGAAGCCGGATTGTGTCCAGGCTGTGCGGATGGGGCCGTTTGTGCTGAGTTGTGCTCCGGTGGCGGAGTTGAGGATGATCGCTCCGTTTTCGAAGCCCTGGTAGCAGCCGTTGTCTTTGAGGCCGCAGATTATGCCGCTGGTGGGGAAGCCGAGGGATCCGTTCTCAGCGCCGTTCTGGCGGTAGGTGGTTCGGATGGGGCCTGATTCTGAGATTTGCGCTCCGGTGGCCGGTGACCAGAGGATTTCTCCGTTTTGGTAGGTCTGAAAGCAGCCCCCGTTGCGTATGCCGCAGATTTCGCTGCTGGTGGGGTAGCCCAGGCCGCTGTTTTCGGCTCCTGCCGCACGGTATTTGTTTCTGATGGCTCCAGGGGTGGACGGGTGAGCGCCGGTGGCGGGGGACCAGAGGATTTCTCCGCGTTGGTAGGCCTGGTAGCAGCCGTTGTCCCGGATGCCGCAGATCAGGGCACTGGTGGGGTAGCCGATTGCGCCGTTTTCGAAGCCGGTGCGTGCCCAGGCGTCCCGAACGGGGCCATAGGTGCTCGGTTGTGCCCCGGTCGCAGCGGACCAAATGATGGCTCCGTTCTGGAAGAGCTGGTAACAGCCCCCGTCCCGCAGCCCACAAGTAATCCCCGACAACGAAGCACCCAACGACGGCATCGACACCCGTAAGGCAGATATCGCCCTTGTTGCTGCAGGGGGAATGCCGGTTCGAGCGAATGCGACTAAGTCCGAATAGCTGCCGTTCCACACATTTGAGTCGCCTGCGAAGGGACCGGTGCTGCTGTACTGCCAAAAGCTGTAGGTGGCCCAGCTTGAGGGGACACCTCCGGCATCGTTGGTTGGGGATTTGGGGTAAGCGGCAACCCAGAGCGGGTAGTCGCTGAATCCTTGCGCATCAGCCGTGCATTGCTTCCACCACGATGTATTGGTGTAGATCACGGGGAGCCGACCAGTGAGGGAGAGCATGGTATTGCCGAAATCGCGGACCCAGGAAGTCAATTGCGACGGTGACATGTCGTAGCAAGTGTTCCCGAAGTAGAACCCTTCGATGGTTCGTCCAGCATAGGGGTTGAATTCGAAATCGAGGACCGGCGGGAGTGTCGAGCCGTCCGCACTCCAGCCGCCACCGTTCTGGACGAAATACCGTGCTTGATCTGCGCCTGAGGACCAGTTTGGGATGGCAAAGTGGTAGGCGCCCCGGATCATGCCGACGTTGCGGGATCCCTGATACTGCGAGTTGAACAGTTCGTTGGTGTAGTAGTTGCCTTCACTGGCCTTCACGTAGGCAAATCTGGACCCCATGTTCCACTGCTGCTGCCAATCCACATTGAGCTGGTGGCCACTGACATCAAGGCCTTGGACGCCGAAAGTGGGCATCCATGTGCCTTGGGTTTCAAAGGAATCAGCTGTGTCGGACTCGGTGGAGTAGGAGTTGGGCGATGACGGAAGAGAGGCCTCCCCTGACACTCTTGCGGAACGTTGCCCCATTTCGGCCCCGCCCGGTCCGATCGCTTCCGCCATCGCATTCCGGTCACGTTCGTTTTGTGGCTCGGTGGCAGCGGTCTCGGCCTGAAGGTTTGGGGCAGGGAAGGAGCTTGAAGAAGGCGCAGGCTCGATGTCGCTGGCGTGCGCGGGGGAGGTAGGGCCTGCTGTTAGCAGCAACACCATCGTCAAGACAATCGACGGAAGAACTGACCTATGCAGAAATCGAGACCGGCCGAGTATGTGGATCATTTATTGCTCCGGGAACCATGCCGAACTCCCCCGAGCCCGGCACTAAGTCGCTTGTCCAGTCTGACAACCAGAGGAGCCGCTGAACTTGGGAATATCTGGCCTAACGCGCTCACGATAACATCGGCGCTCCCTTGAAACCAGTGTTTCTGTTGTTGCAGATGTGACTTGTGACCATAATGTTTTCCACAGCTTCCCAACTTGACTTTGTCCTTGCGTCTACCTGCTCTAGCTTTAAGCCAATTGCACTGCCTCAGCCGGGGGTGGCAGACGTATTGGGGAACATATGGACGCGGTCCAGATCGTCGAGGATGAAGTACGGGAGCTTATCCGCCGCAGGGGACTGGACCCGCTGCGACAGGCGGGCGAAGTCCGCAGGCTCGTAGAGGCAGCTGTCAGTGACTATGACGAGCGGGCGCTCATGGGACCGCTGCCACCGATTGGGTCTCTGGATACGGCTCGGCGCTTTGTTTTCGATGCCGTAGCCGGGTTCGGAACGTTGCAGCCATTGCTGGACGATACCACCATCGAGGAAATCTGGCTTAACGCCCCCAATGAGATTTTCGTGGCGCGCAACGGTGAATCGGAGCTGACGTCGCTTAGCCTTTCCGATCAGCAGGTCAGGGACCTGGTCGAGCGGATGTTGAAGAGTTCCGGCCGTCGGCTGGATATGTCATCACCATTTGTCGACGCCGCGCTTCCTGATGGATCCCGCCTCCACGTCGTGATCCCGGACGTCACCCGAAGGCATTGGGCCATCAATATCCGGAAGTTCATTGTCAAGGCAAGCAGACTGGAGCATCTGGTTGAGCTTGGCACCCTGACTCCCCAGTCAGCGCGTTTCCTGGGTGCCGCGGTCTCAAGCGGGTTGAACATTCTCGTCTCGGGTGCCACGCAAGCGGGCAAGACAACTATGCTCAACTGCCTCGCTGCAAGCATTGGGACACGTGAACGCGTGATCACAGTGGAAGAGATTTTCGAGCTGCAGTTTCCGCTTCGGGACGTTGTCGGACTGCAATGCCGCCAGGCCAACCTCGAGGGCGAGGGCGAAATTCCCTTGCGGCGGCTCGTAAAAGAAGCCCTTCGGATGAGGCCGGACCGGCTGGTCGTGGGCGAGGTCAGGGAGGCCGAAAGCCTGGACATGCTCATTGCGCTCAATTCTGGCCTGCCCGGAATGTGCACTGTCCATGCGAACTCGGCACACGACGCGGTGACCAAGATCTGCACACTGCCGCTCTTGGCGGGCGAGAACATTTCCAGTGCATTTGTGGTTCCCACCGTGGCGTCCTGTATCGACCTTGTCGTCCACTGCAGCCGCCAGGCCAACGGCCGTAGGCAAGTCACGGAAATATTGTCCCTGGGCCGCAGGGTGGAAAACGGAGTCATAGAGTCCTCCATGGTTTTCGCAATGATCGATGGCCAGCTTCAGCCAAGGCCCAACTCGATGCCTTCTGCAGAAAAGTTTGCTCGGGCCGGCTACGATGTCTCGGCGTTGCTGGAGGCGAGCTGATGGCACCGCTTCTGGGGGTTCTGGCTGGCGCTGGCTTCTTCCTTATCTGGTGGTCTGCGTGGGAAGAATCCGGACAGCGGGCGGCGCGTCCACCCCGGACCAGCCGCCTGGATGATCTGCTCAGAAATGCAGGGATTGAAAAGGTGTCAGGGCTTGGCCTGATAGCGACATGTTTTGGACTTGCGGTCTTCGTTGCTTTGGTGTTCTTCGTTGTGACGCGCTCGATGCCGATCTCGTGCTGCTTTGGCCTATTCGGAGGATGGTTTCCAGTGGCACTGGTCCGGTGGCGGGCGCTCAAGCGAACGGCTGTCCTGCGGCAGCTTTGGCCGGATGTAGTCGACCACTTGCGCTCGGCTATCCGGGCAGGACTGTCGCTCCCCGAGGCCTTGATCCAATTGGGCGATAAGGGACCTGAAGAGCTCCGCCACCTTTTCCGTGACTTCGGAGCCGATTACCGTTCCGGTGGCCAGTTTGATCCTGCACTCAACAGGCTGAAGGAAAGGCTCGCTGACCCTGTTGCAGATCGAATAGTCGAGGCCCTGAGACTCACGCGCGATGTCGGAGGATCTGACCTCGGCCGGCTCTTGGGGACTCTGTCTGAGTTCCTGCGCGAGAGTGCTCGAACGCGCAGCGAACTCGAAGCCCGACAGTCGTGGACAGTGAACGCGGCACGCTTGGCTGTTGCCGCTCCCTGGATAGTTATGGTGCTGCTGGCGAGCCGGCCTGAGGCCGTCACCGCCTACAACACTCCTCTCGGTGCCGCAGTGCTTCTGGGCGGCCTGATCGTCTCTGTGGTCTGCTATTCGATCATGCTCCGGATCGGGGCCCTTCCTCAAGACGAACGCGTTCTGAGATGACGGTGCTGGGAGCAAGCGCGCTGATTTGTGGATCCTTGCTTGGCGGCGGGCTGTGGTTGCTTCTGGCCCGTCTTCCCTTCATGCGGCCACCAACCTTTCTGGAGCGCATTGAGCCGCAGCTGAGATCCCAGAATGTCGAGTCCCGCCTTCTGATGACAGACAGCCAGCGCATCACTCCGTTCGGATTGTTGGATCGCATATTCCGCCCGCTTGTTCATGACGGTCTGTCTTCTCTCAACAGGCTCAACATGGGTTCGTCCGCGCTGACTCGTCGGATTGCGCAGGCCGGTATTAGCAAATCCACTGTCGACTTTCGGGCTGAGCAGGTGCTTTGGGCGATCTGCGGGTTCCTTGTTGCGACGGGTGTCGTGGCTGCATGGGCTGTGAATGGGAGCTTTTCTCCCTTCCTTGCCGTTGTTGCAGTCCTGGGGAGCGCTCTTTCTTCCTTCCTGTTTCGTGACTATTGGCTCGGGGTCCAAATCAAAAACCGTGAGTCCAGGATGATGGCAGAATTTCCCAGTCTTGCAGAGCTGATGGCACTTGCGGTGAGCGCGGGAGAGAGTGCATCCGGAGCGCTGGACAGAGTTTGCCGTAGCTCCAGTGGGGAACTGTCCAAGGAATTCAGCCGTGTACTTGGCGAAACCAGGGCGGGCAAACCCCTGGTGGAAGCGCTGCAGGAGTTTTCGGCCCGAACGGATCTTGGGCCCCTCGTGCGATTCGTGGACGGGATTGTGGTGGCGGTGGAGCGTGGAACGCCATTGGCTGACGTGCTGCGCGCCCAGGCCCAGGATGTACGCGACACCGCCAAACGCGACCTGATGGAGGCGGCCGGCAAAAAAGAGATCGCCATGATGGTCCCCGTGGTGTTCGGGGTGCTTCCCCTGACAGTTGTTTTTGCAGTTTTCCCCGGCCTTGCAGCCATCAGCCTGGGGCTTTGAAGATGTTTGGAAAAAGAGCCGGATGCCCGGATCAATCGGAGACAGCACAGAATGGGAACCCTATGAGCCTCGACAAAATGCGCCGGAATCTGCTGGTGGCAAGCTACCGATTTAGCAACCGGGTGCCATCTCGACGTCGGTCATTTCCTGCCGTCGATAGCCCGGAACGCGGCGATGTCCCTGGCTGGGTGATGATCACACTCATGTCAGCCGTCCTGGTGGCCGCGCTTTTGGCCCTCGCGGGACCCGCGCTGGAAGGCCTGTTCAATCAGGCAATGGACACGGTCGCTAAGTAACGATGCCGGGGTTGGGGCTGCGGAGCCAGGAGCGTTTGGACGTTCCTCCCGGAGACGCCCTCAGGAGTGCGGACAGTTCTTGGCGGGAACGGGGATCGGCTGTCATCGACTTCGTCTTGGTCGGGGGACTGCTGACGATGTTTTTCCTGGCCATCATTCAACTGACCCTGATACTCCACGTCCGTAACACCCTCATCGACGCGGCCGCATCGGGAGCAAGATACGGGACGCTCGCGGACAGGAACGCCGATGACGCACGAAACCGAACGGGGAGCCTCATCGAGGGAGCCTTGAACCAGGATTTCGCTCAGGACGTGACGACGGCGGAAGTCACCTTCCAAGGGCTGCGGACACTTGAAGTAACCGTCAAGGCTCCGCTTCCGGTTATCGGTCTGATCGGACCCCGGGAAGTCCTGGAGGTGAAAGGACATGCAGCACTGCAGCCCTGAAACCGACAATGACGTAGCCGGGTGCCTTAGGCGGCGTCTTCGTGCGGCCCGGAGCATCAAGGACAGTGGAGCTGCAGCGCCGGACGGAGGACTGAACGACGACGCCGAACGTGGGAGCGCCGTCGTCGAGTTCACCTTCCTGTCCGTGCTTCTGATGGTGCCGTTGGTGTACTTCATCATCACCGTCGGCCAAATCCAGGGCGGGTCTTTCGCCGTGGTGGGTGCCGCCGACCAAGCAGCGAAAGTGTTCGTCGCGCAGCCTGATCCGGAAAGCGGGCGCATCGCTGCTGAGCAGGCGGTGATGCTGGCGCTCGCGGATCACGGACATCCTGCCGCAAACGCCAAGATGGAAACGGTTTGCGAACCAGCCGATTGTGGGGCCGCCGGGTCTGCTGTTACGGTGACCGTCCATTTGAGCGTGCCGTTGCCGTTTGTGCCTTTCAACGAGTCCCTCGGTCTTACGGTCACCGAGCTGAGCGGCTCCGCTACACAAATCGTCGGCCGGTTCAGATGAGTGGGCAGCGCCAGCGGCGCCGGTATGTTCGCTCCGAGCATCTGGACGCGGAACGCGGTCAAATCACGGTGCTGACCATCGGCTACGTCCTGCTTGCGCTTCTCTTGACGTCGGTTGTCATGGCAGTGTCCACGGTCTACATCGAACACAAGAAACTACTGTCCATGGCTGACAGTGCTTCCGTGGCGGCCGCAGACAGCTACAGCTTGGGTCAGATGGAAACCAAGGCGGGAACGCCGTCGGCTGTGCTGAACGGGGGAAGGGTACGGACCGTCGTCATGGACTACCTGACCCAAAACGACGCCTTTACCCGCTTTGACGGTCTTGCCGTTGAGCCGTCGACCGGCAGTACAGACGGATCAACCGCTGTCGTCGTGCTTAGCGCTGCTGTCCATCCGCCCATAGTGAATTTCCTGGTTCCTGATGGAATTGCAATCCGGGCCGAATCCACTGCACGGGCAAGGCTGGCCCGCTGAGAGGAGCCGAGGCTACACAAAGCAGGGGGACGAGGCGGATAGCGTAGGCTGGAGGAACCATGGCTCAAATTGATTTTTCTGCAGAAATCCGCGCTCTTCGCGCCGTCTACACGTCCATCGAGAACGTCACGGATGTCGAAGCACTTAAGGAAGAGATCGCTGAACTCAGTGAACGCGCAGGTGAGCCTGATCTGTGGGACGACCCCGCAGCAGCCCAGGTCATCACTTCCAAACTTTCCCACCGCCAGACCGAGCTGGAGCGGCTGAACTCGCTTGCCTCCAGAATCGACGACCTTGAGGTCCTGGTAGAGCTGGGACAGGACGAGGACGACGCCGACTCGATGGGCGAAGCGGCCACCGAGCTCGAATCCATCCGCAAAGCACTGAAGGAACTCGAAGTTGTCACGCTCCTTTCGGGTGAGTATGACGAACGTGAAGCTGTTGTCACCATTCGCTCCGGAGCGGGGGGAGTGGACGCCGCCGACTTCGCCGAAATGCTCCTTCGCATGTACCTTCGCTGGGCCGAGCGCCACGGATATCCCACCACCGTCATGGATACCTCCTATGCGGAGGAAGCCGGCCTCAAATCGGCCACCTTCGAAGTGAAGGCCCCGTATGCGTTTGGGACCCTGAGCGTGGAGGCCGGTACACACAGGCTGGTGCGCATCAGCCCCTTCGATAACCAGGGCCGCCGGCAGACCTCATTTGCGGCCGTGGAAGTCATCCCGCTGATCGAGCAAACAGATTCGATCGAGATCCCGGACAACGAGATCCGGGTCGACGTCTTCCGGTCATCCGGTCCGGGTGGTCAGTCAGTTAATACGACTGACTCAGCTGTCCGGCTCACCCACATTCCCACCGGCACCGTGGTCTCCATGCAGAACGAAAAGTCGCAGCTGCAGAACCGGGCAGCGGCCATGCGGGTTCTGCAGTCGCGGCTGCTCCTCTTGAAGAAAGTCCAGGAGGATGCGGAAAAGAAGGCCCTCGCCGGCGACGTCAAGGCCTCTTGGGGCGATCAGATGCGCTCCTACGTCCTGAATCCTTACCAGATGGTCAAGGACCTCCGGACCGAGCACGAGGTGGGTAACACCTCTGCTGTGTTCGACGGCGAGATCGACGATTTCATTGACGCCGGCATCCGTTGGCGTACTGACAACCGCAACGCGGAAAAGTAGAAGAACCGCCGACGATCCGACCCCTCAGCCTGCCGGAATCGAGCGACACGCCCCGCTATTCCCCCGAATTCCCGATTTTCCGTGCGTATAGTCGAGAAGCCGGAGCCCTACTTCCCCAAACCGAAAGCCCGTGCACCGGCGGCAGAAGTGAGCCGTGTGCCCACGTGCTGCAGGGCAATTAGGGCCATGATCCGTTTCGAAAATGTCACCAAGGTGTATGACCAGAAGGCGCGACCCGCGCTGGACTCGATCACGCTCGAAATCGACCGCGGTGAGTTTGCTTTCCTGGTGGGCGCCTCCGGATCGGGGAAATCTACGTTCCTGCGCCTAGTCCTCAAAGAGGACCGCGCGACGTCGGGAGCCGTCTACGTGGCTGGTCAGAACGTGGCCAACATCTCCAGTTGGCGTGTCCCGCGGCTTCGTCGCGGTATCGGTGTTGTTTTCCAGGATTTCCGGCTTCTGCCCCAGAAAAACGTCTTTGCCAACGTGGCATTTGCCATGCAGGTCATCGGCAAGAGCAGGAGCGTCATCAGGGCGACTGTGCCAGAAGTGCTGAAGACTGTGGGACTGGAAGGCAAAGAGCACCGTATGCCTCACGAGCTCTCCGGCGGCGAGCAGCAGCGAGTGGCCATTGCCCGCGCCGTCGTCAATCGCCCCGGCATCCTGCTGGCCGATGAGCCAACAGGCAACCTGGACCCCACGACCTCCATGGGAATCATGGGCGTCCTGGACAAGATCAACCAGAACGGCACCACAGTGGTGATGGCCACCCACGATGACGACATCGTCAATGAAATGCGCAAGCGTGTGGTGGAACTCCGGAACGGCGTGGTGATCCGCGATGAGGCCAAGGCGCTGTACACCTCCATGATTCCGGTCGTCGGGCAATCGCGGCGGCTCAAGGACGCCAGTGGGCTCGACGATCTGGTGGGACCAGGAAGCGTCACCCAGGACGGCACATCGTCGGGGGAGGGGATGCAGTGAGGCTCGCATTCATCCTCAGTGAAATCGGAAGTGGCCTGCGGCGTAACCTCACGATGGTCATTTCCGTCATCCTGGTGACCTTCATATCGCTGACCTTTGTTGGCGCCGCGGGCATGCTGCAGCTGCAGATCAACCAGATGAAGGGCTACTGGTACGACAAAGTCCAGGTGGCCATCTTTCTGTGTAACGAGGGTTCCGCCGCCGCAGGCTGTGCCTCCGGTCCAGTGACTGAGGAGCAACAGAAAAACCTGGAGGCCTTGCTTCGGTCTCCTGCAGTTGCCCAGTACATCAACGAATTCCAGTTTGAATCCAAAGAAGACGCGTACGGGCATTTTAAGGAGCAGTTTTCCAACTCGCCCATCGTCGATTCAGTGGCTCCAGACCAGCTTCCTGCGTCTTTCCGCATCAATATGAAGGATCCGGAGAAGTATCAAATTATCAGCGAAACATTTGCCTCCCAGCCTGGGGTGGAAAGTGTCATAGATCAGCGCAAGATCCTCGAGCAGCTTTTCTCGATTATGAACGGGGCGTCCGTGGTGGCCGTCTTCATCGCTGGTGTCATGATTATCTGCGCCATCCTGCTGATCGCCACCACCATCAGGCTGTCCGCCTTCAGCCGTCGCCGTGAAACCGGAATCATGAGGTTGGTTGGGGCGTCCAAGACAGTTATCCAACTTCCCTTCATTTTGGAGGGGGTCATCGCGGCCCTTATTGGCGCGGCGTTGGCTTCCGGAACTCTATGGGCGGTCTCCTATTTTTTCCTTGGCGATTTGTCAAAGCAATTTCAGGACACGCCATTCATCTCACCAAGTCAGACCCTTGTCCTTGTTCCTGCCCTTTTCGCACTGGGTGTAATCTTGGCGGGAATTTCGTCTCTCTTGACCCTACGCAGATATTTGCGCGTTTAGGCTGTGCGTACTCCAAAGGAAAGCTCATGACGTCAATGAACAGAATCGCAACATCAGCCAGGGCCCGATACCGAGGTCGCGTCATAAGCGCTGCCCTGGCTTTTGTGCTGTGCTCGAGCCTGGCGACGTCAGCACCCGCAGCCTTGGCTGATGACCTTGAGGACCAGCAGGCCGCGTTGCAAGCTGAGGCCGCCCGTGTTCAACAGTCGCTGGAGTTCGTTGACTCACGTATAGCGCAGGCAGCCGGAGAACTGGTCATTTATCAGGGACAGCTTCCGGGAGCGCAGCAGGCTTTGCTGGAAGCCCAGGGCAGGGTGGCAAGCGCAGTTAAAGAGGTTGAGGCACTTGCCGCCAGGGTGGATCTCGCCCAGCAAAACAAGGCCAAAATCACTGAGCAACTGGAGAGCGATAAGAAAAAGATCGCTGACACAAAGAAGCTCATTGGACAGATCGCAACGCAGGCTTATAAGTCCGGCGGTGTGCCCTCAAACCTCACCCTGCTGTTGGGTGCGAACAGCGGGACAAGCCTGACGGACACGATCGACCTGGCAGACCAGGCCATGCGGAGCCAGAACTCCGCGATGGACAAGCTCAGCCAGCAGAATGCCACCAACGTGAATTCGCAGGCACGCCTGCAAGCGGTCGAAGCCGAGATCCAGGATCTTAAAGCCAAGGCAGACGCAGCCTTGGAGCGGGAGAAAGCTGCCCGTGACGAGGCGGCCGCGAAGAAGGAACAGGTGGACAAGCTCATTGCTGACACCACCCGGCTCAATGCGGAGCTGCAGGCGGCTAAGCCAGGAATCCAGCAGCAGTTGTCCAAGGTGCAGGCCCAACAGAATGCAGTAGCCAACGAGATCGCCGAGCGGGACCGGAAACTTCGCGAGGAGTGGGAGGCTGAACAACGCCGCATCGCCGAAGCCGCCGCTGCCGCTGCGCGGGCCCAAGGCCAGGTTGCCCAGCCTTACGTCCCGGTCCAGGGATCGCCGTCAGCCTTTGGCCTCAGGTCTCCTTTCTCCGGGGGAGTACCCATCACCTCAGGATTTGGTTGGCGGGCCACACCTCCCGGCACGGTGGACTTCTACGGAACCGGCGGCTATATGCACACCGGGATCGACTTCGGGGCTGCCTGTGGCACCCCCGTGTATGCGACGGCTGGCGGTACAGTTTTCGCGGCCGGCTGGGGGAACGACGGCGGCGGTAACCACGTGAAGATTTCGCATGGTGTGGTGCAGGGCAACTCACTGACAACCATTTACTACCATAACAGCAGCGTGGTTGTGTCTGCGGGCCAGCAAGTCAGCCAGGGTCAGCTCATCGCTTACTCGGGCACCACAGGCAATTCAACCGGATGCCATTCGCACTTCGAAACTTGGTTGAACGGTTCAGCAGTTGACCCCATGAACCTGCTCTAGGCTCAATTCCCGTCACCTGAAATGCCCGTCTACTCTGCCGTACACTGGAAGAACTTCACGCCCGCTACGCAGCCGGTGCCCGGGCCACAGCCCACCCTGTGAAGTTTGTCGAAACAACTAGACCTGAGGAGTTCTACCGTGCCTAAAGAAAGTGGCCGCAAGATAGTGGCCACCAACCGTAAGGCCCGGCACGATTACCATGTCCTGGACACCTATGAGGCCGGGATTGCCCTGATGGGAACAGAGGTTAAGTCGCTACGGGAGGGCCACGCCTCCATGGTGGACGGCTTCTGCACGTTTTATAACGACGAACTCTGGATGGAGGGCATTCACATCCCGGAGTACCACCAGGGCAGCTGGACCAACCATGCCGCGCGCAGGCGCCGTAAGCTCCTGCTGCATCGCGAGGAACTCGTCAAGATTTCCCATAAGATCCGCGAGTCGGGGTTCACCATTGTGCCGCTCCAGCTGTACTTCCTGGACGGCCGTGCCAAGGTGGAGATTGCCATCGCCAAGGGTAAAAAGGAATATGACAAGCGCCAGACCCTCCGCGAACAGCAGGACACCCGTGAGGCGTTGCGGGAAATGCGCTCCAGGAACCGCCGTTAGTCCTGGTATCGGATCCTTTGCCCGGGGCTGAGTGCACTGCACCCGCCGTTGGGAATGATTAGGACAAAAGGTGCGTTATTATGGGTAGTCCGGGAAGGATCGGAGCGGATTCCGCGAAGAACCTGACCGGGTTTGATAACAAAATATGGGGATGATCGGTTTCGACGATGTTAGTCGCGACAGGTGAAGCGGGCCGAGGATGCAGAATTATCTCGTAAACGCTGTCTGCAAACCAATAAGTGCCGAATCAAAACGCACTGACTTCGCTCTTGCTGCCTAAGCAGTAAGACAGTCCGTCAGCCCGAGGTTGCTATCGCCCCGGATGCTGGCGTCATTTAGATAGCCACTGCTGTTTGCCTCCGTCATCGGGGTAAACGGGACTCTTAGATGACTGGGCCCGGATCAGCTACTTGTTTGCGAGAGAGCTGGGGCCGAGAAAATCCGCCGCAAACTGCGCCCGGAGAAGCCCTGACAACACGACATCGGACGGGGGTTCAATTCCCCCCATCTCCACATTTGTGATGAGTATCGGGACATCCTTTACGGATGAGTCGAGTCATCGGTGACACCCCGGTCTTCGGACCGGGGTGTTTTTTTGTGCCTGATGGTAGCCGCGGATGAGCAGGAGGATGTGCGGGGATTGGCTCGCCGGTCAAGCGCCTACCACGGGGAGTTTCACTTTGGGCGTAGAACCGGCCGGACTACGCACGCCCGGACCGTCGTTGAATTAGATAAGGCGAGTCTTAGGGAGGTGCGCTGTGGGATCGGTTATCCATCCAAATCCGGACATGGGCGAGGGATCGGAGGATCCGCTTGATTCCTACTCCGCCACTGTGATCCGCGTGGCAGAGACAGTGACGCCCCATGTCGCCGCCATCGAGATGACAGGCAAGGGAAGATCCGGCAGGTTCCGGGTGGGTGCCGGTTCCGCGGTCCTCTTCACCTCGGACGGGTATTTGCTGACCAACGCTCATGTGGTCAGCGGCACGCAGAGCGGCCAGGCGGTCTTCACTGATGGCAGCAAGACGGAAATCGAAATAGTAGGAGCAGACCGCCTCTCCGACCTCGCCATCGTGAGGGGCAGGGCGCCGGTCGCCCCACCTGCGGATTTCGGGGATGCCGAGTCTTTGAAGGTCGGACAGCTCGTGGTGGCCGTCGGAAATCCGTTGGGCTTGGCGGGCTCAGTGACTGCAGGGGTTGTGAGTGGCCTGGGACGCTCGATCCCTATCTGGGCGGGACGGAACCGCCGAGTGATTGAAGATGTCATCCAGACTGATGCCGCACTTAACTCCGGAAGTTCGGGAGGCGCGCTGGCTGACGCGCACAGCAGGATCGTGGGGATCAACACTGCCGTTGCCGGCGCGGGACTGGGACTGGCAATACCGATCAACGCCACGTCCCGGCGCATCATCTCCTCGCTGCTCACCGATGGCCGGGTCCGGCGCGCCTACCTGGGCCTGGTCAGCACGCCGGTGCAGCTTCCCGCCAGCGCGGTCATGAGGACCGGTAAACGGGAAGGTCTGCGGATCGTCGAAGTTCTCCCGGATTCACCGGCCGAACGCGCAGGAGTGCAGCCGGCTGACGTGCTGCTCAGTGTGGGCAAGAAGTCCCTGTCCAATGCCGAAAGCCTTCAGAAGCTGATGTTTGCTGAAGCGATAGGGGCGCCGCTGGATCTGGTGGTACTCCGGGATGGAAGGGAACAGCATCTCGTTGCTGTGCCGGAGGAAATGACCGACGCCGGCTGAAGTGGTTCGCTTCTACTGAGACGGGTTGACGTCGGCAATCCCGACGAAGCGGGTCCCGATGCCATCGAACTCGCTCCGTACGAAACCCGGCGCGGGTGGTGGCACTTCGGCCGGGCTGTGGTGGGCGCAGCTGACGTAAGTGAAGTCAGGCCACCATTTCTTGGGGCGTGCGGCCTCCGAATATCCGCAGACATCGCATTGCAGATGAACCCACACCGGCCGCTTACCTGTTCGGTTGGCACGGGACTGCACCAGCCACGGCGGCGGGTTGTCGAGTATGTCCCGCAGCTCCGCCTCCGAAAGCCGTGAGGGAATGCCGTGGCGCTGGGCCATTTCCAGGGGAACGTCCAGGGCTATTGCGGCGTCGCGTCTGCTCATCATCACAGTCAACTTTACGTGAGTCCGGGGTGTCCCGATCACTCCTCAGCCAGCCAGGACGATCCCGACCCCGGCAGCAGCCAGCCCAGCGAGCAGATTCGCGGTGATATTCAGGAAGGCAGCTCCAAAGCGCTGCTCGCTCACCAACCGGACGGTCGCCGTCGTCCATGAACTGAAAGTGGTCAAGCCGCCTGCAAGGCCCGTGGCGACGCCTGTCTGCAGTTCGGGACCCAACCCCAGCCGGCCGCTGATTCCCAGGGACAGGCCGATGATGAGGGAGCCCGTCACATTGACCAGGAAGGTGGCCCAGGGCCAATGGGAGCGGGCATCGGAGCGGTGGGCAAACAAAGTGTCAACAGCGAAGCGGAGCAGCGCACCCGCTATTCCGAAAAACCCAACAAGCAGCGCAGTGGTCATTGCGCCCCGCCGGTGAAGTCAGCGACGGCCTTGCCGGCCTTCCACCCGGCGGCGGCGGCGCCAAGCCCGAGAATAAGGGAAAGCCCCAGATAGCCAATCCACAGCGAATGCTGCCCGTCGCGGATCTGCCCGTCGAGGGCGAAAACAACTGCGGAGAACGTGGTGAAGGAACCGAGGATGCCCGGACCTATTCCCGCCCTGATCCAAAATGATGTCCGCGCCCGGGCTATCCACAATGTAGTCAGGAGGGCCAGGACAAAGCTGCCGCTTACGTTGATTCCCAGAGTCGTCCAAGGAAGGGACCCAGGGTGCTCGGGAAAGAGCAGACCCAACCCGTACCGGAGTTCAGTTCCTGCCAGGCCCCCTGCAGCGACTGCGAGCCAGGCCTTCCACCCCGGAGCCTTGAGCGCGTTTGTCCAATAGGAACCCATTCAGAGGACCGGGAGCCGGCACCCGGGGTGGGCGGTGTCGCTGTGGACCCACAGGGCCGAGGTGATTTCCTCGGCGAGGTCAAATTCGCGGCGCAGGTCACCGGACCCTATCCTCACGACGAGCGGCCCGCCGAACGGTTTCCGGCCGACTACCTCGACGTTGGCGTCAAGATCAATCTCCTCCGCAGAGAGATAGCGCAGGAGGTCCGGGTTTTCATCGCTGATCCTGGTAATTCTCCCGGTGTGGCCCTCATCCAGCTCACTTAGGCGGTGGGCTGGTGGCATTTTGACCGAACCATCCGCAGCGGGGATGGGATCGCCGTGGGGGTCGCGCAGCGGGTTCCCCAGCTTCTCGGCCATTCGCTCGATAAAGGTGTCCGAAACCGCGTGTTCCAGGTGCTCCGCTTCATCATGGACTTCATCCCAGCTGTAGCCCAGCTCCTGCACGAGGTAGGTTTCGATCAGCCTGTGCCGCCGGACCATGGAAAGGGCCAGCCGGACCCCGTTGTCCGTCAAGGTAATGGCGCTGTAGGGCTTATGGTCAACCAGCCCTTGTTCCTTGAGCTTCCGGACCATTTCTGAAACTGAGGAGTTTGCAACGCCCAGGCGCTGGGCCAGTTGCGAGGAAGTGATGGGCTTGTCCTGCCACTCCGTGAAGGAGTAGATGACCTTGACGTAGTCCTCGATGGAGGAGGATGGCGCGCTGGTCTTCACGGAACCAAGCCTACCGCTATGTCCTGCAGCCTCATGCTTTAAAGGCCTTCCAGGACTGGGTCAGATAGGGGAGCCCGAGGGCCACGCCAGGGGAGTGGCCCAGGTGCTCAAGGAGGTACCACTCGAGATTTGCTGTCACTTTCGCGCGGGCCGCATCCGTGGCGCCAAGGTAATAGCTGCGGGATTTGGTGAGTTCGAGGATGTCTTCGGGCGTCAGCAGGTCTTCCCACCGCGTCAGGTGGCTTTCCGGCAAGGTAAATTCCGGCCCTATCGTGGGCCTGAAATGCGCTTTGAGGACGTCGCCGGCATGCATGATGCGTGAAAGCCTGTGTACCCAGGGCACGGAAGTGTCCAGCTGGTTCCAGATGAGTCCCAGCACTCCCTCCGGGCGGAGGATCCGGGCAGCCTCTGTGCTGGCGCGCAGGGGATCGCACCAGTGCCAGGCCTGGGCGACAGTTACGACGTCGAACGAAGCGTCCCCGAGGCCCGTGGACTCCGCAGTGCCCTCAACCGCCGTCACGGCGGGCATCGCCCTCTGTAGCTGTTCAAGCATGTCCTGGGAAGGATCGACGGCGGTCACCTGCAGCCCGCGTTGGACCAGCAGCGCGGTGTACTTTCCGGTTCCGGCTCCGACGTCGGCAACATCATGAGCAGTGGAGGGCAGAAGCCAATCCACTGAGTCCAGAGGGTAACCCGGGCGGACGCGGTCATAGTGCTCGCCGCCGTCCTGGAAAGCCATTCCCAGTTCGCGGCGGCGTTGCTGATGAAGTTTGGGGCCTCCCCGCGCCACGCGTACTCTCCTCTGGCCGGCTGTTGGTTACCCCTAGAATTTACCCCTTTAGCGCTGGTCAGTCTTCAGTGCAGGGCGCGGCTCCGGCAGTCCCCGGAGTGTTTGGTGCCCATTCCGGGTACGTGCGGCTGTCATTTGCCGGCACCCAGCGTCCGGCGTCCACCACATAATCCCAGCCGAGACCCGTACGGCGCAGCTCCTCGATGCCCGCCAGCAGCCGCTGGGCATCCTCGAGACGGGAGCCCAGGCCGAAGCTCGCCCGCAACGATCCTGAGGGCAGTCCCAGGCGCTTCAGGAGCGGATGGGCGCAGAAACGGCCGTCGCGGAGACCCACGCCGTGCTCCGCGGACAAGTATGCGGCTACAAGGCCTGCGTCGTAGCCCTCAACTGAGAAGTTGACCACCCCGATGGTGTCCGTGTCGGATTCGGTGTCACTGAAGATCTGGTGAACGGTGACGCCTTCAATTTTCTGCAGTCCTTCGACCAGGAAGGAGCGGATGGCCGACTCGTGGGCGTGCCACAGGTCCTGGTCCAGAGCAGCAATGACCTGGGTGGCCCGGGCAAGCGTCGCTGCGCCAAGCACGTTCGGGGAGCCGCCCTCATGGCGTGCAGGGCCGGTTGTCCAGCTGACACTGTCCAGTCTGGCTTCGCGGACCGCGCCGCCGCCTGCAAGGTGCGGTGTACCGGCGTCGAGCCAGTCCGGCCTGCCCACCAGGACGCCGGAACCAAACGGCGCGTAGAGCTTGTGACCCGAAAAGGCGAGGTAATCGACGTCGTCCGTTGCGATGTTGATGCGGCGGTGCGGAGCAAGCTGGGCTGCGTCAACGACGATCCTGGCACCGAATTCGTGTGCCAGCGCTGCCAGTTCACGAATGGGCAGGATTTCACCGGTGACGTTTGAGGCTCCAGTGATGGCAAGCAGGCTGATGTCACCTTGTTCCAGCTCCGCGCGGAGGTTGGCGATGGTACCGGCGAGGGTGTTTTCTGCCACGACGCTGCGGTGGGGGACCCCCTGCCACGGCAGAAGGTTGGCGTGGTGTTCGATGTCGAGATACAGCACTTCACCGAGGTGCTGTCCAGCAGTTACGGGAAGGCAACCGGCCAGGAGATTCAGCGAATCGGTGGTGTTGCGCGTAAAAATCACGGAATCGTCGGAGCGTCCGCCAACGAACTCGCGGACGATGCTGCGTGAATTCTCGTACACGGAGGTGCTGATCTGTGAGGCGTAGCCGGCACCGCGGTGAACACTCGCGTAATACGGCAGGATCTCATTCAGGTAGGCGGAGACAACCGAGAGTGCCGGAGCCGACGCGCCATAGTCGAGGTTGGCGTAGCGGATGTTTCCGCCTTGGATGAGCGGCGCCTGGATTTCCGCACCGCTAACGGCTGCCAGCGGTCGTCGGGAAACGGAGAGGCCGGCGTGCGGTTCGTTAAAAGAGGCATCAGCGGCGGCGTTGGGGGAGTAAATGGCAGTAGTCAAGAGGACCTCACTGGGACAGGACCCCTTAGCAGGGATCCGCGCTTGCCGGGTCCGTTCCGGACCGGCCTGGTCGTCACCCGGGGCACCCCACCGCGAATGGAGGGTTGCCGGCCAGCAAACCGGGGTTTAGCGCTGGCACTCGTGACCTGCTATCGAGCTTAAGACATTCGGGGAGTCATGAAAAAGTTGATCCCAATGTTAAGTCGATTGTTACGGCGGGTAGACAAAAGGCCGTTTGGCCGAACAAAGCGACGGCGGAACACCCGTAGCTGGATGTTCCGCCGTCAATAATTCGTCAGATGGCTCAACCTACAAGAGGTCGTCCAGATCGGGATTGAGCCGCTTGAGCACCTCGGAGTGGAGGATCGAGTTGGTGGCCAGGGCATTGCCGCCGAAAGGACCGTCGGCGCCCTCCAGTGAGGTGAACCGCCCGCCGGCTTCGGTCACGATGGGAACAAGGGCCGCCATGTCGTACAGATTCAGTTCGGGTTCGCAGGCTATGTCCACAGCACCCTCTGCAACCAGGCAATAGGACCAGAAATCCCCGTAAGCCCGTGTCCTCCAGACCTCCTCGGTCAATCCCAGGAACTCATCGAGGTTCCCACGCTCTTTCCAGCCACCAAGGCTGGAGTAGGACAACGAAGCGTCCGACAGTTCGGAAACGTTCGAGACCCGCAGTCTGGTGGCCGCAGCGAGGGATCGGCCCATGTATGCCCCCGCGCCTTTGGCCGCCCACCAGCGTTTGCCCAGAGCCGGTGCACTGACCAGTCCAACCACGGGTTCGCCTTCATCCACGAGGGCGATGAGGGTGGCCCAGACAGGCACGCCTCGAACGAAGTTTTTGGTTCCGTCAATGGGATCGATGATCCAGCGGCGGGAACCGTGCCCTGAGCTTCCGAACTCCTCACCCAGGACGGCGTCACGGGGGCGGGAGCGCGACAGCTGCCCGCGGATGGACTCCTCGGCCGCCTTGTCAGCGTCTGTAACCGGTGTCAGATCAGGCTTCGTTTCGATCTGTAGGTCAAGCGCCTTAAAGCGGCTCATGGTCTGGTCGTCCACTGAGTCGGCCAGGACATGGGCTAGGCGCAGGTCATCGTTGTAGCTCGAAGCGGGTTGGGTCATGGTTCCAAACTACCGTCTCGGCGGCCTTCAGGCCGGGAGGCCGTGTGGGAACGCTGCCAATATGACCGCAGCGGGTCCCTAGGAGACGCTCCCGAGTTCCTTTGTTTCCTGGGCTTCCATGCGCGGATCTGTGCCGAGGAGGCGGCGCAGCGAAGCGAGCCGCGCGGCGCCGGAAGCGCCGGCATGCCCTGCGGCAACCCAGGCATCCACTCCGCAGTTAACGGCCGTGGCGTCGTGCTTGCAGCCGCGTTCACAAGCCTCAGTCCCGGGCTCAAGGTCCGGGAAGGAGTGCAGGATCCTGTCCGGATCCACGTGCGCCAAGCCGAATGAGCGGATTCCGGGAGTGTCGATGATCCAGCTTCCCGTCGGAGCGCCGGTGACTTTCAAGGCAAGGGCCGACGACGACGTGTGGCGGCCGCGGCCCGTCACGGCATTGACGCCTCCGGTGGCCCGCTCGGCACCGGTGAGGGCATTCACCATGGTGGACTTGCCAACCCCCGAGTGGCCAAGCATGACGGTGACCTTGCCGTCAAGGTGATGGCGCAGCTGAGCGACTGCTTCGCGGTCCAGGCGGGCGGACAGCCCATCATCCGAGCGGGCATCGATACCTGAAGCCGCTGAGTCAGCCGTCCGACTGATAATGACGGGGAAATCCAGGTGACGGTAGTTGGCCAACAGCTCTGCAGGATCCTTGACGTCCGCCTTGGTGACGAGCAGCAGGGGGTCGATGCCGGCGTCGTACGCTGCAACGAGTGCGCGATCGATGAAACCCGTACGGGGTTCCGGGTTGGCGGCTGCAACCACGATGACGAGCTGATCCGCATTGGCAACTACAGCGCGCTCAATAGGATCGGTGTCGTCCGCGCTTCGGCGCAGCAGTGTTTTGCGGTCTTGAATCCTGACGAGTCGCGCAAGCGTGTCAGGCTCTCCTGAAACGTCTCCCACCAGCGACACGAAGTCGCCAGCCACCACTGGGGAGCGGCGAAGCTCCCGTGCACGGGCGGCTACCACTATCCGTTCGTTTCCGGAGTCTTCGCCCACGACGGCGGTGTACCTGCCACGGTCTACCGTGATGATCCTGCCGGTAACGGCGTCATCGTGGCTGGGACGGTCCTTGGTGCGTGGGCGGGAGCCCTTCTTGCTCGGACGGATCCGGACATCGGACTCATCCCAGGAATCAGTGCTGCGTGCCACCGGTGGAAGCCTCTTCCCGGGCGTGCCGTGGCCCACGACGGGTACCGGAGTCGGGTCCCTGTGCCAGCATGTCGGTCCACATCTGTGGAAATTCAGGCATGGTCTTTGCCGTGGTGGCGATATCTTCGACTTCCACACCATTGACAGCGAGGCCCAGAATGGCACCGGCTGTCGCCATGCGGTGATCGGCGTAGCTGTGGAAAACACCCGGACCGAGCGGGACGGGCCGGATCAGCAGACCGTCCGCCGTTTCCTCTACGTCTCCGCCAAGCCGGTTAATCTCGTTGACCAAGGCAGCAAGGCGATCCGTTTCATGCCCCCGCAGGTGGGCGATGCCGCTGAGCCTGGACGGGCCAGTTGCGAGTGCACACAGCGCGGCAATTGTAGGGGCAAGTTCGCTCGTGTCGCTGAATTCGACACCCTTGATCTCGGGTCCGCCGGTGACGGTCAAGGTTCCGTCTTCCAGGCTGACGGTCGCGCCGAATGCCGGGAGGATGCTGCGCCACATGTCGCCAACCTGGGTGGTGCCTTCAGGCCAGTTGGGGATCCGTACCGTTCCACCTGTGGCTACTGCAGCCGCGAGGAACGGCCCGGCGTTGGACAGGTCCTGTTCAATCCGCTGGTCGAAGGCACTGATCGGGCCGGGGGAGACCACCCAATGATTGGGCCGGGAATCGTCCACGGAGACGCCAACGCCGCGAAGTGCTGCCACCGTCATGTTGATGTGGTCAAGGCTTGGGACAGGGGCGCCGACGTGTTCAAGGTGCAGGCCTTCGACGAACCGCGCGCCTACCAGCAGCAGGGCAGATACAAACTGCGACGAGGCGCTGGCATCAATAATCAGGTGCCCGCCACGAACCTGACCGGTTCCATCGACCTTAAACGGAAGGGACGACGTCGGGCCGTCTGCTTCCCCACTGACTGTTACGCCGAGTGAGGTCAGAGCCGTGATGATGGTGCCCATGGGGCGCAAGCGTGCATGCGGGTCGCCGTCGAAGAGCGTGGCGCCGTTGCGCAGCGCTGCGAGTGGCGGAACGAAACGCATCACTGTGCCCGCCAGGCCGCAATCTATCGACGCTTCCACGGCAGCGTCAGATCCGCTGATGGGCGACACCTCAAGATCGGGTCCGAACACGCTGTCTCCGGGGACCTCAGTAACCGTTGCTCCCAGTTGGCGGAGCGCCTGAATCATCAAAGCGGAATCGCGTGAGTGGAGAGGGGCACGCAGACGTGAAGGACCGTCAGCCAGCGCGGCCAAGACAAGATACCTGTTGGTCAGGGATTTTGATCCCGGAACCGCCACTGTGGCGTTAACCGGTCGGGCTGCGTAGGGCGCCGGCCAGTGCTGGCCGGGATCAGCCGAAACGGGTGCGGCGTGCGTGGCTGAGGTGGTTCCAGTCATGCGGCTTTATGCCCCCACTGCATGGTCGAGGCCTTGCGGACCGTTTTGTCTGCACGCTTCAGCTGCTTGCCTGTTGTCTTTTTGACGTCTGCGGCCAGATGCCCGGCGCTTTTACGCGCATCTGCGGCCAGGTGTTCGGCACGCCATGCCAGGCTCGGCTTGCCTGCGGTGTCCACTGAAGCAAGGAGGACCCCTCCTGTGAGTGTCAGGTTCTTCAGCAGCTGATTACGACGGGACTGACGGCCTTCCTTGGAACTGATGTCGGCACTGCGCCATTCCACGAAGGCGTTGAGGGCAGAAATGGCAGCAAGGACTGCAGCCGCCATCCGTGCGGACTTTCCGAGGGCGAAGCAGAGCCCTGCTCCCACCTGGGTGCCGCCTATAAGCCGTGCCAGGAGTTTTTCATCCGTCGGGAAGGGGAGCGATTCAGAAGCACGCCGAAGCAGGGGGGACAACTGTGCGGCAGTATCATCCGCGTTCTTGAGCTTATCCACACCAGCAAAGACAAAACTGGATGCCAGCATGGGCCGGGCGAGAAAACGGACAAAGGACATGAATTTCCTCCTGGATGGACGAGCCGCGCAATCTCCGCGGGGGAACCGGTTCTAGTCTTGCACTTTTGTGGAATATTTGCCTGCCACCCATCGTTGTGAAATGCAGGCCAGGGGTTGCCCTGGTCAGGCACTCCGCAATGGCTACCGTAGTGAATAGTGAGTGAGCGCCTGCCGGTCTGACCGGAAGGATGGACGTCCCGCAGATTTATTGACGTCCGAACACAGAGTGGAGATCAAGTTTGAGTTTGGTAAAGGACGACGTCAACCTGCTGAGTCCTCCGCAGGGGTGGGAAGCACGCACTGGCACCTCTGCCGCATACCCGGCCAAGCGGAAGGTGACAGTAGACTTGACTGCAATGAGCACCCTTGATCCGGCCGTAACGGCCATGTATGAGGCAGCCGGAAACGATGCCACGCCCGCCACCCTGGCCGCAGCAGAAGCAGGGACTTCAATCACCCCTGCTGGAGACCCTGAAGCCGTCGCAGCTGACCAAGCCATCGTGGGTGACGCGGCCGGACAGCCGGGCCCGGAATCCGAAGTGGACGTCAAATCCGAATCGGCTGAGGAGCGGCGCCTGCGCTTTGAGCGTGACGCCATGCAGTATGTGGATCAGCTCTACTCCGCTGCCATGAGGATGGCCCGGAACCCGGCAGACGCCGAGGACCTGGTCCAAGAGGCCTACACTAAGGCTTTCTCTGCGTTCCATCAGTACAAGCCGGGAACCAACCTGAAAGCCTGGCTGTACCGGATTTTGACTAACACCTACATCAATCTTTACCGCAAGAGGCAGCGCGAACCTCTGCAGTCCAACACGGACACCATCGAAGACTGGCAGCTGGCCAGGGCTGAGTCCCACACCTCAACCGGCTTGCGATCAGCCGAGGTTGAAGCCCTTGACCACCTTCCGGATTCGGACGTCAAGAGGGCTCTTCAGGCGATACCCGAGGAGTTCAGGCTTGCCGTTTACTTCGCAGACGTCGAAGGCTTCGCCTACAAGGAAATTTCAGACATCATGAACACCCCCATCGGGACGGTTATGTCCCGGCTTCACCGCGGCCGGAAGATGCTGCGGGACATGCTCGCGGACTACGCCGCAGAGCGGGGTTTTAAAGCTGCGGGTGAATCCACCCCGGCGCCCGGAAGTGACACACAGGAGAACAGGAAATGAGCGACTGCCAAGGATTGGGCGACTGTGATGACGCCCGCATGGAACGCATCTACGAGTACCTCGATGGTGCCCTGACGCGCGATGACGTTGCAGAGATCAAGCACCACTTGGATGACTGCCCCGAGTGCCTTGAGCAGTACGACCTCGAGTGTGTCATCCGCAACATGGTGAAGCGTTCATGCACGGAGTCGGCTCCCGAAAATCTCAAGAATGCCATCCTGGACCGTATCCATGGGATTCGTCCCGTGGACGCCTGACGGCCCCAAAAACAGCAAAAGCTTCGGGCCCTGGAAACCATCTGGTTTCCAGGGCCCGAAGCTTTAAGCTTTGTTCCAAGCCGTGGCTTAGGTGTTGGGGCGCTTCCCGTGGTTCGCGCCGCCACGCTTACGGTCACGACGTTTACGTGCACGTTTGCTCATAGCTGGCCTCCTTACTATCGGTACTCAAAAGAGCTGCCCTCAAGTCTCCCATAAAGCGGGACGTGCCGCGAACCGGCGGACACCCCGGGCATTACCCCTGCAAGGAATTCTTGATTGCGATCTCCGCCTGATCCAGGACTGTCCGGACGGTTTCCAGGGTCACTGGAGTAATGGGGTTGGTGCTGGCATGAAGCCTGAGCTCCACGCGAAGTTCATCCCTGAATGACTGGAGCATCATTTCGGCTTCTTTGAGCAGGGGATCGCTACCGGATGGCCGACGTTCAGTACGGGCGAACAGGTCAGCGGACCGGGCGCTGGAACGGGCTGCCTCCGCAGTGGCCGCCAAATCCGCCCGCAGCCCGCGCATGTTATTGCGGATGTCCGTACGCAGGTTGTCCGCGAGACGCCGGACCGAGGCGGAAATGTCATTCTCCACATCTGCGAGCTTGTCCCGCCGGCCGTTCAGCTCACCGATCCCCGCCGTTGTGATGCTGTACTTGGTGCGGCGGCCCTCGGTCTCGGTTGCCACCAGCCCCTCTTCCTCGAGCTTGGCCAACCGGGGATAGATGGTCCCGGCGCTTGGCGAATAGGTGCCGCCGAAACGGTCGCTGAGGGCCTTGATGAGCTCATAGCCATGTTTGGGTCCGGATTCCAGCAAGGCCAGGAGGTAGAGGCGCAATGCGCCGTGGGCGAAGACCGGAGGCACTAGACTGCTGCTTCTGAATCTGCCGGTGAGAGGCTGTGAAGGATGTAAAGACTGCCTGATACCGAGTTTGTCCTGACGAGCATAAGGCGAGAATCCGGTCCGGCGATGGCCTCCACCTTGCCGCCGGGCTGCGGGTACTGCCGGTCATCTATAGTCACCGCTCCACTGGCGGACTTGGCGATGATATCGACGCCAACATCCTGGGGCAGACGCACCGTCAAGTCTCCCGAAACGGAGTTTGCGCCAAAATCGCTGGTGAACCCCTTAAGATCGAAGCTCATGTCTCCGCTGACAGTGTTCGTGCGAATGTGGCTGAAATGCCCCGAGGCAGTCACTTCGCCAGACACGCTCTTGGCTGTCAGGACGCCCGTGTGGTTCCGTGCGATCACTTCACCGTTGACAGTATTGATGTGAAGCTCGCCGGCCGTGGCATCAGCCATGACGGATCCGCCCACGGTTGCCAGACGGGTTTGGTCTCCGGTCCCTGACACCAGGCCGTCGCCACTGACTGTCCCGGCCTCAACCTGTACGCCCTGAGGCAGGGCAATGCTGATAACCACTGAGTTGCTGCTGTTGTGGTTGACGGCGCCCATCAGGTTCTTGAACCAGCCTTGGGCGCCATGAAGCTGATGCCTGACTTCCAGCCTGCCGTTCACGAGGTTCACAGCCACAGGATCCCCATGAACCTCTGAGATCTCGATCCGGGTGACAGATTCCTCGTGGCAGACGACGTCGAAGCGCCCGCCGACGATTCCCAGCTTGAGGGAGGTGACGCCGTCGACGTCGATGGTCTGTGGGCCGGTAACGGCCCAGCTGTTTTCCGGCTGGTTCTCTGACATAGGCTCCTCCAAGTCACGATATATCGTGTTAGTTACGACATATCGCAAAATGCCGGGAGCGCAATAGCCACCGTCAGCTACTCGGGAGTGGCTAGCCCCAGCCACTGGAACCAGCCGCGGTGCAGCACGAGCCAGGCCATCAATCCGTAACCCGACTGGCCAGGAGCCCCACCGTTAGCAGCAAGGTCCTGCCGCCACTGTTCGTGGTTCAGCAAGGGGGAGAACGTATCCACGTAGAGATGCTTGCGCCGGGTTGTTACGTCGGCAAAGGCCGTGTTGAGGTCACTCAACCTACGGTTTAGTCCGGGATCAAGCGAGGGCGGTGGTCCAACTACAAAGACTTCGATGTTGTTCTGAGTGGCCGCATCCAGGATGTTCGCAAGATTGAGCCGGCTCCTGGCGGTCGAAAGTCCAAACTCCACGTCCCGTCCGGACAAGCCAATGACGAGCCGGTTTTCATGGTGCTCACTGAACCGGCGGGCCGCTTCCGTTAACCACCGCGATGCCAGACCTTCAGTTCCTTCCTGGGGGCAGGGGAGGGAGAAGCACTCAACGGAAACCCCGTCTTGTGGAGTGCGGGCCAAAACACGGCCCAGCCAGCCAAGAGCCCGCGGGTCACCAAGGCCAGCCAGCAACTCATCTCCAACAGCCGCTATGCGCAGCTTCCTGTCTTCCACTACTACCTCTTTACCTCGGCGACGACGTCGGGATTTGCCCTTGGTCCGACAGACAATTATCAGCCAACTACCAGTGACTCACAGCCGCGGGGGCGGCGTGTCCATTAAGGCGTGTCCATCAGGGCGTGTCCATTAAACAAAACTGCCCGGCGGTGCGTCGGTTGTTTCGACGACCAGCCGGGCAGCAAGCGAACCTACTTGCGGGCGAAAGCCTGCTTGAGGAGCGTATCCTGCTCCGCTGCGTGGCGTTTCATGGAACCGGCTGCGGTGGAAGCTGACGCCGGTCGGGAAACGAGGCGCACCTTGCGGTCCAAAGCGTCAGGAAGGTTCAGGCCCATGAACGGCCACGGACCCTGGTTGGCGGGCTCATCCTGAGCCCACACCACTTCGGCGTTGGGGTACTTGGCGAGCTCGGCGGCGATCTCTGCGTGGGGCAAGGGGTACAGCTGCTCCACACGGACAATCGCTGTCGTCGAATCTGCGGTCTTC
The DNA here is from genome assembly GCF_056499105.1 of Arthrobacter sp. Z5-13. Classification (NCBI taxonomy): domain Bacteria; kingdom Bacillati; phylum Actinomycetota; class Actinomycetes; order Micrococcales; family Micrococcaceae; genus Arthrobacter; species Arthrobacter sp. Z5-13. The sequence goes on from NZ_CP096460.1 coordinate 1,560,158, forward strand.
TGCCTGGTGGCGAGGAGATCGTAGTACAGCCGGCCCGAGACCAGCAGCACGCGCTCGACGGCGTCGCCTTGGAGGTTCTCGTGGTCGCTGATGACAGGCCGGAAGGCTCCGGTGGTGAAGTCTTCCACAGCCGAGGCCGCACCCTTCAAGCGAAGGAGCTGCTTCGGAGTGAAGATGATCAGCGGCTTGCGCGGCCTGCTGTAGGCCTGGCGGCGCAACAGGTGGAAATGGGATGCCGCCGTGGTGGGGTTGGCCACAATCATGTTTTCTTCGGCACACATCTGCAGGAAACGTTCGATGCGGGCTGAGGAGTGGTCCGGCCCCTGGCCTTCGTAGCCGTGCGGCAGCATCAGCACGAGGGATGACCGCTGGCCCCACTTCTGCTCAGCGGAGGAAATGAACTCGTCAATGACGGTCTGGGCGCCGTTGACGAAGTCTCCGAACTGGGCCTCCCACAGCACAAGCGCATCCGGGCGTTCCACTGAGTAGCCGTATTCGAAGCCCATTGCGGCGTATTCGGACAGCAGGGAGTCGTAGATCCAGAGCTTGGCCTGGTTGTCAGTGAGGTTGCCCAACGGCAGCCATTCGTTGCCGTTTGCGCGGTCGTGGAAGACAGCGTGGCGCTGGACAAAGGTGCCACGACGGGAGTCCTGGCCGGCCAGACGGACAGGAACGCCCTCCATGATCAGTGAGCCAAAGGCCGCAATCTCGCCGAAACCCCAGTCAATTCCACCTTCACGGGACATCTGCTCGCGCTTCTCAAGCAGCTGCTTGAGCTTTGCATGGACCGTGAAACCCTCCGGAATCTCCAAGTGGGCCTTGCCGATCCGGGCGAGCGTTTCCGGTGAAATCGCCGTGGACGCCGGGGCGTTCGTGCCGAAGTCGGCCTGCTGAGCCTGCGGGCGCTCGATGTCGGACACAGCGGCGGAGTCCGCAGTGATGATCGGGATAGGCGATGTCTGAGCGGCATGGGTCTCGGCGAAGACGCGTTCGAGGCGTTCCTGGTAGTCGCGGAGCAACTGCTCGGCTTCTTCCTCGGTGATGTCCCCGCGACCGATGAGCGACTCCGTGTAAAGCTTGCGCACGGAGCGTTTGGCCTCGATCAGGTTGTACATCAGCGGCTGGGTCATTGAGGGGTCATCGCCCTCGTTGTGACCGCGGCGGCGGTAGCACACCATGTCGATGACAACGTCCTTGTGGAACCGCTGGCGGAATTCGTAGGCGAGCTGGCCGATCCGGACCACGGCCTCGGGATCATCACCGTTCACGTGGAATACCGGCGCCTGGATCATCTTGGCTACGTCGGTGGAGTACGTGGAGGACCGTGAGGAGGACGGCGCCGTGGTGAAGCCGACCTGGTTGTTGACCACAACGTGGATGGTTCCGCCGGTGCGGTACCCGCGGAGCTGGGACAGGTTGAGGGTTTCAGCCACAACACCCTGGCCCGCGAAGGCGGCGTCACCGTGGATCATGATGGGCAGCACGGGGAATGCCTCACCCTGGTCCAGGCGGTCCTGCTTGGCGCGGACGATGCCTTCGAGCACCGGATCAACAGCCTCGAGGTGCGACGGGTTGGCGGCAAGGTAGACCTTGGTCTCTTTGCCGTTGTCCGAGGTGAACGTACCCTCGGTGCCCAGGTGGTACTTGACGTCGCCGGACCCCTGTACTGACCGCGGGTCCTGGGTGCCTTCGAATTCACGGAAGACCTGGGCATAGGTCTTGCCGGCAATGTTGGTCAGCACGTTGAGCCGGCCACGGTGGGCCATGCCGATTGCCACTTCGTCCAGCTCGTCGTCAGCGGCATCGGAAATGATGGCGTCAAGCAGCGGGATCAGTGACTCCCCGCCTTCCAGCGAGAAGCGCTTCTGACCAACGAACTTGGTCTGCAGGAAGGTCTCGAAGGCCTCTGCGGCATTCAGCTTCGAAACAATGCGGAGCTGCTCTTCGCGGCTGGGCTTGGAGTACGGGTGCTCAAGCTGGTCCTGGAACCACTTGCGTTCGGCAGGCTCCTGGATGTGCATGTATTCGATGCCGGTGGTACGGCAGTAGGCGTCCCTGAGGACACCAAGGATGTCGCGGAATTTCAGCTGCGGCTTGCCGCCGAATCCGCCGGTGGGCCATTCGCGGTCCAGATCCCATAGGGTCAGTCCATACGTCAGGACATCGAGGTCAGGGTGCTTGCGCTGCACGTACTCCAGCGGATCGGTGTCTGCCATCAGGTGGCCACGGACGCGGTAGGAGTGGATCAGCTGCTGGATCCTGGCGACCTTGTTGATCTGGTCAGCAGGGTCAATCTGCAGGTCCGGGCTCCAGCGCACCGGCTCGTATGGGATGCGCAGGGCTTCGAAGATCTCGTCGTAGAAGTTCTGGGCGCCGAGCAGGAGGGAATGGACCAGTTTGAGGAACTCGCCGCTGCCCGCACCCTGGATGACCCGGTGGTCATAGGTGGACGTCAGGGTGAGAACCTTGCTGATAGCGTTCTGCGCGATGATTTTCTCGCTCGCGCCCTGGAACTCGGCAGGGTAGTCGAGGGCGCCAACGCCAATGATGGCCGCTTGGCCCTTGGACAGACGCGGAACCGAGTGGACCGTTCCGATGCCGCCGGGGTTGGTCAGCGAAACCGTGGTCCCGGAGTGGTCGTCAGCGGTGAGCTTTCCGGCACGGGCACGCTTGATGAGGTCTTCGTAGGTGTGCCAGAACTCAGAGAAGTTGAGGGTCTCAGCCTTCTTGATGTTCGGGACCATGAGGAGGCGGGTGCCGTCCGGCTTGGGCATGTCGATGGCGATGCCGAAGTTCACATGCGCGGGCTGCACTGCTACGGGCTTGCCGTCCACTTCGTCGTAGTAGACGTTCATCGAGGGGAACTGGGACAGGGCCCGGATTACCGCATACCCGATCAGGTGGGTAAAGGAGACCTTGCCGCCCCTGGCACGGGCCAGGTTGGAGTTGATAACCACGCGGTTGTCGATCAGGAGCTTTGCAGGAATGGCCCGAACGCTGGTGGCCGTGGGGACCTCGAGGCTCGTAACCATGTTGGAGGCGATTGCCTTGGCCGGGCCCCGCAGGACGGAGACGACGTCTTCCTCCGGTGCGGTGGGAGCCTTGACGTTCTTGGGCAGCTGGGCCGGAATCGGGGCGGGGCCGCCAGTGGCCTCAGGCTTTTTGGAGCCGTCGCGGGCAATAGTTGCCGGAGCCTTCTTCGCGGCGGGTGCCGTCTGGGCAGTTTCGGCCTGCTGCGTGGCGGGCTGGGCTGTTCCTGCCTGCTGGGCGGGGGCACCAGGAGCGGGTGCAGCCGGCGCCGGTGCCGCTGCAGGAGACGCTACAACTGGAAGTTCACGGGTTTCGGGGTGGGCCGGAGCAGTGGCTCCGGAGGTCCCGTTGGTGGAAGAACCTTCACCGGCGTCAAAAGATTCAAACAGAGGCCACCACTTGGCGTCGACCGCGTTCTTGTCCTGTTGGTAACGCTCGTATAGTTCGTCCACGAGCCACTCGTTTCCGCCAAATTCCTCTGGTAGACGGTGGCTAGGCTGCTCTGGCACTTGAAATACGCCTCTTCCATGAGTTTGATTACCTCTGGTTTGCGACATGCGGCAGCACAACACCACAGCACAACAATCGAACCAGTCTCTGCGTCCTATGAACCCAGACCTCTGCCAGTCTAGTGACGATTATTGGTTAACTGCCAATAAGGGTGATCCAAATCATGAAGTGACGGGATGATTGCTTCACATCCCCTCCGACAAGGCCGCCAAAGCGCTTCCCGCCTGGCCTAGACTCGCACTCGGGATCCCTTTTAGAAGGAGCAACAGTGCGTTTTCTCAATGAGCCCTCTACTGACCTGACCTACTCCGACGTCTTCCTGGTACCGGCCCGTTCAACCGTCACCTCAAGGCTCGATGTGGACCTTGCCGCCGATGACGGGACGGGCTCCACCATTCCGCTGGTGGCTGCCAATATGACCGCAGTGACGGGGAAACGCATGGCGGAAACCGTGGCAAGGCGCGGGGGACTGGCCGTCCTGCCGCAGGATGTTCCCCTCAACGTCCTGCGTGAAGTCACCTCCTGGATCAAGACCCGCCACACGATTTTTGAAACTCCCGTGGTTCTCTCGCCGTCCGCAACTGTCATCGACGCGTTGCACCTGATGGGTAAACGCCCTCATGGGGCGGTGGTGGTAGTGGACGACCGCGGCGGCGTCACCGGAGTGGTCAGGGCGGCCGACTGCGAGGGGCAGGACCGCTTTGCTTCGCTGGCGTCGGTGGCGCGTGTCCAGCCGGTGGTGCTCGACGCTGGGGACTTCGGCGAGGATCGCCAGCTTGCCTTGCGAAATGCTTTCGAGGCGATGGCGGCAGCGGGGACGGACTTTGCCCCCGTGCACGACGGCGGTGTGTTGGCTGGTGTGCTGACGCGGAAGGGTTCCCTGCGGTCCACTCTTTACCGGCCTTCCCTGGACAGCAAGAACAAACTCAAGGTGGCTGCCGCCGTCGGAATTAATGGAGACGTAGCCGGGAGGGCTGCCGAACTGGTTGAGGCCGGCGTTGATGTGATTGTCATTGATACTGCCCACGGCCATCAGGAGAAAATGTTTGATGCCCTCGCGGCCGTTCGGAGCGTGGTGTCCGGTGTGCCCTTGGTGGCTGGCAACGTGGTGACCGCTGAGGGCACGCGGGAACTGCTCGGAGCCGGAGCGGACATCGTGAAGGTAGGAGTAGGGCCTGGAGCCATGTGCACAACCAGGATGATGACCGCCGTGGGACGGCCGCAGTTCTCCACCGTCCTCGAATGTGCTGCAGCTGCCCGTGCCGCAGGGGGACGGGTTTGGGCCGACGGCGGTGTCCGGTACCCTCGCGATGTGGCACTGGCATTGGCCGCAGGAGCCAGCCAGGTGATGATCGGCTCATGGTTCGCGGGAACGCACGAGAGCCCTGGCGACCTTCAACCCGACGCCAGCGGCAGGCTTTATAAGGAGAGCTTCGGCATGGCCTCGGCAAGGGCTGTCCAGAACCGGAACCAGCGGGAAGGCGCCTTTGAAAAGGATCGGAAGGCGCTGTTCGAGGAAGGAATTTCCACGTCGCGAATGTATCTGGACCCGCTACGGCCCGGGGTTGAGGATCTGCTTGATCTCATCACCGCAGGCCTGAGGAGCTCGATGAGCTATGCGGGCGCTGCCGATCTTGAGGGCTTTCGGGAAAAGGCTGTGGCGGGTATCCAGTCAGCTGCCGGATATGAGGAGGGACGGCCCGTGTCCCAGAGCTGGTGATCGCTGGTGACGCCAGCCTGCGGCAGCGGCTCCTGTAGACTGGAATTCTTATGGACAGTAAATCTAGGTGCCGGCCTGGGGGCTGTCAGCGGAGCACGAATCACAGTTCCGCCAACGCCACCCGAAGAGCCGGCAAACCCCGTTCACGCGCCCATCGATCTCCGCTGACCAAGCGTCTTGGCGGATTGCAGGAAACTGGCTCGGCTTCCGCTGACCATCCTCCGCCGGGCAGATACGTTAGCTCCGATTCGCTATCACTGCCAGTACCGGGCCGATTGCCCCGCCAGGTGTCACTGCCTGGGACGGCCCAAAGCTTTCCATTCCGTCATGAGGCTGATTGCTGAATGGAGTGGTTACTTCTTATTGCGGGCTTCCTTCTTATCCTCGGCACTGGGTTCTTTGTCGCCGTTGAATTCTCTCTGGTGGCCCTTGACCAGGCGACGGTCCAGCGGGCCGTGGACGGCGGCGACACCGGTGCTGTCCCGCTGCTGAAATGCCTCAAGTCCCTGTCCACCCAACTTTCCAGCTGTCAGCTGGGGATCACCCTCACCACCCTTCTTACGGGCTATGTGATGGAACCCTCTGTGGGAACCCTCCTTGAGGTGCCCCTTGCCGCGTTGGGGCTCGCCCCTGCAGCGGTTGCGTCGTTGTCTCTGGTCCTCGCGATGGCTTTTGCCACGCTGCTCTCGATGCTGATCGGCGAGCTCGTCCCGAAGAACATGGCAATAGCCCTCTCTCTTCCGGTCGGTAAAGCGCTGGCGCGGCCACAGTTGGTGTTCACGGCTATTTTCAAGCCCGCCATCGTTGTGTTGAACGGGTTCTCCAATAAGGTCCTCAATATCTTCGGACTTGAGGCGAAAGAGGAGATCTCTGGAGCGCGCACCCCCGCCGAGCTGGCCTCCCTCGTCCGGCGATCTGCCGACATGGGAACCCTGGATGCAGGGACAGCCAACTTCGTTGCCCGTACCCTGAACTTCTCCGGGCGTACCGCTGCCGATGTCATGACTCCCCGGATCCGTGTTGAGACCATTGCCGCAGATCAGCCGGTCACCGACATTCTGGAGGCGGCGCGCCGCACCGGGTACTCGCGATTCCCTATCATCGGTGATTCCCCGGACGATATCCGCGGCCTTGTTCACGTCAAGAAAGCCATCGCTGTTCCATCCACCCGGCGCAAGAAGCTCCAGGCCGGCGCCATCATGACGGATGTCCTGAGGGTCCCGGAGACCATTCACCTCGACGCCCTGCTGGCTGAATTGCGCGAAGGAAACATGCAGCTGGCGGTGGTGCTGGACGAATACGGCGGAACCGCAGGCATCGCCACCCTGGAGGACCTCGTGGAGGAGATTGTTGGAGAAGTCTCTGATGAACACGACAAGGTCAGGCCGGGGCTGCTCCAAAGCGCTTCCGGTGACTGGTACTTCCCAGGGCTTTTGCGCCCGGATGAGCTCTCCGAGCAGATCCCGGGACTCTCCGTTCCGGATGAATCTGCATATGAAACTGTTGCGGGATACGTCATGAGCCAACTCGGGCGCATCGCCTCGGTGGGGGACACTGTTGACGTCGACGGCGGGACGCTGACCGTAACGCGGATGGACGGCCGGCGGATCGACAGGATCTGCTTCAAACCCGGGCCCGTCCGGGACCGGGAACATGCCGCAGAGCAAGGGGGGACGGCATGAGCGACTGGGCAGGAATTCTCTGGCTGATAGTGCTGCTCCTGGGCAACGCCTTCTTCGTTGCAGCTGAGTTCGCAGTCATGTCAGCCCGACGCAGCCAGATAGAACCGCTGGCAGAGCAGGGGTCCAAGCGGGCCCAGACCACCCTGCTCGCCATGGAAAACGTCTCCTTGATGCTTGCCTGTGCCCAGCTGGGGATCACCGTGTGTTCGCTGCTGATCCTCCTGGTGGCGGAGCCTGCCATCCACCACCTGCTGGCCGAACCGCTGCACGCGCTGGGGGTGCCCGTCGAGATTGCAGACGTCGGCGCCTTCACCATCGCGCTGCTCGCTGTTACGTTCCTCCACGTGACCTTCGGCGAGATGGTGCCGAAGAACATCTCCGTTTCGGTGGCTGACAAAGCTGCCCTCTTGCTGGCTCCGCCGCTGATGTTCATTGCCCGTTTGGTCAATCCGGTCATCTGGGTCTTGAACTGGGCAGCAAACCATATTTTGAAGATGCTCCGGATTGAGCCAAAGGACGAGGTCACATCCTCCTTTACCTTGGAGGAAGTCCAGTCGATTGTGCAGGAGTCCACCCGCCACGGTCTCGTTGATGACAACGCCGGACTCATCACCGGTGCTTTGGAATTCTCTGAATACACTGCAGGCGACATCATGGTGCCATTGGACAAGCTGGTAATGATGAAGCCCGGCGCTACCCCGGTGGACTTCGAGAAAGCTGTCAGCCGAACAGGCTTCTCGCGCTTTCCGATGGTGGACGAGGACGGCATGCTGTCCGGCTACCTTCACATCAAGGACGTTCTTTCCATTCCCGAGGCCGGATACCGGTATCCGATAGCAGAAGGCCGCGTCAGGTCACTGGCCAACCTCTCTGTGGACGATGAAATCGAGAAGGCAATGTCGGTGATGCAGCGGACCGGCTCGCATCTGGCCCGTGTGATCGGGCCCGACGCGCAGACCCGCGGAGTGCTGTTCCTGGAGGACGTGATCGAACAACTCGTGGGTGAGATCCGGGACGCCACCCAGGCCACCGGGATACGGCGGCTTGGACAGCCCGACGGCGGGTAGTTCCTCGTCTTGGCCGGCAAGTCCAGCCTAAATAGGAATCATTCCTATTTAGCGTTAGACTTTCCGGGTTGCTAATGCTCCTGACTCATCGACAAGATCCGAGGCCTACCTGTGCGTCATTTCGTCCTTCGTCCCTCCCTGGCAGCCGCTGCTGGACTTGGTCTCCTGCTGACCGGGTGCGCCGGGGCGCCGTCGAGCGCTCCCTCCCCGTCAGCTGACGGGACCATCGAGGTAGTTGCTTCAACCAACGTGTATGGCGACATCGTCAGCGACATCGGCGGGGACAAAGTCCATGTCACGTCCATCATCACGCGCACCAGCCAGGATCCCCATTCCTATGAGGCCACCACGCAGGACAAGCTGGTCATCTCGAAGGCCCAGGTGGTTGTCCAGAACGGTGGCGGCTACGACGATTTCATCCACAAACTTGCCGAGGACAGCAAGATCGCCGAGGACAACATCATCACCGCGGTCGAGGTTTCAGGCCTGGCACCGGAGGAAGAGGCAGCACCTGCCTCCGAAAGCCCGACTGGAACAGCGACTGAGTCCGCTGATGAGCATGGACACGACGAGCAGGGAGAGTTCAACGAGCACGTCTGGTACAGCTTTGACGCCATGTCCAAGCTGGCGGACGCCGTTGCTGCGAAGCTTTCAGCCATCGATTCCGCATCGGCAGGCACTTTCGAGGCGAACGCCGCGTCGTTCAAGAAGGAACTCTCCGGACTGCAGGAAAAACTGGGTACCGTCAAGGCGAGCGCAGACGGCGAGCCGGTAGCTATCACCGAGCCTGTTCCCGGTTACCTGCTGGAAGCAGCCGGACTGGTGAACAAGACACCGGAAGAGTACAGCGCCGCGATCGAGGAAGGTACTGACGTTCCGGCGTCCGTCCTCCAGGAAGCCACCAAACTGGTATCTTCCGGTGAGGTCAAGCTGCTTGCCTACAACCTTCAGACCGAGGGACCGCAGACTGAGGTGCTGAAGAAGGCTGCCGAAGGCGCCGGCGTACCAGTGGTTGATTTCAGCGAGACGTTGCCCGACGGCAAGTCCTACCTGCAGTGGATGACCGATAACGTCGACAACGTTACCAAGGCCGTCAGCAAGTAGAGTCCGGTACGTCCGGCCCGCCGTCCGGCCATCACCGCCGTCAATAAGTCCTAAGATAATCAGGACAGAGTCACCGCGTGCAGTGCCCGTTGAGTGCCCATCTGGCCAATTACAGGCTTTGATCCATAGCGGAACCAGACTCACCCTGAATTGAGGAACAGACACGTTGAAACCGGTAGTGAGTCTGCGCGGCGCATCCCTTGCCTTTGGGAAGAGGACGCTATGGGAGAACCTCGATCTCGACATCAAGCCCGGCGAGTTCTTTGCCGTCCTCGGTCCCAACGGGAGCGGAAAGACCAGCTTCCTCAAGGTGCTCCTGGGACTTCAACAGCTTCATTCCGGGACAGCAACTTTGGCGGGCCGTCCTGTGGAGCGCGGGAGCCGGATGATCGGATACATTCCCCAGCAGAAGTCCTTCGCGCCGGACACGCCCCTTCGCGCACGGGACCTGGTGGGGCTCGGTGTTGACGGTGACCGGTGGGGAGTGCGCCTGGCGGCAGCGAAGGTTAACCGCCGGATTGATCAGCTGCTGGACCAGGTTGGGGCGTCCGGTTACGCCAATGTCCCGGTGGGACAACTGTCAGGTGGGGAGCAGCAGCGCCTCAGAGTGGCTCAGGCTCTGGCCACTGAGCCCAAGGTTCTGCTGTGCGATGAACCGCTGCTTTCGCTGGACCTGCATCATCAGCAGGCAGTGAGCTCACTGATCAATGACCAGTGCCACGAGCAGGAGAGTGCCGTGGTGTTTGTCACCCACGAAATCAATCCCATCATCGATTACGTGGACAGGGTCCTTTACCTGGCTGGCGGACAGTTCAGGGTGGGAACTCCGCATGAAGTAATGACTACCGAAGTGCTTTCAGAGCTCTACGACAGCCATGTGGAAGTCATGCACCTGAATGGCCGGATCGTGGTGGTGGGGCTTCCGGACGCCACCACCCACCACCACGACGAACATTCGATGGCCGGAGAGGGTGTCTGAATGGATTTCCAGGAATTTCTCCGTTCGGTCTTTAACTTCGACAACTACGGCGAACTGCTCGCGCTGGTTCAGAACTCCATTTGGGCCGGTGCCGTCCTTGGGCTTCTTGGCGGCCTGGTAGGAACCTTCGTTATGAAGAGGGATCTGGCTTTCGCCGTTCACGGTATTTCCGAGTTGTCCTTCGCCGGCGCTGCATTTGCCTTGTTGATAGGCGCCGACATCGTTTTTGGATCACTGATCGGGTCAGTAGCCGCCGCATTGCTGCTGGGACTGATGGGGGTCAGGGCGCGGGACAAGAACTCCATTATTGGCGTCATCATGCCCTTCGGGCTGGGCCTTGGAATTCTGTTCCTGGCACTCTACGAAGGCAGGGCAGCCAACAAATTCGGCCTTCTGACGGGCCAGATTGTCTCGGTCGACACCGTTCAACTGCAGGCGCTCGCGGGCACGGCCGCCGTCGTAATGGTGGCGCTGGTGCTGATTTGGCGGCCCTTGACCTTTGCGAGTGTTGATCCGGAACTTGCTGAAGCGCGGGGTGTTCCTGTGCGCGGACTCGCCATAGCCTTTATGGTCCTGCTGGGAATCAGCGTTGCGTTGTCCATCCAGGTAGTGGGGGCGCTGCTGGTACTGGCCCTCCTTATTACGCCTGCTGCCGCAGCCCTCCGCGTGACGTCCTCGCCGCGGATGGTGGTCATCCTCAGCGTGGCGTTCGCCGTCACAGCGACGGTGGGCGGCATCCTGCTGGCCCTCGGCGGGAGGATTCCCATTAGTCCGTACGTGACCACGTTGTCGTTCCTGATCTATGTGGCCTGCCGCATCATCGGCGGAGTTCGGGCCCGGCGGGGGCTGGTTGGGCGCCGCGTGCAATCGAACCCCGTACGCGGAGCTTCGCTTCAGGCCTAGTTTGCGGAGCCCGTCTTGGCGTTGGTTTTTGCCTTCGCGGCGGAGCATTCAGGGCACAGACCATAGATTTCCAACGTGTGGGCCACTTCTGTGAACCCGTGCTCCTTTGCGGTCCGTGCGGCCCACGTCTCAACGGACGGCGCCTCGATCTCCACAGCCTTTCCGCAGTTCCGGCAGAGCAGGTGATGGTGGTGCTCAGTGACGGCGCATCGCCGGTACACCGCTTCCCCGTCACCGCTGCGCAGCACATCCACAAGACCCTCGTCTGCAAGCGACTGCAGGATGCGGTAGGCCGTGGCCAGTGAAACCGAGGTTCCCTGGTTCTGCAGGATCCGGTAAAGCTCCTGAGTGCTGACGAAGTCAGTGAGCTGATCCAGAGCGGCGCTGACCGCGAGGCGCTGCTTTGTCACACGCTGTTCTTTTCCAGCTGTGGCGCCCTGTGGCATGGGTTGGACTCGCTTCCCTCAAGGGATGGTGGCAAAGTTCAAGATTACCAGTCATGGGCTCGTGGACAGGGCGTTACCGAATACCTAGGCTGGCCGGATGAAGCTGACCAAATACTCACACGCCTGTGTCCGTCTGGAAAAGGATGGCCAGGTCCTGGTTCTTGACCCTGGAACCTACTCTGAATCCCAGCAGGCCTTGGAAGGCGCTCATGCCGTGCTTATCACCCACGAGCACCCGGATCACGTAGACGTTCCGGTGGTGGCAGCTGCCCTCAGCGACAATGATTCCCTGCAGCTGCACGCCCCGGCGGGTGTGGCGGCCCGGCTGCGTGAGGAGGCCCCGGCGGCTGGCTCCCGGATCCACACTGCCGAACCGGGCACGGATTTCCGTGCAGCGGGTTTTGACGTGAGGACTTTTGGTGGCCAGCATGCGCTCATCCATCCGCAGATCCCCATTGTGGCAAACGTGGGTTACCTCATCGATTCCAACGTCTACCATCCCGGCGATTCGTTCATCATTCCGGATGGAGTGAGTGTGGGGACACTGCTCGTTCCGATTCACGCGCCGTGGAGCAAGATCGGGGAGGTGGTGGATTTTGTGGTGGGCGTCCGGGCACCGAAAGCCTATCCGGTCCACGATGCGCTGCTGAACGAAACAGGCCTCGGGTTGGTGGAGGGGCATGTGAAGCGCATTGGAGCCAAGTACGGCACGGAATACGTTCATTTGGCAAGCGGCGAGTCAGTCGAGGTGTAGCCCTCCCGGTGGGCCGGGCCGGGAACAGTAAGTCCGATTAACCGCTCCAGACGCCGGAATCGAAGAAGTTACGGAGGGCGGATTCGTAGGGAGCCGGAACGAGTCCCTGCCTGGCCAACCACTCCGGGTTGTAATAGCTGCCCGCATAGCGGTCACCGCCGTCGCACATTAATGACACAACACTGCCGGTGCGGCCTTCCCGGATCATGGCGGCGATGAGCTGCCATACGCCCCAGAGATTGGTTCCTGTGGATGGGCCTGCATGGAGCCCTGCGAGCGAGTGCAGGTGGCGCATGGCGGCGACGGAGGCGGCATCCGGCACCTGGATCATGTGGTCGATGACGCCGGGAACGAAGCTCGGTTCCATCCGGGGCCGCCCGATCCCCTCGATTCGTGAGGGGAGGCCTGTTGCATTCTCGCCTGAGCTGTCCCGCCAGGCCGGATAAAAGGCAGAGTTTTCCGGATCCACCACGGCCAGCCGGGTGTCGTGACAGTGATAGCGGAGATACCTGCCGATTGTGGCGCTGGTTCCACCCGTTCCTGCTCCCACCACAATCCACGCGGGGATGGGATGCTCCTCGAGCGCCAGCTGGCCGAATATGGACTCGGCTATGTTGTTGTTGCCACGCCAGTCCGTGGCACGTTCGGCATACGTGAACTGATCCATGTAGTGGCCGTTGGCAGTCCGCGCCACTTCGGCGGCCGTTGCATAGACTTCGGAGGCGTGGTCCACAAGGAGGCAGGACCCGCCAAACTGTTCAATGAGGGCTATCTTCTCGGGACTTGTGGTCCGGGCCATCACTGCGACGAAGGGCAGTCCCAGCAGTTGGGCAAAGTAGGCCTCCGAGACTGCGGTGCTGCCGCTTGAGGCTTCCACGATGGTGGTGTCTTCCCTAATCCAGCCATTGACAAGGCCGAACAGGAAAAGGGACCGCGCCAAACGGTGCTTGAGGCTCCCGGACCTGTGAGTGGATTCGTCCTTGAGATACAACTGGACCCCCCAGTGCTCCGGCAGGGGCACGGAATAGAGGTGGGTGTCGGCGGACCGGTTGTTCTCGGCGTTGATCCGCCGGACGGCTTCATCTGCCCACGTCCGGTCCGGGCTGTGCGGTTGTTTCACCGCTCCAGCCTACCCGGGCTGCGATGTGTTGCTGCGGTTAGAGTGGGTGGCGGATACGGGATTCTGAACAAAGGAGATTCGATGAACACGCTGGTGGACGTGTCCTGGCTGAAGGAGCGGATGACTTCCGGGAACCCCGTAGTTCTGCTGGATGTGCGGTGGGCGCTGGGCGATCCACACGGCCGCGAACACTACCTCAAAGAGCACATCCCCGGTGCGCTGTATGTGGACCTGCCCACCGAACTCGCCGCCCCCGCTGACCCCGCGCGTGGACGCCACCCTTTACCTCCGTTGACCCGGCTCGAGGAGTCCGCGCGCAGCTGGGGTGTCCGGAACAATGACGTTGTGGTGGCCTATGACGACAGCGGGAACATGGCCGCGGCCAGGCTCTGGTGGTTGCTCAGGTACGCCGGCTTTCCGAGCGTCTTCCTGCTCGACGGCGGCCTGGCAGCGTGGAAGGATGCAGGATTCCCTGTTGAAGGGGGAGACACCCAAGCTGTGCCTGGCGATGTCACCCTGGCAGAAGGTGCCATGCCGGTCATTGACGCCGCTGAGGCTTCCCGCTGGCACCAGTCCGGAGTGCTGCTGGACGCGCGTGCGGGGGAGCGGTACCGGGGCGAGTTTGAACCCGTAGATCCAAGGGCAGGGCACATTCCCGGTGCGGTGAGTGCCCCAGCCACCGGGAATCTCGACGACGACGGGCGCTTCCTTCCCGCCGCGGAGCTCAAGGAACGCTTTGCCGGCCTTGGCGTCGGGCCCGGGGCATCTGTTGCGGTCTACTGCGGCTCAGGCGTTACCGCGGCACATGAGGTGGCGGCCCTTGAGATTGCAGGGATCACAGCGGCACTGTTCCCCGGATCCTTTTCGGAGTGGTCAAACAATCCTGGCAACCAGGTGGCGACCGGCCCGGAGCCTGGTGGAACGGCCAAAAGCCCTGCTGCTCGATAACCTTAGGGGCGTTCGGTGATTGGAAATTGTCCTCCTGCCGAGAGTAACGTCACACTATGACCCCAGGACGCCCCTCCCCGCCGCCTCTTGCCAAGCCGTTGCCCTCCGTTGATCCTCCTGCTTCCCCGGCCGGGCCCCGGCTCGCCGCCGGCTATGGTGCCCGCTCAAGCGACGGAGGGCTTGTCCCGCTGACGGTCTCGCGCCGTGCACCCAAGGAAAACGACGTCGAAATTGCCGTCGAGTTTTGCGGGCTGTGCCATTCGGATGTGCACGCCACACGGGGCGAGTGGAGTGCACCGAAGTATCCGCTGATTCCAGGCCACGAGATCGTGGGACGTGTCAGCGGCGTGGGTTCCGCCGTCAGCGACTTCGCTGTCGGGGAACTTGTGGGCGTCGGATGCATGGTTGATTCCTGCCGTGAGTGCGAGAGCTGCCTGGATGGCTTCGAGCAATACTGCGAGAAGGGCCCCGTGGGCACGTACGGCGCCACCGATCCGCGCAATCCTGGCGGAATCACCCAGGGTGGATACTCATCCTCTGTTGTAGTGGACCGCCGCTACGTGGTTCATGTGCCGGAGAACCTGGACCCTGCCGCCGTCGCGCCTCTTCTCTGCGCCGGCATAACCACCTACTCGCCCCTCCGGCACTTCGACGTTGAGGAGGGCGACGTCGTGGGCGTCGTGGGCCTCGGCGGGCTCGGGCACATGGCCGTCAAGCTTGCCAAGGCCATGGGAGCCCAAGTAAAGGTCTTCACAACTTCCGAAGCCAAGGTCGCGGCGGCCAAGGAGTTGGGAGCAGACGAGGTCATTCTGTCCCGGGACGAAACCGCCATGAAGGCAGCCGCCGGAAGCATCGATGTCATCATCGATACCGTCGCAGCCCCACACGACCTCGGCCCGTACTTCCGGACCCTGCGTCTTGAAGGCGCGCTGTTCCAGCTGGGTCTGCCCGCTGATCCCATGCCGCCGGTCAATCCCTGGCACCTGATCCGCCGCCGCATCGCCTACTCCGGTTCCTACATCGGTGGCATTGCCGAGACCCAGGAGATGCTGGACTTTTGTTCAGAGCATGGCGTCGTGTCCGACATTGAAATCGTTTCAGCCGAACAACTCAACGAAGCATATGACCGAATTGTGGCCGGCGACGTCAAGTACCGCTTCGTCCTGGACACCAAGACCCTCCCCGCCCCGGCAGCAAAGGCAGACGCATGAGCAGCATCTTCACCAAAATCATCAACGGCGAGATACCCGGGCGGTTCGTCTGGCGTGACGAGGACGTGGTTGCATTCCTGACCATGGGCCCGCTCGCCGACGGCCACACGCTGGTTGTCCCTGTTGAAGAGGTGGACCGTTGGACCGATGCGCGGCCTGAGCTTCTTTCCCGGACCATGGAGGTGGCACAGAAAATCGGTGCCGTCCAAGTGGAGGTCTTTGGATCGGCGCGGGCGGGCCTGCTGATCGCCGGTTATGAAGTCCACCACATGCACGTGCACGTGTGGCCCTCGAACTCGATGGCGGACTACGATTTCGGATCGGTGGACCAGAACCCCGATCCTGCCCAACTGGACGCGAACGCGGAGAAACTTCGCGAGGGCTTGCGGGCCGCCGGGTACTCCGGGAATGTTCCCGAGTCCTAGGCCGGTGCCAGCGCCTTGTTCAGCACTGCGCGGATCCTTTTCTCAGACACTGAATAGGCTGTGCCGAGTTCGACGGCGAAGAGGCTGACGCGCAGCTCTTCGATCATCCAACGCACGTGGGTGAGTTCCTCCCCGGCTCGTCGTCCCGGTAGCAAAGCCGAGACGGCGTCGTCATAGTCGTCCTCGAGTCCCTGGATAACGTTCATATTCAACGTGTCGCGCTGGACGTTCCCCGGGAGCTTCTCCAAGCGCTTCTCGATTGCAGCAAGGTAGCGCGGCACTTGGCTGAGCTGCGCGTACCCGGTTTTAGCTACAAAACCGGGGTAAACCAGTTGCTCGAGCTGGCTCCCGATGTCATTGAGCGAGCTGATTAACGCCAGGCTGGTGGTGCCTTTCAACTGCTTCCTGATCCGGCCGGCGCTGGACAGGATGCGCTCCACGATCGCGGTGACGCTGAACACGGTGTCGATAAGCTCAGCCCGCACCTGCTCGTAGAGAGACTTGAAGGCCCCTTCGTCCCACGGCAGCTCTGCCGGCGTCAGCTTGTCAATGGCAGCCAGCGCACAGTCCGCGATCAGTGCTGATACCGAACCGTGCGGATTCTGGCTGAACGTCAGCTTTTCCGTGTTGCTCAAGTGCTCCAGGACGTAGCGGTCGGGGGAGGGAACTTTCAAGGCGAGGAGACGAATAACGCCGCCGCGCATGGCTTCCCGTTGCTCGGATTCAGTCTGGAACACCCTCAGCGCGACGGACATCCCCTCGTCCACCAATGCAGGGTAGCCGGTAACGGTGTGACCGTTGACATTGCCCTTCACCTCCCGCGGCAGGGTCCCGATAGTCCAGTCGGTGAGGCCTGACTGCTCCGCAATGCCCTGCATGCCTCCATCCTGGCCGGCTGCATCCTGCCCTGAGACACCTTGACCCGTGAGGCCCTGGCCGGAGGTAATCCTGCTGTTGGACGATGCACCGCGAGCGGGGCCTCTCGACGCCGCGTTAGTGGAACGAGATGAGCCTGCAGCGGCTAGAGGCGCCGTCGTGCGGGGAGTCGCGCCCAGGGACTCAGCAATGGCCCGCCGTGTTGCGGGGGCGAGACGCTCCTGCAGGACCTTGAGGTCCTTTCCCTCATCCAGCACTTTGCCATTCGAATCCACCACCCGGAAGCTCACCCGAAGGTGAGATGGAACGGCATCCCAGTTCCATGAACCCGGCGGGATCACCTGGCCCCGGATCCGGCGCAGAGCAAGCTCCAGCGAGGGCTCAAGTTCATCCGTCGCGGGGTCGAAGTCGCTCTGGAGGGCGGCGACGGCCTGCCGTGCGACATCCGGTGCAGGAACAAAGTTCTTCCGGATATTTTTTGGCAGGGACTTGATCAGCGCCGTCACGAGCTCAACGCGCTGGCCGGGAATGAGCCAACGGAACGGAGCGTCATCGAGTTGGTTAAGGAAAAGAACAGGAACTTCCGCGGTAACGCCGTCTGAAGGATTGGGTGGGGAGCCCGGAGCAACAGGGTGGAATTCATAGCTGAGGGGAAGCTCAAAGCCCTTGTGCTGCAACGTTTTCGGGTATGCGGATTCATCCAGCGCATCGGCGTCCTCGCTGATGAGCAGCGATTGGTCGAAGTCCAGGAGATGGGGATCCTGTTGCCTGGCGTCCTTCCACCATTTATCGAAGTGGCGCTCGGACACCACCTCATTGCCGATCCGGGCGTCATAGAACTCAAACAGTGTCTCGTCGTCAACCAGGATGTCCCGGCGACGCATCCGCGCCTCCAGTTCCTCGACTTCCTGCAGGAGAGCCCTGTTCCGGTGGAAGAACTTGTGGTGGGTCTGCCAGTCTCCCTCGACCAGGGCATGGCGGATGAACAACTCCCGGGACAGCTCGGGATCCACCCTGCCGTAGTTGATCCGTCGGCTGGGAATGATGGGAACGCCGTACAGGGTCACCTTTTCGTGGGCCATCACCGCGCCCATCTTCTTTGACCAGTGCGGCTCGCTGTAGCTTCGCTTCACCAGGTCCGGGGCTACCTGTTCGGCCCAGAGCGGATCGAATTTGGCGGCCACCCTCGCCCACAGGCGGCTTGTCTCAACGAGTTCGGCGGCCATCACGAAGGTAGGCGACTTTTTGAAAAGGGCAGAGCCGGGGAAGATAGCGAAGCGGCTGCCGCGGGCGCCGGCATATTCGCGCTTGCGTTCGTCCAGGATGCCGATGTGGCTGAGCAGGCCGGACAGGAGGCTGATATGGATGCCCTCATGGTTGCCCACGGGATCAGTCAACCGTTTGTTGTCCAGGCTGATTCCCAAGGGCCTTGCGAGCTGGCGCAGTTGGGCGAACAGATCCTGCCATTCCCGGACGCGGAGATAGTTGATGAACTCCGTCCGGCACAGCCTGCGGAACTGAGTGGAAGACAGTTCCTGCTGCTTTTCCTGAAGATAGTTCCACAGGTTCAGGAAGCCAGTGAAATCGGAGTTTTCGTCCCGGAAGCGGGCATGCTTCTCAGCCGCGAGTTGCTGCTTATCGGTAGGGCGCTCGCGGGGATCCTGAATGGTGAGGGCCGCAGCAAGGATCATCACCTCACGCACGCAGCCCCGCTTGCCTGCCTCGACGATCATGCGTCCCAGCCGCGGATCCACTGGAAGTTGTGCCAGCTTCTGCCCAACGGCGGTCAGCCCGCCCCCCGTCCGTCCGCGGCCCCCACGGCCGGCATCGCCGTCCCCATCGGTGCCCTTTGCGCCGTTCCCGGCGGCGCCTGAGTTCACGGCAGGCGTGAGGGCGCCGAGTTCGCGGAGGAGGGTGACGCCGTCGTTAATGGCACGCGAGTCCGGCGGTTCCACGAAGGGGAAGTTCTCTACATCCTTCGGGCCGCGTGCCACTCCCATAGCGGTCATCTGGAGGATGACCGCGGCGAGGTTGGTCCGCAGGATCTCCGGGTCAGTGAAAAGAGGCCTGGATTCGAAGTCTTCCTCGGAGTACAGCCGGATGGCGATACCGTCGGAAACACGGCCGCAACGGCCGGACCTCTGGTTCGCGGATGCCTGCGAGACGCGCTCAATCGGAAGGCGCTGGACCTTGGTCCGGTGCGAGTATCGGGAAATACGGGCCGTTCCCGTGTCTATGACGTATTTGATACCGGGTACTGTCAGGGAGGTTTCGGCAACGTTGGTGGCAAGGACTATCCGCCGTTTGCTGCCGGGATGGAACACCTTGTGCTGCTCCTGAAGACTCAGCCTTGCGAACAGCGGGAGAACCTCAGTTCCAGCCAGCCGCCGGTTGGCTTGAATCCTGGCGTTGAGGGCCTCGGCCGCATCACGGATCTCGCGCTCGCCGGAGAAGAAAATCAGGATGTCGCCAGGCGCCTCTGCAGCGAGTTCGTCTACCGCATCGCACACGGCATCCAGCGGATCACGGTCTTCCTCAAGTGCGTCGTCCGAGGTGTCTTCTTCCACTTCCCGCCCTGCAGGTTGGGACAACGGCCGGTAGCGGATTTCCACCGGGAAGGTCCGTCCGGATACCTCGATAATGGGGGAGGGCGCCTCATCGGTGCCAAAGTGCTTCGCGAACCGCTCAGGGTCAATCGTGGCCGAAGTGATGATGATCTTCAGGTCCGGCCGCTGCGGAAGGATCCGCTTAAGATAGCCCAGGATGAAGTCGATGTTGAGGCTGCGCTCGTGGGCTTCGTCGATGATGATGGCGTTGTACTTGCGCAGCAGCTTGTCCCGCTGGATTTCAGCAAGCAGGATGCCATCGGTCATAAGCTTGACCTTCGTGGACCTGCTGACCTCACCCGTGAAGCGGACCTGGAAGCCTACCTCTTGGCCGATCTCGACTCCGAGCTCCTCGGCGATGCGCTCAGCAACGGTACGGGCAGCCAATCGCCGAGGCTGGGTATGGCCGATCAGCCCGTTCTCCCCGAGCCCCAGCTCAAGGCACATCTTGGGAATCTGGGTGGTTTTTCCGGAACCCGTCTCGCCGGCGATGATGGTTACCTGATTCGCGGCGATGGCCGCCATCAGATCCTCGCGGCGCTCGGATACCGGCAGCTCGGCGGGGTAGGAGATATGAAAAGTCATGGCTGGAAACAGTCTACTGCTGAGCAGGGAGCCGTTCGTTTTCGTCGGGCGCCGGCGGTCCGCCGCCTGCCGCCTGGATCAGCCGCTCCGCCACTGTGCGCGCATGGTCGCGGAACTCCGGCGGGGCGAGGATTTCGAAGTCCATGCCCAGGGTGGCCAGATGGGCCGCAGGAGTGTCCAGCCTGTCCCAGCCTGCGCGGAGAATGGTCCGGTCTTCTCCATCTGCGCTCAGGCTTGCCGTTTGTGGCCCTATAAGGGCGGCTGCTTCATGGAGTGGTGCATGGAGCCGGACCACAACGTCGTATTTGTAGGGGGATCGGGTGATGGATTCCTGGACATAGGCCGCGATGTCCTTGGCTGGCAGTTGGCGGGGAACAAACCGCTTACGCTCCGTGGGCATTGAAGAAATACGGTCGGCGCGGAAAGTGCGCCAGTCCTCTCTTTCCGTATCCCAGGCCACGAAGTACCAGCGCCGCCCTGTGTCCACCAGCCGATACGGCTCCACCAGACGTCGTCCGGTCCCGCCGTCGGCCTTTGTATAGTCAAAGCTCAGTTCCCGGCGGTCCGTGATGGCCGCCGAAATCGCCGTCAGTTGCAGGGGATCTACCGGTGCTGCATCGCTGGGAAGGGTGGTGACAGTGTTTTTGAGGGCCCCGAAGCGGTGACGCAGCCGCGAGGGAAGAACCTGCTCCAGCTTCGCCAGCGCACGGACCGATGACTCGCCTATCCCGGCCACTGGCCCGGCAGCCACCGCGCTGAGTCCCAGGGCGACAGCCAGGGCTTCGTCGTCGTCCAGCAGGAGGGGAGGCAGTTCCGCGCCGGCGCCGAGTTGGTATCCGCCCGCGATTCCCGGTGATGCGTGGATGGGATAGCCGAGGGTGCGGAGTTTGCCGATGTCGCGTCGGATGGTCCTCTCCGTTACCTGCATCCGCTCAGCCAAGGCCGGCCCGGTCCATTCCCGGCGGATCTGAAGCAGTGACAGCAACTGCAGGAGGCGGGCGGAGGTCTGGATCATGAGCCCAAATGTACTTCATATACAAAGCGTTAAGGACTGAACCTGTCCTCAAGCAGCCGTACGCTGTGATTGTTGGCGTAGGGAACAGCGTACGGAGGGATGTCGCTATGCCTGACCAGGCTTTTCTTGGTCCGGATTCGCTTTGCTGGAATCCATTGGCCGGGAAGTTCTGGTGCAGGACAGCGGCAGCCCTTTCGGTCAGAAATTGCGGAGCGTGTAGTTGGTGCTGGGCAGGTCCATTGCCTTCCAGTCAGGGTGGGAATCCTCGCGGGGAGTATGGCCCCGGCCGTCACCCAGGATGCTTGTGAGGGTGGCGGGGAGTACGACGAGGAGAAGGACGATGAGTACAACAGCGATGATTTCCATGACTCAATCCTTCTCCCGCCGGCCGTTATGGAACAGTGGCAGAAATGCCCAAAAAGCTATAATTCCTGCCAAGCTTCTGTCATACTCAATTCATGCTTAAATCAGTGGCTGTAATCGTTGTCCCGCACTTCTCACTCTTTGAGTTCGGTACGGCCTACGAGGTCTTCGGCATCGACAGATCGGCGCGTGAAGGGGGAGTGCCCGCGTTTGATTTTCGTGTCTGCGCCCCCGAGCCCGGTGACATTCCGCTCAAGGGCGGCCTGTCCATGAACGTTACTTTGGGGCTGGAAGCTACAGCCGACGCCGATCTGGTGATCATGACTCCCTATGGCCGGGATGAGGACGTGCATGAGGACGTGCTGGATGCCTTGCGCGCGGCCCATGCCCGTGGAGCCTGGGTCATGTCCATTTGTTCGGGGGCGTTCGCGCTGGCCAGGGCGGGGCTGCTGGACGGTCGCCGTTGCACCACCCACTGGCACTATTCCAGCGAGCTTGCCGCCAAGTACCCGGACGTGATTGTTGATGAGAATGTGCTGTACGTCCAGGACGGGAACCTCGTGACGAGTGCCGGAACTGCCGCCGGAATCGATGCCAGCCTGCATCTGGTCCGGGTAGAGCTCGGAGCAGGCGTGGCTGCCTCGATAGCCCGGGACATGGTGGTTCCACCGCATCGTGACGGCGGCCAGGCCCAGTTCATCGAGCGCCCCATGCCCACCTGCGGATCAGCGCCCATGGAGGAGTTGCTGCGGTGGATGGTGATGCATCTGGACGAGGAACATACTGTCAATGAGCTGGCCAACCGCCTTCACATGTCGCCCCGGACGTTCGCCCGCCGGTTCCGCTCTGAAACGGGAACCACCCCCGCCGCGTGGCTGAACTCGCAGCGGGTGCTGAGGGCGCAGGAACTGCTGGAATCCACTGACTTGAACATCGACGAGATTGCGCGTGAAGCCGGGTTTGGGCATTCCGTCCTGCTTCGGCACCATTTCGCCAAGGTCCTTGACACGAGCCCTCAGGCGTACCGGCGGACCTTCAGGGGACAGCTGGCGTCGGTCGGATAGCCTGCGTCAGCGCTGCCCGTCCTGGTTTCGGGAAGCCTCAGCAGCAGCCCGGGTATTGTCCACGAGAATCCGCCACGGCCCGGTGACGGCCCGCTCAGGGAGCGTGGCCCGGTGCTGACCGGCGCGTATGGAGTACATGAAGCGGTCAGGTTGGTTGCCGCCGTTGTCCTCGCGTCCAGGTACCGCGTCCCAAGGGCAGGCCTCAATCAGGGGCTCCCAGCGGCTTTTGTCCGCAGGGGTCACGGCTTTCACGCTCCACTCACGGGTCAGCGCAGCAATGCCGCCGCTGCGTTGGACAGTGATTTTCATGGCCTGGTTCCTGTGCTCCCGGTACTGCCGGACCGCTTGTGGGTGTGTTTCCTTCAGAGGAAGCCACTCATGCAGGCGGCGTTTTTATAGCTTTACTTTGACAGTTTCCCATGCCATCTTCACGGCGTCATGTTCCGGAGAATCTGCCCCAAACAGCTCTTCTGCCGAGGCCAGCGTTACCTTGGCGAAGGCGCGGAAAGTGGAGTCGGCCTTAAGTGTCCCGCTGGTGAGGGCGTCGTACCAGATACGGCCGGGCGAGTCCCATGCATAGCCGCCCAATGTGGAGGCCACGAGGTAGAACGCCCGGTTGGGTATGCCGGAGTTGATGTGGACGCCGCCGTTGTCGGCGCTGGTCCGCACGTAGGAGTCCATGGAGTCCGGCTGCGGATCCTTGCCCAGCACGTCGTCGTCATATGCCGTTCCAGGAGCCTTCATGGAGCGAAGGGCAGAACCTTCCACCTGCGAAGTGAAAAGACCCTCTCCGATGAGCCAGGTGGCTTCCGCGGCTGTCTGCTGCCGGACAAACTGCTCCACAAGCGCGCCAAAAACGTCAGAGAGGGATTCGTTGATTGCCCCGGCCTGGTTGCGGTAGGCGAGCCCGGCTGAGTGCTGGGTGACCCCGTGAGCCAATTCGTGGCCGATAACACTCAGGGACAGCGTGAATCTTTGAAAGATCTCCCCATCCCCGTCGCCGAAGACCATTTGCGATCCGTCCCAGAAGGCGTTGTCGTACAGCCGGCCGAAGTGCACCGTCGCGTTAAGTGGAAGGCCCTGCGCGTCTATGGAATTGCGGCCGAAGACGTCGGCATAGAGCCTGTGGGTATGGCCCAGTCCGTCGTAGGCTTCGTCGGCGGCCGGGTCCCCGGTAGCCGGCTCGCCTTCCTTCCGCACCACCACGCCGGGCAGTGTTTCCGCTTCCTGGGCGTCATACACGGTCCTTTGTGGAGGCCCAGGTTTCACTTGCCGTATGCCTGGCGGCGGGGTGGCGGAGGGCTGGGCACGAGCGGCCTGCACGCTTTTGACATGGCGCAGGGCTTCCTTGGCCGCTCTGGCGGCCACCGAGTATTGTGGCGTGTCCTGGGCCGCCACCCGCTTGAGGAGGTACGGCGGAATGATTGAACAGTACATGTGAATACCCCTTGCCCTCTTGACCTGCTTGCGTTGTGGCCCGCTGTCTGAAATCAGCCTACGAGGGGGCACCGACTTTTTTGTGGCGGCACAGCAAAAGCCCGCCAATTCATTGAACTGACGGGCTTTCGGGTGTGCCCTCGATAGGATTCGAACCTACGACCTTCTGCTCCGGAGGCAGACGCTCTATCCCCTGAGCTACGAGGGCATTTCAGGGATCCTGCCTTACCGGCGGGACGTCCTAGAGCTTAGCAGGAACGTGGCCCCGAAGGGAAAACCAGCCGCTCCTGGCAGCCGGCGTTCCTCAATAGCCGGCAAAGGAATCAGTATGCACCTTTTTTGCCCCTGCCCTCCGGGCCGCCGCACGCAAGGACCGGACGCTGGCAGGAGAGCCGGAAATGTACACTTCACGCTCTGAAATGTCCGGAACAAGCTCTTTAAGAGCGGGCCCGTCAAGCCGGGCGGAACGGCCGGAGCCGGCATCTGCCACAGCCTGCACTGAACCTTCCAGCAGTGCCGGGTCCTCCGGCGCGGGACCAGCGAAGGCATTCTGAAACGATTGTGGCGGCGCAGATCCGTCCGAGAGGCGAACCAGTACACGCGCCCCTGACTTTTCCAGCTCCTCGGCATAGGCGAGTTCGGCGGCGTTCTTTGCGAGGTACAGCAGCACGACATCCCGTTCCCTTGCAGCACCGGCATTAAGGTGGGCCAGGAACGGAGTGATGCCGATCCCCGCAGCGATCAGCAGCACGGGAACAGAGGGGTCACGCGGCATGACAAAGTCACCACCAACAGCGGTGGCCGTCACAGCGTCCCCGGGCTCCAAGGACTGGAGGGCGCGCTTGGCGGCAGAGAGGGGTTCAGCGGTCCCGACGCCGAAGGATACGTCCCGATCGTCCGGGGAGCTTGTGACGCTGAAGACCCGTCGCCGGCCTTTTCCGTCAGAGCCGCTGTGCGGGAGATTCAGTTCCATGTACTGCCCGGGCGTGAATCTCACGGAGCGATCCGGTCGAAAGGTGAATTCCGTCGTCGTAGGCGTAAGCGGGCGCGAGCCCTTGAAGTGGAGCCGGATACCGCCGCGCTGGCCCGCGAAGAAGGCGACCAGGTTCCCCAACAGCAGCGCCAGTTCCGGGGAATTCGCCACAAACCCGAAGTTGTAGGGCAAGGCAAAGACAACACCTACGACGGCGGCGAGCCCCAGCTGCTGCCAGCGGCGGGGAGGCAAGGTGAGTGGTTCGGTGAGCATAAAGCCGACAAAGAACAGTATTGGCCGCTGAGCAAGTGGCTGCCACAAGGCCGCTCCGGCCGACATGTCTGTACGCAACAGTTCAACTGCCACGATTGAGGTGGAAACGACAGTAAAGACAAGGCCCATCAGCATCTTCCTGGTCCGGTAGAGCACCAGCACGATGCCGGGAACCAGGAGCAGGAGCATCGAGGGGGTTGCCGCCCACCAGGTGGCGATATTGAGGCCGGTCAGTCCGGTGATGAAGGCGCCTGCCGCGGCAGGGTTGAAGATGTGGCGGCCCCGCCAGGCAAGAGCATATTTCGAAGCGGACGCCAGGACACAGGCAAGGGCCACGCCGGCGATGTCGAGCGTTTTGAACGAGGGCCAGAACAGAAAGTACAGCAGGAGCCCTGTGATCAGGGACGATTCGGAATGCGGCTGTACGCGGAAGAGGGCGGCCAGGCCGCGGTTGGATCCATAGGTCAGCCCAAGGCAGAGCGCCAGGTGCGCCAACATTTCGGGTATGCCGAAAGTCAGCCATCCCAGGACATTCAGAAGCAGGCTGTACGCCACAAGAATCCCCAGGACCCAGAGCACAAGGCGGTACATCGTCAGGCGGTTGAGGCCAGTGTCCAGGCGAGTGGTGACCGGGCTCCGCAAACTGATGGAACTCATGAGAAAAGTACTCCTTCGAAGTCTGCCGAGTATGCTGCGCTTCCGTCCGAGAAGACCGAGAGCCAGGAGAATTCGAAGTCCTCCTTGAGCCGGTCGCCGGGCACCAGGAAGAGTGCGGTGGCCAGCGCGTCTGCCACCATGGCGGTCGAAGCCACCGTCCAGCTGGCAACGGTGGTTTGCACCGGAGCCCCGCTCAGTCCGTCCAGGACGTGGTGCAGCCCGTCGCCCCAGCTGCGCCTGTTCGAGGCCGATGCGCACAGTGCGCCAGCGCCCAGGTTAATTGTCCCGATGGCACGTTCCGGATCGTAAGGGTGTTCGAGTCCTATGGATACAGTTTTGGGACCGGAGTTGAACAGGTCACCACTGGCATCGAGGAAGTATTCGGTGATTCCCTGAGCCAAGAGGTCCGTGGACAGCAGGTCTACCAGTTGTCCCTTGCCGGCCGCGCCGATGTCCAGCACTACAGGAGCCGAGGTGGACAGGATGGATCCGTCCCATTGCAGAACATCCTCCCAGCGTGGCGGCGCGACAGGGGATCCCTTCGGACGCAATGAGTATCCGGCGTCGTACCCAAGGTGCTCCAGGCTTCCCCCGATCAGGGGTGTCATGGCGCCCCCGCTGATCCGATAGAGGTCCTGGTAGAGCTGTCCCAGCTGGGCAGCGTTCTCAGGCATCTCGAAACGGCCGGACTCCCTCGCGGCGGAAGCCACCAGGGAGTCCGGGCGGAAACGGGACCAGGCAGAGTCGTAGTCCTCCACAATGGCGAGCAACCTGTTCTGCTGCACGTCTGTCAGCGGAACGGGGGTGCAGATCTCCCAACGGGTGCCTATCCCGTCAAAAGTGAATGCAGCCCAACCCGGATGGGGCACGTGCTCTCCTTATGGTTGTGGAAGTGTTGCAGGTGGGTACTGCCTACTTGGCCTGGGACTTGATCTTTTCCACGGCGTCGTTGAATCCGCCGCTGGTCAAGGAAGAACCGGCCACCTTGGACACATTAAGTTCATCGAGCTTTTTGCCCACCACCTGCGCCTGGATCCCGCCGGCGAACTCACCCTGGAACTTCTTGGTGTTGGGGTTGCTCGGGTGCTCGGTGATTTTGACGCCGGATACAGTCCCGTCCGCCAACGTCAGCTCGACGCCCACCGTCTCGGAGCCGTTGGGGGAGACATAGTTACCATCGGCGCTGTAAGTCCCGTCCTTGTAACCGGCGGCAGTCCCGGAGGTTGCCAGCGAGCTTGAGGGGGCGGCCGAAGTGGTGGCGCTCGTGGCGGCGGGAGTACTGGCTGCCGGGGAGGTGGCTGACGGCGCACATCCGGCCACGGTTCCTACCAGGGATAGGCCGGCGACACCAACGAACAGACCTTTGCGGGCGGTTTTCATACAGGGCTCGATTCTCGTTCGGGGACTGTTACGGATGTGACAACGTCAGAATCAGCGTAATGGTTCACCATTTCCTGGGGCTGTGAATTTCCTGTGAAGGCTAATCTTTCCCAAAAAGAATCCGAAGAGCAGCCGGTACAGCATCCGCACCCGCGATTGACGACAATTGCTGCCGCAACGCAAATTCCGCTGGATTGCAGGGCAACGGTAGGCTAGATGCGTGACTCCCGAAGAACTCTCCCTCGCCATATCCGCCTGCCTGAAAGACGCTGTCGCGGCCGGCGACGTCGCCCTCGAGGCTTCGGCTGTGCCTGACGAGGTCCGCGTGGAGCGTCCCAAGAACCGGGACCACGGCGATTGGGCCACCAACATCGCCCTTCAGCTGTCCAAGCAGGCCGGCATGAATCCCCGCGAATTTGCTGCCGTGCTGAGCACAAGGCTTAAGACCATTGATGGCGTCTCATCAGTGGACATTGCCGGTCCCGGGTTCCTCAACATTACGGTCGACGCCGCTACTGCGGGGGCACTGGCGAAGGCCATTGTGGAAGCCGGTCCCGCCTACGGAACCAATACTGCGCTCGCGGGCCACGTGGTGAACATGGAGTTTGTCTCCGCAAACCCCACTGGCCCCCTGCATATTGGGCATACACGCTGGGCTGCTCTCGGTGACGCGATCGCCAGGGTCCTCCGTGCTTCGGGCGCCAAAGTCACGGCCGAGTACTACATCAACGACGCCGGTTCCCAGATGAACGTCTTCGCAGAGTCGGTGCTCGCCCGCCTGCAGGGCAGGGATGTGCCCGAAGGTGGCTACCCCGGGCAGTACATCGCCGACCTCGGCCACCATGTGCTGACCCGGCATCCTGACATCCGCGAACTCACCGATGTTGCTGCGCTGCCCGTCATCCGGGCCGCCGCCTATGAGGCGCAGCTTGAGGACATTCAGCACACGCTGGCCGATTTCGGTGTGGTGTTTGATACCTATTTCTCTGAAAAGGACCTGCACGACGGCGGTGCGATCGAAAGTGCCGTTGCCCGCCTAAGGGAACAGGGCCACGTGTTCGACGACGGCGGGGCAGTCTGGCTGCGCACCACCGACTTCGGCGACGACAAGGACCGGGTCATGATCCGCGCAAACGGGGAGCCCACCTACTTTGCCGCTGACGCCGCCTACTACTTGTCCAAAAAGGACCGGGGCTACGACCAGAAGATTTATCTCCTCGGCGCGGATCACCACGGTTACATCAACCGCCTCAAGGCCATTGCGGCCTGTGCCGGAGACGATCCCGAGGTCAACATCGAGGTCCTGATCGGCCAGCTTGTCTCTGTCAATGGAGCCAAGCTTTCCAAGCGCGCAGGCAACATCATCGAGCTCAAGGACCTCATCGATTGGCTGGGTAAAGATGCCGTCAGGTATTCACTGGCCCGCTTCCCGGCAGATTCCCCGTTGACACTGGATCCTGAGCTGCTGAAGAAGCACAGCAACGAGAACCCTGTCTTCTACGTCCAGTACGCCCACGCCCGTTCGCGCGGTACAGCCCGCAACGCCGTCGCTGCAGGTGTGGACCGCAGCGCCTTTGACGCTTCGCTGCTGGAGCATGCCACCGAGAACGAACTCCTGTCCTATCTCGGCAGCTATCCCTCGATCGTTGCCAAGGCCGCGGAACTCCGTGAGCCGCACCGGATTGCGCGCCACCTCGAGGTGATCGCGGGCGCGTACCACCGCTGGTATGACGCCTGCCGGGTGGCGCCGCTGGGGGATGAACCCATCACCGACCTCAACCGGACAAGGCTGTGGCTCAACGACGCCACGAGCCAGGTGCTGGCCAATGGGCTTGACCTGCTGGGCGTTTCGGCGCCGGAACGGATGTGAGACAGATGAACACAGTTCATACCAACGCAGTTCATAACAACACAGTGGATACGCCTCAGGCCTCGCCGTTGGCACCTGAGTGGCTGCAGCTGCCTGCTGACCTGAACGTGTTGCATCCACCGATGTGGGCAGGGGGAGTGGAACGGAACGACGACGGCGAGTTGGCTATTGACGGGATCCCCGTCAGCCGTCTGCGGGAAGAGTTCGGTACGCCGCTGTTTGTGATGAGCGAATCGGATTTCCGCTCACGTGCCCGCGCCTTCAAGACCGCCTTCGACGACGCGTTCGCTGATATCTGCGGGGGAGTGGACGTCTACTATGCCGGCAAGTCCTTCCTCTGTAGCGCGGTGGCCAGCTGGGTTGCTGACGAGGGCCTGCGACTGGACACATGTTCAGGCGGGGAACTTGCGGTTGCTGCCAGGGCCGGGATTGACGGCCCGCACCTTGGACTTCATGGCAACAACAAGTCCGACGCCGAAATTAACCGCGCGCTCGACATGAAGGTTGGCCGCATCGTGGTGGACAGCCTCGCCGAGCTTGAGCGCGTGGCCAAGATTGCCTCCGATCGCGGCGAGGTTGCCAAGGTGATGCTCCGTCTGACTCCGGGAGTGCATGCCCACACCCACGAGTTCATTGCCACCGCCCATGAGGATCAGAAGTTCGGCCTTTCAATGGCGGGCGATTCCACGGACGAAGCCGGTTTGTCTGCTGCTGAGGAAGCGGTGGCCGCTGCCACCAGCTACGCAAGCATTGAGCTCCTCGGCATCCACTGCCACATCGGCTCGCAGATCTTCGAAGCCGATGGCTTCGCCCTTGCGGCGGCCAAGCTTCTGGGCTTTCTTGCTGCCATGCAGGCCAAGTATTCAATCGTCCTGCCGGAACTGGATCTTGGGGGAGGCTATGGAATTGCCTACACTCCTGTGGACAGTCCCCGCCCGCCAGCCGAGATTGCGCAGGCGATGGCCGCCGTCGTGCGGTCCAAATGCGCGGAACTGAACATCCAGGCCCCGCGGATCTCCATCGAGCCGGGCCGCGCGATAGTGGGCACGTCCACATTCACCCTCTATGAGGTGGGCACGTTGAAGACAGTCCGGGTGGACAGCCCCACGGTTTCCGGTGATTCTGCCGATTCAGGAACAGTAAACGTTACGCACCCCCGCCGCTATGTGTCAGTGGACGGCGGGATGAGCGACAACGCCCGTCCGGTGCTCTACGACGCCGATTATTCGGCGATCCTCGCTTCCCGGGCGTCCGCAGCGGCTCCGCAGCTGTCCCGAGTAGTGGGCAAACATTGCGAGAGCGGCGACATAGTTGTTAGAGATGTATATCTGCCCGAGGACGTGGCAGCCGGTGATCTTCTCGCTGTACCGGGTACCGGCGCCTACTGCTGGGCTCTGTCAAGCAACTACAACTATCTGGCCCGGCCGGGCGTTGTCGCTGTGCGCGACGGATCCACCCGGCTCATTGTCCGCGGGGAAACCGAAGAAGATCTGTTAAACCGTGACATGGGAGTGGCGAATGACTGAAGTGCGAACCCTGAAGGTAGCCCTGCTGGGCTGTGGCAACGTTGGGGCCCAGGTAGCGCGGATTCTCATGGAAGACGCCGACGCCCTCGCCGCCCGTACCGGGGCGCGCCTGGAACTCTCCGGCATCGCTGTGCGCAACGTCAACGCAAAGCGCGACGTCGAGCTTCCGCAGGAGCTCTTCACCACGGATGCTGACACCCTCGTCAAAGATGCAGATCTGGTCATCGAGCTCATGGGCGGCATCGAACCGGCAAGGTCCCTGATCCTGACTGCCATCCAGAACGGCGCCTGTGTGGTGACGGGAAACAAGGCCCTCCTGGCCCAGGATGGTCCCACGCTTTACGAAGAGGCGGACAAGGCTGGCGTCCAGTTGTCTTACGAGGCAGCCGTTGCGGGAGCAATCCCCATTCTCCGTCCCATCCGGGACAGCCTCTCCGGGGACCGCATCACCCGCGTGCTCGGCATCGTCAACGGCACCACCAACTTCATCCTTGACCAGATGGACTCCACGGGTGCCCAGTTCTCAGATGCCCTCGCCGAGGCCCAGAAGCTCGGCTACGCCGAAGCCGATCCCACAGCTGATGTTGAGGGACACGACGCCGCCGCCAAGGCCGCCATTCTTGCCTCGTTGGCTTTCCACACCCGCTTTGCCCTTGAGAACGTGCATTGTGAAGGGATCAGCTCCGTCAGCGCTGCTGACATCGCAGCAGCGAAGGACGCCGGATTCGTCATCAAGCTCCTGGCGATCGCAGAGAAACTCAGCGACGCAGACGGCAATGAAGGCGTATCCGTGAGGGTTCACCCCACCCTTCTTCCCCGAGAGCACCCGCTGGCTGCTGTCCGCGGTGCCTTCAACGCAGTGTTCATCGAAGCCGAAAATGCGGGCGAGCTGATGTTCTACGGCCAGGGAGCAGGCGGAACCCCCACGGCGTCGGCAATTCTGGGTGACCTTGTCTCAGCAGCCCGTCGCCTGGTGCTTGGCGGGCCGGGACGCACGGAGACAACCACCGGCCACGTACCGGCGCTCCCCATCGACGCCGCTCAGACCAGCTATTACATCGGCCTGGACGTCGCAGACCAGCCCGGTGTCCTGGCAAAAATCGCCCGCCTCTTCGCGGACAACGGCGTTTCCATCGAGATCATGCGACAGACGATCCACCGCGACGCCGCCTCCAACGTGGAAACGGCCGAACTGAGGATTGTCACGCACCGCGCAAGCGAAGCTGCACTGGCAGCAACCGTTGAGGCAGTGAAGGGCCTTGACGTCATCAATTCGGTTACATCCGTACTGCGGGTAGAAGGAGTCTAAGTGGCTCACCAATGGCGCGGAGTAGTCCGCGAATACGCTGATCGTTTGCCTGTTACGGAAGCCACGAAGGTAATCTCCCTCGGTGAGGGCGGCACTCCGCTGGTCCACGCCCGGCAGCTGTCCGAACTTACTGGCTCCACCGTGTACCTGAAGGTCGAGGGCATGAACCCGACCGGTTCGTTCAAGGACCGTGGGATGACCATGGCTATGACGGCAGCGGTTGCGGCTGGGGCCAAGGCGGTGGTGTGCGCGTCCACTGGCAACACCTCTGCGTCCGCGGCGGCCTACGCGACGGCTGCCGGGCTGAAGTGTGCGGTGCTGGTGCCCGAGGGCAAGATCTCGATGGGGAAATTGAGCCAGGCCATCGCCCATGGTGCGACGCTGCTGCAGGTGGACGGCAACTTCGATGACTGCCTGGACATCGCCCGTAAGCTGGGTGACTCTTACCCTGTTTTCCTGGTGAACTCGGTCAACCCGGCGAGGATCGAAGGCCAGAAGACCGGTGCGTTTGAAATCGTTGACGCCCTCGGTGATGCCCCCGACTTCCACGTACTTCCTGTGGGAAATGCCGGCAACATCAGCGCGTATTGGAAGGGTTACAAGGAGTACTCGGCACCGTTCGAATCCCTGACTGCAGGTACGCTTCCGGCTGTCTCCACCAAGACACCCGTTATGTGGGGTTTCCAGGCCGCTGGTGCTGCACCGTTTGTGGCCGGCCATCCGATTACCGAACCGGACACCATTGCCACTGCCATCCGGATCGGCAACCCGGCATCCTGGGATACTGCCGTTGCGGCCCGGGACGAGTCCGGCGGCGTGATTGAAGCTGTTACCGATGAGGAAATCCTGGACGCGCACCGCTGGCTGTCCTCCCGTGAAGGCGTCTTTGTGGAACCTGGCTCAGCAGCCGGAGTTGCCGGCCTGATCAAGAAGCACGCCGCGGGCCAGGTTCCCGCAGGCAAGACCATCGTCATCACCGTTACGGGTCACGGCCTGAAAGATCCCCAGTGGGCGCTCAGGACCGAGGACGGCAGCGACGTGCAGCCCGTCAAGGTTTCCAACGACGTCGTGACCGTTGCTTCTGAACTGGGACTGGAAGAAAAGTAGCGTTGGAAACGATGCTTAGGGCAGATGCGGAATCGCCCGCCATTGCAGCGGGACAGCAGATCACTGTCCGGGTTCCTGCCACCAGCGCCAATCTGGGTCCCGGTTACGACAGCCTGGGTTTGGCCCTGTCCTTGTATGACACTCTCACGGTGGAGACTCTGGACACCGGCGAACTTCTTTTCGAACTCGCGGGTGAGGGCTCTGAAACCCTTCCCCGCGATGCGAGTCACCTTGTGGTCAAGGCCATCACTGCAGCCTTGGCACGCCTGGGGTTCCGTCACTCGGGCCTAAGGATCATCGCCAATAACGTCAATCCCCACGGCCGCGGGCTTGGCTCCTCGGCCTGCGCCGTGGTTGCAGCTGTGGTTGCTGCCAACGCCCTCGTACCGGCGCCTTCACAGCGGGACCGCGAGTGGATTCTTCAGGTCACCAGCGAGATGGAAGGCCACCCAGACAACGTCGCTCCCGCCCTGTTCGGCGGGCTGGCGTTGTCCTGGCAGGACAGTGACCAGTACAGCAGCACGTGCGCCGAGGTTTCCCCGCAGGTAATTCCCATCGTTGCCGTGCCGGACTACGAACTCTCCACGGAGGCGGCGAGGGCTCTGCTTCCTGCCTCGATCGGTCACCATGCGGCCGCGATGAACTCAGGGCGGGCAGCATTGTTGATTCACGCACTGACACAGAAGCCGGAGTTCCTGCTGGCGGGGACTGAAGACTACCTGCACCAGAGCTACAGGGCAGAGGCAATGCGCCCCAGTGCGGGATTGCTGGGAGCCCTCCGGGCAGCAGGTCACGCTGCTGTTGTTTCCGGGGCAGGTCCTACCGTTCTGGTCCTGGCTAATGGGGAAGCCGAAGCCGAGGCCAGCCTGGAATTCATCAGAGGCTACACGTCAGAGAACACGCCGGATGTCGCCTGGCGTGTGATGAAGCTGGCTGTGGACGTCGAAGGTGCTAAAGTGGACTTGCACCGGCGGTAATTCCGCAGGCAGTAAGCAGGCGGTAAGCAGGCAGTCAGGGACACCCGATGTTGGCCATGTTGCCTGTCTCGCATCTGCTGCTCGGATCTTCTACTGCGCTATATTTTCCGGTGCCACCTGCTTTTGGTCTGTAGCAGGAATCTGCAGAACATCTCTGCACCCCTGACCAGTCCTTCGTTTCGCGTATCCGGAATATTCCAGGTGAATCAGTATCCGGCCCTGCTGGCCGAAATCCATCCGGCAAGGCCGAAATCCCGGCTGCAGATCTGAACTGCAGCCCAGATCAATCATCGCGTCCAGCTCCCAGTCTGGACGCCGTCGAGGGGGAAGGATCCTTCGTGACCGAAACCACTGAGCTGTCTCCAGCTGTGGACACATCTTCTGCTGCCGCATCAACGGCAGCACCCAAGAGCAGTGGCCTTGCAGGCCTCAAGCTCGCCCAACTGCAGGCTCTCGCCAGTCAGTTGGGGATCTCCGGCGGTTCCCGCATGCGTAAGGGGGATCTGGTTACGGCCATTTCAGCCCACCGTGCAGGTTCCTCGGCGAGCAAGGCTCCGGCCCGCTCGGGCGAGAAAGCGAGGGACAACTCTGTTGCTTCCTCCGCTCCCGCCCCTGCTGCCGTAACCGAAGCACCCGCAGCTCCAGCTCAGGAGAACCCTGCAGCGGACACCACGAAAGCACGTGGCCGCGGACGCAGCCGCCGCGCCGGTAGCGACGGCGTGGTCAGCGCTCCGGGTACAGAAGCCCCGGCTCCGGAGGCTGCGCCTGTTGAGGTGCCCGCCGTAGCCAAGCAGACTGCAGCCGCTGAAGCGCCCTCTGCGGATGGCGCCTCCGAGCGTCGCCAGCCACGCACCCGCAACCGCCGTCGCGGAGAAGCAGTGGCTACGGCTCAATCTTCTGAGAACGTAGAAGCTCCATCTGAGCAGCCTGCCGTCGAGGATCGGGCAACCGAACAGCGCGCACCTGAACAGCGCGGCACTGAACAGCGCGGTGCTGAACAGCGCAATGCTGAACAGCGCGGCACTGAACAGCGCGGCACTGAACAGCGCGGTGCTGAACAGCGCAATGCTGACCAGCGCGGCACGGAGCAGCGCAATGCTGAGCAGGGCGAATCCGGCGAAGCCGGCCAGCGCAACGACCGCCGTGAAAACACCCGTAGCCGTGGCGGCCGCGACACCGGCGACTCCGCAGGCATCCGCGAAAACAACCGCCAGGACACCCGTCCTGACACCCGTCGCGATGACAACCGGGATAACGATGATTCCGACGGCGGCAGCCGCAGGAACCGCCGCAACCGTCGTGACCGGAACGACCGGTCCGACCGGTCCGACAGCAGGGACAGCCGCGACAGCCGCGACAACAACTCCCGCAACGACCGCTTCCGTGACCGTAACGAACGCCGCCGCGGTCGCAGCCAGGGACCCGACGTCGACGACGTCGAGGTCACCGAAGATGATGTCCTGCTGCCCGTAGCCGGCATCCTGGACGTCCTCGAGAACTATGCGTTCATCCGCACCTCGGGCTACCTCCCGGGCCCCAACGACGTCTACGTTTCCCTCGCCCAGGTCAAGAAGTACAGCCTGCGCAAGGGCGATGCCGTCGTCGGAGCCATCCGCGCCCCTCGTGACGGTGAGGACCGCAGCCAGCAGTCCGCCCGCCAGAAGTTCAACGCCCTGGTGCGCGTCACATCCGTCAACGGGAAGACTCCGGAAGAGCTCAGGGACCGCGTCGAGTTCGCCAAGCTGGTTCCGCTCTACCCGTCCGAGCGTCTGCGCCTGGAGACCGACCCCAAGAAGATCGGCCCCCGTGTCATCGACTTGGTTGCGCCTATCGGCAAGGGCCAGCGCGGCCTGATTGTCTCACCGCCCAAGGCCGGTAAGACCCTCATCCTGCAGTCGATCGCCAATGCCATCACCACCAACAATCCTGAGGTTCACCTCATGATGGTGCTTGTTGACGAACGTCCTGAAGAAGTCACCGACATGCAGCGCACAGTCAAGGGTGAGGTTATTGCCTCCACTTTCGACCGTCCCGCCGACGACCACACCACAGTGGCCGAACTGTCCATCGAGCGTGCTAAGCGCCTCGTTGAAATGGGCATGGACGTTGTGGTGCTCCTCGATTCCATGACCCGTCTGGGCCGCGCCTACAACCTGGCAGCACCGGCCTCCGGCCGAATCCTGTCCGGTGGTGTGGATTCCGCCGCACTCTACCCGCCGAAGCGCTTCTTTGGCGCCGCCCGCAACATCGAAAACGGCGGCTCGCTGACTATCCTGGCAACGGCCCTCGTGGAGACCGGTTCCAAGATGGACGAGGTCATCTTCGAAGAGTTCAAGGGCACCGGCAACATGGAGCTCCGCCTGTCCCGCCAGCTGGCTGACAAGCGCATCTTCCCGGCGGTGGACGTCAATGCGTCCGGTACCCGTCGTGAAGAGAACCTGCTTTCCCCCGAGGAAGTCAAGATCATGTGGAAGCTGCGCCGCGTCCTCTCCGGACTCGAGACCCAGCAGAGCCTCGAACTGCTGACCAACAAGATCCGGGAAACTCAAAGCAACGTCGAGTTCCTCATGCAGGTTCAAAAGACGACGCTTGGCGCAAAGTCGGATAACGACAAGTAGCTGAGCTGGGGGTGGGGCCGTCGCATATTTTGCCGGCCCCGCCCCTTTGTCGTTCGGGGGCCGCCGGATATTTTTGCCGGCCCCGCCCCTTCGCGTTGTGGCTGACGTACTGCGTACGTCGGCCACAACGCTCCGACAGGCCCGATGCCACTCCCTGGCCGGCAAAAATACCCGACGGCGGTCAACACCCGTCACCTACCGCTGTGAGCGTCACTAAACTTGTACACACGGCGTCGAAAGAGGTTTTGAGAATGTTTGAGTCCGTACAGGGCCTGTTGGATGAGCATGATGCTATTCAGGCGCAGCTGGGGGATCCTGCTGTTTATGCTGACCCGCGGCTGGCACGGAAGCTGGGGCGGCGGTCTGCTCAGCTGAACGGCATTGTTGAGGCTTATCAGCGTTGGCATTCCATCGAGGACGATTTGGCTGCTGCAAAGGAAATGGCTTCGGAGGATCCGGAGTTCGCGGCAGAAGTTCCTCAGCTTGAGGAAGCCCTGGAGGCGGCGGCGGCTAATTTGCGCCGGCTGCTCATTCCCAGGGATCCGGACGATGCGCGCAACGTCATTCTCGAGGTCAAGGGCGGCGAAGGTGGCGACGAGGCCGCCCTGTTCGCCGGTGACCTGCTCCGTATGTACATGCGCTATGCCGAATCCCGCGGCTGGAAGACCGAACTTATCTCGGCCACGGAATCCGACCTTGGCGGTTACAAGGATGTCCAGATGGCGGTCAAGGGCAACTCCAACGATCCTGCTGAAGGGGTTTACGCCAGGCTCAAATTCGAGGGCGGCGTTCACCGGGTCCAGCGTGTTCCCGTGACCGAATCGCAGGGCCGTATCCACACCTCGGCCGCAGGGGTATTGGTGTTGCCTGAAGTTGACGAGCCTGAAGAGCTTGAAATCAGCCCGAACGACCTCAAGATCGATGTCTACCGCTCCTCAGGCCCCGGCGGACAGTCCGTCAACACTACTGACTCGGCCGTGCGCCTCACCCACCTGCCGACAGGAATCGTGGTGGCCATGCAGAACGAGAAATCGCAGCTGCAGAACCGCGAAGCCGGCATGCGTGTTCTTCGGGCACGGATCCTGGCTCACCAGCAGGAACAGATCGATGCGGAAAACTCCGCCCAGCGGAAGTCGCAGATCCGCACCATGGACCGCTCAGAGCGAATCCGCACCTATAACTACCCGGAAAACCGGATCGCGGACCACCGCACGGGATATAAGGCGTACAACCTGGATCAGGTGATGAACGGCGATTTGGAGCCGGTCATCCAGTCGGCCATTGAGATGGACGAACAGGCACGCCTCGACGCTATCGGGGAATAACTTGAGTGAAGTCCTGGTGCCGATCGGCCCGGACATGTCCCTCGCGGACGCAGTCCGGGAGGCCACGGCCATTCTTGCCGCTGCCGGTGTACCCAGCCCACGGGTGGACGCCGAGTTGCTGGCAGAGCATCTGCTTGGTGTGGGGCTGGGGCGTCTTCGCGCCATGCTCCTCGGCGATTCCCTTGTCCCCGAGGGCTACGCCGAGCTGGTAGCCGAGCGTGCTCAGCGGGTTCCGCTCCAGCACATCACCGGCGTTGCACATTTCCGCTACCTCCAGCTTGCCGTCGGGCCGGGCGTCTTTGTCCCTCGCCCGGAAACGGAATCTGTGGTTCAACTGGTAATCGACCGCCTTCAGGAGATGGAACGGCCCAAGGTCGTAGATCTGGGGACAGGTTCCGGTGCAATTGCCGGATCCATTGCCCACGAAGTTCCCGATGCTGAAGTTGTTGCCGTCGAGTTCAGCGAGTTCGCGCACGCCTGGGCACAGAAGAACCTTGCCCCGCTTGGCGTTGAACTTGTCAGGGGAGATCTGCGGGATGCGCTGCCGGAGCGCAGCGGAACATTCGACGTCGTTGTCTCCAACCCGCCGTACATTCCCTCCGGAGCCATCCCGAACGAACCCGAAGTAGCTCTGCATGATCCGCCGGAGGCACTGTACGGCGGGGGAGCGAACGGCATGGAACTTCCGACGGCGGCCGCTGCTTCTGCCGCCAGGCTTTTGGTTCCCGGCGGCTACTTTGTCATGGAGCACGCGGAAGTACAGTCCGGTTGGATCGCGGCCATGCTGAAAAGAACGGGACGGTGGACGGAGATCACGTCCCATCGCGATCTTAACGGTAAGGAAAGGGCCACAAGCGCGGTCCTGGCGGAATCACCGCCGCCGCTGATGAAAGAATAGGGCCGTGACCACAACCTACAACTGCACCGCATCCAGTGAGCGCTACGAAGGACTGCAGCATGCCCAGCGTGCCATCCGGGAGAACAAATGCGTTGTGCTGCCTACTGACACCGTCTATGGGATCGCGGCCGATGCCTTTTCTCCCCAGGCTGTCACCATGCTCCTCGTCTCCAAGGGGCGAGGCCGGCAGATGCCCCCGCCTGTCCTCATTCCACGGCTCAACGCCCTGGACGGGCTGGCAACAGACGTTCCCGCCGAGGCTCGAAAGCTTGCCGAGGAGTTCTGGCCCGGCGGACTGACCTTGATCCTCCATGCTCAGCCCTCACTTGACTGGGATCTAGGCGAGACCAAAGGCACCGTGGCGCTGCGGATCCCCGCGGATGAACTTGCCAGGGATCTGCTGAACCTCACTGGGCCCTTGGCGGTCTCGTCGGCGAACAGGACCGGCCAGCCTGCGGCGCGCACAGCCGGAGAGGCCCGGGAGCAGTTGGCCGAGTCCGTAGAGGTCTACCTTGAGGACGGTCTCCGTCCCGAGGGCGCTTCCGACGCCGTGCCATCCACCATTGTTGATGCAACCTCCCTTCCATTGCGGGTTGTCCGGGACGGGGCTGTCAGTTTGGAGCGGTTGCGCGAGGTTGTGCCCGGACTCCTGGGGCTGGGGGAGGAAGCGCCGGAAGAGGATGCTCCAGCGGCAGAGGAAGCCGCCCCTGAATCTCCGGGTCCGGAGGATGCCCCTGAAGCTGAGCCTGTAGTGGCAGAGACTCCCCAGTCTGCAGGTCCGGAGGATGCCCCTGTGGCTGAGCCTGTAGTCACAGGCGAGACCGCTGACCTTGAGGCAGGGCAAAAAGAGACCGATCCGGCAGAGAAGCAGGGGAGCGCGCCCACCAGCGGACGCGACGAGCGATGAACCTTGTCCGCGAACAGATCCCGGTGCTTGGCGTTGACGCTACCCCGCTGACGGTCGGTGAGCTGATTGACGTCCTCACCGGCTTCATCGACGACGGAACAACCCGGACCGTCGTCGGGCACAACCTGCACAGCGTCACGCTGACGCTTTCTCACTCCTGGTTCCGGGAGTTGTACGAGAGCAGCGACATAGTGCTTCTGGACGGTGCTCCGCTTCTTTGGCTGTGGGGCAGGGGCAGGAAACCGCGCCCGGAATCCGACGCATCCCTTATGGCTTACCGGCTGGGGTCCACCGACTGGATTCCTGCACTGGGAACTGTTCCCGGGCTGGACCGGATTGCGGTCCTGGGGGCAGGTAAGCAGGCCAACGATGGTGCAGTTGCACGGCTCAGGGCTCTGATTCCCGGCGCGGATGTAGCCGGCATGCCGGGGGAGGCGTGGAACCCCGGCAAGGAGGACGACGCCGTCGCCTGGCTTCACACGTTCCGGCCACAATTGGTTCTTATCGGCCTGGGGATGCCATTGCAGGAGGCGGTACTACAGCGCACGTTGGAATCCTTGCCTCCGGCGGTTTACTGCACCGTGGGCGGAGCCATTGAACAATTGGCCGGTATCCAAAAGCTCGCGCCGCGATGGCTTGGCCGTATGGGCCTGGAATGGGCGTGGCGGCTGATGCTCCACCCGCGCCGCGTGGCTTACCGGGTCTTTGGGGAACCCTGGGTGCTGCTGGCCCTTCTTGTCCGCCGGAGGCTGAGCCTCCGGCGTTAGAAGTTCTGGTCTTCCAGGCGGGCGAAGCCCTTGGCTCGAAGGCCCAGGGAGAAGGCCCGGAACCAGTCCCGCAAGCCCCGAAGGTCACCCCTGCTCAGGAAATAGCCAAGATAGCCGCCGACGTCCGCCACCAGGGATTTCACCCTGAAGTATCGCCGGATGAGGTAGCCGCGGTTGCGGTAGTAGTAGTACCTCTTGAATGCGCCCTCGGGAACAATGACGTGCCAGCGGGGTCCAAAGACATGCTGCGTCTCGGAGAGCGCGTGAGGGTGGGTGATGCTTGCTGTTGTCACGGTGCCGAAACGGATCCCGGCTTTGCGCAGCCTGATGGTGAAGTCGACCTCATCTCCCCGGATGAACAGCCTGATATCGGGCAGCCCAACCTTGAAAAATACGTCCGATCGGATCAAGGCACCGTTGAAAAAGTGTCCGTCATTCGGAATGAAGCCGAGCTTTTCGACCTCAGCGCGGCTGTGGGTCACTTTGCCGTCGAGGCGGAAGAAAAAGGAGAGCCAATCGGGCTCGCCGGGAGCCAACACCAGCGGGACTACTGCTTCGAGCTCACGCGCCTCCGCCTCCTGAATCAGGGTGGCGAGGCATTCAGGGTCTCCCGGCTCGGCGTCGTCGTCCATCATCCAGATCCAGCGCGCACCGCTGGCCATCGCCTTCAGCACCGCTAGGGAAAATCCGCCGGCGCCGCCGAGGTTAGCTTCTGATCGGATGTAATCAACGTTCTTATGGGACTCAGCCACGTCCCTGGCCGGTACGGTGCCGCTGTCTACGAGGCAGATACTCTCAACCGGTGCGGTCTGGCTGTTGATTGCGTTCAGAAGTACTGCGAGTTCCCCTGGCCGGTCAAACGTTACTGCGGCTACTGCAACCGACGAGGACATCGCGGTTTCCTTTCGTCACGGCGTGGCGCTTAGGGCGTCACTCGGCCGTGTGACGCGAGCCATGCAGCCGTTGGCATTAGTATCTTGAATAGAGTCCACTGTATTACAGCCCTAAGTGGCACGACGCACCGCCTGCGCAGGCATGGCAACGGAGAACTTCCATTAATCAAGAATCAGACCTACATCCATTGAGCCCTCGAATCCCAGGATGCCTCGCTGTCGCGCGACCTCGGGCCGTGGATTCGCTATCGCCTGCCGGCCGTTTGGCGCTGCACCCTGGAGCCGCCTCGTGATCATGTACCTGCTTATGGGGCTTACCGCTGCCATAGTGTCGTACTCGGCCACGTGGGGGGCGCGGTTCGTAGGCAATCGCCTTGAGCTTTTCATGCCCATCAGGAGCCGGGACACACACTCGCATCAGGTTTCCAGGCTTGGCGGCATAGGCATCTTTGCGGGGTGCCTGGTTGCCCTGATCGTTGCCAGTCAATCCACCTTCGTCAAGGACATTTTCCGCAACAATGACGCCCCTTGGGGAGTGCTCGCCGGAGCAATAGTCATCGTCTTCGTGGGAGTGGCCGATGACCTCCTGGACCTGCGATGGTGGATCAAGCTCATTGGCCAAAGTGCAGCAGCACTTGTGGTGGCCCTCTGGGGCGTCCGTATGACGGTCATTCCTTTTATCTCTGAACCCATCCACGTGGGCTCAGAACTCGTCACAATTATCCTGACGGCCGGACTGATCGTGACCACCATGAACGCCTTCAACTTCATCGATGGGCTGGACGGCCTGGCCGCCGGAGTGGCCATAATCGGCGGGGCAGCCTTCTTCCTGACGGCCTATTGGGTTCACCGAAACAACCCGCAGACGGACAACTCGGACCTGGCCACACTCCTCACTGCGGTGCTTGTAGGAAGCTGCATCGGCTTCCTGCCGCACAACTGGTTCCCGTCGAAAATCTTCATGGGAGACGCCGGCGCCATGCTGATCGGACTCCTCATGGCATCGGCAGGCATCGTGGCAACGGGCGAGATCACCTCCGGTTTGTATGACCGGGCAAACGGTATTCCCACGATCATTCCCATCCTGCTTCCCTTCGCGGTGCTCTTCCTGCCGCTGCTGGACCTCGGCCTGGCGGTGGTAAGGCGCACGGCCAGGGGGCGTTCACCTTGGTCTGCGGACCGTGGACATCTCCACCACAGGCTGATGGATATTGGTTACTCACACCGCACTACAGTCCTGCTGATGTACGTATGGACCTGCATTCTCGCCTTTGGGGGACTGGCCTTCGCTGTTTTTCCGTGGCAGATCGTCCTTGCCGTGGACCTGTTCCTCACGCTGGCAATGGCTCTCGTCACGGCATGGCCATATTTGAGCCGCCGCGGTAACGGTGCGTCCGTGTGACACCGGTTCAGTAATAATTTCTATCTCGTGTAGAATTTGAGGGCAGCCAAAGCTGCCACTCCACCACGCCAACAGCAGGCACCGACGATTGGGATCTGATGACCTCCAACGCCGAGCACGGACGTTCGTCCGGCAAAGCCGCCGTTGGGGTCTCCGGCGCCGCGAGGTCTTTATGGCTTCGCTTGTTAATGCTTAGTTCTGCCGCGGCTGGTGCAGCCCTTATGGTCACAGCCCTGATTGCACTCGCTGTCAACGGCTCCAACGCGCTGCTCTCAAGCAGTTTCGGTGGAGCGTTGGTCATGCTCTTTTTTGCCATCAGCCTCCTGATTGGCCATTTTGTTGGCCAGTCAAATCCTTCGGGAGCGGTCGGCCTTTTCGTGGCCACATACTTCGTCAAGGTGGTCGGCTTCGCGGTCGTCCTCTTTGTGGTCGGCGAGCCCGAATGGCTGCACGAACGCTGGTTCCTGATAGGTGCTGTCGTGGCAGTGGTGGTCTGGCAAGCTGCAGAAATCCGCGGCTTCAGTAAAGCGCGCTTGCAAATCTACAACGACCCCACATCCACCAAAGGCGGCAGTGATGACTAGTCGCAAACCAGGACGCAAAGTCCGCCCCGCAACTCCCCGCAGGGGCACCGGTGCTGCCGGTGTGTCAGCGGACGGACGCGACGGCGGATACAACGCTGGAATT
Organism: Arthrobacter sp. Z5-13; assembly: GCF_056499105.1. Lineage (NCBI taxonomy): Bacteria > Bacillati > Actinomycetota > Actinomycetes > Micrococcales > Micrococcaceae > Arthrobacter > Arthrobacter sp. Z5-13. Next base: position 1,603,572 of record NZ_CP096460.1, read on the forward strand.
GCCGTATTCAGCTACATCATTGGCGGAATCATCGTCTGGAGTTTGATAGGGTGGGGTCTGGATAATCTGTGGGGAACCCGCTGGATTGTGCTCGCTGGCGCTCTGCTTGGAGCCGCGGGAGGGTTCTATCTTTCCCATATGCATGGCCTTACCAGTTCACGAAAAACTACTGGGGAGAGCAATGCTTCCAGCGGCCCGTCCGATGATGGGAACAGTAATGCCAAATAATTTCACAACGGGGGACGCGGATACGAATTTCGCCGGACCCCTACCAACGCCCAATGACGGACACTGCAGAGAGGAAACGCGTTGATCGCGCTTGCGCTCCCGGCCCAAGATTCAGGAGAGTTCACTCCTCCTGGAATTAACGAAATGCATCTGCCGGCAATCCTGCCGTGGGGTGCGGCAGACGGATTCTCCAAGCAGATGCTGCTGGTTCTGTTGTCTGTAGTTATCATTGCCACCTTCTTCGTGCTTGCCGCCCGCAAGCAGCAGCTGGTTCCAGGCAAGCTTCAGTTTGCAGGCGAGATGGCCTATGGCTTCGTCCGCAACAGTATCGCCAAGGACATCATCGGCGGCAAAGACTTCATGAAGTACGTGCCGCTGCTGTTCAGCCTCTTCTTCTTCATCCTCGTGAACAACATCTACGGCGCCATCCCGCTGTTCCAGTTGCCCACGTTCTCTCACGTCGGCGGCGCTTACGTCCTCGCAGGCATTGTTTACGTCACCTGGATTGCCATCGGCATCAAGAAGAACGGCCTCAGGTACTTCAAGCTGGCAACTGTTCCGTCAGGTGTTCCGTTCTACATCCTGCCCATCGTGGTCCCGATCGAGATCATCTCGAACTTCGTGGTCCGCCCGGTGACGCACAGCCTCCGTCTTTTTGCCACCATGCTCGCCGGCCACCTCATCGTGATGATTGCCGGCTACGGCATCGAGTTCCTCGTGATGCAGGAGAACATCCTGCTCCAGGGCACATCGGTGCTCGTGCTGGCAGGCGCGATCGCAATGTACATGCTCGAAGCTTTGATCATGGTGCTGCAGGCTTACGTCTTTACCCTGCTGACAGCGATCTACATCGAAGGCGCGCTGCACGCCGACAGCCACTAGGCACCCACAAACTTCCCCTCGCGGGGATGAAGCAACCCAAACAACCTGCCACACGGGTGGCATCTTGAAAGGAAGAAAAATGGAAGGCTCCATCAACGGCTCCCTCAACCTCATCGGCTACGGTCTCTCCGCAATCGGCGGTGGTATCGGTGTTGGTCTCGTGTTCGCCGCTTACATCAACGGCGTGGCACGTCAGCCGGAAGCCCAGCGCGTTCTCCAGCCGATCGCATTCCTCGGCCTCGCGCTGACTGAAGCCCTCGCCATCCTCGGCCTGGTCTTCGCCTTCGTCCTGAGCTAGTTCTCAGAGCGAAGCGACAATTCAGAACCGAGTAGATAAGGACGGGTGAAATATGAATCAGCTGATCATCTCAGCCGCCACTGAAGGCGGCGAGGCAGTCAACCCGCTCATTCCCAACTTTTGGGAAATGGGCGTCGTCGCCGTCGGCTTTGCACTCCTCATGTTCATCGTGGTCAAGTTTGTTGTCCCGATGTTCGAGAAGACGTTCGCAGAGCGTGCCGAGGCCATCGAAGGTGGCATCGCCAAGGCTGAAAAGGCCCAGGCTGAAGCCTCTGCCGCACTCGAAGAGTACAAGCAGCAGCTCACCGACGCCCGTGCCGAAGCTAATCGCATCCGCGAAGAGGCCCGAGCAGAAGGTGCACAGATCCTCGCGGATCTGAAGGAAAAGGCTGCTGCCGAGTCTGCGCGCATCACCGCACAGGCCCACACGCAGATCGAATCAGAGCGCCAGGCGGCTGTTGTCGCCCTGCGTTCGGAGGTTGGCACGCTGGCCACAACTCTCGCCGGACGCATTGTGGGCGAAGCCCTCGATGACGACCAGCGGGCCGCCCGCGTGGTTGACCGCTTCCTGGCAGAACTGGAGAGCCAGAACGCAGGTGCAGCTAAGTAATGGCAGGTGTATCGAGCGAATCGCTGACCAAGGCGCTGGCTGCGTTGGAAGCCAAGCTTCCTACGGCTTCGCTGCAGTTGGCTAAAGAACTCTTCGGCATTTTGGGAACGGTAGACTCGTCGGCTGGCTTGCGCCGTGCGCTTACTGATCCATCCCGTAACGGCGAAGAAAAGGCGGCGCTGGTCCGGCAGCTCTTCAGTGGAAAAGTATCCGCTGACGCTGTCGAAATCGCGAGCGGACTGGTCAGCTCACGCTGGGCGTCAGCACGCGACATTGGCGATGCACTCGAGACCCTTGCCGCTTCGGTGGTTATCGCCGTCGCTGAAAACAAGTCGGCCGTCTCTGCCTCAGGGATCACCGGGCTGGAAGAGCTGGAGAATGACCTTTTCTCCTTCAACCAGGCCGTTGCCTCCAACCATGAGGTACAGCGTGCTCTGTCCGAGCCACAAGCAAGCGCTGCAGCGAAGGTGACTTTGGCCGAAAAGCTTGTTCCTGGAGCAGGCGAAGAAGCAAAGGTCCTCATCGGCCAGGCTGTATCCCAGCCTCGCGGCATCAAGCCCACACGGCTTGTGGCACGGTTTGCGGAGTTGGCAGCCAAGCGCCAGCAGCGTTGGATCGCAACGGTGAGCGTTACCCGTCCGCTGACGGAGACGCAGGCCAGCAGGCTGCAGGCGGGGCTTAACGCCCTCTACGGGCGCGAGCTGAAGGTCAACATCAATGTTGACCCAACCCTCATTGGCGGTATCCGGATCCAGGTGGGCGACGAAGTTGTTGACGCTTCTGTTGTCACCCGTTTGGGTCAGTTGCACCGTCAGCTCGCCGGCTAAACCGGACAAAGCACAAACCTTACTGATAGAAACCCCGGTCATCGTGAGCAACGATGATCACGAAAACAGGAGAGCAGGGACTGCAGATGGCCGAATTGACCATCAACGCCGACGACGTCCGTAATGCGCTGAACGAGTTCGCGGCGTCCTACGAACCCGGAAACGCAGAGCGCGTAGAGGTCGGCCGCGTGACCACCGCAAGTGACGGCATCGCCCGTGTTGAGGGCCTTCCCTCGGTCATGGCGAACGAGCTGCTTCGCTTCGAAGACGGCACTCTGGGCCTCGCCCAGAACCTCGACGTCCGCGAGATCGGTGTCATTGTCCTCGGTGACTTCACCGGGATTGAAGAAGGCCAGGAAGTTCACCGTACGGGTCAGGTTCTGTCTGTCCCCGTTGGCGACGCCTTCCTTGGCCGTGTTGTTGACCCGCTGGGCGTGCCCATCGACGACCTCGGCGAAATCAAGGCCGAGACCACCCGTGCCCTGGAACTTCAGGCTCCGGGCGTTACACAGCGCAAGTCTGTGCACGAACCGATGCAGACCGGCCTGAAGGCAATCGACGCCATGATTCCGATCGGCCGTGGCCAGCGCCAGCTGATCATTGGTGACCGCCAGACGGGTAAGTCGGCAATCGCCATTGACACGATCATCAACCAGAAGGCCAACTGGGCTTCCGGCGATGTGACCAAGCAGGTCCGCTGCATCTACGTCGCCATCGGCCAGAAGGCTTCGACGATTGCCGCCATCCGCCAGACCCTCGAGGACAACGGCGCGCTGGAATACACCACCATCGTGGCTTCCCCGGCTTCTGACCCCGCGGGCTTCAAGTACCTGGCACCGTATGCAGGTTCTGCCATCGGTCAGCACTGGATGTACGGCGGCAAGCACGTCCTCATCGTGTTTGATGACCTGTCCAAGCAGGCCGAGGCCTACCGTGCGGTTTCGCTGCTGCTCCGCCGTCCGCCGGGACGCGAAGCTTACCCGGGCGACGTTTTCTACTTGCACTCCCGCCTTCTGGAGCGTTGTGCCAAGCTCTCTGACGAGCTCGGTGCAGGCTCCATGACCGGACTGCCCTTGATCGAGACGAAGGCAAACGACGTCTCGGCCTACATCCCGACCAACGTAATTTCCATTACTGACGGTCAGATCTTCCTCCAGTCGGATCTCTTCAACGCCAACCAGCGTCCCGCTGTTGACGTGGGTGTGTCCGTGTCCCGCGTTGGCGGTGCCGCTCAGGTCAAGTCCATGAAGAAGGTCTCCGGTACCTTGAAGCTGGACCTGGCCCAGTACCGCGACATGCAGGCTTTCGCCATGTTCGCATCGGACCTCGACGCTGCTTCACGCCAGCAGTTGACCCGTGGTGCGCGCCTGATGGAACTGCTCAAGCAGGGCCAGTATGCGCCGTTCCCGGTAGAGGACCAGGTTGTCTCCATTTGGGCCGGCACCAACGGTTACCTTGACGACGTTCCCGTGGAAGACATCAACCGCTTTGAGTCAGGCTTCCTGGAGCACCTCAAGCACCGGTCCTCCATCCTGACCACGCTTGCACAGACCAACGTCCTCGACGACGACACCGCTGCCGCACTGAAGACCGCAATCGTGGACTTCAAGCAGGGCTTCTTCGGGGAGGGCGACAACCACTTGGTCGGCGCCGGCCACGAGGAGCACTCGGCTATCGATGAGGCTCAGGTCGACCAGGAAAAAATCGTCAGGCAGAAGCGCTAGTTTCGCTGGCAGGGACTGCCGGGACCCCTCGGGGTTCCGGCAGTCCCGGCCACCGGGATCTTAGGAAAGGATAAGTATGGGAGCCCAGATCCGGGTCTACCGCCAGAAGATCAGCTCGACGACGTCGATGCGCAAGATCTTCAAGGCGATGGAACTGATCGCTACCTCGCGCATCGGCAAGGCCCGCGCACGCGTAGCAGCTTCACTGCCTTACGCGAACGCGATCACCCGCGCTGTTTCTGCTGTCGCAAGCCAGAGCGAAATCGACCACCCGTTGACCACAGAGCCGGAGCAGATCCGCCGCGCAGCAGTCCTGGTAATTACCTCGGACCGCGGCCTGGCAGGTTCCTACTCGGCGAGTGTGCTCAAGCAGGCGGAGGGGCTTAACGAACTGCTTCACGCCGAAGGCAAGGAAGTCAAGACGTACCTCGTCGGCCGCAAGGCACAGGCGTACTTCGAGTTCCGGAACCGCGAATATGCCCGCGTTTGGACCGGCGGCACTGATGCGCCTGAGTTCGAAACAGCACGTGAAGTTGGCGAGGCACTGCTTGCGGACTTCGCGACGGAATACGAAGAGGGAGGCGTGGACGAGATCCACGTTGTCTACACCCGCTTCAAGTCCATGGTGACGCAAGAACCCACCGTGATCCGTCTGCTTCCGCTCGAGGTTGTTGAAGAGCAGGCCGCATCGGAATCGGAGCTCCTGCCGCTCTACGAGTTTGAGCCGGAAACCGAGCGGGTACTTGACGCTCTGCTGCCGCGTTACATCGAATCGCGTCTGTTCGCGGCGATGTTGCAGGCTGCTGCCTCGGAGCTTGCTGCCCGCCAGCGGGCAATGAAGTCTGCAGGCGATAACGCTACAGACCTCATTAAGAAGTACACGCGTCTGCGCAACACTGCCCGCCAGGCTGAGATTACGCAGGAGCTTTCAGAGATTGTGGCCGGTGCCGACGCGCTCAACGCGTCTTAGCCGCCACACCCTCTGTTCCAGCTGTACCTGCACAACAAATAAACTTAACCACGCCATCTACTGAGTGAAGTGAGAGAGATGACTGCCACTGCTACCGAACACGTAGCCGCAACGTCCGGTGCCACCGGCCGTATTGCACGTGTTATTGGCCCGGTTGTCGACGTCGAATTCCCGGCTGACGCAATCCCCTCGATTTACAACGCCCTCACCGCCGAGATTACCCTCAACGGTGAGACCCGCCCCATCACGTTCGAGACCTCCCAGCACCTTGGCGATAACCTCGTTCGCGCCATCGCCCTGCAGGCAACCGACGGACTTGTCCGCGGCACGTCTGTGATTGACAGCGGCGCTCCGATTTCAGTTCCCGTCGGCGACGGCGTCAAGGGACACATCTTCAACGTCCTGGGCCAGCCCCTGGACATTGCTGAGTCCGAACTGGAGACCAAGGAACGCTGGCCGATTCACCGCAAGGCGCCTTCGTTCGCCTCGCTTGAAGGCCAGACCGAAATGCTGGAAACCGGCATCAAGGTCATCGACCTTCTGACCCCCTACATCAAGGGTGGAAAGATCGGCCTCTTCGGTGGCGCCGGTGTCGGCAAGACCGTGCTGATCCAGGAAATGATCACCCGTGTTGCCCGTAACTTCGGCGGTACTTCCGTTTTCGCCGGCGTCGGCGAGCGTACGCGTGAAGGAAACGACCTCTGGGTTGAAATGGAAGAGGCAGGCGTCCTGAAGGACACCGCCCTTGTATTCGGCCAGATGGACGAGCCGCCGGGAACGCGTCTGCGCGTCGCCCTGTCTGCCCTGACCATGGCGGAGTACTTCCGCGATGTCCAGAAGCAGGACGTGCTGCTCTTCATTGACAACATCTTCCGCTTCACCCAGGCAGGCTCCGAGGTTTCCACCCTCCTCGGCCGCATGCCGTCGGCTGTGGGCTACCAGCCCAACCTGGCAGACGAGATGGGTCTCCTTCAGGAGCGCATCACGTCCACCAAGGGCCACTCCATCACCTCGATGCAGGCCATCTACGTTCCCGCAGATGACTACACCGACCCGGCTCCGGCCACGACGTTCGCACACCTCGACGCAACCACGGAACTTTCCCGTGAAATTGCTTCCCGTGGTCTGTACCCCGCCGTGGACCCGCTGACGTCGACGTCGCGAATCCTGGACGCCCAGTACATCGGCAAGGATCACTACAACACGGCTGTCCGTGTGAAGCAGATCCTGCAGAAGAACAAGGAACTCCAGGACATCATCGCCATCCTCGGCGTTGACGAACTGTCTGAAGAGGACAAGATCGTTGTGTCGCGTGCACGCCGTATCCAGCAGTTCCTCTCCCAGAACACCTACACCGCCAAGCAGTTCACCGGCGTCGAAGGCTCAACGGTTTCCATCAAGGACACCATCGAGGGCTTCACCGCTATCTGCGACGGCGAGCTGGACCACATTGCAGAGCAGGCGTTCTTCAACGTCGGCGGCCTGGATGACGTCGAGCGCCAGTGGGCCAAGATCCAGGAACAGACCAAGTAATATGGCTGAGCTTGAGGTTGAGATTGTCGCAGCGGATCACTTCGTGTGGTCCGGAGCGGCCAAGATGGTCAAGGCCCGCACCAGCGATGGTGAAATCGGAATCCTGCCCGGCCACTCGCCCCTGCTGGCGATTCTGGCCGAAGGTGAACTGGCGATCCAGCCTGTTTCCGGTGACCGCCTCAATGTAGTTGTCGACGGAGGATTCTTCTCGGTCGACAACAACAGAGTGGTTATTGTTGCTGACAACGCCCAACTGGGTGACGCGGCTACTGCGGGGATCCGCTAGCAATACCTTGATGGACGCTCTTGGTTATCCGTTCATCGCACTGGCAACTGTCTTTCTGTTGCTGATTTTCACACTGTGCCTTTTCGGGGTGCGCCGCCATAACCTGCGGCGCGCCCTGGGCACCGTGGACGCCTCCATTTGCACGGCTGGAAACAGCTGGCAGATGGGGGTTTGCCGTTATCAGGACAATGATCTCGAGTGGTTCCGCCTCGTGTCCCTCAGCGTCCGCCCCAAGCACACTTTCCGCCGCAGTTCGCTTGAGCTGCTTGGCCGGCGCAAACCCACTGAGGCTGAGCTGATCAAGGTGCTCCCCGATTCAGTCATCGTCGAACTGCGCTATGAAGGCCAGGAGGTTCTGCTGGCCATGAAGTTTGATGCCTATACCGGATTATCGTCCTGGCTTGAAGCCGGACCGGTCATCGGTGTAGGTACCTGGCGTTAGCAGCCGTGGACTTCCTCGCTGATGTCCAACTCACGTCAGGACCGGTGGTCTGGCTTGCCTGGCTTGCCGGAATCGGGGGCCTGGGCTACCTCCTCTGGCATCGGGAGTCACGCTGGCCACTGAAGGTCCTCATCAGCATTGCAGCTGCTGCCGGTGCTGTAGTTTCTGTTCACTGGTTGCTCCTGTACGTGGTTGCTGTCTTTCCGGAGTCGCTGCCCGCCGAGGTGCTCGCGTGGTCGGTGCCTGCGGTCGCCGCCTTTATCCTGTTCCTGGCTCGACTTCCGCGCTCCGCCTGGCGGGCGCGAACCTTCTCCGCTCTGTCCATGCTGGCTGTGGTCCTGCTGGCGACCGTGCAGATCAATACATATTTCGGGCTGAACCGCACGGTGGGTGACCTTTTGGGTACTGCCGTAGCGCGGATTCCGCCCTTGGAATCGGCTCTCATGGCCCGGGACGGGGATCCGCCGCTCCAGGACCTGGCCACGTGGAGGCCCCAAGGAGAACCTGCCGACGGCGGGGTGCTGAGGAGCGCCCACATTCCGGCTCCCGCTTCAGGCTTTACGGGCCGTGATGCTTATATCTATCTGCCCCCTGCCTACCTTGACCCCCAGCGTCCTGCTTTGCCTGTGCTGGTCATGTTCGCCGGTCAGCCCGGAGGGCCGGCTGATTGGCTTACCGGAGGAATGCTCCGGGCTCACATGGACAGGTTCGCCGCACAGCATCATGGGATAGCTCCCGTTGTTGTGGTGGTGGACCCGAACGGATCAGCCAACGGCAACACTCTCTGTATGGACAGCCGGATAGCGAAGGCCGATACCTACCTGTCCCAGGACGTACCGAACTGGATAATTCACAACCTCGACGTCGGGAAGGATCACCGGAACTGGGCGGCAGGCGGTTTTTCTTTCGGGGGAACCTGCGCCCTGCAAATGGTGACGCGGCACCCGGACGTTTTCAATGCTGCCCTTTCTTTTTCCGGTGAAAGGGAGCCGGCCCTCGCGAAGGAGCGGCATAAGACGGTAGACGCTGCCTTTGGCGGAGATGCGGCTGCTTTCGACGCGCAGACTCCCTTGAACATCATGGCGAAGCAGCGCTTCAACGCCAACGCGGTGTTCCTGGGGGCAGGAGCGGGAGATCAGGAGTTCGTCTCCTACCTGGAGGAATTGTCGGCCGCGGCCCGGAAGGCGGGCTTCGCCGTCGACACGAAAGTTGTGCCGAAAACCGGGCATTCTTGGGAGGCGACAGCCGGAAGTCTCCCGCAGGCCTTGGACTTCCTGGCCGCGCGCTGGGGGATCGGATCATGACGTCGACGAGACAGGATCCCCTCGGGAGCAGTGCGGGGAACGGGCTGGTTGCCGGTACCGGGAAAGCGGCCGCTGCCCATTTCAAAGCGATCCCGTTTACCCTTGCGGTCCTCGGTATTTTCCTCCTGACCGGCCTGGGCACGGGAAGTGTGCTTTCAGGCCCGCCCGAGTGGTCCCTGGATGTGGCCAGCGTGACTGCCTTAGGCCTGAAGGCGGGCCATTGGTGGTGCATGTTCACCTCCCTGTTTTTTGCCACAAATCCAGTGGCTTACGGGCTGGCAGCGCTCATGATCCTGTTGTTGCTTGGCCTGGCCGAGCGGAATCTGGGCACAAAACTTGCAGCCGCCTTCTTTGCTGCTGGCCAGTTCGCCGCTGTGACGCTCTTTTTGCTGGTCACGCAGCTGGCCCGCTTCGCGGGCGACGCCTGGCTGGGAGCTATGGTCGATGTCCGCTTGATCGGTCCTTACGCAGCCGTCCTGGCAGCGTCCCTCGCTGCCAGCGGGCGGTTGCCGACGCTCTGGCAACGGCGCCTGCGCACGGCGGTTCTCTCAGTGTCATTGTTGCTGGTCCTTTACATCGGTCACGCCGAGACAGTGGTGGGACTGCTCGGGGCGCTTGTCGGGATGGCCGCAGGGTGGTGGATCCAAAGTGATCAGGGAAGGCCTCGGTGGCACCGCTCCACTGGCCGCGAGACCCGCAATCTTCTGGCGTTGACCGTGGCGATTTTTGCGGTTGGGCCGATCCTGACCGCCGCTGCACGCAGCCCCAGCGGGCCGTTGGCCCTGCTGAGGGATGTGGTGCTTAATCCGTTGCCCACACTTAACCAGCTGGAGGCAAGCTGCGGCGGAACCGTGGATGTCAGTTGCCTTGAGGTCGGCAGGCACAGCTTTGCCGGGCCGTTGGGCTTGGCCCTGGCTGTTGTTCCAGTGATTCTCCTGCTGATCTGCGCTGATGGAATGCGGCGCGGTCGCAGGCTTGCCCTCCGGATAGCACTGACCGTCCAGCTAGGCGTTACGGCGCTTTCGGCCGTGTACCTGTCACTGTTCGCGCAGATGCCGCACTCAGCCTCCCGGCCCCACACACCAGTGATGAGTTCGGGATTTGTCCACGTCCTGCCGCTCGTTGTGGTTCCGCTCCTTTTGGCGGCAGTGTTGTGGGCGAACCGGCGCCAGTTCCGGGTAGAGTCGACGTCCCGTGTCCGCCGCAGGGTCAGCGCGGTGGTGGGGGGATCGTGGTGTGTCCTGGCAGGCTCATATACGGTGGTTTGGTTCGCGGCAGGCGGCATGGTGCGCGACAGCGGCCTCGGTGGACTGGGGTCCGAGTTAGCCCGGCAGTTCCTGCCTGTGCCGATCCCCGGCCTTTACCACCGCATCTTTGACGGCCGGAATGCGTTGGAGGGGTTCCTTTTTGCGTATTCCGGACCGGTGTTCTGGCTGGTAACGCTATCAACTGTGTGGCTTGTCCTGCTCCGCAGGCATCATCCGAAGGACACCGCTGAAGAAGATCGGGAACAGGCCTCGAAACTGATCCGGCAGGGCGGCGATTCGTTGTCCTGGATGGCGTCCTGGGCGCCCAACAGATATTGGTTTAACGGGAATCGGGACGGCGCCGTGGCCTACCAACAGCATGGCAGCGTCGCTCTGACCTTGGGCGGACCGCTGGGTCTTGCTCCAAAAAGAGATCAGACGGCCGCCGGCTTTCTGGGCTTCTGCACGGAGCAGGCCCTGACCCCTTGCTTCTATTCCTGCACGGATGAACTGTGGCCGCTATTGCTTGAGCGAGGGTTCAAGCGGGTGGTGGTGGCGCAGGAAACCCGGCTTGCGATCCGGGACCTTGAATTCAAGGGTAAGGAATGGCAAAACGTCAGGACGGCCCTAAACCGGGCAGCCAAGACCGGCGTTAAGGCAGTATGGGGCACGTACGGAAGCCTCTCGGGGGCCTTGCGATCCCAGCTCATCGAAGTGTCAGAAGAGTGGGCCGCCCAAAAATCTGTTCCGGAAATGGGCTTCACCCTTGGTGGAATAGATGAGTTGATGGATGACCAGGTGCTCTGCTGCCTCGCGGTGGACTCGGAGGGCCTGGTCCAGGGAGTGACCAGCTGGCTCCCCGTGTTCGACGACGGCCGCCGGACAAGCTGGACGCTGGACCTTATGCGGCGGCGCAGCGACAGCTTCCCGGGAGTTATGGAGTTCCTTATCGCCTCCGCCGTATTGGAACTCCGTTCCTCGGTTGAGGTCATATCCCTTTCAGGCTCCCCATTGGCCCAAGATGTCCAGGGACAGCCTCCGCGCCACGTACAGGATGATTTGACTGATCGCTCAGAGGGGCTGGCGGCGATCCTGGATGTTGTGGGTGGGGCGCTGGAGCCGATCTACGGCTTCCGTTCCCTCGCGACCTTCAAGTCCCGCTTCAAGCCCGAGTACCGGACCCTCTATCTGTATTATCAGGACCCACTGCAGCTCCCTGCTATCGGCCGTGCGCTGAGCAGGGCTTACCTTCCGGGGCTATCGGTCCGGCAGAGTGCCCGGTTGCTCCGCACACTGGTCAGTTGAAAATCGAGAGAGCGGATATTTTCAGAATCTGTAAAACATTTGTGACGGGACAAGACAGTCATACGTTCCTGCAAATAGACCGAAAGCAATAAAGCTTCGAAAGCAAAGATGGTCCCCGGCATAAATGCCGGGGACCATCTTTGACCAATTCACTCCGCTCTAGTCAGCGGGGTTCGTGGCGGGACTAGACCAGCGTTACGCCGGTAGCCTGGGGACCCTTGGCGCCCTGACCGATCTCGAACTGAACACGCTGGTTCTCATCGAGGGTCTTGAAGCCACCGGTCTGGATCTCGGAATAGTGAACGAAGACATCGCCATCGGAGTCATCCGGGGTGATGAAGCCGAAGCCCTTTTCAGCGTTGAACCACTTGACGGTTCCCTGTGCCATTTATTTCTCCTCATTGTGGAACTTTATATAAGACCGGCACACTTCGTGCTGGACTTGGGTCACTCCGCGAGAAGAATCCTGGCTTGCAACCCGGGAACCGGGTTTCAGCTGCAGAAGCTTCGCGCTCGCAACATGTCTTGCGAGCATGAAAAACACCTACACAAAGACTGATATAAGAATTTCACGGGAGCCGCGTCAGGTCAACGGTCAAAACGTGCAAATACGTAAAATTTGGGTGAAAAAGACGCGAACTCCAACGGCGCGAGCCTTGTCATGGAGAACTGCGGGGCGCATCATTAGCCGGCCGCCTCGAGCCACGTGCCCTTGCGCATGACTTTGACCGGGGTAAGCCCGGCGCTTGCAACCAGGACATCGGCCCGAAGGCCCCGTCTCAATCCGCCTACTTCGTTCGAAAGTCCAAGCACAGCAGCCGGAACTGCCGAGGCCGAGGCAACGGCGTCAGTGAGGGCGACGCCGGAGGCCACCGTGGTACGCACGACGTCAAGAAGCGTTGCAGTACCGCCTGCCAGGCTTCCCGTCGTATCCAAAGTAGCGACCGCATTTTTGACAGTAACCCCCGAGGAGCCCAGGGTGTATTGCCCGTCAGGCAGGCCGGCTGCCGCCATGGAATCGGTGACAAGGGCAATGTTGGCTGACCCGACGAGTTCGAAAACTGTTACTACAGTCAGCGGAGCCACGTGAGTGCCGTCAGCAATCAGCTCCACCACGGCGCCGCCAGCCTTGGCAGCCCGCAGGCATGCCGCTACAGGGCCAGGGGAGCGGTGGTGGAGCGAAGGCATGCCGTTGAAGAGGTGGGTGACGGTGGGAAGCGAGTCCACGCCGTCGAATCCTGCTGCTTCCAGCCCTTCACGGGCTGCCGCCAGCGACGCGGCTGCCGTGTCGTCGTCGCAGTTGGTATGGCCAAGGGACGGCCGTACCCCGTGGGACGTCATCAGATCCACCAGTTCAGCGGCGCCCGGCAACTCCGGCGCATAGGTCATAGTGGCCAGTCGTCCTGCCGCAGCCGCTACCAGCTCGGACATCAGCCCGAGGTCGGGTTTCAGGAGAAACTCCGGGTTCTGGGCTCCGCAACGGGCCAGGGACAGGAAGGGCCCTTCGAGGTGTATCCCAGCCACCAGGCCCTCTTCGCAAAGCCGGGAAAAGAGGCTGATGCCGCGGAGCAGATCCTCCCGGGAAGCTGTGACGAGGCTGGCCAATAGAGTGGTTGTCCCTGAGCCGTGGATAAAGTCGAGCGCCGGGCGGACAGCATGTTCATCTGCGCCTGGGAAGTCGCCGCCGGCCGCGCCATGGCAATGGAGGTCCACGAGTCCTGGAAGGAGCAAGGAATCTGCGGGCAGTTTTTCCTCGGACGCGCCGGGAAAGGCAGCGGCATCAAATCCAGCCGCCGGCCCCGCATAGGAAATGCGGTCGCCCTCGACAGCCACCACGGCATTTCGGGTAGTTGTTCCGTCACTGACAAGCGTTCCGTACATGACTTTGCGGATCGGCGGAATCGGTGGCGTAGTCATGGAACGAGTCTAGGCGGGAGTGCGCGCCGGCAAGCCGGGATGGAACCCAGCTCGGTGCTCAGAAAAGCCGGGACTCGCTGTCATCTACACCGCGCATGGCGTCGTAGTCGAGGGTTATACAGTCAATGCCCCGGTCGTTGGCAAGGACCTTGGCCTGCGGCTTGATCTGCTGGGCGGCAAAGATGCCGCGGACGGGTGCCAGCAACGGATCCCTGTTCAGCAGCTCAAGATACCGCGTCAGCTGTTCAACGCCATCGATGTCGCCGCGTCGTTTCAGCTCAATGGCTACGGTGGCGCCATTAGAGTCCCGGGCCAGGATGTCTACCGGTCCGATCGCGGTGAAGTATTCGCGGCGGATCAAGGAAAATCCCGAACCCAGCGTTTCGATCTGCTCGGCCAGGAGCCTCTGCAGGTCTGCTTCCACGCCGTCCTTGATCAGGCCGGGATCCAGGCCCAAGTCATGGGACGTATCGTGGAGATGCTCATGGATGTTGATGATCAGGCGGTCATCCGTTTTGGCCGATTGCACTGTCCACTGCTCGGTGACACCTACCTCGAGCTCGACGTCGTCGGGGGAGGAGACTCTGAGTACCGCCGGAGGACTCATCCAGTTCAACGGCTTGTAGGATCCGCCGTCGGAATGGACCAGCACGGAACCGTCCGCCTTGACCAGCAACAGCCTGGTGGCAAGGGGAAGATGGGCTTTGAGTCTTCCGACGTAATCAACTGAACAACGGGCTATGACGAGGCGCACCCGGTACACATTACCGCTTGGCCGCCGTTCCGCCGGCAGCACAGGATGGACTGTCGCGGTGCCCAAGGGGGCACTACCTGACTGCGGCACTGTTGCAACGGGCGGCACAGTGGAATGGGGCAGAATGGAACCATGCCCCGCTCCAACCGTCCCCGCCGCCCCACGTCAGGAAAAGCAGGGCAGGGAAAAGCAGGTCCGGGAAGGGCACCTGGAAAACCTGGCCGGAACGACGCCGGGGACGTCCCTGAGCTGGATCTTGAAAGGGCCCGCTCCGGCTTCACCCGCCGCGAAAGTGCGCCCGACGGTGACTGGATGGTCCGGCCCATGACGGCAAAGCGGGCTGAAAAGGCCTACATCTGCCCGGGATGCTCAACAGCGGTGCTTCCCGGGATAGCGCATTTGGTTGTCTGGCAGGATGATCACCTGTTCGGACCGGCCGCGGGGCTCGCAGAGCGGCGTCATTGGCACACGAACTGCTGGACCTCCCGAAGCTACCGCCACCGCTGAATCTGCCGGTGCTGCCATGTGACTGCTGAACCTGCCACAGGTGAACCCCGCCAGCAGGGAGGGTGGCTAAGCTGATAAGCATGACTTTTAACCCGGCGTCGTACGCATTCTCCCCGTCCTCAGGCCCTGCTGCGATCCGGGCCTCCACCGTTCTTCCTGCCCGGCGCGAAAACGTGGAAATCACCACCGACGACGGGCACGTGCTGGTGGGTGAACTCGCAGTGCCGGAGTCGGGAGAGATCACCGCTACGCTGATCACCCTCCATCCGCTGCCCACGCACGGCGGCTTTATGGACTCCCACGTGTACCGCAAGGCTTCCTACCGCCTGCCCGCGCTCGCTGGTATCGCCGTCCTGCGGTTCAACACCCGCGGAACGTCATCCCCGCGCGGGACGAGCCAGGGGAAATTTGAGGAGGGCATCGGTGAACGCCATGACGTCGAAGCGGCTGTCCGATTCGCCGTCGAACGCCGGCTGCCTAACCGGTGGCTGGTGGGGTGGTCCTTCGGTACGGAACTCGCCCTTATGTACGGTGCCGTGGAACCGGTGGCTTCGCAGGTAGAAGGCGCAGTCCTTTTATCGCCTCCGCTGCACCGTGCCACGGACGTGCACTTGAAGGAGTGGGCTGCCTCAGGCAAACCGCTAAAAGTCCTGGTCCCCGAACACGACGACTATCTGCGACCGGAAGCAGCGGCTGAGCGGTTCGGTTTGGTTCCGCAGGCAAAAGTGGTGGGAGTCGACGGCGCCAAGCACCTGTGGGTGGGGGAGAAGTACGCTGCTCGGGCCATTAACGAGATCGTCGCGGAAGTGAACCGGAACGACGCTGCGGAACTGCCCCAGGAATGGAACGGACCGATAGCCGCTGCAGCCCCGTAGCGCTTTGCCGCGCCACGGTGCTTGCCCTGGCTAGTGCTTGTCCTGGCGAACGATGAAGATCTCCCGGACCAGCAGCATGGTGGCCGCCGCAGTGGGAATAGCGATCAGGGCGCCCAGAACCCCCAGGAGGCTGCCGCCGGCGATGACCGAGATGACAGCCACAGCGCCCGGCACGGCAACAGCCTTCTGCATAATGCGCGGGGAGATGAAGTAGGCCTCGAACTGCAGGTAGGCGAAGTAGCAGATCGCGTACCCGAGGGCTGTCTGCCAGCCGGCGGTGAGCGCGATCAGCGTTACCAGGACGCCGGCGATCAGTCCTCCCACCAGAGGGATGAAGGCGAGCAGGGCAACCACAAACGTCAGCAGTACCGCGAACGGAATGCCGAGCACCGACATCACGATAAAGGCGAAGGTTGCGTTGAGTCCGGCGACCGCGGCCTGCCCGATGACATAGTTTCCGACCGACCCCGTGATTTCCTCCGAAAGCGCCTCGACCCTGGCTCGGCGCGACCTCGGCGCCAGCCGATAGGCCCACTTCTTCATATTGGGCAGGGCGGCCAGGAAGTAAAGGCTCAGGACCAGGACAATCAGGGTGCCGAACAGGCCGTTTGCCACCGTGGATCCGAAGCCAAGGACTCCGCCGAAGATGCCGCTCATTGCCGCGGGATCATTGACGAACTTTTCCAGTTCCTCAGTGATGCGGTCCCGTACTCCAAACTGGTCATCGAGAGTGCGGAAAAGATCGGAGTTGATGAAGTCACGGACCCAGACGGGCGCCTGCTCAACAATCTCTGTGACCTGCTCGACGATGGTGGGGATCAGCGTGGCGAAAAAACCGGCGACGGCTGAGGCCAGGACGGCAACCGAAACGAGGATACCCACAGGCCGGGGCAACTTGCGGCCCTCAAGCCAGCGCACCACCGGATCCAGTCCCAAAGCAATGAAAAGCGCCGCCACAATCCAGAGCAGCAGTTGCGTGGTGTTGGAGCCGATCCAGTAGACCAGCAAAGCCATCCCCACGCCAACGGTCCCCATGAATCCCACATAGACCGGATGCTGGGCAGAGATACGTGGTCCGGGGGCACCGAAGCGCTCAGCATCTTCCCCGCTCAGCTGTTCGTCATCGATGTGCTCGGGAGGCATTTCGAAGCGCACGCGCGGTTGGGCTCCCGGCAGTGGCTGGCGGAGCCGTCTGATGACCGATCCCAGCAAAGCGGCGCGGGGAGCGTTCTTTGGGCGACGTTCCACCGATTCCACCACAACAGGTTCCGGGGCAACGGATCCTTGTAGATCTTCCTGTCCTGAGGGGGACGAATCCGTGTGTTCAGTCACAGCTTTTTAGTGCCCTTTTCCGTGCATGTTTCTACGCGTTACACCGCCTTCGCCGCCGGTGTGATGATCATCGCAAACACTATCAGCAGGCCCATTCCAGCCCGGGTGAAGCGCCGCGGAGGGGCGTCGATTCAGCGTCGCGCCCAACCCCTGACTCAGAGATTGGTAACAAAACGGTTACTATTGAAAGCAAACCCCCGCTGATGATAGGTGATTCTTTGCGTTTCAAGACTGCAGTCGCACTAGTGCTGCTCGGCCTCCTGGTATTACTGGCCGGGATCGGACAGAAGACAATCTGGGCCCCGGCCGAGACCGTAACGGCCATGGCCCCCTCCGACTCTGCTGCCGTGCCCCTGACCGTCATAGACCAGAAGCTGCGCACGCATGGCGGAGGAACGGTCAAGATCAGTGTCAAGGGCGAAGGCAGTTTCCTGCTGGCCACCGGCCGCCCTGATGACGTCAGCGCGTGGATCGGAAAAACAGCCCACAACACCGTCTCGGGCGTGTCCGAGGACAGCAAATCATTGCAGGTGACACACACCGACGGCGAAGCAACGTCACCGACTCCCGCGGGTTCGGACCTCTGGGTGTCCACCGAGAACGCCAGTGGCGACCTCAACTACACCTGGAACGCCCCGGCCGACGGCGAATGGAGCCTCTTGCTCGCTTCGGACGGTACTAAGCCCGCGCCGTCGTCGATCTCCATGACGTTCGACAACGACACCTCTACCCCCTGGGCAGTGCCCTTTATGGTCCTGGGTGGCCTGATCATGCTGGCGGGCATTGCTTTGTTGACAATCAAGCCAAAGCGAGGCAGGAACAGCAGCTCAGGTGGAACGGGCGGCATTGAAAGCACCTATTCCGACCGGGGAGCCTCCACGAGTGCCGCTCGCGGAAGCGGCTCTGGCGCAACCGCGGTCAACTCCAACACCCTCACGCGTATGAGCGGTCTCCGCCGGGTTGGCCTGGCACGGGGCGGATTCATCGTTGCCGCGCTCACTGCCACCGCCGTAGCCGGAAGCGGCGTTGCCGCCCAAGCCACCACTCCGGCTCCGTCGCCCTCCGCAGCTTCTTCCGCCCCTGCTGAGCCGGCAGCGGAAGAGAAAGCGCCTGTCCTGTTGGATGCGCAGCTCCGCCGGGTCCTGGAGCAGGTAGCCAGCACCGTTGACGCAGGCGACGCCGCAAAGGATGTCGAAAAGCTTAAGGCCAGAGTCGGCGGGACCGAGCTTGATGTCCGTGGACAGAACTACAAGATCCGTTCACAGGTGGGTTCCTACGAGGCCCGTATGCCCGTGCGTGCCACGAAGCAGCTCACCGCAGTTGTCCCGAGCAAGAGCGATTGGCCGCGCTCCGTGCTGACAGTTACCCAGGGTGAGGGCAACGTGGTTCCGCAGCTCCTCACGCTGGTGCAGCCCTCTCCGCGGGAGAACTACAAGCTGGTGCTCACCACACCGCTTCAGCCGGGAACCACCCTTCCTGCCATCGGTACTGAGGGCAGCGAAGCATTGGCCGCCGGCGACAAGTCAGGCCTCCTGTACAGCGGTGAGGAAGCCCTCGCAGGCCTGGGCGACCGCCTGACCAAGGACGACTCCACGTTCAAGGACAAGCTTGTTGAAGGCCAGTCGTCCCCGTACATCGCCGACACCCTGGCCTACCAGGCCGACGCGGTGAAGTCGGGACTCAACGGCAATTTCGCCTTCACCCACAAGGTTGACCCGAAGCAGACAGTTGTCTTCCGGACGGCCGACGGCGGCGCCCTGGTTCTCGGACGCCTCGACTTCGCCTTCGACGGAACGCCCAAGGCTTCCGGGGACAAGCTGACCATCGGTGATGACGCAGCAGTCCTGGCCGGCGGCAAGGAAACGACGTCAGGCATGGTCCTGAACTTTGCGGAGTCAGTTGCCGTGTACGTGCCGCCGACAGGTTCCAAGGACCCCATGAAGCTGGTAGCGGCAACCCGTGGACTCATCGGAGCTGGCTTCAAGTAGCATCCGGGGTTGACACCGGCGACGGCCGGAGTGGCTAGAGTGGAAGCTATGAGTTCGCCAGCTTCCCGCCCTGTCCCTCCGGCCGCTGCCAGTCAGCTGAACCTTCGCGGCGCCGTCGATCTTTCGGCCCTCAAGCAGCGTGCTGCCTCAGGAACGCCGTCAGGTCCGCCCGCTTCGCAGAGTTCCACGCCCGGCTCTGCCGCTGGAACTGAGCCACCCGCCGGTGGACGCCCCCTGCGGGTGGCCGCCACGGAAACAAATTTCCAGGAACTCGTCGAGCTTTCCACACAGGTGCCGGTTGTTTTCGCCCTGTGGGCCGGATACTCACCTGGTTCTGAAGCCACGCTTGACGTCCTCGAGCGGATCATCAACGGCTATGATGGCCGGCTGGTCCTGGGAACTGCCGATATTGAGGCGTTTCCGCAGCTTGCCCAGGCCTTCCAGGTGCAGGCCGTCCCGACCGCTGTTGCAGTGGTCAAAGGCCAACCCGTGCCGCTTTTCCAGGGCGGCGCAGACGAACAGCAGATCCAAAGCCTGCTGGACGAGCTGCTGAAAGTTGCAGCGGCAAACGGGGTAAACGGCAGGATCGGCGGTTCTGATGAACCGGCCGGGGAACCTGAGCCCGCCCCGCTTCCGCCCCTTCACCAGGAAGCGTTCGATGCCATCGAGGCCGGCGACTACACTGCCGCCGCCGCTGCGTACCGCAAGGCATTGGCAGAAATGCCCGCTGACCTGGAGGCCAAAGCCGGATTGGCGCAGGTCGAGCTGATGGGCCGTTTGCAGGCACTCTCGGTTCCCGAAGGCGAGGCGCTGCGTAAACTCGCGGCGGACGAGCCGGACAATCTCGAAGCACAGTTGACAGTCGCTGACCTGGATCTTGCCGGCGGACACATCGAGGATGCCTTGAACCGCCTGGTTTCCTTTATCGGCAGGAATTTCGGTCCTGAGCGCGAGACGGCACGGGTCCGGCTGCTGGAACTTTTTGAGGTTGTAGGTCCCTCGGATCAGCGGGTGGCCAAGGCACGGCAAGGACTCGCCAGGGTTCTTTTCTAATGGGCTCTATGCTCTTCACGCCTCTGACCCTGCGCTCCATGACGCTGCAGCACCGGGGGTGGGTCTCACCCATGTGCCAGTACAGCTGCGGGGCTGAAACAGGAGAAGGGGTGCCCCACGACTGGCACCTCATGCATCTGGGCTCTTTCGCCGCAGGGGGTGCTGCCCTGATCCTCACCGAAGCTGCGGCGGTCAACCCTGTGGGCAGGATCAGTCCGCTCGATGCGGGCCTGTACAACGGTGAGCAGGCCTCCGGGTGGGAGCGGATCATCCACTTTGTGCACCGCCATGGCGCCGCTGATGCCAAAATCGGCGCACAGCTGGCCCACGCCGGACGCAAGGGTTCCACGTACTGGCCCTTTTCCGGACGGAACGGCTCAGTGCCGGAGTCCGACGGCGGGTGGCCCACTGTGGGGCCAGGAACCGGTGCCTTTGACGGCTATGCGCCTCCTTCCGCGATGACGGAACAGGAAATTCAGGATGTGATCCGGGACTTCGCAGCCGCCGCGGTGCGGGCCGTGGAAGCCGGCTTCGATACTGTGGAGATCCACGGTGCCCACGGCTACCTGCTCCATGAGTTTCAAAGCCCCCTGGTGAACGACAGGACCGATGCCTGGGGTGGCAGCGAGGATGGCAGGAACCGGCTGATGCTCGCGGTTGTCGACGCCGTCAGGGACGTGATCCCCGATTCGATGCCTTTGCTGCTTCGAATCTCGGCCTCCGATTGGGCAGAGGGCGGTGTGGAAGTGGAACACGCTGTGCGGCTGGCCCGCCAAGCGGCAGAGCGCGGTGTTGACCTCATAGATGTCTCAAGCGGCGGCGCTGTGGCACATCAAAAGATCCAGGCCGGACCGGGATATCAAACAGGCTTCTCCACCCGGATCCGGCACGAGGCCGACGTTCCAACGGGAACCGTGGGTCTTTTGACGTCAGCCGGCCAGGCTGAGCAC
This sequence comes from Arthrobacter sp. Z5-13, assembly GCF_056499105.1. Lineage (NCBI taxonomy): Bacteria > Bacillati > Actinomycetota > Actinomycetes > Micrococcales > Micrococcaceae > Arthrobacter > Arthrobacter sp. Z5-13. The sequence goes on from NZ_CP096460.1 coordinate 1,624,604, forward strand.
GCTGTTGCCACCGGCCAGGCAGATGGAATTTTCATTGCCCGTGCCGCCTTACGCGATCCCCACTGGTGGCTTAGGGCGGCCTTCGAGTTGGGGCATGATCTTTCCTGGCCACCTCAGTACGAGCGCGCCAGGCCCCGTCACTCTTTCTGACGATGCTCCGACGTGTCGGATTCCTCCTTTCGGACGAGCCCTCCCGGGGCAGGCGGCGGATAGTGTGGAAACATGACTCTTCCCCAGCCGGACCAGCCAAGCCCGCCACCATCCGTACCGGCCCTGTCGCTGCGGGGGATAGCCAAGAGGTTCGGTGGCAAGATCGCCGTCGACGGCATCAGCCTTGATGTACCGTCCGGTTCTTTTTTCGGGATAGTCGGCCCCAACGGAGCGGGCAAGACCACCATGCTGTCGATGGCCACAGGGCTCTTGCGCCCCGATTTTGGAACGGCCGCAGTGCAGGGCGTGGACGTCTGGACGCATCCGCTGGAGGCAAAGAGGCTCATGGGAATCCTGCCGGACGGAGTGCGCCTGTTCGACAGGCTTACCGGGGAACAGCTTGTCACCTATGCCGGGCTCCTGCGAGGAATGGACAGGGCCGTGGTCTCCTCCCGTGTCCGTGAGCTCTTGGAAGCACTGGACCTGACGCAGGATGCCGGAACGCTGGTGGTGGATTATTCGGCAGGTATGACCAAGAAGATAGCCCTGGCCTCGGCGCTGATCCATGCCCCCCGCGTTCTGGTGCTGGATGAACCTTTTGAATCTGTTGACCCCGTCTCGGCTGCCAACATACGCGACATCCTGGACCGTTACGTCGCTTCGGGCGGGACCGTGATTGTGTCGAGCCACGTGATGGACCTCGTGCAGAGGATGTGTGATCATGTGGCCGTCGTTGCCGCCGGCCGCCTGCTCGCCGCCGGCACCGTCGACGAAGTGCGCGCCGGAGTCAGCCTTGAGGACCGTTTTGTCCAATTGGTCGGCGGACGCAGCAAAACGGAGGGGCTGGAATGGTTGCGCACCTTCTAAGGCTCAAGCTGACGCTGCTCCGCAACAGCTTCAGGCGGAGCCCATGGCAGCTGATTGGTCTGGCCATCGGCGGGTTGTACGCCTTGGGGATTGCCGGAATCTGCGCTGCTGCCCTGATCTTTTTGCGCTCTGCCGAGGTGGAGTTGGCGCAGACATTCGTGGTTCTGGGTGGAGCTTCCGCCGTCCTGGGGTGGGCCGTTATCCCGGTGGTGGCTTCCGCCGTCGACATGACACTGGACCCGGCACGATTCACCACTTTCAGCGTGCCCATGCCCAAATTACTGGCCGGGCTGGCCCTTGGCGGCTTGATCGGGATTCCAGGCCTGGCCACAGCCATCGTCGCGCTTTCCACAGTAGGCACCTGGTGGCGTGGGCCGTTGGGCCCTGTGGCGGCCCTGGCCGGTGCAATCCTGGGGGTCCTTACCTGCATTGTGCTGTCCCGGGTAGTTACCACTGCAACTGCCGGCCTTGCCGCTTCCCGCCGGTTCAAGGACGCAAGCTCCCTTGTTTTTATGATTCCCCTGATCCTGCTTGGCCCGCTCATGGCCGTAGTCACCAGGGGAATTGCTGACTCGGCGGATTTTCTCCCAGGCTTCGCCGACACTCTGTCGTGGACGCCTCTGGGGGCGGCCTGGTCACTCGGCGGCGATGTCTCAGCGGGGAACCCTGACGTAGCAGTCCTGAAGCTGCTCATCGCACTGGGAACGCTTGCAGGCCTGACGTGGTGTTGGAAGGTCCTCCTGGAGCGGGCATTGGTCACACCGCCATATGCCGGGAGCTCCCGGCGCAAGGGCGGGCATCTTGGCCTGTTTGGGCTCCTCCCGGCCACCCCGGCAGGAGCGGTTACAGCGCGCTCATTGACCTACTGGCTCAGGGACCCGCGCTACTCGGGATCGCTGGTGGTCATCCCTCTTCTACCGGTGCTGATGTTCTTCCAGGGAAGCCAGACCGGCGAGTATGGCGTCCTGACGGTGATGGGCCCCCTGACCGCCTTCATGCTGGCCTGGGCGATTTCTGCTGATGTCTCGTATGACAACACCGCCTTTGCCCTGCATCTGGCCAGCGGTGTACGCGGGCTGGATGACCGGCTCGGCCGAGCCACGGCATGCCTGGTGTTCGCTTTGCCGGTTACGGTGGCCTTCAGCATATTTCCCTTCATGGTTACGCAGGACTGGAGCAAGCTCCCGGGAGTCCTTGGCTTCTCGCTGGGCATCCTGCTGACTGGCCTTGGGTTGGCTTCGGTGGTCTCGGCAAGATACACCGTTGCGGTTCCCCTGCCTGGTGACAGCCCGTTCAAAAAGCCGCCGGGAAATGTGGCCCAGACTCTGGGGGTCCAGTTTGGAGGTATGGGTGTGCTGCTTTTGCTGGTTTCTCCGGAAGGCGTGTTGCTCCTGTTGCAGTTAGTGGCCGGGGAGCCCCTGTTCGGCTGGATAAACTTAGCTGTGGGTCCGATCCTGGGGCTTGTGATGTTCGGGACCGGGGTGCGGCTGGGGGGTAAATGGCTCGACACCCGCGGTCCGGAACTGCTCGCGCAACTTTCCGTTAACCGGTAGCAGAAAACAGAAAGCTGGCAGATTTTGGAAGTTGTAATCCTGTCCGGGACCGCACGGATAGCATCCTTGGCGGCTGATGCCATTGAGGCCCTGCTCCTGCGGAAGCCTGACGCAGTACTGGGATTGGCTACGGGGTCCTCGCCTTTGCCCATCTACGATGAGCTGGCGCGGAGGCACGACAGGGACGGGCTGGACTTCAGCCAGGCACACGGGTTTGCCCTTGACGAGTACGTAGGCTTGGAACCGGGCCATGAGCAGTCCTACCGTGAGGTTATCCGCCGTGAGTTTACGGACAGGGTGAATATCGCCGAGGCTAATGTTCACACGCCGGATGGTGCCGCAGCGGACATTCCGGCTGCTTGCGAAGCGTATGAGAATGCCATCAAGTCAGCCGGTGGAGTCGATCTCCAGATCCTGGGCGTGGGGACAGACGGCCACATCGGATTCAATGAACCCGGATCTTCCCTCGCCTCAAGGACGCGGATCAAGACGCTTATTGAGCAAACACGGCGGGACAACGCCCGGTTTTTTGGCAGCGTCAACGACGTACCGCACCACGTCATAACCCAGGGCCTTGGCACCATCATGGAAGCGCGCCATGTGATCCTGGTGGCAACGGGGGCCCAAAAGGCGCAGGCGGTCCACAACTTCGTGGAGGGCCCGGTGTCGGCGATCTGCGCGGCCTCGGTCCTGCAGATGCATCCCCACGCAACTATCCTCATTGATGAGGCTGCCGCATCCTCCCTCAAACTGGCTGACTACTACCGGCACAGTTTCGACAACAAGCCGGCGTGGCAGGGTCTATAGCTCCTGAGGCTAAGATGGATGGCATGACAAGCACGACGGATCCCTTCGAAAACGACCCGATGCGCGAGCTCTCCGGAGCCGGAGGCTCCACCGCCACCATTGAGCGCGAAGAACTCCGGCAGGAAGTGGAACCGGGCGACCGTGAGCGGTTCTCGCACTACGTCCGCAAGGAAAAGATCATGGAGTCCGCCCTCTCCGGCGAGCCCGTGATCGCACTCTGCGGCAAGGTGTGGACTCCAGGCCGGGATCCCCAGAAGTTCCCGGTTTGTCCCATGTGCAAAGAGGTCTATGACGGACTTCGCCCCGGCAACGACGGCGGCAAGGGCTCCGGCGACAAGAAGTAGAAGTACGGGCTGAAGCGCCGGATGTGCTCCTGGCCGGTGCCCGGAAACACGGCTCTCGGGAACTGTGGGGAAGCTGGCTCGTTAATGCACGGCGGCACTTAATTCCCTTTCAATTGGCCTGTCATCCCGCTGTGCCCATCCGGCCATTGCTACCTTTGATACGGGAGAACTGTCCGCAGTTCTCTTCCGACCCGGTCCATCCGGAACAGATTGGTGTTTTTGTGGTTATTTGTGTTGCGCTGCTAATAGGTACCCTCCCGGGGAACGTGGGCGCAGCATGACGGAGACACTCTTTGGCGGACCCACCCTTCCTCCCGCCTACCCGGAGCGTGCCGCGTGGGGAACTGCACAGAAACTCAGGGCCTGGCAGCAGGAAGCCCTGGACAGGTACTTCACGGCACAGCCCAAGGACTTCCTGGCTGTAGCAACCCCTGGCGCTGGAAAGACCACCTTTGCCCTTCGTGTCGCCTCGATGCTCATAGAGTCAGGGGCCGTCAACCGTGTGACCATCGTGGCCCCAACAGACCACCTGAAAAGGCAGTGGGCTGACGCCGCAGCCAAGGTGGGGATCGCGATTGACCCGAACTTCAAGAACGCGGACGGCCAGCACGGCCGGGGGTTCATCGGTGTTGCCGTCACCTACGCCCAGGTTGCCAGCAAGCCCCTGCTGCACCGGGCAAAAACGGAAGCGGCCCGCACGCTGGTGATCCTTGACGAGATCCACCACGGCGGCGAGGCACTCTCCTGGGGCGACGGGTTGCGGGAGGCCTTTGATCCTGCGGCACGCCGTTTGTCGCTGACGGGGACCCCTTTCCGCTCCGATACATCCCCTATTCCCTTTGTTGAGTATGCCGAGGACCGGGACGGCATCCGCCGCTCCAAAGCGGACTATACGTATGGCTACGGAAACGCTCTCCGCGACCACGTGGTCCGGCCGGTCATGTTCATGGCCTACTCCGGGCAGATGCGGTGGCGGACCAGCGCGGGCGAAGAGATGGCAGCTTCCCTCGGCGAAGCCGCAGTCACCAAGGACGTTACATCCCAGGCCTGGCGAACCGCGTTAAACCCGGCGGGCGAATGGATTCCTGCGGTGCTGGCCGGAGCAGATAAACGGCTTAGCGAAGTCCGCCGTACAGTGCCCGATGCCGGCGGGCTTGTGATCGCGACGGATCATGAGGACGCAAGGGCCTACGCGGGTCAGCTGAAGAAGATCACCGGGGAGTCGCCCACTGTCATCCTTTCCGATGACGCGAAAGCCTCGAGCAAGATCGAGGAATTCACGGCGAGTGAGAAACGGTGGATGGTGGCCGTCCGGATGGTTTCTGAAGGTGTGGACGTTCCGCGCCTCTCAGTAGGCGTCTATGCCACGTCCACGTCCACTCCTTTGTTTTTTGCCCAGGCTGTGGGGAGGTTTGTCCGCGCCCGAAAGCGCGGCGAAACGGCGTCGGTCTTCCTGCCGTCCGTTCCGCAGCTGATGGCGCTGGCCAACTCGATGGAGGCCGAACGCGACCATGCCCTGGACCGCCCCGAGAAGGAGGACAGTGATGGCCTGTTTAACCCGGAGGATTCGCTCATGGATGAGGCGAACCGCGAAGAGAAGGCATCAGATTCTCTGACCAAGGGCAAGTTCGAGGCGTTGGATTCCCAGGCCTCTTTTGACCGCGTGCTGTTCGACGGCGGTGAGTTCGGTACCGGGGGCGAAGTCGGTTCCGAGGACGAGATGGACTTCCTGGGCATTCCGGGACTTTTGGACGCCGAGCAGGTAGGAACGCTGCTCAGGCAGCGCCAGCACGAACAGCAGAGCCGCAAGAAGCTCAGGTCACCGGAGGCAACTGCTGCCGCCGCGGCCGTTCCGGATCACCGCATGCTGATGGATCTGCGGAACGAGCTGGCAAAAAACGTTGCCGCCTGGTCAGCCCGGACGGGTACGCCGCACGGCGTTGTCCACACAAAGCTGCGGACAGTGTGCGGCGGACCTCCCGTGGCCCAGGCAAATGAGGAGCAGCTTCAGAGCCGGCTCCGCAAACTGCAGGATTGGTTCATCGGCCGGAAGTAGCCCTTAGGCGAGGTCGACTCCGCCCAGTTCCATTTCAGCGTAGGCGTCGTCGAGGTCAGGAGCGATCCCTGCAGTCAGTTCACGCATCACCGTGACGGCGTAGCCGGCTTGGACGGCGTCAAGGGCCGTCGCCATGACGCAGTAATCGGTGGCGAGCCCGACGACGACCACATCCTCCACGTCATGGCTCTGCAGCCAGTCATCCAGGCCGATTGCGTCCTCGTCCGCGGCGAAAGCTTCGGCGTCTTCCACCAGGGGAGCCCCGCCAGGCTTCCGTTCTCCCGTGGGAACGGCGTCTTCCGGCGCCAGCACACCCTCAAAGCCTGAGTAAGCGGCGGTGTATTGCCCTTTTTGAAAGTATGCGTCGATGTATTCGGTGTCCAGATCCGGGTGCAGCTCAGCACCGCGGGTTCCGGCCACACAATGCGCGGGCCAGGTGTCAACGAAATCGGGCTGTTCAGAGAAGTGATCCCCGGGCTGGATGTGCCAGTCCTGAGTGGCCACGATGTGGTCGAACTGGTTGTGATGGGCATCCACATACTCGCTGATGGCGGCCGCAACGTCTGCGCCGCCCTTCACGGGAAGGGATCCTCCTTCGCAGAAGTCATTCTGCACATCAACAATGATCAGGGCACGGGACATTCAGTCCTCCTCGTAAACAGTAGGGATGGCGGGTTCGCCGCGTTGCAGGCGGTTGACCACAGCGGGCAACTCTGCCATTGAATTCATGTGCCGTTGGCGCGCCCGGACAACGCCTTCGGGTCCAGTCCAGCCCGGCAGCAGTTCGCCGTTCTTGATGAACTGCTGGAGGAGCATACGGTCATTCCCGTCGTCCTCGGGATGGTGTCCGATTCCCAGGATTTCCTGCGAGGCGATGCCCTGTTCGTTCAGCCTGCGCAGCGCGTATTTCCGGCCGCCCCTGCTGGCCTTGTTCTTGGCGGCCTTGGCCACTGAGACGAAATTGCCATCGTCATCGGTCCGGCTCACGAGTTTGTAGACCATGCTGGCGGTCGGGGCGCCCGAACCTGTGACCAAAGATGTTCCGACTCCGTAGGAATCGACGGGGGCCGACTGCAGCGCCGCGATGGCGTACTCGTCCAGATCGGAAGTCACAACAATTTTTGTGTTGTGGTTGCCGAGGTCGTCCAGGAGCTGCCTGACCCACTGCGCCTGCGCTATCAGGTCGCCGGAGTCCAGACGAACGGCCCCCAAGGAGGGCCCCGCAAGTTCAACCGCGGTCCGGACGCCGGCTTCGACGTCGTACGTATCCACGAGCAGTGAGGTGCCGGCGCCCATCGAGGTGATCTGCGCCTCAAACGCCTGCCGCTCCGTGTCATGGAGCAAGGTGAATGAATGGGCGGCGGTGCCGACAGTTTTGATCCCGTAGCGGAGGCCTGCCTCCAGGTTGGAGGTGCTGGCGAAGCCGGCTACGACGGCGGCGCGCGCAGCCGCTGCGGCGGATTCCTCCTGGGTGCGGCGGGAACCCATTTCGATGCAGGGACGGTTCCCCGCAGCCGTCACCATCCGGGAGGCCGCAGAGGCGATGGCACTGTCGTGGTTGAGGACTGACAGGATATAGGTTTCCAGAATGCAGGCTTCAGCGAAGGTAGCTTCGACGATCAGGATGGGGGAGTAGGGAAAGTACGCTTCGCCCTCCGCGTAGCCCCAGACGTCTCCGGAGAACCTGTAGGTGGACAGATACTCCAGTGTCTCCTCGTTCACGATCCCGTTGCGGCGCAGGAAATCGAGTTCCGCGGGCCCGAAGCGAAAGTCGGCGATGCCCTCAAGCAGCCGTCCTGTACCGCCAACAATGCCGTAACGGCGGCCATCGGGGAGGCGTCGGGCGAAGGCCTCAAACACGCATTTTCGCTGGGCTGCGCCGGAGTGCAGCGCGGCCTGGAGCATTGTCAGCTCGTAGTGGTCGGTGTACAAGGACGTCCGGGGATGGTCCCGGCCAGCAGGGGTGCTCACAAATTCACTCTAGTCCCCACCGGCTCCCTCGTCTCGCTTCGCTTCGCCGTGGGGCCCTCGCCGGCGTGGGCCCACCCACCGGCTCCCTCGTCTCGCTTCGCTTCGCCGTGGGCCCACCCACCGGCGGGGCCCCACACCGGCGGGGCCCGCGGCATCCCCATAGAATGGAAAGATGACCCTCAGCGTTGCGCTCGGCCCCGATACGAGGGAGAGCACCCAGACCGGAACAGTGGTGTCAGCCGATTCCCTGACCGCCCCGGACGTCCCGTGGAACCTCGTGATCTGGAACGATCCGGTGAACCTGATGAGCTACGTGAGCTTCGTTTTCCGAAGCTACTTTGGATATTCGGAGGCGAAGGCGGACAAGCTCATGATGGAAGTCCATAAGAAAGGCCGCTCCATCGTGGCCCACGGCAGCAAGGAGCAGGTGGAGCAGCACGCCGTCGCGATGCACGGTTATGGGCTTTGGGCCACGGTGGAGAAAGCCACCAGCGGCGGCAAGGAAGGCACCTCCGGCAAGGGCAAGGGAAAACGTGGCTAAGGCATTCAAATACGGGCTTAAGGGCATCACCGGCTATCTCGAACCGGCGGAACGCGAGCTGCTTCGCGGCCTTTTCGCCGATGTCATCGCCATGCTGGAGCCCGAGGTTCGGGAGAACCAGGACCCGCTCTCGGCTCTGATCGGACTCGACATGGAGGTGCAGGAACCCACCGACAGGGCTGTCCGGCGGCTGCTTCCAAACGTCATGAAGGACGACGGCGCCGCGTCGCTGGAGTTCAGGCAACTCACCGAACGCTCACTTCGCGAGGGGAAGATCGGCGCCCTGCGGGCGGCGTCGCTTGGCCTCGACAAAGACGACCTGACGCTGACCGAAACCGATGCCCGGCATTGGTCCACCGCCCTCAATGACGTCCGGCTGGTGCTGGCTGAGCGCCTCGACATCCAGGATGAGGCCGACGCCGAACATGTCCACCTGATGCAGGACTGGTCCCAGGCTGAAGACGTGGAAAGCTACCTCGCCCTCGTCTACAACTTCACGACGTGGCTTCAGGAGTCCCTGGTCCAGGCGATGGTGCACTCGCTGGACACCCGGTCCGGCTCACGGCGTTGATCACCGCCCCGGTGTCCCGACACAACGCAGAGTCCGAACTTTCGGTCTCCATGTAGACGCTTATTGTGACTCAATAGACATGAGCCAAGGGACACATCTAATGGCCGGAGTCAGTGGGAAGCCCTATCCTCGAATAATCATGACTTCAGCATCGAGCATGGATCCGGCAGCGGGAGCTGTAACGGAATCCCAGACAAGCAGCACCTCATCCACGGCTTCGGCCAGCGACATGGGGTCCCGGCCGATAGGTGTTTTCGACTCTGGCGTCGGCGGACTGACCGTTGCCCGGTCCATCATTGACCAGTTGCCCAACGAATCCATCCTGTATGTCGGCGATACCGCCAACGGCCCGTACGGCCCCCTGCCTATCGCGGAAGTGCGCGCCAACGCTCTGGGCGTCATGGACGAACTGGTGGATTCCGGCGTCAAGCTGCTGACCATAGCCTGCAACTCGGCGTCGGCCGCTGTGCTTCGGGATGCACGCGAACGGTACACGGCCCGCTACGGCATTCCTGTCATCGAAGTCATCCAGCCGGCAGTCCGGCGGGCGGTGGCAGCTACCCGGACCGGGCGGATCGGCGTCATCGGCACCTCCGCAACGATCGGCTCACGCGCCTACGACGACACCTTCGCAGCAGCTCCTGACCTCGAGATCACGTCGGTGGCCTGTCCTGCTTTCGTCAGCTACGTTGAGGCAGGCATTACAACAGGACCAGAACTGCTGGCTGTCGCCCGGGAATACCTTGACCCGCTCAAGGCCGCAGGCGTGGACACCGTGGTTCTGGGCTGCACGCACTACCCTCTGCTGACAGGCGTCATTTCCTTCGTGATGGGAGAGGACGTCACCCTCGTCTCCAGCGCCGAAGAAACGGCCAAGGACGTCTACCGTGCGTTGGCCACCCGCGGCCTGGAGCGTAAATTCCTGAGCCCGCCCGAGCACCACTTCATCGCTACCGGGGACGCCGCCCAGTTCGAGTCACTCGCAAGGCGGTTCCTTGGCCCCGAGGTGCTCACCGTGCAGCACGTGGCCCACGTTGCTGCGCAATACCCCACGGGCAGCCTGGCTCGGATCACTCCGGAAATGATTGCGGCCGCGCGCTCTGGCGGAGTTCGCCCCCGGACCTCGAATTTTGTGGAAAACTCCATTGCAGGAGGTTCCGCGACGTGAAGCTGACCATAGTGGGCTGTACAGGTTCCTTTCCGGGGCCGGGATCGCCGGCGTCGTGCTATCTCCTGACTGCCCATGACGGAGAGCGGACCTGGAAGATAGTCCTGGACCTGGGCAGCGGTGCCCTTGGCGCCATCCAGCGCTATACGGACCTGGAGGACATCGACGCGATCTTCCTGACCCACCTCCACCCGGACCATTGCATGGACCTCTGTGGGCTTCATGTCGCAGTGCGATGGAAGCCGGGAGGTTGGGGCAGGGACCGTATTCCGGTGTGGGGACCCGCTGCGACGGCGGACAGGATGGCTACGGCTTACGGGCTGGAGCTCGACCCCGGCATGCATGAAGAGTTCGACTTCAGTAACTGGACCGAACGCCAGCCCGTCGCCTTGGGGCCGTTCACCGTTACCCCGTTCGCCGTGAACCACCCCGTCGAGGAAGCGTATGCGCTGCGCGTTGAAGTGACGGAACCGTCCCGGGACGGTGCTCCTGTAACCCGTGTTCTCACGTACTCCGGGGACACGGATTCGTGCAGCGGGCTCGAAGAGGCGGCGAAGGACGCGGATCTTTTCCTCTGCGAGGCCGCGTTTGAGGAAGGACGGGATGACGCCGTCAAGGACGTGCATCTGACCGGAAAGCGCGCCGGGGAGGCCGCTGCAGCAGCCGGTGCCCGCCGTTTGCTGCTGACGCACATTCCGGTGTGGACGTCCCAGACCACTGTCATGGCGGAGGCGCGTCCGGTGTTTTCCGGAGACGTGGCAGTGGCAGTGGCAGGGGTGCACTACACGGTCTGAGCGTCTACCGCCCGAACCGTGATGAGTACCCGGGTGGAGCGGCCATGCCGTTGTGAGTCGATAAGCTAGGGGCATGACTTCTGAAGCACTGACCACCCCTGTTATCCGCGCCGACGGCCGCACGCCGGACCAACTCCGCCCCATCAGCATCACCCGCGGCTGGTCCAAGCAGGCTGAGGGTTCTGCGCTGATCGAGTTCGGGAACACCCGGGTCCTGTGCACCGCCTCGCTGACTGAAGGCGTACCCCGCTGGCTCAAGGGTGAGGGCCGCGGATGGGTGACGGCCGAGTATGCCATGCTTCCCCGGGCAACGAACACCCGCTCTGACCGGGAGTCAGTCAAGGGCAAGATCGGCGGACGCACCCACGAAATTTCCCGCCTGATCGGCCGCTCCCTCCGGTCCATCATTGACACCAAAGCGCTCGGTGAAAACACCATTGTGCTTGACTGCGATGTCCTCCAGGCCGACGGCGGTACCCGCACGGCTGCCATTACCGGTGCCTACGTTGCCTTGGCCGAGGCCATCCGGTTCGCCCGCGAGAACAAAATCATCTCCCGCAATGCCCAGCCACTGATCGATACCATCGCAGCCGTGTCGGTGGGGATCATTGACGGCATTCCCATGCTGGACCTGCCCTACGTTGAGGATGTCCGCGCCGAGACAGACATGAATGTTGTTGTCACCGGTTCGGGCAAGTTCGTGGAGGTCCAGGGAACCGCTGAAGGAGCACCCTTTGACAGGGACGAGCTGAACAAGCTGCTGGACCTTGCGCTCCTCGGAACAGGGCAACTGGCCGTCATCCAGCGCGAAACCCTTGCGGAAGCCCCGTGACCGAAAAGGCTGGAACGCAGGCACCGCTCCTTGTCCTGGCGACGCACAACAAGGGAAAACTCCGGGAACTGCGTGAGCTTCTGCGCGGTCAGGTCCCTGGGCTCGACGTCGACACCCAGGTCATCGATGCTGCAGCCGCAGGTGCGCCGGACGTCGCTGAGACCGGCGTGACCTTCGCCGAGAACTCCCTCCTCAAGGCGCGGGCTGTTGCCGATGCAACGGGACTCCTGGCCATCGCTGACGATTCAGGCCTGGCCGTGGATGTCCTGGGCGGCGCACCGGGAATTTTTTCGGCCCGCTGGTGCGGCCGGCACGGCGACGACGCGGCAAACCTTGAGTTGCTCCTCGCCCAGCTCTCCGACGTACCGGACAGTCACCGGGGAGCGGCCTTTGTCTGCGCCGCCGCCCTGGCCGTCCCTTCCGGCTCCAAGACAGTGGATTCCGCTGTTTTGGGTTCCGGCGCCGACGCTCTGGACCTGGGCGCCAGGGAAGTGGTCGAATACGGCCAGCTTGAAGGCACATTGCTGCGGGAACCCCGGGGCGAGGGCGGCTTCGGCTACGATCCGATTCTGCAGCCGCTCGGCTATGACCGCAGCTGCGCGGAACTGAGCTCTCAGGAAAAGAACGCAATCAGCCACCGCGGCAAGGCGTTCAGGGCCCTGTTGCCGGCCATCATCGACGCGCTCGCCCGGCGGTAAACACGTCCGTCAGCTACAAAAAAGGCCCTTCCCCGCATAAACGTTGCTGGCCAGCTGCGTTCATGCGGGGGAGGGCCGTTCTCTAAACCGTCACCGGAATAATCAGTGTTACGGGTTGGTTTTGCGCTCGTTCTCAGGGGCGTGCTCTTCGATGTACTCGTCCACAGCATCCGTGCCGTAGGCCGCGGACTGGCGCTTGGCAGACATTCCTCGAAGGACCTCTACGCCGATGGGAATGACGGACAACAGGACGATGATGATGAAGATGATGTCCAGGTTGTCCCGCACCCACGGGATCCGGTCGCCCAGCAGGTAGCCCAGCAGCGTGACGCCGCCGCCCCACAGAACAGCGCCGATTACGTTGAACAGGAAGAACTTCCGCTTGCTCATCTGCGCTACACCGACGATCACCGGAACGAACGTCCTGATGATCGGGACGAACCTGGCGAGGATCAGCGCTTTGCCGCCATGCTTTTCAAAGAAGGCGTGGGCCTTGTCCACGTTTTCACGCTTGAACAGGCGGGAATCCGGCTTGTTGAAGATCGCAGGCCCGGCCTTGGAGCCAATGAGGTAACCGGTCTGGTTTCCCACGATCGCAGACACGATGATGAGGGCGGCAAAAAGCCAGACATTGAACTTGATGGTGTCGGTAGCAACCAGCAGGCCGGCGGTGAAAAGCATGGAATCGCCGGGAAGGAAAAACCCGATCAGCAGCCCTGTTTCAGCGAAGATGATGCCGCAGACCAGAAGCACTACCCACGGGGCCAATGCCGGGTCTGCCAGGAAAATCTGGGGGTTGAGCCAGTCAGGCAGGAACGAGGCCAGGTGCGGTTGTACGGGTCCCGCACCCCCCAAAGCGGACACGGCAAAGTCACTCATCGCAGATAGATTCACGCTTCTAGGTTACTGGACTGATCCCGGGCACTTCCGCAGCGGGCCTTTCCGGCCATCTCTTCCCTGTACGGGGAGTCGTGCAGGCGGGCACTCCGGCCACGGCTAAAGTTGAGCCGTGAGTTTGGACTTTACGGCGATCGACTTCGAGACTGCCAATGGCTTCCGCGGTTCGCCGTGTGCTGTTGGCCTCAGTAAGGTCCGCGGAGGTGTTGTTGTCGACGAGGCATCCTGGCTGATGCGGCCCCCGCAGAATCATGACCACTTCGATCACCACAACGTGAGGGTCCACGGCATAAGGTCCCAGGACGTGGCCGGACTGCCTCGCTTCGGTGAACTCTTCCCGAAGATCGGCGCCTTTATTGGCGGGGATATCCTGGCGGCCCACAACGCAGCCTTCGATCTGGGGGTTATCCGCTCGGGGTTGGAGGTGTCCGGCCTGGCTGGGCCTGCCTACGACTACGCCTGCACTGTGATGCTCTCCCGGCGCTGTTACTCACTCGTCTCGAACTCATTGCCATACGCCGCTGAAGAGGCGGGGGTGCCTCTGGTCAACCATCACGATGCAGCTGAGGATGCCCGCGCCTGCGCCGGAATCCTCATTGACATCGCCGCCCGCAACAGGTCCCACAGCATCGGCGAGCTCTACCTCTCCCTTGGCTTGGCTCTGCCGCACCAGCCTGCTTTTGATCCAGGCCGCGACGAACTGTCGAAGGCAACACTGACGGCCCTCACAGCCCTGGGAGCAGGCAATGTCCCGTCGAGGCCTTTCCAGTCCGGCTGGCCCGAAGAAGGGGCCAACCCCATGCCGAATGCCGACGCCGAGCCGGGTCATCCGCTGTACGGCCAGACGGTGGTGTTTACCGGGCAGCTCACCATGGCGCGGCCGGAAGCCAAGGTGCGTTCCGCCGAGCTCGGTGCGCGCCCGGAGAGCCGGGTCACTGCGCGGACCACGCTCCTGGTTGTAGGCGACGGCTTTGTGGCGGCAGACCTGCGCTCGGGCCGGCTTACGGGCAAAGCCAAAAGGGTCCTGGAGCTGCACGACCGGGGCCAGCAGATTGAGGTGCTGTCCGAGGGGGAGTTTCTCCAAATGGTGGGCGGGCACATGCCTGCGTCCTCGTTCGCCTCGTCCTAGCCTCTGCGCGGCCCGCGTTCACAGGGAGCAACAATTCTTTCAGCGCAGGCGGGGCTCTCCTACCCTTGCACCATGAGCAGAGTTGAGACGCCGGAAGCCACTGCCGTGACAGACCAAGTGCAAACTGGTTGGCGGGCAGTGTTCGCTTTTCCCAACCCGGTCAACGAGTATGCTGCCAGGATTACGGCAGGGCTGGTGGTGGCCGCTGCGGTTGTGACCTTGCTGACAGGGTTCGGCTGGGGACTGGCCGCAATCGCCGTCGGCTTCTGGCTGAGGGTGCTGTTCGGCCCGCGTATTTCACCGCTGGCGTTGCTGTCCGTCAAGGTCCTTGCGCCCCGCCTGGGCCGGGTGAAGCTGGTACCCGGTCCACCCAAACGCTTCGCCCAGGGATTGGGGGCTGCGATGTCCACCGCTGCTGCAGTTCTCCTTGCCGCAGGAATGGCGCCGGCGGCGTGGCTGCTGCTGGCCGTTCTGATCATCGCTGCTTCCCTTGAGGCGTTTGCAGGGTTTTGCCTTGGCTGCGTAATCTTTGGTTTCCTTCAGCGCCGCGGGCTGATTCCCGAGGACGTTTGCGAAGCCTGCAACAACATCTCGCTTAGGCGCCCGTAACCGTGACGAGCTGAGCCGCCATTCCGCGGACCACCTCCGGAGCTTCAAGAGCGTCCAGCCACTCAGCCGGAAGGCAGGCCTCACCGTAGTAGGCGCCCAGGATGTTTCCGGCTATTGAACCGGTCGAATCGCTGTCGCCTGAATGGTTCACAGCCAACCGGACGGCTGCTTTGAAGTGCGCAACGGGGTCCACGCTGTTCCCGTCAGCTCCCGCCGTCGCCAAAACCGAGTAAACCGCGACGGCGAGGGCCTCCTCCGCCACCCATCCCTCACCGAGCGTCTGGACCAGTTCCTCCGGGCTGAGAATGCCGCCCACGCCATGTGCGCCAATGCCTGCTGAAGACCCGGCCTTATCGGCGGCGCGGAGGGCTGATTCAAGTCGCTCCAGAAGCTCCTTGCAAGGTTCTGACTGGCCCTCAAGGTAGCCCAGCGAAGCCTCGACTGCCCCCTGCAGTCCTTGGCCGCCCACCAGCCCATGAATGATCAGGCTGAACGCTCCGGCGCTCTGGCGCGCCGAAGGATGACCGTGTGTCAGCGAAGCGGCGTCTGCGCTGAGTTTGTACACGGAGTCCACGGGGATATGCGGAATCAGGCCAAAAGGAGCCGAGCGCATTACGGTCCCGCACCCCTTGGAGTCAGGATTCACAGGCCGGTAAACCGTGCCCATCTCTCCGGTCGAAAGCCCGCTGAGACAGGCGCTGCCGGGTGCCCGGCGGTGTTTGAGTGCTTCATGGGTGTCGATCCAGCGCGGCTGCGGCACCGGAGCCGGCGGGGGCACCGGAACACCTTGCGTTGCCAGCCACCTCAGATACGCCAGCCACAGGCAGGCGTTCGCGTCGGCACCTATTCCGTCGTTCGCCCATTCCAGCACCTCCACAAGGCCGTCCACGGTGTAGAGCGTCATTTGGGTGTCGTCCGAAAAGTGGACGTCGCCGTCGAGCTCGTTGAAATCCGTGAGGCCGTCAGGCCCAAAACGGTCCCGAATCTGTTCCACAGAATCGAACTCCACTGCGTAGCCGAGCGAATCTCCCAATGCCCCGCCCAGCAGGCAGGCATGAATCCGGGATGCGGCCGAGGGGTGCGGAAAGCGATCGGGAATTGTGCTCATACCGCAAATTTACCGGTAAATTCCCGGCAGTTTGTCTCAATGACGGGCTCCCACCACCCCCGGCGGATCATCAGAGGCGGGTCAGCATGCACCCCGAAAGGGCGCGCAACCCTGCGAAGGTGGCAGCCCTGTTCCCAGTGAATCGGAGGAGAGCGTTTCGGAGGGCAGCCCTGGAAGGGCCGGGGCAGCGCGGACGAAGCCCGTCAATTCTGTGTGGGAAAGCCAAAAAGCAGCAGCTGATCGTGACGCGCCGATCCGGTCGGGGCGGGCCTGTCCGAAACTGTCGCACCCAGCCGATACGTTAATGGCATGCGTTTACTGCACACCTCGGACTGGCATCTAGGCCGTTCTTTCCACGGCGTTGGCATGCTCGAAGCCCAGCGGTCGTTCATCGACCAGCTTGTGGCTGTTGTCCGGGATGAGTCCGTAGACGTGGTCTTGATCGCCGGTGATGTCTACGATCGGGCCTTGCCTGGAGTGGACGTGGTGGGGCTTTTGGACGAGGCCCTGGTCAGGCTGACCGGCGCCGGGGCCAAGGTGGTTCTAACCAGCGGAAACCACGACTCCGCCATACGGCTGGGATTTGCCTCCCGGCTCCTTGAGCGTGGCGGAGTGCACCTGCGCACAAGGGTTTCCGAGCTCGATCACCCAATTCTTTTTCCACTCGATGATGGCGGATCAGGAGAGCGGCGTGGTCCCGTGCTGGCCATCTATGGGATTCCTTGGCTGGAGCCCCGGCTCGTGGCGGAACAACTCGGAGCCCGGACGGCGAGCCACTTCGAGGTCACACAGGCCGCTACCGGGCTGATCCGGGCACACGTTGCACAACTGGCCGAAGAAGGAATTGTTCACAGCATTGTTCTTGCACATACCTTTGCGAGCGGCGGGATCAGCTCGGACAGCGAACGTGACTTGTCCATCGGCGGCGTGGGGGCAGTCCCCTTGGACCTCTTCGACGGGTTCAGCTACACGGCCTTGGGACACCTGCACGGCAAGCAGACACTCTCGCCGGCGGTCCGCTATTCGGGATCCCCGCTGGCATACTCGTTCTCCGAGGCTGCACACCGCAAGGGCGGCTGGCTCATTGATGTCGATACCACCGGCGTAGCCGCGGTGACGGAAGTCCTTTGGGAGGCGCCGCGCACCCTTGCCGTTCTTCGTGGCAGGATCCAAACGCTCCTGGAGTCCGAGGAATACACCTGGGCTGAGACGGCCTTCTGCCAGATCACGCTGACAGATCCACAACGCCCAGCCCAAGCCATGGAAAAGCTGCGCACACGCTTCCCGGACACCCTTGTCCTGGGGTTCGATCCCGAAGGAGCCGCAGCCACAGCAAAGACGAGCTACAGCAGCAGGATTTCTGAAGCGGAGGATGATCTCTCCATCTGCTGCGGCTTTTTGGAGCATGTCCGGGCACGGAGTGCGGATGATTCCGAGCGCGCCGCCTTGGCCGAGGTTTTGGACAACGTCCGGCTGGAAGAGGCCTCGCGATGAGGATCCACAGGCTGGAAATTTCAGCGTTCGGACCGTACGCAGGAACAGAGCACATAGACTTTGACAAGCTCGGCGCCCACGGGCTGTTCCTCCTCAACGGTGCAACCGGTGCGGGAAAAACCAGCGTTCTGGATGCCATTTGCTTCGCTCTCTACGGGGCCGTCCCCGGTGCCAGGCAGGACGGAAAACGCCTGCGCAGCGATCATGCAGAGCCATCAGCGGAACCGCGTGTTACCTGCGAATTCTCGGCACGCGGCAGGTACTTCGAAGTCTCCAGATCGCCCGCCTGGGACAAGCCCAGCGCACGCGGAAAGAGCGGGTTCACAGGCCAGCAAGCCAAGACCCTCCTTCGGGAGCGCGTAGACGGCAGTTGGATCGAAAAATCCGGCCGGAACGACGAAGCCGGTGCCGAAATTACGGAAATCCTGGGGATGGGTCGTGAGCAGTTCACGAGGGTAGTCATGCTGCCGCAAGGTGATTTTGCCGCCTTCCTTCGTTCCAACGCCAAAGACCGGCTGGAGCTCCTCCAAAAACTATTCGGAACGCAGCGCTTCGAAGCAGTGGAGCAGGAGCTGGCACGCCAGGGGGCATCAGCCCGCCTCAAGGTGGAGGCCCTGACCGGTGAGCTGGGGATGCTCCTGAGCCGGGCAGAAGCCGAAGCAGAATTACTGAAGCTTGATGTGTCAGCTGTACCCGATGGCGCCGAGGTACTATCCTGGCTGGCCATAACGGCTGAAACCGCCGCCACTGCCCTCCAAAAATCAGCGGATGCCGCGGAAGTTCTGCGCATTGACCGGGCAGGAAGCCTTGAAGCAGGCATAGCGAAAAATACCCGCAGAAAGAAGCTTGAGGCGGCCCAAAAGCGCCGGTCCGAAGTCCGTTTGGCTGCCCCCGGTCTTGAAGCCGCCCGCGTGAAACTGGGGCTGCACCGCAAGGCCGAAATGCTGCGTGGCCAACTGGATGCTGTCAAAGCAGCTGAACGCCAGGAAGAGGCGGCCGGAGCATCGTTCCGTACCGCCATGGCAAGCCTCAGCAGTGACCAGCTGGAAGGCTGGGACATTACAGAGAATCAGCAGAACCCAACAGGAAGCAAAGTTACCGACTCCTTGGAACGGTTGCGTTCCTTTTCTGCTGTGCTGGTCGAACGGCTGGCTGATGAGGACCTGTGCGCAGGGCTTCTCCAACGGAGAACCGAGTTGAGCCAGCTACGCTTGGATCTTGACGCTGAATGCAAGGTGAATGCTGCGTCCCTGAGCAACCTCCGGTCAGAATACGCTTCACTGGCGGCTGGGATGCGAAGCCTCGAGGAGCTCGCTGGAGAAGTTCGGCTCCGTACCAAAGAAGCGGCCGCGGCCGAGGAACTCGTAGAAATTGTCGGTCGTTACAACGCAGCCGTGGCAGCTGTTACCAGGATCGCTGAACGTCGCCGCGAAGCCAGGGACATTCATCAGGAACTCCGCCAGGAGTGGCTGGACCTGCGTGAAGCGCGCTTAGCCAATGCAGCAGCAGAACTTGCGAATCAGCTGGCTCCGGAACACCCTTGCCCCGTATGCGGAAGCGCGGAGCACCCGTCTCCTGCAACATCAGGTCAGTCAGCGTTGGAAGTAGCAGCCACCGAACAGGCAGCCCAGACGAAAGCAGACGCCGCAGAGAAGTCCGTGCAGGCTATCGAGCGCGAGCTGTCGCTGGCGGAACAGCAAGTGGCCGTACTGGCCGCACAGGGCGGCGACACGGATCCCGCCATCGCTGAACAAGATGCCTTGGCGTCGCAGGAGCGTGCCGCGCTCTCCGTCCGCGCCGCAGCAGAGCTGGACCGCGACCGGGACCGGCAAGAGGAGCTGGCATTGAGCATCTCGGCAGCAGAGGAGGCTCAAGTCACGGCGCTGGCCTCCATCGCCGAGACCACGTCCACGCTGGCTGAGGTCAAGCAGCAGACGGACTCCCTCGAGGCCGCCCTCGCGAACCTTCGGGGGAGCCACCCCAGCATCAACCACCGAATCCATGCTGTCCGCCGAACCATCACTTTGCTGGAAGCGGCCCAGGCCGCTGAGATTGAGGCGGACAGGGCTGCGGCCCGGGTAGCAGAGGTCACAACGCGGCTTCACAATGACCTGCCAGCAGCAGGCTTCGCCTCGGTGGAGGAAGCCCGCGTCGTCCTGCTGCCTGCTCCGGATGCACAGGCCCTCGAATCCTTTATCCGCACCTGCCAGGATGAAGTGGCCAGGGTAGAGGAGCTGTTTGCCGGCGAAGACTTGATCCTTGCAGCAAGCGAAGCAGCAGGGGAGCTGTCCGTGAACGACGAGGAGCTTGAGCATCTCCGCGAGGACTCCCTTGCAGCAGAGGAAACGGCGCGTGAAACCGCCCTCGCTGCCGCCATGGCCTGGAAATCTGTGCGGACGCTGCGCAGCATCGGCGCAGAGTATGAGGAACTGCTTGAAGACTCCCGGAAACCCCGTGAACGTGCAGAACTCCTGACTTCCCTGGCAGAAGCGGCCCGGGGCGGCGGAGACAACAGCTACCGGATGAGCCTCAACAGTTACGTGCTGGCCGCGCGCTTGGAGCAAGTAGCAACTGCAGCCTCCGAACGGCTCGTCGGCATGAGCGACGGGCGTTACACCCTCCAACATACCGATGCCAAGGCTGCCAAGGGTGCCAAGTCAGGCCTGGGGCTGGAAGTGGTGGACGAGTGGACCGGCCAGCGACGGGACACCGCTACTCTGTCCGGCGGCGAGTCTTTTATGGCATCCCTCGCTCTCGCGTTGGGGCTGGCTGATGTGGTGCAGCAGGAAGCGGGAGGGATCGATATCGAAACCTTGTTCGTTGACGAAGGTTTTGGCAGCCTCGACGACGAAGCACTCGAGCAGGTTATGGATGTCCTCGAAGGATTGCGAGATGGCGGCCGGGTGGTGGGGCTGGTGAGCCACGTGGCCGAAATGAAACAGCGGATCAACATGCAGCTTCAGGTTGTCAAAGGCAGGAACGGGTCCAGCCTCCACATCGCTGACACCGCCGAGGCCGCGTAGGTCTGCCCGGCCATTCTGGAAAGCCACCTTAACCCGGCTATACTTGACGGGTTACCGGGTTGCGCGCATCGGGCGGAGGGACGATGCGCATGATTGAACGAGCCCGGATCTATGACAACTTCCACATCTCTTTCCCAGCCTTCGCAGCCCTCCCAGGACCAGGATCACCTGAGCCCGGAGCCGAAGAACGAGGCCCCCGAACGCGGCAGGTTCGCCCGGTTGCCTCTCCTGGCAGGCAAAAGCTTCATTCCACTTGGACTCTTCGCCAGGCTCCCTCTGGCCATGCTGACTGTCGGCGCCCTGACCTTGGTAACCTCGGTCACTGACTCATACGCCATCGGCGGGACTGCCGCAGGTGCGGTCGGTATCGGTTCGGCCCTCGGTGCTCCGGTACTCGGCGGGTTGGCTGACAGGCACGGGCAACGAATCGTCCTGCTCGCTGCCGCCCTGATCAACTGCGCCGCCGTCCTGGCATTGATCTTTACTGCATACCTGGCCCCTGGCACCGAATCCTGGGACCAGGGCGTGCCGGTTTTGGCGGCAGCCTTCCTGGCTGGTGCGAGTTGCCCGCAGGTGGGACCTCTGGCGAGGGTTCGCTGGATGGCGCTGACTTCACGCGGCAGTACGGTGAACAATGCCAAGGACCTCGACACCGCGCTCTCCTACGAGAGTACGGCTGACGAACTGACTTTCGTCCTGGGACCGGCGCTGGTGGGCGTGCTTGCCAGCCTGGTGGCGCCCTGGCTTCCCCTTGCCCTGGCCGCTGCCCTGACCATTTCCCTTGTTCCGGCCTTTGCCGTACACCCCACCCATCTGGCGGTGCCAAGGAGGACACAGCCGCCTGTCCCCGAGAGCCCCATCCAGGACGAGGACACCCACGACGAGCCTGCCCCTGACAAGCACCAGCGTGATGAAAAGCCCGGCATGAACGGCGCGATCCGGCTCAGGGTAGCTGCCTCGGTAGCACTGCCCGTGGCGGCCATGGTTTGTATGGGAACCTTCTTCGGATCCATTCAAACAGCCTTGAGCTCATTCTCGGCCGGCTTCGCCACTTCGGAGATTGCCGGTTTGCTGTATGCAGTAATGGGGCTGAGCTCAGCGGCCGCGGCACTATCCGTCGCCTACTGGCCGCGGCGCTTTGGCGTGATCTTCCGCTGGATGGTCAGCGCAGGGTTGATGACCGGCTTTGCCCTGCTGCTCTTGCTGCCTTCAACAGCCCTGCCCATGATCGTGGTGCTGCTGATCCTGGGCCTGCCGGTGGGTCCGCTCATGGTCACGGTCTTCGCCATCGGAGGCCTGGTGGCTCCGGCTGGCAAGCTGGGCACGGTCATGACAGCACTCGCCAGCGGAATTGTCGCCGGCACCGCCCTGGGATCATCCTTGGCCGGACATCTTGCCCAGAACAACGGCTATTCCACGGCCTTCCTTGTTCCTGTTTGCGCTGCCGCCGCGCTGTTCCTCCTGGGGACGGCAGCCGCCGTCGTAATTAAAGCCGCTCAACGAAAGCGGGCTGGAACCGACGCGTAAGAGGAGCCCTGGGGAGCCGCTAGGCCAACTGGCTCTCAATGCGTTCTGCGCTGGCTTTCAGAGCCGCAGCAACCTCAGCCGGGTCTTGGGATGATCGGATATAAACAACGGCGATGGCGGCCGGACGGCGGCCGGGGACCCGCACAGGAACAGCCAGCGAGGAGACGCCCGCAATGACTTCGTCGTGGCTTGCCGCGTAGCCCCGCTGCCTTGCATCCGCAGCCTCCCGACGGTAGGCAACACCGGGGGCCAGGTCCTTCCATTCCTGCTCGTCGAAAGCTGACTGGATGGCAATTCCGGGCGCACCGGCGTTGATCGGATGGCGTGAGCCCGGGTGCTGCGCCACGGCAGCGCCGGAGTGTCTGGGTTCAACGGTTACAAGGGTGATGCAGTCCTGGTGGTCCCACACGGCCACGAATGCGGTCATCGTCAGGGTATTGGCCAGCTGCGTCAGCTCCGGCAAGGCCGCTGTCTGCAGGTCCCGTGATACGCCCCTGGCCAATGCAGCCAGGCCAGGGCCCGGCTGCACCCGCCCGCCGTCGTCCCGCACCAGCAGCGAGTGATCCTCCAGCGTCCGCAAAATCCGGTAGGCAACAGAACGGTGCACGCCGAGGGCGGTCGAGAGCTCGGCAATAGTCAATGGCCGGTCAGCCTCAGCGAGAATCTCGAGCGCCCTGATGCCTCTGGACAGGGTCTGCGACGGGGAAGCCTGCGGAGCGGGATCCAGGGGGGTCTTGGCGGCAAGCGAGTTCATGTGCTCCATCCTAAGTGGCTGCGGGGGCAGGCCGGGGAACCTGTTGTGCCCAAGCGGACATTCCGGTTGCGTTCGTGTTGTGAACTCTAAGTTCAACTATAGAAACACCTGTGGGTGGCCGGCGTTTTGGTCAACAGCTACGATCGCGGACTGGTCCTGAGCGGGTCCGTGAATTCCTGTGCCAGGAAGACTGACTGTGGGCTTGGTCACAAAAACAAGGTATCCTACTAACTAACTGACCGTTCGATCAGTAAAACGTGTCCGCAGGTACTAGCAGTGCCCCCAGCCATGGAGTTCCAATGACCGCAACTTCCTCCGTCGATTCAGAGACGGGCCCCAGCAGCAAACATGAGGAACGCAAAGTTCTCGCCGGGACGCTGGTCGGCACCACCATCGAGTGGTACGACTTCTTCATCTTTGCCCAGCTGACAGGCACCTTGTTATCACCCTTGTTTCTCACGCCGCTGCAACAGGCCAATCCCGGTCTGGCGCAGATTCTCTCTTTCGCCCTCATCGGTATCAGTTTCCTCTTCCGTCCGCTCGGAGCCGTTGTGGCCGGGCACCTGGGAGACAAGCTGGGACGCAAGGCGATGCTGGTGTTCACGCTGGTAATGATGGGGGCTGCCACCGCTCTGATCGGCATGCTGCCTACATACAGCCAGATCGGCGTTTGGGCCCCGATCCTACTCATCACCCTCCGGATCCTGCAGGGGTTCTCGGCAGGCGGCGAGTGGGGCGGAGCTGCCCTGATGGCGGTGGAACACGCTCCCATGAGCAAGCGGGGTATCTTCGGGGCCTATCCCCAGATCGGTGTCCCCATCGGAATGATCCTGGCCACAGGCCTGTTGTTCTTCCTCAACAGCAGCATGTCCCGGGATGACTTCGCGGCGTGGGGCTGGCGTGTTCCGTTCCTGTTGTCCATCGTGCTGATCGTGGTTGGTTACCTGATCCGGCGGGCTGTTGCAGAAAGCCCTGTCTTCCAGGAGATGGCGGCGCGCAAAGCCGAGAGCAAGGCGCCGCTGGGTGAGCTCCTGCGCAATCACAAGACGCCCGTGGTCTACACGACCATGATCTTTATCGCCAACAACGCGGCGGGTTACCTGCTGATTGCGTTCTTCATTTCCTACGCCACCCGTTCGCTCCAGATGCCCGCACCCCCGGTCCTCCTCGCCACCACTCTGGCATCGTTTGGCTGGCTGATCTTCACGCTCGCCGGGGGCTGGCTCTCAGACCGGATAGGCCGCGTCAAAACATTCCTGACAGGCTACGCCATCATCTTCGCGTGGATGATTCCAATGTTCGCCCTTATTGATACCAAGGACATCCTGCTGTACGGGGTGGCGCTCTTCGTCCTGACCATCGGACTGGGACTGTCCTACGGGCCCATGTCAGCAATGTACGCCGAGATGTTCCCGGCTAACGTGCGCTACTCGGGTATCTCCATCGGCTACGCATTCGGTGCGATCCTGGGTGGCGCCTTTGCCGCAAGTATCGCCGAGTGGCTGCTCCAGACCACCAAGTGGACAGGATCCATCGGTATCTACATCATGATTCTCTGCGTCATTTCTTCCATTGGCGTGATCCTTGCCAAGGAGACCAAAGGAAATCTCCTCGGAATCAGCCGGCACTGAGCCTCCATCTGCCCGTCAGGCACCCGGTGCGGGCAGGGATATCAAAATACTGGACGTGGTCCCCGGTCCCTTGGCGGCCGGGGACCGTTCTTTCCCCCGGGTGGCTGTGGGTTGGTGCCGGTAAGGTGACGATCAGGGGGGATCACGTGGCGGCACGGAAAAGGAAATCAGTGGCCAACTGAGTCGATACTCCGCCGCCACGGACAACCTCATCTCGGACAGAACCCATCGCGACACTTGCCTATACTCGCCAGGCATTTTCTCCTCAGCCTTTCCGAGGCGCCAGAGCCGGCCCAAAAGGCTGAACCGCTTGGCCTGGTAAATGCTGGTCTGTTTCCAGCCTGGTTACTGATACTGGATCGATGAGCATGCCCCACGCGCCGAACGCTTTGGGGGACAGACGGAAGGAGCACCGATAGCCAAGCACGGCCCGAGGCCAGCCCTTAGTGTGTAGTGATGACGGCTCGTACAGATAAAGCCCAAAGTATCTCCTATGTACTCGCAGGGCTCGATGATGCCAGCGTGCGGACGCTCATCGACGCAGCTGAGCCGGTTGGCGTAGGTATTGGGGGAACAACCAAGACAACCTGCATCAATGAAACGACTGTCTTTGTGAAACAGCTCCCACTGACAGGTATTGAAGAGGGGATCCAACGGCCACTGCTAGTCAAGTTCAGCTTCCCTTTGCCTGCCACTACGGCATAGGAAGCCCTAGCCAAGGAGTCGGGCGAGAATTGGCAGCACACCAGGCGACCTCGGCGTGGGTTCATGAGGGAGCGGCGGATTTCTTCCCGCTTTTGCTCGGGTGGCGAGTCGTTGATGTGAAGTGCGATGTAGACCTCAGTGAATTTGATGGCTATGTTCCTCAACGTCAATGGGGGACACATTGGTCTCAGGTTAAGAGGAAAGTCACCGAGATGAAGGACGCGTCCAAGAGTTTGGTGCTTTTTCTTGAGTACGTGCCTGAGACGCTGGGCTCTTGGGTTCGCCGGAGCTTAACCGCCGGCACTGGGCCGAATGTCTTCGCCGACGTTATCAACCAGATCATCGAAGCCACAGCATGGATGAGGACGCAAGGGTTTCTGCACTTCGATGTGCATCCGGGAAACATCCTCGTGCAGGAGGGCAGGCTGCTCTTCACGGATTTCGGACTGGCGCTCTACCGCGAGTTCGACCTCACCCCGGAGGAGAAAGCATCGATGGTCACGCATGAAGCCTACGATCGTGATACTGCACTTATGCATGTGTTCCACTGGGTGCTGTTCGAACTGGGCTACATCTCCGGTCCGCAGCGTCTGCGGCTGTTGCGTGCTGCCGCCGCAGACCCTGCTACACCAGCGCTGGATCCAGTTCGTGTGGCACTCGGCGCGAGTGCCGACCTGATTGCTCAACATGCGCGTGCCGCTGTTTATATAACCGAGATGTTCGGCGTTCTCATGCAGGATGCCTCCGCTACCCGGTACAACAGCACAAGTCCCTAAGACAGGCGTTGCTTTGACCGACAGAATCCGGGGTCACGTGAACGGTGGAGCAGTTTGTATGCGGAAACGAACGTTTTCGGGCGGTCTTGCCATCCCGGACACGCCCCTAAAGTGACAAGCGCGTTTTCAGCCTGTTTTGCACCTCAGGCCAGTCCAGGTCGGTGATGGAATAGAGGACACTGTCTCGCACATGGCCAGTCCAAGTGATGCGATCGCGACGAAGCACGCCCTCGCGCACGGCCCCCAGTTTGGCAATCGCCGCTTGGCTGCGGGTGTTGCGCAGGTCTGTCAGCAATTCCACCCTGCGCGCCCCGGACTGGAAGGCATATTGCAGCATGAGCAGCTTGGACTCCGCGTTGGCATAGCCGGAACGCGCGTCCGGATGCAAGAACGTCCCGCCGATCTCCACGCACTGGCGCTCGGGCCTGATGTTCAGAAAACTGGAGGTGCCGACGATGCGGTGGTTCGAGCGGTTGCGGATCACGTACCCGATCCACTGGCCGGAGGCGATCTGGCGATTGAGGTTGCTCCACCAGCCGGCAAAATGCGCCCCCTGCCCGCTCATGGCAAATAGGTCCCAGGCCGCGGCGTCGCAATCCAGCGCCCGGGCCAACTCCCGCTCCGAGGCATCTTCGTATGGCTCCAAGCAGACCCGGCTTCCCTGCAGCGCAATATTCTCCAACATGAAACCATTTACAGACATGGCGCTTCCCTTTTCAAATATAGCTGTGCCGGATCCCGCTACGGCCGCTGCGAGCGACACCTAGCCACCGTACGCTGCTTCCTCGGCGCTTCTGAGCCAACGCGGCATACCCCTATCTCGGAAACACGTTTGTCAGGCGCCAGGGCCGGCGGCGTCTACGCTAGGACGCCGCAAGGCTGAAGTCCGTTGGAAGTATGCGCAGGAGGCCGGTAGCCACATCAAGATAACCCCCACGAGCGTAAGGATCAGACCCGCGTATATCAGAGCTGAAGGGGTCGCTAACGGGTTACCCATGGCTGTGGGCATAGTCGTGAGCCAAAGAATTGCCACGCCTGTGAGTATGGTCCTGGCCCGCCGAATTCCCCGCAGTAGCTTGACGGCAGCCCACGACAGCAGTGCGGTCAAGAGGAGCGCCAGAGCCATGCCAATCCAAAGCAGGATGCCACCGGGCAGTTGGGTGCCCATGGTCATGAGAGGCACGATCCCGTAGATGACGGCATTGGCCAACCAGACGTAGGCCGATGCCCGTATAACCAACGGCACAGGGCCGTGCTTCTCTCTCATGAAGGCCCCAATCGTCAACGCATTCTGCACAATTCGACTACATGGAATCCAAAGAGTACACCTGTCCCACAATGATTCTCGGGTCTCAACGAATACCCAGTCGTAGTATTTCTTCGTGCCATTGGACGCGCCGGGGCAGTGATCCCAAACAGGGGGATGACAAAAAGGACGACAAGCCAAAGGACTCTTGCTGCCTGAGCAAGGTGGTCGTCGCCACGGACGTCAAAGACGCCCCAGATGATAGCTCCGAGTACGAAGAGCGCGGTCGCTCTGCCAAGCAGTGCTGGAACCCATGCCATGGCCTTCTCGGGCGATTAATTGGGTATTGGGGGCGTTGGGGCGCTCCTGTGGAGGCCGTCACGTTCTTTGAAGCCTTCTGCCTGGTGGCACCCCACACGTCTGGTGCTGACTGGCATTGATGGGCGGTGGCGGAGCCGGTAGCTTATCGATAGTCGTTATTAACGATTGTCGATAATTGGGGGAAGCGATGAAACTTACACGCAGAGCAGCGGAAAATGGTCAGAAGAAGGTTTACTCGAGAACCGATGTTTTTTTCCTGATGATCTCTTCTGCAGTTGCAGCACTTGTTACAACGGCCTTCACGGTGTCCGGGATCGTCGCGTTGTTTGCCGGGCCGGTGACTCTGGTGCTTCCTGTGGACACGTCACACCAAACGGCCACAGGCCTGTCATTGGGGGCCACTGGACACGTCTCGTCAGTGGAAGCGACCATTCCAGTCCTACCCCACGATCCGGCCGCAACCTTGGCATGGGCAGGCGCGTTGAACCAGGTCGGGGTACTGGTCATCCTTGCCCTGGTGTTCCTGCTGGCCTACCGGCTTCAGGGCAGGATTCTCTTCACGGCAAGGTCTGCCTACCTGGTCGGAGCAGCGGGAGTCCTCCTTGCCCTGGCGGGTATGGCTGGCCAGGTCCTCGATGGGGTGGCCCGGAGCCGGCTTGCGGAGATGATCGGCGCCAATGTCCGGGCCTCGGGGGAGTCTCCGGCCTTCTCGGCAGAATTCAACCTAGCCCCGTCTATGGTGGGCATTGCCCTGCTCCTGGTCGCTGGTGTCTTCGAGTATGGCCGCCGGGTACAGAAAGACACCGAGGGGCTGGTCTGATGCCGGCCGAAGAGCCGTCGAATATCCACTGCCATCTGGACGATCTGCTGGCAGACCGCGGCATGACCTTGACAGAGCTAAGCAAGCGTGTCGGAGTCAGCCTGGTAAATCTGTCGGTGCTTAAAAACGACCGTGCGAAGGCAATCCGGTTCTCGACCCTAACTGCGATCTGTGAGGTGCTCGATTGCCAGGTTGGTGATTTGCTGACAACCGTGCGAAACCCGTGACCTTGAGGTCTTCCTGATTACGTCGACCGACAGCAGGTCCGAGGAGGATCGGTACGGAAATTCACGCTAAGCGGTCAGCGGCGTCGCCTGCCCGTTTGATGGCGCGGTAGACGGTTGGACGCGCTACCCCAAAGAGTTCAGCAAGTTCCATCGTCGTGTGCGTCCCCGCCTGGTGAACGGATACCAGGTTGGCTTGCTCTTTTTTTGGACAGCTTCGGCTGGTTCCCTCGTAGGCGGCTCTTCACCTTGGCGACCGCCATGCCCTCCCCGGTCCGTGCGCGGATCAGGTCGGCTTCAAACTCCGCGACCATGGCCAGGACGTTAAAGAGGAGCCGGCCTCCGGATCGGTCGGGTCGTGGACGGAGCCTCCGATGCTTAGCTTGACTTCACTGCGCGTGAGTTCGTCAACGATGTCCTTCGCATCGCGGAGCGACCTGGCCAGACGGTCGAGTTTGGTCACGACCAGAGTGTCCCCGTTCCTGCAGGCGGCCAGCGCTTCGCCTAGCCCGGGTGGTGCCCGGTTGGCCCGGGTAAGGCTCTAGTCTGTGAGGGTCTTGTCCGGCGACACCCCCAAGAGCGGTCAGGGCATTCTGCTGGGCGGTGAGGTCTTGGTCGTTGGGTGGACACGCGCATATCGATCAGCAGTCCGGTCAGGGTCTTGTTCGTACCGTTTATCCCCCCGTCACCGGGCATTTTCTCGGGCGGGTCTTACGAGAATCGGGCGGCCGCGGAAATCCTGCGATCTATGATCCGGAAATTTTGGGATCTCCCTTGCGCCGTTGGGGGACCGTCTTGCGGGCGCCGCTTGTCCGTTTCAGAAGTCCCATCGGGGATGTGAAATACGCTAGATCCGGCAGCTGCTGATGAAGTGGCTGAAATGATTGATGCCCCCGTCAGGCGGGCCAACCGCAGACACATCGACGCACTTTTCCCGAGCCCTTAAGGGAACACGCGCAAAGGTCGAAAATTTTATTCAAGAAGTAGTGGCCAGGACAACCGAAGGAGCTACAGGCG
Organism: Arthrobacter sp. Z5-13; assembly: GCF_056499105.1. Taxonomy (NCBI): domain Bacteria; kingdom Bacillati; phylum Actinomycetota; class Actinomycetes; order Micrococcales; family Micrococcaceae; genus Arthrobacter; species Arthrobacter sp. Z5-13. The sequence continues at coordinate 1,654,237 of NZ_CP096460.1, forward strand.
TGACAGATCAACCCAGCAGCAGTCCACCGGGGTGGTATCCAGACCCGTGGAGATCCGTCGATCTGCGCTGGTGGGACGGCCGGAACTGGACCGCACATCATGCCGAGCGTGCCAAACTTGAACGGGTCGCAACGAGTAACGCAGCGTGGCGCATACTTCCATGGCAGATGATCCTCTCAGGCGCTATCATGTGGCTAATTGCCATAGTCCTGACCTTTTTGAGCGATGGCGGCGGAGGAACAGCTTCCGGAGTGATCTTCGGGATTCCGATATTCACCAGCATCACCGTACTGTCCGTGCTCGTGATCGGCCTGCCCTTACGCACCATCAACCCTCTCCGGCGCTGGTGGAGAGCGCACCCGATGGTGATGACCGTCCTCATTCCAGTGGGAGCGGCACTATTGGTAATTTCAATCCTCAACGGCTCATGGGAATGGTTGGTCGATCCGGAGCTTCCTGGCTCTGCCCCGTTCCGTAGCTACTCACCCCACTGGGGACTATTCTTCGCTGGATGGCTAACGCTTGCATTCGCCCTCGCCCACATCTGGTGGCCCCACACCAAAAACACAGAACACACAAGTGCTGATTCCCGCGTGGTGGACTTTCCAAAGGGTTGAATGTCAGCCCGGAACAGGTCGGGCACGTTGGAGCTCGCGGTAGATGGTTGCGCGGGAGACGTCGAGCAGTTCGGCCAGTTCGGTCTGGGTGTGCAAGCTGGCGTGCAATGATGCGGTGTCCGGTGAGGGATCGGCTTAGGAACGGTTGATCCGGTCAGCTGCTTGTGGGCATGGAGTTGACTGAGTAGGAATCAATCACGCTCGTCTGAGCTGTCACTAGGATGCAATCATGACCGGATGGACAAACAGGAACCGCATACACCCTTTAACCCATTCCCCCGGGACTTTGACGGGCACCCCATGCCTCCGTCCGTTCCGGACGGTCTTCGACTTGAACTGAGCCGGTCAAGAATTGTCGACGGGAAAGAGGGCGAGTTCGACGAGTGGATGTCGATGCTCAACAACCGCTACGACGAGTGCCTGGTCGCAATACCGGCGGAAAGAGCTGTATTTGAGGCCACCTTCCGTCACGAGGAAGCCGACGGTTCAACCTGGATCTACCACGTGAGCCTTATGGGAAGAGACGGTGCAGAACTGGATGAGAGCCAACCTGTCGATGCGGAGCATGCAGCGTACAGCCGCCGAGTCAAGGAACCAGGGTGGGAGGAACTCGCGCCGAAATTCATGCTGACACCAAACCATATCCGTGAAGCCATGGTCCAATGGGGCCGCACTGGCGGAGAACCCGCTTAGGGTTCGGCTTACGCGCATCAAGGGGGCGGCGATCGACCGGCTTACGGGCGCGGGCGAGACCCCAATTCCTGGGTCTGAGGAGGGACGCCCCAAGCCCTCAGACGTCCCAACCTTCCCGGCGCAGTACGGCTCGAGCCATTTCCAGAGCCTTGGGTGTTGGAACGAACTGGGCGACATCGAGATAACCGATTCGGTCCTTACCTTTCCACCACGCACCGTCGATGCGACGTACCGCCTCCCATGGATCAACATTCCAAGGTGTGTTGTACGTCGTCGGTATCATCCAGTCACGCATTATGAGTTCGACAATGACGCCCAGCGCCATGGAGCGCGTAGTTGTGGGATCTGCCTCGCCTGTTCGTGTCATGACGAGGGAATGGATTTCCCCGTCAGAGACCCAGTCTTCCGTACTCCGGGCGAAAATATCCTCGAAGATTGTTCGCTCACTGATAGTCGTCTTCATACTTTTCTCCAAGAGACCTCCTCATACCTCGATCCTCAAATGGGCGCTCTGTTGCTAGGCCTGGTTGTGCCCCGGCAGCTGCGTTCGGCCCGTTTCATAATGAAGAACGTCGTTGTTCTGCAGGGTGAACAATTTGTCGGCGACGTCCTGCGATAAAGGTTCGCTGCAGGATATGGCGAAGAATCGCGGAGACATGACATCGAGGATGCATCCGAGCTTGGCGAGCTCAGTGGCCAACGGCTGCCACGCATCGGAGTCCTCCGATTTCAGCAGGACTCTGAAGGTGAAGTTACGAGCGTCGTGATCTATGCCGGTGGCAACGAGGCCGTTCTCTTCTGAGCGCATCACGTTCACCCGGTCGTCAAAGTTGATGTCGTAGAGATAGGCCGGCACCGCGAGAACAGTCGCCGTGCCGTCTGTTTCGACGCGGCCGCGCAGTCCTTCCCACATCTGCTCGGTGTCTGGTTCCTGGGGCAACGCAAACCATACAGTCGCTCCTGCCTTCACGGCTTCGGGAAGAGGCTGCAGTGAGCCGTCATGCCAATGTGCCACGACGCTGGGGTGTTGCCGATAATCAGTCACGATCTGAGACTACCGAACGGAGGTCCGTGCGGAGCCCCAGCGCATTGGTGCCCTTGACGGAAGGCGTCCGTTCAAGGATCCCTTCCGGGCCATTGTCCGATCAGGGTTAGCGATGGTTACGGATTTCTGGAAGGTTTCCCGGACTTGATCCATCTAACGCTGTCCAGCCAGTCCGGCCAGATTCTTGGGTTGGTGGGCTGGCCGTCGTACCTCAGGGCTATGTGTTGGAGAAACGCCAGCAGGTGATCACCTTCCCGGTTGCCGTACTCCCATAGGAAGTCAGAGGTGATCAGGAACCCTTCGCAGGACGTGAGACTGACCGCCTCGGCGGTTGGGCTGTCCGGGTATGACGTTGAGGATCCAGTACGGGGTGGATTCCCGTACTCGATCCAGTCCATGCTTTCCACCCAGTCCTCCCAGGCCGCTGGGTCTGTTGGGCGCCCATCCTCCAACAGTCCGGTGTCGCCAATCAAGGTTAGTAGGTCATCGCCCGATCCGCGCCGCGCATACGCCCAGACGAAGTCGGACATGACCAGAAAACACCCGCGAATCGTCAGGACCGGCTCCAGCGGGGTTGAGCTATCTGGGAATAACATTGATTCCTCCATTTTGGTCTCTCCACCACGGGCTTCAGCCCAGCCTGTGTCCCATCAGGGAGCGTTTCATAGTACTTCTCCAGGGTCCCTGCGCCATCTTTCAGCACGTCGGCCGAGTGCAGGTTGGCTTGGTCTCGAAGCCGCCAGTATCCTCGTCATCGGCAACTAGCGACATTTACCGATCAAAAGGCCGCCACATGACGGCAAACTCGCCATCTGCTGCGATCGAAGGCAGCCGAGTGAAATCCCACAGCCAACGTCCTTGGCCGGTGTCCGATGAAGGTTCCCGAAACGGACGCTCGAACCGCCTGCTCAAGCGCTGCAGTAACACCCAAACAAGATCGTGGTCGCGCAAGGCAGTGCGTCGGGAGTTGTAAGGGCGGAGTCGCTACTCGCTGGGATCCCTGACTCGGTCCCGAGCTGCAGTTACCAGAGACTCATAGTCTTCGTGGAAAGGCTCGACCAGAGACTCCTCGAGCAAGGACTCAACGTCCCACAAGACGCGCTGCTCGGCTCGGTCTTCGAACTCGTTGTCCTCGCGTCTATTGAAACGGGATATCCACGCATGCAGGACCAGAGCCTCGTCTGCGCTGAGTTCAATTCGGACTGAAGTCATGCAGTCCAGCATGCCTCACGAAGATAAGAAGTACGCTCAGGGTTCCTCTAAGGAGACAGGAACGAATCCACCTTAGGTGAGCAAACTCTTGATTGCCTCGCTGGCCTTCGTCATTTCCTCCCCAGGATCAAGTATCAGCTCACCTCGTACACACCAAGTCTCTGGAAAGGAGGGGTGCTGAAGGGTAAAGCCCAGTTCAACGTGGCCGGTGTGACGGGCCACAAGCAGCAGATCGCCCTCAAAGGATTCATACGTTTTGATTCCTGACCAGCCAGCCCAATGCTCAGCCAAGTCCTCAAAGAAATCCGACAGGTCTTGAAAGCCTTTTGCATAGTGGGCCGCAACTTGACGGGTCCCTCTCAAGTTTTGCAATTCAATGGCCACAAGCACGCTGCTCGGCTCTCCGTCAGATCCCTTCGAAACTTCCTCAAAGGTGATGCGCGAAGAGCGTCCGATGCCGATAGTTGCTGTTCCCATCACCCTATTCTCTAGGGACAGTCCTGTTTTGCATGGAATCTGCTTCAACGGCTGCCCGTTGACGGTTCGACTTACGGGCACCAAGGGTGCGGTGCCCGACCCGGTAACGGAACGATATGACTGGTCTGAACGGGACCCTTCTGCCGGGATGGATCGAATGTAGGGGCCGGGACCGAAGAAATTGAAGAAACCTTTGTTGCACAGATGCTTGAATGAGCCGATGAAGGCGTTCAAAGACCCACTCCTGCTGCGTGCGATTCCAATGAGTGCCCGCCCGGCAGCTCAGGCGACGATGAGGGGCCTGGACCAACCCGAGTTCCCCACCGACTCAGACTTAATTCAAGACACTGCCTGGCACGTGGCCGACTATCCGGAGATCCACGTCGCCGGGGAGCTCATGCAGATCCCCTACCGCATGCACTATTCCTGGCCCGACGATGACATGACGTCGCGCCTCACACCAGATGAACGCCTCGTCCTGGCCTGTTGGATGTCCCGGCACCACGATGGGCGGGTACGGCAAAGAGCCCTGTCTCTGATCTTCGTCTCAAACGCCGCTTGGACCATACCCTTCGTCATCCAACTCTGCGGCGAGTACGTGATCGAGTTGGGCGAGGATGTGCTGGCCTTCCTGAACCGGGAGCTGCCAGGGCGGCCGGACCTCCAGAGGGCATACAAGCAATTTGCCCATGAGAACCCCCAATTCATCAGCCTGACAGAGCAGAGGGCTGCAAGCTATTGGGCGGATGACTACAGAACCAAGATGGCACGAGATGCGTATCCCCAGGTGGCAGCTCTGAAGACTTTGGCACGCTTGACCAGATGATCCCGGGGCGACGCGAATGGAGCCCCTACAGGCGAAAGTGTCCGTTGAGGGTTCCTCAAATGGAACTCACGCAAAGACGGCTCGGTACGGTGGAAGATGGTTTTCATGACAAACAGCTCGTGGGAGTGCGCGGAAGTTTCCGAAGCTCCTCAGGATTGGATACTTGCCACCGAGAACGGCTGGGGAGCACTGGTCCTTTGGGCTGCCGGCCCCGGCAACTTCGTGCGGGTCCCGAAGGCAAAGGGTGACCGCTTCGGCAAGATCCTCCATCACCTGCCGAATGGCGGGGATCAAAGCGAGCCATTCCTGCTGACTGACGCCGACCTTTCAGCCATCGACAATGACATTGATACCTACCTGGCCGAAGCGGATCTCCCAGCCAGACCCCGGGGCTTCGATTGGTACATCCGCCCCCGTCCCGCAACGACTTGGCCGTGGAAGCGTTCTGGTCTGCCGTGTGGGCAGCCACCACAGAATCACTGCCCTACGATGGCCTCCGCCCTTGGACGATGAAAGGTCCCGCGAAAAAAGCTATGGCTAGGATGTATCGCGACTAAATGTGGCTAGCCGAGTTTGCCGAGCACGTAGGCTCGACGGCAAGCATCTCCAAGTTTCGGGTCTCAGTCTCCCCGAATCGAGAATTCCATTAGGGTTCCTCAAAGGGCACTAGCCGCGACTTAGCCGCCACATTCCGCTGACAGTCAGAGCACAGGAAGATTGATCTGGTTGAAACCAGCGATTGATACCTGCCCCTATTTTTGTGGCACGAGTACCGGGACAATCAGGGCATGCGATGTTCCAGAGAGATCCGCCTGTTCATGGCCGCAGGCGTTCTGATTTTCTCTGGCGGCGCCTGCGGAAGCGTAGTCAGTAAAGGCGTCGGAGAGGACTGGCAGGAGCCATCCCTGCCAACCGCAGAGCCGTCCCCGACAGTCAGTCTCAGTGTCGTGCGGATGTGCCCGGAGACACGGCAGCCTCCGACCCCCAATCCAACAGAGCTAATTGTCCCTGTCCCCGACTCTCCCTCCACATTCAGTTGCGCAGCAAGCTCTGTTCCACTGAGCAAGGATCAAATACGTTACCCAACCCCTATTCCGGTGCCAATTCAATCCACCCCGGCAAGCCCAACGACACCCTAGTCAATAGGCGAGTCAGTCAAAGAAATGCCCGACCGGGGTTCCCCACAGGGACGGTTGACGGAGCTGGCTGCGATTCATTGACTTCTGTGATTCGTGATGGAACCACTGGGGGGTTGGCGGACACCGGGCCGCTGTCATTCCCGGAGACGAAAAAGTGTGCAACTCCCTTGGGCTCGCGTTGAAAACCGAGACCGCCCGCTAGGTGCGCCATTCCCAGCATCCGTCGCAGTGAAGGTTGGTTTTACGCGCCCTTACGAAGCTGTTTAGTGTATCGACGGAGGGCCATTGAAACACCGGCCGCTACCACCGCGCCAATTGCAGTTATTGCCAGGGTCGAAGAGGTCTCACCATTCGCCATCGAAATGAGCATGATCAGCAGCATCGCAGCGAGGTATAGGGCAAGCACCATCAGTGCGATTCCGATGGTTTCCAGAGCTCCAAGCTTGGTCGGTTTCATATCAGCAGACTAAGGCACAGATCGGGAAAGGTGTTCGGTCAAGGTTCCTATTCGGGCATGGAGTTGGATTCGTTAGCGCGTGATTGTGAGTATCTCCACGGGCATTGCACACGAGGCGCGCTTAAGGTCCACAGTTCCTGCTGCACGGTTGTTCCTGCCGGTGTCGTCGCACCAGTCGATATTGTGCGGCATTGCCGTCACCACGGCTTCTCCAACCGCGATGTCCGCGGGAACAGTGAAGGTGTACCTGAATTCCCCGGAATCAGTCATTGGAGCCATTGTGTTGATGACTTCAGCCCCACCTGCATCGGTAACCCTCACTTGAATTTGGGCATTAGAGCCATATCGGGGGTGGCACTTCGCCGCGGGTGCTGCGACTGTCACCATCTTTCCAAATTTGGCGCTTGTCGGAGTTACTGAGTAGGCAGGCGGTAAACAGGGCGGCTCACCACCAGAAGATGAGGAGCAGGCGACTGCGGAAGGTCCCAAAGCAGCAACAAACACCGCGACGAAGAGCAATCGCAACGAGTTGGTTCTCGCGGGAAACCTGCCAGGGAGCTTCATGTGCCCATTGTTCTCCTGTTCGCGCGATAGCCATCGAAAAGCCTAAAGTCGTCCCCGAATCGTTGTGTTCTCTCATCCGACCGGTTGTTAGCTCTGACTCGTGTCCTGTGAAGGTTCCCCTTACGGGGCAAGTAGCCAAACGGTCAAGAGACTGGTTTGTAATCGCGAAGTGCGTGAGCTTCATGAGGTGTGATCAAGAGCCTTGCCACGGAGTACTCCCTGTCCAGCACGACTGACGCGGCGTAGCTCCGGTCAAACATCCCTCGTAGATAGACGATCTGCTCAAACGCCTGAGCAGTTCCAACATTCGCTGACCAAAATTCTCATTCATTCTGATTTCGTCCTTCAGTCATCGGTGCAGCAGGATTTTTCGACTAGAAGAACAATGGCAGGTTAGGCCGCGCTCTGCCGATCTGCCCCTCCGCAAGGATGCGTCGCAGGTGAATGAGGCTGGTCCCGTCGTAAAGACGTCCCGTAGAGGGTTTCCCAAACGTGCGTTCAAAAACGTCCTACTAGAGGCTGAAGAGCAGCACGAGCCGGGGCATCGCTATGCGAGGTGAGCCAACACTTTCTCGCGCTGCAGAGTCAATACTTCAGCCTGGGCTTCCAGTTCCGCGGCTCGTTCTGCAAGGTGTGAACGCAGCTCGGCGCACATTTCAAGCTGTGGTGCGCTACCACGGGCACACGGGAGGTACTGGCGAATCGCCTCGGAGTCGAGGCCAGCGGCGAACAGGCCTTGTATCTGACTGACTATGAGGGAAGCATCATCGGAATAGACACGGTATCCATTGCAGGCCCGCTCCGGGACGAGCAGTCCCTGCTCCTCGTAGTAGCGAAGCGCACGCCGGCTGACTCCCGTACGCTCGGACAGCTCCCCAATCAGCAAACCTGTGATCCTTTCAATGACGGTGTTTGACCTTCACGCTGACGTGACCCCTTAAGGTCCCATGCTATGAAGATAACAACCACGTCAGTAACATCTCATTCCCTCCGACGCGTCCTCATCGTCCACGGATTTGCTGCCGCACCGGATGCGCACTGGTTTCCATGGCTCCGCGACTCACTCGATACCGCTGGCGTTGACGCAACCGTGGTGACTCTGCCTACTCCCGAGGCTCCCAAAGCGGCAGCATGGCAAGACGCAGTCGGGGAGGCAATCGGACTACCCGATGCAGGAACGTGGATCGTAGCTCACTCCCTGGGAGCCATAACGGTGCTGCGAGCCCTTGCAGCGTTGACGGAGCCTTGGCAGCTCGGCGGGCTTGTCCTTGTCTCCGGTTTCACCGGGGCACTGAAATCACTGCCGGTGCTAGACGAGTACCTCACTACTGATGTCGACGCGGAGCGCATCGCGAACAACATACGCGTGCGCGCCGTGGTCCGCTCGGACGCGGATGTCTTTGTGCCGACGGAAGCATCCAACGAGCTTGCACAACGGCTCAACGCCGAACTGCACATACAGCCCGGCGCCGGCCACTTCCTCACCGAAGACGGAGTGAACGACCTCCCTCTCGTGCTGGATCTGCTGCAGCAGTAGAACGCTCTCTTGTCCAAACCTCGATAGTCAAGCAGCAAACTGGGAAGAACGTTCCATTGAACGTTCCGCTAACGGACCGGCTCTCGGGCAGGAGGTGGGGCAGTGAGCGCCTCCTGGGAACTGAAACATCGCCAAGGACTGAACGCCGTAGGCACTATATTGGCGGCAGGCTAAATGGCCGAAAGTCGCTATCGTTGGGAATTATTTGGTTGTCCGCGTAGCGGTTGGCCACGCCCTCAAAGCTCATCGAAAAAGAGAAGTGTCTACCGCCGAAGGCACCATTTCTCACAGTTAGGGGTCCGCGATTGCTTTAGTCGAGGCAAGATCCGATCCTTGCCCGGCGCCGCGGACGCAGACCGGCAAACTGTCGCCGTTCATCAGGATTGACGAGTTCGATTTGTGAGTGGAAGTGCCCGGTGGAGGATCGGCCTGTGGGATCCGCCGCCAAGTGTTTTGTAGGCTTTGCGTGTGAACACACCCGAAACAGGCCGCCTCCGGTTCCGCGAGATGGACGATAGCGACCTCGACAACATTGCTGCCATGCTAGGCGATCCGGAGGTCATGGCGTTTTACCCCTCCCCAAAAACCCGGGCCCAGGCGCAGGACTGGATTGATTGGAACAAAAAGAACTACGTCGAGCACGGCTTCGGCCTCTGGCTCGTGGAAACCAGGGATGGCGAATTTGTTGGTGACTGTGGACTCACCTGGCAAGAAGTCAATGGCACCCTGGCTCTTGAGGTCGGCTATCACGTTCGTGCCGCCCTCCAAGGCCGGGGCTATGCGAGTGAGGCAGCAGCCGCCTGTCGCGACTTCGCTCGTGGACTCGGGGAATCCCATCTGGTAGCGATCATCGACCCCGCAAACATCGCCTCCCAACGTGTCGCTGAAAAGATCGGGCTGTCGTTCGAGCTCACGGCAACCGACGGCGGCCGTCATCGCTCAGTCTTCGGAGCCGACCTTTAGACCGGGTGCCCATTCAGGGTTGGGCTAACGGGCACCAAGGGTGCGATGCCCGACCTTAACGGAACGATTTGAATGGTCTGTACGGGACCCCTATTACGGGATGGATCGAATGTAGGGGCAAACGGGTGGATCGATGAAATTAAAGGACCCTTGTTGCACAGATGATTGAATGAGCCGATGAAGGCGTTCAAAGACCCACTCCTGCTGCGTGCGATTCCAATGTGTGCCCGCCCGGCAGCTCAGGCGACGATGAGGGGCCTGGACCAACCCGAGTTCCGCACCGACTCAGACTTGATTCAAGACACTGCCTGGCACGTGGCCGACTATCCGGAGATCCACGTCGCCGGGGAGCTCATGCAGATCCCCTACCGCATGCACTATTCCTGGCCCGACGATGACATGACGTCGCGCCTCACACCAGATGAACGCCTCGTCCTGGCTCTTCCTGAACCGGGATCTCCCAGGGCGGCCGGATCTCCAGAGGGCGTACAAGCAATTTGCCCATGAGAACCCCCAGTTCATCAGCCTTACAGAGCAGAGGGCTGCGAGCTATTGGGCAGATGACTACAGAACCAAGATGGCTCGAGATGCGTATCCCCAGGTGGCAGCTCTGAAGACTTTGGCACGCTTGACCAGATGATCCCGGGGCGACGGGAATGGGCCCCTACAGGCGAAAGTGTCCCGTAGAGGGTTCGGCTAACGGGCGGCCGGGGGAGACTTGTCGCTGCGAACACCCAGCACTTATCCCTGCGATTCACTGGTTGTCCTCGGTTGGCTATTGAACGACGCCGTCAGACAGGGGAAGCTTCAATTAGGAGTTCATGGGACGGGTTCTAAGCGCGAGAAGGTATGGCCATGGGAGCGCGCGGGCTAAGCAACATGTGGTTGCGCATGACGGATCAGTCCGGATTGATCGAACCTGGGAAAGAGGCACGACTCCCAAGTTCGGGGTGGTGTTCTGGTTATCGCCCCTCATATTGGCCAGCGGAGGCTTTATGGAGTGGCGTAAGTGGAAGAAACCTGGGGACGAGCATGGCATCAACTTGGAGCATAAGTGAGAGCGTAGGCCATGGCTTTCAGAGCGGATCCCTATATAGGGCAGAAACTGGCCGTCGTAGGGACTGGCTGCACAGCTTCGGCCATGCTGATTGGGTTCCTGGGCGCTGAGACACAGGCAGGAAAGCTAGGGTACGCCGTCCTCGGAATGATCGCGTTTCTGCTTATGTGTCTGGGAATTGCTCTCCTAATGAAGAGCAGACGCGACGGCTCGAACGTCGGTGCCGCTACGATTCGCCCTAGGAAGATCGGCATGCAACGGCTTAAACGCCTGTGGCAGGGAGTGCAGATACGGCGCCGGTCCCGGGCCAAACGCAAGGCGGAGACGGAGGAGGACCGCTGGTTCCAGCTTAGAGCGGCATCGCAGTTTCACGTCCGGGCGCTCATGTTCGACGGCGTCGACCGGCAGAACGTTCTCGGGAAGGTACGTGCGAAGGCTCCAGGCTTTCCCGAGGAGCGCTACGAGCAGGCGCTCGACGAAGCCCAGGAATTGGTCACATCCGGCCGGGAGCGTGCCCTCCAACGCCGGTCCGAACTCATCGATGCCGCCCGTAAGGACGACCTGTTGAACTCAGTCTTTGCCCTGCGCTACTTCAACGAGCGCTATTCCAACCAGGACGTCATGCTGTACCGCCTCGGGCGGTTCGACATCCACGAAACCCTGCAGGATCTCCACCCCGAGGCGGAAATTGAGGCAGCCTTGACCCGGGCGGACGCCCTGATCAAGGATGCGTCTAAAAGTGTCAGCTATGAACCCGGAGTTGCAGAGGCTCGCATGCAGGAGTTGAGGCAAGCCCACCCAGGCTTCAATATTCGGAGCCTCAACGCAGCCATGGATTGGGGCTACCTCATCAACCGATAGACCACCGTTTCGGTACTTGACCTGGTTGCAAGGCAATCGGGTAGGCCTGTGCCGTTGAGCGTTCCCCTTCCGGACATCGTCAAGCTTGGAGCTTTCGCACAGACAATGAATCAAACTATCGCTGGGGGTCGGCTACATGCGTCGAGGTCTAAGAATCACTGTTTTCGTGTTCGCCGTCTCGCTGGGTGTCAGTTCATGCGCGCCAGGTCCGCTGCCCGAGGAGATCCAGGGACCCGTCGTCTACGATCAAGATGAAGTGCGGCTGTGCGGCACAGTTATCAGCCGTGGCCGAAACGTTCCGGTGATCTATGACGTCGTCAAGGGCTTAGTGAAGCCCGTTGAGGGCACAAGTAGCACCGGGCTCATTTATCTGAGGTTCACACAGGACTGTGCGACTGGCGCCCATTATCAAATTGCACCTGCAGATAGTGCGGAAATCTCGCAAGAGGTCACAGGTCCAGCAGGTACTGCGCTGGGGATCGTCATTAATCCGGCCAAAAATGACTTCACAGTGATTGCAACGGCGTCGTCGGGGATAAAGAAGAGCGTAGAGATCCGCCTAACCAGCGTTTCAGTATCGTCCCCAAAGACCTGAAAACTACGCACCCGGAGCAGGCTTTTCGAGCGTACCCAGGCGGGCTGGCGCTCGCGAAGGCCAGCGGGCGCGTCGGAAGACATCATAGTGCCCTAGACAATGGTGTGTGACACACACTATTGTTAGTTGCATGATCGATCAGGAAACGGTAGCCGCACACGTCCAGGAACTCAGGAGAGGCACGGTGGTCCTCGCCTGCCTCATGGTGCTGCGAACTCCTGACTATGGATATGCCTTGCTGGAGACGCTCGACCGGCTCGGCTTTTCAGTCGACGCGAACACGTTGTACCCATTGCTCAGGCGGCTTGAGAAGCAGGGACTTCTTTCGAGCGACTGGAACACAGATCAGGCACGGCCCCGCAAGTTCTACAGCACCAGCGCTGACGGCAGGGACCTCGCCGATGCCTTGTTGGCTGACTGGAACGACATTCAGAATTCAATTCGAAGGCTTGACCAAGGAGAAACGAAATGACCAGCCTCACTGATCGCTACGTTTGGGCAACCGTTCGGTCGCTACCGGAAAAACAGCGTTCCGATATCGAGCGCGAACTCCGCACCTCCATCGCTGACGCAGTTGATGCAAAGACCGACGCCGGCCAGCGCCTCGAGTCTGCCGTGCGGGAAACCCTGCTTGATATGGGCGATCCAGATCGGCTTGCAGCCGGCTATGCGGAGCGCCCCACGTATCTCATCGGGCCCAAGTACTACTTTGACTACCGGCGTTTGCTCAAGGTCATGCTTGCCGTGGTCCTGCCATGCGCGTTCGGCGGGATTCTCATCGGCCAGTTGCTCGCACAGGACAACGCGGGAAGCGCCATACTGTCGGCATTCGCGACGACGCTGACCGTTGCTGTGCACGTGTGTTTCTGGAGCACGCTGGTCTTTGTCATCATCGAGAGGACGGAGGGACGGCCGGCTCCGGGATGGAAACCTGACCGCCTGGCTTGGTCCCCGGATTCGCTTCCCGAACCGCCATCCGGCAACCCGGTCAGCATCTTCGAGACGTCCTTCAGCGCCGTTATGCTCGCGCTCTTCGCCGGTGCGATTGTTTGGCAGCAGTTCAACTCAGTATTCGAGAATGCTGATGGCCATCCGGTCCCGCTTCTGAACCCGGAGCTTTGGAGTTTCTGGCTTCCGTACTTCCTGCTCCTGCTCGTGCTTGAGGCCATGTTCCTGGTTGTCACCTACCGTGCAGGTTCCTGGACGTGGAGGGCAGCCTGGGCAAACGTCGCGCTGAACCTGCTGTTCGCTGTCCCAGCCGTCTGGCTCGTTCTTTCTGGCGCCCTGATTAATCCGGAGTTCATGACAAGGCTCGGGTGGCTCCAGGAAGGCAGGGCGGATTACGCAACACCTGGAGTTGTGGCAGGTGTGGTGATCATCGGTGCTTGGGACATCATTGACGGGTTCCTCAAGGCCCACCGGGCTGCCAGGACCGCACAGTGAAAGATCAGCGGGCTTTGAGTCCTTGCTGAAGCAGCCCCACCACGTCTTCGTCCCTCAGTTGCTCAAAATGGCGGTAGAAAGCGCCCACCGCCCGGAACTTTCCGGGCAGGTGGAGGCTGAGGACGAAGTCGCTGACCCGCTCAAGGGATGCCTGGGCTTCCACTGACGCCACGGGTGCTGCCACTACCACGGTTGCCGCGCCGGAACCACGGACAGCTTCTACTGCTGCCCGCATGGTGGCCCCGGTAGCCAGCCCGTCGTCGGCGAGGATGACCGTTTTTCCCTTCAGGTCCAGCTTCAAGCCAGGATAGCTGCGGGCACGGCGGAGAAGCTCTGCGCGCTCACGGTCTTCCACCTGGTTCAACCACTCCTGCCGGACACCGTGCTCAAGCATCTGGGCCAGCAGTGGACGGTTGATGATCCGGACCACCCTTCCCTCCGCTGCCGGCCGTCCGGCATCGGCTTCGTCAGCGGCTGCCGGAGCAAGGGCAAGGGCGCCATACGCGGTTTCCTCATGGCCTGGAATCCCAAGTTTTCGCACGAGCATGACTCCGAGCGGCAGATACAGCTCAGCGGCCAAAGCTGCGGCCACCGGTACGCCGCCGCGGGCAAGGCCCAAGACCACGGTGTCAGGACGTTCGCGGAATTGCGGGAGGGCAGCAGCCAGGTGCCTCCCTGCTTCCTCGCGGTCCTCGTAGCGTGTGTTCATCAGGGGAAGGGTCAGACGGAAAGGAATTCGATGGCCGCCTGTTTGAAGACGCGGCTTGTGAGAGCGCTGGTGTGGTTTCGTCCGGGAATCACCAACTGCTCCACCAACGCGCCGGCTTTTGAACCGATGGCGGCGAGGTCAGGCATTGTCGCGGCTCGCTCGTCATTCTCGCCCGCCACCAGGAGGATCGGCACATGGGGGACTGCCTCTGCGGGGTCGAAAGGTTCCGCCTTGATCGCCTGCACCAACGAAAGCAGCGCAAAAATGTTGTTGCTGGGAAGCACCAGGGCCATCTTCAGCAGCTGCGCGGTTGATCCGTCGTTGATAGGGGTCCCATCGGCCAGATAGTTCTGCGCAGCCATGAGATCGAAAGCAGCGAGCGGATCGGCAGTATTTGGGCCGCCCATGACGATCCGATGGACGATCTCCGGCTGAGTAGCGCCAAACTCCCACGCCAGACGCGAGCCGAGGGAGTAGCCGATCAGATCCAGTCCGCTGGCAGGCTCACCATCCTGCACAGGCCGGACACCGGCGTCGAACGCTATCTGAAGGAGATCCGCACGGATCCGGCTGGGCGTGTATGAGTCCAGATCCTCGGGAGCGCCGCTGCGGCCGTGTCCAGGAAGGTCAACTGTGATGACTTTGCGGCCGGCCGTACGCAGGGCCTGCAGCCAGCCGGTATCTTCCCAGTTCAACTTACTGGATGAGGAGAATCCGTGGAGCAACAGGATGGGCCGTAGGCCGGCGTCGCTCTCCGGTTCATGCAAGGCAATGTAGAGCTGAGGGTCCGTGCCCTCAACTGTGTGCGAATGCTGTTGGCCGGTGTGCCTGCCGCTCATCGTGTCAGTCCTCATCAAGTACGGCGCTCAGACGAACCCGGCGCTTCGGTGCCTCTTCCTTCGGGACAGTGCCCACGATGCCGGCGGTGTTGTCCGGCACCTCAAACACGATCAGGGGTTCGCCGACGTTGATCTTGTCGCCTGGCCCGCCGTGGATACGCACCACTTTACCCGCCTGCGGACTGGGGAGTTCAACCGCGGATTTGCTGGTTTCCAGCTCGACCAGCGGCTGGTTGCGTTCAACCTGGTCCCCTGGCGCAACCAGCCATTCCAGCACCGTTGCGTCGATCAAGCCCTCGCCGAGGTCGGGGAGGGGAAAGCTGATTTCAGCCACGCCGATACTCCAATACCCGTTGGATGCCGAAAAGGATCCGGTCAATGTTGGGAACATACTCGTCTTCGAGGTCCCCTGACGGGTACGGGACATCAAAGCCGGTCACGCGTTCCACCGGGGCCTTCAAGGTGTCGAAGCACGCTTGAGTAATCAGTTGTGCCACCTCGGCGCCCAGCCCCGAGGTCAGAGGCGCTTCATGGACGACGACGGCGCGGCGCGTCTTCCGTACTGAAGCCGCCAACGCAGCAGCATCGATGGGTTTGAGCCAGCGGAGGTCAAGGACTTCGACGTCGATCCCGTCCTCTGCCGCCAGCCCGGCAACCTGAAGACACCGCGCCACCATGGCACCCCAGGCAATCAGAGTCACGTGCCGGCCCTTCCGCATCACCTTTCCACCACTGGGAGAACCGGAGTCGCCCGGGGCAGTGTGGACGTCGCCCTTTTGCCAGTAGCGGGACTTTGGTTCCATAAAGATCACCGGGTCCGGCCTGCTGGCCGCGTACTTGAGCAGATGGTAGGCCTCGTGCGGGTTCGACGGCGAGACCACCTTGAGTCCGGGAACGTGCGCAAACAGGGCCTCAAGGCTTTCACCGTGATGCTCGGGGGCGCGGATACCGCAGAAGCTCGGGACGCGAAGTGTGATGGGCATCGGCAGGGCACCCCTGCTCCGATAGTTCATACGGGCAACCTGACAGATGATCTGGTTCACCGCCGGGTAGGCGAAGCCGTCGAACTGTACTTCCGGTATCGGGTGGAACCCTGCCATGGCCAGCCCCACTGACATCCCCAGGATTCCCGATTCGGCCAAAGGAGTATCAAAGACCCGGCCTTCGCCGTACTTTGCCTGCAGCCCGTCAGTAACGCGGAAGACCCCGCCGAGCTTTCCGCAGTCCTCCCCGAAGATGAGGGCTTTTGGATTCTCAGCCAGAACCTCGTCGAGGGCCCTGTTCAGTGCCTGCTGCATTGACATGTTGACCGTTCCGGTCGCCATCCCAATCTGGCTTTCCAGGGTCGTTTTAGACATGTTCGGACTCCTCCCGCCAGGAGTTGGCCTGGTCCTGCAGCGGGGAGGTGGATTCCTTGAAAACGAAGTCAAACATCTCGCTGCCGGGGCGGGGGCCGAGAGCTTCGATGCCGTGCCGGATCTGCTCTTCTTCTGCTTTTGCCCGCGCGAGGGCTTCGGCAAAGAAGTTTTCGTCAGCGATGCCTTCGGAAAGCAGGCGCCTGCCGAGCCGTTCAATGGGATCCTCGCCGGCGTCTGCTCGCTCTGCGTCCAGGGTGCGGTAGCGCCCGGGGTCGTCCGAGGTTGAGTGGGGACCGCGGCGGTAGGTCTTGGCTTCAATCACCACCGGCCCACGCCCCGCCCTGCAGTGGTTGAAGGCCCGCCGGGTTGCGTCGGCCACGGCAACGACGTCATTCCCGTCCACTTCAATCGCGGGGATGCCATAGCCTGCGGCGCGGGCGGCCACCGAACCTCCTGCAACCTGGCGCTCTGTGGGGACAGAGATGGCCCACCCGTTGTTCTGAACGAAAAACACCACCGGCGCTTTCAGGACAGCAGCGAAATTCATGGCTTCGTGGACATCACCCTGGGAGGATGCGCCGTCGCCAAAGTAGGTCATGGCGACCGGCAGGTCCGGGGTTTGGCCGGCGGTACTTTCGGCGCCGGCACCTTCGGTACTGGCACCCTCGGCGTTGCCACCTTCAGCAGCAGCTTCGGGAGCAGAAGCATGCAGGAGCGTTTGCCCGTGGGCCCAGCCCACCGCGTGGAGAACGGAACCGGCAACAACTGCCTGAATCGGAGCGAGCCGTGAGCTCACCGGGTTGTACAGTCCGCCGTGCCACGTGGCCTTGTGGGTAGCCATGTACGCCACCATGTCCACTCCCATGGCCCTGGCTACGCCCATCTCCCTGTAGGTGGGAAAGACGAAGTCGCGTCCGGTGTCCACAGCGTAACCGCTGCCCACCTGCGCCGCCTCCTGTCCCAGCTCAGGGGCATATCCGGGAATAAGTCCTTGGCGCTGCCATGCGACGGCGGAGGTGTCCAGATGACGGACGGCCACCATCAGTGAGTAGAGCTCTCGGAGTTGTTCAGGTCTAAGCGCAGCGGGATCAGAGTCCACGGGCGTCAGCGCAAGGGTATCCATAGCTGTGACACTAATCACCCTGCCGTGACCAGGCAATCAGCAGTGTGACCTCTGCCCAATTTGCCTAAAGATGCGCATTCCAACGGACATAAGGCTGACAAATTGTGCTGTATCAGCTTGTTTGGCGGGTCAATCTGATTCTTGAACCTATCCAGCAAGCAGCAGCGATGACGGCAATCAGCACGATGGTGCTGAACAGCTGAATCCTGCTTGCTTCCGCCCAGAAGCCGACAGCCAAAATGAGCGCCAACAGCACCAGCCCGAAGATGGTCAAGGCCGGGAACCCCTTCATGCGCAACGGAAGTTCCGTTCCGTTCAGGTCTGCCCTCCTGCGGAGGATCAGCTGGGACAGCAGCGCCGAACCCCACACCACAAGGCAGGTTGAACCCACCAGCTGGAACAGGGCAGGGAGGATCTGCTCCGGAAAGAGCAACTCCAGCACCGTGGCGCCGAACCCGAAAGCAACCGAGACCAGAACTGCCGGCACCGGAACCCCCGCCGGGGTCAGCTTCGACAGAAAGCGGGGGGCCTCACCGCGCTGCGCCAGCGAGTAGGCCATGCGCGATGCCCCGTAGAGGTTGGCGTTGAGTGCGGAGAGAAGCGCGACGGCGGCCACCAGCGTAATAGCTGTACCGGCACCCGGGATCCGGGCGGCGTCGAGCACTCCCGCGAAGGGCGACTCCAGGCCGGAGGAGTCAACGGGCAGTACGGCGGCAATCACCAACACTGAACCGATGTAGAAGACCAGGATGCGCCACACCACGGTACGGATCGCTCCGCCAACACTGCGCGCAGGGTCCTCGGTTTCTGCCGCGGCCACGCTGACAATTTCGGTTCCACCAAAAGCGAAGATGACTACAAAGAGGGCTGCGGCTACGCCCCCGAGGCCCGCGGGCGCGAAGTCTGCGCCCAGGACGGACAGGCCGGGGGAGGGTACGTCCGGTAACAGGCCCAGCAGCAGCGCGGCGCCGATGGCGAGGAACAGGACGATCGCCGCGACTTTCAGAATGGCGAACCAAAACTCGAACTCACCGAAATTCTTCACTCCGGCGAGATTGATGGCGGTAAACAGCACCATAAACGCCAAGGCAAGAGCCCAGACGGGGATGATGGGCCACACCGAAAACAGCAGCGCCGCGGCCCCCAGTGCTTCCGCGGCTATGACCACCACCAGCTGGAGCCACCAGAGCCAACCGACGGTGGCTCCTGCTGTTTTGCCCAGGGCGCGTTCGGTATAGACGGAGAACGCTCCGCTGTTGGGATGTGCTGCGGCCATTTCTCCCAGAGCCCACATCACCACAATGATCAGTGTGCCTGCCACGAGGTAGGAGATTAGGACGGCAGGTCCGGCCAGCTGTATGCCGGCGCCGGATCCGAGGAAGAGGCCGGCGCCTATGGCACTTCCCAATCCCATCATTGTCAGTTGGCGAGGACGGAGGGAGTGGCCCAGTTGAACGGCTGGGCCCTCCTTGGCGGCGTGTTCAGAAGCAGGGCGGTCGGTAGGAGGGCGTTCCGCGGTGGACTTCGTTGTCATGGGCGAACCTTCTTGGGGGTCGATGGGCTTCGGGTCCTTGTGGGACCTACCGAATTTACCCCTTTTCCTTCTCCTCGCCCGTCAGTTGCGTGTGAGAACATGGTTGCAGTTTGCGGTGGATGAGACTGCAATCGATGACGATCTGCTCAGCTAATCCGCTAGAGACAAGGGAAATCCGTGAACGTCGATGCCTTGGATGCCAGGATTGTACGTTTCTTCACCGATGCGCCCAGGGCATCCGTCCTTGAAGCGTCCCGGGTGCTGAAGATAGCCCGTGCCACTGTTCAGTCCCGGCTGGACAAAATGAGCGACGCCGGTGTTATCGGTTCGTGGGTCCCTCACCCGGATCCTGCCCATTTTGGCTTTCCCGTGGTGGCTTTTTGTTCCCTCACCATCAACCAGGATCTGGGACACGACGCCGTGGTGGAAGCACTGGCGGCCATCCCGGAACTGATCGAAATCCATACTGTCTCGGGGAGCTCTGATCTGATGGCCCGCATTGCCGCACGTTCCAATTCGGACCTGCAACGAGTGCTGGACGCCATGATTGCGACCAGGACCGTGGTGCGCGCCTCCTCGGTGATCGTCCTGAATACGCACTTTCATGCCCGGACCCTGCCGTTGCTGGAAGCAGCCGCCGAGCAGGCAACGGGAACACTCCAGGCCTGAGGCCGGCGAAATCCGAAACATTTTGTTTTGAAGCTTCCACCCCTTACGATTAGTTCTAGTCAATCTGACTATAACTGTTTCGCAAGCCCGGTCAGGCCAGGCACGAGCCCGGACACCGCAGGATGCCGTAGGGGGTGGGAACCATGTACACGAACGCAGCCAATGTCTCAGAACGCCAGGCCGCGCCACCATCGCTGGCGATTTCGACTGTCATCTTTGCCCTTCGTCCCAGTGAGCAGTCCGGCCGTCCCACGCTGTGGCTTCCGCTGGTGCGGCGCATCCGGGAGCCTTTCAAAGGACTCTGGGCCCTGCCCGGTGGCCCCCTTTCCCACGCTGAATCCCTTCAGGACGCTGCGTCGCGCAACCTACAGGAAACCACAGGACTGGCGCCAAGATACCTTGAGCAGCTGTACGCCTTCGGAGGCCTCCACCGCTCGCCCACTCAAAGGGTTGTGTCCATCGTCTACTGGGCGCTGGTGCAGCCGACTGAGGCCGCCCTCGCTGATGTGTCCGAAAACGTCAAGTGGTTCCGCGCCGACAGACTGGGGGACTTGGCCTTTGACCACAACGCCATCGTGGACTACGCGCTGTGGCGGCTGCGGAACAAGATGGCTTACGGTTCCATCGCGTACCACCTTCTAGGGGAATACTTCACGCTGGCGCAGGTGCGGGAGGTCTACGAGGCAGTCCTGGACAGGCAACTTGATCCCGCAAACTTCCGCAGGCAACTCAAATCCACCCCTGAGATCCAGGAAACCGGCGAATACCTCCAGGGCGGTAAACACCGTCCTCCACGCCTCTACCGCTATATCGGCCACCCAGGCCTAGACCCAGATAACAGGAGCACACCGTGAGCAGCGTTAACACAGCCATCCAGCTCATCACTCGTGAACAGGCCGAAAAGGGATCGCTGGCCGCGGCGAAAGCCTCTACGTGCAGTCCTGCACTGGCCAAGGGCCCTTGGGACTACGACCTCGCCGAAGCCCTCGCCGGTAAGCCCGCCTATGGTCCCGGTGCGTCAAGTTCCGACGTCGCCCCTCCTGCCACCCCTAGGCAGGGGCAGCTCCCTGAGGAGTACAAGCTGGCCAGTGACGCCGAGCTGGATGCCAGGATCAGGGCTGCCAAAGCGACACTGGGGGAGCGGGCTGTGATCCTGGGCCACTTCTACCAGCGGGACGAGGTGATCGAATACGCCGACTTTGTGGGCGACTCCTTCCAGCTGGCCAATGCGGCCCTCACAAAGCCTGAAGCCGAAGCCATCATCTTCTGCGGCGTGCATTTCATGGCCGAAACCGCCGACATCCTCTCCAAGCCCGATCAGGCTGTGATCCTGCCCAACCTCGCTGCCGGTTGTTCAATGGCCGACATGGCGGATATCGATTCCGTGACGGAGTGCTGGGAGCAGCTGGAGGAAATCTTCGGCACCGAGCCCGACGCCGACGGGCGCGTTCCCGTGATCCCCGTGACCTACATGAATTCTTCGGCGGCCCTCAAGGGGTTCTGCGGAGACCACGGCGGAATCGTCTGCACATCCTCCAACGCAGCCACGGTGCTGGAGTGGGCGTTCCAGCGCGGCCAGAGGGTGTTGTTCTTCCCGGACCAGCACCTTGGCCGCAACACTGCAAAGGCCATGGGCGTGCCCCTGGACCGGATGCCCATGTGGAACCCCCGCAAGGACCTCGGCGGCAACGACGAGACTACCCTGCAGGACTCCCAGGTGATTCTGTGGCACGGCTTCTGCTCAGTTCACAAGCGCTTCAACGTCGGCCAGATCGAAAAAGCACGGATCGACTTCCCCGGAGTGCAGGTGATTGTCCACCCCGAATGCCCCATGGAAGTGGTTGACGCCGCAGATTCGGCCGGATCCACGGACTTCATCAGGAAGGCCATCGCTGCGGCCACTGAACCAACGGTCTTTGCCATCGGTACCGAAATCAACATGGTGAACAGGCTGGCCGCCGAGTACCCGCAGCACACTGTCTTTTGCCTGGACCCGGTCATCTGCCCGTGTTCAACCATGTACCGGATCCACCCGGGCTACCTCGCCTGGGTCCTTGAGGGACTCGTGAACGGCGAAGTGCTCAACCGGATCACCGTCGACGACGCCGTGGCTGGCCCCGCACGCCTGGCGCTGGAACGGATGCTGGCGGCCCGTCCATGAACGGTCAGGAGCCTACGCGCGGGTCCCGGCAGGAGCGTACGCTCGTCGTCGTCGGAAGCGGCATAGCCGGACTGTACGCTGCGCTGCTGGCGGCAGATGCGCCGAGGACCTCTGGCGGCTGGACTGACGTGGTGCTCCTGACCAAAGGACCCCTGGAACAGAGCAACACCTTCTATGCGCAAGGTGGGGTTTCAGCTGTGCTGGAGCCCGGAGAAGCTGCGCCCGGTGACTCTGTTGCCGCACACATTGCGGATACACTCGCAGCCGGCGCAGGCCTGAACAACCCCGAAGCCGTCAGAGTGCTGTGCACGGAAGCGGTCCGCGATATCGCCGGACTGAAGCACTTCGGGGTGGACTTCGACTGTGATGACGCCGGACACCCTGCTTTGGGGCTGGAAGCTGCCCACTCCGCACCACGGATCCTGCATGCCGGAGGGGACGCGACGGGCGCGGGCATCGCCAGGGGACTCATCGCCGCTGTCCTGGAGCGGGCAGTCACCGGAAGGCTGCGGTTGGTGACGGATGCCTTCGTCACCGAACTGACGACGTCGGACGGACGCGTTTCGGGGGTGAGGTACCTCCACAACGGACTGATGACCAGCCTGGAGGCCGACGCCGTGCTGCTGGCTACCGGTGGCGCCGGGCGGCTCTTTGCCCGCACCAGCAATCCGGAGGTGGCCACTGCAGACGGTTTGGCCTGCGCCTGGCGTGCAGGCGCAGCCGTGCGTCACCTGGAGTTCTTCCAGTTCCATCCCACCACGCTCGCGGCAACGGAGCTGCCCGGCGGTCCGCCGCCGCTGCTCATCTCCGAGGCGGTGCGTGGCGAAGGCGCAATCCTGACGGACGCTGCCGGCCACCGGTTCATGCCTGATTACCACCCCGACGCCGAACTTGCCCCGCGCGATGTTGTTTCCCGCAGCATTGCCCTCCACCTTGCAAGGACGGGGGCGCCGGCGGACAGTCCTGTCTACCTGGACGCTCGCGGCATTGAAGCCTCCAAAGGCCCCGGATTCCTGGCGCGGCGTTTCCCCACTCTGACAGCTGCCACCCGTGCTGCCGGTTACGACTGGACCGTACAAGTGCTGCCGGTATCGCCGGCTGCCCATTACTGGATGGGAGGCGTGGCCACAGACCTCTGGGGCCGGACCTCAATCCCGGGGCTCTACGCTGCCGGCGAGGTCGCCTGCACGGGGGCCCAGGGCGCCAACAGGTTGGCAAGCAATTCACTGCTCGAAGGCCTCGTTTTCGGCAGGCGGGCAGTCGAGGCCTACCTGGCCGGTCCTGAATTGACTGCCCCCTTTGACAGATCTGATGCGGGCTTCGCCGCGACTGACGCCGCCTTTGATGGCGAGCCTCCCGTGGAGAATGACGCTGCCCTGGGTTTCCCCGGCCACCAAACCGAGGACTTCACCCGCGGAGCACTGTCCCGGCTCATGACCCGGGCGGCCGGCGTCCTGCGTACCGGTGCAGAGCTGGACCAGGCAGCACGGCAGTTGGCGGTCTGGGCAGCAGATGCGGCCCGGAGTGCCGCGCTGGATGTACGTGACTACGAAGGCCGGAACCTGCTGCTCGCAGCACAGTTGCTCGTTGCCGCAGCACGGTACCGGAAAGAGTCTGTCGGTGCGCACTACCGCTCTGACACCCCAGAGAACTTGCGTGGTCAGGGAGCCACCAGTCTTCCGATGCAAAGGATCAGCTCATGACCTCCACTGTCCAAGCCCTTACTCGAAGCGATGCCGGTTCCGCTGCAGGCAGCGGCGTCCAGGGGAGCCTCCCGGACGCCGCCGTCCTGAAAGTTCTGCGCACCGCGTTGGAAGAGGACGCTCCCTATGGAGACATCACGTCCCAGACCCTGATCCCGCAGGAAGCCCGGGCCACCGCTGTGCTCAACGCAAGGGTTCCTGGCGTACTCAGTGGCGGAAGCGTCTTCGCCGCCGCCATGACGCTCACTGATCCGGACGCCGTCGTCGAACTCCTGGTGGCGGACGGGGAACGTTTCACTGCCGGCACGTCCCTTGCCAGGGTGACAGGAAACGCCAGGGCTGTGTTGCTCGCCGAGCGCGTTGCCTTGAACCTGGTTCAGCGGATGAGCGCGATTGCCACCAAAACTGCCGGGTTTGTGGACCTGGTGGCCGGAACCAAGGCACGGATCACGGACACGAGGAAAACCACCCCGGGGCTTCGCGTCCTGGAGCGTTACGCGGTCCGGTGCGGCGGCGGGGCGAACCACCGCTTCAGCCTGTCCGATGCAGTGCTGGCAAAAGATAACCACTTGGCCGTCATCACGGGCGGTGATTCGCGCAAACTGACGGATCTCCTGCGCCAAGCCAAGGCGCAGTTGGGGCACACTACCCACTTTGAGGTGGAGGTGGACACCATGGAGCAGATCGAACCTGTGCTTGCGGCCGGGGTGGACACCATCATGTTGGACAACTTCAGCCTGACGGACCTGGCGGCCGGCGTCGCACTGGTGAACGGGCGTGCCCGCATCGAGGCGAGCGGCAACGTAAGCCTGGAAACGGTGGCAGGTATTGCCGCAACCGGCGTGGACGTCATCTCAATCGGAGGGCTCACCCATACTGTTGCTGCCTTGGATCTGGGGCTGGACCTGGAGTTGGACCTCACGCCCGGTCACAACTACGCCAACACTCCCGGGACCGCTGAACCGTCATGATTTTCCTCGACGCGGCCGCTACAACACCCGTCCGGCGGGAGGTGCTTGAAGCCATGTGGCCGTACCTCACAGGTGAATTCGGCAACCCCTCCAGCCACCATACGCTCGGAGAAGCTGCCGCCAACGCGCTCGCAGACGCAAGGGCAACTGTGGCACGTGCTCTTTCCTGCCGGCCAGGCGAAGTAACCTTCACCTCAGGCGGTACGGAAGCGGACAACCTGGCCGTAAAAGGAATTTCACTGGCTCGCCAAGCCGCCGACCCACGCCACAACCGGGTAGCCATCAGCGCCATTGAGCACCCGGCAGTAGAGGAATCAGCCAGGTACCTGGAGCGGTTCCACGGGTTCGCCGTTGATGTGGTGCCCGTGGACCATTATGGACAGGTGACACCGGAGGCGCTCGCAGAAGTGCTGCGGCCTGAAACCGCTCTGGTCAGTGTCATGTATGCGAACAACGAGATCGGGACCATTCAGCCGGTGACTGCTTTGGCTGCAGTGGCACACCGGCACGGCATACCGTTCCACACCGATGCCGTGCAGGCCGCAGGCTGGCTTTCCTTGGACACCAAGTCGCTGGGTGTGGATGCCCTGAGTATTTCGGGGCACAAGCTCGGTGCACCCAAGGGCAACGGGGCACTCTATCTCCGAAGCCGGACCCGGGTTGAGCCACTGGTTCATGGCGGAGGCCAGGAGCGCGGGCGCCGCTCAGGCACTGAGAACGTCGCAGGAGCCGTAGCCCTGGCAAAGGCGCTCACGCTGGTTGGTACGGATGAGCAGGGAACTGCCGCTGAATCTTTGGCGGGCAGGGCCGCAGGGCTCCGGGATCGATTCATCCGGAGCGTCCTTGACCTCGTGCCGGGGGCCATCCTGACCGGCCACCCCCGGGAGCGGCTGCCCTCCATCGCATCGTTCTGTTTCCCCGGCACCAGCGGAGAATCTGTCCTGCTGGAACTGGAGCGCCAAGGCGTGGTGTGCTCAAGCGGTTCTGCCTGCGCTGCCGGTTCGGATGCCGCGTCACCGGTGCTGCTCGCCCTCGGGATCGAGGCAGAAGTTGCCCAAACGGCAGTGCGGTTCAGCTTCGAATCAACAGTTGCCGCCACTGAACTGGAGGAAGCAGCAGCAGCAGTGGGCGCCGCCGTCGGGAATATCCGTTCGCTTAGCGGCCGCTGACACTCCGTCCGCTGACAGGCAGTCGTTGGCTGGGACGTACTGCCTTAGGCCAGGCCCTAAGCCAGGGCGGCTGAACCGAAGGCGACACTGAACCTGTCGCACCAGAGCACTACCGTGTCCAGTCCACCCAGGTCTGCGTCGGCAGGAATGACGTAGTTGTGGGTGCCATGGGTTGCTTTGATGGGGCCGAGGTCCAGGTATTTGCCTCCGCGGTACTTGAACCAGTCCCCGCCGGCGTCGAGCTCACTGAGCCAGATCTTGATATCCGGCCCATCGCTGCTCGCCAGATTCTCCAGCCGCACCAGCTGCGTCCCATCCGCCAGCTTAAGGAGGCTGGCCGTACCGCTGGTGGGATGCTCCTGGGATTGAAAATCACCCCGGGCCACCACAAGAGGTGCTGCTTCCGAGGCGGGGGCCCCTGCGGTGGCCGCGGACGGCGTGGGCTGCATAGTTTCCGCGGGGCCCGACGGCGAACCTCCCGTTGGATTCGAGGGGGAGGCAGCGGGTACGGCCTCAGGCAGGGCCTCGTGAAGAGAGCTGCTGGTAAAGAGCCGCCAAGGTTGGAAGAGGTAGGCGCCGATCAACAACACAGCCACCGTGCAGGGAATGAGCACAGCCAGGACTTTGCGGCGTTTGAGGAATTCCATGCCTCTACCGTAGGTGCGGAGGGAATGCCCTGTCCCGGGGAAAGTCTTACCGTTTGCTGACAGCCCCGGGAGAGTCCGCCCAGCCGGGGGAGTCCTGCCCTGGGAGCCCGCCCAGCCTAGGAGAGCCCCCGCCTAGGAGAGCTCGCCTACCGGGATTTCCACTGCGAGGCGGTTGGACGGCCCGGCAAGTGGAGAGGCGAAGGCTTCGTTATAGGCGCAGGACGGGTTGTAGGCGAAATTGAAGTCCAGGATGAACTCCGCAGCAGGGCCGGACCCGCGGATGCCGTGGTAGGCCCCCTTGATGGTGTCAAGGAGGTACCGGCCCGAACTGTAACTGCCGCCGCTCTGCCCGGCGGTGGCATCCCGGAAGGGCACGAATATGCCTCCGCCATAGCCCTGGACCTTCCAGACGGCCAACTGGCCCATCTCGGGAAGGTCAAAGGTTCCGAGCCGGACAAAATGAACCACACCATCGGTGCCTGTGTCGACGCTCATCTCCCGGCCCATACCCTCCTTCGTCAGGGGGATGTTGAAGCGGTAGATGGGATCGTAATCCGCTGTCCGCAGGCCGCCAAAAACGGCCTTGTCGGCAGCTGTCACGGGAGAGGCAGGGTGGGTCCCGAACATGCGGTCACGCTCTTGCCGCCAATAGGAATGCGCTTCCGCCGGGTTGTCGGCGGCAATCCGCCTGACATTGTCATAAAGGGCGAAGGTCCGTAGCCGCCAGTCTGCGACGTCGACGGGGGAGATGTCCGTGATGTTGTCGCCGCCCCGATTTTCTTGCAAGTTCGCCATTCCCCCAGCCTAGTCGCCTTTGGTACCCCCACCGCGAAACGCTGCCCCGACGACGACGGCGGGTCCCTGCTGACCGCTACGCTGGGAGGCATGACTGGGACTGGAATCTCCGCATCGCTTCGGCTGACCTTAGTGCTGCTCGTAGCGGCTGGGGCGATGGCCGGCTGCAGCACCGATGGTAAAGGCACTCCGGCGTGGACGGCGGGCGCGAGTCCCTCAGATTCCGCTTCCCCGGCTCCTACAGCCAATTCGACGGAAACCGCCATACCCGGAACTGGAACTCCGGAGGCCACGCCGTCGGGAGCTGAAACTCCGGTGGTGGGTGCCACTGCTTCCGCCTGGAAGGTCTTCAACGATCCCGGGAAAACGGTGAGCTTCGAGCTCCCGCAGGATTGGATTACGCAGTCCCTGCCGCCCGTTGAAGGCTCCCTGCCCGGTGCCCTGAAAATTGAGGTGAAGGATGCCAAGGGGGCTTACCTGGCCACTCTTCAGACCGGGTTGCCGGCGGCGGCTCCGGCGGATTGCGCTGCTGCATCAGCGAAGCCCTACGTGGTTGTCAGCAGTGTTCCCGTTGAATTGCCTCATGCCGACGGGGAGGGAACCATTCCGCCGCGGGTAGTGTTCCGCGTCATCCAGGGGTATAAATTCTTCGGTTCATTTGGCATCACCAACATGGTGGGTGGCACGGACGGAAGGGCCTGCACTCTACAGAACATGGTCCGCGGTCCGGCAGGCAAGGGCAACTATTCCTTCGGCGATCTCACTGCGTTGAAGGCCTTCGCCACGGATGAAAAAGTGGCCCCGGCGAAATCCTTTAACACGTTAGAAGAGGCGGCCAAGTACGTCAACGAGGGGTCTGAATTCGCCAACGTCCAGCGGATGCTAATGTCTCTGAAGATCAATAACTAGTCCCAACGTTTGCCATTGCTTCTGGCCGGCGGTTTGAGGGCTGCTCTGCTTCCACTCATATTCCGGAGATACATGCAACGCTCAGTCGCCGCCCGGCTCGTCTTCAAGACCACTGCCGATACGAAAGTTGCGCTGGCCGTTGCCGTGGCCAAGAACCCAGGCTATTCGTCGGTGACAGAAACGCTGTCCGTGACGGCGGCCGGCCAGGACGTTCCCGTCACAGAGCTGGCCGATGATCATGGTGGAAGGTTCCATTACTTCGAGTTGGCTGATCCCTCCGAAGTAACCGTTGATTATGCTGCAACAGTGTCCGGAACGGCGGTACCGCAGGAACCGACGCTTATGGAACTGATCCGCTACGTCCGGCCCAGCCGGTATGCGGAGTCTGATCGCCTTCTGCCCACCGCCTACGCTGAATTCGGCGGGCTCCAGGGGGAAGAACTCCTGCACACCGTCCGGAACTGGGTGTCCACAGAGCTGCGCTACATCAGTGGATCCTCGCGGGGAACCGACGGGGCGGTGGAGACCCTGCTACACCGAAGGGGTGTTTGCAGGGACTTCGCCCACCTGGCCATTGCCCTGTTGCGGTCCAAAAACGTACCGTGCCGGCTGGCTGCTGTCTACGCACCCGGACTGAGCCCCATGGATTTCCATGCCGTGGTGGAGGCGCATCTCAACGGGGCCTGGCAGATCATCGACCCCACAGGATTGGCACCGCGCGAGAGCATGCTCCGCATCACGGCAGGCCGGGACTCCTCCGACACCGCCTTCCTTTCCACAATCGGAGGAAGCCTGACCCTGAGGGAACTGGGCGTCACCGCCGTGGTGGACGGAATACTGCCGGAGGAAGACCCGTCAAAGCTGGTAGTACTTCGCTAGTGCCCGGCCTGGACGGCTAGTTCCTGCCGACGGCAGCTCGGAGCTTCTCAGTCAGCCGGAGCAATTCCCGCTGTTCAGCCGCAGTCAGCGACGGCGTCATCAGCGCTTCAATATCGCGTACATGCAACCTGCCGATCTGTTTCTGCAGATCACTTCCCGCTTCGGTGAGCTTCAGCAGGACCCCCCTGCCGTCGTCGGGAGCGGGCATACGCTCCACCAGGCCGCGCTTCTCCAGGCGCTCCACCAGCCGGCTCAGGCTGGATTGACTCAGCAGAATGTGGTCGTTCAGTTCATTGAGCCGGAGCCAGCCCGAGGGGCAGCGCGACAATGTGAACAGGACGTCGTATTCGTTGAGGGCTATTGATTTGAAAGCAGGTCCGGACTGCAGACGCCGCATCACGGCAACCTGGGCGCGGAAGAGAGACTCCCAGGTTTCCGCCGCAAGGCGGACCGGCGATTCCGCTGCACGGTCGGCCATCAGGCCTCCTTTGCTGAGGCTGCTGCCGTCCCTGCGGTCTGAGGCAGAGCTGCGGAGTCCTTGTCCTGTGCCCCCAGCAGGGCAGCGACGCGGGCAGCATGGGTGGGAGGCTCGGGAACGTGGGCCGGCTTAAGGGCCGCATATTCCTTGCGAAGGACGGGAAGGACTTCTTCGCCGAACAGATCAAGCTGCTCCAGTACGGTTTTCAGCGGCAGGCCCGCATGGTCAATGAGGAACAGCTGCCGCTGGTAGTCACCAAAGAATTCCCTGAAGGTGAGGGTCTTTTCGATGACTTCCTGGGGGCTTCCGACAGTCAGCGGAGTCTGTGACGTGAAGTCTTCCAGCGACGGTCCGTGGCCGTACACCGGTGCATTGTCGAAGTATGGCCGGAATTCGTTGACGGCATCCTGGGAGTTCTTGCGCATGAAGAACTGTCCGCCCAGCCCGACGATGGCCTGATCCGCCGTCCCGTGTCCGTAGTGCTCATAGCGCTCGCGGTAAAGACCGATCAGCTGCTGGTAGTGCTCTTTGGGCCAGAAAATGTTGTTCGCAAAGAAGCCATCGCCATAGTAGGCCGCCACTTCCGCAATTTGCGGGCTGCGGATCGACCCGTGCCAGACGAAGGGCGCAACGCCGTCGAGAGGGCGTGGAGTGGAGGTGAAGTTCTGCAGAGGCGTGCGGTGCTTACCTGACCAGTTGACGGTGTCCTCGTCCCAGAGGCGCCGCAGCAGGCTGTAGTTCTCGATCGCCAGTTCGATGCCGTCCTGGATGTTCTTGCCGAACCACGGGTACACCGGTGCCGTGTTGCCCCGCCCCATGACCAGATCTACCCGGCCGTCGGCAAGGTGCTGGAGCATTGCGTAGTCTTCCGCGATTTTCACCGGATCGTTGGTGGTGATCAGCGTGGTGGCCGTGGAGAGGATGATCCGTTCCGTCTGCGCTGCGATATAGGCCAATGTGGTGGTGGGCGAGGAGGAGAAGAAGGGCCGGTTGTGGTGCTCCCCGATCGCAAAGACATCCATGCCGATCTCTTCGACCTTCTTGGCGATGGCCACTTCCGCCTTGATGCGCTCGTTCTCAGTGGGAGCACGGTCCGTGGTGGGGTCAGTGGTGATGTCGCTGACGCTGAATACGCCGATCTGCATGGTGTCCCTTTCAGATTCATGAAGTTCCGGAAACTGATTCCAGTATAGCCGGATATACATGCATTTGCATCTATCGATGGATACAACGCAGGGAGGAAGGAATTATTCCCAGGAGGGCGCCGGCCCGGAAGAGTCAGCTCGGCTCTCCGGGAGCAGCCCGCCGTCCGCTGGCTTTGGGGATCATTCCCGTGGTCCAGTCGGGGAATTCTGCATCGACATCTGCGGCCGGGGTGAAGGCGGGCCGCAGCTTCATAGCCAACAGGAGGGACTTCTTTTCACGTCGGCCCTCCACCAGCCGGTAGAGAACCGGTACCAGGACCAGGGTCAGGGCCGTGGAGGAGAGGAGCCCGCCGATAACCACTATCGCCAATGGCTGTGAGATGAATCCGCCGCCGCCGGTAAAGCCCAATGCCATGGGTGTCAGCGCGAAAACAGTGGCGAGGGCTGTCATCAGGATCGGCCGGAGGCGTTGGCGGGCACCATGGACGATGGCATCTGCCACGTTCATTCCGGGCCGGCCGTCCCGTGGCAGCCGGTACTGGTTGATGAGGTCTATCAGCACAATGGCATTGGTGACCACGATGCCCACCAGCATCAGCATTCCGATGAGTGAAGGTAAGCCCAGGGGAATACCGGTCAGAAGCAGCAGTGCGATGGCGCCCGTTGCTGCAAAAGGAATGGACACGAGCAGTATCAGGGGCTGCACCAGTGATTTGAAGGTCGCCACCATAATCACGTACACAATCGCGATGGCAGCCAGCAGCGCGAGCCCCAACTGCTGGAATGATTCGGCTTGCTGGGTGGTGGCGCCGCCGATCTCCGCAGTAACCCCGGGCGGCAACTGAACGGTCTTCAACCTGTTCTGCACCTCGGCACTGACGGCACCAAGATTGGACCCCGACGGCGTGACGGAGACTGTCGCCGTCCGCTGCCCGCCGCTTGCAGTAATAGAGACGGGAGCGTCCACCTGTTCGACGGAAGCGATACTGCCGAGCGTCACTCCCTTGCCGCCCGGAAGCGGGATGTTCCTGACGGCATCAATGCTCTTGAACTGTGTGCCAACACCGATCTGGACGGGAAAATCATTTGTATCGATCCGGACAGTTCCTGCCGGAATGGGACTGATGGTGGCCGCCAGGACACCCGCGACCCGCTCTTCATTGAGTCCAGCGGCGACGGCCTTTGCCCGGTCCACCTTGACCTGCACAACAGGCTGGGTGGTGGCCAGATTGGTTACCGTCTCGGTGCTTCCCGGGACGCTGTCCATGGCCTGGACCATGGCATCACTCGCAGTCCGCAGGTCTGCTGAGTTCGATGCCTTGAGGGTAATGTCCACCGTTGATGACGTGCCGAGGCCACCTTGCTGGGTTGCTACGGAAATCTTTCCTTCGACGCCGGCTTCTTTCAGGCGCTCACGCACGGTGTCCTGAAGCAGGGACTGCTTTGCCTTCTCATCAGTGACCACCGTGAACGTCGAGTTTGAGGCACCTGTGGAGAGGAGTGCGGCAAAGCCGGCCTGGGCATTGCCGGTGGTGACCTGGACATCCTTGATTCCGTCAACGTCGTCCAAGACATCTTCTACCTTGGCGGCCGCGGCGCCTGCATCGGCGAGGCTTGTCCCTGCCGGCAGTTGCTGGCGGATGCTCATGCTGTTCTGGCCAGAGCTGCCCAGGAGATCGGTGGCCAGCAACGGAGTCATGGCCGCCGTCGCGCCCAGGACCAGCACCGCGGCCACCAGCGTCACCACAGGGTGTTTCTGTGTCTTGTGGAGGATGGGAAGGTAGCCCCGCTGCAAGACGGTGCGTTGTTCAGCTTCGTGGGCCATCGCAGCTGTCTCAGCAGCTGTGCCCGGATCCGCTGCAGCGGGAGCCCCCTTGAGGAACCAGTAGGCCAGGACCGGCACGATAGTCAGCGACACCAGCAGGGAGGACAACAGGGCAATGGTGACGGTGAGGGCAAACGGGCGGAAAAGCTCCCCGGCCAATTCCCCCACAAATGCGATGGGGAGGAACACTGCCACGGTGGTGAGGGTCGAGGCCGTGATAGCGCCGGCAACTTCCCGGATGGCCGTGAGGATGGCAGTGATCTTGGGCTCCCCGTAGCTCAAGTGGCGCTTGATGTTCTCGATCACCACGATCGAGTCATCCACAACGCGGCCGATCGCGATGGTCAATGCACCGAGGGTCAGGATATTCAGCGAGTATCCGGTCCCCGAAAGGCCAATGAACGTGATCAGCAGCGAGAGGGGAATGGAGACAGCCGTCACCAGCGTGGATCGCACTGAGAGCAGGAACACCAGGATGACGGCGACGGCGAAGCCGAGACCCAGCAGGCCTTCAGTGGTCAGGTCCTTGATGGATTTTTCAATGAACGGCGCCTGGTCGAAAACGGGAGTGAAGGTGGCGTTGGCTCCGAGCTCGGCCTCAAGCTGGGGGAGTGCAGCATTGACGGCGTGCGAGATCGCCACAGTGTCGCCGTCGGGCTTCTTGGTAACGGACAGCGCAAGGGTCTCCTTGCCGTTGGTCCGGGTGATCGAAGTCCTGGTGTCGTCTTCGATGCTGACATCCGCCACGCTGCCGATGGTCGCAGCATCCCTGGCGCCACCAAGGGGAAGGGCCTTGATGGCATCCAGGGAATCAACAGGACTTCCGATCTGCAGGGACAGGGACTTGCCCTGTTCCTCGATGGTTCCGGCAGGCACCAGTGCCCCGTTGTTCTTCAGCGCATCGCTGATCGACTGGATCGTGGCAGCTCTGGCCGCCATGGCATCGGGGCGGGGAAGGATCCGGATGTGCTGGGTGGCTCCGCCGGTCACCTCGGCGCCCCTGACGCCGTCGATCTTCTGCAAGGCAGGAACGCTGAGCCGAAGCAGGTCAGCGTTCAGTTCGCTCAGTGACCTGTCAGAGGACACCGCCAGAAAGACAATCGGGAAATCACTGATGCTCCCGGCGATGGCCTGTGGCTCGACGTCTTCGGGCAAAGTCCGTTTGGCGTTGGAGATGGCCCGGTCTATCTGGTTCCGGGCACGGTCCAGGTTCGAGCCGTAGGTGAAGACCAGATTGATCTGCGATACACCATTACGGGATGTAGCCGACGTCGATTCCAGACCCTCGACCCCGTTCAGCGCGGTCTCCAAGGGTCCGCTGACCTGTTTGTCCACCACTTCCGGCGAAGCGCCGGGCATGGAGGAGATAACGGTGATCCTCGGGAACTCGATGGACGGGATGAGCTCCTGCTTCAGAGATGACATCGTGATCACGCCGAATACCGAGGCGAAGACGGTGATGAGCGCGATCAGGGCCCGGTTTGCCAGCGATAGCTTTGCCAGCCGGAACATCTCATTATCTCCTGGTGGATTGACGGACAAGGATCGAATGCACAGCCCGCCGCATCCCCTGCCGGATCAGCTCTTTGTCGCCTTGACCGTTTCCAGCTGGAGTGCCTTGGCGGTCTCTTCTTCAAGCTGAACAGCGAGCTCGGGGTTGTCATTGAGCTTCACGCCGTACCCAGGCATCATCTCCTTAAGCTTTGACTGCCAGCCCTTGAAATTCTTGGGGAAGGACTTCTGCAGGAGCTCGATCATGATGGGTACAGCAGTGGAGGCACCGGGGGATGCGCCAAGCAAGGCACCGATGGAACCGTCGCGGCCGGCGATCACTTCAGTGCCGAATTGGAGCACACCGCCCTTTTTCGGATCTTTCTTAATGATCTGAACACGCTGGCCGGCCGTGATGAGTTCCCAATCGCCGTCTTTTGCTTCCGGATAGTACTCGCGAAGGGCCTCTACCTTTTCCCCGTGACGCTTCGCAACTTCCTTGATCAGGTAGGCGGTCAGGTCCATGTTGTCCTTGCCTACAGCAAGCATCGGGACAATATTGTGGGGCCGGATGGAACGGGGGAGGTCCAAGTAGGAGCCGTTTTTCAGGAAGTTCGTGGAGAAGCCCGCATACGGGCCGAAGAGCAGGGACCTTTTGCCCTGGACGAACCGCGTGTCCAGGTGGGGGACGGACATGGGAGGTGCTCCCACGGATGCCTGTCCGTAGACCTTCGCGCTGTGCTGGACGGCCAGTTTCTCATCGGTGCAGCGGAAGAACTGTCCTGATACCGGGAACCCGCCGAAGCCCTTGCTTTCCGGTATTCCCGAGGCCTGCAGCAGGTGCAGCGCACCGCCGCCGGCTCCCACAAACACATACTTCGCGTGGATTTTTCCGTGCTCGCCCGACTTCGGATACTTCAGGGACAGGTCCCAGCCGCCATCTGACGCGCGGCGGATCCCGGTGACATCGTGGCCGTAGTTGATTTCCACGCCGTTGTTGCCCAGATAGGTGATGAGGTCGCGGGTCAGGGCCCCGAAGTCGACGTCGGTACCCTCCGCGGCGCGTGTGGCGGCCACACGCTGCTTCGAGTCACGGCCCTTAACGATCAGGGGAGCCCATTTGGCGATCTGGGCCTGGTCTTCGGAGTACTCCATGTTGCGGAAGAGCACATTGGGCTTCAAGGCGTTGTAACGGTTCTTCAGGAAGCCGGCGTTGTCCTCGCCAATGACGAAGCTCATGTGGGGGACGGTGTTGATGAAGTTCTTGGGCGAACCGATCAATGACCTGGTCACCAGGTGCGACCAGAACTGGCGCGACAACTGGAACTGCTCGTTGATGTGAAGGGCCTTGGAGGGGTCGACCGAGCCGTCTTTGGCTGCCGGGGTGTAGTTGAGCTCACACAGTGCGGCGTGGCCGGTGCCCGCATTGTTCCAGGGGCCTGAGCTCTCCAGCCCGGCCTCGTCCAGGCGTTCGAAAAGGGAAACTGTCCAGTTCGGTTCGAGCTGCTTGATGAAGGCGCCGAGAGTGGCGCTCATGATGCCGCCGCCAATCAGGACGACGTCGGCATGTTTTGTCTTGGAAATGAAAGTCACAATCAGTCTCCGATAGCAGCGGCTCTGGCTGTCACAGAATATCCCCGCGCAGGCTACTTACTGAAATTGCCGGCGTCCGTCAAGGCTTCAGCTCGACCTTTGTGAAAACCTCGTTTAAGACCGGGGAAGCGGGGTATTTGAGGACACGGTCTGAGAGTGCAAGGGCCGAAATGGGAAACGCGATCGGCACAGCCGGGACCGACGCAGCGATCTGGTTATTGATGGTGTGATACAGATCCGTACGCTCCTGGCCCTCCGGCAGCCCCCGTGCCCGCTCGATCTTCGAGAAGACCTGGGCGTCCTGGTAGCCGAACTCTCCGTTCTTCTCACCAAAAAGGGGCCCGACGAAGTTGTCCGGATCAGAGTACGAGCCGTTCCACCCCAGCAGATGCAGTGCATGATCGCCCGGAGACTGAACTTTTTGCAGGTACCCGTCTGACCATTCGATGGGTACGGGTTTGATGTTGAAGCCGACGGCCGTCAGTTCCCTGCTGATTTCTGCGTAGATCTTTTCCGGGGTGGGAAGGTAGGGCCTGGTCACGTTCAGCGGGTAGTAGAACTTGAGTTGCTCGCCCTTATAGCCGGACTTCGCCAGAAGATCCTTGGCCTTCGCCGGATCGTAGCCAAGGGTAGGCGCGTCGTTATTGAACCCATTCAGCTTGGGCGGCACAAACTGCGCAGCCTCCGCCGTGTTGTCGATGTAGAACTTCCGGATCAGTGTGTCCTTGTCCAGCGCCATTTCGATCGCCTGGCGTACCTCCAGGTTCTGGAGGATCGGTATTTCCTGGTTCATGCCGAGGTACATCACCGAGAAGGGATCACGCTGGATGATCTGCTTCCCTTGCTTGACCAGCTGATCAAAGTTGCCGACAGTGACGGCGTCATAACCATCGATCTTGCCGTCCAGCAGGGCCTGTAGCCTGGCCTGCGGATGATCGTAGGTGACAAAGTTGATGGTTCCGATTTGGCCTTTGTCCCCCCAGTAGTCCTTATTGCTGACGAGGGTGACTTTGGTGTTATCCCAGCCGGCAAAACTGTAGGGGCCGGTGCCAACCGGATGCGCGGCGTATTTCGAGATCGCCATGCCCTCACGGGTCTGGTCCAGGACGTCCGCCGTTCCTTCCGCCATCGCTTTGGGGGAGGACATCCCGAAGGCCGGCAGCGTCAGGGCCTGGAGGAAGCCGGTGAATCGCTGAGTGAGGTCGATCCGGACATTGTCCGGGGCAAGTGCTGAGCAGCCTTTATAGATAGACAGCGAAGCCTGGTCCGAATGGGCCTCAAAGACGCCTTTGAAGGAGCTCCCGGGGGCCTGTTGCCGCAGTGACGCGGGAAAGTTGAACCAACGGTCGAAGTTGGTGCAGACAGACTTGGCGTCGAAGGGGCTGCCGTCCTGGAACTTGACGCCGCTCCGGAGCTTGAAGGTGTAGCTGCGGCCGTTATCCGTCTCATTCCATTCGGTGGCAAGAAGGGGAGTGGGGAGCCCCGTGGTCTGGTCTACTCCTACGAGACCCTCCAGGACCTGGCGGCTTACCCGGAAGGCTTCTATGTCCGAGACCAAAGCGGGATCGAGCCCTAAGGGCTGCGCCGCTGTGCCGAAGGTAAAAGTGGCGGTGGGTCCGGTGGCTGCCAGAGCTGAGCTGGCGGACGGCGAAGGCGAAGGCAAGGGCGCCCCGGTGCAGGAGACGAGCAACAACGCCAGGAGTGCGGCGCCAATGCTTCCTCCGACGCTGCGCGGTTTACTTCTGGGCACTCGCTGATCACCTCGGGACGGCTGGGCGCTCCGCGGACTGCAGAACAGTCATTAGTCTAATTGACCGTCAGCCAACAGGGCCCGCACCAATGTGCGGGCCCTGTTGCCTTCTGGGCGGCTCCGGGGACTCAGGCCGGTGCCACGGCAGGAGGCTGGTTGTCAGCCGGTCATGAGGGGGTTACTTCGGCATCAGGACTGTGTCCACCATGTAAACCGTGGCGTTTGCCGTCTGGACGCCGCCGCAGATGACGCCGGCGTCGTTAACCTTCAGGGCGTCTTTGGAGCCCGTCACCGTTACCGTGCCGCCTTGGACCGTGGCGTGGGTTCCCACGATTTCATCGGGCGAGATCTGGCCGGGTACCACGTGGTAGGTCAGGATCTTGCTGAGCAGGGCGTCGTCGGTCTTGAGGGTCTCGATGGTTGCTGCGTCGATTTTCGCGAAGGCATCGTCAACGGGGGCGAAAACGGTGAACTCGCTGCCATTAAGGGTGTCCACGAGGTTTACCTTGGGATTCAGCTTGCCCGACACGGCCGCCGTGAGGGTGGTCAGGATCGGGTTGTTGGATGCCGCGACCGCCACCGGATCCAAAGCCATTCCGGCAACTGAACCCGCGCCCTCCGGCACCTGGGCAGCGTAGCCTGCGCAGCCTGCACCGACCAGGTTTGCAGCCGGATCCATCATTTTGGACTCTGTGGCTGTCGGGCTGGGTGCCGGGGCGCTGGAGGCTGAAGCTTCAGGAGCCGCAGAGCCGGGAGCCGTGCTGGCGGTTCCGCCGCAGGCGGTGAGGCTGAGCAGGGCTGCGGCGGCAACACTTGCAACGGTGAAAGATGTGCGCTTGATGGACTGCATTTCGATTCTCCTTGATAGGGCCGGTCTGTAGTTGAGCCAGACCGTCTTTTGTCTACTGGTGCCGTGAATCCGACTGGCGGGCACCGTCTCCTGCTTGGTGCCTCACTGGGTATTCGGCTTTTTGCGACCAACGGATGGGTGCAAGGGGGAGAATCTTTTTCCGGGCTGGTTTTCGGCGAGGGTCCTGGCTCTTAAATTGCAGTAGCCCCGACCGTAAGGCCGGGGCTACCAACAACTGACTAACAGTGCGCAAGGGGGGACTTGAACCCCCACGCCCGAAGGCACAGGAACCTAAATCCTGCGTGTCTGCCAATTTCACCACTCGCGCTTGGCGTCGCCGTCGTAGTACCTGCATCAATCGCTAATGCCCGACGGCGGATGCCAGCCTTTATTGTATCGTCCGTATCAGCTATCCAGCTTCAGGTCCCGGCGCAGCTTTGCGACGTGACCGGTTGCCCTGACGTTGTACTGGGCAACTGCAACCTTGCCCTCGGGGTCGACGACCACTGTGGAACGGATGAGGCCGTCATAGGTGCGGCCATAGTTCTTTTTTTCTCCCCAGGCCGCATAGGCCTCGGCCACTGCATGGTCCTCGTCTGACAGCAGGGGAAATTGGAGCCCCTCCTGATCTGCGAACCGTGCGAGTTTGTCCACCGGATCCGGAGAGATACCAAGGACCTCGTAGCCGGACGCCTGCAGGGAAGCAAGGTTGTCACGGAAATCACACGCCTGCTTGGTGCATCCGGGGGTCGAGGCTGCCGGATAGAAGTAGACCACGGTGCTGCGGCCACTGTAGTCCGAAAGGCTGACGTCCTTGCCAGTACTGTCCTTCAAGGTAAATTCGGGTGCTTTTGCTCCCGGTGTGAGACGTTCAACCACTTTTTTCTCCTTCGAAACTTTCAGGACACTCAAGCCTAATGACCTTTGGAGTCGGAGACCGAATCGGACGCTCGCTATACTAAGTGGTATGCCTGATATGGATCGCTGGCCCACTGGGCGCCTATTGTCCACTGCGGCACGCCTCGTTGAACATTCCTGGAATGAAAAACTGGGTGCAATTGGACTGACGCACGCCGGAGTCATCGCCATGGAAGTGCTGTCCCTTAATGGACCCATGACTCAGGCACAGCTTGCCCAATTAGTACGCGTCCAGGCGCAGACCATGGGTAAGACGCTCAGCCGGCTCGAGGCGCACGGGCACATCCGCAGGGAACGCAGCACTTCGGACCGGCGCAGCCACGTAGTCACACTGACAGACCGTGGGAGTGAGGCCGTATCAGCGGCCGCGGACATGGAACGCTCCGTGCTGGCATCGGCATCCATTGACCCCGATGTTCTCCGGCAGGAGTTGAGGGCAGTGGTGGTGGAGCTCGCCAAACGCTTCTCATCTCCGGAAACCAAGGCGATTGTTGCCAGCGCCGAATCCGGCATGGTTGTGGACGTCAACCAGGTTGTCTAAGCCGGTTCATTAGGCCAGGGGCACGCAACGGGGACCCCTGCAGCCCCATCGCCGACGGCTTCCAGTACACATCAGCTCGCTGCCGTGAAGGTACGGGTTTCCAAAAGCCAAATTTCTTTCCGGCGCCAGCGTGGATTTTGAGCATCACCATCCAACCGGGCTTGACGCTGAATTGAACGAGTGGCTGCGGCCTGAAGTCATTTGCGTGTGTCGGGGTGCGGCCGCAGGCAAAACAAAACCCCGCCTCGCTGGCCTGACGGCCTGCAAGACGGGGTTTTCGCTTGGTGCACCCCCCGGGACTCGAACCCGGAACCCATTGATTAAGAGTCAATTGCTCTGCCAGTTGAGCTAGAGGTGCAGCTGTTGTTTCGTATTCCGGAAGGCGGTTTATTTCCCCCGTTGTTCTTCGCAACGACATGAAACTCTACACGAGAATGTGCGCCGTGTGAAATCGGCAGGGACTCGTCCTCGGTGGCTACCCGGAGATGTCCAGAACCAATATGGAATCAGGGTTTCGGTTGTTCGTGAGAGCCCATAACGATCCGTCCGGGGCTAGGGCGACATCGCGGATCCGGCCGTACTCCCGTGTGAAATAGCTCACCGGGTTTCCTGCTTTTTCGCCGATCAGCGGCACCGACCACACCCGCTGGCCCCGCAGTGCTCCGAGGTAGGCCGTGGAGCCGATGATTTCCAGGCCGCTTGGTGAGGATTCCGCGGTTGAAGGCCACACCACCGCGGCATCGATAAAGCCGCTGCGCCCAGGGTTCCCAGTGACGCTGGGCCAACCGTAGTTTCCCCCTGCGACAATGAGATTCAGTTCGTCATTGACGTCTGGCCCAAATTCA
Source organism: Arthrobacter sp. Z5-13 (assembly GCF_056499105.1). Lineage (NCBI taxonomy): Bacteria > Bacillati > Actinomycetota > Actinomycetes > Micrococcales > Micrococcaceae > Arthrobacter > Arthrobacter sp. Z5-13. The sequence continues at coordinate 1,694,625 of NZ_CP096460.1, forward strand.
CTGGCCCAGAACCGTCCCTGGCTGTCCCATGCGAGGCCTTGGACGTTACGGTGACCAATGCTGTACACCGGGTTGTTTCCGAAGGGATTCCCCGGTGCAGGACGGCCGTCAGGAGTCAATCGGAGGATCTTTCCACCCAATGCGTTTGGATCCTGCGGCTGTTCACGGCGCTGGGAATCTCCGGTGGCAACGTAGAGGAAACCGTCAGGGCCAAACCGGATCCGTCCGCCGTTGTGTGTGGATGCCTTGGAGATCCCGGAAAAGATGATTTCCGGTTCGCCGGCGTCCAAGGCCTGGCCACCGGTCTCGTTGAGGCGAAGCCGCGCAATCCGGTTGTCATCCTGGGCTGTGAAGTAAAGGTAGAGGTAACGATCCGAACTGAAACCGGGGGACAACGCAAGGCCCAGCAAGCCACCTTCACCACCGGGAACCACACCAGGAACCCGTCCTATCTCCTGGCTCTGACCGTTCCGGACGCCCTTGAGGAGAGCACTGTGGCGCTCGGATATCACTGCAGTGCCGTCAGGAAGGAAGACAATCGACCACGGCACCTGAAGCCCGACGTCAATCTGCCGGGCCACCCGCGGTGGCAGTGCGGGAGTGGTGGCCGCTGGCTGTCCGGGAGCGGCCGCTGACTCCCCGGGAGTGGCGGTTAAGGTTGTTGAAGGTGCGTTGCCCGTGGGAGGGCCACCATCTCCTTCCGCGGTACAGGCCGACACAGAGAGCGAAAGGGCCAGCAAAATGCCTGTCATGGAGGCCGTCCCCGACCTTCCGCCGGCATAGTTCGCCGGACGCACTCTCATAGACGGGAAGAGTCTGCCCCCCGAATCCACCTTCTTTAGTCCGGTATCACTGGCGCAAGCGGAAGGACATGGTCAGAGCCGGGTCCGGCGTGGCGGGCGGAAGCCAGCGGCTTCGGCGTGGGCGACGGACTCAAACCAGACACCAGCCGGAGCATCCTCAAAGGCCGGATTGGTCTCCTCGAAGTACGTCATGGATTCCGCGTCGCCTTTGACCGTGTAGCCAGCTGGGCCCGAACCGTCGGCTGCAGCCGCAGCTGAACCCTCACCATAGGGCTGCTCTACCGCCAAATGGCCGCTAGGCTCTGCTGTGTGACTCAGCGAGGACTCCGTCACGGCTGAAGATTCGGCTCGTTGCAGGGTTTCCTCATCGGGATCAAGCGCAGCTGCCGGTGCGGGGGTGTGGGCTGCTGCCGCCCCGGTTGTGGCTGTCTCCGTGGGGGCTCCCTCTGACTGTGCTGAGTCTTGGACGGCCGATTCTGCAGCCGCAGATTCGGCACCTGGGAGTGTCGGCGCGTGGGCCCCGGTGTACTCGTGATCGTCGTGGTGGTGTCCGTCGTGGTGGTGTTCAGCAGGAGCCGGCATGGACTGGCCGGGTGCCGACGTGCTGCCCTCTGACCACTGGGCTTCCCATTCAGCCTTGTCCGCGTCCTCTGCTTTGTCTTTAGCCGTTCGGGCCTCGGCTGCCGAAGCGGAAGCGGAGTGCGTCCGCGAGGGTTCGACGTCGGCGTCCCAATCGTCCACGTCTCCGCCATCCGGTGCCGGAGCCTCGGCCCAGTCAGCGTCCCTGGGCGCCGCATCCGTCGCGGGTGTATGTTCTTCGGCTTTGGGGTCAGTGGTGGCTGCTGAGGCGGTTGGCGCTGAGGGGGCGGGGTAGGCGGAGCTTCCGGAATTTTCAGTTTCCCTGACTGGCGCTGTGGGTGCCGGCGCTGCGGGAGCTGATGTGACAGGTTCAGGGGCTGATGGTTCAGGGGCGGCAGGCGTTGCTGCTGCTGCGGGGACGCTCTGCCCTCTCACCGATTCGGTCTGTGCGTCCGAAGCCCCGCCCCGGTCTGACGCCAAGGCAGAGCCCCGGCTGTTGCGGTTGAGCAGCCACCAGACAACGGCCACGATGAGAATGATGACAATGACCCAGATAAGCCAATCCATAGCAAAGCCTTTCCCTCAATAACCAAGGTGCCGATGCTCGACGTTACGTCCGCGTCAAGGTGACTGTCTAGGTTTGTCAACCGCGTCAACAAGCGATTCACCGGGACGGTGCTGGAAAACTCACTGAAGGAGCAATCGGCAGGGACCTTCCGGCACGCCTGTGTGACAAACGCCACACCAGCATCGGTATTACGAAGTCGCGTCTCAGCATGCGGGACAGACGTCCAACATATGGTCGAAATATTCCAGCCATTTAGCCTTAAGTCGTGTTGGCAGGTCGTTAGGGCCCCCTCGGGAGCCATAGACTTTGACCCATGAGTGAGACCACCCAAACCGCGACAGAAATCAAGCCGGACATCAAGCCCCGCAGCCGGGTCGTCACCGATGGAATCCATGCCGCCCCAGCGCGTGGCATGTTCCGTGCGGTGGGTATGGGGGATGACGACTTTGCCAAACCCCAAATCGGCGTCGCGAGCTCCTGGAATGAAATCACTCCCTGCAACCTCTCCCTGAACAGGCTCGCCCAGGGTGCCAAGGAAGGTGTCCATGCAGGCGGGGGTTTCCCCATGCAGTTCGGCACAATCTCCGTTTCCGACGGAATCTCCATGGGCCACGAGGGCATGCACTTCTCCCTTGTTTCCCGCGAAGTCATCGCTGACTCCGTCGAGACCGTTATGCAGGCGGAGCGGATCGATGGCTCGGTCCTTTTGGCTGGCTGCGATAAGTCACTGCCCGGCATGCTCATGGCCGCTGCGCGCCTGGACCTGGCCAGCGTCTTCCTCTACGCCGGATCCATCATGCCCGGCTGGGTGAAGCTTGAAGATGGGTCGGAGAAGGAAGTTACCCTCATTGACGCCTTCGAGGCCGTCGGCGCCTGCGCAGCCGGAAAGATGAGCCTCGGAGACCTCGAACGCATTGAAAAGGCCATCTGTCCCGGCGAAGGTGCCTGCGGCGGTATGTACACGGCCAACACAATGGCGTGCATCGGCGAGGCACTCGGAATGTCCCTGCCGGGATCCGCTGCGCCGCCCTCGGCTGACCGCCGTCGTGATGAATTTGCCCGTAAGTCGGGTGAGGCCGTGGTGAACCTGCTCCGCCTTGGGATCACTGCGCGGGACATCATGACCAAAAAAGCGTTTGAGAACGCTATTGCCGTGACCATGGCCTTCGGCGGCTCCACCAACGCCGTCCTCCACTTGCTCGCGATCGCCCGCGAAGCAGAAGTCGAGCTCACGCTGGATGACTTCAACCGCATCGGCGACAAAATCCCGCACCTCGGTGACCTCAAGCCGTTTGGCCGTTATGTCATGACGGATGTGGATAAGATCGGCGGCGTGCCGGTCATCATGAAGGCACTGCTCGACGCCGGACTGCTGCACGGGGACTGCCTCACCGTGACGGGCAAAACCCTCGCCGAAAACCTCGCGTCCATCAACCCGCCGGACCTGGACGGCAAGATCCTGCGGGCCCTGGACAACCCGATCCACAAGACCGGCGGTATCACCATCCTGCACGGCACCATGGCACCGGAGGGTGCTGTCGTAAAGAGCGCAGGGTTCGACGCCGACGTTTTCGAGGGAACTGCCCGCGTCTTCGAGCGCGAGCAGGGAGCGCTCGACGCGCTGGACAAGGGCCAGATCCACGCAGGCGACGTCGTTGTCATCCGCTACGAAGGTCCCAAGGGCGGTCCCGGCATGCGGGAAATGCTCGCGATCACCGGGGCCATCAAGGGCGCCGGCCTCGGCAAGGATGTTTTGCTCCTAACTGACGGCCGTTTCTCGGGCGGCACCACCGGGCTCTGCATCGGGCACGTTGCACCGGAAGCAGTCGACGGCGGTCCCATCGCCTTTGTAAAGGACGGTGACCGGATCCGCGTGGATATCGCCGCCCGCAGCTTCGACCTCCTGGTGGACCCGGCCGAGCTCGAGTCGCGTAAAGAGGGCTGGGCTCCGCTGCCCGCGAAGTTCACCAAGGGCGTGCTGGCCAAGTACGCCAAGCTGGTGCACAGCGCCTCCACCGGCGCATACTGCGGGTAGCAGCACGCAGTTCGGCGGCTGAATCCAACTGAGTCGCAGCAGATGTTGTTACGAGCAATAAAGACAGCATCTGCTGCTATCAGTTGGGCGAGGCGGCCATGTAGTGGACAATGATGTCCAAATGGTGAGATCGCAAGTTGCTCCGTTGACACGTATCTCACTTAGAGGGAACACTGAACGCATGATCGCATTCGTTACCGACGTCGTCGTACTTACCAAGCGCGTGGCTAAATAGCCCGACTGGTAACGAACTGTCACGCGCAACCCCTCGAAGAGCCCATCAGGCTGAGGGGTTTTTTTATTGCCGCGAAGCATCATCACGAAGTTCCACCCGCTGTAACCGCTAATTCAAGATCCACTAAGGAAGAGTCCGATGAGCAAAGGATCGCCGATCAGCCCCTCGCTGATGGCTACAAAGTCCGCTGGAGCCCCCAAGGCTCCAGAACGCGTCGACCGCCCCACTGACGCGGGTGTCGACATTGCTGCAGCCGCCTCTCCTGTCCTTGGGCCGAACAACGTTGTACCCCCAACGGTGATGACCGGCTCAGAAGCTATTGTGCGTTCGCTCGAAGAACTCGGCGTCGACGATATTTTTGGTTTGCCCGGTGGCGCGATCCTGCCTACCTATGACCCTTTGATGGCTTCCGGAATGAATCACGTTCTGGTCCGTCACGAACAGGGAGCCGGCCACGCCGCGCAAGGCTATGCCATGGTTACGGGAAGGGTTGGCGTCTGCATCGCCACGTCCGGCCCGGGAGCCACCAACCTCGTTACCGCCATCATGGACGCCCACATGGATTCCGTGCCCATGGTTGCGATCACCGGCCAGGTATCCAGCGGAGTCATCGGCACCGATGCCTTCCAGGAAGCCGACATTGTGGGCATCACCATGCCCATCACCAAGCACTCGTTCCTTGTAACGGATCCGAATGAGATCCCACACGTCATGGCCGCCGCTTTCCACCTGGCTTCGAGTGGCCGTCCCGGCCCGGTCCTGGTGGATGTTGCCAAGGACGCCCAGCAGGGCAAGATGACCTTTTCCTGGCCGCCCAAGATCGACCTGCCCGGTTATCGGCCCGTGGTCCGCGGACACAACAAGCAGGTCCGGGAGGCCGCACGCCTTATTGCTGCTGCCAGCAAGCCCGTCCTCTATGTGGGCGGCGGCGTCGTCAAGGCCCACGCCTCAGCAGAGTTGCGCGAACTAGCGGAACTGACAGGCGCCCCTGTGGTCACCACCCTCATGGCCCGTGGCGTTTTCCCGGATTCGCACCCCCAGCACGTTGGCATGCCAGGTATGCACGGTACCGTTTCCGCCGTCACGGCATTGCAGCAGTCGGATCTCCTGATCACGCTTGGAGCCCGCTTTGATGACCGGGTGACCGGGATCCTGAAGACCTTCGCGCCCAACGCCAAGGTGATCCATGCCGATATCGATCCCGCGGAAATCTCCAAGAACCGGACAGCTGACGTTCCCATCGTCGGTTCGGTCAAGGAGATCATTCCGGAGCTCACAGAGGCAGTACGCACCCAGTTTGAGGCTTCCGGTACCCCGGACCTGCAGAGCTGGTGGGCGTTCCTGAACAACCTCCGCGAAACCTACCCGCTGGGTTGGACCGAACCTGAGGACGGCCTCGTAGCCCCGCAGCGTGTTATTGAGCGCATCGGCGCGTTGACCGGCCCGGAGGGTATCTACGTGGCCGGCGTCGGGCAACACCAGATGTGGGCTGCACAGTTCATCAAGTACGAGCGGCCCCACCAGTGGCTGAACTCAGGCGGTGCGGGCACCATGGGTTACGCGGTGCCTGCGGCCATGGGCGCCAAGGTTGGCGAACCCGACCGCGTGGTGTGGGCCATCGACGGAGACGGCTGTTTCCAGATGACCAACCAGGAACTTGCTACGTGCGCCATCAACAAGATCCCCATCAAGGTGGCCGTCATCAACAACTCCTCGCTGGGTATGGTGCGGCAGTGGCAGACCCTCTTCTATGAGGGCCGCTACTCCAACACCGATCTCAACACCGGCCACGACACCGTCCGTATCCCGGACTTCGTCAAGCTGGGGGAGGCCTATGGCTGTGCTTCCTTCCGTTGCGAACGCGTCGAGGACATCGATGCCACTATCCAGAAAGCGCTGGAAATCAACGACAGGCCCGTCGTCATCGACTTCGTAGTCAGTCCCAACTCCATGGTGTGGCCGATGGTCCCTGCCGGAGTAAGCAACGACCAGATCCAGGTTGCCCGCAACCTGACCCCGGAATGGGAAGAGGAGGACTGATCATGAGCCGCCACACACTGTCCGTTCTGGTCGAAGACAAGCCCGGTGTGCTGACCCGCGTGGCCAGCCTGTTTGCCCGCCGCGCCTTCAACATCAATTCTTTGGCCGTAGGCCCCACCGAAGTGCCGGGCATGTCCCGCATGACCGTTGTGGTCGACGCCGACGGTGACCTGATCGAACAGGTCACCAAACAGTTGAACAAGCTGGTCAACGTGATCAAGATTGTTGAACTGACTTCCGAATCCTCCGTGCAGCGCGACCACATCCTGGTCAAGGTACGGGCGGATGCCGCAACCCGTTTGCAGGTGACCCACGCTGCAGATTTGTTCCGTGCTTCAGTAGTCGACGTCTCCACAGATTCAGTGGTCATTGAAGCAACCGGCCATCCCGAAAAACTGACGGCACTGCTTTCCGTGCTGGAACCTTTCGGAATCCGCGAAATTGTGCAGTCCGGCACTTTGGCCGTTGGACGGGGATCCCGCTCCATGAGTGACAGGGCCTTGCGCAGCGCTTAGGCACTGCGGAAGGCACTCCACCACCACTGACAAGCTCCACCTGCAAGCAACACCAAAGAATCCACTCAAAAGGAGACACCCAAGTGACTGAAATGTTTTACGACGACGACGCCGACCTGTCGATCATCCAGGGACGCACCGTTGCCGTTATCGGTTACGGCTCCCAGGGCCACGCCCACGCCCTCAGCCTTCGCGATTCAGGCGTTGACGTCCGCGTCGGCCTGAAGGAAGGCTCCAAGTCCCGGGCCAAGGCCGAGGCCGAGGGCCTGCGCGTCCTGAACGTTGCCGACGCCGTTGCCGAAGCCGACCTGATCATGGTCCTTACCCCGGACCAGGTCCAGCGCTTCGTCTACGCCGAGGACATCGCACCGAACCTGCAGGCCGGTGACGCCCTCTTCTTCGGCCACGGCTTCAACATCCGCTACGGCTACATCAAGCCGCCGGCCGACGTCGACGTCGCCCTGGTTGCCCCCAAGGGACCCGGCCACATCGTGCGCCGCGAATTCGAAGCCGGCCGTGGCGTTCCCGACCTGATCGCGGTGGAGCAGAACGCTTCCGGCAAGGCCAAGGAACTGGCCCTGTCTTACGCCAAGGCAATTGGCGGCACCCGTGCAGGCGTTATCGAGACCACCTTCACCGAAGAGACCGAAACGGACCTCTTCGGCGAGCAGGCTGTTCTCTGCGGCGGCGCATCGCAGCTCATCCAGTACGGCTTCGAAACATTGACTGAAGCCGGCTACAAGCCCGAGGTCGCCTACTTCGAGGTTCTGCACGAGCTCAAGCTCATTGTTGACCTCATGGTGGAGGGTGGCATCGCCAAGCAGCGCTGGAGCGTCTCGGACACGGCGGAATACGGCGACTACGTCTCCGGCCCGCGCGTCATCACTCCCGAGGTGAAGGAAAACATGAAGGCTGTCCTCGCGGACATCCAGAACGGTGCCTTCGCCAAGCGCTTCATCGACGATCAGGACGCCGGCGCTCCGGAGTTCGCAGAGCTGCGCAAGAAGGGCGAAGACCACCCCATCGAGACCACCGGCCGCGAACTGCGGAAGCTCTTCTCCTGGATCAAGACCAATGATGACTACACAGAGGGCTCCGTAGCCCGCTAGGTCGTGCTTTTCGCATAACCGAGGTACCGGAAAATGGCCGGGTTCACACTTCACAATGTGGGCCCGGCCTTTCTGTCGGCCTAGACTTGTTATACCCCCCGGACTGCAACGCAGAGGATCAGCCGTGTCAAAACCCGTAGTACTGCTCGCCGAAGAACTTTCGCCCGCCACAGTCGAGGCCCTGGGCCCGGACTTCGAAATCCGCCAGACCGACGGCGCCGACCGTTCCCAGCTGCTGTCTGCGATCATCGACGTCGACGCCATCCTCGTGCGCTCAGCCACCCAGGTGGACGCCGAGGCAATCGCCGCGGCCAAGAACCTGAAGGTTATAGCCCGTGCCGGCGTCGGGCTCGACAACGTGGACATCAAAGCCGCCACCCAGGCCGGCGTCATGGTGGTCAACGCCCCGACGTCGAACATTGTCTCCGCCGCTGAACTGACCGTTGGCCACATCCTCAGCCTCGCACGCCACATCCCGCAGGCCAGCGCCGCCCTGAAGGACGGCGAATGGAAGCGCTCCAAGTACTCGGGCATCGAGCTCTTTGAGAAAAAGGTAGGCATCATCGGCCTCGGCCGCATCGGCGCCCTCGTCGCTGCCCGCCTGCAGGGCTTCGAAACCGAAATCCTCGCCTACGATCCGTACATCACCTCGGCCCGGGCCGCGCAGCTCGGCGTCAAGCTCGTCACCCTCGACGAGCTGCTGGCCCACTCGGACTTCATCACCATCCACATGCCCAAGACCCCCGAAACGGTCGGCATGCTGGGCGCTGACGCCTTCAAGAAGATGAAGAACACCGCCTACGTCATCAACGTGGCACGCGGCGGCCTGATCGACGAGGAAGCCCTCTACACGGCCCTGCAGGACGGCGACATCGCCGGCGCCGGCGTCGACGTCTTCGTCAAGGAGCCCAGCACCGACCTTCCGTTCTTCAAACTGGACAACGTCGTGGTCACCCCGCACCTTGGTGCATCCACTGACGAAGCCCAGGAAAAAGCCGGTGTGTCAGTAGCGAAGTCGGTCAGGCTTGCCCTTGCCGGTGAGCTGGTCCCGGACGCCGTCAACGTGGCAGGCGGCATCATCGCGCCCGACGTCCGCCCCGGTATTCCCCTCATTGAAAAGCTGGGCAGGATCTTCACCGCTCTCACTCACGATTCCCTGACCCAGATCGACGTCGAGGTTGCCGGCGAAATCGCCGCGCTCGACGTCAAGGTCCTGGAGCTTGCAGCCCTCAAGGGCATCTTCGCGGACGTCGTGACCGAGCAGGTCTCCTACGTCAACGCCCCCGTTATCGCCGAACAGCGCGGCATCAACACCCGCCTGATCACCACTCCCGAAGCCGAGGACTACCGCAACGTCCTGACCCTTCGCGGCGCCCTCAGCGACGGCAGCCAGATTTCCGTGGCAGGAACGCTGACGGGCCCCAAGCAGGTTGAGAAACTGGTGGGAGTCAACGGCTACGACGTCGAAATCCCCATCAGCGAGCACCTCGTGGTGGTTTCCTACGCTGATCGGCCCGGCGTGATCGGTACTATCGGCCACATCCTGGGCATGAACAACATCAACATTGGCGGCATGCAGGTCGCGCGGCAGACTGAAGGTGGCCAGGTGCTCGCGCTCCTGACCATCGACAGCTCCGTGCCGCAGCAGGTTCTTGACGCGATCAAGGCCGGCATCGGCGCTGAAATGGTGCGCGAGGTTGACCTCGAAAACTGAGGCCAAGCCTCAGGTGAACCATTAGTGACAGAGTTGTAACTTCTGGCACGTATGATTGGCCGGTCTGCTTTCTCCGACTGAGTCCCTTTGGGGCATCCAGCCGGCGGGCCGGCCAATCTTGTTCTGCACATCCGGCAGGGGACACCTTCACATCCGTTTGGAGTGAACAGTGGTGTGCGCGCACGCAAATCCAGCTTTCAGGAGCCCAATGAACGCCGTCCAGAGGTTCATCAGAAGCAGAGTGCTGATGTTGACCGCGGCCATATTGATCGTCGCCATGTGCCTGTCCGTCCTCGTCCAGGGACAGTCACAAGCGGCGCTCAACCGAACAGTCGACGAGAATTCGCGAGGACTTTACGACATCCTCGTGCAACCCAAGGCGGGTGCCGGCGGCTCGCTCATGCAGCCGGAAATCGCCAATGGCCAGGGCGGAATCAGTTTTGATCAACTGGAAGCCCTCCGGAAGCTCTCCGGAACTTCCGTGGCCGCCCCCATCAGCCTGGTTTCCCGCGTCAGCCAAAACCTTGAGGCCCCACGGCTGGACGCCATGGACTACCTAGGCTTCAACGCCGGACTGGTAGGAACTGCGACAGCCGGAGAGCCCGGGGGTACCGACCCCAGCAAGTGGCCGGCGGCGGAATCCGTATTGACCGATAAGGCCAAAACCTACCGCCTGACGGCCAGCGCTGTGAGCTCTGACGGCCACTCGGAGCAGACGCTGTTCAAGTCCATGGCCGAAGGGTCTCTGGGCAAGGCTCAGCTCATCGAGGAGGAGACTCCCGGCGGAAAGAGTATCCGTATTGCCGGCCCAAGTGGGGAGACGGGCATCAAGTTCCCCGCCCCGGCCGGCGGATCGGAGCACAATCTCTTCAACCTCTCGGTGTCCCTGCCGCTGGCACCCCAGGTGACCGAATCCGTCGTCGCGGTTGATCCGATCTCCGAACGCGCACTCCTGGGAAGCGCCGGGGACTTCCTGGCGCCCCTCGAGAAGGCACCGCCTGCCGACGCCCGCAATGCGGGAGCGATCGGCCGGCACTTCGAAAGCCTCTTCACCACAGGCATCAGCATGAAAGAACTCGAAGAGGGTCCTGATTTCCTGGGCGTCAAACTGAAGTACTGGGCGCCGCTCATGACCCAGTACCAGCAGGCCAAGCGGAACGGCCAGCTGACCGACGACTCCCAGGCCATCCCGCTGATCGTACGTTCCGGGACCTCCCTCGACCTGAAGTACTCGGTCAAAATCGAGGAAATCGACGGTTCCGGCAACGTGGTCAAGGACGTGGGTACTGTGACCAAGTCGCTGGACAAGGACTACCTGCCCTTCGTCTCAAAGTCCCCGTTCGCGTTGTCATGGCCGGGATCCAAGGACTACTCCCAGCTCCTCGGCAACTCCGGCAACTTCAGCCAGGGCCTTTACAACCCGGCACAGTGGACCACCGATTTCGCCTCGGCTCCCAAATACACAGACGGCGACACCGCAGACAACGGGGCGCAGGAGAAGACCGCCGTCCCCGGTGAATGGGTCACCGTGAACCGGCTTCCGGAAAAGGACGCCGCGGGCACACCTGTCGACCAGACCCAGCGCAAGCCCGTGGACGAACGCGCGTACAGGGAAAGCCTGGAAACCGGCAAGAAGCTCGCGCCGCCGCTGGCCATGGTGTACGGGACCTTTGACCCCGCCAAGGTTCAGGATGCGGCCGGCGACGTCAACAGGCTGCCTTTGGGCGGCTACGATCCGTCACCCATGACACTCGTGAAAGACGCCGAGGGCAAGGACATTACGGACGCGCCGCTCAAGCCGTCCCTCAGCGCCACCGGCCTGGTAAGCCAGTCCGCCGGCGCCATCACCGATTACTACGGCCTCGCCGCGGCACGGGGTTACGACCAGAACGCCTCTGTCATCGATGCCGTCCGTGTCCGTGCCAAGGCCCCGGGCAGCTGGAAACAGGCGCATCCTGACGTCGACAAGCTTGCTGCCGAGATCCGGGACATGGGACTCGACGCGACCATTGTGGCCGGATCCGCTCGTGAAGATGCCAACATCTTCGTTCCCGGTTATTCCAAAGACGATGCGGGCAAAGAATCCGACCTCGGCACCGTCACACAATCGTGGGTCCGTCAGGATGCTGCGGACGCCGTTTCCGGCTCGCTGACAGGGACCAACCTCACCCTGCTGTTCCTGACATTGTGCGGTGCCGCATTGCTGACCGGCGCGTCCACTGTCAGCTACATCCGGCAACGCCGGACGGAAGCGGGAACTCTTCGTGCCATGGGCTGGACCCAGCGCCGGATCCGTTCCTGGGTCCTTGCCGAATTCGGTGTGGGAGCGGCAATGCTGGCGATCGCCGGAACTGTCCTCTCGCTGGTGACCTGGAACCCTGCCACGGCCATCGTCTCGGCGTCTGTCCTGACGCTGTACCTGGCTGCCGCATTCTTCGCCGCCCGCCAGCTTCGGCACCGTGAAGACGTGGACCAGGAGCCCCAGCACGACGAGCGGCTGATTCCTGTGGACTCGCCACTCACCTTCGCCAACCGCCAGCTGACGGCCAATAAGTTCAATACGTTGTCCCTGGCCGTGGCAGTCGGAGTCTTCGGTGCAGCAGTAGGCGGCCTGATTGCCCTGCTGATCGATATTCCCCGGGCCGCCGGTGCCAGCGCACTCAGCGGGATTGCGGCGGCAAGTATCGCCCTTCCGAGCATCATCCTGGCACTTTCGGGTGTGGCGGTCGGGCTGTTGCTGACACTGGTGACCGGCCGCTTCGAACTTCAGGCAAAACGCCAATACCTGGGGACTTTGAAGGCCATGGGGTGGAACCCGGACATGCTCGGCCAGGTCCGGTTCTTCGAAAACGCCCTGGTGGGTTCAGTGGCCCTTCCGCTGGGTGTTCTTGGCGCCCTGGGGATCGGTATCCTCCTGGCCCCCTACGCCGCTTTGTGGGCCGGCCTCGCCGGGCTGCTGGCTGTACTTTGCTGGATTCCAATTGCAACGAAAGTGGTCCGATGACTAACGACCTGAACTTTGACGACGATTTTTCCGGAACCGACATCGGTGATGGTTCGCTTCAGACCCGCGCCAACACCATCCTGAAGGCCGAGGACCACCGCACACCCCTTGAGCTGAGCAACATCACCATCCGTTATGGCGGACAGAAGGGCGGCGCGGAAGCAGTCAACGTCGTCGAGGGCTTCAACCTTGTGCTCCACGCCGGCGAGATGCACTGCGTCGCAGGGCGAAGCGGCTCCGGCAAGACCAGCATCCTGACCGTCGGCGCCGGGCTCAGCCTGCCGACGTCGGGACGCGTCTACTGGGAAGGCCAGTCGTTGGAAAGCATGGGCGACGACGAGATCGCCGACCGCCGTCGCGCTCTGATCGGTTATGTGGACCAAGGAGGGGCACTGATTGATGGCATGAGCGCCCTGGAGAACGTGCTTCTCCCTGCTGTGCCCGACGGAGAGGTGGACCAGCGGAGGGACATGGCAAAGGACCTCCTGGACCTCGTTGGCCTGGGCAGGCGAATGCGCCACCGCCCGGCACAGCTGTCCGGCGGTGAGCGTCAGCGTGTTGCGATCGCCCGTGCACTGATCCTGGGAACCCGCGTGCTGGTGGTGGATGAACCGACGGCCAGCCTCGACCGGGCGTCGGCCAACCGCATCATCAGCATCCTCAAGGACACAACTTCGGATGGAATCGCTGTTCTGGTCGCTTCACATGACCACGAACTGGTCCGCCTGAGCGATACCCTGACCGAACTGATCTAGATTTGCAGTAGGCGCGCACACCAGCGGCCCATTGTCCCTTCGCACTAAAAGGTATTTTCCGCCAGTGACTTCCTCAGACAAGCCTCCGTATTACCTCACCACGGCCATCACGTACCCCAACGGAGTGCCGCACATCGGCCACGCCTACGAGTACATTGCCACCGACGCAATGGCCCGCTTCAAGCGGCTCGACGGCTATGACGTGATGTTCCTGACGGGTACTGATGAGCACGGCATGAAGATCGCCCAGACCGCGGAGAAGGAAGGCATCACTCCCAAGGAGCTGGTGGACAGGAACGCCGAGGTCTACAAGGGTGCCCACGCCGCCCTGGGGATCTCCTACAACCGGTTCATCCGCACCACCGATGCCGACCATTACGCAGCGTCCCAGGCAATCTGGAAAAAAATGGAAGCCAACGGCGACATTTACCTCTCCAAGTACGAGGGCTGGTACTCCGTCCGGGACGAAGCGTTTTACGTCGAAGACGATACCCTGGTGAAGGACGACGGCATCCGGTACTCCCGTGAGACGGATACCGAGGTGACCTGGACGGCCGAGGAAAGCTACTTTTTCCGCCTTTCGGCATACCAGGACCGGCTGCTGGCGCTCTACGAGGCCCAGCCGGAGTTTGGTGCGCCGCAGTACCGCTTCAACGAGGTCATCAGCTTCGTCAAGCGCGGCCTGGAGGACCTCTCTATCAGCCGCACGACGTTTGACTGGGGCGTTCCGGTTCCAGGCAACGACAAGCACGTTATGTACGTGTGGGTGGATGCGCTGACCAACTACCTCACCGGGGTGGGTTACCCGGACGTGGATGCAGAGTCCTTCGGCAAGTTCTGGCCGGCGGACCTGCATATCATCGGCAAGGACATCAGCCGCTTCCACGCCATCTACTGGCCGGCATTCCTGATGAGCGCGGGACTGGAACTTCCCAAGCGCATCATGATCCACGGCTTCCTGAACAACAACGGGGTCAAGATGTCCAAGTCCCTGGGTAACGTCGTGGCGCCGGCCGATTTCGTGGAGCAATACGGACTCGATCAGGTGCGGTTCTTCTTCCTCCGGGAGGTGCCCTTCGGGGCCGACGGCAGCTACAGCCACGATGCAATCGTGGGGCGGACCAACGCCGATCTGGCCAACAACTTCGGCAATCTCGCTCAACGCTCACTCTCCATGGTGGCGAAAAACTGCGGCGGCCAGGTTCCTGTTCCCGGTCATTTCACGGCCGTGGACGAGGCCTTGCTCGGCCAGGCCAACGGTCTGCTTGAAGCAGCCAGGAGTGCCTTCGAGAAGCAGGAATTCAGCCGCGCACTGGAGGGTATCTGGGCCGTTCTTGGCGATACGAATGCCTACTTCGCCGAGCAGGCACCTTGGGTGCTGCGGAAGACCGACGTCCAACGCATGAACACGGTCCTTTACGTCACGCTGGAGGTGCTGCGCATCGTCTCCATCCTCGTGCAGCCGGTCATGCCGACGTCGTCAGCGGCTCTGCTGGATACCCTCGGCCAGCCGGAAGGGGAGGTGCGCCAGTTCTCAGCCATCGCGACGCCGATCGTGCCGGGTACCGTCCTCCCCGCCCCGGCGCCGGTGTTCCCTAAGTACGAAGAGCCCGCCGAGGCTTAGGACGCTCCCTCACCTTCTTGAGTTCTAGCGGTCGTTGCAACACCCAGAGTTTTGGGAGTTGCAACGACCGTGTCGTCTTTGTCGAAAGAAGCGTCGGGCCGAGGGAAGTACACGCAGGAGCAGAAAGAGGAGTTCTTCGCCGTTCTGGACCGGGTCAGGAATGTGACCGTCGCCGCAGCCGAGCTTGGGCTGAACCGGATGACCTGTTATCACTGGACCCGCGCTGCGGGCATGGCCGGAAAGCGTCCGGACTCTTCGAGGCGTGAGGAGTTCCTGCGGTTGCGCAAGGCTGGCCTGGGCCGGCAAGAGGCCGCCGGGAACGTGGGTGTGAGCGTCCGCACGGCCAGGGACTGGGACAAGGGAATCCGACACTCCGGCAGCCGGCGCTTTTACCCTGACGGACGAGTTGTGGACTACAAACGGGGTGTGACCACTTCGACGACTGCCGCTGGTGGGACCGGGACGGTTCCCGGCCCCCAGATCCCCGTCTCGGAGTTGGAGAAGGCTATCGATCCGCGTTATCTGTCTTTGTCAGAGCGTGAAACGATCCGGGACATGTCAGCAACCGGGGCGTCTCTGCGGGCGATTGCGTCCGCATTGGGCAGGTCGGCTTCGACCATCAGCCGAGAACTCTCCCGCAACACCACCTCAAACCTCGGCTATCAGCCGTATGCGGCGCAACGGGCCGCTGCCGCCCGCCGTCCCCGGCCCAAGGATCGGAAGCTGCTAACAGTGCCCCGGCTGAGGGAATACGTTCAAACCAAACTGCTCGTGCGCCAATCACCGGAGCAGATCAGCAACACTTTGATCAAGGACTTCCCCAACGATCAGGAAATGCGCGTGAGTACAGAGACGATTTACCAGGCCCTCTACTTCCAGGCCCGCGGAGGTCTCAAACGCGAAATCCAGACCGCCCTCCGCACCGGCAGGACCCGCCGCAAACCCCACAACACCGGTGAACAACGCACTCAACGATTCAGGGACCCGATGGTGATGATTTCCGAACGCCCACCCGAAATTGAGGACCGCGCCGTGCCTGGCCACTGGGAAGGGGACCTGATCACCGGGGCATTGAACCAGTCCGCTATCGGGACCCTCGTCGAGCGCACGACCCGGTACGTGATGCTCGTCCATTTGCCCAATGACCACACCGCCGAAACCGTCCGCGACGGCCTCATCAACACCATGACCACGCTGCCGGCCCATCTCCGCGGTTCCCTGACTTGGGACCAGGGCGCAGAAATGGCCAACCACAAATCCTTCACGCTCGCCACAGACATGCAGGTCTACTTCTGCGACCCCGCGAGCCCCTGGCAGCGCGGATCGAACGAGAACACCAACGGGCTCCTGCGGCAGTACTTCCCCAAAGGCACCGACTTATCCGTCTACGGACCCGAAGACCTCGAACACGTAGCCCAGGAACTAAACGCCAGACCACGCAAAACGCTCGGCTGGGATACCCCGGCCGAGCGCCTCCGTGATCTACTTTTGACCACATAGCTACCATCTGTGTTGCAACGACCCCCAGAATCCGCCCTTTCGCGGGTTTTGGGCCGACGCTCCCTCACCTTTCGCGCCATTAAGCTAAACCCTCCCTCACTTGTATGACACAGGTGAGGGAGGGTTTGCCGTTTTACTGCGGAAGGTGAGGGAGGGTTTGCCGTTTTACTGCGGAAGGTGAGTGAGCGTTTGGCACCAGGTCAGGTGGTGGCCAGGCCCTCCACAGGGGAGAGCCGGGCGGCGCGCCGTGCGGGCATAACCGACGCCAGCAACCCAGCCACGATCGCAATGCCGAAGACGGCCAACAGTTGGAGCCAAGGGACCGCCGGGGCCACATCTGCCACACTGCCGAGGGCGGACTTGGCGCCGAGCCAGCCATAGATGATCCCCAGGATTGTGCCCAGCACCGCTGCGACGCCAGCCACCAACACTGCCTCGATGGCCAGCATTCCCCGAAGCTGTCCACGCGTCAGGCCGAGGGCGCGCAGGAGCGAGTTCTCCCTGGTGCGTTCCAGTACGGACAGGGACAGAGTGTTTGCCACGCCAATCAGGGCGATGACCACTGCCACGCCCAAGAGGCCGGTAACCACCAGCAAAAGGACATCAATGATCTCGTTGAAAGTAGCCCGTTCAATCGCGGCGCCGCTGACGGAAGCTGCAGGTACCTTCAGGGCCGTTGCCACAGACTGCTGGACGTCGCGAACTGCGTCCCCGGTGATCTCCTTATCCAGCAGGAGCCACAGGGTCGGTCCGTCGGCTGTCTCCGGGGCATCGGCTGAATGGGCGGGGGCCGATGCGCCCGGGACTAAAGCCAAAGTGCGGCTGTCGATGAGGGGTGACATGTTGCGGGTCTTGAGCACCACGGGTTCAAGTTGGATCGTGCTTCCGCCCACGGTCATGGTCACCGGCGTGTTAGGTGAGTCCTCAGGAAGGTAGATCTTGCCGGGCTCCGGCCTCAAGGTTGAATCCCGTAACACACCGGCATCGGACGCTGCCAGGGAGTACACGGGGACGTCGGCGCCGTCGAGCTTGACGGTCCCGGCTTCCGGCAACAACGCAGCAGCCTTCACTCCATCGATCGCCTGAACCGCTTCAACCTGGCTCTTTAACGACTCCGGGGAAGCAAGCACCGCCATGTCCACGGGATAGTTCTGGGCCAGGACCTGGTCAAAGGCGAGACGGGATGACGACGCCCCGGTCATCATCAGGGTCACCAGGGTGACGCCGATCAGGAGTGCTGCCGCAGTCACGGACGTCCGTCCCGGGTTCCGGACGGCGTTGCGGGCAGCCAGATGGCCGGGCACCCCGGAAGGAGCGGCCAGCCGGCCTGCAAGTGCCACGAGCTGCGGCACGAACAGGGTGGCACACAGCAGCACTCCCAGAAAGGACAATGCGCCTCCGGCCAGAGCAATGAGCAGTTGATTGCTCCACGCCCCAAATCCTAAGGCCGCAGCCCCGCCCAAAAGCGCCAGTAATCCTCCCACGAGACGAAGACGGCCTTTCGGGTTCCCTAGCGCTGCCGGATCGGCAGGGCGGAGGGCGGCTAGGGGCGCCACCGCTGTGGCTGCCCGCGCAGGGATTAGGGCGGCGATGACGGTCAGGAGCATTCCTACGGCCAACCCTGTGAGGATGGCCGACGGCGGTATAGAGAGCGTGGCAAAAGCCCTGTCAGGCTGGCTCTTGGCCCAGGCGATGAGCGCGGACATGAGTCCAGCACCGGCCAGAACTCCTGCCGCCGATGAAACCGCTCCAACAAGCAACGCCTCAAACAGGACAGACCCACGGATCTGGGAACGGCCAGCACCAAGGCACCGGAGCAGGGCAAGCTCACGGGTGCGTTGCGCCACCAGGACGGCAAAGGTGTTGCTGACAACCAGCGCCGACACCACCAGTGCCACCCCTGCGAATGCCAGCAGGATCACTGTCAGTTCGTCCTTGCCTGAGCTGAACTGTGCCACCTGGTAGGTCACCTGTTCCGTCGCGGTCCGCAGTACGGCGTCGCCCGCCCCCGCGTTTGCGAGCGCAGCCGCAACCTGCCCCTTAGCTGTTGCATCGCCGTCGCCGGCCATTACAACCTGGATCGCTTCCAGGCTTTGCCCATCGCCGGCAAGAGTGCTGACCGCGGGCGTCTGGGCCAACAACTGGGGTAGGGCGGACGCGAAGGGATCGTTGCTGGGAACCAGGACTCCAGTGACGGTCAAGGCCACGGTGGTGGAAGCGTCTCCGGCTATGAGTTTGAGTTGCTGGCCGATTTGCAGGCCGTAGCGTGTGACGGTGTCGGCATCTACGGCGACTTCACTCGCCGTCTGTGGATAGCTGCCGGTTTTAAGAATTGACGGTTCCAGAGCATCGGGGGCAAGATTCCGGATGCGTCCGGACACTTCGTCTCCTCCGACGGCGAATGCAGTGAAGGCCGTCTGCTGACCGTAGACAGCCGTAACACCAACAAGGCCGCTGACGGATGCGATGGCTGCCTGCTCCAAGGGAGCTGTGCCAGGCGAAGCGATGAGATCAGCCTTGCGGTAGGTCTCGCCCACGCTGGCACCGAGGGAGGCCTGGGTGCTCGCGCTGACCATAAGCGTGGTGGAGAGGAAGGCAACGGACAACATCACGGCAAGCCCGACGGCGATAAATCGCCTGGCGTGCGTAGTGAGTTGGGAGAGTGCAACACGGAGCATGACTATGCCCCCAGCTTGCCGAGTGCAACGAGGATGCTCTCAGTGGTGGGGTTCCGCAGTTCGCCCACCAACCCGCCGTCGCTCATCAGCACAACGCGGTCCGCGTAGCTGGCCGCCACGGGATCATGCGTCACCATGATGATCGTCTGGCCCATCTCCTGGCTGCTGCGGCGGAGCAGCGCCAGGACTTCCCCGCCAGACTTTGAATCCAGGTTGCCGGTGGGCTCATCTCCGAAGATGACGTCCGGACGGGTCAGCAGCGCCCTGGCGACCGCAACGCGCTGTTGCTGCCCGCCGGACAATTCGTGCGGACGGTGGGAGAGACGGTCTTTGAGCCCCAGAATAGTCACGACCTCCGTGAACCACGCAGTATCCGTCTTGGCTCCGGCGAGCGCCAGCGGGAGGGTGATGTTCTGTTCCGCCGTCAGCGTGGGGACAAGGTTGAACGCCTGAAAGACAAAGCCGATCCGTTCCCGGCGGAGGGTTGTTAGTTGCTTATCGTTGAGCCCGGTAATTTCGGTGCCGCCCACGGTGATCCTGCCGTCGTCAGCGGTGTCCAACCCGGCGAGGCAGTGCATGAGGGTTGATTTTCCGGATCCGGATGGGCCCATGATGGCCGTGAATTTGCCGGCTTCAAAACTTACGCTGACGTTTCGGAGGGCCATCACCCTGGTTTCAGCGCGGCCGTAGCCCTTGGAGAGCGAGAAGGCTTCGACGGCGGATTGGGCGGTGGCGCTGTCATGGCCGGATTGTGGGAGTTGCATGGAAGTTGTCATGCTTCCACGCTATTGAGGGAAAGCAGCCACGCCGTCGTGCCCAGGGCTGGTCAATGCGATGGGTTCCTCATACCGGGGGAGGAGACGGCGTCGATATTTATGCGCCCGGAGTGACCACGCCTGTCTCGTAGGCGATGACCACAATCTGAACGCGGTCCCGGGCATGCAGTTTCGCCAGAATATGCCCCACATGCGTCTTGACCGTGGCTTCTGACAGGAAAAGCCCGGCAGCGATTTCGGGATTGGACTGGCCCTGGGCGATGAGTTCGAAGACTTCGCGCTCACGGGCGGTGAGGCGCTCGACGGCGGCGCTGTGCATCGCCTGCTCAGGCCCTTGGGTGCGAAGCAACGGGGCAACGTGGTCCAACAGCCGCCGTGTGGTGGACGGCGCCACAACGGCATCACCTCGATGCACGGTCCTGATGGCGTTCAGTAGTTCCTCTGGCGGGGCGTCTTTCAGGAGGAAGCCGCTGGCACCTGCCTGGATGGCAGCCAAGGCGTACTCGTCCAGGTCGAACGTTGTCAGCACGACGATCTTGATGTCGGCCCTTCTGGAGCCTGTGGGGGCCGCGGCTGCCTGCTCCAGGAGCCGGGCAGTTGCCTCGATCCCGTCCATTCCGGGCATCCTGACATCCATGAGCACCACGTCAGCCACGGTGGCATTGAGCGACTGGATGGCCTCGATACCGTTGCCGGCTTCGACCACCACTTGCAAGTCAGGCTGCGAATTGATGAGCATGCCGAAGCCCGAACGGACCAGGCGCTGGTCATCCACCAATGCCACCCTGATCACCTCTGATGCATCCGTTCGTGTGGCTGCTGTTTCCTGGCTGAAATCAAACCCGGGAGGAACGCTTACCTGAAATTCTCGGGTCATAGGGTTATGCCTCCGTGTAGGGGATGAATGCCGAAACCTGGAAGCCGCCGCCAGCGGCCGGCCCGGCCTCCAGTGAACCATCGTAGAGGCTGATACGTTCGCCCATGCCGTGCAGTCCGTTGCCCTCCCCGTGGGTTGTATCTGCAGCAGCGCCATGACCGTCGTCCGTAACTTCCAGCCTGAGCCCTGATGACTGCCACTGCATTGAAGCGCTTGCTTTGGCCTGTGATCCGGCGTGCTTGAGTACATTCGTGAGCGCTTCCTGGAGTACTCGGTAGGCCGTTAGCTCCGCGCCTGAGGGTAAGGCGCGGCGTGGGGTTCCACTTTGTTCGAATCTCAGGGGCAGGCCGGCAGCGCGGAATCCCAGGAGGAGTTCGTCCAAATCCGTCAGGCCGGGGAGTGGCCGCGTTGAGGCTTGTTCGTCGCTGCGCAGCACCCCCAGGAGCCGGCGCATTTCATTCAGCGAACTGCGTCCGGCGGAGGCGATCGTCTCGAGCGTCGCTGTAGCGATTCTCGGGTCGGAAGCAGCGGCGTAGCGGCCGCCGTCGGCCTGGGTAATGATTACCGAGAGCGAGTGAGCCACGATGTCGTGCATTTCACGTGCAATATGGGATCGTTCATCGGCCGCTGCCAGCAACCGTTCCTGGTGCTGTTCAATCTCCAGACGGCGGGTCCGGTCCTCAAGCGCCTGCAGTTGCAGCCGCCGCACGCGCGTAAGGTCGCCCAGAGTCCAGCTGACC
The DNA here is from genome assembly GCF_056499105.1 of Arthrobacter sp. Z5-13. NCBI lineage: Bacteria > Bacillati > Actinomycetota > Actinomycetes > Micrococcales > Micrococcaceae > Arthrobacter > Arthrobacter sp. Z5-13. The sequence goes on from NZ_CP096460.1 coordinate 1,716,177, forward strand.
ATCACAAGCATCCAGATCAGGACTGTATAGAGAACCCCGATGCTCAGGCCCAAAATGCCGGATTCCGACGGGCTGGTGAAGTACCGGGTGGTGAGCATAACGCCGCCCACGAGGCCGAGTGCCAGGACAGAGCGGCTCGCCCAGGCCGGTCCGTAGGCAGCCACGGCATAGATAACCAGCGGTACAGCAAGCTGTCCGACCACAGGCTCCACTGCGAAAGCCCACTGCACCAGGCAGACGACGGCGATCGCCGCTGCTGCCGCTACTGGCCGGGTGCGGCGCCAGGCCAAGGGGATCAGGAGGCTGCAGGACAAGGCAAACAGCAGCGGCCGGTCAGCCAGCAGGTAAACCGGACCAAATGCCAAAAACAGGAGGCCGGTGGCAGCGATGTCCACTTTGAACGGGTTGTTCCGTACCCAGCTGTACAGAGCGTGACGTTTATCCACTGTGAAACTCTATTTCCTCAGCAGCTCCGGGGCGTCATACCGTAGGCGGACATTTCCGGTGTCCCACCGTGACGCTCACTCACGTTTCGCAGGTTTTTGGGGGACCCTCCCTCACTTGCGGGACAGAAGTGAGGGAGGGCTGGCGGTTTTACGGCGAAACGTGAGGGAGGGTTTGCTGCACGGAACCCAGGAGTCTGCAAGTAGCGGCAGGTACAGGAGTGAGTGACGTGGCGCTGAACCAAGTACTCGAGGCTCTGCGAGTTATCGAATAAACGCGTACCGGCTACTCGGGCTTATTAATTGGCACAAATTTAGCCTGAAAAGGCAAAGCGAACTGATGACACTTTCTGGGGAGTAACTGTCACAATTCATTTCGCTGTTGAGGTCTCAAATAGGTTATTCATTCCTGGTCTCAAAGACGGTTACTCCGCAAAGTCTGGTCGGTTCGAATCCGATTTGGTATGGAGGGACCGAAAATGAAACGAACTATTGCCACCCTTGGGGTCCTGGGCCTCGGATTGATGGGCGCCACCGTTGCCGCGAACGCTGCTCCGCCGGACAACACGAATGATGACAAAAAGATCAGTATCTGCCACGCCACCAGCTCACCGGATAACCCATATCTGTTTCAGACCATCAGCCTGAGCGCATTGACCGCGCACGCCGGTGATACGGGGGATATCGTGCCCGCGAACTCCGGCACAGTCATGCCGAATGGCCTGAATCTGACGCCAGAGAACATCATCCTCCTGGCCAACCAGTGCGTTGCGCCAATTGTTCAGCCAACGGTGGAGCCAACCATTGAACCAACGGTGGAGCCAACCATTGAACCAACGGTGGAGCCAACTATTGAACCAACGGTGGAGCCAACCGTTGAACCAACGGTGGAGCCAACCGTTGAACCTACAGTGGAGCCAACCGTTGAACCTACAGTGGAGCCAACCGTTGAACCTACAGTGGAGCCAACCGTTGAACCGACAGTGGAGCCAACCGTTGAACCGACCGTGGAGCCAACCGTTGAACCGACCGTGGAGCCAACTGTTGTTCCGACGACGACAGTAACGACGACTCCTGCCGGAGTGGGCACGGGCGCGGGCACGGGCAAGACCGTAGTCAAGGACACGGTGAACAAGAGGGGATACAACGTCCAGACAGCTGCTGGTAGCAGCACTGTTGCGGGGATCCCCACCTGGCTCACCGGACTCACTGGCCTCCTAACCACCGTGGCAGCACTTGTGCTTTGGAGGAGCGGAGCCAGGGCCAGGGGCACTCACAGCTAGGCACAAACTCAGGCAGACAGTGAGGGCGGGTGCCACGGAAAAGTATCCGTGGCACCCGCCCTTCCACATCCCGATCACAGGAGTAAGCCGTGGCAAGTCAGCGCAGGGTTCGGCGCAGTAGGAGAGCCGTTAAACGCAGCCTGCTTCTGCGGGGCAGGGATGTGCTTATTCTTGCCATCTGTGCAGGTGGTCTCCTGACCGCCTGGCTTGCCCACGGAATGGCCGGAGCCTATGGCACGGGCAACCAAGCCGGCAATGGAATCAGCAGCTTTCCTACTCCAAGCATCAGCGCATCTGTCAGCATTCCCGCAACACCGCCTTCTGCCTCCGTGAAAGAACCGGAACCCTCTGCATCGGCCCGGGTACCTGAAGTACCGGATACGCCCTCGCAGGCCGGACTTGCCGTTGTGCCGATGCCTGACCAGGGATCCGGGTCGCTTCCTGCCGCCTCTGCCCCCTCACGGGTCACGTATCCCAAAGCAGGGATGGACGTGGTGGTTCACGCCCTGGAACCGCATGCTGACAGTCAGAGCATCGATCCGCCTGTAACCATGGACGGGTACTGGCTGACGCCCTTCGGCTTGCCCGGCGCGGGATCCACGGACACGACCTACATCATCGGTCACAGTTGGCTGGATCGGGATGCCCCGTTCAACCACTTGAGCTGGGCCGCAAATGAAGGTGACGAACTGACAGTTACTACGGCAAACGGCGTCGTGGCTTACCGGGTTGAGTCGGTCACCACCTATTCCAAGTCCACACTGAAAGACAGCCCGATCTGGGATGCAGTACCCAACCGCCTTGTCCTGGTCAGTTGCTACTCAGAAGATCCTTGGGGAAGGAATGTTGTAGTGGTGGCCTCGCCGGCCCCGGAAAACTAGCGCCGTTCGCATATTGAGACAACTTGACCATTATGTGGATGGTTTGGCTACCCTGAAAACATGAGCGCATCCACCATTGATCTTGCTGTCATTCCAGGCGACGGCATCGGCCCGGAGGTCATTGCCGAAGCCCTGAAGGTTCTGGAGAAGGTGGCGGCAGCCGAAGGCGTCGCCATTGAGCAGACCCACTACAAATTGGGTGCGCAGCACTGGTTGGAGAGCGGTGAAACTCTTCCCGACGAGGTCCTGGAGGACCTGCGAACAAGGGATGCCATCCTGTTCGGTGCCGTCGGAGCTGCACCAGGGGACACACGGATCCCGTCCGGCCTCATTGAACGCGAGATGTTGCTCAAGCTGCGGTTCAGCCTTGACCACTTCGTCAACCTGCGGCCGTCCAGGCTCTATGGGGGCGTGGGAAGTCCGCTCGCCACCCCTGGCACCATCGATTTCGTCGTGGTCCGTGAAGGTACGGAGGGCCCCTACGTTGGAAACGGTGGCACGCTCCGCGGTGGAACTCCCCACGAGGTGGCCACTGAGGTTTCGCTGAACACAGCCCATGGAGTGGAACGGGTGGTCCGCGATGCCTTCCGCCGGGCCAGTGAGCGTCCGCGCAAGAAGGTCACCCTGGTCCACAAGCACAACGTCCTGGTGTACGCCGGTCACTTGTGGAAACGAACCGTCGAGGCTGTCGCCCAGGAATTCCCCGAGGTCAGTCACGACTACCTGCACGTGGATGCCGCCACGATTTTCATGGTCACAGACCCCGCCCGCTTTGATGTCATAGTCACGGACAACCTCTTCGGAGATATCCTCACCGACCTCGCGGCGGCCGTAACAGGCGGCATTGGTCTTGCAGCTTCGGGCAACCTGAATATGGACCGGACAGCACCTTCGATGTTCGAACCCGTCCACGGCTCCGCACCCGATATCGCGGGCCAGCAGAAGGCGGACCCGACGGCGGCCATCCTGTCTGCAGCGCTCCTGCTGGACCACCTCGGCTACTCCGAGGCGGCACGGAAGGTCGAAGCTGCGGTAATTGCCGACGTCGAAAGCCGGAACGGCGAAGCCCGGAGCACTTCCGCAATCGGCGACTCGATCGCTGCCGCCCTGTAGGTCCGGCCCCTCCGGCCAGCAGGCGTAAGCTAGTTTCGAATCACCAAACTGCTGCCGTGGTCCGAGGCTGAACCACGTTTACCATCAGGCAGCCAACCGTGGAGGAACCATGACTCAGACTGCCCATGGCGTCGAATTCACCCAGCAACTTTCGGCAACCCCGAAGTCAGCTGAAGAGCGTGCGGCCATCCTGGCGAACCCAGGATTCGGCAACTTCTTTACCGACCACACCGCCGTCGTCGACTACAGCGTTGACGCCGAAGGGAAGGGCGGCTGGCACAGCCCCCGCGTGGAGTCTTACGGGCCAATCACCCTGGACCCCTCCGCCGCCGTCTTCCACTACGGCCAGGAAATCTTCGAGGGCCTTAAGGCCTACCGTCATGGCGATGGCTCCATCTGGACCTTCCGTCCGGAGGCGAATGCAGCACGCCTGAACAAGTCAGCGCGTCGGCTTGCCCTCCCGGAGCTTCCGGAAGAGTATTTCCTGGGGGCCATCCGTGAGCTCGTCGCCGCGGATAAGGAATGGGTACCTTCCGGCGACGGCGAGGCCCTCTACCTTCGCCCCTTCATGATCGCCACCGAAGCTTTCCTCGGTGTGCGGGCGGCCCGCGAAGTGTCGTTCAGAGTCATTGCCTCCCCGGCAGGAAACTACTTTGGCGGCGAACTCAAGCCCGTCTCCATCTGGATCTCCCGCGACTATGCCCGCGCCGGTCGTGGCGGCACCGGTGATGCCAAATGCGGCGGTAACTACGCGGCGTCCCTGATCGCCCAGCAGGAAGCCGAAGCCCACGGCTGCAAGCAGGTGCTGTTCCTTGACCAGTTCAATGACAATGCCGTTGAGGAACTGGGCGGCATGAACGTCTTCTTCGTCCTGAAGGATGGTTCCCTGGCCACACCGGCGCTTACCGGCACAATCCTCGAGGGCATCACCCGGATGTCCGTTATCCAGGTGGCCAAGGATATGGGCCGCGAGGTCAGCGAACGCAAGATCACCCTCGACGAATGGCGTGAGGGAGTGGCCTCCGGCGAGATCACCGAAGTCTTTGCCTGCGGAACAGCGGCCGTCATCACGCCCATCGGCCTGCTCAAGGACGCTACTGAGTTCATCGGGTCTGAAGACGCGACGGCGGGGGAGACCACCATGGCGATCCGTGAGAAGCTGCTGGGCATCCAGACCGGAACGGTCGAGGACACGCACGGCTGGCTTACGCGGCTGGCCTAGCGGCGGCTCTCACCGCTTCCTTACTAAGGAACACACATACGACGGCGGTTGGCCGGCGCTGCAGCAACAGGAACGCAGTGCGGGCCCGCCGCCGTCGTTCCTTAATCCCCGGGAGACGAGAGGCCGGATTCGCGCGTCAGCGCCTGGCGGCGTTCCGTGCCGCGTTCTTCAGTGCCTTGCGCGACACAGGCTTCAGAGCCTTCCGCACAGCCTCGTCCGCCAGGGCTTGGTTGCGACGGGCATCGATGATGTCGTTCCAGAAAGTGGTCGCGAAAACGCCGCCGTCCTGCGCGTAAAGGTCATAGGGATAGCCGGCAAGATAGGACGGCGGGGCGCTGCCGGTGGGCAGATCCTTCCCGGTTGCCTTCGCGACGGCATCGGCCACTGCCCAGGTCCGGGTCAGGTGATGCGTGAGGTTTTCCTGGACGAAAGCGTTGACGTCGCTGGAAACCGCGGCGAGTTTCAGGAGTGTGGCAAGGTCGTCCGCCAGGAACTTGGCGGCCCATTCTTCCCTGGATCCTGAGCCCGACCGCAGGTCTTCAGCGGCTCCGTCCACGGCCTCGCTCCAATCGGCGGTCTCACGGAACTTCTTCCATGTGGGAAACCAGACAATGCTGCCCGTTGCGTGGTTGTGGATGTGCAGGAGCCCGCTGTTCTTCTCCGTAGCGGCATGGTCGTGGCCGGCAGCATCGGCTTCGGCGAGGAGTTCTGCAAGCGTGGTGGTGCTCATGATGGCTGGTTCCGGCTTCCTGGGAGAGATGGTGTGGTCTTCACTGGAGATCAACCCGGACCGCCCGGTGTTCTATTCCGGCGCAGAAGACAGTGGCTGCGGCGGGGTCGATGCAAAGATGGGATGGTGACTTCAGCTTCCGGCCCCATCGTGCACCGCAGCTCAGCCCTGACGGAGTTCATCCTGGCCCCCAACCCGGGGCCGATGAGCTTGGAGGGCACCAACTCTTATGTAGTGCGGGAGCCGGGATGCCCGGCCGCTATTGTGGTTGACCCTGGGCCGCTGCACGAAGGGCATCTCCAGGCGCTCGCCGTGGCCGGCAGCGTGGAACTCATCCTGATCACCCACCGGCACCCTGATCACACTGCAGGGGCCGCCCGGCTCCACCAGATAACCGGCGCTCCTGTTCGTGCGGCGGATCCGGTCCATTGCCACGGGGGAGCTGTCCTGACTGATCACGAGAGTATCCGGGCCTGCGGGGTGGAACTGAGGGTACTCGCGACTCCGGGCCACACCTCAGACTCGCTGAGTTTTCATCTGCCGGCCGACGGCCCGCACGGCTCTGTCCTGACCGGCGACACCGTATTGGGCAGGGGAACCACTGTCCTGGATTTTCCGGATGGATCCCTGGCCGACTATCTGGCCTCCCTCGACCGCCTGGAGCAGCTGGGGCAGGCAACAGTGCTTCCAGCCCACGGCCCTGTGCTGCCGGAGCTGGACACGCTGGTCCGGGCCTACCGGGCCCACCGGCAGGAACGTCTTGAGCAGATTCGGAGGGCGCTGAACGTCCTGGGGCACGGGGCAGGGGTTCACGAGGTAACGGACCTGGTCTATTCCGACGTCGGCCCTGACGTCCGCAAAGCTGCTGAGAATTCCGTCGCTGCACAGCTGGCATACCTGCGCCGATGATCTGCCGGGAGAGGACGTCCCCCCGGAGACGGTAGGCTGGAAACCATGCGTATCGCCCGGTTTGTTGTTGATTCTGATCCCGTCTACGGCGTTGTTGAAGGCCAACCTGGGAGCGAGGAGATTACCGTCATTAACGGCGACCCCTTCTTCCATGGTGTAGAGCGCACCGGAGTCAGGCACAAGCTGGAGGATGTCCGCCTCCTCGCCCCCATCATTCCGCGCAGCAAGGTCATCGGAGTGGGACGCAATTTTGTGGAACATGCCCGCGAGCTCGGCAACGAGGTCCCTGCCCACCCTCTGCTGTTCTTGAAGCCCAACACGTCTGTCATCGGACCCAATGACCCCATAGTGCTGCCCGAGTTCTCCGACGAAGTGTCTTTCGAGGCGGAACTCTGCGTCGTAATCGGGCGGATCTGCAAGGACGTCCCCGAGGAACGGGTGGACGATGTCATCTTCGGATACACCTGCGGGAATGACCTGACCGCACGGGATGTCCAGAAAACGGATCTGCAATGGGCCAGGGCCAAAGGTTTTGACACCTCAGCTCCTTTGGGTCCCTGGATCGAAACCGAACTGGACACCGAGGACCTTTCCATTCAGGGCCGGCTCAATGGTGAACTGCGTCAAGACGGCAGCACCAGCCAGATGATCCGCGGCGTCCGTGAGCTGGTTTCCATCGTGTCCCAGGCCTTTACTCTCCTGCCTGGTGACGTCATCATGACCGGCACTCCTGCCGGCGTCGGCCTCGTCAAGGCGGGCGACCGCTACGAAGTCGAGATCGAGGGCATCGGCCGCCTCTCCAACCCGGTAGTCCGCCGCTGAGTAATGCGGCGTGACCGCCGTCAGGGGACGCTGCCCGGGTCGCGGGCGACGTCCCTGACAGGCGGTAAAGTTGGACGCACTATGACTACTCCTTCCGTGCCCAACGACGCCCTCGACGCTGCTGCCGCCCCCACTGACTCCGAATCGAACGTGCGGGTCCGCTTCTGCCCTTCACCCACCGGTACACCGCACGTCGGCCTTATCCGTACGGCTCTGTTCAATTGGGCCTACGCCAAACACACCAAGGGCACGTTCGTCTTCAGAATCGAGGACACGGACGCAGCACGCGATTCCGAGGAGAGCTACCAGCAGTTGCTTGAGGCGCTGAAGTGGCTGGGCATCACGTGGGAAGAAGGCGTCGAGGTGGGCGGCCCGCACGAGCCCTACCGCCAGTCGCAGCGGCTTGACCTTTACAAAGACGTCGTCTCCCGCCTCATTGAGGGTGGCCACGCCTACGAGTGCTACTCCTCCCCGGAGGAAGTTGAGGCACGCCACCGTGCCGCCGGCCGCGACCCCAAGCTGGGCTATGACAACTTTGACCGTGAGCTCACTCAGGAGCAGATTGCTGCGTTCAAGGCCGAGGGCCGCGAGCCTGTGCTGCGCATGCGTATGCCGGATGAGGACGTAACGTTTACGGATCTGGTCCGAGGCGAGATCACCTTTAAGGCAGGGAGCATCCCCGACTATGTGATCGTCCGGGCAGACGGCTCACCGTTGTACACACTGGTTAACCCTGTGGACGATGCCCTGATGGGGATCACGCACGTGCTGCGCGGGGAGGACCTGCTGTCCTCGACACCCCGCCAGGTGGTCATGATCAACGCACTGATAAAGCTCGGCGTTGCCCAGTACCTTCCCGAGTTCGGCCACCTGCCCTACGTCATGGGCGAGGGCAACAAGAAGCTCTCCAAGCGCGATCCGCAGTCCAATCTCTTCCTGCTCCGTGACCGCGGCTTCATCCCCGAGGGTCTCCTGAACTATCTTTCCCTTCTGGGCTGGAGCCTGTCCGCCGATGAAGACATTTTCACTGTGGACCAGCTCATCGAACACTTTGATGTGCACGACGTGCTCGCGAACCCGGCCCGGTTCGATATCAAAAAGGCCGAGGCCATTAACGGCACCCATGTACGCATGCTGGAAGCCGAGGACTTCCGGAACCGCCTGGTTCCCTACCTGCGCACCGCGGGCCTTGTGGGCGAGTCGCTTACTGAACGTGAAGACGACATCCTCAGTGAGGCGGCCCCGCTGATCCAGGAGCGGATCGCCCTGCTGGGTGAAGCGCCTGAAATGCTGGCCTTCCTCTTCAAGAACGACGACGCCATCGACGTCGCTGACGATGCCCGGAAGGGACTGCCGCAGAACCTCACCGAGGTTCTGGACGCCGCCATTGCCGCGCTCGACCCGGTCACGGACTGGAGCGCTGAAAATATCCAGACTGCTTTAAAGGAGGCCTTGGTTGAGGGCATGGGAATCAAACCCCGGCTCGCTTTCGGTCCCGTGCGCACCGCGGTATCCGGTAGGCGCATTTCGCCGCCGCTGTTCGAATCCATGGTCATCCTGGGCAAGGAGTCTTCACTGAAGCGCCTTCAGGCGTTCCGCGGCTGATGACCCAGCCTGTGGGAGGAGCCCTGGAAACAGAATTCGGAGCAGTGCAGGGGATCCTGTTCGATATCGACGACACCTTGGTGGATCTTGAATTTTCCATGACCACCGCACTGCGCGATGTAAGTGAGCACCTCCTGCCCGGTCTCGATCAGGCCGGGTGGGAGAAGTTCGGCAGGATCTTCACCCATGAGACCACTCATTATTTCGACCGGTACCTGGCCGGCGAACTGACGTTCAACGAGCAAAGACTCCTGCGGGGACGCGCAGCCTTAGGACATTTCGGCGTGGATCTGGGGGAGGGGGAGGAGGCGCACAACTGGCTCACCTCTTATGCCCGGCTCCAGCCCGGCTACGTCCGCCCCTTTGACGACGTCGAGCCCCTGCTCGATGCCCTCGATGCCGCCGGAATTCCATACGGCGCCGTGAGCAACAACGTCCACGACTATCAGCGCGCAAAGCTGGACAGCGCCGGGCTGCAACGCATCCGGCTGCTCGTCGGCACCGACACCGTCGGGGTCCCGAAACCTGATCCTGCGATCTACCTTGAGGGCGTCCGGCAACTGGGAATCCCGGCCGCCGAAACCCTCTTCGTGGGCGACAACCCTTTGCTTGACGCCGAAGGCGCCACTGCCGCCGGCCTCCTCGGAGTGTGGCTGAACCGAACAGGCCAGCCAGCAAGAGATTTCACTGGCAGGGAAGTAAGCACCCTCGCCGAACTGCTGCCTTAATCCGCTTCCCCTTGCTGGCGGTTAGCGTGCGCGGTTCCGTCGATTTGTGCGAGCCAAGACTCTCGGGTAAAGTAATTACTCGTGCTGAGGCGCTGGGAGCGCGGGTTTTGACCCGTAGATCCAGCCCGAAAGTTCCATTGGGATATGGTGTAATTGGCAACACTACGGTTTCTGGTACCGTCATTCTAGGTTCGAGTCCTGGTATCCCAGCTCTGAAATATCGCCGTAAACAGCGGAATTTTAGAACTTTCAAACCGGTTATGCCGATTTGAAACGCGCGCGGAAAGTGTGAAACAATCTTTCGGTGCGCGAGGCAGAAATGCCTGGGAAGTACACGGCCCCATCGTATAGCGGCCTAGTACGCTGCCCTCTCACGGCGGTAACGCGGGTTCGAATCCCGCTGGGGTCACCAATAAAGGGGCCGGAAACTTACGGGTTTCCGGCCCCTTGTTTTTGTATCCTGCTCCAAGTCAGCGCTTATGGCATAGCTCGCACGTCTCTCGCACAAAAGCGCTAATATCTCCTTTCACCAGGCTCATCGGAAATCGTTTCCAAGGCTGGCATGATGTTGGTGTGACCTCCAACGAAATCACCGGTCCGGGCGGGAACTCCACCCCGGCCCAGCGGACGGCCTCGGCGATTGAACTTCTGGAAAGCGTCCAGGAGGACCTTTCGGCCGTGACGCTGCCCCTCGCCCTCGCTGGCGCGGATCAGGCCAAGCTGGACGTCCGGAATTCCCTGGCCCAACTTGAGGATTATATTCTGCCGCGCTACCGAAGCCTGGATGCGCCCCTGCTTGCCGTAGTGGGCGGCTCCACCGGTGCCGGGAAATCAACGTTGGTCAACGCTCTGGTGGGACACCCTGTTACGCGTGCCGGAGCTATTCGTCCTACAACGCGCCAGCCCATTCTGCTCCACCACCCCGATGATGCCGAGTGGTTTGAAGGCCAACGCGTCCTGCCGAAACTCAGCCGCATCCGGGGCGCGGTCCTCTGGACCCCCCTCCCCAGAAGCGAGGCCGGCCAGGCATATGCAATCCCGGAGCCGGGGCCGGTTTCGTCCCTCGTTCTGGTCGCCGATTCATCGGTGCCGGCGGGCATCGCGGTACTTGACGCTCCCGACGTCGACTCCATCTCCGACGCGAACCGCCAGCTGGCCGGTCAACTGCTGGCGGCCGCGGATCTCTGGATCTTTGTCACTACGGCCAACCGCTATGCAGATGCCGTGCCATGGAAGCTCCTCCTGGATGCAGCCTCACGGGACATTCTGGTGGCTGTTGTCCTGGACCGGGTGCCGGCCTCGGCTGAAACGGAAGTCAGCACCGACCTACGTTCCATGCTCCAGCGCGAAGGATTGGGGGAGGCCAGGCTCTTCATTGTCCCGGAAGTGGAATTGGACGGTCTCGGGATGCTGCCGCAATCGCCCGTAGAACCCATCAGGCATTGGCTGCGGAACCTGGCCGAAGACGCAGCGGGGCGGGCGGGCATTGCACGGCGGACTCTCAACGGGACCGTCAAAGGGCTTGCGCTGCGCGTTGCCGGTGCAGGCAAGGCAGTGGAGGATCAACAGCGGGCGGCAGAGGTTCTGGCGGACGACGTACGAGGCGCCTACACCGACGCCGTTGCCAGGATCCTTGAGGCCACGCGGGATGGGGCTTTACTCCGGGGCGAGGTGCTTGCCCGCTGGCAGGATTTTGTTGGCACCGGGGAGTTCTTCCGGACGCTTGAACAGAACATCGGCCGTGCCCGGGACAGAATCGGTGCCTACTTTCGCGGTGAGCCGGCTCCGGCAGTCAAGGTGGAAACCGCAATCGAATCTGGTCTTCAAGCCGTAATCATGGACGAGGCGGCTAATGCTGCCGAAGATTCAGACCGGCGCTGGCGCTCTGACCCGGCCGGCCGTCAACTGCTGGGAAGCGATGACCTGAGTGGCACGAGCGCTGGTTTTGGGGACAAGGTGGCCGCCGAGATCAGGGACTGGCAGGGCGCGCTGATGGAACTGATCCGGACCGAGGGCCAGGGAAGGCGCACCCAGGCCCGGTGGCTTTCCATTGGTGTGAATGGACTTGGGGCGGCTCTCATGATTGTTGTGTTTTCCATGACTGCCGGCCTGACGGGCTTGGAGATTGGTGTTGCCGGCGGTACCGCCGTCGTCGGGCAAAAGCTTCTGGAAGCAGTATTCGGTGAGGACGCCGTGAGGCGCCTCGCCCGGACGGCGCGGGAGGATCTGCATGTGCGCTGCGAGAATCTGCTGCGGGCCGAGCAGCAGAGGTTCCTGGTGAGGCTTGAGAGTGACGGCGGCGTTTCTCCCCAGACACTGCTTGCCCATGCGAAAGCACTCGAGACGCTCGCAGCCGCCGCATGAGCCGTCATGGTGCGGCCCGCGAAGCGTCAGACCTTCACCGCAGGCTGGAGGCCCTGAATAACGCCCGCGAACTGGCGGAGGGGGTCCTATCCGACGAGACGCTGGATGCCGTCCTGGACGTGCTGGAACGGGCCAGTTCGCGACGCTCGCTCTCGTCGGACCACACCGTTGTGGGATTCTTCGGAGCAACCGGCAGCGGAAAGTCTTCCCTCTTCAATGCGGTTGGGGGAGCGGAAATTGCGACGGCGGCAGCCCGGCGGCCAACTACCTCTGAACCTTTAGCAAGCGTTTGGGGCGTCACTGGAAGTGAGCCGATCCTCGACTGGCTGGAGGTCAAGCAGCGTCACCACGCGACGGCGGTGCCAGGGTTTGCCGATGAATCTACTGGCCTGATCCTGCTCGACCTTCCGGACTTTGATTCCACCAGGGCTGCCAACCGCGAAATCGTGCAACGAATGGTTGGTCTGGTGGACGTCCTGGTCTGGGTTCTGGATCCACAAAAATATGCGGACGCAGCCGTACACAACGATTTTCTGACCCCCCTGGCCTCCCACGCCGACGTGACACTGGTGGTCCTCAACCAGATCGACAGGCTGCCAAAAGCTGAGGTTGATCCTGTGCTGGAGTCGCTGCGGGGCATTCTTGCCCGTGACGGGCTGGGGCCGGTTCGGGTAATGGGCACGTCCGCGGTGACGGAGGAAGGAATTGACGACGTCAGGGCTGCGATCCGCAGGGTAGTGGTGCAGCGCCAGGCATCGTCCCAACGCCTGGCTGCGGACGTAGCGCGTGAGTCTTCCCGGCTCGCTACTGAGTCCGGAGACGGTGAAGCGGCCGGGGTGACCTCAGGAGCCAGGGCACGCCTGGCCGACGAACTCGCTTCCGCCGCAAACGTTCCGCTGGTGGTAGAAGCTGTCGCCAAGTCTTACACGATCGAATCCACCCGACGGACGGGTTGGCCGGTGACCCGCTGGCTGGTGCGCTTCCGTCCGGACCCGCTGCGCAGGCTCAATCTGCGCCGGAACGAACCTTCGGCCGTCAACAGGACGTCGCTGCCCCCGGCGGGAGCCCCGGAACGTGCAAGGACGGATGCCGCCGTCCGCGAGTTTGCCGACGCCGCGAGCGAAGGCGCCCCTGGGCCCTGGCGCGCTGTAATCCGAAGCGCCGCCCGTGATGGCAGGGATCAATTGCCCGACGCCCTGGATCAGGCCATTGCCGGAACCGAGCTGTCCGCCGGAAAAAAATCGTGGTGGTGGCCTGTCTTCAATTTGGTCCAGTGGCTGGCGCTGCTGACAGTCCTTGGCGGCTTGGGCTGGCTGGGTGGCCTCGCCGTTCTGGGCTATTTGCAGTTGCCGGTTCCGGAGGTTCCCAGGGTGGAAGGTTGGCCGCTACCAACCCTGATGGTGCTCGGCGGAGCGGTGCTGGGGATATTCCTTGCTATTACCGGCAGGGTCATAGCTGTTGTTGCGGCCAAGGTGCGGGCTGCTGCGGCAAGGAGGAGGCTGAAGAGTGCCGTAACTGCAGTAGCCGAGCGGAAGGTGGTGGAGCCGGTGGAAGCTCAGATCAGCCGGCTGCGCTCCTTCAGTGCCGCGCTCAAGGCCGCCCGGGCCAAGTGACGCCCGGTCTCCTCACTCCTGCGAAAGAGCGTTTGCGGCGTCCCGCACCTTAATCAGGGTGCGAAGGTTGCGCGTAGTGGTGGTCGATTTGTAGCGTGGCTTGGCCGAAACCTTACTGAACGGGCTCTCAAGGGTTCCCCCGGCGGGAGCCAACCAGGCCACCGCCTCCGGACCCAGCCGTTGGAGGACGTTTCCTTCAAGCCCGGAGCCCTCAAGGGCGGAGGCGGCTTTGACCAGGTCGTCCAGCATGCCGGGATCCGAGGACAGTGTGACGTAGCTGTGCGTGCTTTTATCATCTGCCGGATAGGGACATGCTTCCACGAGGTCCGCCACCCGCTTGTCCGTCAGAACCACCACCCAGGCGTCGTAGCCAAAGGACTCGCGCAGACAGGCCTCAAATTCCTTCTTCACCGCAGCCGGGTCCAGGTCACTGGTCAGCACAACGTTTCCGCTGGCCAGGAGCGTCTTTACGTTGTTGAACGGACACTTTTTGAGGGCCATTTGGAGATCGGCCATCTTGATATTGATTCCACCCACGTTCACGCCTCGGAGAAACACTGCGTAGCTGGTCATGGTGCCAGCCTAGTGCCGGCGCCGGCGGTACCTCAGCCGAACCGCAGCAGTACCTGGATACAGCAGGCAGCCGGTTTGCCGTCAGTCGTTGGTCTTGCGGAGTGCTTCAGTCAGGAGGCGGGCAGCGTTGCACACCACTTCGGCGTGGAGCCTTCCTGGCTGACGCGTCAATCGCTCAATCGGGCCGGAAATGGAAACTGCCGCAATCACGCGTCCGGACGGCCCACGGACGGGGGCCGAAACTGACGCCACCCCAGGCTCGCGTTCACCCAGGCTCTGACCCCATCCGCGCCGTCGTACTCCTGCAAGGACAGTGGGAGTGAAGCGGGCCGACTGCAGACCCTCCAGGAGGCGGTCATGGTCCTCCCATGCCAGGAGGACCTGGGCAGCAGATCCGGCTTTCATGGACAGCTGTGTGCCCACGGGGATCGTGTCGCGGAGTCCAATGGGGCGTTCCGCTGAGGCGACGCAAACGCGCCAGTCGCCCTGGCGGCGGAAGATCTGGGCGCTTTCGCCGGTGGCATCGCGCAACTGCATGAGGACGGGTCCGGCGGAGGCGATCAGTCGGTCCTCGCCTGCCGCGGAAGCGAGCTCAACGAGCCGGCTGCCGAGGACAAATCTTCCCTGGATGTCCCGGCTCACAAGCCTGTGGTGGACAAGGGCCAAAGCGAGCCGATGCACCGTTGGTCGCGCCAGCCCGGTAGCCGCCACGAGCTGCGCCAGTGTGGTGGGTCCGGCCTCCAGTGCGTCAAGCACATGGG
This sequence comes from Arthrobacter sp. Z5-13, assembly GCF_056499105.1. NCBI lineage: Bacteria > Bacillati > Actinomycetota > Actinomycetes > Micrococcales > Micrococcaceae > Arthrobacter > Arthrobacter sp. Z5-13. Next base: position 1,731,224 of record NZ_CP096460.1, read on the forward strand.
CCGCTTTATCGATGACACCGACTCCGCTAGAATTGTCCATGTACTGATATTGACGTCTCATTATCTGAGATGCAAATCTTTGGACTGGCTTATTACAGAGGTCTGCTGATTCAGTGGATATTAACAGCCAACAGCAGTGAAGGGAGATGGCCATGGCAAAGACATTGGCCGAGAAAGTCTGGGACGCGCACGTGGTGCGCAAAGGCGACGGCGATGGCGCCAACGCTCAGCCGGACCTTCTTTACATTGACCTTCACCTGGTCCACGAAGTGACGTCACCGCAGGCCTTCGAAGGCCTCCGCCTGGCTGGCCGCAAGTTGCGCCGCCCCGACCTCACTATCGCCACCGAAGACCACAACACGCCGACGCTGGACATCGACAAGCCCATTGCCGACCTCACCAGCCGGACCCAAATCCAGACCCTGCGCAATAACTGCCAGGAGTTCGGCGTCAGGCTGCATTCCCTCGGTGATGCCGAACAGGGGATCGTCCATGTCGTGGGCCCCCAGCTCGGCCTGACCCAGCCCGGGATGACTGTTGTCTGCGGTGACTCCCATACCTCCACCCATGGGGCGTTCGGCGCACTTGCGATGGGTATCGGCACGTCCGAGGTTGAGCACGTTATGGCCACCCAGACCCTTTCCCTGAAGCCTTTCAAGACCATGGCCATCAACGTCGAAGGCACCTTGAAGCCCGGCGTTTCCGCCAAGGACATTATCCTGGCCGTCATCGCGAAAATCGGTACGGGCGGCGGCCAGGGCTATGTCCTGGAATACCGCGGCTCCGCCATCCGTGCACTCTCGATGGAAGCGCGGATGACCATCTGCAACATGTCCATCGAAGCGGGTGCCCGCGCCGGCCTGGTGGCCCCGGATGAGACCACGTACGCCTACATGAAGGGCCGCCCGCACGCGCCGCAGGGCGCAGAGTGGGACGCCGCCGTCGAGTACTGGAACACCCTGCTGACTGAAGAAGACGCGACATTCGATGCTGAGGTGGATCTCGACGCCGATACGCTTGAGCCGTTTGTCACCTGGGGCACCAATCCGGGCCAGGGCGTGTCCCTGTCCTCCAAGGTTCCCTCTCCCGAGGACTTCGGTGACGAGAATGCCAAAGCCGCGGCCGAGCGTGCCCTGCAGTACATGGGCCTGACAGCCGGTACCCCCATGAAGGAAATCCGTGTGGACACTGTGTTCCTGGGTTCCTGCACCAATTCACGTATGGAAGACCTCCGGGCAGCTGCTGACATCGTCCGCGGCCGCCAGAAGGACCCCAATATCCGCATGCTGGTGGTGCCGGGATCCGCGCGCGTGCGGCTTGAAGCCGAGGCTGAGGGTCTGGACAAGGTCTTCAAGGACTTCGGTGCCGAGTGGCGCTTCGCCGGATGCTCCATGTGCCTGGGAATGAACCCGGACCAGCTGGAGGTGGGTGAGCGCTGCGCTTCGACCTCCAACCGTAACTTCGAGGGCCGGCAGGGCAAGGGTGGCAGGACGCACCTCGTTTCGCCTGTTGTGGCCGCCGCTACCGCTGTCCGCGGAACGCTCAGTTCCCCGTCGGATCTGGACCCCGCTCCGGACACCGCAGCCATCCGCACCGACGCCGCCTAGGAGTATCCATGGAAAAGTTCACCACCCACACCGGAATTGGCGTCCCGCTGCGACAGAGCAATGTGGACACCGACCAGATCATCCCTGCGGTTTATCTCAAACGCATCACCAGGACCGGTTTCGAGGACGCCTTGTTCTCAGCCTGGCGCAAAGATCCGTCCTTCATCCTGAACCAGGCTCCGTTCAATGCCGGGTCCGTACTGGTTGCCGGCCCCGACTTCGGTACGGGTTCCTCCCGTGAGCACGCAGTCTGGGCACTGAAGGATTACGGCTTTAAGACAGTTCTCTCCTCACGCTTCGCTGACATCTTCCGCGGCAACTCCGGTAAGCAGGGACTGCTCGCGGCCGAATTGGCCCAGGATGACATCGAACTCATCTGGAAAGTCCTCGAGAACGCCCCGGGCACCGAGGTGACTGTGGACCTTGTTTCCAAGACGGTCATCTGCGGTAACGTCGTGGCCCCGTTCGAAATCGATGATTACACGCGCTGGCGTCTCCTGGAGGGCCTCGATGACATCGGGCTGACCCTCAAATACGAGGAAGACATCACCGCCTATGAGGCCACCCGGCCCGCGTTCAAACCCAAGACCCTGCCTGCACGGCTGTCCTGAACGTCCCCTCGGAGCAGAGTTCTCCAGCAGGCTTCAGACCGCAGTCGCTTGCCCGCTCATCACACCGTATTTAAGCGGGCCACAGATGCCACGGTACTGCCTCCGCCGGCCGCTCGGCTGCGCCTGTATTTCGGTTCGGTACAGCGAACTCATATGCTTAGCGGGAGCCTTTGGAAGTATTGGGGGGCGAGTAATCGTGAGGAAACCGGTATATGAGTAGTGTTCTGACAATCCGCGGAGGCGTCCCGCTTACAGGCCGCGTCACCGTCCGTGGGGCCAAGAACCTCGTCCCCAAGGCGATGGTTGCGGCCTTGCTGGGCAATGAGCCGTCCCTGCTGCGGAACGTTCCTGAAATTAAGGACGTGGAGGTTGTTACCAGCCTCCTGCAGCTGCATGGCGTCACCGTGGACAAGGATCCCATCACTGGCGATCTCACACTTGACCCCAAAGATGCCAAGACGGCATCCAGCACTGCCATCGATGCACACGCGGGTGACTCGCGCATCCCCATCCTTCTTTGCGGACCCCTGATCCACGCGATTGGCGAAGCTTTCATTCCCGACCTCGGCGGCTGCAAGATCGGCGATCGGCCTATCGACTACCACCTCGATGTGCTGCGGCAGTTCGGCGCTGTAGTGGAGAAGCGGCCCGGTGGCATCCACATCTCCGCACCCCGGGGCCTGCAGGGAGCAAAGATTTCCCTTCCCTACCCCTCGGTAGGCGCCACAGAGCAGGTCCTGTTGAGCGCCACTCGCGCGGACGGCATCACCGAGCTTTCGGGTGCGGCGACGGAACCGGAGATTGTGGACCTCATCGCTGTGCTCCAAAAAATGGGCGCCATCATCAGCGTGCAGACGGACCGGACTATCCGCATCGAAGGTGTCCGTGACCTGGGCGGATACAACCACCGCGCTCTTTCGGACCGCAACGAATCGGCGTCGTGGGCCTCTGCCGCGCTTGTGACACGAGGCGATATCTTCGTCGAGGGTGCAACTCAGCGCGACATGATGACGTTCCTGAACACCTACCGCAAGGTGGGCGGGGGAATGGACATCGGCGAGGACGGCATCCGCTTCTATCACCACGGCGGAAAGCTCAGTCCGCTTGTGCTCGAGACCGATGTGCATCCCGGGTTCATGACCGACTGGCAGCAGCCCCTGGTTGTGGCCCTCACCCAGGCTGAGGGCGTTTCCATCGTCCACGAGACTGTGTACGAGAACCGCTTCGGTTTCACGGATGCCCTGCTCCGCATGGGGGCCAACATCCAAGTGCACCGCGAGTGCCTGGGCAGCGTTCCGTGCCGGTTCGGGCAACGCAACTTCCTGCACTCTGCCGTTATTTCCGGTTCCACCCAGCTCAAGGGAACTGACATCGACGTGCCCGACCTTCGCGGCGGGTTCAGCCACCTCATCGCGGCGCTGGCGGCCACCGGGACATCGCGCGTCACCGGCATCGACATCATCAACCGAGGCTACGAACGGTTCACCGAGAAGCTTGCGGGCCTGGGCGCCGATTTCGACATCACTGCAGTTAAGTAGCGGGGGCTCCCTTTGAAGGAAACGGCCAAGAGCCACGTCACATTCATGATCATCGCGGGCATCGTACGCAGCCTGCTGAACGTCATGATGGACAGGAAATGGGAGGGCACGGAGAAGCTTCCCGCGGGCGGCTTCATCGCTGCCCCCAACCACTGCACGGAAATTGATCCCCTTGTCGTGGGGCATATGCTCTACAACCAGAAGCGGGCGCCGCACTTCCTCGCCAAGGCGAGCCTTTTCAAGGTTCCCGTACTGGGCTGGATCCTGCGTGCAACCAAACAGATCCCGGTGGAACGCTCGACGGCGGGAGCGAACCGTTCACTGCAGCTCGCCCAGGAGATCGTGGCCGAAGGCGGAGCCATTGTCATCTACCCCGAAGGCACCCTTACCCGGGACCCCGGACTCTGGCCCATGAAAGGCCACACCGGGGCGGCCCGCTTGGCTCTTGAGGGCGGGATCCCCGTTGTTCCCATAGCCCATTGGGGAGCCCACGAGGTTTTTCCCCGCTATGCCAAAAGCTTCCACCTTTTTCCGCGGAAGCGTTCACGGCTGGTGGTGGGGCCACCAGTGGACCTCAGCGCCTTTGAGGGCCGCCCCTTGGACAAGGCAACGTTGACCGCGGCCACCGCAGCGATCATGAAGGACATCACAGCGTTGCTGGCTGGGATACGCGGTGAGGACCCGCCAGCCGAGCGCTGGGATCCTGCTGCCCATAACCAGTCAAAGCATGGCCGGAAGATTCAAAAGGGCTCCCCGGAAATCATCGCCGACGGCAGCGACGCTCCCGGGAGCAACCCGACCGACCCTTCCCGGGGTGTGGAATGACCGAGCAGGACACCAAACCCGGTTCGGCGCTCTCGGTGGCCGTTCTGGGTGCAGGCTCCTGGGGAACCACCTTCGCGAAGATCCTCGCTGACGCCGCAACGGCCTCCGGCATCGACCGGAGCATCCGAATCTGGGGGCGCCGCTCTGAAGTGGTCGAGCAGATCAACGCAAGCCACCGCAACCCGCAATACCTTAAGGATGTTGAATTACCGCCGAGCATTACCGCGTCCATGAATGTGGATGAGGTTCTGGCGGGCGCTGACCTGGTGGTGCTGGCTGTGCCGGCCCAGACCCTGAGACCACAGCTGCGTAGCTGGAAACACCTTGTGGGCGCAGATGCCATGGTGGTCTCCCTGATGAAGGGCCTGGAGCTGAGTACCGACGCCCGCATGAGTGAGGTCATCTGTGAGGAATTGGGCATTCCAGCAGATCGCATCGCGGTGGTTTCAGGTCCCAACCTCGCGATGGAGATCGCTAGGGAAGAGCCCACCGCTTCTGTTGTGGCTTGTTCCAACGCTGCCGCTGCGGGATGGATCGCACGCACTTGCACTGCGCCGTATTTCCGTCCCTACACCACGGGGGACGTCGTCGGCGTCGAAATTGGTGGCATCGTGAAGAACGTGATCGCGCTGGCCGTAGGCATCTGCGAAGGCAAGCAGATGGGGGACAACACCAAAGCCTCAGTCATCACCAGGGGGCTGGCCGAGACTTCCCGCCTGGCGCTTGCCCTGGGCGGCAACGCCAAGACGATGGCCGGACTGGCGGGTCTGGGTGACCTTGTGGCAACGTGTTCCTCGCCGTTGTCCAGGAACCATACTGCCGGCCGGCTGCTGGGAGAGGGTCTTACCCTGGTCCAGGTAGCTGAGAAGATGACGCAGACGGCCGAAGGGATCAAATCCGGCCAGGCTGTTCATGAACTGGCAGGAAAACTGGGTGTTGATATGCCCATTACGGCGGCCGTGGTAGCCGTCCTTGCCGGAAAGATGTCCGTTGACGAACTGGGACCGCGGCTGCTCGCCCGGGAACTGAAACCCGAAGGCGATTACTGACTGTGTCGGATGAGAATGTAGAAACCGCGGGCAAGCCCCGCCCCCGGGTTGTTGTGCTCTTCGGTGGCCGCTCCAGCGAGCATGCCGTCAGCTGCGTCACTGCCGCCGGGGTGCTGGCTGCCATCGACAAGGATAAGTACGACGTCATTCCCATCGGCATTGCCAAGACCGGCCAATGGGTCCTGGCATCCGGAGATACCAGGCAATGGTCGCTGTCCTCGTCATTGTTGCCGGAGGTCGAGGCGTCGTCCAACACGGTAACGCTGGCGGAGATCGGCGGCGAGCACCAGCTGATTGTCGCCTCACCGAACCAGATCCCACAGGAACTCGGAACGGTCGACGTCGTGTTCCCCCTCCTGCACGGGCCGTTCGGCGAGGACGGGACCATCCAGGGGCTGTTGGAACTTTCTGATACCCGCTACGTGGGCGCCGGGGTGCTGGCCTCTGCCGTCGGTATGGACAAGCACTTCATGAAGGTTGTCTTTGAGGCGGCCGGGCTTCACGTGGGACCTTACGTGGCCGTGACAGACCGCCAGTGGCTTACTGATCCTGAATCAGTGCGTAAACGCGTCGACCTGCTTGGATTCCCCGTTTTTGTGAAGCCGGCCCGGGCGGGATCGTCCATGGGGATCTCAAAAGTGGACTCCCTTGAAGGCCTGGATGCCGCCATTGAGGAGGCACGCCTGCACGATCTCAAGCTCGTCATTGAAGCGGGAATCGTCGGACGGGAGATCGAGTGTGCCGTGCTTGAGGGGCGGGGGACGCAACCCCCGCGTACTTCAATGCCAGGCGAGATCTCGGTTGCAGGGGGCGGCCACGAATTCTATGACTTCGAAGCCAAGTACGTTGAGGATGATGCTGCACAGCTGAGCTGCCCCGCTGACATTCCCGAAGAAGCCATAGCCCGGGTCCGTGAACTCGCTGCCGCAGCTTTTGACGCCGTTGGTGCCGAGGGCCTGAGCCGTGTGGACTTCTTCTACACGCCCGACGGCCAGATCATTATCAATGAGATCAACACAATGCCCGGATTCACCCCCAAAAGCATGTACCCGCAAATGTGGGCCGCTTCAGGGCTAAGCTATCCGGCCCTCATTGACGAACTGATCTACCTGGCCCTCAACCGGAAAACAGGGCTCCGCTAGTCCCCACCGGCACCCTAACCTCGCTCCGCTTCGGCCAGGGAACCCTGCCGGCGTGGGCCCAGGCGGCACCCTAACCTCGCTCGAGTTAGGCTCTAACTGCTTGGTGGCAGGTTCTGCAGATCTTCCTTGCCCACGCAGTTGCGGCTTGCAGGGATCTTTCCAGCAGCACTGGCAAGATCAGCCAACACCGTTGCCGAGGATATTTTGTCCGGATCCATCAGGATCTCCGTAGCGGGTTCCCGCCCGAACGTGGTGAGCGTGTAGACCGGGTCACCTTCTTTAATGACCCAGTCGATGCCGTTGACGCTGACGCACCTGTCAGTCGTGGGTCCCGGCGGGTTGACGCCGCACCGGAGGATGACGCGGGAGGGGTCTCCCCATGCCGCTGTCGCCTGGCTGTTCGTCTTGCGCAACGGGGCGTCCCCTATTGCCTCGGGAAGGGCCACCATCATGGGTGCACAGGCCGGATTGGCGGCATCCTTCGCGGGGGCAACATCGACGACGGGAGAGCAGGCTGTAAGCGAAAGCGCGCCAGCGGCCAGAATGGCGAGGAGGCGGATCCTGTGGGAGGTGACCGGTGAGTTGGGCCGAAGCATCAAACAAGCCTATCCTGCAGCGCCCGCCCGGTGATGTCGCTGCCCGTGATGTCCGCCCCCCACGATAGCGTAGTGCCGTGCTTGAAACTCCGTTGACCGTTGCTGACCTCACCGAATCCGGGCTGCTTGCCAGGATCTTCCCCCGCCTCAAAGGCGCGCCTGAGGCCGACGCCCTGTTACTGCTTGGCCCTGGCGATGACGCTGCAATTGTGGGCGCGCCGGACGGGCGTACGGTAATCAGCATCGACACCCAGGTCCAGGATCAGGACTTTCGCCTCGTGTGGCCCAACGGCCATGCGAGCACAGGGTACGACGTCGGCTGGAAGGCTGCTGCCCAGAACCTCAGCGACATCAACGCCATGGGGGCCCAGGCAACCGCCATGGTGGTGAGCCTGACTTTGCCCAGCGAAACCCGGGTGTCCTGGGTCGAGGATTTTGCGGATGGATTGTCTGCCGCCATCGGTGAACTGGGAGCACTCCGCTGTTCAGTCGCCGGTGGTGACCTGGGGCGCGGACGTGAAATTGCCGTGACGGTGGCTATCCTGGGGACTCTGGATGGCAGGGACCCCGTCCTTCGGTCCGGTGCCGCGCCGGGAGATGTCCTGGCCCTGGCCGGCACGGTGGGCCGGGCGGCGGCCGGCCTTGCCATTCTGGAGTCGGGACACAGCGTGGCGTCACTGGCGCCGGGGCTGCGCCAGTTCGTGGACGCCCAGTGCCGCCCGATTCCGCCGCTGGCCTCGGGTCCGTTGGCGCTGGAGGCGGGAGCCTCGTCCATGCTTGATATCTCTGACGGGCTCGTGAGGGATGCCGGCCGGATGGCGGCCGCCAGCCAAGTGATCGTGGACCTTGATCCCGAGTCTTTGAAGCTCCTGGCCGCCCCACTGGCACCCGCGGGGCAGCTGCTCGGCACGGAGCCGCTTGAGTGGGTGCTGGGCGGAGGCGAGGACCACGGTTTGCTTGCAACCTTCCGCGCTGGAGTTCAGTTGCCCAGAGGCTTTGCTGCGATAGGCTCAGTGCAGGCCCTTGCAGGAAACAACAGTACGGGTGTCAATATCGCGGGCCGGCCCGCTGACCTTGTGGGATGGGATCACTTTGCAGACTAAGATTGCCGCCAACGCGCAAGCGATGAAGCGGTGGTTGAGCAAGGCAGAAACGGCCCTTGGAAACCACAGCGATCGCCTTAATGCGATCAATATCTTTCCGGTCGCAGACGGGGACACCGGCACCAACCTGTATCTCACCGTCCGCGCCGCAACGGAAGCTTTGGGCGGACGCAGCAGCTCAGCAACAGCCGGGCCCCAGGGCGCGTCGGGGGAATCAGTAGCTGCCGTCCACGGAATTGCCGGACAAAGTGATGTGGGGGCCGTGCTCGCAATGGCAGGGCAAGCGGCCATGGAGAAAGCCCGCGGCAACTCCGGAACGCTGTTTTCGGTGTTCCTCTGTGCCGCCGCTGAACCCCTCGCCGGGCACACACGGCTTAGTTCGCCTCTGCTGGCAGCCGCCCTCAACAGGGCACAGATCAGGGCGTGGACTGCCCTCAGTGATCCGGTGCCCGGCACCATGCTCTCCGTGATCGAGGCTGCTTCCCGGGCAGTCTCCGCCGTCGACTCAGCATTGAACGGGGATGACAGCAATCATGCCCTTGGCCTCGCCCTCGACGCCGCGGTGCAGGCCGCCCTGGAAGCCGTGATCCGTACAGAGTCCCAGCTGGATGCGCTGCAGGCGGCCAAAGTGGTGGATGCGGGGGGAGTCGGAATGCTCCTGATCCTGGACTGCCTGCGCTCGGCTGTCCTCGGGGAAGAGCTGCAAAGTGAACTTCTGGATGGCTTGCACGGCTACGACGTGCAGGACCCCCATATCCATACCGACATGCCCGACGACGACGGCGTGGAAGTCATGTGTACCATCAACCTCTCGCCCCTGGATGCCGCCACCCTGCGGCAGCGCCTTGACCAGATGGGCGACTCCGTCATTATGAGTCAGCTGGGCCATTCTGCAGACCCGGAAGGCAAGTACCGCTGGCGGGTCCACGTCCATGTGAAGGAAGAGGCCCCCGCCGTCGCCCTGATCCGCGCGCTGGGTGAGCCCGCCGAAATCTCCGTCAGCGAGCTGGCCCCGGCGCGGAATGTTGAGGTCGGAGACTATAACGGGTATGAGCGCTGAGCTGAAACTTGCCTTGGAGCGTCGCATAGGAAAGCGTTCCGCGGCTGTCATCGAGAAGCACCTTGGCATTACCACAGTTGGTGAGCTCCTCAATTACTTCCCCCGCCGCTATCTGAGCAGGGGAGAGCTGACACCTATCAGCGAGGTGCCGCTGGATGAAGAAGTTACGCTGATTGCCCGCGTCGTCTCCAGCAGCACGCGGGCCATGAGGGCCCGCCGTGGTTCCCTGACCGACGTCGTCATTACCGACGACGCCGGGACCGCCGCCGGGCAAGGCGCAGGCCCCGGCGCCCGGGCGGGAACGCTCAAAATCAGCTTCTTTAACGGGTATAGGGCTAAGGCTGAACTCCTTCCTGGCCGCCGGGCCATGTTCTCCGGCAAAGTCACGATGTTCGGCGGCACGCTGGGGCTGACCAATCCAGACTTCCTCCTGCTGGACGAGGACCCCGACACTCCGGGCGTGGACCCCGAGAAGCTCGCCGCAATGCCCATTCCTGTCTATCCGGCCACGGCCAAACTCACCAGTTGGTCCATCCAGAAAGTGATCTCCACGCTGCTCGACACTGTTGAGCTCGGCGACCTGGAGGACCCGCTCCCTGCCGACATCGCCAGCAGGGAAAAGTTTCTTCCGGTGGATGAGGCCTACCGCCTGATCCATGCCCCTGAGACGCAGCAGGACTGGCAGCGCGCCAGGGACCGCTTCCGGTTCCAGGAGGCTCTGGTCCTTCAATCGGCTCTTGCGCGGAGGCGCGCGCAGCTGGCGTCCGAGGAAGCGACTGCACGAAGGCCGGTAACCAATGGCGTGCTGGCTGCCTTCGACCGGCAGCTGCCCTTTACGCTCACGGCCGGGCAGGCCGCCGTCGGAAAAACCCTTTCCGGTGAGCTTTCCCAGGACAGCCCCATGAACCGGCTCCTGCAGGGAGAAGTCGGCTCCGGAAAGACCATCGTGGCCTTACGCGCGATGCTGCAGGTTGTTGACTCGGGTGGACAGGCGGCCTTGCTCGCACCCACCGAAGTCCTCGCAGCCCAGCACTTCGAGTCGATCCGCCGGACCCTCGGCCCGCTGGTCCGCGATGGTCTCCTTGGCAGCGGGGATGCGGCCGGGGCAACCGATGGCATCCATGTCACGCTGCTGACGGGATCAATGCCGACGGCTGCCCGAAAGCAGGCCATGCTGGATGCGGCCTCCGGAACAGCCGGCATCATCATCGGCACTCACGCCCTGCTCAGCGAAAACGTCTTGTTCTACGACCTGGGCCTGATTGTGGTGGACGAGCAGCACCGTTTCGGAGTCGAGCAGCGCGATGCCCTCCGCGCCAAAGCCCGCAAGCCGCCACACCTGCTGGTCATGACCGCCACGCCCATCCCGCGGACCGTCGCGATGACCGTTTTCGGTGATCTGGAAACGTCGGTCCTCGACGAGCTCCCCGCCGGGCGTGCCCCGATTTCCACTCATATTGTCGGCCTGGCCGAGAACCCGGCCTGGGCAGCACGGATCTGGTCGAGATCCCGGGAAGAGATCGACGCCGGACACCAGGTATACGTGGTGTGCCCCAAGATCGGCACGGACGACGACGGCGACTTCAGCCCCGGCGAGGCAGAGCCTTCCGGAGCGGAACCAGAAAATGATACGACCGGGCGCGAACTGGCCTCGGTGACCGCCGTCGTCGAACATCTCAAGGAGGAACCAGTCCTCGCCGGTGTGCCTCTGGCACCACTTCACGGTAGGCAGGATCCCGCCTTGAAGTCGGAGACCATGGCGTCCTTCACCACGAACCAGGTCAAACTTCTTGTCTCCACCACGGTCATCGAGGTAGGAGTGGATGTCCATAACGCCACACTGATGGTGATCCTTGATGCCGACAGGTTTGGCATTTCCCAGCTCCACCAGCTCCGCGGCAGGGTTGGCCGCGGCGGATTCCCTGGGACCTGCCTGCTGGTGACCACCCTGGAACCCGGGCATCCGAGCCGCCGACGGCTGGACGCCGTCGCAGCCACCACCGACGGCTTTGAGCTGTCGCAGGAGGACCTCAAGCTTCGCCGCGAAGGGGACATCCTCGGAGCCTCGCAGTCTGGCGGCCGCTCCACATTGAAGCTGTTGAGGGTGCTGGAACATGAGGATGTCATTGCACGCGCACGGCAGGATGCCCAACGCATTGTCGGCCTGGATCCGCAGCTGTTGACCTATCCTGTCCTGGCTGCAGCCATCGACGAATACCTGAACCCTGAAAAGGAGGCCTTCCTTGAGCGAGGCTAAGACAAATGCCGCCATGGAATCCGGCCTGCGCTCCGGGGGAGCGGCTTGAGCCGGGTCATTGCCGGTGTGGCCGGCGGGACACCCCTGGTCAGCGTCCCGGGTTCGTTGACGCGACCCACCACGGACCGGGTCAAGGAGGCACTGTTTTCCCGGCTGGAGGCCTTCGACGTCATCGCCGGGGCCAGGGTTCTGGATCTCTATGCGGGTTCAGGATCGTTGGGCGTAGAAAGCGCCAGCCGTGGTGCCGAAGCCGTGGACCTCGTGGAATCCGATGCGAAGGCAAGCGCCGTCTGCCAGCGGAATGCGGACATGATCAACACAGCGCTGGGCAGCAAGAACGTCTCGGTTCACAGGTCAAAGGTGGAGCCGTTTCTTGAACGGGCCGAGGCGGGAATCCTCTGGGATCTGGTGTTCCTGGATCCGCCCTATCCGCTGGATGAGCCTGCCCTCGCCGCTGTTCTGGAGAAACTGTCCGGACATCTCGCCGACGCTGCCGTGGTGGTGGTGGAACGTTCGTCGCGGACCCCTGAACCGCAGTGGCCTGCCTCCATGGAACGATTTGCGGAACGAAAATACGGCGAAACCAAATTGTGGTTCGCTGAACCCTCCGCCGGGGATTAGAGCCTGTGGCTGATTCGGTCAGTTGAGGGCGTCGAGGTCCACTCCGGCAAGCACCTTCGCCGGATGGGGTGCACGGGACTTGAGGGACGTCGTCCATTCCTCCGGCCATGCCTGCTGCGTTCCCACCAGGACAATGTTGCCCGGGTAGCGACCTGCGAACATCCCGGCCTCAGCCGTTGCTGCTACCGCCTGGAATACCCTCCGCAGGGCTGCAACCTGGCTCCGGACGAGGCTTAGCCCCGGCTCGTCACCCACGTTTACGATGAGGACTCCTCCCGGAGCCAGTCGATCAGCCGCCTCTTCGTAGAACCCGCTGCAGGCAATGTGCGCGGGGGCTTCCGGGCCCGAGAAGATGTCCAGGATAATCACGTCGAAAGAGAGGCCGGCCGGAAGGTCGGCAAGGGACTCGCGGGCGTCCCCAACAATCGCAGTCAGATCAGTCCCTTCAGGCAAAGGAAGGTGCTGGAGGACAAAGTCCAGCAGTTCCCGTTCCAGCTCAACTGCATACTGGCGCGAACCGGGCCGGGTGGCCTGAATGTAGCGGGCCAGTGTGAGGGCACCTGCGCCAAGGTGCAGCGCGTGGACGGCCTGGCCGGGAGGGGCGGCGAGATCCACCACGTTCGCGATCCTCCGCAGATACTCATAAAAGACCTCATGGGGGTCGGCGAGGTTTACGTGGGACTGCTCCGCGCCCCCGATGCTGAGGACGTAGCCGCCTTGAGTGTAAGCATCCGGCTCTATGCTGGCGTGTTGTCCGATGCCTTGGAGGAACCGAGCGGCTGGCGGGCCGCTGCGGCTGATCATCAGAGCCTGTCCCGCAGCGTCGCCAGGCGAGCGGCAGCCTCTTCGAGGACTGCCGTTTTTTTGCAGAAGGCGAAGCGCAGGAGGCTCCGGGTGCGCTCTGCACCTTCCGGATGGCAGAACACCGGAACGGGTATGGCAGCAACGCCTACCAGCGCCGGTAGCCGCCGGGCCAGATCCACGGCATCGGAGATTCCCAACGGGGAGGTGTCGACGTTCACGAAATATGTGCCCCGTGGTGTGAACACGTCCAGGCCTGCGGCCCGTAGGCCTTCGCTGAGGATGTCACGCTTGCGCTCCAGGCTCTTGGCGATCCCGGTGTAGAAATCATCAGGAAGGCCAAGCCCCACCGCAATGGCACCCTGGAACGGTGTGCCGGAGCTGTAGCTCAGGAACTGCTTCACGGTCCGGATGGCGGCGACCAGATGTTCGGGGCCACTGAGCCAGCCGATCTTCCAGCCGGTAAACGAGAAGGTCTTGCCGGCGGAGGAGATGGTGATGGTGCGCTCCGCGGCACCGGGAAGGGTGGCGACGGGAATATGGGGGACACCGAATGTGAGGTGCTCGTACACCTCATCCGTGACGATGACGGCATTGTGCCGGGTTGCCAGGTCGACGACGCGCTGAAGCACTTCACGGGGAAACACAGCGCCAGTGGGGTTGTGGGGATTGTTGATCAGCACCACCTTGGTCCGCTCCGTGAAGGCTTCCTCCATCAGCGCAGCATCGGGCATAAAGTCCGGCGCGAGGAGGGGCACAGTGGTATGCGTGGCCCCTGAGAGGCCGATCATTGCGCCGTAGGAGTCATAGAACGGCTCGAACGTGAGGACCTCGTCCCCAGATTCCACAAGTGCAAGCAGGGTGGCCGCGATACCCTCCGTGGCCCCGGTCGTGACGATTATCTCAGTGCGGGGATCCGGCCGGAGCCCATAGAACCGGTCCTGGTGGCCTGCAATGGCTTCCCTCAGCTCCACCGTTCCCTTACCAGGGGCATATTGATTGGCGCCGGCGGCGATGGCAGCTTGCGCCGCCGCCTTGATCTCGGCGGGTCCATCCTCGTCCGGAAATCCCTGGCCCAGGTTGATGGCGCCGGTCTTCACCGCGAGGGTGGTCATCTCTTCGAAGATTGTGACGCCAAGGGAACCGTCGGCGGCGAGCAGATTGGCTCCGGTGGCTGCCCGCTGCCAAGGGGAAGGAGTTGTTCGGGTCACGTGGTTCCTGTCTGTGCTTTCCCGGCTTATCCCGGGCTTATCTCCGGCTCAATCGCGCGTCCATGCGGTGCTGTCATGGTATCCCGCTCCGCCCATGGGGTAGGTTCGGAATATGCGACGCGCAGTATGCCCAGGTTCCTTTGATCCCATCCATAACGGTCACCTGGAGGTCATCGCCAGGGCGGCCGGGCTCTTTGACGAAGTCATTGTGGCCGTCTCCACGAACTATGCGAAAAAGTACCGGTTCACGCTCGATGAACGCATCGATATGGCACGGGAAACGCTCGCATCACTGCGCGGGATCGTGGTGGAGCCTGTAGGGGAGGGCTTACTGGCGGAGTACTGCCGCAAGCGCGGTGTGTCCGCCATCGTTAAGGGCTTGAGATCGTCCTCGGATTTTGACTACGAGCTGCCAATGGCCACGATGAACCGGCAGCTAAGCGGCGTGGAAACTGTCTTCCTTCCCGCTGAAGGGCACTACCTCCATCTGTCCTCCACCTTGATAAAGGAAGTCGCCTCCCTGGGCGGCAACGTCTCGGACTTTGTCCCCAGGTCGGTCCTCAAACGTATGCTTGCTGGCGAGTCTTCAGCATAAGCACCGCCCAGAGGGTAAGCTCTATCGGTACACATCGCCCGACGACTGTGGCATTCACCCCGATGGCAAGCGCTGCATGCAGCGGTTCGGCCTTCAGTTTGAGTCCGCACCGCCCATCAGGCTAAGATGGTACGTCGGTCATATGTTCAACAGGAGTTCTCATTAAACGAGATGCTAGTTCGCCCTTGGTGTTTGACGTCAAGGACCTCGGACGCAGTCCGGGAAGCATGCGGACACTGACGGAGCATGTACCTGCACCAGGTGATCTTGGTGTAGCACTCATTGGCGTTCAGCAAGGTTCGGATATCGAACTGGACCTGAGGCTTGAGGCCGTACACGAAGGAATTCTGGTATCAGGAAATGTAATCGCCGAAGTTTCAGGCGAATGCGGCCGATGCCTGGATCCCCTTGCGTATGACCTTGAGGTCAATGTGCAAGAACTTTTCTTCTACGAGGGCGTTCAGTTCTCTGAAGGAGAAGACGATGAAGAGCAACGTCGAGTCGAGCACGATCTGATCGATCTTGAACCGGTGTTGCGGGACGCAGTGATTACCATGCTGCCGTTCCAGCCGGTGTGCCGGGAAGACTGCCAGGGCCTTTGTTCCGAATGCGGAGCGCGCCTGGAAGACGAGCCGGGGCACCACCACGAGGTCGTAGATCCTCGCTGGGCTGCCCTAGCTGATCTGGCTAAGCCTGACCGGCAAAATTGATTTGTAAGTGTTGGACTAAGAGAGAAATGAGTTAGCCGTGGCTGTTCCCAAGCGGAAAATGTCTCGCTCGAATACCCGCGCCCGCCGTTCCCAGTGGAAGGCGACCGCCCCCCACCTGGTGAAGACCGTTGAGAACGGCCAGGTTACCTACAGCCTGCCGCACCAGGCAAAGGTCGTTACCGACTCGGCTGGCACTGCGCTGTTCCTTGAGTACAAGGGCCGCAGGGTCGCGGACGTCTAATCGGCCATACAAGGCTGAACAAGATGTCTTCAACTGAAGAGCTTCTGAAGCGTCTCGGTGTCTCTATTGACGCCGGGACGCTTCGTCTTGCGCTCACACACCGCTCCTATGCCTACGAAAACGGCGGCATACCCACCAACGAGCGTCTGGAGTTCCTGGGTGATTCCATCCTTGGCTTCTCCGTCACTGACGCCCTGTACCGTGACAATCCATCCCTGCCGGAAGGTGATCTCGCCAAGCGACGCTCCGCCGTCGTCAGTACAAGGGCGCTGGCAGGAATCGGGCGAAGCCTCGGTATCGGGGAGTACATCTATCTTGGCCAGGGTGAAAAACTCACTGAGGGCAAGAACAAGGCTTCCATCCTTGCGGACACCATGGAGGCCCTGATCGGGGCCACCTATGTCTCCAATGACATCGAGACCGCCCGCCAGCTGGTGATGCGCCTTATCGGACCGCTCCTAAAGGACGCCGCCGCCCTTGGTGCCGGAACCGACTGGAAGACCAGCATCCAGGAGCTGGCTGCCAGCCGGCAACTGGGCAGCATCTACTATGCCGTTGAGGGTTCCGGCCCGGACCACGCCCGTACTTTCCAGGCCGTGCTTCGCATCGGTGGAACCGATTATGGCAAAGGTGCCGGGCACTCGAAGAAGGAAGCGGAGCAGGAAGCGGCCGCCGATGCCTGGCGCAAGCTCTCCTCACCCCAGGACGCCAACGCAGCATCCGGTACACAGGCGGGCGTCTAGGCGGTTCCTTGCCCGAGCTGCCTGAAGTAGAAGTCGTGCGCCGCGGCCTGGTGAACTGGGTCCGCGGACGCACCATCATCTCGGTGGATGTACTCGATCCCCGTTCCGTCCGCAGGCATCTGCTGGGTCCTGAGGACTTTGTGGGGAATCTTGAGGGCGCGACGGTCCTCGATGTTGTCCGCCGCGGCAAGTTCCTGTGGATGCCGCTGGCCGAAGCTGAACCCGACCCTGCAGGTGTACCCACGGAACCGGCCTCGGGGCCGGCTTCACTTCGGAACACTCGTCCGGCTGTGGCGGTGATGGCCCATTTGGGCATGAGCGGCCAACTGCTGGTCGAGGATGCCGCGGAACCTGATGAAAAACACCTGAAGGTCCGGCTTCGGCTGAGTCCCAGCAACGGCATGCCCGAAGAACTGCGTTTCGTGGACCAACGGATTTTTGGCGGGCTTTTCGTCACCTCGCTTGTTCCAACAGACGACGGCGGCCCAGGCGGGCTCGCCGAGGAGCCTCTGCCGATGATCGCCGAGGAGGCCTCCCACATTGCACGTGACCCCCTGGATCCCCATTTCTCCTTCGATGCCTTCTATCGGCGGCTGCGTCTTCGCAAGACAGGGCTGAAGCGTGCGCTCCTGGATCAGGGCCTTGTTTCGGGCATCGGCAACATTTATGCAGACGAGGCGCTATGGAAAGCCCGGCTGCATTACGCCCGTCCCACTGACACGCTTCGAAAGGCAGAAGCGCTGCGCGTGATCGAGGCTGCCCGCGAGGTGATGCTGGAGGCCCTGGCCGCCGGGGGTACCAGTTTCGACGCCCTCTATGTCAACGTCAATGGAGCCTCCGGCTACTTCGACCGTTCCCTGAATGCCTATGGCCGGGAGGGCCAGGAGTGCAAGCGGTGCGCGGAAGCCGGCCTGGTCAGTCTGATGAAGAGGGAGCAGTTCATGAACCGCTCCTCCTACACTTGTCCCGTCTGCCAGCCGAGACCACGAAACGGACGCTGGTAGCCGCTCCTGCCGGTCGCACTCCGACGAATGATGGACGGCAAATCTGCCGCCCAAACCGGCGGAAATCCGCTGATTGTCGTTGCCACGCAGTAGATTTGGGCTGGAAAGCTACCGCTGCTTCCGTCACCTTGCTTGTACAACCTTGTCCGCATCAACCAGCACCGCAGCTATTCAGGAGATCCGAACCACTTTGCACCTTAAGAGCCTGACTGTCCGGGGATTCAAGTCGTTTGCGTCGGCCACGACCTTCGATTTTGAGCCAGGCGTCACTGCTGTGGTGGGTCCCAACGGTTCGGGCAAGTCCAACGTGGTGGACGCGCTGGCCTGGGTCATGGGTGAACAGGGCGCCAAGACCCTGCGCGGCGGAAAGATGGAGGACGTTATTTTTGCGGGAACGTCCGGCCGGCCACCCCTCGGCCGGGCGCACGTGTCGTTGACCATCGATAACACCGACGGCGCACTGCCGATCGAATACAGCGAGGTCACCATCTCCCGCACCCTGTTCAGGACTGGCGGCTCCGAGTACGCCATTAACGGCGCCAGCTGCCGTCTGTTGGATATCCAGGAACTGCTCTCGGATTCTGGTCTGGGCCGTGAAATGCATGTGATTGTCGGACAAGGGCAGCTCGACAAGGTCCTGCACGCAACACCCGAGGACCGCAGGGGCTTCATCGAGGAGGCCGCCGGCATCCTCAAGCACCGCCGTCGCAAGGAAAAAACTGTCCGCAAGCTCGAGGCCATGCAGGCCAACCTCCAACGGCTCAGTGACCTGACCTCAGAGATACGCCGTCAGCTGACGCCGCTTGGCAAGCAGGCGGAAATCGCCCGGCGTGCCCAGACAGTCCAGTTCGAGGTTCGTGACGCCCGGGCAAGGCTCCTCGCCGACGACCTTGTCCAGCTGCAGTCCGCCTTCGAACAGGACGTTGCCGATGAGTCTGCTCTCAAGGAGCGCCGTGGTGTGGTGGAGCTGGAGCTTGAAGGTGGTCGACGGCGGCAGGCCGCTTTGGAACAGCTGGCAGCCGAAGCCACGCCCCGGCTCAGCGCCGCTCGGGATACGTGGTACCAGCTGACAGCTCACCGGGAGCGTCTCCGATCGCTTGGATCCCTGGCCACGGAAAGGCGTCGGCTGCTTGGCGCCTCCGACCCCCTTCCCGACTCCGGACGGGATCCTGAACAGCTGGAAAAGCAGGCAGCAAGGGTGCGGGCCGAACAGGCTGAGCTGGAGCACCTCATCGCGGTCAAAAGCGGTGAGCTGGAAGCAGCGACAACGGGAAAGAAAGAGGCCGAAGAAGCGGCGGCAGCCGAGGACAGGCGACTCGCCTCAGTGCTCAGGGCCGCGGCGGACCGGCGCGAAGGGCTGGCACGTCTGGCCGGCCAGGTTGCCGCTGCGAGGTCCCGCGTGGAATCGGCAGAAGCTGAGCTGGGACGCCTTCGGGAATCAAAAGCTGCAGGTGATGAGCGGCGCCGTCTTGCTCAATCCGAGTTCACCGCCCTCGAATCCCAAGTGGCAGGGGTGGAGGATGGCGAGGAAAGCCTCGACGCCGACTACGAAAACGCCAGTGCCCTCCTCGAGGAAGTTCTCTCCGAGATCGAAGAGCTGAGAGCTGCTGAGCGCGAGGCTGAACGCGAACGGGATGCTCTGGCTGCCAGACGCGATGCCCTGCAAATGGGGCTGAACCGCAAGGACGGAACAAGCCACATCGTTGATGCCGGGCTTCCGGGAGCCATGGGCACGTTGGCCTCATCGCTGAAGGTCGAGGCCGGTTACGAAGCGGCTATCGCCGCGGCCCTCGGTTCGTGCTCAGATGCCGTGGTGGTTCGGGACGCCCGCACGGCCGTTGAAGCAGTTCAGCTTTTGAAGGACGACGACGCCGGACGTGCCTCGCTGCTGCTCGCTGGAGCTGGGGCGGGCACCCTCGGATCGGTGGCAAGGGAGCTATCAGCAACACACGGGCAGGAGCTTCCTCCAAGTAGTCCAGAGCTCCCGGCTGGTGCCCGGTGGGCCCTGGCGCTTGTGCAGTCCCCGGTGCTCATTGAAGGCCCAGAGCTCATTGAATCCTCGGAGCAGGGTGAAACTTCCCGGCGGGGTGAGGGGGCCCTGGCAGAACTGCTTGCCGGCGTCGTCGTTGTTGAGGACCTGGAGTCCGCCGCGGGGGTCGTCGCAAATCGACCCGAACTGACGGCCGTGACGCGAGCCGGGGACGTCTTTACGGCTCTGACGGTCACCGGCGGTTCGGCTTCGGTTCCGTCCTTGTTGGAGGTCCAGGCCGCCGTCGACGACGCCGATGCCCGGATCCAAGGCGTTGTGGCTGAGTTGGAGCGAACCCGGTTTGCGCTGGCCGCCGCAGAGTCAAAAAGGGCGGAGGCCCAGGACAGGACGGACGCTGCGCTCGAGAAACTGCACGATTCGGATGCCAGGCTGGCAGCTGTCGCCGAACGCCTTGGCCATCTGAATTCCGTGCTGCGCAGTGCCGTGGGGGAGAGCGAAAGGCTTGCTGCCTCGTTGACGGCAGCAGAGGCGAACATCCTGAGTGAGCGGGACGCTCTGCAGCAGATAGCTGCCCGTCTGGCCGCAGCGGAGGAGGCTCCCGCGGACCAGGAACCATCCTCCGAGCACCGGGACGCCCTGGCGCTGGCGGCCTCGTTGGCCAGGGCTGCGGAAATGGACACCAGGCTCTCGCTGAGGAGTGCCGAAGAACAACTGACTGCCACCCGAAACCGGGCGTCTTCCATTGAAAGGGCGGCCGCTACGGAGCGGCGCGCGCGGGAGGAAGCAGCGCAGCGGGCTGCCAGGCGGCGCCTCCAGGCTGCCCGCGCCGCTGCCGTCGCCGCCGGCGTGGAGCAGGCGGCCGCCTTCGTCGATGTATCGGTTGAACTCGCCCGGCAGGAACGCGACCATGCCGAGGAACAGAAGGAAGCAAGGGACAGCGAGCTCGTGGAAGTGAGGTCAGCAAACGATGCCCTTGCCCGGGAACTGGCTGACCTGACCGACTCCGTGCACCGGGATGAGCTGGCCCGCGCCCAGCAGCAGCTCCGGATCGAGGCCCTCGAGCTCCGGTCGGTGGAAGAACTTGGGCTTACCCCTGACCAACTCATAGCTGACTACGGCCCCCATTTGCCGGTTCCGGTGCCTGCAGGGGAAACAACCGATAAATGGGCCTCCCTGCGCGCGCCGGTAGATGAAGAGGGAAACCCTGTCCTGGAGGGCAAGCCCTATGTCAGGGAGGAACAGGAAAAACGCCTGAAAAGGGCTGAGCGGGACCTCTCCTCGTTGGGCCGCGTCAATCCGCTTGCCTTGGAAGAATTCGCAGCCCTCGAAGAACGGCATCAGTTCCTCAGCACCCAGTTGGAAGATCTTAGCTCCAGCCGCAAGGACCTCCTGGACATCATTAAGGAAGTCGACGATCGCGTGCAGAAGGTGTTCGCGGAGGCTTTCGCCGACACTTCAGCCCAGTTCGTGCGGGTGTTTGCCCGGCTGTTTCCGGGTGGTGAAGGCCGGCTGGTGCTGACCGATCCCACGGACATGCTTACCACCGGCATCGAGGTTGAAGCCCGCCCGGCCGGAAAGAAAATAAAGCGGCTCTCACTGCTTTCAGGCGGCGAACGCTCCCTCACGGCAGTGGCTCTCCTTGTTGCCATTTTCAAGGCCCGGCCGTCACCCTTCTACGTTATGGATGAAGTGGAGGCAGCCCTTGATGACACCAACCTTGGCCGTCTCATCACCATCTTCGAGGAACTGCGGGAATCCAGCCAGCTAATCGTTATAACCCACCAAAAGCGGACCATGGAAGTTGCGGACGCGCTGTACGGTGTGACCATGCGCGGAGATGGTGTCTCCACCGTCATCAGCCAACGGCTCGCTGCTGAGGTGTGAGTAGAGGCTCTCACCTTCGGGGCCCGGGGAGCGCTGAGGCCAGTCGGCCTTCAAAAAAACACCGTTCCCGATTGTGAGAAGCTAGGGGAGTGAACGACATCCTCCCTATTCTTCTGCCCATTCTTGCTGCCCTGGTGGTTATCGGCGGCCTGATTCCGGTTTTCATGAAGACCCGGAAGAACATCAACCGCTACCCGGGAACGCGTGACCTGAACGATCCCGAGGAGCCGCAGCAAGGATCCCGCGGCACACTGGTTGAGGAGAGGCCTGTGGCTGGTAAGGAGCGCAACGCTCCTGCCGGCGTCGACCTCGAAGACCTTGAAATCACAGAGGTGCCGGATAACGTTGCCGGGCTGGAAACCATTCCGGTTGAAACACCACTTCCGGTAGCCGGCCGCCTGAACAGGCTGCGGGAACGCTTGGTCAAGTCCAACAACATCCTGGGCAAGGGGCTTTTGGTCCTGCTGTCCAGCGACAAAATCGACGAGGACGTCTGGGACCAGGTCGAAGAGACCCTGCTGCTGGCCGACCTTGGCACCGGCCCCACCATGGAGTTGATGGACGCCCTCCGCGAACGGGTCAAGGTACTTGGCACGCGCTCGCCGGAACAGGTCAAGGCACTCCTGCGCGAAGAGCTGATCAAGCTGGTGGATCCTTCAATGGACCGGAGCCTGCGGGTGGAGCGCCACGCCGATACTCCTGCCGTGATGCTGGTAGTCGGCGTTAACGGTGTCGGCAAGACCACCACCGTGGGCAAGCTCGCCCGGGTACTGGTGGCCGAGGACAAGGACGTCCTGCTTGGCGCTGCTGACACTTTCCGCGCAGCCGCCGCTGAGCAGTTGGCCACCTGGGGCCAGCGCGTGGGCGTAGCCACCGTGAAGTCCGACGTCGAGGGTGCGGACCCTGCCTCTGTCGCCTATGAGGCGGTCAAGGCCGGTATCGACCAGGAAGTTGACGTGGTGATGATTGACACCGCCGGAAGGCTTCAGAACAAGACCGGGCTGATGGACGAACTCGGCAAGGTGAAGCGGGTCATCGAGAAGCTCGCAGAGGTGGACGAGGTCCTTCTGGTCCTGGACGCGACCACCGGCCAGAACGGGCTGAACCAGGCCCGGGTTTTTGCTGAGGTAGTCAACATCACGGGCATCGTGCTCACCAAACTCGACGGCACCGCCAAGGGCGGGATCGTCGTCGCCATCCAGAAATCACTTGGAGTGCCAGTTAAGCTCATCGGCCTCGGTGAGGGCGCTGATGACCTGGCACCGTTCGAAGCTGAAGGCTTCGTGGACGCCCTCCTGAACTAGCACCACACTAGGCCGGCTGACTGGACGGGCGTTGCAGGGACTCCCGGGCCAGTAGCCAGGCGACGGCGGCCACCACCAGCACGCCGCCCGTGAGACCGAACGCCCAGCCGTACCCAAGCTGGTCCGCCAGGACGCCGGCAAGCACGGGCCCAATGATGGCGCCGATGTCGGCCGTCATCTGGAACACCGCGAGAACACGGCCTCCTGACCGTTCGCTTCCGATCACGTCGGCAATGGCAGCCTGCTGCGCCGGACCCAGAATCCCTGAGCCGATGCCGGCCGCAGCTGATGCCACCAGGAACCAGACCATGTCGGACGTGAATCCGATGGCCCCCGTGGCCACACCGGTCAGCAGCAGGCCGGTGATCATCATTGGTCGGCGTCCCAAAGAATCTGCCAGCCGTCCAGAGAATGAGAGCGAAGCGGCGTTTCCCGCGGCGAAAACCGCCAACGCCCACCCCGCAGCTTCAGTGCCGGCGCCCAAAGCGGCCACCGCGAACAGCGGGACCGTGGCCATCCTTACGCCAAAGGTGGCCCAGCCGTTGGCGAAGCTTGAGACCAGGCCTGCGCGGTAAACGCTGTCGGCCAGCGCGTCGCCAAGCTCCATAGCGGGGCCGGCCTTACCTGCTTCCCTCGAACCCGCCACGTGGGTGAGCTGTGTCTGAACCACCACGGCCGCCAACACCAGTGCCCCGGCGTACGCCAGGAACGGAACCCGCAGCCCATATCCGGCCAGCAGGCCTCCCACGATTGGTCCGCAAACGTTGCCGATCAGGAACGCGGAAGCATAGGCTCCGGAAACCCGCCCGCGGCTTTCGGGCGGAGCGAGCCTCACCACCAATGCCATAGAGGCCACCGTGAACATCACGGACCCTGCCCCGCCCAGCCCCCGGAAAATGAGCAGTTGCCAATAGTCCTGGGCGAACGCGCATGCTGCCGTGGAAACGGCAACGATCAGCAGCCCGCCCACATAAATGGGCCGCTCGCCGAACTTGACGATCAATGCCCCGCCCGCCGGTGCGAAGACAAGCCTCATGAAGGCGAAAATGCTCACGATCACCGCGGCAGCAGTAGCGCCGACGTCGAAAGTGGTGGCGAACTGCGGGAGTACAGGTGCCACGAGGCCGAATCCCAAGGCAATAAGGAACGCTGCAACCAACATCACCTTGATATCGCGGGGGAGTCCCCTGCCGGTCGATGCGGTATCCGCTGAAATTCCCTTGGTCCCGTTGCCGGAAGGGGATCGTTCGGTCATGGCGCTTGCTTCCTAGCGATTGAAGAAAAGGAGGGGGTTTGGACTCGTGAAACATATCCGTAACAAGCAGGATATGCACCATTTACTTCCGGGAGATTCTTGTAACAACCCGGCAATCTAAATCCTCCGTGAGTGAAACACAGCACAGCCAAAATCTTCTAAGAACGCAAACAAGGCGTTGGCAAGCGGATCACTTCGCAGCATCAAACAAGCATCTATCAAGCATCAGGCAAGGGAGGACGTGCACCATGGAACTTACCGCAGGTCACGTATGGCTCATGGTTGCGGCGGCACTCGTGCTGTTCATGACACCAGGGCTGGCATTTTTTTACGGCGGCATGACGCGAGCCAAGGCGGCGCTGAACATGATGATGATGAGTTTCATCTCCATCGGCATCGTGAGCGTTGTCTGGGTCCTCTGGGGCTACTCCATGACGGGCGGTGAAGGCTTCCTGCAGATTGTCGGAAACCCATTCACCAGCTTTGGTCTTGAGGGCGTCAACTCCGCGGAGTCGCCCAATGGCCTCATCCTTGCAGGCTACGGAGCTACTTTCGCCATCATCACCGTGGCCCTGATCAGTGGTGCCATCGCGGACCGCGCCAAGTTCGGCGCCTGGACTGTCTTCGTGCCGGTATGGGTAACTCTTGTCTACTGCCCGCTGGCCTACATGGTCTGGGGCGGCGGCCTCTTCGGCGCGGACGGCGCAATCGGCCAGGCCCTCGGCACTGCGATCGACTTCGCCGGAGGTACCGTTGTCCACATCAACGCCGGTGTGGCGGCTCTGATCCTCGTCCTGATCATCGGCAACCGCAAGGGCTTCGGCAAGGATCCCAACCACCGCCCGCACAACATCCCCTTCGTCATGCTCGGCGCTGCCATCCTGTGGTTCGGTTGGTTCGGCTTCAACGGCGGCCTGGCCTCTACTGCTGAGCAGGGTGGCACTATCTGGGTCAACACCCTCGCGGCACCTGCCGCAGCCATGATCGGCTGGCTCATCGTTGAGCGTATCCGCGACGGACACCCCACCTCCCTGGGCGCAGCTTCCGGTGTTGTCGCAGGCCTCGTGGCCATCACCCCGGCTTGTGCAGACGTCAGTCCTGGCGGCGCACTGGGCCTCGGCCTCATTGCAGGCATCGCATCTGCCCTGGCTGTTGGCCTGAAGTTCCGCTGGGGCTTCGATGACTCCCTGGACGTTGTGGGTGTCCACCTTGTCTCCGGCATCATCGGCACAGTGGCGCTGGGCTTCATCGCCTTGCCGAATGAGGGCGCCGCTGGCGGCCTCTTCTACGGCGGCGGCTTCACCCAACTGTGGGCCCAGCTGGCAGTAGCCGGCATCGCCATTGCCTACTCGGCAATCCTCACAGCCGTGATCGGCCTGGCCATTCACAAGACCATGGGCTTCCGGGTTTCCCAGGAGCAGGAAGCTGTGGGCGTGGACCTCAGCCTGCACGCAGAGACCGCTTACGAGTTCGGCGTCGGCGGCCACGGCGGAAGCTTCCAGCCGCTGCACGAACTGATCACCGGCAAGCCGCAGGGCGACGCAGCAGCACCCGCAGACAGCACAAAGACTGATGCAGCAGCAGGTAAGGAAAGCGTGGGCGCATGAAACTGATTACAGCAATCGTTAGGCCGGAGAAGCTCGAGTCCATCCGTGAAGGGCTGGAAGCATACGGGGTACAGGGCCTGACGGTCAGCGCGGCCAGCGGCTACGGCCGGCAGCGCGGCTACACCGAGGTTTACCGCGGTGCTGAGTACAACGTGGACCTGCTGCCGAAGATCCGGGTGGAGGTTCTGGCCACCGACGAACAGGCAGACGACATCCTCGATGTCATCATCGCCAGCTCCAACACGGGGCGCGCCGGTGACGGCAAGGTATGGACCGTGGACGTCTTCGAAGCCGTCCGGGTCCGTACCGGAGAACGCGGTTCCGCAGCAATCTAGTTCGCAGCAATCTAGTTCAAGGACCAGAGGCTGATACAGCTGAAGCAAAAAGCGGGCCGGGTACCTGAAAAGGTATCCGGCCCGCTTTTGCTTGTCCGGCGAATCTTGTTACGCGAATCTTGTTACGCGAACCCGGTTATGGCGAACCCGGCCAGGAAGCCGGTCCTGTTGTTCCGGCGTCGTACTCCTCCAGAGGCACCTCGCCGTTTGACCAGGCCCGCAGGACAGGGTCCACGATGCGCCAGCAGTCCTCCGCGGCATCGCCGCGCACGGACAACAACGGGTCCCCGGTGAGCACCCCTTCCAGGACTTCGCCATAAGGAAGGAGGTCCGAGGCACTCAACACAGCGTTCAGCGTTGTGCGGTCGAGGCTCAGGATATTGCCCGGACCATTGACGTCGACGTCGAACTGAAGTGTGTCAGGCCCGAATCCGATCCGGAGCTGGTTAGGGGAGTCCACGCCTGTAAATCCGGCCGGAAGGTGCGGCACAGGCCGGAAGGTGATGACCGCTTCCTTGCGCTTGTTTCCCATGGCTTTTCCCGAGCGGAGGATGAACGGGACTCCCTGCCAGCGCCAGTTGTCTATTTCAACGCGGACCTCTGCAAGGGTCTCCGTGTCCCTGGCCGCATCAACCCCCTGTTCCTGGACGTAATCGGGGATGCTCCTTCCCGAAATGGAGCCGGCTGTGTAGCGGGCCCGCCGGGAGGTGTTGCTGAACGGCGGCTTGATGCTGCTCGCCCGCAGGACGGTACTGATGGCATCCCTGAGATCGCGTTCGCCCACCGTTGCCGGCGGCTCTATCGCCATGAGCGCCATGATCTGGAGCAGGTGGCTCTGGATCATGTCCCGTAGAGCACCCGCGCCGTCGTAATACCGTGCGCGCCCCTCCAAGGCGAGGTCCTCCTCGAAGATGACCTCCACCTTCTCGATGTAGTTCCGGTTCCAGACAGGTTCCAGGAACGTGTTGGCGAAGCGGAGCCCAAGGATGTTCAACACAGTGGCTTTTCCCAGGAAGTGGTCCACACGATGGATGTGGTCCTCCGGAACAAGGCCCACAAGGGTCGTGTTCAGTTCCCGGGCAGTGGACTCGCTGGAGCCGAAGGGCTTTTCCATCACCAGCCGTGTCCCCGGCGGAACTTCTTCCGGGGTGAGGACTTCACAGGCTTTCTGGCTGACCTGCGGCGGGAGCGCAAAGTAGACGGCCACCGGGGCTTCCAACTGTTTCAAAAGAGCCCCAAGCTCGCCTCCGGCAGTCACATCCAGTTGGTGGTATCCGGTAGAGCGGGCGATCCTCTCCAATTCCCGCTTTCCGTCAGGATCGGCCTCGGTTAGCGCATCCGCGAAGGAGGTATTCACCCGTTCGAGCCACTGCTCCGGAGTCCACGGGTCAGAGCCTGCACCCACGAGCTTAAGGCCCCCTGCACGGGTCCTGGCGGCGAGTCTGGCGAGCCCGGGTAGCAGGAGCCGGCCGGTGAGATCACCGGAAGCACCCAGAATGAGGAGGGTTTTTACACTTGATTGGCTGGTCACCCTGCCAGCATGCCATCTTGAAGGTGGCTCTTGGTACCCTAGATAGTCGAGTCCCGTTGTCGAGGCAGTCCGTCCGGACGAGCAGTCCGGACGAACACCAGTCCCGACGTTGGCGCGCCTTAGTGGCCGTCATCCGAGAACAACTGAAAGAAGTGCACGGCGCGTGTTCAATTCACTCTCTGACCGGTTGGCAGCAACCTTCAAGAATCTCCGCGGCAAGGGCCGCCTCACCGAGGCCGATGTTGATGCCACGGTCCGTGAAATACGTCGCGCCCTCCTGGATGCCGACGTCGCCGTACCAGTAGTGCGTGAATTCACCGCGCGGGTGCGCGAGCGTGCACTCGGTGCTGAGGTTTCCGGTGCCCTGAACCCGAGCCAGCAGATCGTAAAGATCGTCAACGAGGAACTCGTTGAGATCCTCGGTGGTGAAACCCGGCGTATCCGCCTCGCCAAGACAGGCCCCACCATCATCATGTTGGCGGGTCTGCAGGGTGCAGGAAAGACCACCCTCGCCGGCAAGCTCTCCAAATGGATGAAGTCCCAGGGTCACAGCCCCCTCCTCGTTGCCTGCGACCTCCAGCGGCCCAACGCGGTGACCCAGCTTCAGGTGGTGGGTAAGCGGGCTGGCGTACCGGTCTTCGCACCGCACCCCGGCGCCACCTCCGAGCTTGAGCACCCGGCCGGCGATCCTGTAGCCGTTGCCCGCGCAGGTGTGGAGGAGGCGCGGCAGAAACTCCACGACGTCGTGATTGTCGATACCGCCGGACGTCTCGGCGTGGATACCGACATGATGGATCAGGCGCGGAACATCCGCCGGGCCATTGTCCCCAACGAAGTGCTGTTCGTCGTCGACGCCATGATCGGCCAGGACGCCGTCAACACGGCGCTCGCCTTCGATGAAGGCGTCAACTTCACAGGCATCGTGCTCTCCAAGCTCGACGGCGATGCCCGCGGCGGTGCTGCGCTCTCGATCGCCTCGGTCACCGGTAAGCCGGTCATGTTCGCCTCCACCGGTGAAAGCCTGGATGACTTCGAGCTCTTCCACCCGGACCGTATGGCCTCGCGCATCCTGGACATGGGTGACGTCCTCACCCTCATCGAGCAGGCCGAGAAGTCCTGGGACAAGGACGAAGCTGCCCGGATGGCGAAGAAATTCGCTGACCAGGAAGACTTCACCCTTGACGATTTCCTGGCCCAGATGCAGCAGATACGCAACATGGGTTCCATGAAGAAGATGCTCATGATGATGCCGGGTGCCCAAAACATCCGCCAGCAGCTCGAGCAGTTCGACGAGCGGGAAATTGACCGGGTCGAAGCCATCGTCCGGTCCATGACGCCGCACGAACGCGTCGCGCCGAAAATCATCAATGGCTCACGCCGGGCGCGTATTGCCCGCGGCTCGGGTGTGCACGTCTCCGAGGTGAACGGCCTGCTTGAACGCTTCGCCCAGGCCCAGAAGATGATGAAGAAGATGGCCCAGGGCGGCGGCATGCCGGGGATGCCGGGCATGCCCGGAGCAGGCAACGGGGCTGGTGCCCGCAAGGGTGCGAAGAACGCCCCGAAGAAGAAGGCGCGGTCCGGAAATCCTGCCAAGGCGGCCCAGGAACTGCGCGACGCCGAAACGCGCCGCTCGCAGGCCGCGAAGGCCCTTCCCACTGGTGCCGCCTTCGGCCAGCAGAGCGGCGACTTCGATCCCGCCCAGCTGAACCTGCCCAAGGGCTTCGACAAGTTCCTTGGCGGAAACAAGTAACCGAGGCGTTGATGTTGCCCGGGCACAGTGCCCGGGCCTTGCCTTAGGGTTGGGTCATGTTCAAGCAGCGGGTAGTGTTCGTCCACGGCTCAGGCAGCTTCGGATCGGCGGCCTGGCCGAAGCAGCACGGCATGGCGCTGGCCTATGACGCCCTCTTCTTGCGGCGTTACGGATTCGATGTCGAGGCGGAGCCGCTGGAGTCCAACTTCGACGCTGACACCCGCATAGTTCTGGGGGCTTTGAGCGATGAGGGCCGGGGCGCAGCAGGCGGTCACGTCGTGG
Source organism: Arthrobacter sp. Z5-13 (assembly GCF_056499105.1). NCBI lineage: Bacteria > Bacillati > Actinomycetota > Actinomycetes > Micrococcales > Micrococcaceae > Arthrobacter > Arthrobacter sp. Z5-13. The sequence continues at coordinate 1,760,876 of NZ_CP096460.1, forward strand.
CGCATTCCCAGGGCGCCATCTCGGCAATGATGGCAGCAGTGGAACGCCCGGACCTTGTGTATTCCCTGACCCTGGTGGAGCCCGCCTGCCTTTCCCTGACGGCCGAACTACCTGCGACCGCCGCCCACAGGTCGCTCATGGAGCCGCTGTTCGATGTCAGGCACCAGCTTGGGGACGAAGACTTCCAGCGGGAATTCGTCCGCCGTGCTTTTTCAGCGGAAACACCCGGTCCAACTACGCCAGAGGCGCGTAAGGCGGCGAGGCGGCTCCGGCTGCAGGCTCCGCCCTGGGAAGCGCCACTCCACATCGTGCCGGGGGTGCCAACCCTGGTCCTCACAGGAGGGTGGGAGCCACTCTATGAGGAGATTGCCGCCTACCTGCGCGAAACCGGCGCCCTTCACCGCACTGCCGCGGGAGGGCACCGGCCTCACGATTCCGTCGAGGGAGACGGCATCATCCGGTCATTCCTGGCTGACGTCAGCCGGCGTCAGCACTCCCGGGCTTCCTGAGCCCACCAGGGGAATTTGCCGGAACCAGCAATTCAGGCAGATACACCTTCCCGCCAGCAGCCAGGAACTCCTGGCTTTTCTCCCGCATACCGGCCGTCATTGCAGCATTCTCTGCAACCTGTGCTTGTGCCTCCGCGGACCCGAACTCGTTCCGAATATCCTGACTGATCCGCATGGAACAGAACTTGGGACCGCACATGGAGCAGAAATGGGCGGTTTTTGCCGGTTCGGCCGGCAGAGTCTCGTCATGGAAAGCCTCGGCCGTTACCGGATCAAGTGAGAGTGCGAACTGGTCCCGCCAGCGGAATTCGAACCGCGCTTTGGAAAGTGCGTCGTCCCGCTCATTCGCTCCGGGGTGGCCCTTCGCAAGGTCAGCGGCGTGAGCGGCGATCTTGTAGGTGATGACACCCGTCTTCACGTCGTCTTTGTTCGGCAGGCCCAGGTGTTCCTTGGGAGTCACGTAGCAGAGCATGGCGGTGCCGTACCTGGCGATCTCCGTGGCTCCGATGGCAGATGTGATGTGGTCATAGCCCGGGGCGACATCGGTGACGAGCGGGCCAAGGGTGTAGAAGGGTGCTCCCTTGCAGAGTTCTTGCTGGCGTTCCACGTTCTCCCGCACAAGGTGGAAGGGGATGTGCCCGGGGCCTTCCACCATGACCTGGACATCATATTCCCAGGCACGCTGGGTGAGCTCGGCAAGAGTGTCCAGTTCGGCGAACTGCGCGGCGTCATTGGCGTCCGCTGTGGCACCGGGCCGCAGTCCGTCTCCCAGTGAAAACGCGACGTCGTACATTGAGAAAATATCGCACAGCTCATCGAAGTGGGTGTAAAGGAAGTTCTCCTCGTGGTGGGCAAGGCACCAGCCGGCCATGATCGAGCCGCCACGGGACACGATGCCCGTAACCCGGTTGGCAGTCAGCGGGACATAGCGAAGCAGGACGCCGGCGTGGATGGTCATGTAGTCCACGCCCTGCTCACACTGTTCAATGACGGTGTCCCGGAAAATCTCCCAGGTCAGCGCATTGGCTTCACCATTGACCTTCTCCAGCGCCTGATAGATGGGAACGGTTCCGATCGGCACGGGGGAGTTTCGGATGATCCATTCGCGGGTGGTGTGGATGTCGTCGCCGGTGGAGAGGTCCATCACGGTGTCGGCACCCCACTGTGTGGCCCACTGCAGCTTGTCCACCTCTTCGGCAATGGAACTTGTCACCGCCGAGTTCCCGATGTTCGCATTGATTTTCACCAGGAATGCCTTGCCGATGATCATGGGCTCGGACTCGGGGTGGTTGATGTTGTTCGGGATGATGGCCCGGCCTGCGGCCAACTCGCTGCGGACCAGCTCAACGTCGCAGTTTTCGCGGAGTGCCACAAAACGCATTTCCGGAGTGATGATGCCCTGCCGTGCGTAGTGCATCTGGGTGACTGTCCTGCCGCCGACGGCGCGGCGGGGCACCGGCTGTGCTCCCTTCCATTCCGCTGAAGCTGCTCCCCGACGGACAGCCGAGCGGCCGTCGTCGAGCAGGGTGCGCTCCCGTCCGCTGTACGGCTCGGTGTCCCCACGGACTTCAATCCATTCTGAACGGAACGGCCTGAGCCCGACCACCGGGTCGCTGCCGGGACCGGCCGTCCGGTAGATGTGGAAAGGACCGTTTTTATCTCCGTTGGGGGAGTCCTCCAAGGCGATCGCAGTCACCGGCACCTTGATTCCGTTTTCTTCATCGGAGAGGTAGGTGAGGGAGTGTGACTTCAGGGACTGTGTTTCGCCGGATGGACTTTGGACAGGGCTGTGCTGTGGTTCTGGGGTACTCAAGGGAATACTCACTTCCTTCGCCGGCATTACCCGGACAGGTTCAACGGTCGCAAGCTGCGTCAGCCCGATCTCAGCCCCTGCAAGGGCACCCGTGTGGTCGTAATGAAGCTATCACACCGGTGCCTTCCGCAACCGGCAGGACGGCAGCTTCCGCCCTCCGAGGGAATATCGTGCTGCAGTCCGCCGCTAGGCTTTTGCCCATGCCGAAAATCATTGAGTTCAGCGGAGCCGTGCTCACGTCCCCTGATGCGGAGCGCCACGGCATGTGGGCTGTAGACGGGAAGTTGACCTTTCATCGTCCTGCAAGGGACCCCGACGTCGTCCTCGATGGCTGGGTGCTGCCGGGACTCACCGATGCGCATTGCCACATAGGTCTGGGCCCGGAAGGTGAAGTGCCTGACCACGTGGCCGAAGCCCAGGCAATGCTGGACCGGAATGCCGGAACTTTGCTGGTCCGCGATGCCGGCTCGCCCAGTGAAACCGCGTGGCTGCAGCAGCGAAGGGACATGCCGCGGATCGTCAGGTGCGGACGGCATGTTGCCAGGTCCCGCCGTTACCTGAAGAACCTCGCCCTGGAGGTGGAGCCCCGGGATCTGGCGGAAACTGTGAGGAAGCAGGCCCGCGCGGGCGACGGGTGGATCAAACTCGTGGGGGACTGGATAGACCGCGGGGCCGGGGATCTCGCGCCCAGCTTTCCTGCCTGGGCGGTGAAGGATGCTGTCCTCGCGGCACATGAGGAGGGTGCCCGGGTGGCCGCCCACTGTTTTGCCGAGGACACCCTGGATGACATGCTCGACGCCGGGGTTGACTCCATTGAACACGGCACCGGCCTCCTGCCGCGCCACATTCCCCGCTTAGTGGAGCAGGCTGTTCCCCTGGTTCCCACGCTGATTAATGTCGCCACTTTTCCAGATATCGCCGCCAGGGCCGATGGGAAGTTTCCTATCTACGCCGCCCACATGCGTTCCCTGTGGGAGCGGCGGAGCGAGCGCGTCCTGGAGGCATTCGAAGCAGGGGTGCGAATCCTTGCCGGCACAGATGCGGGAACAGTCATAGCGCACGGACGGATTGTGGACGAAGTCCTCGCCTTGAACGCAGCCGGACTCCCTGCCGCCGCCGCGCTGGACTCGGCGGCGTGGGCGGCACGCGCCTGGCTGGGCGCCGAAGGCGTGACGGAAGGTGCCAGCGCCGATGTGCTGGTATGCGCCGAAGATCCCCGCGAGTCCTTGACTACCTTGAAGACGCTCCGGAACATCGTGCTGAGAGGGGAAGTGCTTCTTTAGGGAAGTGCCTTTCCTCCGCGTTGCGCCGCACAGGGAATAAATTGAAGCTTCAAGTAATTTAACTCTGTGAGTGCAGGTCGCCGATCCCCGGGCGGCCCCGGATCAGGAGTGAATTATGACCACGGAAACGAGCAGCCAGGACCTGCTCCCCGCCGACCTCACCATGGGCACAGTGATGCTCAAGGTGCGGGACCTGAAACTGATGACTGACTATTACCAGCGCGCACTCGGCCTGGAAATCGTGGCCGAGCAGGATGGTGGGCTCTATCTGGGCCGCCGCCACCAACCGTTGGTTCACCTCGCTTCGGCGCCAGGACTCGCTGTTCCTGCCCGCGGTGAAGCAGGCTTGTTCCATACGGCCTTGTTGTTCGAGGATCAGGCAGCCCTTGCAGCCACCGTGGCCACAGCCGCCCGGTACGAGGCCCGCTTGTTCACCGGCAGCGCGGATCACCTGGTGAGCGAAGCTTTCTACTTCAACGATCCTGAAGGAAACGGTATCGAGCTCTACTGGGACCGCCCCCGCGAGGCATGGTCCTGGGACGGCAAGAACGTCGTGATGGACAGCTTGCCCCTTGCCCCTCAGCACTATCTGCAGCGCCACCTGACTGAAGAGAGAGTCTTCGGACAGCGTGAGTCGGGTGCCGGCGTCGGGCACGTCCACCTCCAGGTAGGTGACGTCCAGACGGCCCAGGACTTCTACGTGGATACGCTGGGCTTTGAAAAGACCGCGGGCTGGCATGGCCAGGCCCTCTTTGTGTCCGCCGGAGGCTATCACCACCACATGGCCATGAACGTCTGGAACAGCCGCGGCGCCGGGCCCCGCAAGGACACCCTCGGATTGGGCGAGGTTCTCATTGAAGTTCCCTCAGGGGACGACGTCGGGGCGCTCGCTGACCGCTTGAAAGTCGCCGGGGTCTCTTCCCGCCACACCGGCCTGGAGCTCCGCTTTGAGGATCCGTGGCGCAACCGGATCCGCGTGGCAGTGCGCTGACGTCATGCCTTCCGGGTTGGGCTGCCTTCTGCGTTAGGCTGATTCGGAGGGCCACGGTGGGGTTCAGTTCAGCACCGTAGGACCTTCCTTGCAGCGACGGAATGAGGGCGATTTCCATGGGGTTTACCGAGATCTTTGTTTCCACCCACGACGGCGCGCTGAAGCGGGCCACAGCGCTCGACGGCGGAGGGTCTGCCACCGGTGATGCCGTTCGCATCCCCGGGATCAGCGACTTCGAAATCGAACAGCTGGGCGACCTCGCAGGCGCGGCCGTGCACGCAGCGGGCGCGGACTATGAACTGGCCATGGTGGACGTGGCAAGCGACTCCCTTCTCGGTGTTCCGCCGGCTATGGTCCGCGCCCTGGCCGAATTGCTCAGCTACGAATCGGAAGGCGAAGGCGATGTGCTTGAGCATGTCGCTGAGCAGTGGGCTGCCGAGGACGACATGCCTTTTGGGCCCGACGAAGCCAAGGGCTACGTCCAGCGGATTGCAGAGCTGGCCAGCGGCGTGGACGACAACGATCGGACCGGCCTGTACGTCTGGGCATCCTAGCTCTAAGGGCCAGAAGAAGGCCGCCCGGGCGTCAAGTCGAAATCCCGCCGTCGATCTGGCACAATAAGTAGGTACTTGATCTGCGTGGCCCCTCTCTCCGCGTCTGGATCCTGTCCTTTAGAACCCCCTAGTATGGCCCGCCCCACGGGTGCAGAACGCCGGGTTCGACCCCGTTTCAGAAACAGGAGTGACCACAAAAGTGGCCGTAAAGATTCGCCTTAAGCGCTTCGGTAAGATGCGCGCACCGTACTACCGCATTGTCGTTGCAGACTCACGCACCAAGCGTGATGGTCGTGCCATCGAAGAAATCGGCAAGTACCACCCCACCGAGGAGCCCTCATACATCGAGGTTGACTCCGAGCGTGCCCAGTACTGGCTGTCCGTCGGCGCCCAGCCGTCCGAGCAGGTTGCTGCGATCCTCAAGATCACCGGTGACTGGCAGAAGTTCAAGGGTCTTCCCGGCCAGGAAGGTACCTTGAAGACGAAAGCTCCCAAGGTTGCCTTCGTTGCTCCGGAAAAGCGCTCCGTGATCATCCCGGAAGCCATCACCAAGAAGGCCAAGGCGGAAGCTCCGGCTGAAGCAGGCGCCGAAGCAGAGACCACCGAGGCTGAGTAAATTGCTGGCAGAAGCGCTCGAACACCTTGTCCGCGGGATTGTTGACAGCCCCGAGGACGTCAAGGTCAGTGCCAAGAACAACCGCCGCGGGGACACCCTCGAGGTACGCGTTCATCAGGACGATCTTGGCCGGGTGATCGGCCGCCAGGGCCGCACCGCACGTGCATTGCGCACTGTGGTGGCGGCATTGGCGGATGGCGAGCAGGTCCGGGTCGACGTCGTCGACACCGACCGCCGCCGGTAATCGCGCCAGCAACACTTGTCTTGGGTCCGGCCCCTTCACCAGATGGTGGAGGGGCCGGACTTTTTTGAGATCCAATACCCTTCCCAGAGCGGCAGCTCGAAACTATTCACCCCGAATCCGGAACAGAGGAACAGATGCAGCTTCAGGTGGCACGAATCGGAAAACCCCATGGCATCCGCGGTGAGGTGACCGTACAGGTGTTGACGGATGCACCGGAGGATCGATTTGTCCCTGGCACTGAGTTCGTTGTGGAACCCGCTTCCGCCGGGCCGCTGACGATTCTGAGCGCCCGCTGGAACAAGGACATCCTGCTGCTCGGATTCGAGGAGATCGAGACCCGCAATGAGGCGGAAACACTCCGTGGAGCCAAGCTCTTCATTGAAACCGAGGAGCTGGACGAGGACGACGACGAAGGCTGGTATGAGCACGAGCTCGTGGGGCTTGAGGCGCGGGTGGGGTCCGAGGTCGTTGGCAAAATCGCCGCCCTCACCACCTTGCCGGTTCAGGATCTCCTGACCGTCAAAACTCCTGAAGGCAAGGAAATCCTGGTTCCCTTTGTGGAGCAGATTGTCCCCGAGGTCAACGTTGCCGAAGGCTATGTGCTGATCACGCCCCCGCCGGGCCTCTTTGGCATCAATGAAGAAGGCGGCACCGGCGACACCGAAGACGCCACATCCTCCGAAGCCGGGGACGACGACTAAATGCAGATCGACGTCGTCAGTATCTTTCCGGAATATCTGGCGCCTTTAGAGCTCTCCCTGATCGGGAAAGCCCGTCAGGACGGGTTGCTTGAGCTGAAGGTGCACGACCTTCGCGAATTCACCTCTGACCGGCACAGGACCGTCGACGACACCCCTTACGGTGGCGGAGCCGGCATGGTTATGAAGGCCGAACCCTGGGCGCAGGCACTTTCTTCCGTCGCGGAGGCGGGGCACGCGGGCAAGAAGCCGGTACTGATCGTTCCGTCGCCCGCCGGAGAGCGTTTCAACCAAGCGCTGGCGCACGAGCTGGCGGAAGAAGAGCAGCTTGTTTTCGCCTGTGGGCGGTATGAAGGCATAGACGAGAGGGTCATCGAGTGGGCCTCGGAGCACTTTATTGTCCGCCCGATGAGCCTTGGCGACTATGTTCTGAACGGCGGCGAAGTCGCCGTGCTGGCCATGGTTGAAGCGATTGTCCGGCTTTTGCCAGGCGTTGTTGGCAATCCGGAGTCCCTGGTGGAGGAATCGCACGCTGACGGACTGCTGGAGTACCCGGTCTACACGAAGCCTTCCACCTGGCGCGACCGGGAAGTCCCGCCCATCCTTCTTAGCGGCAATCACGGGAAAATCGCCCAGTGGCGCCGCCATGAACAGTACCGCCGCACGGCAGCGCGTCGCCCGGATCTCTTGGATGGTTTTGATGTGACAAAACTGACCCGTGCGGACCGGACGGAATTCGCGGACCTCGGGTACGACGTCGTCGACGGCCGCCTGCGTCGCCGGCCGGAGGAGCCGGGAAGCGATCAGGGCTGAGGGATTCGCCTCAAGGCCCCGCATGTGGCAAAATTAGTCCTTGTGCCTACTGGGTGCGAACCTGCCACAGGGGGAGCGTAACCAACAGCCTGGCGCCCCGGCGCCGTCAATCAGTGACGGAACCGGAACAGCAACTTTCGGCGGTAATTTCCGGAGCATCAAAACCCGGGCTTGACCGCCGTGACCCAAAGTAAATGACCTGTGGCGTTTACCAGGAGTGGATCAAATGCAAATCCTCGATTCCGTAGATGCAGCCTCGCTGCGCACCGATGTTCCTGAGTTCCGCGCGGGTGACACCCTCAAGGTTCACGTCAACATCATCGAAGGCAAGAACTCCCGTGTCCAGGTGTTCCAGGGCTTTGTTCTTGGCCGCCAGGGCGACGGTATCCGCGAAACCTTCACCGTCCGCAAGGTTTCCTTCGGTGTCGGCGTAGAGCGTACCTTCCCGGTACACTCCCCGATCATCGACAAGATCGAGCTCGTCACCAAGGGTGACGTGCGCCGGGCCAAGCTTTACTACATGCGCGCACTGCGCGGTAAGGCCGCCAAGATCAAGGAAAAGCGCGACTTCCAGACCGCCAAGTAAGTCTCCGGACTTTCGACGCGGGTCCGCACCCGTATCCGGCTGCGCCGGAGCCATCCGCAACAGCGCCACAGGATACGGAACATGGACAACACAAAACGCCAGCACGGGAGACCGGGTTGGCGTTTTGTTTTGCTTGCGTTTGTGGTCGCAGTAGCTATCAGCGGGCTGATCCGGTCGCTTTGGCTGGATATCTACTACATCCCCTCGGCATCGATGGAGCCCCGCTTTGAAACGGGAGACCGGATACTGGTGTCCCGGACGGATTTCCAGGCCGAGCCCATTAGCCGTGGAGACGTGGTGGTCTTCGACGGCCGGGGTACCTTTGCTCCGCTGAACAGCGGTCAGGGTCCATTGTTGGATGTCGTTTCAAGCATGGGCCACTGGCTGGGCCTGACGGGCAGTGACACCACCTACGTAAAGCGGGTTATCGGGCTCCCGGGCGACCATGTGGTGTGCTGCGGAACGGACGGCAGACTCACAGTAAACGGCCAGTCTCTTGAGGAACCCTATGTGTATGACGGCGACGTGCCGAGCGAGCAAAAGTTCAGTGTGATAGTGCCTTCCGGACGGCTATGGTTGCTCGGTGACCACCGGTCCATGTCAGCCGATTCGCGGAGCCTGCTGGGCGCCCCGGGCGGCGGCATGGTTCCTTTGGACCGCGTTATCGGCAGACCGGTACAGATCATCTGGCCGCTTGATAGATTTGGCTCAGTGGAGCGGCCTTCCAAGGCCGGGACAACAACGAAGGATGGACAATAGATGCCCGAGACCGACCCCCGGGATCCCGGGTCGCACGAGCGGGACGAGTCCGGACACCTTCCGTTCTCCGGGGTGGCCCCCGCCGCGGCTTCGAGTGTGCCGGCTTCAGGTTTACCGGCTGCCGAACCGGCAGGAACCGGAGCCTCCGTTCTTGGGCGTGCAGCACAAAGGCGTGCGGAGAACGGCCAGGCAGAGAGAAGCACTGGAGGCGGTGGCCAGCTTCTCCTTTGGCTGAAGGAAGTGGCAACGGTTGTGGCAATTGCCATAGTCCTCTCCTTCCTTATCAAGACCTTCCTGTTCCGCGCGTTCTATATCCCCTCCGAATCCATGGTCAATACGCTGGACATCCACGATCGGATCTTCGTTAATCTTCTGGTTCCGGAGCCCTTTGCGCTTCAGCGCGGCGACGTCGTGGTTTTCAGGGACACCAAGGGCTGGCTTCCTCAGACGCCCCAGGAGGCGGACGGGCCCTTCACCTGGTTCGAAGATGCCGTGATTTTCGTGGGGCTGTTGCCTGATGATACGGAACAGCATCTGGTTAAACGCGTCATCGGGCTCCCTGGCGACCACGTGGTCTGTTGCGACGCCGGCGGGCGGCTGACCGTCAACGGCGTTCCCCTGGATGAGGCCTACGTGAATAAGGCCGAGGTGCCTGAGCTCAAGAACTTCGACGTCGTGGTTCCCGCCGGCAAGGTGTGGGTCATGGGAGACAACCGGAACCACTCGGCCGATTCCCGCGCCCACCAGGACGTCAACGGCGGGTTCATAGATCTGCCTGATGTTGAGGGAAAGGCGGCGGTTATAGCGTGGCCGCTCAACAGGCTGGGCGTATTGGACAACTATCCGGACGTTTTCAAGAACGTCCCTTCTCCCGCGGCAAAGTAATGGCTACCGAAGCACCCACCCTTGACTACGAGCGCCGGTTCCTTAGCCGCGGTGTGCAGTTGCTCGCCGGCGTCGATGAGGTGGGCCGCGGTGCCTTGGCCGGGCCCGTCACTGTGGGGATTACGGTGGTGGACCTTGGCAGGCAGGAACTCCTCGAGGACGTCCGGGACAGCAAACTGCTCAAGGCCGAAGACCGGGAGCGGCTGGAGCCCCTCGTGCGGGGCTGGAGTGTGGCATCGGCGGTAGGTCACGCATCGGCAAACGAAATTGATTCGCTGGGCATCATCGCCGCACTGAGGACTGCCGGGAACCGTGCCTGGAATCAGATCCTCGCGCTCGGAATTACGCCCCAGGCCGTGCTTCTCGACGGCAGCCACAACTGGCTAACGCCTGACCCCCAGCCATCGCTTTTCGACGAGCCCGGCCTTTTCGACGAACCTTCCCTGTCCGGTGAGCCCACGCTAATGGTCACCGCGATGTCCGAGCCCGGTTGTGAGGCTCCGGTTTACACGCTCGTGAAGGCAGACATGCAGTGCCTCAGCGTAGCCGCGGCCAGCGTCCTCGCGAAGGTGGAACGCGACCGCCTCATGCTCTCGCTGCATAACGAATACCCCGCTTTCGGCTGGAACGAGAACAAGGGTTACGGGACGGCCGCCCACCGCGAAGCTCTCCGCATTTCAGGGCCCACCCCCTATCACAGGGTCAGTTGGCAGTTGTTCGGAACTGAGGTTTGACCCAGTGACCTGCCGCCGCCTCTCGTGGCGCACAGCGCATGCTGCATGGTGCAAGATGGAAGCATGAGTGCCGAGGATCTTGAGAACTACGAAACAGACATGGAGCTTCAGCTCTACCGTGAGTACCGGGACGTCGTCGGCCTGTTCAGCTACGTTGTCGAAACCGAGCGGCGGTTCTACCTTGCCAACCACGTGGACCTTCAGGCCCGGAGTGCCGACGGCGAGGTCTACTTCGATCTGACGCTGCAGGACGCGTGGGTATGGGACGTCTACCGCTCAGCAAGGTTTGTGAAGAGCGTACGGGTTATCACGTTCAAGGACGTAAACGTCGAAGAGCTTCCCCGCAGCGAAGAACTGGCGCTTCCGAAAGACGTCGACCTCGGCAATTAGCCTTTGCCACTTTCCCTCCACAAACAACCTTGGGCTGACTTACCCACATAGCGCAACATCTCCCCGCCGTGCCTTCCCTCGCTCCGCGAAGGTTGGTCTTGGAGGTAGAGATGAAAGCCAAAGACATACTTGGCCGGCGCGGGGAAGATCTTGCTGCCGGTTATCTGGAACTGCAGGGCATGCGGATTATCGACCGCAACTGGCGCTGCACGGACGGGGAAATTGACATCGTCGCCCTCGACGGCGACTCCCTCGTCGTCGCCGAGGTCAAGACACGCACGTCACTGTCGTACGGACATCCTTTTGAAGCCGTCGGCGTTAGCAAACTCGCCCGGCTGCATCGGTAGTCGAAGTTGAAGCAGACATCGGACAGCCGATATCCAATAAATGACACAGGTTTTACCACACCTGAGGCCTGAACAGGTCAAAGTAGGGTGGGTTCCATGAATGAAGACGTCGGGGCAGAACTCGAAGAACTAAGCGCAGAACACGATTTGAGTTTTCTTACTCCACCTCCGGTGTTATATCACTACACGTCTTCGGCAGGGCTCCAAGGCATCCTAGAATCTGGTGGCGTATGGGCCACGGATATCGAGTTTCTGAATGATGAGCAGGAACTCCGCCACGGATTCGACCAGTTTATGGACATTCTTCAGGAGAGGATTCGGACGGAGAATGATGACTCCCCCTTGCACCGCGAGATGGCAAAAACAATCGGTGACAGGGGTACTTCGAGGCATTTCGTGACCTGTTTCTGCGAGGACGGCGACCTGCTGAGCCAATGGCGAGGATACGCAAGCCCCGGTGGATACGCCATAGGCTTTGCCACTCCCAGAATCGCCGCGAACCTAGAACCAAAGAAAGAGTCCGGCTTCGCCCGAGTCTGGTACGAGCCTAAGCACGTTGCAAGTATGGCGAAGATCTGGGCCGGAAAGGTTGCGGACGGTTACAAGGAGACGTTCTCAGATGCTCTACAAGCAATCATGGCGGTCTCACAAGAAGAAGCGTTAGAGGAGATGGCAAAGCGGATGTACAACTTCGAAACCCAACATTTTTCTAAGGCCGTTCACTTGTGCTCTCTCTTGAAGAATCCGTCCTTCAGCGAGGAGAAAGAATGGCGCATTGTTCGGGAATCCAACGACTGGAATGCCTCTGATGACGAACTTTTAAAGTTCCGTCAAGGCCCATTGGGCTTAACGCCGTACATGAATGTCGATCTGAAAGAGGACAGCGGGAGACTCCCGATTGCTGAGATAATTGTCGGGCCTGGGGCAGGTATGGAGCTCAGGATGAGAGCAGTCCGACTTCTATTGAACAAATTGAAGTACGCCCGGGATGTGCCCGTTATTGCTTCGACAATCCCCTACCGTCCGTAGACCTTCTCGGATGGGGAGGGCAGGGAGCAGCCCCCAGCGAAGTGAACTGCTCCCCGGGAGTCAGAACTGAATTTCTCAGTCCAACTTCCGGGGAGCAGTTCAAAGTACTGAGGGCTTCTTTTTTGGGTCTAAAGGTCTGTGCTTAAACGAATGCGTGCCAAGGGCTGCTCATCCTGCCGCTGTTAGGCTTCGGCAATGGGGATACTTCAGAAGCTTTTAGCCTTCCTCCGGGGCAGGGAAGTCAAGGCCAGGGCGCCGGAACAACCGCAAGTGGCCGAACGATTTGTCGCCGGGACAGAACCTACCGAGGCGAGCTTCGGCGCTCCATCTGAGACGCCGGAACCTGCCTTACATAATTCTGCGCCCGAGCAGCAGACGGTACGGCGGGCTACGAGTGTGAAGAAGGTTGTGCTCGACGAGGCCGAATTATCGGTTCTCGACCTTCGTGAGCTTCCTTCCACCCGGTTCCGGATTGTGGGGTCGGGATTTTGGGTGACGAATTCGGGACGTTACAAGCACGGTGGGGACGACTACTTGTTAGCTCGTGAGCCGAAGAACAAATGGGATGCCAACGCGGTTGCGGTATATGGAAAGGGTCGCAAGGTGGGGTGTCTTTCCGAGGCAAAGGCGGCCGCATTGGCTCCAATTTTCGATGGACTTCCCTTCGACGCTTATAGGGTCGGCGGGGCGCCCCCAGAGGCCGATTCGATCCGTATGTGGGTAGACCTTCCGACGATTCCGAAGCTCAGGGCGTTTGTTAGGAGCCTGGACGTGGAGCGCGGCTGATGTATAGGGAGCAAGTGACCTGTAAGGGTTGCGGCACTGTGTTTGAGGCGCATACGCCGAGCCGAGACTACTGCTGCGATTTGTGCAGGGTATTGCGGGGGGCGACTGCGGGGCAGATGCGAACCTGCTTACTGTGTCAGGGCGTCTGGAGCGAAGCCGCCGGGCAGACGCAGCCGGAGTTCGTGAAGCAACACGCGGCGTGCCGCAAGGCCATGCTGGACAGCGACGGACGGCGCGACGACTGCCTCTGTGGCGACTGTAAGCGACGTAAGGGAGTGACGACAGTTTTGCCCGTCCCGCCGTCCCGCCGTAAGCGCCGAGGCAGAACTTACGCGAAGCACAAAGGAGCGGTCTTCGAGCGGGACAACTTCATCTGCCAGATTTGCCAGCTTCCCACTGATCCGGATGCGCGCCCTTCCGATGACCGCTACCCTACCGTGGATCACATCTTTCCCGTTGCTCTGGGCGGGGATGACGAGCTTGCCAACCTCAGGACTGCGCACAGATGGTGCAATATTGCGGTCGGCGACGGCGCCTCGGGTTATGACGAATGGGTGCGGGAGATTGCGCAAAAGAAGTTCACCTAGCGTGCCCTACGGCGACTTATGAGCAACGCAAAAAGGCCCCTCTCGCGGCCTAGGAAGTGATTCCTGGGGCGTGGAGAGGGGCCTTTTCCGTTACTTCTTGAAGTAGTCCAGGTAGGACTCAACCTCTTGGGATTTATTCGGGCAGAAATAGGCAACTGTGAGCCGCACGCCGTCGATTCCGCCACCTGTCTCATTACCGCCGATGGAGCGCACGGATACGCCGAGGCCGGCGCCCGTCTGATCGCAGATCTGCTTCTCCATGTAGTCGGCGAAGCTCTTGACGTTGTCGGGGACGACGCCGAGCGCCGCGAGGTCAGCCGCGTATGAGCCAGTTGTGGCGACCGTAGACGGCGTCGCCTTTGCCGTCTTTGTAACGGCCCTGGAAGGCGTTGGCGTTGGAGAGATGGTTGTCGCGGTAGGCGTCACCGAGTTGGCGCTCGATCCTGCTCCACTACAGCCCGACAGAATAGTGAGGAGTAGAAGGGCGCCGCCGCTTACGGCTTGCTTTTTCATGGTTCCCCCGATTCACGAAGTTGTATCTGCACCCTATCTGGGAATCATAAAGGCCCTCTCCCGCCCGAGGAAGTAGTTCCTGGACGCTGAGGGCCCTTTTGTTACTGGGCATTTGGCCGCCTTGGCAGATAGGACCGGGCACGCGTCCTGAGCACGTATGATCAGGCTACGATGCCGCCCGATCGATGCCGCGGCGTCGATATTGGGGGAGGAACTCAAGAATGATTTCAAAGGTTATTGCGTCGGCCGTCTTGCTGGCAGGAGCGCTGGCTCTTTCCGGCTGCGGAGGTTCTCCGTCTGCGGCGCCTACGACTGGCACGCCGACGCCGACTGTGACCGCGCCGGCAGCCAATGGCGGCACGTACTCAACAGTGGCTGCGCTGAAGGACGCCTATGTGAAGGCTGGAGGTGCATGTCCGGCCTTCAACCAGACCAACAGGATCACTCTCGCCGCCGAGTCGGCGGAGTGCTGGAAGGACAGCGTCATCTCGACTTATGTGTCAAGTAGTGACATCAGCCTGCTCATTCAGAACATCAAGAAGCTAAACGCTGATTTGAAGTCGCCGGGAGGTCATTCATGGCTCGTGGGCGAGAACTGGGTAATCAACAGCCCGATGGCTGGCAAAATGCAGGAGAAAATGGGCGGGAAGGTCGTCAGCTTCTCCTGAACGCAGAAAGGCCCGCCCTAGGATTTCCCAAGGGCGGGCTTTGTCATCAGCCGATCATCACGCGGCGGCTTCGCGGCGCGGGAGCTCGTCGGCGTGGACGCTGGCGAGAGCGGCCTCGGCGTGCTCGCGGGCGCGTCCGGTGAGCTCAGTTAGATACTCGCCGAGCAGGGCCTCGGCCCGAGGGCCTTTGAAGTCGCAGCTGACCGTTTTTGGTCGAATGAGTGTCATGGCGACTCTCCCTCCACAAAGAGCCTTGGCCTGAGTTACCCACATAGCGCAACCTCTCCCCGCCTTGCCTTCCCTCGCTCCGCGAAGGTTGGTCTTGGAGGTAGAGATGAAAGCCAAAGACATACTTGGCCGGCGCGGGGAAGATCTTGCTGCCGGTTATCTGGAACTGCAGGGCATGCGGATTATCGACCGCAACTGGCGCTGCACGGACGGGGAAATTGACATCGTGGCGCTCGACGGCGACTCCCTCGTCGTCGCCGAGGTCAAGACACGCACGTCACTGTCCTACGGACATCCTTTTGAGGCCGTCGGCGTTAGCAAACTCGCCCGGCTGCATCGGCTGGCAGCAGCCTGGTGCCGCGACCATGAGCTGAGAATGCCGCTGCGGCGGGTGGACGTTATAGCCGTGGTTGACGACGGCGTAGGCGAGCCCGTGGTGGAGCACCTCAAGGGTGTGGGCTAGGTGGGGCTCGGCAGGGCCTACTCAGTTGCCCTGGTGGGGCTGAACGGCTACATAGTCGAAGTTGAGGCAGACATCGGCCAGACCCTTCCGGCATTTGTGATTCTGGGCCTGCCGGATGCGAGCCTTAACGAGGCCAAGGAGCGGATCCGTTCGGCCGCGCAGAACTCTGGTATTCCACTCAGCCGGCGCAAGATCACGGCCAACCTGATCCCCGCCTCTCTGCCAAAACGCGGCTCGGGGTTTGACCTCGCCATCACAATGTCGGTCCTCCGGGCAGCCAATGACATCAAGAGCACAGCGCGGACGGTCTTCATCTCCGAGCTGGGCCTTGACGGACGGCTTCGACCTGTTCGCGGGATCCTGCCGGCCGTGATGGCCGCTGTCCAGGCGGGTTATCCGGATATCGTGGTGGCGCAGGCGAATGCGGCCGAGGCCGAGCTTGTGCCCGGCGCACACGTGAGGGGATACAAGACCCTCGCACGGCTTGCCCTCGATTTCGGGGCTGATCCGCAGGAACTCGCCTTGGACTTCGAACCTGAGGACGAGGAGCCCTGCGACCAGGAGGATGTCGCCCGGCCAGCCCCCGACATGAGCGACGTATCAGGACAGGGGGATGCACGGCGTGCTTTGGAAGTGGCCGCGGCGGGAGCCCACCATCTGCTCCTGACGGGCCCTCCCGGCGCAGGCAAAACGATGCTTGCGGAGCGGCTTCCCGGGCTCCTCCCCGATCTTGGCGATACCGAGGCGATGGAAGTAACGGCCATTCACTCGCTGTGCTCCCTGCCCTCAGCTTCAGTCCAGCTTGTCCGGAGGCCGCCCTTCGAGAATCCACACCACAGTGCCACTTCGGCCGCCATCATAGGCGGCGGGTCCGGCCTGCCCAGACCCGGCGCAGCCTCACGGGCACATCGTGGGGTCCTTTTCCTTGACGAGGCGCCGGAGTACGAGCGCCGAGTCCTCGACGCCCTTCGCCAGCCGCTTGAGAGCGGTGAACTCGTCATCCACCGTTCGGCAGGTACGGCCGCCTACCCCGCCCGTTTCCAGTTGGTGCTGGCCTCCAATCCCTGCCCCTGCGGCAAAGCCTCGGGGAAAGGGCTGGACTGCACTTGTACGCCCATGATGAGGCGCCGCTATGTCGCGAGGATGTCAGGGCCGCTCCTTGACCGGGTGGACATCCAGTTGGAGGTCGAACGGGTTTCCTTGGCGGAGTTTGGTCAGTCCGGAGGGGAGGAAGACACCAGGACCATTGCCGCCCGCGTTGCAGCTGCCCGGAACAGGCAGTCGGAACGGCTCCTGCCTTTTGGCATGGAGACCAATTCGCAGGTGCCGGGCCGTGTTCTGCGGGGAATCCTGCGGTTACCGGCTCCCACAACACGGATTCTGGATCATTCACTGGAACGTGGTGTTTTGACTGCACGGGGATACGACAGGGTTCTCCGCTTGGCGTGGACACTTGCCGATCTTGGTGAACGCGGCAGCCCTGATTCCAATGACATCGGGCAAGCACTCGCTTTGCGGCAGGCAGCCACGTCGGCTGCGGCGTGAGAGGAAAAGATGACTGACAACGAGCGATCAGCCAGGGCTGCATTGTCCAGGCTGATGGAACCCCAGGATGCGGCTGGCATGGCATTGGTAAGCGTAGTTGGGGCAACAGACGCCCTGCGGATTGCCACTGGCCAGATAGGAACCGGACCGGAACTTGAACGTGATATCACAACCGTACTTGCGGACAGCGGCGGTGGAACCCACTGGCCGGGACTGGAAGCGGCATTGAAACGTTGGGCGCCCCGGATACCGGATCTGGCGCCGGAGCGGGACCTCGCGACTATGCAGCGGCTGGGAGGACGTATGATCATTCCCGCTGATGATCTCTGGCCGGGCCAATTAGAGGACTTGGGCATCCATCAGCCGCTGTGCCTCTGGTGGCGGGGCATGGAACAGGTGCTGCCAGCAGCTGCCAAATCTGTGGCCCTCGTTGGCTCCCGTGACAGCACCAGCTATGGCGCTTCGGTGACAGGTGATCTGGCCTATTCTTTGGCCCAACGTGGTTTTACGATCGTGTCGGGCGGGGCTTATGGCATTGACGCCCATGCTCACCGGGCCGCCCTTAGCGGAGGAACAGCACCGGTTCCCACCATCGCCGTGATGGCAGGAGGCGTTGACCGCTTCTATCCATCGGGCAACGAGGACCTGCTGAGAGCGGTAACCAATCAAGGTGCCGTTATTGCTGAAGTGCCGCCTGGCTCTGCGCCTACGAGGTATCGCTTCCTCCAAAGGAACCGGCTAATCGCTGCTTTGACGGCTGTCACTGTTGTAGTGGAAGCGAGGTGGCGCTCCGGGGCGCTCAATACTGCGCACCATGCCGAGAGTCTCGGAAGGGTGGTCGGAGCCGTTCCCGGCTCCGTCCACAGTGCAAACTCGGCCGGCTGCCATCGCCTGCTGAGGGACGGAGGTGCAGTGTGCGTCACGGACGCTGGTGACGTGGCAGAACTGGCTGGCCCCAGCGGAAGCTCGCTGTCGGACGATAAGCGCGGGGCAGCGGCAGACCATGACGGACTGACTCTTGAAGACCTGATCCTTCTGGATGCGCTTCCGCTGCGCTCCACGAGTTCGGTGGAAAAACTCACCGCAGTGGCGGGCCTGGGCATCGAATCGGTCCGTGCCGGGCTGGGGCGGCTTGGTCTCCTTGGCCTTGCCGTATCCGAGGGCGGAGGCTGGAAGAGGTCAAAGAAATCCTGCTGAACTGGTTGATGCCAGTGAGCCCAGGGACTCGCCGCGCGCATGCTTGATCCGGGCGCAAATGGTGGGAAAGTGAAGGCGTGAAGATCCAAGACCTGTCCTCCGCGCTTGCCGGTGCTGCCGACAGCTTTGGCAAATATCTTGTGGGGGAGCGGGCCCGGTCCCCGCATACGGTGCGGGCGTATCTCTCGGACCTGGAAAGCCTTCTTGTCCACGTTGCATTGGAAGGAATCACCAGCCCGGAGGACATAGAACTCGGGACATTGCGCCGTTGGCTGGGCGCCCAGAGCGAAGCCGGGATATCCCGGTCAACCCTCGCGCGGCGGGCTGCCACCGCGCGGGCTTTTACTGCCTGGGCGCTGCGCGAGGAACTGATCGCTGTCGATCCGGCCCTAAGGCTCAAGGCGCCGAAGCGGGAAGGATCCCTCCCGGGCGTCCTCAACCAGCAACAGGTTTCGAGACTTCTAACGGACCTGGAAACCACGGCGGCGGCTGGTGAGCCCATCCCGCTGAGGAACCGTGCAATGGTGGAACTGCTTTACGCAACGGGAGTGCGCGTGGGGGAGCTTGCCGGCATGGATGTCGACGATCTCGATCCGGACAGGAGGACATTGCGCGTCCTGGGCAAAGGCAACAAAGAGCGTACGGTTCCTTACGGCCTCCCTGCTGCTGTCGCCGTGGATGACTGGCTGCGTCGCGGGAGGCCACGCCTGGCTACGGATGTAAGTGGTCCGGCGCTTTTCCTGGGCCTGCGGGGAAAGCGGGTTGACCAGCGCCAGGTCCGGACAGTCGTTGAGGGCCTGCTTGAGGCCTTGGGCGATACATCGGCAACGGGGCCCCATGCCTTGCGCCACTCGGCAGCCACCCATTTGCTCGACGGTGGAGCTGACCTGCGGGCCGTCCAGGAAATCCTCGGGCACAGCAGCCTTGCCACTACCCAGATCTACACCCATGTCTCTGTAGACCGCTTGCGGAAGAGCTATCTTCAGGCTCATCCCCGCGCTTGAACGGTACCCCTTTGCCTCAGCCCGCTGCAATCAGAACCCGAAGCCCGGAAGGCAGGGCCCCGTAGTTCATGTTCGAATTGCACTGGCGTAATTAGGCGTGGTACGGCACAATAAGACTCAGTCGGCAACTCTCAACTGATGCTTGAAGCTAGGAACCTGGCACTTTACAAGACGCCGACGTTGCTCTGAAAATTTCATAAGTCTGGCAAGGATCACCCGCACTACGCGGTAACCGGGCAGCGGACACACATCCAGGCAGAGGTCGTTGGGGAAGACGTACCTACAGCTATGGAGGATGGAATGTCTGTTGCAATGACCCGCGGTCTGTTGTTCATTCACTCGGCCCCGACTGCCCTGTGCCCGCACGTTGAG
Source organism: Arthrobacter sp. Z5-13 (assembly GCF_056499105.1). NCBI lineage: Bacteria > Bacillati > Actinomycetota > Actinomycetes > Micrococcales > Micrococcaceae > Arthrobacter > Arthrobacter sp. Z5-13. Next base: position 1,780,490 of record NZ_CP096460.1, read on the forward strand.
TGGGCTATCGGGTCAGTCGTGGACAAGCGAACGGACCTGGAGTGGACTGCTCAGCCTGCTGCGCCCGGAATGTTCCGGGCGGAGCTGTCGTGGACGGGCAACCAGGGAACCGGTGCCCAGCTCGCTTCTGCCCTGCGCGGTTGGGCGCACCTCCGCTATGAAGTCACGGAAGAGCCCAGCCCCGGCGTCGACGGCGGACGCTGGTCGCACACCCCGGAGCTCGGCATCTTTCACGCCATGACGGACGTTCACGGAAACATCATGGTCTCTGAAGACCGCATCCGCTACGCCTATGAATCAGGCGCCGGCGATCCTTCCGCCGTCTACCACGAGCTGTCTCTGGCACTTGGCGAGGCGTGGGATGAGGAACTGGAACCCTTCAGGCACGCCGCGGAAGGTGCACCAGTCCGCTGGCTGCATCAGGTCGGCTAGATTTACCCTCCATAGCAAAGAAGTGGCCCCCACCGGAGTGAACTGCTCCGTGGGGGCCACTTCTGCGTATGGCTGCGATCGGTATAAGACCCTGCGGTGTTAGACGCTACGGACAGCGATGACCGCGTTGTGACCGCCGAAACCGAAGGAGTTGCTCAACGCGACGATGTTCCCGGAAGGGAGATCGCGGGCGCTGGTCACGACGTCAAGCCGGATTTCAGGATCCTGGTTTTCAAGGTTGATCGTCACCGGCGCCTTCCGGTCATAGACAGCGAGCACGGTCAGCACCGCTTCCACGGCCCCTGAGGCGCCCAGGAGGTGCCCCATCTGCGACTTGGTGGCGGAGACTGCCACGTTGTCCACGTGGGCACCGAGCGCGGCTTTAAGGGCCGTGTACTCCGGCTTGTCGCCTACCGGAGTGGAGGTGGCGTGTGCATTCACGTGGACAACGTCCTCCGCCTGCACGCGGCCGTCAAACATGGCTGCCTTCAGGGCCCGGGTTGCGCCAAGGCCTTCCGGGTCCGGGGCCGTGATGTGGTAAGCGTCAGCCGTCACCGACGTGCCTGCAAGCTCCGCATAAATGCGTGCACCGCGGGCAAGGGCGTGTTCTTCGGCTTCGAGGACAATGGCGCCGGCGCCTTCACCCATTACAAAGCCGTCCCGGTCCTTGTCGTACGGCCGTGAGGCGCCCTCAGGGTTCTCATTGCGCCGGGACAGTGCCTGCATGGAGGAGAAGGCTGCGATCGGCATCGGGTGGATCGCGGCTTCCGCACCGCCGCAAACAACGACGTCCGCTTTACCGGAACGGATCAGTTCAAGGCCAAGGTGCAAGGCTTCCGTTCCGGAGGCGCATGCTGAAACGGGAGTGTGGGCGCCTGCACGGGCACCGAGGTCAAGGCTGACTGCTGCGGCCACTCCATTGGGCATCAGCATCGGAACTGTCATGGGAAGAACCCGCCGAGGGCCCTTTTCACGCAGGGTGTCCCAGGCATCGAGGAGGGTCCAGACTCCGCCAATGCCGGTGGCGAAGGCAACGGCGAGCCGGTCGTGATCAACTTCGGTAATCCCGGAGTCACCCCAGGCCTCCCGGGCAGCGATGACGCCGAACTGGGTGGACGGGTCCATCCGCTTTGCTTCAACCCGGGCGAGCACGTCCAGGGCCGGGGTGGAGGCCCGCGCAGCAAAGTGGACAGGAAGCTCAAACTTGGCCACCCAGTCATCTTCGAGGGTGCGGGCTCCGGAGACGCCCTTCAGCGCATTCGTCCACATCGTGGGTACGTCGCCGCCGATGGGCGTGGTGGCACCCAGACCGGTAATGACTACTTTGCGTGTCATGGGATCACTCTCTGTCGGTGCTTGCCGCGCCCTGCGCTGGTGGCCGAAAGGCTGCGCGGGGCGTGCGTTAAGGATCTTTCGAAAACTTTGTATTTCTTTGGGCTGCCGGTCCCGGCGGCGGAATTGCCGACCGGGACCAGCGGCCCTCAGACCTGTTGCCTGAAAGCCGGACTAGGCCTGGGCGTTGGAAATGAAGCTGACGGCGTCGCCAACGGTCTTGAGGTTCTTGACCTCTTCGTCCGGGATGCGCACGCCGAACTTCTCTTCGGCGTTGACCACGATGGTCATCATGGAGATCGAGTCGATGTCCAGGTCCTCGGTGAAGGACTTGTCCAGCTCCACTGCCTCAGTAGCCAGGCCGGTCTCTTCGTTGACGATTTCAGCCAGGCCGGCCAGGATCTCTTCGTTGCTAGCCATTGGTGGCTCCTTTTCTTGTGTTGCCGGCAATTACCGGAAATGGTGCAAACCGCGGATACGGCTTGGTGTGGAAAGATGCGTGCTTTTCAGAACGTATTCAGTTGTTTCATCGGACCGGAGAACCGGTGCTTAGGGGAGCACGACAACCTGTGCGCCAAAGACCAGGCCGGCGCCGAAGCCGATCTGCAGGGCCAGCCCGCCGCTCAGAGCCGGGTTTTCCTTGAGGAGTCTGTGGGTGGCCAGGGGGATGGAGGCGGCGGAGGTGTTACCTGCTTCGGCGATGTCCCGGGCAACCGTGACCGTCTCGGGGAGTTTGAGCTTCTTTACCATCTCATCGATGATCCGCATGTTGGCCTGGTGGGGTACGAAGGCCACGAGGTCATCCGCCGTGACGCCTGCGGCGTCCAGCGCCTGCTGGGCCACCTTGGCCATCTCCCACACTGCCCAGCGGAAAACGGTCTGTCCGTCCTGGCGGAGGGTGGGCCAGATGGCTGCTTCGGTTACAGCGGCTTCGGCGGTGCTCAACGCGGTGAGGGTGGTGTTCCCGTGGGCAGCGTTCCCTTGAACGGGGTTCCCTTGGGAGTTGATCCGGGTCAGTCCCTGGGGGTCGAGTGCCTGGTCCCGGGCTTCATTCAGGGAATGCGTCATACCGATGGCATCCCACTTGCTGCCGTCCGAACCCCAGACCGATGGGCCGATACCGGGAGTGTCTGACGGGCCGATGACCACTGCGCCTGCGCCGTCACCGAGCAGGAAGGAGATGGTTCGCTCGGTGTTGTCGATGACGTCCGAAAGTTTCTCCGCACCAACCACCAGAACGTACTCTGCGGCTCCCGACCTGACGAGGGCGTCACCCTGGGCAATGCCGTAGCAGTAGCCCGCGCAGGCTGCGGAGATGTCGAAGGCTGGAGCGGGGGTGGCTCCGATCCGGTCCGCAAGGCTGGCTGCAGCGGACGGCGTTGCGTAGGGGTGGGTCACTGTGGAGACGATCACCGCGCCCAGCTGGGAGGCTTCGATGCCTGCCTTCTGGAGGGCCTCGCGGGCCGCGCCCTCGGCCATGTCGATCACGCTGACATCAGCGGCTGCACGGTGCCGGGTGACGATGCCGGTGCGCTGCCGGATCCACTCGTCAGAAGAATCGATCCACTGGCAAACGTCGTCGTTAGTGACGATGACATCGGGACGGTAGGCGCCGAGACCAAGAATCCTGGTGTTCGGATTTATAGGTGCCTGCTTGAGAACGGGAACGCTCATGACTGGCCCTCCAGCTCTGCGAAGAGGGCAAGGGCTGCGGAAAGGTCTTCCGGGGTCTTGACGGCGACTGTCTTGACGCCTGGCATTCCTCGCTTGGCGAGACCGGCAAGGGTACCGGCGGGGGCGAGTTCAATAACCCCGGTGACGCCTCGCTGAACCAGGGACTCCATGCACAGGTCCCACCGGACGGGCCGGGATACCTGGGCGATGAGGCTCTCCACTGCGGCGGAGCCTTCCGTCACCTCCTGGCCGTCAAAGTTGGAGAGGAGGGGCACCTGGGGTTTCTGCGGGGACAGGGTGGGCTTCAGGGCCTCCAGCGCGCTCACAGCGGGGGACATGTGCGAGGTGTGGAAGGCGCCTGCGACCTTCAAAGGGATGACCCGTGCCTTGGCCGGGGGATTGTCGGCGAGGAACTTCAGCTGATCGAAGGTGCCTGCGGCTACAGTCTGGCCGGCTCCATTGACGTTGGCCGGTGTTGCCCCCGAGGCTTCAATGGCAGCGAGGACCTCGGCGGAATCGCCGCCCACAACAGCGCTCATGCCGGTGGGGGTCACCGCCGCAGCCGCAGCCATGCTGTTGGCACGCTCGCGGACGAAGCTCATGGCCTCCGCCTCAGTGACGACGCCTGCCAGGGCGGAGGCAGTGATCTCTCCCACGGAGTGGCCCGCCAGGACCACCGGAAGGGTGCTGAGTTCGACGTCGAACAGTGACTTTGCTGCCACCAGGCCTGCGGCCACAATCAAAGGCTGCGCAACAGCAGTATCTTTGATCGTCTCTTCGTTCGAGGTGGTTCCATGCGCGGTGAGGTCTATGCCTGCGATTTCACTCAGAGCGGCCAGATGGCCTGCTACGGAAGGCAGTTCAAGCCAAGGGGCCAGAAAACCAGGGGTCTGGGAGCCCTGTCCAGGGCAGACGATTGCAAGCACGTATCCAGCTTTCCAAATTACCGAGCGATTCAGCGGTGCATTGATGCACCAAGCTCCATGGGTCAGTTTGTAGGAAGTCTACAACGGTTCAGTTGTTGTTTCGGGACGGTTGGCGTTCCGTGGCAGCCTTCGGAGGGGTGGATAAACGGCCCACCACCAGCGCCGCCTGGAGAACAAATGCCTCCCGGGGGAGGAGCGGATCCCATCCTGTAACATCACAAACCCGCTTCAGCCGGTAACGCACAGTGTTGGCATGAACGAAGAGTTCCCGGGCTGTTGCCTCCAACGAATGCCCTAGTTCCAAATACGTTCCCAGCGTCTCCACGAGTCCGTTGGAGGCCGCCACCAGGGGTCTGTAGATGTTTTTCACCAGGCACCTGCGCGCTGCATCGTCGCCGGAAATGACCCGTTCAGGCAGCAGGTCATCGGCGGCGACCGGGCGGGGCGCCGAAGGCCAGGCACGGGCAGCGGTCAACCCGGCAAAGGCCGACTGGGCTGAACCGCTGGCTTCCAGGAGCGAACCGGCTTCCGGACCGTAGACCACCGGACCCGGAGCGAACAGCTCGCTGAGCTTCTGATAAGCGGACTCCCTGTCCTGCAAACCACCCAGGATGAGGATCAGGCGGTCACCTTGGATGCCTACAAGGGCGTCCTCGGCAAAGCGGCCGGCAGTACGGCGCAATTCGCTCACGTAGCTCGCGCTTGGCTCGGACGGCGAGTTACCGACCATAACAGTGAACCGTTCCTGGGCTTTCCAACCCAAAGCAGCGATCCTGGATCTCAGTGCGTCTGTGTTCTCCCCGCGAAGGATCGCATCAACAATCAGTGCTTCCAGGCGTGTGTCCCAGGATCCCCGGGATTCCGCGGCCCGGGCGTAGACGTCTGCGGCTGCAAAGGCCACTTCCCGGGAATAGCGCAGCACGGCTTCACGCAGCGACGGCTGATCAGCCTCGGGAGCGATCACCGGCACCTGGTCCTCGACAACCTCCACCACAATGCGGATCAGCTGGAGGGCTTTTTGCAGGCTGATGGAGCGGGTGAGTTCAGTTGGCGCTGTCCCGAACACATCCGAAAGAATCCACGACGGCGAACTCGGCCTTTCGTACCAGGTCACGAACGCTGCGATGCCGTTTTGGGCGACCATCCCGAGGGCAGACCGCTCATCCGAGCTGAGCCTGCTGTACCAAGGAAGCGATTTTTCCAGTTGGCGCAAAGTGGTGGTGGACAGCTGGCCCACGCTGGCCCGCAGCTTTTTAAGCGTTTCGGTCTTTTCGGGGCTGAGTGCCCGTGACGCAGGTTTGCGCTTTGGGGGAGTTGGGTTTGGCTCTGCCATGCAACGAGCATACGGTGCGCGCCGGGCAAGCTCCATTTGTGCGAAGGCTACAAACCACCTTTCGGCCCAAGAACGAAGACGGCGGTCCCCACCGAAAGGTGGGAACCGCCGTCGCCATGGCAATGCTCAATGCAGGTGCTGTCCGGGGCTAGGAGTCGCCTCCAGCGTTCCCGGTGCTGCCGGCATTGACGTTGTGCAGGCGGTACTTCTCGATTGCCTGGGCGGGTGCTCCTGCGTCCACCTCTCCGCGGCGCGCCAGCATCTCAAGGGACCGGACAACCACTGAGTGGGTGTCGTTCTTGAAGAAGCGGCGTGCAGCGGCACGGGTGTCCGAGAAACCGAACCCGTCCGCGCCGAGCGAGGCGAACTCGTTCGGCAGGAACTGACGGATCTGGTCCGGCACGGCCTTCATGTAGTCGGTAACGGCAACAATCGGTCCTGTTGCCCCGGCCAACTGCTGGGCCACGAACGGTGTCCGTGCAGGCTGTCCCGGGTTCAGGAACGCCTCTTCTTCGGCGGCAAGGCCGTCGCGGCGGAGTTCGTTCCAGGACGTAACAGACCAGACGTCGGCGGAAACGCCCCAGTCCTCGGCAAGGATTCGTTGGGCGTCCAGGGCCCAGGGAACCGACACGCCCGAGGCAAGGATCTGGGTCCGGGGACCGTCGATCTTGGCCGGTGCCAGCAGATAGATGCCCTTGAGGAGTCCCTCGACGTCCAGTTCTTCGGGCTCCGCAGGCTGCAGGATTGGCTCGTTGTACACCGTGAGGTAGTACATGAGGTTCCGGTCACCACTGTTCTCGCCGTACATCCGCTCCAGGCCGTCACGGACGATGTGGCCCATTTCGTAACCGTAAGCGGGGTCATAGGTGACCACGGCGGGGTTTGTGGCGGCCAGAATCGGGGAGTGTCCGTCAGCGTGCTGGAGGCCTTCACCGGTAAGGGTGGTGCGGCCAGCCGTTGCGCCGATGATGAAACCACGAGTCATCTGGTCAGCCGCTGCCCAGAAAGCATCACCTGTCCGCTGGAAACCGAACATTGAGTAGAACACATAAACCGGTATCAGCGGCTGGCCGTGGGTGGCGTATGCGGTTCCGGCTGCGGTGAAGGCCGCCACTGCTCCGGCTTCGTTAATGCCCGGGTGGATCAGCTGCCCGGCGGGAGACTCCTTGTAAGCCAGGACGAGGTCCCGGTCCACGGAAAGGTAGTTCTGGCCCTTGGGGTTGTAGATCTTGGCCGTCGGGAAGAAGGCGTCCATACCGAAGGTACGGGCCTCATCGGGGATGATCGGCACAATCCGCTGGCCGAATTCCTTATCCCTCATGAGGTCCTTGAGCAACCGGACGAACGCCATCGTGGTGGCCGCCATTTGCTTGCCCGAACCGCGCCTGGCAACTTCATAAGCCTTGGTGTCAGGAAGCTTGACCTCCACGTGCTCGGACCGCCGCTCGGGAACAGAACCGCCCAAGGCAGCCCGCCGCTCCATCATGTATTTGATTTCAGGAGCTTCGGTTCCAGGGTGGAAATACGGCGGCTGGTAAGGGTCGCCTTCAAGCTGGTCATCCGAAATGGGGATGCGCAGGTGGTCCCGGAATGCCTTGAGGTCATCCAAGGTGAGTTTCTTCATCTGGTGAGTGGCGTTGCGGCCTTCGAAGTGCGGTCCCAGACCATAGCCCTTGACCGTCTTCGCCAGGATGACGGTGGGCTTGCCCTTGAATTCAGTGGCTGCCTTGTATGCGGCGTAGACCTTGCGGTAGTCATGCCCGCCGCGCTTGAGGTTCCAGATGTCGTCGTCGCTCAAGTCCGCGACCATGTCCTTGGTCTGCGGGGTCTTACCGAAGAAGTGCTCGCGCACGAATCCACCGGATTCGGCCTTGTACGTCTGGTAATCGCCGTCGGCCGTTTCGTTCATGATCTTCACGAGCGATCCATCCGAATCGCGCGTCAGCAGGTCGTCCCACTCGCGGCCCCAGACCACCTTGATGACGTTCCAGCCGGCGCCACGGAAGAACGCCTCCAGTTCCTGCATGATCTTGCCGTTGCCGCGGACCGGCCCGTCAAGGCGCTGCAGGTTGCAGTTGATCACAAAGTTCAGGTTGTCCAGGTTCTCGTTTGCTGCGAGCTGGAGCAGGCCGCGTGACTCGGGCTCGTCCATTTCCCCGTCGCCCAGGAATGCCCAGACCTGCTGGTCTGAGGTGTCCTTGAAGCCACGGTTGTGCAGGTACCGGTTGGACTGGGCCTGGTAAATAGCATTCATGGGTCCAATGCCCATGGACACTGTGGGGAATTCCCAGAAGTCGGGCATCAGCCGGGGATGCGGATAGGAGGAGAGGGCATGTCCCTCACGGGACTTTTCCTGCCTGAACCCATCGAGGTCCTTCTCGCTGAGCCGGCCTTCCATAAAGGCACGTGCGTACATTCCCGGGGACGCGTGTCCCTGGAAGAACACCTGGTCCCCGCCACTGGGGTGGTCCTTGCCGCGGAAGAAGTGGTTAAAACCCACCTCGTAAAGCGTCGCAGCACCGGCATAGGTGGAGATGTGCCCGCCAACGCCGATATTGGGGCGCTGGGAACGGTGCACCATCACTGCTGCATTCCAGCGCATGTATGCCCGGTAGCGGCGCTCGTACTCCTCGTTTCCGGGGAATTCCGCTTCCTGGTCCACCGGGATGGTGTTCACATAGTCCGTGGTGGTAACCATCGGAACCCCGACGCTCTGGGCGCCGGCACGCTGCAACAGACTGCGCATGATGTACTGGGCACGCTCGGTGCCCTGTTCCCTGATCAGCGAGTCGAGGGACTCAATCCATTCGGCGGTCTCATCCGGATCACGATCAGGCAGCTGGTTAGTCAACCCGCTGAGGATATGGGAGGTATCTTCTCCTGCAGCCACGTCCAACCTCTCTTTGCGCGCATTCAGCGGCGCCCTCAGGTCCGGCAGGGTAACTGCCTGGCGTGAACGCGACGTGTGCGACGTATCGGTAACATCAGCCCGGTCATGTGCGCCGGGCAGGGGTCCTATCACGTCTATGACCACACATAAAGCCAGAGCGGTTGCCCCGCAGGCATAGACGTCATCAGCAACTCTAACTCTGACCGCGATGCGATGCGTAGCCGCCTGCTTTATACCCCTGTCGTATTTCGCAGTCATACTGGTTGTGTGACAATCCGTCGGGTAGCCTCAGCGGATCCGGCGCGCCCCTTGACGCAGAAATTGCAGGGCCACGGGGCCAACAGCTTGATGCACAGGCACAAAGGGTGTTGGCTTGTACTAATGGAGGTCGCCTGACTTTTATGCAATCAAGAGTATTGGAGGAACACGTGAGCGAGGCCGACGCCGCCACTTCGGTAAATGTGGCGGAAAAATTGGGTTTCAAAAACGGGGATCTGATTCAGGAGTTCGGTTACGACGACGACGTCGACTTCGACTTACGTGACGATATTGAAGACCTCACGGGCTCGGAACTTCTCGATGAGGACGACCACGACGTCGTTGACGCCGCAATACTGTGGTGGAGGGCCGACGACGGCGATCTGGTGGACACCCTTGTCGAACCCCTGACCACCCTCTCCGAGGGCGGTGCAATCTGGGTACTTACCCCGAAATCCGGCCGACCCGGTTATGTGTCTCCTGCGGACATCCAGGATGCTGCCCCCACCGCTGGCCTGCACGTCACCACTTCAGCCGGCGTCTCCAAGGACTGGAGCGCCACCCGGTTGGTGACCAGGAAGAATAAGTGACCCTGCCGGTTCAGGCCTTGGGGGAACACACGCTCGTGCCCGTCGTCGGCCAAGCGGCTCCCGACTTCGAACTGGTCAATCAGTTCGGTGAGCCTGTCCGGCTCACTGGGTTGCGCGGCCAAAACGTGGTTGTGCTTTTTTATCCGTTTGCCTTTTCCGGTATCTGCACCCAAGAGCTGTGCGAGATCCGGGACAATCTTGCTGTGTTCGATGAGACGAACGCTACCGTGCTGGCAGTTTCTGTTGACAGTAAGTTCACGCTTCGTGCGTATGCAGAGGCGGAAGGCTATGGCTTCAACCTGCTGGCCGACTTTTGGCCACACGGGGCGGTAGCAGAGCAGTACGGGGTATTTGATGCCGTCACGGGGATGGCCTTGCGCGGCACTTTTATCATCGACGCGCACGGCGTGATCCAATACGTCGTGGTCAATCCCCGCGGACAGGCCCGGGACCTGGCCGACTATCGTGCGGCCTTGGCTGGACTGGTCAGGTAACCGGATCAATGAGGCAGCGGCGGCCGGGGATCGGGATGACTGGGTTTGCAATCCTGCCCTCGGTTCCTGCCGAAGACCCCGCCCCCGATCAGCTGGAAACACTCCAGGCGATAGCGGGACTCCTTGCCGGCCTCCGGTTTGCCATGCTCACCGGAGCCGGATTGAGTACCGATTCCGGGATTCCCGATTACCGTGGCCCTGGATCGCCTCCCCGCGAGCCCATGACCTACCAGGAGTTCGTGGGGAAGCACCATAATCGCCAGCGCTATTGGGCACGCAACCACATCGGATGGTCGCGCCTGTTGCGGGCCGATCCGAACCCCGGACACTTGGCCGTCACAGCTCTTGAACAGCGTGGGCTTTTGACTGGCCTTATTACACAGAACGTTGACCGCCTGCATGAAGACGCTGGAAGCGTCAACGTGGTTGATCTGCACGGCCGTTTTGACCAGGTGGTCTGCCTCTCGTGCTCCCGCCGCTACAGCCGGAAACTTGTGGCGGGCGTGCTTGAAGAACTCAATCCGGGATTCCTTGAGGAAGCACTTGCTGCCGGAGTGGTCGAGATGGCGCCCGACGCTGATGCTGAAGTAGACGACTCCCGGCTGATCGAGAGCTTCGTAATCGCCAATTGCCCGGCCTGCGGTGGGCTGCTCAAGCCGGACTTCGTCTATTTTGGCGAAAATGTTCCGAGAGCAAGAGTGGAGCAGGCCTACGGCATGGTGGACGAAGGTGAAGCCCTTGTGGTTGCAGGATCCTCACTGACCGTGATGAGCGGTTTGCGCTTCGTGCGGCATGCAGGGAAGCAGGGAAAACCGGTGGTCATCATTAACCGGGGTGAAACCCGCGGAGATAACCTGGCCACCATAAAGCTCGAAGCTGGTGTAAGTGAGTCACTGACCTGGCTGGCGGCTAATCTTCCCGCCCTATAGGGCAAACATCGGGCGGCGGCGAAGGCGATTGGATTTCTCCGCCCGGGTTCGGGTAGAGTCTATGTTCGTTGGTTGGACGCGCGAAAGCGTTGAAACCATACGATGGGTCTTTAGCTCAGCTGGTAGAGCGCCACGTTTACACCGTGGATGTCATCGGTTCGATCCCGGTAGGACCCACCACAGGAAACCCCGTCATTCTGGTTTATTTAGCCAGAGTGACGGGGTTTTTCGCGTTCCTTTGTTTGTCGGACCCTCGCTGTAGCTTGGGCCAATGGAACACGTACTAGTACGCCTGAACCCCAATGGCCATCCCGCAGCTGTCGTCAGGAGTGGCCGGGAGTGGACCGTCGGAGCCGACTGCGTCCGGTGGTTTGAGCGTACAAACTGGTGGGAATCCCAGCGGAGAATGCCGAAGGGGCTGAGCCGTGTAGATGTGGAGGTGTGGCAGATCCAGGCGAGGTTGGGCCACAATCGTTCTTCTCCGTTGACCACCATGGAGTTGATCCGCGACGGATTGGGGGGAGGCTGGCGGGTTCGCTCTGCCGTGGCCGCTTAAGGTGAGCCATTCAGCGCGATATTAGCGCTAACCACAGAATTGGATAAGCCCTCCACCGCGGCTATTGGGGGATGCCGCGGTGGAAGGCTTGGAATGAATATACCGTGAAGCGTTGGAAAAGAGAAACAACACGCAACTATTAAGGAAACTTCAGGGCAACATCTGTTAGCGGGCCGTGCGCCTGACGTCCAACACAGGGCGACAAGATGCCGGTATCCGCGGAATCAATCTTTCCGGTACACCGAGACGTGGCTGCGGGAGTCCGCGGTGAATTCGCTGCGGTCCCAGTCCGCCCATCTCGATTCGAGCTCGAATCCGGCCAGCCGCGCCATAAGATCCAGCTCGCTGGGCCAGATGTAGCGGTGCGGTGTACGTCCGATCCTTGCGTCCCTCCCGGCCGATAGCTCGGCGCTGAATTTCACGTGGTGCGAGACGACGTGCTGCTGTAACACGTCATAGGTATCGACCAGCAGGTATCCGGGCTGGCTCACCTCGACTGTCGCCGCGTGTCCGGGCGGAAGCGAACGCAGCTGCGGCACCCAGAGCTCAATAACGAAGCGCCGCCTGGTGCCAGATGACGGGCGGCGTTCTGGAAACACCGGACCTGTTCGTCCTGTGTGAGGAGGTTGGAGATGGTGTTGAACACTAGAAAAGCCAGCGAATAGTTCTCGCCTGCAGATGCCTCAGTCATGTCACCCGGGACGACTCCAATGCGCTCCTCGCTGGCCTTTTCACGTAGCCGTGAGATCATCGCATGGGACAGCTCGATGCCGCTGACCTGGACCCCCGCTTCTGCCAAGGGAATGGCGACACGCCCCGTGCCAATGGCGAACTCGACTGCCGGACCGTCGCCTGCGAGCTTCGACAGAACCTCTACCGTGGGCCGAAGAACTTCGGGAGAGAACATTCCTTGCCCAGGAGTGTCGTACTCTTTCGCGACGGTCTCATCCCAAAGCTGTTGCTGATCAACCATCCCGCCACTATTTCATAAGCCGCGCAAGGGCCGTGGTGAAGCGCGGCCAACATCGTCCAGACACGGGAATGATGATCACAAACGTCACCTGCGAGGCTGTAGAAATACCCGGGGTTGATCCCGCCAGTTCGGCTCCAACTCTGCCAGGGAGTGGCGCATGATCTTGTCAGCTGCTTCCCGCGCCCCCACTGAATCTGCGGCCGCGATCGCCTCTGCCACCTCTCTGTGCCATCCGAGGGCAGCTTCACTCGGGTGATCGGGCATCAATCCCAGGACAGTCCGGCCTGTCAGAGTCTCGGCTACCTGCCCCACGAGGTTTGCGAACATCTCATTGCCCGAGCCCGTGAGCAGTAACGAATGGAACCGGATGTCCAGGTTCAGGAACTGGGGGAGGTCGCCAGCCTCGCCTGCGGCTTTCATTGCGTCGGACACTTCAAGGAGCTCGCTCCGAAGGGCCTCCGGCGCGTTGAGGGCCGCAAGCTCCGCAGCTATTGGTTCAACCGCGGAACGGAGCTCTGCGAGTGAGCGGAGTTGAGCTCCGCGGGCATCTCCCGCCAGGCGCCACCGGATCACGAGAGGATCGAACGGGTTCCAGCGGTCGGCGGGCAGGACCCGGATGCCTACCCGCTTGATCGTTTCGACCAGGCCCAGGGACTGCAGGACCCGGACTGCTTCGCGGACCACCGAGCGGGATACTTGAAGTTCATCCTCCAGTTGCTCAGCCAGTACAACATGACCTGCGGGAAGACTTCCTCCGACGATGCTGGTCCCCAAATGTTCAATGGCGCGATGGTGGAGGCTGGTTGACATAGTGGTAAGCATAATCGTGCCCGTGTTGTTTCTTTCAGCTGGCTGCCGGCAGGTCGGAAGATGCACCCGGGCAGGCCTTTGGGCCTTTTTATGACGCAAAGTCTTCCAGTACGTGGGCTGAACTTCCTCGTACTGTCCGGCAATACATATGCTTTATTCATATCCACTGCTTCTCAAACTGTGTTCCGCAGGAAGTACGGGACTGGATGCATACCCTGCACATGAATGAATTGGAGTTTTGATGTCTGCACACATCGGTGTCACCGGCCTCGCGGTCATGGGTGCCAACCTGGCCCGAAACCTCGCCAGGAACGGCTTCACCGTTGCCCTGCACAACAGGTCCGTGGAGAAGACGGACGTTCTGCTGGAAAAGCACGGGCACGACGGCGACTTTGTCCGAACCGAAACCCTTCAGGAGCTGGTTGATTCCCTGGAGAAGCCGCGCCGTGTGCTCATCATGGTCAAGGCCGGAAAGCCAGTGGACTCTGTGATTGAGCAGCTGGAGCCTTTGCTTGAGCCTGGCGACATCATCATCGACGCCGGCAACTCCCACTACGAGGACACCCGTCGCCGGGAAGCTGCCCTTGCTGCCAAGGACCTGCACTTTGTGGGTATCGGTGTTTCCGGTGGAGAAGAAGGCGCCCTCAACGGACCCTCCATCATGCCCGGCGGCTCAAAGGAGTCCTACGATGCGCTTGGGCCTCTGCTGGAGAAGATTGCAGCCCAGGTCGATGGCAAGCCGTGCTGCGCCTGGATCGGCACTGATGGCGCCGGCCACTTCGTCAAAATGGTCCACAATGGCATTGAATATGCCGACATGCAGGTCATCGGTGAAGCGTTCGACCTGCTCCGTTCAGGAGCCGGTATCGAGCCGGCGGAGCAGTCGAAGATTTTCGCTGAATGGAATCAGGGTGAACTTGCATCGTTCCTGATCGAGATCTCGGCCGAGGTTCTGGGTCACGTGGATTCCAAGACGGGTAAGCCGTTTGTCGACGTCGTAGTTGACGCCGCCGGGCAAAAGGGCACCGGCCGTTGGACGGTCATTTCCGCGCTCGAACTCGGTTCCCCGACGTCCGGCATTGCCGAGTCCGTTTTCGCACGGGCGCTCTCCTCACAGTCGGAGCAGCGCAAGCTGGCGCAGGAGCTCCTCGCCGGTGAGGAAATCGACGTCGAGATTCCCGCCACCTTCGTCGAGGACGTCAGGCAGGCACTCTACGCCTCCAAGCTTGTCTCCTACGCACAGGGCCTGGACATGCTGACTTCCGCAGCCAAGGAATACGGCTGGGACCTGAAGCTGGACGAGATCGCTTCCCTGTGGCGGGGCGGCTGCATCATCCGCGCCGAGCTGCTCAAGGAAATCACCAAGGCCTACGCCGCCGAGGAGAAGCCCGCGAACCTGCTCTTCGCACCGGCCTTCACCAAGGCCATCGCCGAGGTACTTCCGGCATGGCGGCGGGTTGTCGCCACTGCCGTTCAGCTGGGCATCCCCGTTCCGGTATTCTCCTCGTCACTGGCTTACTACGACGGCCTGCGCCGCAAGCGCCTCCCGGCCGCCGTGATCCAGGGCCAGCGCGACCTGTTTGGAGCCCACACCTACGGCCGCATTGATGCCGAAGGTACATTCCACACCCTGTGGGGCGAAGACAAGTCAGAAATAGCGGCAGTGGACACACACTAGTCCCTGCCATAAACGGAACGGCCGGCGACCCGAGCGGGGGTGCCGGCCGTTTTTGTTTCTGCGTTCTCAGGCGGTTTAAGGTGCCAGGACCGTCAGATCCGGTATTCGATGTAGTACTCGGCAGGGTCAACCGCTGCCTTGGTTTCCCGCTGGGCGTCGCGGTGCCGCCACGTTGCAGGAACACCCGTGACGATGGATTCAGCCGGTGCGTCCTTAACAACGACGGCGTTGGCGCCAACAGCACTGTCGCGTCCAATGGTGATGGGGCCCAGGATCTTGGCCCCTGCACCGATGGTGACGCGGTCGCCGATGGTGGGGTGCCGCTTTACCTTGGCAAGCGACCGCCCGCCGAGGGTTACGCCGTGATAAATCATCACGTCCTCGCCGATTTCCGCGGTCTCGCCGATCACCACGCCCATACCGTGATCGATAAAGAACCGGCGGCCGATGGTGGCGCCCGGGTGGATCTCGATGCCCGTGAGGAACCGGGCAAGTTGGGAGACCAGCCGCGCGGGAAAGCGCAACGAAGGAGTTTGCCACAGCCGGTGGGTCAGGCGATGTGCCCAGATGGCGTGCAAACCGGAGTAGGCGAAAAAGTTCTCAAAAGAACCTCGAGCCGCCGGGTCGTGTGACCGGGCGGCGTCGAGGTCTTCCTTAAGTCTTGCGAAAAAGCTCACAAAGATCTTTCTACAGGAAAGGGGGGAGAGCGGGCGAAGTATCAGCCGCGGATATCGTCATAGAGCACAGTGGAGATGTAACGCTCGCCGAAGTCGCATACCACTGCCACAATCAGCTTGCCTGCGTTCTCCGGGCGCTTTGCCAGCTCAAGCGCACCCCACACAATGGCGCCCGAGGAAATGCCGCCAAGGATGCCTTCCTTGATGCCGAGTTCGCGTGCCACCCGTACGGAGTCTTCGAGGGTTGCGTCCAGGACCTCGTCATAGACGTTGGTGTCCAGGATCTCCGGAACGAAGTTCGCGCCGATGCCCTGGATTTTGTGCGGTCCGGGGGCGCCGCCGTTGAGGATGGCCGAGTCTTTCGGTTCCACAGCGACGATCTGGACGCCGGGGTTGCGTTCCTTCAGGACCTGCCCGACGCCGGTGATGGTTCCGCCGGTGCCGATGCCGGATACGAAGATATCGACCTTGCCGTCGGTGTCCGTCCAGATTTCTTCGGCCGTGGTGGTGCGGTGGATCTCAGGGTTTGCCTCGTTGGCAAACTGCTGCGCCCAGATGGAGTTCTCGGTATTGGCAACAATTTCCTGCGCCTTTTCCACTGCCCCGCGCATTCCCTCAGAACCTGGGGTGAGCACAATCTCCGCACCAAAGGCGCGCAGCATGACGCGGCGCTCGGTGGACATGGTTTCGGGCATGGTGAGGATGACCTTGTAGCCGCGGGCTGCGCCCACCATTGCCAGGGCGATGCCGGTGTTGCCCGACGTTCCCTCGACGATGGTTCCGCCGGGCTTCAGGGCACCGGACTTCTCGGCAGCGTCGATGATGGCAACACCGATGCGGTCCTTGACGCTGTTGGCCGGGTTGTAGAACTCGAGCTTGACGGCCACTGTTGCATCGAGGCCTTCGGTCAAGCGGTTGAGCCTGACCAAGGGGGTGCCGCCGACCAACTGGGTAACGTCGTCATAGATCCGTGCCATGTATCTGAGCCTGTTCTCTGAGGTGGGAATACTGAGGTCAGCCTAACGAGGCCTGGGAACCCGTGCTAAGCGTTAAGCCATGCAGAGTAATATTTCCGGGCCTTTGCCAGCTTGGGGTTGATGATGACCTGGCAATAGCCCTGCTCGGGGTGTTTGCCGTAGTAGTTCTGGTGGAATTCCTCGGCTACGTAGAATCGCGGCAGCCTGCTGACTTCGGTAACGATCGGGTGGGACCACAGTGCCTGGTTCCGCTCGATGGCCTCCTCAAAAAGGATCTTCTCTTCCGTTGTCTCGTAGAACATCGAGGAACGGTACTGCGTGCCGACGTCGTAACCCTGCCTGTTCAGCGTGGTGGGATCATGCAGGGCAAAAAACATGTCAAGAATGACTTCTGCAGGGATCACTTCCTCGTCGAAAGTAACGGCAACAACCTCAGCGTGTCCGGTGGTGCCGGCACACACTGAGTAGTAATCGGGATGGGGATCGTGGCCTCCGGTATAGCCGGAGACAACCGAGGTGACACCCTTGGTTATCTGGTAGACGGCGTCCAGGCACCAGAAGCAGCCTCCGCCAAGTACAAACGTTTTCATGTCCTCTTCAATGGTTGAAGCAGTCCGATGATTCCCGGACAACCTTACGAGAGTGCAACGCGTGCAGTCGAGGCCCTGCAATAGGGTAAAAATGGGGGTATGGAACCAGTGAACACGGATGTTTCAACGGCGCCCTCCGCGCAGGGCACGCCCACCCCGGATCCCTCGGGGACCGAGAACGTGTCTTTGACGCCCACACTGGGTGAGATTCTGCTCGCGGTGGAGGAACTATGGCCGGAATCCCTCGCAGAAGAATGGGACGAAGTCGGTCTTGTGGCCGGGCATCCTTCCGCGACCGTCAAGCGCATCATGTTCGCCGTGGATCCCACCCTGGAAGTCATCGAGGAAGCCATTGAATGGGGCGCCCAGCTCCTGATCACACACCACCCCCTGCTGCTTAAGGGCGTGAACTCTGTCGCAGCCACCACACCCAAGGGTGCGGCCGTCCACCGGCTGATCGAGTCCGGTACGGGGCTTCTGACAGTCCACACAAACGGTGATTCGGCCGTCGGGGGCGTCTCTGACGTCCTTGCTGACGCGCTGGGTCTTCAGAATGTTGTGCCGTTGATGGCTGCCGCAAACGGGCTGCCTGAAGAAGGAATTGGCCGCGTGGGCGATCTCGCCGAGGTTATGACCCTCGGCGACTTTGCCGCCCGGGTGTTCGGCATCCTTCCCTCGGTTGCAGGCGGAGTCCGTGTCTCCGGGGACAAGGACGGACTCATCCGCAGGGTTGCCGTCTGCGGAGGTGCGGGGGACTCCCTTTTCAATGAGGTCAGGGCCAGCAACGCCGATATTTTTGTCACGGCCGACCTTCGCCACCACCCTGCGTCCGAAGCGCGTGAGGCCGCTGTTAATGGCAGGCCGTACCTGATTGATGTTTCACACTTCGCCAGCGAGTGGCTGTGGCTGCCGGCGGCCGCGGAAGCACTGGGCAACGTCCTGAACGACCAGGGCCACGAGGTGGAGATTCAGGTGAGCACCACCAACAGCGATCCGTGGGACTTCATTCTGACTCCGGGCTAAGCCTGAGGTGCGAGGGGCCCCGGGTGAGCGCAGCGAGGCAGGGGAGCAGCGCAGGCGCTAGAGTCTAAAGAGCGCCGCACGGCGTCCGGCTCCGGCCGGTTGGAACAAGCGGAGGTATCAGTGGCCAAGGCAGCACCGGCGGAACAGTTGAAGTTGTTAGAACTGCAGGGGCTTGATGCCAAACTCAAGTCACTGTCCAACCGCCGTCGTATCCTTGAAAACGATCCCCGCATCACCGACCTCGAGGCGGCACTCAACGTAGCCAACGGCGAGTTGGGGGCGGCCAAGATGGCCGTCCACGACGCCGAGACTGAGCTCAAGCGCGCCGAGGACGACGTCGAGCAGGTGGCCTCGCGGATCGGGCGGGACGAAGCGCGGCTCAACAGCGGCACGGGGTTGTCAAAGGACCTTGTTGCGCTGCAAAAGGACATCGCCTCGCTGAACAAGAGGCGCTCAGACCTCGAGGACGTCGAACTCGAGGTAATGGAACGGCTCGATGCCCTGCGGGAACGCCAAGCCGCCCAGCAGCAGATCGTGGACGATATCAAGGCCTCGTTCAGTGTGATCCGGGCGGAACTCGACGCCGCCCTGGCCGAAGTCTCCTCTGAGGAGCACACAGTTTCGGCCCAGCGGTCAGCGTTCGCTTCAGGACTCGACGGCGGGATGCTGGCGGTCTATGAAAAGACCCTCACCAAGAGGGGAGTCGGGGCGGCGCGCCTCTTCCACGGCAAGTCTGAAGGCTCGGGCATGCAGCTCAGCCCGGGGGACCTCGCCGAGATCAAGGCAGCTGCAGAAGACGACATCGTGTTCTGCCCGGACTCCGGCTGCATCCTTGTCCGCTCGCCTGAATGGGCCTGACCCGAGTGGTCGTGGCAACCTGACCTAGCTGGGCAGGATGATATTGAGGGCATGGGCCTTCCGGGCTGTGCCTTCAACGAGTTCGCAGCTCCACTTCTCGCCGGCAGCTTTGAGTAGCTGCGCGGGAGTGCCCGGTGCATTTCCTCGTCTGGTCAGCAGATGGCGGGCAACCTCGCCACGCGTGTGCTTGGCGAAGTGGCTGACCACTTTGCGTACACCTGCCACTTCCGTGAAGACATTTACTGCTACCGTCTGGCTGGCCGGCGGCGCCCAGGCCGCGGCGTAGGTGCTTGAGCGGCAGTCCACGAACAACTCGCCTGCGGTCAGGCCGGCAAGGGCTTCTGTAATCCTGAGCTTCCAAAAGGAAGCCAGGCGTCCGACGTCGGGAAGTGCCGTTCCCATGGATAGCCGGTAGGCGGGCACCCGGTCATTGAAACGAATGGCGCCCCACAGGGCCGAGATGACCAGCACCGAGTCATGCGCCTTTTTCCGTTGCGCCGGAGTGAGGGTCTGATAACCGAGTGCGTCGTACAGGACGCCCGAGTAGACCTGGTGAGCGGGAGCCGCCGGCTCCCGGTGCAGGCGGGTGTTGCGGTCGACGTCGTCCTTCAGTGATGCCCCAACGCCCAGAAGAGAGAGGGCATCTTCATGCGCGCTCACAGTTCCGAGTGCCTCCAGTACCTCTGCACGGTGGGTGTTCAGTTCGGGGAAACTCAGGCTGGGCCAGTGGACGGCGTCGCCGCGGACGGCAGGGGTCTTGCCTTCGGAAGGGGGGAGCAGAATCAGCACCGTACGATCTTAGGGGCCGCTACGGAGGGCGCCAAAGATGACGGTGGCCTGGCCTTGGTTCGGCGGTGCAGCCGGTGGAGCGGCTGCCCGTAGAATGGACTCGGATGGGTTGACCAGGCGGTCGCGCGTCACGAAAGTGGCTCGAGGAACGTCCGGGCTCCGTAGAGCAGGGTGGTGGGTAACGCCCACTCGGGGTAACCCGCAGGCCAGTGCCACAGAAAACAGACCGCCTGCAGTTTTGGTTGTGTTCGCACAGCCGGATTGGCAGGTAAGGGTGAAACGGTGGTGTAAGAGACCACCAGCTTCCCGGGTGACCGGGAAGGCTAGGTAAACCCCACCCGGAGCAAGGCCATACAGGGCGCGTTTGAGGGCTGCTCGCCCGAGCGCCCGGGTAGGCCGCTGGAGGGCGTCGGCAACGGCGTTCGTAGATGGATGGCCGCTACTCCCGTGCCGGTAACAGCGCGGGAGCACAGAACCCGGCGTATCGGTCAACCCATCCACATACTCCGCCAGGTTGCCAGGTGAGGCATGGCTTGCCTGCCCGTGTGAGTGACTTCACGCCCAACTGAGGCGGGAAGTCAAGCCCTTCGCCTCTAGAATGGACAGTGAACGTAGAAGTTCTGCCGCCGGATCTGCGTTTGCAGCGGCGGTTTTTCTTTGCGCTTCTCCAAGGCATCCGGGGTGGACCGAATCCCCGCTGGTGCCTGCGCCCCGGAACACCTCCGGCGGCCGACATCTTCATACGAAGACGTATGCAGTTGACCCAAGGAAGGTAGTTCTGTGAGCCAGACGTCAGATTCTTGTCTTGATACGTGGATGGGCCGGGAGGCACTTGCCGAGGCCATGATCCCCGTGATCGGCCGGCTGTACCGCGAGAACAACGTGGTCACCAGCATCCACGGACGCAGCCTGATCAATAAGTCCACCATGAACATCCTGAAGGCACACCGGTTTGCACGCCGGATGAGCAAAGACGAACTGCTTCTCGAAGAGACAGCTCCGTTGCTCAATGTCCTGTCCCAGCTGGAGCTCGGAGCAGCGGCGATCGACATCGCCCGCCTGAACCAGAAATACAAGGTCGAGGGCAATGGCGCCACCCTTGAAGCATTCCTGCGAGACGAGCTTTCCGACATTGTTGGCAAGCGCGGGGGCGATGACCGCACCAGCACCGACGTCGTGCTTTACGGTTTTGGACGCATTGGACGCCTCCTGGCCCGTCTGCTCATCGAAAAGGCCGGTGGAGGCCACGGCCTGCGCCTGCGCGCCATTGTTGTCCGCCGCGGTTCTGATAATGACCTGGCCAAGCGGGCAAGCCTGCTCCGCCGTGATTCAGTGCACGGTTCCTTCGAAGGCACCATCCGTGTTGACGAAGAGAAGAACACCATCACCGCCAACGGTGTCCAGGTTCAGGTCATCTACTCTGATAACCCTGCCACCATCGACTACACCACCTACGGCATTCACAACGCACTCGTGGTGGACAACACGGGCCGCTGGCGCGACGCCGAGGGCCTGTCCCAGCACCTGCAGAGCAAGGGCGTTTCCCGCGTGCTGCTGACAGCACCCGGCAAGGGCGATCTGAAGAACATCGTTCACGGCATCAACCACGGGACCATCCTGGATTCGGACAAGATCGTCACGGCGGCATCCTGCACCACCAACGCCATCACTCCGGTCCTGAAGGCCATCAACGACAAGTACGGCGTGGTCCACGGGCACGTCGAGACGGTTCACTCCTTCACCAATGACCAGAACCTGATCGACAACTTCCACAAGGGCGACCGCCGTGGCCGTTCGGCCGCGCTGAACATGGTGATCACCGAGACCGGTGCTGCCAAGGCCGTGGCGAAGGCCCTGCCTGAGCTGTTGGGCAAGCTCACCGGCAGCTCCATCCGCGTTCCCACGCCGGATGTCTCCCTTGCCGTCCTGAACCTGAGCCTGGAAAACGGCACCACGAAGGAGGAAGTCAACAACTACCTCCGCGAAATGTCCCTGCACTCGGAGCTGCGTAAGCAGATCGACTACATTGACTCTCCTGAAGTTGTGTCCACCGACTTCGTGGGGTCCCGCCGTGCGGGAATCGTCGACGGTCTGGCGACGATTTCCAATGAAAAGAACCTCATACTGTACGTCTGGTACGACAACGAATTCGGCTACAGCTGCCAGGTAGTCCGCGTCATGGAGGAGATGGCCGGGGTCAACCCGCCGTCGTTCCCGGCCAAAGAGCCGACCTCTGTGCTTGCGGCCATCGCCGTCTAGCATTCGGGAGATTCCCGGCTGACACTCTGGTATCAGCCGGGAAAGGTGCCCAGAATGGTGTCATGGATACAGACTCAGCTCTCGGAGAACATGACACCACCCTTGAACACGCGCTTGACGTAGCACGCGCCAACCATAAAGAAGCCAAACGGCTGTTGGATCAGGCCCGCGCGGCACATGCGGCCGGGGAAATCGGCGATGAGAGGATCAGGCAGCTCGAGGACCTGATGAACCTCGCCGAGGAAGACCTTCGCAGAGTCACAAGGGAGCAGTAATCAGAGGCCGCTGCACCGGGGAGGCCCTTCCTTCGCCTGGCACTGTTCCTCCACACTGTGGATAGCCCCGGAATTGTCGGAGGCCTGCCCTAGGCTTTTCGGGTGCCTCACAGACTTCCGCTACACAGAGTCCCGCTTCATGTAACCCGGCCATACGTCAGAACCAGCATGGCCGGACAGCCATGACCATCCACTGGTCCGCTTACCGCCGTGCCCGCCGTCGTTCCCGCCAGGCGTGGGCCATACTGTCCGTACTCATCCTCGGAGTCGTCTGTGTCATCGGCTGGTTCTTCACCGCCGGACAATTCGCCATCGCGGAGCCCCGCGTCAATGGGCCCTCGGAAGCTCCCGTGCTGGACCCGGGCTGGATGAAGCCTGTAGCTCCCGTGCAGCCCGTTCCTGTCGGAAGCGCAGCCGGAGCCCTGGAGCAGCTGCCAGTTAAGGGCCGGGCACCCAAGAACGACTATGACCGCAGCGCGTTCGGACAGGCATGGTTCGACGCCGATCACAACGGCTGTGACGCCCGCAATGACATCCTCAGGCGCGACCTGACAGGGGAGTCATTCACTGAAGGCTCAGACTGCAAGGTTTCGAGCGGTGATTTCCACGAGCCCTACACAGGATCCATGGTTGCATTCCGCCGAGGCCCTGAGAGCAGCATGGCGGTCCAGATCGATCACGTGGTTGCCCTGGCTGATTCCTGGCAGAAAGGCGCGCAGCAGCTGACGAAGCAACAGAGACAGAACCTGGCCAACGATCCCCTGAACCTCATCGCGGCCGATGGTCCCGCCAACCAGGAGAAGGGCGCCGGGGACGCGGCAACCTGGCTTCCGGGGAACAAGGCTTTCAGGTGCCACTACGTTGCCCGGCAAATCTCGGTGAAAGCGGCCTACCGGCTCTGGGTCACCCAGCCGGAGAAGGACGCCATGAAGCGGGTCCTTGATTCCTGCCCGTGGCAGCAGACCATTATTGCCGAGTGAGCGTCAGTGGCCGAACGGATCAGGGTCAACCCCCGGCATCCAGGTCAGGCCCGGCACACCCCATCCGCTCTTCTTGGCCTGCTTCAGTGCCTTGCGGGCATACCTGTCAATCAGACGGTTCACGTACAGCTTGCCGTCCAAATGGTCGTACTCGTGCTGGATGACGCGTGCGAACCAGTCAGTGGCTTCGAAATCCAGGGGTTTCCCGTCGCCGTCGAATCCCTGCACCCGGACCCACTCGGCCCGCTTTAGCGGGTACTGCCCGCCAGGGAAGGAGAGGCAGCCTTCGACTTCCTCGTCAGGATCCGGCAGCGCACCGGAGACCTTGGACAAGGTCAGGACGGGGTTCACAACCACTCCGGTAGGCGGGACATCGTCATCGTTGGCGAACTTGTAGATGAAGACCCGCTTGCCGACGCCGATCTGGGGTGCTGCAAGCCCGACGCCATTGGCAGCGTCATTGGTCTCGAACATGTCCGCAATAAGACTGCGGAGTTCATCGTCGAAGACGTCGACCTCGGCGGCCCGGCGGTGGAGTACCGGCTCGCCCCAGATGGTGATCGGCAAAACGGTCATCTCGGCGGATTCCTTCAGTGCAGGGGGCAATAAAAACAACAAAGACCGTACCGGATTCCGGTACGGTCTTTGGCGAAAGCCGGCGACAAGCCGGTCTTCATGAGGGTGAGCGACGGGGGTTGAACCCGCGACCTCCTGGACCACAACCAGGCGCTCTGCCAACTGAGCTACGCCCACCATGCACCCTGTCATGCCTTCCGGCGAACCGGCTGGCTGAAAAGGCAACGTCAAATAGTTTACCTGCTGTCAGAGGGTGCTTTTGCCACTTTTGCGTGTTTTGCCAAAAAATCCCTCAAACGTGGCGCAGATTACTTTTCCTGTGCGGCGGGGGAGGCGGTGGTGGACGATGCGTCCGGCTCCGCAGTGACAGGAGTATTGCCCGCCATCACAGCCTTGGAGATCCTCTGTGCCGTTGCGCTGTCAGGTCCAGGCGCAGGCACGAAGACGGCCTCACGGTAGTACCGGAGCTCATCAATGGAGTCCTTGATATCGCCGAGGGCCCTGTGGCCGCCCAGCTTCGCGGGCGCCTGGAAGTACGCGCGTGCAAACCAGCGACGGGACAGCTCCTTGATGGTGCTGACGTCGATGACGCGGTAGTGCAGATGCTCAACCACTGACGGCATATCCCGGACCAGGAAGACCCGGTCCGTTCCCACTGAATTTCCTCCCAGCGGTGCCTTGCGGGCGTCAGGCACCCACTTACGGATGTATTCCAGGATGGCGTTTTCGGCTTCGGCCATGGTTTTCCCATGAGGCAGTTCCTCAAGGAGGCCGGAGCGGGTATGCATGTCGCGGACAAAGTCGTTCATCTGGGCAAGGGCTGCGTCATCGGGCTTGATGACGACATCCACCCCTTCGCCAAGGATGTTCAGCTCGGAATCAGTTACCAGCGCGGCCACTTCAATGAGGGCGTCATTGATGGGGTCAAGGCCGGTCATTTCGCAGTCGATCCAGACGATGCGTTCGTTAGATATAGGCACCCGTCCAGCCTACCGTTAGGCTGCCTAGGGCCCGTCCGATGCTAGGATTTTTGGGTACGCGGCGGGATCAATTACCATGCCGCGCTCAGCCTTGGGCCGGTAAGCCCGCCTGGCCTCCCGGCGGAATCCTGTCCCACCAACAGATTGGACGCTCCTGAGATGACGGCGCCTGTACCCGCTCCGGGGGAGCTGGCTGCCGATAAGTCTCCTGTGTCCGCTGTGGTGGAAGTGGACAACGCGGCATCTCCGCTGCTCGCAGGTTTTGTCGGGTCCCTGTTTATGGCCTTCGGATCCGTGGGGGTGGGGTGGCTGGCCCAGGCCTCGGAACTGTGGCGGCTGCCGCTCTTCATCTGGATGCGGACCGAGGGGTTGGGCGTTGCCCTTTCCATTGTCTTGCTGGCGATCGGCGGCATGTTGCTGGTTCGGGCGTGGCTGCGACTGGGACAACGCGTGAAGGTCTGGGGGCCAGCCGCACGGAAGGCGACCCTTCAGGCCGTCGCTCTGTGGGGCTCTCCGATGATGCTGTCGATTCCGCTGTTCAGCCGTGATGTCTATGCCTACATCGGCCAGGGCCGGCTCATGGTGGAGGGCTTTAATCCCTATGAGAACGGGATTTCAGCCTTGTCCAACTACTTCCAGTTGGGCGCGGACAAGATGTGGACGGAGGCACCGGTTCCCTACGGTCAGCTGTTCCTCTGGATCGAACAGTTCGTGGTGTGGTCTACAAATGTCCAACCGGAGGCCAGCGTCATGCTGTTCCGGCTGGTGGCAGTGTGTGGAGTGATTCTGTGCATCATTTACGTCCCCAAGCTGGCCGAACTTCACGGGGTCAATCCGCACCGTGCCCTGTGGCTTACTGCAGCCAACCCGCTTTTCCTGACAAACTTCATCGCAAGCGTCCATAACGATGCGTTGATGATCGGACTGGCCTTGGCCGGCCTCTACTATTGCGCCACCAGGCGCATGCTCCTGGGGCTGGTGCTGGTCACCTTGTCGATCTCCGTCAAGCCGATCACTATTGTCTTCCTGCCTTTTATAGGTCTGCTTTGGGCTGGAAAAAACGCCGGCTGGGTGAGGAAGTTCCTCTTCTGGGGACTCACTGCAGCAATCAGTCTGGGAATCCTGTATGCGCTGAGCCTCGTCAATGGCTTCGGCTTTGGCTGGGTCAACGGCCTCTCGGCCCCCGGGAGTATCTGGATCTGGTATGCGCCGGTAGGCCTGTTGGGACTGATCGTTGCCTCCATCCTCGATGCTTTCGGCTTTGACGGCTGGGCTCTGGCGAAATGGGTTTACGACGCCGGCAAAGTCCTGGCCCTTGGAATAGTTGCATGGCAGATTTTCCGCGGGGACCACGACCGCCTCATGCGGCGCCTTACCCTGGCCTTCGCCGCGATCGTCGTCCTGGCTCCCATGATCCAGTCCTGGTATGTGGTCTGGCTCATCCCTCTTTTTGCGATCACGGGTATTCGGGATGACTGGCAGGTCAAGGCTCTGTATTTCATCGTCTCGTTCTTCATGATTTATGCCATTTCAGACCAGTTGGACGTTTTCCCCTACCAGGCTGAGGATCTTGGCCTTGCTCTGGCGTTGGCTCGCATTGCTGCCGCTGTCATAGCTGTTCTGTTTGCCCTCTACCTGATCTTCCTCGATCCCAGAACCAAATGGCTCTTTACGAAAACGCATGAGCCGATCCCCACGCGCCCTGTGATTTAGGGGCCTGTTACGTCCGGAGAACCACAGTGTCCATGACCAAGAGCCCAGAAGAAATCGCCCTGATGCGTGAGGCCGGGAGGGTTGTGGCCAATGCGTTGGCCGCAGTGAAGTCCGTTGCAGGAGTCGGCGTCTCCCTCAAGGAACTCGATGAGGTGGCAGCGTCATTAATCTCCGACGCCGGCGCTACTCCCGCTTTTCTCAATTACCAGCCCCGGTGGGCCACCGTGCCTTTTTCGGGCGTGATCTGCACCAGCGTCAATGACGCGGTTGTCCACGGCGTGCCGAACGAATACAGGCTCCAGGATGGCGACCTGCTGAGCGTTGACTGCGGGGCGTTCGTGGACGGCTGGTGCGGTGATGCGGCGATCAGTTTCGTCGTGGGTACGGCCAACCCGGAGGACATCGCACTCATCGAGGCGACAGAGGCAGCACTGGCGCGCGGAATTGACGCCGCCAGGGTCGGCAACAAGATGGGGGACCTGGCGTATGCGATCGGCGGTGCTGCGCGGAGGGCGGGTTACGGCTTACTGGCGGATCACGGCGGACACGGAATCGGCCGCACCATGCATGCTGATCCTGCCGTCCCCAACGAGGGCAGGCCCGGACGTGGCATCAAATTCAGCGAAGGATTGGTCATTGCCATTGAACCCATGCTGATTCTTGGGGGTAAGGATGACTACTACCACGATGACGACGAATGGACCTTGCGGTCCGCAAGCGGCCGCCGCGCCGCCCACAGCGAGCACACGGTGGCAATAACGGCTGATGGCCCTGTCATCCTGACGCTTCCTTAGCGCAGCTGGCCTTCAATGAACGTAACCCTTGGACCCGGTCTCCAGGCCGCACTATAGTGGTTAGCGCTAACAGCCCTCAGTCGCAAAGGAACGCCATGGCAGTCACAGAGCACAACATCAGCTTCGGGCCATACACGGCCATTGTGACGGCCAGGAGCGGGGCCCTGCGGGAATTTCGCCATGAAGGCCGCGACCTCGTGATCAGCTTCGGTCCGGAAGGTGGCATTCCTGACTACCGCGGGACGATCTGTGCCCCTTGGCCCAACCGGCTGGCTAACGGTACATACAGCTTCCAAGGAACTCAGTATCAGGCTGAGATTAATGAACCTGAGCGCGGCACGGCGCTCCATGGGCTTGTTATCGGCAAGACCTGGGAAGTGCGTCACCAGGGACCGTCTTCGATCAGCCTCGGCACCACAGTGACGGGCGGGCCAGCCTATCCGGGGGATCTGGACGTCAGCGTCACCTATGAGCTGAAGGAAGACGGGCTGCACAGCACCGTCAATACCCGGAATACCGGAGAACAAGCCGCCCCCTACGGTGTTTGTCCTCATCCCTATCTGGTGGCGGGGCCTGCCCCTTTGGACGAATGGACGCTGCAGATGCCCGCGGCTGTCTTCCTGGAGGTCACCCCGGACAGGTTGCTGCCGGTGCGCACGGCGACAGTTGAGGGGCATGATTTTGATTTCCGCAGTGAAAAGCCCTTGGGATCGGTGGAGATTGACCACGCGTTCACTGACATCGAAATGTCCTCCGGCTCTGCGTCCGTCCGTGTCTTTGACCCTTCAGGCTCAGGCGTCGAGCTCGAATGGGACGATCAATGGCCGTGGTTGCAGATCCACACCGCTGACAAGCCCACAGGTCCATCAAGGCTCGGGCTGGCAGTGGAACCCATGACCTGTCCGCCGGATGCCTTCAACACGGGCGTGGACGTCGTCGAATTGGCCCCCGGCGCTACCCACGAGGCCACCTGGATTATCAGAGCCCTGAACCGCTGACCTTATCCAGCCGCACCACGGCGCGGCCCGGCGTCGTTGTGTCCACCAGCCTGAAGCCTGCGGCCAGGAACAAGGATAAAGTGCCGTGGTAGAGATCGGCTGCACCGGCCTTCGGCCTGGCAGCCGGATCAACGGGGTAACCCTCCACGCTACCGGCACCGTGGGTGAAGGCGTGTCCAACAGCTGCGTGCAGTAAGGCTGCGGCAATTCCCTTGCGGCGGTGTCCGGGGGCGACGACGAAGCAAGTGATTGACCATATTGTGCCGGGATCCGGAAGTTCGGCCAGGCCAGGTGCCGCCGCCCGCATCAGTTGCGAACTTTCAATGCGGGGATAGCAGGAGCGGGGTTCAACGGCGCACCATCCCACTGGATCGCCGTCCAGGCAGGCCATGACTCCCGGCTCCGGTTCTGAAGAGTCAAAACGGGCATGCAAGTGACTTTTCCGCTCTGCTGGCGTCGTGCTCCTATATTCAGGGTTCGTCATGGCGAAGAAACGGCACCAGCACCGGGCGGGATCACCGCGCACTCCGAACAGGGTCTCGACGTCAGGCCAAAGGGCGGGGCCGGTAGTTACGGCGGAGTCCGGGGCATCGTTCATCTTCGGCATGGCAAAAGGCTAAGCGTAGTGAACGTCTTTGACTACTGCCTGACTTCGGCTCCTAAGGGGATGGCGCATTCTCAGCTGTTAAGCGGGCATTTGTCGAAATCCAGCCGCGGCTTTGGAGCCATCGTTCACAGAGCCGGGTCCATTGGCTGACATCGGCATCATCCGGAGCCATGCCCAAACCGTGCCGGCCATGAGGAAACACATGCAGCTCCGTAGGAATGCCGGCCCTGGTCAAGGCGGAGGCGTAGCGCAAACTGTGTTCTGCGTTGACTGCTGTGTCATCTGCGGTGTGCCAAGCGAACGTCGGAGGCGTGGTACGGGTGACGTTAAATTCCGCCGACAGCTTCCTGAGGGACGGCGAGGAGGGTGAGACGCCCAACAGGTTGTCTATGCATCCCTGGTGCACGGAGGACGTGAAGGAAATCACGGGATAGCAGAGTACGGCGAGATCAGGCACCGACGTATCGGTGTCCAGCTTGGCGTCTCCCGTTTCAACCGAGGTGGACAGCGTTGCGGCCACATGGCCTCCGGCAGAAAACCCCAGAACCCCAACCCGTTCCGCATCAACCGCTAAACCATGCTTGCCTGAACGAATCCATTGCACTGCCCTTTTGGCGTCTATCAGCGGAGCGGGATGCCGGTGCGGCGAGGTCCGGTATCGCAGCACAAAGGCGTGTAACCCCAAGGAAGCGAGCCACGTGGCGACGGGTTCCGCCTCGTGCCCCGCATGGTGGGAATACCCTCCGCCAGGGAGCACCAACATGGCAGGCAGCGTACCAGCGGCGTGAGTGTCCGCAGCGACTACAGTCATTCCGTCCGGCGCGGAGAACTCTCTGGCTAGGGGGTCCACTGCGTGCTCCGACGAAGCTTGACCTCGCCGGTAACTGCTGGCCCCTGATCCTCATTGAGGTTGGTTGCCCCGGTACTTGCTGACTGGTGTTCCGCTGTGTTAGCAGTCTTTGATTTGGCTAAAGCATCTTTCCGGCTGTGGCCAGCGGTGCTCAGGGTTGCGAGCCGGCCGATGTCTTCCAGGGGCAAGCGGACGGTGGAGAGTGCAGGACGGAAATCCCTGAGGGTTTCAATGTCATCGAAGCCTGCAATAAGGGCGTCGCGGGGGATTCGCAGACCCTCCTCCCGCAATGCAGCAACCACTCCAATAGCCATGACGTCATTGGCAGCGAAGATACAAACTCGCGAACTCTTCTGCTCCCCTTGATCCTGGCTTTCTTCTGATACCTGGGACGAGCGGATGCGCTCTGCCAACTGCCGTCCCGCCTCATACCCGCCGGCCCGGTTGAAGGAAGTGTTCACCACCTCGGCGGGGGGACGTCCTGCGTTTGCAAGGCCCTTCTGGAAGCCACGGATGCGGTCATCCGAGGTAACGAGTCCCTCCGGACCGGCGACTATTACAAACTCGCCGATGTGCAGTTGGGCCAGTTGGCCCGCAAGCTCAGAGGCAAGCTGCTCATTGGGAAGCTCCACCAGGTGGTAGCCCTCGGATCTCCCCGCTCCGACGATCGCCTGACCGACGATTCCCACATGACCGCCGTTGCGGCAATACCTGTCCAGCTCGGCCGCCAGTTCCGTGTTGGCCTTCTGGTCTTCAGGCCGCGAGGAACGGGAACCAGCGATCACAATCGCATCGGCCCGTCTGGCAGCAAAAGCGGCGACGGCCTCCTTTTCGTCAGCCGGGGTTCCTCCAGTGGTTGCAAGAAGCACCATCTTGTTCTGGGTCCTGGCTACGCTTTGGACCCCTCGCGCGATGGCGGAAAAGTACGGATCAGCAATGTCGTGGACGATCAGGCCGATGAGTCCCGAACTCGACTTCGCCAACGCCTGGGCTTGCGCATTGGGAATGTAGCCCAGCTCCTCCGCCGCCTGACGCACACGTTCGGAAACGCCAGGGCCCGGTTTACGGTCGGATCCGTTGAGCACCCGTGAGGCGGTGGCTGGTGACACGCCAGCCAGGCGCGCCACCTCGGTCAGGGTACTTGCAGCCACGGGGAAATCTCCTGTTCGGCAAAACTTCTGCGTTTTCCACATTATGACAGCTGGGACGACTTTCAGGAAAGCGCTTGCCAACTCTGCCTGAAACGGGCATTATGAATGAAACGGGAATGCGCTTTCCCAAAACTACTGCGTTACAGCAATCGCTGTGGAGGACACATGGGCTACGAAACGAAGACGATCCGCATCGCCATGAACGGCATCACCGGACGCATGGGATACCGGCAGCACTTGCTCCGTTCCATCCTGCCTATCCGGGACGCCGGGGGATTTACCCTGGAAGACGGCACCAAGGTGCAGGTAGAACCCATCCTGGTGGGACGCAATGAAGCGAAAATCCGGGAACTCGCCGAGCTCCACAAGGTATCCGAGTGGAGTACCGATCTCGACGCCGTCATCAATGACCCCACCGTGGACGTTGTGTTTGATGCCTCGATGACCAGCCTGCGTGCGGCCACCCTGAAAAAGGCAATGAACGCCGGCAAGCACATCTTCACTGAAAAGCCCACGGCCGAGACCCTCGAGGAAGCCATCGAGCTCGCTCGGATAGGCAGGGAAGCCGGCGTTACAGCAGGCGTTGTCCACGACAAGCTCTACCTGCCGGGCCTCGTCAAGCTCCGCCGGCTCGTGGATGAGGGCTTCTTCGGACGTATCCTCTCCATCAGGGGCGAATTCGGTTACTGGGTGTTCGAAGGCGACGTCCAGGCGGCACAGCGTCCCTCCTGGAACTACCGCAAGGAAGACGGCGGCGGCATGACCACCGACATGTTCTGCCACTGGAACTACGTTCTGGAAGGCATCATCGGCAAGGTCAAGAGCGTCAACGCCAAGACCGCCACCCACATCCCCACCCGCTGGGATGAGTCCGGCAAGGAGTACAAGGCCACCGCAGACGACGCCTCCTACGGCATCTTCGAGTTGGAAACGCCCGGTGGTGATGAAGTCATCGGCCAGATCAACTCCTCCTGGGCTGTACGGGTCTACCGTGATGAACTCGTGGAATTCCAGATTGACGGAACACACGGGTCAGCGGTTGCAGGCCTGAACAAGTGCGTCGCCCAACAGCGGGCGCACACCCCGAAGCCCGTTTGGAACCCCGACCTCCCCGTGACGGAGTCCTTCCGCAGCCAGTGGCAGGAGGTTCCGGCTAACGCGGACCTGGACAACGGCTTCAAGCTGCAGTGGGAAGAGTTCCTGCGTGATGTTGTAGCCGGACGTGAACACCGCTTCGGCCTCCTTTCAGCGGCCCGCGGTGTGCAGCTCGCCGAGCTGGGCCTGCAGTCCTCAGACGAGCGGCGCACCATCGACATCCCGGAGATCACCCTCTGATGACTTCCCTGATTCTTCCCACGTCCGACGGCGGAACGCGCGAGTACCGCTTGCGGTCGGCTCCCTCCTGGCCTAAACCGTCGGCTCCGTTGACCTCACGCCGGGCGTACGCCGCCGCCCATGTCATTCCGGAGGTAACTGCGGACAACACCCCCGGCGCGCCTGCCCGCCTGGACTGGGATGCCACCCTGGCCTACCGCCATGAATTGTGGTCCTACGGCCTTGGCGTTGCCGATGCCATGGACACCGCGCAGCGCGGCATGGGCCTCGACTGGGCCGCGACTCAACAGCTCATCAAGCGCAGCGGCGCCGAAGCGGCATCGGTTGTCGCCAGCGGAAACGCAGCCACCGCTGGAAAGTCCGTTCGCGATCTGGTTTCCTGCGGCGCCGGCACAGATCAGCTGGACCTGGATTCGCTGAATCCTGGCCCTGATGGGATCCAGGCTGTCCTCGACGCCTACCGTGAGCAGATCGCCGTCGTCAGCGAGGCGGGACCAAAGGTCATCCTGATGGCCTCCCGTGCCTTGGCCAAGGTGGCCTCAGGTCCTGATGACTACCTCCATGTGTACGGAACGCTCCTTGGCGAAGTGGATCAGCCGGTGATCCTGCACTGGCTGGGCACCATGTTCGATCCCGCCCTGGCCGGATACTGGGGATCGGACGATGTTGCCTCGGCTACTGAAACCTTCCTGGGCCTCATCCGGGAGCATGCGGACAAGGTAGACGGCGTCAAGGTCTCGCTCCTTGACGCCAGTCACGAAGTGGCATTGCGCGCTTCGTTGCCTGAAGGAGTGCGCCTCTACACGGGCGACGATTTCAACTACCCTGAGCTCATCGACGGCGACGCCACACACCATTCAGATGCCCTGCTGGGAATTTTCGCCGCCATCTACCCTGCGGCATCGGCCGCTTTGCAGAGCTATGAGGCGGGAGATGGGGACAAGGGCCGCGCCATCCTGGACTCCACCCGGGAGCTGGGAAAGCACATCTTCAGTGCTCCGACCTTTTACTACAAGACCGGCATCGCCTTTATGTCCTGGCTGAACGGCAAGCAGCCCGGCTTCCAAATGGTGGGCGGACTGCATTCGGGACGTTCGGTGATCCACCTTGCCAAGACGTTCGAGCTCGCTGACCAGGCCGGACTTTTGAAGGATCCGGCCCTCGCAGCCTTCCGTATGTCCGACTACCTGAGGATCAACGGAGTGGGAGTATGAGCGACTTTTCGAGGCTTTCACTGAACAGTGCCACCACCAAGAAATGGACCCTGGCGGAGGCCGTTGAGGGTTGTGCGCGCGCAGGCATCCCTGCCATCGGGCCATGGCGGGATCGCGTTGCGGAGGCAGGGCTGGAAAAATCGGCCAAGCTGATCAAAGACGCCGGACTGCGGGTTTCCTCGCTATGCCGTGGAGGGTTCCTCACGGCACCAGATGCGGAAGGACAAGCCGCAGCGTTGGCGGACAACCGTGCCGCCGTACTGGAGGCAGTCGCCTTGGACACCAAGGAGCTTTTCCTTGTGGTTGGTGGGCTCGCCCCGGGGGAGAAGGATGTTGTGGCCGCCCGCCAGCGGGTGGCCGACCGCTTGGAGGATCTGGTGCCGTTCGCCGTCGAACACGGTGTTCGGCTTGTATTGGAGCCCCTTCATCCCATGTACGCGGCGGACCGCGCACTCATCTCCACGCTTGGCCAGGCGCTCGATCTTGCGGCTCCGTACGAGACGAACGCCGTCGGCGTCGCCATCGACACCTTCCATGTGTGGTGGGATCCGGAGCTGAAAGCGCAGATTGAGCGGGCCGGCCGGGAAAACCGCATCGCTTCCTATCAGGTCTGCGACTTCAACTTGCCCATTGCCGCTGACGCTCTGCTGTCCCGGGGCATGATGGGCGACGGCGTCATCGACTTTGCGACCATCGGCGCGTGGGTGAGGGACTCCGGCTACACCGGAGACATCGAAGTCGAAATCTTCAATCAGGAAATCTGGGACGCCGACGGCGACAGCGTCCTGGCCTCCATGAAGCAGCGGTACGCGGAACTCGTTCTCCCGTACGCCTGAATGGCCTGATTTAGACTGCGGGCCCTTGCTTCGTCACGGCAAGGGCCCGCGCACCACGAAACGGTCCTGCATTGCCTTGCGGTGCGGGACCGTTCGCGTTCCCTGCACGGAGCCCTCGACATCGCCCCGCAACGGGTTTAGTTTGGGCACATGACTGAGATTCCGGATGAATACCGGGCGGTGCGCGGCGACGGTCAGCTTCAGGAAACCGAGGAAGATGCCGGCCGTGAATCCCTGGAAGGGGAGCTGGCCAGAACCGTTGACCCTGACATCTCCGAGCTTGATGACGAGGCCCCTGACGGGAATCCAGTAAACCGGGATCTTTAAGCGCGCTATGCGCCCGTGCTACTTGATTGTGGGCGGCTGACCGACTCGGCCTGCCCGGCGGTGCGCCGCGGTGCGCAGCTGGATGATCCGTGCTGCGCCTGCGATGGCCACCAGTACCCCGCCTGCCACTGCAGCGATGAACAGAGCCATACCCAGGGAAACCGCTCCCTCAAGTCCCAGGAACCGCACCTGCACGTAGTCCTGGTTCTGCAGGATGAAGACGATAAGCAGCACCAGGAGCACCAAGGCAGTAGCTACAGAAACCCACACCATTCCCGCTCGGGTGACCCTTTTCTCCGTGAGCGGCGCACCAGGCATCGCGCGTTCGGAAGCCGGAACGCGGCTGGCGTCGGTGCCGCCTGCCGGCCCTGCGGCAGGAACATCCCGGCCTGTACTCACCGGCGGGAGGTAGCCGGCCCGGCCTTCACCTGGGGTGGCCTGATCCTGATTGTTGGGTTGTTGAGTCATGGCTTTTGATCCCTCCCATAGACTGCCTGCCAGAGCCTGCTGCCACCTAATTGGCGGGCTTGCCGGCGGTGGCCCCGACCTCTCTACTTCGAATCATAAGCCCATTCAAAGAAATTACTAAGTATGCTTGTCAATTGGATACTAAGCATGCTTATTATGGATGCCTGGACCCGGGGGGAACTGCCTCATCTATTGGCAATCGGTCCAGTCCTTGTTGCCTGGCAACAACCCTGCGCGGGTAAGCGCAGGTGCTGCAGAACGACATCCAAGCTGGAAAGAAAAGATCCAAGGAGAGAAACATGCTCACCAGGGAAAGTATTGACGAACTGCTCAACAGGGGCGGCAATGTGCTCACCACTGACGGAGACAAGATTGGCTCCATCGGGCAGGTGTACGTCGATGATGACAACGATCAGCCCACCTGGGTCACGGTAAAGACCGGACTGTTCGGTACGTCGGAGTCTTTCGTGCCCCTTGAGGGCGCCCGTCTTGAAGGCAACGACATCCTTGTGCCTTACTCAAAGGACCAGGTGAAGGATGCGCCGCGCGTCGAGAACGACGGACACTTGGAGCCCACTGATGAAGACCGGCTCTACGAGCACTACAGCCTGGGCCGGACCTATAGCGACGCAAGGACCGGCATGGGTGGCGGAGTGGGCCGCACTGACACGGACGACGACAGGACGGACGCAGCCGGCACAGTGGGCAGGGATACGTCCGGGCCTACTACCGACGACGCCATGACGCGCTCAGAGGAGCGGCTGCATGTCGGCACTGAACGCCAGGAGGCCGGCAGGGCAAGACTGCGCAAGTACGTAACCACGGAAAACGTAACCAAAACAGTTCCCGTCCAGCGGGAAGAGGTCCGGCTTGAGCGTGAACCCATCATGGACTCCAATCGCGGAGCAGCCATGAGTGGACCGGATCTTAGTGAGGAAGAGCACGAAGTTACCCTTCACGAGGAACGGCCGGTTGTTGAGAAGGAGACTGTTCCGGTCGAGCGGGTGCGGCTGGACAAGGACGTTGTAAGTGACGATGTCACTGTCGAGGAGGATGTCCGTCGGGAGCACATCGACGCAGACGGAGACGGAATCGACGACAGGCGCCGGTAAGTCAGCCATTGAGGGAGGCCTCCGGCCCAGGGATCATCCTGGTCCGGGGGCCTTTGCTGATTGGTGGCTTTGCCTAGCCCGCAGGCTGGTTGTCTGTTCGTGGCCGCCCGTTGGCGGCGAGCCGGGGGAGACTTGCCGCTGCAACAACCAGGGCGAGCGCTCCCAGGCCAAGTGGAAGACTGGCGAGGGTGGCGATGCCTCCCACCAGCAAAGGACCGCCGGCATCTCCAAGTTCCCGTCCGAGCTCGGCTGAACCCATGGTTCGGCCAATCCGTTCGGGTGGCGTGGAGTCTGCCAGGTGAGCAAAGCCAATTGGCGTGGTCGCGCCCACTCCTGCGCCAATTGCCGCTGCCGCGATAAATATCGTTACTGGCCCCGGCGCCACGGCCAGGAGAGCCACTCCGCCTGCGGTCAGCAGGAGTCCTGCTGACATGCCGTTGGTGTCGGAGATGCTGCCCCTGTCGCGGAGGTGGCCAATCCTTGGCTGGATGAGTACGGAGGCGATGGCAAGGACGCTCACAGCTGCAGTTCCGGCAATGGGATCAAGGCCGAGGCGGGTAGCCAGTGCCGGAAGAAATCCGATCGCCGCACCGAGCGCCGACGTCGACGCCGCCAGCACCAGTGTGGGGACAAGGAACCGACGTTCCGTGGCCTGGCGTACCAGATCCACCACGGTATAGCGCTGCCGGGGGAGTGGCGCAAGATTGGGTACGGACACTACAACCCATACCGCTGTTGCGGCTGCCAGGACTGACAATGCCGCAAACAAAAGGGCAAAACCGCCGGCGAAAATCAGCGCCGCTCCCAGCAGGGGCCCGATGACGTATCCGAGGCTCTTCCAGGATCCGTAGCGGCCGAAAAATGTTCCGGCATTCTTACCGCGCCCGAGACGGGCAAGACCCAGCATGAGGGGATCGGCTCCCCACAACCCGATGAGTGAGAGCGCGGCAAAGGCCAGGAGCCCTCCGACAATAACCGGCTTCGTGCCGATCCGGTCACTGAGTGCGCCGAAGACAGGTTTGAGGAATACCTCGGAGATGTCGTACACGGCCAGGAGGATGCCCAGGTTGAGCAACGTCAGGCCAATGTTTTCGCTTTGCGCGCCCATTCCGGCGGCAATGCTGTGGGCACCGAAGGCAGTCACAAAACCTGCCGCATATAACGCGGCGGAGGGTGTCCGTGCGGCCAGTTCCGGAGCAGCCGATTTCATGAACTCAGCTCCTGGTTGGATGACGGATGCACGAACGTATTTTCACCTGGACCGGCCCTGGCCTGTGTTCTACAGGCCAGAGCCTCATTCTTGTGCCCCAGGAGGGAATCGAACCCCCGACCGGCGGATTAGAAGGCCGCTGCTCTATCCCCTGAGCTACTGGGGCAACACTTGTCCTCAAGGCTGTCCAAGAGGCAACTCAAAAAGTTTACAGTGACTTGCCCTTGGAAACCGCCAGCTGTCACGGTGATTTTCACTTGTCCTCAACACTCTTATTGCGGAGCGGAGTTTTGCACATAGCCGATCTGGCCCCTCGCTACAGCCGATGTCCTCCACGAAGCTGGAATTGCCTACCAGGGCAGAACACTTCGAGACAGGACATCACCATGACTGACAACATCACGGTCCGGGGCTTCGTGGCCACCGAGATCAAAACTTCAACCACACCGGGCGGGATAGCCACTGCATCCTTTCGGATCGGCTCCACAGACCGCCGCTTTGACCGGACCGCAAACGCGTGGGTGGACGGCAACACCAACTGGTTCACGGTACAGGGATACCGGCAACTGGCAGGCAACCTGGCCTGCAGCATCAAGAAGGGGCAGCGAGTCATCATTGTGGGCCGGCTCAAGATGCGCAGCTGGGAGAAGGACGGGCGCATCTACCATGCGGCCGAAATCGACGCTGAATCTGTTGGTCACGACCTCATGTGGGGTTCAGCCAACTTCATCCGGACCTCTGCCCAGAATGGACAATCCAACACTCAGGCCGTGCAGATTGCCGCCGAAGGAGATTCCGAGCGTGCATCGGGCGGGTTCGCGTCAGAGCGCGACGACGACGGCTCAGAACGTGAGCCGGACGAGGGCCCGGACGTTCCGCCAGGGATGGATGAAGCACCCTCCGTTTTCGTCGACGAGGAAAGCGGGCAGCTGCTCTCAGTTGATGCCACCACAGGGGAACTCACCGGCGCCGCGGCTTAGCACGAGCTCTTGCTGGGCTCGCCTGCCCGGGCCTCGCCCGGTGGGGGCCGCGCTGCGGTTGCGACGTCGCGGGTCACGGAGTCGCGCTCGCGGGGTGCCGGGTGCCGGGGGCGGGGTGCCGAAAGGGGTGTGGACTGCGTGGCAGAATGGCAAGGTGATGCGAGCGACTAAACCTCTGAGGCCCACCCGTCGTACGCTAACCCTCCGTTTTTTTCGTGTCCGCCAGTTTCCAGTCCGCCACCAACGCGTTGCAGTTCTGGCGTTTCTCGTCCTCATCGCGGCGTCTGCGTGTAGCCCAACGCCGGGTACGGATCCGAGCGGCACCGCTTCCGCTGGAGGATCAGCCGTTCCGACGTCTGCTCCGCCCCCTGGCACAGGCTCTGTGGCCCCGGCTCCATCTGTGGCGGCCCCGGCTTCCGCCACCGCGCTCCTGAAGGACAAGGTTGAACAGGCGCTCAACAACCTGGCTGCCGGCTCGGCAAAACCAACGAGGGACCAAATGGTTGCCACGATGACTGCTGCCGGGGTGTCGCCGTCCGCATTGGAGGTGTCGGCAAGCCAGACTCCCACCGGCCTGGAAGTTGATGCGATAGAAGCCGCGGCTCTTCAGGACAAGGACTGCGTCATCGGACAGGTCCGCGAAGGAAAAGTCAAAGTAGTCATTCTGCCCGTGCTGTCGACCGGCAAATGCTTTGCAGGTACGCAACTCTGAACCGTCGGGCCGCCTGGTTCCTTCCATGTCCTTGAACCGTCCCGAATGTGAGTTATCCGGGCCGACCCACTAGATTTGGAACCATGGCGGAATTTATCTACACAATGACCAAGGCCCGTAAGGCTGTTGGCGAAAAGCTCATTCTCGACGACGTCAGCATGTCGTTCTTTCCTGGAGCCAAGATCGGTGTGGTCGGCCCCAACGGCGCCGGTAAATCCACCATTCTCAAGATCATGGCCGGCCTGGACACACCCTCCAACGGTGAAGCGCGGCTCAGCCCCGGCTACTCTGTGGGCATCCTGCTTCAGGAACCGCCGCTGAACGAAGAGAAGACAGTCCTCGGCAACGTCCAGGAGGGCGTCGGCGAAATCATCGGGAAGATCGAGCGGTTCAACGCGATCTCGGAGGAGATGGCAAGCCCGGACGCCGACTACGATTCCCTGCTCGAGGAAATGGGCCACCTGCAGGAAGCGATTGATGCTGCCGATGCCTGGGACCTGGATTCACAGCTGGAACAGGCCATGGATGCTCTGCGCTGCCCGCCTGCGGATGCCAACGTAACTCTCCTCTCCGGCGGTGAGCGCCGTCGCGTGGCCTTGTGCAAGCTGCTGTTGCAGAAGCCTGACCTGCTGCTTCTCGATGAACCCACCAACCATCTGGACGCCGAGAGCGTGCTGTGGCTGGAGCAGCACCTTTCCAACTACCACGGCGCTGTCCTGGCCGTAACCCACGATCGCTACTTCCTTGACCACGTAGCCCAGTGGATCGCCGAAGTGGACCGCGGGCACCTGTACCCGTATGAAGGCAACTACTCCACCTACCTGGAGAAGAAGCGTGCCCGCCTGGAAGTTCAGGGCAAGAAGGACGCCAAGCAGGCCAAGCGACTGACAGAAGAGCTGGAATGGGTCCGCTCCAACGCCAAGGGCCGCCAGACCAAGTCGAAAGCCCGCCTGGCCCGGTACGAGGAAATGGCAGCGGAAGCTGACCGCACGCGCAAGCTCGACTTCGAAGAGATCCAGATTCCGCCCGGACCACGCCTGGGTGGCCTTGTACTGGAAGCCAAGAACCTGCAGAAGGGCTTCGAGGACAGGACCCTTATTGACGGACTGTCCTTTTCGCTGCCCCGCAACGGCATTGTCGGCGTCATCGGCCCGAACGGTGTGGGTAAGACCACCCTGTTCAAGACCATCGTGGGCCTTGAGCCCCTCGACGGCGGCGATCTCAAGATCGGTGACTCCGTAAAGATTTCCTATGCCGACCAGAGTCGCGGCGGCATCGATCCCAACAAGACGCTGTGGGAAGTAGTTTCCGATGGCCTGGACTACATCCAGGTAGGCCACGTAGAAATGCCCTCCCGGGCGTATGTTGCAGCCTTCGGGTTCAAGGGCCCGGACCAGCAGAAGAAAGCCGGAGTGCTTTCCGGCGGTGAGCGTAACCGCCTGAACCTGGCTCTGACCCTCAAGCAGGGCGGAAACCTCCTGCTCCTTGACGAACCCACTAACGACCTCGACGTCGAAACACTCAGCAGCCTCGAGAACGCCCTCCTGGAATTCCCCGGCTGCGCCGTGGTGGTCTCGCACGACCGTTGGTTCCTCGACAGGGTGGCCACTCACATTCTCGCCTACGAAGGTGATGAGGAGAACCCGTCCAAGTGGTACTGGTTCGAGGGCAACTTCGAGTCCTACGAGGAGAACAAGGTGGAGCGACTCGGTCCCGATGCCGCGAAGCCGCACCGTGTGACTCACCGGCGCCTCACGCGCGACTGATCCTCACGGGAAAGTCTAAAAACGGGCGCGAAAAGTCCTGAAAACGACGAGGCCGGCCTGACGGGTATCACCCGCCAGGCCGGCCTTTCGTCTGCCTAAGGGGCTGTTTAGCATTTTACCGTTCGGCTTTGCGCATCTGGTGTTTGAGAACCTTGGATTGGACGGCACCCACCACCTTGTTCTTCAGGTCCGTGGGGATCCGAACCATGCCTTCCTGCGCCACCGAGGCCACATGCCGGCCTTCCCTGTCGAAGATCTTGCCGGTGGCCAGGCCGCGTGCACCCTGAGCGCTGGGAGACTCCTGCACGTAGAGCAGCCACTGGTCAACCCGTACAGGGCGGTGCCACCACATTGCATGATCAAGGCTGGCGACACTCATCCCTGGGGTGACCCAGCTCAAGCCGTGCTTGCGAAGGATCGATTCCAGGATGGTGTAATCGCTGGCGTAGGCCAGCGCAGCCCGGTGCATGTTGGCGTCGTCCGGCATGGGTCCAAACGTTTTCATCCAGACAGCGTTCCTGGCTTCTTTGGTCCCGTTGGCCGACACATAGAGTGCGGGGTCGACGTGCCGGATGTCTATGGGACGCTCATAGGCCCAATGCCGGGCTACGGGATGATCGTACTTGCCCAGAAGATCTGCGGTGCTGGGTAGCGACTCGGGTTCCGGAATCCCCACCGGCATCTCGGACTGGTGGTCCAGGCCCTCGTCGTCCTCCTGAAAGGACGCGATCATGGACAGGATCGGTGTGCCGTCCTGGTAAGCGTGGACACGACGGGCCGAGAACGACCTCCCGTCGCGGAGACGCTGCACGCCGAACGTGATGGGCTGGTTTGCATCCCCGGGGCGGAGGAAATAACCGTGCATCGAATGCACGTGGCGTGCCGGATCCACGGTTCGGTTTGCGGCAATGAGGGATTGGGCCAGAACCTGACCTCCGAAAACCCGTTGCCGCGGCTGCCGTTGTGACGGGCCCATAAAGATGTCCTCATCCGTGCGGGCACCTTCGAGTTCCCCGAGATCAAGAAGTTCGATCAAGGAGGTGGTGGGGTCCTGCGTGGGCAACGCTTGCAATCCGGCTTCCGCTTCAGTCATGGTTTGACTCTAGACGTCACCCCAGTACTGCTCAACCGGGCGCCTGGCGGTAGAGTCCTTAAGGTGTCTGATGTTCTCACCCAGCCCTTCCGCTTCGCCGATCCCCAGGATCTGGCGGACCTCCGCACCTATGTGACCCGCGCAAAGGCGGTGGACGACGGCGCCATCCGGTTGCAGGCGTCCGGCTCGGTTCTTGCCGCTTATGTATGCGTGCTGCGGCCGCGGCTGCTCGGTGAAGCAACTCCCACTATCCTCGGCCTGCGCACCATCGGTTTGGCGGAGCCGGCCCAAGCGGACGTTACCGTTACGCTCGCAGCGGTCCTTGACCGGCTCGCACGGGCGGGAGAATCCGACGTCGAACTCGCCGTTCCGCCGTCGACGGTCACTGAGTCCTGGGCAGGGGTCGGCGCCCCACGGACGGGCTGGGAGCTCCTGGGCTCACTGACAGACTCTGAGCTGAAGGATGCCGCGCAAGCCGGGATCGCCGAGGTGGCGCAGATCGTTCCGGACAAGCCCGGCGCCCTGATGGTCAACAACGCAAGGGCCTCGGTATGGGGGCGTGAGCTTCCCGGAGCCGGAGGACTGCCCACCGGGGCGGCTTTTGCTGCCCTCACCCTGGGTTTTCTCGGCAGCGGCGAGCACCAGCTTTACCGTGCCGGGCGCTGGTTCAGGCTCAGCAGTTCCAGAGGCCACGTTCTTGCCAGGAGCGGCGCCGGGCTCGGCCTGTGACCGTTACTTTCAGGCGTGCGAGGGGCCGTTAGCGGAAGGGCTGTTCACCATGGACAGCGCAGCGCGCTCCATGTAGTCCCACAGGGTATTTTCGTACAACGGCGGAAGCTCAAGGGAGTCGACGGCTGTCCGCATGTGCAGCAGCCACCGGTCCTTCGCTTCAGGCGTGACGCTGAACGGCATGTGCCGCATCCTGAGCCTCGGGTGGCCGCGTTCGTCGCCGTAAGTGGTGGGCCCGCCCCAATACTGCTCCAGGAACATCAGGAAGCGTCGCTTCGCCGGTCCAAGATCCTCTTCCGGATACATCGGCCGGAGGATCGGATCCGTCGCAACGCCGTCGTAGAAAACGTCAATGAGCTTCACGAACGTAGCGTGGCCCCCTACTGCATCGTAGAAGTTGTCCGTGTAGCCAGGCTGGCTGAACGGATCATTTTGCATCAGCATTTTCGGCTGTCCAGGCTCGACGGGTGGATTGGTCATGACTACTCTCCGGCTTTCTGCGGTGTTGGTGCTTCATCGTCGTCTGTAACTTCCGGCTGTTGCTCGGGCGGAATATAGGTCCCCTGTGACCGGTTGCCTACCCTTAGGATTTCACCGTTGCGCAGGTACCAGATGGTGCCGTCCTCGGCGAGTACCCTGGTGATCCGCAAGCCCATGGACTCCACTGTGCCCACCACTTCGCTGGTCTCGATGACGTCACCGATCCCGTACTGGTCCTCGATGGTGATGAAGATCCCTGCAAGGAAGTCGCGGATCAGTTGCTGGGCGCCGAAGCCTATGGCAATACCCAGGATGCCAACACTCGTCAGCAGGGGAGCGATGTCGATATCCAGGTTGCGGAGCACATACATGGTGGTGATGGTTGCGACGAGCACGCCCACCACACTGTTGAGCAGGGAACCGATGGTGTTTGCCCGCTGCACACGCCGCTCATGGTCCAGGGCACGCAATGCCGGCGCCACCCACCGGAAATGGGGCTTCTTGAAAAAGGTGCTCCCGGAGGCGACCCGTCGGGAGATCCGGGAAATCACGAAGGTCGCCGCCAGCCAGATGGCGACACCAACACCCAGGCTGATCACAATTCCCGGAACGCTGATTCCCTCTGTGGCTGACGTTAGGGGCGGTGCGATCGACAACGTGCTGTACATCTGTGGATGTGCTCCTCACTGCAGACCGGCTGTTGCCGGTTACTTCTACGGGGGTTATTTCTACCCGACTTCACCGGCGTTCACCCGGCGCATAAACTCTGGTTACTTTCAACACTAGCGCCGTAGCGTGGCCACATGCGCATCCTGATTCTTGGCGGTACAGCGTTCCTTTCGACGGAAATTGCCCGGCAAGCAGTGGCAGACGGCCACAATGTGACGTGTCTGGCACGGGGCTCAACCGCGGCACCCCCGGCCGGCGCCCACTGGATCCAAGCGGACCGCAGCGAAGGAGCTGCCGCCTACGCTG
The DNA here is from genome assembly GCF_056499105.1 of Arthrobacter sp. Z5-13. Lineage (NCBI taxonomy): Bacteria > Bacillati > Actinomycetota > Actinomycetes > Micrococcales > Micrococcaceae > Arthrobacter > Arthrobacter sp. Z5-13. The sequence continues at coordinate 1,824,699 of NZ_CP096460.1, forward strand.
AAGCCGCTCGGGAATGGGACGCAGTCATCGACGTGGCGCGCGATCCGCAGCAAGCGGCGGCTGCCCTAAAGTCGTTGGGGGACCGGACTGCGCATTGGACCTTTGTGTCGAGTTGTTCAGTCTATGCAGACCATTCAGTACCGGGAGCCGGCGAGGACGCGAGGTTGCTTGACCCGCTGACCGACGGCACACCATTCTCTCCCGAAGTCTATGGAGAGGCCAAGTCCGCCATCGAGGAGCTGACCCTCAGGGTGCGTCCAGCCCATCTCTGCAGGGCAGGCCTGATCAGCGGGCCAGGCGACGAAACCGACCGCTACGGGTACTGGCCTGCCCGGTTTGCGCGAGCCGCCGCCGAGCGCACCGGGCCCGTTTTGGTGCCGGACATTCCCGACGCCGCCACCCAGATTATCGACGTCAGGGATCTAGCCGTCTGGATCCTTTACGCAGCCCGGCAGGGAATTGCGGAACCCTTGAATGCGGTTGGCGCAGTGGTCCCCTTCCAGGAGTACAACGAGGAATCGCAAAGGTTGACTGGCGCCACGGATACAGTCAGAGCCTCCGAAGAATGGCTCATCAATGAAGGAGTTGCTCCCTGGGCAGGTAAGGATTCGCTGCCGCTCTGGCTGCCGCCTGACCACGAAGGGTTCTGTGCCCGCAACAACTCAGCCGCCGTTGCCCGCGGGCTTACCCTGAGGCCCTGGCAGGAAACCCTTCGTGACACGCTCGAGGATGAACGGAGCCGCGGACTGGCCAGGGAGCGGAAGGCCGGGCTCAGCCCCGAGACGGAACGCCGTCTCGTGGGCAGACTGCTCGCAGCAGACTAGGCAGCGGCTACCTCGGAAGTCGGGGCATGCCGGACCGGAAAGTTCACGCTCCTGGCGATGAAACACAGCTGGTTGGCTTCGTGGTGCATGTCCGCCAGGAGCCCGTCAGGCGTAGCTTCCGCCGTGGTCACATGGGGATTGAGCGTTGCCTCCTCGAACTGGCCGCTGCCGTCCCGGTTGAGGCGCATAACGCCGTCGGCGTGGTCCTCGTAAGCCGTCACCACAACGCCGCGCTTCACTGCCACATGAAGGAAGGACAGCATGTGGCACTGGGACAAGGCGGTCAGCAACAGCTGTTCCGGGTTGTGGCGGGTCCTGTCCCCATGGAAGGTGGGATCGGCTGAACCTTTGAGGACGGGCAGCCCCTCGATCCCGATGTCGTGGTCGCGCGAATACGCCCGGTAGGCGGACGTCCCGGTGCCCAGGTTGCCTGTCCAGCGGACAGTGACGGAATAGCGGTGCTCGGCCAGGGTCATGTCCTAGTCCTCATCAGCCTTCCGGGCCCGCAGTGCCCTGGCAACGGCGTCGCGGTTTTCCAGCATCATGCGCCTGAGGGCAGCGCTCTCCTCAGGAAGGGCTGTGATGAACTCGTCCGTCCTGTCCACCGTTGCCTGCGTTGTCAGCTGGGAGGGGTAAAGCCCGACGACGATCTGCTGGGCGAGCGCATGGGTGCGGGACGCCACAATGCCGGGGACAGCGTCGAAATATCTGTCCACGTACGGTTCGAGGAGCGAGGTGTCCAGGACCCTGGAGAAGCCGGCAACAGCCGAGGCCTGCAGCGCGTTGGAGAGCTCTCCTTTGACCACGATCGATTCCCAGGCCGCAGCTTTTGCTTCGGGGGTGGGAATGGCTGCTTTGGCGAGTGCTGCTGCGTTCTGGCCGTTGGAGGTGTTGTCGCGGTCAAGTTCCGCGTCAATCCGGTCCTGATCGGCCCTCCCACCTGCAACCAGCGAAGCCAGAAGCTCCCACCGGAGGTCCTGGTCAACGCTGAGCCCTTCAAGGACCACAGAACCGTCAAGGAGCCCGGCAACGGTGTCCAACTGCCCGGCGCTCCTGGCGAGGAGGGCGTAGGACTTAATGAACTGGAGCTGGGAGTCGGAGGCGGGCGGAACCTCACCGGCGAGTTCCCACAGCCGGTCCGCTGCCGAGATTGCTGTTGCTTCCTTATGGGCTTCTGCCACGTAGAAGTTCAAGGTGGTAGCGAGCTGGCGCAGCTGGACAAGGATGACCGACGAGTCCGATTCCTGAGCGATGTTGGCGAGGATCAGCTCAACGTACGCGCGGGCGGGCGTTTCACCGTCACGGGCGGCATCCCAGGCTGAACCCCAGACCAGAGTGCGCGGAAGGCTCTCGCTGAAGTCCTTGAGGTGCGCCGTGGCCGTGGCCAGGGACTTGGGGTCCAGACGGACCTTGGCATAGGCCAGGTCATCGTCGTTCAGCAGGATGAGGTCAGGTTGCTGCAACCCGGCCAGGGCTGGAACCTCCGTGCGCTCGCCGTCGACGTCGAGCTCTTCGCGGTGGACCCGCTCAAGTTTGCCGGCGTCTGTGAGATTGTAGAACCCCACAGCGAGTCGGTGGGGGCGGATAGTGGGCTGGTCCGCAACAGCCGACTGAAGGATGGCGAACGAGGAGATGGCACCCTCGCCGTCAACTGACAGTTCGGGTTTGAGTGTGTTGACTCCGGCAGTTTCCAGCCAGAGCCGGCCCCACGCGTCCAGATCCCGCCCGCTGGCAGACTCAAGCTCCGCCATGAGATCGCTGAGCTCCGTGTTCTGCCAGGCGTGCTTACGGAAGTACTCCCGCACGCCTGCCATGAACTGTTCGGGGCCCACCCAAGCCACCAGTTGCCGCAGCACTGAAGCACCCTTGGCGTAGGTGATGCCATCGAAGTTCACCTCAACATCCTGCAGGTCGTTGATTTCGGCAAAAATGGGGTGCGTCGTGGGCAGCTGGTCCTGTCGGTAGGCCCAGGACTTCTCCACTGAGGCGAACGTGGTCCAGGCGCGATCGAACTTGGTGTTTTCCACTGCCGCCAGATGGGACATGTACTCAGCGAAGGACTCGTTCAGCCACAGGTCGTTCCACCAGCGCATGGTGACCAGATCCCCGAACCACATGTGGGCCAGTTCGTGCAGCACGGTAATGGCACGGCGCTCTACCTGCGCCTCCGCCACCTTGCCGCGGAAGATATAGCCCTCAAGGATGGTCACCGCGCCCGCGTTCTCCATGGCTCCCGCATTGAATTCGGGAACAAAGAGCTGATCGTACTTTTCAAAGGGGTACGGGCAGCCAAACTGGGTTTCAAAAAATTCGAAACCCTGCCGGGTCAGGTCGAAGATGTTATCGGCGTCGAGATACTGCATCAGCGATTTGCGGGCGTAGATGCCCAGCGGGACCACTCTGCCGTCAGAGCTCTTCACCTCACTGCTGATTGACTGGTACGGCCCGGCGATGAGGGCCGTGACGTAGGAGGACAGCCGGGGCGTTGGCGCGAATTCCCACACGGACCGCGCTCCGCCGTCGACGGCCGGGATGGTCTCCACCGGAGCCGGAGTGGGTGAGTTGGACACCACATTCCAGTGTGAAGGAGCTGTGACAGTGAAAGTGAAGGTCGCTTTAAGGTCAGGTTGTTCGAACACAGCAAACATCCGCCGCGAATCGGGAACCTCGAACTGGGTGTACAGGTAGACCTCATTGTCTACCGGATCCACAAAGCGGTGGAGGCCTTCGCCCGTGTTCATGTAGGGCGCGTCGGCAACTACCAGGAGTTCGTTCCGCTCCGCCAGCTCGGGGAGCTGGATCCGGACACCGTCGGCTACTTCGGAAGGGTCCAGGGCCTGCCCGTTGAGTGTGACGCTGTGGACAGTCTCGGTCACTGCGTCGATAAAGGTGGACGAGCCGGGTATCGCCGTGAAATTCACGGCGGTGGTGGTGCCGAAGACCTTGTCCCCTTTGGTCAGGTCCAGGCTGACTTCGTATGACTCGACGATGATCAGTTCTGCGCGCTCGCGGGCTTCGGCGCGCGTCAGGTTCATACCTGGCAAAGTGTTGCCTCCAAAAAGGTTGCGGCTGCCGGTGGGAAACCCCCTCCACCAAGCACTGTGAAGTCATTCTTTCATTTCGGGCAGCGTTGGCAAGTTAGGCAGCTCACACGCCCGCCGGCAGGGGTAGCTTTGAACCATGGGAACGTTCCGTGATGCTGTGGATGCCAAGGCTCTTAGATTCGCTTTGGGGTTTCCGGTGTTGCTGGCCGCGGCCTTCGTGGTGTGCGCCGTTCTGCTCCGTCCCGACCTCCCCGAGCCCTTAGCGGTCCTGTGGACGTCCGACGGCGTGACGGGCTTTGCGCCGTTTCCGGTCTTTGTGGGGGTGGGCGCAGGTTTCATCGTCATTATCAGCTGGCTGGTCCTGCTGCAGGCCGTCCCCGTCTCCAGGCCGGTGCTCATGCGCCGGATCATGATGGGAACAGGGATCTCGCTGAGCCTGTTCATAACTGCGGTCCTGGCCGCGGTGCTGGTTGGCCAGGCAGGGGTGGCAGACGCACGACTGGCTCAGGTTGACGCCATAGTGCTCGCGATGGGAAGCGGCTTTGCCGTTGCCATGGGGGTGGTGGTTGGCTTTGTTTTCAAGGCGGATGAGCAGTGGTCGGTGGATGATGACCGAGCGCTGCAACAGGCTCTTGAACAGGAACTTGATCCGGATCTGGTGCGGGACAAGGTCAGGCTTTGGGTGCATGCCCGCAGTTCTGTGTTTGTGATGCTGATTGTGGGCACTCTGTTCCCGGCGTCGTTGATTGCACTGGCGCTGCCTTGGCTTAGCGGCCTGCTGGTGGCGGTTGCAGCAGTGTTGGCAGCGTTTCTCTTTGCTCGGGTCACTGCTGACCGCAGCGGGCTGCGGGTCTTCGTGGCGGGATTCGTCCGCGTCATGAACGTGCCCGCAGCCACCATTTCCTCTGCCGCAGCTTCCGATGTGCGCGCAGCCGAATATGGGGGATGGGGATACCGGAGCCAGGGGGACACCAAAGCGGTGCTGGTCAGCAGCGGGCCCGCTGTGGTGCTGAAGCAAACGGACGGACAAAGGGCAGTTATCAGCGGCGGCAATCCGGATTCCGCACAGAGGCTGGCCGAGGTGTTGTCACGAGTCGCCGCACGCGCGCGGGGTGAGGGCCCTTCCTAGTAGTCTTAGTTTCACCCCTAGACAGCCCGGACGCTCACCGGTGCTCACGACCAGAACGGACAACGCCGTGACCACATCCCCTTCATTTCCGCGGGTTCATATCGCCACAGACCACGCCGGTATGGAGCTCAGCGCCCACCTCGTCAGCCACCTCACGTCGCAGGGCTATGAGGTGGTTGATCACGGACCCAAGGTTTACGACGCACTCGACGATTACCCGTCCTTCTGCATCAACGCAGCTCTGGCAGTTGTTGCAGACCAGCAGGCGGGTGTCCACGCTCTCGGAATTGTCCTGGGCGGCTCCGGGAACGGCGAACAGATCGCGGCAAACAAGGTCAAAGGCGTGAGGGCCGCGCTGGCGTGGAACCATTCCACCGCCACCTTGGCCCGCGAACACAATGACGCGAACGTCGTCGCAGTCGGTGGCCGCCAACACAGCGTTGAGGAAGCCACCGCGCTCATCGAGGCATTCCTCAAGGAACCTTTCAGCAACGACGAACGGCACATCCGCAGGATTTCAAAGATCGCCGCCTTCGAGACCACCGGTGAGGTCATCGAGTAGTGCCCGAGGGGCATTCGGTCCACCGCCTCGCCCGGCAGTTCCGGGACATCTTCCTGGGGCAACAGCTCAGTGTCAGCAGTCCTCAGGGACGCTTCTCCGCTGGTGCGAAGCTCCTGGACGGGCACACGCTGTCCTCTTCTCAGGCGCACGGAAAACATCTCTTCCTCGAGTTCAGCCATGGCCTTTTCCTGCACGTCCATCTGGGCCTGTACGGAGCCTGGAACTTCGGCGGAGATGATTCCTTCCGGGGCGCCTCGAGTATCGGTGCTCCCCGCACGGTGGGAGAGCAGGAAGTGTTCGACGACGGCGCGCCCGCCGTGTATACCGGCCCACCGGAGCCTGTGGGCGCCGTCCGCGTACGGCTCACGTCCAGCCATGGGTGGGCTGACCTCAGGGGAGCCACAACGTGTGCTGTCATTACGGAGGAGGAGCTTGCCGTTGTGCTCAAGCGGCTGGGCCCGGATCCGCTCCGGAACCTGCCGGCGGCGCCGGACCGGCGGGGAGACAGGGAAGTCTTCGTGCGCAACGTGCTGTCCAGGCGGACCCCTCTTGCCGCGTTGCTCATGGACCAAAAGGTGATTGCCGGCGTTGGAAATGTCTACCGGGCGGAATTACTCTTCAGGCAGCGGCTTAGCCCCTGGCTGCCCGGGACTTCGTTGACGCCTTCTGCTGCAGAAAGGTTGTGGGACGACGCTGTGGCCATGATGTCCGACGGTGCGCGGGACGGAAGGATCATCACCACCCCCGCCGCTTACTGGTCTACCGGGCCCAATGTCCTTCCGGACCAGGATGAAGCCCACTTCACCTACCGCCGCCAGGGCCTCGAATGCCGGGTCTGCGGCACGCCCATAGCAATGACAGATCTCTCGGCCAGAAAACTCTATTGGTGCCCTGTCTGCCAGCAAACGGATTGAGGTAGCCTGTCAACGATGGTCCCCGACCCAGCCCTGCTCGACTGGCTGCTTGACGCCGACCCGGCGCTGCGGTGGCAGGTGGAGCGCGACCTCCTGGGGGCGCCGCCCGACGTGTGGCTGACTACCCGGGGCCGTATCGCTACAGAGGGCTTTGGGGCGCGGCTGCTGGCGCTGCAGGATCCGGACGGACAATGGGCCGGCGGAGCGTACTACCCCAAGGACTTCAACTTCAACGGGCCCGAGGCCGATGAGGGTGCAGGGCAGCCCTGGACCGCCACGACCTATGCACTCAACACTCTCCGGGACTGGGGACTGGATTCCGGCGCGCTCGCCGGTACAGCCGGCTTGCTGGAGGCCAACAGCCGCTGGGAGTACGACAACCTCCCGTATTGGGCCGGCGAGGTGGACTGCTGCATCAATGCGTTTACTCTTTCCAACGGCCTCTGGCTCGGAGCCGACGTCTCCGGGGTGGCCCAGTGGTTTCTCAACCACAGGATGGCCGACGGCGGCTGGAACTGTGAGTGGATGGAGGGTTCTACCCGATCTTCTTTCCATTCCACGCTGAACTCCCTGAAAGGCCTGCTGGATTTTGAGGTTGCGACCGGCGGCAGCGACGCACACCGCGAGGCCCGGCGGGCCGGTGAGGAGTACTTGCTGCAGCGCAGGCTGCTTCGTACCCTGGCCACAGGTGAGTTGGTTGGCCCCTGGGCCACGATGTTTGCGTACCCGTTCCGCTGGTTCTACAGCGCCCTCAATGCGGCGGACTACTTTCGCGCTGCGGCGCTGCATGATGGCAAAGCACCCGATCCCCGGCTTGCAGAAGCTATGGACGTGATCCGGGCGGCGCGTCGTCCGGACGGTACCTGGCTGCAGGAACGCCGCCATCCGGGGCGGGTGTGGTTCGAGGTGGATGTGCCTCCCGGGGAGCCGTCCAAATGGCTGACTTTCTACGGCACCCGCGTGCTTGCCTGGTGGGACGGGGAGAGGTGGGACGGGGAGAGGTGGGACGCGGAGGGCAAAAAAGAACACCCCGGTCTGTAGACCAGGGTGCTCGTAATCGGAGGGGACGACGGGAATCGAACCCGCGTAATCAGTTTGGAAGACTGAGGCTTTACCATTAAGCTACGTCCCCGGGAAGGCGCAACAACAGCGTCTGTAGCTATTCTCGCAGATCTTTCCGGCGGCTTCTTCAAGCCGGATACAACTAAACCTAATTCATGCCCCAAGTGTCAAATGTGCATTCCAAGGCAAAATCCCCGTAGACTGTCCTGTGCACTAACGGGGTGTAGCTCAGCTTGGCTAGAGCGCCTGCTTTGGGAGCAGGAAGTCGCAGGTTCAAATCCTGTCACCCCGACTCTGCAGTCCCGGCCGACGGCCGGACAGGACATTGAGTTCGCAGAAACCCATCCCACAAAAACCAGGAGTACTTAGACTGTGAAGAGCGCTGTCGAGAACCTCACCCCTACCCGGGTCAAGCTCAATGTTGAGGTCCCTTTTGAGGAATTGAAGCCCAGCATCGAAGAGGCATACAAGACTGTCGCTTCGCAGATCCAGGTCCCCGGTTTCCGTAAGGGCAAGGTTCCTTCCAAGCTGATCGACCAGCGTGTTGGCCGCGGCTACGTGCTGGAGACTGCCATCAACGAGGGCCTCAACGGCTGGTACCAGGCTGCTGTTCAAGAGTCGGGAATCCGTCCCTTGAGCCGTCCCGAGGTTGAAATCACCGAGGTGCCGGACCCGTCCTCCACCGACGGCGAACTGAAGTTCCACGCCGAGGTTGACGTCCGTCCCGAGGTTGAACTTCCGGACTACGCCGGCATCAAGGTTGAGGTCGCTGCCGCTGCTTCTTCCGACGCCGACGTCGACAAGGCCCTTGACGAGCTTCGCGGCCGCTTCGGCACGCTCAAGCCCGTGGACCGCCCGGCTGCTGACGGTGACTTCCTCACCATCGACATCACAGCCACCATTGATGGTGCTGAGGTTGATTCTGCTTCCGGTCTGTCCTACCAGGTGGGAACCGGCACCATGCTCGAAGGCCTCGACGAGGCCGTCACCGGCCTCAGCGCCGACGAGGACGCCATTTTCGAAACCACCCTCGTTGGCGGTGACCACGCCGGTGAAGCCGCGCAGGTAAAGGTAGTGGTCAAGTCCGTCAAGGAGCGCGAGCTCCCCGAGGCTGACGACGACTTCGCCCAGCTCGCTTCCGAGTTCGACACCCTTGCAGAACTGCGCGAGGACCTGGCCAAGCAGGCAGCCGAGTCTAAGGTAGTAGAGCAGGGCGTCGAGGCCCGGGACAAGGTCCTGGACAAGCTGGTTGAGCTGGTTGAGGTTCCCGTGCCGGATTCCGTAGTGGAAGAGCAGCTCGAGGCCCACTTCAAGGCTGAGAACTCCCACGGTGAAGGCGACCACGACACCGAGGAGCACCGCGCCGAGGTCAAGGCCAACACCCAGCGCGCCTTCAAGAACGAGATCATTCTTGACGCCATTGCGGACAAGGAAGAAGTCGGTGTCAGCCAGAACGAGCTCATCGACTACATCGTGACCACCGCAAGCCAGTACGGCATGGACCCGAACCAGTTCGCCCAGATCATCGATCAGAGCGGCCAGGTCCCCATGATGGTTTCCGAGGTTCGCCGCCGGAAGGCCCTGGCCGTTGTGCTGGGCCAGGCAGAGGTAACCGACACTGACGGCAAGGCCGTTGACCTGAGTGACTTCGTGCGCCCCGGTGGCGAAGAGGCACCTGCCGCTGAAGCCGAAGAGACCGAAGAACCGGCCACCGAGGTTGCTGCGAGCGACGACCCGGCAGCCGTAAAGTTCTAAGCTTTGTTGCAAGGCAGCCCCTGGATTTCTGATCCGGGGGCTGCCGCATTTAACCACCGTTTGGACGCATGGAACCATCTGCGCGAGTACGGTGCGCCGTCAGCGAACAGTGCGATTCCTGCGAACAAAACGGCCATGAAAACGGTTAGTGTCCAAGTAGTGAAGTTCAGTGACGTCATTCAGTGGCGTTACCGTCAGCAGCGAGAGGTAAGCACATATGTCACAGCAATCAGCGGCTCCAAGAATGGCCACCGTCGATCCGGCCGCCCAGGACAACTACATCTACAACCGACTGCTGAAAGAGCGCATCATCTGGCTCGGCTCCGAGGTGCGTGACGAGAACGCCAACGCGATCTGCTCGCAGCTGTTGCTCCTCTCGGCAGAGGATCCCAATAAGGACATCTACCTCTACATCAACTCTCCTGGCGGCTCCGTCACCGCCGGTATGGCTATCTACGACACCATGCAGTTCATCCCGAATGACGTTGTCACGGTGGCAACAGGCCTCGCTGCCTCCATGGGCCAGTTCTTGCTCTCCTCTGGCACCAAGGGCAAGCGCTACGCCACGCCGAATGCCCGCATTCTGATGCACCAGCCTTCAGGCGGCATCGGCGGTACGGCCTCCGACATCAAGATCCAGGCGGAACTCATTCTGCACATGAAGAAGGTCATGGCGGAACTTACGGCAGAGCAGACCGGCCAGACCGTCGATACCATCCTCAAGGACAACGACCGCGACAAATGGTTCACCGCCGTCGAAGCCCTGGAGTACGGCTTCTTCGACAGAATCTCCGCCCACGCCGGATCTGTTGCCGGTGGCGGCGGAACCGCCCAGAACTAACCGGTATAGACAGAACTGAAATTCAGGAGCAATGGAAATGACTTACAACTTCGGATCGTCTGCCGGTAATTTGCCTACCAGCCGCTACGTGCTGCCGCAGTTCGAAGAGCGTACCCCCTATGGCTTCAAGCGACAGGATCCGTACACCAAACTGTTCGAGGACCGCATCATCTTCCTCGGAGTCCAGGTTGATGACGCTTCCGCCGATGACGTTATGGCACAGCTGCTGGTACTCGAGTCCACCGACCCGGACCGCGACATCACGCTGTACATCAACTCGCCGGGCGGTTCCTTCACCGCCATGACGGCCATTTATGACACCATGCAGTACATCCGCCCCGAGATCCAGACGGTATGCCTGGGACAGGCGGCCAGCGCCGCAGCAGTTCTCCTCGCGGCTGGAACCCCCGGCAAGCGCCTGGCGCTGCCGAACGCCCGGGTCCTGATCCACCAGCCCGCCCTCTCCGGCGGCCAGGGCGGCCAGGCCTCGGACCTCGAAATCCAGGCGGCGGAAGTCATGCGGATGCGCGCCTGGCTGGAAGACACGCTGGCCCACCACTCGGGCCGGACGTCCGAGCAGGTTAACAACGACATTGAGCGGGACAAGATCCTCACCGCTGAGGAGGCCATGAATTACGGCCTCATCGACCAGGTTCTGGATTCACGCAAGATCAAGCCGCAGGCAATCACGCGGTAGCAATTCCACCCGACGCCGGTACGGTTCAGATTTTTTTTGGACCGTATCGGCGTCTGGTTTCCACCCTTCAGGCCCAATGTGACCTAGAGTGGATGTTGTCACGGCGGGGCTTGTCTCAGGCACGTCGCTGATTCCAACAACCGGTGCACAGCTGCTTTCGCAGCAAGATACTAAGGGGTTTCCATATGGCTCGGATTGGCGAGAGCACCGATTTGCTGAAGTGTTCTTTCTGCGGAAAGAGCCAGAAGCAGGTGCGCAAGCTCATTGCCGGGCCCGGTGTCTATATCTGCGACGAATGCATTGAGCTTTGCAACGAGATCATTGAGGAAGAACTTGCGGAAGTGGCTGATCTTGGCAGCTTCGAGCTTCCTAAGCCCCGCGAGATCTTCGACTTCCTGCAGGAATATGTCATCGGCCAGGAGCCGGCCAAGCGATCGCTGGCAGTGGCTGTCTACAACCACTACAAACGAATCCAGGCAGGGCACGCGCCCAAGAGTGGCAGTCTCGCTGAAGGCGTCCACCATGACGACGTCGAGATTTCGAAATCCAACATCCTCCTGATCGGCCCCACCGGCTGCGGAAAAACCTACCTGGCACAGACCCTTGCCCGCCGGCTTAACGTTCCGTTCGCCGTCGCGGATGCCACCGCTCTGACCGAGGCCGGCTATGTTGGCGAGGACGTTGAGAACATCCTGCTTAAGCTGATCCAGGCAGCGGATTACGACGTCAAAAAGGCCGAGCAAGGCATTATCTACATTGATGAGATCGACAAGATTTCGCGGAAGAGCGAGAACCCTTCCATTACCCGTGACGTGTCCGGTGAAGGTGTACAGCAGGCCCTCCTGAAGATCCTGGAAGGAACTGTGGCTTCAGTTCCACCGCAGGGCGGGCGCAAGCACCCGCACCAGGAGTTCATCCAGATAGATACGACGAACGTTCTGTTCATCGTCGCTGGCGCCTTCGCCGGCCTGGAAGAAATCATTGGCTCCCGCTCCGGGCGCAAGGGGATTGGATTTGGTGCCCCGCTGAACGAGGTCAAGAACAAGGTGGACTCCTACGGCGAGGTCATGCCTGAGGATCTGTTGAAGTTCGGACTTATTCCCGAGTTCATCGGCAGGCTCCCCGTCATCACCACCGTCTCCCACCTGGACCGGTCGGCATTGATCCAGATCCTTTCCACCCCCAAGAACGCGCTCATTAAGCAGTACCAGAAGATGTTCCAGTTGGACGGCGTGGAGCTCGTGTTCGACGACGAGGCCCTGAACATCATCGCCGATCAGGCGTTGGAGCGCGGGACCGGAGCCCGCGGTCTCCGTGCCATCCTCGAGGAAGTCCTGCTTCCTGTGATGTTTGATCTGCCTAGCCGCGATGACATCGCCAGTGTTGTCATCACCGCCGACGTCGTCTCCCACAAGGCACAACCCACCATGATCGCGCATGACGTGGTGGCAAAACGGCGGAATAAATCCGCCTAGGCCTTCGCTGTTTTGAGTAAGCGCCTGCAGGCGCCATGCCCTGACGCCTTTTCGAGGAGAATCTCTGTGCCTGAAACCATTGCCAGCAAAGCCGACTTCTGGTTTGATCCCCTCTGCCCCTTCGCCTGGATCACGTCCCGGTGGATCGGTGAGGTGGAGGAAGTCCGCGACATCGCCACGGAATGGCATGTTATGAGCCTCGCCGTCCTGAACGAGGGCCGCGATCTTGACGCCGGCTACCGCGAACTTATGGACAAAGCATGGGGTCCGGTCAGGGTCATCATTGCAGCCAGTGAGCAGCATGGTGCCCACGTGATCAAGCCGCTGTACGACGCGATGGGCACTTTGATCCACGCCGGCGGTGAAAAGGACTACGCGCTCGTGGTCCAGAAGGCACTGGCAGAATGCGGCCTGCCTGCAGCTCTTGCTGACGCCGCCGCTTCGGATGAGTTCGACACCCAATTGCGCGCAAGCCACGAAGCCGGGATCTCCCTTGTGGGCCAGGACGTGGGCACCCCGGTTGTCGCCTTCAACGGCACCGCATTCTTTGGACCGGTCCTGACGCGGATACCGCGGGGTGAGGAAGCGGGCCGGCTATGGGACGCAACGGTAACGCTCGCATCGTTCCCGCATTTCTTCGAGCTCAAGCGGAGCCGGACGGAACGCCCCGAGTTCGACTGAAACTGACCCGAAGGGCACCGGAAAAACTACCCTGTTGTAGTTCTCCCGGTGCCCTTGCGTATCCCCGCACGCGGGACAACAATGGTTCTTACCCACTTCGAAAGAAGTGGGACGCAAGAACCAAAGATTCAGTGACATGCATCTGACGCAGCCTTCGGCAAAGTCAGAAGCAGACTACCAGTGACGGGGTAGGAAGACCTGAAAATCCGAGGATCTTGCCAGACTGTCAAAGACGTCACCAGACAGCCGAAAAGTCGAAGCCCCACCAACGGCAAAACGCTGATGGGGCTTCCCCTTTGCCCAAAAATAGCTCCCGGGCCCTCCTAGGCCTTCTGCACCTCTTCGGCGGGAGCCAATTCCACCGCACTCACGGTCAATTCACCGTTTGCAGCTTCCAAGGTCAGCTCCCGGGCATTGGAGGCGGCTTTGAGATCGCCCAGGCCAGCCCTCAGCTGCGCAGTCAGCGCCTCAGAGGCAGTGATGGTCGCGGACAGAACCTCGGTGCGCTGTTTGACCTTGGCCTCGGACTTGGCCTTGCGGATTCCGCTGAGTGCGGTTCCCACGGTTGCGAGCATGGTGGTGTCGCCGTCGGCAACCTCCAGAACAGAGGGCCAGGCCGCACGGTGAACCGAACCTGAGCGCCACCAGCTCCACACTTCCTCGGTTGCGAAGGGCAGGAAGGGTGCGAAGAGGCGCAGCAGCGTGTCCAGGGTGGTAGCGAGGGCTGCCAGAACCGATGCCTGTTCGGTCGGCCCGGATGCACCGTACGCGCGGTCCTTGATGAGCTCCACGTAATCGTCCGTGAACTGCCAGAAGAAGCTCTCGGTAATCTGCAGCGCCCGGGCGTAGTCGTAGTTCTCAAAAGCCTTGGTGGCCTGCTGCACTACGTCCGAAAGCTGCGCGAGCACGGCGCGGTCCAAGGGGTTGGTCAAAACGGACAAGTCGCCTGAAACCACTGAGTTTTCCGTTGCGCCGAGATTCAGGACGAACTTCGAGGCGTTCAGCAGCTTGATGGCCAGCCTGCGGCCGATTTTCATTTGCGCGATCTCGTAGGCCGTATCCGCTCCCAGCTTGGCCGATGTAGCCCAGTACCTCACGGCGTCGGAGCCGAACTCTTCCAGGATGTCGGTAGGAACCACTACGTTGCCCTTGGACTTGGACATCTTTTTCCGCTCGGGGTCCAGGATCCAGCCAGAGATGGCAGCGTGTTTCCAGGGCGCCGCGTTCTGCAGGGCGTCGGCCCGGACGGCCGAGGAGAAGAGCCACGTCCGGATGATGTCGTGGCCCTGCGGGCGGAGATCGAAGGGGAAGACCTTGGCAAAGAGTTCTTCGTCGCGGCTCCAGCCGCCCACGATCTGCGGCGTCAGGCAGGAAGTGGCCCAGGTATCCAGGATATCGGCGTCCCCGGTGAAGCCACCCGGAACGTCCCGCTGGGCTTCTTCGTAGCCTGGTGCCGCATCGGCGGCCGGGTCCACGGGCAGAGCCTCGTCTGCCGGAAGGACCGGTGCGTCGTACTGCGGGTTGCCGTCAGCATCCAGCGGGTACCAGACAGGAATGGGCACACCGAAGAAGCGCTGACGGGAAACCAGCCAGTCTCCGTTCAGCCCCGAGATCCAGTTCTCGTAACGTGACCGCATGAAGGATGGGTGGAATTCAATCTCATGGCCGCGGGCGATGAGTCGTTCGCGGCGGTCCTCGTCGCGTCCGCCGTTGCGGATGTACCACTGGCGGGAGGTCACCACTTCGAGGGGCTTGTCGCCCTTTTCATAGAAGTTGACCGGGTGCATGATCTTCTTCGGCTCGCCATCGAGCAGGTCAGCCGCAGAAAGCAGCTTCACCACCGATTCCTTGGCGCTGAACACTGTCTTACCGGAGATGGCTTCAAAAGCTTCACGGCCGGCGTCGGTGGTGATCCATTCCGGGGTCTCGCCGATGATCCGACCATCCCGGCCTACAATGGCACGGGTGGGCAGCTGGAGCTCCCGCCACCAGGTGACGTCGGTCAGATCACCGAATGTGCAGACCATCGCAATGCCTGAACCCTTGTCGGCCTTGGCGAGGTGGTGGGCCTTGACCTCCACCTCCACGCCGAAGAGGGGCGAGGTGACCTTCTTGCCGAACAGCGGCTGGTAGCGCTCGTCGTCGGGGTTTGCCACAAGAGCGGCACACGCGGCCAGGAGTTCCGGGCGGGTGGTCTCGATGTAGATCTTTTCGCCGTCTTCGGTGAAGAACGGGTAGCGGTAGTACGCGCCGGCTACCTCGCGGTCCTCCAGCTCGGCCTGCGCCACAGCCGTGCGGAAAGTCACGTCCCACAGGGTTGGAGCCTCAGCCATGTAGGCGTCACCGGCAGTCAGGTTGGCCAGGAAGGCGCGCTGTGAGACGGCTCGGGAGTTATCGTCAATGGTCCGGTAGGTGAGGTTCCAGTCGACGGACAGCCCAAGGGTCTGGAAGAGGTTCTCGAAGACTTTCTCGTCCTCAACGGCCAGTTCCTCGCAGAGTCCAATGAAGTTCCGGCGCGAGACGACGTCGAAATCGCGCTGGTTCCTGGCTGGCACGGCCGGCGGCTGGTAATCGGCGTTATACGGAATGGCAGGATCGCAGCGCACACCATAGAAGTTCTGTACGCGGCGTTCCGTGGGCAAGCCGTTGTCGTCCCAGCCCATGGGGTAAAAGACGTTCTTGCCGGACATCCGCTGATAGCGTGCCAGCGCGTCCGTCTGCGTGTACGAGAACATGTGGCCCACATGAAGGGATCCTGATGCCGTCGGCGGGGGAGTGTCTATGGAATAGACCTGTTCACGCGTCGTCTGGGGATCGAACTTGTAGGTGCCTTCGTTCAGCCAGCGTTGCGTGAGGGCAGCTTCGAGCCCTTCCAGCGCGGGTTTGTCGGGAACGTTGATAGGGGCAGTGGTGGGCGTGTCTGTACCCTGATTTGCTTGAGCCATGGAGCAATTGTTTCACGGTCTCTTACATGGCCGGCACGGGAGTTGCTCACACCCGAATTCGCGGAGCCCCCGATCCCGCTAGGGTGGTGCCATGACTGAGGAGACACCGAACAAGACGGCAGTGGTTACCGGAGCCAGCACAGGCATAGGCGAGTCTACTGTCCGTGCACTGCGTAAAGAGGGCTGGAACGTTTTCGCGGTGGCCCGCCGCGAGGAACGGCTGGCCTCGCTGGCTGCCGAGACTGGCGCCGTCGGTATTCCGGCGGACATTACCCAGGACGCCGACGTCGCACGGCTGCTGGCGGAGGTCACAAAGGCCGGAGGTGCTGACACGCTGGTCAATATCGCCGGTGGTGCCCGCGGCACCGACAAGGTGGGGGACGCAAAGTCCGACGACTGGACCTGGATGTTCGAGGTGAATGTCCTGGGAACCATGAAACTTACGCGAGCGTTCCTGCCCATGCTTCGCGCCAACGGCAAAGGCACTGTACTGAACCTCACCTCCACTGCCGGCCTGGTGGCATATGAGGGCGGTGCGGGCTACAACGCAGCCAAGTTCGGCCAGCACGCCCTGACCGGGGCACTCCGGCTGGAAGAGGCGGAGCACAACATCCGCGTCATCGAAATTGCGCCGGGGATGGTGCAAACGGAGGAATTTTCCCTCAACCGCCTCGGAGGTGACCGCACGGCCGCTGAAAGTGTCTACCAGGGCGTCGAGAACCCCCTGACAGCCGATGACGTAGCCGACGTCGTCCGGTACGCCGTCACGGCACCCCACCATGTGAACCTGGACCAGATAGTGATCCGGCCGGTAGCGCAGGCGGCCAATCACAAAGTAATCCGGAAGACCACTTAGTCAGCGGTCAAGGCAAGTCTCCTGACAAGGCAATCCTTCTGGACAGACCCTCCGGGGTGGCACCTCCTGGACCAGCGGTCACCCGGCGGCCGGGATCAGGAGAGTGGCAATGATGGCAGCATGATCAGAGCCTGGGACGCGGTGTACTGAATAGCCGGAGCTCTGCACCTGTGGGCTTGTCACCACATGGTCAATCACGATCCCGGGCAGCCACGGACCTTCCATGGGCCAGGTTGGGAGCAGCCGTGAGCCAGTGGCCGTTCCCACATCCACCATTGTGGTATCGGTTGGTCCTTGGCCCAGTAGTTGCCTGAACTCGGAGTGGTCATAGGTGGCGTTGAAGTCCCCGATCAGCAATTGGTTCCCGGAACGGTCTGCCACCCGTCCAAGCGCCCGCAGATCGCTTCTCCACTGCTCAACCCGGACATCCACCGGAGGCAGTGTATGAACGTTCGTCGTCTCGAGCACGGCAGTCCGTGCTTCGTGGCGGACAGTCACCCGGACCGTGGGCATCTGGAACGGGCTGTCGGGAACCTCACCCACCGGCTGCAGGGAATGCACCGAATAAATGGCGCTTCCCGCTGCATCATCGGTGGGATCGCTGATCCTGTTCGGGAGTATGGTTCCTATGCCCTCGGCAGTAAGCCGGTCCTCCAAGGCCTGGCTGTGTTCCTGGATCGTCACCAGTCCAACACCGTTCTCCCTGACCAGCCGGACTATCTCCCGGGCATCGGCCTCTCCATACTCGGAGTTGATGTTCATGACTGTGAGTTCCACCGTTGGCGCGGAAGCCCCTGGCACGTGCCGGCCTGCGTCCAGGGGGAACAGCCAGAACAACTGCGCAGCGAGGAGCCCCCCGGCGATGACCATTGCCCAGGCTTTCCTGCCCAAAACAGCCAAAACAACGGCAGCGGCTGCAGGTAACACCAGCCAAGGCGTGAAGGACAGCAACTGGACCACCGGCGTCGGCCATTCAGCAGGGATGGCGCGGAAGACGGACAGCACCGCCACAGGCAGGCTTACCAGGATGGCCATGAGACGGACAGCAAAGCGAAAGCCGGAAGGTGGGGCAGCCAGTTCGGCGGTAGGCAGTGTCATGACCATGAGTCTAGGGATGACGGTGGCCCCTCGCCGATTCCGGCGGAGGGATTCCGGTTAGCGGGCCCCGGCGGGGAACCGTTAGACTGGCTGCAACAGCTTTGACCCGGCAATCACCGGCGAGCTTCCGGAAGAACGCCCTCACCGCACGTTATGCGCGGGGAGGGTCAGTAGAGCCGGACGGGTAAGCCCGTCACAGCAGTAATGAGCGGCCGACGCCGGTTCAGCTTCCCCAGGGGGAGTCAGACGGCGGAGGTAAGTGAGGTGGTACCGCGGTGCCGGGCTACGTTGGAAAGTATCGCAGGACAGCGAGACTGGACAACCAGCCAGAAGCCGTCCTCGCATCCTGAATGAATCCACTTATTCACCAGCTCAAACCAGGATGTCGAAATGACCCATTACCCCAAGGCCTCGGCCGCACCTACCGGTGCAGCCTCCCCTACCTCAGGTGTATCCGCCTCCGTGAAATTTCCGGAGATTGAAGAGCGGATCCTGAAGTACTGGGACCAGGACGGGACATTCCAGGCGAGCATCGACCAGCGCCCTTCGGATCTTCCGGGAGGCGCCCCCGGCAGCAACGAGTTCGTCTTCTACGACGGCCCGCCCTTCGCCAACGGTCTGCCTCACTACGGCCACCTCCTGACCGGCTACGCCAAAGACCTGGTGGGCCGTTACCAGACGCAGCGCGGAAAGCGTGTCGAGCGCCGGTTCGGCTGGGACACCCATGGGCTTCCTGCGGAACTCGAAGCCATGAAACAGCTCGGCATGACGGACAAGACCCAGATCGAAGCCATGGGCATCGACAAATTCAACGACGCGTGCCGGGCCTCGGTCATGAAGTACGCCGATGAGTGGAAGAACTACGTCACCCGCCAGGCCCGCTGGGTGGACTTTGAAAATGACTACAAGACGCTCAACGTCGAATACATGGAGTCCGTGCTCTGGGCGTTCAAGCAGCTCCACAAAAAAGGCCTCACCTACAACGGCTACCGGGTGCTGCCGTACTGCTGGAAGGACGAGACACCGCTCTCCAACCATGAATTGCGGATGGACGACGACGTCTACAAGA
The DNA here is from genome assembly GCF_056499105.1 of Arthrobacter sp. Z5-13. Classification (NCBI taxonomy): domain Bacteria; kingdom Bacillati; phylum Actinomycetota; class Actinomycetes; order Micrococcales; family Micrococcaceae; genus Arthrobacter; species Arthrobacter sp. Z5-13. The sequence continues at coordinate 1,843,651 of NZ_CP096460.1, forward strand.
ACCGCCAGGACCAGACCGTCACCGTGACGTTCCCCATCAAGGCAGGAACATCGGAACTGTCCCGGAGCCTCGAAGGGGTGCAGGCGCTCGCCTGGACCACAACGCCCTGGACGCTGCCCACCAACCTGGCGCTCGCCGTCGGACCGTCCATCACGTATGCCGTGCTTCCGGCGGGTCCTAACGGCATCAAAGCCGCCTCCCCTGAAGCGCCGGTGACCGGAAGCTTCCTTCTGGCTGCGGACCTTCTGGGTATGTACGCAAAGGACCTCGGATATGGCGATGGCGCGGCGGGTGTTGAAGCCGCCCAGGCCGCCGTGACGGTCACTGTCACAGGCGCTGAGCTTGACGGGCTTCAGTACCAGCCGCTCTGGAATGACTTCAGCGACGCCGAGAAGTTTGGCACGGAGAACGCCTGGCGATTCCTGGTGGCCGACTACGTCACCACCACGGACGGCACGGGCATCGTCCACCAGGCCCCGGCCTATGGTGAAGATGACCAGAAGGTCTGTGAAGAGGCCGGCATCCCAGTGGTCCTGTCCGTGGATGAGGGTGCCAAATTCCTGCCGCTCTTCGCCCACGGAGACCTTCACGACATCGTGGGGCTGCAGGTGTTCGACGCCAACAAGCCCATCACACAGGTGCTCCGGGCGCAGGGACGCCTGGTCCGCCAGGCCAGCTATGAGCACAGCTACCCGCACTGCTGGCGCTGCCGTAACCCCCTGATCTACCGCGCCGTGTCCTCCTGGTATGTGGAAGTCACCAAGTTCAAAGACCGCATGTCCGAGCTCAACCAGGAAATCAACTGGATCCCGGGCAACGTCAAGGACGGGCAGTTCGGCAAGTGGCTGGAAAACGCCCGCGACTGGTCCATCAGCCGGAACCGCTACTGGGGCAGCCCCATCCCGGTGTGGCAGTCCACTGACCCCGAGTACCCGCGTACCGATGTCTACGGCTCGCTTGCAGAGATTGAGGCAGATTTTGGCCGGCTGCCGCTGAACAAGGACGGCCAGGTTGACCTGCACCGGCCCTTCATCGACGAGCTGACAAGGCCCAACCCGGACGACCCCCGGACTCCGGAAGAGGGCCAGTCGGTCATGCGCCGTGTGGAGGACGTCCTGGACGTCTGGTTCGACTCCGGCTCCATGCCCTACGGCCAGGTCCACTACCCGTTCCAAAACGAGGAATGGTTCGACACCCACAACCCCGCAGATTTCATCGTGGAGTACATCGGGCAGACCCGCGGCTGGTTCTACATGCTGCATATCCTGTCCACGGCACTGTTTGATCGTCCGGCTTTCAGGAACGTCATCAGCCACGGCATCGTGCTGGGCTCTGACGGGCAGAAGATGTCCAAGAGCCTGCGGAACTACCCTGACGTGTCCGAGGTCCTGGACCGCGACGGCTCCGACGCGATGCGCTGGTTCCTGATGTCCAGCCCCATCCTGCGTGGTGGGAACCTCGTGGTCACCGAGCAGGGAATCCGCGACGGCGTCCGCCAGGTAATCCTGCCGCTCTGGAACGTTTACAGCTTCTTCACGCTGTACACGAACGCTTCGGCCGGTGGCGACGGCTATGAAGCCAAGCTCCGCTATGACGGCTACACGGACACCATGGACCAGTACCTGCTGGCCAACACCGGTGATCTGGTGCGGAATATGACCGCGCAGCTGGACAGCTACGACATCTCCGGTGCCTGCGATGAACTCCGCAGCTATCTGGATATGCTCACCAACTGGTACGTCCGCCGCAGCCGTCAGCGCTTTTTCGACGAGAACGTGAATGCCTTCGACGCGCTCTACACCGCACTTGAGGCTGTTTGCCGCGTTTCCGCATCCTTGCTGCCCCTCGTGTCCGAGGAGATCTGGCGCGGACTGACGGGCGGGCGCTCCGTGCACCTGGCCAACTGGCCGGACGCCGGGCTGTTCCCTGCCAATGCGCGCCTCGTCGAGGCAATGGACCGTGTCCAGCAGATCTGCTCCACTGGCTCGTCCCTCCGTAAGGCAGCGAACCTCCGTGTGCGGCTGCCGCTTCAGGAACTCACTGTGGTGGCACCCGGCGCAGATGCGCTGGAAGGTTTCGCCGCCGTCGTCGCCGATGAATTGAACCTGCGTTCAGTGCGGTTGCTCGACGCCGCCAGCGCCTCCCCGGAGGAGTTCGGGATCGAGCAGAAACTCGTGGTCAACGCGAGGGCCGCGGGACCGCGTCTGGGGAAGAACGTCCAGCAGGCCATCAAGGGCTCGAAGTCCGGTGACTGGTCGGTTAACGAAGCAGGGGTGGTTACGGCCGGTGGCCTGGAACTGGAGCCGCAGGAGTACACGCTGGAGACTGTCGTTGCGGATTCCGCAGCGGGTACCGGATCCCGGGCAGCCGGGGTGCTGCCAGGAGGCGGATTCGTGGTCCTCAACATCGAAGTCAGGCCTGAACTCGAAGCAGAGGGCCTGGCACGCGACATGGTCCGCGCCATCCAGCAGGCACGCAAGGATGCCGGACTGAACGTCAGTGACCGTATCCGGACGACTGTCACAGCGGCACAGGGCATCGTGGACTCCCTGCTGGCCAATGCGGATCTGGTCAAGACCGAGACACTCACTGTGGATCTGGTCGCTACTCCCGCCGACTCGGCAGAACCGCGAATCGCCGTCGAAAAAATAGGGGCCTGAGCAATGACTGACGAATTTTCCGTAGAAAGCGTCTACGCCGAACTGTTGGGCCGTGCCCCCGAAAACAAGATGGAGCCGCGGCTTGCCCCCTTGTTCCGGGCGATGGAAATCCTGGGGGAGCCGAACAAGGCTTTCCCGATCATCCACATCACCGGCACCAACGGGAAGACCTCCACCGCCCGGATGATCGAGGCAGGCTTGCGCGCGCACGGCCTCAGCACCGGGCGTTACACCAGCCCGCATCTCTCCAAGGTGACGGAACGGATCAGCATTGACGGCTCGCCGGTACCGGATGAAACCTTCGTGCGGATCTGGGACGAGATCCGGCCCTACCTGGACATTGTGGATAAAGAGCTCCTTGCCGAAGGCCAGCCCCGGCTGACCTACTTCGAATGCCTCACCATCCTCGGCTTCGCTGTTTTTGCAGACCAGCCGGTCAACGTTGCCGTGATGGAAGTGGGCCTGGGCGGCATCACCGACGCCACCAATGTGGGCGACGGGCAGGTCGCCGTCATCACACCCATCTCGCTGGACCACACGGACCTGCTCGGCGACACCACTGAGGACATCGCCTACGAGAAAGCGGGCATCATCAAGCCCGGAGGATTCCTGGTCAGCGCAGCGCAGCCGGTGGACGCAGCACAGGTGCTGCTGGAAAAGGCGAAGGACGTCCAGGTTCCGTTCCGCTTTGAGGGCGTCGAGTTCGGCGTTGCCTCACGCACCGTTGCTGTCGGCGGCCAGGTTGTGACCATCCAGGGCCTCGCAGGCCGCTACGAGGACCTGCTGTTGCCGCTGCACGGCGCGCATCAGGCTGAGAATGCGGCTGTGGCCGTGGCAGCCCTTGAGGCATTCCTCGGCGGCGGGGAAAAAGAGCTCGACGCCGAAATCCTCCAGGAGGCTTTCGCCTCCGTCACCTCGCCCGGCCGCCTGGAAGTGGTGCGGACTGCACCGACCATCATCGTGGACGCGGCCCACAACCCTGAAGGAATCCGGGTCTCGGCCGAAGCAATCCATGAAGCCTTCACTCTGACCAAGCTCGTGGTTGTAGTGGGAGTGCTCAAGGAAAAGGATGCGGAGGAGATTCTCAGACAGCTCAAGGAGTCACTGGGCGATCTGGCCGCTGAATACTGCTTTACGCAGTCCAACTCGCCCCGCGCAGTCCCGGCGGAAGACCTTGAAGAGCTGGCCCTTGACCTGGGATTCGGCGAGGACAACGTCCACGTCGCCGCCCAGCTGGACGACGCCCTCGAATGGGCCGTGGAGCGCGCAGAGTCAAATGACGACCTCTCCGGCGGTGTCCTGGTGACCGGATCCATCACCCTTGTTGCAGAAGCCCGCATCCTGCTGGGGAAGACGGAGGTCTAAGCAATGGCCAGACTTACCAAGGCCCAGCGTGAATGGCAGCCGGGCATGCCGAAGAAACGCCGCTCCACGAAGGTAATGTTCGCTTCGACTGTCCTGTTGCTTGAGGGCTTCGTGGCCTTCTTCGCCACCCTGGCGGTATTTGGCCTGCGGCGCGGGGAAATTTCTCCCGTGCTCATCCTTTCCGTCGGCATCGCGTTGAGTCTCGTCCTCGTTTTCACCTGTGCCGTGCTGTCCAAACCCTGGGGCGTAGGCCTCGGGTGGGTGCTGCAGCTTGTGTTGATTCTTACCGGACTCGTGGAACCCATGATGTTCCTCGTTGGCGGGCTGTTCGCGCTTGCCTGGTGGTACGGCATCCGCACCGGCATCCGGCTCGACTCTGAAGCCGCACAGCGCGAGCGTGAACAGGCCGAATGGGAAGCCTCGCATCCTGTCGGAAGCGAGCCCGAAGCAGGGAGCGAAACCCCGTAGACTTACGGAGAACCCCACCACCAACTACTTTGGAGCACCTGTGAGCGTTGAGCGCACCCTCGTACTGATCAAGCCCGACGGCGTTGTCCGGAACCTGAGCGGCATCATCCTGAGCCGGATTGAGGCCAAGGGCTACACCCTTGCCGAGTTGAAAAAGGTCAATGCCAGCAGGGAACTGCTCGAGCAGCACTATGCCGAGCACGCCGGCAAGCCGTTCTACGAGCCCCTCGTGGAATTCATGCTCAGCGGCCCGGTGGTTGCTGCCATCTTCGAAGGCCACAAAGTGATCGAGGGCTTCCGCTCGCTGGCGGGCACCACCGATCCCACCACCGCCGCTCCCGGAACCATTCGTGGCGACTTCGGCCGTGATTGGGGCCTGAAGGTCCAGCAGAACCTGGTCCATGGCTCCGATTCCGTCGATTCGGCCGAGCGCGAGATCGCCATCTGGTTCTAGTAGGCACGCAAACTCCTGGGGCCACTTAGCCCCCCGAGATGACAGATAAGGCCAATGTCCGGCCCGGACATTGGCCTTATCTGCACTCTCGGCGCTCTAGAAACTGCCGTTGCCAACAAACATGTTGAGGAAAGCGAAAAAGATCGAGGCGATAACGGCTACGTACAGGAGTGCCGTGATGATCCAGCCATAATCGCCAAGTATCTTTGCCAGACGGGCGGGAACGGGCATGACTTTGTGGCTGACGTTGCGGATCGTCACCCAGACGAACAGCGGAATCATGGCAGCCCAGACAACCATGCAGAACGGGCACAGGATGTGGATGTCGTACAGTGCCTGATACCAGAGCCAGACCACGAAGATGAAGCCCAGGGTCACCCCGGTTTGAAGGCCCAGCCAGTACCACCGGCCGAACGTGGCCCCGGCAAGCAGCCCCATGCCCGTGGTGATAATGATGGCGAACGCCACGATTCCCATGAACATGTTGGGGAATCCGAAGACTTCACTTTGCCACTGCTGCATGACCTGACCGCAGGAGATCCAAGGGTTGACGTCGCATACGGTGGTGTAGTTGGCATCTTTTAGCGTTTCGAGTTTCTCGAGAACCAGAATTCCCGACGCGAGCCAGCCGATGATGCCCGTGGTAACCAGGAGCCAGCCGAACGGGCGGGCGCGGGTCATCGGAGGCAACCCCTGCTCCTCGGGGCTTCCGGCTACGTCGGTGAAACCCTCTGCAGGCGCAGCGCCGCCAGTGGTCTTGGAGATGCTGGGCATGAGCTTGATGCGTCCTTTGTGTTGAGTGGTCTTTGCCCGATTGTAACGCCGGACTCTGGGTGCGCGGTGTGACGGCGTGAGCATACGTGATACTCCACTGCGTGATAGTCCCTCTGAGTCGCCGGCACTGTAGCCACTGTTGTGCGCGTCCCCGCTGAATCGACTTCTCGTGTGAGAGAATGAACGTGGCTGGAAGACGAACCACATTCGGATTCCGGTCCGGTGACTTGTTTCCCAAGACCGCCAATGATGAGCAGGGCACGCCGGGGATCTTCGATCACGGCCTATCCCGCAATGCCATTGGACGGCACCTGGTTGTGGCTGGTAGAACAACGGGTTTTCAGAACAATTTCGCCGGCCCTCCAGGGCTGCCGCACCCCACTGCCGGTGCGAACCTGAGGGTATTCAATTGACTTCTGTCAATGCCTGCGGGTTTTGACAATATGTGCCCCAATGGGTGCCGAATGTGGCGGTACGTCAGGGGCAGGAGTATAGCCACATATGGATAAAGACCAAGTTGTAGCCGTTAACGTCGACGCTGCGGAAGCACCCGAAGCGCCAAAGAAGGCCACCCGGACCCGCCGCAAAGCCATCCCCAAGGCACAGGCCGTCACCGCAGAGGGCATCCCCATCGATCAGGACGCTGCCGCCACGGACACGGGTGAAGCAACCGCGGCACCTGAAAAGGCTGCCCCCGCCAAGCGGAGCCGTGCCCGCAAACCAGCAGAGTCCGCCGTCGCCGAGGAAGCGATCGTCACCGGCAAGGCAGCACCTGCCGAGGAGGCAGCATCCGCTGGGGAAGCAGCAGTAGATCCCGCCCTGGAAGACGCCCCGGAGAAGAAGCCTGTGCGTCGGCGTGCCAGCCGTGCAAAAGCAGCTGCTGCCACGGTGGAAGAGGAAGCCGCCGGTACAACTCCGGAGCCCGCCGAAGCACCAGCTGACACTGTGCAGTCTGCCGGTGCCGCTGTTCCTGCTCCCGGCCAGGACACTGAAGCTGCCGAGGAACGCCAGGAAACCACGGAAGTAGCGGCCGAAGAGCAGCCCAAGCCTGAGACGGCCGGCGCGGTGGGTTCCTTGTTCCTGGAACCCGGTTCGGTGACCTCCATGATTTTTCAGGCGCCAGATCTCAGTACGGTCGTCAGGCCTGTACCGGCACCTGTTGCCGAGGACGAAGATGAAGCCGAGAACACATCTGACGAGGGCGAACTGGACGAATCCGGCAACCGCCGCCGTCGCCGTAGCCGTGGCCGCCGTGGCCGTAGCCGCGGAACCGACCGTGAGGCCGAAGACGAGACGGAGGACACCGACGGTGACGCCGGTGAAGCGGAAGCTGATGAGCAGGGGACTGCAGTCTTGGGCGACGGCGTTACGTCGCGCCGCCGTCGTCGTCGCCGCCGTGGTGACCAGGACATTGAACTTACCGGCGGGGGAGACGACGATCCTCCCAACACGGTAACGAGGGTCCGCGCACCGCGCGCCGTCACAGAGGCTCCGGTGAGTAACCGCGTCACCAGCGTCAAGGGTTCCACCCGCCTTGAAGCGAAGAAGCAGCGCCGGCGCGAATCCCGTGACACGGGCCGCCGGCGTACGGTCATCACTGAAGCTGAATTCCTGGCACGCCGTGAATCCGTTGACCGGCAGATGATCGTCCGCCAGCGCGACGACAGAATCCAGATCGCAGTTCTCGAAGACGGCGTTTTGGCCGAGCACTTCGTGTCCAAGACCCAGCAGGATTCACTGATCGGCAACGTCTACCTGGGCAAGGTCCAGAACGTGTTGCCGTCCATGGAAGCTGCGTTCGTCGACATCGGCCGCGGCCGCAATGCCGTGCTGTACGCTGGCGAGGTCAACTGGGATGTTGCAAGCCTGGAAGGCAAGCAGCGCCGCATCGAGAACGCACTCAAGTCAGGCGATTCCGTGCTCGTGCAGGTCACCAAGGACCCCGTAGGACACAAGGGAGCCCGCCTCACCAGCCAGATTTCCCTGCCGGGCCGCTACCTGGTCTATGTGCCGGGCGGTTCCATGACCGGAATCTCACGCAAGCTTCCCGACGTCGAACGGAACCGGCTCAAGCGGATCCTCAAGGACCGCCTGCCCGAAGATGCGGGCGTCATCGTCCGCACTGCGGCCGAGGGAGCTTCCGAAGAAGAGCTGACGCACGACATCAACCGCCTCCGCGCACAGTGGGAGGGCATTGAAAGCCAGGCGACCTCCACGAAGGTCCTGGCGCCGGAACTGCTCTACGGGGAACCTGACCTCACCATCAAGGTGGTCCGTGACGTCTTCAACGAGGACTTCTCGAAGCTGATCGTCTCCGGCGAGGAGGCCTGGGACACCATCGAGGCCTATGTGACCTACGTGGCACCGGACCTCGTTGGCCGCTTGGAAAAGTGGACCAAGGACCAGGACATCTTCTCGGCCTGGCGCATCGATGAGCAGATCCACAAGGCACTGGACCGCAAGGTCTTCCTGCCCTCCGGTGGCTCCCTGGTGATCGACCGTACTGAGGCGATGACGGTAGTGGACGTCAACACGGGCAAGTTCACCGGCAGCGGCGGAAACCTCGAAGAGACCGTCACCAAGAACAACCTGGAAGCTGCCGAGGAAGTCGTCCGCCAGCTGCGCCTGCGGGACATCGGCGGCATCATCGTTATCGACTTCATCGACATGGTCCTGGAGTCCAACCGGGATCTGGTGCTCCGCCGGATGGTCGAGTGCCTGGGCCGGGACCGGACCAAGCACCAGGTGGCTGAAGTTACCTCCCTGGGCCTGGTCCAGATGACCCGTAAGCGGATGGGTACCGGCCTCCTTGAGGTCTTCGGCGAGCAGTGCGAGCATTGCGCGGGCCGCGGCGTTGTCACGCATGACGAGCCCGTGGAGCACCGCAGGGCCAACACCGTTGCAGCAGAGCACTACGTGCCGCGTGCCGAAGTGCAGCCTGCTGCGCGGACAGAGCGCAAGCGGCGTCGCGGCAAGGGTGGACAGGCCCTGGGCGAGCCACTGACCCTTCCGGCACCCGTCCACGCTGAACCCACCGACGCCGAACGCCACGCTAAGGCCGAGGCTACCCGGGCAGCGTTGGCCAACATTGCCGCCGCCGCGCATGCAGCCCACCTTCATGACGACGACATTCAGGCAGCCCGTGCCAGTACAACCGGTGCAGAACGGGAAGCTGTCCGCTCGGAATCCGTTGCCCAGGCACCTTCCCGCTCGCGGGAAACGTCGCGGGCGCAGGCAGCTGAGCCCGTTCAGGCGGGTTCCGAGGCCGGGCGAAGCGGCCAGGGCGAGGAGACGTCCGGTGGACGTCCCGCCGCAGTCCTTACCTTCGGCGGTGAACGAGTGGTTCTGCCGTTCGTGGACCACGCGGGTGAAGCGTCCACGGGGACACCAGAGCTGACCCTGGATCTGCTGGCTGAGGCCTTTGCCCACCTTGGTGAACAGAGCGACCAGCCACAGGAGACTGAGGAAACGCGGAAGCCTGAGGAAACCCAAAAGCCTGCCACCGCGGCGGCCACTGCCTCAGAGGTACGTGCGGCTCCGGCCACGGCAGGTTCTTCCTCCAGGCGGGGACGCCGTAACCGCAGCGCCAGCCGTGCGCAGGGAGCCGCGAACGAGACCGCCGTCGAGCAGAACCAGGATGCGCCTGCCGCCACCGGTTCCACTCACGCGGCCAAGGCTCCGGAGGCGCCCGCCAAGCCGGCCGCCTCGGCAGGGGAGCCCATCATCCTCGGTGTGGGAGTGCCTGCCTCGGAGCTGTAAAGAGTGGGTGTGTCAATGCCCCTGCAGTCAATAGGCGTTAGGTAGGGCTGAAGCCCGGACCGGAATCACCCGGTCCGGGCTTCAGCTGTTTAACATTCCCCCGCACCCGCTAGGCTGGGTTCCTGACACGGGGTGCCGCGCAAAGGGCCGGCTGAGATCCAAACCCGTTGAACCTGTCCGGTTAGTACCGGCGAAGGGATGTCTCCTTTGTCCTCTACGTTTTTGCAGTCACCTGCGGCTGCCGATACTGCCCCAGCGGTTCTCCGCGCCATCCCCCGAGTACTGGCGATAGCTGGCTCAGACCCGTCAGGCGGTGCCGGAATACAGGCAGACCTGAAGAGCATCGCTGCAAATGGCGGCTACGGAATGGCAGTGGTTACGGCACTCACAGCGCAGAACACCCAAGGCGTCCGGGCCGTCCATGTGCCGCCCGCTGCCTTCCTGGCCGAACAGCTGGAGGCCATCAGCGACGACATCGTCGTGGATGCCGTGAAAATCGGGATGCTCGGAGACGCTGATGTCATCGGGGTGGTCAGGAGCTGGCTCACTAAGGTGCGTCCCGGCGTCGTGGTCCTGGATCCTGTCATGGTGGCCACCAGCGGGGACCGGCTGCTCCAGGAATCCGCCGAATCAGCACTGCGTGCGCTGCTGCCGCTTGCTGATCTCCTCACGCCCAACCTCGCAGAACTCGCCATGCTGCTGAAGGAGCCCCTGGCGCCGGATTGGGAAGCGGCACTGGAACAGGGCAAACGCCTTGCCGCCGTCACCGGCGCCACCGTATTGGTTAAGGGTGGGCATCTCGACGGCGGGGAGTGCCCGGATGCCCTCGTAAGCGCCGTGGCAGGGCTCGAGGCGGAGGTGGTGGTGGTTCCGGGTGACCGTGTGCCAACGAGGAACAGCCACGGAACGGGATGTTCACTTTCGTCAGCTTTGGCGACGGCCCAAGCGCGGCTGGGAAACTGGGAAGAGGCCCTTCGGGAGGTCAAGCCCTGGCTCCGTGGAGCCTTGGAAGAATCAGACATCCTGGAGGTGGGCAGGGGAGCAGGTCCGGTTAATCACTTCCATCACTTCCATGACTTCCATCAAACCCCCGAAGTCGTGCTCGAAGGGCAGCCAGCAGTGCAGCCCGGAAAAGCCTTCATGGCGGAGCTGCGCGAGAGCGCTGACCATCATTTGTCATCCATATACCGTCTCGATTTCATCCGTGGCCTCGTTGAAGGCTCCCTACCCGAAGAGCAGTTCGCCTACTACCTCAGCCAGGACGCGATCTATCTGAACGGATATTCGAGGGTGCTCGCAAGGGCATCCGCGATGGCTCCCAGCGAAGAGGAACAGCTATTCTGGGCGCGGTCCGCCCAGCAGTGCCTGGAAGTTGAATCAGAACTCCACCGCAGTTGGCTCAGCACCCGCCCCGTCCAGTCAGTGCTGGGGCCAGTGACAAAGTCATACGTGGACCACCTCCTGGCCAGCTCGCTGGCGGGAAGCTACGGCGTGCTTATTGCTGCTGCTTTGCCATGCTTCTGGCTTTACGCAGAAGTAGGAGCCACTCTTCACGCGGAGTTCCAGGCCACCGGAGCTCCGGCGGGACATGCCTACGCCGACTGGCTGCGGACTTATGCGGACGAGGAGTTTGCCGCCGCAACACGCCAGGCCATCGGGTTTACCGAGAGGGCCGCACTGGCAGGTTCCGAAGCCGAGCGCCAAGCAATGGTGGTGGCGTTCGGGCAGTCCTCCCTCTACGAGGTGGAATTCTTCGACGCGCCACGCCTGCACGCGTGAACCTGAAGCGGGCAGGGAGCCTGTAAGATCATGGGGCAAGGTTCGGGAAGTCGTCAGGTAAGCCGTTGTGGCCCCTATCACGTACTCAGCCCCGGAACCAGCCTCATTTGCGGCCGAAGGCAAAATTAGCGTAAACTAGATCTTCGGTGCTTACGCCAACACTTGGGTTTTGACCTCGGGAACGGGCCACTTGGAAAACAAGTGGACATTGTTTCCGGGCTAGCTCACGGATTTCCTTGAGGAATCCACGGCGTTGAGGCACAGCGTGAGCCAGGCCAAACAACCGGACCCAGGTTCCGCACGCAAATTTAGTAAGAAACGTCGAGAGAAGTGAGTTCCCAAGTGGTGTACGCGATTGTCCGCGCAGGCGGCCGCCAAGAGAAGGTTTCCGTTGGAGACTTCGTTACCCTGAACCGCGTCACCGGTGGAGCCGGCAGCACTATTCAGCTGCCCGCACTGCTCCTGGTAGACGGTGACAAGATCACGTCCGCAGCTGCGGATCTGGCTAAGGTAACTGTTACGGCTGAAATCCTCCAGGACCTCCGTGGTCCGAAGATTGTCATCCAGAAGTTCAAGAACAAGACCGGCTACAAGAAGCGCCAGGGTCACCGTCAGGAATTGACCAAGGTCAAGATCACCGGTATCAAGTAGCCACTGGTTACTGTTCAGGTTTTCAGCAGATTCCCCAGAATTTAGAGGCAGGCATTTCAAATGGCACATAAAAAAGGCGCGAGCTCCACTCGCAACGGTCGTGACTCGAACGCACAGTACCTTGGCGTCAAGCGCTTCGGTGGCCAGGTCGTTTCGGCAGGCGAAATCATCGTCCGCCAGCGTGGCACCCACTTCCACCCGGGCGCCGGCGTAGGACGCGGCGGCGACGACACCCTGTTCGCACTGCAGGCAGGCGCTGTTGAATTCGGCACCCGCCGCGGCCGTCGGGTCGTGAACATCGTTACTGCTGCAGCTGCAGAGTAACAAATAGTTTTTGAACCGGTGGAGCGGGCCATATGGTCCGCTCCACCGGTGTTTTAACCGCATTACAATCATCTTGGGCATCTTTCGGACGTCCGGAAAACAGCACTGAGGAGATCCACGTGGCGAGCTTTGTAGACCGGGTAGTACTGCACGTATCCGGCGGTACCGGCGGCCATGGCTGTGTTTCCGTACACCGTGAAAAGTTCAAGCCGCTGGGCGGCCCCGACGGTGGAAACGGCGGCAATGGCGGCGACGTCATCCTGCGCGTTGACCACCAGACCACCACCTTGCTGGACTACCACCATGCGCCGCACCGTCACGCGACCAATGGCGGTCCGGGGATGGGCGACTGGCGCGGCGGTAAGAACGGCGAAACTCTGATCCTGCCGGTACCGGATGGCACCGTGGTCAAATCCAAGGACGGCAAAGTCCTCGCTGACCTCGTAGGTGAAGGTGCAGAGTACGTAGCGGCTGCCGGCGGAATCGGCGGCCTGGGAAACGCTTCACTCTCCTCACAAAAGCGCCGTGCCCCAGGGTTCGCCCTCCTCGGCATTGAAGGCGAATCCAGCGACATCGTCCTGGAACTCAAGTCCATCGCGGACATCGCCCTGGTCGGGTTCCCGTCGGCGGGCAAGTCCAGCCTGATCGCCGCCATGTCTGCAGCCCGGCCCAAGATCGCCGATTACCCGTTCACCACGCTTATCCCCAACCTTGGAGTTGTGCAGGCCGGCGAGGTCCGTTTCACCATCGCCGACGTTCCCGGCCTCATTGAAGGCGCCAGCGAAGGCAAGGGCCTTGGCCACAACTTCCTCAGGCATGTCGAACGCTGCGCTGCCCTGGTTCACGTCCTCGATTGCGGCACCTTGGAATCCGATCGCGATCCGCTGTCAGACCTCGCCATCATTGAGGCCGAACTTGAGAAGTACGCCGTCGACATGAGCTATGCCGGAACGGACGGCGAGGTTGTGCCGCTGAACCATCGCCCGCGTCTGGTTGCCCTGAATAAGGTGGACCTCCCGGACGGCAAGGACATGGCCGAATTTGTGCGCCCTGAACTGGAATCACGTGGATATCGTGTCTTCGAGATTTCTGCGACAAGCCACGAGGGACTCCGCCAGTTGGGCTTCGCCATGGCAGAAATCGTCAAGGCAGCCCGCGACGCCGTGGCCTCCACCCCGCCGAAGGTCCACGCTCCGGTGCTCCGCCCCCGCGCGGTCAATGAAGCAGGCTTCAAGATCCGCAGGGAAGAGAAGAACCTGGAGCCGTTGTTCCGCGTGCTTGGTGACAAGCCGGTCCGCTGGGTCAAGCAGACTGACTTCACCAACGAGGAAGCCATCGGCTACCTCGCGGACCGCCTGGCTAAGCTCGGCGTCGAGAATGAGCTGTTCAAACAGGGCGCCAAGCCCGGCGACACCGTGGTGATCGGCGAAGACGACGGCGTGGTCTTCGACTGGGAGCCCACCATGATGGCCGGTGCGGAGCTGCTCGCATCACCTCGCGGCACCGACGTACGCTTCGCCGACATCGGCGACCGTCCCACGCGTGGCCAGAAACGCGACGAGCAACAGGATCGCAAGGACGCCAAGGCCGCCGCCCGCGCCGAACTGGAAGCAGAACGCAAGGCTGGTATCTGGACCGAATCCGTGAGCGGCCGCCGTGCTGCACGCCCGCTCAAGGAGAGTGGACTGGGCGCGGAAGATGACGACTAAGGCCGTGAGCCCGGTCAGGACCCCAGCGGTTCCTGACCGGAGCGTCCTTTCGGGTGCCCGCCGCATCGTGGTGAAGGTGGGTTCGTCCTCTCTCACCAGCATCAAGGGCGGTATTTCTGAAGAGGCCTTGACCGGCCTTGCCGATGCTCTGGCCCACAAGCGGAACGCCGGGACGGAGATCATCCTGGTCTCTTCAGGGGCCATTGCCGCTGGCCTGGCACCCCTCGGTTTGGCGAAACGCCCCCGGGATCTTGCCACCCAGCAGGCTGCAGCCAGCGTTGGCCAGGGGCTCCTGATGGCCCGTTATACACAGGCTTTCGGTGCCCATGGGGTGACGGTCAGCCAGGTACTCCTGACCGCCGATGACTTCATGCGCCGCAGCCAGCACACCAATGCTTTCCGTGCCCTCGACAGGCTCTTGAACCTTGGCGTGGTGCCGGTGGTCAACGAAAACGACACCGTGGCTACCCACGAGATCCGCTTCGGTGACAACGACCGCCTCGCCGCCCTGGTGGCCCACCTGGTGCGCGCCGACGTCCTGGTCCTGCTGTCCGACGTCGACTCGCTTTACGACGGGCCCCCCTCACACGGTGCCCTGCGGATTCCGCACGTTGCCGGGCCGCATGATCTCGACGGCGTCTCGATCGGCAGCGCAGGCAAGGCCGGGGTAGGGACCGGAGGAATGCTCACTAAAGTGGAAGCGGCGTCCATTGCCGCAGGCTCCGGAATCCATGCGCTTGTCACCTCCACCCGGAACGCCGCGGCAGCCCTGGCTGGGGAGGATGTTGGCACGTGGTTCTCCGTCAACGGCTCCCGGAAACCCATCCGGCTCCTTTGGTTGGCTCACCTCGCCTCCGTAAAGGGGCGCCTGGTTCTCGACGACGGTGCGGTGCTGGCTGTCCGGGACCGGCGGACATCATTGCTCCCCGCGGGTATTTCCGCCGTGCACGGCGATTTTGAAGCGGGCGACGCCGTCGAGATGGTTTCCGCCGACAACACCGTGATTGCGCGCGGACTTGTCAACTACTCTGCCTCCGAACTTCCCCAGATGCTGGGGCGCTCCACGAAGGAACTCGGCAAGGCCCTGGGCCGGGGTTATGACCGTGAAGTTGTTCACGTTGACGATCTGGTGCTGGTTTAGCCCGCCCGCTCGCCTAAACTTGAACCATGACTGAGGCCCTGATTCCCAATGCACCTGCGATTTCCGAGGAAACCCCTGTGGTTGTCCCGGTTCCGGACGCTGGAATTATGCCGTCGACTCCTGCCGAAGTAGAAGCCGCCGTCCACGCAATCGCAGACCGCTCCCGCCACGCCGCACGGCGGATGGCGCGGGCCAACCGTGCGTGGAAAGACCGGGCGCTCCGGGCCGTCGGTGATGCCCTGCTCGAGCACCGCGGCCGGATTCTGGCCGCTAACGCAAAGGATGTGGCCGCGGGCAAAGCCAACGGCACCTCAATTGCGCTGCTGGACAGGCTGACGCTGGACGAGAAGCGCATTGAAGCCCTCGCCGCGGCCCTGGAGAGTCTCGCCAATCTGCCTGATCCCGTTGGAAATGTGGTGCGGGGGCAGACACTGCCCAACGGTTTGCGCCTGCGCCAGATTAACGTGCCCATGGGAGTGGTGGCCGCAATTTATGAGGCCCGCCCCAATGTCACGGTCGACATCGCCGGTCTCGCGCTGAAGAGCGGCAATGCCGTCATCCTGCGAGGCGGAACGGCAGCGGCCTCAACCAACGACGCCTTGGTTCAGATCCTGCGGGATGCCCTGGAATCAGTCGGCCTCCCGGCTGACGCCGTCCAGACTGTTGACCAGTACGGGCGTGAAGGCGCGAATGCATTGATGCGTGCCCGTGGACGCGTGGATGTCCTGATTCCCCGGGGCGGCCGCGAGCTCATCCAGACGGTCGTCGCGAACTCTGCGGTTCCTGTCATTGAGACCGGCGAAGGAAACGTCCACATCTTCATCGACGAATCCGCCGATGAAGAGATGGCAACAGAGATCCTCCTCAACGCCAAGACGCAGCGTCCGAGCGTCTGCAACACCGTGGAGACCCTTCTGGTCCATTCCGGATCGAGTGTCCTTCCCGCTGTTGCCTCTGCGCTACGCAAGGCAGGGGTCACCCTTCACACTGATGAGAGGACCCGCGCAGCTTTGCCGGCCTCTGTTGACACTGTTCCTGCCACAGACGAGGACTGGGCCACCGAATACATGGACCTGGATCTCGCAGTGGCAATCGTGGACAGCCTGGACGACGCCGTGAAGCACATCAGGACGTGGTCCACTGGTCATACCGAGGCAATTCTGACCAACAACCTCGCCAATGCTGAACGGTTCATCGCCGAGGTGGATTCGGCCGCAGTGATCGTGAACGCGTCAACGCGCTTCACTGACGGCGGTGAGTTCGGTCTCGGAGCCGAGGTAGGAATTTCCACCCAAAAACTCCATGCACGCGGACCCATGGGGCTGCCCGAACTGACCACTACCAAGTGGATTGTCCAGGGCGAGGGCCAAATCCGCAGCTAGCAAAGCTGTAACATAGAACAGAAGTCCTGACGGTGGGACCGCCCGCCGTCGTCATCCTTTGTACTCAGTAGGGGAGAAAATGCTGCTTCAGCAGATCGCCACGTCCATCGCTGCCACCGCCGGCGGTGAAGCCGGCCATGAGGAGCTCGCTCCATTGTGGGCCGAGCCCTGGGTGTTCGGCGCGGTGATGTTTGCCATCCTCGTAGCGCTGATGTTTGTGACTCTGTCCTATACCAACCTCGGCAGGCGCCACGAAGCTGTTGAAGAACACGCAGATCCCCACCGCCAGCACCCGAACAAGCACGATCACGGCCAGGGCCACTAACATTTCCGCCAAACTGCAGCAGAGCGGGGCGAAGCGCCGCCTGCGTCTGGGCGTGATGGGCGGCACATTCGACCCCATCCATCACGGACACCTTGTCGCGGCCAGCGAAGTGGCCGCGCAGTTTGGCTTGGACGAAGTTGTGTTTGTGCCCACGGGGCAGCCTTGGCAGAAAATGACTAAAAAAGTCAGCGAGCCGGAGCATCGTTATCTGATGACGGTCATCGCTACGGCGTCCAATCCCCGATTCACCGTCAGCCGGGTGGACGTCGACAGGCCCGGACCGACTTACACGATAGACACGCTCCGCGACTTGCACGTCCAGCGGCCCGATGCTGATCTTTTCTTCATCACCGGGGCTGATGCCATGGCTCAGATCCTCTCGTGGAAGAACATCGAGGAACTCTGGTCCCTTGCACACTTCGTGGGAGTGACCAGGCCAGGCCATGTGTTGGATGGAATGGGCCGCGATGACGTCAGCCTCCT
Organism: Arthrobacter sp. Z5-13; assembly: GCF_056499105.1. NCBI lineage: Bacteria > Bacillati > Actinomycetota > Actinomycetes > Micrococcales > Micrococcaceae > Arthrobacter > Arthrobacter sp. Z5-13. The sequence goes on from NZ_CP096460.1 coordinate 1,860,925, forward strand.
TGAGGTGCCGGCCATGGCTATCTCCTCAACGGACTGCCGCACCAGGGTTGCCGCAGGGGAGCCGGTCTGGTATCTGGTACCTGATGGTGTGGTCCAATACATAGCAAAATATGGGCTCTATGCCGGTGCTCAGCCCGGTCACGAGCACCACGCACAACCAACCGCCAGACAAACCAGCCAGCACTGAATGAGTTTTAAATGAGTCAGGAACAGCCTCCCGTCCGCAGCCGTCGTGAACTACGTCAGGCAAGAGATGCGCGTCTGGATGAAACCCGCGACACCGGAGCCCAGGCTCCCGGTCAGGTTCCTCTTGTCTCGACACAGCCAACCGCACCCCAGCCTGTAGACAGCCCGGGCACGGACGGCCAGGACACCGGGAACACCGGCCGGGTTCGTCGGGTTGCTTCTGAGCCAGTGGATTCGGCCAGGACATCGGCTGAACGTTCCTCCCAGATCCGGGCCAGAGACCGTGCCGCGCTGCGGACCATCAAGGAATTGGCCGAAAAGGAAGAGCAGCTTTCAGCCGGCGGGCCGCCCACGCGGCGTCAGTTAAGGCTTCAGCAGTTGAGGGCTGAAGCGTCTCCGCCAACTGCTGCGAATCCGGTGATCCCGGCGTCCCGTGGTGGCGCGAATGCCCCAGCAGAAGGTAATAAGCCGCGGCGCCAGGAAACCCCTGCAACTGCCTCTGCCGAAAGTCGCAACACGGACCCGGACGACGGATTGGACGTCCCGGACGGCATGACTGTGGAGCAGGCTTTGGCCACCCGCACGCTCATTGCTGAACAGGCCAAGAACCAGTTGGCCAAAATGGAGCATATCGCGGCGAATGACCCGGAGGCTGTGGATCCTGAGATCCTGGCCCAGCAGATTGCCCTTGCTGAGCGAGCCGCGGTGCTCAACAAGCGTGCCATGGCCAAGCAGAAGCTTGCCGAGCAGGCGACGGCACCTCAGCAGCCCCGCCACGATCCTTCGGCGGCCAGCAACCTTGCCATGGTGACACCACTCGAATTTGTGCAGGTTCCGGGCATCGACCGGCCGGTCATGAAGAAGCCAGCCACGTCATATGTGCCGGTGGTGACGCACCCGGGACCCCGCGTTCCGGCAGAACGTCAGGCCGGCCCACGAAAGCCGGGCGCTCCCCGGCTCAACAGCAGCGGTCCCGTTACGGGGCGTTCCGGCGTTCTGGCGCGTGCCGAGGCCGTGGCGCTGGCAAGCTCTCCACCAGCCCCTGAGGCCCCCCAGACAACCCCAGTCAGTGTTCAACGCAGACAGACCTGGGACACAGAGGTCGAAGAAAATTTCACTGAGCACCGGCGTATCAGTGCCAAAGAAGCGTATGGCCTTGAACCGTTGGACGCTGTTACTGCAGGCCTGGGCAGGGCCCACCGCCTGCGCCTGCTTCAGTTGGCTGTACTCGCCATTGGCATCGTTGCCCTGATTGCCGGCGTCACCATGATTGTCAGCGGACTGACCCGCTGAGCCCCGCTTTAACCCACTACAAGGAGTCCCGTGACTGCATCTGAATCATCCATCGCCACAGCCCGCATCGCAGCCAAAGCTGCGGCGGAAAAAATAGCCGAGGACATCGTTGCCCTCGACGTTAGTGAGCGCCTGGCCCTCGCCGACGTGTTCCTGATCGCATCCGCACCGAGCGAGCGGCAGGTCAACGCCATCGTTGACGGTATCGAGGAGGAGCTCTCCAAGCAGGAACTGCGCCCGGTCCGGCGCGAAGGCAGGTCCGGCGGCCGCTGGGTGCTGCTGGACTACTCCGACGTCGTCATCCACGTCCAGCACGAGGAAGACCGGGTTTTCTACGCCTTGGAGCGTCTGTGGAAGGACTGCCCAGTGGTGGATCTGCAACTTGGAAATGACAACTCGGCCAAAGCTGCGGTCACCTCCGACACGGAGTAATCGCGCGGAAAAGACGAATATGCCCGATTTGGAATTTTCCGAAGGGCTGATCTAAGATATTTGAGTTGCTCCGGAGAGATCCGGATAGGAAATCAGCTGGATGAGCCGGGTTATCCGGTCGAATTTGTGCAGGAGCAACGAAAATTCGGGGCTGTGGCGCAGCTGGTAGCGCACCTGCATGGCATGCAGGGGGTCAGGGGTTCGAGTCCCCTCAGCTCCACCGGATATCCGCCGGAACCGCAAGGTTCCGGCGGATTTTTTTGTTTCCTGATCCGTTGTCCGCGGCCCGGTGATCCTGGTCTCCGACGTGGGCACGGACGTTTCGATTCGGATTCGCATCCCGCCAGTTTCTGCATTAAGCTGGTCGAACTGCTTCCGCAAAGAATAATTCTTCAAGGGGTCAGCATTCGGGGCTGTGGCGCAGCTGGTAGCGCACCTGCATGGCATGCAGGGGGTCAGGGGTTCGAGTCCCCTCAGCTCCACCGAATACCGCTGGAGCCCAGGACTATCCCTGGGTCTGGCGGTTTTCTTTTGTCCTATGCTCCTCTTGGGACCCGTGCTTTTGGGTCTGTGCTCGTGGAGCTGGCCAGCATGCCACCGTGCACGCACTGGACTAGGATGACAAGGTGAATGAAGCACTGCCCCCTTGCCCTGCATGCCCAAACTTGACGGTGTGGGGGCCGATTCAGCTCAAACCGGGCGTGGTGAAAAAGGTCTGACCGCAACCCAGCAAACTCCTGGAAACCAGCACGATCAGGACGTGGAGGCCGACGTCGTAGTCATCGGAGCCGGCCAAGCAGGCCTGTCTGCCGCCTACCATCTGGCCCGCCGCGGTGTCATTCCGGCCGCCAGCGTCCTTCCGCCGGAGACTCAGCCGTGGACATACGCAGTGCTCGACGCCGAAGAAGGACCCGGGGGAGCGTGGCGGCACCGTTGGAAAAGCCTCCGCATGGCCACGGTCAACGGAATCAGTGATCTTCCCGGTATCCCGAAACCCGAGGTGGACCCGTCAGAGCCCAGCTCCGAATTCCTCACCCGCTACTTCAGCGGCTATGAAGAGCAACTGGGGCTGGCGATTCAGCGGCCGGTCAAAGTGCGGGCCGTTTCCCGGCAGGATGCTGACCCCTCTGGGCGTCTCCGGATCGAAACATCCGCAGGATCGTGGAACGCACGCGCTGTCATCAATGCGACGGGAACGTGGAGCCGGCCCTTCTGGCCCGTGTATCCGGGCCAGTTCACTTTCCGCGGCAGGCAACTGCACGTGGCTGATTATGTCTCAGCAGAGGAATTCCGCGGGAAGCACGTTCTGGTGGTGGGCGGCGGAATTTCAGCCGTAGGGCTTCTGGACGAGATTTCCAAGGTCACCACCACCAGCTGGTTCACCCGCAGGGAGCCTGTCTGGCGCGACGGTGACTTCGACCAACAGGCAGGTCACGACGCCGTCGCCCTCGTGGAAGAACGTGTCAGGTTGGGCTTGCCCCCGCAAAGCGTCGTGGCGGTCACCGGCCTTCTGTGGACGCCGACGCTCAGGGCCGCTGAGAAGCGTGGTGCCCTCGACCGGAACCCGATGTTCACCGCCATTGAGCCGGAGGGAGTCCGCCTGGTCGACGGCGGTTTCCTCGCCGCCGACGTCATTTTATGGGCCACGGGGTTCAGGGCAGAACTGGAGCATTTGGCCCCGCTGCACCTTCGAGGCCCGGGCGGCGGAATAGCCATGGATGGAACGCAGGTGGCCGCCGAGCCGAGGGTGCACCTGGTGGGTTACGGCCCGTCGTCGTCCACTATTGGCGCAAACCGCGCCGGCAGGGCCGCCGTCGCAGGCATCCTGCGCTTTCTTGAAGGACAATATGAACCCCGCAACTGAGAGCGAACCCATTCCTTTGCTCAGCAGCCTCCGGCGCTATCCGGACGTTGAGGCCGCCAATCTGCAGGCGTGGGATGCCACCGACAGCCTGCTGCTTGACACGGCAGCTGATTTCCTGCCGGGGGACGGGAATGTGGCGGTGATCGGTGACCGCTACGGGGCGCTTACTCTTCCGCTGGCGGGTTCTCAGGAAGCGACGACGAGGGGCACGGTTCGCGTCCATCAGGATCTCGTGACGGGTGAGAAAGCCCTAAGAAACAACGCTGCCAGGCTTGGAGTCGGCGGATTCGAGCAGCTGCCGCTCGGTCCGTCACTGCTGGCGGGAGCGCGCCTTGTGTTGATGCAGCTCCCCAGGACATTGGCCGAACTTGAAGAGGCCGCCGATGCTGTGGCGCGCTATGCCGAGCCGGACGTGGTTCTCCTGGCCGGCGGCCGGATCAAACACATGAGCCTGGGTATGAACGATGTTCTTGCCCGCTGTTTCGAAGAAGTAGAGCCGCAGCGGGCACGGCAGAAATCCCGGGTGTTGGTAGCCAGGATTCCCAAGGTCCGGAGCGGGCCCCTGCCGTATCCAGTCGTCGAGGAAAACGCCGAGCTTGGACTCACGGTCTGCGCCCATGGCGCCGTGTTCTCCGGCACCAGACTGGACATCGGAACAAGGTTCCTTCTGACATTCCTCCTCAAAATGGCCCCCGCCACCCATGCCGTGGACCTGGGCTGCGGAACGGGAATTTTGGCGGCCATGTACGCCCGCACCCACCCCGGGGCACGTGTCACTGCCACCGACCGCTCCGCAGCGGCAGTCGCCTCGGCCACCTGTACCGCCGAAGCCAACGGGTTGTCGGGCCGCATCGGGGTGCTGCAGGACGACGCCATGGAATCCCTTCCTGACGCCAGCGCGGGATTGATTCTGCTAAACCCGCCGTTTCACCTGGGAGCGAGTGTGCATGCAGGTGCGGGCATCAAGCTGTTTGAAGCTGCGGCAAGGGTGCTGGAACCTGGCGGCGAACTCTGGACCGTCTTCAACAGCCACCTGCCGTACCGGCCCGCTCTGGAACGGCTGGTGGGCGTGACGACAGTGCAGGGAAGGAACACAAAATTCACCGTCGCGAAGAGCATTTCCCGGGGGCGAAATTGAAACCGGATAACCGACTTTTTGGCGCGCGGAAGACCTGTTGGTCAAGTGTGCGTGGGGTCGTGCCGGGACGCCCGGGAGTAACGTACGATGCAGACATCACTAATAAATTTGCCGAGAAAGTGTAGGGGAATCCTTGACTGAGATCCGCCAGCCGTCCCCAAGGCGCGGAACAAATCTGCCTCGGATGGGCGACTTTAATCTCACGGTCATCCTGGATGCCATCCGCCGGTCAACAGCGGGACTGAGCCGGGTGGAACTTGCCCAGATTGTCGGACTCTCCCCCCAGACCATCTCCAACATTTCCCGTCGGCTACTGGATCAGCATTTGATCATTGAGGCGGGTAAAGAGGGCAATGGGCCAGGGAAACCACGGACCATCCTGCAGCTCAACCCCTCCGGGATGTATGCCGTAGGCGTCCACCTTGACCCCGCCGTGACGACGTTCGTGGTCCTGGACCTTGTGGGTGCCGTGGTGAAACACTCGAGGATCAACACGCCGGGAGGGTCCGAGCCTGCTGCTGTGATTGCAACGATCGCAGGTGAAATCAAAAAACTCGTGGACGAATCAGGAGTGGATGCCTCGAAGATTGCCGGACTCGGCGTCGCTACGCCCGGGCCGATCGATTTGGAGCACGGCACCGTTGTGGCCCCTCCGCTCCTTACCGGCTGGGACCGGGTACCCCTGAGGGATGCTCTTGCTGAGGCCACGGGGCTGTCCACTCTGGTGGACAAGGACGTTACCAGTGCTGCTGTGGCGGAGACCTGGGCAGGTGGTCCCAGCGGCTCGGGGAGTTTCGTCTTTATGTATATGGGCACGGGCATAGGCTGCGGAATTGTGCTCAATGACGAGTTGGTAAGAGGAACGTCGGGCAACGCGGGAGAGATCGGCCACATCATCGTGGATCCTGACGGTCCGCCCTGTGATTGCGGGCTGCGGGGCTGCGTTAAGTCTTCCTGCATCCCTCAAGTGCTGGTCGCCCAGGCCGTCGAGGCGGGAGTGCTTGAGCGCGACGCCGGGGATTCAGGCGAGGCGTCGGCAATTCAAAACAGCTTTGCCAAGCTGTTCGAGGCTGCTGAGGCAGGAAACAGTACGGCAGCGGAGATTATTGACCGCTCGGCAGTCCTTGTCTCGCGGGCCGTTGCGGTCATCACCAACACCCTTGACGTTGAACGTGTCGTATTTGGCGGCCCCTTCTGGAACCTCCTGTCAGAGCGCTATCTGAACCGGATCCCGGAGCTGCTTGAAAGCAGCAGCGCTGCGCGGCAGATTCACGGCATAGAGGTGGTGGGCACCGGCGTCGGCGAGGACGTTGGTGCGGTAGGAGCTGCCTGCCTGGTCCTCGAGCACACGTTGGCACCGCGGTCCCAGCGCTTGTTGCTCGAGGGCTGACACCGCTCGGGCAAAGTCGCCGGGTTCACGGCATGTCCGCATCAACCCACCCTTGTGGCCCGCAGATCATCGACTGACACCATCAGCGGGGCTGTGGTTGCGCTACCTGAGAGATAGGTCATCAGGCCGATGCTGCCGGGGACCTGAAGGGCTTCTGTCGAATCCGTAGCAGTGCGCTGCCACGTTGTGGGTTCGGTGGTTCCGAGCTCCCACACTTTTGCCCTCACGGTCGTCGGGCCGGTTCCGGTTACTTGGAGCCGGATGGCGAGCTTGTCACCAACAGCGTAGTTCAGCCCGGCAATTGTCAGGCCAGTGCCAAGGATCGTCTCGGCGCCAGTTGACGATGCCCGTATCAAATAAAGTCTGACAGCACCGTTTCCTGTCAGCTGGACCTGTGTCCTGTACGCACCGCCACCCGTTATGCGTCGGCCGACGACTGAGAGGTACAGACCTGAACCGCTTGCTGCCTTGTCCGTCGCCAGTGTGAGATAGAGGTCCGTGCTAGAGGAATTGACCCCGTTCAGATAAACGTTGTTGCCACTACCCGCCGTCGGGATCCTGATCTTTCCTGCTCCTTCGGATACTGCATAAGCAGACGCGGTTCCCGTGATGCTCCAGGCACCGCCGACTTCTGCCGAGCCAAACCCGTTTGTTACCGTCCGGCCGAACGCATCCGATGCCAGCACTAAAGCAGTACCAACATCGACCTGCCGGGAAGCCAATGCGGTGGCACCGCTGTTGTCCGTTACTGTGAGCGTGATGGTGTGAGCCCCCGCGGCCGCGTAGGTGTGGGATGGAGTAGCCGTGTTTGCGGTGCCGCCGTCGCCAAAGTCCCAGGAGTAAGCGGCGATGCTTCCGTCAGGGTCAGAGGAAGCTGAAGCATCAAAGTTGCAGGTAAGGCCGCTGCAGGCTTCGGTGAAGGAGGCTATAGGGGAGGCGTTCTCTCCGCCAGATGCGATTGTGAACTCATCGGTGAATCCGCCTTGTGTTGCCACAAAGCGGGACGTCAGAGATGTATCGGTGATTTGGAGGTCAACAAGGCCATGACTGGGACTGGAATTAAGCCCTGAGGAGGCTGCAAAGTATGGCGCTTCAGGGTCTGCAGGGAACACATCACGCAGGGCGACACCCCCGGTGCCCACGGTAGAAATCACAGTTCCTGCGCCCTTTGAAACGGAATTGTCGCCGTCTCGGACGCATGACGCGTTGTATGTGCCCGGGACGACGCCGGTGCAGCCTGCGGCCAGCGCGAGCTGCTTGCTCCGCTGGTACAGGTGCTCATGCCCGTTCAACACCAGGTCAACCTTCTTGCTCACCAGCAGATTGGTCACGTCAGCTCCAGCAGCGCAGCCATACTGCCCGATGGAAAGACAGGGCATGTGCGTTGCCACGATCACCCAGGGTATGGACGCGGACCTGGCCCCGTCTATTGCGGCCACCGTCCAGTTGTAGCGTGCGGTTCCGGCACCGTAGTTCCAGGTCCCGTCTGTGAAGGGCACGCCGGGAGAGATGAATACGAAGCGGGCCAGGGGATTCTGTTGTGGGACGTCAACGTAGTATTGCCTGCCGTAGCTGCCAATCACGCCAGGGAGCTGGTTGGGAAGGCAAGCAGAAAAGTCGTTGATGTTGCCGTTTTGCCCGTTGCTTTCATGGTTTCCTGCGACGAGCTGGAAGGGGAATCCTGGACCCGTTCGGGACGTTACAAAGTCGCACCAGCTCTGCTCATCTCCCGTGGCTCCATAGGAAAGATCGCCCAGCGCCAAATGGAGATCGGGCTTGATGGTGCCAATCCGTGACAGGACACCGGCTGCCGCAGCACTGGCGGAATAGTCACCCGCGGCGGTTACACGGAGTTGGCCCGGCACCGCCGGTATCGCAGCCTGGGGTACTGCGGCTGGCTGAAGGGCCATCGGGGCTGCACCTTGTGTGAGATGGGCAGCAAGCATGGGTCCGCTCGCGGCGCTCAGACTCGGAAGCGTTCCGAGCACGAGGGCGACGGTGGCAAGAGCGAGGATTGAGGTTCTACCTATGTGAAGGATGCCCCTGTGCATCTTGACTCCCTGTACCCGAAGGACCGGCACATAAAAAGCCGGAGCCAGGGCCCGGACCGGGCGTAGCCACCCTTACTCTCCACGGGTACTGAACAGGCGGGCGTGAGACCGCGCAAGGCGTATTAGCCCCATGGTAACGCCGGCCTCCTAGACTGACCAGCAAACCGGGAAGGCATTTTTCCAGGCCCGCTCGGACAGTGTTCTTCAGTCGATGTCCTCGATGATGGTTCCGTACGGCAATGTTTCATCGAGGTGGGCCTGATGCCCTGTGGCTCCGGGGTTGTAGATCACCCGTACGCCGTACTTCTGGTCGGCTGCTGACTGCATCAGGACGGGGCGGATGGCATCGACAACGTGCTGATCCTGTGCCGCGAGATACTGCTGGTAGTTGGCTGGAAGCTGAATCATGCCATCAGAATAGACCTGTGGGCCGCGCATGGGGAGAGGTCCCCATTGCCCGAAACACCTGTTCCCGTTTGGATAGGATGGCCGGTGGCGGCGCTTCATTCCGCCGTCGCGCCGCCGGGAGGCAACTCCCGTCGGCAACCAGCAGCTCTCAGGGGGATTTAAGTGCTTCAGACGACGGCGGCCGCAAGGATCGAGCCCGCGGAACTCGCCCGCGCCCAACAGATCATGGGGGATATCTCCCGCAGTTTTGAAGCGAAAGTCGTTGGACAGACGCGGCTGCGCGAATCACTCCTCATCGGTCTCATGACCGGAGGACATATCCTTCTGGAGAGTGTCCCCGGGCTGGCCAAAACCACTGCCGCCCAGACCGTGGCCGAGGCCGTCAGTGCCGATTTCCGCCGGATCCAGTGCACGCCTGACCTGCTGCCCAGCGACATCTCGGGCACGCAGATCTACGACGCCGCCAAAGGAACGTTCGTCACGCAGCTGGGTCCCGTGCATGCGAACATCGTGCTCCTGGATGAAATCAACCGGTCGAGCGCAAAAACCCAGAGCGCGATGCTCGAAGCCATGCAGGAACGGCAAACCACCATCGGGGGCGTGGTCTATCGTCTGCCATCGCCCTTTCTCGTGCTGGCAACCCAGAACCCGATCGAGCAGGAGGGGACGTACGTTCTCCCGGAAGCCCAAATGGACCGGTTCATGCTCAAAGATGTACTGGACTATCCAACGCCCGCTGAAGAGGCCGAAATTATCCGGCGGATCGATGCCGGCATCTTCACCGAGGAGCAGAAGCCTGCCGCTGCCGCATCCCTGGCGGCGATTGCCGAAGTCCAGGAGCTGGTTCGCAGGGTCTACATCGATCCTGCCATCGTCCGGTACATTGTCGGACTGGTCTACGTCACCAGGAACGCAGCGCAGTATATAGACGAACGGCTTGCCGGTTTCATCGAGTTCGGCGCCAGCCCGCGCGCCAGCATTGCCTTCAGCCAGGCAGCCCGGGCCGTAGCCTTGCTGAACGGTCGCGACCACGTGATCCCTGAGGACGTAAAGTCCCTGGCACACCGTGTTTTCCGGCACCGGCTGATCCTGGGATTCGAAGCTGTTGCCGAGCAGGTCCGTGTTGAGACAGTGATCGACGCCATTGTCGCTTCCGTCCAAACACCCTGAGTCCGCCGTGACGACCAGCCTGGTGCAGCGGGTGAAATCGAAGATGTCCATCTTCGCCCATCGCAAAGCCCGTGGAATGCTTGACGGCGAGTACGGTTCTGTCTTCAAGGGCCGCAGTCTGGACTTCGAGGACCTCCGGGCCTATGTTCCCGGTGATGAAGTCCGCGATATCGATTGGAAGGCGTCTGCCCGCCACGGATCTCCCCTTGTCCGCCGCTACGTGGCCGTCCGGCGCCAGACGCTGCTGCTGGTGACTGATACAGGCCGCAATATGGCGGCGACGTCGGCTGACGGTGAAGACAAGAAGGATATCGCCGTGATGGCCCTCGGGATTCTGGGCTACCTTGCCCTCCGCCACCGCGACGTCGTCGGCCTCGTCGCAGGAGATTCGACCGGTTCACGGTCGCTGCCCGCCAAAGGGGGAGAGGCGCATCTGGAACGGCTTCTACGTGAGGTGCATACCCGCGTGGGGCTTTCAGCTCCTCCCAGTGAGCTCCGCATCCAGCTCGAACATGTGGCCCGAAACTATCGGCAGCGGATGCTGCTGTTCGTCGTTGCGGACGAGTTTCCCCCGGATGCAGGACTGGAAGCTCTGTTGCGCCGGCTCCGGGCGCAGCACGAGATACTGTGGCTGACCGTACGTGACGCAAACCTGGGCGAGCCGGGGGAGCAGTTCGACGTCGCCGATGCGCGCGTACTCATGAGCCGGTTGACTGGGTCTGAAGCAGTCAGCCGTGCCTACAGACTGGCGGTTGCGGAGCGGACCGCCGCACGCGCTGGAATGTTCCGGCGACTGGGGATTGCTGAAGTGTCCGCCGGAAGCAGCCACGAGGTTGTTCCCGCGATTTTCTCCTTGCTGGAACGGCACCGCCATGGACGGTAAGGCGGAGTTCTATGGGCCGATGCTGTACAGTCCGTGGCTGCTGTGGTTCGGGTTGGGCCTGATAGTTCTGGTGGCAGGGTGGTTCCTGTTCGTGTTCGTCAGCACCAGGAGTCCGCGCCTCCAGACGGTGCGTTACGCACCGGCGTCGGACCTGAACGCATTGCAGCAGGAATTTCTGGCAGGCATCAACAAAGTGGCCGCCGACGCAAACTCGGGCCGCTTGCCTGCACGCCAGGCCCATCAGGAACTCAGTCTCCTCGTCCGGATGTTTGTGCAGCGAGCCTCGGGCGTCGCCGCTCCCCGGATGACGCTTGCGGAGTTGCAGGAGAACGGCCCGCCCGCCCTGGTCACAGCCATAGCGCGGATCTACCCTGGCGAGTTCGCTGCGCATCCGCAGGAATCACCGGCCGCTGCCGCGGAGACGGCCAGGGAAGTGGTCCGCTCATGGAGCTGACTTTCTGGTGGGTTCTCCCCGCAGCGCTGGCGATGGCTGGGGCCGCTTTCTGGTGGGGACTGAGGCGGTACAAGCACGGGAATGCCCGACGGCGTCCGGTGGCCCATGGCGATCGGCTCACCGCCCTGCCTGAGTACCAGGCGGCCGTCCGGCGGTATCGGCGTTGGGTCCTGGTCATGGCGGTGGCGGCGGGGTTGCTGGTCACGTCATGTGCTGTGGCAGCGGCCCGGCCGGCCGAGCGCAGCAACGTCCGGCCTGAACAGCAAAACCGGGACATCGTCCTCTGCCTCGATGCCTCCGGTTCCATGAGCAGCGCCGACTCCGCAATAGTGGAGACCTTCGGCCGGCTCGCTCAGGAGTTCGACGGCGAGCGCATAGGACTGACCATTTTCGACAGCACCGCCGTCCAGGTCTTCCCCCTGACGGATGACTACGAGTACGTCGCCGAACAACTCAAGGAAGCACGACGGGCGTTTGATGGGGAGTCAGAGGCCTCAGGCTTCCTCGACGGAACCTGGGGCGGTGAGGGATCATCACTCATCGGAGATGGGCTGGCGTCCTGCGTGCGGAGCTTCCCCAAGACAGACGGTCAACCGGGGGCTGAGCAAGAGGAACCACCGCAAGAGGGGAATCCACAGCGGCGGTCACGGTCCATCATTCTGGCCACCGACAACTACCTGTCTGGAAACCCCATCTTCACCCTCGTCGAAGCGGGTGCATTGGCCCAGGAAAGCGGCGTGCGAATCTATGCGTTGAATCCTGGCGACTACGATTTCGGCAGCGATCCCGGGCAGCCGGGAGCCCAGCTGCGGTCTGTCGCCGAGAAGACCAACGGCGGCTACTACGCTCTGGACGATCCTGAAGCCGTGGCAGGCATCATCCACAGTGTGCAGGCCACGGAGGCTTCCAGGTTTCAAGGTTCCCCACGGGCCGTGGTTGCGGACCGCGCGGAGATCCCGCTGGCCATTGCGCTGCTGTCCGGCCTGGTCCTCGCAGGGGCGTCATGGCGGCTGAAGCCATGACGTTCAACCCGATTGTGCCTTGGTGGATGCTGGGCTTGGCCTTAGCAGCCTCCATGGTGCTGGTTCTCCGGATGCTCCTGAAGGGGAGCGTTGGCGCAGTGAACCTTGGCCGAGGCATAACCGGCAGGGCACATGTCAGGGACTGGCTGTTCCGTGGCGGCCTTGTACTCCTGCTGGTTCTCGCAGCGCTTCGCCCGGGATTGCCTGGCGGACACTTGACTGCCGCAGCCTCCGACCTGAATGTCTTTTTTGTCGTGGACACCACCAGCAGCATGGTGGCGGAGGACTTCGGGAGTTCGAAGCCCAGGATGCAGGGAGTCAAGGCGGACATCTTGTCCATTGCCGGGGAGCTCTCCGGGGCCCGCTATTCAGTCATCACTTTCGACTCATCGGCCGCAGTACGGATGCCATTGACTGTTGACGCGTCGGCGTTGGAAACAGTCGTTTCCATCCTGGGTCCGCAGATCACGAACTACTCGACCGGAAGCAGCGTCACCATGGCGGGGAAGGCTCTGCAGGCCAGACTTCAGGCGGCCAAAGAAAGCCATCCCGAGAGGCCCCGGATTGTTTATTACCTCGGTGACGGCGAACAGACCAGTGCCGAGCGGCCGGCACCCTTGGGAGTAGAAGGCTCCCTTGTGGACGGCGGGGCGGTGTTGGGATACGGCACGCGGGAGGGCGGGAAAATGCGCGAAAACACGGGTTCGGGCGACGCCGGCGAATCGGACTACATCAAGGACCGGACGGGCGGCGAAACCCGTGATGCCATCTCCAAAATTGATGAGGACCGGTTAAAGGAAATTGCGGGCCAGCTTGGAATCCCGTACGTGCACCGTACCGCAGACGCGTCCACGGCGCCGATGATGCAGGACGCGCGTCCCGGCAACCTCGACCGTACTGACCAGGACCTTGACGGCCGGACCGAGTTGTATTGGATCCCGGCGCTCGCAGCACTCCTGCTCGCCCTGCGCGAGGGCATTTTGATCATGGGGCAACTGAGGATGTTGAGGCCGCTCCGTGACGGATAGGAATTCCTGCCCCGAGGATGTCAAACGGCTGAGGCGGCGTCGCAAGCTGCTGTGGTGGTCGGTGGTTCCTGTCCTCCTTGTGCTGCTTACCACGGCAAAAGTTTTCAGCCTCGGAGTCCTGGGAAACAGTGCAGCGGAGGGTTTTCAGCGGGGGGACCCTGCGGCCGTGGGGTCCGCTGCTTCAGCATTGGCCTTCGCCAACATTTTCGAGCCGCACAAGGCGCTCTTTGCCGCCGGGGACGCTTTCGTGCTCAAAGAGGACTATGCAGGTGCACGCGTCAGATTCGAGGAAGCATTGGCAGCAGCTCCGGAGTCCGACGATTGCAGGATCAGAGTGAACCTTGTGCTGACCATCGAGGCGCTGGGCGACTCGGCGCTGGCGTCGGCCGGCAGCTCCGAGGCTGCGCGGCTCTATGCGGAAGGGCTCGCTGTGATTAAGGAAGCACCACCGGCATGTTTCCCTGAGTCCCAGAGTGCTCGGGGCAGCGAAGGCGAGAAGCTCAATCGTGCTGACGCTCGCCTGAAGGAGAAATCAGGGCAGGGCTCCCAGAAGCAGCCGGAGCAAAGCGATGGAGCTGACGGGCAGCCCCAGCCTTCGAATGAGGCCAGGCAGAGCCAGCTCCAGAAGCTTGAGCAAAGCGCCAAGAAGTCCCAGCAGGATCGCAACACCGGCCAGCAACGTGACGAATACCTCGACAGCGACGGCGCCGGTACGGACCGGCCATGGTGAGGTGGCTCGCCCCGCAGTCAGCGTAAAGGCGTTCGTCTGGGCCAACGCCCCTTCCCGGTCGAAGATTCTTCTGCTTCCGGCACCAACCGACCGTAAAACTGCGTCTTAATTCGGAGGCCAACTTGAAGCCGTGCTGCGGGGACCATAGAGTTCTATACAAGTTACCGAGGTAACGTGTCAGCGATCCTCCGCAGTGCCCGTCGCAAATGCGTCGTGTGAGGAGGGTGTGGGTGCCCCCATGTGGGCCTGACATTTGCTCACGGAGAACTTCCTTCCAGGCGTAACAGTCGCGGCTGCGTCCTGCGGAAGTCTTTTCGTGTTCCCCAAACTCCATTCATTGACGGCACTGCCGTACTGGTAAAGGGCTTCCAGCCACAAGACCGGACGAACGTATCACCAATGTCAAAGCCAAGGACGCAAATGTCACCACCAAGCCTTATTGACGCACATTCGAATCTTTCCGACACCGCTCCGGTGGCGCTCTCTTACGAGCTCTTCCCGCCCCGGTCGCCTGCCGCGGCCGAATCCCTGTGGACCACCATCGGAGAACTGGAGTCCACGGACCCCGACTACGTCTCCGTGACCTACGGGGCCAGCGGCTCTAACCGGGACACCGCCGTCGAACTGATCAATCGGCTCATACTCGAAACCACGCTCCGGCCGTTGGCGCACCTGACCTGCGTGGGCAATACGCCCGAGGAACTTGCCGGGATCATCGGTGAACTGCTCGATGTCGGCGTCCGCGGCATCCTTGCCCTGCGGGGAGACGAGCCCAAGGACGGTGCAGCGCCGGCCAGCGGTTCCCTCCGTTACGCCCAGGATCTCATCGAACTGATCCGCCGCGTGGAGCAGCGCCGTTCTGCCCTGCTCTGTGCGGGCAAGGTGGCTGTTGGCGTCGCTGCCTACCCCACCCGGCACCCTGAATCGCCGAATGAGGCCCACGACGTCGAGGTGCTGCTGGCCAAGCAGCGCTCAGGGGCCGATTTCGCTATTACCCAGGTGTTCTTCCACTCTGAGCAGTACGCGGACCTGATGACCAGGGCACGCCGCGCCGGTGTCACCATCCCCATCATCCCCGGCGTTATGCCGCTGACGAGCCTTCGCCGGGTCACGCGGCTCGGCGAGCTTGCGGGTGTCGCACCGGATCCGCGGCTGATGGAACGCCTCGCGTCGGCGGACAACGACATCGAGCGTCGGCGGATTGGTGTGGCTGCCACAGTGGACCTCGCCAATGCTGCCCTGGACGCCGGTGCTCCTGGCATCCACCTGTACACCTTCAACGAGCATGCGTGTGCCCTTGATGTCCTGGACAAGCTGGCCTTGCCCCGCCCGGCCCGTCCGGCCAGCCGACTCAATGCGATCGCCCGCCGGCAGGTTCTTGCCAGCTGAATACCCGCTCGAAGTGCCGGATGAACGCTGGCACCTGACGGATTAACACCTCTCTGCTGACGGGTGAACACCCGTCCGCTTCTTCATACCCTCCAAGAATTTCACCCACACACTTCAAGGAATCCTCACATGACTGAAAAGACTGCCACCGCAGCCACAGCCTTCCCGTCCGCCTCGATCCTTGGCTACCCGCGCATCGGCCGTCGCCGTGAGCTGAAGAAGGCCATTGAAGCCTACTGGGCCGGCAAAATCGACGCCGCAGCCCTCGACGCCGCAGCCAAGGAGATCCAGCTCGGCACGGCCAAGCGGCTGCAGGCCCTGGGGCTGACCGAGGCTGCCGCCGTTCCGGGCACCTTCTCCTACTACGACCAGGTGCTCGACGCCGCTGCCCACCTGGGTGCAGTACCGGCACGATTCGGTCAGCTTCTCAACGCCGACGGCCAGCTGGACATCGACGGCTACTTCACCCTTGCCCGCGGCAACAAGGAGCAGCAGCCGCTGGAAATGACCAAGTGGTTCGACACCAACTACCACTACCTCGTGCCGGAAATCGGCCCGGAGACCAACTTCGCGCTGACCTCGAACCGCATCGTTGAAGAGTTCGAGTACGCCCTGGCCAACGGCGTGGAGACCCGCCCCTACATCGTGGGCCCGGTCACCTTCCTGCTGCTCAGCAAGGCTTCCGACGACGCCCCGGCCGGCTTCAGCCCGCTGTCACGCCTCGAGGACATCCTGCCGGTCTACACAGCGTTGCTGGAGAAGCTGGCTGCTGCCGGCGCCAGCTGGATCCAGGTTGACGAGCCGTCCCTGGTAGTTGACCAGGACACCTCCGCCGAGGAGATCCAGGCCGCCGTCGCCCGCTCCTACGAGGTCCTTTCCGCCGCAGCCAGCCGCCCGCAGCTGTTCGTCTCCACCCCGTACGGTGCCCTCAACGGCCAGCTCGGAACCCTTGCTGCAACAAACATCGACGCACTGCACATCGACGTCTTCAAGGGCGCTGTTCCGTCTGCCGCGGCGCTTGCTGCCCTGGGTAACAAGACCCTCGTTGCCGGCGTCGTGGACGGCCACAACATCTGGCGGAATGACCTCCAGGCCTCAGCAGACAAGATCGCCGAGCTGAAGAAGTCCGTAGCCAAGCTGGCCATCAGCACCTCCACTTCCACCCAGCACGTCCCGCACGACGTCGAGGAAGAGGCGCAGCTGTCCGGGCAGCTCCGCAGCTGGCTGGCATTCGCGGACCAGAAGGCAGTTGAGGTTGTTACCCTCGCCGGCCTGCTGACCGACGCCGCTGCTGTTCAGCCCGCCATCGATGAAGCCACCCGCATCAATGCTTCCCGTGCCGAGGCTGAAGGCGTGCGCCGCGCTGACGTCCGTGCCCGCACAGCAGCCCTGACTGCGGCTGACTTCAACCGCTCCGAGTACTCGGTCCGTGAAGCAGCCCAGGAAGAGGCCCTGCACCTGCCGCCGCTGCCCACCACCACCATCGGTTCGTTCCCGCAGACCTCCGAAATCCGGTCCGCCCGCGCCCGCAACAACAAGGGCGACCTCACCAACGAGCAGTACGAGCAGCTCATGAAGGATGAGATCAAGCGCGTTGTCGAACTCCAGGAAGAGCTCGGCTACGACGTACTGGTTCACGGCGAGCCCGAGCGTAACGACATGGTCCAGTACTTCGCTGAGAACCTCGAAGGCTTCGACGTCACCGTCCACGGCTGGGTCCAGTCCTACGGCTCACGCTGCACCCGTCCGTCCATCCTGTGGGGCGATGTCACCCGCAGCGCCCCCATCACGGTGGAATGGGCCAAGTACGCGCAGTCCCTGACCAGCAAGCCCATGAAGGGCATGCTCACCGGTCCGGTCACCATCCTGGCCTGGTCCTTCGTCCGCGATGACCAGCCCCTGGGAGAGACCGCCAACCAGGTTGGCCTGGCACTGCGCGATGAAATCGCCGACCTCGAAGCCGCCGGCATCAAGGTCATCCAGGTAGACGAACCCGCCCTTCGGGAGCTCCTGCCACTGCGGAAAGCAGATCAGGCCGCTTACCTTGACTGGTCAGTGAACTCGTTCCGCCTCTCCACTGCCGGCGCATCGGATGCAACGCAGATCCACACCCACCTGTGCTACTCGGAGTTCGGCGCCATCATCGACGCCATCGATGGCCTGGACGCGGACGTCACTTCCATCGAGGCTGCCCGCTCCCGCATGGAAGTGGTTCATGACCTCGAGTCCCACGGCTTCGGCCGCGGCGTTGGCCCGGGCGTCTATGACATCCACTCGCCCCGCGTTCCGGGCCAGCAGGAAGTCACTGAACTGCTGAGCACCGCTGTCAAGCACGTCCCGTCGCGCCAGCTCTGGGTCAACCCGGACTGTGGCCTGAAGACCCGCGGCTACGCTGAGACTGAAGAGTCCCTGCGCAACCTGGTTGAGGCTACCAAGACGGTTCGCGCCGAACTGCTGGAAACCGCCAAGTAGTAACTGACTAATTACGCCGCCGGCCGGTCCCCTCGCAAGGTGACCGGCCGGCGTCGTACTTTAACGTGACTGGTTGAGGTCAGGACTCCCAGACGATCTCATCGTCCACTACGCCGTCTTCATCCGCCGAGGCAACCAGGACTTCATCAGTGAAGTGCTGGCCAAGGGTGAAATCGAGGACGAAATACCGCTCGGGCTGTCCGGGATAAATACCCACATGGCCCAGTTTCAGCGCCTTGAGGAAAACGGCGTTGGTGAGCTCGCTCTTATCCGAGACGCCGAACACTTTCTGGAGGTGCTCTTCTTTGATGGCGTTGCTGTGGAACCGGAGGTACTCCTGGGGGCTGGTTCCCTCTTGCTCGAGTTCGATGGCGATCATGTCGCGCACTTCGTCTACGAGTTCGGGAAGGAAGCGCAGCCGGTAGTCCACCTTGTGCATGGCAGCTTCGTCGAAATGGTCGTGTGCGTTGATGTTCAGGTCCAGCTCAAGGGTCTGACCGGCCAGCTCGTGTCTGGCCGCGATGTTGTGATCCCGGCCGTGATTGAGTTCAATCTCACCAAAGTGCTGGCTCGCTACCTTGTTCATGAGTTCAACATAGCCCCCAAAAGCACCGTATTTCCAGCATCCGGGATTATTTCCCCTTCGAGCCCAGATTGCTGAGCGTCTCAGCCAGAAGATCGACGAACAGCTGGACGCGGGCGGTTTTCTTTTCGTTGAACAAAAGAGCAAAGACGTTCCGGGCCAGCCGGATTTCAGGGACATCCAGCACGACGACGCCAGGCGGTTGGCGCAGGAGGGCGAGCTCCGGAACCAGGGCCGCACCGAGTCCTGCAGCGGCCATCTCCAGGCTGGCATGGAAATCGTCGCTGTAGGCCACAACCCGCGGATGCAGGTTGCAGCTGGCGAACAGCCGCTCGATGACGGTGGCATCGCTGGTTCCCGGGTGATGAACGATCCAAGGCATTTCAGACAGGTGGTCGGCGGCCATTTTCGCGTCCGTGCGGATTCCCCAGGCGGCAGGGAGCACAACCCTGAAGTTGTCGTCACCGATCCACTGGCGGTTTAACGTATGGGGCCAAGCCAGCCCGGACTGACCCACCTGATAGACGAGGGCAAGATCCAGCTCGCCGCCGGTCCGCAGTCCCTGGATGGTCTGCGACGGTTCTGCCACGGAGACGCGGAGATCGATGCCGAGGTCTTTCCAGGCCGGCTTCTCGAGGATCTTGGGGAGAACGTAGGTGGCCAGGCTGGGGAAGATGCCAAGCCTCAGTTCCTGGCTCGTGACATCGTGCGTCCTGGTTGCTGCTGCCATGAGGGCTTCAATGTCGGTCAGCACCTTGGAGGCATGCCTGGTCATCACCACCGCGGCCTCGGTAGGCAGGATGCTCTTGGCCGAACGGTGGAACAGATCCACTCCCGTGTCCCGCTCCAGGGCCGACATCTGTTGTGAAACGGCCGACGCCGTGTAGCCCAGGCGGGTTGCTGCCGCCGCAAAGGATCCCAGCCGGACCACTTCGACCAGGGTGCGGAGGTGGACGGGGTTGACCATCAGAAATCCTTTCCTTGGCCACTGTCTTGCAACAGCTTTGCTGATGCATCGGCCCGTCTGAACATCCTAGTTCAAAGACGGGCCGAGTCAGCTCAGAGCAGGCCCGATGCGCATCGGATCGTCGTCGAATTGATGGAGCCGACAACGGCCACGGTTCCCTTTGACGTCGTCATCGCTCGTTTTCCCCTAGTGCTGCTTGCTTGGCTGATGGGCATGCTCTCCGGGACTGCGTGACTGCCCTTGTTGGCGCTGCGCCAGGCGGTGCTGTAGCTCACGGGTCGCTGGATACAGCTCAAGGTACAGGGCATAGAGCTCTTCGTAGTTCTCCCGGACGGCCGGCTGCGGGTACACGATGTGGGACGGTGGGTTCCACTCGGCGATCGTAACCTCCTGCCCAGCCTCGCCGCCGCCTGTGGCAGCCTGCCCTGTGACCGCCTGGGCGGCGAGGAAGGCTGCACCATAACTCGCACCGATGGTTTTTGTCGGTACTACCTGCTCGCGCCCGGTGACATCGGAAACAATCTGGGTCCAGAGCCCGCCCTGGGTGCCACCGCCGACAGCTATCAGGCGGTCAATTGACGCCCCGGCCTGCTCCATTCTGTCGATGTTGTGGCGTACGCCCATGGCTGTAGCCTCCAGCGCTGCCCGGTAGAGATCGCCGCGGCCGTGGGAGAGGGTCAATCCGGCCACAACCCCGCGCGCCTCGGGATCGGCGATGGGCGTCCGCTCACCCGCAAAGTAGGGCAGCATAAGTAAACCCTTCGCCCCAGGTCCGGACTCTTCTGCTTCGGCAAGCAGTTGGGGGTAATCCACGGCGCCGAAGAGTTCTTTCAGCCAGCTGGTGATAGCACCCGACGTCGCCATCCCGCCGGCAAGGGACCGGGTCCCCTCGTAGGCGCCCACGGTGCCCCACAGCTCCGGGACCGAGATGCGATTGGCCGTGGTGTGGACGAGGAACATGGTGGTGCCGTACATCAGCATGAGGTCACCCGGTTTCTGCGCCCCTACACTGACCGATTCCGTCCAGGCATCGATGGTGCCGGTGATAACGGGGATTCCCTGCGGCAGCCCGGTCTCCGCCGCCGCCTCCGCTGTGATGCGTCCGGCTGTGTCTGAGGGCCACCGCAACGGCGGCAGGGCCAGGAGCGGCGCAATTTCCTGCACCCACGGCTGGTACCAGTCGAGTGCAACGGCATCGTAAAGCGGGGTGCATTGGCTGGCTGAGTGATGATCAAGCACATATTCGCCGGTCAACTGGTAAGCCAGCCAGGAAGCCGGCATGAACAGCATCCGCGCGTCTCCGGCAACCTCCGGCTCATGTTCTTCGATCCAGGCAATTTTCGGGCCCACCGCCTGTGTGGACAGCACCGAACCGCACCTGTCCAGGATGCTGTGGGCTCCGCCGAGTCGTTCCGTCAGCTCAGCGATCTGGGCGGTTGCCCGTGTATCCACCCCATAGAGAATCGCAGGACGCAGTGGAGTGCCGGCGGCGTCGGCCAGAAGGACGCAGGGTCCCATTCCGCTGACGCCGACGGCGGTAACGGTATCCCCAGAGGTGACGAGGCTGCGGGCGATCGCCGCGAACTCCTCCCACCACACGCGTCCATCCATCTCCACCCAGCCAGGCTGCGGCCGGTCGACGCGGTGCTCAAGGGTTTCACTGCGCAGCACATTGCCGGCAAGGTCAACCAGTACGCCTTTGCTGCTGGAGGTGCCGATATCGACGCCGAGTATTACGTCCGCCATGACGGATCCTTAAAGGTTTACGTCGCCGCAAAGGTGCACGTGGACGCCCAGGTCCTGGAAGAGTGCGGCCTTGGCCACCAGGGCCTTGTCTGCCGTCTCGGCGTCCGGTGCATAAACGACCTGCACGTGGTTGGCTTTGTGCCGCGCCATGAGCTGATCGCGCGAGACGCCATGCAGCACGGCGTGCATGATGGGCCACTCCTTGTTGGTGGCATTAAGCCGGCGCTGGGTTTCCTCGTCGGGCAGCTCAATGGCGTGGCCCCGGCCAAGGTCCACGTGGAGTGCACCGTCCATGATGAAAACCCGGGACCAGACAATCTCACCGGGTTTCGAGGTTCCGGACAGAGTGGAACCGCCCCTGGGGAAAAACATAGCGGGTTGCCTGAGGCCGTGGGATTTGTCATAGCCGCCGTTGTGGGAGGCAGGGACTGAACCGGAAATCTCGAAGACCCACACGAATTCGCCGTCGTATTCCTCTCCCCAGCGGATGTCATGAAGAGTCGTCGCAGGATCCAGGCCCATGGCCGTCCAGACCCGGTTGGTGACCAGCGCATCTACCGCCACACCTTCGTCCACTTCGTTGAAGTGAGGTAGCGCCGCGCCCTCGTACAGTTCACGGGATCCATCCCGGGATAGCACTGGCGGGCGGGAAACGTTGTTCAGCAGCCCTTCCACCAGGTCCGAGGCCGGGGTCATGTCCTTGAGGCCCTGCTGGTACTGGATGCCGATAGCGTCTACCCCGAAGTCGTCGGCAATCCTCACTGCAGCGATGTACATCTTTAGCTGTTCATGTACCTGGGCTTCGGTGAGTTCAGTGGCGTCGTCAGTGCCGAAATGGAAGGTGAATCCTGCATTATCCAGCCATCTACGGACCTTCTGAGCCTCATCATCGGAAACGTTCCGCATTTCGGCTACCAGCCCGGACTGCGAAAGGCGCTCCTTGTAGATGCCCAGCGGATTCAGCAGCTCGTCGTCGATGATCGCGTTGTACATGCCCATGCAGCCTTCATCGAACACGCCAATGATGGCCTTTTCCTGCAGCAGCTGCTGTGCCAGTGCCTGGCCCAACTGCACTTCGTCCGTGTCCGGCAGTCCTTCCAGGTCGCGAACATGGCCGATATCATGCCGGATAGTGCCTGTCTCGAGCCATTCGCCCACTTTTTCCGTTGCCCACTCGTCTGTGAAGTCCTTGCTCCACAGCGACGAGTAAGGCACCCCCGCCTTGGTTAGTGAAGCAGTCAGGTTAAGCAGACCCACCAGGCCCGGGAAATCGCCGGCCCAGTTTGCCACAATCAAGATGGGGCCCTGGTGCGCGCGAAGCCCAGCCAACACATGATGGCTGTACTGCCACACGGCATCCACCACCACCAGCGGAGCCGTGGCGGGAACGTTACGGAAAACCCCCAGCCCGGCGCGCTGGCTGTCAATGAAACCGTGGCCCTTCTCGGGATCTACATCATGTGCCCTCCGGACTTGGAACCCGAAACGTTCGACGGCGGCGGTAAAGTCAGCTTCCAGCTTCTGTTGGGTGGGCCAGCCGGCCGTATTGGCGCTGAGGCGGAGATCGCCGCTGGCCACGGTGTAAACCGTTTTTTCCTGGAGGGCCGGCAGCTGGAGCTGCTCGGGGAATGCGTAAGTGGTCACGGAAATCTCCTCGGGTTTAGAAGGGTTTGGGCGCTCGCAGGGGTTAGGAATTGAGGGAAGCGGCCCGATGAAGTTCTGTGCGCAATGAGTCGTCGATGGCCGGCATCGGCATGCGAGAGGCCCATTCGCCGTCGACGTTCACCGAGACTGCTTCTTTCAGGCGGATGATGGACGGCCCTGCCAGGCGGACCAGTTCCACGACTGTCTTCTGTAGGGATTGTGCTTCGTCGCTGATTCCCTCACCCTTCTGCGGCGAGGCGTCAAGCGCCGCGGCCAGGCGGGCGAAGGTTTCCGGGAATGCCGCCGAGACGCCGGAAACTACTCCGATCCCGCCGTGCTCGAGAACCTGCGGCAGCGTGGAATCGTCTCCGGAATACACTTCCTGGCCTGGGCTGAGTTCAGCCGAATAGGCCACAAGGTCCAGAGAGGCAGCACCGGAAAGCTTTACGCCGCGGACCCCCGGCAGTGCCATGATGTCCCGGAACGCGTCAGTGGAGACAGTGATACCCGTGCGCTCGGGGAAGAGGTAGACGTAGTGATCGATCCCCGGCAGGGAAGCGGTCACGCCCCGGAAGAACTCCACGACGGCTGCGTCATCTGCAGGCAGATAGTAGGGGTTGAGGGTGGCCATCCGGGTGATGCCCAGTGCAGCGGTGGCCTTGCCCAGCCGGACGACTTGCCGGAGGCTGGGGTGCCCGATGTGGGCGATCACGCGTTCGGTTCCAAGGACCAGGCAAGCGCGACGGAAGGCTTCGAGCCGTTCGTCGTCGTCGAGAGCCGGGAACTCGCCTGTGGTTCCGGCAACCAGGGCTCCATGTACATATGGGGAAACGCGTTGCAGCAGGGCGTCGTAGCTGTCCCACTCGATGATGCCTTCGTCAGTGAAGGGAAGGGGGAGGGCGCTGATGATCTGCGCGGTCATGAGAAAGCCTCTCGGTGTGGTTCAGAATCTTGCTGTTCTGGGTTGGTTAGTAAGTTGAGGGGTATGGTCGCGCAGGCGATGGCTCTGCGCTGCCAGGTGTAGGTGATGATCAGATCGTCGCCGAGTATCACGGCGGCCGGGTAGGAGTATTCCCCGGTACCGTCGGTACGTACCCCTTCGTCCCTGGGCTGGAAACCGGTGGCGGACTCCGCGGGAAGGCTCGGTTCGAAGCCGTCCAAGGGGGTGCGGCCATCCTCGACGACGACGGCTTCCTCCCAGTTACGCCCATCCTCGGAGACGGAGACAGCGAGTGGGCACCGCGAGCCCCAGTTTGCAGTGGTGGGGTTGTGGACGCAGGCCAAGGAGCCGTCGGGCAGCTGGGTGAGAGTGAGGCCGCTGTTGTTGTTGGGGAGTGTGCTGGGTTCTGCGAACGAGAAGGTCCGGCCGCCGTCGTCCGAGAAGGAGACGTAGGCATGCCCCTCTGTGGACCGCATGAGCGCGCCCACCGAGCTGCCGTTGGACCAGAGCGCGGGCTGGATGATGCCTGCACCTCGTAGACCCTTGCGGGGGAGTGGTATCCGGGAGGACTCCCACGTGGAGCCGCCGTCGGTGGAGCGGTCAACGAAACTCTCCCATACAGCCCCGGATGGGTGCCATTCTTCGATGGACCCCGGCGCCAGCCAACCCCCGTCCTCTGTTTGGATGGGAGGGTTCTTAACCGGGCCACGGCCACCGCTATCACCGGGAACAAGTTCGCGAGCCTCGCTCCACGTGATGCCCTCATCGGTGCTTGTGCACACCCAGGTGCTCCAGGACGAGATGCGGTCCCCGCGCTTGTGGAAGAGCCAGACCTCGCCGTTGGGTGCGTGGGCAAGAACTGGATTCCAATGGGCAACGGGGGTGCTTCCTGCGACGATGCGCGGGATGCTCCAGATGCCATCCGAGTCGCGCCTGGAGCTCCAGATCCGGTTGTCGGCGGTGCCCTCTTCGGTTCCAGCGAACCAGGCACACAAAAGCTGGTCTCCCAGGCTGAGCACAGTGGAGGCAT
This sequence comes from Arthrobacter sp. Z5-13, assembly GCF_056499105.1. Lineage (NCBI taxonomy): Bacteria > Bacillati > Actinomycetota > Actinomycetes > Micrococcales > Micrococcaceae > Arthrobacter > Arthrobacter sp. Z5-13. Next base: position 1,885,745 of record NZ_CP096460.1, read on the forward strand.
GGCACTGGTGCCACATCCGCCCGAATGCATGGTGGGGGGAAGCCACCCACTCGCGCGTGACCCCGGGTGTGATGGTGGCAGAATTCATTTCTTCTCCGTCACCTGACCGGCTGCTTCACGCCGGGTCCGCTCTGCGAGCTGTTCTTCAAGGGAGGCGGCACCTCCCGTGCCCTGGCGCGCACTGCGAAACTTGCCAATGATGGGCAGAGCCAACGAGACCGTAGCCAGCAACAGCAGCACAAAGGAAATGGGATGGGTGACCAGGATCTCAGGACCATCTATCAGAAGTGCCCGGCGCAGGTTGGACTCGGCGAGCGGTCCAAGGAGCAGCCCAAGTACGACGGGGCCGGCGGGGAACCCCGTCCGCTTCATGATCAGGCCAACGATGCCGGCTATGAGCATGACGATCACCGTGTACATGTTGTTGGTCACCGTGTAGGTGCCTACGAGGCAGAAAATCAGGATGGCCGACCAGATGTAGTGGTTCGGCAAATCCATAAGCCGGACCATCCCACGCATGCGCACAAGGCTCACCACCAGCGAGACCACTGTTGCGATGATCATGATCGCCGCGATCGAAACCACGAGTTCGGGACTGTTGCTGAAGAGCTGTGGGCCGGGTTGGAGGCCCCAGATGACCATCGACCCGATCATCACTGCCATCACGGAATCGCCGGGGATACCCAACGCCATGGTGGTGGTGAGGGATCCTCCCAACGTGCCGCTGGAAGCGCTGTCTGCCGCGGTGATGCCTTCGATGGAGCCTTTGCCGAACTTGTCCTTTTCTTTCGAGATTGCGCGCGCCCTGTCCCATCCGATCAGGCCGGCGATGTCCCCGCCAGCGGCGGGCACGACCCCTACGAATACTCCTATTCCCGTGCCCAGCGCCATCGGCTTGCCCATCTGCTTGTACTCAGCTTTGTTGGGCCACCACCTTCCCAAGGAGGAAATGGGCTTGATCTTGTGCTCGTGGTGCGTAAGGAGCTGGTCAAAAAGTTCAGCAATACCGAAAAGACCGATGATGATGGCGATGAAGTCCAAGCCCCCGGCAAGGTCATTGATACCGAAAGTGAATCGCCGGTCCCCGGTGATAGGGTCCCGGCCCACGGCGCCGAGCACCAGGCCAACAATGCCGGCGAGCAGCCCTTTAACGATGGATTTCGAGGAGATAGACACCATGATGGTCAAACCGAAGACCACGAGGGCAAACATTTCAGCCGGACCAAAGTTCAAGGCGACCGCGGCCACAGGTTGCGCCGCCACGATGAAGACAACGATCGAAACGAGGATGGCGATGGTTGAGGCAATCGACGAGATGACCAGAGCCAATCCCGCACGGCCGTCTTTCGCCATTGGATAGCCGTCAAAGGTTGTGGCTATGGCTGCCGGAGTTCCGGGGGTGTTGACCAGGATTGATGGGACGCGGTCCCCGTAATTGGCTCCGACATAGATGCTGAGGAGTACCGCAAGACCTTGCACGGGTTCCAGGGTCAGAGTGAATCCGGATGCCAGGGCGACGGCCATCGATCCGGTGACACCTGGGAAAACTCCCACGAGTGTTCCCACCGCGAGTCCGATGATCAAACACAGCAGGGTGACGGGATCCGTGACGGCGCTGAGTCCGGCTTCCAAGGCGTTCATAGCGGAACCTTCAGGAGTAGGTTGAACAGGGCGTAGATCAGGGCCGCCATCACAATGGGGTAGATGAGCAGCGCACGGAATCCCCGTCCGCCGCCGATGGCAGTCACCACGGCAATGAAGACCGGTGCGGTAAAGACGAAGCCGAGAAGCGGCCATGCCGCGAGGAACGCGATGGTGGCAACAACTGTGAGGAGCAGCCGCAGCCAACCTGGCCGGGTGGAGGCTTCGAGATCGGATCGCGATTGAGGCGGACGGAGAACGGCTGTTAGCAACAGGAGGATAGAGAGCCCAAGACCCAGCCCGCCCAACAACTGCGGCCAGGAGCGCGGCGTCATCCCTGGCTGCTCAATCCGAAGCTCGATGGCCCCGCCCAGCAGATAAACCGCTGCTGTAAGTGCGACGGCGGCAGCCGCAATAGCGATTTCGAGCCACTTTGACGGGCTGGCTGAGGCAGAAGCAAACGGTGCTTCTGCCTCCTCGGCGCCTGGAGCTGCGCTCATACCAGCCGCCTCGACGTCGTTAGGCGTCGTCGTCTCCGCCTTGCGGTCCCGTCGATTGAGGGGACTGGCGTTCATGATCAGCTCTTCTTAAGGAGCTTGCCGAAGCGCTCGTACTCGCTGTCGATGAAGGACGTGAAGTCCTCAGGCGACTTGTAGACGGGCAGAGCCCCACCCTTGGAGATCGTGTTGATGAAACCCTCAGATTTGGCCGACTTCTCAATGGCACTGGCCAAGCGATCGCGCACCTCGTCGGGGAGGCCCTTGGGAGCGTAGACGCCGCCCCAGCCGCCGAATTCAAGGTCGTAACCGAGTTCCTTCGCGGTGGGAACGTCCTTGATCAGCGGGTGGCGCTCGTTGTGGAGGACAGCGAGAGCACGGATCTGGCCGGCATTGTGTGCAGCCTGTGATTCAGAGGTCCCACCTACTGCCCCGTCCACTTGTTTGCCGATGACAGCTGCGACGGCAGGCGCACCGCCGTCGAACGGCACAGGAACTATCTGGGCGCCGGTGGCCTCGGCGATACCCAGCTCTGCTGCCTCCCAAATGGAACCGGGTCCTGAGTTTGCCATATTCAGGGGCTCGTTCTTCCCGGCAGCCACCAGGTCGTCCATTGTTTTAATCGGGCTGTCCACCGGTACGGAGACGACACCGGGGGCGAGCATGATCTGTCCGAGGAAGTCATAATTCGCGGGCTCGACGTCGAAGCCCTGATGGCCGAGCATGGAAATTTCCACCGGGACGAAGCCGATGGTGTAACCGTCAGGTTTAGCGTCGGCAACGTACTGCATAGCCGTAGAACCCGAGGCGCCGGGACGGTTTTCCACGATCACGGAGACGCCCAGGTCCTTCTCAAGTTCGGCGGCGAGGGCGCGGGAGGCGAGGTCGGAACCGCCACCAGCCGCAGCCTGGACAATGAAGGTGATGTCCTTTTCCGGATAGTTATCCGCAGCGGGAGCGCCACCGGTTCCACCACCTCCCTGGCATGCTGTGAGCGCAAAGGCAGCCGCGGAAAAAACGCTGGCCACTGTGAGACTGCGAGACTTTTTCATGATCCAACTTCCTTGTTGTTGCAGTGCGGGTGGTGCTTGGCTCGGAGAGCCGGTGTTTCAGGACTCGTTGTGGAGTCGGCTGAAGGCCTTGGTGAGGCGGCCGCGGGAACCCTGCAAATGGAGTCGAAGCATATCTACAGCCTTTTGCAGCTCGCCCTCGCGTAGCGTTGTGTAGAGATCGAGGTGGTCCTGATAGATGGGTTCAAGGTCGCGCTCTTCAGCATTGGTGAGCTGAAGCATCACCGAGAACGTGGGTTCGTATTGCTTCCACATACTCTCCAATCGCTTGGTGCCGCCGACTGTGTAAAACGCCGAGTGGAAGCTGAGGTCGGCCCGTGCGAATCCAAGAGAGTCCTTCGCCTGTGCACGGTCCTTCATGGCCTCCAGGCTCTGCAGCACTGGCCCCCAATCGGCATCCTCGGATTTTCCGTAGGCCAGTTCTATAGCTTTGACTTCGAGAAGCTCCCGCAGCTCGTAGAGCTCCTCAACATCGGAGGCACGAAGGCCTACCGCAAAGACACCCCGCCGCCGGCTTTCAACCAGCCCCTCCGCCTCGAGCTGACGGAAGGCATCGCGGATGGGACCTCGACTGACGCCGAAGCTGGCAGATACTTGCGACTCAACCAAATGAGTTCCGGGCGGGATTTCGCTGGCCACGATTGCATGGCGCAATTGCGAAACCACTTGGGCACCTAGGCCTTCTGCCTGAGATATGGGGCGTTCCCCGTTGGTAAATAGCAGGCTCGTCATCATTGACTACTTCCTCGACCGCTCTTGCTTGACGGCCGGTTTACGGTTAACCGTTTACTGTTAACCAAGGTAAAACGTGACACAGAGCACGTCAAGGGGTTTCGGTAAGGGGGAATGGAGCACGAAAAGTTGGGGAACGAAGAATTTTGGCTGGGTGGATTCATCGCCCGAAAATCAAAAAGCCGTTGTTTTCACGGCCTGTTGCGGTACCTGAGATAGACCACGCCGCTGGCGAAGCGGCGCTCCTCCAGTAGTTCGATCCGGAGGCGGACGTCGTCGGGCAGGAACTGCTTGCCCCCTCCGACGATCATCGAGGTGACGTACACGCTATACTCATCCACCAGCCCTGCCCTGATGGCATGGGAAGCAAGATCCGGGCCGGCAATGCCGATGTCCCTGTCGGCCGTTTCCTTCAGTTGTCGGATTGCCCCGGGGTCGAAGCTCCGCTCGATTCTGGTCCTGGTGCTGGATATAGCGTCGAGCGTCTTGGAGTAGACCACCTTATCTGCCTCCTTCCAGATCCGGGCGAACTCCGTTATGGCGGGGGGCTCGTCGTCGAGTGGAAGAGTCTCCCACCAGACCATCACTTCATACATCCGGCGCCCCAGAAGGAACGTGCCAATCAGCCTTTCATGCTCGTTAATGAACGTGTGGACTTCATCGTCCGGCGCGCTCCAGTCGAAGTTGCCCTCGCGGTCCGCGATGTAGCCGTCCAGGGACGTGATCCCGGTGTAGATCAATTTCGCCATGGACACTCGGCCTTCCCTATCCGTTGCGGGCTGGTGCGGTTGGTTCGAACCTAGGTCAGGGCAATCAGCGGCGTCCAGATGCTGCGCCGGAAGGGCCCGCGACACGCCGTCCACCAAGCGACACGCTGAGGTTTAAATGTGGCTAAGTACTCCACAGGGTGTGGATTAAGTCCGCCAAAACATGAGAAATCCGGACATTTTGAAGGACCTTGCCTGTGGATTAACGGTGCATTAAATGACATACTTGTAATACATCATGTTGGGGTTCCACGGAGGAACGTGCACTACATGTAGTATCGACTTACTGATTGATCGGGGAATCAGCGAAGACAACAAACTGGTTCAGTGTGGCTCAGGCAGCTTGAACCAGGGGCAGTAACGGACAAGGAAACCCAGTTCCGGTTGCGGCCTACGGATAACGAAGAGCTAAGAGTTCAACAAAGGGGACAGGGACCATGACCGTTACGGTTTACACGAAACCGGCCTGTGTTCAGTGCAACGCGACTTACCGCGCGCTGGACAAGAAGGGCATCACATACCAGAGCGTCGACATCTCGCAGGATGCGGATGCCCTCGAGCGCCTGAAGGCCCTCGGCTACATGCAGGCACCAGTTGTGGTCACCGACCAGGATCACTGGTCCGGCTTCCGTCCGGACAAGATCGAGGAACTGGCCATGCTGGCCACTTCCTCCGTCGCATAGGCACGGGCTCAAACCCCGCTCGCTGCGGCACCCAGACAGCCGCAGCATATGAACAAGCACAGGTGAGGTGACTCCCATGGCAGCACTGGCGGTGGCCGATGCTCCGCTTGGGGCTCAGGCCATCAACACCACGCACAGCGCACTGATCTATTTTTCCTCATCGTCGGAAAACACCAAGCGCTTCGTCGACAAGCTTGGACGGGATTCGGCGCGGATTCCGCTCTATGCGAGCGAGAGCCCGCTGGTCGCTACTGAGCCTTTTGTGCTGGTGCTGCCTACATACGGCGGGACCGGGGGAGAGGGCTCGGTTCCCAAGCAGGTCATCCGTTTCCTCAATAATCCGCAGAACAGGAAGCTGATCCGCGGGGTCATTGGCGCCGGAAACACGAATTTCGGGGACAACTACTGCATGGCCGGCGACATCGTCGCCGCCAAATGCAAGGTCCCGCACCTCTATCGATTTGAACTTATGGGGACGCCAGACGACGTCCGCCTGGTCAACCAAGGATTGGACAAGTTTTGGACACGACTGTCGCAGATACAGAAGTAACCGCCGTCGCCCCCGCTAAGAAGGCGCTGCCGGCTGCCTACAAGGGCCTTGGTTATCACGAACTGAACGCGATGCTGAACCTCTACGGTCCCAACGGAGAGATCCAGTTCGAGGCGGACCGTGAAGCGGCGCACCAGTACTTCCTGCAGCACGTGAACAACAACACGGTCTTCTTCCATGACCTCGAGGAGAAGCTCGACTACCTGGTGAAGAACCAGTACTACGAGCGCGAAACCCTCGACCAGTACACGATGAACTTCATCCGCGAGCTCTACAAGCGGGCATACCAGAAGAAGTTCCGCTTTGAGACCTTCCTCGGCGCGTTCAAGTTCTACACCTCCTACACGCTGAAGACCTTTGACGGCAAGCGTTTCCTGGAGCGGTACGAGGACCGCGTGTGCATGGTGGCCCTGCACCTTGCCCGCGGCGACGAGCAGCTTGCCCTCCAGATGGTGGACGAGATCATTGAGGGGCGCTTCCAGCCCGCGACTCCTACCTTCCTGAACGCCGGCAAGCGCCAGCGCGGCGAGCTGGTGTCCTGCTTCCTGCTGCGTATCGAAGACAACATGGAATCGATCGGCCGCTCCATCAACTCGGCCCTGCAGCTGTCCAAGCGCGGCGGCGGTGTGGCCTTCGCGCTGACCAACATCCGCGAAGTGGGCGCGCCCATCAAGCAGATCGAGAACCAGTCCTCCGGCGTCATCCCCGTGATGAAGCTTCTCGAGGACAGCTTCTCCTACGCCAACCAGCTCGGTGCCCGCCAGGGTGCCGGAGCCGTTTACCTGCATGCCCACCACCCGGATATTTACCGGTTCCTGGACACCAAGCGGGAGAACGCTGACGAGAAGATCCGCATCAAGACCCTCTCACTCGGCGTCGTGATTCCGGACATCACCTTTGAGCTGGCAAAGAAGGACGAGGACATGTACCTGTTCTCGCCGTACGACGTCGAACGCGTCTACGGGATGCCGTTCTCTGACGTCTCGGTCACCGAGAAGTACTACGAGATGGTGGACGATTCCCGCATCAAGAAGACCAAGATCAAGGCGCGCGAGTTCTTCCAGACCCTCGCCGAGATCCAGTTCGAATCCGGCTACCCGTACATCATGTTCGAGGACACCGTGAACCGGGCCAACCCGATCGACGGCAAGATCATCATGTCCAACCTGTGCTCGGAGATCCTCCAGGTTTCCCAGCCCACTACGTACAACGATGACCTCTCCTACGCGGAAACCGGCAAGGACATCTCCTGCAACCTGGGCTCGCTGAACATCGCGAAGACCATGGATTCACCGGACTTCGGCCTGACCATTGAGACGGCCATCCGCTCCCTCTCAGCGGTCTCGGACATGTCCAACATCACCTCGGTGCCCTCCATCGCCAAGGGTAACGACCAGTCGCACGCCATCGGCCTGGGCCAGATGAACCTGCACGGCTACCTTGCGCGTGAGCGGGTCCACTACGGCTCCGAAGAGGGCCTGGACTTCACCAACATCTACTTCTACTCGGTGGTGTACCACGCTGTCCGCGCCTCCAATAAGCTGGCCATCCAGACCGGCCAGACCTTCGGCGGCTTCGAGAAGTCCAAGTACGCGACCGGCGAGTACTTTGACAAGTACACCGAGCAGGAATGGGTTCCGAAGACGGAGAAGGTCAAGGAGCTCTTCAAGAACGTCCACATTCCCACCCAGGATGACTGGCGTGAGCTGAAGGCTTCTGTCATGGAGCATGGCATCTACAACCAGAACCTGCAGGCTGTTCCGCCGACGGGCTCCATCAGCTACATCAACAACTCCACCTCCTCGATCCACCCGGTGGCGTCCAAGATCGAAATCCGCAAAGAAGGCAAGCTGGGCCGCGTGTACTACCCGGCGCCTTACCTCACCAACGACAACCTGGAGTACTACCAGGACGCTTATGAGATCGGCTACGAGAAGGTCATCGACACCTATGCCGCGGCTACGCAGCACGTGGACCAGGGCCTGAGCCTGACGCTGTTCTTCAAGGACACCGCCACCACGCGTGACATCAACAAGGCGCAGATCTACGCGTGGCGCAAGGGCATCAAGACCATCTACTACATCCGTCTCCGCCAGCTCGCGCTGGAGGGCACGGAGGTGGAAAATTGTGTTTCTTGCATGCTGTAACCGAAATCGGTTGATTACGACGGCGGGCCACCGCCCGCCGTCGTAAACCAAACTTAAAAGCTTGAGGAGCCATGCTCTAACATGACTCCTCAATTTGTCCCGGTGACGAGACGGTTCCAAAGTTCCACCTTGGACTGTCGAGTTTACATGAGTTTCTAACCGTCGCCAGACGGTCCTCATCCGGGGCGTGATCGCCCTGGAGGAGGTGATAATTATGAGTAGGACTGTAAATAGGAGCGCCGGAAGCGGTCGCTTCGTCAGTAATGCAACAGCCGTTCGATGGCCGTCGAAGACAACCACCGAGCGTGTAGGTAGTGGAACGTCCAACGCCAAGACCGTGAATCGGTCGGCAGCGACGGGACAATTCGTTACCGGCGCAGCGGCTAAGCGGAATCCTGGCGGAACGATAAGCCAGCGAGTGTAAGTGGGTTGGGGGCCGAGGCCAGCGGCCCGGCCCCCAATTTCAGGATCAGGTGTGCTGGTTCTGACAGAGAAGTCATGAGGCGAGGAAAAGATGAGCGAGAAGGTCAAGCTGCTGACACACGTCGAGGCCATCAACTGGAACCGCATCCAGGACGACAAGGACGTGGACGTCTGGAACCGCCTGGTCAACAACTTCTGGTTGCCGGAGAAGGTGCCGCTGTCCAACGACATTCAGTCCTGGGCAACGCTGACCCCGGACGAGCAGCAACTCACCATGCGCGTTTTCACCGGGCTGACGCTGCTGGACACCATCCAGGGCACTGTCGGCGCTGTTTCGTTGATTCCGGATGCCCTCACTCCGCATGAAGAGGCCGTCTACACGAACATCGCGTTCATGGAGTCTGTTCACGCCAAGAGTTATTCCTCCATCTTCTCCACGCTGGCCTCCACGAAGGAGATCGACGAGGCGTTCCGCTGGTCCACCGAGAACGAGAACCTTCAGAAGAAGGCTCAGATCGTGATGGATTACTACCAGGGCGATGACCCCCTGAAGCGCAAGGTGGCCTCCACGCTGCTGGAGAGCTTCCTGTTCTACTCGGGCTTCTACCTGCCCATGTACTGGTCCTCACGGGCGAAGCTGACGAACACTGCTGACCTGATCCGCCTCATCATCCGCGACGAGGCCGTGCACGGCTACTACATCGGCTACAAGTTCCAGAAGGGCCTTGAGGGTCTTTCCGAGGAGCGCAAGCAGGAGATCAAGGACTACACGTTCGAGTTGCTCTTCGAGTTGTACGAGAACGAAGTCCAGTACACGCACGACCTCTACGACTCCGTTGGCCTGGCCGAGGACGTCAAGAAATTCCTGCACTACAACGCCAACAAGGCGTTGATGAACCTGGGCTACGAGGCCATGTTCCCGGCTTCGGTCACCGACGTGAACCCGGCCATCCTCTCGGCTTTGTCCCCGAATGCAGACGAGAACCACGACTTCTTCTCGGGGTCAGGATCCTCATATGTGATCGGCAAGGCTGTGAACACTGAAGACGAGGACTGGGACTTCTAGGAACATCTGAGACGAAGACCCAGTTGGCGGTTGGTCGTCGGTCTGGCGGCCTAGCTGACTTCTCACTCGCGCAGTCACAGGTCCCGTGCTTTCCAGCGCGGGGCCTTCTGCGCCCTCTGGCCGGTGTACGTTGACCACGAGGCCATCAACATGGCGGAGCTTGCTAAGCCCGGAGCCTTAACTCTTTTAGAACAGCGGCCAGGGTACCGCCGACATCTCACCACTCGGAGCCGGAAACCGCCCTGCCAATCGCAACCGGGCGCAGCGCGCGGCGAGCGAAGCGATTTCTTCGACGCTGAGCAAATCTGCCAGGTTTCGGCCCAGCTCATCGCTCAGTCCTTCGCTGACGCGATCGATGCCGTCGTGTTCCTCCGCGGTCAGAGCATCTCCTAGCCACCCCCACAGCACCGTGCGCAACTTATGGTCACGGTGAAACGTGAGCCCATGGTCCACACCACGCCGGTGTCCATCTGTAATGGCCAGGATGTGATCGCCTTTGCGGTCGGCGTTGTTCACGATGACGTCGAACACCGCCATGCGTCTGAGCGCCGGAGAGTCCTCGTGGACGAGGACGACCATCCGTCCGTTCTCATCCTGACCCTCAAGGACGTGTTTCCAACCAATCTCTGGTACGTCGTTCGACGCAACGAGGTCCACGGCGTTCTGGTCGGGGTCAGTCTCCTGCCACAGTTGCACCATTCCTTCGCCGAACGGACCATCGCGCAGCCAGGTGCATGGCACCACGTTCCAGCCGAGGACCTCCGAAACGAGGTAGGCCGCAACCTCCCGGTGAGCAAGGAAGCCGTTGGGAAAATCCCACAGCGGTTTCTCCCCGGCTATCGGTTTATACACGACCGTCGTGTCGCCGATGCTTCCCAGGAAGGTGGCGTTCGACGCCGTCGTAATGCGCCCAGTGAGCGTCAGCTCGGCCGTCAACAGGTCTGGTGCCGGCATCAGGCCTCGGGAAGAGTGCAGACGTGCCCGTCAGCGTCTACGGGGTAACCGCAGAGCGGGCATGCGGGACGGCCGGCGCCCACAACCTCACGGGTTCGCATGGCGAATGCGCGCGCGGTGCCAACCGGCATCCGCACCAGCAGCATTTCGGGCACGTCAGCGTCGTCCTCATCAACGGATTCGTCGCTGTTATGAGGGTCGACATCGGTGATTGAGTAGGCCTCTATCACGACCTGCGACGTCGTCGGATCCCAACCTAAGGTCATGGCGCCGGTCCGAAACTGCTCATGAACTCCCTCAAGCTGATCATTGTCGACGAGTTCGATGGGAGTACCGGCGGGAACGCTGTGGGGGTTGCCCTCGACGGTGAGAAGCTGGTCGAGAATTTCGTCAATTTTGTCGGCGAGCAGAGCGGACTGCTGCTTCTCCAAGGCGATACTTACGATTTGAGTCCCTGTGCGCACCTGCAGATAGAACGTGCGCGCCCCGGGGAGGCCAATGGTGCCGACGACGACCCGATCGTGCCAGGCGAATTCGTGAACGCGTGTGGGCATACGAGTATTTTAGGCATATGAGCTTCATGGTGCCTTCTGCCCTGCACCCCCGCCCACCGGCGCATCGCCAGAGTGGAGTGCGTTCGTCAGCCACGACAGATCTCCCGCCTCGGTGTTGGTCGCGTAAACGCTCGGCCGACTAGCGCCGTAGCGCACAATCGATACGGAGGCGGGGCCCACGTTAATCCGCTGGAATAGGTCAAGGTGCATGCCGAGCGCGTCGGCGAGGATTGATTTGATAATGTCACCGTGACTCACCGCCACCCACACTGCTCCTTGTCCGTACTCGGCTTCGAAGGCTGCATCGTGGCGTCGAATCGTTGCTACCGCCCGAGCCTGCATCGCCGCCATAGATTCACCGCCGGGAAAAATGACGGCGGACGGCTGCGACTGCACAACCGGCCACAAATCCTCGGTCGCGAGATCACTGAGCGTGCGGCCCTGCCACTGACCGTAATCGCACTCGGTGAGATCGGGATCGACCGGCGCATGCGGATTGCCAGCTTGACGATCGAGGATGAACTGGGCGGTCTGCTGACAACGCTCTAGAGGACTCGATACCACCCCAGCTAAGGGAACGACCGCGAGTCGATCCCCTGTCAAAGCCGCCTGCTCGCGCCCGATCTGGTCCAGGCTGACGCCAGCGGCCCGACCAGCCAACAGTCCAGTGGCATTAGCTGTGGTGCGGCCGTGCCGCACGAGAAGAACTGTCGCCATCCACCTAGCGTAACCACCCGCGCTATCGGCCTGCCGCGGCTCCGGTCAGACCAGCCAGCGCCACCAGCGTGACTGCTCCGGTTCCGGCGTCGGTTCCGGCTCCGGTTCCTCACCCAAGGCCAGCGCGGCCTCGACGATGTCGTCCGCGGTGAGCGTCATGACAGCCTCACGATCGAGTGCGTCGAGACTTTGTTGCTCGTCGAGCGACAGCCGCAGCGCCTGGCGGTTGAGCGCCTGCTCGAACAGCGTGCGGGCGAACCGTGCGTTGCCGGAGTCCTCGCCCGCGTGGAGCCCGGTGAAGATGCGGCGCAGCATCTGGTCGGCACCTGGCTCCAGCGTGTACTCGTGCTGGGTCAGCATCTGGTGGAAGATCGTCTGGAGTGCGTCGACGGAGTAGTCGGGGAATGTGATCTCGCGGGCGAACCGGGAGCGGAGTCCGGGATTCGAGAGCAAGAAGGACTCCATCAGCCGCGGGTACCCGGCCACGATCACCACCAGGCGGTGGCGGTGGTCCTCCATCCGCTTGAGCAGGACCTCGATCGCCTCGGGGCCGAAGTCCATCCGGCCGTCCTCCGGGGCCAGCGCGTAGGCCTCGTCGATGAACAGGACGCCGTCCAGCGCACGCCGGATCACCCGGTCCGTCTTGATGGCTGTGGCGCCGACGTACTGCCCCACCAGGCCCGAACGGTCGACCTCGACCAGATGACCTTTCTGCAGCAGGCCGACAGCGCGGTACATTTCGGCCAGGAGCCGCGCCACGGTGGTCTTGCCCGTGCCCGGGTTTCCGAGGAACACCAGATGCTGTGATGTGGCCACCTCCGGCAGGCCGTGTGCCTTACGGCGGGCCTGGACCTGGAGGAGTGCGACGAGGGCCCGCACCTGCTCCTTCACGGTCTCCAGTCCGACCAGCGCGTCGAGCTCGGCCTGCACCTCGGACAGCGGCCGGGCCGGCCCGGGCCTGGCACCGATGAAATCGCCCACCAGGTCGTCGACGCGCTCTGAACCGGGCAGCTTTAGCTGATCGGCCAGATGGCCGATAGTTTCGCGCAGGTCCTCGAGCGGATTGCGGCTGGGAGCCATGCATCCACTGTAGTCCTCGATTCCCGGGACCTCGAGGGCTACATACCTGAGTCTTTCCGGCACGGCTGAAGGCAACTGAACCTAACTGGCCCATCCGACTCTTCTCGGCGGCTTGAATGACACGTCCGCTCCATGCGTTCCTGGCAGGGGCGGAGCCGTCGAGTAGTAGCTGTGGCCCGTCGGAGTAGTAAGTAGGACGGTATGCCGCGGTCCCGGCCTCGGTCTCGCCTTCCAACCCGATATTTCCTTGGTGTAATTGCACGCTTCGCAGAGTCCAGCCCCGTTCTGGGCCGCGGTCGGCCCGTCGTGGTGCCAAGGCACGATGTGGTCGTAGTGCCGGATAGGTGCGTCGCAGTAGGGTGTGCGGCAAATGTCGTCCCGGGCACTGATCAAACGGCGAAGCCCCGCAGGGAACAGGCGGGCCCGGGAATCCATGGCGACGAGGTCGCCCGTGCCGGGTGCTGTGTAGAGCCGTCGAAGCCAGACGCCGAGGGTGCCCGTGCAGGGTCCGGAGCCTCCACCAGCGTGATCGTCTGTTCCTGAGGGGCTTTGCTCGAGCATGGCCATTCTGCGCGCCCAAGCCGCCGGAACGATTCCGTAGCCAGCCAGTCGCACCGGTTCGCTGTCACCCTGAAACAACGTTCGGTCGGTCATGACCAGCTGAATTTCGACGCCGGCGACGCCGCCGGGAGTGCCGGTGACGCGTTCCACGAGGGCATCAGCCATTACCTGGCCTCGCGATCGTTTGTCCCCTCCTGAGCGGAGTGCGTCGGCGTGGCGGATAAGGGCTGCGTGCACTGCCACACCCTGCGCGACGGGTAAGAGGGCAGTGAGATAAGCCATAGTGTCCGGCGCGGGGCGCAGGCTGACGGTCCGCTCCGATGCAGCATGGCTGGCCCGCTGGATGATGGAACGCGGATCCCGGCGATAGGAAGCGGCCCGTGCCGCTGCTATAACCGCCCGGTCTCCCGCTCCGATGAATGTCCCGGTATCTGCAGATAGTTCCTCATCCACAGCACACCGGTCTTCAGCGCTCAGGCACGCGGTCTCCTTGACCAGCAAAGTGGCCCGCCATTCGTTCAGTTGGCCGCTTTCCAGCGCGGCCAAAGTGTGCGGCATTTCCGTCACCAGTGCTTTGGCGAGACCCAGCAGACGGCTACCGCGGGCAGGAGATTCCCGCCGGGCAAGGGCAATCTGGGCGCTGACGCCTTGGCCTTGCTCTTGGCCCGGGAGCCCCTGTTCGGCCTGCTTCCGGCGCTCGAGGCCATCAAAGGCCACTGCAAGCCGCGCTTGCTCGCCACAGATGGCCGACTTCAAGTCTTCAAGGCCCCGCATTTGATCGATCAAAGCAGCGCTATCAGAGGACAGACGGGTGGCTTTCGCGGCAGAAATCAGGCCACGCACGGCCGCATTCCAGGGAGCAGCGCCCGATGGCACTGCCATCAGAAGCGGTCCTGTTTCCTGAGCGCCTTCCATAACCAAAGTCTTCCACCGACCCCTGACATTATCGGAGCAGCCATTCGGAAATCCAGCATGACTCTTTGAGACTCCGGGGGTCGCTCATTGCTTCCCGCCTTAAGCTTTAGTACGCCATGCTTTAGAGGCTGCTTACTCCGGCTATCACCAGGCTGATGCCAGCCGCGAGCAGGCCTGCCGTGAGGGCCGCAGCACCGAGCCACAACAAAGCGATGAGCCTGTTGGGGCGCTCGGGATTCTTTCCCGTCACCGAGAGAAAGAAGCCAGCCGGCATGAGGATGGCCGCGAGAGGTACGCCGTTACGAGCCACAAGCTCAAGCGCCGGCACTGGCTCCACCTGATCCAGCACCAGCACGATCAGAATACTCAGTATCAATAAGACAGCGGCATGGGCGTGACCGGCACGGAAGAAGCCCTTCTGCAAATCATTGGCCGGAACTTGCTGGCGAACGACCTTGGTGAGGAAGTATCCGCCTGACTCGACGGTCACCAGGAAGAGCAACAGCACGCCAATGAGGAGGGCTGTTTGTGATTGGATAGTCATAGTATCCAGTATTGGATATTAGAACTATCCAAGCAAGGGGATTTCTGTGCGCATGTCAGAAATAGTCGAACGGTCAGGCGTGCCGCTGGCAACAGTGAAGTACTACCTCCGCGAAGGGCTGCTTCCTCCCGGGGAGTCCACGGGCGCAACCTCGGCGCGCTATGGAGAGCAACATGTCCGTCGGCTGGCACTGATCCGTGCACTGACAGACGTCGCCGGGCTGAGCGTTGCGAAGACAAAGGTGGTGCTGGGCCTCATCGATTCCCCACCCGCGGATCTCTATACAACTCTTGGCCAAGCGGTTGGGGCGTTGCCGCCCTACGCCGACGATTACATTGAAGATCATCCAAGAGCTCGAACGGCAATCGAAGTGCTGGGATGGATCTATGACCCCTGCTATCCAGCCGTTGCGCAACTGGAGCGTGCGCTCGCAGCCGCTGAATCAGTGGGCATGCCAATGAGTGACGAACGGCTGCTCGGGTACGGCGAGCACGTACACGCCATGGCACAGATCGACATCGCGCAGATCCCGTCCGGTGATGCTCAGGCTGCGATTAAGTACGCTGTGCTCGGAACTGCGCTTTATGAGCCCATTCTTGCGGCCCTGCGGCGGCTGGCACACCAGGACGTCAGCAGCTCCGAACTTGGCTCACGCCCCGGGACGTGAATGCCCGGCTTTTTTGTCAGCCCCTTCCCATATGCTTCAAAAATGCGCTCTATCCAACTTCTCCATACACGAAGTTCACGTCGACCATTCGGAATGGACAACTGTTCCGGACCCCGGTTCCCGCAGTTGTGTTGACGGCAAGGGGGCTGACTTCGTGCCCCAGCAATAACGCTTTCGCGGGGAGAGCTATAGTCCTTCTCCTGGCGGTCGGGACGCTGCTTCTGACAGGCTGCCAGACAACTCCTGTACTGAACCGGACAGTGTATGTCACCCCTACTGCCCCTCCGGCTGCCGACGAAGGTTCCGGACATTCAGCAGGCATGGACGTACCGTTCGGATCCGCAACTTTCGGAATTACGTGCGGTGCGGATTCCGTCGGTGACAGCACCCGCGGCACCGCGGCTCTGATGTGCACTTGGAGAACCGAGCACCGCTGACGGGTACGTGTTCCTTAGGATCAGGCCAGTTCTCGGCTCGCAACCGCCCAGCCGGACCTGTCCTAGAGGAACTTCACCCCCTGGGCGAGCGGCAGTTCTCCCGAGAAGTTGATGGTGTTGGTGGCCTGGCGCATGTACACCTTCCAGGAATCGGAGCCGGACTCGCGACCACCTCCGGTTTCCTTTTCTCCACCAAAGGCGCCCCCAATTTCGGCTCCCGAGGTACCGATATTGACGTTGGCGATCCCGCAGTCGGATCCGCTGGCTGAAATGAAGCGTTCGGCTTCCGCCTGGTCCTGCGTAAAGATTGCCGAGGACAGGCCCTGGGGAACATCATTGTGGATCTCGATGGCCTCTTTCAGGGTGTCGTAGGTCATGACGTACAGGATCGGGGCGAAAGTTTCATCATGTACGACGGCGGTTTGGCCGGGCATGCGGACGACGGCCGGTTCCACGTAGAAGGCCTCGGGCTGGTCTTCGGCCAGAACGCGGTTGCCGCCGTAGACCAACTCGCCACCTTCCGCGACGGCCTTGGCAAGGGCCTCCTGCTGGGCCTGGAAACTGCCGGCGTTGATGAGCGGTCCCACCAGGGTTTCGTTCTCGGTGGGGCTGCCAATGTTCAGCGTCCGGTACGCGTCTACGATTCTGCTGACAAGCGTGTCGGCTATGGAGGAGTGAACGATGACCCGGCGCAATGACGTGCAGCGTTGGCCCGCAGTACCCGCGGCCGAGAACACAATGCCGCGCAGGGCAAGGTCCAGATCCGCCGACGGGGCCACAATTGCCCCATTGTTGCCGCCAAGTTCCAGGAGGACTCGGCCGAATCGTTCGGCGACAATCGGCGCGATTTCCTTGCCCATACGCACTGAACCGGTCGCTGAGACGAGGGCAATGCGCGGATCTTCCACCAGCTTCTGTCCGCCCACCCGGTCGGTCAGGAGCAGGTGGTGGATTCCTTCCGGCGCTCCAACTTCTTTGACTGCCCGTGCCAGAAGGGCGTCGACAGCAAGGGCGGACAGGCGTGTCGCGTCGGCAGGCTTCCAAACAACCGTGTCCCCGGCCACCAGGGCCAGGGCCGTGTTCCAGGCGTACACGGCAACAGGGAAATTGAAGGCGGAGATGATGCCGACGACGCCAAGCGGGTGCCAGGTTTCGGCCAGACGGTGACCGGGCCGTTCAGAGGGCATGGTCTTGCCATACAGTTGACGCGACTGCCCGACAGCAAGGTCAGCGATGTCGATCATTTCCTGGACTTCGCCGAGGGCCTCGGAACGGATCTTTCCAACTTCGGCCGTGATGAGCGTGGCGACATCTTCCTTGTGCTCGGTCAGCAGCTGACCCCAGCGCTTCACCAGCGCCCCACGGACGGGAGCCGGGACATTGCGCCAGGTTTTGAAGGCATCGGTGGCCTGCGCGATGGCAGATTCGATGTCGACGTCGTTGTCGACTTTGCTGTACAGGATGACTTCCCCTGTGATGGGGGAGCGCGTTTCGTGAGTCCCATCGAGGGAGACGGGGTCGACGCCGATTGCCTGGAGGCTCTTTCGGACCTGCTCGGTGATTTCGGCGGTTGCCGGGATGGAGGAGGTAAGGGTGGTCATGGTTGCCTTCTTTCGGAGCCAGGGGTGGGTTAGGAGGGGAGGCCGGCAATGCTGATGCCGAGTTGGCGCTCGGCCTCTTTGATGGACGCTGCTTGCTGAGCGTGGTAAAGCTCATTTGGGTCGAAGATCCTGGTGCCCAGGACTTCTGACAGGCGGTCGATGTCGTAGGGGGTGCCCAGTTGGTGGTCGTCCCGTGAGCCGTCATCGGTGAGGTTGGACTGGAAGATTCCGGCGGCAGAACGGGGCAGGAAGTCTTCGTAGACGATGGGTTCGGGGATCAGGACGCCAGCTTCCACCAGCTCACGCAGGGAAGCGGATGGCTGTGCAACGGATTGCCGCGGAGCGACCACTCGGTAGGTGAAATATCCCAGGCCCTGAAGGGCCAGCTCCCTTTCGCTGTCCGGAAGGTTCTTACGCCACACCTGCTCGGCCGCCTCTACCCGGGTTGCCCCCGGCGGGGCCCCGGCAAGGCGAGTGTCGACGTCGGTCACCATCCGGTCATAGACATCTCTGCCGAACGGGGTCAAAGCAATGCCGCGCTGCTCTACCTCACCGAAGCGCACGCGGAGCAATCCCGGCCGGATGCCGCCGTCGGGATGGCGGAAGTTCCGTTCCTCAGCGAGGGCGCGGAACGATGTCTGGCGGAGCAGGACATCGGGTCCTTCCCAGTTCGGGGGGCCCTGAATCTCATCGATCATGGCGATTCCAAGGGCTTCCATCCGGTCATAAAGGTCATCAATGTCCAGGACACGCGGGGTGAGGTGATTGATGTGGGTGGAGGGCACGCCGCCGATGTCCGCGGCGACTGCAGAGATGCGTTCCAGTCTGAAGTACCAGTCATGGTCCACAGGCTCCTGGGATAGCTCGAACGCCGCCGTCGCAAGGTCCAGGAGGCGGCTGGCCTCTTCGCTTGCCAACTCCTTCTCGGCGCTCGCCGTGTCCGCCAGCTCCAGAAGCTCCTCGCTGAACAGCGTGCGGGATCCAATGAAGGACTCGAGCAGTTTCTCGGTTTCCTCATCGAAGAACCGCCGGTCGTCGTAAGTGAGCATCGAGGTGAACACCCTGAACGGGTTCTTCGCCAGCTCATCGTCTTGGACAGGACGGAAGGCTGTGGATACGACAGGGACTGAGCTTTTTGAGGCGTCACGCAGGTCGTAGAAGCCCACCGGATACATGCCGAAGGCTGCGAAGAGCCGGGCCGCCTGGGCAAGTTCCCTGGCTGATCCGACGCGGATGGCACCATGGCGTTCTGCCGTGACGCGTTGAATGCTCCCCAGCCGTTCGGCGTCTTCTCTGTTTTTGCTGATGAAGTCCTCATTGACGTCCCGGGAGACGTCAACGAGGGTGTTGTAGGCCGGAACTTCATTGCCGTACAGCGTGGCCAGCCGAACAGCGAACTCTGCCCGCAGTTCCCACAGCTGCAGCTTGGTTGCAGTTGGCATGGGTTGTTGTCCTTTCTGGTGCTGCGCTCTGCGTGAGCGGCTCAAATGATGTGTACTTCCCGGACCGGGGAGAGCTCACCGGCAAACCTTGCGGCGCTGAAATGTGCCGGATCCATAAACGACTCCCTCCCCAGATAGATGTCCCGGACGAGTTCGCCCACCGCCGGCCCCTGCAGGAATCCATGGCCTGAGAATCCAGTGGCGTACATAAAGCCGTCCACGGTGACCGAACTACCGATCATCGCGTTGTGGTCCGGGGTGTTTTCGTACAAACCGGCCCAGCCGACTTCCAGCTCCCGGTTTGCCAGGGACGGTGCCACAACTTCGGCGGCGCTGTTGAACGCCGGCAGCCACTGGTAGTCGAACTCCCGGCAGAAACCCGGTTCCTGATCCTGGTTCGAAATCCCCAAAAGCATTCCGTTCAGGTAATTGTGGAAATAGAGCGTCGTGGAGAGGTCAAGGGTGAACGGAACGGTGGGGAGCGGGCTGGACCCCTGCGGAGTCATTCCGATCTGGCGCCGCACTGGCTCAATTGGCAAATGAACGCCGGCCATCGCTCCCAGCCTGGTTGACCAGGCACCGGCCGCGCAGATAACTGTGGAAGTCCGGATGGAGCCCCGGTTGGTATGGACTGCTCCCACCTCACCGCTTGCAGCGTCGATACCCAGAACTTCTGTATCTTGGCAGACCGTCACACCGAGCTGCCGGGCGGCTTCCGAATAGGCACGGACCACCTTGGAAGGCTGGGCGAATCCGTCACGCGGTGAATAGGAGGCTGCGACCAGCGCTCGCGGATCGATGAAGGTGTTGATCTGATGAGCTTGATCAGGGGAGACCATCCGGCTGGAGCCACCAAGGCGGTTCTGGATACGGGTGCTGTCTTCCACCTGCAGAAGCTCGGCTTCGTTCCGGCAAAGGAAGAGGTAACCCACCTGGCGTAGGCCTATGTCGGTCTTGAACTTCTCTCCGAACCTTTCATAGGCTTCAAGGCTGCGTTGGCCAAGCTTGATGTTGCCGGGATCTGAGAAGGTTGCCCGGACCCCGCCCAGTGGCTTGGCAGAAGACCCCGATCCGAGCACATGACGCTCCACCAGGACGATGTTCTTCACTCCGGCCTCTGCCAGATGATAGGCGATGCTGGTTCCCATGATCCCGCCACCGAGAATAACGACATCTCCTGCTGCGGGTAGTGCGCACGCGGGAGATCTCACCAGTGGAACAACATTGTCCATGTGCCGTTTCTGCATGGCGGTCCCTCCCAAATTCCAATGGATTCAGCTTCCATTGGGAGGTCGTTTAGGTCTATCGATAGTTTTTCAACATTCCATATAGCATTCCTATATGAAGTGGACGTTCGAGCAGCTGAAGACCTTCAAAGTGGTTGCTGAACTTGGCACTATGACCTCAGCGGCCGAAGCGCTGGGACTAACTCCGGGAGCTGTCTCCCAGCAGATGGCTGCTCTCCAAGGCGGGCTTTCGCGTCCCATTTTCGCGCGAGACGGCCGGCGGGTCATTCTCACCGACGCAGGGGAGACTCTTCTGCGGCACGCCCGCATTCTCCTTGAGGACGAGCGAAAGGCAGCGATTGCCCTCAGCGGACCCCAGTCAGAACAGAGAACCGTGGTTTCGGTTGGTGTCTTTGGGTCCGCGGCCGTATCGGCCATAGGACCCGCGATACAGCATCTGCGTAAAAGATCCCCGAACATCGCCATCCAAGCCGCGGAAGTCGACGTCGAAATAATGCCGCAGGCGATTCTCGACGGCCTGATCGACATAGCGCTGGGGCTGAGTTATCAGAACGCACCGCAACCACCTTTGCGCGGCGTGAGGGCGGAAGTCCTCCATCGCGAACCGTTTTTGATGGTGCTTCCGCCCGAGGCCAGGGACCTTGCCGATGACCATGGCGCGCTGGTGGACTACGCCAACGCCACTGACTGGGTGCTCCCGCCGGTCGAGTCATATTTCGGCAGGGCTTGCCGCTTCGCATGTGCGGAGGCGGGTATCGAACCCAAGGTGCAACATACGGTGACAGATACCGCCGTCTCGATCGCACTGGCCGAATCCGGCGTGGGTATCACGCTGGCCACACCGCTCATGTTGGGCTTGCGTCCCACAAACAGTCCCATCGCCACGCTTCCCGGTAACTCAGAGCGCAGCATCGTCGCCATTGCCCGCTCCTCAGCGCTGCAAAAGGAAAGTGTCAGTGCCGTTAGAGACGCATTGATCTACGCTTTCTCGCGTTGAGGCCGGCTCAAAATCCCCTTGCCGCAGAAGGTACTTCGGGGGAGGATATGCGGCCACTCCAGGAGGTTCTTTATGCTCCAGCTTGGCAAGTTTGAAAAGTACCTCATCGAGGAATTCTTCGATGACTACCGCGCCGGGGAGATGACGCAGCGGACCTTTACGCGACGGGTAGCCTTCATCACCGGCAGCATGGCGGCAGCTTCCGCTGCAATGCTGCTGGTCGGTTGCACGCCGAATGAAGTTCCGAAGGGCACAGATCCCATGCCGACGCCGGAACCCTCCTCATCGCTCCGGGGAGCGGCAGCGCTGCTGCCGGGGCAGTGCCGGGAGCAAAAAGCCCGCTGTCGGTCCCTGAGGGTTCGCCGGGCCTTATCACGACGACAGTACGGTTTTCTTCCAGCGGAACGGATGTACGCTGTCTCGGGAGCATTGACCCGTGCCGGTACTCAACGCCACGTCTCCGACTTCTCGGCAGCGTTCGACTACCTGCGCTCGCAGGAGTTCGTTGATCCTGATCGGATCGCCATGACCGGCTTCTGTTTTGGCGGAGGCATCACCTGGCACGCCGCAACGGAGTTGCCTCGACTGAAGGCAACGTCAGCGTTTTACGGGCCTGCTCCCGATCTGGAGAAGATCCAGGACATCAAGCCGGCAGTCTTTGGCGTCTATGCCGAACGCGATAGGCGGATCACGGGACCGATGCCGGCTCTTCGGGTTGCGCTCGCCGCTACTGATGTCCGGCATGAGCTCAAGGTCTATCCGGGGGTCGATCATGCGTTTCACAATGACACGTCCGACCGTTACAACGAGCAGCAGGCAACTGCTGCCTGGAACGACACCTTGGCTTGGTTCGGCAGGTACGTCTGATGTGTACGGCCAACCATAGGTTCGGGCAACCATAAGGGTGTTGAGTTTTGATGGACCGGCTGTCAAAGTAAGGGCCATGATCGCATATTGGACAGTTACAGTTCCCTATTCAGATGCAACAGGAGCACCCCACACTCGCGATCAGGCGATCATCAAAGCCCGCCAGGAACTGCAAGCCGGGCTGGCCAGCAAGGGAATATCGGTGACCCTGGAGGATGTAGCCAATAACGCCCTTGTCACCGACTCCTGGAATACCGCGGGCGGGGACGGACGAGCTGACGCCAGCGAAGCCCATGTGCATCTCTCCTGGCCGGCAAACTTCTAGCACCTGCTTCCGGAGCGCCGTTTTCCTACCCTGCCGTCTCCTTACAGCACAGCGTCGATTCCAACGATGATGCATTTGCGTAGGAACCTTCTGTGGAACGGTCTGGAAACTTAGAGGCCGACCGCGAAACCACCGACGAACAAGGCTGCCGCAATGCCGACTAGAGCCAGTGAAATTAGCGCGGCGAACGCGAGTCGAAGGATCACGTCGCGGTACTTCCTTGGACGACTCAACTGGATCCACAGAATGCAGATGAAGGGAAGAATCATCAGGCCGCCATATAGGAGCGCTGGGAAGAGCCTCGCCCCTGGCCTGGGGCAGGAATAGGCAAGAGCGCAAAGCATAGGCATGCTCTGGATGCTCCAGAGCAGTAGCCATGCCGCCAAGAGGACCGTAAACGCCAGCAGCACTGTTCTCCTCCCGCCATGTGCAGTGGGAGGGGTGTCGGATTCTGCGCTTGTTCCACCTTCGGGGAGTGGCCGGGATGCGCCCGAGCTATCCACCGACAATGGAGTACTCGCCGTTCAGTTCCCTCGCCAGGCGTTGGATATTCGACGTCGATGGCTGGCGGGTAGCAATTTGGCTGAAATCCACAACCATCCAATTCTTGCCATGTACGAGTGGGACTTTGCCCTGATTCGAGTCGGACAACACGCGGTAGCTTTCCTGGAGGGCGTTCTGATCCGTGTAAAGGTCTAACCGGACGTTTCTACCCCCGGTTATTGACGGAACTATTCCACATGGGCGTGAATAGGTGAAGCCAAAAGCGCGGCAACAGCCAAAACGACTCGTTACGCCCACACAGCTGCTACACCAAGACGTGAACGTCCTCGACTCGGGTGGTCCCGGAGTCAACTTCGGTTTTCTCGAGGAATGGTGTTGGCAACGCTTTGATCAAGTCAGGATGATTCCCGGGCAATGAGGGATGCCATTGCGGCAGCCGGTTCGACGTCGTACCCAGTTGCACGATCCCCCCACCAGTTGAGCCCCAGAAGGAGGCCATCCTGCTCGAGGCCAGGAATCCATCTAGATCGCCACTCACCAAGAGGGATCGCCACCTTCTCAAATCCTGCGTA
Organism: Arthrobacter sp. Z5-13; assembly: GCF_056499105.1. Lineage (NCBI taxonomy): Bacteria > Bacillati > Actinomycetota > Actinomycetes > Micrococcales > Micrococcaceae > Arthrobacter > Arthrobacter sp. Z5-13. The sequence goes on from NZ_CP096460.1 coordinate 1,909,305, forward strand.
AGCATCAACGGAGGAGATGATTGTTCCTACACGAGAGGCTAAGGACCAGAACGGCATCGCACGCCTTCCGTCGCTGCCAAAAGGAGCCGGAATGCCTTCCGAGTCTTGGATGGTCCAAACCTGACCTTCACGGACTATCTCGTCGAAAAATGTTGATGCGTGTGCGCTACTGATGCTCATGACCACATAATCTCAGACTCCCGTTGGACCAGGCGCGCCGTTTTTCCTAATCCTTGAACTGGGTGTGCTGGCCCTCGTCCGGCATGACTACCCCCGCAAGAAAGGGGAAGTAGGCTCCCCAGCCCATAACCAGGCGCCGAACACCAGAGGCTAGGCTGCGGGTATGGGGCATGGGGAAAAGTGTGCAGCGGCCGGTTATTTGGTTAGGACTGGCAGGATACGTATCGGTGCTGGGTTACGCAGTCGCCGGAGTGTTTCAGATTCTGGTGTGGAATCCTATGGCCGCTGTCCCAGGCGCAACCCTGGATGAAATCCATGCAGATATGGCCCAGGCAAACGAAAACCTTTCCGCGCCAGTGGTCCTTGGATGGGCAGCCACCGGAGCCCTCCTGGCCGCAGCTGTTCTGATGGCCGCGCTGAAGCAATCCATTTCAATAAGAGCCACGGAGTTCTCTACCTGTTGCTTCTGGGGCTAGGGGCACCGTCACTTATGATGGCCTCTTTTCCTGCGGGGATGGGAGTGGCTGATGCCTTTGCAACGTCAGGCGGGGATCACGCTCCATGGGGACGGGTGCTCTATATCGTCAGCGCCGTGGCATTTCTAGCTCTGCTGGTGGTCGCCGTCCCTAGGAACACGAGTCAGGACTGACTGCGTGTGGGCGCACAACGATACAGGGACGCCTTCGCGCCTTTCGAGGGTGATAGCGGAGGCAGGACAACAATGGGTATATGCAATTCCCTGCCAGGTTTCCCGCGACAGCGAACTCGACCCAATTGCTCTTCGCAGTGATGCTTTGCGCTAACTTGGGCGCTTTCCCAGTCGCTTGCTCTTCGTCCTTTGGAGGCGAGCCGCCCTGTTCACCGCCTGCCTATTCAGTGAGTCCGACCAGCGCCAGACCAGGCGAGATGGTGACAGTTGAGGCACCGCCAGCGGACTGCAACCCCCGATACGGCACGAATGCCCAAATTCAAGTAAGCGTCGCGGATAACAGCGGCGCGGAAGTCATCAACACAACGGCTCCAATGACCGATTCCGGGGAATTCACCTACACCTTTACTGTCCCTGCCGACGTGGCGGCTGGGGAAGCAACAGTGATCGCAATGCCGCACAATATTGACTGGTGCGACGACACCGGAAGGAACAACCGTGCAGAAGGAACAACCAACTTTCTGCTCGCCGCGTGTGCAATGCCGGTGGAGACACTCACAATCACGCGCTAGCGAGTCCAATCCCAAGCTCGCAAGAGGAATCAGCTACGGTCTGCTGGAGGGTTGACTCAGTTTCTGGGGCTCCCGATAGTTATGTCTCCGCTCTTCAAGCCCTGCCGAAGGCAGTCTGCGATCCGCTCAGCGTCTTCCCTTTTCGCCGCTTCGCGAAGTTTGATGCTCAAGTGCGTGGATGGCAGATTTGCACTTGCAATGGACTCTTCGATAATCCGGTCTTCCAAGCATGGGTCTATCACACCAGTCCGGGGACCTGTCACCCCGATGATCCAACGGTCGGAAGTGCCGGGAGTGACAGCTGTGTTGCCGGGACTTAATGCACAGCTTCCTAAGGCAAGGGGAAGAACACCCATGAAAATGATCCACTGATAATTAGCCTTCCCGGCCCTTCCACGCGCTCGCAGCATGGCCTGAGCATACTCCCGAAGCTCGAAAGATCTCGGCGACGGAGGGGACTATCTTGGCGCGTCCGGTGCGAGGAACGCTGAAAAGTGTGGTGTAGTCTCGGCGGAACGACAGCCTGAGGGGGAGGGCATGAATCGACACACGTTTCCACTGATTACGGTAGTGCTTACGGCAGGAGTACTGCTCGGCGGCTGCGCAGCCCAACCGGGAATCAAGGCATTAGATCGCCAGGCAAGCGCCGAGGACAGAATGCCGGATGACATCACGTTTTCAGGGACTCAGGTCAAAGGTGAAAATGCCCGCTTACTCGCTGAGAATGACGGCGTCAAATACTTCGCTGCAAAGGCCGATGCTACTCACGAGGCATGTGTAGTCATCGTTCCGGACACTGACCCGTCACTATGGATAGCAGGTTGCGGAAGTTTGATGAACAGTGGACGCGAGGTGGTCACGGTCAAAAACGCAAGCGGAAAATCGGCGGTCCTCGTTGAAGATGGCGTCGACACGAAACAGTGGGAGTCAGAGGGCTGGACTAAGGTGCATGACAACGTGCTCATCCCCGGCGGCTAACCATCTGCCGCTCTGCGATGTCGTCTGCAGGTGACGTGGAGGACAAAATGATCGTTCGATCGGCCCAGCCCGGAGACGTTACGAGGCTGGCTGCCTTGAAGGAAAGCTGGGCCCAGTTGTCCCGCCCAGTATCCGAATCCGAGCAGCGAGAGTTTGCTGAAGACCTTGGTGCCTGGATGCGTTCCCAAGGGCAGGCATTAGAGTGCCGTGTGGCCGAGATCGACGGTGAGCTCGTCGGCATGGCATGGCTGGTGCTTTTCGAAAGGGTTCCCGATATTCACGATCGAACCCGCCTCACAGGCGACATTCAGAGTGTCTACGTGCTCCCGCAACACAGGCAGCGAGGTATCGGCCGGGCGCTGGTTCGCTCCTTGATCGATGCGGCGGACGAGCGTGGCGTTCCGCGAGTGACTGTGAGCGCAAATGCAGCCGCCGCTCCGATCTATTCAGCAGAGGGCTTTGTGACAGCACCCTACCTACTTGAACGTCCTCACCGGTGAGCCCCGGGTTCGATCACGGGTACAAGGTGTCAGGACCCGCAGGTAGTCTTGATGAATGAGTTCTGTAGACCAGACCAACGTCGTTCTTGACGGTCGCTTTGCCCGAGAGCTGGCCGAAATGGCGATTCCCTGGCAAGCGGAGGAGGCTCCAGACCCGCGGTTGCTCGTGCTTAACGAGCCCCTGGCCACAGAACTGGGTCTGGATCCAACCTCGCTGCGGACTCCTGAGGGGTTGCTTCTGCTGATAGGCAACAGTGTCCCCGATGGTGCCACTCCGGTGGCGCAGGCCTATGCAGGCCACCAGTTCGGCGGGTACAGCCCCCAACTCGGCGACGGACGGGCACTCCTGCTCGGTGAGGTGGTCGACGTCGACGGCCGGCTTCGCGACCTCCACCTCAAAGGCTCGGGCCGCACGCCGTTCGCGCGCGGCGGTGACGGGTTGGCAGCAGTCGGTCCGATGCTGCGCGAGTACGTTATCAGTGAGGCAATGAACGCCCTTGGCATCCCCACCACCCGCTCCCTCGCCGTGGTGGCGACGGGACGGCCGGTGCAGCGAGAAACGCTGTTGCCAGGGGCTGTTCTAACACGGGTAGCGAGCAGTCACCTGCGCGTGGGCAGCTTCCAGTTTGCCCGGGCAACGGACGACGTCGACCTGCTCCGCCGTCTGGCCGATCATGCCATTGCCCGTCATTACCCCCGTGCAGCTCAAGCCGGGAACCCGTACCTCGCACTGTTCCAGGCCGTGTCAGCGGCGCAGGCGTCCCTCGTGGCCGAGTGGATGCTTGTGGGATTCATCCACGGAGTGATGAACACCGACAACATGACAATCTCGGGTGAGACCATCGACTATGGCCCCTGCGCCTTCATGGACGGGTTCGATCCCGCCGCGGTTTACAGTTCCATCGACCAGACCGGACGCTATGCCTACGGCAATCAGCCCTTAGTGGCCGAGTGGAACCTGGCCAGGCTTGCTGAGGCCCTGCTGCCCCTCTTGCACGACGATCAGGAACACGCCGTCGCCTTGGCCGTGGAATCCCTTGAGGCGTTCCGCTCACAGTACAGCGCCGCGTGGTCGGCGGGTATGAAGGCCAAGTTAGGCTTGCGGAAAGACGTCGACGACGAAGTGACCTCACCTCTCGTCGATGACCTGCTGGCTCTCCTTCAGGAGGGGAACGTCGACTACACATCGTTTTTCCGGAACCTCGGCAAGAGCGCCCGGGGCCACGCTGAGCCCGCGCGGGGCATGGTCCTGGACCTGGCGGCCTTCGATGCGTGGACTGAACGTTGGCGTGCTCTGGACCCGGACGCGGATGCGATGGACAGGATCAACCCTGTGTATATTCCCCGTAACCATCTGGTTGAGGAGGCGCTGGGGGCCGCGACGCTGGGCGACCTGGCGCCGCTCGAAAAGCTCCTGGTTGCGGTGACCAACCCTTACGACGACCTGCCTGGTCTTGACCGCTACGCAGACCCTGCACCGGAGGACTTCGGTGCCTACCGGACCTTCTGTGGAACCTGACCGAGCCTGGTTGCTGTCGAATATTAGCTAGTCCAGAGATTTGGCCTTTGGCGCAAGGACTCGAGCGAACACCACCACCAGCAGCCCGGCGACGGGGACAACAACCAGGCCGAGGCGCAGGGAAGAGGCGTCTGCAATCGCACCGACGAGAGGAGGTGCAAAAAGGAAACCGAGGCGGAGCAACCAGCTGACGATGGTGAGTCCCGCGCCCGGACGGAACCCGGGTAGTTCGTCGGCAGCGTGCATGGCCGCAGGGATGAGAGTGGCAACACCGAAACCTGCCAGGCCAAATCCTATGACGCTTCCAATAACCGTGGGGAACATAAGAGCGCAGCCCATTCCCAGCAGAACGATAAAGCCACCGGTGCGTGCAACGGCGCGCTGACCGAAGCGGTCCACCATACGGTCACCCAGTATCCGGCCGACAAACTGCATTCCCTGCAACGCCACAAAACCAGCGCCCGCCATAAAGGCCGAAGCTTCAAGAGAACCTGCGAGGTAGATGGCGGACCAGGTACTGCCCGAATCCTCGACGAGCGCCCCCGCTGCAGCGATCATCACCAGCGCAAGAAGCACTCCATACTTGGCCATGGACTTACCCGAGGCACCACCCCAAGGCTTCACCTCCCCGCCGCGCCGACCGCCACCAGGCCCTGACTTTCCCTCCCGGGCGTGGTCTTCGCGGTCATCCCCTTCGGAGTCGGCCTCGGCTGGTTCCTGCCCAGGAAGCAGCAGCCGGTAGGAAAGGACAGCCATGAGGCTGAAAATCACGGCGGCCAGACTGAGGTGAAGGGGACGGGGGAGGGCCATCCCTGCTGCAGCTGCACCCAGGAGGCCGCCCCCTACTGCCCCCACACTCCAGACTGCGTGGAAGGAGTTAAGAATCGACCTTCCGTAGAGCCTTTGGACTCGAAGGCCATGGGAGTTCTGCGCTACATCTGTGATTGAGTCCATAGCCCCGGCAATAAAGAGACCGACGGCGAGCGCCACCCAGGCTGGGGCGTTTCCGGCGAGGAGGATCCCCAGTGACGACAGCACTGTTGCGACGATTGCCACCCTGGAGGACCGAAACAGGCGAACCAGCGGGCCTGCGCTCAGGCCTGCAAGGACGGCACCCACCGGAAAGGCAGCAATGGCGAAGCCAAAGGCAGCGTTTGTCAGCCCGAGATCGGCTTTAATTTCCGGATACCTCGGCAGAAGGCTGGCAAAGATGGCGCCATTGGTGAAGAACAGAACGTTGACCCCGAGGCGGGCATGGCGCACAGCCTTGGTGGGTAGTTGATCCAGAAGCGGAGCAAGCGACATAGGGGGTTCGATTCTTCTCGGCTGGCGGGCTGGTTCACTGGCAATGCTGATCAGGGGGAGTAAAAAGATTCGCCGTGACTGGCAAACGTGAACGTTCACGAACTTGTTGCAACGGTACGCGAGCATCCATCAATCTGCAATGCTGTTCAGCATGACCACCACCCTGGAATGGCGCGGCACTTTTGAGAACGAAGAAATCAACACACTTCACGCAGAGGGTTTCAACCATGAACCGGGCGACAGAACAATCCAGCTCCGCTAACCCTTCCAGCCCGGCTAACCGGAAATGCCCCGTTGTCTCTTGGGAAACGGGATCCGGTCGAGGTCGTTCGCGATGAGCACAGTGGCACCGCCTGCACGGGCTTTAGCTTGGCCGGCCAGTGGTGCAACGTCCTCGTAGCGGGCTGAGAAGTGCGTCAAAATGAGCGTTCCGACTCCGCCTTTGCCCGCCAGCTCACCAGCCTGGCCGGCTGTGAGGTGACGGTACTGCTCAGCGAGCGCGGCGTCGTCGTCGCTGAACGTGCACTCCGCCACCAGCAGATCGACGCCGCTGGCAAGCTCCTCCGCCTCAGCGCAGGCCGCCGTGTCCATCACGAAGGCAAAGCGCTGCCCGGGTCGCGGAACGCTGACGTCTTCCAGGCGCACGCCCGCCAGGCGTCCTTCCCGTTGGAGCCGGCCGACGTCGGGTCCGGAGATCCCGGCAGCGGCAAGCCGCTCCGGAAGGAGGGTGCGGCTGTCCGGTTCGACCAGCCGGTAGCCGTACGTTTCGATCCTGTGGTTCAGTGGCCGCACCTCCAGGCCGGGAGCCACCATTGCGCTGGCCCCGTGCGGGTGCAGCCGAAGATCAAGGCCGGGCGAAGCCAGGGAAACAAGCGCCTTGACCACGTCCTCGCCGGAAGCGGGAAAGTGCAGGTGGACCGGGTGCTGCACGCCGTCCAAAACCATCCGGGAAAGCACGCCGGGCAGACCGTAGCAGTGGTCACCGTGGACGTGGGTGAGGCAGATCCGGGTGATCTGGCTGGCCGACACGCCGGCGAGCATCATCTGGCGCTGCGTGCCCTCGCCTGGATCGAAGAGCAGGCCTTCGCCGTCCCACAGCAGCAGGTAGCCGTTGTGGTTACGGGTCCGGGTGGGCACCTGCGAGGCCGTGCCGAGGACGACGAATTCACGCATGGATCCGAGTGTGCCATGGCTCTGCCAAGAAGCGAGAATGGACCGGTGACCGATCCAGGTGAATTCGTGGACTCAGCCCTGCAGCGGGAGGGCTCGTGGTACCGCGCGCAGGACGCTCAGGACCGGCTGGGTAACGACCTGCGATTTTACGGCGCCTCGGTAGGCGCAATCCGCGGCGCCATCCGCGATGCTTCCCGCCGGTACCGGGATCTGACCCATGACGATATCACTGCGCTGAGCTCCGAACTGTGGGATGTCCCGGTCTTTGAGCGCCGGCTGGCTGCGATAGTCCTCCTCCAGTCCAATGTCCGACTCCTGAAAAATACCGATCTGACACGGCTTGAGGGCTTTGTACGGGACTCGCATCTGCCGGAATTGGTGGATCCGCTGGCCATCGACGTGGTTGGCCCGTTGGTAGCTGACCTGGATGTGCTGGGCCGTCTGCGGGCCGACAGTGTCTTGGACCGCTGGGCACGGGACCCGGATGAATGGCTGAGGCGGGCATCCGTTCTCTCCCAGCTTCGGGAACTTCGGCGAAGCTCGGAAAGCTGGACCACCTTTGTCCGGAGGGCGAATCTGGCGCTGGAACACCCTAAGGCGTCCGACGGCGGAGGAACAGTCAGGGAGGCTGTCGCGCGTGTTGTTCGGGAAACCACCAAAGACCGGCAAGGACTGGAATTCACTTTAAAAGATGTTTGATCCGCTTTTCCCGTGCTTCTTGACCCTGTTCCGACGTCCGGCCACGATGGGGTATGAGTGATTCTGCAGCCGATACCGGAGACGTTCCCTCAGGCGATGCCGAGGGCCTGGATATTGAGAATCCGACTCCGCCTGAAAATACCGCTGAAACCGTGGAAAGGATCGCGGACGACATTCGCGACGACGTCAGGCTGGGTCACGTCCAGGATGACGTCAGCCATGTTCTGGAAGAGCGTCTCGACGAGGCCGGCATAGAGATGCGCCCCGAGGACGTGGATGATCTCGCGGAGGAGATCGAGAAGGACGCCTCCACCTGAGTTCCGTGTGAACCGGCAGGATGGTGCCGAATGCCGGAACTGGTGCCCTTTCGGATAGGCACATTCGAAGATTCGGCAAGATGTTGCCGAAATCTCCTCTTTAGGGAACTATGGGAAGCAGGAGATGCCATAACCGGCAGAATCCTGCCCCTGTGAAGGCCTTTGGAGGAAAGCTATGGAGGACGTTCAGTCCATCGCGTCAAGCATTCGTGCTGCGCGGAAAGAGGCCGGGCTCACGCAAGAGGACCTCGCGCATCTTGCAGGAACGTCTGAGCGGACGGTACGGGGCCTCGAAACGGCCACCGGAAACCCGTCCTTGCGGGCGGTCGTCGCTATCGCGAACGTGCTTGGACTTCACCTGGCGGCGGGATGACGCCGTCGCTGATGCCGCGTGACCTGCAGCAACTCAAATTCGTCAGGACCGCGGACGTCTACAAGAACGGCGTTCTTGCCGGTCACCTTGCAAGGACCGAACACGGTGGAGTGAGGTTCTGGTACGAGCGAAAGTACCTGGACGGACGGGGACAGCCAATGGCCGTTTCATTGCCCCTGTCCGAAACGGCGGTAGAAACGCCTGCCGGCGCCCTGCCTCCATTCTTTGCCGGCTTGCTCCCCGAAGGGCACCGGCTGACCGTGCTGAAGAATGCCGCCAAGACCAGTTTCGACGACGAACTGACCCTCCTGCTCGCTGTGGGGGCAGACGTTCCCGGCGATGTACAGGTGGTTCCTTCCGGTGCGCTCCCGGAGGAACCCCCGCCCCTGGCCGATACCACCCGGCCCGAGGAACTGGATTTCTCCGCCTTGGCGGACATTGTGGATCTTCACGGGCTCCCGGGGGTCCAGCGGAAAACCAGTGCCTCGATGCTCACCACACCGCTGGCTTTGAGGGGCCAGCGGTATCTGCTCAAGCTTGACCCGCCGGAACATCCACATCTGGTGGTGAACGAGGCCGTGCATCTCTCCGCGGCGAGGGCGCTGAAAATACCGGTGGCAGCGGCCTCCGTGATCTCCGACAGGAACGCACTTCCGGGTTTGCTCGTGCAACGTTTTGACCGGGTCAAGGGCTCGGATGGGAGCTGGATCCGGTTGCCCTTTGAGGACGGAACCCAGGTCTTAGGCATGCCGCCGGCTTCCAAGTACGCCGTCAACTCCGAGGACGTAGCCCTGGCGCTCATGCGGATCTGCCAGGCACCGATGGTGGCGGGCCGGAACCTTTACCTGCAGTTCGTCTTCGCCTGGCTCACTGGAAACGGGGACCTACACGCCAAGAACGTCGCGATCCTTGGGGGACGCAGGGGCTTTGTGATGGCCCCCATCTATGACATCCCCTGCACTTTGGTTTATGGGGATGACAGCCTTGCCCTCCCGGTCGCAGGGAAGACGAAGAACCTGAAGGCCAGGCACTGGGCAGAGTTGGCAGCAGCAATCGGCTTGCCTGCCAAGGCGGCAGCGTCAGCTAACCGCCTGGCGATGACAGCTGCAAACGCCATCAATTTGGACACCCTGCCCTTTTCCGGCTCCCCGCTGCGGGGTGCCCAGCGCGAACTAAGGTTTCGCCGCAGCCAGTTGCAGGACTAGCGGGAGGCCTCCCGTTCACATATGTCCTTGAGCTTCTCCAAAGCCCTTGGCCACATTTCATTGAACATTTGCACGAACTCGTCATCGCTGCCTGCGTTGAGCTCGATCTCAACGTCAAGCTCCGTCCTGCCGTCGGCCTGCCTGAAGGTGTAGTTCTCATGAGCTCCGGCGATACTCTTCGCTTCGTCACTGGTCGTGTCGTTTACACCGCCCACAATCTGGCCGAGGTAGCGGAGGGAAACAAACTCGTTGGGCCGGCTTTCCTCCACGGTGGCGAGCATTCCGCCCGTAGACCCGTTCTCGTCAGGGCCGAGGAAGCGTATTTCACTGCCCTGGTTCCAATCGCCCTCGTAATATGAACCCTCCTGGAATTCACTGGTCCATTCCCGATACGTCGCATCATCGAGCATGGTGCTCCATACAGTCTGGACTGGCGCATTGATCCTGGTTGAAAACTGCAGCTTTTCCATGCGCCATCTTAGGCTCAGTACCGCCGCCTAAAAAAGGGGAATCAGGGCCGTAGCACTTCCACCAGGTCCACGTTCAGCAGGGCGCCGTCAGCAACGGTTGCTGTCATATAGGTGCACACGGGTTGGCGACGGCGGTCCGTGGGCGACCCCGGATTCAACAGGCGCAGGCCGCGTCGCGACGTCGTGTCCCAGGGAATGTGGCTGTGTCCGAAAACGAGGACATCCGCTTCGGGAAACAGGGCTTCGCAGCGCTGCTCACGGCCCGCTGCCTGTCCGGTTTCATGGATCAAGGCGAATCGGACGCCTTCCAGAGTGACTGCTGCCGTTTCTGGCAGCCTGAGGCGGAGATCGCCGTCGTCGTTGTTGCCGTAAACGCCGACGAGCCGGCGGCTGCGCTCCTCGAACTCATCCAGCAACTCCACGGACACCCAATCGCCGGCATGAAAAACCACATCGGCCGAGGCTGCCGCGGCCCATATTTGCTCGGGAAGCTTCCGTGCACGGACCGGGACATGCGTGTCTGAAACCAATAAAAGCCGGACGGTCATAGCGCATCGTTTCACGGGTTCCGATTCCCTGCCAGCACCCTGTTCCCCCGGCACGTGGGCGCGAAGTACTCTATGGCTGGGAGGTAAATTGCCATGAAAGCAACCCAGGGCGACCGCATCACCATCCGCGGCAAGACCGTCGAGTCAGCTGACCGGCACGGCCAAATCATCGAAGTCCGCGGAGCAGACGGCGCTCCGCCGTACCAGGTCAGGTTCGACGACGGCCATGAGACTATCGTCTTCCCCGGCGGGGATTTCGTCGTCGACCGTAAACAGCCACCTGCTGAATGAGCGGAACCATCCACCAGCCATCAGAAGGTCCACCCCGGCGCCTTGGTCCCCGTGACCCCGGCGACGCATGGGTGGAAGGGGAGCACGGCAGGTATTGGGGCCGCTTCGGAGCCGCTGGCGTTCTGGTCTATGACGTCAGGCGCGGCATCCTGCTGCAGCACAGGGCCATCTGGAGCGACCGCGGCGGAACCTGGGGCCTGCCCGGGGGAGCGCTTCATCAGGGCGAGGACGCCGTGGAGGGTGCGCTCCGGGAGGCCTTCGAGGAAGCCGCCGTTCCCCCTGACAGAGTGAAGGTCCTGTTCACGTCAGTGCTCGACGTCGGCTACTGGTCCTATACAACGGTGGTGGCCCGCGCGCTGGAACCCTTCGAGCCCGCCATCAACGACCCCGAGAGCATTGCCGTGGAGTGGGTTCCACTCGACACGGTTCACCAAAAGGAGCTTCACCCAGGCTTCGCATCATCCTGGCCTGAACTTCGAACGAGGTTGCTGGAGGACAGGCACCTCGAGGACGGGCAATGAACCGTCAGTTGTAGCGTGTCAGGACTCAGTTATCCCCTGGATGGGTCCGTAGTCTTCGCCGTACTGCGCCGTGACGAGAATGGGCAGGTGGTCCGAAGCGCCCCTGGGCAGGGTTTCAACACTTTCGATGTTGAGCCCCAGTGACGTCGCAAAGTCGAAGTGACCCTTGAAGACCTTGTACCGGGTATAGGTTCTGCGGTCACTGAGCGATAACTCATACCCGGAGTTCTTCATGTGTTCGGTGAGGTTTTTGGTGAAGAACGGATAGTTGAAATCGCCCACCATCAAGGTCATCAGGCCGGCCCCCATGCCGAGCAGTTCCGCATGGGCGGCGTGAATCTGGTTGCGCCGCAAGGAGTTCGACGCCGTCAGGGGAGCCGCATGGAATGAAGCGATCACCAGTTCGTGGTCAGTCTCCTTGTCCGTGACGCGAATTCCGATCAGCCGCTCGTGGGCTGGGGCCAGCACGAGGTCGTGAAGGGACTTCTTCAGCGCAAACGCCTTCGTCTCATGCGAGGCGAAACGGTCCATCCTGTAGTAAATGGCAAGGCCCAGGCGGTTGCCCTTGGTGGAATCTGCCAGATGCAGGGGCCCCAACGTCTCGGGAAGGTCTGACGTGTCGCACTCCTGCAGGCAGAGGATGTCGATCTCGAAGTCCTTGGTCAGGTTGAGCAGTTCACCACTGGCCTTGTGCTTCCGGAGGTTGTAGCTGATGACTCGTATCAGGGGGAGCACCTCTTCGGAGGGAAGTTGGATAGGAAACCAGTCACCGAGTCTACCCAGTCGAAAGCGAGCGTGCCGGAAATGTCTTCAGCGCGTCCGCGCATTCAAAGGCGCAGTCTAACGGCCTTGGCCCAACCGTCGCGGCTATCCGTCGGGTGCTGGCGCGGAGGACGCCGCTGAAGGAGATAGTGTGTTCTGGAATCTGCAACAGCAAGGCGAAAGGGTCACCGTTGACTGCTGCTCTCCCGGAACTTGCCGAAGGCGACTACTACTACCAGTCGCTGGGCGGCGGACGTTTCCGCTCAACTATTCACGCCCAGGGTGCCTGGAATGAGCACGAACAGCACATGGCACCGGCGTCCGGGCTGATGGCGGAGTGCCTGGAACGTCACGAGCCGCGGGTCGGTTTGAGGATGGCCCGCCTCAGTTACGAGATCCTGGGGCTGATTCCCGGCGGCGAATTCAGCATCGTTACAACTACCCTCCGCCCAGGACGCACCATCGAGCTGGTCCAGGCGGAGCTGGTGGCAGGCGGCCGGGTCGCTATCCGGGCAACGGCATGGCGGATGATGACGAGCGACACCTCAGCCGTAGCCGCCGTCGAGGAACCCCCCATCCCGGCCTTGGAGGATTGCAAGCCGTACGACGGCGCCAGCGTCTGGCCTGGCGGTTTTATCGCTTCCCTGGAAATGCGGGTGGCGGAGGGGCATCGTCCCGGTTCCGGCAAGGTGTGGCTTCGCACCTCCCACCCGCTGACAGAAGCATCTGACAGCAGCGACGTTGCACGGCTCATCGGCCTAGTTGACACGGCCAACGGCATCGCGGCGCGGGTGCCTCCTGGCGCCGGCAGCTATGCCTTTCCCAATGTGGACCTGCAGATCCATATGTACCGCGAACCATCCGGTGAATGGCTGGGGCTGGATAACGCCGTCTCGTTCGGAGCGGACGGCATTGGGCTGACCTCAACGGTGCTGCACGATCTCCAAGGGCCCTTCGGACGGGCAGAACAGATCCTCACCCTGCGAAAAACTCCATGACAGCTGCGCCGCCGAAGACGCTTACCGTGATCCGGCAGGAGAAGTCACTTGGAGCGGCGCGGGACCTGGAGTTCGGCATCGAACTCCTTGGCAAGGTCAAGGCCGGGGCGACCGGCCCCAGCCTCAGGCTCTACCGTCCGGCACCCACGGTTGCCTTCGGTCAACGGGATGCCAACCTTCCCGGCTTCGAGGCAGCAGCCGAGGCATGCCGTCAACTTGGATTCGAACCGTTGGTACGAAGGGCCGGCGGCAGGGCTGCTGCCTACCATGAGGGCACCCTTATCATCGACCATGTTGAACCGCACCGGGACGCGATTGCCGGGGCAAAGGGAAGGTTTGCTTTCTTCGGTGAATTACTGGCCGAGGCTCTGCGCAGTGTGGGTGTGCAGGCCGCCGTGGGAGAGATACCCGGGGAATACTGCCCCGGCGAATTCAGTGTCCACGGAAATGCTGCCGATGATCCTGGCCATCAGGTCAAGTTGATCGGAACGGCACAGCGTGTTGTCTCCGGAGGATGGCTGTTCAGCTCCGTGATCGTGGTGGAGAATTCCGAGCCCATCCGCCAGGTCCTGACCGCCAGTTACGCAGCCCTGGGGCTGGACTGGGATCCGCGGACGGCAGGAGCGGTCAACGATCTGGTGCCACACCTTGATGTCTCAGCCATCGAGGCAGCAGTCATCAATACCTATGCCGGCTACGCGAACCTCAGCCAAGGTGCCTTCGGGTGAGCCGGACATTTTCCTAGAGTTCGGCCAGGGCCCCGAGGCGGCTCTTCACCTCTGCGAGTGAGGGGTTGGTGGCCGCGGTGCCGTCGGGGAACAAGACAGTGGGGACCGTCTGGTTGCCGCCGTTGAGTTGCTCCACGAGTTCGGCAGTGCCTGCGACTTCCTCGATGTTTATTTCGGTATAGCCGATGCCTTGGCCATCAAGCTGCTTCTTCAGCCGGTTGCAGTAACCGCACCAGGTGGTCGAAAACATAGTGATGGTGCCGTCTTCAGGCGTAAAGTCCACGGGTTTCTCCTTGGTTCAGGGGGTTCCTTTGTTCCAACGGTAACCCGCAGGCGGGTATTCCATTGTCCTTGAGGGCCCTACATGACACCGGACGCGGAGTGGTGGCATGCTGATCGGATGTGTGGACGCTACGTGATGGCCCGGGCTGTGGGAGATCTGCTTGCCAAGTTCGACGCTGAGCTGGAACAGGACATAGCGGTGCGGCCCTCGTGGAACATTGCGCCAACTGCCGCGGTTCCCGTTGTGCTGGAAAGGCTCCTCGACGGCGGGGTGGCCCGCCAATTGCATCTGGCGCGCTGGGGCTTGATTCCCTCCTGGGCCAAAGAACCTGGCATAGGCGCCAAGATGATCAACGCACGCAGCGAAACAGTCCTGGAGAAGCCAGCCTTCCGCGAAGCCGTCACTTCAAGGCGCTGCGCCGTGCCGGCCGACGGCTACTACGAATGGAAAGGCTCGGGCAAGAGCAAGCAGCCGTACTATGTGCACGCGGCGGACGACGGCGGAATGGTCTTCGCCGGGGTGTACGAGTGGTGGAGGGACACTTCCAAGGCGCCAGGTGATCCGGGCCGCTGGATCCTCTCGACCTCCATCCTGACTGCATCGTCGACGCCGGAAGGCTCACCGCCGGAAGGCTCGCCCCAGAAAGGATCACCCCGGAAAGGATCCGAAGCGCCGGTCCTGCGGGAACTCGCGGCCCTCCACGACCGGGTTCCCCTGGCCATGAGCGCCGAGGCCATGGGTGAATGGCTGAACCCTGGAGCTGAGGATGCCGCCGCCCTGGTCGGCTTGGTTCGTTCCAAGGCCCGCCAGGTGGCAGAGGGCTGGAGAATCGATCCCGTGGGTGCCGCGGTTGGAAGTGTGCACAACGACTCCCCGGAGCTCGTCCAGCGGGTGGAACCACTTGGGCCGGCTGAGGCTCTGTTCTAACTGCCAGCCTCCTCCCGCCGGATCTGAATGCTGGAGGCGCGGGCGTCATACCCGCGCCTCCCTTGTGGTTCTCCGACTCCTTTACGGTTTACTCCTTTACCGTGAACCCCTGCTCGGAGCCGTACTTGCCGGTGGCCTTCTGCCAGGCGTTCAGCCCCTCCGTGAGTTTCGTATCGGAGACGTAGGCCTGGCCGACCGTGTCATTGAAAATGCTGTTGGCATACACCTGGAAGGGCAGGTAGGACCAGCCCTGGACCACATTCTGGGCGGACTCGGCGAAGACCTTGTTTGCTTGCTGGCCGCCGAAGTACTTGAATTCCGCATTGAGGAACTCCGGGGAGGAGATTTCCTTTGCTGTTGCAGGGAAGGAGCCGCCGTCAATGCGGGTCTTCACGCCGTCGTCGACGTTTGAGTATTTGAGGAAGCCGTAGGCAAGGGCAGCCTGGGTGCCGGCGGCGGGGATAGCCAGTGAGCTGCCGCCGTTTTCGGAGCTGCTCTTGCCGCCTTCCTCCCACTGGGGAAGGGGCGCTGCGCGCCATTTGCCTTCTCCTTCGGCCACACCGGAGGAGAGGTTGCCGGGCATCCAGGCTCCGATGGGCAGAGTGGCGATGGTGCCGCTGCCAAGGCCCTTGTACCATTCGTCGCTCCAGGAGCTGACGGGAGCCAGGAGCTTCTCATCGATGAGCTTCTGCCAGGTTTCGGTGAACTTCTTGGAGCCGTCGTCGGAGAAGTTGACGGTGACGTTGCTGCCGTCCACCTTGTAGGGCTTTCCACCTGCCTGCCAGATCATGCTCGTCGTAAAGCCTGCGTCCCCGGTGTCGTTGGCGATGTACGCGTTCGGATCGGCCTT
The DNA here is from genome assembly GCF_056499105.1 of Arthrobacter sp. Z5-13. Lineage (NCBI taxonomy): Bacteria > Bacillati > Actinomycetota > Actinomycetes > Micrococcales > Micrococcaceae > Arthrobacter > Arthrobacter sp. Z5-13. The sequence goes on from NZ_CP096460.1 coordinate 1,925,153, forward strand.
CTGCAAGGCACGGCCGGCTTCCAGGAATTCGTCCCAGGTCTTGGGCACCTCAATCCCATGCTTGTCGAACACCTCTTTGTTGTAGAACAAGGCCATGGGACCTGAGTCCATCGGCAGCCCGTAAACTCCACCCGCGGCCTGCACGGAAGACCAGGGGCCGGGGGTGAAGGTGTCCTTGAGCTCCGAGGCGCCGAACGGGGAGAGATCTGTCACTGACTTGGCAAGGGAAAACTGGGGGAGTGCGTAATATTCGATCTGAGCTACGTCAGGGACGCCGGATCCTGCCGAGATGGCGTTCTGAAGGGCGGTGTACTGGTCATTGCCAGTACCGGCGTTGACGAGTTCCACGTCCACGTTCGGGTACTTGGCTTCGAAGCCTTCGACCACTTTCTTAAGGGTTGGCTCCCAGGCCCATACGGTGAGCTTGCCGCCCTTTTGAAGGGCTTCTTCAACGGCGTTGCTGCTGACGGTCTGCTGGGCGGCCGGGGCGCCACCCCCACAACCGGTCAGGCCCAGTGCCAGTGCTGCTGCGACTGCCGAACCTTGCAGCAGGCCGCGACGGGTCAGGGTGTTATTCATGGTCTTCCTTCTACTTGCGTTAGTGGTGCATGTGCGGAGGGCGGTGGTACGGGGGACGCTATTCTTTGACGCTTCCGGCCGAGAGGCCCGACTGCCAGTAGCGCTGCAGGAGCAGGAAGGCGACGATCAGGGGCAGGATGGTGAGCAGCGATCCGGTAATGACCAGATTGAAGATTGCTTCGCCTCCGGCGGTGGCGGCCTGGGCATTCCAGGCATTCAGGCCAAGCGTGAGCGGGTACCAATCCGGGTTCTTCAGCATGATCAGCGGGAGGAAGTAGTTGTTCCAGGTCGCCACCATGGTGAACAGCAGCACAGTGACAATGCCGGGTGTCAGCAGCGGCAGGCAGACCTGGAAAAACGTCCGTGCTTCACTGGCTCCGTCAATCCGGGCGGACTCGAGGATCTCCGTGGGAATCGCTTCTGAGGCGAAGGTCCACATGAGGTAGAGGCCGAACGGGGAGATGAGCGAGGGGATGATGACCGCCCAGGGAGTGTTTGTCAGGCCCATTTGGCTGAACATGAGGAAGGTGGGAACGGCCAACGCTGTGCCGGGTACCGCGACTGCGCCGATGACTACAGCGAAAACACCTTTCTTGCCGGGGAAGTCGAATTTCGCGAGCGCGTAGCCGCCAAGTACGGCAAGGAAAGTGGCACCCCCGGCGCCGAGAACCACGTACAGGACCGTGTTGGCGAGCCAACGGAGGAATATTCCGCCGTCATAAGTGGCAGTCCGTGCGATGTTGTCCCACAGGGCGAAGTCGCCGTCGAACCAGAGGCCGAAGGAGCTGAAGAGTCCTTCCTGGGTTTTGGTGGAGTTGACGAGCAGCCAGAACAGCGGGGCAAGGCTGTACAGGAGAACCAGCCCCATGGCGAGGGTCAGCCCGATGCTTCGCTTCGATCGTCGCTTAGGGGCAGCAGGGGAGGACCGCAACCGTGCTGGGGTGGCGGTTCGTCTGGCCGGCGGGATGGTTCCGGGGCGGGTGACCGTGGGGACGCTCATTGTTTAGCGTTCCTTTCGCATGCCGCGGACCTGGACGGCGAAGGCGATTGCCATAGTGAGCAGGCCCATGATGATGGCAACTGTGGCGGAATAGTTGTACTGCTGGCCTGAGAAGGAGAGGGAGTAGGCGTACAGATTGGGGGTGAAGAACGTGGAGATGGTGTTCGGCGACAAGCTCTTGAGGATGCTTGGTTCGTTGAAGAGCTGGAAGCTTCCGATGACAGAGAAAATCGTCGCAACCACAATGGCGCCTCGGATGGCCGGCAGTTTGATGGCCGTAATGACTCTGAGCTGCCCCGCACCGTCGATTTCGGCTGCCTCATAGAGCGACTTCGGAATCACCGTAAGCGCGGAGAAGAAGATCAGCATGTTGTAACCGATGAATTCCCACGTCACGATGTTCCCGATCGAGAGAAGGACCAGTTCGGCGGACAGCGGACTCGGCAATGACAGCCCGAAAGCCTGGTTGATGTTCCCCACCAGCCCGAAGCGTGTCCCGTACATGAATCCCCACATGAGGGCCGCCACCACAGCGGGTACGGCATAGGGCAGGAAGATCGAGATGCGGAAGAAGGACTTCCCGTACAACCGGCCGCTGTCCAAAGCCAGGGCCACTAGCAGCGCGATGAAGAGCATCACCGGTACCTGGACGGTGAGGAACAGCGAGACCCGCCCCAGCGCAGACCAGAACTGCGGATCAGTCAGGGCACGGACGTAGTTGTCCAGGCCCACGAAGGCGGTTCCGCCAATGAGCTGGTTCCGGAAGACGCTCAGGTAGATCGAGTAGGTGATCGGCGCCAGGAACACCAGGGCAAAAACCGCCATGAAAGGGCCGATGAACCACCACCCTGCCCAGGATCTCCGGCGGGCTCTCCGCTGGACTTCAGCGGAAGCCGCGGGCGCGGCCAGCGATGGGGACGCCATTGTCATGAAAGGTCCTTTGCGTTCTCAGGCAGCGGAAACAGGGGTTTGGTTACGTAAACATAGCTCGGCCCGTAAAAAGAGTGTTTACGTAAACATGATTGGGTACGATGTTGGCATGCTCACAAAGTCTGGTCAACCTCATCGTGCTGCCGAGGATGTGCGGGAGGGATCTCCGGCTCGTGACCGGAAGCGGCGGGTGTCCATGGCCGATGTGGCAGAGCTGGCCGGTGTGTCCTCCCAGACCGTCTCCAGGGTCTCCAACGGCAGCCCCGACGTCATTGAGGCAACCCGCCAGCAAGTCATCTCCGCCATGAACGAGCTCGGCTACCGGCCCAACAGTGCTGCCCGGGCGCTGAAGCGCGGCAGCTTCCGCACCATCGGCGTCATCCTCTTCTCCCTATCCTCGATCGGTAACGTGAGGACTTTGGAGGCCATCGCCCTGCACGCCGCCAAAAAGGACTACGCCATTACCCTTATCCCGGTGACGGCACCGACGCAGGCCGAGGTTCAGGGGGCGTTCTCACGCATGGGGGAGTTGGCCGTCGACGGTGTTATCGCCATCATGGAGATCCATCTCCTGGATGCAGCGACAGTCTCGGTACCGCCGGGAGTCAAAGTGGTGGTGGTGGATTCCAATGCCGGCGAGACGTACAGCGTGGTGGATACGGATCAGGCCGATGGCGCGCACAAGGCGGTGGAACATCTCCTCGACCTGGGCCACCAGACCGTCTGGCATGTGGCCGGTCCGGAGGAATCCTTCGCGAGCGGGCGCCGCCAGCAGGCCTGGCGGAAAACCCTGCTGGCCCGCGGTAAGGACGTTCCGCCCGTAGTGCGGGGAGACTGGTCAGCCGAGTCAGGCTATAAAGCCGGGCTCTGGCTCGCCGGGCAGGAAGGTTGCACGGCAGTCTTTACCGCCAACGATCACATGGCGCTCGGCGTCCTCCGCGCGTTCCGGGAGAAGGGCAAGGCAGTTCCGGAGGACATCAGTTTGGTGGGATTCGACGACGTGCCGGAAGCATCGTCCTACAGCCCGCCTCTGACTACAGTTCACCAGGACTTTGCGCAGGTCGGGCACCGCTGCGTGGACGATGTCCTCCGCCAGATCAGGAGCAATTCCACCGAGCCCGGGATGACTCTGGTACCTACAAGCCTGGTGGTGCGTGAGAGCACAACAGCCCCGCGGGACATCGATGTCAGTGCGTGACTAATTTTAGCTGCTCATCTTCGGCTTCGTAGTCGAAGCGTCCTTCGAAGAAAGGCAGATTCTGGGCTTCCGCGCCATCTCTCTGGAAGGCGTCAGCCAGCCAATCGAGGGATTCGGCCACGGTCTGCGCGTACGTTCCCACTGGAACATAACCGAGTTTGGCGGCGGCGCTCATATCCAACACCATCGGCGAGGTGCTGTCCCAAGGCGTCCGTCCGACGTCGGACAGTGGGTCCTCTTCCACTGGCACTTCCCTCCAGGAGTGCCGGAAATGCCGGGCGGCGGTGCGCGCAATTTCCAGGACGGTCGGCGCATCTGGATCTGCGCCGTTGAGCACACGGGCACCCCGCAGCCCTGCGACAGTTTCAATCAGTGCTGCGAGATTTACCGCAGCGCTGGTGTGATCGACTGACTTGCCGCCGTTCCGGAGGAAAATAGCGGATCGACCGTCCATGATCCGCTTCACGAAGAACCATTCGCGTGCGGGTGCGGCGCCTTGGCCATGAACTTTTGAGGCTCTGATGACGGTGACCGGATTCCCGCTGTCCAGTAGAGCCTGTTCTGCAGCCACCTTGTTGGGGCCGTATCCTTCAGCCGTGTGGTAGTCGCCGCTCCCTGCCGCCAGCGTGGGGTTGGTCTCCGAGATGGGGCCATCGAATTGCGGGCGCACCACGGAGTTCACGTGCCGGCCTTCAGCATCGACGTATACGGCCTTGCTGGAGATCATGACGGTTGACCCGATGGACCCCAGGAACGGGAGCACGAGCCGCGCATCAGAGGCAGTGAAGGCAAGGCAGTCGACCAGCAGATCGGCGCCATCATTCAGGGCTGACCGGAGTGACGATGCATCCGCCCGGTCCAGAATACGGTGCCTGGCACCCTTGGCTTCCAGATCCGCGGGCATCCGTCCAGGGTTCCGGCTGCACACGTCGACCTGCCAGCCGGCGGCTAGCAGTCTGCGCGCCACAGCCTGCCCGATAGCCCCGGTTCCTCCCAAAATCACAGCTTTTGACATACGCCGACTCTAGCGGCTTAGCTGCTGCCTCCCGCCCCTCCCGTTGCCGTAGGCGTCGCGTCATCAGTAGCTTCGCCAATTTCCGTGCCCGACGGCGACGGCTCGGGTGTGTTGTCCCGTACGGATCCAGTCGGGGACGGTGAGACGGTTGTTGTGTCGGTTGACGTGCTGGTGGGTGAGCGTGTCGCCGTGGGTGAGGAACCGTCGTCGGCCTTGTCCAGGACCTCGTTGATGAGTTTCTCCAGTTCAGTCTGGTCATCCTCGCCGAGTGCGGCCCCGCTCTTCGTAGCCACGACGAGCAGCCTGTCCTTTCCCGCCGAAACCTGCATCAGCATGTCCGAGGTCCCTTCGCCACGGGTGCTGAGGGTGGCGAACGTTTCGTCCGCCTCGGTTTCGGCTTGCAGTTCCTCACTTTTGACGTCGAGGCGCTGCCCCGCGACGTCAATCGTGAACTGGGCGCATTCACCCATCTTCCCCCGGATATCCCTGACCAGTGACTCGGCGTCGGGTCCCTCCTGGCCGGACTGTGCAGACAGCGTGCGGGGTTTCTCACTGTCGGAAACTGCCACGGCCACTTCGCCGTTCTCCACACTTTCGAGCAACCCGGCGGTGGCGATGGACCTGCAGCCGCCGGGATTCACGGTTGCAGTACCCATGAGGAGCCGCGCGATCCGCTCACCCTGATCAACCTGGTCGGGGGAGTAGAGCCTGAGCTCGTTCCCATCGTCGTCCTTCATTCCTGAAATCAGGTCCCGGAGTTCGTCCTCGCTGTAGACCTTGCTTTGCGCCTCTGTCGGGGCAGGACTGCCGGGGCTGGTGGTGCCCGAACCCCCGCCTCCGGTGCAGGAGGAGAGGGTGACGGCGGCAGCTGCCGCCAAGGCGAGTACGGACAAGTTCTTCACTTAAACCACCCCAATAAATGGAAAGCATGCTTACGAATTCAAGATTAGGGCTGATCGCTGTGCCGCGATAGAACCTCCTGGCCCGCGGGAGGATTTGTATTCAGACCGTGACGTTGGCCGTGATGTTGCCGGTGAGACTCACTTTTCGTCTTCAACATCCTGGACGGATCGGGATAACAGACAGAACTCGTTGCCCTCGGGATCGCTGAGGACCACCCAACTGACGTCAGGTCCCTGGCCCACATCCGTGCGCCGGGCGCCGAGGGCGAGCAGCCGCTCGAGCTCCTCGCTGGTGGATACGCCGTCCGCCCGCAGGTCGAAATGCAGCCGGTTCTTTACGGTCTTGCCCTCAGGCACGGCGATGACATCAATCGAAGGCCAGCTCCCATCGTCCGGTCCAATGCTGATGATGTCCGCATCCTCGTCGACTACGCACCAGCCCAGGACGGCGCACCAGAAATCGGCCACCACCCGTGGTTGGATCGCGTCGATGGCAATGACAGCTAAACGGCTCGGCATGGCACCACGATAGCCCAGCGGGGGAACGACATTAGACAGCCGTTGCCCATCCTGCCGGATCGTCGCCGGGCGGGATGGCATTGATTCCCTGCCACAGCGTAAGTACGTGCAGCCACTGGCGCTCAAGCCCTGTGAGCGGCCGCACTGTTTCGTACCCGTGCAGTAGGGCCTGGCGGACGCTGGCTGGCGTTGGTTGCCAATGGGTGAACCGGGTACTGAGGTAGACAGATGCGTTCGCGAGGTCGCTTACGCAGTAGTCCAGGGCGACCTCGTCGAAATCGAGAACGGCAACAATCTCTGTACCGGAGGTGAGCACATTGGAGGACCTGAAGTCGTTGTGGATCAGCTGCGGATCGCTATCGATCGGCGGGAGTGACGCTATCTGTTCACGTAATATTGCGGACGCTTCCGGTGCCCTGCCTTGGTCATCATGCTGCAGCCAATACTCTATGCGCCCGCGCAAATCCAGGGTCCCATGTGTGTGTCGCCCTAACTTGGTCAACCGGCTGTCTCCCTGTTTTGCCAAAGCGCAGTGCAAGCGCGCCAGCGAGGCCCCGGCCCTTCGGACCGCTGTGCCGGCAGTGGTGTCAAGCAGTTCGCCGTCAATCTGCGGTTGCACCGTGACGGACGAGGAATCGATGACAACTCTATGCTTGCCGTCAGTGGCCGCCAGCGGAGGAGCCACTGGAAGCCCTTCTTTATGCAACGCATCCAGCAGATCTGCGGTCCCGGCGAATTTGACGAACTGATCCTGGTCCCGGGACCACTTTGCAATCAAGGCTCCGTGATCCGTGCTGATCCAAGCAATGGCGTTGTGGTCGCTAATGATAATTCGCTCGCAGGTGTGCACTTTAATGGCCCAGGCGTCAGCAAGAACCCTTGTGAGCCAGCCGCCCGCTTCGTCGAAGCTGCCCAGGCCAAACCTGTTCTTCAGTGCGCTCTGTGGTTCGGTGGACTCCCACAGCATTGATAACCCGGATGGAAACATCCTCAGAAGTCTAGTCGAGGCAGCCCGGCAGGGGAGACAGTATGGCGAACTTCAACTGGGCCCGCGTCGTGCCGCCGTCGAAATCCGGATGCTTGTCTCAGTGCATAAAGCCGCTGCCGTCCTTGTCCCGGTCGTACTTACCGCAACGGGTGCACCGCCTGTAACGGCCGCTGCCATCCTCTGCAGATTCTATGTGCCAAGCATGGCGCAAATTGAGTTTGCACATGAGCATCTTGAGCATGGCGCTCTCCGTTCTGACGCACGCTTAACCCGCAAACCGCGGTCGCTACGTGAACACCCAAAGTTTACGCTGTGCCTCTGCGGGCCGGTAGTGAATGGGCCGCCATGGAGGCGCCTCGGTGCCACTCCAACCAGGGGCGATAGAGTTCCGAATAATCATGAAAAACGAAAAGTACGTAAGTTATCTGGTTTCTCTGATCAAGAATTTCGATTATTCGATGTTGAGCGACGCAGAATGGGATGCGTTAACGGACATTGACGCGTCCGACGACGTCCAGCTGTCAGAGGCGATTCGTGATGTTGTCAAACCTGAATATGCTTCCTGGGATTCGTCGTCCAGGCAGTTGGCGAAGGATGCGCTGGAAGCTTGCTTGGCGCTCCCCGACTACGACTTCGGAGCAGTTCTTCGCAATGTGGAGATGCCGTTCGCTTCCAATCGGAACCCCCGAACCTTTTTCCTGTTGGTACAGCAAGCAGTGCTGGAAGACACCGCTTAGGCCTTGCTGATGCTGAATCCTGTCCCATCTTTCAGGAATCTTGACCAGGGCGGGTGGCTGGCCATGCTGTCAGGGCCAAGTCAACCACCTCATGAAGCGCGGAGCGTGTGACTCCTGTTGCTGCTGCGGCAGATAGGCCGTGCCAGAGGGTCATAATGAAGTCGGCCAGGACCGGGGCGGACTGGTCCGGTAACTCCCCGGCCTGCATCGAGGACTCGATGCGATCCTGAAAAACCTGCGCGTTGGCCCGTTGTTTCCGTGCAACGGCTGAGCGAACATCGAACGTTCCAGGTCCTCCGGACATTGCAGCGCTGGTGGTGAGACATCCTGCGGGTTGATCGTCTGCGGTAAACCGGTCAACACTCTGGTGGAGTATTCTCGCGGCCGCCGCGGCCGCGGTCGGTTCCTCCGCGCAGGCATCAATGAAGATCGCCGCATACTGCCGCATATACGTATCCACGGCTTCTGTGAACAGCTCGAGCTTGTTGCCAAAGGCTGCGTACAGGCTGGATTGGGCGATGCCCATTGCTGAGGAGAGGTCAACCAAAGAAGTGCCCTCATAGCCCTGCCTCCAGAAGATCTCCGTGGCACGTTGGAGTGCAACGCTGCGGTCAAAGCTGCGGGGTCGGCCGGTAGGGGACATGGATCCCAATCTAGTGCGATCACTCCAGAAGGTGCTACCGTGACTTCTGTTGTAACCACCCCAGAAAGCTGAATAATGGACCAGTATGAGGTGCAGGTGGAAGAGGGCTTTGTGGCTGTCCACCGTCACGGAAATGTTCACGAGCAGGAAACGCCGTTGGTGATGATGCCCGGTGTGATGAGCGATGCTGCCGGGTGGGGGACTGTTGCGAACCTTCTGGCGCGGGACAGGGAGGTTCATGTTCTCAATCGCCGCGGCAGGTATCCAAGCTCGGATCTTCCCTCCGAGTATTCGCTCCTCACGGAAGTGGGGGACTTAGGCGCCGTCCTCGCGGCCCTGGGGAGGCCGGCGCAGGTCTTTGGTTGGAGCCTTGGCGGGCTAGTGGCCCTTGAAGCAGCGGCATCCGGGGCTGAGGTGGTGTCGCTGATTGTTTATGAGCCTGTCATGGCACCATTCGGGGACGAACAGATAAAGCCCCTGCGGGAGGCCCGCGACCGGGACGATTTCGATGCGATGGTCGAGATCGTTAACCGGGATATCTCCGGATATCCACAAGAGCACGTGGATGCGTTGCGCAGTGAAGGCAAATCCTGGGCCCACCTACGGGAGTTGGCGATTCCGCTGGCCGACGAGATCGAGGCACTGAACGGGTTTGTACCTGATCTGGAGAGCTACGGTAAAATCAAGACGCCCACCGCAGTTCTTAGCGGGACAGAGAGCAGTCCGGTCTATGGGGCGCACTGCACGCGTATCGTGCAGGCACTGCGACGCCCGGTAACCACTTCACTTCAGGGCGTGGATCATCTTGTCCACATCACTGCACCTAACGTTTTGGTAGATGCCGTCCGAGAACACCTCAGCCTCCCTAAAGGCGTATGAATTTCCCCGCCGGGAATTGGAGGTGAAGGGGCAGTGCCATCTGGATGGGAGCAAGGCCGACCGTTTCGTCGAGCAGCTCGTTGATCGAGGTCTGCCCATCCAGCTCGCCGGAATGTTCCTTATCCATATACCGACCCTATGTGCGTTCTCGTACTGGTGAATCCAAGACACGCGTTTCAGACCTGGCCGCCTGTTGTGAACCTCTACTCTGCTAACTGCAAGGGAAAGAAGTCGACTCGGGTTGCATCCTTGGATACTGTCAGTCACATGCCCACAAATCACGGACTCGACAAAAACTCCCAGGCCGACAAAGAACAGCTCGCCGCCGTGCGTGTGGCAGTTGATGAAGTGGACGAGCAGATTGTGAGCCTCATCGCCCGTCGAGAACGGCTGATCCGCATAGCCGGGACGCTCAAAGGGGACAGTGCAGAAGTGCGCGCCCCGGGCCGGGTGGAACGCATTATCGAGCACGTCCGGTTCGCAGCCGTAAAGAAGGGCATAGATCCCGGGCTGGTGGAAACGACCTACCGGACGATGATTTCCGAATTCATCGAACTGGAACTCAAAGTCCAGAAGGACAACGGCTGATCCAGCTTTAGAGAGACTCCTGGACCTGAACGCCTGCCTGGAACTCCCGTCCGTCGGCTTCGCTGAAGGCTGATATCAGGTGCCCCTTGCCGAGACCCATAATGGTGCTCAGTGGAAAATGCCCTGTGATGGTGCTGCCTGAATGCTCCACTCCGTCCAGGTCGAAGTTCTCCTCGGTGCCGTCATGGTTGAAGGCATAGAACGAGACTGCCTCGCCATTCATGAACTCGATTCCAAGCCTTCGTTGATGTGAGAGGTCAGGGGTGGACGCCACAAGCCCCACCACGTAGGCGCCCGAAGACGGAATGTTGCCGTCAATATCGAAAGTCGCCACCAAATGTGAATTTTTGGCGGCGATGCTGGCGTTTCTCAGGAGTGCTTCATTGGAACTCATGGCTCCATCCTGCTCTCTGCTTCCCCTTCCGTCCACCCCCGACCTAGGTTTTGTCATGCCCCGGGCGTAGACTGAGAGTATTCGAAGATATATTCGAAGAAGGAAGTTTCTTAGGAAGTTTTACAGGAGTTGTCAGGAAGTTGCACGGAGGCACCAATGGGGATATTCAGTGATGGCGTAGAGGTGGAATGCGCTCCTGGAGGTCAGCCCTTGAACCTTCTCTGGGCAGGCCGCCGCTACACCGTGTGTGCAGAAGCTGTCCGCTGGTTTGAACGGCGCCAATGGTGGGCTGAGGAAAAAAGGGCACCCCTGGGGGCAGGCAAGGGATTGGTTGATCATGAAATCTGGCGTGTTCAGGTCAAAGGTGAAAATCAGGGTGCTCCGGGTGTTTCGCAGGAACCGTTAACACTGGACCTGTCGCGTGATATTGGCAGCGGACGCTGGAGGCTTCTGCGGATTCATGATGCCCTTCAGTCAAAGACAGCACCAAAAACAGCATGAGCTTTACCCACCTTCACGTTTCCACTGCCTTCAGCGCCCACTATGGAGTCTCCTGGCCGGAACAACTTGCCAGTGCTGCAGAGGCTGACGGGGCAACAGCGTTGGCGTGCACCGACAGGGACGGGCTGTATGGAACGGTCAAACACCTCAAGGCATGTATGGCTGCGGACCTCGATCCGGTAGTGGGGGTTGATCTCGCAGTGTTTGACGACGACGGCGATCACCGCACCCAGCTTTCGGGCCGGATTGTTGTCCTCGCCCATGGACACAACAACGGAGCTGGCTACCGTGCCCTCTGCCGGCTTATCTCCGACGCCCATGCCAGGACAACAGGCAAGGCCGGGGGAGTGGTCCCTGTCGCCGTGACCCGGGCGGAGCTGGCCTCCCGAACACTGGATCCAAACACTTTGAAACCGGTCCTGACTGTTCTCATCGGACCCGATTCCGACGTCGGCCAGTCCATGGGAGGACGGAAATACCTTCTTCCCCGCACCTTATTCAAGCGCTGGCTGGAAGCAATGCCCCAGGGGACTGTAGTGGCCGAAGTCGTGTCACAGCTAAGCGCCCCAGGTGCCCCCCTCAGCACTGCCCATGCTGTACGCATGCTCAAACTTGCAGCTGAACACCATGTACCAGCAGTCCTGACCAACGCCGTCAGGTACTGCGAAGAGGACGGCGCTGCCACAGCAGATGTCCTTGATTCGGCCCGAACACTGAAATCTCTCCCGGAGCTATCCTCAGCTCCCCTTTTGCAACCAACTGGGCAGGGATGGCTCAAGTCCGAGACGCAAATGGTGGAGCTGGCCAAAGAAATCATCCAGTCAGCGGGATACGGCACAGCTGACCTGAAAAGACTGCTTGCTCAGACGGAGGCGCTCGCGGACCGCTGCCGGATGGATCCTGTCTCAGACATGGGCTGGAAGCAACCTGTTGTTCCTGAAACTTCCGTTATCGGCATTACTGGTGATCCTTTGGTTGAACTTACCCAACGCTGTGAGGCAGGGATAGGCCGCCGCTTCGCGGGGATCTCAGGTAAGCAGGAAGCTGAAATGCGCTCCCGGTTAGAGCATGAACTCAGGATCATCGGAAACCTCGGCTTTGCCTCCTACTTCCTCACCGTTGCCGAAGTTTCCCGCATGATCCTGGACATGAACGTCAGGGCGGCAGCAAGAGGCTCCGGAGCTTCAAGTTTGGTCAACTTCCTCATAGATATCAGCCAGGTGAATCCCCTCCAGCACGACCTCGTATTTGAACGGTTTCTTTCCGGTGACAGGGCAACCTTGCCCGACATTGACATAGACGTTGAGAGCGCCGAAAGGCACAATGTCTACCGGAAAATCTTCGAGCGGTTCGGTGCTGAACGGGTCACCCTGATGAGCATGCAAAATGGATACCGCGCTCGCGGTGCTGTCCGCGATGCGGGCCTGGCCCTTGGAATGGACGACGGAGAAATAGGAGAAATCGCCAAGCAGCTGTGGCGCTTTTCCGCCCGTAAATTCCGCGAAGCCCTTGCCGAGAAACCGGAACTGCGGGAGTTCGCAGGCCGTGTTGAACGGGATTTTTCTGAGAACCAGCAGCTTGATCTTCTGGTAGATCTCACTGAACGTCTGGACCGGTTGCCACGCCACATCTCCATGCACCCCTGCGGAGTGATCCTGGGCGATTCCACCCTTTTGGACAGGACACCGGTCCAGCCCAGCGGACTTGGATTACCCATGAGCCAATTCGATAAACACGACATGGATCCCATGGGGATGCTGAAGCTCGATGTCCTGGGAGTCAGGATGCAAAGCGCTATGGCCTTTGCTGTCCGGGAAGTAATCCGGCTGCATCCCTCCAAGGCAGAGGTCGTTGCAGTTGGTTCCTATCCTTCAGGGAACGACGGGAAGGGCCCTGACTACATCTCCGAAGACGGGCATATCGACCTCAACGCAGTGCCCCTGGACGATGAACCAACTTATGAGTTGATACGCAGCACCCACACGCTGGGGTGCTTCCAGATTGAATCTCCAGGGCAGCGGGAACTGGTAGGCAAAATGGCCCCTAGGGATTTCAATGACCTGATCATCGACATCTCGCTTTTCCGCCCTGGTCCCATGAAATCGGATATGGTCAGGCCATTCCTGGAGCACCGGCACGGGTTCGCACCGGAGGTCTACCCTCATCCGGATTTGAAGCCCGTCCTGCAGGAAACCCACGGAGTCACCGTTTTCCATGAGCAGATCCTGAAGACTTTTGACGTGATGACAGGGTGCGGGCTTGCCAGGGCTGACGAATTCCGTCGCATCCTGGGGAATGAAGCCCTGGAATTCAAGGTTGAGGAGTTCTTCCGTCGTGAGGCCAAAGCAAAAGGCTATTCCCCGGAAGTTGTGGACAAGGTCTGGGGAACACTGAAGTCTTTTGCCAGCTTTGGTTTCTGCAAGGCTCACGGGGCGGCCTTTGCTGTTCCCACCTACCAGTCGGCCTGGTTGAAGGCACATCATCCGGAAGCGTTCCTTGCCGGGCTTTGGGAGCACGATCCTGGCATGTACCCCAAGCGGCTTCTTGTTGCAGAAGCCAGAAGGATGGGGATCCCCATCCTTCCCCTGGACATCAACAGGAGCAAAGCCGAATACCGGGTAGAACGGGTTGAGTCGGGGGAGCATGCCGGAAAGCTGGGGATCAGGCTAAGCCTCAAGGGCATCTTCGGATTGTCAGGCTCAGAGCTTAAGCGGATCGTTGCCGGGCAACCCTACGATTCCCTGGCGGATTTGCGGGCACGTTCACGCTTATCCAAGCCAGGCATCAAACGGCTGGCCCAACTGGGTGCGTTTGATTCCCTTCACCGTGAATCCGGAAACGATGCCAACCGTGCTGACTTGGTCCTTCATCTGCAAAACCTTCAGAGCCGTTCCACCAAAAAAGGCGTAGACATCATTGAAGGGCAACTGGCGCTGCCTTTAGGGGATGTGGAACTGCACAATCTCCAGCGGGGGCAACCGGCTCCCACCATGGTGGAGAACGTCCGTGCAGAACTTGATCTCATGGCAGTGGACGTCAGTGAGCACTTGATGGAGAGTCACCGGCCACTCCTGAACCGGCTGGGGGTCACAACCGCCGATAAGCTGCTCGGCCTTCGTAACGGCACTGAGGTGTTGGTGGCCGGTGTCCGGATTGCCACCCAGACCCCGCCCATGAGGGGAGGACGGCGTGTTGTTTTCATCAGCATCGACGACGGCACCGGATGCGTGGATTCTGTCTTCTTCCACGAGGCACAGGAAATGGCCGGTCCCTTGCTGTTCGGAACACGCCTGCTCTTGATCCGGGGAACCACCCGGCGGACAGGGCCCAGGGGGATAAGTTTGAGCGCCAGCATGGCGTGGGATCTCAGCAGGATCGAAACCCTTCCCTTCCGACCGCCGGAGCAGAACCAGGACAGGACGGCTTCAAGCATCAATGACGATCAGGTGACCTTTGGCCAGGCCGGCCCTCTGGACGGGATCGGACGCAACCTGGCCATCACCGGGCTCGGGAGCTGAGGCTGCGCCGGCGGCTGCCGAGAAACCGATACGATGGACGAGGCTGGCTGTGGTCCCCGTACGCCACAAGCTACGAAGCCTTAACATTGAATAGGAGACACCCGTGTCAGATGCCCAGCAGATCACCCTCATCGTCGATGGCGAAGAGACCAAGGTGACTACCGGGACCACCGGCGCGGAACTCTTTTTTGAGCGCCGCGACGTCGTTGTGGCCCGCGTGGACGGCGAGCTCAAGGACCTCGACCAGCAGTTGCCGGAAGGTGCTGTCGTTGAAGGCGTCACCATTGATTCCCCTGACGGACTGAACGTCCTCCGGCACTCAACGGCCCACGTCATGGCCCAGGCCGTGCAGCAGCTTCGCCCCGACGCCAAGCTCGGAATCGGCCCATACATCACGGACGGCTTCTACTTCGACTTCGACGTCGAGGAGCCCTTCACACCCGAAGACCTGCGTCAGCTTGAAAAAATGATGCTGAAGATCGTCAACCAGAACCAGAAGTTCGTACGGCGCGTCGTCAGCGAGGACCAGGCCCGCGAAGCCATGAAGGATGAGCCCTACAAGCTCGAACTGCTGGGCAAGAAGAACAATGCCGCCGACGCCGGCGAGGGCGTTAACGTCGAGGTCGGCGCCGGCGACATCACCATTTACGACAACGTTGACCGCAAGAGCGGCGACAGCGTCTGGTGCGACCTGTGCCGCGGCCCCCACCTGCCCAACACCAAGCTCATCTCCAATGCATTCGCCCTGACCCGGTCATCGGCCGCCTACTGGCTGGGCAACCAGAACAACCAGCAGCTGCAGCGGATCTACGGCACAGCCTGGCCCACCAAGGATGCCCTCAAGGCCTACCAGGAGCGCATCGCCGAGGCCGAGCGCCGCGACCACCGCAAGCTGGGCGCCGAGCTGGACCTGTTCTCCTTCCCCGACGAGCTGGGTTCAGGGCTGCCGGTGTTCCACCCCAAGGGCGGCATCATCCGCAAGGCCATGGAGGACTATTCCCGTCAGCGCCACGTGGATGCCGGCTACGACTTCGTCTACACCCCGCACATCACCAAGGGGCACCTCTACGAAGTCTCAGGCCACCTGGACTGGTACAAGGACGGCATGTTCCCGGCGATGCACGTGGACGCGGAACTCAATGAGGACGGCACGGTCCGCAAGCCCGGTCAGGACTATTACCTGAAGCCGATGAACTGCCCCATGCACAACCTCATCTTCCGTTCCCGAGGACGCTCCTACCGCGAGCTGCCACTGCGTCTGTTCGAGTTCGGCTCCGTCTACCGGTACGAAAAGTCGGGTGTGGTGCACGGCCTGACCCGTGTGCGGGGGATGACACAGGACGACGCCCACATCTATTGCACCCGCGAGCAGATGAAAGACGAGCTCACCACCACGCTGAACTTTGTGCTGGGTCTCCTCAAGGACTACGGCTTGGACGATTTTTACCTGGAGCTGTCCACCAAGAACGAAGACAAGTTCGTCGGCGAGGACGCCGCCTGGGAAGAAGCAACGCGGACCCTGGCCGAAGTAGCCGAGGCCTCGGGCCTGGAACTCATTCCGGATCCGGGTGGAGCCGCGTTCTATGGCCCCAAAATCTCGGTTCAGGCTAAGGACGCCCTTGGCCGGACCTGGCAGATGTCCACCATCCAGCTGGACTTCAACCTGCCAGAACGCTTCGAACTTGAGTTCCAGGCCGCGGATGGCACCCGCCAGCGTCCCGTGATGATCCACCGTGCCCTGTTCGGCTCGGTTGAACGGTTCATGGGCGTTTTGACCGAGCACTACGCTGGAGCGTTCCCGGCATGGCTGGCGCCCGTGCAGGTGGTTGGCATCCCGGTGGCGGAGGCGTTCAACGACTACATGTTCGACGTCGTCGACCAGCTTAAGGCGGCGGGCATCCGTGCGGAGGTGGACATTTCATCAGATAGGTTCCCCAAGAAAATCCGCACAGCCAGCAAGGACAAGATCCCGTTCGTCCTGATTGCCGGCGGAGAAGACGCTGAAGCCGGCGCCGTATCCTTCCGGTTCAGGGATGGCAGCCAGGATAACGGGGTGCCGGTTGCTGAGGCTGTCCGCCGCATTGTTGACGCCGTCCGCGACCGGACCAGATAGCGGAAACCGGGAAGGGTAAAGCGTGCGGGAGAACACAGGCGCGGACGCGGACTATTCCGGCGACGCCGGGGTGACTGACGACTTCGGCCTGGTCGGCGTTCCGGACGCGTTCCAGCGCCTGTGGACTCCGCACCGTATGGCCTATATCAAGGGCGGGCAGCACCAGTTCAAAAACCAGGATGATTGCCCCTTCTGCGTCGCACCAGGGCGCAGCGACGAGGAGTCCCTGATCGTATATCGGGGGAAGCGCAACTACGTGGTGCTGAACTTGTTCCCCTACAACCCAGGACATCTGCTGATTTGCCCCTACCGGCATGTCCCGGACTACACAGACCTGACCGAAGAGGAAACCGCCGAGTTCTCCTCCCTGACTCAAACTGCCATGCGGGTTCTGCGGAAAGTGGCAAACCCCGGAGGATTCAATCTTGGGATGAACCAGGGCGTCGTGGGAGGTGCTGGCATTGCCGGCCACCTGCATCAGCATGTAGTACCGCGCTGGGGCGGGGACGGAAATTTCTTCCCGATCATTGCCCAGACCAAAGCCATCACCCAGACGCTGGACGAGGTGCGCCAACAGGTGGCCGAGGCTTGGCCGGAGGATCAAGGTGCTTAACAGACACGCCCGTGGTTTCTTCACCAGGCTTTTCACCCCGCTGGCACGTTGGCTGCTGAAGCATGGAGTATCGCCGGACGCGGTCACCATCTTCGGCACAGCCGGCGTGGTGGTCGGAGCCCTCGTCTTCTATCCCATCGGCCAGCTATGGTGGGGCACAATCTTCATCACGGCTTTCATCTTCTCCGACGTCGTAGACGGCATTATGGCCCGGATGGCGGACCGGGGCGGCCGCTGGGGGAACTTCCTTGACTCCACGCTGGACCGGATAGCCGACGGCGCGCTGTTTGCCGGACTTGCCATCTGGTTCTTTATGGGCGGGGCGAACACGGCAATCGGCATTGGCGCACTGATCTGCCTCGTGCTGGGAATGGTGGTCTCCTATGTCCGGGCCAAAGCTGAGTCCCTGGGTTTCACCGCCAACGTGGGCATTGCAGAGCGCGCGGAGCGGCTGGTCTCGGTGCTGGTTGTCACAGGCTTTACCGGGCTTGGGCTGCCGGAGGTGGTGTTGCTGGTGACCCTGGCTGTGCTTGCCGCCGCAAGTTTCGTGACCATCGTGCAGCGCATTGTCACCGTCCGCCGCCAGTCCCGGGACGAGGCAGGAACAGCGTTCGAACAGCCGGCTTGAGGCACACCCGCGCAGAGAAGTTGGGGTTTGACTTCTCACCGTCACCGGAATTAAGCCCGTCAGCCATGGGGGACTAGTATTAGGAATACCTGAATCAATGGATCCGGTAATCCGGTGTGGCGATGCTGATTTTGCGTGCCGTCAGCACCGATCGGGAGTCCGGATCAAAGTAACATCTATCTACCCATAGGGGTTTTTGTGTCTACACCTGATGTAAGCAGCGAAGCCGGCTCGTCGGCGAACGGCGTCACGGGCAGCAAGCGCGTCAAGCGCGGTATGGCTGAGATGCTCAAGGGCGGCGTCATTATGGACGTCGTTAACGTCGAGCAGGCCCGCATCGCCGAAGACGCCGGTGCCGTTGCAGTTATGGCGCTGGAACGCGTTCCGGCCGATATCCGCGCCCAGGGCGGCGTGTCCCGCATGTCCGATCCTGACATGATCGACAAGATCATCGAAGCCGTCTCCGTGCCGGTCATGGCCAAGGCCCGGATCGGCCACTTCGTGGAGGCGCAGGTCCTGCAGTCTCTCGGAGTGGACTACATTGACGAGTCCGAGGTCCTGACCCCGGCCGACTACACCAACCACATCGACAAGTGGGAATTCACTGTTCCCTTCGTCTGTGGTGCCACCAACCTCGGTGAGGCGCTGCGCCGCATCAACGAGGGCGCGGCGATGATCCGGTCCAAGGGCGAAGCCGGCACCGGCGATGTCTCCAACGCCACCACCCACATGCGCCAGATCCGTGCCGAGCTCCGCCGGCTCTCCTCGCTGCCCGAGGACGAGCTGTACGTGGCGGCCAAGGAACTGCAGGCCCCGTATGAACTGGTCAAGGAAGTAGCGCTTTCGGGCAAGCTTCCCGTGGTCCTGTTCACTGCCGGCGGCATCGCCACCCCGGCTGACGCTGCCATGATGATGCAGCTCGGTGCCGACGGCGTGTTCGTCGGTTCGGGCATCTTCAAGTCCGGGAACCCGGCCCAGCGTGCCGCCGCCGTCGTGAAGGCCACCACCTTCTTCGATGACCCGGACGTCATCGCCAAGGCCTCCCGCGGCCTGGGCGAGGCCATGGTCGGCATCAACGTCGACGAAATCCCGCAGCCGCACCGCCTCGCCGAGCGCGGCTGGTAACCCAGTCTTACGGACAAACCGCGACGCCGGGTGGTCACCTTTTCGAAGGCGGCCACCCGGCGTCGTTGGTTGCATCGATTGCTCCGTAACTGCCCTTTAGGGTCCCCATAAGGGCAGTTACGGAGCAATGGATGGGTCATTCCAGGCCGCGGCGTTTGAGTAGCGGTTCCAGTTCGGCGTCCCTGCCGCGGAAGGTCCGGAAGGATTCGAGTGGATCGCGGCTGTTTCCCCGCGCAAGCAGCTCGGTCCGGAAGAACTCACCGTTCGAGCGGTTGAGTCCGCCGTTCTCCTTGAACCATTCGACCGTGTCGGCGTCGAGCACTTCACTCCAGATGTAGGAGTAGTAGCCGGCCGCATAGCCGTCTCCGGCAAAGATGTGCTGGAAATAACCGGTCCTGTAGCGTGGCGGAATCAGTGTGTGGGCGACGCCCGCTGAAGCAAGGGCCTTTGCCTCGAACTCCAAGGGATCGGCAGGAACGTCTGACGCCTCCAGGACATGCCAGGCGAGATCCAGCAGAGCGGCACTCAAGTACTCCGTGGTGCCGAAACCCTCACCCCAAAGCTCGGCGTCCTTTAGCCGCTCCACCACATCCTGGGGAAGAGGCTCGCCCGTCTCATGGTGCCGGGCATAGTTGGCCAGGACCTCGGGCCACATGATCCACATCTCATTGACCTGTGAGGGGTATTCCACAAAGTCGCGCGGCACGGACGTACCCGAGAACCGGGGATACGTGACGTTGGAG
The DNA here is from genome assembly GCF_056499105.1 of Arthrobacter sp. Z5-13. Taxonomy (NCBI): domain Bacteria; kingdom Bacillati; phylum Actinomycetota; class Actinomycetes; order Micrococcales; family Micrococcaceae; genus Arthrobacter; species Arthrobacter sp. Z5-13. Next base: position 1,944,766 of record NZ_CP096460.1, read on the forward strand.
AACAGGCCGTGGAGGGCATGGCCGAACTCATGGAATGCGGTGCGCAGCTCGTCGAGGGTCAGGAGAGTGGGCTCGCCCGCTGGCGGCTTGGAGATGTTGAGGTTGTTGATGACCACCGGCTTGGTCCCGAGAAGGGCCGATTGTTCAACCAGCGAGTTCATCCATGCTCCGCCGCGCTTGGACTCACGGGTGTAGTAGTCGCCCAAGAACAGCCCAAGCCCCGAGCCGTCCTCGTTCCGGACCTCCCACACCCTGACATCCTGGTGGTATCCCAAAAGGTCAGTTCGTTCGTGGAATGTGATGCCGTACAGGGTTGTTGCTGCAAAAAACACACCATCTGTGAGCACCCTGTTCAGTTCAAAGTAGGGACGCAACTGCTGGTCATCAACCGAATACCGGTCCTTCTTCACCTGCGCCGAGTAGTACGCCCAGTCCCACGCCTCTAACCGGTGACCCGCCATCTCGGCCAGTGCAGCAGCCTCAGCGTCAGCGTTTCGGACGGCAGCCGGGGCCAGCCTGCTCATCATGGACTGTACGGCTTCGAAGTCCGGCGCTGTCTGGCGGTCCACCGTCAGCTCGGCGTAGTTTCCAAAGCCCAGCAGGGCAGCCTTTTCGGAACGCAGCCGAACCAGGTCCCTGACGAGGTCCAGGACGTCAAGGCTTCCGCCGCTGGATCCGCGACTGACCGATGCCTCATACAGCCGGCGGCGAACAGCCCGGTTTTCCAAGGCTGACATGGCCGGCTGGTTGCTCGGCAGGATCAGAGTGAGGAGGAACTTGCCCTGGTGGCCGGCCTGGTGGGCCGCTTCGGCAGCATTGGCAATGTCATCGGCGGGCAGTCCTGCAAGTTCACCTTCATCATCCAGCAGCAAGGCTGACTGCTTCATACCCTCCTTCACACGTTGTCCGTATTCAGTGCCAAGCCGGGAGAGCTCGGAGTTGATCGCCCTGAGCCGTTCCTGCCCGGCATCGTCCAGCTGGATCCCTGACTCCCGGAACTCCTTGAGGTACTCCTGGACCAGACGCGCTGATTCGTCATCGAGTCCGTCCGTGCTCAGCGCATGGAAGCGTTCAAACAATTCTCGGTTCATATAAATTGCATCCTGGTGCGCAGCGAACAACGGTGACAGTTCGGTCTCCAGGGAGCGGATTTCATCTGATGCGTGTGCCGACACGAGCGTGAAGAAGGAGGCCGCCGCACGCTCAAGGAGGGCACCGCTGCGTTCCATGGCCAAAGCCGTATTTTCGAAGGTGGGTGGCTCCGGGTTCGCGGTGATTTTCCCTATTTCGGCCAAGTGCTCTGCCAGGCCTGCCCGGATTGCTTCCCCGTAGTGGGCTTCCGCAATGTCGGCAAAGGAAGGCAATCCGAATGGCAGGGGACTGGGTGTCAGAAGGGGGTTCGTCATGAAGCAACACTTTCATGTGGCGGCATGGTTGACCAGCATCGTCGCTGTTCGCCGTAGGATGTCGAACATGTCGAGCAATCCCAGAAAACTCTCTCAACGTCTCGCCGCGGTCTCAGCCGCAGCTGCGCTCATGGTTTCGATGGCGGGCTGCGGAGTAATCGCCGACCAGGACCGTGAGGCAACGACGTCGGCAGCGGCGGCCCCGGCAACCCTGACACCTTCCCCGGCACCCACTCCCACGCCGACGCCGACTCCCGGGAAGGGCCCGGAATGCCCCACTCTGCGCTGCACTTCCGTTGTGGTCACAGGCGACATGCTTGTGCACACGCAACTTTGGGAGCAGGCACGCGCGGACGCCTTGGCCACGGGGGCAAAAGGCCTCGACTTTGGTCCGCTGCTGGAAGGCCAACGCCGGTACGTCGAACGGAGCGATCTGGCTATCTGCCACCAGGAGACACCGGTTTCCGTTCCCGCTGGGCCATTCTCCGCCTATCCCTCATTCAATGTGCCGCCACAGATTATCGCCGCAGCCAAACACATCGGTTATCAAGCCTGCACAACGGCAAGCAACCATACGATCGATCGCGGCACGGAAGGTTTGGTTCGGACCCTGGATACGCTGGACGCTTCCGGACTAAGCCATACGGGTTCCTACCGTACAGAGGATGAATCTCAGGAGATCATGATCCTGCCGACACAGGCGGCGAAAATTGCCGTCATCATCGGCACCTACGGACTCAACGGCCAGATTCCAGAACAGGAATGGCAGGTGGACATGCTAGACGCACCCACCATGATCGCCAAGGCCAAGAAGGCCAAAACCATGGGTGCAGACATCGTGCTGGGAGTCATGCACGCTGGCGATGAGTATGCCAGCGAGGCGAACGCCCAGCAGCAGGAAACTGCCCACGCGCTGGTGGACAGCGGGGAATTCACCATGATCTACGGACACCACACCCACTCGGTCCTGCCGATCGAGCAGTACAAAGGAACATGGATTGTCTACGGACTGGGCAACGGCGTTACGGAGTTGTCGCCGTGGTACCAGGTCAACAACGAGGGGTTGCTGGTACGGGCCCAGTTCAGCCAGGACGCTGCCGGAAAATGGACCGCGGCGGACCTTGCCTGGGCCCCTTCGGTCATTGTCCGTGACCCTTACAGGTGGTGTTCCGTCGCGTCAGACGCTCCTCAAGGACCCTGTGCAACACCGGCCGAGGACGCCGTAACGCACCAGCGCACCAAGACTGTGGTGGAGTCGATGGGAGCCGCTGCCGCGGGAGCCCACGAACTCCTTATCAGCAAGGAGCCCTGAGCTTCAGGTGTTGAGCTAACGCGGCCGGCGGCCGGCGTGTTCCCTCGCCAGGACTGCAAAACGGTCATCCGGTGCACCGGCGGTGAAGTTTCCGTATTTACGTTCGACGGCGGTGCGGATCAGGAAATCTGCGATAGCCGGGTTCTTGGGCAGGAGCGAGCCGTGAAGGTAGCTGGCCACGATGTTCTTATAGCGGGCCCCTTCCTTTCCATCACTGCTGTTGTTTCCAGTGCCTTTGGGGGTAGTGCCCAGAGCACGGACGCCAGGACCGAGGGTGGTTTGGCCGCTGTGGTTCTCGTAGCCCAGGATCTCCCCGAACTCCTCGGACTCGACCTTCACATTCCCAATAAGGCGCTCGTCAGTGCCATGGGTTTCGACGTCCAGCACCCCGATACCGGGAATGACTGAACCTGTGCGCGTCTTGAAGAAGCGGCCAAATAGCTGGTACATGCCGCAAATCAGCAACATGGGCGCGCCATCCTCAGCGAGTTCCTGCAGGGTTGACCCCCGCTTCAGGAGATCGGCTTGAATAACCAGTTGCCCGCTGTCCTGGCCGCCACCGCCAACGATGAGGTCCACGTCTTCCGGGAAATCGTCGCCCACGTTGTACTCGAGCAGTTCCGGGGTGTAGCCGTGCCAGGCAAGGCGCCGCTTCAGAACCAGGGCGTTCCCCCAGTCGCCGTAGATGTTCATGTCCCGCGGATACAGCTGCACTACACGGATGGTGCCTTGATTCTCCGAAGCCTCCTGCGTCAAGAGACCACCTCCACGGTCGTGATCTTGGACAGCTCGCGGCGGATGGCCAGCATTGCTGTATATGTGCAGAATATCCGCTTGGGCTGGCCCTTGGCGTCTCTAATGAAGGCGGCCAGGGCTGACGTGATGTCGGTGTTAACTTCGCCGACGGGTACCTCGTCGTACTGAAGCCGGAGCGCCATGTCGTAGGCACGGGAACCACTCAACTGGTCCACACCGCCGTTACGCAGCGAGTCGAACTCGACGTCCCAGAGCCAGGACATGTCCCGGCCGTCCGCGTAGTTGTCGTTGATGGCGATCATGGTTGCGTAGCCGCCCGCAGGGAACGATTTGAGTCCCAGCCGGAAGCCGCTGGGATTCTTGACCAGGACGAGGTCAAGGGGAAGTCCGTCCACAACCAGGCTCTCGCCCCTGCCAAAAGCAGGGGCCACATTGGAAAGCGCAGACAGCAGCGACTCGTGATCTGTGGGACCGGATCCCTGCCCGGCAATGCAGCGGGCCAGTGTGAGCGCAGCGGCCGCATTGAAGATGTTGTACACACCACGAAGCTTCATGTGAGTGGTGACGATTGCGCCGTCGTACTCAAAATCGGCGTCGTCCACGCCTACCCGGCGAAGCACGACGTCGGCATGGGGCCGTTCCGGTGCAACGGGCACCGGGCTGCCGGGACCGGCACGCATGTCATCGTCATTGGGAAAGGTGCTCAACAGTGAGTCATCAAGGCCGAAATAGCTGACCTCGGGTCCGCCGGACCCCGGCTGGGGCAGCGCGGAAGCAATCCTGGCGACCCTCGGGTCCTCACGGTTAAGCACCACCGTGCCCGTGGTCTTGGACGCAACATGCTGCAGCAGTTCAGCTGTCTTGTCGATCTCCCCGAACCGGTCAAGCTGGTCGCGCAGGACGTTCAGGAGCAGGCTGTAGCGCGGTGGAACCCTGTTCACGAAATGAACTGCATGGGCTTCGTCCAGCTCAAGCACAGCTATATCAGCGTCAAGTCGCCCCCGCCAGTCCACTTCACCCAGCAAGGCAGCAGCAACTCCACGGGTGAAGTTGCTTCCGGTGCGGTTCGTGAAGACTTTCAGCCCTTGGCTTTCCAGCAGTTCCACCACCATTTTGGTGGTGGTGGTCTTGCCGTTTGTGCCGCTGACGACGGCCACGCCATGCGGGAGTGTGGTCAGCGTCCGCGCCATAAAACCGGGGTCGACTTTTTCGACCACCAGGCCGGGAAAAGCGGAGCCGCCTCCCCTTAGCCGGGTGACCCGGCGCACGAGCTTTCCAAGGGGGACGCTGAAGAAAAACATGCTCCGAATATATCCCAGCAGAGGCATGCACTCTTGCCGGGTGCCGTCCCCGCTGCGTCAGGAGCGGCTTCGGGGAGATTATGCTGGATGAATGACCAATCCCACTTCCCAGGATTTTTCGCTGGAATCTGCGCGGGGTTCTTCCCTGTCCTCCCAATGGTCAGCGGAGCAATCATCCAAAGCAGGCGCAGGGCTTCGCATCGGTGTCCTGGCGCTGCAGGGCGACTTCCGGGAGCATCTCCACGCCGCCGAAGACGCCGGTGCGACTGGCGTTGCCGTCCGGCGGCCGAAGGAACTCGACGACCTGGACGGCCTGATCATCCCGGGCGGAGAGTCCACCACCATTGACAAACTGGCCAGGATTTTTGAGCTGACGGAGCCGCTGCGGGAAAAGATAGCTTCAGGCCTTCCCGTCTATGGGTCCTGTGCCGGCATGATCCTGCTGGCAGACGAAATTGCCGATGCAGCAAAGGACATGTCCGGGAATCCCCAACAGACATTCGGCGGACTGGACATGACCGTTCGGCGCAATGCATTCGGACGCCAGCGCGAATCGTTTGAGACCGATCTTGAGTTCAAGGGACTCGAGTTCAGCGCCACCGGTGCCGGCGTTGCTCCGGTGCATGCCGTGTTCATCCGGGGTCCCTGGGTTGAGCGGGTAGGCCCCGCCGTGGAGGTGCTGGCACAGGTGGAACCGGCCAACGCAGCCCACTCTGAGGCCCTGCACGGGAAGGCTAGAATTGTTGCAGTGCGTTCAGGTCACCTGCTGGCCACCTCATTCCACCCGGAAGTGACGGGGGAGAAGCGCGTGCACGAACTGTTTATTCGAATGATCAGAGGAGAAGCGTAAAGCATGTCAGGCCACTCCAAATGGGCGACGACCAAGCACAAGAAGGCTATCCTCGACAGCCGGCGGGCCAAGTCGTTTGCCAAGCTGATCAAGAACATCGAAGTCGCCGCGCGCATGGGCGGGCCGGATCTAGCCGGAAACCCGAGCCTGGAACTTGCCGTCACCAAGGCAAAAAAGACCTCGGTCCCCGCTGACAATATTGACCGGGCCATCAAGCGGGGTGCAGGCCTCACCGGTGAAACAGTTGACTACACCGAGATCATGTACGAGGCCCGTGGCCCCCAGGGCTCGGCCCTGCTGATCGAGTGCCTCACAGACAATAAGAACCGCGCCGCCTCGGAAGTGAGGCTCGCCATTTCCCGCAACGGGGGCACCATTGCCGATCCCGGTTCAGTCAGCTACCTCTTTTCGCGCAAGGGCGTAGTATCGCTGCCAAAAAACGGCCTCAGCGAGGACGATGTCCTGATGGCAGTACTGGATGCCGGCGCCGAGGAAGTCAAGGACAATGGGGACACGTTTGAGGTCCATTCCGAGCCGACGGATCTGCAGGCCATTCGCGATGCTCTGACTGAGGCCGGAATCGAGTACGACACGGACGAAGCGGAGTTCGTGCCGTCCATGCAGGTTCCCCTGGACCTTGACGCGGCGAAGAAGTTCATGAAGCTCGTGGACGCGCTTGAGGAGCTCGACGACGTTCAGAACGTCTACAGCAACGCGGATCTCAGTGACGAAGTGCAGGCCGCACTGGAAGCCGAGTGATCTAGGGCCTTGCTCCGCGTACTGGGGGTTGATCCGGGGCTCACACGATGCGGCATCGGCGTCGTTGATGTGGAAAAAAACCGCCGTGCAACCATGGTTGCTGTGGGTGTTGTAGGTACTTCGCCTAGCGAAACGCTGGACCAGCGGCTGCTGCTCATCGCGACATCGATCGATGACTGGCTTGACCGGTATGAACCCGATGTCCTGGCAGTGGAGCGTGTTTTTTCGCAACTGAATGTCAGCACGGTCATGGGTGTGGCCCAGGCGTCCGGCGTGGTGATCGCCGCCGCCGCCCGTCGGGGAATCCCGGTAGCCCTCCACACGCCGTCGGAGGTTAAGGCAGCAGTGACCGGCAGCGGCACCTCAAACAAGGAGGCCGTCACCAAACTGGTCACCAAAATCCTTCGGCTTGACGCTCCGCCCCGTCCGGCCGATGCCGCAGACGCGCTGGCCCTGGCCATAACCCACGCCTGGCGCGCGGGCAGCGGAGCGGCCGTGGCCACTACAGGCCCGGGAAGCCTGTCGCTGACCCCGGCCCAACGCGCCTGGGCGGAAGCGGAAGCCAAAGCGCGCCGTGCACGATGAATGCACGCCGGGTTGTTAGGGTATTCGTAAGTATGTTCGGATAACCGGTTCAGCCGGTGGTATTTCAGGAGCCCGGCCTTGATCAGTTTTCTCCGCGGAACAGTAGCTCACGTCGGGCTGTCCAGTGCCGTTATCGACCTCAACGGCGCCGGCATGAGCGTCAACGCCACACCGCAGACGCTCAGCAGGCTGCGCCAGGGCGAAGAAGGAAAACTGTTCACATCACTCATTGTGCGTGAGGACTCCCTGGCCCTCTTCGGTTTTTCCACGGATGATGAACGTGAAGTCTTCGACGTTCTGCTGAGCGTCAGCGGTGTTGGCCCCCGCTTGGCGCTGGCTGTCCTGGCTGTCCACGACCCCGAAGCCGTCCGGGTGGCCGCACACTCGGGCGACGGGAAAGCTTTCACCAAGGTGCCGGGCATCGGTCCGAAGGTGGCTGGCAGGATCGTGCTGGAGCTGGCCGGAAAACTCGTCCCGCACGGGACGCCGGGAGGAGCCACCCCCGCCGCCGTTACGGTCACCGCTTGGAAGGGCCAGGTAGTAGCAGCAATGACGAGCCTGGGCTGGTCCGAAAAAGACGCCACTGCCAGCATCGAAAAAGCCCTGGCCGATTCGCCGGAAATCGCAGAAAAGGGCAATGTGGCGGAAATTCTGCGAACCACACTGCGCTGGTTGGGCCAGGACGGTGCCCGGGCCGGCAACAGGGTAGGCAGCCGTGGCTGAGCCCTCCCTGGTCACCGGAGGCGAAGAGCCCGAAGAGCGGGTCATTGAAGCCGCCCTCCGTCCGAGGAACCTTCACGATTTCGTGGGGCAGCACCGTGTCCGTAAGCAGTTGTCTCTGGTCCTTGAAGCATCGAGGATGCGAGGGCGCAGCGCCGACCATGTACTTTTTTCCGGTCCGCCAGGACTCGGAAAGACCACACTCGCCATGATCGTCGCGTCCGAAATGAACGCTCCGCTGCGCATCAGCAGTGGGCCGGCCATTCAACACGCCGGCGACCTCGCGGCAATACTGTCCTCCCTGTCAGAGGGGGAAGTGTTGTTCCTCGATGAAATTCACCGCATGTCCCGGCCTGCGGAGGAAATGCTGTACATGGCTATGGAAGATTTCCGCGTGGACATCGTGGTGGGCAAGGGAGCCGGCGCCACGGCTATTCCACTGGAGCTGCCTCCGTTCACGCTGGTGGGAGCAACCACTCGCGCAGGCCTCCTTCCCGGTCCCCTGAGGGACCGCTTCGGTTTCACCGGCCACCTCGAGTTTTACTCAGTGGAGGAATTGGAACTCGTACTACGGCGCTCGGCAGGGCTGCTGGACCTGAAGGTGAATTCAGCAGGTTTCAGTGAAATCGCCGGCCGTTCACGGGGCACGCCGCGAATAGCGAACAGGCTCCTGCGCCGTGTGCGTGACTGGGCGCTCGTGCACGGCATTGAGCAAATCGACGCGCGGGCAGCTTCGGCTGCACTGGATATGTATGAAGTGGACACCCGAGGCCTGGACAGACTGGACCGCGCCGTCCTGGAAGCACTAATCACCAAATTCGGCGGGGGACCGGTGGGGCTCTCAACTCTGGCCATCGCCGTCGGGGAGGAACCCGAGACCGTGGAAACGGTCGCCGAACCTTTTCTCGTGCGCGAAGGTTTGCTGGGACGCACACCCCGTGGCCGCATTGCCATGGGACCGGCATGGACGCATTTGGGGTTCGCCATCCCCGCCGGAGCCTTTGGCCAGGAACCATTGGAGCTCTTCGACGGCGCCCAGGTGGGCCAGGATCCATCCGACGAATGGATTCGGAACGGTCAATAGCACCGCTGCCGCGTGTTTCCCTTTAGACTGGTATGACGCTCGGCACGTTCGGGTCTTTATTTCTGTGCGCCGACTCCAATGGAGTCGCCCGCCGGCATGGTCTCCTGCCGGGCAGATGGAAGTGAAGCGGACGTTGCTGAAAAACAGTGACGCAAGTACAGAACGGAATTTTCCTGTGTTCGGAAATATCTCTGCCCAGGCCCAGCCGCAGGCCGGCGGCGGCATCGACATCATGACCATCCTGCTGTTCGCGATGCTCGGTCTCTTCATCTTCATGATGTTCCGCCGCAACAAGAAGACGCAGCAGCAGCAGGCCAAGCTGCAGTCGCAGTTTGAGCCGGGCGTTGAGGTCATGACGAGCTTCGGCCTCTTCGGCCGTATTGTCTCGATCGATGACGCCGAGAACAAGGTGGTCCTGGAACTGTCTCCCGGCCACCAGGCAACGGTGCACCGCCAGGCCGTGACCAAAATCGTTGAGGCTCCCGTTGCAGATGAAGAGCCCACGGCTGTTCCTGATGACGCTTCCTCCCTCACCGCCCAGGAAACGGATGCCACTCCCAATGCCGTGGTGGACACTCCTGACGAGGCCGGGAAGCGCCTCAACGACGAGGGCAAGAAGGACATTTAGTCCGCTGCCCCTGTCAGCTCCCGCAAAGTAACGATCCTACGGCTGCGGGCCGCCGCCGGTAAGTGTGCTGCAAGCAGCTGCCGGCGGCTCCTCCGTAATTAATAGAAAGATCCACAATGGCACGAACTGGCCCCAAAAACTCAGCACTCCGGGTGCTGGTCTGGCTTGGCGTTATCCTGGCAGTCCTCACGGCTGTCCTGGCTGGCGGCACCATGGCCGGCCAAGCGAGCTGGGCTCCAAAACTTGCACTGGACCTGGAGGGCGGCACCCAGATGATCCTGGCGCCCAAGGTTGAGGGCGGTTCGGACATCAATGAAGAGCAGCTGAACCAGGCTGTAGCGATCATTCGCCAACGCGTGGACGGCTCCGGAGTCGCTGAAGCGGAAATCAGCACGCAGTCGGGCCGGAACGTTGTGGTGAGCCTTCCCGGCACGCCTTCCTCCCAGACCCGTGCGCTGATCCAGGCTTCTGCGGACATGAACTTCCGTCCAGTGCTGCAGGCAGGCCCGGGTGCTCCGGTTCCGGCCGAACAGCAGGCGCCTGAGGATCAGCTCCCGAAGCCCACTGCCGAACCCACAAACGGCAGTGACATCAACTGGGTGACCCCGGAGATTTACAAGCAGTTCGAGGCGCTTGACTGCGATAACCCCGCACAGGACAAGCAGGAACGATCCGATCCGGCGAAGCCGCTCGTCACCTGCGAGCCCGCTGGCGACTCAAGGCCCGCGGTCAAGTACATCCTTGGACCGGTCGAAGTGAAGGGCTCCAACATTGTCTCTTCCTCGTTCCAGCTTCAGCAGGGCGCCCAGGGAGCAGTCACCAATGAGTGGGCTGTCAACATCCAGTTCGACGGCGACGGCACGGCCAAATTCAAAGAGGTCACTGAGCGCCTGAACCAGTTTTACGTGGCCGCCGGCGGCGAAAACGGTTCGGACCCTAAGGCTCAGTTCGCCATCGTCCTGGATGACCAGGTCATCTCCGCTCCCCGTGCCCTGGCTGTCATCACTGATGGCCGCCCGCAGATCACCGGCGGGTTCACTGAGCAGTCGGCAAAAGCCCTCTCCGACCAGCTCCGTTTCGGTGCATTGCCGATCAGCTTCGAAATCCAGAGTGAACAGCAGATTTCCGCTACCCTCGGCGGCGAGCAGCTGCGGATGGGCCTCTTGGCAGGTGTCATAGGCCTGCTCCTTGTGGTGGTCTACTCGCTCTTCCAATACAGGGCATTGGGCCTGGTGACCATCGCTTCCTTGGTGGTGGCGGGTGTCCTCACCTATCTGGCCATTGCCATCCTGGGCTGGACGGAAAATTACCGCCTGTCCCTTGCAGGCGTCGCCGGTATCATCGTGGCCATCGGTCAAACGGCCGACTCCTTCATTGTCTACTTCGAGCGAATCCGTGATGAGCTCCGTGAAGGCCGCGGACTGGTCTCAGCCGTCGAGAACGGTTGGAAGCGTGCCAAGCGGACAGTTCTGGCGTCCAAGGCAGTGAACCTGTTGGCGGCGCTGGTGCTCTACTTCGTCGCCGTCGGTAACGTACGTGGGTTCGCCTTCACGCTCGGCCTGACTGCCATCGCCGACTTGATAGTGGTCTTCATGTTTACGCACCCCACCCTGCGACTCCTCGCGCGGACCAAGTTCTTTGGCGAGGGCCACAGGTTCTCCGGTCTTGACCCTGAGCGGCTCGGCGCGGTGCCCCTGTACCGCGGTGCCGGAAGAGTGCGCAGCCCCGAAGACAAGCCTGCAACCGTCCGCGCCAAGAACGCCGGCGCTGCCGCGGAAGCAGAGCGCAGAATGACCATTGCAGAACGCCGCCACGCGGAAAAGCAGGAGCAGCTCGCCGGTTCTTCCAAGAGCTCGGCCAAGGAGGGCAAGTAAATGTCCAATAGTTTCGCGAATTTCGGCAATGAGCTCTACACGGGCAAGCGCTCGTACGACTTTGTCGGTTCCAAGAAGATCTGGTTCCTTATAGCCGCCGTTGCGGTTGCCCTGTCCATCCTGCTTCCGGCGGTCAAGGGCGGCTTCAACCTTGGTATCGAGTTCCGCGGGGGTTCCGAGTTCACGGTATCGAACGTGAAGACCACTGACACGACGCTGGGGACCAAGGCCGTCCAGGACGTCGTCGAGGGAAGCGTTCCCCGTGTAGCCAACGTCGCGGGAACCACCATGCGCATTCAGACAGACAAACTGACTGATGAAGAGACGCTGGCCATCAAGGAAGGGTTGACCACCGCCTATGGCGTCACGGACAACGAGGTTACCTCCACGTTCGTCGGGCCCACCTGGGGAGCCGACGTCACGCGGCAGGCATTGGTTGGCCTGCTTGTGTTTGTCGCCTTCGCATCCGTCCTGATGGCGTTGTACTTCCGTACCTGGAAGATGTCGTTGTCTGCCATCGCCGGAATGTTGGTGACGATGTTCATCACAGCCGGCGTCTACTCCCTCAGTGACTTCGAAGTGACCCCTTCGGCCATCATCGGGTTCCTCACGGTCCTCAGCTACTCGCTGTATGACACCGTGGTGGTTTTCGACAAGATCCGCGAGAACACCGCCGACCTTGACGCCTCGACTCGCCGGACCTTCGCTGAAGAGGTCAACCTTGCTGTCAACCAGACGCTGGTCCGCTCCATCAACACCATGATGGTGGCGATCCTCCCTGTCGGCGCCATCCTCTTCATCGGTGCGGGTTTGCTGGGTGCCGGAACGCTGCGCGACCTTTCCTTGGCATTGTTTGTCGGGATCCTCATCGGCACTGCGGCCACCATCTTCATCGCGGCGCCCCTGTATGCATGGTTGCGGGAAAGGGAACCGCAGCTCGTCAGCCAGGCCAAGCGGGTGGAACACCGCCGCCACGATGCAGCTGCACGGGCTTCCGCTGCAGCATCCTCGGAAACAGCTTCCGCCTGATTGATGTTTTTTCTGATGGGCCGGGCTGCGTCACAATGACGCTGCCCGGCCCATCGGCGTTTGCCCCCGGTTATCGAAGTCTCCTGCTCCGGGAATAGACTGGAATAATTGAACAGGTCGTGAGGGGTGCTTCATTGGAAGAACGTTCGACGTCGGCGGCAATGGCAGACGGAAATGAAGATCCGGGCCAGGCTCCACAGACTGGCGTGGTGGCCTCAGTGCGCCCCGGACCTGGTGTACCCGTCGACAACCCCGGCCTGCGCCAGACGTTCCCGGGACGACGGGAGCGTACGCGTTCCCGCCTCGCCCGACTGACGGGAAGGGGCGCTATCACGTATTCGCCCATCCTCGAACCCCTGCTGCGAACCGTGCGGGTGAACAATCCAAAAGAAGATTTTGACCTGATCCAGCGGGCGTTCATCGTAGCTGAGCGCAGTCACCGCGGCCAGAAACGCAAAAGCGGGGATCCCTACATCACCCATCCCGTGGCCGTGGCAACCATCCTGGCTGAGCTGGGGCTCAGCGGTGCCACCCTGGCCGCAGCGCTGCTCCATGACACCGTGGAAGACACGCCTTACACCCTGGCCGATCTCAAGGCTGATTTCGGGCCGGAAGTGGCGATGCTTGTAGACGGTGTTACCAAACTGGACAAGGTCAGCTTCGGCGAGGCCGCCCAGTCCGAGACAGTCCGCAAGATGGTTGTGGCCATGGCGAAGGACATCAGGGTCCTGATGATCAAGCTGGCCGACCGCCTGCATAATGCCCGCACCTGGCGCTTTGTTTCGGCCGAATCGTCGGCCCGGAAAGCCCGGGAAACCCTGGAAATCTTTGCCCCGCTTGCGCATCGGCTGGGCATGAACACCATCAAGTGGGAACTCGAGGATCTGTCCTTCGCCGCCCTGTACCCCAAGGTGTATGAGGAAATCGTCCGCATGGTGGGGGACAGGACCCCCGAGCGTGAGAAGAGCCTCAGTGTCATCCGAAACCAGATCACCGAGGATCTGCGGACTGCCAAGATCAAGGCCACAATTACAGGCCGGCCCAAGCACTACTACTCGATCTACCAGAAGATGATTGTCCGCGACAAAGACTTCGACGACATCAACGACCTCATGGGCGTCCGGGTACTGGTGGACTCGGTCCGTGACTGCTACGCGGCACTCGGAACTTTGCATTCGCGCTGGAACCCCCTGCCCGGCCGGTTCAAAGACTACATAGCCATGCCGAAGTTCAACATGTACCAGTCGCTGCACACCACGGTGATCGGTCCAGGCGGGAAGCCGGTCGAAATCCAGATCCGCACCCACGAGATGCACCGGCGGGCCGAATACGGTGTCGCCGCCCACTGGAAGTACAAGGACCAGCCGAACCGGACGGCAGCAGGGCCCGGGAGCCCGCGCGACGGCGATATGGGCTGGCTGCGTTCACTCGTGGACTGGCAGCAGGAAACGTCTGATCCGGGCGAGTTCCTCGATTCCTTGCGGTTTGAGATCAACGCCCGTGAAGTATTCGTTTTCACTCCCAAGGGCGAGGTCATGGCGCTCCCGGCAGGCTCAACGCCCGTGGACTTCGCTTACGCGGTGCACACTGAGGTGGGCCATCGCACCATCGGTGCCCGCGTCAACGGCAAGCTGGTACCTCTCAACAGCGAACTGAACCATGGCGATTGGGTGGAGATCTTCACCTCCAAGGCTGAAGGCGCAGGTCCCAGCCAGGATTGGCAGCACTTCGTCAAGAGCGCGCGGGCACGGAACAAGATCCGTCAATGGTTCAGCAAGGAACGCCGCGAAGAAGCCATCGACCGCGGCAAGGATCTTCTCACCAAGGCAATGCGGAAGCAGAACCTTCCCTTGCAGCGGCTGATGACCCATGACGCCTTGGCAGCTGTGGCCGAGGACTTGAAGTACGTCGACATTTCCGGGCTCTACGCGGGGGTCGGCGATGGCCATACGTCCGCGCAATCGGTGATGGAGAAGCTCGTAGAGAGCCTGGGCGGGAACGAAAGCCCTGATGATGACCTCGCTGAAGTCAGCATCCCCACACAGGTCACGAAAGCCAGGTTCTCGGATTCCGGTGTCATTGTCCGCGGCGTGGGAGATGTCTGGGTAAAGCTGGCGCGCTGCTGTACGCCTGTTCCGCCGGATCCCATCCTCGGTTTTGTGACTCGCGGTTCCGGTGTGTCTGTGCACCGGACCGACTGCACCAACGTCTCGGATTTGAAGGACCAGCCCGACCGGATCGTGGAAGTGGACTGGGCTCCGACCCAGTCCAGCGTCTTCCTCGTCGAGATCCAAGTGGAAGCCTTGGACCGCAAATCGCTGCTCTCAGATGTCACCCGCGTCCTGTCCGAAAATCACGTAAACATCCTGGCAGCCAGCGTGCATACCTCAACTGACCGGGTGGCCATTTCCAAGTTCGCCTTCGAGATGGGTGACCCCAAGTACCTCAGCCACGTGCTGAGTGCGGTGCGGCGCATCGATGGCGTCTTCGACGTTTACCGGACCACGGGCAACAGGCGCCGCAACTAGCCCGGGCCTGCCTGCCCCGGACCTGCCGGTGAGCTGGCTGAGCTTCTCAAGGGCTGCCTTTTTGTGAGGAACTCTTGGTGTGGCCTCGACGGCCAGGACCAGCAGGCGCAGCCGGACGTCCAGTTCGGGACGATTCAGCAGCTCCTGGAGGGCCGGTATTGCGCGCACCGGCTCCACATGCAGGGCTATATCCAGCGCCGTGCGCAGGGGAGTGGAGACCATTAAGCCGCCCAGGCTGACCACATCGCACGGCCCCAACCGGACTTCGTGCAGGGTGCATCCCCGAGTGGAGCGAAGACTCGATACGCGCCTTTTTGCATCCACCAGCAGAGCGAGCCGGTCCGGCGCGGGTGCGCATCCGTAGATCCAGGCTGCAGTCATGCGACCCGCCACCACCCGTTGCCTTATCGACTGAGGCACCGCGAATGCAGCGGCCCTTGCCCTCAGCTGCGGCGTTTCAGGTGTCCCGGGCAAAAGGTAACCGCGCTGGAAGAGCTGCGTCAGCACGCCGTCGGACGCCATTGCCTGCAACTCAGGCCAGGAGAACAGGCGGCCGGGAAAAAGAAGCTCTGCGGATACGGCGGCGCTTGGGTCCCCGAAGGGCGGAGGAGCTGTGTTCTTTAGTGGAGCCGGGTTCCCTGACAGGGAGCCTGCCAGGAGGGAAAGACGGGACGTGGTGGCCATTGAGCAATCTTCCCGTGCCCCGCTTGAACCGGACAGTACCGGCAGCGGTTATGTGGATAACCCGGGTTGAGGCTCTGAGGGGACTTCCAAGCAGGCATATCCTGTGTCAATGACCGGATTCAGCATGCCCGCCACGGCTGGGCTGCCCACTAAAGGCAAGGTTGCGATTTATATTTTCGATTCGCAGCTTGATCACTACATAACGTTCATCCAGCCACATCACGCCGAAGCCGGGAGGCAGGTACCGGCCGGAACCATCGAAGCGGGAGAAACGCCTGCCCAGACAGCCGTGAGGGAGCTCCAGGAAGAGACAGGGAGAGGCCAAGGGATAGCCCTATTCCATTTCGCGGACAGCGTCTATGACATGCGCCAATACAAGCCCGAGATTCACCTGCGGAGCTGGTTCTTCGGAGTAGCTGCCACAGAGGATTTCCCGCCAGAGCCCTGGACCCACATCGAGCGCCCAGGCGGCGGGGAAGCAGACATCGCGGCGGAGTTCTCATGGACAAGAACGTCCGATCAGGACGGGCTGGTTGCCGGCCATGGAGACCTTTTGCCGCTTGCATTACATCTGGCGCAGGCCTGGGGCCTTCGCCAACCTTGAAATTCTTCCGCTCGGACGGGGCGGAAGACAAGAGGGCCCCGTTCAGAAGTCATCTGAACGGGGCCCGCTGAACCTCTAAACCCTAGGCGAGTTCGTTGGCCGAACGCTCAAGCTGATCCAGCCAGGCCTGGCGCGCCTCAAGGGCTTCCTTGGCCTGCTTGATCTTGCGCTGGTCGCCGGCCTTCTCTGCTTTGGCCAGGTCCTCCTTGAGGGAGGCGATCGCGGACTCCAGCTGTGACAGGGCGCTGTTGGTGCGTGCCTTTGTCTCCGGGTTGGAGCGCTTCCAGTTCTCATCTTCGGCGTGGCGGACGGCGTCCTCCACCTTCCGGAGCCCGGCCTCGATCCGGCCCATGTCCCCGCGAGGAACCTTGCCGGCTTCCTCCCAGCGGTCACGGATGGATTGGAGCGCCTTCTTGGCGGCGGCCAGGTCCGTAATGGGGAGCAGGGCGTTTGCTTCCGTTAGGAGGGCTTCCTTCACGGCGAGGTTGGCGCCGTACTCCTGGTCGATCTCATCGTTTGCAGCCTGACGTGAGGAGAAGAAGACATCCTGGGCGGCACGGAAGCGTGCCCACAGGGCGTCATCATCTTTACGGCTGGCCCGCGGGGAAGCTTTCCACTCATCCATCAGGCGGCGGTATTCCCCGGCGGCGAAACCCCAGTCCGTGGACGAGGACAAGGCCTCAGCCTCTGCAATGAGTTTTTCCTTGACCGACTTCGCAGCGGAATTGTTGCTGTCCAGCTGGGAGAAATAGGCGCGGCGGTGACGGTCAAAGACCGTGCGTGCTGCACGAAACCTCTTCCAGAGCGCGTCCTCGTTGCTGCGGCCAAGCCGGACACCGCTCTTCTGAGCGGCTTTCCAGCTTTCGAACAGCTCGTTCATCCGGGCACTGGACGTCTTCCACTGAATCTGGGAAGGGTCGTGGCCTGCAATTTCCTCAGCCTCGGCAACTATGGCTTCCCGTGCCGCCAGTTCTGCAGCGCGCACGGCGTCGTGCTCAGCCTTTTCGGCCTTTTCCAGTGCAGTAATCTGCTCGGACAAGGCGTCCAGACGCGTCTCGGCTGACCTGATATCGCCCACCATATTGCGTTCTGCCAGGAGCTCGCGCAGATGAGACACGGTTTTCTGCATGTCCGCGGTAGGAGCCTTGGAGCTTACCCGCTGTTCCAGAAGGACAATCTGGGCCACGATGTCGTCGTACTTCTTGGCGAAGTAGGCCAGTGCTGCGTCATCAGTCGCACCAGGAAACTGCCCTACGGGATGCTCGTCGCCGTCGAGTTTCACGAAAACCTGTCCGTCGCCTTCCACCCGGCCCCATCGTGCAGCCTCTGCCAGCGACGTCGCCGGAGGAGCCGGTGCGGGGGCGGGCGCAACGGCTGAAGGAGCCGTCTTGGGCCGGGCAGCAAACGCTGCCGGTGAGGGAGCAGGGCGCGGCGCGGGACGCGGAGTAGGACTTGGTGCCGGTACAGCAGCCGTGGGAGCAGCCTCAGCTGCACCCTCCTCGGCCGGAGCCTCGTCAGCTATCTCGGCCGGAGCAGCCTCAGTTTCAGCCTCAGCTGCACCCTCCTCGGCGGGAGCAGCCTCAGCTGCACCCTCCTCGGCCGGAGCCGCGTCAGCTACCTCGGCCGGAGCCGCCTCAGCTGCACCCTCCTCCGCTGGCGCCTCTTCGAACGAGGCAGTCTCAACTGGAGCATCCTCAACGGACGGGCTGTCGGCTGCTGTGGTGTCGGCTGCGTCGCTGATGGAATCGTCGGTAACGGGAACCGTGGGTTCGCTTGCGTCGGCAGCTGATGTTTCGTCGGATTTCTGACTGTCTGTCACCGCTAAAAGTCTTTCGCTTGGAGGGAACTGCTCAGGTAATGCTGCCCCGGCCCCTGGCCGGAGTTGGTTACTTCAGAGAAAACGAGTCTATCGTGACTGGTTCCACAGGTGGGCCGTCGGTTGGGTTGCCGCCCGGCTTGAGGCCGGCGGCCGCAATGTTCGACACTACGTCCAACCCTGACGTAACCTTGCCAACCACGGTGTAGCCGCCTGCCGAGTCTGCCGGAATCACGGTGTCCTTGTAGACAATGAAGAACTGGCGCCCGTTGCTGTAGGCGTCACCGCCTCTGGCTACGGCAACTGTTCCGGCCGGGTACTTGTTGTCGGCGGGAGTGTTTTCAAGCGGTCCCCAGGTGAAATCGGGGTCTGCCTGGCCGTCACCGGTGTTGGAGCCGCACTGCAGGACGCCGAAGTTCTCGGCTGTGGTGAGTCGGTGGCAGCTGGTTCCGGCGAAGTAGTTCTCGTCGGCCATGGACTTGAACACGGCTGCAGCCTGCGGCGCCTTCGTTCCGTCGAATTCGACACCCAGCGTGCCGCGGTTAAGCATCAGCTCTCCCGTAAACACCTTGCCGGCCGCCGTTTCTGGCTTAGGGATGTTCTCGGCATTGGTGGGCGCTGCGGAAGGGGTGGCGGAGGCAGCAGCCGAGGGGCTTGTGAGGCCGGCCTGGGCCGCCGCGTATTCCTCTTCCGTGGGATTGCTGGAGAAGACCGTCAGCTGGAGGACGACGGCGAGGATCAGCACCGCGGTACCGGCGCCTACCGCAAGGACATTGTCCCGTTTGCGGCGTTTTTCCTGCTCCCGGCGCAACTCTCGCTTTGCTTCCATCTGCTGGATGCGTCGCTTGGTTTCGCGGGCACTGCGTGAACTGGCCGCCAAAAGTCCTCCTGGGTGTCGTGCTGGCGTCAGGCGTGCCGAAGGCAAGCGTCCTTAGACCAGGTGCAGAGTGGCCAGCCGAGTAGCAGGCGCCTGCCGCATTAGAGTTGCAGGCGCCGAAAGCATAAACTGACTGCCGCACATAGTTTATGCATGTCTGACCGGACTCCCGCCCATTCCCGCCCGTTTTGGGCGGAATACTGCGCCGAGGGCACCGGCGGCCTGTTTACCTGAGGAGAAAATCCACCATGGCACGCACCGCCTCCCTGTCCGGATTCCCCGAGTGGCTTCCCGAGGAGCGGCTGGTCGAAATGCATGTGCTGGATACCCTGCGGCGCGTCTTCGAGCTACACGGCTTCTCCTCGATCGAGACCCGGGCCGTGGAGACTGTGGGACAGTTGCTGCGCAAGGGGGAGATCGACAAGGAAGTTTACGGTCTCAGCAGGCTCCAGGAAGAAGAAGGCGACGAGGCCAAAGCCGGCAAAGCTGATCCGCATGCCCTGGCACTGCACTTCGACCTGACGGTTCCCTTCGCCCGCTACGTAGTGGAGAACGCCGGATACCTTGCTTTCCCCTTCCGGCGCTACCAAATCCAAAAAGTGTGGCGCGGTGAGCGCCCCCAGGAGGGGCGCGCCCGTGAGTTCACCCAGGCGGACATCGATGTAGTGGGCGACGGCGAGCTGCCGTTCCGTTACGACGTCGAGATAGCACTGGTCATCGCAGAGGCCCTGAACGCACTGCCCATCCCCGACTTCCGCTTGCGTATTAACAACCGCAAACTGGCGGAGGGCTTCTACCGCGGTATCGGCCTGACGGATACTGCGGGTGTACTGCGCAGCATTGACAAGCTGGAGAAGATCGGTCCGGACAAGGTGTCAGAGTTGCTCCAAAACGAGCTTGGAGCCACCAGGCAGCAGGCCGAAGCAGCGCTGAAGCTGGCCGGCATCCGCACCGAAGACACCTCGTTCGTGGAACAGGTCCGGGCTTTGGGTGTTACCGATGAGCTGCTGGAGGAAGGCCTCAGCGAGCTCGAGCAAGTCATTGACGCTGCCGTCCAGCGCGCGCCCGGAAAGGTGGTGGCGGACCTAAGCATTGCGCGCGGACTCGATTACTACACGGGAACCGTGGTGGAAACGGTACTGGTGGGCCACGAGCAGCTTGGTTCCATTTGCTCCGGAGGCCGCTACGATGCCTTGGCGAGCAAGGGCAGCCGGAAGTTTCCCGGCGTTGGACTTTCCATCGGTGTGACCCGCCTGGTTTCCCGCATCCTGAGCCAGGATCTGGCGAAGGCATCCCGGTCCGTCCCGACAGCCGTGCTGGTGACGCTGAACAACGATGAGAGCTGGGACGCCGCCCAGGATGTTGCCGCATTGCTGCGCAGCCGCGGTATCTCCACTGAAGTTGCGGCGAAGGCTGAGAAGTTCGGCAAACAGATCAAGTTCGCGGACCGCCGGGGAATCCCATTTGTCTGGTTTACAGACGACGACGGCAAGCACCAGGTCAAGGACATCCGTACCGGCGAACAGGTCAGCGCCGCGCCCGAGACCTGGACACCGCCGGAAGAGGACCTCCAGGTCCAGGTACACCGCACGTAGCGGGAAGGACCTAGCTGGTGACGTTGCTTGCGGCTCTGCGTTTTCGGAGCCGGAGCACCGCGTAGCGGCCAAGAACGCCAGCTGCCAGGACCACAACCATGACCAGCACTGAGGTCGGCGGGAGCGTCACGGCCAGGACCATGCAGCCCGCGAACCCCACTGCGTTCAGCCATTTCGGTCCATACGCCGGACGGTTGGTCATGGTAAAAGCGGATGCATTGGTGACGGCGTAGTAAATCAAGACTCCGAAACTTGAGAAGCCAACCACCGTGAGCACATTGGTGGTCAGCAGCAGGACAATAACAGCCGCTGCTACGGCAAGTTCGGCGACGTAAGGGACGGTATGAGTTCCGCCAATGCGGGCCAGAGGCCGGGGCAGGTCCCGCTCCCGTGCCATCGCCAGGGCTGTCCTGCCCACCCCGGTGATCAGGGCCAGCAGGGCGCCGAGACTGGCCGCGGCCGCTCCTGCCTGCACTAACGGTGCACCGGCGCTAAGCCCCGAATCACTGACCGCGTCAAGCAGCGGCGACGCGGATCCGGCCAAGCGCTCAACGGACAGGTGGGCCATCAGCAGGAATGCAAGCACCAAATAGATCGCAAAGGCACCGGCGAGGGCCGCAAGAATGGCCTGGGGAATCGTCTTCGCGGGATCCTTCACCTCCTCGCCCAGAGTGGCGATCCTGGCATATCCGGCAAAAGCAAAGAACATCAGGCCCGCGGCGGGAAGGATGCCCCAAGGGCTGCCTGCCGGCCCTTCGCCAGAGCCGACAGCAACCGGATGGGGCCCCATGATGCTGGCCACAGCCACGAACACCAGCGTGGCCAGGACGATGGCGAGCAGAACCCGAGTGAGAAGTGCTGTCCGCGTGATGCCCAGCAGATTTACGCCCGTAAGCACCACCACCGCCGCGATGGCAACTGGTATTGCGTAATCCGGTGCCACATAGTGCCCGAAGGTCAGGGCCATGGCGGCACATGACGCCGTCTTGCCCGTCACGAAGCCCCAGCCGGCGATGAATCCCGGCCATTCCCCCAGCTGCTTCCGCCCATACAGATAGGTACCGCCGCTGGCGGGATAAACCGAGGCAAGCTGAGCCGATGCCACGGCATTGCAATAGGCGATGGCCCCGGCAAGGACCACCGAAAAGATCAGCAGTTCGCCAGCCAATAGGGCGGCGGGCGAAAAGACAACAAAAACTCCGGCGCCAAGCATGGAGCCGAGGCCTATGGACGTGGCGTCGAACACGCCCAGCCTGCGTTGTAACTGGCTGTGGCTCTGCATGGAGGTGGGGAGGCCTTTCCAACGGGTAAACTCGGACGGGATCATTCCCGCAATGATCCTAGTCAACTTGATTCTGTTTTTGCTTCCGTTCTCCTTTAGAAAGGCGTGCTGTGCTGCGCACACATGACCTCGGATCCCTTCGTTCCGAGCACATTGGACAGACCGTTACCCTGGCCGGCTGGGTAGGCCGCCGACGTGATCACGGTGGTGTCGCCTTCGTCGATCTGCGTGACGCCTCCGGCGTTGCCCAGGTGGTGGTCCGTGAGGAAGAGGTATTCCACGGACTGCGCAACGAATACGTGCTTCAGGTCATCGGAACGGTATCCAAGCGCCCGGAGGGCAACGAAAACCCCGCTCTGGCAACGGGCGAAATCGAGGTCATGGCCGAAAAGGTGGTGATCCTCAACACCTCTGACCCGCTGCCGTTCCAGATTGATGAGCATGTGGAAGTGGGCGAGGAAGCACGCCTGAAGCACCGCTACCTGGACCTGCGCCGCCCGGGTCCCAGCAAGAACCTCCGCCTGCGTTCAGAGGCCAACCGGGTAGCACGCGAACTCCTTCACCAGGACGGTTACGTCGAGATCGAAACCCCCACGCTGACGCGTTCGACGCCGGAAGGCGCCCGCGACTTCGTGGTTCCAGCACGCCTGGCCCCGGGCTCCTGGTACGCACTGCCGCAGTCTCCCCAGCTCTTCAAGCAGCTGCTGCAGGTGGGCGGTTTCGAGAAGTACTACCAGATCGCCCGTTGCTACCGCGATGAGGACTTCCGTGCCGACCGCCAGCCGGAATTCACCCAGCTGGACATCGAAGCGAGCTTCGTGGAGCAGGACGACATCATCGCGCTCGGTGAAAGCATCGTGAAGGCCCTGTGGCGCCTGATCGACGTCGAGATCCCGACCCCCATCCAGCGGATCACCTACAACGACGCCATGGCGCGTTATGGATCTGACAAGCCGGACCTGCGCTTCGGAGTGGAGCTCACCGAGCTCACTGAATTCTTCAAGGACACCAACTTCGGCGTTTTCAAGGCTCCTTACGTGGGCTCCGTGGTCATGCCCGGAGGTGCCTCCCAGCCGCGCCGCACCCTGGACGGCTGGCAGGAGTTTGCCAAGCAGCGTGGGCACAAGGGCCTTGCCTACGTCCTGTTCAAGGAAGATGGCGAGCTGGCCGGTCCCGTGGCCAAGAACCTGACGGAGACTGAACGTGCCGGCCTGGCTGACGCCGCGGGCGCCCAGCCCGGGGACTGCATCTTCTTCGCCGCCGGCGAGAAGTCATCGGCACGCGCCCTGCTGGGTGCGGCGCGGGTCGAAATCGGGCACCGTACCGGTCTCATCGACCCCAACGACTGGGCCTTCGCCTGGGTGGTGGACGCCCCAATGTTCGAGCCGGCTGCAGCCGCTGTGGCATCAGGCGATGTTGCAGTGGGCGCAGGCAACTGGACGGCTGTGCACCATGCGTTCACCTCGCCGAAGCCCGAGTACATGGACAGCTTTGACACCGATCCCGAGTCGGCCCTGGCCTATGCCTACGACATCGTCTGCAACGGCAACGAAATCGGCGGCGGTTCCATCCGTATCCACCAGAGGGACATTCAGGAGCGTGTCTTCGAGGTCATGGGGCTCTCCCATGAGGACGCCCAGGAGAAGTTTGGCTTCCTCCTGGATGGCTTCAAGTACGGGGCACCCCCTCACGGCGGCATCGCCTTCGGCTGGGACCGCGTGGTGGCTTTGCTGGCCGGCGTTGACTCCATCCGTGACGTCATTGCGTTCCCGAAGACCGGTAACGGCTACGACCCCCTGACGGCAGCTCCTGCCCCCATCACGCCCCAGCAGCGCAAGGAAGCAGGCGTCGACTTCAAGCCCGAGGCCAAAAAGCCCGAAGCGAAGTAGCCACGCCGGGCCAGCCTTGCGGCCCTTTGCATTCACACCAAAGGCTCCCTGATACGGGGGCCTTTGGTGTTTCCCAATCCGCTCTGAAGGAGACGAATGGCCAACGCACAGGACGCCGCCAGTCCAGCAATGCCTGAACTGGAGGCACTCATGGACGCCGCGTGGCCCGCCACGGAACGGCAGGACACCGGCGAGTGGGTGTTCCGGGCGGCGTCAGGGGTCACCCAACGTGCCAACTCCATCTGGGTCAGGGACACCGCCGCCAATGAATCGGCAGCGATGCGTGACGCCGTCCAGTGGTACCGCCGGAGCAGGCTCCCCGTCATCTACCAGATCGCAGAAGACCCGCGCGACCGGGGGCCGCAGCGGCATGAGTCTCTGCACGCGTTGCTGGACGCTGAAGGGTATACCCGGCAATCCGAAACGTTGGTCATGCACCTCGATGCCGTCTCAAACCTGCCGGCAGCCGGGACCGGAATAGAAGTCCTACCGGAACCGTCAGAGGAATGGCTGCAGCTGTGGTGGAGTGTCGATGGCCGGGGCGGGTTCGACGAGCTCGCTGTCGCGGGCAGGATCCTTACCGGCTGCCCCGCCCTGTACGCGCTGGTGAGGGACGACGACGGCGCTCCGGCCGCCGTCGGACGCCTTGCCTTGGTAGGCGGTTACGGCGGGTTGTACTGTATGGCCACACGCCCCGCTGTCCGTCGCCAGGGTTACGCCCGCAAGATCATCAACGCCCTGCTCGCTGAAGGGCACAGCCGTGCCGTGTCCGGATACTGGCTTATGGTCACGGCGTCGAATCCAGCGGGACAGCAGCTCTACCGGCAGGCAGGCTTTACCGAAGCAGGCCGCTATGTGTACCGCCAGGAGCGGCCAAAGCGGCATCTGACCGGGTGCTGATCCTGCTAGCGACCGGGAGGATCTGATACCACTACCCTGATGGCACAAAAGTCGGCCGCTGCCTTCTTCAGCACCTCGGCCCGGGGATCCGGAACGTCCATGAAAGCCAAGCGTGGGAGCCTTGCATACTCCTTCAGGGGAGGCTCTCCAAGCACCAGGTCCGTAAGGGTCCTGTCGCCGCCGGGGGCAATGTACTCAATGGCCTGTCCCTGGAAAATCCTTGCGGCATGCTCCGCCACAGCTTCCACGAGGGCATCAGCCTGGTTCGCACGGCGGCGGGCAAATCTTTGCTGCGACCAACCTCCGGCAGCGGTCCGTGACTGGACATGCCGCGTGCCGGTTTTCCACGCAACTACGCGCCCCTCCCGGACCGCCGCAACCGTGTAGCCTCCGCGGCGGACCAGCACCAGTCCCAGACTCCGGGACTGGGCGGCCAGCGAAGCCATCCTGGTCACGGGATCTGCGCCCTTGCCGGGACGTCCGTCTGCCGGCCAGGGTGGCTGCAAGAGGGCGGCGGCGCCATCGGAGGCGTTTACCTGCAGGCCGGCGTCGCGCTCTTCCAGCTGAACCGCACCGTGGCTGGCCTCGAACCGTTCCAGCCAACCGGTGAGCCGCCGGCCCGGAACGAAGGCGGTACGCGTGGCAACGCCCGGACGTCCGGTTGCCGGACCGTTCTCGATCATTACCGCATCCCCTTGTCCGATAGTCAGCTTCTCCACGGTTCACGTGCCGGAACCCGTCCGGAGAAACTATGAGTAGCCTATCTATGTGGATGATCTTTTTGGGCAAGGGCAAGACCGCGACGACGACGCGGACTCCGCTACGCCCGATTCCCGGGTGGGGGGCCAGACGCCGTCGCAACGCAGCCCCCTCGCGGTCCGCATGAGACCCCGGACCCTGGATGAAGTCGTGGGGCAGCAGCACCTCCTTGGCCAGGGCTCGCCACTACGCCAGCTCGCAGCAGGTACCAACGCCGCGGGGCCGGCCGGGCCAAGTTCGCTGATCCTCTGGGGCCCTCCCGGAACGGGCAAAACCACACTTGCCCACGTCATCGCCCGGGGCCCCGGCCGGAAGTTTGTGGAGCTTTCCGCGATTACTGCAGGCGTCAAGGACGTTCGTAGGGTGATGGACGAGGCGCTGACAGCCAGGGATCTCTACAAGACCACCACCGTACTGTTCCTCGACGAGATCCACCGGTTCAACAAGGCCCAGCAGGATGCACTTCTGCCGGGTGTTGAAAACCGCTGGGTGGTGCTGGTTGCCGCCACCACGGAGAACCCGTCGTTTTCGGTGGTTTCCCCGCTCCTGTCCCGATCACTGCTGCTCACCCTCAGGCCGCTCACCGATGCCGATATTGAAGGGCTGCTGCTCAGGGCGGTCACGGATGTCCGCGGGCTGAATGGAAAAGTTGAACTGAGCGACGAAGCCCGGGCGCACCTCGTGAGGCTTTCCGGGGGCGACGCGCGGCGTGCGCTGACTGCGCTCGAAGCAGCAGCGGGTGTGGCCTTCGGCGATGCGGACGATGCCGATCCTGCCGCAGACTCTGTCATCCCAGTTGAATTGCGTCACACCGAGCGCGCCCTGGACGTTGCCGCTGTTCGATACGACCGGGCCGGGGACCAGCACTATGACGTCGCCAGCGCCTTCATCAAGTCAATCCGGGGTTCAGATGTGGACGCCGCCCTCCACTATCTGGCGCGGATGCTTGAGGCGGGGGAGGACCCCCGCTTTGTGGCCCGCCGCATCGTTATCTCGGCGGCAGAGGACGTGGGCATGGCAGACCCCACGGCCTTGCAAACAGCGGTGGCCGCTGCCCAGGCCGTGCAGCTCATCGGAATGCCCGAGGGGCGGATAATCCTGGCGGAGGCTGTGGTTCACCTGGCCACAGCGCCAAAATCCAATGCCGCCTACATGGGTATCAACAAGGCAATAGCGGATGTCCGGGCCGGGCTTGGCAATGGAATACCTGCCCATTTGAGGGATGCCCACTATCCCGGATCCAAGCAACTGGGCCACGGCCAAGGATACAAGTATGCTCATGACGCGCCGCACTCGGTGGCCACCCAGCAGTATCCTCCGGATGACCTGGTGGGGCGGAATTACTACGAACCGACGGCGAACGGCTCCGAGCGGGACATCGCGGTCCGGTTGGAGCGTTTGAGGAAGATCATCCGCGGCGAGTGACAGCCCTCCCGTGGTAGGATAGTTCGTTGTCTGGCAAGGCACGGACGCACAATCCACCTGATTCAGCTTTAGCTGTGTGATTTGGGGTGTGCTCTGCGCCCAGTAGCAAAAGGCAGCGGTTGGCCGATGCTCTC
This sequence comes from Arthrobacter sp. Z5-13, assembly GCF_056499105.1. NCBI lineage: Bacteria > Bacillati > Actinomycetota > Actinomycetes > Micrococcales > Micrococcaceae > Arthrobacter > Arthrobacter sp. Z5-13. The sequence goes on from NZ_CP096460.1 coordinate 1,971,563, forward strand.
CATCGTGGAGGCCAGTAACACTGACACACCGCAGATATTGGAAGGACACAAGTGGCTAACAACACTCGTGCTCGCCGTACCGCACGCCTCTCGCGTGCACTCGGCATCGCTCTGACCCCCAAGGCCGCCAAGTACATGGAGCGCCGCCCGTACGGCCCCGGTGAGCATGGCCGTGCCCGCAAGAAGCAGGACTCCGACTACGCCGTACGTCTGCGCGAAAAGCAGCGTCTGCGCGCCCAGTACGGCATCCGTGAAGCACAGATGACCCGTGCCTTCGAAGAAGCACGCCGCACCAAGGGCCTGACCGGTGAAAACCTCATCGAACTGCTCGAAATGCGCCTGGATGCCGTCGTGTTGCGTGCTGGCTTTGCCCGCACCATCGCTCAGGCCCGCCAGCTGGTTGTCCACCGCCACATCCTGGTTGACGGAATCCGCGTTGACCGCCCGTCTTTCCGCGTCGCCGAGGGCCAGCTGGTCCACGTTCACAGCCGCAGCGAGACCATGCCTCCGTTCCAGGTTGCAGCAGCCGGCGCGCACCGCGACGTTCTGCCCATCGTCCCGGCTTACCTGGATGTCAAGCTGGATGCACTGCAGGCACGCCTGGTTCGCCGCCCGAAGCGCTCTGAGGTTCCCGTAACCTGCGAAGAGCAGCTCGTCGTCGAATTCTACGCACGCTAAATTTTCAGCAGCGTACCCAAAGAAGCCCGTGGCAAGCGCCGCGGGCTTCTTTGTATGTAAGGTACTTGGGGGAGTTCCGCGGTAGCGGCCAGCTCGGTTCCACAGGTCCTGAATTTCTCAGCAGATCTTTGGAGGGGCGGCGGCAATGCCTCGGAAGTACCGCAGCATTCACAGTATTGAAGGAGATGAACGTCTATGTCTGGTGGCGATATTGCCGGCCTGATCGCGGCCGGAGTGTTTGCAGTCCTGGTGCTGTTGCTGGCTGTACCCATTTTTAAGCTTGGACGGGTGCTCGATGAAGTCCGCACGTCCATCCGTTCCCTCAGTGACGGTGCCACTCCGTTGATGGACGAGGTCACTGCCACCGTCTCCACCACCAACCAGCAGCTGAAGAAGGTGGACGGTATCTCCTCCAACGTTTCCGACGCCTCGGCGAACATCTCGGCTCTTTCCTCTCTCTTGGCCGCCACGGTGGGATCCCCACTCATCAAGGTTGCTGCGTTCAGCTATGGCGTTCGCACGGCTTTGTCTGCCCGCAAGAAGCCCGCAACCGGCCGTCGCAGCCGCTGAATCCAGCCGGAGAACATAAAATGAAGAGAATTATCTGGATGGGCATTGGCGTTGCCATCGGCGTCATCGCATTCCGTAAGGTCACGGAAGCACAATCCGCTCTGGGCCCCGAAGGGCTCAACCGGGCGGTAGGACGTCTCGCCGACGGCCTGTACGACTTTGCGGACGCCGTCCGGGGCGGGATGCAGGAACGCGAAACGGAGCTCCGTTCAGCGCTTGGAATCGAAGTGGAAGACATCGTCCGGCGCTAGGCGGCTGGACGTCGCTGGCCGGGTGCCAACCCAAAAAACCAGATATCGGCAGACCCGTTATGGGGCTGCTACGCGGATCAAGCGGTCACGCGAACCAAATGCAGTGAAGCAAGAAGGGTACGTAGAAAACTCATGAAGTCGCAGGAGATCACAAAGCGCTGGGTGGACTTTTTTGTCAGCAAAGGCCACACACCAGTTCCCTCCGCATCCCTGGTCTCCAGCGACCCCTCCCTGCTGTTTACAGTCGCAGGCATGGTGCCGTTTATTCCGTATCTGACGGCACGCGAAGAAGCCCCTTACGCCCGTGCCACGAGTGTCCAGAAATGCATCCGTACGGGCGACATCGAGGAAGTCGGCAAGACCGCGCGCCACGGGACGTTCTTCCAGATGTGCGGCAACTTCTCCTTCGGCAACTACTTCAAAGAGGACGCCATCAAATTCGCCTGGGAGCTGCTGACCACCAGCACCGACGACGGCGGGTACGGACTTCCCCCGGAACTGCTCTGGGTGACGGTGTACGAAGAAGACGATGAGGCCAAGGACCTGTGGCTGAAGAACACCGGCGTCCCGGCCAACCGCATCCAGCGGATGGGCAAGGCTGACAATTACTGGCACACAGGCCAGCCCGGCCCCGCCGGTCCCTGCTCGGAGATCTACTACGACCGCGGGCCCGATTACGGCGTCGAAGGCGGACCCATCGCCGACGAGAACCGCTATGTGGAAATCTGGAACCTTGTGTTCATGCAGTACCAGATCGACAACGTCCGCTCCAAGGATGACTTCGACATCGTGGGTGAACTGCCCAAGAAGAACATCGACACCGGCCTCGGCATGGAACGCCTCGCCATGATCCTGCAGGGTGTCGAAAACATGTACGAGACTGACCAGGTCCGTCCTGTCATCGACAAGGCAGCCCAGCTGTCCGGCAAGGAATACACCTCGGCTGAGACGGCCGACGATCCTCACCACACCGATGACGTCCGTATGCGGGTAGTGGGCGACCACATCAGGTCAGCCCTGATGCTGATTGCCGACGGCGTCACCCCCTCCAATGAGGGACGCGGCTACGTTCTGCGCCGTCTGATCCGCCGCGCCGTCCGCTCCATGAGGCTGCTGGGCGTCGAAAAAGCCTGCCTGCCTGACCTGCTGCCGGAATCGCGTGACGCGATGAAGGGCGTCTACCCGATCGTGGAGACGGACTTCGAGCGGATCAGCCGGATTGCCTACGCCGAAGAGAAGGCGTTCCTGCGCACCATCGCGTCCGGCACCGCCCGCCTGGAGGATGCGGTCAAGGATTCCAAGGCCGCAGGACGTCCACTCTCCGGAGCCGACGCCTTTGCCCTCCATGACACCTACGGTTTCCCGATCGACCTCACCCTTGAAATGGCAGAAGAGGCCGGCCTGAAGGTTGACGAGCCTGAGTTCCGCAAGCTCATGCTCGAGCAGCGTCAGCGGGCCCAGGCCGATGCCAAGGGCAAGAAGGGCGGCCACGCCGACCTCAGCGCCTTCCAGGAGCTGTTGGCTCAAGGCGAGACCGTCTTCACCGGTTACACCGAACTCGACGGCGAGTCCCGGGTCCGAGGTATCCTCTCCAACGGTGCCAAGGTGTCACAGGCCTCCACCGGCGACGAGATCGATCTGGTGCTGGGCGAGACGCCCTTCTACGCTGAGGCCGGCGGACAGGCTGCTGATACCGGACTTATCACCGGCGACGGATTCGTCGTCGAGGTGCTGGATGTCCAGCGTCCCCTCAAGGGGCTCAGTGTGCACAAGGCCATCGTCCGTGAAGGGGAAATCAGCTCTGACGCCCTCGTCCGGGCCGCCGTGGACCGGGAGCGGCGCCATGCCGCGGAGCAGGCCCACACCGGAACGCACATCGTCCATGCGGCACTGCACCAGATCCTCGGCCCGCAAGCAGTCCAGCGCGGTTCCTACAACAAGGCCGGCTACCTCCGCTTTGACTTTGCCTGGGGCGAAGGCCTCAGCACCGCCACGCGCTCCGAGATTGAGGAAGTCTCAAACATCGCCATCCGGAACAACTTCCAGGTGGAGACCAAGGTCATGCCGCTGGCAGAAGCCAAGGCTTTGGGCGCCATGGCGCTCTTCGGTGAGAACTACGGCAGCGAAGTCCGTGTTGTGGAGATCGACGGCGCCTGGTCCCGTGAGCTTTGTGGTGGAACCCACGTTCCCAATACCTCCCTCATCGGCAGCCTGTCGTTGCTGGGCGAGCAGTCGGTGGGTTCAGGAAACCGGCGCGTAGAAGCCTTTGTGGGCATGGAGGCTTTCCGGCACCTGGCGGCGGAGCGCGCCCTCGTGACCGAGCTGACCGAAATGCTCAAGGTCCCGTCCGGGTTGCTGACGGACCGTATTGCCAGCACTCTGGCCAAGCTCAAGGCCGCCGAGAAAGAGCTTGAGAAGCTTCGTAAGGAGCAATTGACGGCAGCGGCTGCCCAGCTGATCGGAACGGCCCAGGATGCAGCCGGAATCAAGGTTATCGCCCACGACGCCGGCCACGTCAGTGGCGCCGACGATCTCCGGGGTCTGGCACTGGACCTGCGCACGCGCCTCGGTTCAGCGGCTTCGGCAGTTGCCGTTGCCGGCGTCAGCAACGATCGCCCCATCATTCTGATCGCCACCAATGAGGCAGCCCGCGAGGCCGGAGTGAAGGCTGGAGCCCTGGTGCGCCTCGCTGCAGGAATTCTCGGTGGTGGCGGTGGCGGCAAGGACGACGTCGCCCAGGGCGGTGGCAATGACGCCGGTAAGGTCCAGGCTGCTCTGACCGCCGTCGTGGACGCCATCACACGGCGGTAGCGGCTGCCAATGGATCACGAAGCAGAGGGCACCGGCTACCCCCGCGGCCTCAAGCTGGGGGTGGACGTCGGCACAGTTCGTGTCGGCGTGGCTGTCTGCGACCGTGACGGGATACTGGCCACACCGCTGAGGACCCTGGCACGGAATGCCAAGAAGAACATTGACGTCAGGATTCTCGCCGGTCTAGCTGCAGAATTGGGAGCAGTGCAGATTTTCGTGGGGCTGCCCCGGACGCTCAAGGGGGAGGAACATGCCTCTGCGCGCATGGCAGAAGACTATGCGCACCTCTTGGTAGAGGCTCTGGAAGGTGTCGGATTCGAGGTCCCGGTGTGCCTGATTGACGAGCGACTCAGCACGGTCACGGCGCACCGCAACCTTCACGCGGCTGGCATGAGCAGCCGTAACCACCGTAAAGTGGTTGATCAGGTTGCGGCGGCAGGTATTCTGCAGCACGCAATTGACATGCAAAAGGCCAGGGGAACGGACGTCGGAAGCCGAGTTTATGCGGTTTCCCGTGCGGGGCAATCCGGGGACACCACAGCGGGGGACGCTGAGAGGACCGTTCCTGGAGAAAACGAGCAATCTTCAGAACATGGAAGGCTACAGTGAGCCCGGTCGATCGTGACGAGTCCTCAGGTGATGCTTTCAGTGACCTGGGACGCCCCCTGACCCGTAAGGAACTGCGAGCCCGCGAGAAGCTGCTGGCAACCCAGAGCCAGGACGCCGTGCCGCCTCAGGCGTACGTGGAGGATCCTCCCGGCAGGGAGTTGCCCGAGGTACCTTCTCCGCCGGTAGAAAGTCCACAGGTTCCCGCAGCACCGCCTGAGCCGCCGTCAGTGCAGGACGAGCCCATCCACCAGGAGCCGGAGCCCGCCTTCCACGAGCCGGAGCCCGTCTTTCACGAGCCGGAGCGCGTCTTTCACGAGCCGGTACCGGGCCACGATGAGCCGCTTCACCATGAGGACCGTCATGAGCTGGTGACCGTCGGAGAATTGCCGGCGACACACAACGGACCCCATTCCCCACACTTGTCCGAGCCCTTGCCTGATCATGGTGATCACGGGTACCACGAGTTCGACGACCATCTTGAGGCCGGTACACACCATGTCCACCACGACGTACTCGATGCGCACGGGCATCTGGATGAACACGGCCATCACCTGGACCAGCACGGCCACCCGCTGGACGAGCATGGGCATCCGCTGGACGAGCATGGCCACACGCTGTTCGCTGATGCCCCGATCGTGAAGAAGGGCCCGTCAAAGAAAGTCCGCAGACGCCGTCGCTTTCTCGCCCTGCTGCTCACGCTTGCCGTCTTCGTCACCGCGCTGGTGGTCGGTGCGCAGTTCCTGAAGCCGCTGCTGGGAATGGACAAGGTAGCGGACTACCCGGGGCCAGGCACCGGCCAGGTGAGCATTACGGTGCAGCCCGGTGAGGGTGTACGGTCCGTAGCTACGAGGCTCGAGAGTGAGAAGGTGGTAGCCAACGCAGACACTTTCGCCGCAGCCTTTGCTGCCGACGGCGGGACGCTCAGCCCCGGTGACTTTGTCTTCCGCCAGGAAATGACGAGCACCGATGCGGTGGCCATCCTGGTGGGCAAGGACCAAGGCAAGGTGATGTACTTCGCCTTGAGCGCCGGACTGCGGGTTGATGAATCACTTGCCGCCATTGCCAAGGGATCCGGAATACCTGAGCCCGAACTGAAGGCGCTTAGTGATTCCCCTGCCCAATTCGGCATCAGCGCCAAGGCAAAGAACCTGGAAGGTTTCCTGGCGCCCGGTGAATACCGGTTCCCGCTTGGCACAGCCGCCAAGGACATTGTGCAGAAGCTTGTCTCCACTACTGTTGACGAGTTGAAGGCGCAGGGTGTCACCGAGCCCGACAAGCAGTACGACGTCGTAACAGTAGCGAGCATCGTCCAGGCTGAAGGCGGGCAAGCGGAGTACGGAGACGTTGCAGGCGCTATTTATAACCGCCTGAAACCGAACAATACAGAGACCAACGGACTCATTCAGTCCGACGCGACGGTCACCTATGGGCTCGGCATCAAGAGCTTCCACATCAGCGAAGAGCAGAAGGCTGACAAGTCGAATCTGTACAACACCTACGCCAACGTCGGCTTGCCAGTGGGGCCAATCGGCTCACCGGGAAAAACCGCCATTGACGCTGCTGCCAAGCCCAAGACGAATGACTATCTGTACTGGGTGACCATCAACCTGGACACCAAGGAAACCAAGTTCTCGAAGACCTTGGCCGAGCACAGCGTCTATGTTGAGCAGTACAACGAATGGTGTTCTGCCAATCCGGGCCGCTGCGTATGAGCCACCGGGCTGCAGTCCTGGGACACCCGATTTCGCACTCCAAGTCTCCGGCACTACATCGGGCGGCCTACGCCCTGCTGGGCGAGGACATTTCGTATTCGGCCATTGATGTCACCGAGGACACGCTTCCAGCCTTTATGGCTGCCGTCCGTTCCGAAACCGGCTGGCGGGGTCTTTCAGTGACTATGCCGTTGAAATCAGCCATGCTGCACGAATTGGATGAGGTTCGCGGAATCGCCCAAATCCTCAAGGTTGTAAACACCGTGGTGTTCGAAGCTGACGGGCCAGGGGTCCGGAGAGTCGGCTACAACACCGATGTGGCCGGCATCGTCAATGCTGTCCGTCACGCCGGCAGCCCTCCTGTACCGTCAGCCGTAATCCTGGGTGGGGGTGGGACAGCTGCTGCCGCCGTCGCGGCGTTGAAAGACCTCGGTGCAACCTCGGCCGATGTCTTTGTCCGTGATGTGAACCGTGGAGCTGAGGTCAAGGCAGCCTCAGAGGGCGTTGGCCTGGACATCCGGGTGCTTCTCTTTTCCGAGGCCGGATCCGCTGCGGCCGCCGCCGACGTCGTTATTTCCACTTTGCCTCCCCGCGGCGCCGATGCGTTGGCAGATGAGCTAAGCGAAAGCGGGCTAGCGCTTGATGGGGTCCTGCTGGACGTTGCGTATGATCCCTGGCCCAGCCGGATTGCCTCTGCGTGGCAGAACGCCGGAGGCCGGGTGGTCCCGGGACTTGAGATGTTGATCTATCAGGCGGCCGAACAAGTGCGGTTATTCACCGGCCGCGGCGCCGATGTCAATGAGAAAGTCATAGATGTGATGTGTGACTCAGTCGGGGCACCCCGACGGGTGTTGTAACCGCCATACGTGGCAGGATGGAAGATATGTTGCGTTGGTTGACAGCCGGTGAATCCCATGGTCCGGCCTTGGTCGGAATTATTGAAGGCGTTCCCGCAGGTGTTGAACTCACCAGCGGTCAGATCGCCGACTCCTTGGCACGCCGCCGCCTTGGTTATGGCCGGGGTGCCCGGATGAAGTTCGAGCAGGATGCCGTGACCATCCTCGGTGGAGTCCGGCACGGGCTGACCCAGGGCGGGCCCGTCGCCATCCAGGTCGGAAATACCGAGTGGCCCAAGTGGGAACAGATCATGTCCGCTGATCCCGTCGACGCCGAGCTGTTGGCTGATCAGGCCCGCAACGCACCGTTGACCAGGCCGCGCCCGGGTCACGCCGACTTTACCGGCATGCAGAAATACGGCTTCGATGAGGCGCGCCCGGTACTGGAACGCGCCAGCGCCCGTGAAACCGCTACCCGTGTTGCCCTCGGCACGGTCGCCTCGCAATACCTCAAGCAACTCGGCATCGAACTCGTGAGCCACACTGTTGCCATCGCCAGCGTCTCAGTTCCCGAAGGCAGGCCCTTGCCGCTTCCGGTCAACGTTGTTGCACTCGACGCGGACCCTCTTCGCTGCTTTGACCGCGAAACCTCCGATGCCATGGTGGCCGAGGTGGATGCTGCCCACAAGGAAGGCGAAACCCTCGGCGGCGTGGTCGAAGTCCTCGCCTACGGGCTCCCGCCCGGACTCGGCAGCTATGTCCACTGGGACCGCCGGCTTGATTCCCGCCTCGCGGCGGCACTCATGGGCATCCAGGCAATTAAGGGTGTGGAAGTGGGCGACGGTTTCCTGACCGCAGCCCGCCGCGGCTCGGCTGCCCACGATGAAATCGTCAGGGATTCCGACGGAAAAATCATCCGCACAAGCAACCGTGCAGGCGGGATCGAAGGCGGCATGAGCATTGGCGACGTGCTCCGGGTCCGTGCTGGAATGAAGCCCATTGCCACGGTGCCGCGGGCACTCAAGACCATTGACGTCAGCACCGGCGAGGCTGCGAAGGCCCACCACCAGCGTTCAGACGTCTGCGCTGTTCCTGCTGCCGGGGTGGTGGCTGAAGCAATGGTGGCCTTGGTTCTGGCCGAGGCCGTCGCGGAGAAGTTTGGCGGAGACTCCGTGGCTGAAACTGCACGCAACATCAAGGGTTACCTGGAAAACATCCCGGCGGCCCTGGATACGATCGGCCAGTAGTGCCGGTCGGTCAGGGAGCCCGGCCGGGTATTTCCGGGCCCGTCGCGTTGATCGGGCCGATGGCTGTCGGAAAGACAGCAATCGGCCAACAGCTCGCGAAGCAGCTGCGTGCGCCTTTTGTTGACACCGATGCCCTGATTGTTGAGAGTCACGGCTCCATTGCCGATATTTTCGCTGGCCGCGGCGAGCGCGCTTTCCGGGAGATCGAAGCCCGAACGGTAGCCAGGGTCATCGAGGAAGCCGCCGGCACCTCCACCGTTATCTCACTGGGCGGGGGAGCGGTGCTGGATTCCGGCACCCAGCAGTTGTTGGCCCGCTGCACGGTGGTGTACCTGGAATGCGATCCGGAAACGGTCGCGGAACGTATCGCCAGGAATTCCGGCCGCCCCCTGTTGGCCGGCGATGCGATGAGCCGTTGGATGGAACTTTTTACCACCAGGCGCCCGGTCTATGAACGGCTGGCCAATCTGGTGTTTGACGTGCGGCACGGCTCAGTTTCCGAGCTGGGGCGCCGGCTGGAGGAAGCATTGCGTGAGTTCCCCGAAGGGGCGGCAGCAATTGCGAAGGAAACGGCCGCGGCACCCGCTGTACCCGAAAACGTAGCCGTGAAAGAGGAAGTTGAGCAGTGAGTAACGAATCAACCGTCATCAAAGTCACCGGCCAGTCCGCCGGAGAGAACTACGACGTCGTTGTGGGCCGAGGCCTGCTGGGGCAACTCCCCGCGGTGCTGGGGGAGCGGGTAAAGAGGGTTCTCGTTATCCATCCGCGGGCTCTCCGGCTGACCGGCGACACCGTCCGTGATGAACTGGCTGCTGCCGGGTTCACAGCGCTCACCGCAGAAATTCCGGATGCCGAAGAAGGTAAGCACATCCAGGTTGCCGCCTTCTGCTGGCAGGTCCTGGGTCAGAACGACTTCACCCGTTCCGACGCCATCGTTGCTGTTGGTGGCGGAGCCGTGACCGATCTTGCCGGATTCGTGGCCGCTACCTGGCTGCGGGGCGTCAAGGTTGTGCACATGCCCACCAGCCTCCTCGGCATGGTGGATGCCTCCGTCGGCGGTAAGACAGGCATCAACACCGCTGAGGGGAAGAACCTGGTGGGAGCCTTCCACCCGCCTGCCGCCGTCCTGGTGGACCTTGACACCTTAAGCACCCTGCCCAAAAACGAGATGATCTCCGGAATGGCCGAGGTCATCAAATGCGGTTTCATCGCAGATCCAACCATCCTTGACCTGGTGGAGAAGGACCCGGAGGCAGTCACTGATCCGGAGTCGGCAGTGCTCCGTGAACTCATTGAGCGGGCCATCACAGTCAAGGCCAAAGTCGTCTCAGAGGACCTCAAGGAATCCGGATCCAGGGAGTTCCTCAATTACGGGCACACACTCGGCCATGCCATTGAACTCGTAGAGCGGTACTCCTGGCGGCATGGGGCAGCCGTCTCGGTCGGAATGATGTTCGCCGCGGAACTGTCCCGGAGCGTAGGGCGGCTTAGTGACGCGGAAGCCGACAGGCACCGCAGCATCCTGGATACCCTTGGCCTGCCGGTCACCTACCGTCGTGACAGGTGGCAAGGGCTGTTGGACGGCATGCGACGGGACAAGAAATCCCGCGGTGACCTTTTGCGCTTTGTGGTGCTCGACGGCGTCGGGCGTCCTGGAATCCTGGAGGTCCCTGATACCTCCCTGTTGTTTGCCGCCTACCAGGAGATTGCCTCCTGATGTATTCGGTAACTGAATCAACCAGCGAATGGCCGGACGCAGGATTTCCCGGGATCAAGATTAATCCGGACACTCTCACTCCCCACATCGTTGACGAGGAACTTTGCCTGGCCGCGCTGGCTGCGTCCACTGATCCTTCGGACAGGATATTTGTGCTCCTGGCCCAAGGCCATCCCGCAGATGCAGCAGAATTGCTGGCCGAAGCACGTTGCAAGGATCCGGAATCCTTCCGCCTGCGGACGTTCGAGGCTGAGGTGTTGCGTGTTTCCAACCGTTTCGACCGCTCGGTTGAACTGTATAAGCAGCTGCTGGCAGAGGTGCAAGGCACGCCTCGGGAAGCAGTGGTCCTGCAGCATCTGGGACGTGCCTACTACGCCGCAGGCAACACTGCTTCGGCAGTGGACGCCTTCGCCAAGGCACTGGACCTTCGCGTGGCGGAAGCAGCCGACGCTGCGCTGATCTACAGCTCCACAGTGGCATTGCAGCGCGCGCGGAACGTCCTTGAAATGGCCTGCTAAAGGAGCCAGAACCCGGCGGGTCCGCTGTACCGGTAGAATGGTCTTTGGATTTTTGATAAATACGCGCTGGCAGGCCGTTTGGCGTGCCTGCCTGGCATAAGCGGCTGGCAGCCAGAACCAGTCACAGAGAAACCAGAGGAAATCAGTGGCAACCACTAACGACATCAAGAACGGCACCGTCCTGAAGCTGGAGGGCCAGCTCTGGAACATCATCGAGTTCCAGCACGTAAAGCCCGGTAAGGGCGGCGCGTTCGTCCGCACCAAGATGCGGAACGTTATGTCCGGCAAGGTTGTTGACAAGACCTTCAACGCCGGGCTCAAAATCGAAACAGCCACAGTGGACCGCCGGGACTACCAGTACCTGTACCAGGACGGCCCTGACTTTGTGTTCATGGACACACAGGATTACGACCAGATCACCGTAACCGGTGCAACGGTGGGGGACGCCACCAATTTCATGCTGGAAAACCAGATGGTCAACATCGCCATCCATGAAGGCACCCCGCTCTACATCGAGCTTCCCCCGAGCGTTGTGCTTGAGATCACCTACACGGAGCCGGGCCTGCAGGGCGACCGCTCCTCAGCCGGCACCAAGCCGGCCACCCTGGAAACCGGTTACGAGATCCAGGTTCCGCTCTTCGTGGAGAACAACACCAAGGTCAAGGTCGACACCCGTGACGGTAGCTACCTTGGCCGGGTCAACGACTAGTGAGTGCACGCGGTAAAGCCCGGAACAGGGCACTTGATGTACTTTTCGAGGCGGAGCAGCGTTCCGTTTCGGCGTTCGACGTCCTGAGGTCACGACGCGAAAAGACTGACCAGATCGTCAATCCGTACACGCTGGAAATCGTTGAGGGCGTGGTTTCACACCAGAGCGCCATCGATGAGTTCCTGGAAACTTATTCCCAGGGCTGGACCCTCGAGCGGATGCCCTCGGTGGATCGGATCATTCTGCGGATCGGCACCTGGGAACTGCTCTATAACGACGACGTCCCTGACGGTGTTGCTGTCAGCGAAGCCGTGGCGTTGGCTAAGACTCTTTCGACTGATGAATCGCCGTCGTTCATCAACGGCCTTTTGGGCCGGCTCCAGCAGCTGAAGCCCTCGCTGCTGGCTTAGCCTGCTGCACCTCCGGATAGCCCCGACCAGGTAGTGATCCTGGCCGGGGCTCTTCTGTCTCTAACGCCGGACCAGCCACTCCGCCCAGGTTGTGGAGCCGAGCCGCCCCTGGGGGCAGGTCTGAGGTCCTCCGGCCCGGACCGCAATAGCCGGCAGGGGAAACTCAACAATCCTGCTTTCGATATTGCGCGCTGCCTGATACTGCCGGGCAATTTCCCCTTGTGTCAGTACCTCCGGTCCCGCGAAGCACGGCAGGTCCTGGCCCGGCCCCGCCGCCACAGTCTCAACGACGTAGTGGGCGAATTCCGCTGAATCCCCGGGCTGCATTTCCAGGTTCGAGGCAACCGGCCAGAGCCGTTTCTTCCCCGTGTGATGCTTTGTCGCCATGTGATCGTGAAGCCGCTCTACGAGCCAGTAAAAGGGAGTGGTTGCAAGGATGGTCCAGGGGAGCGGTGAACTCCTGACCAGATTCTCCGCCTGCGCCTTCCTCCGGAGATAGGGAATTTTCGACTCCTGGACGCCGACTATCGAGATGAGCAGAAAATGCTCAACACCTGCACTCTTTGCCTCACGCAGGAGACGGCGTGTCCCCTCCACGTCTACGTCCCCGGGACTGCGCACGAAGTCACCCGGCAGAAAATAACCCCTTTGTGCTGCCGGGGACATGGTTGCAGCATGAACGATGGTGCGCACTCCCGAGACTGCCTGGCGCACACCCTCACCGGTGGCAAGGTCGCCCCGGATATTCATGACGTCCGGGTTGGTCCCCAGGCCTCGGGACAGCACCCGCACTCGATCATTCCGTTCCAGGAGGAGCCGTACTACCTCCGAGCCGAGATGGCCGGAACCGCCGGTAACAAGAACGTCCTCCACGATTCTTACCCTTTCCGTGCGTTTGGTCCGCTCCTTCAAATGTAGGTCCTCGGCCCGTGGGTACAAGGTCTCCCCGCCGGCTCATTTGCTCCTGATGAGCCCATTGCGCTGATCTACGATGGAGTGATGTTCGAGCCGTGGGACCCGCAAGCCCCAGGCGTCCTGGTGCTGCCGAGTGGACGCTCCATCAGGGGCCGATCCGTACGGGCGCAGCTGCCGGAAGGACAGCTTCCCGAGCTGGGCCTCTACCTCCTCGGTAAGGAACCAGCCCCCCTGCCTTGGACCACACGCTGGCTGCCATGGCGGGATTTCGGGTTGCCCGCTGATAAATGCGCCGCCCGCCGCTCCTTTGAGGAGGTCTGGGCCGAGGCAGCCACGGTCCGTGTCGAGATCGGCTGTTCCGGAGGGCGGGGAAGGACGGGCACCGCCCTTGCCTGCCTCGCGGTATTGGACGGGGTTCCGCCTGAAGACGCCGTCGCTTACGTGCGGAGGCACTACGATCACCGAGCCGTCGAGACGCCGTGGCAGCGCTTCTACGTGGCGCGTTTTAGGCGCTAACTGCTTTCATTCACTGCTGCTGCGCACTCAGCCTGTGACTGCAGCCCGCAAAGCGACGATGTCGCGCAGCTGGCGGAGCTCATCATGCTGATGGCCCTGCACATCACGCCCGCTGAGGATCCGTTGGCGAGTGAACGCCAATTGCGTTGCGGCCCGCAGGAAGGCCTTCATCTGGCGCCCCCGGCCAAAACTCTTCGCCCAGCGGATGGCCGACCGGCGCCCGCTGGCCGTCGCCAGCATGGCTACTTCCGGAGGGGTGAACCATCCGGTGGCCGCATACTCCAGCAGGCGCTGGCGCGTCAGGCGGTTCTCGGCAACCCGGAGCAGGATCACGACGACGACGGCCAACACGAAGATGGGCACCTGGACGAAGATGTACTGCGCGATGAAGTTCTGCCCCATGCTGTTCCACTGACTGTGCAGGATCATCGCCGGGATGAGCCCAAGGACAAAGCCCAGAACCGACAACCCGTGGTGCCAGCGGCGGGCCGCGAGCCCCATGATGAGGCCCGTAGCCCCGGTGAAAATCGCGTGGGCGAAGGGAGACATGACGCCGCGGAGGAAGAAGACCCGGGCAAGGTCGCTGCCGGGGTCGCTGGACTCAGCGATTGCCCGGCCAAAGTAGAGGATGTTTTCCGTGAAAGCAAAGCCGCCTGCAATGGTGAAAGCGAACACGATGCCGTCCACGGGACCATCAAAATGCTTCCGCGCCAGCAAGAGAATCAGGAGTAATCCGAGGGACTTCGCGAACTCTTCCACCACAGGGGCCCTGACTGTCGTCGCGAATGTCAGGAAGTCCATTCCCGCTGGTGGAGGGGCAATCAGCGGAAAATAGGGCTGGATCAGCAATGTGACGGAAATGGAGCCGATCGCACCCCACACAAACGCGAAGATCAGCAGCCGCTTGGGCTCAGGTTCCCAGCGGTCTATGACTGAGACTGCCAGCAGGACGGCCCCCAGCGGAAGCAGGGAAGCCACAAACCCGATGACGAACCCTGCGATGCCTGTATTGCCCACCAGGAAGGGGAGGACCAGGAACAGGCCCATGAAGGCCACCGCTGCGCCACCGAGCACAAGTCCCAGAACCCCTGCCGAGGCACGACTCCTGGACTTAACAGGCAACGCCGGGGGAATGACCGGACTGAACGCACCAGCAGGGTTGGCCGGTGCCTGGCGGTAATTCTGCGGCTGGATCCTTCCCATCCACGTTGGGTTCGTTTCTGCCCTGAATTGAACCTGGTGTGCATGCGGATTTCGGCCGGACGGATCCTGCCAGGGATGATTGCTGGTCATGGACAAAAGCCTAGGGGGTCCAGGGACCATGCGCAGGCGCCGGCAGCCGGTGTGGTAATTTTGGAGGGCAAATGTTCCTTTTTTAATTCCGTCCCGTGAGGCGGGGAAAGGGGAGACGAGCGTTGGCTTCTGTCACACAGGCACCCGTGCCCGCCAGAGTTGTACTCAACCAGGCGGACATCGACCGTGCACTCACTCGTATCGCCCATGAGATCCTCGAGTCCAACAAAGGCTCCCAGGATCTGGTGCTTCTTGGTATCCCGCGGCGCGGTTATCCCCTTGCAGTCCGGCTGGCGCAGAAAATCGCCGCCGCTGATCCCGACGTGAACCCCGCCGCCATCGTTGGCCAACTGGATGTCACAATGTTCCGGGACGATCTCTCGCATCAGCCCACCCGGCCGCCATATCCCACCCAGCTTCCCCTTACCGGAATCGATAACAAGGTTGTTGTCCTCATAGACGACGTCCTGTACTCCGGACGCACCATCCGTGCAGCCCTGGACGCAATCATCGACCTCGGCCGCCCCAGGATTGTCCGCCTGGCGGTCCTCATCGACCGCGGACATCGGGAACTCCCCATCCGGGCCGATCATGTGGGCAAGAATCTGCCGACTTCGTCTGCGGAGAAAGTCCGTGTCCGGCTCGAAGAAACTGACTCCCGGGACGGCGAGCCCGTCAACGAGGTCGTTATTGAGGCAGGCGCATGAGGCACCTCCTGTCCACCGAGGATCTCAGCCTGCACAACGCAAAACGGATCCTGGACACTGCCGAAGAAATGGCCGCCGTGGGGGAGCGGGAAGTCAAGAAGCTCCCGGCTCTCCGTGGCCGCACCGTGGTGAATCTCTTCTTCGAGGACTCCACCCGGACCCGGATCTCCTTTGAGGCCGCAGCCAAGAGGCTCTCGGCTGACGTCATCAACTTCGCAGCCAAGGGATCATCGGTGTCCAAGGGCGAGTCGCTGAAGGACACGGCGCAGACCCTGGCAGCAATGGGGGCAGACGCCGTCGTCATCCGCCACTGGGCCTCCGGCGCACCGCACCGCCTGGCAGCAACTGACTGGATTGACGCCGCAGTGATCAACGCCGGCGACGGCACCCACGAGCACCCAACCCAAGCACTCCTGGATGCCTTCACCATGCGCCGGCACTGGGCCAAACTCGGCGGACTCCCGTCCACGGGAGCCGACCTGAAGGGCATGCGCGTTGCCATCGCCGGCGATGTCCTGCACTCCAGGGTGGCACGGTCGAACGTGTGGCTCCTCCGTACGCTGGGAGCGCAGGTCACCCTGGTGGCGCCTCCCACTCTGCTGCCCATCGGCGTCGAACAATGGCCCTGCAGCGTGAGCTACGACCTCGACGAGACCCTGGAGAAGGGCGTCGACGCCGTCATGATGCTGCGTGTCCAGGGCGAGCGGATGAATGCCTCATTCTTCCCTTCGACGCGGGAATACTCCCGCCGGTGGGGATTCGATGACAACCGGCTGCGTACGCTTGACCGTATAGGACTCAAGGACACCATCATCATGCACCCGGGCCCCATGAACCGGGGACTCGAAATTTCCGCAGCCGCTGCCGACTCGCACCGTTCCACCGTACTTTCACAGGTGAGGAACGGCGTGTCTGTCCGGATGGCTGCCCTATACCTGCTGCTCTCCGGGGAAACCCGCGAACCAGCCGCCAATTTGAGCAAGGAGAGCAACTGATGGCCAGCAACAACGGCGCATACCTCATCCGGGGTGCTGCAATTCTCGATGGGGCCAAGGAAGACCTCCTTATCCGGGACGGCTTCATCGTGGACCGGGGTGTCAACATCAACGCAGATGGCGCCACCGTCATTGAGGGCGAAGGCCTGGTGGCGCTGCCTGGCATGGTGGATGTGCACACCCACTTGCGGGAACCGGGCCGCGAGGATGCTGAAACGGTGGAAACAGGAACCCGGGCTGCGGCTTTGGGAGGCTTCACTGCCGTGCATGCCATGGCTAACAGCACGCCCGTTGCAGACACCGCTGGTGTGGTGGAACAGGTCCACAGCCTTGGCCAGGCAGCGGGCTGGGTGGACGTCCGCCCGGTAGGTGCAGTCACGGTGGGACTGGCCGGTGTGCAGCTCGCTGAGCTTGGCGCCATGGCTGACTCCCGTGCACAGGTGCGCATGTTCTCAGACGACGGCATCTGCGTCCACGATCCCGTGCTCATGCGCCGCGCCCTGGAATACGTCAAAGCGTTCGACGGCGTTGTGGCCCAGCACGCACAGGAACCCCGGCTTACCGAGGGTGCCCAAATGAATGAAGGCGACGTCTCCGCAGTCCTGGGACTGGCGGGCTGGCCCGCTGTGGCCGAGGAAAGCATTATTGCCCGCGATGTGCTGCTGACCCAGCACGTTGGATCCCGGCTCCACGTCTGCCACGTGTCAACGGCAGGGTCTGTTGAGATCATCCGCTGGGCGAAGGCCCGCGGCATCAACGTCACCGCTGAAGTCACCCCGCACCACCTGTTGCTGACGGACGAGCTGGTCCGCAGCTACGATCCGGTGTACAAGGTGAACCCGCCGCTGCGCACCGACGCGGACGTCCAGGCCTTGCGCGCCGCCCTCGCCGACGGCACCATCGACGTCGTGGGTACAGACCACGCCCCGCACCCGAGCGAGCACAAGGAATGCGAGTGGGCGCAGGCCGCGATGGGAATGACCGGCCTGGAAACTGCCCTCTCTGTGGTGCAGCAGACCATGATCGAGACCGGGCTGATGTCATGGTCCGATTTCGCCAGGGTCACGTCCACGGCTCCCGCCGCCATCGGCCGGCTGGCAGATCAGGGCCGGCCGCTGGAAACAGGCGAACCAGCGAACCTCATCCTGGTGGACCCCGCCGCGCGCTGGACAGTTGACCCCTCCACCATGGCCACCATGGGACGCAATTCTCCTTTTGCCGGCAGGGAACTGCCCGGCAAGGTGGTGGCAACGTTCTTCAAGGGTCATCCCACCGTGCTCGAGGGCAAGCTCAACACCCCATACCGTTACACGGCCGGTCTGCAGCAGCCAGCTAAGGCCGCAGGTCCGGTGAGTGGCCTCTGATGGACAAAATATTGCCCGGAATCGGGATGCTCGCCATCGCGGCAGTCATCTTCGTGATGATCGGCATCGGCTGGCGGAACCGCCGTCGCCGGCAGGCCGACGTTGAACCTCTGCCTGCAGTGCCTGCCCGGCTGGATCCTGCAATCACCAAAGCCGAGGGCCAATACGTCACCACCACAACGGCCGGCGACTGGCTCGACCGCATCGCGGTCCACGGTTTGGGAATCCGGACCAACGCCGTTCTGCAGGCGCACCCTGAGGGCGCGCTCTTCGAGCGGAGCGGGGCCGGCCCCCTGTTCATCCCCGCCGGCAACCTCACCGGTATCCGGCTCGACAGCGGGATGGCAGGCAAATTCGTTGAAAAGGACGGATTGCTCGTCATCAGCTGGATGCTGGGCGAACACGAACTGGACACCGGGTTCCGAACCCGGCGCGCTGAAGATAAGACAGCGCTCCTCAAGGTACTTCAAGAATTAATCCCGGCAGGCCCCCAGGCAGATGCCGATAGTGGAAAGTAAAGACGTGACGGCAACAGAAGTGACAGAAACAGAAGCAATTTCGAAAGCCACCGGTGCCGCCCTGGTACTGGAGGACGGACGGATTTTCCGCGGCAGCAGCTATGGCGCCCAGGGCACCGCGCTCGGCGAAGCGGTCTTTGCCACCGGCATGACCGGCTACCAGGAGACCATTACGGATCCTTCCTACGCCCGCCAGCTGGTAGTGCAGACCGCTCCGCACATCGGCAACACCGGCGTGAACAGCGACGACGCCGAGTCCCGCCGGATCTGGGTGGCAGGCTACATTGTCCGCGACGCCGCCCGCCGTCCCTCGAACTGGCGTTCTGAGCGGAGCCTTGACGAGGAACTCATCGAGCAGGGCATCGTCGGAATCCAGGGTGTGGACACGCGTGCCATCACGCGCCACCTGCGCGAACACAAGACCATGCGCGCCGGCATCTTCTCCGGCGACGCCGCCACCGCCACGGACAAGGAGCTCCTGGACCAGGTTCTCGCAAGCGCCCCCATGGAGGGAGCACGCCTGGCCGAAGAAGTCAGCGTCGAGGAAGCCTACGTCGTGGAGCCCAAGGACCACGGCTGGGAAGGCGATGTGCGCTTCAGCATTGCCGCCATCGACCTTGGCATCAAGGCCATGACCCCCAAACGGTTTGCGGAGCGCGGTGTGCGCGTGCACGTTTTGCCTGCCACGGCCACCATCGAGGAAGTCAACGCTGTCAGCCCGGACGGATTCTTCATGTCCAACGGTCCCGGCGACCCCGCCACAGCCGACAACCAGGTCAAACTGCTCCGTTCGGTGCTGGATGAAAAGCTTCCCTACTTCGGCATCTGCTTCGGCAACCAGATCCTGGGCAGGGCCCTGGGCTTTGGTACCTACAAACTCCGGTACGGCCACCGCGGCATCAACCAGCCGGTCATGGACCGCCGCACCGGCAAAGTTGAGATCACGTCCCAGAACCACGGCTTCGCCGTCGACGCACCGCTGGACGGAGCCACCATGGCTCCTGAAGAGCGTTACGGGCGAGTTGAGGTCAGCCACGTCAGCCTCAATGACGACGTCGTCGAGGGCCTGGCGTGCCTGGATATCCCGGCGTTTTCGGTTCAGTACCACCCGGAAGCAGCCGCCGGTCCGCACGACGCCGCGTACCTGTTCGACCGTTTCATCGAACTGATGGCCGGCCAGCGTGACGGCCAAACGGCCAATCTCTCCGAAGGTTCAGAGGCAGCGGGATCCGAAGACGCCGCTGCAGCCGACGCCCAGAACGTTAACGAAAACAAGACTGAGGACAACAAGTAATGCCCAAGAGAACTGACCTAAAGAGCGTCCTGGTCATCGGTTCCGGCCCGATCGTCATCGGCCAGGCCGCTGAATTCGACTACTCAGGCACCCAGGCACTGCGTGTCCTCAAAGAGGAGGGCCTGCGCGTTATCCTGGTGAACTCCAACCCCGCCACCATCATGACGGATCCCGAGTTCGCCGACGCGACGTACATCGAGCCCATCACCCCCGAGGTTGTGGAAAAGATCATCGCGAAGGAACGCCCTGACGCGGTACTGCCGACCCTTGGCGGCCAGACTGCACTGAACACCGCCATCGCCCTCGACAAAAACGGAGTACTGGAGAAGTACAACGTGGAACTCATTGGTGCGAATATCGCAGCCATTGAGCTCGGCGAAGACCGCGAAAAATTCAAGGGCGTTGTTGAGCGCTGCGGTGCCGAATCAGCACGCAGCCACATCATCCACACCATTGACGAGGCACTCAAGGCGGCGGAAGACCTTGGCTACCCGATGGTGGTCCGCCCCTCCTTCACCATGGGCGGACTCGGTTCCGGGCTCGCCTACAACGAGGGTGACCTGCTGCGGATCGTTGGCCAGGGCCTCCAGTACAGCCCCACCAGCGAGGTGCTGCTCGAAGAGAGCATCCTCGGGTGGAAGGAATACGAACTTGAAATGATGCGGGACAAGAACGACAACGTCGTTGTTGTCTGTTCCATCGAAAACTTCGATCCCGTAGGCGTCCACACCGGTGACTCGATCACGGTTGCGCCGGCCCTTACGCTGACGGACCGCGAATACCAGCGCCTGCGCGATATCTCCATCGCCGTCATCCGTGAAGTGGGCGTGGACACCGGTGGCTGCAACATCCAGTTCGCTATCGAGCCGGACACCGGCCGCGTTGTGGTCATCGAAATGAACCCGCGCGTCTCACGTTCCTCCGCTCTCGCTTCCAAGGCGACGGGTTTCGCGATCGCAAAGATCGCCACGAAGCTCTCGCTCGGCTACACACTGGACGAGATCCCCAACGACATCACCCAGAAGACCCCGGCTTCGTTCGAGCCGACACTGGACTACGTTGTGGTGAAGGTCCCGCGGTTCGCCTTCGAAAAGTTCCCGGCTGCTGACCCCACACTGACCACCACCATGAAGTCGGTCGGCGAGGCGATGGCCATGGGCCGTAACTTCACCGAAGCGCTGCAAAAGGCGCTGAGGTCCCTGGAACAGAAGGGTTCGCAGCTGGACTTCAGCTCGGTCCCTGAATGGGAAGTACCCGAACTGATCGAAAAGGCCAAGCGGCCCACCACTGAGCGCCTCCACCAGGTCCAGCGCGCAATGCTGGGCGGCGCCAGCGTCGAAGAACTCTTCGAGGCCACCAAGATCGACCCCTGGTTCCTGGACCAGCTGCAGTTGCTCAACGAAATCTCCCGCGAGATCCGCACGTCCACCGCCCTCACGCAGGAGATGCTGCAGCGGGCCAAGCGCCACGGTTTCTCCGATGAGCAGATCGGCAGCCTGACCCACAATTCAGAGGCAGTAGTCCGGGGCGT
Source organism: Arthrobacter sp. Z5-13 (assembly GCF_056499105.1). NCBI lineage: Bacteria > Bacillati > Actinomycetota > Actinomycetes > Micrococcales > Micrococcaceae > Arthrobacter > Arthrobacter sp. Z5-13. Next base: position 1,992,764 of record NZ_CP096460.1, read on the forward strand.
CCGGCAGGCGCTCGGCATCCGCCCGGTCTACAAGACCGTGGACACCTGTGCCGCTGAATTCGCCGCCTACACCCCGTACCACTACTCCTCCTATGACGAAGAGGACGAGGTGGCTCTGCACTCCAAGCCGTCCATCCTCATTCTCGGATCCGGCCCCAACCGCATCGGCCAGGGCATCGAGTTCGATTACTCCTGCGTCCACGCCTCCATGGCACTGCGCAAAGCGGGTTACGAGACCGTCATGGTCAACTGCAACCCCGAGACTGTTTCCACCGACTACGACGTCTCCACAAGGCTGTACTTCGAGCCGTTGACCCTCGAGGACGTCCTCGAAGTCATCGCCGCAGAAGAACGTACCGGCGGAGTTATGGGCGTCTTCGTCCAGCTCGGTGGCCAGACGCCGCTGAAACTGGCGCAGCAGCTTGCCGACGCCGGTGTGCCCATCCTCGGTACTTCTCCAGAAGCGATTGACCTGGCCGAGCACCGCGGCGCCTTCAGCCGGGTGCTGGACGAGGCCGGCCTGATCTCGCCGAAGAACGGGACCGCGGTCTCCTTCGAAGACGCCAAGAAGATCGCCGACGAAATCGGTTACCCGGTGCTGGTCCGCCCGTCCTACGTCCTGGGCGGCCGCGGGATGGAAATCGTTTATGACGAGCCCAACCTCTCCCGCTACATTGCGAACGCCACGGAAATCACCCCCGATCATCCGGTGCTGATTGACCGCTTCCTTGAGGACGCTGTTGAAATCGACGTCGACGCCCTCTATGACGGCAAGGACATGTACCTTGGCGGCATTATGGAGCACATCGAGGAAGCCGGGATCCACTCCGGGGACTCCGCCTGTGTGCTGCCTCCCATCACCTTGGGCAACAACGTGATCGAGCGGGTCCGGGTTGCCACCCGGGCCATCGCCGAAGGCGTCGGTGTCCGCGGCCTCATCAACATCCAGTTCGCCTTGGCCTCTGACGTCCTGTACGTCCTCGAAGCCAACCCGCGCGCTTCCCGTACGGTGCCGTTCGTGTCCAAGGCGACCGGAGTGCAGATGGCGAAGGCCGCCGCCCTGATCGGTACCGGCGTCACCATCAACCAGCTGCGCAGCGCCTACAAGATGCTGCCGGCGAGCGGTGACGGCTCCACGCTTCCCCTGGACGCTCCCGTCTCGGTCAAGGAAGCAGTCCTGCCGTTCAGCCGGTTCCGGACGCCGGAGGGGAAAGTTGTGGATTCGCTGCTCGGCCCGGAAATGCGTTCCACCGGTGAAGTCATGGGAATTGACAAGCACTTTGACACTGCCTTCGCCAAGAGCCAGGCAGCCGCCAACAACGCCCTGCCTACCGAAGGCAAGATCTTTGTCTCCGTGGCCAACCGGGACAAGCGCTCGGTGATCATGGGCGTCAAGCGACTCTCCGACCTCGGCTTCGAGATTGTCTCCACGGGTGGCACTGCTGACGTCCTGCGCCGCAACGGAATCCAGGCGACCCCGGTGCGCAAGGTCGCTGAAGGCAGCAGCGCCGAGGGCGAAGGCACCATTGCCGATCTCATCATTGCCGGTGAAATCGACATGGTCTTCAACACGCCTTCCGGCGGCGAAGCCCGCAGCGACGGTTACGAACTGCGCGCCGCGGCAACATCCATCGGCATTCCCTGCATCACGACGGTCGCCGAATTCAATGCAGCCGTCCAGGCCATCGAGGCGTTGCGCACGTATGAGTGGTCGGTGACCAGCCTGCAGGAGCATGCTGCTGCCCTGTTCGCCTCGCAAAGCAGGGATTCCGAGGAAGCAGCAGCCAAGAATGCCTGAGCCGGAGGCAACCACGGCCAGCCGGGAGTCTTTTGGCTCCCGGCTGGGCAAGGCCATGGCCCAGCGCGGCCCGCTCTGCGTCGGCATTGATCCCCACCCCGCGCTCCTCATGGACTGGGGATTGGACGACGACGCCGCCGGCCTGCGGCGGTTTTCACTCACGGTTTTGGAGGCGGTCGGTTCGCTCGCTGCCGCCGTCAAGCCGCAGGTGGCGCTTTACGAGCGCCACGGTTCGGCCGGTATGGCTGTGCTGGAGGAAGTTCTTGCCGTGGCACGGGACGAGGGCGTGCTCACCATCGCCGACGCCAAGCGCGGTGACATCGGATCCACCATGGCCGCATACGCCGATGCCTGGCTGCGGGACGGCTCGTCGCTTGCGGCGGACTCGGTGACCCTGAGCCCCTACCTCGGCTTCGAGTCCCTGCGCCCGGCCTTGGATCTCGCGGCAGAGCATGGGCGCGGCGTCTTTGTCCTGGCGTTGACCTCCAATCCTGAAGGTGCCTCGGTCCAGCACGTGGGTGGTGGCGATTCAGTCGCCCGCCGCATCGTCGAAGCAGCGGCAGGGGAGAACAATCGCTATGGCGGAGCACTGGGCTCTGTGGGATTGGTTGTGGGCGCGACAGTGGGCAACGCCCTGTCCGACCTCGGCCTGGACCTCGCCTCTGTCCGGGGACCCATTCTGGCTCCCGGGCTCGGCGCCCAGGGTGCTACTCCGGCTGAGCTGCGCCGAACGTTCGGAGCGGCGTACCCACAGGTCCTGGGGACATCCAGCCGGGACATCCTGAAAGCCGGCCCCGGCCTGCCGTCCCTCCGCGACGCTGCGCTTGCCACGCTTGAAGGCCTTCGGGCCGCCTGATGAGCCTGCCGGCACTGACGCAACAGGAACGGGTGGCGGCCCTGAACAAGGCCGCCGCTGCCCGGGCCGCACGCGCCGCTGCCAAGGAGCAACTGAAAGCCGGCACTCTTTCCATCAATGAGCTCCTTACCGCCGCAACCCAGGATGACGCGATCGCAAGGATGAAGGTCACCGAACTCCTTGAATCACTGCCTGGTGTTGGCGCAGTGACGGCCCGCAACCTTCTGCAGCAATTGGGGATTGCTGCCTCGAGAAGGGTGAAGGGCCTGGGAACCCGCCAGCGCCTGGCGCTGGTAGATTTTATGAACGAGAAACAGATCCATCCGCATACCGCTTCAAAGGAATACGTGAGCAAGAATCCCGGACTGACAGTCCTCGCAGGCCCCACTGCTGTTGGCAAAGGCACCGTATCCACCTACATCCGGGATAACTACCCAAACGTGTGGTTGTCAGTCTCAGCCACCACCCGCCCGCCCCGGCCAGGCGAGCAGGACGGCGTTCATTACTTCTTCAAGTCCCCGGAAGAGTTCGACGCCCTGATCGAGGCCGGGGAACTGCTGGAGTGGGCAGTGGTGCACGGACAGAACCGCTATGGGACGCTGCGCAGCACCGTGGAAGAGGCCATTGCCGACGGGCGCTCGGTTCTCCTCGAGATCGATCTGCAGGGAGCCCGGCAGGTAAAGCAGGCCGTCCCTGACGCGAAATTTGTCTTCCTTGCTCCTCCCAGCTGGGAGGAAATGGTGCGCAGGCTCGTGGGGCGCGGCACCGAAACAGCGGACGAACAGCAGCAAAGGCTGGAAACCGCTAAACTAGAACTTGCCGCTGAACCGGAGTTCGATCACACCGTCATCAATGATGACGTTCGACGGGCAGCGGACGAGCTTGTTTCACTCATGGGGCTGATCCCGAACCCGCGTTAAGCGCCGGGAAAAGTCAGCCCGTTAGAATTTGGAGAATTCGTGTCCACGAACCTTGAAGGCATCATCAACCCGCCGATCGATTCGCTGCTGGAGGCTGCTGATTCCAAGTACGGCCTGGTGATCTTCGGTGCCAAGCGTGCACGTCAGATCAACGCTTACTACGCCCAGCTTCACGAGGGCCTGTTCGAGTACGTCGGCCCCCTGGTCGACACCAAGCTGAACGAGAAGTCACTCTCAATCGCCCTGCGTGAAATCAACGAAGGCAAACTGGTTTCCTCGCCGATCGAACCTGCAGAGTAGAACCTAAAGACTGCCTGTTGACGGAGGTCACGTGCGCATAGTCCTCGGAGTCGGGGGAGGGATTGCCGCCTACAAGGTGGCATCGCTCCTCCGGCTTTTTACTGAAGCCGGCCACAATGTCACGGTTATCCCCACCGAGGCCGCCAGCCGTTTCGTCGGCGTGGCCACGTGGGAAGCGCTCTCGGGAAACCCGGTCAGCAACAGCGTCTTCGACGACGTCCCCAGCGTCAACCACGTCCGTCTGGGACACGAAGCTGACCTGATAGTGGTCGCTCCGGCCACCGCAGACCTCTTGGCACGGGCGGCCCATGGCCTAGCCAACGATCTCCTCACCAACACTCTGCTCATGGCAAGCGGGCCGGTCCTGATGGCTCCTGCCATGCACACCGAGATGTGGCAACATGCGGCTACGCAGGCGAATGTTGAAACGCTGCGTTCCCGTGGAGTCACCGTGCTGGAACCGGCAAGCGGAAGGCTGACAGGGACCGACTCCGGTCCCGGCCGTCTGCCGGAGCCGGAGGCCATCTTCGAAGCAGCCATGGCGCTGACGCAGTCCCTGGCAGAGGCGGCCGAGGGGCGGCCCATATCACCAGCGGGCCTTTCAGAATCCGACGCCTTGCCCTTGGCCGGACGAACCGTAACCATCAGCGCTGGTGGAACCCGGGAACCCCTGGACCCCGTCCGCTTCCTCGGCAACCGATCCTCCGGAAAGCAGGGAGTGGCACTGGCAGTAGCCGCCCTCGAGGCTGGGGCCGCCGTCCGGCTGATCGCTGCACACATGGATGTTTCAGCGCCTCCCGGGGTTGAGCTGGTGGAGGTGGAGACGGCGCTGCAGCTGCGCGAAGCAGTCCTGCGGGCGGCGGCCGGTTCCGACGTCGTGATCATGTCAGCGGCGGTGGCTGATTTCCGCCCTTCCGCCGTCTCCGATACTAAAATCAAAAAGCGGGACGATACCGAGGACCCCGTGATCACGCTGGTGCGGAATCCGGACATCCTGAAAGAAGTCGTGGAGGTCAGGAACAGTTCGTCCCGTAGCCAGCTCATTGTCGGGTTTGCTGCGGAAACGGGCGACGCCGACGGCGATGTCCTTGAGTATGCCACCGCCAAGCTTCAGCGCAAGGGGTGTGACCTGCTGGTGGTCAACCACGTCGGAGAAGGCAAGGTCTTCGGCCGGGAGGACAATTCAGTGGTCATCCTGTCGCGGGCGGGCTCCGAACCGCAATCGGCATCCGGTTCGAAGGCAGACGTCGCTTCAGCGGTGATTGACCGGATCAGTACTGAGCTGAGCCGGGTTTATCCGCGAGCGTAGGCTTGTCCTTGTCCGGCCAGCCGATGTCCTCCAAGTCCCGTGGTCGTCTTAGCCCCATGTTCTCCTTAGTCTGGGGAAACATGTCACCAGCCATCCGTATCCCAACAAGTAAGGTAGTTGAGTGACTTTACCGCTGCACCTTCCCGGATCCCATCCTGCGCCTTCTGCCTTGCGCCTCTTCACCTCTGAATCGGTGACTGAGGGACATCCCGACAAGATCTGTGATCAGATCAGTGATGCGATCCTTGATGCGCTGCTGGCCGCAGACCCCGAGTCCCGGGTAGCGGTAGAGACCATGGCTACTACCGGCCTGGTCCACGTGGCTGGTGAAGTCACCACTGACGCGTACGTTGAAATCCCGCAGCTTGTCCGCGAGACCATCCTGGGCATCGGCTACGACTCGTCCGCCAATGGCTTCGACGGCGCCCGCTGTGGTGTGTCCGTGTCAATAGGCCAACAGTCAAACGACATCGCAGGCGGGGTATTCAACTCCCTGGAAGCACGCGAAGGCCGCCAGGAGGACGACTACGACCTTCAGGGCGCCGGCGACCAAGGCCTGATGTTTGGCTATGCCAGCGATGAAACGCCTTCGTACATGCCGGTTCCCATCTGGATTGCCCACCGGCTCTCGGAACGGCTGACGGAAGTACGCAAGAACGGGCAGCTCGCTTACCTGCGTCCGGACGGCAAAACGCAGGCCACCATAGGCTACGACGGCGACCGTCCGGTTTCAGTGGAAACCATCGTGATCTCCAGCCAGCACGCTGAGGGTGCAAGCCTTGAGCAGCTTCGGGCCGACCTGGTTGAGTACGTCATCAATCCCGTCTTGGCGACGGCCGACCTTGATATTTCGCGTACGGTCAACATCCTGAATCCTGCGGGTGCCTTTGTCATCGGCGGCCCCGTAGGCGATGCCGGCCTGACCGGCCGCAAGATTATCGTGGACACGTACGGGGGAATGGCCCGCCACGGCGGCGGCGCCTTCAGCGGCAAAGACCCGTCGAAGGTTGACCGGTCCGCTGCGTATGCCATGCGCTGGGTCGCGAAGAACGTTGTTGCGGCAGGCCTGGCTAAGCGTGCAGAAATCCAGATCGCTTACGCAATCGGCCAGGCACGGCCCGTGGGTACCTATGTTGAAACTTTCGGGACCGAAACCGTGGACCCGGCGCGGATCAGCGAAGCTATCGCCGAGATCTTCGACCTCCGCCCGCGGGCCATCATCGATGCCCTGGACCTGAAGCGCCCCATTTACGCCAAGACGGCTGCTCACGGCCACTTCGGCCGGGATGACCCCGACTTCACGTGGGAGCGGCTGGACCGGGTAGAGGAACTGAAGGCCTTTTTCAACGCCTGACCTCCCTGACCTGCTTGACACACGGGCGATGCCGAGGGGAGGCACGGAAAGTGACGATTGGCGGGAGAAACGTCGCCAAGGGTGGAAGCATGGCCACGAGTGGACAAACCAGTCCGCCCGAGCCTGTCCAGCCTTCGCTGCTGCAGGGATTTCCCCCGCTGGCACAACGTCAATCACCGGCTGGCCCGGATCTTGCCCCGGAGTTGCCAGTGGCCCGGATCCTTATCGAGTCGCCGCTGCCACATCTGGACAGGCCGTTTGACTACAGCGTTCCGGCAACCCTGCATCAAGCGGCGCAGCCGGGGGTTCGCGTCAAGGTGAAATTCAACGGGCAGGACCTCTCCGGGTATCTCCTGGAACGGGTGGCCGAGTCGGATGCCGGGCACTCACTGGTCCCGCTGCACAAGGTTGTTTCCGACGTCGCCGTCCTGACGCCTGCGCTGGCCGGGCTCGCCGGTAGTGTGGCGGCAAGATACGCCGGGACGGTCAGCGATGTTCTGAGGCTTGCAATCCCGCCGCGCGTGGCCAAGCTGGAAAAGGAGCTCTCCGGGCTCCCCGAACGCCCTGAATCCGGGGTACCTGGATATCGGCCTTCCGGGAACTGGGCCAGATATGGCAACGGGCCGGCGTTCCTTCAGCATCTCTCCGCGGGCGAATCACCCAAGGCTGTTCTCAGCGCCCTGCAGGGATTTGGAGCTGCTGGCTGGCCGCGACTGCTGGCGGAAGCTGTTGCAGCTGTCCGATCCTCTGGGCGGGGCGCCGTGGTTGTTGTTCCCGATTACCGCGACCTGGACCGCGTGGAGGCGGCGCTCCTGGAGGTGCTGCAACCCGGAGACGTCGCACGCCTGAGTGCCGAAGATGGGCCGACGCCGCGCTACCGCAATTACCTGCGCCTCCTGACCGGATCCGCACGCGTGGCGGTAGGCACCCGCTCCGCAGCCTATGCCCCCGTGCAGGACCTTGGGCTGGTGGTGTGCTGGGACGACGGCGATGACCTCCATATCGAGCAACGCTCGCCTTATGCGCACACGCGCGAGATTCTGCTCTTGCGCTCCGGGCAGGAGAATGCTGCTTGCCTGTTTGCTGCACACACGCGCAGTACGGAACTCCAGCGACTGGTGGAGTCCGGCTGGGCAAGGGCAGTGGAAGCTGAACGTACGGAGGTCCGCCGCACTGTGCCGCGCGTCCTGAACACGGCGGACAGCTACGAGCAAGAGCGCGATCCTCTCGCCAGGATTGCCCGTCTGCCCGGTGCCGCCTGGCGTGCGGCCAAGGAAGGGCTTGGGAGGGGGCCGGTCCTGGTGCAGGTTGCCCGTACAGGATATGCGCCGTCCTTGGCGTGTGAGCGGTGCCGGGAACAGGCACGTTGCGGAGCTTGCCAAGGACCTTTGGCCATTGCCGGGGCCAGTGGCACGTCCTCCGTCCCGCAGTGCCGCTGGTGCTCCACTCCGGCACCCGAATGGCAATGTCCTCATTGTGGCGGGAGCCATCTTCGCCGTGGCGCAACGGGGGTGTTGCGGACTGCTGAAGAACTGGGGCGTGCTTTTCCCGGGTCGTCCGTGATCACGTCATCCGGGGACCAGGTCAAGGCTACGATCCCTGACGCCAGGGCCCTGGTGGTCTCGACTGTCGGAGCGGAACCAGTAGCCGAAAATGGGTACGCCGCCGCCTTGCTGCTGGACGGGGATTCTTTGCTGCGGCGGGAAAGCCTCCGGGCGGGTGAGGATGCTGTCCGCCGGTGGTTCAACGCTGCTGCCCTGGTGCGCCCATCAACTGAGGGAGGGCTGGTGGTCATCACAGCCGATGACGCTGCCGCCGTCGGTGCCCTCTTGAGATGGGACTCCGGCGGTTATGCAGCACGGGAGCTCTCGTTGAGGCGCGAACTGCAATTGCCGCCGGCCGTCCGCATCGCTTCCGTCACGGGAGGCAGGACTGCCGTGGGGCACTTTGTCCAAGCTGTGGAACAGCGTCTCGCCAGGCTGGGGATTGTGCTGCGGACAGCGGGGCCCGCTCCGCTGGTGTTGGCGGCCACAGTGCCATCACCTGGCGGCCCATCAGCCGCCGGTGGGGGGTCAAGGGAAACAGAAGCCGACGTCAGGACCCTTTTGTTCATTCCCTACGCTCAAGCCACTGAAGCCACGAAGGCCATGAGGGCAGCGAGGGCGGCTGCGGCGGCGAAACGGAACGACGACCCAGTACAGCTGAGGCTCGACGGGGTGGACGTCCTCTAGCCTGCAGTTGGGCACTCCGGGGATTGAGCTCTTCTACAGGCTGCTGCGGTTCCGCCGCTGCCTTTGGGCGGCCACTTCCTCTGCCACCTCAAGCAACTGCCGTGCTGAGTGGTCCCAACTGAACTCGGCTGCCCGCTCCACAGAGCGACGTGACTGCACGTCCCAGACCGCAGGATCCTCCAGGGCACGGACTGCGGCCGCGAATTCCGATGGGGAATCGGGATGGACATAGGTCACGGCGTCCGAGCCCACTTCCCGGAAAATAGGGATGTCGCTGGCTATTACGGGGGTTCCATGAGACATGGCCTCCACAAGCGGGAGCCCGTAGCCTTCGGCTTTGGAAAGACTGATGAGTGCCGTAGCCCGCGAGAGCAGGGCCTCATACTCGTCTTCCGTCACACCGTTGTGGAACACAATGTCCGTCCCGTGGGGCACCAGCGATTCAAGCTCGGCCCGGCGGGCGGGAGTGATGCGGCTCAGGAGGTGAAGCGTCATGCCAGGCAGTTCAGTCATCCCCCTGATCATCGTTTCCACGTTTTTGTACGGCATGAACGATCCCATGTACAGCAGGCTTTTATCGGAACCTGCGGTGACGTCGCGGGGGGAGTGCCCATGCTGCGGGGCATTGCCCACAATCCTCACGGGCCTCGTGGTGAGGCGGTACTTTGCGATGAGGGAAGCGGTGGTGTGACTGATGGTTGCCACGATGTCAGCCCGGTTCAGCAGCAGCCGTTGCGGCCAGAAGGCTTTGTGGTAGAGGCGCCACAGGACTCGGACCGGCGCAGGAAGGAACCCCGGAGGCGCGGGGTGCTCATAGTAGATCAGGTCGTGGAGGGTCAGCACCAAGCCATAGTTCCGGCCCCAGGAGCCCATTGTCTGCATGGGGCAAATCACAACGTCGGCCCCCAGCCGGTTGACCTTTGCCGCCACAAAGAGCTCGGCGGGGGAGAGCGGGCTGTTGATGAGGGTGTACGGGACGTCGGGAAGAAGCTTAAGCTGCCGGGGGTCGCTGATAAGCATCGAAACGTCGGAGATCTTTGCCAGCGCCGCGATGAGACTTGAGCCGTAGCGGCTGATCCCGTCATGGTGGTCCGTGCGGGTGAAGCGGGCGTCAATCACGATTTTCACTAGGCGTGGTCCTTCAGGAAGCTGCGGATATGCCCGGCCGCAGGGGCCGGGGTTTCGTAGTGGATCAGGTGGCCTACGCCTGGGATGATGTGCAATCGGGCATCGGGCAACATTGCCAGCAACTTGTGCTGGTCTTCGAGGACGGCGATTTCGTCCTTCTCTCCGGCCACCAACAGCACAGGGAGTTCAAGGGCAGCGGCCACTTCACCCACATTGCTGCCCACTGAGGCACGGAACGATTCGAGGAGGCTCTGCCTGTTGGCGAATGCCGAAAAATAGGCGGAATGCTGGGCATGAATAAATCGCCGCAATTCCCTGTCCTTGGTTTTAGCCATCGCCACGCTCATAATCCTGACAATAAGCCGGCTCCGCAGAATGAAGAGTCCCAGCTTGCTGGGAAGCCTGGCAGACAGCTGGTAATAGAAAACGGCCAGCCTGGTCATGACACCCTTCGGCCCTTCCAAGGCCGGACTGGCTATCGGGTTGACCAGAATCAGCTCACGGACAGTGCCGGGATGCGCTGCCACGAAATGGCTGGCCACAATAGATCCAAATGAATGACCCAGCAGGACCGTTTCCGGGCCCAATCCAAGGGCGGCCATAAATCCTGTGATGAAGCGGCCGTAATTCTCCACGGTGTGCTCCAGCGACGGGAGCGGATCTGAGCTGCCGAAGCCCGGCAAGTCAGGCATGACCAGCCGCATCTCCGGGAGTTGATCCGCAACGCGCAAGAGGCCGTGGTGATCGCCACGGAAACCGTGGATCACCAGGATGGTCCGGGTCTCCGGGGTCACCTGGACCGGCTCGTAAATCCAGTACGCCACCCTGCCGCCGTCGACGTCGACATCAGCGGCTCGCGTCCGGGCAGCGAGCTGGGGGCTGAAGAGGGGCTGAGTCCGGCCGGTGTCCGTGTCCACTTGTTCCATGACTTTGAATCCTAGTTCACGTTGTCCGGGTGGGAGCCTGTGCGCTGACCGCGGTCCAAGGCCGCGATTTTGGACATTTCTGACGATTCCAGGCTGAAGTCGAAGATGTCCAGATTCTCCCTGAGCCGTTCATAGGAGCTGGCCTTTGGGATGGCGATGTTTCCCAGCTGCAGGTGCCAGCGAAGGATGATCTGCGCCGGAGTCCTTCCATGATTCGCGGCAAGATCAAGAATCACCGGGTCCTGGAGCACCTTGCCGCGCCCCAACGGACTCCATGCTTCGGTGCGGATCCCCAACCGTGCGTGCAGCTCGCGGAGTTCCTCCTGCTGGAGCCACGGATGGAGCTCAATCTGGTTCACGGCGGGGATGACTTCTGCCGTTTCCAGCAGATGATCCAGATGCGCCGGCTGGAAGTTCGACACCCCTATGGCGCGCACTTTTCCCTCCCGGTAGAGGGTCTCCAGGGCACGATACGTTTCGGCGTAGAGTCCACGCCCGGGGCAGGGCCAGTGGATCAGGTAAAGGTCCACGTAGTCCAGTCCAAGGCTGGCCATGGACTTCTGGAAGGCCCTTAGCGTGGAGTCGTAGCCATGGTCGTCGTTCCACACCTTGGTGGTAATGAAGAGGTCCCGGCGTGTGAGCGAGGGTGTTCCCGCTCCGCTGCCCTGTTCCTGACCAGCGAATCCGGACAAGGAGCCGACGCCCCTACCGACGCCGGCCTCGTTGCGGTACATGGCTGCGGTGTCGAAATGGCGGTACCCGGCTTCAATGGCCATGGTGACAAGGCCCGCCGCATCCGAAGGCGGCACTTTGTACAGCCCGAATCCCAACTGGTCGATCAGCACACCGTTGTTGAGCCCAAGGCGGGGGACAGGTTTCATAGCACCGACTCTACCGACTCGTATCAGCCCGGGTTCCGTCACTCGCCCCTCACGCCATGTTCTCTGAACCCACGAGCCTCCGGGCCATGGCCTCATCCAGAATCAGATCAGTGGCGAGTCCCGCGGCGAGCGCCCCGCGCAGCCCGTTGATTTTGGACGCGCCGGACACCACACAAATCCTGCGGCGCACCTGGCGCAACTGTGCCAGCGAGGGGCCGGTTGAGCGTTCGTTGAGCGTGATTCCGTCAGAAGAACCATCGCCGCGGAAGAAGACGGTGGCCACATCGCCCACAACGTCAGAACTTGCCAGCACTTTCAGGTCAACTTCATCGAGGTAGCCGCCTGCATAAACGTGGCTCGGATAGTCCGCATCGACGGAACCCACACCGAACACGGCAATGCTCATGCGCGACTGCAAATCAAGGATCCGCTGCACGCTGCGTTCATTCCACATAGCTGTCTTGGTGCTGGCGTGATCGAAAAACGCGGGCACGGGGAACTGTTCCACCCGCGCACCATAAGCGCTGCCGAAGCGCCGCATGATGTCGCTTGCGTAGGTGATGCCCGTGGTGTGCATGTTTCCGGCACCGTTGAGCTGGACGATAACGCTGTCGTGGGTGATCTTCCGGGTCAGGTGCCTGCTCACGGCGCTAAGGGTCGAGCCCCACGCGACGCCGATAATCGCGTTGGAATCCACCAGCGGACCGATGGTCCTGGCCGCCTGCATGGCAACACGGTCCAGTGTTTCCGCCTCGTTCAGGGACTCCAGGACCGGGACAACGTGCACATCAACGTTGTATTCGGATCGGATGATGCTTTCCAGCTCGGGGCCGGTGTCAAGAGGGCTGCGGATCTGGATCTGGACCAGCCCTGTGTCACGCGCCGTAGAAAGCAGGCGGGAGACCGTTGATCTGGACGTTCGCAACTCCCGGGCGATGGCATCCATTGTGAGGTCTTGCATGTAGTACAGCTGGGCAGCCCTCAGTGCCTCAGCGTGCCGTGAGTGGGGCATCAAAGATCCATTCTGCACGTTCGTGCATAGTGCTTGACTCCATTTTCCATTACTCCAAAGAATAGTGGTGAACGGCGCCGTGCCTGTGGGCGCGCCGCATAGGACCAAACCCAAAGGAGTTGTTTTGGGACACAAGGAATCACCTGGCCATCAGGCCTCTCCCCGGCATCGCCCAACCGTGGACAGTCTGCGTCAGCGGCCCCGGGCCCAGGTTCTCATCATCGGCGGAGGCATCAACGGCGTCGGGACTTTCCGTGACCTTGCACTCCAGGGGGTAGACGTGGCGCTCGTGGAGCGCGGCGACTATTGCCAGGGGGCCAGCGGTGCGTCATCGCACATGATCCATGGCGGTATCCGCTACCTGGAAAACGGCGAGTTCCGTCTTGTCCGGGAATCGGTGGTGGAGCGCAACCGGCTCCTGCGGATCGCTCCCCACTACGTAAAGCCGTTGCAAACCACCATTCCCATCTTCAGCACTTTTTCCGGGATACTGTCTGCGCCCCTGCGCTTCCTGACCCACAAGCAGCAGGGCAAGCCCAAGGAACGTGGCGCCTTCCTGATCAAGGCGGGGCTTACCCTCTACGATTCCTTTTCCCGCGATGGCGGCAACGTTCCGCGCCACGAGTTCCGCGGACGGAAACGCGCTTTGGCTGAACTGCCCATGCTGCATCCAAGCATTAAGTACACCGCCACCTACTTCGACGCGTCAGTCCACAATCCTGAGCGTCTGACCCTCGATGTGCTCCAGGACGGCGAAAAGGCCGGCAGCGGAACCAAGTCGGGTACTGCTGACGCCAGCGCCCGGGCCAGCAACTACGTGTCCCTTGTTTCGCACCAGGAGCCTGCACCAGCCACCCGCACGGACACCGGCACAGGCACCACCGTGCAGCTCAGGGACGAGCTGACCGGCGAACTGTTCGACTTCACGGCTGACGTCATTGTTAACACCACCGGAGCGTGGGTTGACCTGACCAACCAGGCAATGGGCGCAGCGTCAGCGTTCATGGGCGGCACCAAGGGTTCCCACATTGTCCTGGACCACCCGGGATTGCTTGCTGCCTGCAGCGGCCGCGAGATCTTTTTTGAGCACACCGACGGCAGGATCGTCCTGATCTACCCGATGGGGGACCGGGTGCTCGTCGGAACTACTGACATTGACGCCGATATGTCACAGGACGCGGTATGCACCGATGCGGAAATCGACTATTTCTTTGAGCTGATCGGACATGTTTTCCCGGATATCAGCGTTGACCGCGGTCAGATCGTGTACACGTTCTCAGGGGTGCGTCCGTTGCCTAAGCATGATGAGACGCAGCCCGGGTTCGTCAGCCGCGACTACCGGATCGAACGCCAGCCAATGCAGCAGGTCCCAGAGGGCGCCGCGGGCAGCAGCAGCGGCGCAGTTTTGAGCCTGGTGGGTGGCAAATGGACCACGTTCCGGGCGCTGGCGGAGCACCTCAGTGATGACGTGCTCGCCGAGCTGGGAATGCAACGCAGGATCTCGACGGCGAAACTGGCGATCGGGGGCGGCGCAGGGTTCCCCGAGACTGAGGCCGGAGTGCAAAAGTGGATCAAGGCCCACATGTCTGCAGGTCGCGACGCCGACCGGGTTGCAGTGCTGCTGACGCGCTACGGCACGAGGGCCGAGGAAGTTATCTCCTACCTCGACGCCGGGCCCGACCGGCTCCTTCACTCGACGCGCGAACTCAGCGTCCGGGAGCTCGAATTCATGGCACAGCATGAACAGATCGGCCACTTGGTGGACATACTGATCCGCCGCACATCCCTTGCCTTCCGAGGACTCGTAACGGGCGAACTGCTGAATGAAGTGGCCGATGTCCTCGCCGTTCCTCTCGGCTGGGGACCAGCAGCGCGTGCAGCCGAGATCCGCCACGCCCAGGACGTCCTGAACCGTTTCCACGGTGTCCAGGTCCATAGTCTGGTGGCCTGATTAACTTGCGTGCCCGGGTTATCCCGGGCGCAAGGACTGTGCGGAAGCTGAAGTGGCTTCCGGTGCAGCCGTCGGCCGGCAGTTCGGCATTGCTGCCGGCCTCAACAGCCCTTCAAACCCGCGAGGGGCTGACAACAGAAAATAGATGGAGTCAAAGATGTCTCTTGGAATAGTCTTCCTTTCCGAAGTCTTCGGAACCGCAATGCTGACCCTTCTGGGTTGCGGCGTTGTTGCCAACGTGGCGCTCAAGGGCACCAAGGGCAACAGCGGCGGCTTCCTCATGGTCACCTGGGGCTGGGGTATTGCAGTCTTCGCAGGTGTTTTTGTTGCCGCCAAGTCCGGTGCTCACCTGAACCCGGCCGTCACGCTGGGCCTGCTGGTCAACGGCAAGAGCGAGTATGCGCCAGGCGTCCCGGTTGATGTCGCCTCAACGTTGACGTACTTTGGCGCAGAACTGCTTGGTGCCTTCCTTGGCGCCGTAGTCGCCTGGCTCGCTCACAAGCAGCATTTTGACGTTGAACCGGAGCCCGCCAGCAAGTTGGCCGTATTCTCTACCGGCCCGGCTATCAGGTCCACGCCTTGGAACCTCGCCACGGAAATTATCGGAACCTTTGTGCTGGTGTTTGTCATCCTCACCTTCGGCGGCACGCCCAATGAGCTGGGACCGCTCGCTGTGGCACTCCTCGTTGTAGGTATTGGTGTTTCACTCGGTGGTCCCACCGGATACGCCATTAACCCTGCCCGTGACCTGGGCCCGCGCATTGCCCACGCCCTGCTTCCCATCAAGGGCAAGGGCTCCAGCGACTGGAGCTACTCATGGGTTCCGGTGGTCGGGCCTCTCGTCGGTGGCTCCCTCGCCGGTGTTGTGGCTGCAGTGGTTCCGATCATCGCCACTGCGGCGTCGTGAAATCCACCCCTTGAGACTCATAGTCCCGCGGGTCGTTCCAACTTCCTCCACACTCAACTGCACAGCATTTGAACTACAGACAAGGACGTCATAATGAACCAGTACGTAATCGCCATCGATCAGGGCACCACCAGCACCCGTGCCCTGGTCTTTGACCACAGTGGCAACATTGTTTCCTCGGGCCAGATGGAACACGAGCAGATCTTCCCTCAGGCCGGCTGGGTGGAGCACGACCCCGCCGAGATCTGGAACAACACCCGCGAAGTCATCGGCTCTGCCCTTTCCAAGGCGAACCTGACCCGTCATGACATCGCCGCCGTCGGCATTACCAACCAGCGCGAAACTGCTGTGGTTTGGGACAAGACCACTGGCGAAGCCGTCTACAACGCGATCGTCTGGCAGGACACCCGCACCCAGGGCATTGTGGACGAACTCGCCAGGGACGGCGGGCCTGAGCGGTTCAAGCAGAAGGTCGGCCTGCCGCTGGCCACATACTTCTCCGGCACCAAGATCAAGTGGATCCTGGACAACGTCGAGGGCGCACGAGCCAAGGCCGAAGCAGGCGACCTGGTGTTCGGAAACACTGATGCGTGGGTGCTGTGGAACCTGACGGGCGGCGTCGACGGCGGCGTGCACGTCACCGACGTCACCAACGCCTCCCGGACCATGTTCATGGATCTCCAGACACTGCAGTGGGATCAGGAGATCCTGGACGCATTCGGTGTACCGGCCAGCATGATGCCCGCTATTAAGTCCTCCTCCGAGGTCTACGGGAACGTGCACACCTCCCAGTTGCTGCGTGAAGTTCCTGTCGCCGGCATCCTGGGCGACCAGCAGGCTGCCACGTTCGGCCAGGCCGCGTTCCAGACCGGGGAAGCCAAGAACACCTACGGCACGGGCTGCTTCCTGATCTTCAACACCGGTGAGGAGATCGTCCATTCCAAGAACGGCCTGCTGACCACTGTGGGCTACAAGCTTGGTGACGCCGCACCGCACTATGCGCTTGAAGGTTCCATCGCGGTCACCGGTTCGCTCATTCAGTGGCTCCGGGACAATCTGGGCATGATCAGCAGCGCCCCCGAGGTGGAGACCCTTGCGGCCTCAGTTGAGGACAACGGCGGCGTCTACATCGTGCCGGCATTCTCGGGCCTCTTTGCACCGTACTGGCGTTCAGATGCCCGCGGCGCCATCGTTGGCCTGACGAGGTATGTGAATAAGAACCACATCGCCCGCGCTGCCCTGGAGGCAACGGCCTTCCAGACCCGCGAAGTGCTCGACGCCGTAAACGCCGACTCCGGTGTCCCGCTCACCGAACTGAAGGTCGACGGCGGCATGGTCGCCAACGATGCCCTCATGCAGTTCCAGGCGGACATCCTCGGCGTCCCGGTCATTCGGCCCAAGGTTGTGGAAACGACCTCCCTGGGTGCCGCGTATGCGGCCGGGCTCGCCGTCGGATTCTGGAAAGACCTCGGGGAGCTCTCGGCGAACTGGTCCGAAGACAAGCGCTGGGAGCCCAAGATGGACCAGGCCGAACAGGACCGGCAGATGCGTCTTTGGAAGAAGGCTGTGACCAAGTCCATGGACTGGGTCGACGAGGACGTGAAGTAGCGCGACGAGGTTAACAGAGGGGCCGGTGACTCCCGCCCGCCCGCTTCGCGGTGCCCACCACACCCTGGCGGGGAGTCACCGGCCCCTCTTTCTGTCTCTCGCGCTCCTTCGTCCTTGTGGCGACTTACGTTGGGGATGGGGGTGGTGCGCTAAAGTAGTTCTATGCGTGCGATCCTTCTGCTTAGCTAGCCGCCCGGTATCCCGAATCCATAGGAATACCGAGCGGCCGCCCCTCCCTGTCGAGGGGCTTTTGTGTGTCTGGGGCTGGCGGACCGGCACCAATGCGGACAGCAGGGGATCAAGGGCCGGGCGAAACAGAAGCCGGCCGTACGAAAAGCGGTACAGAACAGAAGAGGGCAGCAGTGAGCGTTCAGCCGGAAACAGACACCGGAACAGCATCAGCCGCAACGGCCGGGCCCGAAGAGGGTGCCTACAGCTTTGCGGCCATGGAAGCCAAATGGCCGCAGGTGTGGGAAGACCTCAAGGTCTTCACACCGGTCGACGACGGCTCCCGCGAGCGCCGCTATGTGCTCGACATGTTCCCTTACCCTTCCGGGGATCTCCACATGGGCCACGCAGAGGCGTTCGCCATGGGCGACGTCGTCGCGCGCTACCTGCGCCAGAAGGGTTACGACGTCCTGCACCCGATCGGCTGGGATTCCTTCGGCCTGCCTGCAGAGAACGCCGCTATCAAGCGCAACGCCCACCCGAGCGAGTGGACCTACGCCAACATCGACACCCAGGCGGCTTCCTTCAAGCGCTATGCCATCTCGGCCGACTGGTCGCGGCGGCTGCACACCTCCGACCCCGAGTACTACCGCTGGACGCAGTGGCTGTTCAAGCGGTTCTACGAGCGTGGGCTGGCCTACCGCAAGGACTCCCCGGTCAACTGGTGCCCCAAGGACCAGACAGTGCTGGCCAACGAGCAAGTGGTCAACGGTGCCTGCGAGCGCTGCGGCACCGCCGTCACCAAGAAGTCTCTGAACCAGTGGTACTTCAAGATCACCGACTACGCGGACAGGCTCCTGGACGACATGGAGCAGTTGCGTGGACACTGGCCTGAGCGCGTACTGGCTATGCAGAAGAACTGGATCGGGCGCTCCGAGGGAGCCCACGTCAACTTCGTCATCGAAGCCGAAGGTGGCAAACCCGCCAAGGACGTCACAGTCTTCACCACGCGCCCTGACACCCTCTACGGTGCAACTTTCTTCGTGGTCGCCGCTGACGCGCCTCTCGCCGTCGAACTTGTTACCGAAGAACACGCCGGCGCCCTGGCGGCGTACCGTGAGCAGGTCAAGTCGCTCACCGAGATCGAGCGCCAGTCCACAGAACGCGAAAAGACCGGAGTCTTCACAGGCCGCTATGCCGTCAACCCTTTGAACGGTGAAAAGCTGCCTGTCTGGGCCGCGGATTACGTCCTGGCCGACTACGGCACTGGTGCCATCATGGCCGTGCCTGCCCACGACCAGCGCGACCTCGACTTCGCCAAGACTTTTGACCTGCCTGTGCGGGCCGTGCTGGATACCGGCGAGGAGGACCCGTCCGTCTCGGGAACTGCTACAACGGGCGAGGGTACGCTGATCAATTCCGGTGCCCTCGACGGCCTGCCCAAGGCTGAAGCGATCCCGACTGCCATCAGCATGCTTGAAGCGCAAGGGACAGGGGAGAAGTTCGTCAACTTCCGCCTCCGGGACTGGCTGCTCAGCCGCCAGCGCTTCTGGGGCACTCCCATCCCCATCATCCACTGCGTGGAGTGCGGCGAGGTGCCCGTCCCTGATGAGCAACTTCCCGTCACCCTGCCGGGAGACCTCCGCGGTGAAGACCTGAATCCGAAGGGGACGTCGCCGCTTGCTGCGGCCGAGGCCTGGGTCAACGTTGAGTGCCCGGAGTGTCACGGTCCTGCCAAGCGGGACACCGACACCATGGACACGTTCGTGGACTCCTCCTGGTACTTCCTGCGTTTTGTATCCCCGCACTACACCGAGGGTCCTTTCGATCCAGCCAAGATCAACGACTGGATGCCGGTGGGACAGTACGTGGGCGGTGTCGAGCACGCCATCCTCCACCTGCTGTACGCACGGTTCTTCACCAAGGTCATCCACGACCTGGGCTTGATCGAAACCAGCGAGCCTTTCACCGCCCTGCTGAACCAAGGCCAGGTCCTCAATGGCGGAAAGGCCATGAGTAAATCCCTGGGTAACGGGGTGGACCTCGGCGAGCAGCTGGACAGGTACGGTGTGGACGCCGTTCGCCTGACCATGATCTTTGCTTCTCCTCCGGAGGACGACGTTGATTGGGCGGATGTCTCGCCGTCGGGATCCGCTAAATTCCTGGCTCGTGCGTGGCGCCTTGCCCAGGATGTTGCCAGCGAAGCGGGCGTGGATCCTGCTACGGGTGATCGTGCCCTGCGTTCAGTGACACACCGGGCCATTGCCGATGCCGCAACGCTCCTGGATAACAACAAATTCAACGTTGTGGTGGCCAAGCTCATGGAGTTGGTCAACGCCACGCGCAAGACCATTGATGCCGGTGCCGGTGGTGCGGATCCCGCAGTGCGGGAAGCGGCCGAAGCTGTTGCCGTGATCCTTAGCCTGTTCGCGCCTTACACGGCGGAGGATATGTGGAACGTCCTCGGTCACCCAGCCTCGGTAGCCAACGCCGGTTGGCCCCCCCACGACGAAACACTGCTGGTACAGGAAACCGTCACAGCCGTGGTCCAGGTGCAAGGCAAGGTTCGGGACCGGTTGGAAGTATCTCCGGATATCTCCGAAGACGAGTTGCGTGAGCTTGCACTGGCCTCTGAGAACGTCCAGCGGGCACTTGACGGCAAGGGCATCCGCACTGTGATCGTTCGTGCGCCTAAACTGGTCAACATCGTCCCGGCCTAGCCGGGTACTCGGCTCCCGGTACGTCCGGGAGCCGAACTGACCTCAGGAGGTGCTTGGTGGCAGAACGCGAACCCGCGGGCTGGCCTTGGCTGAGGGAACGGCTTGTTCGCCTTCGAAGTGTCAACCGGCCGGGAGGCCCCCCCGCAGTCCCCGCCGCCGTGGTGCGTACGGCTGTTGTAACAGACTCTGCAGCTGCCTTGCCGCGCGAATGGGTTGATGCGCTGGCAGACGGCCGGCTCAGCGTCATCCCCATGCCTGTCATGGTTGGCGAAGAGATTTACGGCGAAGGTGAAGACGACATCGCCGAAACTATTGCGGTGGCCCTGGCATCGGGGCAGTCAGTCAAGACCTCACGGCCTTCCCCGGGGCAGTTTGAACAGGCATATCGTGCCGCGCTTGACCGCGGGTTCGAGGCCGTTGTGTCTATCCATATCTCCGGCGAGCTGTCCGGAACAGCCGACTCCGCACGACTCGCCGCGGGCCGGGTGCGGATTCCTGTGGAGGTCCTTGATTCCCGGACTGTGGGAATGGCGCAGGGGATGGGTGTTCAAAGCGCGGTGGAAGCTGCCGCGATCGGGCTGTCTGCCGCCGAGGTTCGAAGCGCGGCCGAGGAGCGCCTGGCCCACACCAAGGTGTACTTTTACGTTCCCAGCCTGGAACAACTGCGCCGCGGCGGCAGGATCGGGGCAGCAGCTTCGCTCCTCGGAACCATGTTTTCGATCAAGCCTTTGCTGGGAGTCGAGGATGGCAGGATCACCCCGCTCGAGAAGGTCCGTTCCGCAGCGAGGGCCGTGGCACGGCTTGAAGAGCTGGTGGCGGCCGACGTCGGCAAGCGTGCCGCCGGCAAGGCTCGGTTGGCTGTGCACCACTTCGGCAATGCGGGGGAGGCCGAGCAGCTGGCCGGGCGTTTGTCCGCATCCCTGGACGGCGTCGCCCCGGTACAGATCAGTGCACTCCCTGCCGTCCTGGCCGCCCACGCAGGACTCGGAGTACTGGCAGTCATCGTTGGCGAGGGAAGTGACGCCGACGACGCCGTGTCGCCTCTTGAGGGCGCCGCCCCCGCGGCGGGGAAGTCACCCAAGGGCAAGCTTTCCACATAAGGTTCTAAACATGTCAGCTAGTTCGATACCCCCGACCAAGAGCAGCCTCTCCACTCCGATGCGGTGGATAAGTTACCTGTGCGTTCCGGTAGTGATTGTTCTGCTCACCGTCCTGCTGCTTCCATTCGTGGAACAGGCCGAGGAGGAGGTTGAGGTGACCTACGGCGTGGAGATCACAGAGACGACAGGGTCGCTCATGAACAAGAACATCATCTTCACTGATGATGACGGGAACAGCCTCAAGTGCCCGATGCCCAGCAAGAGTGACCTCCAGAACAAGGCCCCCATGCAGTGCAAGGATCGCAACGGTGTCGGCCACACGGTTGAAGCAATCAGGCCCGTGTAGCCACCGGAGCTGTTGGTGGACAGTCGGGAATGCGAGGCACGGTTTCGTAGCCGCAAGCAATTCACGCTCACTGGACAAGGCCGCGAGGAGCTGGACCGCGCGGCGGCAGCTTGGCACAGGATGAGCCAGGCCCTCACCGAAATCCGAACAACCAGACAGGAACAGCCATGAGCTACGAGCGAAACCTAACTTTCAACCTTAGGATCCGCGGGTTGTCGGAACCCGAGATCACGGAAGTGCTCAGCGATGTGCGGGCTCATCAGGCATCAGCCGGAACCTCAGCGGTAGCGGAATTCGGCACAACCGAGGAGTACGCCAAGCAGTTCCCCAAGAAGAAACGGCGGACACCGGGAAAAACCATAACGACTGTCGGAGCAGCGTTGGCAATCGCATATTTTCTACTAGTGGTCGTCCTGATGCTCCTATTTAGAATCGACATACGCGACTTCGTGGGTCCGATCACACTTATGCCTGCCGCCATATTGATCCTGGGCAGCGTTGTGACGGGATTTTTGACTGACTATTTCAGGCCCGCGCAGACGTACAGCGCGGCTCAATAGCTCCGACGCAGTCCGCGCCGACACGCCGCAGTCTGTGGCTGGACCCGTCACCGTCGAGGTGCCTCCGCTGACGGCTGGCCCGTGGGACGTACAGGTGAGCCTGCCGGAGGAGGTCGAGGACCTGCTGGGCGCGGACGCGTACGCGAGCCTGGAGGAGCGCTTTGCCGCCGTGCCGGGCGTGCGGAGAGTTGTATTCGAGGACCGCGACCCGCTGGTGCTTTCGACAGATGGACTCGAGCCCGAGGAGCTCAGGCGCGCCCTCGACGGTGTGCTGGTGGGGCTCGGCCGGCCTGACGTGGCATAGAGGTGGATGCCGAGGCGGCAATTGGCTGCGGATCTTCAAGAAGACCATTAGTCTTAGCTCCACAGGATGCTGGGGGAGCAAAAAATGAAACCGATTACTGTTGACGGCGGCAAGGGAACCGTGGAACTCGATGCCGAGGGAGTTCTCCATCTTGTGTGGAAGCCGGGGACCGTTCTGCAGGCCGATGATGTGCATGCGGCGATAGCAAAGATCAATGAGCTTGCCGAGGGTGCCGAGTTCCCGATGTTGATCGACATGAAGAACACCCAAGCGGTGACCCGCCAAGCCAAGTCCGTTTTCAGCGTCAAGTGCGCCGCATCACGAATTGCCCTGCTTGGCTCAAGCCCACTCAGCCGTGTCATTGCCAACTTCGCCATGTCACGTCGGACACTCCCATGTCCCACTAGATTTTTCACCTCCCGCACTGAGGCCATGGACTGGCTACTCCAGGGCCCCTTCGCTGACGCCGGTGTGGCAGGGGAGTAACCGCGGGACCGTCTGTTTCCTATCCAAGGAACTGAGAGGAACGCATGCCTGAATTCGCTGTACTGATCTATGCAAACGACTCCTTGCACGCACCTAAAGCCACGAAAGAGGAGCTCAAGGAGTGCGACGAGCATTTCGACTCACTCGTCGCAACCGGTCGCATGCACATCGCGTATGCCCTCACGCCGCGGGACCATGCGCGCACGATCCGAGCGGCCGGCCGCGCAGATGGCCCTTATGGCGGGGACGGTGACGTCGTCGCCGGGTTCTACATCCTGAACGCGACGGATATCGACGAAGCGCTAGACCTGGCCCGCAAAGATCCTTCCATCCTTACCGGCGGTGGAGTGGAGGTCCGCCCTGTGCACAGCGGCGGAGTCGTCACCCCTACCTGAGGTAACGCCGTCGAAATCCACGCTTGCCGTTTGTTGCAAAAGTGAATACAAAAGCGGCTGCACTGGATGACCGGCTGCCGGGCTGGAGGTCAGGACGGACCGCAGCTCTCGATGATTACGCGGCCGCTATCCAGGCAATTAAGGATCCAACTGCCAGCACCAGAAAAGCCAGGATCGGAAAGGCAGCGCTCAGCATGACGACGGTTGTGGCGAGCCACTGGCGAGGACTCTTCCGTGCCTTCGCGACGATGGCGAGGGGTAGGGCCAGGAGGACCAGTGGCGCCCAGATCCAGAACGAAAAGATGGGGTACAGCAACGCTGCCCATTCTTCACTGGTGCCGCCTTTGGCGGTGCTGGAGACGTTCGCCATGGAGGCAAGCAAGTAGGTAAGCTACCAACCCCTTCATCCATGCGCCGGCCGCGAACGAGCCAAGGTCCGTTTGAGCCCACGGGAAGAAGGGAGGTTTCCCTTCCGGTGTCATGCGCGCCGCACGCAGTTCTTCCGGGGACAGATTCACGTAATAGGAAAAGTGAACCAATCCTGAAGCATCGGATGAACGCCGCTCGACGCCGGTGGCTGCTTCCCTGAGCACCCAGCTCCGGCTATCACGCTCGATGCAGTGAGTGGTGTTCTTCGTGGAAGATCTTAAGGTACCGGCACTTTCCGCCCGGGCCGTAGTGCGGCCTGTCGTAGTTGTACGTCATCGGCCAGCAGGCTCAGATGGCTCGGTGGAACGCAGAGTAAAAACAGCTTTGGCGGCGAAAGCCGCGCCGGCCAGCAGGTTCGCGACGGCCGAAACGGTGGAGTACCAGACCCCGTTGGAGCCAACTGCAGCAAATACGCCGATGAGAAAGAAAATAACTGCCCCCAAGCGACCAAATGAGCGTTTCTCTTTTGGTGTTATTCATGGTTTCCACCCCTAAAGGAACCAAACTCGCACGGGTGCTGGAGTAAATCCGACGTCAACAAATCCCAGGACAACGGCGAAGGGCATGTCGCTAAAAAGCTTTCCACATAAGGACGACGCCGACTGTCCTGGTCGGTGACACTCTCCTAGCGTGGGTTCCATGTCACGTCGGAATCCGGGAGCCGCACCGAGCGCCGACCGAGCCCGGCGCGTGCTCGTAGGAAATGACACGGACGTCAGCGGGCTCCTGGATGGGAGTGCCTTGGTGGATGCGCCTGACTTGGGGGAGGGCGGCCCCGGTCACCCACCGCGCACGCGCTGGCGAACCGGTAAGCGTGCAGGGCTCTTGATTGCCTCCATCGCAGTGATTCTGTCCGGGTGGTTTTGGTGGTCAGCCGTCGGCAATAGCCCCCAGGTAGTGCCGCTTAGCTCAGTATCAAGTGCTGCCGCAGAAGGCCAAAGCGCCCCGGAAACGTCGGATTCTGTAACCTTAGCGACCGGTAGCGGGGCGACGGAGGGACCTGAGGTCGTGGGAAAGATCGTGATCCACGTTGCGGGAGCTGTGCACACGCCCGGGGTCGTCGAATTGCCCGCCGGCAGCAGGATTCACGAAGCGATAGGGAGAGCCGGTGGGAGCTTGCCCGGCGCCGACCTGAACCAGCTCAACCTCGCGGCCGTTCTGACAGACGGGCAGAAGGTTCATGTTCCTTTGCTGGGCGAACAGCTTTCCGACGACGCGGCGGGGAAGGACGTGGATGAAGACGCCACGGGTTCCGGGGCGACGGCAACGGGCAAGATCAATCTCAATACGGCATCAGTGGACCAACTGGGCACCCTGCCCCGGGTCGGCCCTGTGCTCGCTCAGCGCATAGTCGACTGGCGAAAGGAGCATGGAGTCTTCAAGACCGTGGAGGAACTCGACGCGGTGGACGGGGTGGGGCCGAAAATGCTGGAAGCGCTCCTTCCTCTCGTCACGGTCTGAGGGAATTGAATATGACGCGGGTAAGCCCCTGGAAGCGGTACGTGGATGCCGCCGTTTATCCTGGGCATCACGCAGATGCCCTTACCGAGGACGCCCATATACCGGGAAAGCAAAGCGGGCCGCGCGCAGGCAGCGCGGCCCTCTCCAAACGGTCAGCGTGGAAGGAGAATATCCGGGAGAAGCTGCAGGACGCACAAGCTTCCAGCGGAGGCACCGGCAACCAAGGCAGTGCACAGCCTCTCAGACGCGGCGACTTCCGCCTCGTGCCTCCGGCGGTCATTGCTTGGTTAACAGCCGTTGCCGGACTCTGGCTGGGGCCCGCCGGACTTGTGGTCCTCAGTGCAGGACTGATCGCGGCCGGCGGCGCTCTGTTGGCCTGGGCGTGGCATGCCTACTTCAAGGCAAGAGCGGGTCATACCCGGGGGAGGACGCGCCATGCAAGGCAGCCGCCCGGACGCAGTCTCCGTGCAACGCTGGCCGTTTCCTTCTTGTTGGCAGCTGCTGTCGCGGGTCATTCGGCCGGAGCGTCAACCCAAAGATATGACGGTGCCTTGGCAGATGCTGCATCGACGAAAGCAGCCGTCATAGCCGAACTCACAGTGGAGGCTCCCCCCAGAAAGTTGTCCGGTCCGGGCAACTCCGGAGCCGGTGAAAGATGGGCCACGAACGTCACGGCGCATTCCTTGACCGTCAAGGGCAATGTCATCTATGCGCGGGCACAGTTGCTCGTGATGGGTGGGGATGAGTGGCAGAACGTGCGGGCAGGGCAGCAGGTGCGCACCACAGGCAAGCTACGATCCCCGGACGGCGGCCAGGTGGAAGCGGCGATATTGTCCAGCACTTCGGCGCCCGTTGTCCTGGCTCCGGCGGGTCCTTGGAACAACGGCCCGGCCGCACTCCGTGATTCGTTCCGGGAAAGCAGCTCGTCATTACCGGGAGATTCCCGGGGCCTGCTGCCTGGCATGGTGACCGGTGACACGAGCAGCCTTGATAACGACCTGAACTCAGCCATGAAAACAGTGGGGATGACCCACCTGACAGCTGTCAGCGGCAAGAAGATTTGCAATTTTATATGGGTTCAAAACGGGGCAATTTTGAGCGTTCCCGCAGGTCAAAGCGATTTTTGCTACCCATCTCCGGCAAATAGTTTGTGATCACTAATGTTCATTTTTGAGGTACTTGATGCGCCGATGAGACTTCAACCGGCCGCGAACTTGAATTGACCAGCATCGGGCCGCGGCCCTTGAGAGTCGAACCTTGGGATCGCTCGGATGTACGCGGCTACCGCCGCAGACATCGTGGCCACCCGGTTGGGAACCGACCGCGAGGACGCCGAGTGAGCCAGGCGGTTAGCTGGCTGCGCCCTGGGCGCGGTACTGACAGCTGTCGCTGGATGCATCGGATTGCAGTCTCACCCATCCCTCAACAACCCCTGGTGGCTTCACCGTCGAGTTTCACGACGCGCAGCCAGTCCCCGGATGGTGAGCGCACGCCGCGTAGCTGCAGGATGCGCCGCCGATTCGGCTCCGCCTGCACTGCAGCTATGGGGCTCGGATCCCGTCCGGATCGACGACCCACCAGAGCCCGCCGTGAGTCGAGACGTTGTGGCACTTTACCTCGCCTGGCCCCTCGTGCGCGTAGAAGTAGAGCGGATGCCCGTTGTAGGTGACCTGGGTCGTGCCGTCCCGCCGCTTGGTGGTCCCCAGCAGTGCTGAGTCGACCTCGCCGCTGGCGGTCGGCGCTCCGTCGGTCAGCACGGGTGGCCACGCTTCAGCGCAGTCGTCGTAACACTCCGGACTGGTGCTCTCCTCACTCTCCCAGATATAGATGGCCTGTTTTTTGGCATCGAAGAGCATCTGGCCGAAGTCGCTCGCGGCTGTGGTGATCGTGGTGCCCGGCTTTGGCGCGCTGGATGGCTGGCTCGGCGGGGGTTGCGGGCTCTCCGGTGTCGTAGTGCTCGTACTCGGAGGCGGGGTAAAGTCCGGGGCCTCGCTCGGGGTGCTGCTTGCGCAAGACGACGCGACGAGTGCGAGGACTACCGCAGCCGCCGCTCGCAGTCCGGGTCTGGACACACTGTGCTCCTATCGGCAGGAGCGGGCGCCCCCGGCCAGGTCTTCGGGGTTGGCGATGATCAGATAGTGGGGCTGTTCGGTTCCCATCATCTCAGCTTTTGTCGAAAATCGGTGGGCGGCGCGGCGAGTCCGGTCATGGGGGACTGCCACCCGACTCGCCTGGATCAGTGAGCGGCTGTGGCCGTCAGGGTGCGGGGCGACGGCGCCCGGCAAGCAGGACGGTGCCGAGCAGCAGCTTCAGGACGACGAGTCCGAAAATCGCGCCGTACAAGGGGTCGCTTCAGAAAAAGGAAAAATCGTACGCTAAGGCCGCGTGGAGAAAAGTAACGGCTGGACCGCAGCTTGTCGATGGAAGCGGGCCAAAGTCCGTCCGTAGGGGAAACGCCCAACGGGACGGTTCTTGGCGTTGTACGCGGAGGACTCAGGGGATCAAACGGAACGGGTGGCTGCCGGTTAGGGGACTGCGGTGTTTCCTAAAGCCCGTTGAAATAGAGAATCAGAAATGCGGGCATGTGATGACGGGAGCTGGCAGGGGTCAGACCAGGTTTGGTGCGCTGGCCATGATGTAGTCGACTGCCGCCGGGCCTTTCATGCCTAGATGGTTGTGCTCGGGCTTGATTCGGCTGGCTTTCAAAGCTTCCCAGAGGGCTTCGGGCGGATGCAATTCTTCGCTGTTGAGTAGGCACCAGCTGGTGTACAGGCCGTACAGCTCGTCCGGGCTCAGACCGGCTTCCTTGTCCTGTTATTCATCAATGGCCTGGGCGAGAAAGACCTCAAAGTGGGGATGACTCATGATTATTGCTTTTCATCAATACAACTCACAGACAATTTTCCAGGTTCGCTCTGTACCGTGGTTGAACGCGCGTTCATAGCCAGCACCCGCATGCGGCCGGAAGTCCGCTGCAAAATCGTTGGGACGGCGATGTAGTCGGCGATGGTCCGTACCCATCCTCTGTTTCCCGTGGATACCCTGGTCCTTATGGCTTAGGTGAGCGTACGCGGCGCACGCCCAGTGGATCGCCGCTGAACGAGTTCTGAGGCTAGAACTTCACTCCGGGACGGGGCGGTTCGATTGATCTGCCCCAGAAGCTCCTGCACTGCAGCTCGTCCTTGCGCGGCGAAGTCAACGCGGATCGTGGTCAGGGGCGGCATAAAAAATGCCGCTTCCGGAATGTCATCTACGCCCGTCACACTTATATCGTCAGGAACCCTGAAGCCGTTTTCGAAGAGTGCGAGTATGGCGCCGAGCGCCATCTGGTCATTTGCTGCCACAATGGCCGTGGCTTGGAGATCCGTGGACACCCGCGAGACAGCTTCGTAGCCGGACTTGGCGGACCAGTCGCCGAAAACAATTCCTTCGGACTGGAGGCCTTGTTCTGCTATGACCGCTTCAAAGGCCCGCGCGCGGTTACGGGCCGCCGGAAACGTGGTGGGCCCTGCGATGTGAAGGAACCTGCGGTGACCGAGGGATGCCAGGTGCTCAATGAGCGCTGGAAAGCCAACGGTGGTCAATTGTGAGGGGCGCCCACTCAGGGCGTCGTCCTCTTCGGCCCCGATGTACAAGGGAACGCGGAATTCGGTTCTCTCGAAAGCCTCCCTCATCTCGTCGGTTGAGGCGAGGCCCAGGACGCCGGCAAGATCGTGCTGCATTACGAGGGCAAGTGCTTCCTCGATTGAAGCGCGGTCGCTTACATCCAGAGTGACGATGTCGAGCAGGTATCCGGCCTCCCTGGCCGCGGCACTTGCGCCTTGTAGGACCTTGCTGGGACCGAAGTGGGCTATTTCATGGGTAAGAGCGCCTATCCGATGCGATTCGCCGGTTGTCAGGGAGCGGGCCGACAGATTGGGCCGGTAGTTGAGCTTCTCGAGTGCATCAACCACCCGCTGTTTCGTTTGAGGTCGGATCCCCTCAAAACCGCGCAGGAAGCGGCTGACTGTCTGATGGGAGACTCCTGCTGCAGCGGCGACGTCGTAAATGGTGGCCTGTCTCGTCGCCGAGGACGCCTGGACAATGGCCTGCCCTGCGTCCACCACCTTCGCGGCCCCCTCATCGTTCATATGGTCCCCCAATCAGCGTTCATGTGGCGGCTCCTGCCACTGTAATGGAGTTTACCGGAAACATTTCTTTCTAAGGTCTATGTTTCCGGTAACAATTAGCGCTAACATGCAATGAACCTTCCCGCATCAAACCCCAACGGAGTGTCAACTCGATGGAATCGCCACCCCTCGCAGCCCTGCCAAGCGGCATCCTCTTCGGAGCGGCCTACTACGCCGAATACCATCTGACCGATCGGCTCAAAGTTGATCTTGATCTGATGAAGGACGCCGGATTCAACGTCATCCGCGTGGGCGAATCAGTCTGGTCGTCCTGGGAACCGCAGGATGGAGAGTTCGACGTCGAATGGTTGACTCCCGTTTTGGATGGCGCCCATGAGCGGGGCATCAAAGTCATTCTTGGCACCCCAACCTACGCAGTTCCTCCGTGGCTGCAGACGGCTTATCCGGAAATCGCTGCCGAACGCAGCACGGGAATCAAAATCCCTTGGGGTGCGCGGCAGGAGATCGACTACTCCCACCCTGCGTTCCTGTTCCATGCTGAACGTGTCATCCGCAAAGTCCTGGAACACCACGCCACCCATCCGGCAGTCATCGGGTTCCAGGTGGACAACGAACCCGGGCTGGAACTCATCCACAACCACGGTGCCTTCACCCGCTTCGTGCGGCGGCTCAAGAAGCAGTACGGCGACGTCGAGGCCCTGAACCGCGAATGGGGCCTCACCTACTGGTCCCACCGGATTACAGACTGGTCCGAACTCTGGCGTCCGGACGGCAACACTTTCCCCCAGTACGATCTCGCCTGGCGCCGTTACCAGGCCGATCTCACCACCGAATTCATCACCTGGCAAGCGGACCTGGTGGCGGAGTATCGGCGAAGCGACCAGTTCATCACCACGTGTTTGCAGTACCCTCGCCGCGGCCTGGACGACCAACAGCTGTTCCGCCGGCTCGACGTCGGAGCAGGCAACCCCTACTACGGCATGCAGGACCACCTTGACGGGCTCCAGGAGCTTGACCAGCCCAACTACTGGACCACCACCGGAGTGGCAGGCCTCTTCCGGCAGGCTGACCGGCTCTACGGGTCCAAGCAGGGACGGTACCTCGTCACGGAGACCAACGCACAGGCCATCGGGGCCGCCGAAACCAACCTGCCACCGTACCCGGGCCAGCTGAAGCAGTCCGCTTACGCTTTCATCTCCCGGGGTGCCGCCATGATCGAATACTGGCACTGGCACACCCTGCCATATGGAGCCGAAACGTACTGGGGAGGGGTCCTGCCCCACAGCCTGGTACCTGGACGGGTCTACACGGAACTCTCCGAACTGGGTTCGGAACTTGGCCAGATCGGAACGCTGCTCGACGGCTACGAGCCGGATGCCGACGTCGCCATCCTCTGGTCGAACCCCAGCCGGTTTGCCATGCAGTTCATGCCGCCCTTTGCTGCTAACGGCCAGCCTGACGGGGAGTCATACGAGCACATCATTGACTCGTTCCACCGTGGGATCATCGATGCCGGCCGGCAGTCGCGGGTGCTCCATCTTCCGCAGGCAGCTGCCCTTGGAGCCGCGCAGCTGGTCAAACAGTTCCCGGTACTGGTGGCGGCGGGCGTCTACATCGCCTCGGACGAGGAACTTGAGATGCTTCGGGACTATGCCCAACTGGGCGGCCACCTCATCCTTGGTGTGCGCACCGGATATGGGGACGAGGAAGCGCGCGCCCGGGTCGCCGTCGCACCTGACCTTCTTCATGAGGCTGCAGGCGTGCGCTACGAGGAATTCTCCAACCTGGACCGCCCTGTGGCAGTAACCGCTACGCCCGGCGGCGACCTCGAACTCGATGACGGATCGTACGCCAGGCTGTGGGTGGACGGGCTCATCCTCCAGGGCGCCGAATCGCTGGCCTCTTACGAGCACCCCCGCTTCGGTGACTTTCCGGCCGTAACAACGCAGGCCCATGGTTCCGGCCGTATAACAGTCGTCGGATGCGTGCCCTCCCCGGATCTCGCCAAATCCATTGTCCGCTGGGCCGTCCCTGACGCGTCCTCGTTCCTGGCTGGGGAGGTGGAGCGTCCGCTCACAGTGTCCTCAGGCTCACTGCCGGACGGCCGCCGGGTGTGGTTCCTCTTCAACTGGGGATGGGAAAGCCGGAACGTCACGCTCACCCGACACGTCAGGGAGGCCACCGAAGATGCCGCCCATGAGGCGGGAACAGAACTTTCGCTCGGAGCATGGTCAACACGTACTTTCATCAGCCGCTGAGCTCGACCGGATCCTCCGGAAGCTGCTCCAAAACATCAGCAAGACCAAAAATCACAGAAAGAGTAACCATGAAAAAGGCACCAAAAACAGCAATGACGCTGGTGAGCAGCGCCGCGGTCGCCGCACTGCTCCTCACCGGCTGCAGCAGCTCACCGGCCGGAACCGCCACCACGGAGACCGTCTCGCAGGACGAGATCGACAAGGCGCTCAGCACCCCCACCAAACTGACGTTCTGGACCTGGGTACCGGACATTGAAAAAGAAGTGGCACTCTTCGAAAAGAAATATCCGGCGATCGACGTCACGGTTGAAAACGTGGGCCAGGGACTCGAGCACTACCAAAAGGTCCGGACGGCGCTACAGTCCAAGGAAGGCGCCCCGGACGTTGTACAGCTCGAGTATCAGTACATTCCGTCCTTCACACTGACGGATTCGCTGCTGGACCTCGCTCCCTACGGCGCAAAGGACATCTCTGGCGACTACGTGGACTGGGTATGGAACCAGGTCTCCACCGACGACGCCGTCTGGGCAATCCCGCAGGACATCGGGCCCATGGGCAACCTGTACCGCAGCGATATCCTCAACCAGGCAGGCGTCACCGAGGCCCCGAAGACCTATGAGGAGTACGCAGCAGCGGCCCAAAAAGTAAAAGACTCAACGGGGTCATACATCTCCAACCTTGCAACCAACGACCCCGCGCAGGTTGTCGGACTGTTGTGGCAGGCCGGGGTTAAGCCTTTCGGCTACGACGGCGACAAGACCGTCAGTATCAACGTCAACAGCGCCGAATCGAAAAAGGTTCTCAGCTACTGGCAGGACCTGGTTCAAAAGGATCTCGTTTCCACTGACGCCGACTTCAACGACCAGTTCTACCAGGGCCTCGCCGGCGGCAAGTACGCAGGATGGCTCACCGCTGCCTGGGGCCCGATCTTCCTCCAGGGCACGGCCGCCGATACCTCAGGAAAGTGGAGCGCTGCCCCGCTGCCGCAGTGGGATTCGTCCAAGCAGGTCGCAGGGAACTGGGGCGGCTCCTCCGACGCAGTGCTGTCAACCACAAAGAACCCGATCGCTGCGCAGGAACTGGCGACATTCATCAACCACGATGAAGAATCAACCACCATGTTCGCGAACGAGCAGTTCCTCTTCCCGGCATCCAAGAAGGTCCTCGAAAGCCCCGAATTCAGTGGGAAGGCTGTGGAGTTCTTTGGCGGTCAGAAGGTCAACGAGCTCTTCGCCGACGTCTCCGGAACCGTTGACACCGAGTTCCAGTGGCTTCCGTTCACCGAGTACGCATACTCCCAGTTCAACGAGATTGTCGGCACAGCCATAGGTGAGAAGAAGGACCTCAGCGCAGCCCTTGACCAGTGGCAGGACGTACTCGTCAAGTACGCGAAGGCCCAGGGGTTCACCGTCAAATAAGACGCCCCGGAGGCGCCGCTGCCAGCAGCGGCGGCGCCTCCCACCCTTCCCATCTCTCTCAAATAAAGGATCAGCCGTGGCCATAAGGTCTATTCCCGCGGGAAAACCGGCGGGCGCACGCAGCGTCAGACGTTCATCCGTCAGCAAGCGCAGGCAAACAACCGCCGCCTACCTCTTCGTGCTGCCGTTCTTCGTGGTCTTCGCCACCATGCTTGTCATCCCGCTCGGATATGCGGGCTACCTCAGTGTGTTCAAGAACCAGCTCGTCGGCGGTCTCTCATTCATTGGCCTGGACAATTACATCCAGGCGTTCTCGGACCCGGATTTCCTGGGCGGGATTGGCCGGATGCTGATTTTCCTGCTCGTCCAGGTACCTATCATGCTCGGCGTCGCCCTGTTCCTGGCCCTGGGCCTCGACAGCGGACGGGCACACGGCGCCAAGGCGCTGCGCCTCCTGTATTTCATGCCCTACGCCGTCCCCGGTGTAGTGGCGACGCTGATGTGGGGATACTTGTACGGCCCCGATTTCGGCCCCATCTCCCAGCTGTTCCGTGCAGTGGGCCTTGAGTCCCCGAATCTGCTCAACTCCCAGAACATCCTTGGTTCGATGATGAATATCGTCACCTGGGAGTTCGTGGGCTACAACATGATCATCCTCTACGCAGCCCTCCGCTCCATTCCTGCTGAACTCTATGAGGCTGCGGCCATTGACGGTGCAAGCCAGTACAGAATTGCATGGAGCATCAAAATCCCCGCTATCCGCCCTGCAATTATGCTGACCGTCATCTTTTCGATCATCGGGACTTTCCAGCTGTTCAACGAGCCCAGCCTGCTCGACGCGATCGCTCCCAGTGCCATCACCAATGGGTTCACCCCGAACTTTTACGCGTACAACCTCGCGTTCGTCAACCAGGACGTCAACTACGCCGCAGCGGTGGCATTCCTCCTCGGGGCGATCATCGCCGTCGTCTCCTACGTCGTCCAGCTCGGCACACAGCGCAGTGAACGCAAGCAGCGAAAGGCCGCACGATGACCACCACCCAACTCGCTCCCGCCACGGGAAAAACCCCGGCTCCCGCTCCGTCGCGCCGTGGGAAACGACGCCGCGGGCAACAACGCAGCATGCCGTTGACCATCATGTTGTGGCTGTGCGCGCTCTACTTCCTTCTCCCGTTGTTCTGGCTGCTGATTGCCAGCACCAAGGACAACTCTGATCTCTTCAGCACCTTCGGGCTTTGGTTCGGGCAGAGGTTCTCCCTGTGGGACAACCTCGTGTCTGTATTCACTGTCCGCGACGGCCTCTACCTCCGGTGGACTCTGAACACCGTTCTCTACGCCGGTGTGAGCGCGGTCGGAGCGTCCTTAATCGCCACCATGGCCGGCTACGGCTTCGCGAAGTACTCCTTTCCCGGATCACGGGCCTTGTTCAGCATCACCCTCGGCGCAATCATGATTCCGCTCACGGCATTGGCATTGCCCACCTATTTGCTGTTCAACGCGGCCAGCCTCACCAACACCCCCTGGGCCATCATCCTTCCCTCACTCGTCAGCCCGTTCGGGGTGTTCCTGATGCGCGTATATGCCGCCGACGCGGTCCCCGACTCAATGATCGAAGCCGCCCGCGTGGACGGGGCAGGGGAATTCAGGATCTTCTGGCAGGTCTCCTTCCGTCTCCTCGGCCCGGGAGTTGTCACAGTCTTCCTCTTTGCCCTGGTGGCCACCTGGAACAACTACTTCCTGCCGCTGATCATGCTGAACACGTCCTCGCTCTATCCGCTGACAGTCGGACTGGCCCAACAACAGTCCGCAAGCGCCGCCGGAGGAGGCGCCCAGGCGCTCTTCTCCACAGTCATCACCGGCTCACTCATCAGCGTGGTACCGCTGATCATCGCTTTCCTGTTCCTCCAGCGCTACTGGGAAACCGGTTTGGCCACCGGCGGAGTCAAGGAATAGCCCCACGATCGCTGGGCTCCGGCCCGCAGATTTATCTAACCAATCCCCAAAGGAGGGGCTATGAAGGAAAGAAGAAGACTAATGAAGGCTCTAGGAGTCTTTGTTGCGGCGGCGTCATTGTTGACGCTGCCGGTGATCAGTGCCCAGGCTTACGCGCCGGAGGGCGGGGTTGTCTATCAGGTCCCCAGCGACCAGCCGTGCCTGAAGGGACGGGGCAACTGCGCTATCTACGTGAAGTCGGCGCAATTGCCGAGCGGGCGGCTCGTGGCGACGTTCGAGAAGTCGACCGTTGTAGCCGCCAGTCAGGGGGCTGCCGGACAGACCCTCCCGGTCTATAAGAGCGATGACCAGGGCACGTCCTGGCAGCCGCTCTCAGAGGTCAAGGCGCCTGCCTACCTTTCCAGCAACCCTCAGTTCGCGAAGTACACCAGCAACTGGGGGAGCCCCTACCTATACACGCTGCCGCAGGACGTCGGGAACCTGAAGTCGGGCACATTGCTCCTCGCGAGCACCGTTACGGGTGAGGACGCTTACTACAAGGAGCACAAGGCGGCCGATCCGAACTGGGTGCCGACTAATGACGGCGACCGCTCCGACATGGCCCTCGCTCTCTTCTCCAGCACCGATAGCGGGGTGACGTGGAACCTCGTCAACGTCATTGCTACCGCTGGCTGGCAGGGTGGCAGCGCAGGTGCGACCGGGGTGAACATCGCCGCCGCAAACACGAACCGGCAGGTCGATCCCATCTGGGAGCCATATCTGATGGTGCATGCCGACAAGCTCGTGGCCTACTACTCCGACGAGAACGACTACCTCAGCTTCGATCCGGCCACCGGCGTGCCGATCCTCGATCCGAACAACGGCACGGCTCCCGATTCCGAGGGCCAGATCCTGGCGCACAAGACCTGGGACGGCAGCAGCGCATCCTGGAGCGCGCCTGTCGTTGATGTCGCAGGATCCACTCAGAACATGGGCAACGGTAAGACCCAGATAGGCGGTGGCCGCCCCGGCATGACCACAATCGCGCAGACGACCGACGGCAAATGGCTGCTCACTTACGAGTACTGGGGCGGCGGAACCAACGTCAAATTCAAAATCGCCGATGACCCGCTGAAGTTCTACGCCGCCAGCGATTTCGACGGCAACGAGATCACCGGGTTGCCCGTCGACGCCGGTTCGCGTTCCTTGTCCCAAGGCGGCAGCCCTGTCCTGATCACCCTTCCAGACGGGCGGATCGTCTACAACGCTGCCAGCAGCGGAAACGTGTGGGTCAACGAAAGCGGACGCAGCGATGGCGCATGGACGGAATACCAGACCCCCGTCGGAGCCGGCTACACGCGCAACCTTCAATACGTGAACGGCACCGGGCGGGTGGTTATCCTGCAGGCGAGCTGGGGCGGCCCCGGCAGCCAGGCCGTGATTCGCTTTGGTGAGGTGGACCTGGGAAACTCCGACGGAACCTACTACCGGCTGGTGAACCGGAAGACCGGCCAGGTCATGGGGACAGGGAACAACACCAACGACGCCAACATCGGCAACGCCGATGTCCCGGACGTCGTCCTTGAAACGGCCGGCGCGGTGCAGAACCCGGATACCCAGTACTGGCATGTGGTCACGAAAGCAGACGGCAATAAGACACTGCTGAATAAATCGGGCGGACGTGAAGCGTCTATCTGGACAGCAAACGCGACAGTGGGCCAGCGCATCGGACAGTGGGTGGACAATAAGGCCGCGGGCAGCTGGAACGTCATTGACAACGGCAATGGTTACTCCCGCCTCCAGGCCGTGAAGAACACGAATCTGTATTTGACCGGCGGTGCTTCCGGGTCCCCGTTGACGCTGCAGAATTCGGCCACCGACGGTTCCCAGGAGTGGCAGCTTGTGGCAGAGCCGCGGCCGCTGGCTAAGACCCTGGTGGGGGCGCAATCAGGTAAATGTCTCGATCTGAAGTCCTTCGCGACAAGTGATGGCGCTGTGGTTGATATCTACACCTGCAATGGCGGCGCCAACCAGGACTGGACGCTCGACTCCTCCGGGCAGCTGGTCAACGCACATTCGGGCAAGTGTCTGGATGTGAGCGGCCACTCAATCTCAAATGACGCCTTGGTGCAGCAGTGGACCTGCACCGGCGCCTCCAACCAGAAGTGGACGCACAACCCGGTGACCAGACAGCTCATCGGGCAGCAGTCCGGCAAGTGCCTCGACGTCAAAGAGGGAGGCACCACAAATGGCTCCCGAGTGGTGATCTGGACTTGCGGCAGCCAGACCAACCAACAATGGACCATTAGGTAGCAACCGCCTTGATCGGCAGGGCTTCAAGGGTTTGAACTGACCACCCGGGACTGGGCGTCGCACTAATACAGTGCTTCGCCCAGTCCCTTCTCGAATGCTGATCTCCGCAATCGAAGATATCTCTGAGCCCAATCCGTCCCACTACATCCACGTCCACGTCCACGTCGAAAGACGTGCAACGATCGCGCCGATGAAATCAACAGACCGACCAATCCCGATACCGATAACAGCGCCTAACGAGCCCGGGCGGCCACTGTCTGTCCCCTAGGCTGACGACGGTCCATCATCCTGAGCCCCCCACGATAGGGAAGATAAAAGAGTGAAAACAGTTATCCCAGGCCTGCCTCCTCTTGAGTGGGCTAACGGTCAAGGTTCTGCCGAAATGCCTACCAACGATGTGCTTCGCCTCATAGCGGCCTCAGGCGCCGACTGGACCAACGACGCCTTCGGGGGGCCGCAACAGCACGCAGCAACCCTGCTCGGCTTCGTCCCGACCGAAGACTTCACTCTTTCCGCTCGTGTCGCGGTTCGGGGCGAGAGAACCACCTTCGATGCGGCCGTCCTGGCGATCTGGGGCGACAAAGACCACTGGGCGAAGCTTTGTTTCGAATACTCTCCGCAAGGACAAGCCATGGTCGTGTCTGTAGTGACCAATGACTTCTCCGACGACTGCAACTCCACGCTCGTAACGGAGGACGCGGCCTACCTCCGAGTTACCCGATCAGGAGCGGGCTGGGCCTTTCATTCATCGGCCGATGGCCACAATTGGGACTTCGTGCGGGTCTTCCGGATCGCGTATGACGGACCCATCAGCGTCGGTTTCCTTTCCCAAGCGCCGCTCGGCGACCTCTGCGTAGCCGCCTTCGACAACATAAGATACGGCACCAGCGTGCCCGCCGACTTCCGCGACGGCAGCTGACTCAAAAACCGCATTGGTCCTGGATATCCCTAGCTGCTGTGATGGCGCCGACACTGACCATACGGCCCGGTGAGGCACAACAGCTGCTGGAGGGGTTCCTGTTGCGCAATGATGATTGGATTGAGTCTTCTTCAGG
Organism: Arthrobacter sp. Z5-13; assembly: GCF_056499105.1. Classification (NCBI taxonomy): domain Bacteria; kingdom Bacillati; phylum Actinomycetota; class Actinomycetes; order Micrococcales; family Micrococcaceae; genus Arthrobacter; species Arthrobacter sp. Z5-13. Next base: position 2,031,020 of record NZ_CP096460.1, read on the forward strand.
TATTTGGCTCGCACCCAATCCTGGCGGCCGCCAATGACTCCCTCGGCGCGCTAGCCGACCGTCACGGTACTCCACAGTGGCGGCAGTTCCTCCTCAGGGCGCTGGTGCTCCGAATGGTGACACTCCACCTTCTCGTGGAACTGGAACGACTCACAAGCTGACAGACACACACCCGTCGCCGGCGCGATCGTCGCGCTGACGGAGTAAATTCTGAACGCTCTCATCGGGAGAAGTTGCAGAGATGCAAGGATCGCTGATCCGTGGCTGGAGAGCTATTCGTTCAAAAGCTACTCCGCGCATTACCGATACCTCGTCAACCGCATGGTGACCATTGTGGGGGAATGGTACGACAGGAACTGGTTGCACTGCCAGTGTGGACTGGTCGGTGTGCGGCCAGTCAGTTGGCAGGGGCGAGCCTTACTCTCGCCCGCGTTCCGATGAGCCGCTCCCGGACGTCGTCTTTGCAGCCGCCGGGCCAGCTGGCGGGATGCACTGAAGGAACGCCGCATGATCCATGGGATTTCAATGAGCCAGCGCGGGGCACATCGGACGAGATCGCGACGACGAACTTGTTCGGGGCTCTGGCGCATCACGAGAATCCCGTGCTGCAGTTACCTGCCAAGGGATGTTGAGAATGTGAGAGGGGAGTCGTGCAATGGATCCATTGACGAGGTGGGGGCATTCGCACTCCGGCCGTCAGATTCGCTCGCGAGTCTCAATAATTCCGGCGGTCTCACAAAGTCAAAGAGTAGGCCCGGGCCTATCTGACGGCGGTGTTGGAGCGCGGTGGTGAGGCGTAACCAAGTCGTATGCTTTCGGTTTGCTTGACATGGCGGGAGTATTGATGTCGAGAAGTTCGGCGAAGTGAAGGCTCTTTCGTCCGGGTTCGAGCTGTTTGACCTGCATGGCGCAGCTGAAGCCGTCGGCAAGGACAGGCATGTCCCTGGCAGTTCGGGCGAGGGCCGGGGCGAGGGCTTGCTCGGAAACTTTCACTGAGATGCTGGTCCGGTGCAGCGTCGGCGCGATCCGGTCCTGGGGTGAGGGTCAGCGCTGCGTGCCGTTGTACTCGTCGTCTGTGACGTGCTCGAGCCAAGTGGTCGTGTTAGCTGGGTCGTCGCCGTTTTCGAGCATGGCGATGTGCTCCATGAAGCAGCCGGGCGCGGCGGCGTGCCAGTGTTCTTCGTCGGGCGGTGTGTACAGGGTTTCGCCCTGGCGGACTTCGATGATGGTGCAGTCCCGGCCGCCGAACCGGGCAACACCCTGGGTGACGCGGAGGTACTGTCCGCGTGCATGCGAGTGCCAGGCGGTGAGGGCGCGTGGGGCGAAGCGGACGGTTGCAACGACCATGCGCTGGTCGTTTTCGTGCGGCAGCGCGATGGGGTCCAGCCACACATCCCCGCTAAACTGTTCGGGCGGGTTCTTGCTGGTGGGCCGGGTGGGTTCGATGTTCATGCGTTCTCCCTGCTGATGGGAGGGTTTAGTCGAGCCTGAGAACGACCTTGCCTTCAGCGGCACCGCTGCCGAGCCGTTTGTATGCGCGGTCGGCGTCCTCGAAGGGCATCTGCGAATCGACGATGGGGCGGACACGTCCGGCCTCGACATCGCTAAGCAGGTCCACCATCACGCCCGCCATGAGGGTTCCGATGGTTTCGGGCGGGGTGAGTCCGTACGAGACCGATCGCAGCGTTATCTGCTGTCGGGCGAGGCGGAACAGGTCGATTTCCGCAGTGGGCCCGGTGATGCGCCCCACGCTCACGACGGCACCGCCTTTTCGGGATGCGTCAACGGCATCGACCAGTCCCGAACCGCCGACATGGTCGAGGACGACGTCAGCGCCCTCGCCGCCTGTGAGTTCCCGGACTCGATCGGCCAACGCGGCGCTGTCGTCGAGGACGATGACATGGTCGGCGCCGCCCCGGCGGAGCAGGTCAGCGCGGCCACGGGTGCGGGTTGTGCCGAGAACGACCCCGGCGCCCAATGCGCGAGCGACTTGGAGGCCTACGAGGGCGATGCCGGAGGTGGCTGCGGTAATGAGCACGGTGTCACCGCTTCGCAGCCCCGCGCGGCGGAGTGCGCCGTACTCGGTGGAAAGAGCTGTGGGAAGTGCCGCGGCATCGGCGACGCCCAGCCCGCTGGGAATGGGCAGGAGGTGACGGTGGTCGGCGACCACGACCTCGGCGAACGCGCCCATGCCGATGCCCATGACGGGCGTGCCCAAGAGGCTTTTGGGAACGGCGTCGCCCACTGCCTCCACTGTGCCGGCAAATTCGAAACCGGCGACCTCGTCGCTGCTGACGGACAGGTCGGCGTTGTTGAGTGCGACTGCGCGTGGACGCACCCGCACCTGGTTGGGCCCGGCTTGGGGTTCGCGGCGTTGCACGAGGGTGGGGATGCCGTTGTCACTGATGATGGCAAGCATGAAGGCCCTTCTTGATTTAGGGGAGTCGAGGGGTCGTTGTAGTCAGGAAACCGCTCGCAGGACAGCGCTCTGCTCACCGATGGATGAGATGACGTCAGCCGACGCGTCCACGGTTCCAAGCTTCACCAGGCCGTTCGCATGGGGTTGGCGCTTATAGAACAGCGCGAGGTTTCCCCACGGAGCGAAGTAGCAGAGGTCCCCTATGGCGGCGGAGCTTCCCGCAGGGGACGATGAGGTGGGCAGCTTTGAGGGTAGATATCCGATCTTCTCTGCACCGTGGAAGTCGGTCAGCTCCAGCGTGACGGGCAGCATGTCTGCCAGCGCGGTGGTGGCGGGAGTGTCGAGCAAGTCAACCGTGAGGACGGTTCCGTCCTCCAGTTGAAGTTCGGCGTTCATGATGTTCCTTCCTAGTGCTCGCGGGTTCGACTCGACCCCGCTTGGTGGACTGTGTTGCCGCGGGGAGGTGGTGGATGGTTAGGTCTCCGGCGGGACCTTTGGTGGTGAGAGATTCTTTGGTTCGATGTTCATGTCACTTCTCCCAAACGGGTGCATCGATGTCGACGGCGTCTGCCGACCTGACAGCGGGCGCAGCCCAACTGGCCAGCAGGCGCAGTCGCTCATGTGAGACCGAGCCGGGTTCGGTGGCGTAAATGAACAACGACAGCCCCCGGTCTGCGGTCAGCTCGAGCCCTTCATAGGACAGAGTGATCTCACCGACCACCGGATGCTTGAAGGTCTTCACGCCGTGATCGTGGTGACGGACGTTGTGAGCGCCCCACCGGACACGGAAGTCGTCGCTGCGGGTGGAGAGCTCCCCGACGAGATCCTGAAGGCCCTTGTCGTACGGGTCCCGGCCGGCTTCCCGGCGCAGGATCGCGACGACGACATCGGCGGCCGAATCCCAGTCCGGGTAGAAGACATGAGAGCGGTCATCAAGGAACTGATACCGTGCAAGGTTGCCCGCGCCGGGACCGTCGAACACCTCAGTGTAGAACGCGCGCCCGAGCGCGTTGGTGCCAAGCATGTCCATTCGACCGTTCCGGACGAACGCCGCCCCATCGGTAATCGCGTCCAGTGAGAGTTGCACACCGGGCCGCAGCACGGCCGCCCTGGACGAGCGCCGGGGGGCCCTGGGGGTGATGGGCGCACTTGCAGTGCGGGCCAGATCGAACAGATGTGCCCGTTCGGCGTCTTCGAGTTGCAACGCGGACGCAAGGGCGTGCAGCACGGCCTCCGACGCCCCTGCAATGTTCCCGCGTTCGAGCTTGGAGTAGTACTCGATGCTCACATCCGCGAGGACGGCGACCTCGCTGCGTCGAAGACCTGCGACACGACGATTGGTGCCGGCCGGAATGCCCGCTTGCTCAGGGGTGAGCTTCGCACGCCGCGAGATCAAGAACTCGCGGACTTCCTTCTTGTTGTCCACGGATCCGACGGTACGCCTGGTTTGACGGCTCGGGGAGACCCTGTCAGTACACGTTCCATCAGTAACTCCCTCCATTGATGGAACCGACGTTGAATAGTTGTGCAGGCCCGAAACATCACTCGAACAAGGGGACCGCCAATGGCCGAAGAGACCACCACCGGCTGGACCGGTGGGCTAAAGCTTTCGGCTTCACGTCGCTGTTCGGTAAAAATGCGACCCTCACCGGGCCGCAACGAGCCGCGCCTATCTGGAGCAGGCTCTGCCTCGGGTCTTGGAGGGCACACCATCAACCCCGGACGCGTCTTCGACCCCGAACTGCGCCTCGGGGACATCGCCGAAGCCCACTGGCTCATGGATTCCCGGGAAGCGCTTAACGTCCTGATCCGCCGTGACAGCAAAAGCGAGGGGCAACACCATGCACCAGGGCGCTGCCCCTCGCCCGTCCCTCCCGAATCCATTCGCCGCCCAGTAACCAGAAAGACCACATCGTGAAAAACGCCATCGTCATCGGAGCGAACGGTCGCTCCGCCAGGGAAACCATCCCCCGCCTCCTCGCTCAACCCGACGTTGCGCTCACGCTCTTTGCGCGCCGACCGGAGCAACTGGCCGAGACTGTAACCAGCAACACCGTGCTCTTTGAAGGCGACGCACGCGACCGAGGCGTGCTCACCCAAGCGATAACCGGACAGGACATCGTGATCGTCGCGCTCGGCGGCGAAGACCTGGACAAAACCACGGCGTCGGTTGTCGACGCCGCACTGAGCGTTGGGACCCCACGTATCATCACCATCAACGCAGGAGGCATTTACGACGAACTACCTGAGCCGTTCAACACATGGGACCTAGGAATGGTCGGCTCTTTCCGCCCCATCAGTCGGCGAGCCGCGGACGTCGTGGAGCAGTCATCCCTCGTTTACACGATCCTCCGGCCAGTCTGGTTGACCAACAAGGACGTGCTGGAGTTACAGGTCACCCGAAAAGGTGAGACGTTCAAAGGCACGGAAACCTCCCGGGCCAGCGTCGGAGAGTTCATCGCAAACATAGTCGCCAATCCCCGTACCTACATGAATGAGAATGTAGGAATCTCCCAGCCGAACACTGACGGTGACAAACCAGCGGCATACCGATAAGTCCCGATAGCAACAGCTGCCGCTGTACAGCCGTGTGAGCTTTCGATACGCCTGACAGGCAGAAAAACCAGCTCCGTGCAGCTCCGAGGTAGCTGCCTCGGGCGACGACTCGACCGGCATTGTTAACTGAGCAGTTCGTTTAGGGGCACGCCGAGGGAGGCGAACAGCGCTCCGGACTGCGGTAGGAAGTCCTCGAAAATCTCATCATGATGCCGGCGGCGACGGTGCCGAGCACGCGGCGGCGTTGGTCATCTCTGGCGAGGTCCCCGGCGAGTGGATAAGGGAACTATCCGGCCACTGCACTGAACCCGATCAGAGCGAGCGTTCCGAGCAGCACCGGATAGGCGGTGACCCAGTAAAGGTTGCCGACCGCGGCACTGGCGGCGATCGTAAACATAAGGGTGAGTCGGTGGCGGGCTCGGTGTGGAGTTGCCGTGCGAATCGTTCCGTCAGAGGGTCGATCCCGTTGTAGGTCTGGTGTTGCCAGCCAGGCAGTACCGGTCGCGGCCACTCAGGCATTGGCCGCACTCAAGGCGGGATTTGGACTGGCAGCCGACGCCGACGATCCTGTGGCCGACGATCCTGTGGCCGACGACCGGCAGATGCGCGGTGGGGCCCGAGTCGCTGCGGATCGTGTGAATGTCCGAGTGGCAGATGCGGGCGTAGTCGATGTCGATCAGCACGTCCGACGTTGCGCTCGGTCGTCATCGGTTCCATGGGTGCGGTCGCGTGGGTGGCCCGTAGGCCTTCACAGTGGTCGTCATGGTGATTTCCTTGTTCGATTCGCATGAGGTTCGTTACCCGCCGCGTGCGGCGGGAGGAGCAGGACGTTCAGGTCGGTGGTCTGCTCTGCGCCGTGCTGCGGGATGGAACGAACCTTCAGACGTAGGCCAGGAATCGTCCTGCGAAGATCACACCCGTCCACGTTGTCATCGACACGACCGCCGAGACGCGGGCCGCGACCGGCGTCGCCTCGGCGTCCGCCCACTCGTCGGCTCGATGGTAGACGCCGCGGTGGAACACGAGGGCGTTCAGCCCGGCCAGGAACAGAAGTCCGAGCTTCCAGGGCGCAGCACCCGAGCCGGCGACGCCGACGGCCTGCGCGCTGAACAGCAATATGCCTGTCATGACGGCGATGGCCAGGCCGAGGTGGGACACGGGCAGGAGATAGCGTGCGGCCTTCGTGACGGATACCAGAGAACGCCCTACGCCCAGCAGGCGGAGGTCAAACGCGAAAGCCGGGCCGACGAGCACGGCGATTCCGAGGATGTGGAGGCTCTCGAGCGTCGCATACATGAAGGGAGTGGAACGCACGGCGTCACCGAGCGCGGAATCCTGCAGCCAGCGCAGGATCGGTTCAAGCCATTCAGGCATCCTGGTTCCGTTCATCCTGGCGGGTGCGGCGGCGTACGTAGAAGGCGCCGCCCACAACCGCCACGACGACGACGGCACCGAACACTGCCCAGACTCCCCACGTCTCTGAGCCGCTGCCATCGGCGGTGTCGGTATTCTCTGCGGGACGGCCCATTTCCACGGGATCCTCCACCGTGGACGGCACGTCGACAGGCCCGTCGCTTGCCTCCGCAGCGCCCGGCAGCGGCGCTCGGACGGGAAGCGTGCTGCCGATCACCTGGTTGACGGGCGCATTGTCGTCTCCATACCAGAACGCGACCGGACGGAAGAGGCCGTCATCGGTGCTGTTGATGTATCCGACACCCTGGAAGCGTTCTCCGATCTTCAGCGTGCGCTCCAAGCCGTTGCTGCTCGACCACCACGGCGGAGCGATGATGATCTCAAGCTCGTCGTGGGGTCCGTCATACGCGAGTGCGGCCTCGACCCGGGGGCTATCCTCCGGACCCGACAGCTCTTCGGGGATCGGCAGATCAGGTGTGCTGGCTGGCAGCTGGGCATCCAGTGCCACATCGAAAAGCGAATGCGGATCGCCCCAGCTCCCCTCGGACGAGACGGTGCCGGCGACGTAGACGAGCTCATTGGTCTCGAAGCCGTCCCAGCCGTGGTGCGCGGCGGCCGGTGACGCCGGGACCAGCGATATCGCTGCCGCGGTGAGGAGAGCCGCGGTGGCCATAAGGCCGCGGCGGAGTGGTCGGTCGGTGTGTGTGGAGACGCTCAAAGTCGTCGATCCTCTCTGTGGGCGGTGTGGCCCTCGTTTGGCGAGCCTGGGTCGGGGTTCAGGTTTCTGTGGAGAACGCGAGGCCGGTCTGCTCGGCGTAGGCGGCCAGTAGCCGGTCCTGCGCCTGGGTGTCGTGCACGAGCTCGTTCACGCGCGTCTCGATGTGCTGGTGGAAGAGGAACCCGCCTCCTATGGGGGAGCGCTGCTGCAGGCTGCCAAGGCCACTGCGCCGAAGGATGTGGCGGTCAGCAGGAGTCCGCGCCTGGTCAGAGGAGCCGTATTGAGCGTCATTCGTTGTTTCTTTCGTTCACCCGGTGACGGATATGGTGACCTGCTGCCCGTCCAGCAGCTCGATCTGGTCGATGTCCTCGGTCTTGCCGATCCTGGAAAGGTCGTTTGAGAAGGAGTTCCCGTCCTTGTCGTAGAAGAACCCGAGGTTGCCCCGCGGCTTGCAGGAGAAGAGGTCCCCGACTTTTGGATCTAAACCCTCGGTGTCGGTGAAGTCCCACTCCCCGGTCGGGGTGGCGACCTTCTCCTTGCCGCCGTAATCGGAGAACGCCAGGGTCATCGGCAACATCGCAAGGAATGAGCGGGTCGTGGGGTTGTCCTCGTCGATGACGACCTCGATGGCCGCTTGGCCGGCGGTGAAGCGCACGACCGTGCCCACGACTCCCTGGTCTGCGGATGGGGACTCGGACGCGCCGGTGGTTGTTCTGGGCAGTCGCATCGTGGAGGCCTTCCGGGTCGGTCCGAGGAGTACTCCATCAATGCAACACAGGAAATCGAGGGTGCGGGAGTCCCTGCTGTGAGGTGTACCAGGAGGGACTCCCACAACGGCGATCGGCGGGTGCCCTGCGGGGTTGCTGGCAATTGGGAGCTGAAATCCGCGGCACACGGTCATTCGGTGAGGGTCTTTCCGTCCTTTATAGGCACCGCGCTGCTTGGCCAGGGTGATGCCTTCCCTTTGGCGTTCTCGGATGAGGGAGCGTTCAAATTCGGTGGAAGGCGCCCATGACGGAGAGCATGAAGTTGGCATGGGGGAGTCCTCGCCGGTGAGGACCACGCTTTCTTTGACGAACTCCACGCGCACCCCTTGAGGGTGAGGCCTTGGACGAGAGCGGGTAAGTCGTCAAGGTTTCGGGCGAGCCTGTCCATGCTGTGCGCGTCCACGCTGTCCCCATCGCGGGCGAAGCGCAGCGGCACCGTGAGCTGTGGTCTGTCAGTATCCTGCCCGAAGCTCTATCCGTGAAGACCCGGTCCAAAACCTGGCCCTCGAGTTGGCTCTTCTCGTTCTGGTCCAGAGTGCTATCGCGCACTTACCCGATACGGTGTGGGGCCACTGTTTCATCCAACCCTCGCCTGTGAGGTTGAGTCCTAGACCGTCCTGCAAGGAAGTCAAGACCAAGACCTGGCTGGTGTCGGTGCTGGTCATGGCCTGCTTCTACCATCACAACTGTTTCACGGCAGCGCTCCCAGGGTTATCGCACGACTAAAAGACCAAATGCCCGGGTTTTGTCGGCGCTGTGTACCGCTCGGTTTGGTCGACACTAGCCATTAGATGTTTGCGGTAACAGAAACGTAGATGAAACTCTTGTTACCGGAAACAAACTAGGCTAGCGTTCTTTTTCGGCAGGGTCATTCCTTTACAAAGGATTGCCTGCCTCACCGGTTTGTCCCGTACCTCTATGTCATACCGTGCTTCCGCCCATCCAACATGACCAGGCCGCTCCTTGTCTGGTTGGAGGCTGAGGCCGACCTGCCTGGCCGCTTCCCTGGACGGCCTTGCCGCACTGTCGAAGCCGCCGCAGCCGCGAGCGGTTAGCTCCATGATCACGCACCGTCCAGAGACTTAGTCGTAGAGGACTCAAGGGCAATGGACCGCTGATTGTGGCTTCACACTCACTCGCAGCACCATGATCAGCCGCGCCTACCCGCAGGCGGCTGTCCCCCGGGACGCGACACACCTCCCTAGCTAGTCGCAAGGACCATCGGAACGAGTGCTTGCCTTGCGGCCGTCGGGTAGTCACTGGCGCATTCTTTGCGCACCTGCCCGTATCGGAACCTCACTACAATCCCCAAAGGAAGGGCCATGAACAAATCAAGGACATGGAGAACGCTCGGTGCCGTCGTCGCCGCGGCTGCAATGCTTACAGGACCGGTCATCCCAGCGCAGGCCTACACGCCGCAAGGCGGAATCCTGTACGAGCTGCCACAGGACGAACAATGCCTCAAGGGCCGTGGCAACTGTGCGGTCTACCCAAAATCCGCCGAACTGCCCAGCGGCCGGCTGGTGGCAGCCTTCGAAAAGTCAACGGTCGTAGCCTCATCCGGGGCAGCCACAGGACAGACTCTGCCCGTCTACAAGAGCGACGATGACGGAACATCATGGCAGCCTCTTGCTGAGGTTAAGGCTCCCGCTTACCTCTCCAGCGATCCGCAATACGCCAAGTACACAAGCAACTGGACAAGCGCCTACCTCTACACGCTCCCTGAGAAAGTGGGCAACCTGACGGCCGGCACACTCCTGCTGGCAACAACGGTCACCGGCGAGGACCACTACTACACCGAGCGAAAAGCCGCCGACCCGAACTGGATCCCCACGAACGACGGAGACCGGAAGGACATGGCAATCGCCCTGTACTCCAGCACTGACGAAGGCGCCACGTGGAACGTCGTCAACATCATCGCTACCGGTGGCTGGCAGGGTGGCAGCGCAGGCGCTACCGGAGTGAACGTTGCCAATGCCAACACCTACCGGCAGGTGGATCCCGTGTGGGAGCCGTACCTGATGGTCCATGACGGGAAGCTCGTTGCCTATTACTCGGATGAAAACGAATACCTTGGCTACGACCCGTTGACCGGCGTCGCCATCCTGGACCCGGACAATGACACGGCCACGGACCCCCACACGCAGATCCTCGCCCACAAAACATGGGATGGCTCCAGTGCGGAGTGGAGCGCCCCCGTCGTCGACGTCGCTGGAATGAATGTGACTGCCGGCGGAAAGACTTACATCGGCGGCGGTCGTCCGGGTATGACGAATGTCGTTCCCACCACAGACGGCAAGTGGTTCATCACCTATGAGTACTGGGGCGGCGGCGCCAACGTCCGGTTCAAGATGGCCAATGATCCGCTGAAGTTCTACGCCGATGGTGATGCCGACGGCGAAGAGATCAGCCGGGCAGACGGCAAGCAGGGCCTGCTGCCCTTTGCCACTGGTTCACGGGGCCTCTCCTGGGGCGGAAGCCCGGTCACCATCAAGTTGCCGGACGGACGCCTGGTCTATAACGCTTCCGGAAGCGGGTCCGTCTGGATGAACGAGAGCGGACGCAGTGACGGCGTCTGGACCCAGTACCAGGCCCCGTTGGGAGCAGGCTACAGCCGCACCCTGCAGTACGTCGAGGGCACCGGCCGGGTCCATATCTTCCAGGGAACCTGGGGCGGAGCCACCGCCATGGCAGTCATCCGCCACGCCGACGTCGACCTCGGACACTCAGAGGGCGCGTACTACCGACTGGTAAACCGCAAGACCGGCCAGGTAATGGGAACCGGCGGCAACACCACCGACGCAAACATCGGCAACTCAGACGTACCGGATGTCAGGCTCGAAGACCTGGGCGCGACGCCCAAACCTGACACGCAATACTGGCACCTGGTCACCAAGGCCGATGGAAAGGCGACCCTGCTGAACAAGGCCGGCGGGCGTGAAGCGGCTATCTGGACCGGCAACGCGACGATCGGCCAGCGGATCGGGCAGTGGGTGGACATCAGGCCCGGCGGACTCTGGAACGTGACCCAGACACCCGACGGCTACTACACTTTCCAGGCTGCAAGAAACACGAATGCGTACCTGACGGGCGCATCAGCCGGGGCATCGCTGACGCTGCAGAATGCGACCATCGACGGCTCCCAGCAATGGCAGCTCGTCAAGGATCCTGCGGTCGCTCCCGAGCCAAAGGTATCGTCGACGATTTCCGGTACTGATGCAAATGCTGCAGGATGGCGTTCCGGTCCGGCGTCTGTTGCACTGGCATTGAATGAGGGTGCGCAGGCCGGTATTGAGTATCGCCTTGGTGAGGGCGAGTGGCAGCCCTACACTGCACCTGTTGAGGTGGCGGGGGATGGGGAGACGATCCTGTCTTACCGTGCTGTGCTTAACGGGGTCCCCGTGGAGAACTCCGGCGGCGCAGAAACTATCCGCATAGACGCGACCGCCCCGACTGTGGCCTTGGCCGGGGGCCCGACCGGTGACTACAGCTTTGGCCATGACGCGGCAGCACCGACGTGCGAAGCCGCGGACGCGGTCTCGGGCCTGGCCTCGTGCATAGTCACCGGTGGAGGGGCCACGGTAGGGGAACACACCTACACCGCAACGGCCACTGACAACGCCGGCAACGTCAGCACCGCTGAGCTGAAGTACAGGGTTCTGCCCTGGAGCGTTACTGGTTTCATGGCACCGGTGGACATGGGAGGGGACTGGAACACGGTCAAGGGCGGAAGCACTGTTCCGTTCAGGTTTGAGTTATTCGACGGAGCGACCGAGCTCACCGATGTAAGCAAGGTCAAGTCCTTCACCGCCGCGGGCGTGGCCTGCCCCGGGCCGGGAGCGGTGACCGATGAGATCGAGACCGTCACGAGGGACTTGGCGGGCCTGGTGTACCAGGATGGGCACTTCCAGTGGAACTGGAAGACGCCTAAGAGGGCAGGGTCTTGCCTCGAGGTGACCATGACCGCTCAGGATGAAACCAAGCTGACTGCGAACGTCATCATCAAATAATCAACCACATGCCCAGCGAGAGGGCCGGAACGGTAAGACGCCTCTGGCCCTCTCGCTGCATCAGCATTGACAGCAGCTGATTACTGAAATGAGGAGTATGGCTATGACCCCCGAAGCAGCAGGACTCCCACCTTTGACGTGGACGGACATCGAAAGTGAAGCAGAATACAACTACGTGGATTCCACGCTGACGCTGACAGCCGGGGTTAGGAGTTGATTGGAGTAACGATTTCCATGGCGGAGAGCAGCAGCATCGTGCATCGGCACTTGGCTTCACGGCGCCGGAATCCTTTTCGCTGTCGGCCAGGGTCAGGGTGCAGTCGCCTCGAACGACTTTCGGCGCCGGGGCGCTGAGTCTGTGGATCGACCGGGATCATTGGGCCAAGCTCTGTTTCGAATACTCTCCCCAGGGAGAGGCCATGGTGGTCAGCGTAGTGACCAACGGCTACTCGGACGACTGCAACTCGCCTGTTGCTGGAGATCCACGGGCCTACCTGCGCGTGAGTCGGGTAGGCCCTGAATGGGCCTTCCATTCGTCCTCGGACGGCGAGAAATGGAGCTTCGTCCGCCTGTTTCGATTGGACACGCATAAGCCAGTCCATGTCGGTTTCCTGTCCCAAGCACCTATGGGCGGGAGTTGCGTGGCGCGGTTCGACGAGATCCGCTTCACGAGCCAAACACCCTTCAATCTGCGGGACGGCAGTTAGCACCGCTTCAACGCAGGCGTCGCATCCGGCTTCACTTGTGGCAGCTTGGGAAGAGGGCGCCGGAGCAGGAATTGGAGCACCTGCAGTGGATGTTGACAGGGACCGTTCCTCCCGACAGACGACAGACATTCATTCAACGGCACCAAATGCCCGTCTGGGAGTGTAAAGCGGAGTCAGTTTCCCGATGCCGGGACCAACGTGATCCGGGTGGGCGAATCGTGGTCCGCTGGGGAACCGCGGGACGGCGAATTCGACCTTGCCTGCTCACTCCGGTCCTGGGAGCCGCCTACCAGCGGCTATCCAAGTGATCCTCGCCGCGCCAACCTACGCCATTCCGCAGTGGCTCCAAGCCGCCTATCCTGCGATTGCAGCCGAGCGCCGCGCTGGCAAAAGGATCCCGTGGGGTGCGCGGCAGGAAGTGGATTACTCCAGTCCCGCCCTTCCACTTCCATGCCGTGATCGGCTACCAGGTGGACAATGAGCTGGCGTTGAGCTGTTCCACAATAAAGGAGTTTTTGTGCGCTTCGTTCGCTGGCTCAAGGCGCAGTATGCGGTATGGAAACGCTCAACCGCGAATGGGGCCTCACCTGCTGTTCGCACCGGCTCATGAATTTCCAAGGACCCCTATGCGGGGGGACGATCTTCGCGACGGCTACATGCCGCCTGACAATGCGGTAACACCCCCCTAGTGGTCACCCGCGCCCACAAGGGTTCCACAAAAAAACGGCAGCCAGCCGTTCAAAAGTTCACATGGGATCAGACATATCGGTGTTCCGAACTCTCCGAGTCGGCCAGGTTGCTCGGGTGGGCCTGCCGAGCCGGGTTTCGATGAGGGCGAACGAGGCAAGCACCACCAGTACTGCCGCCAGAGCGAACAGCGGCGCTGAGAGCGCCAGGATCGGTGCGAGGGCTAGGAGAACAATGGTTGTCACGGCTCGGAGAGCTAGGCGCTCTCGTCCGGAGCGCCATGCCGCCGCGGCGGTAGCGGCGAGGAAGAGGGCGGGCCCAGCGGCCAGAGCCCAAGCGCCAAGAGGGCCGAAACGGGCGGCATCGAGATGGGCCATTGCGAGCTCCACACCGAGCGCTGTGAGGATGATACCGGCGACGATCGGAAAGTGCAGGTAGGTGAAGATCTCGCGTGCGTCCTTGGCGCGCTCCTGCCCCTGCCGACTGGCGAGCCGGTCCTCAAGCCGGCGGTGGAGGCCGTGAAAGTATGCGAACCACAAACACACTGCAATTAGGAGGGCCAGAGCTGCGCCACTGGCGATGGGTACGTCGAGGTGCTCCTCTGCGAGTCCGGAACCGATCGCCATTACGGATTCGCCTAGCGCGAGGATGACGATCAGGGCGTGCCGCTCCGCGAAGTGTGCGGCCGAGCGTATGCCCCAGCCGCCGCCCGAGACGGCCGTGGCGAAGATGATTGCGAAATCGTAGAGGACTGCGGCTAGCCAGATCCAGACTTGAGGCGCCCCGCCGACCGCAGCTCCGACGGCCAACAACGCGACTGTGGGCGCGACTGCAGTGGCCGCTGTAATGGCGAGCTGACGGCGCAGCGCCGAGTTGCCCCCGGCGGCGATGAAGTAGGTGCCGAGGTGAGCCGTGCGGACGACTGCGTAACAGACGACGAGGGTCATGGGCGCGTCCAGCCCTCCCGGGGCGTCGTGGAAGACTTCCGGGATCGAGAGACTGGCGATAAATATGGCAACCATTGCGATGACGAACGCGGTACGTGGCAGGCCTCGACTCGCGCGCGCCTCGTTTGCCAGCCAGGTGTACGACGTCCAAGACCACCACAACAGCGACAGAATGATGAACGCCTCGAGAAACGACCCTGGCACCTCGCCGTGCGCCATGAGACCTGTCACACGAGTGAAGGCAAAGACGAACACTAGGTCAAAGAACAGCTCGAGCATCGTGACCCGGTCGCCTTCTTGAACGGCCGCCACCGATGGCGGGCCCGAGCGGATGTGGAGCCATTTCATGTCATCTCCTGCTGATTAGTGTTCAGGCAATGTGCCACGTCAGGGGTCGGTCTCACTCCCTGGCGAGTTCGAATGTGGCGGTGAACGTACTTACTTGGGCGGTCAGTGCGGCAGTCCCGCTCTCGAGGTGGCCGATCTTGACGAGGCCGGCCGAACGGCCGAAGTCCCGGCAGAAGATGGCCAGGTTCCCCCAATGCGAGTAATAGCAAAGGTCTCCTGCACGGGCAGCTGTACCGGCCGGACAGCCATCGGTGGCCAGCCTGTCGGGTAGGTCGCTGACCTTCTCGGTTCCGTGGAAGTCGCTCAGAGTAAGCGTCAGAGGCAGGAGCGCGGCGAAGTCGCAGGCCGCACGGTTGTCATCGAGCGCCGCGTCCAGGACGACGCCGTCAATTATCACGTGCAGTTTCATAAAGCTATCTTCCTCGGCTAATCGAAGCGTCCGGGAGCCCAGCCGACGAGCCGGCCGGCTGGGCGCCCGAATCGCCGCTCAGGCGAGATTCTTTGTAAAGAACTCCGTGAGCATGTCGAATGGGATGAGGTCAGTCTTGTCATACAGATCAACATGTCCGGCGCCCGGAACGAGGTACAGTTCCTTCGGCTCGGACGCCTGGGCGAAAGCATCCTCTGTGAAGTAGCGCGAGTGGGCGTTTTCACCGGCGACAAACAGGATCGGGCGCGGTGAAATCCACTCAATCTTGGACAGCAACGGGAAGTTCATGAACGGCATCGCACTGGTCATCGTGAACTGTGTGATCGCATTCGGGTGGTAGCCACGGTGTCTCGAATAGAACTCGCCAAACTCGCGGGCGATCGGATTAGAGTCGTCGTCGAAGTCCAGCGGAGCGGACCGCGGTGTCATTTCCGGCGGCGCGCTGGTCTCGAAGTCGACGTACCGCTGTTGCGCCACGGCTTCAAGCATGTCGTCCCGGTCATGTTCGGTCAGCGAGTCCGCGTAGCCGCGCTGGTAGTAACGACCGATGTCATACATGACCACCGACGCCACAGCTTTGATGCGCCGATCGGTCGATGCTGCTGACAGCGCGAAGCCACCCGAGCCGCAGACTCCGATGGCACCGACGCGTTCCCGATCGACAAAGGACCGCGTGCCCAGGAAGTCAACAGCGGCGCTGAAGTCCTCAACAAAGCTCTCGGGTGAGGCTAGGTGATGCGGTTCACCGCCGGAGTAACCGTTATATGCCGGATCGAAGGCCAGCGCCGGGAACCCGTGCTTTGCCATGGAGTGGGCGTAAATACCTGCGCCCTGCTCCTTGACACCACCGAATGGCCCACCGACGACGATCGCCGAATGGCGCTTTGCCGTGTCAATATCCTCGGGAAGGTAAAGGTCGGCGGCTATGTCAATGCCGAAACGGTTCGAGTACCTAACCGGTGTTCGTATAACGTCCGCATCGAGGTCAAAGATGTAGCTGTGGTTCAGTGCCATAGGAAACGCCTTTCGTGAAGCGGCGGCAGCATTCGCTGCACACGTGTCGGTACCGTTTTCCGCGGATGCGCCGCCGAGGTGTTCATTAGAACCGCAGGGCACTCCAGAGGATTGCCCGGCGGGTCTCGCCGGCCCCGGTCCAGCCGGTCCTCTGGGCGGTCAGGGTCTCTGCCTTTCGGGTGGTTCTACACAGACTGTGGCAGCGTGGGTCTTATAGCTGAGCATTACCGGGAGGTAGGCGCTGTTGGCGTACTTCGCCGGTAGGCCTCGTCAATCCTGTCATTCAACGACGCTATTAGTGGGGACGAATGCGAGGTCCTTCTCAATATCACCGGCGGTGATCCGCCCCGCGCCCCGCCCCTCGACGCGGCGGAGCGGTACCAGCGAATGCGGTTCCGTTATATGCCCTGACGTACACAGTTCTGTCCACGACGCGGACCAGATCCAGGTCGGTGTGCCGTATGTCGTCAGCTCGGAACGGCGAGATGTGGAAGTCGTCGCTGGAGGTGACGGTCCGTAACTCATCGGGGGTCCAATCGGTCATCACACAAGCTAAGCCCGCATTTCATCTGCGCGGGAGACCCTGCCAATAGGTGGTACTGACAGGGACTCCCTCCGAGATGAATGCGGCCGTAGGGTAGTTGGAATGGATAACCGCAAGGAGATTCGTGAGTTCCTGGCTACCCGGCGGGCGAAACTCACCCCGGAGCAGTGCGGCCTGCCAACTTTCGCCGCCAAACGCCGCGTCCCCGGATTACGGCGCGAAGAGGTTGCGATGTTGGCCGGCGTCTCGGTCGAGTATTACACCAAACTTGAACGCGGCTCGCTGGCCGGGGTTTCCGAAGGCGTGCTTGAGTCCCTAGGCAAAGCGCTGAAGCTCAACGAGGCCGAACGGGACCACCTCTACAATCTGGCTCGGGCGGCCTCCCCTTCGGCGCGGCCGCGGCGAAAAGTCAACCAGGCGGTGACGCCCAGCGTGCAAAGAATGCTGGACGCGATGATAGGAGTCCCCGCGTTCGTCCGGAACGGCCGGCTGGACATTGTGGCGATCAACGATCTCGGCCGCTCGTTGTACTCAGAGGCATACGGCCCAAACAGCGAACCCCCGAACCTGGCGCGCTTCACCTTTCTTAATCACCGCTCGCACGTACTCTTCCCCAACTGGGAAACGGCAGCCGACACCGCCGTCGCCATCCTCCACACCGAAGCGGGACGGGATCCGTTCAATAAGCCCCTCACCGACCTGATCGGGGAGTTATCTACCCGTTCGGAGGACTTCCGCAGCCGATCGGCGCAGCACGACGTGCGCCTTCACGGCACAGGCTACAAGGACTTCCGCCACCCTGCTGTCGGGGACCTTCACCTGGCGTTCGACGCCCTCGAACTTCCGAATGCGCCCGGGCTCACGCTAACGGCCTACAGTGCAGACCCCGGCACCCCTTCTGAAGACGGCCTCCGGCTCCTCGCCAGCTGGGCGGCGACCGAACTGTGGTCCACCCCCGCCAGCAAGGAGAAAGCATGAACAGAACCCACCTGCAGATATCCTCGCTGTGCTGATTATCGGCTCAGTCGTCTTCTATGTTGGGCTCCAGGCCGTGCACATCCTCGCGCAGACCCGGATGGTCTCCATTGCACGACTCAGCGATGTCATCCAGTGGAATCTCCCGGTCAAACATCCGCCTGGCGTCAAGGGGGAATCATGAAGGACCGTTCATTAGGCACTCTGGGCAGGCGTCTTTTCCCACTACAAACCAAGAGAGGTAGTCAGATGCGAGCAACTTTCATGTATGGTGCCGGGGACGTGCGCGTAGAGAACGTGCCCGATCCCGTCCTTCAGGATCCGTCCGACGCGCTGGTGCGCATTGTCCGTTCGTGCGTCTGCGGGTCGGACCTTCATCCGTACCACAGCATGCCTAAATCCCACCAGGGATCTCCGATGGGCCACGAGTTCATCGGTGTGGTCGAGGAGATCGGCAAAGACGTCGCCACGTTGAAGACGGGAGACTTCGTCATCGCCCCCTTCGCATGGTCTGACGGGACCTGCGACTTCTGCCGTGAGGGCCTGCAGACCTCATGCCGCCACGGCGGTTTCTGGGCCGCCGGCGGGATCGGCGGCGCCCAGGCTGAGGCCGTCCGCGTACCTTTCGCTGACGGCACCCTGGTAACGGCTCCCGTTGGCGAGGACAGCGAACTGCTGCCCTCGCTGCTGACCCTTTCGGACGTTTACGGCACCGGCTACCACGCGGCCATCAAGGCGGGCGTCAACGCCGGGACCACTGTCACGGTTATTGGCGACGGGGCGGTAGGCCTGATGGCGGTGCTGTCCGCCAAACAGCTCGGAGCCGAGCAGATCATCCTGATGGGACGACATAAAGCCCGCACCGACCTCGGCATCGAATACGGTGCCACTGAAGTCGTTGCTGAGCGCGGCGAGGCTGGCATCGAGAAGGTCCGCGACCTTACCGGCGGCGACGGGACCCATACCGTGCTGGAGTGCGTAGGGCACCGGCCAGCCTACGACCAGGCTCTCGGTGTGGTCCGTCCCGGAGGTGTGATCAGCCGTGTCGGCGTGCCGCAATACGAGGACGCGCCCATCGGGTTTGGTTCCATGTTTGGACCTAACGTGACCCTCACCGGCGGCCCCGCACCCGTTAGGGCTTACATAGAAACCCTGCTGCCCGGCGTCCTGGACGGCAGCGTCAACCCCGGAAAGGTCTTCGACCGCACCATCAGCCTGGATGAAGTCCCGGACGGTTACCGCGCCATGGATTCCCGCGAATCCCTCAAGGTGCTCGTCCGCCCGTAGCGCCCCCGGAAAATCCAAGTTGCAACTCCGCCCGTAGCCGCAGCAGGCCTGATACTTCGAATCAGGTCTGCCGCGATGCCAAGACGCTTCGACGCTGGCATCCCACGAAACAGAAAAACCAAACTCCCGGGAGTCCACCGCATCATTTACCAGCCGATGATGAAACTGATCAAAAGTATCGACTCACCAGCTGACCACAGCCGAAAGTAAGGCCAGTCGTCGCTTCCGAAGCCCGGAAATGCCTGCCCGCTTAGTCTGGTCTTCAGCAATCCTTATCCTGGCCGTTGCTTGGAGGCGTCCACGCAGCAGCCGCCCGGATTACGAACCATTCAGCCAATGTTCCACGACGCAATGAATGAGTTGAAAATCTCAAGGACTGGACGTGCGGGTATCAGCGTCTGCCCATGAATACGGCCGGGCAGAGCATGGAATTGGGCCCTCGGCATGAGTTTGTCAGCCCGTTCCGAGTCCCCATACCGAAGCGGATCCCTCTGCCACCCACGATCAAGTTGATGTTTTTGGGCCCTCATTGTTGAACGCGCTGGCGGTAGCTTCTTGGTGTTTCCCCAAGGTCGTTGAGGAAGTGCCGGTTGAAGTTCGAGAGGTTTGAAAAGCCGACTTCGTAACAAATTTCTGAGATGGCCTTGTCGCTGCGCTCCAGGAGGCGTCGGGCGTGGGCAAGACGTAATTTGCGCACGAGGTCGCTGAAGTTCTGTCCGGTGGCGCGCTTGAAATACTTTGAGAACGTGGACTCGGACATTCCCACCAAGGAGGACGCCTCGGACATCCGGACGTCGCCCGAATGGTTGTTGAAGACGTACTCGAGAATGATATCGACGACGGCGGCGGCCTGGCCGTCCAGCTGGGGCCGGAACCACTCATCTGCCAGGTAGAGGCGGTCTTCAAGCGGGGCGTGGGCCAGGACAGCGAACAGTTCGAACAAGTGGCGAAGGCGGGACAGTCCGTCGGATACGCCCATGGCTTCGATGGACGCCGCTGCGTTCTCCGCTGTTTGGCCCAGGAACTGGATGCCGCGCGATGACTGATCCAGGAGCAGGTGGACTTCGGCAAGCTCGGGTATCAGGGCGGCGCACTGCTGGACCCATTTACCGTCGAACTGGATGACGGCGTCCCGTCGTTCCAGGACCTCGCCGGGCTGAAGGTCGCTGACCCAGTCGTGGGGGAGTCCGGACCCGATGAGGGCGACATGGCCGGCTTCAAACGTGCCGATGTGGTCACCCACGATGAATTTGCCTGTTCCCTTGCGGATCAGGTGGATCTCATATTCGGGGTGGTAGTTCCAGCGTGCAATGGGACTCGGATAGTCGTGTTCATGCCACCTTACGGAGTGGTTTGGATCCGTCGGGATAACTTCGCGGTTGGCCTGCATCCCGAGAAGGCGCTCGGCTAGTCTGGCCGCGGCGCCTGCGGGGGAGCCGGCGTCAACTGAAACGGCTGCGGCCATGGCAAGTCTCCAAAATCATGCTCAAGTCTCCGAAAATTGTGCTTATGAACTGCGGACAGAAAGGCTGCCGCCCTTTCCCATGATAGCGCTACCGCCACCGAGTTTATTTGGAAAATTTGTATCAGAAATTGGAAAGAGGAGCGCTAGTTGTGCCCTATCCCACACGCCTAGTCTTGAAGTACATCAGCGAGGCATGTCCACCTACTTAGTCTTTGCCTCGCGCTTCAGCCCACCCGTTTGACACAGCAGTCAGCGGAGGGCTGTGCACCCCCTGAAGAACAAAGGAGTCCTTAATGCGCCCGAAAATTCGCGCTGCCACCCTCGCCGCAGGTGCCCTGACACTGGCCCTGACTGCCTCAGCCTGTTCGGGCGCCGGCGGAGGCACCTCCGCCGGTGACCAGAACAGCATCAACGTCCTGATGGTGAACAACCCCCAGATGGAGGATCTGCAAAAGCTCACTGCCGATAACTTCACCAAGGAAACCGGCATCAAGGTCAACTACACGATCCTGCCGGAGAACGATGTCCGAGCCAAGATCAGCCAGGAGTTCTCCAGCCAGGCGGGCCAGTACGACGTAGCCTCCCTTTCGAACTATGAGATCCCGTTCTATTCCGCTAACAAATGGCTGGCACCTCTGGACAGTGTGGCGAACGACGCCGAGTTCAACCAGGAGGACATCCTTCCCGCCTACACGGCATCCCTGACGGGAGAGGACGGCAAGCTCTACGGTGAACCGTTCTACGGCGAGTCTTCCTTCCTGATGTACCGCAAGGACATCCTGGAGGCCAAGGGACTGACCATGCCGGAGAAGCCCACCTGGGACCAGGTGGCCGAACTGGCAGCCCAGGCTGATGGTGCCGAGCCGGGCATGAAGGGCATCTGCCTTCGCGGCCAACCGGGCTGGGGCCAGGTCTTCGCGCCCCTGACTACCGTGGTGAATACGTTCGGCGGCACCTGGTTCGACAAGGACTGGAATGCCCAGGTCAACTCCCCTGAATTCACTGCCGCCACCGAGTTCTACGTGGATCTGGTGAAGAAGCACGGTGAGGCTGGCGCGGCGCAGGCTGGGTTCACGGAATGCCTGAACAACATGAGCCAGAGCAAGGTGGCCATGTGGTACGACGCCACCTCCGCAGCTGGGGCCCTGGAAGCCGAAGGATCGCCTGTGAAGGGAAAGATCGGCTACGCCCAGGCTCCCGTCAAGGAGACGGATTCCTCCGGTTGGCTCTGGACCTGGTCCTGGGGCGTGCAGGCAGCGTCCAAGAAGCAGGATGCTGCGGGAAAGTTCATCGCATGGGCCAGTTCGAAGAAGTATGAAGAACTGGTGGCGTCGAAGCTGGGTTGGGCCAAGGTTCCGTCCGGCAAGCGCATCTCCACCTACGAGAACGCCGAATTCCAGAAAGCAGCCCCGTTCTTCGAAGCAGAACGTTCGGCGATTGAAAACGCGGACCCGAAGAACCCGGGCGTGCAGGAACGGCCGGTCGTCGGCATCCAATTCGTCGGGATTCCTGAGTTCGCCGACCTTGGCACCACTGTCTCGCAGGGTGTGAGCTCGGCCATTGCCGGACAGGGGACTGTGGAGGACGCGCTGGCCAAGGGCCAGGAAGCCGCTCAGAAAATCGGCGACAAGTACAAGAAGTAACCACCCACCAACCGGAGCTGTGGCCCGCCTCCGGGCGGGCCACAGAACGGCAGGAGAACATGATGACTACCGCAACAGCGCGCGTGGCCCGTCAAGGACACAGCGCCCTCAAACCTTCAAAAGACGCCAGGGCCCGTGAACGCGCCGTGGCGTGGGCACGGCGCGCGCCGCTGCTGCCGGCCCTGATCTTCCTCATCATCGTTACGCAGCTTCCCTTCGCTGCCACTCTGATCATTTCCTTTATGAACTGGAATAGCCTGCGCCCGGACCAGACGGGGTTTGCCGGCTTCAGCAACTACGTGGAGGTCCTCACCAACGCTGACCTGCGCCAGGCCATCTTCACTACCATCGTCCTCACGGTTTCGGTGGTCTTGGCCAGCCTTGTCATCGGACTGGTTCTGGCGTTGCTGCTGGATAAGAAGTTCATCGGCCGTGGACTGGCCCGGACCCTGCTGATTGCACCCTTCCTGGTGGTCCCGGTAGCCGCGGCGCTGGTGTGGAAGCATGCACTTCTGAACCCGACCTATGGTCTGATCAACGGCATTCTCACATGGATCTGGTCGCTCTTTGGCAGCAACAACCCGCCACAGCCGGACCTGCTCTCGCAGGCACCGTTGATGGCCGTCATCCTTTCCCTGGTGTGGCAGTGGACGCCGTTCATGATGCTCATTCTGCTGGCAGGCCTGCAGTCCCGGCCCATGGACACCGTGGAAGCGGCCCAGATGGACGGCGCAAGCCCTTGGGAAATCTTCCGCCATTTGACGCTGCCGCACCTGCGCCAGTACCTGGAGCTCGGCGGCCTGCTCGGCGCGATCTACATCGTGCAGAACTTCGATGCCGTCTTCACCCTCACTTCCGGTGGGCTGGGCACAGCGAACCTGCCGTACTCCATCTACCAGACCTTCTACTTCGCCAACGAGTACGGCCTGGCTTCAGCTACCGGCGTCGTGGTGGTAATCGGCACGATCATTGTGGCCACCTTCGCGCTCCGCACAGTTTTCTCGCTCTTCAAGAAGGAGGCAGCACGATGAGCACCCACGCTCCTGCAGCGCCCGCCAACACACCCCCCGGCCCCACCGCCCTGAACACCGGCTCGGGCCGCCGCGGATTGTTTACATCCCGCCGCGGCAAGTCGCGAATGGATCCCACCCGGAACAACACCGCGGCCGGCATTGCCGCCTGGCTGCTGGCCCTGCTGTTCGTCGCCCCGGTCCTGTGGATGGTCCTGACGTCCTTCCACTCCGAGACGGACGCCGCCACCAACCCGCCCTCCCTCTTCGCGCCCCTGACCCTTGACGCCTACGAGGAATTCTTTGGCGCAAGTTCCGGCGTCAGCCCCTGGCCCCCGCTGATCAACTCAGCCACCGCTTCGGTCCTATCCACCGTCCTCGTTCTGGTCCTGGCTATCCCGGCTGCCTACGCGCTTTCGATCCGGCCGATCAAAAAGTGGACTGACGTCATGTTCTTCTTCCTCTCCACCAAGATGCTGCCAATCGTCGCGGCAGTCCTGCCGCTGTTCCTGTTTGCCAAAACCATCGGTGGGCTGGACAACATCTGGTTCCTGATCCTGATGTACACATCCATGAACCTGCCCATCGCGGTATGGATGATGCGCTCCTTCCTCGCTGAAGTGCCGGTGGAAATGCTCGAAGCCTCCCAGATCGACGGAGCAGGACTCCTGCTGACACTCCGGGCGGTGGTGGCACCGGTAGCGATGCCCGGCATCGCCGCCACGGCTCTGATCTGCTTTATCTTCAGCTGGAACGAACTGCTCCTGGCCCGCGTCCTTACCGGTGTCATGGCCGGAACCGCCCCGGTCTTCCTGACCGGCTTCGTTTCCAGCCAGGGCCTGTTCCTGGCGAAAGTCTGCGCCGCAGCCGTCGTGATCTCCCTGCCCGTACTGTTCGCCGGGTTCGCCGCCCAGGACAAACTCGTCCAGGGCCTCTCCCTCGGCGCCGTCAAGTAACTGCGCATCACCGCTTCAACCCACAAAGGAATTCTCCTGATGACAACACCTACAACCCAGGCTCCATCAGTCAAATTGGCAGCCCTTCCGCAGACGATGCGCGCCAACATCCTGAAGCGCCAGGGCCACATGGCTATGGAAACCCTGCCCCTTCCCCAGCTCGACGCCGACCAGGTCCTGGTGCAGGTCGCCGCCGTCGGCGTATGCGGCAGCGACGTCCATTACTACGAGCACGGCCGCATCGGTCCCTACGTTGTCGACCACCCGCTGATCCTCGGCCACGAACTGTCCGGCCGGATTCTAGCCGTCGGCAGCGCCATCGACCCCTCCCGCATCGGCCAGCGCGTCGCCGTTGAGCCCCAGCGGCCCTGCCGGAAATGCAGACAGTGCAAAGCCGGCCGCTACAACCTCTGCCCGGACATCGAGTTCTACGCCACCCCGCCCATCGACGGGGCGTTCGCGGAATACGTGGCCATTCAGTCCGACTTCGCCTACGACATCCCGGACAGCGTCAGCGACGAGGCAGCCGCTCTTATCGAGCCGCTCTCCGTCGGTCTGTGGGCCTGCGAACGCGCCGACATCAAGCCCGGCAGCCGGGTCCTGATTGCCGGTGCCGGGCCCATCGGCATCATTGCGGCGCAAGCTGCCCGCGCCTTCGGTGCGTCCGAAATTTACGTTTCCGACATCGCCGAAGACCGGCTGGCCTTCGCCCTCGACCACGGGGCAACGCACGCGCTCAACGCCACGACCGACACGGTCGAGGGGCTCGATGTCGACGCGTTCATCGACGCATCCGGCGCACCCCAGGCGGTCCGTTCAGGAATAAAGGCCGTAGGCCCTGCCGGAAGGGTCATCCTCGTCGGCCTGGGGGCAGACGACGTCGAACTCCCCGTCTCCTACATTCAAAACCGTGAAATCTGGGTCTCCGGCGTGTTCCGCTACACCAACACCTGGCCCCTGGCCATCCAACTCATCGCCGACGGCAAAATCGATCTGGACATCCTGGTCACCGGAAAGTTCGCCCTCGCCGACTCCGAAAAGGCACTCAACGCCGGGAAACAGCCAGGACAGCTCAAAGCCGTCGTTTACCCGGGCAGCTGAGCCCCCACGGCCCCGAAGCATCAGCAGCCAGATCAAGCACCGACCTGCGAGGAAGCAGCCATGTCATCACAAGGTACAGGTCCCGAACAAAAAATCTCCGACAGCAAAGTACTGGTAACTGTCATCGGCGAATCACTTGTCGACATCATCGAAGACTCCAGCCAAGAGAACTCCGCAGCCGAGACTCATCCGGGCGGCAGCCCCCTGAACGTTGCCGTCGGCTGCGCCCGGCTGGGCCTTCAGACCCAACTTGTCACGCACTTCGCCGATGACACTTTTGGCCAATTGATCGCCGAGCACTTGGAGAACAACAATGTCGAAAACATCGTCGGCGGTTCTCAACCCACCTCAACAGCTGTGGCGACTTTGGATAACACAGGAGCTGCAAGCTACACCTTCGCCATCACTTGGGACATCACCGGCGCCGCCATCCCCGCGATGGCAGCAGTGGAAAGTTCCATGCACGTCCATACCGGATCCATTGCCACGGTTCTGCCCCCAGGCAGCACATCGGTTATGGGCCTGATTGAGGGGGCCCGCCACCACGCCACGATCAGCTTCGACCCCAACTGCAGGCCGGCAATCAGCCCGGACAAGGCCACCGCCCGGAAGCAGGCAGAGGGCTTCGTTGCCTCTAGCGACATCGTCAAAGCGAGCGACGAGGACCTGCGCTGGCTCTACCCCAACAGGACCTTGGAGGAATCGATGAACGCATGGCTGGCTCTGGGGCCAGCCCTGCTGGCATTGACCCGTGGCGCCGATGGCCCCGTCCTCCTCAGCCGGTCCGGCAGGGTTGACGTCAGTGGCGATGCTGTCGCGGTAGCAGATACTGTCGGAGCCGGAGACTCATTTATGGCGGCGTTGATCTCCGGGCTCGCACAGCTCGACGCACTCGGTGCAGCAGCCCGCGAGCGTCTCCACGGCATTACCCAGGACCAGCTTCATGCCTTGGCCCGCTACGCAAATAAAGCTGCCGGGATCACCTGCTCCCGCCCGGGCGCAAACCCGCCCCGACTGGCCGACCTTGGCCCGTTGACCATCCCATCATCCATCCTCGAAGCTTAGGCACTCCATGCCAGCCCTGAGTAACTACACCCTTCCCGGCGTCCCAGGCCCGATCAGCAAACCCAGATACAACAGGTCACAACTGACCGAGGGGATCGTCCACTTCGGAGTCGGAGGCTTCCACCGCTCACATCAGGCAATGTACCTGGACCGGCTCATGAATGCCGGAAAAGCCCTTGACTGGGCCATTTGCGGAATCGGGGTACTCCCCGGCGATGTCCATATGAAGAAGGCCATGGACAGCCAGGATTGCCTTTACACCCTCACTGTGAAGCACGCCGACGGGACCAGACAGGCCAGAATCATTGGCTCCATCATCAACTACCTCTTCGCCCCGGACAATCCCGAGGCGGTGATTGAGAAGATGGCCTCGCCCACCGTCCGTATCGTCTCACTTACTGTCACCGAAGGTGGCTACAACTTCCACCACGTCACCGGAGAGTTCAATGCAGAGAACCCCGACGTCATCCACGACCTTCAACCGGGGGCTTCGCCTCGGACAACTTTTGGTCTCATCACAGCCGCCCTCGCCCGCCGAAGGCAACGCGGACTCACCCCGTTCACCATCATGTCCTGCGACAACATCCAAGGGAACGGCGATGTTGCCCGCAGGATGTTCACAGCTTTTGCCGCACTCAAAGACCCTGACCTTGGGGAATGGGTCCGGAAGAATGTCGCTTTCCCTAACAGCATGGTTGATCGCATCACGCCCGCCACCACCGCGGAGGACCGCCTGGCCGCATCCCGGGAGTATGGTCTCGAGGACGCCTGGCCCGTGGTCTGCGAGCCATTTGCGCAATGGGTCCTCGAAGACGATTTCAGCCTGGGGCGCCCCCCATTTGAGGATGTCGGCGTCCAACTCGTCAACGACGTCGAACCATACGAGCTCATGAAGCTCCGCCTGCTTAATGCCAGCCATCAAGGCATGTGCTACTTCGGTCACCTCGCCGGCTACACCTACGCTCACGAAGCCGCCCAGGACCCGCTGTTTGCCCGGTTCCTGCTGGACTACATGGACAAGGAAGCAACCCCGACATTGGAGCCCGTGCCGGGAATTGACCTCGACGGCTACAAGCAAACTCTTATTGACCGTTTCTCCAACGAGCACATCCGCGACACCCTCGCCCGCCTGTGCGGCGAAAGTTCAGACCGCATCCCGAAATGGTTGCTGCCTGTTATCCACACCAACCTGGAATGGGGTGGCGAAATACACCGCTCGGCGGCGATAGTGGCTAGTTGGGCCCGCTACTCGGAAGGGGTTGACGAGCAAGGAAACACCATCAACGTTGTCGATCGGCTCAAAGAACCGCTGATGGCAGCTGCGGCCCGCCAGCGCGAGGAGCCCCTGGCGTTCGTCTCCAACCGCCAAATTTTCGGCGACCTGATCGACAACGAACTCTTCGTCCAGGCCTACACCGATGCGCTGAACAAACTCCACAACGGCGGGGCCAGGTCCACTCTGGAATCCCTTACCTCTCAGCCCTAGGCGGAGGAATCCAGGCGTTCTTGCCGGCAATTTGAGCCCGAGCGGGCATGACAGCAGTTCAGGCAGAGTTCCCGGGGAGCCCTGACAGTACCCCTCACAAGAGGGACTCCCACAGGTAATGGAGGTGTGATGTGCTCGAAAGGACGACGAGGTCCATGAAGTTACCTAACCGACGAACACGAGGATCACATAACGATGAGCACCAATACTGACGGAAACACGACCACGACCACCGAAATCCAGGGGAAGGGTGTATCCCGCCGGAACCTGATTAAGCTGACAGGCACAGGTGCGGCGGCCATCGGGCTCTCCAGCGCAGCGGGGCTGGCAGGAGCGAATCAGGCTTTCGCCGCTCCGGCTTCCCGAAAGGACCTGGAACCCGGCGACACCTCCAACGGGGCAGACAACTTCTACACCAGCGACCAAGTCAGCGTCCGGAAGATCTCGTTCAAGAACAAGTACCAGATGAAGGTGGTGGGGAACCTGTTTGTCCCCAACGGCCTAAACCGCGGGACCACCCATCCTGCACTGGTAGTCGGACATCCCATGGGCGCTGTCAAGGAACAGAGCGCCAACCTCTATGCAACCAAGATGGCCGAGCAAGGCTACATCACCCTCTCCTTCGACCTCTCATTCTGGGGAGAGAGCGCCGGAAAGCCCGGCAATGCGGTCTTGCCCGACGTCTACGCCGAAGACTTCAGCGCCGCCGTCGATTACCTGAGGGCGCAGCCGTTTGTTGACAAAGAACGAGTAGGGGCGATCGGCATCTGCGGAAGTGGCGGCTTTGTGCTCAGCGCAGCAAAAATCGATCCAAGAATCAAGGCGATCGCCACAGTGAGCATGTATGACATGGGCGCCGCCAACCGCGACGGGCTGAACAAATCCGTCACCCTGGAGCAACGCAAGGCAATCATCGCGCAGGCCGCTGCACAGCGGGACATCGAGTTCGCCGGCGGCGCGATCCAATACACCGGCGGAACACCCGAAGTACTCACACCAGAATCGACCGCAGTGGACCGGGAGTTCTACGACTTCTACCGCACCGCCCGCGGATACCACCCTAACACCACCACGCACCCCACCCTGGCCACCAACACCAAGTTCATGAACTTCCACCCGTTCAACGACCTTGACCTCCTCTCGCCGCGGCCGCTGCTGTTCATCACCGGCGACCAGGCACATTCACGGGAGTTCAGCGAGGAAGCCTACCGCCTCGCCGCCGGGCCGAAGGAACTCTTCTGGGTCCCAGGGGCAGGTCACGTCGATCTCTACGACCGCATCGGCCTCATCCCCTTCGACAAGCTCACCGACTTCTTCCGGACAAAGCTCTAGCCAGCACCACCACTTTGCCGATGGACGTCGAGACGGCCACCCCCACACCATCTTCCACGTCCATCGGCGAAGCGCGGCCACGACTCAGGAAACCCATGTGTAGCACTACGTCCATTCGCATCACTGTCGGCAAAAGGACCGTACGCGGCATTCTGCAAAACAATTCCGCGTCTGCATTCCTTGTCGCCCAGTTGCCGCTCGAATTGTCGTTCAGTGATTTCGGCGGGCAAGAGAGGGTCGCTGCGCTCCCCCGCACCGCTCCCGCTCGACGGGATGCCGCCGGGTAGCGGGGCCGAACCCGGGACCATCGGCTACTACGCATCCGGTCAGGCTCTGGTCCTCTACTACCAGACCGTTGGCTACTACAAAGGGATCATCCCAATCGGCACTTTCGACGTCGCCACAATTCGCGACTCCACGGCGCTATCAATCCAGGCTGATTACCACTAGTCCAAATCGAACACAGGGCGCACAAATCTTTTCAAAGGAAGCAGCACCAGACCGCGATGACCGACGTCACCAAACGCACTCTTCTCCTGTCTTCAGCCTTCCTCGGCGCAGGCATCCTGACGGCCTGCACCCGGGATCCATCACCCGAGAACCCCAGCTCCACCGCAAATGAAGCACAGTAGGGGCGGGCAGTTACAACACCCAAGAAGTCGAGGACCAACTGCGCTACGTCGAGCAGAACATCAGGCCACTTCCCGCAGGGGAGGGGGAGCGCGGAAATCAATCCTGATCACAGGCTCTACCGCGGGAATCGGCCAGTTAGCAGCCGCGCATCTTCTCGCCCGCGGACACCCGGTTGTTGCCCACGCTCGCAATGAACAGCGTGCCGCGGACGTGTGACACCTTTGCGACCACCCTTTTCAGCGGTAGGGGCATACGTGATGGGGGCCCTGACGGGGACTCCCTTAGGTACTGTGGTTGGCTTAGCGTGGAAGTCATGGACAATCGAGCGGAAGTACGCGAATTCCTCATATCGCGGCGTGCTCAGGTCGCCCCGGAGCAGGTCGGATTACCTGCTGGAACGAACCGTCGTGTGAACGGTCTGCGCCGGAGCGAGGTCGCCACCTTGGCTGGTTTGAGTGTGGAGTACTACACGCGTATGGAGCGCGGTTCTATCAGCGGCGCCTCTCCGCAGGTGCTGGAGAGCATAGCCAAAGCCTTGTGCTTGGACGACGCTGAGCGGGCCCACCTGTTCGACCTTGCTCACGGGGCCAGCCCGGTTGGACGGCCGCCGCGGCGGCGGACCTCGAAGTCCTATGTGCCGCACCAGAGCCTGCAGTGGGCGCTGGATGCGATCACGGCCGGGCCGGCTTTCGTTCGTAATGGCCGCATGGATATCTTGGCGATCAATCCCTTGGCGCGCGCGTTTTACAAGGATTCCTATGACATGCCTGTGCAACCGCCGAACATTGCCCGGTTTACCTTCCTGGACGAACGTGCCTATGAGTTCTACCCTGACTGGGATGCCTTTGCGGAGGTGACTGTTTCCATCCTGCGTACAGAGGCGGGCAGGGATCCGCACAACAAAGAGCTCCATGACCTGATTGGTGAGCTGGGAACCCGTAGCGAGGAGTTTCGCAAGCGTTGGGGTGCGCACAACGTCCGCCACCACGGCACTGGCTTCAAGACGTTCAATCACCCCATCGTGGGCGAGATGACCCTTGCTTTCGAGGGGTTGGAGATGGCCGCTGAGCCTGGCCTGACCCTCACGATCTACACTGCGGAGCCAGGGTCGCCGTCGGCTGAGCGCATGCAGCTGCTGGCCTCGTGGGCGGCCAGCGAATACGGAAACGCCGTCCAGCCGGCCTCCGAAAGGACACACACGGAAGGCTGACGACGGCGTTGCTACCGCCGCTGAACGCCTCATGACGCAGGTCTACGCCGAGCTGCACCCCATATGAGTGCAGCCTTTATGCCCCGATCACCCGGACATTCCGTCCTGCCGCCGTGGAAGTAGAAGGAACACCATGAAGACAACCATCGCGATCATCGGTGCCGGACCCGGCCTTGGACTCGCCTCCGCCCGGCGCTTCGGCGCTGAAGGTTTCAATGTCGCACTTCTTTCCCGAATCCAGGAGCACGTGGATTCGCTCGCCTCGGAGTTGGCCGACGCCGGAATAACCGTCGGCGGTTACGCCGCCGACGTCTGTGATGCTGAGTCGCTCAACTCCGCCCTTGCCAGGGTGGCCGAGGAACTGGGAGTCGTCCAAGTCCTCCAGTACAGCCCGGTGCCATCCAAGGAGTACCTGCAACCTGTTCTTGAAACGACGAGGGAAGAACCGCACTCGGCGCTCGAATTCTCCACGCTGGGAGCCGCCGATGCCGTCAGTGCGGTACTTCCCGGCATGCGGTCCCTTGGCCGCGGAACCGCCCCGTTCGTCAACGGCTCCAGCGCGGTGCGGCCCAACCACACCTACGCTGGCACGTCTGCCGCGTTCGCCGCCGAATCCGCGTACACCCAGATGCTCCACGACGCTCTGGTTCCGGTATCCTCCTTACCGGTTCCAGCGACGGTCTCGGCCGCGCGGCGGCCGCAGCGCTGCTCACCGACGGTCATGCTGTCGTCGTCCATGCCCGCTCGGGGGAACGGCTGGAGGACAGAAAGGACCTCCTCGACCGCGGCGCACAGGCCGTCGTTGGCGACCTCTCGAGGCTTGATGAGATGCACGGCCCCTGGGAGCAGGCAAATGCGTTGGGGCGGTTCGACGCCGTGATCCACAACGCTGGAGTCATCGGTGCGTGGTCCCTGCTGCCTGTGAACGTGGTCACTCCCTTCGTCCTCACCGCGGAAATGGGACGACCTGACCGGCTGATCTACCTCAGCAGCAGGATGCACCATGGCGGACGTACGGACCTGGACGGAGTGGACTGGAGCGGAGGACACCAGACGCATTCGTACTCGGACAGCAAGCTGTTCGTCAATGCTCTGGCGGCTGCAGTTGCCAGGCTGTGGCCGGACGTGAGTGCGAACGCCGTCGATCCCGGGTGGGTGCCGACCCGGATGGGCGGCCGCAACGCGGGCGACGACCTTCGGCTCGGTCACGTGACGCAGGCCTGGCTCGCTGCATGCGAGGAAGCCCAAGGACTCGGGCGCGGCCGCTACTGGCACCACCAGAGAACCCAACACCCCATCAGGTGGTACGTGATGAGCGCTTCCAGGCGGCGGTCCTCGACTCGCTGGCTGACTACACGGGAAGCGTGATCCACGGAGGACCGAAATGAGGACATGGCCCCAGGGGCCGAGCGGATCGCTGCGAGTGATGACCTCCATATTTGCATCGAGGATGAGAAACCCGTACTAGGCGGATAGAAAAGGAACGATGAAATGGTCAGCTATGACTTCAACGGCAAGGTCGCCTTCGTCACCGGCGCAAGCGCAGGGATGGGCGCAGCGACGGCGTGTGCCTTCGCGGAGGCAGGCGCCGCCGTCGCAATTGTCGATCTCGACGGCGCGGCGGCGGAGCGCTTCGCGGCTGAATTGAACGCCGCGGGGCACAGTGCCCTCGCCGTACAGTGTGATGTGTCCGATGAGGCGCAGGTGGAAAGCGCTGTCGCCCGTACCGTCGAGGCCTTCGGCAGCCTCGACATGGCGTTCAACAATGCGGGCATCATGCTTCCGCCCGTGGATTCTGCATATGAGTCGGCAGAGGCTTTTGACAAGATCGTAGCGGTCAACCTGCGCGGCGTGTGGGCGTCGATGAAGCACGAGTTGGCGCAGATGAGGAAGCAGGGGTCCGGTGCGATCGTGAATTGTTCGTCGCTCGGAGGGCTCGTCGGCGGCAACGGGCGCGCAACTTACCATGCGACCAAGCATGGAGTGATCGGGCAGGCCAAAAGCGTGGCGCTGCAGTACGCACCCCTGGGAGTGCGGGTGAACGCCGTCTGCCCCGGAACCATTGACACCCCGATGGTGGCGCGGATGACAGCCCGTGGCGAGCTGGATCCCGGCGCCTCGCTCGCGTCCATCCCGCTGGGCCGGCTCGGCCGGCCCGAGGAGATCGCCGCTGCTGTGGTGTGGCTCTGCAGTGATGCCGCCAGTTACGTCACCGGTGTTGCGCTTCCGGTCGACGGCGGGTTCACCGCCTAGGTCTCCGTATTGCCGTAATTCTCTTCCGTTGCAACCAGCCAGCTATCGAACTTTCTGATGCCTTCCGGCTTCCACCACATCGAGGCAGTGCATTCGCACCCGCGGGGACGACGAAGCATCGGCGCGGCTGCGCCTACTGAGAGACCTTTAAGAGTCCTTCTACAGTGGGAGGCCCTGCCGTGTTCTGACAGGGTCTCCCTGTTTCTCATGAGATGGGATTTCATGGGTTGCGGACCCCAGCTCTTTTGAAAAGGATCAACTCAACATGCGCTTCATTACAAGCACCGCACGACAGTCTCGCGCCGGCACCCGTCGCGTGAAGCTGGCCGCCGCCTCCGTCATTTTCGCGGCGATGTTCACAGCTTTCCACGCTAGCGCCGCGCAGGCCCATCACGGTTTTGACGACTTCGACACCGACCGTCTTTACTACATCTCGGGCACCGTCTCGCAGGTCCGCTGGGGTGAGCCGCACTCCTACTTCTCTGTGACGCTCGACAGCCAGCTCCCCGCCGACACGCCTGAATTGGCGTTGCCTGAGCAGCTGCAGGCCCCCGAGGACAGTGGGCCAATCAGTGATGCTCCGTCGTCCCCTGGCTCCGATGACGTGCTGGAGGTGGTCATCGCGCCGCCGAGTTTCACGGGGAGGTGGGGCCTCGACCGTCCTCTTGTCGACGGTGAGCGAGTCGAGGCAGTCGGCTACATCGGCGCGAGTCACGACGATGAGTTTCGTCCGGTCGTGTTCTGGTTCGAGGACGGACAGCCGGTCAATCAGGTGCTCGGAAGTGAATTGCCGGCGAGGCCGCTGCCGGTTCCGTATCCCGCTCACGACGAGCTTGCCGCCGACGCCGACCAGGATGCCCCCGGCGCTGCAGAGGACTCCCACAGCACGTCTCCGATCGCGGTGTGGGCCGGCTGACCGTGGCAGCGCTCCGGGGAGGCTTGGCCTCATTCTGATCGCGGGCCTAAATATCCTGGTCTTCCATCGCCGCACCTACCGGAACGCGGCCGACTGGGACATAGGCGAACCGTCGCCTGACGCCGCTCGGATCGCTGCAGTCATCTCCTTCGTATCGTGGTCAGGCGTCACGGTCGCGGGGATACTCCTGGCCTACACCTGAGATGCGCCGGAGAAGGTCGCCGTGCCGGGCGCCCACAGCATTACCCCTGTAACCAACAAACCAAGCGCCTGCTCCCGCAGAAGCAACGGCCGTCAACAAGCTATTCAGGAGAAAACAATGAACGCCATCCGTACGTCGGCCCTGCTGGCAGCCACCCTCGCAGCCAGCCTGGGGCTGGCATCCTGCACTTCCACACCGCCGGAAGCATCCCCGGCACCGGGTACGGCGTCGGTTCAGTCCCCTTCGCCGTCCTCATCCGGGCTGGCGACAGTGGAGAACGCCACCCCGGCTAGCACGCCGCAAGTCGTGGCCAGCGGACTGGAGGCGCCCTGGTCCGTGGTGTTCCGCAACGGCACGCCCCTGCTCAGCGAGCGGGACAGCGGGCGAATCCTCGAACTCGGCGACGACGGCACCGCTCGCACCGTGGGAACCATTTCGGGCGTAGCGGGCACAGGCGAGGGCGGGTTGCTGGGCTTGGAAGCGGACAGCCAAGGCCGCCTGTATGTATACTCGACGGGCTCTGACGGAAACCGGCTCCAGCGCTTCAACGTCACGGGAGAATCAGGGTCCCTGGCGCTCGGAGAGCCCGAAACGCTCCTCGACGGGATCGCCTCGGCGAGCTATCACGACGGCGGGAGGATCGCCTTCGGTCCCGACGGCATGCTCTACGTCGCGATCGGCGACGCTGGCAATCGCGGCAGTTCCCAGGACCTCGATTCCCTGAACGGGAAGATCCTGCGAATGACCCCAGACGGGGACGTCCCCGATGACAACCCCTTCCCGGATTCACTCGTTTACAGCTACGGGCACCGAAACCCCCAAGGTCTGGCCTGGGCGCAGGACGGCAGCATGTTCGCTACCGAGTTCGGGCAAAACACCTGGGACGAGCTGAACATCATCACTGCGGGCGCCAACTACGGTTGGCCGGCTGCGGAAGGAATCGCCAATGCTGAAGGCTTCACCGACCCGGTACAGCAATGGGGGCCAGCCGAGGCCAGCCCCAGCGGCATGACCCACATAGACGGGACCCTGTTCATCGCTAACTTGCGTGGACAGGTCCTCCGGGCCGTTCCCGTCGCCGATCCCACCACCTCGACCATGTACTACAGCGGCGAATTTGGCCGCATCCGCGATGTCATTCAGGCCCCGGACGGTAAGCTCTGGTTCGTCACAAACAACACCGACGGCCGGGGTGCAGCGGGACCCGACGACGACCGCATCGTGAGTGTCGAGTTGTCCCGGGAGTGACTTGAGCGGCGCGGATGACGCGTATAATTCGGGAAGTGAATCACTCCAAGAAGGCCTAGTTTACTTACGATGTCGCCGGAATTTGGCTGCCATGAAGGCATTTAGCGGCGTTTGCCCTCTGTCATCGAAGGTGCGGTTACGGCGAACGCAAGCGCAGCTGCCCGGTCGGGGTCTGTTCCCTCGTTTCGCACAGTCACGGGCGCTTCGTCTGCCGGGACAAAGGCGCTCTCACCACGGTGCAGGGTAAGTGTGTGGTGCCTTGACTGCAGAGTGATGCCACCCGCGACCGCAAGCACAATTGCAGGCCGTTTTGGACCAGTGGCATGCCGGCGTCGGCTGCCTCCAGCTTGAGGCGTTGGAGCTTGAACTCTTCAAACGGCGGGCAGTACAGCTCCGGCCCATCCATCAGTTGGGCCGTTAGCGAGGGCGGGTCAATGGGTTCGAAAACGATGGTCTTCAGCAGTTCCGGGATATCCACATGCTTAGGGGTAAGGCCTCCTCTGAGCACGTTGTCGGACGAAGCCATGACCTCGATGCCCAGGCCCTTCAGGTAGGCACGGATGTTGCCCGCGGGCAGGTAGAGCGACTCCCGGGGATTGAGAACCACCCGGTTCAGCAGCAGTGCCACCAAACACCCGGGGTCGCCGGGATACTGATGGTGAAGTTCGGTAACAGTCTGAAGGTCCACTGCCACGGAGGATCCTGGAATATCCAACACGGCGAGCAACCCCAGGGCAGGTGACACCAAAGCGGCCTCCGAGAAGAGCCCGGAAAAGGCGCCCCGCAATCCGTCGCCGGCCGGGCTTTCCCGCAACGTGGCGGCAACGCCTGCTAGCAGCAGGGCCTCGGTGGAACGTTCCGGCAGAAGCTGGGACAGCTGCTGGACCTCGGCGGACTCCGCGACAGGGCGGAATCCGCACAGTGTGCCTCGAACCGTGTGAGGGCGAAGATCATTTCGGGTTTGTGGTTTGCGTCCTTGTAGTTCGGGTGAGGCGCGTCCGAGGGGACGCCGCAGGTGTTTCCGCTGCATTACCTGCCACCGCCTGTTCCAGGCTCGGGCGTACCTGGAGTGAAAGGGCGAGTCTGCAGCCAGGACTTTCATCAGGTACGGAAGCCGGCCGCCGAAACGCCGGTCCACATCCCTACCCAGCATCCGCCCCGGACCCAAGTCGATGAGGCGGTCCAGGCGGACACTCTCCCCGTGCGCAGTCACGGCCATTGAGGGGCAGTCCGGATGGGCGCCGATCCACAGTTCAGCCGCAGGCTCACCGGAGGGTTCGCGCCCGAAGAGCTCAGCGATCGCCGAGGTGGATCCCCAGGTGTAGGTGCGGATCGAGTTCTGGAGAAGCTGCATGCGTGCTCGTTTCTTTGACAGGCCGAGGAGGCCGGGCCAGATGTCTGCCAGGAAGAGGTCAGGCGTGGCTAACGGACAGATGTGATGTCCGGAGTTTCAGGGCCGTGGGAATTTCTATGGTCTCGAAGTCTTTCGGCTGCTGGTGATCCGCCAGCCGCGCCAGCGCAAGTTCGGCCGCGGCCGCCCCCAACTGCACAGGGTCGTGCGCGACTACGGTGATGCCGAGGGCATCGGCGAGTTCGAAGTCATCGAAGCCGACCATCGAAATCGGGGAGTTCGCCTCTCGAAGTGCAGTGTAGACACCGATGGCGGCCCGGTTGTTGGCGGCGAAGATGGCAGTGGGTATGGGGTCCAGCGTCAGTAACTGCCGTGTTGCTGCTGCTGTCGAGTCGACTGTGGGGGCACCTGTCCGTTCCAATGCGGCGTCCCATTCGATGTCTGCCTGCTCTAAGGCGTGGCGGTAACCGGAGACGCGTTCGCCATGCGTGTAGAGCTCTGCGGAGCTGCCGACAAATCCAATGCGTCGGTGTCCGCTGTCGACGAGGAGGCGGACTGCCTCGGGCGCCCCTTGCCGGTTGCTGAAAACCACGGCATCGCTACCCGCGTTGTTGAGCGGCCTATCCACGGCAACCACTGGAACATCGGCCGGGTTCGCAGCCTGAAGGTAGGCATGGTCTCTGGAAATGGGCACCATCAGCAACGCCAGGACGCCCCGTTCCAGCATTGACTGGACCACGGATGGTTCCTGGCGCGACTCGTCATCCGTGGCGGCCAGCAGCATTGTCAGTCCTGCTTGTGAGAGGACGCGCTCAACCCCGGAGGCCACTTTGGAGTAGAACGGGTTGCCCAGATCGCCGATCACAAAACCGGCCGTCGTCGGGATCCCTCCCGCGCGCAGTTCGCGGGTGCGTTGGTCCCTACGACGATGACGCTCTGCTCTCCAAGGGCAGCAAAGACTGCTTCCGTGAGGCGTTCTGCAGCGCGCGGCGCGTGTTTCTTCAGGCGTGCCCGTGCATGTCCGCGGCCGACCGTCTGGAGCGCCGCCGGTGTGGGATAACGGATGAACACCCCATGGGCGCCATTCCGGCAGTGTGTACCCTGGACTCCTCCCTGACCGTCACCAACAACATCACGAAAGTTGTAATGATGAGCCCATTCCGCCGCCACATCAGCGCGATGGTCGAGGGAACACCGGCATTCAGGCTGGACGCCGAGATTAAACCAGCGTGAGTTTTGCTTCGCCGGGCAGGTTGTTGACGGAGAATCCTGCGTGAAGGCGGTAGCTCCCTGCCTCGTACGTCCAGCCGTTGTTCCAAAATGCGAGGAGGCGGGTTGGTACCTTCAGCACAGTGCTGACGGTTTCGCCCGCACCGGCCCATACTGGTGCTGATGTGACGAGCCAGCGGACAGGGCGATCCACAGCGGAGTCGCTCTTCTCGGCATAGATCTGGATGACCTGTTTTCCTGACTTGGCGCCAGTGTTGGTCACGGTGACGCTCACGGGCACGACGGCCCCGGTAGCCGTGGTGGGCGAGACGTCCACAGACCCAAGCTTCCACTCCGTGTACCCCAGTCCGAAGCCAAATTCATAGGCAGGTTGAGCATCCGCCTTCAGCCAAGCCCGGTAGCCGATGTGGATTCCTTCGTCGTAGCTCAGGGTTCCGCCGGCGTCGGGGGTAACGTTAATGACGGGCACGTCCTCCAGACGAGCGGGCCAGGTGGTAGGCAGCCGGCCGCCGGGTTCGGTTGCTCCAGTGAGAATGTCTGCGAGGGCATTGCCGAATTCCTGGCCGCCGAAGTAGCCGATGAGGATGGCGGAAGCCTCATGGCGCCACGGCAGGAGGACCGGGGAGCCGGCGTTGACGACCACAATGGTCCGAGGATTGGCCGCGGCTACGGCGGATACCAGCCGGTCCTGCAGGCCCGGTAGTTCCAGGGAGGTCCGGTCGTAGCCTTCCGATTCAACCCTTGAGTTGGTACCTACCACGACGACGGCGACGTCGGCCGCGCGCGCAGCTTCAACAGCGTCAGCGATCAACGCTTCCGGGTCAGAGTCGCCGGGTTCCACCCCGATGGTCACTCCCAGTACGTTCCCAAGGCCCTCATCACTACCGCCGTTGATATCGAGCTCGACCAGTATCTCGATCGGGATGCCGGCGCTGACAGGAACGCGGACAGAGGCCGACGGCGGGGCCAGCAAAGCTGCGGCAATGTCGCTGCTTTCAGGGGCTATGGTGAGATCGCCGGCCAGAACGCCGTCGACCCTAATCCGGCAATGGCCTACGGTCGCGACGCCCAACTTTATGGTGCCGGTCTCATTCGGGGTGTAGATCGTGTGGAACTGCACCATGGAGGAGGCCGCGATCGGGGCATCCCCGCCGAACCAAACGAGGGCTGTCGAGCGGCGGTCCTCGGCGAACAGCTCGACCCCCTGGGAGTCCAGGAAGCGCGCACGCAACCCTGCATCCCCGGTCTCGGGATTCCTGAGCTGGTCCAGGGGCAGCTCGGCGATGCCTTCCTGGGTCACGGTGCCCACGCTGTAGCTGACCTTGTCCGCGCCGAACGCCTCACGGATTCCGTCCAGCGGACTGACGATTTTCTCCGGGATCACGGTGGCGGAGCCGCCGCCCTGGGTACGGGCATATCGGGCATTGTGGCCGATCACCGCGATGCGGGATACGGAAGTAGCAGCGAGCGGCAACGCGCCGTCGTTCTTCACCATCACGGTGCCCGCGGCGGAGGCCTCCCGGGCAAAAGCAAGGGGATCTTCATAATCTACGGGTTCGGCATGGACGGGTTCGAAGTCTTTCAGCGCCCCTACGCGGGCTGCGAGCTGGAGGATCCGCAGGACCTTACGGTCGATACTGGATTCGGCAACGTCCCCGGCACGGACTGATGCCACAAGAGCCTCGCCCCACGGCCCGTCCGGACCCGGCATGGCCAGGTCCTGGGAGAAGTTGGCGCTTTTGACGCTTCGCACTGCCGTCCAGTCACTGATGACGACGCCGTCGAAGCCCCATTCGCTGTTAAGCGGGGTTTCAAGGAGCTCATTCTCAGTGGCGGTGGCGCCGTTGATCGAGTTGTAAGCACTCATCACCAGCCAGGCCTTGGTCTCCACGACGGCCTTCTCGAATGCCAGTAGGTATAGCTCCCGTAGTGCTCGCTCTCCGATTCTGACGTCCACGGTAAAGCGGTCCGTCTCGGAGTCGTTGGCTATATAGTGCTTGAGGGTGGCTCCTACTCCATTGCGCTGGACGCCCGAGACGTAGGCTGCCGCGAGTTCCGCCGTGAGTACGGGATCTTCGCTGAAGGCCTCGAAGTGACGACCGCCGAGCGGCGAACGGTGCAGGTTGATGGTAGGGCCAAGGACAACGTCCACGCCTTTGCGTCGGGCTTCCGCTGCAGACGCCGCACCAAGCCGTTCCGCGATGGCCGGGTCCCAGCTGGAGCTGATGGCAGTTGCGGAGGGAAAACTTACCGATGGCTGGCGTTCATCCCAGACTTCACCCCGGACTCCTGATGGGCCGTCAGAAACGAGGATGGGCCGGAGTCCGATCTTCTCCAGCGGCCAGGTAGTCCAGAAATCCCGGCCCGTCAGCAGTTGTACCTTATCCTCGAGCGTCAGCTGACCGAGAAGCTGTCCCAGGGCCTGATCGGTGGAGCGCCCGTCGGTAGGGTTGATTTCCAAGATTGTTTCCTTGTCTGGGTTGGCCATTTTCGTTGCTCGCGGCGATGGACCGGGAACTACCTGTTAAGTGCCTGATTCAGTGGTGGTGGTGCACGCAGTTTGTGGATGTTTTGGGTTCCAAGCGGTTCAGTCTTCCAAGACACTGATACGTGGTCCGGCAGTTGGCACGTCACTTGCAGACGGTGTGGTGTTTCCGGGAATATGATGTCGAACTGTAGGACGCCGTCGTCGCACCAACCCCCTGAAACCGCAACAGGAGCCGAGGCTCCGTCCAGATCTGCCGGCGTCGGGAACCTCCAGCTGACCTGCAGCGCTACTTCGTGACTGATCGTTTGGTCTCCTGCCGGACCGCCGGTGAATCTCACCTTCCAGGAGGTTCCTTGGTGTCCCACGCGTACTTCAGTCAGTGGGCCGTCTCCGGCCGGGCTGCCGATGAAATGTTTCCACTCCGCCGCTGTCCGAAGGGGTGGGTGGTCGCTTCTTGTCAATGGGGGCACCGTGAGGTGGCTTAGCCGGCGAAGCAGGAGGTCATCAGCCGCGGCTTCTGCTAGAACGTCGTGCTCCATGGCCGGCAACAGATGTTGCCATACGGCATCCAGGATTTTCTGCATGTCGTGGGTTGCTGCCGTGATCGCCAGTACCGCATCGTGTTCGGGCAGTATGATGCAGAACTGGCCGTAAGCGCCGTCGCCGCGGTATCCGTGCCGGGAGTTCCAGAACTGAAATCCGTACCCCTGTTGCCAATCGGGGCTGGCCTGATCGCTGGTGTCGATCTGGGTTCGGGTTGCCTCCCTTATCCATTCGGGGGGCAGAAGCTGTTGGCCGTTCCACAACCCCTCCTGCAGATAGAGCTGACCTAGTCGGGCTACGGCATCCGTTGTGGCGTGCAGGCCTGAGTAGCCCAACTCCTGCCCTGTGTCATCGCATTCCCATCCGACGTCGCCAATCCCAAGTGGATCAAGCAGGCGCGGACGCAAGTAGCTGGTGAGAGACTGCCCGGAAGCGCGTGCAATGAGCGCACCCAGCACGTAGGTGCAGGGCTGGTTATAGGCGAAGCGGGTTCCCGGTTCGGCGTCCGGTGGTATGAGGAGAAAACCGCGGACCAGGTCTTCAGGGTCAGCCTCGGCTGCCCGGTCGAGGGTTTCCTCTGAATGCCCACTGGCCATGGCAGCAACGTGCCGAACAAGAATCCGGCGGCTGCGGGAGTCGGTGATGTCCGGCAGCAGCTCGGGAAAATGGCTGAGGACGGTATCGTCCAGGCTTAGCAGGCCTTCGGTGAGAGCGAATCCCAAAGCGGTAGCCGTGAAGCTTTTGCTCAGGGAGTAGAGCAGTTGGGGTCCGCTCACTGTGTAGGGTGCCCACCAGCCTTCGGCGATGACCTGGCCGTGGCGAAGGACCATCAGGCTGTGCAGTTCGACGTCCGGGGCAGATCCCAGTTCGTCAAGAAAGGCCATGATGGCGGTTGCCCGTGTCCCTTGCGCGGATGGAGTGGATCGAGGAAGAGGAAAGGGCTGAGTCATCGTTCTTCCCCAGTTGTGGCCAATTGCGAGCTGCTGAAGCTGTACCAGCCGCCGGTAACTGAGTGTTGTGCCCCGTCCGGAAGTTCGACCTGTGCTGTGATCCCGTCGGGAACTGTTACCTCGACGGTCAGGATGCCTTCGGCCGTTAGTGACCATGTCGCCTCGATCAGACCGTGGGGCGTCATCAGTGATGTCGCGGCTGAGGTTATACCGCCCCCTGGGCGAGGTGCGATGCGGACTTTCGCATAGCCGGGTTCAAGGGGAGCGAGGCCTCCGATAGTTTTGTGCATCCAGTCGGCAACCGCACCCAGCGCGTAGTGGTTGAAGCTGGTCATTCCTCCGGGTTTGACCGTTCCGTCGGGCAGCATGGAGTCCCAGCGTTCCCAGATTGTCGTTGCTCCCATTTTGACGGGGTACAGCCATGACGGACATTCTTCTTCCAGCAGCAGGCTGTATGCCGCTTCCAGGTGTCCGGTATTTGAGAGCGCCGTGGTGATGAAGGGGGTTCCGGCGAACCCGGTGGAGACGCGATAGCCGTTCTCACGGGCAAGGCCGGCCAGCCGTTGCCCGGCGAGGCGGTGTTTTTCCTCGGTATCCAGGACGTCGAAAGCGATCGCGAGGGAATAGACGGTGGCACAGTCACTGAGGATCGTGCCGTCCTCGTTGACGTAGTGCTTGTTGAAGGCGGCTTTGACCCGTTCGGCCAGGGCAGTGAAGCGGTCAGCGTCATCGTCTTTTCCGAGGATGAGCGCCGCTTGGGCTGTCATCCTTGATGTTCGGTAGAGGCAGGCAGTGGCTACGACCCCCTTGTCCGCTTTGGCGGCGTCTGGTTTGTCCGCCGGGGCATCCGGGTCAAGCCAGTCACCGAGCTGTACGGAGGCGTCCCACAGACCCGTTTCTGACAGCAGCCCTTCGACCCGGAACGTGTGCGCCGACATGGAGTCGTACTGTTGGCTCAGGACGGCCTTGTCTCCGTAGGCTTCCCAGAGCGCCCACGGCACCCAGACGGCGGCTTCGCTCCAGAGCGCAGTGGAGTCCGGGGTAGGGAAGTGCTCGGGCATCTTTTCGTACTTCAGCAGATCCGGGACTGTAAGAGGGACCAGGCCGTCGGCTGCTTTCTGTTCGGCGGCAAGGTCGAGGAGCCAATCCTGGAGGAAGTCCTTAACGTCATAGAGGAACGATGCGGTGGGGGTGAAGACTGCAATGTCCCCGGTCCACCCCAGGCGTTCATCACGTTGGGGGCAGTCGGTGGGAAGGTCGAGGAAATTCCCTCGGAGGCCCCACACCACGTTCTGGTGCAACTTGTTGAGCAGGTCATTGGAGCAGGTAAAAGTGCCTATTCGCTGTAATTTGGTGTGCACGACAACTGCTTCAAGGCTCTCGGTGGTGAGCTCGCCGGGCCAGCCTTCAACTTCTGCGTAGCGGAAGCCATGGAAGGTCTTGGTGGGTTCGTAGCGGTCCTCGTTGCCGGAAAGGATGATGGCGTCGGTCGCTTTTGCTGTACGCAGTGGCTCTGTGCCGAGTTCCCCGTCCACGAGCACTTCTGCGTGGCGGATGCTGATGGTGGTTCCCCGCTTCCCTTTGACTGTGAACCTGAGCCAGCCCACCAGATTCTGGCCAAAGTCAACCAGGGTCTTGCCTTTGGGGGACCGGTGGATCTTGACGGGTTTGAGGACCTCGTGGCGAATCACAGGGGCGGCCACCGGGTCAGTGAGCTTTGCATTGTCGAATTGCAGGGTGTGGGTTCCGAGCCATTGCGCTCCGGTAAATTGCGGCCTCAGCCAGCTGTTTTCCACCAGGCGCGCGTCTACTGTCTGCCCGTCGTACAGGTCGTTACTGAGGACCGCTGACGGTCCGGACTCCCAAGTGGTGTCAGTTGTGATGGTCTGGGTGAATCCGTCGGCATAAGTGATATCGAGTTGCGCAATAAACCCTAGTTCCTCACCGTAGAACCGGCTGCCCTGCATGAATCCAAGGCGTCCCCGGTACCAGCCGTTCCCTAGCGATGCACAAAGGACCGAGGTTTGTTCCAGTAGGGGAGTGACGTCGTAGGTGCGGTACCGCAGTCGCCATTCATATGAACTCCACCCGGGGCTGAGCACATCGGGTCCGACTGGTGTCCCGTTGAGAAAGGCTTCGAAGATGCCAAGGGCGCTGGCCCGTAGAACGGCCCGCTGCATGCTGCCGTGTCCGGCAGCCAAGGTGAATTCCTTGCGCAGGAGAGGGGCCCCGGCGAAGTCCTCATTGGGCGCGATCATGGTCGCTCTCCAAGGGAGTTGTGTCATAAGCGTTCCTAAGTTTGAAGTGCCAGTGGTGTGGAAACCGGGTGGGAGAAGGAAGAGGTCAGGCGACCCACATGTTTTCGTTGCCGCCGCCTTGCCCAATTTGCTGCCGCTGTAGGTCCAGCACCCGGTGCCTTTCGGCCCTGCGTTGTTCCTGCAATGCCGGATCTGCAACCGGGGAGGAGGTCAGGAGCCTTTGCGTGTAGGGGTGTTCGGGCGCCTCCGTGATTTGCTGCGCTGTGCCCAGTTCCACAACCTCACCGTGGAACAGTACTGCGATGCGGTGGCTCATCCTGCGAACGACGGCGAGGTCGTGGGTGATGAAGAGGTAGGCGACTCCGGTGCGTTCCTGGATGTCCAGAAAGAGATCCAGAACCCGCGCCTGGGTGGACAGGTCCAGCGCGCTGGTCGGCTCATCGCAGATGATCAGTTTCGGTGACAGCGCCAGTGCCCGGGCTATGGCGATGCGCTGGCGCTGGCCTCCCGAGAATTCCCGGGCAAGGCGCTGTCCGGCGTCGGCTGGCAGGCCCACATTGTCCAGCAACTCCCGCACGCGTTCGAGCCCAGCTTTGCGGCCCATGTCCAGCAGCGGCTCGGAGAGGATGTCCTCTATCGTCATGGCGGGATTCAACGAGGAGTATGGATCCTGGAAGACAGCCTGGATATCCCTGGCCGTCTTGCGCCGCTGGACAGGTTTCAGCCCCGTCAGGTCTCTTCCTTCGAAAAGGATCCGGCCACCTGATACCGGGGCCAGCCCCAGGGTGGCCC
Organism: Arthrobacter sp. Z5-13; assembly: GCF_056499105.1. Lineage (NCBI taxonomy): Bacteria > Bacillati > Actinomycetota > Actinomycetes > Micrococcales > Micrococcaceae > Arthrobacter > Arthrobacter sp. Z5-13. Next base: position 2,075,974 of record NZ_CP096460.1, read on the forward strand.
TGCCGATGGTGGTCTTTCCGGAACCGGATTCTCCGACCAGGCCCAGGGTTTCGCCGGGTGCTATGTCCAGCGACACACCATTGATGACCTGCACTGGCTTCTTGCGGAGTCCTTTGCGGCGGAAGTCGACCCGGAGGTCTTCGATCCGCAGAACGGAGGACGCGGCTGAGTATGTCATTTCAGGCTCCTTGGACACGGCTGGGGGTGAGTGGGGCTCGAAGCTCGGAACCGTCAAGGGTGGACCCGAGGAGCATCTTGGTGTATTCATGCCTGGGGTCGGCGAACAATTCGCGGGTGGAGTTGCTTTCAACAATCCGGCCTTGCTGCATTACACTGACCCGGTCGCAGATGTCAGCCACCACGCCAAAGTTGTGTGTCACCAGGATCATGCCCAATTGGCGCTCCCGTTGGAGTTCGCGCAGCAGTTCCAGGACTTCGGCCTGCACCGTGACATCCAAGGCAGTGGTGGGTTCGTCGGCGATGATGAATTCCGGATCCCCGGCGATGGCGCCTGCGATCAGGACACGTTGCGCCATGCCACCGGAAATCTGGTGCGGGTAGGAATGGAAGGTCCGTTCCGGATTGCTGATGCCGACCCGGGCAAGGAGTTCGATCAGTTCTGCCCGTGCCTGCTGTTTGCTGATTGTCTTCACTGCCCGCAGTCCGTACATGAGCTGGCTCCCGACAGCGAAGGCCGGATCGAGGTTGGACATGGGCTCCTGGGGAATGTAGGCGATCTTCTTCCCGCGCAGATTCTTCTGCAGCGTTCCGGATGCCAGCAGATCTTCCCCGCGGTAGAGAATCTGCCCGCCTAGCACGAGGGCTCCCTTGGGCAGGATGCCCAACACCGAGAACGCCGTCTGGGATTTGCCGGAGCCGGATTCCCCGACCAGGCCGTGGATTTCGCCCTTCTGTACGTCCAGGTTCACGCCCCGGACCACTTCCCGGACGCTGCTGGCCGAGTCGGGGTAGGCCACCACCAGGTTGCTGATGGAAAGGTGAGGAGTTTGACCCGTTTCTTTTGCAACTGCCGAAACAGCGCCGTCAGGGATCTGTAGCCGGGAGGACTCGTCACGGAGTTTCCTGATGACCGAGGGTTTCAGTTCATGGCTGCGTGAGCCCGCACCCTGCAGTCGGTCGCGGATCTCGTTGCCGAGCAGGGCGAAGGCCAGAGTGGTCAGGGCAACCAGCGATGCTGGCCAGAGAATGTTGATACCGGCGAGGTAGATTGAGTTGAATGCCTCCCGGAGCATGCCGCCCCAGGAAGGACGCGCAGGGTTTCCCAGACCAAGGAACTCCAGGCCTGCCTGGATGGCGATGCCGGCCCCCAGCACAAAAGCGCTTTGGATGATAATGGGCGCCCGGACGGCCCGCAGCACGTGACGCGAGATGATCCGCAGGTCGGTCAGTCCGGCCACCTTGGCGGCGTCAACATACAGCTCATGGCGGACATTGACGACCAGTGACCGTACCAGGCGGAAGTACGAAGGTGCGACAAGCACACCGAACACCGCCATCGCGGTCAAAGTGGAGGGGCCGATCACCGCATACAGGGCAATCAGCAGTACGATGCCGGGCAGTGCAAGGATAACGTCGGCTATCCAGCTGCTTACGGCATCAAAGATGCCGCCGTAGTAGCCTGCGATCAGACCGGCCGATACGCCCAGAACCACTGAAACCAGCAACAGCACGGCAGACCCGGCAAGCGTACTTCCGGTGGCGAACATAAGGCGGGAAAGGATGTCCCGTCCCGCCTGGTCGCCGCCGAGGATGTATTGGCTGCCAAAGGGCGGTGCGTTGGTCAGGGCCAGGTCGGTGAAGTTCGGGTCGAAGGGAGCCAGGTAAGGAGCCAGAAACCCGCAGAGGAGAATTAGCAGGATAAAGATGCTGCTGGCAAGACCCAGCGGATCCCTGAGAACCAGTTGGATTACCGACCTCTTCACAGGGACCACCCCCGTTGTAGGCGGCGGAGTTCGGGTCAGGTTTTCAACGCTCATGACAGTCTTGCCTTCGGATTGACTGCGCCATTAATCAGGTCAACGCAAAGGTTGACGATGATGACGACCAGTATGGTGAAAAGCACGCAGCCCATCACAGCGGGGATATCACCCTGGAGAGAAGCGCTGGTAGTCAGCAGACCCATTCCCGGCATGGCAAATACCTGCTCGATGATGACTACGCCGCCCATGAGGGCGATGGTCTGAAGCGACAGGATCGTCAGCCCGGGACTTGCCGCATTGCGCAAAGCATGCCTAAAGGTGATCTGCCGTTCACTGATCCCCCGGGTGCGCAGCGTACGGATGAAGTCCTGGCCCATCACATCAATCACCGCCCCCCGAAACTGCAGGGCTGCGTTCGCGACCGAACCTACGAGGACAGCCAGAACCGGCAGGGCCAAGGACCGGGCCCACCCGGCGGTGTCATAGTCGGGGGAAATATAGCCGGTCGCTGGAAAGACAGGGAAGGCCAGCGCAAACAGGAACACCAGGGCGATGGCAATAATGAAGCTCGGAACCGCCGTTCCGAGGATGCCCGTGATCTGCAGCGCGCGGTCCAGCCAGCCTCCCCTGATGGCGGCGGCCACGCCCGTCAGTACACTCAGCAGCACAGTGAAGACCAAAGAAACCAGCACCAGTGACAAGGTAACCGGGACCCGGGTCGCCATCATGCTCGTCACGGGCTCACCGCTGAAGTAGCTGGCCCCGAGGTCTCCATGAAGGAGCCCGCTCAGCCAGTGGAAGTATTGAAGCAGCACAGGTTGATCCAGGCCAAGTTCAACCACCTTGGCGGCAACCTGGCCGTCTGTGGCGTTCTGGCCCAGGATGTTTCGGGCGATGGCCGGCCCGCCGTTGAAGATCAGCATGAATGCTACGGCGGTGACGACGACGGTCAGGATCAGGCCTGAGACGACTTTTCGTGCGAGGAAGGTCAGCATTTTTTGTCCTAGAACGGGGGCAGGATTTCCGCGTGGCTGCGCAGGGGGTTCTTATGCGGGCTTGGTCGTGTAAAGGTACGGGACGGCGCTGCCGATTACCGGCTGCGGCGAAGTCTTCTTGTCGGTGGCGTAGTAAGAGCCTGGAAAGACCCAGGGGCAGAACCACGCCTGTTCGATCAGGAACTTGTTGATGGCCTGGGCATTCGCTTTGGCTTCGCTGCCCTCAAGCTTCTGCGCTTTGTCGATCAGTGGAGTCAAAGCAGGATCCTGGGCTTTGTTGACGTTCCAAATTGCGCTGGGCGCCACAGCCTGGACGATGTCCCACAATGCGGTCCGGCTTTCCAGGGCGAAATAGAAGATGGGGTACTTGCCGCTGAGGAGCTCGAAGATGGCTTGAGGCCCGGAGAGTGTTTCCTGGGTCACCCGGATCCCCAAGAGCCCCAGCTGCTGGGTGATGAGGGGATTCGCAAAATCAAAGCCCGCGAGTGCAGGGATCTTCAGATCGAATCCGCTTTCGTATCCGGCCTCGGCCATCAGTGACTTGGCTTTGTTGACGTCATACGGATACTGGTCGACCATGTCCGGCAGGTAAGCGTCGCTCTGTTCGTTGAAGATCTGGTTAGTCACCGTTCCGGATCCTTGGAACAACGCCTTAAGGATTGCTGGCCGGTCGAACACCATGTTGATGGCCTGGCGCACCTTCACCTGACCCAGGGCCGGAACGGCCGTGCCGTTGCGGTCGCCGATGAACAGGCCGGCCCATGCCGGCTTGGTTTCCATGAGGCTTGCCCCTGAACCGCGGAGCTCGGCCGCCGTCGCAGAAGTGGCTGGGGCGCCGTTGATCTGTCCCGACTTCAGCGCATTAACCCGGGCACTGATGTCGATCAAGGACTTGAAAACCACCTTGTCGAACGGGTAAGCGTCCTTGTTCCAGTAGTCCGGGTTCCGGACAAAGGAGTAGGTCGCTCCGCTGGTCGTCGCGGCGGCGTCCAGAGTGTAGGGGCCGGAGCCGACGGGCTTCTGGTCGCGGTCGGCAGCGGTCAGCGAAGCCGGGCTCGCGACGATGCCCGGCGCCAAACACATGAAGGTCGGGAGAAGACCGTTGGGCTCGGATGATGCGAGGACCACGGTCATGTCATCCGGCGCGGTGACGGTCACATTCGCGAGCCGGCTGGCGTCGGAGCCGCTGCCGTTCTTCATATTCTCCAAACTGACCTTGGCGGCGTTGGCGTCAACTGCCGTCCCGTCGGTGAACTTGACCCCCTTGCGGAGCTTCATCACCAGCTCGGTGTGCTGGTCGTTGAACTGGTAGCTTTCGGCCAGGTTCGGAACGACCGTGCCGTCCGGGTCCAACCGCAGCAGGGTGTCGAATACGCTCTGCCAGACCTGGATGACGGAGCCGCCGCTTTGGACCTTTGACGGGTCGAACGAACCAAACTCAAGGTCCAGCCCCAACGTGAGCGTCCGCGACGTTGCACCAGCGCTGCCCGCGCCCGACGGGTCGGTACCGGGGGTGCATCCCGCAGCGGCCAGCATCACCGCGCTGAGGCTGCCCAGGGCAAAGACCTTGTTGAAATTCCGGCGGCTTACATCAACCATTTTTGTACTCCTGATCCTGGATGGGACGGCAGCGTTGCAGCCCCATCGTTTGAAGGGTCACTACTTCCAGTGTGATTGCTCTGAGAGCTCGGTGGGGTTCAAGATTTGGATCCGCGTGAGCGCGACCGGGACACCTGGACCATGGATGGTCGATGATGCACGCATCGTCATGCTTCTCCTTTGAATGCAGCTGGCGAGAGTCGAGATGCTTGCCGGATCATTCCCTGTCTCCAAGACCGGAAGTGAATCGGTTCATTCTACTAACACGAGACAGTAACAGCTGTTAGTTGGGGTGGCAAGAGTCTGGGCGAAATCGGGGGCACCAACGTGCTGGGGGTTGCCGCACCTCACTTTGCGGACGGCGGAGTGAGAAGGAGGATTGCCGACTGCCCTGGACCTGGGAAGTGCCGGTGCGAAAGAGAATGTGGGCCCCGTTTGATGCTCCAGGTGAGGGGGCAAGGGCACACGCACGTAGCGGGCCCGGGTCGTGAACCCGATCACGGCCGTCGGTTTATGCTGACTCTCGGGGAACCACGTGGCTGAACGGCCGTTGTCCGGTTTCATTCTCGGCAGCGACTTGAAGCGCAGTCTTTACTCTGGCGGCGACGCTCGCCATATGAGCGGGGATGTCAAACCGGACGCTGGTGATTGAGGGTGCGACTACGGCGGACATGGGCAAGTCGTCGACACCGATCACGCTGAGATGGCGGGGCGCCTCGAGTCCGATCCGCCTGGCGGCGGTGATGACGCGCAGAGCGGTGTCGTCGTTATAGCAGCAGACCGCCAGCCGGTCACGGTCATGCCCGTCCACGATGTCCTGGATTGTGGTGTCGTCAATTGTTTCCGCGTTCGCCACCTCGATAAAACGGGGCGCGGGAAGGTGCCGGGCCGCCGCCGTCGAAGTAACTCCGCGAAAACGGTCGGAACGGATGCCGGCGTCACGAACGGCGGGCGACGCAACATAGACGATGCGGGTCGCGCCCCGGGAGATGACATAGTCGGCCTGAAGGGCTCCTGCATCGATCTGAATATTGTCTGGGTCATCCCGGGAACCGAAGGAATGGAAAAACGCTTCGATCAGCGGGACGTTCAATGCCTCGGTGCGTTGGCGTGCGTCGGAGGGCAGGTCGAACATCGCGACAACGGCCGCCGGGGAAATGGATTGCCAAAGAATATCGAGGCTGGCAGGGTCCTCGGCCGACTTGGCGATAACCGTCGCATAACCGGCATCCCGAAGGTTTTGGGTAAGCAAGGCAAGGCCCTCATCCATCAGCGAGGAAGGCTCCCAATCCGCCGTGATGCACAGCACAAGGCGGCTGGAACCGGCCCGCAGCGTCTTCGCCGCGGCTGACGGCGTGTAGCCAAGGGAGCGTGCGGCCTCCCTGACGGCGCGGCGCGTCGCATCTGGAATGGACTGATTGGGAGCGTTATTGAGGACAAAGCTCACGGTGGTGCGGGACACTCCGGCGGCGGCGGCGACGTCGTAACTGGTGACTCTACGGCGTGCGTTCACGAATTTCCTCTTCAGGTTTCGGGTCGTCCAACTTCTTGCCATCGTATACTAACAGCTGTTACTGTCTCGTGTTAGTAAGCAGCGAAAGTCCTGTCTCGCTAGGTATTCAAAGGAGAATCATGAGGATTGGGATGTCAGGACCCACCCTTCGCCAGGCCTGGTGGATGTCAGCAGTTCTGGGGATGGCCTCATATCTGGATGCTGCGGCGACCGCCGGCTCGGGGACCGCGATCGTGCTCCTGCAGTCAGAGTTCGACCTGACAGGAGATGACGTCGGGAGGCTATCGGCGATTTGACCTTCATGATTGCCGCCGGCGCGCTGCTGGGTGGCGCCCCACCCCGATCACGAGCGCTGGGCTGTACTAGCTACAAGGCGGAGCAATCGGCCGGCCGATGTACAAAGCCTGGAACCAGGAGCTGTTCCCGGCGCTCTCTTCCGCAGTGTTCAAGGGATCAGGCAGCTATCTCGGCACCATCCGCTCCCGTATCGGTCTCCTAGGAATCTCGCCCGGCCGCCGTCGCCGGCCGTCCAACATCCGACATGCCTCCCCATCAAGGTAACTACCGCCTGCCCACGTGTTTGAGGTGACCGCCCCTTTCACACACAATCCATTTCAAGTAGGAGAACAATGTCCGCACAGAGCATCACCTGGAATGACGAACCAATTCCAGGCCCTCATGGGCCCGTCCCCGTAAGGGTCTATCAGCCGCCGTCTCCCAGAGGCATCGGGATCGTCTGGATCCATGGGGGAGCCTTCCACCTCAATGACCTTGAAGTACCCGAAGCCCACTGGGTCTCTCAGCGTTTCGCGGAGGCCGGGGTGACTGTCGTCTCGGTCGATTACCGACTAGCGAACAACGGTATCCACTTCCCCATCCCCAGCGACGACTGCCTCGCTGCCTGGCGATGGGCTACCGAGCGTTCGGGCCTAGGCGTCCCAAGCGACCGCTGGCACATCGGCGGTGGAAGCGCCGGAGGCAACCTCGCTGCCTCCGTCAGCCTGCAGGCGCGTGACGGTCACGCCCTCCTCCCGCACTCGAACGTCCTTATCTACCCGGTACTGCACTCCCAGCTCCCCTCGCCGTCCGCCGAACTCGCAAATAAGCTCAGCCAGATGCCTTCAGAGCGACGTTTCCCGCCGGACGCCACTGAAAAGATCAATCTCAACTACGTGGGAGAGGCATCCTTCCTCACGGACCCCTACGCCTTCCCGGCCTATGGCGTCCACGAGGGTCTGCCACCGACCCTGATCGTTAATTCAGACATCGATGACCTCCGTGCTTCCGGCGAAGCGTATGCCGCACAACTCGCCACAGCCGGCGTCGACACAGTCGTGATTCGTGAAGTGGGGGTCTACCACGGTCATCTCAATGAGCCCGAGACCAGTGGAGCCCAGCGGACGGTCAGCCGGATGGTCGACTGGCTGACGGGAAGCGCCCTCATTGGCGAGCCGCACGAGACTCGTACGCTCGCCGCGCGGACGTCTGAGCACGCAGAATGAATTGAGGGTCCAGCAGGCGCTGAACGGCGCCCTTCGGACATCACGATCCATGGTGGCCCGCTACCGCGGTTCGCTCTCATGATGACTGGGATCGAGGCTCCGGCCAGCTGGACGTGGGTCTGCAGAACCTGGAAAGCCGGCGTGTTGCCGCTCGTCGTTGCACGGGGCGCTGCGAGAGGTCTCGCGGGCTAGATTCTTGGCACTTCACCTGTCCAGAATGATCGGTTTGATCAAGGACGTGTTCAGCGACCAGGTGGGATCGGTGGGCCCTTCTTCTAGGCAATTCAGGCGGAGCACGCGCGGCTAGAAGGTGGCGATGGTCAGGCCGAGGAGGCCACGGCCCGCCTGTTCCAGTATCGGATCCATAGTCAAGGTTGGGTGGTTGAGCAAGACGCTTACGTCGCGCTGGATCCGCTGGAGCGGATGTGCAAGGCGTGGGCGGTCGCTCCGGATCCGGCCATGATCAGGTTGACAGCCTGAGCAGAGGCCTCGCCACTGAGAGCGAGGGAGAGCCGGTACTGGGCCCGTTCCTTCTCCGTCAGCATTGACGGCTGCCGTTGGTGTGAGGCAGCAACCACCGTGATTGCCTGCGTCCAGTGCAGCCGTGCGGTGTCGACCAAGCCGTAGGCCTGGGAGAAACGGGCTTGGGCGAGGGGTGAGTCGCCTTGGCGGTTCTCCTGCGGCGTTCCGCGCTCTTTCTGTCCGAAATTCAAGAAGCGGACCATGAAGGAACGCACGGGGTGCTCACGTCCTATAGAAGTCTTCATCCATAACTTCCGGCGTTTCCGACTTCCCGAACCACGGTTCGCCATCGAACTCCGCGTCCATGAATCCACCTGCAGTCATGTTGATGAGGTTCGGCTCGGGGAGGCCATCCGGGACAAACCTCGCGTCCTCGGGATGGTGGTAAACATATTCCCTTGCGGAGTGCGCCAAATGTTCGTTGAAGAGCTTCTCTATGGCTGTTGTGCCCGTTTGTATGCGGTCAGCTTCCCCGCGAATAATAGCGCCTCTGAGTTCCTGGACTCGTGAGTCGTCTGATTCGAGTCCGTCAAGCATCACCGTCGGGTCGCTCATGAGCAACCCGAGCTTCCGTGTGAGGGGAAACGTAATGCCCCATGCCGTCATGAAACCCACACCTTCCGACGCCGCATCCTTTGGATTCGGGATCAGATTCACCGGGGCGTCCGAGGTGATCAGGGACCGTTGCTCAAACCGCACTATGCTCCACGGTCTGGCCGCGAAGTAGGGCGTCAACTTTTCAGCCGTATCCACCATTTGCTGAATATGCGCAAAGTTTGAAAAGCTGATCGGGGGGCCGCCAGGCTGAGTCGCCTCGGCCCAGATCCGATCTTCCTGCTCGGGGGACGGATCGAAGCCCAGATTCTTCTTGGTCCAATTACCAACGTTCTTACGCCCGCCGGCACCGATCTCGACGCGGACGAACTTAGCCCGAAGATGTTCCATAGTCTTGCGAGTGTCCGGTCCGCGCACGCTCTGAAGGGCCATGTAGTAGGAGAACGTCCACCGATCGCTTTCTGACAGAGGGAACCTGCTCTCTTCGAGCTTCCCAATGATGCTGATGGCTTCCCCCTCCACGCCGCTCAACGCTTTCTCGAACTCGTCAGGTTCCTCTAGGCCGTCTACCGTGTGGAAGTGCGTTTGCGCCGCTACGTTCTTAACTGATGAGGTGAACGATGTCCGGGAGCGATCGAGGGGCAAGGCAACGATTCGCCCCTTTTCGGTAGCGAATCCCCGAAGGTATCCCTGGGGCACGTAATGGTGAAGCTTTGCAGTATTACCCTTGCCGGTCATGTCTGGCATCTTCCCACAGGCAGAGCGAGGAAGTGCTGGCGACGGCAGGGCTACAGGAGAAGCGATCGAGCGAGCACGATGCGACCTAGGCCCATGCCGACCCACCTCGTTCGTGAACGTTCGTCAATCAAGCTCCTCTCACATGGTCTCTCTGAAGGTCGCTATCGTCCTCCGGTCAAGTTCGGCACGGTCGACTTGATCGCCGTGCCAGGGGCCCATTGAACGCAGATAACCTTGCCTGAAAAGGGGAAACAAGGGCCTGAACCGACCCACCTCCTGTCTTAACATTCACTGGCCAGACCGCATGAGCTCCGTGGCACCCAAGTCGATATAGGAGGTGGGTACCATAATCCCCGGAATGACGCGGGTTCTGGCCCCTGTCCGGATGTCTTTGCGGCACGGGAACGACCCATCTCTTTAGTAACGTTGGTGCCTTCATGTCACGCCGTGCCGGGCGTGAGGGAACCTTCCGCGGACGTCGCGAGGAAGATTGCTGGTTATCTCGTCGCACTTGGGCATGAGTTATGCATTCAGTATCGAATGCGGTTTAACTGCCAGCTGGGGTCACACCACCGAATTCCACTTTGACCGGGCACCCAGCTGCCTCTGAGTACTTGTGCTCCAGGTCTGCAACGTTCGATGCTCCCTTGGCCGATTCATCCAGCGTGAGCGTAAGACGCGACCCGTCAGGCGATACCGACGTAATGTTCACAGCCGGGTCTGAGGCCAGCAACTCGCTGGCAAACTCGTTGAGTTTGCCAGGAGAACAGGGGGCTGAGATGACTGCAACGTCGATGCTCGGAAACTGGCTGATTAGGTCTCGAAGCTTCGAGTCCACCGGACCATGCCAATGAACAAGAATCCGGTTCCCGCCTGTCACTTCGACTGAGGCAAATCGAGGATCGCCGGCCAGCTCCCGACTCAGTGTGCTGGCCGCGTGAGCGATACCTCCACCCGCAGGCAAAGCTTCGGGACTAACCGGTGGGCCAGTGGGAAGTGCAGGGTTCGCCTCACGCGTGGGCGCTGGGCCATCTTCGGCGGCCGGGGCTTCAGGACCCATTCCAGCGCAAGACGTCGCGAAAAGAGAGAGACCGAGCAGGACTACCGTTAGGCACCTGACCAACTTTGACCCTCCACTGAGCGCAGCCACACCTCATGCTATGCATCCGTCCGGGATGGAGCTAGCTTCGCCGACGCCCCCTGGCGTGTGTCGTCTTGTAAATGCCTTCCCCAGCGTAGGCGCGGCACGCTCGGGGAACCTTGAACGGGACGGAGCGTCTTATGGCGAGGACTCATTGGAAGCTCTTAGATCCTCGCGATAGCGAGAGCAGTTTCCGAGGAGTTCACGAGACCTTTCCTCAGAGCGGTTCGGGCTCTCGCCATTCGGCTGCGCGCAGTTGCAGGCTTGAGGCGCAGGATGGTCCCTGCCTCGGCCAGTGTGAAGCCGTCCCAGTACACGAGCATGATCAGTTCGCGATCCACCGGTTTCAGTTGAGTGATGGCGTCGCGGATCCCATCGACATTCGGTTCATCGTTAGCCCACCTATTGATCACGGCAAGGCGATTTCGGAGTCTGTCGTTCAGTGCGTCGCGTCGGCGGCGAGTGCGCCAGTGCGTCGACAGGACGCGGCGGCCGACACCATAGAGCCACATCCGCGCCTCGTCATTGTCAGCCGGGATGAGTGCGTGGCGACGCCATGCCACGAGTAGTGTCTCGCTGAGAAGGTCTGCGGCATCCTGAGGGTCGTCTACGCGGCGAGCGAAGTACTGCAGCAGCCGTGTCGCCTCGCGTCCGATCAGGTTCTCGAGCAGGCTGTGAGACACGTCGCGGTTCAATGCAGGTCTCCCGTGCAGCTTGAGTCGGACGCTGCGATGACGGCGTTCCCGGGAAGCAGTTCAGCGGGAACCGTGTCCAGGGTGAGGTTCTGTGCGGCCTGGTTCCAGGCCCAGCTTTCTCGCTCCTGCAAAGATCCGAAGGTCAGATCGTCGCGTGGCGCGAGCGAGGCGGCAAGAGCCTGGTCGTAGATGCGCTGGCCCACGCCGCTCCAATCAGCGTCGCTGAGGTAGGCGCGGAGATCCGCATCAGGAACCTCGAGGTTGATCACGCATTCGACGCTCCGTCCAGCGTCCGTGGTGTAGGCGACAGGGATGACCACGTCGGGTTCAACTGTCGTCATCCAAGCTGCGGCACCGGCAGTTACCGCGAGCCCGATGACGGCAAGGGCGGGCAGGAGGCGAGGCACTCGTCGACGGGGTTGGCAGCTCTGACTCTGGAGCTGTCGCGTGAGAGCCAACAGGCTCTCACTGACAGCAGCGTCATTCTCGAGGGTGGTCTTGCCCGAGTCGACCAGCATCCGGTCGAACGAAGAAGGGTTCATTGCGAGTCCAATCTTGAAGTGGTGATACCCAAGTCATGACCGGCGCACCGACATTTGTTGCACTGCTCCGAGGAATTTTACTCAGCGACTTCGGCCTGCATCGTAAGGCGATTCGACATAGCCTCAGCCTGCCGTAACCCACCTCGGTGGTAAACAGGCGCGCCGTTGTTGGACTGCCCGGTTAGGAACGTCATTTGACCTGGACCATGGTTCAACTACAAGACTTACGATCATGATGATGCCCGTAGTAACGATCAAAGGTGCTGTCACTACCGCCGGAACTGTACCCGTAGCGATGGGGACGATGTATTTTGGAACCCTAGTGCCTGCTGACCAGTCGATGAGTTGTTTGAGCCACGCCTATGACTTGGGCATGCGCTTTTGGGACACAGCCAATAACTATGCTTTCTGGGCTGGAGGTGTGGGAGACGAGTCAGAAATGGTGTTAGGGGACTGGTTTGCTACTCGCGGACCGGCTGCGCGTGACGATGTGGTGCTGGCAACGAAGGTGGGGGCGCGCCCCCGCCGGGGCGGCACCGATCTAACTCAGGCGCTTGGATTGTCGGCTCCAATGGTCCGCACCCAAACGCTGGACTCGCTACGCCGGCTGCGCACCGACCGTATTGACCTTCTCTACGCCCACATCGACGACAGCACGGTGCCGCTGGCGGAGACTCTTGGCGCGCTGGGTGATCTAGTTGAGGAAGGGCTGGTTCGACAGATCGCTGCCAGCAACCTCACTGCCCCACGGCTGAAAGAAGCGGCAGAAGTGGGCAAATCCACCGGGCATGCTTACGCGGCGCTACAGCAACGCTTCAGCTACCTCATTCCCAGCCCCACGGCGGACTTGTCCCCGCATGTTCTGCTGGATGACCAGATAGAATTCACCTGCACTGAGAACGATCTGACAATGCTTGGATATTCTCCCTTGCTATCGGGCGCTTACACTCGTCCGGACCGTGCACTTCCCGACGGATACAACACGTCAACTACCCGACACGCTATGAACGTGCTGACTGAGGTTGCCGAACAAGCAAGCCTGGACACTGGGCAGACTGTACTGGCCTGGATGGCGCAGCGGTCATCCCCGGTCCTTCCCGTCGTAGGTGTCTCCTCGGCTGGCCAGGTGGAGTCTGCGTGGCAAGCGGTGACATCGGGCCTCGCCGATGACGCGCTCAACCGGCTAGAGACGGCGCGTATCGGTGCCTGAAGCTCTGAGCGTTGGTGAAGTTGCAGCCCAATTCGGCCTCGAACCGGACACTCTTCGCTACTACGAACGCATCGGTGTGCTACCAGCACCCACCCGTAACTCCTCCGGGCACCGTATCTATACAGACCGGGACGTTCATCTGATCGAGGTGTTGCTGCACTTACGTGATACCGGTATGCCACTCACGCGTATCGCCGAATTCACACGACTTGTCGCCTCCGATCCGGACGGCGTGCCGGAGCGGCTTGCGCTGCTAGAAGAGCACCAAGCCGAGGTCCTCGAGCGACTGCGCGCGTGGCAGAACTCGCTAACGCTCATTGAACAGAAGATCGCCGACTACCGAAGCCGACTTGAACGTTAAAACTGCGTTCCATGGGAGGACGCCGACCGGTCTCGGTTGCTGCACCTGAATCAGGCGGCCACCGGCAGCGTGGCTAGTTGCTCAAAGCAATGCATCGGCAAAGAGGCGATATCGATACGGCTCGATCCACACCCATAGGATGGTGCAGTGACTGATCAAACCTCACAGCGCCGCTTCCTGACGATCGAGCAGGCAGCCAAAGAGCTCAACGTGAAGTCGAGCCTCATCCGGGGGCTGATCAGCAGTGGAGAACTTCACGCTCTGCAGGTCGGCGGGAGAGGCCTGTGGCGCATCAGCCTCCAGGATCTGGAAGACTACATCGCCGACGCCTACCAGCGTACGGCCGAACGCATCGCCGCCGGGGAGCTCATAGATGAGGGGGAGTCAGACGGTGAGTAGGTTCGCTGGTGGGGCCTGACGGTCAAAATTACGAACTGGGGTGCGTTTGGGCACGGCTGGCGGCAAGAACAAGAGAGGCTGACGGGAGAATAAATGCAACAAAATTCAAGGATAGCCGCGGCCCTTCGAACAGTTTCCCGGTTCGTGCTGCGCGCGCGGCTCGTTCAGGAGCATTCTCTGGCGGCTGACAAGAGCGCCCTGGAGAAGCATGCTGCCTGGGCTATGTCCTTTCGGGTCATTCAAAACTTGGCGACCGGGGAGCGTACCGTGGCTATGGTGCCGGCTCCTTTGCTCCCCACCGAGCAGGTCGAGTCAGCGGCCACCCGGGTGCGTCCCGTTTTTCTGGCCAAGGACGGCGTCCATTACGACAAAGTCCTCAACGCCCTGGGGGAGGCTGCCGCAGTCTCCAGCGCAGTGAAGAAGGAGATCGAGGGACTGAGGGTAAAGTTCCGGGCTGCCGACCCCGACTACCCGAATGGTCGCCCGACCGAGCCGCGAAGCGGACCGAGCATGACCAACAAGGAAGTCGCCGGTGCCTGGCTTTACGGTCAGCTGTTGCACGAGGATGAGCTGCGCCGTTCCTACGGTGCCGGCATCAGCGCCGAAGAGATGCTGCTGAATGCAACAAAGACAGTCTGCAGCGAGATGCTGGCCACGGTAGAAGCCCTGCACCTGATCGAGCGGCTTGTAGCCGATGGACTACTGGCTCTCTCCGAGGATCTCTTCACCGAACCCGTCAGCGTGACTGCATCCGAATGGTCACCCCAAATTGCCGGGGCTTATGTTGCTGATGTGGGAACAGCAATGCCTGAAAGTCTTACAGAACCCCTCGGCAGAGAGTGGAGCGAGGTTCATGATCTGTTCGATTTCGATCCTCCCACCACCGGTTCATCTGGCCCCTTTAAGGCAGACGACCCTGCCTGATTATCCTGCTGTTAGCACCTCTCCTGGCCCTGCCCTGCCGCCACCCCTAGGTTACCTTGTCCAGCTGGTCTTTCCTGGCGGGTTCCAGCTTGCCGGCGCGGTCATTGATGCGTTGGACATGCAGCCACACGCCAAGCATTCGTTCTAACGGGTCGTTGGTTTTGTTGTGCCGGGGCCAATCGTTGCCGGCAGCCCGGTACTCAGCGACCTCAGTAAGGCGCTGCGTCCAGCGCGCTTCGTCGTCAGCCCGTTTTGTCGATGGTTTCCGCCAGTCAGGGATCACGTCCAAGGCGTCAGCAAAGGCAGGGGAGAGGGTGCCCCGCGCTGCTTCCTGACGGCGTCGATGCAGCCACACTGCCAGTGCCTTTTCGCGGGCCGAGCGGCTGAAGATTGGCAATCGGCCTTCGGTCTTGTAGAAAGCGATGATGTCTTCCAGATTCCGCTGGCCAGCTGCTGTCAGACGCGGGAGTGCGGCGGGAAGCGCCGCCTGATGCTCAGCCCTGATGCGGGGCTCCAGCCTGGCGGCAATGGCCAGGTGGTACCTGACCGTGGTTTCAGCGACGCCGGCGACCACTGCGATTTTCGGCGTGGGAATGCCTTGCCGGTACATCAGCACCCACTCAGGATCGGGCGCGGTGCGCCTCGTCTGGGTCATTCGCTTGCCAGCGTCATCATCGCAGGGGGTCGTCCTTGGACCGTCCAGCCTGCTTTAGCTCAGCGATCCGCAGCCGGAGGAACACGATGACGAGGACCAGGGCGTAGACCGCCAGTCCGGCCAGCACGATCGTAAAGATCGCGTACAGAACACCAAAAACACCGAAGGCTGGACTTAAATTCACTGGTTCCCCCAATAGTCGTAAGCCCTAGGCTATGCGAACCAGTCCTCGTTTTGTTGGACTGGCGTAGTGCCCTGGAAGGACCGGGAATTGGCAGAAATCATCGCATGCTCAAAGCGATGACGCTCCTACCTCATCCCATGCGGTCCGTGTGGGCTCCAGCCGTCGAGGAACGGCACAAGGTCTTCATCGCGATAGTCTGCCAGAACGGGAACCTCGATGGGGCGGAGCAGAGGATCCTTGGCGTCGATGTAGTCGCGACCCCATGCCAGCCAGGCAAGCCCGCGATTGACCAGCTCTACATCCCGTTCTGAGGACACTCTCGCCTCCAGAGCATCCACGTATTTGCGAAGCATGCCGGCTTCTGCCCAGGCGTCCGCCTGTGTCTTAAGCAGCTGGGCCTTGTGGTGGTCCTGGATTCGTATGCGGGCGCGCTTCATGGCTGCCTCCCACCGTCGCTGCGTTTCCTCCTCCTTGAGGCGTGCTTTCTCGCGCTTCCATTCGTTTTCCAGATGCTGAATTTCGATCTCACGAAGTATGGCCGGCAGGACGGTGTCGAGTTGTTGCCGCTGTCCGTCGCGAAACCGTTCTCGGCGACCGTTGGTTGAGTATTTTGTGTCAGCTCCAGTTGGAGCCGCCCCGTTGATACGAAATTGGTGTTGTTTACAGTCGTCCAGGACTGGTCGCGGGAGTTGTATTTGGGAATGTATGGCCTTGCGGATCCGCCGTTCGGGGGGAGTTCCCGCATTTCCAGTGGAACGGTCGTTGTGCCGACCGTGATGGCGATGTCGCCGTCGAGAGTCGTGGTGCCGCGGGAGTTGGTGCGTTTGTGGCTCGAGGGCAGCGTGACTTCATAGCCGCGGGCTGTACCTTCCGTGGCCAGCGCGTGCAGCAGTTTGGCTGCACGGGCGACGTGCTCTTTCGACACCCCCTTTGTGCCGTCGCGGAACGCTTTGGCGACCGGGTGATATTTGCCCACCGAGTCCGGAATCGGGACCGGACGCTCGTCGACATCATCAGGGAAATGACGCACCCACCGTGCCTCGTACTTTGGGCTATGCCACGACCCGACGCTCGTTATCTCGAGCTTGTAGCCTTTCGGGCGCAGAGCTGACTTCATGATTTCACGAATCAGGGCATCGTTGGCTGCGCGGTGCGAATATCCGCCCTCGACCTCAAGGACGCCGTCAGCGGCAGTGAGCTTCTGTATATATTTGTCCGCTTCAGATTCGTGAGTGTGGTTGTTGCTATCGGAGTCATCGATACCCTCGAGGAGCTCCACACCCAGCTGGGTGATCTTGGCGGTCCAGGTGGGGCCCTTGCCGGTAACAGTGATGTATCGATCGTCCGCCAAGGCTCGGGCCGATATCCGATGTGAGTAGCCTTCGAAGATGCCGCCCGGACAGCCGTCATTGACCCATTTCAAGACTTCGGACTGTAAAACGCTGAGCGGCTTAGGGTGCTGTGGCAAAGGATTCTCCAATCCGGGACGGTCCAGGTTCTGAAGGGCTCTCGTGCAACCATATGGCCCGGTCCAGGGTTGCGGGTTCTACGCCAAGGTCGGCGGCGGCGAGTTCGAGGAGCTGCCGCACCAGTGCGAGTGCAAGCGATGCTTTCGCATCCCACGCATCAGCTTCACCGCCCTCGCCACCAGCGTTGCCCGTGCTCCGGATTTTTGTGTCTGTGGTGCCAGTCATACTTGAAGCACGTGCAGCGATCGTGTCAGTCGTCGCTCTTCCGGCGAGTAAAGGGGCCCGGAGGATCCCTGTCGGGCGCACCTCCCTGGATGACGACGAATGGGAGAAGCATGACGAGTGATGTAGTGATCACTGAAGACCAGGACCTGTATCTGCTTGCGCAGGTGCGTGAAGCGTTCGGACGGGTGGTCTACAGCCACAAGACACAGGAGAAGCAGGCGGACATCTGCTTCCGTCGCCACAGATGGCAGCAGGGCACGCTGATCGCTCTGACGGCGATCAGCTCGGGAACCTTCCTGGCCGCACTGGTCGGCGCGCTGGGGAGCCCGGTGCTGACCAGCCTCGCTACCTCCTTTATTGCGATCCTCGTCAGCGCGACGAGCCTTGCCACGAAGACGTTCAAGTTCTCGGAGGAAGCCGACGCGCACCGCGACATCGCAACACGGCTCTGGGATGTCCGCGAATCATATCTGTCCCTGATCGCCGACCTGATGTCCGGTACGACGTCAGCATCCGATGCCCGCGCACGGCGGGGCGAACTCCAGGAGGCAACGCGTGCGGCATATGCCGATGCGCCGAGGACGAGCTCGAAGGCGTTCGGCAGAGCCAGGGACGGGCTCAAGGACAACGAAGAGATGACGTTCACCGCCCGGGAGATTGATCTCTTCCTGCCCGAGAGACTCCGGCTCGACGAAAGCGAGGCATGATCATGAAGACTTCCGAGATCTTCGACGGGCTGCTCCACAACCTGAAGGTCGGCGATGCCAGCAACACGATCGCTTCACGCAGGGACGAAATCACGAAGGCGCTGAATAAGGACTTCAGATCCACGGACGGTTCTACGGCTTACCGGTTGATGGTCGGCTCCTACGGGCGGCACACGGCGACCCGTGGTGTGTCCGACTTGGACATGATCTTTATAGTCCCGCCCGGCTTGCGCACGAGTTATGGCAACGAGACCGGGCCGAGGAGAATCCTCAACCGTGTCCGAGACGTACTGAAGGCGCGGTACCCCAGCACTGATGTCCGCGTTGACCAGTGTGTTGTGCGGGTGCAGTTCACGAGCAACAAGTTTAAGTTCGAGGTTCAACCCGCCTTCGAAAACGAGGACGGCAGCTTCGACTACCCCGACACCGCCGCCGAAGCCTGGAAAGTCACCAAACCACGCGCTGAGATCAGTGCGACAAAAGTGTGCAACGACCGCACCTCCAAGAACATGCGCTATCTCGCGAGGATGGCCCGGGCGTGGAAGAACGCCAACGGAGTCGTCATGGGCGGCCTGCTCATCGACACTCTGGTGCACCGCTTCTTCTCAACGACCAGTCTCTACGATTCGGCGGGAACCGAATCGTACAACCTCATGGTCCGCGACTTCTTCGCGTTCCTCGCGGACGAGCCTGATAAGGACTACTACCTCGCTTTGGGGAGCTATCAGCGGGTGACGGTGAAGACGAGGTTCCAGCCGAAGGCAAAGAAAGCCTACAACCGTTGCCTGGAGGCGATTGAGGCCGAGGGCAAGGCATCCGCCAACAAGAAATGGCGAGAGGTGTTCGGTACATCCGCGCCGCTGGCTTCGAGCACGCTTGAGGCCGCGCGCGCATTCATCGATACCGAAGAGTTCATCGAGGACAAGTTCCAGATAGACATCTCACATTCGGTCACAATCGATTGCGAGGTCACGCAGGACGGATGGCGGCCGGTTTCGCTGCGGGAGATGCTGCGGGGGAGAAGCCCACTCATGGCGAACAAGGGTCTCAAGTTCAAAGTGACGTCCTGCACCGTCTCCTACCCCTACGTCCTGAAATGGAAGGTACTGAACCGCGGTTCAGAGGCCGAACGCCGGCACAATATCCGCGGGCAGATCATCGAATCGAGTCATCCGAACGCCCGGCACGAGCGCACGAGCTTCCGGGGTGAGCACGTCGTCGAGTGCTTCGTCGTAAAGGACGGAGTCGTCGTTGCACGGGATCGCATTGACGTGCCCATCAGTAATACAAGCACGACGTGAGAACGTGGCGATTTCTCGTCCCCCGCAGCTGCCGTACATAAGTAAGGCCTAAAGGCAGGTGCACTCAGGTCCCGCAATTACCGTGAGGAACTGGGGGAGGGGGACCTGTAGCCAATGTATCTCCTGTTCAAAGGCCTTGAAGCGCGAAGAGTGGCGGTTCCGCACACGCTGAGGATCTGCCTGGGCAAACTTTGGGCCTACCCACCCCCGCTTCAACGTTGGTCAGTCGATTCCCTATCAATGGGGTCCCGCAAGGGATCTGATTGCCGTCCATTCCCGACCGAAAGATGGGTTTGATCGTCACGCCGTTCCATCATTGGATAGCACGAAGCCGCCCCTGACCAGCGAAAACGCCGCTTCAAGGAGACCCACCTCCTGTTTTAACATTCACTGGCCAGACCGCATGGGCTCCATGGAACCCAAGTCGATATAGGAGGTGGGTACCAAAATCCCCGGAATGACGCGGGTTCTGGCCCCTATCCGGATGTCTTTGCGGCACGGGAACGACCCATCTCATTAGTAACGTTGGTGCCTTCATGTCACGCCGTGCCGGGCGTGAGGGAATGAGTCCGGCGACGTCCTTGCTGCATGGGATTTAGGACTTCGCCAGGGTGTTTCTCGTCTAAATCAGCCCGGTCAGACGGGATCGGTGAACGAGATCGGCTTGCCGGTGGCGTGGGCATATGCGATCTCCCTGCCCGTGGACTCGCCGATATACCCTCCGGGGTTGACGACCAGAACCCGGTCAGCCAAGTCGATCTTGCGCAGGTGGAGGGCGTCCAGCGCCGTCTTCTGCTCGTTGGTGACCAACTCGTCTGCTTCGCCTGGCGCGACGACGATGACACCTGCGAAGGTCAGATCACGGTTCGCCGCACGCATCTCATCCACGAAGCGGGTAGAGCCGCAGATGCAGACAATCTCAGGTCGGTCGGGCACGGCTCACTCCTTCGGTCCAACGGGAAACGATCTGTGTACCGTTCACATCACAGACAGGCACATGAGCCAACAGTTTACGCAACAAGATGGACACCACGCGCTTGGCCGAACGCCTTGGGATGCCTCGGCACCCACACGGGGGTGGCTGCACCTAGCCTGCGGGTGTGTATTTATCACCAGCACGGAGAGGGTACTTGGCCACGTACCAGGCGGCCATGGCAGCCAGGATGCTGGATCCGATGAAGTAGGTGGCGGGGTTGTATTGCACGGCGAGAAGTCCGGTGAACCAGAGGTAAAGCGGCAGGGTGAACACCACGAGATATGTCACCCACGGCAAAACCGCTCGGTTACTAAGGGTAAGCGCCGTTACGAAGACCAAAGCGAGAACAAACGACATGCTGACCGGGAATTGGTTCCAGGAGTAATCGCTGTAAAAGGTCATCCGTGCGCCGGCCCCATGACGGTACGCAACGAAGGTCACGCCAGCTGCCAAGGCAGGCGCAGCCCAACTCATCAATGCGGGGGCACCAACGGTTCGATTGGGATCCCCGAGCAGGGCAAGGACGGCCGCGACGGCAAAGAAAGCCGGGATGTACCAGTCAGGAGTGACGACAGTATGCGTCAAAAATGTCGCGAGAGGAAGCGTGATTGCCGCCGCTATCGTCAGCACGTGAGCGGCCACCCGGACTTTTGACATTCGAAGCATGGTTGCCAGGAAAGCGCACAGGCACAGAAGGTAAACCAAGGAGGCCGCCGTGGTGAACGGCCCGAAGAGCATCACGTCGGTCCCATAGCTGCCATACCGGAACCAGCGCCCCACTTCCCCCAGCACCATCATCGTCGCTGCCGCAGCGGAACCGATGATGGTCGCCCCCGCGGCGATACGGGAGCGTCGGTGCACCGGGATGCGTCCCACGACCAGCATGATTCGGGCGAGCAGTCCGCTGAGGCCCAGATTGATAATTTCCTTAGCTCCGGGTTTTACGCGGTGCTGATCCTCGGCCACGTCCATGAGGACCCCCAGGAGCTCATCTCCATGCTCCCGCCTCCAGCTGGACGGGTAGAAGGCCAAAGCCAACCTGTATCGGCGTTCGAGCGCCGTCGAATCCCTGCTCATGCCAGCCCACCTGCCAGTCGTGCCGAGCGGATCTGCAGAGAAGCTTTGGCTGCTACCACGTTCGACTCCAGCCTGGCAATTTCTCCGCCCAACTCATCCGCCCCAACATCGGTCAACTCGTAGTACCGGCGTAGCCGGCTGTCTACGACTTCTTCCCGAGTCACGGACACCAGGCCCTCTTCCTTCAACCGGTCCAAGGCCGTGTATAGCGTGCCGGGCTGCAGCGTTACGCGCCCTCCCGATAGCTTTTTCGTTTCGGTAATCAATGCGTAGCCGTGGGCCGGGCCCTGGGCGAGTACGGACAGGATCAGGAACGTTGGTTCTCGCATGGGACGCTTAGTCATGCCATAAAGATATTCAGTTAAGCGATATATGTGCTGGAAGCCCCGGGCGTGTCCCGACTCTATTCTAAAAACTGTGCGGTCGGCCGCCTATCAGACGGGACTGACTGGTGTCCATTGAAGGAACCCCCACCGAATGCTGCGTTCGTGTGCGTGAGGGGCGGCTACCCTTTTCGAATGGGACAAATGCGCGAGGTCCGCATCCACAAGAACGTCGTCGAGCGACCGGCCAAGCCATGGACACCGACGGTACATGCCCTTCTCAAGCATTTGCACGCCTCCAGGTTGCCCGTTCCGGAACCCCTTTATATCTCCGCCGGGGTCGAGCATGTGAGGCTCATTCCCGGTGACGCTGGATCGGATGCATGGGCCCATCAGCTGGAAGTCGAGTCGGTTCGTTCAGCTGGTCAACTGCTGCGCAGAGTTCATGATGCAACAGTTGGCTGGGTGCCACCGACAGATGCGAACTGGGCGGTCCCTTTCTCACCGGGCGAGATCGTCTGCCATGGCGACCCGCAGCCTGCGAACTTCGCCTGGCGTGACGGTATCGCCGTCGGCTTGTTCGATTGGGACGTTGCCCGGCCGGGCAAGAGATTGAGCGATCTCGCATATGCCCTCGAGTGGTTCGCTCCGATCGAAGATGACCCGACCGTGCTACGAATCCGCGGGTTCGACGAGACTTTGGACCGGCGGGCTCGGATCGCGGCATTTCTCGGCGGATACGGATGGGAGGGGCCGCTCGATTTGGTTGCGGCAGTCACAGCCCGGCAACAGACTGCCATTGATGAGGTGGTCTATCTCGGCGAACTCGGTCACCACCCCCAGTCGGAGTGGGTTGCGGCAGGCTGGCCGGATCGGTGGCGTTCGAAGCTAGAGACGGCCCGCCGAGTCGGTGAGAAGCTGGGAGTTTAGCCGCCAATCTCATTCAGTAATTCAGTCGTTGCTGCGACCTATGAAGGTCGGAATGGCAGGTTTTCCACAGCTCAGTCTGGCCGTTCCGTCGTCCCCGAAAAAGGAACGCTCAGCGGTCGCCTTCTGGGGTGGCTTTTGACTCTGCGTTCTGGATTTTCAGCCCCTCCCGTCGAGCAGCACGTGCCAGTGGGAGAGTGACCAAGAACAGGACAATCAATGGGACGCCATAGGTTATCCAAGGCGACCATCCCGTAGCTTCTCTGAACACAGCGCCGATAAGTGAGACCACAAATACCCCGATTATCCCCACAATGTTAAATCGTCTTGCTTGCGGCCTCTCCGTGCTGCTCACCATCAGGCAAACGTAGCTCTTGATGTCGGCCAGCGGAACCTTTGTCATGTGCCGCTTTCCAGACAGGTGCCTGTTTCAGATACCCGCTCAGCTCGTTGCCGCCTCCCGTCAGGGTTGTCCTGGATAGAGCCCTCCAACCGTTCCCGTAAGCCGGTCCACTAACGAATGCTGATGTGATGACAGCTTCCGTATTGATTGGACCGGGTTGTTGCGCTGGATGCACCTTCTGCAGGCGGTGTTCGACGGGGAGAGGATGCCTTACCTAGTGACGGTTGCGGAAGCCGTCCCGAGAAGACCTGTGTCGTACAGAACGCGGTGGCCGTCGCTTAGGACGCGACGCGTTCCTTCGTCTAAGGGGAAATCAGCCCAGCTCGAGGGAGCGATTCCCAATTCCACGATCAAGCCTGATGCCAGCCGAAATCTGCGTTCGTGTACTGGCCCCCATACCTCGGAGCGGATGAGGCGCGCCCCAGGACGGAGTTGTTTGAACCATCGCGCGTCTTCAAGGCTTCCGGGAGTGTCGCTTAGCACCACTAGGTCGACATCGCTGGCCATTCGCTCAGCCCCTCGGGCGTAAGACCCCACGAGAGCAACAGCTCTCACTTTGTCTTCCTGCTTCGCCCAGGTAGCAACTTCACTGATGATCTGCTGAGCAGCCCGCCGGCGACCTTTCAGTCTTGGTGTCATGAGAGAGATGCTATCCGCTGGAAATTTATTACAGCACCGTATGGGGATTCGTTACGAAGGGCTTCAGCCGACCAGTGAATTGATGCAGAAAGGATCGGCTTACGGGACCTATGGCAGAGTTACTACATGCGCTTGCTCGTGATTTTTGGTCCACCCGCCGTCGGTAAGATGACCGTCGGACGCGAGATCGTTCAGCGGAGCGATTTCCGCCTGTTCCATAACCACACGCTCATAGAGCCTCTACTCGAAGTGTTCGACTACGGGACACCACCGTTCAATCGACTACTTAGCGAATGGCGTGCGCGGGTCGTCGAGGAAGCGGCCATGTCAGGCACCGACCTGCTGTTCACGTTTGTCTGGGGCCTGGAGCAGCAGGCCGAAGCCGATGAGCTAGCGAGATACATCCGCCCTTATGTCGAGAAGGGTGCAGACGTAGCATTCGTGGAACTGTCGGCGGATTTGGACACGCGCCTGCGACGGAATCGGACCGAGTTGCGACTTGCTGAGAAGCGATCGAAGCGCGACGTGGAATGGTCCGACGCTAATGTTCGCGAGATGGAGCGTTTTCTCATGAATACTGACCGCCATGCCAGTGTCGACCAGGCTTTGCCAGGAGCCGCGCTCCTGGCGGAACACAGGCATATGCGGCTGGACAACGGCGACCTCGCACCACAGGAGGCAGCGGCTCGGATTCTCGCCTGGTTGGACAAATCCCCAACGGGACGCGTGACTCAAGAGTCGACATCCTAGCGCGTAAGCTGCGAGAACGTAGGCATGCCTGAGGGGAAGCCACCAGTCATTCAACTGCTAGGGATCGCTTCGGTCGGTTGCGCCTTCGCTTGCGTGGCTGTGGCGTGACAGCATGAGGCTATGGGGAATTTTCAACGATTTCATGCAAACTACGTCGGGCGGACCGGTGTAGGCGTCGGGATCTTCGTGCCGTTGATCACCTTCGCCGGACCGGAAGACTCAGCGACGATGAGATCCTTGTCTATGCCCTCACCGATGAATGGTTTCAGCAGAATCTTCCCAATCCTCTGAGTAGCTCCGACCGACGGTGGCTCCGGTCGTCCTTGGAAGTCGCTCATCCTGGCCACCCTTGGCTCAACGAACTTTAGATCGCCCTGCCAAACGAATTGCTGGCCACGGCCATATCCAGGTCGCCGTGTTTCGTTCGGATCAACTATGCCTATTGGAAGATAAAGAGGTTGCCGTGCGGAACTTGTACGTTGTCACTCACACGGAAGCGACACACCACGTGGAGAACCTGGTCGGTGGCTGGTATGACTCCGCACTGACTCCTCGGGGCCTGAGAGGTGCCCGACGCGTCGCAACGGCAGTGGCCGATCGAATACCAGACGGGCAAAGCGCTGTTCTCTTCTGCTCTGACCTCCTACGAACCCGGCAAACGGCAGAACCTATCGCTGAGCGACTAGGCGTGGAAATCGTCATCGATGCAGATCTTCGGGAGCAGTCCTACGGAGCTGCCGAGGGCACCTCTCCTGGATCAACCCCTTTTGTACCGCCGCCAATGCACGGGGACCGGATGCGTCATCGCGATGGAATTGGTGGTTCTGAGTCGCGGCTCGAATGGGCGAGCAGGGCCTACGCAGCCCTTCAACGGATTCTCACCAGCGGGGCGCAAGACGTAGTAGTGGTTACTCACGGCGGTACAGCGACCTATCTCATTGCAGCCTGGATCGGGCTTCCTCTCGAAGAGGCCGGCTTCGTGAAGTTTAAGGTATCGCCTGGCAGTATCACCCACCTTCGGGAAGACGACTTTTTCCATGATCGGCATGTGATGGCTCTCAACGAGGTCAGCCATCTGGATTGACAAGACCCGCTTGCCGCAGTGTCCATCGGATCGTGGTGGCTGTTCAAGTCCGCAGCAGTGGGGTGGGTAGGCCGCCGTGACTTCAATGGATTTGGCTGCCAGTTTGGCGATTGGTAGGGAGCCAGCGCAAGTACCTTTGAGCTATGACGATGAACTTTGATGTGCGTCCCGGTAAGCCCTTGGGATGCGTCAGCTATGGCCTGGCGTACGAGTTATTGGAGGTAGGTTCTGATGGGACCAGAAGAAGCCGTAGGGCTTGCCATCGAACTTGCTGAAGAAGGCCTGGATGCAGGAGAGATGCCAATCGGAGCTCTTGTACTAATTGGTGACAGGGTATTGGCAAAGGCCTACACCCAGGAGCAAGCCCTAGGTCGACGGGTGGTCCATGCTGACCTGATGGCGATGTTGGAAGCGGACCAGCTTATTGGGCTTACCCGCTCGCCATTGCCCCTGACATTGGTAGTGAATCTCGAACCCTGCCTGATGTGCATGGGAGCCGCCGTCACCTTGGGAATTGACCGTGTGTGGTTCGGGTTGGAGTCTCCCAACGATGGTGCAGTTGCGCTGATGGATCAGTGGCGGCCGCCCGTGGAGCAGCCGTTCTTCCGCAAACCGAATGAGATCGTTGGCGGTATCCACCGGGCTGCAATTCGAGATCAGTTTGCACGTTACGCGCGATCGTCAGGTCCCAAAGGGATGCGTGAATGGGCCCGTGGGCTTTCACTATCCAAATAACCTAGTCGATTTCCCAGACCGCAGGACAGACGATTTACTAGCCATTCTCAGCCGGCAGTTCTAGCGCGGCAGGTCCCTTGGACGGGAGTATCCCACTTCCTAGGAAAGGGGACACCCCCTCGTTCTTGGCAGCCGGCGAGAGCGGATTTGCTGTCGCTCCTAAGCAAGGATGTGCTGGAGGGTCCCCAGAGCGTCCTGAATCGTTCGGGCCACGGAGCGGCCAGTAACTCGGCGTGACGACGCCGGTCGACCTCGGTGAGTGTGACCCATACCGGCGTCGACGACTTCGGATGGGTCAAGCCGGAGGACGGTCGAGGCCGGTATGCGGGCGACGTAGAGGTCTACGAGGGCTGACTTCTCACGGTGTTGACCAACCTGAAGGAATGATTCGGGTGGTGCGGCGATGCCCGTTTCTTCCTGGAGTTCGCGGGCAGCAGCATCCCTGCTCAACTCGCCGGCCAGCACACTGCCTCCCGGAAACTCCCATGCGAGCCCAAACTCTTTCGAGGCCCCGCGTTGGGTCAACAGAACCCTGCCGTCATCCCGAATCGCACACGTTGCAGCGACTACCGGGTAGAGACCACATTTGGCGCGACGAAAATGCCGTCATTTATCGCTGCGAGTCACACACGTGGAGTGGAGCTGCCCCGTTATTGGCACCCTGCACGGAAACGCAGTCGATATCTTCTGCAGCCCAATGTTTCTATGCCATAGTGAGCGGAATGAGCCATCGAATCAGGAATATCGCCGTGGGTGTGCCTCTGCGAGGGGGTTACATCCTGGCTTCCCTAGGTGAGGACCGAAGGACCGGGGCTAACTTCTGCCGAGCCATCGGTGGCGGCATCGAATTCGGTGAAACCTCCGCGCAGGCTGTTCGTCGCGAGTTTACGGAAGAACTCGGATTCGACGTGAGACCGACAGTTCTTCTAGGCGTGCTTGAAAACCTGTTCGAGTTTGAAGGCTCATCCTCGCACCAGATCGCGCATGTCTATGCGATCGAATCCCGTGATATTGATGCCCTGGCACTTGACGCTGAGCTGACTGTCCGTGATGAAGGCAGCCCTGTGCGCTGGTACAGGCGGTCGGAGCTTCACGCGGCGAATCCACCCCTCTATCCCAATGGCATCCTGCAGTTACTGCCCAGTTGACCTTCGGCTAACGTGCACCAAGGGCGTGGTGATCGACCGGCTTACGGGCGCATCTTCGAGGTGCCTTCCGACTTGTGAGTGGGAGGATATTCACGTGATGGACGACATTAAGCCGCGCAGACCGGACGTCGTTGAGGCTGAGTTCAAAGGCGGTATTGAGAAGCGCCAGCTAGAACTGAAGCAGTACGACGATCGGTGGCCCAGCATGTACCTCGATCACCAACGCCGGATTGGCGATGCGCTTTCGGCAACAGAGGTCGAAATTGAACACATTGGTTCAACTTCAGTTCCTGGGCTGGGCGCGAAACCAATCATCGACATCGTTGTGACAGTTCACGACATAACCGCGGAGGAGGACTATCTCGACGCGCTGCTGGCGGCTGGCTTTGAGCTTAGGGTCAGCGACGCCCTCGCGAAATGGCCCCGTTACTACGTCAAGATCCTGAATGCGATTGCCTCAGCTCAAGGAGGCGTGCTGCTGCATTGTGTTCGAGGACATGACCGCACAGGCATCGTTGTCGCCCTGCTGCTGAGCCTCGTAGGCACGAGGCCGGAGGCAGTCATCGAGGACTATGTGCACGACAGTCCCCAATTTGCGCTGGCTGCCCCTGATGCCCATCACGCAGTACACAGCGCACTCGAAACGGCCGACACAACCTTAGACGCCGAGTTTTCGCTCCTGAACAGCGCCACTGTCTTAGAGAGAACGATCGAGGCGGGACTATCTGAAGACACCATCCGTACGCTAAGAACGAAGCTGATCGACGATGCCTAATCCACGAGTTGAAGGATCGACCAATGGAAGCCGCCGTGGTTACCTCAGGACGAGACAGGTCATGTCTGCTAGTGTCAGCGCAACCGTCGTTCGAATACGAAATTGACGGGAGTGAAGCCTTGAGATTTGAAGAAATCATGAGCATTCATGTTGAAATGCCAGGAGTCGAGTCGGATCGCAGCAGCCCCAAGTTCGCAGGCAAGGTCTGAGGCTGAGCTCATCAGTCGCCGGCCCACGCCCGCCGACTGTTGCGACGGTTGTACCCCGATGTGCTGGACGTAGAAGATCGACGCTGCGCGCTTGAATGGGTTGTCCCCGCTTACTATTAATTCAGCCAACAAGTACCCAACCGTGCCATCGGTAGTGGCAGCTATGAGTAAGTGGCTGCCGTCTACGATTCGCGCCTCAAAGAATGCCTGGAGTGCTGCAGCGTCAGGCTCTCGAAAAATGTCGGGGCGGCCTTCATGGTGGAGCTTTTGGATGCCCATTCCCAGCCGGGTAAGTTCGGCCAGATCCTTAATCTCTGCAGGGCGAATAGTAGTTTCGGCGGTTGGTTGACTCATCTGGTAACTCTAGGACAACACCAAGCGCAGGGCGTGTCCCCGGTGTTACCCGTTGGTTCGTTTGGTAGGGAGCCAGCGCATGTACGGTTGAGCAATGACGGTCGATTTTGATGTACGCCCAGCTAAACCCTCGGATGCCTCAGCTATGGCGAGAGTACACGTGGACTCCTGGCGCGAGACATACCGGGGGTTGATGAACGATGCTGTGCTGGATGATCCCGCGCTCCTGAGCCAGCGCGAGGCATTCTGGGCCGCGGCTCTGACCGATCCAAAGTACAACTGCAACACCGCAGCCGTAGCGTCCTACGAAGGCATCCTGATAGGTATCGCGATGTCAGGCCCGGCCCTCGGAGATGCCCAGCTACAGCAGTTGCACCTCCTCTACGCATACTCGGGGTTCCACGGTTCGGGAGTAGGTACTGCGCTCCTCAATGCAGTCATTGACAGCTCAGTGCCTGCTGCGCTCTGGGTCGCCGACCCTAACCCTCGTGCGCAAGCCTTTTACCGAAAGAACGGATTTGTTGCTGACGGTGCGGTGAAAACCGAGGACGGCGTCCGCGCGGTTCGAATGGTCCGGTTGGGTATTTCAACCTAATGGAGGACCACTTGAGACGGTCTGATCCAGGACCACCTGCCCTTCGGCTGAGCGAACGTTCATAACACCTCAGAGCATCAGCATCCGTAAGCTGTGTGAATGAGGCAGCAAGCTGAGGTCGTACTCGTTCATGGTCTGTGGCATCAGCCGGCGCACTTTGACCGGTTGGCAGACAGCCTGCGCGGGCACGGAGTCACTGTCCATGTTCCCCGTCTGCACCGAGGATCCCTTGCTGCCGACACAGCCGCTGTACAGCTGGTAGTCGATGGATGCCGGGTGCCGCCGGTTGTACTAGGGCACTCTTACGGCGGCTCCGTCATCACTGGCCTGGAGCGGGTCAGGCATCTTATCTACGTTGCCGCATTCGTTCCAGCAGCGGGTGAAAGCGCTGCACTGCTGGGAGGCACCGACGCTTTGGTCAACGACGCCGTGCAACACGACGACGACGGGACACCAGCATCCAGCCGGGGCAGGCACGTGAGGTCCTGTATGCCGATTGCACTGAAGCCGACAGCGACTGGGCCACAGCGCTGCTGGTGCCGCAACAGCCCGGTCACGGCCGCGGACTGCAGGACCGTATTGCCTGGCAAAGCATCGAGAGCACCTACATCATCTGTTGGCACGACAAAGCAATCAGCCCTTCCCTTCAGGAATGCATGGCCCGCAGATGCACAACAGTATTCAATTTAGAGTCGAGCCACTCACCCTTCATCAGCCGCTCGGCAGAACTCGCTGAGGTGGTTGTGGGGATCTAGAACCCAGGGGAGAAGACCATCCCTCTTGCCCAGCCGGCGGAGGCATGATGCCGCTGTCTACTAGGCATACCGGGAGTTCATGAGGACGCCCGAACGGAACCAGGCGAGCCGGGCTGCCAGCCCTGAACTCACGGCACTATGAGGGACCGGCTTATGGGACGCTCATACTCAGCGGCTGCGCCCTCGTACTCGCCTTCGCGGGCCTGTGACGAACTACGTTCTTCATCTACGCGAGCCGACCCTGATGGGTGCCTTTCGCGGATTCGAGCGTTGGCTGTTCGCTTTGGGTGAGGTAGGCGTGCACGTTAGCTGCAAGTTCGGCGATCGGCCTCGGAGGAAGGTACGCGGACGCGCCGGCGTCGAGAAGGCGGCTGACGGGACCGGAGTAGTGGACGCCAAGCTCTTCGTCCTCGATCTCGGTGATCACGATTCGCGCGTTGGGGAATTGATGGCGAAGGTGCCCGAGTAGCTGAGGGCTGATGTGTGGGGTCAGCAGGACGTCTGTGCTCGTTGGTGCCTTGGTGAAGTCCATGACGATGTAGTCGTCGCCGAACTCATCGGACAGCCGTCGCCGGGCGGTGTCCGACAGCGTCATGGCTGTCGCGACGACCGTGACGCCGCCTGGGATGGACACCGGGGCGGAGGGCTGGGATGGGACGTCGATGACGGCCCCTTCGAGCGCGACCGAGCGGAACTCCAGTGAGCCGATCGCGCGGCCTGAGCGAGCGAGCGTGAGGTCATTCCCCGCGATAACCGCTTCGAGTGCGCCACGCACCTCGGGAGGCAGATCATCCAGGTCCAGCTGCGTGCCGGTGCGATGTCGGCGACTCATGCTGTCATGCGTCCTCGCCGAGTTCCCTCAGCTGGACCAGCGCTGCTTGGCCCCACCCGGTCGGGTCCTGGCCGGAGGGGATTAGCAGTATGGAGTACCAGAGCACGAGGGCGTCCCACCAGCTCGCCTCCGCTGCAGTCATGCGGCGCTCGGATTGATATCCATCGAAGAACGCAGTGCGGACCTCAGGCGATACAGGCCCCCAGTCATGAAAACGTGTTCCGAGCATGACCGCCGATCGGGCCAGCTCGTCGATACGATGGTCGAATCGAGCCTCCTCGAAATCGATGACAGCGGCGATACCAGGTCCCGCAACCAGGATGTTCGCGGATCGGTAGTCGCCGTGAACGATCTGTGTCGGCAGAGGGTCGTGATCCGCGTCAGCGACCAGACGCCGCAAGGCATCCTGCGCTGCGGCGGGCACGTGGTCGGGGCAGGAATCGAGCCAGCCGTTGATCTTCTCGGCCAGAAGGTCAGACGGGGGGTCCAGCCAGGGCGCGCGGTCAGCCTCAGGATAGACCGCCAGCGCGTCGTGTACCCCAGCCAGGACGGCCCCAGCCATCCGGACCTGACGGAGATCAGTGATGTCCAGGAGGCTGCCCTCGATCTGACGCTGAAGGCCCAGCGATACGCCGTCTGCTTCGACCTGAAGACGGCCATCCATTGTGGCAATCGGCGCTGAGACCGGCAAGCCCGTATGGCCAAGCCAGGCCGTGAGCCGAGCCAACCCCGCCAGCCGAGGAAACCGCGCAGGCACTACCGACCACTTCGCGAGCATCCGGCCGGACGAAGTACCGACCCAGGCCAACGCGTTGTGGTCGCTGATCACGATCCGTTCGCAGAAATCAACCTGAACGCCCCAATGCTCGTCCAACATGGCAGCGATCCAGCGACCGACCGTAGCGACGTCGCTGAAGCCGAACCGCCTTTCCAGTGCGTCGCCGGCATCGCTGGTTTCCCACAGCATCTCCAGCATCGGTTCGTGCGTCTCTGTCATGCCATAACCCAACCATAAAAACAGTGTCGCTCCGATCAGAACCGCTGGCGGTTATCGGCTCCCACGCCCGCCCGTGATGCCCTGGTCCTTGCCGTAGCGCCACAGGATGGCGTCCACGATGCGCAGTTCGGAAATGGGTGTCCGGACCGTGGAGAGTTGGTGAATGCGCGCCAACCGGTTAGCAAGATCAGGGTCTTCTATGAATAGGTTGTGCCAGTTCAACCATTGGTTGTTAGAGGTGCGTTTGCCAACGACCGTCCCGATTACTTTGTCCCAGATGGGGATCCTTGACCGCGAGGCGGCTTACTGCGCAACACTTCGATCGAGGCCAACTCTGCCAGACGTCGATACTGTTACTTCATGAGCATCAAGTTGGTTGTCGCGCATGATCGAGAACGAGGAATTGGTCGAGGCGGACAATTGCCGTGGAGTCTTCCCGGCGAGATGAAGAGGCTTTCGGCCACAACGCTTAGGACTATGGTTCCGGGGCGGAAGAATGCTCTCGTAATGGGGCGAGCGACTTACGATTCCCTCCCAAGCGGTAAGCGTCCTTTGCCAGGACGCCTCAATATTGTTGTCACGAGTCGCCCGATTCCGGACACCGGGGTACTGACGGCCTCAAGTCTGGGTAATGCCATGAACCTGGCCGCCAGCGCCGATGTGGAGGACATCTTCGTCTTCGGTGGAGGCCAAATCTACGAGCAAGCCCTGGAATCGTTGATCCCCGACGAGCTCCTGATTTCGGTCATCGACGAAGTGTTCGAATGCGACACCTTCTTGTCGGAGCTACCCGAGCCATACGTCCTGCGGCGTTCAACCGAACAGATCTATCACGGGACACGGGTATTCCACGAGCAATACGAACGCCTCTGACAGAGTCCTCGTGCCCCGAATAGATGACTCACCCTTTGTCCAGAATCGCGGGCCTCCGGTAGAGGATCCCTTGCTGTACAACCGCCAAATAGGGCCGTGAAAAAGCCGCCATTTATCGCCGAAAGCCACAGACCTGCCATCGAGGCTACCTATTGGAGGGCGCACGGTTCTCCTTCGGAACCTTTACGATCTTCGTCCCACAGTGGGCCGCACTCGTTGATAGTGCGGGCGGCGGTGGGCCGCAGATGTGCCCTGAACCCGGGTTAGTGTCGGTCCGCTCATACTGCTGTCTTACTGGAGACTGATCGGGGTCTCCAGGTAGTAGGGCTGACCTGCGCGATCCTGTCGGCAGACCCATAGTGTGTCGACAGTGAATGGCGGCAATGGGCCGAGCCGATCAACCGCTGCATGAATCTGATTGAAGTCGATCGATTGGCCTTGTTCGAGGGTCAGATGGGGGGTCCACCCGTCGAGCTCGAAGTACCGTGCTGCATCTTCCGGAGCTGGGTTGATGCTCTTCAGGAGCACGTCGTGCAAGTCGTGGATACGTGGGGAATCGACCTCAAGGTATGCGACCGTATCGCCGAAGGACGCAAGTGAACCCAGCTGTACCCTCACTTCGCCGAAGTGCACCACGGCTTGCCGCAGCCGACCGATCCAATCGGGCTTGTCCTCCCCATTGAGGCCGGGTTGCGCTTTTACCGTGATGTGCGGGCCGACCATCAGGTAGTTGCCCACCTCACGCAGGGTGTCGCCGAGGCGTGATGGCGGGATGACCGCAATGAAGTGCTGCACCAAGCCGACTCTAGCTATATCGTCACACGCGAGGCAACCGTCGCCTTGGCGGTTCCTTCAATGAAGTCAAAAACGGTTGTGGAGGCCGGGAAGAAGATTCTCGCAATTGCTTTGGGGCGGCTTGGAGATCAGTTACTTGTGGCCCTATTACGTCCGTTCTGGCCGCGCTAAAGCCACTCACCGTTATGTTCCATTCCGGACGAAGAAAATCCGAGGGGATGATTCGGACGGCCCTGGCCACTACCCGTTTATTTCCGCTCGTTGTGTAGCCAAGCCCATAACCTGGGACAATCCTCATGAGTTATCCATCGCTACTGCTGCCACCAGGGAGCAACCCCTATGGCTCCCAATTTCCAGCCGTGGATAACACGGATTGACCCCAACTGTGGACAGCCCAGGTTTCCGGGCGGTCCCCCGTTCCGGGACGGGGGCCGCCCGGGCGTGCCGTCAAGGCCAGGAGACGGTAGAGCCTCTAGCTTGGTCAGCAGTGGAGAGCTGCGCGCCATTCAGGTCGGCGGGAGAGGTTATCTTGCTCAGACAACTGGGTAGATGCCATTTCTGCCCGGAGTTCGTGGGCAGAGGGTCTGATGCCGGTGATTGGTTTCTGTGCAGTTCGTGAGGATCGTTGGGCCCCTAGCGGGAGACCCTGATCCGCACGGCTCCGCCAAACCGGATACCCTGCTGGAATGGAATCCTGGCACCGGAAGCGGCTGAGCACGCGGCAGGCTGAGCTCGTGGAAACCTGGCTCCCAGGCATTCGTCTCCTGAACGATCTTTCCTGGAAGCTCACAGATACCGCCGTACTTGAAGTGGAACATGAGCAGCGCAGGTACATCATCAAAGCCGCAGGCCCTTCCAACCACCACATACGCCGTGAGATAGAAGCCCACCAGTCCTCGACCAGCGTCCTGGTCGGGTTGAACCGTGCACCGAAGCTCGTACAGTCCGACAGCTTCCTGAACGTCTTGATCACTGATTATTTGGAAGGTTGCCTGGTAGAAGGCACGGAAGCCGAATATGCGACGGAGACCTACGTCCAGGCCGGGTATCTTCTTCGTGCTTTTCACGAGCAAACCGGGCATAGTGACTCGGAATATGAGTTGGCGGCCACGGCCAAAGCTGTGTCTTGGCTGGACACACCCCACCGCATCGAAGAGTCTGTCGCAGAAAAAACCAGAGCCATATTCAGCATCTATCGGCCGGAACCGGTTGTAATCGTTCCGACCCACGGTGACTGGCAGCCACGCAACTGGCTCATAGACGGCACGGAGCTCAGGATCATCGACTTTGGCAGGTATCAGTTAAGACCAGCTGCCAGCGATTTCTGCCGCCTTGCCGTACAACAATGGAGAACGGCTCCTCACCTGGAGTCAGCCTTTTTCGCGGGGTACGGTTCAGATCCCAGGGATAGCAAACTCTGGAACGCAATGCTGCTGCGGGAAGCGGTTTCCACTGCTGCTTGGGCATACCAGGTTGGCGACTATGAGTTTGAGGAACAGGGTCACCGAATGCTCCGTGACGCCTTGGCCCGCTACTGAATAATTCTCTTCCCTGAGACAGACACGTAGAACCACGCCTGTTGATCATTCGCGGGAAGGCTGGCTCCGATCAGACTGAAAACAGTCAGATGGCCACCCGTCGCTTAAAGGAGGAGACGCCAAGCTGCAGGCGAGGTGACGCCATCCTCACAAGGACTGCGAAAAGAGTCAGGAACGAAGAGCACGATGCTCAAACAAACAATTCCTACAGCACTTATCGGGGCAAGATAACCGCGGCTGTGGCGCATCGGCCTCCAGGATCTGGAAGACTACATCGCCGAAACGTACCGTCGCACAGCCGCGCACATTGCCGCTGGCGATCTCCTGTACGACGGGGAACAGGACAGCCAGCCATACACCTAGGGACGGACACCTGTGACATCAGTACAGTTCCAGCGTGCTGAGCCCTGAAGCTAAAACGGCCCCATCAGTATGCGATAAAGGATTCAAGGAGAGGGTTGTCAGCAGTACCACTGACGAGGCATTCAATGTTCATTCGTGCCTCGGCGTTGTACTGGTTTGTCACGTCGGCTTCAACCTTCAAAAACCACTTGTCGTCCCGGATGTCCTCTGCGATCACGCCGAGAACCCAGCGCGCATCGAAGCCGTAGCGGAACTCATTCTCGCCGCGCGTGTTGCAGACCGCTCGTGCGGTTGTAGCGTCCAGTCCGGCAGACGTGGTTTTTTCTGCCGGGTTCGTTGCTGCCGCACCGGGAGGATTCGCCGGCTTACTCACCATGAACGTCACCTTTTCGCCCGGCCTGAGCACTGTTCCCGGCCCAGGACTGGAGGAGCTGATGGTCCAGTTTCTGGCAGCCAGCACTGCCTTACCCTCCACCGTATCGACGGCGTCGTGAAGGATGTCGGCTCTGTTCAAGTCTGCAACTGCAACATCCAACGTCTTGCCTGTGTAATCAGGCAGCATGAATTCTGCGGCCGTGGTGGCGCTGGCCGTCGGCGAGGGTGACTGCGCAGCATCGGGTGGGGCGGAAGAACGGTCGCCCGAATTGAAGATTTGGCCTAGTAGCCCCAATGCCAGCAGAATACCCAGGCCCCACAGCCACTTTCGCCTCGTTGACATTTTCGGCTTCTCTGACATGCTGCACCTCTGGCTCTGAACAGATGAACGTGCCTGTTGGTGAGTGCCGGTGAAGTTGTCCTGCCCAGGCGTTCCCCTGCAACTTATTCAACTTGTCCCTAACTCATTATCGGCTTCCCCCGAGGCCTCGGGAAGGGCTACTGGAGCAGCTCAGCTGAGGCCGGCGCGCGGGGTATTTACGGAAGCCGTGCCTGTCGAACGGGTCCGCCTCGATAAGGACACCGTGACCGAAAATGTCACCGTTGATGAGGACGTGCGCAAGGAACGGATCGAAACCGAGGGCACTGACGACACCCGCCGATAGCCTGCTTCGAAGATTAGGAAACCCACTAGGTCTAGCGCCCCTCCTTCCGGAACCCGGCGGCCGTGTTTGGCCAGAGCAAGGAAGGGGTAGTGATCCAGATATCTTCACTAACTGAATTGGCCGTCTCCCATGTACGCGTCATGCCGGCAGGTGGGGTGGCACGAGTGGCTCTGGTAATCACCAAGGCCACTCTGTCGTGTAGGCCCAGTGCCAGTGCCAGTGCCGGCACCGAATGAAGCCCTGGAAATGGCTCATCATCAAGGCGACTGATTCCCCCCGGCCAGGGTCCACGAACCTTCCGATGGGACCGAGTTCCGTTGGCCAGCGTCCTCTCTACCGAACATGTCCCAATTCCAAGGAAGTGAGACAGCCTGCTGAAGCCACATAAACGGGTCGATCACTTTTGGAATGTCTGGATAGGAGCAACAATATTTGTGTGGCAGCTTTCCCTGGCTGTTGCTTCTTTTATCGGAAAGTCCTCGGTGGGAACGCCGGGGACTTTCTTGTTGCCGGCCGTGGACGGCGACGTGGCAAAAGAAAGCCCACCAGATGGGGGACTGGCGGGCTTTCCGGATTCGACAGTAGTGGGTGTGGATTTAGACATCGAGTGGAGGATTCCCCAATCTCAGCTCAACGGAAAGAGCCATTGATGCAGTTTTGACTAATTCCTTGTCGGTTTGGGCGTGTTCCTTGAGAGGCATCGGGGAACGTTGTTCATGCCAGCAGGGGGTTGGCCTGAACTAGTCAATCCTTCTAGTCCCCTGGCGGTCTGATGCAACCGAAAAAAGATGGCGGAACTGAGCCGGTACTGGACGGTTCCTGTTTCCGGGTCCTGGCCTACGAAATCGACGACGAAGCCATCACCCTCCGGTTCATCACCGAATTCCGGAACCTGCTCCCGTCCCGAACAAACAGGATCCAGCTCGCCGTGAGCAATCAGGACCTGAGCGCAGCCATGGATGCCGTACTGAGCCTGGCAACTTCAGCGTCCATGGTGGGAGGCCTTCAGGTCGCACACCAATGCCGCTCGATCGGCCAGGCTGTGAAGAAGTCCGATTTCGCGACCGCCCAGCAGGCCAGCCTGACCCTCGAAGGACAAACGCAGGCCCTCGCCGATGAGCTCACTGCGATGCTGGATCGCCTTTCGGCAGGGTCATGAGCTGGCTGAGCATCGTCAGAGTCTGCCATTACCGTGGAAATGGCGCGGTAGGTATTGCCTTGACTGGGTGTGTGCCGCGGTAATAAATGAGTACACATTACTCGTGCCCAGAATGGTTCATTCGAGTTCAATAGGGGTCAGGGCCGGCGGCAATCAAGCCTTCTGAGACCGAGGTTTGCCCCCCAGTTGCCGCCGGCCCGGGGCCCGGAGGCGCGACCAGGCCCCACGCCCTGGCCGGCACCCAGGAACAGAAATCATTTCCTCCCAGCCATGGCACGAGTGAACGAAAGAGCACCATAATTGGGGCCATGATTGGTTCCTGGCATGCCACTGTCTTCGACTGCGCGGATCCGGATCCGCTGGCTACGTTCTATCAGCAATTACTGGGCATGATCCGCGTTCAGGATGATGCTGGCTTTATCACGATCGGTGACGCCGAGGATCGGCCTGCGCTGGCATTCCAACAGGTGGAGGACTACCGTCCGCCACAGTGGCCGGGACAGGAGGTTCCACAACAGGCGCACCTCGACGTGCGCGTGCAGGACCTCGACGAGGCAGAGCGGCAGGTTATTGAGATTGGAGCCACCTCACTCGACCGGGGCACCGACACGTTCCGCGTCTATTTGGACCCGGCAGGGCATCCATTCTGTCTCGTGCAGTGGTAACAGGAAGATGTGGGGCGTCCACCTGGAGCGTCCCACAACCAAGGATGTGGACTGTTGGTGGAAATCTACATATGCGCACCCTTGCCTCCGCGTCGCCTTCTTGGGTCGGGAAAGATTACCCTGCGAATGTTCCTTGAGCAGAAGTACCGTTGAGATATCCGGCTGCCAAGGGAGGCCCTCAATGACTGGCAGGGGCAGAGCTGTTTTGCGTATCAAAGGTTCGGGCAAGCACCTTCGGGTCTGGCTTTGTTCCGCTCCTAGTGCAGACCCGTTTGTTTCCGTGCGGGAGTGTGGTCGGGCAGCAACAGCCAACCGACCGTCCGCGCTCTGTTGGCGGGATGCCGGTGGCGCGTACAGCTGCTACTTGACGTTTGCTCGCCCGGCTTCCGCGGGGGAGAGGCGCTCACGACACCGGACGGCTTCAGAGTTCTTTCAGAACGGAAGTGCCTCCAAACTGCCCACATAGATTGATGCCCAGGGCACAATCCGAATGTTTGATCCCGCATCTGACACGTTCGGGGCCTTCGCACCGTCAGACAGACAAAGCCCCTTTTCAAACCTACTTGCAGCAGCTTCTGGGACAAGCAGCCGGGAACAATAGTG
Source organism: Arthrobacter sp. Z5-13 (assembly GCF_056499105.1). Lineage (NCBI taxonomy): Bacteria > Bacillati > Actinomycetota > Actinomycetes > Micrococcales > Micrococcaceae > Arthrobacter > Arthrobacter sp. Z5-13. Next base: position 2,114,766 of record NZ_CP096460.1, read on the forward strand.
CCATGACGACATATACATGCCCTGTTTGCGGGTGGCCGGATCTCACCGAACCACCTCGTTCGTCTTCCGGAGGAGGGTCATACGAAATTTGTTGGAGCTGCGGCTTTGAGTTCGGGGTCACTGATGACGACCTCGGATATAGTTATGCGCAGTGGCGGGAAGAGTGGATCACGAAGGGCATGCCTTGGGATGAAGGTGAACCGCCGAAAAGGTGGGACCCTGTGGAGCAGCTGCGCGGGCTACAAACGGGGTCTGGAGATTGATCCCGATCCGGTCATGGGGCCCGTCATAGTGGGACTGGCCACACAGTTGAATCCGCGAATCCAGTTCTTGGCCACTAGCTTCACTTCACTAACTCCCCAGGCACCGCTGTAATGGGCGCTTCCAGCCTCGGGCCTTTTTGCTGACTCGTCCGAGGGAAACTTATGGTGGGGCCCCGCAGAGTGGAGGACGCGACAGACTCCGGCCGCTTAGGGGAACCATTTCATTACGACACCGCAACCCCCGGGGAAACTCCCGGGGGTTGCGGGTACTTATGACTCGCATTCGGCACTAGTTCGCCAAAGGATCGCCTACTTCGATTTCGAAGCCGCGCCTATGAAGCGGTCAACAACCCTATCAGCCTCTATCTTTGAGCCTGAATAGCTATCTGCCATCGACCCGCCCGACGAGGGAATGACGAAGTCCGCTCGGAGAAAATCGGCAACCGAGACTCTATTGGCAGGAGGGTTCGTTGGCCGCTCCTCTGGTTTGCGCCGACGGCGTTGAGGAAAGCCCATATGCACCACCTTTCTCTCTTATGTGCATGATAGCCGCACGCACTGACACTTTCATGACTTTTTTGAGTCGAGAGTGTCTGCTCGCTTCTTGCTGAACTTCGCATATGTCAATGCGGCCCAACCAGCGAAAAACATGACAATAAACCACAGGATCCACCAGATGGCGGGCGTGAACGGAATTGCCGCCAGGGCCGCCATGAGCAGTAAGGCGATGGAGCAGTAGAGCAGCGCCTTCCGCAGAGGCTTGAGTAGAACAGTGAGCAGACTGTGTTCTGTACGCCGGCTCATCCAGGACACCAACAGGGCTGGTCCCACCAAAATAATGGAAGACGAAGGGGAGGGAATCCATCTGACGTCCAGCAGAAAGAACGAATCGAAGGCCCTGATGAACTGGGCCACGACCACACATGCAACAACCGCAAGTACAGCGACACGCGTGAACGCAAAAATGCCAGCCTTTACCGGCTCTACTTTGACCTTGAAGCCTCCGCGGGCGAAACGGTGAGACGGCGCAATCGCGGCATGTGCGACGCTCCGCGTGTGCTCGGGTACATCCTGCACAGGAAGGGAGGTGAAGCCGTCTGGATAAAACTCCGCTACCTCAAGGGAACGGACAGCTAGACCGTGAGGTACCTCCACCTCGACGTGGTGACTGGCCGCGAAGCCAAAATCAGCCAGTTCATGCGAAAAGGATACGCACTTCTTCCCTTTGTCCGTGACGGTCGGCGGTTCGTGGTCCCAAGAGTACTTCAGCAGGACTCTTTTCGACTCTACTTCTACGTCCAGGACAACAAGAAACAAGAAGTGTTGGGACAACGAGCGCACAAAAGGACCAAATTCGTCCTGGTCGTCCGCTGACTTGTTGTCCATCCCGGCAGCACGCCGCGCCTGGGCATACCATTCGTCAAAGGCTTCTACAGCCTGACCTGCCTGGACCTTGGAGCATTCAACCACCCTTCGCAGAACTTCCATGGCAGCCGCACGCTGGCCGTCGTCAAGGGGCAATTCGGGAGGTATCGCGGCCGCCAGCATCGCTAGGGCGTATTCCGAGTTGAGTTTTTTTCCAAGCACGGTAACGGACTTGCCGCCATACTCCACATCTAACCTTCGAAGCGTGCCCTTGTTCATGAACGCAATCGGCACAACCACCTGGCCTCTGCCCGCAGCGATCGCGTTATCCTCGGGCAATGTCATATCGACAGACACATGCCACCTGGTCTGCCCCTCTGCATCTAATCTGAGCGATTCTACGCGCCGGTGGACCCAGGCCTGAGAGGAAGCCATCAGGGCGAGTAGCCTTCGTCCCACCGTAGGGTCCCCATCATCCAGACGAGCGTCAGCCTGGCCTGCAGGGTTTTTCTGTTCCCTGGATTCAAGGGGCTCATCAGGTTGCATGGCCCCATAGTAGCCAACAGCTTCCGGCGCGGACTTAGGGCCAGAAACGGCGAAGCCCCGCTTAGGGTGCTGTGGCAAGGAATGTCCAATCTGAGTCGGTCCATGGCGCATAGCAATGTCCAGAACTAATGATCGACTCAGTCGTCAATGAATGGGACCTGCAGGCGCTTTCATTGATGCCGGTAGCCGCTTCCTGAACGATCCCTACCGATGGTTTCTATTGGCCCCGTGGTCTCAGGGGACATCCTGGCAGTCTCAGTGGCGTAAGGATTCTCGCTCGCGTCTTGCACCGGCTTGTTCATGCCTGGGGAGTGAGGGGCAGGTTCAGTGAATCCTTCTATTTCCTCATCGATTTGCAGCGGCACGCTCATAAGCCGACGCTTCCGTTCATTGTGGCCGTTCGTTATCAAGTGGCACGAGGCTGCCCACTCGTCGCCATGGTGTTGGCCAAGAATGATCATGATCGGCTGGGGGCACCGAGCGGGTGCGTGGCGTGCGATTGCGCTCAGAGTTTGTTGATCTCGTGGGCTGGGGTTTGAGGTTCCGCCAGGATGCGTGTGCCAATCTCCGAGGTAAGCCAGCCGTCGACCTGATTCAGCGTAGAGCCTGGCGACTTCTTCAGACTGCCATTCGGCGTCGGGCACAAAAGAGTCGCGCGCGTGACTGGCCCCAGGTCCGGGACCAACGATGTCAGTGACGCAGATATGCTCCGTAGTGCGCCAGCCAAGAAGTACTCCGCCTGTTTCCAGAGGAGCACTCCTCGTTGTTTCCATGAACAGGGCCTTTGCGACGCCCTTGCCTAGCCAGGTAGCCGTCAATTGTGTAGACATTTCTCGTGTTTGGTCAGCGACGAGGCCTCCCATTGAGGTAATTCAGCGCCGCTGGGGTGATTCATGGACAGCACGGCCACGTCGTTGCGTGGTTTGCCGTCCAGAACTGCCATCGCTGTTCGTGCAGCGTGGATGGAAACTTCATTAAGGTTGTATCCAGCACCGACGAACGTAGGTTCAGCGCAGCCAATTGGTTGCGTCAGGGGTGCGGCACTTGCCGGGGGTTTAAGAGAAGGGGTTTCGGCTCGAGTCCATTCGAAGCATGAGAAACACCAAGGAGCCCCCGCTGGTATGTTGAGGACGGTTCCACCAACTGCACCATTGGTTGCCCACACCCCAATCCACGGCTTCTTCGCCTGTTGGGCGAGTGAAGCAGATAAACGCTGAACACCGACCTCGGCGGTGGCATCGATGACCGCATCAGCCTTGTCGAATTCCCGTGACAACAGCTCGCGTTGGGAAGAATCTGAGGACCGACCACCGACCACAAAAACGTGTGCTGTTGCATGAAGGTACGGGTTGACTTGGTTGGCGAGAGCACAGGCGGCACCGCTCTTAAATCCGCCGACGTACTGCAAATTGCTCGCGTGGCGGACAAGGTTGCCGGGCTCAAGGACGTCATGATCAATGACGGTCAATTCATCAATTCCGCTACGGGCTAGTTGGTCTGCAATGACGCTGCCGATGGCACCAGCCCCTAACAGCAGAACCTTTCTGGAAAATGTGGACGATGTGGGCTCCAGCCGTGCACGCATGTCCTCCAGTCCAACGCGTCCGGAGCGGACCAATTGGAAGGTCGACGGTGCACGTTGAGGCACCTGCCGTGCGGGGTGACCAGATTTAGTTCTCTTGTTCTTGACCCGACCAAACTGCTGTACAAGAAGAATCCACCCCGTGCCCGTGGTGGTCTGGGAGTGTTCCTCCGGAAAGGAGACCAGACGCAGCGCGAAATCAATACCATTGGCGCTTTGCCCCACGAAAGGTTTGTCCAGCGCCTCGATGGATGCCCAGATCTTTTCGGCCTCTGCAGCCCTGACAGGTTCTGGTATGTGGGTCCAGCGAGCCTTCCAAGGTGGGGCGTCTTTGTATTGAAACGCAATGGCAGGGGGCATGTTGAACAGCTGTTTGCCACCGTCGTCCGCAACCGAATCGATGACGAAATGGGTGAGGGCCCCTTGCTCCAGAGGCATACGACCAGAAAGCTTGAGCACAACCGACCCTCCAGATGTGCCCGCGGGAGGAGACCACGCGCTGTCTAACAGCACCATCGCATTCGGTTGGTAGTTGTAGTAGTCAGAGAACGGTTCGCCCTGGTCCTCTTCATCACCGCCGCGTTGATGGGAGGCTCCCAGATCGAGGGCTTTTTGCAACTGCTCGCGGATGAGCCATGCGAGGTCGTTTCCGGTATCCCACGACGCGGAAGCGCGGCCGATAAGGCATAGGTTTTTCCCGAAGGGGTGCTGGTGGTGGGCCATGTCGAGATCTGGCGCTGTGACATCGGGACGCAGAAACGGATAGAACTCGGGAAAGGTGACGACCAGTTGGACAGGTCCCTGTCCGGTGTACTCTCCAGGAACCTCGAAGAGCCATTCGATAATTCCGCTTGCTCTAGCTGCGGGGTCTTCTTTAGCGGTAATCCCGAGGGACTGGAGCGCCGTAAGTTCGTGCTCCAGTCTCCCGGGATATCGCTCCCACCAAGGTAGGAAGTCCACCATGGATTAGCCGACCGGCCTGTTGCCGGGCGGGTTTGGTGGGTTGGGCGGACCCGGGGGAACATCCGGTTTCTCCGGTTTGTCGGGATGTTCCGGATGCGGCGGGTGTACGGGATGGTCGGGCTTGTTTGGTTTTTCCTCTGGCTTTGCCATGCGGCATCTCCTTTCATTCTTAGCAGGAGAGTCTCTCCTCTGGAAAAGGATGCCATGCCCTACCGACAATTCGTGGCCATCCCGGGGCATCAAGGCCTCGCGCCGCCCAGTTTCAAAACGTTCAGTTCAGAAGAGGTCGGATTTGTCTGCAAAGCCTAGTTACGCCGGAGGTGCGCAGTTGTTAAGGGCCTGGTTAAGAACACTTTGTTACATCATGAATTCTTGACAATATGTTGCGGTTGAACGGCCGTCAGCTTTTCTTCAGCTCCTCGAAGAGCATCGCTTTTTCGTGCCTCCTGCATATGAGGACGCTGCAACCTTCTTCAAGAAACCCCTGTGATGCCCCTTCCAAGGACTCCGGCAGTACCATCAGAGTGACCCCATTTCGGGATCAGACCAGCCCTACGCTACGACAAGGTTCGTAAAGGCCAGGAAAATACGTCCTTGCGTTGAAATCCGAAGGTGGTCACGCCAGTGCGATTTAGGGGAGATGTTCAGGAGGGCGGACATCGGGGACGAAGGTGTTCAGGATCGCGGCTACTGCACCCGAATCGGGGCCGGCCCGTCAGCCGGGTATGCGATATGCGCCCAACAAGACTGGGGGCACCTGCACTGCAGTCAGATCCACTGTTCGAGAATGCGAAGTCCCTGCTCAGTTATGCGCCGGCCTACGAGCCAGAGCAGGTGATCCTGGAGTCGGTCCGCTGGCTGATCGACCATGACGAGCTCGAGGTGACAGGCATGCTCTTGGCCTGACTGAGTCTCTTCTCGATCTAACCCAAAGGCGGAATTTCGAAGCGGCGGTACCGGGCATGGACCCGAGCAAACCAGTGAGAGGTCCTGCCTGCCCCTGGTGGCAGAACGCGGTTTAGCGGAAGTTGGGCGGGAACTCTTGCGACCCGCCTAGCATCACTTCGCCTCGAGCTTACTGAGACGTTCGGCTATGCTGCTGCCGGCGCGCTGCGCCTTGGGACAGCGGGCCAGCCATCTCTTCAGAACCGCGATTTCCTCTTCCTTTTGGGAGAGTTTGCGGTGGATGATTGCCGCCTGCTCCGTATACGCCGGCGCGGGCATTCCACGTCCGGCGTCACCTTCTGCGCCTTCGATGGCTTTGTAGCAGAGGACGAGGGCTTCTTCGAGGCGTCCTTCGCGTTTCAGCTGCTTGATCGGCTCAATGAGTTCGAGGTAGTGGACGCCGTCGACCATGCCCCGTTTGAATTGCTGGGCTCTTTCGCCGCCGCCCTGCAGTGCTTCGCGGACCATTGCTGATTTCTCGGTGTGCGAGCTGTTGATCCGCTCCCGGGACGTGAGCGCCGGTGGGTTCTCCTTGGTATGTGCCCATTCCGGGTCGCCATCGCCGAGCCAGACGTAGGCTTTGGCCAGCAGCTTCTGATCGCGGAGAACGTGCAGCTGGTAGCGCACCGGCTCGCTGGCACCGGCTGGCAGGGGGAGGTCCTTTGCGGCATAGGACGGGAGGCAGCCGACCTTTTGGCCCTCCACCAGGACGGCCACAGCCCGTGGATCAACCGGGTTCTCTGTATCCCGCTGCAGTTGCGCCCGGCCTTCGTAGTAGCCGCGTTCTGCCAGCCCCTCGCGGTCCGCTAGAGCGGCGACGGTATCCTTGGCGAAGGTGGTTGTGCCAGCCACCTCTAGGCACTCATGGAACCGGAAAGTCACGCCCAGAGTCATTTTCGGCTGGTCTGGAACTTCCTGCTCAGGAGCCGTCTCGGGTGGAGACGGTTTTCCGGTGATTGCCTCACGAAGCCACGAACCAAGCCCCACTGAATTCCCCTCTCACGGTCCTGCGCGGGATGACCCGCTGCGGCATGACTCTATCAAGGTGCTGATGCCTTCAGTGGGTCGTAGATGCAAGGCAACCTCGTGCCGTGCGGTATCTCAACGGCTGGCTGCTTTCTCCGGGCCGCCTCGGCCCAACCCGTCGGACAGGAGACTTGCCTGACAGCCGGCGACGCTCTGGCACAATGGCTATTCAGCTCTGCAGCGGCCGGCCTTGTGCTCCTGGATGACGAGGACTCGTTCTTCTCCGAGCACGATGATGTCTTCGTAGCTGAACATGGAGCCAGTCCAACATCACAGGCCGGCCATCGGTAGGGGAGTCTTGGCATATGTGGAAAACCGATTGGACTGCTGCGACCCAGGTGGTGCTTAGACGAGTTCGGGTCCGTTGTTTCGGACGTAGTTCACTCGGAGGGCGTGTGGAACACAATAGCCCGACGAGCCGCACGAGCTGGAGCCAGGTGCATAGGCCTCAGTATTGTGGAGCGGACCTGCTGGAATAGAGACGGACCGCCTCTGTCAGCATCATGTACGCGAGCTGGGTTAGCACTGAAACGACCGTCATTCCTGCGGTGAGCCGGACCTCGGCCACTCCGTTGACGTGCTCTTTCATCAACTGGCGGTGGAGGACATCCAACGTGGACCACTCCCGTCCGTGTGCCATGCCACTGCACATCCTCCAACCCAGTTCACCTAGGTTGTCGCCGTCGGACCAGGTTTCCTTGTCGACCGTCTTCGCGATGGATCCAAACGAGGGAACACCGCCCCGTACCCTATGACGGTCGAGACCGCATTCACCGATAAGGTTCTCGACCCAGTCGTCTCTGGGCGTCGCAGGTGGCTCGTCAAGGCAGTCAGCCATGGTGTTCTGATCCCTGTCGTCAGCGCGGCAAGCAAGTATGTGACGGCTGATTCGTTCGCTCCGCTGCTCCGGTTTCAGGAGCCAGAGGGCATTGATGGAGCCTTCGAGGCTGCCACGAATGAGTGTGAACGGTGCGTAGGTGTGCAACGAGTTGGCCAGGAACAGCGAAGCCCGCAACGAATGAAGATGATCGATCGCAACGAGCAGGTTGCGGGTCACTGCATGGGACAACGGGTATGGGCTTGTCCGTCTGTCGTCTCCGCGCAGCGATGAGCGTGGTTGTACGCGTGGAAGTCGGATAGCGCCGTCGACGTACCAGGAATCAACCGCATCAAACATGCCGGACAGCTCGGCGCTGGCCTTCAGAGCCTCTCCCGGCGATTCCCTGCGCCTGGAAGTCCACACGTCCTCATCGGGTCCGGTCATGTTGGCTCTTGCCCCGGGAAGCTGCTGGTCATGGATATACCTTCCCGCATCTGGTGGCGATTCAGCCGCAAGACCCGATCGGCGAATCGAATGCCTAAAACACCAGCGTACTCAGGAAGCCCCAGATGCTGAGCTGGATGACCGCGGTTGTTGCTGCCAGGGTGATCGCGCCGGGCACGCGGCCCTTGTTCCTGGTCACCGCGATGACGCTCATGATGCCGGCAACGATGACCATCGGAAAGCAGAACCTGATGAATGCAGCGGCGAGTCCATGTCCAGCGTCGACGCCGTTTCCGGCTCCCGCGAAGGTCATGCCAAACACAACCGCCGCGACCACAAAGAACACCAGCGACATCGCTCCGATCGTGAACTCGTTCCGCTCGGGCGATGCAGGCTCGTGACTGACCTCGCTATTGCTCTCCATATCCCTTCTCGTGAGGACGGATCACGAAACCGCCGATATTGGTCCTTCCGGCGCATATCCGGCCAACACTGGTCAGGATCAGATTCGTTTCAACCAGCAAACATCCCTAGGGACAATTGAGCGCTACTTGTTACCGTCTTCAGTCGCGCGCCGCTCTATGGATTCACTTAACTCACGTAGCCAGGTAGCCGCTTCGATTAGGTGAGTGGGCGGAACATTGCCCGCTTTTCCGTGCACAAGGCGGTTTCGAAGCTCACGCATCACCGCCAGTTCTTGCTCTTGCTCCCGCGTAATGATGCCACGAGCGCGCAACCGTCTGACCAAGATCAGGATGGGAGGCAACTTTGTGGGCGATGACTGGTAGAGGCTATTCAGAAGATTTTCAAGCAGGATCCATGCTGTGATGAACTCGCCAAGCGCCAGAGTCTCAGCCGAGTCAGCTTTCAAATCAGCGACGGTAGCGCGACGAGAACCGCGGCGTGCCTCTGACATAGCCCGTGAGTACGCCTCGTAGCGGCTCGAGCTACCAGAGAGCATAAGATCGGCCAGCTGGTCGGCAACGGGCCGGTGTTCGAAGTCCTGCTCTAGCAGGCCCACATACGGTCCAACAGAAGACGCAGTAGCCTCCCCTTCATCAGTGAGGAACCTAAAAAGCACATCAACTCGACCCAAAGTTGCGTCCGTGAGATCAATGCCTAGTTCCTTCAAGCGCGTGCGAAGATATTCAGCTAACTCGTAATGGTCCCGGAAAGGAGTCTTAGCGGCGGCAACCCTTTCGTCTCCAGCCTTTTGAAGTTGTTCAAGCGCAATCTCGCCAGCAAGAACCAGTCCGTTGAGTTGGTCTAGCAGTGCATACTCTGATGGGGACAGCTCACCCTCTAGCGGCTTGTACACCAGATCATGCTCAACTTCGGACCAGGCATGCATAAGTACAGACGCTACTTGGACCTCAATGAGCGCCGACGCATATCGCTCCTGATCCGGGTTCAACTTTGATGCGGGGATGTGAACCCGGAAGTGCCGCGCCCCATAACCAGAGAACCGCTGCGCGCGCTCCGCCGGTTTTCCGGCGTCAGAGCCATCAAGGCCGGCATCAGGAGCTTTCGAGCCCTTGTCCTCAGGGAAGGACTTGCTGTCGTCCACACCCAGTGTCTCTCGAATGATGCGCTCGGCCTCATCCATCTGACCAGGAAAGTAGAGAGCAACGCGCACTCCGGCAAGGTCGACAATATCCTCGCGAATCGCCGAAATCGACGCATACGAGTTCTTGCGATCACGGATACGCAACTTCTCTAATAGTCGGTCAACAGACTTAGCCCGGCTCGTGACGATAGCCCGAAGGCCCGAGCTGGCAAGCTCCGTCTCCAACAGTCCGCAGGCCGAGCGCGCCGCGGCCTCCCAGAAGTCAATCTCGCGTTCATACTCCCTTACGAAGTCTTCAATGACTCCCACGCATTCCCCTTACATTCGCCACATCTGAAGTTTACGATCCCGCCTGGGTGTTTCGAACCCCGTGCACGGACGACAAAGAAGCAAGGCTCGGCGCAGGTGGATTCCCCCAGCAAACACCAAGGGACTCAACAGCAAAGTAACTCTAGGTTTCGGGGATGACCCGCCCAACCTCTTTGGTGTCCCTTTTCTTGATTTTCCTCGTTGGCTTAGGTGCTAAACCATGCCGAGAGGGTTCGTATGGCCCCATGTTCCGTGAATGATGAGTCGAGACATCCTTTACGGATGAGCCGGGTCATCGTTGACACCCCGGTCTTCGGACCGGGGTGGGGGCAGTCCCAGGCCCCGGTATTCGACTTTCAGCGCACACTCGGCTGACACCGAGTCCAGGACCGGGGAAATCAACCATGGGAATACCCATTGGCTTAGCCCCGGGGTCCGCCCAGACCGCCAGCCGCGAGCTGGGTATCAATGTCCGCCGCGAAAGGTTGCGGTGGCTGTGACGTTTCCTGTAAATTCTTACCAGTTCTAGGAGTGCCTGGCCTTGGGTCACGCTGGTTCGCGACCGAGTACTTCACAGAACCGGGTTGTTTCGGGTTCAAGTCCCGGCGGTCTCCTTTGGAGAGTTGTAGCTTAACTGGTAAAGCAACCGGCTGTTGTTGACGGAGGAGTTGGTCCTGAGGGTACAACTCCTCCGTTCTTTAAGCCACACCTGCCCTTGCCATAGCCGCCTGTAGGTCCTGGTCTGAGAGGTTCACGGGTCCGTACTGGAATTTTGCCAGTCCCCGCAGTTGCTTGTATTGCTGATTTTTGTCGCCAGGCTTCCGAGTCTCAAGCCAATCGACAACAGCGATGTCCGCCCAGGTGCTCTTCGGAAGCGCGTGTTGGAGTATGGAGTTGGCCTCTTCCGCCAAGCGTTTCGTGACAGCCAGGATTCCGATTAGTTCCGAGAGGCCAAGATCGACTTTGTCGCCCAAGCTGTACGTGCGAAATGTCGTCTTCGTGACAGTACTCCATACTTGAAGGGTTTGCGCGTCGGACGCACTGACTGCATTCACAAGCGCCGGGTTTGCTTTGCCGCCGCTATGAATGTGGGTATTTCTTGCCTTTCGGATCAGGTGAAAAAGGCTTAGTGACTCTGGAGTGAAACTTTTCCCGGTCGCAGACTCAAATCTTTCGTGGACGTTTGCGGCCTTAGCGCCTTCCGAGATGTTTCCAACGCCGGTTACATTCTTCTCCAGGAGTTCGAGCATTCCCACCATGAGGTCCTCTTGCAGGGCCATCACTTGAGGGACGGCCAGAATGCCCAGTAGTTCCTCGGCATCGTCAAGGACTTCCCGCGCCTTGTCTGTTGTCAAATTGAACCGGCGGACGTGCTCGACGCCGGGAAAGATGTCGCTCATAAGAAGTTTTGATCCGGCCGTGAGCATCAGCGTTTGAGATGCCAGCTTCGAGCCCGCTAACAGGCCCATCATCGTGTCGTTCGTCTGAACTCGTTGGCGTTGATGCTCTCGATATTCGAGATAGTGCACTATTCCCATGAGGCGATAGTTTCACATATTCAATTGACCGCTTGGAGAGCTACGTGAGCATCTTGTGTTGGATGGTGACGGCTCAGCGTAGACCCGGCAGTGCCGCAGTTGCATCATGTACCTGGGCTCATCGCAGCAGCTCAGGAGATCGCGTCCGACGGCACGTGCATCACGTTCCACATATATGAACAGTTCACAGGGGCGGGTGAACGAGCGGCCGATCCAGTTTCAGTTTGAACCGGGCAGTGCAGAGCAACTGGCATTCGAGGACTGGCGCAAGTACGGTAAGCAGTTGACAGCCGACGCCGCCGTCAACTCGGACCCTCTGAAACACTGCGGCGATGCTGTCCCTGGTGTCCGGGCTAGCCCATGTTGCTGGTGTGCTCTTGCCGAGATATTTGCGAGCAGTCGGATACCGATAGCAGCGGACTGGCGGGCATTCGCGATTGTCCGATTTGGACTCATCCGCGGCCCCGGTGCGGTCCGTCAGGTACTTCCGTGTCAAGACAGGATTATGCCACGGGCAGGTGTCTCAAATCTCTTGGTCTGGAATCGAGCTGTTTAGTACTTCGTATTCAGCCTCGTCGAGCCAGATGTCGCGGTGTTCGGTGAATGCGTCTGCGGTTTTGCCGAGCATAGTCCGGCAATGTCGGCGGTCCCCGTTATTCTGCTCTCGTGAGCGAAAACGACCATCCAGAAGACTCCGCCGACGAAGTCGAGGAGAATACCGACGATGCGGACGATCGCATCGTCCTCACGCCTGAACAGAAAGCAAAGCTAGCAAAGACATTGGAAGGCATCCAGCAGTCGCTGGCCGGCAACATCGAGCTCCCGAACTTCAAAGTCCCCGAATCGATTTTCAAGAACATCTTTGCCTTCTCGCGCATCGTCGAATCGCAGCAATCCATGGTAGCCAGAGCGATCAAGCCGTTGGTCGACATGCAGCCGCTTTGGCAGAAGCAGTTTCCCAGTATCAGCAGCGATATTTTCAAGGGGCATGCACTTGTACAGACCAACCTGAACCTGGTTGCCTCGCAACTGACAAAGAACATCGACTTCAGTATCTTTGCGGGCGCAGCCCGGGTTGCAGAGCAGTTCGCGGCACAGCAGACAACGTGGCTAAAGAACATCGCGCCAGCACTCGCATCACTACGTGCGGCCTTCTACCCGCCGAACCTGCGGAGCGTCGAAGGGCTGGAGTTCGAGGAAGTCGAGCAGGTCGTCATGGCCGACGGCATACCCCTCTATGGTCTGCCCCGGGCCTCGATCGCGGAGGCGTTGATCCGGGCAAACGGGGCGCGAGAACGGCGGGAGATCCTGGGTCGACGGTGGAAACCGATCTCTGCCGACTGCCGCGCGGTCGTAGGGGCATGCGGGTCGGACGCGGTTGCAGCGTACGTCCGGTACGCCGTGGCGGCACTCGATGCTTTGGACGCGGGACATGCTGAGGCCGCCCAGGCACTTGCCGGATCTCTCATCGACGCAATCCTGACTTCGTATTTTGGGAAGGATCGCAAGAACTACACCCCCGATCGGAACGGGAAGCGTACCAAGGATGCCTATGACGAATTCAGCGTTCGCCAGTTCATCGCGTTCGCTCCGATGTGGCAGACGTACCAACAATTCTTCGTAGCCGACGGTGACAAGGTGCCGATGACATTCAGCCGCAACGCCACGGCGCACACGGTGAGTCCCCGCCAGTTCAACAGGCGTAACGCGGTCCAGGGCATCATGGTCGCCTGCAGCCTGCTGTATCGATTTGACGAGGAGGCTAGGGCACTCGAGGTGGCCAAGGATAGGCAATAGCCATTGCACCGAGATGCGGAGGCTCAGCACAAGCACATCGCGGAGGTCTACCTTGAGGCACATCCGGACGAGACTCGGACTCCGGGTCTCGTCCGCGGTCGGGTCTCGTGAGGCTGTCGCAGGAGGGTGGTCATGGAAAACGAGTTCATGACACGAGAGCACTTGGCGGCCGTGCCTCGGGCCCGATTCCACCCATCTCGCGTTTCAACGTTGGTCGGTCGACCTCCTGTCAGATGGACTCCCGCAAGGACCTGATCGCCGTCCATCACGACCGGACGATGGGCCTTATCGTCGCGCCAGGTCCATCATTGAATAGCACGAAGACGGGTGGACCAGCGAAAACGCTGCTCCAAGGAGACCCACCTGCTGTTTTAACATTCACTGGTGCCAACTGCAGCCTCGTCCTTGGGGCCTTGCTTCTGGTGGCCCGTAGTCTCCGCCTGCCACGCGGGATAGCCGCAGTATGCGCGTTGGGTGGCCTCGGCTGTTTTGTCCTGGTGGTGGGGCCGGACGCCAGCGTCCTCCGGGCAGCCCTCATGGGCTCGATCGGACTGATGGCCCTGGCTGGCGGAAGACCAGGCAGGGGACTCAGTTTCCTGTGTCTGGCGGTGATCGGCTTGCTGCTGGTTGATCCCGCACTTGGCTCCAGTTACGGATTTATCCTGTCAGTGCTGGCCACGCTGGGCATCGTCACGATCGGGCAGCAAGTGGTCAAGTGGACGCCACGGATTGTGCCGCGATGGGCAGCTGCCGGGCTGGCTGTTCCGTTGTCCGCGCAACTTCTTTGCAGCCCGGTAATTGTCCTGTTGCAACCACAGTTCTCGCCATTCGCGCTTGTTGCCAACATTGCTGCTTCCCCGTTCGTGGGGCCCGTCACCATCCTTGGAACGGCCGCGGTGCCCTTGCTGCCCTTCGCCCCGCTACTGGGAGGGCTACTGATTTTCGTGGCGGGTTTCTTTGCCAATTGCGTTGCCTGCACCGCGAGGTTCTTCGCCTCCTTGCCTGGTGCCTCATTGGCGTGGCCGGAAGGGACATTCGGCCTCTCCACCATGGTTCTCCTGTCCTGCCTGAGCATTCTAGGAGCATGGCTGGCAATGCATCCTATAATTGCGGGCACGAAACTGCTGCTCTTCCATGCTGCCCTCGTCAGGTACCTGGACCGCTTGGCTGACGCAGGTCCTTTCCCGTCAAGCAGGAGCGAATCACGATCGGGCTTGGTGGTCCGGAGACAGCGTGGCAAGCCTGGAGTCAGCAGAATTATTTCCGCGAGGAAACAAAATTGGCCGCAACCCAGGCATCATCCAGAACGCCGGCCTCAAACACGGCAACGTGGCGGGATGTAACACCGGCAGGCGTGGTGCTGATCTCCGGCCCGGCGCAACCACGCCTCAGATTCTCATATCCCCATGCGCTGGTCGGTCCCTCTGGTGGCGGGAAGAGCTCGATCCTCCAGTTGATCGAGAGATTCTATCGCCCGTCTGCCGGGGAGATTCTGGTCAACGGCGTCGATATCACCGAAACTCGTCGAACGTGATGCGAAGGGGCTGGACGCAACGGCTGGTGAAAGTGGGGTCACTCTGTCGGGTGGCGAGCGGCAGCGGCTCGCTATTGCACGAACACTGATCACAGGTGCGCCCATTCTCCTTCTGGATGAGTCGACCTCGAGCCTCGACGGCAAGAACGAACAGCTCATGCGCGACGTGATCTACGCCCCTCTCCGCCGATCGAACGCCGCTTGTCGTCGCACATCGACTTTCGACTGTCATTGAGTTCGACCAGATCCTCATAGTCGAGGGTGGCAAGATAGTCGGCAGAGGAACGCATGACGAGCTGGTCGCCCCGACAACCCTCTACCGTGAGCGCTGAACATCAGCTGCTGCCCCGTATGGGCGGGTAGCGTTTCGGCCCCACGAGCAACCAGCCCGTTTCGCGAATCGCATGAACTGACAAGGAGAACTCGTGCCCCGTACTGAAGGCTGGCTCCTTGTGTTGCGTGACGCGCTCCTCGGGATCGTGCTGATCGCTGTCCTGTGGCTCACCGCTTCCGCGCCCGAGGCTGATCTTTCGTTTGCCTCTGCTTCTGCTTCTGCTTCTGCTCCTGCCTCTGCCTGGCGCTTGATGCAGATCAGCCTGGCGTTGATCGTGCTGGCCTCCGTGCTGCTGCGGGAGAGGTGGCCGGAGTCTGCGGTCGGAGTATCGCTGGTAGCCACGTGCACCGCCTGGACGCTCGGTATGACTTACGATCCGTTTGTGCTGACCGGGTGGTGCGTGCTCGTTCTCGCCGAACGACGCGGGGTGCGTGCAGCCCCCTGGTGGATGGTCGCGTCGGGTGCGACGCTGCTGCTGGTGGCACTCGGCCTGGGCGCAGAAGGCATAGAGGACCGCTTGCGCGGCATGCTGCTCGGTGCGGTGGTGCTCTCGATGGCGTGGATCCTCGGCGTGCGCACCCGCGAGGCGCGCAGCGATGCCGCGGCGCGATCCCGGACCGAGGAACGGCTGCGTCTCGCCCGGGACGTGCACGATGTGCTCTCGCACTCGCTGGGTGCGATCGGTGTGCGCGCCGGCGTCACCGCACACATCACGTCCCTGAGCGAGGATGACCTGCGAGAGGCGCTCCGCGAGATCGAGCAGGACGCACGGAGCTCACTCGCAGACTTGAAGACGCTCCTGAATCGGGAGCGCTCGAGCGGTTCCGAGCAGACGGGCGGCACGGGCGGCACGGCCCCGAGTCCCGGAACGACGGACGCGGCAGCGGAAACCGTGTCCGCGCCACTCGGCGAGATCCTCGCCGACCTCGCCCGCACAGCCCAGCACGCCGGCATCCGCACGACGCTTGAGGTACCCGACGACGTCGACCGGCTGCCCGCCGATGTGCGCACGACCCTCCACCGCGTCGCCCAGGAGGCGATGACGAACATTATCCGCCATGCATCAGCATCTTCGGCGACGATCACGGTGACGGTGCTGGCGAACCGGGTGCAGCTCGAAGTCCGCGACGACGGCGTCGGTGCCAGTGGTAGCGCGGGCCATGAAGGGAATGGATTGACCGGGGTTCGGGAGCGTGTCGCGCTGATGGGAGGCGCGGTGCTCATTGACCCTGCAGCGCCCGGGTTCACAGTGACTGCGACTCTGCCGTTGTCGGTGGCTGAAGCACGTGACGGGAGAGAGAAATGAGTGGAATCCGAGTGCTGATCGCAGACGACGAACGAGCCATCCGGGGATCGCTGCGGTTGCTTGTCGACGCAGAGCCCGACATGCGCGTCGTTGCAGAAGCGTCCGATGGCGACGAAGCGCTCAGGCTCGTGGATGCTTACCGCGCCGACGTTGTGCTGATGGACGTGCAGATGCCACGAATGAACGGCCTGGAAGCCACGCGCAGGCTCGCCGCCCGTGCGCAGAGTCCAGAGAACCCACGAAGCACAGAGAGCCCTCGCGTGATCGTGCTCACCATGTTCGATCTCGACGAGTACGTGTACGAGGCGTTGCGCGCAGGAGCGTCGGGGTTCTTGCTGAAGAACAGCCCGCCGACAGAATTGCTGCATGCTATCCGCGTCGTGCACGAGGGCAACGCGTTGCTGGCTCCCGAGGTCACCAAGCGGCTCATCGGACAGTTCTCCTCCCGGCGAGCCGACGCCGGCCTGCAGTACCTGACAGAGCGTGAACGCGAGACGCTCGTGCTGATCGGCCAAGGACTCTCCAACACCGAGATCGCCGGCGCACTGTTCGTCACCGTGACGACAGTGCGCACCTATGTCAGCCGCATCCTCACCAAGCTCGATGCCCGTGACCGTGCCGGGTTGGTCGTGATCGCCTACGAGAACAACCTCGTCGGGCTCGGCTCGCCAGCTCGCTAGACCAGCACAATACAGCCAACAGAGCAGAGCCAACAGAGCCCGCCCAAACGACACTGTCGACTCTCGCAGACTGACCCGGCCGTCCAAACCGAGTTGACTGGATGCATGATCGAAGTACACCATCTGACAAAGCGCCATGGTTCCCGTACAGTCGTCGACGACATCACCTTCACCGCCAGGCCCGGTCGCGTCACCGGGTTCCTCGGCCCCAACGGGGCCGGGAAATCCTCGACCCTGCGCATACTCCTGGGCCTCGACCGAGCGACCTCCGGACGGGCTCTAATCGACGGGAAGCCGTATCGATCCCTGCGTCGTCCCCTCTGGGAGGTCGGCGCGATGCTCGACGGCCCGGGCGCGAACAAAGGCCGCACTGCACGCGCGCACCTCCGCTGGGTAGCGGAGTCAAATGCGATCCCGTCGCGGCGTGTGGACGAAGTGCTCGAGCTCACGGGACTGCGAGATGCCGCTCGGACTCGCATCAGCGGGTTCTCGCTCGGCATGGGACAGCGGCTCGGCATAGCCACGGCGCTCTTGGGCAACCCTCGAGTCCTCGTGCTCGACGAGCCGACCAACGGTCTAGACCCGGACGGTATCCGATGGATTCGACGCTTCCTGCGTGCACAGGCCGACGACGGGAAAGCAGTCCTCGTCTCGAGTCACCTGATGAGCGAGATGGAAGAGACGGCGGACGACTTCGTCGTCATCGCTCAGGGTCGTGTCGTCGCCCAGGGCCTTGCCGCCGATGTCAAGGGTGGCCACGGCACGCTGGAGAACGCGTTCTTCGCGCTCACTGACGAGCACTCGGATTATCGTGCCCACGGTGCCGAGTTGGCCAACGAGCGCAGCAAGGGGGAGCGATGACCAACAACAGAACCGCCGACAACAGCAACAGCATCAGTCAGGCCAGCAAAGGCAGAATCAGAGGCACAGCACTGCAGAATGCGACTGCGCTGGTGGGCTCCGAGAGCACGAAGCTGGTCACCGCCAGAGCTACCTGGATCCTCGCGTTGGTAACGATCCTTGGCACATGGCCGATGGCCTGGTCGAACGCCGGCTCCGGTGACGACCTGCCTACGGACGATCCGCGATTGTTCTCCTCCAAGCCCATTCCGCAGGAGTTCCAGGGTTTCGAGATGGCAGGATTCGGCTACGTCCTGATCGTCGCGCTTGCCGCGCTATGGGCCGGAAGCGAGTACGGTTCCGGTCGCCAGATCCGCACCACCCTGCTGGCAACCCCGCAACGACTGCGTGTGTTCGTAGTGAAAGCAGCACTGCTGGCAGTGCTCGCCGGCGTCATCGCCTTCCTGACGATGTGGGGCACGATCGTCATCACGCACGCTGCGGGCCACACCAGCGTCGACCCCTGGGCGCTGAACCCGGCGATCTGGTCGAACCTCGCGATCGGCACCCTGGCACGGACTGCCATTCTGCCCCTCATCCTCATCACCCCCCTCGTGATCGGCATCGGGGACTTCCTCGCCGGGTTCTGGGAAGGTGCGAAGTTCCTGCCCATCGCCGCTGGCGCTTCGCTGTACAGTGATCCCGCATCCGGCACCACACTCGAGCCGCTCATGTGCGGACTCGTCCAAGCGGCATGGACGGTAGCCCTGCTGATCGCCGCCGCGATCTCATTTACCCGGCGAGACCTTTAGAGAGCCCGGGAATCAGAAACGGACAGAGCCAGGAACCATGATCCACACAATTCAGGCCGAGCTGACGAAGGCCTTCATGCTGCGCAGTATTCAGGGCACTGTCGCTGCAGCGCTCGTCGCACCGCCCGTCCTCGCCCTCGCCTCGGGTCTCGCCTTCAATCCTGCGGCGTCGAATTCTGCTGCCTCAGCGCTCACGCCGGAGGCGCACGGATTCGAGACCGCCGGGTTCGGACAGCCCCTCGTCATCCTGCTCGCAGCGCTCATCGTCGGGAGCGAGTACCTTGACGGGAGCCTGCGCACGAGTCTGCTGGCGACCCCGCAACGCAGCCGACTGTTCGCCGCAAAGCTGATCGTCATCGCAGGCCTGGCAGCCGCAGTCAGTATCATCGCCACGAGCGCCGCGGTGCTGCTCAAGCACGCAGCACTCGCCGAGCACGGACATGGGCAGGGGCTTGCTATCACGGAGTTCTCACCTGGCATGGCACTGAACCTCTTCACGGTCACCATCAACTACGTGCTCATCGCGCTCATCGCCGCGGCGATCACTGCGCTCGCCCGCACGTTCATCGTCACGCTTGTCGTCCTCGTTCCGCTGGTGCTGGGCCTCACCATCTCGCTCGTCAGCATGCTGCCGCCGCTGAAGTTCTTGCCCGACCTGGCGGGCATCCAGCTCCTCACCTCGTATCCAGGAGCCGGTCTTCTCGACCCTCTGCCCGGAGGACTGGTGATGGCTGCCTGGGCAGCACTGTTTACAAGCGCCGCAGCGTTCGTGTTCGTTCGTCGCGATACCGGGAACGGATGAGGTCAGGAGCACGAGGGGCACCAGAACGCACGAGAGGGCAAGCGGGCCCGCAAGGCTCAACTCAGTGCTGTGCTCCCGAGATCGGCAGAGCCACCCCGAGCCGCACGTTATAGGTCTTCAAGAGCTTGGCCAACGTCTTGAGGGCCCGCTCGCCCCTCCCTGCGGTACTTCCGCTTCCACGCCCAGCCGCCGTCACGCTGTGTCATGCATTCCCGAGGCGCATCCTCGAGACGGATCGCAACCTTCAATGGGTCAGGACGTAGCGGCGTTCCGGCCGACCTGATGAATTTCGTACCTTAAGTTCGTTCGTCCTGGTCCATCCAGCACCTTCGTAGGCAGCGATCCCTCTGCTGTTGTCCGCGATGACCCAAAGTTCCATCGGAGTGTTTTCTTGGGTCGAGTGTTGGCGGAGGTGGTCGAGAACCTCACGGGCAACGCCAGTGCCCCAGGCTGTCGGATCGACGGCCAAGTACAGCACCTCCAGAACACCGACACGGGGGATGGCTATCGCAAACGCCAATGCTTCTTCTTTTACGCGGGCAAAGACAAGCATCGCCCCATCGGTTGCCAAGGCGGATTCAATACTCGGGCAACTTGTCCTCGGCCGTCGGAACTGCAGGGAGCCGATCACGTCGTGCAGTAGCGCGGGCCCAGATCCCGGCGGCTTCTCTTGCCGCTCCGCTCCCTGGCTCCTTACGGATAGCCGAATGTGGAGCTGAAGTCATAGTCCGATCGTGCCACGAACAACGTCACCTAACGAAAAGCGCTTTGTCCGCTTAGCCTATTGTTCAATCTCCCTAATACGAGATCCAAGCTCATGGCTTGGTTACGTGATACTACAGCGGGAAAAACCCGAGATTTCCAGCCAGCAGTACAAGAAGGTCCAGGGGATTCTGCTGCCGGGTCTATTTTGTCGGTACTTGTCTCAGCTGCTGGCCTTTTAATAACGAGTTTCAGCGCAGGTTCCGCACCATGGACGCTGGCTTCCTTTGCTTTACTTGGACTCGCGATGCTGGTGGGTTGGGTTGTTGCGAGATCATCGTCTCCCGTGTAAGACCCAGAGCAACCGAGCCAGTCGTCATGCATGGTAGGGGACCGGACCCACTATTGGATCTCGTGATAGATGGAGAAACGATGTGTTCGCGGCTGGCGGCAAGAACAAGAGGGGCCTGACGGGAGAATAGATGCCACAGAATTCAAGGAAAGCCCCGGCCCTTCGAACAGTTTCCCGGCTCGTGCTGCGCGCGCGGCTCGTGCAGGAGCATTCCCTGGCGGCTGACAAGAGCGCCCTGGAGAAGCGCGCTGCCTGGACTATGTCCTTTCGGGTCACTCAAAACTTGGCGACCGGGGGGCGTACCGTGGCCTATGGTGCCGGCTCCTTTGCTCCCCACCGAGCAGGTCGAGTCAGCGGCCACCCGGGTGCGCCGCGTTTAGTCGCCCGACCGGCCGACCCCCAGATGGCTTGCGATTACTTCCATTGCACCCTGGAATTCAACAAATCTGAAACCAAAATTATCGCTGAAAATGGCTGGCGAGCTTCAGGGGTCGTTGCCGGAGCATGCTCAAAAGTTTGGCATGGTAGTGGGCGCGGCATGCGGCGCGCTGGGTGGTGGACTTACAACCACCGCGGCGCAGGCGAAGAATCAAGACGATTGCGTCGGGGTTCGCTCTGCCAAGGACATGTGGGGACTCGCTACCGGCGTTCCCTATCCGGCGATCTACGATGGCAGTAACTGTCGATAGAGATGGTGGTTTCCCCAGTGGCAACTCAAGAAGATCACGGTAAGTCTGGCGGGTTCAACGCCTTCTGGGCTGTCTATTTACTGATGTTGGCCGGCGTTCTAATGTTGGTTTTTCCCGCTGTTAAAGAGGCGGCTGGCACGTTTTGGGAGCTGTACCCGCTCGCCATGTTTGCCGCCATCGCTGTGGCGGCATATCGCAAGAAGACTGCATCGAAGGCCTCTCAGGGTGAAGAATCGCACCCGTGAGCGCGTTTAGGTCGAAGGCTCCGAGGAGGGCTTAGGCAAATCGTCCGCTCTCCCTCGCGGAGAGCGGGCGATTCGTTTCTCGCGAAGCGCGGCAGCGCTATCAGGGCATGGCGGCAGGCTTCAGCGGCCTCACACTGACTCGAAGGTACTTGCTCCGGTAGGAAGCATGGGTTATGCAGGTCCTTTCCCGTCGAGCAGGAGCGGGTTCCGATCGGGCTTGGTGGTCCGGAGGCAGCGTGGCAGGCTTAGAGTCCGCAGAATTATTTCCGGGAGGAACCAAGAGTGGCCGCAACCCAGGCATCATCCAGAACGCCGGCGTCGAACACGGCAACCTGGCGGGATGTAACACCGGCCGGCGTGGTACTGATCTCCGGCCCAGAAGAATATCTGGGAACACGTGCCATGGACAGGATCCGTTCCCTGGTGCGGGCTGCGGAACCCGATGTCGAAGTCACCCGCCTGGATGCTGGCAGCTACGAAGCAGGTTCCCTTGCCATGAATGTGAGCCCATCGCTGTTCGGGGAACGGAAGCTCATTGAGGTCGAGGGACTTGAGTCCATGAATGACGCGTTCCTTTCGGATGCGGTGGCCTATCTGGCCCGTCCAGAGCCCGATGCCGTCCTGGTGCTGCGCCACGGCGGCGGAAACCGCGGAAAGAAGCTGCTCGACGCAGTGAAGTCGGCAGGTTGGCCCATGGTTGACTGCCAGCCCCTCAAGAAAGAGGCGGACAAGACTGCCTTTGTGGTGGCGGAGTTCAAAGCTGCGTCCCGCCGGATCGAGCCGGCCGCAGTCCAAACCCTCGTAAACGCTGTCGGTGCCAGCTTGGCAGAGCTGGCGGCGGCTTGCAGCCAACTCATAGCCGATGCCGCTACAGCTGTGGATGCGGAAATGGTTGACCGCTACTACGGTGGCCGCGTTGAGGCCTCTGCCTTCAAAGTCGCCGATGCAGCAATGGCAGGTAACGCGCCGCTGGCACTGTCCACACTCCGGCATGCCCTCGCAACTGGCGCGGATCCGGTGCCTCTGGTGGCCGCTCTTGCAGCCAAACTTCGCACCCTTGCCAAGGTTGCCGGGGCTCAAGGCTCGTCCGCCCAGGTGGCCAGGCAGCTGGGAATGCAACCGTGGCTGGTGGAGCAGGCACAGCGGGATGTCCGTCGCTGGACCCCTGAAGGCCTCATCCGGTCCATCCAGGTCACTGCAGAGGCAGATGCCCAGGTAAAAGGGTTGTCACGGGATCCCGTTTATGCCGTGGAGCATGCAGTCACAATTGTTGCCACATCGGTTCGCCCACGTTAGAGCCTGGTCCTGTCTGCGCGTCACAGACGATGGCATTCGCTGGCGCTGCTAGGCCTCACAGCGCTGAGCGAGGGAGAGCAGCCAAGAGTTGCAAGGCGCGCTCAAGGAGATCCTCCATACTGCCCTTAGCTGCCCCTGCAACAGCGCGCCGCGCCACGGCCTCTGCACGGTCGGTTTCTCCGAGGATCAGCGCGGCTTGGGCTTCGGCAAGCAATACGTCTGTTTCCACCCAGGTATATGAGTCTGTGACTCGGCTGCAAAGGGTACTTGCGCTCTGCATCCATTCCAGAGCGGTTCGCGGATCGTCCTCCACGTGGGTGAGGCCAATCGTTTTTGCCGCGAGCCCCTCCCAGCAGGGGTCCTGAAGCTGCCGTGCTAAGGCGAAGGTCGTTTCAGCGCTCTCACGCACGGCGCCGGGGTCGTCGCCGCGGCCAAGGCGGGCATGGGCCAGCCAGGCCTCAGGCCACGGCCGGAACGCTGTCCAGTTTTCATTCCGCGCCAGCTCGCATGAGCGGGTTGCCCAATCCGCCGCTTCTTCAATCCGCCCCAGAATAAAAAGGGTCCGTGCCCCGATACCAAGGTTCCATGATTCGCGCCGGACAATTCCTGCCCTACGGCTGAGCTCGACGGCCTCCCGGAACCTTTCCATACCCGCTTCCAGCTTGCCCCAGTCGCTAAGATTCATGGCCTCAAACCCTGCCAGTGCCGCCATGAGCGGCATATCGTCTGTAGCCAGCTGACCAGCGGCCCGGAGGTAGTGAGCGGCGCTCGTCCGGCGGCTCGCAAGCAGGTCGACATAGCCCAGCTCAGACATGGCCTTGGCTGCGATCCTTTCCGCTCCAGCTGCCAGCGCCAAATCGACCGCCATTGCGAGAATTACGGCACCTTCGTCGTCGTAACCTCTAATCGAATGCACAAGGGCGGTGCCAAGCTCTGTCAGGCATCGGCTGAACAGTTCCTTGTCGCCCGATGTCTCCGCGGCTGCGGACGCGCCGCGCAGGCATTCAATTCCAGCGTCCGCGGCACCGGCGGAGACGGCCGCGAGGCCCGCCTCGCAAAGTGACCGCGCCGAGGCCCGCGCCGACACTCCAGGCACTGGTGCGGATAGGGCGGGGCGTGCTGCGGCCCTGATTGCCGGCGTTGCGGCAACACCAAGTTCGGTGGAAAACAAGGCCTCGCTTGCATCGGCTTGTCGAACGGCTGCCTCCACACTGCCGGATGCGGCGAGCGCTTTGATGAGGAGGACGTGGGGGCCTTCCTCAAGAGGGGCACGCCGAACCATGGCACCGGCAAGGGCAATTGCCCGTTCGAATAGCCGCCCTGACAGGGCCCGAAGCACTCCCTGTCGTAAGACAGACAGCACCTCGCCGTCGACTCGCTGACGTTCGATCAAGAGCCATGATTCAAAGGCCAACGATGCCTTGACTTCAATACCCTCCAGGAACTGGCCCTCGGGGATCTGGTCCTCCCCGATCACGCCTCGGGTGATATCCCAAACATCCGCTGACACATCAGTGCCAACGTCGATGGAGATCGGATTGCCCTTAAGCCCATCAGGATTGGCCATTCGCCGGCGCAATTCCGCGAGCGACCATCGCAAGGCTCCCATTGGATCGTCAGCCTCGCTGAACAGCTCTTCCACGAGGACCTGGCGGGATATTGGTTCGGACGCACGTAGTAACCTGCCCAGGACAGCCCAGGTTTTGTGGCCTCGAGGACCAGGGACTGGTTGGCCGTCTCGCTCCAAGCCCAGTTGCCCAATCAAACGCACGTACAGCACCATCACAATCTAGCAACCCTTACGCTGCCAGCTCCAGAACGTAGCCGGCGAGCAGTTCCGACGCAAGCTGTGTCTGCTCATTCGCGGGGAGCTCTCGAAGCAACACACCGTGCATGACGCCGAACGCCCTTAGCCGGGCAACTTCTGATCCATTCCAATCGATGAGCGCCGCTGACGCACCTGGGTTTAGATCGCCGGCAGCGGACGCCATCGCATGCAGGATCCGGGAATCGGAGTGGGTTCCGTTGGCGACAATGCGGTCGGCTGTGCGATTCAGAATCTCATTCAGTTCCATGATCGTTCTCCTGTCTGGGGTTGATACCTGAATCCTGCTTCACCCCCGTGTGAGCAGACGTGTGACCCGGGAAAACTGCATGGGAAAAGGGGCCCTGAATGGATATATTTGCTTCCTCAGCAAGATGCGCACAATAGCGTACCGCCGAGGCTGATCCCCGTCGCGGAATTCTGACCGCGATTGGGTCTACGCCCCTAACTGAGGCTGGTTCCCAGGGAACGGCGGAGGGCTACAGACTTCACGTCGTTTTCTCGGACGCCTTCAGCAATGAGAAACGACGGACCATGGAGGCATTCGGGGCAGTAGTCGAGGATGTACCAAGCGACCAGGAAAGGATCACCGAGAAGCTGATCCAAGCGATGATCGCCAAGGTAGCAGAAGTTAGTGCCCGGCCGAGCCGCCGGGCGTGCGACCAAGTCAGCAATCATGACGCCATCAACGGATACCTGGCCTTGGGTGAGGAAATCTGGCATGAGCCGGGGTCTTGCTCGAGAAGAAGGAATTTTTGGGGCACTTCATCAGGCGGGAACGTCGTTGCCGCTCTGCGGGTTGGCAAGCGCCTTGGGCCGGAAGCAACCGTGGCCACGATTATCGTCGATTCTGGACTACGCTATTTGAGCACTGCCTGTACGGATAGCAGTTTAAACGGATATGGCCGGCACCCCACAAGGGGTGCCGGCCATAATCATCAGTTCAGGTGAACTGGAAAACCTTAGAGTGCGTTGACCTTTTTGGAGATCGCCGACTTGCGGTTTGCAGCGTTGTTCTTGTGCAGAACACCCTTGCTGACAGCCTTGTCCAGCTTGCGGCTGGCGGCAACCAGGGCAACAGCAGCTGCATCCTTGTCGGTGGACTCAACGGCGGTGTTGACGGCGCGGATGGCCGTCTTCAGCTCTGACTTGACTGCGTTGTTGCGCAGGCGTGCCTTCTCGTTGGTGAGGATGCGCTTCTTCTGGGACTCGATATTAGCCACGTGTGAACTCTCTTTTTAATGCGGAAATGGTCTAGAGGGCTTTCAGATTGGCCATTGACTGAGCGGCGTGGGGATACCTATGGCGGCCAACCATCAGTGGCCGTCGACCTGCACGGACACACAGCTATAAATATTAGCAGATTGGCTGAACCTGTGGCGATTCCTGGACTAGTTCCAGCCGTGTCGCGCCTTCAGGGCGTCAGTCACCAGAACGAAACTGTCGGCGTCGATGATGGCACCCTCACGGCGGATGTCCTTGGGATTGATCTGGAGGATGCGGTCCAGCCTGGCTTCGCTGGGCCGTCCTTGACGATCCCAGCTTCCCGAACCGAGGTCCACGTAGTCAGCGCTTCGCCGATGATCGTTGTCGTGGTCTTTGCTGGTGAGCATGACTCCCAGAAGATGGCGGCCATGGCCGCCAATCAACAGAACCGGGCGGTCTTTGCCCCGCGAGTGGTCCTCTTCAAAGGGGACCCAGGTCCAGATCACTTCTCCCGGGTCCGGCTTGCCGTCGGGAGAGGGTGCATACCGCAGGTCGGCGGTGCCGGTGAAGTCGCCGCTATATGGAGCCGAAAGTCCCGAGGAAGGGTTGGAGGTGCTGGGTTTGCTACCGGAAGGTTTCGCAGGTGCTGCTGCGCCGCGCCCACCCTTCCTTGCGGGAGCCGCCCCGCGGGTTCCCTTTGTCCGGGCGGGCGCTTCCCCACGTAGTCCTTCCAGGAGCCGAAGGGATGAACGGACGATTGCGCCGATTGAGCGGAAGTTCAGGGCCATGGAGAAAACCATACCGTCGCGGCGTCACGGGCGCGGCCCCTTTTGCCGCCGCCGTAAGACGGGCGGCCGCACAGTTCCCGGATAGGATGCACCGCCGGACCGCCGAACGTGGGAGACTATAAATTCAGAGATGTGGCAGGCGGCCGGACAAATTGCAGCCGCCGTGCTCCCTGGAAGCCATCAGTATCGCCAACAGAAGCCAACAGTAAGGACCCTGCGTGTCTCCCATGGCCCGCACCGCACCGGTGCCCGCCGCGACAGATCCGGCCATCATCCGGAACTTCTGCATCATCGCCCACATCGACCACGGTAAATCAACCCTGGCCGACCGCATGCTGCAGTACACCGGCGTCGTTCAATCCCGCGATATGAAGGCCCAGTATCTGGACCGTATGGACATCGAACGCGAGCGCGGCATCACCATCAAGTCCCAGGCTGTGCGCATGCCCTGGGAACTCGACGGCACGAGCTACGCCCTGAACATGATCGACACCCCCGGCCACGTCGACTTCACCTACGAGGTCTCCCGTTCGCTGGCCGCCTGCGAGGGTGCGGTTTTGCTCGTGGACGCAGCCCAGGGCATTGAGGCCCAGACGCTCGCCAACCTTTACCTGGCGATGGAGAACAACCTCACCATCATCCCGGTCCTCAACAAGATCGACCTTCCCGCCGCCCAGCCCGAGAAGTACGCGGCGGAGCTCGCCAGCCTGATCGGCGGCGACCCCGACGACGTGTTGCGGGTCTCCGGCAAGACCGGTGCCGGCGTCGAAGTCCTCCTGGACAAGATCGTGCGCGACCTGCCCGCTCCCGTGGGCGATCCCAATGCCCCCGCCCGTGCCATGATCTTCGACTCTGTGTACGACACCTACCGCGGCGTAGTCACCTACGTCCGCGTCGTTGACGGCATGCTGCACCCGCGGGAGCGGATCCAGATGATGTCCACTCGCGCCACACACGAACTCCTCGAAATCGGTGTGAGCTCCCCGGAACCCACGCCTTCCAAAGGCCTGGGCGTCGGCGAAGTGGGCTACCTGATCACGGGTGTGAAGGACGTCCGCCAGTCCAAGGTGGGCGATACGGTCACCAACCTGGCCAAGCCCGCCGCGCAGTCCCTGCCCGGCTATGCGGATGCCAAGCCGATGGTCTTCTCCGGCCTCTACCCGCTGGACGGCACCGACTACCCGGTGCTCCGCGATGCGTTGGAGAAGCTGATGCTCAACGACGCCGCCCTGATCTACGAGCCGGAAACCTCGGCCGCGCTGGGCTTCGGCTTCCGCGTCGGCTTCCTGGGGCTGCTGCACCTGGAAATCACCCGCGAGAGGCTCGAGCGAGAGTACAACCTGGACCTGATCTCCACAGCACCCAACGTCGAGTACGAGGTGACACTGGAGGACAAGAAGGTTGTCCACGTCACCAACCCCAGTGAATACCCCACCGGCAAGGTCGCCGAGGTCCGGGAGCCGATGGTATCCGCCACCATCCTTGCGCCCAATGACTTTGTGGGAGCCATCATGGAACTGTGCCAGAGTCGCCGAGGCATTATGGGCGGCATGGACTATCTCTCTGAGGACCGGGTGGAGATCCGGTACCGCCTGCCGCTGGCCGAAATCGTCTTCGACTTCTTCGACATCCTGAAGTCCAAGACCCGCGGCTACGGCTCACTTGACTGGAAAGCGGACGGCGACCAGGTTGCAGACCTCGTGAAGGTCGACATCATGCTCCAAGGAGAACAGGTGGATGCCTTTAGCGCCATCACCCACCGGGATAAGGCCTACGCCTACGGTGTGATGATGACAGGTAAGCTGCGCGAGCTCATTCCCCGCCAGCAATTCGAGGTTCCCATCCAGGCCGCCATCGGGTCGCGGATCATCGCCCGCGAAAGCATCCGCGCCATCCGCAAGGACGTCCTGGCCAAGTGCTACGGCGGCGATATTTCCCGTAAGCGCAAACTTCTGGAAAAGCAGAAGGAAGGCAAGAAGCGCATGAAGATGGTGGGCCGCGTTGAGGTTCCCCAGGAAGCCTTCATTGCCGCTCTCACCACGGACGAATCCAAGGACAAGGCCAAAAAGTAGTGATGACCGTGGCCGGAACCTCCGGAGGCCGCAGCAATGCCTAGCGTTCTACCCCTTGGTGACCCCGCGCCGTCGGACGGTCTGCTTCCCGCGCAGGCTGCCGACGGTGCTGCCGGGCGCGGATTCGGGCTGTACGTACACATCCCCTTCTGTGCGGTGCGCTGCGGGTACTGCGACTTCAACACCTACACGGCCACCGAACTCGGCGGCGGGGCGTCCCAGGACGCCTATGCCTCCACGGCCATCGCCGAGGTGGAGTTTGCCGCCAACGCCCTGAAAGCCAGCGGATTGCCGGACCGCCGGATGAGCACTGTCTTTTTCGGCGGTGGCACGCCCACGCTGCTGCCCGCCGAGGACCTGGGCCGCATCCTCAGTGTAGCGATACGCGAATGGGGACTGGAGCCAGGGGCCGAGGTCACCACCGAAGCCAATCCTGACTCGGTGACTCCCGAGTCACTGCAGATCCTGGCGGACGCGGGATTCACCCGGGTATCGTTCGGCATGCAATCGGCCGTACCCCACGTGCTCAAAGTCCTGGACCGCACCCACACGCCCAGCCGGGTCCCGCAGGTGGTGCAATGGGCACGGGAAGCCGGCCTCGCGGTCAGCCTTGACCTCATTTACGGAACGCCGGGGGAGTCCCTTGAAGACTGGCGGTACTCCCTGGAGACAGCCCTGTCCTACGGCCCCGACCACATCAGCGCCTATGCCCTGATCGTGGAGGACGGCACCAAACTCGCCGCGCAGATCCGCCGTGGCGAAGTCCCTGGAATCGACGACGACGACCACGCCGACAAGTACGAACTCGCCGAAGAACTGATCTCCGCTGCCGGCCTGCATTGGTATGAGGTAAGCAATTGGTCCCGCACCCCGGAGCAGGCCTGCCGCCATAATCTGGCGTACTGGCGTGGCGATGACTGGTGGGGGATCGGACCCGGCGCCCACTCACACTTCGGCGGAGTGCGTTGGTGGAACGTGAAGCACCCCACGGCCTATGCCGCCCGGCTCTCATCAGGCGCGTCGCCGGCGGCCGGACGCGAAACGCTCGACGCCGGCACCCGGAGCATGGAACGAATCATGCTGGAGGCCAGGCTTTCCTCAGGGCTGGACATTGCCACGCTGGATGCTTCCGGTCGTCACGCTGTTGCCGGTCTCATTGCCGACAAACTAGTGGACGCGGCAGCCGCCTTCCAAGGACGGCTCATTCTGACACTTAAGGGCAGGCTGCTTGCCGACGCCGTGGTTCGACGGGTCCTGCCGGACTAGCGGGTCCTGCCGGACTAGTCTGGCGGATACCGCTCGGCCGATGCCGCTCGGCTGACGCTACTTGATCCACCGCAGATTGAACGGGTAGCGGTGCGGCTGACCCCGGTTGACATGGATCCCGGCAGCGACTGCAAAGCAGGTCAGGGCTATCCAGATTCCGGTGGCAAGCACGGCGAAAAGGTTACCGACCACGGGAAGCATTACCAGCACGTTCGCGATGACTGCGGCGATGGTGGGAGGAAGCGTGAAGTTCAGGGCTTCTTTGGATTCCTGGGCCGTGAAGGGCCCCCGCTCCTTGAAGATCAGGTAGATCAGCAGTGAAGGTACGCATCCGAGAATGCCGCCGAAATGCGCCAGCGTGGCCCACTGACGGTCCTCGCTGGCGGTCAACGGCAGTGCGTTGGCTGGAACACCATGGTACTGGGACTGACCTTGGCCGCCATGGTCGTCCCTGTGTTCACGTGCGTCTTCTGCCACGGTTACGTCCTTTGGATTGCAGTGGTGCGTTGGTGCCTGGAATAGCAGGGGAGGCTTGCAGGAAGCCGCCGTCGTTCCAAGAATACTGGTTTCCGGCCGGCTTCGCGGGGTAGACCCCGAGCCGGGTGCTACGGAGCTGTCAGGAAATCGATGACCTCTTCCACACGGCCCAGGAGGGATGCTTCAAGATCTGCATAAGTTCGTACTGCTCCGAGGAGTTTTTGCCACCCGAGTCCGATGTCTTCCTTGGTGGAATGCGGCCAGCCGAAGGCGGCCAGAATACCTGTCTTCCAGTCCATGCCCCGGGGGATGGCAGGCCACTGCTCTATTCCAAGGACGCTGGGCCGGATTGCCTGCCAGACGTCAACGTAGGGGTGTCCGACGATGAGCACGTTTCCTGCCGCCCCGGGCGATGACATGACCGACTGTGCAATCCGGGACTCCTTGGAACCGGCTACAAGGTGGTCAACCAGCACGCCGAGACGCCGGTTGGGTCCGGGCTGGAACGCCGCCACCGCGCCCGCCAGGTCGTCGATGCCGTGGAGAGGCTCGACGACGATCCCTTCGATCCTGAGGTCATCACCCCATACCTTCTCCACCAGTTCGGCGTCGTGCTTTCCTTCCACCCAGATGCGGCTCGCTTTCGCGACCTGCGCACGCTGGCCCTCTACTCGGACCGAGCCGGACGCCGTCCGCTGGGGAGCGGCCGAAGCAGCATTTTTGCGAGGGACCGGCGGAAGCAGGCGGATGGGTTGACCGTCCAGAAGGAAGCCGAAGCCCAGGCGGAAAGACCGTGACTTTCCCCGCCGGTCCTCGAGGGCCACAACGTGCATCCCACCGGACTTCTCAACCCTCGTTACGGCTCCTACCCACCCGGACTGGACGTCTTCAAGGACCATTCCACGTTCCACCGGAACGCCAGGAAGTTCGCGTTTGGCGGGGGCCGTGATGTCCTGCGGTCCCCAGTCCTGGTAAGTCATCGCCACTCTGCATTTCAGTTGGAATCCGCTCGTGGCCTCGGAAATCTGCACGCGCCGGTTCACTGCCGGAGTTTCGCCCGGAGCGGTACCAATGCTAACAACGCGGTGAGTCATATTAGACTGGTTAGCACTGAGGCATGTCGAGTGCTAACCGCCGAACTTCGTCATGAGGTCAGCGCGGATGCTGAAGGGTCTGGCGTTAACCGCTGACCCTCGGCGGACAGCACAGACATTTTGGCGGGACAGCAGATCGGAGGTGGACAGTGAGCGAACCACGCAAACTCGAAGTGTTGCGTGCCATCGTGGAGGACTATGTCCATTCACGCGAACCAGTGGGCTCCAAGGCCCTCGTGGAACGGCACCATCTGGGAGTGTCCAGTGCGACAATCCGTAACGACATGGCTGCCCTGGAAGATGAAGGCCTCATCACCGCTCCCCACACAAGCGCAGGCCGCATACCCACGGACAAGGGATATCGGTTGTTTGTCGACCAGATTTCTGCCGTCAAGCCTCTCTCGCAGGCAGAGCGCCGGGCCATCCAGTCCCTGTTGGAGGGGTCCGACGACCTCGACGACGTCCTTGACCGCACGGTGCGTCTGCTGTCGCAGCTGACAAACCAGGTTGCCGTGGTGCAGTACCCGCACCTGAGCCGGGCGCTGGTGCGCCACATAGAATTTGTGCTATTGGCGCCGCGGCAGGTCCTGATAGTGCTCATTGCTGATACCGGAAAAGTGGACCAAAGGGTTATCGATGTAGGGCACGACCTGGGCGATGACGCCCTGGCTGCCCTGCGGACACGTTTCCTCATGGGCCTGTCCGGAACGCCCCTCAGCCAACTGCCCCACGTTCTCCCCAGCGTGGTTGCCTCCTGCGAACCGTCCCGCCGCAACGTGGCCCAGGCCTTGGCCCATGGACTCGAAGCACTCGCCCACAGCAGCCGCGAAGAACGCATGGTCATGGCCGGAACAGCTAACCTGGCCAGGTCCAACGTGGACTTTCCCCTGACTATCGGTCCTGTTCTTGAAGCTCTCGAGGAACAGGTGGTGATGTTGCGGCTGCTCAGCGAGATGGCGCAGGATCCGCGCGGGGTCACCGTGAGTATCGGCCGTGAGAACCCGTACGACGGCCTGGCCGAGGCCTCCGTGGTAGCCACCGGTTATGGGCCGGATTCCAGTTCCAAGATCGGGGTTCTCGGCCCCACCCGGATGGACTACCCCACCAGCATGGCCGCCGTCAGGGCCGTCGCGCGATACCTTTCCAGGATCCTCGGCCCCGGAGGCTGATCGTCCCACCCGATTCTGCGCCCGCACGTAAGGCGCCGCGCTCCTAGACAGCGCGTTCGTATCACAGGCAGTACAACCAGGAAGAGACACAAACTTTGAGCAGCCACTACGACGTCCTTGGAGTCTCACCGGAGGCCACCGGCGAGGAAATCAAGAAGGCATACCGCAAGCTTGCGCGCACCCTGCACCCGGATGTGAACCCTGGTCCTGATGCCTCCGACAAGTTCAAGGCTGTGACCCACGCCTACGAGGTGCTCTCGGATCCGCAAAAACGCCGAGTGTATGACACCACAGGCAACGAGAACGGTACGGATAACGGCTTCGGTGGCGGTTATGCCGGCCAGGGCTTCGCGTTCCAGGACATTTTCGACACCTTCTTCGGCGCCGGCGGCTCCGCCGGGCCTGCCTCGCGCGTGCGCCGGGGGCAGGACGCCCTCATCAGTGTCCGCATCGACCTGCGCGATGCAGTGTTCGGCGTCAACAAAAAGCTTGAGGTGGACACCGCGGTAACCTGCCCGAGTTGCGAGGGTTCCTGCTGCCGGCCCGGCACCCACCCGGTCCGCTGCGACATCTGCGGCGGAAGCGGGCAAGTACAGCGCGCCGTACGCTCAATCCTGGGACAGGTCATGACCGCTGCTCCCTGCGGCTCCTGCGAAGGATTCGGAACGATCATCAAGGACCCCTGCAACGAGTGCAACGGCCAGGGCAGGATCCGCAGCCGTCGTTCCATGACGGTCAAGGTTCCGGCGGGCGTAGCCACCGGAACAAGGATTCAGTTGTCGGGCCAGGGCGAAGCAGGTCCTGCCGGCGGCCCTTCCGGCGATTTGTATGTAGAAATCAGGGTCAACCCTGACTCCACCTACCTGCGCGAAGGCGACGACCTTCACGCCACCCTCAATATCCCCATGACTGCTGCTGCTCTTGGTACGGAAATCACGCTTGAGACTTTCGACGGCGAGCAGGAGATCGACGTCAAGGCAGGCACTCAGTCCGGCGAGATCATCACGCTTCGCGGCCTGGGAGTGACCCATCTGCGGGGATACGGACGCGGCGACCTCAAGGTGCACTTGCAGGTTGAGACTCCCACCCGGCTGGATCCCGCACAGGAGGAGCTGCTCAGGAAACTCGCCAAGCTGCGGGGAGAACAGTTCACTGAAGGCAAACTTGCCGCCAGCGGCGGTGTCTTTGCCAAGCTGCGGGACAGGCTCGGTAACCTGTAGCGGTGAGCAACCCGGTCTTTTTTACCCAGGCAGGAAGCCTCGACGGACAGCAACCCGGGTCCCGGTTTGTCCTCGAGGGTCCCGAGGCCCGGCATGCTGTTACGGTCAAACGGCTCTCGGTGGGGGAGCCAGTGGATATTGCGGATGGATCCGGAAAACGAATGACCGGAATCGTCACCTCTGCTGCTCCGGCTGCGCTGACTGTCGAGTGCAGGACCCTGGAGGCTGAGGACCTGCCTGGTGTCAGGCTGGTCCTTGTCCAGGCCCTGGCAAAAGGTGACCGCGACGAGCTTGCTGCGGAAACCGCCACCGAACTCGGAATCGATGCTGTTATTCCCTGGCAGTCAGAACGCTCAATTGTCCGCTGGAAAGGCGAG
Organism: Arthrobacter sp. Z5-13; assembly: GCF_056499105.1. Lineage (NCBI taxonomy): Bacteria > Bacillati > Actinomycetota > Actinomycetes > Micrococcales > Micrococcaceae > Arthrobacter > Arthrobacter sp. Z5-13. The sequence continues at coordinate 2,149,017 of NZ_CP096460.1, forward strand.
CGTGCGGCAAAGGCCCATGCCAAATGGCAATCTGTAGTGACGGCAGCTGCCAAGCAGGCGCGGCGGGCGTGGATCCCCGAAGTACGCGACGCCGTCGATACTGCCGGTCTGCAGCGGACTGTCTCCGCCGCTGATCTCGCCATCATCCTGCACGAGGACGCTGTGCGCCCCTTGCGGCAGGTCCTGGAAAGCTGGCGCAACTCCAACCCTGACCTTGAACCGGGCGCAAGTGCGTCAAACGGGGTCAGGGAAGTCCTGCTGATTGTGGGCCCGGAAGGTGGAATCAGTCCGCGGGAAGTGACCAAGCTATGCGACGCCGGGGCCGTAACAGCTTTGCTGGGTCACCATGTGTTGCGGTCTTCCACCGCAGGCCCCGCCGCTACCGTCCTGGCCAGCGACGTGCTGGGACGCTGGTAGCAGCAGCTAGCGCACGATGAATCCGCGGCTGTCTACGTTGACTTCGGAGTCGCCTTGGACGGACAGGATCCGGGACACCCGAAGTTCGTATTTGCCAGGACCGAGGTTCACGGACAAGTTAAAGATTCCCGATTGGGAGGGGTCTGCGGACGCAGTGACCTCCCCGCTGAGATAAGTCGTTTTGTCGCTGTTTCCCTCCACCCGAAGGATGCGCCAGCGCAGCTTGTTACCGGGGCTCGTGCTTCGACCGTTAATCTTCACAATGCCCTCGGGAAATTCAGTTCCCTCCTGCGGGTCAATGATCCAGACCGGCGCCACCATCCCGGTACCCCTCGACATTGGAGTACCCAACCGGACGCGGTTAAAGCCCAAATAGCCGGTATGACCGTCCACGAGCACCACAACCTGTAGTTGCTGATTGGCGTCAATCAACCCGGCACTGGCTCCTGCCGCCGTCGCGGTGTAGACGAGCTGCTGGATGGCGCGATCGGCCGTGTCCGCGTCCAGGTTGCTGTTGAAGGCATCAGCTGAAACGTCCACTGTAATGACGTTCTTCCCTGAAATGGAGGTGGCGAGCTCCTTCGGATTTTGCCAGGGAGTGAAAAAGTCGGGGTCCATGGGTTCTTCCGACATCATGGCCCGGAGCGCGCTCGTCACAGGGTTCTCCTGCGCGGGGACGTCCCGGAACTCCCTGTATAGAAAGAAGTCATCATTGCTCCGGCCCACCCAATAGACGGGAGCCTTGTTCGATGCCTGCGTTGTCTCAAGGGGAGCACTTGTTGTGGGCACGTCGCCGGTGGCGGGAGCCGACGTCGAGGCCGTTCCGCCGTCGGTGGGTCCGGGCTGGGGATCGGCAATACAGCCGGAAAGGGCCAGGGAGGCCCCAAGCATCAACGGCAGGAGGGCAGCGCGAAGGTGCCTCTTTCCTGTCGAATGCCTATCCATCAGTTAGCTCTTTCCCATAGTCCGTTGTGGTGGCGTGTACCCGCAGCGTGGGCTGATGACCGCCATTTCCAGCATTACACACGGCTGTCCGCCGCCTCTCAGGATTACCTCCCGAGCCGCTAACTGCAACGGGAACGATATGAGGCCGATACGAAGTTGATACCAAATTGCGGGAACACGTCACGGAAGTGTAGCCGCTGTCACTTCAGGGCTGCGTTGGGGATGCGTGTCTGGCGTAAGATAAGAAGACTCGGCTGACGCCGGGAGTTGCCGACCCAAAACGATTCCAAACTGGAGGGGACCAGAGGCCCGCGGGCCAACATTATGACTGAAGCAGCGAACGGAAGGTCCCGGACCAGCGCCGGCGGACGGAACCCCAGCGAATTTCCCCATACCCTTCCGGGCATCCGGACAGAGGTCATTGTTTTTGACAACTCAGAACAGATGGTTCAGTCACTCGGCAGCCATGACGAGGCCCTGCGTTTCATCGAGGAGCAGTTTCCAGGCGTCGATTTCCACGTCCGGGGTAACGAGCTGTCCTTCAGCGGGCCCGCCGATGACGTTCCCCGGATCCTCCGTCTGCTGAACGAAGTCAACGGCCTGGTTGCCAGGGGAACGGTGATCACGCCGGCAGTCCTTCAGCAGCTCGTTTCACTGCTCAGGAGCCAGTCGCTGCAAAACCCCGTTGAGGTATTGACCCACAACATCCTTTCAAGCCGGGGGCGGACCATCAGGCCTAAAACCCTGAACCAAAAAAACTACGTTGATGCCATCGATGCGAACACGGTGATTTTTGGTATCGGGCCGGCGGGTACTGGCAAGACCTACCTGGCCATGGCCAAGGCTGTCCAGGCGCTCCAGCAGAAGGAAGTCACCCGGATCATCCTCACCAGGCCTGCGGTGGAGGCAGGGGAGCGGCTGGGCTTCCTGCCCGGCACCCTGAGCGACAAGATCGATCCCTACCTGCGTCCGCTGTATGACGCTCTGCACGACATGATCGATCCCGAGTCCATACCCCGGCTCATGGCTGCGGGCACTATCGAAGTTGCACCCCTGGCCTATATGCGCGGGCGCACGCTTAACGACGCCTTCATCATTCTTGACGAGGCGCAGAACACCACCCCGGAGCAGATGAAGATGTTCCTTACGCGCCTCGGGTTCGGCTCCAAGATGGTTGTGACCGGAGATGTCACCCAGGTGGATCTCCCGTTCGGCACCCGCTCGGGGCTGCGGATCGTCGAAGAGATCCTGCACGGGATCGACGACGTCAACTTCTCCGTGCTGGACGCCGCCGACGTCGTGAGGCACCGGCTTGTGGGTGACATAGTGAACGCGTACAGCATTTGGGACGAAGTCCAGCGGAACCGGGTCAAGCACACGGTCCCCCGCGAGAAGCGGGGGGATCATTCATGAGCATAGAAATCAATAACGAGTCCGGCGTGAAGGTTGACGAGGAACAGCTCGTGGCTCTTTCACGCTACATATTTGAGCGTCTCTTCATTCATCCCCAAGCCGAGCTCTCGGTACTGCTTGTGGACGAAGAAGCCATGGAAAAGCTGCACATCGAGCTTATGGACGAACCCGGGGCCACTGACGTCCTCTCGGTACCCATGGATGAGCTGACTCCAGGCACGCCGGATAAGCCCACGCCCCAGGGAATGCTCGGAGACATCGCCATCTGTCCCCAGGTGGCTGAAGTCCAGGCGCGCAATGCGGGCCATTCGACGCAGGATGAAATGTTACTCCTCGCCACCCACGGGATCCTCCACCTGCTGGGCTACGACCATGAGGACCCTGAGGAAAAGGCTGAGATGTTTGGCCTGCAGCGAGAGCTTTTGACCGGGTTTACCGGCAAAGAAGCCCCGGCAGAGACGACTCAGTGACGCCCCTGATTCTTGTGGGCATGGCCGTGGTGTTCCTGGGCATGGCAGCCCTGCTCACGGCAGCAGAAGCCGCATTCAATTTTCTTCCCCGGCACGACGCCGAGCAGGCTCTGCTCAGGACGCGCAACCCGGCACTGAAACGCATCCTTGCACAGCCGGTTTCGCACATCCGGGCGCTACGCTTTTGGCGCGTCTGGTTCGAGATGGCCGCAGCTGTGGCCGTTGCCGTGCTGCTGCACAGCATCCTCGACAGCATCTGGCTCGCCGGGCTCGCTGCCACGGGCATTATGGCTGTTGTGGGCTTTGTCATTGTGGGTGTTTCCCCCCGCCAGCTGGGCCGCGTCCACCCGGGTGCGGTTGTCAGGTTCACGGCGCCCCTGATCCGTTCCCTCTGCTGGGTGCTGGGTCCCATTCCGGGCTGGCTGGTAAAGCTGGGAAGTGCTGTGGCGCCAGGCTCCTCCAATGGCGACGAAGCCTTCTTCAGTGAAGAGGAATTCCGCGAGCTGGTGGATCGCGCCACTGAGTCAGACGTGATTGAGGATAACGAGGCCGAGCTCATCCAGTCCGTCTTCGATTTTGGCGACACACTGGTCCGCGCCGTTATGGTTCCCCGCACGGACATTGTCAGCATCGACGCCGGCTCCAGCCTTCGGAGGGCAATGTCGCTCTTCCTGCGCTCCGGGTATTCCAGGATGCCGGTGATCCGCGACAACACCGATCAGATCCTGGGGATCATCTACCTGAAGGACGTCGCCGCTGCCCTGCACGAACTCAGGCCCAACGACGAACCGCGTACGGTGGATGACCTCGCCAGGGAAGTACGGTATGTCCCGGAGTCCAAACAGGTCAGCGATCTACTCCGCGAGCTGCAAAAGGAATCCACCCACGTTGCCATCGTCATTGACGAGTATGGCGGCACCGCGGGCCTGGTGACACTGGAGGACCTCATCGAGGAAATCGTGGGCGAAATCGTGGACGAATACGACACCGAGTCGGCGGAGGCTGTTGAGCTCGGGGACGGCAGCTTCCGTGTCAGCGCCCGGATGAACATTGATGATCTTGGTGAGCTGTTTGACATAGAACTCGACGACGACGAGGTGGACACCGTAGGTGGGCTGCTGGCCAAAGCCCTGGGAAGGGTTCCGATCGTTGGAAGTACGGTGACGGTTGATGGTGTCTCCCTCCGGGCTGACCGTCTCGAGGGCCGCCGCAACCGGGTAAGCCACATCATTGCGGCTCCGGTGCCAAAGGAAGAAACTGACCATAACGAGCTTCTCGACGAGGCCGAATCAACGCAACAGGGAGTGCCACGTGAGCAAGCAGAATAAGGCCGATGCCGGGGATGCCTACGGCGGCTTCCGTGCCGGTTTCTCGGTACTGGTTGGGAGGCCCAACGCAGGCAAGTCGACACTGACCAACGCCCTGGTGGGTAAGAAGGTTGCCATCACCTCTGCCAAACCGCAGACAACCCGGCACACGATCCGAGGCATCGTCCACCGCGAGGATGCGCAGTTGATCCTTGTTGACACGCCCGGCCTCCACCGTCCCCGTACCCTGCTGGGCAAACGACTCAACGACCTCGTGGCCGATACCCTGGCCGAGGTAGATGCAATTGGTTTTTGCCTTCCAGCAAACGAGAAAATCGGGCCGGGCGACAAATTCATCGCGGCCCAGCTTGCCGCCGTCGGGAAAAAGCCGATCATCGCGATCGTCACCAAAGCAGATCTGGTAGACAGGCAGGCCCTGACGGAGCAATTGCTGGCCGTCGCCGCACTGGGCAGGACGGTGCTGGGCGAGGAAGGCTGGAAAGACATCGTCCCTGTATCCGCAACTGACGGCTTCCAGGTCAGTACTGTTGCGGACATCCTCATCAGCCACATGCCGCCGTCGCCTCCCCTCTACCCGGATGGCGAGCTGACTGACGAGCCGGAAGCCGTCATGGTGGCCGAACTCATCCGGGAGGCCGCCCTTGAAGGCGTCCGGGATGAACTTCCACACTCACTCGCTGTTGTAGTGGACGAAATCGTTCCAAGGGAAGGCCGTCCGGAAGACAGTCCTTTCCTTGACGTCCGGGTCAACCTGTATGTCGAGCGGCCATCGCAAAAGGCCATCATCATCGGCAAGGGCGGTGCGCGATTACGGGAAGTCGGCACCAATGCCCGCAAGGGAATCGAGGCGTTGCTGGGCACCAGGATTTATCTGGATCTCCATGTCAAAGTCGCCAAAGACTGGCAGCGGGATCCCAAACAGTTGGTCAAGCTCGGTTTCTGACTCGTCTGCGGAAGAGCCGATACCAGCGCGGCGCTTCGTGCGCGCCCGGCTTTTTCCCAGTCTCTGCCCCTAAGATAGGGCGGATCATATTCTTAATGGAAGGTACATTCAGTGGTGCAAGGCCGCGATGACAGCGCAGACAGGCCCAACGGGTCACGCTCCGACGCCGCCGCCAGGCACTCGGAACACACCGGACTCGGGGCCGCCCGGCATCTCGGGGCCACCCGCCATATGCCAGCGTGGCTAAAGGTAACCACCGCCATCGTCTCGGTTCTCGTGGTTGGGGGACTCGCCTTTGCTGCCTTCTGGGTTATCCGGCTACAGGGCAACATCGAAAAGGCGCCTCTGGGCGCCGGGAACCAAAAGACAGAAGGAGCCGTCAACGACGCGACTGACCGGATGCAGATTCTGATCCTTGGTTCAGATACCCGCGACGGGAAGAACTCGGAATACGGAGCCGCAGATCTTTCGTCGGGCTACGGACAATCCGATGTCATGATGATGATGGACATTTCCGCTGACAATAAACGCGTCAGCGTCATCAGCTTTCCCAGAGACCTCCTGGTCGACATCCCTGAGTGCAAGGACCAGAAAACCGGAAACGTCTACCCGGAGCGAACAAACGCCATGATCAACGAAGCCATGGCGCAGGCCGGGATCGGCTGTGCCGTGGACACCGTGAATAAGTTGACCGGCCTCGAGATCGATCACTTCATGATGGCTGACTTCAACGCCGTGAAGGAGCTCTCCAACGCCGTGGGCGGCGTGGACGTCTGCGTCAGCGACCCCGTCTTTGACCCCGACTCGCGCCTCCGCCTCCCGAAGGGAACCTCCCAGGTCCAAGGAGAGCAGGCACTGGCGTTCCTCAGGACGCGCCATGCCTTCGAACTCGGCGGAGACCTCGGCCGGATCAAGGCCCAGCAGGGCTTCCTGTCCTCACTGACCCGCAAAATAAAGGACGAGGGCACCCTCTCCGATCCCGGGAAAATGCTGCAGATCGCGGACACGGTCACCCAGAACCTCACCGTGGATGACGGCTTGGCCTCGGTTCCCGCCCTGCTCACCATCGGCAACCGGCTCAAGACCATCGATGTCAGCAAGGTCGCTTTCGTAGCGACCCCCACAGTCCAGGCGGTCATCGACCACAACCGGCTGCAGCTGGCTCAGCCTGACGCCTCACAGCTTTTCGCGGGCCTGCGGAATGACATTGACCTCACAGATCCCACACCCGCTCCATCGCCCACGCCAACACCCACCGCGCCGGGGACCACGCCACCCGTGGCAACGACTCCTCCGGCACCGGCCACGCCGCCCTATGACAAGACAGCTCAGCCGGTGACCATCGTGAACGGTACCGGGCTTCCCGCGCGGGCACAGGAGATTGTCCAGGCGGTGGTTGCCGGGGGGTTTACGCAGACAGGTCAGTTTGCTGCGGAATCCACAGAAACCACCATGGTCTATTACGGGGCGCAGTACGCAGATGTTGCCGCCGACATAGCGGCTTTGCTGGGTATCCCTTCTGCACAGGTGGCTCCTTCGCCTGGGCTGACAGGGGTGCAGGTGTACCTTGGCGGGGACTTCACCACAGGGACCAAATTCGGCGCCGTTGCGCTGCCGCCCGGCATCGTCAATCAAACGGCCGGGGACACGCTCTGTCAGCAGGTCAATCCGCTGTACATCGACGGCTAGGAGCCCCGACGGCTTGGAACCAGGACGGCTTGGAACCAGCATGGCCAGGAACGACGACGGCGGCAGGCTCCCGCGTGGGGCCCGCCGCCGTCGCTGTTAACCGCCGTCCGCAGCCGGAATCAGCAAGCGGCTGATTACCAGATACTGACGCGGTCCTCCGGCGAGAGCCACATGCCGTCCTGATCGCTGACCTCGAAGGCGGTGTGGAAGGCGTCGAGGTTTTTCGCAATGGCATTCGTGCGGAACTCATTGGGGGAGTGGGGATCTGTCGCGAGGCGCCGGATCGCCTCTTCTGTCCTGATCACCTGCCGCCAGCCTGCAGCCCAGGAGGCGAAGAAGCGCTGCTCTCCCGTGAACCCGTCAATGACAGGCGCGTCCTCACCGTTCAGGCTGAGGAGGTAGGCCTTGTAAGCGATGGTCAGTCCTCCGAGGTCACCGATGTTCTCGCCGAGTGTCAGCCTGCCGTTGACTTTGTGCTCCGGCGCCGCCAGGGGAGACAGAGCGTCGAATTGCGCTACGAGCTTGGCTGTCAGAGCTTCAAACGCCTTTCTGTCATCCTCGCTCCACCAGTTACGGAGGGCCCCGCCGCCGTCGAACTGTGAGCCTTGGTCATCGAAGCCGTGGCCGATCTCGTGCCCGATCACGGCGCCGATCCCGCCGTAGTTAACGGCGTCGTCGGCGTCGGCTGTGAAGAACGGCGGCTGCAGGATCGCGGCGGGGAAGACAATCTCGTTCAGCATCGGGTGGTAGTACGCGTTGACCGTCTGAGGAGTCATGAGCCACTTGTTGCGGTCCACGGGCTTCCCCACCTCGTCCAGATGCCTGTCGACGTCTGCGTTGTGAGCGCGTTCCACGTTGCCGAGGAGATCCAAAGGATCGATCTCCACGGCCGAGTAGTCGATCCACTCTTCCGGGTAACCGATCTTGGGCCGGAAAGCGTCCAGCTTCTTCAGAGCCTCCTGTTTGGTTTCTTCACCCATCCACTGCAAATCCGTGATGCTCTGCCGGTATGCCTCGATCAGGTTGGAGACAAGTGTCTGCATTCTGGCCTTATGGGACTCAGGGAAGTGCCGGGATACGTAGATCTGGCCCACGGCTTCGCCAAGTGAAGCTTCGACGACGGCGACGCCCCGTTTCCAGCGGTCTTTGTTGCGAGGTGTGCCGCTAATAGTTGTGCCATAGAAAGCGAAGTTGGCGTCCACGAATTCCGAGGATAGGTAGGGTGCGGCTGAACCGACCACGCGCATCGCGAGCCATTCCTGCCAGGCTTCCAGGGGTTCGGACTCAAGGAGCGACGCCGCACCGACGAAGAAATCAGGGGTGCTCACCACAATCTCACTGCGTTTCTCAGGGGAGATCTCAGCCGCGTCGAACCACGTGCCGATCATCGGAAAGAGCTGATTGGCTTCCTCTGCACTCTTAAGGTTGTAGGTCTTCTGCGGATCACGGAGCGTGACATTGTCCCAATGGTGGGAAGCAAGAGCTGTTTCCAAAGCGACCACCCGTGACGAAGCTCCCTCGGGGTCCGCGATCCCGGCCATGCCCAGCATGGTCCTGACGTGGTCCCGGTAAGCGTTGACAATCGGGGCGAATTTCTCTTCGCGGTAATAGGACTCATCGGGAAGGCCAAGGCCGCCCTGGCCCGTATAGAGAAGAATCCGATCCGGGTTGCCGGCATCGGGGGCGGGGTAGATGTAGAACAGGCCGCTGACGTCTGACCTGAACAGGCGTCCTGCCAGTGCCATGAGCTCTGAGGGAGACGTAGTGGCAAACACGGCTGCCAGGCGTTCCCTGATGGGATCCACGCCCTTGGCCTCCACCCTTTCTTCATCCATGAAGCTCTTGTAGAGGTCGCCCACCTTTTGTTCTATCCCACTGGCCTCTGCGCCACGGTTGGCGGCTTCCTCAATGATTTCCCTGACGGCCAGTTCGGAACCGTCGCGCAGCGCGGTGAAGGTTCCCTCAAGCGGCCGGTCATCCGGGATGGTGGTGCTCTTGAGCCAGGCGCCGTTAACGTGCTGGTACAGGTCATCCTGCGGCCGGACACTATGGTCGATGTTCGACAGGGCGATCCCCGAGTTTGGCACAGGTGCTCCTTCAAGTGAGGGCTGCAGCCGGTGCGGTCACCGGGGCAGCGTCTGCATGGTGGACGTTACGGAGGGTGTTGCTCCTTCATCTTACGCACCCGTGTTACTGTGAAATGGTGCGCGCAGAACTGCTCCTTCTTAGCTGCCGTGGCGAGGCCTCAGACGCAATCTAGCTCAAGGCCACCCTCGCTGCGGAGTTTGTGTTGCCCGGCCACCCTTTCATCAAGAACCAGAAAAGGCCACGATACTGATGCGAAACGCACAAAAGCCCTCAGGAATGCCCGTCCACCGCTACCTGCCGTTCCATGAGCAGATCACCGTCGATCTGCCGGACCGCACCTGGCCGGACAAGAGAATCACCAAGGCACCCCGCTGGTGCGCAGTAGACCTCCGCGATGGTAACCAGGCACTGATCGACCCCATGAGCCCGGCCCGGAAAATGAAGATGTTCGATCTGCTGGTCCGCATGGGCTACAAAGAGATCGAAGTAGGTTTTCCTTCGGCTTCCCAGACCGACTTCGATTTTGTCCGCCAGCTCATCGAAGGCAACCATATCCCGGACGACGTCACCATCCAGGTGCTCACACAGGCCCGCGAACACCTGATCGAGCGGACCTATGAGTCCTTGGTCGGCGCCAAGCAGGCCATCGTCCACCTCTACAACTCAACCTCGGTTCTGCAACGGCGGGTTGTCTTCAACCAGGACGAAGACGGGATTCTGGACATCGCCCTGCAGGGCGCCCGGCTGTGCAAAAAGTACGAGGAAACGCTCGTCGATACCGCTGTGACCTACGAATATTCTCCCGAATCCTTCACCGGCACCGAGCTGGAATACGCCGTTCGCGTATGTAACGCGGTCGCTGACGTCTTTGAAGCTTCGGCTGACCGCCAGGTCATCATCAACCTGCCGGCAACCGTGGAGATGGCAACCCCCAACGTTTACGCGGACTCCATTGAATGGATGAGCAGGCACCTGCACCCCCGGGAGGGAATCATCCTCTCCCTGCACCCGCACAATGACCGCGGCACCGGTGTTGCAGCAGCCGAGTTGGGCTACCTGGCCGGCGCTGACCGCATCGAGGGATGCCTGTTCGGCAACGGCGAGCGGACCGGCAACGTGGACCTCGTCACGCTTGGCCTGAACATGTTCGTGCAGGGCATTGACCCCATGATCGATTTCTCCGATATCGACGAAATCCGCCGGACCGTGGAGTACTGCAACCAGCTTCCCGTGGCGGAGCGTTCCCCGTACGGCGGAGACTTGGTCTTCACGGCGTTCTCAGGCTCTCACCAGGATGCCATCAAAAAGGGATTCGAGGCACTGGAGAAGGAGGCCGCGGCGGCCGGCAAGGACGTCAGCGACTTCACCTGGCAGGTCCCGTACCTGCCCGTGGATCCCAAGGACCTGGGACGCAGCTATGAAGCCGTTATCCGCGTAAACTCCCAGTCCGGCAAGGGCGGCGTAGCGTACCTGCTGAAGAACGAGCACAGCCTGGACCTTCCCCGCCGTGCCCAGATCGAATTCTCCGGAGTCATTCAGCGCCAGACGGACACCGTGGGCGGAGAAGTGAGCGGCGCGCAGCTCTGGAAGCTCTTCCAGGACGAGTACCTGCCCTCTACCGAATCCGGCAGCCAGTGGGGACGCTATTCCCTCGGCTCCTTCAGCACCGAAGTGGACGAGTCCGGTGATATGACGCTGCACGCCACCCTGAACATCGACGGCGTCCAGGTCCGCCGCACCGGGACCGGCAACGGACCCATTGCCGCCCTCCTGAACATCCTGAGCGAAGACGGTGTGGATGTGCGGGTTCTGGACTACAGTGAGCACGCGTTGTCAGAAGGCGGAAACGCAATGGCAGCAGCCTATGTCGAAGCCGCCGTGGGGGAGCGGGTCCTGTGGGGCATTGGCATCGACTCGAACACCAGCATGTCTTCCCTGAAGGCTGTCATCTCTGCCGTAAACCGGGCCATTCGCGACGCGCAAGCCTGAGAATTCCGGCACAAGCCTGAGAACCCCAGGGTGTGCCGCGGCAGTTAAGCCGCGGCACACCTTGACTCCCGGCCTGATAAGGCCAGGACGGTGCGAAGATTAACTGTGGCCAACCAATCATTTGCGGCGCGCTCCTATCGGGATGACGCGGTAGTACTGCGCACCCACAAGCTGGGTGAAGCTGACCGCATCATCACGCTGCTCACCAAGCATCACGGTCAGGTGCGTGCAGTGGCCAAAGGCGTGCGACGCACCAGCAGTCGTTTTGGGGCCCGTTTGGAACCGTTTATGGTCGCAGACCTGCAACTTATCTCCGGGCGTTCGCTGGACATTGTCACCCAGGCCGTCGCGAAGGGTGCCTATGGCGGCAACATCGCCGCCGACTACGGCCGCTACACGGTGGCCGCCGCCATGACCGAAACAGCGGAAAAGCTGACGGACGTCGACGGCGAAGCCGGGACCGCCCAGTACAACCTGCTGGTAGGGGCGCTGGCGTCATTGAGCCGGGGTGACCATTCTCCGGAGCTCATCCTGGACTCTTACCTGCTTCGTGCCCTGGCCACCGGAGGATGGGCGCCAAGCTTCACCCAGTGCGCACGCTGCGGCGCCGCAGGTCCTCATACCGCTTTTTCTGCTCCTTTGGGCGGGATGGTCTGTGGAAACTGCCGCCCCCCGGGTTCCCCGGCCCCGGCAGCCGAAACAGTGTTGCTGCTCGGTGCTTTGCTGACCGGTGACTGGACGACGGCGGATGCGTCCCTCACCGTGCACCGCCGGGAGTCTGCTGGTTTGGTGGCAAGCTACCTGCAGTGGCATCTTGAACGTGTACTGAAATCCCTCAAACATGTGGAGCGAACGTAACTTGGCCTTGGGAAATAAGCGAAAAACGGTCCGCCAACGAACCGCTCCGGTGATCAGCCCCTACCCCCATCCTTCCGGAGCGCTCCCACCGGCCATTCCGGCCGAGTTCATCCCGCGCCACGTGGCCATTGTCATGGATGGCAACGGCCGTTGGGCCAACCAGCGGGGACTGCCACGGATCGAAGGGCACAAAGCCGGCGAACCCGCTTTGCTCGACGTGATGGCCGGTGCCATTCAGTTAGGTATAGAACACGTCAGCGTTTACGCGTTTTCAACGGAGAACTGGCGCCGGTCCCCTGAGGAGATCCGGTTCCTGATGGGTTTTAACAAGGATGTGCTGCGTCGCCAGCGCAACCAGCTGGATGACTGGGGAGTGCGGGTGCGCTGGTCCGGCCGCCGCCCGAAGCTCTGGGGTTCCGTGATCCGCGAACTTGAGGAAGCCGAGGAATACACCCGCGGTAACAGCACCTGCACTTTGAACATGTGTGTTAATTACGGTGGCCGCGCCGAAATAGCTGACGCCGTGGCAGCCATTGCCGAAGATGTGGCGGCCGGCCACCTCAAGCCGTCAGCCATCAATGAGAAGACCATCCAGAAGTACCTGGACGAGCCTGACTTGCCTGATGTAGATCTCTTCCTGCGGAGCTCGGGGGAGCAGCGGCTCTCCAATTTCATGCTCTGGCAGTCGGCTTACGCGGAGTTCGTCTTTATGGACACCCTCTGGCCTGACGTTGACCGCCGGACCCTATGGGACGCCGTCGAAATTTACGCCCAGCGGGACCGCCGCTACGGTGGTGCGGTGGACGCCGCGGCCACCTGACGCTGCCGCCCCTGGCATGGCCGCGGACCCACATCGGCTCCCTGGCGGTGTTGGCTATTCGTCGTGGGAATACGCGCGGATCCAACGGGAAAGACGGGCATAGGCATCCTTACGAACCTTGGGCGGGGAGAGGAACACGTCATGCAGGCCACCCTCGATGCGTTCAAGGGTGACCGTCTTTCCCAATGACGATGCCCGGACGGCGATCGCATTGACATCGAGTACCGCGTCCGTTCTGCGCATCTCCTCGGTCCAGAAGAGTCCGTTGGCGCTGGCCCCGGAGAGCAGGACCAGTATGGGTATCTCAATACCCAGGCCGCGGGCCACCTTCGCGTGACCGGCCAGAACTGCACTCAGCCAGCCTGCCCTGACAGGGAAGGCCATTGGAGGCCTGTACTTGTCATCGAGGGCCCATTCCCCCTCAGCAGAGCTACTGATGCTGCGCCAGTAGAAGCCACGTTCCGGCAGGCGGAGGACGGCTTCGGGCTTGAAACGGGCAATCGGTTCCACCATGGTCCAGGCGACCCGGCGAACCAGCGTGCTGCCGTGCATCTCGAGCCAGGGGCTGTTGAGAACCAGTTGGCTCGCGACTCCCGGATGTCGGCTGACCCACAGCGCAGCGACCAGCCCACCGGCTGAATGCCCCATCAGGGTCAACGGCGGCGGAGGTGAATCCTGCGGTCCGAGCGTGCGGATAACACCGATTGCCTCGGCGATTTCCGCGTCGTAATCGGCAAGATCAGCGACATATCCGCCAGGCACTCCCTCCTGCAGGCTTCGGCCGTGATTGTGCATGTCCAGGGCGAAGAACTCAAACCCTTTGCCATACCAGAACGCGGCAAGTTCAACGTTGAAGAAGTAGTCGCTCCAGCCATGGAGGAAGAGGACTCCCCGCCGTTGGGCCGGTGATTCAACGTCAACCCCGGCAGGGGAATAGCGGATGAGAGTCGCAGTCCGCTCTGTCCCGTCGTCGCCCCGTGCCTGGAAGGTGTATGCCTGAAAGTCCGCGCCGAGGATGTCTGGTCTCCACTCCATGGCACCAGCCTAGGCATTCAGGCGGAAGTCAGGGAGTGGAGAGGCCAGTCCAGTTTGGTCTGGACCCCTCGAAGCGGAAAACTAGAGGCATGCGCGTATACCCAACTTTCTTCCGGCTGGCCTTTTCTTGGATGGACGCCGAACGCGCCCACAAAATCGGCTTCCGTGCCATCCGGCTCGTCCACGCTTCCGGTGCCGGCAAGGCACTGTACAAATTCACAGCTCCCGCACCTTCTTTGGAAACCAAGGCATTCGGCCTGACGTTCCCGTCGCCCTTTGGCCTGGCTGCCGGCTTCGACAAGGAAGGGCTTGGCATCGAGGCGCTGAGCGAACTCGGGTTCGGGCATGTGGAGGTTGGAACCATCACGGGACAGGCGCAGCCGGGTAATGAAAAACCCCGCCTGTTCCGTCTGATCGAGGACCGCGCGGTGATAAACCGCATGGGCTTCAACAACGACGGCGCCTCAGCCGTGGCTCCCCGCCTGCGCGCCGCGCGTGCAGCGTTACAGAGGAGGCACCCCGGAGTGCGACCCCTCATCGGCGTCAATATCGGCAAGAGCAAGGTGGTGGAGCTCGAAAACGCCACAGAGGATTACCTCCTCAGCGCCCGGAACCTCGCGCCGGCAGCTGATTACCTGGTGGTGAACGTCAGCTCCCCGAACACTCCCGGCCTGCGTCTGCTCCAGAATGTTGAGACACTCCGGCCATTGCTGAAAGCAGTAGGTGAGACGGCAGACCAAGCGGCTGGGCGTCACGTCCCGCTGCTGGTGAAGATAGCCCCTGACCTCAGCGACGAGGATATCGACGACGTCGCCCGCCTCGCCCTCGACCTGAACCTGGATGGCATCATCGCCACCAACACCACCATCGGCCGTGAGGGACTTGCCACCGCTCCGGACAAGGTGGCCGGGTGTGGTGCCGGTGGCCTTTCAGGAGCCCCTCTGAAAGGCCGGTCCCTGGAGGTTTTGCGGCGTCTCAGCAACGCAACAGAGGGGAAGCTGACTCTCATTGCCGTTGGAGGCGTGGAGACCGCCAGGGACGTCCAGGAGCGGCTTGAGGCGGGCGCAACGTTAGTCCAGGGCTACACGGCGTTCCTATATGAGGGACCGTTCTGGGCGGCGCACATCAACAGGCAGCTCGCTAAGTTGTCCAGGGCGGAACCGGCCGGGGAAAAGCGCGCGTAGTCCGCCACGGAAAGCCTCGAGGACATAGAGAAGCCCCAGCGGGTAATCCGCCGGGGCTTTCCTTGTTAAAGGCCTCAAACAGAGGGTAGGCCGTCAGGAGGGGAACTCGCCCCGGCTGACCAGGGGCTTGGGCAGGCGCAGCTTGCGGAACTGCAGTGAGCGCATGGATCCATACCAGATGGTTCCCCGCTCCGGTTCGCCGAACTTTTCTGTCAGGCGCTTCTTCAGCTTCCTGGACAGGATAAAGACGTCGACGAAGACAGCAAGGAACATGAGCCAGAACCCTACGAGGACGTAGACCATCAGTTCGCTGCTTGCAGGGATGAGCAACGAGACGATGACAAACACAAGAGCGCCGAACATCAGGTACTCGCCGAGGCTGAAGCGGGCGTCCACGTAATCGCGCGCATAGCGCTTTTGCGGGCCCTTGTCCCGAAGCGGCAGGAACTTCTCATCGCCGGTATCCAAGGCACGGCGCATTTTGAGGCGCTGTTCCTGGACGGCTGCGCGCTCAGCCGCCTTCGAAGCTTTCCGGTCTTCAGGCACCAAGGGCCGCTTGCGTGCAGCTTCCTGTGCCTTGCGCTTGGGCGTCGGCGTGCCCTTGCCAACGGCTATATTCTGCCGGGCTTCAGCCTCTGCGGCCTGCTGATCAACTACGTCTTGCGCCGATGGCGCTTCTTTTCTACGTCCAAACACCACTACAGAATACCCTGAGGGCAGTGCCACCGATGTTCTGCGTCCGGGCGGTCACCCTTGCCGGGCGGCCCGCTGCAGACGCCTGAATTCCGGCACCACACGCAGGCGGCCGGACGATTTGTTGTCGTTTATTACAGCGGTAGTGTGAGGCCATGACATCAACTCCCGCCCAGCCCTCACAAACCTCGAGCAAGCCCCTGGACGAAGCCCGGATTGAAGACCTCAAACGTGCAGTAGACGATGCTTTTGACGCAACTGTCGAGAAACTGAAGAACCTGGTCAGCATCCCGGGGATCGCCTGGCCCAGCTTCGACCCTGCGGAGCTGGATCGCAGCGCCAAGCACGTGGCGGAACTCGTAAGCCAGGCCGGCCTTAGCGACGTCCGGATCCTCCGCTGCGACAAGGAGGACGGTACGCCTGGCGGACCAGCCGTCGTCGCACGCCGGCAAGCCGCCCCCGGCAAGCCCACAATCCTCCTTTACGCGCATCACGACGTCCAGCCCCCGGGGGATGCCGGCCTGTGGGAATCAGAGCCTTTCACCGCCGTCGAGCGTGACGGCCGCCTGTTTGGACGCGGGGCCGCGGATGACAAAGCCGGAATCATGGCCCATATAGCGGCCTATTCCGCGGTCTCAAATGTTCTGGCTGATCAATTCGGGCTGGGAGTCACCTTCTTCTTTGAAGGTGAAGAGGAGGCCGGTTCCCCGACATTCAGGCCATTTCTCGAAGCGCATCGGGAGTTGCTCCGGGCAGATGTCATAGTGGTTGCCGATTCCAGCAACTGGAAGGTTGGGGTCCCCGCCCTGACTACAAGCCTTCGGGGACTGGTGGACGGCACGGTTGAAGTTCAGGTCCTCGAACATGCTGTCCACTCAGGCATGTTCGGTGGGCCCGTACTCGATGCCCCAACTCTGCTCGCGCGCATCATCGCCACTTTTCATGATGCCGACGGAAATGTGGCCATCGACGGGTTGGTGGGCCGGGACGATGTGGCGGTGGACCTCACGGAGACGGAGTACCGCGCCGATGCTTCAGTGCTCGACGGCGTCAGGCTCGCAGGTACGGGAAGTATCGCGTCGCGGTTGTGGACCAAGCCTTCGCTGTCCATCATCGGTTTTGACGCACCCGGCGTGGACGTGGCCTCCAACACGCTCCTGCCGAGGGCAAAAGCAAAGTTCAGCCTTCGCCTGGCACCCGGGCAGGATCCCGATCAGGCGATGGAGGCCGTCCGGAAGCACGTGGAAACCAACCCTCCGTTCGGCGCGCGCGTGGTGTTCACCCCGGGGGAGCAAGGGAACTCCTTTCTCACGGATACCGGCTCGGCAGCAGCCCGCAAGGCACTGTGGGCCTTGGGCGAGGCGTGGGGCGTTCCAGCCGTTGAGATGGGGATCGGCGGCTCCATCCCGTTCATCGCCGACCTCACCGAGCTTTACCCGAATGTCCAGATCCTGGTGACTGGCGTTGAGGACCCTGATTCCCGGGCTCACAGCGCCAACGAGTCCCTTCACCTCGGCGACTTCCGCAATGCGGTAGTGGCGGAGGCGCTCCTCCTGGCAAGGCTCAATCATGAAGGGCTGGCTTAATAAGGGAGGGATCAGGACCGGTAAATCGGATTCCGGGAACATAAAGGTCCTAAGAACGGTTACGCCTGAAGTTAGAGCTACAGCACTGCGCGACGTAGCATTAGCTATAGCCCATACCGTTTCCCCGGGGCGGACAAGGCGACAGCCTGGTCGCCACCATGTTGCAAGAAGGTAGGCCAATGAGTACTACGACCAATGAAAACAGCACCGAATCCACCGAGATCACCGGCGAGGAGCTGGCCAGCCACGAGGTCAAGCTGACCGACGTCGCGGCCGGCAAGGTCCGCAGCCTGTTGGAGCAGGAAGGCCGCACCGACCTTCGCCTGCGCGTGGCCGTCCAGCCCGGCGGCTGCTCAGGGCTTATCTACCAGCTGTACTTTGACGAGCGGATCCTGGACGGCGATGCCGTACGCGATTACGACGGCGTCGAGGTTGTTGTTGACAAGATGAGCGTCCCTTACCTCAGCGGTGCGAGCATCGACTTCGAGGACACCATCGCAAAGCAGGGTTTCACCATCGACAACCCCAATGCCGGAGGCTCCTGCGCCTGTGGCGATTCGTTCCACTGACCGGAAATAAGGTCCACTTCACCGTGCCCCGGTGACCGGCTGAAACCGGTCCCGACGCACGGTGCAGTCATGTGGGCGAAAACCCCCGGGGAGCGGTAAGCTCTACACCGAGTAGTAAAACTTTTCGTGTGCCCGGGGGCTTAGACAGCCCGGGCGACAGCAACAAGTAGGAAGGGCCGTCTGTGAGTTCGCAGAACCGAACCGGCAGCCGACGCAAAAAGATCTCTTCGATCACAGGCTTGGCATTAGCCGGCGCGTTGGCTTTGACTGGATGTTCACCAGAGGTACAGAAGGGGTGGTTGCCCACCGAGCGTGGCACCACCAATCACACTGACCGAATCATGGACCTCTGGGTCAACTCATGGATAGCCGCATTGATCGTCGGCGCCATCACGTGGGGTCTGATGATCTGGTGCATCGTCGCCTACCGTCGCCGGAAGGGCACGGTTGGATTTCCCCGGCAGACGAGCTTCAACCTTCCCTTGGAAGTCTTCTACCTCACCATTCCGTTGTTTATGGTGCTGGTGTTCTTCTACTTCACCGACCGCGATCAGCAGGCGATCGATGACAGGTCACAGCCTGCCGACGTCGTGGTTGATGTCCGCGGCAAGCAGTGGGCGTGGGACTTCAACTACAAGGCTGGCGAGGTCATCAATGAAGACCTCCACGAAGCTGGCGTCCAGGCCCACCTGACCGGTGAGGAAGTGGACAAGGAGAAGCTCCCCACTCTCTACCTGCCGGTCAACAAGTCTGTTGACCTGGAACTCAACGCCCGCGACGTTATCCACTCCTTCTGGGTCCCTGCCTTCCTTCAGAAGCGCGACATGATCCCGGGCAGGACCAACTACATCCGGTTCACGCCCACCAAAGAAGGAACTTACGACGGCAAGTGCGCCGAGCTTTGCGGGGAATACCACTCCGAAATGCTGTTCCGCGTGAAGGTTGTCTCTGAGTCCGAATTCCAGGCCCACATGGACAAACTGCGCCAGGACGGCAACACCGGGCTCCTCGGCGAAGAGTACGACCGCAATCCCAACCTGAACGAAATTAAGTAAGGGGAGCGACCGTGGCTACGTACACTCAATCGCCCGCCGGGATCCTCGAAGCTCCCGTAGTTCCTAAGTCCAAGGGACGCATTGTCGTCAACTGGATCACTTCCACTGACCACAAGACCATCGGGTACATGTACCTGATCGCGTCCTTCGTGTTCTTCTGCTTTGGTGGCGTCATGGCGCTGCTTATCCGTGCAGAACTGTTTGAACCGGGTATGCAGATCCTGCAGACGAAGGAACAGTACAACCAGCTCTTCACTATGCACGGCACGGTGATGCTCCTGATGTTTGCAACGCCGCTGTTTGCCGGCTTCACCAACGTCATCATGCCCTTGCAAATCGGCGCCCCGGACGTTGCCTTCCCGCGGCTGAACGCTCTAGCTTTCTGGTTCTTCCTGTTTGGTTCCACCATTGCGGTGTCCGGCTTCATCACCCCCCAGGGCGCCGCGTCCTTTGGTTGGTTCGCCTATGCACCGCTGTCCAACACCACCTTCAGCCCCGGCATCGGTGGCGACCTGTGGGTGTTCGGCCTGGCGCTCTCGGGTTTCGGCACCATCCTTGGCGCCGTCAACTTCATCACCACCATCATCTGCATGCGTGCTCCCGGCATGACCATGTGGCGTATGCCAATCTTCACCTGGAACGCCCTGGTGACGTCCATCCTCGTGCTGATGGCGTTCCCGCCACTGGCAGCAGCGCTGTTTGCCCTGGGTGCGGACCGTAAGTTCGGTGCCCACATCTTTGATCCGGAGAACGGCGGAGCGGTGCTCTGGCAGCACCTGTTCTGGTTCTTCGGCCACCCCGAGGTTTACATCATCGCGCTGCCGTTCTTCGGTATCGTCTCGGAAATCTTCCCGGTCTTCAGCCGCAAGCCGATCTTCGGTTACAAGGGTCTGGTCTACGCAACAATCGCCATTGCAGCTCTCTCTGTTACCGTGTGGGCCCACCACATGTACGTGACCGGATCGGTGCTCCTGCCGTTCTTCGCCTTTATGACGATGCTGATCGCCGTTCCTACAGGTGTGAAGTTCTTCAACTGGATCGGCACCATGTGGCGGGGATCCATCACGTTCGAAACTCCAATGCTCTGGAGCATCGGGTTCCTCGCAACGTTCCTCTTCGGTGGCCTGACGGGCATCATCCTGGCTTCGCCGCCCCTGGACTTCCACGTATCAGATTCGTACTTCGTGGTGGCGCACTTCCACTACGTCGTCTTCGGTACCGTTGTGTTCGCCATGTTCGCCGGCTTCTACTTCTGGTGGCCGAAGTGGACCGGCAAGATGCTGAACGAGCGCCTTGGCAAGATCCACTTCTGGCTCCTGTTCCTGGGCTTTCACGGCACGTTCCTCATTCAGCACTGGCTGGGTGTTGAGGGTATGCCCCGCCGCTACGCGGATTACATGCCCCAGGACGGTTTCACTTGGATGAACCAGTTCTCGACGATTGCCTCATTCGTTCTGGGTGCCTCACTGATTCCGTTCTTCTGGAACGTTTACATCACTTGGCGTAGCACCGAGAAGGTTGAAGTGGATGACCCCTGGGGCTTCGGGGCCTCACTTGAATGGGCCACCTCATGCCCGCCGCCGCGGCACAACTTCACCTCGCTGCCGCGTATCCGTTCGGAGCGTCCGGCCTTGGATCTGCACCACCCGGAGCTAGCCCAATCCCATACCGTTGAGTCTCCGGCACCGGCTGCGGCGACGCTTGGTAACGCCGACCAGAAGGACACCGCAAAGTGAAAATCGAATCATGGATATTTGGAGCCGGAGTCTTCTTCTTCGTCCCGGTCTCGTTGATTTACGGTTTCCTCACTCAGTGGTCTGAGTGGGTGGGAACCCTCGGCATTCTTCTTGTGGGTGGCCTCGCCGGCATGATCGGCGCTTACCTGGGCTTCACCGGCAAACGGGTCGGTTTGCGGCCTGAAGACCGGGCGGATGCTGAGATCCACGAAGGTGCTGGTGAACAGGGACATTTCAGCCCCTGGAGCTGGTGGCCGCTGGTTCTTGGGCTCGCCTGCGCGGCCGGTTTCCTGGGCCTTGCAGTGGGGTTCTGGATCGTCTTCATCGCGGGCGGGCTCGCCACGGTAGCCCTGGTTGGCTGGGTGTTTGAGTACAGCCGCGGAGACCACGCACATTAGTTTGCAGACGCACGTTTCATAGACGTACGACGGCGGGCCCCACCTTTTGGTGGGGCCCGCGGTGTTTAAGGTATTAGGGCGTAAGTCTGCCGGAGTGATCGGACATTGAGCGATCAAGCGGTCAGGAAGCCGCAGCCCGGTCCGAGGCAGGGGAGGGCAGGCGTGACACGCGTTCGTCATGCCCCGTCGCCTCCAGCACGCCACAGAGCGCCCTCAGTGCCCCCTCAGCATCTGCCGCTGTGCAACCGCCTGGCAGGGCCTCCGGGGTCACGGACAGCTCAACCTCGCACCCGAACTCAAAGTCTGCCGTCATGACCTCCAGAAGCGAGCGCGCATCCACGGGGGCGATGCCTTCTTTGCTGATGGTCACCGGAAGCCCGGTCTCCGTGACAGCCCGTACAAACCGCGCTGCGGGCCGGGCATGGAGGCCTATTTCTGATTTCACGATCGCCTTACGGACTGGCAACGTAACTCCTTCTCTGCAGCGGCACGCAGCCACTGTTTAATCAACCAATCCAAGGGTAGCTGTGCTCCCTTGGGAGCATGCAATTGAAGACGGACGGGTGGTCTAGACCTTTGCTTGTCTTGGCCTAGGCTTGTCTCATGAAAAACTATCGGAAGGGCCCCACTGATGCCTTCTGACGCGGCCCGCATCGTTGGGGATATCGACCGCAAGAGCAGCACCCCCATCTACGTTCAGCTTCGGGAATTACTCAGGGGCTACATCGGTTCCTCATGCCCGCCTGGATCAGCTCTGCCCTCGGAAAGAGACTTGGCGGAGAGATTCGGGCTGGCAAGAATGACTGTAAGGCAGGCAATCGATGCTCTTGTAGGGGAGGAGGTCATTGAGCGCGTCGTGGGGCTCGGTACATTCGTCCGCAGGCCCAAGCTCGACCTCCAGGTGAAGCTCACGTCCTACACCGAAGAGATGCAACGCCGTGGAATGGTGCCTGCAGCCAAGGTCCTGAGCTTTGAACAGATTGCGGCCAACGCCTTTTTGGCGCGTGAGCTGCAACTGGAGGAGGGTACACTCCTGGTCCGGTTCCGCAGGCTTCTGTTGGCTGATAACGAGCCCATGAGCGTGGACGAGAACTTTATCCCCGCCCACCGGGTCCCAGGCCTCCTGGACGGAGAGCCACCAACATCCTTATACAACGTCCTGAGCGAACGGTACGGACTCGTTATGGAGTGGGGCGAGGACATGATCGAGGCCACTGCAGCCACTCCTTCAACGGCACGGCTCCTCAATGTTGAAGTGGGCTCACCACTGCTGAAGATCCAGCGCCACGCCTTCGTTGCAAGGGCGATGGTGGACTATTCAGTCTCCTATTACCGTGCTGACCGCTATAAGCTCTGGGTGCCGCTGCAGCGTCCAGGCGTGCGGCCTACCCGGAACTACGCGTCAGGTTACCGGCAGCAATAGCAGAACTGTTCCAGGAAAAGGGCAGTTCCAGGTAATACATAAGGCCCGGTCCAATGGACCGGGCCTTACGTGGTTCAAAGCAGTTGTAGCGATTGTGACAGCTACTAGTGGGTGAGACTCCGTTGTTCGTCTGCTGCTTCTACAGCTTCGTGCTGCCCATGGTGGCCATGGGCTGCTTCGAGCTCTGCAGGTGTGGCCGGAGCAACGCGGTCCTCGAAGAACAGCTTGGAAAGAGCGGCGCGTCGCTTCTCTTTCTTGGTCACGATTCCGTGCTCGTTCGGAACAGCCGGGAGCGGTGCGGGCGATTCGAAACCGACCAGCTTGTAACGCTTGTACTCGTCCAGCGGAGCGTGCACCTCGATAAACTCACCGTGGGGCAGACGTACGATACGTCCTGTCTCGCGGCCGTGGAGTGCGATCTCGCGGTCCTTGCGCTGCAGGGCGAGTGCGACACGCTTGGTGACGATGAAGGCGAGCACCGGGCCGATGAAGAACAGGGCGCGCAGCCAGTAGGTGACATCGTTCAGGGACACATTGAAGTGTGTCGCAATGAGGTCAGAACCAGCAGCCGCCCACATTACGCAGTACCAAGTGAAGCCGGCCATGCCGATTGCGGTACGCGTGGGTGCATTCCTTGGACGGTCCAGAACGTGGTGTTCGCGGTTGTCCTTGGTGATCCACCGTTCAATCCACGGGTACATGAACATCACGGTGAAGAGAATGCCCGCCGGAACCAGTGCCGGCAGGAGCACATTGAGTGTCAGGACATACCCGAAGATCACATACTCGAAGTGGAAGTCACCAATGACGCCCGGCATCAGGCGGAGCGCGCCGTCAACGAAACCGATGTACCAGTCAGGCTGCGTGCCTGCGGATACGGGGGAGGGATCGTAGGGGCCGTAGTTCCAGATCGGGTTGATCGTGAAGAAGGCTGCCATCAATGCGATAACACCGAAGACGATGAAGAAGAATCCACCGGCCTTCGCTGCATACACAGGACCCAGGGGGTAGCCGACGACGTTGCCGTCATTGCGTCCGGGACCGGGGTACTGCGTGTGCTTGTGCACAACCACCATAAAGAGGTGCAGCA
This sequence comes from Arthrobacter sp. Z5-13, assembly GCF_056499105.1. NCBI lineage: Bacteria > Bacillati > Actinomycetota > Actinomycetes > Micrococcales > Micrococcaceae > Arthrobacter > Arthrobacter sp. Z5-13. The sequence continues at coordinate 2,172,746 of NZ_CP096460.1, forward strand.
CAATCATGAGCAGGATCAAGGCCGGGACCAACAGAATGTGCAGCATGTAGAGCCGGCCGATGATGACCGTGCCCGGGAACTCGCCGCCGAAGAGGAAGAACGAGATATAGGTTCCGATGACCGGAATGGACTTGATGACGCCGTCGATGATGCGCAGGCCGTTGCCGGAAAGGAGGTCATCGGGGAGTGAGTAACCGGTGAAGCCCGCAGCCATGGCGAGGATCAGCAGGACACTGCCGACAACCCAGTTGAGTTCGCGGGGTTTGCGGAATGCGCCGGTGAAGAACACACGCAACATGTGAACAGCAATCGAGGCCACGAACAGCAGGGCCGCCCAGTGGTGTACCTGACGCATGAACAAACCGCCACGGACGTCAAAGGAGATGTCCAGTGACGAGCTGTACGCTACTGACATTTCAACGTTCTGCAGGCCGGTGAAGGAGCCATCGTAATGGGTCTCGGCCATGGAGGGGTCGAAGAAGAACGTGAGGAACGTGCCCGACAAAAGGAGGATGACGAAGGAGTACAAGGCGACTTCGCCGAACATAAAGGACCAGTGGTCCGGAAATACCTTGCGGCCAAATTCCCGGAGGATGCCCGAGCCGCCAACGCGCTCGTCTACAAAGTCCGTGATTCGGCCAGCTTTAGTTTTAGCGACGTAGGCGGGGGCTTCAGCTCTTGATGCTGCGCTCATGCTCATCACGCTCCCAGTAACTCGGTCCTACAGGTTCGTTGAAGTCGCTCGTAGCGACGAGGTAGCCCTCGTCGTCAACTGCAATGGGCAGCTGGGGGAGAGGACGGCTGGCCGGGCCAAAGATAACCTTGCATTCCTTCGTCAGGTCAAAGGTCGACTGGTGGCACGGGCACAGCAGATGGTGCGTCTGCTGCTCGTAGAGGGCAACAGGGCACCCGACGTGGGTGCAGATCTTGGAGTAGGCAACGATTCCGTTGTAACCCCAGTCTTCGCGTCCCGGTGAGGGATTGAGGGACTCAGGATCCAGGCGCATCAGCAGAACGACGGCTTTGGCCTTTTCGTTCAGCTTGCCTTCGTGGAGTTCGTTGAGGCCTTCGGGGATGACGTGGAAGGCGGAACCGATGGTGACATCCGATGCTTTGATCGGGGTTCCGTCGGGGTCGCGGGTGAGGCGCTTGAGCTTGCCGTCCTCGGGTGCCCACATGGTGTGGGCCAAGGCCTTGTCAGGACGGGGGCCGAGGTCACCAAAGATGGCGATCGCGGGCAGCGGTGCCAATGCGACGGCGCCAAGGAGGGTGTTGCGGATCAGCGGCCGGCGCTTGATTCCCGTTTCCTCGACAATGTCATCGACGATACGGACAGCGGCCTGGCGGTCCTCCTCATACCGGATAGCATGGCGCTCTTCCGATACTTCGTGGTCCGGCATAAGGGCCTTGGCCCAGTGGACAATGCCGGTGCCGATGCCGAGCATGGCAAAAGCCGTACCCAGTCCCAGCAGGGCGTTCTGCAGCCGGATGTCCGCGATGGTGGCGCCGGAGCCTTCCCCCAAGTCGATGACAAAATACGCCACCAGGAAGATAAAGGTGCCAACGACCGAAAGGCCAAACAGAAAGGCTACCTGCCGTTCTGCTCGTTTCGCGGCCCGCGGGTCCGTGTCAGCCAGGCGCAAACGATGCGGAGGAAGCCCAGGATCCTGGAACTTCTCCACCTCATTCTGACCAGCCGTAGCTACGGTGCCCGAGTGGTTCGGACTGCCGTCACTATGGTTGCCCATGATTCGCCTCATCCTTCTCTCGTCTCGGTCGGTGCCGAGTTAGTTTTCAATTCCTATCCGCCTGATCGGCGGAAATTCTTACATGGTCCGGAGCGGCAGCTATGACGTCCGGGAGGTTAGCCAGATGGTGAAAGCAATGATGACGCCAAGGCCGGCGATCCAAACAAACAGACCTTCAGCAACCGGGCCCAAAGCCCCGAGATCTGCTCCACCCGGGGAGCCGTTGTTTTCGATCTGCTTCAGGTAGGTGATGATGTCGCGCTTGCCCTCAGGGGAGATATTCGCGTCGTTGAACACAGGCATGTTCTGTGGACCAGTGACCATGGCCTCGTAGATGTGCTGACCGGAAACTCCGGCAAGAGGCGGTGCGTACTTGCCTCTGGTCAGAGCACCACCGGCGGCAGCAGCGTTGTGGCACATGGCGCAGTTGACGCGGAACAGCTCTCCGCCTTCGGCTGCATTGCCCTTCTCGTCCAAAAGCCCGGCTTCGGGAATCGACGGGCCGGGGCCGAGGCTGGCAACGTAGGCGGCCAGCTGGCGGGTCTGTTCCTCATTGAACTGAACCGGCTTTTCCTGTGCCTGCGGACCGTTCATCTGCATCGGCATACGGCCGGTGCCTACCTGGAAGTCGACCGAAGCAGCGCCGACACCCACCAGGGAGGGGCCGTCCTGCGTTCCACTTGCACCCATGCCATGGCAGGTTGCACAGTTAGCGGCAAAAAGTTTTCCGCCTTCTTCTGTGTCCTGCTCGGTGAAGTTCGTGGTGGAAGCCTTGGCCTGGTTCATGGTGGTGGCAACGGCGTACAGCCCACCCGTGACCAGGAGGCCCATCAACAGCAAGGCTATTGCGGCCAGTGGGTGACGTCGCTTCTGCGAGAGTGCCTTCACGTGGTGGTTCCTTTATTCGATGGTGCGCCGGCTCCGGGAGCCGCTTCTTGAAATTCTGCCTCTTGTAGAAAAAGAGTCAAGTCGGGCTACTTCAGCACGTAGATGACCATAAACAGGCCAATCCACACGACGTCGACGAAGTGCCAGTAGTACGAGGTGACAATTGCGGACGTTGCCTCGAAGTGCCCGAACTTCTTCGCGGCAAAGGAACGTCCCATGATGAAGAGGAAGGCAATGAGTCCGCCAATGACGTGCAAGCCGTGGAAGCCGGTGGTCATATAGAAGGCTGAACCGTATGCGTTGGAGGAGAGCGATACATGCTCAGAGACCAACATCGCGTATTCAGTAGCCTGCCCGGCAACGAAGAACGCACCCATAAGGAACGTCAGAGTGAACCACTCATTCATTCCCCAGCGGGTGAACTGCAAAGCTCCACCGCTTCGGCGCGGTTGCAGACGCTCAGCAGCGAAAACGCCCATCTGGCAGGTAAACGAGCTCGCCACAAGGACGATGGTGTTCACCAGTGCAAACGGGAAGTTCAGCTTGGCAGTCTCCTCGGCCCACATCCCTCCGGAAGTGGAACGCAAGGTGAAGTACATGGCAAAGAGGCCGGCAAAGAACATCAGCTCACTGGACAGCCAGACCACGGTTCCTACGGAAACCATATTCGGGCGGTTGAGCGTCGGGTGCGCCGGGGTACTGGGGGCATGGGTCGCAGCAGTCACATAGACATTATGTCTGCAAAAGTTCGTCCTGCCCAACGCAAACCGGGTTTTCAGAGGACTTTTTCTACAAAGACGCGAATTCGCGCGAAAAAGTTCCCGGCTGCGTTCACATTGGTCTGGCGGCATTCGCCTAGATAGCATCAGGAGGTGACTTCACAGGTATCTGCGCAGCCGCCCGCCAAGACTTGGCCGCGGCTCATATCGGCACTGATTCATCGCACGGACCTCACGGCAGAAGATACCGAGTGGGCCATGGGCAACATCATGTCCGGGGAGGCGACCCCTGCACAGATCGCCGGTTTTCTCGTTGCACTCCGGGCCAAAGGCGAAACCGTCGATGAACTGACCGGCCTGGTGAAGGCGATGGTTGCCCACGCGAACCCCATCAGCATCTCGGGGGAGAAGCTGGACATCGTGGGCACGGGCGGAGACCAGCTGAACACCATCAACATCTCCACCATGGCTGCCCTTGTGGCGGCCGGTGCCGGGGCCAGAGTGGTTAAACACGGCAACCGCGCTGCTTCGTCCTCCTCCGGGTCCGCCGATGTGCTCGAAGCCCTCGGAGTGCGTTTGGACCTGGCCATCGACCGAGTGGCCAGGAATGCAGAAGAGGCTGGAATCACCTTCTGCTTCGCCCAGGTGTTTCATCCCTCGTTCCGCCACACCGCTGTTCCCCGCCGGGAACTTGCCATACCCACGGCCTTTAACTTCCTTGGTCCGCTGACCAACCCCGCCAAGGTACAGGCGTCCGCCGTGGGCGTCGCCCACGCAAGGATGGCGCCACTGGTAGCTGGTGTGCTGGCGCGCCGGGGCAGCCGCGGGCTGGTATTTCGTGGCGACGACGGCCTGGACGAGCTGAGCACCACCGGGCCTTCAACTGTCTGGGAGATCCGAAACGGCCACGTGGCACAGGAAACTTTTGATCCCGGTGAACTCGGTATCCGTCCGGCCACCATGGAGGAACTTCGTGGCGGAGACGCCCAAGCGAATGCCGCCGTCGTGCGTCAGGTTCTGTCAGGCAGTAAAGGACCGGCACGGGACGCCGTTCTGCTGAACGCCGCGGCCGGTCTGGTGGCATTTGACCTTGCTGCAGAGGGGCCCTTGATGCAGAGGATGGCTGCAGCACTGGTTAAAGCAGAGGACGCTGTGGACTCCGGTGCTGCCGCCGGGGTGCTGGATCGCTGGGTGGCCCTCAGCCAGGGCTAAGTGCTACTGCTCGAAACCCAGCGCAAAGGCGGCGTCGAGGTCGTGCTGTGAGTAGGCGCGGAAAGCTATGTGGGTTGTCGTATGGACAACCGCCGGAACCTTGGAAAGCTTGTCCGCAATGACATCTGCAAGTTCCTCGTGGCGTGAAACGCGGGCAACCGCGATGAGGTCCCACTCGCCGGTAACCGAATAAACCTCGCTGATGCCTGGGATCGCGGAGATTTCCTCCGCCGTTTCCGGGATGCGTGAGGCGTCTGTTTTGATCAGGACAAAAGCGGTGATCACTGCGAACCCTTCCGGATCGGTTGCGCCATTGCCGTTCCGGCAGGCCCTTGAATCTGTGTTGCCCAGCCTAGTGCATCTGCCTCTGACGGGCGCGAAGGCGTATGAAGGCCGTCACTGCAATGCGGTGTCCCAGGAGGAAGACCCCGAGGGTCACCAAGGCAACAATGATGAAGGTCACCACCACCGTCTGATTGGTCAGCGCCCGCAGCAGCATCCCGATGGCTACGGTGCCGAGCCATACTCCCACTCCGGCCGGCCATGGCGAAAAGGGCGCCTTCCATGCGAGCATCATCAGCCACATTGCTGCTGCACCGGCAAGGAAGGGCCACGCTGTGAGCAGGACTCCGGTGATGATATCGCCACGTTGGTGGGCTTCCCGGCCCAGGGCTGCGAAGACCAGAATCAGCACGGCATCCGCGGCGGCGGCCCAGATGACAGTTGAGGCAGTGGTCTTGGCAGTTGTAGTTTGCACAGGGGCCCGGTGAGGAGAAGTCATAAGATCAACACTAGGCATGAATCCGCCACAACCACGCCTTGGAGGAAGAAGTGATCCTGCTGCAAGTCGCGCAAAGGGCCACTGACCTGAATCGCGCCGCCGAATTCTATTCGGAACTGCTGGGCACCCGGCCAACCGGGCTTTTTGACCCTCCGGGTCTTCTATTCTTCGACCTGCAAGGCGTCCGCCTTCTGCTGGACCGGGGCGCACCGTCGTCGCTTATCTATCTCGCCCTGGAGGACATCCGGGTTGAGATTGAACGGCTACGGGGCAGGGGAGTGGAAGTCGTCAGCGAACCGCGGGTTATTTTCAACCACGCCGACGGACAACTGGGGCCGGCAGGAACCCAGGAATGGATGGCCTTCATCAAGGACAGTGAAGGCAACACGTTAGGGCTGGTCAGCCAACTGCCGCAGGACTAGGCTCTGGTCACATGCACAGGGGATGCCGGTTCTTCCGTTGCCCTCTCAAAGATGGGCCGAGGCCTGCAGTGATGGGAGATTTGCACTCATGAAAAAGATCACGACCTGCCTGTGGTTTGACGGAAGGGCCGAGGAAGCGGCGGACTTCTACACCTCAATATTCGAAGATTCCAGGATTATGGAAGTCGCCAGGTACGGAGACGCGGGGCACGGGACGCCAGGGGAGGCCATGACCGTTCAGTTCCAGTTGGGCAATCGCGAGTTCACAGCCCTGAATGGTGCCCCCGGCTTCACTTTCAATGAAGCCATCTCCTTCATGGTGCCTTGTGCCAATCAGTCAGAAGTGGACCGCTACTGGGACAGCCTTTCCGACGGCGGCGAAGAAAGCCGGTGCGGCTGGCTGAAAGACCGGTTCGGAGTGTCTTGGCAGATCATTCCTGACAGGCTGGGCGAGTTGCTGGGCGGACCGGATCCTGAGGGAGCCCAACGCGCGATGCAGGCCATGCTCGGGATGCAGAAGCTCGACATTGCGGCGTTGGAGAAAGCCTATGAAGGGACTTAAACTGACCCGCCCAGCCAGAAATTAGCCCGCCAGCCCTGAATTAGCCCGCCAGCCCGGCCAGAACAAAGATGGCGGAGGCGATTGCGAATCCCATGACGCCGATCAGGGTTTCCATTACGGTCCACGTAAGCAGCGTTGTCTTCACGTCCATTCCAAAGAATCGCCCCACAAGCCAGAAGCCTGAATCGTTGACGTGGGAGACCACCACCGAGCCGGCGGCGACAGCGATGACGAGCGCTGCCACCTGCATGCCGTTCAACCCTGCCCCAGCAACCGCCGGGGCGATCAGGCCTGCAGTAGTAGTCAAGGCCACGGTGGCTGACCCTTGGGCAATACGGAGGATGGCAGAAATCAGGAATCCTGCCACAATGAGCGGAATTCCAATGTTTCCGAGCACGCCGGCGAGGGCCGAGCCAATCCCTGACGCCCGGAGTACACCGCCGAACATGCCGCCGGCGCCCGTGATGAGGATCACCGAACAGACCGGGCCCAGAGAGGATTCGAGCAGCTTTTCAAGATCGCTGTTATGGGTTCCGCGCCTGGCCCCGAGGACGAAGAGTGCCACCAGCACCGCGATCAGCAAGGCCACCGGAGTTTCTCCCAAGGTGCGGAGAAGCTGGAACCAGTATTCATTCTTGACGGACTCATCGAAGACCCCGGAGGACGCCAGGGTGCTGAGCCCGGTGTTGACGAAGATCAACAGGAGCGGGAGCAGCAGCAAGCCGATGATGGTCCGGAACCGGGGCGGATTCGCTTCGGCGGCCGCGGAAGCATGTCCCAGCAGTTCCGGCACGGGGAGTACCAGGCGCTTGCCAGTCCAGAGGCCGTATAGGTACGCCGTCACATACCAGGTGGGGATCGCTGCGATGAGGCCGGCGATCATTACCAAGCCAACATTGGCTTCGAAGAAGGCGGAGGCGGAGACCGGGCCGGGGTGCGGCGGCAGGAAGATGTGCATCACGGAGAACGCTCCTGCGGCCGGCAGGCCATAACGCAGGACACCTCCGCCAAGACGATGCGCCACCGCGAAGACCACCGGCAACATCACCACCAACCCCGCATCGAAGAAGATGGGGAAGCCGAAGATCAGCGACGCCAGGCCCAACGCGAATGGCGCCCGCTTTTCGCCAAAGACCCCGATGAGATAATCGGCCAGGACCTTGGCGCCTCCACTGGTCTCGACTATGCGTCCAAGCATGGCGCCAAGGCCGACGAGCAGCGCAACCGTTCCCAGCGTGGTGCCGAAGCCGTTAATCAGTACAGGAACCACCTGGTTCGTGGGAATGCCTGTGGCAAAGGCGGTTGCGAGGCTCACCACAATGAGCGCGATGAGCGCGTGCATCCGAAGCCTGATGATGAGGAACAGCAGGACGGCGACAGCCGCGGCCGCTATCAACAGCAGCGGAACCGCGCCGAGTGTTTGGGTCCATCCTTCGATGGTCATGATTCTCCTTTGAAACAGGTCTGGGCATGGGATCTGGTTGCGGGGGTGGATGTGCTTGCTTTGGCACTGTGCAGGCGGAGAGCGGCTATTACGGCTTCAACGAGCTGCGCCGGGGGTTGCGCGATATCCAACCGCATGCTGCCCACTGCCAGCTCCGAGGTGTCCAGCGGCTCAAGTGCTGCCAGCTGGCTGGGGAGCAGGGTGGTGGGCATGAAGTGGCCTTCCCGTCCGCGCATGCGTTCCGCCAGAAGGGATGGATCGCCATCGAGGTGGATGAAGGCAACACGGCCGTGCGCTTCGGACAGAAGCCGGCGGTAGCTTTGCTTCAGCGCAGAGCAGGTCAATACTGTGCTGCTGCCGCCTTCGGCCTTGGCCGTCATCCAGTCCCTGATTCGAACAAGCCACGGCCAGCGGTCGTCGTCATCCAGCGGGATGCCTTGACTCATTTTGTTGATGTTCGACGGCGGGTGGAATTCGTCCGCTTCTGCCCTGGCCCAGCCAAGGGCTACAGCAAGAGCTTCCGCGATAGTGGACTTGCCGGCACCGGCAACGCCCATCACCACAAGGTGGGTAGGAGGACACTTCATTGTTTTGATCTCCGTAGAAGACGACGCTGGCTTGTGTAGAAGCTCGCAGCCCAAGACTGCCTTCGAAATAAGATAGCACCATTCGAGGCAACAGGTAGTATCTTTTGTAACACAGGTCATACCTTATGCCCGCGAGTCGGGTATTCTGGGAGGGCTGTATCTGTCAGACAGATCCAGTACAAAAGAGAGGACTGCGATGTCGACGGCGATACAGGGGAGCGGGGGAATGGCCACTACGGCTGGTCCCGCATTGCACCAAAAAGTCCTGGATTCGCTGGGGGAGGCCATAGCTTCTGGCAAGCTCGCCCCGGGCCGGCGCCTGACCCTGGATGAGATCCAGCAGGACTACGGCATCTCGCGGACCCTGGCGCGCGACATCATGCAGGTCCTCGAGTCAATGAACGTTGTCTACTCCCGCCGTCGGGTAGGCATAGTCGTTCAGGAGCCGACGCATTGGAATGTGTTTGATCCGAAACTGGTGCGGTGGCGGCTGGCCTCCGAGCGTAGGGCTGAGCAGTACAGCAGCCTGACCGAGTTGAGAATCGCCGTCGAACCCATCGCGGCTGCCGGGGCTGCCCGCCGCGCAAGCTCAGCGGAACGAAGCCGACTGGCAGGATTGGCGGCGGAGCTTAGGCAGTACGGCGAAGCAGGGGATCAGGAGTCGTTCCTGGCCGCGGACATAGCTTTTCATCGTCTCCTGCTGAACAGTTGCGGCAACGAGATGTTTTCAGCGCTGGACGGCATGGTGGAGGAAGTGCTGACAAGCCGCACAAGGCAAGGCCTGATGCCGTTTCATCCCAGCCCTGAGGCTCTGCGGGCGCACGAAGAGGTTGCTGCCGCTGTTGCCTCGGGTGATGCGAGGACAGCCGAGACGAGCATGCACCAGATTCTTAATGAAGTGCGGAACGCCATGGGCCTGGAGTAGAGCCGGGCCTGGACTAGCGTCCGGTTCAGCTCGAGTTACTCGTCAGGATTTGGGGTGCGTACGTCCTTCTCCCCGATATCAGCCGCGCCCAGGACGTCCGCTGCAGGGGAATGCGTAGGCTCGTGTTCCCGGACGCGGATCTCCGGATGATGAAGGTCCAGTGCGGGGCGCTCCGAACGGATCCGCGGCAATGAGGTGAAGTTGTGCCGCGGTGGCGGACAGGATGTCGCCCACTCGAGGGAGCCGCCGAATCCCCAAGGATCATCGACCCCCACTTTTTCCCCGGCCCGCCAGGTAATGTACACGTTCCAGAAGAACGGGATCATGGAGGCTCCGAGAAGGTATGAACCGAACGTGGAGAACTGGTTCATCAATGTGAAGTTGTCCTGCGGCATGTAATCCGCGTAGCGGCGGGGCATACCCTCAACACCGAGCCAGTGGTGAATGAGGAACGTGCCGTGGAAGCCCAGGAACAGCATCCAGAAGTGAATTTTGCCAAGGCGTTCGTTCAGCATGGTGCCGGTCCATTTGGGCCACCAGAAGTAGAAGCCAGCGAACATGGCGAATACAACGGTGCCGAAGACGACGTAGTGGAAGTGCGCCACCACGAAGTATGAGTCGGACAGGTGGAAGTCCAGCGGCGGCGAGGCCAGGATGATGCCCGTAAGGCCACCGAAGAGGAACGTTGCCAGGAAGCCGATGCTCCACAGCATGGGCGTCTCGAAAGTGATGGACCCACCCCACAGGGTGCCGATCCAGTTAAAGAACTTCACACCTGTAGGAACGGCGATCAGCATGGTCATAAAGGCAAAGAACGGCAATAGCACTGATCCCGTGACGTACATGTGGTGGGCCCACACCGTTACGGACAGGGCACCAATCGCAATGGTCGCGTACACCAGCCCCTTGTAGCCGAAGATCGGTTTGCGGCTGAAGACCGGGAAGATCTCTGTCACGATGCCAAAGAAGGGCAAGGCGATGATGTAGACCTCGGGGTGGCCAAAGAACCAGAACAGGTGCTGCCAGAGAATAGCGCCGCCGTTCTCCGGATCGTAAATGTGCGCCCCGAATTTCCGGTCGGCACCAAGCGCGAAGAGAGCAGCGGCCAAGGGTGGGAAGGCCATAATTACCAGGATGGCTGTCACCAGCGTGTTCCAGGTGAAGATGGGCATACGCCACATAGTCATGCCGGGAGCACGCATGCAGATGATGGTGGTGATGAAGTTAACGGCTCCGAGGATGGTGCCGAAGCCCGAGAGCGCCAGGCCGAACACCCAAAGGTCTCCGCCGACACCTGGCGTGAAAGTGGTGTTGTTCAGTGGGGCGTAGGCAAACCAACCAAAGGACGCCGCACCTTGCGGGGTGATAAAGCCGGCCATAGCAATTGTCGAGCCGAACAGAAAAAACCAGAAGGCCAAGGCATTCAGGCGAGGGAAGGCAACGTCCGGGGCGCCGATCTGCAGAGGCATGATGACGTTGGCGAAGCCGGCAAACAGCGGCGTTGCGAACATAAGCAGCATAGCCGTGCCGTGCATGGTGAAGAGCTGGTTGTACTGTTCCTTGGTCTGTACGATCTGCATTCCAGGTTCAAACAGCTCGGCACGGATCAGGAGGGCCATCACCCCTGCCAGCAAGAAGAAGACGAAAGACGAGATCAGGTACATGAAGCCGATCGTCTTGTGGTCGGTGGAGGTGATCCAGTTGACGACGACGCTGCCCTTGCGCTTGGGCACTACCTGCGGGGACGCGGTCGGCGCGGCGGTCCCGCCGGTTGCATACTTGTAACTGGCCAAGGTCACTGCCCCCCGGACTGTTCACTATGCGTGCATGCCATCATCGGCTCTTTTCGGGCGTGCATACTGTGCCGCCGTTCGGCTTCAGCGGCTGCCGCTTCCCGGCCGCACACCGGAGCCGGAAGGGTGTTCCCCGGCATGACTGCCATGCTGGGGTCCTTCTTCGAATTTACTGAGGACGAGGGGTCCTGTCCATAGCTTTTGTGCCCGGTGTTACTAGCTGCTGGTCTCGTAGGCAAGGTCATCAATCGCCCACGCAAGAGCGCGCAGGTCGAACCACGAAACGGGCAACAGATTGTGGATAAAGGCGTCGAATTCAAAAGGATCACAATCTCCGCCATGGGTCCAGTACTGGATCCAGAGGTCGACCAACGCCAGATCTTCCCGCTGTAGCAGTGTCCTCGCCCTCAACCGCAGGTCCATAACCAATCCTTGCTTCTGCTCCTGCAGCAGCACAAGATCAGCGGGACTCTAACCGGGCAACCCAGCCTGTTGCCCGTATACCTGGAGGCTAAACCACCGGGAAAAGTCCCGGTGAGGACAATGATACAAACACGAAACGTTGCGTCGAGGCCAGGAAACATTACGGAGCTACGCTGATTCCTAGTTGGACAAAGAGGTCCCAGCCAAACACGAAAGGAACTACTGATGTTGTTTGCGAGCAGCCTTACTCTCTTCCTCGATTACCGCGGCAAAGACGACGACGCCCACTCCGGCGGCGCGGAGCATGCCACAGACTTTCCGAGCGGCCAGCTGACTTCCAGTGCTTGGGAAGGTTGGTGGCACGACTAACCCGCCTGCCCGCAGGTGTCCGCCGTCGGTATGGGCTTCTGCCTGTCAGATCAGCATCGCCTCCCGCACGCGTTCAGCAGAGCCTGTCCCTCCCTCGCCGCTGGAACTGACCCTTCCGGAGGCGAGCACGTAGTATCTGTCAGCCGCCTCCAATGCGAAGCCCAGATGCTGTTCCACAAGCAGGATCTGCATCCCGCTGCGGCGGGCCAGATTGATGATGGTCTGCTCAATTTCGGCCACAATATTAGGCTGGATACCTTCGGTCGGTTCGTCCAGAATGAGCAACCTGGGTTCGGTGATCAAGGCCCGTGCGATCGCCAGCTGTTGCCTCTGGCCACCTGAGAGCAAGCCCGCCCGCCGCTCGAGCAGGGGCCGAAGAACCGGGAACATGTCCAGAGCCTCTTCCACAAGCCGTTTTCCATGTTTGCGGCCGTCAGCCACGAGCTGCAGATTTTCCAGTGCCGTGAGCTGCCCGAACGACTGCTGGCCCTGGGGAACATAGGCCAAACCGCGCGAAACACGTTGGTGTGGCCTTAAGACGGATATGTCCTCTCCATCCAGCATGATTTTGCCCTTCATCGGCTTGATGAGCCCGACGACGGAACGAAGCAGCGTGGTTTTCCCGGCGCCGTTGTGACCCAGGATGGAAACCACCGCTTCTGCCGGAACGCTTATGTTCACATCGGTGATGATTTGGGTGCCCCCATAGCCCGCCTGCAGATCTATGATTTCAAGCATTACTCGCCTCCCTCCCTGGCACTGCCCAAATAGACTTCCTGCACTCTTCTATCTGCCTGGACTTCGGCGACACTGCCCTCACTGAGGACCTTCCCGGCAGCGAGGACTGTTACTGAGGTGGCAAATTCCCGGACGAAGTCCATGTCGTGCTCAATGACCAAGGTGATACGGCTGGCACCTATTCTCCTGAGCAGCTCTCCGGTCTCGTTTCGCTCGTCCTGGCTCATCCCGGCGATGGGCTCGTCAAGCAACAACAGGTCTGAATTTTGGACCAGGAGCATTCCAATTTCCAGCCATTGTTTTTGTCCGTGGGAGAGCACGCCTGCTTGCTTTTCAGCCAGATGACCCAGCCCTACAAGGTCCATCGCCTCTTCGATGGCAGGCTCGGTCTTGCTGCGGCGACGCAGAAGCTCCAAGGCTCCGCGGCCTGAGCCGGCGGCGATATCCAGGTTCTGCAATACCGAGAGGTTCTCAAAGACGTTTGCTGTCTGGAAGGTACGACCCACACCGAGACGGGCAATCCGATGAACCTTCCGGCCCAGAATTTCCGTTCCCGTGTGGTTTACCGATCCCGAGGCGCGTACCAGTCCGGTGATGGCATCGATGACTGTTGTCTTCCCCGCTCCGTTGGGTCCTATCAGGAAGCGCAGGTCACCTTGCGAGACGTCGAGATTCACCCCATCCACTGCAATAAAACCATCAAAGACCACGGAAAGATTCCTGATTTTCAGCTTCCGGGGCTGTCCGGCCAGGGGTCCTCCCGCCTTTGGTTGGGCCCGGGGCAGCAACAATGGGGACTTCATCGGCGGACCTCTTCCCGAATAGGTACGGTCTTTGGTTGGACCCGGTCATGGGCATGAGGGTGAAGACGACTGTTGGCGGCAGGAGCACTGGCAGTACCGCCGCCCGCCCTCTTTTGATTGATCAGGTTGCCTATTGCCCTGGGAACAGAGGCCAGGCCGCCTGGCAGGAAGCCGATCACCAGCACAAAAAGCAGGCCCTGGAAATACACCCAGAACGACGGGAAGGACGAGGCCAGGTTGGTCTGCGCTACCGCCACGCCCACGGCTCCCAGAACAGGTCCCAGAAGAGTTGCCCTGCCGCCGATTGCCACGCCGATCAGGAAGGCGATGGAGGGGACGACACCTACATCCGCGGGCGAGACAATGCCGACTATCGGAACGAACAGCGCACCGGCGATTCCGGCTATTACGGCGGCCAGCACATAGACAACTGTCTTGATGGTTGCGGGGTCATAGCCAAGGAACCTGACACGTTCCTCCTGGTCCCTGACGGCCACCAGAAGCTCACCGAACCGGCTGTGCATCAGTTGCCGCGCGGCAGCCATCACCGTCAACAGCACGATCACGGCGATGGAATAGAGCATCACCTTGTTCGCTGGATCCTGGAGGTCAAAGCCGAAAAATGACCTGAATCCGCTCAGACCGTTAGACCCTCCCGTGGTTGCTTGCTGACCAATCAGGAGAACGGCGAATGCTGCGGCCAGAGCCTGGCTGAGAATTGCGAAGTAGGCGCCTTTAACACGGCGTTTGAAAACAGCGAGGCCCAGGATCAGGGCCACTAGTCCTGGCAGCAGTGCCACTGCGAGCAGGGTGACCACCGGGCTGCGGAAGGGCTCCCACCAACCGGGTACATCGCCGCTTCCGTAGAGGGACATGAAGTCGGGTACGCCTGTTCCGCCAAACAGCGAAGCGTCAGCCAGCTTCATGTGCATCGCCATGATGTACGCTCCCAAGCCGAAAAAGACGCCTTGGCCCAGGGTCAGCATTCCACCCCGTCCCCAGGCGAGACCGATTCCAACAGCCACGATCGCGAAGCAGACGAACTTGCCCAACAGGCCGAGACTGAAGACGGACAGCACTGAGGGTGCCACAACTAGGAGCACCACACCGGCGAGTACAAATCCTGCCCCAACGCCCCACCGACTGCTGATAAGTGCCCTCATGCAAGGCTCCTTGTCTTGAGGCTGAAGATTCCCTGGGGCCGCAGCTGCAGGAACACCACGATCAACACCAGTATCAGGACCTTGCCGATGCTGGCGGTGGTGCTGAACTCAAGGGCCGATTGCAGGACGCCGAGCGAAAAAGCGGCGATTACGGCGCCCTTGATCTGGCCCACGCCTCCGGCGACCACCACGAGGAACGCGTCCACGATGTAGTTGGTCCCAAGGTAGGGGCTGGTTGAGCCAATAAGGGTGACGGCTACCCCGGCTATCCCTGCCAGACCCGATCCGATGAAGAACGTGAGCTGGTCTGTGCGCCGGGTGGAGATCCCACTGGTCTCTGCAAGATCACGGTTCAGGACTACGGCCCTGATGCGGCGTCCCAATGGGGTTCCTCTCAGAAGAAGAGCCAGAGCAGCCAGGCAAAGCAGGGACAGAATCAGGATGAAAAGCCGGGCAAGGGGAATGGGGGAGCCGAGCAGTTCGACGTTTCCTTGCAACCAAGCTGGGGCCCGCACGTCCACACTTGGAGCGCCGAACACGTCCCTGGCCACTTGTTGCAGGATCAGGGCCACACCAAAAGTGACGAGCAGGGTGTCCAGGGGCCGGTGGTACATGCGCCGCAAGAGCACGGACTCCACCAGCAATCCCATGAGCCCACCCACCAGGAAACCCACTGGAATGGATACCAAGAGCGAAATACCGGCGTCGGAAATAGCCCGCTGCACCACGAAGGCCGTGTAGGCGCCAGCCATCATGAATTCGCCATGGGCCATGTTAATGACCCCCATCTGTCCGAAGGTTAATGACAGGCCAAGTGCCGCCAGCAGGAGCACGGAGCCGAGGCTGAGCCCGGCAAAGAGCTGTCCGATCAGGAGTTCCATTCCAGTGGGCCTTTCTTCTGTTGACTGTGCGGTCAGAAAAGGGCTACTTGGCCAGATCCTTGGCCCAGTCGTAGCTGGTCAGGAAGGGATCAGGTTCCACGGCTTTGGGCGCGGACCACACGGTGTCAATCAACCCACTGGAATTGATCTTGCCGATGCGGGGGGTCTTGGTGATGTGGTTGTTTTCTCCATTGACGGTGACCAGACCTTCAGGCGCTTCGAAAGTGACGCCGTCGGCCGCCGCCTGAATCTTGTCCACCTCAAACGAGCCGGCCTTCTCGGCCATCGCCTTCCACACATACAGCGACGTGTAGGCCGCTTCCATCGGATCGCTGGTCACCCTGGCTTCGCCGAACTTTGCCTTGAAGGCTGCCACGAACTTCTGATTGGCTGGCGTATCAAGGGTCTGGTAATAGTCCCAGGCAGTGAGCTGGCCTTCCACGTTGCCCAGTCCAACGCCCGGAACCTCCTCTTCGGCGATGGAAACAGAAACCACCGGCATGGTTTCCGCGCTCAGTCCCACGCTCTTGTACTGCCGGAAAAAGGCGACGTTGCTGTCTCCATTGAGGGTGTTGAAAACGGCGTCAGCCTTTGAATCGCGGACCTTGTTGACGATGGTGGAAAATTCGGTAGAGCCCAGCGGTGTGTACTCCTCGCCCACAACCTTCATGCCATGGGCTGCAGCATAGGCCTGGATAATCTTGTTGGCGGTTCTGGGGAAGACGTAGTCGCTGCCCACCAGGAAGATGGACTTGGTGCCCTGTTCCGCGAGGTAATCCAGAGCCGGGATGATCTGCTGATTGGTGGTGGCGCCCGTGTAGAAGATGTTTTTGGACGCTTCAAGTCCTTCGTATTGAACCGGGTAAAAGAGCAGGGCGTCGTTGGCCTCGAAGACGGGAAGCATGGCCTTGCGGCTGGATGAGGTCCACCCGCCGAACACCGCCGCGGTGCAGTCCTGCTGGATAAGTTTGCCTGCCCGTTCAGCAAACTTGGTGGGTTCGCTGGCTCCGTCTTCACTGATTACTTCGAGCTTTTTTCCAAGAACACCGCCTGACGCGTTGATCTCCTCGGCGGCGAGGGTGAGTGAGTCAAATACCGTGCTTTCACTGATCGCCATAGTGCCGGACAGAGAATTGATGAAGCCCACCTTGACGCTGCTGCCGGAGGTATCAACGCAAGAACTGCCACTGCTGGTGGCGGATCCGGCGGAGGCCGGACTGCCGATCTGGCTGCCGCAACCGGCCAGGACAGTAACCATGGCCGCTGCAGCCATTGAGAGCAAAGCGCGCTTAGATACTGAAACCTTCACTGTTTACCTGCTTCTTACTCCGCGTTGCTTCAAAGCAACGGTTGGCCTCCCGGTCCTGCTTTCGAACCGTTGAGGTCAATCTAGGAGCGGATTGTTTCGGCGCGAGGGGTGCTTCATTTCCGATCCGTTTCGGCTTTTTCTCCTGACCCGGCTTGCGGGTGTCAAGGGGGAAAATGCCTGCCAGGGCAGCGAAGAATCGGCATGGGGATGCCTTGATGTCTCCGGCAGGAAAGGTTTAATTTACCTCCGGGTAATCTGCTGACCCGTCTCGTTGCCTTTTCCTCCTGCATGAAAAGGAAATTCGGGAAGACGCGGCTCGACTAGGCCGGAGGAGGGGCAGTCGTCTTGCGGACAACGAGGTGAGGAGTCCTCACAACATGGGCAGGACCCAGCGTCCCTTCTATCCTGTCCACGGCCCGGTCGACGGCGGCGGAGGCGAGTAGCTGCGCATCCTGGCTGACGGACGACAACTGCATAAAGCTGAGCCGGGCCAGCTGGCTGTCGTCATAACCGAGAACAGACACATCGGAAGGAACCTTCAGGCCGTTTGCGCGGAAGCCTTCGATCAAGCCCAGGGCCGATCTGTCATTGAAGGCCACAACAGCCGTCGGAGGGTTATCCAGCAGGGACTGCACCGCCCGCAGGCCGTCCTCCTCATCCGGCCCTCCGGGGATGACTCTCGGCTCCAGCCCACGTGCGCGCATTTCGCTGCGAAAGGCTTCGCTGCGCTCTTGGGCAGACACTGCTGTACCGCCGTCAACATGGACTATTTTGCTGTGGCCCAGACCCGTCAGGTGTTCCACGCCAAGGCGGATTCCGGCGTGATCGTCGCTGCTCACCGAGTCCACAAGCTGACCCACGTCGTTACGGAGGAGGCTTACGACAGGAACCTGACCCGAGTATCGGTCAAGTTCTTCCCCGGTCAGGGTCGGCGAAATCATGATCAACGCTTCCGATCCGAGATCCAGGAGGGATTCGATGGCCCGGGTTTCTGTCCGTCCGTTTGCCACGGCGCTCAAGGCTATTTCGTATCCACGCGAGTTGGCCTGCGCGTAGGCGGCGTCCACGATTTCGGCGTGGAAGGGCTGGGAACTGGAGAAGCTGAGACCGATCAATTTGGTGCGGCTGCTGCGGAGTAACCTGGCCCGGCTGTCCGGCCTGTAACCGAGTTCACCGGCAGCCTGGAACACTTTTTGTCTGGTGGATTCGGCGGCGCCTGGCGCACCCCTCATCACAATGGAGACCAAGGCCCGCGAGACGCCCGCTGCGTGGGCAACGTCCATCAAGGTTGGCCGGCGCTGCTGTTCCTTCATAATCTCCTCGTCCCCATCGGTGTCGCCTTCAGTGTATAGAACGATCTAGACAGGACGGGGGAGGCGTGCCAACATGGACCAACTAGAACGATCTAGTGACGTGACGGAAGAGGAGTTTTCATGAGTTACCTTCAGCATCCAGTGAGCGAGGCAAGGCCTGTCCGGGTGGGCTTGATCGGCGCGGGCTGGATCGGCAGCTTCCATGCTGAGTCTGTTGCCCTCCGGATTCCTGCTGCCCGGCTTGACGCGATTGCAGACCCGGATCTTCCCGCGGTAGAAGCCTTGGCGGGCAGGCTGGGAGTGAGCAAGATCAGTACCGATCCGGCTGATGTGATCAACGATCCGGAGATCGACGCCATCTTGATTGCCGCGCCGGTACGCTTCCACGCCGGTCTGATCGCAGCCGCCGCCAACGCAGGCAAGGATGTGTTCTGTGAAAAGCCCGGTGGGCGAACCATTGACGAATTGGACGAGGCCATTGATGCAGTCCAGACGGCAGGTGTCAACGTCCAGTTCGGGTTCAACCGCCGCTATGCGGCTGACTTCGCCGCTGCACGCAAGCTCATTGACGACGGCGTTGTGGGCACCCCGCAGCTGATGCGGTCCCTGACCCGGGATCCCGGCACGGCTGCCGGGATTGCCAATCCGGAGCGAATCGCACCCGGGACGATCTTTCTGGAAACCCTGATCCATGACTTCGATACGCTGAACTGGCTCAATCCCGGTGCCGTGCCCGTCCGTGTCCACGCCGTCGCCGATGCACTCGTGGCCCCGGAAGCGAAGGCAGGCGGTCTCCTGGACACCGCCGTCGTCACCGTTTCCTACAGCAACGGAGCGATCGCGGTGGCCGAGGCAAACTTCAACGCTCTCTACGGTTATGACGTGCGTGGCGAGGTGTTTGGTTCGGCAGGCATGGTGACCGCGGGCGGACCACAGGAGTCCAGTGCCACCACTTACACCTCTGAAGGCATAGTCGCTTCGACCGTGCGGCTGAACGTTGATCTTTTCCACGACGCCTACACTGCGGAAATGAGTGACTTTGTTGAGGCGGTGAAAGCGCGCCGGGACGGTGTCCAGGCGAAGGACAGCAACCGTCCGGGAGGCACCGACGCCCGCAGCGCGCTGGCAGTGGCGCTGGCGGCCTTTCGTTCCGCTGAATCCGGGATTCCGGTGGACATTGCAACCATTGCAGAACTGAGGCCGGCTGAGCCGAAGCGCAATCCAGTGGGGGAGAGCGCATGAGCTTCCGATTGGCTGTGTGTGCCGAGATGGTCTATGGCCATTTGCCTCTGATCGAACGTGTGACAAGGATTCACGAACAGGGTTTTGAGGTGGAACTCTGGGATACGCGGGGACGGGACATCAGCGCGATGGCAGCCACCGGCGCCCGTTTCTCTTCCATGAGCGGCTACTTCGGCGGGAGCCTTATCGACCCGGATTCCGCTGATGAAGTGCTCCTTTCAGCCGAAAAGCTGATCCCCACCGCCCTGGAACTCGGTGTGGAGCGGATGGTCGTACACCCGGCGGAGCTGGGGGAGGGCGGGCTCGCCGTTCACCCGGTTCACCGCTCCACGGGGCAGATGTGGCTGACCGGCCTGCGAACGCTCGAACGGCTTGCCGTCCTTGGTGAAAAGCACGGTGTGACGTTCGCGCTGGAGAACCTGAACACCCTCGTTGACCATCCGGGCATACCGCTGGCGAGGGCGAAGGACACCCTGGCTCTGGTCTCGGCCGTTAACCGTCCGAACGTGAAAATGATGCTGGATCTCTACCATGCCCAGATCGGGGAGGGGAACCTGATCGAACTCGTCCGGGCGGCGTTGCCCTGGACGGGGGAAATTCAGGTGGCTGATGTTCCAGGGCGTTGTGAACCCGGCACCGGAGAAATCAACTACGGCGCAGTGGCGGCAGCGCTCAAGGACGCGGGCTATACGGGCGTCATAGGCTTGGAGGCCAGCCCGTCCGGCGGTGATGGCCTTCCCGCGGGTGATGCCGCCCTGGCTGCTTTCGGGGCATCGTTCAGAAGCTGACCTGGCTGCCGGTCAGCCGACTTTGAACCCGCCGTTGCTGTACAGGATCTGACCGTTTATCCACGAGCCCTGCTCCGAGAACAGAAAGCGAACCAGATCTGCTGTGTCGTCAGCCGTGCCCAGGCGCCCGGCTGGCGTCGCTCCGATCCCTGATTGACGCGTTGCGTCGTCCATCCACCCTGTGTCGATCGGGCCAGGGTTCACCACGTTCGCCCGAACTCCTCGGTCCGCTAATTCAACAGCCGCCGCGGTGACGATACGATCGAGTGCTCCCTTGCTGGCGCCGTAGGGCAGGTTGTGGACGGTATGGTCGCTCGTCAGCGCGACGATCCGGCCGCCGACCTCGCCTGCGATCACGGTTTCTGGTAATTGCCCGGCGAACGCCTTGATAAGGAGCCAGGTGGCGCGCGCGTTGACTGTGAAGTGGCGGTCCCAGCTCTCGAGTGTTGTCGTCAGGATGGAGCTATCTACGGACTCGCAGTGTGACATGACAAGACCAGTTACCGGCCCCAGACTTTGAGCCGCTTGGATTAGTTCCGCCGGCACAGTCGGGTCGCTCAGGTCCCCGGGAACGAGCTCGACGGCGACTCCAAGCGCACGGCACTCTTCCGCGATTGCCTCGGGGTCGTCGGGGCCTTTCTCCAACCCAATGCGCACATCGTAGGGCGTCCAATGGTTGAGGACGAGATCCCAGCCGTCATGTGCCAGTCCGACGGCGAGGCCAGCCCCGATTGATCGGCGTCTCCCGACTCCCGTTACTACTGCGGTCTTCGAACGGTTTCGAATGGTCATGGCCCGACTCTATTAGAGAGAGCGAGAAGGGGGCCATTGTGCCTCGAGACGGTCATATCGGCAGCTAACTAATTGTTTTGGACCCGGCGGGTTTCTTCACAGAGATGCTTTGCCGTCGTCATGATGGGTCGATGAGATCCTTTTCACGCTTGCAGCTGGACTTGGAGACAGAACGCCTAAGTCTCCGCCCCTGGACCGACGGAGACACGTTGTGGCATCGGCAGCTTGTGGGAGAACGCGGGGGAGAGGCCCCCACTGAGGAAGCGGACGCTTACGTTGTCGCGAATGTCCTTGAGGCCCAAAGTTCCCACGGCATTGTCCCTTCGGTTGTCCAACGGAAGCGAGATGGTCAAGTTCTTGGCTATTGCGGCCTCGTAATCGGGCGAGCGACGGTGGACGAACCCGAATTGGCGTACGAGCTGTTTCAACAAACCCATGGGTATGGCTATGCCACTGAAGCTGGCGTGGCAGTTGTCGGCGCGGCCGCAGCGACGGGACGTTCCCGCCTGTGGTCGACAGTCCGAACATGGAACACGCCATCTTTCCGAGTGCTCGACAAGCTCGGCTTCACGCGTCACCACAGCGAACGGGACGACGACGGCGAACTCGTCTGGAGCGTGCTCCAACTTCGCTAAGACGGAGGGGTCAGTCGCCGAGAATCTTCTCTACTTTACATAATGTAGATTATCGGCGTCAAAGTACGGCAGCAGAAGTGGATGCGAGAACTCCAGTTCCTTGAGGAAATCGGCGTTTTCGCAGATTTGCGGGAAGGGTTAGATGCGTGCGGGAGCCCAGTCCGGGGCCTCCCGCAACACCACGGAACGCAGGAGTTCGGCAGATTTTCGGACACCTTCGCCGGAGTTCATAATGACATCCTCGTGCTCGATATTCAGCGGGCCGTTATAACCAACCGACTGCAGCGTGTAAACGAAATCGGCCCAAAAAGCAGCGCCGCCCGGATGACCCAAGCCGAGGGTCACGTAGTTCCAGGACCGGTCCGCCGTGCGGGCAGGGGGTAACGTGTCAAGAATGCCGTTGACAGCCGCATTGGGCCTCTCGATGCGGGCGTCCTTTGCGTGGACATGGAAAATCGATGATCCCAGCGCACGAATGACCGCAAGAATGTCCGCGCCCATCCACATCAGATGAGACGGGTCGAGGTTGGCACCAACGACGTCGTCACCCACAATGCTTTGAAGCCGCTTCATGGTTGCTACGTTGAAGACAAGTTGACGGCCATGCATTTCAACAGCCAGTCGGACGTTGTGGGCCCGCGCGAATTCCGCAAGTTCAATCCAATACGGCTCTGCTACCTCGGCCCACTGATATTCAAGAATCTCAAGTGTCTCGGGGGGCCATGACGTGGTGATCCAGTTGGGCGCCTTCTCCCCCCGCGCGCCGGGAAGCCCGGACATCAACACCACGGTGGGCACTCCCATCTCGGAGGCCACCTTGATTGTGTCCCGTACAACCCTGTCGTGGGCAGGGCCGGTCACGGGGTGGAGTTGGTTTCCATTCGCGTTCAGTGCACTCAAAGTGAGCCCACGAGAGCTTATGGAACTTGCGAGAACGTCGCGGACTGAAGCGCTGGAAACAAGCTCGTCGAGGTTCGCGTGCGGGGATTCGGACCAGTTGCCTGTGGCAATTTCCACGGTTTCCATGCCAAGTTCCGCCGCAGTATCGAGAACTTGTTCGAGTGGTCGGGATCCAAGCGAATCGGTGATAAGTCCAAGCTGCATACATGGTTCCTTCGTACGTCGATGTGCGGCGGAGGGGCTCATCAAGCCTGACAATCTAAATCTTTAGATAAAGATTAGGCTTAATGTCCTTACATATCAAAGCAGATCGATCCTGGTGGGTTGCATTGAATCAACATCGCCCCCACGAGACGCCAGAGCGAACTCGGCCGCGTCTCGGCCGACCCAATCTCTGGCCTCCTCTTGGCTTGCGCGTGCCTGGTCTGCCGGTTCATCGCTGGTGCGGAGTTGGATGAACTCTGCTGCTGTCTGTATCAATGGCAGTCCTTCCATGGATGAACGTGCGATGTCGCTCTTGTGCTTGCCACCGCTCCTGATGCGCTTGAGTCTCCCGGCCAGGGAGTTTGCGCCAGCCGACCGGCAACGCTGATGGCGACCAGGCTACTCCCGTCCCATGAATACCCGTCCATGCCAGCTAAGTAGAAGTAGATGAGTGAACTCCTCCCTATGTGCTTTCCCGCCAGGTCGCGTCGCTCAGCTCGACCAGAGACTAGACCCATCCGCCCTCCGCTAAATCAGACCAAAAGTCGACACGATACGTCGGTAATCCCGCGTCGGGCGCCCGGAAAAACTCAGCCGCGAAGTATGTAGCAAGGTCACTGCCGTAATAGATCACGTCTGTCTGGTGGACAGAAAAAACCGGACTTCCTGCCGGCGATGGCGCTCCCGGCATAAAACGGTGCGAGTAGATAGGAATCAGCGTCGGCACGAGTTGCATATGTTCTCGCGCTGCCTGCAAAGCCGTAGCTGTTTCAATTGGCCTTTTGCCCCATTCGTCGGGCCAGAAGGCATTCTGCTCGACGTCAAACAGGACTCCCTCCAGGGGCCAGTTGAGCCGCTGATGAATACCGTCAGGCTCCCCCAACCAATCAACCCATCTAGGGCCCATCGGAGTAGCCAGACTCAGCAGCCCCGCATGATCAGGGCTGAACTTGATACCAAATTGCTGCTCAACGTCGGCGATCTCGGCATTAGATAGACCCGGACCCAAAGGAATACGCGCCTCGTAAAGCGTCTCAATGGCTGCCTCAACGGTAGATGTCACGAGAGAATCTTGTCACCAACTCGTCCCACATCAACATGTCCGGCTGCCAGTCAACCTACGGGAATGGAAGTGGATGCGAGAACTCCCGAAACAGGGCGATTCCGTGGCTCATCGGTAATCAGTCGCTGCTGTAGGTCCGCTCGGGCCACTTCCAGCGGCCGTCTGGGGAGATGTCGTATCTCATCTGGCCGAACAGCAGGTCGCTCGTGCCGGTCGGGTTGCCGCCGTGGGCCACATAGAGACGCTTGGCTTCCACGCCCCTGCGTTTGAGTCCCCTCACGGCCCACCAAACCACCGTGACTGTGGCCAGGAGTGGAATTCCAATCAGCGCCCATTGACGCACTCCAAGCCATTGGAGAATGAACAACGGGGCAACGCCGCTCACGGCGACATAGAGGGCCAAGCCGATACTCATGTTGAAGCGAAGCTCCCAGTTCGGCGGCCTTTTGTCGATGTCGTAGAGGTCATCGTTCAATGAGTTCACAGTGTTCCTTGTTATCAATTACGGGTGCGAGCAGTTGTCTGCATGAGCGTCGGCTAGTCCTGCTGCTTCCTGAGCGTCACGCTCGGACCAGCCGATGGTATCCCCGAACATGACACAAGGTTATGGCAAACCGCTCACCAACCAAGAGACACTGATCCTGCTGTTTTCGCCTATTTCGGGACCTTCGTCCCTTATGGACTTCGCCCCCTTCTGGAAACATCGTTGAGGGGCTGCCTGCCGTTCCATTGAAGTGGATCGACCGGTGGGGTTTTACCAAATCTCTGATCCTTCCCGTCGAATGATGGCAGGCAAGCACCCGCCACAGTTCAGAAGGCAAAGGTGCCTTGGAAGGAGCAAATTCATGGCAGGTTCATTCGAGGTATTCATCGACGCCGAATCGCACGTGCGGTTCAGGCTGGTTGCCCCCAATGGAGTTGTGCTCGCGGTCTCCGAACAGTTCGCTGACAAGCATCACGCTGCCGCGGCAATCAAAGATGTTCGTGAATGCGCCGGAACAGGCCTCATCCAGGATCTTTGCCCAAAGTCCACTCCCGAACCAGGTCCAAAACAGTACGCCCCACCGCGGCGTCCGGTGGTTCGACGCCCCTACAGCTTTCTTTCCACCCGTACGGTTTAGGTTACAACGACCCTGACGGGCGGAAGCCCGCTGCTTCCCCCAGTGCTCCCCGGCGCCTTGACGTCACCGAAATGTGATCTAAATTACTTGACGCGTGGCTTTGTTAGCGTTCACACTTATCGCCAGAGCGAATCTGCTTCAGTTTGCAGCAACGGTGATGTTGGGGTCTCCCGCCTGCATGTAACTAACGCTTCCGGGAGGAATGTTGTGTTTAAGAAATCTCTAGTCGCCGTTATGGCCGCGTCAGCTATTGCCCTCACTGCCTGTGGAGGTGGCGGCCAGGCCGCTTCCAGCACCGGCGGTGCGGATAAGAAAATCGTGATGGGCTTCGCCCAGGTCGGCGCGGAAAGCGGCTGGCGCAGTGCCAACACCAAGTCTGTTCAGGAATCCGCCAAGGAAGCCGGCATCGACCTGAAGTTCTCCGATGCCCAGCAGAAGCAGGAAAACCAGATCAAGGCGATCCGGTCCTACATCCAGCAGAAGGTCGACGTCATCGCCTTCTCCCCCGTGGTTGAGTCCGGCTGGGACACCGTCCTGAAGGAAGCCAAGGACGCGAAGATCCCCGTGATCCTCACCGACCGTGCCGTGGACTCGGCAGATAAGACCCTGTACAAGACGTTCCTGGGTTCGGACTTCGTCCTCGAAGGCAAGAAGGCCGGTGAGTGGCTCGTTGGTGAGTCCAAGGCCGCCACCGATACCGTGAACATCGTCGAGATCCAGGGCACCACCGGTTCCGCCCCGGCCAACGACCGCAAGGAAGGCTTCGAAGCGGCCATCAAGGCTGACCCGAAGCTGAAGATCATCGCTTCCCAGAGCGGTGACTTCACCCGCAGCGGCGGCAAGCAGGTCATGGAAGCGTTCCTGAAGAACAACCCGGACATAGACGTCGTCTTCGCCCACAACGATGACGAAGGCCTCGGCGCGATCGAAGCCATCGAAGCCGCCGGCAAGGTCCCGGGCAAGGACATCAAGATCATCACCATCGACGCCGTCAAGGACGGCATGACCGCCCTGAGCGCCGGCAAGATCAACTTCATCGTCGAGTGCAGCCCGCTGCTGGGCACCCAGCTCATGGACCTCGCCAAGAAGGTCCTCGCCGGCGAAACAGTCCCCGAGCGCGTCGTCACCGAAGAAACCACCTTCACCCAGGAACAGGCCACCAAGGCCCTGCCTACCCGTCAGTACTGAGCCCCGCTCACCTGATCGTCCGTGCGGCGGCAGTACCTACACTGCCGCCGCACGGACTTTCCCACGTCCTCACAAAAACACCCTGGCAAAGCCGGACAAACAGTAGGCCAGTCACGGCCGCCCCCTGCAACGAAATTACCCACGAGAACGCCCCGTTCAATCAGGGCCACGGAAAGTAGGCGCAACGATGCGACCCTTACGTTTGCTCACCAGGACAGCAGCCGCAGGGGCCGTAGCCTCGGCGCTTGCCCTGACCCCGCTGGTCCCGGCGCTGGCTGAGACCACGCCGGACCCAAGGCTCGTCCTGCAGTACAACCTGGATCAAAGCAGCGGGACCGTGGCTGTTGACACCTCCGGTAAGGGACGCAACGGCACGGTAATTAATGGCGGCACCTGGACGGGAAGCGAAGGCCTCAAGCTGGACGGTGTCAATGACTATGTCCGCCTTCCTGACAACATCATGCAGGGACTGTCTGCCATTACCGTCAGTACCGACGTTCTGATGGCCCCAACACAGGCAACCCCGTACTTCATCTACGGCCTCGGTAACACGACGTCGAATGCAGGCAACGGCTACCTGTTCACCACCGGCGACAGTTACCGCACCTCTATCGCCTCCGGCAACTGGTCCACCGAGCAGACACTTTCCCAAAGCCAGCCCTTGGCACGCGGCGTGTGGAAGACAATCACCTACACCCTGGCAAATGGAACAGCCACACTGTTCCTCGACGGCGTGCAGGTCGGACAAAAGACCGGCATCACCATCACGCCAGGCAGCATCGGCAACGGAATAACGACGGCAAATTACCTCGGCCGGTCGGTCTATTCGGCCGACAAATTCCTGTCCGGGTCCGTCCGGAATTTCCGGATTTACGATGCTGCCCTCACTCCAAGCGAGGTCGCGGCAACAATCGCACCAAGTGACGCACTCCGGGTGCAACGGGATGTCGCAGTGCTTACTCTCGGGGACCTCTCGGCAGTCACAGGCAACCTCTCCCTGCCGGCCAACGGCGTCAACGGCTCAACCATGACGTGGTCCTCAAGCAACCCCGCCGTCATTGCCAACACAGGAGCAGTGACGCGCCCAAACGCGGCACAGGGCCCGGCAAACGTGACCCTTACTGCAACGATCACGCGCGGCGGCGCCACCGGAACCAAGACATTCACGGCAACCGTGCTTCCTGCCGAGTCAGATGAAGAAAAGCTGGCAGCAGCCATCGCTGCCCTGTCACTCCCCGCCCTCGACGACGTCCGCGGCAACGTCACGCTGCCGGCAACCAGCGGACAAGCCGCTGTAACGTGGCAGTCCGCAAACCCGATCATTGACACCACGGGCGTGGTTAACCGCCCGGCGGCGGACACCGACGTCGTCCTGACAGCCACCCTGAAAGTCGGAACAGCGACCGGAACGAGGGAATTCACAGCGCACGTAAAGGCAAAGCCAGCCATTGCACCCTACGCCGGATACGCTTTCGCCTACTTCACCGGGAACAGCCTGGCCGGAGAGAACATCTTCATGGCTGCAAGCCGCGGCAATGATGCCCTCCACTGGGATGAGACCAACGGCGGCAAGCCGATCCTCACGTCCACCATGGGCACTAAAGGCCTGCGCGACCCCTTTGTGATCCGCTCCCCCGAAGGCGACAAGTTCTACATGATCGCCACAGACCTCTCCATCGGCAGCGGAACCTCCTGGGACTCCTCCCAGCGCCAGGGCAGCCAATACCTCGAGGTCTGGGAGTCATACGACCTCAAAAACTGGTCCGAACAAAGGCACGTTAAGGTGTCCCCGAGCACGGCCGGCAACACCTGGGCTCCGGAGGCCTACTACGACACAAGCATCGGCGCCTACGTTGTGTTCTGGGCCTCGAAGATCTATGCAGAATCCGACCCCGGCCACACCGCCGGGGTTGTGAACAAGATGATGTATTCAACAACCCGCGACTTCCGTACCTTCTCGGAAGCCAAGGTCTGGAACGACCCCGGCACATCAGTCATTGATTCAACAGTCATCAAGGACAAGGACACGTTCTACCGCTTCACCAAGGATGAAGGCGGCGTTTCGGGCTGCGTCGACATCATGCAGGAGAAGTCCAAGAACCTGCTCGCCGTCGACCTTCCCACCACGAACCCCAGGAACTGGGCGCTCCAGAGCTCCTGCATCGGCAAGAACGCAGGAACGGCAGCTGTAGAAGGTCCCACCGTCTTCAAATCCAACACGGAGGAGAAGTTCTACCTCTTCCTCGACGAGTTCGGAGGACGCGGGTACATCCCGCTCGAAAGCACCAGCCTGGAAACCCCCAGCTGGAAGCTGTCCACCAACTATGACCTGCCCGCCAGCCCCCGCCACGGAACCGTTCTCCCGGTAACCCAAACTGAGCTGGATGCCCTTCGCCAGACACCAAAACCTGTCCCCGCCAATGAAAAGGGCGAGATCCTCCGCTACTCCTTTGACCAGACCTCGGGGACGGACGTTACAGACTCCTCCGGGAACGGCCTTAACGGCAAGATCGTGGCAGGCGGCAGCTGGCAGCCTGATGGGGCCCTCAAGCTCGACGGCGCCGGCGGATATGTCGATGTCCCAGACAACATCCTCTTCGGTGTCCAGGACGTAACGGTGGAAGCCGACGTCAAGGTCAGCACCGCCCAGAGCGGGGCCTACTTCATCTACGGATTCGGCAACACCGACGCCGCGGGAGTGGGCAACGGCTACCTCTTCGCCACAGGCAACTCCGTCTATAAAACCGGTATCGCTTCCGGCAACTGGACGACGGAACAAAATGCCAACAGCACATCAGCCCTCCCCCGGGATTCATGGAAGCACCTGGTTTACACGCTGAAAGGCACAGTCGCCACCGTATACCTCGACGGGAAGAAGGTCGGGGAGAACTTAAACGCCACACTGAACCCCGCGGACATCGGGCTGGGCAACACCACGTCGAACTACCTCGGCAAATCCGTCTACACCGCAGACAAAACCCTCAACGGCTCCCTCCGCGAGTTCGCCATCTACAACCGGGCGCTGTCAGCGGAGGAAGTAATGAACATCTCAGGGGACAAAACCGGACTGGGAGATGTTTCCCTGACGGATGCCAGCCTCCTGAAGGTGGCGCCCATCGTGGACAACACAAGTAAAAAAGTCACCTATCCCGTCAAACCGGGAACGGATCTGAGCAAGCTCTCACCCACGTTCAGCCTCTTTCCCGGAGCTGCCTCAAGCCCGGCTTCCGGAGACACTGTGGACCTGAGGAAGCCGGTCACCTACAAGGTGACAGGGCCAGATGGTTCGACGGCGGACTGGACCTTCTCAGCGCTGGAAATGAAGAGCCCGGTGTTGCCCGGCTACACGGCTGATCCGAACATCGTGGTCTACGGGGATACCTACTACATCTATCCCACGACCGATGGAATCGCTTCCTGGGGCAGCACAAAGTTCTCCGTTTTCTCCTCCAAGAACCTCATCGACTGGACAGACGAAGGCGTGGTGCTGGATCTCGCGAACGTCAGCTGGACGCATACAAGTGCCTGGGCGCCGTCAGCTGCAACAAAGAACGGCAAGTACTACCTCTACTTCAGCGCCGGTCAGAACATCGGCGTCGCCGTCGCTGATTCTCCCACTGGTCCCTTTATTGACTCCGGCGCCCCGCTGGTAAATAAGGCGTCCTTCGGAGGTGCCCAACAGATCGACCCTGCCGTGTTTACTGATGACGACGGCGTGTCCTACCTGTTCTGGGGCAACGGTACTGCGCGCTATGTTCCGCTCAACCCGGACATGGTCTCCTACAACGCTGCCAACATCAAGACCATCAGCGGGTTGGCGCAGTTCAGGGAAGGAGCCTTTGTGCACAAGCGCAACGGCACCTACTACATGACCTATTCGATCGACGACACACGGAGTGAGAACTACCGTGTAGGTTACGCCACAGCCACCAGCATCAACGGCCCATGGACATCCAAGGGAGTCATCCTCGAGAAGAAGCCAGAACTCGGCATCCTTGGGACAGGCCACAACTCCGTGGTGCAGGTGCCCGGTACGGACGAGTGGTACATCGTGTACCACCGCTTCGCTATCCCGGGCGGCGACGGAATGCACCGCGAAACCACCATTGACCGGCTCACTTTTGCGGCAGACGGAACGATTAATCCGGTTGTTCCCACTCTCGAAAGCGTGGAGCCAAGATTCGCCGATACGTCTGCACCGACCGTTACGATAGCCACGGAGCCTGCGGCACCGAACGGTGCTGAGGGCTGGTACGTGGGTCCTGTCATGGTGAACGTCACCGCCAGTGATAACTCTGCGACTGCTCCCAGCGTAGAAGTAGCGGTCGACGACGGCGCCTGGGTTCCGTACGTGCACTCCTTCGAGGTGGCATCCGATGGCCCGCACACTGTCAAGGCAAAGGCGACGGATGCGGCCGGAAACGTGTCCGTGGAAGCATCAATGGCGCTGAAGATCGACAGGACAGCGCCACGGACGGCTGCCACCCTCGACGACGATCGGACGCTCAGTCTCACTGCCGAAGATCCCTACTCGGGCGTTGCTGCCCTTGAATACCGTGCGGGCA
The DNA here is from genome assembly GCF_056499105.1 of Arthrobacter sp. Z5-13. Classification (NCBI taxonomy): domain Bacteria; kingdom Bacillati; phylum Actinomycetota; class Actinomycetes; order Micrococcales; family Micrococcaceae; genus Arthrobacter; species Arthrobacter sp. Z5-13. The sequence goes on from NZ_CP096460.1 coordinate 2,203,324, forward strand.
CGGCCGAGTGGGTGTCCTACTCCGGTCCCCTTCCCGCAGGACGGACAGCGGCAACTGTCGAGTTCAGGGCAATCGATAAAGCAGGCAATTCCACCCAAGGAATAGTGGACGTCCCCGCACCGGCTTCACAGTCGATCTCCTTTGCATCGATTGCAACCAAGACCCTCGGGGACGCTGACTTCGCAGTCAGTGCAACGTCAACTTCCGGTCTCCCTGTAGCGCTCGCTGCCGCCGGCTCCTGCACCTTGCAAAGCAACACCGTTCACCTGACCGGAGCCGGAACCTGCACCATCACTGCCAAGCAGGACGGGAACCAACGATTCCTGGCGGCCCCCGACGTCGTCCGCTCCTTTACGGTCAACGCCCCGGTGCTGGACAACTTTGACCGGGCGAACGGGACATTGGGACGTTCGTGGGGCGGCGAGACCGGGCCACAGTCCTACATCATCAAGGACAAGGCCCTCAGCCCGCTCCTTGGGGGCTCGACCCTCTACTCCACCACGTTTGGTGCAGACCAGACGGCTTCCCTGACGCTGAAGTCCACGGCACCGAAGTCGGTTCAAGGTGTGCTGCTTAAGGCCCAGTCCGGGAAATCGTTCTTCTCGGGCGGAGTTTCAGTGGTCTATGACGCCCCCACTAAATCGGTGCGTCTGTCCACCCTCGGTGCTGAGAAAGCCTGGTACTCGTACGCCGGCGTTCAGGCACCCTTCGCTGCAGGAGACGTCCTCACGGCCAGCTATGTGAACGGCACTGTCACCATCGCCAAGAACGCAGAGGTTGTTGCTGCTGTGCCGCTCCGGGCAGCCGACGTGCAGTTCTTTACCGGCAAGACGGGCAAGGCAGGCATCATCACCTCGCAGGCGAGCGGCAGCGTCCTGGACGATTTCCGGGCGGCCACGATCACTCGCTAGGGAGAACCACTCCGCAAACCGGAAGGCGGCCATTCATCTTTCCCGATGGGTGGCCGCCTTTCGCATTGTTTTATCCGCCGTCTGACACTAACAATGAACCATGACGGTCTACCTGAGATCCCTGGAAACTGCAGTCCCGCCGACTATCCTGATCCAGTCAGAAGCACGGGAGGTTTTCGCTGCCCAGCCGGGGCTCAGCAGGCTCGGCTCGAGGCTCGTCAATACGTGCTTCGACTCGGCAGCCATAGACACCCGATACACCGCAGTCGACGAATTGACGATGGAAATCCGCTCGGACAACCCCCAGTTCTTCGATCCCCGCACCGGTCTCCTCCTCCGGCCCAGCACCAAGGTCCGGAACGACATCTTCGGGCGGGAAGCCACCAAGTTGTTTATCGAGGCGGCAGATGCCGCCTTGACGGCGTGCGCCGGTATCGGACCGGAGGACGTCACCCACCTCGTGACCGTTTCATGTACAGGATTCTTCAACCCCGGACCTGACTACAAGATCGTCCGCGCCCTCGGCCTGAATCCCTCAGTCCAGCGGTACCACCTCGGTTTTATGGGATGCTATGCAGCATTTCCGGCGCTTCGGGCAGCAAAGTCATTCTGCGAAGCGGATCCGGAAGCCGTGGTCCTGGTGGTCTGTGCCGAGCTGTGCTCGCTTCACGTCCGAACCTCCAACGATCCGGACACCATCATGGGGTCAGCACTGTTTGCCGACGGCGCTGCAGGCGCCGTCGTGACCGCACGGGAGATTCCTGACGCCGAACCGCTCCTGCAACTGGATCACTTTGAGACCGTTCTGACTCCGGTGGGAGAAGAATCCATGGCTTGGAACATCGGCGACGAGGGTTTCGAAATGGTCCTGGGCAATTACGTCCCGCACATCATCGACGATCACATTATCGGCGCCCTGGAACCGTTGCTGTCGCACGAGGATTCCCTCCGCGACAAGCCCTACACGGACATCAGGCACTGGGGAATCCATCCTGGCGGCCGCAGCATTCTAGACAAGGTGCAAAGCAGGCTCCAACTCAGCGATGAGCAACTGATCCCTGCCCGTGAGACCTTGCGTAACTACGGGAACATGAGCAGTGCCACCGTACTGTTCGTGCTCAAATACATCTTGGAACTGCCGGCCGAAGCGGGCAACGAAAGGATTTGCTCCATGGCGTTCGGCCCCGGGCTGACAGTTGAGACGGCTCTCTTCACCAAGATTTCGGCCCAAAGCCGTCCCGAGGCTTCAGCCGGGCCCACTGCCACGGCGGAGACGGCATCTGCCGCAGCGGCCGTGGAGGAGCCGTTCGCGGCTCTTGCCCGCCATTCCCGTGCTTGAGGCGGCCATGTTCCCGCTGCGGGAAAGGGCGGCTCATGCCGTCGAGGAAATGGACGCCAGCGATTGCGATCCGGTGCGCCTTGAAAACACTTACGCCCAGTTCGCCTTGGTTAACAGGCTGGTCTCGGGCTGGCGCAGGCTCTACCGCAACCAGCTGCTGCCCCAATTGTCGTCAACCGCCCCCACCACACTCCTTGACATTGGGTGCGGAGGGGGCGATGTGGCCGTGTTGCTCGCGACGTGGGCTGCCCGGGACGGCAAGCAACTGTTGGTCACCGCCATCGATCCTGATGAGCGTGCCTACCGGTTCACGTCAAAACTGCCGGGAACTGCCGGCGTCACCTTCCGTCAGGCATCCTCCGCGGAGTTGGTTTCCGAAGGGCTTACGTTCGACGTCGTGATCTCCAACCACGTCCTGCACCACGTGCCCGCTGCCGAACTCCAACGGTTCCTGACGGAGTCGGCGTTGTTATCCCGCGGAACTGTCATCCACAACGACCTTCGCCGGAGTATGGCCGCGTATGTCATCTTCTCTGTGGCATCGTTGCCGCTGAGGCGCTCCTTCATCCGGCAGGACGGGCTCACGTCCATCCGGCGCAGCTACAGACCCCACGAACTGAATTCCCTCGCTCCCCCGAATTGGACAGCCGAGCGCCGTTTTCCGTTCAGGACAGTCCTGAATTACAGGAAGCCTGAGCTACCCGAGGCCACGGACCCTTGACCGACGTTTTGATTGTTGGCGGTGGCCCTGTGGGACTGTATCTTGCCTCCCTGTTGGTCAGTCACGGCGTGTCTGTGCGGGTCCTGGAGCAGCGACTGACGCGCTCTCCGTTCTCGCGGGCCATAGGGATACACCCGCCTGCTCTGGAAGCCCTCGATGGAATCGGTGTCGCCTCCAGGCTGGTGGAGTCCGGAGTCCGAATCAGCCACGGCATCGCGTTCGGAAACGGCGTCCCGCTTGCCGGCATGTCTTTTGACGGACTTGGGGGACGCTTCCCCTTCGTCCTTTCCCTCCCTCAGGAACAGACGGAAGCCATACTCGAGGACCGGCTCCGGGAACTCGATCCGGCCGCGCTGCAGCGGGGCTCCACTGTGACCGGAATGCACGACGACGGACGGACGGTCACGCTGGACGTTGCCTCTGCTTCCGGCTCATCCAGGCACACCTCGCTGCTGGCCCTTGCGGCCGACGGCGTCCGGTCCAGCATGCGGGAGTTCTTGGGCATTCCGTCCCGGCTGAAGATCTATCCGGACGCATACCTGATGGGTGACTTCCAGGACTCCACCGAGTTCGGATCCGATGCTGTGCTGTTCCTTGCGGCCAAGGGGATCGTCGAATCGTTCCCGCTGCCCGGCTCCCTCCGCCGCTGGGTGGCCAGAATGCCGAGCCTGCCTACACAAGCAGGGGCTTCGATGTTGGCTGACCTGGTATATGAAAGAACGGGAATAGCCATAGACCCGGAAACCAACAGCATGCTCAGTACCTTCGGCGTCCGGTCACGACGAGCCGTGCGGCTGATCCACGGCAGAGCAGCTTTGATTGGAGATGCTGCCCACGAGGTCAGTCCTATCGGCGGCCAGGGCATGAACCTGGGATGGCTTGACGCTGCAGAGCTCGCCCCCATCATTGTGGCGGCAATTAGAGGGCAGCCGGTGGCAAGTGAACTGCGTGCTTACCAAGGCTCACGGTTGCACGCCGCGGCGAAGGCCATGCGGCAAGCAGAGATCAATATGGCCTTGGGCCGCCCCGTGCCGCCGTTCCTGCTGACTGCCCGCAATCGGATGTTGGGCTCTCTTGCAGGAATGCCGGCCGTCAACGCCTGGGTTGCGCGGCGCTTCACCATGCATTGAACAGCCGCCCGGCGACGCTGTTCAGCCGCCGGTGAAATAGCAGTCGTAACTGGCCTGACTGAAGATCCGGCCGCCGCTGACCTCGAACACTGAGGTGGTCCTGGCCCTGATGGTTTCACCGGAGTCCCAGTATGGAAGGTCCATCCGGAGCGTCGCTGACCAGTCAGCTTCGATGACCACGCGGCCGCCTTCACAGGTGGTCCGCTTCACGTCGAAGCGCTGGCCGGTTACCACTTCCCCGCTGTGCTCTGCTCCTGACAGGACGTCCTCCAGGGTTTTGGTCGAACCCTTTGGCGCCAGCACGTGCGGCGCTTCGACGAGGACAAAGTCCTCAGCAAGGAATGGCCTGATCTCTTCTGCGCCGCCGCCTGCTTCAAGCGCACGGACAAAGCCGAGCACACACGTTAAGGGGTCCAAAACCACGGGGTCCTTTTCAGTCATGCAACGACCCTAGCCGAATAGGGCGTCTTCACCCCAGTCTCCTTCGCTATCCCGCAGAACTGACAGCAGCGCCCGCCAGTGACGGCGTGTGGACCAACGGCCTAGACTTCAGGAATGAGCCGCGCACCGCTGACCTCACGACGCCGGTTCAAGTCCGCTCTTGCTTCAACCGTTGCCGTAGCGATGGTCATGATGCTCGCCTCCTGCAGTTCTGGCCCCGGGCCCGAAGGCAGTCCCGATTCGGCCTCTGCGACTGTGCCGCCATCGCCAACTCCAATAGGCGGGCTGCCGGCCATAAGCTCCCAAATAAACCAGTTCAGGGACAACTACGCCAGGCAAATCATCGAAATACAGCTCACCAACAACACACCTGAACCCGTGACTGTACTGGACGCTTCCCTCCACAGCGGTCTTTTCAGCGCCGCCATTACCTGGGATCCGTCCGCCGGTGGCATCGAACTTCCGCCCAGGCAGACCAAGAGCCTTCCCGCGCAACTGCCCGAGCCTGCCTGCAGCGGCATCGGTGAGCCGACCGGAGGCCCCACAACGGCTCAGGAAGATAAGCCAACGCTTCGGATCACCACCCGGCCGGCGGTGCCAGGCCAAGCGACGCTGGAACCGGCGGATCCCCATGGCGTTTTGGCCCGGAACAATTCTGAACGGTGCGTCAGTAAGGCCGCCGAGGCGATTGCGGAGTTCCGCCCAGTGCCCGAACTGGACATTGGTGAGAAAGGCGGCACCGCCGTCGTCCGTATCCGCATACTCCCCAAGCCGTCACCTCAAGGCAGCAATGGGAGTACCCAGGGCGGTGGGGACCCGCGTTCGGAACCGCGGAGCCTGACCATAGAAGAAATTGACGGTACTCCGCTCATTGCTGAGGAACCTTCCCAGCCCTGGCCGCGGGGACTGGAGGTTCTGGAGGGCGCACCGGCTTCGGAGCTGCGCCTGGTTATCCGTCCGGCCCGGTGTGATCCGCATGCGGTGGCAGAAGACAAGGTGGGGACGTTGTTCCCGTTGCGGGTATCAGTGGCCGGGCAGCAAGGAGTGCTAAAGGTGGACGCCGGCGCCGGGCTTCGGGGCCGCATCCACGATTTCGTCACGGCTGCCTGCGGAACGCAGTAGGGCTCAGCCGCATTAGGCTTTTCCTATGGCTTCAGTCCCCACTCCGTCCAGTCCCGCCGAAATACAGGAGACCGTTCAATCCATCCTGGCAGGAGAGGGTCTCCCGCCGATCGTCCAAGTGGGGCATCCTGCACTGCGCCAGTCCGCCGCCCGCTACGACGGACAGCTCACCGATGAGGAACTGGCTGCGCTGATAGACCTCATGCGCCGGGTCATGCACAACGCTCCTGGCGTCGGGCTCGCTGCCCCGCAGCTGGGGATCCCGCTACAGATTGCCGTGGCGGAAGACGCGTTCGACGTCGAACCTGACATCGCGGGCCTTCGTGAGCGGGCCCCCCTGGACTTCCTGGTACTGCTCAACCCCTCCTACATAGCCATAGGCGCAGGGCGGGCAGCATTTTATGAGGGCTGCCTGTCTTTAAACGGCTTGCAGGCGGTGGTATCGCGGCCCGACCGCGTTCAGCTGACCTACACCACGCCGGGCGGGTCTGCGATGCAAGCAGAGTACGCCGGATGGCAGGCCCGGATCGTTCAGCACGAAACCGACCATCTGCATGGCACCCTGTATGTAGACAAGGCCGAACTCCGCTCCCTCACCACAAACGAGGAATACGGGCTTCGGTGGATGGCGCCGGACATCAGCCGGGCCCGGCAGGAACTCGGGTTCCTGCCGGACTGATCAGGCCTTCACGGGGAGGTATTTCGCCCACCAGCGGAGGATGTGTTCAAAACGCTGCTTGCGGTGGTGGGGCGTTCCGGATCGCGAGAGTTCGTGGTTTTCCCCGGGGAAGACAAGGAATGCTGCCTCCACTCCCTGTTGCTTCAGTGCCGTGAAGTACCGCTGGCCCTGTTCAACCGGACACCGCAGGTCTTCCTCGCTGTGGATTACGAGGGTGGGGGTACGCACTGCCGAAATGGTGGCCATGGGGCTCTGGGCAGCCATTTCCTCCGGCGTTGGTCCGGTGTACTCGCCGCCGAAGAACCATCCGATGTCAGAAGAGCCAACAAAACTGACCGGATCAAGGAAGCCGCGTTCCACAATCGCCGCTTTGAAACGGTGGTCCTGACTGATGGTCCACGCAGTCAGATAGCCTCCGTAGGAGCCGCCCATGATGCCCAGCGCTGTGGAATCGAGTTCCTGGAACTTCTCCAACGCGCCGTCGAGGAATGCCAGAACGTCCTGCATGTCCACGGTGCCCATTTTTCCCTTAATGGAACGCCCATGGGACTGGCCGTAGCCCGCTGAGCCGCGGGGATTGCACATCAGGACGGCGTAGCCCGCCTCCGCGTACACCTGGGCTTCGTCGAACAGTCCAACCGTGTACTGGGCGAAGGGGCCCCCGTGGATGTTGAGCAGGACCGGGTGGGGTCCCTTGCCTGGAGGCATAACAAGCCAGCCGTGCACCGGATGACCGTCCGGCGAAGTAAACGTAAGTTCCGTGGGCTCGATAATGCCGGCTTCGGTCCGCAGCCGCGCTGAGAAGTCGGTGAGCAAGCGCAGTTGGCCAGCTTCCAGGATGCCCAGGTCACCGGTAGTGGCTGAATCCGCAAATGTGACGAAGATCGAGCCTCCTCCCGATGCCGCCCCAACAACCACCCGGTCACCGTGAACAAGGAGCGCATGGTTACCGGTGGCGCCGAATTCCAGCAGCTCCACTGTGCCCTGGGCGTTGTTCAGCGCGAGTACCGAATCGTCCCCGTGGAGTTCGAGCAACCCAGCGCCGGTACCCAGATCCATGTTCTCGACGTCGCTCATGCAGGTGGGGTCACCACCACCCGAGGGCATCACGTACATGGCTGTGTTCCGGGCCACGAAGTCCAGGCCCGATGTGCCCAGTTCCTGGGCCAGATAAAAGAGCCAGTTGCCGTCCCGGCTCTGCCGGACGCTGTGGATTGCCTGCCGCGGCCCGTCCGCGGGCTGCACAGGAACGGGATCCTGTCCGCCTGCCGCCGGCAGGGAGTAGATCCCGGTGGCCAGGTCGCCGTCGCTTCCCGCATGGAGGGCTGCCACAAAAAAGATGGTGCTTCCGTCGCTGCTGAATGTGGCACTTTCATGGTCAACCGCCGCCGCGGTCAGCTGCCGGGCGGGAGGCACGGCATCGTCCTCCGGCACGTCGGGTGAATCATTCGCAGCACGCGAATCCTTGGACTCTTTCCCCTGTTGAGCGGCACGGCCGGCGCGCACCACTTTGGGCTCGTCGTCGAGATCGGGGACGTGAACGAGAAACAGCTGGAGCGGTTTATCAGCGGTGTAACCAACGCCGTTCATCCGGTACTTGTAGTCCGTGATCAACCGTGCGTCCTCGGCGGCGGACGAGACGCCGTCCAACGTTCCGTAGCGGCCCGCCTCTGGAGTCCTGGCAGCGAAAACTATCCGATGCGAGTCCGGCGCCCACGCGAAGTAGGAGACGCCAAGCTTGGCGTTGGTAATGACCTGCGGCTCGCCTCCGGATGCGTCCACAACATGGAGTTGCGGCTTCCCGTCGGCAGACGTGCGGACAAATGCCAGCACACGCCCGTCCGGAGAAAACGACGGCGAGGTGTCACAGAACCCGCGGGTGAGTCTCCGCGGCAGTCTCTCCGGATTCCGGGAGATGCTCCAGAGCTGGCCCACATAGGTGTCAGCGTCGAAGTCAGGACGGAGGACGGACACGACCGCCCTCGTGCCGTCAGGATGGACGGTAGGGGCGGATACGGAATTCAGCAGAGTCAGGTGTTCTGGTTTCACTCTTGCGAGCCTAGTAGCTCGCTCATCGGATGGGGAACAACTTGGTGGTGAGCCGGCACTTAAGATGGGGCTATGCCTTCTGATGCCGTCCACTCGCTGCTGTGCCCCGTTTGCCGGCAGGCACTGGGCTACGGCAACGGCGAGCTGCTCACCTTGAAGTGCCCTGCCGGTCACAGCTATGACGCGGCCAGGCAGGGATACTTCAATTTCCTGGTGGGCAGGGGAACTGCTTTCGAGGCCGACTCTGCCGACATGGTGGCCGCGCGCAGCGATTTTCTGTCTCGCGGGCACTACGACGGGCTGGCGAGGGCCCTTGCGGACACTGCTGGTCCGGCGCTCGCTGCCGCCAACGCGGCTGTCCTCGACGCCGGCACCGGGACCGGACACTACTTGAGGGCGATTCTTGACAGGTTCCCGGCGTCAGCCGTCGGCCTGGACATCTCCAAGTTCGCCTTGCGGCGTGCTGCCAGGTTGAACCCGGAGGCCATCAACATTGTCTGCAATGTATGGCAGCCCCTTCCGCTGGCGGATGGGGCGGTCGACGTCGTCACCGTCGTCTTCGCTCCACGGAACCCCGGCGAGTTTGCCCGGGTCCTCCGTCCTGGTGGGAGGCTCATTGTGGTAACGCCCAGGCCGGGTCACTTGGCCGAGGTTGCGGGAATTACCGGAATGTTGGGACTGGAGCAGGCCAAGGAGGAACGCCTGGCAGCATCCATGGATGGAGCGTTCACGGAACTGTCCGCCCAGGAGCTGGACCTCGACCTGAGCGTTCCGGCGGCGGACGTCGTCAATCTCGCTTTGATGGGGCCGGCCGGGCATCATTTGGACCGCTCGGTGCTTCCGGATCTGCTGGCTTCCCTGCCACACAGGACTACAGTTTCTGCCCGTTTCCGGATCACGGCTTTTGAACCCCGGATCCCCTCACACCGAAACTCCTGAACTCCTGAATTCCGAGTGGCCGACATAACGACTTGGCCACTTTCCGGACCTCTTCTCCGGACCCTCCCCTCCCCCTCAGGCTTCCGACTACGATGGAATCACAGTTACTGAGGGTCTGCTCCAGCAGGTCCCGGCGACGAAGGGGGAGCTACATGTTTGATTGGCTTGGCGAGAACTGGTGGGCGTTGTGGCTGACCGTGTTCCTGGCGTTTGCCGTGGTGGAAATGCTCACCTTGGACCTTTTCTTCATCATGCTCGGCGGCGGCGCCCTTGCTGCCCTTGTTGCGGACTTTGCCGGTGCCGACCTCTGGTTGCAGATCATCGTCTTCTGCGTTGTGTCACTTCTCATGGTTGGCCTCGTCCGGCCAGTGGCGCTCAAACACCTCCACAAAGGTCCAGCCGAACAAAGGACCAATGTGGACCGCCTTATCGGCGAATCAGCGCTGGTCATGGAATCCGTCAGTTCCAATGGCGGCCTGGTCAAAATTGGGGGCGATGTGTGGAGTGCGCGCTCCAAAGACGGGGTGCTGGAGGCAGGCCAGCGCGTGGTGGTGTCAGCCATCGAAGGAGCCACCGCCGTCGTCGTCCCCCAGCCGGAACCCGCACAGTAAGCGTTGCGGCAACACCACCGGCATCAAGCCGGTGTGAACGGAGCCGGCATCAGCCGGGATGACGCTTGCATACTCAGCTTGGACACAACTATTGGGGAATGAAGGAGATGCATGGATATCGCAGTCACGATCGTGCTGCTGGTTCTGATCGTATTCGTAATCATCGTGCTTGTGCGTTCAGTACGAATTGTGCCGCAAGCGCGGGCAGGCGTAGTAGAACGGCTAGGAAAGTACCAGCGCACCCTTAACCCGGGACTTACTATCCTGATCCCCTTCGTGGACAGGCTGCTGCCGCTCCTGGATCTCCGGGAACAAGTGGTTTCCTTCCCTCCGCAGCCCGTGATCACCGAAGACAACCTGGTGGTCTCGATCGACACCGTGGTCTATTTCCAGGTTACTGACCCGCGGGCGGCAACCTATGAGATTGCCAACTACATCCAGGCTGTCGAACAGCTGACCACCACCACGCTCCGTAACGTCGTCGGCGGCCTGAACCTCGAAGAGGCCCTGACCTCCCGCGACCAGATCAATGGTCAACTGCGGGGCGTGCTCGACGAAGCCACTGGCCGCTGGGGCATCCGGGTGTCACGAGTGGAACTCAAGGCGATTGATCCGCCCCACTCCATCCAGGATTCGATGGAAAAGCAGATGCGGGCCGAACGGGACCGGCGTGCTGCGATCCTTACCGCCGAGGGCACCAAGCAGTCGGCTATTCTTACCGCTGAGGGCCAGCGGCAGGCAGCCATCCTCAAGGCAGAGGGCGACGCAAAGGCCGCCATTCTGCGGGCCGACGGTGAAGCCCAGGCCATCCAAAAGGTCTTCGACGCAATCCATAAGGGCAACCCCGATCAGAAACTGCTGGCATACCAGTACCTGCAGACGCTGCCAAAGTTGGCCGAAGGATCCTCGAACAAGCTCTGGATCATTCCCAGCGAAGTTGGCGAGGCACTCAAGGGCATCGGCAGCGCCCTGGGCGGGACCAACCCGGACTCCACGGGCCTCTTCGGTAGCGGGCCCACGGCCAAACACACCACTGACAAAGAGGCTGTGCAGGGAGCTTAAACCGCACAAAGGAGGAGTTGCGCCGGAACCGGGGCAACTCCTCCCTTGTTTGATTTTGCTTCGCTGTTTTTGCTTGGTTGTAGAAGAAACCGTATAATAGGATATTTGTCCGACCGGTTCAATAAGGCTGGAACAAGAATGCTGCGCAAAGCGTTGGAGTTAACGATGCAACGTAGTGCAAACCGTAGTCCGGGGGCTGTCACTTACCTCCGGCTAGCGCAGAGCCAGGCTCTGCGAACCGACCAAAGGGAGAAATCATGAGCGATCGCAGCCTGCGGGGCATGCGCCTCGGCGCACAAAGCATGGAGACGGAATCCGGTGTCGAGCCGGCTCCCCGCCAGCGGGTTGAGTACCGTTGCGAGGACGGCGAGCAGGTCTTCGTCACCTTCTCCTCGGAAGCTGAAATCCCTCCGGTATGGGTGTCGAAAACGGGCAAGGAAGCTCTCCTGGTGGACGGCGAACGCCCCATCAACAGCAACGAAAAGGCCGTCCGGACCCACTGGGACATGCTCCTTGAGCGCCGGTCCCTTCCCGAGCTGGAACAGATCCTTGAGGACCGCCTGACGATTCTGCGTGAACGCCGTGGAGAACGCCGCTCAGCCTAAGGGCTGAATGCGCAGACGCCACAGGAGAACCGAGCACAAAAGAGAGCCGGGCTCCCTCATCGTTTATACGATGAGGGAGCCCGGCTTTCTTGTGTCTTGATGCCGTGGGCTGCTGGAGCCGTGGGCAGGGTTAAGCGCAAGCAGCCTATGCTGCGGAGCTCTTCCTGGCGGTGAGTTTCTGCCACCGCGCGGCGAGGCCCCAGCGCGTGACGTTGATCATGGCTTCAACCACAATGTTTCCGCTCATCTTCGAGTCTCCGAGTTCGCGTTCCACGAACGTGATGGGGCGTTCAACGATGGTGAGTCCCAGCTTCGCAACACGCCAGGCAAGGTCAACCTGGAAGCCGTAACCAACCGAGGCCACCTCATCAAGGTTGAGCTTTTCAAGCGTGGTGCGACGGAAGGCACGGTATCCGCCAGTGACATCCTTGATCTTCAGGCCCAGCATAAGCCGCGCATAGGTGCTCCCCACACGCGAAATGGCCTGCCGGTAAAGCGGCCAGTTGACTACGCTGCCTCCAGGAACCCAACGGGATCCCATAGCCAGATCGGCGCCCTGCTCCAAGGCTTCCAGCAACTGCGGAAGCTGCTCGGGCTGGTGCGAGCCATCGGCGTCCATCTCTACGAGGACGTCGTAACCGGCGTCAAGTCCCCATTTAAAACCGGCGATATAGGCCGCTCCGAGTCCGGCTTTGCCCTGGCGATGCAGGACGTGGATCTGGGAATCCTCTGCAGCCAGGCCATCCGCGAGCTGCCCTGTACCGTCCGGGCTGTTGTCGTCAACAACCAGAACGTCCGATGCCGGGACAGCTGCCCTCAGGCGGCTGATTGTCTTTGGCAGGGATTCCAGCTCATTGTAGGTCGGGATGATCGTGAGGACACGCACAGCGAGGCCTTTCCTTGGTGGGAGCGGTCAGAGCGCGCAAAGACCAGGCGAAAAGCCGAGCTGCAGGCGCAACTTTCTATTATAGGCGGTTCATCCTAGGTCAAAATCCTGTGAGACCGCCCTAACCGCGGAGGCCGTCATGCGAATATAGCTCTTTGCCGTCGTGGACCGTCTGGAGACATACGGGGCTGACCCCGGTGTCCAGGGCCGGCAGGAGCGGTGTCCTTGCCCGGGGATCGGTGCTCCAGGACTGTACACGGCCGTCGGCTACCTGGACCATCAGTTCCTCGACCTCCCACACCGCAAAGCTCGCCGGTGCCCCCGGCACCAGCTGACCAGCCATGGGGTCTGAATACTTGGCGGCGCGCCAACCCGCCCGGGTGTGCCCCAGAAATGCTGCCCGTGCCGAGATCCGCTGCTCCGGATTACTGTGCTCAAGGCAGGCCCGCACGCTTTCCCAGGGTCGAAGAAGCGTGACTGGACTGTCGCTGCCGAAGCAAACAGGCACTCCCGCCGAATAGAGGGAGGCGAAGGGATTCATGGCGACGCGGCGTGAACCCAGCCGTTCCTGGTAGAGGCCTCTTTCAGCGCCCCACGCTGCATCGAATGCCGGCTGGGCGCTGACAGTGATGGAGTGACGGGCCAGTCTCGCTATGGCCGATGGGTCAGCCATTTCCACATGTTCAAGCCGGTGTCCTGCCGCCCGGATGCGCTGATCGCCAACCTCCGCGGCTGCCTGGTCGAATGCTTCCAGCACAGCGTCCAGTCCGGCGTCGCCGATTACGTGGAAGCCGGCCTGAATTCCCAGCAGCGAACAGGCTGCAATGTGCGCGGCCGCCTGGTGGACGGAAAGGTACGTGGTTCCCCGCTCCCCCGATGCATCGCTGTAATCGGCGCGAAGAGCAGCAGTCCTGGACCCGATGGAACCGTCAATGTTCAGATCCCCTGCGAGCCCTCTGACGGGAACCCCAAGTCCGTCAAGAATCGCCTGCACTTCCCTTTCGGAACCGGCGAGCTCGCCGCGGTAGGCCAGTATCTCGGGGAAGTCCTGTCCGGAGGCCTCGTTCCAGGCCACTGCCTGCTGAAGGTCCAGGACCGTCCCGATATGGGGAGCGGACATTTCCGCGAGGGCTACGTAGCCATTGGCTGCAGCTTCCGAAAGGGCTTTGCGCTGGAACTGCTGGATCTGTTCGGCGGGGAATTGACGGGCTGCCAAACGTGCGGCCGAATGCTCCTCCCGTTTCACCTGGCTGTCGGCCCCTGCTTCCACAGAGTGCGGCGATGACAAGTTGGCCGCAGCTGCCAGGGATGAGGAGACCAGCGCCGAATGGGCGTCCACTCTCGCCAGGTAAACAGGTCTGCCTCCAGAGGCGCGCTCCAGTTCTTCCCTGCTGGGGAGGGTTCCATCGGGCCAGGAACTCTCATCCCAACCATGACCCATGACGGTTCCAGTACCACCCCAGGCGGCGACGGCGTCGAGCACTTCCCCCGCCGAGCGGACCCCATCAAGCCGGAGTGAGGCCAAGGCAATCCCCGTCTCAGTGAGATGCACATGCGAGTCAACAAAACCCGGTGCCACCAGCGCGCCCCTGAGATCAATGACCTCCATCGAGTCGTCAGCTATGGACGATGCCGCCTGCTCGGAGCCCACCCAGGCCACCGTTCCTTCGTCCACGAGCATCGCGGTCGCAAATGGATCGGCAGCGGTGTAGACGGAACCGTTGCGGTACAACGTCACACTCCGTGGGGCCTGCTTGCCTTTTGCCGGCTCTTGGGACGAGGAGCCAGACGATAAGTCAGACATGGATTAACTACTCCTGAAACCTGGTAACGAAACTGATAGTTGGCGGATCATGCGACAGTGGAATACGCGACGACGCCGCGACGCACCAACGTGATCGCTTCACTGCAAAGTCTGGCAATCCGGGGATCAAGGCCTGGAATTTTGGCCAACTGGTCGAGGAGGTCAATGACCTGCTTGACCCAGCGGACGAAGTCGCCGGCCGCCAGGTCGGTTCCGCTGAGCACTTCCTGGAGATGGCGGCCTTTCGCCCATTTGAAGATGGGCCACATAAGTCCCAGCTCCGGTTCGCCTGTCAGCGGAAGCTTGTTAGCTTCCTCGGTGTCCTCCAGCGCGGACCATTCCTGAACCACAATGTCCACCGACGTTTCCAGCGAGACGCTTGGCATTCTGGGCCTGAGGCCACGGTCTTCGCGCTTTGCCTGGAACACAAGGATGCTCGCCAAGGCAGCAATTTCCGCTGCATCGAGTTCGTCGAACGCGCCTTGCCTGAGCGCCTGGGAGATCAGCAGATCTTTTTCCCCGTAGATGCGGCGCAACCGCTGGCCGTCCGGGCCGATCACTACTTTGCCGGATTCAGTCGTTTCAAGGTATCCGTAGCTGAACAGCACCTCGCACACCCGGTCAAAGGTCTTCGCAATGGTGTTGGTCCGGCCCTGGATCTGGCGTATAAGGCCGTCCGTCTCCTGGCGCAGCTTCCACCAGCGCTCGGACCACCGCGCATGATCTTCCCGTTCGCTGCAGCCATGACACGGATGGGACCGCAGGGAACGACGCAGCTCGGCGATCTTTCGTTCCTGGTCCGGAAGCGCAGCGGCTCGGCCAAAGTCGTTGTGCCTGCTGCTGTCGGGTGCAGGGGGCCGGTTTTCGCGGATTGCATTACGGGCGGAGGAAGCAAGCTCCCGGCGGGACTTGGGCACTTTGGCGTTGAAGGACTTCGGGATCCTGATGCGGGTCACAGGAGAAACCGGCCCCTCGAGGTCGTGAATTCCGATCCTCCGCAGCTGGTGGTCCATAGTGAGCACCGCCGGCCTCGGCTCCCGGGACGTGTGATCAGAACTCAGCACAACCGCGAATCCCGGAGCCCTTCCCGTAGGTACGTCAATGACATCGCCAGGAAGAAGACGGCTCAGGGAGTCTTCCGTGAGGGATTTCCGGGCACGGGACTGGCCACGGGCCGCAACATTCTCGGCCTCGGACAATTCACGACGCAAGCGGGCATACTCGGTGAAATCTCCCAGGTGACACGTCATGGACTTGCGGAATCCGGCCAGTGATTCCTCCCGGCTCCGTACCTGCTT
This sequence comes from Arthrobacter sp. Z5-13, assembly GCF_056499105.1. Classification (NCBI taxonomy): domain Bacteria; kingdom Bacillati; phylum Actinomycetota; class Actinomycetes; order Micrococcales; family Micrococcaceae; genus Arthrobacter; species Arthrobacter sp. Z5-13. The sequence continues at coordinate 2,218,921 of NZ_CP096460.1, forward strand.
GGCGAGGCCGACGACGGAACGGTCGGCCTGGAACTGGGCGAAGGAAGATTCGAGGATTTCACGGGCCCGCGGCCTGCCGAACTGGGCCAGAAGGTTGATGCTCATGTTGTATGTGGGACGGAAGCTGGAGTTCAGCGGGTAGGTGCGCCGGGATGCGAGACCCGCTACCGCCGCCGGGTCAGTTCCCGGTTGCCACAGCACCACAGCGTGACCCTCGACGTCGATACCCCGCCGGCCGGCGCGGCCGGTCAGCTGCGTGTATTCGCCGGCGGTGATCCCCACATGGGCTTCACCGTTGAACTTTTCCAGCTTTTCCAGCACCACAGAGCGGGCCGGCATATTCACACCCAGGGCGAGAGTCTCCGTAGCGAAGACTGCTTTCACCAAGCCCTCGGCAAACAGCTTCTCCACTACTTCCTTGAACGTGGGCAGCAGCCCGGCGTGATGGGCAGCCAGTCCGCGGAGCAGGCCGTCACGCCAGCTCCAGAATCCCAACACATCCAGGTCCTCCGAGGGAATGTCCTGGCCTGCTTCGTCAACGCGCATGGCGATGATCCGCTGTTCCCTCTCTGTGGTCAGCCAGAGTCCCGCGGATACGCACTGTGCGACGGCAGCGTCACAACCTGCCCGCGAAAAGATAAAGGTGATCGCGGGCAACAGATCCTGCCGGTCCAGGCTGGCGATGACCTGGGGGCGGCTGGCCTTGCGCACAGGGCTTCGCTGCTCGGCCGGGGCACTGGCGTTCTCCCGGCGGTGCTGGCCATGCTGGCGGCGCTGGCTCCGGCCGCCGTGCCCGAACCGCCCACGGAAGTTCATCTGGCTTTCGGCCTTCGCCATGGAAAGCAGTTCAGGGTTCACTTCAAAGCCGCGCTGGCTTGCCGCCTCCACTGAGAGAACAGGTTCAGCCGCGTCGGCGTCGGCAGGGGCAATTTCGTCGAAGGACGTCTCACCCGCGAAGAGATCCACGATGTTCCGGCCCACCATTACGTGCTGCCACAGGGGAACCGGACGGTGCTCGGAAACGATGATGTCAGTGTGGCCCCGGACAGTGTCCAGCCACGCACCGAACTCCTCAGCGTTGGAGACGGTGGCGCTGAGTGAAGCCACCTGGACTTCGCTGGGGAGGTGGATGATCACCTCTTCCCACACAGCCCCACGGAAGCGGTCGGCGAGATAGTGGACCTCGTCCATCACCACGTAACCAAGGTCGTCGAGGGAATCGGAATCGGCGTATAGCATGTTCCGCAACACCTCGGTGGTCATCACCACCACGGGCGCGTCCCCGTTGATGCTCGTATCCCCGGTCAGCAGGCCAACGTTGTGAAGCCCGTACTTTTCGGTGAGCTCGGAGTACTTCTGGTTGCTCAGTGCTTTGATCGGTGTGGTGTAGAACGCCTTGAGGCCACGCTGCAGGGCGAGGTAGATGGCGAACTCTCCCACGATGGTTTTCCCGGCGCCTGTGGGGGCTGCAACGAGTACTCCCCGTCCGGCCTGGAGTGACTTACAGGCCTCACGCTGAAAGTTATCCAGCTCAAACTCCAGGGATCGGACAAAACCACCCAGATAGGTATTGGCTTCGGCGGTCCGTTCAACGCTGGCCCGGTAGAGCTCGGATGGCGACTGCGGCCCGGATATGGAGGACATGCATCAAGCCTAGTGGGCGAAGAGCTAGAGATTGCCCAGTTCAGTCCGTGGGGTTGCAATGTTGGCAGAGGCTTCAGTCTCGGCGGCGCGCTTTGCGGCTTTGCGATCACGACGGCGGTCGTTGAGGAGGCACAGCCCGATAGCGGCAAAAAACAGCGCCAGCATGGGACCGGCCAGATAGAACATGCTCATGGCGTCAGCGCCAGGGGCCGCCATTGCCGCGAACAGGCATACCAAGAACACGGTGATCCGCCAGCTCTTGACGAGCTGCTGCCCCTTGATGATGCCCGCCAGGTTCAGTCCAAAAAGCACCACTGGCAGGAGGAAGGCAATGCCGAAGGCCAGCAGGAGCCGCATGACGAAAGCCAGATATACCTGCGCAGTGATGTAGTTGGAGCCCCCGATTGGCGTGAAGTCTGTGAGTACCCGGACCGCGTTGGGCAGCACCAGCCAGGCCAGAACTACCCCGCCGACGAAGAGCGGGACTGCGGCCGCCACAAAGGACAATGCCAGGCGACGCTCTTTTTTATGCAGGCCGGGAACGATGAAGGCCCACAGCTGATAGAGCCACACCGGGCTGGCAACTATCAGGCCAAGGAAAACCGACACCTGGATCATCAGGTCGAAGGAACTGGCTACACCGTCAAAGTTGAGCGAGGCTTGGCGCCCCTCTTTTTCGTTGAGGTCAACGATGGGTTTGATCAGCGCGGCCAGCATCGGCTGGTAGGCCAAAAACCCGACAATTGTTCCGAGGATGACGCCGATTGCGGACTTGAACAGCCTGTTCCGCAGTTCCTTGAGATGGTCAAGCAGCGCCATCTTCCCCTCAGGGTTGGATCGGCGGCCCATGGTTACTGCCATCTGGACTTAGGCGCGGTTCGACGGCGGAACGTCAGTACCGTCCGCGGGGCGGTTGTTGGTGGAGTCGGTGCGGGGGTGGTTCACCACTTTGCCTTCGACGGGTTCAGAGCCGTCTTTCGCTTCCGGGGTGCCGTCCTTCTTCATTTCCCGGACTTCCGACTTGAATATCCGCATCGACTGCCCAAGGCTCCTGGCCATGCCAGGCAGGCGTGGTGCAGCAAAAAGCACCAAAGCCAAAACGATAATAATGATCAGATGCCAGCCTTCAAGCCTCATGTTGGGAGGTCCTTTCGTTTAGATACATCCTACGTCTAACTGAATTCGATGTCGCGCAGCCGCTGGGGCTGGCCGCGATCGGCCTTGCGCTGAACGCGCCGGGCTCGGCGCCTTTCCTGACGCGCGGCTTTGCCCGCCTGATACTCGAGCCGCATCTGCTCCGGGGAAGCGAAGACAGCCAGCCCTGGCGGAAGGGACTGTGCGAGCCCTCCGGCTTCCGATCCATTTTCCGCAACAGCATCCGGATTTAGGTCAGCCATCGGGTCGCTGGACCGGTGGCCGGACTGGCCAAGGCGGCTTCCGGCCTCCCCAAGTTCCTTGAATGTGGCCATGGCTTGACGGAAGAGCCGGAAGCCGAGAACGGCGTAGAACAGGAGCGACAACGCAACGAGCGCTATCCAGAGAAGGATCCAGGACCACCAAGGCATGCTGAGTAGTCTAGCTGTCGTAGAGGGCCAACGCTTCTTCGATCCACCGGCGTGCAGCGGCAGCTGCATCGTCAGGCCTCAGGATCCGTACCCCTCCGCCATGCTGGGCAACAAACGCCGGGAGCCACTCCGTGCTGCCAAACCGGATTTCGGCGAGAAGTCCGGCATCTTTATCACCATCAGTAAGAGGTGCTGTCCGCTCGGCGTAGTAGTCCTCGGCGAGGCCGGCAGCTTGTCGGCTGAGCTGCACGGTGACTACTGTGTCGTCGTCGTTCGGGGTGAAGAGCTTGACGGGGAAACCCTCCGAAGCCTCGGCGTGGTCAGATGAAAGCCTGCCGTTTGGATGGAGTTTTTCGATCCGGTCCAGGCGGAAGTTGCGAAGCCCTTCCACGGAGTGGCAGTAGGCCTCGAGGTACCACGTGTTGTCCAGCGAGTAGAGCCGCAGGGGATCAACATCGCGTTCGGAGAAAGAGTCACGCTGAGGTGACAGGTAGACCAGGTGGAGCTGGCTTCGGGACTTAATCGCATCCCTGGCAGTCTGAAGATGAGCGGAATTAGCCGGGCTGACTTCAGGTCCTGCCAGCGAGGCGGCCCTCAGGCCTTCCTCCCCCGCAGCCGCCATGAGCTTCAGCGTTACTGATTCCAGGGCGCTTCCTTCGGCGAGTTCCGGCAGTCCGTTGAGCGCTTCGAGGCCGGTAAGGAGGGCGCAGGCTTCATCAATCGTGAAGCGGACAGGACGGTTCAGGTCAAGGTCCTGGGTGATATAGACGTGGTCGTCCTCCCACTGGATGTCGAGCAGGTCGTCCGGATACCCCTCTGGCAAACCTGAACAGATGAGGATACGGAGATCGTCCTCCAATTCCTTCCTCGTCACACCAAAGCGGTCTGCAACCTCACGGATATGCAAGCCCTGATTATGGACAAGGAAGGGCACCAGTTGCAGCATCCTTTGCAACTGGTCCTCGGAAGTACGTTTGCGGGTGCGCTTGGCAGCGGTGTCATTCGGGAACTTAATCGGCGGCATAGGTTCGGCCGCGAAGCTCACGGCTGCCGTGAGCCGCCGTCGGACTGATTCCCTCAACTCCTCCGGCGAAACGACCAGCACATTGGGGCCATAGGAGGCCAGCTCCTCCCCCAGCACCGCCGAATCCCGGTAACTGACCTCGAGACGGTCCCAGCCGTCGTCGGGAGCGTCAAGGGACTGTACTGCCTTCTTCCGCAAGCCCAGCACACGCCCTTGACGCACATCCACGAGGGCTGTCCTGAGCGGGAGTTCGGGGAGTTTACCGAGCTCGGCCCGGGCACTAAAGCCAACAGGCGGGGTGTAGGAGTCCTTCTCAAGCACCGTGACGGCGGAAGTGAAACGCGAGAGCCGGAAGTACCTTTGCGCCCCACGGGAACGGTCGAAGGCCACGAGGTACCACTGGCCAAAGCGGCTTCCGAGCCCCCAAGGCTCCACGAGGCGTTCTTCTTCATTCCCCGTTGTGCCAGCCAGATAACGGAAGCTCACCGGATGCTGGGAGTGCATAGCAGCAACGAGGTCCTCGAAGGCCTGTCCTGGAGGCTTGATCCGTGGCTGCACGCCGGCTGGTATTTCGGCTGCAGATGATAATTCACCGGTCGCCTGGAGTTTACGCATGGCGCTGAGTGCAGCCGAACCAAGCGCAGCATGCTCCCATAACTGGGAGGCAAGAATAAGGACCGTGCACTCCTCCGGTGTGAGGCTCACATCGGGCAGGCGGTTCGATTCCTTACCGATCCGGTAACGCGTGGTTGCCGGATCATCGGATCCCCAGCCCTTGTCTGTGACGGTTTCCACGTCGAATCCGAACTGCCGGAGATCATTCTTGTCACGTTCAAACATCCGGCCAAAAGAAACATCGCTGCTGCCGGAGTCGTGGTAAATCTTCTCGCGCAGCTCACTGCGACGCAGCCCATACCGGGTGTTGAGGAGGGCAATGAGCAGGTTCAGGAGGCGTTCAGTACGTGAGGCGGACACCCCATCAACGTTACTAAATACCGCTTGCTGAAATGCAGGAAGCGCGGCATCAATCGGAAATACCGCTCCGATTGTTACCGCGCTTCCAGGCTCAGCGGGACTGATGGCCCAACATTGCTGATTGGTGCTTAGCGCACGCCGACCAGGTCAACGACGAAGATGAGCGCCTCGTTGGGGGCAATGGCGCCTCCGGCTCCACGGGAACCGTAGGCGAGCTCGGAGGGGATTTCCAGCCGACGGCGGCCGCCTACCTTCATGCCCAACAGGCCCTGGTCCCAGCCCTGAATGACCTGGCCGACGCCCACCTTGAAGTCCAGCGGCGCTCCGCGGCCCCACGAGGCATCGAACTCTTCACCGGTGGACCACGCAACGCCGACGTAGTGCGTTGACACGGTGTCTCCCGGCTTGGCTTCGGCGCCGTCGCCCTCGATGAGGTCTGTAATCACCAGCTCAGTGGGGACATCGCCCTCAGGGAAGTCAATTTCCGGCTTCTGGCGGTCGAAATCACGCTGACCAAATGACATGGTTGCTCCTTTTGTTCGGGGTTTCTTGGTCTTATAACCGTATGGCTCAAGGCCGAGGAAGGCGTGAGCTACTTCTTGGACTTGATCTCAACAACGAAGACCAGCGGACCGGCAGGCTTCTTCTGTGCCGCGGCATTTGGGCCGTAGGCGAGATCTGTCGGGATGGTCAGCAGGACTTTGGATCCTACTTTCTGCCCGGTCAGGCCAAGTGTCCAGCCCTTGATGACCTGGCTGAGGGAGAATGTCGCAGGTTCGCCACGGTCGAAGCTTGAATCGAACTTTGAGCTGTCTTCCCATCGCCAACCCGTGTAGTTGGCCTCGATGGTGTCAGCTGCTGCGACCGTTTCGCCGGTGCCCTCAGAAAGTACCTTCGCTGACAGGCCGGCAGGAGCATCCGTTTTCGGAATTTCCACTGACGGAACACCCTTGTCATCGAAAGTGACCTTAGGGAGCTTTCCGTCCTTGTCCAACTGCTCGGTTTCTTCCTTGCTCAACGCCTTGGGAGCTTCCGTAGCGGCGAGCACCTTGATGATGATCAGGTTGCTCGGCTGTTCTTGCCCGCCCTGGGCAGCGGCCTGTCCGGGAAGGGCGAGAGCGATGAATGAGCCGATCTTACTTCCGACAAGCGCGTTGTAGATCTCGGGACTACCGGTTTTTGCTTCTTCGCTGAGCTCCAGTGGCTGGGGCTCAGTTGAGAAGGTGTCCTCAAGAGTGGAGCCATCCTTGCCGTTAAGGGCTACATAGGAGATCTGGGCGATCTGATTCGCCTTAAGGCTGTCTCCATTACCTTCTTTGACCACCTTAATGGTGGGTTTTGTGACATCCAGCGGCTTGGTGAATTCAACACCTGGCGCCTTCTTGTCTCCATTTTCAGTGAGCTTCAGGGTGTCGAGCTTTGCTGTTTCACCCGCGGATTGACTTGTTGGCTCGGGAGCGGCAGCTGATCCGCCGCACGCGGTCAGCAGCAGCAGTCCGGGAATGAGAATTGCTAGTATTCGGCGCACGTAAGAACTTTCGTCGGGGCAAGATGGACGTCATGCCGGCATCATGCTCGCGGCAGAACAAGGGTGGCCGTATAAACGGCCCCATCCAGCTTAACCCCTGAAGCTGGGTATCAGCCCATAGAGTCCAGAAGTGCATCCACCCGGTCATCAACGCTGCGGAATGGATCCTTGCAGAGAATAGTCTGATGCGCCCTGTCGTTCAGTTTCAGGTGCACCCAGTCAACGGTGTAGTCCCGGCCCAGCTCCTGGGCTCTCCGGACGAAGTCACCGCGGAGTTTGGCGCGGGTGGTCTGCGGAGGGGCGTCCACAGCGTCCTTGATGTCGATGTCCCCTACCAGGCGACGTGTGGCTCCCCTCGACTGGAGCAGATAAAAGAGTCCCCGTGAACGGGAAATGTCGTGGTACGTAAGGTCCAATTGGGCAACCCTGGGGGCATCGAGTCCCAGACCATGGCGCTCACGGTATGAGTCCATCAGCTTTTTCTTGATGGCCCAGTCAATCTCGGTATCGATGGTGCGGGTGTCTCCACTCTCGATGGCGTCGAGGGTTCGTCGCCACAGGTCAAGTATCAGCGGCACATGCGGATTATGGGCGCCGTTCTCGGCCACGAAGGCGGTGACTTTGCTCAGGTATTCGTGCTGGATCTCAAGCGCAGTGAGCTGCCTGCCGTTGGCGAGCCGGACCAACGCCCTGCCTGTGAGGTCGTGGGAGATCTCCCGGATGCTTCGGATGGGATTTTCCATTCGCATGTCGCGCATGATGACTCCCGCCTCAATCATCCGCAGAAGCAGGTCGACTGTACCTATTTTGAGCAGCGCTGTGGTTTCGGACATGTTGGAATCACCAACAATGACGTGGAGGCGCCTATAGAACTCAGCGTCCGCATGAGGCTCGTCGCGGGTGTTGATGATGGGCCGGGACCTGGTAGTGGCCGAGGAAACACCCTCCCAGATGTGGTCTGCCCGTTGCGAGAACGCGAAGGTTGCCCCGTGGGGAGTTTTCAGGATTTTTCCTGCACCAGCTATCAGCTGGCGGGTGACCAGAAAAGGGATGAGGATCTCCGCGAGCCTGGAGAACTCGCCACGGCGCGGAATCAGGTAGTTCTCATGGCTGCCGTATGAATTGCCGGCGGAGTCCGTGTTGTTTTTGAAAAGATATACCGTGCCATTGAATCCCTCGGCGGCCAACCGGGCCTGCGCTTCATCAACAAGGTCATCGAGGATCAGCTCGCCCGCGCGGTCGTGCGCTATCAACTGCGCCAGGTCATCACATTCAGCCGTTGCATACTCGGGGTGCGAGCCGACATCCAGATATAACCGGGAGCCGTTCGTGAGGAACACATTAGAGGACCTCCCCCAGCTCACCACCTTGCGGAACAGGTAGCGCGCTACTTCCTCAGGAGCCAGGGGCCTGGAATCCGGACTGGAGTAGGAAATTCCAAACTCCGTTTCGATGCCAAAAATGCGCTTGTCCATGTTAGTTCCCCTCAGCTAGGAGTTCCGCGATCTCTGCGTCTCCAAGACGCCGGAAGGCCCGGCGCGTGCCGAGGGCAGTCTCCGATACCCGGTGCAGGACCGCTACTTCAACAGCCGAGGGAGGTAATGCCGAGGCGTCCTTGTCAGTGACGAGGCCGCGCATGGCCAACCGGACCGAACCAGCAAGATCGAGTTCCCGCTGCCAGCCGGCTTCCACGGCTGCCGAGACCTGTTCAGCCTGACCGCCCATCACGATGAAACCCTTTTCGTCAGCAATGGAACCGTCGAAGGTCAGGCGGTACAAATGGTCCTCGTCCTGGCGGGTTGCCACCTCCACGACGGCAAGCTCCACCTCGAAGGGCTTCTGCTCAGCTGTGAAGACCGCTCCGAGGCTTTGGGCATAGACGCTGGCCAGGCCCCTGGCAGTCACGTCCTCACGATCGTAGGAATACCCGCGGACGTCCGCGTACCTCACACCTGCCTGGCGAAGGCTTTCGAACTCGTTGTACTTTCCGACGGCGGCGAAGGCGATTTTGTCGTAGATCTCGCCGATCTTGTGAAGGGAAGGCGATGGGTTCTCGGCAACCAGGGCTATCCCGTCAGCGCCGCTGATAACCACCACCGACCTGCCCCGTGCAATGCCTTTCCGTGCGAAATCCGCACGGTCCTTCATCAGCTGTTCAGGAGATACATAAAACTGCTGGGTCATGTCAGGACTCCCTATGAGCCGAAGCCCGTGACTCTATGACTCGTTGGGCGGCCTCGGCCAGAACGGCCTCCGGCACACGGCGGGCGCCAGCACGGTTCACCGTGTATACCACCGGCCATAATTGCCGCACAGGATCCGGACCGCCCGTGGCGGAGTCGTCGTCGGCCGCGTCATACAAGGATTCAACGGCCACCCGGATCGCGTCATCCTCTGAAATGTTCGGATTCCACAGTTTCTTGAGCGCCCCCCGGGCGAACATGGAACCGGACCCAACCGTATGGTGTTCCTGCTCCTCATAACGGCCGCCGGTGACGTCGTAGGAAAAGAGCCGGCCAATTCCCGCCTGAGTGTCGAACCCCGCAAACAGCGGAATCACGGCGAGCCCTTGCATAGCCATTGGCAGGTTTCCACGGATCATGGCACCCAGCCTGTTTGCCTTGCCGTCCAGGCTGAGCAAAGTACCTTCGATTTTCTCGTAGTGCTCGAGTTCCACCTGGAACAGCCTGGTGATATCAATGGCAATCCCGGCGGTGCCGGCGATACCAAGCACCGAATACTGGTCTGCAGGAAAAACTTTTTCAATGTGGCGGCTGGCAATAATGTTTCCCATGGTTGCCCGGCGGTCACCGGCCATGAGCACGCCGCCTGCATACGTCAGGGCAACAATGGTGGTGGCATGCGGAACCTGCAGCGGCTGGGCGGACCCGGCTTGCGCCGTTGGAAGAGGATTGTTGAAGGGCAGCAGTCCGGGCCTGTCGCGTTGCAGGTGTTCGGTGAACGATGACGTCGCATTGGCCGCTACCTGGTTGGCTGTAGTTTCCTGCACTGCTGCACTCCTTCAACGTGGTGAATCAACGTTTTCCTCGCCCGTTGGGCACTGGCGCGCGTCCGCTTACTGGCCACCCTTTTGGACAAAGGCCCGGACGAATTCCTCAGCATTGGATTCGAGGACTCCGTCGATTTCGTCCAGAAGGTCGTCAACGCCTTGCGTGGCGGCTGACGCCTGGGCCTCCGCAGGAGCGGGAGGGGTTGCGGGGATGTCCTCGTCAACTTCACTGTCCCGTGACTGCGGTTGTTGCTGCTCCTGGCCTGCCATTGTTCCTCCTTCTGAGAGTCCCCAATTCCTGCAGGGACATCCTGTAAGCCAATAGTGCCACGCCGGAGGCTCCTGCGGGTGGCTTTATCCCGGTGGCGGAGTGGTGCCCAGTCCTAGGAGTTCCGCGAGGAAGGGCGCGGCCTCGTGATGACGGGCAAACAGTCCGCCGGTGAGTGCTTCGGTGCCTCGCAGTGGTTCGCGCGTGGGCACGCGTTGGAGCCGTCCGTAACCCGGAACGTCAAAGATGACCGAGTCCCAGCTGGCCCCCACGACGTCTTTGCTGAAGCTGCTGACGCAGCGTCCCCGGAAGTATGCCCTCGTGTCCGACGGCGGCTCAGCCACCGCACGCGCAATGGCCTGGTCGTCCACGATGCGCTGCATCCGGTCCCTGGACAGAAGCCGGTGGTACAAACCCTTTTCGGGGCGGATGTCCGCCCACTGCAGATCGATCAGTCCGAGGCGTGCGTTGTCCCAGTTGAGCCCGTCGCGTTGCCGGTAACCTTCCAGCAGGGAAAGTTTTGCGAGCCACTCCACCGAGGAAGCGGCGGCGTCGCGGTCGTTGTCCAGCTGGCTGAGTGTTGCCGCCCAGCACTCGAGGACTGCGTGCGTGTGACCGTCACCGTCCACCGTGTCAGCAACGCCGGCGTCCTGCGAGAGCTTTGCGGCTGCCTCGTGGTACATCCATTGAAGGTCCAGAGCCGTCACCCGCCGGCCGTCCAGGAGCCGGATGGTGGCCATGAGGGACGTGTCATGACTGACAGTTTGGAGGGCCGCTACAGGTTCGTGGACTTCCACTTTCGGGGCCAAGCCGGCCTCAATGAGGCTCAGCACCATGGCTGTAGTACCGAACTTCAGGTAGTTCGAGGTCTGGCTGAGGTTGGCATCACCAATGATGACGTGCAGGCGCCGGTACTTGTCCGCGGTGGCATGGGGCTCGTCGCGGGTGTTGATGATTGGGCGGCGGATGGTAGTTTCCAAACCCACTTCGGCTTCAAAGAAGTCAGCACGCTGGCTGATCTGGTAACCGGGCCTGGAGCTGTCCTGTCCCAGGCCGACGCGTCCCGCCCCACAGATAATCTGCCTCGTAACAAAAAACGGAGTGAGTCCCCTGACAATGTCGCCGAAGGGAACCGAGCGCGGCATGAGGTAGTTTTCGTGCGAGCCGTACGAGACTGACTTGTTGTCAGTATTGTTCTTGTACAGATTGATGGGCGGCAGGGTGGGGTCAGCAGCCAGGCGCCGGACTGCCGCCAGCACCACAAGATCACCGGCAGCATCCCAAGCCACCGCATCACGCGGGTTGGTGACTTCGGGGCTGGAGTATTCAGGGTGGGCATGATCCACGTACAGCCTGGCTCCGTTCCCGAGGACCATGTTCATGAGCAGCGAGCCGGATTCGTCGTCGCCGTCATGGTCCAGCTCGTCGCGGCCGTAGGCGATGGCGATAGCCTCGGCATCGAGAACCGGAGGCTGGTCCGTCAGTTGACTGGGATCCGCTGAAGTTCGCTCCACTGTCCAGCCCCTGGCGTCGTGCAGGGGTTCCTCGTCCGTGTAATCCCAGCGCGTCTCCGCTCCCCCGGCCGCCCGCTGCCTGGTGACCTGGGCATAGGCCTGGATGACGCGGGCGGACATCATGGTGGCATTTGCTCCCGGCGCAGAGGGAGCATGGATACCGTACTCTGTTTCCGAACCCATCACCCTCATGGCGCCGCCCGCCGGCAGGGCAGAACCTGGAGCGCGTTCGGGGCGGGCTGTCACAGGTACTGTCCAGTATTGGGCATCGTTTCGATGGACTTGCCCGGCTCCTGGCCTGCCTTGCCCTGGACAATGGTACGGATATAGGTAATCCGCTCACCCTTCTTGCCGGAGATCCTGGCCCAATCGTCAGGATTGGTGGTGTTCGGCATGTCCTCATGCTCGCGGAACTCATCAACTACGGCCCGGAGCAGGTGGTCTATGCGGATGCCCCTCTGGGCCGTCGTGAGAAAATCCTTTATGGCATACTTCTTTGCCCGGTCCACAACGTTCTGTACTACCGCACCTGAGTTGAAGTCCTTGAAGTAGAGCATCTCCGTATCACCGTTGGCGTACGTCACTTCGAGGAACTCATTGGATTTGTCCGTTGAGTACATCGCTTCGACTGTGCGCTGGATCATGGCATCAACGGTGGCCTGGACATCGCCATTGTGCTCGGCAAGGTCTGAGGCGTGGAAGGGCAGGTCCGTGGTGATGTACTTGTAGAAGATGTCGGCTGCCGCCTCGGCATCCGGCCGATGGATCTTTACCTTCACGTCCAAGCGTCCTGGGCGCAGGATGGCAGGATCGATCATGTCCTCACGGTTGGAGGCGCCGATGACAATCACGTTGTCCAGCCGCTCGACGCCGTCGATCTCGCTCAGCAACTGCGGAACGATGGTGGTCTCGACATCGGAGGAGATTCCGGTTCCGCGCGTGCGGAACAAGGAGTCCATCTCGTCAAAGAACACGACGACCGGGCTGCCGTCTGAGGCCTTTTCGCGGGCCCGGGAGAAAATGAGCCGGATGTGGCGCTCGGTCTCACCGACATACTTGTCCAGGAGTTCAGGACCCTTGATGTTCAGGAAGTAGCTCTTAAGATCCACGTTTCCTGTGCGCTCGGCAGCCCTGGCGGCCAGGGAATTGGCCACAGCCTTGGCTATAAGGGTCTTGCCGCAACCTGGAGGGCCGTACAGGAGGATCCCCTTGGGAGCCTTAAGCCCGTGTTCACGGTAAAGGTCCGGATGCAGGAACGGGAGTTCCACGGCGTCGCGGATCTGCTCAATCTGCGGACCCAGCCCGCCGATGTCGTGGTATGTGATGTCAGGGACTTCTTCCAGCACCAGGTTTTCAACCTCGGCGCGGGGCACCTTTTCCAGCGCGTAGCCGGTGCGGGAGTCGATGGACAGTGCGTCCCCCACTCGCAGCTTCTGGGCCATCAGCGGACCGGAGAGGCGGATGACGCGTTCCTCGTCCGCCCGGCCTACCACCAGGGCGCGGTCATGGCCCAGCATCTCCTTGAGCGTTACGAGGTCGCCGGCACGCTCGAAGCCGAGCCCCGCCACTACCAGGAGTGCCTCATTGAGCAACACCTCCTGGCCGACGGCCAGCTGGTTGATGTTGACCAGAGGGCTGATCCCCACGCGCATTTTGCGGCCGGCGTTGAAGATGTCCACCGATTCCTCGGTGGTTGCCTGAGTGGAACTGCCCGGCGCAGCCTGCCGCTTCGGATTGAGCTGGAGAATGGTACCGAAGCTGTAAGGCGGCTGGCCCTCCTGATCCAGGGCGTTCTTAAGCCGCAGGATCTCGGCCTTCGCGGTTTCCAGCATGCCCACGAGCTTGGTGTTGTTTTGCGTTGCTGCCGCGAGCTGGCGGTCGATGTGGCGGAGTTTGTCCCTCAGAATGTTGATTTGCCGGTCAGCAACCGAGAGTTCGCTGGCGCCGTAACGTGCACCGTCCTCGCCTCCTGGACCTGCCTTGTCCCCTGCGGGCGTCCGTCCTGATTCGTTGTTTGGCATCTCCATGATCATCAGCCCCTTCTTGCGCTCTTATTAAGACCATAGTCCCAACAGCGCAAGGTCTGCTGAAGGTAAGCGAAATTCAGGACTAGTTCGTGACCTTTGGATCGTCCTTGACATTGGTCCCCGCAATGGCGTCACGGGCAGCCCTTCGCAGCTTCTTATCAGACACCAGACGTTCTCCGACGGCACCTGGAGTCCAGGCGTTGACGTCTTCGTCGTTGAACTCTGTCTTCGATGGACGACGCTTTACTGAGATGCCTGTGACACCATCGGCCAGCCGGCGCGTTACCAGCAGGAATCCCGTGTGCGCCACCATCCGGTGGTCCGGGCGTACAGCCAGGCCCTCCAGGTGCCATCCCCGCACCATGGATTCCCACGCGTCGGGCTCGGTGAAACGTCCGTCTGCGCGAATGGCCTCGGCCGTCCGGGACAGCTGGGTCACTGTTGCAACATAGTTGATCCAAACACCACCGGGGGCAAGAACCGTTGCCACCGCATCCAGGCACTCCCAAGGCGCCAGCATGTCGAGCACGACGCGGTCGATGGAGCCGGGGGCTTCGCTGCGGACCACTTCTTCCTGGAAGTCGCCGAGTGAGATCTTCCATGCCGGATGCGGACCACCAAAGATCGTCTCCACGTTCCCGCGCGCAATATCGGCGAATTCCTCGCGTCGCTCAAAGGAATGCAGGTAGCCGTTGTCCCCTACTGCGCGCAGGAGGGAAATGGACAGGGCTCCGGAGCCCACGCCCGCCTCAACCACGCGAGCCCCGGGGAAGATGTCAGCCATGGTCACGATCTGCCCGGCGTCCTTGGGGTAAACCACTGCGGCTCCGCGAGGCATGGACAGGACAAAGTCGGACAGCAATGGCCGAAGCGTCTGGTATTGCTGGCCTACGTTGTTGGTCACAACGGAACCGTCCACTTTTCCGATGATCTCATCGTGGTTCAGGAATCCACGGTGGGTGTGGAACGCCCCACCCACCTCGAGGGTGATGGTGTTCATCCGGCCGCGTTCGTCAGTCAGCTGAACGCGCTCACCCTCGCGGAAGGGGCCCCGGCGCCTCGCGGCACCAACCGGCTCGGCACTTGCCGTAACCAAGCCTGGATTTTCGGCTGTGGTGGTACCGGTGGCGGCGTGATCGCTGCTCATGGACTGTTCCTCGCTCCTGTAATGCTGTCTGGCTGCTCATTGAGAGCGCCGGCACCAGGCGGCCAGGCCTGGTGGTGATTATGCTTTTTGCCCTATTTCATGGCCGGCAGGTAACTCTACCGGTTCCTGCTTATCTGCGCCCGTTGCGCTGTGCTTCCTTGCCGGTGATGGCATCCAGGACGGCATGCTTGTGCAATAGGCCCGTCACTTTGCCATTGTCATCAACCACGGCGTACTCGCTTCCGTTTATTCCGGACAAGTATTTCAGCAGATCCTGGCCTTTGTCCGATTCAAGAACGTAGGCGCCGGCGTCGAGGTTGTAGGAGACCGCGCTGGCGGCGGTGGCGGCCTCTGCTCCGGCAGGGACGTCCGCTACAGACTTGGGATCCACTACTTGCTTTGGACGGTTGTCGTCTCCGAACAGGACCACCGCCGGGAAACCGGCGGGCGAGAGACGCAGGACATCCGCCACGGTGGAAGTGTCGGAGAGCCCGACGGCGGGTTCGGCCAGTGCGGCCGCGTCCACCAGATGCAGACGGCTCCGCAGCCTGCCCTGCCGAATGGCGCCGGAAGCACTAACCCACAGGAAACCACTCACCAGGACTGTTATGACCATCTGGGTGATGTCCGGCTGTTGGCCGCTCAGCATTGGAAGGCCCACGAAGTACAGGACGAGGGCGACGACTATCAGCCTTCCCGCCCAGCCGGCCGCGATGGTTCCCTTGGCCTGGTTTCCGGTGGCCGCCCAGACGGCGGATTCCACCAGCCTCCCCCCGTCCAGCGGCAACCCGGGGAGGATATTGAAGATTGCGATCACGAAGTTTGCCAACATGAAGATGTAGGTGAGGTTTTCGGCGATTCCTGTCAGCGATCCTGTGGAATACACCGCCAGGCCACCAGCAGCCA
The DNA here is from genome assembly GCF_056499105.1 of Arthrobacter sp. Z5-13. Lineage (NCBI taxonomy): Bacteria > Bacillati > Actinomycetota > Actinomycetes > Micrococcales > Micrococcaceae > Arthrobacter > Arthrobacter sp. Z5-13. The sequence goes on from NZ_CP096460.1 coordinate 2,234,529, forward strand.
GCACGAAGTTGGCTGCTGGGCCGGCCAGTGCAACTATCAGGGACCGGCCGGGTGTGGGTGTGAACTCCTCAAAACTCGTATGCCCGCCCCAGAGGTTCAGCACGATCTTTTCCGTGGACCAGCCATAGATTCTGGCGGTCAGCGCATGGGCGAGCTCGTGGACCAGGACACTGAACAGTAAGAGCAGCGCATAAGCGAAGGCCACAATGTAGACGGTCATCCCGAGCCGCGGATACGCCTGCGCAAGGAGGGGCCCGTAGGCGAAGACTGTAAAAGCGGCGATGACGAACCAGGAATAGGAAAGCACCACTCGAATACCAGCGATTCGACCCAGGGCGATGCCCTCGCGGAATCCGTTGCGTTGGCCGTTCGGTGCGCCTGTAGTGGACTCAGTCAACGCTGTTTCTCCCTGGTTCTGCGGCTTCCACCGGAAATGGGGCCAGCGGGAATTTCCGCCGACGCTCCACGAGTTGTTCCAGGTCCGCGACGCTGCGGCCCTCAAGGGTGTCCCACAGGGCATGGCGGGGGTCGTCCGTCAAGGCCATGATGTGCGGAACGGCCACAGTCACGGCTCCCGACGCTACGGCCGCGGCAACTCCGGGTGCGGAGTCTTCTAGCGCTACACAGTCAGCTGCAGTCAGTTCGGGATCGTTGCCCTGGAGGAGCTCGATGGCTCTAAGATACGCTTCGGGATCCGGCTTGCCCCGGCTCACGGTGTCACCCGTGACGAGAAACTCAAAATACGGTCTCGGCAGACTTGCCACGATTTCCCGGGCCAACGGTCCTTCAGACATGGTGACCAGCGCGCAGCGGACATCAGCCTCATGCAGCTGCTCCAGGAGTTCACGCGCCCCGGGACGCCATGGCACAGTGTCCCGTACCCTGCTGATGACCTGGGCCGTAAGGGTGTCGATGATGTCCCGGCGGGACATCTCCACCCCGGCCTCCTGCAGGATGCCGGCTGAGAACACGAGGGATTGCCCCACAAGTTGGAGCGCCTGTTCATGGGACCACTGACCACCGTGCGCTGCCACCAGCGCATATTCGGCTTCGATCCAGTAGGGCTCTGTGTCCACGATAGTGCCATCCATATCCCACAATGCTGCCTTCAGTACTGGCGGTGAGGCTGAGGATCGCATGCCTTCAAGTCTACGGGGAGCGCATGGCCGGCTATTCGCGCTACGCCCTCGGCGAATTCCGGGCTGAGGTTCCGGGTTACCTGCTGGTTTCATCCGGATTTCCAGCGATTCATTCAATGCGTAGCGTCCGCTCTTGGACGTAGGGTGAAGGAATGAATAGCTTTGACGGAGACATCACGGCGCCGGAGGGTACGGTCGAACCGGACCGGTTGCTGCAGCCTGTGCCCGAAGGGCAGCGCATCACTGTGATGCTCGCCGCCTTCGAAGGCTGGAATGACGCCGGAGAAGCCGCCAGCGATGCTCTTCGCTACCTTAACAAGCTCTGGGACGGCAAGAAGGTTGCCGCCATTGATGCGGATGAGTACTACGATTTCCAGTTCACACGTCCCACAATCAGGCGTACCCAATCCGGTGAGCGCAAGATCAAATGGCCGTCAACACGGATCTACAAGGCCAGCGCGCCGGACACCAATGTAGACATTATTTTCGTGCAGGGCACTGAGCCGTCCTATAAGTGGCGCGCGTACACAGCCGAGCTCCTGGTACACGCCGAAGCCCTCAACGTGGACTATGTGGTGCTGGTGGGAGCACTGTTGGCCGATGTACCCCACAGCCGGCCGATCCCGGTGAGTGCTTCGACGGACGATAATGCGCTGCGCGAGCGGATGGACCTTGAGGCCTCCCAGTACGAAGGGCCCGTGGGCATAGTGGGAGTACTTGCTGAAGTTGCACTGCTGGCAGGCCTGCCTACTGTTTCCCTCTGGGCGGCGGTGCCCCACTATGTTGCACAGGCTCCATCACCCAAAGCACAGCTTGCCCTGTTGCACCGTATCGAGGAGCTCCTGCAGATTCCCCTGGATACCCACGAACTTTCCGAAGAGTCCGATGCGTGGGAGCGGGGCGTGGATGAGCTCGCTACCGAGGATCCGGAAATTGCCGCTTATGTCCGCCAGCTGGAGGAGGCGAAGGACACCGCCGATCTTCCAGAGGCCAGCGGGGAGTCCATCGCCCGTGAATTTGAGCGTTATCTGAAGCGTCGGGGCAAGGACAAGCCCTAGAAATTTAGAGCTGGATGCCGAGCAGGGCGTCGAGTGCGTCGGTTATCAGCGCCGCATCCAGCTCTGAGTCTTCGCTTTGGAGTTCCGCGTCATGCAGCTTCAATTCGTGGAGGTCCAGTGCGCTTGCTGCCCAGCGGTCAACGGCGGCGAGGGCACCAGGGGCATTAAGGTCCTGCGACATCTCCGTCCGCAGTTCGGCTACCAGGCCTGCTCCCGATCCTTCCGGTGCTACGGAGACGGCGAGGGCCCAGCGTGCAAGCCTTGCTTTGGCCTGCGCAAATTCCTCCTCGGTCCACGACCAGTCAGAGCGGTAGTGGTGTGCCAGGATTGCCAGTCTTATGGCGGCTGGCTTCTCCCCTGCGGCCCTCAACTTGGACACCAGGACAAGATTGCCTTTGCTCTTGCTCATCTTTTCGCCATCGAGGCCCACCATTCCGGCATGGGCGAAGTGTTGGGCAAGGGGCAGCCCGGACAGTGAGTAGGCGTGCCCGGCTCCCATCTCATGGTGCGGGAAGATCAGGTCTGACCCGCCGCCCTGAACCGTGAACGGAGCCGGGAGGTATTGCTGGGCGATGACGGTACATTCGATGTGCCAGCCGGGCCTCCCTTCGCCGAGTTCTCCCCCGGCCCAGCTGGGCTCACCCTCCCGCGCAACACGCCAGAGAAGCGGGTCCAATGCCTGCCGCTTGCCGGCGCGCCCAGGGTCGCCGCCGCGCTCGGAAAACAGCTCCAGCATCTCAGATTCGCTGAGGCCTGAAATGGAACCGAGCGTCCAGGCGTCCGGACCTACCGAATGCTTACTCGCCGCTTCGACGTCGTAGTAGACGTCGCCGTCGGGCTCTCCCGCTGTTCCCGGAACGCGATAGGCGAGCCCGAGCTGCAACAGCCTTTCGATTGCAGGAACGATCATGGGGATGGCTTCTACTGCGCCGACGTAATGATCCGGCGGGAGGACGTTGAGTGCCTCCATGTCGGAGCGGAAGAGTTCGATCTGGCTTGCAGCCAGGTCTCTCCAGTCCATCCCGGTGGCAGTGGCGCGTTCAAGTAACGGATCGTCGACATCGGTCACGTTTTGGACGTAGGAGACCCGCTGGCCGGCGTCCCGCCAGGCCCGGTTCAGGAGGTCGAAAGCGACATAACTGGCCGCATGCCCCATGTGGGTTGCGTCATAAGGCGTGATGCCACAGACGTACATCGACTGCTCCCCCGGCCCGTCCAAGGCAACAAAGGAGTCTTTAGCCGAGTCGAAAAGCTGAACGGTGGGCATACGCCCGGGCAGCTGTGGGACGGAACGGGATTTCCAGGATTTCACAGCCCAAGCCTAGTGCTAGGCGCTGATGACGTTGAAACCGAGTAGCAAGTACAGCGCCATTCCAAGAAAGATGCGGTACCAGACAAACAGCCGGTAGCTCCGCGTGGAAACGAACTTCAGGAACCAGCCGATGATGACGTAGCCCACCACGAAGGCAATCACCGTGGCGAGGGCAGTCTCAGGTAACCCATAGGGGCCAGACACGCCGTCCTTGGAAACCACCTTATAGAGCTGGTAGAGGCCACTGCCGAAAACAGCGGGGATGGCTAGCAGGAACGAGTACCTTGCGGCAGCTTCCCGGGTGTAGCCCATCAGGAGTCCGGCGGTGATGGTTCCACCGGATCGGGAAACGCCTGGTATCAGGGCCATCGCCTGGGCGAAGCCGTAAATAATGCCGTGTTTGTAAGTCAGCCTGGTCAGGTCCGTGTGTTGCCGGCCGACGGCGTCTGCCACCGCAAGGATCATTCCGAAGACTATAAGGGTGGTGGCCACGATCCAGAGGCTCCTCAGGACCGACTCAATCTGGTCTTGGAAGAGCAGCCCCAGGATGATGATCGGCAGGCTGCCAAGGATCACCAGCCAACCCATCCGGGCATCAGGGTCCTGCCGGGACACCCTGCCACGGAGGGACCCTGACCAGGCCTTCATGATCCGCACGATGTCCCGCCAGAAATAGACGATCACCGCAGTCTCGGTACCCAGTTGGGTGATTGCGGTAAAGGCTGCACCGGGATCTGCTGCGTTCGGCAGGAAGGAACCGACTATCCGGAGGTGGGCGCTTGAGGAGATCGGGAGGAATTCCGTCAGTCCCTGTACAAGGCCCAGCAGGGCCGCTTCAATCCAGTTCACGTTTATAGACCCTACGTCATTGCACTTGGGGAATCCCCGTAAGCTTGCTGCTATGCAGCAGCGTTATGTCGGCAACAGTGGGTTGCGCGTGTCCGCCCTTTCTCTTGGCACCATGTCCTGGGCGCGTGAAACCGACGAGCAGGATGCCTCTGAACTGCTGCGGAACTTTGTTGATGCAGGCGGGACGCTGATCGACACTGCCGCGTCCTACTCTGAGGGCCAGGCCGAGGCGATTCTTGGCGGTTTACTGGGAGACGTTGTGGCCCGCTCCGAAGTGGTCATCTCCACGAAGGCGGGACTTTCGACGTCGGAGGGCCGGCGTCGGGTGGACACCTCCAGAAGCGGAATGCTGTCGGGACTTGACGCCAGCCTTGCACGTCTGGGCACAGACTATGTGGATGTCTGGTTTGCGCATGCCTGGGACCCCAACGTCCCCGTCCAGGAAACTCTCTCGGCCATGGAGCTCGCTGTCAGCAGCGGCCGGGCAAGGTATGCGGGTGTGTCGAATTTCAACGGCTGGCAAACGGCCAAAGCTGCAGCCATTGCGGGTTTCCCTCTTGTCGCCAACCAGTCAGAGTATTCGCTGCTGCAACGGCGGCCCGAGGACGAGCTCCTGCCGGCCATTGAAGACGCAGGACTTGGACTTCTGGCGTGGGCGCCCCTGGGCCGGGGAGTCCTGACCGGAAAATACCGCGGCCACATTCCTTCAGATTCCCGCGCAGCCCAAAAGAGGCTGGCGGGGTATGTGGAACCGTATCTTGAGCCGGAGTCATCAAGGATAGTTGAGGCTGTTGCCATGGCGGCAAGAGGCCTCGGCAGGACTCCCGTGGACGTCTCCCTGAGCTGGCTGGTTGCCCAGAATGGCGTAGCAAGCGCCGTGGTAGGCGCGCGCACCCCTGTTCAGCTGAAGGAGATCCTGGCATCCCAGCTTGCCCCCCTGCCGCCGGAAATTGCCAGGGCTCTGGAAGATGTCTCTCTGGTGCCCTGACAGTCAGCCGCCGGACTTTGCCAGCCGGGCTCCACGCTGCTAGCTGTCAGATTCCGCGGTTGTCAGACTCGACGATCTCAAGATCGTCGTCGTCCACGTCTTCGCGGTCATCCTCGTCGTCCTCGACCTCATCGATAACCTCGAGAGGCGTCACTTCGCCATACGCTTCGTACAGGGAATCGTCGTAGACTTCAAAGGCATCAGCGACAGCAAAAAAAGCAGCTTCAACCGTGGGGTCACCCTCACCCCGCCGTGCCGAGGCGGCGATCAGGTGTTCTTCCAAAGCGGTGGTCAAAGACTGAAGCGCGACACGCGGATCGATGCTCATGACTTCACGTTAGCCGGAAAAAGACGAAAATGGAGAGCAATGAAGGAACATTTTCTGCGCAGCTCCGTCGAACGCGAGCGGGACTATGTGAGGCAGTACGAGTACCTCGTACTGACGATCGGCCCTGAGGATTCGCTGCCTGAAGCCCGGCGGAGACTCATTGAACATTCCGAGTACGGCAAGTGGGAATTAGAGCGCAGCCGCCTCTACGTGGGCGGCGGGCGGCGGTTCTGGCTTAGGCGGCGCGTGACCCAGGTACAGCGAACCGTCTAAGCGGAGCAAGCGGCGTTGTGCCGCCCCCAAAGGGCATCAGAAGCTCTCCAGCGGGCCCAACCACGCATTCGCAACAGTGCTGTGTGCTGACTCGTCATCGGACGGATGGAATATCCCGGCCAGCACATCCCGGTAGAGCCTCTCCAGCTCGCTTCCCTGGAAATAGCTTGAGCCGCCTGAGACCCTGATGGCCAGGTCTACAACTTGGCGGGCCGTTTCGGTCGCGTTCACTTTGAGGGACACGAGCTTGGGAAACCATTGGCTGCCGTGGTCCATCTTCTCGTCCACATCCCGCGCTATCAGCTGCAATTGTGGATACAGACGCTCCAGTGCCATTGCCCCATCCGAAACTTTCCAGCGGATATCAGGATCCTGGGAGTAAAGGCGGCCGTCGTTTTTCAACGATGTCCGGCGCTTGACTGCCTGCACACCGAGTTCCAAGGCCCGTTCCCCAATTCCGGTGTACACGGCTGCGAGCAACGTCTCGAAACAGGCGAAGATAGCGAAAATCAGGGGATCTGCATTGGGGCCAACCGGCAGCTTGCGGAAGATCCGGTCAGGCGGGACGTAGGCACCTTCCAGGACGGTGGTGCAAGATTGGCTGGCCCTCATCCCCAGCGTGTTCCAGTCATCCAGGATCCTGTATCCGGGAGTGTCACGATGGATGAAGCCGTGGACCAACTCGCCCTCCCCATCTCGGGCTTCACTGTCCTTGCCGAAGATGCCCAGCCGTGTCCAGACAGGGGCCAGGCTTGTGAAGATTTTTCGACCGGTAAAGCTGTAGCCGCCGTCGGGCTGCGGCCGGGCTTGTGTGATCGAGTCGAACAGGACTGAATCATTGCCGGCTTCTGAATTGCCGAAGGCGTACAGCTCTCCTTCCCCCGCCTCACGGAGAACAAAATCCAGTGAGTTGTCATCTCTTGCTGCCAGGACGTGAGCCACTCCGGTCCAGACCAGATGCATGTTGATTGCCAGGGCGGTAGCGGGAGCAGCCGTCGCTAGCCGGCGCTGCAGCTGTGCTGCCGCTTCCATCCCAAGGCCCAGGCCGCCGTCGGACGCGGGTACGAAGATCTTCAGGTAACCGGCATCGCGCAACTCGTCCAGATCTTCGTGGAAAAAAGCATTGTCCCGGTCATAGCCCGCGGCGCGGCTGCGGATCCTTTCAAGCAGCCTGTCCGGCAGGATCTCTTCGATGGTCATGGTTCTACCTTTGTTGCCTGGAACATCAGCTGCGCCAGGGGGTCAGTAAGTGGTCAGGAGCCGGTCCAGGACCCTGGCACCGAACTTCAGCGAGTCGGCGGGAACCCGCTCGTCCACTCCATGGAACATGCCTGTGAAGTCCAGATCATCGGGCAGCTGGAGCGGGGCGAAGCCGTAGCCGGTAATCCCCAACCTGCTAAGGGCCTTGTTGTCCGTGCCCCCGGAGAGTGTGTACGGCAGGACCTTTGCGCCGGGGTCTTCGGAGTGGAGGGCATCGATCATTGAGTCCACAAGGTTCCCGGCGAACGGCACCTCCAGCGAAACGTCCTGGTGAACGTAACTGACGTCCACTCCGCTGCCGGCAAGCTCCCGCACGATCTCCAGGACCTGGTCCTCCTGGCCGGGAAGGGTCCGGCAGTCCACCAGGGCTTCGGCGGACTCCGGGATGACGTTGTGCTTGTAGCCGCCCTTGAGCAGCGTGGGGTTGCTGGTGTTCTGAAGGGTCGCTCCTACGAAACGTGACAAGGTTCCCAGTTCCTTGAGGAGCCGTTCAGGGTCATCCGCGTCGAACTCTACGCCGGTGAGTTCGGTCACGCCGTCAAGGAACTGACGGGTGGTGGGGGTCAGTTCAATGGGCCACTGGTATTCGCCGATCCGGGAGACAGCGCTGGCCAACCGGGTGATGGCGTTGTCGGTGCTGATCTGGGAGCCATGCCCTGCCCGTCCGTGCGCCACCAGGCGTAGCCAGGAGAGCCCCTTCTCGGCCGTCTGCAGCAGGTACGTTCGCTGGCCTCCGATGGTGGCCGAAAACCCGCCCACTTCCGAGATCGCCTCTGTGGCGCCCTCGAAGAGCTCAGGGCGCTGTTCGACGGCGTAGCGGGAACCGAAGGTTCCGCCCGCCTCCTCATCCGCAAAGAAGGCAAAAATGATGTCCCTTTTGGGTTTTCGGCCGGTTCGCGCAAACTGGCGCATGACGGAAAGAATCATGGCGTCCATGTCCTTCATGTCCACCGCCCCGCGGCCCCAGATCAGGCCATCCCGCAGCTCGCCGGCGAACGGGTCCACGCTCCACTGATCCTTGAGGGCCGGCACCACGTCAAGGTGGCCGTGGACCACCAGTGCGCTGGCGGAGGGGTCTTCCCCAGCAATACGGGTCACCACATTGGCGCGGCCCGGAGCAGACTCGAAGATCTCCGCCTCGAGGCCCACCTCCGTAATTAGCCCCGCTGTATATTCCGCAGCAGACCGCTCTCCCGGGCCCGAACCGTCACCGAAGTTGGAGGTGTCAATCCGGATCAATTCCTGGCAGATCCGAACGACTTCGTCCTCGGGGCGGATCGCAGTCATGGCTCTCTCCTCATATCGGTTGGGGCTCGTGGTCCCAGCCTACCCAGTAGGCCGCGTTCGTCCCGATTCCAACTTTCCGCAGAGTTCGTGTTAGAGTTTTTCTCGCTGCTTCGGAGAGAAGCGAACCGCCGAAGGGCGGAAATCACGCTCCGAATTACCACCTGCGCGGGTGGCGGAATGGCAGACGCGCTAGCTTGAGGTGCTAGTCCTCGAAAGGGGGTGGGGGTTCAAGTCCCCCTCCGCGCACATAGGGAAAACCCCGGAAAATCATTGATTTTCCGGGGTTTCTTGTGTCGGAAGGCCATGCTGAAGTGCGGCGCAGGGAGAAGAATCAGGTCCTGGAGGCGCGCTCCGCAATCATCCTGTCGACCTCGTCCTCTGGTGGACATTCCTGATTGTCGATGGGGCACAGGCGCGATTCCATGAGCCAGCCCCTGCTTGCGGCAGTCTCAACACACATCGTGCAGATGTTGTCCGCTTCGTACATGAGCGTCGGTTCTTCCTCGATGTAGCCGCAAAAGGCCTGCCGCCATTCCAGGTCCCGGCAGCAGACCATGTGGGCGAGCTCCTCTGGGTTCTCGCTCAGCTTGTACTTGGCCTCCCACGCAGGGACACGGACCTGCTCAAGGGAACCCGTGCCCTCATACGTAGGTGGACCCTTTGTTGATGTCTCGGTCATCTCTCCCCCTTGCCCTTTTTAGCAAGAGAATACGCCCCTCCCTCTAGTTTCGCGCTGCCGCCCGCAGTGATGCCGCGCGCTGAAGGAATGAAAGCGGCCTTTTACGGCTCACTGACACGGGCCGGGGTGTTTGTGTCCCTTGGAGTTCAGCTAGACCAGCCGCCCACGTACGATCTCGCTGACGGTCTTGCCGTCGAAGCGTCCTGCTACCTTCGCAGTGACAGGCTTCATGACTGCCCCGATTGAGCGCATGGACAGCTCTTGCCCCTCAGCTTTCAACGCAGCGATCGCCTCATCCACGATAGCCTCCACCTCATCGCGTGTCAGAGCCTTTGGCAGGTAAGCCTCGATGACCTCTGCTTCAGCGATTTCGGCAGCAGCACGGTCGGATTCTCCGGCTTCGGAGTAAATGCGGGCCGTGTCACGGCGTTTGGCCGCTTCCTTCTGCAGCAGCGAGGTCACCTGGGCATCATCCAGCTCAATCGGTGTTTTGCCGGACTTCTCGCGAGTTTCAATTTCGCCCAGGACGTTCCGCACCGTGGTGAGCGCCACCTTGTTTCGGTTTTTCATGTGGACGACGACGTCGCCGTGCAGCTGTTCTTTCAATGACATGGTGCTCCTCGTTTTGAATGGCACCGGAGGTGCCCGTTGCCTGTCCGCCGCCATGGCAAAAGTGGCGCGTCTCATGTGTGCGGTTGTCACACCGGTATCGACGAGCCTTGGCCCTGCTTACAATAAGGGAACCATGAAGAAACTCACCACAGCCCTGCTTGCTGCCGCGCTCACCCTCTCAGCCTCAGCCTGCGTCGCCCATCCGCAACTAACCAATGCGGAAACGTGCGAGCGGATCCGTGAAGTTATGTCGAACCCTCCGGCCAGCAAGACCGGAGCGGTGAACCTCGCCAACCAGATCCGGACCATTGGGCCCGTTTCCTCGGATGACCTGAAGTCGACTGTCAAGGCGCTGGTGGAACTGACCGACGAATCGGCCAAGGACTCGCCCGATGTTGAGAAGCAGGGCGAGCTGCAAGCTGAGGCTCAGAAAAACTTCGGGGAGTTCTGTCCTCCCAGGAGTCAATAAGCACTCCTCCGGCACCCCGGACCCGCGGTTGCGCAACTGAGCGTCCTGGTCCACCGTAGGCTGTCCAGGTGACGCCCTTACTACCTGCCGCCGCATCCACTGTCGTCGATCAGCCTGCTCCAGCCCAATGGTGGGAGATAGTTGCCGCGTTGGGACCGCTTGCTGTCCTCTTGGCTGCTGTCGCTGCGGCAGTCGTCGGGCTCCTGACCCTGCGCCAGAAAGCACAATCGGATGCCTTCGCCTTGGCCCAGAAGTCCGATGCTGACAGCCGGTCGGAATGGTGGCGACGAACCCAATGGGCCATGGATAGGGCATTGGCCGGCGAGGACGATGTAAAGGCCCTCGGACTGGCAGCGCTATCCGTTCTCAGCCAGAGCGAGCTGGCACGCGAGGAAGAATTACGGCTGCTCGACGTCGCCTGGAAATCGGTAATCGGCACGGACGAGGACGTCCAAGTCTTGCCTGCACGGCCCAACGCCGCCAAAGCCGACAGGAACAGCGCATCGACAGTGGCGTCTGACCGACGGGTGCAAGGGGCGGCCGCCAGGCTGCGTGTCGCCCTGGACCGGCGCCTTGGGCGCCAGACACCTAACTCGATAAAGGACCTGGCAGAGGAAGACTTCCAGTAGGTACGCCCACAACAAAGGGCGGCCGGTTTACGGACCGCCCTTTGGGGGAACGCTCTACCTTGTTTGCAGCACGTTCCACAGAATCAGGTCGTGGGCGTGCTTTGCTTTATCGTCACCACGGAAATCCGCTTCTTTGATGCTGCCGCCCGTATCGATCCCGATGCTGGAGGACGATGCAAAGCGTCCGAGCATCGACTTGTTGGACAGCATGGAGACCGAGCGAATGTTCTTGTAGGGCACGGAAACGATGGCAACCTTGTTACCCACGAAGCTCTTGTCCTGCAAAATGATGCGCATGTTGGTAATGCCTACAAAGCCTGTTCCGACGCCGATACAGTCGTAGACCGCATACACCGTCTCTCCTTGCAGCAGCCCCGCATTTATCTGCTCGAGCTGTTCTGGCCTGTCATAAATGATTTGTGTCATGGGTACTCCCGGACTTGTTCCCGAGTTCTCTGAATTACTCGCGCAGCGGGATGCCATTAGCGTCCCGCTGGAAGTAGCTCGAACCGGCAAGAATCATGATCCCCTCCACGACGCCCCAAAGCCCTACCAGGCCGAAAGTGAAGAGACCCAGAACGACTGTCAGAACCAGCTGGATGACTCCGATTGTTGTGTAGCCAAGATAGAAGCGGTGGATGCCCAGTCCGCCAAGGAAAATCCCCAAAAGCCCGGCGGCAATCTTGGACTTCGGCTGGGGGTAGCCGTAGGCCTGGTTGGGCATCGGAGGCTGCTGGGATATCTGTGGGTATTGGCCCTGATACTGCTGCGGCGCGGCCGGCGGATAGGCCTGGTACTGGGGCTGCTGAGTGGGGGGCTGCTGGTACTGCGGCGCGGCCGGCGGATAGGCCTGGTACTGCGGCTGCCCAGCGGGGGGCTGCTGGTACTGCGGCGCGCCAGGCGGATAGGCCTGGTACTGCGGCTGCTCAGCAGGAGGCTGCTGGTACTGGGGTGGCGTCTGCTGCGGGTACGTTGGCTGGCCGACCGGAGCCGATTGATCCGGTACCGGCGCTGCTGACTCGCTGTTGTCCGCAGGTCTTTCAGCGGCGGGATGGGTCATGGTGATGCCTTTCGACGAAATTGGTGAGGTAGCCCAAGGACTCCGGGCTGCATCACCGTCGAAAGACGGCATCCCCCAAATAATCCACGTGCTCCCACTATTCTGTCGGATCGTGGGTCGGTGCACCGTATTTCGTCACTCGACCCGCCCGCTATGCGGAGCAGATGTACCAGGTTTAGGTTCGGCGGCAGGGCAAAAAATAGGGGGGTGCTTCCCGTTCGCTGGAAGCACCCCCGGTATCAACGTCATTCAGTCGCGCTTAAAGGCGTCCTTGACCTTTTCGCCTGCCTGCTTCATATCAGCTTTGGTCTGGTCTGTTTCACCTTCAGCTTCGAGCCGCTCATCGTCAGTCATCTTACCCGCGGCTTCCTTGGCCTTACCGGTCATTTTCTCGCCGGAATTTTCCATCTTGTCGCCAAGTCCCATTGCTGGTCCTCCCCTGCTCCGAGCCGATTTATGTCGGCTGCTGATGCCTTCAGTTTAGGACTGCAAATGGAAGGGAGGAAGAGCCCCCGGAAGTCTTCCTGAACCCTTTTCAGGCAAGCAAAAAACGTGAGCTACTGCCTGTTGCGCAGCCTGCGGCGGACGATGTCCGCCACCGCAAAGGAACCGGCAATTAATGTAGCGGCGACGGCGACATACACCAGCATGAGCCAGGTCAGGGTAGGTAGAAGCGGCTTCGGATCGCTGAGGAAGGAGAACCCACCAAGAAGACCGACCAGCCAGAACAAGACGACGCCACCTGCAACTGCCGCTCCTGGAACATATTCCTTCTTCATCATGAAATCCCTCACTCGCTGCCACCGCGCGCCACCATGCCGCTCAACATCCAGTATGGGACTGCCGAAAGCCCAAAAATGCTAGGACGGGACAAGTGTGAGCAAGTCAACACAGGCAATTCCCAAAGCCGGCCTCAAGCCCCGTTTTGAAGCATTTTCTTCAACCGGTCAACCAATGACCGGTAGCGCACGTTTGTGTCGAGGTTCTCGATCAGAACAGCACCATCCGGACCCGCCAGCGGAATGCACCAATTCGGGTACTGCTCGTGCGTTCCAGGCTGGTTCTGGGTCCGGGTCTCCCCCACGGCGTCCACCAACGCTAGTCCCAACAATGACGACGGCGTCAGCACAGTAAAGGCGTACAAGGCCTCCACAATCCGTTGGATTTCCTGTTGCTGCAGGGCTGCTTCCTGCGGACCTTGGCCTTGCAGGTCGAAGGGATCAGGCGCGTCCTGGAGCACCCCTTGTTCACGAAGCAGGGCCAGTACAGCCTTCTGCTCAGCTGCCGCTTCTTCCCGCTCTTCTGCCACCGGACGACGGAGTAATCCGAGGGATTCGCGGAGGGTCACATGTTCCCCGGCGAGATAGCCGGCAGTTGGTGGCAAATCATGGGTATTGACGCTGGTGAGGCACTGCTGCCGGTATTTGTCCGGTGCAAAGGGCCCGTCGGCGTCCTGCTCGAACCAGAGGATGGAAGTTCCAAAAATCCCGCGCTCCGACAGGTAGCCGCGGACCCAGGGCTCGAAGACACCAAGATCCTCGCCGATAACCACGGCGTCGGCTCTTTGGGCTTCAAGTGCCAGGATCCCGATCAGTGCTTCGTGGTCGTAATAGACGTAGGCACCTTGCTCGGGTCCGCTTCCCTGTGGAATCCACCAGAGCCTGAAGAGGCCCAGGATGTGGTCCACGCGCACCCCACCTGCGTGCCGGAGGATGGTTCGGAGCATGTCCCGGTAGGGCGCATACCCTGCTTCTGCAAGCCTTGCCGGGTGCCAAGGGGGCTGGGACCAGTCCTGACCCTGCTGGTTGAACATGTCGGGAGGAGCACCCACTGTCACTCCATGCGCCAAAACGTCGGCGAGCATCCAGGCATCTGCGCCGTTCGTCTTTACGCCCACTGCCAGGTCATGGATGACACCCAATGCCATGCCCGATTGTTTGGCTGCACGTTGTGCGGACTCCAGCTGCTGGTCACAGATCCACTGCAGCCAACTGTGGAACTCCACCCTGTCTGCCAGCAGTTCACGTTGCTCGTTCGAATACGGCGTGGACGGCGAGGCTGCCTCAGCACGCCATGCAGGCGCGGAAGGGTGAAGCCTTTCAGCAAGGGCGCACCAGAGCGCGAAGTCAGCGAGTCCGGCTCCTTGCTCTGCACGGAATCTTTCGAACTGACGCGACCGGGCGGCACTGCGCCCGACGTCGAAAATCAGTTCCAGCGCTGCAAGCTTGGCACCATAACTGGAATTGCGGTCCAGCAGGTCGCTTGCCTGGTTCGCAGGATAGAGCTGGGCAGCGTACTTCTCTACATGTGCCCGGCTGCCCGGCTCAAGATAGGCGTACTCGGGGATCTCCTCCACCCTGATGTACAGAGGATTAAAAAAGCGCCGTGTTGTGGGCAAATACGGTGAGTCTTCTATAGGCGTTCGGGGCTCGGCTGCATGCATCGGGTTGACGAGGATGAAGCCGGCCCCATCCTCGCCCGAAATTGCCGCCAGATCCGTAAGGTCACTGAAGTCCCCTATCCCCCAGGAGCGGCTGGACCTCACCGAGTACAGCTGGGCCAGCAAACCCCAACTCCGGTTTTGAGCGAGGTCGACGCTTGTCTTCAAGACTTCCGGCGTGACCACCAGGGCGCACTCGGCATATGTGCCTTCGACGTCCGTCTGCAGAGTATGCCAGCCAAGGGGCAGGTATTCCGGAATGGCGAAGGTTGCGCGAATAGTGGGTATGCCGTCGATTAAACGGGGTTCTTCCCAGTCATCCTGTTGAAGGACGTCGTGGTGGAGGCCATCTTCGCTGGTTATTGAGACGCGCACGGCCTTTCCCTGCGGCACGTGTACCTCCACATGGAATTCCTGGCCTTCCCGGACCACCACCACAGGAGGCAGAATCCTTCGCCATGGTGCCAGCTCGACGTCATGGATTGCTGTCCGTATCCGGTCATCGGTATCCGTGTCCACGCCCAGCGCACCAAGCACGGTTTTCAACGTGGCATCAGAGACCTTCCGTTCTGCGCCGTCCCAGCCTTGGAATACTGTTCCGACTCCATGGGCCGCTGCCAATTCCCTGAGCAGCGCCTGCGAGTTTTCCGTCTGATCAATTCCCATGTGATCCGCCATGGCCCTACTCTATTGGCTCAGGATGGAGGCGTGGGACGATGAATCGGAGCTTTGTACTCGCGGAGGTCCTCCCGTTAGCCTAGATCCCTATGGCTGACTCCGAACGATTCCCCGAATGAACCTGTTGGAGATGTTGTGGGAGCGGATCGTTGCCGGATTTTCCCAGGCTGCCGTTCCCGTCGTCCCACTCCCGGAACTCCTCATGGTCATTGCAGTGGCGATTGTGCTTTCCGTGCCCAAAGCGACCTGGAAGTACTTCGGACTCCTGGCCACTGTTGTCCATGAACTCGGCCACGCCTTTGCGGCGCTGTCAAGCGGTCAACGGCTGGGAGGTATCCAACTCAGGTTGAACCATTCAGGAACCACGGTGTCTTTCAGCCGTGGCCGCTTTCCTGCCATCTGGTCGGGATTCTGGGGATACCCGGTGCCGGCGATAGTGGGAGCGTCCCTGGTCTGGGCAGGGTTCAACGGCTGGGGTCCGGCGGCAATGTCTTTCGGCGTCATCATTCTGCTGGCGGCGCTCCTTTTCATCCGCAATGTTGTGGGCGTGCTGATCATGGCCGCGGGAATCCTGCTGGCCTGCGCCCTTGTTCTCTTCGTGCCGCCGGAGCTGAACGGCCATCTGGTCATCGTTCTGGGCCTGGCGTTGCTCGTGGCTGCTGTCAGGGACCTCGGAAAACTTATCCACGTACATTTCAGGCGCAGGGAACAGTTGGCCACCTCCGATGCCTATTTGCTGTACCGGGCGACGTCAATTCCCTCCGGGGTGTGGATCGTGCTGTTTAGCAGTGTGGTGGGGGCAGCCTGGATTTTCGCCTGGCAACCCATGTCAGCTGTTTTCACTATCGCAATTCCCTGACCGTCCCGGCCTGCCGCTGCCGTGGCACCCGGGTTTAGTCTGAAGAGATGAGCCAGGACACAGGTCAGAGCACAAACTCCACCACGTCGCCGGGTTTCAGCAGTAAGGGTGCCTACGTTACGGGTGGTGAATTCAAACG
This sequence comes from Arthrobacter sp. Z5-13, assembly GCF_056499105.1. NCBI lineage: Bacteria > Bacillati > Actinomycetota > Actinomycetes > Micrococcales > Micrococcaceae > Arthrobacter > Arthrobacter sp. Z5-13. Next base: position 2,250,588 of record NZ_CP096460.1, read on the forward strand.
GGACACGAAATACATTGAGGACCGCATCACGTCGGATGGTACCGCCGGGCCCAATGGAGAGCAGGGGTGGCCGGTGGAGCCGGGCCGTTACCGGCTCATCGCCGCAAGGGCTTGCCCTTGGGCAAACCGTGCGGTCATAGTGCGGCGGTTACTGGGCCTGGAAGAGGTCATCTCCCTCGGTCAACCCGGGCCAACGCACGACTCTCGGTCATGGACCTTCGACTTGGACGAGGGCGGCCGGGACCCGGTCCTTGGCATCGAGCGGCTCCAGGAAGCGTACTTCAAGCGCTTCCCTAACTATCCGCGGGGCATCACCGTTCCCGCGATCGTGGAGGTTTCCACCGGCCAGGTGGTGACCAACAACTTTCCGCAGATCACTCTCGACCTCTCCACGGAATGGCGCGAGTTCCATCGGCCTGGAGCCCCGGACCTGTATCCGGAGTCCCTGCGGCACGAAATAGATGAGGTGAACAAAAGGGTTTTTACCGAAATCAACAACGGGGTCTACCGCTGCGGATTTGCCGGATCCCAGGAAGCCTATAACGCTGCCTACGAGCGCCTGTGGACGGCACTTGACTGGTTGGAGGACCGATTGGCGGGACAGCGGTATCTTGTGGGTGATTCCATTACCGAGGCTGACGTCCGACTCTTCACCACTCTGGCCAGGTTTGATGCTGTCTATCATGGGCACTTTAAATGCAACCGCCAGAAACTGAGCGAGATGCCTGTTCTTTGGAGCTATGCGCGGGACTTGTTCCAAACCGCTGGGTTCGGGGACACCATCGACTTCGTGCAGATCAAGCAGCACTATTACATCGTCCATGAGGACATCAATCCCACCGGCACAGTCCCTCAGGGCCCTGCTCTTTCGGGTTGGCTCACGGAACACGGGCGTGAATCCCTTGGGGGCCGGCCTTTTGGGGATGGCACTCCGCCGGGTCCGGTCAAGGCAGGAGAGGAAGTCCTTCCCGGGCACGGGGCTGCATGAAAAGAGGTCCCGGGAATCTGTGGGTATGTTGGATCCATGCAACTCTCAGATGGCCATGTGGACCCAGAATTCGGCGGCGTACTGGACCTCTTCGAATCGTTCCTCGCCGAGGACCCTCTCTATAGCGCGCAGCTTTCGGCCTACGTCCATGGCCGCAAGGTGGTGCACTTAGCCGGGGGCCCGGATTTCGGCCCTCGCGATATCACCGGCACCTACTCCTGCAGCAAGGGAGTGGCTGCCTTCGTGGTCGCGCTTCTGCTCCAGGACGGGATCCTGGACCTTGAGCAGACCATGGCCCATTACTGGCCCGAGTTCGCCACCCACGGCAAAGGCCGGCTGTCCGTAGCACAGGCGCTCTCACATCAGGCAGGCCTGTTGGGGATCGAAGGCGGATTCCGCCTGGACGAGTTCACCACCGAAGCGGCGGCCGGGAAGCTGGCCGCTGCTGAGCCTCTGTGGCTGCCGGGAACTACCTTCGGATACCACGCCCTCACCATCGGAATCCTCATGGAGGAACTCTGCCGCCGCACCACGGGAGTCTCCCTTCAGGAACTGTATGATTCCCGCCTGCGCCTGCCCATGGATATCGACTTTTTCCTCGGCCTCCCCGAGGATCAGGAGTCCCGTTACCGTGAAGTTCTGTACGACGTCGATGACAGCCTCCCATGGCAGGACCCGCTGAGCCTTGATGGGCTGAACAGCAACAGCGGTGTCAGCTCAATCATGGAGCTTCCCAACCACCGGATTATCCGGGCTAACGGCATGAGCAGCGCGGGAGGGGTGGGGTCCGCCGGAGGGCTTGCCCGCCTGTATGCCGCCGCCATCACCGGCGTCGACGGCGGTGCGGCGTTCCTGACGGAAGCTACCATCCGTGCCGTCACCCAGGAACGAGTCTGGGGGCTGGACAGGTCATCAGGGCTTGATAACGCGTTCGCCGTCGGGTTCATGAAGCCGCACCCAAGCCGGAACTTCGGCAGCTACCGGGCTTTCGGACACGAGGGAGCGAACGCGGCGCTTGGATTTGCTGACCCAGCGTACGGCATCGGTTTCGGGTACGTTCCCAGGCGGCAGGAGGAAGGCCGCACGCCGGGGCGGGCCCACCGTCTCGCCCACGCAGTTCGCCAGGCAGCCGCCGCTTCTTCCAACTCTGATGAAGCCGCTGTCCGGAGCTAACAGGTTAATCCATTTGTAACATCTATGACCCGCCCCTAGGGTGGGGCCAGATGAGCACACGATTACCTGGAGTACAAAGCCGCGGGACAGCGCGGAGGCGAATGTGGGGACTGGTTACGGTAGGCGTATCCGGGGTTTTCGCCGTGTCCCGCCTCCAACTCGCGGCAAAAGCGGCTTTGGCGGCGGGCCTGGCTTTCCTGATCGCCCCCTGGATGCCGGGGTCTGCTGCCGACTATCCGTACTATGCTCCCCTCGGCGCCCTCGTGGCGATGTACGAAAACGTGGCAGGTTCCATGCGGCAGGGGCTCCAGACACTCATCGGGCTCGGCCTGGGCATCGGCCTCGCGTTCATGCTGGTGAGCCTCGGTGGGCCGTCCCCCATCACCGTTGCGTTGGTCATGGGCCTTGGAGTCCTCCTTGCTGGCCTTCCACGCCTGGGCGCCGGGCGGGACTGGATTCCGACTGCGGCCTTGCTGGTGCTGTTGGTGGGAGGACACAACCCTGATGACTTTTCCTTCGGTTATCTGCTGCAGATGGGCGCCGGTGTGGTGGTTGGCATCGCCGTCAACCTGCTTGTTTTCCCGCCCCTTCACTTCAATGCAGTGGCGGTAAGCCTTGCCGAATTCCGGAGGGCACTGGCTCAGCAGATCTCCGATATGGGAGCAGCACTCGAAGAAAAATGGCCGCCGGAGCACGATGACTGGTCCAGCCGCTCAGACGAACTCGCCCAATCGGCCCGCTCGCTGAGGGCTGCAGTGGAAAAGGCCGACGCCAGCCGCCGTGCCAACCCGCGGCGGAAGCTCCACCCACGGGACGTGGACCTGGACTACAAGAACCTCCGTGACCTGGAACGCATAACTTTTCATGTCCAGGACATGACGGAGGTCCTGGCCGACGTTATCTGGGGCCAGGACACTCTCTTTGTCATTCCGCTCCCCTACAGCGGGCCGTTGAGCGAGGCCCTTGCCGCCGTCGGGGCTTTGCTCCTGGCTGTGGAGGAAGGAGATGCGAAGCGGCTGGAAGAACTACGGGACCAAGCCGACACAACAGTGCATACCCTCGCGCAACGACTGGCCTCGGATGATACGGATCCGGACGCGCCCAGCGCGGCTGAATCCATTCTGCTGAGCCTGCACAGGATCCTCCGCGTGCTCAAATCAGGAATGAGTTAGTCAAACGCCCTAGCGTGGTTTACCTCGAGGTCACTGAACCGCTGAAGTGCTTCCTCCCGGCCTTCGGACTCCAAGCTACGTAGTCGGAGCGTTGCCACGCTCCTCCATCGGCCTGAGCGGTACTGATATCAAGAGCCACCCGCGAGGGAAGGAAAACCGGTGCTTCGAAGGAGACTTCCCAGTCAAAGGCCTCGCCCTTGACTGCCCCGACATCGGCCAGCGCCCTGGCCGCCAGATACATCCCATGGGCGATGGATCTGCGCATACCAAGAGCCTTCGCGCTCAAGGCGCTGAGGTGAATGGGGTTGAAGTCACCAGAGACCGCAGCGTAGGCCCTGCCTGTATCCACGCCAAGCTGCCAAAGCGCAGTGGGGTTGGGAGGCTTGAAATCGGCCTGGGCCTGATGAACCGACGGCTTGTCTATGCCCGGCAGGAAGACACCCTTGGCCAGATAGGTGGAGATACCCTGCCAGAGGACGTCGTTGCCGTTTCCGCTGCGGACCTCCGCCACCATGTCCAGCTGTGTTCCGCTGCGGTGACCCCGCAGGTTCACGGCTGAAGCCGTGATATCCAAAGGTTCGGTAAAACTGATGGCCCGTCTCTGCTCCACAACGTTCCGGAGATGGATCATTCCCAGCAACGGCAACGGAAAGTCATCCCGGTTCATAACACTCATGGCCACAGGAAAGGCAAGAGCATGAATGAAACCGGCCGGCAGCACGTCTGTTGCTGGCTCGCCAACGAGGTGCTGGTAGGCAGTGAGTTTCTCGACGTCGACCCTAACCCCTCGCACCTTATGGCTGCTTTCGGGCAAGGCTGTACCCAGATCCGTCCCGAGCAGGCGGCGCCGGGCAGCCGTGGCAGCGGCGTTGACGTAAAGCTTTGACAGCGAAGGCATATCCCCCAAGACAACGGGGCCAGGCTCGCTCATGCCCCCACCATGTTCTGCCCGCATACCCGAAGCACTTCGCCTGAAATCCCACCGGCCGCATCACTCGCCAAAAATGCGATGGCCTCGGCGACGTCGATGGGTTGGCCGCCCTGCCTCAGGGAATTGAGGCGTCGCCCTACTTCCCGCCGCACCAGCGGAACACGCCGGGTCATCTCCGTTTCAATAAAGCCGGGGGCAACAGCATTGATGGTTCCCCCGTAAGGCTCCAGCAAAGGAACGGTTGCCCTCACCATCCCCATGACGCCGGCTTTGGAAGCCGCGTAGTTGGTCTGGCCGCGGTTTCCTGCGATTCCGCTGGTGGAAGCTACCGAGACGATTCTCGGAGAGTTGCGGAAGTGCTCCGATGCCAGCAGCGCCTCGTTGATATGCAACTGAGCTGCAATGTTGACGGCCAAAACGGAAGCCCACTTGTTGTGGTCCATATTTGCCAGCAGCTTGTCACGTGTGATGCCTGCGTTATGGACCACTATGTCCAGATGGCCGTAGCGCGACACTGCATGATCGATGATCTTTGCGCCTGCGTCCTCCCGCGTGATGTCCAGTTGCAGCGCAGTCCCACGGACCTCGTTGGCAACCTCTGCAAGGTGATCGCCGGCCGCGGGCACGTCCACCGCAATGACCGTGGCACCGTCCCGGTGAAGGGTGCGGGCGATAGCCGCGCCAATGCCCCGTGCAGCCCCGGTAACGACGGCGACCTTCCCCGCCAGAGGTTTCCCGACGTCGTCGGGGAGTTTACCGGCAGGCGAACGCACGGTCATGAACTGACCGTCCACGAAAGCGGATTTCCCGGAAAGCAGGAACCGCAGTGCAGCCAGGGTGCTCGGGCTGGTGGTGGACACGCCGTCCGCCAAGAGGATGCCGTTTCCCGTGGTGCCGGATCGTAGCTCCATGGCCAGTGAACGCAGCAATCCGTCCACACCCTGACGGGCTGCAGCCGCGGCGGCGTCCGGGGCGTTTCCTGGATGCCGGGATAGAGTGACCACCCTGGCATTGGGAGCGAGGTCCCTAAGGGAAGTTGCTGCAGTGAGAACGGGTTTTTCCAGGTCATTCGGGTGGGTCAGCTCATCCAGGACCAGGATGACAGCACCCAGGCGTTCTTTCGGGACGGGGTGCCGGCGGACATCCAGATCCCAGGACAGCAGAGCCGACGCCAGTTCGTCTGCCCCCTGGGTGGAACCCTCAATGAGGATTGGGCCTGAGATCAGCGGCTGCCCGGGCTTGTGCCGCCGTAAGATCACGGGCTGTGGAAGCCCGATCTTCCGGGCAATCTTCCGGCCAGGCCCGCTGCTGACGAATTGCGTGTAGGTATCGGTCATGGCTTCCCCCTAGTGTGATTCCAGTATGGCCACAACGCCCTGGCCGCCTGCAGCACAGATCGAGATGAGTCCGCGGGAAGGCCGTCCATCCACTTGCCCCTGGGCATGCAGCATCTTGGCGAGGGAAGCCACGATGCGTCCTCCCGTAGCGGCGAAGGGGTGGCCCGCAGCGAGGGAGGAGCCGTTCACGTTGAGTTTGGACCTGTCCACAACACCAAAGGCACCTTCCAGGCCTAGCCGGGTGCGGCCAAATTCTTCGTTCTCCCAGGCGGCGAGGGTGCTCAGCACAGTTCCTGCAAAGGCCTCATGGATCTCGAAGAAGTCGAAGTCGTCCAGAGTGAGCCCGTTGCGGGCGAGCAGCCGCGGCACGGCAAACGCGGGGGCCATCAACAGTCCGTCCTTGCCGTGCACAAAGTCGACAGCGGCAGCTTCGCCGTCGATGACCGTGGCCAGCTTGGGAAGGTCGTGGGCATCGGCCCATTCTTCGGAAGCCAACAGCACGGTGGCAGCCCCGTCCGTCAGAGGGGTGGAGTTGCCTGCAGTCATCGTTGCCTCGGAGCCAAGGTTCTTGCCGAACACAGGCTTGAGCGTTGCAAGTTTCTCAAGGGACGTGTCAGGCCTCAGGTTCGAATCCCTGGTCAAGCCCCGGTACGGGGTGAGGAGGTCATCGAAGAAGCCGGCATCATAGGCAGCAGCAAGGTTGCGGTGGCTGTTGTAAGCGAGCTCGTCCTGGGCCTCCCGCGTGACCTTCCACTGGGCGGTGGTAAGGGCTTGGTGCTCACCCATAGAGAGTCCCGTCCGCGGCTCGCCGGTGTTCGGCGCATCAGGGGCGAGGTCTTTGGGCCTGAGCTTGCTCAGGACTTTGAGCCGCTGTGGGAGGGTCTTGGCGCGGTTAAGGTCCAGAAGTACCTCACGGAGGCCTTCGCTGACCGCAATCGGGGCGTCGGAGGCAGAATCCACGCCACCGGCTATGGCGGAGTCGATCTGCCCGAGCTTGATCTTGTTCGCGAGTCCCAGGACGGTTTCCAGCCCTGTGGCGCAGGCCTGCTGCACATCGTAAGCAGGCGTCTCGGCCGCCAACGGGGAGCCCAGTACCGCCTCCCGTGTGAGGTTAAAATCGCGCGAATGCTTCAGGACTGCCCCCGCCGCCACTTCGCCGATCCGCTCGTCCTGCAGGCCGAACCGGGCTATCAGTCCATCCAGGGCGGCGGTCAGCATGTCCTGGTTTGAAGACTTCGTGTACGCGCCTCCGGTGCGGGCAAAGGGAATACGGTTACCGCCGACCACCACAGCTTTCCGTAATTGCCTCTGGGGCCCTTGGGCTGGCTGAACGAATGATTCCTCGCGTCCGGTTTCGGACATGTGCTCTCTCCTTCAAACGAAGCTGATTACCGATACCCAGCGTACCTGATACGCTGGGTATCGTGAACATCCTTTCAGCAGAGGCCCCAAAGCCTGCCGACAACGCCGTGGACGGGAGGGCTTCGCGCTGGCAGAGCCACCGCGAGGAACGCCGTCGTGAGCTCATAAAGTCCGCCCGCAAAGCGGTTCACGCGCTGGGAAGCGACGCTTCAATGGAGGAAATCGCCGCTGCCGCAGGTACCTCGAAGTCAGTCTTCTACCGGTACTTCGGAGACAAGGCAGGACTCCAGCAAGCCGTTGGAGAGGTGGTCCTCAGCCAAATGCAGCGCCGCATCCAGGAGGCCGCCCAAAGCGCGCAGACCCCCCGGGAAGGCATATTCGCCATGGTGTCGGCGTATCTGCAGATGGCCGAAACAAGCCCCAGCGTCTACACCTTCGTCACCAAGCATCCTGCGGCCGAGTCGGACCCCTCCGGCGGCACAATTGCCGCCGGAGGAGCTCTGGGCCACTTCTTCGAGGCCATCAGCGGAATGATCGCCCGCCCCATGCGCGCGCACCTGGGCAGCGGCAGCGGCAAGGAGGCCGTGATCGGCTACTGGCCTACCGCCGCGATTGGCTTGGTCAGGAATGCGGGCGAACAGTGGCTGGCAAGCCCTGCTTCCCCTGACAAGCCAGACCAAGAGATTATGGCCCGGCAAATTACCTCCTGGTTATGCGTTGGAATCGCTCCCGAGCTGGAAACCAGCACCCTCGCTTTGTCCAAGCCACCATCAAAAACGTAGAAGAAACTGTCAAAAATCTTCAGGACGTTGTCAGAAAACAGAAGGAACAGACATGACAGAAGTAGTGGACCGCGCCGACGCCAATTCCACAGGTGTCAGTGCACCCCGGGCCATCACGGGCCATCCGGCCATTGACGTTGCCGCGCTCGGCGAGCAGCTCCTGGGGAAGTGGGCCGACATCCGCAGGCAGGCACGTGACCTTTCTGCCCGTCCGGAGCTGCACAAGACCGAAGGCCTTACCCATACAGAGCACCGCAAGCGTACTTTCGGCCAGCTCAGTTACCTCGTGGACAACGGCGCCGTCCACCGTGCCTTCCCATCGGCGCTCGGTGGTTCAGATGACCACGGCGGAAACATTGCAGGATTTGAGGAGCTGGTAACGGCCGATCCGTCGCTGCAGATCAAGGCCGGCGTCCAATGGGGCCTTTTCGGTTCCGCAGTGATGCACCTGGGCACTGAGGAGCACCACCGCAAGTGGTTGCCCGGCATTATGAACCTGGACATTCCTGGCTGCTTCGCCATGACCGAAACCGGACACGGCTCAGACGTCGCCAGCATAGCCACAACCGCCACGTACGAGCCTGCTACCCAGGAATTCGTGATCGACACCCCGTTCAGGGCCGCTTGGAAGGACTACATCGGCAACGCGGCCATTGACGGCCTCGGCGCCGTGGTTTTCGCTCAGCTCGTGACCCTGGGTGTCAACCACGGTGTGCACGCGTTCTATGTCGACCTGCGTGATCCTGACACTAAAGAATTCCTGCCGGGCATCGGCGGTGAGGATGACGGCGTCAAGGGGGGACTTAACGGTATCGACAATGGGCGCCTGCATTTCTCAGCTGTCCGGATCCCCCGCGTCAACCTCCTGAACCGCTACGGAAACGTCGACGTCGACGGTACCTACACCTCCCCCATCGCCAGTCCCGGCCGCCGGTTCTTCACCATGCTCGGAACCTTGGTCCAGGGCCGGGTTTCCTTGGACGGTGCCGCTGTGGCAGCCAGCAAGATTGCCCTGAAGACCGCTATCCAGTACGCCACCGAACGGCGCCAGTTCAATGCCTCCTCCCCCACCGAGGAGGAGGTACTGCTTGATTACCAGCGGCACCAGCGCCGCCTGTTCACCCGGCTGGCGACCACCTACGCAGCGAGCTTTGCGCATGAACAGCTGCTGCAGAAGTTCGACGACGTTTTCTCCGGTGCCCATGACACTGATGCGGATCGTCAGGATCTGGAAACCCTCGCTGCCGCCCTCAAGCCCCTGAGTACGTGGCACGCGCTCGACACCCTGCAGGAATGCCGGGAAGCCTGCGGTGGGGCCGGGTTCCTGATTGAAAACCGATTTGCGTCCCTGCGGGCAGATCTCGACGTGTACGTGACGTTCGAAGGCGACAACACTGTCCTGCTGCAGCTCGTTGCCAAGCGACTCCTCGCCGACTACGCGAACGAGTTCCGCAACGTGGACTTCGGTGTGCTGGCCCGGTACGTCGTTGGCCAGGCGGCCGATGTCGCAATCCACCGCACGGGTCTGCGCCAAGTGGCACAGTTTGTGGCCGACACCGGATCACCGCAGAAGGCAGCCATAGCGCTCCGGCACGAAGAGGGCCAGCGAGCCTTGCTTACCGAGCGCGTGCAATCGATGGTTGCTGAGGTGGGGTCAGCGTTGAAGGGTGCCAACAAATTGCCCCAGCACCAGGCCGCTGCGGTTTTCAATCTCCACCAGGACGACCTCATCGACGCCGCACAGGCCCACGCCGAGCTGCTTCAGTGGGAAGCGTTCACGGAGGCACTCAGCCAGGTATCTGATCCTGGCACCAAAACCGTCCTCACCTGGCTTCGTGATCTCTTCGGCCTCTCGCTGATCGAGAAGAACCTCTCCTGGTATCTGATGAACGGCCGTCTCTCGATGCAGCGCGGACGCACCGTGGGCGACTACATCAATAGGTTGCTCATCAAGATCCGGCCTCATGCCCTGGACCTGGTGGACGCCTTCGGCTACGGCCCTGAGCATCTCCGTGCAGCCATCGCGACGGGCGCGGAGCAGGCCCGCCAGGACGAAGCCCGCGATTACTTCCGGGCGCAGCGGGCCAGCGGGCAGGCGCCTGTTGACGAAAAAACCATCCTCGCGCGCCAGTTCGGCGGAAAGCCAACACAGAGCTGACCCTAAGCTGGCTGTTGCCGGATACGACGACGGCGCCACTCCCCTTCTGAGGGGAGCGTCGCCGTCGTCGTTTCAGGACAGCACCGAGCGGTAAACCTGAAGGGTGGTCTCCGTGATGGATTCCCACGAGAAGTGCTGCTCAGCCCTGAGCCTGCCGGCTTTGCCCATGGCCCGGGCCCGCTGCGGATCCGACACGACCTCGGTGAGGGCGGCTGCGAATTCCGTAACGAACTTCTCCGGATCCAACGGTGTTCCGGTGCCGTCAGTGACCTGCTCCAGTTCAACAAGCAGCCCTGTTTCGCCGTGCTGGACTACCTCCGGAATACCACCTGTTGCGCTTGCCACAACCGCGGCACCGCAGGCCATTGCCTCGAGGTTGACGATTCCCAGGGGCTCGTAGATGGACGGGCAGGCGAATGCTGTTGCATGGCTGAGAACCTGGACGAGTTCATGCCGGGGAAGCATCCGCTCCACCAGCACAACGCCGGTACGCTGCTTCTGCAGTTCCTCGATCAGCCGGGCAGTCTCCGCTGCGAGTTCCGGGGTGTCAGCGGCGCCAAGGCAAAGGACCAGCTGGACGTCCGCGGGCAGCTTGGCGGCCGCACGAAGCAGATACGGCACGCCCTTTTGACGCGTGTTGCGCCCCACAAACACCACACTCGGGAGTTCGGGATCGATGCCCAGGGCCCGGATGGCGTCAGTGCCCTCGTCCCGGCTCCACAGGCTGACATCGATGCCGTTGTGAACCACCTTGACCTTCTCAGGATCAACGTCCGGGTAGCTGCGCAGGATGTCCTGGCGCATGCCCTCAGAGACGGCGATGATGGCGGCTGCGGCCTCGTAGGCGGTTTTTTCGACCCATGAGGACAATGCGTAGCCTCCGCCCAGCTGCTCGGCTTTCCACGGCCGCAACGGCTCGAGGCTATGGGCACTGAGGACGTGCGGGATGCCGTGCAGCAGCGATGCCAGATGACCTGCCATGTTTGCGTACCACGTGTGTGAATGCACCACGTCCGCACCCGCAATGTCCGGCACTATCCGCAGATCAACGCCGAGGGTCTGGACGGCGGCATTAGCACCCCCAAGATCGTCCGGAACGGAGTAGGAGGTCACTCCCGCACCGTGGTAGTCGGCGTCCCGGGGAGCTCCGAAGGCCCGCACCTGAAGATCCACGTGCTGGGCCAGCACACGGCTCAGTTCAGCCACATGGACTCCGGCGCCGCCATAGATCTCAGGCGGAAATTCTTTGGTCACAATGTCTATACGCACGCTACCCAAGGTAGTCGTTCCCGCTTAACTGTTCTAGTGTGAAGGAGTCCGGGCTTACCGGGCTGTTGGGGAGTGACGAAGGCGTACAGGGAGCGACCACATGCCGTTGAATAAGAAAGTTTTGGCCATTGTCCTCGCAGGCGGCGAGGGAAACCGCCTCATGCCGCTGACGGCGGACAGGGCCAAACCGGGGGTTCCTTTTGCAGGCAGCTACCGGCTCATCGATTTTGCATTGTCGAATCTGGTGAATTCCAGATATCTGCAGATCGTGGTTCTTACTCAATATAAATCCCACAGCCTTGACCGACATATCTCCGAGACGTGGCGGATGTCCACGCAGCTCGGGAACTACATTGCTTCGGTGCCGGCGCAGCAGCGCGTAGGCAAGAGCTGGTTCCTTGGCAGCGCAAATGCCATCTACCAGTCCCTCAACCTCATCCACGACGCCAACCCCGACATCGTCGTTGTAGTTGGAGCGGACCACGTGTACCGGATGGACTTCGCCCAGATGGTGGAATCCCACGTTGCCAGCGGGGCAAAAGCCACCGTCGCTGCCGTCCGCCAGCCGCTGAACATGGCGGATCAGTTTGGTGTTATCGAAGTGGACCAGGACGATCCCCGGAAGATTGCGGCGTTCGTGGAAAAGCCCTCCAGCACTCCTGGCCTGGCTGCTGATCCCACACAGTTCCTTGCCTCCATGGGCAACTACGTCTTCGACCGCGATGCCCTGGTGGACGCACTTCAGGTCGACGCGGAGCGTTTGGACACCAAGCACGACATGGGCGGGGACATCATCCCCTACTTCGTTGACCAAGGAGAAGCCGGAGTCTACGACTTCACCCTCAATGACATCCCGGGCTCAACTGAGCGTGACCGCACCTATTGGCGCGACGTCGGTACAATCGACTCCTTCTACGACGCCCACATGGATCTCATCTCGCCCCTGCCGGTCTTCAACCTGTACAACTCGGAATGGCCCATCTACACCCGCCAGACCATCTCGCCGCCGGCAAAGTTCGTCCGCGGTGAAAACAATGCCGTGGGAACCGCCCTGGATTCCATCGTTGCCAACGGCGTTGTAATTTCCGGCGGCATTGTCGAGGGATCCGTGCTCTCCAACGACGTATACGTGAGCACCGCCAGCCGTGTACTCGATTCGGTTCTGATGGATAAAGTGCAGATCGGCGAAGGCGCCGTGGTGAAGCGTGCCATCCTCGACAAGAACGTGAAGGTACCGGCCGGAGCTACCATCGGACTGGACCCTGAACTGGACCGGGCCCGCGGTTTTAAGGTCACGGAATCCGGCATCACCGTGCTCTCCAAGGGCCAGCAGGTTCCGGAACCGGGTGATGATGAGAAGGCACTGGCCGCAGCGAACCTGCACCTTGTGCCCAATGCTGTGCAAGCTGCGACCGAGAATTATCCGGAGGTCCGCGACTCAGTGGAAAAGGCGGCTGAGGTCCAGGCATCAGGAGTGGCTGCTTCGGCGTCCACCAAGGAGTCTGTCACTACGCGGTCCTGAAAGACGCCCTTAACCTGACGCAGGGCAGGCCGGTGCTCCTCAGGCTGTAAAATCGGAACAATGAACTCCCCCGATCTGACGCCTGAGGAAATCCAGGCCTGCCTCAAGGTTCTGAACACGATTCATGCCTATGACGAAGAGCACCCTGACTATGTCTCGGTGCGCCGCGCCACGGGAAAAATGTTCAAAGCCGTCAAAAGGCACCGCCGGGTCACCAAGCGGGATCTGATTTCCGAAGCAGACCGGGCCGTGATTGCGCAGACTGCAACCGCAGCGCCTGACCGGATTGACGACGAGACCCGGGGCAACAAGCTGGAACCTTCCGCCACTGGCAAAGTGGCCGGCCATCTGATCAGGTCCCGTCCCTGTTACATCTGCAAGCAGCACTACACCCAGGTGGACTCTTTTTACCACCAGCTGTGCCCCGAGTGCGCTGCTTTCAACCACGGCAAACGAGATGCCAGGACCGATCTCACTGGCCGCAGGGCACTCCTCACGGGCGGCCGGGCCAAGATCGGTATGTACATTGCGCTCCGGCTCCTCAGGGACGGCGCCCACACCACCATCACCACGCGGTTCCCCAAGGATGCTGCCCGCAGGTTTGCCGCCATGGAGGACAGCGGCGACTGGCTGCACCGGCTCAGGATTGTGGGCATTGACCTGCGTGACCCCTCCCAGGTCATGGCATTGACGGATTCATTGAATGAAGCTGGCCCCCTGGACATCATCATCAACAACGCCGCGCAGACCGTCAGACGGAGCGGAAACGCCTACAAGCCCTTGGTGGACGCAGAGGACGAGGCCTTGCCTGTTGCCTTGGAGGCCGCCAATGGCGGACCCGAGCTTGTCACTTTCGGCCACGCCCATGACAAACACCCGTTGGCCTTGGCAAGCAGCGTCCTGGAGCATCCGGTCCTGGCCGGTGATGCCATCACCTCCCTGGCCCTGTCCACGGGTTCTGCTTCATTGGAGAGGATCGCAGCGGGAACAGCGATCGACGCCGGAGGCCTGGTTCCGGACCTCGCGACCATCAACAGCTGGACCCAGGTGGTGGACGAGGTTGATCCGCTCGAAATGCTTGAGGTTCAGCTCTGCAACGTCACCGCGCCTTTCCTGCTCGTCAGCAGGCTTCGCGATGCCATGAAGCGGTCCACAGCCCACCGTAAATACATCGTGAACGTCTCGGCGATGGAGGGCCAGTTTTCACGTGCCTACAAGGGTCCCGGCCACCCCCATACCAACATGGCCAAAGCCGCTCTGAACATGATGACCCGGACCAGTGCCCAGGAAATGCTTGAAACGGACGGCATTCTGATGACAGCCGTGGACACGGGCTGGATAACCGACGAACGCCCCCACTTCACGAAAGTCCGGTTGATGGAAGAGGGGTTCCATGCACCCCTGGACCTGGTGGACGGCGCCGCCCGTGTGTACGATCCGATCGTGATGGGCGAGAACGGGGAGGACCAGTACGGCGTCTTCCTCAAGGATTACCGGCCCAGTCCCTGGTAACGCCGACAATGGTCGTGGGTCCCTGACCTCTTGCTGTTGGAACGGGTAGGGTGCAGAAGATGGATACTTCAGACTTTCCGGACGGGATTCTCACCATTGACCAGTGCTGGGAGCTGCTCAACGACGCCGCATTGGGCCGCCTTGCCCTCATTGTGGACAACCATCCGGAGATCTTTCCGGTGAACTATGTCCTGGAGCGAAGGAGCATCGTCTTCCGAACGGACGGGGGTATCAAGCTGTGGGGGGCAATGACGGCAAAGCCTGCCGCCTTCGAGATTGACGGCTATGATCCTCACACTGAAGAGGCCTGGAGCGTCGTCGCCCGGGGCGATACCGAGGTCATCAATGACCCGCGGGAAAAAGAGGCAGCGGATGCGCTCAACCTTGAGCCCTGGCACCCGGGAACCAAGGACCATTATGTGCGGTTGTCGCCCCGTGCCCTTACCGGCCGAAGGTTCAAGGTGAATAAGCCTGACGTGTGGAACACCAGGGCCTCCGACGCCCGTCGATCCACCTTTGAATAGCAGGACCAACGGCCCTTGTTCCCCAATCCACGGTGATCGAGAATGGCAGAGCCTGATGTGGGAAGCCGCGTCGGCTGCGACAATGAAGCCGCCCCACCAGTGCCTTCCGTGAGCATTTAAGCAGCGGCTGCACTGTACGCCCGGAGATGGCCGATACGGCCGGACAGAAGGATTATGCTTCCCCGTCAAGACAGCCCATCAGAGGTACCCGCTCAGGCGAAGGATTTGATCCGTGTTTTCATTCTCGACGATCACGAACTGGTACGCCGCGGCCTGCAGGAACTGCTGGAGGATGAAGGATTCCTGGTGGTTGGCAGTTCAGGTTCCGCCGTCGAGGCGACCAGGCGGATTCCGGCGCTGCGCCCGGACGTCTGCGTTCTGGACGCCCGGCTTCCCGATGGCACAGGCATTGAGGTCTGCAGGGACGTCCGCTCGGTGGACCCGTCCATCAACTGCCTGATTCTCACAAGCTACGACGACGAGCAGGCCTTGCGCGGTGCGATCCTGGCAGGAGCCCGGGGCTATGTCCTCAAAGAAATCGGCGGGACCGATCTCATCGGAGCTCTCCGGCGTGCCGCTGCCGGAGAATCGCTCTTCGAGGACGGAGTGGTTGCCAATACGGTTCAGAAACTCGTGTCTTCCTCCCAGCCTGACCCCCATGCTGGGGCGCTGACGCCGCAGGAACAGCGTGTTCTTGAGCTTGTGGGCGGCGGCCTGACAAACCGGCAAATAGCCGCGGAAATGTTCCTTGCAGAAAAAACAGTGAAGAACTACGTTTCGTCCCTCTTGGCGAAGCTGGGCTTCGAGCGCCGCACGCAGGCCGCTGTGTACATCGCCAACAAGACTGCCATGGCCTCTCCCGGAAACACGCAGGCCAAGTAGAGCCATCAGCCAGGCGGGTCTCCAACCCGCCAGGGCGTTTAGTAGCCGGGCTGGATAGGCACTGACCACTCCAGCCTGGTACCTTTTCCGACCTCGCTTGAGATGCTGCAGGAACCGCCCATCAGTTGCGCCCGGTCCTCCATGTTCGTGAGGCCATTCCTTCGCTTGAGTTCACTGAAACCCTTGCCATTGTCAGCAATGGCAACCAATGCAACTCCGTCAGCGGCGGTTACGGAGACCTCGATGGACTCGGCGCCGGAGTGCCGGATGGCATTGCTCAGTCCCTCGGAGACCACCGCCACAATGTTGTCCGCAAGCTCCCCCGCAAGCGAATCGACAGGCCCCCTAATAGTCAGGCCGGGAGAGAAAGGCAATGATTTAGCTGCGCTCATGGCGAGTTGGCGGATTCTGCTGCTGAGGGGCTCCACTTCCCCTCCGCTTGTCCTGAGGAAATAAATGGTGTCGCGGAGGCTTCTGATGACCTCATCCAGCTCTCCGGTGATGGCACGGATACGTTCCAGTGCCCGCGCATCTCCCGTGAAACGATTGAGGCTCTGGACGCTGAGACCCGCCGCAAAAAGCCGCTGAATGACCAGATCGTGCAGGTCACGGGCGATCCTGTCCCTGTCAGTAAATACAATCAGTTGCTCCCGAAGCCTGTGCACACGTGCCAGCTCAAGGGCCAGCGCCACATGGGATCCGAACACGGCACCCATCTCCACATCCGTGCGGGAATACGGCCCCTGGCCGCCGTCGCGCATCAGCAGCAGCAGTCCATGATGGGCGCCCTGAGTGCTGAGGGCCACCGCAAGGAGCGGACCTTTGGCTGTCAGACTGACAGGCCCGAGCACTTCCGCCGTCCTCTCGAAGACCACGGGATCTCCGCCGTGCAGCACGCCCTCCAGCTTCTTTACGTCGAGTTCGAGCCGCTTGCCCCGGTACTGGGCCGAGTGCTCACCCGCGGCGCCAGCCACAACGTATTCAGAGCCGTCCTCCGAGGGCGCCGCGATAAGCGCCAATACTGACCCCGATTCATGCAGGGCACGGTCGGCAATGGGATCCAGCCCTCCGGCGGAGTGGTAATGGTCGCTGCCCAACATCAGGCCCGAGACCTCCATGCATGCCTCCAGCCACAGGGCCCGCCGTCTCGCGTCGTCGTACAGCCGGGCATTTTCTATCGCGACGCCTGCCGCAGCGGCCAGGGCCATCGCAAGTTCCTCATCCTCGACCGTGAAATCGCCACCGCCATGCTTTTCAGTCAGGTACAGGTTGCCGAAAACCACGCCGCGGACCCGGACAGGAACACCCAGGAAGGTCCGCATGGACGGATGGTGTTCAGGGAACCCGTAAGATTCCGGATGCTGTCGGAGGTCGTGGAGGCGTAGGGGGCGGGGGTCACTGATCAGGAGGCCCAAGACGCCGTGCCCTGTGGGCAGCGGGCCTATCCGGCGCTCGAGTTCGCCGTCGATCCCCACACTGACAAAGGTGGTGAGGGCCTGATTCTCACCAATGACGCCGAGGGCGCCGTAACGCGCATGGAGGAGGCGGCAGGCTGACTGGACCACGCGCTCAAGCACGGCATCAAGGCTCAGGTCTTCGGCTACCGCTACCACTGCTTCCAGGAGCCCGGCCATCCGCTCCTGCGACTGGAGCAGCTCGCCCGCCCTGGAAACAAAATCCTTCAGGAGGTCTTCGATCCGGAGGCTGCCCGAAGTATATGGCTGGGCGGCGTCATCATCCGCGTGCATCTCCAACCCCAATTCCTTGCGGCGGAACTGTGCCCCGCCTCTCGTGCCAGAATACTCCGTGCCGGGTTCTCCAGCGGGCATCCGGAACCGTTATCGCCGTCTGGCAGGAACCCGTGGGGACGTGCCTCTGGAAGCGGCTGGTAGCGGGGCGTAGGCTCGGCGTCATGAGCACCAGCGAACAGAGCGACAGGGTCGAAGAACTCAGCAGCAGCGATTGCTGGCAGCTTCTGCGCAGCGTTTCCGTGGGGCGACTCGCTGTATGGGTCGAGGACCATCCGGATATCTTTCCAATCAACTACAAAGTGGACCGGGGCACACTGGTTTTCCGAACCGGAGATGGCACCAAGCTCCGGGCTGCTATCGGGGAAACGCCAGTAGCCCTCGAAGCGGACGGTGTTGATCCGCAAACCGGAATCGCCTGGAGCATTGTCATCAAGGGCGAGGCCGCCCCGGTAAAGGACGCAGAAGAGGTCCTGGATACCGTTGGCCTGTTCCTGTTTCCCTGGGAGGGCGGCAAAAAGGAACACTTCGTCCGGATCACGCCTGACGTCGTTACGGGCCGTCGTTTCAAAGTGACCCCTCCGTTGACATGGTGGACGCCACTGGATCAGGCAACATGGACCGGCCACGAATAAGGTTCTATTCGGGTGCGGTCACTGCATCAGGCGAACCGGGTGATCTCCACGCTCACATTGAGTGCGGACCCGCCGCCACCTGACAGGATTCCCTTTAGCGGCGGTACGTCACGATAGTCCCGTCCGCGGGCCACAGTGACGTGGAAGTCGCCGGCCGGTTTGTGGTTGGTCGGATCCCAGCTCCGCCATTCACCGTCCCACCACTCGAGCCACGCGTGCGACTGGCCGGCCACTGCCTCGCCGATTTCCGCCGTCGAACGCGGGTGCAGGTAACCGGAGACGTACCGGGCGGGAATACCGCAACTGCGCAGTGCACCAATGGCAAGGTGGGCCAGGTCCTGGCAGACCCCTTGGCGCTGGGACCAGGCTTCCTCGGCATTGGTGGTGACGCCCGTGGTGCCCTTCATGTACGTCATCTCGCCCCGCATCCATTCGAAGATGGCCAGGGCCGCCTCGTGTGGAGTGAGGCCGGCAACGACGCCGGGGACAATGCCCAACACTTCGGTACCTGGCCCGGTGAGTTGGGACTGCGGGATCCAGTCACTGAAGCTGTTCAGTGTTTCGGGCAGGGCCAACACGTCCCAGCCCACCAGGTCTGCTTCGGACGGAATCCGATCCACCCGGTGAATTTCTACCGTGGTGGTGGACACCACCTCCAAATGCTCGTGCGGCATCTGCATGTCGAACGCCGTGACCCGGGTACCCCAGTAGTCGCGATAGCTGCTGACGGCCGCCTGGCTTGGAGAAACCTTCATGGACGATTCCAGGACCACCTGCTGCGGGTCAGTGAGGGGCGTCATCCTGGCCTCGTTGTAGGACAGGGTGACCCGCTTGTTGTACTTGTAGCCGGTCTTGTGGACGATCGTGAGACGGGTCATGAAACTTCTCCCACCCAGGCAAGTTCGTCCGCCTGATTGAAGTACTTACGGGAAATGGCGTCCGAGGCCTGGGAGACGGCCTTCTGGACGCGCTCCATGTGCTCCGGCAGCTCGGACATCAGGTCATCAGTGCGGTGGAACTCCAGGAACGTGCGCGCCTGGCCCACGATCCGGCGGGCATCGTTGATGAAACCCACACGTTGGGCTGAGGGGTCCAGCTTGGCGAGGCATTCATCGGCGTCACGCAGTGCGTACACGATGGACCGCGGGAACAGCCTGTCCAGCAGCAGGAATTCGGCGGCGTGCTGGTCGCCGAAGGCGGCCCGCCGGGTGCGCAGGAAAGACTCATAGGCGCCGGCGCAGCGGAGCATGTTGACCCAGGACATGCCGGCGGAGAGGACATCCCGGGTGGAAAGCATACGGGCGGTCATGTCAGCGCGTTCCAGGGACCTGCCCAGGACGAGGAACAGCCAGCTTTCGTCGTGGCTCACCGTGGTGTCAGCGAGCCCGCTGACCATGGCCGTACGCTCCAGCACCCAGTTGCAGAAACGGTACGTTCCCACGACGTCTTTGCGGTGCTGGTTGAGCCCGTAGTACGTGGTGTTGAGGCTCTCCCAGAGGCCTGATGAGACAGTTTCCCGGGCGCGCCGGGCGTTCTCCCGGGCAGCTCCCAGGGAGCCCGCAATGGAGGTGGCGCTGTGCTTGTCGTAGGCCAGGGCGTGCAGGAGTTCGTTGAGCCCGAACTCTTCGCTCTGCGGCCGGGCACCCATGACAGCCAACAGTGCCTGGGCGACGCTGCGCTGCTCCTCCATTGGCAGGTGGTTGAGCCGTTCAAGGTGAACGTCGAGGATGCGGGCAGTACCGTCTGCCCGTTCGACGTAGCGACCGATCCAGAAAAGGGACTCGGCAATTCGGCTAAGCATTCGCGGTTACCTCCTGCGGGTCCGAAATCTGTGTGTTGGGAACTGCGTGCAAGTCATGGGTCCGGCTCATTGTTGTTGCTCGCTCTGGCGGTCGCGCCAGTTGCTCTCCACAGGCCAGACCGACACGCGTTCACGAACGGTGATAGTGGGACGCGGCAGGGTCTCCACCGGGACCTGCGGAGAGTCCGCGAGCACCCAGGTGTCCTTGGACCCGCCGCCTTGGCTGGAGTTGACGATCAACGACCCTTCCTTGAGCGCCACACGGGTGAGTCCGCCGGGAAGCACCCAGACGTCGTCGCCGTCGTTGACTGCAAAAGGACGGAGGTCAACGTGCCGGGGGCCAAACTTATCACCGCTCAGCGTAGGAACTGTGGACAGCTGAAGCACGGGCTGCGCAATCCAGCCGCGGGGGTCAGCGATGACCCGCTTGCGAAGCGCCTCAAGCTCGTCCTTGGAGGCGTCCGGACCGATGACCAGGCCCTTTCCTCCCGAACCGTCTACGGGTTTGACCACAAGCTCGTGCAGCCGGTCCAGGACGTGTTCCCTGGCTTCCTTCTCTTCGAGCCTGTAGGTATCCACGTTGGCGATGATGGGTTCTTCGTTGAGGTAGTACCGGATGAGGTCCGGAACGTAGCTGTAGACGAGCTTGTCGTCGGCCACACCATTGCCCACCGCGTTGGCGATGGTCACCCCGCCTGCCCTGGCGGCGTTCACCAAGCCCGGGCAGCCGAGCATGGAATCGGAACGGAACTGCAGCGGGTCCAGGAATTCGTCGTCGATGCGCTTATAGATCACGTCCACGCGCTGTTCGCCGGCAGTGGTCCGCATATAGACGCGGTTGCCGCGACAGATAAGGTCGCGGCCTTCGACGAGCTCGACTCCCATCAAACCGGCCAGCAGAGTGTGTTCAAAGTAAGCGCTGTTGAAAACACCCGGTGTGAGGACCACAACTGTGGGGTCGTCGACGCCGGAGGGTGCGGTCTTGCGCAGGGCGGAGAGGAGACGGCGCGGGTACTCCTCCACCGGCCGGATGAGCTGCTGGCCAAAGGCTTCGGGAAGCCCCTTCGCCATCGCCCGGCGGTTTTCCAGGACATAACTGACGCCGGACGGGACACGCACGTTGTCCTCCAGCACCCTGAACGTTCCCGCTGCGTCGCGGACGACGTCGATGCCGGAAATGTGGACGCGTACACCACCGGCGGGCTCGAAGCCCTGCACCTGACGGTGGAAGTGTGCACTTGTGGTAATCAGCTGCCGGGGAATGACGCCATCGGAAACGACGGTCATTTTGTCGTAGACATCGTTGAGGAATGCTTCCAGGGCGCGAACGCGCTGGGCTACTCCCCTTTCCAAAACGCTCCACTCGTCTGCCGGTATGACCCGCGGGACGATATCCAGCGGGAACGGCCGCTCCTCCCCCGCGTAGTCGAACGTCACGCCGCGGTCCAGGAAGGTCCGCGCCATGGAATCGGCGCGTGCGCTCACATCGGCGAGGGACAGTTCACTCAGCGCGTCGGCAACCTGGCCGTACGAGTCGCGTGTCATCTGGCCGGGCGCAAACATCTCGTCGTAGGCGCCACTGCGTCCTGCGGCTACGGAGTAATCCTGGAATAGGTCAGACATGTCCAATAGCCAACCATCTTTTTGTTGCGAAATCATTACCGGGTCCCATTGTGGCGTGTTGATGCGTCTTGAAGTCTTTGCGCCGGTTCGTGTTTTACTGCGCTCTTCCGGCATGGTAGGTGAGTGCCGCCGCCCAGTTTCCCCGCCGTCCCTTCCGGTCATAGGAGATGGCAGCTCGCGAGGCTGCTGCCAGGACTGTTGACCGGCGTGCCAGCGGTGGCCGCCGCTTTCGCCCTGCATGCCGTTATGCCGGCACTGCCTGCCATGACCCTGGCTGTCGTCCTCGGACTTCTCACCGCGAACCTCCCGGGCTCGGGAACGTGGGTGGCTGGCCGTGCACGGCCCGGACTGGACTTCTCCGGCAAGCACCTCATGCGTGCGGGAATCGTTGTCCTCGGCCTCAAAGTGAGTATGCCTGATGTGCTGGGCCTGGGTTGGACGGCGTTGATGCTTATCGCAGGGGTGGTCCTGGCAAGCTTCGCCGGTACGTACGGCATTTCACGGCTGTTCAGGCTTCCGCGGGAGGCGTCCCTTTTGATCGCCACCGGGTTCTCCATCTGCGGCGCCTCGGCCATTGGAGCCATGGCAGCGGTGCGGCGCATCCGGACCGTTGACACCGTCCTGCCCGTGGCGCTCGTGACCCTGTGCGGCACGTTGGCCATCGGAGTGCTTCCGCTTCTGAGCCATCCGCTC
The DNA here is from genome assembly GCF_056499105.1 of Arthrobacter sp. Z5-13. NCBI lineage: Bacteria > Bacillati > Actinomycetota > Actinomycetes > Micrococcales > Micrococcaceae > Arthrobacter > Arthrobacter sp. Z5-13. The sequence goes on from NZ_CP096460.1 coordinate 2,272,700, forward strand.
CGGCTCTCCCCGGAGGTTTTCGGTGCATGGACCGGCGCGTCAGTCCACGACGTCGGCCAGGTGGTGGCAACAGCGCAAACAGCCGGGACCTCCGCCCTGGCCATCGCCGTCGTCGTCAAACTGACACGGGTCATCCTGCTGGCACCTATGGTGGCCGCTGCTGGACTCCACCAGCGGTTTACCGCCAAGAAGGCCTCCAGACGGACGCCACGCGACGCCGCTGGCGGTTTGGTATCCAGCGACGGCGCGTTCCCTCCCCTGGTGCCGCTCTTTGTGCTCGGGTTCCTGGCCATGGTGGTCCTGAGGTCCACAGGATGGCTCTCACCGGGATGGCTGGATGTGGGGAATGCGCTGCAGGAACTCCTGCTCGGAATGGCCCTGTTCGGTCTCGGTTGGGCCGTGCGGATCCGGACGCTTCTCCACACCGGTTCGCGTGCGCTCCTGGCTGCCCTGGCGTCATGGTTCCTCATTGCTGTGCTGGGGCTCGCTGCGGCTTTGTTCATGATTTCGACGTGATGCTGTCGTGATTCAATAGCTAAGTGTCAAATGAGAATCTGCAGCGCGATGAAGCGGCAAAACGGTCGGCCCTGATCACCACTCGGAGCTACGACGTTTCCCTTGATGTCCGGCAGGCGCCGAACCCGGCTGTGGCGGGGTATCCCACTCGAAGTGTCATCAGCTTCTCCGCGTCTGAACCAGGAGGTTCAACGTTCCTTGATTTTGTTGGGGAGGAAGTCAGCAGCGTTGTTCTGAACGGCAAGAGCCTTGCTGTGGGGGACGTTGTTGACGGCGCCCGGATCCGGCTCGACGATCTTCAGGCAGAGAACCAGGTAACTGTTACGGGCACGGCGCTCTACAGCAGTTCCGGGGAAGGAATGCACCGCTTCTTCGACCCGGCAGACGGTCAGTGCTACCTCTACACTCAGTACGAACCGGCAGACGCCAGACGGGTATTCGCCAACTTCGAACAACCCGATCTCAAGGCAGAATTCACCTTTCACGTTCTGGCGCCGGCAGGATGGCTTGTCGCATCCAACGGCATCGAAAGCAGCTGCCTGCCGCTGGCGGAAGACCCCGGCACCAGCCGCTGGGACTTTTCCCCGGCGAAGCCCATGTCCACGTACATCACCACAGTCCTCGCCGGACCCTACTTCCGCGCCGTGGACCACTGGAGCGGCGTTGCAAGCGACGGGTCCGAGCTAGAGGTCCCCTTGGCCCTGTACTGTCGCGCTTCCATGGCTGCATCCTTTGACACCGCCGAACTTTTCCGCCTGACGAAGAACGGTTTGGCGTTCTTCAATGACCTCTTCGATTACCCGTATCCGTGGGGCAAATACGACCAGGCCTTCGTTCCGGAATACAACCTGGGTGCGATGGAAAACCCGGGACTGGTGACGTTCACGGAGCATTACATTTTCAGGTCCCGCGCCAGCGACGCCCAGTATCAGGGCAGGGCGAATACCCTGCTGCACGAAATGGCCCACATGTGGTTCGGCGACCTCGTCACGATGAGCTGGTGGGACGATTTGTGGCTGAAGGAATCCTTTGCGGACTACATGGGAACCCTTGGTGTTGACCGCGCAACTGACTGGGACACTGCGTGGGTGAATTTCGCCAACAAACGTAAAGCCTGGGCGTACGTCCAGGACCAGCTTCCCACGACGCACCCCATCGTCGCAGATATCCCTGACCTTGAAGCGGCCAAGCAGAACTTCGACGGCATCACCTATGCCAAGGGCGCTTCAGTCCTCAAGCAGCTGGTGGCATATGTGGGCTTTGACGCCTTCATTGCCGGTTCCCGCCAGTACTTTCGTGATCATGCTTTTGGAAATACCACTCTGACTGACCTGCTTGCTGCTTTGAGTAACGCCTCCGGCCGTGACCTCGGCACGTGGGCGAAGCAGTGGCTTCAGACTTCCGGGATCTCCACCCTCCGGACGGAACTTGAGGAGCACGACGGCGTCCTCGGGTCTGTGATCCTCGTCCAGGACGCGGAGGATCCCGTAACGGGACGCGAGGAACTGCGGCCCCACCGGCTGCGGGTGGGGCTCTACGACTTCGACGCCGCTGGCGCCCTGGTGCGTACGGACAGCATGGACGTTGACGTGCAGGGGAACCGCACCCTTGTCCCCGGGCTTGAGGGCAAGCGCCGGCCGGCCCTTCTGCTCGTCAACGATGATGACCTGAGCTATGCCAAGGTGCGGCTTGACCCCGCCTCCGAGGCCACGGTTCGCACCTCCCTCCACACAATTCCTGACCCCATGGCACGGGCCCTGTGCTGGACCGCCCTGTGGGATTCCGCGCGCGACGGCGTCACGCCCGCGTCCCGATACCTTGACGCCGTGCTTGCCTTTGCCCCGTCAGAGACAGGCAGTGGTGTTCTCTCGACGGTGCTGAACAATGCAAGCACCGCCCTGGAGCATTACGTCCCGGCGTTCGAGCGGGAGTTGGTGCGAAGCCGCTTTCTCTCAGCTGCCGCGGCCGAACTGTGGGCGGCCCCTCCTGGCTCGGACCAGCAGCTCGCATGGGCGCGCACTGTTGCCGAAACCAGCCGTCGGGACGCTGGGCAGATCCAACTGCTGCGGAACCTCCTGGACGGCAGCTCGGTGCCGGAGGGACTGGCCGTGGACGCCGACCTGCGCTGGAGTCTTTGGCATGCTCTTGCCGCGCAGGGGCAGGCTGGTCCCTTGCAGTTGGATGGGGACTTGGCCAGGGACAATACCGCATCCGGGCGTGCCGGGCACGCCACGGCTTTGGCTGCCCGCCCTGACCCGGCAGTGAAGGCCGCTGCATGGGACCAGGCGGTCAATGGAAGCTCGCTGTCCAACGAACTGCTGAGCGCCACAATTGCCGGCTTCAATACGGCACCGGCAGGGCTTCTGGATGACTACGTGGAGCGCTATTTTGCCTGCCTGGAACAGGTATGGACTGAACGAAGCATCGAAATAGCCACCCGGATCGTCCGCGGTTTATTCCCGTTCGGACAGGACCTCAGCGGCAATGTCACCGATCCGGAAGCCCATCCTGTGATTGTCCGCGTCGATGACTGGCTCGTCCGGCACCAAGCAGTCCCCGCGGCGCTGCGACGGATCGTTATCGAGCAGCGGAGCCATTTGCATCGTGCGCTTGTGGCTCAGGCCCTGGCCGCCAAAACAGCATCGGTTGCCCCGTAACCGGGGAGCCGTCGTCGCTGAGTTCTACGGAACCCGGTGCAGCCATTCATGAGTATCGAACTTGGCTTCCACGCGTTGCTCGGCCGCCTGGAGTTCGGCTTCAGTCAGTTCTGAAGGAGTTGCTGCGTACCGCTCGGCAAAGACCTCGATCATTGCCTGGATGATGTCGCCACGCGTCAATCCGCTCTGGCGACGGAGCGGATCTACCCGTTTCTTGGCACTGCGGGTTCCTTTGTCGGAGAGCTTCTCCTTGCCGATCCGGAGCACCTCCACCATCTTGTCGGCGTTGATGTCGTAGCTCATGGTGACGTGATGGAGCATTCCGCCGTTCGCCAGCCTCTTTTGCGCTGCACCGCCGATCTTGCCCTGGTCAGTGGCAATGTCATTGAGGGGCACATAGAAGGCATTGATACCGAGCTTCTCCAGGGCCGCCAGAACCCACGCGTCCAGAAAGCTGTAGGAATCCGCGAAACTCATGCCGTCCACCAGGGTTTGGGGCAGGTAGAGCGAGTACGTGATGCAGTTCCCTGCCTCCATGAACATCGCTCCGCCGCCGCTGATCCTGCGCACTACCGTCACGCCGTGGCGGGCAACGCCGTCGGGCTCAATCTCGTTCCGCACGGACTGGAAGCTCCCGATCACCACAGAGGGCTCCTCCCAGTCCCAGAACCGCAGGGTAGGGTTCCGGCGCCCCGCTCCTACTTCCTCGGTAAGGACTTCATCCAGGGCAACGTTGACGTGCGTTGGAAGGACCACGGGGGCAATCACGTTCCAATGGTGGTCGGACCAGGACGTCGCCTTCGCCAGGGCCCTTCGCACTGCCACGGCAACCGCCGCCGCGGAGAAGCCGAAAAGCGCAGCATCCTCCCGAAGGCCGGAGGTTACGGCCGAAGCGATGTCGGCTGCTCCTGCCTCCTCGGAGAGCCCCGTCAGGGCGCGGTTGATATCCAGCAGGGCCTCATCCGGTTCCAGGAAGAAGTCCCCGCTGACTGAAACGTCGGCCAGACGGCCATCCTCGACGTCGAAGTCCACCACCACGAGTTTGCCGCCGGGCACCTTGTACTCACCATGCCGGCGGAAACCGCCGTCGTTATGGTCATCAGCGGGGGCGGTTTCAGGCTGGAAAGTCATACCTCCCATCCTGCCCCAGGAACGCAAAAGCCCGCACCGTTGCCGGTGCGGGCTTTTTCAGAGAATCCTGGGGAGAAGTATTACTTCTTGCCGCCGAAGCCCTTGAAGCGAGCGTTGAAGCGCTCGACGCGGCCTGCAGAGTCCATGATGCGCTGCTTGCCCGTGTAGAACGGGTGGGACTCGGAGGAGATTTCGACGTCGATGACCGGGTAGGTGTTGCCGTCTTCCCACTCGATGGTCTTCTTGGAAGACACGGTGGACTTGGTCAGGAACTTGACGCCGGAAGCCAGGTCGTTGAAAACAACAGCTTCGTACTTCGGGTGAATATCAGACTTCATAATGGGACCTTCGTTCACGCAACTGGATTTGGCCAGCTGCCAGGTATGAATGGGATGGCAGGACACGCGCCTGAAGGCGCAGAACAACCAGCTATCTATACTACCCGAAAAGCGCAGGGCTGACGAACTGTCCCCCCGACGTCAGGGGCGGGCGCGCAACTCCCAGAATGCTACCGCCGAGGCAGCCGCTACGTTGAGGGAGTCAACACCGGCACGCATGGGGATCTTCACCGCAAGGTCGACGGCGGCCAGCGTCTCCGCACTCATCCCCGCTCCCTCGGTCCCAAGTACCAAGGCGAGTTTGTCCGGGTTCTCCCTTGCCAGGGCGTCCACGTCCACAGCGTCCTCAGTAAGTTCCATGGCCGCCACTTTGAAGCCGTGGTCCCGGAGCACCGCGAGGTCCCCGGGCCATGATTCAAGTCGCGCCCAGGGCACCTGGAACACGGTGCCCATGCTCACCCTGACGCTTCGCCGGTACAGCGGGTCGCCGCAGCGCGGGGAAATCAGGACAGCGTCTATCCCCAACGCGGCGGCGGAACGGAAAATCGCGCCGACGTTGGTGTGGTCCACGATGTCTTCAAGGACAGCCACTCGGCGTGCCCCGGAAAGCAGCTCAGCAAGCGGGACGGGTGCAGGACGTTCCATGGCAGCCATGGCACCCCGGTGCAGGTGGAACCCTGTGATCTCCTCCAGCAGCGCCGCGCTTCCGATGAAGGCGGGGACGTCTGGATACTCTTCGAAGACGTCGCTGAGATCCTTACGCCATTTCTCTGCCAGGAAAAAGGATCTGGGACGGTGACCGGCGGCTAAAGCCCTCCGCAGTACCCGCGAGGACTCCGCGATGTACATGCCCTCGGCAGGCTCGCGGATTTTGCGCAGGTGGACGTCCGTCAGTTGGGTGTAATCGGACACCAGCGGGTCGTCGGCAGATTCAAGGTAATGGAAAGTCACTGCCTGATTATTCCAGCAGATTAGCGATCATAAAGCCCAGTGCCACCAGCCCCAAGGTGAAGATGACACCTCTCAAGACGGTCGGGGAAAGCCTGCGGCCGACTTTGGACCCGAAATAGCCGCCGACAACCGAGCTGACGGCGATGATGCCGACGGCGGCCCAGTTGATCCTGTCGAAGGCGAAGATCAGGTAGGAGACCGCGGCTATCATGTTCACCCCAAGTACCAGGATGTTCTTCATTGCGTTGGCGTTTTGTATTGTGCCCGTCAGGAAAATTCCCAGAATGCCCACGAGCAGGATGCCCTGGGCTGCAACGAAGTACCCGCCGTAAACCCCGGCAAGATAAACCAGCACCAGGAGGATGATGCCATGGCTCCTGTCCCGGAGGGCGTGCTCGGGATTCTCCTCTCGTTCCCGAACCCACCGCTGGAGCCGCGGCTGGAACACAACCATCAGCAGTGCGAGGACTATGAGCACGGGTGCCGCATAGTGGAAGACCTGCTCGGGAAGCTGCAGCAACAGCCAGGCCCCGGTGATTCCTCCCAGAAGCGAGGCGGGCAGGAGCTTAATCAGCTGCTTTCCGCGGCCAACCAGTTCCTTACGGTAGCCCCAGGCCCCGGCGGCGTTTCCGGCCACAAGTCCGGTGGCATTGCTGATGGATGCTGTGACAGGGGCCATCCCCAGGGCGATCAGCACGGGGAACGTAACCAGAGTGCCTGAACCAACAACACTGTTGATGGTTCCCGCCCATAAGCCGGCCAAAAAGATAAAGATGCCGCTGAGAAACTCCACGCTGTGTCTGTGACCGGCGCTTAGCGCCGCGCGGTCGCGGTGTAGCGCCCGGCGTTCACACTCACATCCAGCGGCAATCCAAAGGTCTCGCTCAGATGCTCGGCGGTGAGGACCTGCTCAATGGGGCCGGACGCCACTACGCCTGCATCCCGCATCAGCATTGCGTGGGTGAATCCGGGAGGGACTTCCTCGAGGTGGTGCGTGACGAGCACGATGGCGGGCGCTCCGTCGTCCTTCGCAAGTTCGCTGAGGCGGTGAACCAGATCCTCACGTCCGCCCAGATCCAGCCCGGCTGCAGGCTCATCGAGGAGGAGGAGTTCGGGGTCCGTCATCAGGGCGCGGGCTATCTGGACTCGTTTGCGTTCCCCTTCGGACAATGAGGCGAAGGGTCGGTTAAGCAGGGGCCCCATCCCCCATTCGTTGAGCAAGGTGAAGGCCCGGCGTTCGTCATCCTTCTCGTAGCCCTCCCGCCAGCGGCCGGTGACACCGTAGGCCGCCGTCACCACTACGTTAAGGACTTTTTCGTGTTCGGGGATTTGATTGGCCAGGGCAGCGGAGGACAACCCGATCCGTGGGCGCAGTTCAAAGACGTCTACCGCACCAAGGATCTCCTCGAGAATGCCGGCCATGCCACTCGTGGGGTGGAGCCGGGCAGCCGCAATCTGGAGCAGAGTGGTCTTGCCGGCTCCATTGGGGCCGAGAATGACCCAGCGTTCGCCTTCCCTGACCTGCCAGTCGACTTTGTTCAGAAGCGTTTTGGCTCCACGGACAACGCTGACAGCAGCCATTTCAAGAACATCACTCATAGGAGTAGACACTAGGACAAAATGGGGGGCGACTGATAACCGGACGTTGAACGAAATGAATTCGGGCTCCGCATCGGCGCTGACTAAGATTACAGGCATGACTTCGAACGTGACTGCGGTCAGCTACGGCCTGAAATTGCCCTCCGACAGCCTTGGGCAGCTGCGCTCGGCGCTGGTTGAATCGGGGGCAACTCTGGCGGGCGAATCCACCGCGGGAGACGGCCGGTACGAAGTCAATACGATCGACTTCACTGTGGAGCAGGGCCTGGCCTCGGACATCGCCGACCTTCGAGGAAGGGTCGCCGGCTCCGGCATCCAGGGAATGGACACTGCGATCGTTCCTGCGTCGCTGCGGAACGCGCCGCGGAAGTTCCTCATCATGGACGTCGACTCCACTTTGATCCAACAGGAGGTCATTGAACTCCTGGCCGCGTACGCAGGAAAACGCGAGGAAGTGGCCGCCGTGACGGAGGCCGCCATGCGCGGGGAATTGGACTTCGCGCAAAGCCTTCACGCCCGGGTGGCTGTACTGGCGGGGTTGCCGGCCGCCGTCGTCCATTCTGTACGGGCTGAAGTGAAGCTCAGCGAGGGTGCTGCAGAACTTGTTGCAGCCTTCAAAGCCGCCGGCCACCCAGTGGCTGTGGTGTCGGGCGGATTCAACCAGATCCTGCAGCCGATCGCCGAAGAATTGGGCCTTGACCATTGGATCGCCAACGAACTGGAGATCGTGGATGGCGCCCTGACCGGAAAAGTCCTCGGCGCCGTGATTGACCGCGCCGCGAAGGAAAAGTACCTGCGTGAATGGGCTGCGGCAGACGGTGTGGCGATGGAAAATACCATCGCAGTCGGTGACGGAGCCAATGACCTGGACATGCTGGGTGCCGCAGGGATCGGAGTCGCGTTCAACGCAAAGCCCGCCGTACGGGCTGTCGCTGACTCCGCAATCAACATGCCCTACCTTGATGCCGTCAGGCACATCGCCGGAGTGTGATGCCCGGCGGGGCTGGCACTGTGAACAGAAACCAGCCCCGCCGGTGGAACTCAGCTCAGGGTCTTGCCAAAGTAATCCGCGCCGCCCACATACTCTGTGTGACCGGATTCGACGTCGGCCGTCACCATTTTGGCCACCTCAGCGGCGAACTCCGAGACGGAGTACAGCTTGCCTGCCTCTGCGCGGCGGGCCTCAATGGCACCGGGATTTGAGCGGTCCAGGAGGGTCGCCGTGACGGTTCCCTCAATCATGTCCCCTGATACCACTACGAGAGAGATGCCCTTCTCAGCTAAATGCGGGACCAGTTCACGCAACGCGTCTTCGCCGGCACGCTTGCTTCGGGCCACGGGCTCGTATTCAGGCATCGTGGCAACAGAGTCGATGAAGTGTGCCTGGTGGCTCGTAACGAAAACCACCCGGGACCCCTCGGCCATGAGGGGGGCGGCCGCATTGAGCAGGTTCACCTGTGCATCGCGGTTGAGTTTCAGCGCGTAGCCTTCCTCCATGCCTGACTCCATTCCGCCGGAGGCGTTCAGGACCAGTACGTCAAGGGAGCCGAAGTTCTCCATGGCTGCCGTGACAAGCGCCTGCACACCCTCCTGAGTGGTCAGGTCGGCGCCTACAGCAACGGCGCGGCCGCCGGCCGCCTCGACCTCTGCCACCACCTTATTCGCCCGGGGAGCCTTCTGCCGGTAGTTCACGACGACGGCGGCACCCTCGGCCGCGAGGTACTTGGCAACCTCGGCGCCAATACCGCGTGACGACCCCGTCACGATGGCGGTCTTATTGTCCAGCAGTCCCATACAAGCTCCTTTGTCACAACGTCTCAAGTCAGTTCGTCCGCAGTCCATCATGCCAGCGGCCCGGCGGAATTCGCTTGTGCGACCTCAACAAAGAAGAACGCCCGCCCTAGTTTCAGGGCCAAAGCTCTCTGGGCCACTGCTATGGTCATCCGTTGGAGGCATGAAATGGCGCGGGCAGGCTGGAACGCCTGTCCGCGCCATTGGAACCTTTAGTCCCGGACTTGTTCGCGTCCGGGGGAGCACGTCAGCCGTGGTCGATGCGGATCCTGCGCTTTTCGGCGCTTTCAGACGGCTCCCTTGCGGGTGCCCGCACTTCCAGCACACCATCCTTGTACTGGGCAGTGATGTCTTGCTCCCGGGCGCCAGGAGGAAGCGCGATACTCCGGTTGAACGAACCGTAGCGGAATTCAGAACGGTAGCTGTTCTTGACCTTGTGCTCGGACTTCTCCTGGCGCTCAGCCTTGATCTGCAGCATGCCGTCGGCAACAGAGACGTCAAGGTCCTTCTCCGGATCGATGCCGGGCAGTTCAGCCCTGACAACCATGCTGTCGCCCTCCATAAACTGCTCCACCCTGATGGATGAAAACGTGAGATCGCCGTCAAGGAACCGCCTGATGGGTTCCATGACGTCTGACGGCGCCCACTTGAGATCGGCCATGGTATTCCTCCTCGGGATCCGGCCCGTGCTCTTTGGGGCCGGTCGATACTCCCATTACATACCCGGAGCGAAGCGCTGCTAAGGGCAGAAAGTCCCGGTCGAAAGCGCCATGTGAAGTCCCGGTTAGTGGCCCATTCCCAGGCCGCCGTCGACCGGAATCACGGCCCCTGAGATGTAGGCAGCCTCATCCCCCGCGATCCAGCGGACCACATTGGCGACTTCGGTGGGTTCAGCAAAACGGCCGGCAGGAACCTTCGTCAGGTAATCCTTCTGGGTCGCCTCAGGGAGTTCAGCAGTCATGTCGGTGTTGATGAAACCGGGCGCCACCACGTTCGCCGTGATGCCTCGGGATCCGAGTTCCCGGGTGAGGGAACGGGCAATACCAACCAGACCGGCTTTGGACGCCGAGTAGTTGATCTGGCCAGGTGCCCCGTAGAGGCCTGAGACGGAGGAGATGAGCACCACACGCCCCTTCCGCATTTTGATCATCCCTTTCGAAGCCCGCTTGATGACTCGGAAGGCGCCCGTGAGATTGGTGTCAATGACAGACGTGAAGTCGTCCTCGCTCATTCGCATCAACAACGTGTCCCTGGTGATTCCGGCGTTAGCAACAAGAACCTCAACAGGTCCGTGGGCGGCTTCGACTTCAGTGAAGGCTGCATCCACCGACGACTCGTCCGTCACGTCGGCCTTGACGCCGAGGATCCCGGCCGGAAGGTCAGATTCGCTGCGGAATGTCACGGCTACCCTGTCGCCGTTAGCCAGGAACGCCTCGGCTATGGCCAGGCCGATTCCGCGGTTTCCGCCAGTGATAAGGACGCTGCGACCTGCGGGTACTGCTTCAGTCATGTGGGTCTCCGGTTTTCTGCGGGCGAACGGCACCGCGGTGAGGGCTGGGTTTACCGCCTCCGATCTTAGCCTCCGTTTGGGTGGTCCTGCCGATGGTGAGAGAATTGAAGCAAGCCTTTGGAGTGTGATTATTCAGCCGTGACACTTGAACACCGACGGGCCTCCCGGGCATCCGGAGAGCCGGACAACGCCTCAGGTGACGCCGAGGTACACAGCATCACCGATGCCGCCACGGCACATTCTGAAGAGATGCGTCAGCGGATGATCAAGTATGCGGTGGCCATGGGTATCCGTATGGTCTGCCTTGTCCTCGTCTTTGTCCTGGACGGTTGGTTGAAAATCATTGCTATTGCCGGGGCGGTGTTCCTTCCTTGGATAGCCGTTGTCATCGCAAACGGCAGCGACAAGGCGGAAATCCACAGCGATTCGCTGTTGGAATCCGCTCCCCTGGCAGAGATAGACGCCCCCGAGCCAGCGCAGCAGCCTGCAGATGAGGATCAGATGGTGGTGCTGCAGGGAGAACTCCTGGAGGACAACGGGGACAACATAGAGGGCGAGGAACGCGCAGCTTCATGAGTATTTTTGATCTTGCCGGGAGCGACACCGTTATCCCCGAGGCCAGGTGTTCACGGAAGGGTTGCCGCAACGCAGCATCGTGGCAGTTGCTGTGGAATAACCCGAAAATTCATACACCGGAACGGCGTAAGACCTGGCTGGCGTGCGAGGAACACCGGACCTGGCTGGAGGAATACCTGCAGACGCGAGGACTCTGGAAGGAAACTCTGGAACTTGGCGAACATCCGGCCGGTCCCGGAAATCTCCCAGCAGGCAGGGATCTCTGAATGTACCGCTTTCTCTTCTCCAGCAAGTGGCTGGGCTACTTGGTGTTGGCTGCAGTCTTTGCCTCGGCCTGCGTTTTTCTGGGCCGCTGGCAAATGGACAGGCGTGCCGAAACCCTGGCGGAGATCAACAGGGTGACGAGCAACTACTCGGCGGAACCCCTTGCCTTCCCGGAAGCCCGAGACCAGTTTGAGCACCTGGACCCGGAACGTGAGTGGACGCAGGTCGAGCTGAAGGGATCCTACGACACCCAGGGTCAGCGGATTGTGCGCAACCGGCCGCTCAACGGGCAGCCCGGTTATGAGGTGCTCGTCCCGTTCCGGCTCGAGACTGGTGAGACTGTGGTGGTGGACCGCGGCTGGCTGCCCATCGGGAACAACACCCCGGGAAGGCCGGATGCCATACCGGCCCCACCAGCCGGAAAGGTCACCGCAGTGGTGCGCCTCAAGGCAAGTGAGCCGCAACTTCAGCGCGGCGCCCCGGAAGGCCAGCTAGCCAGCATCGACCTTCCGAGCTATTCGGCGGAGCTCGCCTACCCGCTGATGACTGGGGCTTACGGTCAACTGGCCAGTGAAAATCCTCCGGCAGCAGACATGCCCGTCGCCTTCCCTAAACCGTCTGTGGAGGAAGGCACGCACCTCTCCTACTCCCTGCAGTGGTTTGCTTTCGGCGTCCTGATGTTCGTCGCGTTCGGTTACGCGGCCAGACAGCAGGCAAAAAATGCCGCACTTGACGCCGAAGATGAACTCGCTGGCGAGGCAGGAACCGAATACGACGGCGAGCATGCCGCAGTGCCCCAGGCCCGCCGTCGTCCACTCCCCCGAAAAGCCAGGAAAGCGACCTCAGAGGAAGAGGAAGATGCCATCCTGGACGCACAGGGCTTCTGACAGAGAGTATTTGCGATGATTCCCGACGCAGTTGCCAACGTGCAGCGAGCCCTTGTCAATGCCGGCGTCCAGGACACGGTGAAGATCTTCGACACAAAAGTTCCAACCGCAGCTGCCGCAGCGACGGTGTTGGGTTGCCAGGTGGCGGCCATCACCAACAGCCTGGTATTCGAACTCGACGGCGGCCCGCTCCTGATCCTTGCCAGTGGAGCGGCCCGGGTGGACACAGATTACGTCGCGGCGCAGCTGGGCTCCGGGCGGATACGGCGCGCCACGGCACGCTTCGTCCTTGAACACACAGGGCAGGAAGTCGGTGGGGTGGCCCCGCTCGGGCACCCGCGCAAGATACGGACGTTGCTGGACTCCACACTGGAGCAGCACGAGATCCTTTGGGCGGGAGGCGGAGACCACAACTCCATGTTCTCCATCACCTACCGGGACCTGCAGCGGATCACCGACGCGGAGGTCATGGACGTCCGCTGAGACCGTGGGTCCGCAGGATATCCTTCACCTAGCCTCAAGCTCGCGCCACTTGTCCAGAAAGGCTGCAGCTGGTGGTTGTCCTGCGCCGAAAACCCTTCCACCGTAAAGGACCCACGCGAAATGTTTGGACTTTTCAAAAAGAAGAAGGACACGTCGATCATCGTCGCCACTTTGAACGCCCGTCTGCAACCGATGGACCGGGCCGATATCGAAGATGCCTTTGATGCAGCGATGGCACGGCATGGCCACGGCATTCGGGTGGTCGGCGGCGGCACCCAACTCGGAGCCAACGGAGACCAGGATTGTGACTCTAACTTTGTCTATGCTGAATGTGGCAGGTTGCTGGAGGGCGTTGGCACGGTAAACAGCCATTGGCAAGGGTCGCAGGAAACGGCGCTGTACATGTATGGCTCGGATTTTAGAGCCATGCAGGAGCGCTTAGCGCCTTTCCTGCAGGACTATCCCCTTTGCCAGCAAAGCCGCGTCACCCAGATCGCCTGATGCTGATCTTGGCCAGCTGTGGAATTGCCTGCGGCGCGGTTGGTCGCTGATCGTTACTCAGGGCTGGTTTGCGTCAAAGAACCGGTATTCGGTGGTGATGGAGCCGGTGCTGTCTGTTTTCTCCCGGATAAAATCGAGGTCCTCCCTGGACAGCGGGATCTGGCCGTGCCGGTCACATTCAGCCTTCCCGGCGGCGTCCCTGAGTATCCGGGCTGACATGGTCCTCGGCAGAATCACGCATCCAGGATTCTCCAGCAGCCACTTCCGTGTCTCAGAATCGAGCCTCTCCCACTCGTCTCTGAGGTTCATTTCGACTGTCCCCCTGAGGGCGGCAGGGCCGCGCGCGACAGAGTCAGGCTCAGGCTTCGGTGGGATGGGTTTACGCGCAGTTCATGGTCCATGTTTCTTACCCCTGTGAGGAAGAGTCATGGGCCGCTGCTTGACCTTCGCCCCAGACTACCGGGGCTGACTTCAGCCCACAATATCCCGAAGGAGATGCCTCGGAACAAGTGCTGGTTTTGAGTCGGGCCTTGGCTACGCGAGGGTGATCAGATCCAGGTAGTCCTCGTTCCAGAGGTCCTCAACGCCATCCGGCAGCAGAACCACACGTTCCGGGTTAAGGGCTTCGACGGCCCCTTCATCGTGGCTGACGAGGACGACGGCGCCGCTGTAGTTGCGCAGCGCACCCAGAATTTCGGCACGGCTGGCGGGGTCCAGGTTGTTTGTCGGCTCGTCAAGGAGCAGGACGTTCGCGCTGGACGCCACGATGGTGGCCAGGGCAAGGCGGGTCTTCTCACCGCCGGAAAGAACGCCTGCCGGCTTGTCGACGTCGTCGCCCGAGAACAGGAAGGAGCCGAGGATGCCACGCACCTCAGCGTCCTGCATGTCCGGCGCTGAAGAGCGCATGTTTTCCAAGACAGTGCGATCGACGTCGAGCGTTTCGTGTTCCTGCGCGTAGTAGCCCACTTTCAGCCCGTGTCCGGGGAGAATTTCGCCGGTATCCGGCTTGTCCACCCCGGCCAGCATGCGCAGCAGGGTGGTCTTGCCCGCACCGTTGAGGCCGAGGATGACCACCTTGGAGCCGCGGTCGATGGCGAGGTCGACGTCGGTGAAGATCTCAAGTGAGCCGTAGGACTTGCTGAGGCCTTCGGCGGTAAGCGGCGTCTTTCCGCAGGGTGAGGGATCCGGGAAACGGAGGGCGGCCACGCGGTCGTTTTCGCGCACTGCCTCCAGACCCTTCAGGAGGCGTTCGGCACGCTTTGCCATGTTCTGCGCTGCGACAGCCTTGGTGGCCTTGGCACGCATCTTGTTGGCCTGGTCAAACAGGACCTGCGCCTTCTTCTCGGCGTTGGCGCGTTCGCGCTTTCGCGCCCGCTCGTCCGTTTCACGCTGGAGCAGGTAGCGCTTCCAGTCCATGTTGTAGAAGTCGATCTGCGCCCGGTTCGCGTCCAGCAGGAAGACCTTATTCACGGTGGCTTCAAGCAGCTCGGTGTCGTGGCTGATCACGATCAGCCCGCCCTGGTGGTTCTTGAGGAAGTCGCGCAGCCACGAGATGGAATCGGCGTCAAGGTGGTTTGTGGGTTCGTCAAGGAGCATGGTTTCGGCGCCTGAATACAGGATCCGGGCCAGCTCTACACGACGGCGCTGGCCACCGGAAAGCGTTTTGAGCGGCTGATTGAGGATGCGGTCCGGCAATGCGAGATTTGAGGAGATCGATGCTGCCTCTGCCTCTGCTGCATAGCCGCCACCCGCCAGGAATTCGGCTTCCAGACGGTCGTAGCGGTTCATGGCCTTGCGTTGAACAGTGGCGTCATCGCTGGCCATATCCTCGTGGGTCTGCTTGAGTTTGCCCACCACGACGTCAAGGCCACGGGCGGACAGGATGCGGTCGCGCGCCAACTGTTCCATGTCCGGGGTCCGCGGGTCCTGCGGCAGATAGCCGATTTCACCGCTGCGGGTCACTTTTCCCGCAGCCGGAAGGCCCTCTCCCGCCAAGACGCGGGTAAGAGTGGTTTTTCCTGCACCGTTCCGGCCTACCAAACCGATCTTGTCTCCCTTGTCGATCCGGAAGCTCACCTGGTCCATAAGGAGACGGGCGCCGGCGCGCAGTTCAAGATCCTGGACGGTAATCACAGCAGGTAATGCCTTTCACAACAGGGAACGCCGCAGCACAACTGATGGGATCTGTTGGGACCGGGGCAGGTAGCCGAGAGAACGGCCTCTACCAGTCTACCGGCAGGGCCTGCAACGCCTGAAACGCGGACGCTCACGGCCGAATGAGACACAGTCCGCCCAGCCCGTTAGGCTCAGCGAATGCACACCGTAATCACAGCAGACGTGTCCGATGCCCAGCACAAAGCGGCGGTGGGAGAACTCCTGGAGCAGTATCATCGCCAAACGGAGCGGGAGAAGGCGATCCACGGGATTGGCGCACAGACTGAAGGATTGCCGCTGCCTGCGAAATATCAGAATGAAATTGATGATCCTGAAGCGTCGTTCGCACATGCCCACGTGCTGATGGCCACCGACGGTCCCGATGTTGTGGGGATGCTGGTGCTGACGGTTGATGTCCGGGCAAGTGAGGTGAAACGGTTGTGGGTGACGCCTTCCGCCCGAGGCTCCGGAGTCGGCTCGGCTCTTCTTCAGCAGGCACTGACCGTTGCGAAGGATTTCCAATCCAGGGCAGTGCGCTTGACCGTTTGGCCGTGGCGTGAGCCGGCGCTGCGTTCCTACCGCCGGCTGGGGTTCCTGGATGTTCCGTCCTGGGACCCCCGTTCCGATCTCGTCTGCATGGAGCTGGTCCTTGACAAAAACAATGCCGGGTCCCGGGATTAGTAGACCCCCTACAAAAACCGCACTGTCGGAGGGACGTATCGTCAGAATCCAGAGGTAGTTTCGTGCCGGCGGCTCCTGCCTGCACCCCAAGAACAGGATTCATCATGACTCAGACTGACAATGCTGTCACCACCGATTCCCCGACGCGACGCAAGCGTTGGAACGCCACCGATCTCGGTCTCATCGCAGTCTTCGCCGCCCTTGTTGCGGGCTCAGCTCTGATTGCCGCTATTCCCGTCGGGGGACTCGGCGTGCCTATTACTCTCCAGACTTTGGCTGTAATGCTCACGGGACTGGTGCTGGGCCCGGGACGTGCGTTTGCCGCCGTCGGACTCTACGTGCTGCTTGGCCTGGCCGGGCTGCCCATTTTCAGTGGTGGCCGCAGCGGCCTGGGCATACTGGCGGGACCTTCGGCGGGCTACATTATTGCCTTCCCGCTTGCCGCCGCAGCGGTGGGTTGGTTGACCGTCCTGATCATCCGCCGCACCGTGAAGTACCGTGCCGCCCTGCTGTTTGCCGCCGCCATGGTCAGCAGCATAGTCCTGGTGCACGCCTTGGGCGTACTGGGAATGGTGGTCAACGCCAAGCTCGAACTGTCCAAGGCCGTCATTGCCGATCTTGCGTTCTACCCAGGTGACATCATTAAGAACGTCCTCGCCGTGACTATCGCCCTCGCCCTTCACAAAGCCTTCCCTGATCTCCTGGTCCGTCCGGCCCGGAGCCACAACCGTCTGCCGTGACTGCCATAGTGCTCGACCAGGTGGGCGTCGAGGTCGTCGTCGACGGCACCGCCGGATCCAAAGTGCTGCTGAGCGGGATCTCCATGACGCTGACTGAGCAGCGTGTCGGTGTGATCGGAGCGAACGGGTCCGGGAAGTCCACCCTGCTTCGGCTTCTAAATGGCCTGGTGGAGCCCAGCACGGGCAGAGTGGTTGTTAACGGAAAGGACACCCTCCGGGACGTCCGCGGTGTTCGACGGGAAGTGGGTTTTGTCTTTACCGATCCGCTCTCCCAGCTGGTGATGCCGACGGGCCGGGAGGACGTGGAGCTGTCCCTTCGGCGTTCCATCCGGAATCCGCAGGAGCGCCACCGGATTGCCGAATCAACCCTGGACCGCTTTGGACTGCTGCCCCTGGCTGACCAAAGCATCTATGAACTTTCCGGTGGGGAACGGCAACTTCTTGCCCTCGCGACGGTGCTGGCTGTTGCGCCGTCTGTGCTGGTACTGGATGAACCGTCCACCCTGCTGGACCTTCGCAACCGGGAACTTCTTCGGAGGACGATTGCCGGACTGGAACAGCAGGTGGTGATGTCCACCCATGACCTGGACCTCGTTCTGGACATGGAAAGGGTCCTTGTAGTGGACGACGGAAGGATAGTGTTCGACGGCGACCCAGGCGCCGCCGTCGCGCATTACCGCCAGCTGTCCGCAGCTTCCCTTCCTCCCCTGCCGCCGGCGGCACCGGCCGGGCAAGAAGCCCCTGAACCGCTCGGGGCGCAAGCGGGGAGCACGCGTGAGCGGTTCTAACTTCCTGCTGGTGAATTACGTGGCCGGGACCTCGCCGGTGCACCGCGCACCGCTCTGGCTGAAGTTCCTGGGTGTATTCGCCTGCGGCATGGCGTCATTCCTGATCGTGGACTGGGCGGTGTCCGTTGGCGTCCTGGCCTTCATGAGCGGACTATTTCTGCTGAGCGGCGCCGGGGTCCGGAGACTTATCCGTGCCGTGCGGCCTGTCCTGCCCATCCTTCTTGTTATCGGATTGTTCCAGTGGTGGCAGCTGGGAGCACCGACCGCCGGGCGGATCGTCCTGAATATCCTGGTGTGCATAGTGGCTGCCTCGCTGCTGACGGCCACCACTCCTATTCAACGGCTCCTCGATGGTGTGGTCAGCGCGGCGCGCCCCTTCCAGCGCTTTGGGGCCGACCCTGAACGCTTCGCCCTGACCATTGCCATCATGCTCAGGAGTATCCCCTACATCGCCGGTGCCTATTCAGATGTCCGGGACTCCGCCCGGGCTCGGGGCCTTGAACGGAACCCGCGGGCCCGCATTCTTCCGGTCTTCATCACTACCGTTGCCTTCGCCCGACAGACCGGTGACGCCCTTGCAGCACGCGGGCTGGGCGAAGCCGACGACTGAGGGCACCTGGCGCTTGCCACCGTACCGGAAGAGGGGCGGTCTCTCCGACTGCCTGTCAGGTGATTGCCCCGTAGCGGAATAAGGCCGCAGTTCCCATTCCTCCGGCGATGCTGATCATCGCCAACGCAAGCCTCTCCTGTTGGGGATTCCGGCGGGCCTGGGCCAGCAGACGGGTTACCAGAACGGCTCCGGAAGCACCATAGGCATGGCCTAAAGCAAGTGCGCCACCGTCGCGGTTGACCTGGCCCGGGTCCAGATTCAAGAGATCGAGGCAGGCCAGGGTTTGCGAGGCGAAGGCCTCATTGAATTCCACCAGGTCTACGTCCTGGGGTGTGATGCCTTGGGCAGCCAGGAGCCTTGCAGCAGCCGGCGCGGCTCCAATCCCCAACAGCTTCGGATCGACCCCCGCAGTGTCCGTCCCCAGCACCATAAGCCCGTCCCGGGCCCCCAGCTCCCGTGCCCGCTGGAGGGAGGTCATTACGACGGCGGCCGCGCCGTCGGCGTCGAAGCATGAGTTCCCTGCTGTGACAGTTCCTGGGGTGCTGAAGGCTGGAGGGAACCTTGCGAGCACTCCGGCAGTAAGCCGGGGGCGTGGCCCGTCGTCGGCGTTGACGGTGCCGGCGGCGCTGACAGTGCCACCTGCGTTCGGGAGAGGTACCAGCTCGCCCTCGAAGTACCCCGCCTTTGCCGCTTCCAGGGCACGGCTGTGGCTTTGCAGCGAGAACGCGTCCTGACGTTCCCTGCTGATGCGATAGTGGGCTGCGACGTTTTCCGCGGCAACGCCCATGTCCGGGTCCCCGTAGCTGTTCGGCACAAATTGGGCACGGCTGAAAAACTCCGGCTCGCCCGCCGCAACGCGGTGGGCCCGCAGCGGGGCCGTGCTGATGCTCTCCACACCGCCCGCGAGGTAGGCGCCGTCACCGCCCGCGGCAACCATACGGGAGGCGAGCACGATTGCGTCCAAACCCGAACCGCACTGGCGGTCGACAGTCAGCCCGGGCACAGTGACAGGAAGTCCGGCCTCCAGCAGGGCGAGTCTCGCAACATTTCCGCTTGCTCCTACGGCGTTGCCGATCACGACGTCGTCGACGGCGTCGGCCCTCAAACCGGTTTCCCTGAGCAGGGCGCCCAGCACGGGCGCCAGCAGTTCGTGGGCACGCAGCGCGCTGAGTGCTCCTCCGGAACGGCAGAGAGGTGTGCGCCGGGCAGCGATGATAACGGGCTGACGATCGTCAGGCAGCAGGCTGCCACCGCGGGAACCGGAGCTTGGGCGTTCAGACAAGGCGTCGCGCCTTCCGGTCGCCGTCGCCGATCCAGTCGATCAGAAGCTGGCGGCTGACCTTGCCCCTGTCGGTCAGCGGGAGCCCCTCCAGGACGTAGTACTGCGTGGGGCGCTTGTCTCTGGCCAGCACCTCTTCGAGCCCTGTCTTCAGCTGGGTTGCAGTGACGCCGCCGTGGGAGGGAACAATGCCCGCTACAACCCGTTGGCCGCGAAGATCGTCCGGCATACCGGCAGCCACAGCCGCCGCGACTCCAGGCAGTGACGCCAGGGCCAGTTCCACTTCATGCGGGTAGACGTTCTTGCCGGAGGTGATGATCATGTCCGAGCGGCGGCCAAGGATGTGCAATTCACCATCGGCCAGATAGCCCTGGTCACCAACCGTGTACCAATCGCCGAAGCGGCGAAGTGCCTGGCCGTCGTCGCCCCACAGGTAGCCGTTGCTCACCAGACCGCTTCGCACGCAGATGTTGCCGTCGACGCCGTCGGGCAGAATCCCGCCGTCGTCGTCCATGATCAGGACTTCAACGCCGGGAAACGGCCGCCCGATTCCGGACCCGCCCGGCGAAGGGATCTGACCGGGGGCGAGCCCCAGCCCGGAGACAAAGCTCAGTTCGGAGGCACCGTAATACTCGAAAAGCGTCGCGTTGGGTGCCCACCTCCGCGCGGCCTCAAGGGTACGGGCGTCCAGCTTGGACCCCGCGCAAATGATGCTCCGGATTCCCGAGGCATCCACCCCGCCGGAGAGGCCGCGTTCACTGAGGAGCCTGAGCATGGTGGGGACCAGCACCAGGCGGGTTATTCCGTCGTAGGTGATGGCGCCATGGACGTCCCCGACGTCAAAGTTTTCGAGGGTATGGAACTCGGAACCCGCGTAGAGGCACTCGGATAGGGCATAGAGGTTCAGGCTCGACGCGAGCGGTCCGGGGGCCATGGTCTTGTCCGTTGCCTCGAGTCCGAAAAAGGCCATGGATGCCTCGAAGGAGAGGACCCAGGACTTCCTGGAGCGGGTAAAGGCTTTGGGAACAGACGTGGTGCCGGAGGTCATTCCGATGAGGAAGCTGGACTCTGCCGGGCCGTCGGACAGGGCGGTTCCTGACGCCGGGGCGGGTGCGCCGAGGCGTGCACGGACCTCGCTCCTCAGATGCTCCGGCCAGGAAGGATCCAGCACAGCGCACTGCCGCTCCCCTGCCACCGCCGCGGCGAAACGGGCGACAAATTCAACAGAATTTCCCTCCGTCAGAACGGTCACCTGGGGTGATTCCGGGACGAGATCAGCCGCCAGCTTCTGCAGGGATTCCCAGCTCAGTCGTCTGCCGCCAACAACAACGGCGGTGTCGTCGGGACGTTCATTGGCCCAGCGCTGGAGTTGGTCGAGAAAAGGCATCAGAGCCACTTTACCGCCGCAGCCACCTTTCCTCAGCGCCCAGTCGGACTATTGTGACGTTATGAGTTTCAATGACAATGTCCGCCTGGATCCATCGCAGGTCCAGGACCGGCGGGGCATGGGCCGGGGCATCGGCGGCGGCATAGGGGGCGGAATCGTTCTCCTGCTCGCCCTTTTGTTCGGTGTTAATCCGCAATTGCTCGAAGGCCTCGGGGGAACTGTTCAGGACCCCTCAGCCCAAAGCCAGGGAACTGCGCCGGCGTGCAGGACCGGAGCGGACGCAGACCAACGTCTGGATTGCCGGATTGTCGGAACAGTGAACAGCCTGAATGCTTTCTGGCCGGGCTATCTGGCCCAGTACAACAGGCAGTATCCGCAACCCGAAACAGTCATCTTCCGCGAAGCAACCAATACTGGCTGCGGAGCGGCAACCTCAGCTGTGGGGCCCTTCTATTGCCCGGCAGACACCACAGCGTACTTCGACCCCGGATTTTTCCAGGAGCTGGTGGACCGGTTTGGTTCATCCGGAGGCCCCCTTGCCCAGGAGTACGTGGTGGCCCATGAGTTCGGTCATCACGTCCAAAACGTACTGGGTTACCTGGACCGGGCCCAGCAGGATCCGCAGGGGCCTGAATCGGGCGCTGTCCGGGTTGAGCTGCAGGCCGATTGCTATGCCGGCCTCTGGGCCCACCATGCCACCCAGCCGGACCCTGCTTCCGGACAGCCGTTCCTTGATCCCCTGACCGAGCAGGACCTGAAGGACGCACTTTCCGCAGCATCCGCCGTCGGCGATGACCGCATTCAGGAGGCCGCAACCGGAAGGGTGACCCCCGAAGCCTGGACGCATGGTTCCAGCGAACAACGCCAGCGGTGGTTCTACACCGGATACACCACGGGCGACATCAACCAATGCGACACCTTCTCGGCCGCCACTCTCTAACGGCAACGTGAAGCGATAAAGCGCGACGGCGGCCGGTCACCTTGGTGAGAAGGTAACCGACCGCCGTCGTGCTTTGCTGGATAGAGCTTTGAGTCAGATGTTGAACCCGAGGGCGCGCATCTGGTCCTTGCCGTCATCGGTGATCCGCTCGGGACCCCATGGCGGCATCCACACCCAGTTCAGACGCCATTCGTCCACAACACCGTCCAGCGCCTTGCCCACCTGCTCTTCGAGCACATCGGTCAGCGGGCACGCAGCGGTGGTGAGCGTCATGTCGATCAGCAGTGCGCCGTCGTCGTCGGAGTATTTCAACCCGTAGAGCAAACCGAGGTCAACGATGTTGACCCCGAGCTCCGGGTCAATGACGTCCTTGAGGGCCTCTTCGACATCCTCAAGGCCCGTCCGGGCGGTATTGATTTCGGTCATGACTGGTCCTTACTAGGCCTGTGCTGCTGCCGCCGCGGCTGCAATGCTCGCTGCCCCGGCGCCTTTAGCGTAGCGGTCGTAGCCTTCTTCTTCGAGTCGGTCGGCCAATTCGGGGCCACCTTCTTCGACTACCTGTCCGTCAACGAACACGTGGACGAAGTCCGGCTTGATGTAGCGCAGGATCCGCGTGTAGTGCGTGATGAGCAAGGTGCCCATGTTGCCCTCGGCGTGAGCGCGGTTGACGCCCTCTGAGACCACCTTGAGTGCGTCGACGTCGAGGCCTGAGTCGGTTTCGTCGAGGATAGCGAAGCGCGGCTTGAAGAGTTCCAGCTGAAGGATCTCGACGCGCTTCTTCTCGCCACCGGAGAAGCCCTCGTTGACATTGCGCTGCGTGAAGTCAGCATCGATGCGGAGCTGGGCCATTGCGGCCTTGACGTCCTTGGTCCAGTGACGCAGGGAGGGTGCTTCGCCGTCGATCGCAGTCTTGGCGGTGCGCAGGAAGTTGGTCATGCTGACGCCGGGGACCTCCACCGGGTACTGCATGGCCAGGAAGAGGCCTGCCCTGGCCCGCTCGTCGACGCTCATGGCCAGTACGTCTTCGCCGTCGAGGGTGATGGTGCCGCCCGTGACGTTGTAGCGGGGGTGGCCGGCAATGGTGGAGGCCAGCGTGGACTTGCCCGAGCCGTTGGGGCCCATGATGGCGTGGGTCTCGCCTGTCTTGATGGTCAGGCTGACGCCCTTCAGGATCTCTTTGGTGCCCTGTTCGGTGTCAATGCTGACGTGCAGGTCCTTGATCTCAAGAGTAGACATGTGTCTTGTTCTCCTCTGCACCATGCCCTCCGGCGGCGGTGCGGTTTCTTGGCTTGAAGTTTTTGATGTGCGGTTGGCGGTTAGCTGAAGTTGGGGGCTTCGGCGCCATTGAGTACGTTGCTGAAGTCCACGTAGACGTCGTCGCCCTCGATGGTGACCGCGAAAACCGGTACCGGGTCGTAGGCAGGCAGCTGAAGTGGCTCTCCTGTACGGAGATCGAACTGGGATCCGTGACCCCAGCACTCGATCATGCAACCTTCGACTTCACCCTCCGAAAGGGAAACGTCCGCATGCGAGCAGGTGTCCCCGATTGCATGGATGTCACCCATCGAGTCCTTCACGATGGCGACCGGGTAGTCGTCGATCAGGATCCGCAGTGCCTGCTTGAGTTGAATCTCGCTGGCGCTGCAGACAAGCTCGCCCTTCGGCTGTTCAGTCATATGGCTGTTTCCGTACCCGTTCAGTTATTGGTGGCGGCGAGCTCGCGCTCAACCGCAGCAGTCAGGCGCTCCTCGAGCGCCGGAACCTTGATCTTCTGGATGATTTCGTTCAGGAAGCCCCGAACCACCAGCCGGCGGGCAACCTCTTCCGAGATTCCCCGTGCCATCAGGTAGAACAGGTGCTCGTCGTCGAAACGTCCGGTGGCGCTTGCGTGCCCCGCACCCTCGATCAGGCCCGTCTCGATTTCAAGGTTAGGGACGGAGTCGGCGCGGGCGCCATCCGTCAATACCAGGTTGCGGTTGGCCTCGTAGGTGTCCGTGCCTTCTGCTTCCTTACGGATCAGGACGTCGCCTACCCAGACGGTGTGGGCGTTCTTGCCCTGCAGCGCACCCTTATAAAGAACATTGGACTTGCAGTTGGCCACAGAGTGGTCAACGAACAGCCGCTGCTCAAGGTGCTGGCCGGCGTCGGCGAAGTACAGGCCCAGGAGCTCGACTTCGGCGCCGGTGGCGGTGAAGCGTGCTGACGGGGTCATGCGCACCAGGTCGCCACCGAGGCTCACCACGATGTGCTTGAACTTCGCGTCGCGGCCAAGCTTTGCCTGCTGTGAGGATGCGTGCACGGAATCGTCATGCCATTCCTGGAGGGAAATGACAGTGAGGTCAGCGCCGTCTCCCACCAGGATCTCGACGTTCTGCGAGACGACGGCGGTGCCCTGGTGATCAAGAACCACCACGGCCTTGGAGAACTTCTTCGCCTCAATAACGATGTGCTGTGCAGAGGCCTCGGTGCCTTGGCCGGTGATCAGGACACTGATTTCATCCGTGACCTGAGCTTCAGCGGGGACTGTAATAACAGTGGCCTCAGTGAAGTTTTCCCAGGCGTTGGCCGAAACCCTGTCCTCAGGGATCGCCGCGGACCCTATGCGGTTGTCGTTGCGGTCAACCGTTTCCACCAGGACTCCCAGGGGTGCTGTGACCAGCACCTCGGGGGCAGTCCCGGTCAAGGCGTCCGTGTGGAGCCCGCGCAGGCGCTTCAGCGGTGTGAAGCGCCAGTCTTCCTCCATGCCCGTGAGCGGCTTGAAGTCGGCAAGGTTGTAGGACGTCAGGCGTCCGGCACGTGAGCTGTCGGGGATCCCGACGCCGCCACCATGGGAGTGGCTCTTGGCGGAAGCTCCGGCCAGCGGGGCCTTGGATTCAGCGGAATTGATCGGAGAAAGGCTCTCGCCCTCTTCGGTGAAACCGTTAATGAACGGCTGGGCTGAGGGCGCGCCGATTCGCGCTTTTTCGGTGGTGATTTCAGTCATCGTTATCCGACGGACCCTTCCATCTGCAGTTCAATCAGGCGGTTCAGCTCGAGGGCGTACTCCATCGGGAGTTCGCGGGCAATTGGTTCGATGAAGCCACGGACGATCATCGCCATGGCTTCGTCTTCGCGCATACCTCGGGACATCAGGTAGAAGAGCTGCTCTTCGCTGACCCGGGAAACCGTTGCTTCGTGACCCATAACGACGTCGTCTTCGCGGATGTCGATGTACGGGTACGTGTCCGAACGGCTGATGGTATCCACCAGCAGTGCGTCACAGCGGACGGTATTAGCGGAATGCTTGGCACCTTCGCGAACCTGCACCAGACCACGGTAGGCAGCGCGGCCACCGCCACGGGCCACAGACTTGGACACAATCGAGCTTTTTGTGTTGGGCGCGATGTGAACCATCTTGGAGCCGGTGTCCTGGTGCTGGCCCTCGCCTGCGAAAGCGATGGACAGGGTTTCACCCTTGGCGTGCTCGCCCACGAGGTAGACAGCGGGGTACTTCATGGTCACCTTGGAGCCGATGTTGCCATCGATCCACTCCATGGTGGCGCCCTCTTCGCAGATGGCGCGCTTGGTGACCAGGTTGTACACGTTGTTGGACCAGTTCTGGATGGTCGTGTAGCGGACGCGGGCGCCCTTCTTCACGATGATCTCCACAACAGCGGAATGCAACGAGTCCGAGGTGTAAATCGGCGCGGTGCAGCCCTCAATGTAGTGAACATAGGAGTCTTCGTCCGCGATGATCAGGGTGCGTTCGAACTGGCCCATGTTTTCCGTGTTGATGCGGAAGTATGCCTGCAGGGGGATGTCTACGTGGACGCCCTTGGGCACGTACACGAAGGAACCGCCAGACCAGACAGCCGTATTCAGTGACGCAAACTTGTTGTCACCGACGGGGATGATGGTGCCGAAGTACTCCTGGAAGATCTCAGGGTGCTCCCGCAGCGCAGTATCGGTATCAAGGAAGATGACGCCCTGCTTTTCAAGGTCTTCACGCAGCTGGTGGTAGACGACCTCGGACTCGTACTGGGCGGCGACGCCGGAGACCAGCCGCTGCTTTTCGGCCTCGGGGATGCCGAGCTTGTCGTACGTGTTCTTGATGTCGTCCGGCAGGTCCTCCCAGCTGGTGGCCTGCTTCTCGGTGGACCGCACGAAGTACTTGATGTTGTCGAAGTCGATGCCCGACAGGTCCGCACCCCAGGTGGGCATGGGCTTGCGGTCGAAGTACTTCAGGCCCTTGAGGCGGAGGTCCAGCATCCACTGGGGCTCGCTCTTTTTCTCCGAAATGTCCCGGACAACGTCCTCGTTGATTCCACGGCGGGCGTTGGCGCCGACGTCGTTCTTGTCGGACCAGCCGTACTCGTAAGTGCCGATTCCGTGGAGCTCGGGATTCTTTTCCAGAATCTCCGAAATCACAGTAGAGTCAGCAACCTTTTTCTCTGATAGTTGGTCCGTCATCACGGCCTTTCTTGCAGATGGTTGGATACTTCGTCCGGGTTTTCCGGCAATACTTCTGAGGTTCCGGGTGCTGCGGGTGTTTCCCGCCCCTGAACCGCCGGCCGACCCGTAGGTATGTGGGTAGTACAGACATGTCCGCCGCGGGCCAACGTGGAGAGGCGGCGCACGTCAACGCCTACCAGGCGGGAGAAAACTTCAGTTTCCACGTCGCAGAACACTGGGAACTGGACAGCGAGTTGTTGAATCGGGCAGTGCCCCTGGCAGAGCTGGACGCTGGATAGTGCAGCGGGAAGGGGCACCTTGGCTTCAATCGAAGCGGCGGACGAGACGTAACCGTCCCTGGAGAGGGCAGCGGACAGGGCCCGCGCCCTTGCAGTGATGTCAGCTCCGGCTGCTTCAACTTCCGGCGCATAACGGCGTTCCATGTCCGAGAAACGCTCGACGGCGAACTCACGGACTGCTGCCGAGCCAGCCATATTCTCGAGCTGCTTGAGTGCAGAGCTTGCGATATTCAAGTAGTCGTCCCCGAGGCTCGACTGGCCTTGCGAGCTCAGAACATAACGGCGGGCGGGCCGGCCTGCACCGGCGCCGGCCCTGGCTACGCGCTTAACCTCGATCACTCCCCTGCGGGCAAGGTGATCAAGGTGACGGCGGACTGCGGCCGGGGTGAAGCCCAGGAGGTCGCCAAGCTCGGCGGCACTTACGGGCCCGTGCTCCAGGACGGCATTCAGAACGCGGTCGCGTGTACGGTCCTCAGCCTCGGCAGTTGCCGACGCCGGAACAGGGCTGAGCACCGCCGGCACGCCTGCTGGCGCGCTGCGGCTGATCAAGCGCGCAGAAGTGGATGAGCTCATGGAATACACAACATAATGATGTCGTAATTTAGTCCCGGCATCCAGTAAGGCTAGGCTCGCCTGCTGGCTGCATCATTGTGACCTCGGACACCCCGGAAGCCGAACTGAGTGCACTGCTACTACATCACGTAGAATGCTTTGGTGCAATCCCCCCAATCCACTGTTTTGTCCATAGACGGGTTAGTCAAGGACGTTGGTCCGCTCCCGGCCCTGGACGGCAAGATGCTCCGGGTAGTGGGTGGCCTGTCTCTTGTGGCCGAACGCGGCAAGGTAACCGCCCTCCTAGGAGCCAATGGTGCAGGAAAAACCACCACTATTGAATGCGCACAGGGGCTCCAAAAACGCACTGGCGGAACCATCTCGTTGCTGGGGCAGGACCCGGATACAGCTGATGCAGGCCTTCGCTCCCGGGTAGGTGTGATGTTGCAGGATGGCGGACTCCCGCCGTCGGCCCGTCCTGTCCCGTTGCTCCGCCATATAGCGGGCATGTACCGGAACCCCTGGCCCTTGGACGAGCTGATTCAGCGTCTCGGAATAGACACTTTCAGCAAGACCAGCGTGCGCCGGCTTTCCGGTGGGCAGAAGCAGCGCCTCGCCCTCGCTGCCGCCCTGGTGGGCCGGCCCGAGGTGCTTTTCCTTGACGAGCCAAGCGCTGGCCTGGATCCGCAGTCCCGCAACATCGTCTTTGAACTCATCACCGAACTGCGTTCGGCCGGGATGGGAATCATCCTGACAACCCACCTTATGGACGACGCCCAGCGTCTCGCCGACTATGTCTACATCATTGACGCCGGCAGGAACGTGGCCGAGGGAACCGTGGCGCAACTGCTGCAGCGGAACGTTTCGCCTGATCCGAGCCAGCCCCACATCCGCACGCTCCTTTTCGAGGCGCGGCCGGGCCTGGATTTCACCGGTGTTTTTCCCGCCGGAATTGGCGTGAGAGAGAGCAGGGCCGGCAGCTACTCGGCCACGGGTGCGCTCAGCCCGGAGGATCTTGCTGCCCTCACGGCCTGGTGGGCAGCGCGCGGCATCATGCCCGGATCCTTCAGCCTGGAAGCCCGCAGCCTCGAAGACGTATTCCTGGACATTTCCGGAAGGGATATCCGATGAACGAGACGCTCGGAGGCGCCCCTGCGCCCCTGTTCAAACGGATCGCGCTGCAAGGCGGCTATGAAGCCCTGACCATGATCCGCAACGGTGAACAGCTGATACTTGCCATCGTGCTGCCACTCTTGGCCTTGGTGGGCCTGACTGTCACGCCGCTGCTGGACGGGCTCGGCGGCACCCGGATCGACGTCGCAGTGCCGGGCATCCTCGCCCTCTGCGCCATGTCCACGGGTTTCACGGGTCAGGGCATCTCCACAGGATTCGACCGGCGCTACGGCGTACTGCGGTTCCTCTCCACCACCCCGCTGGGCCGGACCGGGCTCATAGCGGGAAAGATCCTGGCGGTGTTGGCAGTGCTTGCCCTGCAGGTACTGGTGATCGGTTCAGTGGCTGCGACCCTGGGCTGGGAGCCCAATCCGGCAGGGCTGCTCCCCGGCCTTTTCCTGCTGGTTATGGGTGGAGCCGCTTTCACTGCCCTTGGGCTGCTCGTCGCCGGCACGGTTAGACCCGAAGCAACGCTGGCCATCACCAACCTGCTCTGGATCCTGCTCGGTGCCCTGGGCGGCATCGTGATTCCCGCCGAACGGCTGCCCGGCCCGGCCCAGCACCTGGTGCACTTTCTCCCGTCCGGTGCCCTCGGTGAGGCATTGAGGGACGCGTTGGTGCATGGCGGCGTCAACACCCCGGCTGTTCTTGTCCTGCTGCTGTGGACGGCTGTCGCCGGCGCAGCGGCCACCCGTTGGTTCAAGTGGAATTGAGAAAACTGTGAGCACGGCGTCGCGCCTCCCCGGGATGATGTCCCGGTTTACCTCCAAGCTCCCCGTATCCGTCGACAGGACAGTGCTCCGCCTTGCAGTCCTGTCCCTGATCGGCCAGACGGTTCTGGTGGTGACCGGAGGAGCCGTACGCCTCACATCCTCGGGCCTGGGCTGCCCCACGTGGCCTCGTTGCACCGCAGATTCCCTGGTCAACACCCCCGAGATGGGGCTCCATGGCTTCATCGAGTTCGGCAACCGTCTGCTGACCTTCGCCCTGGCGGCTGTTGCTGCCCTGATGCTGGTGTATTTGTGGAACCTGCGCAAGGAACGTCGTGATCTGTTTCTCCTCGCCCTCGGACTGCTGGCGAGTATCCCTGCGCAGGCCATCATCGGCGGAATCACTGTCCTCACCCAGCTCAACCCGTGGGTTGTGGGCCTGCATTTCCTCGTCTCCATGGGGCTGGTGGTGCTGGCGACGTTACTCGTTAACCGGGCCTATGGAAGGACGGGCAGGTTCCGCTCGGTGCAGTTGGCCCCCTTGCCTGGCGTCGCCCGCCCACTGATGGCCGCCGTCGCCCTTTTTTCTGCTGTTGCAGTCTGCTTGGGAGTTGTGGTGACGGGGGCAGGACCACACGCCGGCGACGCCGATGCTCCCCGCAACAACCTCGACTGGGATCTTTTCTCGCACATCCATGCGGTGCCGGCGTACCTGATCACCGCAGGTTCCCTTGTGGCCCTGTACCTCGTGGTGCGGGGAAAGATCAACGGACCGTTCCGTTCCGCCGTGTTCCTGTTGCTCGCTGTCACTGTGCTGCAGGCAGTCATTGGCTTCAGCCAGTACTACAACGGGATCCCGGCTCTCCTGGTTGGCACGCACATGCTCGGCGCGGCACTGCTGATAATCGCCGCCACAAACGCAGCGGACCTCGCCCGCTCAAGCCCGGTTAAATAACCCGACGCTCCCTCAGATCCTGCCCCTAAAAGGCCGACGATCCCTCAGATCCTGCCACGGGCAGTGTGGACGAGATGACGCGGGATGTGAGGGAGCGTCTGGGAAGGGCTAGCCGCCCATGATCGGCGCGCCGACAAACGGATCGATGGCCAGAGCGATAAACAGTAGCGTGAGGTAGCTGATGGAGCCGTGGAAAACCTTCATGGCACCCTTGTTTGAAACGTCGCCGGCCTGCGCCTTGCTGTAAAGGGCGTGGGACTCATAGAGGAACCAGGCGCCGGCGAGAACAGCAGTTGCTGTGTAGACCCAGCCGGCGCCACCCGCGGGAACCATCAGCAGGGAGCAGACCACCATGGCCCACGCGTACAGGACCACCTGCACAGAAACCACTCGTGCGCCAGCGATAGCACCAAGCATGGGCACGTTGGCGTTGCGGTAGTCCTCGCCGTAACGCATGGAAAGCGGCCAGTAGTGCGGGGGGGTCCACAGGAAAATCACCATGAAGAGTACGACGGCGGGCCACTCAACGGTGTTTGTGACTGCAGCCCAGGCGATCAGGACGGGGAAGCACCCTGCGGCCCCACCCCACACAATGTTCTGGGCAGTGCGGCGCTTCAGAATCATGGTGTAGATGACCACGTAGAAGAGGATGGCGCCGAGGCCCAGCCAGGCGGACAAAGGGTTTGCGCCGAACCAGAGGATGGCAATGGCGGCGGCACCCAGGAGGGTTGCGAAAACCAGCGCTTCCCGGGGTGTGACCTCGCCAGTGACGAGAGGCCGCTTCTCGGTCCTGTGCATGAGTTTGTCGATGTCGCGGTCGATGTAGCAGTTGAAGGCGCCTGCACTGCCGGCGGCGAAGGCACCGCCAACCAGCGTCGCGAGGATGAGCCCGACAGAGGGGAAGCCCCGCTCTGCGTAGATCATGGTGGGAAGCGTGCTGACCAGGAGCAGTTCAATGACTCTTGGTTTAGTGAGGGCCAGGTACGCCTTGGCCTTGCGGGCGAAGCCTGCCTTTCCCGGAAGCCGGGCAGCGTTGAGAGGCGTATTGGTTGTGCTCACGTTGCAGTCACTCTGTTCTGTCTGGCGGTTTAGTTCCGGTTGGCCTCGACGGCGGGACCCGCAAAACGGGCCTGCGCACCCCTTCTGCGGCCTCCGAATATCATACCGTGGAGCCACGGCCGGCATTGTTCACCGGGCATTCCGCAGCGTCGTTGCTTTGCCTGCGGCTTGCTGGCGGCCATTCCTGCGAGTTTGCCAATGATTCGGGCACGTTAACTGATTCTCACAACCTGCCTGCGATACGGTGATTCATATAAGGAAAATTCAGTCCACTTAGTGAGATTCACGCTGACCAGAGTGTGGATTAGGGCTAAGCTGTCAGCAGATCAGCACGCAAGGGGTAGCGCTGGAAAGCGTATTCCCCCCTCTGCCATGCGACTGAATATAGATCAACGTTTCAATGGTGAACGGCTGGTACACACTGCAGCAGGCGCCATCAAGTGCCCTGCTCGGGCCTGACCAGTACCAATTGCCGTCAGCACAGAGAGGGGCCCGGTTTTCGTGCCACATTTGGAAGAGCAAGAACTGTCATGGACCAGCTTGGACCAACGCGCCGTGGATACCGTCAGGGTATTGGCCGCGGATGCGGTGGAAAAAGTTGGCAATGGCCACCCCGGGACGGCCATGAGTTTGGCCCCTGCCGCATACCTTCTCTTCCAGAAGCTGATGCGCCACGATCCCCGGAATCCTGACTGGCTGGGACGTGACCGCTTCATCCTGTCCCCGGGTCACACGTCACTGACCCTGTACATCCAGCTGTTCCTCTCCGGCTACGGCCTGGAACTCAAGGACCTTGAAGCCCTGCGCACCTGGGGTTCACTGACCCCCGGACACCCGGAATACAAGCACACCGCCGGCGTGGAAATCACTACCGGGCCGCTGGGCCAGGGCCTGGCATCCTCTGTCGGGTTCGCTTACTCGCAGCGCCGCATGCGCGGCCTGTTCGACGCCGATGCTGCCGCCGGCACCAGCCCCTTTGACCACACCATCTGGGTCATCGCATCCGACGGCGACCTCCAGGAAGGCGTGACCTCCGAGGCTTCGTCGCTGGCTGGCCACCAGGAACTGGGCAACCTCGTAGTTATCTACGATGAGAACCACATCTCGATCGAGGACGACACCGACATCTCCTTCACCGAGGACGTGCTGAAGCGCTACGAGTCCTATGGCTGGCACACCCAGCGCGTCGACTGGACCAAGACCGGCGAATACAAGGAAGACGTGCAGGAGCTGTACTCGGCACTGCTCGCCGCCAAGGCCGAAACGTCGAAGCCGTCCATCATTTCGCTGCGCACCATCATTGGCTACCCCGCGCCGAAGAAGCAGAATACGGGCAAGATCCACGGTTCCGCCCTGGGCGCGGAGGAAGTGGCAGGACTCAAAGAGGTCTTGGGCTTCGATCCCGCCAAGTCCTTCGACGTTGACCAGGAAGTCCTGGCCCACGCCCGTTCCGTAGTGGACCGCGGTGCCGAGGCCCGCAAGGAATGGGAAGAATCCTTCAACGCCTGGCAGGCAGCCAACCCGGAAAACGCTGCTCTGCTGGAGCGTGTGGAAGCCCGCGAACTGCCTGAGGGCCTGGACGCCGCTCTTCCCGTCTTCCCGGCCGGCAAGGACGTCTCCACCCGCGCGGCGTCCGGCAAGGTGCTCAACGCACTTGGCCCGGTCATGCCGGAACTGTGGGGCGGCTCCGCCGACCTTGCTGAATCCAACAACACCACCATCGAGGGCTCGCCGTCGTTCATCCCCGCATCCAAGCAGACTGACGCCTGGTCCGGGAACCCGTACGGCCGTGTTCTCCACTTCGGTATCCGTGAGCATGCCGCAGCGTCAATCGTCAATGGCATCGCCCTGCACGGCAAGACCCGGGCGTTCTCCGGTACGTTCCTGATCTTCAGTGACTACCAGCGCCCGGCCATCCGCCTCGGCGCTCTCATGGGCGTTCCGTCGCTGTACGTCTGGACCCACGACTCCATCGGTCTCGGTGAAGACGGTCCCACCCACCAGCCTGTGGAACAGCTCGCCTCGCTGCGCGCCATCGTCGGCCTGGACGTTGTCCGTCCCGGTGACGCCAACGAGGTGGCTGCGGCATGGAAGACCATGCTGGAGAACCACGAGAACCCGGCAGGCATCGTCCTGACCCGCCAGAACATTCCCACGTACGACCGTGGCGAGGGCACCGCCGACGGCGACACCTTCGGTTCGACGGCGGGAGTCGCCAAGGGCGGTTACGTCCTGGCCGAGGCTTCGAAGGACGGCGCAACGGTCCCGGCCGACGTCATCCTCATCGGCACCGGCTCCGAGGTCCAGCTGGCCGTCCAGGCCCGCGAAGCACTTCAGGCCGAAGGCATCGCTGCCCGCGTTGTCTCCATGCCCTGTGTCGAGTGGTTCAACAAGCAGGATGCCGCTTACCGCGAATCCGTACTGCCCGCCGCCGCCAAGGCCCGGGTGTCCGTTGAAGCCGGGCTCGCCCTGGGCTGGAGGGAGTTCGTCGGCGACGCCGGCCGCTCCGTCTCGCTCGAGCACTATGGCGCTTCCGCTGACTACAAGCGCCTTTTCCAGGAGTTCGGCATCACCGCGGAGGCTGTTGCCGCCGCTGCCAAGGACTCCCTCGCTGGCCTGCAGGCCTGAACACGAATTCCAGGAGATACAAAATGACTACCCCCACACAGCAGCTGTCCGACGCCGGCGTTTCCATCTGGCTTGATGACCTTTCCCGTGGGCGCCTGGATACAGGCACCCTTCAGAAGCTCATTGACGAGAAGAACGTTGTCGGCGTTACCACCAACCCGTCGATCTTCCACGCAGCCATCACCACCGGCACGGACTACGACGCCACCATCGCCGCGCAGGCAGCCGCCGGTGCCACGATCGAAGAGACCATCTTCGAAATCACCACCACCGACGTCGCCGACGCCTGCGACCTGTTCGCCCCGGTCGCCGCAGCCAGCAACGGTGTTGACGGCCGTGTTTCCATCGAGGTGGACCCCCGCCTTGCCTGGGATACCGCCGGTACCGTGGCCGAGGCCCAGCACCTGTACAAGAAGGTCAACAAGGACAACGTCCACATCAAGATCCCGGCAACCCTTGAGGGCCTCGAGGCCATCACCACCACCCTGGCCGCTGGCATCAGCGTGAACGTGACCCTGATCTTCTCCCTCGAGCGCTACCGCGCCGTCATCAACGCGTTCCAGTCAGGCCTGGAGCAGGCCAAGGACAACGGCCACGATCTCTCCAGGATCCACTCCGTGGCATCGTTCTTCGTCTCCCGCGTCGACTCCGAAATTGACAAGCGCCTCGACGCGATCGGCACCGAGGAAGCCAAGGCCCTCAAGGGCAAGGCCGGCGTCGCGAACGCCCGCCTGGCCTACCAGGTCTATGAAGAGCTTTTCTCCACCGAGCGCTGGGCCCTGCTGGCCGACGCCGGGGCCCTCCCCCAGCGTCCGCTGTGGGCCTCCACCGGTGTGAAGGACCCGGCCTACCCGGACACCCTCTACGTCACCGAACTCGTCGCCCCCGGCGTGGTGAACACCATGCCGGAGAAGACCCTGGACGCCACGTTCGACCACGGCGTGGTCACCGGTGACACCATCACCGGCCGCTACGACGAGGCCAACGCAACCCTTGACGCCCTGGATGCCCTGGGGATCTCCTACAACGAGGTCGTCGCGCTCCTCGAGTCCGAAGGACTCGACAAGTTCGTCGCCAGCTGGAAGGAACTGCTGGCCGACGTCGAGGGCGCCCTCGCCGCTGCACGGAAGGCTTCCTAGTCCATCATGAGCACACTCAGCTACGACGCCACCGGCGCAGCACGCCAGGCCCTTGAACAGCACGTCCCCACCCTTGTTGAGGATCGGATAGCGAGCCGCATTTTTGCAAAGGACCACACCCTGTGGGGTCCGGATGCTGAAGCAGAATCTGCCGTTCGCCTGGGTTGGGTGGAGGCCGCCACCGTTTCACAAGCGCTGGTGGCCCCCATCCTGGAACTCCGGGACGCACTCCGTGCAGAGGGCGTCACCAGGATCGTTCTCTGTGGCATGGGCGGCTCCTCGCTGGCTCCGGAGGTCATGGCTGGAACTGCAGGCGTCGAGCTGAGTGTGCTCGACAGCACCGACCCAGAACAGGTCAGTGCTGCCCTCGCCGACCGGCTCACCGAAACCGCTGTTGTGGTGTCTTCCAAATCAGGTTCAACGCTTGAGACAGACTCCCAGCGGCGCATTTTCGAACAGGCCTTCACCGAGGCCGGGCTCGATGCGAAGAGCCGGATCATCATCGTCACCGATCCGGGTTCTCCTCTCGATAAGGCTTCCCGGGAAGCAGGTTACCGGAAGGTGTTCAACGCCGATCCCAACGTTGGTGGGCGTTACTCCGCCCTTACTGCGTTTGGACTGGTGCCCTGTGGATTGGCCGGGGTAGACATCCAGGCCTTTCTCGACGAAGCCGAGGAAGCCGCTGAAATCCTCAACGACGACGCCCCTGAAAACATCGGCCTTGCGCTCGGTGCCGCCCTCGGTGGCACCTCACCCCTGCGGGACAAGATTGTCATTGCCGAGGACGGCTCAGGCATAGTCGGTTTCGCCGACTGGGCTGAGCAGCTGATCGCGGAGTCCACCGGCAAGCTTGGCACTGGCGTCCTTCCAGTGGTCGCAGGACCCACATCACCGGAGGTCACGGCCGGTGCCGGCGACGTCCTGGTGGTGCGGCTCGTGGCCGCGGATGCCGACGTCGAACTCGGTGAAAACGAAGTGGCAATCGCCGGCGGTCTCCCCACCCAAATGATGGTGTGGGAATTCGCAACGGCAGTTGCCGGCCGGCTACTGGGGATCAACCCCTTCGACCAGCCCGACGTCGAGGCCGCGAAGGTTGCCGCCCGTGGGCTGCTGGACGCGCAGCCGGAACCGACCCCGGCCAATTTTGTCGATGGGGCCATCGAGGTCCGCGGCGGCGAGTGGCTTGGTGAGTCTGCAACGGCAGCCGACGCTGTAACGTCCCTGCTTTCACAGTTGGGCGACGACGGCTACCTCAGCGTGCAGGCATATTTCGACCGTTTGGCCTTCGCGTCCCTCGAGACCGTCCGTGACCAGCTGGCAGCCCTGAGCGGACGTCCCGTCACCTTCGGCTGGGGACCCCGGTTCCTGCACTCCACAGGCCAGTTCCACAAGGGCGGACCAGCGATTGGTGTCTTCCTGCAGGTCACGGCTGCTGCCGCAAAGGATCTTCCCATTCCGGAGCGTCCCTTCACCTTCGGCGAACTGATTACCGCGCAGGCAGCCGGTGACGCACAGGTCCTGAGCGAGCACGGCCGTCCGGTCCTTCGCCTCCACCTCACGGATCGTGCAGCCGGCGTGCAGCAGCTGCAGGAGATCATTGCTGCGCTGGCCGGCCAGGCCGCGTCCCGACTCGAAAGCTAAGGCAACGAGCTACCATGCCAGAAACTGAAAACGGCGGCCGAAGGCCTGTTCCATCGTCGCGCGGTGGCCTGCGTAATCCTCTGCGGGATCCGCGAGATCGGCGTCTGAACCGCATTGCCGGGCCGTCCTCCCTGGTGCTTTTCGGCGTGACCGGAGACCTGGCCCGCAAGAAGCTGATGCCGGCCGTCTACGACCTCGCCAACCGCGGGCTTCTTCCGCCAAGCTTCGCCTTGGTTGGGTTCGCCCGCCGTCAGTGGGAGAACGAAGACTTCGCTGCGGAAGTGAAAGAGTCGGTCAAGGCCTACTCCCGCACGCCCTTCGATGAGGCGGTCTGGAACCAGCTGTCTGAAGGCATCCGTTTCGTCCAGGGTGAATTCGACGACGACGCGGCTTTTGAGCGGCTGGGCGACGTCATTGACGAGCTGGATGAACAACGCGGTACCCGCGGCAACCATGCGTTCTACCTCTCGATTCCGCCGAAAGCCTTCGAACAGGTGTGCCGCCAGCTATCCAAGCATGGACTGGCTCAGGCCGGTGGGGACAACTGGCGTCGCGTGGTCATTGAGAAGCCGTTCGGGCACGATCTCGAATCCGCGCGTCAGCTCAACGACATCGTGGAATCAGTGTTTCCGCAGGACGCCGTGTTCAGGATCGACCACTACCTCGGCAAGGAGACAGTACAGAACATCCTGGCGTTGCGTTTCGCAAACCAGCTGTTCGAGCCGTTGTGGAATGCCAACTACGTGGATCACGTCCAGATCACCATGGCCGAGGACATCGGCACTGGCGGCCGCGCAGGATATTACGACGGCGTCGGGGCAGCCCGGGATGTCATCCAGAACCACTTGCTGCAGCTGCTTGCGCTCACGGCGATGGAAGAGCCCATCTCCTTCAACGCAGATGATCTGCGTGCCGAAAAAGAAAAGGTCCTCGCGGCCGTCAAACTGCCTGATGATCTCTCCACGCATTCCGCGCGTGGTCAGTTCGCCGGTGGTTGGCAGGGCGGAGAACAGGTCCTGGGTTACCTGGAGGAAGACGGCATCCCGGCCGAATCCACCACGGAGACCTTTGCTGCCATCCGGGTGGACATCAACACCCGGCGTTGGAACGGCGTTCCCTTCTACCTCCGTGCCGGCAAGCGCCTGGGCCGGCGGGTCACCGAGATCGCCGTCGTCTTCAAACGTGCACCTAACCTCCTGTTCCGTGACCACGCCGAGGATGACTTCGGGCAGAACGCCGTGGTGATCCGCGTCCAGCCAGACGAAGGCGCCACCATCCGTTTCGGCTCCAAAGTCCCCGGCACGCAGATGGAAGTCCGGGATGTGACCATGGACTTCGGCTACGGCCACGCCTTCACGGAGTCCAGCCCCGAAGCCTATGAACGGCTGATCCTGGACGTGCTGCTGGGCGAGCCTCCCCTCTTCCCGCGGCATCAGGAAGTGGAACTCTCCTGGAAGATCCTGGACCCCTTCGAAGAGTACTGGGAAGGCCTGAACGAACAGCCTGAACCGTACGCCCCCGGCAGCTGGGGTCCTGCCTCGGCAGACGAACTGCTTGCCCGCGACGGACGAACCTGGAGAAGGCCATGATCGTAGATCTTCCCGATACCACCACCTCGAAAATATCCAAGAAGATCATGTCCCTGCGCGAACAGGGCGGGGTCATCGCCTTGGGCCGGGTGTTGACGCTCGTCGTCGTTACCAAATCCGGCCTGGAAGAAGAAGCGATCGAAGCGGCCAACGAAGCCAGCCGGGAACACCCCTGCCGGATCATCGTGCTCGCCGACGCGGGAGCCTCTGCACCAACCAGACTGGACGCCCAGATCAGGGTGGGCGGAGACGCCGGAGCCTCCGAGGTCATTGTGTTGCGCGGCTTCGGAGAACTGGCTGAGGAGAGCGAATCCCTCGTGGCGGCCCTGCTCCTGCCGGATGCCCCCATCGTTGCCTGGTGGCCTCACGGTGCGCCGAAGAGCGCCTGTGACACGTCCATCGGCAGAATAGCCCACCGCAGAATCACGGACTCCGCCAACGAGCCCGATCCTGCGACGGCTCTGGAGAACATCCGCAGAACCTACAAGGCAGGCGACACGGATCTCGCCTGGACCCGCCTCACCAACTGGCGGATCCAGCTGGCGGCAGTTCTGGACCAGGTGGATTCCTCTCCGGTCACGGCCATCGCCGTCGAGGGTGCCTCCGACTCCCCCAGTACGCTG
Organism: Arthrobacter sp. Z5-13; assembly: GCF_056499105.1. Taxonomy (NCBI): domain Bacteria; kingdom Bacillati; phylum Actinomycetota; class Actinomycetes; order Micrococcales; family Micrococcaceae; genus Arthrobacter; species Arthrobacter sp. Z5-13. The sequence continues at coordinate 2,311,282 of NZ_CP096460.1, forward strand.
CTGCTTGCCGCATGGCTCACGCTCGCCCTGGACGCCCCGGTCACCATCGTCGCCGACCCCGCGGGCACCGGCATCCGGCGCGTCCGTCTCAGCAGGGCAAGCGGGGACGTGCAGCTGTTCCGGCCCGGCTTGTCCGTCGCGGAACTCACCCAGCCAGGCCAGCCGGCACAACGGATCTCACTCCCCCGCCGGAGCCTGAAGGACTGCCTCGCCGAAGAGCTCCGCCGCCTGGATCCCGACGATGTGTTCGGTGAAGTGATTACTATTGGACTTCCACTTACTAATCTAAGGAGTGTCCATCCAAGTGAGCGCTGAGCCCAGAGTAAGTATTCATCCTGACTCCTCGGTATTGATGGCGGCGATCGCTGCCCGTCTCATCACCAAGCTTGTGGACGTTCAGGACCGATACGGCGAGGCCACTGTTGTGCTCACCGGAGGCACGGTGGGAATCGGTACCCTCAAGGCTGTTGCCGACTCCGCCGCTGCCCCGGCCGTCAACTGGTCCAAGGTCAACTTCTGGTGGGGCGACGAACGCTTTGTGGCCGCCGACGACGACGACCGGAACACCCGTCAAGCACACGCTGCCCTCCTGTCGCACATCGGAGTGGATCCTGAACGGGTCCACGTGCCGGGATCCACCGATCAGTTCGGGACACCGGAGGAAGCGGCTGAAGACTACGCCCGCAGGCTGGCAGAAGCCGCTGCAGCTGAGCATGCAGCGGATACCTCCGACGACCGTCCGGACACTCCCGGTAAGCTTCCACGCTTCGATATCCTCCTGCTTGGCGTGGGACCGGACGCTCACATCGCGTCGCTGTTCCCCGAGCAGGCAGGGATCCGGGAGAAGGAACTCACGGTGGTGGGCGTCCGGAATTCACCCAAGCCACCGCCACAGCGTATTTCCTTGACTTTGCCTGCCATTAACACGGCGGCGGAAGTGTGGATGGTGGTTGCCGGCGAGGATAAGGCCGGTGCCGTTGGCCTGGCTCTGGCGGGGGCCAATCCGGTGCAGGTGCCGGCGGCTGGTCCCGCGGGCCTCTCCCGGACTCTCTGGCTCATCGACGAGAACGCCGCCTCGCGGGTTCCGGAGCAACTAATCCGGAAGAGCCCCGCCAGCGCGTAATCTTTCAAGCGCTCCGGCCAGGACGTCTTCGGCGTCCTGGCTGGAGCGTCGTTCTTTAACGTATTCCAGGTGGCTCTTAAAGCCGTCCTCGGGCTCTTCCAGTGTTGCTTCCGGCTGGGACTGGCCCCGCGTCGCTGTCCCGCCGCACCGGCGGCAGTCCCAGACCACCGGGATCTGGTCCTCCGGGAGCTTAACAAAAACAGGCCGCGTCTCGTGTCCTTTGGAGCACCAATAGGAGACACGCATACGCGGCAGGCTGTCGCCGACGCCATTTCCGGGCTGGTTCTTGGGAACGAAGCCCTCGGCGGCACCGGCACGGGTGCCCCTGAAGCCTGAAGCGGCATGCACCATCGGGAACTCCTGGTTACTCGGCTGGACGACTCATAAAACGTCAACAGCCATAGTTTAGGCGGAGTTCCCGATGGTGTCAGTGGCAGCGGGCGGTGAAGATGTGGAAAGAGGCGAAAGCGCGGCGGCGCCTAGGAATCGCCGCCGGCGGTGAAACGCATCAGCAGGCCCAAGGCGATAATGACTATTCCCCAGGTGACGCCAAGGATGACGGTGAACCGGTTCAGGTTCCGCTCCGCCACTCCTGACGAGCTAAGTCCGGAGCTCATACCGCCACCGAACATGTCCGACAGACCGCCGCCCCGTCCTTTGTGGAGGAGGATGAGCAACGTCAGCAAGAGGCTGGTGATGCCCAGGAGGATCTGCAGAATGACATGAAGAACGTCCACGACGGCCTTTCAGAAGATGGAAATTGCGGGAGCTTGACCTGTGTCCGGACTAATCCGTCAGCAGGTGACTCTCGAACCTGACAATATTAGCAAACTCGGCAGGATCAAGGCTCGCGCCGCCCACCAACACGCCGTCGACGTCGGTTTCGTTGAGGATGGCGGCCACATTATTGGCCTTAACCGAACCGCCATAGAGGAGCCGGATCTTGGCCGCGACATCGTCACCGAAGATAGTGGCAAGTTCGGCGCGGATTGCGGCGCACATTTCCTGCGCATCTTCCGGGCCGGCAACCTCCCCGGTTCCGATGGCCCAGACGGGTTCGTACGCGACGACCAGTTCAGCTGCGTGCTCGGGTGAGAGCCCCTCAACGCCCGCACGCAGTTGCTCAAGCGTGTGGTTGACGTGGGTCCCGGCTTGACGGATCTCCAGGCCCTCACCGACGCACAGGATGGGAACGAGGCCGTGACGGTAGGCCGCCTTAACCTTCTCGTTCAGGACGTCGTCAGTTTCGTTGTGGATAGTGCGTCGTTCGCTGTGGCCCACCAGGACATACTTGCAGCCGAGCTTCTTAAGGAACTGGCCGGAGATGTCACCCGTATAAGCACCCGAGTCGAACTGGGACAGGTCCTGGCCGCCGTACACCACTTCCAGCTCGTCGCCCTGAACAAGGGTCTGGACGCCGCGAAGGTCAGTGAAGGGCGGAAACACTGCCACCTCGACGCGGTTGTAGTCGTGCTTGGCATCAGAAAGGGTCCACGCCAGCTTCTGCAGCAAGGTGATGCCCTGGACGTGGTCCATGTTCATCTTCCAGTTGCCTGCAATCAAGGGCGTACGGTCGAAGGTGCCGTTCATTGACGTTGTCACGTTTTCTCCAAAAGTCATGGTCATGTAAACGGCCGGCAGGACACCAAGAGGTGCCCTGCCGGCCGGAGCAAAATCAGCGGTCCAGAACGCTCAGGCCGGGGAGTTCCTTGCCTTCGAGGTATTCCAGGCTGGCGCCGCCGCCGGTGGAAATGTGACCGAACTGGCTGTCCTCGAATCCGAGGGTACGCACAGCGGCTGCGGAGTCGCCTCCACCCACCACAGTGAAAGCGTCCGTGCCGGTCAGGGCCTCGGCGATCGCCCGGGTTCCCGAAGCAAATGCCTCAAACTCAAAGACGCCCATGGGGCCGTTCCAGAAAACGGTCTTTGCGGACTTGATTCGATCAGCGAATGCAGCTGCAGAGTCAGGGCCGATGTCCAGGCCAATACCTTGCGCTCCGAAACTGCTGCTTTCGATGGCATCGGCAGGCACCGTCTGGTGCTGGGCATCAGCGGCAAATTTGCTGGCGACAACAACATCGCTTGGCACCACAAATTCGGTTCCCGCGTCGGCTGCCCGCTTGAGGTATTCCTGCACTACCGGAATCTGGTCTTCTTCCAAAAGGCTACCCGCGACCTTGTGCCCTTCGGCGGCAAGGAAGGTGAACAGCATTCCGCCACCCACGAGGATGGTATCGGCCTTGCCGATGAGGTTATCGATCACCGCGAGCTTGTCGGACACCTTCGAGCCGCCCAGAACTACAACGTAAGGCCGCTGCGTGTCAGTGGTGAGCTTCCGGAGGACTTCGACTTCGGTGTGGACGAGATCGCCTTGGTAAGACGGGAGCCGGGTGGCGACGTCGTAAACACTGGCGTGCTTGCGGTGCACGGCACCGAAGGCGTCATCGACGAACGCGCCCTTGGTCCCGGTAAGTGCCACGAGCTCGTCCGCGAAGGCTCCGCGCTCGGCGTCGTCCTTGCTGGTCTCGCGGGCGTCAAAGCGTACGTTCTCAAGGACGAGTACTTCGCCGTCCTGCAAGGAGGCAGCCAACTGCTTGGCGGACTGCCCGACAGTGTCCTCTGCAAGGGTGACTTTGAAGGAAGCAATCTCGGCAAGCCGGGCTACCGCGGGCTTAAGGGAGTACTTCTCTTCGGGAGCGCCCTTGGGGCGGCCAAGGTGGGCTGTTACGAGCACGCGGGCACCGGCGTCCGTGAGCTTTGCCAGGACCGGAAGGGAGGCCTTGATGCGGCCATCGTCAGTCACTGTAGAGCCGTCGAGCGGCACATTCAGGTCACTTCTGACAAGAATGTACCGCCCGCGGACACCTTCAGCGATCAGTTCGTTGAGGGTGTGAAATGTCATGTAGCTAACCCTAGCTCAGCTTCGCTGCTACGAGCTCCGTGAGGTCCACGAGGCGGTTGGAGTAGCCCCATTCGTTGTCATACCAGGAAACAACCTTGACCTGGTTGCCAATAACCTTCGTCAGGCCAGAGTCGAAAATGGACGAAGCGGGGTCGCCAACGATGTCCGAAGAAACGATCGGCTCGTCGGTGTAGGTCAGGATTCCCTGCAACTCGTCGGACTCAGCTGCCTTCTTCAGGGCCGCGTTTACTTCCTCAACCGTGGTCTCGCGGGAAACCGTGACCGTGAGGTCGGTGGCAGAGCCTGTGGGAACCGGGACGCGGATGGCGTAGCCATCGAGCTTGCCCTTGAGTTCCGGCAGGACAAGGCCGATCGCCTTGGCAGCACCGGTGGAGGTGGGAACCATGTTGACGGCGGCGGCGCGGGCGCGGCGGAGGTCGTTGTGGGGGCCGTCCTGCAGGTTCTGGTCCGCGGTGTAGGCGTGGATGGTGGTCATCAGGCCGCGCTCGATGCCGAAGGCGTCGTTGATGACCTTGGCCAGCGGGCCCAGGCAGTTGGTGGTGCAGGAAGCGTTGGAGATGATGTTGTGGTTCGCGGAGTCGTAGAGTCCGTCGTTCACGCCCATCACGATGGTGATGTCCTCATCGGATGCCGGTGCGGAAATGAGTACCTTCTTGGCGCCGGCATCGATGTGCTTCTGCGCTGCTGCGGCCTTCGTGAAGAAGCCGGTGGATTCGATAACGATATCGACGCCGAGCTCTCCCCAGGGGAGGTTGGCGGGATCGCGCTCGGCCAGCACCTTGATGGCGTTGCCGTTGACGATGATGTTGCCGTCCTTGACCTCGACGGTTTCCTTCAGCCGGCCGCCTACGGAATCGTACTTGAGCAGGTGGGCCAGTGCTTCAGGGCTGGTGAGGTCGTTGACTGCAACAATCTCGAGGTCAGCGCCCTGCGCGAGTGCTGCGCGGAAGTAGTTGCGGCCAATGCGGCCAAAGCCATTAATACCAATACGGGTCGTCACTTGTAGTCTCCTTGGTGCTCTTGCAAGCACACCTAGTTGAGTCGGGCGTTCAAAGCCAACTAACAGATCCCGCACGCCATTGGGCAGAGATGATTACCAGATCGGAGGGCGACCAGCCACATTGCTGAAGGCTAACCGCCTTCCGTGATCCATCTTACGTTTAAGAAGGTCGGCCCCCGCAAGTGCGGAGGCCGACCTTCCACGATTCGGTCAGAATCAACCTAAATGTGAAGTTTGTTACAGGCGCGTGTAGTCCTGATCACACGCCGAGGGTGATGAGGCCGGTTGCGTTGGCGCGTGCGCTTTCGAACCGCTTGGCCACATCTGCCCAGTTCACGATGTTCCAGAACGCCTTGACGTAGTCAGCCTTGACGTTCACGTAGTCCAGGTAGAAGGCGTGCTCCCACATGTCCAGCATCAGCAGCGGGGTGGTGCCAAGTGCAACGTTGCCCTGCTGATCGTAAAGCTGCTCAATGACCAGGTTGCCGCCGATGGGCTCGTAGGCCAGGAAGCCCCAGCCTGAGCCCTGGAGGCCCAGGGCAGCGGCGGAGAACTGGGCGCGGAAGGCGTCAAAGGAGCCGAAGGCATCGTCGATTGCTGCTGCGAGCTCGCCCTCAGGCTTGTCGCCACCGTCCGGGGAAAGGTTGTTCCAGAACACGGAGTGGTTGACATGGCCACCGGTGTGGAAGGCCAGGTCCTTGGAGAGCCTGTTGATGTTGGCGAAGTCACCCTTGTCCCGGGCGTCAGCAAGCTGTGCCAGGGCGTTGTTGGCGCCAGCCACGTAGGCGGCGTGGTGCTTGCTGTGGTGCAGCTCCATGATTCGGGCGGAGATATGGGGCTCCAGTGCTGCATAGTCGTAGCTGAGTTCGGGCAGTACGTACTCGGTCACAAAATCCTCCAATGTCGTGGACGGTTGTCCGGTTCGGTAACTCTCGGATTGTGCATCCGGATGGCTGTGCACCCGGAAAACTGCGGTGGCTGAACCCTGACGTTCCGGGGGCCTCCCGAGGGGCATAACCTCCGGTTGGTTCAGGGTATTTCCATCGTCCGTTCTAGATTCTAGGGGCGGGCCTACTCGTCCAGCATTTCAGGCGTCACATTGGCTTCCGTCCCGGGAATACCCAGGTCAAGTGCTTTTTTGTCTGCCATAGCCAACAAGCGGCGGATTCTTCCCGCGATGGCGTCCTTGGTCATGGGCGGGTCCGCGAGCCGCCCCAGTTCGTCCAGGCTGGCCTGTTTGTGGGCCACGCGGAGTTCGCCGGCATACTTCAAGTGGTCAGGAACATCGTCACCGAGAATCTCCAGTGCGCGGTCTACCCTTGCCCCCGCGGCCACAGCGGCCTGGGCCGAGCGCCGGAGATTAGCGTCATCGAAGTTGGCGAGCCGGTTGGCTGTTGCCCGGACTTCCTTCCGCATCCGCCGTTCTTCCCACACCATCAGGGCGTCATGGGCGCCCATGCGGGTCAGCAGCGCCGCGATGGTATCGCCGTCGCGGATTACCACGCGGTCCACTCCCCTGACTTCGCGGGCCTTGGCCTGGATGTTGAGCCGCCGCGCGGCACCAACAAGCGCCAGCGCTGATTCGGGTCCCGGGCACGTCACCTCCATGGACGAGGACCGCCCGGGTTCCGTGAGTGAGCCATGGGCCAGGAAGGCACCCCGCCACACAGCTTCAGCGTCTGCTGCGGATCCATTGACCACCGCGGAAGGCAATCCCCGCACGGGACGGCCCCGGGCGTCCAGGAGACCGGTCTGGCGTGCAAGGGCTTCGCCGTCCCGCACCACACGGACCACGTAGCGGTTCCCTCGGCGAAGGCCGCCACCGGACACAACGATGATTTCACTCTGGTGGCCGTACACCTCCGCAATAGCCGCACGCAGTCGCCGGGCAGTGGACGCCAGATCCACCTCGGCCTCTATCACTATCCGGCCCGAGATGATGTGGAGTCCCCCGGCGAAGCGCAGCATTGCTGACACTTCAGCCTTCCGTACCGAGGACTTCTTGATGTCCAATCGGGACAGTTCTTCCTTGACCGATGCTGTCAGTGCCATGGGGCCTTCCTAACTGTTCCCGAAAATATCGCTGTACGCCGTTGCCAATCGCAGTGGGTCATGGATCGGACGGCGGCTCGACGCCCCTACTTTACCCAAGACAACCTCGGCCCCCAGCATCCCGGCCGCTTGCTCGAATTCCTTGACATCCGGCACCGAGGCGGGATCGGCGAGTACAACATCAACTGTGAACTCAGGAGCGTAGGTGCGCAGGACCTTCAGATGGTCAGCTGCGGACATCCCCGAGGTCTCCTTGGTGTCCGTCGCCAGGTTCATCGTCAGGCACCGCTTCGCCGCTGTATCGCAAAGGGCCTGGCGCATTTCGGGCAACAAGAGGTGGGGAAGGACAGAGGTGTACCAGGATCCTGGCCCGAGCACCACCCAATCGGCCAGTTCAATCGCCATCAGTGCCTCGGTGCAGGCCGGAGCCCCTTCCGGCAGCAGGCGGACCCGGTCCAGTGAACCGGCGACAGCACAATTGGCCTGGCCGTAAACGGTGTGGAGGACGGTACTGCCATCCGGAGCCTGAACCCGGACATCACCTTCGATAGTCAGGGGCACGCTTGACATGGGAAGAACCTGCCCGCGGGCACCGAGCAAGGCACCTGCCCACTTAAGCCCGGCGACCGTGTCTCCCAGGAGTTCCCAAAGGGTCACGATGAGCAGATTCCCCATGGCATGGCTGTCCAGCGAACCGCCGGTGCCGTTGACGGGCCTGAAGCGGTGCTGCATAACGTCCCGCCAGGTGCGACCCCAATCGGTATCGTCACACAAGGCGGAGAGGGCCATGCGCAGATCTCCCGGGGGGAGGACACCGTACTCCTCACGGAGCCGCCCGGAGGATCCGCCGTCGTCAGCCACGGTTACAACCGCCGTGAGCTCCGAAGTCAGCAACCGCAGTGCTGACAACGACGCGGACAGCCCGTGGCCTCCACCCAGAGCGACCACAGTGGGGCCCTTTTGCTGGGCTCCCGAGCCCCCGGAAGGCGGCACCAAAGGCAAGGGACCGGTAAGCAAACCCATTATTCGCGGCCCAGGTCCCGGTGCGTCGTAGTCACGGTCACCCTGGGATACTGGGCAAGTTTTTTGGAAAGTTCGACGGCGACAGCCACCGAGCGGTGTTTACCTCCGGTGCAGCCAACAGCGATGGTGGCATAGTGCTTGTTCTCCCTCCGGTAGCCTTCCAGGACCGGTTCCAAAGCAAGAACATAGCGATCCACAAAGTTTTTGACGCCATCGGCCTCCAGGACATAGTCGCTCACCTCTTCGTCGAGGCCGGTGTGGGGGCGCAAATTCGGCACCCAGTGGGGGTTGGGAATGAAACGGGCGTCAGCGACAAAGTTGGCGTCCACCGGAAGTCCGTACTTGAACCCGAAGCTCATTACGTTGAGGCGGAGGGCCACCGGACCCGTTTCGGTAAACAGTTCGGTGATGGCCGTGGCGAGTCCGTGGACATTGAAATCGGAGGTGTCCAGAACGACATCGGCGGAGTCCCGCAGTTCCTGAAGGATCTCCCGCTCAGCGGCGATACCGTCAAGGATCCTGCCTCCGCCCTGGAGCGGGTGCGGCCGCCGTCCCTGTTCAAAGCGCCGGACCAGCACGTTGTCATTGGCATCGAGGAACAACACCCGGAACGTGACGCCGCTCGCCTCCAGTGCACCAAGGGCGCTGCGGATGTTCGCAAAAAGGGCCTTGCTCCGGACGTCCATGACCACAGCGAGCTTGGGGATGGACTGGGGTGCATGCGAAACGAGCTCAGCAAGGGTTCCGAGCATCTGCGGAGGCAGGTTCTCTACCACGTACCAGCCATGGTCCTCCAAGGCGTCGGCTGCCGTACTCCTGCCCGCGCCCGACATACCGGTAACTACCAGCAGCTCAGCTTCCACAGGCTTGACCGGCGAGGATCCGTCCTGTCCAGCTTCGGATCCTGTCGTCGACTTTGCCATCTGTTCAGCCCCATTTCTGCTGCGCGGGTAAAGCGCAGCTGCACGTATGTTTGTCCCGTTCCTTACCCTAGCCAAGATTCGTTGGCCGGGCTAAGTTTCCAGGATTTCCCCCGTGGTCATGTTTACTGCTGGTGCGACGGCGTCGGCGGACCCGTCAGTGACGGTAAAGTGCGTGACTATTGCCTCCGCCAAGGACGGACCGATTCCCTTGGCGGCCGTAAGTTCCATGACCGTGGCCGCCTTGATTTTCTTTACGGAACCGAATTCGGCCAGCAGTGCCTTGCGCTTGGACTCCCCTAAGCCCGGAACGCTGTCCAGCGCGGAGACCGTCATGGCTTTGCCGCGCTTCTGCCGATGGAAGGAAATTGCGAACCTGTGTGCCTCGTCGCGGATGCGCTGCAGCAGATACAGGCCTTCTGAGGTGCGGGGAAGAATGACGGGGAAATCGCTGTCCGGAAGCCAGACTTCTTCCAGCCGCTTCGCGAGTCCGACGACGTAGACATCGTCGATGCCAAGATCGGACAATGCGCGCGCCGCAGCATTGACCTGGGGCTTTCCGCCGTCAACCACCACCAGGTTGGGAGGGTACGCGAACTTCGCCCGCGGCGCCGGAGTGGTGGTGTCCAGGACGGCGGCATCAGCCATCGCGTTGATGGCGGCTTGGTGGCCGGGAAGCTCGGCAGCTTCCACCTGGGCCGTCTTGTCCTGGAGGTAATGCCGGAACCTGCGGGTCAGGACGTCATGCATCGCCGCGGTATCGTCAGCCGCCGCGGGCCCGGTGACAGCGAATTTTCGGTAGTCGGATTTTTTCGGCAGTCCGTCTTCCACCACCACCATTGAGGCCACAACATTGGTTCCCTGGACATGCGAGACGTCAAAGCACTCAATGCGCAGCAGGGCAACCGGCAGATCCAGGGCTTCCTGCAGCTCCTGCAATGCCAGCGACCGGTTGGTCAGGTCCCCGGCGCGGCGGGTCTTATGGAGCTTGAGCGCCTGTTCTGCGTTCTCCCTGACTGTCGACATCAGTGCGGCCTTGTCCCCGCGTTGGGGAACACGGATATCGACTTTGGCGCCGCGAAGACCGCCCAGCCATAACGCCAGCTCCTCGCTGTTGCTTGGCGCCACTGGTACCAGCACCTCGCGGGGTATCCGGCCCTCGCTTTCACCGTCTTCGCCGTAGACCTGCTGGAGGAGATGCTCCACGAGGTCAGGAGTTGTGGAATCCTCGACCTTGTCCACCACCCATCCACGCTGGCCACGAACACGCCCTCCGCGGATGTGGAACACCTGGACAGCGGCCTCAAGTTCGTCTTCATGGAGGGCAAAAATGTCTGCGTTTGTGTCCTCCGCAAGGACAACCGCATTCCGCTCGAAAACCTTCCTCAGCGCGATGATGTCATCTCGCAGCCTGGCTGCGCGCTCGTAATCCAGCTTGGCGACTGCCGTGGCCATGTCCTTTTCGAGCCTGGAGATGAACTTCTTCGCTTCGCCGCCCATAAAGGCGCAAAAGTCCTCTGCCAGTGCCCGGTGTTCCTCAGGAGTGACGCGGCCGACGCAGGGCGCAGCGCATTTATCGATGTATCCGAGCAGGCAGGGGCGCCCACTGGCCTGGGCACGTTTGAAGACACCTGCACTGCAGCTACGCACGGGAAAGACCCGCAGCAGTGTGTCCATGGTTTCGCGGATGGCTCCGGCGGTGTACGGACCAAAGTAGCGGATCCCCTTGCGCCTCTCGCCCCGCAGGACCTGTACGCGCGGAAACTTCTCCCCCATGGTGACGGCGAGGTAGGGATACGTTTTGTCGTCCCGGAAGACCACGTTGAACCGGGGTTTGAACTCCTTGATCCAGGTGTATTCAAGCTGCAGGGATTCGAGTTCGCTGCCCACCACGGTCCACTCGACGCTGCTCGCCGCAAAGACCATGGCATGGGTCTTTGGAAGCAGGCCTCCGGGATTGGCGAAGTACGAGTTCAACCGTGAACGGAGATTCTTGGCCTTGCCGACGTAGATAATCCGCCCATGGGGGTCCCGGAACCGGTAAACGCCGGGATTGGTCGGAATTTCGCCCGTTTGCGGACGGTAACTTGATGGATCTGCCACTAAACCAGTCTACTGAGGCGCCGCCACAACTATGTCAACGGCCCCTCCGCCTGGGACGGCTACGCCAACGGCGAAAGGAGCGGACCCTTGGAGGATCCGCCGCTCAGTCGGTGATCTTGCTCTGGTTGTAGCCTGTGGCCCGTTCCTGGCCGCTCAGGTCGGCGATGGCGTCCATGATGGTATCGGTGACTTGCCTCCGGGCCGGAAGTGAGTGGTCCGGGCCTGTCTTCTCGAAGTACAGCGGTTCGCCGACCTTCATGGTGAAATGCTGCGGCTTGACCGCGTTACGGCCGGCAGGTTGAAGGTTTTGGGTTCCGATCAGCCCCACCGGTATAACGGGGGCGCCGGTGGTTAGTGCCAGCCAGCCCACACCCGTTCGTCCCCGGTACAGAATCCCGTCCCGGGAACGTGTTCCCTCGGGGTAGATGCCGATTCCCTTTCCGGATTCGAGGATGTCCAGCAGGGTCTTAAGCGCCTGTACGCTCGCAGCCTGCTCCCCACGCTCAACCGGAATGGAGCCAACGGCTTCGAAGAACGACTTCATGACCCGGCCTTTAACGCCCCCGGTTGTGAAGTATTCGGCCTTCGCAAAGAAGGCCACGGGGCGGGGCATCAATGCCTGGACAATGACGCTGTCCAGGAAGGACAAGTGATTGGGTGCCACAATAAACGGGCCCTCGGCAGGAACGTTTTCCAAGCCGATAACGGTAGGACGGCACGATCCTGAAATGAGGCCCCGGGTGGTCCAGCGGATTGCATCAAACAATGCCATCGTTGTGCACCTCATTCAGAATGGCTGTCCGGACTTCGTCCAGTCTGTTGATAGTGGCGGCAAGCGCAGCAGAGTCATCGACGATCACCATGGCGCCGGCCTCCTGCAGTTCTCCGTCCAAGGCGAACCCCCATCCGACTCCTATGCAGTCCAGCCCGTTGGCCAACGCTCCTGCCACGTCCTGGGCGCGGTCCCCCACCATAACTGCAGACTGCGTTCCGAGGTCCGCCAGCGCGGCCGCAACAATAGCGTTCTTTCCCCTTGGGCCTGACTGTTCGAGGGTTTCGTCTGCGGCGGAACCCCGCGTGGCTTTGAAGAATTCAGCGATACCGTGATGTTCGAGCACTACCCGTGCGAGGCCCTCAGGCTTTTGGGTGGCCACAGCAATAGGCCTGCCCGCTGACGCATAAGATTCCACCAGTTCGCCGATCCCTGGATACAGCCGGCCTTGCGCTATGCCGCGGTCCAGATAGTACGCGCGATACAGCCTGATGGCTTCCGGGAGCAGCCCTTCGGGGACCCCCGCGACGTTCAACAGCGAATCACTCAGCTTCGGACCGATCATCGCTTTAAGCGTGGCCGGATCAGGAACCTCAAGGTTGAGCTCAGTCAAAGCGGAGGCGATTCCGTCGGTGATACCACCGGCAGGGTCGACAAGAGTGCCGTCCAGGTCGAAGATTACAGGCACTGTTGAATGAGTCACCGGCTTAGTTTCTCACGACTGCGCACGAGCCTGAAACTCGCATTCCGCGTGCGGAATATATGGCAGGCGCACCGATGCGGAACAGCCACCGGGCGAGGGCGCCCGGGAGTGCTACCCGAGGATCTCGGCCAGGAAGGTTGCCGTGTAACTGTCCTTCGACCTTGCAACCTGCTCTGGAGTGCCTGTAGCGATGACCTGTCCGCCGCCGGAACCGCCGTCGGGACCAAGATCCACAATCCAGTCGGCACTCTTGATGACATCGAGGTTGTGCTCGATGGTAATCACCGTGTTGCCCTTGTCCACCAGTCCCTGGAGGACCAGGAGGAGCTTACGGATGTCCTCGAAGTGCAGCCCGGTGGTGGGTTCGTCAAGGACGTAGACGCTGCGCCCGTTGGACCGCTTCTGGAGTTCAGCGGCCAGCTTGACCCGCTGCGCTTCACCCCCGGAGAGGGTGGTTGCAGGCTGGCCCAGGCGGACGTAGCCAAGACCGACGTCCACCAGGGTGTTCAGATGCCTGGCGATCGGCGAGAAGGCTGCAAAGAACTCAGCGCCTTCCTCGATGGACATGTTCAGCACGTCCGCGATGGTCTTGCCCTTGTAGTGCACTTCCAGCGTTTCCCGGTTGTAGCGGGCACCATGGCAGACCTCGCACGGAACATAGACGTCGGGGAGGAAGTTCATCTCGATCTTGAGCGTGCCATCCCCGGAGCACGCCTCGCAGCGTCCGCCTTTGACGTTGAAGGAGAACCGGCCCGGCATGTAACCCCGGACCTTCGCTTCAGTGGTATCCGCGAACAGCTTGCGGATGTTGTCGAACACTCCCGTATACGTGGCGGGGTTTGAGCGGGGTGTCCTGCCGATAGGGCTTTGGTCAACATGCACCACTTTGTCGAGGTGCTCAAGGCCCTGGATGCTCTTGTGCCTGCCGGCAACCTGCTTGGCCCCATTGAGTTTGTTGGCCAGCACCTTATAAAGGATCTCGTTAACCAGGGTGGACTTTCCTGATCCACTCACCCCTGTCACAGCAGTCAGCAGGCCGAGCGGAAATGCTGCATCCACGTTTACCAGGTTGTTTTCCTTGGCGCCGATGACCTTCAGTTCACGCTTCTTGTCGTATTTCCGGCGTTTCTTCGGAATGTCGATGGACTTGCGTCCGGAGAGGTAGTCGCCGGTCAGTGACTTCCTGTTTTCCAGCAGGGCAGTATATGAACCGGAGTGAACCACCTGGCCGCCGTGTTCTCCGGCCCCTGGTCCGATGTCCACTATCCAGTCAGCTTCCTGAATGGTGTCCTCATCATGCTCAACCACAATCAGGGTGTTCCCAAGATCCCGGAGCCGGGTGAGGGTCTCAATAAGCCTGCGGTTGTCACGCTGGTGGAGACCGATGGAGGGCTCATCGAGGACGTAAAGGACTCCCACCAGGCCCGAACCGATCTGGGTCGCCAGGCGGATACGCTGAGCCTCTCCCCCGGACAGGGTGGCAGAGGGCCGCTCAAGGTTGAGGTATTCGAGGCCGACGTCGAGAAGGAATGTCAGCCGGGCCTGGATCTCCTTAAGGACCTGGTGGGCGATCTGGGCTTCCCGGCCGGTCAGGACCAGATTGTTGAGGAAGTGCGCACATTCACGCATGGGCAGGGCGGCGACGTCGGCAATGGACTTGCCGTTGATGAGCACGGACAGCGAGGCAGGGTTGAGGCGGGCACCGTTACACACAGGGCACGGGATCTGCCGCATGTATTCCTCGTAGCGGTCACGGGCCCAGTCCGAGTCGGTCTCACCGTGCTTGCGGTGCACATACTGGATGGCACCTTCAAACCCTGTGCTGTACTTCCGCTCGCGGCCAAAGCGGTTGCGGTACTGCACCACAACGTTGTGGTCCTTGCCGTGAAGGACGGTCTGCCGCACTTCTTGGGACAGATCTTCCCAGGCCGTGTCCATGGAGAAGCCCAGTTCATGGGACAGGCCCTCCAGCAGCCGGTTCCAGTACTCCGTGGTGGCTGTCCCGAGGGACCAGGGTGCGATGGCGCCTTGGGCAAGCGACAGCTCGCCGTTCGGGACGATCAGGTCCTCATCCACCTCAAGCTTGGTCCCAATGCCGCTGCACGCCGAACAGGCACCGAAGGGGTTGTTGAAGGAGAAGGAGCGCGGTTCAATTTCGTCGATAGCCAAGGGGTGTTCGTTTGGGCAGGCGAGGTGCTCGGAGAACGCCCGAAGCCGGCCGTCATCCTTGGGATCCAGGTCCACAAATTCGGCAAGAACCCGGCCTTCGGCGAGTCCCAGGGCCGTTTCGATGGAATCAGTGAGGCGCTGGCTGATGCCTTCCTTGACCACCAGACGGTCAACGACGACTTCGATGGTGTGCTTGAACTGCTTCCCGAGCTTTGGCGGATCACTCAGCTGCACGAGCTCGCCGTCAACGCGTGCGCGTGAATAGCCTTTGGCTGTGAGTTCTTTGAAGAGTTCAACGAACTCGCCCTTGCGGCCGCGGACTACCGGGGCCAACACCTGGAACCGCGTGCCCTCCCCCAGTTCGAGCAACTGGTCCACAATCTGCTGGGGAGTCTGCTTGGTGACAGGCTCGCCGCAGGTGGGGCAATACGGGCGGCCCACCCTGGCCCACAGCAAGCGCATGTAGTCATAGATTTCAGTAATGGTGCCCACGGTTGACCGCGGGTTTTTGCTCGTTGACTTCTGGTCAATCGAGACGGCCGGCGACAGGCCCTCAATGAAGTCAACGTCCGGCTTGTCCACCTGGCCCAGGAACTGCCGGGCGTACGCGGACAGCGACTCGACGTACCGCCGCTGCCCTTCGGCGAAGATGGTGTCGAAGGCCAGCGAGGATTTTCCCGAGCCCGAGAGGCCGGTGAAAACGATCATCGCGTCCCTGGGCAGATCGAGGTCCACGTTCTGCAGATTGTGTTCCCGGGCACCCTTGACTATGAGGCGCGACAGGTCCGGACGGAGCGGAGTGGCATGGGTGAGCGGCGCGACGGCGGAGTGGACATCAACGGCTGGATCTTCAGCTACGGCTTTAGGCACCCACTAATGCTAATCGAAAACTTCTTCGAATTTCCATGAGCTGCCATTATTCCGCATCGTAGGCTGCGGCCAGCAACTGTACAGCGGCAGCAAAGCTCACCCCTTGGGCTTTTGCCTTTGATGCATACTCAGCAGCCGCCTCCGACAGGGAGCCCCAGGCATCATCCCTGGCACAAACCACCGTGCCGTTCCTGCCGCGCGTGGCAACCACCCCGGCGGCCTCAAGTTCCTTGTAAGCCCTTGCCACAGTATGGGGAGCGACCCCCAGCTCCGCCGCAAGGTTCCGCACCGCGGGAAGTTTAGTCCCGGGCACTAGCTTCCCGGCGTCAGCCCGTTCAATGACGTTCAGCCGCAGTTGCTCAAAGAGCGGCACCGAGCTGCTGTGGTTGGGCTTCCACGTTCCGGGGAATGCTTCGGCGGCACTCACACTGGTATCTCCATGATGAGAATTAGACCAGCGTCCTTCTGCCTGAACAAGCCAGGGCACCGGACGCTCAAGCAAAACATCCTGGCACTGGTCGGGGGAAACTCAGGCAGGCTTGTGGGCTACGGCGAAGATCCTTCGGAACGGAAGCACCGTTCCATGGCCCGTTACGGGATACGCCTTGTCGAGCAAGGCAGAGTATTCGGCCTCAAACTCAACCGCCTCGTTTGGCGGCAGCGCTGCCAAAACGGGCCTGAGCCCCGTTCCCCGTACCCATTCCAGGACGGCATTTTCCCCCTGAAGCACCTGGTGGTAGGTGGTTTCCCACGCGTCAGCTTCACAGCCGGCGTCGAGCATGACCTCGAGGTATTCATCCGGTTCTCCCACGGCGTCGCTGTGACGGAGAACGCCGGCGAGCCTGTCATCCCAGGACGCTGATTCGGCAAGTTGGCGCATCAGGGCATGGGAGGGGGCGTTGAAATTGCCCGGGACCTGCAGTGCAAACCACGCACCGGGCTCAAGGGCATCCAGCCACTTCTTCAACAGTTCCACATGACCGGGCACCCACTGGAGGGCGGCGTTAGTAACCACGACGTCGGTCCTGGCGGAGGGCACCCATTCCGCGATTCCACCCAGACTGAAAGTGAGGTTGGGCCCTACGGCATCGGCTGTGGCATGGCGCAGCATTTCCACGGAGGAATCCAGACCGATCACTTCCGCCTTGGGCCAGCGCTCAGCGAGGGTTGCTGTGAGGTTGCCCGGGCCGCACCCCAGATCCACCACCACCCGAGGTTTCTCGGCCCGGACGCGTCCCACCAGATCAAAGAACGGCCTGTTGCGGTAGTCGCCGAACTGCACGTATCTCGCCGGATCCCACTTCATAAGTGCCTCGCTCCCCAATGTTTCCGTCCCAGCGAGCCTAGCAGCGGGCACTAAGCTGGAAGGCAATGAAACTCGTTGATCAGCTTCCCGTCCCCTCCGCACTTACTTCCACAGGAGCAGGTCCGGATGCGGACGCGCTGTACAGCCGGTTTGTGGACTGGACGGAAAGCCGCGGACTGGCTCTCTATGAGGCGCAGGATGAAGCCATCATGGAGCTTGCTGCCGGCGCCAATGTCATTCTGGCCACTCCCACCGGATCCGGAAAGTCCCTCGTTGCGATCGCCGCCCATTTCCAAGCCATGGCGCGAGGTGAACGGAGCTACTACACAGCACCGATCAAGGCCCTGGTTTCGGAAAAGTTCTTCGCCCTTTGCGAGATTTTCGGCGCAGAGAATGTTGGCATGATCACTGGTGACTCCGGCGTGAACCAGGACGCCCCCATCATCTGCTGCACAGCGGAAATCCTCGCCAACATCGCTTTGCGTGAAGGCACGGCTGCCGACCTGGGTGCCGTCATCATGGATGAGTTCCACTTTTACTCCGACCCTCAGCGCGGCTGGGCGTGGCAGGTGCCGCTCCTGGAACTGCCCCAGGCCCGTTTCCTGCTGATGTCAGCGACCCTGGGTGACGTCAGCCGTTTTGAGGACTGCCTGACGGAACTGACAGGGCGGCCGACGACGACCGTCAGTTCCGTTGAACGTCCCATCCCGCTGCACTACTACTATCAGCAAACCCCTGTTCACGAGACCCTTGAGGAGCTGCTTTCCACCAAGCAGGTGCCTGTCTACGTTGTCCATTTCAGCCAGCTGGAAGCGATCGACCGGGCGCAGAACCTCATGAGCATCAACGTCTGCACGCGGGACGAAAAGGACAAGATCGCCGAACTGATCGCGAATTTCCGCTTCGCTGCAGGTTTCGGGAAAACGCTCAACCGCCTGGTGCGCCACGGCATCGGTGTACACCATGCAGGCATGCTGCCGAAGTACCGGCGCCTCGTTGAGCAGCTGGCGCAGGCCGGATTGTTGAAAGTCATCTGCGGCACCGACACCTTGGGAGTTGGAATCAACGTCCCCATCCGCACGGTGCTCCTGACCGCGCTCAGCAAGTACGACGGCGTCCGCACCCGCCTGCTCAACTCCCGGGAGTTCCATCAGATAGCGGGGAGGGCAGGCAGGGCAGGGTACGACACAGCAGGCACGGTGGTGGTCCAGGCGCCGGAACATGTCACTGAGAACATCAAAGCCATGGCCAAGGCAACAGCGAAATTCGGGGACGACCAGAAGAAGCTGCGGCAGGTTGTGAAACGGAAACCGCCGGAAGGATTTGTGTCATGGGGTGAGCCCACCTACAAGCGCCTTGTCGAATCTGTTCCGGATCCGCTGACATCAAGTTTCGCCGTGACCCACGCGATGCTCATGAACCTGATGGAACGGCCCGGAGATCCTTTCACAGCCACCCGCCGCCTCCTGACGGAAAATCACGAGCCGAGGTCATCCCAGCTGCAGCTTATGAAGAAGGCACTCGGCATTTACCGGGAGCTGCTGGCTGCGGGCGTGGTGGAACGCATCCCGGAACACGAACAGGGTCCGGACGGCAGGAGTGTGCGGCTCACAGTGCACCTGCAGGCCAACTTTGCGCTGAACCAGCCGCTCTCCCCCTTCGCCCTTGCGGCCCTTGAGCTGCTTGATCCGGAGTCGCCGTCGTACGCTCTTGACGTGGTGTCCGTCATCGAAGCGACACTCGAGAAGCCCCGGCAGATCCTCTCCGCCCAGCAGAAGAAGGCGCGCGGAGAAGCCGTGGCCGCCATGAAGGCCGACGGCATTGAATACGACCAGCGCATGGCCATGCTTGAGGAAGTGAGCTACCAGCAGCCCCTTGCTGAGATCCTGGGCGAGGCCTTCGACGTTTACCGCAAGGCAGCGCCTTGGGTTGGCGATTTCGAGTTGGCACCGAAGTCCGTGGTGCGGGACATGTACGAACGCGCCATGAACTTCGGGGAATTCGTTCAGTTTTACGGGCTGGCCCGTTCCGAAGGCATTGTGCTCCGGTATCTGGCAGACGGTTACAAGGCACTGCGCCAGACGGTGCCGCAGGATGCGTTGAGGGAGGACCTGGAAGATCTCATCGCATGGCTTGGTGAGCTGGTCCGCCAGGTGGACTCCAGCCTGTTGGACGAATGGGAGGAGCTCACCTCCGGCGCGGCCCCCACGCCGCACGATGCTCCCCCGCCGCCGCCTCCGTCACTGACCTCAAACATCCGGGCATTCCGGGTCATGGTCCGGAACGAGATGTTCCGCCGCGTGGAACTCTTCGCCGATGAGGCCGCCACTGCCCTTGGCGAGCTCGACGGCGGGAATGGCTGGGATGCGGAACGCTGGGAAGATGTCCTGGACGACTACTTTGACGAGCACGACGACATCGGAACCGGACCGGACGCCCGGGGCCCGGGACTGCTCATCATCACGGAGGAGCCGGACGTCTGGAAGGTGAGGCAGATCTTTGACGATCCTGCCCGGAACCACGACTGGGGCATTTCGGCCGAAGTGGACCTTGCCGCTTCGGATGAAACGGGGACCGCTGTTGTCCGGGTGACGGACGTCAACAGGCTCTGACCGCCCTCGCTACCAGAAAATGTCGCGTGCAACACCCATAATGATCCTGTCACCGGGGACTGACTTCCGGAGGAAGTCCTCCACTGCCCAGTCATCGAGAGAGATGCAGCCTGCAGTAGGTACCTTGTGCTGATGCAGGAAGATCGCAAACCCGGCATCATGAACAATCTCGGAGTCAGGCGGCCTGTTGTAGTTGATCACCGCACCTTGGCGATAATCATGCGACCTTCCCGTAGCGAAATACCACATGTTCTCGTCGTAGCCCACCCAAGAACTTGATTCGAAGTACTTGTTGTAGGTGTCTGTCCAGGGGTTTCCACCCCACCGGGATCTGGGATTGAGAGTCCGATAAGGCAGTGCGGTGCCAGGATTACCCAGCCCAAAGGCTTCCGTGACCGAGTAGGAGCCGGTGGGCGAGAAGTTGTAACGAGTGGGGCCGGACGCTACTCCTGGCGGTTTGAATCCACTCGCCCCAACGAATCCGTCGGTTTTCCAGTCGGTGACGTACCAACCAGCAACACGCTTGCAGTGCAGGACGCTGGCGTAGGACTGGCCGTAGTCACCAGTGAAAGTCAGGGTTACCCGATTTGCGTTTCCGGTTGAATATTTGATTCGTCCGTCGTTGAGCTTGGTGCACTCGGTGTGTCGGTAATCTGCCGATACTGCTGGTGTCCACGTCAGGTAACCGCCCTGAAACGCCTGTATACACTCTCCCCCCGAGCAGACTTCTGGTGTCGCGGGGTAGCCAAGGTAGCCGAGATGCCATCCCATCGATGCATATTTGGCCTGCATTCCGCCCCGGATGGGCTGCGATCCTGTAGTTGGGGACCAAAAGATGAGTCCGCCCTGGAACCATTGATAGCAGCCGCCGCCCGGCTGGCCGCACACTTCATTTTCCAGGGGATACGCCAAATACCCTCCGATTCCGCCTTGCTGGTCAAATCTCGCCTTGATTCCCCCGTTGACCGAATGAGCCCCTGCAACGGGCGACCAGTAGATGGTTCCGCCCTGGTACTCCTGCAGGCAGCCGTTTCCCGCAAGGCCGCACACCACATCAGCGACTGCATACCCAAGAGGCCCGTTCTCGTAGCCACGGCTGGCCCAGTTCTTTCGCATAGGGCCCTCGCTGATTCGAGCACCGGTGCCCGGCGACCAAACGATCGCACCACCCTCATAATTCTGATAGCAGCCGTTGGCCTTTAGCCCGCAAACCTCTTTGGATGTCGGGTAGCCCAGTTTCCCGTTCTCCGCACCAATAGAGGTGTATAGCGAACCGATGGCGCCTGGAGTCCACACGCCGTAGGCCCCCGACTTTGCGGACCAAACCAGCCTCAGCCTGCCGAACTCCTGTGAGCAACCCTGATCCTTCAAATTACAGATCTCGTCGGTGGTGGGATAGCCGATGCCTGAGTAGCCGCCATAGATTCTATGTACAGCACCGCCAATGGCTCCCTGCGACCAGACCAAGCGATACCCCTGGATTGTCCACGTGATATCGAACCCGCCGGAGAAGCGCTGGTAGCAGCCAACAGCGTCGCAGACTTCATCCGTGACAGGGTAACCAAAGGCAGGCAGCCCCCCGCTCGAATTCCAGTGCGGGCCTGTCCTCCCATGCGTCAGGAAAACCGGATGCGCGCCCGTCTTGGGACTGTAGTAGATGTCCCCGCCGACGAACGTTTCAACGCACGTTCCGGTGCTGTCACAAAGCTCGTTAGACGTCGGACTCCCCAAGGGGCCGGCTTCGCCACCTAGCGCCAGCCACTTGGCGCCAATGGCGCCAAAGGGGGTGAAATCATCGGGAGGGGTCGCGGATGTTGCCGGCGTGTCAGAGTCGCCGCCCTCGACCAGCGCCGGCCCCTGCTCGGCCAAAGAAGCGGCTGACGGATTTTCGGGTTCAGCTGAACTCGCTGTCGAAGGTATGGCCCCTGGGGATTCGTTAGTCGGGGAGATCGGCATTGGACTGTCCTGATCTCCGCTGCTCGATGGTTCCGGCTGGTTAGGCGTGGACGAGTGAGGCGCAGGCTGGGATGGATCAAAAGCGAAGGCGGGTGTCAGCAACGTCACCCCCATAAGGGATGCGGTCAGGACGGCGCCTGTGAGCATTCTTTGCGATCGGGAGAAAAGTGCTGAGCTCACTTTGAGACCACCGCCTCGCACTGAGCACCGGCGGGAGCGTTAGTGGCAAAGGCCGAAGCCTGGATGTCCGCCTTCGACCCGGCCGCGACAGGCTGCTCAATCATGGCATGGCCTGCAACACTGCTGTTCACACCCACGGCCACTGCCACCAGGTAGACGACATCCCTTGGATCGGAATTGGTTAGGGTTCCGCTAAACGACCAAACGCCGTTGCCGTCCGGCTGGCAGAGAACGTTACTCAGATCCTCCGTGGCTAACGCTTCCGGAGATGGAGGCGATGGGGCTGCCGACGTTTGAGGTGAATCTATCGTTGAAGGTGCCGGTGACGCCGTGTGAGCATGTGTCCGGTTACTAGCAGCTTCTGATGCCGGCGAGTTGTTGGTCGGTGGAAATGTACATCCCCCCAGGACCAACCCTCCTGCTACGCAGCCCCCAATGAGCATTGCCCTATTCTGCATTCAGTCCTCCATTTACGCGCCGGCCTCAACCCTGATCACGTAGTTCTCCGACGAGGGTGAGGCCAATATGGGGGGAGAGTATCAGGTTACTACTGCACCTCGGGAGAGGAATGCACGTGTTTGTTGAAAACGACTCTAAAAATTATCCGAGTAGGGATTAATGGTGCACTTCCGAATGGTTCTTTGGTGGATTCTTAAAGTTTCGGGTCGCGTGATCAAAATAGACTTTTCGATTGCCCTTTACGGAATTCCGGGGCAAGGGCCGGAATTGAACAGAAAAAAATTCGTGGTTCCAAAGACCCTGCCCTCGGCGCGGCTTTTCCCTGATTTGTCACGTTGCCCACTCTGCTGTTCAGCCACCTGAGACAATAGCTGTTGGAATGCTGGTGGAGCACCGCCACGCGACCTGCCAGCGCCAGCTTGGCAAACAGTAACGTTCAGAGGGAGAAACGAAAATCGTCATGAGTGTAATCAGGCCCGCCACGGCAAGCGACGTTCCCGCCATCCTGCAAATGATCCACGACCTGGCCGTCTACGAAAAAGAGCCAGACGCCGTCAGGAACACCCCGGAGATGCTCACGGCGGCGCTCTTCTGCGAGCAGCCCAGCGTGTTCGCCACCATGGCTGAAAACGAGGCCGGCGATGTGCAGGGCTTTGCTGTCTGGTTCCTGAACTACTCCACCTGGGAGGGTGTGCACGGCATCTACCTTGAGGACCTGTACGTCACTCCTGACTCCCGGGGCGAGGGCCACGGCAAAGCGCTGCTGCAGTACCTGGCTGACACCGCCGTCGAACGCGGTTACGCCCGGGTGGAGTGGAGCGTGCTCGACTGGAACGAGCCCTCCATCAACTTTTATCGGAAACTCGGTGCCGTGCCCATGGACGGCTGGTCGACGTTCCGGCTCACCGGTAGCGCTTTGGAAGCCTTTGCCCGGCAGGAAGCCAGGATCGGTGGCTAAGCCCGCGGCCCCTGTCCCGCATCGGATCAAGGCGAGGCACGAATTCCGCGGCATGCGGACCACCGAGCACTTTTTTGAGCTTCCGCTCGACCACTTTCGCAGCGGCAATAACGGTGAAACAATCACCGTGTTTGCAAGGGAGTATGTCTCCGCAAACCACAGTCTGGAAGCCGCCGCTGAATTGCCTTGGCTGGTCTACTTTCAGGGCGGGCCCGGCGGCCGCGGCAACCGTTTCACCTCCCTGGGCGGCTGGAGCAAGGCCGCAGCCAGGGACTTCCGCATCCTGATGCTGGATCAGAGGGGAACGGGGCTATCTTCCCCTATTGACCGGAACACTCTTCCGCTGCGCGGAAATCCCCAGGACCAGGCTGACTACCTGACGCATTTCAGGGCGGATTCAATCGTGGCGGATGCCGAAGCAATCCGGCTTGCCATCGGTTCAGGTCCCTGGACTGTATATGGGCAAAGTTACGGCGGCTTCTGCGCGCTGACCTACCTCTCCCATGCACCTGCCGGTCTGCGCGAAGTCCTCATCACGGGAGGGCTACCTCCCTTGTCCGGTCCAGCTGAACGCGTCTACCGGGCAACATTCCCCCGGGTAGCCGCCCGGAATGCCGAGTATTTCAACCGGTACCCCGAGGACCGTGAAGTGCTGCAACGTATTGCGCTGCATCTGGTAAACGTGGATGAAAAGCTTCCCAGCGGGGAACACCTCAGTGTGGAACGTCTCCAGATGGTGGGGTCCTTTCTCGGCGGCAATACCCGGATTGATGCGCTCCACCATCTTCTGGAAGACGCGTTTTCTCCCTCACCCGGGGGCGACCGCTTGTCCGATGCATTCCTGGAGCAGGTACATTCCCTGGTTTCGAGAGCGTCCGGGCCGCTCTACGCCTTAATGCATGAGTCGATTTATGGGCAGGGTGAGGCAACCGACTGGGCGGCTTGGCGCGTCCTGAAAGAATTCCCGGAGTTCCTGCCTCACGCCGAGCCCGTCCTGCTCACAGGGGAAATGGTGTACCCGTGGTATTTCGACGAGGACCAGTCTTTGGTGCCGCTGCGTACTGTGGCCGAACTCCTGGCCAGGAAAAGCGACTGGAAGCAGCTGTATGACCCGGTCCGTCTGGCGGCCAACACCACACCAGTCGCTGCTGCGGTGTACACCGAGGACATCTATGTGGACAGGGAGCTTTCCTTAGAGACGGCCGCCGCGGTACGTGGACTCCAAGTCTGGGAGACCCCCGATTTCCACCACGATGGCATTGCCGACGACGGCGAGGCCATCTTCGGACGGCTCCTCGGCATGGTCCGCTCGGTGCGGCCGGCCGTGTCGGCCGTGCGCAGCTGACTTTCAATCGGGCTTATAGAGCTGCTTAATTCAGCCAGGTATATCCAGGTGGGTACTTACCCTGAGGCGACCTTGCTGCCGCCCTGCGTCCTGGTTCGTCCGCCGAGGATCCTGACCACTGCAGCGGCCAAAACGGCGCCAGCCACCAGCCCGCCAACCAGGTTGAGTCCCTGGTAGCCCACCCAGCTCAGGACCAAACCTGAGAATGCGCCGCCGACGGCACCAGCCATACCCATGAGCATGTCCGAAGTCCCCTGCACTACGATCCGCTCGTCTGGGCTGACGCTCTCGGCCAGCAGGGTTGATCCCGCGATGCTTGCCGCCGACCAGCCCAGCCCCAAGAGGACCAGTCCGACCGCGACTGACGTTGTAGAGGCATGCCCGAGCCCTGAGACCACCACGGCCGCCACAAGTATCAGATAGCCCAAAGCAATGGTTTGAACCCGCCCGGCCTTATCCGTCAGCCAGCCCATCACAGGAGAAAGGGCAAACATCCCCGCGATGTGCAGGGAAATCGTGATGCCGATGATGACCAGGACATCCCCGCCGGCCGAATGATCGGCATGGGACACGCCCGGGCCCGCCACCAGGTCCTGTAGGTGCAGGGGCGTCATGGACATGACACCCACCATCACGGCGTGGGCACCAACCACGGCGGCCAGGGCAAGGATTGCCGCCGGTGAGCTGCGCACGGCACGCAGGCCTCGGGCCAATGAGCCGCGTCTGGCAGTCCCGGCTGCCGGCTGGCCCGCAGAGGTCGCAGCGGCTTGTTGCGCGGTGGGGGCACGTTCCGCCGTATCGGCCGCTGCCAATTGCCGCGCAAGGATCAGCGGGTCGGGGCGGAGTCCCACCAGGAGCAGGACGGCGGCAAGAAGGAGTCCGGCAGCTGAAATGACAAAGGGGCCCGCGATGGGCGGGAGACCCAGCGCCTGGCCGACAACTGCCCCCGGCTGGATCAGGTTGGGCCCGGCAACGGCACCGATGGTTATGGCCCATACAACCGCCGAGAGCGCCCGCCCGCGATGTTCGGAGTCGGCGAGATCGACAGCGGCGAACCTGGCCTGAAGGTTTGAGGCTGCTCCCACTCCCACCCCGGCAGCCCCGAGGATCAGAAGCACGAAAATGCCGGTTACCACGGAGAGCACCATCAGCAGCGTGCCTGCGAGGGCTGTGGCAAGCCCTGAGACGAGGCCGATCCGCCGTCCCCGGTGATCAGCGAGTGAGGCCAGCGGTAAGGCCGCCAGCGCAGCCGCGAGAGTCATGACGGTGGCGACAGATCCGGCCCAGGCATTGGAACCTGAGAGGTCCACAGCTAGCAGGGAGCCAATGGAAACTGTGGCCCCGGTGACGATTGCGCTGAGAAGCTGTGCCGATCCGAGGATCCGGACTGTGCGGCGCTGTACCTGGATGACGCTGGGTTCGGCCTTGGAGGAAGTAGCCATTCTCAGAGCATAGACCGCGCGGGCACAACCTGACAGGGCGCCCGCCATCCAGTCGGCAGGCCCTAAAAATGAACAACCCCGGCCACATCAATGGCCGGGGTTGCAGGTAGATCTTGGTGCTGTTTGGCGCCAGACCCTAGTCGACGTCGCTCAGGCTTTTCCGGGAGTCTTCCTCGAGGCGGGCATCCAGCTTTGCCTTGGTGGCTTTGGAGCTCACGAGGCTGGCGATGACCGCAATCACGATGGTGCCCACGATGACAGCGAGGGATACATACGTGGGGATTTCCGGTGCCCATTCGATGTGGTGGCCGCCGTTGATGAATGGAAGTTCGTTGACGTGCATGGCGTGGAGAATAAGCTTGACGCCGATGAACGCCAGAATGACCGACAGTGCGTGCTTGAGGTAGATAAGCCGGTTCATCAGCCCGCCGAGCAGGAAGTAGAGCTGCCGGAGTCCCATCAGGGCGAAGATGTTGGCCGTGAACACGATGAAGGCACTCTGGGTCAGGCCGAAGATGGCAGGGATGGAGTCTACTGCGAACAGCAGGTCCGTCATGCCGATCGTCACGAAGACGATGAGCATGGGTGTGAAGACCTTCTTGCCGTCAACGACGGTACGCAGCTTGCCGCCGTCGAACTTCTCGGACATGGGAAGTACCTTGCGGATCCGGGCGATCAGCGGGTTCTCGGTTTCTTCCTCATCTTCACCGTTGTCAGTGGCCTGCTTCCAGGCGGTCCAGAGCAGGAACGCGCCGAAGATGTAGAACACCCAGCTGAACTGCTCGATCACGATGGCGCCAAGCAGGATGAAAATGCCTCGCAGGATGAGGGCGATGATGATGCCCACCATGAGGACTTCCTGCTGGTACTTCCGGGGCACCGAGAAGCGGGCCATGATGATGATGAAGACGAAGAGGTTATCAATACTGAGGCTGTATTCCGTTACCCAGCCTGCTACGAACTGGCCGCCATATTCCGGACCGGCAAATGCGAACATGCATCCGGCGAAAACGAGGGCCAACGCGACGTAGAAGGTGACCCAGAGGCCGGCTTCCTTCATGGAGGGTTCATGCGGCCGCTTAACCACCAGCAGCAGGTCGAAAAGCAGGATGACACCGAGGACTATGA
The DNA here is from genome assembly GCF_056499105.1 of Arthrobacter sp. Z5-13. Taxonomy (NCBI): domain Bacteria; kingdom Bacillati; phylum Actinomycetota; class Actinomycetes; order Micrococcales; family Micrococcaceae; genus Arthrobacter; species Arthrobacter sp. Z5-13. The sequence continues at coordinate 2,338,326 of NZ_CP096460.1, forward strand.
AGGAACCGATCTCAAACCAGACGGGAAGTGTGGGCACGGGTGCTACCTTTCGCAGGGTACAAAAAAACGGTGTAAGTCTCTCCGGCTGACCGTGCACTTGGTGCTGAATGGCCGCCCGCTACACCCGGCAAGGCGTCTGTGCCTTGCGTGTTGACGTTCGTAGCGCTTGGGATACTCCCCTACGTCAGAACAACTTTACCCTACCGTCCCGCGTGCCCGTCACCCGGACGTGATCTTTCGGCGGAGTGCGTGACCTGAACGTTACCTAGGCGGTGTCGAACAGCATTGCTAGGCGTGCCCGGCGGCCTGCATTTGACGGAGTTCCTTCTTCAGGTCCCCCACTTCGTCGCGGATGCGTGCAGCCAGTTCAAACTGCAATTCCGCTGCGGCAGCATGCATCTGCTCGGTCAGCTGTTCGATCAGACCAACCAGATCCTCTGCCGGCGCAGCAGCCAGGCCGTCCGACCGTACAGTGGCCGGACCCTTGCCTGCAGGTTTTCCACGCTTGCCGCCCTTCGCCAGGCGGTTGTTGTTCAGCAGTTCCTGGGTGTCGGCGTCTTCCTTGGCAAGCTGGTCGGTAATGTCCGCGATCTTCTTCCGCAGCGGTTGCGGATCGATGCCTTGTTCGGTGTTGTAGGCCACCTGGATTTCCCGGCGACGGTTCGTTTCGTCGATGGCCTTCGCCATGGAGTCGGTGATGCGGTCCGCGTACATGTGGACCTGGCCGGAAACGTTACGGGCGGCACGTCCGATCGTCTGGATGAGAGAGGTGGCGGAGCGAAGGAAGCCCTCCTTGTCCGCGTCCAGGATGCTCACGAGGGACACCTCGGGAAGGTCCAGGCCTTCGCGCAGGAGGTTGATGCCCACCAGGACATCGAAGCTGCCCATGCGCAGCTCCCGCAGCAGCTCCACACGCCGGAGCGTGTCCACATCCGAGTGAAGGTACTGGACCTTGACTCCATGACCGAGCAGGTAGTCGGTGAGGTCTTCGGCCATGCGTTTGGTCAGGGTGGTGACCAGGACCCGTTCGTTCTTCTCCACCCGGGTGTTGATTTCGCCCAGGAGGTCATCGATCTGGCCCTTGGTGGGTTTGACGATGACTTCCGGATCGATCAGGCCGGTGGGGCGGATGATCTGCTGCACGTAGCCGTCGGCTTTGCCGAGTTCGTACTTACCGGGTGTGGCGGACAGGTAGACGGTCTGGCCTACACGTTCGAGGAATTCGTCCCATTTCAGCGGCCGGTTGTCCATTGCCGATGGCAACCGGAAGCCGAAGTCCACCAGGTTCCGCTTGCGCGACATGTCGCCCTCGTACATCGCACCGATCTGGGGCACAGTGACGTGTGATTCATCGATGACCAGCAGGAAGTCGTCTGGGAAGTAGTCAAGGAGGCAGTGCGGCGCGGTCCCGCGGGCGCGGCCGTCAATGTGCGCGGAGTAGTTTTCAATGCCGTTGCAGAAGCCCATCTGCTGCATCATTTCCAGATCATAGGTGGTCCGCATGCGAAGCCGTTGGGCCTCCACGAGCTTGTTCTGGCTTTCCAGCAACTGCAGCCGCTCAGCGAGTTCGTCCTCGATCCGCTTGATCGCCCGGGCCATTCGCTCAGGCCCCGCCACGTAGTGTGAGGCAGGGAAAACATACATTTCCTCTTCGTCCCGGATCACCTCTCCGGTCAGGGGATGCAGTGTGTGAATGGCCTCGATCTCATCGCCAAAAAATTCGATCCGGATGGCCAGTTCCTCATACATGGGAATGATTTCCACGGTATCGCCGCGGACGCGGAAGGTGCCGCGGTGGAAGTCCATGTCGTTGCGCGCGTACTGCATGGAGACGAACTTCCGGAGGAGGTCGTCCCGGTTCATTTCGGCGCCCTTGCGAAGTGTCACCATTCCGGCGATGTATTCCTCAGGGGTGCCCAGGCCGTAGATGCAGGAAACCGTGGCCACAACGATCACGTCCCGGCGCGTCAGCAGGGCGTTCGTGGCGGAATGCCGGAGCCGTTCAACTTCCTCGTTGATCGAAGAGTCCTTTTCGATGAACGTGTCCGTCTGGGCTACGTACGCCTCGGGTTGGTAGTAGTCGTAATAGGAGACGAAATATTCCACCGCGTTGTTGGGCAGCAGTTCCCGGAATTCGTTGGCGAGCTGGGCCGCGAGCGTCTTGTTCTGCACCATGACCAGAGTGGGCCGCTGCACCTGTTCGATCAGCCACGCTGTGGTGGCGCTCTTGCCGGTACCGGTCGCGCCCAGTAGTACAACGTCCTTCTCACCGTTCCTGATGCGCTCCGTCAGTTCGGCAATGGCTGCCGGCTGATCACCGGCAGGCTTGAATTCGCTGATGACCTCGAAAGGGGCCACGACACGGTTGATTTCCTGCGCAAGACTCATGAATCTAATCTACCGCCGCCCAGTGACATGGGAAGCCGGCCCTAGGACAGCCACTGTCCGCAATCTAGGTGTTCACGCTTGAAGCGTACGACGGCGGACTCCAGCCTGTGCGCTTCACCCACCGCTCCATTCCGGGGTCTGCAACCTCGGTGAACCAGGCCTCTTTGTCCACGGCATAGCCAACGGTGGATGTGTCGTTTGCATGAAGGTCGGCCACCCTGCGCTTCTCGGCGCGGTATGCCTCCAGCGCTGCAGCATCCGCTGTGAGCCAGTCACGGAAACACAGTGCGTACCGCCACCCCGGCGAGCCCACTGCACGAATGTGCAGGTTAACATCACGTCCTGGATCAGCGTTTCCATGGAGTCTTTTCCGCCACTCGGAGGGATGTGGGGAGGACGGCCTGGGGTGGTCGGCCAGGACGTCGGGAAAAGGAGGAAAACCGGCGGCTGCAAGCAGTGGGGAAATACGGTCGGCGGTCTCAAGGTCATCCACCGCGAGTTGAAGATCGATGACGTCCTTGGCTTCCAGGCCAGGGATGGCAGTGGAACCGATATGGTCCAGGGCCACAACATCATCGGGTGCTGCTGCCCTGATCCGTGCTATCAGCAGGGCAGCCTGCCTGCTCCAGTCCGGATTCGGTGCTACGAGAACGGGTCCTCCCTTCCGCACTGCCCGGCGTCCGTGCTCCAGGTTCATTGCGAAGGGGACCAGCCTGTCCTCCCACAAGCGATCCACTTGCTTCAGGAGTGCCTCACGGAGCCCGGAGTTGTCCAGGACGACGTCCGCTGCGGCAAGGCGGACTTCCCTGGTGGCTTGGGCCGCCATCCGGGCCTTGGCTTCCTGCTCGCTCATTTGGCGGTAGTCCATCATGCGGCGGACGCGCACGTCGTCTGGAGCATCCACTACCAGCACAAGGTGGAAGGCGGCACCTTGGCCGCTCTCGACGAGGAGGGGAATGTCCTGGACCACCACCGCCCCCGGCGGCGCTGCGCTTGCCATCGAGGCGGCCCGTTCCCGGACAAGCGGATGGACAATCCCGTTCAGCACCGCCAACCGTTGCGGGTCGCCGAAGACCACTGCGGCCAGCCTTGCCCTGTCGAGCCGCCGGTCCTCCCCCAGCATGCCGGGGCCGAACGCGTCCACCACCCGGGCCAGCCCCGGTGTTCCCGGTTCAACCACTTCACGGGCCAACGCATCTGCGTCAATGACAACTGCGCCGAGTTCACGCAGGCGTGTTGCCACCTGTGACTTCCCCGAGGCGATTCCGCCCGTCAATCCAATTTTCAGCACTCCACCAGACTAAACTGGTGCGGTGCTGAACGACGCTGATCCGGTGGAAAGCAGGGCAACGTCCTATATAACGCTGCCTGCAGGCCGCGATTTCCGTTCAGAGCTTGAAATCCGCCGCTCCCGGTTCATTACTGTTCTTCGCCGCACTGAGAGTGAGGATGCCGCCCGTGCCCTCGTCGCAGAACTCCGCAAAGAGTTCCACGACGCCCGGCACCACTGCTCAGCTTTCGTGCTGGGCGCCGACCGTAGCGTCCAGCGCTCTGACGACGACGGAGAGCCCTCGGGATCCGCCGGCATGCCCATGCTGGATGCACTTCTGAAACGCGAGACCGCACCAGGCAGCGCCGGTCTCAGCGACATAACCGCCGTCGTCGTCCGGTATTTCGGAGGAATCCTTCTGGGGACGGGCGGGTTGATCCGCGCCTATTCGGACTCCGTCTCCAGTGCCTTGGACAAGGCTCCGCTGGTGGAGCGGCAAAGGCTGAGGCTCTGCAGCGTCAGGGTTGCCCATGGCCAGGCCGGTCGATTGGAAAATGAACTTCGGAGCAGCGGCTATCTCCTGGCGCAGACACGCTACGAGGCCTCCGCGGCTGTCCTGACGCTTGCGCTGGCGGATGATCCCCGGACGGTGTCCGAAGCAGCAGACCGGGTCGCCACCCTCACCTCCGGTGCGGCCTCTGTCGTTGCCGGCGCCACGGAATGGATCGACGGATAACGCCTTAACGAAAGGTGGCCGCCCCCAACGGGGACGGCCACCTTCCATTTTGCTGGATCAGCTCACTCTCGTGTGCCGGTCAGCGGGACAAACTAGTTGCCGGTGAGCTTCTCGCGCAGTGCTGCGAGAGCCTCATCCGAAGCAAGGGTGCCGGCGTTGTTGTTGTTCTCGGCGGCAGCCGGCTCGGAAGAGTAGCTCGTGGTGCCCGAGTCACTGTCACCGGACGTTGCGGCAGCAGCGTCGTCGGCAGCGTGCTGAGCAACCTGCTTCTTGTGTGCTTCCCAGCGGGTCTGGGCGTCAGCATACTGCTGCTCCCATGCTGCGCGCTGGTTCTCGTAGCCTTCAAGCCACTCGTTGGACTCCGGGTCGAAGCCCTCCGGGTACTTGTAGTTGCCTTCTTCGTCGTACTCAGCGGCCATGCCGTAGAGAGCCGGATCGAATTCGGTGCTCTCGGCGTCCACGCCCTCGTTAGCCTGCTTGAGGGAGAGGGAGATGCGGCGGCGCTCGAGATCGATGTCGATGACCTTGACGAACAGCTCGTCACCAACGGAGACAACCTGCTCAGCCAGTTCAACGTGGCGGACTGCGAGCTCGGAGATGTGGACCAGGCCTTCGATGCCGTCTTCGACGCGAACAAACGCACCGAACGGAACCAGCTTGGTGACCTTACCCGGCACAACCTGCCCAAGGGCGTGCGTGCGGGCGAAGGTCTGCCACGGGTCTTCCTGCGTAGCCTTGAGCGACAGGGAAACACGCTCGCGGTCCAGGTCGACTTCGAGAACCTCGACGGTGACTTCCTGGCCAACTTCGACAACCTCGGACGGGTGGTCGATGTGCTTCCAGGACAGCTCGGAAACGTGAACGAGGCCGTCTACGCCGCCAAGGTCCACGAAGGCACCGAAGTTGACGATGGAGGAAACGACGCCGGGACGGACCTGGCCCTTTTCCAGCTTGTTGAGGAAAGTGGAGCGGACCTCGGACTGGGTCTGCTCGAGCCATGCACGGCGGGAAAGCACAACGTTGTTGCGGTTCTTGTCCAGCTCGATGATCTTGGCTTCGATCTGCTGACCGATGTACGGAGCAAGGTCGCGCACACGGCGCATCTCGACGAGGGACGCCGGCAGGAAGCCGCGCAGACCGATGTCGAGGATAAGACCACCCTTGACAACCTCGATGACGGTACCGGTGACGACACCGTCTTCTTCCTTGACCTTCTCGATGTCGCCCCAGGCGCGCTCGTACTGAGCACGTTTCTTGGAGAGAATCAGGCGGCCTTCTTTGTCTTCCTTGGTGAGCACCAGGGCTTCGACCTGATCGCCAACGGAGACGACGTCTCCGGGATCAACATCGTGCTTGATGGAAAGCTCGCGGGAGGGGATGACACCTTCGGTCTTGTAACCGATGTCGAGCAGAACTTCGTCGCGGTCGACCTTGACGACGGTACCTTCGACGAGGTCTCCGTCGTTGAAGTACTTGATGGTGGCGTCGACTGCTGCGAGGAAGTCCTCAGCGGTACCGATGTCGTTAATCGCGACTACGGGGGTACCGGGCTTCTCGGTGGAGGTGATGGTCATGTAGTAGGGGCTCCGTTGTGGATAGTTAGTCGGTCAGGCAAACCGCCAGGCACGCATTATGGAACGCATAACTGGAAGACGGCAGAACACGCAGAACTGCCGGGTCATCCTGATTTTGTGGATTCTAGACACGTGCACGTAGTACACGCCCGTTTATTCTAGTCGTACCCGACAAGAAGGGTCAAAGCGGGCGGCCATCAGGGCTTGCGTTCCGGCTCTTGCTGGCCAAGCGTTTTGACGCCTTCCCCTTCCAATGCCCGGGACACCGCAACACCGAAGACCAACGACCAGAAATAGGGGCCCAACCCGAACATCGACAGCTCGGAGACGGCTACCGCGAAGGCGATCAACGGACCCAGAGTCAAAGGACCCGTGCTGATCCGCTTCAGCGCCATGCCCAAAACCCCAATCACTGCCAACCCGGCGATTCCTACCAGCAGTTCCAGCGGCAGCACCACTCTGGCGGCTGCGGCGAAGCCGACCAGAGGTGTCATCGCCAGAAAGATGACATACGTCAGGATGACGGCTCTGTAGCGGTAATGGCGGGGACCGGCGTCGGGTCCGGCGACAATGGCCGTGGCCGGAAGCGAAAGAGAAAGTCCTGAGGGGCCAAGGAAGGATGCCACCATTGTGCCGATCCCGCTCACGTAGCCCATGGTCCGTACAGGAGGACTGTAGAGCTCGTTTTTGAGGAAGACCAGGGAGGGAACGTTGGACTGAAGAACAATGAGAACCACCATGACCGGGGCGGCCGTCAAGACCGCGTCCCAGGTAAACACCGGCGCCGTGAGGGCCGGTAGGTGTTGGAAACCGTCGCCGCCGGCGTTCCCGAAGCGGCCCAGCACCACAGCAGCAGCAATCCCCACCACCATTGCAAGAAAAACTGAGGGAACCCGGCTGTCGAGATACTTTCTGCCCAGGAGGTAAGCAAGGAATGCGAGACCAATCACTGCGGGTTCGGATCCCATAACAGTGAAAACGTCGGCAACAAACGGGAGGGTGGAACCGGCCAGGAGACCGACCACAATTGGCTCGGGGATGAGGCGTGCCAGTTGGTCGGCGAGCCCCAGGGCAGTGATCACCACCACCGCGGCTCCAGCAACCATCGAAGCCCCCGCGAGTTCCGCGAACGTCAGCCGGCCTTGGAGGGAGACGATGAAGATGAGTACGAAGATGTTCCCGGTCAGGAGGAGTGGCTGCTTGAACCGCAGACCCAGAACCAGGCCGAGCAAGCAGGGCAACGTATAGATGGTCATGACCCACGCCGCCAACTGCCCGCCTGACAGGTCCAGTTCTTGAGTGCCGGACAGCGGAATGGCAATCAGCGAAGTGGCCAGGGTGACCATGGCCAGACTCGTGCCCAGGGAGGGAATCCACTCCCGGAACCAGTGCGATCCGCCCTCGGAACTCTGACGCATGCCTCACCATACGCCCCGGGGCGATTCAACGGAATCGCTCCCAGGGCGTACGGCTGGTACCGGGTTAGAAGTGCGTCATGCAGTGCGTTGAGCGCTCGACAGCAAACATCTGCCGGGCCTTGAGCGCTGCCCCTGGGACGTCCTCCCTGATTCTCCCGGCGGCTGTCAGCGTTACCGGGCAAACGGCTCCCAGATAGATGGAACCCAGTTCGGCGACATCGAGCTTAAGCTCCGGTGACTGGCCATCCGAGGCGTTAGTGAGGCTGGCTTCTCCATCCCGAACCTCCAGGCGGTAGGTGCCTGAGGCGAAACCCAAGGGGTCAGAGACTTCGAAAATGAGCGTGCCGTCAGCCGAGTAGCGGCGACCCGTGAGCGCACCGGCAACGTCGAGGATACGAAGCCAGAGCATATCCCGGTGGTCCGAGGACTCAATGCAGCGCGGATCCTCGAGTGCCCAGCCCAGGGGGTCATCCACCGGGGCTTCCTCCCAGCTGATGCGCTCGACCAGATCGATGGCGCCCAGGAATTTCCACAGATCCAGGTAGGCAGCATCCGAGCCCGCTACCAGATCCACAATATTCACGGTGTAGGGCTTCGCCTCCCAGCCGGCAAACTTGTACGAGACGTAGCCGTCAACCTCCCCGTCGGAGTTGTAATGGAGGGCGCACCTGATGCCCTGGTCTTCCGAACCGTCCTGACCGAACGCGCCCGAGACCCTCTGGCGGTATGACTCTTGACGCACTATGGATCCCGGCGTGACTTGATGAGATTGGGCGAACACCCCGGGTGCAACATCCAGCAGCACCTTTCGGTCCGCAATCTCCACTGTTCCTGCAGGCTCATGGCGCAACTGGAACCGGGGGCCCGTGTCCACTTTGATGCTGCGTTCAAAGGTGGCCACGCCGTATCCAAAGCGCCGGTAGATGGACCCTTCGGAGGCCGTTAGTGCGGCCATGGCCTGGCCCTGAGTCTTCGCTTCAGTGAGGTCCTCGGTCATCATCCGCCGCAACAGGCCCCGCCGCCGGTGGGTACCCCGGACGGTCACCGCGGTAACCAGGCGTGTTTCCAACTGCCTGCCGTAGCCGGTGTTCAGAGTCTTCAAAAGCGTGCCGAAAGTAGCCACCGGGACATCTACTGCCAGCGAATGAACAGCAACCGATCCCGTCTGGTAGACCCCCGTCAATTCACGGTCATCCACCCTGTACATGGTCATGATCTTGTCCACGAACTCCGTGCTGCGCCGGTTGTCGAGGAAACCATCCTCCACTGCCCGCATCCAGCCCAGGTTTTTGGAATAGTCGGGTGAATCCTTTGCGGCAGCACGGAATCTTTTTACTTCATACTTCTCTGACACGTCTGTTTCTCCCCAAAATCGGTTTACCGGCCGGCGCACAATCGGGGCGCCGGCCATCTCATATGCCTGCTGGTTGCTTCTTGTCTCAGTGCCCGGCTTCGTACCAGCTGGAGCCCACGCCAATCTGGACGTCCAAGGGAACGGTCAGCTGGGCGGCTGCACCCATCTGCTCTGTCACGAGCTTCTCCACGGCAGCCCGTTCCCCGTTTGCTACCTCCAGGACGAGCTCATCATGGACCTGCAACAGCATCCGTGACTTGAGCCCCTGCGCCTCGAGCTCGGAATGCACTCCAAGCATTGCCCGCTTGATGATGTCCGCTGCGGAACCCTGGATAGGCGAGTTGAGTGCGATGCGCTCCGCATTCTCGCGAAGCTGGCGGTCCGTGCTGGTCAGATCCGGCAGGTAGCGGCGCCGTCCTTCGATGGTTGCTGTATAGCCGTCGACCCTTGCCTGGTCCACCACGCCGCGAAGATAGTCGCGGACGGCGCCGAACCGGTCGAAGTAATCCTTCATGAGCGTCCGCGCCTCATCGACCGAAATCTCCAGCTGCTTGGAAAGACCGAAGGACGTCAACCCGTAGGCCAGGCCGTAAGACATGGCCTTGACCTTTGAACGCATGGCACTGGTGACTTCTTCGGTCGGGACATGGAAGATGTTGGAGCCAACAAACCGGTGCAGGTCTTCCCCTTCCTTGTACGCCTGAATGAGGCCAGCGTCGCCCGAGAGGTGCGCCATGATCCGCATCTCGATCTGCGAGTAATCGGCGGAGAGCAGGCAATCATAGCCGTCGCTGACCACGAAGATGCCACGGACCCGGCGGCCTTCCTCGCTTCGGATGGGGATGTTCTGCAGGTTGGGGTTGTTTGACGAGATCCGGCCCGTAGCTGCAACGTTCTGAGCGTAGGTGGTATGGATCCTGCCATCGTCCGTGACGGACTTCTTCAGGGATTCCAGCATCTGCCGCAGCTTCGAGGACTCGCGGTGGGCCATAAGCTGGACCAGGAACTCGTGTCCCGTCTTCTCGAGCAGGTTCTTGAGTGACGCCGCGTCGGTAGTGTAACCGGACTTGATCTTCTTGGTCTTTGGCAGCTGGAGTTCCTCGAACAGGACGGTCTGGAGCTGCTTGGGCGACCCCAGGTTCACCTCATGCCCGATCGCTGCGAAGGCCAGCTCCTGGGCGTTGTCAATCACCTTGGAGAGATCGGCCAGCTGCTCATCCAGCCGTGGCATGTCGATGGCAATCCCCGCCAGCTCCATGTCGGCAAGGACCCGGCTGACGGGCAGCTCCAGGGTGCTCAGCAGGTCCTCGGCCTTGCGCTCCTTCAATTCGGATTCGAAATGACGGCTCAGAGCCTGGACCACAGCGGCCGCTTGGACGAGCGCACCCGACGCTGCGGCGTCGTCGCCGTCGAACGACAGCTCCAGCTGGCCCGCCTTGGCGGTCTCAGGCGAGATGCTGATGTTGAGGTGGTGCTGGGCCAGTTCGGAGAGCTCATAGGTGCGGCGGTCAGGCTGGATGAGATAGCCGGAAATCGATGTGTCATCCACTACCCCTTCCAAGCCCAGGCCCCGGCTGGACAGGGCCTTCAACGCAGCCTTGTACCCGTGCATGACCTTCGGGGCCTGCGCGTCCCGCAGCCAATCAGCCAGGACGTTCTCGGCTTCAGCGTCCTGGGCAGCGAGGTCGATGTAGACGGCGGCGTCGTCACGGACGATGGCCAGCGCGGCGGCGTCCTCGCCGATCCTGCCGGGCACCAGGTCGACGGCGACGGCGGACCGCTTGCCTGTGCCTGCCGCCAGGAAGGCACTCAACTCCTTTGCACCCGCGGGGGTGACGAAATCTGGCGTGTCGATGCTCTCACGCTCAGCGGATTCCAATTCTTCGCTGCTGTAGAGGGCAAAGAGCCGGGTGCGGATGGTCTTGAATTCGAGGTCGTCGAACAGCTGCTCCAGAGCCGCCTCATTCGGGCGGGGCTCTGCGAGATCATCCAACGTGAGCGGGAGATCAAGGTCAGTGTGGAGCCTGTTCAGCCGCCGGTTGCGTTTGACTGCCTCCACGTTTTCGCGGAGCGCGTCCCCAACCTTGCCGCCGATGGCGTCCACATTTTCCAGGACCCCTTCAAGTCCGCCGTAGAGGTTGATCCATTTGGCTGCCGTCTTGGGACCCACTCCGGGGATGCCTGGGAGGTTGTCCGCGGACTCCCCCACCAGTGCGGCCAGGTCCGAGTACTGCGGGGGCGTCACAAAGTACTTCTCCTGAATGGCAGCAGTATCCAGCCGCGGAATATCGCTGACACCCTTCCTGGGGTAAAGCACAAAAACGTTGTCGGTGATGAGTTGGAATGCGTCACGGTCACCGGTCACCAGGAGCACTTCGTAACCGGCCTTCTCACCCATGGCGGCGAGTGTTGCCAAAATGTCGTCAGCTTCGTAACCGGGCATTTTGATGGTCTTGATGCCCCACGCCTGCATGACCTTGTCAATGAGGTCGATCTGGCCGCTCATCTCCATGGGAGTTTGGTTGCGGCCGCCCTTGTACTCGCTGTACTCGGCCTTCCGGTGCGTGGTGTCATCCGATACATCGAAGGCCACGGCCACGTGGGTTGGCTTCTGTTCCTTGATCAGGTTGATGAGCATGGACGTGAATCCGTGGATGGCGTTGGTGTGCTGCCCGTTTGCCGTAGAGAACTTGTCCGCCGGCAAGGCGAAGAAAGCCCGGAATGCCATGGAGTGGCCATCTAGTACCAGCAGCCGCGGCTGACCAGTGATAGGAATCACAGGGGCTTCCGTGGCAGAAACGGAACGATCACCGGGCGGGGGAATCTTCACGTCCTGCAAAGCAGCGTCAGTGGGCAGGGTTGCGTCTGCACCAGCGTTGGCCTTCGGGGCGGCGTCGTCCTGAAGGTCAGCGGTTTCGAACGGGAAGGGGGCCGGTTTGGTAGTTTCACTCACAGGTGCCAGCCTAGTTGGCATGATGGACAATTTCACGCCCCACCGGTTTGCCGACGAACTGACCTCAGCCGGAATCCCCAAGGAACTCCATGATTGGCTCGGCGGCTACGGGATTGGTGCTCTGGTGGTCAAGATGGGCATCCGCTTCGTCGAGATGAGTCCGGCGCGCACCGTGGCCACGATGCCAGTGGAAGGCAACACGCAGGTGGCTGGAATCCTGCACGGCGGAGCCCACGTTGTCCTCGCCGAGACGCTTGGATCCTTCGCAGCAGGAATGCATGCAGGTCCTGGCAGGCAGGCGCTGGGAATTGAAGTGGGCGCTACCCATCACCGGTCCATCTCCACGGGCACAGTCACCGGAACGTGTACGGCCATTCACCTGGGCCGCACGCTCACCACCCATGAGATCGTGATGACAGACGAACAGGGGAGGAGACTGTCAACAGCCCGCATCACCAACCTCATTCGGGATATTGACGAGTAATCAGTGATGTAACCGGTACCGCAACTCCACTACGCCGCGACCCAGGGCCGCTGACGACACCAGTTCCAGGGGCGGCGTGGGCTTCCGCAGCGGCAGGACCGGCTTGCCCTCGCCAAGAATCAGGGGGATAACCGAAACAATCATTTCGTCCAGCAACCCTGCGTCGGCGAACTGCGCTGCGAGGTTGCCGCCGCCCACCACCCACACGTTCTTGCCATCGGCGTCTGCCTTCAGGTCTGAGACAAAAGTCGTGACGTCACCGCGGGCAAAAGTGATATCAGCGTCCTTAGGTACCGTGCCCTCGTGATGGGTGAAAATCCAGCAGGGCGTGTTCGGGTAGGGCCACTTGCCGGGATCGTGCTCCAGCAGCCAGCGGTAGGTTTCCCCTCCCATGACGATGCAGCCGACGCCCTCCATAAAGGAGTCGTAGCTTTCCTTCCCGCCTTCGAAACCGTCGAACTGCAGGAGCCAGGCAAGGTCGTCGTCGGGCGTGGCAATATATCCGTCAAGAGAGGCGCCCACGTAGTACTGGAGACTAGACATGGCCCCAGCCTAACCACTTCAGGTCCGGGTTCAAATACCGCGTTTGAACCCATGGGCGCTGTGCGCTTTGCCGGCTGAATCTACTTGCTGAAGTAAGGAATGATCAGGTAGAGACCAAAGAGAACTGCTAAGCCGCATAGTGCGAAACAGACGTAGGCAAGCGGCTGGATCCAGCGGGGGGCCTCGGGCGTAACGTCTCCGGCTATGGCTGTCAGGCGGACGCCGAGGGAGTACAGCCCCACAACCGTGACGGCGGCTACCAAGGTGGCTCCGCCCACCATCAAAAGTTCCAACCACTTCATTTCTGGCCGCCCTTCTTCTTGTTGGCGCGTGCTGCCGCTGCCGCCTTCTTCTTCTGGAACCGCACAGCATGGCCGGCTTCCTCAACCTCCACAGCGTTGTGATGGCCGACGTGGGACTTGCGCGATTCGAAGTACATCAGCAGCACTGACGCAAATCCAGCCGCTCCGGCGATGGCCACACCGACGACGCCGGTACTGACCAGCCAGGCAGTCAGGGCGCCCATGATGCCCGCCGCCGGGAGGGTGAACAGCCAGCCGACGGCGATTCGTCCCGCCGTCGCCCATCTCACTGAGGTTCCCTTGCGGCCAAGCCCTGAGCCGATGACGGAGCCCGAGGCCACCTGTGTGGTGGACAAGGCAAACCCCAGATGCGATGAAGCCAGAATCGCTGAGGCCGTGCTGGTTTCGGCAGCGAAACCCTGTGCAGGCTTAACGTCAGTCAGCCCGGAACCCATGGTCCTGATGATCCGCCAGCCGCCCGCGTAGGTGCCGATTGCAATAGCAAAGGCGCAGGCCGCGATGACCCAGAACTGGGGCCCGGAACCTGTGGGCTGGGTGCCTGCAGCGATCAGCACCAAGGTGATGATGCCCATTGTCTTCTGGGCATCATTGGTTCCGTGGGCGAGTGCCACCAGGCTGGATGTGAAGATCTGCCCCGTGCGGAAGCCCCCGCGCTTCTGCGTCAGCTTGTCCCCTGTCTCGGGGTCGTGCCGGGAGGTCAGCGCATAGGCCAGGCGGGTGCAGATATAAGCGACGGCGCCTGCAATGACCGGGGCAAAAATCGCCGGAAGGATCACTTTTTGCATCAGCGATTCAAAGTTGATCGAATGCAGCCCGATGCCGGCAATCGCGGCCCCGATGAGGCCACCGAAGAGGGCATGTGAGGAACTGGACGGCAGGCCCTTGAGCCAGGTGATCATGTTCCAGAGAATGGCTCCCATGAGCCCGGCGAAGATAATCTCAGGGGTGATCTGAATGCCTTCAGAACCTTCCCGGATAATCCCTCCGGAAACAGTCTTGGCCACTTCAGTGGAGAGGAATGCACCCACCAGGTTCAGAACGGCTGCCAAAGCCACTGCCGTTTTGGGCTTGATGGCACCCGTGGCAATCGGAGTAGCCATGGCATTTGCCGTGTCATGAAAACCATTGGTGAAGTCGAAAAAAAGTGCCAGCGCTATAACCAGCGCCACCATAAAGGTGATATCCACCTGTTGCCCAATCTGCAGAGTCGACGGTCAGCAGTTCCACTTCCCCGTTGCCCGAAGCCGAACAGCACAGTTCACGGGAAGTTAACCGTGGTGTTGTGCGGTATTCAGCAAAGCAGGCTTGAAACCCTATAGATCGTACGCGTCAACAGCATCAGGACAAAACATGGGCGGTGAAGCCATTGTGCGCCCCTTCTCCGCGGGCGTACCGTGACGTTGCTGGGGCTTATCGAAGGAGAAACGATCATGTTAGACGCTCACCCGGCCAGATTCCGTGCCATGGCCGTTTTGGCTGCAGTAACTGCCCTTGCCACTGCCAATACCGGCGCTGCCACAGCGGCTCCCGGCGGTGGAGGAGCAGCCATACCGCTCAATGTGGGCCAGGAAACCACCGGTTCCAATACTGGCGCCCATGGATTCTTCAGCTACCACATCGTCAATGGGGAACTTTGCTACACGCTGTCCGTCAAAGGCCTGTCGGCACCAGTTGTCGCAGCTCATATCCACGTCGGTGCCCGTAAGGTGGCTGGCCCGGTCGTCATTCCTCTGGAGACCGGCACAGGCACTACCTGGACGGAGACCGCCTGCGTCCCCGCGGATCCCATGGTGTTGGCTGCTCTTGAGGCAAACCCCCGGGCTTACTACGTGAATGTGCACACACCAACGTTCCCCGGAGGCGAGGTCCGCGGACAGCTGAAGTAGTTGTCTGACCCTGTCCTACCCGTCGTGGCTGTCCTCATGGAGCCGGGGTCACGGCGGTAGGGCGCGGGGAACCCGTTCGAGGACGGCGTGGACCCTTGATCCAAAAATGAGCCGGGTAGACGCTCCCTCCCCCGGCTAAATCCGCGGAAAGAGCTAGAACCCGCTCGGTTCGGTTTCGAATTCCGGCCCGACGGGTGGACCCTCGTGGTGGATCGGGCGCAGGGCAACCGTGCGCTCGAGCCAAATAAGCGCGTCGTAGCGGCCACCCATGACCGTCGGAACATAATTGGCCTGCTCGCTTTCGGGGCTGTAGACGACGCCTATGGCCCGGTGGCCAAGCTTGCGGGACAGCCATGGCCCGGGACGCTTCCTGCCGAATTCCAGGATGGCAGGCACGCCCAGGCAATGGTGAAGGAGGTATTCATGACTCCCTGTCCGAGCCTCAGGCACTCGGACAACCTGTTCGCGGGAACCCCAGTCTTCAGCGGCAACCACGGTGCCACCGTAACCGGCAAACCCCACAAGCAGAACCCGGTCCGCCCCGTAACGCTCCCGGATCAATTGGCCAACGTTCACCAGTCCGTTACGCGCCATATCAGTTGCTCTGGCGTCCCCGATGTGGGAGTTGTGCTCCCAAATGATCCCTTTCGACGCCGGACCCGCGTGCTGGCGGAGACGCTCGATGGTGTCTGCCATGTGGCGGTCGCGGATGTTCCACGAGTCGCGGCTGCCGTTGACCATGGTGCGGTAGTAATGCTCGGCGTTTGCTGCCACTTCCGCATTCTGCAAGGCGTCAAAAGCGTCGTCGTCGCGGTGCTCTATGGCGGTGAGCGCATGCTTGCGTACTTCCTCAAGGAGCGCAACGACGTCGGCTTGGCAGGTTTCCGGGACCAGCCGCGTCTTCCACGCATATTCATGCGGATCCTCATGATGCGGCTGAAAACATTCCAGGGCGCGTTTTGCTGCCGGTACGGCTTCCGGTGAGTGCACTTCCAGCCAGCCCAGGGTCTGCCGCAACGAGTCCCACAAGGAATAGACATCCAGGCCGTAGAAACCAACCCGTTCGGCCAGCGGACGTTCCATGTTCCAGCCGCGAAGCCAGTCCAGGAATCCCGCCACTTCCTCATTGGCCCACATCCACGTAGGCCACCTTTCGAAACCCGCCAGCAAGGCGTGCACTCCGACGCCGAGTCCGCTTTGCCCGGTGACCCAGCGGTTGATCCGCCAGCAGTCCGGCCAGTCGCCTTCAACCCCGATCCAGTTGTAGCCTTGCTCTTCGATCAGCCGGATGGTCAGGCGGGACCGCCACGTGTAGTACTCGTGCGTTCCATGTGACGCTTCACCGATAGCCACCAGCTCACACCCCGCAGAGCGGTGCACCAGGCTGTCGAGGTCGCGCAGCCCGGCGAGGGGGCGGGCAAGCGCAAGGATCTCCGCCGTAACTGCCGGGTTGACAGTGACGTCGGTCATCCTGGATCCCCAGTCTTGGCTTTCTTCCATGACGCTCTCCGCTTGCCCTTCTCACTCCAGCTTCCCGCCACAGCTGCCCTCCCGTAAAGGGCCAAGGCGATGAGAGTTGACGATCCGTTGGTTCCCTTTCCCGCTCATTGGGCGAGCAGTACTCTGAAGGAACCATCCGGAAGCACACTGACATGACAGAAGTTACGGACCTGATCTCCAGCGCGCGAGCCGCCTTTGTCCGCAAAGACTGGGACGCCGCCCGCCGAAGCCTGCTCGCTGCCCGGAACAGGTCCGAACTGGGGACTCCCGAGCTGGAAGTGCTCGCTGAATCGGGCTGGTGGCTGGGACATGTGCCGGAGTCACTGGCCCTCTCGGAAGAGGTCTACCGCCGCCTGCATGGAACCGGTGACCACGCTGCCGCCGCCATGAAAGCCATCGAATTGTCCCTGCAGTGGGCCACGCGCGGAGATGTCGTTGTGGCTTCGGGGTGGATGAACCGTGCCAGGCGCTTGCTGCGGCAAAATCAGGAAACAGCGGAGTATGGCTATCTGCTGTACGTCGAAAGCTCCCAATCCATGGATTTGGAGGAAGATCCGGGCCCGGCCTGGGAGGCAGCCAGTATCCTCGAGCACCTCGCCGAACGGCTGGACAACCCCACTCTGGCCTGCTTCGCCCGGGTGCTCAACGGGCTGGCCCTGGTTCGGGGAGGACAGACTGAACCGGGCTTCAACGAGCTTGACGAGGCCATGCTTTCTGTACTGGCCGGCGACCTTTCCCCGGTCTGGGCAGGCGACATCTACTGCACGGTTGTGCATCTGTGCCATATCCTCGGTGACCTTTCCCGGATGCGCGCTTGGAACAACGCTTTGGACCGCTGGACCGCCGGACTGTCGGCCTCCTTCATCTATGCCGGAGTCACCAGGATCCACCACCTTCAGTTGATCAGCGCGGAAGGCGATTGGGACACCGTGGAACGGGAGATAGGTCCCCGCAGTGATCAACTCGTGGAGGCGCACGGCTGGATGGCCGGCGCTGGCTATTACGAGCTAGGGGAAGTGAGACGCCTCCGGGGAAATATCGAGGGTGCCGTCGATGCCTATGCGAGTGCAAGGAATACAGGTGTTGACCCGCAGCCCGGGGAGGCACTTCTGCAAAACTCCGCAAGGTACTGGCGGATAGCTGGTCTGACCACCTCCAACGCATCGCTGCCAAGTACTCCTCCCCCGGGATCCAGGCTTGGGCCCGGCATGCCCGCGGAGCCGTGCTTTTAGCCGCAGGACGGGCGGCTGAGGCAGTTCCCCATTTGGATTCTGCGGCCAGGATATACCGGGAACAGCGTGTCCGGTACAGCACGGCAAAGATTCACGAGTTGTTGGCCGAATGCCGGCGGCGGCTGGACCAACCGGATGCTGCTGACGCTGAGCTGGCCACTTCCCTGGCGATTTACCGGCAGCTTGGCGCCCTCCCGGATATCGAGCGTATTGAAGGCAGGCCCAGCCCTGGTGGATTGACGGCGCGCGAAAGCGAGGTCCTGGCGCTGGTCTGCGGCGGGGCCAGCAACCGGCAACTTGCCCGAACGCTGGTTATCAGCGAGAAAACGGTGGGGCGGCACCTGGCCAATATTTTCACCAAGATCGGCGTGGACAGTCGGACCGCAGCTGCAGCCTGGGCACGGGAACGCAACCTCCCGCCCCGGATACCGCGCTGATCAAGCCTCATTTGCAGGTCCGGTCCTGGTTTGCCGTGCTGATCGACTCCGCTGCGTCTGCATGATTTGACCCATGCCTGGCAGAAAAAGATGAGGCCGATGCCCGACGACGGGACGGCATGCGCGCACATAGCTTCGAACTAACGGATTCATTCATCCGTACTTGAGTCGAGGAAGGACCATCATGACCACGTTCGAAGAATCAACAAGCCGGGGTTCTGCCGCTTCAGCTGAATCCGGGGCCACTGCTGAGGCAACACAGGCTGCCGCTGAGAGGTTGGTGGACATCCTTAATGATGGGGCAGCAGCGGTGCTGGCAAGTATTGGCCACCAAACGGGCCTCTTCGACACGCTCGCGACCTTGCCAGCTGCCAGCAGCGAACAGATTGCAGATGCAGCGGGACTGCAGGAGCGTTATGTGCGGGAATGGCTTGGCGGCATGGTTACTGCCGGTCTTGTGCAGTATGAACCCGCAGCCCGCACGTACCTGCTGGATCCCGCCGTCGCTCCTTCCGTCAGCGGACCAGGAGCGGACAACCTTGCCCGGACGCTGCAATACGTCACGCTGATGGCCGAGGTCTCCGGCAAGATTGCGGAAAGGTTCAGATACGGGGGCGGCCTGGGTTATGAGGACTACCCGGGATTCGTCCACATCATGGCATCGGACAGTGGCTCGGTTCACGACGCTTCGCTGATAGACACCATTCTTCCCTTGGCCGGCTGCATCGACCGCCTGCGCACCGGAATCGACGTCGCAGATGTTGGCTGCGGTTCCGGGCACGCAATCAACCTCATGGCCCAGGCCTTTCCTGCCAGCAACTTCACCGGCTACGACTTTTTTGAAGAAGGGCTCATCGCGGGACGTGACCTTCCTGATGGTGGATATCAAGGCCTCCAGCAGGCTTGAGAAGAACATCCGACTCCCCTGGGCTACGTTCCTTTACGCGATCTCCACCACCCACTGCACATCGGTTTCGCTGTCGCAGGGCGGAGACGGCCTTGGGACCGTCTGGGGTGTCGAGCTGGCGGAATCCATGGTCCGCGACGCCGGCTTCGAGTATGTGGATGTCAAGGACGTGGAGGAGGACCCGTTCAATGCCTACTTTGTGGCAACAAAGGCTGCGTCGGGGGTGGCCGGACCCTAACAGCCAGGACACTAAGAGCTACGCGGGTGGCGCCCCGGCTGCATTGACCAACCACGGGACACCGAACTTGTCAGTGCACATGCCGAAGGTGTCACCCCACGGAGCGGGTTCGAACGGGACGGTGACGGTACCGTCTGAACAGAGGCGATCCCAGTATCCGCGCAGTTCAGTTTCGTCTTCTCCGCTGAGGGAGACGGAAAAGTTGTCGCCCGGGTTGTAGTTCATGCCGTTAGGTGTGTCCGCCCCCATCAGCACCATTCCGGAATCTGTGGTGAGCATGGCGTGCATGATCTTGTCTTGCTCGCCAGGATCTTCGCTGGCCTGGAATTCGCCGAAAGTACTCATGGTGAGTTCCCCGCCGAAGACTGACTGATAGTACGTCATGGCTTCGCGGGCGTTGTCGCGGAAGCCAAGGTAGGGGTTGAGGCGCGTTGGCATTTGGGTTCTCCTTGGAATCGGGTGGCGGCCCGGGGCGGGGAGCAGGCGGCGCAGCGGGCTGGGAACACTTCATATGGTGCCCCAATTCATGTGCCGTTCCTAGACCTCGCAGACACTTTCCCCGGCTGGCAGTCCGGTTTTCAGTCGGCGGCTTTCTTCGCCCGGCTGGGCTGGACTCTTGGTGGTTCACCCGGCATTTTCGGATAGTCGGGAGGGAACGGCAGTTCGCCCAGGCCGGCGTCAATGTCACGTTCCCACCAGCCCAGGAGGGTGTCGATGGTCCCGGGTTTGGAATGCATGTCCGCCCAAGGATCACCGGTTGTCTTCAACCGCTCGGGAACTGTGAGGATGGTGAATTTTCTGGGATCCGCGCTTTCCAGTTCATCCCATTCAATAGGGCAAGAGACGGGGGCATGTGCCAGGGGCCGCGGACTGTAGGCACCGGCCATGGTGCGGTCACGGTTGGCCTGGTTGAAGTCCACGAACACCTTGACGCCACGCTCTTCCTTCCACCAGGCCGTAGTGACCTTGTCAGGCATGCGGCGCTCAAGCTCGCGTGCCGCAGCAATGACCGCGTGCCGTACGTCCAGGAACTCCCGGGTGGCCTCAATGGGGGCGAACACATGCAGGCCGCGGTTTCCTGACGTTTTGATGAATGCAGTAAGCCCGGCTTCTGCCAGCACACTTCTGAGCTCGATGGCGGCCGGGACGGCGTCGTCGAAGTCCGTTCCGGGCTGAGGGTCCAGATCGATCCGCAGCTGGTCGGGGTTGTCCGAGTTATCCGCGCGGGACGGCCAGGGGTGGAAAACGATGGTGTTCATCTGCACCGCCCAGACGGCGGCCGCGGGTTCGTCGATCACCAACTGGGGATGGGTCCGTGCGCTCGGATAGACCACCTTGACGGAGCGGATGAAGTCCGGCGCCCCCTTGGGAGGATTCTTCGAGAAGAACTGTTCGCCGTCGACATTCTCTGAGAAGCGCTGAAGCGTAATGGGCCGTCCGCCATTGGCCGTGACAAAGGCCTCCCCGACGTCCACCATGTAATTGGCCAGATCCAGCTTGGTGATTCCAGGTTCCGGCCAGAGGACGCGGCTGGGACTCGATATCCGCATCTCCCGGGGACCGTTGGGACCGTCGACGGTGAGGGTGGTTGCTTCGCTGGCCATGGGAACAACCTACCCCGCCGATGTATCCGCGGTCAGCAGATTCGGTGTCTCTTCCGTGCGGACGGCAGACACTCTTTTTAATGGAGTACGGACGGACCACGTGTTCGGGCATTATTGAGGAATGCCCGTCGCCCAGATCCCCCTCAGCTTCACTGTCGGTGACAGTACAGTTTCCTCAGCTTATGGACGTCCTGACAGCCCATTCGCCACACTCGTGCTTGCGCACGGTGCAGGCGCCGGTATGGATCATCCGTTTATGGTCGGCTTCACTGCCGCGCTGGGCGCCGAAGGGATCGCCACCCTCCGCTTTAATTTCCCCTACCGCGAGGCAGGTAAGAAGTTCCCGGATAAGCCGCCGACGGCGATCGCTGCTTGGCGGGCGGCCATGGACGTCGCTTCGCAACACTCGGAAGGTGAGCCGTTGTGGGCGGCCGGCAAGTCCTTTGGCGGGCGGATGGCGTCAATGGCGGTTGCCGAAGGAATGCCGGCCGCCGGACTGGTTTACCTCGGCTACCCCCTGCATCCACCGGCCAAGCCGGAGAAGATCCGGGACGAGCACCTGTACGGCCTCACGCTGCCCATGCTGTTCCTCCAGGGAACGGGTGACCGGTTCGCGACGCCTGCCTTGCTTGAGTCGGTGGTCGCTCGGATCGGCGACGCCGCAACGCTGAACTGGGTGGAGGGCGGAGATCATTCTTTCGCCATCAAGGGCTTCAAGCGCAGCCATGAAGAAGTGGGAGCATCACTCGCGAAACCTGTGGCGGATTTCCTCCGCGCACATTCCTGAAAAGCACTATGAGGCGAGCGGACGCGCTCATAATCACTCCTTGTTGGTCTTGGCGCGGACATGCATCCTTTCCCCTTGTCCTCCGAATACACTCAGGACTTCTGCAGGCTCGTCTCCTGTGCTGCCGAACCAGTGAGGTACGCGCGTGTCGAATTCGGCGACTTCTCCTGCTTGGAGGACCAGGTCATGGTTGCCGAGAAGCAGTCGCATCCGGCCAGATAGAACGTACAGCCATTCGTATCCTTCGTGAACCTTGAGGTCCGGGTCGGATTTGGAGACGGGAATGATTATTTTCCAGGCCTGCATCCCGCCCGGCTGCCGGGTCAAGGGTACAACCGTCCGGCCGTTGGCCTTATGGGGTTTGAGACGGATTCGGGGGTCCCCGACTTCGGGTGCGCCCACCAGCTCTTCCAATGGCACCCGGTACGCCTGGGCCAGCGGAAGGAGTAGTTCCAGGCTCGGACGGCGCTGTCCCGTCTCCAGGCGCGACAGGGTGCTTTTCGAGATACCTGTCGCTGCAGAGAGACCGGTGAGGGTGACACCGCGCTGCATACGCAGTCGTTTGAGCCTCACCCCCACCTGATCGAGCGCTGCCGCAATCAATTTCGTCGTGTCATTCACAGGACCATCCAACCTCTCTTTCCCGGAAACAGCAACGTTAGTTGTCGGAACAGGAACGTTGGCGCAGCCTTGAAGACATGAACGAATTTGATGTAGTCATAGTGGGCGGAGGCGCCGCAGGATTGTCAGCGGCATTGGTGTTGTCCCGTGCCCGCCGCAAGGTTCTGGTGGTGGATTCAGGGACCCAACGCAACTCCCCGGCCTCACATATGCATGGGTTCCTTTCACGCGATGGGCTGCCTCCCGCCGAACTTCTGGCGATTTCCCGAAGAGAGGTGGCGGGCTATGGCGCCGAGATCCTGGACGGGGAGGTCACGGACGTCCTTGCCTGCGGGAACTCGCGATTCCAGGTGCTGCTTTCGGGCGGGAGGCGCATTTGGACGCGGCGTCTTCTCGTGGCCACCGGGCTGCGGGACGAGTTGCCCGACGTACCGGGGCTGGTGAGTCGATGGGCACGGGATGTTCTGCATTGCCCTTACTGCCACGGCTATGAAGTGCGTGACCGGCAGCTGGGCGTTCTGGGCGGCGGACCGGATGCTGTCCGTTATGCCCAGATTGTCCGCCAGTGGGCCAAAGACGTCGTGCTGTTCATGCCCGCTGAAGTGCTGACCAACGTCCACCGCTCGCAGCTGGTTGCCCGTTCGATCGGTGTCATCGAGGGGGACGTCAGACGGATCGTCGTTGAGGACGACCATCTGTCCGGCGTCGAAATGGCAGACGGCACCATTGTCCGGCGTGACGCTCTGTTCGTGCCGCCGCGCTTCATCCCTAACAACGGCCTTCTTGCCGGTCTCGGCTGCGAGCTGGATGAGGCAGGGTGGGCCGTCCGGGACAGCGACGGCCGCACCAGTGTTCCCGGCGTCTGGATTGCGGGCAATGTTGCCAACCCTCGCGCCCAGGTGATCACGGCCGCAGGCGAAGGATCCACCTCCGCCATGGCCATCAACGCGGACCTGGTCGAGGAAGACATCCGAAACGCCGTCCGCGACTTCAACAGGGGCTTTTGATTCAGCAACTTGTCGTCCCGGCCGCTTCCTCAAAGACTCCAAGGAGAACCTAATGTCCATCCCGGCAACGTCAACCCGCCCCGCACCGCCCAACAAACATCAGCTCGCGCTGATGATCTGGTTGGCTGTGTTCCCCACCCTGACCCTCATCAACCTGGCTTTCGGAGAGTGGCTCGGGATCCTGCATCCTGTACTGCGCACCTTCGTTCTTGCCACAGTTGCGGTTCCGATCGTCATTTACGGGATTATGCCCCATCTGCACCGACTGCGAGCGCTGCTGCTGAGCCGGGCCGCACGCCGCTGACCTCCGTCGGGGCCACTGACCTCCGTTCGGGAAGGAGGAGTCAGACTTTCACCGATGCGGGAATCGCATTTGAGGGGACAGGATCATGGCGGAGGTAACGGCGATTGAAGCGTCCGGTGCCCGCTGTCAGTGCGCGCAACTCCACGGCGTACTTCAGGAGCTCCTGGTCCGGAACCTCGGCACTGATCTCCGTCATGTCGCCCACCGACGTTGTTCCCGTGAGTCTCCCCCGCCGCGACGACAGATCACTCATCACCGCACCAACATAGTCATCTGAGACAGTAATGGTTACGGCTGAAACCGGCTCGAGCAATTGGATACGGGTAGCCGAGGCCGCCTCCCGCAGGGCAAGCGCTCCGGCAGCCTGGAAGGCGGCATCTGAAGAGTCAACGCTGTGGGTCTTGCCTCCCACGAGCGTGACCCGGATGTCCACGACAGGGAACCCGGCAGCGACCCCTTTCTGCATCTGCGTCCGGACGCCCTTCTCCACAGATGTAATGAACGGGCCGGGGATCACGCCGCCAACGGTTTTGTCCACAAACTCAAAGCCGGACCCGCGGTCCAGCGGCTCCACCTCGACGTCGCACACCGCGTATTGTCCGTGGCCACCGGACTGTTTGACATGGCGGCCGTGGCCGGCCGAGGGAGCCGCGAAGGTCTCACGCAGCGGCGTCACGACCTCTACGGTCTGCAGTTTCACGCCCTGCTCCCTCAACCGGTCCAGTACAACCTCCGCGTGGGCCTCCCCCATGCACCACAGGATCAGCTGATGGGTCTCCGGGTTCCGTTCCACCCTGAGGGTCGGATCGCCGGCGGCCACCTTGCCCAGGCTTTTCGCCAGGACATCTTCGTCACCGTGGGAAGCCGCCTCAATGGCAACAGGCATCATGGGTTCGGGCATATCCCAGGCCTCCACCAGCAATGGCCGTTCACGCGAGGAAATGGTGTCCCCGGTTTCGGCGTTCCCGAGTTTAGCCAGAGCACAAATGTCACCGGCAACGCAGAAAGGCACAGACCGCAGGGATGCGCCGATGGGAGCGTACAGGTGGGTGATTCGCTCGTCGCTGTCGTGGTCCAGATGGCCACGGTCCGCCAGTCCCCGGCCTCCGACGTGAATCGCTGAGTCCTCCCGCAGTGTGCCCGAGAAAATGCGCACCAGGCACACGCGTCCCAGGAACGGATCGATCGTGGTCCGGACCACTTCGCCCACCAGTGGCCCCTTTGGATCGCAACTCACCTCCACTGTGGCGCCGCCATCGATCTCCCTGACGACCGGAAGCGCCCGCTCCGCCCCCGATGGGAAACCACCGCGCAGGACCTCAAGCACGTCCAGCATTCCGACGCCGGATTCAGCGGCCGTTGCCAGCACCGGAAAGAAGGAACCGCGGGCGACGGCGGTTTCGAGATCGGCGATCAGGACCTCCAGCGGGACCTCTTCACCCGCAAGGTACCGATCCATCAGCGTTTCGTCCTCGCTCTCAGCGATGATTCCCTCGATGAGCGCACCGCGCGCCTCTTCCGCTGTGCCGAGTTCGCCGTCGTCTGCTTCCCGTACCTGGCGCTCCCCGCTGCCATTGGCGTACGTCGAAACGGTTCTCGACAAGAGGCCCAGCAGGCTGATGGATCCGCCGCCGGAGGGCAGCGGCAAATACAGCGGCAGCACAGAGTCGCCGAAGGCCCGCTGGCAGGCGGATAGCGCTGCGTCAAAATTGGCGCGGGGATGATCGAGCCGGCTGATCACCACTGCACGCGGCATCCCGGCGGCTTCACATTCCCCCCAAAGCGCGATCGTGGCGGTGTCGATGTCGTCAACGGCTGAGGCGACGAACAGCACGGCGTCCGCCGCCCTGAGCCCTGCGCGCAGCTCGCCCGTGAAATCGGGGTAGCCGGGAGTGTCCAGCAGGTTCACTTTGATGTCTTCGAAGACCACCGGCACGACGGCGAGCGCGACTGAGCGCTGCTGGTGAATTTCCGAGGGGTCGGCATCGCTCACGGTTGTACCGTCGGCTATTGATCCCATTCTGGTGATGGCACCGGTTGCGGCCAGCAGGCCCTCTACAAGCATCGTTTTCCCGGCGCCCGAGTGCCCGACCAAGGCAACGTTGCGGATTTGTTCAGGGTGCTCCGCCGGTGACCAGGTAGAGGCGTCCGAACGGCGCGGGTCCCCATTGCCCCGGCCCGAACTCCTCGCCGGGCTCTTTGCTCCTTTTCCCGACATGTGCATCTCCTGCGTGTGTCCGTTCGCCTTTGTCTTGTTAAGGATTGGACACCCTCAGGCACCTGAACAGCAAGAGGCCCATCGCAGGGCTTGGGCAGGGTGCGTTCCGGCCTGGCCTTGATTCCCCAAAACGGTGTTGCTGGGGGCGTTTGCTGTTCTGGTATGAACATTTCCGTTCGGAAGTGTGCTTTTTGTTGTTTCGAGGCCGCCCACAGGATTAGCTGTGGGCGGGACAAACAGGGTGCGACGACGCACCCGCGGAACACGAGCGTATGCACCTGGAGAACCAACATGAACAGACCCAGAGTCAGGGCCGCCCTGGCCGCCTTCGTCACGGTGGCCACCGGCCATCTCGGCATTGCAACGGCCCATGCCACCGAGCTTCCCCCGCCAGCCCCGACGAGCAGCTTCCTGCTCGCCTTTGGCTCAAATGCCGCAGGGCAGGCTGCCGTTCCTGAAACTCTCAGCAAAGAGCCACTGAAGGGCCTCGCGGCAGGAAACGCCCACACCGTTGCCCTGACCAACGCCGGCCGGCTCGCAGCCTGGGGCAGCAACGCGCAAGGGCAGTCCACGGTACCGGTTATCGCTAACCGGAAGTTTATGGCGATTGCCGCCGGCGCGAGCCACTCCCTTGCCCTCAGCACTGATGGGAAAGTCACGTCGTGGGGCGGAAATTCTTCCGGTCAGTCGACAGTCCCTGAAGCGGCACGGAGCGGTGTGGCTGCGATCTCGGCGGGCGGAAGCAACTCGCTGGCACTCAAGACGGACGGAACCCTGGTGGGTTGGGGTGACAACGCATTTGCCCAAAACCAGATTCCCGCAACCCTGGCAGGCCAAGGCATTAAACAAATAGCAACGGGCGCCGGGTTCCATCTGGCGTTGACGGCCGAAGGCAAAGTGGCTGCCTGGGGCCGGAGCGATTATGGACAGATCGAGCTTCCCGCAGCTCTGAGCACAGCTAACATCAAGGCCATCTCTGCCGGAGTGACACACTCGCTGGCCCTGACTGATACAGGTACAGTGCTGGCGTGGGGATCGGACACGTACGGGCAGCTCAACGTTCCGGCTGAGCTTGGTTCGGAAAAGGTAACGGCGATCGCGGCCGGCGGCTACCACAGCCTCGTCTCCACCGAATCAGGGAAAATTGTCGCCTGGGGCGAGAACAATGCGGCGCAGAGCACGGTTCCGGCGGGGTACGGACCGAGGATTGTGGCGATGGCCGCCGGAGAAGCGCACAGCGTGGTCTTTACCCGGCCGGACGACGACGGCGACGCTGCCGCCGTCGTTCTTCCTGGTTCCCCAGCAGGCGGGACACCGGTGGCTCCGGCAACAGGAATGGCCGGTTTACTGGCTGCAGGCGTCACTGCCATGGCGTATCCCGCCGTGCCGTATCTTGCGGGTGCAGCCCTGCTTTTGCTCGGTAGCTGCTTGCTCGCTACTTGCTCAAGGCGGGGACGCCACACGAGGCGGATTGCGGGGGCGGCGCTGACTGGCGCCGTCACGGCCGCATTGCTGGTCCCGGCGTCGCCCGCGCTGGCAGAGGAGCCTGCGCCCATGCCGAAACCAAGCGTCGAGCAGCTGGTGGCCACCAACGGCGTCCTTTACTTCGCCAACAGCGGCACCACAGTGACGGATAAGGTAGCGCCCGGCGACACCATGGGGATCTACCAGTCACGCTCCGATCAAGCCCTCGGTGCGGACGCCAAGACCGGCGGCAGCTGGGGCTTCGTTTCCGACGCCTTTTCGAATCCCAAGCGCAACACCAACAGCACCCTCGGCAAATACGACTCAATCCTGTACGACGCACCGCCCGCAGGCTCGGTTCTTGCAAGCCGGGCAGTGAAGTACGACTTCGCGCTTCCCAACGGAAACTACGACGTCACCTTCGGCTTCAAGTTGCCCAGCGGCTGGGCCGGACGGACCTTGGACCTGATGGCGGAAGGGCAGATCCTCGGCACTGCTGCCACCAGCGGCACCGCCCTGGAGAAGACCTTCAACAACGTGGCCGTCACCGACGGCATCCTCAACCTGCAAGCCCACAGCCAGGCCGGCCGCACCAACACGTTCCATGATCCGGCGCTGAACTTCATTGTGATCAGGCAGCCCTTGGACTACACGCCTGAACTACTGGCGGAGAAAGTCCGTCAGGCGACGATCACTCCGGAACAGGCATCACTGTATGCGGCGGACTCCGTCGCGGTCCTCAAGGAGAAGCTTGCCGCGGCACAGGCCCTGGTGGACGCGGCCTCCGCCGACACAGCCGCCAACAAGGCAGCGTACGAGGCAATTGGTACAGCCACCGCCGGGCTGCGGAAACTCGTCACCTACAATTCCTTCAACCCCGGCCAGCCTTGGCTCGATACCAGCGGCCGCGCCATCCAGGGCCATGGCGGCCAGGTGGTCCCGTCCAAGGACGAGCAGGGCCGGACCATCTATTACTGGTATGGGGAAGACCGTACTCAGGGTTATCAGCCCATGGCGGGCCTTCACGGCTACTCCTCGTACGACCTCTACAACTGGAAGGACGAGGGACTGGTCCTGAAGACCGCGGAAACCCGGGCCCAGCTGGATACGGACCCCTACTTCAGCGCTCTCTACACGGACTACACGGCTCACGAAAAGGACGCGGTTTTCAGGGATCTGGACAGCAAGGGTGTGGGCAACGCGGTGGGCCGCGCCATCGTCCTTGAACGCCCCAAGGTGATG
The DNA here is from genome assembly GCF_056499105.1 of Arthrobacter sp. Z5-13. NCBI lineage: Bacteria > Bacillati > Actinomycetota > Actinomycetes > Micrococcales > Micrococcaceae > Arthrobacter > Arthrobacter sp. Z5-13. Next base: position 2,366,816 of record NZ_CP096460.1, read on the forward strand.
TACAACGAGTCAACCGGCAAGTGGGTTCTTTGGGTCCACACGGATGGCCCGTCAGCAACCTCGAATGCGCAGTACGCCAAGGCAACCGCCGGCGTCGCCGTCTCGGACTCCCCGTTCGGCCCCTTCCGCTACGTGGACAGCTACCGCCTGGACCGCATTCCCGCGGACAACCCCAACAACCAGTACCCGTCGCAACTGGGAATGGCCCGGGACATGAACCTCTTCAAGGACGATGACGGCACCGGCTACATCATCTACTCCAGCGAAGAGAACCGCACCATGTACGTGTCCCGGCTGAACTCCAGCTACATGTACCTGAACGTGCCCTGGCACCGCTCCGTTGACGGGGTGGACTTCAGCCGCAACTTCCAGGGCGTGGCCCGTGAGGCTCCCGCCATGTTCAAGTACGACGGCACGTACTACCTGATCACCTCAGGGGCCACCGGCTGGGATCCCAACCCTGCGCGCTACGCCACGTCCCCCACCCCGATCGGGCCGTGGACACAGCACGGCAGCCCCGCCGTCGGGTCCGGTTCTGAAACAACCTTCCGGACACAAAGCACCTCGGTGATGCCGATTGACCCCGCGGCAGGAAAATTCATCTACATGGGCGACCGGTGGATACCTTCGGACCTCGGCAATTCACCCATGGTGTGGCTGCCGCTCACGTTCGGGGCCAACGGTGACCTGAGTTTCCGCTGGACAGACCGCTGGACCTTGGCCGACCTTGAAAACCGGGGCAAGTTCAGTGTGGACATGACGATGCCGGCCAGTGTTCCGCTGGGTTCGGGATCTTCTGCACTCCCAGTCACCGCGGTGGTCAGCCAGAACGGAAGTTCGACGACGTCGGCAGTCACCTGGAGCGGCGCGGACTTCTCTGTACCCGGCTCGGCGACGGTGACTGCCACCTTTGCCTCGAATGGCCGCACTGCAAGTTACACCGTGCTGGTGGTGCCTTCCGGGCTGGTCTACTTCGCCGATCCGGGGTCCACTGACACCGCTGACTACGCCGCAATCCGGGCGGCGGCATCGGCGGCTGGCACCCTCTCAAATTCGACCAAGGACCAGCCCCTCGGAGCCGATCCTGGAACCGGCAAGACGTGGGGCTACGACAACCCGGGCACGGCAACAGTTGGCGGCGACAACATGTTCGGGACGCTCCGGTACGTGACCAAGGAGTCCGCGCGCAAGGACGTCAGCTATCTGTTTGGCGATCTTGAGGCAGGCGCCTACACCGTCTACGTGGGGCTCTACGACCCCTGGGCGCAATATGCGCCGAACCGGGCCGCGAGAATCAGCATCAACGGCACCGTGGTTGATGCCAGTAGGCGGATCAGCGGAACCAACACCACCATGAAGTACGCCGGGCACTACCCTGACGGTGAAGGGAAACTCAAGGTGAATCTGGCACCCACCACTGCAGACGACGTCCAGGTCAGCTGGATCATGGTGGTCAAGGGCTAGGAACCCCCAAACCCTCCCTCACCTTTCGCAACCAAAACCCCAACCCTCCCTCACCTTGGTTGCCCAAGGGAACGGGGAGTTGGTCGAGAGGTGAGGGAGCGTCGCCGGAAAACCCGCGAAAGGTGAGGGAGGGTCGCCGGAAAACCCGCGAAACGTGAGGGAGGGTCGGCGGAAAACCCGCGAAACGTGAGGGAGGGTCGGCTACATTCTGGACTTGACCCTGGCTGTAGCCGGCGCAGTCCACGGATCCTCCGGCCAGGGATGCTTCGGATAGCGTCCTCGCATTTCAGAGCGCACCTGTGTGTAAGGACCGGACCAAAAGGAGGCAAGGTCGTCCGTCACGGCCAGCGGCCGTCCGGCAGGCGAAAGCAGGTGAAACAGGACCGCCACCTTGCCGCCCGCCAAGTGCGGTGTTTCTGCCCAGCCGAAGCACTCCTGCAGCTTTACCGCAACCACCGGCCGGCCGCCGTCGTCCCCAATGCCCGGGTAGTCGATCCGGACCCGGGAACCGCTGGGCACTTCGAGCCACTCCGGCACCAGCCCGCCCAGCCGCGCAGCTTCCGGCCAGGGCAACAGCCGCCGCAACGGTTCCGTGAGATCGACTTTGTTCGTGGGGGTTCCGACGGCCAAAGCTTCCAGTTCCGGCGCAAGCCACTCTTGCAGTCGTGCCAACAAGGCCGGTTCGGATACATCAGGCCAAGGACTGCCCAGTTCCCGGTGCAATAAGGCGAGGCGACGACGCAATCCATCTGCCGCCGTCGACCATCCGATGGTTCCCAATCCTTCCTTCTTCAACACCCGCGCAACGGCCGCCCGCCCCTCCTCCGGCGAGGAGCGCACCGGCGTCGATGACAACGTGATCGTTCCCAGCCTTCGTTCCTTCCGCGCCGTGACGCGCCCCTGGCTGAACTGCGCCTCTACGGTTTCGCTCAGAAGATGCCGGCCTGCGGCCTCCGCCAGTTCCTGCGACAACGGCGCCGCTGAACGGATGACGGCACCTGTACCGGCAGCGTCCCGGCCTTGGGCGCGCGACACCTCGGCTACAGCCAGCCACTCGTGTCCGGACAGCCCACTGCCGGCAGGCAAACCCGCCCGGGTACCCGATGACAGCAGGTATCGCTCCGGACCTTGCCCCGGGGCACGGCGCGCCACGCGATCCGGAAACGCGAGCGCGACGACGAAACCAACGGCTTCCGCCGCGCTCGCCGCTGCAGCATTCTCCGTCGCAAGGGGGTCAGGGACGACGCCGGGTGCTTCCTGGCGCCCGATGGCCTCCATCCGTCGGACGTCCTCTGCCCAGCGTCGCGAGGCCGGGTCTGTGCCGGTCCGCAGGGTGGCGAGAAGCCGGGTGAGATCGGAGCCGGGAGCGCGCTGGTCGCCGGAAACGACTGCCACCGTTTCCGCAGCAATCCGGCTGCCCACGGCGGTTGCCCCGTCCAATAGCGCGCGCCCGAGCCGCGGGTCAGCGGGTATCCGTGCCAGCGTCTTGCCCAGGTCGGTGGCGTGACCGTCCGATTCGATCGCGCCAAGTTCCCGGAGGACTTCCACAGCGTCGTCCATGGCGGCGCGGGGCGGCGCATCCGGTAGCGTCAGGCCCTGGCCGCCCGGCGATCCCCAACAGGCAAGGATCAGAGCCGCACCCGTCAGATCAGCGACGGCGATCTCCGGGGTCTGGTAGGCAGGTGCGGCGCCGAAGGTCTTCTGGTCATAACACCTGACCACCCGGCCGGGCCCCTGGCGGGCCGCACGTCCGGCGCGCTGATTCGCGGAGGCACGGGAAGAGGACACAGTGACCAGTCCCGTCATACCGCGGTTTGCATCCCTTCGCGGTTCACGCGAGAGCCCGGCATCGATCACGAGGCGGACCCCTGGCACGGTGAGGGACGATTCTGCGAGCGCCGTCGAAACGATAATCCTTGGAGGTTCGCCGTGTTTACGTCCGGAGACGGCGCGGTCCTGCTCCGTCGGGCTAACCTGCCCGTGAAGCTCCAGGACCTCCGCCTTCCCCTTGCCCCGCAGCCGTGAGGCGACGTACGAGACTTCCCACGCCCCTGGCAGGAACACCAGCGCGTCGGTGTCGCTGTCTGCGGCCAGCGCCAGCGCGTGCGAGGCGGCGGTAGTCTCCGCTACATGCTCGAGGAAAGCGCGGGTGATTCCCCTGTCGTCGAGCCGCGGCAAAGCCGCCGGTGCCCATTCCACCTCCAAGGGGTACAGCGCGGACGGACAGTCGACCACTGGGGAAGGCCCGCCGTCGTCGTGCTTCCCTTCCTGGACATTTCCCAGCAGGGCGGCGAACCGGGGCGCGTCCAGAGTTGCGGACATCGCAACCAGAGTGAGGTCACCCCTGAGTTCCCGGACCTCTGCGAGCATGCCGAGCAGCAGGTCGGTTTCCAGCCCGCGCTCATGGACTTCATCCAGGATTACTGCGTCCGCCGACTCCAGCCCCGGGTCCGCGAGCAGACGGCGCAGCAGGATACCGGGCGTGACGAACTCGATCAGTGTTCCGGGACCGGCCTGGCGTTCCCCGCGGACGGTGTACCCGACGCGGTCCCCTACACGGCTGCCATCCAGTGCGGCAAGGCGCCGGGCTGCCGAGCGGGCAGCCACCCGCCGCGGCTGCGTGACCACAACATGAGGATTACGGCGCCGCCCCTCCGTCTGGTCTGCAACGTGACTGGAGGCCAGACCTGGATCCTGACCGGAGGCCAGGTTGGCGAGGAGCGGCGGGACCAATGTGGTTTTACCCGTTCCGGGAGGTGCCTGTACCACGGCCGTCCCCGCCAGACCTCCCACACGCAACGCTGTGGCAAGCTCCCCCAGGGACTCAGCAAAAACCAGGCCTGCGCCGATGGCTGCAAGATCGAAGGTCATCCGTCCATTGTGCCCGCAATCCCGGTGTCCGATCCCAGCAGGACTGCGGAATAGGCGAGAATAGAGGTCATCCATCATGAAAGCGGGAAGACCATTGATTCATCTCCAGCAGGACTCCGAAGGCTTTATCCGCATGAACAGGCACTTCCCCGGCTCCGCTGCCATATCCATCACCTTCAGTGACGGGAGTCAGGAAGAAGTCACGGGTACGAGGCTCAACGAGGCCTACGATGAAGCTTTGGCTCTGTACCGGGCCGAGAATCACTTGGATGCCAAGGGCTACTCACGTGGCCCGAAGAAGAAGGTGCAATCCGGTATAGATTTTGTGCCGGTTCATCCTGGGATGTCGAACTAGCTCGAAGCAGGGGCCGGATTCCTGTGCAGGTCCTCCCGCGCATCACGGTTGAGGTTCCTGTCCTGAGCATCGGCCGGGGGCCCTCGGACTATGAGCACCTGGGCCGCTACGTTGACGCCTTGCGCCGGCCGCAGGGCCTGCACATGACACTCCTGCACATTGGCGTCCTGGAGGACTTCGGCCGGGACGTGGCCGACTGGACCAAGGGGCTCACCAGTACAGAGGCTGCCACGCGCAAGACCGTGGCTTGGTTGCACGCGCTTCCGGGGCTGGGCAGCTTTTCCGGATGGACCGGGCGGCTGATCGTCCTGGGCGGCGGACACGTGAGCGGGCTCGAAGTTGAAGTGCCCGCCCATGTGCACGACTTTCAGGTGGCCCTCGTGAAGGCGCTGCACGAATTGCTGGAGGAACTGCTAGTGGATAATGTCGACGACTTCATCCTCAGCTCCCCGGCACTTGGCTACCGGTATCCGCGTTGGACTCCCCATGTTGCCGTGGGCCGCCCCAAGTCAAGGGGTGGCGGATCGTGGGAGATTGAACCCTTGGCCGTCGAGTTCGGCGAGTCCCGCATCCGGAACCGCCGTCTCCTTCCAGTGTTCGACGACGGCCCGGGCGCCTGAAAACCCTCCCTCACCTTTCGCAGGTTTTGGCCAGACCCTCCCTCACCTTGTGAGGGAGGGTCGGTGATTAAGGGGCGAAAGGTGAGGGAGGGTCGGTGTGTGGGAGGACTTACTGAGGAGCCGGAGGAGTGATGTTGAAGGTGGCCGTCTTGTCGCCGATATCATCCTTCACTGTGATCTCGGTCTTGCCGTAATCTATGTCCCACGTAACGATGCCATGGACCTTTTGACCGGTTGCCAGCTCCTTCCCGAAAGGAAGATTGGCCTCGTCCGCGTTCAGGTAAAGCACTTCGCCCGTCTTGCCGCTTGGAGAGACTGCATCGAATTTGAAGGCGTTCGGTGACGTGGTCCCGGTCAGAGTCTCCCAAGTGACCTCCAAGAGGAGGAATCCGCCGTTGGCCGGTACCGTGTTGGGCTGGGAAGCGATTCGCTTGGTGTAGAGGGCATCATTGATGGTGACCTTTGCCGTGTTGCCATCGGACATGGTCACCACGATCTCGTTCTCCCCGGCAGGTGTTCCCTTGGCGCCATTGGTTGGACCCGCGGTGGGAGCCGTCGAAGTCTCATCGGTGGTGTCCCGGGCGGCGGCAGACTGTGACGCTACAGCCTTTCCCGCTTGCTCCGCTGCAATTCCCATGGCTGCAAGGGACATCATCATGCTCATGGCGCCAACGATGATACCGAGAACCCAGACGGCGCCGGTGATTATCCAAGCCTTCGCCTTGTGTTCCGGGTAGCCTTCGAGCAGGCGCCCGTCTTTGTCCCTGGCATTGCCGGTCAGGACAATGATCAGATCCACAACCGACCAGATCCCAAGTCCTCCGCCGGTCAGAAGTTTTGCAACCCCGGTACCGATCTTCCCGAGGTAGAAACGGTCTGCTCCGAGGCCACCCAGCAGCATGGAGAGAATCCAAGTTGTGATGAAGGACTTCCCCGGCCCGGCACCATATGGACCCTGTCCGTAGGAATTCGAATCATATCCGGGGTGGTAGCCATCTTGCTGTTGGTACCCGCCCTGCTGCGGGGCGGTCCCAATCTGGTTCGGATCACCGAATGTGGTTGGTGCGTAAGGGGGCGGCGGAGCGCCCGTCCCTGCGTCGTTCTGTGACGGAGGAGGGGAACTGGGAAAGCTCATAGATGTCCTTTTGGCGGAGTTGGTGGGGGGCGACACGTATTAAGTCTCACGATTAGAATAACCCACTTTGGAAGGGGATTCCGGCTGAGGCAATCCATTCACGGCCGTGACAACCCACCGGAGCGGAACAGTATTCTGCGGGCCCGCCAAAAACCTTCCCCGGCGGTACCCGGCACGCCAATGTCCCGGCTGCTTGCTTGTAGAAACCCGACAAAATCCCGGCAGCAAAGGAAAACTAGCGTCGGCAGTGAGGCAAACCCGCAGCCAGCGCAAAGGACCATAATGACCATTCAGGCACACCCCCCGACGAGCCACGAAATCCTGGCGACCGCCCGCCAGCAGGTCCTGGAGGGTGGTCGGGGCCTCACTCAGGAGCAGCTCGTGGAAGTGCTGAGCCTGCCTGACGAAGCCCTCCCCGCCGCACTCCAACTAGCCCACGAAGTGCGGCTCAGGCACTGCGGTGAGGACGTGGAAGTGGAAGGCATTATCTCCATTAAGACCGGAGGCTGCCCCGAGGACTGCCACTTCTGCAGCCAGTCGGGCCTGTTCGACTCCCCGGTGCGGGGCGTGTGGCTGGACATCCCGGAACTCGTCAAGGCCGCCAAGGAAACCGCTGCCACCGGTGCCACCGAATTCTGCATCGTCGCCGCAGTCCGCGGACCCGACATCAAGCTCATGAACCAGATCAAGTTCGCTATCGACCGGATCAATGAAGCAGTGGACATCAATATCGCCTGCTCGCTGGGCATGTTGACGCAGCGCCAGGTCGATCAGCTCAAAGACTGGGGGGTGCACCGCTACAACCACAACCTGGAAACAGCACGCAGCTACTTCCCGGAAGTGGTCACCACCCACAGCTACGAGGAGCGCCTGGAAACCTGCAACATGGTCAAAGCCGCCGGCATGGAACTGTGCTGCGGTGCCCTGATCGGCATGGGCGAGTCCCTGGAACAGCGAGCCGAACTCGCCGCCCAGCTTGCTGCGCTGGAACCACACGAGGTCCCGCTGAACTTCCTCAACCCCCGTCCCGGAACCCCGCTGGAAAACCAAGGCATCATGGACGGCAAGGACGCCCTCCGTGCAATCGCCGCATTCCGCCTGGCCATGCCCAGAACCGTACTGCGCTACGCGGGCGGCCGCGAGTTGACCCTCGGCGACCTCGGCACCCGTGAAGGCCTGCTCGGCGGCATCAACGCCGTCATCGTCGGCAACTACCTCACCACCCTGGGCCGCCCTGCAACAGCGGATCTCGGCCTGTTGCTCGAGTTGAACATGCCCATCAAGGAACTCCAGAAGTCACTGTGACTGCAGGAGTATCGGCCCGCACAGGTCCTGAAAATCCAGATACCCGCAGCAGCTTTTGCGGGCACTGCGGTGAGCCCGACGACGACGGCGATGGCCCGGCGTCGGACCTTCACCTTCGCTGCCGGGAACAGTTGGAGCTGGAGCCTCCCCGCTATTGCGGTCACTGCCGCAGGCGGATGAAGGTTCAGGTGACGCCGCTGGGCTGGTCCGCTCAATGCGCCCGCCATGGAGCGCTTCTTCAGTGAGAGGTGGCCCGGCACAGGAGGGGGACTGCCGGCGTTGCCAGCACTTCACAGCTTTCTACCCGGAGCGTGCCTGCACCAGCCCCGCCAGCAGGCCGGGCCCTTCATTCAGCACCAGCTGGCGGAAGAGCCGCACCTGATGGGGTTCTGCATCGGGGCCGCCGCGCCGTTCCCGCCAGGCGAGTCCGATTTCGCGGTACGCAAGACCTGACTCCAGCGGAACATCGACCCACCCCAGGTTTCCCGTATGGGCCGAAACTTCCCGGGCTGGCTCCAACCCGTCAGGCGGCAGGATACTGACGCCCAGGCCAGCAGAAACGAGTCCCCTGACCGTATGGGAATCCTGGCTCTCGAACGCGATTCGAGGGCGGAAGCCGGCTTCCCGGAAAAGGGCGTCAGTGAGTGACCGTAGGCCATAGCCAGGGCCGAGAGCAACAAAGGGGTCCTGCCTGACGTCGGCAAGACGTGCACGTCGCCGGCCCGCGAGCGGGTGTTGGTGGTGAACCACCAGGCGCAACGGTTCGCGGTACAGGGCAGCAGAACCAATGCTGCGGCTGGCTGGAGCCACTGGTGCGGTGAGGGCAAGGTCGGCGGTACCGGCAGCGAGCTCAGCGAGGCAGCCATCCCTTGCCCCTTGCCTGAGATCGAACGCTGTCTGCGGATAGCGGCTCCGGAAGGCGCTGATCAGGAGCGGCAGGGTTGCCTCCCCGAAGGTGTGCTGGAAGGACACAGCTATCCGGCCGCGTACCACCTCCGATTGATGGCGGACCACATCCAGCCCCGTCTGGAATTCATCCAGGGCTGCCTCGATGTAGGGTAGCAGCGCCTTGGCTGCGGGGGTGAGCCGCACGCCGCGGCCATCGCGGATCAACAATTCAGTGCCCACTGCAGCGCTAGCCCTGGCCAGGGCGCGACTGACCGTCGATTGAGGGATACCGAGCAGCTCAGCAGTCTCGGTGACATGCTGGGTCCGCCCTAATTCCGCAAGCACCGGCAGGAGCGGCAGGAGCTGCACCAGTTGTTTGTGTTCGATAGTCAGAGCGGTCCTCCCCGCGCATGCCAGGACCGGGAATGTGCAGTTCGCCGGCCAGACTGGATCAATCCATTTCCGCCATTGATTCTATGCGAATCATGCATTGGAGGCATTCTTTCCGAATGCCTAGGGTGGATTCATGCCACACCTTCCGCTGCAAGCCACCGCCCATTCCAGCCTGATGGAGCCCTGGGACGGCCACGCCAAGGGTTCGTCCGGGTACCGGAAGGCCCTTGCCGGGCTGGCCTTCGCCGGCGTGGCCACGTTCGCCCAGCTCTACTCCACCCAGGCAGTGCTGCCCATCATGGCATCGGACCTGCGCATCACGGCCGCGGAGGCCGCCTTGACGATCTCCCTGGCCACCGTGGGCTTGGCAATCACCGTCATCCCGTGGTCGTTCCTGGCCGACAGGATCGGGAGGGTGCGGGCCATGTCCATAGGCATATGCACAGCCACGGTTATGGGCCTGTTGGTTCCACTGGCCTCCACCTTCCCCATGCTGCTGGGCCTGCGGATGCTCGAGGGGATGGCTCTGGGCGGGATTCCGGCGATCGTCATCGCCTACCTGAATGAGGAGGTCCACCGGGCCCACGCGGCCCTCGCCGCGGGAAGCTACGTGGCAGGCACAACGCTGGGAGGACTCGCCGGCCGGCTGGTGGCAGGTCCGGTGGGTGAGCTCTGGGGATGGCGGGCAGCAGCCTTGGCAGTGTCTGTCCTGGCGACCTTGGCGGCGGTGCTTTTCCTGGTGCTCGTACCCAAGTCGCGGGGTTTCACGGCGGCGCCGGCGAGCGGACTCCGGGGAGCATTGAAGACGCTGGCCGGTCACGGCCGCAACCCGCGCCTGTTGGTGCTCTATGTTCAGGCCTTCCTGCTGATGGGCGGCTTTGTGGCCGTCTACAACTACCTGGGATTCCGTTTATCCGGGGAGCCCTTCAGCCTGCCTGCCACTGTGATCAGCCTCATTTTCCTCGCTTACCTCTCAGGCACGGTCACCTCGCGCTGGGCAGCAGGACTGGCCCTGACGTTCGGACGCCGGAAAGTCCTGTTGGCAGGAGTCATCCTGATGGTCCTCGGGCTGGCGCTGACCCTGACCCAATTGCTGGTCCTTATCCTGGCCGGGCTCCTGGTCTTTACCGGCGGCTTCTTTGCAGCCCACAGCATCGGGGCCGGCTGGACAGGAGCGATCGCCTTGTCTGGAAGGGCGCAGGCGGCATCGCTCTACAACCTCGCCTATTACCTCGGCTCCAGCATCATCGGCTGGGCAGGCGGACTCGTTTTTCAGTCACTTGGCTGGAATGCGCTCGCGTTGAGCGTCATGGGACTAGCGTGTACGACGGCGGCAATCACCGCCGTCGTACACGCCCGTTCACATCGTGGAGGGATTGTGCACCGGTCTTGACCGCTCCACGCACGGCGGAGTAGACCTGTGTTCAACGGAAGACCGGCCCACAACATGTGGCCTGTCCTGAGCAGAATCGCAACGCCATGACCGAGCAGCTACCCCGTTCCCAGTCCACGAATCCAGCAGCACCGGACCAGCCGGTGCCGCACGCAACGCCCCCCACAACGGGCCCGCTGACGCCGGAGGAACTCCAGCTGTCAGCCCGGAATCATTCAATGCCGCTGGAGGCCCTGCAGAGGGACATCACTCCCCCAGGGCTGCATTACGTCCTCACCCACTTCGACATTCCCTTCATCGACATCAACTCCTGGCACCTGCGGATTGGCGGAGCGGTGGAGCGGTCCGTTGAGCTGAGTATGGCGGCATTGCGCAGGGACCCCATGATCAGCATCCCGGTCACGCTGGAGTGTGCCGGCAACGGGCGCTCGCTGCTAACTCCCCGGCCCCTCAGCCAGCCCTGGGTTCTTGAAGGAGTAGGAACGGCGGAATGGTCAGGAGTTCCACTCGCCTACCTGCTGGCCCAGGCGGGCGTGGACTCCGACGCCGTCGAGGTACTGTTCACCGGAATGGACGCCGGTGTCCAGGGAGGCGTTCCCCAGCGTTACGCGCGGAGCCTGCCCATCTCGGAGGCCATGCGTCCCGACGTCGTCCTTGCCTACGCCATGAACGGCAGTGAGCTTCCGCCCCAGCACGGCTACCCGCTCAGGCTGGTGGTACCGGGCTGGTACGGCATGACCAGCGTCAAATGGCTTGAATCCATCCAGGTGCTGCGGCAGCCGTTTGAGGGGTTCCAGCAGGCGGTGGCATACCGCTACCAGCAGGACGCGGACGACGCCGGTACACCGGTTTCGCGGATCCAGGTGCGTTCCCTGATGGTTCCGCCAGGCGTTCCCGACTTCTTCACCCGCCGCCGGATCCTTCCGCACGGACCCGTGTTGCTGCAGGGCCGGGCCTGGTCCGGGGAGGGGGCTGTGCAGCGCGTGGAAATAGGGATCGATGGCAAGTGGAGCGACGCCCAGCTGAAACAGCCAGCCGGTCCTTTCGCCTGGTGCTCCTGGTCCTTGCCGTGGGTGGCGGATCCAGGCGAACACGAGCTTTCCTGCCGGGCCACCGATTCAACGGGGGCTGTGCAGCCACTTAAGCAGAACTGGAATTACCAGGGGCTCGCGAACAACCAGGTCCAGCGCATCGCAGTGACCGTTGATTAGCCCCGTTGGCGGGGAGGATGAGTGACTGTCCGCAGCGCGGGCCTCCTGCTGTACCGGTGGAGCAAATCATCGGAGCTGGAAGTGTGGATTGCCCATATGGGCGGGCCCTTCTGGGCGCGCAAGACGGACCATTCGTGGTCCATTCCCAAGGGCGAATACCCCGATAATGAAAATCCCCTGGCGGCTGCGCTGCGCGAGTTTGCTGAGGAAATGGGCAGCCCGGCACCCACCGCTGACTACGTTGAACTTGGCTCCTTCCGGCAACCCTCCGGCAAGATCATCACGGCGTTCACAGCGGAATCCGGCTTCGATCCCGAGCGGGTTGTGAGCAACACCTTCTCCCTGGAATGGCCTAAAGGATCCGGCTCAATCCGGGACTTTCCCGAAATCGATGAGGCGCGTTGGATAAGAGAGCCAGAAGCACGTTCAAAGCTGGTGAAGGGCCAACTGCCCATTCTCGACGCCCTGATTGGACACGTCGGGCAAAACGGAAGCGGGCGCTAATGGGCGTTCAGCGCCCCTCTGGGCTTTCACCGTTCCCCACGGCTTCAATCCAGTCGACGGCCTCGTCCGAGAAATAGAACGCGGAGGGACCGTTTTCGCCAACCCACCAGGAATCAGTTGACGTGGAGCCGCCAGCATCTGTGATCTCGACGATCACTTCCGGAGGGACGGCGTCACCGTTGTTGTCCACCAGCCATTCCCGGGTGGAAGGCTTCAACTTCGGCCACCATTGCTCCATGCTCATGCGCGAAGTCTGCCACTTCGGCGCTGAGAATTCGACCGCCACTTGGTGGAGATCCGGGCGGCGCCTACGGTGACGGTTCGAGTACCATCGCCGAGCCGCCCCCACGCCTGACGGGCTCAGCAGCGGCAACCGTACGCCCGTCGGGCAGGAACTCGATGGCTGTAGCCGCTCCGATCTGTGCAGCCGAGGTGAAGGCGTCGCCAGACGGCGTGAACAGATGCCCGTAGGGCGTCAGCTGGCTTCCGTACGCCGCGATGAACTCCGGTTCAGCCGTGACCTTTTCAGTGTTCCGTTGCGATGCGCGCGGTGCCGCAAGAGCTTCCGGGGTGCTCATCCCCAGATCAACACGGTTCAGGATCGTCTGCAGGACAGTGGTGATGATCGTTGATCCCCCGGGTGAGCCCAGCGCAAGGAAGGGCTTGCCGTCCTGGAGGATGATGGTGGGCGACATCGAAGAGCGCGGGCGCTTTCCTGGTTCAATCCGGTTCGGGTCCGTGGGGTTGTACACGGTACTGAAGTCAGTCAGCTCGTTGTTGAGGATGAACCCGCGACCGGGCACCACGATCCCGGACCCGCCGGTCTGTTCAATAGTGAGGGTGTACTCAACCACATTCCCCCACTTGTCAGAGACAGTCAGGTTGGTGGTGGAGATGTTCTCTGTGTCGCTCTCATCGGCAAGCGGTGCGGCAGCAGCCGGGCACACGCCGTCGTACCCGGTGACGTCGCCGGGTGCAACTGGCTTCGTCGCGGCCTGAAGCGGATTGAGCTGGCACGCGCGTTCCTTGCCGAAGACGGGATCAGTGAGCTCGGCCGTGGGTACATCAACAAACGCCGGGTCGCCCACGTACTTGCCACGGTCCGCGAACGCAAGGGCGCTCGCTTCAAGGTAGTGATGGTAGGCGGCAGGTGTGTCTGTTGGTGAGAGCTCGAACTGGGCCAGGATGTTCAGTGACTCTCCAACGGTGGTGCCGCCGCTGCTGGAGGGAGCCATGCCGTAGACGTCGTAGCCTCGGTAGTTCACGTGTGTGGGCGCCTGGTCGAGCACCCGGTAGCCGGCCAGGTCTGCCGCAGTCATGTGGCCCACGGGGACGGGCAGCTTGGTTGTAGGCGACTTCGGCGGGTTCTGCACCGTGGCCGCGATCTGTTCCGCTAGGGGGCCGGTGTAGAAGGCACTCATGCCGTCGCGGGCCAGGAGGCGGTAGGTCGCGGCCAGGTCATGGTTTTGGAAAACAGTGCCGACGGCGGGTGCGTCGCCACCGGGAAGGAAGAGGCCGCTCGTTGAGGTGAATGCCTCGAAGCGGAGCTTGTTGTCGAGGGTCTGCTGCCGGAAGGTCTCGTCGACTACGAAACCGCGGGTAGCTACCTTGATTGCCGGCTTGAGGGCTTCTGAGAGCTTCACGGTGCCCCACCGCTCGAGGGCCCGCTCCCAGGTGGCGGGTGTTCCGGGGACGCCTACGGAGACGCCTGATGTAACGAGCTCAGGGGTGAAGCGGTAGGGGCTGCCTGCCGGGTTGGTGGGTGTGATGGTGGCCGGGTTGATGAATGCGTCATGGGGCATGGCGGCGGGCGCGGTTTCGCGGCCGTCGATAGTGCTGACCTCCCCGGTCTTGGCGTCGTAGAAAACGAAGTAGCCTCCGCCGCCGATTCCCGCGCTGTATGGCTCTGTTACGCCCAGGGTTGCCGCTGCGGCGACGGCCGCGTCCGCAGCATTCCCGCCCTTGCGGAGAACCTCGATTGCGGCAGCCGATGCCTCCGGGTCCACGGTGCTCACGGCGCCGCCGTAGCCGGTTGCCGTTGCGTTCTTTTCGGTCTCCCGGGGATCGGCAAAAGCGGGGCTCCCCACCGCACCGCTCGCGACGCTCATAGCCAGCACTGCCGTGACGGCAGCCAATCGACGTCTCACATAAGGCATGGTTTCTCCCGAGTCCGAATGATGCGAGTTGAAGGTGTGGGCCACGTTACTATGCGGCGGTGCGACACTCAATGGAGCCAAAAACTGGCTGCCTGCGTGTCGCACCGCCCTGCTCTCAGGCATCCTTCCGCCAGCGCGTCAGGAAATTTCCAGGCCTTCGAAGGCGCCCTTCGTGAGAAGGCGCTGACTCCCGGAACAGACTGGCGGTGATATCGATATCAAGTAGGCTTATCCGCCGCGCGCCTTCCGGGTTGCGGCGTCGTTGGCCTTCTGCAGCGCTTGGACTAACTGATCCTTGTCCATCTTGGAACGGCCGTTGATGTTCAGCTCCTGGGCGCGCTTGTAGAGGTGCTCCTTCGAGGCGTTGGCATCCACTCCCCCGGCGGTGGGTTCGGAGGACTCGATACCTTCCTCCGCACGTTTATCCGAGGGGCCACGCTTCTCCTTCGGCTCCCAGTGGTCCCCCACCTTTTCGTAGCTGTGCTTCAACGATGCGAAGGCTGCACGGGCTGCGCGGCTCTCGTCATTGCCGTAGGTTTCGAGGGCGGAATCGTAGGTTTTGGCGAAGGTGTCCTGGGCTCTCTGCTCAGACCGCTGCAGCGTCGAGGGAAGCTCGTCCTTGCGTGCGTGGTCGTTCTTGCCGGTCTTAGGCATGGCATCCACCGTCCTTTCATCAGCAAGCTGATTATCCGGATGTAACCAGCTTAGACACCGATGCGCCCGTTTGGCTCGCGACGTCCCCTGAGGCGGCGGGGCTCTCTGGCGGGTTTTGGTCCAAGGGCAAGGAAATGCCTACGCCGGGCATGGGTTCGGACCCGGAAGCCCGGAAGCGCTTCTGGGACACGTGTACACGCCTGGCCAATTCCGGCTAAGCAGGGCAATCCCGCCGTTCACAGTCAGTCGCCGGCAACATCCGCGACCGCATCCCTGATGGCGCGGAGAGATTCTGCTGAGTTGCCGCTGGATGGCGCGTATTCCAGGCCAATTCCTCGCCGGTATCCGAGATCCTTGAGTGCTCGGATCTGCTTCTTCCAGTCAACCAAGCCTGATCCCGGTTCGTGGCGTCCGGGGTGATCTGCTACTTGGACGTGGCCGATGAGCTCAATGGAGCCGGCGAGAACCTCTGCCGGGTCCTCGTCCATCACCACCGAGTGGTAGAGGTCGTAGAGCATTTTGACGTTGGCCGATCCCACGTCGCGAAGGATCTCAAGCGCCAGCGGAGTTGAACTGAGATAGGTGCCGACGTGGTCGATGCGGCTGTTCAGGTTCTCGAGGACCAGAGTAATGCCAGCATCCTCCGCGTAGGGCGCAGCCGCCCGCAGGGCATCGGTCAGAGCCTTCCTCTGCTCGACGTCGGTGGCAACTTCCCGGGTCTCCCCCGCAACCAGAACAAGGTTGGGAATCCCAAGCCGCTGCGCGATGGGCAGCGACTCCTTCACGGCCGCGACAAACTCGTCCTGCCGCGCGGGGTCAACAGCCTGGCCCTGGGGCTCGCTGACCATGGTGATGGTCGAAAGTCCTGTTTCTCCCAGAGCCCGTTCCATCGCGTCTATGTCCTTGTTGCGCCAGAACCAGAACTCCACCGCAGCGATGCCGGATTCTTTGACAGCCTTCAGCTGCGGGAGCGACATTGGCTCGCCGAACTCGCGGAAGAGCATCTCGGTGCATACCGATAGTTCGTAACTCATGCGCTGCCTTTTCCCTTTGCCTGGCGGGTACAACCGTTAGGGAGATTATGCAACACAGGTAACGAGATAATGCGATTCCCAGGTCTCGCTCAGGAGAGGCATCCGCCAATTAGCATAGAAGAGGGCTGATGGGACGGAGGAGTTCTAGCGGTGAAAAGCTACAAGTACGACGTCGAGATCGTCCACCTGCTCGTGTCCCCCGGGCACGCCTACTTCGGCAGAGCCAAAGATGCCGCCGCGGACGTCCCGACGGCGGATGCTGACCGGGTGGAACTCGTGGCCGGCAAAGGGATCGTCGGTGATCGGTTCTATGGCAAGGCTGCACACATGGATGCAGCAGTGACGCTGTTCGCCGTCGAGGCTCTCGAATCCATTGCCTCAGACCTCGGCGTTGGGCCCCTGGATCCACTCCTGACGCGGCGCAACATCGTCCTCCGAGGCGCTCATCTCGCTCCGCTTATCGGTGCGGAATTCGCGTTGGAATCCCACGGAGCTCTGGTCCGGCTACGGGGCGGACGGCCTGCCCACCCTTGCGCCTGGATGGACAAAGTTTTCACTCCGGGGGCGCATGCGTCCATGCGCGGGCGTGGAGGCCTGCGCTGCCAGCCGCTTTCGGATGGCATCCTGCACCGGGGTCGAGCCACGCTGCTCAGCCCCGTGCCTCTCGAACCTGAGCTGGCCGGCACGGCCTCGCTGCTGAAACCGTCAAGGTTGCCGTAAATCCTGGGAGGCTACGAAACCTCCCGGCAGATTTGTGTCAGGATCAGTTATGCCTGACCGCCTGATGCTGCTCGACACCGCGTCGCTGTACTTTCGCGCCTTTTATGGCTTGCCCGATACGATCCGCCGCGCTGACGGCACTCCGGTGAACGCCGTTCGTGGTCTCCTGGACATGATTGCCCGGCTGACCACCGACTATGACGCGACGCATCTCGTTGCGTGCTGGGACGACGATTGGCGTCCGCAGTGGCGCGTGGACCTCCTCCCCACTTATAAGTCGCACCGGGTCGCCGAGGTGGTAGCGGGAGCTGCCGATGTTGAGGTGGTGCCCGACGCGCTTGAGGCGCAGCTTCCGCTGATCCGCCGGGTGCTGGAGCTCGCCGGCATCGCCGTGGTGGGGGCTCCCGAGCACGAGGCCGACGACGTCATCGGCACTTACGCCAGTCACGCCGACCTCCCGGTTGATGTGGTGACAGGCGACCGTGACCTCTTCCAGCTGGTCGACGACGCCCGTCAGGTGCGCGTCATCTACACCGCCCGGGGTATGAAAAACCTGGAAGTCATCACGGAGATCGTCATCGTGGGCAAGTACCGCGTGCTGCCCCAGCAGTACGCCGACTACGCCACCCTCCGCGGCGACGCTTCCGACGGGCTGCCCGGCGTTGCCGGAATTGGCGAAAAGACGGCAGCCTCGCTGCTCAAGGAGTACGGCACGCTTGAAGGGCTGCTGGAGGCGGCGTTGATTCCGGGAAGCGGGCTGTCCGCACCGGTTCGCGCGAAGCTCGCCGCAGCCGCGGACTATCTCGTGGTAGCGCCAACCGTCGTAAACGTTGTGCGTGACCTCAAGCTGCCGACGCTTGAGGAGGCAGGCGCGCAACTGCATCCGGTTTCCGGCGATTCTCGCGCTGAGCTTGAAAGTCTGGCCACCGAATGGAACCTCGGCGGCTCCGTCAGAAGGCTCCTGGAAACCCTCGAGCGGCGTCGCTGAGTTTTTCGGCGCCCGTCTGGCCGGTTTGAGAGAAGATCCCGGCCAACAGCCGGTCGGATTCTGACTGGCCGACGACGTCGAAAGCCCCTCCGGTGACCAGCAGCTCGTCGGCTCCGGTAACCTCAGCGAGGGTTTCAAGCTGGCGCCGAACCTCGGCGGCGGTGCCGTAGATCGACGTCGAGAGGCTGCATTGGACGGCAGCGCTCTCCCGGGGAGTCAGCCTGCTCTCCACAGCGTTGTCCACCGGCGCCAGGGCAGTGAACTCGCCGGTGGTCCGGGATCGCGCGAGGGCGATCGCTTCAGGCAGTAGTAGATTCCTGGCATCATCAGGGCTCGAGCCCACGGAAACGTTTACGGCAATCATGACGAACGGCTTGTTGAACCAGCCTGATGGGCGGAACTGCGCCCGGTACCTCTCCAATGCCGGTATGTTTCCGTTCTGATCAGTCTGAAACAGCGCTGGCCCACCCAGGACCACCGCCAGGCCGGCACGAGCGGCTATGTCGATGCCGGATCCAGTGGCCAACACGAAGACCGGAGGGAGCGAAGCGTTTCGGGGGCGCACAGTCACCGGTGCTGAACCGGACAGGTAGCCGAGGAGTTCGGCCAGATCATCTTCAAACCGCTCCGCGTCCTGCTTCCCGTTCCTCAGCGCTTTCCGCACAGCCTGGGTGAAACCAAGGGAGCGGCCTAAGCCCAGGTCGATCCGTCCGGGATGAAGGGCCTCGAGGGTTGCCACCTGCTCTGCAACCACCAGCGGCTGGTGGTTGGGAAGCATAATCCCGCCCGAACCGACTCGAATGGAATGGGTCCGGCCGGCAACGGCTGCCATCAACACGGATGGGGCCGATCCGGCGATGCCAGGCACTGCGTGGTGTTCGGCCACCCAAAATCGGTGGTATCCGAGTTGCTCGGCCAGCCGCGCGCGGTCCAGCACCCGATGCAGGGCTTCGGAAGCGGAAAACCCCACCCTGGTGTTGGCGCGGTCGAGAATGGATATCCGTGCGGGTAGGGGCATATTGGGTTGAACCACGGTGGTCCCGGAGGAATTCCTGCTTCGGCTCGGGAAGCCTCCTAAGCCTGGCTTACGTGCCGGCGGGACGTCCTTAGGACCTAATTACCGGGATCTGACTGCATATTCGAGCTCGATCAGCCCTTTGTCGTACGGCTTTGCGCTCAGCAGGTTCAGCAGAGCGGGGTCCTGGCCGGCAGGAAACACGCCGCGCCCCGATCCAATCGCGACGGGCATAACAACGAGCCGCACGCCGTCGACTTCGCCTGCGGCGAAGAACGCCTCGCTCAACGTCAGGCTTCCCCAGAGAACTACGGTGCCATCGGTCTCTCCTTTAATACGGCGGATCGCCTCGACGGCATCACCGGACTCGATGGTTGCCTCCTGATACTCTCCCCACGGCGCCTTCTCGAGCTGCCGGGAGAACACATAGCGGCGGAGCCCGTTTAGAGCCGGCGCAATGATTTCCCCCTCTGATGCAGGAGTGGGCCAATACTCCACAAACATCCGGTAGGTGGATGCCCCGAGCACCATGGCGTCCACGGTGTCGAGCCAGGCGAGCTGGTTTCGGTCGAACTCTGCAGTGCCACCATCGAGCAATTCGTAGGCGTTGAACTCGTTGTTGGCGTTGGCTGCAAACCCGTCCGCTGTCACGAATTGCTGCACAACCAGTTGTCCCATTGTCCGGTCCTCCCTTGTGTCGTTCGAGGGACTTTACGCCGGGCCTGGATAGCCTTCAACCCCTTGGCAAATAGCCACCCGCTTGGGCGGGCCGCTGCTGCTTCAGGGGGGACAATGAATAGTCGACTACGACTTCGGAGCAGCACTTTACGGCTCTCGATTTTAGAACTCCTGTTCTGTTCTGCTGTGCACAACAGGGTGAGCCAGCCTGTGAAGCATCTGCTCATTCTCCGGCCCCTACCGCTCCCGTCCCGTCTGCGTGGGCGACCAAAACTAAAGGACCGGCAACACCGGTGCCGTCCTACACTCCTTCGGATATTTGCTTGGATCACACACAAATATCGAGATAGAGGTTAAGGTCAGTTGCTTATGCTCCAGATGTACTGGTTGAAGCCGTTTTCGTGCGCATCAAGTGTGAAGCCGAGGCGGCTGAGGATCCGAGTGGACACCGTATTTTCAGGGTCCACACGGGCGATAAGGAAGGCCGTCCCAAAGAGTTCGGGAATTTCGGTGACAGCTCGGTCGACCATGGCGCCGGCGATCCCTTTGCCCCAGTGGCTGGGAGATACCCAATAGCCAATCTCAACGCCGTCGAGCTTGCGCGTCGAGACTACTAACCCCACTGGCTCGGCAGCGTCCTCGGCGATAAACCAGCGAACGGCCCCAAGCTGTTCCAGCGGGGTCAGGTCAAGAGCAGCCGCGGCCCGGGCCGCTATAACTTCGTCGTGCCAGGGTTTTCCATCTCCGATGAAGCGTGTCACTCGATCATCGCTTGCCATGCCTGCGAAGAAGGGCACGTCCGTGCCGTGAAATGGGCGGAGGGAGATTGCCGGAAGTTTCGCCATGGAACAAGCTTTTCACGTGAGGGCGAGATCGCTCGCCATGGCGAGGTGCAGCTGCGCCGCTGGTTTTCGTCTGCAACGTTCCCAGGGAGCACTTCTGCGTACATCGAGGCTTGCCTACGCCCTGTCCCGCAAGACGGATCTTCGAACATGCTCGCTGAGGACGATGTCGCAGCTGTCCTGTCCCGAATCACCGGGGTGGATCTCCACGAAGAGTTCGCCACAGTCGTTACCACCGCGGACCTGCTGGAACTGACGAGGCAGATTGCTGCCCCGTAGCCGTCCCTCGAGCTGATAGCCGGCTTTCTCGCCAACCATGGGCGGGCCTTCGGCAACCCCCACAAACGCTGACCTCGAACCATCAAGGGCCATTGCCCTGCCTCCTTGGCCGCCAACACAGCCGTCCTTCCCTTGCAGTGCCCCGCGCATCGGGCAGAATGAGCATCATGGTGCGTTGGAGCGAGGAAAGAGTGGTGGGCGCAGCCCCGGACCAATCTTCTTTGGCAGCTGCCCGCAAGCTGGCTCGTCCTGGCCCTTGGTCCGATACCGGCAGCAACGATGTTCTGGTGTGGGGCAAATGCCAAGGTAGCGGAAAGACCCCGTACCAAGTGAGTGTGGACACCGCCACGCCTGCCTACCGTTGCTCCTGCCCGAGCCGGAAATTCCCGTGTAAGCACGCGGTGGCGCTGCTTCTCCTCTGGGCCAGGGGTGAGGCGGCCGACGCCGGCGAGGAGACCGCGGACTTCGCACAGGAATGGGCAAAACAACGGGAGGACCGCGCCGCAGACCGGGAACGCCGCCAGTCCGGGCAGCAGCCGGACCCTGTAGCCCAGGCCAAGCGGCTGGCTGACCGGTTGGCGCTGATGGATGCGGGGATCGCGGACTTTGCCCGATGGCTGACCGACCTGGTGCGGACAGGACTGGCTGGCGCCCGCAACCAGCCTTACTCCTGGTGGGATAGTGTGGCCGCCCGGTTGGTCGATGCCCAGCTGCCCGGTCTTGCCGAGCGAGTGCGCACGATGGGATCTGATGTGCATGCCCGCAGCGACTGGGCCGACCATCTGCTGTTTCACGCGGGCCGCTGGTGGGCCCTGACCAAAGCCTGGGGCATAAGGGACCAGCTGACCCCTGACGAGTTTGCGGATCTCCGGGTGGCCGTGGGATGGGCCACGGCCACCGCCGAAGTTCAGGGCACCAATCCTTTGCCGGGTCCGTGGCTGGTACTCGGCGCACACCGCAGCGATGACGGGCGCCTCCAGCAACAACGGACCTGGATCCGCGGACCCGGCGGAAAGGTCGCCGTCGTCCTTGACTTTGCAACCCAGGGTCAAGCACTCGCGACACCTCAACTGGCGGGGGCTGAACTGGACGTCACAGTCGCCCTGTACCCCGGCTCGGCCCCGCAGCGGGCAATGTTTACCACCACGGTTGCACCGCGTGGATTGGTCAGCAGCTTTGGTGAGGGCTGCAGCATTGCGCAGGCGCTGGAACAGGAATCGGCGGCCGTCGCATTCTCGCCCTGGCGCGAGCGTTACCCGGTGCTGCTGAGCGGAGTCCGGGTCTCAGCTTCCGGCCCTGGCTGGCTGCGTGACGGATCTGGTGATGCCCTGCCCATTATGGATGCTTCCTTGGATTCCTTAATGGCACTTACCGGCGGCTATCCTGTCGACGTGTTCGGCGAGCTGGAAGAGGGCCGCGTACGGCCGCTGACCGTCGTCGCCGGCGAAACGGTGATGACTCCATGAGCTGGCTGGCTGAGCTCCGAACCGTTGCGCTTCTCGGCACGGGACGGCAAGCACCGCCGTCGCCGCCCCTGGATCTCGGGTTCCAGCCACCGGACGGTCTGTCGCGTGAGGAGGCCCTCCTCGACCAGGCAGCCTTGGCCGACGTCGTCACGCGTGCAGTTCGCCGGCCGAGCCGTACCGACGGCATCGACACCGCGGGCGGGCACGATGAGGAGGCGCCCCCTGACGATGCCCCCGAAGTTTCCGGCGACGCCGCCCGGTTGCTGGAACTGCTGCTTACGCAGCCACCGGTCGGCCTGGAGCTCCGCGCGCAACTCGTGGCGGACTGGCTGCAGCTTGCTATGGAATCCCGACGGCGGGTGCCGCACCGGTCGCTCCCGGCGCTGCTCACTCTCGCTGACACGAAGCCAGGTGTTGCGGAACATTTGCATCCCGCAATCGGAACCCGGGGCCGCTGGCTCCAGAACATCACCCGGCCCAAGGAATCTGTCCCGTCTTCTGCGAATTCTTCTGCGAGCGCCTCTCATTGGGCAGTGCTTGGCAGCGCCGATGCAGCCGCAGAACTCGAACGGCTCCGGCACACCGACCCCCGGTCCGCCCGCGACCTCCTGCTCACGCAGTGGGACTCGCTCAGCGCACGGGAACGCGCCGCCCACCTGGGCATGTTCGCAACAAACATCCAGGCGGACGACGAAGAGCTGCTTGAAATGGCCCTGGACGACAAAGCGAAGAGTGTACGGGAGGTGGCCGCAAACCTGCTGGACCGCCTACCCGCCAGCGCCCGCGCCAGCAGGATGGCCTCCCGGTTGCGCCCGCTGCTGCGTGTCAAAGGGTTGCTGCGCAAACAATTCGAGATCGATCTGCCTCCTCAGCCGGATGCTGCAGCCCTGCGCGACGGGATCGCGCCGGATCCCCGCACAGGTGAACCGGACCGGCTCGGCCGGCTGGACACAATCATCAGAGGTGCTCCCCTCGACGTGTGGACGTCAGTGGCTGGCCTCAGTCCGGCAGCTACCCTTGCGCTTCTGGAAGGCGAAACCCGGGTGGTCAACGGAATCCTCGAAACAGCGGTTCTTCGCGCGGACGTCGACTGGGTCCGCGCGCTCTTCAGCGTCCGCAAGGACGTGCGCCTGCTGAACTGCCTGCCCGACCGCGAGCGCGAGCTCTCACTGGTGCGTTACATCCGCGACGGCGGCACGAATCCGATAACACTGGTCCCCCTGCTGCGGGACATGCCAAGGCCCTGGGCCCGGCCGTTGGCTGAAGAAGTGCTCAAGCTGGTAACTGCCAAAAACGGTGGCCAGCTGGCCGGGATGCTGGCGGGGTTCCTCCCACAGGCGATTCCACTCGACCTGGCCGAACAGTGCCAGCACCTGCTCGCGCGTTCAGACGAGGAGGCTGCGCGGCGCCGCGTGCTTCGTGACGTCGTACAGTACCAATCATTCCGAAAATCACTGACGGAGGCCTTCCGATGACAGATGCCTACTCCCCTACGGACGTTCTTCGCGCCCACGCCGAAAACGCCTACGCCGATGAACTCCGGGAGCTGGCAGCCGCTGACGACAGGCCCCGGCCCCCCAGCTGGCGCCTCTCACCCTGGGCGGTGGCCACGTACGTGCTCGGCGGCACCCTGCCCAACGGCGTCGAGATCAGTCCGAAGTATCTGGGTTCAGCGCGACTCGTGGAAATCGCCGTGGCGTCACTTGCCACGGACCGGGCACTGCTGCTGTTGGGAGTCCCCGGAACAGCGAAGACCTGGCTGAGCGAGCACCTTGCTGCGGCCATTTCGGGAACGTCCACCCTCATAGTTCAGGGCACTGCCGGGACTCCGGAAGAGGCACTCCGGTATGGGTGGAACTATGCGCGGTTGTTGGCCGATGGCCCGTCCCGCGCAGCGATGGTGGCCGGGCCGGTGATGCGGGCCATGGAGACCGGAAGCCTGGTGCGGGTGGAGGAGCTCACCCGCATCCCTTCGGATGTGCAGGATTCCCTCATCACCATCCTCAGGGAGAAGATCCTGCCCATCCCGGAGCTCAATGCGGAAGTCCAGGCGCGCAAGGGATTCAATGTCATCGCCACGGCCAACAACCGCGACAAAGGGGTCAATGACCTCTCGTCGGCCCTGCGCCGTCGCTTCAACACCGTGGTGCTGCCTCTCCCGGACACCCTCGACCAGGAAGTGGAGATCGTGACCACCCGGGTCCGCAGTCTCGGCACGGCCCTGGAGCTTCCGGCCGATCTGGCGGCACTCTCCGAGATCCGCCGGGTGGTCACCATCATGCGGGAACTGCGTGCCGGGGTAACCCAGGACCAGCGGACCACGCTGAAGTCGCCGTCCGCCACCCTTTCCACCGCCGAGGCTATCTCGGTGATGACAAACGGACTGTCTCTGGCCGCGCACTTCGGTGACGGAACCGTCAGGGCCCCGGACGTGGCGGCAAGCCTGGTGGGCGCTGTGGTCAAGGATCCCGTGCAGGACCGGGTGATCTGGCAGGAGTACCTGGAGACCATCGTGCGCAACCGTCCGGACTGGAAAGACCTCTACCGGGCCTGCCGTGACCTTGAGACATCGAACTGACCGCCGTCGGACCGGCGGCACCCAAACACCCATGACACGAACCCCAATGACACGAACCGATCCATGACAGACGTCCACGTCCTGGGAATTCGGCACCACGGGCCGGGTTCCGCACACTCGGTGGCCGAAGCTCTGGCAACCCTCCGCCCGGATCTGGTGCTGGTTGAGGGTCCGCCGGAACTTGATCAGGTTCTGCCGCTGCTCTCGGATCCGGAGATGACGCCGCCCGTGGCTGGGCTGATCTACGTGGCCGACCAACCTCGGCTGGCCTCGTTCTATCCGCTCGCGAGCTTCTCGCCGGAGTGGGTGGCCATCCGCTGGGCCCTGTCGACCGGAACAGAGGTGCGGGCAATAGACCTGCCCGCGGCGCACAGTTTCGCCCTGCGCACGGCCACTCTGCGCACTGAACCGTCCACATCAGAGGACGACGGCTCAGAGGACGACGGCGGCACTTCCGACGAAGACCCCGGCCCCGTTGTCGAGGTGCAACAGCCATACCGCCCAGATGCCATCGGGATGCTTGCTGAGGCAGCAGGGTACAGCGATGCTGAGCGCTGGTGGGAGGATGCGATCGAGCACCGGGACGCCGGCCCTGTTGACCGGTTCGCCGCCATCACCGATGCCATTGCGGAAATCAGAGCGGCAGATAGCAGGACCAGTGAACACCCGGACGTGAAGGAGAACAACCTGCGGGAGGCGGCCATGCGAAGGCTGCTCCGTGCCGCCATCAAGGAAGGGCACGGAAGCATCGCCGTGGTCTGCGGTGCCTATCATGCCCCTGCACTGGTCCCCGCGGGCTTTCCCCCGGTTTCCGCCGATAACAAGTTGCTGGCAGGCCTGCCCAAGGCAAAAGTTTCCGTGACATGGGTGCCGTGGACCTCGGATCGGCTCAGCCTGCGCAGCGGATACGGCGCAGGTGTCACCGCGCCTGGTTGGTACCAGCATCTGTTCGCCCACTGGACCGGGAAAGATTCCACCGGGGATGTGGCAACCACCTGGCTGGTCCGGGTTGCCCGTATTTTGCGCAAGGAAAACCTGGACGCCTCCACAGCCTCCGTGGTGGAAGCAACCCGGATGGCGAGTGCACTGGCGGCGGTGCGTGGGCGGCCCAGCCCCGGACTCACCGAACTGGACGATGCTGCGCAGGCCGTACTTTGCGATGGCTCACCGCTGCCGCTGGCTTTAGTACACCGGGAACTTACCATCGGACTTGAGCTGGGGAACGTGCCGGAGTCCGCGCCGACGGTTCCGCTGGCTGCTGATCTCGCTGCCACTCAGCGCGGGCTGCGGTTGAGGCCCAGTGCGATGGAAGAGGTTCTGACGATCGACCTGCGGAAACCGAATCAGCTGGCACGTTCGGTGCTGCTGCACAGACTGGCGCTGCTGGGAGTTGACTGGGGTGTCCCCACTGAAACCGGCCGGACCACAGGCACGTTTAAGGAGGCGTGGACAATCCGCTGGGAGCCGGAGCTCTCCGTGTCCGTGGTGGAAGCCAGCCGCTATGGGACCACCGTTGCCTCGGCGGCCGCAACGTTTGTTTCCGAACGCGCCCAGGCTGCCACTGACCTCGCGGACCTCAGCGACCTGCTCGCAAACTGTCTCCTGGCCGATCTTCCTGACGGGATCAGCGCCGTAGTGTCGGTCCTCGCGGAGCGTGCCGCTTTGCAGCAGGATGTTCCGCCCCTGCTTGAAACCATTGCGCCTCTTGCCCGGACTTGCCGATACGGCAATGTGCGGGAGGTGGACGTTACCGAGGTGCGGAAAATTCTTGACACAACTGTGGTCCGGGCGTGCGTGGGACTGCCGGTAGCTTGCGCAGGCCTGGACGACGAAGCCGCCGTACTGATGCGGCGGGCGATTGACGCGGCACAGCATGGTCTGTCACTTTTGCCGGAGCTGCCGCTGGACGACTGGCACCGGGCGCTCGCAGCGGTTTCAGGTTCGGATCGGATCCATGGAGCCGTAGCAGGGCGGGCCACCAGGCTGTTGCTGGACGCCGGCTTGGTGGACAGAGATCAGGTCGCGGCCAGGCTCAGCCGCCGGCTGTCCATCGCCACTCCGGCGCCGGAAGCAGCCGCTTGGCTCGACGGGCTGCTATCAGGGGACGCCGTGCTGCTGATTCACGACCGGCGCCTGCTGCAGATCGTCGATGAATGGGTAGCCGGTGTGCAGGACGAGGTCTTCGGCGACGTGCTGCCCCTGCTGCGCAGGACTTTCTCGATGTTCGGGCCACCAGAACGTCGGGAGATCGGCGAACAGGTGAGCCGGGTCAATGTTCTCGCCGAAACCACAAACCCGAAGGCACTTGACCTGGCAGGAGCGGGACCTGCAATCCGCACGATGGCCAGATACCTGGGATGGGAGTCCAAACCGTGACTGAAGCGAACCCTGGTGGCCGCGACAGGCTCAGCCGCTGGCGCCTGGTGCTTGGCGGGCATGACGCCGACGGCGTCACAACCTCCGACGGCCAGAGCGTAGCCCTCTCCGCCGTTGACCAGCTCCGTGACCGTGCCCTGGATGAACTGTACGGGCCTCCGAAAAAAGGGCCGGGAAGCCTGGGCGCATCCAGTCCCCGTGTGGCCCGCTGGCTCGGCGATATCCGTGGATATTTCCCTTCCTCCGTAGTCCAGGTCATGCAGGCCGACGCAATGGAGAGGCTCGGATTGCGGCAGCTGCTCCTCGAACCGGAGATGCTACGCACCGTACAGCCGGACATCGGACTGGTGAGCACGCTTATCGGGCTGGGCCGGGTTATCCCCGAACATTCCCGCGAGACCGCCAGGACGGTGGTCCGCCAAGTTACCAGCCAGCTAGAGGAGCGGCTGCACGCCAAAACGGTTCAAGCCGTCTCCGGGGCATTAAACAGGGCCGCGCGAACGCGACGCCCCCGCCATCGGGACATCGACTGGAACCGTACTATCGCGGCCAACCTTAAGCACTACCAGCCCGAGCATCGCACCATCGTGCCGGAGCGGCTGGTCGGGTACGCCCGCCGCAGCACCGAAGTGCAGCGGGAGATTATCCTGTGCATCGACCAATCCGGATCGATGGCCGAGTCGGTGGTTTACTCCAGCGTGTTCGGTGCAGTGCTCAGCTCACTTCGGTCGGTCCGCACACGGCTGGTGGTCTTCGACACCGAAGTTGTTGACCTGTCAGAGGACCTGGAGGATCCGGTGGATGTGCTCTTTGGCGTGCAACTCGGCGGCGGCACTGACATCAACCGGGCCCTCGCCTACTGCCAGAACCAGATCACTCAGCCGACCGAAACAATCCTGGTGCTGATCAGCGATCTGTACGAGGGCGGAATAGCCGAGGAAATGCTGAGGAGAGCCGCCGCCATCGTCGGATCGGGAGCCACCATGATAGCCCTGCTGGCGTTGAGCGACAGCGGCCATCCGACGTTTGATGCAAACCATGCAGCCGCCCTCGCGGGGATCGGCGTCCCCGCATTTGCATGTACGCCTGATCTGTTTCCGGAGATGATGGCCGCCGCCATTGAACGCCGGGATGTGGGTGAATGGGCCGCTGCCCAGGACATCGTGACCAACCACGTAACGCAGCAATGAACATTGTTGCTGGTGGACGCCGGGACACGGGCCGGGGATGATGAAGCGGTGACCGCTGATGAACCTGTAAACGCTGATATCCCCCGGCGGGCTACTACAGCCGATGCCGCTACAGTTGCCCAATTGCTTCACGATTTCAATACAGAGTTCGATACTCCTACCCCCGGCCCGGACGCCTTGAAAAGGCGCCTGACGTACCTCTTGGCGGGTGACGATGTGGTCGCATTGCTCGTCGGCGAGCCGGCTACCGGACTCGCTGTGCTCAGTTTCCGGCCCAACGTCTGGTACGACGGGCCCGTTGCGATCCTTGACGAGCTCTACGTCCGTCCCCGGGTACGTGGTCAACGGCTGGGCAGCGCGCTTCTTGCCGCTGCCTGTGACCTGGTCCGGCGTCGGGGCGGGGAACTCATGGAAATCAACGTCGACCGCGATGACACCGATGCACGTCGTTTCTACGAAACCCGGGGGTTCAGAAACACCGAACCTAATCGGACTGATCCGCTGCTTTACTACTTTCGGGAGCTATGAGCTGGTGTCCGGGCGCGGCGTTACCTCACCACGAAGATCCGGGCAGCGGAACCAGCTGGAACTTCGACGACTGGCAGGCCCGTTTCCGTGCGGATCTTCCACTCCGGCAATGCCACCGGATAGACCTGCTCGATGGTCTTACCGCTCAGACCTGGCAACATGACATCTGCGGCCGCGCCGCGCGACCACAGCGCCAGCAACGATTCGGAACCCGAGTTCAGTTGCAGCGCAATGACGTCGTCATCCCATCCCGGCAAGCCGAGCGGCCACACCGGATGCGCCTCGGCGATGCGGTGCCGCCAATCCTTGTGGAGCGCAACAGCTTCGCGGACAAGCGCGAACCGTTCGGCGTCGAGCTCTGCGAGGAATCCCGAGAGGTAGAGCCGGCCCATCACACCCGCCGTCATGGCGAAGGCCGTCTCCTCCACGCTCATCGACGCGGCAGGGTACGCCCAGTTCCCCGCCTGCTCGGGGAGGACGCTAGCGGGCGCGGCGGCGGCGATGGCCGCGTACCGCCGGAAATCCTGCTGGTCACTGGTGGACTGCAGGTGCGCAACGGACAGCAGGTTGTAGTCCATGCGCATTCCGCCCGAGGAGCAGCTTTCGAACAGGACCTCAGGGTGCCGCGCCTGGGCGTCGCTCAGCCAGCTACGGAAGGCCAGCGTGTGCCCGAGGAGCCCGGCCCCAGGCCCCTCGGCGTCCACATCAGTGCCGACGCCCGAGTTCACGTTGTAGTCGAGCTTGAAGAACCTGATTCCGAACTCGTCCACGAGACGGTCCACTGCCTCGTCCAGATGGGCGCGGGCCGCCGGGTGCCGGAAGTCGAGCTGGAAATGCCCCGTTTCACTCACACGCCGACCATACCGCCGGAAAAATGCCTCCTCGGGCAGCTGCCGCCCCAGCGCAGCGTTGGCACCGACAGCCTCGGGTTCGAGCCAGATTCCCGGGTGCATCCCTTTGGCGCGGATCGCGTCGATGACCGAAATCAGTCCACCGCTGAACAACCCCGGGGCCTCGTGCCAGTCCCCCGCGTCCGTCCACCAATTGGCGCTGCCGAACCATCCGGCGTCGATACAGAAGTACTCCGCGCCCGCTTTCGCCGCGCCCTCGATGAGCGGCAGCTCCTTCTCCGTGGACGGACCGGCCATGAGCGTGTTCATGAAGTCGTTGTAGACCACCGGAAGCTCCGCATCTACCGGACGCATTTCGCGGATGGCACGCCGATAATCCGTAAGCGCCGCGAAGGCCGCGTCCCGGCCGCCGTCGGCGACGCAGAACCCGGCGGGCGCCGTCGTAAACTCACCTCCCGGAGCCAGGCGTTCAGCGAACTGGTGATACAGATCAGTCGGGCCGTATACGCCGACGGTGACCGTTCCCTCGGTCTGTGTCACCTCCCAGTGCCAGCCCGCGCTGGTCTCCACCTGCCATGCGAAGGAGGGCCCGTCATTGACCGCGAGGACTCCGGTGGGCAGGAACTCCCCGCTCGAAAAGGAACCGTGGCTGGTCACGGCGAAGTTCCCGCGCGGATGCCGGTTGTGGAACGCCGGGCTGATATCGGGCAATAGTTCGGAGACCGGACGTTGATGCCAGCGCCCTTCGGCGAGCCATTCGCTTTCGCCCCAGAGCAAGTCGTGGTCCCCCTCGGGGACGGCCACGAGGGCAGAGCTCACCGACAGGAGCACGAGATCTCCTTCTGCACCATTGCGGACGGTGTGACTGATCTGGACTCCCGGCCCTGCCGCCCGGAAAACACTGGTCACTTCAAGGCCGCTCTCCTGATCACCCTGGCGAATCCGCAACTCGTCGCCGACCACTTCGTGGCTGGTGTAGCGGAGCCGGGGGCCGGCACCCCACAGCAGGAGGCTCTGGTTGAGGCGGGCACGATGCTCCCCGGCAGTGCTCACGTCTACGATCGGCGACGGCGCCACCAGTGACACGCCACCCGGGCCGGCCGCCCAATGGATGAGGCGGACAGGGTGGTCATCGCCATGGTCAAACCGCAGGTGCAGTCCGGGATGAACCCACTCGATGGCTGGTTCCGTGTCGTGGCGCTGCAGGTCAGTCGATGTCACGCTTGCACTCCTCATTCGATCATTGCGTAGGGATGGGCCGGTCAGGGTCGAATCCAAGCGAGGGATTCTGATCTTGGTCA
The DNA here is from genome assembly GCF_056499105.1 of Arthrobacter sp. Z5-13. Taxonomy (NCBI): domain Bacteria; kingdom Bacillati; phylum Actinomycetota; class Actinomycetes; order Micrococcales; family Micrococcaceae; genus Arthrobacter; species Arthrobacter sp. Z5-13. The sequence goes on from NZ_CP096460.1 coordinate 2,397,611, forward strand.
CCTGCACAGCCACCACAGGCCAACCACATTGCAGCTACTTTAGCTGTGGCGGCGACGGTGGGCAATCGTTTTCCTACGCCTAGTACGAAGCCGATACAGCGCGGGAAAAAGCCCTGCCCCTTCAGTCGGGTTGCTGCAGGTCACGAAGAGTAGATGCCCACTGGCCCTAAACTTTGCGAGACACTACGTTTATGACTGACATGGGACCTGTATTGGTGGTGGGCGGTACGGGCATGCTCGGCGCCCAGGTTGTCAACGAGTTGCTGGCACTAGGAAAGGAAGTACGTGCCCTGGTGCGTGTCGGCTCGGATGCTGCCCGCCTGAAAGCTGCCGGGGCCAGTATTGCCCGGGGTGACATGATGATCCCGGGTTCGCTGAGGCGCGCGATGGACGGCGTCGACTGCGTGATCACTACTGCGGCAGGCTATACCCGGCATCGTAAGGGTGACACACCAGAAACCGACGTCGTCGGAAACGCCAACCTCGTTGATGCAGCGAGTGCCGCCAAGGTTCGCCGATTCGTCCTGACGAGCATCCTTACCTGCGACCAGACTCCTGGCGTTCCGCACTTCTGGCACAAGAAGCTGACCGAGGACCGGCTTGAAGCCCTGGGCGTACCGTTCGTGGCGCTTAGGCCTGGTGCGTTCTTTGACCAGGTAACCCGTTTCGGCGGCGATCCCATCACCAATGGACGCTTCCGCTGGCTCGGCGACCCGCGAATCCCACTCACGTTTGTGCTCACCCCTGATGTTGCTGGTTATCTTGCAGCGGCTGTGGATGCTCCAGGCATTGAAGGCCAGCGGATCGATATTGGCTGGGACAGGCCGGTAAGCATGCAGCAGGTGGCTGAGATCTCCGGCAGGCTCCTTGGTAAGCGGATGAAAGTGCAGGCCATCCCCACCAGGCTGGTCCGCACAATGAGCAGGGTCCTTGGACCGGTTAATCCAATGTTGAAGGACCTGGGTTCGATGATCGACTGGTTCCAGAGCGGCGGCTACGTCGCTGACATCACCCGGCAACAGGAGGTCTTCGGTACCGTGCCCGGCGCCGAAGATTCCATAGCCCGGCTGATCACCAGCCTTGGCCACTCAGTCGAGCGACAAGCCTTGTAACTCAGGGCAACGTCCCCTGACTCCGAAGACAGCCCATGGGAAGATTGGCGGATGGACCTGCATATCACCGGTGACTCCGCCGCCGACCAACTGCTCAGCAATGACGCTTTCGCACTCTTGGTGGGCATGCTGCTCGACCAACAGGTGACCATGGAATCAGCCTTTGCCGGGCCCGAAAAGATCCGGACCCGGATCGGATCAATGGCCCCCGCCGCAATTGCCGAATACGACCCCGCAGGTTTTGTTGAAGTTTTTAAGGAGCGTCCGGCTGTTCACCGCTTCCCGGGTTCAATGGCCGGCCGGGTGCAGGCGCTCGCCGAAACCATACAGCGGGACTGGGATGGGGACGCAGCTGCTATCTGGACCCGGGAGGACCCGGATGGACGGGAAGTGCTCCGCAGGCTGAAGGAATTGCCGGGGTTCGGTGAGCAAAAAGCGAAGATCTTCCTGGCTCTGCTTGGCAAGCAGCGCGGGCTTCAGGCAGACGGCTGGCGGGAGGCGGCTGGTGCTTATGGCCAGGCGGACTCATATCTTTCTGTCGCCGACATCGTTGACCAGGAGTCGCTGCGAAAAGTGCGGGCCAGCAAGCAGGCTGACAAGGCCGCTGCCAAAGCCGCAAAGACGTGATGTGATAGCTCCTTGGCCGTAGTGAACGGCGGTCCAGGGGGTCTGTTTGGGTGCCTGCACCCCTGTCGGGGCAGAATGAACGCGTGACTCATACGACTTTCGCCCTCGTCCGCCATGGTCAAACAGATTGGAACGCGCAGCGCCGGCTGCAGGGATCCACCGATATCCCGTTGAACGACGTCGGCCGTGGCCAGGCACGTGACGCCGTCGCCGTTCTGTCCGGCTATGAATGGGATGCGATCGTATCCTCACCGCTGAGCCGCGCCGCTGAAACAGCCGATCTGATTGCCGCCGGGCTGGGGCTCCACGTGGCCCGCCGGATACCCGACCTCGCGGAACGGAGCTTCGGACCAGCGGAAGGCCTCTGCGCCGGCCCCGATCTGGACGCACTGCGCATTCCCGGTGGCTACCTTGGCGCAGAGGGCGAAGATGATGCTGCCCACCGTGGGCTGGACGCCTTGGAGGCACTGGCGGAGGAGTTTCCAGGCGGCCGCGTCCTGGTCATCGCCCACGGCACGCTCCTCCGTCTAACCCTCAGCCGCGCCATCGGCCGCACTCTGCACAGCATCGACAACGCCACCCTCAACCTGGCCCGCCACCACCCCGCTGATGGCTGGCAGCTCGAGTATTTCAACGGCGAACGACTAGCTGTCGGCGTGGCAGGCTGACGGAAAGGTTCGCCAAGGCATAACGGAACTCTTGTCGGCGGTGACGTCCGCGCGTAACCTGTGAGCGAAACCGGTCGGCAGGAGGTCCAATCATGGCGTCAACAGAGTCAAACAAGGAAACCGTGGCACGTCTTTTCGATGCCTTTAGGGCCGGTGACACGCAGGCTTTCGGGGAGATGATCGTGGACGACTACAAGCAGCACAACCCGATGGCCGGGAATGGTCTACAGGCCGTGCAGAGTTTTTTTGAGCAGTTCGGTCCGGTCGACGTCGAAGTCCACCGTGTCATCGCCGAAGGTGACCTCATTGCAGTCCACGCGCACTACAAAACGTTCAATTCTGCGGGCGTCGACATATTCCGCTTCAACGACGACGGCAAGATCATCGAGCACTGGGATGTTCTCCAGGAAGTCCCCGCCACGACGGCCAGCGGGAACGACATGTTCTCGCAACTCACCTGAGCTCGAGGCATTAGTCGTTCAGGATGAGCGCGTCGGCAAGAGGACTCGGACCTGCTCGCCGATCTCGGTGAGGATTTCGTCCACAGAGTTGGAAATGTTGGTGGTGGCCGCCATGCTGACGAACATAATGGCCGAGACAATATGCGCGAGCTTTGCGGCATCGCCGGGCTCGACGCGCGCGTCTCGCCCGAAAACACCGGCAATGGCTTCCTCGGTCTGAACCGTCAAAGTGAGAGCTTCACTGTGGTGGGGTTCCTGGGGGTCGCCGAACACCAGTTCCCGGAGGTAGGTCCGGCCGTTGTCGACCTGTTTACGGTTGCACTCCACCACCGGGCGGACGATCGCCATCACCGCTTCCAGTACATCCGGGATCCCCTCGGCGTCCGCTTTGCCCTTGACCAGCGCATCGGCGTAGGTGGAGTTCTGTACCAGCAGGAGCAGCTCAGCCTTGGTCTTGGCATAGAGGAACAGTGTGCCCGTGCCGATGTCAGCTTTGTCTGCAATCTGCTGGGTAGTGACCTCATCCACACCAAACTCGGAGAAGAGCTGGAGGGCCGCTGCCGTGATGCGGTCGAGCTTGTGTTGCTTGTTGCGCTCGCGCCGTCCAACCTGCTGAGGGGTGACTGACATTACGTTTCCTCCGGAAAAGTATTCTGACTTTTGCTGGTTAGGGAGCATAGTCAGAACTGTTTAGCTCGAATCTGCCTTCGTTCATTCTTTCACGCAGCCATCCTGGTACCGAGGAAGACCGCCGGCGTCTACGCTTCGTAGTGAGGCAGGACCCGCCCCTCTTTCACATAGGTGAGCGCCGTGGTGACGTTGTAGCCATGGACGGCGGACGCCACCGACGCCAGGGGGTCGGACAGGTTCCTGACCGTGCTGCTTTCGAAGAATGCCGAGCGTGCTGAGGAGTCTGCGAAACCGAGGCTCAGTGAGGCATGGAAGTGCTGGTCTTTAGGGTTGTCGTGGGCGACATTAGGGGTGTCCCACAGCTTCTCGTTCCAGGGCATGAATACCTTGGTTCGGAGTTCTGTGAGCGCGCCCGTGTTCGCGAGTGCGGGGACGAGTTCATCCCTGACGAACTTCCGGAACGCGCGGGTGCCGACGCCCTCTCGTCGCCTGAGGTAGATCAGGGCCCTTGTGCCGGTGTCCTTACCGGTCCCACCGACGTCGTACCAGCGGGCAGTGTTGGGCAGCCCGGCGTAGAGCAGGGTGCGCCGGAATACGTTGATTTCGTCCTGGTACGCGAGGCGGGTCTGCTTCCGGCCCAGTAGCGGAGAGAGCACGGAGGCGAAGGTAACTTCGGCAACGCCATCGATCCGCCGGTCGGTGGGGATGGCCGTTTCGAGCCCGGCAGTGGCCGGCAAGAGCCCAGGATTGGTCTCGGCCAGGTGAATCTGGCGGTACTCGTTGAACCCCGGGGTCGGGGAGATGATCTTGGAGTGGGGTCCCTTCCAGTAGTCCATGCCCTGCTGTCGGGGCTGGTCTGTGCGGATCCACAGCATGATCGATGATGCGAACGGTTTCTTCGTATACGGAATGGTGCGGGACATTAGTTCGTCCTGTTACGCGGGTTTTGGGTGTGGTCAGTTGGCGAGGAACTCGACCGCGACGGGCGCGAACCGGTCGTGGAACTGGAAGATGCCGCCGTGGCCGGAGTCGGGGTAGATGATCAGCTCGGATCCGCTGATGCGGCGGTGCAGGTCGTTGGAGAGCACCGAGGGCACCATCCGGTCGTTGTCGCCGTTGGCGATCAGGGTGGGCTGGGTGAGTTTCGACAGGTCGGCGGGCGCCGAGCGGCCCCACTTCTTGATCGCCTTCAGCTGCGTCTGGAGCACCTTCACCGTGGCCGGTGCGTCACGGTCGACGGTGCGCTCCTGGAGCCGCTTCACGAACGCCTTGCCGGCCGGCTTGCCGGTGTCGTCGCGATTGAAGAAGAGGAACTCCTTCGGGTCGGACCGGGTCAGCGTCGCGCGCAGGATGTCCACGTACGTGATTCCGGCGACCTTGTCGATGTCCTTGCCGCCGGCGGGCCCGGTGCCGGTGAGCACGAGCTTGCGAACGAGCTCGGGGTGCTTGACCACGAGGGCCTGGGCGACCATGCCGCCGAGGGAGAACGAGAAGATGTCGATCTTGTCGAAGCCGAGTGCTCGGATGAAGGTGTAGGCGTCGTCGGCCATCGCCTCGACGCTGTCGGGCACCTGGCCGGTGGACGCCCCGACGCCGCGGTTGTCGAAGGTGATGACGTGGCGGTTCTTCGCGATCGGGTCGACGATGCGTGGATCCCAGTTGTCGAGGGTCGCGGCGAGGTGCACGAAGAAGACGACGGGGATGCCGCCCTTCGGCCCAAGCTCACGGTAGGCGTAGCTCACCCCTCCGGCGGTGATGGTGCGGGCCGGTGCTTTGGCGTAAGAGGTGATGACGGGTTCATTCAAGGCATTCACGATGGTGCTCCTATGAGAAGAGTTGTTGATTGAGCTGCGCGAGGGGCGTGCCTCGCTTGGTTCCAGACAGGGCTAGCTGTTGCTTATGACTGCTTTGCCGCGTATGCCGCCCTTTTCAAGGCCCTGAAGGGCCTGGGCAGTCTGGTCAAAGGGGAAAACCCGTCCGACGATAGGGCGCAGTGCACCGCTGTCAATGAGGGCGGTGATCTGGCGCAACTGGTCACCGCTGGCGCGCATGAACAGGAACTCGTAACTGACGCCCAGCTTCCTGGCCTGACGACGGATGCCAGCGCTGAGGCCTGCGACGGCGAGGCGCAGCACCGGATTCAGGCCTGCTTCACGGGCAAATGCCGGGTCCGGAGGGCCGGAAATCCCGATTGCCTTACCGCCGGGCTTCAGCACGCGGAGGGATTTTTGAAGGGTCTCACCGCCGAGGCTGTCCAGCACAAGGTCGTAGCCGCTCAGAAGCTGTTCGAAGTCCTGGCCACGGTAGTCGATGGCGATGTCTGCGCCGAGTCCGCGCACGAAGTCCAGGTTTCCGGCACTTGCCGTGGTGGCGACGGTTGCACCCAGATGCTTCGCGAGCTGGATCGCGATCGAACCGACTCCCCCGGCGCCGGCGTGGATGAGGACCTTCTGTCCCGGCTGGACATTGGCGCGCTCAACGAGGGCCTGCCATGCGGTTAATGCCACCAAGGGCAAGGATCCGGCCTCCTCCATGCTGATCGATTCCGGCTTGAGAGCCAGATCAGCCTCGTCGACGGCGATCCGCTCGGCGAATGTGCCGATACGGTCCTGATCCGGACGGGCGTAAACCTCATCCCCCGGCTTGAATGCGCGCACAGCGGCGCCTACACGGATGACGGTTCCGGCCACATCGTTGCCAGAAACCAAAGGCAGCCTGTAGGGCAGGATCTGCTTGAACTGGCCCGCACGGATCTTCTCATCGAGCACGTTCAGGCCTGCAGCCTGCACCCGCACGAGAACATCACGCTTCCCCACCGTTGGCTCGGGAACATCCGATTCCTCGAGTGGACCCTTGTACTCCTTGATGACGAACGCTCTCATGCTGCCTGCTCCTGGTCGGTGGAAGTTGTATGAATGGCCATGGCCCAATCAAATATACGAGTTTACTCAATTATGAGTTCACTCATTTATCTTGTCAAGGGGGCAGCGAGCATCGGCCTTAAAAGAGGAAGCCTCTACCAATCGGCAGAGGCTTCCTCTATTGATCCAGGAATATCAGGTCACTGAATGCTCCCCCGGTCCACGATGCGGCCGAGAGTTTATGGATTCCAGCAACGGGTGCGCCGGGGGTGATGAGTGGCCGCGGTCAATACCGCTGTCGTTGCTGCCCTCGAAGCCGCTCTGGATGAGGACATGCTTGTCGGCATTGCGGAAAAGGCTCAGGCAGCAGCACAGGCTAGGTCCACCCGGAGCCCGCTTCTGTGCAAGAGGATGTTCAGGAGGAACAATCCCAGCTGCTGTATCCGACCGTGGAAGCCTGGGTCACCGACTGGTTATCCCCTGGTTTCCGCAGGTCCACTGCAGGATTGAACAGCACTCACAGGTGGTGCAGTGACTGGTGGAAGCACGGGGAGGCGGTGTCCCGCCTCGATGTTCCGTGGCGGGCATGGGAGCACTTGAGGCTCGACCCGGCCACAGGATTAGGTGTCTGGTGCGGGGATCACTGCTCCCACAACACGGCAGTCCTCATGAACCCCGAGGAGCCATTCGGCAACTGCAAAGAAGGGCACAAGCCAGAGATAGCGCCGCTTCTGGTGTCTCCCGCTCCAGCCGGGATACAGCCGGTCGTTCACAGTTGGACCAAGCCTGAATAACCCGTCCTACGGGTTGCGAGATCCTGCGATGTGAACGAACTGACGCACACCAGGGTCCGCGTTTGGCAGGTCCCATGTGGGCGGTTCCTCATACCACTGGACATCATCGTTGGCAAGGACAGTGGAGTCGGAAGAATGGAAGTTGTAGCTGTTGTGCCCAAGAGTTGGGTATGCGGCATCAGCCAGAGATGCCCCCACTCCGATAAATGCCATTAGCACGACCGCAGAAGCAGCAATGCGTAGGAAGCCCAGTTTTCCTGACGGTGCAAAACGTTCGCCAGCGCTCCCGGCCAAGGTGACGGATGCACTGGTTTTTCCAATAAAAGCGGACATTAGAATGAACCTTTCAAGTAGATGTGTTCCGATCGGACTGCGCCGATGGCCAGCAGAGAAGATCATTACCGTTTCGCCCCCAGTCCCCCCGGTGTGGATCGGCTCCATCCGATCCACACTCGACTGAGGACGAGGCCTCAACGTCGTCCTCGGCCTAGTACTGGCGCCATTCCAACTGCGAGTAAACGCACTCGCCCGACCACTGCCCGCAGTACCACGTGCCGCCTCCGTACGCCAGCCCCCACGCAGTCACGGGCTCCCACACATATTGGTATCCGTCCCAGTACGTAACGTTAACTGTATTGTGGTACCTAACCGGTATTACCCCCCAGAGGTAGTACTCGGCCATGTCGCCGTTCGTGATGTTGATCGCCATCGCGTTGGCCGCCCCGCCGCCGGCCAGAGGCAAGCCCACCACCATCGCCAAACCTATGGCCAGCAGACTTAGCCGACGACGCAGGCGCCCACGTCCCGGATCCCGCCGCTGGGCGTCGGTCTTCAGGTTCTGGTCATTACCGTTTTTGCTATCCAACTTGAACATGTGTGACTCCTTTAAAAGAGGAAGCTCAGCTTCCTTGTTTGGTGTTTATTTCTCGTAAGAGGCTCTGAAGCTGCTCAACGGTCCCGCAGTGATTAGTCCAGGCAGTCCGGCCAGAGACCGTTGCCCCAGGTCTGGGGGTGCCCATCCCCTGGTGTGGGCTGGCAGTCCAAGGTTTGCCTCTCTGGGTTCCCCAAGGGGAACCACAAACCGGTTTCCGGGCATTGGACTCCGGTCGCAGCTTCGACGCGGACACGGCCGGATAGTTGACTGGTATGAATGCTAAGTGTTCCTATCCTTTTCATTTCGGGATCTCCTATCTGGACGGTGTTCCTGGGTACATTCCCAAGGTAGGTCTCGCCGATTCACGGAACCTTCTGGGATTCTTCAGACTCACCAACAGCAGATCCGCATCAAAGGGTTGGGCGTTCCTCATCGGCCGTGCACGGTTCCCGCCGACTGACTATCGGTTATGAATCGGCGCGGAAAGGGCGTCATCCAGTCAAAAGACGTCTGGTGAAATGCCTGGCTCCGGTTGCCCACGTGCTTGGCCCATCTAACTTGTGATGCGAGCAGGCACACAGGGGCTGGCTAGGCAGAGACCATCAAGCCACTTCTGGGACCCTCATGGTCCCTATAGCGCGGGGGTACAGGTTTGCCAAAACCTTCATAAATTCTTCAGACAGCGACAAAGGCAGCGCCTATCTTGACTGCGGGCTTTCTGACTTTGGCAGGTCCAGGACGAGCGCTGTTTCGAGTTCAGCGAGGGCCAAAGGGATCACTGAGCTGAGCGGAAGCTGCTCACCTTGCTCCCATTTCCGGGCGAATTCGTCGCTTCCGATGGCGAGTTCTGCTTCTCGGCTTGCCTCCTCAAGCCACAAGATGACAAAGGGGAATGATGCGGCGCCGATTGAAGACCGAAGCTGCTCAGATGCTCCCATCAGCATGACTTGTTGCGGAATATTTCCTTGGGCACCGGACACTTCGGCCGCCATGAAGATTGCGAAGGACAAGCCCCAAAGTCCGCCCAGTCTTTGGAAGATCTGGAATCCCTCACGGATAAGAGGAACCGCTTGGGTTCGCCTTCCCCTGTACCAGTGGGAGGCGGCGAGGGCGAGGGTGGCCCATCCTGCGAATTCGGGATCTAGATGCCGTTCGGAGACCGAGAGAGCCTTGCTGGCGAGGATTCCGGCTTGCTCGTATTGGCCACTGCTGAGAGCTACGGCACTCATAATGGCCATTGTTGAGAGCTCCAGCCATGGGTCTCGGACTGCTGTGGCGTGCTGGAGTGACTCCTGAAGAAGGCTGTCGGCTTCTTCAAGTTCTCCTTGGAACATCGAGCAAAGGCCGAGGAACTGCAGGGCGTGGGACAGTGAGGCTCGGTCTCCTGTTCCGCGGGCCAATCCCACGGCTTCTCTGCATGCGCTTACGGTCGTTTGAGGGTCTCCTTGAGCGACTGCGAGAGTTGCTGCTCCCAGCAGGACCCGGGTGCGGGACTCGTTGGATATCTCGTGATGCCCAGCCAGGATTTGGTCGATCCAACGCCGGCCTTCGCTGTAATGGCCGTGCAGGTCCCAAAATGGATACAGCGATCCTGCAATGCGCGCCGCCGTTTCGAAATCGCCTGTGTGTATTGCTGTTTCCAGCGCCGCCCGTAGGTTGTCATGGTCCGAGGTCAACCGATCCAGCCAGATCCGCTGGTCCGGGCCGCGCAAGGCAGGTGCGGCTTGTTCGGCCAGGGATCGGTAGTAGGCCGCATGAAGGACCTGCGTGCTTTCCAGTTTGTTGCTGCTTTGCAATCTCTCTGCGCCGAAGACCCGAAGGCTGTCGAGAAGACGATAGCGGCGCCCCGCCCCCGGCCGGTCCTCACTGACGACCAGGGATTTGTCCACCAGGCGGCTCAGGGTCAGGGCGACAGGCTCTCCTGGTTGTTCGTCCCAATCAACTACAGATTCTGCAGCTTCGAGAGTGAACCCTCCGACGAAGACAGCAAGATTATCGAATAGCTGTCGTTCGGCCAGATTCAGGAGCCCGTAGCTCCAATCCGCCACAGCCCGTAGTGTCTGGTGTCTGGCCACGGGGCTGTGGGTCGGCCGGTTGAGGAGATCGTATCGGTCGTTCAGTCGTTGCGAGATCATATGGACGTCCATTGAATTCATTAGCGCTGCGGCCAATTCGATAGCAAGGGGCAGTCCGTCCAGCCTTTGGCATATCGCGATTACGGCTTGGCTGTTGCTGTTATCGAGCCTGAATCCGGGTTGCAAGGTGGAAGCTCGTTCTACGAAGAGATTTACGGACTCTGATTGCAGCAGGGCAGGAAGTTCCGCGTCTTTGTCATCCGGAACATCGAGACCGGCGAGGGGTCGCAAGGCCTCTCCCGTTATACCCAATCGCTCCTGGGTAGTGGCCAGGATCGACACGTTTGGGCATGAACGAAGCAGACGGTAGGCGAGGGCAGAAACTTCGCCGACCAAGTATTCGCAACCATCGAGGATGAGGAGGATCTTTTCTTGTTGCAGACGATCTTCGATGACCTCTTCGATGGGAACGACAGGGTGTTCGGCCAGACCCAGGGTCTTTGCCAGCGTTAGAGCGGCTATCCCAGGCTGACCAAGAGGTGGAAGTTCAACGAGCCATACACCGTCGGGGAAATCCTCGAAAGCATTTAGTGCGACTTCGAGGGCCAGGCGGCTTTTCCCTGCGCCACCGCCCCCGACGAGCGTCACCAAGCGGTTTCCACTGAGCATTGCGCGGACCTCGTTGAGTTCCCACTCCCTCCCAACGAAGGATGTCACTTCGGCAGGGAGGTTATGCCTCGGCGGCTGAGTTGCAACGATAGGCAGGTCAAGATCGAGGGCTGGATCTTGCCGAAGTATTCTGAGATGAAGGTTTTGTAGCTCTTGGCCCGGGTCTATTCCCAGCTGCTCCGAAAGCAGCTCACGGGCCTTTTCGTAAGATCGAAGGGCCTCTCCCTGACGACCTGCCCGGTATTGCGCGAGCATAAGCTGAAACCAGAGGCCCTCGCGCAAAGGATGCTTTGCGACAAGCGGGCCTGCTTTGGTCACGACCTCGTTGTGTCGTCCGAGAGCTAGCGCGACAGCAAGCTCGTCTTCTAACGCCTGCAGATGGAGCGCTTGGAGATGTGCAGAAAGCGTCTCAGTAAAGGCTCGATCTTCGAATTCTTCGAAGGGAGATCCCCTCCAGAGAGCAAGTGCCTGTTCAAGAATGCGGTACGTAGCTAGAAACTCACCTCGCCGCAGAGAGTTCTGGCCTTGATCGAGCAGCCTTTCGAAGGCCCACGCATCAAGCTCATCCTGGGAAGTGATCAGGATTTGATACCCGGAGGAATGAGTCACGAGTCCGGAGAACGGCTTTTCCGGATCTGTTGTTAGGGCTTGGCGGAGCTCAGATACGCGGACTTGTAGTAACGCCCGCGCATTGTCCGGGGGCGTATCACCCCAAAAAGTATTCACTAGATAGTCCGTCGATAGGCGCTCTCCAGCGTGGGCAAGCAGGACAGCCAAAAGTAGCCTGATACGGGGTCCCTTTAACGAAAGCGTTACGCCAGATTCGACGGCTTCGATTGATCCTAGAATCCTGAATTGCATGACGTTCCCCTACCGGTGAACAGCGGAAGCGCCGAGCCAGTTTACGTCGCTCTACATCCTTCTAAACGGCGATCATCCAACTATTGTGGATGACATTACTCTCATCCTGGCCCTGTATACACGGGATAAGTGCATCGAATTGCTTCGACGCTGCCTCTACTCACCCCAGCTTCCGTTACGTGCCTCCCATGATTCTCCAGTCTTCGCGTAGGGCTCGCGGCCAAGGAGGAAAATAGGCTACTGGTTAGCGTTCTCAGCTCGCTTTCGTCCAACGATTCATGGTGGATGAGACTGCACCAGATCCGTGATCGATCTCCGGGATCGGCTTGCTCCACCACTGCTCCCACCACATCGCAGTCCCTATGGATCCCGAGGAGCCATTCGCCACTGCAAAGAAGTGCACAAGCCAGAGATAGCACCGCTTCCGGTGTCTTCTGCCCCTGCCCGACTCTTCACCCCACGCTAGGAAAAGACATGCAGTGAGGGCCCCTTTCCAAGGTGGCCCTCCCTGGTTCAAAACGCCCACGGCGTGAGGCGTGACCTCACAGGAGCCCCTTTCCGATCCACACGATCGGCCGGTACTCCTAGCGCATGTCAACCTGGACACCGTGCATCCAGCCCGTCTAGGGCTACAAGCTGGGCTCACCGCGGCCGCGACAGGTTACCTAAGCCCAGAGTTTACGGGTCCCGAGTGCCTATTTCCTGCTGCGAACTTCAGTGGTCCACCCTGACAGAAGAAGCCCTTTGACGTGAAGCTCCCTGCGCGAAAATGGGCCGAGCTCTTGGGGTGCCTGAGGCCTCCGGTAAAGGAGCCCGACGAATCGCCAACGCTTTGCAGACACTGGAGGGTCTCCAACTCATCAAACTTGACAAGGTGCATGGTGAGGCATCGTAAGTAACGCTGCTCGATGAGTCGGGCGACGGTTCGGACTACGAGGTTCCGTCGACGTCCTATTCGCGAGGCGGCTTGAAGCGAGCCTGTACTTCAAGGTCTCCAGCACGCTATGGACCTCCGGCGAGTTCCAGCAGCTGACTGCTCCTGGTCCGAAGAAACGGGTACGCAAGGTGAACCCAATCACCGGCGATCAGAGCAAACCGCAGCGGACAAAGCAGGCCAAGAAGTAGTCGACTCTTCTTGCTCCGGAAATATCCCCTGCCAACAAACAGAGGACCCCATGCCATCGGCAGGGGGTCCTCTGACGCTGTACTAACGCGACCGTCCAACTTCCCTTTGACGGGATGTCTTCGCTCGGGAAGAACCGCACCAACCCTATTTGTTGCTACCGCATGGTCCAGAGCTGGTTGGTCTGGTTGCTGCAGCTCCAGATCACCACTCGGGAGCCATTGGCCGTACTCCCCTGATTTACATCCAGGCATTTGCCCGACTGCTGCGCGACAAGCTGCCGGGTTACCTGGTTGTACGTCCACTTCTGGTTGGCGCCTCCCGTGCAGGACCATTGCTGCACCACTGCGCCGTTGTCGGTTGACTGGCCCTTGACGTCCAGGCACTTGCCGGAGTGGGCATTGACCAGTTGCCCCGAGGCGTCGAGGGTCCAGTTCTGGTTCGTGCCGCCGTCGCAGGTGTAGATATCAACCAGTGCACCGTCCCGGGTATCGAAGCCGAAGAGTCCAGGCATTTTCCGGATTGTGCGCCCAGGAGGGTCTGCGCTTGAGGCTGCGGTTCAGCCACAAGCTGCCAGTCCTGCGAACCGTCCGTACTTGCATTCTGCAAGGTCAGTGGCGAGCCGGCGGCAGACCCCGTCAGGAAGACATTCGTATTCTTGATTGCCTGGAAGCGGACGTAACCGTTTCCGTCATCGATGAGATTCCACAGACCCGGGCGGCTGTTATCGACCCATTGGCCGATCCGCTGCCCGACAGTGGCGCTTCCCGTCCAGATGGCGGCTTCACGGCCGCCCGATTTGTTGAGCAGTGTCTCGTTGCCGTCCGCCTTGGTCATTACGTGCCAGTACTGGGTGTCCGGGTTCTGCGCGGCGCCGGAGTTTTCCAGGACAACGTCAGGGACGTTCGCATTGCCGATGTTGGCATCGTTGGTGTTGTTCCCGGTGCCCATGACCTGGCCGGTCTTCCTGTTCACCAGTTGGTAGTAGGTGCCCGCCGAGTTCCCCAGATCGACCTCGCCGTGCCGGATAGTGGCCTGGGTACCGGCACCACCCCAGCTTGCCTGCAGGATAACCACGCGTCCCGTGCCCTTTACATATTGGAGGTTACGGCTGTAGCCACCCCCGAGCGGGGTCTGATACTCCGTCCAAACGCCGTCACTGCGTCCGCTGTCGTTGACCCAGACGTTTCCGCTGCCGGAGGAGTTGTAGACGATCCTCCCGTCAGGGAGAGTGATCAGGACCGGGATAAATGTTTCCGGCAAACTCCATAACAGTGGCATCAGCCGCAGGTTATTGCTGATTCGGGGGACCTATGAAGAGTGAGAGGGCTGTGAAGGTGGTGGAAGCTGAGGAGACAGTCATTCCGGCTTCCCCGACGGTCAGGCAGGCCACAATCTACGACGTCGCCGCTGCAGCAGGAGTCTCCCATCAGACGGTCAGCCGCTTCCTGCGCGGGTTTGAGGGGGTCCGGCCTCAAACCAAACAGCGGGTGGTTGATGCACTCGAGAAGCTCAACTACCGTCCCAACCTATCGGCCCGCTCACTAACAACTGGCGAGTCGCATCGGATCGGTGCCCTTACCCATGAGATAGGCCATTTCGGTCCGAGCAAAGTCCTGCAAGGCGCGAGTGCAGCGGCCAGGGAGGCCGGATACCTGCTCGACATCGTCACCCTGGATGTAAGCGACCGCGCTTCAATCGAGGAAGCACTTGCCCTCGTGATGCAGCACGATCTTGCCGGCGTCCTTGCCCTCGCCTCGACCGACGAGATGAGGGAGGCTTTCGAGAGAACCGAATTCCGCGTTCCGTCCTACATCGGGGCCGAGGAGGACGACGCTCTGAGAGGCCGTCCCTCACAGCTGACCACCGTTGGCTTTCCAGCGCTCATTGAGCACCTGGCATCCCTCTCGGTCACCGCAGGTTCCTTCACATCGCGGGGCCCACCACATTTCCGGCGGCACGAAACCGCGCGCGGGCTTTTGAGGCGGTAATCGCAGAACAAGGCCTCCAGTCCGAAGGAATCGTTTTCGGCGACTGGTCCGCCAGATCCGGGTACGAGGCTATTTCGCGAATGACCGCCGACCTCCGGGCTACCGCCGTCGTCGCTGCAAATGACCAGATGGCGCTCGGGGCCATACTCGCACTCTCCGAGGGTGGCTTCAGCGTCCCTGACGATATAAGCGTGACGGGGGTCGACGACATCCCGGAAGCTGCCTATTTCATGCCGCCCCTGACCACGATCCGTGTCGACTTCGCGGCGCAAGGTCGCGCGGCAGTCCACGAGCTGCTTGGGCAAATCAACCGCACCACCCATCTGCAGGGCGATGTCCTGGCCTCAGAACTCATATCACGGCGGTCCACGGGACGCGTTGCAGGAACGCTCAGCTAGCTCTGGATTCGGATGCTTCCGTTCCGCCGATGTTGTGCGACGCTGGTTGCATGGATCTTGAGGTGTTGCCAGCGCTCACGATTCCCGCCTCGGAACTTAGCTGGCGGTTCTCGCGTTCCTCCGGTCCTGGCGGTCAACACGTCAACACTTCCGATAGCCGCGTTGAACTCTCGTGGAACGTCGCCTCTTCTGCCGCGCTTTCGGACGCTCAAAGGCTGATGCTGCTCACGCGCCTGGAGCGACGCCTCATCGATGGTGTGATAACCGTGACAGCTTCCGAGCGGCGCTCGCAACTGCGCAATCGCGAGATAGCACTGGCCAAGCTTTCCGACCTCGTGGCGGAGGGTCTTGCTCCCGAGGCGGCTCCCCGCCGCGCAACCAAACCCACACGGGCATCGAACCGCCGTCGGCTGGCCGCAAAGGAACAGCGTTCGGCAACCAAGCAGCAACGGAAGCGGCCCTTTGCAGATTAGTCCAGGGACATTGGTGGGAATATAAACTGAGGGCACTCGGTTATGAGTATAGTCATCATTCTGGAGCGGATTGCTTGCGTTCATTCCACCGGGCAGAAACCGCGCAATGGTGACAGATCAATCTCTGCAGTGGCTGCGGAGACAACTTACAACCAGAAAGTTCGTGATATGCCTTCACTTAATGGAGCAGTCGTCCTGGTCACCGGGGCAAACGGCGGCATCGGAACCCACTTCGTGCATGATGCCCTTGCCCGCGGCGCAAGCAAGGTCTACGCCACTGCCCGTACGCCCCGCACTTGGGAGGACAAGCGCATCGTCCCGCTCACGCTCGACGTCACCGACCCCGCTTCCATTCAGGCCGCCGTCGAGACCGCGGGCGACGTCACTGTGTTGGTCAACAATGCCGGCGCCTCCCCGGCCAGCTTCGGCATCCTCATGCACACCGATGAGGAAATCCGGAACAATGTGGAGACGAACTTCCTCGGCCCGCTGTTTCTTGCCCGCGCATTCGCACCGATCCTGTCAGCGCAGAACGACTCCGTCATCATCGACATCCATTCGGCAATGAGCTGGTACGCCGTAGGCGGCATCTACAGCGCCACCAAGGCTGCCCTTTGGTCGGCCACCAACTCGCTTCGCCTGGAACTCGCCCCTGTAGGAGTCCATGTGGTGGGCGTCCATGTCGGATGGGTTGACACCGCCATGGCCGCGCACAGCACCGATCCCAAAACGGATCCGGCAGATCTTGTACGCACAATATTGGACGCCGTGGAAGCCGGCGAGTACGAGGTTCTTGCCGACGAGCTGTCCGTGCAGCTCAAGGCCGGACTCAGCGCCCCCATTGAGGCTCTCTACCCGCAGCTGGCTCAAGCCTAGGAATACTGCTGTGCCGTGGTCATGGCACGAACCCGTGACCACGGCACAAAATTCTTCAATCGGTGCCGCTGCCCGGCGGACCGGTGAGGACGGTGGGAACGTACTCAAGCAGTTGGAGCCGGCCGTCGAAGGTCCTGCTGTCCACCATTTCAAGGGCAACATCGGGATAGTCGTCGTAGATCCGCTCCCGACCGGTGCGGCCCGTGATGACCGGGAACACGACCAGCCGGAACCTGTCCACGAGGCCAGCGGTCAGCAAAGACCGGCAGAGGCTGAGGCTGCCGAGAGTGCTCAAGGGTTTGGTCCCGGTCCGTTTCAGCTCGGCTACAGCCTCCACCGCGTCTCCTGTGACCAGCTCAGAGTTCGGCCAGGTCAGCGGCGCCTGCAGGGTGGAGGAGAAGACGATCTTGGGCACGGCCGCAAGGCCGGTGAGGCTGGCGCCCTCGGTTTCAGAGAATGCCGAGTCTTCAGCGGCGGCCTGCTCTGACATCCCGGACATCAGCCGGTAGGTGTTCGCTCCGAAAAGGAAGGTGTAGTTCTTCTCCCCCTCCTGCTCAAGCCAAGCCAGGTATTCGGGCCCTTCGAGGCCCCACCAACCGGGCCACCCCTCCGCCGAGGCATATCCGTCCAGGGAAATAATGAGATCGACCATTAGCTCCGATGATGCATCTGTTGTTGCCTCGCCCATGGCCATCTCCTCGATCCAATCGACGCCGGACCGTACATCCGTACGTCACTCCAAGTCCGTTTAGTACTCAGCCAGGAGACTGCGAGTCCGTGTTCGCGGTTTCCTTCGCGTCGGCTGCTGCCTTCATGTACGACGCCGAAACCCGCCGGTAAACCGGGGTCAGGAAGGCCAGCAACGCGGCTACCACCATGATGATCCCTGCGATCAGGAACACCAGGGCAATTCCGCGGGAGACGCCCTCGCCCAGCAGCGGGGCCAGCTGCGCAGCACCCTCCCCGGACCGCGCGTACGGGATGATCCAGAACTGGGCGATCGGCGCAATAAGGAACGCGGTGATCGGTGCTGCAGCGGATTCGAAGGCCATGGCAAATCCGAACACCCTGCCCTGCCGTTGCAGCGGCACCACCTGCTGGATGACCGTCTGCTCCGCAGCCTCCACCAAGGGGATGAGAACCAAGTACAGCCAGATTCCTGCGATGTACAGCCAGGCCCACTCCCGCACCGTGAACACAGCACCGAGGACTCCCATGACCACCACGGCGCAAAGCATGGTCCGCAATGGGTTGGCCCCGAGCCCGAACTTGCCCACCAGCGCTCCCCCTATGATGAAGCCGGTGGACCCCAGCGCGAAGACAGCTCCCCATATTTCCACCGGGAACATTTCCAGGCCATAGGGATCCATCAGCGCCATGTAGACGCCGCCGATGAAGTTGTTGAACGTGGAGAAGAGGATCAGCGCGAAGAGTCCGGCGATGGCCAGCACGGCGGCAATGGAACCGCGCAGGTCGAACGCACCATGAGCGTCCGTAGAGGCCACCCGCACTTCCTCCGGCATGCGCAGAGTGAGCAGGTGTGCGAAGGCCAGCACTGTGAGAGCTATGGCGACGACTACAGTCCAGCCCATGCCCAGCAGCCCGATGGACAGTCCGGAGAGCACAGAGGTGACAATAAACGCCAGCCCCTGCACCATCCCCACCATTCCATTGGCGTTTGCCCGCCGGTCGGGATCGATGAGGATGGTGACAATGGTTGAAAGAGCCACGTTGCGCATGTTCTCCACCACCGCCCCGACGAGGATGATCAGCGTGAACAGCCAGAACCACGGCTGTGTCAGGTCCAGCAGCTGTGGGGTGGGCGTCAGCAGGAACATGACTCCGGACAGCACGAACATCACCAGGGTGAAGCCCGCGGCGAACCGCATCACGGCAAGTTTGCGGTATCGGTCCACGAACGTGCCGAAGCTGATGCTGGAAAGGGCAATCAGTAGCATATACGCACCGCCGACTACCCCCGTGGCGATCACGTTGCGCGTTTCCAGATAGACCCAAAACGTCAGCGCGAACCACAAGTAGCTGGTGGTGATGTTAGCCAGAGCCGTGTTGACCAGGATCCCTGCGAAAGTGCGGGAACGCTCTGCCGGACTTCGCAAGGAAGTGTCGACGGCGTCCGGATCAGTTAAGTGTGAGGACTCACCGTTCTCGACCTGTGTGGAGGTTGAGGACCCGTCCTCAGGAAGGATCCCATCGCTTTCTGGAGCTTCAGCGGCCCTGCGCGAGGCCGGTTCCTGCTCGGTCATGCGTCCCAGTGTAGTGACAACCACCGGGCGCGGACAGTGCAATGTGGACACCGTTTCCAATTTCGTCAGAGATTCAGCAAGCTTGATAAGGGGCTCAGTTAAGGTGCGATCGTGACGCACCCCCGCAGCGCAGAAAGGCCCACAAGCGTGCCAAGACCAGAACGGTCACACAATCCGTTGGTTCGTAAGTTCCTCAAGGGCAGCCCAAAGAACCATTCGGCTGCCAGAGGACGCGGCGAGTTCAAACCTGTGGAGCCGGCCGCTCGACGGAACGGGGTGCCGGTCCTCGGCGAGGATCAGGTCTACGTGATCAAGTACGGAACGGATTACCACAGGGCGTGGTGCCGGATTGTCGCCGATGCCTGGGACCACGCACCCAGGGGCCTCCACGTGACCCTGTTGGCTGACGTCGGCGAGCGGAGCCGGTGCATGGAATGCGACGTGCTCATGGAGAAGATGTCCTCGGCGCCGGAAAACGAACTGCAACCCCACCCCTCACCGCAACTCCCTCCGTCGGACGCCTTGATCCCGTTGAAGGTCATCGGGGTTGCCCATGGAATCCTGTTCCTGGCGGCAGGGCAGGAACATCAGGAACGCCTCAACGAGACCGCGGTGGAACCCGCCACCCCTCTGTCCGTAGACGGACGGCGTGACGGCATGGTGGTGCGGCTGGATGCCACCCGCACCGAACCACTCCTGGTTGTCCAGTTGGATCCGCGGGCCACGGTCAGGGAGGGGCCATATCAAATGCACCTGCGGCGGCCACTCCAGCGGTCGGCCACCAAACCCTATGCCGCTGAGTCGGTCGAACCTGCACTGCGGCTGTAGGCCTTCATCCAGCCAACCGCATAGCCGCTACCCCTGGCTGATATCGACGCCCGTGATCGGCAAGCCCGCGCGCTCGTATACAAGAGAGACAGCGCCCTTCGGGAACGCCTGCGGCGGCTGCGCGAACCGGAACGCCGCCGGGACACCCGTGCCGTCCGCGAACAACCGCTTGCCTGATCCGAAGGTAAGCGGATAGAGGAAGAGGTTCAGCCGGTCGACGAGGTCAGCTTCGAGCAGCGATCGTGCGAGATGGCCGCTGCCGATGACGTGAATGTCCTCAAACTGCTCCTTCACGGCCGCCACCTCCGCGACCTCCGGCAGCGCCGTCGTGTTTTCCCATTCAGGATCGGTCAGGGAACGTGAGACGACGAACTTAGGCAGTGCGTTGAACGTCACCGCAATCGGGTCATCCTCGCCCCTGGTGGGCCAGAATCCG
This sequence comes from Arthrobacter sp. Z5-13, assembly GCF_056499105.1. Classification (NCBI taxonomy): domain Bacteria; kingdom Bacillati; phylum Actinomycetota; class Actinomycetes; order Micrococcales; family Micrococcaceae; genus Arthrobacter; species Arthrobacter sp. Z5-13. The sequence goes on from NZ_CP096460.1 coordinate 2,417,632, forward strand.
GCGAAGATGTCGTAGGTTTTGCGTCCGAGCAGGAGGGCGTCCATGCGGTCTATGCCGACGCCGATCGCCTCGCCGGTCTCGTCGTCGAAATAGGCGCCCTGCCAGCCGCCGAATTCGAAGCCGCCCTCGCGATCCTCATCGGGACCGCCGGGCGCCTGATACACGCCGTCGAGGGTGATGAACAGGTCAACGGAGAGGATTCCCATGGTGCGCTCCTTCACATGAACGGCGACCGATGCCGCCTCCGCCTGTGGGCTGATCGGCGCCCTGAATCGCACCGCTCGCTGTCAGATTAGCGAGCAACGGACGGCAGGTCGAGAGATCTGCGTTGGCCCCGTGGTTATGGTTCGGCGGGCGCCGCCTGCCGGACTGTCGCAGGTTGCTTGGCCGGCAGCAGGGGCGCGAAGAACGCAGCCAGTTCCGCCGTCGCCGTCAGTGGCAGGACGTTGGCCACATACTGGTCCGGGCGGACCACAATAACGACTCCCCCACGGTCAAGGCCGCGCAGTTCGAAGATGTCTGCACGGGGATCCGTGGCATAGACCTTCTCGTAGTCCGTGAGCTTGAACGGGCCTACCTGGGGCTTGAAGACCGTGGGAACCGTGCCGATGTCGATGGCGGCATGCTCTTGCTGGTAAATCACCTTCAGATCGAACCAGGCATCAGGATCCGCGTCCGACGGCGTTGCGGCCAGCGGCGATTCCGGCGAGTTCGCGATCCACTCGGCAAACTGTTCGGTAGGGGACGCTGCCCCCTCCTGAGCAGTTTCCGGCTTTCCGGACGGGATGGCCGGATCTGCAAAGACGTAAATGCGCCAGCGTCCGTCCGCCCTCGCATGGTGGCCGAGGTGTATCGGATTGGTGTCCCCGACCCTCACCACGGGAGCAGACTTAAAACGCTTGCCCACGGTGAAACCCGTTGCCAGGTGCTGGTGCTTGGCAGGGGCCACCAGCATGGACGGCGCGTACTCGGTCATGAATCCGGCGGGGAACTCCGCGGTGGCCACATAGAAGTCCTCCAGGTCCGAGGGGTGTTCAAACTCCTCTGGCTTTTTGGCCATCATGGTGGACCACTCTTTGTCGAAGTCGATGAGGTTTTTGGCCACCACCTGCCGCTCGGCGGAGTAGGTGGACAGCAAGCACTCCGGACTCCGTCCCTCAAGCACGTGCCCGAGCTTCCAGGCCAGGTTAAAGCCGTCCTGCATGGACACGTTCATGCCCTGGCCGGCCTTTGCGCTGTGAGTATGGCACGCGTCGCCGGTGATGAATACCCGCGGCGTACGCGTTCCGCGCTGCTCCGGGAGGACGTCGTCGAACCTGTCAGTGAGACGGTGGCCCACCTCGTAGACGCTGTGCCAGGCGACGTTGCGCACATCCAGCGTGTAGGGGTGGAGGATGGCGTTGGCCTTGCCGATGATCTGCTCGATGGTGGTGCTGCGAACGGCTCCCTTGTTCTGCGGGTCCACCTCACCAAGATCGACGTACATCCGGAACAGATGCCCGCCTTCGCGCGGAATCAGCAGGATGCTGCCGCCCGCTCCTGATTGGATCGCACACTTCGTACGGATATCAGGGAAGTCGGTAACGGCGAGGGCATCCATAACGCCCCAGGCGTGATTGGCCTGATCCCCGGCGAGGGTGCAGCCGATGGATTCCCGCACCTTGCTCCGGGCACCGTCCGCCCCCACCACGTACTTGGCCCGGACGGTTCGCTCCTGGCCCTCCTTGGGTCCGGCCGTGTGGAGAAGGGTCACCGTGACCGGGTACTCACCCGTGTTGGTGACCTCAAGGCTGCGGAACTCGAAGCCGTAGTCCGGGGACATACGCGTGGGCGAATTTCCCATGAACTCGGCGAAGTAATCCAACACGCGGGCCTGGTTGACGATCAGGTGAGGGAACTCGCTGACGCCGGCCGCATCGTCAACCGCACGGGCTGTCCGGACGATTCGGGACGGGTCAGCGGGATCCGGCTTCCAGAACGCCATTTCGGTGATCCGGTATGCCTCGGCGGTGATCCGTTCGGCAAAACCAAAGGCCTGAAAGGTTTCCACGCTGCGGGCCTGGATGCCATCAGCCTGCCCGATAGCAAGCCTCCCCGCCCGGCGCTCGACGATGCGTGTGGTGACGCCAGGAAACTGCGAAAGTTGAGCTGCGGTGAGCATGCCGGCAGGCCCGGTACCGACGATCAGCACGTCGACCTCATCCGGAAGCTCGTCGGGCCGGTTGATGCCGACGCCGGCCGCCGGCTGGATCCGCGGGTCTCCGGATACGTAACCGTGGTGGTGGAACTGCACGGGCTTTCCTCACTTCACTGTGTGGCGATTTGAATCTGGACCATGTTCTATAATTGAACTCATGTTTCTATAGTTGAAACATCGGCTTGATCCAATACTTTACGGCACATGTGTTGAGAACAACAAGGGATGCAGATTCCTGCATCCCTTGTTTTCCAGCCTGTTTTCTTACTTTGCTGCCAACTCCAATTCGGGCTCCGTCACCGCCGATGCTGCTCCGAGCGCAATGGTGCGGGTGGTAACAGCGGCGGCAAGGGCGTCGTCGTGCGTTACCAACACCAGCGCACACTCCAGCTTGTCCACCTGCTCCATCAGGCACATCATCGTCTCTTCCTGGGTGATGAGGTCCAGGCGGGAGGTGGGCTCATCGGCAAACACGAGGACGGGCTCCAGGAGCATGGATCTGATAATGGCGATCCGCTGAAGTTCCCCGCCCGATATCTGCCCTGGCCTGCGGTGAAGCAGCTCGGGGGCAAGCCGCAATGAACCCATCAGTTCCTCCAGGCGTGCGTGGTCCAGACCGTTCCGGCGCACCACGTCCCCCAGCGAGTCGGCCAAGGAGACACGCGCGGGAAAAGCAAGGGCGGGATCCTGGTACAGCTTTTGGAGCCTCCCCCGCTGCAGGAGGTTGGAGTGCTGGACAGTTCCGACGTCGGCGGGAAGAAGCCGGAGCAGTACATTGCCCAGTGTTGTTTTTCCGCTTCCGCTCGGGCCGCTTAGGGCAACCCGCTCCCCGGCTCTGACTTCAACGGACAGATCGGCGAAGAGCTCTTGATCGCCGAAGGATTTTCCGAGGCCTGTACCAGACACCAGCACAGTGCCCGAACTTTCCAGGGATCCTCGGTTCCCACCTTCGGCAGGCACGGTCCCTTCCGAGGCGTTCCTCATCCACTGATGCCTCCAGCGTGAGGGTTCGGCAGCCAGGAGGCGGCGGGTATAGGGGTGCACCGGATTGGCGAGCACTTCACCGGCTGCCCCCTTCTCCACCACGTGGGCGTCCTTCATGACCAGAACCTCCCCGCCCAGATCGCGCGCCAGATCAAGGTCGTGGGTGATGGTCAGGAGGATTCCGCCACTTTTGATATGGGTTCTGAGCAGTTCCGCCAGCTCGGCCCGGGCGTGTTTGTCCAGGCCCTTGGACGGCTCGTCTGCGATGAGGACGGGAGCTCCGCCGATGGTTGCGGCGGCGAACGCAACCCTCTGGGCCATACCGCCCGAAAGTGTATGCGGGAACGCCGTCGAAGCGTGCTTCAGCCCCAGGGAGGTCAGCAGGTCGTCCGCGGCGCGTAGGGCACCGTGTTTGTCCGTCCTGAAGGTGGGAGCGCCCTCAGCCACCTGGTCCCTGGTCCGCATTGTGGGGTCCAGGGCAAGCACGGGCTCCTGGGGCAGAAGGGACATGGTTCGCCCCCAAAGCCTGCGCCTGTTCGCCTGATCGCTGACGTCGTACACCTGGCCGTCCACAGTCAGGCTTCCCTGTGCCTTGAGGTTATGCGGGAGCGTGCCCATGATTGCGTGGGCGAGCAGGGATTTACCGGAACCGCTTTCGCCGACAATTGTTACGGGCTTGCCTGGCTCGAAGTCCAGTTGGGCGGTCTCGACCAGGACCTTGCCCCCGTGGCTGACTACGAGGTGGTTAAGGCGCAAACTCATGCGGGGGACTCCTTGCTTCTCAGGCCCAGGAGCCCGATCAGGATGGTGGTGAGAACCAGGACCGGCGCCAATGCCATCCAGGGTGCTTCGTGGTAGAAGGGGAACGCCTCGGTGATCATCAAGCCAAGCTCGGGAGTCGGCGGGCGGACGCCGATCCCCACGAAACCCAGTGTTGAGAGTGCAAGGATGGAAGAGCCGACGCCGAATGTGGCCATGGTGGTCAGCAATGGGCGGAGCTCAGGCAAGAGGTGCCGTCGGATGATGTGGACAGGGCCGAGCTGGAGCAGGCCGGCAGCTTCCACCGCCGGTCCAGCCAGGACCAGTCCGCTCCGGGCCCGGACCATCCGGAAATATTCCACCCACTGCGCCAAAGCCAGCCCCAGGCAGAGAGTCCACAGATCGCCGTTGGCTATGGCCGAGACGACGAGAACCACTAGAAGGGCTGGGAGCGCGATGAAGACCTCGGACAAGCCGTGCAGCACCGAATCGATCCAGCCGCCGCGCCAGGCAGCAGCGATGCCCGCGAGCGATCCGAAGAGCAGGGCAGCACCCACGCACAGCACGGCCATCACAAGGGAGAGCTGAGTGGCGTGGGCCAGCCGCGCAATGACACTGCGGCCCAAATGGTCACGGCCAAGCGGTTCGCTGGCGCCCGGAGCCTCAAGGAACCGGGACAGGTCCTGTACGGCGTGCCCCGGCCAGATCAGCGGGCCGGCCACGGCGAAGATGACCAGGACGGCCAGAAGCCCGGCTGAAACGAGTTGGGTTGCGGAACTCGCAGCCAGCCATTTCGGTCCTTTCGAATCCCCTGCTGGTGCGGGAAGAAGTTCTTGCATAGCGACGGCATTGGTCACAGTACTGCCTCCTTGTGGCGGGGCCGCGGATCCACAGCTGCTGTCGCGAGGTCCACGAGGGTGTTCATGACGACAACAAGCAGGGCCAGCGCCAGCGCTGCGGCCTGGACCATGGGGATGTCCCGCCAGAAGATCGCGTGGACGAGCGCATGTCCCAGACCGGGCCACGCGAAGAGGCTTTCAACCACCACAACACCTTCGATGAGAACCAGGATCTGGACGCCCACGTAGGCGATCAAAGTCACGCCGGTGTTTCGGATGACATGCCGCACGAACACAAGCCAGCTGCCCAGGCCTTTAGTGTCCGCAAAGCGGACGTAGTCCGATTGCCGGATCTGTGCCATTGTGTCGCGGGTGACGCGCGCGAAGAGCCCGGAGAGACCGACTGCGAGCGTTGCTGCAGGAAGCACGATGTTGTTCGCTTCTCCATGCCCCGCCGCCGGGAGTACGCCCAGATGGACGGCAAAAAGCAGGATCAGGACCAGTCCGAGCAGGAAGGGCGGCAGCGCACGTGTGACAGACACCCACACTGTGGTGAGCCGGTCAAGGATGCCACCCGGCCGGGCCGCTGCCAGGGCTCCCGCCGTCGTCCCCACAATCAGTGCAAGAACCAGCGCAACTGCAGCCAACTGCAGGCTGCTGGAAAGATTGAGCCCAAGCTCCCCAGCCACGCTTGCCCCAGTTACCAGGGAGTTGCCGAGGTTCAGGGATACCAGGCCGCCGAGCCAGTCGAGGAACTGCAGCCAGGCAGGCTGGTCAAGGCCCAGTTCAGCGCGGACACTGTCCGCTGACGCGGCCGTCACCTGGTCATATCCATACCTGCCGGCGGCAATCCGGAAGGCGATGTCGCCGGGAAGGCTTTGCACCATAGCGAAGCAAGCAGTGGAGACGAGTACAACCACTCCCGCCGCCTGGAGTGCCCGGCGCCCAAGAACCCGGGCTGTGGTGCCGAGGGCTGAATGGAGAGAGGGCCCGGCGGAGCTGCCGGGTTCAGTGGTCGCTTGGGTAGTCGGTTTGGTAGTCAAAGAGAGCATTCCCGCCCCTTCCTACTTCTTCCAGGTCAAGTCGGTCAGACGCCATGAGCGTTCGAGTGGATCCAGGACGAGACCTTCAACCCGTGGGCTGACCACAGCGCTCTGCCGGTACCAGGCCACCGGAATGACGGGCAGCTGGGTCTGCAGGATCTCGTTCACTTTCCGGCGGTTCTCCGCCGCTTTGTCAGCGTCCTTGCCGCTGGCAAGGGCGTTCAGGGCTTCGGTGAGGGCGGGGTCATTCCAGCCCATGGCGCCGAAGTCCGAACCTGCGGGCGCAAAATCTTCAGCCAGGGTTACCAGCGCATCCGGAACGAGTGCGTAGTTGCGGGAGTAGAGCGCCAATTCCAGAGAGCCGTCCTTGTGCCCGGCCGGAATTTCGCTGGAGTTGCCCACTTTTACGTCCAGGGCAATCCCCAGTTCCTTCAGTTTGGCTTGGATGGCTGTTGCCAGGATGGGTAGTTCGGGGCGGTCCGGGAAGGTACGCAGGGTCACTGAAAACTTCTTGCCGTTGCGTTCCAGAATGCCATCGCTCCCCGGAGCCCATCCGGCTTCAGCCAGCAGTTTCCGGGCTTCGGCTGGATCATGGGTCAGCGGTGTGGCCGAGTCCTGGTGCCACTCCGGCAGCGAAGGCGGGAAGAGCTGGGTGGCTGCCATCTCGCGGTCCCGCAGCAATGCTGTGGCCATCGCTTCCCGGTCCAAGGCAAGGCTCAGGGCCCGCCGGACTTTCACGTCGCCCAGCATTTCGTGGCCGGCGTTGACCTTCAGCAGGATGGAGCGGGGCAGGGTTACGGAAGCAATATCCACCTTGCCTGCCTGCTTGATCCGCTGCAGGCTGGTTGGGTCCATCCCGAAGGTGACGTCGGATTGGGCGCTTTCGGCCATGAGTGCCCGGCTCTCAGCTCTCCCGACGGCCTGGTAGGTGACCTCGGAGATGGCTGGCTTTTTGCCCTGCCACTGCTCGAAGGCAGCCACGTCAATGTGGGCAGGCTGCTCGATGTGTTTGACCTCATAGGGCCCTGAACCGACCACCTTAGTTACCGATCGGTCCGCGCCGTAGGAGCTCGGCGCAAGGATCTGTGTGCTTGTGTGGGCCAAGACTGCAGGCAAGGGCGCATATGGTGCCGTGAGATCCACCCGGAGAGAATCACCAACCGCGGAGATCCCCTTGACGGGAACCGTCGCCAGCGGAGTACCGGCCTTGCCCTGTGCAATGTTCAGCGAAGCGGCTGCCGCCTCGGCTGTCACTGCCGTGCCGTCATGGAAGAGGGCGCCGGAGCGGAGGGTAAAGCTCCAGGACAGCCCGTCAGCGGAAACATCCCACTTTTCGGCAAGTCCCGCTTGGAGGACGCCCTTAACATCGGCGTCAACCAGCGTTTCGGCCACCTGCAAGCGTGTGAAGAAGCCGCCCGCCGTCGACGGATCGAGGCTGTGCAGTTCGAACTGCCCCACCACCCTCAGCGGCTTGTCGGCCGCAGGGCTTTCGCTACCTGCCGCTGCGCACCCCGTCATCATCAATAATGCAACGACGGACGCGCCCGTCGCCCTCATCCTCTGCCAGCCCATTTTTTCCAGTTCCTTCTGTATTGCAAATCCGTATGGTTCGACCCAACACACTAGATGCAAACCATTATCATTAGCAATTTACGACCATCGGAACTGTTCTGGGAGTCACATGATTTGGGCTCACGTCGCCAGCCTGGCCGGGGGTTGGTCAGCGAGGCGAGGGTGGGGGTTAGTTGGAGGGGAAGTTGTAGGAGGCGCCGGAGGCGTGGGTGGGTTCGGGCCAGCGGGAGGTGACCACTTTGCCGCGGGTGTAGAAGGAGACGCCTTCGGGGCCGTAGATGTGTTTGTCCCCGAAGAGTGAGGCTTTCCACCCGCCGAAGGAGTGATGCGCCACCGGCACCGGCAAGGGCACGTTGATCCCGATCATGCCCACATCCACCGACCGCTGGAACTTCCGGGCGTTCGCCCCGGAGGAGGTAAAGATCGCGGTGCCGTTCCCGTACGGGTTCGCGTTGATCAGGGCGATCCCCTCCTCCAGGCTGTTGACCCGCACGACGACGAGCACAGGTCCGAAGATCTCCTCCGTGTACGCGCTCATCCCGGTCTTGACGTGGTCGATCACGGTCGGGCCCACCCAGAACCCGTCCTCGTGCCCGGGAACCACCAGGTCCCGGCCATCAACCACCATCGCGGCCCCGGCCGTTTCGGCTTCGGTGACGATCCGCACGATCCTGTCCCTGGACTCCGGCGTGATCACCGGCCCCATCTCCGCCCCGGACACCGTCCCGTTATCGACCTTCACAGCCAGGGCCCGCTCCTGAACCTTTTCCACCAGCAGGTCAGCGGCGTCCCCCACGGCCACCGCGACGGAAATCGCCATGCACCGCTCCCCGGCCGAGCCGAACGCGGCCGCGGCCAGATGATCGGCGGCGTTATCCAGATCAGCGTCCGGCAGGATGATCGCATGGTTCTTCGCCCCGCCCAGCGCCTGGACCCGCTTGCCATGCTTCGTGGCCGTCTCATGCACATACCGGGCAATCGGAGTGGACCCGACAAAAGAAATCCCGTCCACATCAGGGTGGGTCAACAACCCGTCCACGGTGTCCTTCCCGCCATGCAGAACCTGGAACACCCCGTCCGGCAACCCCGCGTCCTTCCACAGCTTCGCGAGCAGCATCGACGCCGACGGATCCCGCTCCGAAGGCTTAAGGATGAACGCGTTCCCCGTCGCGATCGCCATCGGCGCCATCCATAACGGCACCATCACCGGGAAATTAAACGGCGTGATCCCCGCAACCACACCCAACGGCTCCCGGAACGAAAACACATCAATGCCCGTGGACACCTGGTCCGAGTAGTCGCCCTTAAGGAGCTGCGGGATGCCGCAGGCGAACTCGATGACTTCCAGGCCGCGGCCGATCTCGCCCTTGGCGTCGGAGAGGACCTTGCCGTGCTCGGCAGTGATCAGTTCGGCGAGATCGTCCACGTGGGAGGCGACGAGTTCGCGGAACTTGAAGAGCACGGCGGTGCGCTTGGCGAGGGAGATGTCACCCCAGCTGTCGGCGGCGGCACGCGCCGCTGCCACCGCCGCATCCAAATCAGCACGATTCGCCAACCGCAACTCCCCCGACACAGCACCAGTCGCAGGATTGTAAACAGGCTGGGTACGGTCACCCATACCCGGCGTTTCCGCACCATTGATGAAGTGATTGATGAGAGTGATGGTTGATGTTGTCATAACCGGATCCTTTATAAGGGGAGGAGGGTTGAAGCGAGCTGGAGTGCAGCGGAACAGCGGGTCTCTTGTAAAATAGGAGTCCGTGCTACTAAACACAAATTTAGTGGGACTAATTGCTAACAGTGTGGGCTCTACCGCGGGGCAGTGTCAAGACCACGACTGGTCACCTTGACAGCTTCGAACCGCCGGAGCCACACTGTTCCTGGCTACTCAGCTAAATATTTGTTTAGTACAGGCAAACCGGAAGTTTCCCCATGACCAGCGAAACTGATCTTTCTCAAGCCCAACTCGGCGAACGCGTTCTCCAGTTTCGTTCTTTACGGCGCATGTCGTTAAAAGAACTAGGCGAAGCCACCGGGACGACTGCCGGCTTTCTTAGCCAGCTCGAGCGGGGCCTGACGAATGCCAGCATCGGCGTGCTGCGGCGGATCGCAACCGCCTTAGGGATGACCCTTGCGGATCTTTTTGAGGAAGTGCCCGCAGGCTCTCCCAGGTTGTTGCGTCGGGAAGCGCGCCCGGAACTATCGACCAATGCAGGAATCCATAAGTTTCTGATCTCCCAGCGCCCTCTGCGCCACCTCGAGGTCTATGCCGGTGAGTTCGAGCCCGGGGCGTCCACCGGAGACGAGCCCTATACGCACGGAGACTCACAGGAGATTCTGTACGTAGTATCAGGCGAGATCGTCATAGAGCTGGATGGAGAACCCCACTCTATGCAGCAGGGCGACAGTATCGACTACATGTCCTCGTTGCCCCACAGATTAACGAACACCAGCACTCTCCCGGCTGAGGTTCTTTGGATCGTGAGCCCGCCAACCAGTATCTAGCTGTGGGTTACAGCACCCGCAACGTCAAACTCCGGGAAGTTGCAACATCCATCGTTGCGTCCGTGTCCAAGGATCCCAACATCTTCACCCACTTCGACAATTGACCCAGACTTCGCTTTATTGCTGCTGCCCGCCTGTTGCGGCCTTCCTGATTCTGCGCGCCTGACTCTGCCCGACGACGGCGGGAGGGGGTCTGCCCGACGTCGGCGGGAGGGGTACCGGTTCCACCCCACGGCGGCGGGAGGTACAGCCGTCGTCGTCTTACGTTTGGGGGTCCTGCTGTTGCCGTGAGGTTCTCACCTCGCGGCGGCAATAATGTCACACCCTCCTGGGATGCTTTTCCTATGGAAGGCACGGGGGCGCTAACAGCCAGGACCGGGGAGGCTTTAGAGTCCCCCGGCGGGCTCGAGGCCGCCGAGGCCCTGGCTTCCGTCGCTGCGTCCGTTGCCGTTCTTAAGCGCATCGTCGGACCCGCTTTCCGTGGCCCAGCTGATGGCCCTGATGCTGACGGTCAGGGCTCCGATCCCCTGCGGCGCCAGCTCGATGTCTGCCTGGACGCGTTGGCCGAGGTTGCCCGGTTCGAAGCCAAAGCCGCGGCACTGAAAGTACAGCTAACAGCCAAGTACGTAGAGGCAGCGAAGGCAATCGCCTCCCCCGCCCTCACCGCCCAGGACGCGACCGCACAGGAAATGTCCACCATCGCTGAGCTCGCCTGCGTCCTGACCGTGAGCGAGCGTACCGCCGCCGCGCTCCTGGACCAGTCCCGCCACCTGACCAGCCAACTCCCGCTGACCCTCACGGCACTGCAGAACGGGTCGATTTCGTGGCAGCACGCCCGCGTCATCTGTGATGAAACCAGCAACCTCGATGCCACCGGGGCCACAGCGCTGGAAACACACTTCCTTGATCCTGACTCCCCTGACCCTGCGCGGGGATGCCAGGTGGGCGAACTGGTCCCGTCCCGGTTCCGCGCCAAAGCCCGGACCTGGCGCGAACGCCATCACCCCGACAGCATCGAACTCCGCCACCGCAAAAGTGTCCTGGACCGGCGGCTCGAATACACTCCGGACCAGGACGGCATGGCATGGCTCTCGGCCTACCTGCCCGCCGCGACAGCCGCCGGGATCTGGGACCGGACCACCACCGCAGCCAGGGCCCTCCAAGGCCCCGCAGAGCCCCGCACCCTCACCCAGATCCGCGCCGACATCACCGCCACCTGGCTCCTGAGCACCACGGACAGCGGCACGACGGATGCGGGCCTTGAAAGCACAGGTGCCGGCATGGGTGTCGGCCTGGGTGTTGGCGGTGGCCCTGAAGGTGTTCCATCTCCCCGGGCCCAGGTGCTGGTCACAGTCCCCGTCCTCTCCCTCCTTGGCGCCACCGACGAACCCGCGATGCTGGACGGGTACGGACCCATACCTGCATCCATGGCCCGGGAACTCGTCGCCAACGGGGCCGATTCCTTCCACCGCGTCCTGATCGATCCCCGCGACGGAGCACCTCTGGAAATCGGCCGCACCAGCTACCGGATCCCCAAATACATGCGCCAATGGCTGCGACTGCGCGATGGCAAGTGCCCTTTCCCCGGCTGCCACAACCACTCCCTCGACAACGAAGCCGACCACCTCCTGGCCTGGGCCGACGGCGGCACCACCGGCATCAGCAACCTTGGCCAACCCTGCCGGAAACACCACCACCTCAAACACAACACCCCCTGGGCACCATCCCAAGCCACGGCAAACCAAACACCCGGCTGGACAACACCCTCAGGCCGGCACTACCCCAGCGAACAACAAGACTGGCAACCACCCACCTGGCCCGACCATATCGGCATACCCGCCCCCAACCAGGACCTGGACCTGGATCAGGACCTTGACCTACCCGTGCCCGCGGACCAGGACCTTGACTTACCCATGCCTTCGGACCCTTTCCCGGAATGGTTCCTTCTGCAACCGGCGTAGTTTCACGCACTAAACTCCGGCAGCGCATGTGCCAACGAACAGGTCCAAAGGGCCATGCCGCATTTCACTCATTTCCGTCTCCTTCAGGGATTGTTCAGGAGGTTCCTTGCGGGCTTCTTCCTCTGTTGGGTTGACCACTACAGCAATGAATCAGCACCTTAACCTGGGCCCCGCTAGCGTTAAAGCCCAGCAGGAGGCTCCGGCGCGTCCAGCTGGATTGCCGCACAAATGCTCTGGATGGGACCTGCGATCGTTGCTAGCGTTGCGGCATGGACCCGTCGAAGACCCCGGCCGAGATCCTCAATATCGCGGGCAACGAGGTTCGCATCTCAAGTCCGGACAAGGTGGTGTTCCCCGAACCCGGGCTGACCAAGCTGGACCTGGTGAACTACTACCTCGCCGTCGCTGATGGCGCGTTGCGCGGTGCCGGCGGCCGCCCCATGGTACTCAAGCGCTTCCCGAAAGGGATCGATTCTGAACCGTTCTTTCAGAAGCGCGTGCCCGAGAACCACCCAGACTTCATCGACACCACCACCCTGCATTACGCGTCGGGGACGTCAGCGGAGGAAGCCGTCATCCGGGATGCCGCGGGCCTGGCCTGGGTTGTGAATCTCGGGTGCTTGGACCTCAATCCACACCCCGTTCGCGCCGAGGACCTAGAGCACCCGGACGAGCTCAGGGTCGACCTCGATCCGATGCCGGGGGTCGACTGGTCCCAGATCGTCGACGTCGCCTATGTCGCACGTGAGGTGCTCGACGACGTCGGGCTGGTGGGATGGCCGAAAACGAGCGGATCGCGGGGACTTCATATCCTGGTGCGCATCGCGCCGCAATGGTCGTACCGCGACGTGCGGCTGGCCGCGGAGACCCTCGCCCGCGAGGTCGAGAACCGCGCCCCGGGCCTCGCCACCGCCCGATGGTGGAAGGAGGAACGCGGCGAGAGCGTGTTCGTCGACTTCAACCAGAACGCAAAGGACCGCACCGTGGCATCCGCTTACTCTGTCCGGCCTCTTGCGGACGCCCGGGTTTCGACGCCGCTCTCGTGGGACGAGGTCCGCTCCACCCGGCCGGAACAATTTACGGTGCGCAGTGTGCCCGAACGCTTCGCTGCCTTGGGCGACCCCCACATTGGAATCGATGACGCCGTCGGGACACTTGATGGGCTCCTCGCTTTGGCAGCCGAGCTGGGGCCCGCTGAAAAACCGCCCCGCAGTGGTGACAGCTCCGGACGCCGGCAGTCCGTGATGCCTCTCATCGAGGTGGCCCGCACCAAGACCAAACCCGAGGCGCTGGCGGCGCTTGACGAATGGAAGGCCCTGCATGCGGACATCGTCCACGCATTGCATCCTGCCGACGTGCTCGTCGACGGCATGCGCGGGTCAAGTTCGCTGTGGTACAGGGTGAGAGTAAACCTGCAACACGTCCCCGAGCCGGAGCGACCGTCCCAAGAGGAACTCATCGCGGACTACGACCCCTGGGCGGGCAAAGAGTGGCCGGGCCGCGCGGGCTCCTGACCGGACCTGCCGTCCTTCAAAGCGGCACTAGACCCAGATCTGGTATCCCGTCCTTTTGTCAAAAAGTCTCCGGGTGTTGGCTCCGGCGGCCGCGATCCACAGGACTGAGTCGTCTGGAGTAGCCTGATCCACCACCCCGGTCATGATGTGCTCCCCCAGCAGCCGTACCTCCACGGTGCGGCCTGTCAGCCGGGACCAGTCGCTACGCAAGCCACGTCTGGCATCAATCCTGATAGATCCCGTGTCCAACATGAGTCCGCCTCTACCGGTCACCTGAGTTACTTCACCCGATCAGCATTCAATGACGTTCACCGCAAGGCCGCCTCTGGAAGTCTCCTTGTATTTGTCCTTCATATCGGCGCCGGTTTCCCTCATGGTCTTGATGGCCTTGTCGAGGGAAACCTTGTGGCTGCCATCGCCGTGCAGGGCCAGGCGGGCGGCATTGATGGCTTTGACACTTGCGATTGCGTTCCGTTCGATGCACGGGATCTGCACCAGCCCGCCTACGGGGTCGCAGGTCAGGCCGAGGTTATGTTCGATTCCCACTTCGGCCGCGTTTTCCACCTGTTCGGGTGTCCCTCCGAGCACCTCGCAGAGGCCTGCGGCTGCCATGGAGCAGGCGGAACCAACCTCGCCTTGACAGCCCACTTCCGCGCCGGAGATGGAGGCATTGATCTTAAACAGAATTCCGACGGCGCCCGCAGCCAGCAGGAAGCGGACCACGCCGTCGTCGCTGGCGCCAGGGACAAACTTCACGTAGTAGTGCAGCACTGCCGGGACAATGCCGGCCGCCCCGTTGGTAGGCGCCGTGACAATACGGCCGCCAGCCGCGTTCTCCTCATTGACGGCCAGCGCAAACAGGTTGACCCATTCCATGGCCCGGAGGGGGTCGGTCACGCCGGTATCCGCTGTCAGGGTCTTGAATAACGACGGCGCCCGGCGCCTGACGTTCAAGCCGCCGGGAAGGATCCCTTCCGCCGCACAGCCGTTGTCCACGCATTGACGCATTACTGCCCAGAGCCGCAGCAACTTCTCCCGGAGCTCCGCCTCGCTGCGCCACGTGACCTCGTTGGCGAGCATGACGTCCGAGATGGACATCCGTTCGCGGCTGCAGATCGCCAGCAGTTCGTCGGCTGTGGTGAACGGGTAGGGCAGGACCGTGGAGTCGGCAACCACGCGGTCGCCGGCATCGGCATCCCCGTCAACGACAAAGCCGCCCCCAATTGAATAGAAGCTTCGTTCGCTGAGCACCTCTCCGGCATGGTCCAGGGCACGGAACGTCATGCCGTTGGGGTGGGCCGGAAGGGACTTGCGCCGGTGCAGCAACACGTCCTCGTCCCAGTTGAAGTCCACCCGGTGGTCCCCGCCTACCCACAGTTCAGCATCAAGGGCGGCGGCTGCCACTTGGTCATCAGCCGTAAAGGTGTCCACGGTTTCCGGGTCCAGCCCCTGGAAGCCCAGGACTACGGCCTTGTCCGAACCGTGGCCGCGCCCGGTGGCCCCAAGAGAACCGAACAGTTCGGCTTGGACCCGTTTGGTGGAGCTCAGGTGTCCGTCGTCTTTGAGTCCGTCCGCGAACAGCTTGGCAGCCCGCATCGGGCCCACCGTGTGTGAAGACGACGGGCCGATGCCAACGGAAAACAGATCCAGGACGCTGAGGGCCATTAGGGGACCTCAGGTGAGGCATACTCCCGCATGGCATCCAGGAGCCAGCGGCCCAGGAAATCAGCAAACGAGGCGCGTGGGAACATCCGGTAGCTCTCGTCACCGGTCTTCCAGAGAACCACGGGGATGTTACCGATCTCCGTGGACAACGCCGTTCCCGCCCGGAACCCGCGTGGGTGGAGGTCCAGGGAGCAGCCCTTTTCCAGGACGGCCCGGGACCGCGGCCCCGTGAGTTCAAACGTGGTGCGGTTGGCGGAGAGGTCCACCACCTGGCCCGCGCCGTCGCCGAGGGCTTCCCTCAAGGCCTGGATCAGGTCGCCGCCGAGGGACTCGTGGGCTTCCACAGGTGCCACCACCAGGAATTCCTCCGGCCCAAGCCAGAGCACGGAGGTGTCGCCGGTGCCGCTCACGGCCCCGCACCTCGCGGGCAGACCGCCAGTAACCGATGCGATCCGCTCCCCTGCCTCGGTATCCAAGGGAACCCGCAGGCCCACCATGGTCAGGAAAGTGATTTCGCGCAGTTCAACAGTGCCGGGCACGGAGCCTGTTTCGAATGCTGTCCTCAGCAGCTCGGCGGGGCTGGTTCGGAGCGACAGATTGGTCTCAGGAGAGGTTTTGGGTGCTGCTGTTTCAGCCATCTTTGCGGGTCCCTTCAGGGTCAAAAAGTACGGTTTCAGCCACAACAACATCCACTAGCTGGTTTCCAGCGGCAGCCACCAGGGTTTCGCCGATCCGGTTGCGGCCATTCTTGATCAGTGCCAGAGCGAAGGACCTGCCGAGGGCCGCGCTGTGGTAGCTGGAAGTGACAAAGCCCTGCATGGGCACGGGCCCGTAGGCGGGTGTCACGGGGATGCCCTTTTCCACCAGCTGAGTGCCTTCCGGCAACCGGATGCTGCCGTCAATGGGCAACACGCTGACCAAGTGCTTGCGGTCCTCGCGCTGGGCATCAACCCGGGCGTACGAGCGCTTGCCGATGAAGTCCTTGGCCTTGGAGACGATCCACTCCATCCCGGCGTCCTGGGGGGTGACGGTTCCATCGGTGTCCTGGCCAACGATCGGGTAGCCCTTTTCGGCCCGGAGCACGTGCATGGTCTCTGTGCCGTAAGGGGTGATGTTGAATTCGGCCCCGGCAGCCGCAATGGATTCCCAGGTGTTCAACCCGTACCAGGCGGGCACGTTAATCTCGTAAGCCAGCTCACCGGAGAATGAGATCCTGCAGACCCGGGCCCGTACGCCCGAGGCGAGAGTGGTTTCGCGGAAGGTCATGAACGGGAAGGCGTCCGCTTCCAATCCCCCGTTGGCGGCGAGTTCCGGGGCCACCTTGGCAAGGACTGCCCGGGATTTTGGCCCTACGACGGCAATGGTGCTCCACTGTTCGGTCACCGAGGTGCAGTGCACGTCCAGTTCCGGCCACTCGGTCTGCAGCCATTCCTCGAGCCAGTCCAGCACCTTCGCGGCTCCGCCGGTGGTGGTGGTCATGAAGAAGCGGTCCTCATCCAGGCGCAGGGTCACGCCGTCGTCGAAAATCATGCCGTCTGCCAGGCACATCACGCCGTAGCGTGCAGAACCGGGTGCGAGCTTCTTAAAGGCGTTGGTGTAGATCCGGTTGAGGAACTCGCCGGCGTCCTTGCCCCGGATCTCGATCTTGCCGAGCGTGGTGGCGTCCATGAACCCGACGGACTCGCGGACCGCGGCGCATTCGCGCAACACAGCCTCGTCCATGTCCTCGCCGTTCTGTGGGTAGTACCAGGGGCGCTTCCACTGTCCGACGTCCTCGAAGAGGGCACCCTTGGCGACGTGCCAGGGGTGGATGGACGTGACGCGGGCGGGATCGAACAGTTCGCCGCGCTGGCGGCCGGCCAGGGCCGCGAACGCTACCGGGGTGAACGGTGCCCGGTACGTGGTGGTGCCGATGTCGCCGATGCCGCGGGATGCTTCCCCTGCGTGCTTGAGCGCGGCGGCGATGACGCCGATCGCGTTGACGCCGGAGGTCTTGCCCTGGTCATTTGCGGTGCTGATGGAGGTGTAGCGCTTGATGTGCTCCACTGACCGCATTCCTGCTCCGGTGGAGCGCAGGACGTCGGCGACGCTCTGGTCCCGCTGGAAGTCGACGAAGTGGTGGTGCCAGTCATCCGGGGTGCCGCTCTGCCCGGGGATCAGCCACAGCTGCCGGGTGGGGGCGGAGGCCTTCGGCTCGCCGATCGGTGAAGGCTCGACGGCGGCGTCTGCATTTTCCGGGCTGAAGCCTGCGGCGGTGGCCGCTTTCACACCGGCGGAGATGCCTTCGGTAATGCAATCCCGGAGTTCGAAGCTGCCGCGGCCGGAGCCAATTATCTGCTGGTTCGGAACAGCAGTGCTCGGCACAAAGGCCGCAAGGTCATCGTCCCAACGCAGCTTGCCCTGCCGCTGGGAGTGGAGGTGTACCAGGGGGCTCCAGCCGCCGGAGACTGCCAGCAGGTCGCAGGCGATCTCTTCGATGCCTGAGGTGAGTTCGCCGTCGTCGTTAATGCTGCGGACGGTGACGCCGTCAAGCCGGCCATCCGTTCCGGCGGCGGTGGCGGCCACCGCGCTGCCGATCAACACGCGGGTCCCGGCTTCGACGGCGGCAGCAGCCACCTCGGTCAGCTTGGGGCGGGCGTCAACAATGGCGGCAATCCTGATACCGGCGGCGCGCAGGTCCGCGGCCAAGGCGTAGGCGCTGTCGTTGGTGGTGCTGATGACCACGCGCTGCCCGGGGGCCACGGCGTAGCGGTTGAGGTAGCTGCGAACGGCCGAGGCGAGCATGATCCCGGGGCGGTCATTGTTTTCGAAGACCAGCGGGCGTTCGTGGGCGCCAGGCGCCAGCACCACTTGGTTGGCGCGGATGTGCCAGATGCGCTGCCTGGACACGCCGGGAGCAGCGGGGGTGGACAGGTGGTCGGTACGGTTCTGGACAGCGATGACGTAGTTGGCGTCGTAGGCGCCGAAGGCGGTGGTGCGGTTCAGGACGGTGGATTCGGCGCCGGAGACGAGCTCGGCTTCGACGTCTGCCACCCATTCAAGGGCCGGCTTGCCTTCGATGGTCTCAGCCAGTTCGGGGGCCGTGGAAGCGGACAGCAGGGAACCGCCCAGTTCCGGCTGGTCGTCAAGCAGCATAGCGCGGGCGCCCGTGCGGACGGCTTCACGTGCTGCGGCCAGGCCGGCGGGGCCGCCGCCGATCACCAGGACGTCGGTATGGACGTACTTCTTGTCGTATTCCGCATGGTCCTCCTCAGGATCCAGGCGGCCCAGGCCGTTTAGCAGGCCGGCGTTCAGTCCATCCACCAAGGTAACGGTGGTAGCGGGCAGCATGGATTCGGCAACGTGGCCGGGGAATCGCGGTTCCACCTTGACCAGTGCGTTGGATTCCTCAACCCCGGCGGACATGATGCCGCGGGGCCGGTCCTCGTAGAGGGAGTTTCCGACGGCAATCCTGCCGTTGGCGAGCAGGGCGGAGGCGAGGGTGTCCCCGGGATGGCCGGTGAACTCCTCACCATCCACAGTGAAACGCCAGGAAATGGTGCGGTCGATCCGACCGCCGGTGGTGAGGCGGGCCTTCTGGGAAGTCACTTGTTTGCTCCTTCCGGGGCGGTGGTGCCGGGTAATGCGGTACTTGTGGCGGTGCTGGTTCCAGCAGTGCTGGGCGCTGCAGTACCTGTTGTGGTGCTGTCCGGGGCGGTGCTGGCGGTTCCGGATTCGGCGGCTGGCGCGGCCGCCGAAGGCCGGGGTGCGCCCATCGGATAGACGGCCTGGATCTCGTACGTGACCGTGTCGCGGAGCATGTTGAACCACTGGCGGCAGCCGGTGCTGTGGAGCCAGCGTTCGGCGAAGGCGCCTTTGGTGTTGTCCCGGTAGAACAGGAACTCGGCCCATTCGCGGTCGTTCAGTTCGTTCGGGTTTTCCGGATAGGCCACGTGGGCCTGGCCGCCGTAGTGGAACTCGGTTTCGTCGCGGGAGCCGCAGTTGGGGCATGAAATGAGGAGCATGACCGGACTCTCTTCTTAGTGGGCCACGGCGGCTGCGCCGTGTTCATCGATCAGGGCGCCGGTTTCGAACCGCTCCAGTGCAAAGGGCTTGTTCAGGTGGTGCGGCGTTCCGGTGGCGATGGTGTGGGCAAAGGTCAAGCCGGCGGCAGGGGTACCCTTGAAGCCGCCGGTCCCCCAGCCGCAGTTGACGAACATGTTGTCCACCGGCGTGATGCCCACAATCGGGGAGGCGTCCAGGGTGGTGTCAACGATTCCGCCCCAGGTCCGGAGCACATGGGCCCGGGCGAAGATCGGGAAAAGTTCGACGGCGGCTGCCATCTGGTGCTCGATCACATGGAAGGACCCGCGCTGGCCGTAGCCGTTGTAGGAGTCCACGCCGGCGCCCATGACCAGTTCGCCCTTGTGGGCCTGGGAAACGTAGACGTGCACGTGGTTGGACATGACAACTGTCGGGTGGACCGGCTCGTGCAGTTCGGAGACCAACGCCTGCAGCGGGTGGGACTGGATGGGGAGCCGGAAGCCTGCCATCTCGGCCAGGACCGAACTGTGACCGGCTGCGCAGAGGCCCACCTTTTCAGTGTTGATGGTGCCGCGGTTCGTCTTAACGCCCACCACCTTGTTGCCGTCCTTGAGGAACCCAGTAACTTCGCAGTTCTGGATGATGTCCACGCCCAGCTCGTCGCATTTGCGGGCGAAGGCCCAGGCCACGTGGTCGTGCTTGGCGATACCTGCGCGGGGCTGGTACGTGGCGCCCATGACGGGGTAGCGGATGTTGTCGTTGATGTTCAGGATGGGGCAGAGTTCCTTGACCTGCTGCGGGTCCAGCCACTCGGCGTCCACACCGTTGAGTTTGTTCGCGCCCACGCGCCGCATGCTTTCGCGGACGTCACCCAGGGTGTGGGCGAGGTTCATCACGCCGCGCTGGCTGAAGAGGAAATCGTATTCGAGTTCCTCCGGAAGGATTTCCCAGAGTTTGAGGGCGTGCTCGTAGATGGCTGCGCTCTCGTCCCACAGGTAGTTGGACCGGATGATGGTGGTGTTCCGCGCCATGTTCCCGCCGGCCAGCCACCCCTTTTCGAGGACGGCAATATTGGTCAGCCCAAAGTTTTTGGCAAGGAAGTAGGCGGTGGCCAGCCCGTGCCCGCCGCCGCCGACGATCACGGCGTCGTAGGAGGACTTGGGCTCAGGGTTCCGCCACAGGAAATCCGGGTGCTCCGGAAGCAAGTCCGCCATCATGCCACCTCGATCGCGTCAGAGGAAAGGTTGGGGTAGAGCGGGAACTTCCCGGCCAGGTTTTCAACCCGCTGCCGAAGTTCTGCCACCGTCTCTTCATTGAAATCGTGCTTGAGGGCTGCGGCGATAATGTCTGCCACCTCGGTGAACTCGGCCTTTCCGAACCCGCGCGTGGCCAGTGCCGGTGTGCCGATACGAAGGCCGGAGGAAACCATGGGCGGACGCGGATCGAAGGGGACGGCGTTGCGGTTGACCGTGATCCCGATCCGGTGCAGGCGGTCTTCGCCCTGCTGACCGTCAAGCTCCGAATTGCGCAGGTCCACCAGCACCAGGTGCACATCCGTGCCGCCACTGACCACAGTTACGTTGGACTCGGCAACATCAGCAGCAAGCAGGCGTTCGGCAATGATGCGGGCGCCTTCCAGGGTACGTTCCTGGCGGTCACGGAACTCCGGCTCCGCAGCAAGCTTGAACGCCACGGCCTTTGCTGCAATCACGTGCTCCAGCGGGCCGCCCTGTTGTCCGGGGAACACTGCTGAGTTGACCTTCTTGGCGATGTCGGCGTCGTTGGTCAGGATTACTCCGCCGCGCGGACCGCCAAGGGTCTTGTGGGTGGTACTCGTAACGATGTGGGCGTGAGGCACCGGGCTGGGGTGGAGCCCTGCAGCCACGAGGCCGGCGAAATGTGCCATGTCCACCATCAGGTACGCCCCCACCAGGTCCGCGATACGGCGGAATTCGGCGAAGTCCAGCTGCCGGGAATAGGCAGACCAGCCAGCAACGATCAGGCGGGGCTTGTGCTCTACCGCCAAGCGCTCCACCTCAGCCATGTCAATCAACATGGTGTCCTCGGCGACTCCATAAGGGACCACCTTGTACAGCTTGCCGGAAAAGTTGATCCGCATCCCGTGCGTCAGGTGGCCCCCATGTGCGAGGTTCAGCCCCAGGATGGTGTCGCCAGGCTGAATCAAGGCGAACATGGCCGCCGCGTTGGCCTGGGCGCCGGAGTGCGGCTGTACGTTGGCGAATTCTGAGCCGAACAATGACTTGAGTCGGTCGATGGCGAGCTGCTCCACCACATCAACGTGTTCGCAGCCGCCGTAGTACCGCTTGCCCGGGTAGCCCTCGGCGTACTTGTTGGTCAGTACCGATCCCTGTACTTCCATGACGGCAGTCGGAGCAAAGTTTTCGGAGGCGATCATCTCCAGTGTGCCTTGCTGGCGGAGGAGCTCCTGGTTGACGGCGGCGTGGATTGCAGGATCGGTCTCTGCGAGCGTGCGGGTCAGAACGTCGACCATCGTGTCTCCTAGCTGTTGCCTAATATCCTGTTGATATATTAGTTGCGTGGTTCCCAGTATGCTACCGGTGGCTGTGGGTGTCAACAGATTTTCAGGGTCAGTGCAGAGACGCCGGAAGCGCGGCTTTGAGGGCCGCGCTTCCGGGTAATAACTGTCGAGGTGAGGTTTGGACTAGGTAAAGAGAGCCCTTCGGACAGCATCCTCGAAGCCGCTGACGTGTGTTCTGGCGAGTTCCGCAGCCCGGTCCTCGTCCCCGTCAATCACTGCTCCGAGCAGTTCTACATGCTCATGGACGTGGTGGGCGAGATCGGGAAGGCGGTCCAGGACCATGCACCAGATCCGCGTGGCCAGATTGTCATAACGGATCAGAACATCTTCCAGGTGGGGATTGCCTGCAGCGGCGTAGATTCCCTGGTGCACACTTGCGTCCAACCTCAGGGTTTCGACGACGGAGGCGGCCTGTGCATCGAAGGACTCAACCGCCTGCATCACAGCGCGCAGCTTCTCCCGCTGCCCTGTTGTGGCCACCCGCGCAGCACGCGCGGCCGCAAGTGGTTCAAGCTGGGTCCGGATTTCGGAAATGAAAGCGAGGTCGGTTACCTCCACCCGCGTGGCAAAAGTTCCCCGGCGGGGGTACGAAACAACCAGCCGATCAAGCTCGAGGCGCTTCAACGCTTCCCGTACGGGAGTGCGCCCCATGCCCAGGTCCTTGGCGAGGTGGTCGTCATTGACGAGATCGCCGGGTTTGATGTCAAGCATCAGCAGCCGGTCGCGGATGCGCTCATACGCCTCTTCCGCCAACGACTTCTTGAGGGTGTCCTCCGCGATAGCCAAGACTCCTACTGCCATAACCGGACCCTTTCCGTTTCGAGCAAACAGGCTATTGACCTCGCCCATGGACCAGTATACGCTGATGCCAACCCTAATATATCAGTTCATGATTTGAAAATATATCTAAAGGAGTTGACATGGCTCTAGTGGCTACAGACTTATCAACCAGCACCCTGGCTCAGGCGGAGCCCCGCTTGGAAGACAAGGCCCAGAAGTTCGTGCTCACATTGTCGTGCGTCGAACGCGCCGGGATTGTCCAGGCGGTCACCACCTTTCTCTTCGAACGTGGCTTTAACATCGACGAGCACCAGCAGTTCGACGACGGACTCCGCCAGACGCTGCACTTGCGCACTGCATTCTCGGGTTCCCCTGAGTACACGCCTGAGAGGCTTCAGGCCGAGTTCAACGCGATCGCGGACCGCTTCGAGATGAAGTTCAGCTTTCATGACCAGACAAAGCAGCGCGTCCTGGTGATGGTTTCAAAGTTCGGGCACTGCCTGAATGACCTGATCTTCCGCTGGCGCGGGGGCAGCCTCGGCGGCGACATTGTCCTGATAGTTTCGAATCATGAAACCCACCGGGCAATGGCTGAGGCAGCGGGCCTCCCCTTCCTCTATGTCCCGGTGACACCAGAGACAAAGGCAGAGTCCGAACAGCGCCTGCTGGATCTTATTGACGAATATGACATCGACCTAGTGGTGTTGGCCCGGTACATGCAGGTGCTGTCAGACGATCTCTGCCGCTCCCTCGAGGGCCGCGCCATCAACATCCACCACTCCTTCCTCCCCGGATTCAAGGGCGCCCGCCCGTATCACCAGGCCTACGACCGCGGCGTCAAACTGGTGGGAGCTACCGCCCACTACGTGACGGCGGAGCTGGATGAGGGTCCCATCATCGAACAGGAAGTCATCCGGGTGGACCACAGCTACGGACCGACCGCACTTTCGACAGTCGGCCAGGACGCGGAAGCCCTGGCGCTGTCCCGGGCCGTGCGGTGGCACTGCGAGCACCGTGTGTTGCTGGATCAAACCAGCACTGTCGTGTTCCGCTAAGCACCGCCACCACATCAGCAGAGAAACACGAATACCAGCAGGAGAAACCACATGGCTTCAACGCCGAGCATTGTCATTATTGGAGCTGGAATCGTCGGCACGAACCTGGCCGATGAACTGGTCACGCGGGGCTGGAACAACATCACGGTCCTGGACCAGGGACCCCTGAATATGCCTGGGGGCTCCACCTCCCACGCGCCGGGCCTCGTTTTTCAGACCAACCCTTCAAAGACCATGGCACTTTTCGCCAAGTACACGGTGGAAAAGCTCCTGTCCCTGACCGAGGACGGCCAAAGCTGCTTCAACCAGGTGGGCGGCCTTGAAGTTGCCACCACGGAAACCCGTCTGGGAGACCTCAAGCGCAAGCTCGGTTACGCGCAGTCGTGGGGCATCGACGGCAAGATCCTCTCCCGCGAAGAGTGCAAGGAACTCTACCCGCTGATCAACGAGGAAGACATCCTGGGCGGCCTCCATGTACCTAGCGACGGCCTGGCCCTGGCTGCCCGCGCAGTCCAGTTGCTCATCAAGCGCACTGAAGCAGCCGGCGTGAAGTACATCGGCAACACCGAGGTGACCGGGATCGAACAGTCCAACCGCCGCGTCACCGGCGTCGAGACCGCCGACGGCGTGATCCCGGCGGACATCGTGGTTTCCTGCGCAGGCTTCTGGGGCGCCAAGGTAGGCGAGCTGATCGGGATGTCCGTCCCGCTCCTCCCGCTGGCCCACCAGTACGTCAAGACCACGCCGGTTCCCGCCCAGAAGGGCAAGAACGAACTGCCCAACGGCGCCCAGCTCCCCATTCTGCGCCACCAGGACCAGGACCTCTACTACCGCGAGCATGGCGAGCGCTACGGCATCGGCTCCTACGCACACCGACCCATGCCCGTGGACCTGGACGAACTGGGCAGCTACGAGCCCAGCAGCATCAGCGAACACAACATGCCTTCCCGCCTGGACTTCACCCTGGAAGACTTCCTTCCCGCGTGGGAAGCAACCAAGCAGATCCTGCCGGCACTGCGTGAAAGCGAAATCGAGGATGGCTTCAACGGCATCTTCTCCTTCACCCCGGACGGCGGCTCCCTGGTAGGCGAGTCCAAGGAAGTGGACGGCTTCTTCGTTGCCGAGGCCGTGTGGGTCACACACTCGGCCGGCATCGCCCGTGCCGTGGCAGAGCTCCTCGTGGACGGAAAGTCGCAGATTGACCTCGGCGACTGCGACATCCACCGCTTCGAAGAGGTCCAGCTGACCCCCGAGTACGTCAGCGAAACGTCCCAGCAGAACTTCGTGGAGATCTACGATGTTATGCACCCCCTGCAAGCCAAGCTGTCGCCGCGGAACCTTCGCGTCAGCCCCTTCCATGCCCGCCACAAGCAGCTGGGCGGCTTCTTCCTGGAGGGCGGCGGATGGGAGCGCCCCTACTGGTTCGAAGCCAACGCGGATCTGCTGAAAGAGATGCCCGCTGAGTGGCAGCCGCCGGCACGTGATGCCTGGTCCGGAATGTTCAGCTCGCCCATCGCCGCCGCCGAAGCCTGGAAGACCCGCACTGCGGTGGCTATGTACGACATGACTCCGCTCAAGCGCCTCGAGGTATCCGGCCCCGGCGCGATGAAACTGCTGCAGGAGCTAACGACGGCGGACATGTCCAAGAAGCCGGGGGCCGTCACCTACACCCTCCTGCTGGATCATGCCGGTGGAATCCGAAGCGACATCACCGTGGCCCGCCTGAGCGAAGACACCTTCCAGCTCGGAGCCAACGGAAACATCGACACCGCCTACTTCGAGCGGGCCGCACGCCACCAGACGGAAAGCGGAACCGCCAGTGACTGGGTCCAGGTCCGCGACACCACCGGCGGAACGTGCTGCATCGGTTTGTGGGGGCCCCTCGCACGGGACCTTATCAGCACCGTCAGCAGTGACGACTTCTCCAACGACGGGCTGAAATACTTCCGGTCCAAGAAGGTGGTCATTGGCGGCGTCACCGTTACCGCTATGCGCCTCTCCTATGTAGGCGAGCTGGGCTGGGAACTGTACACCAGTGCAGACAACGGCCAGCGACTGTGGGATGCACTGTGGAAGGCCGGGCAGCCGTTCGGTGTCATTGCTGCCGGCCGCGCCGCGTTCAGCTCCCTGCGCCTGGAAAAGGGGTACCGCTCGTGGGGCACGGATATGACCACCGAGCATGACCCCTTGGAAGCAGGGCTCGGTTTCGCAGTGAAGATGGCCAAGGATAACTTCGTCGGAAAGGCTGCACTGGAAGGCCGGACAGAGGAAAACTCCGCACGCCGCCTGCGCTGCCTGACCATCGACGACGGCCGCAGCATTGTGCTGGGCAAGGAACCTGTCTTCTACAAGGACCAGGCAGTCGGCTACGTCACGAGCGCTGCTTACGGCTATACCGTAGCCAAGCCCATCGCTTACGCGTACCTTCCCGCCGTCGTGTCCTTGGGCGACTCGGTTGAGATCGAGTACTTTGGCCGGCGCATCCAGGCCACCGTAACGGCGGATCCGCTGTACGATCCCACGATGTCCAGGCTCCGCGGCTAAGAGCCAGTCGACTCGAGCTTCAGCCAGGGAGACACATGATCAGTTCAGAAACAATAAGCGGCTACCTCACCAGGCTTGCCTCCCGCGAGCCCACCCCGGGCGGCGGGGCAGCTGCGGCTATCCATGCAGCCCAGGGGGCGGCCCTGATCGGAATGGTGGCCAGGTACACCACCGGTGCGAAATATGAGCAGCATGCCGAACTCGTGACAAGGGTCATCGCCTCTGCCGACAGGCTGGTGGCAGAGGCCCTGCGCCTCGCCGACGCTGACCAGCACGCGTTCCAAGGTGTCATCGCGGCGTACAAGCTCCCCACCGGTACTGACGATCTCAAGGCGGCCCGAACGGCATCCGTCCAGGACGCACTCATCCTGGCTGCGGAAACGCCGGCACAACTCATCCTCCTGGCCGGCGCTGTGGTGGATCTTGCCACGGAACTGTTCGAGGTGGCCAACAGCAACGTCATCAGCGACGTCGCGGCCGCCGTTGACGCAGCCCGTGCAGCTGCCACTACTGCCCGGGTGAACATCGACATCAATGTGGTTGCCATCAAGGACATCGAAGCCCGGTCGCGGCTGGCGGACCAGACCAACGGCCTTGAGGACAAAGTCATCCTGGCAGCCGACTCCCTCGCAAAGCGCGTTCGCGAAAGGATCCTGGGTTGAGCACCACACTCCTCTCCGGGCGGACCCTGGCCAGGCTCATACAGCAAAAGGCCTACGACGACGCCCGGGACCTCGAAGCCGAAGGCCTGCGCCCGACCCTTGCGGTTGTTGTGGCCACCGACGACGGCTCCACTCAGTGGTATGTCCGGTCAATCGAGCGGGCTGCAGAAAGCGCCCGCGTCAGCTGCCGGATCGTGGACCTGGGCCACGATGCGACAGCGCGGGTTTTGGCCAGTGTCCTCAAAGACCTCAGCAACGAGCCAACCGTGCACGGGATCATCCTGCAGACGCCGTTGCCACCCGGCGTTGATGCAGATGCCCTGGTTGGGCATATCGCTCCTGAAAAGGACATCGACGGCGCAAATCCTGTGAGCCTTGGCCGCCTGGCTGTCGGCCAGCCCTCGTTCGCGCCGGCCACAGCGAGGGCGGTCATCGAGATTCTTGACCACTTCGACATCCCGGTGGCGGGGCGGAACGTCGTCGTCGTCGGACGCTCTGCCGTTGTTGGAAAACCGCTGTCCCTGCTGCTGCTGGAACGCGACGCCGCGGTCACTATCTGCCACTCCAAGTCAGGGCCGTTGGAGAAATACACCAAAACGGCCGACGTCGTGATCGTCGCCGCCGGGCGCATCGGCCTGCTGAGCAGCAGCCATATTTCTTCCGAGGCTGTGGTGATCGACGTCGGCACTAACGTCCTTCCGGACGGGTCCCTTGTAGGGGACGTGGATCAGGCCAGTGTCCGGGGCGTTGCTGCGGCACTGACGCCAGTCCCGGGCGGGGTTGGATCGGTCACAACGTCCCTGCTTCTCCTGCACACGGTTGAAGCCGCGCGGGAACAGTCGCGTGCGTTAGTCCGGGAAGGGGCCGCGTAGTGTCGGGTACACGCAATCCACCGGGACGGTTGTTGCTGTGATGCCGAAGAACGGAGAGCAATGACCAAGGAAGCTGTTGCACGGGTACGCCTGGAAGTGGTTCCGTCTGCCGATCTCCTCAAGCAGCTCCCCGCGGCTTTTGACACCACAAGTTCCGTGAGCGTGACCTGTCTTCCCCACCACGGTCCCGGACGGACGGTGGAAGCGTCGGTAGACCTGGCGCGCATGGGTTTTCACACGGTTCCCCATCTCGCGGCCCGCAGCATTACCGGACAGGCAGACCTGCATTCACTGCTGTTGCGGCTGCAAAATGCGGGCGTCTCCGAGCTTTTTCTTGTAGCCGGAGATCGGCGAACGCCCGCAGGTCCCTACTCGTGGAGCGGACAACTTCTCGAGGCGGTCAAAGCGTATTCTTCCGACTTCTCCATAGGCATTGCCGGCTACCCCGAAGGCCACCCGCAAATAAGCCAGGAGCAACTCAGCAGCAGCCTGCGCACCAAAGCACCTTTTGCGTCGTCTATAGTCACCCAGATGTGCTTCTCAGCCGAGGCGATCAGCCGGTACATCAAGACAATCCGGAAGAGCGGCCTGGACTTACCCGTCTGGGTTGGAGTCCCCGGCCCGGTCTCCGTCAGGAAGCTGGTGTCCATGGGAGCACGCCTCGGAGTGGGCCGCTCACTCAAGCTTGCCCGCGGGACAGGGATAGCGGGAGCACTCGTGCGCGGGGACGACTTCCTCCGCTACGACAGCGGACGCCTGATTCGTGAGGTCCACCAGGAGTTGGGGGGCGATCCCCTCTTTGCCGGGTTCCACGTCTACACCTTCAATGACCTCGGCCGCTTGCCTGGCCTCCTGGACGGTGTGCCGGCCCTGCAGCCCGCCGCCATGCCGGCTCCGCGCAATACCGCCACTCCCCCGTTACCTCCCAAGATCTGAAGGGAAGACCCCATGGCTTCCAAAGCCCCCAAGCACAACATCGACGAGTCAGAACTGAGGGTGTCGAAGCCGAAGTCCAAGGCCGTCGGCATCCCCGCAGTCATGAACTCGCTTAAGATCTCCCTCGAGCAGATGGGTCCGCTGCGCAGCGTCCAAACCCTGCTGGCAGTCAACCAGGTGGATGGGTTCGACTGCATGGGTTGCGCCTGGCCTGAACACGAAAAGCGCAATGCGGCGGAATTCTGCGAGAACGGCGCCAAGGCAGTGGCGGAAGAAGCCACACGCCGACGCGTCACGCCTGAATTCTTCGCACAGCACTCGATTGCCGACCTGAAGAAGCGTGACGACTACTGGCTGGGTCAACAAGGCCGCCTGACTCACCCGATGCTGCTCGACGAAGGTGCCACCCACTACACGCCGATTGACTGGGATGACGCGTATCAGCTGATCGCCCAAGAGATCAGGGACATGGACCACCCGGATCAATCGGTTTTCTACACCTCCGGCAGGACATCGAATGAGGCAGCCTTCGCCTACCAGCTGCTCGTTCGGGGTATCGGGACGAACAATTTGCCCGACTGCTCAAACATGTGTCACGAATCGTCCGGCTCCGCATTGGTCGAAACCATCGGTATCGGCAAGGGCTCCGTCAGCCTCACTGATGTGGAGACGGCGTCGCTGATTATCGTGGCGGGTCAGAACCCCGGCACTAACCACCCCCGCATGCTCAGCGCGCTGGAGAAGGCAAAGAAGAATGGCGCCGTCATTGTCTCCGTAAATCCACTTCCCGAGGCCGGCCTCCTTCGGTTCGAGAATCCGCAGACTATCTCCGGCATGGTGACGGGCACGGAGTTGACTGACGATTTCCTGCAGATCCGCGCGGGGGGCGATCAGGCCCTCTTCCAGGGGCTTGGCAAGTACCTGCTCGAAGCCGAAGCCGAGGGGCGCAGGACCCCCGGGCTGAGTACCGTGCTGGACCATGAATTCATCAAGCACCACACCGTGGGGATTGACGAATACCTCCGGTACCTCGAAAAGGCCGAATGGGACGACATCGTCGAAGCCACCGGACTGACATTGGAACAGATCAGGTCCACGGGTGAACGCCTGCTGGCCTCGAGCGCAACCATCGTCTGCTGGGCCATGGGCCTGACCCAGCACAAGCACTCGGTACCCACCCTCCGTGACGTGGTCAACGTCCTGCTTCTCCAAGGCAACATCGGCAAGCCCGGAGCCGGCGTCTGCCCTGTCCGCGGCCACTCCAACGTCCAGGGTGACAGGACCATGGGCATCTTCGAAAAGATGCCGCAGGCTTTCCACGACAGGCTCGACGACGAATTCGGGTTCCACTCGCCCCGGGCCCACGGGTTCGACACCGTGGCTGCCATCCGTGCCATGCGGGACGGAAAAGTGCGCGTCTTCATCGGGATGGGCGGCAACTTCGTGCGGGCCGCCCCGGATTCGGAAGTCACGGAGCAGGCGCTGGCCAATACACGCCTGACGGTGCAGATCTCCACGAAACTCAACCACTCCCACGTATCGACCGGCCGGCGCGCCCTCATTCTTCCAACGCTGGGACGCACCGAGAAGGACACCCAGCGCACAGGTGACCAGAGAGTGACCGTGGAAGATTCCATGAGTGCGGTCCATGCCTCCCGAGGACGCCTTAAACCAGCCAGCGAGCACCTGCAGTCCGAGGTGGCCATTGTGTGCAACCTCGCTCATAAGCTGTTCACGGACAGTTCAAGCCGCCCGCTGGCCAACGCTCCCAAAGCCGACTGGCTGGCCATGCGGGACGATTATTCGGTTATCAGGAAACACATCGAGGCCGTCCTCAGCGGCTTTGAGAACTTCGAGGAACGGATCCAGAACCCCGGCGGGTTCATCCTCCCCCACCCGCCCCGCGACGCCAGGAAGTTCGATACCGCTTCAGGCAAGGCCCACTTCACAGGCAACGAACTCGAATTCATCAGAGTCCCCACGGGACGGCTGGTCCTTCAGACTCTGCGCTCCCACGACCAGTACAACACCACAATCTATGGCAAGGATGACAGGTACCGCGGCATCCACGGTGGGCGCCGCGTAGTCCTGATCAACGCTGATGACATAGCAGAGTTGGGGTTCACGGACGGGACCATGGTTCATCTCATCTCCGAATTCCAAGGGACCGAACGCCGGGCCGATAACTTCCGTATCGTGGCCTACTCGACGCCCAAGGGCTGCGCGGCGGCCTACTATCCGGAAACCAATGTCCTGGTCCCGCTTGATTCAGTGGCAGACACCAGCGGCACGCCCACCTCCAAGTCCGTCATCATCCGGCTTGAACGGGCCGAGCCGTGAGCTCCTGCTTGACTACGCAAGCAACCATGGCCAAGGGGGTGGACGGGCCCAGGGTGGAACGGGCCGTCCGTGAATACCTCCTTGCTATCGGGGAGGATCCCGACAGGCCGGGACTGGCGGACACTCCCGCCCGTGTGGCCCGCGCCGCCGCGGAAACGTTTGGCGGGCTCCACGAAGATCCCTTGGCAGTCCTCGACAGGACCTTCGACCTGGGTCACGGCGAAATGGTCATCGTCAAGGACATTCCCTTCTATTCCACCTGTGAACACCATTTGGTGCCATTCCATGGCGTGGCCCATGTAGGTTACATCCCTTCCACAGAGGGCCTTGTAACCGGACTCAGCAAGCTGGCCAGGCTGGTGGACGTGTTTGCTCGAAGGCCGCAGGTCCAGGAAAGACTTACCACCGAGGTGGTTGAGGCGCTGGTCACTGCTCTGCGTCCTTTGGGAGCAATTGTGGTGATCGAATGCGAACACCTGTGTATGTCCATGAGGGGCGTCCGTAAACCCGGGGCAAAGACCATCACCTCCGCAGTCCGGGGTGAACTCCGGCTGCCGGCGGCCCGCGCTGAAGCACTAAGCCTCATCCGCAGCCGCTAAGAAATCTCTGGACACTGCCTTGGGACTCCCCTACGATGTAACTGATATATCTTTCATGTTCATGCAAAAATATCAGTCTCCATGCATGTCCGGTACGGCGTCCGCTGACATCCTTCGTCTTCGCGAAGTATGAGGTGTCCCGTTCCCGTGAAGGGTGCTTCGGTGGTCAGAAACCTGGGGAGGTACATCGGAGCGCCACTCTCGGGCGACGGGGCATCGACAACGGTTTGCCTGACAGTGCAGGGCATTCCTCCATGGCAGGCCTGGCACCATATCCAGCACCACCCGCGTATCCAAAGGAGTATCCATGTCAGGAAATAGAGCTGTCGCCTACAAGGAACCCGGCGTCGTCGAGATCATCAATACCGACTACCCGACGTTCGAACTTAAGGATGGACCCGGCGTCAATCCGGCCAATGTCGGCCGGAAAGTCCCCCATGGCGTTGTCCTCCGCACCGTGACCACCAACATCTGCGGGTCGGACCAGCACATGGTCCGGGGCCGCACCACGGCGCCGCGGGACTTGGTCCTGGGGCACGAAATCACCGGTGAGGTGGTGGAAGTTGGTTCGGATGTCGAATTCATCAAGGTTGGCGACATCGTCTCAGTGCCATTCAACATCTCCTGCGGCCGCTGCCGTAACTGCAAGGAAGGCAAGACCGGCATCTGCCTGAACGTGAACCCCGACAGGCCAGGCAGCGCTTACGGCTACGTGGACATGGGCGGTTGGGTTGGCGGGCAGGCGGAGTACGTATTGGTCCCGTATGCAGACTGGAACCTCTTGAAGTTTCCCGACCGGGACCAGGCCCTGGAGAAAATCATGGACCTGACCATGCTCTCGGACATTTTCCCCACTGGTTTCCACGGGGCAGTCACAGCAGGAGTCGGCGTCGGCTCCACTGTCTACATCGCAGGCGCTGGTCCGGTGGGCCTCGCAGCGGCAGTCGGTGCCCAGCTGCTGGGGGCGGCAGTCGTCATTGTCGGCGACATCAACGAAGATCGCCTCGTTCAGGCCAGGTCCTTCGGATGTGAAACCGTGAACGTTTCGAAGGGTGACCCGAAGGACCAGATTGAGCAGATCCTCGGCGTGCCCGAAGTGGACTGCGGTGTGGACGCTGTCGGATTCGAAGCCCGCGGGCACGGGAGGGACGCCTCGCACGAAGCTCCTGCCACTGTGCTGAACTCCCTCATGGACATCACTGCCGCGGGTGGGGCCCTGGGCATCCCTGGACTCTATGTGACGGGTGACCCGGGAGGAATCGACGAGGCGGCACAGCACGGATCCCTCTCGCTGTCGCTGGGCACCGGATGGGCAAAGTCTTTGTCGTTCACCACCGGCCAATGCCCCGTGATGAAGTACAACCGCCAGCTGATGATGGCCATCCTGCATGACAAGGTGCAGATTGCCAAGGCAGTCAACGCCAAGGCAATCACTCTCGATGAAGCGCCGCGAGGCTACGCGGAATTCGACGCCGGCTCGGCAACTAAGTTCGTGCTGAATCCGAATGGATACGTCAAGGCGTAATAGGCCAGCTGATGGCGCCGGGGAGCGGGGCCAGCACTTTACAGTGCGATCCCCACATTCCCCGGCGCCACTTTTCAGTGCATCAATACCTTCAGAAAAGGGGCACCGTTGCTCGCCCAGGAAATCACCACCAGCCGTCGCACACCGGAGCTGTTCTCTGCCTTGCGCCCTTCCGGACCTGCCGCCCCCACGTGGTTCGAAGCGCGCCAGCTGGCTTTTGACTGCGCTGTCCCCCTCGCACCGGTGGAAATTCCGCTCTCGTCGGCAGCAGGCCGCATCTTGAACCGTGAGGTCGCTGCCCTGCAGGCGCTCCCGCATTACGACTCCTCCGCCATGGACGGCTGGGCCATTAGCGGTTCCGGTCCATGGATCCTTACCGGCAACAAAAATCTTCTGTCACCCGGGCGGGCCAGCGTCATCGCCACCGGCGGGCTGGTACCTGCCGGTGCCACGTCGATCCTCCGCAAGGAAAGCGGCGAGGTCCACCAAGACGCTGCGGGCAACACTCTCCTGCGGCTTAATGGCAACGCAAAACCTGGCGAGCCTGGACAGGGCCGCCATATCCGTCCTGCCGGCGAAGAAGCTGCCGCCGGTGAAGTGCTTATCCCGGCCGGCACAGAACTGAACCCCGGCCACCTTGCGCTCGCAGCCGTGGCCGGCCATGACAATCTGCAGGTGCAGGGCAAGCCGGTGGTCGGAATCGTACTGACCGGTTCCGAAGTAGTCACAGCGGGTGTTCCGGAACCTGGCCATGTCCGGGACGCTTTTGGTCCCCAGCTGGGCTCGGTCGTTGCCCTTCTGGGCGGCACACCGGCCGGCCCCCTGCGCGTCGGGGATTCCTACAACGAGTGGCTCGCGGCTTTGGGTGGCTCCGAAACACTTCCCGGGCCCCTGCCGGACGTGACCATAACCACGGGCGGAACCGGGCGTTCCGGGACAGATCATTTTCGCGATGCTATCGCCGCTCTCGGCGGCCGGCTGCTGCTGGATGGCATCGCCATGCGTCCCGGCCACCCGGCTGTCCTGGCCGTACTTCCGGACGGCCGCTTCGTCGTCGGACTGCCCGGCAACCCCTTGGCTGCAATGATGGCCCTCATCAGTATTGGTGCGCCACTCCTGGATGCACTGGGAGGAAGAAACCTCGCCCCCGTGGGGCAGGTTACGTCGGCCGCTGACGTTGATCCCTGCCCGGGCCGTACTCGGCTGATTCCCTGCAGGTTCATCGAGGGGTTGGCCTTTCCTGCCACGCATACCGGGCCCGGAATGATGCGTGGACTGGCCGCTGCTGACGGTGTCATGGTGGTACCCCCGTGCGGAGTCCACTCCGGCGAGCCGGTTTCTGTGCTCCCTCTCCCCTGGACGCAGTCCGACGAGACGATTCTGTCCGCAACCTACCGATACGGGAGCACAAAATGACGCGATTCTAGGTGAGAACAATGCCCGGCTCTAACGTCGTCCGGGCGCCAACGGTGAATGGATACCTGCGGCGGTTGCAACAGGGGAATTGCGGGGGTCTAACCTTAGCGGTCTAGGATCAAACGCAGAACGGGTGTTTTCAGCCTCTTGTTTGGCCACAGAAAGACGTAGGTGTGGATCATGGCCACAAATGACCTTGACGCCCAAAAAAGTGCAAACGGGCAGGCGGGCGGCGTGCAGTCCGTTGACCGTGCCCTGCAGATCCTCGAAATCCTTGCACGTGACGGACACGCGGGCGTCAGCGATATCGCGGAGGAAATGGGCGTTCACAAGTCCACCGTCTTTCGGCTGCTCGAATCCCTTGCCGGCCCTGAGATGGTCCAGCAGAACAGCGGACGCGGCAAGTATCAGCTTGGCTTCGGCATCCTTCGTCTCGCCGCCTCCATCCCTGCCCGCCTCAGCCTGGTGCGGGAGGCCAGGCCGATCCTGGAAGATCTGGCGGATGAGAGCAAGGAAACGGTGAACCTCGCAGTCCTGCGCTCAGGCTATGCCGTCAACGTCGACCAGGCGCTGGGCCCCTCCAGCCTGGCCACGCACGACTGGGTCGGCGGCCTGACACCTCTCCATGCCACGTCCAGTGGAAAGGTTTTTCTGGCAGCACTGCCCGCTGATGAGCGGCGCCGGATCCTTGACGAGGTCGGCTTGTCTGCCAGAACGCCGCGAACCATCACCAGCCGGGAAGTACTGGAAAAGCAGTTGCTGGATGTAGCCCACAAAGGGTATGCCGAGTCGAGAGACGAACTCGAGATCGGCTTGAACGCTGTTGCCGTTCCGGTCTATAACCACGTGGCCGCGGTCATTGGGTCAGTGAGCATTTCGGGACCGGCGTTCCGCTTCGACACCGAAAAGGTCCCGGAGCTGATCACGGCCCTACGTGCTGCAGGACTCAGGATCAGCGAGAAAATGGGCTACACGCAAAGGTGAGCCCACACCTTATCTGATACGGACACTGGAAGAGGCTGGCAGCTTCGCCCTGCCACGATTGCGAGCGTCTCGGTAAGTTCGGCCCTCATCCGCCAATTGCTTATTACGCAACAGCTATCATCTTATGCAACAGGGTGAGCCATGTCATCCCTGCCGTCAAGATGTGCTTAGCGCTTCAGAAATGTCTTGACATTGAGTGTGACGAGGGGCACTCTGTTGCTTAGCGCGAATCCTGTTGATCCATACGGAACGTCCTGCAGGTTCCGGACCACAGCATTCGTCAACCTGATCCCCGCCCAGACCATGAGAGGCAACATGCACAAGGCCTGCCCACTCAGTGAGCTCGCGCCAGGGGAGGCGCTCCGGCTTGATTCGGCCATGCCGATTGCCGTTTTCATTTTGAGGTCGAAGTCCTGGACGGCGACATCATGGTCATCAAATCCAAGGAAGCCCCCAACCTTCCTCCCGGCCTGACAGTCAACGGCCACATCTGAAACACGCAGTCCATGACTCCCAAGAAAAGGACAAAATCATGGCTATAAACAGCGACACAAAACCCCCCAAGAAACCTCCCGTCAGCGAAGCCGACGCGGAAAGCTTAATAATCGAGGAATCGGTTTCAAGCGACGGTGTCGAAGCAGTTGTCCTCATTCCTGAGGATGGAACTTCCAGCACGTTGCCGGATTCAGAAGAGTACGACCAGATCCTGGAAGAGCTCCGCCACGCCAAAACCGAACAGGCCGTTTCGGCACGCCGGAAGACCAAACTGACCCTCGATAAAGTCACCTTCGGGATCACGGGCGCCATCGCCGTCGCCTTCGTGATCTGGGGATTTGTTGGCCGGGACAGTCTCTCCGCGTCCTCCACGGGTGCCCTGAACTGGGTTATGGAATACACAGGATGGCTGTTCATGGTCCTGGCCTCCCTCTTCGTCATCTTTGTCCTCTGGCTTGCCCTGGGGAAGTTCGGCAACATCCCGCTCGGCAAGGACGGCGAGAAGCCCGAATTCCGCACCGTCTCCTGGGTGGCGATGATGTTTGCCGCGGGCATGGGCATCGGGCTCATGTTCTACGGCGTGGCCGAGCCTCTCTACCACTACGTTTCGCCCCCGCCTGGAACCGTTGACGGCAGCACCCCGGCTGCCATCCAGACTGCAATGGCCACCTCAATCTTCCACTGGACGCTGCACCCCTGGGCCATGTACGCCGTCGTGGGCATAGCGATGGCCTATGGAACCTACCGGCTGGGCCGCAAACAGCTGATCTCCGCCGCCTTCACGTCCCTGTTCGGCATCCGCGTGGTTGAAGGTCCGATCGGCAAGTTCATCAACATCCTTGCCATCTTCGCTACACTCTTCGGCACTGCGGCATCACTGGGCCTCGGCGCCCTGCAGATCGGCAGCGGCATGACGTCCAACGGCTGGGTAGGCGAAATCGGCACTCCCGTGCTCGTTGCCATCGTGGCCGTCCTCACCACCTGTTTCGTAGCCTCCGCGGTTTCCGGCATCAGCCGCGGAATCCAGTGGCTCTCCAACATCAACATGGTCCTGGCCGTGATCCTGGCTCTGATCGTCTTCGTGGCAGGACCCACCCTTTTCATTCTCAATCTGCTCCCCGCCGCGGTGGGCGATTACGCGAGGGACCTCGCGGAGATGTCTTCCCGGACCGAAGCCGTCGGCGACGAGTCTCTGCGCAGCTGGATGTCCGGCTGGACCATCTTCTACTGGGCCTGGTGGGTATCCTGGACCCCCTTCGTTGGCATGTTCATTGCCCGCATCAGCCGCGGACGCACCATTCGTCAGTTTGTCACCGGTGTGCTGCTGGTGCCCAGCGTCGTCAGCGTGATCTGGTTCGGCATTTTCGGCGGCACCGCATTCCACGTGCAGCAGGAAGCCGACAAGGCCGGCACTCCCGGCCTTGTCACCATGGTCGACGGCGTCCCGTCCGTTAGCTTCGACGGTGCCCTTTTCGATCTGATCAAGAACCTGGGCATGCCCGCCTGGGCCGTCGCGGCAGTCATCGTCCTGGCGATGGTCCTGGTGGGGATCTTCTTTATCACCGGCGCAGATGCAGCTTCCATCGTGATGGGATCGCTCAGCTCCAACGGCGCCGAAGAACCCCGCCGGGGAGTGGTCATTTTCTGGGGCACGCTCACCGGGGCCGTCGCCGCCGTCATGCTTCTCGCCGGCGGAGACGTACCGTCAGAGGCCCTGTCAGGGCTCCAACGCATCACCATCGTGGCCGCTCTTCCCTTCGTGGTGGTGATGTTGCTGCTCTGCTTCGCCCTGGTCAAGGACCTTCGCCGCGACCCGCTGGCGCTCCGGCAACGGCTGGCCACCAACGTGATGGAACGTGCGATCCGTACGGGCGTGGAGCAACACGGCCACGTCCAGTTCGACCTCGTGACCAGGCACGAATCCCACGAAGGCTGCCCGGACGGGACACCCTCCCACGGGAACAGCTCAACCAACTAGATACGGTGGCCGAAGATCCTGGCCGTCCGCGGCCAGGATCGTCGGCCGCCCCCTGTCCTCCTGCCTTTAGAAGAACGGAATCAAATGCACGCTTCCCAGCAAAAAGAAAAGGTCCTTCACATATCAGGTGACGGCAATGGCTCGGTCACCGTCAGCCTCGAAACCGACGAACCCGTTACAGTCCGCCTGGAAATCGATTCCAAGTGCAGCTGCCATGGGGACGGCCGTGCGGTCAGCAGCCCGGGATCGTATATCGATACCGAAGTACTCGGCTAAACGAACCAGCACCCCTCCCCGGTGTTATCCCGGCGCCCCGCAGGATTTCCTGCGGGGCGCTTGCATGTCCAATTACGGAGTCGGGACCGCCTGCCCACGGGACCAAGGTGGTGCCCGCCAAACAGTGGTGCCAAACGCCCGCCCGGGGCAGACTGGGGCTGTGAGTGAACCTTGGGTGCTGCATGTGGATCTTGACCAGTTCATCGCAGCTGTCGAAGTGCTCCGTCGGCCTGAGCTTGCGGGTAAGGCAGTTATCGTTGGCGGCCGCGGCGATCCGACCGAAAGGGCGGTAGTGTCCACGGCGTCGTACGAAGCAAGGAAGTATGGCGTCGGCTCGGGAATGCCGCTACGCATCGCCGCGCGGAAAGTGCCTGACGCCGTCATCCTGCCCGTGGACGCTGAAACTTACCTCGCCGCGTCTGAAAAAGTCATGGAAGTGCTCCGTTCCCAACCCGGCGCTACGGTCCAGGTGCTCGGCTGGGATGAAGCGTTCGTTGGTGTGCGGGCGGAGGATCCGGAGGCTTACGCCCGGCGACTGCAGCAAGCCGTCCTTGAGGAGACCCGGTTGCACTGCAGTGTCGGCATCGGTGACACCCTGGTCCGCGCCAAGGTTGCGACGACGTTCGGCAAGCCGGCCGGCGTCTTCCGGCTCACTGATGCTAACTGGCTGGACGTTATGGGGAGCCGGCCCACAGTCGAGCTGTGGGGCGTGGGGACCAGAGTGTCACGCCGTCTTGCCACGCTCGGCATCGAGACTGTGGCCCAGCTTGCAGCGTCCAACCCCGCTGATCTTGTCCCCGAGTTCGGCCCGAAGATGGGCCCCTGGTATGCGCAGCTCGGGCGGGGTGACGGCGCCCGGACAGTCGATGACACGCCCTGGGTGGCACGCGGGCACAGCCGGGAAACCACCTTCCAGCGGGATCTAACTGAAACGGGGCAGATTGACGACGCCGTCAGGGAGTTAGCGAGGCAGGTCCTCCAGGATGTCGCGGCGGAAGGGCGGCCGGTGATCGGTCTGACACTCAAAGTCCGCTACGCCCCGTTCTTCACCAAGACCTACGGCCGGAAGATCCCCGAGACATCGGACCCGGCAGAAGTGCTCGCACGCACCCTGGACCTTGCAGCGAAGATCGAGCCGGATCGCCCCATACGCCTCCTGGGGCTGCGGGCCGAAATGCCGATGCCCGACGACTCAAGGCAAGGGCATACGCCGACCCGCAGCGGCTGGTGAACGACGGCGGCAGACCCCTACGATCTGGTGCTTCCTAGGTGCTGTTTGCGGACAGTTGGGCCATCCGGGGTGGTTGGAGCGGGCGTGTCGCGTGGCCTTGGAGGTCCTGGAGACGCGAGCGGGCCGTACCCTCAATGAGGGTACGGCCCGTTAGCCGAGCGTGAGGTCAGGCGACGATCAGTCGAAGCCGTGGCAGTAGACCTTGCGGATGGTTTCGGTGACATCCCAGCGGCCCGACCAGCCCTTGGGCTGCACCACCACGTCGCCGGCAGTGACCTCGTAGACGTTGCCTGTGGGCCCATCCGTGACGGTCACGCGGCCGCTAACGATGTAGCAGAGCTCGGTGTCCTCGCGAGGGGTTATGTCCCAGCCGCCGGGCTGGCACTCCCAGACTCCGGTCTTGACCTCGGTGTCGAACTTCAGGATTGCCGTCTTGGGGTCACCTGAGTCGTAGCCGGCGCGGTAGCCGTTGGGCTCCAGCTCGCCCTGAACCTCAGCTGCAGGGACGTACACGTATGGACGCATGGTTTTCCTTCCAGTGGTTGTGAATTGTTGACAATCCTACCCTATTGGATCAGTACGCGTCTATCCCATTTCTGGCGATGAGGGTCTCAAGCCTGTGGGTTTTACCCACAGGACCCCTCAAGGCCACAAATCGTTGACACCTCTCAACATCAGGCGTATTGTCGACAATCGACGCACCACCCTAAAAGTCTCGTCGACAATCGACGACCATCTTCACCGAAGGAAACTAATGGCATTTGAATTCGAGACCAAGCCCAAATTCGTTACGTTCGACATGAACGGAACGCTGATCAAGTTCGCTATCAGCGATGCCCTGCGCGAGGTCTTGGGCGACCGGCTGCCGGCCGAGCTTGCCGATGAGTACCTGCAGGCCTGCAAGGCATACCGCATTGACGAGTGCATGGGCGAATACAAGCCGTTCCGCCAGATCGTCGCCAACTCCATGGAACGCGCCTCAAACAGGCTCGGCATTGAGTACCGTGAAGCTGATGCCCAGGCCGTCTACGAGACTGTGACCACCTGGGGCCCGTACCCGGGTGTCACCGAGGCACTGAACCGCCTGGCCGAGGAAATCCCGCTGGTCATCATCACCAACAGCGACACCGCTGACGCTGCGCTCCTCGCAGCGAACCTCAAGGCCCCCTTCGCACACATCATCAGCGCCGAGGAGATGGGCATGTACAAGCC
This sequence comes from Arthrobacter sp. Z5-13, assembly GCF_056499105.1. Taxonomy (NCBI): domain Bacteria; kingdom Bacillati; phylum Actinomycetota; class Actinomycetes; order Micrococcales; family Micrococcaceae; genus Arthrobacter; species Arthrobacter sp. Z5-13. The sequence continues at coordinate 2,458,159 of NZ_CP096460.1, forward strand.
GCGGCTCGGTGCGTTTGAGTACATGTTCGACAAGCTCAGCGTGACACCGGATGAGATCGTCCACGTCTCCGCAAGCCCGATGTACGACCTCCGCAGCGCCGCCATCCTGGGCATCAAGAACAAGGTGTACGTGGACCGCGGCTTCGAGCAGGACGAGCACTGGCTCGGCTACGAGCGGATCACCGACATCGCCGAACTCCCCGTCCTCTTCGGCCTGCCGCGTCCCGCTGCCTCCTAAGGGAGATCCGGTTACAGATGAGTCTGCCACTATCTCAAACCGTAAAGGGCGCTTCGGCTTTGGACCGGCTCGGGGCCCTCGGCCTGGAGCTACCGGTCCTTGCTGATAACGCGTACTACGTGGACCACCGGGCGGTGGATTCCAGCATCCATATCTCGGGCCAGCTGCCGTTCAAGGATGGCGTGCTGCTGGGTCAAGGGACTGTGGGCCGGGACGTGGACCTGGAGTCTGCGCGGGAGCTCGCCCGCCATTGCGCGCTCAATTGCCTCGCTGCCGCTGTGCAGGCGGTGGGCGACCTGGACCGGGTTCGCATCGTGCAGATGCTGGTCTTCGTGGCCAGCACTCCGGACTTCGGACTGCAGTCGCGGGTGGCCAACGCAGCGAGTGAACTGCTCATCGAGGTGTTGGGCGAGAACGGACGGCATGCACGCACCGCGATCGGTGTCGCCGGGCTGCCGCTGAACACGCCGGTAGAGATCCAGATGATCTGCACGGCAGTTTAGTAACAGGCACGACGGCGGCAACGTGCGGCGATGTTGTTCGGGACCCGCTGCAGCGGGTCCCGAACAATCAGCATCCGAGGAAGCCAGCACCGCGGTCCTCGATTCATAAACAGAATTACAAGGAGTACAGCGTGAACCGCATTCAATCAGCACTCGAGGCTCTCCTCGAGCGGATCGACACCCCCTCACCGATCGTGCTGGCCGACGTGATGCAGGAGAACATCGACCGCATGCAGGCCTTCGGCGACGCCCAGAACCTCGACGTCAGGCCACACGTCAAGACGCACAAGTGCGTCGAAATCGGCCGGCGCCAGATCAAGGCCGGGGCGGTCGGAATCACCGCAGGCAACGTCGGTGAGGCCGATGTCTTCGCCGCCGCCGGGTTCGAGGACATCTTCATCGCCTACCCGGTCTGGACAGCCGGAACGAAAGGGCCACGCATCCGCAAACTCGCCGAAACCACCCGGCTGCGGGTCGGCGCCGACAACGTCGCGGCAATCAATGCCCTCGCCGACGCGATGGAGGACGAACCTGGACTGCTGCAGGTGGTCATTGAGGTTGACTGCGGTGCCCGTCGTTCCGGCGCTGCTCCCGAGGCCGCAGGTGACCTCGCCCTGGCCGCACGCAATCGCGGCCTGGTTCCAGTGGGTGTGTTCACCTATCCGGGCCACGGCAGCGCCGGTCCGGACGCCCGCAAGCGCGCCGCTGAGGACCAGGATGCCGCGCTAATTACTGCCGTGCGCAGCCTCACCGCAGCCGGGATCACCCCCGAGGTGGTCAGCGCCGGTTCCACACCCACCGTGGAATTCGCCACCAACAGCGTCATCACCGAAATCCGTCCCGGCGAGTACGTGTTCAACGACCTCAACAACACCAGGCTCGGGGCCTGCACCGAGGACCAGATCGCACTGTTCGTCGCCGGCACCGTGGTCAGCGACTGGGTCCCGGATCAGGTCATCCTCGACATCGGCACCAAAGCCCTCGGCCGGGAAGGCAACCCCGAGATCGGCTACGGCAGCATTGCCGGCACGAACGCCGTCCTGTCCAAGCTCAACGAATACCACGGCTTCCTCCCCTTGCCCGGCAGAGACTTCCGCCCCGGCATCGGGACAGTGCTTCCAGTGGTGCCCAACCACGTCTGCCCCATCGTCGTGAACTTCGAGGAATACATCGTCACCGACAGCACCGGCACAACGCTGGAACGGTGGCCGGTCGACGCCCGCGGATTCCTCAACTGACCACCCCGAACTAAACACCACGAAGGAAATGTCTGACATGAGACTTGATAAGACCACCGCCCTGGTCACCGGCGCCAACAGCGGAATCGGGGATGCAGTTTGTTCCCAATTCCGCAACGAAGGCGCCCGCCTGCTGCTGACCGGCCGCAGGGAGCAGCTGGACAACGCGCAGCCCAAGGATGTGTATGTCCCCGGAGACCTCAATGACGAGGCATTCGTCGAAAGCCTCGCACGTCAGGCCGCCGAATCCTTCGGGACCGTGGACGTCGTCGTCCTTAACCACGGCCTGCAGGTCAGCGGCCCGCTCACTGAGATGGCGTACGAGGACGCGAAGAACGTCCTCCACAGCAACCTGCTGAGCTCGTTCCTGGTGATGAAGCACTTCGCGCCGCTGATGCCCGCTACGGGAGGCTCGTTCGTCCTCGTCAGTTCCCGGTTGGGCATGGTCGGCAAGCCAGATGAAGTTCTGTACTCCGCGGCCAAGGGCGGCCTGATCATGTTGGCGAAGGGCGCCGCAATCGAATGGGCCTCACGCAACATCCGTGTGAACGTCGTCGCACCGGGTCTGACCGCGACCCCGATCATCGAAGCATCGTTCCAGCGCAGGGAGGACCCCGAGGCCTACCGCGCCCAGCGCGAGGGCCAGATCCCGCTCCAGCGCCTGGCCACCCCCGAAGAAATCGCCGACGCCATCCTCTTCATGGCATCCAAGGAATCGTCCTACATCACCGGAGCGGTCCTGCCCGTCGACGGCGGATACACCGCCGCCTGAACACCACAACCGCTCCCACACTCAAAGGACAAGTCATGACAAACCTCGCAGCAACACCCCGAAACGGAGAACTCGGCTTTTGGATGGCCGGGCTCGCCGACAGCAGGCCAACCTACCCCCGCTTCACCGGTCAGGATTCCGTAGACCTGGCAATTGTCGGTGGCGGCTACACCGGTCTGTGGGCTGCGTACTTCGCCAAGAAACTCGAACCCTCACTGAAGGTCGCGGTATTCGAGGCAGAACAGATCGGCTACGGGGCCTCCGGACGAAACGGCGGCTGGCTCTCAGCAATGCCCCCAGGAAACCGGGCCACCTTCGCTCGCGCCTCGGGCGGCGGGATCGACGCAAGCCGGGCGTTGCAGCAGGAGTTTGTCGCCGGCGTTGATGCCGTCCTGGATATTCTCAAGGCAGAGGGCATCGACGCCGATCAGAACAAGGGCGGCGCGCTCGTAGCTGCCCACACCAGGGCGGGGTTGGGCCGGCTGGTAGCCAGGCGTGACGCCGACTGGAAGTACGGGCTGAGCGAAGACGATGTCTACCTGCTGGACCGGGAGGAGTTCCAGAGCAAGATCAACGTCTCCACTGTCCACGGCGGGCTCTTCTACAAGCATTGCGCGCGGATGAATCCGGCGAAACTTGTCTACGGTCTCGCTGAGACCCTGACCTCCATGGGGGTGAGCATCTACGAAGGCAGCCGGGTAGGGAGCGTCGAGAACAAGACCCTCACTGTGAACAACGGGCGGGTGACCGCGGCCAAAACGTTCATCTGCACCGAAGGGTATTCCGGAGAACTGCTTGGCAGCAGGTCCCTGATACCGATCAATTCCTCAATGATCGTCACCAAGCCGCTCTCGGAGGAGGCCTGGCAGCAGATTGGCTGGGACGGGCTGCAGTGCCTCAGCGACTCCGCGCACACCTTCATCTACTCGCAGCGGACAGCGGACGGCCGTATCACCATGGGCGGCCGGGGCATGCCCTACCGCTTTGGCTCCGGCACAGGAGGTGATGGTTCAACACCACAGTCCACGATTGACCTGATCTCTACCAAGCTCCGCTCCTTCTTCCCTGGTATCCAATTCGAAGTGGACCATGCCTGGTCCGGAGTCCTCGGCGTTACCCGTGACTGGAACGGCGGTGTGCACTGGGACAAGGCATCCGCAATCGGATCATCCACCGGCTACGCAGGACACGGCGTCACCGCGGCCTACGTCGGCGGCAGAACCCTCGCGGAACTGGCCTTCGAAAAGGAATCAGAAAGGACCGCTCTCCCGTGGGTCGGCTACCGAGCACGTAAATGGGAACCCGAACCCATCCGCTGGCTCGGCGTCCACGGCATGTACCGGCTCTTCGGCCTTGCCGATCAATGGGAAGAACGCCGGGACTCCACCAAAACCTCACTCCTGGCAAAATTCGGCAGCAGACTCGCCGGACTGCACGAATAACCATCGCACCACCCTTCACCCCCAACCCCTTAGAAGGAACACCATGAAGACCACAAACAAGATCCAGACGGCGGCCGCGGGGCTTGCTGTCCTGCTGGCCCTGACTGCCTGTGGCGGCGCGGCCACCGGGACTCCGGCCACGGACCTGTCCAAGACCCAGAACACCCGTGACATCTCAGAAGGCGTCCAGCCCGACGCCGCCGCTGTCACACTGCTGCCCGAGTCCTTCAAAACCAAAGGCGAAATCACCGTCGCAATGGACCTCAGCTCCCCGCCCATGACCTTCCTCGCCGAAGACAACCAAACCCCCATCGGCCTCAACCCCGACCTCGCCCGCCTCGTCGCCAAAAAACTCGGCCTGAAACTAAAGTTCGAAAACACCGCCTTCGACACCATCATTCCCGGCATCGACGGCGGCCGCTACGACTTCACAGCCACCACCATGTCCGCCACCGAAGAACGCCTCAAGGTCCTGGACATGATCAACTACCTCAAAGGCGGCTCCGCCGTAGCAGTAGCCAAGGACAACCCCCTCAAACTCACCAACGAGACCCTCTGCGGCAAGAACATCGGCGTCACCAAAGGCTCCACCCAGCAACTCAAGCACCTGCCCAACGTCTCCAAATGGACCTGCGAGGAAAAGGGCCAGCCCGCCATCAACGGCATCACACTGCCCAACGTCCAGGAAGCCCTCACCCAACTCGACTCCAAGCGCATCGACGGCGTCTTCTACGACGCCAGCGCCCTGGCCTGGGCCAACGAACAACAGCCCAACCACTTCCACATCCTCGAACCCAGGATGGACACCCGCACCAACACCAACGTCGCCATGGGCCTCAAAAAAGGATCACCCCTGACCCCGGCCCTGCAAAAAGCCATCCAGTCCGTCCTCGAAACCCCCAAATACAAGAAAGCCCTCGAGTACTGGGGCCTCAGCGAATCAGCCATCACCGAAGCAACGATCCGCTAACAGCCGCCCATTCACTAAACAACTACCGAAAGAAGCAAACCCGACATGGAACAGGTGCTCTAAACATGGACGGAAAACTGGCAGTCATCGGACTGGGCAGCATCGGAAGCATGGCACTCTGGCAGGCCTCCCGCCTGTCCGACTCCGTCGTCGGGTTCGAAGCCCAGGTACCCGCTCACGGCCGTAGCGCCGTGGGCGGGGACACCCGGCTCTTTCGCATGATCTACCGTGGACTGCCTGACCTCTACCCCATCCTGGAGCGTTCGCGGGATCTTTGGGCTGAACTGGAAGCAGAAACAGGACAGGACATCCTGATCCGCTGCGGCGGCCTGTCCATAGGGGTCAAAGACGGCCCCTACCTCTCGGCCCTGCTGGAAACCACAACGGCCAACGGCGCGGAACACGAAGTGCTCAGCCGCCAGGAGATGGCCGAACGCTACCCGCAGCACAACCTCGGCCCTGACGACATCGCCGTCTACGATCCGAACGCAGGGGTCCTGCGCACCGACCGCGCAGTCATCGCTGCCGTCGCTGCTGCGGAGGCCAACGGCGCAACGATCCACACCAACACCCCGATCGACAGCATCACCGAAACCGCGGACGGCGTCGTCATCACCTCGGGTGATAAGTCCTGGACCTTCGAGAAGGTCATCGTCTCCTCCGGTGGCTGGTCCCAGCGCCTCATGCCTGATTATCTAAAGGCGCACACGGAAACGCGCAGGGTCATCCTGACCTGGTTCGTTGCCCGGGACGAAGCCGAGTTCGGCCCGGAAAGGTTCCCTACTTTCAGCCGGATCTCCGGGGACCGCGCAATGTACGGGGCACCCGCCGTCGACGGGGTCACAGTCAAAGCCACCTTGGACGGCCGCGGCAGCCCAACCCCTCTAGCTGACGCAGTACCGAGGGAACTGACCTCCGCAGAAATCACGGAGACCACAGAAACGATCTCCGAATTCCTGCCTGGTCTTAACCCGACGATCGTCCGCTCCGATGCCTTCCCGGAGCTCTACACCGAGGACCGGAACCCGCTGCTGGGCTGGTTCAGCGAGTCAAGCAGAATTTACGGCGCCACAGGTTTCTCCGGCGGAGGGTTCAAAAATGCCACCGGCTACGGCCACATTGCCGCCTACGAAGCCCTTGGCAAGGGGACCGTCGATGGTCTGGATTTCGTCAGGCCCGAACGCTTCAAAACGAGCTAGACCAACCTGCAGCCACAACGAGCTGCACTATGAAGAAAGCGTGAGATGAGTGGGATGTCAGTGGTGGCACCAGAAGAACTGTTTGCCCTGGAGGAAAAGCCCACAGCACAGCTGATCGCTGATCATCTGCGTGAACAAATCGTCCAGGGATCCATCCGCTCCGGGCAACAGATCAATGAATACGTCCTGGCGAGCCAGCTGAACATGTCCAGAAGCCCGGTCAGGGAAGCAGTACAGCGCTTGTGCCAGGAAGGGATCCTCGTCTATCGGCGCAATCACGGAGTGTTCGTCTCCCAAATTGAGAGGCATGACCTGAGAGAGATCTACAAGGTTCGTGAGTCCGTCGAATCCGCTGCGGCCGGCAGGCTGTTGGATGGCAGCCCCCGGCACATCAAAGCCACCCGTGACGCACTCCAGGAGATTGTGGGTGAGATGGCCAGGCAGGTGACCACTTCCCACCAGCCGACAATGGCACGCCTTGAGCTCCAGTTCCACTCTGCCCTCGTTGCCGGCGCGGGGAATTCCCGTTTCATCCGTATCTACAAGACTCTGGCGGCAGAATCCAGAATGTGCAGCCTCGACCTGGATTGCTCTCATGCACGAATGGAGGTGTTGTTGGACGAACACCAGAACATCGTGGATCTACTCAAGGCACGCGACAGGGAAGGTCTCCTCAAGGCCATCAGGCGGCATATGCAGACAGCCATCGATGAACTTGCCCCAACTCAGCAGCCTGGAGAGCCTAACCCTTAGGTTGAGGCCAAAGCGGTATAATCGACAATCGACAAGAGGGGGAATGATGGACGGCAAGTTCAAGTGGCAGGAACAGCGGACGACCACGCCGGACGGCGTGTACCGCGTGCTGCGTACAGCCATCCTGGACGGAAGTGTGCCTCCGGGGGAACAGCTGCGCGAGACACACATTGCGGCCGATCTCGGAATCAGTCGATCCCCGCTGCGTGAGGCGCTAACCAAGCTGGAGGAGGAAGGGCTGGTCGTGAAGATCCCCTTCCGGGGATCTTTCGTTGTAGAGGTGAGTGCCCGCGACGTCGCCGAGATCGCAGCAATCCGTTTACTCGTGGAGCCTTACGCTGCCGAACTCTCGGCTCCAACTTTGCGCGGCGCTGAACAGCTTCGGCTGAAGCAAACCATCGAGGAACTTTACCGCGCCACGGACACGCACGATATCCCGGCCAGCGTTGACGCTCACCTCCGCTTCCACAGGCTTTTCTACGAATTCTCGGGAAACTCAGCCCTGCAGGCTCTTTGGAACGGTTGGGAAAACAAGCTGCGTCTCTACTTTGCCGTCGATCACCCTACTTACAGCGATCTCCATGAAATCGCCGTTGAACACGAGAGGCTGGCTGCGCTTGCCTTGGACGGCGATTTCGATGCCTTCCGCCAGGAGATGGGCGGCCAGTTCCGCAACGCGCTCAGCGCTGAAAGTCCACAGCAAACGTAGCCTGGCGTCCGGCGTCGAGAGCGCTCGGCTTCTTCGTAAACTCCACAGGGGTGTCTTCCATCTGGAAGGCACCCCTTGTCATATACCGCCATATCGCCGTTATTGCGAATCATTCTTGATAAGCTTGGAGCACACCCCACCCCCTGCACTAAGGATCCGTCATGTTCTCCGCCCTCCCAGCAGGCAGCAACAGATGAGGCCGACGGCGGTGCGAAAGTTGCGCCTCAAACGCACCCGGCGCCCTGTAAGAGTTGAGCCTGCGCCGCAGCTACTGCTGGCCAGCCCGCTTATCTTCAACATCGGCTTCTTTGCTGTTGTTCCGTTTCTCGCGGTCGCTATGCGGAACGACTTCGGCATGGGCGCGATGGCCATTGGAATCGTCCTGGGTGCGCGCACGTTCGCCCAGCAGGGCATGTTCCTTTTCGGCGGGGTGATCGCGGACCGGTGGGGAGCGCGGCAGTCGATGATCGCCGGCTGCCTGGTGCGGATTACCGGATTCCTGACGCTGGCCTGGGCCTCAGACTTCCCGTTGTTTTTGATCGGTGCCGTGGTTACGGGCATTGGCGGGGCCCTGTTTACACCCGCCCTTCAAAGCCTCGTGGCGGCTGCCTCCCAGGGCGGCGCGACTCGGAAGGCGGAAGCCGGGGAAGGTGGAACAAAAGAGGACACCGCTCGCAACAGCAAGGGCAAGCAGCACAACAGATCATCGCTTTTTGCCTTGGTGGTGGTATTCGGGGAGATAGGCACGGTTGTGGGCCCACTGCTTGGATCCCTGCTGCTCCATACCGGCTTTGATACCGCCCTCCTGGCAGGGTCCGCCGTCTTCGCGGTCATGGCGCTGGTCTTTTGGCTGTTCATCCCCAAACCCCAAATCCAGGAACCCAAAACCTCAACCGCATTGGCCGGCCATCCACAGACGTCCGGCCTGTGGTCCTGCCTCAGGGAGAAAAGGTTCATCGGATTCGCTGCGTTTTACAGTGTCAATCTCCTGGCGGCCAACCAACTCTACTTCGGCCTTCCCGTAGAACTGGAACGCAGCGGCGCCGGTGTCCAGGCCCTGGCGATCGTCTTTGCCTACGCGTCAGTCCTGACGATCACTCTTCAATGGCCCGTTGCGCGGCTGATGCGCAAAGCCGGACCCAAAACAGCGCTCCCCCTCGGCTTTGCCCTCCAGTCCACGGGCTTCGCTTCCGTCGCTGCGTTGGCGATCATCCCACCGCCAGCCGATTTGCCGATGCTGCCCGCCCTCGTGCTGGTGACAGGCCTCGCCCTCGGCAACATGTGCGTGACGCCCATAGCGATGGGACTGGTACTCGAGTTTTCCGCCGGACGTCCCACCGGGGCCTACTACGGGCTGCTCGCCAGCGCGGGAGGGCTCGCCGTCGTCATCGGAAACACCGCTCTGGCCCCACTGTACGAACTCGCCTACACGCCCTCAATCACGGCAGCCGCTCCGTGGCTCCTTCTGTCCCTGCTCGGAGCGATAACGGCAACGTTCATCCGCAAATTCGTTCCCAAATTGCCCTCCCCCGCCGCAATGACTCAGGACCTTCCGGATGCATGCCCGATGCAGAACGGCGTCCAAGGCCTGGCTTCAAGACGGCCCTCCGGAATGTCAGCACCACACACTGCACAGAGTCCATAACTGCCATCAGCAATCCGGGCAAGAGCTGCCTCGATCTGCTCCAATCCGGTCCGGCTTTGCTCCAAGAGTGCAGTGGCCTGGGAGAGCTCGAAAGCGATGGTGCTGCCTTCGGGATCATGCTCGTCGTCGACATTGGAGTTCTGCCGGGCGGCATTCACCGAACCGATGTCCCGGCGGAGTGCCTTTAGGAGGGCATGTTTTTGGTCCCGTTCTTCCTCGAGAAGGGCCCGGAAACGTGCCACATCGACCATGCCCGCAGGCTACCCCGTGCTTGTTCCAGGCTCAAGGGTTCAGGCGGAGCCAGAAAGATCGATCGTGTGGGCGGTATGGTCCCGCTTTGCGGCCAGGTACCGGTGGTTGGCCTCGGAAAGGTGCACTCCAGTTGGAACCTGTTCCGCCACGTCGATCCCGAGGGCTACCAACTGTGCCACCTTGTCCGGGTTGTTGGTCAGTAAGCGGACTGTACCTGCGCCGAGGGCGGTCAGGATTTGGGCTGCCGCGGTGTAGTCCCGTTCATCTTCACCGTGGCCGAGGGCCAGGTTGGCTTCATAAGTATCCAGGCCTGCATCCTGCAACGCATAGGCGTCCAGTTTGGAGTACAAGCCTATGCCGCGGCCTTCCTGGCGGAGATAGAGAAGGAACCCGCCGACGGCTGAGATCTGTTCCACAGCTTCGCGAAGCTGTGGTCCGCAGTCACAGCGCTCGGATCCGAAGACGTCACCCGTCAGACACTCGCTGTGCAGCCGGACGAGCGGCGCTTGCTCTCGCGGCAGATCGTGCAGCAATGCCTGCTCCCACTCGCCCAGGGCAAGCAGCAGGTGCTCCTTACCGTCCACCAATCCATGGAAGGTCAGTACCTCCGCTTCCGCAGAGGAGCCGTCGGGAAAGCGCAGTGGGACACTGACCTGACTCCGGACCGTCGCCGCGCAAAGAGTTGCGCCAGTGCCGCGTGCTTCGATGTTCTCAGTCATCTCGGATCCTAATCTGGAACAGGAACAGCCGCCCTGACATCGGTAAGAAAGGTCAGGACCGGAAGTCGGGTTTACTTCAAGGTTGAAGCAACCATACTTTTATTCAGTTCACAATGCAAGTGATTTCTCGGAAATTAAGGTTCAAGCGTGAACCTTCTTCAGCTATGCTGGAGCCGTGAATACTTCTGATGACCCCCGCTGGCTGGACAGCGAGGAGCGGCAGACCTGGCTCGCTCTTATTGGTGTGATGATGCGGGTACCGCCGCTCCTCGATGTCCAACTGCAGCGCGATGCCGGGGTCGGCCATTTTGAGTACATGGTTCTCGCCGGACTCTCGGAGGCTCCAGATCGGACCCTGAAGATGAGTGACCTGGCCGGATTCGCTGAATCCGGACTCCCCCGCCTCTCACAGGTTATTGCCCGACTTGAAAAGCGCGGCTGGGTGCGCCGCTCCCCCGACCCCACCGACGGCCGCGCCACCCTGGCCACCCTCACCGAGGACGGCTGGGAGATGATTCAGAATTCCGCCCCCAACCATGTAGAGGCTGTCCGGCGCCTTGTGCTTGATCCCCTCACCAAAAAGCAGTCGCGACAGCTGGGTGAGATCTGCCAACGCATCATGCGGGGTATTGACCCGGACGACCGATGCCTCCGAGGCGACAACTGACACGACCATCATATTGAAGATGCACTATTAGTGCACTATGCTGCATTTATGAATGAAAGCATAGCCTCTCTGGCGTCTGCCATCGGCGCGCGGGTCAAACAGGAACGTCAGGCCCGCCGCTGGACCCTTGATCAGTTGGCCGAAGCCGCCGGGGTCAGCCGCCGCATGATCATCAATGTGGAACAGGCAACAATGAACCCCAGCGTGGGCACGTTGCTGCGAATCAGCGATGCCCTCGGAGTGGGCCTCCCTGATCTGGTGCAGTCCCCCGAACCCAAGGCCGTCAAGGTGATCCGCAAAGGTGAGGGGGCGGTTCTTTGGAGCAGCGAATCCGGCGGCCGCGGCGTGCTGGTGGCCGGGACAGAACCTCCCGAAGTTGTGGAACTTTGGGATTGGATCCTCGGACCGGGCGACAAGCACGCCAGCGAAGCCCACACCCCCGGCACCAAAGAGCTCCTGCAGGTTCAGGAAGGAACTGTTGAGGTGAGCGTCGCGGACCAAACGGTCGCCCTCGACGTCGGCGATTCCATAACCTTCCCCGGGGACGCGGCCCACTCATACGCCAACAACAGCACTGAACCGGCGAGGTTCTCGCTCGCAGTCTTCGAGCGTGGCGTGGGTTCACCGCATCGGGAGGCCGGAAATGCGTAACGCCGAAGCCCTCCGGGAAATCCTCGCGGCAGCGCACGTGGAGCCCGCCGTATTCGGGCTTCGGCCCGACTACCGTGCCCTGTTGATCGCCGTCGACGGACTCGTGCCAGGACCCAGCGACGACGCCAGCAATGCCTTATTGGAGCAGGCAGAAGAAGCGGCCAAAGCGGCACTCGCCGAGCAGAAAGTGGAACACCTCCCGCACGTTGCTGCATGGCGGGCGGCGTACCAAGCCTTTGGCGCGAAGCCAAACCGAACCCGCAACAGCCTTGAAGCGCTGGTCCGCCGCGCTGACGCCGGGCTCCCCCGGGTGAACAGGCTCACGGACCTCTACAACGCTGTCTCGGTGCTGCACCAGGTTCCTCTCGGCGGCGAAGACCTCGCACACTACATCGGGGCGCCTCGGCTTATCCGCGCAACGGGTCAGGAACCGTTCGACACCGTGGCAAGCGGATCGCCACTGATTGAATACCCCGATCAAGGTGAGGTGGTCTGGTGTGATGACGACGGCGTGACCTGCCGCCGCTGGAACTGGCGCCAAGGCCGGCGCACTCAACTCCGGGACGAGACCACCACAGCCCTGTTCATCCTCGACGCTCTCGAGCCATTGACCACCGAAGCCCTCCTCGCCGCGGGTGAAGACCTGACAAAACACATCGTCCGTCTTGGTCCCGACGTCGTCACCGCCCAGCGCCTCGTTGGGGCCGCTCAGTGAAGCACACGACTTTCCAAAGGAAACCACAGCAATGAAGCGAACCCCTGACAAGCACAACCCGGCCTCCGTCCATGACTCCACCTGGGCAGTCCACGGAGGAAACAGCATCGACAAGGGCACAGGCGCGCTCCGCACCCCCTTGACCATGGCAAATTCCTACGTTTTGCCCGATGACCCGTCGGATATGGACTGGTCAAGTGTTGACGAAGGACTGGTCTACACGCGAAACGCCGGCGCCAACCAGGTGGCTCTTGAGACCAAGCTCGCCGCCATGGAGGGCGCTGAGGCTGCCGCCACCTTCGCAACCGGTGTGGCCGCACTGCACGGGGTCTTCTTCACCCTGCTGAAATCCGGCGATCACGTTGTGGTCTCCAACGTGACGTACGAAGCGGTGTACCGCCTGTTTGGCGAACTTCTTCCGGAAAAATACGGCATCCAGGCGACGTTCGTGGACGCCGATGATCTCGAGGCAGTTCGGGCTGCAGTGCGCCCCAACACAAAACTGATCCATGCCGAAACCATTGCAAACCCGACAACCAAGGTGGCCAACGTCGCAGCGCTGGCAGGCATCGCCAAAAACGCCGGCGTACTGCTGACCATCGACGCTACGTTCACGCCGGCACCCTTCTACCGCGCTCTTGACGACGGGGCCGATCTTGTCATCCACTCGCTGACCAAATACATCAACGGCCACGGCGACGCTATGGGCGGCGTGGTGATCGGACGACGCGAACTGGTCCAGCACATACGGCACGACGCCATTGTCGACGCCGGTGGCGTGATTTCCCCGTTCAACGCATGGATGATCATGCGCGGCTCCGTCACCTTGCCGCTGCGCCTCAAGCAGCAGTTCTCAAGCGCTGAAGAGGTGGCAGCTTTTCTTGAATCCGACGCCCGGATTGCCTACGTTCTCTACCCCGGCTTGGCCTCCCACCCACAGCACGAACTCGCCGGCAAACAGTTCGGTGGCCGCGGATACGGCGGTGTGCTTGCGTTCGCCGTCGAAGGGGACTCAAAAACCCAAAACCGCTTCGTGAAGAACCTGCAGGTCATCACCTCCGCTGTGTCCCTTGGACACGATGAAACGCTCATCGTGCACGTGGGCCCGGATGCCCGCGGAGGATCGGAAAATTACCCGGCCTCTTTCCACAAGTACGGTCACCTGCGTCTTTCGATCGGCCTCGAGGACCCGGAAGACATCATTGACGACATCCTGAGTGCCCTGGACAAAACGCTCGGGGAAAAAATAGGGCTCTAAGCCCGATTCCTGTAGCGGTCAAGGACCGAAACGGTTACCGCCACAATGATGAGTCCGGATCCCAGGAACAAGGGAAGCTGGGCAGAAGATGCGACCACTGCCCCTGCCACAGCAGTGCCGGCCGAGCCGGCCGTAATCTTCAAGGCACCCACCCAGACAAATACCTGACCCCGCGCCTCAGCAGGTGCGTACTCACTGCGGGCTGCCAAGGTTGCGGCGAAGAAGCAGGAGTTGAGCAGCCCGGCGAAAGCGTAGGCAACGATGGCCGCAGGGAATACTCCGGCGAGAGCTGCCCCGCAAAGAGCAGCACCCACGGCAGCACCGAGCCAGGTCATCAGCGGGTCCGCATCGGCTCTCATGGGCCGGATCATGACGCCCGCGGATCCGATCAGTCCGCCCAGACCATACGCAGCCGTCAATATCCCGGCTGCAGCCGGTTCAACACGGAGCTCCCCCGTGGAGGCGACGGCGGTGATGGGCAGCGCTGCGACAGACAGGGCGACGACGACAGTCAGGTAGAGCGTGCGGCGCAAGGGACCGCTTCCCACCATCATCAGCAGTGTCCGGCCCGGCCGGGGAACGTCCGAGGGAGCAGCTGCAGGTGGTGAATAAGGCAGGAGTCTGACTAGGGCGGCCGCGACAACTGTCGAGCCGGCAAGGATCAGTGCCGCCATGGCAGGATCTGCCCATGCGGAGACAGCCGCCACGAGCGCGGGGCCGATGGTGCCGCCGATACCGTACGTGGCAACGTCCCACCCTTGGGCCCTGCGCTGGCTGGTTCTGTCACTGCCTGCGATGGCCGCCAGCCGGCTACTGATGCCACCCGTTAAGAGAGGACCGACCAGCCCGGAGGCCAGGAGCAGTAAGCCCGGCACGATGGGCGGCGTCAACGGATACAGCAGGACGGCAGCAGCCAGGGTCAGGCCATGCGCAATGCAGGCCAAGGCGATCACCGTTCGACCATCACGGGCAGTGTCCAGACGCCTCGCAATGAGGGGGCCAAAGAGGTGCGGGGCGGTAATGCACGCAGCAAGGATTCCGGCCAACCACCCGGGCGCTCCGCTGGTGGTCACAAGAAGGACGACGGCGACGACGGCACCGCCGTCTGCACTGCGGGCCAGCGTGGCCGCAAGAACGTAACGTGCAAGACCTCCAGGAACCGTGGACTTTCCCAAATCCATGTCGGTCCGGTCTTTTCGGCCAATAAGGCTCACGGTGCCCTCCTCCACATCACGGTCACCGGTTATACCTCCAGCCCGCTTGTACGGATGGCCTGCACAACCTTTTCCCGGCCCTCGCCGTCCAGCCCACGCAACGGGAGCGGCAGCGCTGATGATGGCACCAGCCCCAGCTCTTCAGCCAAGGCCGCAGTGACCCGGAGGCTGCCGTAGGTTCGGAACAACTGCCACACCGGCTCAAGCGCTGCCGACGCTTTCAGAGCCAGATCGCGGCGGCCTGCCAGTGCGTGGTCCCCGATGGCCTTGGCCTGCTGCGGAAGCACCCCTGCAATTACCGAATACCAAACGTTGCAACCGGCCAGAAGCGCCTCGGCCGCTACCCAGTCCCCACTGATCCCCACGGATGTCTCCGGCGGCAGCCCGGAGCGCAACTTGCCGACCCGGAAAGGAACTTCTTCGGCGGCAGGTGGTGGGATCTTTATCGCCGCTATTCCCGGGATCCTGGCGATACGGGCGTGAAGATCGTCAGAGAAGGTGAACCCCGTTGTACCAGGGTTGTCATAGACCACGACCGGAAGGGCTGATTCAGCCGCAACTTCCTCATACAGGCCAAATACTTCTGCCTCGGTGAGTCGCTGGTAGGAGACGGGAGCCAGCAGCAAGGCAAACGCGCCTGCAGTCTGCGCATCCCCTGCCAACGCGAGCACGTCCCGGGTACGGATTGCACCTATACCGGCAAGGACAGGAATGCCGTCAGCGGCATCCACGCACGCCTCCAGGACGGCCCGCCGTTCATCACGGGACAGGTAGGCATAGTTCCCGGTCGAACCAAGGACACCCAGGGAGTCCACTCCGGCCTGGGCTGCGCGGGAAACCAGCATGGCAACGGCATTGAGGTCGACATCTTCGCCCTTCATGGGCGTGAGGGGGAATGCACTGAGGCCGTTGAACACGGAGTCCTTCTTTCGTGTGGCTGTGCAGGCAGAGGCCAGAGCGCAGCGTGGGGTAGTTACGGATTTCATGCTGCCAAAGGCCTTGGTCCTACACTAGGTCCAAGAATCACTATCTTTGGAGGTCCAATGAGTGAAGCCGAAATCCCCATCGAACTGGACAGGGACAGCACCCTTTCGTTGGCCGCACAACTGGCAGGCCAGCTGCGGACAGCCATCCTCACCGGACTCCTCCAGCCCGAACACACCCTTCCTGCCACCCGCAGGATGGCCTCAGATTTGGGCATTTCACGTGGTGTGGTGGTCCGGGCTTTCGAGCAACTGTCCGGGGAAGGGTTCCTCGAGAGCAGCGGAGCGGGCGGGACCAGGGTGGTTGTGCGCCCGGACATACAGCGCCCTCCCAAAAAGGAACAGCAGCCCGACAGCAGCCCGGACACGGCTGACGTGATAGATCTGACTCCCGGGCGGCCATCCGGGTCACCGTTCAGGAATCGCGAATGGCGCAACGCCTGGAAATTGGCATTATCCGAACAAGGAAACACGCACCTGCCGCCCGCACTTGGCACCTTGGCACTCAGGAAAGCTGTCGCAGGACATCTGGGGGTATCGCGCGGACTCGCCGTCGAACCTGACGATGTCATCATCACGGCCGGAACCAGTGACGCGCTGCACCTGATTGTGTCCATGCTTCGCACCCGAGGAGACCGGCCCCGCGTCCTGCTTGAGGATCCCGGCTACCCCAGAGCCCGTCGCGTCATGGGAGCCGCCGGCGCCCAGCTGCTGACCGTACCGGTGGACGAGGACGGCCTGCGGGCTTCACAACTGGCCGCACTAAAGGAAATTCCGGACGCGGTTCTCATCACGCCCAGCCACCAGTATCCGCTGGGGGGCAGAATGGCCGTCCAGGATCGGCTGGGGCTCCTGAACTGGGCCGACCAACACAATGTGCTCGTTCTCGAGGATGACTACGACAGCGAGTTCCGCCACAACAGAATGCCCCTTCCTGCCATTGCATCGCTGCCAACAACTGCTGAGGTGGTACTCCTGGGCACGTTCTCAAAGAACCTGAGCCCATGGTTGCGTTGCGGCTATCTGGTGGTTCGCGGCGAAGCGGGCCGGGAGCTCAAAGCCCTACGCGAGGCCATGGATACGCCGGTGGCAGGAGTGCTGCAATCAGCTCTGGCGAACTACATCCAAGAAGGCGGGCTTTCACGCCACATCACACGTGCCCGCCGCGAGTACTCGCACCGCCGTGCCCTGCTCATTGAGCGCCTCGGCCAACGCAAAAACCTGGAGCTCGGCGCCCTTGACGGAGGGCTCCATGCCGTCATCCGTTTCCCGGAACCCCAAGCTGCAGTTGTGGCTGCGAAAGCTCTGGAGCAGGGAATCCGGGTGGTGCCCCTGGCTGACTACTACGCAGAACGGCCACCAATGAACGGCCTTGTCATAGGGTACGGTGCCGTCACCGACCTCCAGCTGTCCCAAGCACTCAATGTCCTGTGCAGCCTTCTCGACGCGAGTTGAAGGAAACGCACCGGATGCAACTCGGCCGAAGCTGGGAACTTCTGCGTCCTAGGACGTTAGGTGGAGTGCGGGTTCGAGTCCCATTCCCCGGGTTCCGCCAGCCGCCTCTGTGAATGCCCACGAGGCAGGGGTGCCACTCACCGCGGGCATTACCTCTCCCCTGATGATGAACCTCGCTTCAGTCGAATCACCGACGGCGGACCACCATCCAGTCTTCGGGCAGTGGTGACCAGTGCGTGATGGCTCGTCGAGTACGAGAGTCGAAGCGGCCGGGCGACGTTTCTTCATGACATTCCTTCATTGAGAGGGCCGAAATACACCGGCCTCGGTTGGTAATGCACATCCTTCATATTAGCCGATTGTCAACAATCAACGATAGGCCTGCGTGGCGATTCTTTTGCATCAAGTCCTGCAGGCCTGCAGAGCGGGAAGATTTTTGTTGACAACTGACATTTTCTTATTTAGATTCAGAGTGAATCAAATGATCCTCGGCCCCTGTGGAAGCAGGAGGCCTGACGACGACCGATACTCTCCAAACTCAATGAACGGACGATAAATGCCAGACATGAATTCCCGGACGAAGTACATCTCCTTCGATATCTACGGGACGTTGATCAACTGGAATACTGATTCCACTACCCTCCGGCTTCTCGCAGGCCGTCTGCCTGAAGAGCAGTGGCCCGCTTTCAAGAAGGTTTTCCGCGGGTACCGGTTCGACGAGGTCTGCGGCGACTACAAGCCCTACGAGCAGATCCTTCAGGATTCCTTTGACCGGGTATGCAAGTTTTTTGGCATCGGCCCGACCCCTGGCGCGGGCGCAGAGTTCACTGACGCCGTACGCAACTTTGGTGCTCACGATGACGTGCCCGCTCCGCTGAAGCTCATGGGCGACAACTACAAGCTCGTGGCCCTCTCCAACGCCGACGACAGCTTCCTGGAGATCAGCATTCCCAAGCTCGGCGCAGACTTCCACGCCGTGTTGACTGCTGAGCAGGCCCAGGCCTACAAGCCGCGTTACCAGGCCTTCGAGTACATGCTCGACACCCTGAACGCCAAGCCGGAGGACTTCCTGCACATCGCCTCGCACACCCGCTACGACATGCACCCGATGCACGACATGGGCTTCCGTAACCTCTGGGTGCTGGACCGTGGCTATGACCCGATTACCGGGGGCTACGACTACAACGCCGTTAAGTCCCTGGACGAGATCAACAAGCACCTCGGTCTCTAACTTTTCCTTCGACAATTGAAAGTGTGAGATGAGTCCCTCTTCTGACCCCGCCGGTGTTCATACCGTCCCGGCCCAAGCTATAAGGGACGGCGTGAGTACGGACGCCAAATTTATCGACGCCGTCGCATCAGAGAGCGGTCTCCTGGTGAAGCATACTCAGCTCGCTGAGTCCGCTGTCTTGGAGCTCCTTAAACAGTCCTACGGCCTGAAGGGGGCGCTTGTCCGCATACCCACCGAGAAGGATGAGACTTTCCGCCTCCAAAATGGACAAGATAGCTATCTGGTAAAGGTGTCACCACCGGATGAAGACCCGGTGATCGTCCACCTTCAGACCTCCTGCATGGAGTATCTGGAACGGATTGCCCCTGAACTTCCGGTCCAGCGCCTAATCAGGAGCCGTGATGGAGACCCACAAGCCCTCATCCCGACGTCTGTTGGACCCTTTGACCGGGTACTTCGGGTGATGCGCTTCATGCCTGGAGATTTGCTGGCTAATCATGCGGCATCAGCTGGTCAACTGAAATTGGTGGGTTCAAGCCTTGCCCGTTTGGGCCTTGCTTTGCAGGACTTCGATCATCCCCGTGCCGACCGTATGCTCCTGTGGGACCTCAAGCACTTTCACCGGATGCGCCCGCTTCTTGACTACTTTGATGATGAGCAAAAAAGCTGCCTGGCCGAAGACATCTTCGATCAGTTCGACGAGAAAGTGGTTCCGCTTCTGGACACCCTTACGTCTCAGGTTGTCCACGGGGATTTCAGTCCGTTCAATGTCATTGTCAACCCTGACAGGCACGAGTACGTGACCGGGATCATCGACTTTGGCGACGTTGTGCGAACCCCCGTGATCTTCGACATCAGCGTCACCATGGCCAACCTCCTGGGAACAAACCCGGCCAACCCATGGGAACTGGCACTTCCCGTCGTGGATGGCTACCGGAGCATTCGTCCGTTGCCGGACCATGAGCTGGAGGCCCTTATAGTCTCAGCCCAGGCCCGGCTCCTCCTGCGGGCACTAATAACACAGTGGCGCGCAAACCAACTGCCTCAAAGGCGCGATTATCTGCTCTCCCACTCAAAGCCGGACTGGGACAGGCTCGCCGCAGCAGCCGCTGCCCCTGCACCAAAATTCTTCACACCGTGAACCAGACTCACTAGCCATCAAGGAAAACCATGAGCAATACTCCCCCAACCATCCGCAAGCCTTCCAGGGCTATGATCAATGGCTTTGATCCCAACCGCCTAGATGAGCTTCCGGATCAGATGCAGAAGAACATTCGACGCCGGGACCACAGCCTCGGACCCGGTTACCGGCTCTTCTACGACACCCCCATCGAAATCGTCCGCGGCAAGGGCGTCACATTGTTTGACCGCGACGGAAACGACTACCTCGACGTATACAACAACGTCCCCTCGGTCGGTCACGCCCACCCGAAGGTCGTCGCCGCCGTCCACGAACAGATGCAGATGCTGAACACCAACACCCGCTATGTCCAGGAATCCATCCTCGACTACTCCGAACAGCTCCTCTCCACGTTCCCCGCCGAACTTGGCCACGTCATGTTCACCTGCACCGGGTCCGAAGCCAACGATCTCGCCATGCGCGTGGCAAAATATGCCACCGGAAATCAGGGCATCATCGTCACCTCCGGCGCCTACCACGGCCTGACAACCGAAGTAGCATCCTTCTCCCCGTCACTAGGCGCTGGTGTGCCCCTGGGCGCGAACGTACGGGTCATCGACGCCCCCGACGCTCTCCGAAACTCATCCGATCAAGAATCCCTGGAAGACCACCTCCGGAACCAGGTTGGCGCCGCCATAGCCGACCTTCACCGCCACGGCATCGGACTGGCAGCCTTCATCGCCGACAGCATCTTCTCCTCAGACGGCATATTCGCGGGCCCGGCAGGATTCCTCCGCCCCATCATCGAAGAAGTACACGCCGCCGGGGGCCTCTACATCGCCGATGAAGTCCAACCAGGCTTCGGCCGCACCGGAGCCGAATGGTGGGGCTTCCAACGCCACGGAATCGTCCCCGACATCGTCACCATCGGTAAACCCATGGGTAACGGCATTCCAGTCGCCGCCGCCATCTTCAAACCGGAACTGCTTGTCGAATTCGGCAAAAATATCCGCTACTTCAACACCTTCGGCGGAAACTCGGTAGCCATCGCCGCCGGCCAAGCCGTCCTGGACGTCATCCGCGAGGAATCACTCATTGAAAACGCCCACAAAGTCGGCGAAAAAATCATCAGCGGCCTAAAAGACCTCACCCAAGCCCTGGACCAGGTCGCAGAAGTCCGCGGAAGCGGCTTCTTCATCGGCGTCGACCTCGTCACCGACCGAACCACCGTCACACCCAACGGCGACGCCGCCGCCAGCATCGTGAACGCCCTCCGGGACGAAAGGATCCTCATCTCCGCCTGCGGCGCCCAAGGCAACGTCCTGAAACTCCGCCCCCCAATGCCCTTCTCCAGCACCGACGCCGACCGCCTCCTCGAAGGAATGGGCCGCGCCTTCAAGGCACTCCGCTAACCCAAACAGGGCCCGGGGAGTCTCACTAAACAACTCATTCAGCGGATCACTTCAGCTGACACCATTTGAAGGGAAGAACCATGAAAACCATCAACAAAGCCCAGACGGCGGCCGCGGGGCTTGCTGTCCTGCTGGCCCTGACTGCCTGTGGCGGCGCGGCCACCGGGACTCCGGCCACGGACCTGTCCAAGACCCAGAACACCCGTGACATCTCAGAAGGCGTCCAGCCCGACGCCGCCGCTGTCGCACTGCTGCCCGAGTCCTTCAAAACCAAAGGCGAAATCACCGTCGCAATGGACCTCAGCTCCCCGCCCATGACCTTCCTCGCCGAAGACAACCAAACCCCCATCGGCCTCAACCCCGACCTCGCCCGCCTCGTCG
Source organism: Arthrobacter sp. Z5-13 (assembly GCF_056499105.1). NCBI lineage: Bacteria > Bacillati > Actinomycetota > Actinomycetes > Micrococcales > Micrococcaceae > Arthrobacter > Arthrobacter sp. Z5-13. Next base: position 2,479,686 of record NZ_CP096460.1, read on the forward strand.
CCAAAAAACTCGGCCTGAAACTAAAGTTCGAAAACACCGCCTTCGACACCATCATTCCCGGCATCGACGGCGGCCGCTACGACTTCACAGCCACCACCATGTCCGCCACCGAAGAACGCCTCAAGGTCCTGGACATGATCAACTACCTCAAAGGCGGCTCCGCCGTAGCAGTAGCCAAGGACAACCCCCTCAAACTCACCAACGAGACCCTCTGCGGCAAGAACATCGGCGTCACCAAAGGCTCCACCCAGCAACTCAAGCACCTCCCCAACGTCTCCAAATGGACCTGCGAAGAAAAGGGCCAACCCGCCATCAACGGCATCACACTGCCCAACGTCCAAGAAGCCCTCACCCAACTCGACTCCAAGCGCATCGACGGCGTCTTCTACGACGCCAGCGCCCTGGCCTGGGCCAACGAACAACAGCCCAACCACTTCCACATCCTCGAACCCAGGATGGACACCCGCACCAACACCAACGTCGCCATGGGCCTCAAAAAAGGATCACCCCTGACCCCCGCCCTGCAAAAAGCCATCCAGTCCGTCCTCGAAACCCCCGAATACAAGAAAGCCCTCGAATACTGGGGCCTCAGCGAATCAGCCATCACCGAAGCCGCAATCCGCTAACAGCCGCCCGTCCCGGCACCTTGCCGCGTTGCCGGGGCGGGCTACCCCTTTGGCCGGACACCTCGCACGGAATCGCTGTGCCAGTGGCCGGCCTGAAAACTGATTAAGGTTGGGCTATGAGTAGCAACCCCACGACACGTGACTTCAATAAAGCTTCGATCCTTGCCGCCGTCCTTTCAGAGGCGCCTTTGACACGAAGCAGATTGACCGAGTTGACGCGTTTAAGCCAGCCGACTGTGTCGCGGAAGGTGGATGAGCTTCTTTTTGACGGTTTTGTCGTTGAACAGGGAATGGATGCAGTTGTGCGCCGCGGTCGGCGCTCCACTTATCTGGATGTACCCGGCACAGCTGGCCACGTTGTCGGAATCTCCTTCGGGGCGCAAACCACGTGCGTCTTGGTAACGGACCTGAGGGGTCGTGAGGTTAGACACACAATTATTCCCAGCCCTGAAGGTGGAGACGTTGAGACCACCGCAGATCGGCTCGTGAACTTGATTGTGGAGACAACTGATTCCGCAGAGGGTCCATTACGCCAGATCGTTGCCGCGCTGCCCGGCCGTGTCGCGAATGGCACTAGGTTGTCGGCGACAGCAGAATCTACGAAAACGTTCACAGGTTCTCTTCTCCAGAAGATCATTGAAGACCAGCTGAAGGCTCCCGTGATCCTTGAGAGCGATGCCAGCGCATCCCTCCGGGTAATCCTGAGGGATGATGCGAGCATAGGGAATGCTGCTTTGTTCATGCTTAGTACGGTGCTGAGCTTCGCTGGTTGTACTGATCATGAAATCACCCAGGGACGGACCCCAGCTTTTGGTGATCTGGGTGGTGTTCTTTTCTCAGGCGTTGGCAACGAGACTCTCGATGGGCTGTTGAGCTCAAAGGGTCTCCTCCGATTCGCCAAGGCGCGGGGACTGGACTTGGAGGACATTGAAGAGCTCTGGTCCGAGCCGCAGGAAGTCGCGTCACGCACGGAAGTGGTGGACGCCTTCACGACAGCGATCGTCACCGCTGTCGGTGCAGTTGCAGTTACGCTGGACCCCGAGTCCGTGTATTTTGTGGGGCGCTTGAGCCCCCTCGTGGACGAGGTCCTACCCGAGGCGCGCAGGCGGCTGGCGCAAAACCTCCCCATCGTCCCGGAGATCAGGGTCGTGTACCAAGTCATCGGCCTATCGGTGGCCTGGGGAGCGGCGTATGCCGGACTCGCCCTGGCCCAGTCCCGGCTCCGGGAACTGATGTTCGAGACCCGCGGCGTAGACGAAAGCCTGTAGACCTCTGCCCGACGGATTCGGGCCGCGATAAACTGGATTGATCATGACCGGTGCCCAGTTCCGTCTTCTGGCGTGGTTCGTCATCCTAGCCACCCTCCTCTCGGCATGCGTTCCCGCGGTCAAGCTCGACGAGGCTGCCACCGATCGTCCGAGCCAGACCGCCTCGGCACCGGCGGCCGCCGTTGATAATGTCCCGCCACCTTCCCCCACCCCGCCGCCGGTTCCCACCCCGCCGCCCGTCCCCCAGCCGTTCGCCCTCAACCTCTATCAGGAGGGCGACTACGTGCCGCAGTACACCTTTGAGTGGTGCGTGGCGGCGAGCATCCAGATGATGCACAACCTCATCGACGACACAGGGGCCAGCACCTGGGCCGACAGCGTTCAGCAGGGCGAGCTGTGGGAGATGGCCAGGGCGCGGTCGTCAAATTCGTTCAACGGTGCCAACCCATTAGGTTGGGCGCAGGTTCTGAATGAAGTAGGGATGGGGCCGTACACAGTCGTCAGCATCGCTGACTACCAGGAAGCGCTGCTGACCGCTGCGCGCGCCGTCGTGGAGACGGACAGGCCGGTCGGACTGGTCCTGTGGCGTGGTCGACACGTGTCCGTGATGAGCGGCTTCGAGTCACTCGGCGATCCGGGCCAGTTCCCGGAGTTCTCCGTCACTGGCATCCGGGTCCAGGATCCGCTCTACCCGTACGGCGGCGATCCGTGGGGACCCTCCCCTGCGCCCAACTCACTGCTGAGCCCCGAGCAGCTGGCGACGCAATTCGTGGTCCGCGAGCCCCGACGCTGGAGCAGCAATCTACCCACCGGCTACATGCTGGTGCTGCCAGTCGGGCAGTCGTCATGACGGTCAGTTTCAACCACACCATCGTTTATGCGACGGACAAGCGCAGGTCGGCGGAGTTCCTGGCCAACGTGCTCGGTCTCCCGACGCCCCAAGCGATGTGGTCCTTTCTGACAGTACCCCTCGAGCATGGCGTGGCCCTCGATTTCGCGACGGCGGACCGGCCCATCTCCCCGCAGCACTACGCCTTCCTGGTCACCGAGGAGGACTTCGACGGAATCTTCGCCAGGATTCAGGCCCAGGGCATCCCCTACTGGGCGGACCCGGCACGGTCCCGTCCAGAGCAGATCAACCATAACGACGGCGGACGGGGGGTCTACTTCGTGGACCCCGACGGTCATTTCCTCGAAGCGATCACTCGTCCGTACGGATCGGGCGCCGCATAGATTCCCTGCCTCCCTTCGTTCCTCAAACCGCCATCGCCGATGGACTGTTGTTCCGGGTCATAGGGGTTTAGCCTCTCTCGTATGGATGAACCACATTCACTGGCGGTTGTGGTTGCGCATCCTGACGATGATGCCTACGGTTGCGCAGGCTCAATTGCCTTGCACGAGAACGACCCGGGTTTCCGGTTCTGCCTGGTTCTTGCCACTGACGGTGGGGCCGGGCAGATTGCCGAGGGCGTCCCGACTACACCACAGGAATTGGGTGCATGGCGGCGGAGGGAAAGCGTCAATGCCTGGCGGGCCCACGGCACAATCCCGGACCGTCACGAATGGTTGGATTACTCGGACGGCCATCTGGCGGAAGTCCCGTTTGACGAGCTCGTCGGGAGGATTCTGTCCATCCTCCTCCAGGAACGCCCGCAAGTAGTTGTCACTTTTGGTCCCGATGGGATCACCGGACACCGGGACCATATCGCCGTCGGCAGGGCCACGGATGAAGCCTTTACGCAGGCGCGACGGGTGCCGGGCCCAGGTCTGAAGCGACTCGTCCATGGGGCGTTGCGGGCGTCAACCTTCGAACGTTGGAACCAGACGCGACAACAACAGGGCATGGAGCCTTGGGACCCTGCTCGCGAGTATCACCTGCGCCCGGTGCCTGACGAATGGATCGACATTGACGTGGACACGAGCGAGGTAGCGGACCGGATAGTGGCAGGACTGTTGGAGCACAAGTCCCAGCGCCATGTCATCGTCGATCCCGGGGTGAACGAGCGACGGTGGGCCAGAATCGTATCCAGGGAATCCTCAGTTATAGCCTGGCCCGTCAGGCCGCCAGACAGCCCGTTGTTGACAGACTTGTTTGAAGGGCTGTGAGCGGTCGTCCCGCTGGATACGCTGCGAGTGGACCACATCAGACGTCGGATGAATCCGGCTAAGATGTTCCCATGGCTGTGACTGATGAGGCGATCGACAAAATCAAGGAAATGCTGCTGCGGGGCGAGCTTAAAGCCGGCGACCGTCTGCCACCGGAGAAGGAACTCAGTGACCGCCTCGGTTTGTCGCGCAGTTCCCTCCGGGAAGCGGTCAAGGCCCTCGAACTCATTCGCGTTCTGGATGTCCGGCGTGGTGACGGTACCTACGTCACCAGCCTTGATGCCAAGCTTCTGAATGAGGCTGTGGCTTTCGTCGTTGAACTCCATCAGGACAAATCCATCCTGGAGCTCTTCGAGGTCCGACGTATCCTTGAGCCCGCCACTGCCTTCATCGCTGCCAGCAAGATGAGCGACGCCGAACTGCTGGAGCTTCGCGCCACGATGGACGGCATTGACGAGCATACGGACGTGAAGGAACTTGTGGCCCATGACCTCGAGTTTCATCGCATGATCAGCAGGGCAGCCGGCAATGCGTATCTGGAGAGCCTGCTGGACGCCCTCTCCGGCAGCACGGTGCGCGCCCGCATTTGGCGCGGACTGACGCAGGACGGTGCCGTGGCGCATACCCTTGCAGAACACAAGGCAATCGCCGACGCCTTGGCACGCGGGGATGCCGAACTGGTCCGTGCCCTTGTCACGGTCCACATCAGCGGTGTCGAGAGTTGGCTGAGACAGGCACTGTAAGGTGCCACTCGTAAGGTCGCAGCCGCTGCTCCTAGAATGAATGTATGTCTTCCGAAACGCGGGCCGGGGTTCCCTCGATCTCCCAAACCGATGTTGTTGTCCAAGGCATCAAAGAGATGATCACCAGCGGGAAGCTGGGCCCGGGCTCGCGGCTTCCAATTGAGAAGGACTTAGCCGCCGCTCTGACCGTCTCGCGTGGCTCCTTGCGCGAAGGGGTCCGGGCACTGGCAAACATGGGTATTTTGGAAACGCGACAAGGCGACGGGACCTACGTGACCTCGCTCTCGGCGGACAGGCTGCTGGCACCCATGGAGTTCATGATCGACCTTCAGGATGCAGCTGGGGTGGCTCATGTCCAAAACGTCCGCCGGATTCTTGAATCGGAGGCCGCGGCGCTGGCAGCTTCGCGGATGAGCGAGTCTGACTTGGACGCGGCTGAGGCCATTCTGGATACTGCCGGCCACTTGATCGCTGCAGGCAGCGAACCTGACCACGAGGCCATCCTTGAGTCGGACCTTGAATTCCACCGTCTGATCGCCAAAGCCTCTGGAAATCCGGCGCTCGAAGCCCTCATTGAGGCCATGGCCAGCCGCACTGTCAGAGGGCGGCTCTGGAGGGCCATCGCAGTGCAGGGAGCCGTGGATCGCACTCATGCCGAGCACTTGGCCATTTTGGCAGCCCTCCGGGCAGGCAGCACAGAGGGTGCACGGATTCGGATGGCCAACCATCTGTTGGGAGTGCAGGAATTCCTGGAGGCTCAGGCGCAGCTATAGCCTGGTTTCCCCGAAAGGGTATACAGCCCGGGCCAGCACGGGTATTTTCGATGCAGGTCCCTGCGCGCAAGCATTTTTCCGCAGCGGAACCACTCCCGGCGTTGTGCACCGCCCGGAGGTAGCTGCTGTAGCCTCACGGCGGCCGATCGTGCACCGCGAGGAAAGAGCCCCATATGGCCACCTCCCATTTTCAGCAATTCCTTCACCACGCTAACTCCCCTGCCCCCGCCACAGATGTCCCGCTGGGGGCCTGATCATGTCCCTCGGATCGCCCGGCTTCCGCAGTGACGGCGCCGGCCAGCCGCCCCGCGTGCTGCCAGTGATGTGCTTCAACTGCGGCACCGACCGCCGTCTAAGCATCACATCGGTTGTTCATTTACCGGATCATCCTGCCGATGTGGTCCTGGTTTCCTACACCTGCAGCCGATGCGGACGCTTCGACGAACACCTTGCGGGACTTGCCGACGTGTCCATGGTCCTGTCCAGCACCGATCAAACAGGGGAAGTACTGATTTTCGGCGGCCACTACATGCACTGTGGACAACCAATGAAAAAAGCCAGCTTGGGTAGCTAGCTGATCGAGGCGCCGATTGACCACGGAGTGCGCAGTGCGCGCTCCGTCAGCAGTCGCCGCTCGCCGACAATGGTCACCTCCGCCGTCACGGCGGCCGCGGTGGCCGACGGGCCTGCGATCAGCCGCAGCGGACCGGGGTCTACTCCGAGCGCCCCGTCTTCGCCCGTCACCGCGAGTCGGGCAGCGTCTAAGTAAAAGGTAACCGTCCGCGATTCGCCGGACCCGAGCGGGACCCGGGCGTACCCGATGAGTTGTACGGCCGGGCGGACCACCGGCGCTGAGGGGAAGGCCGCGTAGAGCTGGACCACCTCAACGGTGCTGGCGCCGTGGTTGCTGATTGTCACGGCCACGTCCATCGAGCCCTCAGTGCCGAGGTCCGCGGCAGCCGTGATTGTTTCGTAGACGATCGTGCCCCGAGTGAGCCCGAATCCGAACGGGTACATCGGTGCATTGTCCAAAGCCGTTATCCCGGGATTCGAGAGCCCTAGCGCCGGTTGTAAGTACGTCCTCGAGGCGGAGGGATAGCGCGGGATCTGCACGGGCAAGCGCCCTGTTGGCGGCACGCGCCCGGAGAGCACTCCCGCAACTGCCGCGGCGCCGTCGGCTCCTGGGAAAAACGCCTGAACGATTACGCGCGCCTGCTCGTAGGCGCCCAGGGCATACGGGCGGCCAGACAACACGACCAGGATGGTCGGCACACCCGTGTCGAGGACGGCGGTGACGAGCGCGTCTTGTCCCCCAGGCAACCGAAGGTCCGGGGCGTCACAGCCTTCACCTGAGGTACCGTCACCAAACAGCCCGGCAATGTCGCCGACCACCACCACCGCCACGTCGCTCTTACGGGCGAGGTCAACGGCTGCGGCGACGGACGAGGCGGAGGCAGCGGAAGCGGCGGTGGCGCCGGCGTCAGCGGAGTGGATTTCCGCTCCGGCCTCGAACCCCACGCGGTCCGCTCCGAACTCTTCGCGGATAGCGGTTAACACGGTCGGAATCTTGATCCCGAGGTCGTGCCCCGGGTGTTTTGAAAGCACATGGTTGGGGAACGCGTAGCATCCGACCAGGCTGCGAAATTGATCCGCGGCCGGGCCGAGGACCGCGATTCTCCCCGAATGGAGAAGCGCCAGCGCATCCTCATCGCGCAGCAGCACTACCGACTCCTCCGCAATGCGCGACGAGATCTCTCGATTGCGGCTGCTGTCCAGATCGACGCTTTCGGCATTCACCGGAACAAGCGGCCCATCATCGAACAGTCCCACCTCAAACTTGTGCCGGAGGTGGCGCTGCACAGAGCGGTCCAGGTCACTCTCCTCCACGATGCCCGCACGGATCAAACGGGGCAACTCACCGTATCCCGCTGTCTGCGGAAGTTCGACGTCGACTCCTGCCTGCAGTGCCAGCCGGCCCGCATCAGCGGTATCGACCGCTACCTGATGCATCGCGGAAAGGAACGGCACGGCCCAATAATCGGCGACGACGGTGCCCTCGAAACCCCATCGCTCGCGCAGCAACGTCGTCAGCAGGTGGCGGTTCGAACTGCTGGGCACCCCGTCGATATCTGTATAGGACGTCATGACACTGCGGGCGCCTCCGTGCCTCAATGCGGCCTCAAATGGGGGCAGGACTGTGTCTGCCAGCTCCCGCGCACCCATGCTGACGGGCCCGTGGTTGCGGGCATCCCGGGATGCCGCATACCCGGCGAAGTGCTTTAACGTCGAGATGATCCCCGTGCTCTCCAGCCCCGCGACATACGCGGTGCCGAGCTGCGAAACGAGGTAGGGGTCTTCGCCGAGGGTCTCTTCAACGCGGCCCCAGCGGTAGTCCTTTACAACATCGACGACGGGGGCGAGTCCCTGGTGGATGCCGAGTGCGCGCATGTCTGAGCCGATCGCTTCCGCCATCTCGCGGACAAGTTCCTCGTTGAACGTCGCCGCCCAGGCAAGTGGCGTGGGGAACGCGGTGGCGCCGTAGGCCGCAAGTCCGGTGAGGCACTCCTCGTGCACGATGGCCGGGATCCCAAGCCGGTTTGAGGCGACGACGCGCTCCTGCAGCTCGCGCAGGCGGCGCACTCCCTCGGCGACGGTAACGGGTTCCGTGCCGAACACACGAGTGAGCTGGCCGAGCCCACCCTCGAAAGGATCGGTGGCGGCCCTGGGCCTATCGTCCAGTTTTGGCGCGAAGTCGTCAGCCGAGTCGGTCAGCCAGACGGATCCGAGTTGAGCCGCTTTCTCTTCAAGGGTGAGCTCTGCCGTGAGCAGGCGGGCGCGTTCCCCAGGAGGGAGCGACTGGTCCCGCCAGTCCTTGCCCGGGGTGCCGGTTGGACTGGTCTTGGACATTGTGGGCGATGTGAAAGTCTGGTGCAGCATCAGCCCTTGAACGCCCCGTCCATGATTCCCGACACCATGCGCCGGCCGACGAAAAAGAACACGACCAGCAACGGCAGGGTAGCCAGGAACGATCCGCCCATGGCCAGAGCCACGTCGATGGTGCGGTTGGCCTGGAGTTGCTTGAGTGCGATCTGCACAGTGAACAGCTCCGGGGATTTCAGGACGATGAAGGGCCACATGAAGTCGTTCCATACCGAGGTGAACGTGATCAGGCCGAGCACGAATGCCGCCGGACGCACCACCGGGAATGCGATCCCCCAGAACAGTTGCCAGGAGTTGGCACCGTCGAGGCGGGCGGACTGGATGAGCTCGTCGCTGACGGTGGTGGCCATATGTTGACGCATCCAGAAAATGCCGAAAGCGCTGGCCAGTCCAGGCACGATAATTGCTTGGAGCGTGTCCACCCAGCCAAGCCCGGACACGATCAGATACTGCGGAATCACACTGAGCTGCGCAGGTACGGTCATCGTGAGCAGGACAATGAGGAACAGCAGATTCCGGCCGGGGAACTGCAACTTGGCGAATGCGAAGCCCGCCATTGCACACATGATCGCGGATACGACGGCGATCGTGAGCGAGACGAATACGCTGTTGACCAGCGAGGCGAAGAACGGGACAGTGTCGAACACCTTCCCGGCGATGTCGAAGAACTGCGTGCCCGGATACAGCCGCGGCGGGACCGAGGTCACGGCGGTGGCCCCCGCCGACGCGATGACGAACATGTAGTACAGCGGGAACACCGACACCACAACGGATAGCGTCAGGAACAGGTACACGGGCCAGCCGATTCCACCGGCCGTGGCGCGGCGCTTGGGAACACGGACCGGCTTTGGTCCGCCTTTGGCCGGCGCCTCAGGGATAACCTGATCGATCACATCAGCCATCAGCTGGCCTTTCTCGTACGTGTGGACAGGAAGAAGTTGAGGAGCGATACGAGAACAACGATCACGAAGAGGACGACGCCGATCGCGGACCCGTAACCGAACTTGAACAGGCCGAAGCCCTGTTCATAGAGAAAAAGGGCCAGCGTCTGGCACTGTCTGCCGGCGCCGCAAGTGAGGCCCGACTCGGGAGATACGAGAAGCGGCTCAGTGAAGATTTGAAGTCCGCCGATGGTGGACATGATGACCGTGAAGACGATGATGGGGCGCAGCGACGGGATGGTCAGGTGCCAGAACTGTTGCCAGCTCGATGCGCCGTCAACGGAGGCCGCCTCGAACATTTCCCGGGGCATCGACTGAAGCCCGGCCAGGTAGAGCAGCGTGTTGTAGCCGAACCAGCGCCACATGACCATTGCCGAGATGAGGATCCAGGAGCCGTAGTTGGTGGCGAGGAAGTTCACCGACGGGAGCCCGAACAGCCCTAGGACCCAGTTGATAAGGCCGAAGTTCCTGTCAAAGATCTGCGCGAATACGATCGCCGTCGCTGCGACCGAGGTGATGTACGGAACCAGCAGAGCCATGCGAAAGAAGTTTGCCCACCGCAGACGAGCGTGGTTGAGCAGGTGCGCGAGAAAGAGCGCGAGGATCAGCTGCGGGATGGTCGAAATCAGGAAGATCCCGAACGTGTTGAGGAGCGCATTCCAGAATCGTCCGTCGGCGAAGAGCTGCTCAAAGTTCGCGAGGCCGACGAAGGTCTGCTTGCCAATGGGATTCCAGTCGAACAGCGAGACGTAGAAGGTGAAGACGAGTGGAAAAAGTCCGAAGACGATAAAGATGATGAAGAACGGCGCAACGTATGCGTAGGGAGCGATCCGCTCGGAGAGCGAGTTGCGGATCCGCGTGGCTTTCTGAACCCGGGTTTTGCGCTGTTTGTGCGGGTGAGTGGCTGTCGCGGTTGACACGGTGGTACCTCCGTCGAAAGGGCGGCCCGGCGCTGTCCCCGCCGGGCCGCTCGGGTGGGTGGGACGGTCAGCCGCCGATTGCCTGCTTGGCCGTGTCGAGGGCGGTCGTCCAGGCCTTATCCGAGGTGACGCCTCCGGTTTCCAGCTGGACGAGGGTATTAAGGAGAGCGCCGTTGATTGGAGTCGTGTCAGGGCCGTTGTAGAACGACGGGAACTGCTGCACAGACGTGGCCATTACCTTGCCGATCTTGGAGTCACCGAAGAACGGGTCCGTGTAGTCGAGGACCGCTTGGCTTTCGACGGCGGAGGCCGCGGCAGGGAAGGTGCCAGACTGCGCGAAGTGGTCCGCCTGCCCCTCGGCCGACATCATTGTTTTGATGTACTGCCAGGCTGCCTCGGGGTGCTCGGCGCGCGCCGGGATGGCAATGACGCTGCCACCCCAGTTGCCTCCAATGCCTGGAACGCTGGCGATGCGCCACTTCCCGGCTGTGTCGGGGGCGTCTGTCTTGATGCCCGAGAGAATCCACGACGGTGCGATGGTTACGGCGAAGGCACCGTTCGCGCGGCCTGGAGCCCAGCCCGAGGACCATGCAGCGATACCCGCGCTGATGCCGGCGTCATGGGTTTTCACAGCGAGGTCGAATGCGTTTTTCACCTGAGGGTTCGTGTCGTAGACGAGGTCGCCTTCGGGTGAGTAGTACTTCTCGCTGACCTGGTTGACGGTCGAGAAGAAGACGCTGGTTTCGATGTTGTCCACGAACGGCTTTCCGGTGGCCGCCGTGTACTTTTCACCCATTGCGATGAAAGAGGGCCAGTCCTTCCACATGGCAGCGACCTCATCAGGCTCTGTCGGCAGACCGGCCTGCTCGAAGAGGTCGGCCCGGTAAGCGAAGCCCAGTCCTCCCACGTCCGTCGGAATGCCGATAACCGAGCCGTCCGTCGCCGTCGCCGCATCAGCCGCCCAGCCGAGGTAGTCATCGGCGACGTCGTCACCGCCGAGCGTGCGGAGGTCGAGGAAGTTGGAGCTGTTCTCGACGAACTTGGGCAAGTCATCATTCTGGATCATGACCAGGTCGGGGACCTTCCCCCCTGCCAACGCCGCCGTGAGGGCGGTCGCGGTCTCGGTGGTGCTGCCCACCTCGGTCAGCTTGACCTTCGCCTCGGGCATTTTCTTGATGTAATCGTTGACGCTGTCCTTCGCATTGATCCCGGTGAAGGACCAGAAGGAGACCTCGGCGTTCGGACCCGCCGATGTGCCACTCCCGCCGGACGCGCATCCGGTCAAAGCGACGGCAAGTGCTGCTGCTGTGGCGACTATCGCCGTCAAGCCTTTTTTCACGACAATTCCTCTTCTTTGGGGATTGCAAGGGATCCCGGAGCTTCAGCTTCCGGCTGAGAGAACGATCTCTGGGCATCAGAGTAGCTGGCTCATGGAGGTCAGGCAAGACTTGATCATCAACCTTTTTCTATTGGGAGGGATCGATCTCTATACTGGGAGACAAGAAAGTCCCGCCATGTCGAAAAATCCCCAGAAGGACGCACAATGCCAAGACCCACGCTGGTGGACGTTGCACGAATTGCCGGCGTTTCCCGCGCAACCGCTGCTCGCGTGCTCGCTGGCGAGACGAAGGTTGACGTCAAGATGTCGGCTGCAGTGGAGCGCGCCGCCAAGGAGCTGGGCTATGAGACCAACAGCGCTGCTCGTGTGCTGCGTGGCGGACGGGCGGGGGCCATTGCGCTCATCGTCGCCTTTAACGAGCTGGACAGCCTGACGGGTACGTTCTTCACTTCCGTGCTCAAGGGTGCCGGGAAGGGCCTTTACGCCGGCGAGGTCCAACCCGTCCTGTTGCCGGCGGACAACGATGACGGAGACCGCATTCCGCGGTTTCTGCGCTCAGGCGCCGTAGACGGTGCCATCATCATCCTTCAGCACGAGATCACACATCTCGCGCAGGCGCTGGTGGACTCCCCCGTGCCGATCGCCTGGGTTGGGCGCCCCCGCGTCGAGCTCGCTCCAGATGCGATCGTCATCGACTCTGATAACTATGGAGGCGGAAGGCTCGCTGCGCGGGCACTGGCCGACGCCGGTCGCCGTCGGCTTGGCATTATCGCCGGGCCAGCCGATATGGAGCCGGCACGTGAGCGCATCAGGGGTTGGCGCGATGAGCTCACCGAGCTCGGCATCGACCACGGCCCGATGGTGCATGGCGACTTCACCCTTGTGAGCGGTTCAGCCGCGATGGCGCGCCTCCTCAAGCGCTACCCGGACCTCGATGGCGTCTTCGCCTCTTCCGACCTGATGGCGAGCGGAGCCATCCGGGTCCTCCAGGCCGCGGGCAGACGAGTCCCGTCCGACGTCGCCGTGATCGGCTTCGACGACGTCGCCATCGCAACCACCATGGATCCAACACTCACAACAGTCCGGCAGCCGCTGGAGGATATGGGGCGCGTCGCCGCAGAGACCATCCTCGCAGTCCTGCAAAGGCGCGACGTCGACAGGCAGCCCCTTCTCACTACCACCCTCGTCCAGCGGGAGTCGGCATGAACAAGGACAGTCCTCCATTACCTTCCATCTGGGTGGCCGGACGAGATCGTCTAACGCACAGCACCCCTTAAAGGTTCCTATTGGTCCCCACATGACGGCCCTTGCTCACAAATCTTGTCATACGTGTCACATCTTCTTGTCACTCCCCGTGACAGGTTTTCTAGGCTGGAGGAGTCATCATTCGCGAGCCAAGGAAACCCAATGCCACATTCATCAGATTCCGCAGCCGTCCCCAACGACGCCCACAGTCCGCCCGGAAAAAAGGCAACCACACAAGGTAAGGCCAGCCTTCTCAGCAATCTCGGGGCCGACCTCCCCGCATCCCTTGTAGTCTTCCTCGTCGCCCTCCCTCTCTCGCTCGGTATTGCCGCTGCTTCCGGAGCACCGATCATGGCGGGCCTCATCGCAGCAGCCGTCGGAGGACTCGTCGCGGGCAGCCTGGGTGGCTCCCCGCTGCAGGTAAGCGGCCCGGCAGCGGGCCTCACCGTCGTCGTTGCCGGTCTGGTTAACGAGTTCGGCTGGCAGGTGACATGCGCGATCACCGCTGGTGCGGGCGTCGTGCAGCTGTTGCTGGGCATCAGCCGGGTTGGGCGGGCCGCACTCGCAGTATCGCCCGTGGTGGTCAAGGCCATGCTCGCCGGCATTGGCATCACGATCATCCTGCAGCAGATGCACGTGCTGCTCGGCGGCCAGGCTGCTGGTTCCGCCGTCGAAAACCTGACAGGCCTGCCAGCAGCCATCATCAACGTGGAGCTGCATTCTGCACTGCTCGGTTTGGCGGTTGTCGGCGTCCTCCTCGCTTGGAAGTACCTGCCGGCCGCCGTGCGCAGGATCCCCGGACCTCTGGCTGCCGTCGTCGTGGTCACTGTTCTGTCCGTGGCAGTGGCGCCCAACGTCGAGCGCATCAGCTTCAATGGCTCGCTGTTCGACGCAGTTGCCTTGCCCAGCTTGCCTGACGGCAACTGGCGTGCCGCGGCCATGGCAGTCATTACCGTGGCCCTGATCGCGAGCATCGAATCACTGCTGTCCGCAGTTGCCGTGGACAAGATGCATGCCGGCGCGCGCACCAACCTTAACCGAGAGCTTGTGGGCCAAGGTTCCGCCAACGTGGTTTCCGGCATGCTCGGCGGCCTCCCGGTTACCGGTGTGATTGTCCGCAGCGCCACCAACGTCGAAGCCGGCGCCAAGAGCCGGGTATCAGCCATCCTGCACGGCGTCTGGGTCCTCGTGTTCTCTGCCCTGTTCGCCGGTCTCATCCAGCTCATTCCGCTGTCAGTGCTGGCGGGCCTGTTGCTGGTCATCGGTGCGAAGCTCATCAAGGTCGCCGATATCAAAACAAGCCTTCGCACCGGTGACCTTCTCGTCTACGTGGTCACCCTGGCTTGCGTCGTCGTACTCAATCTGCTCGAAGGCGTCATCATCGGACTGGCACTCGCAGCTCTCTGCGTGCTGTGGCGCGTGCTCCGGGCCCAGATCCATGCACACACACCCTCAGGTGACTCCCAGCCGTGGCGTGTCACCATCGCAGGGTCCTGCAGCTTCTTCGCACTGCCGCGCCTGAATCGCGTGCTTCATTCCGTGCCCGCAAGCGAGGACGTCGTAGTGGAGCTCAATGCCGACTACCTTGACCATGCCTTCCGCGAGGCCCTGGTTGCCTGGCAGACGCAGCACCGGAATACCGGAGCCTCCGTAACCCTCGAGGAGCACGGCACCACCGCTTTCAGCGATGCCGCGGACAACACCCCCCAGCGGCAGGACCCACGGGAGTTCCCTCTGCCGCCACGGACTTCCTGGCAGCCGAAACGCCCGGGCGCCGCTCATCAGGACGGTCACGACGACGGCGCGCCCCTGCCGCTGCGCTCAATCCTCCTGGGAATCGATAAGTACCATCGGCGGCACGCGGACAAGGTGCGCCCGCTGGTGCAGGACCTCACTGAAGGTCAAAACCCGGACACACTGTTCGTGGCCTGCGTGGACTCGAGGGTCAATCCGAACCTCATCACCAGCAGCGGCCCCGGAGACCTTTTGACCCTCCGGAATATCGGGAACGTTGTGTGCAGTGATGGACGGGATGCCTCGATTGATTCGGCGCTGTCATTTGCTGTCAAAGGCTTGTCCGTTGACTCGATCGTAGTCTGCGGGCACTCCAACTGCGGCGCAATGAAGGCAGTTGTTGCTGATGCGGAGGGTGCCTCCAATGCCGCTTTGGGTGCCGGGTTTGATGCTTGGCTGGAGCACGCACGGCCGAGCTATCGTGAGCTCCTTGACGGTCACCCCGTGGCGGTGGCTGCTGCGGCGGAGGGTTACAGCCGCCTCGACCAGCTCAGCATGGTGAACGTCGCGGTCCAGCTCCGGAAGCTGGAAGTGCACCCCGTAACCGGTCCCGCCATGGCATCGGGTGACGTGCAGGCCACGGGTCTGTTCTATGACATCCCTACGGCCCGCGTAATCTTGGTGACTCCTGAGGGCATCGAGCAACTGGATCCAAGCATGACGCTTCGCTAGGCCCCTACCTGAGGTGCCAGTTCCCGGTTGACGCTCGGGCAACGACCACTGGCACGGGCGATGAGACACGGACCACCTCGGGTTCTTTGCCCGCTATGCGATCGGACAATACCGCGACGGCTGCACGCCCGAGTTCGTAAAGGGGCGTGGAGACGCAGCTGAGCGCCGGCGCGGCATAGGCGGCCGGCCAAGAGTCGTGGATCGCGACGACGGCGACGCCCTGCGGCACACCGACTCCCAGCCTGGCGGCTTCCGCCAGTGCGCCCAAGCCTGCGTTGACGTTGGCAACCACTACTGCGTCCGGCGGTTCATCGGAGCTCAGAAGCTGCCCCATTGCTTCCCGGCCGTTCTCAGGGTTGTATCCCAGCCGCGTGATCCACTGTTCCCGCAGGGGCAATCCGGACGCCGCGAGTGCCACGCGGAAGCCCGCTTCGCGGCGGCGGGCACTGGACGATGCCTCGATTCCGCCGATCAGCGCAATGCGCTTCCGTCCGCGCTCCACCAGATGATCGACGGCGGCGTTCGCGGCCGCCGCGTCGTCGATAAGTACCGCGCTCGCGCCTGCAAGCTCGTCGTGGACGATGACTACGGGCGCTGCAGCCCTGGCCAGCGATAGCAGGTCCTGGGGGTCAGTACCGTCGCGGGGCTGGAGGATCACACCGTCAACGCGACCCTCGGCCAAGAGGCGGTCGGCGAGGGCCAGGCCCGTCGCAGTGTCGTCGCCGCGGCCCAGGAGTACCGTCAGCCCCCGCGCCGCTGCCTCAGCGTCCGCACCTCGTGTGAGCTCTGCGAACAGCGCGTTGGTAACATCCGGGACAATCAGCGCGATGACGTCGGTCCGTGAGCGGCGAAGGGATCTCCCGGCGTGATTGGGCCGGTAAGCGAGCTCGTCGGCCGCTTCGCGGACCCGCAGGCGCGTGGCCTCACTCAACCTCGCGGCGGGATCACCCGAAAGCGCACGAGATGCGACCGACACGGAGACGCCTGCACGTCCTGCAACATCACTCAAGCTCACCACGAGTCCCAATATAAACGATCTTGCGTGAACAAACGATTGCGCTATAGTTGGCCAGAAGAAGTGGGATAACGATATCCTCACGCAAGGGAGCGATTGATGTCGACGAAGATGACAGCCGTGCTCGATCGGAGCGGGGTGGCCCCCCCGGGCACGAACGAGGCCAGCAAGGCGAGCCGAGGCCGCCGACGTTTACGCAGTGTGCGTCGGCATTGGCAGCTCTATTTGCTGCTCATCCTCCCGGTGGCGCACTTCGTGATCTTCAGCTACGTCCCGATGGCAAACAACGTGATTGCGTTCAAGGACTACAACGTCGTCGCCGGAATATGGGGCAGCCCCTGGGTTGGGTTCGAGCACTTCGAGCGGTTCTTCGCCAACCCTGTCGCTTGGGACCTTATCCGCAACACGCTGATGCTGAGCTTGTACGGCTTCCTCGCCGGATTTCCCATCCCGGTCATCCTGGCCTTAGCCCTCAACGAAGTGCGGCTGCGCTTCTTCAAGCGGACTGTCCAACTGGTCACCTATGCGCCTTACTTTCTCTCGACGGTGATCGTCGTCTCGATGCTTATCCTGATCTTCTCGCCGAGGATCGGGTTCATGGCCGATTTCCTCGGCTTCTTCGGCCAGTCCACCAATCTCCTAGCCAACCCCGACTCCTTCCGGCATGTCTACGTCTGGAGCGACATCTGGCAGACCGCCGGCTACTCGGCGATTATCTTCATGGCCGCCCTGGCAGGAATCGACACGAGCCTCTATGAGGCTGCCCGCCTCGACGGAGCAAACCGCCTGCAGAAGATCTGGCACATCGATCTGCCGGGGATCGCACCGACGATCGTGGTGGTGATGATCCTGAGTGTCGGCGGCATCATGGCCATCGGCTTCGAGAAAGCGTTCCTGCTCCAGAACCCGCTGAATCTCACCCAATCGGAGATTATTGCGACCTACACCTACAAGATCGGCCTACTCAGCGCCGATTTCAGCCTCGCGACGGCGATCGGGCTATTCAACTCCGTCATCAACCTCATCCTGCTCCTCGCCGTCAATACCGCCTCCAAGCGCGTGACCGGCAACGGACTGTGGTGAAAGGAGAGCATCCAATGACCTTCCGGACCATGACCAGGCCCGACTTCGGAGCCGAACCAGAAACAAAGCGCAGGAAGTCCCGCCGCCCTGCCACCCCGATCCGTGACACCGGTGTAGACCGGGTTTTCATGGCAGGCGTCTACATCCTCCTGACGACTTTTCTGCTCATCGTCCTCGTCCCCCTGATCAACATTCTTGCCAGCTCTTTCTCAAGTCCCGCGGCGGTGTCGAGCGGACAGGTGTTCCTGTGGCCGGTCGACTTCACGCTTCGCGGATACGAAGCTGTGCTGAGCAACTCCACCATCGTCACCGGTTTCCGAAACTCGATTCTCTATGTCGTGGCCGGGACCCTGATCAGCCTCGCCTTGACTGTCATGATCGCCTACCCGCTCTCACGCTCAGGTTTGGTAGGCGGGCGGGCATTGATCGGCGGCGTCCTGTTCACGATGGTCTTCAGCGGGGGGCTGATCCCGACCTACATGGTGGTGAGGTCGTTCGGGATGCTGGATACCCCGTGGGCAATGATCATCCCAGGAGCCATCGGGGCCTGGCAGGTGCTGATCGCGATGACCTTCTTCCGCTCGTCGATTCCAGCGGAGCTGTACGAGGCAGCCCAGCTCGACGGCGCCGGTGATCTGCGGTTCCTGTGGTCAGTGGTGCTGCCTCTGTCGAAACCGCTGCTGGCGGTTATCGCCCTGATGTACGGCATCGGGCAGTGGAACCAGTACTTCAGCGCACTGATCTACCTCCGAAACGAGGACCTCTATCCACTGCAGCTGGTGCTGCGGAACATTCTGGTCCTCAACAACAACGCCGGAGGGAGCAACCTCGCGGACCAGCTGGAGGCCCAGCAGTTGGCCGATCTTATGAAGTTCTCGCTCATCGTCGTCTCCACCGTGCCTGTCATGCTCGTCTACCCGTTTGTGGCGCGGCACTTCACCAAGGGCGTGATGATCGGCTCGGTCAAGGGCTGATCCGTGCGCTCACTATTTCCCCTCACCTCAGCTCAACCTCAATGAAAGGCAGTCAAAGATGACCAGCAGATTCGCCCGGGCGGCGGTCGGAGCGGCAGTGGCCGTATCGGCCGTTGCGCTCTCAGCATGTACGGCGGGACCGGCTACCACTCCAGATGAAGTGATCACCATCTTCGCCCCCCAAGGCAAGGACGGGGACCTGGATGACAACGCGTTCACGAAAGTGCTCGAAGAGAAGTTCGACGTCGACCTCCAGTTCGAGACGACCACCTACGACGGAGCCGGCGCCGCCGAGAAACGCCAGGTTTCACTCGCGAGCGGCGACTACCCCGACGCCTACATGCTGGTTCCTTGGGTGGACCAGTTCACCAACGAGGAGCTGGTGAAGCTCGGCAAGCAGGGTGTGCTCCTGCCGCTCGATAAGCTGATCGGCGAAGACACCCCCAACATCACCGCCGCATTCGCGAAAGAACCCGACTTTAAGAAGATGGCAACATCCACGGACGGGACTATCTGGGGGCTTCCGGTGTGGAACGACTGCTTCCACTGCTCCTATCCTGCCAAGCTGTGGATGAATTCCGCCTGGCTGCAGAAAGTTGACCTTAAGCAGCCCACCACGCCTGAAGAACTGCGCACCGTGCTGGAGGCGTTCAAGAGCAAGGACCCCAACGGAAACGGCAAGCCAGACGAGATCCCCCTCTCCGGGATGGTCGGCAGCTCAGTCCTCCCGTACCTGATGAACCCCTTCGTCTACACGGCGACCCCGTCCGGGAACACGGCCGGGGCCAACCCGACCTCACTCGGGGCCGTCGACGGCAAGGTTGTCCTGCAGCCCACCCGCGACGAATGGCGGGCAGGGATATCCTATGTAACCTCCCTGTATAAGGACGGCTTGATTGACGAGGCCGCCTTCACCCAGAACGGCGAGGCCCTCAACGGCAAGGGCAACAGCGCTGACGGCGTAGTCCTTGGGTCGGTGACCACGATGCACCCTGGCTTCGTCAGAGCCGATAACACGGACGGCCGCTATACACAGTACGACGCAGTCCCGCCGCTGACGGGACCGAACGGCGACGGCACTTTCTTTGGTGGTGGCGCCCCCAGCGCAAGCGGCGCGTCCTTCGTTATCACCAATCGCTCGAGTGAGGCAAAGCAGCAGAAGCTCATGCAGATCATGGATTTCATCTTTTCCTATGAGGGTCACATGCAGGGCGAGTACGGTGTCGAGGGCGTCAATTGGGTCAAGCCCGAAGCGGGCGACGTGGCCCTGGAAGATACCCTCCAGCCGCTGTTCAAAACCCTCAGGCCGCCCAAGGGCGAAGGTGTGAACAATTCCTGGGGCGCCATCGCGCAGTTCTTCAGTGATGCGGAATTCCGGGAGCGGCAGGTCTACTCCACGAAGCTCTACGAGCCCGCAGGCTATGAGCGCCGCCTGTTCGAGGCCACCAAGCTCTACGAGGGCCACGAGTCTGACGAGGCGTTTCCGTACTGGGACGTCACGTTGACCGGCGATACCGCGAGGGAGCTGGGGACGATCCAGACCAACGTGGAGAGCTTCATCGGGCGGGCGGGCGCGGAGTTCGTCACCGGCGTCCGAGATATAAACAACGATCAGCACTGGGCCGAGTTCCAGAAAAACCTCACCGATCTTGGCGCCGAGCGCTACACCGAGATTTACCAGGAAGCTTGGAAGACGTCCAAGTAGTCTCACCCCCGAATCAACGCATGCGGGCCGTCCACGAGTGGGCGGCCCGTCTGCGTCACTCCACAGGGAGCCCCATCCGCAACGCGAGCTGCTTCGCTTCGAGGGAGGTCTTGGTGGCCGACTTTGAGGCAGCCAGTGCAACCACTGCAGCGGAGAACTCTGCCGGAATGCCCGCTGCGGTCCTATGTTCAGAGGGAATGAAGTCCCAGAGTTCCGAACAGGTGGCCAGGACATCCAGTGTTCCTGGCGGAATCTTTTGCTGGCCTGAGCACGCCACCACCATGCTTGTGAGTGATGGCCAAACACAATCCAGATGGCCTTCGTATGCCACCAGCGTCAGGCTCCGCACCAGCCTGGCGAGCGAATGAGCGCCAGTCTCGACGCACTCCCGGGCCGCCGCGGCCAGGTGTTCCCCTGAAAGTTGGCGCCTGGCGGCCAGCTCCAGCAGCGTTTCGACAGCGCGGTTCCGGCCGTCTTCATGGCGGGAAGAGAGCGCGGCTATGAACCAGCTGTGAGTCAATTGCCCGAGTTTCCCGGCCGTTGCCCCTGCCAGGCCTCCTTCCCCAAAAGAGACCAGGCCGCCATGTACTGAACCCCGATCCAACCATATGGCGCCGAGGTCCGGCCAGAACGGCACAACTGCCGAAGCACCGTGCCCAAGCCAACTGATAAGGTACCCGCGCCCTGCCCGCGTCCAAATGTCTGCTGAAAGCAGCTCAGGTGGGATCGACGGAAACCGGTCCAAGGACACAGGCAGGGTCAGTGGAGCGTCCACAGGCGGGGGCTTAAAACCTCCACCATGGACCCACTCGAGAAGAATTCGGCCGGCCAGCCGCTCCGGTACATCTGAGCCGTCCAGCGGCAGGACGTTCAGCTCAGGCACATCGGCTGACAGTTCCGCATCCAAGGGTCCCAGCCGCAGGAGTGCTTGGAACAGGTCAGCTTCCCCGTAGGCCCAGCCTTCCCGTTCAAAAAGGCGCAGCAGTGACACAAGCCTGCCCAGTTCCAGCCGGAAGTTGTCGAAGCTTGGTGTGGCCAGGGAATACGGCACTGTCCCTGCCTGGACGGCCAGCTCGCTTTGGCGAAACGTGTGGATAGCGGCCAAAGGACTGTAAGCCCGAAAAGGGTCGTCCCAATCGATGGGACGGGACAGCGATGTCCGGAGCAATCCGACCAAATTCCGGTGAGCGCTCAGGTTGTGCTCTCCTGCCGCCCAGGCGGCCAGCACAACGTTAGGGCTTGACCAAGCCCAGCTCTCCAAGCTCGGTGGCGGTGGGGCTGTCTCGGCGGGAATTGGCTGATAGCCAAGACGATAGTTTCTCCGGTACCACTCGCGCACGTTTCCAGGAACCTGGTAGACGGTACGCAGGAAGCGATCCAGATACTGCTCTTCTGCGATGGTATGTTCCCGCTGTCCGCTCCAATGAGGCAGCGCCTTCCTGGGATCGGCTTCCAATGCCACATACCGGGGGATTTCCGGAGGTTGCCTTACCCCGGTTCCCCATAGTGAGGCTGAAGCAGCTGAAGGGTTTGAGCTTCCGGCAAGAGGAATGTCCAGCATCGATTCCGCGATGGACCGGATCTTAAGGTCCGTCGATGCCGCCGCCGCCTCCCAGCAGGCGGTCAGGACGGAGGCGTCATATGTCTCCGCCGTCGCCACGGATTTTAGTCGTTGGACCAAAAGTTCCTGCGGCTTTTTCTCGGTCCTGCCGAACACTGCGCCGCTAAGGGCCTGAAGGTCGGCGCCGTCCAGAGGTGCTTGAAGCAGAAGCTCGAAAGCCGGGAAGGAAAGGAATCCGGCGGCTGCGGCGACGGTTGAAAGCAGGAGCGGGATGTTGGCTGCCACGTGCTCAGGACTGGGCGGACAGGACTTCAGGATCTCCGCCAGCACTCTCTGGCTCGGGAGTCCGTCGTCCCGTGCGAGGGCGGTGCGGAGCTTGCCAAAGACGTCGTCCCTGCTGAACGTTCCCCTGTCGAGGGAGCCGCGGACTGCGGCACCAACGGTCCACTCCTCCCGGGCGCCCTTTTTGGTCAGAGGAGCCAAAGCGTCCGGCACGTCAAAGCACCGCAGGAAGGTTTCCGGGGCGGTCACGTCCTGGTCCCACAACTCCAGCAACGATTTCTGCATCTTCGGAAAGAGAACCGCGCTTCCGTCGGGGCCGATGCGGAACTCCACTCCGGACCACCCGGAGTACACGAACCCCGCCGCTACCTCATCGTTCCAGACCTCGTGGGTCATGCCAGCCACGAGCTCCCGATAGTAAAACGCCCAAAGCCGCGGATAGGCGTCGAAAACCGCTGGGTCCATACCAAAATGCAGAATGAGCGGCAGGCAGTGGCGGATGACGCTGACGGAGGTGTCTTGTCCGGCTTTTGCGTTCCTGTTGATCGCCGCGCTGACGAACCTCCGGCACCACTCCTCCCCTTTTGCGACAAGAACGTCCAGTATCGTCAAGGTCTGGGTGGTCCTGTTTGACGCCATCCCTGGCCATGGCAGCGCCTTGGCGGCGATGCCAGGTGGGTCAATGGCGAGGATGACCAAGGCGCGTACGTAGTGGCGGATCAGCATCTCGTCGCTGGTGACACCGGCACTGTACAACCGCCAGTCCAGGTCTCTGGTCAGGATGGTCCGGCCGCCCTTGGCTAGCCATTTCGTCGCCTCGGCGAGCTCATCCGGCGGGGGCGCTCTCATGTAGTCGAGAAGGGCTCCCCGGTCCTCCGCTGCAACGAACCGGCGCACCTCCTGCACCAGCCGCGGGTCGCCCCGGTCCTCAGGCTTGATCATCCCTTCATATTTTCGTCATCACGGGCGTCACGCTCCAGTAGCTGCACTGCGAGGGCATGCTTGCACGGGCCCCTGGCACCGCCATATTCATACCACCAGGCACAGGTGCACTGGTGGCTTTCATCCCTCGCCGTGACCCGGTACATAAAAGTTCCACCCCCGGCAGGAACATCCCAGCCGTCCTCTATCCGGGATACCCCTCCCCGGGCCACGATGCCGCGCGCTGCCTGCAACCGAGGATTGTCCTTGACGATCCGCTCCTGATCCAGCGGCAGCTCCCGGTGGAAGTAGGCATCTTCCAGTAAATCGAAACCCACCTTCCCGGATGCCCCTAACCAGGCCAGCCCCTGCCTCACTTGCTGGGCCGGTAGGCCGGTCCGTGCGCCGAGCGCCTCAACCGAAATGACCGCCTGCCATTCAAGGAAGTCCAGAACGGTCATTCCGGCGTCCTTCACGTCGAGGGCGGCAAGCGCTGACAGTATCCCTCCTTCGCCCGAGAAGCCCCTGCCGGCCGCAGGCGAAAGCAGCAGTGTGAAGTCGGCCCCCGGTAGTCTGAAAGCCCAGGCGCTGGCTCCATTCTCGTGCCGGAAGATGTCCAGCCGGGTAGCAAATCTGGCCACCCGTCTGGCCCCCGCGAGCCGCCCGGTGCCCGCCAGCGTGACTGTTGAGGCCTTCGGCGTAGCCACCTCACGCAATCCCCGGACCGATGGCAGCAGGAAGACCGTGCGCCCGGGCTGGGCGGACGGGAGTGAACCCAGGAACTGGCTGATCAGGGAGCCGGACAGGGTTGCCAGATGCGTCATTCCGGCAGCGATCCCCGGTGTCTCAGCGAAACCACGGATCCACCGGTCCGGAAGCTCCACTTTCCGCTCCACATGGCTTTCCGCAGGGGTGGAGACCACCAACTGCTCCCGGCCGACTTGTAGATGGAGCAGTTCGTTTCTGTGCAGGTTGGCGAGCGCGGAGCGCAAAGGGGCGTTGATGTCTACGTTGGTGGTCCCGAAACCGATCTCGCCGCCGTCGAGACCGCTGCCCAGCAGGTCCAGCCGCGCATGGACCCCGTTACATGCCGAAAAGGACTCACAGCGCAGGCGGTCTCCGCTTGCAGTCATGACTGGATCCAACACGTCGCTGAGCCGGAACGCGGCATCGTAGTAGCGTGAGGCCGCCACGTCCGCGACAGCCAACAAGGCGCAGGAAACTACCTCGGGCCTCGCAGCAAATCCCTGGAAGAAGCTCGGGTTCTCCACGAGTCCCAAGGGTGTGGCGCCTAAAGCGGACTCAAGCACGAGTTGCTTGCCGTCGCCTGATTCCTCCAGCAGGGATTGTCCCCGGTAACCGCTCACAGATGGTCCTGAGCCGCCGTGTTTCCGGCTGCCATACTTGGTTGCCACCGTGTCGGTTCCATCGTGTGTCCCCCAGCTCAAATCAGTGAATGTGGGAAACACTACGCGTACTGCAACCACACTGAATAGAGCGCAGAACCCTAAAACGGGCTCTGGATTGGCAATTTAGAAAAATGTATAAAGCGTTAAGGCAAAAATCTGGTCAGCCCAGGACCTTCCGCAGGAATTGCAGCTGCCTGATCCAGTGATGTTCCTGACCGCCCTCATGGTTGTTGAACCGGTAGATCTCGATCTCCTTCGCCGCCCCGGTGCCCGCCGACGCAGCAGTGCCCGAGCCATACGCGTTAAAGCTGGCAAACACGGTGGACGGGGGGCAGATATCGTCCATCTGGGCTACTGAGTAGAGTGCCGGAGCCGTGGCCGCCCGGGCGAGGTTTACACCATCGAAGTAGTTGAGCACGGCGAGCATGGGTTCGTACCGGTCCCGGTGCCGGCCCAGGAAAGCCGCGATCTCCGGGTAGGGGCCGCGCGGCGTGATGTCGATGGCGCGTGGAAAGTCCTGCAGGAAGGGGACGTCCGCCAGTGCGGCGATGACGCCGTCGAGCCTTCCGGCAGCCAGCCCGGCAACGGCCACCACAAGGCCGCCGCCCTGGCTGCCTCCGGCCAGGATCACCCTCGATGGGTCCACCTCCGGATGGGATTGGACCGCTTCCACCGCGCGGAAGGCGTCCACGTAGACGCGACGATAGTAGTAGTCCTCTCGCCTGCCCGCTCCCCTGGTCATCAGCCCGGCGTACGCCACCTCCCCGGCGCTCGGGTGCGGGTCGGCTGTCTCCCCCAGCGTTCCGCCGTAGCCCTGGCCGCGCGTATCCATAATGAAGTGCGCGTAGCCCGCCTGTGCCCATCTGGTGTCCTGGTTGACCAGGCCGCGCCCTCCTGAATAGCCCTCATAGTTCACGACGACGGGGAGCCGGGTTCCGGGCGGACGGTTCGCCGGGAGGTGGAGCCAGCCTTTGATGGGGGAACCGCCGTAGCCGGCGAACGTCACGTCGAAAGTGTCGATGATGGAAAGGTAGTTCTCCGCAGGCGCAAAGACGGCACTGAGGGGAAACGTTCGCGCCTCCTCAAGGGTCTCATCCCAGAAGGCGTCGAAGTCATCCGGGGGCGTCACTGTTGAGGTGTACGCGCGGAGCTCCTCGAGGGGAAGGTCAGAAAGAGGCATGGTGCTGTCCGGTCCTGTCGGGGTTTCTTGAGGGTGGTTGGGTTGATGGGGCACCTGGGGAGGTGTGACTGCTCAGCAGCTGAGGCAGGGTTTGCTGCCGGTGGTGGGAGGGGTGATCGCTGCGGCGGCAGCGGCGGCGGCCTCCCGGGCCTGCCCGGCCAGCGTTCCGCGAATGGTCGCGAAGGAGTGCGCCGGCAGGCGAACCACCAGTTGGTCGTCGCGCTCTTTCACGGCGAGAGGACGGGGCTCTACGGCGTAGGGGTGCGCGGGAGCGTTGAACGCTGCGACGCTGTTACCGCCGAGCACCAGTGCCTCCACCTGCTCCAACCGGCCGCCGCGCAGGTCCAGGACCACTTCTCTCTCGCCCTCCAGCTCCAGATTGGCCACGGAGATGAGCACCTGACCGTCCTTGGTGCTGGCGGATGCTGTGAAGGTGGGGAGCCGGTCCCCGTCCAGCTCATGCGAAGTGTCAAAGTCCAGGTGCGTGTGCAGCACCGCGGCGTCCTGGTGCCCTGCGTTCATGGCGAAGACGTGGAAGGTGGGGGTCTTGACCAGGGCGCCGCTCTCCGGATCGGTGAGCAGCATGGCCTGCAGGACGTTGACAGTTTGGGCGATGTTCGCCATGACCAGGCGGTCCGCGTGCCGGTGAAAGGAGTCGAAGTGGATTGCAGCAACCAGGGCGTCACGGACGGTGTTCTGCTGGTACAGGAAGCCGGGATTGGTGTCAGCCTCAACGTCCCACCAGGTGCCCCATTCATCCAGGACCAGGCCCACCGCCTTGTGCGGGTCATAGACATCCATCATGGTGGAGTGCATGGACAGGAGGGTCTCGATGTGCTGGGCGGACTTGATGGTCTTCCAGTACTCATCCTGGCTGAACGCGGTTGCCGAACCCTTGGCATCCCAGTGACCGGACATCGTGTAGTGGTGCAGGGAGATGCCTTGGTAAGGCGAACTCCTGCGGCTGGAGCTGCCCTTGTCAGGCAAAGCCTCCATGAGGGCTTTGGTCCAGGCTACGTCCTCGTCACCGGCGCCGGCAGCGATCCGGTATACATCGTTGCCGTTATGGTTCCGCACATAGGTGCTGTATTGGCGGGCCAGATCGGCATAGGCATCGGCACGCATATGACCGCCGCACCCCCAGGGCTCGTTGCCGATGCCGAAGAAGGGAACCTTCCAAGGCTCGTCCTGGCCATTAGCCCGGCGTAGAGCGGCCATGGGGGAATCGTCCGCACGGGTGAGGTACTCCATCCATTCGCTCATCTCCTGGACGGTGCCGGAACCTACATTGCCGTTGACGTAGGCATCCGCGCCGAGCATTTCGCAGAGGTCCATGAACTCATGGGTACCGAAGGAGTTGTCCTCCACAACATCGCCCCAGTGGGAATTGACCATACGCGGACGCTGCTCACGAGGGCCGACGCCGTCACGCCAGTGGTACTCATCGGCGAAGCAGCCGCCCGGCCAGCGCAGATTGGGGATGCGCAGCTCGCGCAGAGCTTCCACAACGTCATTGCGGATGCCCCGGGTGTTGGGGATCCCGCTCTCCTCCCCCACCCAGAAACCGCCGTAAATACAACGCCCCAGATGTTCGGCGAAATGACCGTAGACGTGGCGGCTGATGGTGGGACCTGCAATGTCCAGATTGACGATAAGGCGGGGCGAAAATGCCATGTTCAAGATACTCCAAAGTTTTTAAGTAGATTCCAGCTAGTTTGATTCCGGGCGCTCTTCTGGCCCGCTGCGTAAATCCAGCCACGATGTCTGTTGCTCATTCAGTTCGATGCCAAGACCCGTCATGGTGCCGCGGTACTCTGCGATTGATCGTGGCCCAACCAATGCAAAGGTTGGGAATTTCTGGGCCAGCACGTAGGCCAATGCCACAGCCGTAGCCGGCACACCGAATTCTGTTGCCAACTGTTCAGCACGGCGCTTCCGTTCAAAATTCGCATCGCCGTAAAAACAACGCACGAGATCGCGGTCACTGAGCTTGTCGGGGTTCGCGCGGGCGAAAAATCCGCGGGCCTGTGAAGACCATGGCAGCAGCGCTACGTTACGTTCTGTGAGCCAACGTTTGGACTCCGGATCGGTGGCAGTCCGGCATCCGACCCAGGGGACATCGTAGGCCTCCGCCAAGCCGAAGTAATTGCTCAGTACCGTGAAGGGCCGCCTGCCATTGGCCGCCGCCCAGGCATTGGCTTCATCAAACCTCTCCAATGTCCAGTTCGAACCGCCAAAGGCCGTTATCCGCCCTGCGCGTGCGTGCTCATCCAGTACATCAACAAACTCACCAACCGGAATGTCAGGATTGTCCCGGTGCAGGAGGTAAACGTCGGCATAGTCGAGTCCCTGCCGGTCCAAGGATTCCAGCAGTTGCCGGGATAGGGAATCAGGATCGCAGTGCGGGGTGTGGGCTCCTTTCACAATGACCACCGCATCCTCGCGAACCCCGCGGTTAGCGAGCCATTTTCCGAACCGCTTCTCGTGTTCGCCGTCATTGCCGTACATCCACGCCGTATCGAACGCGTTACCGCCGGCCTGCCAGAACGCGTCAAAAAGTGACGAAGCGTGCGCCAGGTTGGGCTGGTTGTCGCAGCCCATAACAAGTCTGGAGACGGGCTTATCCCACCCTGGAATCTGCGAATAGCGCATGGCTGTCTCCGGCCTGACCCCCAACGGCAGGCCGGAAACGGTAGGGATGTTGGCATCTTCGGCCTCGAACGGGAACCGCACACCGACCTGTTCCCGCCAGCGCTCCAGCACAGCCGAGGTTCCCAACGTGTCTTCAAGGGACATCTCAAGGGACTCTTGGCCGCTTGCAACAGCTTTTGCGAGCGCATCGGCCTCCAGTGCGTAGGACCGGTTGGCCGGGTTGTCCGAAGCGAACGTGAACTTCTGCGGCTGCTCCCCCACGCGCCGGAGTACCAGCTCCTGCCGGTCATTAATTGTCCACGGATCAGAGAGGAACAGGGTGCCTTCGGAACCGGTAACGGTGACCTCTTCAGGGTCCTGGATGCGAATCCCCGCACGCAGTGTTGCCGTGAGGTTTGAGGGAAAGGTCAAGTGGGCAACGGCCCACTCATCAACCCGTGTGCTGCCGACATATCCGGCCGCCCGCAAATCGATGGGTTCGGCGAAGGGCTGCCCGGAAGCTGCGCCTGCCACGGCGCGTGCCATGGTCACAGGATAGCCACCGACGTCGAGTATGCCTCCACCGGCAAGGTTCGCTTCGAACAACCGGCCCTTCTTCTCAGGCACCTCAAAGCAGAAGCTGGCGTCGACGTGCTGCACGTGACCGATGGCTCCGTTGCGGATGAGCTCGAGGAGCTTCACTGTCTGCGGGTGGAACCGGTACATGTAGGCCTCGATGAGGATGACGCCTGCCGTGCGGGCGGCATCGACAACAGCCATAACGCTTCCATGATTCGGCGCGAGGGGTTTCTCGCACAGCACATGCTTGCCTGCGCGCACGGCGGCCAGAACGAGCTTGGCGTGGCTGGTGTTCACGGTTGACACGTAGACGGCGTCAACGTCCGGGCTCGACAACACCTCTTCGTACGTGGCGGTGATTGCCTGCGGGACGCCGGCTTCCACTGCGAATTCCTTCGCACGGTTCCGGTCGGAACTGCCGATCGCTACGAGCTCCCCCGTCTGACTGGACGGAAGTTGCATTGCGAATTTCCTGGCAATGTGTCCCGGGCCGAGGATCCCCCACCTGATGGTCTCCCTGGCTAACTCCTTCATGACAGATTCCTTTGCGCTGTGAGTTTCATGGACAAACTGCTTACTGATGTTCGACGGCGACTGCCCGCCCGTCCTCCACGGTCACCTCAAACCGGGCAAAGCCGCCGTCGGCCTTCGGAACGGTGACGGTCCTGCTATGGCCGTCGACTGCGGCGAAGGCCTTGAACTCCAACGCGTTGACCCAGTCATATTCCGGCCTGTCACTGACAGTTCCGAGCGGAAGGACTGCGCCCTGGCGGACGTACACGGCGGCCTCCAGCACTGAGAACGCCTTGTTGTGCCAGCGCTGTCCGGACAGCTGCTCGCCGCTTTCCAGATGCGTCCAGGTGCCCTCCGGCAGGTAGAAGTCCACCGAGCCGCCGCCCATGACGGGCGCCACCAGCAACTCGGACCCAAGCATGTACTGCCGGTCAAGGTGGGTGCACGCGGGATCCTCCGGGAACTCCAGAAACATGGGCCGCATCAGCGGAGTCCCCGTCTGGTGGGCGTCCTCGGCTGCCGATAGCAGGTACGGCATCAGCCGCATCTTGAGCTCGGTGAAGTGGCGCAGCACGTCGCTCGATTCGTCGTCCACCAGCCATGGCACGCGGTAGGAGCCTGAACCGTGCAGCCGTGAATGGGATGACAACAGACCGAAGGCGATCCAGCGCTTGAAGAGCTCCGGGTCAGGTGTTCCTTCGAACCCGCCAATGTCGTGGCTCCAGAAGGCGAATCCCGAGGACGCGAGGGACAGGCCGCCGCGGAGGGATTCGGACATCGCGGAGAAGGTGGACTCGCAGTCCCCGCCCCAGTGGACGGGGAACTGCTGTCCGCCGGCGGTAGCCGAGCGGGCGAACAGAACTGCCTGGCCGTCACCCAACTCCTTGGTGAGCAGGTCAAAAACCGCCCGGTTGTAGAGCTGCGCATAGTAGTTGTGCATCCGCTGGGGATCGGAGCCGTCGTGCCATGCCACGTCGGTGGGAATGCGCTCGCCGAAGTCTGTTTTAAAGGAATCCACGCCCTGATCCAGCAGGGTGCGCAGCTTGTCTTGGTACCAGGTGACGGCGTCCGGATTGGTGAAATCCACCAGGCCCATGCCGGCCTGCCACATGTCCCACTGCCAGACCGAGCCGTCCGCCCTCTGCACGAGATAGCCCCGCTCCGCTCCTTCACGGAACAGGTGCGAGCGCTGCGCTATATAGGGGTTGATCCACACGCACACCTTGAGCCCCCGCTCGTGTAGCCGCCGGAGCATGCCCTCGGGATCGGGAAAGGTGGCAGGGTCCCAGATGAAGTCGCTCCAGTGGAAGGCACGCATCCAGTGGCAGTCGAAGTGGAAGACGGACAGCGGAAGCTTGCGCTCGGCCATGCCGTCAATGAAGGACATCACCGTCTTCTCGTCATAGTCCGTGGTGAAGGAGGTGGAAAGCCACAGCCCGTAGGACCAAGCAGGCACCTTGGCGGGCCTGCCCGTCAGCTCGGTGTAACGGCGCAGAATCTCCTTGGGGGACGGTCCGTGGATCACAAAATACTGGAGCTTCTGCCCTTCAACGCTGAACTGCGTCCGGGAAACCACTTCGGAGCCTATTTCGAAGGACACCCGCTCCGGGTGGTTCACGAAAATGCCGTAGCCCGCGTTGGTGATGAAGAACGGCACGTTCTTGTAGGCGAGCTCGCTGGATGTGCCGCCGTCCTCATTCCAGATGTCGATCGACTGTCCGTTCTTGACCAGCGGCCCGAACCGCTCGCCCAGGCCGTAGACATTGGTGCCAACACCGAGGGTCAGCTGTTCGTGGACAAAATGCTTCCCGTCCTGGTCTGTGATCACGCCGATGCTGCGGGGTACCGAGCTGGTGAGCAGCCGGCCGTCACCCAGGAAGTCAACGTTCCAGTCGCCCGCTGTGTTGACGCGCGCGGTGAGGCCGCCGGAGGTGAAGGTGGACGCGCCGTCGTCGTTCCCGATGCTGATGTCAGCTGCTCCTTCCTTCAGCTCGAAGTGTGGCCCATTGTCCACGCCGCCCTGGAAGTGTTCAATGGTCACGCCAATGACATCCGGGAGTGGTGATTCGAATGTGATGGTCAGCTGGGGGCAGTTCAAGGCATCGCCACGGTCCGCGATCCTCTTGGTGGGCGCATAGACCGTCAGCTTGTCCTGCGAAGCTTCCACATCCGACACGTCCCGCGGATGTAGCGCGGACAGGCCCTTACGGTAGAGCCAGTAGCCGTCCGTGAATTTCATGCTGTTCCTCTATTTCCCTAGTTCTTTGAGTACAAGCGCCCCGAAAGGCGGCAAGGTCAGGTGCTGGCCGTGCTCGGCCCCGGTGAGCAGGTCCACGGAGGTCCAGCCGAGCCGGACCGCCTGCGGCAGGTTCGAATGGTTAAGCAGGAACAGGTGGCCGCCGCGGCTGGCCGCTTCCACCGATTCCGGAAGCGGTGCCGTCAGCGGGGAGGCGATGCGAGCTGAGTCCAGGGCCGCAGCAAGAACCAGGTCCAGGGCCTCGGCGGGAAGGTCTGCGCCGACGTACCAGGCACTCCCCTCGCCTTTGCGGTTACGTACGACGGCGGGCTTGCCTTTCAGGCGTCCCTCGCCAAAGCGCGCCACGGCCTCCGCTCTTTCCTCCCTGAGCGCCAGATCCTCCGCCCAGATACTGGCGTGCCAGGAGGCCTCAGCCTGTTCTCCGGGTACCGCGCTGCAAAACTCAACACCCAAGGGGGACACGAGCGGCAGCCACTCTTCACCGTCCACGCCAAGAAGTTCCGCCAACACTCCCGGGAAGCGTCCGGGAACGAGATGTCCATTTTGGTCCGCCACAGCACTGAACGGGCCCACCACCAGTTGCCCTCCGGACTCCACAAATGTGCCAAGGGCTTCGGCGTTCTGCTGCCCGAGTATGAACAGGCTCGGCGCCAGGACCAGCTCGAACCTGCCCAGGTCCGCAGAAGGGTGGACCACTTCAACGGCGAGCCCCCTGCGGAGAAGCGGCGCGTAGTAGGCCTGGATCTGCTGCAATACTTCCAGCCTGCTGGTGGGAGTGTCCGGTGATTCAGCGGCCCACCAGCTGTCCCAGTCAAACAGGACGGCGATCTTCGCCTTGCACGGGGTGCCGGCCAGCTGCCGCAAGGATTGCAGGTCATGGCCGAGGTCCGCCACTTCACGGAACACCCGCGTGTGTTCACCGGCCAGGGGCACCACGCCGGAGTGGAAGCGTTCAGCGCCGAAGCTGGATTGGCGGAACTGGAAGTAGCAGACGCCGTCGGCACCGCGCGCTATGGCAGACAACGCATCCACCCGCAGTTCCCCCGGTTCTTTGGCCACGTTGTGTTGACGCCAGTTCACCGCCGAGGTCGCGGATTCGATAAGCAGCCACGGTTCGCCACTGGAGAGGCCCCGGCACAGGTCGTGGGTCAGCGAGCCCAGCCGGTGGGACTTTGGATCCGCCGGGTCGGTGTACCAGTCGTTGGCCACCACATCGGTTTCCTTGGCGAAGGAGAAGTAGTCAGCGCCGCGGAAGAACCCCATCAGGTTTGTAGTGATTGGGCTGGTGGGATCGTAGCGGCGGATGATGTCGCGTTCCGCACTGTAGAGGGACAGTAGTTGGTCGGACGTGAATCGCTGGAAATCCAGGGTTTGGCTGGGATTGACCAGGTAAGGCGCGCGCCGCGGCGGCATGATCTCATCCCAGCTGCCATACCGCTGGCTCCAGAAGGTGGTGCCCCAGGCTCGGTTCAGCTCCTCCATCGATCCGTAACGCCGCATCAGCCAGGCGCGGAATGCAAGCGCGCTTTCGTCGTCGTAACTGATCTGCCCCAACTCGTTGCCCACGTGCCACATGGCAACTGCCGGGTGGTCCGCATACCTTTCGGCCAACGATTCCGTGATGGCAGCCGCGGCCCGGCGGTATCTGGCGGACGACGGGCTGAACTGGTTGCGGGAGCCGTACCAGAGGGTGCGTCCGTCCGCGTCCACCGGAAGCGTTGTGGGGTAATCGTGACCCAGCCAGGGCGGCGGCGATGCTGTGGGGGTGGCCAGGCACACCCGGATGCCGCCGTCGTGCAAGAGATCCAGGACGTTGTCCAGCCAGCCGAAGTTACGGGCTCCTTCCGAGGGTTCGAGCGTTGCCCAGCTGAACACCCCTACCGTGGCAAGGTTTATGCCCGCCTGCTGCATCAGCCGGATATCCTCCGGCCAGCTTTCCGCCGGCCATTGCTCGGGGTTGTAGTCAGCGCCGTGGATGAGTCCCAGCGTCGCAGTCAGGGAGTCCAGTCCGCGCTTAGGAGTGGAAGTGGAAGAAAGGCCAAAGTTGATCATGGTATCGAATCGCTTCAATCAGGGTTGGACAGTTGTGGGTGCTCTGGACCGGAGTTGTTGGGACGAGCCTGTCGAATTCAATCGAAAGAGTTCATCGTTCCACTCAGTCTTTGTGCCTATGATGGTGTTCCACGCGCAGAGGAAGGAAGTGGTCCATGGCCACCATGAATGACGTCGCCAGGGCTGCCGGGGTATCCACCAGCACCGTGTCCTACGTGCTGAGCGGCAAACGGACCATCTCCGAGGAAACGCGGGAACAGGTCCTCGCCGCCATCAAGGAGCTGGACTATAGCCCCCACTCCGGCGCGAGGTCCCTTGCCTCCAGCAGGTCCAACGTGCTTGGCCTGATGGTCCCCCTGCGGGCGGACGTAAACGTCAGCGTGATCATGCAGTTCGTGGCGGGCGTTGTGACTACTGCCCGGGACTACAACCAGGACGTTCTGCTGCTGACCCAGGACGACGCCGACGGTATCCACCGGGTGACTTCCCAGTCCATCGTGGACGGGCTGCTCATGATGGATATCGAAGCGCGCGATACCCGGATCCCTCAGCTTGCGAAGCTCCGGAAGCCAGCTGTCCTGATCGGCTTCCCGGACGATCCGCAGGGCTTGAGCTGCGTGGATTTCGATTTTGCAGCCGCGTCCCGCACTGCCGTGCGACACCTGACCGAACTCGGCCACGGGAGCATTGGCTTCATCGGCTCCCCGCAGGCCTCCCTGGAGCGTCACGCCACCTACGCCGACCGTGCCCGCAAAGGCTTTGAGGATGCTTGCCAGGCTGCCGGCATCACCGCTGTCCTGAGGGCCTGCGAACCCACGTCCGTTGCCCTGGCCGTCGCCCTGGACGCCATCCTCTCGGCTCCGGAGCCGGCTACAGCCCTGGTGGTCCACAATGAAGGACTGCTCCCCTTGCTGCGGGAAGCCCTCGCCCTGCGCGGACTGCAGATCCCGAAGGACATCTCGGTTGTTGCCATCGCTCCCGAAGACGCGGCCATGGCCTCCGCGCAGCCGTGGACGGCGGTTTCCATACCGGCCCATGACATTGGACGTGCCGCCGTCGAAATGGTCATGGACCGGCTCAACTCGGACAAGCCCGTGGAGATCCGGCTCATTGTGCCCGCCCTGGTACAGCGCGAAACTTCCGCAGTCCGCGGCTAGGACGGTCTGGCCGCTGCTGTTCAAGGTCACCCCTTCACTGCACCGATCATGACTCCCTTGGTGAAGTGCTTTTGCACGAGGGGGTACACCAGGAGGATGGGTACAACCGCCACCACGATCACTGCCATCTGCAGGGCCAGGGACGGTGCTGCCCCCTGCCCCACGGCAATCTGGCCCGGAATCATCACGCCCTGCAGGACATACGAGCGCAGCACCACCTGGAGCGGGTTCATGGCGCTGTCGTTGATATACAGAACCGCATTGAAGAACGCGTTCCAATAGCCCACCCCGTAGAAGAGGGCAATAACGGCTGTCACTGCCTTGGACATGGGGAGCACAATCTGGGTCAGGATCCGCCATTCGCTGGCCCCGTCGATCCGTGCGCTGTCCAGGATCCCGCGGTCGATCCCCATAAAGAAGCCGCGAAGGATGATGATGTTGAACACCGATATGGCACTGGGCAGGATCAAAGCCCAGTAAGTGTTGATCAGGCCCAGGCCGGAGACCAGGAGGAAGGCCGGAATCATGCCGGCGCTGAAGAACATGGTCAGCAGCAGGGTGAACAGGAGCGGCGTATGGGCGAAGGAGCCCGGCCGTGACAATCCGTACGCGCACAGCACCGAGACCACCATACTGAGTACGGTCCCCACGGCGGTGACGCCCACGCTCACCAGCACTGCCCTGGTGACCACGCCGCCGTTCATGATCTGCTGGTAGGCGTCCAGGCTGATTTCGCCGGGCACAATGACCATTCCGCCGGCCGCCGTAATGGTGGCTTGGGATGAAAGGCTGGTGAGGACGATTGAGTACAACGGCCCCAGCACTGCAAGGACAACCAGGGTGAGTACGGCGGCCTTGCCAATCTTCGCCGCCGGTCCCGGCTCCTCCTCCCACGCTGGCCTGGACGACTTCTTGCGGCGCTGGACCTCTGCACCTTTTGCTGCCGGTTTGGTGATTGTGCTCATGACTTTGAGTACACCCCGCTCTCTCCGAATTTGTGGGCCAGTTTGTTCGCACCCAGAATGAGTGCAAGCGATACCACGCCCTTGATCAGGCCGGCCGCCGCGGCATAGCCCCAATCGCCGTTACGAATGCCCGTGTAGTAGACAAAGGTGTCCAGGACCTCGGAGGCTTGGGCGCCCACGGCGTCGCGTTGCAGGATCAGCTGTTCGAAGCCCACGGACAAGGCGTCACCCAGGCGAAGTATCAGCAACAGGATGACAACGCTGCGCAGCCCGGGCAGCGTCACGTGCCACATCCGGCGCCAGCGGTTCGCACCGTCGACGGCCGCTGCCTCGTACTGTTCCTGATCGATAGCGCTGAGAGCGGCCAGGAAAACGATGATTCCCCAGCCGGCGTCCTTCCAGATTGCCTGCGAGGTAATCAGGAACAGGAAAGTGTCCGGATTGGTCATGATATCCACGGCCTGCCAGCCCTGGGCCCGGAGGCTCTGACTCAGGAGGCCTGCCCCGCCGAGCACCTGCTGGAAGACAGAGACCACCAGCACCCAGGAAAAGAAGTGCGGCAGGTAGACGATGGCCTGGATGGTGGAACGCAGTGCCGGGGACAGCAAGGAGTTGAGCAGCACCGCCAGCACTATGGGGATGGGGAAGAAGAAGACCAGCTGGAAGGCCGTAATCACCAGAGTGTTCGTCACTGCGAGCCAGAAGCCCTGATCCGCCAGGACGCGGCTGAAGTTGTCGAGCCCGACAAAGGGGCTGTCAGGGATGCCCACAAAGGGTGAGTAGTCCTGGAACGCCACAATGTTGCCGAGCATCGGGATATAGGCGAAGACCAGCAGCAGCGCGATGGCTGGCAAGGTCATCAGCACCAGGGATTTGTCCCGCCGCAGCCTTGTCCGCAGTCCCGCTCTCTTGCGGATTGTGGTGATGCCCTCTTGGCGCGCCCTGTCGGGGCGGCCCGGGCGATAGCCGTCCGGTGCTGGAACCGCTGAAGCGGTCAAGGTGGATTCAGAGGTAGCCATGGGGGCCTCCTAAGCCTTCAGGAATCCTGCGTAGAACTCACGCAGTTCGTCTCCGCCGTTCTTCTTCCAGGTGGCGATGGCCCCGTCAAGCTCCGAAAGGCTCTTGCGTCCGCGGAGAATGTCCTTGGAGAGGTCATCGAATGGCTTCCCCAGGGACCCGAACTTGCTGGGCTCCTGGATCTGCAGGCCGTAGAAGAGGGGGTCAACCACGTAGGGGGCCTGGCGGATTTCCCAGTCCGTCTTGGTCTTGACGAAGCCGGGGTACTGGACATGGTTGTTCACCGTGCTGTTGTTCACCAGGAACGCGTACGTGCTGGTGACTTCCTCCTTGCCCTTGGCCGTGGCCTGCGGAGCGTTCTGTGCGTCGCGGGTGTAGTGGATGCCTTCAACGCCGTTGTTGATCAGCATGTTCTCCTCCGTGCCGAAGGGCGCGGCCGCAAAGTTGGCCAGGGCCAGCATTTCCTCAACCTTCGAAGGATCATCGGTCTTCTTGATGAAACTGAAGATGGCGGCGGGTGAACCGCGGAACAGTGTGGGCTTGCCGCCATCGGCGGCAAAGAAGTCCATGGGCTGCGTCTGGAACTTCGGGTTGCTGGGCAGGTTCCGACCCAGGGCTTCATGCCAGCCACCCACCCCGCCGGAGGTCATCAGCGACGCGCCCGAGTCATAGCGCTGCGCCGACTTCTGGGTGTTACCGGCCACGGCGTCGGGGTGGACAGCGCCTGAAGCGTAGAGTTTTGCCCCCCATTCCAGGGCAGCCCGGTATTCGTCAGACTCGAACCTGCTCTGGAGCTTGCCGTCCACCAGTTTCCAGTTGTCCACGCCATGCATCAACTGCGCGCCCGTCCACACATCTTCAGAACCCCAGCGGTTCTTGGCCGGATCCGTAATTTCCTTGGCTATTGCGATGTATTCATCGGCGGACTTTGGCTGTTCCAGGCCCATTTCCTCGAAAAGGTCCTTACGGTAGAAGAAGGCGTTAGTGACTTGGTCGGATGGGTACGGCAGCCCGTAGAGCCCGCCCTCGAAACAGCTGTACTTCCAGGCAGCGGTGGGGAGATTTGCGAGGTTGGGGTATTTCTTGATCTTGTCGCCGGCAAGGTACTCGGAAAGGTCCGTGAAGAGGCCCTTGACTGCCTGGCCGAACCGCGGCGGGATGTTCCAGGACGGGATGACTATCCAGTCCGGCACGTCCTTCGGTGAGGCCAGTACTGTCTGGACTTTGTCTGCGTAGGTATTTCCGTCACTGACCTGGAAGTTCAGCTTTGCGCCCAGCCGTTCGTTGACGGCCTGGTAGTAGCTGTTATCCGCCTGCGGGATTGCCCACCAGGCCGGGGTCATGACTGTATAGCTTCCGCCTTTACCCGGAACGCCCTGGACCGACTTGACCAAGGTTGAGGGGATGCTGGTGAAGCCGGGCGAGGTGCCATTCACACTCGGGATGTCCGGCTTGACAATGTCGAGCGGGATGTAGCTGGGAATGAGCTTGGACGTGGCATCGGCCATCCCTGCGGACGTGGTGGCCTGCGGGGCCCCGCCACCGCTGCTGCATGAGGTGAGAGCAGGGAGAGCGGCAAAGGCCACCGCTCCCCCCACGAGGCTAAGGAAGGACCGGCGCCCGACTCCCGTCTGGCCGAGGTCTTTCAGGGACGCACGGCGTTCCGGTGAGGCATTGTTTCCAAGCATTTTTTGCACTCCTTTGTGTGGACATCTGTTGGCCTGACCCGGGCCTGATTGCCGGGCCGGCAGCTGCCCTGCGCAGCTTTGCGACGGGGCAACTTGGCCTGGGATTTTTCCAAGATTGGTCAGAGAAACCATCGAAGCGTTTCGATTGTCAAAAGCCTAGATCATGGCAAATGAGACCGCAAGGCTTTCTTGTATTGCAGCTCACAGGCGGAAATGCCAGAATGTTTGCCAGTCACTGATTACGCAAGCGTTTAAACAAAAGTGCCAAGGACGGCCAATGATGCCCATTACAACTGACACCACCACCGCTGCCACTCTTGAGGCCATGCTGGCTCGCCTCACACTTGAGCAGAAGATCGCAATGCTCCATCAGCATGCCCCCGCCGTCGAAGCCCTCGGACTGGCTCGGTTCCACACCGGCTCTGAGGCTGCCCACGGCGTGGCCGGACTCGGACCGGCCACCGTTTTTCCACAGCCCGTGGGCCTGGCCGCGAGCTGGGACGCTGATCTGATCCATCGGGTAGGCGCCGCCGTCGGCTTGGAAGTCAGGGGCAAGAAGGCGGAGGATCCAGGCGTGAGCATGAACGTTTGGGCGCCGGTGGTAAACCCTCTTCGCCACCCGCTCTGGGGGCGCAACGAGGAAGGCTTCTCCGAGGACCCGCACCTGACGGCCTTCCTTGCCTCCGCGTACTGCGCGGGATTGAAGGGCGGCCATGAACGTTTCTGGCTGACCGTGCCCACGCTGAAACACTTCCTGGCGTACAACAACGAGACTGACCGCAACGTCACAAGCAGCCAGCTGCGGCAGCGCGTGCTTCATGAGTACGAACTGCCCGCCTTTCGCGGACCGATCGAAGACGGTGTGGCGGGCGCGGCGATGCTTTCCTATAACCTGGTCAACGGCCGCCCGGCCCACGTTTCGGACCTCGTTGCAAGCGAGCTGCGGCGATGGCGGAACGGGGAGGACATCACCATAGTCACCGACGCCGGCGCGCCCTCCTCGCTTTACACCGCCGAGAAGTATTTCGACGACGGCCCGTCGGCCTACGCGGCTGCCCTCCACGCCGGAGTGGACAGTTTTACCGAGGACAGCGACAACCCGGAGCCGTCCCTCAGGCATCTCCACGATGCCCTGGAGCGCGGGCTGATCAATGAAGCGCTCATCGACCGTTCGGTCCTCCGGCTGCTCACCTTGCGGGAGCGGACCGGCGAATTCGAGCCGAACGGCGGCCCGTATGGCTCTGTCGGCTCCGACATGGTGGGAGACCGGGCGCATGTGGAACTGGCAAGGGAAGCAGCGCGGAAGTCCGTGGTGCTGCTACGGAACGCAGCTGGTCCTGGCACAGAGGCGGCCGGCCCGCTCCTTCCGCTGGGGGCAGAGCCAGGGAAGATCGCGGTGATCGGCGCCCTCGGTTCTACAGTCCTGAGCGACTGGTACAGCGGCACCCTGCAGGACGAGGTCAGCATTGTCGATGGCCTGTTCAGGCGGTACGGCAGCGTGGTGGCGGAGCCGGGCGTGGATGCGGTGTCCCTCCGGTGTGTCCGTACGGGCACGTACCTCGGTGCCGGCGGCCCCGAGACCACGCTTACTGCCGGCGCCTCGGCCCCCGGCCCGGCGGAAACATTCCTGCTCAAGGACTGGGGCGGCGGCGAAAGCACGCTGCAGTTCCCCGCTACTGACAAGTTTGTGGCGGCCACCGGCTACTACCTGACCGCATCCGCTGACCGGGTGGGTGGCTGGGTGGTCCAGGAGACGTTCCGCCTCCAACCCAGCGTGGACGGATCCGTGGCCATCCAACACATCGGCACCGGGAAGTGGCTACGGATTGAGGCGCACACGGGAAGTGCCGCCTTGTCCGCCGGGACCGAAGAAACGGCGGACCGCTTTACCGTGCGGACAGTACGCTCCGGCCAGCAGGCCGCGCGTGAGGCAGCCGCCGCAGCCGATGTCGCCGTCGTGGTTGTGGGAAACGATCCCCATCTGGGAGGCAGGGAGACGATCGACCGGACCACGCTGGCGCTTCCCCAGGAGGAGCAGGAGCTCATCCGGCTGGTGCGTGAAGCCAATTCCCGGACGGTCGTGGTGATCGTCTCCTCTTACCCGTACTCCCTGGGCGCCCTGGCCGACACGCCCGCGATTGTGTGGACCTCGCACGCAGGCCAGGAGCTGGGCAACGGGCTGGCTGATGTCCTCAGTGGAGATGCCGAGCCGAGCGGACGCCTGCCGCAGACCTGGTGGGCACGGGACGAGGATCTTCCGGACATCCTGGACTACGACCTCATCGCATCCCGCGCAACCTACCTCTACAGCGACGCAGAGCCGCTGTTCCCGCTGGGGCACGGCCTGGGCTACAGCCCGGTTAGCTACGATTCTGCTGTTCTGGCGGGTGACGGTCTGGATGTAATCCTGCATAACAAAGGAGACCGCCCCGCTCACGAATTGGTGCAGGTCTATGCGGCCTGTCCTGGCCACCGCTTCGATTTCCCGAGACGGCTGCTCGTGGCGCACCGGCGGGTTCAACTCGAACCCGGCGAACACCGCACCGTACGGATACCCGTACCCATGGACCGGCTGGCCACTTACAGCGTCACAGCTTGCCGGATGCTGGTGGAACCCGGCAGGTACCAGCTGATGGTGGGTCCTTCGGCAAATGACCTTCCAGTGGGCGTGGAGCTGACGGTCGACGGCGAAGGCAGCGGCCCGCGCGCCCGGGGAGCTTGGATCCGGGCCGAACTGTTCGATGACTGCTCCAACCTTGCGCTGGTGCCGGAGAGTCCGGTGGCAGGCACCGCCGTCGCACCGGCATCCCCAGCGGAGAGTGCGACGGCGGTCTACCGCGGCTGGGAGGGCTCAGCCCCTCAGGGGGCCTCGTTCCGGCTCTCGGCCACGGGGCCCTGCACGATTGCTGTCCAGCTTCCTGGCTGGGGCGGGACCTGGCGAGACTGTGCCTCCGCATCCATACAGCCAGGGTTCAACGGCGAACTTTGCCTGGAGATGGCAGGCCGCAGCGGGGATTTCGAGGCGCTTCGGATTGTCCTGGAGGGACCGGTGAAGCTGAGCGCACTGCAGCTGGACGACTAGATCCAGGGGCCCTAGTCCGGCGTCCGACTGATGGAGTCAGACATGCTGTTCACCCCCCCAGGCGGTGCTGAGCCGCTCGTATTCATCGGCGGTGACCGGGAGCACGACGCCGTGGCAGGGATCCGGCGGCAGCCGGAAGTCCTCGGACGGCGTCCACTGCCCGCCCGTCAGGTTTGTGGTTTCGAAAGGAACGTACCGGCGTTCCTTGGTGAACTCGTCGATCCAGAGGAACCACTTTTGCTCGGTATTTGACTTGTAGACCAGCGGGCCCTCGCCCTGGCTGATCGGGCCAAGGCCGATGCCCTCCGCCAGCGGCTTCCAGTCGGCAGCGGCAGGGACGGGGACGTTTCCGAGAAGATAGTTTTGCCCAGCAGCAACCCGCTGGACCGGCTGCGCTCGTCCTTGAGGAAACGGTAGTACAGACCCTCGTCGTCTATCACTGTTGTGTCGATCGTGGACCATCTCCTGTCGACCACACGATACCCCCGCATAGTCACAGCTGGAACTATCGGACTGGATCACTCTTTCTGTCGTAAGAAGGAAACGGCGGGGCAAATCTCTACTGATGGCATCATTGCCTTCGGCCGCCCATCAGCCATCGACCTCGCCTCTCCGGGGGGCTTCGATGGGCTGATACTTTCGGCCGACGTCGGCATCAGTGGCCGTCCAACACCTTCCGCAAGGATTGCGACGGCCGAAGGAGCATCATAGCCAACAAGCTGCTGCCGGCTTTGCCCGTTCCCATGGTGGTGGTCCATGAGATTCAGAGATCGTCTTCGGGACGGGCGGCGAGGATCCGATTGGCGCTGAGCTGCAGAATGCCGAGCGACTCCTGGATCAGTGGCGAGGCGATGCTGCCCCTGCGCACCGCAGCCACAATACGCCGCGCGGGCTTCCCCTTGCCGGTAATGCGTAGCCGAACCACGTTCTCGGCACCACGCAGGGGCGCCAGTCGCGGCAGCAGACCCACCCCCAGCCCTGCACCAACGAAGGCGATCTGGGTTTCCCATTCAACGGCCTCATGGGCAACCCGCGGCGTCACCCCGACTGCCGTGAACGCCGCAGTGAAAAGGGAATGGTAGGTGGAACCGGCGGCCTCAGTGATCCAAGGTTCCGACGCCAACTCTTCGAGCGTCACCGTTTCCCGCGAAGCCAACCGATGGTCAGAAGGAATGATCACGTCGAGTGGATCGTCGAGCAGAACGGTCTGCTCGAAGCGTGAATCGTCCTCAACGTGTGTGTCGGACTGCATGGCGACAATTACCGCGAGGTCGATCCGCTCGGCTACCAGCAAGTCGAAGCAGCGGGCCGGGTTGGCCTCGAGTACCTGCACCTCCAGCAGGGGGCGTGTTGAGCGCAGGGTGGCGGCCAGTGGCGCCAGCAACTGGGCGGCCGCCGTGGAGAATCCGCCAAGACCAAAACGGGACTGCACCTGGTCGCCAGCCTCCATGGCTGCAGCGCGCAGGCTCTCCCATTCGGCAATGAGGGTGTCCGAGCCCTCCACGAGAAAGCGGCCCGTGGTGGTCAGCCGCACACCCCGGCCGTCCTTCGTCAGCAGCTGCATTCCAAGCACGCGCTGGAGCTCCCTCAACTGCGCTGAGACGGCGGAGGCAGAATAACCTGTGAGCTCCGCGGTTGCGCCTATGGTGCCACATCGGGCAAAAACCCGAAGTGTGATGAGCCTTGGATCGATCATGCACCTATTGTGCACGGTTATCATCTAAATGTTGCGCTTTTGTTGCAGTTCAATCGTCCCTAATCTCATGAGTACAAGGTTTTTCTACAACTCCGCTTGCATCCACGCCGCCGTGGTCGCCACGGATCGCTCACTGACCCACGCCTCCCGGGAGGAAACACATGCCTGCTCCAGTCTTGCCCCTCAATTCACGCGGAAAACTCGCTTCATCATTGCCTGCCGAGCAGCTGGTGGAAATCAACGAGTTGTTTGATTTCCGGCGCGTCGGATACTCCCTCGATGCCCCCTTCTACACCGACCCGACGATTTTCAACATCGACATGCAGGCCATTTTTGGCCAGCACTGGATCTTTGCCGGCAGCATCGCCGAACTCCCGGAGCCGGGCGACTACATCACCGTCGACTACGGGCCCTACTCCCTGATCGTGCTGCGCAACGACGATGGCGGCGTGAACGTCCTCCACAACGTATGCCGTCACCGCGGCGCCCGCGTCCTGACCGAGCCCGCGGGATCAACGGGAAACCTGGTCTGCGGCTATCACTCCTGGACCTACTCCCCCGAGGGCAATCTGATCCACGCCTCGGCGCCTGGGGAAACTAAGTTCGACAAGGGCTGCTTCGGCCTCAAGCGCGCCCACAGCCGAGTGGTCGCCGGACTCATCTTCGTCTGTATTGCGGACGAACCGCCCGCGGATTTCGACGAAACCTCTAAAATTTTCGAGCCTTACCTCGCACCCCACGATCTGTCGAAGACGAAAATCGCCTACCAGCAGAACATCGTCGAGGAGGGCAACTGGAAGCTCGTCATGGAGAATAACCGTGAGTGCTACCACTGTGACGGCCACCCGGAGCTCGCCTGCTCCCTCTTCCCCACCTGGGGCCTGACGGAGGGCCTGATCCCGGCCCACCTTGAAGAAGTGTGGGACCGCAACAAGGAAGCACAGTCCTCGCTCGAGGAGCGATGCCGCCGCTATGGCCTTCCCTATGAGGTGGTGGAGGAGCTCGACACGCGCATCGCGGGTATCCGCATCTCACGGGAATCCCTTGATGGCGACGGCGAATCGTTCTCGCCCGATGGGCGCAGGCTCTCCAAGAAGCTGCTCGGCGACTTGCGGGACTTCCGCCTTGGCCGCTGC
The DNA here is from genome assembly GCF_056499105.1 of Arthrobacter sp. Z5-13. Lineage (NCBI taxonomy): Bacteria > Bacillati > Actinomycetota > Actinomycetes > Micrococcales > Micrococcaceae > Arthrobacter > Arthrobacter sp. Z5-13. The sequence continues at coordinate 2,523,956 of NZ_CP096460.1, forward strand.
TCGATGCACCTCCAGCCCAACAGCTGGTTCCATTTCCAAGCGGACCACGTCATTACCTTCGCCGTCTTCCCCGTTAACGAGCACCAGACGCTGGTACGCACCACCTGGCTGGTGGCGGACGACGCCGAGGAAGGCGTCGATTACGACCTGGAGAAACTCACCTACACCTGGAAGCAAACAAATCTGCAGGACAAGGCGTTTGTGGAGCTGTGCCAGAGGGGCGCCGGCAGCCCCGCCTACGAGCCCGGCCCGTACATGAAGAGTGAATACCAGGTGGAGGCCTTCATCAACTGGTACGTGCAGCGTGTCCAGGAGCACCTGGCATGACGGAACTCCTCACTGAGACGGTAGACCAAGAACCTCATCGAATCCGCGGTCTTGAGATGCCCTGGAACAGGGTTATGGGCAGCACCGAGGGACCAGCTACTGCCGCCCGTGCCCTGGGTCCCTGGCATCCGCAGGAGTTCATGGCCGAATGCGTCGAGATTGTTCCCGAAGTGGGCGGCATGATGACCTTCGTGTTCCGTCGCTCCGACGGTGCGCCCCTGGCGTTCCGTGCTGGCCAGTACGTCAATGTTGCCTTCCCCGTGAATGGCGAGGACCAGGATCCGGCGGACCGCAGCTACTCGCTGTCCAGCGCACCCACCAAGCCGTGGACCTTCGACATCACGGTCAAACGCGATCCCACGGGTCTAGTCTCGCCGTGGGTGCACGAGAACATCAAACCCGGCACCGTCCTTGAGATGCTCGGACCGGTGGGCGCATTCCACCTTCCCGATGCAGACCGGCGGGCACGGTACCTCCTGCTGGCCGCCGGAGCAGGTATCACCCCCATCATGTCCATGGTGCGGACCATTCACTCCCTGCCCGGACAGGCCGATGTGGTGGTGCTTTACCACGGAGCTGCGGCCGAAGGCTTTGCCTTTAACAAGGAGCTCGCCTACATCGCCTCCGTGGACTCGCGCATCAAGGTCTTCTACTCCCTGGGTGACCGCGGCAAACCCGAGGACTGGGAAGGGCTCAGTGGAAGGCTGACGGCCGCCATGCTCGACCACGTGGCCCCCGATGCCAACGGCCGCCAGGTCTATGCCTGCGGCCCCGAGGGCTACCTGAACACCGCTACCGAGCTCCTGGGGAAGGTGGGCGTCGACGACACGTCCATCCACATGGAGTTCTTCACGGGAGATCGCCAGACCATCCTTGAATACCAGGCGGAGCTCGCGCTGGCGGCCGACATTGCTGAGGAAATCGCGGAGGAAATCGCGGATTCCGCCGAGGACTACTACGAGAGCCAGCCCACGGCGTTCGGGCTCTACGAGCCAGGGTATGACGCCGAGGGAACCCTGAAGGCCACGGGCCTGCCGCTGGAAACAGCCAATCCGGACGTATCCGATCCGGGAGCATCCGATGCTGGTTCGGACGTTGAGCGGGAGGCTGTTACTCCCGACGCCTCGAGCTTCGACACTGTCGGGACTGGAAGCCTCACCCTTTCCTTCATGCGCACCGGCATCAATGTGCGCGTGGATCCTGCCGAACACATCCTCGGGGTGGCGCAGCGTGCGGGCGTCAGGATTGGCGCGAACTGCAAGGAAGGCATGTGCGGCTCCTGCAAGGTCGTCAAGCTTTCCGGGGAGGTCGAGATGAACCACCAGGGCGGGATCCGGGCACGGGAAATCGATGCAGGCAAGTTCCTGCCCTGCTGCTCCACGGCGCTGACTGATTTGGTGATCGATGCCTAGCCGCTTCCGGCTGCGCTAGATCGGGTCATGCGTTCTCTGAAGGACCCCTTTGCGGGTCTCCGGACCGGGCGCATTCATATTGCTAATGCTTCCCGGATCCCGAATCGTCTCGCTACAAGTATGCGAATGGCCCAGACCAAGGGCTGATCTTCGAGCTCAACGCCCTCGCCCCGGTAATACACGCCCGTTTCATCGCCCACTGCATCGACGTCAAAAAGCCTAAGGATCTCGCTCACGCGAAACTGATACTCGGTGGCGGTCTTTTGGCGAGACGCACGAACAGGAATTGTGATGAGTCTGCGTGCAACCTCAGCCGCGGTGGATTCAGTCATGGGCACATCGAGCTCGGATTTTCAATAGTTCCCCCTGAGTGTCCCGGCGGGATTTCGGTGCAACCGCCGCCGCTGTTCGTGCACTCTTGCATGACTCTCGCTATTGCACAAGGGAAATGCCGGCACGGCGGGGCTGGCGCCGCCCCGCCGTCGTGCTGGCGACCGGGCTACGCCACGGCCCCTTCCCTGACGTTGCACCCTGGCCCTTGCAGTACCTCTATCGCGGATGCCCCTCCAGGGTGCAGCTGAAGGCGCTCTCAGCGGCCCGGGGCGAAAACAAACATCGTTTCAGGCACTTCTGACTGCTCCGTCAGGTAGGTATGCTCTGGCACATGGACAGCTCTGAGGAAGTGCCGGACACCCAGATACTGACCCTTCATGAATGTTGGAAGCAGCTTTATTCATCCTCCCTTGGACGACTGGCGGTGGTTACCGCATCCGGGCCAGAGGTTTTTCCCGTGAACTATTTACCCGAGGACGGAACACTGATATTCCGCACAGGACCCGGGACCAAGTTGGACGCGGTGCTAGAGGGGGGATCTGTGGCGCTCGAAGCTGACGGTCTTAACTCCTACGGAACCATCGCCTGGAGCGTCGTTGTGAAAGGACGCCCTGAGGTTGTTCCGGAGGATCAGCCGGCAGCCGATGCCAAGTTGTTTCCTTGGGAACCGGGACTCAAGGAACATTTGATCCGAATCACACCCACGGAAGTAAGCGGCCGTCGTTTTGTTGTCAGTTCGCCCAAACGATGGTGGTCCCCCCGGGAGCCGTGAGCCAACCTGTCTGAACACACGTCACTGTGTTGAAGAAAAGAAACAATCGCTTCCGATCGCGTCCCCTCGGCCCTCCCCTGCACTGACATCGAAGACTCAATTGAAAAAGTGATCGATAACCCTTGACGTTTAGTGATCGATAACGAATAGTGGTGTTACCGATCACTCCCGCAGGATAGATCACCAAATTCTATGCCTGTCCCTTCAAGCAGCCCGAGCTCAGGCCATCCTTCCGCTGTCTGATCTGCATGTTCGTCCCCGCAGCGTTAAGCCGGGGATCCAGTTAGGAAATTATGAAACTTTCACTATGCCCCGGAGATGCCGGGAACCGGGACGCGCCTGCGCAGGCCGGACCATGAGCGCACTGTCAGAGCTGGGCAAGCTCAAAGGCCAGGGCTCCACAAAGGAAGGCCGGGACACCAAGGCGGCCCTGGTCTTCCTGGCCCCGTGGCTGGTTGGATTGGTGGGCATCACCCTTGGTCCCATGCTCATCTCGCTCTACCTGTCCTTCACTGACTACAACCTCCTTCAGGAGCCCACTTTCATCGGCTTCGACAACTTCATCAGGATGTTTGCAGACGCGCGGTTGTTGAACTCGCTGAGGGTCACATTCATATACGTACTGGTGGGCGTCCCCCTGCAGCTCGCCGTTGCCCTCCTCATTGCAATGGTGCTGGACCGGGGCATTCGGGGTTTGCCGTTCTACCGTTCCGTGTTCTACCTGCCATCCCTGCTTGGTGGCTCTGTTGCGGTGGCCATCCTGTGGAAGCAGATATTCGGCACCACCGGCCTCGTGAACCAGTTCTTGGCCCTTCTGGGCATAGAGGGTCCGGGTTGGATCTCGGACCCGAGCACAGCACTGAGCACCATCATTCTGCTGCACATCTGGACCTTCGGCAGCCCCATGATTATCTTCCTGGCAGGCCTGCGCCAGATCCCCCACATGTACTACGAAGCCGCGCAGGTGGACGGTGCCAGCAAAGTGGTTCAGTTCTTCCGGATTACGCTGCCCCTGCTGAGCCCAATCATCTTCTTCAACCTGGTGCTCCAGATCGTTGGCGCCTTCCAGTCATTCACCCAGGCCTTCATTGTCTCGGGTGGCACCGGCGGACCGTCAGACTCCACCATGTTCTTCACCCTGTACCTGTACCAGAAGGGCTTTGGTCAGTTCGACATGGGTTATGCCTCCGCCATGGCCTGGGTTCTCCTGCTGATCATTGGCATCCTCACCGCCATCAACTTCTACGCCTCAAAGTTCTGGGTGTTCTATGACGACTGAAATCCACCCCCAACGCACCGCTTCCTCCGCGGCGAAGCAGGGCACTGCCCCCCTCCCGGCGATGCCGTCACGGCCAAAAAGTCCTGCTGCGGCAAGGTACCGCCCGCTCCTGAAGCATCTGCTCCTGATCATCTCCGCGATGCTCATGATCTATCCGCTGCTCTGGATGATTGCTTCCTCCCTTCGCCCCAATGACCTCATCTTCCGGGAACCAGGCCTGTGGCTGACCACGTTCGAGGCAGGCAATTACGCTGACGGGTGGAACGCCTTGGCGCAGCCGTTCTCCACCTACCTGTTCAACTCAGCGGCCGTGGTCCTTGGCTGCATCATTGGCAATCTGGTGTCCTGCTCGATGGCGGCATATGCCTTCGCCCGGCTGAACTTCAAAGGCAAGAAATGGCTCTTCGGAGCCATGCTCTTGACCATCATGCTGCCGTTCCATGTGGTGATCGTGCCGCAGTACATACTGTTCTCGCAGATCGGATGGGTCAACACCTTCTGGCCCATCATCGTGCCCAAACTTCTTGCAACCGACGCTTTCTTCGTCTTCCTCATGGTCCAGTTCATCCGCGGCATTCCCAAGGACCTTGACGAGGCAGCGCGGATCGACGGTGCCGGCCACGCCAGAATCTTCCTCCAGGTGATGCTGCCTCTGATGGTTCCGGCGCTGGCCACCACCACAATCTTCACCTTTATCTGGACCTGGAACGACTTCTTCAGCCAGCTGATCTACCTGACGGACCCGGACATGTTTACCGTCCCCGTGGCGCTGCGGGCATTCATCGATGCGACCGCCTCGACCTCCTGGGGATCCATGTTCGCCATGTCCATCGTGTCCCTGCTCCCCGTTTTCATTGCCTTTTTGCTCGGCCAGAAGTTCCTGGTCAAGGGCATCGCCACCACCGGTATCAAATAAGCACCCACTGTCGATGTCGACAAGAACGAAAGGCCATTCATGAACAACCAACCATCCCGCCGGAATGTACTGCAACTGTCTGTTGGCATAGCTGCGTCCGCGCTGATGCTCAGCGGCTGCGGCACGGCCGGCACCCCCGCTGCGGAAGAAACCGGACCTGTGACAATCCGCTTTACCTGGTGGGGCGGGGACGCACGCCAGAAGCTGACCCAGCAGGTTATCGACGCCTTCCATGCCGAAAACCCGAACATCACGGTCGTTGGGGAATATTCCGATTGGAGTGGCTACTGGGATAAGCTCGCCACCCAGGTGGCGGCCAACGATGCACCGGACATCATCCAGATGGATGAAAAGTATGTCCGCGAATACGGTGACCGGGGAGCCCTGCTGGACATTCACAAACTCAGCGGCCTGGATACGTCAGGCATCGCGGAGGACACTCTCAAGAGCGGTGAAGTGGATGGCAAACTCGTGGGTCTGGTGACAGGCGTGGCCAACTATTGCATCGCTGCCAACCCCGCAGTTCTGGAAAAGGCAGGGGTTGCCATGCCGGACGACAAGACGTGGACATGGGAAGAATACAAGAAGCTCGGTCAGGAGATCAGCGGGAGCGGAACGGGAGCCACCGGCGTCGGCGTTTTTTACCAGGACCATGATCTGTATGTCTGGGCGCGGCAACAGGGCGATCGCCTTTATGATGACTCCGGGAAAGTGGTCATCAAGCCCGGGACCCTTGTCTCGTTCTGGTCCAACCTCCTGGACCTTTCCAAGTCCGGGGCAGCGGGCAAACCCTCGGCCATCATCGAAAACGCCACAGCCTCGATCAATCAGAACGCCATGGCCAAGAACCAGATGGGCTTCTCCGGCGTCTTCCAGACCCAGCTGACCGCTTACGAGTCCGCCAGCGGCCAACAGCTGAAGTTGCTCAGGCTTCCTGGCGAGTCGCAGGCCAAGGAACGGGGGGCTTACTACAAGGCCTCCATGTTCTGGTCCGTATCGTCGCGCACCAAACACCAGCAGGCAGCGGCGAAGTTCCTTAACTTCCTGACAACCAGCCAAACCGCCGGTGACATCATGCTTACTGAGCGGGGAATCCCAGCCAACACCAAGACCCGCGAGGCCATCACCCCTAAGTTGAAGGCGTCCGATAAAGCAGCGATTGACTTCACCAATGCAATTGCGGAAGAGGTACGGCCCGCTCCGCCCATCACGCCGGCTGGCGGTAGTGGCATCCAGGATCTCCTGGCCCGGTACACCTCCGACGTTCTCTTTGAGCGCACCACCCCGGAAAAGGCCGCCCAACCGTTCATCGACGAACTCTCGTCTTCACTGCGGAAGTAGCCCATGACTGACCTAAACCACCCCAATACAATCCGAGTGGGCATCGTCGGCACCGGAGGGATAGCCAATGCCCATGCCGATGCACTGCGGCAGCAGCCAGGTGTGGAACTCGCCGCCGCTATCGACCTCGACCTATCACGTGCGGAGGCCTTCGCAGCCAAGTGGGGCGTTGCCCGCACCGCGGCGAACCTGACGGAGGCGGTTGAGGGCGGCGGGCTGGATCTCGTAGCCATCTGCACGCCTCCGTCCAGCCACTTTCCCCTGGCCCTCGAGGCGCTCAGGCACGGCATGCACGCCGTGATCGAGAAGCCCCCGGCGCTATCGCTGAGCCAGATGCGCGAGTTGGAGGCAGCTGAAGCTGTATCCGCCGGCACTCTCAGCTGCGTATTCCAGCACCGCTTCGGCTCGGGTGCCCGGAAGCTGCGTTCCCTTCAGTCGTCCGGAGTCCTCGGCAAGCCGCTCGTTGGCACCTGCAACACCCTGTGGTTCCGGGATCAGGCGTACTTCGACGTCCCGTGGCGAGGTCTCTGGGACGTTGAAGGCGGCGGGCCGACCATGGGCCACGGCATCCACCAGTTCGACCTGCTGCTGCACTTGTGGGGTCCGTGGGCCGAGGTGACGGCCTTTGCAGGAAAGCTGGCCCGCCGGACTGATACTGAGGATGCTTCGGCCGCGGTAGTCCGCTTTGAATCCGGAGCAATCGCCACCATCATCAACTCGGTGATTTCGCCGCGGGAAACCTCGTACATGCGGCTGGACTTCGAAAACGCCACTATCGAACTCGAGCATCTCTACGGTTACGCCGGCCACAACTGGACAGTGACGCCGGCACCCGGCCAGGACGCCGTCGTCGACCTCTGGGCCCAGGGTGAGGAGTACGCAAGCGGGCACCCGGCCCAGTACGGGGACATCGTCCGCAGCCTGCAGGGAGGCGAGGCTGTTCCGGTTTCCATCAGCGACGCCTACGCCACAATGGAACTGGCCGCCGCGATTTACGCATCAAGCGTCAGCGGAACAACCATCGCCCGCGGCCAGATCGACGAATCGAGCCCCTTCTTCACCCGCATGGACGGTCACCTGGAACCCTGGAAACAAGAAGAGGAACTCAACGCATGAACACGCCACCAGCTCTTACCTGGCGCGATGACAACCAGTCCCTGACGGTTTCGCTCGGGGCCCTGGACATCGCCACGTACACCTACGACGCCACCGACGAACAGCGCGAATCACCGCGGCCGTACTTCCATCCGCTGCGCACCACAGCCGGGGAAACCGTCAGCGCCTACCGGCCCTGGGACCACGTGTGGCATAAGGGCCTCGCCTGGTCCCTGCCGCACTTTGGTGAGGACAACTTCTGGGGCGGCCCCAGCTACCGCCGGGGCGAAGACTACAAATGGCTCCCGAACAACGGAAGCATGCGGCACGAACGCGTCATCGAGGCCGGGCTCGACGGCGGTGCGTTCCGTTTCGCGCACGCGCTGAGCTGGTGGACGCAGTCAGGCAAACACGTAGCCGATGAAACCCGTAGCCTCCGGATCATCCCCGGTTCCGACGGTAACGTCTGGATGCTGGTCTTCGAAACGGTCATGACCAACGTCTCCGGCCGCGACATCCAGATCGGTTCCCCCACCACCGAAGGCCGTGACAATGCCGGCTACGGTGGCCTGTTCTGGCGTGGACCCCGCGAGTTCGCCGGTGGCCGGATTGTGGGACCTGGTGGAGCCACCGGCGAAGTGCTGCGCGGCACCCGGGCGCCATGGCTCGCCTTTATTGGCCAGCACGACGACAGCTGCCGCCACTCGACCATTCTGATCGCGGACGACAGCGGCAATGCCCAGCACCCGCCGGAGTGGTTCGCACGGTCCGAGCCCTTCGCATGCTTCGGTCCTGCACCATTCTTCAGCGAAGAAGTCCCCTTCACCGCCGGTGAAACCATGACCAACCGCTACGCCTTGGTGATAGCTGACGGCGACTCAGATCAGGAGCGGCTGGAGCGTTTGGCAGCTTCGGGCGTGGATGCGCTCCGGCACCAGACAGTGGAGGCAAGCGCATGATGAACCAAAAACTCAACGCGCTGTTTCCTGGTGCCGTGGGGCTCAGCCGGCTTGGGGTGTATGACTGGGAAGCCGATGACGGTGTCTGCGGTGGATCTCCCCACATGCACACGGCCTCCACCGAGGCGTATCTGGTACTGGCAGGTACGGGGCGGGTCGAGACCATCCGGTCCTCGGGTTACGAGTCCTATGACCTCGCTCCAAATGATCTTCTATGGTTCAGCCCGGGAACCATCCACCGGCTTGTGAACCAGGACAGCTTGGAAATCCTGGTGATCATGCAAAACGCAGGACTACCCGAGGCCGGCGACGCTGTGCTTACTTTCGAAGCTGACATTCTTGCCAGCCCGGAACATTATGCGAAAGCTGCAACCTTGACTGCGGACGCGCAGCTGGGGGCGTCACAGAGCGGCGCGCGGAACAGACGTGATTCAGCCCTTGCCGGATACCAGCGGCTAAAAGAGGCAGCTATTGCAGGGCAGCGGGATGCTATTGAGCAGTTCCACAGTGACGCGGTCAGGCTGGTCCAGTCCCGCGTCCCCGGGTGGAAAACTATTTGGGAAGAAACAATTGCGCCGGAAGCCGCGCGAACCGGGGCATGGTTGACGGAGGTGTCCGAGGGACGCTTTGGTCATTTAGCCGACGCCACTATCGTCCGGGCGGAGGCTGGGGCACAGGACATATTTGGCATGTGCGGGATGCTCCAAAAATGGGACACCGGCAAGCTGGTCTGATCCGGCCTCCAGCACCCCGGTCGCGGGCGGGAGTAGGCTAAAGCCCTGTCCCTTCCCGCAACCGGGGAACCAAATATCTGAAGGGATGCAAGGAGATGGTGCAGGAAGCAATCGACCGCGGCAAGTCAAAGGCCCCCACGATTTACGACGTGGCAGGGTTAGCCGGGGTCTCGCACCAAACCGTCTCCCGGTATTTAAAGGACAAAACGACGCTCAAGCCCGCCACTTTGGAGCGAGTTGAAAAAGCCCTCTCAGACCTGAACTACACGCCGAACCTCGCGGCGAGGTCCCTGCGGTCACGGGCGCTGTATCGCGTGGTGGTTGTGGTTCCCGAAGCCTCCCTGTACTTCCCCATAAGAATGCTCAACGGAGCTGCCAGCGCAGCGCATGCAGCCGGGTACCGGGTGGACGTGGTGGCGATGGAGGGAACGGTCGAAGCGCGCGCTCAGCAACTCCGCACCCTGATGTCGGGAGAAGACATCGCAGGGATCCTGTCCTTTGTCCCACTGCCGAAGTCCGCGGCTGCCTTTCCCACGGCCACCGTCCCCCTGGTAGTTGCAGGCGAATACCAGAACAAGATGCGTGCTCGGGGCAGCCTCGCGGACGGCACGGCGGCCGGGAAAATTGTCCGACACCTGGCGGCGCTTGGTCACCGCAACTTTTTCCATGTCGCCGGACCCGCTTCCTATCAATCTGCCCGCAACCGGAAAGCTGTTTACGAAGAGGCCATTGCCGAGCTGGGGTTGAGATCCCTGGGCTCCGCGGCCGGCGACTGGTCTCCCGCTTCCGGATACGCGGCCGGTCGAAAGATCATTGAGCTTAAGGAAGTCACAGCCGTTTTTGCCGCCAATGACCAGATGGCTCTGGGAGTCATCCGGGCCCTGCATGAGGCCGGCATTGCGGTACCGGATGATATAAGCGTATTTGGCTGGGATGATATGGCCGAGTCGGCATTCGTCATCCCATCCCTTTCAACAGTCCATATGGACCTGGAACTCCTTGGGGCGCGGAGCCTCAGAGAATTGATCACTCTCATCCGGGGCGGTCAGACCGCACCGGAAGCCCTGACGCTGGATCCCATGGAGCTCGTCGTGCGCGAATCGACAGGACCGGTACGCCGCTAAGATCCGTCAGCGTTTTGACGACGCTTGGACGGTCGCGTTCCGGGCGCCTTGGCCATATGCCCACGAACTCCAGCGAATCTGACCAGGATCCAGGAACCCAGGAATCCAGGGCGATAGCACCCCGAACGCCGGAGTCCTTATGTCGGATCCGGCGTCCGGACCGCAATCAGCCTGCGGCCTGTGGCTTATGCGGTTGGTTGCCACCCTTGACGCTTCCTACATAGCGCGCAGGACCTGGGAGACTATGGGTGCATAGAACTCCTCGATGGCCGGGAAGTTCGGGTGGGTGCCTGTTGGCCTCAAAACCCCATCCACCGTCCATGAGCCGGTGGTCTCTGCCGTCCCCGGCAGCCCTGTCACCTGCAGTGAGTCGAAAGAGTACTTGACGCGCTTTTGCACGTCCGTGGTGTCGGGTCCGCTGGCGTAGAGGTCTGCAACAGCAACGCCCCATTTCGCACAAATCTCCAGTTCAAGCTTCCGCAGGGCCTCTTGGGTGGCGACGTCACGGGCACCGAGTTTGTGGGCTGCAGTGTAGACGATGGCCGCGTTCGGGTATTTTGCCTTCATCTTTGCGATCAGATTCTCAAACGCGCCCGCGAAAGTATTGGTGTCAAGCTGCGCGTTGAAACCTGTGCTGACTGCACCCAGCTTATTCATTGTTTGCGGGTAGGCATCGTTGGTTCCGCCGTCGAAGACGATGTAGTCCGGTTCCTCGGTAGGGGCATTGGCCAACTGATCGACGATCGTGTTCGCAGTGGGCAGCACCGATGCACCATTCACTGCCTTCTTCACCAGGGTGAGGCCTTCCTGCTTCGCCACGAAGTCAATGAAGCTCCCCTTCCTGTAAAGGTGGCCATCGACAATGCTGTCGCCGAAAGCGTAGAGCTTCTTCCCCGCAAGGATCGCCTCCGGGGCGTCACCACTTGCCTTCACGAGGAAATTATCGATCCGCTGGGCATTGCTGTTCTCCTTGTATGCGCTGGTGGCGACCATCCGTTCAAGTCCGGTTGCCAGGGTGGAAATGTTGACGTTCTGGACCAGAACGGTGCTGCCGTCCAGTATCTGGTAACTGACTTTCTTGTTCTTGAAGTCTGCCTGGAACCTCACGTTGTATGTTTTAGTCAGGTCAAGCGGCAAGGCGCTCCAAGACGGTTCAACAACCGCCTTGGCGTTGCTCGAATCGGAATCCGGGGACGTCGTCGAGTAACGCAGTTGATTGTCCCCCGTGCTCTTCACCGAACCCATGACAGCAAAAACGAGCCGGCCATATGGGTCACGGAATTCAATTCCCCCCTTGGCGTTCCTATCGCCCAAGTACTTCCAGTCAAAGGCCACGTCCACAAGAGACTGACCGGCGATGCCCGGTCCAAACGATTTGATTGCGGTGGCCTCGTTAGCCAAGCTGTTGTTGACCTTGAGAACGCCTTCGGAAACTACCGCGTCCCTATTGAAGCCGAAGGCGGGCGCACCAGCGTCCGTACCGAACTGCTCGTTGACGAGTTCTGAGCGCGGAGCAGCGGGGAACTTGGGACCGCCAACCAGTCGAAAAAAGTCGAAACCGAGGGTTCCAGGACTAGTGACCTCGTACGTGAGCTCGTTAACCCCCTCACGAAGGGCAGCAGTTTCGTCCGGGTCAGTCTCAAGGAAGCTGGCCGCCGTTGCCCTCATGTTAATCGGAGAGGAATAGGGAACGCCGTTTACTTTAAGCTGGACGGTAGCCCTGTCCCCTCCTGTGCGGAAACCGGTCCGGATCCTGGTTTCGGGTGCTTCCGCAGCATTGACACGGAAGGTGACCGTGGCTCCAACAGGAAGTTGAGCCATCCCCGCCGCCCCCAGCTTCACCCAGGCTCCACCTGACGCTCCGTCATTCCAAACTTCACGGGCTGTTCCAGGATCAACCGAATAGTTGGAGATGGACTCTGTCTCAATGAAGCGTTCGGCGGGCAGCGGAACGGCATACTTGGTGACTACGCGCACCACACCAAAAGCAGGCACGGTGACAATTGCGTCCGCACCGCTCGTCGTCACGGTAGCACTGGCTGCCTTTACCCACGTGTTGTCCGTTATGTCGTTCGTGAAATCGTCGTATGAGCCGATCTCCGCGGACGCAAGGTGATTGGCCATGCCGCTGAGCTTGAAAGTGGTGGGTTGGGCTCCTGCGTTGGCGAATGCGAACTCCGTCGCACTGCGCTCTATGGCCACGCCAGCCGTCTCGGCGTTCCATGTGCCGATTGTCAGGGGCTGGGAGCGGAAGGTCACATCCATCGACCGCAGTTTTGTGGTCACATCGCGTCCAGTGCCAGCGCTTTGCCGCTCGTTCAGGTAAACGAGCTTCGAGCCCGCGAGTCCGTTTGGTTTCTTGGTTGCAACATCATGGCCGATCTTCCGCAGCATGTTATTGACACCAGTCAGGTAGTCGATTTTGAGCCGGTTTGCTGCAGACGTGTCGCTTCCGGCTGAGTCGGCGAAGGGCCCGTTGTAGGTGCAGTCACCTACGCCTGACCCGGGGGCAGGCGAGTTGAAGATGCCGTGTTCGTCGGCGCCGCAAAGTTCGTAGATGTTGTAGTAACCGCCTCCTGACAGGGTTGATAGAAGCCCGTATGGGACGGCGTATTGTCCGCTTTCGGCACCGATTTCCATGATCATGGGCAGGTTGCTGCCGTACGAGTAATCGACTCCATTCCACACACGGGAGTGTCCAAAGTCGTACTGTAAGGCGCGGGAGGCACCGTAGGGGTCGATGCCGACGAAGTCCAGGTAGGACGTTCCACCGCGCTCCCGGACCTTTTGGTTGTACTCCACGGCGCTGTAGCCGCGGACCGCATCGTTCGCGCGTGTCCAGACGGGATAGTCGGATTCCTTAACAACCCTGCTGAGCTCGTTGTAGTAATTCCACAGAACGTGGCGGTTGAATTCCTTAAAGGTGTCGGCGCCGTTGTTAGCTGTGGACTCGGACGTGAAGCCCTGGAAGTCCTTCCATGCCTTCAGCGCGACGTCGCTCTGACTGACACTCATCGAGGTATTGTTGATGCTTCCGCTGCCCTCCATGCTGAGTGTCATCGATTCGTTGGAGACCTGCACACCGATAGTGGTGTGTTTGCCGCCGTTCTCGGCCGCGTCCCACCGGGCAACGTGATCCATGACCTTTGCAAGCGCCGCGGTCTCAAGCTGGGCGAGTTTCGGGTCTGCCTTGTCCAGCAGGAAGTCGTAGATGCCGTACATTTTGGCGGTGTCAGCGGTCCGTTTCTTGAAAAGGGGAGCTCCAACCGGATGGTTGACATCGCAAGCATTGAGCTTTGCCTTCTTGAGGTCGGTCATGGCTGCCCTGAGTGCCGGCTCGCTCGTACACGATGGCGTGGTCATGGTCTTCTCGACATTCCGGAAGACATAGTAGGGAATGCGATTGTCCATTGAGTTTGAGGTGGTGTCCCCGCCAAACCAGATGATTTCAAACTTCAGGTTGTTGTTCGACGCGTTCCGCATAGCCTCGTCGATGTAGTTCCAGTCGAAATTTCGATCGTCGGCGCTGGAGAGCACAAGCTGCGGAGCATGAGTGCTTTGTAAGCCGTCGATGGAAACAGGAACATGGGATTCCACGCCGACGGGGGTTGAAGACTGCAGGAGGAGGCTGATTGTCCTGTCGCCTCCATTTTGGTACTGAGCTTTTACGAAGTCCGTGACATCGAAATCGTAGTAGTTAGCCTTTTTAATCCGGTCCCAGGACGGGGTGACTGCAAGCGGTGTCTGGTCAGTTCCACCAATTTTCAGGTTCTGTCCGTCATAAGCGGTGATACCGACGGAATTCCACGTCACGGTGGAGTCGTCCCAGTTATCGCCATTCAGTCCATAGACCTTCAGATCGTGGCTCCGGCCCAGGTCTTTGCCGTTCCCCAGGGGGTTTTCCTCGTTGTTGACGAAAATGCGCACCTTGGATGCGGTCAAATCGTAGACGTAGTCGCTGGGGATGGTGAATTTCAGCAGCGAAAGTGACTGGTTGCCTTCATTCGCCGCGTCGTAGGCACTTTTGATGGTCCCGCCAGTGAAAGCCTGGTTCGGGCTACCTTTTAGGACGTAGGCAGCTTCAGAGGCCGCCAGGGACTTGTCGGGCTGTACCGACAACCACGGGACCTGGACGTTGATTGTTGTGAACCCCATGTCCTTGGCCGACTTGTAGAGGGATCTGGTCTTTTCGCTGTTGTAGGCGTATTCATCGCCGAATACGTTCTGGTTCTTGTCGACTCGAAGCTGCACCCCATTGAAGAAGTAGGGTTGGCCGCCGACCTCAAGCGCTTCGTCCCGTTCATATTTCTTTATCGCCACCTGCGATACGACAGGGCTGCCATCCTCCCCTTCGAGGGCCGCAGCCGATGGAAAGTTTCCACCACCCGCCAGCATTCCCGTGGTAGCCACTGTAAATCCTGTCAATGCCGCAAGCCAGCGTTTATGTTGACCGCTCATTTGTGCTCCTTTGCACCTATCTGATTTGGCCCCCAGGAATGTGCTGAAGGCTTTGGTACTTTCGGGCCCCTTCCGCCTACTGCAGTGTGACGTTCAGTTCCCCGCAGGTCTGGTTAAGGACAGTAGGAGGGCGGCCTCTTGCGAGCTTTTGAATGCTTGCCAGTTGCCGCAATGGGACAACGGTTTCCAAAGTATATGGGCGACCTTGCAGTTCGGCAACGGGCTCGGGATGTAGGGCTTGATTTCCCATCCCTTCGCAGTATCCGTGCGGTCAAGACATGAGAAAATGACGTCACACAGCAGAATTTGCTGACAGGTTTATTGGACGTGTTTATACTGGTCGCCGCAGTTGGGACTACGCTTTCCGCCAACTGTCGGTATCGGAACAAGGTGCCGCTGAGGCCTTGGGCGCCCAACTCAGTCCAAGAAGATGTGTTCTTACTTCTGAGCTGGAGTGCTTTCCCTGATGATTAGCCGATGAGGTGTGTGGTGCAGCTGCCGACTCTCTGATGCCTGCAGGCCGAGGCTCACCGCAGCAGCACCGGCCTCGGCCAGGCCAAGATCGACGGTTGTTAGCTGGGGCGTCACGTCCTCGGCTCCCACAACATTGTCAAAGCCCGCCACACCGATCCTTTTGCCAGGGTCGATGCCGGAGTCCCGGAGCGCGCTCATGGCCCCGATTGCCATAAGATCCGTTGCTGCCACGAGAACATCTGCGTCTCCCAAGCCGCGATGGGCAAGACGGCGGACAATTGCGTAGGCGCCGTCCCTGCTGGGGCTGCAGCGATGAATGTCGTTGTCATCTATGTCGATGTCACGCTTCCGCGCTGCTTCAATAAAACCTGTATGCCATTCATCCGAATTGCCAGGACCTGCTGGTGGGCCAAGCAGGACCGGATGGCGGTATCCGCTACTGGCAAGGGCGTTGGCCAGGTCGCTGGCACCCTTGCGATATGCGAGGACGACAGTGTCAAACGGTAGATCGTCTTGACCAATGACCACGACGCGGCCACCCTTGGCCTGGTAGAGCTGCAGCTCCTCTACGAGCTGTTCTCGTGAGGCGCTCGTCCCCCTTCTGCCTCCGGCGAGGATGATCATCTGAGGACTTAATCCGCGTAGCGCTTGAACAACCGTCGCACCATCAGTCGCTGAGTGTCCGCTTCCTGCGATTGTCACGATCAATCCTGCCGCAGCCGCGCTTTCAATGGCCCCTTGGGCGATTGTGGAGTAGTACGGATCCTGAATGTCGGAGACCACCACTGCGACTGTCCTGGTCGTGCCTTTGGCGGTTGCCTGCGCTGTTAGATTTGGCCGATATCCCAATCGCCGGACGGCTTCCAGAACCCTTTCGCGTGCTTCTGCCCGTACTGTTCGAGGCCCTCCGCTAAGCGACCGGGAAGCGGTAGCGAGTGATACTCCGGCCTCCCGCGCAACGTCGCGGAGGCTGATGCTTGCCTTTTCAGGTGTGCGGGGCATCGGTCCTCTTTTTATGCCTGTCGTCATTCCCTTTGTGGAAACAAGTGTGGCATGCTGACCGACGCTTTCCGTCCGCTGTGGAAGGATCAGACTACTGCTTGGGAAATTCCTGGCAGCTCATGGAAGGTGGCGTCACGTGAGTGGACCCGGAGGCGATGTCACCTTGTTGGAGGTGGCACGCGTTGCCGGCGTTTCTCCGTCCACTGCTTCGCGGGTGCTTAATGGCGGGGGCAAGAGGGTAAGTGACGACCTCGATAAGCGTGTCAAAGCGGTGGCTGATGCCTTGGGGTACGTGCCGAACTTGTCTGCACGAGCACTCAGGGGGCGCCGAACGGCTGTCATTCTGATGGCCAATGATCCCCGGACGGCCTCAGTGGCAGCGATTGCAGCTGGAATGGAGGAAGCCGGCCGTGAGGCCGGTGTGGTCGTTACCGTCTCCGCGACAGGACCTGACCCCGCGGCCCGTCTTGCCGCCGTCAGGACATTGCGGGCGTTGAATCCAAGAGCCTTTGTGCTTGCGGCCAGCAGTCTTCACGGGCCGGGTGTCGTGAGGGAAATCCAGGACGAATTCGAGGACTTCCGCGGCGCAGGTGGTGGAATTGTTCTGGTTGGCGACAGCGACATGCCGTATCCGGCTGTGCGGTTCAACGACTTTGAGAGTGCGCGGGTCATGGGCGCTTTTATGGGTGGACTCGGTCGCCGTCGGGTTGCAGTACTTTCTGCGGACCACCCTGCCTTCACTATCCGAACAGAAGGATTTCTGGCAGGCCTTGGATCTCACGGCATTGGGAGCAGCGAGGTCCGCGTGGTTGAATGCGAGCTCACCCGGGCTGGTGGCCGGGACGCAGCTTTGCAGCTTGCCGAAGCGGAGTCCGTGCCCGATCTGGTTCTGGCAGGAAATGACGTCCTCGCCATCGGAGCACTGCACGGCTTTCGGTCAGCAGGCCTGAACGTTCCCTTGGACGTGGCCCTGTCCGGAGTGGACGACATCCCGCTCGCCCAAGACGTCCTCCCCGCGCTGACAACAGTGGCCTTCCCTTTCAGGGAAGCTGGACGTCACGCACTCTATCTCGCCTTGGAGTCCTCAGCTGAGGCCCCGGCAGATGTCCAGCTCAGGGGCTCTCTGGTGGTTCGAGACAGCGCGACACCTTCTGTCCTGCCATGATGACGGGCACCCTGCAGGCTGCACATCAGACAATGCAGGTCCCCAGCTGTCTTCTCAGGGAACCTGCATTGTCTGGGGAATGTACCGGCGGGATCAGCTTCGGGGAAGGAGCGCCCCGGCGTCGTGGGAGCCCGAATCGGGAAGGGCCTCACTGCTGGTGACTACAGCGTCCCGGACCTTCTTACCCCGGGCATAGCCAACGAATCCCAGGGCCAGGATGCACCCCAGCGTACCCAGGGCGAAGGCTTCGAAGGTGAATTGAGAGACGCCCCAGGTGGCTTCGAAGTCGTACTCAAGGCCAAAGAGGACATCCAGTGTTCCAGGGAAGATAGCCACCCACGAGCCGATGAGGATCCACACGAAGCAAATGACACCCATGCCCCGGAAACCGGCGTCTGAGACCGGAACCTTGAAGGGACGCTCGGCTTCCGGAAACTTGGTGCGCAGCTTGACGGCGGCAGGGATTGCGAGAAGGTAGCTGAGCAGGAAAGTGGAGATGGCAATGCTGAGAACAATGCCGAAAAGTGCACTGCTGGTACCGCTTACCTGCATTGCCGCCAGCATGAACAGCGTAGCCACTACTCCCGAAAGCGTGTTGACACGGATCGGAGTACCCAGCTTGGGGTGGAAGCGGCCAAAGTACCCTCCGAAGAACGAGCCGTCTGCTGCGGCCATTGCCTGCATGCGGTCGCTGATGATCATCCAGGCTGCACCCTGGGAAACCAGGACGAAGCAAAAGACGACGGCCGAAATGGCCAGCATTACTTCAGCAGCCGGGCCAAAGACTGCATAGACGGTGGCCACGGCGCCGAAAAGGCCTCCAATGCCGGTGATCTGGTCCAGCGGCACTACCAACAGGATGGCCAGGATCGGGAGGAGGTAACTCGCCGCGGCAATCATGGAGGAGCGGGCTATGGAAATCGGAACGTCTTTGGCCGGGTTTTTCATCTCTCCGGCAGCGCTGTTGCCGGACTCAAACCCAAGGAACGAGAACAGCAGCAACGGAGTGACGCCGAGGAAGCCCGCCAGAGTGGGCGAGAAGAAGCCGAGGTCCAGACCGTTAAAACCGTGTTGCAGCCCGTAAACCAGGGTGACGATGATGAAGAAGGTCAGGAACAGGACTTTGAGGATGGCCCCGAGGGAGGGCAGCCATTTACCGTGCTTCAAGCTCACGATGGCGGAGGTCACCGTAATCCAGATGAACAAAATCTTGAATATGTAGTCCCCGACGCTTCCGGCTTCCACGTGACCCACATACTCGGACCACGTCTCTACTGCCACAAATGCCATGGCACCTCCCACCCACACGGGCTGCGTCACCCACGTCAACAGGGACGCGATGGCGGCAACCACCCGCCCGAAAGCCATCTTGGTCCAGACGTACACGCCACCTTCTTCGGTGAACGCCCCGCCCGTCTCTGCGAAAATCAGCCCGTACGGGACCATGAAAGTAATGGCCAGGATGAGGGTCCATGTGAAAGTTTCCCCGCCGAAACCGGAGACCTGGCCGAGGACCTCCACGGAGATGACGGCCGCTACCACCAGCAACAGGATGTCCATGCGGCCCAGGGATTTTTGCAGATGCTTGCTTTGCTCTTGGGCAAGGCGTGTTGAAGCTATTGGCTGATCCATGATCGGGTCCTTTACTGCTTGCTTAAGTTTGCGACTGCTTGAGTGGGATTGGTAGGGCGCCCTTATGCTTTCTGGCTTTCAGGCATGCCTTGTACCGGCGAAGGTTCCCAAGGGAGGGGGTCATCCCGCTCAGGCCTTGACGAAGTGCGTATGTGCCCCCAGCTGCTCTAAAACCACGTTAACCCGTGACCTGCATCACGTAAACTATTGAATAGCGATGAAGAGCATCTGATCTTTAGATGCCACTTCTTTCACCCGAACTGGATCCACGTGGTCTTCGGGGCGGTGTAGTTCTCGAAAGCGTGCAGCGACAAGTCCCGGCCGAACCCGGACTGCTTAAAGCCGCCGAACGGGGTGGTGTTACTGAGGGCATCGACCGTGTTCACGGATACAGTTCCGGCCATCAGATCCCCTGCAACGCGGTGGGCTCGCGACAGGTCCGACGTCCAGACGGACGCTGCCAACCCGTAGTCTGTGGCGTTAGCCAGCGACACGGCCTCTTGTTCGGTGTCGAACGCGTGCAGAACGGCCACGGGCCCGAAGATTTCGTCACGGTGTACGTCGTGGTCTGACGGGAGACCGCCCAGCAAGGTTGGCGTCAGGTAGGCGTCGGAGCCGCGGATCTCACGCCGCTCCCCGCCGAATAGCACCTCGCCTTCGGCCCTGCCTCGCTGGATCCAGCCTTCGACGTCGTCGGTGTGGGCTCGGCTGATGAGCGCACCGTTACCCTCGAGACCCGCCAGCGGGTCCTGCGGCCCATAAGCGCCTGCCGCGTCGGCGAGCAATGCAGCGAACTCGTCGTGGACTTCCCGTTGAACCAGGATCCTTGAGTTCGCAGAACACACCTGACCTTGGTTATAGAAGGCCCCGAAAGCTGCTTTGGCTGC
Source organism: Arthrobacter sp. Z5-13 (assembly GCF_056499105.1). Lineage (NCBI taxonomy): Bacteria > Bacillati > Actinomycetota > Actinomycetes > Micrococcales > Micrococcaceae > Arthrobacter > Arthrobacter sp. Z5-13. Next base: position 2,543,866 of record NZ_CP096460.1, read on the forward strand.
CGCCGTTGCGAGGTCGGCTGTATCGGCAAATACGATGTTGGAGCTCTTACCGCCCGCCTCAAGGCTGAGTCTCTTCAGGTTGCTGCGCCCTGAAGCCTCAAGCAGCGTACGAGAGACAGCCGTGGAGCCCGTGAACGCCAAGGCGTCGACGTCCATGTGGTGTGCCAGTGCTGCACCCACCTCCCTGCCCGTGCCAGTAACAATATTCAGGACGCCAGCCGGCAAGCCTGCTTCAACAGCCAATTCAGCCAGTCGCAGAACACTTAGGGATGTCTGCTCGGCCGGTTTGAGCACCATGGTGTTTCCCGCCGCGAGAGCGGGCGCCAGCTTCCAGACGGCGATCTCAAGTGGAAAGTTCCACGGCACAATGGCTGCGACCACTCCAAGAGGCTCTTGGGTCACCATTGCTGTTGCCCCTGGAGGAACGGCGGGGAGTTCCCCGCTTTGCTTGTCCGCCGCTTCCGCATACCACCGCAGGGTGGAGATAGCGCCGGGAACATCCACGGTGGTGGTTTGAAGAATGGGTTTGCCGCTGTCGAGTGTTTCCAGGAGCGCCAACTCATCGGCATGGAGTTCCATGAGCGCGGCCAGCGCCAACAGCACTCCCTTGCGTCGTTCTGCTCCCATCCGGGACCAGGAAGGGAAGGCGCGACGTGCCGCGGCAACAGCATTGTCTACGTCGGCGGAACCGCACAATGCCAGCTCTGTCAGGACACGGCCATCGATGGGGCTGGTTGTGGGGCGGGAAACCTGCGCCGCCGCGGTGGCCCGGCTTCCGTCGACGAATGCGCGGCCGTCGATCGCCAAGGCGTTTGCCTGGCCCTGCCAGTTGAGGGCGAGCGAAGTGGGAATGGCGTTCATGATGGCTCCTTGGGATATTGGGTCAGTTGGAAACACGTGATTTAGTGTCGGAAGGCTTCGTCAGCGGTTGGATCCGGGCCTCTCGACGCCCTGACTCGCGATAGACGGAGGGCAGCTGAAGCACCAATAAGGCACAGGAGCTCGACTGCAATCAGGGTGAGCATGGCTCCCTCGTGGCCTGGAAGTGCCGCAATCCCGCTGCCTGTGGCTTGGCTGTGATGGCTTCCAGAGCCCGGCAGAGTCAGCAGGACCAGATGGATCAGGATCATGGCAGCATTCATCGCGAACAGGTGTCCGGCAGCGCGTCCGGCACAGAGCCGCCCCGCCACGATCGGAGCAAGGCTGGCCATGCAAACTGCACCCATGGCAGCCATCCACCAGGCCATAACCCCAGCCGGGCCGGTAGCCGCGACGATGATATGCGCGGCCCCACCGGCCGCCGAGGCGGTGGTGACAATGCCGCCCGGAGCGTCCCATGAGCGCCCCGGGCGCATGCGTGTTCGCTGGTACATAGTCCTCCTGGTTGTCCGCCGGCACCACTTGGGGGACTTTACGGCGGGTTGTGAGATGGGTAACATGAAAGCGTTGGTTGAACAGTTGTACCATCAAAATCCGACTTCAGGAAGTGCCATGACCCTACAGACGACTCCCCTTGCCACCCTGGCGCAGCACCCCCTTGAGCAGCTTTCGGCTGAAGAAATCGCCCACGCCCGTCGAATCCTGGCCGATGCCGGGCTCGTATCTGAGAGCACGCGTTTCGCCTACGTCGGCCTGGTTGAACCACCAAAAGCTGCGTTCCACGGGGACGCCGCCGGCGACGCCGTCCGCGTGCTCCGGGCCATGCTTTGGGACGCAACCCGGTCCCGGTCCCTGGATGTCCGTCTTTCCCTGACCACCGGAACCGTCCTCAATCAGCGCGAACTTAATCCGTCCGTCGACGGTCAGCTTCCCGTCCTGCTGGAGGAATTCGGGATCATCGAGGACATTCTCGCGCAGGATCCGCAGTGGCTGGCCGCGCTGGGAGCCCGCGGACTGACCCCGGAGCGGGTACGTGTCGCGCCGCTGTCAGCAGGCGTGTTCGAGTACGGAAATGAAGAAGGAAAGCGGCTGCTGCGCGGCCTTGGGTTTCGCCAGGATCACCCAGCCGACCACCCATGGGCGCACCCCATCGACGGCCTGGTGGCCTTCGTAGACGTGGAAAACCGCCGTGTGAACCACCTGATTGACGATGGCCCCGTTCCGGTCCCGGAGGTCAACGGCAACTACACCGACCCCGCGATACAAGGAAAGCTCCGCACCGACCTGAAGCCTATCGAGATCACCCAGCCGGAAGGCCCCAGCTTCACTCTGGAGGGCAACCACCTCTCCTGGGCCGGCTGGGACCTGCGCGTAGGATTCGACGCCCGCGAAGGATTAGTACTCCACCAAATCCACCACACGCACAGGGGACGGAGGCGCCCGATTGTCCACCGCGCGTCGATCTCCGAAATGGTGGTCCCATACGGCGACCCCTCCCCCTACAGGAGCTGGCAGAACTACTTTGATTCGGGCGAATATCTGGTAGGCAGGGACGCGAACTCGCTTAAACTCGGCTGTGACTGCCTGGGCGACATTACCTACATGTCTCCCGTGGTTGCCGACGATTTTGGCAATCCACGCACCATCGACAACGGCATTTGCATCCACGAGGAAGATGCAGGAATCCTGTGGAAGCACAAGGATGAATGGGCCGGTTCCAACGAGGTCCGCCGCAACCGCCGCCTGGTGGTTTCCTTCTTCACCACCGTGGGCAACTACGACTATGGCTTCTACTGGTACCTCTACCTTGACGGCACCATCGAGTTCGAGGCAAAGGCCACGGGCATTGTGTTTACCGCCGCACTCCCCGAAAAGGAGTACGCGTACGCCTCGGAAATCGCCCCTGGCCTAGGTGCTCCGTACCATCAGCACCTCTTCAGCGCCCGGCTGGACATGATGGTTGACGGCGCTTCCAACCGCGTGGAAGAACTGGACCTTGTGCGCCTGCCCAAAGGACCCGGAAACCCACACGGAAATGCCTTCACCCAGAAACGGACACTGCTGGCCCGCGAGCTGGAAGCTGTGCGGAATGCTGATGGCGCCAAGGGGCGTGTCTGGCACATCAGCAACCCTGATTCACTGAACCGCCTCGGCCACCCCGTGGGATATACGCTCTACCCCGAAGGCAATCCCACGTTGGCGATGGCGGATGATTCTTCCATTGCCTCGCGGGCGGCCTTCGCCCGGCACCACCTGTGGGTCACCCGGCATGCCGAGGAGGAGCTCTACGCGGCTGGTGACTTCGTCAACCAGCACCCCGGAGGTGCCGGTCTTCCCACATATAGTGCCCAGGACCGCGATATCGACGGCCAGGACCTGGTGGTGTGGCATTCCTTCGGGTTGACCCACTTCCCCCGACCAGAGGATTGGCCGATCATGCCCGTGGACACCACCGGCTTCACTTTGAAACCGCACGGATTCTTCGACGAGAACCCCACACTCAACGTGCCGTCCTCCGCCGTCGGCCATTGCGCTACCGGAAGCCAAGGTGCGCACACTGACGTTGGAGGCACCGCCGTCGGGGATTCCGGGGCTGGCACCTGCCGGCACTGACTCACGTCACACCGCGGGAGGGCGCACGCGCTCCCGCGGTGGTACTGTGCACACGGTCCCGGTCATAAACACCGTCCACAGAACGAAGGAGCAGCATGCCCCGCTTGGTAGACCACCAGGAACGGCGCCGTTCCATCATCGAAACCACGTGGCGGCTGATCGCGGGGAAGGGCATCGAGAACGCGAGCATGCGTGACATAGCCCGGGAATGCGGTTATGCGGCACCCGGCGTGCTGGCCTATTACTTCCCCAATAAGGACGCCCTGCTGCTGGCCTCCTATGAACTGATCTGCGAGCGCACCAACGAACGGATCGCCGCCGGCACGAAGGGGCGCCGCGGGCTTTCGGCACTTCGCCATCTCTGCCTGGAAATCATCCCTGCCGAGCCCCTCACTGTGGTGGAAGCCCGCGTTGCCGTGTCCTTCTGGCAGCGCGCACAAACGGAAGATGCCCTGCGGGCAGTAGGCCGGGGTGCCCTGATGCACTGGCGGGGCTTAGTCATGGGCTTCCTGGCCGAAGCAGAACACGACGGCGAATGCGCCCCGTTAGCCGATCCGGACGCCGTTGCCGATGAGCTACTGAGCGTCATGATGGGCCTGCACGTAACCTCAATGCTGGATCCGGATGGCATCACCGGTTCCCGGCAACGCCAACTTGTGGAGCGTGCATTGGCGCGGCTCGCCCAGGACACACAGCTGCCCGCCCCGGCTGCGATCCAATCCTGAACCTGGCTTTGGGCTAACGACTGAGGACCATGCCTTCGTGGCATGGTCCTCAGTTTCACGCGTCCTTTGTGTTGGACGCCGGATCCGTGTGTGCGCCTCGACGTCAGACTGCGCCGCTGGGCACCAGCGCGGCCTGCTCGTTGTGAGCGAGGTAGCTCCGCTGAATTGAAATCTGGTCAGCAACATACTTAGCGTCGTGCCAGACCCCCCAGATAAAGCTCGATCCCCGGCGCGACTGCCAGGGCAGTCCAAGGAAGTAGAGTCCGGGCTCTGAAGAAACCCCACGTTGATGCTGCGGCCTGCCATTCTCGTCGAAGGCGTCGACCTGCAGCCAGCCATAGTCCTGGACGAAGCCGGTTGCCCAGACGATCGAAGTGACTCCGGCTGTGGCGAGGTCGAGTTCGCGGAGTGGGTTGGTGAGACTCTCGGGATCGGCGCGCAGGGTGCGGGCCTCTGGTTCCTCGGGGAGGTCGAGACCGTTCTGCTCTACGTAGGCGTCCGCTTGATCAAGCAGTTGCAGATAGTGAGCGTCTCCGTTTGCAATATTCAAGCGAAGGTCCTGGGCAAAGCGCACGGTTCCGTTGTGGAAAGCCTCAGTCCTGCCGACTAGCGTAATGCCGTCCTCCGCGAGGCCACGGAAGTCTACGGTGTGGCCGCCGTCCGCTCCGCTGACTGCGATTGTTACATGCTCAGCTCCGCGTGGAGGAGTGGCAGCATCCCACATGCCGAGTACTCCGAGCCACCAGCAAAAGTCCCTTCCGCGATAGCTGCGCGGGGGGCGGTCATGCGGTCCTACCGAGAGGTAGACCTTGCGGCCCGATCGCTGAATCTCGGCTGCGATCTGTACACCCGAGGATCCCGCGCCGACGACGAGGACGGACCCGCCAGGCAGTTGGCTTGGGTTGCGGTAGGAGCTTGAGTGCATTTGTACAAGCCCGGCGGCGTCGGGAACGACGGCCGGGATAACGGGCTTCTGGAACGGGCCGGTGGCGGCCACGACGTAGCGTACGTTGAAGTCCCCGTCCGTTGTCTTCACTTCGAAGCCGGGCGCGCCAACGATTCTCCGAACGGACGTCACCTCGACACCACAACGGACCGGCGCACCGATGTTCTTCGCATAGGCGACGAAGTAATCTGCCACCTGTTCCTTGCCGGCGAAGGCGCCGGACTCGTGCCCTGTGAACTCCAGGCCCGGGAAGCGGTCGTGCCAGACCGGCCCGTTCGCAACCAAAGAGTCCCACCGCATTGAGCGCCAACGCTCGGCGATGCGGTCCCGTTCCAGGACGATATGCGTGATGCCGCGTTCACTTAGGTGCTCACTCATCGCGATGCCGGCTTGACCGGCGCCAACGATGAGGACCTCAACCTCTTGGCTTGACATGTAACTCTCCTATTCTTGGGCAAGTTGCCACTTCTCACTCGGGCGAACTGCAACTGCAGGGTGACCAAATTCGGTCAATCGAATCGAAAATCTGGATGGGCCTGGCTATTCGGACAGGAAGTCCAATGCGGTCAGGGCCAGGGCGGCAGCTCCGTCATGGATCGCCCGGTTCGCGGCTGCGCCAATACAGTGCACAGCAAACTCCGGCTGGTGGTTTGCTGCAGGGAAGCAGCCCAGTCCGATGTAGGGATGAATGGCCGGAACCACCTGGGAGACGTTGCCCATGTCGGTGGAGGCCCGGTTCATGGTGGCGTGCTCGGCAGGCGCGTCAAAGTTTCTCCCAAGGGACTTTGCATGCCTGATATAGAGCTCCAGCGCCCGAGCGTCTGTTCGGAATTCCGAATAGGGTTCCGATTCCGGCGTGACGGACAGCTCACAACCGGACGCCAGGGCCCCGGCTTCAAAGCAGCGTTGGACGCGCTCTTCCAGGCTATCCAGCTGGGCGAGTGACTCAGCACGGACGTACCAGCGTCCCTCTGTCCTTTCCGGAATGGCATTCGGAGCTTCACCACCACGGGTTTGGATGCCGTGCACGCGAGTACCGGCGGGCAATTGCTGGCGAAGAAGACCCAAGGCGACCTGGGCGACAATGAAAGCATCATTGGCATTGATGCCCTGGTCCGGGTAAGCGGCCGCGTGCGCCGACTTGCCCCGGTACTCCACGTGAGTGTGAGCCACCGCGAAGGGGCGTGCCTCGGCGGAGTCGACCGGACTGGGGTGCGCCATCATGGCAAGGTCAAGGCCGTGGAAGGCGCCCTTCTTGAGCAGCTCGATCTTCCCTCCCCCGCCTTCTTCGGCCGGGGTTCCATACAGTTCCACCGTCAGGTCCCGTTCAGTGGCGAACTCTGCCAGTGCGACTGCTGTGCCGCACGAGATGGCAGTGATGATGTTGTGGCCGCAGGCGTGCCCCAGACCCGGCAAAGAGTCATACTCGGCCATCACGCCGATACGACGGGTGCCTTTTCCGAAGACCGCCCGTACGGCGGTGGGGAACCCCAGATACCCTTTTTCGACGTCGAATCCGTGCTGCTCCAGGTAGCTGGCTGTCCACCCGGCGGCGCGGTGTTCCTGCCAGCCGAGCTCCGGATTGGCGTGGAGCGTCTCGGAGAGCCGTTCCAGGTCCGCTTGCTGTCCCGCTACGGCCTCCAGCACCCGGGTGCGTTGGTCGGGTTGCACCGCAGGGTTCAGGGTGGCTGCCTGTTCAGCGTTCATCGCCCGGCACCCCATAGCTGATCGAAGCTGCCGGATGGAGTCCGCGGACCACGTAGTCCAGGCGCTGGGGAAGCCACACTCCCAGCAGACGCTCAAGCTCTGCAATGGGGTCTTCGTTCCAGTCCACGCGAAGGTCTGTATCCCTCCAGCCGTGGCCCGAGACGACAGAGATGCCCGCAGACATCACGGGACCGGCTTCGCCGCCGGTGGATTCAGCAGCCTTCAGCGCAGCCAGCAGCCGCTCTTCCAGCTCGCCGGAGGCAGCTTCGAAGCCATCACACAGGGACTGGGCGACGTCGGGGCTCGCCAACATGTTGCCGGCCGCCACGCAGTTCTTGCCCCGTCCCTCGCCGAAAACGCCAAGCGTGTGTGCGCCGCTAAAGACAGCTGAGGCTCCCTTGGAATCCAAGACCACCAGCTGGCGGTAGTCCACACCGGGAGCCTGCCGGACAACCGCGTCCAGAGCCTCCTGCGCGGAGTCGCCGGCTTGCAGACGGTCCAACAGGGCGCCACCAAGCCGGGGATCCGTAATGTTTTGCGAGCTCACGGCACCAACGCCGTCGCGCAGGTGGGCACAGCGTGCCGCGACGGCTGGCGACGATGAGGTTACCGCAATCCCATATCGGCCCTGCCCGTCCGTTCCTGCGATGCTGAACGTCACGCCGGGACCTCTGAAGTTGAGAGCACAGCGGTAGCATCGATCTCTACCAGCCACTCGGGCCGTGCCAGCGCCTGGACAACAATTCCGGTGGAAACCGGGAAGACACCCTTGAGCCAGCGACCCATAACCCGATAAACCGTCTCGCGGTAGCGCGGATCAACGATGTACACCGTGACCTTGACGATGTCTTCGAGGCTGCTGCCGGCCTCCTTCAGGAGCATGTCAATGTTGGCCATGGCCTTTTCCGTCTGGACTTCGACGTCGCCAATACCTATCGATTCCCGGGTATCAAGGTCCTGTCCGATCTGCCCCCGAAGATAGACCACCCCATTGGCCACCACCGCCTGGCAGAGGTCGTTGTCCAGGTTCTGCTCCGGGTAGGTGTCTTTTGTGTTGAATGTACGGATGCGCTGGTGCTTCACTTCGCCGCTACCTTTCCTCTTGCTGGCTGATTCGACAGGTCAAAATGTCACTCATTTCAGCTTCCGCCCATTGACTAAATCTGTCTAACAGTCCTTTCAGAACATCTACATCTGCAAATCAGATAATTGGCGTACTCTGGTGGAATGGATGTCACACTCACGCAACTGCGCTATTTCGTGGAAGCAGCCACTCAGCTGTCGATGACGCGCGCTGCGGCGCGACTCAACGTTGCACAATCCGCCGTATCAGCGGCCATCGCACAGCTTGAGCACCACGTGGGTACACAGTTCTTCATTCGGCAGCGCTCCAAGGGACTGCTGCTGACCCCTGCCGGAGAGCTGTTCGTGCGCGATGCACAGGCCATTTTGGCCCAAGTGGAGGAAAGCCTTGACCATGCGCGGGGCGAACAGCAGAGCATCAAGGGCCGCGTCCGCATGGCCTGCTTCAGCACCCTCGCACCGTTCCTGCTGCCCGGCGTTCTTAGCAGGCTTCGGGAGGAACACCCTGGCCTGGACGTAGAGGTACTCGAGATGGATATATCAGGGTGCATCAGTGCCTTGATCAATGGCCAGGCGGACCTGGCGTTGTGTTACGACCTGGATCTGCCGGACGTGATTGCTGGTTCAGTGGTGCATACGGCGAGACCCTACCTGGCGCTTCCACCCCATCATGAGCTTGCCAAGGCGGACCGTGTGCCGTTGTCCGCCCTCAGGAATGAGTCATTCGTGCTGCTGGACCTGCCCCACACCCGTGACCTCATGCTTTCCATTGCCCGGCTAAGCGGCGGCGAGCCGGACGTCAGATTCCGTTCAGCCAGCTACGAGACGGTGCGTACCTTTGTAGCCCGCGGCCTTGGCTACTCCATCCTTCACCAGCGGCCTCAACACAAACTGACGTACGACGGGGGGCAAATAGCAACCGTGGAGATCCAGGACGACGTACCCGAGCTTAAGACAGTACTGGCCCATTTGCAGTCACAGCGCCCCACTGCACGGGTGCGGGCGGTCGCACAGGCGGTCCGCCACCAAATCGTCGCTGCCAAGAGCACAGCCTCGGTAAATTAGCGCTGGACGGGTTGCAGCAAAGAGGGCCTTCGGCCCATGCGTGGCTCGCCTTCTAACCCCTCCCCAAATACGGCATCCCCGCAGCCCTGACCACAAGAGCGCAGATGCTGGCCGGGGCCGGCATCTCTGCCATCAGCAGCACCGCGCGTGCGGCGTCCTCCATTGGAAACGTCGGTTGAACCTTGCGGCTCCCGTCCGCCCGAACCACCCCGAAGCGACGCCGATCTGTTCGATGAGTTCTGTGCGGCGTTGCCGATATCAACCTGCCCCACACGTAATACCGCCGCTCTATGCCAATGTAATTGACGCGTCAATTACATTGGCATAGAGTCTTCTCATCGACGAATACAACGCAGATGAGTTGAGGGCGCAAACCCAGAACCGCCGCCCAACGCTCGGACGCTCGGACGCTGTCGAGGAAACCAACGAAACCCACCTCAGGAAGCAGGACCATATGTCCACCGTCATCGTTTTTGGCGCTACCGGTTACGCCGGCGGCAATATAGCCACCGAACTCGTCACTCGCGGCCATGAGGTGCAGGGCGTTGCCCGGCACCTTCCGGAGTCCGCGCCCGGAGGAGTGACTTTCGTCGCCGGCTCCCTGCACGATGCCGAGTTCGTCAGCGCTGCGGTCGACGACGTCGACGTGATCGTCGTAGCCCTGCCGGCGAGCGCCACCGAGCATGGCGCACCGCGTCTGGTGGACTCCATTCCTGCTGTGATCGAGGCAGCAATCTCGGCTGGAGCGCGGCTGGGCGTCGTCGGCGGCGCCGGCTCGCTTCACGTGGAGGAAGGCGGACCGCAGGTTATGGACCTCGACATGTTCCCGGCGGAGTTCCGCCCGGAAGCCGCTAACCACCGAGAGGTTCTCCGAACCCTTCGTCAAGCCCCGGCCGATCTCGACTGGTTCTACCTCAGCCCTGCGGGTGGCTTCGGCTCGTGGGCGCCGGGCAAACGTACAGGCAATTTCCGCCTTGGAGGTGACGTGCTGCTCGCCGATGACCAGGGCCAGTCAAACATCTCCGGCGCCGATTACGCGATCGCGTTCGTGGACGAGATCGAGCAGCCAAGCTACTCGCGCCAGCGGTTCTCCGTCGCTTACTAAGCGCCGCCCCTCCGACGAACCCCCGCCTCAAGGGCCTACAGCACGCAAAGCGCACACTTCCGCTGAGAAGCTGTCCTAGAGTGGTTCAGTCAGAAGGAGAACAGCATGGACGAGATGACGACGCCCGCCAGGAGCAAGCGGTCACCGACTCACGGTGAATTGGCTGTATGGCGGGACTACATCGAGACCTCTGAAGCTGTGAAGCGGGCACTTGCAGCGAACTTCCAGGCCACATCGGGCATTTCCCCGGGCGACTACGGTGTCATGCTCGCCCTCAGCGAGGCACCGGACCGGCTGCTTCGCTCGTCGGAACTGGCGGACGTCATCGGTTGGGAGCGCAGCAGGCTCTCGCACCATCTTCGCCGCATGGAGGATCGTCAACTGATCGTGCGTTACAAAGTTGACGGTGACAGCCGCGGGGCAGCCGTCAGACTTACCGACGCCGGTGCTGACTTCTTCCGTAAGTCCTCCACCTCACACCTGCGACTGGTGCGGGAGGTCTTCATCGACGCCTTCACCCCTGAACAACTCGACGCCATGCAGGTCGCGGTACAGGCGCTTCGAACGCACCTTCAAAACCGCCCACCCAAGGCCGCCGGCTAACGCATCCCGGCAACCCATAGCGATCCGGGAGGACCTCTGCCCCGCCCAGGCGGCCGCAGATCCTCCCTGCCCATCATGCTTCAACTTTGAGGTAGCCATCTTCGCTGCCGCATCTTCATACAAACTCTCTCTTCTACTCTTCAGAACAGGACTCCCATGCTCATTGCGCTCTGGATCATCGTCATCCTCCTCACCCTCGCCATCCTCGGCGCCGGCATCCTAAAGCTCGTCCGCCCCCGAACAGCCCTCGTTGACGGCGGCATGCCCTGGGCTGCGGACTTCTCCCCCAGCACCATCAAGGCGATCGCACTGGTCGAAATCATCGGCGCACTCGGTCTGATCCTGCCGCTTACTACCGGCATCGCCACCATCCTCACGCCCATCGCAGCTCTGGGCCTCTCGATCGTGATGTTAGGTGCAGTCGTCGTGCACAAGCGCCGTCATGAAACCGTCATCCCACCCGCTATCCTCACTGCACTGTCCATCGCCGCAGGCGTCCTCGGCTTCGCTACCCTCAGCTAGACCGCACCCGAGTGGTCCATACACAACCCTCGCCGCCATCGGCCCACCCTGAGTAATCACACCGGACACATGCCGCCGAAGAATTACCATCCTGGATCAGGAGAGAACCATGCCGTACCCCATCGAGCTAGGGTTGGACACGTTCGGTGACGTCACGGAGACCACCGACGGGACCCTCGTCAGCCACGCCCAGACGATCCGCGATGTCATCGACCAGGCGGTGCTTGCCGATCGGGTCGGCCTCGACTTCTTCGGCCTCGGTGAACACCATCGCATCGAGTTTGCGGTTAGCTCTCCTGAGGTTGTTCTGGCTGCAATCGCGGCCCGCACCGGGAACATCCGGCTGGGCTCTGCCGTCACCGTGCTCAGCAGCGATGACCCGGTCCGCGTCTATCAGCGCTTCGCCTCCCTCGACGCCCTCAGTGGTGGCCGCGCCGAGGTGGTCCTCGGCCGCGGATCCTTCACCGAGTCATTTCCTCTGTTCGGCTACGACCTCGCCGACTATGAGGTCCTGTTCGAGGAAAAGATCGAACTCTTCGCCAAACTCCTTAAGGATGCACCCGTCACCTGGTCCGGCACCATGCGCGGCAGCCTCAAGGAGCAATGGGTCTACCCTCGCCCGGAATCGGGCACAATGAGGACCTGGGTCGGTGTCGGAGGCTCACCACAGTCCGTGGTCCGGGCAGCCCATTACGGCCTGCCGTTGATGCTCGCCATTATCGGGGGCGAGCCGGCACGCTTTGAGCCTTACGCGGACTTGTACCGTCGGGCGTTGAACGACTTTGGCAAGCCGCAGCAGCCGATCGCGATCCACTCCTCCGGATTCGTTGCCGAGTCAGAAGAGGAAGCCCTCGAGATCGTCTACCCCCACCACATGGCGTTCATGGAGAAAGCCGGCCGTGAGCGGGGATGGCCTCCCTTCTCCCGGGCTCAGTATCTCCAAGGCGCGGGACCCGAAGGCGCTCTCTACATCGGCTCACCGGAAACCGTGGCCCGGAAAATCGTCCGTAACCTCCAACTCCTCGGAGCAACACGCTTCGACATGCGCTACAGCATGGGCCGGCTCGGGCACACAGACCTCATGAACAGCATCGAGCTCTACGGCACCCAGGTAGCCCCCCGCGTACGCGAACTCATGAACGAGACAGCCCGGACCTGACCAGCCCCTGGCACAGCCAGTTATCTTGCTCAGGGCCGGAAGTGTTACGCGTGGATCGTTGCGACGGAGTCTCTGGAGACCAAAGCGGGGGACGTCATCCGAAGCTCGAATTTCCTGGGAGGTGCCAGGAGCAGGTCCAGCGCATTCTTTGCCATGTCCGGAAAGGAAACTCGTACGCTGGTGAGCGGCACAGCCATGTGTGCCGCAATTGGAGTGTCGTTGTACCCGACTACCGAAAGGTCGCTTGGTACGTTGATTCCGGTGCGCTGGGCAACAGCAACAAGCCCAACGGCCAGACTGTCGTTGGCGGTGAATACTGCGGTGGGTGGCTTGGCGAGAGACAAGAGGCGTTGGGCTACCTGCCCACCGGCTTCCATACTGAAATTGGATTCGAAGACGAGCTCCGGTGCGACATCGACTCCCGCTTCAGCCATCGCCTCCCTGAAGCCGAGCTCCCTCTGCTGGGAGCTGGACGCGTATGAAGGTCCTCCCACGAATGCGATCCGCGTATGGCCCCTCTCCAGTAGGTGGGCCGTGGCAGCCTGGCCACCGGCCCGATCATCCACAACTGCAGCCGAAGATCTTCCATCGGTGCGTAGCGCCAGGGAATAGGCCACGCCAAGATCCTGCAGCTCTGTAAGGAGTGGGTCAGCGCCGTCCGTGCGCGCTGTCGTCAGAATCATGCCATCGATTCGTTGCGCCAACAATGCACGTCCACGCTCCAGTGCTACCCGTGGATCGTCACCGGTCGTGATAACTTCCGCATGCAGTGAGCGTGAGTTGCATTCCTCGACAATCGCCTCGTACAGCATCGCCATAACCGTGTCTGTAAGCCGTGGGACTACTACGCCAACGATTCCGCTTCGCTGCAGGCGGAGGTTTGCTGCCCAGCTATTAGGAACGTACCCCATACGCTGTGCTACTTTACGAACCCGTTCAGCACCCGGGCCACCGGATGGTGATCGACGGTCCAGTGCCCGTGACGCTGCCGAGCGGCTTACGCCGGCCAGAGCGGCAATGTCGGACAGGGTCAACTGCTGTCCATCGCGTGGCGAGGCGACCATATAGCTCCCTGGAAGTAGTAGTAGAACTTCCAGCATAACCGGGATCGATCCCGCTATTCGTTGAAGTCAGCTCAAAAAGCCCAACTCGCAAGAAGCTTCAAGTCCCGCGCGAGAGAGAAGGTCGACGGAAGTGCCTTCCGATAAGCCCCGACTTGGCTTACAAGACAAGTGATTGACCAAGCGGGATCGATCCCGCTACAGTGACGTAAGCCACTTCCGACGAAGGAGATTGACGATGAAGTCACCAAGAACAGGCACTATGACGACCTTTCCGGCAAGGTACGGAACAGCAGCCCTTGGCACAGAAAGGTCCAATTGGGATCGATCCCGACGAAGCAGCATCAAAGCATTGGCTATGGGAGGTGCGTTGGGCCTGGCCGTAAGTCTTGGCGCATGCGCCGCGCCGGGCAGCTCCTCAGGGGCCAGCGCCCCAAGCAAGTCCTTCACGGTGGCTCTGGTCGAACCGGACCTGACGACTGTGCCGATCATGGCCGCGCTGGATACAGTTAGGGCCGCAGGCTACGACGTAAAGATCGACGAACTCGCAGAACCCGAACTGGCCATCGAAGGTCTCGCGAAGGGTGACTACGCCATCTCGGCCGAGGCCACCAGTCCGGCGCTGATAGCGATCCAACAAGGCGCACCGATCAAAATCATTGCCGATGTCATCGGCAACCAGTGGGCCCTTTACGCCAAACCCGGAATCAGCACGTGCGACAACCTCAGCGGTAAGCCGGTCGGAATTTTCAGCGAAGGCGCCGTGGCAACCGCCATGGTCCGGTCCTGGGTAGAAAAAGAGTGCAAGTCCGGCGAACCGGACTACCTTGTCATTGGCAGTTCCGATGTACGTGCCCAGGCACTGCTCAACGGTCAGATCGACGCCACAGCGCTGGAGATTTCCGACGTCGTTACTCTGGAAAAGACTGCAGGCGCAGACTTCTCCCCTGTTGTGAACTTCGGTGAAAAGCTCCCCGCCATCCATCCGCAGACGGTTTACGCAAATTCCGATTTTCTGAGCAACAACCGAGAAGCAGCGCAAGCTTTCGTGACCGCGCTTATAGATGAGCACAAGAAAATCAACGCTGATCCGGAGTATCTCGTAGGCCTTGCCGAAAAGCATTTGGGCGAAGAAGCAAGCCCGGTTCTCTCTGCAATTGCCGCCCGCTACGTTGAGGCCGGTCTTTTCGATGCCGCCGCCCTTACCCAGGAAAATGTGCAAGGCACTATCGACTTCTTTGTCGATGCCGGAGTGATCAAGGGACTCGACGCTTCCAAGGCCGCAGACTTGAGCTTCCTAGGGTCGCGATGACCCAGCGGGCTGCCCTGCTCAGCGCTCAGACGCAGACGACTCCGGCTCCAATGCGGCATCACACGGCACACCGGCCAGCCTGGATCAGAGCTCTCGATTCGAACCTCGCGTATCAGATCGGAACGTTTCTCGTGTTTGCCCTTGCCTGGCAGATCTACGGCACCTATTGGGGCGGGCTCCTGGTCCCCACATTCACCGAGACCGTCGTTGCCTTCGTCGAACTGCTGGGCTCCGGTGAATTCTGGGAAGCCATGTTCATCAGCAACCAGGCACTGTTCATCGGCTTCGCTCTCTCCATCATCATCGGCGTTCCTGTGGGTGTGCTGTTGGGACGGTTCCGCACCCTGGAGCGGTACTCGGACGTCTACTTGAACATCCTGCTGGTAACCCCCATGGCTGCGATCATTCCACTGCTAATCATGTCGGTCGGCTTCGGCCTGTTATCCCGCGTCATCCTCGTGACCATCTTCGCTATCGTCATGGTGATCGTCAACGTCCGGGCGGGAGTCCGCCAAGTTGACCCTTCGCTGATTCAGATGGCCAGATCCTTTGGAGCCAGCGAACGGGGCATCTGGTTCCGTGTCCTGATTCCGGGGGCACTTCCATCCATCATGACGGGCCTCCGGCTCGGGCTTGGCCGTGCGGTTACCGGCATGGTCATTGTCGAACTTCTGATGGTCTCGCTGGCCCTCGGAGGGCTCATCCTCGAGTTCCGCGGCATGTTTAACGGTCCCGGCCTCTACGCCACCATCGTCGCAATCCTTATTGAAGCTCTATTGCTCATCTCCCTTGCACACTGGCTTGAGCGCAAGGCCGCCCCGTGGGGGCCAAATAACCAGAAAGGAAAGGGATCACGATGATTGAGATCACCGGACTCGGAAAAACCTTTACGGGCCAGGACGGCTCCTCCGTCCGCGCTCTGGACAACGTCAACCTCTCCGTACGGGACAACGAATTCCTCACCGTTCTCGGCCCCAGCGGTTGTGGCAAGACCACAATGCTGAAAATGCTCGCAGGCCTCACGCCCTGGGACGAAGGCCAGATCTCTATCGCAGGCAACCCCGTTCGTGGCCCAGGTCCGGATCGCAGCATGGTATTCCAAAACTTTGCGCTCCTCCCCTGGTCGACGGTGCTGGAGAACGTCGCATTCGGCCTGCGGCTCCGGGGAGTATCCAAGATTGAGCGTGAAGAGCGTGCCCGGGAGCTGATTTCCATGGTCGGCCTCGAGGGCTTCGAGACCAAGCGTCCAGGAGAACTGTCGGGTGGCATGCAGCAGCGAGTCGGACTGGCCCGGGCCCTGGCTGTCGAACCCAAGGTTCTTCTCATGGACGAGCCCTTCGGCGCTGTGGACGAACAAACCCGGCGGCTGCTGCAGGAAGAACTCCTCAGCATCTGGGAACGGACCAAACTAACCGTCGTCTTCATTACCCACTCCATGGAAGAGGCAGTGCTCCTCGGGGACCGGGTGGTTCTGATGAGCGCGCGCCCCGGACAGATCTCGGAAATCGTCCCCGTACCCCTGGAACGTCCCCGCTCCAGCGACGTCGGTGGACTGGAACGCTCGAAGGAATACGTTGAAATCACCGCCTACCTGTGGGAAAGGCTGCGTGAGATGCATGACGAGCACCGCACCAGGAACCCCGCGTTACTCCACGGGGCAGGCCGATGACAGCCATTACAACAGGATCCGGCCCTATCAGCAGCCTGTCCAGGCGCTTGCTGAATGCCCGGGCCTCGGCCTCGCTGATCTCCCTGGCCGTGGCAGCTGTCTTCTGGGAAGTCGTAGGTCAAGCGGTCAAGGTACCGTTCTTCCCTCCGCTTACCGCGGTACTGGCAGAACTGTGGTCGATGATCAGCCGGGGGGAGATTTTCGGCAACCTCGCCACAAGCCTCGCTAATCTTGTCCTCGGCTTCGGACTCTCCCTCTTCGCGGGCATTGTGGTCGGAACCGCTATGGGCCGCTACCGTCGTGCTAACGCAGCGCTGGGAATCTATGTCTACGCGCTGCTGACCGCGCCGTCCCTCGTGTTCGCGCCCATATTCTTCTCGATCCTAGGGGCAGGGCAGGGATCGATTGTCGCCGTGATCTTTATGTACTCGGCATTCATCATGATCATCAACACCGCCTCTGCAGTGGAAAACGTCAACCCCTCCCTGGTCGAGATGGGCCGGTCCTACGGGGCCAGCGAATGGCAGATCGTCACCAGGATCATCCTTCCCGCCGCGGCTCCCATGATCTTCGCGGGTATACGCCTCGGAATGGGACGTGCTGTCACCGGCATGATCAATGGTGAAATGTTCATTGCTGTCGTTGGGCTCGGTCGCATGGTGACCGTCGCGGGCAAGAGCTTTGACGGGGCAGCCGTCCTAGCGATCCTCATCGTCATAATCACCGTCGCCCTGGTCGCCATAGCCCTGGTCCAATTTGTCGACCGGCGTATCACCAGTTGGGTCCCCAACACTACAAAGGAATCCTGATGAAAATCGATGCCTTCAGCCACATCCTCCCGCGACGCTACTTCGATGAGATGTGCCGGCACGTCACCGATCCCGGCGCCCTCAAGCGCTGGCTGGATCTCCCGGCGCTTCACGACCTTGACGCACGTCTCAAGATGATGGAGGAGTTCGGCGGGGACTATCAACAAATCCTTACCCTTTCATCTCCTCCCATCGAGCTTCTTCTCGGCCCGGACGACTCCTGGCGGCTCGCCCGCCTGGCCAACGAGACTATGAAGGAGATCGTGGATGACCACCCCGGCAGGTTCCCGGCCTTCGTGGCCTCCCTGCCCATGAACTCGACGGAGGCATCTCTCCAAGAAATTGACTACGCAATTGACCAACTGGGAGCCAAAGGAATCCAGGTCTTTACCAACGTCAACGGCAAACCACTCGACCATCCGGACTTCGCCCCGATCTTCGCCGAGATGGCCCGGCGGGATCTGCCGATCTGGATGCACCCAACCCGAAACGCCAAGAGCACCGACTACCGAACAGAGGACTCCTCAAAGTTCGAAATCTGGTGGGCACTCGGGTGGCCCTATGAGACCAGCGCGGCCATGGCGAGAATGGTGTTCTCCGGACTGTTTGACCGTCACCCGGGGCTGAACATCATCACCCACCATATGGGTGCCATGATCCCCTACATGGAAGGACGCATCAGGCTTGGGTGGGCCGACCAATTCGGCAGTCGCACAGATGACCCCGAATACTCACGGCTGGTTCACACGCTCAAACGCGAACCGATCGAGTACTTCAAGGACTTCTACGCCGACACTGCATTGTCCGGATCTGCGATCGGAACCCGCTGCGGACTCGAATTCTTCGGTGCCGAACGCGTGGTCTTCGCTAGCGACTGCCCTTTTGATCCCGAAGGCGGACCCCTGTACATCCGCGAAATGATTCGGGTCATCAAGGAACTCGATATCACCGGCAAGGACCGGGAAAAGATCTTCGCCGGCAACATTGCCCGCCTCACCGGGCTGGGCTCCGGGGAACAGCTGGTGCTCACCGACCACAGCCACGCCCACGGCTAACGCGGTGTTTTACCGGAAAGAGCGGCCGTGAGCTGGGAAAGAACCGGGACTGCCGGCACACCGGCATCCCGGGTCTCCCTCGGAACGGTGGGCGACGACGGGGTCCCGGCTCCCATATCCGTCGTTCAGTTCCTGCCCCCCGACCTATCGGAGCGACTCAAATGCCAGTTGAAAGTGCTGGAATCCGCGGCGGGAAATAACCACATTTTGTTGACCGGCTTTGAATGGGGTGAGAGGATCAGGCCGAAAGTATAAAGTAGGCTTTTGAGATGAAGTCTATCTAGCACATGTAAACGAAATGTGTAATAGTCGGAAGAGGGTCCACTTGTTTTCTAACTATATGTTGAATACTTCGAAGTGGATTTACGCTGCTTACCTCCTGTGCCGCGTCCCTCTCTCCAAGTCTGGAAGGTTACTAATGAGTGAGTCCGCTGCGTCAACGCCGCTCTATGAACATGCGGTCCGGGTTAGGGATCTACTCTTTGTCTCCAGCGGACTCGCTGTCGGAGATGGTGGGAAGGGTATCCACCGGATCGGAGGGTACGTCCCAGCAGGAGAAGGATTCGCGGATGCACGCGCCGCGATTGAAATGACTGTCCGATGCTAAGGGCAGGCGAGCAGACTCAACCCCGCAGCCTCACGACAATCGGGAACCCTCTTGAAGAGCTCTCCCTCGAAGATCTCCGCCAGCGCACGAGCATGAAATGGCGCACTCATCCCTCTGACGTGCTGCCTCTGTGGGTTGCTGAGATGGATGTCCGGCTCGCGCCGCCCGTTTCGGCAGTGCTGCACGAGGCCATCGATGCCGGAGATACCGGATACCCGGCGGGGACGGAGTTCGCGGAGGCGTTGAGCGCGTTCGCTTCCCGGCGCTGGGGCTGGGACGGGCTGGCAGTCGAGCGCACCGCCATCGTGCCCGACGTGATGATGGGCGTCGTCGAAATCCTGCGGCTGATCACGGATCCAGGAGACGCGGTTGTCGTCAATTCCCCGGTCTATGCGCCTTTTTACGCCTTCATCACCCATGATTCACGCAGGATCATCGAAGCACCGCTGGGACAAGATCTCCGGATCGACCTCGGCACCCTCGAGGAAGCTTTCAAGCACGCCCGGTCGCAGAAACGCAATGCCGCCTACCTGATCAGCAATCCACATAACCCGACCGGGGTGGTCCACAGCCCTGAAGAGCTCGCAGCTATCGCGGCCCTCGCCCGTAACTACGGGGTCCGGGTAGTCTCGGACGAGATCCACGCCCCGCTCGTCCTTCCAGGAACAAAATTCACGCCGTACCTCAGCGTGCCCGGGACCGAAAACGCGTTTGCGCTCACCTCCGCTTCGAAGGCCTGGAACCTCGCCGGCCTCAAGGCAGCACTGGCAATCGCCGGACCAGATGCGGCCGATGATCTGGACCGCATGCCCGAAGAGGTCAGCCACGGACCGAGCCACCTGGGAATCATCGCCCAGACAGCCGCGTTCCGTGATGGTGAAGAATGGCTGGATGCTCTCCTCCGAGGCCTCGACGCGAACAGGACTCTCCTCGGAAAGCTTCTCGCCGAACATCTTCCCGGTGTGGGGTACACCCCTCCCGAGGGGACATACCTGGCTTGGCTGGATTGCAGCCATCTTGCCCTCGGTTCGCCAGGCGGCGCCGAAGGCCTCGCCACCGTTGCCGACCTTGCCGGGCCGGCCAAGATGTTCCTCGACAAGGCGAGGGTCGCTCTGAGCTCCGGCCACGTCTTCGGCACGGGCGGGGCGGGACATGTCCGCCTCAACTTTGCCACTTCCCAGGCCAATCTCACCGAGGCGATCACCCGGATGGGCCGAGCCGCCCACGCCGATTGAACCAGGCTTCAACTACACGGAAGGACAGCAGCCATGACCCAGATTGGTTCGGTCGAATCAACAGCCCCATCCCCGGACGCGCTGCACCGCATGGACGCCGAGTCCATCAATCTGGTCCTGGAGCTCCTGGTGGCACCCCTTCAGGCCGCGGTGCCCCAGCCTACCGAGGTCGTCTTGCACGACCTGCAGCGAATCCCGAACACTGTCCGTGCTATCGCCGGAGACGTCACCCGCCGTCAGATCGGTGACCCGCCTACCGACAAATTGCTCGAACGCCTGGCAGCCGGTAACTTCTCGCATGAGATCGGCTACCGCTCGCAACTGCCTGACGGGAGAATCCTCCAGAGCACGACGATCATTTACATCGACAGGGAAGGCCGTGCCGCTGCAGCCCTGTGTCTGAACGCTGACGTGTCGGCCTGGGTCACGCTCCGCTCGGCCTTGGACCGCTTCGTTCTCGGCCACGACGGGGGCTCCATAGTGGCTGCGCCTGCCGGAAACAGAGCGACGCCGGTCGGCCCCCAAGGGAGCGAGTACTTCCCGCACAGCGTGGAGGAACTTAGCTCCAAGCTCGTCGAGGCGGCGATCTTCGCTATTGGGGTCCCGGTTGAGCAAATGCGCAAGGAACACAAAGTGCAGGTGGTGGCGGAGCTCGAACGTCGTGGATTCTTCCTCGTAAAGCAGGCTGCCGAGACTGCGGCAATCGCGCTCGGGGTGACCCGGTTCACCATTTACAACTATCTCAACGAGCTCGGCGGAGTGGTCGAAGAGACAGCCGTGCCCTAGCCGTTTAGGGAACGGATTGGTGCGGAGTTCAGGGTCGAGTCGCCGTCCTGATGTACGGTCAGCGGCAAGGCGCGCCAGCTACGGGGTGGGATCTTGAGGAAGCATCGACGTCTGACAGGTTCAGACGACACTGAATATTCTCCTTGAGCCCGCTGTCCATCATCAGATCCGGGCCAGCTTCGGCCTTCCACGCGGGTTCACCATGGTCGGTGTTTTCCGAGAATCAAGCCTGCCAATGATGCCAGGCCGAAGACACAGCACAGCACACCCACAAAACCGGCGATACCGTCACTTATCGGCCCGATGGTGAGAAAGACGCCGAGACTCAGAATGGCTACTCCGCCACCGACGTGCAACACGCGGTTAGCCCTCGCTTTCGACCCGTACCTCGAAACTCCATGCTTCCTTCTGACTCCCCTACTGTTCCCTGGCGGAAGCTCAGTCGGGAGTGGTCCCTCGACGACGCTCCCGGATTCGTCGACCCATTGGCCTGTTCCTACTTCCGGGCAGTCGGCGTGCACGCTTTCGTCGACTGCGGCGAAGTCCCCCGGGTGGCCCCGGTACATCATCTTCGAAAGGTCCACGCCGAAGTCCATGCGACCATCTGACCAGTAGGCGTCGTAGCGGACCAGGCGGAGCGGCCGATGCAGCCATCTTGAGGGTCTGATGAAAGCCCTCGCTCGAACGGCAACAGGCTGGGATAAGGTTTCGGGCATGGACTGATAGTTACACATTGAGTAGGACCAGACGAGATTCTGGCTGCAGTGGCTTCGGGTCCACTCGCCTACCCTTGTATCCATGGGGGTATCTGGCGTGCTGAAGAAAATTGACCAGTGGGACATACGGATTTTTTATGCCGGGATGATCGCCCTAATGATTGCGATGTTCCTGTGGCTGTTCCACAGTTGGCTGATTGAGGCGTCGCTCTTTTTCGCGTGGTCGGTGGTCTACGCAGTTCTCGTGTACCGGGTCGTCTCAGAGTCCGTGCGTGCGTTCACGGCGATGCTCTGGACGTTCCTCCTGAACCTCTGGACGTTGAGCTCGATCCAGGATGCCCTGGGTATCCCCGCGGCGGGACCGTGGTTCATCGGGTTTATCGTCGGCGGAATTGCCGGCGGGTACATGTGGTCCGGCCCCCGTGCCGGGACTGAATTCAAACAGCCGAAACGCAAGCCCCAAGCTGACGGCAGTTTCTCCGGAGGGTGGCGCATGGCGGTGATCAATGGAGTCTGTGCGCTTGTCCTGCTTGGAATAGGTATAGCCCAGCTGGTGCTCGTGTCACTGACGGTGTTCGGTGTTGCCGTTCTGGCCGGTGCTGTCGTTGCAGGCTGGGCTCTGTTCCGGTTCCCGCCGCCGCTGCAATTCAGAAACAGCCTCATCATCCTGGGCCTGCCCGTTGGCTTCTTTGCGTTGATATTCGTCGGCGGCGCCACAGACCAGATGGCTCTTCCGCATGCGTTGGTGTACGGCGTTCTCGCCGGCATCCTGATCGGCGGGCGGTACTGGAGCGGGCCCCGGCAGGGCCAGCCCCGTCCACCATTCAACGGCCCAGGCCGCCGGCGACGGAGACGGAGACGGCGGACCAAGCAGAAGCACGAGAAACCAGCCGTAGGAGCGTCTCCTAATGGATCCTTCTCCGACGTCGGGCCCGCCGAGTCGCATCAAACCATCACTAATCTGGCTGTGGCCCTGCGTCGGGGGCGGTCAGGCTGAGCGTGAGCTCCATGCCGCCGAGGAAGAGTGCCAGAACCGATGTGCCAAGCCCAGCAACCAGAAGCAGGCCGGGGTGGGCGAGTCCCACCACGACGCGACGGAGTTGGGGCGAATGCCGCAGGAAGCTCTTGGGCAGCCGCGAATTTTGCGGGTTCTGGCGCCACCCGCGGAGACGGCGCAGGAACCAGGCACAGCGCACAATAAGCGCCATCCACAACACCGAGACAACCACGGGGACCGCAGCCAGGAGCAGGTTGAACCCCAAGGACGTCACCGCACTCTCCGAGTTCCCGGCCAGTGCCTGCACTGTTGTGGAAATCGAGGCGCTGGCCACCACGGACATGCCCCACACCATAAATGCTGCCGTCAGCGCGAGGAACCGGACAAAGAAGTGCGCAAGCACCGATTCCTTCTGGGGCTTGAGGTACCGGCGCGGGGTCGCATGGAGCACAGCCACAGTGCACGCCATTGTGGGCAGGGCAGCCATGGCCACAAACACATACCAGGTCCAGCCGGCCAGGTCCACAAATTCGTCGGCGACGATCAACAACGCCCAGAAACCCGTCCACGTCCAGCCTGCATGCAGCGGATTCCGGACCAGCCAGGCGGGCAGCCGCTGAGACAGCGGGAGAATCGCCCCGATAGAGGGCCGGGAAGCAGGATTCCGGACCGTGCCGTTAGCGGGCTCAAGAGACGCAGGATCGACGCCGACCGGGCTGTCCGGCAGGGCCCCTGGCTTGGCGTCCGGCGGGTTTTGTTCCCCTCGAGACATGCTCATGGGGTCACTGTAGCAATGCGGGTGACAGGCCCGCCGTCGACCGTCCCCCAGGGAAGGAACGCATAGCCCCAAATACTGAGAAGGGCTCTCTCCTTTGACGAAACGTCCATTATGCACGTATCCGCAGATCAGGCAAGCATGACGCTAATCACGACCTCTTTTACCTCAAGACCTGATTCGCCCGTGGATCCCTTGTCACTGTAGCTTTCCTGCATCTAATGCTTGTTTCCATGGTTTAGGGTTGCGGTGAATGATGCCGTTCTCGGTTCCAAGGTCCTCAGGGTCGATCAACTGTCATCGGCCGTGACTCCGAGGAGCCTCCGGAAGTGTTTGATCGCACCGCCAAGCCGGTCCGGGCGGTGCATATGTGAAGGTGACCGGGGCGTTGCCCACTGGGTTCCTCGGCAACAGCGGGTTTGTGTACTAAGCGCTGCTTCCAAACTTCTTCCTGCTCCTTGGTTCTCAGCCCGTGGCTTGCCTGGAGTGCCTCAGTCCAGGCATTGAAGTGGGCATCATGTCTCGAGGATTTGCTCATTCCCCACCGAACCACAAGCACTAGCACCACGGAGCCCAGCAATAAGTAGGCCCATCTGCTTGGCCTTAAGAGGCAGCCCTGTCGTAATGTCCTTTTTTCTGGTTCCCCACATGAGCGGGAGTCTATCGGTCATCCGTTCCCCCTCTCACCGCCTTCCTTGCGGGCGCCTACTCCAGACTCATGAATACCCGCACATGCCAGTTCAAGTCCAATGGAATGGGCCTTGCTAGTTATGTAGGAATGGCATATTCCGCAGTTGAAATGACTCGTGTGCCGTCGGGGCCCCATATTCAGCCTATTTAATTGACAATTTCCCCGACCGCTGGTGTTCTTAGCGACGGGGGAATTGCCCTCTGCGGGAGAATCTGAAATAAATGGGGGACAGTGTGAATCACAAGCACAATTCTTTAAGGGCCGTACGCCGTCGCGTTGGGGAAGCAATTCGCAGTAGAAACGCGATCTGGAAGACAACGTGCCTGACGGTAACAGTGGCCACACTTGCCACAGTCACACTCCTCGCTCCTCCGGCTCAGGCGGCCCCGCCTACTCCCAAGAGTGATACCGTCTTTCTCGTCAACAATCACGGCGACAAGGTCGAAGTTCCGGCCAGTCCCCTTACGGATACAAAGGTCAGGCCGTCAAAGAACGGGTCAGGTAATCTAGCTGATCTGGAGGGCGGTATTCAGGTCAGCTCCTTGGACCTCACGAAGCCCAGGATCGACCTGACGCAGCCGAAGAAGGACAAGGCCCGAAGCAGCAGCTCGGATGACAAGTCTCATGATGACTCCATGGTGTCACCCATGGTGATAATAGGGGGCGTCGATAACCGTACGAAGGTTTCCAACGTATATGCCGCACCGTACTCCCAGACGGCACTAATTCTCTTCACTAATGGAGGAAAAGACTACATGTGTTCCGGAGGCTTGGTAGGCAACCGGACTCTTGTCACTGCCGGGCACTGCCTGTTTGCCACTGAGGGTGTACAGGAATGGTCGACTGAGGTTGCCGTTCTTTTTTCGGTAGAGGGAACCACTTACAACATCGGTTGCTATCCGAGTAGTCTGAATTCTTCTACGCAGTGGCTTGGTAACCAGTCGCAGGCTTACGACTGGGGGGTCATCCAACTTGCCTGTAATGCTGGAGACGTGATTGGGCATTATGGTTACCGTGATTCTGGCAACGGTTCCGTAGCCAACACCTGGAATATCACCGGCTACCCGGGCGACAAGGTAACGTCAAGTGGGTACTACATGTACACGCATGCCGGGACCCTCAATTACCACAACACTCTCCAGTTCTCCTACACCATCGACACCACGGGTGGCCAGAGCGGCGCACCTATTTGGCGCTTGGAATCAGGGACGGCCTGTGGAAACTGTGTTATAGGTGTGCATTCCGCAGGGAGTTCGGGAGCACAGCTGAATTTCGGAACCAGGCTGACAGCGGCATTCAAGGCATCAGTTGATGGGCTTGTGGCGCAGTAGGCCCTTTTGCCCAAGCTAAGGGAGACAAGCGAGTGCCGGTATCGACGAGTATATTTTTGAGGGCTGTCAGCTTTCTTGCAGGTACCGTTCTCATTGTCTCCCTTAGCTCCTGCCAAGCTGAACCCGAGTTGAATCAGATAACCGTTGTGGTCAGCGACGTGGCCGGTTCTCCAATCGGAGGATGCCTCGTTTCATTCAGCGGGGACTACGCTTTCCACGAGGTTGGCAGATTTACCGATCATAAAGGGGAAGCAATAGGACATGCTCCGGTCGGTCGTTACACGGTAACCGCAACTTGTGATCCCGGAGGTTCTGGCAGCCAAGAGTTTGAAATTCAGAACGGCCCAGTGAAAGTGGAAGTGGTTGTGAGCTAGCCAGTGTTTACCTCCTCCATATCGGGCTTCGGCGAAGGTTCCGAGTGGGGAGCCGCCGGTTCCGGTGGCTGCTGCCGCTTGGCTTCTTTCAGGGACTGGGCCGCCTGTGCAAGGTGCTGCGCGCGACACGGGCTGCAGTATCCACAAGATATGTGAGTTGAATATACGTCTTTCATGACTAAGCGAGAGATGAGAGAGCCCACCTTCATGGTTCTCTCTGTTCTGGCTCAAGGCCCCCAGCATGGATACGCGCTCATCAACGAAACCAAAAAGCTCTCCGGCGGGCGCGTTATTCTGCAGCCAGGCACACCTTGTACTCATCCCTGGACAGGCTCAAGGAAGAAGGCCTAGTCCGTGTGGTCCGTGAAGAAGTAGTGGACAGCAGGATGCGCCGGTACTACGAGCTGACCGATACAGGAGCGAATGAGCTTACCGCTGAAGTGCAGCGGCTGGAGGCTAACGTGAAGCTGGCTCGGACCAGCCTGCGTCTTCGCCCGGCTGGCGATTTGGTATGCGCGGACAACGGAGTCCCCTGGAGGCGCAGTACAGGCGGCTCTGCTCGCGTACCCGCCCGTTTGGTGCAGACACAATGGCGACGAAATCGTAGGAGTACTACTGGAGAGAGCCGAAACCGAGCACCACAGCTACCGCTGACGAGTTGCTGAACCTTATCGGTTCCGGATTGGCTACTTGCTGTGAACCGATCCTGGGCTGGCTGCCGACGACCGGGCGCGACAGAATTGCTTGCCTTTCCCTGACTATCGCTTCCGCACTGGCCGCGATGATGCTGATGCTGGGCGAGCTCGGCCGATGGTTCCGCTACAACAGCTACTCCCCCGGCTCAGGACTCTTCGGGCCCTTCACCAGAATTCTCCTGGCACTGGCCATCGTGCCGCTGCGGCGATACCCCTCCTGACAGCAGTAACCGGAGGCATGGTTCACGTCGGCCGGGTTGTCTCAGTGGTTTTCATCTTTGCAAGCATCTTCGGCCTGACCGGCGACCCCACGCACACAACCCAACTGCGTGACACCCTCGTCTACGGTGCACCCATGGCTGCACTAACCCCCGGATTCAGCAGCTACCTACAAGCCGGTGGCGCCCAAAAGTGGTTCTACCCTGGGGGCATCGGCATCGGCATCGGCATCGGCATCGGAGCGAATTTCTTGGCTTTCGCGGTTGGCTGTCTCCTGGTGGCAGGGTTGCTGGCCTTTGGAGTGGCCGGCAAATGGAGGCCACTTGCGGTGCTGATTGCACTGGCCTCACTATCCCTTCCTATCCGCGCCCTCTTCTTTATGCCCAACGAGATGTGGGTGGCCCTAGCGACAGCAAATGTGACGGCGGCAGCCTTCATTGCGTGGCAGGTCAGGCAGAAACAAACCGGAAGAAACTAAGCACCACAGAGTGTCGGGCCGACCTTCCCTTTCCTTAGAACTCCGACATGCGATGGGCTCAATCTGCGTCGGGCGTCCTATTGGCTGAGGGAGTCGGGCTATGGCCAAGGTAGTTCGCGCATGAGGATATGGAGATCCACTGATCCGCCCAGAATTGGGACGTGGCCGACGTCTTGAAAACCCCAGCGCTGATACATTGAGCGTGCGGTTTGGGCCTGTCCATAGACTCCCAGGACGGCGTGCGTTTCCGGTCGATGCTGGAGCTGCCGGAGCAAACACTCCTTGCCGATCCCCTTTCCCCTTTGGGAAACGTCAACCGCTAATTCATGGACAACTACGATCCGCTCGGGCTCGGCAACGGGAAGCCCGTGAGCCCCGGTGTCTGCCCCGATGGCGGACAGAAGAGCCTGCCAGGCACCGTCCGTATCGAGTCGATGAGCCAAGGACATGCCAACCACTCTGCCTTCATGGTTTGCTGTGACTAGCCGTCCGCCGATGTCGGCCAACTGAGCTCGCCCCCATTGCCTGATTTCGGCCAGGTCCATAGGGGATTCGGAATAGGGCGGCGCGGAGAACGTCGACACAAAGAGTTCAACTACCCCAGCCCACACATCGTCCGGCGCTGTTCCCTCGTACGGCACATATTGAGGACTTCCTGTGGCCGTTGCGCTCCAGGCGCCCTTGCTAAAGGTCATGACCCCAAGGTACTAGCGATATCCACCGCCCCCGGGTTGAACGGACTGCAGGACTACACGACCAAAGCCTCTTACCGCACTCCCGTACGTCCCATTTTCCTTGGAAGTGGGAAGTGGGACGTCCCATGTCGGCCCAAGGGATAGGCAGCAGCCCGGCGCAGAATCTCATCCTCCTGCTCCAACAGGCGGTTTTCGCTCGCCAGGTCACGGAGTCAACAAAACCGGAGGCAGTCCCATCTGCAGTAGTTTTAGCGCTGTCCGCACATCAATCCGCAGCCCGATCCGTTGGAAGAGTTTGAGTCCAGCTTGCCGTGCGCTCATCCGGCGCGGCGGTAGCGGGCGACGATCGTCCGAGCGGCCTCGTCGACTGTGTAGAGCGTCTCCTCATCAGTGAGCGACCAGTTGCCGTGGACGAGGCGGGGCCAAAACACGACAGTGGCGATCATGCCGAGGAATTGCGCGGCTGCTACGTCGAGGTCGTTCACGTTGGCGGTTCCCTCAGCGTTCGCCGCCTGGAAGAACTTCCTGAGCGCCCTGAGTACGGGCAACGTGCCGAAATCGAAAGTCCGCTGGCGCAGCTCTGGGAACCTCGCGGATTCCGCGATCACCGCCCGGATCAGGTCCGCCATACGGGGCTGGGACAACAGCTCCGCGTACGCCATGCCAAGACTGACCAAACCTGCATGGAAGTCTCCGGACGGTGGCTCCAACGGCTCGGATTCCGGCGTGTCACCCGCCGCGAGCACCGTTGCCTCGAAGAGTTCCGCCTTCGTCGGGAACTGTTTGAACAGCGTCGCTTTCGAGACGCCGGCGCCGTCGGCGACTCCAGCCAATGAAGTCCGATCGTAGCCGAGTTCGAGGAAGAGGACGGTGGCAGTCTCGAGGATCGCCGCACGATTCTTGGCAGCGACGTGTCGATGGTATGCAGAGAGTTCGCGTGGCATGCACTCAGTATGACGCAAAGGTGAGTTGATTGACTCACGACAGGTTGATCGATACTCTGCATGGAGGTGAGTCGATCGACTCACCTCCCGGCCTGCCGGAAGCAGCACGTGCCCCAGGGGGAGCAATGGCAAAGCTCATCATTCACGCGACCGTGACCGTAGATGGATTCATGGCTGACATCGACGGAGGAGTTGACTGGATGAACGGATTTCCATCGGCTCCTGAGGATGAAGAGGTCGTCGGAAGGGTTGTGCAGGAACTCGGCGCCGTGGTGGGGGGTGCCAACAAGACGCAGACCATCGAAGACGGAGAAGTTCCCTATGGGGCCATGGTCAAGGTGCCGGTGTACCTGATGACCCACAGTGCTCATGAGCCGATCGAGAAGGATGGCGTCACGTATACCTTTGTCGTCAACGACATCGCGCAGGCCGTTGAATCCGCCAAGAATGCGGCGGGGGACAAGTTGGTCAGCCTGCTCGGAGGCAGCATCTCGAGACAATGCCTCGAGCTCGGACTCGTCGATGAGATCCATCTGGACGTCGTGCCGATCCTTCTCGGAGAAGGGATCTCGCTCTTCACCGGACTGAGCAAGCGCATAAAGCTGGAACGCGTCGAAACTTCGGCATTCGCCAGCGAGACCCACCTCCGGTACAGCGTTCTTGCCTAGACGACACCTGACGCCATCGCCTCAAGAGTGAAAAGCGCCCCAACGCCTCTTTGTGCCCATCTGGCCATCGTGCATTGCTGGATTGGTGCGGCGCGAGGACCGGCCAGTTCGGCAACCAATGCGAAGATGGTTTCTTCTTACTCAAAGTAGACGAAGCTGAGGTCAACGGATTCTTAACGCTTGTTGCCCCACCGGCGTCAGAAAGAGGCAAAGGCCGCCGCTGTCAGCAGCTTCCCAGGCCTCCGAGTCTGTTATGGATAACAGTGCGGCATCGCCTGTCAGCATTTCGTCCGAGTCGATGAAGTACGTTCCAACCAGCCCGGTTGTGATCATTCGAACAAGCATTCTGCGGGCAGTTGAAAGCGGGAGCGCCGGTTCGTCTTGCTGCTTCCCGTCCTTCGTAATCACGAAGCTAGCTGGCAGCAGCAATTCACGCACATAGCTCTCTTCCGCTGCGTTGGTTAGCACTTTCCGCTCTGCAGCGTCGCGCTCAAGCCAGCGGATGGTATCCCCGGACATCACACAAGCTTAACGGGATGGGAAGAGGCACGGCACTGGGCGTTCGGGCAACAGTGCCTTCTTTGAGGTCACCCACTCCCGGCTCACCTTAGTAGATGAGAGAACTCCCGTTCCGCGATAAAAGCGGCCTTACCGCAGGGCCTTTAGTCGAGGTGCCAGATTTCCTTGAGCGTGAGCCACTGTTCGCCGTCGGGTGTTCCTTCCAGGCGTCGTTGCAGCGGGTCGGTGAGTGTCCACCACTGCCGCGTCTTGGGGTCCTGTGCGATAGCCGCGGATGCTTCTGAAAGTGACGTTGAATCGTCCACCTCGAAGTAGGCAAAGAGATGTTCGTCGACCAGGAAGATGCTGTAGTTACGGATACCCGCGTGGGTGAGCGTTGCTTCTACCTCCGGCCAGACTGCTCGGTGAAGCCGTAGGTATTCCTCCTGGTTTGATCGCGGCAGATCGATTCTTTGTGCCACACGCTGCATGCTGTCTCCAGTTCCTCTTCGTACGTTCAGGTTGATTCTTAGTCAACTAACATAGCCTCGGCCGACATCACCGTCGATGCCGTTTCTGTTGGATTCTGACACCTGGTAGATGCTCGCGGCCGTCCCCGACCAGAACTGCTCTTGGGCTTGGGCTGGCCAGGCAGACACAATCGAGCTGAGCGAGTCGAAAACGCGCCGATATCCACCAGCGGCAATCGACATCGGCCAGTCACCTCCGTAGAGGAGCCGTTCCGCTCCGAATACTTCCACCGCGGTGTCAACGATTCTGGCAAGTCCGGATACGCTCCAGTCCCCTGCCGGCCTCGCGGTCGCATACAAACCCGAGACCTTCGCGAAGATGTTCGGCTCCTCTGCGGCAGCGGCAATGAGCTCTTCCCAGCGCCGGAGCTCTTCGGTCGGCCCATCGACCGGGGGTTTACCAAGGTGGTCGAGTACGAACGTCAACCCGGGGTGACGGCCCGCGGCAGTGACCAGCCGGGGGATGGCTTCCGGGTTGCTGGTGACGAAGTCGAAGGGCAGCCCGTACTCTTCCAGGATGGAGAGTCCATCATCGAAGGCTGGTCGAAGTACCCAGTCGGGATCTGTCCGATCGTGGATGAGGTTCCGTATGCCCACGATCTCCGGGTAACGGAGGAGGTCGTCCAGATGGCTCGCGATTGCTCCAGGGTCCTCGACTGGCACCCAACCGACGACGCCGATGATCTCAGGGCGAGTTGCTGCGACGTGAAGCATGTTTCGCGTGTCTTCGGCGTTGTCCGCAGATTGCACCAAGATGACCCCGCCGATGCTCAGGTCGGTCAATACGGGAGCGATTTCTTCGAATGCGATGTCACGGTTCACCTCCGGCAGATGCGGCCCCAACCAGCTATAAGCTGCCCGTTGAAGATTCCAAACGTGTAAATGCGAGTCAATGATCATGCCAACCTTCTAAAATGATCTGATGAATACATCCTCGTCCGATCGGCCCCCTACCCGTCGATCGCAAACTGACAATGTCGTTGCAGCGATCCTCGGAATGGTGGATGACGGTAGGCTGTCCGCTGGCGATCGGCTTCCCATCGAGAAGGACTTGGCGGAGCTCCTGGGAGTTTCGCGGGGTCCGTTGCGCGAAGGTGTTCGCGCGTTGGCGGTCCTCGGTGTCCTGGAAACCCGTCAGGGTGCCGGAACATACGTTACAGCGTTGGACGCGAGTAAGCTTCTCGGTCCCTTGACGCTGTTCGCGAACCGACAGATGGCCGTGGAGCCTTCGCAACTGCTTCATGTGCGGAGGGTGTTGGAGGCCGAGAGCGCCGCCTTGGCAGCTAAGCGGGTTACAGATGAGCAAGTGAACCAGATGAGTGCTCTGTTGGATCGCGTTGACGCGCTCCTGGACGGGGACGTGGATGAGGCGGATGTCAGTGCAATCATCGATGTGGATACTGAATTTCACCGAAGCGTCGCCGGTGCCGCTGGCAACCCTCTCATGGGTGCGTTGATTGATTCGCTGGCGAGTCGCACCTACAGGACGCGTGTGTGGCGGGCGATGACCGAGCAGGGCGCGACTGCAACGACCCAGGCCGAACACCGGGGAATCCTCGATGAGATCCGCCGTCGCGACCCCGACCGGGCCAGATTGCGGATGCACTTTCACCTGCTCGCCGTAGAAGACTTCGCAGATACTCACAATATCGACACCGCGCCAACAGTTTCCGATGCCGGCGTCCAGTAGGTTCCCTTCGGATAGGAGTATTCCTCGAGCGTTTCGCGGTAGACCTCTGCGCTGTATCCGGGCTGTGAGGGCAGGACGTAGTTCCCCTCTACAACGATGCACGGATCGACGAAGTGCTCGTGGAGGTGGTCGACGTACTCCGTGACACGGTTCTCGAGTGTGCCGGAGACGGCGACGTAGTCGAAGATCGACAAGTGCTGGACCAGTTCGCATAATCCAACACCACCGGCGTGAGGGCAGACCGGCACACCGAATTTCTTGGCCATGAGATAGACCGCGAGGATTTCGTTGATGCTTGCCAGGCGGGCCGCATCGAGCTGGCAATAGTCGATCGCGCCCGCTTGGAACATCTGCTTGAACAGCACCCGGTTCATGCCGTGTTCTCCGGTCGCGACCCCGATCGGAGCTACTGCCCGGCGTACTGCCGCATGACCTAGGACGTCATCTGGGCTGGTGGGTTCTTCGATCCATAAGGGTTTGAAATGGGCGAGTTCATTAACCCAGTCGATGGCTTCGGGGACATCCCACACCTGGTTCGCGTCAATCATGAGTTTGGCGTCCCACCCGATCACCTCCCGGGCAATGCGCATCCGGCGGCGGTCGTCTTCGAGGTTTGCTCCGACCTTCAGCTTCACGTGCTGGTATCCGCTGTCGACTGCCTCCGTGAGCAGGCGGCGCAGTTTGTCGTCGCTGTATCCCAACCATCCTGCGCTCGTTGTGTAGCACGGGTATCCGCCGCGACGGTCCAGTTCGTCAATTCGTTCCTGACGTGTGGGCTCCATCTCGCGGAGAATTGCGATCGCTTCGTCCCGGGTGAGCGCGTCTGAGAGGTAGCGCAGGTCGGCGACGTCCACAAGCTCTTCGGGGCTCATGTCCGCCAGTAGCCGCCACATCGGTTTCCCTGCCCGGCGGGCCGCGAGATCCCAGACGGCGTTCATCACTGCTGCCATAGCCAGATGCACCACGCCCTTCTCAGGTCCGAGCCACCGCAGCTGCGTGTCACCGGCGAGATCCCGGTATACGCCGCCGAGATCGTTCACCATGTCGGCGACGTCGCGTCCGATGAGCGGGAATGCGCGCTGCCGGGCAGCTTCCACGCACAGGTCGTTGCCGCGACCGATCGTGAAAGTGAAACCGAAACCGGACAATTGCGGATCGTCGGTGACGAGGACGACGTAGGCAGCCGAGTAGTCACCGTCCTTATTCATTGCATCGGAGCCGTCTTGGCTCAGGGAGGTGGGGAACCGCAGGTCATACACCTGCGCGTCGATGATGGTGGTCATGGTGTTCCGATCGGATCAGGGGCCAGGCCCATATCGTCGAGCTCGGCCCAGAGCTCGTCGGGAATTGGAGTGAGGAAACGTTGAAGACTGCTGTCGACGTGCTCGACGGAGCGAGTGCCGACGACGACTGAGACGACGGCAGCGTGCCTGAGCGGATACTGGATTGCAGCGTCGGGGAGTTCGACACCATGCTCCTGGCAGATGGTTGCGATCCGGCGCGCACTGGCCGTTATCGCAGTGGATGCGGGCGCGTAATCGAAGCTCGCCCCGTCCGCGACGGTAGCGGAACTGAGCAGGCCCGAGTTGTAGACGCCTGCCGCGACCACTCCGACCCCTCGGCTCCGCGCAAGCGGCAACAGCTCTGTCATTGCGGACTGATCCAGCAGCGTGAGTCGGCCAGCCACCATAACGACATCAACATCGGCGTTCCGGATGAAATCTGAGAGCATGGCTACCTGATTCATGCCCACTCCGATCGAGCGCACGACACCTTGATCGCGGAGCTCGATGAGGGTATCGATTCCGCTGGTGGATGCTTCTTCCCAGTGATCGTCCGGATCGTGAAGGTATGCGATCGCGAGAGTATCGACCTGGAGCCGGTCAAGGCTCGCCTCCACCGATCGCAGGATGCCATCGCGGCTGAAGTCCCATACCCGTTTGCGTGCAGCAGGGACGAGGAAACCCTGGTCGTCCGCCTGATCCGCCGTCTCCGGGCTGTCGACCAGGAGACGTCCGACTTTCGTGGACAGTGCAACATCGTCGCGATCGAGTGCGTGCAGTGCAGCGCCCAGCCGCAGCTCGGAGAGCCCCAGCCCGTAGTGGGGCGCGGTGTCGAAGTACCGCAGGCCCACATCGTAGGCGCGTGTGACGGCCTGCGTGGATGCCTCATTGGTGGTGATTCGGTTCAGGTTGCCGAACTGTGATGCGCCTATCCCCAGGCTGGACAGGTGTATGCCTGTGCGCAGTGTGTTCAGTGTTACTTCGTTCATCGGTCCACCGGGTCCTGGGTTTTCAGGAGGCGCAGATCCGCCTGCCGTGGCAGGCCTTCCCAGTCGCCGTCGTTCAGGCAGCTGAACGCTGCGACGGTTGCAGCGTGTTGCAGGCGCGCTGCGGGGTTTTGTTCTTCGATGAGCGCAGCCAGATATCCGGCGACGAACGCATCCCCGGCCCCGACTGTGTCCACGACGGTGACGGGCACAGCGGCCTGGGTGTAGGCCTGGCCCGAGATGTCGGCGACGCAGCCGTCCGCGCCGAGTTTGATGATGACCTCGCGCGGTCCGAGTTCGGCGAGTTCGCGTGCGAGCCAGGTCGAGTTGGATGTGGCGCCCTGATCGAGCAGAAGCCATGCTTCTTCGGTTCCCGCAAAGACAATGTCGCTGCGCTGGGCAATCTTCCGGTATAACGGAGCCGGGTCTTCCTCGGGCCAGAGCGTTGGTCGGTGATTGACGTCGAAGCTGACCAGGGCGCCTTCCTCGCGGGCGTACTCGATGGCCGTGAAAGTGGCGTCCTCAGCTGAGCTGGAGAGCGAGGCTGTGATCCCTGTGACATGGACGACGCCGGCCTCTGCGATCAGATCGCGGCGGATGTCCGCCGGGGTGAGGCGGCTGCCTGCGCTGGCGTGTCGGTAGAAGAGGACCTGGGTGGTGTTCGGTGTGCGGTGGTCTTTGACCATCAGCCCGGTGGGCGCCGGGTCGAGGATCGCATGGGTCTGGATTCCCTCGGCCCGCAGTTCCCGCTCGATACGCCGCCCGAGGGAGTCATCGCCCACCCTGCCGACCCAGAGGACCGGCACGCCCAGCCTGCTGAGGCCGATCGCAACGTTGCTGTCCGCACCACCGATGCCTATCCTGGCCTCGTTGGTCGTCTCTATACCCCCGGGCGACACCGTCCGAACCAAGGCCATAGTTTCACCAAAGGTGTATACGCGCCGCCTCATTGCAGTGTCCTCATGGCGTTTTTGCAAGTGTCCGCGATTTGCTCGAAGGATCCGGCGGCGATGAGGGAGCGGCTTGCTATCCAGCTTCCACCCACTGCGAGGACTGAAGGGCGGAGGAGGTAGTCTGCGACCTCCTCGAGGGGGATCCCCCCGGAGGGCAGAAACGTCGTGTCGGGAAAGACCGCGGTCAGTGCATCGATGAAGCCGACGCCCCCCAGATGTGCGGCGGGGAAGATCTTCACGGTGTGGACCCCGGCGGCGCGGGCAGTCATCAGTTCCGTGGCAGTGGCGACCCCGGGGAACCACGGAAGGCCGTGCTCCAGGGCGCTCCGATGAACACCATCGTCCCAACCGGGACTGATGAGGAACTCGGCGCCGGCATCGGTGACGCGGGCGACATCGGATGCGGAGAGAACCGTTCCCGCACCGACAGTGAGTCCGGGAACCCGCGCAAGGCGGCGGATCACCTCTATTGCCGCTCCGGTGCGCAGAGTCACCTCGACCTGGGTGATACCCCCTTCCAGAAGTGCCGCACCAAGGGCCTCCGCGTGCCCGGCGTTATCGACCACCGCGATCGGAAGCAATGGTCCCATCACGACGCTCATCGTCCGAGCCATCCGCCGTCGACCGGGAGGATCACGCCGCTGATATAGCGGGCAGCGTCAGAGGACAAGAAAACAGCGGCGCCACCGAGATCCTCCGGCTCGCCCCATCTGGCCGCGGGGATCCGGTCCAGGATGGCTTGAGTCCTGGCGGGGTCCGCCCGCAGTGCCGCCGTGTTGTCGGTGGCGATATATCCGGGTGCGATCCCGTTGACCGTCACCCCCGACGCAGTCCATTCGTTGGCCAGAGCCCGGATCAGTCCGGCGACCGCCGACTTGGACGCGGTGTACCCGGGAACGTTGATCCCTCCCTGGAAGGAGAGCAGTGACGCAGTGAAAATGATACGTCCACTCCCCCGGGCCAGCATCCCGCGTCCAATAAGCTGAGTGAGGATGAACTGGCTGGTGAGGTTTATCTGGATCACACGTGAGAAGGAGTCCACCGAGTGCTCCGCTGCCGGCGCCCGCTCGATCGTGCCCGCGTTGTTGATGAGAATATCGATCGGCGTGCCGCTGCCGGCCAGGCGTGAGCCGAATGAAGCCACGGCATCAGGGTCCGCGAAGTCCACCTGGTGCCCGGAAAACGACCGACCGTGCGACTCGACAGCCTCCTGCACGGCTGATCCCTGTGGATCCAATGTCGCCGAGACCGCCACAATATCGGCACCCGCGGCCGCCAGAGACTCCGCCATCGCCAACCCGATACCGCGGCTGGCCCCGGTGATAAGCGCCGTTTTCCCTCTCAGATCGAAAGAGCTCATCACAGTGCGCCTCCGACATCGACGAGTACCTTCAGTGCGGCCCCTGTTTCGAGCTTCTCGAACGCGGACTGCACTGCGTTCAACGGGACGATCTCCGTGATGAGCTGCCCGGCAGGTATCACCCCGGCCGCGATGAGCCTTACGGCTTCCTCGAAATCGGTGCGCTGGTAGACCCGGGCACCGAGAATCCGCAGCTCACGCCAGAACACCCGTTGAAGGTCCACGGGGCGCGGTTCCGGGTGGATCGCGACAACGACGACGGTCCCGCGCACTTTCGCCAGGGAGGTCGCGGTGAGGATCGCTGCCGCTGCGCCAGCGACCTCGAAGACAACGTCGGCGCCCGCTCCGTCCGTCCAGTCCGCTACCCACGCGCCGGGATCGATTTCACCCGGATCCACTGTGGTCAGGCCGAGCTCCCGCGCCAGCGCCCGCCGGCCCGGATCCAGCTCGATGACTGCCACATCGGCACCCACGTTTCGAGCGACGGTCGCGATCAGAACACCGATCGGTCCAGCACCGATCACCACAGCCCGCTGTCCGCTGCTGAGCTCGGAGCGGCGCACGTCATGGACCGCGACAGCGACGGGCTCCACCAGCGCCGCATGCGCGAGTGAAACCCCCTCGGGCACACGGACCAGAAGCTCTGAGGGGACCACCCACTGCTGCTGCAACGCGCCTGCGGTGTCGATTCCGACGAACTGCAGATTCTGGCAAATATGGGTGTGGCCCGCCAGGCAGGCCGGACACGTGTTATCCCAGATCAACGGCATCACGGTCACAACATCACCGACCCGCCACCCGGTGACGTCCGCACCGATCTCCGCGATAACCCCCACCATCTCATGACCGATAATGGCCGGTTTCGTCACCCTCGAATCCATATGTCCGTGGAAAATATGAAGGTCCGTTCCACACAAACCGACATAAGCCGGTTCGACCCTGACGGTGCCCGGACGAACCGGTTCAGGCTCGACATCGGTGAGGGCGAACGTGCGTTCGCCAAAGTAACTGACAGCTTGCATGCGTTGATTCTCCTGAAATCCGTTCCCGGGCGCAGCGAGGATCCGCACGCCCTCCAAGGGGTATTACGTAAATGTCATTCCGCCAACCGGAGTCGGCTCAGTGATGGAGCGTTAGAGGCCGGTTAGTCGTTCTGGTCCTTACCGGATGCCAGGCGGCTGATGACCAGCGCACCGAGGATGATCGCTCCGTTGAGGAAGTTGATCCAGCTCGCGGATACTCCTGCGAGGGTGAGCACGTTCTGAACAGTGAAGAGAAGCAGGATGCCAGTGAACGCACCAAAGATGGTTCCCCGGCCGCCGTTGAGGCTGATGCCTCCGATCACGGCTGCTGCGAAGACCGTGAAGATCCAGCCGTTGCCGGAGACCGCAGCGACCGAACCGAGCCGACCGGCGAGCATGATGCCGGCCACGGCAGCGAGCAGGCTCGCAACAATGAGGGCGACCCAGACTGTCCGGTCGACACGGATGCCGCCGGCTTTCGCAGCGGCGGCGTTGCCGCCTATGGCGTAGAGCGATCGGCCCACCCGGGTGTAACCGAGCACGAAAATGCCGCTGGCGAAGAGGATCAAAGACACCCAGATCTCTGCCGGGGCGCCGAGCCAGCGGGTCGAACCCAGGTAGGTCATTGACTCCGGAAGCCCGAAGAACGTCTGCCCCCCGCTGATCCCGTTGAGCAAGCCCCTCAGAGTGATCAACATGCCGAGGGTGACTATGAACCCGTTAAGCCTGAAACGCACGGTGAGAAGGCCGTTTAGCAAACCCACAATCAATCCGGCGAGCAACGTAATCGGCACGGCCAGCCAGCCGGGCAATTCAGCGCCCAGCCCGTGGGCAAGCCCTGAGGGAAGGATGAGCCAGGCTGCCAGGCCGGGGGCAAGACCCACCGTCGATTCCAGCGACAGGTCCATCCTTCCTACGATCATCACAATGGCCTGCCCCAGGACGACGAGGGATATCTCGGACTGTTGCTGCAGGATGTTAATCAGGTTCTGCGGCGACAGGAACACCGGGCTAATGATCGCACCGAGTGCACAGACGAGGATCAAGGCGGGAATCAACGCCAGGTCGCGCAGTCGCGCGATCTGCAAGTGCCGCCGGGGTCGAGGATCGAGTCCTCCGGTCCCTGCTGGCGCTGTCTGAAGCTGAGTCATTATTCAGTGATCCCTTCTGTGGCGGCAACGACGTCTGCGTCGGCCCAATCTCGGTTGAATTCTTTGACGATGCGTCCGTGTACCATCACGATGAGCCGGTCGCAGGGGCGCAGATCGTCCAACTCATCGCTGACGATGAGGACCGCCGCCCCATCAGAGCGAACGGAATTGATCGACTCCAGCAACGTGGCCTTCGAACGAACGTCGACCCCTGCGGTGGGGTGCATGAGGACAAGGGCCTTTGGCTGATCCGCGATCGCCCGGCCCATCACGACTTTCTGCTGGTTTCCGCCGGACAAGGATCCGACGACCTGCTCGGGCCCGGACGCGCGGATACTGAGTTCATCGATCATCCGCTGCGCGAATGCGTCGCGCCGCTTGTTGCTGATGATGCCATGTCGGGAAATACGACCGGGTACCGTCATGGTGATGTTCTCAGCGAGGCTGAGACCTTCGACGAGTCCTTCATGGTGCCGATCTCTAGGCACGAACCCGATTCCGGCGCGCAAGGCGTCGGGAACGCTCCCGGGTTTCACTGCTTGCCCCGCAACTTGCACGGTTCCGGACGATGGCTTGCGTAAACCGGCGATCGATTCGGCCAGCGCGATGCGGCCGCTGCTCCCGCTCCCGGTGACACCGAGCACTTCGCCAGGCGCGACGTCGAAGGAGACACCGTCGTACAGCCCATCCAGCGACAACTTATCGACGGTCAGGACAGGAGCCCCTTCACGAATGGTCGATGCGCCACCGCGGAGATCGACCTTCCCCTGCTCGCCCGTCATGGCGGAGACAAGTTCGTCGTGGTTCATGCTTGCGACCGGTGCGGTGAGAATGTGTCGGGCGTCCCTGAAAACCGTCACGGTGTCGCAGATCTCGAAGATTTCCGCGAGGTGGTGACTGATGAACAGAGTGGAGATGTCGCCTTCCTG
Source organism: Arthrobacter sp. Z5-13 (assembly GCF_056499105.1). NCBI lineage: Bacteria > Bacillati > Actinomycetota > Actinomycetes > Micrococcales > Micrococcaceae > Arthrobacter > Arthrobacter sp. Z5-13. Next base: position 2,583,792 of record NZ_CP096460.1, read on the forward strand.
GAGCGCGCGCATCCGCATGAAGAGGCGGTCGATGCCCTTACCGTCGAGCTGAGCGGTCGGCTCGTCGAGGATGATGAAATCGGCTCCGAACGAAAGTGCCCTGGCGATCTCCACCATCTGTCGCTGCTCGACCGTCAGCGTGTCGGCCAGATCGGCCGCGTTGACAGGAAGGGACCAGCTGTCCAGCAGCTCCTGGGCCTCTCTGCGCATGCGTCGCCACGAAATCGTCGGACCCGATCGCTGCTGTCGGTTGAGATAGAGATTCTCCGCAACCGAGAGGGTGGGGATGATCGTCGACTTCTGATACACGCACGCCACCTTGCGACGCCACTCTTCCCGGTCTGTCAGGGCTGGAGCGATTTGACCTGAGAACTCGACGATTCCCTGGTCAGGCGAGGCAAGGCCGGTGAGGATCGAAACGAGCGTCGATTTGCCGGCGCCGTTTCGTCCGACGAGTGCATGTGACTCACCCTTTTTAACCTCAAGGTGTGCGTCGTTGAGCGCAACAGTCGCTCCGTATCTCTTGGTGACGTTCTGTGCCCGGAGGGTGTACAACTCCCCCGTTTGGTCAGGGATAATTCTGTCCCCCGGCTTCTGGGTCTGCATCATCAGTCGGTCTTCCGGGATCATTTGAGGTTATTGCCCCAGAGGGCCGGATCGTTGACGTTGTCCTCGGTTACGAGGATTGAGGGGAGTTGGTCCTCCAACAGACCGGCCCGGACTTCAACAATCGTGGAGTCGTGGTCAGTCGGCCCGGCTTTGAAGGACTCTCCCTTGAGAGCAGCCTGGGCATAGTAGACGCCGTACTTCGCGTAGAGATCAGCCGGCTGGGAGACTGTGGCGTCCAGCTTGCCCTCGTTTATACCTTTGTATTCCTGGGGAATGCCGTCGTTGGACACGGTCCAGACGTGGTTCTTATCTGTCCGGGGAACGGCCTTGCCGGCTTGCTCGAGCACCTGCTGGGTTCCTGAGAGAGCAAAGCTGGAGGCCATGTAGACTCCGCGGATATCCGAGTCCTGCGTCAGCGCAGTCTGCAACTGCGAAGCGGCCAGGGCTCCGTCCCAGTTAGAGGCCTGCAATGAAACCTTGATTTCCGGGTACTTGTCCTTCATACACTCAGAGAAGCCTTCTGTGCGGTCACGGCCATTGACCGAATCCTGACCGCCCTGCAGCACCACCACTGTGTGTTTGCCTTCGAGCTTCTCGCCGAGGAACTCACAGGCCTTCGCCCCAAGCTGCTTGTTATCAGCACGCACCACCATGAAGACGTCTCCCGTATCCGGGCGGGTGTCGATGGAAACGACAGGTACGTTCTGGCTGTTGAGCTTTTTCAGCTCTGAGCCGATGGACGCCGTGTCTTGGGGCGCCATGATCAGTGCCTTGGCGCCCTGGCCCACAAGCGCCTGGATGTTCGACACCAACGTCTGCACACTGTTCTGCGAGTTGCTGGTCGCGATGTCAGCCCCGAGCTCCTTGGCGGTCGCCGGAACATACTGCGTGTACGCGTTCCAGAAGTCGGTGTCAGACCTCGGGAAGTCAACTCCGATCAGTTTGTCTGCCCCGCCCGACGACGATGTGTTCGCACCTGCCCCGGAACACCCTGCCACTCCAGCCATCACTACAACGGCTCCTACAGCGATCTCCATTGATCGAATACGCACGATACTGACCTCTACTCTCGAATGGCCCTCTTGGTCGAGGGTCAGAACACTATAGACACACGATTCATCAGATGTCTACGGCGGTTAAGTGCCATTATTGCCGACTACAGGCCTAAAAGATTAGATCAATTTAGCTTAGCCAGCATCATCCGCATGGGGAATGTACTGTCGCTCGGAGCACAGGCAGACCGCGGGGGGTGTCGGAACAAGCTCGAAGGATAGATCAGATGCATTCATCGAAATACAGCCGCGAATGTCAGCATGACACTTGAGGAATACGAATATGCTTACTATCATCTGATGAATCGGTCCCTTGGACCATGCGGCGCCATCGCGTGTCGCTTCCTCCCCACCATCGGTGGCTTGCCTAGAAGCGGATTCAACGTGGAATCTTTCCAACTTTCTCGACGTACCCTCCTCACCGCAGCGGGAGCGGGGGTCTTAGCTGCTTCACTGCCAGTCGGCACGGGCTTTGGGCTGTCCCCTGCTGTGGCCGCAGACAACCAGACAAACCTAAGGAATCTCGTGGAGCAGCGGTTCGGCATGTTCAACCATTTCAACCTGGGCACCTTTACCAATGAAGAGTGGGCTGCAGGCGGTCAGAGCCCTACAAAGTTCGCCCCGCCCTCCGTTGACTGCGCACAGTGGGCAGCTGCCGCCGCTGCTGCCAAGATGACCTACGGTGTGCTGACCACCAAGCACCATGACGGGTTTTGCCTGTGGCCGACGGCTTACGGCAATCAGAACGTCGCCAACAGCGGGTATAAGCAGGATGTCGTGCGCCAGTACGTTGACGCATTCCGCGCCAAGGGCCTGAGGGTGGGTCTGTACTTCTCAATCTGGGACCGCACCAAAACGGTGGAGGCCTACGGTGGGCATCATGTTAAGGACACGACCCAGTCGATCGATCTCGACGACATCAACTACACCCTCGGACAGGCACGCGAGCTCCTCACGAATTATGGCGAGATCGACATGTTCATCACCGACGGCTATGCATGGCAGATGGGCCAGCACGCCGTCCCCTACCAGCGGCTGCGTGCACTGGTCCAGGAGCTGCAGCCGAACTGCGCGATGATCGACCACGGCGGGCTGAGCCAGCCGTGGCTTGGCGATGCGATCTACTTCGAAGAGCCACTCGGAATCAGGGCGCCAGCAGGCAACGCATACGCCGGCGTACAAGGCCAAACCGTAAGCAACGGTTGGTTCTGGCACCCCACAACGCCGGGCGAGGCTCTGATGTCCAGGGACGACATCATCAACCATCTGACGGACCTCGAGCCCAAATACACGAGTTTCCTCCTTAACTGCCCACCCAACCGTAACGGCCGCCTCGACACGAACATCGTCAACCGGCTCGCCGAAGTCGGAGCCGCGTGGGCTGGCCCCAATGCCTCCCGGGCCCCGCTTCCGGCCCAGCCACTCAAGGTCGAGTACCCTGTCACCGCGGCGGCCGCTTACGCGTCGGCCTACCGCCCGGAGGAACCCCCCAGGAACGTCATCGACGGCAAGTCCGACGTGGGCCAGGAAACCTGCTGGTCGACTTGGGGCGGCACCATCGCTCTGCCGCAGGCGGTCACAATCGCCCTCGGAGGCGTCTGGAGCAACGTCTCCACCCTCCAATATCTTCCCAAGCAGTGGAACCGGGCCGGAAACACCAATGGTGACATCACCGGCTACAAGGTGTCGGTCAGCACTGATGGGAACACCTTCACTCAGGTCGCCAGTGGGACCTGGGCCGCGGACCCGACGTCAAAGATCGCCGAATGGCCGGGCCAGAACGTAGCATACGTTCGACTCGAAGCAACCGCGGCGACGGGTGGTTATGCCAACGTCAACGGCCTCAACATCGGAGGCAGGTTATCCAAGCCGGCATTGGTCTCACGCCCGGTTGAGGAAGGGCGCGCCTATCGCCTCGTCAACCGCAAGAGCGGCAAGGTTCTTGACGTATACAACTTCGGCACGGCAAACGGCTCCAACGTTCAGCAGTACACATGGAGCGGAGCAGCTTGCCAGAAGTTCACCTTCACAAGCGTCGGTGATGGATACTTCTCGATCAAGGACTCCAATAGCGGCAAACTAGTAGAGGTGGCAGGGCTCTCGAGGATCGCAGGAGGCAACGTCGCGACCTGGCAGAATGCCGGTACGTTCCCCCAACACTGGGCTCTCACACAGCTGCCGGGCGGCTACGTCGCGCTGATCAACCGGTTCAGCGGTCTGGCAATGACGGTCGACGGAGCCTCGACCGCCAACGAAGCCAATGTCGATCAGGACCCCTTCCTGCTCGGCAACACGCACCAGCACTGGCAGCTCATCGCCTCCTGACCTTTACTTCCGGCAGCCCGAGCTGCTTCAGTTCGGGCTGCCGTCTCCCGCTGTCGAAAAGGACTTTTAGAGAAATGCGAAGTCCACACGGTCAGCCGGAGCGCGGATGCTGTTTGTCTACCGACCGAAAATGAGTTCGGTGGGTACATCGTGGCCTGCTACGCGATCCCGGGGAACCAAGGTGACCAGTGTAAAACCTGTGTGGACATCGATATAGATCGGTTCCGGACCAGCCCACGGTGCCCCTTGGACGGACAGGGTCGCTCACGAACCAGTCTCCTCGCCGCTAGGGTCAGCCGAGATTGCTCGGATCGCGGGTCCTGCCGTGCCTCACTCTGGCCAGGTATCGGAGCCCCACTACCAGGCCTGCACCAGCGGCCACCCACGGACCTCCCACAATGACAGGATCCATCCACTGGTGGCTCAGGTCAGCACGTTTCTTCCCAATTCGGGAGGATATGCCGTGGCGCTTAAACTCGCTCAGTACGCCTGTCTCTGTTAGTGGATTATCGGGCCTCATTGACGCAAATGACCGCAAATGACTTTCCCAGGCGTCCACCCGGTCCCCCGCCAACAGGAGCAGCCAGTGCGCTGCCCGTCCCTCGCTGTATCGGTAGGCGTATTTGCGAATAGCTCCCGAGAGCCCTGTTGGTGGACAGGATGTACCGAAGACAGGCGGAAGAATCTTGTGCTCGATCGAACGCTCACGCGGCCGCTTCTCCTCCTGGCGGTCCGGAAAATCCCAGTGTGCTCCGCTTACCAGGTCGGTCCGCTCCCGTGGCACCGCAGGGCGATCACGGGGGTCCAGATCTACTCCCCAGCCCGGGATCTTGGTTCGCAGTTCTTCACTGGACATCCTCCGCTCGGGCTTGGCTGCGGTGTACGGCATGTGGTTCTCCATTCATCATCGGTTGAGCACAGCTCCAGACAGCCGCGGCCTCACGTAGCACTCGGAACGATCAGTGGCTTGATGCAGTTATCGAGCTTGGCGGAAAAGATGTGATAGCCCTCAGCGATGTGCTCCAAGGGAACCCGGTGGGTGACGATGTCGCTAGGCTTGAGGTAACCGTTGCGCACGTGCTCAAATAACCGTGGCCACTGCCGTTTTACCGGGCACTGGTTCATCCGCAGAGTGAGGCCCTTATTCACCGCGTCCCCGAATTTGACCGCGCTGAACATCGGCCCATAGGCACCCATGACGGATACAGTCCCTCCCTTGCGCACTGAGTCGATTGCCCAGTTCAGTGCCACCGGTGAGCCGCCCTGCAGTTTCAACTTCGTCGAGCTGACATGCTGGGTGAAGTTCCCATCCGCTTCTGCCCCCACTGCGTCAATGGCGACGTCGGCACCCAAATATTCGGTGACCTTCTTCAAATGCACCACCAGATCCTTGTACTCGACGAAGTTATAGGTTTCCGCGTGTGCGAAGCTCCGCGCTTTTTCCAGCCGGTACTCGAGATGGTCGATCACGATCACGCGCCCCGCACCCATCAACCATGAAGATTTGGCTGCGAAGAGACCCACCGGTCCTGCGCCGAAAACCACTACAGTGTCCCCTTCACTGATATCCCCAAGCTGGGCACCGAAGTATCCGGTCGCCAGCGCATCAGTCAGCAGGACGGCGTCTTCTTCCTCCATCCATTCGGGAATGATGGAGGGCCCGACGTCGGCGAAGGGCACCCGCACGAACTCCGCCTGGCCGCCGTCGTACCCTCCACAGGTGTGGGAGTAACCGTAGATTCCCCCGACGGCGGTGGCGTTCGGGTTGACGTTGTGGCAGTTGGAATAGAGACCCCGCGAACAGAAATAGCAGGAGCCACAGTACACATTGAACGGGACCATCACGCGGTCACCCACTGTGAGGTTCTCCACCGACGGACCAACCTCGTGCACCACACCCACGAACTCGTGCCCGAAGGTCATCCCCACTCGGGTATCCGGCATCATTCCGTGGTACAGATGCAGGTCTGAACCACAAATGGCTCCGAGCGAAACCCGGACAATCGCGTCATTGGGATGCTCGATCCGCGGAATGTCCTTCTCCTCTACCCGGACCTTGTAAGGACCGCGGTACACCATCGCTCGCATTTGTTGCCGCCTTGGATTTACGTTGCAGTCCTTCAATAGTAATCATGCTTACTATTTGTGTCAGCTACTTCTTCCGGGCTATCGGAATGCGCAGACAATCAAGTCGCGTACGCTGGGTTCTACGTTCGGCAGTGAGCGGCCCTTTTCCCGGCCGCACTCTTAGAGATCGGGGCGGGGCAGGAAACTACTCCGAAAGAGAACCTTGTGGTCACCGAAGTCGCACACAATTCCCCAGAGACCCTTGCTTCCCGTCTACAGGAGCTTGTCTTGGACACCAGTGACATCGAGGAGTTCCTGCAGGAACTGGCCCGATTCACCGGCTCCATGCTCTTCGGGCGTGGACAGGGACTTCATTGCGGCATCACTGTTTCCCGTCACAAGAAACGGGCGACCGTGGCCACCAACGACCCCAAAGCCCTGGTCATGGACGAAGTCCAGTACGCGTTCGGAGACGGGCCTTGCCTGACGGCAATGCGCTCTAAGACCACCGTCCACGTACCAGATGTCACCCGGGAGGACCGCTGGCCCGAGTACATCTCGGCAGTGGCAACCCAGGGCATCGGCTCCATCCTCGCAATCCCGCTCCCCCTCGAAGGAGGCGCCGCGGCAGTGCTGAACCTCTATTCGCCTCTGCGCCACGGCTTTACCGGCGACGACATCGCCGGCGCCGAAGCCTTCGGCGAGCAGGCAGCCAAAACACTTCGGCTTGAGCTCCGGATCGCGCAGAGCCTTGAAGCGAAGGACGACCTGGTGAATGCCATGAAGTCCCGGACGATGATTGATATGGCAGTCGGGGCAATCATGGCCCAGAACAGATGCAACCAGGAAGCAGCCCTGGAAATCCTCAAACGAGCCTCCAGCTCACGGAACGTCAAACTACGGGACGTAGCCGCAAGTGTTATCGCCTCCATCACCAACGACACCCGCGTAAAGACCCACTTCGAGGAATAACCCTGTACCACTGCATCCAATCGGCTCCACGCACTGTGTGGGTACAAACCAGAAAGCTCTGTACAGCCCCGGCAGGCATGGGTTATTTTCGATGTAGGCATCCTGCGTGTCCCGTTGTTCCGCAGGGGAACCACTTCCGGCGTCGTGCACCGCCGGGAAGTAGCTGCTGTAGCCTCACGGCGGCCCATCGTGCACCGCGAGGAAAGAGCCTGACATGGCCACCTCCCATTTCCAACAGTTCCTGCAAGACGCCACCTCCCCCGCCCCGGACACCGACCTCCCACTTGGGGCGGACTGTCTCTACGGGCTTTACACAAGCTGGTGCCTCCTCCAGGGACGGACGCCCAAGCCCGATGCCGCATTCCGCGCGGCCATGCGGCTGAACCACATCAACGTTCACAAAAGCAGACTGAGGATGAAGGGACGCGCCGCAGCAGACTACATCCTCTCCAGCTATCCGTACGCGGCCTGATCATGTCACGCCGATCGCCCGGCTTCCGCCAGGAGGGCGGTGCCGGCCAACCACCACGCGTATTGCCGGTGATGTGTTTCAACTGCGGCACTGACCGCCGTCTCACCATTAGCTCGGTTACCCATCTTCGGGATCAACCAGCCGATGTGGTCCTGGTTTCCTACACTTGCGGCCGATGCGGGCTCTTCAACCAACACCTTGCCGGGGTTGCTGACGTGTCCATGGTCCTGGCCAGCACTGACCAAACAGGTGACGTGATGATATTCGGTGGCCACTACATGCACTGCGGACAACCCATGGAAAAGGCAGGCTCAGAACTCCGCAGGCTCTCCGCTCCCCTATCCACAGAGGACATGGCCGAGGACGAGCTGTACGTCTACCTCTCCACCCGCGTCCTCAGATGCGCCTGCGGCTTCCAGATGGAACTCCCCGGATGATTGACTTGCACAGCATCGATAAACTGGCGTTGGCACCTGTTCCGGGCGGCGGGCCGGTGGCGGCGAAGATCGCGCTAGGGCGGGCACTGGCGAGGACGGCGGGTAATAGGAAATGACAGACCATAACGGGCTTCCGCGGGCAACCGTCCTTGAAACAGTGGCTTTCCTGGCTGAGGTATTTTTCCCAACCGTGGCTAAGGGCCCCATAATCCGGCGCCCTCGGATGGTGGCCATGGCTGAACGAATGCAACTGGACTCCCGCGCCGTTAGCAGAATGCAGAAGCTCGACGACAAGTATCGTGAGGGTCCGCTGCTCCTGCGCCTGCCGATCAGGAAGCAGGCCGTGGTGCTGAGGCCCGCTGACCTGAGGTACGTGCTCAACAACTCGCCAGAACCCTTCTCTCCGGCCAGCAGCGAAAAACGGGCAGCCCTCGCCCACTTCGAACCCCGCAACGTCCTCATATCCAAAGGAACGGAGCGAACCGCGAGGCGTGCTCTCCAGGAAGAAGCCCTGGACTCGCACAGCCACATCCACCGGCTTGCCGACTCCTTACTGCCCATCGTTCGGCAGGAAGCAGATCAGCTCCTCGACCGCGTTGAGGAGAAGGGCGAACTGACCTGGGATGTTTTCATCGAATCTTGGTACCGGACGGTCAGGCGCACAATCTTCGGAGATGCGGCCCGGGATGACCACGAGCTGACGAATATGATTGCCCGCCTCCGCAAGGACGCCAACTGGGCATTCCTGAAGCCAAAGCGCAGGAAAGTCCGGGACCAATTCCTGATAACGGTTCAGTACAGGCTCGAAAGGGCCGAACCGGGCAGCCTGGCCCACATTATGAGACACCTTGATGCCCACTCTGACGCTGCGCCGGTGGATCAGGTTCCGCAGTGGCTGTTTGCGTTCGAACCGGCGGGCATGGCCACGTTCAGGGCGCTTGCGCTCCTGGTCACCCACGGTCAGAAGTCTGCCCGTGCCCAGCAGGAAATCCAGGACGACGCTTCGGGCAGGCAACACCTGCCCTACCTTCGCGCGTGCGTCCTTGAGTCATTGCGCCTTTGGCCCACCACCCCGATGATCCTGCGCCAGACGACGCGCGAGGTCCAATGGGAAGACGGCATTATGCCTCAGGACACCGGCGTCCTGATCTTCGCTCCCTACTTTCACCGGGACGACCGCCACCTCCCCCAAGCCCACTCGTTCCTTCCCGACGTTTGGCTCACCAGGAATCCCGATGACGCGGACTGGCCCTTGGTCCCCTTCAGCGACGGGCCGGCCTTCTGCCCCGGAAGGCAGCTGGTGCTTATGCTCACCAGCGCCATGCTCTCCTACCTTTTAGAGAAAACGCAGTTCAGCCTGGCATCGTCCCAACACCTGTCCCCCAGCGATCCCCTGCCCGGCACGCTCAACCACTTTTCCCTCCGGTTCACCACCAAACCAACAGCTCTCTGACCATGGCCGACGACGGCGGATCCCGCCGTCGTGAGGAAAACGAACTTTTTTGGGTACTTCTCCTTTAGGAACAGTTACGGCCACTGTCAGGAGGATGTGTGAGCGAGATGCTAGGGGTGTCCCGGTCAAAGAGGGCACCAGGAATCAAAGGGGCAGTGGGTGGAGTCCTGGTGCTGGCGTTGCTGTCCCTCCTGGGCTGCGCGCCCGAGGGCAGCGGAGCCGCGGAGGCGGCCTCGTCGTTTCGTGAAGAAATCGCTTCCGGGAACACGTCCGCCGCGTGTTCGATGCTGGGGAGGGAGGCCCTGGAGAAAGCCGGCGGGGAAACCGAATGCGAGGAGCAACTGGAATCCATGGATCTGGACGATGCCGGAGAGCCGGTACGGACTGAAATCTATGGGCGGAACGCCATCGTCGAGTTCGAAAACGATGCTGTGTTCCTGGATTCCTCGGGCTCAGGCTGGAAAATCACTGGCGCCGGCTGCACGCCTCAAGGAGAACAGCCATACAACTGCGAGGTAGGAGGTAACTAGGCATGCGTTGGAGTTTTGCGCTGTACCTGATCCTGATACTGGGCGGGCTGACTTACCTGGCCGCCGTCGGACTTGCGCACGGATAGGGGAAGAACGTGAAAACAGCTATCAGAAACAACGGCCTGAGCCTCTTCTTCGGGCTGATCTTCCTGCTGGCCCTTTTGGGACAAGGCCTGTCCGGACACTTGCTGTTCAACGAAGAGCAGATATCAAACGGGCTCGAAGAGATCAGCCTCGTCCAATACCTGACCTCATCCAGCTTCGCAGTGGATGTCTCCGAGAACTGGCAATCCGAATACCTGCAATTCCTGCTCTACATCATGGCCACCATCTGGCTGGTCCAAAAAGGATCCCCGGAATCAAAGGAACTGGACAAGACCGGCCCTGAATCAGATGAGGAACAGCTCATCGGCGAACACAGCAACGAAAAATCACCGGCCTGGGCCCGGATTGATGGTTGGCGCCACATCCTCTTCGCGAACTCGCTCGGCGTGACCATGGGCCTGATCTTCATCCTGTCCTGGCTCGTCCAGTCCTTTACCGGAAACAGCGCCTACAACGAAGAACAGCTGGCCAACTTCCAGGAACCCCTACCCTGGAGCGAATACATTGCGTCTCCGGATTTCTGGAACAGAACCCTGCAGAACTGGCAGTCCGAATTCCTCGCCGTCGGATCAATGGTGGTGCTCTCGATTTATCTTCGCCAGCGGGGCTCACCGGAGTCCAAGCCTGTCGGAGCCGCCCACGACGATACAGCCTCAACCGGCTGATATGATCCCGCGCCGGATGCCCCCGTTCACGGTTCAAGGAACGGCCGCAGGGTGGTGGGCGAAGACTGAAAATCCGTCGACCAGACGGCACAAAGTCCTCCAGGTGCCCCTTAGCAAGGGATGTTTGGCTGGGCACTTCCAGGAACGAAGCCGTCATGGTCGATCAAGCAAAACCTCTGCCTGAAACTTCCATCGCGGAACACCTCCTGGACCTCGTGCTGCAATGCGAGGGCGTAAAGGAGCTCCTGAACGAGCTCGCCGCGCTCTCGGCCGCTGCTCTGTCAAGGGACGCCGAGGTACTGTGCAGCGTCACCTTAATCCAGCACAGGAAACCGGTCACGGTAGTAATCAGCGACGCGGGAACAGGCCACCATGTATGCAGCGCACCTGCGGGCTGAGCAGCGCTGGCACAGCTACACGAAGACGGCATGGGATCACGGAATCGGTTCCATCCTGGCTGTGCCTCTCCACCTCGAGGGTGAAGCGGATGCAGCTCTTAACATTTACTCAACCCAAACCCGGGCTTTCAGCAACGAGGACATCCAGACCGCCGAAACTTACGCTGGGCAGGCATCCAAGGCTCTGGCGTTGGCCGTCCTGATCGCCCAATTGACGGACGACCGCAAGAACCTGAGCCTGGCCATGGAATCTCGGACGAGCATCGACCTGGCCGTCGGCGTGATCATGGCGCAGAACCGCTGCAGCCAGGTATCGGCCATGAAGATTCTTAAGATCGCCTCCAGCACACGGAACGTCAAACTCCGGGAAGTGGCCGCCTCCATCCTCGCCTCCGTATCCAAGGACCCCAACGTCTTCACACACTTCGAGGCATAAGCGGCAGTGATCGTTTGACATTTGCGATAGGCCTTCGCACCATGTCGCAGGCTGAAGTCAGGGGCCGACGACGCCCTGGTGGGAGGTAGCCTCGGGCTTCAGGAGGCTGACACGTCGCCGGCCGGCGAAAGTCGGATTTCTGTGGATCCGAAAATGCTGGTGCTCTGGGGAGCCGGGCACTTTAAGTGCACAGCAAAGTGACCCGTGTTGGCACGAGTAGCGTGTACTCACATTCAGCACAGCTTGGCCAAAGGTGTGGCGGGCTTCGACCTCCAAAATGGTCGTTTGAGAACAGCCTGGCCATGCTGACTTTCCGGAGCAGGACTTCATGTACTGCGTCAGAGTAGGAACGTATTCGCCCATGAGCGCCTGAGCGGAATGCCGCCCTCAGTTTTGTCTTGTGTACCTCTGTGAACAGAAGCAAGAATCGAATATGGAGGATGTGCGGCGGACTGCTCAGGCTCTTTTGCGTGACCGGAAGATAAGGCTGTGGGAACTGTGGCTGGTGTACTGGGGGCAGGGCGGCAGCCTGGACATGTTCGATCTTGACGCATATGTGCATGGTTTTATCGCCGCCACTGAATATGATCCGGACGTTCTGCGCTGGGCCTTGCGGGAGCTTTCGGTCGCTTAGTAACCGGCTGCCCCTGGTCCTCGAGATAGCTTTCCCTTTACAAGTGACAGCACCTTGCCTGTTTGGCCGGGTCTGCTCCTGCCCGCGCGAATCACAAGCGTGTGGATGTGTAGAGCACAGGCCCTAAGGTTGCGATTGCTGCCCGTAGGCAAGTGAGCCGGCGTGTGCGGCCTGTGAGCAGGATCTGAAGTCGCGTACGCTGGGTTCTACGTTCGGCAGTGAGCGGCCCTTTCCCGGCCGCACTCTTAGAGATCGGGGCGGGGCAGGAAACTACTCCGAAAGAGAACCTTGTGGTCACCGAAGTCGCACACAATTCCCCAGAGACCCTTGCTTCCCGTCTACAGGAGCTTGTCTTGGACACCAGTGACATCGAGGAGTTCCTGCAGGAACTGGCCCGATTCACCGGCTCCATGCTCTTCGGGCGTGGACAGGGACTTCATTGCGGCATCACTGTTTCCCGTCACAAGAAACGGGCGACCGTGGCCACCAACGACCCCAAAGCCCTGGTCATGGACGAAGTCCAGTACGCGTTCGGAGACGGGCCTTGCCTGACGGCAATGCGCTCTAAGACCACCGTCCACGTACCAGATGTCACCCGGGAGGACCGCTGGCCCGAGTACATCTCGGCAGTGGCAACCCAGGGCATCGGCTCCATCCTCGCAATCCCGCTCCCCCTCGAAGGAGGCGCCGCGGCAGTGCTGAACCTCTATTCGCCTCTGCGGCACGGCTTTACCGGCGACGACATCGCCGGCGCCGAAGCCTTCGGCGAGCAGGCAGCCAAAACACTTCGGCTTGAGCTCCGGATCGCGCAGAGCCTTGAAGCGAAGGACGACCTGGTGAATGCCATGAAGTCCCGGACGATGATTGATATGGCAGTCGGGGCAATCATGGCCCAGAACAGATGCAGCCAGGAAGTAGCCCTGGAAATCCTCAAACGAGCCTCCAGCTCACGGAACGTCAAACTACGGGACGTAGCCGCAAGTGTTATCGCCTCCATCACCAACGACACCCGCGTAAAGACCCACTTCGAGGAATAAGGGAACCACTCCCTCAGTCAGCAGGACGGCATCTTCTTCCTCCATCCACTCGTGCCGTCCATGAGCAAGCCCTCTGGAAATATCTCGACGCCTGTCGCAGGATGGTAAGCATGCTGATGAAGTTCGGCTACGGAATCAGATCCACTTCAATCCACATGTGAACTCGGGAAGGTACCCATGGTTTTCTTTCACAAGCAGGAACTTCAATACAAGGCCACCCCGGACAAGCCGGATGCCGTCTACGCCCGAAAGCTTCAAGAGGTCCTGGGCGGGCAATACGGTGAAATCACGGTTGCCATGCAGTACTCGTTCCAGGCATGGAATGCCCACATGCCCGGGAAGTACCGTGACATGCTTTTCGGTATTGGTGCCGAGGAATTCGGCCACGTTGAAATGCTCGCGACCATGATTGCCCAACTGCTCGAAAAGGCACCACTGGGTATCACCGACGACGCCGTGCAGGCAGACCCGACTGTGGCTGCGATAGTCGGTGGTACTGACGTCCAGTCCGCCATCGTGGCGGGGGCCGGCGTCCGGCCCGTGGACAGCAACGGCAATCCCTGGCAGGGAAGCTACATCACGGCCAGCGGCAATCTGCTGGCCGACTTCTGGGCGAATGCCAACGCGGAAATGCAGGGCCGGCTCCAGGTGGCCCGGCTGTACCACATGACTGATGACCACGGCGTTCGCGATATGTTGTCCTTTCTGCTCGCCCGCGACACCATGCACCAGAATCAGTGGGTTGCCGCGGCACGCGAGCTTCAGGAAGAAGGCGTGGAAAACTTCCCGGTGCCCAGCAATTTCCCTCTGAACAAGGAAATGCGCGATGTTGCCTATGAGTTCCGGAACTTCTCCGACGGTCAGGCCGCGGCAGAAGGATCGTGGGCCAAAGGCCCCACACCGGACGGTCTGGGCGAGTTTAGCTACGTGGCTGAACCGCCTGCAGGCGTACCCATGCCGCCACCAACTCACCCCGACTCCCGTTTCTACGGCACAACAGAGCTACCAAACATGATGGAAAAGGCTGCCGGAACCATCCAGGACAAACTCCATAAGGAGTGATCCCCGACGTGTCTGCACTTGGCCTGGCAACCGAATCCAACGTATTCGGTTGCCAGGCTCTTCTCGGCCAGCGCGGTCAGGGAGAATGGCTGTGGCCGTCTCCGCCTTTGCGCTGAACCGCACTGCCCATCGCCTTTATATAACGTCCCACGACATCAGATACCCCCGGAAAAGTCGGGGTTGCGGCTTCAGCCGATGATGGGTCGTTCTTCTGGCAGCCGGTAGAGGCGTGGCCGGCTGGAGAGGGCGAGAGCGGATGCCAGGGCAACGGTCCCGATGCGGCCGGTGAACATGAGCACTATGAGGGACCCATTCGGCGGCCGCGGGCAGGTTGTAGGTGATGCCGGCGCCGATGCCCAGGAGGGCTACTGAGAGCGCCTGGCGTTGGTGGAGCGGTGGGCGATGGTTACTTGGTCGCGGCCGCGGACTTCGTTCCAGATGGCCAAGGCCAGGAGCAGGATCGTGGTGATCTTGATTCCGCCTGCGGTGCCTGCGCTGCCGCCGCCGATGAACATGGAGGATGTTGGTCACCATCAGCGTTTCGGGGGCTGCGACGCCGTAGTCGATGCTGTTGAAGCCGGCTGGGCGGGGGAAGAGGGAGAAACCGGCGTTGTTGAACTCCGAGATGGCGCGGAAGGTGCAGATAAAAAACTTCGTTCTGCGCTCCTCCGTCGATTATTCCCTTACGAATTTTTGATGGGTCCCGGTCCCCCAAGTTTCACTCCGGCCCCTCATGCCCAGCGGTTGGTCCCCTATCAGAACGATGCCCAAAGCCAACGACCGCCAACAGTTCCAAGCGAGGTCGAAGAGCGGGCCAGGACGCATCATACCCGGCCTCGCGGGTTCATCTAGAAGGGTCTTTTGAGCTGCTGCGCAAGTGCCTGTGGGCGGGCAAGTGTGCCTGGTAGGTGGTGCTCCTTAGTCCGAGTAGAGGACAGATACAGTCCTATAAGTGGACTAGGGTCGGGATATGTCCACTACTTCGCGGCTGTTGATGCTGTTGTCATTTCTGCAGATGAGGCGCGACTGGCAGGGCCAGGTTCTTGCTGATCGATTAGGCGTCAGCCAACGCACGGTACGGCGTGACGTCGACCGGTTGCGGGAAATGGGCTACAACATTCACGCGACCATGGGACCCGAAGGCGGGTACCGCCTCGATGCCGGGAAAGAACTGCCACCCCTGTTGTTCGACGATGAGCAAGTCATAGCCCTCGCGGTTGCCCTTCAGGCTGCGACCGCTACGGGCGCGGGCATCGAAGACGCCGCCGTGCGGGCTCTGACGACGGTTCGTCACGTTATGCCGGCTCGTCTGCGCCACCGCCTGGACGGGCTGCAGTTTACTGTTATCCCGTCGCGTTCAAGAATTAATCCGGTCCCTCCAGAGGTGCTGATTGATCTGTCGATGGCCATCAGGAACCGGGAGGTCCTGCGTTTTGATTACGCAAACCTGACCCCTGAACGAGATGTTGCTGAGCTTGTTCCTCCGCGTCGGGTTGAGCCTGTTCACCTTGTGACCTCGCATCGGCGTTGGTACCTGGTTGCATGGGACCTCGAGCGTGAGGATTGGCGGATCTTCCGAGCTGACCGCATCACTCCGAGAATTCCACGCGGACCTCATTTCGTCCCCCGGGAGATCCCTGGCGGGAGCGTTCATGATTACGTGGAGGCTCGCTTCAAGAACTCAAAGGATGTCAACGCATGGCCGTGCAGGGGCAAGGTCATCTTGAACCGGCCGGCGAGGGAGGTTCTGCCTTTCGCAGCTGACGGCGTCGTGGAGGACCTCGGCCCGGACCGGTGCAGCCTGGAGGCGGGTGCCTGGTCCTGGATTGGGTTGGCGGCATCCTTGAGCCGGTATGACGCAGACATCGAGGTGGTCGGCCCGCCGGAACTGCTGGACGCGTTTGACCGGCTTGCGGCGCGCTGCGCAAAAACAGCCAGGCATTCCCTTTGATGACACACTCCAGTTCCCCAGACGTATGGGCAGGGCCGGAGACATATTTCCGGCCCTGCCCATCCGCAGGGTCATCGGTAGAGTGGATGGTTCTTACATGGCTACCGCAGTGAGACGAAGAACTCCTGGATGTCATTCACAAGAAGGTCCGGGGCTTCAAGGGCTGCAAAATGGCCACCTTCGTTGAAGTCGTTCCATCGGACTATATTGTTCGTTTCGTCTGCCCAGCGCCTGATTGCCATGTCGCCGGCGAAGTTCGCAACGGCGGTCGGCACGTTCGAGGACATCATGCGTTCCCAACCGCCTCCATAGTAGACATGGGCTTCGAAGTACATGCGTGCAGAGGAGCCGCCGGTGGCAGTCAGCCAGTAGAGCATGACGTTGGTCAGCAGGGTATCCCTGTCCACGGCGTCTTCGGGCAGCTCAGCTGCCGGATTGGACCATTCTTTGAACTTTTCCACGATCCAGGCCAGCTGGCCGACCGGCGAGTCGGTGAGGCCGTAGGCGAGTGTTTGTGGGCGCGTGGACTGGATAGCCATGTATCCGGAACCTTGGGAGTTGAACCGGAACGCAGCTCCGAGACGCTGGCGCTCCTGGTCAGTGAGCTCTGCCTGCACCTCCTCGGGAACGGGACCGAAGGGCATGAATCCAAGAGTTGCGGCATTGACGTGGATTCCGATGACAGACTCCGGGGCGACCCGGCCGAGTTCAGGGGCGATGAGGGCCCCCATGTCACCGCCCTGGGCTGCGTAACGCTCATAACCCAGACGGTGCATCAGCTCGTTCCAGGCGCGCGCCACCCGGTTCGGGCTCCACCCCTTGTCCCTGGTGGGCCCCGAGAATCCGAAACCGGGTACGGAGGGAACAACCACATGGAATGCGGCCTCAGGATTCCCGCCGTGTGAACGGGGATCTGTCAACGGTGCGATGACCTTGAGGAACTCCACGATGGATCCCGGCCAGCCGTGCGTGAGAATCAGTGGTGTTGCATCCGGCTCCGGCGACTTAATATGCAGGAAATGAATCTGGGCGCCATCGACCTCCGTGATGAACTGCGGCAGTTCGTTGAGAGCACTCTCATGCTCACGCCAGCTGTAGCTGGTGCGCCAGTACCGGACAAGGTCCCGCAGGTACGTCAACGGCGTGCCGTAGTCCCAGCCGGCATCTGAGAGCTCGTCGGGCCAACGTACGTGATCAAGGCGATGGCTGAGATCGTCAAGCTGAGCCTGGGCAACGTCGATCCGGTAGGAGCTAATAGTTTCAGGGCTGGTGATTGTTTCCATGACCACAACACTAGAAGCCAACTAGGACAATAAATGTCCTAGACTCCCTGAAATTATTGGGCGGGCTGAACGGGACGCCAGCGCGGCGAAAAACCCAACATCATCGTCAACGTCATGCTGGGCATCCTTCCCGCTGGTGTAGCCATCGTCCGCTTTGGACCTTATGGCTTCTGACTGTTACAGCAGCGCTAGCGGGAGCTACGTATCGAAACGTCGTCCCAGCGGACATCGTTGCCATCGTGGAAAATCCCGTCCGGCGCGGCAAATTCGACAACATAGGGCGTAGTGGCGCATCAGATCGCTGTGATCAATCTCCACGCCGGGGTTGCATCGGCTGCCGTCGGGAGCCAGCTTGAAGATGCCGAACGCCACCCGCCACCATTCGGGCCGCAGCGCACACAGTCCTCGGCGAGATCGGCGACCATCTCCCATTCCTGCCAGCCGCTCCAGCGACGCCGAGGAGGCGCCCCTGGCACCCTTTCCTAAGGGGACGCTTTGAGGAACAACTAAAGCATTCATCGCGGCCATGGTAAATTCATCTGATGATTACTAGGCACCTCAAACTAGTTGCAGTAAAATAGAAGCCGAGGGCATGGCATTTTGATCCACATCATCAGGTGAATATGGGGTCGACTGGACGTAATTGAGCGTTTACATCACCAACGTGATCAAGACGCCCTGGCTTCGGGTAGTCCAGCCTTACCTCCAAATCCGCATAAAATGATCCAAAGAGGAGTGCCAACTTGGCATCCACCGACTCACAGCAACGTGACCGCGACGTCCATTCGCCCTTCCGACGTGGAAGACGTCCACGAAGTGCCAGCCGCCTCCCGGATCCCCTCGGTCCCCTGTCGAGGTGGAACGATGACTGAAATCCCCAAACCGCTGTTCCGCGACCCGATCCACGACGGAGCCGCCGACCCGACGGTGATCTGGAACCGCGCCGCAGGCGAGTGGTGGATGTTTTACACCAACCGCCGGGTGCTGGCGCCCCCGATCGACGACGTCTCGTGGGTGTTCGGCACCGACATAGGCATCGCTTCCTCTTCTGACGGCGGAGCGACCTGGTCCTACCGCGGCACCTCGCAGGGCCTGGAAGCGGGCTGGGGCCGGAACACTTACTGGGCGCCTGAGGTTTTGGACGACGGCGCGAAATACCACATGTACGTGAGCTATATCGAGGGGGTGCAGACGGGCTGGGGTGGCCCGTCGGCCATCCGCCACTACACCAGCGCGGACCTTGCGCACTGGGAGTACGAGTCCACGCTTGACCTCAACTCTGAGCACGTCATTGATGCGTGCGTGGTCCAGCTCCCGGAAGGCGGCTGGCGCATGTGGTTCAAGGACGACGACCACGGCACCCACACCTACTCGGCCGACAGCCGGGACCTGTATCAGTGGACGCCGGCCGGAGCAGCAGTGGAAAACATGCCCCACGAAGGGCCGAACGTCTTTTCGCTGGGCGGTTCGTACTGGATGCTCACGGACGAATGGGCTGGCCTGCGGGTCCACCGATCCAGCGACTTGCGCACTTGGGAAACGCAGGATCATATCCTCGCCGAGCCCGGCTCGGGCGAGGACGACGGTGGCAACGGACTCCATGCCGACGTCGTTGTTGTCGGCGATGACGCGTTTGTTTTCTACTTCACCCATCCCGGCCGCCTCCAAGGCCAACCTGGCTCCGACAGCATCTACGCACATCGTCGTACCTCACTTCAGGTGGCTCGGGCCCGAGTTATCGAAGGGCGGTTGGTATGTGACCGGGACGAGGTCCTTAGTGCTCCGATATTGCCGCCCGGCGGGCCGTGAAACACATGGCCAGGCCAGTTCGTTCACCACCAAATGACTGTCCTCAAGCAACTCTAAACAACCACTAAACATTGAAGGAGTGATGCAGTCCAATGAGTTCCAACCGTGAGTACGCGGGTTACCTCTACGCTCATTTCAAACGAGAATCGATAGACGGAGAGCAAATCCACTTTGCCCTGAGCGATGGGAACGACCCCTTGCACTTCGATGACCTCAACGAGGGCAAGCCGGTCCTATACTCGACCCTGGGGGAATTCGGCGTCCGCGACCCGCATCTCGTGCGTTCACCGGATGGTGAGAGGTGCTACCTCATAGCAACAGACTTACGCGTCTACGAATGCGACAACTGGGACCGGCTCCAGCGACGCAGCAGCCGCTCGATCATGGTGTGGGAGTCAACGGACCTGGTGAATTGGGGAGAAGGCCGTCTCGTCGAGGTGGCGCCGCCCGAGGCAGGTAACACCTGGGCACCTGAGTCAGTCTGGGATCCTGAGCAGGACGCCTTCCTCGTCCACTGGTCTTCGACCCTCTATGAAGACGCCGAACACGAAGGCGAGAGCTACAACCGAATCATGTACGCCACAACCCGAGACTTCCGCGAGTTCTCCGAACCGGGCATATGGATAGACCGGGGATGGTCGACGATTGACGCTACCGTGATCGAGCACGAGGGCCTCTACTACCGTTTCGTCAAGGATGAACGCGACCGCAATGGAAAAGCGCCACACGGCAAATCAGTGTACTCGGAGACGGCCGCATCCCTGACTTCGGTTGACTGGAAGCCGCTTGCCGAAGGCATCGGCCTCGATGCTATCAGCCGGGGCGAGGGCCCGTTGGTGTACAAATCGAACACTGAGGATAAGTGGTTCCTGTGGATTGACGAATTCACATCTGAACGACGCTATGTACCCTTCGAGGCGACCAACCTGACGAACGGAAAATGGACTCCATCTGAAGACTTCCGGCTACCGAATGACCCCTGCCACGGAGTGGTCCTGCCCGTGACCGCAAGAGAG
This sequence comes from Arthrobacter sp. Z5-13, assembly GCF_056499105.1. Lineage (NCBI taxonomy): Bacteria > Bacillati > Actinomycetota > Actinomycetes > Micrococcales > Micrococcaceae > Arthrobacter > Arthrobacter sp. Z5-13. The sequence goes on from NZ_CP096460.1 coordinate 2,604,105, forward strand.
TATGAGCGGCTTAGGACTGCTGCTTGGGGGTTACAGACACCGGCTGCCATTGACCGCGAAGAGCTGCGGGCAGGCAATAGATAGTTGCCTCCGAGATGTCCGTCAAGGCCGTCCGATTCCCAACCCCAGATCTTGTTTCGACCGCCACCGGTGTGGACCTGCCAGTCTCCCCACACATGAGATAGCGCAGATGTACAATTAATTCATCTGATGAATACTAGGAACATCGGGCCGACTGATGGTACGTCGGGCATTGCAGCGTTAGTGGAACTACGGGACCAGGGCGTGATAAATGCTATCGGTGTAGGGATGAACCAATCCCGGATGCCCATAGAGTTCATCAAGCGATGCGACATCGACCTGGTGATGCTGGCCAACCGGTTTACGCTGTTGGAACGAGGCCCTTTGGATGACCCGGTCGTCGTTTCCGTCGTAGCCGGTTCACGAACCCAACGCCACGTGGTTAGCAATGCAGCACGGCTGGAAGCTGAAATACCCGAAGCCTTGTGGACGGATCTTGAGCATTCGGGCCTGGTCCGCCTGTAACAACCCACAACGCTGATACCGCCAGCCTGACAGGCAAATCCAGGAGCCTCCGCCCCTATCTTCGGATGGGGCGGAGGAACTCATCAGTGCTGATCAGGAGCCGGAAACCCTCACTTCGATGATCTCGGCGGGTACCTCTGGGAACCTGATGGTGACTATGCGGGCAGTAATGCCGCCAAGGGTGATGGCCCCTGGGTCGCCGGTGGAGCCGTGGGCCACCGTTAGTGACGTACCCTCCGGGCCGATGCATTCTACTGAGTAGGGAACAGTGGTGCCGGCACCGAAGGCGATGTCCAGGCGTTCAAGCGTCCATGTTCCTTCAAGATCGATCCTGACCCAGGCACCAGGATGATCAGAGGCGCTGAGCCAACCTTTGGGCGTGGTGTAGTCAGTAATAGAGCTTGCCGGTCGGTCGGCCCGCGCAGAGCTGCTGAAAACCGGCCGTCGCGAAGCAAGCTGACGCGGCTGATTGTCCGTCCTATGCAGCCCTCTTCGAGAAGGTGGGCCCGAAGCCAGGACTCGAGGCCGGTGGTCCCACGCGGTACCGCCAGCGGCTACAATCTCAATCATGGTCGGCTCAAGCCCGGCGGACGTGGCCATAATGCGGTTCAGTCCGGCAAAGTATGACCTGAATTCAATGGCTCCAGCCCCGTCAAGCATGGTCAGCTCCCCCGGGGACAAGGTGTAGGAGCGGCCTGTGGGAAACAAGCCTCCGCCGTCGATAATCTCCAGTCTCACGGTCCGGGCGTCCTTTACCACCCGACCGGCGTCGTCGATGAGTTCGACAATGATCAGTACATCGTCCGTTCCATCTGTGCGGACAGATGGCCGGTCACTTCTAAGGCGAAGAGCGGCGGCAGGGGCGTCGAGAGGCCATTCCGGAGGGGCTATGCCCAGCAACTCCTGCCGATACCAATGCCAGGACCGCAGCGGTAAGCGCGAGTGGTCAATGAAACCCATCCGGCCCATATCCGGGATGATGCTGCCATGGTGGAATCCGCACCACAGCACAATTCCAGACCGCCAAGGGGTAGTCGTCTCAACGCTGTAGGAGTAGTGCGGTGCAAATTCCCCAGGCCGGTTGCCGATCAGGCTTCCATATTCCGACACAATGTTGGGAACGCCCGGATCCTGGTAGATCGCCGCACCGTCGCCGTTATACCCTGCAATGCCGCCGAGCACGTCAAAGCCCTGGCGCTGAGCTCCCCCAACGGCGGCCGGGCGGGACGGGTCCAATTCCTCCGCGAGGTCAAGCAGTTTCCGGGTGAGTGTCTTAGCAGCCGGAATCACCTCGTCATCGCTGAAGAAGGCCTCATTTCCCGTACTCCACACGATGATGCTCGGATGATTGCGGTTCACGCGGATCATCTCGCGCATCGCGCGGAGGCAGCTCTCCTCGAAGGCTTCCTGGTCCTCGCTCTTGGGCGGGTATGCACTGGCATTCCAGAACCCTTCGCTGTTTTCCCCGCCGATACCCCAAAAGGGCACTTCAGACCAGAAGAGCATCCCCTGCCGGTCGCACTCCGTGGCGAAGTGATCGTGGTGCGGGTAGTGGGAACCTCGAATGAGGTTCATTCCGCAGTCGCGTATAAGGGCCACATCCCGCGACATCCCGGCCCTGGTGACGGCGTCTCCCCAACCTGCATGATCCTGATGGACGTTGGCACCATGGATCCAAAGATGTTCGCCATTGAGGAAGAACCCGCGGTCCGCGGTAAATTCAATGGTTCGGATGCCAAACTCCGTGGATGCCTGGTCCAAGTTTTTGCTCCCGGAGACAAGACTCTGATCCAGGACGTATAGATTCGGGTCAGCCGGGCTCCAGGGCTTGCAGGAGGAAATGGTGATTTGTTCGCGATGCATGACCGATGAACCGGCCGGGATCGCGACCGGGGCGGGTATCGGTTCCTGCGTTGTCTGGGCTGACCCTGGGCCGTTGAGGGTGCTGAGGAGAATGCCTTCGAAGTCTTCGCGGCTTTGGTTGACGATTTCCGTGCAGACCTCAATCTGCGCATCTGTTCCGTCCAATGTGAGCGTGGAAACCGCAGTGCCGTACCAGTCGATCCTCACGAGGTTGGAGACGATGACTGAAATGTCCCGATATATTCCTCCGTTGAACACATGCTCGCCCGCGCGCGGTGCCAGCTGGGGATTCCATTCATTGCTGACTTGGACCGCCAGGAGGTTGCTGCCTGCATGAACAGCACGCGAGATGTCGACGGTAAAGGCCGTGTATCCGCCCTGATGCCTGCCCGTGGAAAGGCCGTTGATGAAGATCTCGGCGTCCTGGAAGACCCCGTGGAACTCAAGGGCTATGTATTTTCCGATGTCCTCCGCTGTGATCATGAGTTCACGACGGTACGTTCCGGTACCCACGTAGAATGACGTCTCAAGGAAGGCTGGAATACCGAAGGAATGCGGTATTCCGATGTCGTACCATCCGGTGTCGTCATACTCAGTTTCAAGTGCTCGTTTGTCTGCCTGATAGGCGAACTTCCACGAATCGTTGATGAGTTGCTTCTTGGTTTGGCTCGTGGCGTTTTGTTGCTCTTCAATGGCTGGGGTCCTATAACGCGTCATGAACGCCCTCCAGATGCTTGCCCTTGAACCGGTTGTTGAGCGTAGGTGCCTTGATCCTGGCCGGAGGCGTCGGATGGCCGGTGATGCCGACGTCGGCTGACAGCGTGAGCCCGTCGAATTTCCGGGGAGAGTCGAGGCCGATGCTGGCCGTCGTGACCACCAGGGTTGTCATGGCTTCTCCGGCAAAGCAGATGCTCGTGGGTTGCTGTGCCGGAACGTGGAGAACACGCTCCAGGCTGCCGTCGGGGCGGTAGCGGTGGATCCGTCCTGCACCCCAGATCGCAACCCAGAGGTGGTCTTCGGCATCGACGATCATGCCATCAGGGCTTCCGTCGGAGACCATCGCGAAAGCCCGTGCTGCGCCGAGTTGCCCACCGCTTCGATCCACTTCGTAGCGCGTGATCGTGCCGGCAGCGCTGTCGGCCAAATACATCAGGGAGCCGTCCGAGGTAAAGGCGGGGCCGTTCGGAATGGTCAGGCCCGTCAGCACAGTGTTGATGGTGCCATCGATCTCGACGCGCTGCAAGGATCCTGCGCCCGGAGTCGCGTCAAGGGCCATGGTCCCGGCCCAGAAGCGTCCTTCCGGGTCACAGACGGCGTCGTTCATCCGAACAGCTGGGGAGGGTCCTGAGTCATCGCTGGACAGGGGGCTTTCCGGTCCGCTGAGCCAGGTGAGGGCGCCGCCGTCGAGTATTGCGATCCCGTCGCCGGCTGCCACCAGCAGTGCAGCGTCCGATCCGGCGATAGGCGCCACCGCTCCGAGCGGCACGTCCAGGACCTCCAGCATCACGGCTTGGTCGGCGGAGGCAGGATCCACCTGCCAGAGTTGTCCGCGTAGGATGTCGACGGTGACAACGCGTCCGTCAGGGAGTCTGCGGGGCCCTTCACCAAGCTCAAGCGGCGTCCAGTTGCAGACGGTCCACTGAGGATAATGGCCGGCGGCCGGCCCCTAATACTGGACTGGATCCATGCTCAGGTACGAAGACATCATTCTGCTCGAGGAGAACCCGACCATCGGTTCCTGTCCCATCAAGGAGATCGCGACGAGACTGGTTCGAGCGGCTCGCTCCCGTGGGCGATCGCGGCAAGGAGGATCGGGCGGAGGCAAATCGTCGTCGGCGTCACCGGGATCCGGCAACGCCGTCGCCCAGGAGATGGGCCTGCTCGATCGCAAAGTAGGGAAGGTTCTTCGGGTGCAACCAGGAGGTCGACCGGGCCGAACCCACCTCCGCCGCAGAGAGCGTTGACGTCTCGGATCTTCCGACTCGGGCACGGACGGCTACTCCCTCAAACAGCGGTCCCGTAACGAAGCAACGGCCCCCGTCATCTCCGACTGAACTTTTCTCGGCGGTAGTCATGTCTCTAGCCCACGTGCCCTCAATGAATGCGGCTAGGGCTAGGAGCGAGCAAGCCAACCGTGACCAAGTGCTCAAAACAGACTTAAGTGTGGACAGTGTCCACACCCACCTTGGCGGAAAACCCAGCACCGGCCGCTCCCTAACGTCTGGGAGAAGCCGGTCAAAGAAGATTCCGTGCCGAAGTCGGCGACGTCATGTTGTACCGGCCACCCTCGGATCATGAACAGGTGTTGGCCACCCACGACCAACCCGACAGAACCGGAACGAGGAACCGCATAGCCCCAGTACGCAGCAGGCGGAGGGCCCACCAGCCAGGGACTTGAACCCCCACCCCACAAACGTGAATAGGCCACCGCGGCGGCCAGGCCAAAGCCCGCGCACTAGCGTCAGAGGGAACGCCACCACAAGCTTTGTACACACGTTAAAGCAAAGATCCCCTCTGACGAGGGGATCTGCTGTGCCCGAGGTGGGACTCGAACCGCATTCCAGCCCCTGTAAACACTGGGAACTCCAGAAAACATACCGAAACCGAGCCAGTCCGGCCGATGTACGACCCAGTCCGAAGCGAAAAGTGTGGACATTGTCCACACTTCTTTTTTGCCCAGTTGCTACATCCATTTCGACTGCCGCAGCCCTCCGGAGGCGCGGCAGGTTTCATGCCGGCCCCATGCAGTTTGAGATGGGCATCACCTAGCGCACAGACCTGCGCTAGATCGTTGACGAGATCAGTCGCTGTCGCTGCCAGATGGAGGTGGCGCGGAACGAGCGAGGACTCGCAGGGCACGATGGCGGTGGTTTCACCTCTCACACGCATTCATGACCGGAAACCTGGGAAATGGCATGACCAGAGTCCAGCCGGCAGGTAAATCAATGAGGAGATTGCTTCATGACTGCTGCTTGTCGTTCTGATGATCCATCATCGCTGGGCGGGCCCTCTGCGCAACCAGGGCGCTCCACCGCGCCGGCCCCGATCAAAAACTTCGCTCTGCGCTCCTCCGTCGCTTATTTCATCACGAACTTTTTGAATCGCACCCGATCCCCCAAGTTGCACTCCGGCCCCTCATGCCCAGCGGCTGGTCCCCTATCAGAACGACGCCCAAATCCAACGACCGCCAACAATTCCAAACGAGGTCGAAGAGCGCACCAGGACATATCGCCGGTTATCGGCGCTTCAAAATGGGCGGGGGAGCCGTCGAAATGATGTGCCGAGAACCTGTTGACTTTTCCTGTCCCGCTTTAATACAACGCATAATGGCCCCCCAACTCGCCGCGGTTGCCGAGGTTGTTAGGAGGGCGAATCTGAGCTCAATGATGTCGTCGTTGGTCCCCGCAGATAGGCAGAGAATCTCGTCTACGCCAGTCGAACTGTCAAGGGGCGCCGATAGGAATCGTCGCGCGTACCCTTGCTTCTGGGTTCGGTTGTCGGGGCGCTCCAAGTGGCGCCGTTGAACATTACGCAGTCGAGTAGGCAGGTGTTCGAATCCGCCCAGTCAGGTCCATACTTGGGGAATACATCGACTTGATAGGGAAATGGCTTTCAAGCCATGTGAAAGGACCAGCCCGTGGCTTCAAAAGCAGGTATAACTCCACCGATCTACAAAATCGATGCAGATGCCGCGATTGAAGTCGTGGGGGCGACCGCAGATGTGAAAGACCTGCCAGCCAAGATTATTGGCCTGTACAACAAGCAAAAGGCGCAAGAAGTTTATGCCAAGCAGGGCGATGCTGACGTCGATGGTTGCAGTCTAATGTTGTACCGGAACGTGAAAACCCGTCCCAGCACCAGTAGCTGGGTCAGCTTCTTCCAAGGCTCCGGCATCAAGCTCGAAGACATTCAGAATCAAATGCAGCACCTGGTTTGCTTTGTTGTGGTGGACGACGAGCTGTATGCCTACACCGCAGGTCAGTCGTCGGTGTGCTTTGAGCGCTTCATTGACATTTCCTTTCCCATTGAAGTTGGGCGAAGGGTTGCGAAAGCAGAGTTGAAGGGTGCCAAGTCCAGTCAAATAACGGGTACCACTCTCGCCAGTGATGTTCATTTCCGCGATCCTCGGCGTATTACTTATCTGGAGTCGCTAGATAATGTCTGGACCGCTCTTAGTGGACAGCTGAAGGACTCAGTACTCGGCGAGAAAACGCTTAAGGACATATACGGGACCAAGTCGAAAATCCGCCTCGACGTCACAAGTGCCATCAGATTGGGACCTCGCATCGAGTCACCTGAGAAGCTTATAGAGCTGATCCGATGGATGGCGTCCAAAGCTGAAGAGAAATTACCCCAGGATGACGCGTGGGCGGGACTGGATGCTATTAAGGTCTTGAACCCGCGAAAACGAAAGGATCTTATCGAGAAGCTTAAAAAGGATCTCGCCAACCGAATCTTTATTAGGAAGGACTGGACCAACATCTCGGTTGCCCATATTGATGCTTCTCTCTATGACAACGCCACGTCCTACAGTGTCTCGCAAGGCGAGAAGAGTCTCTATGAATCAGATTCAGCGCCTGATCTGTCCGACATCGTAAATAGTATGACGGTCGACTCCGGGAACCTACTCGACAACTTCTCGTCAGTAGTCATACATACGGAAAATTCCGATTATTTCAACGGCGTCTGGACCAGCGGTCCGCTAATGAATCATCTGCACGGCGAGATACGTCACGGCGGAAAGACTTACTTTCTTCTCGCGGGCAAGTGGTACGAAGTAGATGCTACTTATATTGATCAAATCACTAAGGACTTCCTAGCAACGCTTTCTGCGCTGGATCTAGGCGCTTCAACAGTTGGTTTGAAAGACTGGCAGAACGCTGACTCCGAGGGAACGTACAATATGGGTGCGTTTGCGAGTTCCATCAATGGTGACAGGGTGCTCACTGACAACATAGAGCTCTTTGATGGCCTCATCTCTGACGGCTCAACGACGTACATCGTGCACGTGAAGCGAAACTTCGACGTAAAGGTTCGAGACGTGCGCTCTCAGGTCATCAACTCTGCACAGATTATTGAAAATGACCTACGCGTTGGAACCAGAGACAAGCTCAAGAGCCATTATGCACGCCTCGTAGAGTGGAATCGAACTGATATTTCTGAGGACGATTTCCTGAAGCTGTTCGAAAACCCGCGCATATATGTCATGGCCTATGGAAGCAAAATAAAGGTAAGTGGAAACACAATCAAGAAGTTCAGTTCCAGCATTGCGCGGATGGAAGTTGTCTCGCTGAATAACCAGTTTCGGCAGATCAGCAGCGCCGAGTCGCAAGCTAAGCTCGGAATTTCCTGGATCAAAATCGTCTAGGTAGCCCGCGAAGGACGTGGACGACGCGGAGTGAAGCTGTTCTCCGAATATGCCGCCTTCGCGGAAGGCCGCAGGCACTCCCCCTATTCTGCGCGGCGAGGTCCTCAGTGGGCCTGCCCACTCTTCCCCAGGGGTCGACCTCATCGCACCATTGGACGACGGCAGTACCTACCATAGGCGCGGCTCCGCCCTCGTCTAGCCGTTCAGCCATGGTCGGGAAGGCCTGCGTAGGCGCAACGTTCCAGCTCGGCGGCGGACTGCCTTCCACCTCCTTAAGCATCAAAGTAGCTCAGCAGGTCCCCCGTGGCTTTGGACATCACATATCGTCCGTACATCTGTCCATTCTGCCCCAGCCCCGGGCCCAGTCAGGATCCCCCGACGCTGTACTCTGACGTGGGCACATTCGCACAAAGGAACCGGGGATCCGACTTATGGAATTGAAAAGTATTGAAGGCAGCGCCACCCTTGATGACGAGAATGTCGTCCTGACCTTCGACGGCAAGCTCGCCCAGACCGTGAAGAGGGCAGTCAGCCCGCGCATTATTCCGCTGCAGCACGTCCGTGAAGTGGACTTCGTTGCCCCCACCGTCTTGAGCTCCGGTCACCTGCGGATCATCATGCGGGACGGCCAGGAGCGGGCAAGCGTGATGTTTGATACCTTCGCGGTTCAGTTGGGCGGAGGGCGGCGACTCAAAGAAGCCAAAGAGTTTGCAGCCAAGCTACAGGCCGCCGTGGATGCGGTGGAGTACGAAGAGCCTGAACCTTCCACTGAGGTCCTGACCGTCCCTACCCCCTTCAAAGACCTTATCAAGGCCAGTCAGGAGGCCAGCGATGTCTACGCCGACTTCAAGAAGAGCAATGCGACTTTCCGTGGAATGATCCTCGCCGGCCGAACCCTGAGTAAGGGAAGGAAGACCTGGCCTGCCAGTGAATGCGAGGTCGTCATCGACACCGGTGCGAACGTCAGCTCACGGGTGACGGCAACCCGTGTGGCGGCCGGCGCCCTGCTTGCCGGAACAGCCGGCGCCCTGATCGGTTCCATCGCCAAGAAGGACCGTAGCGCCGTCTACATGACCATCATCACTCCCGATGACATGATCCTCGAAAAGGTCTCCGGCCTCGACGAAGTGAAGGCCCGCGAATTTGCCACGAAAGTCAAACGCGCCGGGATGCTGCAGGAACGGGAAGTGGCCGCTGACCTGGCCAGCCTGGCCGCGGCTTCGGCGCCAGCACCGCCGCCGGGAGTTCCTGCCGGCTGGTACCCGCGCGGAGACGTCCAGGAGTATTGGGACGGCAACGCCTGGACCGGCCACACCGCCCCCTTGGGCTGATCAGTCTCATCCAGCCATTACTACCCGGGCAGGGCGCCAAGAGATTCTTCGAGAAACCTGTGGCGACCATGACGGCAGCTGACGAATTGAAGCAGGGAAGGGGCGGGAAGAAGGGGCAAGCCAATAGGGAATTCTCATTCCGGTAGCAAGGGAAAGGGACCCATTCGCTGCAGGGTTGCATGTCGATGGTGGTGGCCGTGTCTCCGCCGCATCCCCCATTTTGCCGAGCAGCCGCGGAACGCCACGTTTGATCCTCCCCCAGGCTCGCGTGGGGTTCGTCCTTACTTCGTCGAAGGCGACGTCGAAACCGCCGCGACGGCCGGTCCGTTCGCGGCAACGCTCAACGATGCCGTCGTTGGGGTGCAGTGCGGTCGCGCCCAGTTTTTCGGCCTGGGCGCGCCGGTATGGGTTGGGGTCGGCGGCGATGACGTGGGAGGCGCCCATGAGCAGGGCCAGGTTGACCACGACCAGGCCGACCGGTCCTGCGCCGCTGACTAGCGCCAGCTTTCGCCTGAAGAAGGACCGTCAGGGCGTTAAAACCTGATGGCAGCTACCGTGCCTTCCGGCTTCGCAAGGCAACGCCAGCAAGAGCTGCGCCCTCGCGTCTCTCAGAATCTCAGGGAAAATGACGCGACTCACGGTACTAAATTGGCTCGGGTGCTGATGGCCGGGGCACAAAATCAGCAACTGTGCTTCGATGCCGGCAAGGAAGGCTACGCCGGTCGGTGCACGCAAACTTTCCGTCGGCCGCCGTAGCGTCGCCAACTGTGGTAACGGCCCTCCGATTACCCCCTTCTCCGGACAGCACCCGAAGCTCCACGGCATGTCCAGTAATTCTGGACATAAGGGTTTAGGCTTGGAAGATGGCAACTGCTACGGAAACCCTTAAAGCCACCCTCAGCGATGTCGAGTACCGAACTCTTGTACTGCTGGCGGGAAGCATGAATCCGCGCTCTGGGCGCGCAATTGCAGCTGAACTGAAGGTCTCTCCTACAACGGCAAACGGGGCCCTGGCGAAGTTGTCGGACGCTGGCTTCGCCAGCTCGAAGAAGTCGGGGCGGGCAATTCTGTGGCAACTTACAGTCTCTAACCCTCTGATCAGCGCATGGCTGGAAGAGGTAGCACCTGCAGAGAACCCGCCTTCGCAAGCAAGCGGGTCAAGTCCATACTCGACCGGAGGTGGAGGTGTTCGTCTGGAGCACTCGTACGCCGCCTGTCTGATCGCGAGCTTCCTAGGCGGTGACTCCGTACAGGAGCTCGGCGATGCGGTATCGGTGAACTCTATTCGGCTCCAGGCCAGCGACCTCAGCGAGGTAGATGATCTTCTACTAGAGGGCAGCGACGCTCGCGGACGAACACACCGAGCGTCTATTGCGGTGCGCAGGAATCCAACATTGACTGACAGCGACACCGCATCGGTCCCATTGCTCCGCGATTTCCTGACGGTGGTGACGGAGCACTGGCCGGAGGTATCGTCGGGGGTATGGCACCTCGTCCTCGCAGTATCGACCAGCGCCAACGCGATCACCCAACTCGCCGAACTGGCAGAGCTTGCCCGGTCCCTTCCAAATGGCGAAGAGCTGGCACAGCGTTTGACGCAGTCCGGCAGAACTAATGCCGGGGTTCGTGGCCGATACACCCACATCCAGGGACTCGTACGGCAAGCGGCAACCGGCCTTCCCACTGCTCGCGGGCTAAGTAGTGAAGAGCTGACTTGGCGGCTTCTCTCAACTCTGAGGACACGAAGCTTGCGCCTTGAGAGAACGGACCGAGAAGACCGGACTGCAGCGGTAAACGCGCTGCAGCGAATGCTCAACGGCGGCACCCCAGCGATGGCGGACGCTCTATTTTCGCGCATAGAAGAACTTGTTGGGCAATGGGCGCCGCAAGCAGCAGTGCTCACGCAGTCAGAGATTCGCCGGAGCTTGAGCAACTATCCACTTCTGGGCTCTGCCCGTTATACCAGCACCTGGGCAGCATTCGACAGGTTCGGCGTGCAGCTGCGTGAATCGATTCGCCCGGCACTGCGGTCTGGAACCCAAGAACTTGAGTTGAATCGTACCGAGGAACGAACTCGACTCCTAGACCAGATGCGGACGGCAGGAACTTCTGGAGGATCCGTAATGGTTACAGGGGACCCTGATGTCGGGAAATCCGCATTGTCGTTGAGGGCAGCTGAAGCCATCCAGCGAGAAGGTGGGGCAGTCACCTCCCTCAGTCTGCGCGACCTCCCTCTGAGCGTGTCTGAGCTCGAAAGTCAGCTGGGTGGGCACTCGTTGGACGAGGTGATGGGAGCCGGACCGGTGCGACCGATAAGGCTTCTTCTCATCGATGGCGCAGAAACTGTTCTTGAAGGCAAGGCCCAGGTGTTCCGCGCGGTCGCCGCATCAGCTTTGCGGGCGGGCGTCGGGGTGGTGGCGGTGACGCGAACGGACGGGTCACGCCAGGTTCTGGATGAGCTGGCCCGCGCTTGTGAGCTTGCGGGACTGCGAAGTGCCCCAGCGGAACATGTTGTGAGGCCGCTGACCGCCTCGGAATGTGAAGAACTTCCGGCCACTTTCTTGCCCTTGGCGCGACTGGCCAGCGATCCACGTGCGAAGTGGCTGCTTGGGCGCCCCGGCCTCGTCGACGCGCTGCTACGCACAGGTGTTGATCTCGATCCTGGCGAGCTACTCTGCGAGGCGGACGTGTTCTCGACCGTTTGGCGAAACCTCATCCGCCACAATGAGGTGCATGTCGTGGGCTCCGCATCACCCGACGACCGGGAACAGGCTGCTCTGCGCGTCGCCCGGCAAACGCTGGGCGTCCCTGCCGACTCGCCGCATGGTCTTGGCCCTGCTGAACTCCGCTCCGTTGGTGTCCTTCGCATGCCGAATAACCCTGCATTTGCACCCGGAGATGAGTTCACCACCGATCTGTTCCGTGACTTCGCTCTTTGCCGGCTCTTCATAACGAACGGCTGGGATCTGCTTGCTGCAGCAGGGGCGCCTCGCTGGTCGATCCGGTCGGCTCGCCTCGGATGCCAGACCGCGCTCCTCAACGGGAACCGGTTGGCAAGCTGGACTGCTCTTACAGCTCAATTCCGCAACATTGCGAAAGAGCAAGGCAAACGCTGGCTGGAGATCCCCTACGAAGCTCTCCTCACGCTCGGAGACGCGGAGGCTGCCGTGCGCGAACTGTGGGAGATACTCACCGCGGAAAGCTATGCTCCCCTGTTGACTCTTCTCCGTCTGGCCGAGGCCAGGTATGTGAGCGGAACCATTGGGGATCCATTTGCACTCGCTCCTCTCCTGAAGGTCGTTTTCGCTGAACGACCGCAGCTTGGACGTAGGCAAGGGCTTGGGAATCGAGACCTACATGAAGTCATCCGTGAACTCGTCCTGGCCTGGCTACGCGGAATGGCAACTTCAAACCAAGGCCAGAATCAACTCCGCCAAGAGGTCCGAGATGTCATCCTAGCGGGCGATCCCCCGCTGTACGACGAGTTCACAATCGAGGCGCTGGCAACGCTGGGGTCGGATCTGGACGACCGGGCGGAGGCTTGGCTCCGCACGGTCGCAAAAGAACGGCCGGGCAGTCTCAACCCAGCTGTGGAGTCGATCGTTGTAGCCGTGAGCATGTCGCAGGCAAAGCCGAACCTGCTATTGGACCTGGCCGAAGCGTACTACATCGAACTACCCGATCCTGACGAACACTGGACTCATAGTCACCTCATGGATGACGGCATCCGAGATTACAGGCACGGGCTCAGCCCTGGATTCGGATCACCACAGGCGGCTTGGTACTACGGTCCCTTCTTCCGCTTGCTCAACGCCATTCCTGCAGAAGCCATTGGGCTTATCAACCGGATGCTGGACCACGCCGCGAAGTTCCGAGTCGGAGAACAACCTACGGATCAGATCGAGGGCAATCCCGAAGGCCTAGAGGGAGTGGAGCTCGATCTTCCCGAAACCGGCCGGCGACTCTTTGTTGGAGACAGCCATGTTTGGGCCTGGTATCGAGGAACCAGCGTCGGGCCCTACGCCTGCATGAGTGCGCTACTGGCGGTGGAACGCTTCGCCGACCACCTGCACGAGGACCTGAAACTGCCAGTCGAGACAATCCTTCGTCTGCTTCTTCGCGACTGCCACAACCTCGCCATTCCCGGATTAGTCGTCGGGTTCCTGACCCGGCACCCGGACGAGGCCAGAACGCTCCTTGACCCATTCCTAGCTTCCCCACCGGTTTGGCACCTGGAGACTGCACGCGTGACTGGTGATTACGGTTTCCGAGTCCGAGACGCAGATGCCGACAAGCTAACCGGGACAGACCGACGAAGGTACACGTTCCACGAGACCGTAGGCTCGATGGTAGTCAACGCCCGACTCGCGGGCGACAACGAGCGACTCGATCAGTTGCGGGCCATCGGCACCAAACTCCTCGAGAACGCAAGAGCCGAACAACGAGAGGCACCCCGCGACGGGGACGACATCGCCGTGATCGAAAGCTGGGCAGAAGAGTTCCGCATCGAGAACTATAGCGCCAGCGAAAGCGGCGACCAGATCCTGATTCAGTTCGAACGGCCCGAACGACTCGAGCAGGTCCTTGCTCCCCGAACTGCTGAACTTCAAATAACGAACACCCTCTACAGTCTCCAGAACCGGTATGCGCATCACAACGACGCCCCTGAGAACTGGCCCGTCGAAAACATCCATGAGGACCTCAAGACAGCCCGAGAAATTGATGAGGGCAGCGAGACGCCGGAGGGCATACTGTGGCCCGAGAACGCTCTTGTCGCTGTCGCCGCCGCGGCCGTGCGCGCCCATGCCTTAGGGCTCGAGCCGCTGAAGCCATCTGATCTTGCGTGGGCGACGGACGCCGTGATGTGGGCCGCGGAGAATCCACAGGTCGACCGCATGAGTTTCAGCGGAACGATGTTCTCGATGGGAGCAGATCGAGCAGCTGCCGCATCGGCTCCTCTTCTCCTGCTTGAACGGTTCGACGAAATGAGCCTTGACCAAGAGCGAGTCCAGAGGTGTCTGAGGTCGCTCGCGACGAGCATGTTCGATGAAGTACGTGCAACCTTCGTCAAGGGATGCGCCCCAGTGTGGGACGCTCAATGTGATATCGACCAAGCCACGGGGCGATGCCGGCGCCATCAGCCGGTCTGGGAAGCAGCGGTCACGGGGTTGACAAACTCGCTGCTGGGTCCATGGGACCAGCAGACTCAACGGCGGCGACCCGGTTCGCTCTTGACCCCCTTCCACGAGACATTGCCGGAGGTCCCTGCTGAGAGTTTGCTCGTCAACCACCTTCGAATGCCACTTGCATGCATGGTGGATGCCCGAAACGTTGCGTGCATCCACAGCGCGGTCCAAGACCTCTGGGCCCCTCTCTGGGACGCCCATCGAAGAGGGCTCGCTCACTGGTGGAAGGAGGGTTACGACCACCATTCGCATATCACTCATGAGCCGATCGCTCGGCGGATGATCGAAGTCGTGCTGGGCGGCGACCGCGGACCAATCAGATCCCACATTGAATGGTTCGCCGCTGACTCGAACGCGCTACATCTGCTCTTCGGTGGATTCGCGACCGTGTTTACATACGACGAAGCTCTACGACAATCCATGCCACGCTTCTGGCCGTGGGCCATGGAGATCGCGTTGGACGTCATCGGCGACGGCAGTCACCTTCGTTCACAACGTCACTGGTTCGACTACGTGACTGCGGCTTTGCTCCCCACCCCGAGCCCGAGGTCATGGGACTCAAACATCGACGGAACCCTGGCTAGTTGCCGGCAGAACTGGCTGCAGCCCGAGGCGCTCGGCCCCCTCGCAGACCGTTGGTTAGTTCTCGCGCGTCATGAACCGAAGGCTCTCGACGCGATAGTCAAATTTGCCAAGGGTACGCCGCGTACATGGCAGACAACTGTGGCGCTGACGTGGATCGAAACGATCATTGACGGCCGTTTCGATCTGTTCGCTAACCATCTCTGGCTTCTTGAGGAGTGGTTGATAGAACTTCGCCGCGCTGGCCTGATCATCGGCGAGGTAAAGAGCCACTACCACCGGATCGTTGATGGACTGGCGGCCGCCGGCGATCGCGCTGCCGTCAGACTTCAGCAGCTGGACGAGTAGACCTATGAAGATCCCGTCCGGCATTCTCTTGCCAGCGGGCCGAATCACGAACCGCGAAGCGCCGATAGGTGGTGATGTGATTCTGGTCAGGAACGAGGACGTTTGGTGTGCGCAGATGCGGTGAGCAAGAGCGGGGCACACAGGTCGAAGCAGAAGATGGCCATCCCGCCGACGCATCAATGCCTGACCCTAATCGGACGCGTGATGGAAAGCCAAGAACCGTTAGATATCCCGGCGTTCGATAGCCGCCCTGTATCACCCCGCCCCCTGACCGGAGAGCGTTAGCGTGTATGTACCCGAGAGCTGATGACGCGACTCGCTCGGCGCGGGCGTCTTCGGGATGCACCGCGCCCGACTCAGGATCTTACGATTGAGGCCCGCGATAGCCCTCAGAAGCACGTGGAATGAAGGGAGCCTACGCGTATTCCTCTACGACAATCAGAGACGTAAGTATTCCTCAAGGGTCAGCACCGGAAATTTCTCGTTCACGAAACCGACCGGAGCCACCCTACGGGTCACGAAAACCGTGGAGAGGCAATACGCAGATCCTTCCACCAACGGATCCAACCCAAGTTTGACAGCGACTTGGTCTATGAACGGCTTCAGTTCGGCTTCCTTCCGTGCCAGTTGAGTCGAGTAAGACGGCTTGGTTTTGCCTCTTGAGTTCGTGGAATCCCGGAAGAAGGTTCGCAACTGCCGGGCGGTTTCGGCTACGGCGTGTACGGAGGCGGGATCCTTCGCTTCAATGAGCCAGATCGTATTTTCCCCGGGCTTCGCGGCGACCAGGTCGACCTCGGTCGTGAGCGTTGGGACCCCGAGCCGTCTGTGATCTCCTGCTTTTACACGCGCAATAGTTCTGAAGCCGAGACTCTTCAACTCAATCTCGAGCGTTTTTTCAAAGTGTCTGTTACGTAGGTCCCGGATACGTTCGAGGGCTTTTCCTACCTCCGGCGGGATTCCGCCTGTCCATGGCAAGACGCCTTGGGACAGGTGGTTGTTGTAGACGCTGAGACTTGTCATCAAGAATTGCGGGGCTATTAGGAGATTGCCAAGGTCGGATCGGACGATGGGCTGAACCAGAAGTCGGTGGCGCCTGGTTCTGGTCTGCCACGGTTCCCAGTCAGAATTTTGGAGCTGTTCCGAGGTGCTGACTAAGAGCTTTAGCGCCCGACTGTATCGTTCCCGTCGGGCAGCGGTGGTGTCGTTGGCCTCCGTGCAGATCCAGTCAATAACCGCACTCTCGGAAGCTGTTCCGACGCTACTGCCTTGTGAAAAAGAATCCCATCGGACGAGGGCGCCTAGAACGTGGAAGATGTCCTCCACGCTTGCGCCTTCTGCTTGGAGCATGGCTTGATTGAGTTCGACCATGGTTAGCAGAGATTCTGTTACCGGTGATTTCCGTAGATTGAGACTGGCGCCGGCTGAAGCCTTCTCCATGGCATCGACGTTAAGCACCCAGGAGCCTGGTGTCGGCTGTTCGTCCTGTTCGAATTTGATTTCGTACGCGTGGGTGATTTCGATGGTGAAAGGGGCGACCCTATGATGCAGGCGCTCACTGATTGTGGTCATGGTCCGATATGCATTCGCTGCTGCGAGAAGTCCGCTCCATCTCCGGCTCGTTATCGGAAGGGGCGGGCCATCAGCGCCGGTGCTGCGCAACGCTGCCTCGACGATGATTTCGTTGCACTGTCGGAGCATTAGCGTGTTGCCCATGGCTTCTGCCATTCGTTCTTGAGGATCCCATGTGACGTTTAGGTGGGCGGCTACCCTGCTGAGGTCCTCTCGCTGGCGGGTGCCGTGGTCCATGACTCGGTTGAGCTGCTCCAGTCCGGCCTTAAGTATCGCTTGTTTAGCGTGCGCGCGAATGCGCTCAGTGAGCGCGGCCAGGGCAAGAGGTGCGAGGTGTTGCTGCACGAGTTTATTGGCGTCGTGGCCCCGGTATGTCCCAGGTTCGACGTCACTGGCAGCTAATTTTCGGGCTGATGCCGCGATCGTGGCTGATTCGTCTGCGGGGTCTAGACTCCATACCGCAGGTAGGTGGTGGAGAGTGGTTCTCGACCTAGCAGTTTCCAGGATCAAGAACGGCTTGTTCGAAAGCCAGTCCTCCCGGAGGTCTGCGATTACGTCACTTTGTAGGTTAAGTGAACCGAGCAAGCCTACGAAGGCGTTCGCTGTTACTCGGTTCGCCGCCCACGGATCACCGTCAGCCGATTCGACGAATTTTTTGACATCTATTCCCCATCGAAAAATCCGTTCACCGCTTATGCTTTCGTCATCAAGGGGGCTGGACTTCATGATTGATCGATCAGGATCGACAGGTAAGTCAGATTTGATTGCTTGAAGTACAAGCCGATAGCCGGCCGTTTCCGAGTGAGAATGCGCTTGTTCCCATTTCTCCCGGATAGCGTCAAAGGCAAATACTAGGCCGCCGCAGAAGTCGAAAAGGAATTCATAGTGCTCCGGTGGGCTCCAAGATGGAATTGACCTGGTGATTGCTACTGGGGGATTTGTTAGCGCCAGCGACCAACCCATCACGGGAGGTGCCTGGTGGCGGCCGGTCAGGGGGTCGTAGCGTCCAGCCTGCTGCTGAATTGCCATTGTGGCCACACCCGGCGTAGTCATTTCGGCCACCTGTGTATCCCTTAGAGGTGGAAGGCCGGTGGCATGCAGTGCTTCCTCAAGTGCGGAGAGCTCATAGGCGCGTTCCCATTCCGCGTCGCCGGCATGGGCCTCAAAGTAAAAGAAGGAGGGGGCGATGCCCCCGGCGAAGAAAGACTTACCGTTAGCCCGCCATGGTTCCCAGTAGTTGATAGCTTCCCACCCGAAATTCTCTGGAAAGTTTGGGTCGCTTAGGTCGCGGGCAAAGAGATAAAGGTCATCTTCGTCTGTTGCCGTTTCGGCGATCCACGTCAGGTCTTCTAACGCCAGCGTCGCCGTGCCTTTTCTCTGGGGTACGGCGAGATGGCCGGCGGCAGCAAAGATCACGAGAGGGACTATTTCAGTGTCTGCTGGGAGCGAGAGCTCTCCCCCACCGGCGAGTGCGACGACAACGGGCTCGCCACTGCGCGAGACTCTCTTCGCAACCCTGTCGCATTCAAATGAATGAGTTTGTGGGGAGAGGTCTTCTATCTGCACCATGGAAACAGCAATTGCAGTATTCGTATTCACTGGCAGGATCCATTGGATCTCTTGTCCAGTCAACGGAGCGGTTCCTGCCAGTTTTGGCGCCCCCTCATACAACGACTTGGAGAACCTCCAGAGCGCCTTCCGCGCAGCATCTAGACTCGAGGCACGCAGAGCACGACGTGCTTCGGGATTTCGATTGACAGTCCCAACCAATTCGGACACTGCAGCCCCCACAATCTCCGGAACGTAAGCGGGAGGCAACCACCGGTCAAGTAGCCCCGGTGTTCTGTACCTCAAGCACCAACCAAACGGGCTGTTCGGACTTGAAGGATCAAAGTTCGCGTTATCCGATGATGTGGTCATCCACTCGAGAGCTGCAGCATCTCTTTCCTTGAGCTCAAACGTCCTCAAGGGGTCTCGAGAAATCAGGGCTTTAGCCGCTTCCACCTCCTCAACAGGAAGAACAATCTCGTCCCGCAACTCTAGGTTTGGAGCAGGTTTGAATGAAGACGAGAGTCCGTTGGTCGCAGTGTGCGCCCAGTTATAGGCCACTCGGATGACATTCTCGAGACCAAACCCATGCTTCCTCATGAGAAATGGGTCAAGGGCCTCTGCTAAACGCAGTGCACGAGACAGATCAGCGATAGGGCGCTCCGTGGCTCCAGGTAGCGAATGCCGCAGATCATCGCCGACCCGAACGAATAGTGATTCAGACGGGTCCTTGGGAATGAAATCCTCTTGAACACCATCGATTCCTGAAGCCTCTGCTGCCTGATTGACGATATCTTCAACCGATGGAAGCGGGGTAGACAGGGTGGTATGCGCGATGGAGCGGGCTCGGAGGGCGGCCGCGAGGGCGCTACCAATAGAAACAGAGCGGTGGCGCGCCGATGGCGACGATGCTGCTGCGAATAAAAGCCACCACAATTCGTCTGCGTTGAAACTACTCATTGAGCGGGCCAGAGGATCTAGCCGATCCATGCTGGTCCGTCGCTGTTTTCTTGGCTTTCCAGCTTTATTTCGCCCCATAGAGAACATTCAAGCCGATGGAGACCTCGATGCTTGTCAACGGGTCGGGTGTCCGTGTGTTGCGGTAATCCCGAGCGTAGACCATGGGGCCGGAAGACAATGCATCTGCCTAAAGTTCTCTACTTCGGTCGGGAATCTCCACGTCCTCCTCCTTGAACACATCCCGGCCCGACACATGCCGCCAGATAACGTGGTCAGTCTTCTGGCTTCGGTAGGGTACTCTGCGACCTGCCTGATCAGGTCTGTCGCCTCGGAAGTGCTCAGTTCCCGATCCCCCAGCTCCGCATGCTCCTTGATAAACCTCATCACCATGCGATCAGGCTTTACCGACTTGAAAACAGATTTAAGTGTGGACAATGTCCACACCCCCTTTGGCAGGACAAACCGAGAAGATGCAGCTCACCCTGACGTCCAGGAGGGGATTTCCAGCAAGTCTCGTACAAAAGTTGGCGACGTCATGTTGTGCCCGCAACCCCGAACCATGAACAAGTGTTGGCCACCCACGACCAACCCGACAGAACCGACAGGAGGAACTACGCAACCCCACCACAGCAGGCGGAGGGCCAACCAGCCATGGACCTGAACCCGCCACCCACACAGCTGAACAGGCCACGCGGCGGCCAGGCCACAGTTCGCGCACCTAGCGTCAGAGGGACGCCACTGCAAGCTTTGTACACACGTTAAAGCAAAAATCCCCTCTGACGAGGGGATCTGCTGTGCCCGAGGTGGGACTCGAACCGCATTCCAGCCCTTGCAAACACAGGGAACTCCCGAAAACATACCGAATCCGGTATATATCAAGCTGTTTGTGACAGCTGGTTGGTTTTGTAGTTGATGCCGGCGTCGGCCGGGGCGTCTGGTGCGGTGGGTTTGTTGCGGTAGCGATGAGGATTCCGGGCGTGGCAGGCGTTGAGTGTTGTCTGGCGGCGTCGGCGTGCCTGCTCGACTCGTCCTTCGTGGACGGTGTCGGGCGTGTAGTAGTTCAAGCCGCTGTGGCGGTGGCTGGCGTTGTAGTCAGCGAAGAATGCCGTCATGTATTCGCGGGCTTGCTGGAGGTCGCGGAATCGGCGGGGAAAGTCCAGGTCGTATTTCACTGTCTTGAACAGGGATTCTGAGTAGGGGTTGTCGTCGGAGACCCGCGGGCGGGAGTAGGACAGTGTGATGCCCAGGGATTGGGCAAGCTGGAGGGTGCTGCCGGCCCGCATGGGTGCGCCGTTGTCGGAGTGGAGTACGGAAGGGTGCTGCTGGTTTTCGGTGACCGCGACATTGATTAGGGCGGCTGCGAGGGCAGCCGTTTCGGTATGTTCGACGCGGTGGCCGACGACTTTGCGGGAGAACACGTCCAGGATCGTGTATAGCCGGTAGGTGTGTTTACCCGGTCCGTGGAGCATAGTGATGTCCCAGCTCCAGAGCTGGTTCGGGGCGGTCGCATGCAGAATGGGTTTGGCTCTTTTAGGGCCGGTTCCCATGCGCTGTTCGCGGCGGTCACCATTCTGCCCGTTCCGGGCCACGATGCGGTGGGCGGCGGCGATGGAGAAGAAGCAGTGCCCCGCATCGAGCATCCGGTAGTAGGCCTGAGTGACGGAGAGGTTGGCGTATTCCCTGGAGTTCAGCAGCCCCATGAAGGCGTCGGCTTCGGCGCCGGTGATCCGGTTCGGGTAGTCGCGGTCGGCATGTGGCACCATGATTCCCGGTGGCGTGGATGGGCTCAGACGCCGGTACCAGGCCGTGCGGTGAACACCCACCAAGGCGCAGGCCTTCACCGCGGACCAGCCGGCCGTGATCAGTTTCCCGGCAAAGGTCAGGGCGATGTTTTTCCAGGTTTTGGCGTCAGCCACTCCGGCCGGCCCGGCTCCGGCTCCTCCACTTTTGGATCCGTCGCGGCCGCGCTCTTGGCCATCGCGTCCAAGAGCGCGGAAGCTTTTCCCAAAATGTCCACGGCAGCCTCGGACCGCGCCAGCTTGGCCTTGAGGATTTCGTTTTCCTTCAGGACCCGTTTGAGCATCTGTTTATCGCCCACGTTCAATCGCTGATCCTCCTCTAGATTGTCGGATCTGGACCTCAGCTGCCCGGACTCCCGCTCGCGGCACCAACGGTTCATAGTGCCCTCGGTGATCCCCGCTGTCCTGATAAAAGCGGCTTTAGAGCCCCACTCGAGGCATTTATCGTACTCATCCAGAATCGCGTGTTTCTGATCGGTAGTGAAGTGCTTCCGATTCGAAACACGGACAGGCATAACGAAATCCATGATGGACCTTTCCCCCGCTCTGAGCACCAACTCCGGGTAACAGGGAACCTGTCACACAACAGCCTGACACACAGGGAATCCGGCCCAGTCCGGCACCAGTACGACCCGATCCGAAGGCAAAAGTGTGGACATTGTCCACACTCTCTTCTTGACAGATTCCAGCTTTGTTGTCCCTCGTTGGGTAGAGCCTGCTGTTTCTCTGCAGGAAGTTTGTCGTAGGTGTAGGAGGCAACGGCCATTGGGGAGGTTGCCGGGCCGAGACTGTAGAGAACGGTGTGGTCGTTCCTGCTTCCGCAGATCAGGATGCCAACAGTTTCGGCGTGGGACTCGCGGCGGAGCCTGTCATCAACCAAGGCGACATAAGAATTGAGTTTGCCGACATATTCAGGTTGGAACCTGCCGGTCTTGAGCTCGATGACGTTTAACTGCACAAAGCGGACTGGGCAGCACGACGCTCCGACCACCCACGGATTATCGAGTATCCATAATCCGTGTGGAAGACTGGGAACATGGCGGGGTCAGTAGTGTTTGAGAACGAGAGCCTCTCGGAAAAGGTCAAACGGACAATTGTGGACCGGGTCGTTGACGGCACCTACCCTCCCGGGATGCGACTCGTGGAACTCCAGCTCGCCAAGGAGTTCGGCGTCAGCCAGGCCCCAGTCCGCGAAGCGCTGCGGGAACTCTCCTCCACCCGGTTGGTTGAAAACATCCCCCGCCGCGGAACCTTCGTTCGGTCGGCTTCCCAGGACGACCTCGCGGAGGTCTACTTTGTCCGCCTCGCATTGGAGGGGACTGCTGCTGCGGCTGCTTATCCCACTTTGCATGCTGACCCTTCGCCGCTGAGGGAGGCTCTGGCGGGCATGCGCGAGGCCGCGGCTGCGAACGATGCCCATGGCATCGCCAAATACAGTACGGACTTCCACCGGGCTGTTGTGGTCGCCACGGGAAACCGGCTCATGCTTGAGATCTGGGATTCCCTCTACGTTGAGGCACGGACTATGGCGACAGTCGTGCGCGGCCACGTTGACCTGCACGTTGCGGCTGAAGCCCACGTCCCAATCCTTGAAGCCTTCGAGAGCGGCACACCAGACCTCTGCACGAAGCTCGTCATCGAGCACCAGCACGAGTACTCCATCCTCCCCCAGGAATAGCCTCTCCCTCCTGTAGGGCAGGCGCGGCCAGCGCGTCATCCAAGAATTATCGATAATCGCTTGTGATCCGAGTCACTCCCGGATATAGTCGCAGTAGCAATTATCGATAATCGATCAAGGGAGATCATCTTGAAACTCGTCACTTTCCGCCACCAGGGAACCGAGCAGACCGGCGTCCTCGGCGCCGATGCCTCGACCGTGACCGCGGTGCACGGCGCGCGGGATCTGCTGTCTCTAATCGACAACTGGGACGAGGTCGCCGCTCAAGTCGCTTCCGCGACCGGGCCGGCGGTCAGCGTCGCAGAGGTGGAACTCCTCGCCCCGATCCCGCTCCCCCGGCGCAACCTCTTCTGTGTGGGACGAAACTACGTCGAACACGCCAAGGAATTCGCGAACTCCGGGTACGACGCCACGGCCAGCGCCACCCCCCAGCCGGAGTATCCGGTCGTGTTCACCAAGGCCCCCTCCACCGTTATTGGCACTGGCGCCGAGATCGACCCGCACACCGGCGTCACCAACGAACTCGACTACGAAGCCGAGCTCGGGGTCATCATCGGCACTGGCGGCCGCGGGATCCGCAAGGCCGAGGCGCTTGACCACGTCTGGGGCTACACGATCATCAATGACGTCACCGCCCGCGATCTTCAGAAGGACCACAAGCAGTGGTTCCTCGGTAAGAGCCTGGACACTCACGCACCGATGGGCCCTTGGGCCGTCACCCGGGACGAGGTCGGCGACGGGCCGCTGGACCTGCTCTGCACGGTCAACGGCGAAACCCGGCAGAAGGCCACCACGGCCGACCTGATCTTCGACATCCCTACGATCATCGAAACCATCAGTGCCGGCATCACGCTCCAGCCCGGCGACATCATCGCCACCGGCACCCCCGTCGGCGTCGGCATCGGCTTTACCCCGCCCCGGTTCCTGACCACGGGAGACGTCGTCGAGATCAGCATCAGCAAGCTCGGCACCCTGACGAACCGGATCGGAGAAGGACGATGAGCACGGCAACCATGGCCGCCGGCCTGACAGCCGTCGGCACGAAGCAGCTCTTCGTCGAAACCACCGGCACCGGGCCCGATGTCGTCCTTGTCCACGGACTGGGCGGAACCACCAGCTTCTTCGAACCCCTCGTCGCCTCGCTGGCCGAACGGTTCCGGGTTACCCGCTATGATTTCAGCGGACACGGACGCTCACCCCGGGCCGGGGAACTGAACCTGGATTCCCTGACCGCAGAACTGGCCCTGGTCATCGAATCCCAGACTGACTCCGGACGGGCGCACCTCGTCGGACACTCGATGGGAACCCTCATCGTCCAGCAGCTGGCATCGACGCGCCCGGACCTGGTCCAGGATGTCGTCCTGCTCGGCCCGGTACGCGAGCAGGCCCAGGCCGCGAAGGACGCCACCCGAGCACGCGCCGTCCTCGTCAGAGAACAGGGCATGGCCGCCGTAGCCGACGCTGTCGCCAAAGCCGGCACCGCCGACTACGCGGCGAACGGGAACCCGCTCGTCCGGCCCTTCGTCCGCGAGCTGCTCCTCGGCCAGGACCCGGAAGCGTACGCCCAGGCCTGCGAAGCTCTCGCATCCGCGACCAATCCGGACCTGGCCGCGATCCGGTCCAAGGTCCTGCTCCTCACCGGCAGTGAGGACAAAGTCAGCACCCCTGCCTCCAACGAGGACATGGCCGCAGAGCTGGGTACCGCCGAACTCTTGGTCGCACCGGGAACCGGCCACTGGACCGTCTCCGAGGCGCCGGACTTCGTCACCGCCGCCGTCCTCGACTTTCTCACCGGAGCCACGCTCACACCGGAAACAAAGAAGAAGACTTGCGCCTGCAGCAACGCCGGCCCCGGCTGCCAGTCACGCCGCCAGCAGACCGTCACCATGCAAATCCGTAAAGCCCCTTAATAACAGCCTCACTATCTCCATCTCAAGATAAGGACAACGAAGTCATGTCGAAAACCCTCTTCACCAACGTCAACATTCTCGACAGCACTGGAGCCCAGCCCTTCCTGGGCGAAGTGCTGATCGCCGATGAGCGCATCACCGACGTCCGCGCCGGATCCGGGAACCTGCCCCGCGAGGACGTCAAGGTCATTGATGGCCGCGGCCAGACCCTGATGTCGGGTTTGTGCGACGCACACACCCACTTCACTTGGAACGACGGGGACCTCAACGGCCTGGAAACCATGCAGGTCGAAGAACACCTGCTCCACACCGTGCAGTCCGCCAAAACCTATATCGACTACGGCTACACCATGTGTTTCGGCGCCGCCAGCGCCAAGAAGCGCCTCGACGTCGTGGTCCGCAACGCCATCAACGCCGGCGACATCCCCGGCCCCCGCTACCTGGCCAACGGCCAGGAAATCGCCACCACCGCCGGCGATCTCGTCCCAGGCATTACCCAGATCGCCGATGGCGTCGAGGAAATGCGCAAGGTCGTCCGCGAAACCATCGGCCTGGGCGTGGACCAGATCAAGCTCAGCATCTCCGGCGAAGAAATCACCGGCTCCAAAGCAGCCACCGACACCTACATCACCGAAGAAGAACTCCAAGTCGCCGTCGACGAAGCACACCGCCGCCACGTCCGCGTCTGCACCCACGCCCGCAGCCGCGACTCCGTCATCATCTCCCTGAAGACCGGTGTGGACATGATCTACCACGCCTCCTACATCGACGACGAAGGCATGGACATGCTCGAAGCCGCCAAAGACCGCGTCTTCGTCGCCCCGGCCATCAACTGGATCGTCGCAACCCTCAACGACGCCGCCGCCTTCGGCTACTCTCACGAAGCCGCCGAAAAAGCCGGCTACGCCCGCGAACTCGAAATCGCCTGCAAAGCCATCCAGGAAATGCGCCGCCGCGGCATCCGCGTCCTCCCCGGCGGAGACTACGGCTTCGCCTGGACACCCCGCGGCACCTACGCCCGCGACTTGGACCACTTCGTCAAGCTCTTCGGCTACACCGAAATGGAAGCCATCATCGCCGCCACCGCCCTCGGCGGGGAACTCTTCCAAAAGCCCAACGAACTCGGCAAGGTCCTGCCCGGCTTCTACGCCGACCTGATCCTGGTCGACGGCAACCCGCTCGAAGACATCACCGTCCTCCAGGACATCACCAAGATCACCGCCGTGATGAAAAACGGCGAATTCCACCGCGAACCGGCCGAACACAGCCCCGCAACTCCGGAAACCGCACCCGACCTCGCGCTGACCCACCTCTAACCAGCCCCTACGGCCCCGGCTTTTGCCCGGGGCCGTACTCAAACTCACTCCGGCCCGGGTCGCCCATTGGGCGACGCTCCGAACGCCGCAGTACCTGCACGGTTCCCAGCTTTCCCTTCAAAAAGACAATGACGCCATTTTTACCTTTAGGAACACCAAATGAAGCCCCTCGTCACCATCGGTATCACCGCCGGCATCCTCGCCGGCCTCTGGACCACGTTCAGCACCCCCTTCGGACTCATCACCTGGGTAGGGTTCCTCTCCTGGGCATGCTTCTTCGCCGCCGGCGGAAAACGCGCCGGCCTGCTCAAAACCATTCCCGCCAACCTCACCGGCGTGCTCTGGGGCGCAGCTATCGTCTGGGGAGCAGCGAACCTCCCCACCCCCGGCGCCCTCGGCATCTCGGTTGCCATCGCAGCCTTCTCGATGTGCGTCCAGGCACGCTGGACAGTCCTGGGCTTCATTCCCGGAGCATTCGCCGGATGTGCAGCATACTTCGGCACCACCTTCGACGCGCCCGGAACCTGCCTGGCCCTGATCGCCGGTGCCTGCCTCGGCTGGCTCTCCGAATACACCGCAAGTCTTCTCACCAACGCCGGCAAGAAGCAGCCGACACCCGCCCGCAACCCGGAAACACAACCCGTCGCCTGAGCAGCGACAGCATCCCTCCAGGTGCCACCAGCCACGATTGGGTTGGTGGCACCTGATACCCACTGACCATTCCCACACCCACCACAGAGAATCTGCCCATGAGTCCAAGAACAGCGCCTGCCACCGACCGCCCGATCGAATACAGAACCCTGAACCCGCAGAGACCGCGCTGCTTCCGGGTCGATGACTGGTTCCGTCTTCCCGCGGCAACAGTAGAAATCCGCCAGCACGGCACCTACATCAGAACCGCACGGGTTGACGCCGCCACCCCGGACTCGAGAATGCTCTGGCTTTCACCGGAGGGCGTCGATTCCCGCGTCCTGATCGACAAACTTGACGGATACGAAGTGTGGATCGACCCAGAACAGCTCTATTACACCCTGCAGGACCGGTAGCCGGAGGAGGCAGCCATGACTACCGTTACCGAACAGCTAAGAACCATCGATCCCCAGCAGATCCGGGGCGTCATGTCCAAGGTCCCCACCAGCGTAACGGTCGTTGCCGGCCAGCCCGAACTCACCGGCGAACGCGCAGCCATGATCGTTGGGTCATTTGTCTTCATATCCCTCGAACCATGCCTTGTCGGCCTCTTCGTCAGCCGAGACTCCACGAGCTGGCCACAGCTGAACAAAGCCACAGTGCTCGGCATCAGCACCCTGGCCTCAACCCAGACCCAGTTCTGCCGCAAACTCGGCAAGAAAGAAGCAGACCGCTTCGACGAACACTTCTGGGACCAAGGGGAATTCGGTGCCCCGCTAGTCACCGGTTCCGTTGCATCCTTGGAATGCCAGATCGAGAACGTCACCCGGGTCGGGGATCACGACTTCGTCCTGGCCCGTGTCCTCGGACTAAACACAGGAAGCACCAAAGATCCCCTGGTCTTCCAAAACCACGAATTCGCAGCCATCCACCGCTGCTAACGCCTATCAGCCGTCCGGGCGGTTACACGCCGTCGAAATCGGCCACTGTTCCTTGTTCGAGCGCCGCAGTGATCGCCTCCGAAGATGGCAGCGCGGCTCGTTCCTCCGGCGGAAGGGAGTCATTGGTGTACGAGCTGACGGCGACGGGCTGGGATGAGCCGTTCAGCGCGTATCTCACCGTCGGCTCGTGCTTCGATCCGCACACGAGAATTCCCACGCTGGAGGGCCTACCCGGAGATCTCACCAAATCATTGACCGCCGCCATAGAAATTCAGCTGGCCCAGTTGCCCCGGTCTGAACTTCCCGGACTTTAGCTCCACAACCACGAACCGGTTGGTCGGGTCGTGTACCAGGAGAAGGTCGATGTAGAAGTCCTCGCCCTGGACATCGAGGTGATACCGGCGGCCATAGAATGCGAATCCTCGGCCGAACCCGGCCAGTGGCTGGGACATCCGCTGGGTCATGGCTTCTTCCATGGCCAGTTCTTCGACCTCCTTGGTCAGGCCGAGGAAGTCGAAGACCAGAGGATCCTTGGCCATACTCCGGCCAGCGCCGCCCCATCCTCGGACAGACGCTCTTCGAGATTGTTCGGAGCAGCCCCGAGTCCGCAGTGCAGGCCGGACGTGACATGGTGTTCGAGGACCTCGAGCCGCCACTTGTTCTCCACCGCCCGTTCTGCGCACCAGTCGCGGGTCACTGGATCCTTTGAGCTTGAGAAGCTCGAGGATGTGAACCCATGGCAGACCTTTAACCCGGTTCCGGACGGATCGATCCGACAAGTCCCAGACGGCCACGAATGCCCTCATATAAAGAAAGTCTGAGCGATAGAACCCGCGCATGTGTGGAAATGCGGGTTTCAGGTCGGCTGCAAGTCACTGCAGAATCTTGGTCCCCCAAGCCTGGGCTGCCTGGCGCTGCAGGATCGTGGAGCCGATCTCCCAGTATATTTCAACCAAGGCGTTGCCCGCCGCCTCCTGTGCGCGCAAATGCGCCAAAGTGACCAACTCCTTGAGGGAGACGAGCATCCCCGCATAGCCGCTGGGCAGTTCAGGTTCGATCTCTGGCACGCGCCCACCTTAGTCGCTGCGTCCGACAGGACCCCCGGCCCACCAGGTGCGCTCAAATTGTCCAAAGCACTTTGGACTATTGGTCCGAGGCCGGAATCTAGCTAGATACCCGCACTCCACCGGCCACTCGGAAACCCCTCCTGAGCTGGCCGCCTTGACAACCGAAGAACGCCTGGCCAGAAGCATCAGGACGCCAGGTCGCTGTGGGAGAAGCTGCAAGCCTGGTTGCGTCTTGCCCGAGGACGCGTGCCTGAAGGCAGCTCGACGGCCTGAGAACCTTCGGCGACGACGCCCGCAGTGGCACGCCTGGTCGCCGCGTCAATCGAGTATCGGGTTCACTGCGGCTTGGAAGCGAGCAGCCCGAGTTCGCCAAGATCCGTGAAGGCGACGTCGCCATTGTTGGCTGCGACGTTGAGCCGGTAGTAACGATAGGAGCTGGGATTCGCGATCGCGTAGGTCTTCAGCTCTAAGCGTCGGGCAAAGGCCTGGCTGCTTTGCGTGTCGAGCGTTGTCCAGGTCGAGCCGTCGTTGGAGCCCTGGAATTGCCACTCCTTCGGATCGCGGGGGACCAGGCCGCTGGCGCTGCTGATGGTATAGCGCTGGACGCGCTCAGTGTGGCCGAGGTCATACTGAAGCCAGCCGGTCGTGCCCTTGTAGAACCATCCCGACCCCGTGTTCTGGTCGAAGGCCCTCATGGCGCCGCTCGTGTTCCCGCTGTCGGTTGCGATGCCACCAGTGGCGACGTTCGCCATCGGATGAAATGGTGTGGCGCTGTCCGCCGGAGAACTGCCACTCATGCCGGCGGAGTTGGTCGCCGTGACGGTGTAGTAGTAGGTCGTGCCATTGGTCACTGACTTGTCCGTGTAGCTGCTGCCTGTGACCCCCGACGCGATTGTCTCGGAGGGCCCGCCGCTGAACTTGGAGCGGTGAACGGTGTAGCCGGTGGCCCCGAAGGACGCCTGCCAGCGCAGCGGCACGGCACCATCGCCCGGCGAGGCCAGCAGCATGGCCGGCGCCGCGGGGATGACGCTCGGCGCGCCACCGTCGCCGCCGGTGATCTGGACGTTGCTGAAGACGCTGTTGTTTAGCTTGCCTGTGACCGACGAGACCACCAATCCGACATAGATCGTGTCGGGAACGGGGGCGTCGATGCGGCCGACATCGGTAGCGGCCCAATTGGTGCCGTCGGGAGAAACGTAGCCGGTGATGATGTTTCCGATGCGCTCGAGCTTCACCCAGTTAATGGGCCCCGAGCTCCCATTGGTTAATGCCTTGTTCGCGTAGTTTGAGCCGCCATACACCGCCAGTTTCGTCATGTTCTGTAAGGCTTGACCTTCGTGGTTTATCGCCATCCAGGCGCGCGGAGCGCCTGGCTCCAGGCTTGTGCGCATCATCACGCCCGCCACTGCGGACGAGTGGGTGTTCTCGACCGACTCGACTTTAGCGATGATAGTGCCGTTGCCGGTGATGGCCTTGTATTCGAAGTGGCCACTGTCGAGTGCCCCCCAGATACCGTAGCCTGCCCCGGCCACGTTCCATTTGCCGTTGGCGTATGTGCCCGTGCCGGCCGGGGCGGCGCCCCCGATGTCGGCACTGCTGAACCCCGAGGTGATCGAGGTGGTCAAAGGAATGGGCAGCGGCGGCGGCGTCGTCGCCTTCGAGGTGTCGGACTCCTTGAGGAACATGAAGCTGGTGCCGCCCACGGGCATCCAGAGGCGTCTTTGAGCAATGAAGGGTGCCTGGAGACCCTTGCGGAGAACGTAGGCGTTATAAAGCTGAGTGAGCGCCACGCTCCCGCCATTGGCGCCGTCCCAGCCGCGATTGGTGATGTCCGAGGTGTAGTAGCGATCGGTGGTGCCAAAAGGAAGCGCTGTCGTCGGGACGAGCTCGTTCACCCTCGCGAAATACTCACCCGCCGCCAGCAGGCGGTTGTCGAAGTCGGAATAAATGTCGATGCCTTGGGTCCAGAGCGCCTCGGCCAGCATGGTCAGTGACGCGAGCTGCCCATAGGCGTGCCCCTGGTCGCGGAGGGAGTCGCCGAGCATGCCGATGTCACTGGAATTTCGCAGCCCGATATGGGCCAGCGTGCGCGTCTGATAGACGACCTTGTCCAATGTCTCGATGTCGTCGTTGTAGATCGCCATCAGTCCGAGAGCAACGAGGGACAGTGCGCCCTTGTTGGCGGCCCCGTACGAGCTGTCGCCATAGGGATTTGCTGCCGGCATCAGGACGTTCTTGAAGTACTTCTTGACCGTCGCCGTGTCGGCCTCCGTCCAGCCCGGGTAGGTGCTGCGCAGGATTTCCGCACCGCCCACGAAATGGAAAGCGTAATCGCCCAGATCAAGCATCGACTCGCGACCCGAGAACTCCGTCTGAGTGGTGGCCCACCCAAGCAGCAACTTGCGCGCATTCACCGCGTATCGCTCGTCCCGGGTGAAATACCACATCCGCGAGAGTTCCGAGATCGCGACCATGTCGCTGCGCCAAGCAAGGAGATTTTCGTCGGGGGCGCGGCTGACCTTCGCGAAAGGGCCGCCACGCCCTGCGTAGCTGAGCCTGGACGTGGGACTGTTCGCCAGTTGATTGAAGGCGGACTTCCACGGCTCCTTGCCCTGATCGACGTTCGCCTTGAGCGTCTGAAGATCCGAGAGGGTGACTCCAGCGCCTGGATGCTTGATAACCCGGACCTCCGGGGTGATTCCCGTCACAGCGGGGACCTCCGGGAAGGCGCCCCCGACAACAGGGACCTCCGGGAAGCCGCCCCCGACAACGGGGACCTCCGAGGAGCCTCCCATGCCAACGGAAAGCCCCGGAGCATCTCCATTCGCATTTCCCGAATTTCCACCACCGCAACCCGTGAGCACGACGGCGCTCAACACGAGCAACGCAGCAGCAAAATTTGTTTTATCAAACATGGGAACCTTCTTAGTCAATACGCGAAAAAGTCGCGGAGTCCGGCACGGGCCACCAGCTTTCCTCAAGGCGTTGATTTCATTTATAAGGCCGCGAACCGCTTTGAAGGCTTTTCGGCTCGCGAGGCGGGCGAATCCTGGTGTGGCGACAAGGGTGCCTTCGACACCTTCGACGATCGCGTGCCGGCGACCCTGTACCGGCAGTTGGAGCAGCTTAGGGGTCGGCTGGCGTAACGGTCTTGTTGCAGAACCGACAAGCAGCGCGACGATTAGTCACGGCTGGGCATTGACAAGCTCTCCCCCTTTCCCGGCCCGGGCGGGTGTCAACGGCACCACGACGCCTTCAAAGTCCCGAAGGCCGTCAATCCGTAGTTCACCCTCCTCCACGAGGAGCGAGGTCGAACCGCATGACAGTGATTCCTCGATGCGCCAGGACCCGTTGAGCGGTATCTGCACGCTGCCGGGTCCGTTCGCGAAGGCGTGCAGCACGACCAGCAGCCCTCTGCCGTCGTCGGCGCGGCGGGTGACCGATTGCCACCCCGTTGGATGCCGCATGGACGGTCCGCGCACGCCTCCCCGGCGCGACCGGCCGGATCGAATGATGGGTGACGCCCTCTGGTACAGCCCGATCGCTCGACGCACGATGTCCCACTGCCGGTCGTCGAGACCGACAACGTCTCCGGAGAGGCACATTCGACCGATGAAAGTGGCGGTGAGGCTGTAGACCAGGCGCTGATCCGTGTCGGTGGGGTGGAGCACCGACCAGATCTGCATTTGACGAGCGAGCATAACGCGAAGCAGATTCCCGGCGATGAGCGGGATCTCCGGCAGCTCGTGCGCGTCCGAGAACGAGCTCATCGCCGTCCTGCCGATCATGGACGGTTCGAGGCGGTGACCACCGCTCGCGCAGTTTTCGATCACCAACTGCGGCAAGCGAGAACGGATTCCATCGAGGAACAGGTAACCCGCGAGTACCTGCCGGCGCAGACCCTCACCGAGCCCGTCAGCATGGTCGGTACCAAGCCCGAGGTGCTCGTTGTAGTCGACTTTCATATAGCCGAAACCATCTTGTTCGAGTCGGTCGACGACCCGGGCAGTGAGGTAGTCAACGGCGAACGGGTCCGTCAGATCCCAAAAACGGCGGTTGCCGGCTGTGAAGGGCGCGCCATCGCGTAGCAGAAGGTGGTCGGTCAGCGTGAAGGCGGTGGAGTCCTCTCCTACGGTCTCAAACTCGAACCAAAGACCCGGGGTCATCCCACGCTCGCGGATGCGGTCGGTGACTTCCTTCAATCCGTGCGGAAACAGATCGGGACTCGGGATCCAGTCGCCGTGCGCGAGCGCCCACGACACATCCGATGAGGTGTCGCGATACCACCCTGCATCAATCACGAGGTACTCCACGCCCTCACCGGCCAGGCGGTCGGCGATGGCGATGAGACGCTCACGGTCGGGGTTGCCCCATGAAGTGCACCATTCGTTGAAGACGATTGGCAGAGACTCCTCGACCTCAGGTTGGGCATCGGCGGCCTCGTTTTGGGCCGCTACCAGGCGATCGGCGACGTCGTCTACAGTGCCTTGCGTGCAGCTCAGGATGGCAGGTGGGGCAACCAGGCGCTCGCCCGGCATGGCAGTGTGTGACCAATGACCGAACTCCCGGTCAGCGAGGCCCCCCGATATCGCTACGTCGTCGCCGAGCCGGGTGATCTCCATCTGCCAGCTCCCGGCCCAGGCTAGCTGTGCCCCCCAGGTTACCTGCGCCACCTTGTCCTCGACCGCGAGGAAGGGAAACCAGCCGCGGGCCGGCATCGTGCCAACCTGGCCAAACCGTTCGCTCAGAAGGGCGATCCCTAACCAGGATCGCTCGAGCTGCAGGACCTCGATCGTGTCGCTAACCGGTTGAGCCTCTGCGCTCCAAGAGCTGCGCAGCCTGTGCACGACGAGTCGCTCCGGGCTGTCGGCAGTATCGAACGGCGAGATACCCGACAGGTTGAAGGAGGTGAGGGCGTCGACGGTGACTGGTACTGGTGAATCGTTGACGAATTCCACTTCCACCCTGAGGTGGCTCTCCCCCGTCCTGTGGATCAGCGTGTGCTCAAGGCTGAGACCCGCCGCGGACCGCACCGCGGTGACAATGCGGGTGACGAGCCCAACACGCTCAACCAAGTGGTCCGCAAGGCGGAATCGGGAGCTGGAAGGCGACCACCGCATCGTGCGTCCTTGCCCCCACCCGCCTGTCGCGGCGTCGCCCCTTAGCGTTACGTGCACCAGCGGATCTACTGAGCGCGCGGGCGGGTTGCCGCCGCCGGGTTGATTTGCGATGTACGGCTCGTCGCCAATCCCACAGCGCGCCGTTACTGGCTGCAGCGAAGTAGGACGAAGCACGAGTCCCACCTGTTCCGAGTCGTCCACCCAATAGTGGGCTGTCATATCGCCCAATCCGTATACTGCTAGCTCACGCATTGTTGTCTCCTGCTCGATGGTGGGGGTTGACCTCGATTCACGGTGTTCCTACGCACCAGCCAAATCGGCGAGCGGCTCAGCCCAGCTCATGCGCGGGTCTGGTCTGGAGTCGTCCGACCACATCCCGGTGCACGTGTATGCAACTGCCATGCTCGACTCGGGATGAGCAAACGCGATAACTCCGCCCGCCCCTGGGTGCCCGAAAGTTCCACCGGATGCGAATCGGCCGCTCGGGAATTGCGAGCCCAACCAGAAGCCCAGCCCGAACTCGGCAAGCTTCTGTTTGGGCACGGCGGCCAACGGAGGAACGGGGCCCAAGTTAAAGGTGCGTGGCCGAGTCATGACGTCAAGCGTCGTCGGGGAGAGCAGCCGAATGGAGTCGATCTCACCGATGGTGGCGGCGTAGATCTTTGCGACCGACCGTGCACTCGCGATTCCGCCCGCCCCGCCGAACTCCATCTGGTGCCCCTCGGCGCTGTTGAGGAACTCCATCATGTCGGGAATCGACTGCACCTGCTCGAGCAGCTCACGGACGACTGGATCAGACAAATCCACTCCGTGTTGTGACCACAATTCGCCAGGGTTGGCGGGTGGCTCATGGTTCAACTTGCTGCGATTCGTGACGTCTGTCTCGCGATCCGCCGGGAGGCTCCCGATCCAGAAGTCGACTCCTAGCGGACCGGCGATGAGTTCAGCGAAGAGGTCGCCCGCTGTCTTGCCCGTTGCCCGGCGGATCACCTCGCCGTTGAGATAACCGAAGGTAAATGGGTGGTACCACGACGCGGTTCCCGGTACCCAGAGGGGTTCGGCGGCGGCGAGCGTCTCAGTGCAGAGAGCCCAATTCGGTAGGTCGCGGCTTTCGATCCTCGCTGCAGAGGGAAAGAAGGGAAGACCAGCCGCATGACTGAGGAAGTGGGCAACGGTGGTCTGATCCTTGCCGCGAACTCCGAACTCTGGCCACACAGAAGACACTCGCGTATCGGGGTCAAGCTGGCCTTCTTCGAAGAGCAACGCCGCGAGGATAGCCATCATGCCTTTGGTCGTGGACCACAACACGAAGAGCGAGTCCCCATCTATCGCGACATCCGTTTCCGGGTCGGAGCCTGTCCACAGGTCGACAACCACGCTCCCCCCTTGATAGACGCAGAGTTGAGCGCCACCGGCATCCGCCGAATGTCCGCGCTCGAACGCAGCGGCGACCAGCTCGAAGCCTGGAGCAACGTAACCGTGAATCATGGAATGAGCTCCTCTGCTCGCAGACGTGTCCACAGTTTCTGTGGTCACAGTAATTTTCCTAGGTATGGGTGCGGTCAAATAGTCGCGCGAAGAACGGCCTCGCCGCCAAGCAGAGGCCGTTTTTCGAGCGACTTACCGCTAGTCGAGGAGGATCACTTGAAGCGTGCTGCCTCCTGTCGGATAGCTGGTCCGCGGCTGGTCCGCGTTGCCCGGCAACGTCTCCCAGCGCAGTATGTACTGCCCGCCCGCTGTGGCGCCGGCGAGGTCATTTTCGACCATGACCTGTAGCCCCGGGAAGGTGCCGGTCACCGTTGTCACCGAAGCGGGCAGCGGCTGCGTGGGTACCTGGGCAATCCGATTCAGCGACGAGTCGATGATGATGGACTGCCTGCCGCTGCTTCCGTTGCACAAGAAGTCAACGCTGATGTCGCCGTTGGACAGCACACGAGAACCCTGCATAGCGACCTGGAAGTTGAGACTCCCGAAGCCGCCGAAGCTCCATCGTCCGGTCCAGTCGGTGATCTGACTGACCTGCCACGTGCCGGAGGCCGTGGGACGCGCGGCGTACACCTGCGACCGGCCCTGAGGGTCGTACTTGTGGTAGGTGATGAGAACCTTCCCCGAGGGGTCGAAGCCGATCTTCGCGTTACCGTTCAGCAGTCCACCAAAATCGGGGACCGGGTCGATCACGTCACCCTGCCCGTACTTGAGCGGCGTCGTCAAAGGCGTTCCGCTGTTCGTCACCCAGTTCACCAGGTCCTGGCTCTTCGCGTACGTCAGCATGCTGTTCGTCGCCGCGTCACCCGAGTCCCGCCAGACCCAGATCATGTGGAACCACCCGTCGGGTCCCTTGGTCGGACCTTGGAAGTACGAACTCCAGGTACCCGAAGGGTTGCTTGCAGACCCGTTGCCGTCGAACATCGGCTGAGAGACGAGGCGCGACCACGAACTCGTCGCCTCGTCATAGACGTTGAAGTACGTCACACCGTCACCGGAACCGCCGCTCCGGTGGCTGAAAACAAGGCTGCCGTCTGAGCGGTTCACGAACTCGGGATAGGTGACCGAGGTCTCCGTTGACGTACTCACCATGTTGTTGACTTTCACCAACGTGCTGATGTCGCCGGGGACAGTGGTGCGGAAGTAGACCAACGGAACGTTGTGCATGTTGCCTGAGACGTGAAGGTTTCCACTCCGGTCAAGCCCCATGGAAATGTAGTTGTGGCTGTCCCATCCGATAGTCGACGGGAGGAGCTTGTAGGTCCAGGCGCCGCCGATCGTGTGCTTGGCTACGGTCATGCCGCGGTTCACGTCGTAGTACGCGACGTACTGGTCGTTTCCGTCGGTGAGAAGTCGCTGCGTCACTTGCATTCCGGCCCAGGTCGATCCCACCGTGCTGGTCGAAACGACAGTCAGGTTGGGATCCGGGTAGGTGTAGCTCTCTCCCCCGGGCGCGCAGTTGAGGGGGCCGGGAGGCGAAGCAGCCGGGGTGGTCGTCGAAACACTAAAGGTCTGAGCGCGCAGGTTTCCACTGTTGGAATACAATCCCGCACGGCCCCCCGTGACATTCGGGTCAACGACAGCAGCGGTGTAGGTCTGGTCCGCAAGCGTGGCTCCCGATGCCACATTCACTACCTGCGACCGAAATGAGTTGCCCGTGCGTGTCAGCGTGAGATCAAGTTGCGTGCCGTACGCGGCAACGATTGTGCCGCTGGCGAGCACGCTGGCCGTCGAGCTGTTGGACATCTTCAGCAACTGCCAGCGCCCGTTCGTGCCCGTTCCAGAACCGGTCGTGACCCGGAGCACGTAGTAGTTAAGGCTGGTGGCACTCGTGCCCTGAAGGTTTCCCACCACGCCCACCCACTCGGATCCTCCCGGAGTTCCTGTCGTGACGATATTGGTCCGCGCAGAGACGGTGTAGTCATCGCCGAGGGCGAGGGGGTTGTAGGTGGCGACGGCGTTGCTGGTCGAGCTGCTTGCCAATGCGGCACCGCTCGCGATACTCCAGGCACCGCGATCTGATGTCCACGAACTCCCGAGGGCTCCGTTCGCGCGTTCGAAGTCGTCCGCCGCGGGGATGGTCGTCGACAGACCCCAAGTCTGTGCTCTCAGGTTTCCGCTGTTGGAATACAGTCCAGCACGCCCACCGGTGACATTCGGATCAGCCGAGGTGTACGTCTGATCGGCGAGTGTGGCTCCCGACCCTGCGTTGAGTACTTGCGACCGTAAGGAGTTGCCCGTGCGAGTCAGCGTCAGGTCGAGTTGCGTGCCGTACGCGGCGGCGATGGTACCGCTGGCGAGCAGTCCGGTGCTAGTGCTGTTGGTCATTTTCAGCAACTGCCAGCGCCCGTTGGTGCCTGTTCCGGAACCGGTCGTGACCCGGAGCAGGTAGTAGTTCAGGTTCGAGGCTGTGGTGCCCTGGACGTTGCCGGCAACACCTGCCCACTCTGATCCACCGGGAGTTCCGGTTGTGACGAGGTTGATCCGCGCCGAGACGGCGTAGTCGACGGCAATGGGCAGGGGGGTGTAGGTGGCGACGGCGTTGCTGGTCGCGCTGGTTGCCAGGGCGGCCCCGCTCGCGATACTCCAGGTGCCGCGGTCCGACGTCCACGAGCTCCCGAGGGCTCCGTCGGCGCGTTCGAAGTCGTCCGTCGCGGGGTTAGTTGCTGCTGCTGCAGTGAATGGACTCGCTAACGCGAGTGCAGTCACGATCAACACCGGAACGAGGAGTCTTGCGACAGCTCTTTTCGGTCTTGAGGTGGGTGAGTACATCATTGTCTCTTCCTTTCGTTGGGTTCAGACAAAACCGCGCTTCCAATGGACTAGGGAAGTGAAGCCTCGTTTGGTTGGTCATTGGGAAGCGTGAGTGTCCGCTGCAGGTGGCTGTTGCGGAAGGTCGAACATGGTCGGAAAAGTGACGGGGCTGCAAGATCGGTACGCGCCCGACCAGGTAGATCCGGACGTTTTCCATGTCGCTGGACCGCCGCGAGGGGTCGTGACGACAACCGAAGCTCGACAACAGAATCGTCCTCGATGGACGAATGCACCTTTGCAAGTCTTATCGACGAGGAGCTAGCGTCGCCTCCGAATCACCATTGCGAAACGTTACGCTTACATCATTCGCAGGTCAACCCCTACCTTTGCGACGGAAATGGCCCCTGATGAGCGAAACGGACGCGTCAGGTACGAATCGTTTCAGCATAATCAACAAAGTGGGCCGGTCATCAGGAGCAGCCTGTCTCTTCCAGAAGGGTCGAGCCTCAGGAGAGCCTCGTACGCGGTTCCGAATCCACAGGCAACGCAGGCTCGTCCAAATAGGTCATGCTGTCAGCAAGTCAGAGAAGATCATGGCGGTTGGTCACAAGCAGGTCGGAGTGACCGCGATCGCGATGCCAGCCGTGTGCGCGACGTCCTGAAGAAGTGCAGCTGATCTGGTATCCCAGGCGGCAGTCGCGGCACAGCCCGCATCAACTGATGTGGTAAATGACGACGCGGTCGCCGAGTTCCAAATCGGTGACGCCGGGGCCAAGTGCGATGACCTGACCCGCAGGTTCCGGCCCTTCCCGGATGTGCTCCCGGTAGATCGCGCGGAGGTCGCTTCCACAAATCGGGAAAAACGTTATGACATGCCAATCGGGACGTCCAGATGGTTCTGCTTTGCGGAGCTAGGCGTTGCGGCCCCGTGAACACGCGCCTTTACGCGAACTGTGTCGATCAGGCGATATCCCACACAGTTGATTTGCGCTGCGTGGCGCTCTACTCTGAGTGAAACGTTTCGCCTTACTGTTAGCTCAAGGAGTCTCATGTCTCTTCAGAAGGATTGGCCCAGGGGCTCAGTCGCTCAGCCGCCGAACCGACGCACCGATCTGCAGGTGCCCCGGAAGCTCCAGAACTACGCGACTCCTCGGCCCGTCCGGATTGTCCAGCCGGGCATTCATAATTCGAGCGGCCTC
This sequence comes from Arthrobacter sp. Z5-13, assembly GCF_056499105.1. Taxonomy (NCBI): domain Bacteria; kingdom Bacillati; phylum Actinomycetota; class Actinomycetes; order Micrococcales; family Micrococcaceae; genus Arthrobacter; species Arthrobacter sp. Z5-13. Next base: position 2,643,305 of record NZ_CP096460.1, read on the forward strand.
GGTCGCGATCTGTTCGACGGGCTGCACGTAGACCGTCAGTTTCGGGCGCGTTACCTGAGCGAGCTCCACAGAGTCGAAACCAACGAGGGAGACATCGCGCCCGAGGCGGAGCCCCGAGTCGTTCAGGGCGGCCACGGCGCCTACTGTCAGGTCGTAGTTCCCCGCGAACACCGCAGTGGGGCGCGTGTCCGCCGCGAGCAATCGCATCATCGCCGCATATCCGTCCTCCACGTTCAGAGGGGCGCGTTGGATGTGGTCTTCGGCGATGGTGATGCCGGCAGCGCGAGCCGCTGCGAGGAAGCCGTCAAGCCGGCCCTGCAGGCTCCACATTCCTTCGTCGCCCACCAGGGCGCCGAGGGTTCGGTGGCCGTGGTCGATCAGGTGCTGGGTTGCAACCTTGCCCGCCTGCACGTTGTCAAGGGTGACGGAGTCCGCGTCAAGGCCGCTTGGGCACCAGTCCACCGTGACGACAGGGATGCCAATCGAGACGGCGGTCTCGAGCGCCGAGGAGTCCGACAGCGCGGGAACGCCGATGATGCCATCGACCCTTCTGCTGAGCAACAGCTCGACTGCATTGACGCTGGACGGAGTTCCGTCCTGCTCGTTGGAGGTCAGGAGCACTCCGATGCCCTGACTTCGCAGGTACTTTTCGATTCCGACGACGATCTCGAGGTGGAAGGGAACCTGAAAAGAGGGCAGCAGCAACACGCCGACGGTTCGAGTCACACCGCGCCTCAAGCTGCTGGCGAACGCGTTCGGTCGATAGTTCAGTTCCGAAGCCGCCGACTCAATCACTTCTCGGTTCGAGGAAAGAACGTTTCGCCCGTTGTAGTACTTCGAAATCGTCGCCAACGACAAACCAGTCAATCGCTGGATGTCCTTGTAAGTTGCGGGAGATCTGTTGTTTGTCGACAATTTCGATCCTTCGTATCGCGAGTTATGGGCACCGTTCGCGCTCATAACGATGCTATCCCGAGTGTACCCATGATCCGCGAACCTTTAGTCGTTTCGCTTTGTCGCAAAACCATGACCACTTACCAGGCAGGCGCCAAGCAGCGTCTCGCCAGACCACGCCAAGGAGAGAGTAATGACCGATAGTCCCACCCTGCCCGAATGGGCCAGACAGTCCACCCTGGGCATTTTCATCCACTGGGGGCCCTACTCGGTTCCTGCATGGGCCGAGCCGACTGGTGCATGGGGCGCTGTACCCGAAGAGAAATGGTTCTCCCACAACGCGTACGCCGAGTGGTACGCGAACACATCCCGGATCGCGGGATCGCCGGCGGCGCTACACCATGCCGCTGAGTACGGAGACAACACGTACGACGCCTTCCTTGATCAATGGAACCCCAACCAGTTCGATCCGTCCGAATGGGCCCGGCTGTTTCATCGGGCCGGTGCGGACTATGTCATCCCCGTCACGAAGCACCATGACGGGGTGACCCTGTGGGACGCGCCCGGTGCCGGGCGTCTGTCCACGGTCGCTCGGGGACCCAAGCTCGATCTCCTTGCACCGCTCGCGGAGGCTGTGCGTAAAGAGGGAATGCGCTTCGGGGTCTACTACTCGGGCGGGCTTGACTGGGCCTTCACGGATTTCCCTCCTATCGAGTCGATGTCCGATGTTACGGAGTACCGTCCCAACGACGCGGAGTACGCCGAGTACGCAACCGCACACGTCCGTGACTTGATTGACCGCTACAAGCCTGCAGTGATCTGGAACGACATCGAATGGCCGGACGCGGGTAAGGCTGACGGCTCTCTCGTGCAACTACTGGCGTACTACAAGCATGTGGTGCCTGATGGCATCGTCAACGACCGATGGGGCGCGCCGGTGTGGGACTACCGGACCAGCGAGTACTCGCACGATACCCAGAACGAGCGCGGGGTGGGTTGGGAGCACAACCGCGGGCTCGGGTTCTCGTTCGGTTACAACCGCACAGAGGATGAATCCTTGACGCTCTCTGCGCGCGAGCTTGCTCGTCTGTACGCCGACGTAGTTGCGCGCGGGGGCCGTCTCTTGCTGAACATCGGACCGGAGGCCAGTGGGCGGATTCCCGACCTCCAGCGCCGGACCCTCGAAGGGTTCGGCGAATGGAGTCAGAATCTGAAGCCCTACACGCTCGACAGGTCACCGATTGAGCCCGACACTGTAACTATCACCGGTAGCGATTGGTGGGTTGCGTGGCGGCACCGCGACTCCATCATCGTGGTAGCAGACAACCCTCTCTGCATTGTCCGCACGGACGGGGGGCTCAACGCGGTCGTCTTCGGGCTGCCAGCGGCTGAGGAGGCACGAGATAACCCGAAAGCATAACGTTTCTCTCCCGCGAATCGGCGAGGAAGAACGAAATGTAGCAAATAAATCGAGACACCCAGCTCCGCCGGTGCTATATTTACCCGGACAGAGCGAAACGATTCACCCTACAGAATCACTGATGTCACACAGCAACCACAAAGGAGTGAAAATGCACCATAACCAGGTTCAGCGGGGAGCACGCAAGCGCGTTCTCTCGATCAGCGCCTTCATAGGCGTCACTGCGCTCGCCCTCGCCGGCTGCACGCCCGGCACCCCAGAAGGAGACGGCGCCGAGAAGAAACTGACTGTGCAAGTCCAGTCGGTCCAGCAGCCTGCCTTCGAGTACGCAGCCGAGATCTTCAAGAAGGAGAACCCCGGGGTGACCGTCGAATTCCAGACGGTGACCGAGCAGCAGAAGGCCACCACCAACTCACAGATCATGGCATCTTCGAATGCTCCGGATATCGGCCTCGTGCCGCTCAACGCTCAGCCCTACTCCGACCTGATGAAGGCCGATGCACTCGTTCCCCTCGATGACCTATGGGCCGACGCTGACCTCGAGTCTCGCTACGGCGACTCAATCGCGGGGGCCCTCAAATGGGACGGCACTCCTTATCTCGCGCTGTTCGATACCACCTTCTACAACGTGGTGTACTACAACAAGGACGCGTTCGCGAAGGCAGGAATCACTGCACCGGCCAACCACCAGATCGCCTCGAACGACGAACTGTACAACATGGTCGGGAAGCTCGACGCCGCGGGATATGACGGCCTCGCCGCCGGAGGGGCAGCCGGGTACCAGCTCGCGTGGCTTCAGGACGCGCAGCTGCAGGCGAACTCGCCCGACGCGCTGAAAGACTACCTCGTGTCGTGGCAGCCGGGAATGGACCCCAAAGAGAAGTACGCCGGCCCCGCGTTCACGGATTCGCTCAAACAGATCAAAGAGTGGAACGACAAGAACGTCTTCCAGGAAGGAATGGTCGGCGCCGCGGGAGACCAGGCACAGGCGTCCTTCACCGCGGGTAACGCCGCTATGTTCCTCGGCGGCGCCTGGATCCCTTCCGTTATCGGCGACGTCGGCTTCAAGTACGACTGGCTCCTGCTCCCCGGCGCAAAAGACCAGCCGACCCTTCCGACGCTGTACGCCGGTGACACGCTGGCGATTCCGAAGACGTCGAAGAACATCGACCTCGCCAAGAAGTTCCTGGCTGTGTACTCTTCCGACGATGTTCAGAAGTTCGCTGCAGAGAACGTAGGGTCCCTTCCCGCCGTCAATACGGTCAAAGCGTCGGACGTTCCCGGTCTCGGGCCCGTGGTGCAGAGCATCGTCGAATACACCAACTCGGTCGGATTCGGCCTCGGCTTGACCGCCACTCTCCCCGGCTCCCTCGGCGGATCGTTCATGGACCCACAGATCCAGCAGCTCCTCAGCGGACAGACCACCGCGGAACAGGTCGGTCAGGCGCAGCAGGACGCGTTCGACAAATATAAGTCCCAGAACAAGTAACCCGAATGTGTGCCGCCCGCAGTGGCGGGCGGCACACGTTCATGTTTTTCAAGAAAGGCGTATGGTGAGTTCACTCGAAACAGTGACAGCAGTCCTTCCCAACGAATCCGGACGCTCACGACAAACTCCACGATCAGCGACACGGCGGGGGACACCCCGTGAAGTATGGTGGATGCTCGCACCCGGCCTGATCATCCTCGCGGTGTTCTTTGGCCTTCCGATTATCGATCTGGTCCGGACTTCTTTCACTCAGTGGCCCGGTATCGGCGAAGCCCGGTACATCGGTATGGACAACTACGTCGCTGCCTTCACAAGCCCCGCTGTGCGTGACGCCCTGTTCCGATCTGTCACTCTCGGCGTCGGAGCCGCGCTCACCCTCTCCGCTATTGCGACCGTTCTTGCCGCGCTGGTGTCCGGGGGCATTCGAGGGAAGGCCTTCTACCGCGTCGTCTGGTTCTTGCCCGCGATTGCGCCGCCGTCGGCCGTTGCAGTCTTCTGGGCGCTGTCCGTGCAGCCCCGGTCGGGTGCCGTAAATGCCTTCTTGGGCGCCATCGGTCTCGGCCGTACACATGCCTGGCTCGCCGATCCTTCCACTGCCATGTACGTCATCATTGCCGTGGCCGTCTGGGCGGGTGTGGGGTTCGCGTTCCTCGTCATTCTCGGTGGGATGGAGGAGGTGCCCGTCTCCGTGTACGAAGCAGCGTCGATCGACGGTGCATCCCGGATCCGACAGTTCTTTTCGATCACGCTGCCGCTCGTGCGTCCGGTGCTTTCCATGATTGTGCTTCTCGAGGTGATCTGGGCTTTCAACGGATTCACCCTGGTGTGGGGAATGACCCTAGGTGGGCCCGGAAACGCGACCACCATCCTGCCGGTGCAGGTCTACAAAGATGCGTTCCTCTTCGCCGACTTCGGCCTTGCCGCCGCTGTCAGCGTCGTCGGTGGTCTCCTTCTTCTCGTTGTCGGCCTCGCCGGACAAGCCCTCGGATCCCGGAAAGGGGTAGACGAATGACCCGCAAAACCCGCGTTCGCGCCAGCACCGTCGTCGGCCACACTGGTGCAATCCTCTGGAGTGTGCTCGCAATCATCCCGTTCGCGCTCATCATTCTGCTGGCGTTCAAATCGAACACGGACATCTACACTGATCCGCTGGGACTCTTCAACGTCAAATGGCATCCGCAGAACTTCGTTGACGCGTGGAAGGGAGCCCCAGGCGGCCAAGGTTTCGCGGTCTATCTGCTGAACTCGGCGATAGTCACAACCGTGGCGATCACAGGTTGCTTGCTCATCGGAGCGTTCACCGCATACTTCGCGACGCTCGCAACGGCCCGGGTGCGGATGATGGTCGTTCGACTGTTCCTGGTGGCGACGACGTTGCCTCTGATCATGCTGTTGATCCCGTACTACACCGCGTTCAACGCCCTCGATCTGCTGGGATCACCATGGGCACTGGGAGTGCTGTACATCGCGCTGTGCCTCCCCACGTGCGTGCTGATCCTGCACAGCTTCTACCTGGGATTCCCCTCGGAGCTCGCGGAGGCTGCAGCAATCGACGGGCTGGGACGAGTCCAGACCTTCGTAAAGATCGTCCTTCCCCTGTCGAAGGGCCCGATTGTCTCGGTGGGCATGATCAATGCCTTCTTCGTCTGGGGTGAAACACAACTGGCGATTGTGCTCCTGCAGGCTCCCGGCAGTCGCACCATCCCCGTTGGTTTGCTCGACTTCAAGGGGCAGTTTGCGAGTAACACCGGAGCGATCTTCGCCGGGCTGACGCTCGCGACGATCCCCCTGATCATCGTCTACCTCGTGTTCAATCGCACCATCACCAAGGGCGTTGCCCTCGGAGGAGTATTCCGATAGCCGCGAGAGCGTGCTTGCGAGTCCATATTCACGTGATCTTGCCGCCGAGCTCGCTGCGGAGAGGGCAGACGGGATGAGGAGCACGCTGGACGCGGCAGACAGAGAGAGTTCGACCGCACTGCATATCTAAGGATGTAGAAATGGCGAAACGTGCATTGATTTACGATGTGGCGGCGGCCGCAGCCGTCTCCGTCTCGACAGTCTCGAACGTAATGAACAGACCCAGCACAGTCGCCGGGCCCACTCGTGAGCGGGTTCTGCTCGTGATTAGCGAACTCGGCTACGAACGCGACGAGAACGCAGCCTTGCTTAGGCTAGGCAAGAAGGTGATCAGGCGCCAGCCCCCGTCGGGGCTGCCGGCCGGTGACCCTGTTCCCAAGCTAACGCCATCGAAGGGGACTGACGTCTCACCAGCGGAGGGAGGGACTCCGGCGCTCTTCAGTCAAGACTGGCGGAAATTTCCGTTGTCAGGAGCCGTCCAGGTCGCTCGTTACGGGCAAGACGTCGGTGTCGGGATCGTGGAAGCGAGCCTGCTCGATGGTTCCGGTGGATGGGTGAGGTTCGACGACGGGCGCGGCCGCCTCCTGTTGATGCAGGAGGACGGCTACTCCTTGTGCAGCAAGAATCAAGCCAAATGAAACCTTTGGGGTGCTCTCCACCTTCGCGTTTGTCCCGCCGCTTATGGTGGGGCTCTTAGGGTGGGCGCGACGCTCCTCAATTTGATCCTCGCGCTGAACCATCGGACTGGACGCTATCTCGGTACATAGATTTAGAAGTGGAGCTATCACGCCAAGACCTGAAGCGTGAGCGGGGAACATACGCTGCGGCACCGCGGACAACCACCACCTGCCAGGTCCCAAACGCAAGGCTCTTTATTTCGAAAACGACAACCTACGAAGGCCGATCACAATGACCGACAGAATCGACGCCCCCGACCCATCCGGGATGCCACCCCTCGCAAGCGTAGTTGAGATGTTGGCGGCCGGGACGTTTGATCTCTCCAACCCGTTTCCAACGGAATACCTCCTCGACAAGTTCCCGGCGTACCGGGACGTGACGCGTACCGATGTGCTGATCCCCGGCGGCCAGGCGGCGCGCGGATACGTTCCCGCAGCAGGAAATCCGGACTCGCTCCTCGTGTGGATACATGGGGGCGCCTTCATCGGCGGCGAGCTCGAGATAGCAGAAGCCAACTGGGCCGGCTACGAGCTCGCGGCACAGGGGATCGCGGTGCTCTCGCTCGAGTACCGCAAAGCACTTGACGGACTGGGCTTCACGGCGCTCTTGGAAGACGTCGAGGCCGGGTGGCGGCACGCTGTGAGCTGGGCAACCGAGATCAAGGCAGACCACGAGCGGATCTTTCTAGGAGGTGCCAGCGCGGGGGCGAGCCTTGCTGCTTCGGTAGCGTTGCGAGGCGACCGGGCGGGCAATAACCGTCCTCGAGGCCTTGTTCTCGCGTATCCGACACTTCATCGAAATCTGCCGCAGTGGGACCCAGGTGCGATCGAAAGCGTCCGACAACGAGCCGGCATGACCTATTTCAGCAGTTCATGGGTTCGCGAGATGGGCGACAATCTCGTGGGAGAGGCGAACGATCCCCTCGACCAGTTTGCGTTCCCAGGGGACATTCAAGGGCCGGACCTGCCGCCGACGCTCATCCTGGCAGCAGAGCACGACTCTCTCAGGTCTTCGGCCGAAGCGTTCAGGGCGACGCTCGACGCAAGCGGTGGCGACGTGTCGTATCTGCTCGCGGATCAGGCTCTGCACGGTTTCCTCTCGGATCCGACATCGGCTGCCGGGCTTCCGTCTCTCGCCCGCGTCGCAGAGTGGATCCGGACTCACTGAGGTGTAGCCGGGTCAACGGATTCCTACCACTGGTCGCCCCATCCCGAGGCAATTGCCGAAAATTGTGCCGTCGCCGTGGCTTGGAAGGACGACGACGACGTAGCAAGGACTGCCGCCGAGAGGATCCGGCAGGAGGCTAAGGCCCGCTACGGCATCGACGTAGACTCGGTCGCCCCAGCCGGCGGTGCACAGCTCGCACAGTCGGAACGCTCAGGCGGGCGACAGCTCGAAGAAAGCGACCCAGGAATCGGATTCCACCGACTCCCGCGCAGCAAGCCTCGAGAACGTGGCGGATGGTGAGGCTGTAGTGCACTCCGACCGTGGTCAGGGCCGCTCACCCTGGATGGTCGTGTCCCACCAGACGTCACTGTCATTGTCGACCCGGGCCTTCTCCATGTACTCGTGAGCTTCCAGTCCGGCACGGACGGACTCATGCTCGAATCCGGTGTCTTCGATTCTGCCGTCCAAGTCTCGTTCTATGGTGATGCCATAAGGGATTTCGCTGCTTAGGTTCACGGTGTACAGGCCAGGTTCATGGCGGGTCACTAGTACCCCTTCCCAGCCGTCCCTTCTTGAGTGGGTGTGGGCCAATCTGACGGCGATGCTGATGCCGTCGTCGATTTCGGTGGTGGTAAGCCCCGTGATGTGGAAATAGCGGTCGGCTTCTATTGTGGTGATCATTGAACTCCCTGGTGGCCATTTGGTAGTCGCCTCTGACGTTGATGCCGGAGGTCCGCGTCACTGTGGGATGGCTGGCAAGCTCAGTCGGGAAAGAAAGATGGACGGTGTCATGCCCACCTGAGGGCGGCCCACTCGAAGAATGGACCGCCCTCCGGCTTCGCTATATTGGCCTGTCGGGGCAGCTGGTTTCTTTCTGATTTGCGATTCAGCTGCCGGCTACTTGAACTGTTTCTGTTTCATTGAGAGTTACTTCAAGTGGCTGGGCTTGACGGAACCGCCTTAGGACGTTTCCTGTCATCTTGGCGATGTTGTTGTCGTAGTTGTTGTGGGAGAGCGACGCTGTGTAGGCGATCGAACCGACTGAGAAGAAGCCGCCGCCTCCTTCCAACGGGCAGTAGACTATGTCTGATCGGACGCCTGGTTGCTCGGTAGCGCCGATGCCGGGAATGGATTCGTACACTTCTTCTGCGGCCAGGAGATAAGCGTCAGAAAGTGGGCCTGACGTTGCAAGGACCAGTGTTCCGGGGGGCGAGCCGAGACCGGGCTGGTAGCAGTCGACTTCGGCGCCGGCGGCACCGCCTCCCATGATTCCGAACTCGCCGATGCGCTCGTCTTCACCGATTCCATCGAAGATGAATTTTGCTTCTGGAGTGTGGCTGTCTTCAAGTCGTTCGTAGTAGGTGCAGCGGTCAAAGCCCTGCGCTGCGAAGCCCACTCCAGCGAGCTTCTGTGGCGGTAGGCCTTTGTTCCTCCAGATGCCAGCGAGTTCCCCGGATGTGGCGTGGCGTTTGTCGCCGTACGGGGACTGGTGGGGGCGCGTGCCTCCGTCGGAGCGTCGGAGTTCCATCAAGTGTGGCTGGTCAGGGTCGAAGGAGACGGTGGCATAGAAACCGTTGCCGCCCAAATACATCAGCCTTCCGCCGTTGGAGGTGAATTCCTCCAGTGCGGTGAGTTCGTTACGTGTGACGTATTCGGGGTGGCTGCCTGTGATGACTACCCGGTAGTCGCTGAGAAGGTTGTAGCCTTCGCGGTCGAGGTCTTCATCAGTGATTGCGTCGTAGTCGCAATTCTCGGTTTCGAGCCAGTGAACGATGCACAGGTCTGCGGGCAGCCCCCATACGCCTTCGGCTTGGAACCACGCCCGATGTTTGGGCTGGAGGGTAAGGATGGGTTTGCGGACGCTGCCGAAGACAACTCCGGAGCCGTCGTTGTGGATTTCATAGCAGGAGCGGCCGAATTCGGGATGGTCCTGGAGGGTGAGGTCTTCGCGGTCCAGGATGGGCGTCCGGCTCACGATGATCTCTGCGCCGTCGGCCTCGAAGGCAATGCGGTCGTTGGCGTAGGCCAGATACGTCGCTGTGGAGAACAGCACGGCGACATCGTTTTTCTTTTCGCCTGCCCGGACGAAGAAGGGAAGGTACTGTTCTGCGCCCTCGGCGGTGAGTTTGGCAGCGTATACGCCGCTTGGCAGATTGTGGGGCACGCCGAGTGTGAATGCTGTTGGCCAGCCGGCGTCGGTGATGTCGTCGTCGTGGAAGTGGATTGCGTCGTATTCATCGGGGACAAGCCGGAAGTCGTCCACAAGCCCAGTGAAGGAGTGTCCTGCGACGGCTCGGGTTGGTGCGTTGTGGCACGTTCCGTGGAGCTGGTTTGGCGATTCATCGATGACGTCCCACAGGAGCAGTCCGTCGTCACGGCGGCTGCGTCCAAAGTGCCAGTCAGCAATGGTCTCGGTTCTGGTGGGCGTGCGTCGTTGAATGGAGACGCCGCCGATCTTGCCGTTGAAGCCGTTTGCTGCGAGCCATCGATCCCCGTCCCGACGCGCTCCGGCGCCGAGACGGAATGGGGCTTCGGGTGCCGCGGCTGCCGGCGTGCCGTCTGCGACCTTGTCTTCTGATTCCAGGGCCAGTGCTTGGTCGGTGTACCGGTTCATGATGTTGGACAGCGGTTCCTGAGTCAGATGGATCTGACCAGCTGCGGTGTTCACCTCGACCCGAAGGGTGTACCAGTGGTGGCCTTCCAAGGGGCTCTCGAGAGCCACTGCCTTCACCGTGCCCTGTTGGCTCCAGAGGAAGGTGGGCCGGCCGGCGTCCAGGACAAGTGCGTAGCCACTGGAAGATCCTTCGTCCCAGTTGCCCAGGACGACCTGACGATCACTTCCTCCCCCGAATGAGTTCTGAGTGACGTGGTAGGCGCCGTAATTGCCTGATCGGGAGCTCAAGGGCAACGTGGGGTACACGTTGGCTTTGATGACCAATCCGTTCGGGTCTGTCATCAGCGAGGATGGGTCTGGCACCTCGACGTAGGATCCGGGCTGGCAAGCGTACTGCGTGCCCGGCTTTTGACCATCGAATTCTGATGCAACCGGAGTTTCCAGGAAGCCTGGTCCGGCTTCCCCGGTGAAGCCGTGCCGTAGGCGGACAAGTGAGGCTTGGTATGTGGAGGGTCCCTCGCAGCTGACGTGGAAGGAGATGCTTTCACCTGGGCGGGCGGCAAAACGGTCGGTGTATCCGAAGATTTTCGGTTCGACGCGGATCTCGGATGCGGGTGCGGCTTCGGCAGTCATGGTTCAGCTCTCCAAAAAGTTCTTGCGACGCAGCGCGAACACTCCGCGCAGCGCGTTTTCATAGGTGTAGAAGGTTGAGGGCAGGAGAACCAAGTTTCCGGGTGCTCCTACTGTGATCCTGCCGATCCCCCACGGCCCGTTGGGCCCGAGGTTCAGGATGATCTCTTTTCCGTTGACCGAGGCGTTGCCCAGGGCCCGCACGACGCGTGCGGTCTTGTCGTCATGAGGTCCCAGCGGGGAGCGGTCGTACGCCGCTGATACTTCATCGGTGAAGTCGCGGCGAAGTCGGGAGGAGAACCGCTGTTCAAAAATGCTCATAAGTTCGGATGAGCGGTCCGCGCTAGTGCGCATCAGTTCGCTCCCTTTCGACAACAATTTGCTTGGCCACTTGGTGGACTGGTCCGCGGAGTCAAGGGAGGTTCTCGCTTTCATTCTGAGGTGGGATTGCTGTGGAGCGACCAGGTCAGGGGAACTCCCCTTTCACCAGCGCTGCAGCCTTGTGTTTTCTAGGTAACTTCAACGTTATGGCGGCGCTGACAGGAAAAGTATCGGTAGTTTTGCGTAGTCCCAGGACTGCTTTTCAAGGGTGGAGCCAGTTCCTGTCGGGGACTTTTGGGTCAAGAAGCTTCCTGACACGTCACGAAGGCTCCGGGCGCTGCCAAAGTGGCAGGCCCGGTGCCTTCGCCCCGCCGGAAACGGGAGATGTTGTCTTCCGGTCTAGACGACGTCTTCGGTTTCGAGGGTACGGCCGGTGCGCTTCAGAATGAGCGCGACGATCGTTCCTATGACCAGCCAGGAGATGCCAATGATTTTGGCCAGAAGGTTGGTGCTGTAGAGGGCGTATCCAAGCACGGCAATCCCAAGGATGGGCGAGATCCAGTGCATGAAGTACTTCCTGCTGGACCGGCGAATTCCAAAGTGAATGATGACGCTGATGTGCAGGAGGATGTAGGCGGTCAGGGCGCCGAAGGTGACCATCGTAACGATGAGTTCGATCTGTCCTACGGCCAGGACACCAATGACGGCGGTGAGGATGGTCACGACGATCATGGCCGTGGCGGGAACCTGGTGTTTCTGGCTCACGACGGCCAGGCGTCGGGGCAGCTGCCCGTCGCGGGCCATGGCGAAGAGCATTTTTGAGGTTGTGGCGTGGGAAACCAGCACGTTGGCAAAGAGCGCTATCAGGGCTGTGATGAGGGTGAAGACGATTTTGAACCATGGCGCAATCACGATTTCGCTGATGTGGTAAAACGCGTTGTTCACGGCGTCACCGTCGGCGAATGGTTCATTGCTCGGGACAAACAGAGCAGCGAAGTAGACCTGCGCGACAAACATCGCGATGACTAGCCAGAGCACGATCATGGTCGCCTTGGAGACCGCTTTTCCGCCACCCTTGGCTTCTTCGTTGAGCGTCGAGATCGCATCAAAGCCGATGTAGCTAAGGGCAGCGACCGGGATGGCCGTGAATACGAGCTCCCAGGAGAAGAATTCAGGCTGATAGAAGGGTGCGAGGCTGAACTCCGCCCGCCCCTGGGTGATGGCTAGGAGTGCTCCGCCGACGAACACGACGAGCGCTGCTCCTTGAATGATCAAAAAGATCATGTTCATCCGTGCGGTGACGACGATTCCGCGGAGATTGATGAAGGCCACCACGGCGATAAAGCCGATGACCCAGATCCAGCCAGGAATTTCAGGCATGAGTGCTCCCATGGCGGATGCCGCGAGGATGCATAGCAGCGCCGGCAGGAGGAGGTAGTCAAGGAGGATGGCCCATCCAGAAAGGAAGCCAACGAATTTGCTGGTACCCAAGCGGACGTAGGAGTATACGGACCCTGCCACGGGATACTCCTTGGCCATCTCCTTATAGCTGACGGCGCTGAAGAACATTGCAATACCGGCGACCAAATAAACCAACGCGGCCATGCCATGGGAGAAGTTGAAGATGGTACCGAAAACGGCCACGGGGGCCAGCGGCACCATAAAGATGAGCCCGTAGACAACAACGTCCGTTAGGGTCATGGTGCGATTGAGCTCTTGCTTGTAGCCAAGAGCATCTAGTTTTTGCTGTTCGACGTCGTTGATGCCGGCGTCGCTAGCCGGGGTAGCGTGACTGTCAGTTTTCATGGGCTATCTGTGCCTCTCGGAAGAAATCCTAGCCGTAAATTCGGCCACCGGATTCTGTTCTGTAGATGGATCGTTGGTACGAGCGATCGATGGGCGCTCTGTGTTGTGATGCGGCCTCGTGGGCGGAGATTAGTGGGACACGGGCTGTGTTTGCTGCAGGGGGTCACCTGGTTCCGTTGCGGTTGAGACGACAAAGGGAATGAATTCCTCGACGTTTGAGGCCCGTAGTCGCACGGCATAGAACCCTGCCGGCAGTGTTCGAGGGACAGGGAGAACGATCTGCGATTTCCATCTCTCAGGATCGGGCCGTCTTTCGACCAGGCGGGTGGCGCCGAAGCTCTCCGGCGATGTCCCAACGTCTCCGGCTACGCTGCCGCGGTGTCCAGGAACTGCCCTCAGTGGGGCATTGACGCAGAGGGCGTCAAAGGCTCCAACAACATCCGGAACCTCGTCAGTGTGGAGTCCGTCCTCGGAAAGTCCTTGCGAGAAATCCCATGCTGCAAGTAAGGCAGGGGCGCTTAGTCGCCGCGCGTGTAGTCCCCGCAGCTCAGTTGCCGGCGTGGACTTTCCAATCACGTAAGGTGACTCGATGGTTCCTCTGAAGGACTCTTCTGCGGCCGTCCATGACGAGACATATTTGGCACTGGTGCCCAGCATTATGGGGACCGCAGGCAACCGCGAGAGTCTGAGATGACCTGTTATTGTCCGGCTTCCGCGAGGCTCCTCAGGGGTTGAGGAGCTGCATGGCCCCAGGAATAGAGTGCCAATCCTAGTTGTGAGGTCATACGACGCGGCGATTTCGTACCAGCTACCAGGGTGCAGGGGCTGAGGAAGTGTGATTTCCAACTTGGCGTGCCCGTCCCCGACCAGAAGCGTCAGTCGTTGGTCCTGAAGGAATATCCCAATGCCGCTGCTATTGGCCATATCCCAGGCAGTCACAACACCCTGAAATGAGGCCTCTGGCTTCTCTGTTCGGATCAACGCTCCCAAGGTGACACCGGGCGCTCCATTGAGCGCAGCTTCGCTGCCTGGGACTTCCAGAAACGGGCGGAGACACGTTGCATGGACCCTGCGCTCAGTGAGCGTGTCGATACGACTGGTCACAGGCATTGCTTCTATGAGCGGAGTGGCTGCTTCCCTGCGGTACTTTTTGACCCGCAACAGCTGAGTCTGAAAGCTGGATGTTCCACGACACAGGATTGTGAAGCAGATGTCCTCGAGTGGCCTGACATTGAAGCGGTCTGCCTCGCCATGGATCTCAAGGGCGGACATTAGTTTGTTCCCTAGTGCCGGCTCCGTCGTCGGCATCGCTTCTGCCGTTGCAGCGGGCTGACCGCGTTGCCCTGCCAGCGGGGCACTTCAGCCCACACTTTGTGTGGGGTTCAAGAAGTTGTGGCTCATTGCTTGTCACTTTGTGCTCTTTCACGACTCAGGTGACGCTCATCACTCCGTGTAACCAAGCCTAGGAATACAGAGGTCATGGCGAAATCGGTATTTGTACGTACGCGGTGACGAAACGAAGTTGCTCTGGCCTGCCTTAGATTCCGGCCAGGTCCGATTTGGCGAGAGGGCCGTATAATTAGCGCGTACCCGGAGGACAGGATCCTCCTGTCTTGGAGGCCTTCATGGTCAGCGGAAAGTCCCATATTCTGCTTAAGGCAGCTTTTGCTGCCGGCGCAGCCCAATACCAGCGCGACGGCGCCGACGAGATCCTGCACGTCCTCGCCGACGGAACCAGGCATGACGCCGCCGCCCTGATTTTCTGGAACCGTGCATTGTCCAAACACGACGTGCTGGCCAACGATGGCTACCAGCCAGAAACCCTAACCGCGCTGGGTGACCCATACGCTTCAACCAAAGCCCATCGAAGGCTGCTTAAGCTGCAACAACCGTTACGCATCGATGATCTGAAGTACGACTACCGTGCAACGCAGCTGTACCAAACGGCGCTGGCGCCCGCAGGCTTCGCGGATGGCATGAGTACCTGCCTCATCTCCGACGACGGCCAGTACGCTGGAATGCTCCACCTTTCCGCCGCTCACTTTCGCAACTTCGATGATGATGCCCGTGACCTGGTCGGCGCACTCTCCCCGATAGTCGCTGAGCTATGCCGAAGGCAATCTTCCGGCTACCCAATTCTGCGACTCCGCGAAGACTGTAGAGCAGCACTCTTTGATGGACAGGATGCGCCCAGGACCGTCATTTCCCGGGAGATGAGCGGCGTCGTATTTGAGCCCTATTTCAAAGACTTCATCTCGCGCTTTCTGGCCGGGGCGGCGGCCTCCGTATCCGGGCTTTGGACCTCCGAGAACGGGACGGTAGCACTGGAGATCACCCGAACTGCCGGGGTTTCATCGGGCCGTGGGGACGTCGCCTTGATCGTTGAGACTCCAATGGAGCTTCCGTTCGGCCTGACCGCACGTGAAGCCGAGGTCACCGATCGGATTGCATGGGGCCGCTCAAACCAGCAGATCGCATCTGAGCTGGGGATTTCCATCCGCACCGTAACAACTCATGTGGAGAACATTCTCGTAAAGATGGCTCAGGAATCACGATCGGGTGTTGCTGCGGTGGCCATCAGCGCGGGCCTTCGGAGACTCGACACTCACGGAACGCACCTCTGAGGATAATCCGCTCCCTTACCGGATGGGATTAGGTCCGACTGACCTGCCCTACTTCACCGCGCCCATTCCGGGCCAGTGGTTTATCGCCTGAGGGCTCTAACCGGACACCGCTCCGTTCACTGCCCAGATGGCCTTTCGCTCGCTGTTCCTACTCCAGCTCAATTCACCACTTTGCGTCATGAGGACTGGTCCCTGCGTATCCATGAACAGCCAAAGCATCACAGCTGTTTGTCATTCTGATACTCGACGATCGCTGGGCGAGGAAAATCGTCGGATGAATCATGCCTGGTGGAGTTCCTTCTGCGCTTAATAACGGCAATCGCCAAAGTGTTGACATCTACACATCCGATGTCTACAGTGGGCGAATCGAACCAAAGGACACCGCCGGTTGCGGAAAACAGCCTTCGACTTGAGCGATCTGCTAAGCGATAGTCCCCAGCCACATGCCCTCGGCGATCGTTTCATCCCTGCCCAAGCTCCACTCGCGGTGCCCGCCGCGCCGCTTGTCCGTAAGTGAGTCGGTATTCCTAAGTGGCGCCTGCGCGGATACCGCATTGCCCGGGGTCAAAGGTGACCTACGCCCGGTAAAGAAAGAGAGTATTCATGTCCACAACATTCATGCGCCAAAGGACAATGCGAGCCCTAGCCGTAACTGTCGCGGCGATCATCCTGGGAACGTCTTCCGGTCTCGTCGCTTCCGTAGCGCCCGCCGAGGCCGCGCCCACCTTTACTGGGGCAGCCGCCGCCCCGGCAAATAAGTTGGCCCTGTGGTATCGCCAGCCAGCAACGAACTGGATGACGTCCGCGCTACCCATCGGCAACGGCCGACTCGGGGCGATGGTCTTCGGTGGGGTTGAAAGTGAGCATCTCCAATTCAACGAGAGTTCGCTGTGGACGGGCAATGAGAGTTCTCTCGGCAACTATCAGAATTTTGGGGATCTGCACGTCGATATTCCGAGTGCAGCATCCGCCACAGTAAGCAACTACCGACGCGAGCTGGATCTCGAAGACGGAGTTGCGCGGGTCCAATATCAAATTGGCGCCACAACTTATAATCGCGAGTACTTCTCAAGTTTCCCCGATAGCGTGCTCGTTAGTCGCTTCACATCCAACGAAGCCAACAAGATCTCTTTGACGGTTCGCGTGGATGACGCGCATGCCGGGACGAAGGTCGTTTCCGGCAACAACATCACGATCCGAGGCACTCTTACCCTGCTCGGCTACGAAGCGCAGGTCGTGGTGAAGAACGAGGGGGGTACCGTCACTTCAAATGGCACCAGCGTCACGGTGAACGCTGCGAACGCTGTGACGATCCTTCTTGCTGGTGGCACGGATTTCGATCCCACCGTCGGGAACTACAAGGGCGCCAGCCCATCGTCCAAAGTGTCGAATTGGATCAACGCGGCTGGCAGCAAAAATTTTGCAACACTCCTGACCAACCACCTGAACGACTACCGGGCCCTGTTCTCTCGAGTTTCACTGAACTTGAACGACGCAAAGCCCACAATGCCGACCGATCAACTCCTTCAGAACTATAACGCGGGTTCGAAAGACCCTGCCTTGGAAAACCTTCATTTCCAATACGGTCGTTACCTAACAATCGCGTCGTCCCGCAATTTTCTGCCTTCCAATCTGCAGGGAATTTGGAACAACAACAACACGCCGCCCTGGCAGTCCGACTATCACACCGACGTGAACTTGCAGATGAACTACTGGCCAACCGACCTCACCAATCTAAGCGAGTCGTTCGCACCGCTCACGGAATTCATGTACCAGCAGGCAATGGTCAACAACGTCTGGTCGGATCGTGCGACCGCTGAGGGCAATGCCGGAATCACCATGGCCACGCAGATGAACCCCTTCGGCTATTCCAACTGGGAAAGCAACCCGGAAGGAATCGCTTGGCTTCTGCTAAATCTTTGGGATCACTATCAATTCACCCAGGATCAGGCCTACCTCTCGACTCGCCTATACCCAATTATGAAAAAGGCAAGCGACTACTGGCTGACGGAGCTCATCACGGACACCGACGGAACGCTGGTTGCCCCCGAAGGATGGTCCCCCGAGCAGGGAAACCCCTATCGAGAGCGAGGCACAACCTACAGCCAGCAACTTATTTGGATGCTCTTCGATAACACTATCCAGGCAAGTACGGCTCTGGGCGTCGATTCGAGCTACCGCGCCAACCTCCAGACCAAGCTCAACCAGCTGGATCCGGGGCTTCGAGTAGGCTCATTCGGCCAGCTGCGCGAGTGGAAGTATCAGCAGGATGTGCAGGGAAACGAGCACCGACACCTCTCGCACCTCATTGGTTTGTACCCCGGGGACACAGTTTCGCCATACCTCAGCACCCCCATCTCCAACGCAGCTCGCGTAGCACTGGACAGCAGGTCCGACAACGGCACCGGCTGGTCCACTGCTTGGAAGATCAACGCCAGAGCCCGACTGCTCGATGGGGATCGAGCAAAGTCCCTCATTGAGCATGCACTGCACCTAACGACCACCACGACTATCGACATGTCCGGCTCAACGGGCGGGGTCTATGAGAACCTTCTTGACGCGCACCCCCCGTTCCAGGTTGATGGCAATTTCGGATTCACCTCTGGAGTTGCGGAATTGCTGCTGCAGAGTCAGCGCAACAACATTGACCTACTCCCGGCCTTGCCAGGCGCATGGGCACAAGGAAGCTTCACGGGACTCAAGGCTCGGGGCAACTTTACGGTCGACGCTTCATGGGCAAACGGACGTCTAACCAATGCGGTGATCAACTCGCAGAGCGGCAAGCCGGCTACACTGCAGAACAGCAGTTTGGCTTCTGATTCGTATACGTTGACGAACGCCTCGACCGGGGCAGCAGTCGAAAATACGCGTTCCGGTAGCACCATATCGTTTGCAACCAATGCGGGAACTTCGTACCGGCTAACCGTAACCCCCGCACCGACGGGGCCCGTGAGTGGGATGACCTACAACGTCATGACACGGCACAGCAACATGGCCCTCGAAGTGGCCGGAGGATCCACCTCCAACGGCGCCGCCATCGTCCAGTGGCCTGTGGACGCAGGGACCAACAAACGTTGGAAGCTCACGTCGACTAGCAGCGGCTTCTACAGGCTCGAAGCGCAGAATAGCAACAAGGCGCTCAACGTCTCTGGCGCGTCGAGTGAGAACGGAGCGTCCATAATCCAGTGGCCGTACTCGGCGGACGCCACTTACAACGACGAGTGGCGTTTAGTCGACATGGGCGGTGGCTATTATCAACTGGTGAACCGGCGGAGCGGCAAGGCGCTTGATATGCCAGGAGCGAATACCACAGCCGGCACCCAGTTCATGCAGTACACCGCCGGAAGCTCCGCAAACCAGCAATTCAAATTCGTCCTGGTGCAATGAGTAAATCCTAAGAAGATCGCGTTTTGTGATTCGGTGACATGCCGCGTCTCCTGCCTGATGGCGTCTACATCGCTACAGGGTTGAGGCGCGGCTGTCTGCGTTCCTCACGGCCCACCTTGCCAACGCCCCACCACAGGTCGCGGACGTACAGCTCATCCTTGCGGGGGAAGCGAACGCTTTGTTCGCGATGCTTCTCCTTCGCCAAGATCGGATCAAAGGCGATATGCACGTCGGGGTAGATAGTCGCTCTGTACGCGTCCCGGTCTGTTTGCGGTGCTCCGCCCGGATCCTCACCGGCATTTCGCCGATTGCCTGTCAGCGAACGAACCCAGAAATCGAGCGCTCCGTCGCATCCGCCCTAGCTTGCAGGGCCTCCGGCATCAGGTGTCCATACACCTGCTCGGTGGTCCGGGTAGAAGTATGAGCCAAACGTCTCGAGATGGTGAACAGTGGAACGCCGTCCTGGATCAGCCAGGAGGCATGCGTGTGTCGCAGATCGTGGATTCGGGGTTTTTCTGGAGCCCATTCGCTTGGGCTGTGCGAACCGCTGGGACCCAGTAGTGATGCCGATACAGCTTGTGAATAAATGCGCTCTCCCTTAGGAGTGGTGAACACAAGCTCTTTGCCTGGGCGACTGGCAACAAGGGGGATCAGCAGCTCAACAAGTGCTGGATTCAGACCGATAGTCCTTTTGCCGGCGCCTGTCTTCGTTGCGCCTATGTAGTACTGATTCTGGCCATCGCGCTCCCATGCCTTGTTTATCCGCGCAGTGGGAGGCTTTGCGAGCAGATCCACATCAGCGACGGTCAGAGCAGTCGCCTCACCAAACGGAGTGCCCGTCATAACGAGGAAGCTTGTGAAAGCCTTGTACCGCTCCCCCATACCTTCCATGATCAGGCTGAACTCCCTGTGAGTCAGGAACATGGCTTCGTCTTCAGCTTTCTCAACCGACGGAAGCTGCACGCCGCGGCAAGGATTCCGTGGAACATAGCCGAGCACTTCGGCGTGTTCATAGTCGCCGAGATCAGTCCATGCACGTTATGGATCGTCTTTACCGAACGGCCCTTTACGCTCATCGTCACTTCACCCAATGTGCGATGTCACGATAGTCGAGCTTGTCCACCGGGACATGACCGATGACGTTCCGAATATGAAGATCCAGCATCACCTGATAGGTCCGCGTGGTTCCACGTTGAAGGGCGGATCAGCAAGTCAATGTGTTCCTGATGCAGCGCGGGCGCGGCGCAGGATGGCTCGCAGCGACGACCGGCCCCAACGGCGTCGAACACCTGCTGCACTGCGTCACGCACGACCCACGATGGGATACCCAGGTCGAATGGCGCAGCGACTACCTCGCCACGCTCGCGCTGCGCCTCGACGTAGATCCTGCCGTGATCGCCAAGGTCGCCCGGGCCTCAGACGAGGACGACTACCCGCCACGCGGCGTCTTGAAAAAGGTGAGTCGTCGTGGTTCGGCCAGTGCCCCGGACGCCATCGCATCGCTGCCTGCGCCCGACGACGACCCACCGCCCACAGTGGCCGACCGGCCACCGTGCCCGCCAATGGAAGCGATATGCTCGACCACATCCATGGGCGTCCGTGCTCCTGGATGTGTTCGGTCGTCCTGCCCCACCTGATCGTCTGCGGCAGCAGCTGCCCGCAGGCGCACGGATGACGGGCCGTTCCGTCCGGTGCCCCGTACGCGGAGAGGGGGCGCCGAACGGAACTACGCCGTCCGGGAGATGGGCACCGCTCAGGAGGTGAGCAGCGCGAGGTCCACGGCGTTGGCGATGGCCTGCATGCCGGCGCTGTTGGGGTGCAGATGGTCGCCGCTGTCGTACGCGGGGAGGAGTCGCGCCGGGTTGGCCGGGTCCTGGAGCGCCGCGTCGAAGTCGATGACCGCGTCGAAGGCGCCGCTGGTGCGGATCCACTGGTTGACCTGGGCGCGGAGGGCGGCCTTGTCAGTGGTCTGCGAGGAGTGCGGCAGGATCGTCCCGCCGATGATCCGGACACCGGCCGTGTGTGCCTGGTTGATCATGGTCTGGTAGCCGGCGATGATCTGGTCGGCGGTGGCGCCGGTGTTGATGTCGTTGATGCCCTCCAGCACGATGGCGTTCTTCACGCCCGGCTGGGTCAGGACGTCGTGGGAGAACCGGGTCATGGCCGCGATGCCCTGCGCCCCCGTGCTGTCGGTGACCACGCGGTTGCCGCCGATGCCCGCGTTGACCACGCCAAGGCGCTGGCCGCCGGACTGGGCCTGGAGCCGCCGGGCGAGGTAGTCGGGCCAGCGGTGGTTGGCGTTGGCGGTGGCGCTGGAGCCGTCGGTGATGGAGTCGCCGATTGCCACGACGGTTCCCTTGGCCGTGGGTGACACGACATCGAGTCCGGCGACGTAGAACCAGCGGGCCGTGGTGGAGGTGAAGTTCGTCGCGGCCGCCTCGGCCGCGTGGTTGCCGGTGCCCGCGGCGGACAGGTACGAGGTCTGGTGGGCGTCCCAGTGGTAGGTCGAGGCGCCGGTGGTGCCCGGGAGATAGACGCTCACCAGCAGGTTCTGCTCCGCGACGACCTGCATCGGGATGACGTCGCTGGTCATTTCCTGCCCCGCGGGGATGGTCGGCGTGGCCGACCGGCCGAAGGTGACGGTGTGCGTGGTGCCCGCGACCGCGGTGGCGCCGCTGGACTGGACCGCCACCGTGACGGCACCGACCGAGAGCGCGGTCGTGCTGCGCAGGTTGGACAGCCGGATGCGCAGCCCCGCGCCGGAGGTGTTGTTGTGGACGACCATCCGGATGGTCTGCGAGGTGAAGGTCTGGCCGCCCCTGACCATGGCCGGGCCCCAGGTCGCCGAGCGCGGGCGCTCGGTCAGGCTCCACTGCTGGTTGGCCGTGTTCCCGCAGGTGTACTGGATGAGCGCGCGGTCCTCCGCGGTGGAGTTGCCGGAGACGTCCAGGCACAGGCCGCTGTGGGCGGAGACGATCGCCGAGCCGCTGAAGGTCCAGCGCTGGTTGTTGGCGCCGGTGCAGGTCCACTGGATGATCGCGGCCCCCGGGTTCGTGGAGCCGGTGTGGACGTCCATGCACTTGCCGCTGTTGATGTTGACCAGCGAGAAGGTGCCGTCGCCGTGGTCGACCGCCTCCCACAGCTGGCCGGGGCCGCCGGAGGCGGTCTTCTGCGCGACCGCCGCTGCGTTGGCCAGGGAGTCCGACAGCACGGCGGCGTTCTTGCCGCTGTGCGCCGCTGTCAGCGCGTAGACGTGGCCGCCCTGCGGCGCGCCCGCGGCCGAGGCGTCTGCCGCCGGGACGAGGGCGAGTCCGACAGCGGCCAGACAGGTGGCGGATGCCGTGGCCGTGAGTCTGGCGGCGAGTCTTCGGGAGGTGTGCATGTGCGGCCCTTCTTTCTGGGTGGGACGTGCGCGTCTTCTTCGTGGAGACGTGCGGGTCGAGGGGGCTGGGGTGCTCAGGAGGTGACGCTCCGCAGCGTGAACTGCTGGTTGAGTTGGCTTCCCCAGGGCTACTGGATCAGCGCGGCCCCGTCGGCGGTGGCCGAGTTGGCGATCCAGGAGCCGGCGAAGCAGACGGTGGCGCCGGTCATGTCGCCGAGTGCGGGAAGCCGTGCCCGGCACAAGCGTTACGGCGCGCTGGGCAGCAGGTCTTCCGTTCGATACAGGGCCACCCGACGCACGGCGAAGCCCTCCGTGGGTGACCTCCATGCCGACGAGCGCCTTCGGCGGGTGACGGTTCTGTCAAAATCTTCTCCTGGCAGTTCCCAGGACAGCCCACGCTGCCATGACAGGCTTTGCACACAGCTGTGTGTTCAGCGGAGCAACATCGCCCGCCCCTGTTTGGTGGCCCCAAAGGACTGCTGGCGGCCGCCGACGAGAGAGCAGCGCACTCCCGTAAAGCACCCATCGAAGAATGGCCGCTGGCGGCATTGAACTTGCCAGCGCCTCTTCAATCACAGCGCGGACCATACGTCCGCTATGGGCGGCGAACAGGTGGCCACCCTCAAGCCGAAGCCAAGCTTCGAGTGAGTGACCCCGTGCGGGCAGCCCATCATTGGTCAGCTCAGGTCCTTATGTGTTAGGAGCGTGTCCATTGCTGGTTGTTGCCCCCATTGCATGTCCACTGCATGATGTTGGCGCCGTTGGCCGTTGAGCTGTCAGTGACGTCGGCACACTTGTTGCTGTGTCGTGCGCGCAGCTGGAAGTAGTTGCCGACCGGTTCCAGTTTCCATTGCTGGTGCAGTGAATTGCTGCCCCCGCAGGCCCATTGGTTGATGTTTGCCCCGTCGCTCTGGGAGTTCGAGTTCACCTCAAGGCATTTTCCGCTGTTACGGTTGACGATCCTGAAGTAGCCCTCGCCAGCGTCCTGGAAGTCCCATTGCTGGTTGTTTCCTCCATTCCATGTGTATTGGGCGACGTTGTCACCATCGGCTGTGGACTTGTTCAGTACATCTGCGACGAGGCCGCTGTTGCGGTTGGTGATCCTCTGAAAGGTGTTGTTGCCGGTTACAGTGCCCGTTGCGGTGTCGACGGTGATTTGGCTGGAGTAGATCATGCTTAGCGTGGTATTTGTCGGGAACGCCAGCGGAAGCCAGACGTACTGTGATTCGTTTACGGGCCTTTTCCAGGCGCCCGCCCATCGGTCGCCCATGTACAAATAACTGGTGGTGCTGGTGCCTTGGATTGGCAGAACATACGTGGGCTGGGAACCGAAGGTTGTGCTGTCGGCCACAGGTGACATAGCTGTCCAGGGTCCTGCGATGTTGGTGGCAGTTGCGTACTTTGCCGGGTTGGGGTTCCAACCGGTGGTGCCGGAGGTCAGCATGAAGTAGACACCGTTACGTTTGAACAGTACAGGCGATTCGCGGCTCTGCCCTGGCCATGGGTTGGCTACCAGGCTACTGATACCCAGGTAATCCGATGTCAGCTTGTAGATGTGCATATCGGCGTTGTTGTTCGCCGCCGAATACATGTAGCCATCTCCGTTTTCGGTGAACAGGCCGATGTCGCGTGACATATTGCCCAGCGGGCGGAAGCTCCCGTGGTAGGTGTATGCCCCGTCAATCGTGGCTGATGAAGCTACTGCGGTGCGGGCTTCGTTGTAGTCCGTGGCGTTTTCCTTGTGCATCCACATGACGAAGCGGTTGGTCGCGGCGTTGTAGATGACCTTTGGACGCTCTATGTTTGCCGAATTGAGTTCAGGTGCGGATGCCTGGGTCAGTGGGTTACCCCGGAATTCCCAGTCAATGAGGTTGGTGGAGCGGTAGACGGAGACGTACCGGAAGTCATTGTCGGCGTTGCGGTTCTCACCGAACCAGTAATAGTAGATGCCGACCTTAATCACGCCACCACCGTGGGCATCGACCGATCCTCCGAGGTTGTCCAGAGGATCGAAAGGGTTGGTGATCGTGGCCGGGGCAGCCATCGCAGGCGCAGGCAATATCACCATGACAGCCGCAGCCATGAAAAGCGCTATGAGTAGTGAGACTATGCGTTTCAAATTTCTCCTCTTTGAAAAATCGACGTGATGGATATCGGCAGAAGGATCCTCTGCGGGCCGCTGCCAGTGCGGGACGGGCATTAAGGGTGGTACTTGTGAGTCCTTGTACGCCGGCCCTGGCTGTTGGACGTCCTGTGGGTTTTAGATTTGGACTCCGTTCTTTTGGGGGTGGTCCCGCTGGCGCTGAGCAGCCAGCGTGATCCATCGGGAAGAATTGGGATCGGCAGTATCAGGCCTGGTCTGCGATTGTTAGGACGATGGCGGCCCAGGAGACCGCTGGCAGCGACACACGGACCTGCTTGGCTGTATGTGTTGCTTTCAGCGGTGTGAGACGCACGTTCTCAGGTTTGTCCTGTGTGTTGGTGGAGAAGCGATCGCCGCCGGCCGGGGAAGCGAGGATTTCGGCCGAAACCAGCTCCACAGTCACACCTTCGGGCAGCTCTACTGTGATGTCGGCGTTCTGGTCCAATGATTGGTTCGCCGCGAAGAGAGAAATGGTCCCGTTTGCGGGGTCGAAGATGGCGGAGGCATCGACGAGGACACTGTCCTGACCAAGGCTCGGAGGAATGGCGTCGACTTGTACCTCAATGACGGAACCTCGGCTAAGGGATGCGACCTTCGCAAAAGGGTGGAAAGTTGTCTGCCGCCAGGCTGGTCCGTTCTCTTCGCTGCGGATGGGGGCGATGACGTTGACAAGTTGGGCGAGGTTGGCGATTTTGACCCGGTCTGAGTGGCGCAGGAGGGAGTTCAGTAGGGTCCCGAGGACCACGGCGTCGGTGACGTTGTATTCGTCTTCGATAAGCCGGGGGTGCTCCTGCCATTCGGACGCCGCGAGTTGTGCCTGATAAGCCGGGTCATTGAATCTGCTCTGATACCAGATGTTCCATTCGTCCAGTGCGAGGTCGACCCTGTTGGTGTGGCCGCCCTCGGCCCGGACGGAATCAGCGATTTGGATGACGTCTTCGATGTAGCTGTCCAACTTTGCGGCCACTGTCAGGAACTCCTGAGGCTTTCCCTCGTGTTCCTGGAAGTAGGCGTGCAGCGAGAGATAGTTGACGTGCTGATACGTGTGCGCCAGCACCGTGCGTTCCCAGGTTCCGAATGTTGGCATGTCCATTGCCGAGCTGCCAGCGACGACGAGTTCGATTGTCGGATCGACCAGGCGCATGGCTTTTGCTGTTTCTGCTGCCAGGCGGCCGTATTCCTCGGCCGTCTTGTGTCCGATCTGCCACGGGCCGTCCATTTCGTTTCCGAGGCACCACAGACGGATCCCGAACGGCTCTTCGGCCCCGTTTGCCCTTCGCTGGTCTGAGAGTTGGGTTCCGGAGGGGTGGTTGGTGTATTCGACGAGGCGGCGGGCCGCGTCGATGCCCCGGGTTCCGAGGTTCACCGCTTGCATGATTTCGACGTCGGCTTTCCTGGCCCAGGCGACGAATTCGTGAAGCCCGAAGGTATTCGGTTCGATCTCGTGCCAGGCAGCTTCGAGGCGCCGCGGACGCGATTCGACAGGGCCGACCGTGTCTTCCCAGTCATAGCCGGACACGAAATTTCCGCCCGGGTATCGCACCACTGTTACACCCAGTTCGCTGGTGAGTGCGAGAACGTCTTTGCGGTCTCCGGCCTCATCGGACGTTGCGTGCTCGGGTTCGTGGATTCCGGTGTACACACATCGGCCCATGTGCTCTACGAAAGATCCGAAGAGTCTTTGGGGGACGTTGGCGATGACGCGTTCAGGGTCAAGGGAGATCCGTACTGGGCGTGATGAAGGCATGGACGTGCTCTTTCGATGGTGAGGGTGGGAAGGCTGGGTCCTTCGGTTGTCAGGACCCAGCCAACGGTCCGGCTGTCAGTTAGCGGGTGATCGAGTCGGATACAGCCTGGATGTCCTTGAGGGCATCTTCGGCTGATTTTCCGGAAACGACTTCCTGCAGCGCCACTGCGATCGCATCGTTGAGCTTCGGGTTCTTCAGCTTGCGACCATAAATTGCGGCGTTGTTGGCTTCGGTGACGAGTGCGACGCTATCCTTGGCGGTCTGCGATGCGTCAGCGGGAAGCTGCACAGAGATCTTTTTATTGACCGGGGAACCCTGAAGAGTGTTGATGAAGATCTGCTGTCCCTCGCCCATGGTCATGAAGTCCACGAACTTCATTGCTGCTTCCTTGTGGTCTGATTCTTTGTTTACAGCCAGCGCAAAGTCGACGCCCGTGGTTGCCACGGCGTCCTTCGGTCCGATCTTGGGGAACATAGCCATGCCGATGTCATCGTTCTCAACCTTCGTGCCCTTCTTCTCGGCATTGGGGATCACTGCGCTGATGTGCCAGGAACCGGTGGGAAAAAAGGCGCTCTTGCGTGCGTAGAAGTAGTTGTCGGAGCCGTCCGGGTAGGTGCTGGTTCCCAGGGCGCCATCCTGGAAGACGCCGTTAGTAAAGAGCTCCTTCCAGGCATTCATCGTGTCGACAAAGGTTTTGTCGGTCCACTTGAGGGTTCCCTCGTCCGCCTTGTAAATATCGCCGGGGCCGTACTGCTGGCTGAGCCAAACGAAGAAGTCTCCGTTGTGCCAGGCGTCTTTGGCCCCCATCGCCATGGACACGACGCCCTTGTCCTTCAGCTCCGCCGACATGGCCTTCAGTTCCTCGTAGGTGGAGGGAAGGGTGGTGATGCCGTTCTCGGCGAGGAGAGTCTTGTTGTAGAGGTAGTACTCCATACCTGCCCCGATGACGGGCATGGCCGCGATTGTTCCCTTCGACGTCGTGGTCTCACTGACGGCGTTCTCGGAGATTGTGTCCTTCCAGCCCGCCATGTATTTATCAGCCAGTTTGTCCATCGGATCAGCGAAGCGCGAATACTGCTCCAGCATGCCTCCGGTCTGCACCCCGAAGAGATCCGGTCCGTCGCCGCCTGCTAGTGCAACCTGGAGCTTCTTCTCGTACTCCTTGAAGTCAGCCGTCCGGGTCCAGTCGATTGATATGTCTGGATACTTCTTGTCAAATGACGCTTTGAGGTCGGCGTATTGCTGGTCAGTTGGAACCCATGTCCAGAAGGTAAGGGTGGTCTTCTCGCTGCCGGACGGGGCGGCTTCCGGCGTGGGGGCGCAGCCGGACAGCAGCAGTGCGAGCGAAACAGCAACAGCTGCCCCAGCCTTGAGTCCGTGGGATTTCATTTTCGTGAGATACAACTGAGTACTCCTTTGTAGTTCGGTTTGTGAGGTTGCGGCCGTAGTCGCGCTGGGGGGGGAATGCTTAGGTGCTCAGCTCTTGACCGAGCCTGCCGTGATCCCGGCCTGGAGGTATCGCTGGCTCAGCAGGTACACAATCACGGAAGGAATCGTCATGAGGATCAGAGCGGCGTACAGCTGTGCAATCTGCTCAGGGGATTGATTTCGTGAATCCATGAAGTAGGTCGCGGCGATGGTGACGGTGTAGTTGGCCTCGTCCCTGATGAAAAGGAGCGGTATGAGGTACTCGTTCCAGGAGTAGACGAAGGTCAGTACGCCCACAGTTGCGATGATCGGGGTGCTGAGGGGAAGCATGATGCGCAGATAAACCCCAAGGCTGCCTGCTCCATCCATGTTGGCCGCCTCGATAATTTCGTCGGGAATGCCCTCGTAGTAGCTGCGCATAAGCAGCAGCATGATGATGGAGTTGAACGCGACCAGAGGCAGGATCACACCGCCGAAAGTGTTCAACAGGTGCAGGCTCTTGACGGTGAAGAACATTGGCATCGTCACGGATGCTATGGGAACGGCCAAGCACGCCAGCAGCAGGAAATACAGGACTTCCTTTCCTTTGAAATGCATTTTTGCAAAGGCGTAGCCAGCCAGAGATGTAACGGCTATGACAATGACCGCCGTAGTCAGCGCGATCATCATGCTGTTGCCGATGACCTGGAAGTAGTGGATGTTGGGGTTGTTCAGCACGTCGAGGTAGTTCCCGACGCCGTTGATCGCAAAAGACTTCGTGACCGCGATGTAGATCGGATACATCCAGATCAGGAAGAACAGGATGAGGACGCCATACATGATGGTCTTGGTTCCGGTGCGTTTCATTGGTGATGGTTCCTTATTTGGCCCGGGCGGCGGAGATTTTCATCTGCACCACGGAGAGTGCCACAGCGAGAATGAGGATCATCACGCCGATGGCTGCCGAGTAGCCGCCATTGAACTGCTCGAAGCCGGTCTTGTAGAGGAAGGTGTTCAAGAATTCGGTGGATCGTCCAGGGCCGCCGCCCGTGAGGAGCATGACAATGTCGAAGGTTTTCAGTGAACCGACGATTCCCAGGATGATGAGTACGTTTGTTGTGGGACGCAAAGACGGAATCGTCACACGGAACAGGGTCTGCCAGAAGTTTGCACCGTCCAATTTCGCTGCCTCATAGAGCTCTTCAGGAATGGACATCAGCCCGGAGAAGTAGATCACCATGGAGAAGCCCATCCATTGGAAGATGTTCACCACGATCACCGAAACCAAGGCCCACTGTGGGTCGCCGAGCCAGGCCTGCGCCATGAAGCCCAGGCCGAGATCGTTCAGGGTGGTGTTCAGGCTGCCGAAGTTTGCATCAAGCAGGATCCGAAAGATGGCAGCAATGATGACCGGCGTCATGGCAATAGGCAGGAAGAAAGCGGCCTTGAAGAAATTGCTCCCGGGCAGCTTCTCCTTCAGAACAACTGCCAACAACAGCCCCACCCCTGCCTGAACCGTCACCGTCGCGACCAGGAAAACGAGGTTGTTGCGGGTCGCGGTCCAGAACGTCTGGTCCTGGAACAGCTCCACGAAATTCTTCACACCGATAAAATTCATCTCGGCGCCGATGCCGTCCCAGTCGGTGAAACTGGCGAACAGGGAAAACCCGATGCAGTAGTAGATGAAGCATCCGGAAATCAGGAGGATCGGCAGCACATACAAGTACGGCGCGAGGCGGCGGCCGATTTTTGTCGGTCGGCGCTTCAGTTCTTCCGAAGCACTCGAGCGGGGCCGCTGAAGTGTTGGGGTTATAGTCATGGAACTCCGTTGTCGGGATATGTTAGCGCTGCCACGGCAACTGCTGAGAATCATTGCATAGGATGCCGGTGCTTGCCTAGGGCCGCATGGAAACTTCTCAGAACTCCACTCTGAGTCTTGTGCCACTCCATGTCTGCGCTAACATGGCAGGAGGGCCGCAGAATAAGCCAGACATGGTCATCGGGAGAAGCATGCCAGAAGTTAAGAACAGTCGTTCCCACGGCGGACCCACGGTGTCCGACGTCGCAAAGCTCGCTGGCGTTTCTGCACAAACCGTCTCCCGCGTCTCTAACTCCAGGACAAATGTGGACCCGGGCACGCGGGACCGTGTGCTGGCAGCAATGAAGACCCTCGGCTACCGTCCGAACCTCGCCGCCCGTTCGCTGGTCACAGCGAGAACCCGCAACATCGGGTTAATCACCTCCACCCTTTCCAGTTACGGCACGATGCGGACACTGGAGGCTATCTCGGATACCGCACTGGAACTCGGCTACACGATCACGCTCATGCCGCTAAAGCTCCCGTCGGCCGGTGAGGTATCAGGCGCCGCAGCCAACATGGCTCGCCAGGATGTCGATGGCATCATCGTCATGGTTGAATCGAGCGTGCTCGAGCAAGCCACCATGGACTTGCCATTTGGCATTCCAGTGGTCGTCACGGACGGCGATGTGGGTCACCGCTTCCAGTCGGTCGACAGCGACGCGGAGCCGGGAATTGCTGCCGCGATCAAGCACTTGGTGGCGCTGGGGCACCGATCCATCTCGCATGTTGCCGGCCCGACGGCATCCTACGACGCGCGCATACGCCGCGAGCTGTGGGAATCGGAACTCCGCGCCCACGGTCTTTCGGTTCCTCATGTTTTTTATGGCGATTGGTCCGCCCGATCCGGCTACCATATCGGTTCTCATCTCTCAGAGCTGAATGAGGCAACAGCAATCTTCGCGGCAAACGACCAAATGGCCCTCGGGATAGTCCGGGCTTACGCCGACTCCGGGAAGTCGGTACCCAAAGACCTCAGCATTGTCGGTTTTGACGATATGACAGAGTCCGAACAGTTCATTCCCCGGCTAACCACCATCAGACAAGACTTCGGAGAGTTGGGACGCCGCGCACTGAAGGCGGTCATCGAACGAATCGACAACAAACAGCCACACAAAGCGATCGACGCCGTCCCCACAGTTTTCATCGAACGCGAAAGCACCGGAACCTCACCCTCCACCTAGCACCACCACTACGCCCACTCACGATATCGGCGTCGGCTCAGGCCCGGATGCGCCCTGTCTATATCCAGACAGCAGCGACCGTTCCCGCTGGAAGGCGGCACGTCCCGTTGGGACAAAAAGTAGCCCTTCAAACAGACAGTACCGGCCCGCCGGCTCCTATGACGGCACCAAAGGACAACCAGTTGCGAAATTGAAGACCTATCTCCAACAGCCCCTCTCCGAGCGCGAACAGATCCTCGCCGCGACCGACGTGGAGGCCGTAAAGCAGACGTAAGTGTGGACAATGTCCACACCACCTTTGGCCCTACAAATGTCCTTACCGGCCCACGCACCTAGACGACTTGGAGCAGCTAGTCAGGAAAAAGTTTAGAAAAAGTTGGCCCAAGTCATGTCATCAAGACAGGCACGGGCCATGAACAGGTAAGCGCCAACCAGGCCACCACAACCAAGAAAGGAACGCATAGCCCCAGTTCAGACACAGCACGCGGAGGGCCCGCTAGCCAAGGGTCCTGAACCCGCCACCCACACACCTAAATAGGCCACTGCGGCGGCCGGGCCACAGCCCGCGAACCTAGCGTCAGAGGGACGCCAGCACAAGCTTTGTACACACGTTAAAGCAAAAATCCCCTCCGGCGAGGGGATCTGCTGTGCCCGAGGTGGGACTCGAACCCACACACCTTTCGATACCGCATTTTGAGTGCGGCGCGTCTGCCAATTCCGCCACTCGGGCGCGGATTACACCGAAGTAATCGTAGTCTCAACGCGAGGGTGAGAGCAACGCGATAACTTCCAGTGCGCGGAATTACTCTACATGCAGATAGGCTGAATTCCAGAATCGCGCCAACGCCGCCGCAACGAACCATGTACGTCCGAGTACTGGCGGGAGCGCGCACCTAAAATGGTCATGTTCCCGCCGTACCTTTCCAAGGAGATCCCGTGTCAGAACAGACGGAGTCAAACCCCACATCCCAGCCGGCGCGCAGAGTTGTAGTCGCGGAAGACGAAACACTCATCCGCCTCGATATCATCGAGATCCTGCGAGGCGAAGGCTACGACGTCGTCGGCGAAGCGGACAACGGCGAAAAGGCAGTGCAGCTCGCAGAAGAGCTGAAGCCGGACCTCGTCCTGATGGACGTCAAGATGCCCGTCATGGACGGCATCTCCGCTGCCGAAAAGATCGTCAAGGCCAGGATTGCCCCGGTGGTCCTGCTCACGGCCTTCAGCCAGAAGGAACTCGTGGAGCGCGCCCGCGACGCCGGCGCCATGGCCTACGTGGTCAAGCCCTTCACCCCCGCTGACCTGATCCCCGCCCTGGAGATCGCACTGTCCCGCCACGAGGAGATCAAGGCACTCGAAAGCGAGGTATCCGACCTCCAGGAGCAGTTCGCCACCCGCAAGCTCGTAGAGCGCGCCAAGAGCCTCCTGACCACCAAGATGGGCCTCACGGAGCCGGAAGCTTTCCGCTGGATCCAGAAGACTTCCATGGACCGCCGCCTGAGCATGCGTGAAGTTGCCGAAACCATCATCAACCAGGTCAACTGAGCAGCAGCAACACAAAATAAAACAACTAAGGAGGGTCCCCGCCATGTGGTGGGGACCCTCCTTAGTTGTCTAGCACCACAAAGGTGTCAGGACTTCTGCTTCTTCTCGGGCCACGGGCCCAGCTTCTCCTTGTTGCTGACCGCTTCGTCGCCCTGGCGTGAGGTATCGGCGAGGTCGCCTACCTTGTGCACCTTCAGCGAGTTGGTCGAGCCGGCTTTTCCGGGAGGGGAACCGGCAGCGATGACCACGAGGTCGCCGTCTTCCACCAGTTCCATATCCAGGAGGCTGCGGTCAACCTGTGCGGTCATTTCATCAGTGTGGCCAACCATCGGCACGAGGACCGGCTGGATGCCCCAGGTGAGTGCCAGCTGGTTCCAGACGTGCTCCACCGGAGTGAACGCGAAGACCGGCTTGATGGGGCGCAGACGCGAAAGGCGGCGTGCGGAGTCACCTGACTGGGTGAACGTACAGATGTACTTTGCTTCCAGCTGATCGGCGATTTCGACGGCGGCACGGGTGATGGCGCCGCCACGGGTCTTGGGCTTGGTTCCCAGCGGAGGAACGCGCTCGAGTCCGTGAACTTCGGTGGACTCGATGATGCGGGCCATCACCTTGACGGTTTCGATCGGGTACTTGCCCACGCTGGTCTCGCCGGACAGCATGACTGCGTCGGCGCCGTCGAGCACTGCGTTGGCGCAGTCAGAGGCCTCGGCGCGGGTGGGGCGCGGGTTGTCGATCATGGATTCGAGCACCTGGGTGGCGACGATGACCGGCTTGGCCCAGCGGCGTGCCAGTTCAATGGCGCGCTTCTGGACAATCGGCACTTCCTCGAGCGGCAGTTCAACGCCGAGGTCGCCACGGGCAACCATGATGGCGTCGAAGGCGTCGATGATCTCGTGGAGCTGCTCCACGGCCTGCGGCTTTTCGATCTTGGCGATGACCGGCACGCGGCGGCCTTCTTCGTCCATGATCTCGTGAACGCGCTTGATGTCAGAGGCGTCGCGGACGAAGGAGAGGGCAACCAGGTCCACTCCGCGGCGCATGGCCCAGCGGAGATCGTCCTCGTCCTTTTCGCTCAAGGCGGGAACGTTGACGGCAACACCGGGCAGGTTGATGCCCTTGTTGTTTGAGACCATGCCGCCGACAGTCACCTGGGCGACCACCTTGACGTCGTCGACCTCAATGGCGCGCAGGGCAACCTTGCCGTCGTCGATCAGCAGGGCGTCGCCCACGTTGACGTCGTCAGTGAGGCTCTTGAGCGTAGTGGAGCAGATTTCCTTGGTGCCCGGGACGTCCTCTGTGGTGATCGTGAAGGTGTCCCCTACGCTCAGCTCGTGCGGTCCGTCGACGAACCGGCCCAGGCGGATCTTGGGACCCTGGAGGTCGGCCATGATGGCGACGGCCTTGCCCAGGTCCGCAGCGGCCTTGCGCACGTTCTCGTACGTACTGTCGTGCACGGTGTAATCGCCGTGGCTCATGTTCATCCGGGCCACGTCAACGCCGGCTTCCAGCACCGCGAGGGTGTTCTCATAGCTGGAAATAGCCGGTCCGAATGTGGCAACAATTTTTGCGCGTCTCATATGCCTACCCTAGTAGTGTGTTGCGTTGATTAAGCTGTCGCGGAGATGAATTTCCGCTGCCCGCGGATGTGGCTACAGAACGGCGATTGCCCGGTCTGTCGGAGCCACAGGAGCGGGAAGGATGGTGCTTCCCATCAGGAATTTGTCCACAGCTGCCGCGCACGCACGGCCTTCTGCGATGGCCCACACAATGAGTGACTGTCCGCGTCCGGCGTCGCCGGCAACAAACACACCTTCGGTGTTGGTCATGTAGTAGCCGTCGCGGGCCACGTTGCCGCGGCCGTCGAAGTCCGCGTGAACCTGCTGGGTAATACCGGCCGGTTCCGGACCCGTGAAGCCCAGGGACAGGAACACGAGGTCTGCCGGGATGACCCGCTCGGTTCCGGCTTTCGGGAGCCGCTTGCCGTCGACGAATTCCGTCTCCGCTACCTTCACGCCCGTCAGCTTGCCGTTCTCGCCGACAAACTCAACAGTAGAGGCCAAATATGTGCGTTCCCCGCCTTCTTCGTGGGCGCTTGCCATTTCGAAGAGCGTAGGAAAAGTGGGCCACGGCTGGTGCCCGGCACGCTCGGCCGGCGGCTGCTTGCCGATGGCGAGCGTGGTCACGGAGGCCGCCTGGTGGCGGTGTGCCGTGCCGAGGCAGTCAGCGCCGGTGTCTCCGCCGCCGAGAATCACCACGTGCTTGCCCTTCGCATGGATCTGGTTCTCCACGGCCTCCCCCGCAACCACGCGGTTGGCAGGGACAAGGTAATCCATGGCGAAGTGAACGCCTTCGAGTTCCCGGCCGGGAATGCCGAGGTCGCGGGGAACGGTGGCACCCGTGGCAATAACGACGGCGTCGTAGCGGCGGCGCAGCTGTTCCCAGGTCACGTCGGTGCCCACTGCAACACCGGTCCGGAAGCGGGTACCTTCGGCCTTCATCTGCTCAAGGCGGCGGTCAACCTGCTCCTTCTCCATCTTGAAGTCGGGGATGCCGTAGCGGAGGAGTCCGCCGATCTTGTCGTCGCGCTCATACACAGCCACAGTGTGGCCAACCCGGGTGAGCTGCTGCGCAACGGCAAGGCCTGCCGGGCCGGAGCCCACCACTGCCACGGTCTTGCCCGTGAGCCGGGTGGGTGGCAACGGGTTGACCCAGCCGTTGTCGAAGGCTTCATCAATGATGGAGACCTCAACCTGCTTAATGGTCACCGCAGGCTGGTTAATGCCCAGCACGCACGATGCCTCACAGGGAGCCGGGCACAGACGCCCCGTCCACTCAGGGAAGTTGTTCGTGGCGTGCAACCGCTCAATCGCTTCCTCGCCCTTGTCCCGCCACATGAGGTCATTCCACTCGGGAATCAGGTTGCCGAGGGGGCAGCCCTGGTGGCAGAACGGGACGCCGCAGTCCATGCAGCGGCCGGCCTGGCTCTTGAGGACACCCTTTTCCTGGGCCTCGTAAACTTCCTTCCAGTCCATGATGCGGACGGGAACGGGACGGCGTGGCTGAGTCTCACGCTGGCGTACTTTTAGAAATCCGCGTGGATCAGCCACCGGTCACCTCCAGGATTCGAGACCATACTTCTTCGCCGTCGGGGTCCAGGCCCTCTTCGATGGCGTCAAGACGGGTTTGCAGGACTGCCGCGTAATCGCGCGGCAGCACTTTGGTAATACGGGCAGCGGTGTCATCGAAGTTCTCGAGCAACCGCGTGGCAAGGAGGGATTCGGTCTCCTCGACGTGCTTGACCAGCAGGCCGTGCACGATGTCACGGTCCTCTGCATCCAGTTCGCGGAGCTGCAGCTCCCCCGACTCCAGGGCGTCCTTGTTGACGCGGGCAACCTGAAGGTCCAGCACGTAGGCGGTTCCGCCTGACATGCCGGCGCCGAAGTTCCGCCCGGTGCGGCCGATGATCAAGGTCTGGCCACCGGTCATGTACTCGCAGCCGTGATCGCCGATTCCCTCGACGACGGCAGTGGCACCGGAGTTCCGGACCAGGAAGCGTTCACCCACCTGGCCTCGGAGGAACATCTCACCGCTGGTGGCGCCGTAACCGATCACGTTGCCGGCAATGACGTTCCGCTCAGCCTGGAAGATGTTGCTGCGGTCCGGCCGAACAATGATGCGTCCGCCCGAAAGCCCCTTGCCGACGTAGTCGTTGGAGTCTCCGTACATGCGCAGCGTGATGCCGGCAGGAAGGAAGGCACCGAGGGACTGCCCGGCGGTACCGTTCAGGCTGATGTCGATCGTGTCAGTAGCCAGGACGTCCGTACCGAAAGTCTTGGTCACAACGTGGCCCAGCATCGTTCCGACAGAGCGGTCCGTGTTGATGACGTCCAGCGAGATCCTGACCGGGCTGCGGTCAGTAAGCGCTTCGGCAGCCATGGTGATCAGCCGCTGGTCGAAGTGCTTGTCCAGCTCGTGGTTCTGGCCGGTCAGGTTCCGCAGCGGCGCGTCGTCGTCGAACTCGAGGCCGTGAAGGATCGGATCCAGGTCCAGGCCTTCGGCCTTCCAATGGTTGATTGCTTCGCGGGTGTCCAGCATCTCTGCATGGCCGATCGCCTCTTCCAGGCTGCGGAAGCCAAGCTGGGCGAGGATCTCGCGGACTTCCTCGGCCAGGAACTCGAAGAAGTTCACCACGAACTCCGGCTTGCCGTTGAAGCGGGCCCGGAGTTCCGGGTTCTGCGTAGCCACGCCCACCGGGCACGTGTCGAGGTGGCAGACGCGCATCATGATGCAGCCCGATACCACCAGCGGAGCGGTGGCGAAGCCGAACTCCTCGCCGCCGAGCAGCGCGGCGATTACGACGTCGCGCCCGGTCTTGAGCTGGCCGTCCACCTGGACCACAACGCGGTCGCGGAGGCCGTTGAGCATCAGCGTCTGCTGCGTCTCAGCAAGTCCCAGTTCCCAGGGAACCCCGGCGTGCTTCAGCGAGTTCAGCGGCGAGGCGCCGGTACCGCCGTCGTGACCGGAAACCAGTACGACGTCGGCCTTCGCCTTCGTAACACCGGCGGCAACCGTGCCGATCCCCACTTCGGAGACGAGCTTGACGTGAACCCGGGCCGAGGGGTTGGCGCGCTTAGCGTCATAAATGAGCTGGGCGAGGTCCTCGATGGAGTAGATGTCGTGGTGCGGGGGCGGCGAAATGAGGCCAACACCAGGAGTGGAGTGACGCGTCCGGGCAACCCAGGGGTAGACCTTCTGCGCCATCAGCTGGCCGCCTTCGCCGGGCTTTGCACCCTGGGCCATCTTGATCTGGATGTCGTCAGCGTTAGTGAGGTAGAGGCTCGTAACACCGAAACGGCCCGAGGCGATCTGCTTAACCGCTGAACGCCGCTCCGGATCCAGCAGGCGGTCAACGTCCTCGCCGCCTTCGCCGGTGTTGGACTTTCCGCCCAGTCGGTTCATGGCGATGGCAAGCGTCTCGTGCGCTTCCTTGGAAATTGATCCGTAGCTCATCGCGCCGGTGGAGAAGCGCTTAACGATGCTTGAAACGGACTCCACTTCCTCAAGCGGCACTGTAGGACGCACCCCGGACTTGAACTTCAGGAGCCCACGGAGGGTCATGAGGTTCTCGGACTGGTCGTCCACGCCCCTGGTGTAGGACTTGAAGATGTCATAGCGCCGTTCACGCGTGGCGTGCTGCAGGCGGAAGACAGTCTCCGGGTTGAACAGGTGGGGTTCGCCGTCGCGCCGCCACTGATATTCGCCGCCGCCCAGCAGGGGCTGGTGCGGCAGTTCGATACCGTTCTCCGGGTAGGCCATCTGGTGACGGGCCGAAACCTCGGCCGCGATAACGTCCAGCCCGACGCCGCCCAACTGCGAATGCGTTCCGGAGAAGAATTCGTCCACGAGTTCCTGCCCAAGGCCCAGGGCCTCGAACGTCTGGGCTCCGGTGTAGGAGGCCACAGTGGAGATACCCATCTTGGACATGATCTTCAGGACGCCCTTGCCGAGCCCCTTGATGAGGTTGTAGACGCCGTCCTGCGGAGTGACACCGAGGACGTCGCCCGAGCTGATGAGCTGCTCCACGGATTCCATGGCGAGATACGGGTTCACGGCTGAGGCGCCGTAGCCGATCAGCACGGCAACGTGGTGCGTCTCGCGGACGTCGCCGGCTTCCACCACAAGAGCCGTCTTGGTGCGGTTGGCGCTGCGCAGCAGGTGATGGTGCACGGCACTGACCAGCAGCAGCGACGGGATGGGTGCCCACTGCGCGTTAGAGTCACGGTCCGAGAGGACGATGTACTGCACACCGCGGTTGATGGCCCCCGAAACCTGCTCGCAGATTTCAGTAAGCCGGGCACGCAGAGCGTTTTCGCCACCCTCGGGCCGGTACAGCCCGCGGACCTTCATAGCAACCCTGTCGCCGTCAGGGCTTTCGATGTTGGCAATCTTTGCGAGCTGATCGTTGTTAATGACCGGGAACGGCAGCTGGACCTGCGGCTGCCGGACCTGCTTGGTGTCCAGCAGGTTGCCGTTGGGGCCGATGGCACACGTCAGCGACGTGACCAGTTCTTCACGGATCGCGTCCAGCGGCGGATTGGTGACCTGCGCGAAGGACTGCACGAAGTAGTCGAAGAGCAGCCGCGGGCGCTTGGACAAAACAGCCACAGGCGTATCGGAACCCATGGCCCCGAGAGGTTCGGCTCCGGTGCGTGCCATGGGGCCGAGCAGGATCTTCAGCTCTTCGGTGGTGTAGCCGAACGTGCGCTGGCGGATGTTGACGGAGGCCGCGGTGTGGACCACGTGCTCACGCTCGGGAAGGTCCTTGAGGTCAATGAGGTTGTCCTTGACCCACTCGGCCCAGGGATTGGCGGCGGCTACCTCGGCCTTGACCTCGGCGTCGTCGATGATCCGGCCGGCGTCGGTGTCCACAAGGAACATCTTGCCGGGAGAGACGCGGCCCTTTTTGACCACCTTGGAAGCCTCGACGTCGATAACGCCCACCTCGGAGGCGAACACAATGAGGCCGTCCTCGGTGATCCAATAGCGGCCCGGACGCAGACCGTTGCGGTCCAGCGTGGCACCGACCAGGTTGCCGTCAGTGAAGGACACGGCTGCGGGGCCATCCCACGGTTCCATCAGCAGGGAGTGGTACTCGTAGAACGCCTTGCGGGCGGGATCCATGGTGGCGTGGTTTTCCCAGGCCTCGGGGATCATCATCATGATCGAGTGCGTAATGGGGCGTCCGGACAGCCACAGCAGCTCCGCTACTTCATCAAAGGAAGCTGAGTCGGAGGCACCCGGGGTGCAGATGGGATACAGCTCTTCGGGCGCATCCCCCAGCAGCGGGTTGGCCAGCTGGGACTGGCGGGCCCTCATCCAGTTCCGGTTTCCCTTGACCGTGTTGATTTCGCCGTTGTGGGCGATGGTGCGGAAGGGCTGCGCCAACGGCCACGAGGGGAACGTGTTGGTGGAGAAGCGCGAGTGGACGATCGCCAGCTTGGTCTTGAAGCGCTTGTCCGAAAGGTCAGGGTAGAACGGCTCCAGCTGGGCGGTGGTGAGCATGCCCTTGTAGACGATGGTCCGGGACGAGAACGACGGGAAGTACACGCCGAACTTGTTCTGGGCGCGCTTACGGATCCGCCAGGCGCGTGCATCGAGTTCGTTGCGGTCCAGCTGCTCGCCCGTACTGGAGGCAAGGAAAGGCTGCGAGAAGTAGGGCATACAGGCGCGGGCCATGGCACCCACCAGGTCAGCGACGATGGGAACCTCGCGCCAGCCAAGGACAGTGAGGCCCTCATCTGCAGCAAGCCCTTCGATTCCTGCCTTGGCGGCATCGGACTCCCGCTGCTCGGCGGGGAGGAAGGCTGTACCCACGATGTACTGGCCGGGGGCGGGAAGTTCGAAGTCGGTGACAGCGCGGAAGAACTCATCCGGCACCTGCATCAGAAGGCCGGCGCCGTCGCCGGTACCTTCATCGGCGCCCACGGCGCCACGGTGCTCCAGGTTACGCAGGGCAGTCAGGGCAGCATCAACAATGTCGTAGCCGGGTTCGCCGCGGAGCGTGGCAATAATAGCGAGGCCGCAGGCGTCCTTCTCTTGCTCAGCGTTGTACAGGCCGCGGGACTCCGGCAGCATGGCGAACCGCTTGAACGGCGACATGGCCGCCTGGGACTGGCTTGGTTCTGACCAGTTGGGGCTGTGAAGAGTTTGGGTCATGGGAGACGTCCTTCCTCCTGATCGTGCGTATGGAAGGGACAACGTTGGCCCGGCTTTGAGCACCACTGTGATGGGCGCAACAAAGTGTTAGTACTTGGAATTGTAGGCCAGAGGGCCCTGCTCAACTAACAGTTACGCAGGTCTATGACCCGGGCTTGACCGGTCAGCAGCTGTGTGCTGGCAGGGCGGGCCCTCATGCCACGACGCTGTGGAGCGGGCTCTCGGAGCGGTAACTCTGATGCCCTGCTTTACCGTTACTGGCCTACTTGGTGCTGCCAGCCTCCGGCGCGTTTTCCGTAACCTCATCGGTGGATTTTGCAGCCGGCTGCTTTTCCTGGAGGGAAGTGCTTCCACCGGCTGTTTGGTCCGCCGCTTCCGGGGAGGAAGCACGGTCTGGATCGCTTTGGTTATCTGGGAGATTACCATGCGATTCACTATCTGAGACAGGTTCGTCCGCATCACGGATGGTTTTGACGTCACCTGATTCGCCTGTCTCAGCTGCGGCTGCGTCGTGGTCCGCAGGGCTCCGCCCGTCCAGATAAGGGGTGTCCGGCTCTTCCGGCTTCTTCCTTCCCAGCACGATGAAGATGATCAGTGCCGTGACAAACACGAAGATGCTGGTCCAGACATTGAGCCTGGTGGTGATGCCGAACAGGTTGATCTGCTCGGCGTCGTCGATCCTCATGGCCTCAATCCAGACACGGCCGAGGGTGTAATACATGGCGTAGAGCCAAAAGAGCCGACCGCGCCGGAAGTTGAATCTGCGGTCCAGGATGAGCAGGAGGGCGACGCCAGCCAGGTTCCACAACGACTCATAGAGGAACGTGGGGTGGAAGAGCGTGTCCACAGGCATCCCGGGCGGGAAATTCGCGTTATCGGCGTCCACCTGCAACCCCCAAGGAAGGGTGGTGGGGCTGCCGAAGAGTTCCTGGTTGAAGTAGTTTCCCCAACGGCCGATGGCCTGGGCAAGCAACAGTCCGGGTGCGGCTGCATCGAGGAAAGCGGTGAGCTTCACGCCTGCACGGCGGCAGCCGATCCAGGCACCGACTGCACCCAGCAGCACGGCACCCCAGATCCCCAGACCGCCGCGCTGGATCTGCGGAATCAGGGAAAGGTCGCCCGTACCGTCAAAGCCGGGGCCGAAGTAGGCATCCGGGGACGAGAAGACGTGATACAGACGTCCGCCGATGATGCCGAAGGGAATGGCCCAGATGGCGATGTCCCACAGGCTGCCTTCCGGCGTCCCCCTCTTGTTCCATCGCCGGGATGTGAGCCACAGGCCCACGATGATTCCGGCCAGGATGCACAGGGCGTAGGCGTGGATGCGGAGTGACCCCCACGGCAGCGGGATATCGAAGCCGGACCAGTCCGGGCTCGGGATGCTTGCCGGCACGAGGGCGCCGGCCTGGAGGACAGTCTGCATTGTTAGGCTTCTTCCCTGTTGAGTCCGGTGCGGAGGTCTTTGGTGAGCGCGGCAACCGCGTCCACACCGCCGTCGCGGATGGCGGCCACAAGGGCCGTGCCCACGATCACGCCGTCGGCGTACTCAGCAATTTCCCGGACGTGCGAAGCGGTGGAAACACCGAGTCCCACACAAACGCGTTCGGCGCCTGCCACCTTGGCAGCGGCCACAACATCCTTTGCTGCGCTGCTGACAGAGGACCGCGCCCCGGTGACGCCCATAATGGAGACGGCGTAGACAAAACCGCGGCTGGCGTCGACAGTGCGCCGCATCCGTTCCGGCGATGAGGAGGGGGCGACAAGGAAGACCCTGTCCAGTCCGTACTTATCCGAGGCTTCCATCCACTCGGCGGCTTCATCGGGGATGAGGTCCGGGGTAATGAGACCGGCTCCGCCTGCTTCGGAGAGGCGCCGGGAGAACTCGTCAACGCCCATCCGGATCACAGGGTTCCAATAGGTCATCACCAGCACGGCGGCATCGGTCTTGCTGGTGATGCCGGCGACGACGTCGAACACCTGCCGCACGGAGAAGCCCTTGGCCAAGGCCTCGGTGGTGGCTGCCTGGATAACCTGGCCGTCCATGACCGGGTCCGAATACGGGATGCCGATCTCGATGAGGTCAGCACCGTTCTCGGCGAGGGCGATCCCTGCGGCAATGGTGTCTTCAACGCTGGGGTACCCGGCCGGAAGGTAGCCGATGAGGGCCGCCCGGCCTTCGGCGCGCGCCTTATCAATGGCTACGGCCGATTTGCTGGTGCTGGTGATGTCCTGAACGCCGGTCACAGCTGCTCTCCCTCTTTGCCGATCTCGGCTTCTGCGGAATCCTTGTCCAGCAGGTCAAACCATTCAGCGGCTGTTGCCACGTCCTTGTCCCCTCGTCCGGACAGGTTCACCAGCACAATCTTGCTGCTGGCGTCGCCATCTTCTGCGGCGAGCCGCTGTCCCACCTTGATGGCGCCGGCCAGGGCGTGCGCTGACTCGATGGCGGGGATGATGCCTTCCGTTCGGCACAGGAGACGGAAGGCGTCCATGGCTTCGCTGTCGGTGATGGGCTCATAGCTCACCCGTCCGATGTCCGCGAGGTAGGAGTGCTCCGGGCCAACGCCGGGGTAGTCCAGTCCGGCCGAGATGGAGTGGGACTCGATGGTCTGGCCGTCGTCGTCCTGCATGAGGTAGGAGCGGGCGCCGTGGAGGACGCCCGGCTTACCCAGGGTGATGGTGGCAGCGTGGCGGCCGGTGTCCACGCCGTCGCCGCCTGCTTCAAATCCGAAGATCCTCACTGAGGGGTCATCAAGGAAACCATGGAAGATTCCGATGGCATTGGATCCGCCACCGATACACGCGCAGACGGCATCCGGCAGACGCCCTGCCTGGTCGAGGATCTGGGTCCGGGCTTCCTCGCCGATGACCTCATGGAAGTAGCGGACCAGCGCGGGGAACGGGTGGGCCCCGGCGGCAGTACCCAGCAGGTAGTGGGTGTTACCGACGTTCGCCACCCAGTCACGGAGTGCCTCGTTGATGGCGTCCTTGAGCGTCTGTGAACCGTTGGTGACGGGGATAACAGTGGCGCCCAGGAGTTCCATCCGGGCCACGTTCAGCGCTTGCCGGCGGCAGTCCTCGGCACCCATGTAGACAACACATTCCAGGCCAAGCAAAGCGGCGGCCGTGGCGCTGGCAACGCCATGCTGGCCTGCCCCGGTCTCGGCGATGACCCGGGTCTTGCCCATGCGCTTGGCAAGGAGCGCCTGGCCCAGCACGTTGTTGATCTTGTGGGAACCAGTGTGGTTGAGGTCTTCACGCTTGAGGAACACCCGTACTCCCCCGGCGTGCTGGGAGAACCGCTTGGCTTCAGTGAGAAGTGAGGGACGCCCTGAGTAGTTCTTGTTCAGGTCCGCGATCTGCGCGATGAACTCCGGATCGGCCTTGGCCTTCTCAAAGGTATCTTCAAGCTCGTCCAGGGCGGCGATCAGCGATTCCGGCATCCAGCGCCCGCCGTAGGAGCCGAAGTAGGGCCCGGGTGCATGGCGCAGCGACGGTCCCCCTTGAAGGAATGCGTCCACGGCATCCTTGTCAGAGCCGGCTGTTGGTGCGTCGACCATCAGTCTCACCATCCTGTTCCACTGTTTCAGTGTTTATGTAATGCTCAGTGTTCTATGTAGCGCTCAGTACTTGGGTCGTGCGTGGTAAGGCGATGTGCCGCCTTGTCGTGCGGCAGGCCGGCTGCAGACACTCGCCTGGAGTGCCGGTTGTCAGACGCGGGCGGCGATAGCTTCAGCGCCGGCCGCGGTAAATTCGGCAATCCGCTCGCGCGGAGTGGCGTCGCTGACCAGGGCTTCGCCGACAAGAATCGCATTGGCGCCGTGAGCGGCGTAGTGGGTGACGTCGTCGACGCCCCTCACACCGGACTCGGCGACGATGACGGCACTTGCCGGGATGCTCCCTGCCAGGGAGGCAAAAACTGAACGGTCGACGTCGAGAGTCTTCAGATTGCGCACGTTGACGCCGATGATTCTCGCCTCCGCCGCGACAGCCCGCTCAATCTCTTCAGGCGTGTGAGTCTCCACGAGGACATTCATGCCGAGTTCCGTGCTCAGCGCACTGAACTCCTGCAGCTGGGCATCGGAAAGGGCTGCCACAATGAGCAGGACCATGTCCGCCCCGTGTGCGCGGGCTTCCCAGATCTGGTATTCGTCCAGCGTGAAGTCCTTGCGGAGCAGCGGGATATCCACACTTGCACGGACGGCGTCGAGGTCGGCAAGGGAGCCGTTGAAGCGGCGCTGTTCGGTCAGGACGCTGATCACTGAAGCTCCGCCATCGGCGTACTGGACGGCCAGCGCGGCGGGATCGGTGATGCTGGCGAGGTCCCCTTTGGAGGGACTGCGCCGTTTGATTTCG
Organism: Arthrobacter sp. Z5-13; assembly: GCF_056499105.1. Lineage (NCBI taxonomy): Bacteria > Bacillati > Actinomycetota > Actinomycetes > Micrococcales > Micrococcaceae > Arthrobacter > Arthrobacter sp. Z5-13. The sequence continues at coordinate 2,687,534 of NZ_CP096460.1, forward strand.
GCGATGACCTTGAGCTGCTCGCGGCTGGCCGAGTTACCGCCAAGGGCGGCCCAGGCATCACGGGCAGGGGCGACGGCGGACGTGAGGTCCTTCAGTTCCGCGAGGGAAACGAGGCGACGCCGTGCCTCCAGATCCTCCCTAACACCGGCGTTGATGTCATCGAGAACTGTCACTGCTAGTGGCCGGAGTTCTTCAGCTTGCTGCCGCCGACGCCGTAGCCTGCCTTGCGCATGGCGAAACCGAGGATCAGGCCGAGCAGCATCACAATCCCGCCGGCAATGAAGATGAAGGTGCTGGAGATGACGAACGCAATGGAGGCGATGAGTGCACCAACGAGCATCACGATGACGCACGTCCACGCGGCCGGGCTGTTGCCATGACCGAGCTCAACGCTGTGGTCAACGCCGAGGTCCACACCGGCGGCGGAGGCGCCTGCCGGCGAACCTGACTTGGATGTGGAAACAGTGGCTTTGCTCATGAAAATCTCCTCAGGATGAATACTGCTTACATTCTGCCATTTTTTGTCCCTGCCTTGGACATCGGCTCAGGTGGGGTCGTCGCCTTTTGACAACCTGTCCCAGCTGTCGATCTCGTCAGCCGGACCGGAGGCTTCAGAATTCGCGCCGGCCGCCGCGGCGTCAAAGCGCGTACGCGCCTTCCAATACCGGCTCGCCGGGATTATCAGCAAGGCGCTCAGCCCCAGCATTGTTCCGGCGGCGACGGCGAGGGCCGGGAAAGCCGTAACGCTCACGTCCACATTGCTTCCGGAAATACCGGTTGCTGCCGCAATAGCCCCTTGCGACGCAGCCAGCGGATCAGCGAGGACAATCAGGGCCGCCGCCAGGATTCCCGCAGAAGCTGCGATGATAATTCCCGTAATAATCCAGCGCGCGATCCTGCCGGCAATCGACGCAGCCAGGCCGCCTGCCAGGGCGACGATGGCAAGTGCAGTTACCGGTGTTGCCGCTTTGCTCCCCTGGACCGGCAAGCCGTCCTGGCTGGCGACTGCCTGGCCAAGTTGGGCAGGATCCAGGTGGACGGTTATCCAGGTCTGGGTGGTGGTTCCGACCACCGCCAACGCCATCAGGGCAATGATCAGGACGAGGAACGATTTCCGTGCCCAGGCCGGTGCAGGCTTGGTTTCTCTTGCCGTGGTTCCAGAGGCAGTGGAATCGGTGCGCCCTTCAGCGGGGCCCGAGCCCGAAGCAGTGTTCGAGCCCGCCGACTTGTCGAGTCCACTCATCAGACGCCCGGACCTGTTGCAGCAGGTGACGGCGGGACGCTGCCGCGAACGGGCACGCCTTCCTCCTGGATATTGTGCAGTGAGCCGGCTATGTGGACTGCCCGAAGAGGAGCGGCGGCCTTGTTGACGGTTTCGAGGGCTTCGGTGGGGTTTACCGAATCCGCAACGATTCCGCCGCCGGCCTGGACGTAGGCGCGGCCCTCGCGGAGGAGGGCTGACCGGATGGTGATGGCCATGTCCATATCTCCGGCAAAGTCCATGTAGCCCACCACTCCGCCGTAAATGCCCCGACGGTGCGGTTCGAGTTCGTCCAGCAGCCGCAGGGCTCGCGGTTTGGGAGCACCGGATAGCGTTCCCGCCGGAAAAGTTGCTTTCAGGACGTCATAGGCATTGGCCGTGGGGGCGAGGTTGCCAACCACTGTGGAAACGAGGTGCATGATGTGGCTGAAGCGCTCCACCTCCATGAACTGGGTGACATCCACCGTGCCGGCCACACAGACTTTGGAGAGGTCGTTGCGGGACAGGTCAACCAGCATCAGATGCTCGGCCCGCTCCTTCTGGTCGGCCAGCAGTTCCTCGGCCAGAGCTTTGTCCGCCTCCACCGTCTTGCCCCTGGGACGGGATCCGGCGATGGGGTGGGTGATGACTTCCTCACCGTTCACGGTGACCAGCGCCTCCGGGGAAGAACCCACGATCGAGTATTCACGCCCGTCTGCATCCTCGAGGCTGAAGATGTACATGTACGGGCTGGGGTTGGTGTTGCGGAGCACGCGGTAGACGTCGAGCGGGCTGGCATCGCATTCCATCTCGAAACGGCGCGAAATGACCACCTGGAAGACCTCGCCGTCGACGATTGCTTCCTTACCGCGGTCGATGGCGGCCAGATATTCGGGCTCGTTCCATCGTTCCTGCACGCTGGAGGCGAAGTCCAAGGCTGCAGGCTCGAGGACGGAGACGGGCTGCTGTACAGGTGTGCTGACCCGGCTGAGCAGCGCCTTTACGCGGGCGACCGCGTCGTGCCACGCTTCGTCGACGCGCTCGGAGCTATTGTCGAAATTGATGGCATTGGCAATGAGCAGCACCGTGCCGTCAGTGTTGTCGTGCACGGCCATGTCTGTGACCAGGTTGAGCGCCATCTCGGGCAGCTGGAGATCATCCTCAGGAGGGCTGGTGAGCTTCTCCCAGTGGCGCACGGTTTCCCAGCCGAGGAATCCCACCAGGCCCGAGGTGAAGGGAGGCAGCCCGTCGAACCTGTCCGTCCGCAACGCCTCAATGGTGTCCCGCACAGCGTCAACGGGATTGCCGTCGACCGGGACACCCTTCGGCGGCTCGCCGAGCCAGTGGGCCTGGCCGTCCCTGGTGGTCAGGGTGGCCCGGGATTTGGCGCCGATGAAGGAGTACCTGGACCACGAGCCACCCACGGCCGCCGATTCCATGAGGAAGGTGCCTGGCTGGCCCTGCGCGAGCTTGCGGTACAAGCCGATGGGCGTTTCAGCGTCCGCCAGGACCTTGAGCCGGACAGGGATAACGCGGCTGTGGCCTGCGAGTTCGCGGAACTCCTCCAGGCCCGGGCTGATGACTCCAAGGTCCTGCATGGCTATGGTTCTCCGCCTGTTCTATGAGTGACAATTCGAAAGTGCTGGGTGCTGCCGGTCCTGATTCAGGTCCTTGTCAGGAGGGGCTGCCTGTCACGGCCTCGAGTTCGCGGCCGTCGAAGCATGTGCGCGTTCCCGTATGGCAGGCTGCACCGACCTGGTCCACGCGGACCAGCAGGGCATCTCCGTCACAGTCCATCGCAACGGACTTAACCCATTGGACATGCCCCGAGGTGTCTCCCTTGCGCCAGTACTCCTGGCGGGAGCGTGAATAAAACGTCACACGCCCGGTGCTCAAGGTCCGCTGAAGTGCTTCATCGTCCATCCAGCCCAGCATGAGCACTTCATTCGTATCGAACTGTTGCACGACGGCCGCCACCAGGCCGGCACTGTCACGCTTGAGGGCAGCAGCAATTTCGACCGGAAGATCGCTGGCCTGTGGAGACGGACCAGCTGTTGAACCAGACTCGGCTACAGGCTTGGAAACGGGCGGGTTTGACGCGCGCGGGGCGGGGGCGGGCTGCTCAGACATCAGGTCAAGTCTAGTGCCTGCCATAAGTGTGAAGATCAGCACCAGCCGAGGCGGCGGTTCCACTGCGCGTGTCCGGCCCTCTCGTGCTACTTTCACAAGTGATGCATTTCGTCGAACCGTCCCGAGAAGTTCTGGCCGAGACCCTGCTGGCGGCCGGTCCTGACTCCCCCACGCTCTGCACCGGATGGCAAACCCGGGATCTCGCCGCGCACCTCTATCTGCGCGAGCGGAAGGCCGCCGTCGGACTGGGGCTCCTGTTCAAGCGCCTGGCAAAAGCCTCGGACAAAGCGACGGCGAAACTGGCGGCCAAGCTCAAAACCACCGAAGACTACAACCGGTTGGTCAACACCTTCCGGGCCGGTCCTCCGGTTCTCTCCCCCATGAACATTCCGGCGCTGGACGAAAGCTCAAACCTTATTGAGTACTTCGTCCACACCGAAGATGTGCGCCGCGCAGTGGACCGCTGGGCACCCCGTGCCTTGGACGCCGAATACTCTGACGCACTCTGGGACGAACTCGTTAAGCGTGCTGCCATTCTCTACCGCGGCGTGGACCTCGGTGTGGTGCTGGTGCGCCCCTCAGGCCCGCGGCACGTTGCCAAGCGCGCACCCGTTTCAGTTGCGATCGTCGGGGAACCGGGTGAGTTGCTGATGCATGCGCATGGCCGGACAAAACACGCCCTCGTAACTTTTGAAGGCCAGCCCGACGCCGTCGCGCTCCTCCAGTCAGCAGAAGTCGGCCTCTAGCCCACCTGCGGGGCAGGTGGGGCTCAGCGGACTTCGAAACCGGCTTCGCGGATGGCCGTCTTAACCTGCGAAATCATGTCATCGGGTCCGAAGTGGAAGATCGACGCGGCCAGGACTGCGTCTGCCCCCGCGGCCACGGCCGGCGGGAAGTGCGCCGGCTCGCCCGCTCCGCCGGACGCGATGATGGGAACCCGGACTGCGGCACGGACCAGACGGATGAGCTCCAGGTCGAAGCCGTCTTTGGTGCCGTCGGCATCGATGGAGTTAAGCAGGATTTCTCCTACTCCGCGGTCCGCTGCTTCCTTGGCCCAGGCGATGGCGTCGATTCCGGTCCCCTGCCGGCCGCCGTGGGTTGTCACTTCGAAGCCGGACGGGGTCGGTTTGGAGCCGGGCCGGTTACGCCGTGCATCCAAGGACAGCACCAGCACCTGGGAGCCGAAATGCCTGGTGATCTCATCCACGACGTCGGGCCGGGCTACCGCTGCTGTATTGATGGACGCCTTGTCGGCCCCGTAACGCAGAAGCTTGTCCACCTCTGCGACGCCGCGGACGCCGCCGCCTACTGTCAACGGGATAAAGACTTCTTCGGCGGTTTGGCGCACGACGTCGAAGGTCGTTTCGCGGTTGCCTGAGGACGCCGTGACATCAAGGAATGTGAGTTCGTCGGCGCTGCCGTTGTCGTAGCGGTGTGCGAGCTCAACCGGGTCCCCGGCATCGCGAAGGCCTTCGAAATTGATGCCCTTGACCACACGGCCGGCATCAACGTCCAGGCATGGGATAACGCGAACGGCTACAGCCATGACTTCTCCTGAAAATTACTGAAGGAAACTCTGTGGACGAGGGGCTCAGATACGGCAGGCGTGGATGCTGCTGACGAGGATGGCACGGGCACCCATGTCGTATAGCTCGTCCATAATCCGGTTGGTATCCTTCTTCGGCACCATGGAGCGCACAGCCACCCAGTCCGAGTCCCGCAGCGGGGAGACAGTGGGAGACTCAAGGCCGGGCGTCAGCGCCGCCGCCTCCTCCACAAGCTCCTTACGGACGTCGTAATCCATCAGCACGTACTGACGCGCCACGAGAACACCCTGGAGGCGGCGGATCAAGACGTCAGCCGCCGGATTCTTTTCACCCTTGCGGCCGATGAGTACCGACTCGGAGAGCAGGATCGGTTCCCCGAAGATTTCCATCCCGGCGGCCTTGAGCGTGGTCCCGGTTTCCACGACGTCGGCAATGGCGTCCGCGACGCCGAGCCTCACAGAGGACTCGACGGCGCCGTCGAGCCGTACCACTTTGGCGTTGATGCCGCGCTCGGCGAGGTATCCCCGCAGGAGGCCGTCGTAGCTCGTCGCCAGCCGCTTTCCCTCAAGCTGCTCGACGGCGTCGAAATCACCGACGGGCCCAGCGAAGCGGAAGGTGGACGCGGCAAACCCGAGGCCCAGGAGTTCCTCAGCCTCTACCTCAGCGTCCAGCAGCAGGTCCCTGCCGGTGATGCCGACGTCGAGCGTTCCCTGCCCGACATACACGGCGATGTCGCGCGGGCGGAGGAAAAAGAACTCAATATCGTTGTCCGGATCAACCAGCACGAGTTCGCGGCCGCCATCGCGGCGCTGGCGGTAGCCTGCCTCGGCGAGCATCTCGGAGGCGGCTTCGGACAAGGATCCTTTATTGGGAACGGCAACTCGCAGCATGGAGGAGAATCTTTCTGGGTGGGGACGGAATCGGTTTCAAGCAGGGTATGACCGCAGCGGGGCGGCTAAAGATGCTTGTAAACGTCTTCCAGGCTTAGTCCCTTGGCAAGCATCAGAACCTGCAGGTGGTAGAGCAACTGGGAGATCTCCTCAGCGGCTGCTTCGTCGGATTCGTACTCAGCAGCCATCCAGACTTCCGCTGCCTCTTCGACGACCTTCTTGCCGATGCCGTGGACCCCGGACTCCAGTTCAGCGACCGTGCGGGAGCCGGGCGGGCGTGTTGCAGCCTTCTCACTGAGTTCTGCAAACAGCGTCTCGAAATTCTTCACGCCCTCCAGCCTACTTGCTCAAGGCTGGAGAGCGCCTGCCGGGCCGTAGCATGACGACGGCGTTGTGACAGAAAGCACAAACGGCTCGTTACCGGTACTGGCTCAGGGTCACTGCCGTTGCGAGGGCAGCCGTCACGGCTTCATGGCCCTTGTCCTCCGAGGAACCGGGAAGGCCGGCCCGGTCCAGGCCTTGCTGTTCCGTGTCACAGGTCAGCACACCGAATCCCACCGGGACCCCGGTTTTGACGCTGACATCGGTCAGACCCATGGTGGCCGCCTGGCAAACGTAATCAAAGTGGGGTGTGCCTCCCCTGATCACCACACCGAGTGCAACGACGGCGTCAAAGTGCGGCGCCAGCCGGGCAGCGGCGACGGGAAGCTCGAAGCTGCCGGGTACCCGGAGGACGGTCGGCTCGCTGATGCCGGCCTCTTTGGCGGCTCGAAGCGCACCGTCGAGCAGGCCGTCCATGATCTGCGTGTGCCAGCTCGCAGCAACGATCGCCAGTTTCAGGCGTGACGTTTCGTCGGGGTTCAGGGTGGTCAAGTCGATTTCGGGCGCGCCGTGTCCGCTCATTGCGAGGTTCCGTTCAGTTGTGGTGGTGAGTCTTGATGTTCAGTTTTGACAGGGTTCAGTTTTGACCAGGCCGTTCAGCCTGCGCCAGTTCGGGCCGAGGGCCGGCTCAGTCCTGTTCGTGGTCAAAGGGGGTGGAGGGCAGGCCCGCGGCTCCTGCGGGAACGGTGGCCGATTCGGCGCCAAGGACAAGCCGGTGGTCCATCCGATCCTTCTTGGTCTGGAGGTACCGGATGTTCTGCTCGCGGGAGGGAACCTCGGTGGGAACCATCTCCACCACTGTGACGCCCGCCTTGGCCAACCTGTTCTGCTTATCAGGGTTGTTGCTCAGGAGCCGGATTTTGGTGAGTCCCATTTCCGCCAGGATCTGCGCCGCAGCCTTGTAGCAACGGGCGTCAACGGGCAACCCCAGTTGCTCGTTGGCTTCTACGGTGTCCAGTCCGGCCTCCTGAAGGGCGTAGGCCTTGATCTTGTTCGCAAGGCCGATGCCGCGGCCTTCCTGCCCGCGGAGGTACAGCAACGTCCCGCCGTATTCGTTGATCATCTCCAGCGCATAAGCGAGTTGTTCACCGCAGTCGCAGCGGTAGGATCCGAAGACGTCGCCCGTGAGGCATTCCGAGTGCAGCCGCACCAGGGGTGCCTGCCCATCGGTGGGCGGAATGGGAGAGCTCACTGCCAGGTGCTCGGCACCGGTTTCGAGGTCAATCCATGCCTGGGCAACCAAACCGCCGAACTCGCCGGGAAGCTGGACCACCGGGCCACCGCTGACCGGGTGCGGCTCTGCGCCGTTAGCTGCCTTCTGGACTTTCGAAGCCGTCATTATTTCTCCTCTTTTCCGGCCGGAACCGATGCCCGCCTACTGTGTTCCCCATTACCCAGATAGCTCACAAGGTCCTCGATCGAGATAAGCGGGCAACCATGTTCTGCAGCAAAAACGCGCAGTCCATCCAGCCGCATCATCTCTCCGTTGTCATACACCAACTCTGCAATTACACCCACGGGTGACAGTCCTGCCAGCCGGCACAGCTCGACAGCTGCTTCCGTATGGCCCGGACGTTCCCGTACACCCCCCTCAACGGCCCGAAGCGGAAAAACATGCCCGGGACGTGTAAGCGAGGCCGGCGTGCTGGCAGGATCGGCCAGCACCCTGGCAGTCAGGGCACGGTCTGACGCGGAAATTCCTGTGCTCACGCCTACTGCCGCATCACAGGAGACAGTGTAGGCAGTCCCCTTGGCGTCCTCGTTGACTTCCACCATCGGCGGCAAGGCCAGGGCGTCAGCGCGGGCACCGTCGAGGGGAACACAAATGACTCCCGAGCTGTAGCGGACGGTCCAGCCCATGAGAGCCGGCGTGGCAAATTCCGCCGCGAAAATGATGTCGCCTTCATTTTCGCGGTCCTCATTGTCCACCACAATTACGGGTCTGCCCGCGGCGATCGCCTGTACGGCTACTTCAATACTGTCCAACCGGGCAGGAGCAGCATCCAATTCGACGGGGGCAGCGAGATCCAGCGGGTGGCCAGGCGCGGGGAAGGCCGGGCTCACAGCGAAACCTCCGTATCCACTGCCTGGGACGCCGATGCGGTTTGCTCCTGTGCCGCCGGCAGGGAGAATGCCAACAGCCGCTCGGTGTACTTTGCGAGCACATCAACCTCCAGGTTCACCGGGCCCCCAATGGTCTTTGCTCCCAGACCTGTCTCCGCCAATGTTGTGGGGATCAGTCCCACCTCAAACCAGGGCGCCGGATCCTGGGCGGAGCTGACCGCAGTAACGGTGAGGGATACGCCGTCGACCGCTATTGACCCCTTCTCGGCGATGTACCTTGCCAGGGCGGGAGGCACTTCAAACCTCAGCCGGTCCCAGTTTTCCAGGGATTCCCGTTCCTTCAGGCTGCCCACACCGTCTACGTGGCCTTGGACGACGTGACCGTCCAAGCGCCCACCGGCGGGAACACACCGCTCAAGGTTGACGGCGTCCCCGGCCTGCAACCCGCCAATCGTGCTCCTGACCAGGGTCTCGCCCATAACGTCGACGCTGAACTCCTTGCCAACGATCTCAGTGGCAGTCAGGCATACGCCGTTCACTGCAATTGACCCGCCCAGAGCAAGACCCTCGGTGGTCCCGGGCGCCTGCAGACGGAGGGTTGCGCTTCCCTCTCCCCTTTTCACGGACAGTACTTTGCCCTGTTCGGCGATAATTCCGGTAAACATCAATAGCCTCCTGCTGCGCTGCCGGCACCTGTCAGGTGCACGGTTGAATCGGTAGTTGCCGTGGAAAGTTCGGTGATGGGTGAGCCGGCAGATGTTTTTGAGCCGGCAGGGCGAAGATGCAGCCGAAGATCCCGGCCCAGGGACTGAACGGCTCCGCCTCCTGCGGGATCCCATTCCCAATGCTGGGCATCGGAGAGGGTTGTGATGCCGAGGTCGCCCAGAGCCGCGGTGCCGGATCCCAGCAGCGTGGGTGCGAGGTAAACAATGAGTTCATCCACTAGCCCGGCTGTCAGGAAAGCGCTGAGGATGCGGGAGCCGCCCTCCACCATCAGATGGCGGACTCCGGCGGCAAAGAGGCTGTCCAGGGCCTGGCGGGGGTCCCTTGTGGCGAGATGGAAGACACGGCCGTCGTCTCCGTGAATAGCGGCATCCTCCGGAATGTTCCGGAGCCCCATGACGGCTCGCAGCGGTTGCCTGCCTTCGGGCTCACCGGCGGAGTTCCTGGCAGTTAGCCGGGGGTTGTCAATCATGACTGTCTGGGTGCCCACAAGGATGGCATCGATGCGCCCGCGGGTGCTGTGGTTGTCCGCCAGGGACTCCGGACTCGAAATCCACTGGCTGGTGCCGTCCTGGGCTGCAATCCGGCTGTCGAGGGTCTGGGCGATGTGGAGCGTGACGAAGGGCCGCTTAGACAGTACGGCCTCGAACCATCTGCGGTTCAGGTCAAAGGCGCCCTCCGCATTCAGCCCGGAAAGTACCTTGACTCCCGCCGCCAGCAGCGTGGCCGCGCCGCCGGCAGCCGGATCATGGGGATCATCCACGGCATAAATGACCTTGGCCATGCGGGCATCGATGATTGCCTGGGCGCAGGGACCGGTACGTCCACAGTGATTGCAGGGTTCAAGAGTGACCACCATGGTGGTGCCCGCGAGATCCAGCCCCTGCGAACCAGCCTGGGCAATGGCATCGGCCTCGGCATGGGGGGTTCCGGCGCCGCGGTGATAGCCCGTTGCAATCTGCCGGCCGTGAGCATCGAGAATTACCGCGCCCACCAAGGGGTTCACCCCACGGGGTCCCTTGAGCGCCTCCGCCAAGGCACGCTCCATGGCCGCCATTTCAGCGGGCGTGAATTCAGCGTCTGAGACCACCTGCGTGTCGTTCCTTCCCTCGAAAACCGCGTGGGCTCCGGGGGTATACGACAGCAAAGTCTGTGGCGCCTTAAAGCGCCACAGAAACAGCCGTACGTGCTTCTCTCATCCAGACTTTAACTGTCGGTACCGGAATTTCACCGATTCAACCGTCCGCCGGAAGCCTTCGAAAAGAAAGCACCGGCTCGCGGGTCGCGGACTGTCACCGCCGGTTCGGACTTACACCGACCCCGGAGCACGTATTTGTGTGTTGTTATTCTGTCACAACCTCACTGCCCGCCCGGGTATTCCCGTCAGAGTGCGTCACAGGGAGAATTGTTTTCGTCGTAAATGCTGAGCCCGCTAAGTCGGCTACCGGCTACCGGCCTTCCGGAGCCGTTCCACGGCTTCGGACGGGTCCTCGGCGCCGTAAACCGCGGAACCTGCCACAAAGACATTCGCTCCGGCTTCTGCTGCGCGGATGATGGTTTCTTCCGTGATGCCGCCGTCCACCTGCAAGGCCACACCGGTGCCCGCTCCGTCGATGGCAGCCCGTGCCCGGCGGATCTTGGGCAGCGTGAGGTCCAGGAAAGACTGGCCGCCAAAGCCCGGCTCCACTGTCATGATGAGGAGCAGGTCCAGTTCCGGCAACATGTCCAGGTACGGCTCTACCGGCGTTCCCGGCCGTAAGGCCATTCCTGCCTTGGCACCCCTCGCCCGCAGTTCACGGGCAAGTTTGATCGGGGCGATCGAGGCTTCGACGTGGAAGGTCACGGAAGCCACTCCTGCGTCGGCGTAGGCCGGGGCCCAGCGGTCGGCGTCGTTGATCATCAGGTGGGCGTCCAGCGGCACCGGACTGACGGCCTGGATCCGCTGCACCACGGGCAGGCCGATGGTCAGGTTGGGGACGAAGTGGTTGTCCATAACGTCAACATGCACGGCGTCGGCGTTGCTGATGCGCTGAAGCTCGGCCTCGAGGTTCACGAAGTCCGCCGAGAGAATGCTGGGATTGATACAGCACTGGGCCATGTGAATGTCCTTTCACGTAAGGGCACTGCCAAACCAACAACGGCCAAGCAGTTTTCAGTTGAGAGTACTTCCGGGTTGGATGCTCACGGCAATCCCGGTGTCAGGACTTCTTCCGGATAAGGGCAAGGAACATGGCGTCCGTTGCGTGCAGGTGAGGCCATAACTGCGCCGTCCCCTCATGCCCGGCCTCCAAATGACCGGTCAGGCTCACGTTGTCCAGCACGGCTCCGGCATCCAGCAATTCCAGGTCATCACGCTTGCGCAGGGCATCGCTGACCACGGCGGTGGTTTCGGCCGGGTGCGGCGAGCACGTCACGTAAGCCACCACCCCGCCTGGTTTGACCGCAGCCAGGGCCGACTTCAGCAAATCCCGCTGCAGCGGCCCCAGATCCGCAAGGTCCTTCGGTGAACGGCGCCAGCGTGATTCGGGACGGCGCCGCAGGGCACCCAACCCGCTGCAGGGAACATCGACGAGGATCCGATCGAACGTCTCGGGCTGTTCGCTGCCGAGCTCCCGGCCGTCCCCGGTGCGGACCTCCCAGACGTCGCCCGGCACAACCGACAACGCCTGGCGGACCAGCTTGGCCCGATGCGGCAGGGGTTCGTTGGCCAACAGGCGTGCACCGCTTTGGTTGGCGAGGGCTCCCAGCAGGGCTGCCTTTCCGCCGGGTCCGGCACAAAGATCCAGCCAGAGTTCTCCATGCTCCGAACCGGCAGTGCCAGTGTTGCCGGCATCGTCCCCGCTGGCACGGTTGTCCTGGAGATCGACGGCGGCCAGCGCACGGGCAACCAACTGGGATCCTGCGTCCTGGACCCTGGTGCTGCCTTCCCTGATGGACGCAAGCCTGCCGAGGTCTCCCCCGCTGGAAAGTGCGGAGTCCTCAACGAGCTCGCCTGGGGTCGCTCCATTCTGGAGCGCTTCATCAAGGCTTCCCAAGCCGGGCAAAGCCACAAGATTGACCACAGGAGCCGCGTTGTCCGCCTCAAGCAGCGCGGTAATTTCCGTCACAGGCCGTCCATGTGCCACCAAGGATTGCCTCAATGCCCGGACGATCCACTCAGGATGGGCATGGCGGACTGATGCAATGGTGGTCTCGTCCTTCTGGTCCCGAAGGAGTTCCTCGAGCCATTCATCGAGGCTCCGGGCAGAAACCTTCCGCAAGACGGCATTGATGAGCGTGGACGGCCCGGCTCCGATAACAGCCCGGGCCAGGCCGACTGTCTGATCCAGGGCAGCGTGCGCAGGGACGCGCATCGCCAACAGCTGATGAGCTCCGATCCGGAGGGCGTCGAGGATTGCCGGATCTAGCTGGTCGAGGGGACGGTCAACGCAGCGGGCCAAAACGGCGTCGTAAGTCCCCTGTCCGCGGAGGGCACCATAGCTCAGTTCGGTGGCGAATCCGGCGTCGCGCTTGTCCAGCCCGTGATGCCGGATCCGGGAGGGGAGGACAAGGTTCGCATAAGCATCCTCGGACGCAACAGCGCGGAGTACTTCGAAGGCCACCAGACGCGCGGGATCGGCACGGCGGGTGCGCTGCGAAGGCGCGTTTTCCGTGAAGCTGCGCTGCGATGTCCGGTTCCGTTCCCGGCCCTGCGCGTTCCGCTGGCTGCCCCCGGCTGCGCTGCCCCGCTGCCCGCCGCTCCGTGGCCCACCGCTCTGTTGCCCGCCGCTGCGCTGCCCACGGCCGTTGCCGCCTGTGCCGGACCCGCTCATTCGAACACCATGCTTTCCAGTGAAGTCTGTCCGCGCACCCAATCGGTGGCGGTCATTATTTTCTTGCCCGAAGGTTGGACCCTCGTTAATTCCACAGCGTGCGAGCCGGTACCTACCAGCACAGCCTTTTCCCTCAGGGCCACCTTGCCTGGTTCCAGGTCAAGCGTATCCGGGCGCAGCACGACGGGCTCGAGCTTCAACCTCTGGCCGTCCAAGGTGGTCCACGCTCCCGGCTCAGGGGTAACGCCACGCGCCCTCCTGCCAAGGGCAAGAGCCGGCTGATGCCAGTCGAGGCGTGCGTCGTCAATGGTGAGCTTCGGTGCGAGCGAGACGTCCCCGCTCTGCGGCACGGCAGCAGCGGCTCCGGCCTGCACTGCAGAAAGCGTCTGGGCGAGGAGTACGGCTCCGCTGTGTGATAGCCGCTCCAGCAGCGCGCCGGAGGTGTCGTCGTCGTGCACCTTTTCGGTGAGGGTGCCAAATACAGGTCCCGTGTCCAGGCCCTCTTCGAGCAGAAAGGTCACGGCCCCGGTCACGTCATCACCGGCAATGACAGCGTGCTGGACCGGCGCGGCACCACGCCATGCCGGCAGCAGGGAGAAGTGCAGATTGATCCATCCGTGTTGTGGGACATCCAGTGCCGCACGGGGAATGAGCCCGCCATAGGCCACGATTGCGGCCACATCCGGTTTCAGTTCCGCGATCTTGGCAGTAACCTCAGCATCCACCTTGGCAGCGTGAATCACGCCAATCCCCAGTTCGGCGGCCCGGGCTGCGACCGGAGAGGGAGTCAGCACGCGCTTTCGGCCAAGGGGAGCATCGGGTCGCGTGAGTACGGCGACGACGTCAAACCCGGCAGCAAGCAGTGCGTCCAATGACGGCACGGCCACCGCCGGCGTTCCGGCGAAGAGAACCCTCATCCGGCTGTTCCGGAACCTGCGCCGAAGCTGGAACCCACGGTCCGCGCCCGCTTGGCGGTGGTTTGTTCGGCAACAAAGTGATAGTTGGCTGCGCGGATAGCCCGGAGGGCACTCTTGCGGTCTTCGCCTTCAAGACGGTCGGTGAAGAGCACGCCGTCAAGGTGGTCAGTCTCGTGCTGGAAGCAGCGGGCCAGCATGCCCTCAGCCTCTACGACCACCGGGTTGCCGTTCAGGTCTACTCCTGTTGCCTTGGTGGCCCGATGACGGCGGACAGGGAACCCGAGCCCGGGAATGGAGAGGCAACCTTCCACTTCGTCCGTCTGGAAGTCGTCACTGTTTTCCAGGACCGGGTTGATAATGTGCCCTTCGACTCCGCCGATGCGGTAGGTGAAAACACGGAGGCTGACACCGACCTGCGGCGCAGCAAGTCCTGCACCGTCAACGTCCTCCATGGTTTCCACCATGTCAGCGACCAGCTTTTCAAGGTCAGGTCCGAATTCCGTCACGGGATCGGCCACGGTGCGGAGCACAGGATCGCCGATGATGCGAATGTTCAGAATGGCCATGGGCAGTCTTTCCTCACGGTGGAGAAGGATGGGATCCCATCCAGTTTAGATGGCACAGCTGTCAGGAGGGCGCGGTGTGCCGGCCAGGGAAGTGGAGAGGCTGATCAGGGAGACACCGGCGGGGCCACAGGCAGCAGTGCATTTCCGGCACTTCCTGTGTCAGCGGCCATTTCCCAGACCCGACGCAGTGCGCAGAACTTCCACCAATGATGTTTGAGGACCTCGGGGTTGGCCCGCTGGGGACGGACTTCAGTCTCACCCAGGGCGACTGCCAGGAGGACCGGTGCTTCACCGTGCTTCCAGGGCTCCCATTCGCCGGCCACAGCGTCCACGAGGCTCTCTTCAGCCTTCATCCCTGCCACCAGCTGCATCACCACTTTGTCGTCCAGGGGCTTGACCGTTCCATCCCTGGTGGTGCCCTTGGTTTTGTAATCGATGAGGCAGGTCCGGCCGTTGATTCGCGCTACCAGATCCAGCGTTCCCGCATAGCCGACTGTTTGGTTCCAGACGGTGATCTCCGGCGCGATGGGCTCAACGCGGTACAGCTCCCACCATTCATCAAACCGGGCGGCAAAGGCTTCCTCGCCGTTTGCGGCCAGGGCCTCACGCGTTTCCTTCATCCGGTGCGGCCTCCCTAGGGCCCGTAAAGCCACCTGCTCGCAGTAATCATGAACACGGTCACCACGTTTGGCGGCGACATCCCGGTACGCCTCCGCTGCACGGGCCGCCCTGTTGACCGCCTGCCGTACCTGCGCCGGGCTGCCCAGAATGCCTGGGAGCAGGGGGTCGCTGGCAAGGCTGCTGGCACCCATATAGCCGAACCATCCATCCAGGCCGTGAGGCTGTTGGCCTATGACGGTGGTGATGGACGGAACAGAAAACTCCGCGGTAGTGGACCGGGCGTACATACGGCCATAATCCGTGGCGTGGGCAAGCAGTGGAGCGGTCATGTATCAACTCTTTCACAAAGGACCGACAGGAAGTCCAGCTCACTGAAACCGTCTGGACCACCGGAAGAAACACAAAAAAGGCCCGTTCCGCTGCAAGAACGGAACGGGCCTTCGGGGTGGGCGATACTGGGTTCGAACCAGTGACCTCTTCGGTGTGAACGAAGCGCGCTACCACTGCGCCAATCGCCCCAATGCCTTTGAATGCTAGCCCAGTCCGGTCAAATTTAGAAATCGGCTTCCTGACACCATTATTCCACTTTGAAGTCGGGCAAAGACAGAGGGAATTACATGGCTGTAATTAGTCGAAACCCCCTAGATATCAAGGAATCAGCGGCATTTGTGTCCGGGGGTGGGGAAGCGATTTGGAGAATCATTGAACCTCCTATAGAGTTTTTACTCGTTGGAACGCGAGGAAATGCCCCTCAGGGCACCGAATCAAAGCTCCAAACTGCGGACGTAGCTCAGCTGGTAGAGCACCACCTTGCCAAGGTGGATGTCGCGAGTTCGAATCTCGTCGTCCGCTCGCAGGACACTGTCACGGCAAGGGTTCTTCGGAATCGTGCTAACACGGTGGGTTGGCCGAGAGGCGAGGCAGCGGCCTGCAAAGCCGTATACACGGGTTCGAATCCCGTACCCACCTCGGTGAAAACCATGGTTTCCGGTTCAGGCTGGATGGCAATGGGCGATTGGCGCAGCGGTAGCGCGCTTCCCTGACACGGAAGAGGTCACTGGTTCGATCCCAGTATCGCCCACCAGAGCAATTCTGATTGCTTGTTGTAGAACGCCGATCAAGCGCAACGATCTACATGTGCGGACGTAGCTCAGCTGGTAGAGCACCACCTTGCCAAGGTGGATGTCGCGAGTTCGAATCTCGTCGTCCGCTCTCTTTTCTTTTAATCCGCGTTACTCATTCCGCGGGCGATTGGCGCAGCGGTAGCGCGCTTCCCTGACACGGAAGAGGTCACTGGTTCGATCCCAGTATCGCCCACTCATGAAAGCAGCTCCCTCGGAGCTGCTTTTTTGCTGTCAAAACGCCCATAGCGGTTGGCACCTCCAACCTCCGCGGTTAGGATCGAAAGGCCAGGAGCGATCTGGCTCCGCGACTGAAGGGAGGTGCCCGTGGGATTACTTGACGATCTAAAGGGCAAGGCTCAGCAACTTATTGGTGGCAAAGAAGAAGCCATCAAGGACGGCATCGGCAAAGCCGGTGACTTCATCGATACCAAAACCGGTGGAAAGTACGCCGACAAGATCGATTCCGTCCAGCAAGGTGCAGCCGGCCTCGTGGACAAGGCGAACGGGCAGCCCGATGCGGCGCCTGCAGCCGATGATCCCCACGTCGACGGTGAGCCACCTGTAGCCGGGGAACCCCGACAGCAGGGCCTCTGACCCAACTAGGTACGTCAGCGAGGTGTCGGTCCCGCCGAGAGGCGGTGCCGGCACCTTCGGCGTTTAACCGGCCCTTCGGCGTTCAGCAGGCCCTACGAGGGCACTGCCTCTACGAGGGCTCGTGGTTTTGACCCTCGCGCGCCAGGGCTGTCAGACGTGAGACGGCGCGGAAGTACTTCTTCATGTAACCGCCGGTCATCATTTCCTCTGTAAAGAGGCGGTCGAAAGGAACGCCGCTGGCGAGGATGGGGACGTCCTTGTCATACAGTCTGTCCGCGAGGACCACGAACCGCAGGGCAACTGCCTGTTCCGTGATGGTGTCGACATCGCGCCACACCACTCCATCGATGCCGTCAATCAATTGCCGATAGCGGCTCGGGTGGACGCCAGCGAGGTGGGCAATGAGGGTCTTGAAGTCATCCCTGGCCACAGTCTTGCCGTCGAACTCCGCCTTCATGTGATGGTGGAGTTCGTCATTGCGCAAAGGCAATGGAGCCGCCGGCAGGCCGCGGTGGCGGAAGTCCTCGCCGTCGATCCTCACCACGTCGAACTGATCGGCCAGAACCTGGATCTCGCGTTGGAAGTCGACGGCGGCGAAGCGGCCGTCGCCCAGCGAACCCGGAAGCGTATTGGACGTCGCTGCCAGCTTGACGCCGGCGTCGGCCAGTTCCCGCATCAGTCGGGACATGAGGACGGTATCGCCCGGATCGTCGAGCTCGAATTCGTCAATGCAGACGAGCTTGTAGTGACTGAGCGCTTCCACCGTCTTCCGGAAGGACAGCGCTCCCACGAGGTTGGTGTACTCAACAAAGGTGCCGAAAGCCTTCGGGCCCGGCGTCGCGTGCCAGAGGGACGCCAGGAGGTGCGTCTTGCCGACGCCGAATCCGCCGTCCAGGTAGATGCCGGCCCGGGACGTGTCCTTCTTGGCAAAGAGGCGTTTGAAGAGGCCGTCGCCATCCCGCGCGCCCACGCCGGCAGCGAAACCTTCGAGGGCACGGACCGCTGCCGCCTGGCTTGGCTGGGAGGGATCGGGGCGGTAGCTGCCGAAGGAGACCGCACCGAATCGTGGCGAAGGATAAAACCCCTTAAGGAGGTCATCCACGGAAACCGCCGGCGTGCGCGCGGCGAGCTGTTCGATCTGTACCAAAGTGGTCCGTTCTGCTGGTCTGTCCCCAGAAAGAATACCGGTATCGGCCCTGCGGCAGCGGTCACGTGATCAAGGCCATATGTCCCTGTGTTAACAGAGGGAAGCAATCGTCCGGGGGCGTGGCTAGTGTGGGAGCAGGTCCGGCTGCCGTGAAACTCGTGCCAGGGCCCACTGACCGTTTTCAATGAAAGGCCATCAGCATGCCCTACCCCGTTGAACAGAACGAGAAATTCTCCGCCTACACCCACCCGGAGCGGCTCGTATCCACCGAATGGCTGGCCGCGGCCATCGAGTCCGGTGCCGTGCGTGACGGCGGGCTTGTGGTGGTGGAGTCCGACGAAGACGTCCTGCTTTACGAAACCGGGCACATCCCCGGCGCCGTGAAGATCGACTGGCACACCGACCTCAATGACGAAGTGACCCGGGATTACGTGGACGGCAAGGCATTCGCTGCCCTCGCTGCAGCCAAGGGGATTTCCCGGGACAGCACCGTGGTGATTTACGGCGACAAATCCAACTGGTGGGCTGCTTACGCACTCTGGGTCTTCACCCTGTTCGGCCATGAGGATGTCCGGCTGCTGGACGGCGGCCGCGACAAGTGGATCGCCGAAGGCCGTGAACTCACCACCGACGCACCTGCTCCTGCTCCTGGCAACTACCCGGTAGTAGAGCGCAATGACGCCCCCATCCGCGCCTTCAAGGAAGACGTGCTCGCTCACCTGGGCAAGCCGCTGATCGATGTGCGTTCCCCTGAGGAGTACACCGGACAGCGCACGCACATGCCTGCCTACCCTGAAGAGGGTGCGCTCCGTGGCGGCCACATCCCCACCGCCGCTTCCATTCCCTGGGCCCGTGCCGCTGCACCGGATGGCACCTACCGCAGCCGTGAAGAACTCGAGGCACTGTATCTGGGAGAAGCAGGATTGACGCCGGGCGACGACGTCGTGGCCTACTGCCGTATCGGCGAGCGTTCCAGCCACACCTGGTTTGCCCTGAAGTACCTTCTGGGGTTTGACACCGTCCGCAACTACGACGGCTCATGGACCGAATGGGGGAACGCTGTCCGCGTTCCCATCGTCAAGGGCGCCGACCGCGGCACTGTTCCTTCCTCGCAGCCAGTATCGGCAGCGGTGTCCAACTAGTCGGCGAAAGCCCACACCCCTCCCCTGCAAATACTGCGTAAGCTGGAACTGATGAATACCGATTCCCTCCCCGCCAACCTTGCGGAAATTGTTGATGATTTCCAGGCCCTCACCGAACCTGAGCGGCTGCAGCTGCTCCTGGAGTTCTCGCGTGGACTTCCTGAGCTGCCCGAGCATCTCAAGGACCACCCTGAACTCCTCGAACAGGTGGTGGAGTGCCAGTCGCCATTGTTCCTGACAATCGAGACGGAAAAGGGCGACGGCGGTGCTCCGGACAGCGTCCGGCTCTACTTCAAGGCGCCACCGGAAGCTCCCACCACCCGGGGCTTCGCCGGTGTCCTCCATGAGGGACTTGACGGTTTGTCCGCACAGGAGATCCTGGCCGTGCCGGATGATATGCCGGAGCTCCTGGGACTCACGCGCGCCATCACTCCGTTGCGGATGAGGGGCATGACGGCCATGCTGGGCCGCATCAAGCGTAAAGTGGCGGCCTCGGCCCGTTTCCAGGGCTGAGCCCCCGCCGGCGGATGGGAAGAAAACAGGCTTCACAAGGAACACCGGCCACAGCGGCCTTAGCTGCGGCCGGTGTTCCTTTTGTGCTGCACCCGTACCAACACGATCCCGCCACAGCGAGCTACGGCATGGAGGCTGCAGAGGTGCTCGGCATTGACCCGGCAAGGGTCTTCAAGACCCTCATGGTCGACGTCGACGGGCAGCTGGCCGTGGGAGTGGTTCCAGTCAGCGGCAACCTGGATCTTAAGGCGATGGCCGCATCCTTGGGCGGGAAGAAAGCCGCAATGGCTGATTCCGCCGTCGCAGAACGCCGGACGGGCTACGTCCTGGGCGGGATTTCGCCGCTGGGACAGCGCCAGGCTTCCCGCACCGTCGTTGACGACAGCGCGTTGGAACAGGAAACAGTGCTCATCAGCGGTGGCCGCCGGGGACTGGACGTCGAACTGGACCCCCGCGACCTCATCAGGTTCACGGGCGCCATTTCCGCACGAATCAGGACGCAGCGCTAGCTGACCCGGCTCCAGGGTTCGTCCTGGGTGCCAGCTGCTGCCGTAGCCATGCCGAAATCAGCGACTCCCACCGCTGTGGATCAACGTTCCATTCCTTGGTGTGCCGGGCGCGGCTGAAGCTTTCAAAGGTGACCATCTCGGGGTTTTTTTCAGCGAGCTCCGCTGACGGGCCGTACGGCACATATTCATCGTCCACACTGTGGATGATGAGGGTCGGCGTCCGCAGCTCCACAGCCCTCGCCACCCAGTCCATGGCTTTCAGGTCCACCGGAGCCGCGAGTCCCGTAAGCCTTCGGCCGAGGCGGTGGCTCATCATCAGCTGGCCATACCTGCCGACGCCGGACGGAATCCGATGAATTTGGGCATGGTGCGCCAGGACCTCCACCCAGTTAATTACGGGAGCATCCAGGACCATGGCACGGATCAGGTGGCGGTAGCGCGACAAATCGGCGGCTTGAAGACATATTGCCCCTCCCATGGACCACCCGAAAAGGACCACTTCTTTGGCACCATTGGAGAGAGCATATGTAATGGCGGCCTCGACGTCGCGCCATTCCGTGGAGCCGAGCCCGTAGCGGCCGTCTGGTGCCGACGGCGCCAGGCCGTCATTCCGGTAGGAGATCAGGAGGCTGGTCAGTCCGTGATCCCTTGCCGTGTGGACGGCCCGTAATCCCTCCTGCCTGGTGGCGCCGCGGCCGTGCACCATAATGGCCCAGATGTCCGTGGCCGGCTGGGCTGGAATCATGATGGCCGGCGCTGATCCGCCGTCGACGTCAATCAGCACCTCCTTTGAAGGGAGGCCGATAGCGGCGGGATCGGGGTAGGCAACCCCGCTCCACCAGCCACGGCGGGCTGTGGCCAGATCGCCGCTGTACACCGCCTCCACCTCGCGAAGGACAGTTCGTTCGGCAGGCGAATACGACAGGATCCTTCCGATCCGGGCATGGCCGCGCCCGCTGTCGAAGAAGAGCCCGTACACGCCTTCCACAATGGCGTCATCAGTCGCGTCGAGGATGACCTGTTGCCGGTTTCCATCGCGAATGACGGCAAGGATTTCCTGGTTCTCGTCACGGATGCGGGCGGGGGTGATCACCCTCCGCGCGAAATACAGGGCGAGGGCGGAGGAACCAGCGCCCATCAAACCCGCGAGGCTCGAACCTGCAATGACACCGCCTAGTGCCCACTTGGCGCTCAGGGATTTCGATCCCGTCGTCGTGGTTCCCGTTACTGAAGGAGTCAGCAACGCTCGCAGTGAAGCGCGGGGGGTCTCGGGGCGGCGGAGCTGGAAAGCCATGCCACCATTCTTACCGCTAACTCACATCTGACATATTCCGGACATGCCGCAGCCGGATGTACTGCGGGGACGATGCGCCCGGACTAGGCTGAGGTCATGAACGATCCGATCGTCATTTTGACAGAAGAACCGCTGGGTGCGGATGACCGCGTCAACATCGAACGCCTTGTGGACGGCGGTGATATTCCGTTGGTGGTGCTTGTTCCGGCTAATACCGAGCGCCATATGCTCGTGGACTTCCTTGAGCACCTGTCATTGCTGGAGATCGCACAGGCTTTCCGCGAGCTGACCGCACACACTCCCGATCCCGAGTCTGAACGGGCCGAGGCCGCTGAGACACTTGCCGTGTCCCTTGCGGCGCTGGCAGGAGTAGGCGCCGGCGTCACGGGCGAGGTGGTGGACGGCCGTGCTGTTGACGGACTGGTGGCCAAGGTCAAGGAACTCGGTGCGCGCCAGGCTGTCGTAGTAACCCGTCCGCATGCCATAGCGGACACTTTCCACACGGACTGGGCCAACAAGGCACAGGACCGGCTGGGACTGCCCGTACTCCATCTGTATGCAGGTTCGGGATTTATCGGCGACTCCTAGACGTTGACCAAGGTATGAGCATTCAAGGAGACCACGGCAACAGCGAGGCGCCCGTTGTGGCCCGGACCGACGAGGAATGGCGCCAGGAACTCTCGCCCGAGGAATACCGGGTCCTTCGCCAGGCCGGAACCGAACGGCCCTACACGGGCGAGTACTGGGACACCCATACCGAGGGCGTCTACCAGTGCCGCGCTTGCGGAACCGAGCTGTTCACCAGCAAGGAAAAGTTCGATTCGCACTGCGGCTGGCCGTCCTTCTGGGCTCCCTTGGCGGAGGGAAAAGTACGCTACATCCACGACCGCACCATGGGAATGGACCGCGTCGAAGTACGGTGCGCCACCTGCGATTCGCACTTGGGGCACGTCTTCGATGGCGAGGGGTACGAAACCCCTACTGACCAGCGTTTCTGCATCAACTCTGTTTCGCTGCGGCTGGTAAACGCCGAGGAACGCTGAACGCAGGCGGCCCACGTCAGGCAGCTTTCCTCTTGATCTGGAGGACCTTTTCCGCAGGCCGTGACCAACACTTTCTTATGCTCAACCGCTTTTTGGATTAGTGGCTCTGATTGGTTGCTACGCTCGCCGAAGAAGCAACAGCGACCAGAAAGGCCACTGCCACCATGAGCATCCCCGTCATCACAAACGACTCAATCCAGTCGATTCATTCCCCGGAGTCTTCGTCACCTGCACCTGTCAGTGCCACCCATCCGGAATGGATCCGGCTGAAGACGGCAGCCACAGCCCTGCAGTCCCTGCAGGCAAAGGACGGCTCCGTTCCCGAGGAGGCCCACCACACTGATGCGGCGGCTCATGTTTCTGTTATCGTCGGGGCAATCGAGGCCCTCGCGCCGTCATTCCCTCACGACGCCGCTTACCTGGATCTCCTCGTAAAGGACTTTGGTGCCTGGGCAGCTGGTGGCTTTGCCGTACCCGACTTCCTGGATTCACTGCTGGCGTTCCAGCCGCAGCAGCACCGGGAAAACGGGCTTCAGCACCTGGTGGTTTTCCCCATGTATACGCAAAACGGCAGCAGCAGCCGCCTGGTGGAGGCAGTGCTGATTGAGGTCATCTGGCCGGAGTTCATCGCTGACCTCGAGGGCGGCGAGTACTCAAACAGGCTTTTTGTTCCCATCCGCTTCCTGGACTTCACCCCCGGCTATGACACCAATTCGGCAGTCCTGTTCCCGGAAACCGTGGGCGTCCGCGAAACACCCACCTTCACTTGGGGCGCCATTTTTGCTGACCGGGAAGCTGCCCGGTTCCGAAAGGTGCTGCGCGCCGCGGCCCAAATCACCTCGCTGGAGCTTCCGCCGGAAGCCAAGGAGTTGCTGGAGGACCAGCAGCTGACCCAGGAAACGTTTGTGATGTGGGATCTGATTCACGACCGCACCCACATGAGGGGCGACCTCCCGTTCGACCCCTTCATGATCAAGCAACGCATGCCGTTTTTCCTGTACTCCCTGGAAGAACTGCGCTGTGACCTGACAGCCTTCCGCGAGTCCGTGAAGATCGAAAAGGATGAAAAAGCCAGCCCCGAAGCGCGTCGGCACGCCAAGCTCGTGCAGTACGCGGTGATCTTCGATCGGATCTTCCGCTTTGCCATCACTGGCAGCCGCGTCCGCAACTACGACGGCCTCGGCGGGCAGCTTCTCTTTGCCTGGATGCACCAGCACCGGGTACTGCACTGGACTGACAGCAGCCTAAGCATCGACTGGGATGAAGTGTCCCAGGTGGTCATCGACCTGGGGCTCCGGATCGAGGAACTCTACTGGCGCTCCATCGACCGGCCCAAAACAGCACACTGGTTGGCAGCCTATGAGCTGGTATCCGGTACCGTGACTCCTAACCCCGCATCCGTTTGGGCCAAGGGTCCGGACGCTCTGCCACTCGCCGGACCGCCACGTGGACTCACCGACCAGGTGCTGGACGACGAATTCCCCCTGTCCATGTTCTACGAAGCGCTGGAGAAGAAGATGCGGCCAGTCATCGAATCCACTGCAGGAATTACCGGCAGTTCCACCATCACATCCACAACGGAGGCTTTGAACGCGGTATGAAATCCGGACGCACCCTGAAGGTATTGGTCACTGGCGGCAGCGGACCCTCGGGGGTGGCGACGGCCACGGCCCTTTCGCAGGCAGGCTTCACGGTGCTCACCGTAGGCTCGGACAAGCAGCGGATTGTGGCTGCAGCCGCCGAGGCGGGCGAAGGCGTCATCCCCCTGGTCTGCGACCTCGCGAACCTGGCCGAGGTACGGACGCTTCAGTCGGAAGTGACAGCTTCCCATGGCGGGATCGACGGCGTCATCCACCTTGTGGGCGGATGGCGCGGGGCCAAGGGCATCACTTCCCAGACCGACGAGGACTGGGACTTCCTGGAACGCAATGCCGTGACCACCCTCAGAAACGTTTCCCGGGTGTTCTATGACGACCTCTCAGCATCGGAAACAGGGCGTTTCGCAATGGTGTCATCCACTGCGGTGACCTCCCCCACCGCCGCAACGGCAAGCTATGTGGCGGCCAAAGCTGCGGCTGAGGTGTGGACGATGGCTATGGCCCAGGGCTTCGAAGCGGACAAGAACGGCGAATCGGAACTGCAAAGTGCCGCCGTCGTGTTTGTGGTCAAGGCACTCGTCGATGACTCCATGCGCGCAAAAGCGCCGGAGCGGAAGTTCCCGGGCTTCACGGATGTAGGGGAACTCGGCGCCGCCGCCGTTGACCTGTTCCGCACGGAGGCTGCTGAGCTGAACGGGCGGAGACTCCCGCTGGTCCCCTGACAGCAGCCGCCCCACCGCATCGCAAACACGATCCCGTCCCTAAACTGAAAGTGTGACCAAAGCAATGACATCCACAGTAGAGACTTCCCCCGCCTCTGCCGCCGCCCAAACTGCAACCGCTGCTCAGGAACCGGGTCAGATGCAACTGCACGATCCGTCGGTACGGGGTTTTGCCTCGGACAACTACTCCGGCGTGCACCCGGAGGTCCTCGCAGCGCTGGCAGCGGCAAACGGCGGACACCAGGTCTCCTACGGTGAGGATGACTATACGGCCCGGCTTCAGCTGCTGATGGAGCAGCACTTCGGTGAAGGAATCGAATGCTTCCCCGTTTTCAATGGAACGGGGGCCAATGTACTTTCGCTGCAATCCCTTCTCCCCCGCTGGGGCGCTGTAATCTGTGCCGCAACGGCCCACATCAACATGGATGAGAACGGTGCTCCAGAAAGGGTGGGCGGCATCAAGCTTCTCGCGGTGCCCACCCCGGACGGCAAGCTGACTCCCGAGCTCATCGACCGCGAGGCATGGGGATGGGGAGATGAACACCGCGCCCAGCCACTCGCCGTGTCCATCACCCAGACCACTGAAATGGGGACCTGCTACACCCCGGAGGAGGTCCGGGCTATTGCCGACCACGTCCATGCCAAGGGCATGAAGCTGCACATGGACGGCGCCCGGCTGGCCAATGCGGCAGCCCATCTCCGGGTTCCGCTGCGGGCCTTTACGCGCGACGCCGGCGTGGACATCCTCACGTTTGGAGGAACCAAAAACGGGCTGCTTTACGGGGAAGTAGTGGTGGCACTGAATCCGGCAGCCGCCAACGGCCTGATCTTTCTCCGCAAAATGAACATGCAGCTCGCGTCCAAGATGCGCTTCCTGTCCGCCCAGTTCATTGCCCTGCTGGAAGGCGATCTGTGGCTTCGCTCGGCAGGACATGCAAACGCCATGGCAGCGAGGCTGCGCGCCGGTGTGGAGGGCATTGACGGCGTCGAACCCACGCAAAAGACCGAGTCCAACGGGGTCTTTGCCGTCCTTCCGGCGGGAGTGGCGGACAGGCTGCGGAAATCGTTCCGGTTCTATGACTGGAACGAGGCAACCCGCGAGGTCCGGTGGATGTGCTCCTTCGACACCAGCGAAGAAGACGTGGACTCCTTCATTGCCGCCATCAAACGGGAGTTGACTGCCGGTTGATCCAAAAACCACGACGGCGAGCCTGCAGGAAAATCCTGCGGCGCTTGCGTACCCTGCGAAGGTGAACGCACTCGCCCAGGTTCCTCCAGAGTTTCTCCACGCTCTGG
Source organism: Arthrobacter sp. Z5-13 (assembly GCF_056499105.1). Taxonomy (NCBI): domain Bacteria; kingdom Bacillati; phylum Actinomycetota; class Actinomycetes; order Micrococcales; family Micrococcaceae; genus Arthrobacter; species Arthrobacter sp. Z5-13. The sequence continues at coordinate 2,713,407 of NZ_CP096460.1, forward strand.
GGACCCTTAGAAAAGCTCGTTGCAGAAGTGAACTTCGGCTCGATGAGATCCCCGCGCCTTCACGGCTGGCACCCTACGCTGTGGCCTTGGGCGCCGAGGTTATGGCGCCAAGCTATCGTCCCGGGCCGGGCTCCATCCATGGACCGGCCGCAGCAGCCCTTTCCAGGGCATCCGGCGGGGAGGAGCCCGACGACGAACTGGCCACCGGACGCTTTATCCTCCTGTACGACCCCGACGGCTCCGCAGTCTGGGACGGGGAGTTCCGCATTGTGACGTACATCCGTGCCCAGTTGGAGCCGGAAATGGGAAACGACGAAATGCTTGGTTCCGTAGCCTGGACCTGGCTGGTCGAAGCCCTCGAAAACCACCGAGCGCCTTACCGGGCTGCCGGTGGAACTGCCACCCGCGTCCTGTCCGAAAGCTTCGGAACACTTGCTGACCGCCGGGAGTCAATCGACATCGAACTCCGCGCCTCCTGGACTCCGGCCTCGTCGGACGTCCGCAGCCACCTCGAGGCATGGTCGGACATGGTGTGCACTTTTGCAGGTCTCCCACCCCTGCCCGACGGCGTGTCTGCCCTGCCACGGAGGCGGAAGCATTGGCAGTGACGGAGAGGGCGCAGGACATCCTGCCGTGTGTTATCGGTAAACTGTTGGAATCATGACCCCTCACATTCCGGAACACACCACAGCCGGCGTCCCGGCTGCTGACATCAACCCGCACATCACGGTGGAAGGCTTCGACAGCCTCGTCCCGGAAGTCATTGACCTTGACTCCCCCCGTGACGGCGTACCACTCGTCATTGAAACCCCCGCGGGCCTGGAACGCTGTGCCGCTGCGATAGCCGCCGGAACAGGCCCTGCCGGGGTGGACGCTGAGCGCGCCTCCGGCTTCCGCTACGGGCAACGCGCCTTCCTGGTCCAGATCCGCCGCGAAGGCTCGGGCACCTGGCTTATCGATCCCGAACCCTTCGGGGACCTGCGGATCATCAATGACGCCCTGCAGGGTGTCGAGTGGATCCTGCACGCGGCCAGCCAGGACCTGCCCTGCCTCTCGGAACTGGGCATGTGGCCGGACAAGCTTTTTGATACCGAGCTTGCGGCCAGGCTGGCAGGCCTCCCGCGGGTTGGCCTTGCCGCCGTTATCGAGCAGCTGCTGGGCTTTGGTCTGGCCAAGGAACACTCAGCCGCCGATTGGTCCACCCGGCCGCTCCCTGAGCCGTGGCTCAGGTACGCCGCGCTGGACGTGGAAGTTCTCACCGAGTTACGCGAAGAACTCATAGAGCTGCTGGAGGCAGACGGCAAGCTCGAATTCGCGGAACAGGAATTCGCCGCAATCCTTGCCAACGGGCAGGCGCCACCTCGGATTGACCCGTGGCGCAAAACTTCCGGGCTCCACCAGATCAGGGACCGCCGGCAGCTGGCTGCGGTGAGGGAAATGTGGGTGGAACGGGATTCCTTGGCCCGCAAGCGTGATGTTGCCCCCGGCCGCCTCCTCCCTGACTCCGCCCTCGTTGCAGCGGCCAAGGCAATGCCTTCCACAGTTCCGCAGTTACTGGGAACCAAGGGCTTCCACGGCCGCGCAGCGCAACGGGAAGCGCCCCGCTGGCTTCGCTGCATCAGTATCGCCAAGAATCTTGAGGAACTCCCTCCCCTGCATCTTCCTACCAACGCGCCGCCGCCTCCCCGGGTATGGGCAGACAGGGACCCTGAGGCAGCCCAACGGCTTTCAACAGCCCGTCCCCTGCTGCAGGAAGCGGCCGATCACCTTAAGCTCCCGGTGGAGAATCTCCTGACCCCCGATTATCTGCGCCGGGTGGCCTGGCGCCCTCCGGAGGAAATCGATGAGGACTCCATCGCCGAGGAGCTTCGCAGGCTCGGCGCCCGTGAGTGGCAGGTGGGGGTAGTGACGCCGCTGATCACAGAGGCGTTCCTCAATCCACAGCCCCTGCCCCTCAAGGAGCCGAAGGAAGCCGGCGTGAAAGGCAACGCAGACGGTCCCGCGGTGGCGTGACAAGAGGCTGATACTTCAACGCAGGCCCCACCACGGGTGCTCCTCCTTGCAAGCTAAGTTACTCACGAGTAACATGGATTTCACTTGTCGCCCGGTTCACTGCTGCCTGTGGTCATTTTGGCCCTGGACCAGTGCCGCGGCATCCATGTCTCGATGAGGAGTAGCACGTGAGCCAAAGCAGCGGTAATCCGCGAACCAACCGGAACATCAGGGACATAGTGTTTGTGGACGGTGTCCGCACTCCATTCGGCCGCGCCGGAGAGAAAGGCATCTACGCCGGCACCCGCGCGGACGACCTGATCGTCAAGTGCATCCGGGAACTCATGCGGCGAAACCCTTCCCTTCCGGCAGAACGCATTGATGAGGTGGCCATCGCTGCCACCACTCAAACAGGTGACCAGGGCCTCACAATTGGCCGGACAGCCGCCTTGCTCGCCGGCCTCCCGCGGACCGTCCCGGGCTTCGCCATCGACCGGATGTGCGCCGGCGCCATGACGGCGGTCACCACAACAGCAAGCGGCATCGGTTTCGGCGCGTACGACGTCGTCATTGCCGGCGGTGTTGAGCACATGGGCAACCACCCCATGGGCGAAGGGGCTGATCCCAATCCCCGCTTCATGTCCGAACGGCTGGTAGATCCTGCAGCACTGAACATGGGTAACACCGCAGAGAACCTGCATGACCGCTTCCCCGCCATCACCAAGGACCGGACGGACGCCTACGCCGTCGCTTCCCAGAACAAACTGGCGGCAGCATACGTGAAGGGCCAGATCCAGCCTGACCTGGTCCCTGTGGCAACGATGAAACCGGGCCAGGGCTGGACTCTCAACTCAACCGACGAACCCCCGCGCCCGGGCACCTCGCTGGAGGACCTCGCCTCGCTCCGTACGCCTTTCCGCCCGCACGGAAGGGTAACGGCCGGTAACGCCGCGGGACTCAACGACGGCGCAACGGCAGCGATCCTCGCTTCGGCCGACGCAGCCGAGGAACTGGGTCTGGCGGTAAAGATGCGGCTTGTCACCTATGCGTTTGCCGGGGTCGAGCCCGAGGTGATGGGTATCGGCCCCGTCCCTGCCACTGAAAAGGCCTTGAAGAATGCAGGACTGGGCATTGATGACATCGGGTTGTTTGAAATCAATGAGGCCTTCGCGGTGCAGGTGCTGAGTTTCCTGGACCATTTCGGGATCGACGACGACGACCCCCGGGTCAACCGCTATGGCGGTGCAATCGCGGTGGGCCACCCCTTGGCCTCCTCCGGGGTCCGGCTCATGAACCAGCTGGCACGCCAATTCGAGGAAGACCACTCTGTCCGCTACGGCATGACCACCATGTGCATCGGCCTTGGCATGGGGGCAACGGTTATCTGGGAGAACCCGCATCACGCCGATTACAGCACTACAGCCACTACCGAGACTGGAGCCGCAGCATGAGCGCCGCAGAATTCCGAAAGCTTGCCGATCTTTTTCCGAACGAGACGGTCACCCACTCGTACGTTCAGGACATCCAGCTGCCACCTGTGGCAGGAAAAGACGGAACGCCAGGCAAGAGTCCCGGCACGTTCGCGCTCGTGACCCTCGATAACGGGCTCGATCACTCCAAACCCACCACTCTCGGACCGAACACCCTGGTTGAACTGGGTACTGTTCTTGAGGGCTTACGGGAGCGGGCAGCCCGTGGTGAGATCGTCGGCGTCGGAGTTACCGGAAAGCCGTACTACCTTGTGGCCGGCGCGGACCTCTCCGCCGTCAAATCCTTGGAGAGCCGTGAACACGGCTTGTGGATGGCCCAGCTGGGCCACGACGTCTACGCCACCCTGGCCAATCTTGGCGTTCCGAGCTTCGCCTTCATCAATGGTGTGGCGTTGGGCGGCGGTCTCGAGATCGCCCTGCAGTCGACCTACCGCACGGTTTCCACGGGTGCCGGCGCCCTCTCGCTGCCGGAAGCCTTCATTGGCCTGGTCCCCGGCTGGGGCGGCGTCTACATTCTCCCGCGGCTCATCGGCCCGGAAAACGCCGTCAAGGTCATGATCGAGAACCCCCTCAGCAACAATCGCAGCCTTTCCGGACCGGAAGCCTTCAAACTGGGCGTCGCCGATGCCCTCTTCGAACCCGCCGACTTCGTAGAGCAGTCCATAGCGTGGGCAGCGAAGGTCATCTCCGGCGAGGTCATGCCTGAGCGCTCCAACGCCGCTGACCCCGCTGACCCCGATGTTGCCGGCCGCTGGGACGCTGCAGTGGCTGCAGGACGTTCTTTTGTGGAGGCCAAAACCTCCAACGCTTCCCCGGCGCCCGGGAAGGTCCTGGACATCATGGAAGCCAACCGGACCATGCAGCAGCAGGAGTCGGCGGAGCTGGAATGCGATACGCTCGCGGACCTCATGCAGACCGACGAATTCCGGTCCACCGTCTACGCATTCCTGGATCTGGTGCAGAAGCGTTCCAAGCGCCCCGCAGGTGCTCCGGACCGAAAACTGGCCCGTCCCGTGACCAAGATCGGAGTGGTGGGGGCAGGGCTGATGGCCAGCCAGCTCGCCCTGCTGTTCGCCCGCCAGCTCAAGGTGCCTGTTGTTATGACGGACATCGACCAGGCCAGGGTGGACAAGGGCGTGGGCTACGTCCACGCCGAAGTGGACAAGCTGCTGGCAAAGAAGCGCATCAGTCCGGACGCAGCCAACCGTACCCGGGCTCTGGTGACCGGTTCCGTTTCCAAGGAAGCCTTCGCCGACGCCGATTTCGTCATCGAAGCCGTCTTTGAGGAACTCAACGTCAAGAAGCAGGTCTTCGCGGAAGTGGAGGCCATCGTTTCAGCAGACTGCATACTTGCCACGAACACGTCTTCGCTGTCCGTCACTGCCATGGCCGAGGACCTGCTGCACCCGGAGCGGCTGGTCGGTTTCCACTTCTTCAACCCTGTGGCCGTTATGCCGCTGCTGGAAATTGTCCGCGCGCCCAAGACCGACGACGCCGTGCTGGCCACCGCCTTCGAACTGGCCAAGGGGCTGAAGAAGACCGCTGTGCTCGTCAAGGACGCGGCTGCCTTCGTCGTCAATCGCATACTGCTGCGCCTGATGGGTGAGGTGACCGCTGCCTTCGATGAGGGGACTCCTGCCGAAGTGGCTGACAACGCCTTGCGGCCCATGGGCCTCCCGATGACTCCCTTCACCTTGGGGGCGATGGTGGGCCTGCCGGTTGCGCAACACGTCCAGGAATCGCTCCATGCCGCTTTCGGTGACCGCTTTGCGGTGTCGCAGAACCTGCAAAAGCTCATCGACAACGGAATCAAGTCCATCTGGGCGCCCGGTTCGGAGAAGACCAGTCCCGATGGCAAGCCGGTGATCCCGGCGGAAACGCTGGCACTGATGTCCTTCGGCTCCTCTCCTTCCACTGCTGAGGAAGTCCTGCGCCGTACCCAGGACGCCCTTGCCGAGGAAATCGGGCTCATGCTCGCCGAAGGAGTGGTAGCGGGCCCCGAGGACATCGATCTGTGCGTCATCATGGGCGCCGGCTGGCCGATGTTCCTGGGCGGCATCACCCCCTATCTTGACCGGGTTGGCGCCTCTGAGCGGGTTAACGGCAAGCGCTTCCTGGCGCCGGGGATTGCTTCACGTACCGCGTGAGGGGGCCCTTGAACGGTCGTCAACGGACGGTCGTCAAGGAAACTCGTCAAAGGCCGGTTGAATGACCCATTGAAGGATGGCTGGTGCAGGGTGGAAGGCTCCTAAATTTCCTGGAGCCTTCCGCCCTGCAGCCTGAAGACGCGCTGGCTGACAGTCCTCGCATAGGCGAGATCATGGGTGACCATCAGGACAGCAGCACCACGCAGTGTGACCGCGTCCAGGGCTGTTTGGAGCCGGGCCAGGCCGTGACGGTCCAACCCCACCGTCGGTTCATCCAGGGCTATGAGAGCGGGCTGGCGGGCAAGCACCGTGGCCAGGGCAAGAAGGCGCTGACCTGAAGCCGGAAGATCGTGGGGATGGGCCGAGGCAACGTTTGCCAGGCCCACGTCCTCCAGCGCCTGAATGGCATGCTCCCCGGCTTCGGCACCGAACAGGCGGCCAAGCCCAAAACTGACTTCCCGCATCAGCGTCCGCTCGAACAGTTGGTCGCGCGGATGCTGGAAGAGCAGGCCCACATCTGCCGCAATGGCTCCGGTTGATTTTCCCCGGATGGGAAGTCCTCCCACCAACACTTCCCCACGCTCAGGGCGCAGCAGCCCGTTGACGTGGCGCAGCAACGTGGACTTTCCGGCTCCGTTGGGCCCGGTGATAGCCACAGTTTCCCCGGGTTCCACCTCGAGGTCTACTTGTGTCAGCACGGCACGCGGCCCCCCTTGCCTGCCGGGCAGGGAGTAGGCCACGTTCCGGAAGCTCAGGCTGGACGTTCCTGCAGACCGGATGGGGGCGCCGTTCCGGACCGCACCGCTTCCGCCCAGGAGTTCGCTGGCCATCGCCGTCGGCCTGGCCCTTCTGTGACTCGCCGCCTCCGACGGCACCACTACGCCCGAGTCGGCCAGGCCTCTGCTGAGCAGCACGTCAGCCGGCGTCCCTTGTGCGGTGACCGTGCCGCCGTCGAGCACCAGGCAGTGGGTGGCCTGGCTGAATAGGAGGCCCGCCACCTGTCCGAGATGGACGACGGCGGTCCCCCGGTCAACCAGCACGGCGATGAGGTCCCCGATCAGCCGGGCGCCCTCAGTATCCAATGAGGACAAAGGATCATCCAGAATGAGGACGGCCGGGTCCGTGATCACGCAGCAGGCGATCGAAAGGCGCCGCAGTTCCCCTCCGGAAAGGTTTCCCGGGTCTCTGTCGAGCAGGTGGGAAAGACCTGTGAGCCTTGAGACCTCAGCCACCCGACGATGCATTTCATCGCGAGCCGTGCCACGGTTTTCCAGCCCGAACGCCAGTTCTTCAGCCACGGTGGAGCGAACCTGCGAGAGCATCGCAGCGGGGTCCTGGGGCACATAGCCCACGTGCCTCGACCAGGCTGCGGGGCTGATTCTGGGATCGTCCTCTTTCCCGGCGAAGTCAAGGCGTTCAGCACCGTTGGGGACCCCGCCACCCCGCAGCGACAGCCGTCCCCTGAGCAGGCCATCACCGTTCCTGAGCCAGCCAGCGAGCAGCTTTGCGAGCGTTGATTTGCCGCTGCCGGCCCCGCCGAGCACAGACGTCAGCGTTCCGGCCTGCACGGTGAGGCTTACGCCATGCACCGCCCGCGCCGTCTCCTCATGGAAACTGAAACTTTCGATGCAGGCATCAAGAATCGGCGTCGTCATGCGTTTCCTCCTGCCGTCAGCGAAGGAAGAACCGGCACACCAAACCAGGAAGCACCCAGCCTCAGGATCACCGCCGCAGCAGCCAGCCCCAGAACCGCACGGCGGAATGTGCGCTGTCCCCGTGAATCCGTCACTTCACGGTACGTGCTGCGGGGGCCGGGGGAACTGAATCCGCGCGCATCAAGGGCGTTGGCCCTTTCCGCTGCGTCCTGGATGAGTGCCAGGACCAACGGAACCATCTGCAAACGTGCAGCGGCCAGGCGCTGCACGACGCTGCCGCCCATGACCAGCCCGCGGGCTTCCTGGGCCTGACGGATCCTGCTCAGCTGAGCCGCGATGGCTGGAGCCAGTGTGAGCGTGGAAGCCAGAACGTAGCCGAACTGGGGCGGGATCCTGCGGGTGGTCATCGTCGCAACAAGATCCGCAACGTTAACCATGAAGGAAAACAGCAACAGCACCAGAACGCAGGCAGTGGTGCGCGTCCCCATCTCAAGGGCGAAGGCAAGCCCCTCAACTGTGATGCGGGCCGGTCCCCATCCCGCCAGGACCGTACGGCCCTCCGGAAAAAACAGCCCGTGCATCATCAGCAGGGAGAACCAGAGTGGCAAGAGGATGACAGCCGAGGCAGCGAGGACCCGGCGCAGAACCCCGGCGCGTGCCCCTGCAGCGAGGACAGCCGCCGCTACGGCGGCGGACACAGCCCAACTGGACGCCGCCATCGTGAGGGCGACGGCGGCGCCGGAAGCGGCAAGGGTGGTGAGCGGATTGAGGCGGGAAAGCACGGGCTAAGAAGCGGCTGCCGGGTCCTTTCCTGCGAGGACCTTGAAGCGCCGAACAAACGGGAAGCGGAAGGTCGCCCGACGAGGCAGGGCGTACACCAACAGGGCGGCGATGGCGAACACGATGGCCTTGTCCATTGGGTCCGAGATCAGTGCCTGCTTGGTGATCGCCGCGAGCAGGGTATCCCCCATTGCCCGGAAGGCGCTGACGATGGCACCGGTCCCGGCACCTGCAGTACCGCCGAAAACAAACGCTGCGATGGGAGCCGACACCACTCCGGCGATGATGCCGGTGACGAACCCCGCAACAGGTGCCAGGTAGAAGCGGCGGAACAAACCGTAACGGGCTGCCATGCCGGCCAGGAAACCTATGAGAGCCGCTCCTGCAGCAAACGGCAGGACGGTCGGGTTGAAGAAGGACCATACGATGCTGCTCAAGGCCCCCGTTGCGGCTCCGGCCGCCGGTCCGGCGAGGACAGCGATCAGTACGGTGCCGATCGCGTCGAAGTAGAAAGGCAGCCCCGTAGTGCCCATGATCTGGCCCAAGGCAATGTTCAGGACCAACGCAACAGGTATAAGGACAAGGGTGGACGTGGGCAGGGTGGGGAGCACACCCAGGATCAGCAGAATCGCACCGAGGAGGAAGCCGCCCAGGGCCACGAGGGTGGACGCGCTCCCCACACCGTTGGCGATGTCCGACGGCTGGGCAAGGACCAGGAAAATAAATGTGGCCGCAATAGAAGCGGCACCCAGAAGCTCAAGCAGGCGGCGTTTTTTGTCCGCCGCCGCACCAGGAGCGGGAAGAGTGAGGGACTGCTGCGACATGGTGGTTCCTTTGGCTGGGGCCGGTACGCAGGGATTTCCGGGTACTGGCAGGGCACAACGATCCGCCTATGTCACCTCGGCGCGGGTACCATGATACCGGCTCGCCGCCAGGCGGCCCACGGAATCGATCAGCTCATCGAAGCACTGCTCAGGGTTGTTGCCTGAGACGATGCGGGCGTTCGGCGGCTGGCCCCAAATGCCCCTGAAATCCGCCACCGTGGTGCCAATCAGCAACGGGGAATCGGTTTCAACGTGGACTGTGGCCAGGCGGGTGCTGAACTCCGTCCGTCCCACCGCCACAGTGGCGGCGAAAGCATCGTGCATGTGGGAGATGAAACCCTGGTCATACAGACGGTGGAACTCCATGTAGAAGCGGATGGCATCTGAGAGGCACGCCACCACCGGATTGGCTGACCTGCTGCGTTGGCCCTCCGGCTGCTCCGGCAGTACCAGTTCCGGCTCAGGGACTCCGGCGGCTTCCCCCAAACGCCGGACATGCTCGGGCCGCATCTCAATCCGTTCGGTGGACTCAAGGGCGCAGACTATGGGCAGTTTGTCCTGGGGCACTCCCCTGTAGGCGGCGAAGACCTCCTTGGCCGCATGGGGATCCACCGAGACGTTCCATTCGGCGGTGGGCGTGGTGTTTCCCTGATAGTTGAAGCATCCACCCATGATCACGAGGCCCTTGAGCAAGCGGGGCAGTTCCGGCTCGCGGCGCAGGGCCAGCGCAAAGTTGGTCAGCGGTCCGGTGATAAGGCCGGTGATCTCGCCCGGATGGGCGCGCACTTCCTCTACCCAGATGTCCACAGCGTGCCGTTCGGAGATCTTCCGGCGCGGAGCGGGCAGCTCCGCATAGCCCAACCCCTGCGGGCCGTGGGTCTCTTCAGTAGTGCGGAGCGGTATTTCCAACGGAACCTCCGCCCCGATGGCAACCTCGATGTCCGCGGCGCCGCACAGTTCGAGCAGCGCCAGGTTGTTCAGGGCCACTTGGCGGGCCCCGACGTTTCCCGCCGTGCAGGTGATGGCCCGGAGGTGGATTTCCGGGCGGGACAGCAGGTAGACAAGCGCCAAGGCGTCGTCGATGCCGGTGTCAACGTCCACCAGGAGTTGCTGCATCAGAAGAGGGCGACCTTCGGAGTGATCGGGAAAATATCGTCCAGTTCAGCACGTTCCCCGGCCGAGGGCACCCAGGCCACAGCTGCCGCGTTCTCGCGGACCTGTTCCGGCCGGGTGGCCCCCGCGATCACGCTTGCAACGCGCGGCTGCGCCGCCAGCCACGAGAAAGCAACCTGCACTTCTGTGAGGTTCCGTTCCGCGGCAAACATGCTGAACCTGCTGAGCTGGTCCCAGTCGGCCTCGTGAACCAGGTGGGTCCGGGTATGGCTTAGCCGTGAACCTTCAGGAGCCTTACCTGGACTGTACTTTCCGGTGAGGAGGCCGTTAGCCAGGGGGAAATAGGGCAGCACGCCCAGGCCCAGGGCCTGAGCAGCCGGGGTGACCTCGAGTTCGGCTCTCCGGTCCAGCAGGTTGTAGTGGTTCTGGGTGGAGATGAAGCGTGCTCCACCCAGGCTCCGTGCCACGTATTCAGCCTGGGCAATTTGCCAGCCGGCCATGTTCGAGTGGCCGATGTACCGCACCTTGCCGCTGGTGACGAGATGGTCCAAGGCAGCAAGGGTCTCTTCAATAGGCGTGAGGGAATCCGGCGTGTGGTATTGGTAGAGATCGATCCAGTCCGTTCCCAGCCTGCGGAGGGAGGCCTCTGCCGCCTGGATGATGTACCGGCGCGAGCCGCGGGCGCCAAAGTCCTTGCCATTGGCACCCCGCATGTCCAGACCGAATTTGGTGGCCACCACGGCGTCGTTCCGGCGGCCTGCCAGCGCCTTGCCCAACATCGTCTCGCTGAGGCCGGGATCCCGCCCATAGACGTCGGCGACGTCAAACAGGGTGATCCCGGCTTCGAGCGCAGCATGAACCACGGCGTCTGTTGCCTCTTGGGATTCGGTCGGTGTGTTTGCCCGCCCAAGGTTATTGCAGCCAAGCCCTACCACGGAGACAGTGAGTCCGGACGTTCCAAGCCGGCGGTATTCAGTCATGAATTCACCCTATAACGCCGGCTACGGACGTCCGTCCACGGTACGGCTATGCGCTCAGCCTGTTTGACGCGAAGGGAACTCCAGCCCGTGCTCATCCAATGCGTCCTCCAGCTGGGCCATGGTCTTGACGCCCATCCCGTGCAGTTTTGTCAGGTCATTGTGACCGAACTGCACTACCTGCTCCAGGGTTACCACTCCCGCGTGGGCCAGGGCCCTTCGTGCCGGGGCACCTATGCCCTGAGGCAGTGGTGTGTGGCCTGGTTGGATGGATTTTGGCGTCATAACAGATCCCTTCCAGTGGTTTGATACCCCCTATTAGAGGGTAAAGCCCGAAGCTGGTTTGGGCGAGTGCTTAAGCCTGAAAGCTTCCGGATCAGTGAACGGGGCTGCCCCGATACTGAGCTTGGTAAAGTCCAGGTCTTCGCCGCGAATGCAGACCTTGATGGCATTGACTGCTTTGTTCACGTCGGGGCAAAGGCAGAAAATATTGAGCTTCGAGTTTCCGAACTCGGACCGGTCCACAATGCCGAGACCCCGCCAGGCCAGATGGCTGATGAGCGCGTCCTTGGCCTTCTCCTCCAGATAGCGATCCCGGTCGGTGCCGTCCTTGGTCTTGAGGGCATATTGTGCCACTACCCAGAACTGCTCCTCATCGGGGATTTCCGCATATCCGTCCTCTGCGCACTGGGCGGCGAAGGCTGCCATGAGTCCCTCTGCTGCCTCGGCATCGGCGACGTCGGTCTCTTCAGTTTTGCTCTGGTGGCCAACCACGCCGTAATTCATGACCAACTGGCTGTAATCCTCATCGAACCAGACCTCCCTGAAATTCAGGATTCCCTCGTCGTCGCGTTTATAAACCCTGATTATTCCGCTCATGCGCGTCCCTTCGTGAACCAATCGACGTCGGTGCCGTCGAAGGGTGCCTGCTGTGCCTTGACGGCCTGATAGAGCTGGTCCGCGGCACTCTGGAGGGATTCCACCAGATGGGCCGGGTAATTCATGGCGAGGCGGTGCTCCGCAAACTCGTCTTCGTCATCGATATAAACCCCGCGGTCAGCCGTGAGCACCACGTCCAGGTCCATGTCGATCACATGGAACTCGGTGACGCCTGGCCGGATGGTGCTCCACTCATGGGCAACGGCGAGGTCCACGTATACCCGGACGCCGTTCGGGTGGGCGTCATCGTAGAAGGTGGCCACCCAGTCGCCGGAGCGTGGAATGAGCAGCACAGCATCGGACTCTGCGTAAAAGGCAGCTCCCGGCCGCGAGCAGAATTGGTTGGTCCCTTGGAAGATCCACCAGCCGTGGTGGTCCTCACCAAGGTATCTTCCCGGTACAACCCAGTGGGCTTTACCGTTCCATTTCCTGTTCCGCGCCACCACCAGCTGGCCAGGTTCCAGGCCTGCCGGAATCCGGGTTGTGCTTAGATGCTGCCTGGTCTCCCCTTCTCCCCATGCGCCCGGATACTTGAGCCGTTCCTCTTCCCTCACAGTTTCGGCAGGCTGCCGGTAGTGGGGTGCTCCTGGCCGGGAAGGGGACGGGCGAAAGGCACCTTGGTCCCCAGAACCTGGGCTACGACGTCGTGTGTTATCTGCTGGGCAGTCAACCCCACGCGGGCCAGGACCTGGCTCCGTGAACCGTGGTCCAGGAACTCCACAGGCAAACCAACCTCGTTCAGGGCGGTGTCCACTCCGGCCGCACGCATCTCCTGCCGGATCCGCGAACCCACACCTCCGGCGCGGACGCCGTCCTCGATGCAGATCACCAGGCGGTGCCGTGCCGCCAGAGCAACGATGGACCGGCGTACGGGAAGCACCCAGCGAGGGTCCACAACGGTAGAGCTGATGCCTTGGGCGCCGAGCCGGTTGGAGACGTCGAGGGCAAGTTCGGACATGGCGCCGACGCTGACAATCAGGACGTCGTTCTCGGTGGAGCCGGACGGGCGGCGGGCTAGGACATCTACGCCGTCGCCAAGCCGCTCGATGGCCTCTACCTCGGCACCCACACTGCCCTTGGAGTACCGGACCACTGTTGGTGCGTCGTTGATGGCCACGGCCTCGCGGAGCTCCTCCCGGAGCCGCGTGGCGTCCCTGGGGGCCGCCAGGTGCAGCCCGGGAACGATCTGCACCATGGCCATGTCCCACATGCCGTGGTGGCTGGCGCCGTCGGGTCCGGTGACGCCGGCGCGGTCCAGCACAATGGTGACGCCTGCCTTGTGCAGTGCAACGTCCATCAGCAGCTGGTCGAAGGCGCGGTTAAGGAAGGTGGCGTAGACGGCCACAACAGGATGGAGCCCGCCGAAGGCCATGCCGGCAGCAGACGTCAGCGCGTGCTGTTCAGCGATGCCGACGTCGAAGACCCGCTCCGGGTGCCGCTCGGCGAACTTGTGCAGCCCGACGGGGATGAGCATGGCGCCGGTGATGCCGACGATGTCCGGCCTCTCATCGGCGATGTCGGCGATTTCGTCGGCAAAAACGGAAGTCCAGGATTTGGCCCCTACCGGATCCGTGGGCTCCCCTGTCTCGGGGTCGATGATCCCGACGGCATGGAACTGGTCAGCCTCGTGCGCGCGGGCGGGCGCGTAGCCGTGGCCCTTCTCTGTCATGGCGTGCACAATGACCGGTCCGCCGTAGTGCTTGGCGGTCGACAGGGCGTGCTCCATGGCCTGCAGGTTGTGGCCGTCAACAGGGCCGATGTACTTCATGCCGAGATCTTCAAACATGCCCTGCGGGGCCCACCAGTCTTTAACGCCCTTTTTCATGGCGTGCAGGCTCCGGTAGGTGAACTGGCTCAGAGTGCCGCCGTTCTGCAGCCTCTTCTTCCACCAGTCCATGGCGCCTTCGTAGGCGGGCGCAGCGCGGAAGGAATCGATGGTGGGCCGCAAGGACGCGAGGTAGTCTGCGAACCCGCCTACGGTCGCTGCATAGGAGCGGCCGTTGTCGTTAACGACGATCACCACACGGCGGCGCTTATCGGCAGCAATATTGTTGATGGCTTCCCACGCCATGCCACCGGTGAGGGCACCGTCGCCCACTACCGCGACGACGTAACGGTCGCCCTGGCCTGTCAATTGCCGGGCGCGGGAAATTCCGTCGGCCCAGGACAAGGAGGAAGATGCATGCGAGCTTTCGACAATGTCGTGCTCGGATTCGGCGCGGTCCGGGTAGCCGGAGAGGCCACCCTCCTGGCGCAGTGTACTGAAATCCTGGCGGCCCGTCAGCAGCTTGTGGACATACGACTGGTGTCCGGTATCAAAAACAATGCTGTCGCGGGGGGACTCGAAAATCCGGTGCACGGCAATGGTGAGCTCCACGACCCCCAGATTGGGACCCAGGTGGCCGCCGGTCTGTGAGACGCTGCCGATCAGGAAACTCCTGACTTCTGACGCCAGTTGTTCCAACTGTTCGTCAGAAAACTTACTCAGGTCTTGCGGATCCCGGATGGTGTCCAAAATTCCCAACGGCCCCTCCTTCGGATGATAGACATGCCGTTTAACTCTAACGCCTCAGACTCAAGCGGCGTGCCGTGGCAACCGAAGGCCCCGGCGGTCTTGGACCGGCCGGGGCCTACGCTGGTGCGGCTTTGCACTCACTCTGTTCTCCGCACAACGCGGAACTCAGTCTGGTGCAGTCGCCGGGTACAACTCAATGTGTGCTGATCAGTTCGAGGAGATCTGGCGCAGCACGTACTGCAGGATGCCACCGTTGCGGTAGTAGTCCGCTTCACCCGGGGTATCGATGCGGAGGACGGCGTCGAAGGACTTCACCGAACCGTCTTCAGCGGTAGCTGTGACCTTCAGGGTCTTTGGAGTGGTGCCTTCGTTGAGGGCGGTTACACCTTCAACCGCGAAGACCTCCGTGCCAGTCAGGCCCAGCGTCGCCGCTGACTCCCCTGCCGGGTACTGCAGCGGCAGGACGCCCATTCCGATGAGGTTGGAGCGGTGGATGCGCTCGTAGCTCTCGGCAACGACTGCCTTGACACCCAGCAGCGCGGTGCCCTTTGCGGCCCAGTCACGCGAGGAGCCTGAACCATATTCCTTGCCCGCGAGGACCACCAGCGGAGTGCCCGCTGCCTGGTAGTTCTGCGCGGCATCGTAGACGTAGGCCTGCGGGCCATCAGCCTGCGTGAAGTCGCGGGTGAAACCACCCTCGACGCCGGCGCCGTCGTTGAAGCCGGAAAGCAGCTGGTTCTTGATGCGGATGTTGGCGAACGTGCCGCGGATCATGACTTCGTGGTTGCCTCGGCGTGAGCCGTAGGAGTTGAAGTCCTTGCGCTGCACACCATTGGCCAGCAGGTACTGTCCGGCCGGAGTATCCGACTTGAAGGAACCGGCGGGGGAAATGTGGTCCGTCGTTACAGAATCGCCCAGCTTCAGCAGCACACGGGCGCCGGCGATGTCAGTCACGAGCTCCGGCTGTGCCTTCATACCCTCGAAGTACGGGGGCTTCCGGACATACGTGGAGCTCGGGTCCCAAGCGAAGGTATCGCCGGCGGGGGTGTCCAGGGCCTTCCAACGGTCATCGCCGTCGAACACACCCTCGTAGCCGCGGGCGAACATGTCCTTGTCGATCGAGGAATCAATAACCTGCTGGACCTCGACCGGGTTGGGCCAGATGTCCTTCAGGAACACATCGTTGCCGGCTTCGTCCTGCCCAAGCGCATCGGCTTCGAAGTCGAAGTCCATGGTGCCGGCCAGGGCGTAGGCGATGACCAGCGGCGGGGAAGCCAGGTAGTTCATCTTCACGTCGGGGTTGATGCGGCCCTCGAAGTTGCGGTTTCCGGACAACACCGCAGTGACGGAAAGATCGTTGGCCTGGATGGCCTCCGAAACTTCGGCTTCCAGCGGTCCGGAGTTGCCGATGCAGGTGGCACAGCCATAACCGACGATGTAGAAGCCAAGCTTCTCCAGGTACGGCGTCAGGCCGGACTTCTCGTAGTAGTCGGTGACTACCTTGGAACCCGGAGCAACAGAAGTCTTGACCCACGGCTTAGCCGAGAGACCCTTGTCGACGGCGTTGCGGGCCAGCAAAGCGGCGGCGAGCATGACCGAGGGGTTGGACGTGTTGGTGCAAGACGTGATTGAGGCGATGGCGACAGCACCGTGATCGAGTTCGAACTCGCGGCCGTCGGCGGTCTTGACGGAAACGGCTTTGGAGATCCGGCCGGCCGCACCGTGGGCAGCGGAGTAGACCGGAGGTTCGCGGTCCGTATCCGTTACGTGGGAGTCGGGCTGGGTGAACGACGGAGCGTCCGAGGCCGGGAAGGTCTCCTCGAGCGACTCATCCACGGTGCCGGCGTCGGCAGCGTGGGAGACGTAGTTCAGGAGGTCGTGACGGAACTCGTCCTTGGCGTTGATGAGCTCGATGCGGTCCTGG
Organism: Arthrobacter sp. Z5-13; assembly: GCF_056499105.1. Classification (NCBI taxonomy): domain Bacteria; kingdom Bacillati; phylum Actinomycetota; class Actinomycetes; order Micrococcales; family Micrococcaceae; genus Arthrobacter; species Arthrobacter sp. Z5-13. The sequence continues at coordinate 2,729,763 of NZ_CP096460.1, forward strand.
GGACGCTTCGGACCCGAGATCGAGGGAACAACCGTCGACAGGTCCAGCTCAAGGTACTCCGAGAAGCGGATTTCCTTGGAAGCGTCGTGCCAGAGGCCCTGTTCCTTCGCGTAGGACTCCACAAGCGCCACGTTCTCGTCTGAGCGGCCGGTGAGGCGCAAGTAGTCGAGTGTGACGTCGTCGATCGGGAACATTGCGGCGGTGGAACCGAATTCCGGGCTCATGTTTCCGATGGTGGCGCGGTTGGCCAGCGGCACCGCGGCAACACCTTCGCCGTAGAACTCCACGAACTTTCCAACAACACCGTGCTTGCGCAGCTGTTCGGTGATGGTCAGCACGACGTCCGTGGCGGTGGCACCGGCCGGGATGGAACCCGTCAGCTTGAAGCCCACAACCCGCGGGATCAGCATCGAGACAGGCTGGCCGAGCATCGCTGCTTCGGCCTCAATGCCGCCGACGCCCCAGCCCAGTACACCCAGGCCGTTGACCATGGTGGTGTGCGAGTCGGTACCGACGCAGGTGTCGGGGTAGGCACGAAGAACGCCGCCGACTTCGCGGGTCATGACGGTGCGTGCGAGGTATTCGATGTTGACCTGGTGGACGATGCCGGTGCCCGGCGGAACCACCTTGAAGTCATCAAATGCGGTCTGGCCCCAGCGAAGGAACTGGTACCGCTCGCCGTTGCGCTGGTACTCGATCTCCATGTTGCGCTCAAGGGCGCCGGAGTTGCCGAACGCGTCAATCTGTACGGAGTGGTCAATGACCATTTCCGCGGGAGCCAGCGGGTTTACCCTCTTCGGGTCACCGCCCAGCTCCTTGACGGCCTCGCGCATAGTGGCGAGGTCTACTACGCAGGGCACACCGGTGAAGTCCTGCATAATGACTCGGGCCGGTGTGAATTGGATCTCTGTATCGGGCTGGGCGTCAGGATCCCAACCCGCCAAGGCACGGACGTGATCGGCAGTGATGTTCGCGCCGTCCTCGGTCCTCAACAGGTTCTCTAGCAATACCTTGAGGCTGAACGGAAGGTTTTCTGCACCTTCAACGGAGTTCAACCGGAAAATTTCATATTCGGTTCCGGCTACATTAAGTTTGCCTTTTGAACCGAAACTGTCCACTGTGCTCATCGCAGGACTCCTCTCGCAACAGTTTCATCTTTGTCGCGCGGTAGACCGCTTGCTAGTTAGGTCCTCCTAATTACTGCTAATTAGTCAAGGACTTAAGAATTGCAGGAGGTCAGCCGTGATTACGGCTCGCGACGCGGGACTACTACGCTCATCCTAGTGGCATCATCCCCCGGGAGTCAGCAACGCCGCAGTCTCCAGGTGATGGGTGTGGGGGTAAAGGTCAAAGGCCCGTAGCTGCTGCAGGGCCCAGCCCCGGTCCTGGAAGTAACCGAGATCACGTGCAAAGGACGCCGGGTCACAGGACACATACGCGATGGCCCGCGGGGCTGCATCAACCAGCTGGCCGACCACGGCCTTCCCGGCCCCGGCACGCGGCGGGTCCAGAACCAGTGCGTCAAAGTTCCGTGGTTTGTGGCGAAGCACCCGCTCCACCTTTCCCTGCACAATCTCCACCTGGGGAGCACCGTGGAGGTTCTTCCTCGCATCGCGGCTTGTGCCGGGGGCACCTTCGATCGAAAGCACGGAGCCCGTTGTGCCAACAATGTCCGCCAACGCTGCCGTAAAGAGCCCCGCACCGGCATAAAGGTCGGCAACGACGGCCCCGGCGTCGAGGAATCCGCCGTCGTGAAGGAAGCCGCTCACCGCTCCCACCAGCGTTTCAGGTGCGTCCCGGTGGATCTGCCAGAACCCGTCTCCAGTCACGCGGAAATCATGGCCGACGGCGGTTTCCTGCACCCAGGTGCGTCCCCTCAGCTGCTTGAGATCGCCCGTGACGGGATCGACGGACGCTACCGATACGTCGTCGGGGAGTTGCCCAATGATCGCGCTGATCCGTTTCGTCTTGGTTCCCGGGGCGGGCGCCAGCAGCACCAGACGCCGTGATCCATTGGCAGGGGCGGCTACCTCCACCCGCTCAATGCCCTGAAGATCGATGTCCCAGAGTTGAAGTGAAGTGATGCCTTCGACAGCCAAGGGCATGTCCTGGATGGGCATCACCTGGTCGGAGCGATGGGCGTGCATGCCGAGCTTGCCCCCGGCGGTGACTGCAAAGCTCGCACGTGTGCGCCAGGCGAGTCCGGGGACGCCGGTGTGGGCAGGCGCACCGGCGTGGGCAGCAGCGGCCCCTACCGGTTCAACCTCGGTGACGAGCTCGATGCCGGCGAGCCGCTTGAGCTGTTCAGCGAGCACGTCCCTTTTGAGCTGCCGCTGGCGTTCCAGCGCTACATGTCCGAATTCAGCCCCGCCCACCGGAGGATGTCCGTGCGGCCAGGACCGCAGTGAATCTGCCACATGCCAGAAGTGCGGAACGCGGTCAGGGGACCGTTCAAGGACCTCGACGACGTCGGCCCGCCAGAATTTGGAGGACTCCCCCGCGTCGGTCAGCCGGATCCGGACCTTTTCGCCGGGGATTCCGTGCCGGACGAACACCACGCGGCCTTCATGCCGGGCTACGCAGTGGCCCCCGTGGGCAACTGGTCCGACGTCGACGATGAGGTCCGCCGGGGTGCGGGTCTGGGTGGCGTGGGTCATTGGATATCCTGCAGTTTCTTGGCTTCCTCGGATGATTTCAGCTGCCAGGGAACGCTGGCAACCATGACTCCCGGTTCAAAGTGCAGCCGGGTCTTGATGCGGAGGGCAGTCTGGTTGTGGACCAGCTGTTCCCACCATTTACCTACGACGTACTCCGGGATGTAAACGACGATGAGGTCGCGGGGTGAATCGCGCCGCATGTTCTTGATGTATTCCATGATCGGAGTGACAGTTTCCCTGTACGGGCTGGCCAGCACCGTCAAGGGGACGGGAATCTCGAGTTTTTCCCAGTCCGCCAGGGTCTGTGCTGTCTCTTCCGGGCTGATGTCCACAGTGACGGCGTCCAGGCGCGAGGGGCGGGAGGCACGGGCGTAGGCCAACGCGCGCAGCACGGGTTTACGCACGTGTGACACCAGCAGGACGGCGTGAACACGGGTGGGCAGTGCGCGCGGCGAGGAGTCCTCATCAACCGCCAGTTCCTTTGCCACGTTGTCGTAGTGTGCCCGGATGCTCCACATGATGAGGAAAAGCACGAACATGGCCAGGAGCGCAATCCATGCTCCCTGCTCGAATTTGGTGATCAGCACGATCGTGAGTACGAGCGCCGTCATGCCGAAGCCGATGGTGTTGATGGTCCGGGACTTGATCATCCGCCTGCGTACGGCCTTGTCCCGCACAAGCTTCAACTCCCGGCCCCAGTGCCTGATCATTCCGAGCTGGCTCATGGTGAAGGAGATGAACACGCCCACAATGTAGAGCTGGATGAGCCTGGTGACGTCGGCATCGAACGCCAGAATCAGGACAAGCGCCCCCGCGGCCAAGGCCAGGACGCCGTTGCTGAATGCCAGTCGGTCTCCCCGCGTCCGCAGCTGGCGGGGCAGGTATCCGTCCTGAGCGAGGATCGAGCCAAGAACCGGGAACCCGTTGAAGGCTGTGTTGGAGGCGAAAATAAGGATAACTCCAGTGGCAGCCACCACGATGTAGAAGAAAATTGACCCGTTGCCGAAGATGGTCTCGGCAATCTGTCCGATGGCCGGTGTCTGGATGTAGTCAGCCGGCGGCGCCTTGCCATCCACCAGGAACTCGGTAGCGGGATCCAGGACGATGTGCACCTTGGTTGCGTTGGCCAGGTAAATGATGCCGGCGAGCATGGCGGAAGCGATGACTCCCAGAAGCAGGAGCGTGGTGGCGGCATTCTTGCTCTTGGGCTTCTTGAAGTTGGGTACGCCGTTGCTGATCGCCTCAACACCAGTCAGGGCGGCGGCTCCCGAGGAGAAGGCGCGCAACAGCAGGAAGGCGCCGGCCAGGCCAACAAGGCCCTCGTCGAATCCCTCTGCCGGAATGATGGTGAAGTTGGCCGACGGCGCTTCGCCCAGCTGGCCGGTGGCGGCCTGGAACAGGCCCACGGCGGTCATACCCAGGATGGAGGCCATGAAGATGTAGGTAGGCACTGCAAAAACCGTGCCGGCTTCCTTGATGCCGCGCAGATTCACCAGCGCCAGGATCACGACGCCGATCGAGGCCAGCATCGCCTGCTGCCCATGCAGGGAAGGCACAGCCGTGGCCAGGTAGGCGGCCGCCGACGACATTGAAACGGCGACTGTCAGAACGTAGTCCACCAGCAGTGCGGAGGCCACCGTCAGGCCGGCATACTTGCCAAGATTTACGTTGGCAATTTCATAGTCACCGCCACCGGACGGATAAGCGTGGACGTTTTGCCGGTAGGACGCCACCACGGTGAGCAACACCACCATGACGGCAAGGCCCACCCAGGGCGAAAATGCGACGGCGCTGACGCCCGCCAGCGCCAGGGTGAGGAGTATTTCGTCCGGGGCGTACGCCACTGAGGACAACGCGTCAGAGGCAAAAATGGGAAGAGCGATCCGCTTTGGCAGGAGGGTGTGGGCCAGCCGGTCGTTCCGGAAGGGCCTCCCCACGAGCACCCTCTTCACGGCGTTCAGAATTGTCAGCACCAGACAAAGCTAGTCGGATTCGGGCGTGATGTCATGACGGCCAACGCCCGATGCCGGATATGACCCGGCTCCCCGCCCCGCCTCCGCTGACCGGCACCGGCCGCGCTGACCGGCACTGCCCCTGCTGCCGGTAGAGTCGTACCGGCAGCAGGATAAGCAATAAGGAGGAACCGGTGGCCCACTTCGTCATCATGGGTTGCGGACGTGTAGGGGCGACGCTCGCGCACACGCTGGAGGATGCAGGCCATTCGGTGGCCATCATCGACCAGGACGACCGCGCCTTCCGCCGCCTTCGGAGTGGCTTTTCGGGACGCAAAGTCACCGGGGTAGGGTTCGACCGGGAAACCCTCAAGCAGGCAGGCGTTGCTGATGCCTATGCATTTGCGGCCGTTTCCAGCGGTGACAACTCCAATATCCTTGCCACCAGGGTAGCCAGGGAAACTTTCCATGTTCCCCATGTTGTGGCCAGGATCTACGATCCCGGGCGGGCCGAGATCTACCAGCGGCTTGGGATCCCCACAGTTGCAGCGGTCCGCTGGAGCGCGGACCAGGTCTTGCGGCGCATACTCCCTGAACAGCACCTGGCAGGAGATTTCCGCGAGCCTTCAGGCAGGCTTGTACTGGCTGAGATCGAATTGGACCCTGCATGGGTCGGACACCCTCTGACCCAGATCGAACGGGCGGCCGATATCAGGATTGCTTATCTGACCCGGTTCGGCGAGGGAGTTCTCCCCACGGCCGCAATGTCCTACCAGGACGGCGACACCGTCCACGCCATGCTTCGGGTGGAGCGCAGCGCCGAAGTGGCGCATCTCCTGGCCAAAGCACCCTTGAAGGAGTCCTGAGTGAAAGTCGTCATTGTCGGAGCGGGAAGCGTTGGTTCCTCGATTGCCCGCGAACTCCTGGCCCACAAGCACGAAATCCTGCTTCTTGACCTGAAGCCGGAGGTGATCGGCCGAAGCGGATTGCGCGGAGCGCACTGGCTGGTTGGGGATGCCTGCGAGCTCAGCACCCTTCAGGATGCAAAGCTTGAAGATGCCGACGTCGTGGTCTCTGCCACCGGAGATGACAAGGTCAACCTCGTGGTATCCCTGCTGGCAAAAACCGAGTTTGGTGTCGGGCGCACGGTGGGCAGGGTCAACAACCCCAAAAACGACTGGATGTTCAATGATTCCTGGGGAGTGGACGTAGCAGTCAACACCCCGCAGCTCATGACCGCCCTGGTGGAGGAAGCAGTGGAGATCGGTGACCTTGTCCGGCTCCTCACGCTACAGACGGGAGTGTCATCCCTCGTCGAATTCACCGTGCCTCATGACTCGTATGCCATTGGGCTGACGGTTGGAGACATTGATTGGCCTGAAGACTCCACGCTAGTGGCCATTCTGCGCGACCAGGCACCCATCACGCCCACCCGGGATGACGTCATCGATGGTGGCGACGAACTGTTCTTCGTCACCACCATCGCTGCGGAGGATGAACTGCGCGCCCTGTTGTCCCCGGAATCGGTCGAGGACCAAGAGGACGGTGCCGCAGCTGTTTCAGCTGGTGCGGATCAGGCCATGGAGGTTGGTCAGGCTCCCGAGGACGACGGCTTCGAAGGCTGAGCGCTTTCGGCGTCAGGCAATGGAACAGGCTTTGTGATCAGCCACGCCACCCAGATGCCGAGGATGTAGAGGGGCGCGCCCATAATAAGCCGCATGGTGGCCAGTGCCGCGAGGCCGTCCTCCCCCATGAAATACAAGGGAACCTGAACCAACAGGCGAAGCGCGAGTACGGCGACAATCACCCACGTGCCCAGGGAGTAAGCACGGACGCGGACGGGGTCCTTGCGCCAGTCCAGCCCTTCGTTGCGGATGAATCCAAAGAGCAGTCCGGCCACCGGCCACTTAACAGCAATGGAAATGATCATGGCGACTATGTAGGCGCCGTTGGTGAAGAAACCCGGGACGTAGAAGTCCTCAGCTTTCCCTGTGGTGTTGGCCAGCCACGCTGAAATGCCAACGCCCACAATCCCGGCGAAGGCCTGGGTCAAAGGCCGCCTCTGGATCAGCCTGGCAACGGTGAAGAGGGCAGCCGCTGACAGGGCAGCGGCAAGCGAAACCGTCAGGTTGGCAGTGACTGTGAACGCCACCAGGAAAACGAGGCCGGGCAGGATGCTTTCCGCAATTCCCTGGACGCCGCCCGCTGTCTTGAGTACATTGATGCGGCCGTCGCTGTGACGGTGGAGTCCTGCCTTGGCCGCGTAGCCCTCCGCAAGGGCAGCCACGGTTGGTGAGGGGGTGGCTGAATCAGGATTATGGGCATGGCCACCGGAGACCGGCGGGAGCAGCGATGGGTCCTGGGACGCTTCCTGTGACTGCCCCTGAGGCGGCTTTGGCGCCGCTGGGGGCACTGCTGCCGGACGGGGCGTTTCGGACTCGGTCATTCGTGCTCCTGGCGGGAAAGTATTTCATAGCGGGGGTTGAACATGGTGGGAAGACCGTCCCGAAGGGTCAGCATTCCCTGCAGCTGCAGTTCCACGCCGGCAGCAATACCGGGGACCCTGCGTCGGCCAAGCCAGGTGACGCGCAACCTGGCAGGAAGTGCAGAATTACCCCCCTTGACCCTGCTTGCAGTGGTATGGCGGTCCCGGACCACTGCTGTAAAGGAGGCGACGTCGGAAGCGGGAACAAAGGTCACGGATTCGATGAATCCGTGACACACCACTCTTCCCCTTTCCGGCAGTTCACTCACTGACAGAACGGGTCCTTCCGGTGCCTGCGTGAGATCAGCCAATCTGCGTAATCTCGGGTCCGCGTTCAGGCTTCTGGAATTCAGGAGCGCCCTGGGGGGTCGTGGTGGCGTCCTTGGGCAGCCGCAGTTGCAGCAGGTCCCGTGGCGGCATCGGGTTATCGCCACGAACCACCACGATCTGCCGGAAAAGCGATTCAAGGGCCGCTGCGGCTTCACGGTCGACGGCGGCCTCCCCGCCCAGGACTCCACGCAGGAACCAGCGGGGACCATCCACGCCAATGAACCGGGCCACCCGGTATCCCTGGCTGCCATCGGGTTGGCCGGCAGGAAGTTTGGCAACAAGCTCCGTTCCGAAGCTGCCCTGCACCTCCTCCACCTGGCCGCCCTGGCCGCTGACTGACTGGCCGATCTGTTCCCGGATTTCCTCCCACAGCCCTTCGGACCGCGGGGCTGCGAATGCCTGGAGCTGCAGGCTTGAGCCCTGAAGGTCCATCGTGACGGCAACTACCCGCTGCGTGGCCTCTTCCACCTCGAGCCGAAGCTGAAGCCCTTCCGTGGGCGCAATGAGAAGGGCGCCGAGGTCAACGTAGCCGTCCCGGTTCTCAATCTCGGAGGCATCAAAAGGGCCACTGGCACGTGGTCCGGTTAACTCCTCGCCGCCTTCCGACGACCCGTTGTCCGTTTCCGGCCACTCTGCGGACTCTGCCGCCTGTTCCTTCTTGGCTTTCCTGCCACGCCCAAAAACCATGGGGTTGTCTCCTTAGTTGTTCTTGTCCCACAGGGGGAGGACACCTGTCCGGCGCCCCTAAGAGCCGGTCATGGTGCCGACGCCCGGCTTCTCTGAAACCTGCTGACGGCAGCTGGTGGGGATTACACCGGAGATTGACCGAAGCCGCCGGTCGAGCCGAACCCGCCGCTGCCGCGGACAGAATCACTGAGTTCCCCCACAACAACGAAGTCCGCATACTCCACGCGCTGGATGACCATCTGTGCAATTCTATCGCCGCGGCTCAGTTCAATGGCGTGTTCGCGATCGGTATTCAGAAGCGTCACGGAGATCTCGCCCCGGTAGCCGGCGTCGACGGTTCCAGGGGCATTCACAATGGTCAGGCCGTGCTTTGTGGCGAGACCCGAGCGGGGATGGATGAGGGCGACGTAACCCTCCGGCAGGGCAATGGACACTCCTGTGGGAACCAGGCGGCGCTCACCTGGGGCCAGAACCACGTCCTCACGCGAGCGGAGATCGGCCCCGGCGTCTCCGGGGTGGGCGTACGACGGAGCTTCCAGGCCGTCGTCGAGCATTTTCAGCTGGACCGCCAAAGTCTTTCCTCCAGTCGAGGAGGAAGGGGCCACCGGCGCATCTTCGGGCACTGTCCGCACCGCTGCTAGTTCATCAGTCACAGTCACTCACTCTATCGCCCACCCCGGAAATCGGCCTAGCCGCCTCCCTGGCCGGGAAAGACGGGCAAAGATGAATTAGCCTGCGAAAAGTGGAAAGCTTGGCACATGCCGGAATCCAACGCAGGTTCGCCTGCTCCCAACAGCACTCCCAGCGCCACTGTACTTTTCCGAGAAAAGCTCTGGCCCACCTTTTGGATCTGGCTTATCGCGGTGGGACTTGCCGGTGCAGGCATCCTGGTGTTTGCTCCCATCAGCCTGATTGCGGGATTCACTGCTGCCGCCGTGCTGTTCGTGATTATGGCCGTTCTGCTGATGACCTCGACGCCGACCATTACAGTCACTCCTGAGACCCTCCAAGTGGGCAGGGCCTCTATTGAACGACGGTTCGTCGGCGATGCGACAGCTTTCCGGGGCAAAGAAGCTACGGCCGAACGTGGCGTACGGCTGAACGGCCTTGCCTACCTTTGCATTCGGGGCTGGGTGGATCCGGTGGTCCGGATCGAAATCACCGATCCCTCGGATCGCACCCCCTATTGGCTTGCCTCTACCAGGCATCCCGATGAACTGCTTTCAGCACTTCAGCAATAACTGACTCCCCTAGCCTTCGCATTCCTTGCAGAACTTCATTCCGTCCTTCTCCCTGGCCACCTGGGAGCGGTGCCGGACAAGGAAACAGGACGCACAAGTAAACTCGTCCGCCTGGGGAGGCAGCACACGAACCAGGAGTTCTTCCCCGGAAAGGTCCGCACCGGGGAGTTCATAGCCCTCCGCAATATCAGATTCATCCTCATCCACCACGGCGGTTGGCTTGTCCGTCCGCCGCGACTTCAGTTCTTCAAGGGAATCTTCGCTGAGGTCTTCTTCTGTCTTCCTTGGCGCATCGTAGTCTGTCGCCATGATTTGATTGCTCACACTCCGCTTTGGTTCGGTTGGATCCCCGGCCTCAGGGGAACCTGTGGCCGGTTCACCGATGTAAACGCTGCGCCATCTGATTTTGTGCCCGATTTCCGCGTTATTTTTCCCTAAGAGGAACCGGAAAGCCAGTACCCTTCCGCTCCTTTTTTCCAACGCCTGTATTGGTTGGAAAGTCGCGGAATATCGCGGCGCGCCCTCCGTCCTAACAGCAATTGGTGCTGCCGAGTGGCAGAGTTTCGATTGTTAGTAATGCCAGGGTGGAGGATTTGTATGCAGGATCTACGGCTTGTAGGCGTCCACGACGACGGAGAGCATCTCCTGTTGAGCGGCACCGGCGGCGAGATGTTCCGGCTGCCGATCGATGAAGCACTCCGTGTCGCGGCCAGCCGTACTTCCGCGAACGCAGCAGCGCGCGCGGCGACCACGCCCATTGCCATGTCTCCACGCGATATCCAGGCCAAAATCAGGAGCGGTTCAACAGCCGCCGAAGTGGCTGACTTGTCCGGAATACCCCTTGCCAAGGTGCAGCGGTATGAGGGCCCGGTGCTTGCCGAACGCGAATACGTCGCCCAACAGGCCCGCAAGATTGAAGTCGCGGCTCCCGCTCCCGGCCATGACATTTACCGCTCAGCGTTCGGGGACAACCCGGCCTCCCTCGGCGAAATGGTCGCCCACCGCCTGACCGCCTACGGCGTGGAGCCTTCCACTGTCGAATGGGATTCCTGGCGCAGGCCGGACGGAACCTGGACAGTCGTCGCAAGGTTCGAGGCAAGAACGGGCGGGCCAGCGAACATCGGCGAGGAACCCCCTGCCATGTGGACATTCAGTCCAAGCAGGAAGTCCCTGCAGAATGCGAACCGCTGGGCGCAGCAACTGAGTGAGCTGGAGCCGTTGGACGGACCGCTTCCCACCCGCAGGCTGTCTGCCGTATCAGACCGCCCTTTCGATTTTGAAACCGATGCCGGCGCGGGCCGGAACGCTACCGGAAAGCAGGGGAAGGACGCCGACGGGCTGCTGGACATGTTGCGCTCCCGCCGGGGACAACGGCTCGGCGTTGACGAAGACAGCGACGACGCGTTGGCCCTACTGCTGACGAACGGAGTTCCGGCCGCGCATCCGAGGCCTTCGGAAATGGTTGCTGAACCGGATATCGAGCCCGAGGCCGCGAGGCCCGATACAGATGAAGACGCAAACGCGCCTGCCGCACGTGCAGATCTCCACGACCGCAAACGGGATGGCAGGGTATCCATGTTGTCGCGGCTCAGCCTCGCCCCCCGTCCCCAAGCCGAGGACGACGATTCGCTGAAGCTGCAGGACGGCGTCAGCACTGATACGCGAGAAATTACGATCGTGCCTGGTCCCCGGCGTCCCGGCGCAGGGAGAGTTGACACGCCCTCACGTCCCGGCATTGAATCCGGCGGAGACGGATCACGTGATCCGGCCCCAGGCCAAGGGACGAGAAGTACCGGCGGCCCGCAAAGTGCCGGACTCGACGAGCTGTTGGGAGGACGCGGGGTTCGGCGTTCCGCCAGCGATTCCGGCAGCACCCGGGAGCGCGAGGGAAACCGCGAGCGGGACGGAATCCGTGAGCGGGACGGGGAACTGCCCGAGCGGCAACCATCGAAACCCAAACGATCAAGCGTCCCGAGCTGGGATGAGATTGTGTTCGGAACCCGCGGGGATTAGCGGATCCCTTTGCTAAAGCGCTCGGTTTCTAAGCGTCTTTGGCTGGCGGCGAGCCTGCTGCATTCCAGACGCAGGCGTCAGTATCAAACGGCAGAAGCTGGTCATGTTGGGCCAGAACATTAGCCCCGTGGGCAGTAACCCGACGCATGTAGTGCCTGCGGCACAGCGTTTCATATCCCACCACCGGCACCAGGAGTGGGTCCGCGCTTCCGCTTGCGCCGCCGCCAGTCCCCCGGTCGACGTCGCCGACTACTATCTGCTCGCCTTCAACAACCATCGCGCCGTCAACCGTGCGGGCATTTTGGGTGGCCCGCCGCCCACACCAGCACAATGCCTCAACCTGGAGGACATGGACGCGGTCTGCAAGCTCAATGAGACGCTGGGAGCCCGGAAACAACCTGGTGCGAAAGTCAGCAGTGATGCCAAAGGCGAACACGTCGAGCTCCATCTCGTCCACAACACGGGCCAGCTGTTCCACCTGCAAAGGCGAATAGAACTGGGCCTCATCGCAGATCAGATAGTCAACGCGGCCGCCTTTGGTTCTCCGGCGCACCACCTCTTCCCAGAAATCTGTGGAGTCAAGAACCTCCATAGCGTCTGTTTCAAGTCCTAAACGGCTAGAGATACGGGAGCCGCCGGCACGGTCATTGCAGCTGAATCTGACCCCATCCCGGCCACGCGCACGGTGGTTGTAATCCATCTGCAGGGCGAGAGTCGATTTGCCGCAGTCCATGGTTCCCGAGAAAAAGACGAGTTCAGCCACGCCTGCCCTTTTTACCTTCCGCCTTGAAGCACAGCAGGGGAACTTCGCGTTCGGCCTTGGTCAGCGAGCCGTGCTGGCCCACTACCTCCAGGGCTGTGGGCCGTACCCTGCGGGTGTCGTAGAGCGCCAGCGCGTCCCTTGCGGCGATCATAACGTCACCGATCCTGGGAACCACCTCTTCGCGTACCCTGCCGAAGAGTCCGGCGGCGATCGCTTCGTCCCGGGTGAAAGCCCAGATGCGTTCGCCGAACCGGGAGCGCCAGGCTGCCAGCAACCGCTCCTGCCCCTGTTGCCCCAGATCCGGCTCGAGGTAAAGATGGACCATCCTGGGCTCACCGGCTGTATGCCGCACACCCTCGATAAGGGCCGGATCTGCGGAAAAGTCGAGCCGTTGCGACTCGGGAACATCCAGCATCCCGTGATCAGCGGTGAGGAGCATGGTGGTTCCTGCCGGAAGGGTGGAACTCAGCCTGCGGACAGTGGCATCCAGTTCTTCGATCTGATGTTCCCATTGCGCAGACTGGCAGCCATGCCTGTGGCCTGCCTTGTCCAGTTCATTGACATAGAAGTACATGAGGGCGCGATCCGTGCTTTCCATCGCTTCCGCGGCGGCCTCAGTCCTGGCATGGGCGGTGATTCCTGATACGTGACGGCCACCGCGGAGGGCTGCCTGGGTCATGGGCGAGCTGGTGAACTGGGGAAGGCTGACGGTGACCACGTCCAGATGCTCTGCTGCCCGCTCCAGCACAGTCGGGAAAGGCTGCCACGTCTGCGGATCAACCCCGGAGTCCCAGTTCCCGAGCATGTTGACCACTTTGTCCTGGCCAGGGTCCAGGATGTCGTAGCCCACCATGCCGTGCTGACCCGGTTCAAGCCCCGTCCCCAGGCTGGCAAGCGAAGCAGCGGTTGTGGAGGGAAAGGCTGCATCCAGCACAACGGGAACGGAGCCCTGGCCCGCCAGGACCAGGCTGCGCAGGAATGGTGTGTGCGCAAGTTTTTGCTTCAGCAGGCTGCGTCCCAGTCCATCAGCAACAATGACGCAGATCCGCTGGCCCTGCGGAATGTTGAGACCGTTGTCAAAGCCCTCAATGCCCAGGCTTGCCGCTGCACTGGGAAAGACTTCGGCTACTGAGCGGCTTCCGAAAGCCGGTGCGGAGGGAAGGGAAAGCGCGCCCGACGTAACCGGGGGTGCTGTTGCGGGGATCGGACCAGGACTTTGCGCAGGCGCCATCTTAGCGCTGGTGCCCGCGGCTGAGCCGGTTGCCGAAGACACCCATCCTGGGGCGGGGATGTGCCGAGCCTGCATGGGCCGTGGGAGTGGAAGATGCCGTGTTCACGGCGCGCAGGGCGCGGGCGAAAAGTTTTGCGTCCTGGACGGCCTGGAGCCCGTCAGCTTCGGCGCTGATGCGAAGGACTATGTCCTCCTGGGCGATGGTTCCGCTGTAGCCGTGGTCTGCCTCGCACTGCGGATCGCCGCAGCTGGCCGGTCCGACGTCGAGGCGCTGGCCCCCGGACCAGGCGATCGAGAGAGTTACCTCCCGCACGGGATCCGATGACTTGTAGTTTTGCGGCTGGGCGTACATATAGCTGAGAACCACGGAGCGGATCTGAGCCACCGGAACGGACTCAGTGGAAATCTGGGCTACGATCTGTTCCCCGGCTTCGTCGAGCTGCTGATCATCCACGTGGGTGATGACCAGCATGTCGTCAGTCAGGACCAGCACCGTGATATGGCGGCGTACTTCGGCCCGGTCGAAGTGCGTTTCCAAATGGACAAGGTGCGCGACGCAATCCCGCCCATCGAGGGCGTCATCGACGACGTCGGCCACGAGCCGCGGATAAAAACCGGCTTGCTGGAGCGCCCCCTCCAGGCTCTGTCCTTGGGCGCTGTGGTTGTGTGAGCTGTGGGAATGCGGGACCTGCTGGCCTGGCTGGTTCCCGGTCACGGGCGTTTGCGGCTTCGAGGTGGGAGGCTGGGAGCTCATGACCCCATTTTCACAGATCGGCTGGGGAGTTGCTAACTGCGGGGGGAAGGGAGACCGCTGCGGCTCCTATCCCACCATGATCCTGCGGGCGGTATCGGTTCGCTTGGAGGCGTTGGCAATCCGTACATCCGCCGCCAGGATGGCGAGCCCTGAGGCACCTGCAAGTACCGGATTGAATTCCACGAGGGCAACTTCGGGATGATTGTCCTTGAGCATCGTCAAACGAACGGCCAGGTCTTCCAATGCCGCCACATCAACGGCGGGAAGTCCCTGGTATCCAAAAAGCTTCCGGGCCGCCCTCGGGGCCCGAATGAATTCGTGAACATCCGACGCCGAGAGTGGAGGCACCCTGTGCGCCCAGTCATCCAGGAGGTTGACGGCGTCGCCCGCGAGGCCAAAGGAAACGACCGGTCCCAGCAATGCATCCTCGATGGCGCGGAACGTGCACCCTTGACCCACCGGGGCCATCGACTGCACTTCCAGGGTTGTGGAACCGTACGGTGCCAGTACACGCTGCATCTCCAGGATATTCCGGCGCAGCGAGTCTGCGTCCTGGATGTCCAGCCGGACGCCGCCAAGATCCAGCCTGTGCCGGAGGGTGGGGTCCGTTGTTTTCAAGGCAACTGGCCAGCCCAGCTTCCCGGCCGCTTCCACTGCCTCATCCAAGGTGGAAAATGCTGCAGACGGGACTACCCGGATGCCGTAATGCCCGAGTAGCTGAGCGGCCGTGGACTGGTCCAGCTGGACAAGCTGTTCACCAGGCACGCCGTGGAGCAACCCGTCCAGCACTGCGCGGGCAGCGTCAGGATCACAGCCCGCCGGCTCCACGAAAAGCCCTTGGTCCCGGTTCACCCACTGCACGTAACGGACAACGGCTGCCAAGGCGGCCACTCCCGCCTCGGGGTTCGAAAAGCAAGGCAGAGGAAGGCCGGACTGCGGTTCGGCTGCCACCATCCCTTCCACATAGATCGAGGGATCGAGGATGCCCGTGAACGCGGCCACGACAGGCTTGCCTGCGGCGGTGGAGCACTCGGCCAGCACCTCCGCAATGTTCTCCACTGTCAGTCCGCGGGCAGGCAGCACAGACACCAGCACCGAATGGACGGACTCTGCATTCAGCAATTCGCCAAGGGTTCGACGCAGGTCCGGAAGTGCTATGGACAACCCCGCGTCCAGGTCCACATCCGTTACCGTCTGCTCGACGACGAGCCCATGGGCGGTGGCGCTGTCCGCCACCACCTTCCCCAGGGCCTGGGAGTTGCTGACCACGGCAATGCCCGGTCCTGCCGGGAGCGGCTGGCGGGAAACAACCTGGGCAACATCCATCAGCTGTTCAATGGTTTCCACCGGAATCACTCCGGCCTGACGCATCATCGCGTCAAGCGCGCCGGCGGGAGCCTGGGTGGTCCGGACGGCGTGGCCCGGCGGCAGTTGAAGGCCCATGGAACCGGACTTGGCCACGATGACCGGCTTGGTCAGCGCCAGCCGCCGGGCGAGACGCGAAAACTTGCGCGGGTTACCGATCGACTCCAGATACAGGCCCACGGCGGCGGTGTCGGCGTCGTCCTCCCAGAACTGCATCATGTCGTTACCGGATACATCCGCCCGGTTGCCTGCCGATAGAAAGGTCGAGATTCCCAGCCGCCGGCGGCTTGACGCCGCATAGAGTGAGACGCCGATAGCAGCGGACTGGCTGAAGAGCCCCAAGCCTCCCCGCCGGGGCAGGCTCGGTGCCATCGAAGCGTTGAGGGACACCGCCGGGTTGGTGTTCACGATGCCCAGGGAGGCCGGCCCGATGACCCGCATACCGTTGGCCCTCGCCTGCCGGACCAGTTCCCGTTGACGGGCGAGCCCTGCCTCACCCGCTTCTGCGTAGCCGGCGGTCGCCACCACCAGCCCTTTGACCCCGGCAGCGGCGCATTCGTCCACCACCTTAGTGACCTCGTCCTGGGGGACGGCCACAACAGCCAGACGCACGGGGTCGGGCACCTCGGACAGACTCCCAAAGGAGAGCATGCCGGCCAGCTCCAGTGCCTCTGGGTTGATGGCATAAACGGGCCCGGTAAACCCGCCTTCGATGATGTGTTCAAGGAGCTGATAGCCGATAGAGCCCCATTTGCGGCTTGCACCGATCACTGCGACGGACGACGGCGCCAGAAGTTCCTGGATACTTCTCGCCTCGGCACGGTGCTCGCGGGACTCCATGACTGCCCGGGATTTGTCCGTGGGGTCGATGTTGAATTCAAGGCTGACCACGCCGTCATCGAAATGACGCTTAACGTCGTAGCCGGCGTCGGAGAAGACCATCAGCATTTTCCGGTTTTCCGGCAGGACCTCTGCACTGAACCTGCGGATTCCCTTTTCCCTGGCGGCCGCTGCAAGGTGCTCAAGCAGGATCGAACCGATGCCCCGCCCTTGGTGCGCGTCAGCGATGTTGAAGGCGACTTCGGCTTCAACCGGATCATCGAGCCGGTCATACCGGCCGATTCCAATGATTTCGCCGCCGATCGTGATGACCAGTGCCACCCGGTCCTGATAGTCCACTTCGGTGAAGCGTTTGAGCTCCTTGGCGCTCAAACGGGATTTGAACGCGAAGAAACGCATGTAGATTGAATTCTGCGATTGCCCGGTATGGAAGGTCTGCACGGCGTCCGCGTCAGAGGGATGAATAGGGCGCAAATGAGCTGTCCCACCATCCCTGAGGACGACATCGGCTTCCCAATATTCCGGATATTCGCCGTCCCCGGGCTGATCCACCATAGGCTTAGCCTAGCCAAAAACTCCCGCTGCGCACCGCCGCAGCTTGATCCTTAGTTTTTCAAACAGCTTTATCAGGTACTGACCCGCAAGATACAGAGGAACCTCCAGCCCCATGGCCCGCCGCCAAACTCCCGCTGCAGCCGCATTAGTGCAGGACTACACCGAGAACATTGTTGACATTGACGTCACTTCCGAAATGGAAGGCTCATTCCTGGAGTACGCCTACTCGGTGATCTATTCGCGTGCCCTTCCTGATGCCAGGGACGGCCTGAAGCCGGTCCAGCGGCGGATTCTGTTCATGATGAGCGAGATGGGCCTCCGTCCTGACCGTGGCCATGTGAAGAGCGCGCGCGTCGTCGGTGAAGTGATGGGCAAGCTCCATCCCCACGGCGATACGGCCATTTATGACGCCATGGTCCGCATGGCGCAGGATTTTTCTTTACGGCTTCCGCTGATCGACGGCCACGGCAACTTCGGATCGCTCGACGACGGCCCCGCGGCCCCGCGGTACACCGAGGCCCGCCTCGCAGCCGCGGCTCTGACACTGACCGACCACCTCGACGAAGACGTGGTCAACTTCATCCCCAACTACGACAACCAGCTCACCCAGCCCGAGGTCCTGCCCGCCGCGTTCCCGAATCTCCTGGTCAACGGAGCCACCGGTATCGCCGTCGGCATGGCCACGAACATGGCGCCACACAACCTCGTGGAAATCATCGCCGCGGCCCGCCACCTCATTGCCAACCCTGATGCCACTCTCGCTGACATCATGAAATTCGTTCCCGGACCGGATCTGCCCACCGGCGGACGGATTGTCGGGTTGGACGGAATCCGCGACGCCTACGCCACCGGCCGCGGCTCGTTCAAAACCCGGGCCAAAGTTGAGATCGAGCAGCTTTCAGCCCGCCGCACCGGCCTGGTGGTCACGGAACTGCCTTACATGGTGGGTCCTGAAAAAGTGATCGAAAAGATCAAAGACGCGGTCAATGGCAAGAAGCTGACGGGCATCAGCGACGTTGTGGACCTGACCGACCGGAAGCACGGGCTGCGGCTGGTCATCGAGCTCAAGAACGGCTTCAACCCCAACGCCGTCCTGCAGCAGCTCTACCGCTACTCCCCGATGGAAGACTCCTTCGGCATCAACAACGTCACCCTGGTGGACGGCCAGCCGCAAACCCTCGGACTCCTGCAGCTTCTGTCCGTGTACGTCGATCACCGCATCAGCGTTGTCAGGCGGCGCACCGCCTTCAGGCTCGGGAAGAAGAAGGACCGGCTGCACCTGGTCGAAGGCCTCCTGATTGCCATCGTCGATATTGATGAAGTCATCCAGATCATCCGTTCCTCGGATGAAGCGTCAGCGGCGCGTGAGCGGCTTATGTCGATTTATGACCTCTCCGAAATCCAGGCGAATTACATCCTGGAACTGAGGCTCCGGCAACTTACTAAATACTCCCGCATCGAACTCGAAAAAGAGCAGGACCAGCTCCGCCGCGAGATTGAGGAGCTCGAGGCGATTTTGGCTTCGGACGAGCGGCTGCGCGACCTCGTATCCAGCGAGCTGGCCGAGATCGCGGAGAAGTACGGTACCCCGCGACGCACGGTGCTGCTGGAATCAGAGGCCGTCTCCCCTACCGTCGCCGCAGCCGTAGCCGTAGCCGGCGGTCCGGGGGCCAAAGGCAAGGCAGTGCCGCTGGCTTTGGAAATCGCCGACGACCCCTGCTGGGCAATCCTGACCGCCTCTGGCCAGATCGCCAGAACGTCCAACCGGGACGAGCTTGCAGAGACAGGACCACGCACCAAGCACGACGTCTTCCGTTCAGTTGTGAAAACCTCTGCCCGGGGCGAGGTGGCCGCAGTGACCTCGCTGGGCAGGATGTTGCGTGTCCAGGTAATGGATATGCCGGTTCTCCCTCCGACGTCGGGCCTTCCCAACCTTGCTGGCGGTGTGCCGGCTAAAGACTTCATCACCTTGCTCAAAGGCGAAGCGCTGGTGGCATTCGCGGCCCTGGATGAAGTGCTGGCCATCGGAACCGCCCTTGGAGTGGTCAAACGCGTCCAGCCCGATTACCCCCTGAACCGGGAGGACTGGGAAGTGATCACGCTCAAGGACAAGGACACCGTGGTTGGCGTGGAATCGGCTGCCGACGACGACCACCTCGTCTTTGTGACCCGCCAGGCACAGCTGCTCCGGTTCAATGCGGGCGCTGTCCGTCCGCAGGGCAGGACAGCGGGAGGCATGGCCGGAATCAAACTGGCCGACGGCGATGAAGTCCTGCACTTCGGCACCGTTCGCCCGGACGACGATGACGCCGTCGTCGTCACCATTGCAGGCACCAACGGCGCCCTGCCCGGTACGGCTCCCGGAACCGCGAAAGTTACAGCACTGAGCGAATATCCCCTGAAGGGGCGTGCCACAGCAGGTGTCCGTGCACACCGTTTCCTCAAAGGCGAAGACGTGCTGCTGCTTGGGTGGGCCGGACACGGTCCCGCCAGGGCCTCATCGCTTGCCGGAGTGGCACGGTCGCTTCCCCAGGAGCACGGACGTCGGGACGGTTCAGGGATTCCTTTGTCACAGGCCATCGATGCAATCGGCCCAAGCATGACGTGGTCCGACACCGCCGAGGCTGCTTCCTGAGTCCAGCACGGTCCGGACCCTAGACTACTGGCATGCCTATCATCCCCGATGAAAAAGACTGGACCTGGGTGCTGTCCCGGCCCTGCCCCGAGTGCGGTTTCGATGCTTCGACGGTGACTCCGGCCACCGTTCCGGGTACGGTCACCAACATGCTCCCCCGGTGGCGCGCTGCCTTGCGCCGTTCGGATGTCGCAGAGCGGCCTGACGACGCCACCTGGTCTGTCCTTGAGTATGCCTCGCATGTGCGCGATGTTTTCAGCCTCTTTGACCGCAGGCTCACCCAGATGCTGACGGAAGACAATGCCCGCTTCGAGAACTGGGACCAGGACCGGACGGCGATTGAGAAGGATTACGCCACTGCAGATCCTGCCGTCGTCAGCGCGGAACTCACAGCGGAAGGGCAGCAGGTAGCTGAGTCCTTTGCCGAGGTGCGCCAGGACCAATGGGGCCGCCGGGGCATCCGTAGTAACGGCTCAGAGTTCACTGTGCTGACGTTGGCGCAGTACTTCCTCCATGACGTGGTGCATCACCTCCACGATGTGGATGGGTGAGCTGTGGACGGAGGAGTCTTCGGATTGACCGCTGGAATCGTTGACCGGTTCGGCCGGTAATCCTAGACTCGGGGACAACGCCACTCTGATCGGCTCAGCGACGTCACCTCAATGTCAGATTGAGGGTTCATCCATTCGCGCGGAAGCAGAAATCGATGACAACACCCCATCCAGGTGACCCCGAACCCACCGTCGATCGTGCACTGCAGCAATTGCGCGGGGCCTTTTCCGGATCGCTGTTCGAGCCGCAGGATCCACAGTACGAGGACGCCCGTCGCGTGTGGAACGGAATGGTCGATCTCCGTCCCCGAGCCATCGCCCGGGCGGGAGCAGTATCTGACATCGATGCGGTGCTTGAAGCCGTCCGGCAGTCCGGATTGCCCCTTGCGGTCCGGGGCGGAGGGCACAACGTCGCGGGCCACGGCACCGTCGAAGGTGGCATCGTGCTGGACCTGGGTCAGCTGCGGAACGTTACCGTGGACCCCCGGCAACAGCTCGTGACCGTCGAGCCAGGGGCAACGCTGGCGGACGTAGACGCGGCGACAACTTCGCATGACTTGGCGGTTCCCCTCGGGGTGATCAGCGCAACCGGTGTAGCAGGACTGACCCTGGGTGGAGGTGTCGGCTGGCTGACCCGCTCCTACGGACTGACCCTGGATAACCTGCAATCCGCCGACGTCGTCATGGCAGGCGGGGAGCACCTGCGCGCCAGCAGCGAGGAAAATCCTGAGTTGTTCTGGGGGCTAAAGGGCGGAGGCGGGAACTTTGGCGTGGTCTCATCCTTTACCTTCCGTGCGCGCCGGCTGCCCGGTTCCATCCTGGGCGGGAACTTCTTCTATCGTCCCCAGCATTGGGAGAAGGCCTTGGCCGCCTTCAGTATGTGGACGAGTGGTCTGCCCGAGGAGATGAACCCCATCATCTCCTTTCTGGTGCTTCCGCCGGAGTTCGGGATGGGAAGCGAACCATGGATGATCATCGGATTTGCCTGGGTTGGCGAGAACCAACAGGCCGGACTTGATTTGGTAGAGCAGTTGGCCGTGGAGGCGCCGCCCGACGAGCAGGAAGCGGGGCCAGTCGGGTGGGTTGAGTGGCAGAGCGCCATGGACACCGTCTTCCCTAAAGGCTCACGGGGATACTGGAAGAACGTGTCCTTCTCGCAGCTGGACGAGGAGGTGATTAAGGTACTGGTGGGGTTCGCCTCGGAGGTGACCTGGCACGGGACCGGGATTGACATCCACCACATGGAGGGCGCGTTCGCGCGGGTGCCGGAGGACGCCACTGCTTTCCCCACCCGCTCCCCGCGCTACTGGCTCAACGTCTACGGATTCTGGCGCGATGCGGCGGAGGACGAACGGCTTACCGCATTCGCCCGTAAGGCACACGCACTCATGCAGCCCTTTGCCGAGCATGGTGAGTACGTCAACTTCCTCGGGGCCGAACTCCAAACCAGGGAAGAAGATGCAGCGCGCGAGGCTTATGGTCAGGACAAGTACCAGCGGCTCGTGGCCATCAAGGACCGCTATGACCCGCAGAACATCTTCCGCCTCAACCACAACATCAGCCCAGGGCTTAGGTCCTGAGGCGTGGACGGACTGGCAGCGCCCGTCCACGCCCGGAACAGCTAGCCGGTTACAGTCAGCTTGGCAGGCTCGGTAACCGCCTTGCCATGGGCATTCCGGAACACAGCACGAATCAGAAGCCCGTCCTGACCAGTGGTCACAGGCATAAGATCCAGGCTTGACACGTTTGTACCCTCGTCAGTTCTTTTGGTGCCGGCTTTCCCGCCCGCCGTTTTCCATGTAACCCCGTTGTCCGATGACGATTCCCAAACTGCGACGGGTCCTGGCGCACCGGTCGCCGTCGCTTTGAAGACGGCCCGCTTACCGGAATTTGCCGTGACAGACCGCGGTTGCTTACTAACGGCAGGAACGCCGACGGTCTGGTTGAATTCCGGCCAACCATCCACCCAGGCGATTTTCTGGATCCCCAAGGTGGGGAAATACGGAATGTCCTCGTTGGACGCGTCGTAGTAATGGAAGGCCAGGTAGTCACCGAAGACGGACTGACCGCCAGGACCGGTCACTGCACCGTGGCTGTCCAACACCACTGAGCCACCGCCACCGAACATGTCTTTGCCATCCTTGTCCAGATACGGGCCGGTGAGGGACGTGGACCTTCCCACAGCCACCTTGTAAGTGGAATCGGCTCCCCGGCAGCAGAAGCCGAAGGAAACGAAGAGATAGAAATACTCGCCGTGTTTGGTGATGTAGGGCGCCTCGATGGGATTGCCGGCCATGAAGCGATCCGCAATATTGACCGTTTTCGACTCCCAGTTCTCCACCGTCTTGCCGCTGGGCCACTCGATCGGCACCAGGAAAATTCCGTACCAGAAGGATCCGATCGCCATATACGGCGTCCCGTCAGCATCTTCGACGATCCCGGCGTCGATGGCATTGAAGGTTTTGTTCGGATGATTGGGATCAAGCCCGGTCACTGGAGATGCCACCACCAGTCCCCTGTCCACCCACTCATAATCCGGGTCGGTTGGATCCAGGGTGGTGTTGGTTGCCAGTGCCGTCAGGGACTTGTTGCCACCAAAGCGCGACGCCGAGTAGTAGAGGTAGTACGTTCCGTCGTTCTCTACGATCTCCGGGGCCCAGAGGTTGTCCGGGAGCTGGCCGTCTGCAAAGTGCTCATCAATCCAGGTTGGAATCCGGTCCCAGACAAAGCCGGCGTGCTGCCAGGTTGTGCCGGCGTCGTGGGAGGACCACGTCTGGATAGTCCCGCCGTTTTCACGGTTTAGGAGTCCTGTCGAGTAGACGTACCAGGTGCCGTCTTTATCGATGATCAGCGCCGGGTCATGTATCGGCGAGGTCTCTCCGACGACGGATTTGCCGCCCGGCAAGTCCTCCTGGACTGATTGCCGGTCATTGGCACGGTTTTTGAGTGGGTTGGTTGATTGGTACGCCGAAGGGTTGGCGTTCACTGGCTTCACGGCTTGGGGCGGCAGCGCCGAGGCCGTCAGGGAGAGGCTGAGCAGAGCTGTCAGGCCGACCAGCCCCACACCCCAAAGACGTGGCAGACGTGACTTCATCATCACGTGTTCCTTCCGAAAGTTGGCTTGAGGGGTAGGTTCCGCGACGCAGGATGCACTGGGACGGCAGAAGAATTGCAACGTTGTAACGATGAATATGACATGGGGGTTCCGAGGAGTCAAGGGGTTTTTACTGGAGGCGCGCTGGCGTAAGAGGAGGTTGACGTGAAAAAAAGTTAGCGTGAACAATTTCTGACGCGACAGTCTTGACGCCGGGGCACGGCACGTGTGATATTTCTTACAACGTTGCAAATCATCCGGACCCGGATGCCGGTCTGCCCTTCACGGCGACCGCTGGGCCTCATCGTAATACCAACCGGAAGGACTACGTGATGAAGAAGTCACGTCCCATGGCCGTAACCCTGGCATTCTTTGCCGCGGCCGGCCTTATGCTCGGCGGTTGCTCCGCCCCCACCGGCGCAGAAGCCGGCGAAAAGAAGCTGACATTTATGTTCCGAGGCGGGGAGGACGAAAAGAAGGCGTACGAACAGGCTGTCTCCCAATTCGAAAAGGACAACGGTGTTGACGTCGAAATTATTGTTACCACCGCTGATCAGTACGCCACAAAGCTGAAGGCCGCCATCGCAGGCAAGCAGGTTCCGGATGTGTTCTACATAGGTCCGGGCGATGTACAGGCGTACGTGCAGAACGGGATTGTCAAAGACATCACTGATTATGTGGAGAAGTCAGACACAATCGACCTGGACAACATTTGGGAATACGGCGTAGACAGCTACCGGTTCGACGGCAAGCTGACAGGCCAGGGAGCCATCTACGCCCTGCTCAAGGATGTGGGACCGTTTTCCTTCGGCTACAACAAAACCATGTTCGAAAAAGCAGGAATTCCGCTGCCGGACAAGGACAAGCCCTACACCTTTGACCAGTTCGTCGACATCTCCAAAAAGCTCACGGCCGACACGAACGGAGACGGCAGCCTGGATCAGTGGGGCACCGGCCTGAACGTCCAGTGGAATCTCCAGCCCTTCGTATGGTCCAATGACGGCGACTGGCTGAATGAAGACCGGACCAAAGTCACCGTGGACACCCCTGAATTCGCCGAGACCCTGCAGTGGTTCGCTGACCTCCAGAACGTCCACGGGGTCACCCCTTCCGTGGCCGAGGCACAGACCCTTGACACCTACCAGCGATGGATGAAGGGCGAAATCGGATTCTTCCCCATCGCACCCTGGGACCTCTCCACCTACCAGAAGCTCGGCTTCGACTGGGACGTCATCCCGTACCCGGCCGGCAAGACGGGTAAATCCGCCACCTGGACGGGAACGTTGGGGATCGCAGTTTCTGAAACTACGAAACATCCCGAGGACGCCGTGAAGCTCGTTGAATTCCTGACAGCCAATAAAGAGGCACAGGAATCGCTGGTAAAGGCCGGCATCCAGATCCCCAACCTGAAGGATATGGCCGAGACCTGGGCCGCCGACACCACCACCAAACCGGCCAACAAGGCTGAGTTCCTGGAGATCGTCAAGGACTACGGACGGGCGCTTCCGGGTGGAAACACTTACAACGCAGAGTGGTACGACGAACTGTTCACCAACATCCAGCCTGTGCTGGACGGCAAACAAACGGCCAAGGACTACCTGAAGGAAGCACAGCCCAGGATGCAGCAGTTCCTGGATGCCGCGAACCAGCAGGCCGGTATCGGCTGACCGTCACCCCGGTCCCCCAAGACTGGTGCCGCGGCTGCATCCGAGCGCAGCCGCGGCACCCCTCCCTGCCCTTCACCACAGCTTGACGTGCGAAGGCCCCTGAAGCCCTTGCCCCATTACCAAAATCAAAGAGGATCCGCCGATGTCCATGACCATGCGCCGCTCAAGGCTCCACCGGAAGGAACACCTGGCCGCCCTGCTCTTCGTGGCTATCCCGGTGATCGGGTTCCTGTTGTTTACACTCTTTCCGCTGCTGTTCTCCGTGTACGCGTCGTTCACCAATTGGAACGGCATTTCGAGTCCGAAGTTCAAGGGCATCGACAACTACGTCAAGATGTTCGAGGACCGGTACTTCCTGAAGTCCCTCTGGAACACGCTCTACATGATGATCGGCATACCCATTGGCCTGGTCATCTCCCTCGCCCTGGCACTGGCCCTGAACCGCAAGATGCGCGGCACAACTTTCTTCCGGACTGTGTACTACCTGCCAGTCATCTCCTCCATAGCGGCAGTCGCCATCCTTTGGCAGTGGGCCTTCAACGGAGACTTTGGACTGATCAATCAAGGCCTGTCCCTGATCGGCATCGACGGGCCGAACTGGCTTCAGGACACTTCCACCGTCAAGCCCGCCCTCATCATCATGGCCGTCTGGAAGGGCCTGGGCTACTCGATGCTGCTGTATCTGGCGGCGTTGCAGTCGGTTCCCCGGTACCTGTACGAAGCCGCGTCCCTGGACGGAGCCAGCCCGTGGCAGCAGTTCCGCCACATCACCATCCCGATGGTCCGGCCGGTCACCTTCTTCCTGATTGTTACGAGCATCATCGGAGGCAGCCAGATCTTCGTCGAAATCAACATCATGACCCCTACGGGAGGCCCGGAATTCGAGTCCGCCTCCATCGTCTGGTACATCTGGCAAAAGGCCTTTGACAACCTGCAGATGGGTTACGCCTCCGCCATGTCCGTGGTTCTGGGGCTCCTGGTGTTCATCATCACCTTCATCCAGTTCCGGCTCAACCGCCGCAACCAGTTCTCGATCGATTGAGGCAGGCAGCCATGTCGACACAGCGCGTCATCACCCCAGCGCCCTTGAAACCGGTCCAGAGAATCCCAATGGGTTCCGGCAAGGACAGCAGCGGCAGCAGCCCAACCGCCGTCGTGCCCGAACGCAGCAAAAGCAGGACCAACCCCGGGAACATCCTGGTTGGAATCATCCTGTCCCTCGGAGCCATCATTATGATTGCTCCGCTCGCCTGGACCTTCTCCACCTCGCTCAAAACCCGCGAGGGTGTCTTCGAGCTCCCGCCCCAGTGGATTCCGGATCCTTTCGTGTGGGAAAACTATGCCAGAATCTGGACAGCCGGGCCGTTGCTGAGCGGAATCCAGAACAGCCTCATCGTTGCATGTTCTGTAACGATCGTCGGGTCCCTGACCTCTGCCCTGGCCGCCTTTGCCTTCGCGAAACTGCGGATGCCCTTCAAGAACGCCATCTTCCTTGGGCTGCTGGCCGGGTTAATGATTCCGTTTCCCACCCTGATGATTCCCCAATTCACCATGTTCGCGAGCATCGGCTGGGTGGACACGCTGCTTCCCCTGATCGTGCCGGGTTTGTTTGGAAACATCATCATGATCTTTTTCCTCCGCCAATTCCTTAACAGCGTGCCCGACTCTATCGTGGAGGCGGCCAGAATCGACGGCGCTTCCTACCTGCAGATTTTCTGGACGCTGATCCTCCCTGCTGTGAGGCCTGCCCTTGCGGCACAGTTCATTCTTTGGTTCATGGCCATGTGGAATGACTATCTGGCACCGATCATCTACCTCAACTCACCAGGAACACAAACCCTGCAGCTGGTCATCGCCAATTTCAATGCCCAGTACGCCATCCAGACGGACTATCCCCTCATCATGGCTGCTTCCTTCGTGGCGCTCCTGCCGGTCCTGATCGTCTTTATCGTCTTCCAGCGGCAGATCATTGAATCAATCGCACTGACGGGGGCCAAAGGGTGAGCGCGGGCGTCATCCCCCAGCGGCTCCGGCCATTGCGTCCGGAACCCACAGGAGCGCCCGCAACGTGGGGTGCCCGGCACGCCCACGACCCTACTGTGGTCCAGTCAGATGACGGCACCTTCTACATGTACTCCACCGACGCTGTCGCGAATTCGGCATCGGTTCCCGCTGGGGTGCACATCCGGACGTCGAGGGACCTTGTTACCTGGAGCTATTCCGGAACAGCGCTCGACGGCGTTCCCGGTCCGGCCTTTGACTGGACGGGAGCACAGGGATTGTGGGCTCCCGAAGTTGTCCGCTGGCATGACGGCCGGTGGCATATGTACTACTCGGCTTCCACCTTCGGATCGAACACGTCTGCCATAGGCCTGGCCGTTTCACCTGACCCTTCGGGGCCGTGGGAGGACCTTGGCCTTGTAGTGGCTACCCGGAGCGGGGAGCACACCCAGAACGCCATTGACGCGGCAGTGACCTTTGACGCAGACGGGGAAGCCTGGCTCACTTACGGATCGTTCTTTTCCGGCATCTACACCCTGCCGCTCGAGAGGACCACAGGCGGGCCGATCAGAGATGGTGACCTCGGCTCGCTCATTGCGTGCCGCCAGCTTTCGGTTGAAGGTGCCATCGAGGGCGCGTACATCATGTACCGTCCGGAAGAGGACAAGTATGTCCTGTTCGCTTCCTATGATTCCCTCTTCGCCACCTACAACGTGCGGGTTGCCGTCGCCGATTCGGTTACCGGGCCCTATCGGGACTTCAATGGCGCTGCCATGACGGATCTTGGGCAGGAACCTGGTTCCATAGGCACCAAGGTGCTGGGAAGCTACCGTTTCGACGGCGACTCCGGCTGGCTCGCGCCGGGCCACAATTCTGTGTTCACGCGTCCCGGGCAAGCCACTGACGAGCACTTCATGGTGCACCATGTCCGCTTTGCCGAGGACCCATCCCAGCACGCGGTACAGCTCCGCCGGCTGTTTTTTACCGAAACGGGTTGGCCCGTTGTATCACCCCAGCCCTTCGCCGGGGAGGCGGAAGAGGTGATCGAGGCACCCCAGGTGATCTCCGGCAAATGGCGGGTCATCCGCCTGGATCCATCGTCCACTGAGCTGGCTGACGCTGTGGCGGCGGAAGTGCACGCTGATGCCGCTGTGTTCTCGGGTGGGTCGCCGTCCAAGGTGAAAGTCCGTGTCAGCGTTGAACTGGCCGGGGTTGAACCCGACGGCGTTGAGGTGGACTCAGTGGTGTTTGCCTCCTGGGACTGGTCAAGGGGCCAAGCGGCGCTCTCGTTCAGCGGGATCGACAAGACCGGCGTCGTCTGGTCCGGGACCAGGGAGCCCTAACCATGAACGAGGAAGCCTTGGGTTGGGCTGGCCGGCTGATGCGTTGGCTCGACTTTGCCGTGAATCTGGTCCTGATCAACCTGCTGTTTGTGGCAGGAGTCCTGGCCGGGGGTGTTGTAGCCGGGCTTTTCCCAGCGGCCGTGGCTGCGTCCACCATGCTCGCCCGGCTACGGACCGGAGCCCTGGGCGAGCACCCCGTCAGGGATTTCATCACGGCCTACCGCTCCCAGTTCCTTCATGCCAACAAGGTGGGCAGCATCTTCTGGGTTGCGGCGGCCATCCTGATGCTGAACGGACTGTCCTTGGTGAGCGCCCCTTCACTCCAATCCTCAACTCTGGACCCAACGGCAGCCCAATCAGCTTCCTCCCCGGTCCGGGCAGTGTTGCTGGTTCTCTCAGGGGTGGCAGGGGCAGCCACGCTGGCCGCAGCGGGCACCGCCGTCGACGTCTGTACGCGCTACCGCGACACCGTGTTCAGGACGTGGCGCCTGGCGTTCATGCTTCCTTTGGCTTCTCCACTGCTTGGCCTATCCCTGGTAGCCAGCTACGTGGCCCTGGCCGTTGTCTTCGCAGGCATAAACGTTCTGGTACCGCTGATCGGCGCTTCACTCCCGCTTCTGCTCTCCGGGTGGCTGGTGGGACGGCATCTAAGCGCCCTGGAACCCTCCTACTAGCCGGATCTGCATCACCATGTGGCCCCGGATGCTCCGGCCACTATCTATAACGTTATACAGAATAGGAAACAGACATTGACTTCTCCTGCCAGCACCAAAGTCGGCAACACTGACAACCCTGACAACATCACCTATCTGGACGCAGTCGCCCCGACAGTTATTACCATTGACCGGTCTGCCGTCGTGGCCCCTGTAAGCCGTCGTATCTTCGGCTCGTTCGTGGAGCATTTGGGCCGGTGCGTCTATGACGGGATCTACGAGCCCGGCCACCCGACCGCCAATGACGATGGCTTCCGGCTTGATGTTGTGGACCTCGTCAAGGAACTTGGCTCAAGCACCATCCGCTACCCCGGTGGCAACTTCGTCTCCGGCTACCGCTGGGAAGACGGCGTGGGGCCCAGGGACCAGCGGCCTGTCAGGCGGGACCTCGCATGGCACTCCCTGGAAACAAACCAGGTGGGGATCGACGAGTTCGCCCGCTGGTGCGCCCTCACGGATTCAGAGCTCATGATGGCGGTCAATCTCGGCACCCGCGGGATTGATGCCGCGCTGGACCTGCTCGAGTACGCCAACCACCCCTCTGGCACCGCCCTGAGTGAACAACGCATCGCCAGCGGCGCCAAGGACCCTTACAACATCCGCATGTGGTGCCTGGGCAACGAGATGGACGGGCCGTGGCAGATCGGCCACATGTCCGCTGACAACTATGGAAAGCTGGCCGCGCGAACGGCGTCGGCCATGAAGACCGCGGACAAGAACCTTGAACTGGTGGTCTGCGGCTCTTCGAGTTCCTCAATGCCCACCTTCGGCGAGTGGGAGCGTGTGGTCCTCGAGCACAGCTACGACTATGTGGACTACGTCTCGTGCCACGCCTACTACCAGGAACGCAACGGGGACCTCGGCTCGTACCTGGCATCCTCGCTGGACATGCAGTACTTCATCGAGACTGTGGTGGCTACCGCCGACCACGTCAAGCACAAGCTGAAGAGCAAGAAGACCATCCAGCTTTCCTTCGATGAGTGGAACATCTGGTACCTGGATGAGCACCAGGCCTCCGACGAGGTCAATGAGGAATGGGTCCACGCGCCCCGCCAGCTGGAGGACGTCTATTCCGTGGCCGACGCCGTGGTGTTCGGCAACCTGCTGATCACCCTGCTCAAGAACCATGACCGGGTGGCGTCCGCATCTCTGGCCCAACTGGTGAACGTCATCGCCCCCATCATGACAGAACCGGGTGGGGCCGCCTGGCGGCAGACTACGTTTTTCCCCTTCTCAGTGACGTCCCGGTTGGCGCGGGGCGAGGTACTGCGGCCCCGGATCGATGCCGGCACCTATACAACCGCCGTTTACGGAGAAGCTCCGCTCGTGGATGCTGTCGCAACCGCCGACGCCGGAACCGGACAGTCCGCGCTCTTCCTCGTAAACCGGAGCCAGACGGAAGCAATCGACATTACGGTCAGGGTGGCTGAGCTCAATGCCTCGGTCATCAGTGAGGCCGTCACTCTGCACGATGAGGACGTTTATGCCAAGAACACGCTCCAGGACCAGAACCGCGTCGGTCTCAAGCCGCTCAACGGCGCTGTCTTGGAGGACGGTGTGCTCACGGTGACACTGCCTCCGGTGTCATGGTCCGCCGTCGCGCTCGCCTAGTGAAATTGTTGCGGGGGAACAGCACCGCAGCCAGTCGCACGAAAATGGCGCTGGCCGCGGTGCTGGCCGCAGGACTTGCCTTGGCAGTGGGTCTCTCCGGTTGTACAACAGCAGGGACGGACGCTGCGGCAGCTCAAGGAAGTACAAAAGAGCTCACCGGGGACTTCTTCACGCACGACCCCGCCCTTGTTGCCGGGAAAGAGGGCGGTCCCTGGTTTGTGTACTCGACAGGCAACGGTCAGACGGCCGACGGAAACATCCAGATCCGACGCTCCGAGGACGGCAAGGAGTGGACCTACGCGGGCGAGGTGTGGCAGGAGAAACCCGAGTGGCTGAAGGAGGCCGTGCCTGGTGTGGACAACCTTTGGGCCCCGGAACTCTACGAGCACAACGGCACCTGGTACCTCTACTACTCGGCGTCAACCTTCGGCAAGAATAGATCCGTTATTGCCCTTGCCACGAACACCACGCTGGATCCCGAGGAGCCCGGCTACCAGTGGGTTGATAAGGGTGAAGTAATCTCTTCGGCGGGCCAGCGTTTCAACGCTATCGACGCCGGCATCGTGGAGGATGACACCGGCACTCCCTGGATGGCCTTCGGATCCTTCTGGACCGGAATACAGCTCGTGGAACTGGAGTGGCCGGGAGGCCTCCGCGCCAACACTGCCGAACCGGTTCGCATTGCCGACAGGAAATCGCCGCCCAACGCCATCGAGGCGCCGTACATTCTGCGGCGGGATGGCTATTACTACCTTTTCGTCTCCAGGGATTTTTGTTGTCAGGGCCTGGAGAGCACCTACAACATTGCAGTGGGGCGTTCCGAAGAGGTGACAGGACCCTATATCGCTCAGGATGGTGTGGCGTTGCTCGACGGCGGCGGTACCCCTGTCCTGGCCACGGCTGATGAAAGGGTGGGACCCGGCGGACAGTCTGTTTCCGGGGACACGCTCGCCTTCCACTACTACGACGCCAAGCTCGACGGCGCTTTCCGCCTTGGCCTGCTCGAACTGCAGTGGGTGGACGGCTGGCCTGTTGCCGCCTGGGACTAGTGCCCGGAAGCCGGAATGGCTGACTCAGCCGCCTGGCCCAAGGTGGACTCCCTGGCCACCACCTTGAATGTGGTTTCGATTTCCTGGGGAGCCGAGCCGTCCGGGTGCATGATCCTCTCCAGGAGCACCCGGATGGCCGTTTCGGCAATTTCCACACGTCCCGGATCCACAGTACTGAGAGTTGGCAGTGAATAGCGTGTCTCGTCCAGGTCATCAAACCCGATGATGGCCACGTCCTCGGGCACCCGGTAACCCGCCTGCTGGAGTACGCGCATGGCACCCTGCGCCAGGGTGTCGTTCATGCCAAACACCGCATCAAAGGTGACTCCCCTGGCAAGGAGTTCGCGCATCGCGGCGGCACCGTTGGAACGATGCCAGGACCACATGTAGGCCACGATGGAATCGTCGTAGGCAATGCCCCGTGCGGTCAAGGCCTCTCGGTATCCCCGGAGCCTCAACCCTGCCGAGCCGATAACTTCACCGTCGTGGGCACCCACCACCGCTATCCGCTTGCGGCCCAGGTCCAGCAAGTGATCTGTGGCAGCCCGGGCCGCAGCAACGTTCTGCATGGTCACGTGGTCGCAGTCTCCGGAAAAAATCCGCTCGCCCAAGAGGACCATCGGCACCTCCGACTTCACCAGGGCGGCGTCTTCTTCGCCGAGTCCAAGTGGGCTGAACAGCAGTCCGTCCGACATCTGCAGCCGCGGGCTGGAAAGGACCTCAAGTTCGCGCTCGCGGTTCCCCCCTGTTTGTTCGATCAGGACGACGAGGCCCCTCGCCTCGGCGGCCGCAATGACGGCATCGGCGAGTTCGGCGAAGTAGGGCAATTTAAGCTGCGGAACTGCGAGGGTGATGGCACCCGTATGGCCGGATCTCAGGCTTCGCGCCGCCAGATTGGGCCGGTAGCCCAATTCTGCGATGGCAGCCTCGACCTTGCTGCGCGTGACCGGACGCACGTGAGGATGATTGTTAATGACATTTGAGACAGTTTTGAAAGACACTCCTGCCACCCGTGCAACATCGTGCAGTGTCGCCGCCATGAAGGTTCCTCTTATTCGGTGTCCGGAAAAGTGCCAGTTCCCATATATTACAACGTTGTATCACCGATTGGCGCTTACAGCTCCTTATCCCACGCCATACTTCGGTTCACAACGGCGTAGCCCATCTTCGTGTAGAGCGCGAGGGCACCTGTCAGGTTCTCCGAGTCGACGTCCAGGGAAGCTTTGTCGAGACCGGCCGCTGCGAACCTTCTCATGGCGTCTGCGAGGAGTGCACTGGCGATGCCCCGGCCGCGGTACTTCCGCCGGACACCCAACAAATCGGTGTATCCCTCGGTGAAACCCCGGGTCACAGCGATGTGGGGATCATGCGTTGCCAGTTGGTAGCCTGCAACTTGTCCTGTAGCGCGGTCCAGCACAACGGCACTGAGGTCCGGGCGGGCCAACGGATCATTCACGGTATCCGCCCACGATTCCTCATCGCGGGGTTCGCTCCCCCAATGGTCCCTGAACGCATCGTTGTGGGCTTCCCGCACTGGCTCGTTGAGGTGCGGCGCCATCCCCACAAGCTCCAGACCGCCATCGAGGTACAAATCGGGCAGCGGCGTATTCAGTGGCCGGTGCATCTCGTTGTAGTAACGGACGACGACGAACCCGGACCGGGTGAACAATTCAGCCTGGTGGCGGTGCTGCTCTTCCATGTGGACGCGAAGGCGCGGACGCAAAGCCGCCTTGGTTTGCTCCGGGCCCGTTCCATTGACGGCCCGGTCCTCCGCGAACCTGTCCACCGTCCGCGCCTCCAGCCAACCAAGCAGAGCCGTTCCTATTCCTTTGCGCTGCCACTCCGGATCCACACAGCCGAACCCGTAGGCTTTGTCCCCCTCGGGGTTCTTCATGATGCGTGCATACGCCCGCGGAACCCCCTCACCATCCACGCCGATGATGGTGTTGACTGCAGGGCGGTTCTTCTTTGACTCCAGGATCTGGACCAGATCCTCTTGCTTTTCGAACCAGACGGGCTGCTCCACGGCCGCAGTCCGTTCAATCAGTCCTGCCCAGGAATCGAGGTCCTGGAGGGTGGCCGGGTGCCATGACAGCAGTTGTGGCAGTATTCCGGCCTGCGGGGGCGGATTGCGGTCATCGCCAGGGTGGTGATCCATGGCAACAGGCTAACCTCAGGCACGTGCCCGCGCCAGAATGATCCCGGTGGTGCGTCCCGCGTGCTCTTCAAGACGCATGACGTGGTCAGTCGGGTGGATATCGGCCGGGCTGTGGCTCACCAAAACTACTGTCTTGTCCCTGAGTCCGTTGCGAAGATCGGCCAGCATGGCCATTCCTGCTGCGGCATCAAGATGTGCCGTGGGTTCGTCCAACAGGATGACGTCCGCCCCGGTCATCAGCGTGCGCGCCACCGCGAGCCTCTGACGCTCGCCTCCGCTCAGGAAGGACCCGGAGGGCCCGATCCTGGTGTCAATACCATCGGTCAGCCTGTCTATCAGCGGAGCCAATCCCACAGAGGCGAGGGCCGCCTTCATCGCAGCCTCCGCGGATTCAGCGTTTTCAGAACCGGGCAGTCCCAGCATCAGGTTTCCCCGGATTGTGGAATCAAAAAGATGCGCCTCCTGAGGGCACCACGCCACTTTCCCGGTAACGAGAATGCGGCCATGCCTGACCGGCAGGAAGCCAAGAATGACGGACAAGAGGGTGGATTTACCGGATCCCGACGCCCCGGTAACGGCCAACCAGGCACCGGGCTCGGCAACGGCGGACAATTCCTCAAAAACCGGCAGTCCTCCTGGCCAGGCAGCCGCGAGTCCGTCCAGCTCAACTCCGGGCCGCTCCCCTGCCCGTCCGGGAACCGGCACCAGGCCCTCATTGTTCGTAGAGCTCCCAGCCGGGCTCTCGCCAGCGGTATCCATCGAAGCAGGATTCCCACCCGCAGGAGCCCCGAAAACGCCGGCTCTGCTGATGCGCTGCAGTACTAAGCGGAGGGCCGGATACTGCCTGACCGACGTTGCCATTGCTGCGTAGGGTTCAACGAGTGCAAGCTGAAGCAGCACGACAACGGCCGCCGTCGCAGGTTCCACAGCTCCCGCCATCACAACGGGTGCGGCGAGCACGGCGGAGATAAGGGCCGCAGCTCCACAAGCCAGAACGGTAAGGGCCTGCCCAAGCCCCTCAGCCCACGCCGAGCGTACGGAAGCCGCAGTGGCTGCACGGTCAGCGTCCTGGATTGCCGATAGAACCGGACCGGCGGCGTGGTTTGCCTGCAGTTCCATCCGGGCATCCAGCGCCGCTGCCACATCCCGGAGCACCCCGGTGCGAAGCTGCTGTTCGGCGCGGGCTGACATTCTGTCGGCAAGGAGCGCTAAACCGGGAGAAGCCAGCAGCGACACCACGGCTGCCCCTGCGGCAGCCGGGATCGCCGCCGGCAGCAGGAGCCCGGTAGACAGGACAGCTGCTGCGGCCACAGCAATGGCCGTCAAAGGGGGCAGCACTACCCTGGGCAGCAGATCGCGGACAGTGTCGACGTCGTCAATGACAGCTCCAAGCACCTGTCCGCCCTGCAGCAGTTTCCGGACGGCCAGCGCCCGTCTGCTCAGCGACTCCCAAAGCCGTCCGCGGAGGGAAGTCAGCGCGGCGAAGACGGCATCGTGCAGGAGCAGCCGCTCAGAGTAGCGCAGGACGGCACGCCCGATGCCGAAGAACCGCACACCCACGATGGCGGTGAGCAAGTACAGGATGGGTGGCTGCTCGCTGGCCCGAATTATCAACCAGCCGGACAGCCCTGCGAGCGCGACGGCAAACAGCGAGGCAAGCACCCCCACCGCGGCCGCTGAGGTGAACTTCAAGGCTTCCGGAGCCAGCAGGCCTCGCAGCGCCCTGAAGGTGCTCCCCTTCCGTGGCGCCTCTGTAACTGCGTGGATGGAGCCGGTGCGGGTAAGGGAGCCGACAGCCGGCACGGTTGAGGCAACCCGAGAGGACGCGTCGCCGGTCATAGGTTCAGCTGACGGCCGCTCAGCTACGTGGCGCCCTGCTTCAACCGAGACTGCAGCAGCACCAGCACCAGCACCAGCACCAGCACCAGGGTCATGAGCCACCTGAACAATAGTGTCGGCCAACTGGCGGGTGGTCAGGTCATGGGCAACAAGGATGACTGTCACCCGGCCGCGCAATGCCAGGATGGCCTGATTGATGATGGAAGCCGTCTCAGGATCCAGATGGGCCGTGGGCTCATCCAGGATCAGCAGCGTGGCCCCGGCCTCAATCCTGGCCAGTCCGCGGGCCAGCGCCACCCGCCGCAGCTCCCCGGGGCTCAACTCGGCAGGATGCTTGTCTGCAAGGTGGGCTGCCGCCACTTCAGCGAGGCAGCGTTGCGCAATTTCCGTAGGGCCCTCCGCGCCGGGCAGGACCCCCTTGCCCGAGGCTGTCAGGTACAGTTTCACTTCTTCGCCGACGGTAGGTGCGACCATAACCGGGTGTTGCGGCACCCATGCCACGTCCGCCCGGGCAAAGCCCGCTATTCGCCCGTGGACCGTGGTGGAACCGCTGTTTCCGACCGTGCCTGCGAGCACCCCAAGCACCGTGCTCTTTCCAGCGCCACTTACTCCGTCCAGGGCAGTGATGCTCCCGGCTGCCGCTTCAAAGCTCAGTGGCGCGACGGCGGGAGTGTCCCTTCCGCTGAACACCACCGCCAGGCCGCGGACGACGACGGCTGGCGGGCCGGCGTCGTCGTCGTTCCTATTGTGCTCTGCATCAAGCGGTACCGCTTGTGGTGCATCGAGGACCAGCGTTGCCTCAGCGAGCGCTACCCGGCCGTCGTCGCTGGCGTGATGGGCGGTGCCCAGCTCCCGCAGGGGAAGATAGCAGTCGGGGGCCAGGATCAGCGCCAGGAGACCCGCTTCCAGCGGCATCTCCCCATGGACCAGCCGCACTCCGATAAATACCGCCACGACGGCCACCGAAATAGTGGCAACCAGTTCCAGTGCCAGGGCGGAGAGGAACGCCGTGCGCAGGGTACCCATGGTGCGGGCGCGGTATTCGTCCGAGATGTCTTCGAGGGCTTTCCTTTGGGCACTGGCACGTCCCAGCCCCACCAGGACCGGCAGGCCCTTTGCAAGTTCGAGCATGTGGCCAGACAGTCGAGCGAGCGCCGTTTGGGCTTCCCTGACGCGGTCTTCCGTGTACCGGCCGATCAGAACCATAAACACAGGGACGAGCGGGACGGTAAGCACAATGACTGCCGCGCTGACCCAATCGGCAAAGAGGATCCGCGCCCCCAGCAACAGCGGAATCGCGGCGCAATTGACCAGCGCGGGCAGGAACTGGGTGTAGTAACTGTCCAGGGCGTCCAGTCCCCGGGTGGCCAGGATTGCAAGGCCGCCATCTGATGGGCCGGCATGGCGGGTCCCGGTCCCGAGCGCCCGTTCCAGGAGCTCGGACCGCAGTTGTTCCTTCACACCCAAAGCCGCGCGGAGGGCCGCGACGGACTGGGCCCACGTGGTGAGCGAGCGCAGTACAACGCCGGCCATTCCCCAGGCCAGCTGCTGGGCCCAGGCGGGGTCGTGGGCCATCAGGCCGGCAAGTACAGAGGCAACTGCCTGGGCCATCAGCACAAGGGACAATGCCTTCAGGGCTGCGAGGAGTCCCAACAGGTAAATCGCGGATCTGTTGGCCGGCCCCGAGGGGAAGGTGGGTCTCACGCGGGATCAGTCCTTGGTGGCCAGAGCTTTGGCAGCGATCGCGGGAAGAAAGCTGTGCGCCTCGGGGATCTGGTTGGCGCTTACCCGGCGCCTGAACACCCAATAGGTCCACGCCTGGTATGCGAGGACCAGGGGAAGCCCGATTGCGGCGACGATGCTCATCAGCCCCAGGGTGTAATCGGATGAGGAGGCATTGAAGACCGTGAGGCTGAAGTCCGGATTGACGGTGGACGGGAGCACCACCGGGAACGCAGCACCAAAAATTGAGGCGGTACCCGCGACGAGGAAGACACCCAGAGCAAGGAATGCCTTGCCTTCCGAACCACGCCGGGCGAAGGTCCATGCCAGGGCCGCGGCAACCACCGCGAGGACAACTGCACCCCACGTCCACGGTTCACCGCTGAGCAGCTGGACAGTGACCGCCCACGCGGCCAGGGGCAACAGGAGGACGGGCAACAGCAGGACAAACCAGCGCCGTGCGCGGTACCGGACATCGCCGTCGGTTTTCAGGGCCAGGAAGGCGAGGCCGTGCACTATCGCGAAGCCCACGACGGCAAATCCCCCGAGCAGCGCGTACCCGCTGAACCAGGCAAACGGGCCGCCTTCCCTGTCCCCATTTGCATTGAGGGGAAGGCCTGTAGTGGTCAGGGCCAAAGTCGCGCCAACGCCGAAGGCGGCCACGAACGAACCGGCGGCAATCGCGAGGTCCCAGCGGGCACGCCACTGTTTGGTATCCACCTTTCCCCTGTACTCAAAGGCAACAGCACGGAAGATGAGCGCCACCAGCACCAACAGAAGTGGCAGGTAGAGGGCAGAGAAAAGAGAGGCATACCAGAGCGGGAAGGCCGCGAACGTTGCACCTGCCGCGGTCAGGAGCCACACCTCATTTCCATCCCACACCGGCCCAATCGTATTGAGCAGGACGCGCCGATCGGTGTTGTTGCGTGCGAATAGCTTCATCAGCATGCCAACGCCGAGGTCGAAGCCTTCAAGAAAGAGGTATCCGGTCCACAGCAAAGCAATGGCGATGAACCAGATGGTGGGTAGCAGTTCCATGCTCAGATTCCTCTTGCTGTTCTTAGTAGGCGTATGTTCTTAGTAAGCGAAGGCCAGGACATCATCCGGAGCGCCTTGCCTGCCGTCTTTGGTGGAACCTGAGGCCCCTGGTCCTTCCTCGTCGTCTGGCGCTGTGCCGTGGGGCCGTCCATCCGCGAGCTCCGGCATGGCTGAAGCCACGCCGCCGCGGATGTATTTCACCAGCAGTTTCACCTCCACCACGAGCAGTACGGCATAGATGGAGGCAAGGACCACAAGGGATGTCAGGAGCTCTCCGGCGGAAACCCCGGGCGAGACGGCGGCGGCGGTGAACATAAACACCTGGTCGATTCCGCTGGGATCCGGATTAGGTGCTACGACGAAAGGCTGGCGGCCCATTTCCGTGAAGATCCAGCCAGCGGCATTGGCTCCGAACGGTGCCAGGATCCCGAAGACGGCGAGGCGCATCAGGCCCCGGGAGGCCGGAACCGTTCCCTTTCTGGTGGCCCAAAGAGCCAGGAGCGCCGCGAAGGCTGCAATGCCCCCGAAGCCGATCATCATGCGGAAGCCCCAGTACGTCACTTCCATGACGGGAACATACTCGATTTCCTGTCCCGCCCGGTCACCGTAAATAGGGTTGTCGGGGAGGTTGGTGCCGTACTTGGCCTGATATTCCGGGAGCAGGGTGTTCACGCCCTTGACCTCGGTGGTGAAATCGCCCTTGGCCAGGAACGACAGAATGCCCGGGACTTCAATGACCGCCACAATATCGTCGCAGTTCTGGGAGCCAACGTTGCCCACACTGAGGACGGAGAATCCGGTCCCGTCATGGCAGGCCGCTTCGGCTGCCGCCATTTTCATGGGCTGCTGCTCAAACATCAGCTTGCCTTGCAGGTCCCCGGTCAGGGCTGTCCCTGCGAAGGAAATCATCGCGACGACGGCTCCGATCCGCAGGGAGCGGATCCAGACGGTGTGGTCGGTCAGATCGCGGCCTGAGATGTCGGCCTCACCAGGGACGACCTTTCCATCGGGCCCTACGGTGTCAATGCCGTCATGGCGCCGACGCCACAGGTGGTACCAGGCGATCCCGAGGAGGAAGGCCCCTGCTACGGCGAGGGCACCAAAGATGGTGTGGGGAACTGCCACCAAGGCTGTGTTGTTGGTAAAAACGGCCCAGGCGTCCGTCATCACCGGCCTGCCGTTGATCATCTCCACGCCAACGGGATGTTGCATCCAGCTGTTGGCAACGATGATGAAGTAAGCAGAGAAGACCGAGCCCACCACGGCAATCCAAAGGCAGGCCAGGTGGATGGCCGGCTTGAGCTGTTTCCAGCCAAAGATCCACAGGCCCAGGAATGTGGATTCAACGAAGAAGGCGAGCAGCGCTTCCATGGCCAGCGGGGCACCGAACACATCACCCACAAACCGGCTGTACTCGCTCCATGCCATTCCGAACTGGAACTCCTGCACGATTCCGGTGGCTACCCCCATGATGAAGTTGATCAGGAAGAGCTTGCCCCAGAACTTGGTCATGCGCAGGTATTCGGGCTTGCCTGTGCGGTGCCAGAGCGTCTGCATTACCGCCACCACGAGTCCAAGGCCAATGGTGAGGGGCACCATCATGAAGTGGTAGACGGTGGTGATTCCGAATTGCCAGCGTGCGATTTCCAAGGCGTCCAAGGCGGTCCCTACTGTTGGCCGGGGCTATCAACGGTTGAAACTTCTACAAGGCGTAGAACATCCAACTTCTACAAAGTGTAGAACAAATCAAGGGAGTCCGGAAGCCGGGGTTTCAGTTGTCGAAGAATCGGGTCGACACGCGTGAGGAGTGTTCTACCTCATGTAGAAAGAAAGCGGGAAAACGGGTAGATTTAGAGTTGAAGCTTTTAAGAATCGCGCCCTGGTCGAAACCCGGCCCGGGCGCCGGCAGGACCAGAAGGATGTACGAATGGCAAGTCTTGGGGAACTGGAACGGGCAGTGATGGACCTGCTCTGGGCGGGCCAGGAGGCAGCCACTGCAAACAGGCTTCGTGATCTGTTGGCGCAGAGCACACAGGCCCAGGGCGGATCAGCCGGCCACGTGGGCAAGGACCTTGCCGTGACAACCGTGCTGACTGTGCTCTCCCGGCTGGAGAAGAAGGGGCTTGTGGAGCGCGAACGCGGCACACGGCCTCATCGCTACCAGGCTGTGTCCAGCAGGGAGGACCATACCGCCGAACTAATGCATGAGGTCCTTGGCTCTGCACCGGACCGCGAAGCAGTCCTCGCCCGCTTCATTGGATCGGTCACTGAAAGTGAAGCTGAAACGCTCCGCAAGCTGCTCGGCCACATTTAGCAGGCCATGTTCTGGACCTCGTATTTTTTGGCGGTCCTGGCGATAGCGCTGGCGTGGCCGGTGCCTATCCTTCTTTCCCGTGCGCGATGGCCTGCCCGTTCCCCATTTACCGCGATGCTGCTGTGGCAGGCCATAGCCTTGGCCGGTGGCCTTTCCATGATCGGCGCAATGCTGGTTTATGGTCTGGAACCCCTGGGCGACAACCTCCTGGCAGGACTCAGCGCACTGGCGGCTATGGTCCTGCACAACGCTCCCACTACCGAGCTGGGCTTCTGGCACATCTTCGCGTTGTCCGCCGCGGCCCTGCTGACGGCGCACCTGGTGTTTACCCTGTTGCTGACGTACTACCGGATCGAGCGCCAGCGCCGCCGGCATCGGGAACTCCTGGCACTCCTTGCCTCTCCTTCGGCGGATGGTCCCCGAACCGTGGTGATCAGTCACGATTCTCCTGTGGCCTATTGCCTTCCGGGCGGGGCGCGCTCAGTCACTGTCCTCTCAGACGGACTGATGTCAGCACTGGAGCCTGCCGAGCTTCGGGCCGTCCTCAATCATGAGAACGCGCACCTGAACCAGCGGCACCACCTGCTGCTCTGGGCTTTCGCAGCGTGGCGCCAGGCCCTCCCCTGGCTGCCCACCACGCGGCTCGCCCAGGAAGCAGTCAATTCATTGATCGAGATGCTGGCCGACGACGTCGCCCTGAAAACTGAAAGCAAAACCACGCTCATCAAGGCAATCGCCATTGTCGCAAGCGGGCCGGCTCCTGCTCCGAACGCAGGTTCCGGCTTCACCGGGCAGATTACCTCCGATGTCGAACCCAAGCCTGACGGCACAACCGGTGGTGCGGGATCCGCGCGGACCACGGCAAGCCGCGTCAGCCGGCTGCTGTCGGCCGAACCGCCGCTTTCCGCAGCTTTCCGCGGCCTGGTTCTCGCAGCCTGCGGGCTGCTGCTTGCTGTTCCTACGGCCCTGCTGATTGTTCCCGGCCTGGTTGGCTAGGTTCCTCCTCCGCCGGGGAACGTCCCCCAACGGACTCAGCCAACTGTGATTCGGGCAACTCGGACTCCAGCCGGACTCCGACGGACTCAGGCGTCGATGCGTTCGCGGTCCAGGCTGGCTGCACCGGCGATGATGAAGTCCTTCCGCGGAGCCACATCGGATCCCATCAGAAGGTCGAAGGTCTCCTCGGCATGCTTGGCGTTTTCGATCCCTACCTTGCGCAGCGTGCGGTGCCGCGGGTCCATGGTTGTTTCGGCGAGCTGCTCGGCATCCATTTCGCCCAATCCCTTGTAACGCTGGATTGGCTCTTTGTAGCGCTTGCCCTCCTTCGCCAATTTCCCCAGCAGGGCATGAAGCTCGGCCTCCGAGTAGGTGTAGATCATCTCGTTGGCCTTTTGGCCGGCATTGATGACCTCCACACGATGCAACGGCGGAACGGCGGCAAAGACGCGGCCTTCATCCACCATCGGACGCATGTACCGGAAAAACAGCGTCAGCAGGAGGGTGCGGATGTGGGCGCCGTCGACGTCGGCGTCCGTCATCAGGATGACTTTCCCGTAGCGGGCAGCACTGATGTCGAAGCTGCGGCCCGATCCGGCCCCCACAACCTGGATGAGGGCGGCACACTCGGCGTTGGAGAGCATGTCACCCACCGAGGCTTTCTGTACGTTCAGGATCTTGCCGCGGATCGGCAGAAGCGCCTGGAAATCCGAGGACCGAGCCAGTTTGGCGGTGCCGAGGGCCGAGTCACCTTCCACGATGAAGAGTTCGGAACGGTCGACGTCGTCCGTCCGGCAGTCAGCAAGCTTGGTCGGCATTGACGAGGTCTCCAGCGCATTCTTGCGTCGTTGGGTCTCCTTGTGAACCCGTGCCGAGATCCGCGACTTCATCTCGCTGACGATCTTCTCCAGCAGCAGGGCCGATTGGGCTTTGTCGTTGCGGTTGGCGGAGTTGAGCCGCGCGGCCACTTCCCGCTCCACCACCTTGGCAACAATTGCCCTTACGGCGGAGGTGCCCAGGATCTCCTTGGTCTGGCCCTCAAACTGCGGCTCGGCCAGTCGGACCGTCAGGACGGCTGTGAGTCCTGCGAAGATGTCGTCTTTCTCAATCTTGTCGTTCCCCGCCTTAAGCTTGCGGGCATTGGTTTCAACAGCCTTGCGGAACGTCTTCACCAGGGCTTGCTCGAAGCCTGACTGGTGGGTTCCGCCCTTGGGCGTGGAAATGATGTTGACGAAGCTGCGGACTGTGCTGTCGTAGCCGATACCCCATCGCAGGGCAACGTCCACTTCGCATTCGCGCTCCACTTCGGCGAGCTGGCTGTGGCCCCGTTCATCAAGGACCGGAACTGTCTCCTTGAATTTGCCGGAGCCATGGAGGCGCCACACATCGGTCACGCCCGGATCAGCAGCGAGGAACTCCACGAACTCTGAAATGCCGCCGTCATGGTGGAACACTTCCTCGTGCGCGCCGGATTCGCCCGGAGTGCCGGGAAGGCGCCGCTCGTCCCGGACTGTCAGTTTGAGTCCGGGGACAAGGAACGAGGTCTGGCGGGCTCGTGAAGCGAGTTCTTCGTAGGAAAAACGGGCATCCGGCGTAAAGATCTGGCGGTCGGCCCAGTACCGGATCCGCGTACCGGTAACCCCGCGCTTGGCCTTGCCGATGATGTCCAGCACTGAATCTTCAACGAAGGGTTCGAACACGGCCGAGGGATCCGGCTTGGTTCCGACATCACGGAACCGGCCGGGCTCGCCCCGGCGGAAGGACATGCGGTACGTCTTGCCGCCTCTGTCCACTTCTGCGTCCAGCCTGGCTGACAGCGCGTTGACCACTGAGGCGCCCACGCCGTGAAGGCCGCCGGATGCTGTGTAGGAGCCGCCGCCGAACTTTCCGCCGGCGTGAAGCTTCGTGAAGACCACTTCGATGCCGCTGAGCCCGGTTTTTGGCTCCACATCGACGGGGATGCCGCGGCCGTCGTCGTGGATTTCCACAGAGTTGTCAGCGTGAAGGATGACCTTGATGTCATGGCCAAAACCAGCCAGGGCTTCGTCGACTGAGTTGTCGATGATCTCCCAGAGGCAATGCATCAGTCCGCGGGAGTCAGTAGAGCCGATGTACATGCCGGGACGCTTCCGGACGGCCTCCAGGCCTTCCAGGACGGAGAGGTGCCGGGCAGTGTAATCAGAACTGGGTGTCACGGGTGGTGAGCTCCTTCAGTGACGGAATAGCTGGGGGTTGAAATGCTCTCTCTAGGGTAGTCGTCCCGCGGGCCTGCCCTCGTTTGCCACTCCCCCGAGGCTTCGTAACGCTACGACTCGTTACGCACCTGTGATACGCGGACAGCGAACTTGATCAATCCTTGCCGTGGATCAGCAACGAATACTGGTTATATAGAGTTACCGATCTACTAAGGAGGCCGAAATGACAACAGCAGTAGCGGACCGCACGCTAAACGCACTGGACCGGTGCGATCGTTGCGGGGCACAGGCATACGTCCGGGTTGTTCTCGGTTCCTCCGGCGGTGAGTTGCTGTTCTGCGGCCACCACGCCCGCGCGGTCGAAGCCACCCTGAAGCCGCTGAGCTCCGACTGGCACGACGAAACGAGCCGGCTTCACGAGAAGGAACCGGTTCCAGTCGACTAGCAGCTCCACTGATCACGTCAGGGCTCCTCCATCTTGGAGGGGCCCTGATTTTTGTCCGGCCAAGGTACGCGGGTGGCTTCCGACCGGGGTAGGCAGGTTTGCTCCCGGCCAGGATGGACCGGACCAGCAAATGGTGGCTGGGACCGGACCTGGAACGGCTATGGCCTCCGTCGGTGATACCGACGGAGGCCATAGCGTTAGAAAAGCA
This sequence comes from Arthrobacter sp. Z5-13, assembly GCF_056499105.1. NCBI lineage: Bacteria > Bacillati > Actinomycetota > Actinomycetes > Micrococcales > Micrococcaceae > Arthrobacter > Arthrobacter sp. Z5-13. The sequence goes on from NZ_CP096460.1 coordinate 2,774,215, forward strand.
GCGTTCAGGCGCCGCGTTTAGTCGAGGTAGTCGCGAAGGACCTGCGACCGTGACGGGTGGCGCAGCTTCGACATCGTCTTGGACTCTATCTGGCGGATACGTTCACGCGTGACGCCATAGACCTTGCCGATTTCGTCTAAAGTCTTCGGCTGGCCATCGGTGAGGCCAAAGCGCATGGCTACAACGCCGGCTTCGCGCTCGGACAAGGTGTCCAGGACGGAGTGGAGCTGTTCCTGGAGCAGTGTGAAGCTCACGGCGTCAGCCGGAACCACGGCTTCGGAGTCTTCGATCAGGTCGCCGAACTCGGAATCGCCATCCTCGCCCAAGGGGGTGTGCAGCGAGATGGGTTCGCGGCCGTACTTCTGAACTTCAACGACCTTTTCAGGAGTCATGTCCAATTCAAGGGCCAGTTCTTCGGGGGTGGGTTCACGCCCGAGGTCCTGAAGCATCTGCCGCTGCACGCGGGCAAGCTTGTTGATGACTTCAACCATGTGCACCGGGATACGGATGGTACGGGCCTGGTCAGCCATGGCACGGGTGATGGCCTGGCGGATCCACCACGTGGCGTACGTCGAGAACTTGAAGCCCTTGGTGTAGTCGAACTTTTCGACGGCGCGGATAAGGCCCAGGTTGCCTTCCTGGATGAGGTCCAGGAACAGCATGCCACGGCCGGTGTAACGCTTCGCCAGCGAAACAACCAGACGGAGGTTGGCCTCCAGCAGGTGGTTCTTGGCGCGCTTTCCATCGTGGATCACGAACTCAAGCTCACGCTTGAACTTCGGATCCATGGTGCCGTCGTCGGCATTGATCTTCTCTTCGGCAAAGAGCCCGGCTTCGATGCGCAGCGCAAGATCGACTTCCTGCTCTGCATTCAGCAGCGCCACCTTGCCGATCTGCTTCAGGTAGTCCTTGACGGGGTCGGCTGTAGCGCCGGCGGACATGACCTGCTGGACAGGGGCGTCGTCGTCATCGGCATCCGAGTAGACAAATCCGGAACCGGTGGCGGCACCGGCAGCCTTGGCACCCTCTTCGCCTTCCTCAGTGAGTTCTGAAGGGTCAGGAACGACGTCGTCGAGGTCTTCCTCGACGTCCACGTCATCGGAATCGTCGTCGTGCGATTTGCCGGCAGCTTCCGCTGCCGCCTTGGCGCCGGGCTTAGGCCCGCGCTTTTTGGGTTCGGCTGCGGACACGGTGTCGTCGCCTCTGACAGCCTTGTTGGCTGCGCGGGTGGCGGCACGCTTCGCGCTCGTGGCCGCCTTCTTCTCCTCTGGAGACAATTCGGCCTGGTCGGCGGGTTCCTTCTTCGCGGAAGACGGGGTCACAGAAAACCTTTCTAGCGGCGGTCTGTGGAATCACCATACGGGCAACACCACTATGACCCTGTCAAGTCCGTGATTCATATCAGGTGCAACCACGGCCGGCAGGGCCACTAAGTAGAACTGCCGGGGCGGCTGCAATGTTCCCGTTTCGGGGTACACCGCTCACACCTGATTCACGGACCCAACCGGGTCTCGGCATCCATTGTCTCACGGATTTCCGAATCGGCCCCTCATGATTCCCTTGTTACCCCATTTTCCGCCGCCGCTCCCCGGCAACCCCGTCTCAACTGCTCAGGCAGCCTCAGAACCGATTTTTTGCCACGCGGCCTCCCGCCGTCCCGCCCACCCGCAAACAGTTCCCCGCTGGACCACCTCGTTCAGCAGATCCGCGAGCCGGTAGCCAGGGAGGACGTCGCTCGCCTGCGCGAGCAGCGAATGGGCATACGAACCCCGGCCGCGGCACCATTCGATCCAACCCCGCGCTGTCAGGGCGGCAGCGGTTGCCTCCCCGCCGTTCGGTTCATCCAGTTGCACCAGTAGCTTTTCCAGCCTGTCCATCGACGTCCAGTCCGGAAGGCGCGGAGCCAGCCCCAGGAGCACTTCACCGTAGTTTGGGATGGAGCCTCCCGCACACCCCAGGGCTGACTCTGTCCCAGTTGTTTGTCTGGCAACTGCAGTGGTCCCGGTAAGTGGGCCCCTGAGCTCGGGACTGTATGGTCCGCCGTCGTCATGGGCATCGCAATCGGTTTGGAAAACTCCGAATTCTTCTGCACCCTGAATTGCCGTCTGGGCTCCTGCCGCAGCCATAACGAGCACGGCATCGCGCCAGGCGGGGATGCACAGCGAAGCTCGAAGGAAGCCTGCCACCTCTGGTGGCGGCAGCCGGGCCGGCGCCTCTGCCAGAACCGTACTCCAGGTCTCAAGCACGGCGTCGAATTGCCGCCGGCTGGCCGTGCGGTCTGCGAACGCACCTGACCATTGCACTTGTGCCACTGCCACTGCCGGATCCCGAGTGCCCTGTTTGACCAGGGCGCTGCGACCCGCCGAAGTGTCCGGGTCGGGACCGACGCTGCTCCCCCGAAACACCATTTCAGCATTCAAGCGGCTGTCGCGGATCTCATCCAGCGGACGGCCCGGCTGCGGACAGCAGGAATGGTCTGTGCAGTGGGCGTTCCGCCAGTAGTCCTCCCCCACGAGCCACACATCCCGGACGGGCATCCCTGAGCATTCAAGGACTTCTTCCACTGCCGCCAGGAGTCCGGCGTGCGGGACAGCAGAGGGCTGAGCGGGCCCGGGGGACACGCCCGACAGGGTCTCCCCGTCACGTTTTTCCCAGCCGTCGTTGCTGAAGATAACGAGCAATGACCCGTCAGCGTCCTCGTCGGCCTCAAGGTAGTCGCCCACAGTTTGGGCGTAGTGCCGGAAGTTCGACTGATCCTCCGGCGGAAGATCCAGACGAAGGGTCGCGCCCAGTCGCTTGCCCTGCATGGTCATGGCAACCAGGCTGTTACTCGGCCAGTAGCCAAGCGTATGGGGAATGAAGCCGAGAATATCTTCAGGGCCGCTGATGGTGAGATGGTCTCGTGTCATGCCTCCAGCTTCACGAAGCGCCCCCAACTCCGGGAGCCCGGCCTTTGCCTATGTGGACAACCAAGACGGGAACACGGACACCCTGCCGGCACCGCCCCTGTGGAGGGAGGGACAGTGTGAAGGAGGGACAGGCAGCCTGCGTGCCTACTCGGGTGTGCGCCGCTTTTCCGCGTTCCGGAGCCGCTGCTGAGCCATGGACCTGAGCAACGGCGGAACCACCACGCCTTGTGCCGCCAACTGGCGGCGGACCTTGCGCCGGCACACCAGGACCGCGCTGACACCGAAAGCCAGCAGCAGGAAATGAACGCTGAGGGCGATCCGGAAAGGCTCCAGTCCGTACAGTTCGCCGCGAGAGAATCCGGTGGAGTAGAGGACGTCAAGGACGAGTCCGACCAGGTAGATACACACAAGGGCGGCAATGAAACCACCCACATTAACGATGCCTGTGGCCGTTCCTATCCTGTGTGCAGGATTGAACGTGCGGGCAAAATCAAATCCGATCATGGAGCCAGGTCCGCCAATCGCCAGCACCATCACGAGCCCTGCCAGGAGCCACAGCGGAGACCTTCCCGGCATGAGGAGCACGGTTCCCCATGCCACGGCTGTAGCCCCCGCGATCAGGAGCACCATGGTGGAGCGGCGCAACGGATGCCTGGAGACGAACCTGCCGATGAGCGGCCCGGTGGCCATTGCCGCGGCAACGTAAAGGGCCATCAGCGCCGAGACCACACCGGTATCCAGGCCTTGTGCCGAAATGAGGAACGGGTAACCCCAGGTCATGGCAAACACAGTGCCGCTGAACTGAATCGTGAAATGGCTCCAAAGGCCCAGCCGGGTGCCCGGCTGCCGCCAGGCCCGCGATAAGGACGCGCCGGTGGCCCGGAATCCTTGGACCTTCTCGGAGCGTGCATGGCCCGGTGGCAGATCCCGCAGCAATGCGAGTACCAGGACGACGGCGAGGCCGGACATTCCTGCCAGCGTCAGGAAAGCAGGGGTCCAGCCTGCCAAATGAAGTATCAGGGCGAACGGCACAACACTGAAAAGCTGGCCGAGTTGCCCTGACATTCCGGTGAGCTGCGTAATAAGGGGAACCCGCGCGGGTGCAAACCAGAGTGGAATCAGCCGGATCACCGAGATAAAGGTCATAGCGTCACCGGCACCCACCAGGACGCGGCCCAGAACACCGCCGGGAATGTTGACAGCGAATGCCAGCTGCAGTTGACCCAGGCACATCAGGATGGCGCCGCCGGCAATCATGGCCCGTGACCCGAATCTGTCCACCAATATGCCGACCGGGATCTGCAGGCCGGCGTAGACCAGCAACTGAAGGACCGTAAAGAAGGAAATCTCAGCGGCGCTGGCATGGAAGCGTTCCGTTGCTTCCAGGCCTACCACGCCGAAGGAAGTCCGTTGGCTGACTGCCACCAGGTATGCAAAAACACCTATGGTCCAAATGAGCCAGGCGCGGGGTGCAGTCACCATTCCATTATGCCCGCGGAAGGGATAAATCGTATTTATTGACCCGCTTCTTTGCTGGCGAGGTAAGCCTCTACAGCCGCGCCAAGATCATCGGCGTTTGGCAGCTCGTCGTTTTCGTCGGCAAGCAGCGAGCGCCGGACCGTTCCCTCAGCCTTCTCGTCGTACCGGGACTCCAACCGGGACACCACATTCTGGACTTCTTCCGAGGCCTCGATCTGTTCGGCGATCTGCCTCCCGACCTCCCGACCCGCTTCACGAAGACGGTCCGTCGGAAGCATCAGCGACATCGCCGCGCCGAGATATTCAAATCCTGCGACAGCCGCGGGAGGGTACTCCGCCTCGGCCAGATAGTGGGGCACATGGATAACGTATCCGGCCACCTTGCGCCCGGCCTCGGTCAGCCTGAGTTCGAGAATATGGCCCACAGCGGCAGGCACCTCAACCGTTGGCTTCCAGACCGAAATGCCCTCGATGAGTTCCGGCCTGTTGCCATGAACGGTGACTCCCACAGGCCGCGTGTGCGGCACCGGCATGGGAATGGAGTGGATCCACGTGACGAGGTTGACCTCAAGATGCTCCACAATGTGAAGCACTGCACGGGCGAACCTCTCCCACTGAAGGTCAGGTTCAAAGCCCGCCAGCAGCAGGAACGGCTTTCCCAGGCCATCAATCAGCCTGTAGAGCGCCAGGCTGGGTGCCTGGTAATCCTGCAAATGGTCCTCCACGAAGCTGACGTGGGGGCGCCTGGACCTGTAGTCGATGAGCTGGTCTGCATCGAAGACGGCCACGAGTTCCGAGTCCAGTGTTTCGAGGAGTTCGCTGGTGATCTGCTTGACCACATGACCTGCATCGGCAAAGCCAGTGAACCCCATGACCATGTCCAGCCCGCGGTTGGCGGGGTTGTGGAACAGCTCACTGTTGCTTGCATAAAGCGCATGGGGGTCCAGCAGCGAGCCGGATATCCGTTCAAGCATGGCATGTTCCTTTCACGGTTGCGGTGGGGAGGATGGTGACACCGCACGGGGCGGGCCGGTGGACCGGCACGCCGGACTAATCGTTACAACGTCGAAAAAGCGCCAACCATTCCTCCCGTCCCATGTGCTGCACCTCTCATGTAATTCATTGCGCACACCAGTGAGAGGCTACGATCGGAACTGGCCTCACATTCGGCAGGAAGACTCCGGATGGCGTCACAAACCGATGCAGGTCGGTCCCCGGCAGGGGCGCCCGACAGGTACTCCCTGCCAAGAAATCACAGAGAATTGAGGACTGATCCTCGTGGTCAAGAATACTGAGATCAAACTTAGCGCCATCGCCCGGGACCTGAAAAAATCCCCCAGCGAAGCACTTGTTATCGGCGTGGGGCAGGGACCGGACGGTCCCGTCCTGTTGGAGAACCCTTTGACGGCGAAATCCGCCGAGGCCCTCGCCGGATCGCTGAAGGTTCTTGGGGTCACAGGGGCCGCCGACCAGTTGATCCGTCTTCCCGGCCTTCCGGAGACCGGGGCCTCCGTACTGGTATTGGCGGGTCTCGGCAAAGTACGCGACGGCCGGAAGATCTCCGAGGAGTCTCTGCGACGGGCGGCCGGATCGGCTGTCCGTCAGCTCGCCGGGCTCTCCAGCGTCACCATTGCATTCCCGACGGCAGCCGTCGGCGACGTCGCTGCCATCGCCGAAGGTGCCTCGTTCGGCGCCTACTCGTTTACCGATCACCGCTCGGAGAAAAACGGGCTCAAGGATCCGGTGAAGACCGCGGTCATCTTCACCGAACTTGCTGAAGACAAGAACCTCCCCCAGGCGCTGAAACGGGCTGCCCTCGTTGGGAAGGCAGTGAATGCAACCCGGTCCCTGGTCAATCAGCCGCCAAGCCACCTCTACCCGGAGTCCTTCGCCGAGGCGGCGAAGGAACTGTCCAAGGGCCTGCCCGTCAAAGTCACGGTGTGGGACGAAAAGCGCCTGGAAAAGGAAGGCTTCGGGGGCATCATGGGCGTGGGCAAGGGCTCTGCCCGTCAGCCGCGCCTGGTCAAAGTCGAATATTCGCCGGCGAAGGCGACGGCGAAAATTGCCTTGGTGGGCAAAGGCATCACTTTCGACACCGGCGGCATCTCCATAAAGCCGGCCCTCGGCATGGGTGACATGAAGAGCGATATGGCCGGCGCCGCCGTCGTACTTAATACAGTTCTGGCGCTCGCAGGCTTGGGTCTTCCGGTCAAGGCAACGGCATGGCTTTGCATCGCCGAGAACATGCCGTCCGGCGCTGCCTCCCGTCCCGCGGATGTCCTGAAGATGTTTGGCGGCAAGACCGTCGAGGTGCTGAACACCGATGCCGAGGGCCGCCTGGTGATGGCCGACGGCATTGTGGCGGCAAGCCAGGAGTATCCGGACGCCATCATCGACGTCGCGACATTGACTGGAGCGCAACTGATCGCACTCGGCAACCGAACAGCCGGCGTCATGGGAGCGGACAGTGTCACCGCTCCGCTGAAAACCGCCGCCGACCGTGCCGGCGAGCTGATCTGGCCGATGCCGCTGCCTGAAGAACTTCGCCCGAGCCTGGACTCCCAGGTTGCTGACCTTGCCAACATCGGTGAGCGTCATGGCGGCATGATGACCGCAGCGGTGTTCCTGCAGGAGTTCGTGGGCAAGGGCAAGGACGGCGAGCCCATTCCGTGGGCCCACATCGACATTGCCGGCCCGTCCTTTAACAACGGCAGCCCCTATGGCTACACCCCCAAACAGGGCACTGGCTGCACGGTTCGAACGTTGGTTGCGTATGCGGAGGACCTCGTGACCACCTCTGCCTAGCTGCATCGCTGATCCGGTCACACTCATGAAAAACGCTGGGGCGTCTCTAAAAGTGAGGCGCCAAGCTAAAACATTCATGTTGTTAGGATCAGAAGTCCGCTGGCAGCCACGGGGCGGGTCATTTCCCCGGAGAAACGCTTCTTACAGAGTTGAGGTCAATATATGGTCCTTCAGGATCGCGCCAAAGCAACCCGTGAGGCGATCATTGCAGGGGCAGCTGCCGTCTTTGAAGAGCACGGCTACGGCAATGCCAGCCTGACGCAGGTGTCACAGTCCGCCAAGGTGACAAAGGGAGCCCTCTACTTTCATTTCCAGAGCAAGGAAGACCTCGCCCGGGCAGTGATTGAGGAGCAGCACCGGATCGTTCTGGCGGAAGGCCAGGCCATCCTGGCTGAAAGCCGTCCGGCACTGACCACCATGATCCTGATGTGCCGGGCCTTCGGGCTCAAGCTCGTTCATGAACCAGTAGTAAGGGCGGGCATCCGGCTCACTCTGGAAGCGACCGCATTCGGACAGCCCGTGCGCGGACCCTATGAAGACTGGATTGAAGCCATGGGAAACCTGGCCGAACGGGCCAGGGAGGAAAAGCAGATCCGCGCCTCCGTGACTTCCGCTGCGTTTGCGCGCTATTTGGTCGCTTCCTTCACCGGAGTGCAGATGGTATCGGGGATCTTGACCGGCAGAGAGGACGTCATGCAACGCATCGAGGAGATGTGGTCCATTCTTTTGCCCGGAATCATGCATGAGGACTATAGCGGAGACCCCACGGCTCTTGCGGGCCTTATCTCAGCTGAGTAACGATCCCGCTAAACCGGTCAACCATATTGTTTTACTTGCCGGTTACGCCTATTCTCGTCTAGGTACCAATGATTCCCGGCCAGCCATGATGGGGGCGGGAACGAAGTCTGTGTGCCGGCGCAAGCTTTGGGGGGCGTCGGCAACGCCTGGATCAAGCCGGGCTGTACCGCGATCCGCCTTCCTCGCGGGTCTGCCGGCCGGCAAGCCACTGATGGCTCCGTACCCCGCAGACCCGCGACAGGTGTGACCCGGAGCCTCTGCACTGCCGGTGTTGAACCTTCCCGGCTTTGACTCCTTCGACACAAAGCTGCGTGACACTGACCACAAGCGCTCCACAAACACCACTCGAAGGTGGAGCATGGATAAGTGGTTCGCTAAGGTGAACTTTGGTAGTCACAAATGCAAGAGAACCTGCCTGCTGGCATAATCACGGCAGAACAAGTTCCAAGACCAGATGATGCGTACTCTCGCGTCATCGTTCACGCGAGGGAGCGTTTTAGTGGCCGATCAGGCAACTGCGCAAGAATTCGACATCCTGGTACTCGGTGGCGGCAGCGGCGGATACGCCACCGCCCTGCGTGCTGTTCAGCTCGGCTTCACTGTTGGGCTGGTTGAAAAAGGCAAGCTCGGCGGAACCTGCCTCCACAACGGGTGTATTCCCACCAAGGCACTCCTGCACTCCGCTGAACTGGCAGATCATGCCCGCGATGCCTCGAAGTACGGGGTCAACGTGACCCTTGACAGCATCGACATGACTGCGGTCAACGCCTACAAAGACGGCATCATCGCCGGAAAGTTCAAGGGCCTGCAGGGACTCATCAAGTCCAAGGGAATCACCGTTATCGAGGGTGAAGGCAAGCTCCAGGGCACCGACACCATCGTCGTGGACGGAACGGCCTATAAGGGCAAGAACATCGTGCTGGCCACCGGCTCGTACTCCCGTTCCCTGCCGGGGCTGGAAATCGGCGGACGCGTTATCACCTCCGATGAGGCCCTGACCATGGACTACATCCCCAAGAGCGTCATCGTTCTGGGTGGCGGCGTCATTGGCGTCGAATTCGCCTCCGTCTGGAAGTCGTTCGGCGTTGACGTGACCATCGTCGAAGGTTTGCCTTCCCTGGTTCCCAACGAGGACGCGGCAATCGTCAAGCACCTTGAGCGTGCTTTCAAGAAGCGCGGCATTAAATTCTCCACCGGCACCTTCTTCCAGGGAGTCGAGCAGGACGAAAACGGCGTCAAGGTCACCCTGGTGGACGGCAAAACCTTTGAGGCGGAACTGCTCCTCGTAGCAGTCGGCCGTGGGCCCGTCACCGCCAACCTCGGCTACGAGGACGCCGGCGTCACCATCGATCGCGGTTTTGTCATCACCAACGAGCGCCTCCATACGGGCGTTGGCAACATCTATGCCATTGGCGACATCGTCCCCGGCGTGCAGTTGGCACACCGCGGTTACCAGCAGGGCATTTTCGTGGCAGAGGAAATCGCCGGACTGAAGCCGGTGATCGTCGAGGACGTCAACATCCCCAAGGTCACTTACTGCGATCCCGAAATCGCGACTGTGGGCTACACGGAAAAGGCCGCCAAGGAGAAGTTTGGCGACGACCAGGTCCAGATCCAGGAATACAACCTTGCCGGTAACGGCAAGAGCTCCATCCTGGGCACCAGTGGCATCGTCAAGCTGGTCCGCCAGAAGGACGGTCCCGTCGTCGGTGTCCACATGATCGGTGCGCGCATGGGCGAGCAGGTCGGCGAGGCCCAGCTGATCGTGAACTGGGAAGCCTACCCGGAGGACGTGGCCCAGCTGGTACACGCCCACCCCACGCAAAATGAGTCCCTTGGCGAGGCCCATCTTGCTCTGGCAGGCAAGCCCCTTCACGGCTAGTCATCCCGCAAGGCAAACAGGGTCTGGTGCACCCGGCAGTAACTGCTGCGTGCACTAAGCTCGAACAAGGCAGCAGCAACCATCCGCACTAAAGATCAATAAGGAGAACGGGGACGATATGTCTGAATCCGTTAACTTGCCCGCCCTCGGTGAGAGCGTCACTGAAGGAACCGTTACGCGCTGGCTTAAGCAGGTAGGTGACCGGGTAGAAGTGGACGAGCCGCTGCTCGAAGTATCCACTGACAAAGTAGACACCGAAATCCCCTCTCCGATCGCGGGAGTGATCGAGGAAATCCTCGTTGCCGAAGACGAAACCGCCGAAGTAGGTGCTCCCCTGGTACGTATCGGGAACGGCTCTTCTTCGAACGGCGCCGTGGCTCCGTCCGCCGCAGAGGAAGCACCCGCCGCAGAGGAAGCACCGGCCGCAGAGGCCGAGGCTCCTGCAGCAGAGGCCCCGGCACCGCCTGCGGCTGAGGCGCCGGCAGCTGAACCTGCAGCAGGCGGCGAGGGCCATGAAGTCACTCTTCCGGCCCTGGGCGAAAGCGTCACTGAGGGTACGGTGACCCGCTGGCTCAAGGCGATCGGCGACAGCGTCGAAGTTGATGAGCCGCTGCTCGAAGTGTCCACGGACAAGGTGGACACCGAGATTCCCTCGCCGGTTGCCGGAACTCTTCAGGAAATCCGTGTTAACGAGGACGAGACTGCTGAGGTGGGCGCCGTCCTGGCTGTTATCGGTTCTGGTGCCGCAGCTGCAGCACCGGCCCCCGCTGCCCCGGCACAGGAACCGGCATCTGCTGCTGAGGCCAAGCAGGAGGCACCCGCCCCGGCACCGGCCCCCGTTGCCGAAGCCAAGCAGGAGACACCCGCGGCTGCTCCTGCACCCGCTCCCGCTGCTGCCCACGCACCGGCTGCTGCTGCAACCACGGAACCGTCGGCTGCGGAATCCGGCTACGTGACTCCCCTGGTCCGTAAGCTAGCCAACCAGCAGGGTGTAGACATTTCTGCACTCACCGGCACAGGCGTTGGAGGCCGGATCCGCAAGCAGGACGTTTTGGCCGCAGCAGAAGCCAAGGCTGCCAGTTCGGCTCCGGCTGCCCAGGCTGCCAGTGCACCACAGGCCGCGCCCCCCGCAGCTGCCCCGTCAGCCGCATCGGCTGCCGCTGCTTCACTGCGCGGTACGGTACAGAAGGCTCCCCGCATCCGTCAGGTCATCGCCCGGCGCATGCGCGAGTCGCTTGATGTTTCCACCCAGCTGACGCAGGTCCACGAAGTGGACATGACGAAGGTTGCGAAGCTCCGGCTCAAGGCCAAGAACTCCTTCCAGGCGCAGAACGGCGTGAAGCTTACGTTCCTGCCTTTCATTGCCAAGGCTGTTGCCGAGGCATTGAAGCAGCACCCGAAGCTGAATGCCGCCTACGACGAGGAAAAGCAGGAAATCACGTACCACAACGCCGAGCACCTGGCGATTGCGGTGGACACCGACAAGGGCCTTTTGGTTCCTGTCATCTCCGACGCCGGAAACCTGAACCTCGCTGGCCTTGCCGGCAAGATTGCCGACGTTGCTGACCGTACCCGCAACGGCAAGATCGGCCCGGACGAGCTCTCCGGCGGAACGTTCAGCATCACGAACATCGGATCTGTCGGGGCACTGTTCGACACCCCGATCATCAACCAGCCGCAGGTCGGCATCCTGGGAACAGGTGCCATCGTCAAACGGCCGGTGGTGGTCACTGATGAAAACGGTGATGACTCATTGGCCATCCGCTCCATGATGTACCTCTCCCTCACGTACGATCACCGACTGGTGGACGGAGCAGATGCAGGACGTTTCCTCCAAACCCTGAAGGCGCGCCTTGAATCCGGTGCCTTCGAGTCCGATCTGGGCCTCTAAAACCTCAGCAGGACTGACAACAGATTAACGACGGCGGCGGCCCGGGCATCGGTGGAACAATCCATCGGAGGCCCCGGGCCGCCGCCGTCATTTGACCCTGGTTTTCCGGAAGCGAAACGCACGGCCGCCTTACTACAGCCCGTAGAACTCTCTGACTAGACTGATGCCATGAACATCGTCTTTGACATCATGGTCTTCCTTCACATCGTTGGCGCCGCAATGATCGTCGGCATCTGGATCGGCAACATGAAGAAGCCAACGGTCCATCCCCGGCAGTTCGACGGCGCAGCGCTGCAGCTCCTCACAGGCATCGTGATGATGGGTCTCATCCCGGCCATGGACAGGGATGCCAACTACATGAAGCTCGGCGTCAAGATCGTGGTCGCCCTTGTGGTCGCCGTCCTCGCCTTTATCGGCAGCCGCAAGTTCAAGAAGGGTGAACCCGTCAGCAAGGGACTCGCCCACAGCGTGGGCGGACTTGCCCTCCTCAACGTCGCCATCGCCACTCTCTGGAACTAACCCGTGTCACCCGCCTTGGTCTCCTGGGTGAGGGCTCCCGGGGTATAGGGTAGGGCGGCATGGCACTGCGACTCGTTCAGGTGAACTTCAAGGCCCGGGATGATTCAGCGCTCGGTCGGTTTTGGGCGGAAGCGCTCGGCTGGGGCGTTTCCAGCGAGGGACCGGGTGTCACCAACGTCGAACCTGTTGGTTTCGACTATCCGGACCCCGCCGCCGTCTGCGTCGACGTCGTCACCGTCCCGGACCCCGACACCGTGAAGTACCGCGTGCACCTCGATCTCGCCACACAATCTGCTGCCCACCAGGAGGAGCTGGTCCACCGGCTCATGGAACTCGGTGCCACCCGCGCCGACGTGGGGCAAGGTGATGTGCCGTGGACGGTCCTGGCAGATCCGGAGGGCAACGTGTTCTGCGTACTGGAGCCCCGGCCTGTCTACGCGGATACCGGGCCCATCGCCGCAGTGGTGGTCAGCTGCACCGATCCGCGGGCTATGGCCGGATTCTGGAGCCAGGCGACGGACTGGACCCTGAAAGAGCTGAGCATCGATCATGCCCGGCTGCGTTCAGCCATGGGTGTGGGACCCTACCTGGAGTTCATTCGCATCGACAACAACACTGTGTGGAACCGGATCCACCTGGATCTGAGGCCGTACCCGCATGACGATCAGGCGGCTGAAGTGGCACGGCTGCGGGCTCTCGGTGCCACTGACGCCGACGTCGGACAAGGCGATGTGCCGTGGGTGTGCCTCGCTGACCCGGAAGGCAACGAGTTCTGCGTCCTCACCCCGGGCTGACCCGGGTTACACACCCCAATCATTCGCCGGCAAGGCAGAATTCATTCCCTTCGGGGTCCTGCATCACATCCCAATGGAAACTGCCAATGTCATGACCCTCCACGAACACTGCGCCGAGCACTTCTGCATGCCGGCGTAAGGCAGCGGGATCCGGCCCGTGGATATCCAGATGAAGGCGACGGCGTCCCCCGGTCGGCGTCGCTACCTGCTGAAAGGCCAACTGGGGTGCGCCAGGTCCGGCCGGGTCAAGCCAAATGAACTGATCGAAACGACTGGCCACCTCCACGGCGAGGAACCTGGACCAGAAAGCGGCAAGGCTCTCCGCATCCACTGCGCTGACCATAATCGACGCAATACGCGAAAGCGGTGGGTCGTGGGGACTCTGATGCTCAAGTTCCGTCTGATTCATGACCACAGTTTATTCAGCCATAATCCTCTGACAGCGGACACTGGTGCACTTCAACTCCGGAATCCATAGGATTGACCCGGAGGGCAAAGGCCAAGGCCTGACCCGGTACCAATTCAAGCTGAGGAGCGGACATGGCAGCAACACGCAATGCACACACTGTATGGAACGGCGACCTGATGACAGGTTCGGGCGCAACAACACTGGATAGCTCCGGACTGGGCACATTCGACGTCACGTGGAAGGCCCGCACCGAAGAGGCGGCAGGCAAGACCAGCCCCGAGGAACTGATTGCCGCAGCCCACTCGGCATGCTTCTCCATGGCGTTCAGCAACATGCTTGCCAAAGCCGGCCACACTCCCGAGGAGCTGTACACCACGGCTGCCGTAACGTTCGTTCCGGGCACCGGAATCACGGGAAGCCACCTCACCGTCAACGCCAGGATCCCGGGCATCTCCGAAGAAGAGTTCCAGAAGATCGCCGCGGAAGCCAAGACCGGCTGCCCCGTTTCCGGCGCACTGGCCAGTATCGATATCTCCCTGGAAGCGACGCTCGCCGCTTCCTGATAGCTGGAAGTTTCCCGGTCCAAAAAAGTGGCCCCTGGGCCACACATCGGGCAGCACGAAGGCCCCGTCCAACCGCCACTCAGGAGAACCTGACAAGCAGTTGGACGGGGCCTTCATCGTTCGCTGGAAGTCAGTCTGTGTGCTTCCGCGGCGGCAAGGGAGCAGGGACCACCCGGCGGTAGCCTTCCCTAAGCGGCGGACGGTCCGTGGGAAGCTCCTGGATCATTTCCTTGAGTGCTCCGATCCCATATTCCAGCTGGGGGTCGCGTCCGGCCGCATAAGCGTGGGGCGGGAAGGTTACCTCGATGTCAGGAGTAACACCGAAGTTCTCGATATCCCAACCGACTCCCCCGCTGAACCAGGTGGCATACCGCGGCTGTGTCACACCCGTGCCATCGGCCAGCGTAAAGCGGTTATCGATGCCTACGACGCCGCCCCAGGTCCGGGTGCCGATAACGGGCCCGATTCCCCGCAGCTTTGAAACCTGGGTGATGATGTCGCCGTCGGAACCGGCAAATTCATCGGCGAGGATCACCACTGGCCCGCGAGGGGCATGGTGAGGGTAGGTGCGGGGTTTCTCTCCACGAGGCATGCTCCAGCCCGTCACCTTGCGCCCGATGAGCTCAGCAACCAGTTGTGACGTATGTCCTCCGCGGTTCCGGCGAACATCCACGATCAGCCCGTCAAGGGCCGTCTCAGTGTCCAGGTCCCGGTGAAGCTGAGCCCATCCATTCGGCATCATGTCCGGGATATGGAGGTAGCCAAAGGTAGCGTCGGAGGCCTCCCTGACGGTGCGCCGGTTGGCGGTTACCCATTCCTGGTAGCGCAGACGTTCCTCGTCCTTCACAGGAACTACAGCGATCCGTCGCTGGTGTCCTGCGGCGTCACCGTGACCGGCGCCGTTGAGGATGGTCAGCTCCACAGCCCGTCCGGCGGCTCCCACCAGCTGGACCGCCGGCGTGAGAGTTTCAGAAAGTTCGACGCCGTCGATGGCCAGGATCACGTCCCCGGCTTTGGCGTCGGCTCCTGGACGTGTCAATGGCGACGTAGCGAGGGGATCCGACGATTCCCCTGCAAGGATCCGGGTTATTTCCCACCCCTGCCCGGTGAAGACGAGATCGGCGCCGAGGCGGCCCTGCCCATTGCTGCCGTTTTCGGTGACAGCGGCCGGACGCACATAGGCATGTGACGTGCCAAGTTCGCCATGGAGTTCCCATAGGAGGTCTACAAGATCATCGTGTGACCCCAGGCGGTCAACGATGGGTCGGTACCGGCTGTGTATGGAGTTCCAGTCCTGGCCCGCCATGTCTTCCGCCCAGAAGAAGTCGCGCTGCAGTCGCCACGCTTCATCAAAGGCCTGCGCCCAGACACTCACAGGATCCATGAGGACACGGATCCGGCCCAGATCCACCGTGACCAGTTTGCCGGAGTCTTCATCCGCTTTAGCCCCTGAAGGGGCCACCTTGACGGTTTTCTCGTGGACGAATACAACCTTTTTCCGGTCTCCGGACAGGATGTAGCGGTCCAGGGAGTCGACGATCGTGGAGTCCTTGCGGGTGGTCAGGTCAAAACGCACCAACCGCGGTACAGGTTTCTTGTCTTCGACCGTTGCCCGGCCGTCACCCGTTGCTCCAACCAGCGGACTGTCCATCCAAAGCAACGCGCCGTCGGTCGCCGAGAGATCGGAATAATTCCCTTGCGGAACGGGAACACTGATGACCCGGTGAGCCAATCCTTCCGCGTCCACCCTGACCTCGGGGACCTCCGCTCCTTCCGCCCTCGTATCATCGCCCTCAGAATTCCGGGCTCCGGCTGCGTCCTCGAGATCCACCGCCGGCCCAAAAGGCGAAGGTGTATTGGCTGCGAGCGCCACAAGGTACGGCTTGATGGGACTCGGGAAGGACAAGTCAAAAGAATGTCCGTCGTATACGGGGTCAAAGCTGCGGTTGGAGAGGAAAGCGAGGAACTTGCAGTCAGGACTGAACGACGGCGATTCGTCCCGGAAGCGCCCATCAGTGACACTGATGATTTCCATGCGATCCATCGAAACGCGGGCCATCCTGATCCGGCTGCGGGATCCGAAGGAAGTCACGGGTTCGGACCACGCCAACCAGCGGGAGTCCGGCGACCAGCACAGTCCTTCAATGGTGCCCTCACCGATGCTGGTGACAAGTGACAAAGAACCGGCACGCGTGTCGGCGAGGTAGACATCACCAAATGCCGTACCAACGGCAAGCCAACGTCCGTCCGGGCTGGCCTCCAAAGCGCTGGCGCGTGTGGGCTTCGGGAAATCGATGCGCACAGCCTGTCCAGCGGGGACACCCGGTGCGGCAGTAGACGCGGAAGGCCCGCCTGCAACATCAGCATCCTCAAAAGCGTCGTCCCTGCGCCCTTCAGCCGTCTGTCCGGTAAGGGGCTGTTCCTGACCTGCTCCAACCTGGTGGTTCAGGCCTGCAGCCGACACGGGACTTGGCAGCGCGGTTCCCTGCTGTTGCCCGGAACTGGCCTTGACAGCCTTGGTCCCTGCCGGCGCCGGGACAAGAACGCCGGCGATTGCCTTGACGTAGAGGGCCTCCACCCCGCCATGATCAGCAACATAGGCGATACGCCCGTCAGCCAGCGGCCGCGGCAGCCGTCCACGCACTCCGGGAGTGGCTTCAATGATTCGCGAGGGGCCGTCTTTGTGCCGCAGCCAGTGGATGGTTCCGTGGGCCTCAACAGCGCTGGTGGTTCCCGTATGGTCCGGAATCACTTCGCCAAGATGCTTCGCTGTCTTTAGGAGCGAGGTGCGGCGCGCCTGGGAGGCGGAGCCCAGCGAGATGTCCAGCCGCACGGCCTCCGAGCCAAGGTCCGGCAGAACCCACAGCTCGCCGGCAGATTCAAAGATGATGCGCTTTCCATCAGTGGCGGCATGACGGGCGTAAAAGTCCTCGTGGTCTGTGTGCCTGCGAAGGTCTGCCCCGTTGGGGAGCACTGAATAGAGGTTCCCGTACCCTTCGTGGTCTGACAGGAACGCGATTCGTCCCTCCACCCACATGGGATCAGTAAGGTTTCCGTCAATCTCCGGGAGCAGCCGTTCGAACTCACCGTTTCCGTCGTCATCGATCCACAGTTTGCCGGCTGTTCCGCCACGGTACCGCTTCCACCAGGCAGGCTCCCGGGATAATACGCTGGCCAGCACAACCGGCCGCTCGTCACCGACTTCCGGGCCAAAGGCCACTGATTCCACTGGCCCAAACGGAAGCTCCTCAGCCCATCCGCCATCCACAGGAACGCTGTAGGCATGGGTGTGCCGACCCTCAGCCTGGCGGAAAGCGCTCGTAACGACGACGTCGCCTGTGGCCGTGAATCCTTTGACGCGCGTAGTGGGGTGTCCGAAGTAGGTCAGTTGGCGGTAACCGCCGCCATCGACGTCGGAAGTGACCACTTCCGGGTTGGTACCCTGCACCACTGTCCAGACAAGCCGCTTGCCGTCCGGAGTGAACCGGGGATTGCGGGCGGGCAGCTGAAGAGACGAGACGCGCCACGCGCGGCCTCCTCCCAGGGGCGCAATCCACACGTCGTCCTCGGCCACAAAGGTGATCAGGTCGCCGTGCAGATGCGGGAAACGTAAATAGCTCGAAGAGGTCATCAGTTGATCATAGTCAAAGTCGTGCCCTCCAACCGTCACCGACGGACACCTCCAGCAGGCGTCTCCCGTGGTGAGATTGGACATGCAGATAGTCATTTCAGGTGCTTCAGGGCTGATTGGAAAAGCGGTTACCCGGGGCCTCCGCGGGAACGGACACAATGTCCTGACCCTCGTTCGCAGGCCGCCCACCTCAGTCTCGGAAAGGCGATGGGATCCAACGGCGGGTGTTCTGGACGCAAAAGTCCTTGAGGGCGCAGATGCCATCATCAATCTTTCGGGTGCGGGAATCGGTGACAGGCTATGGACACGTGCGAGGATCCGGGAATTGACCCGCTCCCGGATACAGTCCACTCAAACTCTCGTGCAAGGAATGAAACAGCTGGAGTCACCACCGTCCGTCTTCATCAGCCAGTCGGCTTCGGGCTTCTACGGGGATGCGGGCCCCGCGATCCTGAGCGAGGAGTCACCCGCCGGAAGCGGAGTCCTGGCACGGCTCTGCCTGGAATGGGAGGCTGCGGCCAACGAGGCGCCACCCGGTGTCCGCATCATCACACCACGGACTGGCGTAGTGCTCAGCCCGGCTGGCGGTGCCCTCGGCAAGCTGCTTCCGCTCGTGAGGCTCGGGCTCGGCGGCCCGTTGGGCAATGGGCGGCAGTATTGGCCGTGGGTCACGCTTCCCGACGTCGTGTCCGCCTTTTCGTTCTTCCTGCAGGCTCCGCTGACCGGGCCTGTCAATCTGGCAGCACCGCACAGTGCCCAGCTCAACTCCCTTATTTCCCACATCGCTTCCGCACTGAACCGTCCGGCGCTGTTGAAGGTTCCGGCCCCCGTCCTGCGCCTCGTTATGGGCAAGCTGGCGGACGAACTGCTGCTGGCAAGCCAGCGTCTGGATCCCGTTGTGCTCTCGTCAGCGGGTTTCCAATGGCAACACCCGTCGTTGACCGCCGCCGCCACGTGGATCGCAGGCCCTCAGAGCGGCGGGAGGATCTCCTGAATCCGCCATCGGCCGTCCACCAGAAGCAGGACCAACCGGAGTTGCTCCTCGCCGCTGCCTGCCACATCGGCCACCAGCGCCCCTGAAGAGTCCACTTCCTTGTAGGCGGAGGTGGACGCGGTAATACTGAGGACTGCACGATCCGCCGTGCTTCCCTGCTCAGTGACCACCTTTGAGAGCGTGTTGCTGAAACCTGCCAGCCTGTGGCCGGACTTCTCGAGTAGCTCAGCGGTCCTGCCATCCGCCTCCGCTGCACGGGAACCAGTGACATTAACGTCACGCAGCAGGTCGAGGCGGCCGGAACTGAAGGCCGATGAACGCAACCAGGCCAACCCCTGCGCCGCCTGGTCGGGCGCCCCCGAACGGATCTGCATCCTGATCTCCGCAGGGACTTCCGTGGAAAGATCTTCGGGGACGACCGCGGAAGTGTCTGCGGCCGGGCTTACCCCATCGCTGCCTCCACCGACCTGAGATGAAGAACGCGGTGCCCCCACGTAGGACGCAGAGGCGGCGCCGAAATCTTCGGCCAACCACCAGTTGATGCCCCCGCCCGTCAACAACAGCATCAAAGCGAGGCAGGCGACGGGAAACAGCCGGGGCCGCCTTCGCGTGTGGGCTTTCCGCAGCGCACGCCGGGTTCCCTGACTTTCGCCGGCCGTTCCTGGAGCGCTCGCCGTCGAACCCAGTGAACCTGCCGAACCGCGGCGAGGGGCCGGACTTGTGGGGTACCTTGCGATGCGGCGTCTCCACTGCCCATACCGCCGCTTCCACGCCCCGAATCCAGTGAAACGGACCAAAGGATGATCCCGGGATGGCAGGTTCCGGCGGGTCAGCAGCTCTGGGATGATCGTGGGATGGACGGAGGCGGAAAGATCGACCGGTGAAGCTTCCGCACTCCGGTAGACCGCTGTAGCGAACTCACGGGCGGTGGGGCGCTTCCGCCACTCATTATGAAGGGCCGACTCAAGCGCCGCGGCCAGCTCCGGCGGGGCATCATGCACCAGAAGCGTCAGAGGGGGCCTGCGGGCAGTCTCTGGCGGCGGCTTTCCGGTCAGGCAATACCACCCCACCGCTGCGAGGGAATACACATCCTGTTCCGGCTGAAGTCCCGCCCTGAGGGGATCGTCCGACGCCGGATCCCTAAAGCCCAACGTGCCGTGCCCGGAAACCGCTATGGCATCACCCACCATTTTGCTGACACCCAGGTCTGCCAGCAACGGCTTACCCTGACCGGAGAACAGCACGTTGCCCGGAGAGACGTCCGAGTGCGTGAATCCCTGGCTGTGGAGGTATGCCAACGCCTGGGCCATCGGCGTAAGGATGGTGACCGTTTCGCCAATAGTGAGCTTGCCCCGGGTGGACACCAGTTCGGCGAGGGAGCCACCGGCGGCGAAATCCATGACGAGGCCCAAGTTGCCCTCGCCCGTGCCGCCCAGCCTGACGACGTCGTACGCCTTTACGAGGTGCGGGTGATCCAAGGCGGAGAGGATCCGGATCTCGCGGTGCATCGATTCTTCTGTGAAGAAGCCATCAAGGCCGGTCTCAATGGATTTCAGGGCAAAGCTGCGGCGGGTCGAGGTCTCGCTGACGAGCCAGACGGCGGCTGATCCGCCTCGGCCCAGCTCGCGTCCCACCTCATACCCAGGCGCCATGGGCCTTGTGTCCCGACTGTCAGCGGCTGCCGGCGTCAGCCCGGTTCCGGGCCCTTCTCCACCATTTTCGGTGCCGATCTCCGGCCCGCCGTCCTGGCATTTATCCATAGTCAAGGAATAGCCGATTCCGGAGGAACCTGCAGAAGTTATCCACAGCCCCTCTGGCGGGGTGAGAGGTTAAGCACAGAACCGGGCACGACGGCGGACGGGGTCTAAGCTGTTAGGCATGACTCTTGAGTTTTCCCAGCTGGGTCTGGCCCCGGATTTCGTTGACTACACGCGTGCTTGGGAAATCCAGCGCGAACTCCACGACAACGTCGTCGCCGGCAAGGCACCCAGCACAGTCCTCCTCCTCGAACACTCCCCCGTATATACAGCGGGAAAGCGTACCGAGGAGCACGAACGTCCTTTCGATGGAACACCGGTGGTACCGGTGGACCGTGGCGGCAAGCTCACTTGGCACGGCCCAGGCCAGCTGGTGGGCTACCCCATCATCAAGCTGAAGAACCCTGCAGGTATCCGCGACTACGTGGAACGCCTTGAAGCCGTCATCATTGCTGTTCTGTCGGACTACGGCCTCAAGTCAGAACGGATTAAGGGGCGGGCAGGTGTCTGGATTGACCAGGACGAGAAGGGTCCGGCCCGCAAAATCGCCGCGATCGGCATCCGCGTCAGCGATGGCGTCACAATGCATGGCTTCGCCATCAACTGCAACAACGATCTGGCACCCTATGGCCAGATCATCGCCTGCGGCATCACCGACGCCGGCGTGACCACCATCGCCCAGGAGACCGGCCGGGATGTTGCTCCGGCGGATCTCGTTTCGCGGATCACGGAAGAACTGCGCAAGAATGAAGACGCCCTAGTTGCGATTCCCGAAGGAGCTCTACTGTGACACTGGCACCAGAAGGCCGGAAAATGCTGCGCATCGAGCAGCGCAACTCGGCCACACCGGTGGAGCGGAAACCGGAATGGATCAAAGCCAAGGTCCAGATGGGGCCGGAATTCGTCAACCTTAAGAACCTGGTGAAGAAGGAAGGCCTCCACACCGTCTGTGAAGAAGCAGGCTGCCCCAACATCTTCGAATGCTGGGAAGACAAGGAGGCCACCTTCCTGATTGGCGGCTCCGAGTGCACCCGCCGCTGCGATTTCTGTCAGATCGACACCGGCAAGCCGTCGCCGGTTGACATCTTCGAGCCCACCAAGGTTGCACGGTCGGTCCTGTCGATGCAGCTGCGCTACGCCACGGTCACCGGCGTCGCCCGCGACGACCTCGAGGATGAAGGCGTCTGGCTGTACGCGGAAACAGTCCGCAAGATCCATGAACTCAACCCCGGCACCGGCGTCGAGCTCCTCATCCCTGACTTCTCCGGAAAGCCGGAGCACATCGAGGCGATCTGCGATTCCAAGCCGGAGGTGTTCGCCCACAACGTGGAGACCGTACCCCGGATTTTCAAGCGCATCCGGCCGGCCTTCCGTTACGACCGTTCCCTTGACGTCATCACGCAGGGCCGCAAGCTGGGAATGGTCACCAAATCGAACCTCATCCTTGGAATGGGCGAAACACGGGAAGAGATTTCCGAAGCCCTCCAGGACCTGCACGACGCCGGCTGCGACCTGATCACCATCACGCAGTACCTGCGGCCAAGCGAACGCCACCTTCCGGTAGACCGCTGGGTCAAGCCGCAGGAGTTTGTAGACCTGCAGCAGGAAGCAGATGAGATCGGCTTCCTGGGAGTCATGAGCGGTCCGCTGGTGCGTTCCTCGTACCGCGCCGGCCGTCTCTGGGCAACCGCGATGCGTAAAAAGGGCTGGGAAATTCCGGCGGAGCTCGCCCACATCGAAAGCTCAGGCAGCACCCGTCAGGAAGCCAGCTCACTCATCGCGGCCCGCTCCTAGAACCGCTCCTGGAACTTATGAGGCAGTGGCTGAGGGCCGGATGCGGGGCTTCCCGGCGTCCGGCCCTCAGCCATCAATCACGTAGAATTGAGGCACTATGGCGAAATCCCCTGATTCCAGCAACACCACTCCGGCGTCCTCCGATGAGCCGAAGCGTGGCTTCTTTTCACGTAAGCCCAAGGCAGCGAAGGTCAAGAAGCCAAGCCGTCTGAAGCAGATCGGCGAGGTCTTCCAAATGACCCGCCGCCACGACCCCATGGTGCCGTGGCTGATGCTGCTGGTTTTCCTTGGAGTCGTTGCCGTCAGCTTCCTGGTCGGATTCTGGCTGGAGAACTGGGTAACCGGCCTCATCATCGGCATCCCCCTGGGTCTGCTTGGCGCAACGCTGATCCTTTCCCGCCGCGCCGAGCGCGCGGCGTTTGCGCAGATTGAGAACCAGCCCGGAGCCTCGGGAGCCGCTTTGGGTACACTCAAGCGCGGATGGATCACAGAAGAGCAGCCGGTAGCTGTTAACCCGAGGACGCAGGACGCTGTCTTCCGTGCCATTGGCCGGCCGGGCGTCGTGTTGGTGAGCGAAGGACCTACCCATCGCGTCAAGCCTCTGATCGAGGCCGAACGTAAGAAACTCGCCCGGATTCTTCCCAATGTTCCTGTCCACGTGATCATGAGCGGCCGGGGCGAGGGCCAGGTACCCCTCAGCGACGTCGCAAAGAAAATGGGAAAGCTGAGCAAGGAGCTCACCAAGATCGAGGTCAGCGCCGTGTCGAAGCGGATTTCCTCGCTGGGAAACCGTCTCCCGATTCCCAAAGGCATCGATCCCTACAAAGCACGCCCTGACCGTAAAGCAGCACGCGGCCGCTAGCTAAACTCCAACGCCCCGGTGAACGGCCCAAAGGCCATAACCGGGGCGTTTTTCTTTCGCGGCCGCAGCATCTCCGCCTCACGCACCACCGCACCAACGCACCACCCATGAACATGAACGCATCACCCTCGAATCGGAGAGAGTCCCGCACATGAAACTGCCTTCGAAATCCGTCGTTATCCGGATCTTCAAAATACTCGCAGTGGCGGAAGCCTTCAGCTGGGCCGCCCTGCTGATCGGAATGTTCCTCAAATGGGTGCTGAGAATCACTGAGCTGGGAGTTGAGATAGCCGGGCCAATCCACGGTGCCCTGTTCATCGGCTACGCAGTCGCGGCACTGGTACTTTGGCGCCTGCAACGCTGGCCGTTTCTGGTGGCACTCTTCGCTGGAGCCTCCGCAGTTCTGCCTTTTGCCACGTTGGCGTTCGAACACTGGGCTGCGCGGCGCGGTTATCTCACGGCTTCAGCGGAGACTTCCCCCGCAGTGGACGAGCTCCAGGAATCGGGAGTCTGACCCCGTTTGCGGCAAATGGGGAGTGAGAACGGCGAAACACTGCCTGCCGGGAGCGCATCTTTACAGACGGACGAGTACCGTGTTCATCGCCTTGTCATGCAGGCCTCGCTGATCAGGGTCAAAAATCACTGCGGGAATCACCAGGCACAGCAACAGGGCCCGGACCAATGCGGGCAAGGGTCCGGCAGGGCCACCGTCCAGCCTGGTGACGTGAATCCCGGCGATGCGATGGCCAATGCTGTAGCCGAGGGTGCCGACCAGCAGGATCTGCTCCACAGCGAAGACGGCCAGGGTGGCCCAGGGATTCCCGGCGAAAGCGAAGTTGCTGATGACCAGGGCAATTCCCCAGTCAATGCAGATGCCAAGGATGCGCCGCCCTGCCCGGGCAATCGAGCCCGCGCCTGACTCCGGCAGCCCAAGCCGCTCTCCGGGATACTTTGACGTTCCGGATGTAACGGGCCCACTGAGCCATGAACCTATGTCTTTGCGATCAACCACTGAATAAGACTATCCCGGCTTCCCGGCGCCCGGCCTCCGCCCGAACCTCCCTCAACACCGCGCGCTTCCGTTCACGCCTCACGTCTCGGAAGAGCGTTCGCGCTCACACTGTGGAATCAGGTAGACCACAGTATGGACGCCCATTACCGTTTACATAGCAGGCGCTTCTGTAACCTGCCGGAAACAAAGCTGACACAGCAGAGAAATCCCTTATCCCTAGGGTGTTAACAGTTGCTAGCGAGCTAAGAACGGGGACGGCGATTCGCTTTCCCCGCTGTTGTATTGCGCTGGACAGTTTGGCTTCCAGCCAGTTATTCCACATGCATAAGGAGCATAGATGTTCAAGACTGCGGACGAAGTCCTCACGTTCATCCAGGACGAAGATGTTAAATTCGTTGATATCCGCTTCACCGACCTCCCTGGCGTGCAGCAGCACTTCAATGTGCCGGCCAAGAGCGTTGACGCTGACTTCTTCGTTAACGGGCAGCTCTTCGACGGGTCCTCCATCCGCGGCTTCCAGGGCATCGCAGAGTCCGACATGCAGCTCATCCCCGATGTCACCACCGCTTTCCTGGACACGTTCCGCATGGAGAAAACCCTTGCGTTGAACTTCTCCATCGTGAACCCGCGCACCGGCGATCCCTACCACCGCGACCCTCGTGGCGTGGCTGAAAAGGCCGAGGCCTACCTCGCCTCCACCGGCATTGCAGACACGGCGTTCTTTGCTCCCGAAGCCGAGTTCTTCGTGTTCGATAACGTCCAGTACCAGTCCACGCCTCAGGGCAGCTTCTACAAGATTGACTCTGAAGAGGCTCACTGGAACACCGGCCGTGAAGAAGAAGGCGGGAACCTGGGCAACAAGACCCCCGTCAAGGGCGGCTACTTCCCGGTTTCCCCCACGGACAAGCAGTCTGACCTCCGCGATGCCATGTGTATTGCACTGGATGAAGCAGGCCTTGAAGTCGAGCGCAGCCACCACGAGGTCGGCTCGGCCGGTCAGGCTGAGATCAACTACAAGTTCACCACCCTGACCCACGCGGCTGACGATCTCCAGAAGTTCAAGTACGTCGTCAAGAACACCGCGGATGCCTGGGGCAAGTCCGTAACCTTCATGCCCAAGCCGGTCTTCGCAGACAACGGTTCAGGCATGCACTGCCACCAGTCCCTGTGGAACGACGGCGACCCGCTGTTCTACGACGAGAAGGGCTACGCCGGACTCTCGGACACCGCCCGCTGGTACATCGGTGGCCTGCTGAAGCACGCTTCTGCTGTCCTGGCGTTCACCAACCCCACGGTGAACTCCTACCGTCGCCTGGTCAAGGGCTTCGAGGCCCCGGTCAACATGGTGTACTCGCAGGGTAACCGCTCCGCCGGTATCCGTATCCCCATCACGGGCACCAACCCGAAGGCCAAGCGCATCGAATTCCGCGCTCCGGACCCCTCGTCCAACCCCTACCTGGCATTCGCTGCCCAGCTGATGGCCGGCATCGATGGCATCCGCAACCGCATCGAACCGCCTGCTCCCATCGACAAGGACCTCTACGAGCTCCCGGCCGAGGAAGCCAAGGACATCCCGAAGGCTCCCGGCACGCTCGAAGAAGCACTGACCGCTCTGGCTGAGGACAATGAGTTCCTGCAGGCTGGCGGCGTCTTCACCCAGGACCTGATCGACACCTGGATCGAATACAAGTACGAGTACGAAATCCGCCCGCTGTCCCTGCGCCCGAACCCTTACGAGTTCGAGCTCTACTACGGCGTGTAGCAGGATCACAGGACTGGGCCTGGTTCAGTCCGCAGAGAGTCCGCACGCGCTGCCGGCAACGGCAGCGCGTGCGGGCTTTTCTATTTCTGAACCTCTTGCCTGAATGCCGTCCGTTTACGCTGATCGGGGGAAGTCGTCGATCGCAAGCTCGGCGAGCTTGGCATAGATCGCTTGCATGTACCCTTCGCTGTTTGCGTGGACAAGGATGGACACCACGCGTGGGCCTATCCAAACCTCAACCAGCAGATCGCCGTTGCTTCGCGTTACGAAAACATCTTCAGCCACCCAGGCCACACCGCCCTTGATACCGAACAGCGCTGTGGCTCCCCTGTCCCTTTGAGCTCCACTCATGGGCCGAAGGTAAGTCATATCGCGGGGTTGAAGCACCAGTAACCTGTACGCGTGTTTGTCCCGGTACAGGCCCACGGCTACTCAGGTGTCGAGAAATGCGGGCTGGACATCGGCTATGCCACGTGCGGGCCGGTGGCCGAGTTTACAAGGCGAACGCTTTGTACATGGTCCGCTGCGGACCTGCCGCGCCACCGAGGTAAGCGCCATGATCCTGGAATCCTGCCTTACGGTAGGCGGCCCGGCCAGCGGGGTTGCCCTCGTTCACTGAAAGAACGACGCCGGCCTCACCGCCGCCCAGCCTCGCTGACAGTCGCCCGGCTTCCCGGAACGCGGCTTCGGCGGCAAGCGTCCCCAATCCCCTGCCCTGGTCCTCCCTGCGGATGAGGAAGCCCCTAAGCAACCAGGCTGTCCGGTCATCCGCCCAACCGGCCAGGCTTGCTGCCCCCGACTGAAGCGTCAGCACTCCCACCGCCCGGCCGTCCGATTCCACAATGTAGGGAAACCGCGACTCTTCCGCCAGCCCCGTAAGCATCATCCGCAAGGGGTCTCCGACGAAATCGGACTGGCCCGGCGCCAATTCCAATTGGGCTGCTTCGCCGAGCTGAATGGCGCGCCCGTCGGCGTCGAGGCTCTTCAGCGGGATAAGCCAGACGAAAGCGTGCATGCCTATCAGGTTACCGAACGGGTGGCGTGTACCGGACGCCGTCGTCCGTTC
Source organism: Arthrobacter sp. Z5-13 (assembly GCF_056499105.1). Classification (NCBI taxonomy): domain Bacteria; kingdom Bacillati; phylum Actinomycetota; class Actinomycetes; order Micrococcales; family Micrococcaceae; genus Arthrobacter; species Arthrobacter sp. Z5-13. Next base: position 2,801,142 of record NZ_CP096460.1, read on the forward strand.
CGGAAGCTATTCCTCTGCAGACTCTGCAGGCGGACCGGCAGGGTCCATCCACATGACTTCCCAGAGATGGCCGTCCGGGTCCTGGAAGCTGTGGTTGTACATAAAGCCGTAGTCCTGGACCTCCTGGGATGGACTTCCACCGGCGGCAAGAGCCTTCCGAACGGTTTCGTCCACGGCTTCACGGCTGTCCACCGAGAAGGCCATGATGGCTTCAGTGGTGTCCGCACTGTCCGCGATGTTCTTGGACGTGAACGTCTTGAAGAAACCCTCCACGAGGAGCATGACGAACGCGTTGTCGTTGATGATCATGCAGGTGGCATTCTCATCGGTGAAATCCGGGTTGAAGGAGAATCCGAGGGCGCTAAAGAACTCGACGCTCCGATTGAGGTCCTTGACGGGAAGATTCAGGTAAATTTGAGTTGCCATCCGCTCAAACTAGCACCCCTGAATTGGACGTGTCAGCCCTTTCGCAGCCGTTGGCGGGCGCCTAAGATGCCCTTGCAAAGAGCTCACCTACTGCCCGTAAAAGAGTCTCTCAAAGACACCGCGGGCAAGCCTGCTCACGCGCAGGTAGTCCTCTTCCAGGGCGGCTGCCTTGCCCGGCTCGTAGCCGCACCAACGGGCCACTGCTTCCAGATCCCGCCGGGAAGACGGCAGGAGGTCTGAAGCCCTGCCGGTCCAGATTACGTTTGCTGACCTGATCCGGCTCGCAAGACGCCACGCTTTCATCAGCAGTTCGGCGTCGTGCTTTCCGATCAGCTGAAGGGACCCGGCGGCCTCCAGGGCCTTGATGGTGGACGTGGTCCGGAGCCCGGGATGTTTGGCGGCGTGCTGTAGCTGGAGCAATTGAACCAGCCACTCCACATCGCTCAAACCGCCGCGGCCAAGTTTGAGGTGCCTGGCAGGGTCCGCTCCCCTGGGCAGCCGCTCTGACTCAACCCTTGCTTTCACACGGCGGATTTCGCGCAGGTCCTGCTCCGAGAGCGACTCCGGATAGCGGATGGGGTTGATGAGGCTCACGAAATCAGCGGCGAGTTCGTCGTCTCCTGCAATTGGCCGCGCACGCAGGAGCGCCTGGGCTTCCCAGATCAGCGACCATCTGCGGTAGTACTCGGCATAGGAGTCCAGGGACCTGACCATCGCCCCGCTCTTGCCCTCCGGACGAAGGTCGGCGTCCACCTGCAGAACCCTTTCAGCCATGATCGCCGGCTTCAGCGGCTGCGTCAGGAGGCTGGAAATATGGCCCACTATCTGGGCAGCCTGCAACTGGGCTTCCTTTTCGGGCACGCCGGGCAGTCCTCGATGGACATACATGACGTCGGCATCGGAACCGTACCCGATCTCACGTCCGCCCTGGCGGCCCATGGCCACCACCAGAACCCTCGTCTTCAGAGGGCCATCGGAGGAGACCATGCCTTCGGCCACCCGGAGCGCCCCGATGATGGCAGCCCTGTCTGTCTCGGCCAGCGCGACACTCACCTGGTCCTGGTCCAATAGCCCTGCGCTGTCTGCAATCGCTGTGCGCAGGATTTCCCGTCGGCGGATCAGGCGGATCAGCCGCATGGCACTCTCGGGGTCCGAATGCCTGGACATCTTGGAGGTGATTTCCTGCCACTGCGCATCGAACCCAAGGGGTATAAGGTCCTTTTCCGAGCCAAGCCAAGCGACGGATTCGGGCGAAACCTCCAGCAGGTCAGCGATCAGCCTGGAGTTCGACAGCACATGGCACAGCCGTTCGGCCGCGGCCGTGGAGTCACGCAGCATACCCAGGTACCAGTGAGTGGTACCGAGACTCTCGCTGATACGACGGAAACCCAGCAAACCGGCGTCGGGATCAACGCCCTCGGCGAGCCAACCCAGGAGGATGGGAAGCAGATGGCGCTGCAACGCCGCGCGACGGCTGACGCCAGCAGTCAGGGCCTCGATGTGCCGCATGGCACCTTGGGGATCGAGATAACCCAAGGCAGCAAGCCGTGCCTGTGCCGCCTCCGGCGAGAGCCGGGCGTCTTCGCTGCTGAGCTTGGCAGCTGTGTTCAACAGGGGCCGGTAGAAGATGCGGTCATGGAGGTCGCGCACTGACCGTTTGGTCTGGTGCCACGCGGATAGAAGTGTGTCGGGGTGGGGACGTTCGCGCGAAAAGGGACCAAGCATCGCCTTGGCGAGGGCCCTCAGAGCATCCTCCCGCACCGGCATCAAGTGGGTTCGGCGCAATTGAAAAAGTTGGATGCGGTGCTCAAGGACCCGCAGATACCGGTAGGCGTGGTCGAACCCGGCAGCGTCAGAGCGGCCGATGTAGCCGCCGGCAGACAAAGCCTCTATCGCAGACGTGGTATCCCGGTGCCTTAGTGTTTCATCGGATTTACCGTGCACCAGTTGCAGAAGCTGCACGGTGAATTCGACGTCGCGCAGGCCACCCCTCCCGAGCTTGATTTGCCGTTGTTCCTCTGCCGGCGGGATGTGCTCGGTAACCCTGCGGCGCATCGCCTGGACAGACTCGACAAAACCGTCGCGTCCGGCCGAAGCCCAGATGAGCGGTGCCACGGCTGCCTCGTATTTCGCCCCGAGCTCAGTGTCCCCGGCAATGGTCCTTGCCTTCAGGAGCGCCTGGAACTCCCAGCTTTGGGCCCAGCGCGCATAGTAGCTCTCGTGGGAGGCCAAGGTCCGCACGAGGGGACCTGATTTCCCCTCGGGCCGGAGGTTCGCATCCACCTCCCATAGTCCGGGTTCGCGTCCCACCGAGGAAATGGCCCGTGAAATTCCTGTAGCGAGGGCGGTGCCTATGGTGTTCGCTCGGGCGTCATCCAGGGATCCGGCCTCGATGACGTAAATGACGTCGACGTCGGAAATGTAGTTGAGTTCGCGCGCGCCGCACTTGCCCATCCCGATCACAGCGAGGCCGACGTTGGCGACATCGGCCGAGCCATATTGTTCGGCCGCTTCTGCCCTGGAGACAGCAAGGGCGGCCTCGATGGCGGCACCGGCGAGATCGGCCAGTTCTCCTCCTGCAGCCGGCATAAAATCAAGCGGATCCGCTGCGCACAGATCCTTGATGGCGAGGTCCACCACTCCCCGGCGGTAGGCAGTGCGAAGCGCCTCATACGCCTCCGGCCCCGTTAAAGCCGCAACAGGCCGGACCGACTTTGAGTCCGCCTGCACGGAGCGCAGCAGACGCTCACGGAGTTCGTTGGCATCAGCGGCTACAGGTTCAGGGCTGACCCGTACGTTGAAGGCGTCCAGGTGCTCCGGATGGCGGATCAGGAATTCCCCCAGCGCCTCTGAGGCTCCGAGGACCCGGTAGAGGGCTTCGCTGGTGTCCGGGTCTGCGGATGCGAGGGTTTTGAGTTCCGGATGCTTCTCAAGCAGCCGGACCAGTGACTGAAGCGCAGTGTCCGGACTCGCGGAAAGGTGGAATCCGGCAAACAGGACGTCCTGGTGGATGCCTTCCAACTCCCGCATGGCCAGGAAGCGCTCGGCCTTTTCGAGGTCGCTGAAGCCGGTGGAAATCAGCCGACGGGCAAGGCTCATCGCGGCGCCCTACAGAATACCGAGATTGCGCTGCAGCTCGTAGGGGGTCACCTGGAGACGGTAATCCTGCCACTCGGCACGCTTGTTCCGGAGGAAGTACTCAAAAACCTGTTCCCCAAGGATCTGCGGCATCAGCTCTGAATCTTCCATGCTCCGGATGGCGTCGTGGAGGCTTGCGGGAAGAGGATCGTGTCCCATGGCACGGCGTTCTGCGGAACTCAGCGACCAGATGTCATCCTCCGCTGCCGCCGGCAGTTCGTAACCTTCTTCGATCCCCTTCAGCCCCGCGCCGAGCAGCACTGCGTAGGCAAGGTAAGGGTTGGCGGCTGAGTCAATGCCGCGGTATTCGATCCTGGCCGACTGGCCCTTGCCTGGCTTGTACAGGGGAACCCGCACGAGGGCCGAACGGTTGTTGTGGCCCCAGCTGAGGTAGCTCGGCGCTTCTCCCCCGCCCCAGAGCCGCTTGTAGGAGTTGACGAACTGGTTGGTGATAGCAGTGAACTCCGGCGCGTGTTTGAGGATTCCTGCAATGAACTGTCGGGCCGTTTTGGATAGCTGGAACTCAGCACCGGCCTCATAGAAGGCATTCGTATCGCCTTCAAACAGCGAAAAGTGCGTATGCATGCCGGAACCCGGGTGATCGGTGAAAGGCTTGGGCATGAACGTAGCGTACGTACCCTGCTGCAGGGCTACTTCCTTGATGACGGTACGGAAGGTCATGATGTTGTCCGCAGTCTGCAGGGCATCGGCATACCTAAGGTCAATTTCGTTCTGGCCCGGACCGGCTTCGTGGTGGCTGAATTCAACCGAAATCCCCACCGATTCCAGCATGGTGACGGCGGTCCGCCTGAAGTCCTGCGCCACGCCGCCCGGTACGTGGTCAAAGTAGCCGCCCTCGTCAACCGGCACAGGGGCGCCGTCAGGGCCCGGTGCCTGCGACTTGAGGAGGTAGAACTCAATTTCGGGATGGGTGTAGCAGGTAAAGCCCATGTCCGCTGCCTTCGCGAGCGTGCGTTTGAGGACGTTACGCGGATCGGCGGCAGATGGTTCACCGTCCGGAGTCAGGACGTCGCAGAACATCCTTGACGTCTGCTCCGTCTCACCACGCCACGGCAGGATCTGGAAGGTTGAAGGATCCGGCTGTGCCAGCATGTCCGATTCGAAAACGCGGGCGAGGCCTTCAATCGCTGATCCGTCGAAGCCCAGGCCTTCCTCAAAGGCGCCCTCTACCTCGGCGGGAGCGAGGGCCACAGATTTCAGTGAACCCACGACGTCGGTGAACCAGAGGCGCACGAATCGAACGTCACGCTCTTCGATCGTCCGCAGGACAAACTCTTGCTGGCGGTCCATGATGGCCTCTTCTCCGGTTCAACGTGCGTGCCCCGGGTGTCTCGGAAGCCGGCGGCAGTCTCACGATTCACTTTACTAAGCATTCGGACCGGATGTTGGAGCCAGTGCCCCGCGTAACACAGCGTTAACACGCAGAGCCTCTATAAGTCACCGATTCCGCGTGTAAGTCGGATATTCCGGGCCTCGCGAGGGGCCCGCACCGCACCGCGTGTGACTCTTTTCACCCCGCCTCCGGCTACGGGCCAGTAGCTAGGACGCTTGGTATCGCATTACGCTCTAGCCATGGCCACAAGCAACAGTTCCGATTTCAGCATGCCCGCAGAAGTACCTGCCCCGTACGGAAACGGGCCGGTCCCTGCTGCGGGGCCATCAGCGGAAACGGCCCCAAAGCGGCTTCCGAAGGTTCGAACCCACCATCTGCAGCAGGCCAAGAACGAGGGCCGGCACTTTGCGATGCTCACCGCCTACGAGCAGTACGCGGCGGAGATCTTCGATGAAGCAGGCATCGAGGTGCTCCTGGTAGGCGACTCGGCGTCGAACAATGTCTTTGGAAACGAAACCAGCCTTCCCGTGACAGTGGATGAACTCCTGTCCCTCTGCCGCGCCGTTACACGGTCAGCAAAGCGTGCCCTCGTGATTGCTGACCTCCCATTCGGCAGCTATGAGGTTTCTCCCCAGCAGGCAGTGGCCACCGGGGTGCGCTTCCTCAAGGAAGGGCTTGCTCATGGCGTAAAGATTGAGGGCGGGAAGTTCTACGCTGAAACGGTGCGGGCGATGGTCCAGGCCGGGATTCCGGTTATGGCGCACATCGGCTTTACGCCCCAAAGCGAGCATGCCTTGGGCGGCTACCGGGTGCAGGGACGTGGCGACGACGCAAAGCGCCTCATCGAGGACGCTACTGCTTTGGTTGAGGCCGGTGCCTTCAGCGTACTCATGGAAATGGTGCCTGCTGAAACTGCAGCCGCTGTGGACGCGGCGGTGGATGTCCCGACTATTGGCATTGGTGCCGGCAATGCGACCACCGGCCAGGTTCTGGTGTGGCAGGACATGGCGGGATTGCGGGGCGGTCGGATGGCCAAGTTCGTTAAGCAGTACGCCGATCTCCGCACCACCTTGAGCGATGCAGCCCGTGCGTACGGTGATGACGTCCGCTCCGGCCAATTCCCCGGACCGGAGCACAGCTTCTAGCCGGGCGGGTCAGTCCTCTTCGTCCTTCTCCCACGCTTTATTGCGGGCACGTACTTTCTCCAGAGCGTGTTCGGCCTCTTCGCGTGTCTTGTATGGGCCAATCAGTTGGCTCCAGTCGGACATCGCGTCCTCTTCCACCTCATGGGTGTTGACGTTGTACCAGTATTCGGTCATGATTCCTTCCCGCATCCGCTCCGCGTGGCTCCGTTGTTTCGCCAACCTCATAACAGTGATCGGCGGCGGATGCCCTTGCCGGATTTGACCCGTTTCCGGTTCTGCTACATTGCCGACTCTGTTACTTGGCCCACGACGGCGCCTTATATGATCAATCTATGCCTTCCCTAGCCTCGACCGCACCCATCGGAACCCTCACCCCGGGAACCGTGAGTCCCCAACTGCCGGTTCCGGCGTCCATCCCCCGGCCCGAGTATGTGGGGAAGCCCGGGCCCGCGAAGTTCACGGGTTCTGAGATCAAATCCGCTGAGACCATCGAGAAGATCCGCGTTGCCAGCCGCATTGCTGCCCAGGCCATCGTTGAGGTAGGCAGACATATCCGGCCGGGCGTCACCACCGATGAACTGGACAGAGTGGGCCACGAATTCCTTGTGGACCATCAGGCCTATCCCTCAACCCTGGGCTACCGCGGCTTCCCCAAGTCCCTATGCTCCTCGCTCAACGAAGTCATCTGCCATGGCATCCCGGATACCACCCGAGTGCAGGACGGCGACATCCTCAATATCGATATCACCGCCTACATCGACGGCGTCCACGGTGATACCAACTTCACCTTCCTGGTGGGGGACGTCGACGAGGAATCACGGCTCCTTGTGGAACGTACGCGGGAATCGCTGAACCGGGCCATCAAAGCTGTAGCCCCCGGCCGTGAGATCAATGTCATCGGCCGGGCCATCCAGTCATATGCCAAGCGCTTCGGCTACGGTGTGGTTCGGGACTTCACCGGCCACGGCGTCGGTGAAGCATTCCACACGGGCCTCATCATTCCGCACTACGATGCCGCTCCTGCCTACAACACGGTGATCGAGACCGGCATGGTATTCACCATCGAGCCCATGCTCACTCTTGGGACCGTGGAGTGGGACATGTGGGAGGACGATTGGACCGTGGTGACCCGTGACCGCAAACGCACCGCCCAATTCGAACACACGCTCCTGGTGACTGAGACCGGCGCGGAAATCCTGACACTACCCTGACAGCCAGCACCATCTCAGCCGCAGAGCTGATCCCTAGCCCGCAACCTGCCACGAACGGAAGCCCATTGGCCAAGAAGGATGCTAAAACCATGAAAAACGCCCCGCTGATCGGAATCGACATTGGGGGCACCGGAATCAAAGGCGGCGTCGTCGACCTTAAGAAAGGCAAGCTCCTGGGCGAGCGGGTGCGGATCCCCACGCCTCAACCGGCCACACCGGCCGCCGTGGCCGAGGTCGTGGCACAGGTGGTCCAGGAACTTTCCACACAGCCCCACGCCCCGGCCCCTGACTCCCCCGTTGGCGTCACCTTTCCCGGCATTATCCAGCACGGCATGGTGCTCTCGGCAGCCAACGTCGATAAATCCTGGCTCAACACTGACATTGACGGCATGCTGACTGCCCGCCTGGGACGGCCCGTGGAAGTGATCAACGATGCTGATGCCGCCGGCCTTGCCGAAGCCCGCTTTGGAGCCGGCGAAAACGTCAAGGGCACCGTTCTGGTCATCACTTTGGGTACCGGAATTGGTTCAGCCTTCATCTTCGACGGCAAACTGGTTCCCAATGCCGAACTGGGGCACCTCGAGATTGATGGGTTTGACGCCGAAACGAAAGCCTCCGCAGTGGCACGGGAGAGGGACGGCCTGAGCTGGGAAGAGTACAGCGTGCTGCTGCAGCGCTACTTCTCCCACGTTGAGTTCCTCTTTTCCCCGGAACTGTTCATCGTTGGCGGCGGAATCTCCAAGCGGGCGGATGAGTACCTGCCAAGGCTGAAGCTGCGCACGCCGATCGTTCCGGCGGTGCTGAAGAATGACGCGGGTATTGTTGGTGCAGCAGTCGAAATTGCGCTGAAGCACAAGTTCGTCAAGTAGTGGCCGGTGGTGGCCGCGGCTTCCCCTCCGCGGCCGCCACCGGAGTCTAAAGCTGGCTGGTCTCGGCGCTCTTACCTTGGGCGCTTTTCGCTTCCACTTCCGCTTCGTGGCGGAGCAGGGAAATAGCGGACTCGAAGTCCTCCAGTGATTCAAAAGCCTGGTACACACTGGCAAACCGCAGGTAGGCCACCTTGTCCAGCTTCTGGAGGGGGCTAAGGATCGCCAGGCCAACTTCGTGCGCGTCGATTTCGGCCGCCCCCGATGCCCTGATAGTCTCCTCGACTTCCTGAGCCAACATCGCCAGGTCATCCTCAGTGACAGGACGGCCCTGGCAGGCTTTGCGGACCCCGTTGATCACTTTGCTCCGGCTGAAAGGCTCACCCACGCCCGAACGCTTGATCACGGACAGGCTTGTTGTCTCCACTGTGGTGAACCGGCGGCCGCACTCAGGGCATTGACGACGACGGCGGATGGCTGAGCCGTCGTCGGCCATCCGGCTGTCAACCACGCGGGAATCAGGGTTACGGCAAAACGGACAGTACACGTTTGGTTCTCCCCTCGTCCGCCTTCAGTCTACGACTACATCTAGCGGAATAACAAGCCTGTAATTACTACATGTGGTAAAAGCAGAGGCCTCTGACTGCCTGATCTGGCCCTTGGACTAGTCAGCGAAACGTGCTGTTACGGCCTGCCCGTGGGCAGGCAGGTCCTCTGCGTCCGAAAGGCTAAGGATGTGACCACTCACATTGTGGAGCGCGGATTTGCTGTAGTTGATGACCTGGATGGCTCGCAGGAATGTGGTGACGTTGAGGCCGGAGGAGAATGCCGCCGTACCGCTGGTGGGCAGGACGTGGTTTGATCCTGCACAGTAATCACCAAGGCTGACAGGGCTGTAATCTCCCACGAAGATCGCCCCCGCGTTGCGGATGCGGGACGCCACTGCTGAAGCATCAGCAGTCATGATTTCCAGGTGCTCTGCCGCGTAGGCGTCACAGACAGCAATGCCTTGCGCGATGTCGTCAACCAGAACCGCTCCCGACTGCGGACCTGACAGCGCCTCCCGAACACGGTCGCTGTGTTTGGTGGAGGCGGCCTGCAACTCGAGCTCGGCACGGACTGCGGCCGCGAGCGGTTCTGAATCAGTGATGAGCACGGAGGCTGCTTTGGGGTCGTGTTCGGCCTGACTGATCAGGTCCGCCGCTACAAGGGCTGCAGTGGCGCTGGAGTCTGCAAGGATGGCTATTTCTGTGGTTCCGGCCTCGGAGTCAATCCCGACAACTCCCTTCACCAGGCGCTTTGCGGTAGCCACGAAGATGTTTCCAGGCCCCGTAACCACATCCACGGGATCAAGTGCAGGCCCCGCGGGTCCGCCGGCAATTCCATAGGCGAAGGCAGCGATGGCCTGGGCACCGCCGATGGCATACACTTCCTCGATTCCCAACAAGGCAGCCGCCGCGAGAATCGTGGGATGCGGCAGCCCGCCAAAATCCTTTTGGGGCGGGGAGGCCAGCGCGATGGACTCGACTCCAGCCGCCAGCGCAGGCACAACGTTCATGATCACTGACGACGGGTAGACGGCCAGCCCGCCCGGGACATAGAGGCCAACCCTGGCAACCGGAACCCAGTTCTGGCTAACTGCGGCTCCCGCGCCCAGTTCGACGTCTACATTGGCCGGCCGCTGGGCCTCGGCGAACCGGCGTGCCCTCCTGATGGACTCCTGGAGTGCGGATCTGACCTCAGGATCGAGGTTCTCCAGGGCTCGCTGCAATTCCTCCGCCGGGACCCTTGGATGACCCTGCTCAACACCGTCGAAAGACCTGGCGAGGTCCCTCAGGGCATCAAATCCCCTGCTGCGGACGTCGCTGATGATTTGGAGAACCTTCTGCTCGGCGTCGTCGGACGTGCTGCCTTCTGCCCGGGGCATGGCAGTACGTAACTCCGCCAAAGAGAGTGTCTGACCGCGGAGATCAACGCTGCGGAAATTCAGAATCGGTGAAGAGGAGCCCTGCGTGGTGTCTGGAGAAGAGGTCACCCGAATATTTTACGGGCTATCTCCAGCTAAGCCGCGCCGCTGGTTGGGACGGGGACACAAACGGGTAGAAGTAGTCAGTCAGCGATCTCTGCCGGCCGGCGCATAAGGCTCACGAGATTGACCACAAAGACCGACAGTGCCGTCGCTGCCGGCCACACAAGCAGCACCGGGTACGCCCGGAGTGAGAATGCGATGCTCGGATTAGCAGAGGCATCCTCCGCGGTTCCCCACCACCCTGCTGCGAGGATCCCCACCCGCCAGGCGATGACAGATGCAACCGCTCCGCAAAGCACAGCAATCATGATGGTCCGGACGGTGGGCCCTTCCTTTCCGGAAATCAGGACTCCGGTCAGGCATCCCGCAAAGAGGAGCAGACCAGCCAGGATCAGGTCCCGGGGCAGCCATCCGCTGGTGTTCATCCCGGATGCCAGCTCGGGATTTCCGCTCAAGAGGTTAAGGCCGCTGGGGGCAAGCAGCCACCAGGCCACGCCAAGCGGGATCCCGGCAAGCGAAATGGCTGCAGGCCCGATAGCCGCAACCCACTTTCGGGGACCGGGGCGGGGCTGAGCTGGCTGTGTCATGAGGGACACGCTAACAAAGGATGGCCCTCCGGCAACAACCGGGCACTTGACCAGCGCCGCCGGAACGGCCGCCGGCAGAGCCGGATAGGCTGGGAACCGGGATTTTTATTTTTGAAGCAGGGAGTTCGATCAAATTGACCCCAAGTGAGTCAGCCTTCGAGGGCATGTTCCGGGAAATGTTCCGCCGCCACGCTGCGGGCGTTTCCATTATCACCGTCAATTACAACGGTGTTCCGTTCGGATTCACGGCAACTTCGGTGGCCTCGCTCTCTGCCAAGCCGCCCCGTTTCACCTTCAACATGGCCCGCAGCTCCCGTTCCTGGCCCGCGGTGGCTAACACCTCGCACATCGGACTGCACATGCTCGGACTTGAAAACCAGGCCCTGGCCGACAGGTTCGCGCGAACCAAGGACCGCTTCGAAGGCGACCACTGGGCGCTCGGGCCACACGAGGTGCCTATTCTGAAGGATGTGACTGGCTGGCTGATCGGCAAGATCCAGATGCGGCTCTCCTTCGAAAACAACGCCGTGGTAGTCGTTGAGGTGGTGGACGGCGAGGTGGGGGCGGACGGCTCTCCACTGCTCTACCATTCGGGCGGCTACGGCCAACCAGTCCCCTTGGACTATGAGATCTAGTTGTCCAGGCAGGTCGGCCCCAGCAGCACCTTCAGGTCCCCGAACAAGGACGGCGTCGGGTTGACCCGAAGGTGAACCGGCAGGCCCATCACCTCTACACGTGTATCCCCTTGCAGAAGCAGCCGGACTTCGGATGTTCCGCGGTGCGTCCGCAACACTTCGCCGAGTTCCGTTATCACTGCTTCGGTTGCTTTGTGGGTCTGCATGGTGATGATTACGGGACCGTTCATGTTGTCGCTAAGGTCCGGAACGGACAGCTCCATGCAGTTCAGCGTGACAGCGCCGTCGTCGCGTTTCTGGAGCCGGCCCTTGACCACAACGATCAGGTCTTCGGCAAGCACCGAGGCGATGGGGCCGTAGACCTGGCCGAAGAACATCACCTCCATTGATCCGCCCAGGTCCTCCACTTCAGCACGGGCGTAGGCATTTCCGCTGGCTTTGGCGATTCGCCGGCTCAGGGAAGTGATCATGCCGGCGATAGTGATGATGGCGCCGTCGTTGGGTCCGTCCTCGCCGATCACCGATGTAATCGTCTGATCGGCGTGCTGGCTCAGCAGCCCCTCCAGCCCCTGCAAAGGGTGATCCGAGACGTACAGGCCCAGCATGTCCCGTTCAAAGGACAGCTTGTCCTTCTTTTCCCATTCGGGCAGATCAGGAATCTCTGTGGTGAGGGAGGCTTCGGGCTCCTGGTCCTCGAAACCGGCAAAAAGGTCGAATTGGCCTATCGCCTCGTTGCGCTTGAGGGTGATGACTGAATCGATGGCCTCTTCATGGATCATGGCCAGCGCACGCCGGGGATGCCCCAGCGAGTCAAACGCCCCGGCCTTGATGAGCGACTCGATGGTCCGTTTGTTGCAGACAACGGCCGGGACCTTGAGCAGGTAGTCCTTGAATGAGGTGAAGGCTCCCTCTGCTTCACGGGCACCCACCATGGCCTCAACGACGTTGACTCCAACATTTCGGATGGCTGCCATGCCAAAGCGGATATCCGTCCCTACCGGGGTGAAGTTCACACTGGATTCGTTGACGTCCGGAGGCAGCACAGTGATGCCCATCTTCCGGCATTCGTTCAGGTACATCGCCAGTTTGTCCTTGTCATCACCAACGCTGGTGAGCAGGGCAGCCATGTACTCGGCGGGGTGGTGGGCCTTGAGATAGGCAGTCCAGTACGAGATGACACCGTACGCGGCGGTGTGTGCCTTGTTGAACGCGTAGTCGGAGAAGGGAAGCAGGATGTCCCACAATGCCTTGATAGCGGCAGCAGAATAGCCGTTGTCGCGCATGCCTTGGGAGAAGCCTTCGAACTGCTTGTCCAGTTCCTCCTTCTTCTTCTTGCCCATTGCGCGCCGGAGGAGGTCAGCTTGGCCCAGGGAGTACCCGGCCACTTTCTGGGCGATGGCCATGACCTGCTCCTGATACACGATCAGGCCATGGGTGGTGCCCAGGATTTCCGCCAGCGGCTCTTCGAGCTCCGTATGGATCGGCGTGATCTCCTGGAGCCCGTTCTTGCGCAGCGCGTAGTTGGTGTGCGAGTTGGCACCCATGGGCCCGGGCCGGTAGAGGGCCAGCACGGCCGAGATGTCTTCGAAGTTGTCCGGGCGCATGAGTTTGAGCAGCGACCGCATGGGCCCGCCGTCGAGCTGGAACACACCGAGAGTGTCACCGCGGGCCAGGAGTTCGTAAGAAGCCTTGTCCGTGAGTTCAAGATCCTCCAGGACGAGGTCAATGCCCTTGTTGAGCTTGATGTTCTCCACGGCGTCGGTGATGATCGTCAGGTTCCGCAGCCCGAGGAAGTCCATCTTGATCAGGCCAAGGCCCTCACAAGTGGGGTAATCGAACTGCGTGATGACCTGGCCGTCCTGCTCCCGGCGCATGATCGGGATGATGTCGATCAAGGGGTCCGAGGACATGATGACGCCGGCGGCGTGGACGCCCCACTGCCGCTTCAGCCCTTCAAGGCCCAGCGCCATTTCGAAGACCTTCTGGGAGTCGGCGTCGGACTTCAGGAGTTCGCGCAGCTCATCGGCTTCCGAGTAACGCTTGGCCTCAGGATTATGCACGTCGGCCAGTGCGATGCCTTTGCCCATGACATCCGGCGGCATGGCCTTGGTAAGCCGCTCACCGGTGGAGAAGGGATAGCCCAGAACGCGTGAGGAGTCCTTCAGCGCCTGCTTGGCCTTGATGGTGCCGTAAGTGACGATCATGGCCACGCGCTCATCACCGTACTTCTCGGTGACGTACCTGATGACCTCGGACCGACGCCGATCATCGAAGTCGACGTCGAAGTCGGGCATGGAAACACGGTCAGGGTTGAGGAACCGCTCGAAGATCAGGCTGTGCTCCAGCGGATCGATGTCCGTAATCCGCATGGCATAGGCGGCCATGGAACCGGCACCGGAGCCACGGCCCGGACCCACCCGGATACCGTTGTTCTTGGCCCAGTTGATGAAGTCGGCCACCACCAGGAAGTAGCCCGGGAACCCCATCTGCACAATGACGCCGACCTCGTAGTCGGCCTGCTTGCGGACGGCGTCAGGGATGCCCTTCGGGTACCGGTACTGCAGCCCGGCTTCGACCTCCTTAACGAACCAGGACTCCTCGTTCTCACCTTCGGGAACCGGGAACCGCGGCATGAAGTTGGCCTTGGTATTGAACTCGACATCGCACCGTTCCGCGATCAACAGGGTGTTGTCGCAGGCCTCGGGGTGGTCGCTGAAGATGGCCCGCATCTCCTGGGGAGACTTGAGGTAGAACTCGTCGGCGTCGAACTTGAAACGCTTGGGATCGGCCATCGTGGAACCCGACTGGACGCACAACAGTGCCGCGTGGCTGGCTGAGTCCTCCGCATGCGTGTAATGCAGGTCGTTGGTGGCCACCATGGGCAGGCCGAGTTCCTTGGCGAGCTTGATGAGGTCGCCCTGGATGGCCCTTTCGATGTCCAGGCCATGGTCCATGAGCTCGCAGAAGAAATTCTCCGCGCCGAAAATGTCCCGGAAATCCGACGCCGCCTGCTTGGCTTCCTGGTACAGGCCAAGCCGGAGTTTGGTCTGGACTTCGCCGGAGGGGCAGCCGGTGGTGGCGATCAGCCCCTGGCCGTACGTCTGTAGCAGGTCCCGGTCCATGCGCGGCTTGTACAGATAGCCTTCCAGTGATGCCAACGAGGACATACGGAACAGGTTGTGCATGCCCTGGGTGCTTTCGGCCCACAGTGTCATGTGGGTGTACGACCCCGCGCCAGAGACGTCATTTCGCCCGCCATCGCCCCAGCGCACCCGCGTTTTGTCCTGGCGCGCCGTACCCGGTGTCAGGTAGGCCTCCACGCCGATGATGGGCTTCACGCCCGCGTTGCGGGCCTTGTTCCAGAAGTCGAAGGCTCCGAAAACGAATCCATGGTCCGTGGTGGCCAGGGAGTTCATCCCCAGTTCCTTGGTGTGGCTGAAGAGATCGCCAAGCCGTGCGGCACCGTCCAGCATCGAATACTCGGTGTGGTTGTGGAGATGGACAAACGAGTCGTTGCTGGAAGTCACCGAATCATTCTAGTGCCGACGTCGGACAACCTGCTTCAAGCTTGGCCCGAGTCCAGGATCTCCAAAGCGTGGGCCAGGTCCTGCGGGTACTCGCTGGTCACAGTGACACGCTCCCCCGTCCGGGGATGTTCAAATCCAAGCTGGCGGGCATGCAGCCACTGACGGGTCAGCCCCAGGGAAGCCGCGAGGCGCGGGTCGGCGCCGTATGTCAGATCGCCCGCACAGGGATGCCGCAATGCTGAAAAGTGGACGCGGATCTGATGGGTGCGCCCGGTTTCGAGGTGCACTTCCACCAGCGAGGCCTTCCCGAAGGCTTCGAGGACCTCATAGTGGGTGACAGAAGGGCGCCCGTCCTCGATCACTGCGAAACGCCAGTCGTGACCGGGGTGCCGGCCGATCGGTGCGTCGATGGTGCCCGCCAGCGGGTCAGGGAGCCCCTGGACGACCGCGTGGTAGACCTTGTCGACGGTTCGCTCCTTGAAGGCACGCTTCAGGGCTGTGTAGGCATCTTCGGTCTTCGCCACCACCATCACCCCGGACGTTCCGACGTCGAGCCTGTGGACGATGCCGGTCCGCTCAGGAGCGCCGGACGTGGAGATCCTGTAGCCGGCACCGGCCAGTCCACCCACAACTGTTGGCCCGACCCATCCAGGAGACGGATGGGCGGCTACGCCTACCGGTTTGTCGATGACCACGAAGTCGTCATCGTCCAGCAGGATCTTCAGGCCTTCCACGGCTTCCTCCACGACTTCAAGCGGGTCCCGCCGTTCAGGCACGACGACGTCCAGCACAGTGCCGGGCTGGAGTTTGAGCGATTTTCCGACCGCCTTGCCTGCGGCCGTGACGTTGCCTTCGGCGATCAGGGTGGCGGCAAGTGAACGGGAGATGCCCATGAGCTTGGCCAGACCCGCGTCCACCCTCGCCCCGGCAAGCTCAAGGGGGACAATGACGCGTTCAGGCACGGTGGCTCGTCGACTTTTTGGTCTTGGTGTGCGTGTGGCGTGACCCGTCAAGGCCGATTCCCTTGAGGGTCAGGATGCAGATGATGGCCACAGCTGAAACCACGGCCGAGTCAGCGATGTTGAAAATGGCGAAATTGGGCAGCTGAATGAAATCCACTACGTGTCCCATCGCAAATGACGGTTCCCTGAAAACCCTGTCCGTCAGGTTACCGAGGGCGCCTCCCAGCAGGAGTCCCAAAGCAAGTGCCCACCAGGCCGAACCCAGCCGCCGGAGCTGGAAAAGGATGGCGATCGAGACCACGGTCATGATGATGGTGAAAACCCAGGTCACGTTCTCGCCAATGGAGAAGGCGGCCCCGGAGTTTCGGATGTAGTACCAGTGAAGCAGTGGTGGCAGGACGGGAATGCGTTCGCCCTCCACCATCGTGGTGGTAACCCAGAGCTTGGTCAGCTGGTCAAAAACGTAGGCGAAAACAGCGAAACCGGCAAAGAGGGACATCAGGACCAGCCGTCGCGGCCTGGGCTTGGCAGGGGACGGTTGCGCAGCGTCAGGGGCGAGTTCGTCAGTCATGAGGACTTTCATTGCGGTGCCAGCGAAAGCTGGGAGACGGACCGTCAGTGCGGACCAGTCAGATGCGGTCGGTGAGTTCGTGTTAATTGACATAATGGAAAAACCGGCGGCCAAGGAATCCCCAGCCACCGGCTTTCAGAATACTTCTTACAAACGCTAGTTGTTTGCTTCGACTTCCGGGGCGGCTACAGAACCGCGGGCATCCAGGTCGCGCAACTGGCCTTCGATGTAAGCCTTCAGGCGTGAGCGGTAGTCGCGTTCGAATCCACGAAGCTGCTCAACCTTGCGCTCCAGTACGGACCGCTGCTGCTCAAGCGCGCCGAGGACCTTGCGGGACTTTTCCTGGGCGTCGTTGACGAGGCTGCTGGCTTCGATCTGTGCTTCTGCAATGATCTTGTCGCGCTGCTGCTCGCCATCGGAGACGTGCTTGTCGTGCATCTGCTGGGCCATTGCCAGGAGTCCGGCTGCGGACTCAGCCGTGGGCGTGATGCCACCGGCTGAAGGAGCGGCTACGGGGACCGCTGCCAATGCTGCGGCCTTCTCAGACTCCTGCTTGCGTGCTGCCTCAGCAGCCTTAGCCTCAGCTTCCGCCTTGGCGCGGGACTCGTCTTTATCAGCCTTGACGGGGGCAGGCACCTTTTCCACTACGGGCGCCGCGACAGTCGACGTGGCTGGCGAGCCGGAACCGCCTTCTGCGAGCTTCTTACGAAGTTCGTCATTCTCCTGGTTCAGGCGCCGGAGTTCGACGACGATTTCGTCCAGGAAGTCGTCAACCTCGTCCTGGTCGTAGCCTTCGCGGAACTTGGTCGGCTGAAAGCGCTTGTTGACAACGTCTTCTGGCGTCAAAGCCATCTGGTCACCTCGTTGGTCTAGTTAGTCGGCGGCCTTCCGGCCGTCAAAACTACGGTACCTAAATATGGTCTCGTTCCTCTAATTCAACACGTCAATGTCAAACCAGAGTTTTTCCACGGCTTCGTGACCCGTTTCGGGGCCCCTCGCCAGCCGCAAGCTGTTATGAAAATTACGCGAAACCCCGGACGATTGCCATAGCGATACTCACCGCGATGAACAACAGCAAAAAGCCCAGATCCAGGGAGATCCCGCCAAGCCGCAACGGCGGGATGAGCCGCCGCAGGAGATTCAGGGGTGGGTCCGTGAGGGAGTACACACCATGGGCGGCAACGAGCGCAGCCCCGCGAGGCCGCCACTCACGTGCGAACATCTGAACCCAGTCAAAGACCAGCCGGATGATCAGCGCCACCAAGAAGAACAGCAAAACCAGATAAACAAGACCGAAAACAATTCCCATGAGCTAACTCATATCTCCATGTTCATTCCGGAAACCGAGGTGTCCTGTCGAAGTCGTCTTGTCTATTTCAGCACAGATGCCAGACAGGCGGACCTGTCCGGCATCAATCACAGCAGTGCTCTAGCTCTGGTTGAAGAAGCTCGCCTGGGTCTCGCTGGCCTTCTTGTCGTCCCCAATGACCTCGATGTAGGAGGGTGACAGCAGGAAAACCTTGTTGGTGACCCGCTCGATACTCCCACGGAGTCCGAAGACGAGTCCGGCGGAGAAATCGACAAGCCGCTTGGCGTCGCCCTCCCCCATATCAGTGACGTTCATGATGACGGGGATACCGTCACGGAAGCTCTCACCGATGAGCTTGGCGTCGTTGTAAGACCGCGGATGGATCGTGGTGATCTGGCGGAGGCCGGAGTTATCTTCGCGACTCGATGCCGCACGCTTAATAGGTGTCACTGGGGCACGGTACTCCTCTTCGGAGGCGTAGGACGCTTCCCGGGAGACCTCGCGGACAGGTGCCGGTGCGCGGCGTTCCTCGCGGTCATGCTCCATCGAATTGTCCTCACCCTTGTGCGATGTGTGATGCTCAGACTCGTAATGTTCGTCGCCATCAGCGAGCCCAAGATAGATCATTGTCTTGCGCAGAGCGCCTGCCATGGTCGACTCCTTATCGTGTCCGTCAGCGGGCAGCTCAGTTGACTTGACAGTACCGGAATCCCCGCCATTCTCATCCAGTACTTTGACGCTACCCCAACGCCGGACGCGAACCGAGAATATCCGAACCAATTCGGAGGTGTGTCGCCCCGAATTCTATTGCTGCTTCCAGGTCCTGGCTCATGCCTGCTGAAATGGCTGTCGCCTCGGGATGGACGGCGGTCAGGGATGCAGAAATTGCGGCCAGCTTCGCGAAGGCTTTCTGCGGCTCGCCGCCGAGCGGTGCCACGGCCATCAGGCCAGCCAACTCAAGGCCCTCCAGGTCTGCCAGATAGTCGGCCAGAGACGCCACGTCATCCGGCAGGGCGCCGCCGCGGTGGCCTTGGGGATGCTCATCGAGGTTGACCTGGATGAAGCACTTCAACGGATCACGGCCGGAACTCTCGATCTGCGCAGCAACAGCTTTGGCCAAGGCGCCGGCGATCTGAGGCCGGTCGACCGAATGGACTGCATGGGCGTAGCGCACCACGGATTTAGCTTTGTTGCTCTGCAATTGCCCCACAAAATGCCACCGCAGCCGCAGGTCCCCCAACAGGCCGGATTTTTCCGTTGCCTCTTGGTCCCTGTTCTCTCCGAAGTCCGTGACCCCCAAAGAGGCCAGACGCCGCACGTCGTCGGCGGGATGGAACTTGCTGATCACAATCAGCTGCGGAGTGGTGGTGCGTCCAGCCGCCTCTGTTGCATCCATTATTCGCAGGTGGACGGCGCTGAGCCGATCCCTGAGTTCAGAGGCTCGGGAGTCTTGGACGTCCGCTGAAGGATCAGTCATGGGTCCACACCAATCCTGCAAACCGTCCGGTTTCCCGATTGCGGCGGTAGGAATACAACGACTCGGTCTCCAAGGTGCAGGGACCCGCGTATTCGACTGTGACACCTTCAGCTTCCAGTTGGCTCCTGACGCCCGCCGGAAGGTCCAGCCCTGGCGTTTCCCATGAGGTTTCCGACCATGCTGCGGGAACTACGGCGCTCACGCTATCCCTCATGCTGCCGGGAACCTCGTAACATGAGCCGCAGATCGACGGTCCTATCCAGGCCCTGATGTCCGCAGCTCCGGCGTCGCGCATCTTTTGGATCGCGGCGGGCACGATCCCGGCGGCCACACCAGGGCGCCCGGCGTGCACGGCGGCGAGAACCGGCGAGGAGCCCATACCTCCCGCCGGCTTGGCCACCATGACGACGGGGACGCAGTCGGCCACCATCACCGCTAGAGGCGCTCCGCGGGAGACCAGCCCATCCGAGGTAGGAGCGGCAGCCTCTTGGGCCGCAGTGCCGGATTCCAAGATCAGGACATCGCTGCCATGAACCTGATTCATGTACTGGAAGTGCCGCGGTTTGATCCCCGACGCCGATTCCAGCAGATCCCTGCGACGCCTGACTTCAGCAGGATCATCACCCACGTGCAACGCCAGGTTCCCGGCCCCGGCGTCGGTGAAGGCCACCCACGTACCGGGACGGACTTCATTTCGCCACGAAAACAATCAGAACACCTTCAAGCACTAGATGGGCGCCGGGTGCGCCCCAGCGTCCCCGCAGAAAGCCTAAGCCTATGTCACCTTAGGAAGTCCGGGTCATTCCAGGAAGTCTGCGTTACTTCAGGAAGTCGGGGACGTCCAGGTCATCAGAATGGCTCCCGGATAGGTCTGATTCCACAACTGAAGGGAGGTCGACGTCGAAACCTGAGTCTGCGGGCACAGCGGAGTGCCGCTGCTGGCCCCAGTTGCTCAGGCTGGAAGCACCGATTCCTGCGTGGACCGGCTGGGCCTGTACAGGGGACGGGGCCTGGGCCGGCACTCCGACGGGCGCCGATGCCGGCACAGCCGGCCGCTGCGGCGCTGCCTGTGCAGGTGTCTGGTCCATGGAGGGGGAGGTTGCCTTGACGTCGTCGAAACCGGCAGCAATAACCGTAACGCGGGCTTCGTCCCCGAGCGCGTCGTCAATAACCGCACCGAAGATGATGTTTGCTTCCGGGTGGGCAACTTCTTGGACGAGGCGGGCAGCTTCGTTGATCTCGAACAGCCCAAGGTCCGAGCCGCCCTGGATGGACAGCAGCACGCCATGAGCGCCGTCAATGGATGCCTCAAGCAACGGCGACGCGATGGCGAGTTCTGCAGCCTTGACGGCGCGGTCCTCTCCACGGGCGGAACCGATACCCATGAGCGCAGAACCAGCGCCCTGCATGACCGACTTGACGTCGGCGAAGTCGAGGTTGATCAGGCCGGGTGTTGTGATGAGGTCGGTGATGCCCTGGACACCGGACAGCAGAACCTGGTCCGCGGAGCGGAAGGCATCCAGGACCGAAACGTTGCGGTCGCTGATGGAGAGCAGACGGTCGTTGGGAATAACGATCAGGGTGTCGACCTCATCGCGGAGTGCATCAATTCCGGCTTCGGCCGAGCCTGCACGGCGGCGGCCTTCAAAGGTGAACGGCCGGGTGACCACACCAATCGTCAGCGCACCGAGGGAACGGGCAATACGCGCCACAACGGGAGCTCCACCGGTGCCGGTGCCGCCGCCTTCGCCAGCGGTCACAAAGACCATGTCGGCGCCGCGGATGACCTCTTCGATTTCATCAGCGTGATCCTCGGCAGCCTGCTTGCCGACCTCAGGGTTTGCCCCTGCACCGAGGCCACGTGTCAGCTCGCGTCCAACGTCAAGCTTGACGTCGGCGTCACTCATGAGCAGGGCCTGGGCATCGGTGTTGATCGCGATGAATTCCACGCCGCGCAGACCTACCTCGATCATGCGGTTGACTGCGTTCACGCCACCGCCGCCGATGCCGACGACCTTGATGACGGCCAAGTAATTCTGCGGAGCTGCCACGTTACGTGTCCCTTGTTCGTGTCCTGATGCGAAAACTGATGGAGTCTAGCTTGAAGCTTTCAACCTTAACCCTCGACCTGAGGGTTATAGTTATGTCAACTAACTCATGCCTGTGACGCTATTTCCTCTGCTTGCCACATTCAAATACCACCACCGCGTGTCGTGGGAATACCCGTGAAATAGAGCCGTTTAGCGGGTCACCGGGTGTCTGGGGACGCTGACGTCGTAGACACGCACTGGATTCTTCGGGTCTGCCGGTGCCCTGAGCAAGGCCTCCAGGACCTTCGCTTTGAGCTCCTTCTCCCCCGCGTTTCCCCAAACGATGGTTTGCCCGTCAATGAGCTTGAGCTCAACCGCGTCCACGGACTTTGCCGAAGCGTCTGAAAGCTTCGTCAGCACGTCGGCCGGAAGCGCCCCCAGCACAGCTGTGATGGCGTGGAACAGATCCTTCCCCATTGCCCCGCTGCCGCCATCGATGACCGGCAGTTGGACGCTGGAAGGATCCGTGGTGCTGCTGAGCTGGACGCCCTCAATGTCCACGAGCTGGAAAGTCTCGCCCTGCTTCAGGAGTGCCACAGGGACCCGCTCCTGAATCTGAACCAGCAGCCCGGAAGGAGGCCTTGCCTGGGTTGTAACAGCCTTGATCTGGACAAGGGGTTGCAGCAGCCCGCTGACCTCGGAGTCACTCACCTGCGGCAATGGCCTGCCCTCCAGGGGTTTCAAGGCCGCCTGGATCTGCTGGGTGGTCAGCATCTTCGTGCCCTCTACCGTGATAGTCCGCACTGCAAGCACCGGGGAGTAGATGGCAGCGGCAAGGAGCCCGGCCACCAACGCTGCAACGATGCTGGCCGCGATGATGATGTTCCGCCTGATCCGCCGGGCCTTGGGCTCGGGAAAGGTGAGCACGTTGTCCGGGAGTGCTACGGAAGGGCGATCTTCGAGGCCGTCCGCAGATTTGGAGGCAGAAATGATCCCGCTAAGTTGCCGGCCGGCACCACCCGGCGGCCTGCCTGAGGCTGGTTTCCCTGAGGCAGGTTTGGCTGACGATGTATCTACAGCTGGTTTGCTGCCTGAGGGCTTGTACGTTGGCCTCCGGGTGCTAGCCACTCAACGCCTCCACAATGAGCGGGCCGTACGCAGTGACATCCCCCGCACCCGCAGTCAGGATGACGTCCCCGGGCTGGGCCGCAGCAGCTAATTCGGAGACTGCTTCCGTTCCGGCCCCTACAAGCCTTCCACCGGATTGAAGATACTGGCCAATCAGTTGGCTGCTGACGCCAGGAATAGGATCTTCGCGGGCCGGATAAATGTCCAGCACCAGGGCGGTATCGGCCAGGTTGAGAGCTTCGGCAAATTCCTGCGCAAACTCCCGGGTGCGGGAGAACAAATGCGGTTGGAACAGCACATGCACCTTGTGGTCTCCGGCCACGGAACGGGCAGCAGACAACGCGGCGCGCACCTCCGTAGGGTGATGCGCGTAGTCATCGTAAACCCGGACTGCGCGGCCTTCTCCCTTAAATTCGAATCTCCGGGAGGCACCGGAGAATTCGGCGAGGGCCCTGGCTGCCAGTCCTGGTTCGACGCCAAGTTCACGAGCCACCGCAAAAGCCGCTGTGGCGTTCAGGGCATTGTGCAGTCCCGGAACCTTAAGGTCCAGCTTGAAGCGCCCCTCTGGCGTTGACAACCAGGTTCCATCCGCCCCGTGGTGCAAGCGGACCTCGCAGTCCTCACTTGTTCCGTAGATCAGAACCCGGGTAGCGCCTCCCGTCCTTATCCGTACCGCCAAGGCGCGCGCGCCGTCGTCGTCTCCGCAGGCCACCAACAAACCATCACCCGGAAGGAGCGCCGCGAACCGGTCAAAGGACTCGTAGACGGCCTCGGCGGTGCCGTAATGGTCCAGGTGATCCGCTTCCACATTGGTGACCACTGCAATCCGTGGCCGGTAATTCAGGAAGGAGCCATCTGACTCATCCGCCTCCGCAACGAAAATCTTGGATCTCCCATGGGCGGCATTCACACCAAGAGCCGGAACGTTGGCCCCAATTGCATAGGACGGATCCAGCCCTGCCCCCTGGAGCAGTACCGTCACCATGGAGGTCGTTGTCGATTTTCCGTGCGTGCCGGCAACAGTCACTACTTCGTCCTCGGCCATCAGCGCGGCCAGGGCCTGCGAGCGGTGCAGGACGGCGATGCCCCGGCTGCGTGCTGCCGCAAGCTCGGGATTGTCCTCACGGATGGCGGATCCGGCGACCACAGTTTCGGCGTCCCCGAGGTTTGCCGCGTCATAGCCTACGGCGATGCGCGCCCCTGCAGCTGCCAGCTCGTTCATCACAGGAAGGTCCTTGGCGTCGGAGCCGCTGACCGCTACCCCACGGGCAACCATGATCCGGGCGACGGCGGACATTCCCACTCCCCCGATGCCGATGAAATGGACCTTGCCGAGGGAGTCCTGCGTCCGCGGCTCGGTCATCGGTCCAGGCAAAATCATCGGTTTACCGCTTCCAGGATGAGGCCGGCCATAAGTTGGTCGGCGTTTCTGATACCAAGTCGTTCCGCCTGCGAGGCCATCCGGGCAAGGCGTTCTGTGTCAGACAGCAGCGGGATGATCTCCTTGCTGACCCACTCCGGTGTGAAAGCCCTATCGTTCACTAAGAGAGCAGCTCCGGCACTAACCAACCCGGAGGCGTTCAGTGCCTGTTCACCATTCCCGATGGGCAAAGGAACAAACACAGCCGGCAAACCCACAGCGGCCACCTCGCAAACGGTGGCGGCGCCTGCGCGGGCAAGAAGCAGGTCCGCTGCAGCGTATATGGACTCCATGCCGTCCACATATTCGAGCTGCCGGTAGCCCGCTGCCTCCAGCGGACGGCCGTTTGCATCCTGCAGGGACTTCCCCCTGCCTGTGATGTGGAGCGTCTGGATGCCGGCATCAGCCAGCGCCTGGAGAGATGCTGCGATGGTGCGGTTGATGCTCTGGGCGCCCAAGGAACCACCGGTGACGATCAGGGTAGGGCGTTCGGGGTCCAGGCCAAGCGACATCCTCGCTGCCCGCCGCGCCGATGTCCGGTCAAGCCCGGAAATCTCCGGACGCATCGGCATGCCCACGTGCCGCGCGCCCTGCAGCTTCGTCTGCTCGAAGGCCACTGCGACATGTTTGCTGAAGCGGGCACCGATGCGGTTCGCCAGTCCCGGGCGAGTGTTGGCTTCATGCAGAACGATCGGAACGCCGCGCCGCCAGGCAGCCAGGTACATCGGAGTGCAGACATAACCGCCCACTCCCACCAGAACGTCGGCACTGGCATCGTCCAGTATTTTGCCCGCCTGCCCTACCGCGGCAGCCAGCCGCGCAGGGAGTCTGAGGAGATCAAGCGAGGGCTTCCGCGGGAACGGCACCCTGTTTATGGTCGCTAGTTCAATTCCCGCGGCAGGGACAAGCCGCGTTTCCATCCCGGTGGGCGTTCCGACGGCGAGAAGCCTGGCTTCCGGACGGGCCTTCCGTAGCGCGTTGGCGATAGCAAGCAGCGGGCTGACGTGCCCGGCCGTTCCACCGCCGGCGAGGACCACGGACAGGGAGGGGGACTTCGGGTTCATTGGAATGCTATTTCCGCTTTCGTGGGGAGTTTTTGCTTCCGGCTTTTGTCCGGCGCGGAAGCAGCCTCTTGGATTGAATGCCGGGTGCCATCTGGGCCCTTGCCAACGACAAGACTACGCCGATCGCACACAGGGACATCAGCAAGGCGGAGCCACCATAGGAAATAAACGGCAAGGGCACCCCGATCACGGGAGCAAGGCCCGTAACGACAGCCATGTTGACTGTCGCCTGCCCCAACAGCCACACCATGATGGTTCCAGCGAGAACCCTGTGGAACATGTCCTCCTGTGCCACCACAACCCGATAGATGGCTGCGCCGAGGATGGCAAAGAGGATCAGGACGACGACGGTACCGACGAGGCCCAGTTCTTCGCCAATGATGGCAAAAATAAAGTCGTTGTGTGCTTCCGGGATCCAGCTGTATTTTTGCCTGCTCTGGCCGAGTCCCACGCCGAGCCAGCCGCCGGAGGCCAGGCCGTAGAGGCCGTTGGTGGACTGGTAGTTGGCATCGCTGCTGTTGGTGCAGGCACCACCCGTCCACCAGGAGGTGATGCGGCACATGCGGTTGGCGTTGGTGACGGCCATGACGGCGGTGCCTGCCATGGCAACCAATCCAGCGAAACCGAAAAGGTAAAGCGGGACGCCTGCAAAAAAGAGCGCGGCAGCAGTAATCATCATAATGATCATGGCTGTCCCCAGGTCATTGCCCAACACAACCAGGCCGATGACGATTCCGGCCACCGGCACAGCTGGGATCAGCGCGTGCTGCCAATGACGGAGGAGCTTCCTTTTCATGGCCAGCACAGTGGCCATCCAAAGAGCCAGCGCCAGCTTGGCGGCTTCGGACGGCTGGAAGGTGATGCCACCAAGGTCAATCCAGTTTTTGTTGCCGTTGACTTCATCGCCGATGACCTGGACCAGGACGAGGAGGACCAGGGCGATCCCCACTCCAGGCCAGGCGAAGCGCTTGAGCCAGACGACGTTAACGCGCGAAAGGATAAACATGAAGAACAAGCCGATGACGGCGAACATACCCTGCTTGAGGGCAGCCGAATACGGTGATTCGCCTGCCGCGATGGCTTCCACGCTTGAGGCAGACAGGACCATCATGATACCGATGGCGGTAAGGGCAAGGGTGGACCCCAGGATCAGGTAGTACGTGGATCCGTTGCGGGATGTACCTGTCCCCTCAAGGACTGACCAGAAGCGACGGTATCCATGCCGGACTTTAATGGGAAGAGTTGTCCTGGCCTGTCCGGCAGTAGCAACCTGTCTTGCCGTCGCAGCCTGCCGAGGCTTTGCCCCGCCCGCCGTTCCGGCAGGGCGTGCTGGCGTGCTGGCCATACTTACTCCTCGCCGGTCCGTGCCTGCCCTTCCACGAGCTCGCTAACGGCCTCGATAAAAGCGTCGCCACGGTGAGCGTAGGAAGAGAACTGATCCATGGAAGCAGCCGCCGGTGCCATGAGCACGGTATCGCCCGGTGAGGCGATCTGAGCCGCCGCAGTAACAGCCTTTGCCATCACATACCTGCCTGAGTCCGGCCCGGAACCCGTGGAGGCACCACCCGGTCCGGCAGTCTGCGTAGTTTCAGTGTCGCCCGTTTCCGCCCTGATCACCGGAACATCCGCAGCGTGTCGCTCAAGGGCAGCGGAAAGGTCTGTCACATCCTCCCCAATGAGGACCACAGCTTTGAGGCGGTGCGAATTTTCCCGCACAAGGTCCTCGTAGCTGACACCCTTCGAGAGACCGCCGGCAATCCAAACGACGTTCTGGAAAGCCGCCAGCGATGCAGCAGCAGCATGCGGATTGGTTGCTTTGGAATCATTGATCCACAGGATGTCGTCATAGCGGGCCACAAGTTGGATGCGGTGATCGCCGGGAATGTAGTTGCGAAGGCCTTGGCGGACCGCGGACGCGTCCACGCCATAGGCCCGCACGAGGCCGGCGGCGGCCAGGGCATTTGCCACCATGTGGCGGGGTGCCACCGGGCCAAGGTCTGAGCGGGCAGCAAGTTCAGCAGCGCTGTCCTTGCGTTCAGCGATGAAGGCACGGTCTACCAGAAGCCCTTCGACCACGCCCAGCATGCTGACGGCAGGGGTCGTCGTGGTGAATCCGACAGCGCGGCAGCCTTCCACAACGTCCGCGTTCTCGACCATCCGTTCCGTTTCGGCCTGCTCTGCATTGTAGATGCACGCCACCCGGGTCCGCTCATAGACCTTCGCCTTGTCAGCGAGGTACGAATCGTAGGAGCCGTGCCAGTCAACGTGGTCTTCGGCTACGTTGAGGCACACGCTCGCCAGAGGCGAAACGGACTCGGTCCAGTGCAGCTGGAAGCTTGAGAGCTCGACGGCCAGGACGTCGTATTCGACCGGATCCCGGAGGGCATCAAGGATGGGCGTTCCCACATTTCCGACTGCGATGGCCTTGAGCCCTGCAGCCTGCAGCATGGATTCGGTCAGTCCAACGGTGGTGGTCTTACCGTTGGTGCCGGTGATGGCGAGCCACTCCGCCGTCTTCCGCCCCGCGCGTTCACGTACCCGCCAGGCGAGTTCGACGTCGCCCCAGACGGGAATGTGCGCACGGGCAGCAGCCGCCAGGAGGGCTTGGTCAGGCCTCCAGCCGGGCGAGGTAACAATGAGGTCAGGCACGTCGCCATCCACCCTGGGTATGGACTGAACAGCCTCATCCCCGAGGAGGACGTCGGCAGCGCCCACGATCTTCAGGGTGTCTGCCTGGGCTTGGGCTTTTGCGCTCGTTGAGGCATCCACCACCACTACCCGTGCACCCAGTTCGATGAGGGTGTCTGCTGCCGCAAAACCGGAAATGCCTATGCCGGTGACAACCACTCGGAGCCCGGCCCAGTCCGAATCCCAACTGACGAGACCCTGGAGCCTCAGCAGGTTCGCTGATCGGGCTGCAGGGTTTAGTCCACGAATCAACGCGTTCACAGCAGCACTACCCATTCGGCGTAGAAGATTCCCAAGCCAGCGGCCACGCATAGGCCTCCCAGTATCCAGAACCGGACCACGACGGTGACCTCGGCCCATCCCTTGAGTTCGAAGTGGTGCTGCAGTGGGGCCATCTTGAAGAAGCGCTTGCCCTTGGTGGCCTTGAAATAGCCCACCTGGATGATGACTGACAGGGTGATGAGGACAAAGAGGCCGCCGATGAAGGCCAGGAGAAGTTCAGTCCGGGAAAGAATCGCGAAGCCTGCCACAGCTCCACCAATGGCGAGCGATCCGGTATCTCCCATAAAGATTTTGGCCGGGGACGTGTTCCACCACAGGAAGCCGACCAATGCAGCGCTCATGATGGCAGCGAGCAGGGCCAGATCCAGCGGATCACGGACCGAATAGCAACCGGCGCCGGCTTGCCGGGGTGAACCGCATGCCTGGTTGCTTTGCCAGATACCCATGACGGTGTAGGCACCGAACACCATAACTGACGCTCCTGCGGCCAGCCCGTCCAGTCCGTCCGTCAGGTTGACGCCGTTGGTGGCCGCCGTCACGATCAGGTTCGACCAGATCACGAACAGAATTGCGCCGATGACCGTGCCGCCAAAGGCAAGGTTCAACCAAGGGATGTCACGCACCAGCGAAATGTGCGTTGAAGCAGGAGTGACGCCGTCGGCATCCGGAAATCCGAGTGCCATGATGGCGAAGGCGACGCCTACCACGCCCTGGCCTATGAGCTTGGCGGCAGGGTTCAGGCCCAGGCTGCGTTGCTTTGAGATCTTAATGTAGTCATCCAGGAAGCCCACGAGGCCCATGCCGACGGCAAGGAACAGCAGCAGGAGAGCAGAGGCTGAGGGTCCGGGCGAACGCGGATTCATCATCCACATGATGACGTGTGTCAGCCCGTAGCTCAGGATGACTGCAAAGACCACCACCGTTCCGCCCATCGTCGGCGTGCCGCGCTTGGTGTGGTGGGACGTGGGTCCGTCATCCCGGATGAACTGGCCGTAGCTCTTGTGCACGAGCAGGCGGATGAACAGCGGGGTACCCACCAATGCGAACAGGAGGGCAAGGCCGGCGCCGATCAGCAGTGCGATCACAGCAGTTCGCTCCCTTCATTGGTGGTTGGACTGGCAGTTGCCGGGGCATGTGGGGGTAATGCTATCCGATCGCCCAGGTGCCTCAGCCCGATGCTGTTGGAGGACTTGAAGAGAACGAGGTCCCCGGGCCGGAGTTCAGATTGGAGCAGATCGTAGGCTTCATCAACTGTTTCAGTGAAAACACATTCGTCGCCCCAGGATCCCTCCTGCACCGCTGAGACGTAGAGCGAGCGTGCCTCTCTGCCCACCACGACAAGACGGGAGATGTTCAGCCGGACCACTTGGGTACCCACGGTGGTGTGTTCACGGATCGATTCGGGCCCGAGCTCAAGCATGGCTCCAAGGACTGCCCAGGTGCGGCGCCCTTGTCCAAGGTCCGCAAGGGTCCTCAGTGCCGCCCGCATTGACTCAGGGTTGGCGTTGTAGGCGTCATTGATGATGGTCACGCCGTCGGGACGCTCCGTGCGCTCCATCCTCCAGCGGCTGGCAGCGGCCTGCGAACTGAGGGAACGGGCAATGTGCGGTCCTGCAATCCCTGCAGCGTGGGCTGCGGAGGCAGCGGCCAGGAGGTTGCCGATGTGATGTGCTCCGATCAGTTGGCTTGAGACCGGAAGCCCCTGGCTCCCGCCGGGAAGGAACAGCTGGAACTCAGGATTTCCCGCGCTGCTGATTTCAGCGTTGACCGCCAGCACGTCGGCCTTCCTCCCCTGCCGCTCCGGCTGCGCCGAGAACCCGAGGACCGAAGAGGACGTGCGGCCCTCCATGGCAGCAACCCGGGGATCATCCAGGTTGATCACGCCGATGCCCGCGGGCGGAAGAGCTTCCAGCAGTTCCCCCTTGGCCTTGGCAATGTTCTCTATACCGCCAAATTCACCCGCATGTGCCGTTCCAACGGCGAGGACCACACCGATGTCCGGGCGCACCATATCGGCCAGGTAGCGGATGTGCCCGACGCCGGTGGCCCCCATCTCGATGACGAGGTACCGGGTTTCATAGCCGGCTTTGAACACAGTGAGGGGAACGCCGATCTCGCCGTTGTAGGAGCCCTGCGGCGCTACCGTCTCGCCCTCGGTGGCAAGGATTCCCGCCAGCAGGTCCTTTGTGGTGGTCTTACCCGCTGAGCCGGTAATGCCGATGACCGTCAGTCCGCTGCCCGAGGCCTCACGGTGTGCGCGGATTCGGCGCACGGTCTCTGCAGCCAGCGCACCCATGGCCAGCACGGCGTCTGACACAACGACGGCGGGATATGGCTCCCCGGAGGCGTCGGCGATGTCCCGCTCCACCAGGGCGAGCACAGCGCCACGGTCAAAGGCCGCGCCAATGTAGTCATGCCCGTCCGCGTGTTCCCCCGGCTTGGCGACGTAGAGGGACCCGTGTGAGGCTTCCCGGGAATCCGTCACAACAGAAAGGGGCTTGATGGAGGGATCGGCGGCGAGGCGGCCGTTTGTTATGTTGGCAATTTCAGCCGCAGTAAGTGCAATCATCTCGGTTTAGGACTCTATCCGCTGGTCTTCGAGAGCCGAGAATCCACGGGCTGTCAAGGCGGCCCGGAGTTCCTCCCGGTCGTCAAGTGCGAGGTTGACGCCTTTAACTTCCTGCCACACCTCATGGCCACGGCCCGCAATCAGGATGGTGTCCCGGGGCCCGGCGAGTTCAACCGCCCGCCGTATCGCCACGTCGCGGGGGAAGCTTTCCATGACTGTGCAGTCCAGTCCTGCTGCTTCTTTCGCGGCCGTTGCACCGGCCAGGACGTCGGCCCGGATTGCGGTTGCATCTTCGTCGTGAGGATCGTCATCCGTGACTATGACAATATCCGCCAACCGGGCTGCAATGGCGCCCATCGTCGGCCTCTTGCCTTTGTCCCGTTGCCCGGTTGCTCCGAAAACCACTATCAGCCGTGCCTCGGTGGTAGCGGGGCGCAAGGCCTCCAGGGCACGTGAAAGGGCGTCCGGGTTATGAGCAAAGTCGACGACGGCGGCCGGGGAGGTAGAAACGAGCTGCATGCGGCCGGGAACAGACGTGCTGAAGGGGTCGGCTGTGTCCAGCGCTTGCTGCAGCCGTTCTTGGTCCACACCGGATTGGAGCACCATGATGGTGGCCAGTGCCGCATTGGACACGTTGAAGGTGCCCGGCAATCCGGTGTGCACCCGGATCTCCCTGCCATCGCGGTGCCGGAGTCTGAAGGCTGAACCAAGTCCTCGCGAAGCGGCTTCCATCACACTCCAGTCAGCACCGCCGGGCTCCTGGCCCGGCCGCGTCGAGAGCGTGACAACCGGAATGGCCGCGGTTTCCGCGAGCCGCCGGCCCCATTCATCGTCCACAGTGACCACACCGGCAGCGGCATGCGCGGATCTGAATAGCTGTGCTTTGGTGAGGAAGTAGTCTTCCATGGTGCCGTGCAGATCCAGATGATCCTGGGTGAGGTTGGTAAACCCGGCGACGCTGAAGATGACGCCGTCCACCCGGTGGAATGAAAGGGCGTGCGAGGAGACCTCCATGGAAACTGCGTCCAGCCCCCGCTCCCGCATCAACGCGAGAAGCGCATGCACGTCGGTCGATTCAGGCGTGGTGAGCAGGCTGGGGATGGGATCGCCGCCGGCAAGGATCTCAATGGTCCCGATCAGCCCGGGGGCCAGGCCAAGGCTTCTGAGCAGGGCATTGATGAAGTAGGTGGTCGTCGTCTTGCCGTTGGTGCCCGTCACTCCAAAGAGGGTGGGCGCCCCCTCTTTCCCTGCGCCGGTCCCGTACACGTGAGCCGCAAGCGTGCCTACCAGCGAGCGAGGGTCCTGGGCGATCAGCACTGGCACTTCAATGTCTGCCGAGAGCGCGAGTTGCCGCGCACCGGCGTCGTCCGTTATGACGGCCACGGCTCCTGCGGCAGCCGCTTGATCGACAAAATCGGCGCCGTGCCGGGTAGCACCCGGCAATGCCACATAGACGTCTCCGGATTCCACTGACCGGGAGTTGAGGGAGATCCCGGTGACGGGGATGGATCTGGAGGTCTCGGGGACTACAACGCCTATTTCCTCCCCTAAGCTTCCAAGCGCAACAGCGGCGACGGAGGAAGGGCGGAAGGAGCCGCGCGTTGTGCTTTGCCGGCTTGTATCATCCCTGTGGGGGTGGTCCTGGCCAGTGTTGGCGGCATGGGCATTGAGCTCTGACAAGTGGATCTCCGTTGGTGCTAGTTGATCACACCCCTCGCGAGAGAGTGTGCCCCCAAATACATGCGGTTGTGGACGTGCTACTTGGCGTACTGCGGCAGCCGGGCGGGCTCACCGGTGGACGGCGGGACGTTGTAGGTCCGCAGCGTCTGGCTCATCACGGAACGGAATACCGGACCGTTGGTGATTCCGTAGATGCTGCCCTTGGGCCGTTGCAGGACCACTTCAACAATAAACCGCGGATTGTCCATCGGCGCCATTCCGACCATGGACGCCGTGTAGCCGCAATAGCCGGACTTGCCATCGTCACAGGGTGACTCCGAGGTTCCTGTCTTGGCTCCGACGCGGTAACCGTCGATGGCCGCATCCTTGATCTGGCCCTCGGTTACGGCGCTCTCGAGGATGTCCCGGACTTGTTGGGCAGTTTCCTTGGAGACGACCTCCCGTTCCGGTTTGGCGGGCACCTTTTCCTCAGTGCCGTCAGGACTGAGGTAACTGTCGATCAGCCTTGGCTGCAGCATGACTCCGTCGTTGGCGATCGCCTGGTAGGCGCGGACGGTCTGAAGGGTTGACTGCGAGACGCCCTGCCCGAACAGAACCGTGTACTGCTGCCGGTCATCCCATTGGTCAGCAGGGGTCAAAATTCCCTTGGCTTCTGCTGGCAATCCGATGTCAGGCGCCTCGCCGATTCCGAATTTTTTGAGCCAGTCGTAGCGTTCCTGCTTGGTCAGCCGCTGACCTGCCATAACTGTTCCGGTGTTCATGGACCAGCCGAGGATTCCGGCAAGGGTGCGCTCCTCGGTGCCGTGGTCGAAGGAATCTGTGAAGTTCTGCCCGTCCACGGTGTACGACGGCGGAATGGTGAACTTGTCGAGAGGGCTGGACTTACCTTCCTCGATCAGCGCAGCAGCAGTGATCGTCTTCTCCACTGATCCCGGCTCATACGCCGCCGTAACGGACCTGACACCGCGGTCCTCGGCCGCTACTTTCCCGGGATCATTGGGGTCGGGGGCATTTGTGTCCGCCATAGCCACAATGTTTCCCGTTTTGATATCCAGCACCGTAATGATTCCCCATTCCGCGCTCAGCTTGTCCTTCTGGCTTTGGATTGCCTGCTGGGCAAAGTACTGGAGATCTGAATTAAGCGTCAGTTTGATGTCCTTGCCGTCCTGGGCAGGAGTGAACTGGTCCACGCCGACGGGAATCCTCAATCCGTCGGCTCCAATTTCAAAGAGCCGCTTGCCCGCGGCGCCTTTCAGGATTTCATCCTGCGTCTGCTCCAGGCCCGCCTGCCCTGTTGTTCCGTCTTTGAGGAAGCCGACGATTCCACCAGCCACTGACCCGTTAGGGTAGACGCGTTTGCTGGTTCCCTCGGTTACGATCCCAGGAATCCGCAGCTTGGAAATCCTGTCTTCGACGTCCGGCTTCAAATCCTTGGCGACTATGTAGTACGGCTTCTGCCCCGTCAGCTGATCTTTGAGCTCCTCTGAGTCCCTGCCCAGTACGGCGGCGAGTTCGGAGATGCCTTGGTCGCGGGACACCTCCACGTACTTTTCCTCGCCGTTCACGGTTTCCAGGCGGGGGAACGACTGCGTTTTCGTGTTGACCCGCTGGTCCACCACCACGTTGTAGCGGATGACGCTGCTGGCCAGAACAGTACCGTTGGCATCGAGGATGCTTCCACGCTCAGCTGGAAGCACCGTCGGCTTGAGTCTGTTGTTCAGCGCTGCCTGGGCCAATCCCCCGGCGTCCAGGCCCTGAACCAGGAAGAGCTTGCCACCCACCACAAGGAGCAGGGAGAGCATCAGGCCCAAACCCAACCGCAGGCGCCTCGTGGGGCTCGCCACTTTCTTAGCTGCCGACTTGCCGGTGCTTCGCGCCACAATCGAATCCTTGCTGGTTATCGGTGGGCGGTCTGCGCCGTCCTTGGCCGGGATGTTCTACTGACCGGGCATCTTCTGCTGCGGTGCCGGCACCGATCCCCCGTGAAGCTCAGCAGCAGGTGCGGCAGCAACCGGAGCAGGAGGTGCTGCGGCCGGGGCAGGCGGCCCTGCCGGGGCTGCAGAAGCGGAACCGGATGCATCTGGCGCAGTTTCAGGCTTCCGGGCTGCGAGCGGCTCATTCGCGCTCGCTGGCGGAACTACTGCAAGCTGACCGGCAACCGCGGGAGCGGCGATAACCGCGCCAGGATTGGCACCCTTGGCAGCCGGCGATGCCTTTCCCGTGACGCGCAGGTTGGACAAGTCGATCTGGCCTTTGCCTGACGACGGGACCATGCCCAATTCCGTTGCTTTCGCAGCCAGGTTCTGTGGAGCATCGTAATTCTGCACCTGCTGCGTCAGATCCTGGTTCTGCTTCATCAGGCTGGACTGCTCGCT
Source organism: Arthrobacter sp. Z5-13 (assembly GCF_056499105.1). Lineage (NCBI taxonomy): Bacteria > Bacillati > Actinomycetota > Actinomycetes > Micrococcales > Micrococcaceae > Arthrobacter > Arthrobacter sp. Z5-13. The sequence goes on from NZ_CP096460.1 coordinate 2,835,615, forward strand.
TTTGAGCCGCACCAGCTGATACTGCGATGTTGAAACCGAGATGTTCAGCACAAGGACAACCATGAGTGCAACGGCCAACAAAGCGAAGCACAACACGACAAACGGGGCGCGTCGTTTGGACGGCGTGGAGCGTACAACGGACAAGGGAGTCCGGGGTTTGGTCCCCTGGCTTGGCTTAAGCCCTGTCAGCGCCCTGTGGCCCAGAGCATGGGCGGAGCTGCCGGAGACAAGTGGAAAGTTCTTGGCGGCTGCAGTGCTCATGCTGATCTCCTGGCTCTGATACGTTCTACTGCGCGCAACCGGGCTGAGGCCGCACGCGGGTTCTCGGCTATCTCATCCGCAGTAGGCACCTCGGTGCCCTTTGTAAGGGTCTTGAGCTCAGGTTTGTGCTGCTCAAGCTCAACTGGAAAACCGAGCGGTGCTGACGACTTGGAGCCTCCCTGGAAGACAGCCTTGACGATCTTGTCTTCGAGGGAGTGATAAGACATAACCACCACACGTCCCCCCACAGCAATCGCTTCCACAGCGGCCGGAACAGCACGTTCAAGCACTTCCAGTTCCTCGTTGACCTCAATTCGGAGCGCCTGGAATGTTCTCTTGGCGGGGTGACCCCCTGATTTTGCGGCAGAGGAGGGCACAACAGAGCGGATCTGCTCGACCAGCTGCCCGGTGGTCTCGAATGGCTTTTCGGCCCGGGTAGCCACGATCCGGTTTGCGATCCGGCCGGCGAATTTTTCTTCGCCCCATTTGCGGATGATCCGCACCAGATCCTCTTCGCTGTAGCCGTTGACGACGTCAGCCGCTGTCTGGCCGCGGCTGGTATCCATGCGCATGTCCAGCGGGGCGTCGAAGGAGTACGCGAATCCGCGCTCCCGTTCGTCGAGCTGCAATGACGAAACTCCCAGATCCATCAGGATCCCGTGGACTTCCTCCACACCGAGGTCCTGCAGGACCTGAGGAATCTCATCGTAGACAGCATGGACCAGATCGGTACGGGACAAAAAAGGTTTCAGCCGCTCACCCGCAAGAGCGAGTGCCTCCTCGTCCCTGTCTATGCCAATCAGGTGGAGGTCGGGGAAGCGCTGCAGCATCGCTTCCGAGTGTCCGCCCATCCCGAGGGTTGCATCGATGGCCATGGGTGTTTCTCCGCGTTGCCGTGCAGCTTCGAAGCCAGGAGCCAATAAATTGATGCACCGGTCCCGCAGGACCGGCACATGGCGTTCGGACGTAGGTTTCGCCTGGTCTGGATCAGTCATACCTTCGTCCTTCCTTGCCATGGTCCTTGCGTAGCGCTTCTTGAGCCAGATCCCCATCCGCGCCTATCGTCCTGTCCGCCTGGCTTCGGGGAAGTAAGCCAGGAGGACCAGCCGATGGGCGGCTGGAGATCTCGTTCAAGAAACGTGATGGGGTCGTTCGAGCCCGGGACTCAAAGAATTCCCGGAATGGGGTCGTCGGTTTCTGAGAAGGAGGTCTCCTTCTCAGCCAGGTACTCATTCCAGGCTTGGGCATCCCAGATCTCCGCACGGGATCCGGCTCCAATAACCGCCAGTTCCCTGCCGAGCCCTGCATATGCCCGGAGTGCGGGAGGAATAGTCACGCGCCCCTGCTTGTCAGGTACCTCGTCCGAGGCTCCAGAGAGAAAGACCCGGATGTAGTCACGAGCCTGCTTGGAGGAAATTGGCGCCTCCCGCATTTGCTCGTGAATTCTTCCGAACTCCCGCTCACTGAAGACGTAGATGCAGCGTTCCTGGCCTCGAGTGAGAACCAAGCCGCTGGCAAGTTCCTCGCGGAACTTCGCTGGGAGGATGATGCGCCCCTTTTCGTCCAGACGCGGTGAGTGCGTGCCAAGAAACACCTGGCCCCACCGCCCGTCTGTCGTTGGAAGCTGCACGTCCCCTGTGCTGCCACTACCCTCTTACATCCTCCACTTTACTCCACATTCCCCCACAGTCAACGCAACACGGTTGAATCCGAGGGGTTTGTCAAGGGCAACTTCCGCGGAAATCCACGGGTTTTGCTGCATGGGGAGAAGTGGAGGAACCATTGCCCTCCCGAAGCCGGGAAGCCTTAAAAGCAAAAGGACCCGACTGTTCGGGTCCTTTATCTTGCCCTTACCCTGTCACGCGATACCTCGTGTGGGGGAAAGTGGGGAATCAGCGTGGGTCAGGTGTCGCCGCGTCTCCGCTCGTCCCATCGTTCTTCCAGGCCGTTCATGAATGAGCTGCGGGGCTTACCAGGCTTCCGGCCCGGACGGCCCTTCGCGCTGCCGCCGGATGATCTCCGCATGGTGGCGAAATAGACGCCCGCGCCCATGACAACGAACCCCAGGACCCCTACGAAAATAATCTGTACTGAAACGCCGATTAACAGCAGCAGAACACCGGCAAGGGTTGCCAGCACGCCAATTACCATGTGCCGGGTAGACCATGTTTTGCCAGGATCCGAGCCCATGGAACTGGCAAACTTTGGATCGTCCTCATGCAGCTGCTTCTCCAGCTGCTCCAGCAGCTTCTGTTCGTGCTCCGAGAGCGGCATCACGACCTCCTTAAGTCGGCCAGCGTCGGGACTGTTCGCGGCCCTTTGCCTCTTATCCCACAACGTCCAACGTGCGTCTGAGGTTCCCGGCCACCGTCTGTGGTGAATTCGGGGAACATCAAGTTGATCGAGGGGGTGTCGGGGGCTTCAGGCTGCGAGTTCAATATGTCCAGACGTTCGAAATCTATGTACCTCTAAGGATAGTTTGTTGGGCGCGGTTCTGAAAGATACCGGCGGGGGGCCTGTGGTACCGGCAGACGATGGACGGGAGCCCTGAAGCACTTATCAGTGCGGATGATCCTCGGGGCCAAGGAGCCGCGCCGGAAGGAGGGATTTATTGCCGAATTTCCGGGTTACGAGATCCAGCGCTTGCTCGGCGGAACGCCAGTTGTCGTCCCGCCGGTCCAGGCTGAGTTGCAATGCCGTCTGCCCTGTTTCCTCAAGGTGCTCGGCACGCACCCCTATCAGCCGGACGGACATGGGACGATTGCCGAGGGAATCCAGCAATTGGCCCGCCACGCCATAGAGGAGTTGGGCACTGTCTATCGGGGTGGTCACGCTTCGGCTCCGACTAATGGTGGAGAAGTCAGCAAAGCGGAGTTTCAGGGCCACCGTCCTGGCCACCAACCCCGCACTGCGCAGCCGGGCTGCCGTCCGGTGTGAAAGCCTAAGCAACTCACGCCGGAGAATTGCGTCGTCGGCGGTATCTTCGGCGAAAGTCTCCTCGGCACCGATGCTCTTTTCCACCCTCACCGGGGTTACCTCGCGGGGATCTATTCCCCAGGACAAGCGGTGAACGTGTTCCCCGGATACTCCCAGGACCTTCTTTAGCGATTGAACAGGGGTTGCTGCTACGTCAGCCACCGTCCTGATGCCCATCCGGGCAAGGACCTCCACTGACTTCGCTCCCACACCCCATAAAGCATCCACGGGGAGGCTGTGAAGATAAGGGATGGTCTCCTCCGGCGTAATGAGGAGGAGCCCGTCCGGTTTGCATCGCGTCGAAGCTATCTTGGCCACGAACTTGCTGGCGGCAATTCCGACGGAAGCGGTAATACCCAACTCCTCCTTGACCCGGCGTCGGATAAGTTCCCCGATATCCCGGGGTGAGCCGAGCCGCCGGATGGCCCCGCCGACGTCCAGAAAGGCCTCGTCGACACTCAGCGGCTCTACAAGCTCGGTGATGGATTCGAAAATTCCCATCAGCTCAGCTGAAACTTCATAGTAGAGCTTGTGGCGCGGCTCAATGATCACCGCGCGTGGACACATTCTTTGGGCCACCACCATCGGCATGGCGGACTTGACTCCGAATGCCCTCGCCTCATAGGAGGCCGACAGCACAACAGAACGATCAGCAGGATGCCCGACAATCACCGGTTTTCCAACGAGTTCCGGGCGGCTCCGGAGCTCAACAGAAACAAAAAAGGCGTCCATGTCAACATGCATAATGCTGCTGCGCCGGAGTTCCCGAAGGACTGCTTCGGGCGGCTGAAGGTTCTTGTCCGGCACCACAGCTCAATCCTAGTCGGGGGGACTGACTAAACTGGAGGCTGAATCCGGCGTCGACCCTAGAAGGAGTACCTGTGAAGGGTATGGGAAAGCTGAAACCAACAGGCCTTGCACTATTGGCAGCCGCAACACTGATTGCCACGGCAGCCTGTACTCCCACGGCTCCCGATAACGGCCCGTCCCCCGAGCCATCCAGCTCGAACCAAAGCGCCACACCAACGGAAACAGCGACGGCGACAGGGTCCGCCGCTGCCTCCCCGGATCCTTCTGCTTCGCCCTCACCCTCCGCAACGGTCGGAGCCCTTGTCGAAGGATTTCCCTCAAAACTGCTGCCGCTGATGCCGGGAGCAAAAGTGGTTTCGAGCAGTTTTGATAAGACCGGAACCCCCGCGACTGCAGCGATAGTCGGCAGCGTTGGCGCCCCCGCCGCAGACGTCCTGGCCTTTTACACCAAGGAGTTGGAAGCCCAGGGCTTCAAAGCCATCCCCGGCGAGTCGGTAGAAACAGTCACTTCCAAAGACTTCCTCAGGGGTGAGAACGAAACGATCAATGTGGCGGTGGTTCACAACGGAGGGGTGTCAACCTTCACGATCGGCGCCAACGTCTCCCCTGAGTCCGCCAAGTGACAACAGCAGAGCAGCTGCGACTCGAGCAGACGGCCTTTGTGGCCGCCGTTGCCGGCAAGCTGAATGACTTCCTGACCTCGCGGCAAAACATCATGTCCACCATTTCCCAGGACATCGACCCGCTCATGGGCTCTATCGCCAACCTGGTGACGGGCGGCAAGCGGCTGCGAGCGCTGATGTGCTACTGGGGGTGGCGTGGGGCCGGCGGAAATGCCTCCGCCTCAGAAGTCGTCACCGCCGGATCAGCCCTCGAGCTCTTCCAGGCCGCTGCCTTGATCCATGACGACATTATCGACCGATCGGATACCCGGCGCGGCGGACCCAGTGTCCACCGCCGCTTCAGCCAGCTGCATGCAGATCAGGGCTGGTCACTGGACAGCGAACGCTTTGGACACGCTGCGGCCATCCTGACCGGAGATCTTTGCCTTTCCTTCAGCGAAGAGTCATTTACAGACATCGGGGAAAGGGCAGCCTCGGGAAGCCAAGCCCGGCTGATCTTCAACCTGATGCGGGCTGAAGTCATGGCCGGCCAGTACCTGGACATCCTGGAAGAGGTGGCCGGACCGGTGCGGGACCGTGCGGGTGCCGTGACCCGGGCCCAATCAATCATTAGGTTCAAATCCGCAAAGTACTCCACCGAACATCCGTTGGCACTGGGCGGAGCTTTGGCCGGAGCCTCCGAGGAATTGCTCCGCGGGTACTCGGCCTTCGCCCTTCCGCTGGGAGAGGCTTTCCAGCTGCGCGACGACGTCCTGGGCGTCTTCGGGGATCCCGTGACTACAGGTAAACCGGCCGGGGATGATTTGAAGGAAGGCAAACGGACCGTCTTGGTCGCGTTCGCCTTGGATCTCGCCACACCTGAGGAGTCGGCCTTTATCGATTCACGTCTTGGCCGTCCCGACCTTACCGATGAAGACGTTGCGGAGATCCGACGCATCATTGTCGATTGCGGGGCATTGCAGGCAACCGAGGTGCTCATCGACGAGTTTGGTGCCGCAGCCTTTGCGGCCTTGGATCTGCTCCCCTTGGAGGACCTTCCCAAGACCGCATTGCGGAAACTCGCTGAAGCCACGGTCAGCCGGGCAGCCTGAGCCGGATTGCACCCAGGGCACCCCGGCTTCGAGGGCAGTTACCAGGCCATTGTCTGGGCCCTGCGGCGGATTTCCGTCTTACGGCCTTCGCGCAGGGCGTCGATGGGCCGCCCACGAAGGGATTCGTCGGGAGTGAACAGCCAGGTAATAAGCTCTTCGTCTGAATATCCGGCGTCGGACAAAACGACGATAGTTCCCTTCAGGCTTTCAACTGCATGGCCATCCTGAATAAATGCAGCGGGAACAGACCGGATTCGCCGATCCCCAACTCTGAGGGCGGCCAATGCTTTTTCATCGAGCAGGCCATGCACTTTGGTAATTGACACATCAAGCAGCTGCGCCACATCGGGCAAGGGCAGCCATTCGCCTACAAGGCTTTCTACATTACTCACGGATCAAGGTTGCCATGGCAGGAGCCACTGCGCCTAGTCAGGGCGCTCCTGATGGGTACTCAGGGCACGGCTTTCTCCAGCGACACTCCGGAAATTCCCGAAAAACCAATTTCCTTCAATTCTTGTGCTAAATGACAATTCGTGAGAGATTCACATTGATCACATTAGTAACAGCACTATCATTAGTCACAGAAGTATCACAGGTAACAGAGGCCTCGCAGTATAAAAAGCCGCCTAGAAGAGGATTTCCCATGACGACGTTTCCATCGCCAAAGCAGCAGCCAAGGACGAGTTTTCCGGTAATTGCCGCTACTACGGCTGCCCTGCCCGCCGTCGTCCTTTCTTCTTTGGCACTCGCGCAGCCAGCTGCTGCAGAATCCCGTCCCAAGGCGATCCCGGCAACCCTGGCTGCGGCAATGCAAGCGCAGGCAGTGGCCGCCCAGGAAAAGGCGTTGTCAGCAAGGGCCGGCACCATTCCCGCTGGGGCGGTTTCAACCACTGTCCCCTCTGCCTTCCGCCCTTCCCAGCAAGAGGCACCTCCCGAGTACACCGTGGCAAGGGGCGACACGATCAGTGCAATTGCCGGTCGGTACAACCTGAACACGTCCGCCGTTCTCGCGTTGAACAATTTGCAGCCGAACACCATCATTTATCCTGGGCAGAAGATCAAGCTCAATGGCACGGCTTCCCCTGCGCCCACGGCCAAAGCGCCCGCTTCCAGCCCTGCTCCCGCACCAGCGGGCGGAAGTGTTTACACAGTAAAATCCGGTGACACCCTCAGCGCCATCGCTGCCAGGCACGGGGTAAAGCTGTCCGATGTCCTCTCTTGGAACGGGCTCCGTATGACGTCGATCATCCATCCAGGCCAGAAGGTAACAGTGGGGGCCGGCGCTAACGCTCCTGCGGCACCAGCACCGGCACCGGCACCAGCCCCGGCTCCCGCACCTGCTCCATCCGCCCCGGCTCCTTCCAGCCCTGGTTCATATACCGTCAAAGCGGGTGACACGTTGTCGGCCATTGCTGCCAAGCACGGCGTGAAGCTCTCGGACATTCTTTCGGCGAACAAACTGACAATGAGCAGTGTCATCTATCCCGGCAACAAACTGGCAATCCCGGGGGCGGCTCTGCAGCCGGCAGGGAACGTCGCACCCGTGACACCCTTGGTCCCCAGCACCTTCCTCGGATTCACATACCCTCCTGCCGTGGTCAGCTCCGCCAATGAGAACAAGGCACTCCTGAACGCATCTCCCGTGCCGTCCAGGGAACAGATGCGCTCGATCGTGGCTGATACTGCGCGTCGGATGGGCGTGGATCCCGCGTTGGCTCTTGCCTTCGCGCACCAGGAGTCAGGATTCGACCAGCGGGCAGTCTCACCGGCCAACGCCATCGGAACCATGCAGGTCATACCGTCGTCGGGACAGTGGGCATCGGATCTGGTGGGCAGAAAGCTGAACCTGCTGGACCCCTATGACAACGCGACCGCCGGGGTGGCAATAATCCGCCAGCTGACCAAGACCAGCAAGGACCTCGACCATGCCATCGCGGGCTACTACCAGGGTCAGTACTCCGTCAGTAAGAACGGAATGTACGAGGACACTAAGAGCTACGTCGCCTCAATCAAGGCTCATCAAAAGAACTTTTCCTGATTCCGTCAGGGCCTGATCAGCCCCGGGGCAATTCAGATCGAAAGGGTTCGGGTCGCATGTCGATTCGGACCCTTTCTTCGCACCAATTAGGATCGTAGGGTGCAGGAACATGGCTCGGGCAATCTGGTAGGAACGCTGGTGGACAATCGCTACCGCGTGAAGTCCCGGCTGGCACGCGGCGGAATGTCCACGGTTTACGTGGCCACTGACCAGCGGCTGGAGCGGGACGTGGCCCTGAAAGTGCTCCACCCGCACTTCGTCAGCGACGACACTTTCCTGGACCGGCTGGCGCGCGAAGCCAAGGCAGCGGCCAAACTGTCCCATCCGCACGTGGTTGGCGTTCTCGATCAAGGCACTGACGGCCAGACTGCCTACCTGGTCATGGAATACATCAAAGGCCATACACTGCGGGACATCCTCAACGAAAAGGGCGCCCTCTCCCCCCGGCTGGCTTTGGCCCTGATCGATCCGGTGGCGGAAGGACTGGCAGCCGCCCACTCAGCAGGATTGATCCACCGCGATATCAAGCCGGAAAACGTTCTGATTGCCGACGACGGCCGCATCAAGGTCGGCGACTTCGGACTTGCGCGTGCCGTCACAACGTCCACCAGCACCGGAACCCTGATCGGCACCGTGGCATACCTGTCCCCCGAGCTTGTGTTGGGCAAGCCCGCCGATGCCCGCAGCGACATCTACTCCGTCGGGATCATGCTCTACGAGATGCTCACGGGCAAGCAGCCGTTCGAGGGAGATGTCCCCATCCAAGTGGCTTACCAGCATGTCCACGGGACAGTTGAGCCACCGTCGCTCCAGGTTCCCGGCCTGGCATCGGAAGTGGACGAGCTTGTCCAGTGGTGCACCGCCGGTGACCCTGAGAACCGGCCAGTAGACGGAAATGCACTGCTTTCTGAACTACGGCACATCCGGACCAATTTGAGCGACGCGGAACTGGATCTACAGCCCCCGGCCGCCCGCAAGGACAATGCCGCCGTCGCACCAGGAATGGCGGCCGCACCAGGAACGACGGAACCAGTCGCCCGGCAAGAGGCAACTGAAGTAGTTATCGGGGCCGCACAACCGACCGAAATTATTGCCCGCACCAACAATCCCACCACTGTACTCCCGGCCGGCATGGCGCCTGCCGCTTCGATGCAGACGTACGGGGCCGCCGGCTCGCGTGCGGATTCCATACTTCCACAACAGCCGCTGAGTAAGCGTGAGCAACGGAAGCTGGAGCGGGACGATGAGCGTGCCCGCAACCGCGCCGCAGCCACTCCCGTCCGCAGTTTGCGCGAAGGCAACCCTCGGCGCCGCGGAGCGTTATGGATTGTGGTTCTGGTTATCGCGGCTTTGCTTGCAACGGGCGCTGGCTGGTTCTTCGGCATGGGCCCGGGTTCACCTGGCACGATTCCGGAGGTAGCCAACAAAACGGTGGCGGAGGCCCAGCAATTGCTGGGCACGGCCGGTTTTCAGTCGAACACCAAGGACGTGTTCGACGACGACGTGCCGTCCGGTTTGGTGGTGGGATCTGATCCCGAAGCCGGGCTGGAGATCAGGAAATTCCAGCCGGTTGCCCTCTTCGTCTCAAAAGGACCCCAGCTCTTCCCCCTGCCGGAGATGACAGGGCGCTTACTGGAAGAGGCCAAGTCGGCCCTGAACGAGGCCGAAATGGCTCTGGGCGCCATCACCGAGAAGTTTGATGAGACAGCCCCGGCAGGAACAGTCCTGACGCAGGACCCTGCCGCCGGAACTGCAGTAAAAAGGGGAACGCCTGTCAGTTTCACCGTGTCCAAGGGGCCCCAGCCCATCCCTGTACCGGATGTACGGGGGAAATCCCAGGACGATGCCGTGAAGACGCTTGAGGCAGCTGGCCTGAAGGCGGTTATCGCGCCTGAGACAGTGAACGACAGAACCGTACCCAAGGGAGCCGTTGCGGCCCAGACACCGGCCTCAGGGACTTTGACGAAGGGCCAGTCGGTAACGCTGACAGTTTCCAAGGGACCGAAGCTTGTGCAAGTGCCAAGTTTCATTGGCAAGCAGGCGGATGTCGCTCGTGAAGCCCTCAAAAAGCTGGGCTTCGAGGTCCGGATCAACAACGTCCTCGGGGGTTTCTTCGGCACTGTAAGGGATCAGGACCCGGTCAACACTGAAGTTCCCGAAGGCTCCCTGGTAACACTTACGGTTGTCTAGCTGTATTTCCCCGAGACGTTTCGAACGCGCGACGAGGGGACGTCGCAGTCGATTCCTGAGTGCGGGCGGTGATGGTTGTAGTGGTGCAGCCAGCGCGGATAGTCCGCCGCGCGAGCCTCGTCCGGATCGTAGGCGGTGGCGTAGGCCCATTCGGCGGCCAGGGTTCGGTTGAATCTCTCGACTTTTCCGTTCGTCTGTGGCCGGTAAGGGCGGGTGCGGCGGTGCTTAATCCCGTCGAGGGCGTCCGCGAAGGCCTGTGATCGATAGGAGGAACCGTTGTCGGTCATGACGGCGGTGACTTGGACGCCGTCCTCGGCGAAGAACGCGCGTGCGCGCCGCCAGAACGCGGCCGCAGTCTCCTTCTTCTCGTCGTTCAGGATCTCGGAGTAGGCGAGCCGCGAGTGGTCGTCGACCGCGTGGTGGAGGTAACCGTAGCCGCGACCCTGCTTCTGATTGTTCCTTGCGCCGGCCTGCCGCCCTAGGACACGGTGACCGCCTCCACCGGGGATGCGCCCAAGCTTCTTGATGTCGACGCGGACCAGCTCGCCCGCTTTGCCCTTCTCGTAACGGACCGGTTTGTTCTTGCAGACGGGGAGTCCGGTGGCTTGGGCAAGTTGGGTGAGCAACGGCATCCGGTACCGATCGAGCACACGTCCGACCGTAGATCGCGGGATACCGAGGTGATAGCCGATCCGAGGTGGACCCCAATGGCAGGTGAACCGCAGAGCGATGATGCGACGTTCGATGTGTTGGCGCGTGCGGGCCGGTTGCCGATGCGGGCGCGAGCTGCGATCAGTAAGCGAAAGTCCGGCCCGGTACGACGCGCCCATTTTGAGACGGTTGACGGTGAACATTGGAAACGGTCCGCAGCCCGACGTACCGGCCATCCTTTGTCAACGATCAGCGAAGCGAGCCTGCGTCGGCCCTCTGCAGTAAGCGGTGCGTTCGCGTGTGTCATCGGCTACCCGCGGCGTCCACGTTGATCACGAGAAACCGCTGCAACGCCTCGGCAATCGATGCATCCTCCGTTCGCCGTTGCCCAAAAAGCAACCCGAAGAGGATGCCGGTGAAGAAGTCGATCAGATCTAATGCAGCTCCGTCAGCATCGCTTCCGCCGAGCGCGACAAGCAGCTTCGTGGCCAGCTCGCGGGAGACCAGGCAACCCGCCAACTGCGCGCGCAACTCGGGATCGCCTTCCACCTCCGGTAGCAGCGAGAACACCGCGAGGGCGTCATCGCGGCGAAGACCAGCGAGTAACAGAAGCTGACCCTCCATGAAATTTGCAGCCGTGCGCGGCGTGACCGTCAGTGGTAAGTGCGACTCGTCGAAAGCCGCGCGGGAGTTTTCCCTTACGCGCCCGATGGTCGCAACGACGAGGTCGCGACGGGTGCGGAAGTAGTACGACGTGGACCCCGTCGCGAGGCCGGCCGCCCTGTCGACGGCCTGGTGAGAGAGCGCGCGCGCACCCCCCTTGGCGAGCACAGTGATCGCATGGTCGGTGATCAACGGACGCCGGTCCCCGGGTCTGGCCATCTAACTCTCCTCATTACTCTATAGATATAGAGTAACGAAGTATGAGACTGGGCATCCACCGACGAACCGCGAACGAACCAAATAAGATTGCGAGTGCAAACAGCAGCCCCTTTCATGCCGCTATCAGTGGCTCAGGGCTCAAGTTCGATAGCGCGCAGATCGCTGCCATCGGCGCGCTCAGCACCCCAGCGCGCCACGGCTACTACCTCTGGGGGGACGTGGGGCGAGGCAAGAGCCTGATCAGCGAGACTTACTTCGCGACCATACCCAGAGACCATAAGCGCCGCTTTCACTTCCACGACTTCTTTCGTGACCTCCATGCCCAGATCACACGTGAGCGCGAGCCTCTCGACAGATCGCTACGGCGACTCATCGGGAACGCCCGTGCAGTATTCTTCGACGAGTTCCACGTTCACGACGTCGCAGACGGCGTCTACCTGTCTGCCACTCTCAAGAGTTTGCTCGATGACGGCATACTCGTCCTCGCGACATCGAACTACGCGCCCGAGGATCTCATGCCTAACCCGCTCTACCACGAGCACTTCCGGCCCGCGATCAACATCATCCGCACCGAACTCGACGTCGTACACCTCGGCGAAGGCCAGGACTACCGCCTGAAACTTGCGGCGGCGACTCGAGGCTTCGGTACAGGAACTTGGCGCACGCAAATACCTGTTGCGGACGGCACCCCCGCCATCGAGCTCAACGCTGCCGGCCACATCATCAGCGCCCGCAGCATTGAAGACGATACTGCCGTCTTCACGTTCAGAGACCTCTGCGCGCAACCCCTCGGAGTCAGCCAATACCTCTGGTTAGCGGAGCGCCTTCGCACAATCACGCTAACGGCCGTGCCTGATCTGGCCACCGTCGACCGGGACCCACTCGCGCGATTCGCAAACCTCATCGATGTCCTTTACGACCGAGACATCCCACTGCACGTCTTCGCGGCTGGCGAACCCAACCGCCTGGTGGAAGCGTCCGAACCGCCACGAGACGCGAAACGAATCGCCAGCAGACTCTCAACGCTCAAACCCGCTTAGGCGTGTTCTCTCGTTCGCAACGTCTCGGGGAGCTACATCTAGCCGGCGCCGCTCGTACAAACCTCAGCGGTGGATGCCCCCGCCGGCTTGGTGCAAGCCGCTACGGGGGCCCTACAGGTGCTACCGCTTGGACAGTGAACCCGCTACGAGGAATGCCATCTCGAGGGACTGCATATGGTTCAGACGGGGATCGCACACCGACTCATAGCGGTCCAGGAAAGCTTCCTGATCAACCGGGTCAGCACCACCAAGGCACTCCGCCACATCGTCACCCGTCATTTCGACGTGGAGGCCACCGGGAATTGTTCCGAGGCTGTGGTGAACCTCGAAGAACCCGCGGACCTCGTCAATAACGTCGTCGAAGTTGCGCGTCTTGTAGCCGTTGGGTGAAGTGACCGTGTTCCCATGCATGGGGTCGGTAACCCAAAGGACCTGGGCGCCGGAGGCAGTGACCTTCTCCACCACTGCGGGGAGCTTTTCGCGGATATTTCCCGCGCCCATGCGGGTGATGAAGGTCAGCCTGCCGGGTTCCCGGTTCGGGTCCAGCTTGTCGATGAGCCTGAGGGCGTCATCACCGGAGGTGGACGGGCCAAGCTTTACCCCAATGGGGTTACGGACCCGCGACAGGAAGTCGATGTGGGCGTGATCGAGCTCCCGGGTGCGCTCCCCAATCCACAGGAAGTGGGCTGAAGTGTCGTAGGGCAGGCCGGTCCTTGAATCGATGCGGGTCAAAGCCCGCTCGTAGTCGAGGAGCAGTGCCTCATGGCTGGCGAAGAACTCAACCCGCTTGAGCGCCTCGAAGTCGGCACCGCAGGAGGCCATGAACTGGATTGCCCGGTCGATGTCCCGAGCGAGGGACTCGTAGCGTGCGTGGGCCGGGTTCTCCGTGAATCCTTTGTTCCAGTGGTGAACCAGGCGGAGATCTGCAAACCCGCCCTGGGTAAAGGCACGGATCAGGTTCAGGGTGGAAGCCGAGGTGTGGTAGGCCTTGAGCATGCGGCTGGCATCGTGTCCACGGGACTCGGGCGTGAAGTCGTAACCGTTGACAATGTCCCCGCGGTACGCCGGAAGGGTGACGCCATCGCGGGTTTCATCGTTGGACGAACGGGGCTTGGCAAACTGGCCGGCCATGCGGCCCATTTTGATGACAGGAAGCGCTGCACCGTAAGTGAGCACCACTGCCATCTGGAGGATCGTTTTCACCCGGGCGCTGATCTTGTCTGCCGTCGCTGCCTCGAAGGTCTCAGCGCAGTCCCCGCCCTGGAGGAGGAACGCCTTGCCTTGGGCGGCGGCAGCCAGCCGCTCGCGAAGGACGTCCACTTCACCGGCAAAAACGAGCGGCGGCAGCACTGACAGTTCCCGGACCGAGCTGTCGAAGACGGCCTTGTCCTGCCAGCTTGGCTGCTGGGACACCGGAAGGTTCCGCCAGTTGTCCAGTCCCGGATAGTCAGCAGCACCGCTTTGGGCGGTAGCTGTCATAGCGCTACCCGGCAATGATGCGCCGGAAAGAGATACGCCGGATACGGGAAAGGCAGATTTTGAAGATAGCTCAGTCACACTACAAGAGTAGTGGCCGCTGAACTGATCGGGGCACAACAAACGTCATTCGCACCGAGAGTACCGTCACACTTTTGCTTCGCCGGGCGCAGCGTCGCCCGCGCCGTCGTCCTTGCCGTTGGCCGTGCTGCCTTCTGTGCCGTCATCAGTGTTGGTTGCCGGGTTATCCGCCGTGCGGTCGTCGTCGCCCTTTTCCTTGGCTTTTGCCGCGAGCGCAAGCTTCACGGTGGCGGCGTACTCATCCACGTATTCCTGACCCGAAAGCCTCATCAGCTCATACATGATCTCGTCGGTGACGGAGCGCTGGATGAGCCGGTCGTCCTCAAGTCCGTAATAGCGGCTGAAATCCAGTGGCTCCCCGAAGATCATGCCGATCCGGCGGATGTGGGGCATTCTCTTGCCTATCGGCTGCACTTTGTCGGTGCCGATCATGGCAACAGGGATAACCGGGACGCGGGCCTGCAGCGCCAGCCTCGCGACACCAACCTTGCCGCGGTACAGCTTCCCATCGGGGCTGCGGGTACCTTCGGGGTAAATCCCCAGGAGCCCGCCACCGGTCAGGACATCCATCCCTGCGTTAAGGGAGAGCGCGGATGCTGCGCCGCCTGACCTGTCCATGGGCAACTGGTTGGTCAGCCGGAAAAACAAAGCCGTGAGCTTTCCCTTCAGCCCGGTACCCGTAAAGTACTCCGATTTAGCAAGGAAAATCACAGGCCGCGGAACCATCAACGGCATAAAAATAGAGTCGGAAAACGATAAATGGTTCGAAGCCAGGATGGCCGCGCCTTCGTGGGGAATGTTGTCCAGACCCTTCACCCAGGGACGGAACAGCAGCTTCAGAACCGGACCCAGAAAGATCCTCTTCATGACCCAATAGAACACGTGTCGTACCTCTCCGGAGGGCGCGGGCCCACCCTGTTCCGGGTGTGACCGGGACTTCAGTGCAACCCTACTCTAGTGAGATTTGTCCCCAACAGTGACACGATGGGCACATGACAGAAAGCAGCCATCCGCCGGTGCCGGCGGCTTTCAGCTACCCGGGTCACGGGCCCAATGCGAGAATCGGTATTGCTGTCTGCCATGGCTTCACGGGCAGCCCCCTCAGTGTCCTGCCCTGGGCCCAGCACCTCGCCGCACAGGGCTTCGCGGTCTCGGTTCCCCTGCTTCCCGGGCACGGCACGCATTGGCAGGACCTCGCCCGCTCCGGCTGGCGGGACTGGTACGGCAGCTACGAGGCCGCTTATCTTGAGCTGGCGTCCCGGACGGAGTCCTGCTTCGTGGCTGGGCTGTCGATGGGCGGTGCGATCGCCCTGTTAGTGGCCTCCCGCCACAGCGTGAAAGGCGTCGCGGTAGTTAATCCGGGCTTGACTTTCTATGACCGCCGGGCCCGCTACGTGGGGATCCTCAAGTACTTTCAACCAACAACCGTTCCCATTGAAGAAGAGAATCCGACGGCGGCAGCGACTCAGGACGGTGACTACTCGCGCACACCACTCGCTGCCGTGCACCAGTTGAGGAAGCTTTTCACGTCCGCCATCCGGGGACTCCCGCGGATCACCGCCCCTGCATTGGTGTTCAAGTCCGAGAAGGACATTGTGGTGCCGCCTTCTTCCCTCGAATTGATCCGACACCGTTTGGGTACACAGCGCCTTGAGGTGATCCCGCTGGCGGGAAGCGGCCATGTGGCGACCCTCGACGTTGACGCCCCCGTGATCTTCGAACGGTCAGTGAAGTTTTTCCTGGAGAATGCGGCCAAGGAAGTATCCTCGGAGACATCATGAGCAGCTTCCCGGATCACAGCCCGTTTATCAGCCCCTTTACCGGCGACGGACCTCGAGTAGGTGTTGCCCTGTCCCACGGCTTCACCGGAAGTCCGCATGGAGTGCGTGCGTGGGCCACCGCCTTGGCTGAACAGGGGTACGCCGTCAGAATTCCCCTTCTGCCTGGCCACGGGACAAGCTGGCAGGAACTGGCCCGGACACGTTGGCAGGCCTGGCATACTGCTTATGATGAGGCCTACCGCGAACTCGCCGGCGAGTGCGACTACGTCTTCGCTGCCGGGCTGTCCATGGGCGGCGCCTTAGCCCTGCGTGTTGCCGCAACGCGGCCCGTTGCCGGCACCATCCTCGTTAATCCCGGACTCGTCATTGATGATCCCCGGGCTCCGTTTGCCGGCATTCTCAAGTACGTCCTGAAGAGCACCCCTGCGATTGCCAATGACATTCTCAAACCAGGGATCGATGAGGGTGCCTATGCCCGCACGCCTGTTGCCGCCGCCCACGAGCTGAACAGGATGTTCAAGGACACTGTCCGGCTCCTGCCCCGGATAACAGCCCCGGTCCGTGTGTTCCGCTCCACCGTTGATCACGTAGTCTCCGATACCAGCATTTCAGCGCTAAGGCGTGGACTGACGCAGGCATCGTTGGAACTGACCATGCTGGAGAACAGCTACCACGTAGCTACCCTTGATAACGACGCCGACAAGATCTTCCACGGTTCGGCTGCTTTTATCCGGGACGTCCTCATGGCTTCCAACGAGCGAACATCCCCCCGCGCACCTGAAGGGCAGCTTCCATGACAAAACCTGATGCCAACTCGCCGGATCCGGGTACCAACCCGGACGACGCCGCATGGCTGGATCTGGTGTCAAGGCTGGAGCATGGTGACACGGAGCCGCCCAAGAGCGCCGGCACAGACGCATCCACGCGGCCCTTCAGCGATTTTGACCCGCTGGGACTCTCTGGCACTGCGCCCACGGAGCCGTCCGCCGCTGAACGCCAACTGGCCGCCGGGGCGCCAGGCCACACGGACGACGTCGGCAGGCAGGAGCCAGGTGGTCCCCGCGACTATGACGTGGAAGATGAGGATCAGGGTTTCGTACCTGATGAGCCGCCGAGCCTTGCCGGCGTCGATCCGTTGACCATGCTGGCCTGGGTGGGGGCCATAGGCGGCCCGGTGGCCTTGTTGCTCGCCGCCATGTTTTGGCGTTCCGCACCGCTCCTGGCGATTCTGGGGATCGTTGCGGTATTCGTTGTTTCAGTGATCTACCTGATCATGAAGCTGC
This sequence comes from Arthrobacter sp. Z5-13, assembly GCF_056499105.1. Taxonomy (NCBI): domain Bacteria; kingdom Bacillati; phylum Actinomycetota; class Actinomycetes; order Micrococcales; family Micrococcaceae; genus Arthrobacter; species Arthrobacter sp. Z5-13. The sequence continues at coordinate 2,852,798 of NZ_CP096460.1, forward strand.
CCACTGATAAAGACGAATACGACGACGGCGCCCGGGTCTAGATCGCCCGAGTCCAGTTTGCCCGCTCGCTGGTTATCCAGCAGGGGCCCGCTAAGTTTTTTAACATGGCTCCGTTAAGTGCCAGCCGTGTTTGCGTGAGTCCTAGCCATGCATACGGCTGCTGACCCGCGAAAGATCGGCCGCGCCAATCAATCCGGCGTTCGGCCCCAGGGCAGCCAAGGCAATTTCGGCGGCGGGCCGGAAGCCCCGGCCGGTGAGGTTTCGGGCGAAAGCTTTGCGGGCAGGGGCCACCAGCAGCTCACCGGCATCGCAGAGGCCTCCCCCGATCACGAACTTCCCTGGATCCAGGGCAGCGGCCAGGTTGGCCAGCCCCAATCCCAGCCATTCCCCTACGTCCTCCAAGAGTTCGCGGGAGGTGGCATCGCCCGATTTAGCGAGGTCGGTAACGATGACACCGGTAATGTCTTCCACGGCACCGTCCACAGCCTTCAGAAGTTCCTGGGCAACCGGGGAATTAGCAGCGGCCAGTTCCCTGGCCTCGCGGCCCAACGCATTTCCGGACGCATACTGTTCCCAGCAGCCCCGGTTTCCACACTCACAGCGGTGGCCACCAGGCATGATGATCTGATGGCCGAACTCCCCCGCTACCCCGAAACGTCCACGTTCGACCCGGCCGTCCATCACCATGGCCCCACCGATTCCTGTTCCCAGGGTTATGCAAACCAACCGGCTCTGACCTTGGCCCGCCCCGAACCGCCACTCGGCCCAGGCGGCGGCATCGGCATCGTTGGTCAGCAAAACAGGCCGTCTGAGGAGCCTCTGGAGGTTCTCCCTCACCGGCTCGTTCCGCCACGCGAGATGCGGACTGAACAGCACCGTCCCGCCGTCGAGGTCCATCCAGCCGGCAGCGCCGATACCCACCGAACGGATCCGGTGGCCTTGTCCCAGTTCCTCTACCAGCTCTACGATCACGTGCTCAACAGCCCGGGGATCATTGCCGGGAGTGGAACGTCGCGCCTGGCTGAGGATCCTGCCTTCTGCATCCACGACGCCGGCCGCCACTTTTGTGCCCCCTATGTCCACGCCGATGGCCAGGCCCCTGCGGCCCAGCCTCAGGTGTTCCCGGAAACCAAGCCCGGAGATACCCGACAGGACTGAATCCTGACGGTAGGGCTTTGGACTCCGCCAGGCTGCCGTCCTGCGATAGGGTCTGGACGAGGGGGCGGGCGGGACTGTGTGCATGGGTCCACTCTATTAGCCCTGAATCCCGGGGCGCGCAGACCACGCTGCTCGTGGCCTGGATGCCGTTAATCATAAAGTTACCCGCCAGTAGGATAAATAGGGCCCACTCTTGAGGGGCTCGTATTAGTCTTAGATCACCCCCTTGCGGGCTTATGGATATCAAAGGAGCTATCGTGCGCGAATACAGTGTTCCGCCCCTGGTGAATGTGCCTACCGAAAGCAACATCACAGACCTCGTGCTGCGTCAGGCAGCCAAGGCATCGAACCCCTCGCTGTTTTCGCGTCTTGATTCCGCGGGGCAGTGGCAGGACATTAAGGCAACGGACTTCCTGACGGATGTTGCCGCCCTCGCAAAAGGCCTCATTGCCAGTGGAATAGGAGCTGGTGACCGCGTCGGAATCATGTCGCGCACGCGGTATGAGTGGGCCCTCGTAGATTTTGCCATCTGGTTCGCCGGCGGCATTTCGGTGCCGATTTACGAGACATCTTCGCCTTCGCAGGTTGCGTGGAACCTGGGCGACTCGGGAGCCGTGGCAGCATTTGGCGAAGCTGCACACCACGAGGACATCATCCGGCAGGCGGCCTCTTCCGAAGGCCTGACCACACTGCAGCACGTGTGGCAGCTTGAAGGACGGGGCCTTGATGAGCTCCGTACGGCCGGTACGGGCGTCAGCGACGAGGAGCTGGAGGCACGGCGTAGCCAGGCACGCCTGACCGATATCGCCACCATTATCTACACGTCCGGAACAACAGGGCGGCCTAAGGGCTGCGAGCTGACCCATGGCAACTTTGTGGAGCTTTCCGAGAATGCACTGGCGACATCCATCAGCCAGATCGTGAACGAAAACGCCAAGACCATCATGTTCCTTCCCTTGGCGCATGTGTTCGCACGGTTCATCTCCGTCCTGGCGGTGGCTGGCGGCGTTACCGTCGCCCACACCCCTGACATCAAGCACCTGCTCCCCGATCTCCAGAGCTACCAGCCCACCTTCATCCTGGCCGTGCCCCGCGTCTTCGAAAAGGTCTACAACTCCGCGCTGACCAAGGCAGAGGACGGCGGAAAGGGCGCCATCTTCCACAGGGCTGCAGACACTGCAATCAAGTATTCCCGTGCCAGGCAGGAGGGCTCCGTAGGTTTGGGGCTCAAACTCCAGCACGCCCTGTTCGACAAACTCGTCTACAGCAAGCTTCGGGCGGCCATGGGCGGACACGTTGCACACGCTGTTTCGGGCGGCGGCCCGCTCGGCGAACGCCTTGGGCACTTCTTCCAAGGCATCGGCCTCCAGATTCTTGAAGGATACGGCCTCACGGAGACTACAGCCCCTGTCTCGGTCAACACCCCCGATCTGATTAAGATCGGCACCGTAGGCGTTCCGATTCCCGGGAATACGGTGAAAATTGCCGACGACGGCGAGATCCTCGTCAAGGGCGTCTGCGTTATGCGCGGCTACTACAAGCGCGAAGACCTCGCTGCGGAGACTTTCGTGGACGGCTGGTTCCGCACGGGTGATATCGGTCAGCTCGATGAACAGGGCTTCCTGACCATCACCGGACGCAAGAAGGAAATCATCGTCACTGCCGGTGGCAAGAACGTTGTCCCGGCATTGCTTGAAGACCAGATCCGGGCCGACGCTCTTGTTTCACAAGTACTTGTAGTGGGTGACAACCGGCCGTTCATCGGGGCCCTGGTGACCTTGGATGAGGAAGCGCTGCCCGGCTGGCTCCAGCGCCACGGCTTGCCCGCGACCACCACACTCCAGGAGGCATCTGAGAACCCTGTGGTCAAGGCGGCTGTCCAGGAACTGATTAACCATGCCAACGCCTCGGTTTCGCAGGCCGAAGCCATCAAGTCCTTCCGGATTGTTCCCTCGGACTTCACTGAGGCATCAGGGCACCTGACACCCTCCATGAAGGTAAAGCGGGCCCAGGTCATGAAGGACTTCGATTCCGTCATCGACGAAATGTACGCTGCTCCCCGGCCCACCCACGCGTAAACGGCAAGTTTAGGCGTTAGCGATCAGCCTGCTCAGGCGTGGAGCCTGGGCAGGCTGACCAGCGTCACTGCGATGAACTTCAGCTTTGCTGAAGCTCCTCCACCACCAGCGCCGCCAGTTCAACTGCGGCTGCCCTTGTGGCAGGCCGCAGTTGGCGGAGATCGATTTTGGATCCTTCTGCCAAATGACGGTCGTGGGGAATCCGCACCACGTTTTTGACCCGGGACAGGAAATGCTGTTCTATCTCATCGATGTTGACCAGGGTTCCCGCTCCGGCAGCCATATTGATCACTACGGTAGCCTTCGCCACCAGGTCGTGGCGTCCGTGGGCTTCAAGCCAGGACAGCGTTTCCGAGGCTAGCCTGGCTTCGTCCACGCTTCCGCCTGAAACCAGCACCACTGCATCGGCTTTTTCCAGAGTTCCCTTCATCACGGAGTGAACCATGCCCGTTCCGGAGTCGGTCAGAACGATTGAATAGTAGCGGCCCAGAATATCGGTTACTGCCCTGTAGTCGGCGTCGTCGAATGCATGCGCCACCATAGGATCGGCGTCCGAAGCAAGGATGTCCAGGCGGGAACCGTCCCGAGCTGTGTAGTTGGACAGCTGGGCGAAGGAGTCTACGGTAAATCGGTCTTTGACCAGTTGGCGTGCGGTGAAATCCGCTCGCCCAGGGGACCGGTCCGACAAAGTGCCGCGATCAGGATTGGCATCCAAAGCTATAACGCGGTCCTCCCGCAGCTCTGCCAGGACCATTCCCAAAAGGGTGGTAACGGTGGTTTTACCGACACCTCCCTTACGGGAAAGCACCGGGACGTAGCGTGTCCTTTCGCCCAGACGTGAGGCGATGCGGTGCTCCGTGGCCCTTTGGATGCGTACCTTGTCCGAGTCCCCGAGATTGACGTAGCCCATTGTTGCCTTGTAAATCCACAGACGCCAGCCGCCCACAGGAGTGGCTGCAGTCTTGTTCAGGAGGCGGTCAGCTGTCAGAGATGCTGCTGACTCCGGCCCCTCTGCCCTTTCCCTCCGCTCGCTGATGGGCTCGCTGGTGGGCTCGCTGGTGGGATTGTTCAGCTCGGCCGTGGAAACCTCCGCAGAGGTCTCCACAAGTGGGGCTTCCGAGGAGGCGTCTGCCACAGGGCCGGTGTCACTGGTGACATGCTGGAAGGGACCGGCCGTGGCAGAAGGCATTCCCTCAGAAGTGGTCGCCGGAATGGACAATGGGGTGAAGGACCCGAGGGAATCGGCGGACGAAAACTCGTGGCCTTGCGGCACGGGCACGATGGAGATCTCATCGTCCTGCATGGGGGCGACGGAGGGCGTTTCCTGCCCGCTCCCTTCACCTGCAGGTGCGGCAGGTTCCAATGACGCCTCAGCTGCAGGTGCAGCAGCCGGCACACCGGCTGGTAGCGATGACGTTTCGCCTGCGGCGAGTAGAGCAACGTCCTCGGCGGGAGCCTGCTCTGGCGTGGGCGGCCGTTTTGCAGGCGGTTTGGGTGGAGCGGCGGCCTTGGTCCTCGGACTCCGGGCAGGCTTGGGAGTTGGCTTGGGCGTGTTCGTCTCAGTCATGACTTCCCTTTTGGTTTGGAACAGGCTGTGGGGGCGGTACAAGAACCGCCCCCACAGTCTTCCGTCAGCCCCAGCTTAACCCGTACACGCTCCGGATTGGGGCCGTCATTCGCTCTCGGTCCTTACTCGACCACCAGCAGCAGATCTCCGCCCTGCACCTGCTCAATGCTGTTGATCGCGACGCGTGAGACGGTACCGGCCAGCGGGGTGGTGATTGAGGCCTCCATCTTCATGGCCTCGATGGTTGCAACGGTATCGCCTGCCTTGACCTCATCCCCGGGCTTCGCCGTCAGAGTCACAGCCCCGGCAAATGGAGCCGCTATGTGCCCTGGCTGCGAAGTATCGGCTTTTTCAGCTGCCTTCACGTTGCTGACCACCGAGCGGTCGCGGACCACAACCGGCCTGGACTGGCCGTTCAAGGTGCACATGACGGTACGCATACCCTTTTCATCGGGTTCAGAGACCGCCTCCAGGGAGGCAATCAGCCGCACGCCTTTCTCCAGCTGGATAACGTGCTCCTCGCCGCGCTGCAGGCCGTACAGGTAGTCACGGGTATCAAGGACCGAGAGGTTGCCGTAGCTATCCACGCTCTTGAGGTAGTCCTTGGTGGGGCCCTCAAACAGGAGCCTGTTCAGCGTCTGCTGGCGGGTCTGGGAGTCGGCCTGCAGAGCCGCACTGTCCTCAGCGCTCAGCTCCGCATCCCTGACCTTGATGCTGCGTCCCTGAAGTGCCTTGGTCCGGAAGGGCTCAGGCCAGCCTCCCGGCGGGTCACCGAGCTCGCCGGACAGGAATCCGATGACGGAGTCTGGAATGTCGTAGTTCTGCGGGTTCTCGTTGAAGTCCGCCGGGTCCGCGTTCAGCCCCACCAGGTGCAGCGCGAGGTCGCCGACAACCTTGGATGAGGGAGTCACCTTGACGAGGCGGCCGAGGATCCGGTCGGCGGCGGTGTACATGTCCTCAATGGCTTCGAAACGTTCTCCAAGCCCCAGAGCCATCGCCTGCTGCCGAAGGTTCGAAAGCTGCCCGCCAGGGATCTCATGCTGGTACACGCGCCCTGTGGGACCGGGCAGTCCCGACTCGAAGGGTGCGTACACCCGACGCACGGCCTCCCAGTAGGGTTCCAGCGAACTGACCTTGGCGAGGTCCAGCCCGGTATCGCGGGGAGTATGGGCAAGAGCCGCCACAAGGGCAGACGCCGAGGGCTGGCTCGTGGTTCCCGCCAGCGACGCGGAGGCGACATCAACGGCGTCGACCCCTGCTTCCACGGCTGCCAGCAGCGTGGCGAGCTGGCCGCCTGCAGTGTCATGGGTGTGCAGGTGCACCGGGAGGCCGAAGCGTTCCCGGAGCGCCGCTACGAGGCGTGCAGCGGCAGCGGGCCGAAGCAGGCCCGCCATATCCTTGATTGCCAGTATGTGGGCGCCCGCGTCAACGATCTTTTCCGCCAGGTCCAGGTAGTAGTCAAGCGTGTACAGCTGCTCATCCGGATCCAGCATGTCGCCCGTGTAGCAGAGCGCCACCTCAGCGACAGCGGTGCCCGTAGCCCGCACAGCCTTGATGGCAGGAGCCGTCTGGCTGACGTCGTTGAGTGCATCGAAAATACGGAAAATATCAATACCCGTGGCAGCTGCTTCGTTGACGAAGGCCACCGTGACTTCTTCCGGGTACGGTGTGTAGCCGACGGTATTCCTGCCCCGCAACAGCATTTGGAGACAGATGTTTGGCAGAGCCTTCCGCAAGGCTGCAAGCCGCTCCCAGGGATCCTCACCGAGGAACCGGAGTGCGACGTCGTAGGTAGCGCCGCCCCATGCCTCCACAGAGAGCAACTGGGGCAAAAGCTCCGAGACGGCAGGCCCCGCCGCTACCAGGTCCCGGGTCCGGACACGGGTGGCCAGCAGGGACTGGTGGGCGTCACGGAAGGTTGTGTCCGTGACCGCTACAGTTTGCTGTGCGCGCAGCTCCGCAGCGAAACCTTCAGGCCCCAGTTCCAGCAGGCGCTGGCGGGATCCGGCCGGGAACGTTGAAGAGGAGACAACGGGAAGTTTGGACGCCGGATCCGAGTGGACGGTCAGCTCGCCATGGGGTTTGTTCACCGTGACGTCGGCGAGCCAGGTAAGGAGCTTGGTTCCGCGGTCCGCTGATACACGGGATTTCAGGAGCTCGGGACGTTCGTCGATGAACGAAGTCACCACGTTGCCTGCAATAAAGTCCGGGTCCTCGAGCACTGCCTGAAGGAAGGAAATGTTCGTAGAAACGCCGCGGATGCGGAATTCCGCGAGGGAGCGCTTGGCCCGTGCCACTGCAGCAGGATAATCGCGCCCACGGCAGGTGAGCTTTACCAGCATGGAGTCGAAGTGAGGACTGATCTCCGCGCCCGAGTAGACCGTGCCGCCGTCGAGCCTTACACCGGCACCGCCGGCAGAGCGGTAGCCCGTGATCTTCCCGACGTCGGGCCGGAACCCGTTGGCGGGATCTTCGGTGGTAATCCGGCATTGGAGGGCAGCGCCCTTGAGCTGCACCGTGTCCTGGGAGAGGCCAAGGTCAGCCAGTGTCTCGCCTGATGCAATCCGCATCTGGGCCTGAACCAGGTCGACGTCTGTGACCTCTTCCGTGACCGTGTGCTCCACCTGGATCCGGGGGTTCATTTCAATAAAAACGTGCTGGCCTGCGCGCTCACCTACAGTGTCCACGAGGAACTCAACCGTACCCGCGTTCACGTAATTCAGTGCTTTGGCGAACTTCACGGCGTCGCGGTAAAGAGCCTGGCGGATTCCTTCGTCAAGGTTCGGTGCCGGTGCGATTTCGATGACTTTCTGGTGCCGCCGTTGGATGGAGCAGTCGCGTTCGAAGAGGTGCATCACATTGCCCTCCGCGTCGGCGAGGATCTGCACCTCAATGTGGCGGGGGCGCAGGACAGCCTGCTCGAGGAACATCGTAGGATCGCCAAAGGCGGCGTCGGCTTCCCTCATGGCTGCCTGCAAGGCTTCCGGGAGAGCGTCGCGGGTGTCCACGCGGCGCATGCCGCGCCCTCCACCTCCGGCCACTGCCTTGGCAAAGATGGGGAAACCGATCTCGTCCGCAGCAGCGATGAGCTCGTCAACATCCTTCGAGGGTTGGCTGGATTTCAGCACCGGCACACCCGCATCGCGTGCTGCCTGAAGTGCTGCCACCTTGTTTCCTGCGAGTTCAAGAACGTCAGCCGGTGGGCCTACGAACGTGATTCCCGCCGCTTCGGCTGCTCGCGCCAGGTCAGGGTTCTCAGAAAGGAAGCCGTAGCCCGGGTAGATGGCATCCGCACCGGACTCCTTAGCCACACGGACTATCTCATCAACGTCGAGATACGCCCGGACAGGGTGGCCCTCTTCGCCGATCAGATACGCTTCGCCCGCCTTTTGGCGGTGAATCGAGTTGCGGTCTTCATAGGGGAACACAGCAACGGTCTTGGCTCCCAGCTCATAGCCGGCGCGGAAGGCGCGGATAGCGATTTCACCGCGGTTTGCCACCAGAATCTTCGAAAACATACTTCTCCTGCATCATCGCGGGTGTATCGGTAGGTGGTCACAGTGTCTAAGACGCTTGCGTTCAAAGACAAATCATTGTGTCCGCTATCACAGAATTATCCGTCATGTCGGACTCCCTCTGAAGCGGAACGGCCAGCGGAAGTGCGGTGGACGAGCGGGATCAGGACTCTTCCCACCCTCGGCAACGGATAAAGCAGGATTTGACTCAAGGTCAACATATGATGAGTTGGGCGGCGTACGATCGCCCCGGGCTTCGGGACAACGCCGAGGCCGACTCTACCCCAACACGGCAACCGGCGTTAGGTATTGGTTTTTCAGTGCAAGTAGTCAGCATCAGCAGCCTCAAAGGCGGTGTCGGTAAGACATCCGTTACCACCGGACTGGCGTCTGCGGCACTCGCCGCCGGCATCCCTACCCTTGTTGTGGATCTTGATCCGCATGCCGACGCCAGTACGGCGATGGGCGTCCAGCCTGACGGGCAACTGGACATCGGCAGGATGCTCAAGAGTCCCAGACGCGCCCGGCTGGGCGATAACGTCGTGCCCAGCGGCTGGATTAAGCGCACCTCCGCCAATGGTTCCCCTGCCCCGGTGCTGGATGTGGCCGTAGGTTCCGCGTACACCGGGATTTACGACCGTCCTGACCTGGGACGGCGCGATCTGCGCAGGCTTTCGCACGTCCTGGCCACCGCGGACAACTATGAGCTTGTCCTTATTGACTGCCCGCCGTCACTCAATGGCCTCACCCGGATGGCGTGGTCAGCCAGCGACAAGGTCACCCTCGTGGCAGAACCCGGTTTGTTCTCTGTTGCCGGGACCGAGCGCACCATGCGTGCTATCCAGCTGTTCCGGCAGGAATTCGCCCCGGGCCTCTCCCCCGCCGGCATTGTGGCCAACAGGGTTCGCAGCGGATCATCAGAACATGCCTTCCGCCTGGCCGAAATGAAGACCATGTTCGGCAAGCTCCTACTCACGCCCCATATTCCGGAACAGGCTAATTGGCAGCAGATCCAGGGCGCGGCTCACGCAGTCCACCATTGGCCGGGAGATTCCGCCAAGAACTCCTCGGCGCTCTACGACTCTTTGCTGCAGAACCTGTTGTCTGCCGGTGACAGCCCGCAGGTGCGCGCCAAGCGCTAGGCGCTCCGCAGCGAAGCCCGCAAACGCCGGCCCTATGATTGATGATTTAGCGAACGACGGCGGAGGCCGCCTTCCCGACGGAAGGCGGCCTCTGCCATGGGTATCTAAATTCAGTTGTTTGCACTATTGATTTGGGCAGTTCAACTTGCCCAGTTCAATGGAGCAGTCAGCTCCCAGCGGGGTCAGCTGATTTTCCGTGCTGCCCGCCGCTTACTGAGTTCGTCGTCGGGAAAGGATTCGGTGGCGTGCTCACTGGGCAGCGCCGCGAGGCTTCCTTCCACTTCGCGCCAGACGCGTCCTACTGCTATGCCGAATACGCCCTGTCCGCCCTGCACAAGATCGATAACTTCGTCAGCAGAGGTGCATTCGTAAACGCTGGCACCGTCGCTCATGAGAGTAATCTGCGCGAGGTCTTCGACGCCCCGCTCACGCAGGTGTTCAACGGCAGTGCGTATCTGCTGCAGGGACACTCCCGTGTCCAGGAGTCGCTTGACCACCTTGAGGACCAGGATGTCGCGGAAACCGTAAAGTCGCTGGGAGCCTGAACCGGCCGCACCCCGCACTGCCGGCTCAACCAATCCTGTGCGCGCCCAGTAGTCCAGCTGACGGTAAGTGATCCCGGCTGCCTTGCATGCGGTGGGGCCACGGTAACCCGCATCTTCATCAAGGACGGGAAGGTCCTCGGTGAAGAGGAGGCCCTGGGCACCGCTTGCGGGCAGGGCAACACCAGCCGTTGAGGGCTGTTTCAGCTCGCCTGCTTCGCCTTTAGGACTCACGTGGACACTCCTTGTCATATGCTCCCCTAAGGAAGTTGCAACAGCGGCACGGACAAAATCCATCCGTGTAATTCTGCCGAGGCTGCACATTCCAGTGTGACTTGCACGGCTGCTGTATGCAATGGGAACTTGTATCTTCGACGTTAAGCCCGTGGAGGCGCGAGGTCAAAGATGTAGGGGTGTTTGGAAGGGCGTGTCGAAACTTTCAGGCTGAGCTTTAACCTTAGCGTGACCTTAGCCGTCGAAATCCTCGGGCTCCACGTCATCCAGGAACTCACGGAAGCGGCGCAGTTCCCGCTCTTCGTCCACAGTCGGCCCCTGATCGGTCTCTTCACCATCGTCGTGCTCAGTAATCCGGACACCGGCTTCCTCCATCACAGAGTCAGCGCACCAGATCCGGCACTTCGCCCTCAAAGCCAAAGCCAAGGCATCCGATGCCCGGGAGCTGACGGTGCTGCCGTTCTCGAACTGGAGCTGGCCGTAGAAGATGTTGTCTTCAACGGCCACGATGTTGACGCTGACAATGCTGTGGCCGAGGGTTTCCACGACATCAATGAGGAGGTCGTGAGTCATGGGACGTGGCGGGACTACGCCTTGCTGAGCCAGGGCTATGGCACTGGCTTCCGGAGTTCCGATCCAGATAGGAACATGGCGTTCCCCATGGATTTCCCGCAGGAGAACCAGTGGCTGATTCGAGGGAAGCTCAATCCTCACCCCTACGATCTCTACTTCTATCATCAGATATCCATCCGGGAGATTCGGTCCTGAACAAGCGCCCGATGCAAGGACAAGCAGATATCGCTGATCTCACGGGCCGTTTCGGCCGCGCGTGCCTGCGATGCCGCATCCTTGCGTGAGGTGAGGGTGGCGACGGCCCGCTCCACCAATCCGAATTCCCGCTCGGCGGCGGCCTGGAAAGGGCGGAGATGCCGGGGCTCCAGTCCGTGGCTCTCAAGCTGGACGCAAGCCCGCGCTACCTGGAGGGCATGTTCGTCGAAGGTGCCGTTGACGTGCGAAATGAGCCCGAAGCTCAACAGTGACTGAAGAAGGGGAACACTTGCCCCTGACTCCGCCCGCAGCTGTTCTTCGCTGAGCCGGCGCACGCGTGTCTGCAGTTCCACAGCCAGGTCATCTGAAACGATCCGGGGCGAAACGTTGACACCGGGAGGTAGGTTGTCCGGGCGTTCCCCGCGGTCTATGGCATCAAGATAATCCTTGATCACTTTCAGCGGCAGGTACTGGTCGCGCTGCAGGGCAAGGACGAACCGCAACCGTTCGACGTCTCCATCTGAATACTGACGGTATCCGGCGGGAGTCCGCTGCGGGTTGATGAGTCCCTTTTCTTCAAGGAACCTGATTTTTGACGCAGTCATATTGGGAAAGTCATCGCTCAGCTGCGCCAGCACTTCCCCAATATTCAGGACTTGCGGTCCCCGCCGTTCCGGCTGTGCCATGGCCACAGGCAACTACTCCGTAATCAGCCCTGGCCTGCGCGGGCAGGGCTCAGGTAGAACGTAAGACGGAACTTTCCAATCTGGACTTCGTTACCGGACCTGAGCTCCACGGCGTCGACCCGGTCGTGGTTAACGTAGGTGCCGTTGAGGCTACCGGTATCAACCACCTCGAAGCTGCGATCCGTACGACGGAATTCAACATGCCGGCGCGAGACGGTGACGTCGTCGAGGAATATATCGGCATCGGGGTGGCGTCCCGCCGTGGTGACATCCGAGTCCAGCAGGAATCTGGCCCCCGCGTTAGGGCCACTGTGTGCTACGAGCAGGGCAGAACCGTGAGGCAGCGCCTCGACGGCGACCCGCTCCTCGCGGGACAACTGCGGAGCAATGCTTGGCTCATCCCTGACGGGCGTGAGATTAATGGAGGTGGTTTCCGACGACTTCGTCTCACCCTTACCGAAAATACCTCTGGCTCGGTGACGTTCATGGCCAACCATGGTTCCTCCTCATCCGTTGCAGCCGCCCCGCCTGCAAACAACCCGTCTCGTCCGGAAATGCGTGGCACACCCGATCTGGGGCGCGTCGTCCGGCCGTTGATTACTCAATCGAACATCCAAATCGATCGCTCGAATCGAATGCTCATCAGAGTTCAATGGCCGGACGTCGCTGCCCAGTAATCTTTAGCCTACCTGTTGTTCGTACTCGGCTGCACTGAGTAGCGAATCAACCGCGTCGGGTTCCGCCAGCTTCACTTCGATCAGCCAGCCGTCTCCGTAGGGATCTGAATTGATGAGGGCGGAATCTGTATCCAGCGATTCGTTGCGGGCAACCACTTCGCCCGTAACCGGCGCGTAAATATCACTGACGCTCTTGGTGGATTCGACTTCACCGACAACGTCGTTTGCCCTCACCGTGGTTCCTACCTCCGGCATCTGCGCGTATACGACGTCGCCGAGTGCGTCCTGGGCGAAGTCCGTAATTCCCACGCGCACAACGCCGTCGGCATTGGGCGCCGAGACCCATTCGTGTTCCGCAGTATAGGAGAGGTCTTCGGGGATGTTGCTCATCAGGGGCCTTTCATCGGGTCAAACACCAATGTCAACGGAAGCCTGCTGAACAAGCCGCCGCTGAAAGTATAGGCACATCAATCCTCCCGAAGGCCGCTGATTTTGCCACCTCCCTGTGGCACAGTGGTGACATGCCAGAACTCCCCGAAGTTGCCGGGCTAAGCGCCTTCCTGGGCTCCCGGCTTCGTGGAGCCGTAATGACCCGGTTTCAGATTGTCTCCTTCGCCGTGCTCAAGACTGCGGATCCGCCGTACTCCACGCTGCAAGGCCGGGAAATCCAGGGTGTACAACGGTACGGGAAGTTCATCAGCATCGATGCCGGCACCGTCTTCCTGGTCTTCCACTTGGCGAAGGCAGGTTGGCTCCGGTACACGGAATCTCCCACTTCAACCCAGCTCCGGATGGGAAAGGGGCATATTGCCGCACGCTTCGCCCTGAGCCGGGGACCGGACGTGCACATCGGGATGGACCTGACAGAAGCAGGGACACGGAAAAGCCTGGCCGTTTACATTGTCCGGGATCCCCTTGACGTTCCCGGGATCGCCACCCTCGGGCCGGATCCGCTGAATCCATCCTTTGACATCGAAACTTTTGCCGCGATATTGGCCTCGAATCCACACCAGATCAAGGGCCTCCTGCGGAACCAGGGCACTATTGCCGGAATCGGAAACGCCTACAGCGACGAGATCCTCCACGCGGCCAAAATCTCACCGTTCGCGGTGGCCAAATCCCTGGACAGGGAGGCCGTCGAAGTGCTCTACGACGCTATCCATACAGTGCTGGGAGCAGCCGTGGCCGAGGCTGTCGGCAAGGCTCCAAACGAGCTCAAGGACGCCAAACGAAGCACTATGCGTGTCCATGGCCGGGCCGGCCAGGCATGCCCCGTGTGCGGTGACACTGTTCGCGAGGTTTCTTTCGCGGACACAGCCCTCCAGTACTGCCCCACCTGCCAAACCAAAGGGAAAATCCTAGCGGACCGCCGCACCTCAAAGTTCCTGAAGTAGGCAAACAAAAAACCCCGCCGATCCGGAAAGGATCGACAGGGTTTTTGGTTGGTCGGGCTGACAGGATTTGAACCTGCGACCCCTTGACCCCCAGTCAAGTGCGCTACCAAGCTGCGCTACAGCCCGTTAGTTCCGCCGTTCTCCGCTTCGATGATATCTGAGAATTTCATCTAAGCAGTCCGGCCGAACCACCTCCAAAAGCTTACACGATTCCGGAGGGTGCCTGTGACATCGAAGGGGCATCACAGGCCTTGTGTGTCCAAATTAACGCTTCTTGCCACGCTTTTCCCGCACGCGCATGTTGACCTCGATAGGGGTTCCCTCGAAGCCGAAGGTTTCACGCAGCCGGCGGGTGATGAAGCGGCGGTATCCCGGGTCCAGGAACCCGGTGGTGAACAGGACGAACTTCGGCGGACGGCTCGACGCCTGGGTGCCGAAGAGGATGCGGGGCTGCTTGCCGCCCCGGACCGGGTGGGGGTGTGCCGCAACGAGCTCACCGAGGAACGCGTTGAGCCTGCCTGTGGGAATACGCTTGTCCCAGCTCTCGAGAGCCACGTCCAATGCGGGCACCAGCCTGTCCTTGTGCCAACCCGTCTTTGCTGAGATATTCACGCGGGGAGCCCAGGCCACATGCGCGAGGTCCTGGTCGATTTCGCGCTCCAGGTACTTGCGCCGTTCGTCATCGAGCAGGTCCCACTTGTTGAACGCAAGGACCAGGGCGCGACCGGATTCGATGGCCAGCTGGAGGATGCGCACGTCCTGCTCGCTGAGTACCTCATCAACTGCCAGGAGGACGACGGCGACCTCGGCCTTCTCGAGCGCCGCCTGCGTACGCAGGGAAGCGTAGAAGTCGGCACCCTGGGCCATGTGCTGCCGACGGCGGATGCCTGCGGTGTCCACAAAACGCCAGGTCCGGCCGCCCAGCTCGATGAATTCGTCGACGGGGTCGCGGGTGGTGCCGGCGGTGTTGTCCACCACGACCCGTTCCGAACCCGCCAGCTTGTTAAGCAGGGAGGATTTGCCAACGTTGGGCCGCCCGATCAGGGCAATCCTGCGCGGTCCGCCGGAACGCTCAAGTCCCTCGATGGTGGAGAATTCAGGGAGAGTATCCATCACGTGGTCAAGGAGATCCGCCACACCGCGGCCATGGAGCGCTGAGACCGGGTAGGGCTCGCCGAATCCCAAGCCCCAAAGCGTTGACGAGTCTGCTTCCTGCGCGAAGTCATCCACCTTGTTGGCCACCATAATGACCGGCTTCTTGCTCTTCCGGAGCATCTTCACAACGCCTTCATCGGTGGCTGTAGCACCGACCGCGGAATCGACCACGAAGAGCACGGCGTCAGCCAGCTCAACTGCCATTTCTGCCTGCTCTGCAACCCGGGCATGGATGCCGCGGGCATCGTGCTCCCAGCCGCCTGTATCCACAATGGTGAAGTTGCGGCCGTTCCAGTGGGCCGAGTACATCACGCGGTCGCGGGTTACACCGGGAGTGTCCTCTACTACAGCCTCACGGCGGCCAAGGATCCTGTTGACCAGCGTGGATTTGCCCACGTTCGGGCGGCCGATAATGGCAAGCACGGGATCCAGCTTGACGGGTCCGTCAAAGTCCTCATCCGCGTAGAGCCCGTCCAGGAGGGCCGCGTCTTCCTCGTCAAGCTCATAGTCCTCCAGCCCGGCCCGGAGGGAGGCCGCGCGGACCTCAGCCTCGTCATCGTCCAGGGCTGCGAGGTTCTCCGCCACCTGGTCTGTGCCGGTGGGCGTGTATTCGTCTTCGCCGGCGCCAAAATTGCCGGAGGTTTGAGTCGTATCGCTCATTGCACTTTCCTTAGTGGTGGTCTGCCGGCGTCCCGGCTACTGCTTCATAACGTTTTTGCGGGGAATCCGCGAGGGGCAGAGGCTGCCCGCTGACTTTAATTGCTTGCTGGATGTGCTGCGCCAACGCAGCACGAATCTCGGTCCCCGCCCTGTCCATTGAAACACGCCCGCTCTCACCGGGTTTGCGGGTGACGTGGATGGGCTCACCGAAGTGGACGTGAAGTTGCCTGCGCAGGCGGGGTAAAGCATCGAGGTGCTCACCCTTGGTCCTGGTGCCAAGAATGGCTACAGGCACAACAGTTGCACCGGAATTGAGAGCCAGCCATGCCACGCCGTGATTGATCGAGGACGCAGCGCCACTCCCCCGGGTTCCTTCCGGAAGTATGCCTACGCACCGTCCGGCGTCGAGCATGTTCTTGCTGAGCTGGAGCGCTTGACGGTCGCCTGAGCGGTCAACCGGCAACTGGCCGGACGCGCGGAGAACCTGTCCGAGGAAGCCGGTGAACAACTCTTTTTTGACGAGGATGTGCATGGGCCGTGGAGCCGCACCGAACATCAGCGGCCCGTCGAGGAAGCTGATGTGGTTGGCCGCAAAAATCACCGGGCCGGTCAACGGAACCTTGGCGCGGCCAAGGACTGAGGTGCGGTAAAGGACATGGGTGAGGAACCAACCGACGGGACGGCTCCATGCCATGGTCAGACCGGTCCGAAGTCCGGGCTTAGTCACGGTTGATCACCTTGGTGACGATGGCGAGGGCTGCATCCACAGTCCCGTCAAAGTCGAGGTCCGACGAATCGAGGGTCACAACACCGTCGGCTGCCTGGGTGAAGTTCACAACAGTAGAATCCTTGGCATCCCGATGCGTTACCTGGGCGGCAAGCTCCTGCTCGTTCTGGGTACCGCCGAGCTGGATGCCACGACGGCGAAGCCTGGCTTCTTCGCTGGCGGTCAGGAGCATCCGCACTTCCGCGCCCGGTGCCACAACGGTAGTGATGTCCCGGCCTTCCACAACAATGCGCCGGTTGTGCTGTTCGATGAGTTCACGTTGACGGCGGATCAGTTCAGTGCGGGCTCCAAGGGTTGTTGCCACAGCGCTGACAGCCGCGGAAATCGCCGGCTCCCGGATCGCATGGGTCACTTCCGCGCCGCCAACCCTGACGTATTCCTCGAGTGGGCTCGTGCTTATTTCCAGGGGCAGCTCCTCGGCTGCCTGCTCCACCGCGACGCGATCCTCCAGGTCGATGCCCTGGTCAAGGCAGTACCAGGTAAGTGCCCGGTACATTGCGCCGGTGTCCAAATACGCGAGGCGGAGCCGGCGCGCCACCTCCCTGCTCACGCTTGACTTGCCTGAGCCTGAAGGACCGTCGATAGCCACAACAAGGGCCCGGCCCTGCCGCAGCATGGGCAATGTATCGATGAGTTCCTGTGTCATTACTGGAGTACCCGCCATCCGCGGTCGTTGAGCGCCTCGATCAGCAAATCATGCTTGTTTGGCAGAACCGACAATTCCACCATTCCAACATTCTGCCCTGAAGAGTGGTCCAAGCGCAGGTCCTCGAGGTTAACGCCGATCTCGCCGATCTCCGTCAGGAGGCGCGCGATTTGGCCCGGCCGGTCATCCACAAGGACAGTAAGCCACGAATATGCCTGCGGCGGACCGCCGTGCTTGCCGGGAATCCGTGATTGCCCGGCGTTGCCCTCGCTGAACAGCTGCGCCAGGTCCAGCCGGGCACCGGGAGCGAGCGGATCCTCAAGGGTGCCGATGAGTCTGTTGAGGTCTTCGCGGACACCGTGGAGGATCTCCACGACTTTTTCCGCGTTCGCACCGAGGATCTGAACCCAGAGGGTGGGATCGCTCGCTGCTATGCGGGTGGTGTCGCGCAAACCGTTGCCGGCCAGTGACAAGGCGTGCAGTGGGATGCCCTGGAGACGGCTGGCCAGCAGCGAGGACATGACTTGGGGCAGGTGGGAAACCAACGCCACAGCTTCGTCGTGTTCTTCGGCGTCGAATCGGGAAACAATGGCGCCAAGATCCGTCGCCAAGGCATGCGCTGTCAGGAGGGCATCGGGCAAAGTTTCCTCGGAAGGGCACAGGACCCAAGGCATGGAGGTGAACAGTTCACCCCTTGCCGCAACGGGCCCGGCTTTCTCCCGCCCGGCCATGGGATGAGTTCCCACGTACCTGCCCAGGTCCACGCCACGGCGCCGCAGTTCCTGTTGGATCCCTGCTTTGACGCTGGCGATGTCGACGACTACAGCCGCGGGGTACTCCCCCAAGGCGCGCTCGACGACGTCGGCCGTTACGTCGGGAGGCGCAGCCACCACCACCAGTTCGGGCTGCTCCGTTCCCAGCCCGGACAAGGGAAGCCCTGCCCCGATGTCAACGGCCACCGCCTGGTTGGTGGGTGACGGATCCGAAAGGAAAACGGGGACGCCCCGGCCGCGTAGGCCAAGACCGATGCTGGCACCGAGCAGCCCGGTACCAATCACCACCACGGGGCCATTCAGGTGGCCCCGCCCGTGAGTACCGAATGCCGACATTTCCTAGAGCCCTACTGATGCCAGCAGGTGGCCGACTTCCTGCTTGCCCAGGTTCCGGATGCTGCCCTGGCGCTGGTCTCCCAGACCGATGGGACCAACCTTGACCCGGACAAGCCGGAGAACCGGGAAGCCCACGGCGTCGAAGAGACGGCGCACAATGCGGTTCTTTCCGGAGTGCAGCACCACTTCGATCAGCACGTGGCCCGGTGTGGAATCCACCAGCTTGAACGAGTCCACAGAGGCAATGCCATCCTCAAGCTCAACGCCAGCCCGCAATTGGGCACCCACTCCCTGGGGGAAGGGACCCCGCACCTGGACGAGGTACGTCTTGGGCACTTCGTAGGAGGGGTGCGTCAGGCGGTTCGCCAGCTCGCCGTCATTGGTTAACAACAGCAAACCCTCGGTGGCGACGTCGAGGCGTCCGACGTGGAACAGCCGTTCGCCATGGTTGTTGCGGACAAAATCGCTGATGCATGGGCGCCCGTCGGGATCCTCCATGGTGGAGACAACGCCCTTGGGCTTGTTGAACACCATGTACACGAGGGACTCGTCAAGCTGGATGCGCAGGCCGTCCACGTGGATGACTGCGGTCTTGGGATCGACGCGGACGCCGAGTTCGGTAACAACCTGCCCGTCGACTTCCACGCGGCCTTCAGCGATCATCTCCTCGCAGACCCGCCTGGAGGCTACGCCGGCTTGAGCCATGACCTTCTGCAGCCTGATGCCGTCGGCATCGTGAAGTTCTGACTGGGGCACTTCGTTGCGAGGACCGCGCTTGCGTGCAGGCTTGCGTACCGGTCCAAGGTTCTGGCCAAAGCGTTCGCTGCCAAAGGCGCGGGGGCCCCCGGAATTCTGTGCGCCGGTCCGCGGCTTCGGTTTCAGGGCCCCGGGCGTGCCGGGAGTCTTTCCTGCGCCTGGCTTCCGTGCAGCAGACTTCCTGGCCGAGGGCTTCGCCCCGGTCTTCCAGTCGCCAGACTTGGCTGCGTCGGTTCCCCTACCCACCGGGGCGCTGCCCGTGGGCTGCTCATCGGGATCGATGAAGCGCTCCTCGCGCGGTTTGGGCTGCTTAAAGGGCCGGTCTCCGCCGCCCTTGGAAAAATCGCGCTGGCCAGCATTACGCTGTGCTCCGGTGCGCGGTCCTGCAGTGCGTCCTGAACCGTTACGTCCTGAACTGCTACGTGGTGAACCCTGGCGTCCCGCCTGTGTCATGACCCGTCCTTCGTTAATGTGGCCGCACTGTGTATTTCTCTTCAACACACTAGCCAGCCGTGCAGAATAGTTCTGCCCTTGTGGTTAATCTCGCGCAGGCCTCAGCGGCCTACATTCTTCCGGCATCATAAAACTCTTCTATGCCTTCAAGCCCCGGAAGATGGGGTGAAAGCTGAGGCAACTCAGCCACCGAGCCGATTCCCATGCGTTCAAGGAAATACGACGTTGTGCGGTACAGGATGGCCCCGGATTCGGGGTCGTTTCCTGACTCCTCAATCAGTCCGCGTTGGGTAAGGGTCCGCACGACGGAGTCAACATTAACCCCACGAATTGCAGACACCCTCGCCCGCGAAACGGGCTGGCGGTAAGCGATAACGGCGAGCGTCTCAAGCGCCGCCTGCGTCAGCCTGGCTGTCTGTCCTTCGAGCACAAAGCTGCCGACAAGATCGGCGAACTCTGCACGGGAATAGATCCGCCAGCCTCCGGCGATACTCCGCAATTCAAAACCCCGGGGGCTGGTGCCGAAGCCAGCATCGCTGACGTCGTCCATGTCCGGGGCTTTAACAGTATAGCCGTTATACTCGCGCTGCAGTTCCACCAGGAGCTGTTCGACGACGTCGACGGTCAGGTTGAGTCCGGCGGCAAGCTCAGTGGGCGTGGCCGGCTGGTCGATGACCATCAAGACAGCCTCCAAAGCTGCACGGGCGCCGCCCGGGAGTTTTGACAGGTCGTTTCCCGACTGTTCTGGTGCCCCAACCGGTTCACTCAAGGCTGTTCCTCATATTCTTCGCTCAAATTTTCGCTGCTCCAGGAAGCAGTATCAGCCGTCCAATGAACTGTCAGGTCGCCCAGCGGCTGGAGTTGGTCGAATCCGACCGCCTTGTCCCTGTACAGCTCAAGCAGCGCCAGGAACCGGGCCACGACCACCAGCGTAGACTCAGCATCGGAAATCAGGGCCCTGAAAGACAACGGCTTTCCTTGCTGCAGCTTCAGCCCTATGATCTCTGCCTGCTCTTTCACACTCACAGTGGAGCCGTGAAGGTGGGCCAGACCCACCTGGGTTGCGGAGGCCTCCTTTGGCTTCAGGGCCGATTGCGCTAAGGCAGCGAACTGCTGAGGGGTGTGCCGCCAGACGAGTTCAGGAAGCAAGGCCGCAAAATGGCCTTCGAGCGCTACCTGACGGGGGTAGCGGCCTGCTTCCAGTTCCAGCGTTGAATTGATCATTCCGGCCACCTCTTTGAAGGCCTTGTACTGGAGGAGCCGGGCGAACAGGAGGTCCCTCGCCTCAAGCAGGGCGATGTCCTCGTCGTCCTCGACCTCTCCGGCCGGAAGGAGCCTGGCTGCTTTGAGGTCAAGGAGAGTTGCCGCAATCACCAGGAATTCGCTGGCCTCATCCAGTGCCCATTCCTCGCCGAGCTTCTGCAGTCCCCGGATGTATTTGATGAATTCATCGGTGACCGTCGCCAGCGCCACCTCCGTGATGTCCAGCTGATGCTTTGAAATAAGGCCAAGGAGGAGGTCGAAAGGGCCGGTGAAATTCGCCAGCCGCACTTCGAAGCCCGGCTTTTTAGCTACGCCCGTCTCCGCAACATCGACTGCAGTGGTCATTGCTGACTAGGGTGCGCCGCCGCGCGAAATCAGTTCTTTTGCAAGATTCCGGTATGCGTCAGCACCTATGTGGTTCCCTGCGTAACTGGTGATGGGTTCAGCGGCCACGGTTGCATCGGCGAATTTGATGGAACGCTTGATGACGGTTTCGAAGACTTTGTCCCCGAAGGCCTCGACCAGCCGGGTGATGACCTCACGGCTATGCAGGGTGCGGGCGTCGTACATTGTGGCCAGCACGCCGTCCACCTGGAGCCTGGGGTTCAGCCGGTCCTGCACCTTGTCGATCGTTTCCACGAGCAGGGCCACAGCACGAAGCGCAAAGAATTCACAGATCAGGGGGATGATGACGCCGTGCGCAGCGGTGAGGGCGTTCACGGTGAGCAGACCGAGGGAAGGCTGGCAATCGATGAGGACGACGTCGTAGTCGTCTTCAACGCTCTTCAGCGCGCGGTCCAGAACCTGTTCACGGGCGACTTCATTTACCAACTGGACCTCGGCGGCGGAGAGGTCAATATTTGCAGGGAGCAGGTGAACGTTCTCCACGCCTGTCTGGTGGATGGCATCGCGAATGTCCACTTTGCGGTCCATGAGCACGTTGTAGACAGTCAGGTCGAGCTCATGCGGGTTGACGCCGAGGCCCGCGGACAAGGCCCCCTGGGGATCGAAGTCCACGAGGAGGACGCGCCGCCCGTACTCGGCCAAAGCCGCAGCAAGATTGATAGTGGACGTGGTTTTGCCCACCCCGCCCTTCTGGTTCACCATGGCTATAACGCGCGCCGGTCCGTGCGATGACAGCGGTGCGGGTTCCGGAAACTCACGGTGGGGGCGTCCTGTGGGACCCATGACCGCGTCTTCCAGATCGAGGTCCATGCCTTCCAGAGTTGCTGAACCGTGTTCGCTGCTCACGTATCTATCCACACTTTCGATGACGGTGATTATTGCCGGCGCATATTTCCGGTGATTATTGACCTGATCTCCTGCCACTGGCTTCCCAGCGCCGATCCTGCTTCCTCCCAAGGTTACAGCGCCGGGCTTGGTATTCAACGGACCCCGACACGCTCCCTTGCCCGTGCCTTTACCTTCTGGTAAAGCTTGAAGGTTGCCTATGGAAAACGGAAACCGCCCGCACAGCCTCTGCTGCGCGGGCGGTTTCCGTATGTGATGTTGAGGGTGTTGCAGTGAGGCCTAGACGGTGGCCGGTACGGCCTGGGCCTTGGTTTCCTCGACCTCATGGTGATGGGCGATCATGGTGGTCTCGTCGAACGGCTCTTCACCGGAGAGCACACGCTCAACCTGGCCGCCGTCGATCTCCTTGACCCAGGTTCCGATGAGGACCGTGGCCACGGCATTGCCGGTGAAGTTGGTCAGGGCGCGGGCTTCTGACATGAAGCGGTCGATGCCGACGATCATCCCGACGCCGCCGAGCAGTTCCGGCTTGTGGGCCTGGAGACCTGCGGCCAGCGTGGCCAGGCCTGCACCGGTCACACCGGCTGCGCCCTTGGAAGCGATGATCATGAAGATCAGCAGCGAGATCTGGGCTCCGAGGTCCAGCGGAGTTCCCATGGCGTTGGCAACGAACAGTGACGCCATGGTCAGGTAGATCGCAGTGCCGTCGAGGTTGAAGGAGTATCCCGTCGGAACCGTGACGCCAACAACCGGCTTGGAAATGCCCAGGTGTTCCAACTTGGCGATGAGGCGGGGAAGAGCCGCTTCGGAGGAGGACGTGGAGAAGATCAGCAGGTATTCGCGGCCCAGGTACTTCATGAGCCGGAAGATGTTGACGCCTGCAACAGCCTGCAGCAGCCCGCCCAGGATCACAACAATGAAGAGTGCGCAGGTGACGTAGAAGGCCGCCATGAGCGTAAACATGCTCACGATCGCCGCGAACCCGGTAGCACCGACCACAGCAGCGATGGCGCCGAAAGCACCCACCGGAGCGAGCCACATGATCATGATGAGGATCCGGAACACAACCGCCTGGCCGTGGCCGATGGCCTTGAGGACGGGAGCACCCTGGGCACCCATCTTCTGCAGTGCGAAACCAACGAGGATGGCTGCAAAGAGAGTCGGGAGGACCGGAATGTCGCCCGGAATGATGCCCAGGAGGAAGGCGACAGTGCTGTCTACTTCAGCCTTCTTGTTGGGGTCGTACGGCGCAAGCTTCAAGCCCTCGCCCGGGTGGATCAGGTTGCCAACCACCAGGCCGATGCCCAGAGCGAAGGTTGACATGATGACGAAGTAGCCCAGCGCCAGCCCGCCGACCTTGCCGACCGTGGCGGCCTTGGCGATGGAGCCGATCCCGAGCACGATGGTGCAGAAGATAATCGGGGCGATCATCATCTTGATCAGCTTGATGAAGCCATCACCCAGCGGCTTGAGTGATTTTCCTACTTCGGGAAACAGCAAACCGACGAGTGCGCCCAGGATAACGGCGGCGATGACGGCAATGTAAAGGTAATGGGATTTGTCCAGCCCCTTGCGGGCGGCCTTGGCAGGCGCTGCTGACTCTCCTCTTTGAGAAGCCATGATGTGTCTCCTTATGGATAATCTGGAAGACGTTCGGCACAGTCTCTGAGCTCTTCACGTCGGTCCGGTGTGATATCCATCATTGGGTACATAGTGACGTGGCTCACCGTTGCGTTCATATTGGTCATGAAAGGTCCCCATGAGGCACAAATGGAGCATTGCCAGGAGGCTGTTCGTGGCGCACCTGCTGTTTGTGCTTGCCCTCACGGCGATCGTAGGCACGGCAACGTTCCTTGACGCGCGCGACCATGCCTATGCAGAGGCGGGACGGCGGATGGCTGGAGTGGCGACGGCGATTGCAGACAACCCGCTCGTCCTGGATGCTGCAGCCACACCCGATCCCACCGCCACCCTCCAGCCTTATGCCCTCAACGTCATGAGGGATGCCGGCGCTGACTTCATCACCATCATGGCCCCTGACCGGACAAGGTGGACCCATCCCCGGAACGAAGAAATCGGACGCCCATACATTGGCTCAATTGATGCCGCCCTTGCCGGGAATGTCTATACCGAGGTCACGGCGGGAACACTGGGCCCGTCAGTGCGCACGATTGCCCCCGTCAAGGATTCAGCAGGAAACGTCAAGGCCCTGGTTTCGGCGGGGGTGACGGTACGGACTGTGGATGTCGCGGTTTCCGGGCGGCTGCCAGCGGTTTTGGCGATCGCTTTCGCGCTCCTGGTGGGCGGTTCGGTGGCGTCCTGGCTCCTCGGAAGGTATTTGCGCAGGGTCACCCGGGGGTGGGGACCGGAACAGCTCGCGCAACTCTTCGCCTACTACGAATCTGTGCTTCATTCAGTCCGCGAAGGAGTCATCCTGATTGACAGCAAGGGCAAAGTGGTGATGTACAACGACCAGGCGGCCGAACTCCTTGGGCTGGCCCCACGGGAAACGGACGGCGACCCGAACGATCCGCCGTCGCTCTCTGAACTGCCGTTAGCGTCAAGCCTGCAGACATTGTTCGAATCCGGAAGGCTCGCGCACGACGAAATCCATCTGACAGGCTCCCGCATCCTGGTAGTCAATCAGGGCCCGGCGCTTGGGCCGCCGAGCCAAGGCCGCCAGCGCGACCAGGTGTTCGGCACAGTGGCCACCATCCGTGACAGGACGGAGATCGAGTCCCTCGGCTCGGAACTTGAAACCATGCGGACGTTGTCTGCCGCACTTCGTTCCCAGACCCACGAGCATGCGAACAGGCTGCATACCTTGGTCTCCCTGATGGAGCTGGGACGAACGGAAGACGCCCTGGATTTCGCCACCAAAGACCTCGAGCTCAGCCAAAAACTCACTGACGAGTTGGTTGATTCTGTTGAAGAGCCTGTACTTAGCGCGCTGGTCATGGGGAAAGCAGCGGAGGCGCACGAGCGCGGCGTCGAACTGGTTCTTGAGGCGAAGGGGTCAACGGAACTTGCCGGCCTCGCGGTTCAGGATCTGGTAACCATCCTTGGAAACCTGCTTGATAACGCTATCGATGCCGCCGCTGAAGCCGCCTCCCCCAAACGGGTGGAGCTGGCTCTACACTCCACCAAGGAGAGTCTTGAGATCACGGTGCAGGATACTGGTAGCGGAGTTGATCCACGATCCGTGGACGACGTTTTCAGTTACGGTTTCAGCACCAAGGCACCCGGCAAGTACGGTCGGGGCATAGGACTGGCACTGGTCCGTCAAGCAGTCCAGCGTTTGGGTGGAACGTTGACCATTACCAACCCAGGCGGTGCGCTATTCCGCGTTGTTCTGCCTTCCGGTACTAAGGAGCAGTTTTGAGCGATATCCGCGTGCTCGTCGTCGAAGACGAACCGATCGCCTCCGCCGCACATGCCGCCTATGTGCAGCGGCTCGACGGGTTCTCACTCGCGGGGACTGCCCCGGACGGGCAGTCGGCACTCCGGCTCCTGGCGGAGTTTTCCGCTGCCGGGAACCAGGTGGAGTTGGTGCTCCTGGACATGAACCTGCCGGACCTTCATGGATTGGACATTGCCCGCCGGATGCGGTCCTCCGGCCTGTTTTCGGACATCATCGCCATCACTGCCGTACGGGAATTGAACATTGTGCGCAGCGCCGTAGCAATTGGAGTGGTCCAGTACCTGATCAAGCCCTTTACGTACTCCACCTTCGCCGAGAAGCTGACCAACTACCGGCTGTTCCGGGAGCAGTTAGCATCGTCCGACGACGGAAAAACTAAAACCGACGCCTCCCAGAGCGACGTCGACCAGGCCTTTGCAAGTCTGCGGACGCCCTCGGAACTCCAGTTGCCCAAGGGGTTGTCCGTGTCCACGTTGGACGCGGTCAAGGATTATCTCCGCAAGGAAGATGGGGCTGTGTCTGCCAGCGAAGTGATGGATGAGCTCGGAATGTCCCGCGTGACTGCCCGGCGCTACCTTGAGTACCTGGCCGATGCCGGGTCAGTATCGCGAGCGCCGAGATACGGAGCACCCGGCAGGCCCGAGAACGAGTATCGGTGGACCCGCGGCTGACAGCGCCATCGCGACTTTTGTATACATAATCTCTTCCCAGCCGGGAAAGATCCCAGCATTCTCCAAAAACCGGCCACTTCCTGTATACACTGATGGTCACAGGAGGATGATAGCGAGGTGACCATGCGGGCAAGCGACCGGGCTTACGAAACGCTGCGCGATGACATCATCGAGTGGCGCCTCCGTCCCGGCACAGTACTTGGAGAGGTGGAGCAGTCCGAGCGCCTCGGCATCTCGCGGACACCCCTCCGGGAAGCACTGGGCCGCCTCACTGCAGAGGGGCTCACCGCGGCGTCAGGCGGGCGCGGCGTCGTCGTTACCGACATTTCCCTGGACAATATCGACCAACTGTTCGAACTGCGGGAAACCCTGGAAGGACGGGCCGCCGCCCTCGCTGCCGAACGGGGTGACGCCGTGACGTTTCAAAAACTCCACGACGAGTTCCTGCGGGCTCCCTCGCTTATTCAGGCCGACGACCCTGCCCGGCACGAGTACTACGAACTGGTGGGACGTCTTGATTCGGCGATCGACTCAGCCATAACCAACACCTACCTCGCACAGGCCATGCGCAGTTTGCGCGTGCACCTGGTGCGGGTCCGGCGGCTGGCTGCGGACGACGCACGCAGGCTCACCTCGGCCGCTGCCGAGCACGCTGCGATCGCCGAGGCTATCGCCGCAGGTAATCCGCGCCTTGCCGAAGCAGCCACCATGCTGCACCTGCACCGCAGCCTCTCCCATGTCAAAGCCACGCATACACCGCATTAGAAGGAGCCCCATGGTCAAGGAACACCACGTCCGCGTTTACCGGAGCGAAGAAAAGCTGCCCCGCGAAGAGCAGCTGGCCCACAAGATCGCCGCCGTGGCGGCAGATCCCGTCGCGGTGGCAGATGACGTTACGGCCATGGTGATCAATAGGATCATCGATAACGCCTCCGTGGCGGTTGCATCCCTGACCAGGGCTCCCATTGTGGCGGCAAGGGCCCAGGCCCTGACCCACGGTCCCAGTACGGGAGGCAAGGGCGCGAAGGTCTTCGGAATTGATGAGCGGGTCTCCCCCGAGTGGGCTGCCTGGGCCAACGGTGTTGCGGTTCGCGAACTGGATTACCACGACACCTTCCTGGCCGCTGACTATTCCCATCCGGGCGACAACATCCCGCCGATCCTGGCCGTGGCGCAGCACGTTGGTTCCAGCGGGCAGGAACTGATCCGCGGGATCGCCACCGGGTACGAGATCCAGGTCAACCTGGTGAAGGCGATCTGCCTCCACAAACACAAAATTGACCACGTCGCCCACCTTGGCCCCTCGGCCGCTGCAGGGATCGGAACGCTGCTGGGGCTCGACGTCGAGACCATCTTCCAGTCAGTCGGCCAGGCCCTTCACACCACCACAGCAACGCGCCAGTCCCGAAAGGGCGAAATTTCAACCTGGAAGGCTCACGCCCCCGCTTTTGCCGGCAAGATGGCAGTCGAGGCCGTGGACCGTTCCATGCGTGGGCAGACCTCGCCGGTGCCGATCTATGAAGGCGAAGACGGTGTCATTGCATGGATGCTCGACGGCCCGGAGGCCTCCTACAGCGTGCCGTTGCCCGAAGCCGGCGAAGCCAAGCGCGCCATCCTTGACACCTACACCAAGGAGCATTCTGCTGAATACCAGGCCCAGGCCTGGATTGATCTGGCCCGGAAACTTCATGCGGAGCACCCTGAAGTGACCGATCCGGCGAATGTGAAATCCGTGCTGATCAAAACCAGCCATCACACGCATTTTGTGATCGGATCCGGAGCCAACGATCCGCAGAAGTACAGCCCCGACGCCAGCCGCGAAACCCTGGACCACTCCATCCCGTACATCTTCACCGTGGCATTGCAGGACGGCAGCTGGCACCATGTGGATTCGTATGCGCCGGAGCGGGCCCGCCGGGTGGACACCGTTGAGCTGTGGCAAAAGGTCAGCACCGTCGAGGACCCTGAGTGGACGCGCCGCTACCATTCCATGGACATTTCCGAGAAGGCGTTCGGCGGGTCTGTGGAAATCACGCTCAACGACGGGTCCGTAGTCACCGATCAGATTGCTGTGGCTGATGCGCATCCGCTGGGTGCCCGGCCGTTCGCCCGCGAGCAGTACATCAACAAGTTCCGCACTCTCGCCGCCGGTCTGGTGGAGGAAAAGGAAATCGACCGTTTCCTCGACGCAGCAGCACGGCTCCCGGAACTGGCCGCCGGAGAACTGGACCAGCTGAATATCGTTGCGGCTCGTGGTGTTATTGACTTCGCTGCAGCACCGAAGGGGCTGTTCTAAGTGCTGTATTCCCACACCACGCCCGAGCAAAAAAGGATCCGGCTCCGTGAACTCCTGGCATCCGGAACCATCCAGCAGTTCCCCGGCGCCTTCAGTCCCCTTTCTGCCCGGCTGATCGAGGAAAAAGGCTTTGCCGGTGTCTACATCTCCGGCGCCGTGCTGGCTAACGACCTCGGCTTGCCTGACATCGGCCTCACCACCCTGACGGAGGTTGCGACGAGAGCAGGCCAAATCGCTCGCATGACGGAGCTGCCGGCCATTGTGGACGCGGACACAGGTTTCGGCGAACCCATGAATGTTGCCCGCACAGTCCAGGAGCTGGAAAACGCAGGCCTGGCGGGGTGCCACATCGAGGACCAGTTCAACCCGAAGCGCTGCGGACACCTGGATGGAAAAAATGTGGTGGACCTGGACACCGCCACCAAAAGGATCCGCGCGGCAGCGGACGCCCGGCGGGACCCGAATTTCCTGATTATGGCCCGCACGGACATCCGGGCAACTGACGGCCTTGCGGCGGCGCAGGTGCGGGCCGTGGCCCTGGTCGATGCCGGCGCCGATGCGATCTTCCCCGAAGCCATGAAGGACCTGGGCGAGTTCAAGGCCATCCGCGAGGCAGTGGACGTGCCGATCCTGGCGAACATGACTGAGTTCGGCAAGAGCCCGCTGTTCACGGTTGAACAACTGCAGGCCGTAGGCGTGAACATGGTGATCTATCCCGTGACCCTCCTCCGTAGTGCCATGGGCGCTGCGGAGCGTACGCTGGAGACGATCAAGGCTGACGGCACGCAGGAGGCACAGGTGGAGAACATGCTCACCCGCGCGCGGCTGTACGACCTTGTGGACTACGAGGCCTACAACCGTTTCGACACCGGTGTGTTCAACTTCCAGGTTCCCGGAAAGAACTGACACTCAGATCCCATCGGATTTGCCGGCCCAGGCCGGGCAATAGCGTCTCAAAGAAACTAAGGAGTTTTCAGCATGGCTGCAGAAGAGATCAAAAAGGGACTCGCCGGCGTCGTGGTGGACACCACTGCCGTCTCAAAGGTCAATCCGGACACCAATTCACTTCTTTACCGGGGATACCCCGTGCAGGAACTCGCAGCAAGGTGCAGCTTCGAGGAAGTGGCATACCTCCTCTGGAACGGGGAACTGCCCACGCCTGACCAACTCGCTGAATTCACGGCAAGGGAGCGCTCGGGCAGGGCGCTGGACCCGGTAGTCAAACAGGTCATCGATGCATTGCCCACCACAGCTCATCCCATGGACGTATGCCGCACCGCCACTTCCGTGATGGGTGCCCGTCACAGCCTTGCCGAGGACTCGTCCCGGGAAGCCAACATGACCAAGGCAATCGACCTCTTTGCCGCCATGCCAGCTGTGGTCGCCTACGATCAGCGGCGGCGCAAGGGCCAGGCGCTCGTCGGGCCGCGGGATGATCTGGGCTACTCGGCGAATTTCCTGTGGATGGCCTTCGGGGAAGAGTCAGTCCCGGAGGTTGTGGAGGCCTTCAACGTCTCGATGATCCTGTATGCAGAGCACTCTTTCAACGCCTCCACGTTCACCGGCCGCGTCATTACGTCCACACTCTCCGATCTTCATTCTGCTGTCACAGGGGCCATCGGCGCCCTTAAGGGACCGCTTCACGGCGGCGCCAACGAAGCCGTCATGCACACGTTCGATGAAATAGGCATCCGTCCCGAGGAGTCACTGGAAGAAGCCGCGGCCAGGGCTAAGACCTGGATGGAGAACGCCCTCGCCCAAAAGAAGAAGGTCATGGGCTTCGGCCACCGCGTGTACAAGCACGGCGATTCCCGCGTGCCGACGATGAAAGCTGCGCTGGACAAGATGATCGCCCACTATGGCCGGCCCGAGCTCCTGGGCCTCTATAACGGCCTTGAGTCGGCGATGGAGGAGGCCAAGGCCATCAAGCCGAACCTCGACTACCCGGCGGGGCCTACCTACCACCTCATGGGCTTCGATACCGCCACCTTCACTCCCCTGTTCGTGGCCAGCCGCATCACCGGATGGACTGCGCACATCATGGAGCAAGTGGAATCAAACTCCCTGATCCGTCCGCTGAGCCTGTACAACGGTGCTGAGGAACGGCACGTTCCGTAGTTCTCCTTGCCGGGAACGACGGCGGGCCGGTCACCTTTGAAAGGTGACCGGCCCGCCTTTCTTATCCCTGTGAAACGTAGTGTCCTGACCCGCAGGCTAAATGTATAATTTCCAGCCTGCCGCGGATGGTTACAAAAACTCGGAAATCGTTACCGCGGATTGAACTGTCTCGTTGTCCGGGTTCAGTGTCACTACAACGTTGACCCCGCCCTTAGTGAGCGCCAGCGGAAGCCAGTGTTCGGCGTCGGCCCACATCCGCTCCAGCGGGAGGGAGTCAAGCAGAAACCACTCGGGAATGATTTCGATGCTTTCCGTCGGCTCTCCTTGCCACGTTCGTGTCGTGAAGAGGATTGCGGACATGTTCCAGAGCGGACGGGCCGGAAAAACAAAGTCGACTCTGCCTGCAGGCCTCAGATCGGACTCGAGAACGGTAATTCCCGTTTCCTCGTAGACCTCACGGCATACGGCTTCGGCCGCCGACTCGCCGGGTTCGATATGGCCGCCCACACCGACGATCTTTCCGGTCCCGAAGCCGGTCTTCTTGAGCCCCAGCAGCACCTCAGTGCCCACTCCCTCGAGATCGCGGAGGAGGAAGCAGAGGGTAACAGGGGCGGAAGTCATTCCCCAAGAATATCCCTGGGCTAGCCGAGCGCGCGGGGATGCGCCGCTGCGTAAATCTCGCGCAGCGTATCCGCCGTAACCAAGGTGTACACCTGGGTGGTGGTTACCGAGGCGTGGCCCAGAAGTTCCTGGACCACGCGCACATCCGCCCCGCCCTCCAGCAGATGGGTCGCGAACGAGTGCCGGAGCGTATGCGGTGAAACGTCTTTGGTGATGCAGGCTTTCTCTGCCGCGGCCTTGAGAATGGTCCAGGCGCTCTGCCTGCTGATCCGCCCTCCCCTCGCGTTCAGGAACAAGGCCGGAGTCCCCTTCCCTTTGCCCGCCAGGAGGGGGCGGCCACGGACCAGGTAAGAATCCAGTGCCCGTGCACCGAAAGAGCCCAAGGGTACCAGGCGTTCCTTGGAACCCTTACCAAAAAGGCGCACGATCGCCGGACCGTCGTCCGCCCCTTCGAGGGAGATGTCATCGACGTCGAGGCCCACTGCCTCGCTGATACGGGCACCGGTGGAGTACAAGAACTCCAGGAGCGCCCGGTCTCGGAGGCCTGTGGGAGAGTCCGTTGCGGCGGCCTCAAGGATCCGCGTTACCTCATCCACGCTGATGGCCTTCGGCAGCCGCTTGCCGGGCATAGGCGGGTGCACATCACTTGCCGGGTCCGCCGTCGTCGTGCCTTCAAGCGCCCAAAACTTATGCAACCCGCGTACTGCAACGACGGTCCGTGCGGCCGAGCGCACGCCGAGCACAGATCCTCCATCAGAACCGTCCGAGAGTGACTGCACGAACGCCGTCACGTGGCGCCTCGTCACATCCTCCGGGCGCGAAACGCCGGCCGATGCAAGATAGTTGCCGTACCTGGAAAGATCCCTCCGGTAAGCCGACAGGGTGTTCACCGCGAGTCCGCGTTCCACGCCCATGTGCTGGAGGTAGTCAGTGACACCACGATCGATGGCAGACGGTGGCCTCGGCGTCGGGGAGGTGCTGTCAGGCGTGTCAGACGCCTCAACCGTCGCAGTCCCGGTCATCAGCGCTGGCTGGGGTGAGCCGGCCAGGGCGCACCGGCCGGACGGAGGTGCCGGAAGTCATTGCCCCTGGCGGCCGCAGCGGCCAGGATTCCGACGACGGCGGAAGGGTTGTGCAGGCGGCCGTCCAGTACTGCTTGAACAGCATCGTCAAGGGAGGTCCAATGCAGCTCGATTTCGGCTTCCTCGTCGGTGCGGACGTGGAGTTCGTGGTGAGGTACAGCCGTCAGGTCCCGGGCAAGGTAGATCCGGATGGCTTCACTCGAGGAACCGGGAGAATTGAAGAAATCAACCAGGACGTTCCAGGTTTCTGCCACGAGATCGGCCTCTTCTGCCAGCTCTCGGGCGGCGCCCACCACGAAGTCCTCGCCATCAACGTCCAGCAGCCCTGCCGGGATCTCCCAAAGATCCATTCCCACCGGGTGCCTGTACTGCTTGATCAGCAGCACCTCGCCGGCGTCGTTCATGGGCAGCACTGCCACCGCACCGGGGTGGTCGATGTAATCCCTGGTCAGCGGGTCGCCGGCGTCAGTCAGTTTGAAGCTGTCGCTGACAACATCCCAGATGCGGCCTTCATAGACGGTCCGGGACGACAAAAGACGGCGCGGACTCGGTACATCCGAAACCTGCCGTGCAGCGTTGGGGGTTTCAGATGTATGAGGCATCGCGCCGTCCTTTTGTCGTGCTGGCTTACTTGGCCGGCACCACGCTGTCCGCTTTTTCCTTGCGGACCGGTGCCTCAGCACCCACTGTATTACGTTTTGCGGTGGCTCCCTGCTGGTGGTCCAGCGCGGCCTTGACCAGACCCGCGAAGAGCGGGTGAGGGCGGGTAGGCCGTGAGCTCAGCTCGGGGTGGGCCTGTGTAGCCACGTAGTACGGATGCGTCTCGCGGGGCAGTTCAACGAACTCCACGAGCTTTCCGTCCGGAGAGGTGCCTGAGAAGACGAGCCCTTCAGCAGCAATCTGCGCCCGGTACTTGTTGTTGACCTCGTAACGGTGGCGGTGCCGCTCGCTGACGGTGGTAGCCCCGTAGGTCTCTGCGATAACGGAACCCTCGTCCAGCTTGGCCTCATACAGCCCGAGCCTCATCGTTCCGCCAAGGTCGCCCTTGCCTTCAACGATGTCCAACTGCTCTTCCATGGTGGCAATCACCGGGTGCTTGGAGTCGGGTTCAAATTCGCTGGATGAAG
Organism: Arthrobacter sp. Z5-13; assembly: GCF_056499105.1. Taxonomy (NCBI): domain Bacteria; kingdom Bacillati; phylum Actinomycetota; class Actinomycetes; order Micrococcales; family Micrococcaceae; genus Arthrobacter; species Arthrobacter sp. Z5-13. The sequence continues at coordinate 2,885,975 of NZ_CP096460.1, forward strand.
CGCCTTCCAGCCCCACCACGTTGCGTGCATATTCAATCACCATGCACTGCAGTCCCAGGCAGAGGCCCAGTACCGGCAGCTTGGTCTGACGTGCGAATGTCAGGGCCCCCAGCTTGCCTTCGAGGCCGCGGATTCCGAAGCCGCCGGGAACACAGATGGCGTCGACGCCTTCGAGGGAGGTTATTGCACCCTCTTGGGTTTCGCACTCGTCTGACGGAACCCAACGGATCTTCACCTTGGTGTCGTTCGCAAACCCGCCTGCACGGAGGGCTTCCGTTACCGAGAGGTAGGCGTCAGGCAGGTCAATGTACTTGCCCACAAGCGCAACTTCGACCTCGTGCTTGGGGTTGTGGACGGCTTCCAGCAACTTGTCCCAGCTGGTCCAGTCCACGTCCTTGAACGGCAGATCAAGGGCACGCACAATGTACGAGTCCAGGCCCTGGGAGTGGAGGGTCTTGGGGATGTCGTAGATGCTGGGGGCATCCGGGGCACCGATCACGGCGTCAATGTCGACGTCGCACATGCGGCCGATCTTTTCACGCATGGGCTGCGGCACCTCGCGATCGGATCGGATCACGATGGCCTCAGGCTGGATACCGATTGAGCGCAGTGCGGCAACCGAGTGTTGCGTCGGTTTGGTCTTCAGCTCCTGGGACGGACCGATGTACGGGACCAGCGAGACGTGGAGGAAGAAAACATTGCCACGGCCGATGTCCTGCCGCACCTGGCGTGCTGACTCCAGGAAAGGCTGGGACTCAATGTCGCCGACGGTCCCGCCGATCTCGGTGATGATGACGTCAGGTGCATTCTTGCCTTCGGACGGAAGCCGCATGCGGCGCTTGATTTCGTCCGTGATGTGGGGAATGACCTGGACGGTGTCGCCCAAGTACTCGCCGCGGCGTTCCTTGGCGATGACGGTGGAGTAGATCTGGCCCGTAGTGACGTTAGCCGAGCCTTCAAGATTTTCATCCAGGAAGCGCTCGTAGTGTCCGATATCGAGATCTGTCTCGGCGCCGTCGTCGGTGACAAAAACTTCACCGTGCTGGAACGGGTTCATTGTGCCGGGATCCACGTTCAGATAGGGATCCAGCTTTTGCATTGTTACAGACAAACCACGTGCCCGCAGCAGGTGTCCGAGGCTTGAAGCCGTCAGTCCTTTACCGAGCGAGGACGCCACACCACCGGTGACGAAGATGTGTTTGGTCGTCTTGGACGAGCCCGGGAACCGGGAATTTACACGGGAATTTGATCGCTGCACCACGGAATTCGAGCCTATCATCAATTGCGCCTTCCACGGGTCCATCCGGTTGTTCCCCCAAAGCCTCAAGTCTCGCCTGTTTGGGCCGCTACGATCAAGGGGTGACGACGCCGGATCCCATAAACCAGCCCGCTGAAACCAGCCAATCCCCCGTTCCGTCTCCTTCTTTTGTCTCGTTGGCCCTCGCCTCGATTCCGGTGCCGGACTATGCCGATGTGATTGTTCTCCCAGTGCCGGCAGGAAGCCCCGTGGACCCACGGCTTTGGGCAGAGACGATCTTTTCAGGCGCTGTGGTCCCACTCTGGGTCAAATGGCTGCTGGGCATCCGGCAAACCTTGGTGGTCCTGATTGGAGTCAAACCCTCTCCCTGGGACATCTTTGCCGTGTCCGGGGTTGTTGGTGAGGAAGCCCTCATCAGCGCCGATGACAAGCATCTTGATTTCCGTTGCGGAGTGGCCCTTGATGCTACGCGAATGCTGCTGCGGGTCACCACGGCGGTGCGGATTAAGGGATGGCGGGGCCGCCTCTACTTCCTGCCAGTGAGGATCCTGCATCCGCTCGTGGTGCACGCCATGATGGCCAGGGCCGTTCGGGTGCTGACTTCCCGCTAGGCGATGCTTCCGGTTAGGCCCGCTGCCCGCTTGGCCCCGCCGGTTAGGCCCGCTGGGGCAGGAGACGGGCGTCCTCCAGGAGTTCCTTCGCGTGAGCTTGTGCAGACTCGGAGTCCTCTTGCCCCGCCAGCATCCTGGCAAGCTCCTTGATCCGCTCGGATGCGTCCAGCAACTGAACATCACTGGAGGTAAACCCAGTGGCGGTAGCGCCGTCCGAGCCGCGGACAGAGGTCTTGGTGACGCGGATGTGCTGGTCAGCGAAAGCAGCCACCTGGGGCAAGTGGGTCACTACCAGCACCTGGACATGCTGGGCCAGCATGGCCAGCCGGCGACCGATTTCGACGGCGGCACGGCCACCAACGCCTGCGTCGACTTCATCGAAAACGAACGTGGGCACGGGATCGACCGCAGCCAGCACCACCTCGATGGCCAGCATGACTCTTGAGAGTTCACCGCCGGAGGCACCCTTGCCAAGGGGCCTTGCGGGTGCTCCCGCATGGGGCTGGAGCAGGAACGAAATCTCATCCACGCCAAATGGGCCCAGTTGCCCGCCCGGTTCGATGTTGATCACCAGCGTGGCATCCGCCATGGCCAGTGCCTTCAGCTCGGCACTGACACGGGCGGAAAGGTCCTTGGCTGCCTTGGCCCTGATCTTGCTGATGGCGGCGGCCTGCTTCTTCAGGTCAGCCTCCGTGCGGACAACTTCGGCGTCGAGCGCCTCGATCCGGGTGGAATCGTCCTGCAGTTCGTCGAATCTGATCCTCGCGTTCTCCGCCCAGACCAGGACTTCATCGATGCTCGGTGCATACTTACGGACCAGCTTGGCCAATACGGCACGCCGGTCCTCGATCTCCGCGAGCCGCTCCGGTCCCTCAGAGTCCAGCCCTGCCTGATAGCTGGCCAGCTCAGTTGCGATGTCATTGAGAAGAAAGCCGACTTCGGCCAGGCGGGCAGAGGCCGCACCCAGCTCGGCGTCGTGCTCCGCCACGTGCTCCAAGGTGCGCTTCGCTGCATCCACCATGGTGGTTGCGTCACCGGAATCCCCAAAGTCCTCCGCGATGAGCGCCTGGTGCGCGGTGTTGGCGGCAATCCTCAGCTCTTCCACGTTGGCCAGTTTCACGGCCTCGGCTTTGAGGGACTCGTCCTCACCTGGTTGGGGATCCACTTCATCAATCTCCGCCAAGGCGATCTCCAGTGACTCGGCTTCACGCAGCCTGTCACGGGCGGCGCTGCGCAGCGTATCCAGCTCCGTCTGGATGGACTTCCATTGGCTGTACAGCGCCTGGTAGCTGGCGAGTGGAGCGGCGAGAGAGTCGCCCGCAAACTTATCCAGGGCACCGCGCTGGGCGGTAGCGCCCTTCAGCCGGATCTGATCCGACTGGCCGTGAACCACCACGAGGCTTTCGCCGATTTCGGCCAGGACGCCCACCGGGGCCGCCCGCCCGCCAAGGAAAGCACGGCTGCGGCCGTCGGCTCCCAGGCGCCGGGCAAGGATTAGCTCAGTGCCGCCGTCGAACTCCTCCACGTCTGCGCCGGCTTCCACCGCACGGGCAACGGCAGGATGCTCGTTCGCCAGCTTCAGTACCGCCTCAGCGGTGGCGCTTTTCGCCCCGCTCCTGACGGCACCGGCGTCGGATCTTGCCCCCAGCAGCAGGCCGACGGCGGTGACCACCATGGTTTTACCCGCACCGGTTTCGCCTGTCACCACACTCAACCCCGGGCCAAGCGGCAAAGTGGCGTCCGTGATGACGCCGAGATCGCGGATTCTCAGTTCTTCAAGCACGATTCACCTCGCAGTGGTGGGGTCGGGAGCTGCCGGCGGTTCTTCCGGATGTTCCGCCGAAGAATTTGCCGGCGCGGCAGCCGCGGTCGAAGGCGTGGGGGGCAACGGCATCGGCTTGGGTGTACGGACAATGGGGATGGGTCCGGTATGAACGGATTCGGGTTTTGGTGCAGGCCCCCTCCAGCCATGGATGGGCAATTCGAACTTGCGCACCAGCCGTCCTGAGAATGGCGTGGGATGAGTGCGGGCAAGGCGTACCGGTGTGGCCGACCGCGTAACCTCCACGCGGGCACCCGGCGGAAGGTCAACAGAGCGCCGCCCGTCGCACCAGAGAACTCCCTGCGCATCGGTCCGGCCCAGAACTTCGACGGCGAGTCTCGAGCGGGGTGAAACGACCAGTGGTTTGGCAAAGAGGGCGTGGGCACTGATGGGAACAATCACGAGGGCTTCCACCTCTGGCCACACCACCGGCCCTCCGGCGGAAAAGGCGTAGGCCGTGGAACCGGTAGGGGTTGCCAGCACAATGCCGTCGCACCCGAAGGTGGTCAGCGGACGCTCGTCCACTTCGGTAACCACTTCAAGCATCCGCTCCCGGTTGCCTTTTTCGATGGCAGCTTCGTTAAGCGCCCACGTGTGCCAAATCTTTTGCCCGCGGACCCAGACCTGAACATCGATGGTCATTCGTTCTTCGACTGTGTACTGCCTGCTGGCTATCCACTCGACCGTCTGGGCAAGGTCTGCCCGCTCACTCTCGGCGAGGAAACCAACGTGCCCCAGGTTTACACCCAGGAGCGGCACGTCAACCTCGCGGACAAGTTCAGCTGCGCGGAGAATGGTTCCGTCTCCGCCCAGGACCATCACAAGTTCAACATCGGGCAGCTGGACGTGATCGTGGAGAACTTCGACCGGGTGTTCCAGCCGGCCGAAGTAGCGCTCCATGTCGCCAAGCTCCGATTCCTGCATCACAGGCACAATCCCGGAGGAATGCAGCTGTTCGCAGGCCTCCCAGGCAGCTTTCAGTGATTCCTCGCGGCCGGTGTGGGCAAGGACCAGTACACGCCTGCTCATCGGGTTCCGCTTTCTACTGGTTCTTCAAAGGACTCGGCCAAATACTTCCAAGCAACGCGGCAACAGCAGCGTCGTGCCCTTCGATCTTAGGCAAGTCTGGAACCATCCTGCGTTTTATCCACAGGAAGTATTCAACGTTTCCGTCCTGGCCGGGCAAAGGACTGGCTGCCAGCCCGCGCGGCTCCAGTCCCGCCTCGACTGCAGCAGAGGCGACTTTAGCCACTGCCCGGCGTCGTTCCAGCTCGGAATTGACCACACCTGTCCGGCCCAGCCGGTCCTTGCCAATCTCGAACTGGGGTTTGACCATGAGCACCAGGTCCCCGCCAGGTACTGTGCAGGCAGCCAGCGGTTCAACCACCAGGGTGAGGGAAATGAAGGACAAATCAGCCACCGTGAGTTGCGCCAGGCCGCCGATGTCATCGGCCTTCATGTATCGGACATTGAGTCCTTCGTGAACGTCCACACGGGGATCGGACCTGAGCTGCGGCACCAGCTGTCCATGCCCGACGTCGACTGCCACCACGCGTTCGGCACCCTGTCTCAGCAGCACCTCCGTGAAGCCGCCCGTGGACGCTCCTGCATCGAGGCAGCGTTTTCCCTGGACGACAATTTCAGGGAAGGCCTTGAGCGCGCCAGCCAGCTTATGGGCGGCACGGCTGACATAGTGGTCTTCAGCCGCCTCAACCACGCTTAGTTCAGTCTGGTCCTCAACCTGGAGGGAAGCCTTGGACAGAGTGGTCCCCTCAGAGGTCACCTTTCCTTCGACGATGAGCCGGGCGGCATGGGTACGCGATCTTGCCAGCCCTCGGGCTACAAGCATTTGGTCCAGTCGGGTCATGGGCGCGTATCGTCCGACGACGGGTTACCGTGCAGCGCACCAGAATTCAGCGCCTCCAGCAGCGCATCGTGCAGTTCGGCGTAGACAGTTCCGTGCTCGGCCACTTCCAGGTCAGGCAATTTGGACAGCAGACCCAGGGCCTCGTCCACATCCTGGTCAGTCATCCCCTGACCGGGGGTTCCCTGACCGGGGGTTCTCTGGCCGGAGGCGTCCTGGCCGGAGGCGTCCTGAAACCGGGGTGCCTGCGGCCAGCGGACCACCGAATGGTCGACGGGATGAGGCTGGTTCTGCTCGGTCATTTCACCAGTCTAATGATCAAGCCATTCGAGGTCGGCCACCTTTGCCGTTGTGGCTCCCGGGTTGGCAGCCCACCACGCTGCGCACGCGGCTCGCCAGGAATCCACATCCGTCGGGTCCCCGGTGATGCTGACGGTGTTCCCGTCAACACGTGCATGGGATTCGCGGCAATAGTAGCTCCCGTCACGACTGACCACGTCCGGGTATGGCTCGTAGAGCTCGGATAACGTGCTGATGAGATAACCGGGCCGTTCCTCTGCGCGGGCGGCCAGGATGGATTCCCGGGTGTCGACGCCGGTCAGGACGGCGACAGTGGCGAATCCGGCCCGGTTGCCGCCGAGGATGTCAGTGTCCAGCCGGTCACCGACAACGAGCGGGCGCTCAGAGCCCAGCCGTTTGGCAGCCGCATGGAACAAAGGAGCTTCCGGTTTGCCCGCGACCAACGGCTTCTGCCCGGTGGCCGAAGCTACGGCTGCAACCAGGGTGCCGTTCCCAGGCGCAATCCCCCGTGCCTGCGGGATAGACATATCTGTGTTTGTTGCCACCCAGAGCGCACCGCCCGCCACCACGTACGATGCCTCGGCAAGATCCTTCCATGCGATTTCAGGGTTAAATCCCTGAACCACCGCCACGGGGTGTTCCAAAGCACTATGCACCGGCACGAGCCCGACAAGTTCCAGCTCGTGGGCAAGGGCACGGCTACCCGTGACGAGTACCCTGGAACCTGCCGGAAGCATGCCGGACAGAAGTTCTGCTGCCGCCTGCGATGAACTCACCACTTGATGGTCCTCCGCAGGCGCACCCATTTCACGCAGATGTGCTGCCACCTGGGCAGGAGTCCTGGAGGCGTTATTGGTGACGTAACCCAGGCCCACGCCTTCACCCTCAAGCTTCCCAAGTGCCTCTATGGCACCAGGGATAGCATGGGGTCCGGCGTACACCACGCCGTCCAGGTCCGACAGCAGGGCGTCGAACATCGAGATGAGTGAAGCAGAAGGCATACGGGCTAGTCCTCTGTGCGGTTCACGGGATCGGACTCATCCGCTGTTTCCGTCGGCGCAGTCTCTGTCGCGTCAACATCTTCTTCGACTGAATCTTCATCAGATTCTGCGTCGTCCGACTCAAAGTAGTCGGATTCGGCGTCATCCGAGCCTTCGTCAAGTTCTGCAGGTGCAGACGTCGTTGTCGTTGCCTTTAGTCCAGCATCAGCGGCCTTCGTGCTTCCCTGCGCAACTTCCGTCGTCTCCAGGTTCTGCCTGGCTTGTAGGCGGCGCAATTCCTCCTCCTGCCGGGCCTCCTCTTCCTCGTCCCAACCAAGGTCGATGATGTCGGGCTCCTCAGAGGCGCCAAGGCCAAGGGCGTTCTCAGCCACCACAGCCTGGCGCTGCCACTTCTCCGCTTCCTCGCCACGACCAACTGCAGCCAAAGCATCTGCGTACGACCTGAACAGACGCGGGCTGTAGGAAAAGGCACGGTTCATGTCCAGCTGGGGGATCTCCAGCTCAGCCACTGCAGCGTCCAACTGACCAAGGTCAGTGCGTGCGCCTGCCGCCACGATGGCCAGTTCAACCTTGCCGGGCGCGTCCAGATCCTTGGCTTCCTCGGACCGCACGACGTCCAAGGCTCTGTCCGGTCGGCCGAGGCCTCGTTCACAATCAGCCATTACGGGGAGATGCACGTTGGAGCCGCTGATGCGCCGGTATGTCCGGAATTCCCTCAGCGCCTCCCCATAGTGGCCTGCAGCGTAGGCCGTGAGCCCCACGGCCTCGCGCACTGCCGAAAGCCTTCCGCCCCTGCGGCTGGCAGCCAGGGCGTGCTGGAAAGCCAATTCGGGTTCGTCGTCTATGAGCCGGCCGGCCATCACCAAGTGGCGTGCAACCCACTCGGCGCTGTTGGCTTCGAGCGTCTTGATCTCGTGCTTGGTCGCCCGGTCAAGTTCCTGCCCTGTGACATCTTCGTCAATCTGGGGAGAACGTTCCCGATCGGGACGGTTGGCGCTGCGCAGGTCGCGGGCATTCGGTACGCGTACCGGACGGTGTTCCGGCTCGTCACGTCGCCCGAACTGGCGGGGACCCGAGTCTCCACGGTCGAAGGTCCTGGGGGCACGGTCCTGGCGGTCGCCGAAGGGCTTGCGGTTTTCTCCGGCGCCAAAGCTGCGACGCTCCCCATCACCCTCACGGCGCGGACGATCACTAAACGGCGGCTTACGATCCCGATCTCCGCCACCGAAACTGCGACGCTCGCCATCACCTTCACGACGTGGACGATCACCAAATGGCGGCTTACGATCCCGATCACCGCCACCGAAACTGCGACGATCCCCATCACCTTCACGACGTGGACGATCACCAAATGGCGGCTTACGATCCCGATCACCGCCACCGAAACTGCGACGCTCGCCATCACCTTCACGACGTGGACGATCACCAAATGGCGGCTTACGATCCCGATCACCGCCACCGAAACTGCGACGATCCCCATCACCTTCACGGCGCGGACGATCACCAAACGGCTTACGATCCCGATCACCAAACGGCGGCTTGCGATCCCTGTCGCCCTGCGGGCGCTGGCGATCACCAAACGGCGGACGCGAGCCCTGGCCGTCACGATCTCCGCCGCCAAAGCTGCGACGTTCGCCATCACCTTCACGGCGCGGACGATCACCAAACGGCGGCTTACGATCCCGATCCCCACCGCCAAAGGGCTTACGATCGTCGCCCTGCGGGCGCTGGCGATCACCAAACGGCGGACGCGAGCCCTGGGCGTCACGATCCTCGCGGGAACGGAATCCACGAGGATCCCCGCCCGAATTATTGGTGCCCCGGAAAGGGCCACCCGAACCCCGTCCGCTGGAACCGCCGCGATCTTTTCCGCCGCGGTTTCCGCCGTTGTGCTCAGCCATTATGGAGTCCTCCTATTGCGAGCTGACCACTGGCGCAATCGCAGCCGCTCTTCTCGGTGTTCGTCGTTCTACGCAACCCGAATTTCAAGCGCTTCGAAGTCCGTACATCTCATGCAATTCTAGGCGAGGGATCGCTAGGTGGTCACCGCAAGCCGAACCGCTGGCGAAACAGTGACCATGATCATAACCAGCTGCTCCAAACCTCTGGGTCCACGAGCATCTTTTGCCTCAAACGCTCCCTCACATTTCGCCGCTTCTGGCGCGACGGTCCCTCAGGTTCTGCGGCGGTTTGGTGTGGTGACGGCGGTGGCCGGGGCTGGAGGTGAGGGAGGGTCCCGGTTTTGGGGGCTGGAGGTGAGGGAGGGTCCCGGTTTTGGGGGCTGGTGGTGAGGGAGGGTCCCGGTTAAACCTGCGGGTGGTGAGGGAGGGTGGGGTTTGGGGGTTTTAAATGGGGAGAGCCCCAACCGGTTTCCTGGTTGGGGCTCTCGACCTTAATGGTTGTCCGGCGGTGACCTACTCTCCCACACCCTCCCGGGTGCAGTACCATCGGCGCTGTGGGTCTTAGCTTCCGGGTTCGGAATGGGACCGGGCGTTTCCCCCACGCTATGACCGCCGTAACCTTTTTACCCGTTCACGCAACCCCTGGTGGGGTGGTGTGGGAAGTTTGTGGTTACAACATGTTTCCTGCCCTTTTTGGGGGCAGTTGTGGTGTTGTTATTCAGTTGTGGTGTTCCCGTGGCCAGGCAAACCGTGTTCGGGTTTGTTGGTTGGGAACCACATAGTGGACGCAAGCAGTCTTGTTTTCTTTTTACCAGTGCTTGGTGTGAACGTCTTTTGAATGCCGTTCACGCATTGGTGTGTGGTGTAAGTTATCGGCCTATTAGTACCGGTCAGCTTCACGAGTCGTTAGTCCTCGCTTCCACATCCGGCCTATCAACCCAGTGGTCTGGCTGGGGGCCTCTCACACACAAGGTGTATGGAAATCTCATCTCGAAGCGAGCTTCCCGCTTAGATGCTTTCAGCGGTTATCCCATCCGAACGTAGCTAATCAGCGGTGCACTTGGCAGTACAACTGACACACCAGAGGTTCGTCCGTCCCGGTCCTCTCGTACTAAGGACAGCCCTTCTCAAATTTCCTGCGCGCGCAGCGGATAGGGACCGAACTGTCTCACGACGTTCTAAACCCAGCTCGCGTACCGCTTTAATGGGCGAACAGCCCAACCCTTGGGACCTACTCCAGCCCCAGGATGCGACGAGCCGACATCGAGGTGCCAAACCATGCCGTCGATATGGACTCTTGGGCAAGATCAGCCTGTTATCCCCGAGGTACCTTTTATCCGTTGAGCGACGGCCATTCCACAATGTACCGCCGGATCACTAGTCCCGACTTTCGTCCCTGCTCGAGATGTCTCTCTCACAGTCAAGCTCCCTTGTGCACTTACACTCGACACCTGATTGCCAACCAGGCTGAGGGAACCTTTGGGCGCCTCCGTTACTTTTTAGGAGGCAACCGCCCCAGTTAAACTACCCATCAGGCACTGTCCCTGACCCGGATTACGGGCCGAAGTTAGATGTCCAAAGTGACCAGAGTGGTATTTCAACGATGACTCCACCCGAACTGGCGTCCGGGCTTCAACGTCTCCCACCTATCCTACACAAGCCACTCCGAACACCAATACCAAACTATAGTAAAGGTCTCGGGGTCTTTCCGTCCTGCTGCGCGTAACGAGCATCTTTACTCGTACTGCAATTTCGCCGAGTTTATGGTTGAGACAGCGGGGAAGTCGTTACTCCATTCGTGCAGGTCGGAACTTACCCGACAAGGAATTTCGCTACCTTAGGATGGTTATAGTTACCACCGCCGTTTACTGGGGCTTGAATTCTCAGCTTCGCCTTGCGGCTAACCGGTCCTCTTAACCTTCCAGCACCGGGCAGGAGTCAGTCCGTATACATCGTCTTGCGACTTCGCACGGACCTGTGTTTTTAGTAAACAGTCGCTTCCCCCTGGTCTCTGCGGCCCCTGCACGCTCCGGACAGCAAGTGTCCATCACGATGGGGGCCCCCCTTCTCCCGAAGTTACGGGGGCATTTTGCCGAGTTCCTTAACCATAATTCTCTCGATCGCCTTAGTATTCTCTACCTGATCACCTGTGTCGGTTTGGGGTACGGGCGGCTAAAACCTCGCGCCGATGCTTTTCTAGGCAGCATAGGATCACCGAATCCCCCCTTACGGGAGTCCCATCAGATCTCAGGCATCATGAACAGCGGATTTGCCTACCGTTCGCCCTACATCCTTAGACCGGGACAACCATCGCCCGGCTCGGCTACCTTCCTGCGTCACACCTGTTAATACGCTTACCTCCCAGGATCAGGTCCCGCGCTCCACCAAAAACCTCACACCACAAGGGTGATCGGTCAGGTCTCGGGCGGTTAGTATCCCCTGTTCAGCATGGACGGTTTTTCGCCGGTACGGGAATATCAACCCGTTGTCCATCGACTACGCCTGTCGGCCTCGCCTTAGGTCCCGACTTACCCAGGGCAGATTAGCTTGACCCTGGAACCCTTGATCATTCGGCGGACGGGTTTCTCACCCGTCTTTCGCTACTCATGCCTGCATTCTCACTCGTGTAGGCTCCACCGCTGGTTTACACCGCGACTTCACTGCCCACACGACGCTCCCCTACCCATCCAGACGCCTGAACCACAAGGGCTTAGCAAAAATCTGAATGCCACAACTTCGGCGGTGTACTTGAGCCCCGCTACATTGTCGGCGCGGAATCACTTGACCAGTGAGCTATTACGCACTCTTTTAAGGATGGCTGCTTCTAAGCCAACCTCCTGGTTGTCTTCGCAACTCCACATCCTTTCCCACTTAGCACACGCTTAGGGGCCTTAGTTGGTGGTCTGGGCTGTTTCCCTCTCGACTATGAAGCTTATCCCCCACAGTCTCACTGCTGCGCTCTCACTTACCGGCATTCGGAGTTTGGCTGACGTCAGTAACCTTGTAGGGCCCATCGGCCATCCAGTAGCTCTACCTCCGGTAAGAAACACGCAACGCTGCACCTAAATGCATTTCGGGGAGAACCAGCTATCACGAAGTTTGATTGGCCTTTCACCCCTACCCACAGCTCATCCCCTCCATTTTCAACTGAAGTGGGTTCGGTCCTCCACGACGTCTTACCGTCGCTTCAACCTGGCCATGGGTAGATCACTTCGCTTCGGGTCTAGATCACGCCACTGCAACGCCCTATTCAGACTCGCTTTCGCTACGGCTTCCCCACACGGGTTAACCTCGCGACGTAACACTAACTCGCAGGCTCATTCTTCAAAAGGCACGCCGTCACAGCTACTTGTGATTACTCACGGCTGCTCCGACGGATTGTAAGCACACGGTTTCAGGTACTGTTTCACTCCCCTCCCGGGGTACTTTTCACCTTTCCCTCACGGTACTGGTCCGCTATCGGTCATTAGGGAGTATTTAGGCTTATCAGGTGGTCCTGACAGATTCGCACGGGATTTCTCGGGCCCCGTGCTACTTGGGATACTCTCCAGGCGGTACACAACATTTCGGTTACGGGGCTCACACCCTCTCTGGCCGGCCTTTCAAGACCGTTCACCTATGCCCGTACTCTCACCTCACTGTCCCGGCAGAGACAGAACGGAAAGTCCCACAACCCCGACCATGCAACGCCCGCCGGCTATCACACATGGAACGGTTTAGCCTGATCCGCGTTCGCTCGCCACTACTAACGGAATCACTATTGTTTTCTCTTCCTGCGGGTACTGAGATGTTTCACTTCCCCGCGTTCCCTCCACGCACCCTATGTGTTCAGATGCGGGTCACCAGATCACTCGCGCGTCTGGCGGGGTTTCCCCATTCGGAGACCCTGGGATCAAAGTCCGGTTATCGACTCCCCCAGGCTTATCGCAGATTCCTACGTCCTTCTTCGGCTCCTAATGCCAAGGCATCCACCGTGTGCTCTTAAAAACTTGACCACAAAAGATCAAAAAAACATTTCGAGAGAACCTATGGGAACCACACCACAAACACAGCCACACCCAACCCCCAAAAGAGGCAAAGGCACAACCACATCCGCAGCACAGATCCAGGTTCATATTCTTGGAAATTGCTTCTTATAAAAGATGCTCGCGTCCACTATGTAGTTCTCAAACAACAACCCCAAACCACACACCCCACACACCACCCCAAAAAGGGTTCAACGCGCATGATCGATGCAGCCAGGAAACCAGAAACAAACAAACCCGGAAAGTTACCCTCCCGGTCCTGTTGCCTCAGGACCCAACAGTGTGCCAAACACTAAACCCGTGAACCACCACCCCCGCCGTTCCAGGACACCCTCCAAAAGGAGAACAACCGTACTGAACAGGGACAACAACCACGAGGCCGCTATTTGTTGATATTCCACCCTTGAGCACCCACCGCAGAACAATCGCCTGCGCAATGGGCCTTTACTCCTGACAACCCCTCCACACTCACATACATGAGGCAAGGTGACTGTAGGTGCTCCTTAGAAAGGAGGTGATCCAGCCGCACCTTCCGGTACGGCTACCTTGTTACGACTTAGTCCCAATCGCCAGTCCCACCTTCGACAGCTCCCTCCCACAAGGGGTTAGGCCACCGGCTTCGGGTGTTACCAACTTTCGTGACTTGACGGGCGGTGTGTACAAGGCCCGGGAACGTATTCACCGCAGCGTTGCTGATCTGCGATTACTAGCGACTCCGACTTCATGGGGTCGAGTTGCAGACCCCAATCCGAACTGAGACCGGCTTTTTGGGATTAGCTCCACCTCACAGTATCGCAACCCTTTGTACCGGCCATTGTAGCATGCGTGAAGCCCAAGACATAAGGGGCATGATGATTTGACGTCGTCCCCACCTTCCTCCGAGTTGACCCCGGCAGTCTCCTATGAGTCCCCACCATCACGTGCTGGCAACATAGAACGAGGGTTGCGCTCGTTGCGGGACTTAACCCAACATCTCACGACACGAGCTGACGACAACCATGCACCACCTGTGAACCAGCCCCAAAGGGGAAACCACATTTCTGCGGCGGTCTGGCCCATGTCAAGCCTTGGTAAGGTTCTTCGCGTTGCATCGAATTAATCCGCATGCTCCGCCGCTTGTGCGGGCCCCCGTCAATTCCTTTGAGTTTTAGCCTTGCGGCCGTACTCCCCAGGCGGGGCACTTAATGCGTTAGCTACGGCGCGGAAAACGTGGAATGTCCCCCACACCTAGTGCCCAACGTTTACGGCATGGACTACCAGGGTATCTAATCCTGTTCGCTCCCCATGCTTTCGCTCCTCAGCGTCAGTTAATGCCCAGAGACCTGCCTTCGCCATCGGTGTTCCTCCTGATATCTGCGCATTTCACCGCTACACCAGGAATTCCAGTCTCCCCTACATCACTCTAGTCTGCCCGTACCCACTGCAGAACCGGAGTTGAGCCCCGGTCTTTCACAGCAGACGCGACAAACCGCCTACGAGCTCTTTACGCCCAATAATTCCGGATAACGCTTGCGCCCTACGTATTACCGCGGCTGCTGGCACGTAGTTAGCCGGCGCTTCTTCTGCAGGTACCGTCACTTTCGCTTCTTCCCTACTGAAAGAGGTTTACAACCCGAAGGCCGTCATCCCTCACGCGGCGTCGCTGCATCAGGCTTTCGCCCATTGTGCAATATTCCCCACTGCTGCCTCCCGTAGGAGTCTGGGCCGTGTCTCAGTCCCAGTGTGGCCGGTCACCCTCTCAGGCCGGCTACCCGTCGTCGCCTTGGTGAGCCATTACCTCACCAACAAGCTGATAGGCCGCGAGTCCATCCAAAACCACAATAAAGCTTTCCACCCCCCACCATGCGATGAGGAGTCATATCCGGTATTAGACCCAGTTTCCCAGGCTTATCCCAGAGTTAAGGGCAGGTTACTCACGTGTTACTCACCCGTTCGCCACTAATCCACCAGCAAGCTGGCATCATCGTTCGACTTGCATGTGTTAAGCACGCCGCCAGCGTTCATCCTGAGCCAGGATCAAACTCTCCGTTGAAGTAAAACAAAAACAGACACAACCAAATCCCCCGGGAAAACGGGAAACAAGGCCGCACAAAATTTGAAACCAGCCAAAAAAACCAGACCATCCACGGGGTGGACAACCTGGCCAATTCAACCAATCAATAAAACAATTGGTATCAACAAACTTGGCACACTATTGAGTTCTCAAACAACAGACACATTCGAATACTTCAAGAAACAATGTTTACTCGAATTACTTCGAATTCTTTTGTTTCGCTTTCTTCGCTGCGATGTTTCCATCTTATTTCATTCATTTTCACTTTGCAAATCCGGATATTCTCCGCAAATTCACTTGGTTTCAATGAATCCGCCCAGCAAAATTTGAAACAATTCTCATTTTGTGCGCCTTGCGCATGAAGAATTGCTTCTCATTTGTAGGGGGTCTGTCACCACTCAGCGGCGGCGACTCAGAAGACATTACACGCTCCTTCCCGGCCGTGCAAATCGGCGGAAAGGAGCGTGCTCTGTCAAAGTTCTGCGTGGTGTTTTACCCAGGTGGTGCCGCTGCCTCAGCGGGCCGAGACTTCCACGGTGGCCAGGTTTTTCTTGCCCCGTCGCAGCAACAAGTAACGGCCGTGGAGCAGCTGCTCAGGTGAAATCACTGCGTCAGGATCGGAGATTTTGGCGTTGTTCACATAAGCACCCCCCTCCCCTACGGTGCGCCGGGCGGCGGACTTGCTCTCGGAGAGCCCGGATGCGACCAAGAGGTCAATGATGCCCAGGCCGCCGTCGTCGATCTTCGCTGAGGGTAGCTCCGACGTAGCCGCTGCGAGGGTCTGCTCATCCAGCACGCTGAGATCGCCGTTGCCGAACAAAGCAGCCGAGGCGGCGATGACTTTTTCGGTTGCTTCCACGCCATGAACCAGGGACGTGACCTCGTACGCCAGCTTCCGCTGCCCTTCGCGGGCGAAGGGACGCTCCGCCACCGAGAGCTCAAGGGCCTCGATCTCTGCCCTGCTGAGGAAGGTGAAGACCTTCAATCGTGCAGCGACGTCAGCATCAGCGGTGTTCAGCCAGAACTGGTAGAAGGTGTATGGACTGCACATAGCCGGATCGAGCCAGATGGCGTTGCCTTCGCTCTTGCCGAACTTGGTACCGTCCGAGTTCGTGATCAGGGGCGTTCCCAGCGCGTGCACGTGCTTTCCCTCAACCTTGCGGATGAGTTCCGTGCCGCTCGTCAGGTTGCCCCACTGGTCCGAACCGCCAGTCTGGAGTACACAGCCGTAGTCGCGGAACAGCTGCAGGTAGTCCATGCCCTGCAGGATCTGGTAGCTGAACTCGGTGTAGCTGATTCCCTCTTCGGAACCCAGGCGGGACGCCACAGCATCCTTGCGGAGCATGGTGCCGACACGGTAGTGCTTGCCGATTTCGCGCAGGAAGTCGATGGCGCTCAAAGGGGCGGTCCAGTCGAGGTTGTTGACCATACGGGCCGCATTGGCACCCTCGAAGCTCAGGAACCGGCGCACCTGGGCCTGAAGGTATCCTACCCACTCCGTCACAGTGTCCTTGGTGTTCAGCGTCCGTTCAGCTGTCGGCCGCGGATCGCCGATGAGGCCCGTGGAGCCGCCCACAAGCCCAAGAGGCTTGTGGCCGGCAAGCTGCAGCCTGCGCATAAGCAGCAACTGCACCAGGTTGCCAAGATGAAGGCTTGGCGCAGTGGGATCGAATCCGCAGTAATAGGTGATCGCGTCACCGGCGAGGAGCTTTTCCAGTTCCACTTCGTCGGTGGATACGTGGATAAGTCCGCGCCAATTCAGCTCCTGCCAGATGTTGGCGAAGCTGGGATCGTTCTGCTGGGATTCAAGATCAGTTAGTTGTGACACGTGATCTAAGTTAGCAGGATTGACGGGTCAGCAGCGTCGCGGTTCAGCCTTCGATGCCTGCAGGTATTCCGGCCGATGCAATGAGTCGCAGCCGCTGGGTGGGGCGGGTCATGGCCACGTAGAGATCGCCTACGCGGCCGTGCTCATGGTTGAGCATGACCGAAGGCTCCAGAACCACGACGCCGTCGAACTCAAGGCCCTTTGCCTCGCGCGGGCTGATGACCACAATGTCCTGTTCGTAACTTCCCGCGCCCGTTCCGACCCTGCGACCGTAGGCAGCACGCAGGGCGCCTGCGGCTTCGGGCAGCAACGGGCCATCGGCAATCACTGCCAGCAGTCCGCCGTCGAGCGCTTCCAGCTCCTCGGGGAGCACGTCCACAAGGTGATTGACAAGCGCATCCTGCTCCACCTCGTCGATGATCGGGGACCAGCGGCCCTCACGGACAGCCTTCGGCGCTGACACCACCAGGCCTGCTGCATTTGCCATACGGGCGGCAGCCTCGGCGATCTGGGACGGCGTCCGGTAGTTCACGGTCAGCTCTTCGAGCTGCCAGCGGTCGCCGAAGAGAGGTTCCAGCGCACCCTGCCAGGATTTCGCGCCGGCCACGGAACTGGTCTGGGCGATATCTCCCACGATGGTGAACGACTTGAGCGGGCACCGCCTGACCAGCAGGCGCCACTGCATGGGCGAGAGCTCCTGTGCCTCGTCCACGACGATGTGGCCGAAGGCCCACGTACGATCAGTGGTGGCGCGCTCGGCCGCGGTCAGGCGGGCTTCGCGCTCCTGGTTCTGATCGACCAGTTCCTCCGCGCTCATGAGCACGTCCACCCCGGCAGTCTCCATGTTGACCAGGGTCTGGCGTGCATTGGCAAGATCGCGGGCACGGTCGTGTTCCTGCTGGGCAAGCCCACGGCCGGCAGCAGCGTCGAGTTCGCCCAGCAATTCCGCGGCCTCATCCAGCAGCGGCACATCAGACTCCGTCCACGGAGAATCCGCAGGCCGCATGAGGAGGGCTCGCTGCCCGGCAGTGAATCCGGGTGTGCAAGCCTCCAGGATCGCCGGTTTGCTGAGCAGTTCGCCCACCAGCTTTTCGGGAGTCATGGGCATCCAGCACAGGTTCAGGGCGATCCTGACATCCCGCGCGGAACGGACGTCCTCGGCCAGGTAAGAGCGGTCAGCATTGTTGCCGATGCTGCCGGCTTCAACCAGTTCGGTCATTTGCTCCGTCAACTCCCGGAGCAGGATCTTCACGAAGGTGACCCTCGCCTCGTTGTGAGGCTTGCCGGTTCCGCGGGCTTTGTCCCTGGCGCGGCGGACCTGACGCGGAGTGAGCACCAGTTTGCGGCCGTCCACCTCAAGAATCCGGTTCTCGGCGGGAATGCGTTGCCGGTTGGCCACAGCATTGGCCACAACTTCAGCCATCTTTAGGCTGCCCTTGAGGGCCGCGACATCGCCTTCAGGCTCAGCGACAGCATTGATGCCCGGCATCAGCCTGCCCAGGCTGGCCATCACGACGCCGGTCTCGCCCAGCGAGGGGAGGACACGTTCGATGTACTTCATGAACGACGACGACGGGCCAACCAGCAGGACACCGGCAGTCTTCAGCCGGTCACGGTGGGTATACAGCAGATACGCAGCGCGGTGCAGTGCCACAGCCGTCTTACCGGTGCCCGGACCACCCTGGACAACCAAGGCCCCCGAAATGGAGGAGCGGATAATCCGGTCCTGCTCGGACTGGATGGTGCCCACGATGTCGGACATGCGTCCGGTGCGCTTGGAATCGAGGGCGGCCAGGAGCGCGCCCTCCCCTTGCAACGATGCGTTGTCGGCCAGCATGTCTGCGTCCAGGACATCATCCTCGATGGCCCGCACTTCCCGCCCCTGGAGGATGAGGTGGCGACGGCGGCGCACGCCTTGCCGGTCGAAGGCCGTGGCCTGGTAGAAGTGGCCCGCCTCAGGTGCCCGCCAGTCCACCATGAGCCGCTGGAGATCCTCAGTGGTGAGGCCGATGCGTCCGATGTACTGGGCTTCGCCCGAGTCAAGGTCCAGCCGGCCGAAGACAAGGCGGTCATCGACGGCGTCCAGCTGTGCCAGGCGGTCTTCGTAAAGCGCGGCGAAGGCGTCACGCTCGGAGACATTCTGCATCGTTCCTATGGCACCGGCACGGCGCACTTGCGCCAACTGGGTGCGCTTTTCCTCGCGCAGTTCATCCAAACGGGCATACAACCCCGCTACATAGTCCCGTTCATGGGCTAAATCAGCGTCGAGCATCGAGACGTTCCCCTATCGCAAAAGACAGACCTAACATTCTACAACCAATCCGTTGCCCGCGTGTGTGATGACGTCCCTGCTACAAACGCAGAAGTGATCGGACACGGTGGCCGGTCAGGGCGGAGCGTCCGCGGAGCTCGCCAAGCTCCATCACAACCCCGACTCCGGCCACGTGGATGCCGCATCGTTCAAAGAGCCTGGTTGCCGCACCCAGCGTGCCTCCGGTTGCGAGGACGTCGTCGAGGATGAGCACGCGGCTGCCGGCCGGCAAATCCGAGGTATGCAGCTCCAACGTTGCCGTGCCGTATTCCAGGGCGTAGTCCTCGGCAAAAACAGCCCGGGGAAGCTTCCCCGCCTTCCTGACGGTCACCACCCCTGTATTCGTGGCGTAGGCGGCCGCGGCGGCCAGCAGGAAACCCCGTGCTTCCACTCCCGCGACGGCGTCGAACTGTCCCCTGAACGGTTCCACCAAAGAGTCGACGACGGCTCTAAAGGCTGCGGGATTGGCAAAAACGGGGGTCAGGTCCTTGAAGGAGATGCCGGGTTTCGGGTCGTCCGGCACAGTGACGCAGAGGCTCGAGATGAGCTCGTCCACAGGGACGGGGCGCCGGGTGGTAACTGGCTCGCTTGGATTCACGCATCCACACTACTGTGTGCCGGCGGGCTTTCCGGTGATGGCCCTGCTCTTGGCGGCTTTGTATCGGGAGACCGTGGGGTCGCCGGTCAGCCAGAAGCGCCAGGGGTATTCGTGGCTTCCACCGGCACCGGCGACGCCCACGCGGGGCCCGGCACTGATGGCGGATGCAGGGACGGCAGGCAGTTCCAGTGCGAAGGGCTCCTTGAGCGCGTCCCTGCCGCTGTCCGCCGTCGTCAACCCGAGTGAAGTGGCGAGCCGGGCCGGACCGCTGGCCAAATCAACAGCCGTTTTGGACGCCGGCCGCCGGGTGCGCGCCAGATCCTGACCGACAACCACCTCTCCGGCGCGCAGCAGCAGGGCGGATGCCACACCGTCTGGCCCGCAAACAATGTTGGCGCAGTAATGCATGCCGTAGGTGAAATAGACGTAAAGATGCCCCGCCGGGCCGAACATTGGCGCATTCCGCGGTGTCAGGCCGCGGAATGTATGGGAACCGGGATCAGGATGCAGGGAGTCATGAGGGCCCAGATAGGCTTCGACCTCCGTAATCCGGACGGACACAGCTCCAGCCGGACTGTTGTGGGTGAGGACCGCCCCCAACAGCAATGGCGCAACATGCCGCGGATCGGCTGAAAGCACCTCCCGCACCGACTTCGGCGGCACACTGCCGGCTGGATCTTGAGGGCTCGCATTCATGATTCACACCTTAACAAAGGAGGACATACGGCACTCCACGGCCATGTCCGAATTCCGCTAGCCCGGCCGTCCCGGAGCTGACAGGATGAAGGCATGGACTTCTGGCAGCGATACCGGGCAATAGACGCCCGAGACACCCGTTTCGACGGGCAGTTCTTCACCGCTGTGCGGACAACAGGGATTTACTGCCGGCCGTCCTGTCCTGCGAGGACCCCCAGGGCCGAGAACGTCACGTTCTATGAAACGTCGGCGGCTGCCCATGAAGCCGGTTACCGGGCGTGCAAACGCTGCCTTCCGGAGGCCGTACCAGGAACGCCCGCCTGGAACATACGATCGGACGTAGCGGGACGGGCCATGCGCCTCATCCATGACGGCGTCATTAATCGTGACGGGGTGGAAGGACTGGCTTCGCGGCTGGGCTACTCCTCCCGCCAGCTCAACAGGATCCTCACGTCAGAACTCGGTGCCGGTCCCCTTTCGCTGGCACGGGCGGGCAGGGCCCAGACTGCAAGGACTTTGCTGGTGTCGACGTCGATGAAGTTCGCCGACATTGCGTTTGCCGCTGGCTTCAACAGCGTGCGCCAGTTCAACGACACTGTGGTGGAGGTCTTCGATCTGACTCCGACGGCTCTCCGCGGTACAGCCCGGCATCAAAAAGCCCCGGTCACCACCACTACGGCGCTGACGCTCCAACTCCCTTACCGGGAACCGTTCGATCCCGGCATCTTCACCTTCCTCGCCGTCCGTGCCATCCCAGGCATAGAGGCGGGTACGCCGGCTTCCTATGCCAGAACGCTCCGCTTGCAGCACGGTGATGCCCGCTTCAAAGTGGAGTACGACGACGGCGCCCCCGGCCGTCCGTTGATTCTCACCATTGGTGCCGTGGATCTCCGTGATCTTCCTGTTCTTCTGAGCAGGGTGCGCCGGCTCCTGGATCTCGACGCCGACCCCGGGGCAGTGGACTCAGCACTGGCAGCAGAACCCCGCCTCGCACAATCCGTTGCCGAATCCCCCGGCATGCGCCTGCCAGGCGCCGTTGACCCCCAGGAACTGTTGGTCCGGGCAATGGTAGGCCAGCAGGTCACCGTAGCGTCAGCCAGGACCGCCCTTACTCAACTGGCCGTGAGCGGCAGCGCGACGTCCATGCCGGGCGAGGGCCTGGACCGGCTGTTTCCAACGCCGGCCCAGCTGTCAGAATCTGCGCCCCTGTTACTCAAGGGCCCGCAGCGGCGAATGGATTCGCTGGTATCCGTGACATCCGCCATGGCAGCAGGTGACCTTAGCTTTGGTTATGGAGACAATTTCGCCAGCCTGACGGACAAGCTCCTGCCGTTGGCTGGAATCGGTCCCTGGACCGTGGGATATGTTGCCATGCGTGTTATCGGCGCACCCGATATTTTCCTGGCCAATGATGCTGCCGTACGAAACGGAATCCGTTCCCTTTCGGCCAACCGGTCTGTGTCCACCCAGTACCCCGGTACCCCGGATTTCCGGGAAGTCAGCCCCTGGCGGTCCTACGCCACCATGCATCTTTGGCGGGCGGCGTCGTCCGTTCCCCGTGAAAAACGCACAGGTCCCACAACAGTGAAAGTGAAATCATGAAAGCGGAGCTTCTGACCCTGGCCACGCCCGATGGCCCCTTCAGCATCATTGCCCGGGACGGCGAAGTCCTCGCGTCCGGGTGGACTGCCGAGCCGGACGAATTGACCGGCCAGGTGCACCCGCTGCTGCGTCCCTCCGAACTTATGGCGGTGCAGGAGATGGGTTCCGTGTCTGAGGCCGTGGAAGCGTACTACGCAGGCGATCCTGATCCGGCCATGCACGTCCCCGTGCTGCAGAAATCCGGACCCTTCCGCAGTCACGCCTGGGACATGCTCCGCACCGTAAGCCCCGGCAAGCCAGTCACTTACGCCCAGTACGCCATGCTGGCCGGGAATCCGCTGGCCGTCCGCGCGGCGGCAAGCGCATGTGCGTTCAATGCGGCAGCCCTGTTTGTACCCTGCCACCGTGTAATCAGGACTGACGGAACGTTGGGCGGCTTCCGGTGGGGACTTGCCGTCAAAGAGAGCCTGTTGGCCCGCGAGGCCAGGTGAGGCTTGCCTCGGGCCCTACGCTTTGCTAGCTCTGCGCTTTACTGCTAGCCCTGCCCCTTACTGCAGGTTTAGGGCCGTACGGCTGGAACGCCTGCAGGCCAGGGCAGAAGCTCCGGGAGATCGACACCATCAGCGGCCGCCGAAGCCCGGAGGCTGCCCAAAGACGGAGTCCTGCCGGCAAGCCATGCCGCAATATCGGTCAGCATTCCGCTGATCACCGTTGTTTCCCCTCCGGAACCAAGGGGAAGGGGAGGCAAACCGAGCGGCTGGAACACAAACCGCTGATTTTCGGGAACCCGGGGAGCCAGGAAATCAAACAAGTGCCCGCAAAAGGTCCTGCTCCAGGTCTCCGGACCGCGGCCCATACCGAGGTCAGCGGCGTGGATGGTGAGTTCACGCCAGAGGGCCAGGCCGCCGTCGTACACCACACCGCTGCGGTACGTGATGGGAGCCTGCCATCCTGTTTCCCTCACGCCGTCTGAAGCGTCCAAGCCGTCGAACGCCTGCAGGACCCGGTCCAGAGCGGCATAGAGCGCTGTCCGGTGTTCCGACAAGGATCGACTTGCCGCCATGTCGATCGCCTGGTTCCGCCCATCCATGCCGCCGTCATACAGTTCCACCGTCTCGCCACGGGATGCGTACTCCAGTTGGCGGGCCATGGCGTTGGCTATGCCGCTGATGTGTGCCAGCACGTGTCCCCGGCTCCATCCCGGAAGTTCCGAGGCTGCAGGAACGTCCTCTTCTTTCAGTTTTGCGGCAAGCTCGCGCACGACGTCGGCAGCCTTGTGGAGCTCTACGAGGAGATCGTCCGTTTTGATCGTGGTCATGGCGCCCATCCTAAACGCGAGATGGCACTTCGCGGCAGTTATCCCGAAGAACACTGCCGTGAAGTGCCATCTCGCGCGGCGGATTGGTTTCCGTCAGCCGGCGTAGGCCCTGACCTGTGAAACTTCCACTTCCAGGGCTTTCAGCTGGCGTTCGACGGCGGCCGGCGCCGTCCCGCCCTGCGAGTTCCGGCTGTTGAGCGAACCTTCCGTGCTGAGGACGGTCCGCACCTCGGGCGTGAGATGCTCCGAGATGGTGGCATACTCCTCGTCCGTCAGGTCCCAGAGTTCGACGCCGCGGCTCTCTGCCTGTTTGACGGCGGCGCCGGAAAGCTCATGCGCTTCCCGGAACGGAACGCCCTGGCGCACGAGCCATTCGGCAATGTCGGTGGCGAGCGCAAAGCCCTGTGGAGCCAGCGATTCCATCCGCTCCTTGTTGAATTTCAGGGTGGCGATCATTCCTGAGACTGCCGGAAGCAGCAGCTCCAGGGTGTCGGCGGCGTCAAAGACCGGCTCCTTGTCCTCCTGCAGATCGCGGTTGTATGCGAGCGGCAGGCCCTTGAGCGTGGCTAAAAGCCCGGTCAGGTTGCCGATCAGGCGCCCCGCCTTGCCGCGAGCCAGCTCGGCAACGTCCGGGTTCTTCTTCTGCGGCATGATCGAGGATCCGGTGGAGTAGGAATCATGCAGCGTGACGAAGGAGAACTCCTTGGTGGCCCACAAAATCACTTCCTCCGAAACCCGTGAAAGGTCCACTCCGATCATGGCCGTTACCCAGGCGAACTCGGCGAAAACATCACGGGAAGCGGTGCCGTCGATCGAGTTGTGGGTGGCGGAGAAGAAGCCAAGGTCAGCCGCAACAGCTTCCGGGTCCAGTCCCAGGGAAGAACCCGCCAAGGCTCCGGAACCGTAGGGTGAAACGCCTGCCCGCTTGTCCCAGTCCTGGAGACGCTGCACATCACGAAGCAGGGCCCAGGCGTGGGCCAGGAGGTGATGGCTGAGGAGGACCGGCTGGGCATGCTGCAGATGGGTGCGGCCGGGCATAGCCACGCCCTGGTGCACTTTGGCCTGATCGACGAGGGCGTCAATGGTGGCCAGCACGCCGCGTGCGATGATGCGGGCGTGGTCACGCAGGAACATCCGGCCCAACGTTGCCACCTGATCGTTGCGGGAACGTCCGGCCCGGAGCTTTCCGCCCAGCTGCGTTCCAGCACGCTCAATCAGCCCGCGTTCCAGGGAGCCGTGAACGTCCTCGTCTGATTCAGCGGGCAGGTAGGCCCCTGAAGCCACGTCCTCGTCGAGCTGTGCCAGTGCAGCCAGCATGCCTTTGAGCTCGGCATCGTCCAACAGCCCGGCCTTGTGGAGCACGCGGGCGTGCGCCACCGAGCCGGCGATGTCGTAGCGGGCCAGCCGCCAGTCAAAGTGGGTGGACTTGCTCAGGGCCGCCAGGGCATCGGCGGGGCCGCCGGCAAAACGGCCGCCCCACAGTGCACCTTCATTCGTCCCCGAACGAGCCCCAGCCTCGCTGCGCTCGGCAGGGGGCCCCTGCGTCTGTGGGCCCATCCCGGTCACTGTCCCGCGACGCGGATGTCGCGGCCCGAAGCAACCTTGGCGGACATGCCCCACAGCTCGATGAAGCCCCGCGCCATGGACTGGTCGAAGGTGTCGCCGGTGTCGTAGGTGGCGAGGTCGAAGTCGTACAGCGAGGTCTCGGAGCGGCGTCCGTTGACGATCGCCTGGCCGCCGTGGAGTACCATGCGGATGTCACCGGAGACGTACTTCTGGGTGTCTTCGATGAAGGCGTCAAGGGAGCGCTTGAGCGGGGAGAACCACTGGCCGTCGTAGACCAGTTCGGCCCAGCGCTGGCCAACAGTGGCCTTGAAGCGGGCCTGCTCGCGTTCGATGGTGATGTCCTCGAGGTGCTTGTGGGCCGTGATCAGGGCCATAGCGCCCGGTGCCTCGTAGATTTCGCGGGACTTGATGCCCACCAGGCGGTCCTCGACGACGTCGATGCGGCCCACACCCTGGGCGCCTGCGCGGCGGTTCAGTTCCTTGATGGCCTGCAGCGGGGTGACCTTGACGCCGTCGATCGCTACGGGGACTCCGGCCTCGAAGGAAATGGTGACCTCATCCGGGGCCGACGGGAACTCCGGGGTGGCGGTGTAGTCGTAAATGTCCTTGGTGGGTGCATTCCAGATGTCTTCCAGGTAGCCGGTTTCGACGGCGCGTCCCCAGACGTTCTGATCGATCGAGTACGGGTTCTTCTTGGTGGTCTCGATCGGCAGGCCCTTTTCCTCGGCGAAGGCAATGGCCTTGTCGCGGGTCAGGGCGAGGTCGCGGACGGGGGCGATGCACTTCAGGTCCGGGCCGAGGGTCTGGATGCCCACCTCAAAGCGGACCTGGTCGTTGCCCTTGCCGGTGCAGCCGTGCGCAACGGTGGTTGCGCCGAATTCACGCGCGGCCTTGACGAGGTGCTTGACGATGACCGGACGCGAGATGGCCGACACCAATGGGTAGTGCCCCTGGTAGAGGGCGTTTGCTTTCAGCGTGGGGACGCAGTACTCGTTGGCGAACTCGTCGCTCGCATCGGCAACGTACGCTTCGACGGCGCCACAGCCCAGCGCGCGCTGGCGGATGGTCTCCAGCGACTCGCCGCCCTGTCCGACGTCGACCGCCACAGCGATGACCTCGGCACCGGTGGCTTCACCGATCCAGCCGATGGCTACGGAAGTATCAAGGCCACCGGAGTAGGCCAGCACAATACGCTCAGTCACGGAAATGCTCCTCAGTTGTGTTTGTTGTTCTTGTTTGTTGGTTAGCCGCCTGGTGGTCGCACGGCTGGTCTGCTTACAGCTTAGGGGTCCGCCCGCTAAACCTCATTGGCCTGCTTCGTCGGCCAATCTAAGGAACCGGGCGGCAAGTTCGGCTCCGCCTTCAGGATCACGCGCCACCAGCATGACGGTGTCGTCCCCGGCGATGGTTCCGAGGATGGAAGGCATCACCGAATGGTCGATAGCCAATGCCAGGAAGTTGGCTGCCCCCGGTGGCGTCCTGAGCACCACGATATTGGCTGATGCCTCGGCAGTGACCAGGAGTTCCCCGCATAGCCGCGCGAGTCGGCTGTCCAGGATTTCCTGGGTAACTCCGCTCTTTGCCGCCCGCTCCCCGCCCTCGCCGGGAACTGCGTAAACCAGCACCCCTTCCTTGCCTCGGACCCTGACGGCTCCGAGTTCGACGAGGTCACGGGACAGCGTTGCCTGGGTGACCTGGACGCCATCGTCCGCCAGCAGTGCTGCCAGCTCTGCCTGGGAACGTACCGACTCCCCCGTCAGGATCGCGATGATGCGAGCCTGCCGGGCGGTCTTCGTGGCGGGGCTGGCGCCAGGTGTAACCGAGGGAACGGACACTAATTGCCGTCCCTGGTCACCGGCGGGAGGCCTTCCACAACGGCCAGTCCGGACTGGTGCATCAGCCAAGCCATCAGCGCCTTCTGGGCGTGGAGCCGGTTTTCCGCCTCGTCCCAGACGATCGATTGAGGACCGTCGATAACTCCTGACGAGATTTCGTAACCCCTGTAGGCGGGCAGGCAATGAAGAACGACGGCGTCAGGGGCCGCGTGCTGCATCGCAGCCTCATCCACGGAGTACTCCCGGAACAGCTGCAGCCGGGCTTCCTTTTCGGCTTCCTGCCCCATGGATACCCAGGTGTCCGTGGCGACGACATCGGCTCCAGCCAACGCTTCGGCCGCATCGGTAGTGATGAGGATCGAACCGCCGGTCTCACCGGCCCGCTTCTCGGCGGCGGACACAATGTCGGCTGATGGCAGGTAGCCTTCGGGGCCTGCGATGCGGACGTGCATTCCGGCAGTGACACCAGCCAAGAGGTAGGAGTTGGCCATGTTATTGGCGGCGTCACCGAGGTAGCTCATGGTGAGGCCCTTGAGCTCGCCCTTATGTTCCTTCACTGCCAAGAGGTCGGCCAGGAGCTGGCAGGGGTGGTAGTCATCGCACAGGGCGTTGATGACCGGAACGCTGGAGTTCTCTGCCATGGCAACCAGTCCGGAGTGCGCCCCTGTTCGCCACACGATGGTGGAGACCATGCGCTCGAGGACTTTGGCGGTGTCTTCCACCGATTCCTTGTGGCCGATCTGCGCTTCGCCCGGGTTGATGATCAGCGCGTTGCCGCCCATGTCTGCCACCCCTGTGGCGAAGGAGACGCGTGTCCGCGTGGACGTCTTGTCGAAGATCACCGCAACGGTCTTGCGGCCGCTTCCTTCTCCCGCGAACGGCTGGGCGCTGTAGGGCGCGGCCTTCAGCCGAACGGCAAGATCCAGCACCTCAGCCTGCTCCGCAGCCGTGAGGTCGGTGTCCTTGAGGAAATGGCGCGTGGTGGTCACTGGGCGTCCTTTGCGATGGTGAGGAGCACGGGGAGAGCTTGGATAAAGCGGTCGGCCTGCTCGATGGTTAGAATGAGCGGCGGTGCCAGGCGGATGGTCCGCGGACCCGGGCTGTTGATGATGAACCCGTTCGCCAGGCCGGCTGTGACCAGCGCAGGAGCGACGTCGGCGTCGAGGTCGAAGCCGATGAGGAGCCCTTCGCCGCGCACTGCAGTAACGCCGTCAACGCCGGCCAGTGCCAGGCGCAAATGCTCCCCCACCGAGCGGACGTTTTCCAGGATCCGCTGATGCTCCAGCGTGTGCAGCGTCGCCAGGGCGGCCGCCGTCGCGACAGGGTTTCCACCGAAGGTGGTTCCGTGCTGCCCGGGTGTAAGGAGCGACGACGTCTGCTCGCCGAACGTGATCAGTGCACCAACCGGGAATCCACCGCCCAACCCCTTTGCGAGGGTTATGGCGTCAGGCACGATGCCTGCGTCCTCGCTCGCCAGCCATTTTCCCGTCCGGCCGATACCGGTCTGGACTTCGTCGAGGATGAGGAGTGCACCTGCCTTGCTGGTTGCTTCCCGGGCGGCCTGCAGGTAGCCGGGAGGCAGTGGCCGGACACCCGCTTCACCCTGGATGGGCTCCAGGAACACAGCGGCCACGGACTCATCAATGGCGTTCAGAAGCGCCTCCACGTCACCGAACGGGACGTGGACGACGCCGGCCGGCAACGGCTCGAAGGGCGTGCGGTACGCTTCTTTCGCCGTAAGCGCCAAGGCGCCCATGGTCCGTCCGTGGAAAGCACCCTCGAGCGCGATGATCTTGGTGCGCGGAGTTCCTTCCGTGCCAGTGTTGCGGCGGGCCAGCTTGAAGGCGGCCTCGTTCGCTTCGGTGCCGGAGTTCGCGAAAAACACCTTCGAACCGGCCGGAGCCTTGGTGAGTGCCAGCAGCTTCTCCGCCAGCGCGATCTGCGTGGGACTGGTGAAGAAGTTGGAGACGTGGCCAAGCGTTGCAAGCTGGCTGGAAATCACTGAGGTAACGAAGGGGTGGGCATGGCCCAGGGCATTGACCGCGATGCCGCCCAGCAGGTCAAGGTACTCCTTCCCGTCCGCGTCCCAGACGAGGCAACCGGCCCCGCGGACCAGGACCCGCTGGGGAGTTCCGAAGACGCCGATAAGGGAGGAAGAATAGCGCGCCAGCCATTCCGCACCGCTGCTGTGGGCGGCGACGAGCTCCCGGATCGGAGAGGACTCCAGCTCCGCTGGTTCTGGTGCAGCTTGACCCGGTGTTGCCTGTTCCGGAGTCTGTCCTGGCACAGTGTGTCCAGTGGCATTCTCAACAATGTTCATGCGTTTGTGTCCTCGTCCGAAACAACCTGGGTGCCGATGCCTGCGGTAGTAAAGGTTTCCAGCAGCATGGAATGCGGAAGCCGTCCGTCAACGATGTGCGCTTGTCCCACGCCGCCATCGACAGCCTTCAGGCATGCGCCCATCTTGGGAATCATCCCTGATTCCAGCGACGGCAGAAGCTTGCGGAGTTCGGAGGCCGTCAGCGAAGAAATCAACGAGCTCCGGTCGGGCCAGTTGGCGTAGAGGCCTTCAACGTCGGTGAGGATCACGAGCTTTGAGGCGTCCAGCGCCTCTGCCAAGGCGGCAGCGGCTGTATCAGCGTTGACGTTGAGGACCTGGCCGGTGGTCTGGAACCCGGCGCCGTCGTCGGTAATTTCAGGAGCAACAGTGGAGATGACCGGAATGCGGCCAGCCGCCAGAATGTCCAGGATGCCTTCGGGATTCACCCCTACAACTTCCCCCACCAGGCCAAGGTCCACTTCTTCGCCGTCCACAACTGTCCCGGTGCGCACAGCCCGCAGCAGTCCGCCGTCTTCGCCGGACATACCCACGGCATAGGGCCCATGGGAGTTGATGAGGCCCACAAGCTCGCGGCCCACCTGGCCTGTCAACACCATCCGGACCACGTCCATGGCTTCAGGGGTGGTGACGCGCAGGCCACCCTTGAATTCCGACTCGATGCCGAGGCGGCTAAGCATCGCGTTGATCTGCGGACCGCCTCCATGCACCACCACCGGGTGGATTCCTACGTGGTGGAGGAACACCACATCCTCAGCGAAAGCCCGGCGGAGGTCCTCGTTGACCATGGCGTTGCCGCCGTATTTGATCACCATGGTGGTGCCGGCAAAGCGCTGGATCCAGGGCAGCGCCTCGATAAGGGTTTCTGCCTTACTTTGGGCAGCACTGGTGGCTGTAGATTCGCGGGTCTGCGTGTTCATTACTGCTGTCTCTCCCTAGCTGGAGTAGGCGCTGTTCTCGTGAACGTAGTCGTGAGTGAGGTCATTGGTCCAAATGGTGGCTTCGGCGCCGCCGGCCTGAAGGTCGATCTCCACCAGGACTTCGCGGGGCTCAAGGTCCACAAGTCCGCGGTCCTCCCCGATGCTGCCCTTCTGGCAGATCTGGACACCGTTCATGGAAACGTTGAGCTCATCCGGGTCGAAAGCAGCATCGGTGGTGCCAACGGCGGACAGCACGCGCCCCCAGTTGGGGTCCTTACCGAAGATCGCTGCCTTGAAAAGATTGGAACGGGCGACGGCGCGGCTCACGATTTCGGCGTCCCGCTCGGTTTCGGCGTTGAACGTCCTGATGGCGATATCGTGGCTGGCGCCTTCGGCATCGCCGATCAGCTTCCGGGCCAGTTCAGCGCAGACCTTCGTCAATCCTTCACCGAAGTCCTCGGCACTGGGGACGGCTCCGGAAGCACCGGAAGCCAGCAGTACCACCGTGTCATTGGTGGACATGCAGCCATCGGAGTCTGCGCGGTCAAAGGTGACCTTGGTCGCGTCGCGGAGGACGACGTCGAGCATTTCTGCCGGGACGTCCGCATCAGTGGTCAGCACCACCAGCATGGTGGCGAGTCCGGGTGCCAACATGCCGGCCCCCTTGGCAATGCCGCCGATAGCGAATTCATTGCCCTCGGCATCCTGGCCGATGAAAACCGCCTGCTTGGAGACGGAGTCTGTTGTCATAATGGCCGTTGCGGCTTCGGAGCCGCCCTCGTCGGCTAAGGCAGCCACAGCGGAGTCGATCCCCGGCACGAGTTTGTCCATGGGCAGCTGCTCCCCGATGAGGCCAGTGGAGCAGACGATAATGTCGGTGGCGGACAGGGACAGCGCTTCAGCCGTCTTCTCCGCCGTCGTGTGCGTGTTCTGGAATCCCTGCGGCCCGGTGCAGGCGTTCGCTCCACCGGAGTTGAGGATCACGGCGTCGACCCGACCGTCCTTGATCACCTCGCGGGACCAATGAACAGGTGCAGCGGCCACGCGGTTGCTCGTAAATACTGCCGCTGCCGCCTTCGAGGGGCCGTCGTTGACCACCAATGCGACATCCGGCTTGCCGGAAGTTTTCAGACCGGCTGTGACTCCGGAAGCGCGGAACCCCCTGGGTACGGTGATGGTCACGGTGCGACTCCCTGCAGGTTGAGGCCGGCGGTCTCTGCGAGGCCAAGGGCAATGTTCATGGACTGTACTGCGCCGCCGGCTGTCCCCTTGGTGAGGTTGTCCAGAGCACACGTGATGATGACGCGGTTGGTGTGCTCGTCGAACGCCAGCTGCATGGCTGCGTGGTTGGATCCCACAACGGACTTGGTGGACGGCCACTGCCCCTGAGGAAGCAGGTGAACGAAGGGCTCGTCGTCGTATGCATCCGCCCAGGCACGCCGAAGGTCCTCAGCGGAAACGCCGGCGCGGACTTTCGCCGTGGCGGTGGTCAGGATGCCGCGGCTCATTGGAGCCAGGGTGGGAGTAAAGGAGACAGTCACTGCTTCGCCGGCAGCCTTGGACAGGCCCTGCTCAATTTCCGGCGTATGCCGGTGTCCGCCGCCCACACCGTAAGGGCTCATGGAGCCCATGACCTCCGAACCGATCAGGTTTACTTTTGCCGCTTTTCCGGCACCGGATGTTCCCGAAGCCGCGACAATAACGACGTCGTCAGGCTGCAGCACGTTGTTCGAGAAGCCGGGGGCGAGGGCCAGGAGGGCGGACGTCGGGTAGCAGCCCGGGACGGCGATCCGCTTCGCCCCCTTGAGTGCCTCGCGCTGGCCCGGAAGTTCCGGCAAGCCGTAGGGCCAGGTCCCGGCGTGGGTGGACGCGTAGAACTTCTCCCAGGCGGCCGAGTCTTCCAGCCGGTGGTCAGCACCGGCGTCGATCACCACGGTTCCCTCCGGAAGCCTTGCGGCAATCTCGGCGGACGCGCCGTGCGGGAGCGCCAGGAAAACGACGTCGTGTCCCGCCAGGTTCTCGACGGTGGTGTCTTCCAGTATCCGGCTCGCAAGGCCATGGAGATGCGGCTGCAATTCACCTAGTCTGGAACCGGCGTTGCTGTGCGCTGTGATTGCCCCGATGGTTACGTCGGGGTGAGCGGCAAGCAAACGAAGCACTTCGCCCCCGGCGTAGCCGCTGGCCCCTGAGACGGCAACAGAAATAGTCATGTTGCCACCCTACAGCAAAAGTATGCATATGTCTCGATATTTATGCAGGCTGGTTCGACTTTCGTAGACAGCTCGAAAGCAGTCAAACGGCGATAGACCCTGACCGGACAGCGTATGCTGAGTGGAGGGTGATCCAGACCGTGCAGGCCGAGTGTCGGATGCAGCGTTGCCCGTAACAGTGGCGAGGCAGACATTTATGACCCCAACCATCACCTCGGAGCGCCCGAAATCACGTGTTGTGAAGGCAAACCCGGTCGTTCAAAGCTATTCCGAACTCTTGAAGAGCGTGAAAGCGGCAGGCCTGCTTGAGCGCCGTGTCGGTTTTTACATCACAGTCTTCTCAAGCCTTGTCCTGCTGATGACCGCAACGTGGTTCGGCTTCGCCCTGATCGGTGACAGTTGGTTCCAGCTCCTGATTGCCGCAGCCTTGGGTGTCCTGTGCACCCAGCTGAGCTTTCTGGCGCATGAGGCGGGCCACCGGCAGATCTTCGCTTCCCGCCGTGCCAACGACTGGGCGGCACGGCTGCTCGCAACATCTGTGGCCGGGATGAGTTACTCCTGGTGGGAACAGAAGCACGGTGCCCACCACAATCATCCGAACGTGATCTCCAAGGATCCGGACATAATGGACAGCCCCATCGCTTTCCACGTTGAAGAATCTGCCTCCCGCCAGGGACGGCTCTCCTCCTTTCTGACCCGTAAGCAGGGCTGGTTTTTCTTCCCTCTTCTCCTTCTTGTGGGACTGGGCCTCCAGATTGATTCCGTCAAGTTCGTCTTCCGCCGCGCCAAGGTCACGCACCGTTGGGTCGAGCTACCCATCCTCGTCGTCCGGCTAGGCGTCCTTCCCGTTCTTGCCTTCTCATTCCTCCCCCTTGGAATGGCCTTTGCCTTCCTCGCTGTTCAACTCGCGGTTTTCGGTTTCTACATGGGCGCATCATTCGCCCCGAACCACAAAGGCATGCCCGTGCTGCCGGCCAACAGCCGGGTTGACTTCCTCAGCCGCCAGGTCCTGACATCCCGCAACATTTCAGGTGGCCGTTTCATGGATATCCTCCTGGGCGGACTCAACCGCCAGGTGGAACATCACCTCTTCCCCGACATGGCCCGCCCCCAGCTTCACCGCGCAACCGCGATTGTCCGGCAGTACTGCGACAAGCACGGGATCCCCTTCACCGAGACCACCCTGCTTCAGTCCTACGGGATCATCGTGCGTTACCTCAACGACGTGGGACTGGCAGCCGGGCGTCACTTTGAATGCCCCATGGCCACGGTTACCCGCAGGTACTGATACCCGCTTCACCGGCTCCTGCTTCACCTGCGCCTGCCTCACCGAAGTCGAGTTCGGCTTCGCTGTGGCCGTCACAGGTCCCTAGGATGGGATTCACGACCCCGGCACAGGAAGTCCCTGCCCGGAGAAGGAGTTCCCATGACGCACGCCATCCTCGCCCAGCAGCCCGGCGGACCTGAAGTCCTGGAATACGCGGAGGTTGAACGCCCGCAACCGGGGCCCGGCCAGGTGCTGGTCAAGGTCGCCGCGGCAGGCGTCAACTTCATCGACACCTACCACCGCAGCGGCACGTACAACGTCCCCTTCCCGTTCACCCCGGGCTCCGAAGCCTCAGGTACGGTTGAGGAGCTCGGCGAAGGAGTCAGCGATCTTGCCGTGGGAGACCGCGTAGCAACGGCAGAGGGCTCCCGCTGCTATGCCAGCTATACCGTGCTTGATGCCGCCAAGGCCCTGCCCGTGCCGGACAACGTTGATGACCTCACAGCGGCCGCCCTGCCGCTACAGGGCATGACTGCCCATTACCTGATCAATTCGTCCTTCAGGGTGGAGCCGGGCCACACCATACTGACGCACGCCGGAGCCGGCGGCGTGGGCCTGCTGCTGATCCAGCTGCTCAAGGAGAGAGGCGCCCGCGTCATCACCACCGTCTCTTCGGATGCAAAAGAAGAACTGGCGAGGGAAGCCGGCGCGGATGAGGTGCTGCGGTACGTCGGCTTTCCGCACCACGTCCGTGAACTGACCGGCGGCACAGGAGTGGATGCCGTTTACGACGGCGTCGGCCGCAACACCTTTGATGGCTCGCTTTCGTGCCTGCGCACCCGGGGTTCGCTGGTGCTTTTCGGGGCAGCCTCCGGCCCGGTGCCACCCTTTGACCCGCAACGGCTCAACGCCGCAGGCTCTCTGACACTCACTCGCCCCTCCCTGGCTCATTTCCTGAGCAACCCGCAAGAACGCCGTTGGCGCTCGGGGGAAATATTCGCCGCCGCAGCCAACGGAAACCTCAAGGTCCGGGTTGGCACCACCTATCCGCTGCAGGATGCCAAGCAGGCCCACAGCGATCTCGGAGGCCGTCACACCACAGGGAAGGTGCTGCTGGTTCCCTAGCAGGCCAAGCCCCGGGACGTGCACCTCGTTCCGAACGCAGAAGATCCCCGCATGCTGTTGCGGGGATCTTCTGTATTCAGTGTCAATCCTGAGGCGGCTTAGCGCTGAACGGCACCAAACCGGCTGGCGGCCAGGGCAACAGCGCTCGCACGGGCAGCCGAGGCCTCTTCTGCTGTCAGTGTGCGGTCAGCGGCGCGGAAGCGGAGGCTGAAGGCCAGAGACTTCTTGCCGTCCTCAATGCCTTTGCCTGCATAAACATCGAACAGAGCGACATCCTCAAGCAGTTCCCCGGCACCTTCGCGCAGTGCGGACAAGACGTCGTCGGCGGGCACCTCTTGGGCCACCACGAGTGCTACGTCCTGGGTGGCTACCGGGAACGTCGAGATGTGGCGGGCCACGATGACATCAGCCGCAGCCTCGAACAGGGCGTCGGCATTGATCTCCAACGCTACCGAGCGTTCAGGCATGTCCTGGGCCGCAAGCAGCTTTGGATGAAGCTCGCCGGCGTAACCCACAACTTCTCCGGAACGCAGAGACAGCAGCGCTGCACGGCCCGGGTGGAAGGCCTGATGCCTTCCCTGGCTGATAACCAGTTCCACACCGAGAACGTCACCGGCGAGGCGTGCAATGTCCAAAGCATCTGCCCAGTCCCAGGGACGGGGCGTGTGATTGGCGGCCGCCGGTGAATCCTGTCCGGTCAACACAGCAGCGATGTGCAGCGGCTGGTCCGGAACGCCGTCGTACAACCCATCCAGCACCTCATCGGCAGGTTTGACGCCGAGCGGCGGTATGGAAGCTGTCCCAACGTCGCCTGCTGGCAGGAACACCAGCCCGGCTTCAAAAACAGCGAGGTCGCGGAATCCCCGTGAGTGGTTGCGCTTGGCTGCCTCGATCAGTCCGGGAAGGATGGACGTCCGCAGGAATCCCTGTTCCTCGCTGATGGGGTTGGCCAGCTTAACTGCGGAACAGGCGGCCCCTTCCTCGGGGACGCCAAATGTGTCGTTGGCCGCCTTGGAAACAAACGGGTAGGCAAGTACTTCAGTGAGCCCGGCATCGGCGAATGCCTGGATGAGCCTCCGGCGCTGCTGCTGCACACGGGTCAGGCCGCGGCCTGGCGGGGCTATCGGAAGTGTTGCGGGGATCTGGTCGTAGCCCACCAGACGGGCGATCTCCTCTGAGAGATCTTCCTTGGTTTCCAGATCATTCCGCCAGCTGGGCGCTGTAACCCGCCAGCCGCCGTCGTCCTTCTGAACGGAAGCGCCGAGGTCTTCCAGGGAGGTGACGATCTGTTCTTCAGTGAAGTTGATACCGATCCGCTCGGCGGCGAAAGCAGCCGGCAGGGCAATAGACACGGCGTCCGGTGCAGTTCCGACGTCGGTGCCGGCCTCGTCAGCGGTGCCCCCCGCAAGCTCCACGAGCAGGTCGACGGCGCGCTGGGCGGCGATGTTCGCCACCTGCCAGTCGACGCCGCGCTCAAAACGCTTCGAGGCTTCGGACGGCAGCTTGTGGCGACGACGCGAGCGGGCGATCGAGACTTCCTCGAAGTGCGCTGCCTCGATCAGCACAGTTGATGTGGCCTCAGAGACTTCAGTGGAGGCACCGCCCATGACGCCCGCGACGCCGATTGGGCCTGAACCGTCCGTGATCAGCAGATCCTCGGGATCAAGCCCGCGTTCCTTGCCGTCGAGAGTGGTGAGCTTCTCCCCCGCCACCGCACGCCGGACCACGATCTCACCTGACAGCTTGTCCTGGTCATAGAAGTGCAGGGGCTGTCCGAGCTCGAGCATCACGTAGTTGGAGATGTCTACGGGCAGGGAAATCGAGCGGATTCCTGCCAGGCGCAGTCTGGATGTCATCCACGGCGGCGTTGGCCTGCTCGCGTCAACACCATGCACAGTGCGGGTGACGAAACGGTCGCAGCCTGGTTTGCCGTAGATCGGGGCGTCGTCGTTGAGCTTGACGCCGTAGCCGCCGGTCAGCTCCGCGGGTGCCTGCACCTTGGCAGCAGGGTCCGTGAAGGCAGTTCCTGTAGCGTGGGCGTATTCGCGGGCAACACCCCGGATGGAGAATGCATAGCCACGGTCAGGGGTGACGTTGATCTCGGCGGCTTCGTCGTAGAGCCCCAGGAGCTCCATGGCGTCCGTGCCGATTTCCGGGTCAAGGCCAATACGGGACAGAACCAGGATGCCGTCGTGATCCTCGCCGATACCGAGTTCGCGCACGGAGGCGATCATCCCGGCCGAGAGGTGGCCATACGTCTTGCGTGCCGAGATGCGGAAGTCGCCCGGCAGCACAGCACCGGGCAGGGTGACCACCACCTTGTCCCCTTCGACGAAGTTGTGGGCACCGCAGATGATGCCCTGGACTCCGGACGGATCAATGCCTTCACCGGTGAGGGTCTGTTCCTGTCCCTCCGGGACAACACGGACCTGGCACCAGTTGATGGTCTTGCCGTTGGACTGCGGTTCCTTCACAAGGCTGAGCACCTGGCCCACCACAATGGGACCCTGAAGGGTGTCGGTAGGCCGGTGGACTGCTTCTTCTTCAAAACCGACCTTGACCAGCTCGGCCATGACGTCCTCGGCCGTTGCTCCGGCCGGTACCTGCGCGAATTCACGCAGCCAGGAAAGTGGGATACGCACTGTTAGATCTCCATCCCGAAGTGCTCGCTGAAACGTACATCGCCTTCGATCATGTCGCGCATGTCGCCCACCTCATTACGGAACATGAGCGTGCGCTCGATGCCCATGCCGAAGGCAAATCCTGAATAGAGGTCCGGATCGATGCCGGCCGCCCTGAGGACGTTGGGGTTGACCATGCCGCAGCCGCCCCATTCGATCCAGCGCGGGCCGCCCTTGGCACCCGGGTGCCAGATATCCAGCTCGGCAGAGGGCTCGGTGAACGGGAAGTAGTTGGGGCGAAGCCGGATCTGGGCTTCGTCACCGAACATCTGCCGGGCAAAGTGCTCCAGGGTTCCGCGGAGGTCCGCCATGCTGAGGTTCTTGTCGATGGCAAGGCCTTCGAACTGGTGGAACACAGGGGTGTGGGTGGCGTCCAGTTCGTCGGTGCGGAACACCTTGCCGGGGCACAGCACATAGATGGGAAGATCGCGTTCCAACATGGAGCGAACCTGCACGGGCGAAGTGTGCGTGCGCATCAGGAGGTGGGCTTCGGGGGGCTCCACGAAGAATGTGTCCTGCATTTCGCGGGCGGGGTGGTCCGGCTTGAAGTTAAGGGCGTCGAAGTTGAACCACTCGGATTCGACTTCGGGGCCTTCGGCAATTTCCCAGCCCATGCCAACAAAGATGTCCGCGACCCTGTCCTGCAGGGTGGACAACGGATGACGGGCACCTGCCCGACGACGGCGCGGTGCTGCCGTGACATCCACCGTTTCCTCTATAAGGATCCGTGCGTCGTTCTCTGCCTCAAGCTCAACAGCGCGGGCCGCGAGCGCCTGGTTGACCCGTCCGCGGGAGGAACCCATAAGCTTCCCGGCCACGGCTTTCTGATCCTTCGGCAGGGAGCCGATTTCGCGGTTGGCAAGGCTCAGGGGCGCCTTCTCCCCTGTATGGGCCAGGCGCACGGCCTTGAGCTCCTCAAGGGTGGCCGCGGCGGCAATGGCGGCAATGGCGTTTTCTACGGCGGCAGTGATGGCAGCTTCATCCAGAGGGTTCGGGATGGCAGCGTCCGGCAAAGTTTCAGTCATCTACTGTTCTTAGCTACGAGTCGGATGGCGTCAGTGCCTGATTGCGCCGGGACGTGTTGCCCGGCGAAAATCGCTGCACTGACAAGCTGTTCGACGGCGCCAATGAAGGTCCCGGCAAAACAACAAAGGGCAGGGCACACCGGATTTCGTCCGGAACGCGCTCCTTCCCAGTCTAGTAGAGAGCAGCGGTTGGCCTGAACCCGGCCGATCAGTTTGCTCCGTTCGCTACCATGGCCACATGACGCCAGCACAGCGGCTCCGGCAGGTTGCCAATCTGCTCAACGGATCGAGCATCCTGGGCCTGTTGCTGGCACGCTCCGCAGGATGCGGCATCAGTAAGGGACCACGTGGGCTGGTGATCGCCACCGGCTATCGTCCCCGCTTGCCCGTTGCCGGGGCGTTCGCGGTGGGGAACGTGGTGCTCTTTCGCTGCGATCCCGGGCAGGTCCTGGGAAACCCGGTCCTTCTTGGGCACGAGGAGCGGCACTGCACGCAGTATGCGTGGTGCCTCGGCCTGCCGTTTCTTCCCTTGTACTTCCTCGCGGCCGGCTGGTCCTTCCTTCGCACCGGAAGCACGGGGAGCGGCAATATCTTTGAACGGATGGCAGGACTTGAGGCCGGTGGATATGTGGAACCACCTGGCCGCCGCCGGACCGGAAACCGGAACATGACCAGGAATCGCCGCCGGATCAATGGAAGCGGCAAGCCCGGTCGAAGCAGGCCTGCCTCGACGTGGTCCGGCCAACAAGAGAAGTGAGGCATAACGGTGAAGAAGGATCCCCGCACAATTTCAGTCACGGGCGTCGGCATGGCGGAAGCTGCGCCAGACCTGCTGACCCTGTCGATCGGCGTCGACTGCCACCGCCAGGATGTTGCTGCCGCGTATGGTGACGCGGGAAGGCTATCAGGGGAGATTGCAGCTGCGCTCCGCCAATTCGGCGTAGGCGCCGCGGACATCAGCACCACCGGCCTGAACGTCAGGGCCGATCTGGTCTGGCAGGAGGGCCGCGGGCAGACCGTGACGGGCTACATTGCGAGCAGCATCCTCCAGGTGCGCCTTCGCGACTTCGCGCGGTCCGCCGAAGCAATCGCTGCAGCCGTTGAAGCCGGTGGCAACGATGTCCGGCTCAACGGATTGGAACGTGGCTTCGCCG
The DNA here is from genome assembly GCF_056499105.1 of Arthrobacter sp. Z5-13. Lineage (NCBI taxonomy): Bacteria > Bacillati > Actinomycetota > Actinomycetes > Micrococcales > Micrococcaceae > Arthrobacter > Arthrobacter sp. Z5-13. The sequence goes on from NZ_CP096460.1 coordinate 2,925,284, forward strand.
ATCCTGCGGTTGTCCAGGCACGGGCAAGGGAAGCTGCCTGGAAAGATGCCCTGGCAACAGGGCAACAATATGCGGCACTCTCGGGAACGGTGCTTGGCAAAGTGGTTTCGCTTACGCAACAGCCGGCGTCGTCAATGCCGATTCCCGTGGTGAAAATGGAGCGTGCCGTAGCCGCGGACTCGCTGACAGTGGAAGCCGGAGAATCCAGCCTCAACGCTCACCTTAACGTCGTATGGGAACTGCGCTCTGCTGACTGAATCCAACTTCCATTCTTGACTTTTGTTCGAACATAGATTCGAATGGATGTATGAGATGGGACGCACAAGCAATCACTCCGATTGCTGAAGACGGAGGCAAGGATGCCGCGCCCGCAACCGCATCATCCGGCGCTTTGTTGCCCCTCGCGGGGCTCGTCCGGTCTGTGACCACGCCGGAATTTGCGAGAATTACCTTTCACGAAGTGGCCGCTAAATCCGTCCTCAATAAGGTACCGACCGGATCACGGATGCCCTTCGAATGGACCATCAACCCATACCGCGGCTGCAGTCACGCCTGCGTCTACTGCTTTGCCCGCAAATCCCACACTTACCTGGACTTCGACGCTGGCCTCGACTTCGACAGTCAGGTGGTTGTGAAGATCAACGCAGTGGAGGTCCTCAAACGGGAGTTGGCCAAGCCCTCGTGGGGGCACCATCAAGTGGCGCTCGGAACCAATACGGACCCCTACCAGCGGGCTGAGGGACGCTATCAGCTTATGCCGGGCATCATCGGGGCGCTGGCGGACTCGGGCACCCCCCTTTCCATTCTCACCAAGGGCACCCTGCTGGCCAGGGACATCCCGCTGCTCAAACACGCCGCAACGCAGGTGCCCGTAGGCGTCGGCATCTCACTGGCCATGACAGACGAGAAACTGTCCGAGGCGATTGAGCCTGGAACGCCTGGTCCCCGGGCACGCTTGAAGCTGGTCACGCGGCTGCGGGAGGCAGGTCTGCCGTGTGGAGTGATGGCAATGCCCATTCTTCCGTGGCTTTCCGATAGCGACGAGGCATTGGACCACCTCTTCAGTTCGCTGGCACAAGCTGGCGCAACCGGGGTTACCGCCGGGGCGCTATACCTGAAACCGGGAACAAGAGAGTGGTTCATGAAGTGGATCGCGGCTTATCATCCCGAACTGGCAGGCAAGTATGGCCGCCTTTACGCCTCAGGCTCCTATGCGTCCAAGGAATACCGGAGCTGGCTTGCAGGGAGGGTCAAATACTTCAAAAAGCTGCATGGCTTCTCGGACACTTCAGGGTTCAGCCATAGAGACATGGAGACCGGGACCAATCAGGACGCAAGCGTTGAGTCGAAGGGCACGCTTGACGCCAGGGACGAAGAAGCCCAGTATCCTGCTGGCCTCATTCCCGGACCAGATGCGGAAACAGCCGCCCGCGCCCGTCGGCAAAGCAAGACCCCCTCGCAGGCTACGTTGTTCTGATTCCACCTGCGGACTGACGGGCCACCGTTTCCAACAGCCTGCGGACGATCGGAAGATCCGCCGGAATCCAGGGAAGGTCCAGCACTTGACCTTCGGACCCGAGTTCCACCCAGCGCAATTCGTCGTGGTCCTCCAGTGGGGCCGGGACGCCCTCAGAGATCTCGGCGAACCACACCCGCATTGAGGCATTGGAGTTCAGTGGCCACCCGTCGTCCGAGTCTGAGAAAAGCTCCGAACCCAGGCGCACTCCGATACCGAGTTCTTCCCTCAACTCGCGATGCAGCGCGTTCTCTGCCGCCTCGCCAGCTTCCACTTTGCCGCCGGGGAACTCCCACATACCGGCAAATTTCGGCGGCGAGGTACGGCGGGCGCTGAGCAGCCGCGTCGGCTCTTCAAGCGAATCCACGACGGCGGCGCCCACCACTCTGATCAGTCCAGTCACCGCATCAGTCTATGGGGGACAATGGAGAAGCAGCTGCTCGGCCTTACTGGGAATACCGCACACTCCGTCGGGGTTATGCGCAAGCAGCTAAAATCTGATTTATTGGTGCCGTTGCCGCGCCTTCCGCCGTTGTCTCTTGAAAAGCAGGCTTATGTCCGTCGTCACCACCGTCCCCGCCGTCAAGCCCAGGCTCAGCAGCAGGCAGCTTGCTTGGGCAGTCTTCTCGCTCGCCATGGGTGGTGTTGGCATCGGGGTGACGGAATTCACCGTGATGGGCCTGCTGAAGGAAGTGGAGGTTGGGCTCAACATCAGCACTCCTGAGGCAGGTCACCTGATCTCGGCCTATGCGCTGGGCGTGGTCATTGGAGCTCCGCTGCTGGCCGCTGTGGGTGCAAAGCTTCCGCGCAAGCACTTGGCCATGGGACTCATGCTTTTCTTCAGCCTGGCCAACCTGACCTCATTTATTGCCCCTGACTACGGCACAATGCTTGTCTCCCGATTCGCTGCCGGGCTCCCCCATGGCGCATTCTTCGGCGTCGCAGCCGTTATCGCTGCTTCCCTGGTGGCACCGACAAAACGCGGGTGGGCAATCTCCATGGTGATGTCCGGCCTGGCCATATCCAACGTGGTAGGCGTTCCATTCGCAACATGGCTGGGCCAGACATTCGGCTGGCGCCTGCTGTTCGTCTTGGTAGGAATAATCGGTCTGGCCACCCTCGCGTGCCTCTGGAAAAACGTCCCGTTTGAACAAGCTCATGCCGATGCGAGCATCCGCAGGGAATTGGGCGCGCTGAAGCGCCTTCAAGTGTGGCTGGCCATCATGATCGGCATCGTCGGCTTCGGTGGCTTCTTTGCGACTTACACGTACATTGCCCACACCATGACATCGGTGGCAGGAATTCCGGCATCGCTTCTGCCGGTGGTTGTTGCCCTTTACGGTCTCGGGATGGTTGCCGGAAATATTGTCGGCGGCCGGATCGCAGACAGGTCAGTGATGGGCACCATCTATTGGGTGCTGCCGGGGATCGCCGTCGCGCTGGTGGTCTACGCAATTGCCGCCCACTGGCCGTGGTCCGCGTTCGTTATGGTGTTTGTTGTTGGCGCCGCAGGCTCTCTGCTCATCCCGGCGCTCCAGACCCGGCTGCTCGACGCATCGCCGGATGCCCCCTCGCTTGCATCATCGCTGAACCATGCCGCCCTTAACGTCGCCAACGCCTTAGGTGCATTCCTTGGCGGCCTTGTCATCGCCTGGGGCTGGGGTTACGTAGCACCTGCTTTGGTGGGCGCAGTCCTGGCCGTCCTGGGTTTGGGGGTAGCGCTGCTAAGCGGCCTCCTCGAACGGAAAAGGCCGCTAACGGCTTAGCCTGCCTCAGGGTAGGAAGGCGCCTAATACACCGCGAGGGCGTCCCCCTTCAGGCAAAGGTAAGTCTGCTGACAAGGTACGGGTGGTGTGTTAGCTTGAAGCCATATTCGGGAGCTGTAAAGGAATCCCGACGAATATGTAGGAGGAGAAATGGGCTTTTTAGGCTGGATCATTCTCGGACTCATTGTTGGAGCAATCGTTAAGGCAGTAATGCCAGGGCGGGTCGGCGGGGGCTGGGTAACCAGTCTTGTGCTCGGCGTCGTCGGCGCGATTGTTGGAGGCTGGATCGGCGATCTTCTGTTTGGCGGTGGCAGGATGGAGTTCTGGAACCTTGGTTCCTGGATCCTCGCAATCGTCGGCGGCCTCGTCGTAGCAGGCATCTACGGCGCCATCACCGGCCGCAACAAGACCACTACATAATCAATCGAATTACAGCCGCTGACGGCAGAACGTCAGGGCGCGCAAGAAGAGGCGGGACTCACCATCAGGTGGGCCCCGCCGCAGTTTTAGCCACTGCTCCCTGCTAGGCGGCCGAGCCGCCGCCCAGCCACTACCCCGGCTGTTGCGACCGGGCACTCGCATAGAGGCAGACGGTAGCGGCGGTGCCCAGATTGAGGCTCTCCGCTGCCCCGTAGACCGGCACGGCCACCCGGTGATCAGCCAGGCCAAGCTCCTCCTCAGACAAGCCTTGGGCTTCATTTCCGAAGAGCCAGGCTGTGGGTCGTTCCAAGTGGTAGTCAGAGGGGCTCTCGTCCAGCCCGAGCCGGCGGGCTGCGTTTTGGTCCTGCAGTTTGTCCAGGTTCAGCTGTCCGTAGCCGTCCGCAGCCAGGATTCCGATTCCACGCGTCCGGCATTGATCCGCGAAGTCCTGGACATCGACGCCAAGCACAACAGGCAGGTGGAAGAGAGAACCCGCCGTCGAACGGACGGCCTTTGGGTTGTAGATGTCCACGCTGGACTGGGTGAATACCACGGCGTCGGCCCCGGCTGCATCGGCCGCCCGCAGCACCGTTCCCGCATTTCCGGGGTCCCTGACCTGGCACAGAACAGCGATCAACCGCGGTGAAGCCTCGAGAACGGATTCAAGGCTCACATCAATGAAGCTGCAGACGGCAATAATCCCCTGCGGATTGACTGTGTCTGCCATGGCCGCCAGGACTTCATCACTGGCAAGCCTGGCGTTGGTGCCCTCTGCGAGGTCGTCGAACTCGGGGTAACGGTCCAGGCACGCCTCGCTGGCGAAAACTTCCTGCACCATGCCCGGCTCACCCCCCGCAATTCGCTTGGCTTGGAGGACAAGAGCCTCCCGGACGGCCTGCGGCCCTTCGACAAGGAACTGCTCCCGCTTTAAACGGGCCGGGCGCCCTGCAAGCTTTGCCACATCCCTGACCCGATCAGCTCGGGGATTAGAGAGTGGAAAGACTTGCGGGCGCCCGGTTTCGTTCATACAAGAACTTTAGTTGCTGTTGCCAGCAGTTCTTGAATTACTCAGCTGCTGCGGCAACCGGCTTCTTCGCGGCCTTGGCCTTTGCGGCCTTAGGCGCAGTCTCTGCCTTCACGGCAGGAGCAGAAGTGTCAGCGGGCAGGGAATCCTTGGCAATCTTCACCAGAGCGGCGAACGCGTTGGCGTCGGACACTGCAAGCTCGGCCAGCATACGGCGGTCAACCTCAACCTCAGCGGCCTTGAGGCCCTGGATCAGACGGTTGTAGGTGAGGCCGTTGGCGCGCGATGCAGCGTTGATGCGCTGGATCCAGAGGCGACGGAAATCGCCCTTCTTCTTCTTGCGGTCGCCGTAGCTGTACACGAACGAGTGCAGCAGCTGCTCTTTTGCCTTGCGGTACAGGCGTGAGCGCTGTCCACGGTAACCTTTGGCGCGTTCGAGGATAACCCGGCGCTTCTTGTGGGCGTTTACCGCCCGCTTCACACGTGCCACGTGCGTACTCCTTTAGAATTCTGATCCCAAGCGTCTACTGCCGGAAACCCGGCCGGCCTGAGAAGGCTTTTGGTAGTTGACTGCTGCCAGGAGGCATCAGCCAGAGAACTTGGAAATTAGATGCCGAGCATCTTGCGGATGACCTTAGCGTCGCCCTTGAAGACGATCTTGTCGCCGGCAAGGCGACGGGTCAGGCGCGAGGACTTGTGCTCGAGGTAGTGACGGCGGTTGGCCTGCTGACGGCGCAGCTTGCCGCTACCGGTCAGCTTGAAGCGCTTTTTAGCACCGCTGTGGGTCTTCATCTTCGGCATGGGAACCGATCTCCTTACGTATCCGCAGACAGTGTCTGCAGTTCTTTCGAGCAGCCGCCTGTGGGGCGGCATGCTGGTTGCTTACTGCGGAAGCAATGCCTCTGCAGCTTTGAACTAGTTGGTCTTCTTCCCCGCAGGCTTGGGAGCCTTGGGGGCTGCAGGCCTTGCAGCGGGCTTCGGTGCCGCCGGACGGGCCACGGGCTTCGGCGGCGAAGGTACAGCAGCCGGCTTTGGAGCCGCAGTAGGCGCCGCAGCAGGCGCCTGAGCTTCCGGCGCCTTTGCAACAGGAGCCTTTGCCGCCGGCGCCTTTGGTGCGGCCGGGGCCTCACGTTTCGGCGCCGGTGCCTTGGGAGCAGCCTCGCGGGGAGCCTCGACGGCTTTCTCCTTGACCGTCTCAGCTGCCGGAGCTTTTTCAGCTACCGGAGCCTTTTCAACGGGTGCTTCGGTAACTGCAGCAGCGTCCGGGGCAGGAGCCTCTTCCACGGAGGATGCGGCCTCCTTTACGGGGGCCTCGTTCCCTGCGTCAGGAGTGGATGCCTGCTGTTCCTGGACTGCGTCTTCACCATCGATTTCGACTGCCTCAGACTGAACGTCTTCGGTGGTTTCATCGGTTGAAGACAGGAAACCTTCGGGGAGAAGATCGGCCAGCGACTGCGTCAGTGACTCCTGGTTTTCGCCGCTGGTGTCTACACGGCCGGAAGCCTTGGCCTCGTTTTGTGCCTTGGCCTCCGCGCGCTGAGTTGCACGGCGTGCTTCTGCCTTGGCTTCAGCCTTGTTCTTCAGCGGACCAACAACCATGACCATGTTGCGGCCATCGATGCGTGGGCTGGACTCAACCACGCCGACCTCGGCAACGTCATCCGCGAAGCGCTGAAGCAAGCGGATACCCATTTCCGGGCGCTGCTGTTCACGTCCGCGGAACTGGATCATGGCCTTGACCTTATCCCCGGCACCGAGGAAGCGAAGGGCATGGCCACGCTTGGTCTCGTAGTCGTGGGTGTCGATCTTCAGACGGAAGCGGATTTCCTTCAGAACAGTGTTGGTCTGGTTCTTCCGGGCTTCGCGTGCCTTGACGGCAGCTTCGTACTTGTACTTGCCGAAGTCCATCAGCTTGCACACCGGAGGCTTAGCCTGCGGTGCAACTTCAACGAGATCCAGATCGGATTCGGCAGCCAAACGCAGCGCGTCCTCAATACGGACGATCCCTACTTGTTCGCCTGCAGGGCCGACCAGCCGCACCTCGGGGACGCGGATACGCTCATTGATTCTTGGCTCGCTAATGTTAAAGCTCCTGTGGTTGTAATGAGTACTCCACCGGCAAACAGAGAAGGCCCCCAATTGCCGGAGCAATCGAAGGCCTCGAGGATCGGATGTGCCCGCCCCATGGTGAGGTGGCACGCGCTTCAAACAGACAATCGCCTGATTGAACCGCCCGACCGTTACCCGGCAGCCTTGCTGCCACAAGAACATTTCCTTGTGGCAAACGGCTGACGCGGGTGGGAGAGATCTCCGCTTGCAAACTAGAAGTCAATTCTACAGAAAGATACCCGTTCTCCGCACATTGGGGGGAATGGGCATCCATAGCAAAATAACGACATCCAGTCGGTCTGTGACAAGCTTACCAGTATGAGCACTCCAGACAGTAATTCACACGTGTATGAGCCAGCGGATGAGCAGGGCAATGTGGCCCAACAGATCCGTGACATCTCCGAGGTGCCGGCAATCGAGGTCATCACCACTGCTGCAGTCCACCTGATGAGCGCTTCAGCCGTGAAACTCGGACTTGCCGCCGAGGACAATGCAGCAGAACTCAAGGACCTGGACGAAGCCCGGAAGCTTATTACCGCCCTCGCTGGCCTCGTCACAGCAGCGGCACCGGAAATCGGCTCCCAGCATGCGGGACCATTGCGCGATGGGCTGCGCTCACTGCAGCTGGCATTCCGGGAGGAATCGACAATCGCTGATGCTCCGGGCAAAGGCCCCGGAGAAAAGTACACCGGGCCGGTTAACTAGCGCTTACTGTCTTCCCTGAAAAGCCTTTTACAGCTGACTGACGACGACGGCGGCCCTCCACCTTCTAAAGGTTCGGGCCGCCGTCGTCGTTTATTTAGTCATTTAACTGTTTCAGGCTACGACGGGCCTGGTTACGCCGATCCGGTTACGGCGGCGTCTGGCTCCGACGGTGCTGCTGAAGCAGGAGCCCCAACAGGCAGATGGCTACGCCTGCCAAGCCGACGGATACAAAACCTGCAGAGGGTCCTATGCCGTCGATGAAGAGCCCGGCCAGCGGGGCCCCGAGAGCAACGCCCGCGGTAAGGGCAGAGCCGTACCAGCCCATCGCCTCGCCGCGGCGGGCCTCGTCCACCAGGTCAGCGACCTTTTCTGATGCAGCCGACAAAACGGGAGCGCAAAGCAGACCCGGCAGGAGCGACAGGAGTCCAAGCGTAAGAGTGTCCTGTGCGAAGCCCATGGGTATGGTCAGTGCTGCCATCCCCAGCAGCAGGACCATGGGCGAAACCGGGCGGTGCATGGCACCGTAGATCAAACCGCCGGCTACTGAAGCGGCGCACCAGAACAAAAAAACAAGTCCGATCTCTGCCTCTTGTCCGCCGATCTCAAGCAATGCGACGATCCCGACGTCGGTGCCGCTCAGCACCATACCGGCGCCTGCCGCAACCGAGAAGACCGCAGCTACAGAAGCGGTGAACCATGCGAAGTTGCGCGCGACTACGCCCCTGAGACGCGATGGTGGCCGCACGCCGGTGTGCGCTGGTTTCAACCCGGCCGCTGCCTCTTGGACATGGGCTGGAGCTGCCGCAACGACAGCCAGTTCAGCTGCCTGCTGCTGCTCGGCTGCGCAGTCCTCGTCGGTCGCCTCGCTTCGAGTGGGCGGGTTGAACCACATCAGGAAAAGTCCCGCGGCCGACGTCGTGATGCCTACTACCGTGAGCCCCAGCACGGAGAATCCGCTGGTGGCCACAATGGCGCCCGCGGCAGGGCCGATCATAAAGACCATCTCGGTGGAAATCGCATCAAGGGCAAACGCGGTACGGCGCTGCTCGCCCGTCACCATGACCCCCAGCGATTGACGTACCACACTGAAAATCGGAAGAGTGAACAGGCCGCCCACAAAGACCAGAGGCAGAAGCCACTCGTAGCTGACGTGAGGAACGACCGACCAGATCAGGGCCTCCGAGATCACCGAAGGGATCAGGGCCTTCCGTAAGCCGACGGTGTCAACGCGCCGCCCGCGCCACGGCGCTCCGACAGCGATGCCAATGGTCATGACGGCGGCGGCGGCCCCGGCCGCAGCGTAGCCCTGGCCAAGGGACAGGACTATGTGCAGGGTGAGAAGTACCCCGGCGGCCGAATGTGGAATGCGGGCAATCATGCCTACGATCAACAGCCGCCGGACGGGCCGGACAGCAAGCAGCTCCCTGTACAGAGCGAAATTCACGGGTTACATCCTTTTTCTTGCCTACGGCAGGAGGATCCATCCCCTGACCGAAAGCTACTCTACTGCGCGCCGCAGCTTGACCTCGATGGAGTCAACCCGCTCGGCCAACAATTCATTCCGGGCCCAGGCATTATTCATGCCTGCCACCACTGACTGGACTCCGGCGGCGTCCAATCCATCCACCAGGTACAGGACTATGCGCAGCTCCGGACCCGCACCGCCGCCTTTGAGCTGCAGCCCTCCCGCTGTCAAAGTGCCTACTCCCCCGCCACGCTGGATCTCGATGCGCCGGATCTGCGGAACATCGGAAGCAGTTGCCGCCACAGCATCAGCCACCTCGGCGTCGTCATAGGACGGTGACCATGGGAGTTGTTGAGCCAACGCCCAAACCGCAGGCCGCCGGACAACGATGGTGACGTCCGAGCCAGGATCGATCACCATAAGTTCGGCGCCTTCGGCAGCAGCAGACAAGGCAGCCCTGGCAGCATAGACGGCGACGGGCCTGGCCTCCTGATGCCAAGCATGGAGTGACTCGGCAGAGGAGAAAACCGGCAATGCAGTGCGTCCGTCGGGGGCCTTCAGCGTCACGAGTGCCATGTCCGCCTGTTTGTCCGCCTGGAGCCCGGCAGCGCCCTGCCCCTCTTCGCCCAACTGGGCGACTATCGGAACGAAAACCCTGGCATGCGCCAAGGCCTGCACAACGTCGTTTTCGTCACCCGCGCCAGCCACCAACTCGGATACTGCGGTGAGATATCCGGAGTCGGCAGTGCCGTCGTCGTCCTCGAAGTTGTGGATCCTGGCCTCCTCACCGGCGAGGCTACGCCCCGACCACGGCTGGCCAGCCGAATCGGTGGCACCCCCGGCACCAGCCAAGGCTGCAGCGATATGGCCCGGCAGAGGCCGGGAGCCGGATGAGTCTTCCACTGTCAGCGGCGGCCGGCGACGTCGAGAGCCTGGGGCAGTGTGAACGCACCGGCATAGAGAGCCTTGCCCACGATGGCTCCTTCGACGCCCAGTGGGACAAGTGAACGCAACACCCTGAGGTCTTCGAGGCTGGAGATTCCTCCCGAAGCTACGACAGGCTTACGGGTCTTCTCCACCATCTGGCGCAGCAGTTCCACGTTCGGACCCTGCAGCGTTCCGTCCTTGGTGACGTCAGTGACGACGTAACGGGCGCAACCAGCCGCTTCCAGCCGCTCCAGGACCTCCCACAGATCGCCGCCTTCCTTCGTCCAGCCTCGGCCTGCAAGAGTGGTTCCGCGGACGTCGAGCCCGACGGCGATGCGGTCGCCGAAGCGGTCAATGGCACGCTGAGTCCACTCCGGGTTTTCGAGGGCAGCGGTGCCGAGATTCACCCGGGCGACGCCCAGATCCAACGCCTTCTCCAGTGTCTCGTCGTCCCGCAGCCCGCCGGAAAGTTCCACCTTGATGTCGAGTTTGCCAACGACTTCCCGCAGCAACTCCGAGTTCGAACCGCGGCCGAAAGCAGCATCAAGGTCAACAAGGTGAACCCATTCCGCGCCCTGCTGTTGCCAGTTCAGAGCAGCCTCAAGCGGAGTCCCGTAGCTGGTCTCGCTGCCGGCTTCGCCTTGGACCAGGCGTACGGCCTGGCCGTTCACTACGTCAACGGCCGGGAGCAGTTCAAGTACCGGCAGCAGGGTTTCGTCGTTCATCATGGTCCTCAGGAGTGGTGGGGCGGAGTAGGAAATGTGGCCCGCAGCGATGCTATTCGGCAGGCTGTTATTCGGCAGGCAGGGTCAGCAGGTAGGCAGCCAGCAACGCCATTCCAGCAAGCGTATAGAACACGATCTGGAGCCAGAACGGAGCTTTCTGTTGCCTGAAGGACAACGCGCCGCCCACCAGCAACCCGGCGAGACCCATCAGCGCTATGGACCACCACACTAGGCGTCTGCTGCGGGTTGAGCTGAAGGCGTGCTGGCTGGAGCGGCTTCCGTGGAGGCAGGAGGCGCTTCTGTGGAGGCAGGAGCCCCAACGCGCTGCCCATGACGCAGCCCGTTGACCCAGTTTCGCAAGAGGCGGGCACCTGCGTCACCGGACTTTTCCGGGTGGAACTGGGTGGCAGCGAGAGGACCGTTTTCAACCGCAGCAATGAAGGGGGCCCCATGCTCCGACCAGGTTACCAGTGGCGGAGCCATCCGCGGCTGGATCACATCGAAGTCCCAGGTCTGGACTCCGTAAGAGTGAACGAAGTAGAAGCGTTCGTTCTCCACACCTTCAAAGAGGTGCGAACCCTCCGGTACCTTAACCGTATTCCAGCCCATGTGTGGCACGACGTCAGCCGGGAGCAGTTCGACCTTCCCAGGCCACTCGCCCATTCCTGCGGCCTCTGTGCCGTGCTCAACGCCGGCTTCGAACAGCACCTGAAGCCCTACACAGATGGCCAGGACGGGCCTGCCGCCGGCGACGCGCCGGCCGATCATCCTAATACCGTCCACGGCTTTGAGTTCGTTCATCACTGTTTCGAAAGCGCCGACGCCGGGAACAACGAGGCCATCGGCGTTGAGGACGTCCTGTGGCTTGGAGCTGAGGATCACTTCGGCCCCGGCACGCTCCAGCGCCCGGACAGCAGAGCGGACATTGCCCGACCCGTAGTCCAGGACCGTAACGGTGGGCTTACCCTCCGGCGAAGCGGGTTTGGCGGTGGCCTCCGGATCGACGATCGCGCCGTCCTGGATGAGCTTTCCGGTCACAATGCCCCTTTGGTTGATGGGATTCCGTCCACGCGCGGATCGGTTTCCACTGCCGCGCGCAGTGCCCGGGCGAACGCCTTGAACTGTGCCTCCACAATGTGGTGGGGATCCCTGCCGGCCAAAACGTTCATGTGAAGGCATATTCCCGCGTGCAGGGTGATGGCTTCGAAGACATGGCGGGTGAGTGAACCCGTAAAGTGCCCGCCAATGAGGTGGTATTCCTGGCCGGCAGGTTCGCCGCCGTGCACCAGATAGGGCCTTCCGGAGACGTCCACTACCGCGTGTGCGAGTGCTTCATCAAGGGGAACAGTGGCTTCTCCAAAGCGGCGGATGCCTGCCTTGTTACCCAACGCCACTTTCAGGACTTCACCAAAGGTGATGGCGACGTCTTCCACAGTGTGGTGGACGTCGATGTGGGTGTCACCGGTGGCCTTGACCGTGATATCGATCAGCGAGTGCTTGCAGAGCGCCGTGAGCATGTGATCGTAAAAAGGAACCGAGGTATCGATGTCCGACACTCCCGTTCCGTCCAGATTGATCTCGACCAGCACGGACGATTCACTGGTGGCGCGCTCCATGCGCGCAGTCCGTGCCGCGCCAGCAATGGATCCGGTGTTGCTCATGGTGATGTGTCCTTTGGAAGAAGGGCCTCAAAGCCTGCGGCTTCTGGGTCTTGGTTCAAGTTTAGGCCGGTACTGCGGATTGCCCTGTCAGGATGCGCTCCAGAGCCTCAAGGAATGCTGTGGTCTCAGCCTCGGTTCCCGCCGTAACCCTCAGGTGCCCTGGGATGCCGACGTCGCGAATCAGGACTCCGCAGTCAAGAAGTGCTTGCCAGACTGCGTGCGGATTCTCCAGTCCCCCGAAGAAAACGAAGTTGGAATCAGAGGCGGCGGGCTTCAGGCCCATTCGAGTGAGCTCCGAGACGATCCTGTCCCGTTGCGCCTTGATGTCCTCAACATCAGCCATCAAAGCTTCCCTGTGCTGGAGCGCTGCGAGAGCCGTCGCCTGGGTGACCGCTGACAGATGGTAGGGCAAGCGGACCAGGCGAAGGGCATCAGTGACCTCCGGTGCTGCCGCCATGTAGCCCAGCCGGGCACCGGCCAGGGCAAACGCTTTGCTCATAGTCCGCGTCACTATCAGGCGTTCCCGTCCGGGGAGCAACGTCAGTGCACTGGGAGTACCGTCGTGTGCAAACTCGTGATAAGCCTCATCCACGATAACAACGGTTTGGCTCTGCTCTCCTGCTTCATAGACAGCCTTCACAACATCCAGCCCCAGGCCGGTACCTGTGGGGTTGTTGGGCGAACTCAGGAACACTATGTTCGGCTGCCGCTCCCGGACCTGTTCGGCGGCATATTCTGCGCTGAGCCCGTAGCCCGCAGCGCGCAGGCCCGTGACATATTCGGTATCAGTACCGCTGGCAAGCAACGGGTACATGGAGTACGTGGGGGGAAAGCCCATTGCCGTCCTGCCAGGTCCGCCAAAAGCCTGCAGCGTCTGTTGCAGCACTTCATTGGAGCCATTGGCAGCCCAAATGTTTTCAGCCCCAAGCCCATGCCCCAGGTATTCAGCCAACGCTGAGCGGAGCTCACTGAACTCCCGGTCGGGATACCGGTTCAGGCCGGCGGCGGCGGCTGTGACAGCCTCCGAAATTGCCTTCAGGACATCCTCAGGCACGCCATGGGTATTTTCATTGACATTGAGCAGGATGGGCACATCCAGTTGCGGCGCACCGTAAGGCGTCAGGCCCCGGAGATTGTCGCGGAGTGGCAGTCGATTCAGGCGCGCTAGCTGGTCAGTCACCAGAACAGTTTAAGTGCCCGATGCCGGGGCCGGAAAACTGTGACGCCCACGGGGATTGCGGGAAGTCGACAACAGGGCCCACGCAAAGGCTCATGCGGACGGGACAAAGAGCTGCTGTCCCGGGCTGACCGCTCCGCCGTCGAGGTTATTCAACTGCACGATGTCTGCCACCACATCCCGCGGATCGCGTTCAGGCGCAACGGTGCCGGCTATCGCCCACAAGGATTGCCCCTGCTGCACGGTGACGGTCACAGTGCGGGTCAGGGAGAGCTCTGAGACGGTGTCCGCCGCCTTGGCCGGAGACGTAAGGAACCCTGAGAGCGACATCAGGAAGGCGGTGAGCAGCATAAGGGGCAAGACCACCAGGACAATCCACCCGCGCCGGGTAAGCCGCAACGGCGCCTGCACCCGGCTATGGGTTGCGCCCTCGGCGCCGGCACCCTCGTAGGCACGCACTCCTTCGTAGGCACTGGTTTCGTCGCTGGCCCATGCTTCCCGACCGGGACGGACCACTCCGTACTCAAACGACGCGGCTGCCTCCTGCCAGGCACCGGCGTGATGCGCGACGGCGGAAGTGCACAGCGTCTTCTCCGATTGAGGCTCCCCGGAAACCGATTGCGGAAAGAACTCGTGGAACGCAGATGTAGCTGACATGACCGTCCTCCTGGACCCTACTGTGCTGCCCGTTGTGTTCGTTGATTGCAAGAAATTCACTTGCCCACGGCCTCCACTTTCGAACGTTTGAACGGATGTGGTGACCGGAGCCGGCAAATTAGGAAGCTGACTAGAACACATATTCGAACCTTACTGTGTAAGTTTTAGCATCTATGATCGAACATTGTCGAGACTCACTAGAACAAATGTTTGAAAAACTCTCTTGGCTGGCCTACGTTTGATCAAAGAAAGATCGATCAGGACAACCACATCTGCAGTTGATCAGCAGGGTCTGACATTCAGGCAGAACATTCCGGCGGCTGCCGCTCAGCGGCCGGAAAAATGGAAAGGCGTTGGCGAAAATGGCAGCACAAGCCGCGGGCAGCAAGGCCACCCCAAGGGCCTCGCAGACTGCCCGAACGCCCAAGGGGCTCACCCTTCGCCAAAAGAGGATCCTGGAGACCATTCAGCGATCAGTGAACGACAACGGCTATCCGCCGTCCATGCGCGAAATCGGGGACACGGTGGGCCTTGCGAGTTTGTCCAGCGTCACCCATCAGCTCTCGCAGCTTGAGAAACTCGGTTACCTGCGTCGGGATCCAAAGCGTCCGCGGGCAATGGAAGTTTTGATGCCGCTGACCCTGGAAGAAGGCGGAACCGAGCCTGCCCGGCCGGAAAAGCCAACCCGGCTCCGGAGTGTTGGCCGTCAGCCGGTGACGGAACTGGCCGGCGCAACAGATACCGCTATGGTTCCCCTCGTCGGGCGTATCGCCGCAGGCGGGCCTATTCTCGCCGAGCAACTGGTTGAGGAGTTCATGCCGCTCCCCCGCCAGCTCGTTGGACACGGCGAGCTGTTCATGCTCAAGGTTGCCGGCGACTCAATGATTGATGCCGCCATCTGTGACGGCGATTGGGTGGTTGTGCGCCGCCAAAGCGATGCTGTCAACGGCGATATCGTGGCCGCGCTCTTGGACGATGAAGCCACCGTCAAGACCTTCCGGCAGCGGGACGGTCACACATGGCTGCTCCCACAGAACACCCAGTACGAGCCAATCCTGGGCGATCATGCCACCATCATGGGCAAAGTGGTCTCGGTCCTGCGGTCCATCTAAGCCCTGCGGTCCATCTAGCTACTCGCCACCCGCGTTTCCTCGGCCAGGCGTTTCAATGCTGCCACCGCGATTGTGGGGTCTGTGGTGGGCCAGAATGGCGGAAGGGCAGCGCGCAGGAAGTTACCGTATCGCTCAGTCGACAATCGGGAATCCAGGACGGCCACAACCCCCTTGTCCCCCGTCGAGCGAATGAGGCGGCCGGCACCCTGGGCAAGCCGAATCGCGGCGTGGGTGGCAGAAACAGACATGAAGCCGTTGCCCCCTGCCTTTGCTACGGCACGGGACCGGGCGGTCATGAGGGGATCGTCAGGACGCGGAAAGGGAATTCTGTCGATCACCACCAGGCGGCACGAACCCCCCGGAACGTCCACTCCTTGCCACAGTGACATTGTGCCGAACAGGCAGGTGTCAGGCTCATCCGCAAACTGCCGGACCAGTGCGGTCATGGTCGAGTCCCCTTGGCAGAGAATGTTCACGTCGAGCCGCGGACGCAGGGCTTCCGCAGCTTCTTCCGCCGCGCGGCGCGAGGAGAACAGGCAAAGCGCCCCGCCCCCGGATGCAAGGATCAGCTTTTCGAGCTCATCGAGGGCCTCGGGTGAGGTTCCCCGGCCCGGCTTCGGCAGGTGACCCGCCACGTATAGAATCCCTTGTTTCGGATAGTCGAAAGGCGAGCCGACGTCGATTCCGGTCCAGCTCGGCGCACCTGGTCCTACGAGGCCCAATCCCCCCGCGGCAGGCTCAAAAGCGGAACCGATGGCCAGGGTCGCTGATGTCAGCACAACGGTGTGTCCCTCGAACAGGCCTTCGCGTAGCCGTCCGGCGACGCTCAGGGGCGCCACGTTGATCAAAGCCGGGGAATGGTCGTCCGGCGCTGAGTAACCTTGCTGCGGATCAAAGGTGCTGTTTCGCGAAATCCACACCACCTCGGCGTTTTCCCGTGCCGAGATCAGCCGTTCACACAGTTCCAGGATCACCAGGAGGCGTGAACGCGCCAGCTGCCGCCCGCCGTCGGCCGTGGTGGAACTGTCCCCCTTGGAATCGGAGAGCGCCGCACGGCATGCATCGCGGAGCTGGTCCACACAGTCGAGTTGTTCGTCGTTGAGCCCGCTGGGCAGCAGACCGCTGGGAATCCCTGCAATCGCGACTTCCAGGTTGGCAGCGGCAGAGTTGAGGGCTTCGACAGTTATGCCGGTGTGCTTGCGCGCTCCGGAGGCCGCCGCATGAACCATCGCCACAGAGAGTTGCCCGGAGACTGCCCCTGTAACGCGATCCTGAAGTTCATGGGCCTCGTCCACCACCACAACGTCGTACTCAGGGAGCACCGCCAGGCCCTCGAATGCGCTTACAGCGAGCATGGCGTGGTTGGTGACGACGACGTCGGCCTCTGCAGCGTTTTGACGGGCCAGTTCACTGAAGCACTCGGCTGCCATGGGGCATTTCTGGGCCCCGAGGCACTCCATGGACGTGACTGAAACCTGCCGCCAGGCACGGTCAGTCACGCCAGGCATCAGCTCGTCGCGGTCGCCGGTGTGGGTCTTGTCAGCCCATTCCCGCAGCCGGACCACTTCTTTGCCCAGTTGGGACAACGGACCACCCATGGCGGCTGCAAAGTGCGGCACGCTGGTATCTTCCCCCAGCGAGAACAACTGTCCCTCAGACGGCTCTTCGGATGGAAAACCGCCCTCAAGCTTGTGGCGGCAGACGTAGTTGGCGCGGCCCTTGACGAGTGCCACTTTCACAGGCCGGTCCAGCGCAGGGGTTAGCGTTTCCAGCAGCCTGGGCAAGTCCCTTCCCACAATCTGGGTCTGCAAAGCCAGTGTGGCGGTGGAGACAAGGGTGGGTTTGTCGCTGACCAGCGAGTGGGCGATGAGGGGAATGAGATAGGCGAGGGACTTGCCGGTCCCTGTTCCTGCCTGGACCAGCAGGTGGTCGCCGCTGTCTATTGCGCGCGCCACCTGCCGGGCCATTTCGTGCTGACCGGTGCGGCTCTCGCCGCCCATTCCGGAGACAGCCCGGTCGAGCAGTTCAAGCACAAACCGCTCACTGGCCGATGCATTCGCCTCCGGATCCGCTTCAGTCATTGGTGACGAAGGATTCCAGCTCAGCGGCAAGACCTTCGCGGACCATCACCACGGCACGTGTGCCGTGTTCATCGTGATCGAGGGTAAGGATTTCTGCGTCCGTTTCGTGCAGCTTGCTGATCAGGTCGCCCCGGTTGTAGGGGATGTGCAGTTCCAGTTTGACGCTTGGCCTTGGAATGGATTCGCTGATGGCTTTGAGCAGGTCGCTGATGCCCTGGCCTGTCCTGGCGGAAACCACCACGTGCCGGGGTTCGCGCTGCTTCAGCCGCTCCACCACGAACGGATCCGCGGCGTCCACCTTGTTCAGCACGATGATCTCCGGGACCTTGCGCGCATCCACTTCGCTGAATACAGCACGGACGGCGGCTATCTGGCCTTCCGGATCCGGGTGGGATGCATCCACCACGTGGAGGATGAGGTCGGAATCGGCCACTTCCTCCAACGTGGAGCGGAACGCTTCCACCAGCTGAGTGGGCAGTGAACGGACAAAACCCACGGTGTCGGCAAGGGTGTAGCCCAGCCCGTCTGCGGTCTCGGCCTTGCGGACCGTCGGGTCCAACGTGGCAAACAGCGCGTTCTCCACCAGGACACCGGCGTCGGTCAGTCTGTTCAGCAATGAGGACTTGCCGGCGTTGGTGTACCCGGCAATCGCAACAGAAGGGACAGCATTACGACGGCGGTTGGCCCGTTTGGTCTCCCTCGCAGGCTTCATGGCGGCGATTTCCCGCCGCAGTTTTGCCATCCGCGTCCGGATCCGTCGCCGATCCAGTTCGATCTTGGTTTCACCAGGACCACGCGAGCCCATCCCGGCCGCTGCCC
Source organism: Arthrobacter sp. Z5-13 (assembly GCF_056499105.1). NCBI lineage: Bacteria > Bacillati > Actinomycetota > Actinomycetes > Micrococcales > Micrococcaceae > Arthrobacter > Arthrobacter sp. Z5-13. The sequence goes on from NZ_CP096460.1 coordinate 2,943,448, forward strand.
CACCCACCTGGCCACCGGCCTGGCGGGACATGGATTCACCCCAACCACGCAGGCGCGGCAAGAGGTATTCGAGCTGGGCCAGCTCTACCTGGGCCTTGCCTTCCCGGCTCTTGGCATGCTGGGCAAAAATGTCGAGGATAAGCGCGGTACGGTCAATGACCTTGACCTTGACGATGTCTTCGAGACCGCGCCGCTGTGACGGAGCCAATTCGGCGTCGACAACAACTGTGTCCGCGCCCGTGGACATCACAATGTCCTTCAGTTCGAGGGCTTTGCCTGAGCCAAGGAAAGTTCCGGGATCTGGCTTGGCTCTGCGCTGGACGAGGCCGTCGAGTACTTCTGAGCCAGCGGTTTCTGCCAGCGCTGCCAGTTCCCGCAAGGAGTTCTCAGCATCCGCCAGGGTTCCTTCTGACCACAGCCCCGCCAGGACTACACGTTCGAGCCGGAGCTGCCGGTACTCGACTTCGGTAACGTCCTCAAGCTCGGTGGAGAGTCCCGCGGTCCGCCGCAGTGCGCGCCGTTCCTCGAGATCCTGCTGATCACCGTCGTAGCTGGTGTGCTCGTCGTCGAGCCCTGATATGGCCTGGGCCCTGCCGAAGACACCCTTGCTGTCATCGTCCGCCTTCCGGATATTCCTGGCCGGTACATCCTTGGCGAGAATCCGGTCAATTACAGCCTGGATCTCCTCAGGGGACATATCCTGCGCGGCTGAATCTGGTCCGGTGTTGTGCTGACTGGTCATGGTCTCCTTAAGCGGTTCTACATCTTCAGAATAGTGCCCTTTGCCGGGCTGTGGTGCTGTATTCGCGGTGGGCTGACGGCTATTGGTCAATTGTTCCTCCAGGTGGCCACGGCTGCGGTGCCGTGGCGGGCATGGTTGGGGACGTTCGTGGCTGGGGGCTCCCGCGGAAGCGGTCTGCCGGCCAGAGAGACTTCGGGTGGTGTTGTCAGATGCCTTGGTTGATCATGATGGACTCCATGGGGTTCGGGCACCCAGTTGATCTGCCAGTGGGATCATTCGCCTGCATCCGATAGACGTTGCCTCCGGCCGCCGACGGTGATCGGGTGGCGTGGTGTCGGGAGGGTTTGTCTATGGTTCATTGACTTTGAAAGCACTGGTGCTGAGCGCGCTAAGCGGAAGGAAGTTACCTGCATCGCTGCGGGACGATAAGCGGGCAGTCAGGCGGGCTATTATGCCAACTCGCCTGCGCCGGGCTGAATCGCCGCTACTCAAAGATCAAGAACATGGATTAAAGAATACCAGATGGGCCTACCCCCGGTTTCCCATCGAGCTGCAGGCCAACTAATCTGGCCAGTTATGGAGTCCGCACATTATTTCAGCGCCCAGCCGGCAGGGCCATTCACCCGCAAGCCGCTGACGGTCGAACTCGCCGGTGAGACGAGGAAGCTCCATACATCGTCGGGAATCTTCAGCCCCGAGGGTATTGACAAGGGGACGGCCGTTTTACTGGCCGAGGTACCAGCGCCGTCTCCGCAGGGAAACCTGCTTGATATCGGGTGCGGCTGGGGTCCAATCGCCCTGACCATGGCCCTGCGTGCACCCCATGCGAACGTCTACGCCGTAGACGTCAACGAGCGATGCGTGACCCTGACGAACGAAAACGCTGCCGCACTGGGTCTGGGAAATCTCCGGGCGAGCCTGCCGGACGAGGTAGACCCAGGAATCATCTTCGACACCATCTGGTCAAATCCCCCGATCCGGATCGGTAAGGACGAACTTCATTCGCTCCTGCTGCGATGGCTTCCCCGGCTCGCCCCTGGTGGCTCTGCCTGGCTGGTAGTCCAAAAAAACCTTGGATCCGATTCACTGCAGCGGTGGCTGGGAGCGGAGCTGGATTCATCCTTCACGGTGACCCGCGAGAGTACCTCGAAGTCCTTCCGGATCCTGAAGGTCAGGAAAGCGTCCCAGTAGCAACAATGACGGCGGGGCCGCTGAGCTCCACGTGCTCGCGCCCGTCTGGCCCGGGGAAGAACTTCACGCCCACTACGCCGCCGGGAACTCTAACGTTCCACGCATTCGGAGCGCCCTCGCCTGCCCAATGCCGGATCGCGACGGCTGCTGCGCAGGCGCCAGTCCCGCACGACTGCGTTTCGCCGACGCCCCGCTCGTGAACCCTCATCGTTATGGTTCCCACACCATCATGGACAAGGGGTTCGGACGGCACCACAAACTCGACGTTGGTGCCGTTCGGTGGAGTGGGATCTACATGGGGTGCGGTAAAAAGCTGCGTTGCCTCGAGCTCGGAAAGCTCTGCAAGGGCAACAACAGTATGCGGATTTCCCATGCTGACAGAGAGAGCGGGCCGGGCCACCTCGAGTCCGTGTGCGCTGACGAGCGAGTCCATTGCGCGGGCTGCTGCATCCTCGGGGAAGATGAATTCCCAAGGCCCCATGTCCACCGCATATCCCGAACCGCTGCGGACGATCACCTTCACGCCGCCGCGGGTCCCAATGGTCAATGAAGCTCCCTCGTCCAGGCTGACCAGTCCTTGTGCGATGAGGAAATGCACGAAAACACGCACCCCGTTGCCGCACATCTCGGACAGGGAGCCATCCCCGTTGCGGTAGTCCATAAACCATTCAGCGTCCGGATGATGGGCCAGCAGGTCCCGGCCTTCAGGAAGGAAACGTGATGGCACCGCGCGGATGAGGCCGTCGCCGCCGATTCCGCGGTGGCGATCGCACAGTTCGGCTACCTGTTCAGGCCCAATAGGCCAGGTGCCGGCCGGATCGGCGATCAGGACGAAGTCATTTCCCGTGCCATGACCCTTCGAGAACGACAAGCCGCTCAAGCCCTGGTGAGCATGTGCGGGGGTCTCTTCAAGGGTCTCATTCATGGTCCAAGGTTACCGTCTTGGTCCTGTTAGCCGGAAAACCTTCCGGCGAAGCCACTTCCCTGGAAACCCGACGGGAAACCCTCGGGATGTCCCTCATCGGCAGAAGGCTGCTGCCTTCTCCAACAGTGCAGGATCCTGCCAATCCAGCCAGGCAATCCTGGGATCCCCCCGGAACCACGTCAGCTGCCGGCGTGCGAATTGCCTGGTGGCCACAATGGTCTCCTCCGCCGCTTCCGCAACGTCGCTGACACCATCGAGTACTTTCAAAAATTGCGCGTACCCGAGGGCACGGGAGGCGGTTTTTCCCTGCCTCAGTCCGCGTGATTCGAGCCGTCTTACCTCCTCAAGGAGGCCGTTCTCTACCATCCCATGAACGCGTTGGGCGAGCCGGGTGCGGAGGACGTCCCGATCCACTTCCAGCCCAATCTGCACGGTGGGCCGGACGTACTCACGCGTGGGCATGTAGGAACTGAAAGGGCGCCCGGTTAACTCATAGACCTCCAAGGCGCGGATGACCCGGCGGGTGTCTCCCAGGCGTGCCGCTGATACGGGGTCCAGGCGTTCAAGGCGGGAACGCAGGCCGGCTTCACCCTCGGACGCGGCTTCGTTCTCAAGGCGTCGACGAATGGCGGGATCCGTTCCGGGAAACTCGAGCACATCCAGAGCCGCCCGCAGATAGAGGCCAGAACCGCCCGCGAGGATGGCCCTTTTCCCCCGCTCATGGATTGCGTCGATGACCGCTCTGGCTTGCTGCTGGAAGTCAGAAACGCTGGCTTCGTCGGTGACGTCCAGGGTATCCAGCAAGTGGTGGGGCACTCCCTGGCGTTCTTCCAGACTGATCTTGGCGGTACCGATGTCCATGCCCCGGTAAAACTGCATGGAATCGGCGTTGATAACCTCACCATCAAGTTCGAGGGCCAGTCCCACGGCCAGATCGGATTTGCCGGAGCCAGTGGGCCCGACGACGGCGATCACCGGTGGCGGGCCGTCTGTGGGAACCCTTACTGCAGCGGTACCGGCGTCTGGCATTCTCTAGCGTCCGCGGACCGGAATGGAGGGCATCCCCAGGGAGACTCCGGCCTTACCGGATTTCCCTGAAGGTGCGGGCACTCCGCAGGAGTCGGCCTGGGATCTGTCCCAGGCATCGCCGGCGCGGGAGCGGCGGAGACTGTAATCCTCGGGGGTGGAAGGGTCAGCGACAAGGTGGAAAGAAGCGGCCTCAGTAATAGTGACCGTGACAAGATCACCCGGGCGGGGCGCTTCTGCTCCTTCGGGAACAGAGAAGTGAACCAGCCGCTGGTCCTGGGAACGACCGGAGAGCCGGTGGGTCTCCCCTGCCTTTCGTCCGGACTGGGCCGTCACCATCACCTCAACACGCTTACCAAGCTGCCGCGCGTTCTCTTCCGCAGCGATCCTGTCCTGCAAAGCGGTGAGACGTTCAAAGCGTTCCTGGACGACTGCCTTGGGGAGCTGATCCGGCAGGTCAGCCGCCGGGGTACCGGGCCTCTTGGAGTACTGGAAGGTGAAAGCTGTCGCAAAGCGTGACCTCTCCACAACATCCAGAGTCGCCTGGAAGTCCTCCTCCGTCTCTCCCGGGAATCCGACGATGATATCCGTGGAGATCGCTGCGTGGGGAATCTTTTCGCGGACCTTGTCCAGGATTCCAAGGAACTTAGTGGAACGGTAGGACCTCTTCATGTCCTTGAGTACTTTGTCCGACCCTGATTGGAGTGGCATGTGCAGTTGAGGCATGACATTGGACGTTTCGGCCATGGCATCAATGACGTCGTCCGTGAAGGCAGCAGGATGAGGGCTGGTGAATCGAACCCGCTCCAGCCCTTCGATGTTCCCACAAGCCCGCAGCAGTTTCGAGAAGGCCTGCCTGTCCCCGAACTCCACGCCGTAGGAGTTGACGTTTTGGCCAAGGAGCGTCACTTCGATCGCGCCGTCATCAACAAGTGCCTGGATCTCCGCCAGGATGTCGCCTGGCCGGCGGTCCTTCTCCTTGCCTCGGAGAGCAGGGACGATGCAGAACGTGCAGGTGTTGTTGCAGCCAACCGAGATGGACACCCATCCCGAATAGACGGAGTCACGCTTGGTGGGCAGCGTGGAGGGGAAGACATCGAGGGATTCCAGGATCTCAAGCTGGGCTTCGTTATTGTGCCGTGCCCGTTCCAGCAAGGCAGGTAGGGCGCCCACATTGTGGGTGCCGAAGACGGCGTCCACCCAGGGGGCTTTGCGGAGAATCGTCTCGCGGTCCTTTTGAGCGAGGCATCCACCAACAGCGATCTGCATTCCGGGATTGGCTTCCTTGACAGAGGCGAGCATGCCCAGGTTCCCGTAAAGCTTGTTGTCGGCGTTCTCCCGCACGGCACAGGTATTGAACACCACAACGTCTGCCTGCTCTGCAGCAGCCGGAACGTAGCCCGCCGACTCAAGCATTCCTGCCATTCGTTCAGAATCGTGGACGTTCATCTGACAACCGAACGTGCGGACCTCGTAGGTGCGCGGACGTGCCGCATCCGAGGCAGTTGAAGTGGCTGAGGCGGAATGGGTGCCGGCTGCCGGCGAAGGAATGGTCAAACTCACCCATTAAGGGTAACGGTTGAAACGCCTGCCTGCTTGTGGGGGTCCGAGAAAGCCATTGGCCTGCCTGAATTCCCAGCGATCAGGGATCGCCGGCGGAATCCAGGACCTCTCCGACAATCCTGAAGGCCGCGGAGGGGTTGTAACCCTTCCGCGCAAGCATGGACGCCAGCCGGCGAGTGGCCTTGTCGCGCTCGCTTCGATCCTGGAACGGGCCGGAACCGCGCAGCTTCCGCATCACAAGTTCCCGCGCTGCGGATTCCTCGGCCTCATCCGTGATCTGTTCCAGCGCCTGCGATGCGGTTTCGGAATCTATGCCCTTCTCCGCAAGCTCCCGTCTCAGGGCGCCGCGTGCCAGTTTTCGCGACTGGGAGCGGCTACGCACCCAGGCATCAGCAAACTCCGCGTCGTCAACCAGGCGAACCTCTTCGAAGCGGTCAAGAACTGCCTCCGCGACGTCCTCAGGTACGTTCCGCTCGGCGAGCTTCCTGGCCAGTTGAAGGCGGCTCTTGGGCGAGTTGGTCAGCTGCCTCAACACTATGGCGCGGGCGACCGACGCTGGGTCCGGCTCCGCATCGAGCGCAGCCGGATCCCTGGTGCGATTAGAAGCCGTCAACGGCCTTGAGCTTCGGTGCGGCTTCGGTTTCGGCTGCAGGCTTCACGCCAACGCCGAGCTTCTCCTTGATGAGCCTTTCCAGCTCAGCGGCAAGCTCGGGGTTGTCACGCAGGAAGCGTCGTGAGTTTTCCATACCCTGGCCGAGCTGGTCGCCGTCATAGGTGAACCAGGAACCGGACTTCTTGATGATTCCGTGCTCGACACCCATGTCGATGATGCCGCCCTCGCGGGAGATCCCCTGACCGTAGATGATGTCGAACTCCGCGATCTTGAAGGGGGGCGCCATCTTGTTCTTGACGATCTTGGCCTTGGTCCGGTTTCCGACCGAATCCGCGCCCTCCTTCAGCGTCTGGATCCTGCGGACGTCGATACGGATGGAGGCATAGAACTTCAGGGCCTTACCACCGGTGGTGGTTTCCGGAGATCCGAAAAAGACACCGATCTTTTCACGAAGCTGGTTGATGAAGATCGCGGTGGTCTTGGTTTGGCTCAAGCGCCCGGTGATCTTCCTGAGTGCCTGGCTCATGAGCCGTGCCTGGAGGCCCACGTGGCTGTCGCCCATATCGCCCTCGATTTCGGCACGCGGAACCAGGGCTGCCACCGAGTCAATGACAATGACATCCAAGGAGCCGGAGCCGATCAGCATGTCCATGATTTCGAGGGCCTGCTCTCCGGTATCCGGCTGGGATACCAAGAGGGCGTCGGTGTCGACTCCGAGCTTTGCTGCGTACTCGGGGTCGAGGGCGTGCTCGGCGTCGATGAAAGCAGCTATGCCGCCCTGCCGCTGCGCGTTGGCCACGGCGTGCAAAGCAACGGTGGTTTTACCTGACGATTCCGGGCCGTAGATTTCAACGACACGGCCGCGGGGCAGCCCGCCAATTCCCAGGGCCACGTCCAGCGCGATGGAACCGGTGGGAATAACCTCAATCGGTGCCCTGACCTCGTCTCCGAGGCGCATGACGGAGCCTTTTCCGAACTGCTTGTCAATCTGCGCAAGCGCTGCTTCAAGCGCCTTTTCACGATCCGGGGCTGCCGCCATGGTTCACACCTCTAATGCTTTCTCGCTTTGGAGTGGCCTCAGGGGCCGTTTCTTTGTCATCAACGACGCTAATTGCACCCACCGACATTCTGGCCGGAACACATTGCTTATGTGGATAACACTCTGAAAAAAGCATAGTCCTACCCGAACAGATATTCGAACAAATGACCGGCGTGTCAGCCAGCGCTAATCGCCACGCGGGCTGATGTCCCGGCCGAAGCGTCGCTCCTGGGGAACATCCTGCAACTCGCAAATGGCCAGCCATACGGCCCGGGGGCTGACGCCGGCAGCCAACGCCTGGTCCGCCGTTCGTCCACCGACAACCGCCAACACCAACGAGCTGCTCAGTACACGCGAGTAACCGGCGCCAAATTCATCGTCCATAAGCCGCCAAAATTCGCTAATCCGCACGAATAGAGTCTCTCACGGGACGCTGACTCTAGAATTGTTGCCATGAGCAACCCAGTTGACAGCCCAGGCTCGCCCGAGGACCTTGCGGGAGGGGACGACGTCGACGCCGCCCTGCAGTCCGTGGAACAGCAATTGAGCCTTTTCTGGCGGAGGGCACGCTCGGTCTCGCAGCAGCTCTCCCGGCAGGTCCACCCCGACATGGAGCCGGCGGCGTACGGCCTTCTGACCATCATCCGGAGGGAGGGAGCCATGCGTCTAACCGATCTGGCGTCCTGCGTTGGCGTCGGAAAACCCTCTGTGAGCCGGCAGATTGCCTTTCTCGAGAGCATCGGCCTTATCTTCAAAGAAGCCGATCCCGTGGACGGCCGCGCGCAATCCATTCGGCTCACTCCCCGGGGCGAGGAGAAGATGCACCAGGTCCAGGACGCCCGCAATCAGGTGTTCCGGGAACGGTTGGGGGAATGGCCGGTTTCGGAGCTGCAGACTCTGGCCCGGTACATAGCAAAGCTGAACAGCACCTATGAGCGGGATGGCTTCCCCAAGGACGAATCGAAACGGGACCAGGTGCAGTAGCGAATCCTCCTCCGCACAGAACGCCAATCTGGCGCGGACTGGGCAGAGAACGCGGAGAACAACGCAGAAAACGAAGGGCCTGCCGCAACCGCGGCAGGCCCTTCGTTTAGTCAAGCAGTCAATACGAGGTCATGAGGTCTCGAGGTCAGTCAGGCACTCCCAGGATCCGGGCTCTCAGCTCAGCACGGAACGGATCAGCGGGCGCCTGACAGGAGGCCCTTGGTGAGTTCGTCGTTAAGGTCAGTGTTCAGCTCGCGGTCGAGGTCACGGCCATAACGCTGGGAGAACTCCTGAGGGACGGTGTCCGGAACTGCCACTCCCTCAGCAATGGCCACGCGGTCGCTGACCTCGCGGAGCATGCCGGACAGGGGAACATCCAGGGCCGAGCAGATCGATGAAAGCAGCTCCGAAGAGGCTTCCTTCTGACCGCGCTCCACTTCGCTCAAGTAGCCGAGAGAAACACGGGCACTGTGTGAGACTTCGCGGAGGGTACGGCCTTGGCGCTGGCGGACATCGCGAAGGACATCACCAATTTCGTGACGAAGAACAACCATCTTGCGCTCCTTCTGTTCGCTCTTAGCCTGATCGGCGAGGCCCACATCCTTCCAGCGGACAACGCCGTTTACGGATACGGGCTGCTTTACCATCTGTATCGCCTTGCTCCCTCATACTTCAGGTTCACCACTCAGGGGAACCAGTGTGGTCTTTTTATCCTAGGCGCCTCCGCGATCCGGAAGCGACACAATGTAACAACTATTGGGTTTCGATTTTTGTTCCCGGCAACTTTACGCCCGGGTAACTTTAGGCAGGAAGCGCCTTCAACAACTGTTCCAGCGCCGCCGCACAGGCCTGCCCGCGGATCTCGGCCCGGTTCCCTTCGAAGTCATAAGATACCGCAAACGATCCTGCAGCTGTGGCAATACCGATGAACACTGTGCCAACCGCTTGTCCGTCATGCGGATCGGGGCCAGCGACACCTGTACTGGACACCCCGATATCGGCGCCGCAAAGGGTCCGTGCACCTGCTGCCATTGCTTCCGCGACGCTGCCGTCCACTGAACCGACTTTGGCCAGAAGTTCTGCCGATACGCCAAGCACAGCGCTCTTTACCTCGTTCTGGTAGGCGACCACGCCCCCTTGCAGCATGGCCGAGGCGCCGGGGGTATCGGCCAAAACAGCTGCGATCATGCCAGCGGTGATGGATTCGCCGGTCGCCACGGTGACGCCTTGTTCCCGGGCCTTACTGACTGCGGCTTCCGCACTCCTGTGAAGGTTGCTCATGACGCGCTCCCGTCCGGCTGCCGTTTCGAAGGCAAGCCCTGTGCACGCAGTTTAAGTGCTTCCACCACATACTGCACGCCCGTCCATACCGTGATCGCGACCGCAACGAGCATGACTCCGAGAGCAAGGAATCCGAGCCACGGCGCCAGGGACGCCAGCGGAATGACGTAAAGGAAGATAGCCAGGGTCTGCACCACGGTTTTCAGCTTCCCGCCTCGAGAGGCCGGAATCACACCGTAGCGGATAACGAAGAAACGCAGGGCGGTGATACCCCACTCGCGGACAAGGATCAGGATGGTGATCCACCAAGGCAGTTCGTTCAGGATTGACAGCATCACCAACGCGGAGCCTATGAGCAGTTTGTCCGCGATGGGATCGGCAATTTTTCCGAAGTCGGTCACAAGGCCGCGGCTGCGGGCGATGTCGCCGTCGAGCTTGTCGGTGTAAATCGCGACGGCGAACGCCGCCACGGCGGCCCAGCGCCAGAACCCGTGGCTGCTGTTATCGGCCGCAAGGAACCAGACGAAGAATGGCACCAACACAATCCGGAGCATGGTCAGGATGTTGGGCAGATTCCAGATCCCCGAGGAGGAACCGGTGCTGTGGGCCTCGGTGCTAGTCACCTTCCTAGGCTACCGTCCGGTGAGCGACCAGGCGTCCTCGGAGCCATCTTCGTCGTCCCGGGTGCCATCGGCGCCGTCGTAATACTCAACGTTCTGCGTGCGGTTCTCCAGGTCTGAAGCGACAAGGTCTTCTGCATAACCGCCTTGCGCGATGTTGGCATTGGCGTTGTCGCTCAGGGCTGCCGTGTGGGAGTCAGGCGTGGCGGGGGCTTCCTGTCCCTTCATGGCTGCCAACACTGGCGCGAGATCGTCAGGTTTGACCAGGACGTCGCGTGCCTTCGAACCTTCAGACGGGCCCACTACACCGCGGGACTCCAGCAGGTCCATCAGGCGGCCTGCCTTCGCGAACCCGACCCGGAGCTTGCGCTGGAGCATTGAGGTGGAGCCGAACTGGGTGGTCACCACCAGCTCCGTGGCCTGCAACAGCACCTCAAGGTCGTCGCCGATGTCGTCATCGATCTGCTTCTTGGGGGCCTCCGCGGCGACGTCGTCCCGGTAGGTTGCCTTGAGTTGGCCCTTGACGTGCTCAACAACTTTGTGGATTTCCGATTCGGTCACCCAGGCACCCTGTACGCGCATGGCCTTGGAGGCGCCCATCGGCAGGAAGAGGGCGTCGCCCTGACCGATGAGTTTCTCGGCGCCCGGCTGGTCGAGGACCACGCGGGAGTCAGTGACGGAGGAGGTGGCAAAGGCCATGCGGGATGGCACGTTGGCTTTGATCAGGCCGGTGACAACGTCCACAGACGGTCGTTGGGTGGCCAGCACCAGGTGGATTCCGGCAGCACGGGCCAGCTGCGTGATGCGGACGATGGAATCTTCCACGTCCCGGGGAGCCACCATCATGAGGTCGGCGAGTTCGTCCACGATCACCAACAGATACGGATACGGGCGGATGACACGCTTGGAATCGACCGGCGGGTGGACCTTCCCGGCACGGACTGCTTTGTTGAAGTCGTCGATGTGCTTAAAACCGTAGTTCGCGAGGTCGTCGTAACGGGCGTCCATTTCGCGGACCACCCACTGCAATGCTTCCGCCGCCTTCTTGGGGTTGGTGATGATGGGCGTGATCAGGTGGGGTACGCCCTCGTAGGCGGTGAGCTCCACACGCTTGGGGTCCACCATGACCATCCGAACCTCGTCCGGGGTGGCCCGCATCAGGATGGACGTGATCATGGAGTTGACGAAGGAAGACTTACCCGCGCCGGTAGCACCAGCGACGAGGAGGTGTGGCATCTTTGCAAGGTTCGCCACGACGTAGCCGCCTTCGACATCCTTGCCGACCCCCATCACCATGGGGTGGTCGGTGCGGCGGGCATTTTGGCTGCGGAGCACATCCCCCAGCGACACCGTCTCGCGGTCGGTATTGGGGATCTCGATGCCGATGGCCGATTTGCCGGGAATCGGGCTCAGGATGCGCACATCAGAGCTCGCCACCGCGTAGGAGATGTTCTTGGACAGAGCCGTGACGCGCTCCACCTTGGTTCCTGGTGACAGCTCGATTTCATAGCGCGTCACTGTGGGCCCGCGGCTGAAGCCGGTGACCTGCGCCTCGACGTTGAACTGGTTGAGCGTTTCGGTCAGCGAGGCCACGATGGCGTCGTTGGCTTCGGTGCGCTCCTTGGGGATGGATCCGGGCGTCAGGACATCCGACGACGGCAGTGTGTAGGTGACATCCCCCGCCAGTGAGAGCTGCTCCGTGCGCTGTGGGATGGGGGTGGGTGGAGGGGCTGGAGCCACTGGATTCGCCGGCACGGGGTTCGCCGGAACGCCTGATGGCTTCAAAGGGGCGGTATTCAGGGATCCTGCGGCCACCATGCCAGGTGTCACGAGGGGAATGGCCTCGGTGGCGTTCTCCCCGCCCATGTCAGTCCGGGAGCCAAGACCCTGGGCTGCCTTGATCTTCTCGATGGCAATTTCAGCCTGCGTGGGTCGGCGGACTCCGGGCGCGGCGGCGGACCGCTTGTCACCTTGGGAGCCGGGCTCGTCGTCGTCGATGACCGGGGTCTCAAAGGCTTCGTCCCCCACATAGCCTTCCAGGCCGGCGTCGTTGTCCTGGTCTTTGCCAAAGAGCCGCGAGCGTTTCTTCTTCTTCGCCGCGGGAGCCGGACTCTCATTCAGGTAGCTGCGGTCATGACCCGCCGCGTGATCCCCCGGCTCCTGGAGATCGATGCCCATGAGATGTTCGTAAGCACCCTTCAGCCGGCGCGGAATGGCGCCAAAGGGAGTTGCCGTGACGATCAACAACGAGGTAAATGCGAGCAGCCCGTAGACCACCAGTGGCACGGCAGCGTGAATTGCCGCCAAAGGGGAGGCAGCCAGGAATCCCAGCATTCCGCCCGCTTGCCGGAGGCCTTCGAAGCCGTCTGACACTGTCGGCTGGCCACCAATGATGTGCGCCAGGGCCGAGCCGGCGAAGGTCATAATCAGGAAGCCGATGCCGATCCGGTTGTTGCCGCGGCTGTCTTCCGGTACGCGGAACAGACGGACAGCGCAAACCATCAGCATTAGCGGCAGCACCAGTGACATCCAGCCAAAGGTCCCGTTGACCACGGCATAGACGGCATCGGGGAACCAGCCCTGCATCCCCCACCACGCGAACGTTGCGATGAAGATGGCGAGAGCGAGGTTGAAGAGCGCAGCCCCGTCCCTGCGGTCCTCCGGCGCCAGATCGCTGACGTCATGTCCTATCCGGCGCACACCGCCTCCAACGAGGTGGCCGATCCCCAGCCAGGCACCGGACAGCATCCGCACGGGCCACGGCTGGTGGGGAACGACGGCGGGCATCTGCCGGGTCCGGGCAGCAGCGCCGCTGGTGGACCGGGCGGTTTTGGGCGCGGAAGAGCCTGCGCCCCGGCCGGAGGCGGTGCCTGTTTTGCTGCGGGAGTTTCCTCTAGGCGTGGAGGAAGTACGTGTCGCCATAGCTGCCACGCTACCTCAGGCAGGCCGGAATCCCGCGGATTTCCGGGCCCGGCCGATCCATGTTGCCCGGCGGCCCGAGCTTGCAAGGATCCAACGCAGCCACCTAGAATCAGCCCATGCGCTTCTCGACCCGCTCTTCTTGGTGGCCCGCCCCTTAGGCGGACAGACGCGCGCACCACTACGCTCACGACCGCCTCGCCAAGCGGTCGTTTTTTGCGGCACCGGTCGGTGAGGTGGACTCTATTTTCAGGGACTGCCAATGACCTCGCTCCTCTCCCGCATCGTCGATTCCTCCGCCGATGCTTCAATTCCCTTCGCCGTCATCCGGCGCCATGAATCTGACCTCGTTGACGTCTTCACTGGCCACACCATCGATGTGGACAAGCTCGCGGACATCCCGCTCGACGGGAGTCAGAGCGGGTGTGATGTCCTGGCTCTTGTGCCGTTTCGGCAGGTTCGGGAGCGCGGATTCGCTGCGGCCGATGACGGCTTCCCGCTCCGATGCCTCCTGGTGAAAGAGCGCGAGACCCTCTCCCTGGAGGACGCTCTGGCAGCTCTTCCGCAAGATGACGTACCCATCGAATCCCTGGGATTCGACACCACCGATGAGGACTATGCGGAGACAGTGCGTCGTGTTGTGAGGGACGAGATCGGGCGGGGAGAAGGCGCCAACTTCGTCATCCGCAGATCATTTCGCGGCGCCACCCCGGTCTCACCTGCGACAGCCGTGCTCGCGTGGATGCGGACGCTGCTCCTCTCAGAGCAGGGCGCGTATTGGACCTTCGCCGTCCACTCTGCCGGCCATTCCCTGGTAGGAGCAACCCCCGAGCGCCACGTCTCCGTCAGGGACGGGCTGGTGACAATGAACCCGATTTCGGGAACCCTCCGGCACCCGGCCGATGGCCCGACGGCGGGAGACGTCCTGAAGTTCCTGTCCGATGTCAAAGAGAGCGACGAACTCTTTATGGTGGTGGACGAGGAAATGAAGATGATGAGCAGCATTTGCCCGGCGGGAGGCCGCATCCTTGGGCCCTATCTGAAGCAGATGTCCAGGCTGAGCCATACAGAGTATCTGCTCGAGGGGCATACTGATTTGGACCTCCGGGACGTTCTCAGGGCCACAATGTTCGCCCCGACAGTCACCGGCTCCCCCATGGAGAATGCCTGCGCCGTCATCAATCGCCACGAACAGGGCGGGCGGGGATACTACTCAGGTGTCCTGGCGCTCTTCGAGTCGAGGACGGGTGAGGATGGTGCCGTTACGTATGAACTCGACGCACCGATCCTTATCCGCACAGCCCACCTCAATGGCGATGGACTTGTCACTGTGTCAGCAGGAGCAACTCTTGTTCGGCTTTCCACGCCGGAAGGCGAAGTGGCCGAAACGCACGCAAAGGCTTCCGGGATGCTCGCGGCCCTGGGGCTTATCCCGCAGGCTCCACCGCAGCCGGCAATTAACCTCAACGCCCAGCCCGGAGTTGCAGATGCGCTCGCGGAACGAAATCACCAACTGGCCTCATTCTGGATTCGCTCCCAAGAGTGGGAACAACATCCTCCCTTCGCCGGAAAAACAGCCCTGGTCATTGACTGCGAGGACCAGTTCACCGAAATGCTTGCCCACCAACTGCGTCACTTGGGGTTGGAGACTTCTGTGGCGCGCTGGGATTCAGTGGCAGACATTTCCTTGCCGGATCTGGTGGTGTTCGGTCCGGGCCCAGGAGACCCTCGCGACGTCGAAAGTATCCGGCTCGAGACAGTGCGCGCCCACCTGCGCACCCGGTTGGATCTGGGAAGGCCTCTTCTCGCCGTCTGCCTGAGCCATCAGATCCTGTCGATGCTTGCCGGGCTTCCAGTTGAGGCTCTGCCTACCCCTCGTCAGGGGGTGCGGCTTCAGACCGAGGTGTTCGGGACCGGCGCTGCCCTCGGCTTCTACAACACCTTCAGCTCTGTGGCGGAAGGCGGCCAACTCGTCACCCCCAGGCTCAATCTGGACATATCTGCAGAGGACGGCTTTGTCGTAGCTTTGAGAGGCGCTGGAGTCGCCTCCATCCAGGGACACCTGGAGTCGGTTCTTTCCTCCGACGGCCTCGCGACACTGGAGCGCCTCGTGCGGTCCGCACTGGCGAGGGATAAAGCTCCGGTATAGGACTGAGGCGGACGATACGAAAAGGCCCGGTTCGCAGAAACCGGGCCTTTTCGTGACTGATGGAGCTGAGACGGTGCTCTGAGGACTACGCCTCCAGAACCACTGGGATGATCATGGGGCGACGGCGGAGCTTGCGGTTGACCCACGTCCCCACCACACGACGGACAACCTGCTGGAGCTGGTGGGTTGTGTGATCTGTGTGGTTGAGCACAGCTTCTTCCAGCGCCGCATTGATCCTCGGAATGATGTCATCGAACACAGAGTCGTCCTCGGCAACACCGCGGGCATGGATTTCCGGCCCGGAGACAACCTTGCCGGTTGCCCGGTTGATGACCGTGATGATGGAGATGAATCCTTCGTCCCCCAGGACACGGCGGTCTTTCAGATCGGCGTCGGTGATCTCACCGACACTGGATCCGTCAACATAGACGAACCCGACCTCGACCTGGCCTACGATGTCGGCCCGGTGGTCTTTGAGGTCGATTACCGTGCCGTTATCGGCGAGCAGGATGCTCTCTGCCGGCACACCCGATTCCTCAGCGATCTTGCCGTTGGCAATGAGGTGCCGTGTTTCGCCGTGCACTGGCATGGCGTTCAGCGGCTCAAGAATGTTGTAGCAATAAAGGAGTTCGCCTGCAGCGGCGTGGCCTGACACGTGGACCTTTGCGTTGCCCTTGTGGATGACGTCGGCACCGAGTTTGAGCAGCCCGTTGATGATGCGGTAGACGGCGTTCTCGTTACCGGGGATGAGGCTGGACGCCAGGATTACGGTGTCACCCTCGCCCACGATCACCCTGTGGTCTCCGTTGGCCATCCGGGACAACGCAGCCATCGGCTCGCCCTGTGACCCGGTGGACATAAGGACCACGCGGTTATCAGGAAGGTTGTCGATGTTCTTGATATCGACGACGACGCCGTCCGGCACGTCCAGGTAGCCAAGTTTCGCGGCAATCGCCATGTTGCGGACCATCGAGCGGCCAACAAAGGCAACGTTGCGGTTGTGTTTGACTGCGGCGTCCAGCACCTGCTGCACCCGGTGGATGTGGGAGGAGAAAGAAGCAACAATGATGCGTTTTGTGGCTTGGCCAAAGAGGCGGTCCAGGGTAGGTCCGATTTCCTTTTCAGCCGTGGTGAACCCGGGAACGTCGGCGTTGGTGGAATCCGACATGAACAGGTCGACGCCCTCTTCGCCCAGCTTGGCAAAGTGACGGAGGTCAGTGATCCGGCCGTCCAGCGGCAACTGATCCATCTTGAAATCGCCCGTATGCAGGACCGTACCGCCGGCCGTGCGGATGAAGACAGCCAAAGCGTCGGGGATCGAGTGGTTCACGGCCACGAATTCGCATTCGAAGGGGCCGAACTTCTCCACTTGTCCTTCAGTGACAGTGAGCGTGTAGGGCTTGATGCGGTGTTCCTGCAGCTTGGCTTCGATGAGGGCAAGCGTCAGTTGCGATCCGATCAGGGGGATGTCGCTGCGCAGACGCAACAGGTACGGAACCGCACCAATGTGGTCCTCGTGACCGTGCGTGAGGACGACAGCCACGACGTCGTCCATCCGGTCCTCGATGTACGAGAAATCGGGCAGGATCAGGTCAACACCCGGCTGGGTTTCCTCAGGGAAGAGGACACCGCAGTCGACAATGAGGAGCTTGCCGTCTATCTCGAAGACCGCCATGTTGCGGCCGATCTCGCCCAGTCCTCCCAGCGGGACAATGCGAAGCGTGCCTTGCGGAAGTCTCGGAGGCGTGACAAGGCCGGGTAGGGCTACTTGGGTCATAATGCACTTCTTTCCAGGCGGAAGAGTGCTGGTCTCAATCCGTCAGGAAAAGACCAGCCCTCCCTGCGCCAAATCCTCGCGGATGGTTTCGATCTCGGCTTCGTCCGGCTCCACGAGGGGCAAACGGACAATCGAGTTGGGCAGGACTCCCTGCCATTTAAGAATTTGTTTGGCCGCGACGGCCCCTTGGACGCGGGTCATGGTTGCGCGCACTACGGGCTCAAGCTCCAAGTGGATCTTGCGCGCAGTTCCCAGGTCGTTGGCATTGACGGCGTCGATCAGTTCGCGGAAACGGCGGGTGGCCACGTGCGTGGTGACGCCCACCAGCCCCACTGCACCCATTGCCATCCACGGAAGGGTCAGTCCGTCGTCGCCGGAGTAGAAGAGGAGGTCGGTCTCAGCCATAACCCGTGTGGCGGCAGCAAAATCGGCTTTGGCGTCCTTGACGGCGACGATATTCGGGTGCTGGGCAAGACGGATCATGGTTTCGGGCTGGATCGGGATGGAGGAGCGGCCCGGGATGTCGTAGACCATGACCGGGACATCGGTTGATGACGCGATTTTTTCGAAGTGGGCGCGAACGCCGGCCTGGCTGGGCTTGTTGTAGTAAGGCGTGACGATCAGAAGGCCATCAACCCCCAGGGCTGCTGCCTGCTGGGAAAGATGCACTGAGTGCGCTGTGTCGTTGGTTCCGGTGCCGGCCACAATGGCGGCGCGGCCTCCGACGGCTTCCTTTACGGCACGGAACATTCCGAGGTTTTCCGCGTCAGTGAGGGTGGAGGTTTCCCCTGTGGTTCCGGTAACCACCAGGCCGTCGCACCCGTCCTCGACCAGCTTGTTGGCCAGCTCTGCGGCCTGCTTATAGTCGACCTCACCGTCGGAAGTAAAAGGGGTGACCATAGCGGTCAGGAGGGTCCCGAAGCGGTGCGAGCGAATGTCAGAGTCAGCCATAGGAAAAACGTTACCTTGTCCGCGGCATGTTAGAACAACGGCAGCTGCGTGATGAACGTCAAGCGCACCGTGGAATCGGTACTCTCCTGACGACTTGCAGGGGGATCCGGACAAGGTTCTCTTGGCCGGATGAGGCTCCTAGACTGAGGCGATGAGGCCGGAATTCCGCTCCATACCGCTGGGAACGGGGGCGTCGTTGGCGTGCCTGATCGAAGACCGTCAGGGGGACGGCACCAGCGCTGGGACGTTCACTGACTCCCCTCTGCTTCTTGTTCATGCCTGGACGGAATCGAGAGGCAGCTTTGATCGCTTGCGTCCGCTGTTGGCGGGGCGGCGCGTGGTGGCCCCTGACCTTCGGGGCCACGGGGAATCCGACAAGACGGATTCCGGCTATTCCCTGCGCGAGGTGGCGGATGATGTTGCCGCCCTGCTGGATGCCCTTGCTTTGCCCAACGCCGTGGTCATCGGCTCCTCCAGCGGAGGGTACGTCGGCCAGCAGCTTGCCGTTTCGTATCCGGAGCGGGTCGCCGCGCTTGTGTTGATTGGCTCCCCGCTGAGCCTCCAGCGGAGGCCTGGTTTTGCCGATGAAGTTGACCAGCTGACCGATCCTGTACCTGAAGGCTGGGTTCGCGACTCCCTCTCCTGGTTTCCGTTGTTTCGGCCCGTGCCGAAGGACTACCTCGAGGACCGGGTCAGCGATGGCTGCAAGGTGCCCGCCCAGGTCTGGAAGAACAGCATCGCCGGACTCTGTACTGCCGTTCCACCCACGGAGGCTGGAGAGATCCTTGCCCCCACCTTGATTCTGTGGGGCCGGGAGGACAACCTGCTGTCCCGTCAGGACGAGGAAACTCTTGCCCAGCGGATTCCACAATCCCGGCTTCGGATCTACGAAGAGGCGGGGCACATGCTCCTCTGGGAGGCTCCGGAGCTGATTGCCTCTGACGTGAACCGCTTCCTGGCGGAACTCCCCGTCTGACAACCCGTCTGGCATCCCGGCCTGAGACACTTACTCGAATGAGGCCCGCTATCCGGCGCGGTAGCGTTCGATCGCCCCGTGCCGCAAGGTGGTGGTGAGTACCTCGGAGCCGATGCCGGCGGCCTGTTTTATAACGAGGCCGTCCGGCCCCCAGAATCCGCTGAGCCCACAAGAGGTCCCAAGGTCCGTAATGCCGCCGAGATTGGCTACCAGCGTGAACATTCTGTTGTCCATGGCACGGGCGCCCAGATGCAGACCGAGCCGGTGACTTTCGGCGTTGGTGTAGAGGGCAGACACGGCATAAATATCGGCTCCCGCTTGCGCCGCAGAATCAGCATGGTCAGGGTGCGCTGCTTCGTAACAAATTGCCAGGGCCACCTTCCAGCCATCAACCTCGATCAGCTTGACACCGTCCCCAGGCGTGAAGATCTCCAGTTCCTGCCCATGAAGCCGGGATTTGAAGGCAAGGTCAATTGTTCCTTCAGGATGGATGACAAGTGACGCAAGCCGCCGGGTACCGTCTTCCTCCATCAACGGCGCACCAATAACTGCAGTGATTCCGGTCCGGCGACAGATCTCCCTGACCGGATCCAGCCGCCGGTCACCATCGGTGATCCAATGGTGCGGCTCTTGGAGCAGTGCCAGGGAATAGCCAGTAGCCGAGAGCTCCGGGAAAATGACAAGCCTTGTGCCGTGGGAAGCGGCGTCCTCGACATGAGCCACATGTTCGGTCATGTTTGCCGAAACGCCCCCGTAGAGCGCTCGGTATTGGATGACAGAGACGGTCAAAGGGGAAGTCACAGCGCCAGTCTAGGTTGAAATGCCCCGGCGCCGTCCACTGTTGCCGGCACTGGCGTCGCTGCCTTCCGGCAGCGACCGGCCATCGTGGGAATCGGGTTCGCCGCAGTATCGCTGAACGGCCTCCTCTTTCAGCGACTCAGCCCACGCTGCGAGGCGCTGGGCAGCCCGGACGTAATGAAAAAGTTCCGTGGGGGTCAGCGCCTCCACGTCAGTCTCAGCAAGCCTCCGGGCGAGCTCGGCTCCCACGGGCTGGGCCGCCAGCACTGTACCCTCCCGGTTCCACTGGACGTCCTCTGACGACTCGCCGGCCACCAACCGCCGGAACAGGAAATCCACGACACCGGGACTCATGGCTTTGAGGACTCCTGACGCATCGGGCTGACGCCCAGGAAGACCGCCCTCACGAACACGCCGCTCAGAAAGGCTGCCTTCAGAAAAGCTATGTTGAGGAACGCTGCGTTCAGGAAAAACCGGTTCCATAGGACTGCTCATGCCGTTCATGCTATTCGAACATATATTCGAAAACAAGTGCCAGCTACACGTCACCCTCCTCGAATCAACCCGGCCTGTGGGGACGGGATGTGAGACGATCGGCTCATGACCTCCCGTGGTACCGCTGCAGCCGGCCGGACCATTAAGCGCGGTCAATCAACTGGCAGGCTGGCAGCTATTGACGCAGCCCGGGGCATGGCGCTGCTCGGCATGATGGCCACGCATTTACTGCCTACGTTCGAGCGGACCGCGGCCCTGACCCCGACGTGGGTGGGCTTGACCTTCTCGGGCCGGGCGGCTGCCTTGTTTGCCGTGCTGGCAGGAATCGGGCTTGCTCTCTCCACTGGAAAGGAGCGCCCGCTGGCGGGAGACCAACTATGGGCAGCGAGGCGCGGCATAGCGCTGAGGGCCTTGGTGATTGCCGTCGTCGGGCTGTTCCTCGGTGGCCTGGAAGTCAACGTCGCAGTGATCCTGGTCCACTATGCGTTGTTGTTCCTGTGCGTGCTGCCATTCCTGGGGATGAGCCTGAAGCGCCTTTGCATCATTGCAGGTACTTGGATCCTGGTCTCCCCGCTTGTCGCATTTATGCTGAGGCCCTGGCTCCTTGAGGCCACCCCTCCCTTGAAGCTGGGGCACAATCCGAAATGGGAGGATCTGGGGACACCGGGCCAACTGCTGGGTGACCTGTTGTTCACGGGCTATTACCCGGCGTTCCAGTGGCTCAGCTACCTGCTCATCGGCCTGGTCATCGGACGGCTTGCCCTGACGAAGGCCGCAGTTCCCGTTCTGCTGCTGGCCATTGGAACCGGGGTTGCCGTCGTCGCCAAATGGTTCGGCGTTGTGATGATGAATGACTGGGGTGGCAAGGACGCATTGCAGGAAGTGATCAGGGATACGTCCTATCCCTTGGACAGTGTGCTTCAGGTCAATCTGTCGGGCGTGCAGCAAACCGGTTCATGGTGGTGGCTCGCGTCCAGCGCTCCGCACTCGGGGACCACTCTGGACCTGCTTCACACCTCTGCAGTGGCGGCAGCAGTTGTTGGCGCATGCCTCTTGCTGGGAAGGCTCGGCGAATGGCTTGCCCTGGACCTTCTCCTCCCTTTGCGGGGTGCCGGAGCGATGACCCTGAGCCTCTACACGGCGCACGTTTGGGTCATCGCCGCGATGTACCGCCAACCTTTGCCACAGGGATGGACCGAGGACGGCATGTACTTCGCGCACGCTGCCACCGCAGTATTACTCGGTACCCTCTTCGCAATGCTCAAATGGCGAGGCCCGCTTGAATGGGTAGCCCACGCGGCAAACCAGGTAGGCCGCTACCAACCGGCACGAGTCCGCTAGCCGGGCATGCCTCGAAACAATTTCACGGCATCCCTCATGGACGCCCTGGCACGCTTTCGGTCCCCCGCCGCGTCATAGGCGCAGCTCAGCCGGAACCACGAACGCCAGTCCCCAGGAGCGGCCTCAGCCTCTTCACGGTATTTCTCAAACTCAAGGTCAGCCGCTTCCCTGATGATCCGGCCGGCGGGGGTGCGCGGAAGGTTATCCACCGGAAGCCCGCCTTCGGCTTCCAGGACCTTGGCCATCTGCTCCGTACGGGCGCCGAACATCAGCTCACGGATCAACGCCCAGGCACCGATAACGGGAAGCACCAGATACCCTGCGCCGATGGCCTTGGCAACAAGGTTGGGATCACCCAGCAGCAAGACAGCACGCTGGAACGCGACCACGAGGTAAAACACGAGCAGGAGCGTGACAGCACCCACCCAGATTTTTGTGCGGTTTTTTTTCAGACTTACCAGGATGTCAGCCATGGTGGGCTATAACCCCAGATCCAGATAGCCGTCCAGCCCCAGTGTGAGTCCGGGCCTGCCGCTCACACCCCGAACACCCAGCAACACGCCGGGCATAAAAGACGCGCGGTCGAACGAATCATGGCGGAAGGTCAGCTGCTCCCCCGGGCCGCCCAGCAGCACCTCCTGGTGGGCCACCAGACCCCGTAGCCGCACACTATGGACCCGTACGCCGTCCACGTCACATCCGCGGGCGCCCTGGAGCTCCGATGTGGTCGCGTCGGGACTTGCAGAGACGCCGGCGGCGTTACGCTCGGCGGCGATCAACTGGGCGGTGCGGAATGCGGTGCCTGACGGCGCATCCACCTTGTCCGGGTGGTGGAGTTCAATAATCTCTACTGACTCAAAGTACTTGGAGGCCTTGGCTGCAAACGCGGAAGCGAGGACCGAGCCGAGTGCAAAGTTAGGTGCGATAAGGACCCCAACACCGGGGTGGGCAGCCAGGACGGATCGAAGGCCCTCCAGGCGTTCGCCGTTCCAACCGCTGGTACCTACCACGGCGTGCATCCCATGCTCGACGGCGAACCGCACGTTTGCCTCGGAGCTCTCCGGAACAGTCAGGTCCACTACAACAGCGGCACCCGAGTCAATCAGCGAGTCCAGGGAATCCTTGCGTCCCAATGCCGCGACGAGCTTCAAGTCCGGTGCAGCTTCGATCGCTTTGACGGCTTCGGCGCCCATGCGCCCGTTCGCGCCCAGGACGGCGACTGCGAGTTGTTCGGTCATGGCGTTAACCCTACCGCCGGGGGTCAGGCGCCTGCGCCCACCCACTCAACAGTCCCGTCACTGAAAAACTGTTCCTTCCAGATGGGAACCTGTTCCTTGATCCTGTCCACGAGCTCCGAGCATACGGCGAACGCCCGGCCCCTGTGGGCTGCTGAAACGGCGCAGACCAGGGCGGGGTCCCCGATTTCCAGGGTTCCCACCCGGTGGGCGGCCCAGATCCTGACGGCCGGTCCTTCCGCTTCAGCGGAATATTCGGCAACAAGCTGCGCGACGACGTCGGTCATTACCTGGTGTGCCGTGGGGTGGGCGCTGTAGCTGAGCCGCTCAACGGCCTTGCCGCCGTCGTGGTTCCGTACCACTCCGCTGAAGCTGACCACCGCACCCGCTGTATCTGATTCGACAGCGGCGATTGCCTGTTCCACAGAGATGGGTTGGTCACTCAAGACGGCGTGAACCACTTCGAAGCCGGATTCAATGCCCATTGCTTCCCTCCAATTGATCGCAGAGGTGCCCGATGACCGGATCAAGCACCGTTAATCCGTCCATGACGCCTTTCGGCGATCCGGGCAGGTTCACGATGAACGTTGATCCTGCCGCCCCCGCATAACCGCGGCTCAACATGGCCATAGGCGTCTTCGCCCGGCCGGCCTGCCGCATCCCCTCCATGATGCCGGGGATTTCACGATCCAGCAGGGGAAGGGTCATCTCGGGGGTGAGATCGTCAGCGTTGAGTCCCGTGCCTCCGCTGGTTATGACGACGGCGGGCCGCTGGGTCAGCAGCGCGCGGATAGCGGCTCCTACGGGTTCGCCGTCCGGGACCACCATGGCAGGGAACGGCTCGAAGCCGTGCTCGGTCAGCCAATCGATGATTACGGGTCCCGTTTCGTCCTGGTACATCCCGGCTGCCGCCCGCGTGGAGGCGATCACGACTCCGGCCTTCCGACCGGTGACGTCTTCTCCGTGACGGTGTGGTTCAGAAGTATTCACAGCGCCCAGTCCCCGCTCTTGCCGCCGCTTTTGGCGAGCACTTTGATGTCAGTCAGGACAGCGTGCTTGTCCACTGCCTTGATCATGTCGTAGACACTGAGGGCCGCTACCGACGCCGCCGTAAGGGCTTCCATTTCGACCCCGGTGACCCCCCGGGTCCGGACGGTCGCGAGCACGACCACTGAGTCCTCAGCCAGTTCGAAATCCACTGTCACTTTTGAGATGGGCAAGGGGTGGCACAGCGGAATGAGCTCTGGCGTCTTTTTGGCGGCCATGATCCCTGCCACCCGGGCAACGGCCAGGGCATCGCCCTTGGGCAGGCCCCCGGAGCCAAGCAGGGAGAGCACTTCGGCGGTGCTGCGGACTGTGGCTGTGGCTGTTGCCTCGCGGGTTGTTTCCGCCTTCGCTGAAACATCAACCATCTGGGCGGTTCCGTCGCTTCGCAGATGGGTAAGGGCGGTGGAGTTGTCTTGATCGTTCACAGGATCCATACTTCCACTTCTGCGCCCTCCGCGAGCGCCGCCGTCCCCACAGGGACATGCACCAAGGCATTCGAATGGGCCAGGGCATGGACAAGGTGGGACGAGGGCCCGCCCTCGAGCCTGACACTGCCGTCAGCAAGGAAGGTGCCGCGGCGGACCTGGTGCTTCCCTTCGGGGGATGTGAGCGGCTCTGCCAGACGGGCCTTGAAAGCCGGGCGTCCAGCCGGGGCCCCCAGCAAGGAGGTCAGCACGGGCCTGAGGAACATCTCGAAGGAAACGAGGCAACTGACGGGGTTCCCGGGAAAGCCGAGGAAGGGCACGCCGTCGAACGTTCCTATCCCCTGCGGACCGCCTGGTTGCATCGCGACGTGGAGAAACTCAACGTCGTGGTCCTCCATGGCCTGGCGGACCACTTCGTAAGCGCCTTTGCTGACGCCTCCGGTAGAAACTATGAGGTCCGTCCCGTCGGAATGGTCGCGCAGCAGGGCCTGCAGCTCCTGTGGGTCGTCGGTGGCGATTCCGGTCCGGGTGACTTGGAGCCCGGCCTGCCTCATAGAGGCGGCCAGGAGGGTGCCGTTGGCGTCGTAGATCTTCCCGGGATCCAACGGACGCCCGGGTTCCACTACTTCGTCCCCGGTGGTGATCAGCAGCACCCTCACCTGCGCGTGCACCTCCACGTCGGCCATGCCCAGACCGGCAAGGAGCCCGAGTTGGCCCGGACCAAGATGCGTTCCGGCCGACAACGCCAGCTCGCCTGAAGCGATATCGCTGCCAGTTGCGCGGACGTAGGTTCCCGGGCCGGTGGCGGGCAACCGGACCCGTGCGTCGGCACCGGGGGCGGGAAAGGAATCGGGAACTGCCCGTTCAATGGGCACGACGGCGTCGGCCCCCGCTGGCATCATGGCCCCGGTCATGATGGGGACGGCAGTTCCTGGCTGCAGGATCGATGCGCCGGCGCCTGCAGGAACCGGAGCGGCCACCTGCAGTTCGGCCCCTCCGGGAGGAACGTCAGCACTGCGTACGGCAAAGCCATCCATCTGCGAGTTAGCGAACGGCGGCAAGTCAAGGGGTGCGTGGACGTCGCTGGCGGTTGCCCGGCCCAGAGCCTCCAGGAGGGGAAGCCGTTCTCTCCGTCCCGATGTGGTGAGCGGCATCAACAGTTCCCTGACCGCTGACCTGTGCTCCTCCACTGATCTGTGCTCCTCGCCGGGGCTGTGCACCCGGGCTGATCTGTGCGCCTCCACACTGCTGTGCCGGTGCGGGGTGGAGTCCATGATCCTGCCTTCGGTGGGAGCTGCTACGACGTCACGACCACTCTAACCGTGTGATAGCCGGTAGCTCCGTCAGGGGCGACGGACCGGCGTTCTTCCACTTGCACATCACCGTCAAGATCGGTTGCGCGAACCTGGATTTCGTACTGCCCAGGCGTGAGGTCCAGGGGCAACTGCCATTGGTACCACGTATCGCGGGAAATGCCCGGGGCCAACCGCGCCTCTTGCCACTTCCCCCGGTTCACACGCAGCTCCACCTTGCTGATCCCCGTGTGCTGTGCCCACGCCACGCCAGCGAAGGTGGTGGCGCCAGCCTTCACCACCTTGTCCGTGGCGGGCACATCGATCCGGGAGGACATCTTGATGGGACCGCGTTCGCTCCAGCCCCGTGGAGTCCAGTAGCCGACGTCGTCCGCGAACCTTGTGACCTTCAGCTCGGTAAGCCATTTTGTGGCTGACACATAGCCGTAGAGCCCCGGGACGATCATCCGGACCGGGAACCCATGCTCCAGCGGCAGGGGCTCCCCGTTCATGCCTACCGCCAAAAGGGAATCCCTGCTGTCCGTGAGTGTTTCCAGCGGAGTCCCAGCCGTCCAGCCATCGGCACTCCGGGACAGCACCATATCAGCGCCGCTCTTGACCCCGGCCATCAACAGCAACTCGCGCACAGGCCACCCAAGCCACAAGGCATTACCAATGAGATCCCCACCCACCTCATTGGACACGCAGGCGATGGTCACATGACGTTCCACCAGCGGCTTGGCCAAAAGATCAGCAAAATTCAGCTGGACCTCCCGCTCCACCATTCCCGTGACTTTGAGCGTCCAGGTGTCGGCGTTCAGTGCAGGCACCCTCAAGGCGGTGTCGATCCGATAAAACTCGGCATTGGGCGTCACAAGCGGGCTAACTCCATCCACGGCCACCTCTGCTCCGGCCGGAACGGGTGGAGCTACGGATCGTGGCGGGGGAAGGACCAGCTTCCGCCGCACGTCATTCACTCCGACAACAGCGCTGTTCAGTACGGCCGCCAGCACACCGCCGCCAGCGGCCAAGCCTCCTGCCCAGCCAAGGCCCTGCAGAAACCTGCGCCTGGCAGGTCGCCGGGGAGGTTGGCTGCCGCTATCCACGCGTAATGCCGGCTTCAGAAGTGTCTTTCCGCTCGGCTGGGGCTCCTGTGCTGCCCGCTCTCGGGCTGCCCGCTCTTCGAGGCCAGGCACCACAGGGACGCCTCCGGAAATCCCCTCCGCCGCTTCCCAATCCTCCAGCTGTTGAATGAGCCGGCGCAAAAGCACAACACCCAGAACAGCCGCGACCAGAGGCCCGGCTAGGGCTTGTTCGCTGAATTGAGCACGGCTCACCACTGCCAGCAATCCCACCACACCGAAGATGCCGATCAGCCATACCCCTGCATAACGCCGGCGCCGTTCCACGATTCCTGCCACAGCCGCCAGCGCAGCAATGATCATGCTCATGCCGATCAGCAGTGCAAGCTTGTCCGCGGTTCCGAAGGCCGCTATCGCCCAGTCCTTCACGGCAGGAGGAACGGCATCAATGACAGCTCCGCCCACTGCGGTCATCGAGGTCAGGGAAGGACTGAGGAAACCAGCCACCAGCTCGCCACCCGCCACACCGGCTCCAATAGCCACGATGCCCGCTGACGCCGCCCACCGCTCAGGCCTTTCCATGCGAGCCTCCTTGATTTCCGTCGCCTGACAGTGCCACCGGCTTCGAAGCCTCTGCCGGGATGCGGATGGAGAAACAGCACCCCTCCCCCTCGTTGTGGACCGTTACCGTGCCACCATGTGACCGCACGATCCCTGCCACCATGCTCAATCCGACTCCCGCCCCGCTGTAGGGCGTCCGTCCCTCTTCCATAGTGCCGATGACTCTTTCCTGACTGAGCCCGGCACGACTCCGGGCAAGGTCCTTCTGCCAACCGGTCTCGAAAACGTGCTCCAGGTCCTCCTCGGCTAGGCCGCCGCAGCTGTCCCTGACAGACACCACCGCATCCGCACCTTCCCGCCCGACCTCAACGTGCACCAGCGAGTCCCTGGGGCTATAGAGAATCGCGTTGAGGACCACGTTACGGATGGCCCGGCCCAGCGACGGACCGTCCGCGACGGCAAGGCACTCCCGTTCCCCTCCGCCGTCGAGCCTTATGTTCCTTTGAGCAGCCAACGGCGCGAGGTCGGCGATGGCGTCGCTGGCAAGGTCATAAAGATCCAGTGGCTCGGAAGTCAGCTGCAGGGTACCGGCCTGGATCTTGGACAGCTCCAGGAGGTCATTCACCATTCCTGCCATCTGGTCTGTCTGGGAGATGATTTGGCGGTGGTAGCTGCCGGCGTCCTCGGCCATTCCGTCCTCGAGCGCTTCGGCCATGGCCCGCATGCTGGCCAGCGGGGTGCGGAGATCGTGGGAAATCCAGGAGACCAGCTCCCGTCGCGACTTTTCCACCGCTGCCTCACGCTGGCGGGATTCCTCGAGCCTCGTGCTGCTCAGCTGCAGTTCCTCGGCGAGCGCTGCCAGTTCGGAACTCATCACAGGAATGGCGTTCCCGGGCTTCTTGCCGCGGCCAAGATCGCGGGCGGCGTCAGCCAGGGTCCGTGCGTTCCGCGATACCCGTGCCCCCAGCATCAAGGACATGGCAACGGCGACGACGGCAGCAATGGCCAGGATGTACCACATGACTTCGAGGTCCCGGGCGGAAATGAACATCGCGTTGAAGGCGCTCACCATGCCCGCCGTCAGCACTGCCACCGTGGCAAGAACGGCGACCGAAATCTGAACGGCAAGGGAGGTCCGGCGCAGGGACCTGAGGACCAGCATGGAGGCGCCGCCGATCACAACCGCCCAGAGCAAGGCCCACGCGATGATGCCGAACAACTCAGCGGCCTGCATCTGCAACTCCCGCGTCGCCGGTCAGCCGAGGCTCGCTCGCGGCGGAGGGATCCAGCCTGTAGCCGACCCCCCACACCGTCTTCAGGAGCGTGGGCCTGGCAGGATCGCGTTCAATCTTTTCCCGGAGCCGCCGCACATGGACCGTGACGGTGGAAAGGTCACCAAAGTCCCATCCCCACACCGCGCGGATAAGGTCCTCCCGGCTGAAGGCCTGGTTTGGCCGGCGCAGAAGGAAGGCCAACAAGTCGAACTCCCTGACCGTGAGCGTGAGGGGCTGGCCGTTGTGCGTCACGGTCCTGGCAGCTGGATTCAGATCAAAGCCGCCAATTTCAACGGGCGGTTCCGGACTGAAGGCCTGAATGCTGCGCCGGAGGACTGATTTGACCCGCAGCACCAACTCCCGGGGTGAAAAAGGCTTGGTCATGTAGTCGTCCGCGCCGGCTTCAAGGCCCAGGATCCGGTCGTCTTCGGTGCCCAGCGCTGTGAGCATGATGACGGGCACTTGCATGTTTTGCCGCAGCCGGCGGCATACCTCAACGCCGTCCAGGCCGGGCAGCATGCGATCCAGGATCACCAGGTCCGGATTCCGTTCAGAGGCCAACCGCAATGCAGTAAACCCATCCGCCGCGACGTCTACCTGGAATCCGGACTGCAGCAGATAATTCCTGACGACGTCAGCGAGGATCTGTTCGTCTTCGACAAGGAGGATGCGTCTATTGCCTGTTTCGGCCAGATTCCCGCTTTCGTGGGCTGGCAACGGGAACTTGGTCACGTCTTCAGCATAGGTTCGTGTCCCCAGCGCAGCATCCGTTTCGGCTTCAGAAGGGCCAACCGTTGGGATTCCGTAAGATCCAAGGAGGTCACAGGCGTGATGGATGCCTCGCTGGTGGCGTAGCCTGATTTCATGAGTGTTCAGCTAGGCATGCCGCAGCCGCGCGAAAGTGGCGCCGGTTCAGGTGACCGGACACCTCTGCCCGCCACCCGTCCGGCCGGTCTCGCACCCGGCCTGGTGGACCGCTACGGCCGCCGTGCCACCGACATGAGGTTGTCGCTGACGGACAAATGCAACCTGCGCTGCACGTACTGCATGCCCGCAGAAGGCCTCGAATGGCTGGCCAAGCAGGCCGTGATGACCGCGGAGGAGATTGTCCGCATTGTCCGGGTGGGCGTGGACCACCTCGGAGTCCGCGAACTTCGCCTCACCGGCGGGGAGCCCCTCGTCCGGGCTGACCTGATCGATATCATTTCCGCACTGCGCAAGGCGCATCCGGAGCTTCCCATTTCCATGACCACCAACGGGGTGGGGCTCGACAAGAAGGCCGCTGCTTTAAAGACAGCGGGGCTCTCCCGGATCAACGTCTCCCTCGATTCCCTCCACGAAGAGACATTCGCCCAACTGACCCGCCGCCCGTTCCTGGACCGTGTGCTCGCCGGCGTCGACGCGGCGTGGGCTGCCGGACTGGGTCCGGTGAAGCTCAATGCAGTCCTCATGCGGGGAATCAACGATGAGGAGTCGCCGTCGTTGCTCGCGTGGGCACTTGAGCGCGGCTATGAGCTGCGTTTCATTGAACAGATGCCTCTTGACGCCGACCATGGGTGGACCCGCCGGAATATGATCACCGCCGCGGAAATCCGCGACCTGCTTTCGGTGGATTACGTCCTGGGTCCGGACCCGCGTGCTCGGGACGGGGCTCCCGCGGAACGCTTTGAAGTACGACGGCGGGAAGCCGGTTCCGGTGATGCCACCGGTCCGGTGCTGGGCACTGTGGGTATCATCGCCTCGGTCACTGAGCCGTTCTGTTCGGATTGCCGCCGGACGCGCATCACTGCCGAAGGCAAGATCATGAGCTGCCTGTTCTCCCGGGAGGAGTTCGACCTTCTGGGACTCTTGCGGGCAGGAGCCACTGACGAGCAGCTCGCCGAGCGCTGGCAGGATGCAATGTGGCTTAAGCCCAAAGCCCATGGCATGGACCATGTAGGACTTGACGCCCCGGACTTCGTCCAGCCGGACCGCAGCATGAGCGCCATCGGAGGCTGAACCCTTGAATGTCCGTTACTTCGCTGCCGCGCGCGCTGCGGCAGGTGTGGAGGAAGAACGCTTCAAACTCCCTGCGGGATCTTCCGTGGAGGACCTCCTCGCCGCCGTGCTCACAGTGGAACGTCCCGAGCCTCCCGCCGGAACCCCGCCGCTGGCACGCATCCTGTCCCGGAGCAGTTTCCTGTTGAACGAGGTAGCCGTCAGGGACCGCTCAGTGGCGGTGGGCCCGGACGACGTCGTCGATGTACTTCCGCCTTTCGCGGGCGGATAGATTAAGCACGCCGGCAGACTGACCTCATGAACGGGCGGAAATCGTGGGCATCACGGAGCCTGAGATCCGCTGTATGCGTCAACACGCCGTCGTCCACGCGGAAACGGTGTCTGGCCGTTCCATCCTCGCTGCGACGCTCAACCGTCAGCGTTCCTTCGTGCCAGGAGCCTCGGGCGGGGACCCCTGGGGGACCTCCCATGCTGTCCACGTAGTACCACAGGGTGTCGTGGTGGTCAGGATCCACCGTGAAGACTCCGTGCCCTTCGAAGTGGGAACCGTCCGCTTCGACGTGGCGGTAGCTCTGCACGACGGCGAAGCCTCCGGCGGCGCGCGTGAAGGTCACCTCGGCGTGCGCCGTGCGCGCCGGACCCCAAGCCGTTGCGGCAAGCTCCGTGACGCCCGTCCAGTGCCCGAGGAACACCTCGAGAGCGGAACGTCCCTTGCCGGGCTGCCCACTCTCCATGCTTCCTCCCGACTGGCGCCGCCTATGGCACCATCATTGCCACGGCAGCAGACGGTGTCCATAGCCGCGACCGGTGTTCACAGCCAGGCCCCATAAGCGGGTCAGAGCCCGAACGTTTCGCTTTCCTCAAAAGGGCCCACCACAGTCACGGTTCGTGGAGCGGCGGCAAGCTCGCGTGCCAGCGTCCGGACTTCAGCGGCTGTCACGGACTTGATGAGGCGCAGCGTCTCATCGATGTCCTGGTACTCCCCCGAGACCAGCTCCGCCCGGCCCAGGCGTGACATCCGGGAGCCGGTATCTTCCAGGGCCAGCACAATTCCACCGCAGAGCTGACCCACAGCCTTGCGGAGTTCATCCTCTGAAATTCCGTCCTGGGCGAGCTTATCCAGCTCGGCGCCCAGCAGCTCGAGGACCTGCCGCACCTTGGACGGAGTGCAGCCTGCATACATCCCGAAATACCCGGCATCGGCGTAGGAGGACGCGAAGGAGTACGTGGAATAGACAAGCCCGCGCTTCTCACGGACCTCCTGGAACAGCCTGGAGGACATCCCGCCGCCCAGGACAGCGTTCAGCACGCTCATAACGAACCGGCGGTCGTCCGTAGCCACAATCGTGGGGCAACCCACGATGATGTTGGCCTGTTCCACGGGCCGTTTGACCACGTGCAGCCCCGCCGTGCCGGTAATTTGGGCCGGTGCTGTGGAACGGCGCTGGACGGGCTCCGCGCCACTTTCGAGTTCCCAGCCCGCGGCACGCAGGGCGTCCACCACAAGGCGGCAGACGACGTCGTGATCAAGACCGCCAGCGGCGGTAATGACCAGTTCATCAGGGCGGTAATAGCGCCGGTAGTGGTCCCAGACGGAGTCGCGGGCCACCGCCTTGATTGCTTCAGGTGTTCCGCCGATAGGCCTGCCGAGAGGATGCGTTCCGAGCACAGCAGCCACAAAGTGCTCATGCGCGACATCGGTGGGATCGTCGCTGTCCATGGCGATTTCTTCGAGGATGACGTCCCGCTCCTGCTCCATTTCCTGCGGGTCCAGGACAGCACCGGTAATCATGTCGGCAATGACATCGATGGCCATGGGGAGGTCCGTGTCCAGCACCCGGGCGAAGTAGCACGTGCTTTCCTTGGCCGTGGCAGCGTTCGATTCCCCTCCCACCTCATCAAAGGCGGACGCGATTTCCAGGGCGGTACGCCTGCGGGTCCCCTTGAACAGAAGGTGCTCCAGGAAGTGGGTTGAACCGTGCTGGCCCGGAGCCTCGTCCCGGGACCCGACCCCCACCCAGAACCCGATGGTTGCCGAGCGCTGACCCGGCATCTCTTCCGTCAGGACGCGCACACCGCCAGGGAGCACAGAGCGCCGGACCACGGCCCCGCCGTCGGCTCCGTGGATCAGGGTGTCACCGGGCTGGTTCTGCTTGAGCGGCAGGGGTACGACAGTCATTAAGGCCTTTCAATGGTGCAGGTCAAATCTGCCTGCAATGCTATCAGCGGCTGCTGTTCTAAAGGTTCAGGGGTTTAACGGCTCAGGGCCGGTGGATTTATCCACCGGCCCTGCCGTTATTGCTGGTGTTGCTGACTACTCGGAGATGTCAGCGCCCTCGGAAGGAGCTGAAGCGTGAACGCGTTCGGATTCTTCGCCCGCGCCTTCTTCCTCAGCCACTACCGGTGACAGGGACAGCTTCCCGCGGTCATCGATCTTGGTGATTTCCACCTGGATCTTCTGGCCCACGGAAACAACGTCATCGACGTTGTCCACGCGCTTGCCGCTGGCCAGCTTGCGCAGCTCGGAGATGTGCAGCAGGCCGTCCTTGCCCGGGGTCAGGGAGATGAACGCACCAAAGGTGGTGGTCTTGACGACCGTACCCAGGTAGCGCTCGCCGATTTCCGGAACCTGGGGGTTGGCAATGGCGTTGATGGCGGAACGTGCTGCGTCTGCAGACGGACCGTTGGTAGCGCCGATGTAGACCGTGCCGTCGTCCTCGATGGAGATGTCGGCGCCGGTGTCCTCCTGGATCTGGTTGATCATCTTGCCCTTGGGGCCGATGACCTCGCCGATCTTGTCTACGGGGATCTTGACGGCGATGACGCGGGGTGCGAACTCGGAGAGTTCGTCCGGGGTGTCGATCGCTGCGTTGATGACCTCGAGAATGTGCAGGCGGGCTTCGCGGGCCTGCTTCAAGGCTGCTGCAAGAACCGATGCCGGAATGCCGTCGAGCTTGGTGTCCAGCTGGATGGCGGTGACGAACTCGGACGTGCCGGCGACCTTGAAGTCCATGTCGCCGAAGGCGTCTTCGGCGCCGAGGATATCGGTCAAGGCTGCGTAGCGGGTCTGGCCGTCAACCTGGTCGGAGACCAGGCCCATAGCGATACCTGCAACGGCGGCCTTGAGCGGCACACCGGCGTTGAGCATCGACAGGGTTGATGCACAGACTGAACCCATCGACGTCGAACCGTTGGAGCTGAGGGCCTCAGACACCTGGCGGATGGCGTACGGGAACTCCTCGCGGGACGGCAGCACCGGCACGAGCGCACGCTCGGCAAGGGCACCGTGGCCGATTTCGCGGCGCTTCGGGGAACCGACGCGGCCGGTCTCGCCGGTGGAGTACGGCGGGAAGTTGTAGTTGTGCATGTAGCGCTTACGCGTGACAGGCGACAGCGAGTCAATCTGCTGTTCCATCTTGAGCATGTTCAAGGTGGTGACGCCCATGATCTGGGTTTCGCCACGTTCGAAGATCGCTGAACCGTGAACGCGGGGCAGAACCTCAACCTCAGCAGTGAGCTGGCGGATGTCCGTCAGGCCACGGCCGTCAATGCGGATCTGGTCCTTGAGGATGCGCTGGCGCACAACCTGCTTGGTGACCGAGCGGAATGCTGCAGAGAGCTCCTTCTCGCGACCTTCGAACTGGCCCGCGAGTGAAGATGTGACCTCATCCTTGAGCGCGTCCGAAGCGTCGTTGCGCTCCGTCTTGTCAGCGATCTGGAAGATAGCGGCCAGCTTGTCAGCGGCGGCAGCCTCAACTGCTGCGTAGACGTCGTCTTCGTAGTCCAGGAAGACCGGGAACTCAACGGTGGGCTTGGCCGCGCGGGAAGCGAGGTCAGCCTGGGCGTCGCAGAGGGCCTTGATGAACGGCTTGGCAGCCTCGAGACCCTCGGAAACAACCTCTTCGGTGGGGGCAGTGGCGCCCTGTTCCTTGATGAGGTTCCAGGAGTTATCCGTAGCTTCGGCTTCGACCATCATGATGGCAACGTCGTCGCCGGCGATGCGGCCGGCAACAACCATGTTGAAGACGGAGTTTTCGAGCTGCGAGTGCTTCGGGAACGCGACCCACTGTGAGCCGTTCTCGTCGGCCACGAGGGCAACGCGCACGCCGCCGATGGGGCCGGAGAAGGGCAGGCCCGAGAGCTGCGTGGACATCGAGGAAGCGTTGATGGCTACGACGTCGTATAGCTCGTCCGGGTTGATTGCGAGGACGGTCACCACGATCTGGACCTCGTTGCGCAGGCCCTTAACGAAGGCCGGACGCAGGGGGCGGTCCATGAGGCGGCAGGCCAGGATGGCCTCGGTGGACGGGCGGCCTTCGCGGCGGAAGAACGAACCCGGGATACGGCCGGCAGCATACATGCGCTCTTCGACGTCGACCGTCAGCGGGAAGAAGTCAAAGCCTTCGCGCGGCTGCTTGCCTGCTGTGGTTGCGGAGAGCAGCGCGGTGTCTTCGTCGATGTACACCATTGCTGCGCCGGCTGCCTGCTTGGCGAGGCGGCCGGTTTCGAAGCGGATTACACGCTTGCCGAAGCGGCCATTGTCAATAACTGCTTCTGAGAACTGGATTTCGGGACCCTCCAAGAGAGTCACCTCCGTTTCTTGTTTAACGGAAGTCCAGCCGCATCAACCCAACCCAGCATCTGTCTACTGGATTGCACTGCACCCGGTCATCGATCGAGACCCACGGGCCAGGGCTTCGTTCTTCGAAGCCGTTCCCGGGGATCACTACCGAGGACCGCGAATGCGTGATGCGGTTGATCCTCCTATTGAATTTTTTGTGAAGAAGGCGGCCCGTTCCGTGCAGGAAAGGGCCGCCCCCTAAATCTGACTAGCGGCGCAGGCCGAGGCGCTCGATGAGCGCACGGTAGCGGGCAATGTCAGTGTTCTTGAGGTAGGTCAGCATGCGCTTACGACGCCCAACCATGGCCAGCAGGCCGCGCTGGGTGTGGTAATCGTGCTTGTGCTCCTTCATGTGCTCAGTGAGATCCTTGATCCGCTGAGTCAGGACTGCAACCTGGACCTCCGGTGAACCGGTGTCGGCCTCGGACGTTGCGAAATCCTTGATGATGGACTGCTTTACAGCGGCGTCAAGTGCCACAATAACTCCTAGAGATGTGCCGTGAGGCCCGAATCAGTAACTCACTGCCGGGGATGCTGGTCCGACTTTCCGGAGAAGGCCGTTACACAACAGGAACCAGCCGCCACGGACTGCAGCCGGATCCATCGTTTAGTTTACCGGCAGCGGCCTAATCTTGTCGAAACAGAGGATGCCGCAAGCGAAGTTGTCGAAGATTGTTGGCCGTGCGGCCGTCAGCAGTTCACCGTTGCCTCCGATCGTTCACCCGTCAGCTGTTCTGCCGTGGGTCATCCATCAGCTGGCGAATGGCGGTCATGCCGTCGTACAGCTCGCTGAACGATGTGCTCAGTGGAGACAATCCGATCCTGAGCCCGTGCGGGGCCCGGAAGTCCGGGATGATGTCCCGTTCCCAGAGCACCGACGTCATCTCCCGGAACGCCGGATGATCAACAGTGATGTGGCTGCCCCGCTGATCCGGGTCCCGCGGAGTGGAGAGTTGGGCTCCCCGTGGCGCCAGCCAGGAATCGTACAGTTCCACGGCAAAACCGGTGAGAAGACACGACTTGTGCCGGACGGCCTCCATCCCGGCCTCCTCGATCAGGTCCACCATGCCGCGCATGGCGATCATGGCCAACACCGCAGGTGTTCCGCTCAGGAAACCCCGGATTCCCGGCGCCGCTTCATATCCGGCCGCCATCTCGAAAGCATCTTTGCGGCCCATCCATCCCCAGATGGGTTGAGACAGGCCGGGAAGGTGCCGGGCGTTGACATAGGCGAACGCGGGTGAGCCTGGCCCGCCGTTGAGGTACTTGTACGTGCACCCGGCGGCGAAGTCCACCTCGCAGGCGTCCAGCTCGATCTCTACCGACCCGGCGGAGTGGCAAAGATCCCAGACCACCAGGGCGCCGGCGTCGTGCACTGCTTCCGTAATCCCCCGCAGATCCGCAAGGTGGCCGGAGCGGTAGGCCACATGGCTCAGGACGACGACGGCGGTGGCCTGCCCCGTGGCAGCGCGCACCTCTTCGAGGGTGACGCCGGCGGCCGGATCCGGTGTGATCCACCGCAGCGTAAGGCCCTCTTCTTTTGCGATTCCTTCAACGAGGTATCGGTCGGTAGGGAAATTTTCCGTGTCCAGCACGATTTCGTTTCGGGCGGAGTCAGTTCTGGCTGCAAGCGAGGCCCTGATCAGCTTGTAGAGGACCACAGTGGTGGAATCAGCAATGATTACATGTCCCGCGGCCGCGCCGAGAACAGAGCGGCCCAGTTGGTCGCCAATAGCCTGTGGCAGGTCAAGCCATTCCTCGTCCCAGCCCCGGATCAGCCGCCCGCCCCAGCTTTCTTCAATAAAGCGGCTGATGTCCTCCCGCGTTCTCTTCAACGGACGGCCCAGGGAGTTGCCGTCGAGATAGGACAGCGTGCTCTCCGCTCCGATGAAGTGGCCCCGATACCCGGCCAGGGGATCCTCTGCGTCGAGCTGCCTTGCATGGGCCAGAAGGGTGTCATCGCTGAAGGTCGGCTCAACCGACGGGTTCGGCTCGACCTCTGCAGGTGTTGGACGCTTCACTGCCCGATCTCCGCCCGGACAGCAAAAAGCTCAGGGAAGAATGTCAGTTCCAGGGCCTTCTGCAGGAAGGCAGCACCCGTGGATCCACCTGTGCCCGTTTTCATGCCGATGGTCCTTTGGACGGTCCGCAGGTGCCGGAAGCGCCACAGCTGGAAGTTGTCCTCAAGGTCTACAAGTTCCTCACACGCCTCATACGCGCCCCAGTTATCCGCGGCGTTTTCGTAGATGTATTTGAAGACGGGGACGAGTTCCGGGCTGAATTCGTGGGCGCGGGTCACGTCTCGGTTCAGCACCGACTCAGGAACGTCGAAGCCCTGGCGGTGCAGGTAAGCCAGGAACTCATCGTAGATGCTCGGAGCCTCCAGGAGGAGACGTAGTTGTTCGTGCGCTTCTGGATCGGACTCGAAGACGGGGAGCATCTTACGGTTCTTGTTCCCCAGCACGAATTCCACGGCCCGGTACTGGCTGGATTGGAACCCTGAGGAGTTACCGAGGAAGCCGCGGAACTGGGAATACTCGGTTGGCGTGAGAGTAGCCAGGACGGACCATTGCTCGGTCAACGTCCTCTGAATGTGCTTGACGCGTGCAATTTCCTTCAGTGCCGAACCGAGGTTATCCGCACGGAGGTGCCCGGCAGCGCTCTGAAGTTCGTGAAGCACCAGCTTGAGCCAGAGTTCGGTGGTCTGGTGCTGGATGATGAAGAGCATTTCATCGTGATGTTCAGGGCTGCTCACAGGCTGTTGCGCGCTAAGCAGTGTGGGCAGTTGCAGGTACGAGGCGTAGCTCATGCGCGAACTGAAGTCGCGCACAATCCCCTTGTCCAGCTTTCGCGTGTTGTTTTCGACAGCCACAGTGCCGCCTTCCTTCCAAGGGCCGGAAATCAGCGCCTCACAAGCAGATCGTGAGCCTGGATAACGTCCAGGCTCATCTGCTCGACGAGCGCTTCAGGCCCACGGTACGCCACCATTCCCCGCAGCCTGGCCACGAACTCAACCACTACTGTCTGGTCGTACAGATCGAAGTCATCTGCGGACTCTTCCGGCCTGTCGATGACGTGTGCTTCCACCTGGCGGCTGACACCTTCAAAAGTGGGGTTGGAGCCAACGGAAATGGCGGCTGGCCACCGCGTTCCCGCCTGATCCACCAGCCAGCCTGCGTAAATGCCATCAGCAGGAATGTAGCCAGTGGCATCAGAAGACAGGTTGGCGGTGGGAAATCCGAGGGCACGTCCCCTGGCTGCGCCGTGGACCACCTGGCCGCGCATCCGGTGGGGACGCCCGAGCACGGCAGCTGCTGTGACGACGTCGCCGTCGCGCAGGGCCTCCCTTACCCAAGTAGAGGAACAGCGGCGGTTTCCGTCGTCGCTGTTGTTCATGCCCTCCCCTGGTTTGGGGTCATGCAGCGGGTAGCCTTCTGAACCGAATTCGCTGATGACCTGGACGTTGAAGCCGAACTTCTCCCCCAGTGCCTGCATGGTGGAGAGGTCACCTGAATTGCCTCGGCCGAACCGGGCATCATGGCCGATCACCACATGGCTGGCCTTCAAAGCACCGACGAGGACCTGCTCGACGAATTCCTCCGGAGTCAGGCTCGCGAGTTCCAGTGAGTACTTCATGACCAGTACGGCGTCCAGGCCAAGTTCTCCCAAGGCATCCAGTTTGTCCTGCAGCCCCATGATGAGTTCGGGAGCGGACTCAGGCCTGTGCACCTGGGCGGGGTGTGGATCGAAAGTGACCGCGACGGACTTGGCACTGTTGAGTCGGGCTGTACGGATGAGCTGGGATAGCACCTGCTGGTGCCCGCGGTGCACGCCGTCGAAATTTCCGACTGTTACAACCGATGGGCCGAAGTCCGCCGGGACCTCAGTCAGATCGTTCCAGATGTGGGCCATCAACCTCGCCTTACTGCCTGCCATGGAGTCGCACCGGGCCGCTCAGGGCCCGGAACACTTTTAGATTACCCGCAAATGCCGACGGCAACCGACGTAGTGGCCATTGCCTGCATCGGTACTCCGCGCGATGGGTCAGCCAACACGACGGCGACCTCGTCAAGAAACCACCGAGGGAAGGAGTTTCTTCGCAAAGGGCCACTATCGCGTAGCCTTGAGGACGTCAGTGCTTGGGGGCTAACGGACATCTGGGAGGATCCGTATGGCGGACCGGGCAAGTAACTCCATACTTTCAATCGGTCTAAAGACAAGGTCTCAGTCATGAAAACCCCATCTGCTCGTGCACGCAAAATTGCCCTCTTCGGCGCCGGCCCACTTGCGGTCCTGATAGCCGGCGGCATGGTCTGGCAGGGTTCCCAGGCTGCGTTCACAGCCTCCACCCGCAACTCCGGCAGCTCGTGGAGCACGGGAAACGTGGTGCTGAACGATGATGACCTCGGCGCAGCCGCCTTTACCGTTGAAAACATTGTCCCGGGACAGACCGGCCAGAAGTGCATCGTGGTCACTTCCCAGTCCAACGTTCCAGGCGAGGTCCGCGCCTACACGCAGAACCTGATCAGCTCGAAGGGCCTGGAGAACAGGATCTTCTTTGATCTGGAGCAGGGTACCGGCGGATCCTTCAATGACTGCACCGGGTTCACCCCAACCGCGAACAACGTCCCGGAGCTGCCCATCTCCACCCTCGCCTCGGTAAACCGTGACTTCGCTACGGGCGGTGTAGCCTGGCAGACCGCCGGCACGCCGGGCGAGACGCAGAGCTACCGGGGAACGTGGCGCTTCGACACCACAGGCCTGAGCCAGGAGGACATCAATGCCCTGCAGGGGGCACGTGTGGGCATCGACTTGGTGTGGGAACTCCAGTCGGACACTCCTCCGGTCGTCCCCTAGCCTGAGGCCTCTGGCGGAAGTCATTGGTGAACCGGGAGGTACCCGGGTCCGTCCGGGATTCCCCCTGGGGCCCGCTGATATCGGCTGACGGCTGGGCTTTGTTCCTGGCCTCCTTGGCCTCGCGGCTGTATCTGGGCGTGATGTTGAGTCTTGCCCTGATTGCGGTGCTGCCTGCCCTGCTGGGCTGGCACGGCACCGTAGTCCAGAGCGGGTCCATGGAACCCAAAATCAGCGCGGGCGACGTCGTGCTCGCGGCCGGGTTCGACGCCGCCCAACAGGTCCCGGTTGGCGGCGTCGTAGAGTTCACCAGCCCTGCAGCGGCGGAGCCGGGCGGAAAGGAAAAGACCCGGTTACACCGGATCGTCGCCGAGAACCCGGACGGCACATTCATCACCGCAGGTGACGCCAACGCCCAGGTGGACAGCACACCCCTGAAGCCCGAACAAATCACGGGCCAGGCCCGTCTGCTGATTCCCTCCATCGGGCTCCCCGGGCTCTGGCTGGGCACGGGGAACTTCTCCGCACTTGCGTGGTGGAGCGTGCTGACACTGTTCGCGGTTGCTGTCGCCGTC
Source organism: Arthrobacter sp. Z5-13 (assembly GCF_056499105.1). NCBI lineage: Bacteria > Bacillati > Actinomycetota > Actinomycetes > Micrococcales > Micrococcaceae > Arthrobacter > Arthrobacter sp. Z5-13. The sequence continues at coordinate 2,983,802 of NZ_CP096460.1, forward strand.
TTCGCCCCCAGCCCCTCCTCAGGGAACGGCCAAAAAGGCGACGGCGACGGCACCCCGCTGCCACGCAAACTTCCGTCTGATTCCGGTTCACGTCTGCTAAGGACAAGCACCGCCTGCGGAATCGTGGCGGGACTCGCCGTGCTGGTTATGGCCGGATCAACGGCGTTTTCCTCAGCGGCGTTCACCTCCGCGACCGTCAACTCCGCCAGCACGTTCAGCACGGCTGTGGACTGGAACCCGCCGTCGGTGACCACAACCAGCCCCGGCACCACTGTGCGGGGCAGCGTCACCCTCACCGCAGAAGCCGGGGACGCGGAAACCGGCATCCGCGATGTTGCCATCCAGTACCTCCCCCCGGGAGGCACTTGGAGCACGCTGTGCACAGCAAAAAGTACACCCTATTCCTGCCTCTGGAACACCAATGGCCTGCCAGACGGTGCATACAGCCTTCGTGCAATAGCGACAGACAATTCCGGTTTGAGGAGCACCTCCGCGACCGTATCAACCACGGTCGCGAACACTTTCGCCGTTGTCCTCAACGACCCGGGGGATGTCCAGCGCGGCAACGTCAACCTCGCTGCAATCCTCCACAGCCCGGGAAGCACCGCCTACTCCGTCCGTTTTGAGTACTCGTTGGCAGGAACAAACAAGTGGAACACCCTCTGCCTGAAACAGACCGCGCCTTATGACTGCACCTGGCTTACTGGCGGCTTCGCCAACGAATACTACGACCTCCGCGCCGTGGCCATCTCGGGGACCACAACCGCCTACTCCGAACCAATCACTGATGTGCTGGTGGACAATCTGGCCCCCACAGTGACCATGAGCGACCCAGGCACCCCGTTGCGTGGGGTCAGTACCTTCACCGCCGTGGCCTCAGATGCGCACTCAGGCCTCGCCCAGACACAGATCCAGTACGCCCGTACCGGCACTACTTCGTGGGCGCCCCTCTGCGCTGTGACCGTGCCGCCGTATTCCTGCCGCTTCGACACCACCGTCCTCGCCAACGCCTCTTACAGTTTCCGCGCGATAGCCACTGATGAGGCAGGGAACAGCACCACATCAACTGCGGTGACCAACAGAGTGGTGGACAACACCGTCTCTTCAGTATCCGTGGAGGATCCCGGCCCTTACCTCACAGGTAACGTCACACTGAGTGCAACCGCGAACTCGACGGCCGGCGTCGCCAGTATCCGGATCCAGACAGCACCGGCCGGGACTGGAACCTGGACTACCCGCTGCACCCTGGCTGCGGCACCCTATACGTGCCTCTGGGACACCAGCACGGTAGGCGACGGGCCGTACGATATCCGTGCAGTCCTCACTGACGGAGCAGGAAAAGAAACCATCTCCGTCACCGTTCCAGGACGGCGCGTCGACAACAGTCCACTTCGAGCAGTGGACGTCCAGTCCGCCAACAACAGCGGCCAACCGGGCAGGATCGACGCCGGCGACACCCTGGACTTCACGTACAGCCAGCAGATCAACCTCAGCTCCGTCACCCCGGGGTGGGGCGGCGCTTCCCTGCCCGTGACGGTCCGACTGCGGGACGGGAATATCCTGGGCCTGGGCAACAGCGGGGACACCATCGATGTACAGCGGCCGGGCAGCACAGTCAACCTTGGCGCCGTGAACACCAAGGGAAACTTCGCCAAGAACCGCAGGAGCATCACTTACAACGCCACCATGACCGCCACCACTGTGAACATCGACGGAGCCACCCGAACGATCGTCACCATCACACTCGGCAACGCAGCCAGCGGCAGCGGAAGCCTTCACACCTCCGGCACGCCCGCAGCAATGGTCTGGACCCCGACATCCTCCGTCACTAACGCAGCTGGCCTCGCCTGTTCCATCGCTCCGGCCACCGAAACCGGCACCCTCGACACAGACTTCTAAACGCTTTATTGGATAGAACATGTGAACGGCAGCGGAACCGGTCAGCCCCCACTAATAGGAGTTATCAGGAGTTCATCACCGAGAGAAGCATCGACGCGATCTGGTTTACGTCCAAACCGTCAGTCTCAATAGAGTGATCCGCTGGTGTCGATTGAGCAGATAGGTAGCGATGTTCAAAGAATTCGTCAATGGCTGGACGGCCTGCATCAACAGTGAACCGTTCGCGCCAGACTGCATCGCTCGCTCGGAGTTGCACCGTGACGCTTTCGCAATTCAGCGGAGCCAGGTCTGCCACCAGTTTGTGAAAATCTCTGTTTTGGTAGACCCAGGTCACGATCACAACGTCTACGCCGGCCGCATCCGCGTTTGCCAGCACGGCGCGGAGGTTTGCCTGGAGCATCAGTTTCGTCCGGTCATCGACGCGCCAGGGTTGGTGCTGCCACAGAGCGTCGACGTCGATCCATTGGACCAAAGGGCCTCCGCCAGCCACCAATCCCAAGAGCTCTCTCGCCACACTGGTCTTGCCTATGCCAGGGGCGCCACCCAACATCACTAAGCGCATTTTGCCAATGGTACGGAATGGACTACATCCTCTAACTCCGATAGCTGGGAAGTTGCCTTCTCCCGGCGACCTCGATTGCCCCGGGCAAGGTGGAAATTCCAGGTGCAGCAGCTCGTTTCGCTCTGCGGTTAACCGAGACTCTCGAACACCAGCGTTGCCTGGATGCGGTCACCGCCGCCGATCATTCCTTTGCTGCCGCTGCTCGCCGTTGTTATGGTGTGGAGTCGGTAGCCCTTAGCGGCCTGATCGTTGATGGCCTTCTCCAAGGCGGTCAAGTTGCCCGATCCGGTTCCCCACAGTTTCTCTTTGAGGATCACTTGCAGGACGACATACTGCATGACGCCACTTCCTTCCTTTGCTGGCCGATTGGGAGCAATGCTACTCCGGCCATCGGCCCTATCTTTCACGTTTGTTGGAAGCCGCTAGCGCTTCCGGATCCCCATCTCCAGCCGCCAGTCGGTCTTGGACGATGCCAACCCTGCATGGGTGTTCGGCGTGGCCAAGGCACTCGCCGCCAACGTGCTCAGGAAGGCGAGGACTGATGATTTGGTTTAGTGAGTCGATCGATAACGGCAACGGAGGCGGGATGCACCAATCGGACCGAACCCAGGCTTTTCCCTTCGCCTGCCGCTAACAGCACCTACGCCGGTGGAGGGCCAGCATCAGGACCGGATCAAAGGACTCAACGCGAGAATCCCCGCTGGCGTCTGCCATCCCGGAAGCAACAGTCATCCCTAATGACAGACATCCCCAAGGACAGAGATGGTGAGAGGCAGTTCCACACCGGAACGGCACAGCTGAAAACCACGAGCACACCGGGCGCCGGCGTGACTTCAGCGGCAAGGACGGTCTGCAGGTTCACCTGACGGCTTCCCCGTGTTTGATTCACCCCGGGCTCGATCGACTCCGGCGTGTTTGTTGGGCTGCGGTGGTTGTTGGTGGAAGTAGTGGTTTTGTCGGGGTTGTTGGGTGGGGTCGATGTGTGGTGGTGGGATGAACCAGGGGATGCCGTGGGGCATGTGGATGGTCCATTGTTCTTTGTGGATGAGGTGGTGGTGGTGGCTGCAGAGGAGGGTGCCGTTGTCGGTGCTGGTGGGTCCGTTGTGTGACCAGTAGGTGGTGTGGTGGGCTTCGCACCAGGGGGCTGGGATGGTGCAGCCGGGGAAGGTGCAGCCTTGGTCGCGGGCGGTGATGGCTTTGCGGATGTGGGGCGGGAAGATGCGGGTGGTGCGGCCGATGTCGAGGATGCGGCCTTCGCTGCCGAGGAGGATGGGGATGATGTCGGCGTCGCAGGCGATTTTGCGGATGGTGGAGGCGGTGACGGGTCCCGTGAACGCGAACGTCCCGGTCCCCGTCCCTGTGCCCGAACCGGTGCCTGGGCCTGCGCCCGAACGCGTGGCTGTGCCTGTGTTGGTGTTGGTGTGGTTGAGGCGGGTGAGGAGGTCTTGGTAGTCGATGGTGACCATGACCTGGGGTCGGAGGCCTCCTGCGGTGGGGAGGTGGGTGGTGGTGAGGGCTGTTTTGCAGGCGCCGATGAGGCCGTCGAGGAGTCGTTGGGGCCGGGTCCTGCGATCCAGGGCTGCTGTCTCTGCGGCTGATTCATCCGATACCACGTCTGTGGGTGCTGCTCCGGCCGGGTCCACAGCTGCCCCTGTTCCTGGCGGTGGTGTGTGGAGGCGGGGGTTGGTGGCGGTGTTCATGGCGGTGAGGAGGTTTTCGTATTGGTCGGTGGTGGCGAAGATTTCGAGGTGGTGGAGTCCGCGGCGGGTGTGGCGGATGAAGGCTCCTTGGCGGTGGCGGAGTTCTTCTTCGGAGGGTTCGGTGCCGTCCTGGTCGATGGCGTCTGCCCAGCGGCGGGTGATGCGGGTCAGGAAGTCCTGGTCTTCTTCGGTGGCGGTGCGGGTCAGGGCGTGTTCCATCCGGTTCAGGGTGTCTTGGTCCGTGACGTGTTGGGCGCGTTCGAGGGCGAGGGTGATGATGGTCGCGGCGCGGGAGGGGATGGCCCCGGTGGCGTAGGCGGTGGCGAGTTCTTCCCGGGCGGGCGGGATGGGTTGGCCGGTGATTCCGGTGGAGGGCAGGAGCGCTGCGGCCAGGGCAAGGCGGCGTCGGGCTTCTGCGATGCTGATGCGCAGCCGGGCGCGGAGGAACTCGGCAGTGTTCCGGCACCCATCCCCAACCGGCATAGCAGACCCGCGACTGGCAGGAGCAGCAGATCCGGCAGCACCGCGACCGGAAGCGCTGCCGGCCCCGTTTTCCACTGTTTCAGTGCCCCACCCGGTGGTCCACCCGGCGGCGGAACTGGTTCCTGTGGAGGAATTGTTTGCGGTGGCAGTTGGAGAGTTGGCGGCTTCGGTTCGGGTGCGGTCCACCGCTGCGGCGGCGAGGACCTGGAGGTATTCCACCGTACGGGAGAGTTCCTCGACCTGGCCGGCGAAGTCCGCCGCGTCAGTGAAACCGGACAGTGCGAGCTCACCGGCCGCCGTCGTCCGCGCCGTTCCCAACAACTCAAGACTCGCCGCCACCACACCGGAGGCACCGCCGTCGAAGACGCCGTCGGACTCTGACTGCATGGAAACCGTGGGCTCCGACGCCAGGGGAACCGAATTAGACGCTGGGATGCTTCGCAAACCTCGAACGGGCAGCAGAGGAGGTCCAACAGGGACGGCACTCAACTGCCGCCGGCGCACTACGCCAGCTGCTGCAAGTTCCCCCATGGCTTCCATGGAACAACTCTGCCAAAGGGGTACGACATTTTAGGGCGCAACGGTTTAGGCGGCATGGTCAGCGACGCCTTGTCAGCGATGCCTTTGTCCCCGGCCCGTGGACCATTCCCTTGCCGAGGAAAGTTCCGGGAAGTCTAAGCCGAAGGTACCGGGGCTGCCGAGGGCCGCCGGCGGTAAAGCCATACCAGCCCCAGGATGGGCAGGAGTAATGGGATGAAGGCATAACCCCGGCCGAAAAGCGACCAGACGGTTTCGTGCGGGAACTGGACGGCATCAAACACGCTCAGTGCGCCGACCACCAGAACACCGACAAGTTCCACCAGGACAGCAGCAACAGAGACCTTGAACCACGTCCGTCCTGGTTTGGCCAACGAGACGGTGGCAATGACGTACACGACGGCGGCGAAAGCCGACAGCAGGTACGCGAGTGGAGCTTCAGAAAACTTGGTGAGGATCTGGTAACCGGCGCGGGCGGTGGCCGAGATGGCGAAGACTGCATAGACGGCAATGAGCAGCCGTCCCGGCCCGGTGTTTCGCGTGTTGCCGGCTTTTTTGCCAGCCACATCGCCACCCGTACCCGTACCCGTACCGGTGCCCGCACCCTTGCCCGCAACTGGAGGTTCAGAGGATTGTGCTGCCACGTCTTGAGGTTCCTTCACGTCAGTACCAGATCTGATTCATTCGGGCGGCCATCACCAGAGCCGTGACTCCCACCGCCGCAAGGACAAAGTTGCTCCAGCGGGTGCGCTCAAGGATGGACCAATAGATGGCCCCGACCGGGAGCATGAGCGCTGTGATGAGATAACCCCAGAACTCCCATGCCTCACCAGCAATCGGCTCCCCCAACGCCACCCTGATGATGGACCCGACGAGGTAGACCAGGAGCGCAAGTTCAACGGCTGCAACAGACAGGATGGTGACGTCGTTTGGCCCTTTTCTGAGGATGCCGGCCGTAACGCAGATGATCGTTGAGAGAAGACCGACCACCAGGATGATGTAAAAGAAGGCATCCACCGCTACTTGTCCCTGCCATCAGCGTAGGGCAGCCCGTTTCCTGGTGCGAAGACCAGTACAGGCTTGGCAAAGCTGCCAGCATCGGCCAGCAAGGCAACCAGCGTTCCGTCGGGAGCGAAAGCGGCGGCAGGCTTGTCCACAGTGGCTGCCTCCGGTGTCCCTGCTGCCGGTCCAGCGAGTACCCGTCGTCCGAATGAAATCTCAGTGGTCTCAGCCGCGCTCAACTGCCGGTTAGGCAGCAGGGCACGGGCGGCCTCCGAGATTTCCAGGACCTCCAGTTCCTCAGCCAGTTGCTCAAGGGTCCTGGCTTGCTCCAGCGAGTAAGGACCCACGTGCGTCCTGCGCAGGGCAGTCAGGTGCCCGCCTACGCCAAGGGCATTTCCGAGGTCACGCGCCAGTGCACGGATGTACGTACCCGATGAGCATTCGACGGTGACATCGACGTCCACTACCCTGCCGGCGTCGACCTGGCTGATGCTGTGTACCTCGAAGCGGTGGATTGTCACGGGACGGGCCTTCAGCTTGACCTCTTCACCGGACCGGACCCGGGCGTAGGCCCGCTCCCCGTTAACCTTGATGGCACTGACGCTGCTGGGTATCTGCTCGATTTCTCCCGTAAGGGCGACGACGCCGGCCCGGATGGCTTCTTCGGAAACGTCCACTGCGGGTTGGGTGGCAATGACTTCGCCCTCGGCGTCGTCAGTCACCGTAGATTCACCGAGGCGGATGGTGGCTGTATAGGTCTTGGACGTGCCGACGATGTAGGTCAGAAGGCGGGTGGCCTTGTTGATTCCGACTACCAGCACGCCTGTAGCCATGGGGTCCAGGGTTCCTGCATGACCCACTTTCCGGGTACCGGCGAGCCGCCGCATCCGTCCAACCACATCGTGGCTGGTCCAGCCTTGCGGCTTGTCTACTATTACCAGTCCAGAAAGCACGCCTCCCAGTATATCTTTGCGGCATGGGGCCTCCTGACGCCGGAAGTTCCGGACACCGGTAGAGCCGAAGGCGCCGCGTTAGGATGGCTCTCATGCCAGAGCTTGCCGCGCATGTCCGCGACGTTCCCGTCAACCAGATCCGCGAAATCACAGAGGCGGCGTGGCGCACTCCCGGCTCCCTGGTTCTAAGCATCGGCGAACCCGGGTTTGCCGTCCCCCGCCATGTCCTGGAGGCAGGCATGGCGTGCTTCGACCGGGACGAGACCAACTACACACCAAACGCTGGCCTTCCTGTTCTCCGCGAGGCCTTTGCGGCCAGGTTCCGCGAGCAAACCGGGACGGACATCACTGCCGACCGCGTGTATGTGGTGGAAGGGGCCCAGCAAGGCCTGCACCTGGCCATGAGCCTGCTGCTGGGCCCCGGGGACGAGATCCTCATCCCCAACCCCGGCTATCCGACGTTTGCGATGACCAGCAGCCTGCTCCACGCGGTGCCTGTCCGGTATCCGCTCTATCCCGACCAGCAGTTCCAGCCACGCATCAGTGACATTGAGTCCCTCATCTCCCCCAGGACAAAGGTCCTGATGCTCAATTCCCCGTCGAACCCGCTGGGAGCCGTCATCCCCGGTGAACTGATGGGGCAGCTTGTGGAACTGGCCAGGGTGCATGACCTGTGGATCATTTCCGACGAGTGCTATGAAGCCTTCACCTTCGATGTTCCCCACGTGGGTCCGGCCGTTTTTGATGCTGCGGAGCCCGGAGAAGCGCGGGTGTTCACGTCCCTGACGCTATCGAAGACCTACGGGCTCACTGGTCTAAGGATCGGCGCGCTGGTGTGTCCTCCCGGGCTGGAGAAACGCATGAACAACGTGATGGAGAGCATCGTCTCCTGCGTGTCTTCCCCGTCACAGTATGCTGCTGTTGCCGCCCTGACCGGGCCCCAGGGTTATGTGGCTGAAGCCCGCAGTCACTATCGCTCCAACCGTGACGCGGCCTCCTCGCTTTTGGCCTCGAAAGGCATTCCCTTTCTGGATGCACAGGGTGCCTTTTACCTATGGGCGGACGTATCCCATGTCAGTGGTGGAGACGTCAGGGCCTGGGTGCACCGATTCCTTGCAGACGAAGGTGTGTCTTTTGCCCCGGGAACTGCCTTCGGTTCCATTGGAGAGGGCTGGATCCGGATCTCCCTTTGCGGCCAACTCCAGGACCTGATGGACGGCGTCTCGCGGCTACCCGCCCGCGCCCTCACAGCACTCATCGACAACCTTCAGTAGTCAATGCGGTCCCCGTGGGCGTGCCACGCCTCGAACGGACTGTTCGACGTCGGGATGGCAGCTTGCCGTACTGGCAGCAGTTCGGGACGGCTTCCGGCGAAGTATTCATAGAACACCGCATCATCAAATCCGGCGGCTGCGGCACCATGGCGATCGGCGGCAAAGTACACGCTGTCCATCCTGGCCCAGAGGGCGGAGGCAAGGCAGAGCGGGCAAGGCTCGCAGCTGGTGTATAGAACTGAGCCGCTGAGGTCAAAGTTTCCTGTCCCCGCGGCAGCGTTTCGAATGGCGACTACCTCGGCGTGGGCCGTGGGATCGTTATCCCGAGTGACGCGGTTGACCCCTTCAAAGCGCTGACCGTCCGGAGTGACCACCAAGGCACCGAATGGCCCGCCGCCGTCGGCCACGTTCCGGATCGCAAGGCGAACCGCCATCTCCAGGAATTCCGCGGAACCTGAACCATTCGCTGAGCCGCTCATGTTCTGATCATAAGCAGAAGTGTGGCCGGATCCATCAGGATCCGGCCACACTTCTAAGCCACTACTTGTTGGTGTCTTCGTCGATCTCGTTGTCGCCGCTGAACTCGATGTCCTCGTCGTCGAAGTCGTCCTCATCGATGTCCACATCATCCTGCGGAGCATCTGTTTTGTAAGGATCGGCATCGCCGGCGTGCTTGGCGTTTTGCGCCAATGCAGCAACCTCGGCATCGCGCTTCTTGGCTTCCCGGAGCAGTTCCTCCAAGTTGGAGGCGACCACGGGAATCTGATCTGCCACAAATTCGAGGGTGGGCGTCAGCCGGACGGTGATGTTGCGGCCGACCTCCTGCCGCAGGACGCCCTTGGCCTTGTCGAGACCCTTTGCAGCATCCGCCTGTACCACCTGGTCACCGAGGACGGTGTAGTAGATGGTGGCGTGCTGCAGATCGTTGGTGACTCGGGCGTCAGTAACAGTGATGCCCTCAAGCCGGGGATCCTTGACCTTCCGGCCCAACGCCTCGGCAACAACCACCTTAATCCGCTGCGCCAACTTGGCAGCGCGTGCCGGATCAGCCATGACTTCCTCCTGGAAATAGAAAAGTTAGAAAGGGAGGGGCCGCCGGAATAATCCAACGGCCCCGACCCGGGTTACTGCGCTGATTTCTCAGCAATGAACCTTAGACGCGCGGCTTCTCGCGCATCTCGAAGGTCTCGATGATGTCGCCCTCGTTGATGTCGTTGAACGAACCAAGGCCGATTCCACACTCGAAGTCCGTGCGGACCTCGGTGGCGTCGTCCTTGAAGCGCTTGAGCGTCTCAACCGTGAGGTTGTCGCCGATGACCTTGCCGTCGCGGCTGATGCGGGCCTTCGTGTTGCGTCGGATAACACCCGAGCGAACGATGGAACCGGCAATGTTGCCGAACTTGGAGGAACGGAACACTTCGCGGACCTCGGCGGTGCCAAGCTGGACCTCTTCGTACTCCGGCTTGAGCATGCCCTTGAGGGCCATCTCGATGTCATCAATTGCTGCGTAGATGACGGAGTAGAAGCGCATGTCCACGCCTTCGCGGTCTGCCAGTTCGGCAACACGCTCGGCAGGCTTGACGTTGAAGCCGATGATGACGGCGCTGTCGACCGTCGCCAGGTTGACGTCGTTCTGCGTGATCGCACCAACACCGCGGTGGATAACGCGGAGCTGGACACCCTCGCCGACGTCGATCTTGAGCAGCGCGTCTTCGAGGGCTTCCACGGCACCGGACACGTCACCCTTGAGGATGAGGTTGAGGGTGTCGATCTTGCCTTCTGCGACGGCCTGGTCGAAGTCTTCCAGGCTGATGCGCTTGCGGCGCTTGGCCAGGGCGGCGTTGCGGTCGGCAGCTTCACGCTTCTCGGCGATCTGGCGGGCGGTGCGCTCGTCAGCAGTCACAAAGAAGGTGTCACCGGCGCGCGGCACGTTGGACAGACCCAGCACCTGGACCGGGCGGGACGGGCCGGCCTCAGTCAGTGCAGAACCGTCGTCGTCGAACATTGCACGGACACGGCCGTGGGCCGTACCGGCAACAATCGTGTCGCCGACGCGCAGGCTACCGGACTGAACCAGGACAGTTGCCACTGAACCGCGGCCCTTGTCGAGGTTGGCTTCGATCGCGATACCGCGGGCGTCCTTGTTCGGGTTGGCGCGCATATCCAAGGCAGCGTCTGCGGTCAGCAGCACGGCCTCGAGCAGCTCGTCGATGTTCAGGTTCTGGCGGGCAGAGACCTCAACGAACATGGTGTCGCCACCGTATTCTTCCGGAACCAGTCCGTACTCGGTCAGCTGGCCGCGGACCTTCTCCGGGTTGGCGCCTTCCTTGTCGATCTTGTTCACAGCCACGACGATGGGCACGTTGGCCGCCTGTGCGTGGTTGAGTGCCTCAACGGTCTGGGGCATAACGCCGTCGTCCGCTGCGACCACCAGAATGGCGATGTCGGTGACCTTCGCACCACGGGCACGCATGGCGGTGAACGCCTCGTGGCCCGGAGTATCGATGAAGGTGATCTTGCGGTCTTCACCCTCATGGGTGTGCGTGACCTGGTAAGCACCGATGTGCTGCGTGATGCCGCCGTGCTCGCCCGCCATAACGTCGGACTTGCGGATGGCATCGAGCAGGCGGGTTTTACCGTGGTCGACGTGGCCCATGACGGTGACAACCGGAGGACGTGCCTCGAGGTCTTCGTCGCCTTCGGCTTCAAGCTCTGCGTCGAAGTCGATGTCGAAGGTGCTGAGCAGCTCGCGCTCCTCGTCCTCCGGCGAAACAACCTGCAGCTTGTAGCCCAGTTCTTCACCCAGGAGGGCGAAGGTTTCCTCGTCAAGCGACTGTGTTGCAGTTGCCATCTCGCCGAGGTGGAAGAGCACGGTGACCAGTGCGGCGGGGTTCGCCTCGATCTTGTCAGCGAAGTCCGTGATGGAAGAACCACGGCGCAGCCTCACGACTGTGTTGCCATCGCCGCGGGGTACGCTCACGCCACCCAGCGACGGAGCACTCATCTGCTCCAGTTCCTGACGCTTGGCACGCTTCGACTTGCGCTGCTTGCCGCGGCCTGCTCCGCCCTTACCGAAGGCACCCTGGGTGCCACCGCGACCGCGGCCACCCTTGCCGAAGCCTCCGCCAGCGGGAGCTCCGCCACCGGCGCCCGGAGCACCACCGGTACCCGGTGCGCCGCCTGGACGGCCCGGACCACGGGCGCCGCCACCGGGACGTCCACCTGCACCAGCAGGTGCGGGACGCTCGGTGCGGTTAGGCATCATGCCCGGCGTGGGACGGTTTCCACCGGCACCTGCGGGACGCGGACCACCAGTGCCCGGAGCGCCACCCGTACGGGGAGCACCCGGACGTGCACCGGCTCCGCCGGCGCCACCCGTACGGGGAGCACCCGGACGGGGACCGCCTGCACCTGCGGCGGGCCGCTGGCCGGCGTGGCCGGGACGGTCGCCTTCGGTGCGGCTGCCACCGGGGCGAGGCATGCCTTGTGAAGTTGCGAACGGGTTGTTGCCCGGACGCGGGGGACGTTCGTTGTCGCCGCCGCGGCCCCGGGGCATTCCCTGGGACGTGGCAAACGGGTTGTTGCCGGGACGGGGACCGCCCGGACGAGGGGCTGAACCACCCTGGCGGGAGGGAGCCGCCGGCGCTGCCGGAGCTTCAGCCTTGGGAGCCGGACGCGCACCGGGCTTGGCGCCCGTGGACGGTGCAGCAGGTGCTGCAGAGGCAGCAGCAGCCGGAGCCGCCGGAGCTGACGACGCCGGAGCCGGAGCAGCAGGCGCGGTTGCAGCAGGAGCGGGTGCTTCTGCCTTGGCAGCTGGTGCCGGAGCGGCGGGTGCCGGTGCCTTGGGGGCAGCGGGACCAGGCGCGGGCGCCTGGCGTGCTGGTGCCGGGCTGGCAGCAGCCTTGGATGGGGCGGCGGCTTCGGTTGATGAAGCGGCTGCGCCGGGGAAAGCGTTGCGGAGTTTCCTCACAACGGGTGCCTCAATGGTGGAAGAGGCGGAGCGAACAAATTCGCCCAGTTCCTGCAGTTTGGTTACTGCATCTTTGGAAGTAATACCGAGCTCTTTTGCAAGCTCATGTACGCGGACCTTGGCCACATTTCTCCTGTCTCGGTCCGCACCGAGCCAGGCACGAACCGTCTACTTCTTACTGCGGGCCTCCGCCGCACATACAGCTGGAAGGCCCATTGCAGAGCGCAACAAAGTTGTCATCGTTGCGCACTCATCGCTGGGAACTCATCGGGTTTCCATCAGTTTTCTGACCCGCTTTCAGGTTGGACGGTTGTTGCTGCGGCCACCGGGGTGTCCACGGCTTTTGTGCCTGCCGTTATCCGGCGTTCGACATCGGCAGTTCCGGATGCCCCGTGAAGAGCACGTCCGAAAGCCCGCCGCTTGATCGCCAGAGCCAGACACTTTTCGCTGGGATGCAGCCATGCACCCCGGCCAGCCATCCGGCGTCGTTCATCAACGATGACTGCGGAAGATCCGCTGCCTTCGGCGACGAGCCGGAGTAGCTCTGACCGCAACCCCTTCTTTCGGCATCCGATACAGGTTCGCTGGGGCTGATCCTTCAAGTGTTGCGTTTCTGCCACTCTCGAGTATCTTCCTGCCAGTACATAACTGCTGCCTGCCGTAATCCTTTGCCACCCAATGGGCAGCCGGTGGAACACTGCAGGCACACGAACACCGGCCGTTAGGCGCGGTCTTGTCTATTCTAGCCCCACTGGGGCCATTGTCTTGAAACCCCTGCCCGGAAACCGCCCGGAAATACGGAACAGGGCCCGCGGCAATTACTGCCACCGGCCCTGTTCTGGAATTGGTTTTTCCAGTTGTTTACTTGTTCCGGTCCACGGCGGCGTCAGAGACGATGTCGATCCGCCAGCCTGTGAGCTTGGCAGCGAGGCGTGCGTTCTGGCCTTCCTTGCCGATCGCCAAGGATAGCTGGTAGTCCGGAACCACCACCCGGGCCGAGCGTGTGGCTTCGTCGGTGATGGTGACGGAATTCACACGCGACGGCGACAACGCACTTGCGATGAAGGTTGCGGGGTCGTCGCTGTAGTCCACGATGTCGATTTTCTCGTCATTGAGTTCAGTCATGACCGCTCGAACCCGCGAGCCCATTTCACCGATGCAGGCACCTTTGGCGTTGATCCCGGCCATGTTGGCCTTCACAGCGATCTTGGTCCGGTGTCCGGCTTCACGTGCCAGTGCAACAATTTCAACCGAGCGGTCGGCGATCTCAGGGACCTCCAGCTCGAACAGCTTCCGAACGAGCCCCGGGTGGGAGCGCGACAAGGTGATGGACGGGCCCTTGGTTCCGCGGTGCACATCGATGACGAAGGCACGGAGCCTGTTGCCGTGGATGTACTTTTCCCCAGGCACCTGCTCGGGCGGCGGAAGCAACGCTTCCACGGTGCCAAGGTTGACCTGGATCATGTGCGGGTTGTTTCCCTGCTGGATCAGGCCGGCAACAAGTTCGCCTTCACGTCCCTTGAATTCACCCAACACGTTGTCGTCCTCAACGTCGCGCAGGCGCTGCAGGATGATCTGGCGTGCCGTGCTGGCCGCGATCCGGCCAAAGCCCGCCGGAGTGTCCTCGAACTCGCCGATGGGAGCACCGTCGTCGTCGATTTCAGTCGCCCAGATGGTGACGTGACCGCTCTTGCGGTCCAGTTCGGCGCGGGCCTTTTCGAAGGCGCCCGGCGACTTGTGGTAGGCCACCAGCAGCGCTTGCTCAATGGTGGGAATCAGGAGATCCAGCGGGATTTCACGCTCACGCTCCAGGAGTCTCAGTGCGCTCATGTCAATATCCATTAGGCCTCCTCAGAAGGTCCGTTGTACTCGTTTTCCAGACCAGCCTCTTCGAGGTGGCTGAACTCTATCTCGACTTTTCCTTGACGGATCCTGTCGAAAGGAATCCTGACGGGTTCGCCCTGCTTGGGCTTCATCCCCTTTTTGACGGCAAGCTCCGGTATCAGCGTCACACCGTCGTCGTCCACGGACACAATGCGTCCCGTGACGTCATCGCCCTGGATGACCTTGACTTTGACCAGCCGCCCGCGTGCACGGTACCAATGACGCGCTTCCGTAAGAGGACGCCCCACACCCGGCGACGAAACCTCCAGGTCGTAAGGACGGTTGTCGTCCTGGGGATCCTCGTCCAGTACGTTGGACAGTTCCTTGGAAATCTCGGCAATGACGTCAAGGCTGACCCCGCCGGTTTCCTCCTGCGGCAAATCCACCACTACGTGGACCACCCTGTTGGAGCCCGCGATGCTGACGTCAACATCCTCCAGATAAAGCCTGTGGGCCTGAACCGTTGGTTCCAGGAGCGCGCGGAGCCGCTGAGCTTCGCGTTGATGCGCAGCGGCGGGCCCGGCCGTTCCGGTCCCGGTACGGTCTGATGAAGTCGTGGCTTCTGCATTGCTCACGATGCCGGCCGCCTTCCGCTAGATGATGTTGTGACTACTAGCGTAACGATTTTCCGGCGGCCTTGGTGCACGCGCTTCCCCGCAGGCATGACAACATGGTCTGTTGTGAAAGACGACACTCGGGAAAAGCGACGGCCGCTCACGTATTTCCGTTACCTTCTCCTTGCCTGTGTTGCCGGCCTGGTTATAAGCCTCGGTGTTGCCATGACGCCGCGACCGGCCCCAGAACCGCCTGAACCGGCCTTTTCCGAGAAGGCACGGGCCTCAGCCCTGGAAAGTTCGCTCACCCTTCGAAGCTCCGCCCAACTCCTCGCTGAGGCAGCTCCCGAGGCTCAACAGCCAGCGTTTACCCGGGTTGTGACTTTGCTGACAACGCAAGCGAAGGCGCTGCTCCCTCCGGGCACTTCTTCCCCTGAGCCCTCCGCCTCGCCATCAGGCTCCCCCTCAGGGACTGTGCCTTCCGAGACATCCACGGAGCCGTCGCCGTCGGCCACCATGGCAGCCTCTTCTGCGGCTGACCTCGTGGCCGGCCTGTCCGCCAGCGGTGTTCAAAGGACCACTGATGCAGTAGCGGCCGACGGCGGGATGGCCCGGCTGCTGGCAGCGGTAGGTACCGCACAGCTGCTGGAAGCCTCAGCCTTGGCGGGCGCTGTGGGCGTTCCTGCCCCGGGGGCGGCCGTAGCAGGGCTGACGCCGGAAGACGCGGAACAGCTCAAGCTCGGAGCGGCCGAGTGCCTGTCCCCCTCATCAGCGGCGGCACCGTCTTCAGCAGCACCCTCGGCACAGCCTGCGGCAGCCGCTCCGTCCGAAGACTCTGCATCCAATGCTCAGTCCGGAGAGCATGGCGGTTCACTCCTCGCGTCCGCCCTGTCGACGACGGTCAAAACAGAAGCGGAGACTATCTACGGTTATCAGGTTGCCCTGACACGTTTAGAGAAATCCAGTACGCAAGCAGCATCGTTGCTCCTGGCACGGCACGAACAACTCTTGCAGGAAGCTGAGGAGTTGAGCCGTCAGCACTGCGTCAGCACTCCCAACCAGGAGCCTGGCTATACTCTGAAGCCGGAATTCCTGCAGGCTCCCGCAGCCGGGTTGGGGACCCTGGAAGCCGGAACGCTGCCCGTTTATGCCGATCTTGTGGCCCTGGGTGAGGGATCCGCACGCCGCTGGGCGGTAGCCGGCCTCTGGGAAGCTGCGCGGAGGTCCGTACAGTGGGGCGCAGATCCCGGCCCTCTGCCTGGCTTGCTCTTCAACGCCGATCAGCTGCCACCCTTGCCAGACGAGGCGGCAGCTCATGAAGCGCTGCCCAAAGACGACGCAGCAGTGGATCACAAGGCAACAGCTGCTCCGTCCTGACCATCGGATCCGCGGCTGCTGGAAGCCCTCTACTGGAAAGCTTTCCCTCCCGGTGGTTTGCTGTTCGTATGGACGATCCAGTGCCCGGAAGCCTCCACGACAACGAGCCCCATGGCAACGACCTCTCGCAGCGACTGAACTGGCTCCGTGCAGGAGTTCTGGGCGCTAACGACGGAATAGTTTCGGTGGCCGCCATTGTGGTGGGCGTCGCTGGTGCAACGGCTGCCTCGGGCCCCATCCTTGCAGCAGGTGCGGCCGGGCTGGTGGGGGGCGCCATTTCCATGGCCCTGGGTGAGTACGTTTCCGTCAGTAGCCAAAGTGACAGCCAGAAGTCCCTCATTGAGAAGGAGCGCCGGGAGCTCGAGGAACAGCCGGTGGAGGAGCTCGCCGAACTCACGGCCATCTACCAGCAGAAGGGCCTCAGCGTTGAGACTGCCAGGACTGTTGCGGAGGAACTCACCAGGTATGACGCGCTGTCTGCCCACCTCTCGGCTGAGCTTCACATTGACGAAGAGGATATCGTTAATCCCTGGCATGCTGCTTTTGCCTCGGCATCCGCGTTTGTCATCGGAGCCATCCTTCCGCTGCTGGCCATTCTGCTGCCGCCCCAGGACATCCGGGTCCCCGTCACCTTTCTTGCGGTGCTGGCTGCACTGGCGGCAACGGGAACGGTGGGGGCATGGATCGGCGGCGGCTCAAAGGGCCGTGCCGCCATTCGGGTGGTTATCGGCGGTGCGCTGGCCTTGGCGGCCACCTTCACTATCGGCAATCTACTGGGAGCCAGCGGCGTGGTCTGAATCCCGGCCGCAGCGCCGGTCCTGGACTACGCTGGTGCTGATGATCCGGTCAGCAGAAGTACCCGTACCCGTAGACCTCACCCGGAGGTACAGCACCACCAGCTCCGGGCGGGCTTGGCTTGCGTCACTTCCCGGCCTGATCCAAGGCCGGCTGGACCACTGGAATCTGGAACTTGACCTCCCAGAGGGCGCAGTGCCGTGGAACGGACACGGAGCCATTGTTATCCCCGTGATGAATTCCGGCGTTCCCGCAGTGCTCAAGGTGGCCTATCCGCACGACGAAGCCCGCGTCGAGCGGCACGCTCTGGCCCTGTGGAACGGGCGGGGTGCAGTCCGCTTGCTGAATTCCGACGCCGGGACGTGCGCAATGCTGCTCGAGCGGCTCGATCCGATCCGGTCCTTGCAGGAAGCGCCCATGGACAGGGCAGTTGAGGTCTGGGGTGGCCTGGTCCGCCAGCTCAGCCTGGTTCCCGACGCCAACGCCGAATGGGCCGAATTCGAACATGTGGCTGCCCTGGCCGAGCGTTGGAGCGATGACCTTGCGGCGGAATGGGAACAACTGTCCCGGCCTTTTCCGCGATGGCTGCTGGAAGCTGCCTTGGAAGTTTGCCAGACTCGGGGAGCCGTTGGCCGACGCTCGGGGACGGATGTGCTGGTCAACACCGACTTCCATTTCCTGAACATCCTGGCCCGTCCGGACGCGCCGGTATTGGCAGGACCAGGTGACTATGCTGCCATAGACCCCCAACCCATGATCGGTGAAGCCGAGTTCGGGGTGGCGCCACTGCTCTGGAACCGGCTGGGTGACCTTTCCTCCCGCGACCCCGGGCGAGGCCTCGTGGAGCGGTGCAGGGATTTCAGTCAGGCAGCGGGACTGGACGCAGACACTGCTGCCCTCTGGGCCGTGGCCCGGGAAGTGGACAATGCCTTGCATTATGCTGCACGGCCGCGTCACGAGGGAGACCTGGCCCGCTCGCTGTGGGTGGCCAGCACGCTGGCGGGCCGCACACTTGAAGGACTCCCCAGCCCACATGAGCTGCCGGAGCCAGGGGCCGCCCACAATTGGTCAGCGGAGTCCTCGCGGTGGTCCGCTGAACGGCTGGGGCAGGACAGCTAAGATCGCACTGCTGCTACAGCGCTTTCGATTGCCTCGACAGCAACGTTGACGTCCTCGTCACTGGTGCTCCAATTACTCACCGAAATCCGGAGGATGTCCTTTCCCTGCCAGCGGGATCCGGACATCCACACGTGGCCGTCCGCAATAATCCGGGCAGTGACAGCACGCGTTGTGGCATCGTCCCCGAACGCCAGCGACACCTGTGTGTAATCGACATCGTTCAGCACCTCAACTCCACTCACGGCGGACAGCCTTTCCGCAAGCTGTGCTGCGCGATCCGTCAGGCCCCTGATCTGAGCAATCACGCCCTCCTTCCCCAAAGACTTCAGGGCCGCCCAGACCGGAATTCCCCTGGCCCTGCGGGAGAGCTCGGGCACCTTGTCGAAAGGATCGGCGGCCCCATCCACGTCCTGGATCAGGTAGCTGGTGCTGACTCCCATCGCCGTACGGAGCGCCATCGCATCTTTCACCACTGCAATCCCGCAGTCGTACGGGACGTTCAGGCTTTTGTGCGCATCCGTTGCCCAGGAATCGGCCAAGGCAAGGCCTTCGGTCAGAGCCGAAAGTTCGGGCACTGCTGCGGCCCATAGTCCGAAGGCACCGTCCACATGGACCCAGGCGTCGTGCTTCCTCGCAACACTGATTGCTTCACTGAACGGATCAAAGGCTCCTGAATGCAGATTTCCAGCCTGCAGACATACGAGCAACGGGCCGGTTCCCTCACCAAGAACCCGATCAAGTTCCGCCGGAATAATCCGCCCCTGCCGGTCAGAGGGAACAACCACAGGTGTCCCCAAGCCCACATACCGCAAGGCCAGATCGACGCTGGCATGCCGCTCTTGGCCCACTACACAGCGGATCCTGGGCCCACCAGCGAGGCCGTTGGCATCCAAGTCCCAGCCGGCTTTCGTCAGAAGCCGCCAGCGCGCTGCCGCCAGCGAGGTGAAGTTAGCCATAGTGGCTCCGGTGACGAAGCCGACGTCGGACTCCGGTGGAAGACCCAGAAGGTCAAGTAGCCACTGGCTGGCTGCTTCCTCGATGGCCGCCGCGGCAGGCGTTGCATAGCGCATACCGCTGTTCTGGTCCCAGGCACTGACCATCCAGTCAGCGGCCAGGGCAGCGGGAAGGGTTCCGCCGATAACCCAGCCGAAGAAGCGCCCGGAGGGCATCGCCATCAGGCCGGGTTCGGCGTGACTGACGAGATAGTCCACGACGTCAACGGCCGGCAGGCCTTCGTGCTGGAGAGGCCCGCCGAAGACCTCCAGCAGCTCCCCCGCGGTTTTCTCTGGTCCCACGTGGCGCCCCGGGAGGCTGTCCAGCCACTCCGTGGCATGCCTTGAGGCCGCTTCCAACGCATCCCTGTACGGTTCTGAACCTGCTGACATAGGAGCATGCTACGCCTGCACTTTTGCTTGCGGGAGGGTGTTTGCCTCTACGTACGTAAACGATCGGTGCCGGGAGGGTGTTTGCGGACGGCCCCTGTCTAAGACACTGTCTAAGCGAAGGTGTCGTGCCAAACGTCGTAGCCGAGCTTGATGATGAGCGCCCCCACCACTGACAGGAAAACGATCCGGATAAAGCGGCTCCCCTGCTTGACAGCTGTCCTTGCCCCCAGGTAACCACCGGCCATGTTCGCCACCCCCAGCAGCAGGCCAATCCCCCACAGCAGTGAGCCGTGGGGCAGGAAGAAGATGAGCGCCCCGGCGTTCGTAGCCATGTTGACGATCTTCGCCTTTGCACTGGCTTCGAGGAAGGCATAGCCCATGGCGGACACCAGGGCAATCACCAGGAAGGAACCAGTTCCTGGCCCAATCAGCCCGTCGTAGAAACCGATGACGGCCCCGATCAGGCACGCAACAACATAGTGGGAGCGGCCGTCATGGCGCAGCACGGTGAGGTTACCGACGTCGGGCTTGAAGGCTGTAAAAAGCGCAACGGCGATCAGCGCCGCCACAATAATTGGCTTGAAGACGCTGGCCGGGAGCGTGGCGGCCAGCACGGCTCCCCCGAAGCTGCCGCCCAAGGCGATGACAGCCATGGGGATGGCCGTCCATAAATCGGGCCGGACACGGCGGTAGAAAGTAACCGAACTGGTGGTGGTCCCGAAGATCGAGCCCATTTTGTTGGTCGCCAAAGCCTGGACAGGCGTGATCCCGGGCACCAGCAAAAGCGCCGGCAACTGCAGGAGCCCGCCTCCCCCGACAACGGCATCCACCCAGCCCGCCGCAAATCCGGCCACCACCAGCAGGATGATAGTGGCAAGCTGGATCGACTCGAAGCCTGAGACCACGCCGTCCACGTGCTAGCGGCTGTTGCGGGCGGCGTTGACCACGTAGTCCACGGCCTTGTCCACCGTGACGTTCTCGGCCTCGCCGGTTCTGCGGTCCTTGATCTCGACGACGCCGTCCACCAGACCGCGGCCCACCGCGAGGATGGTGGGAACGCCCACGAGCTCGGCATCGCCGAACTTTACGCCGGGAGAAACTTTCGGCCGGTCGTCATAGATGACTTCCAATCCGGCGGCCTCGAGTTCGAGCGCAAGCCTTTCAGCAGTGTCAAAAATTTCCTCACCGCGGCCTACAGCAACAACGTGGACATCAGCCGGGGCAACTGCCCTTGGCCAAACGAGTCCCTTGTCATCGTGGTTGGACTCCGCCAAGGCAGCCACTGCGCGGGTCACGCCCACACCGTAGGAGCCCATGGTGACCACTACTTGCTTGCCATTCTGATCGAGGACCTTGAGCTCAAGGGCTTCGGCATACTTCCGCCCGAGCTGGAAGATATGGCCCATCTCGATGCCGCGGGCCGTCTCCAGCGGGCCGGAACCGTCGGGAGCCTCGTCGCCTGCGCGCACCTCCGTGCATTCGATGACGCCGTCCCAGCCAAAGTCACGACCGGCCACAAGCCCGTAGACGTGCTTGCCTGCCTCGTTTGCGCCGGTGACCCAGGTGGTGCCGCTGACCACACGGGGGTCCACAAGGTAGAGCAGCTTGGCGGCGCCCTCCAGCCCCAGGAAAGGTTCGTCCAAGGACAGGCCAGGGCCAAGGTAGCCCTTCACGATCAACGGGTTCTTCTTGAGATCTTCCTCGTTGGCCGCTTCAAGGCCAATCTCACCGGCAAGCGGGAGGAACCGGCCAATGTTCGCTTCGACGCGCTTCAGGTCCACTCCCCGGTCGCCCGGCAGCCCGATGACAACGATCTGGCGCTCGCCTGTTGGCAGGGTGACCGCGAGCACAACATTCTTGAGGGTATCCGCGGCGGTCCAAGCGCCGCCGTCGGCCTCGCTGCGAGGTGCCAGCTGATTGGATGCCTCCACCAGGGTATCGATAGTGGGAGTTCCAGGGGTGTCCAGGACCTCGGCAGGCGGAGCAGCGCTGAAGTCGATGTCAGCGGGAACCACTGTGGTGACGGCCTCGACGTTCGCGGCGTAGCCGCCTGCTGAACGGACGAATGTGTCTTCACCGATCTCCGTGGGGTGCAGGAACTCCTCGCTCTTGGAACCGCCCATCGCACCGGCGGTGGCGGCGACGGGAATGACTTCCAGGCCCAGGCGCTCGAAAATCCGGAGATAGGCACCACGGTGTGCGGCGTAGCTGGCGTCCAGGCCAGCGTCGTCGATATCGAAGGAGTAAGAGTCCTTCATGATGAATTCACGGCCGCGCAGCAAGCCCGCGCGGGGACGGGCTTCGTCCCGGTACTTGTTCTGGATCTGGTAGATGCTAAGCGGCAGATCCTTGTAGGACGAATAAAGGTCCTTGACCAGCAGAGTGAACATTTCCTCGTGAGTCGGGGCCAGCAGATAGTCGGCGCCCTTGCGGTCCTTGAGCCGGAAAATCCCGTCGCCGTATTCTGTCCAGCGGTTGGTGACCTCGTAAGGCTCCTTGGGCAGGAGTGCCGGGAAGTGGACTTCCTGGGCGCCGATGGCGGCCATTTCCTCGCGAATAACCTGCTCAACCCTGCGCAGTACGCTCAGGCCCAGCGGCAGCCAGGTGTAGATACCCGGCGCGGCGCGGCGGATGTATCCGGCCCTGACCAGGAGCCGGTGGCTGGCTACCTCGGCGTCGACGGGATCTTCACGCAACGTGCGCAGGAAAAGTTTGGAGAGGCGAAGGACCACTGGTCGGTATCCGTTTCTGGGGAACTGGCAAAAATGTCTGGATACCAATCTACCGGTTAGAGGCCCCTAAGCTATGCGCGGGGCGGTGGCCCGCACATGCCCGGACACAGAAGAGCCACGCCCTAACTGAAGGAAGCCCCTGGCCAGCTTGGCTGGTCATCCTGTTGTGGCGTGGCTCTGCGGCCTTAAGGCCAGTAATTCTGTGCGTGTTCCTGCTTTGTACTGCATCCGTTCTCCAGCCTGGCAGCCAGTCCGAATGCTGGCTGTTGCCTTAGGACGTGTCCCCTAACTTCCTATCCACTGCCGTGGCAAGGTCAACGCAAAGTGCCATTTTGGGAATTCCTTCCTGAGAGACCGACGCGCCCCATCAGCGCGGCTACGTAGAAACTTATGTGATCCCCGCCACCATTTCAAGAGTTCTAAGCGCAAATCACTGTTGACGACGGCGCCTGCCAGGTCTAGTTTTTAATTCATCAGGTGATGAATTAATCGCCTAAGAGAAGTATTTCCGGAGGAAATAAATGTCTGAGGCAGCAGCACTCCGGCCTCCTTCAGCTGACACTGAACGGGGCGTGGAAGTCGAAAATCTCGACGTCACCCGAAACGGGAGGGACATCCTCCGGAATATCAACTTTTCGATCCCGGCCGGCCAAATCACAGGCCTTCTAGGGCCCTCGGGAAGCGGTAAGACAACGCTTATGCGGGCAATCGTCGGAGTACAAAGAATCACCTCCGGCTCGGTACGTGTTCTGGGCCGTCCGGCGGGCCATCCAAGCCTCCGGCACGACGTCGGATACGTGACGCAGGCGCCCAGCATCTACATGGATCTCAGCGTGGAAGCGAACGTGCGGTATTTCGGAACAATGCACAGCAGGAAACGCGAGGATGCCCGGAAGGCGATTGACGCCGTCGACCTCGGCGCCTTGGCACACCAGAAGGCGGCTGACCTGTCGGGCGGAGAGCTGAGCAGGGCGTCCTTGGCATGCGCTTTGGTTTCAGAGCCCAAGCTCCTGGTACTGGATGAACCTACGGTGGGACTGGACCCTGTGTTGCGGGCTGATCTCTGGCAACGTTTCCGCAGTATGGCTGAGGCCGGCACCACCCTGCTGATCTCCAGCCATGTCATGGAGGAAGCCAGCCACTGCTCGTCTCTGCTCCTACTGCGAAGCGGCGGGCTCCTGGCCTGGCTCACTCCGGAGGAACTAAGCCGCCAAGGCAGAAGTGCTGATCTTGAACAGGCCTTTCTCCACGTGATCCAGCAGTCGGAAGCGACAGTGGCGTGATGAGGACGGTGGCGTGATGAATCCCCAAATGATGCTGGCAACGGCAGGGCGGGTACTTGACCAGTTGCGGCATGACCGCCGCAGCATCGCACTCATCCTGGTAGTCCCTGCACTGCTCCTGACCGCTGTCTACTTCCTCTATGAGAACGAAACCCTCCCACCGGGAGTCCCAAGGACATTCGACCGGGTGGGGCTCATGATGCTTGCCATCTTTCCGTTCGTGGTGATGTTTCTGGTTACCTCAATCACCATGCTCAGGGAGCGGACGTCAGGGACCCTGGAGAGGCTTCTCACCACACCGATCCACAAGGCGGACCTTCTTTTCGGATACGGCCTTGCCTTCTCGATCATGGCTGCGTTGCAGTCATTGGTTGCTACAGCCGTGGCCTACTGGATTTTCAATCTGGATATCCAGGGCAGTCCCCTCTGGGTGGTGATGATTGCCGTCATCAACGCAGTCCTGGGGGTGGCGCTGGGATTGCTCTGCTCAGCCTTTGCATGGACGGAGTTTCAGGCGGTCCAGTTCATGCCGGTTGTGGTGGTGCCGCAGATCCTGTTGTGCGGGCTCTTTGTGGCCCGGGACAGGATGCACGAGGTCCTCGAGGCAATCTCCAATGTTCTGCCGCTGACGTTCTCCGTCGATGCCTTGCGGGAAGTTGCGGAGAACGCCGAAGCAACCGATCTGATGTGGCAGGACGTCAGCGTGATGGGCACGATTGTGCTGGGGGTGCTGGTGCTTGCCTCGCTGACATTACGCCGGCAAACACCATGAGCGAGGACCTTCCACTGGCCAGGAGGGGCCGGCGCAAGGGCGGTGTCGCATCCAAAGACCAAATTATGGCGGCTGCGCGAAAGCTTTTTGCCGACCATGGTTTTGATGGCACCAGCCTGCGGCAAATCGCCCGCGAGGCTGAGGTGGATCCAGCCATGGTTCACCATTTCTTCAACGGCAAGGATGAGCTCTTTGCGCTGAGCGTGGAGCTGCCGGCAGATCCGGCCCAGGTACTGGCCGGAGTGGACGGCCTCGACCCTGAGCATCGAGCGGAGGCCATTGTCGGGGCCGTGCTCCGGCTTTGGGAGAGCCCTGCGCAGCACAGCCTGGTGGCGTTTCTTCGTGGAACCATCGGGTCCAAGGCCAAGACAGCCATGATGAGGGAACTGGTCACGAGGACCATTCTGTCCAGGATCATGGCAGGAGTCCCTGGCACAGCCGAAGAAGTGCGGCTGCGCGGCAACCTGGTGGCCTCACAGATGGTGGGCCTGATGCTGACGCGCTATGTAATCCGGCTGGAGCCCCTGGCATCAGCGACTGAAGAAGAGGTCATCAGACTCATTGCGCCCAACGTCCAGCACTACCTGACGGGCGAGCTGGACGCCGGGCGGGCAAAGAAAGCGTTACTTCAGGAGGGCAGCAGCCTGGTCCATCATGGCTCCGGTCCTTGAGACCGACTCTTCCTGGCTGGCCCCGCCCATGGAAACTACGACAATCCGCACGCCTCGAGAGATCGCCTGCGCCATGATCATCGCCTGCTTCTGCCCCGTGGACGTCGTGCTGAGACTTTCAAACGCGAACGTTCCGGGTACCGAGCCAACGCCGTCAAGTGGCCTCACTGCCATATCAGCCTTAACTTCACCGACGGCAAATGTCATGCTCGCGCACTTGGATACGTCCTGGGCCTGCGTCACGGTCTCCTCAAGGAATGCCGGTTCGAGCCCGGACGCCATGGACACCGAAGTTATACCCTCGACTGCATTCAGGCTGGTCCCGAATGCAGCCGAAGCGCCATCGAGTGAAGTGGGCATACCAGCGACAACCATTTCCTGGCAATCTGCAGGTTCCACAACCATCGAGGACAACAGTGCCTTGGTTTGTTCAAAGGTTCCCGACATATCAGCCATGGACATGACTGAAAGCTTGACACCCTTGGAGTCTTTTAACTGGCCCACCAAAACCGCGAGCTCGTCCGCAGTGTAGGCCTTGGCCTCAGGGGTGGGAGTCGGAGTGGGAGTCACGGACTCAACGTGCGCTGCGGATGCGCCCTCGCTGCTTTTCGCGGGTGTTTCCGCGGCAGGAGCGCCGCAGCCAGCGAGACCAACAACCAGCACCGCAGACGCACCAAGCGTACGGAAAGCAAACGTATTCATTTTTCCCCCATCAAGACCAAATGCCGGCCGGGATGGACAGCTAAAAGAGCACTGTAGCGAACGTACCCACCTGATGGAAACCCACGCGTTCGTAGGTGGCCCTGGCGCGGCTGTTGTAGTCGTTAACGTAAAGGCTGGTAACCGGCGCGAGCTGCTGCGCATGGCTGACGACGGCGGCCATGTAGGCGGCACTCAGCCCCCTGCCGCGGTACGAAGGATTCATCCAAACGCCCTGCACCTGGGTCACTTCCGGGGTCACCGCTCCCAGCTCCGCTTTGAACACCACTTCACCCTCGGAATTAAGGTGGACCAGGGAGTGTCCTTGCCGGATGAGGCCCTCAACCCTCCGGCTGTAGAATTCCCGTCCACCCAGGAAGGGCGAGTACCCCACTTCTTCTTCAAACATCGCAGCACACGCCGGCAGGATGCGGTCGAAGTCATCGAACCGGCTGAAGCCCAGATGGACGTCGGGTTGCACGGTGGGTGGGCCTGTCAGTGTCAGCAGGGGCTGAACGGCCCTGACATCGTGGGCCAGCTGGCCAAGGTCTTCAAGCCGTTCGTACATGGCGAGCACTGTTTCGGCAGGACCAAAAATGGACGCGTAGCGGCGGCCGGATCCATAGGCTGCAGCAGCCACGCTGCCTGCCAGATCGGGATCCAGCTGGATGGGCACCAGGTTGGCGCCTGCCCAGCACGCACCCACCAGGTCCTCGCCGTCGAACACTCCCAGAACGTTGGCTCCACCGGAAGTAGGTGCCGCCGTTCCTGTACTCTCCAGATGCGCAAGAATAAACACATTTGCCACGACGTCCTGCCGTGCGAGTTCCTGGAGCTTAGCGGTATCGGCCCCGGCCAGTACACGCACGGAGGTACCGGCCGGGTATCCGTCCTTACGAGACGCTAACCACGGGGCTACCCTTGACAGCATCTTCGCCATCGGCCTCCCCCATCTCTTCGGCGATACGCATGGCCTCTTCGATCAGTGTCTCAACAATTTCGCTTTCAGGAACAGTCTTGATGACTTCGCCCTTGACGAAAATCTGGCCCTTGCCGTTGCCCGAGGCGACGCCGAGGTCCGCTTCGCGTGCTTCACCCGGTCCATTGACCACACAGCCCATAACAGCAACCCGGAGGGGAATCTCCATACCCTCAAGTCCTGCCGTAACCTGTTCAGCCAGTGTATAGACATCGACCTGGGCACGGCCGCAGGACGGGCAGGAAACGATCTCGAGTTTGCGTGGCCGGAGATTCAGGGACTGCAGGATCTGGTTGCCCACCTTGATTTCTTCCACCGGCGGAGCGGAGAGGGAAACGCGGATGGTGTCCCCAATGCCCTTGGAGAGGAGCGCACCGAAGGCCACCGCGGATTTGATAGTGCCCTGGAAAGCCGGACCGGCCTCGGTCACGCCAAGGTGCAGAGGCCAGTCCCCCTGCTCGGCGAGCATCTCGTAGGCGGCCACCATGATGACGGGGTCATTGTGCTTCACGGAGATCTTGAAGTCATGGAAGCCATGCTCCTCGAACAGTGACGCTTCCCAGACTGCCGATTCCACGAGGGCCTCGGGAGTGGCCTTGCCGTACTTTTTGAGGATGCCCGGCTCCAGTGACCCTGCGTTCACGCCGATTCGGATGGACGTCCCGTGGTCCTTGGCTGCCCGGGCGATTTCCTTGACCTGGTCATCGAACTTCCGGATATTTCCCGGGTTCACCCGTACCGCAGCGCAACCGGCTTCGATGGCCGCGAAGACATACTTAGGCTGGAAGTGGATGTCAGCGATGACGGGAATCTGGGATTTCCTGGCGATGATGGGGAGTGCTTCGGCGTCGTCGGCTGATGGGCAGGCAACCCGAACGATGTCGCAACCGGATGCTGTCAGCTCCGCGATCTGCTGGAGCGTGGCGTTGATATCCGTTGTGGGCGTGGTGGTCATGGACTGCACGCTGATGGGCGAATCGGAGCCGACGCCGACCGAGCCTACCTTGATCTGGCGGGTCTTCCTGCGCGGGGCAAGAACAGGTGGTGGTGCTGACGGCATTCCCAGGCTGACCGAGGTCACGTGGACTCCTTGTTTGAAGATATATGGGGTTGTGGTCCGGACTGGACTAGGCTGCGTGCTCGGCGAGCTGGCCGATGATCGGGTTCCACTCGGTGATGCGGATCGCCGAAATTACCTGGGCAGAAGCGAACGGGTCCTGCTGGAGGAGATCACTCAAGGCGGCGTCATCGGTGGCTTTGAAAATCAACAGGGCTCCAGCGCCGTCAGAGTAGGGTCCGCTGGTGAGTAGCGCACCTTCTCCGGCAAGAGCGGTCAGCCATTCGCGATGGGCGGGGCGGTGGGCGTCACGGACCTGCCCGGAGTCGGCGTCGTATACGTACTCAACAGCAAAAACAGTCATAGGGCTACCCTATCTCGCTGCTTGCCAGAGTACCCATCCGGCCGGGGTCAGCTCAGAAACAAGACCTTGGCCAATGCGGCAATTCCGGCAGCCCAGAACATGGACGTCAGGGTTCCAATAATGAAGCGCTCGGCGGCGACGGGGGTCTCTTTTAGCTCGGCAAAACGTCCCAGGCCCTTGATTGCAACCACGTAGGCGATCGCTACCGGCTGTCCTCCCAGGATGGCAAGGCAGACGGCAAGCCGCTCAAGGATACCGATGATCGCCCCGCCCCGAAGGATCCGGGTGGACGTGGCGCCGTCAGCTTTGCCGGGTGTAGGCGCTCCAGATTGGTCAGCGCCAGGCTGAGCTGTTGCAGGGACCCCGCCCTCCACTTTGGAGGGTCCTGCCGGTACCGTGATTTCGCCGTCAACAGTAACGTCCGCTGAAGGATCGTCGCCGTCGTCAGGCTTGGCCGTGTTCCTCGCCGCGCGGTTATCAGCATCGGCCTTGTCATCAATCGTCCTGGCAAGTCGGAAAACAAGCGCGGTAACGGGCCATCCGGCGAATCCCGCCAAGACCATGGCGAGGGTTACCCAGAGAACGTCCATGCGTCTCCTCCCCTCCCTTCAGCCGTAATGATCTGGTGTGCCAGGGCGAGCAGCATTTCAACGGCAGGCCTTGCCGCCCATTCTTCCTGCCATCCGGACCGCAGCACCGCGCGGCTCACCGACTGCTCCGTGATTCCCAGTTCGCGGGCAGCGATTTTCTGGCTGCCATGCCTGGCCTCGCGGTTCTGCTGGACAGCCATGAGGGTGTCCACGACTTTCCATTGCGCCTGGCTGCGTTCCTGGATCAGGCGCCCGATGAGGCGCAAAACTGCCTCGGCGTTGGCACAGGCGGCCACTGCCTGCGCGTTGCTGGCGCCGCCAGAGCGGCCGCCGCCAGTTTCACTGCGGAATGGCATCCCGGGCATGACCGCCAACGGGACGTGGCCCGCGGCGGCCTTAGCCCTCTCCACAGCATGCCGGGCTGCTACGAAAGCCGGACCTGATCCTTCCCGCGGAATTTGAGGCAGCGGGATATCCACCTGACCAACGCCAATGCCTACATACCAGTGCTCCCCCCTCAGAGCATGGAGCGCAATTGCCACAGCTTCGGCAGGATCCTGCACAACGCCCTGGATTTCATCACCCACCGAGCGCTCGAACGTTCCGGAAGTGGTCAGGGGCGCCACTTCCTGCAGCAGTAATGGCACCCGGTCAATATCTGAGCTACTGCCGCGTTGGTCAATCGTCAAGACGAACATGAGCTCAACCCTAGTTGGCTGATTTTCGAATATCAATCATTTCCGGCTGATATTTGGGAAACAGTCATATGTGGTTGATAAGGCCGGTCAGAAGATGCTGATGGGTTTAACAATGTCGGCATAGATTAACAACGCACTCATCCCCATCAGCAGGATCGCCACAACGTAGGTCACGGGCAGGAGTTTGGCGATGTCAAAGGCGCCAGGATCCGGTTTGCCGAAGAGCTTGGCAACCCGTCGCCGCGCACCCTCATACAAGGCGCCTGCCACGTGCCCGCCATCCAGCGGAAGCAGCGGAATCAGGTTGAACACCGCGAGCGCGAAGTTCAGGCCGGCAAGAAGCCCGACCAAGACGGCAAGCCTCGATTGAACGGGAACCTGCTCCATGGCAGCTACCTCACCGGCAACCCTGCCCACACCCACAACGCTGATGGGACCGTTCGGGTCGCGTGGTTCTTCGCTGAACGCGGCCTGCGCTACGCCCGCCACCCTGGCTGGAAGGTTAAGGACGACGCCGGCTACTTGCCTGATGTTTTCCCCTGCCATG
This sequence comes from Arthrobacter sp. Z5-13, assembly GCF_056499105.1. Classification (NCBI taxonomy): domain Bacteria; kingdom Bacillati; phylum Actinomycetota; class Actinomycetes; order Micrococcales; family Micrococcaceae; genus Arthrobacter; species Arthrobacter sp. Z5-13. The sequence continues at coordinate 3,013,688 of NZ_CP096460.1, forward strand.
GGCAGCACTGAGGACGCTGGCTGCTGAATGAGGGCCGTCTGGGCTCCGATGCCAAGGAATCCCACCTCCTGGTAGAGGGGTTGTCCTTCGGCGTCCAAAGCAGGCCTTCCGTCCTCACCGATGATCGGGCGGGCGGAGAGAACCGGCGTGACGGTGGTGGTGACGGGAGCGCCGTCGCGTTCCACTGTGATGCTGACTTCCCTGCCTGCCGATTCGCGGATCCATCCGGTCAGCTGCTCCCAACTGGTGACGGGTTTGCCGTCGAAGGACGTAATGGTGTCCAAGGGCTTAATCCCGGCTGCCGCAGCAGGTGTGGGCTTGCAATCCGGTGAATCCGGATCCACGGTTTCTCCGGCCTTGACCTGGCACCGGGAGACATCGGCAACAGTGGTGGTGGCAGTTGCAATGCCGAAGCCCATAAGCAGCACGGCCGTGAGTACCAGGCCTATCAGCAGGTTGGCCGCAGGACCGCCCAACATGATGATGATCTTCTTCCATACAGGCAGCTGATAGAAGAGGCGGCCCTCATCTCCGGGGCCGACTTCCTGGTGAGCCACGGATCGCGCTTCGCTGGCAAGGGTCTGGAACATTCCGGTGCTGGAGGGACGCACCGCCCCGTCCTCCTTGTTCGGCGGATACATGCCGATCATCGAGACATAGCCGCCCAAGGGGATGGCCTTGAATCCATACTCGGTCTCGCCTTTGCGCGTGGACCAGAGGGTTGGGCCAAAGCCAATCATGTACTTGGTGACGCGTACCTTGAAAAGCTTTGCCGGAAGCAGGTGGCCCACCTCGTGAAGCGCAATAGAAACGGCGATGCCGATGGCTACGAATACGACACCGAGGATAAAAAGGAGGACGGGGTTCATGCTTGGCTGCTGCTTCCTAGAGACTGCTCATAGCTAAACGTTCATGGGTCCGCGCACGTGCCCACTTTTCAGCATCCAGCACGGACTCAACAGACAGCAGGGAAGACCCTGAATGTTCACTGAGGACGGCTTCGATCGTATCCACAATGTCCGTGAACCGGATCTTCCCGGCATGGAAGGCCACCACCGCTTCCTCGTTGGAGGCGTTGAAGACCGCAGGAAAGGTACTGCCTTGCTTGGCGGCATCCTTAGCCAGGTCCACAGCGGGAAAGGCGGTGACGTCCAGCGGTTCAAACGTCCAGCTGGTGGCCTTGGTCCAGTCGCACGCGCGGGCCGCAGCCGGCACGCGGTCCGGCCAACCCATTCCAAGGGCGATCGGCAGGCGCATGTCCGGCGGAGAAGCCTGCGCAATGACGGAACCGTCAACGAACTGGACCATGGAATGGACCACGGACTGCGGATGGACCACAACGTCGATCCGATCCAGCGGGATGTCGAACAACAAGTGCGCCTCGATGACTTCCAGGCCCTTGTTGACCAGGCTGGCGGAGTTGGTGGTGACCATAAGGCCCATATCCCAAGTGGGATGGGCCAGGGCATCCTGCGGCGAGACATCGTGGAGCTGTTCCCTGGATTTTCCGCGGAAAGGGCCACCGGATGCCGTAAGGATGAGCCGGTCAACCTCGGCCGCGGACCCTGCCCGCAGGCATTGGGCGATCGCGGAATGCTCGGAATCCACCGGAACAATCTGCCCTTCGCGTGCGGCGGCCTTCACGAGGGAACCACCCACAATCAGGGATTCCTTGTTCGCCAGGGCAAGGATGGCGCCTGACTTCAGGGCGGCAAGGGTGGGCGCGAGGCCAATGGAGCCTGTGATGCCGTTGAGGACGACGTCGGCCTCCACCTCCGCGATCCGGGTGGAAGCATCCGCTCCGGTAACAATCTCCGGCTGGTAGCCAATGACGCCCGCTGCACCGGCCGCTTCCTTGATAAGACGCTGAAGTTCCGCGGCATCGCCCGCGGCGATTCCTACAGCCTGGGCGCCTGTGTGGACGGCCTGCCTGGCAAGAAGTTCCAGGTTTCCTCCCCCGGCGCTAAGTGCCACCACCTGGAAAAGGTGGGGAGCGCCGTCGACCACCTCGATCGCCTGGGTACCGATGGAACCCGTGGACCCGAGGAGAACGATCCTGCGCGGCTGCCCTGGGATGGAATGGCTGGCGCCAGAAATCTGCATGGCTTAAGTATCCCGCACTGTGAACGGACTCCTTCCCGGTGCCGCGCTTTCAAGGCCGGAGGATTGACCATGGCCGGAGGATTGACCATGGGCGCAGCCGGCGTAGCTTAAGTGATGTGGACTGGGTGGGATGGTTCGACGCACCGGACTACTGGATTGCCCGGGAAGTACTGCAGCGCGGCATCGCCGCGGTCTACTTCATCGCCTTCCTGTCCGGCATGAACCAGTTTCCGGCCCTGCTGGGGGAACGCGGCTTACTCCCTGCTCCCCGGTTCCTGGAACGATCTGGACGCCTGGCCATGCCTACGCTCTTCCGCTGGCGCTACTCAGACCGCCTCTTGCGGGCTGTCTGCTTAGCGGGGATGGCCATCGCCGTAATGCTGGTGGCTGGCCTTCCACAGCTCGGGCCACCGTGGCTTCCCATGATCGCCTTCCTCTCCCTGTGGCTCCTGTACATGTCCATCGTGAACGTGGGCCAGACGTTCTACAGCTTCGGTTGGGAGATCCTCCTGCTGGAGGCGGGCTTTACCGTGGCCTTCCTTGGCTCTAACCAGACGGCCCCGCCGAAGACCATCCTCATCCTGTTGGCCTGGCTGCTGTTCCGCCTCGAATTCGGCGCAGGAATGATCAAAATCCGGGGCGGAAGCGAGTGGCGTGACCTGACAGCCCTGTATTACCACCACGAGACCCAGCCCATGCCGGGGCCGCTGAGCCGGCAGGCGCACCTCCTGCCTAAGCCGCTTCACAGGATGGAAGTCCTCGGGAACCATTTCGCCCAGCTGGTTGTCCCCTTCTTCCTGTTCGCTCCCCAGCCGTTGGCAAGCATTGCAGCGGGGATCATCATCTTTACCCAACTATGGCTGGTGGCCACAGGGAACTTTGCCTGGCTTAACTGGATCCCCATTGTGCTCGCCTTTTCCGTCATCACTGATTCCGTGCTGCACTCCCTGGTGCCGGCTATTCCGCTTAACCTGTATCCGGCGGAACAGGGCTCAGCGGCGGGCGGCACTCCCCTGTGGTGGCTCATCATCGTTCTGGCTGCCTCCCTCCTGCTCGTGGTGCTGAGCTACTGGCCCATTCGGAATCTCTTTGCCCATCGCCAGCTCATGAACGCCAGCTTCAACCGCTGGCAACTCGTCAACACGTACGGGGCTTTCGGCACAGTCACAAAACGGCGGATCGAGATGGTGGTGGAAGGAACCCTCACTGAGGATCCCGACGACGGCGACTGGCGCGAGTACGGCTTCAAGGGAAAGCCCGGAGATGTGTACAGACTGCCAAGGCAGTGGGCGCCCTACCACCTGAGGCTGGATTGGCTTATGTGGTTCCTGCCGCTGCGCACGGTGCATGAGGAGTGGTTTTACGCTTTCCTCGCCAAACTCCTCCAGGCAGATCGCCGGGTCCTGAAGCTCCTGCGTTATGACCCGTTCGACGGCGCACGCCCCCGCTGGGTTCGCGTCCGCAGCTGCCACTACCGCTTCTCCACCCGTGCGGAGTACCGGGAGACAAGGCAGCGCTGGATCAGGACGTCCCTTTCCGAAGTGATTCCGCCGCTGTCATTGCCACCGGATCGATAAGATTCGCGCTGGCTCCGTGAAGAACGTCAGGCAGCCGGCTTGAGGGCGTAGCGGCGCTCGGGCCGCCCGGCGCCGTATTTGAGCCGCACGTCCACCCTGCCTTCGTCGTTGAGGTACTCCAGATAGCGCCGCGCACTCACCCGTGAGGTACCCAGCAGATCGGCGACTTCCGCGGCAGACAAATCAGTATCCGAGGAACCGAGTACCTGCTCCACCCGCTCCAGAGTCTCCGGGCTGCACCCCTTCGGCAGAGGCCGCTGACCGCCCTCAACGCCGAACAAACGATTGACGTCGGACTGCTCTGCCACGTTCTTGGACGAATCCAGGCCCTGGTAGGCGATCCGGTAGTGCTCCAGCCGTTCCTGCAGATCCGTTTGGGAGAACGGCTTGATGAGGTAGTGGACGATGCCGCCCCGCAAGGCACGACGGACTGTTTCCACCTCCCGCGCTGCACTGATCACCAGCACATCGAGCCGGGGTGCAACCTCACGAAGCTGCAGCATGAGGTCAAGCCCGTTCACATCGGGCAGATGGATGTCCAGAAGAACCAGGTCCGGCTGCAGCTCTTTGGTCTTCAGCAGGGCGTCGGCGCCCGTATGGGCTGCGCCAACGACGACGAAACCAGGGGTCCGCTGGATGAAACCGGCGTGCACCTTCGCCACCATGAAGTCGTCATCGACTATCAGGACTTTGATCACAGCTCTTGCCTCCGCTGCTTCAGTTCCGCTTTGAACACTGCTCCTCCATCGTTGGCCACGGACAGCTCTCCGCCGCGCCTCCGGCAGACCACCCGTGAGAGCGCGAGGCCGAAGCCACGGCCTTCCTCGCTGCCCTGCTGCTTGGTGGTGAATCCCTGCCGGAAAATGTTTTCCACGGCGTCCGGGGACACGCCCGGGCCGGTGTCACGGACAGTGACTGTCACGTCGTCGTCGCCCTCTTCCACCGACACGATAACGGTGGCATCCGTCCTGCCTGTAACGGCGTCGAGCGCGTTATCCACGAGGTTTCCGACGACCGTGACCAGGTCCCGTGACAGTCCGTCGTCCACACGTCCGAGCAAGGACCCCGGATCCAGCTGCAACGTGACTCCACGCTCCGTTGCGAGGCTGGTTTTGGCGATCAGCAGGGCCGCCAACGCCGGGTCCTCTATCCGGCTGGTGACCTCATCGTTAAGCCTGGTCCGGTCAAGGGTGGCGCCATTGACGAACTGCACCACCGAATCATATTCGCCGATCTGGATGAGACCCGAGATGACGTGCAGCTGGTTGGCGAATTCATGTGCCTGGGCCCGCAAGGTGTCCGTAGCCGTCCGCGTGGCGCCGAGTTCACGTTCCAGGGAGGACAGTTCGGTCCTGTCACGGAGAGTGGTGACGGACCCTATGTCGCGTCCCCTTGAGCGGATGGGTACCCGGTTCAGCACCAACATCCTCTCGCCCACCAGGACCAGCTGGTCAGGGCCTGACTGGTCGCGGGTAAGGACGTCCTTCAAAGCCGGCTCCACCGGGAGCGTTGCCAGCTTTTTGCCCACGCAGTCCGCCGGCAGGCCGAGCAACTCACGGGCACTGTCATTGGCTACGGTGATCCGTTCGTTGGGATCGAGCGCCACCACGCCTTCCTTCAGCCCGTGCAGCATCGCCTCACGGTTTTCAACCAGCCCAGTGATTTCGCTGGGTTCCATACCCAGGGTCTGACGTTTGACCCGTCGTGCCAGCAGGAGGGATCCTGCAATACCCAGCACGCTTGCCACGCCGAGGTAGGTAAGGAGATTCGGTGCGGCATCGTTTAGCCGCTCCAGCATGGACGGGTAGTGACGGCTGACTGACGCAATGCCGATCATGTCGCCCTTGTCATCGAGAACAGGGACGTGGGCGGAGAGAAAGACACTGCCGGCTTCGTCCACTACGCCTGTCCACGATCTGCCGAGCATCACTCGGCTCTCGCCGAGTTCCAGGGGCTGGCCCAGCAGGCTTGGATCAGACGAGGCCACCACCGTCCGGTCGAGCCTGGCCAACGCAACCTGGGTTGCTCCGGAAACTGACCGGACAGACTCTGCCACCGCGGGAAGGGCCGCTCCTTCCCGAGGCTCGGCGGATGGCAGCAGCGTGCGAACTGTCGGATTACTGCCCAGGGCCTCGGCAGCGGACAAAGCCTGGCGTCCTTCGATCCGTTCAAAGGCTGCGGCGCTCTGCGCGAGCGAAATTGCCACTACGGCCACCAGGACCGCCAGGACTATCAGCAACTGAAGAACAAGGTACTGACCAGCGAGGGACATTCCTCTTCGTCGAGTCACTGTGGCTGTTTCCTCTGGTGGTTCAGCAGGTCTTGGTAATTCTGCAGAAGCGGCGATTGGTTGCTCCGGTGCGTGTCAGCGCTGGCTACCGGAACTATATCGCAGCGCTTCGGGGGTGGGACGCCGGAAACGTGAACGCAATGAACTTAAGTTTCTCTGCGTACACAACAGTGATGCGCGTCACTCTGGGACTAGCATCGGATCACCAGTCAGTTTTGCTGATCATTTTAGCGAGAAGAGGAACACCATGCGCCAGAACCGCGCATTGCGAATTGCCGCCGTCGCCGCCGGCATCGCCCTGATGGCCACCGGTTGCGGTGCCACCGGTGGAGGCTCCACCAATTCCACCACCGGCGCCGCTGCCGGACCGGTGACCGGGCTCCAGATCATGGTCCCCAACACTCCGGGCGGAGGTTACGACACCACTGCCCGCGTGGCCGCCAAGGTTCTCGACGACGAGAAGGTTGCCACCAACACTGAAGTCTTCAACCTTGCCGGTGCCGGCGGAACCGTCGGCCTGGCCCGCATCGTCAACGAAAAGGGCAACGGCGACCTCACCATGCTCATGGGCCTTGGTGTGGTGGGCGCGAGCTATACCAACAAGACAGAGTCCAAGCTGACGGACACCACCCCGCTGGCCAAACTTATTGAAGAGCCCGGCGCCATCATGGTCAGCAAGGATTCGCCCTACAAGACCATCGATGACCTGGTGGCCGCGTGGAAGGCAGACCCCGGCTCCATCAGCGTCGGCGGCGGCTCCTCCCCCGGCGGCCCTGACCACCTGTTGCCCATGCAGCTGGCAGGAGCACTTGGAATTGACGCCACCAAGGTGAACTATGTGGCCTACGACGGCGGTGGAGACCTCCTCCCTGCCCTTCTGGGGAACAAAATCGGCTTTGCGGCCTCCGGTGCTGGCGAGTACCTTGAGCAGATCAAATCAGGTGGGGTCCGCGTTCTGGCAACAAGCGGCGCTGAGCGCCTTGAGGGTGTTGACGCGCCGACGCTGAAGGAATCGGGCATCGACCTGGAGTTCACCAACTGGCGCGGCATTGTGGCTCCTCCGGGAATCACCGACGACGACAAGGCCAAGCTCATTGCCGCCCTCGAAAAGATGCACGGCACCGAGGGCTGGAAAGAAGCCCTTAAGAAGAACAGCTGGACCGACGCCTTTATCACCGGCGATGAGTTCGAAACCTTCCTGAGCGACCAGGACAAGCGGGTGGCTGACGTTCTCACGAAGCTTGGCTTGGCGTGAGCTCCTCACCATCTTTGACCTCCAGGCTCAAAGGCCGCTCCGAGCTGGGGGTAGCCCTCCTGCTCGGGGCGGCGGGCGTCGTCGTCCTGGTGGACGCCCTTCGCCTGGCTACCCCGTATTCCCAGTCAGATCCGGTGGGACCGAAGGCCTTGCCTTACATCGTGGCTGGCCTGCTGATCGTCTGCTCCGTCCTGCTGGCACTGAACGTGCTGCGCGGCGGGCAGGGTGAAGCCGAAGGCGGAGAGGACGTGGACCTCACGCACCCCGCCGACTGGAAAACCGTCCTGCCGCTGGTCGGAGCGTTCGTGGCAAACATCCTGCTCATTGACTGGGCCGGTTGGGTGATCTCGGGAACAGTCCTGTTCTGGGGCAGCGCCTGGGCCCTCGGAAGCCGGCACTATATCCGTGATGGCCTCATCTCGGTGGCCCTGTCCATCCTTACCTTTTACGGCTTCTACCTCGGCCTGCACATCCCACTGCCAGCCGGTCTCCTGGAAGGGATTCTCTGATGGATGTCTTCTCCTCCCTCATGGACGGCTTTGCCACCGCCCTGACGCCAATGAACCTCCTCTACGCCTGCATTGGCGTCATCCTGGGTTCCGCCGTAGGCGTGCTGCCGGGTCTTGGCCCCGCCATGACCATCGCATTGCTGCTCCCGGTCACAACTGTCCTTGAACCAACCAGCGCGTTCATTATGTTCGCCGGCATTTACTACGGCGGTATGTACGGCGGTTCCACCACGTCCATCCTCCTCAATACCCCAGGGGAATCGTCCTCGGTGGTCACAGCCATCGAAGGCAACAAGATGGCCAAAGCCGGCAGAGCCGCCCAGGCCCTGGCGACGGCGGCAATTGGCTCCTTCATCGCCGGCACCATCGGCACCGCACTGCTGGCCGTCTTCGCACCGATCGTCGTCGAGTTTGCCGTCAGCCTGGGCTCCCCCAGCTACTTCGCCATCATGATTCTTGCCCTCATTGCCGTCACAGCCGTTTTGGGGTCGTCGCGGTTGAGGGGCTTTGCGGCACTGGGTCTCGGGCTGGCGATTGGCCTCGTGGGCATGGACAAAGTCACCGGCCAGCAACGGCTCACCTTTGGCCAGCCGTTGCTGGTTGACGGCCTGGACATCGTGGTGGTGGCCGTGGCCATCTTCGCCATGGGTGAGGCACTATGGGTGGCCGCCCACATGCGCCGCACGCCGTTGCAGGTTATCCCTGTGGGCCGTCCCTGGATGGGAAAACAGGACTGGAAGCGGTCCTGGAAGCCCTGGCTCCGTGGAACGGCATTCGGCTTCCCGTTCGGTGCACTTCCAGCCGGTGGAGCCGAGATCCCCACATTCCTCTCCTATGTGACGGAGAAGCGCCTCAGCAAGCATCCCGAGGAATTCGGCAAAGGTGCCATCGAAGGTGTTGCCGGGCCGGAAGCAGCCAACAACGCGGCAGCCGCGGGTACCATGACGCCCCTGCTGGCCCTGGGCCTGCCCACGAATGCTACTGCGGCCGTGATGCTCGCAGCCTTCATCCAGTTCGGCATCCAGCCGGGACCGCAGCTGTTCCAGAGCGAGGGACCCCTGGTCTGGGCCTTGATCGCGAGCCTCTTCATCGGCAACTTCCTGCTCCTGCTCATCAACCTGCCGCTGGCTCCGATGTGGGCAAAAATCCTGCAGCTCCCGCGGCCGTACCTGTACGCCGGCATCCTGTTCTTCGCCACACTGGGCGCCTATTCGGTGAACCTGCAGGCGTTCGACCTGGTTCTTCTGCTGGTACTCGGTGCACTGGGCTTCATGATGCGCCGCTTCGGGCTTCCGGTACTACCTCTCATCCTTGGTGTGATCCTGGGGCCGCGGATCGAGGAACAACTTCGAAGGACAATCAAGCTGTTCAACGGAGACCCGTCGGGGCTTCTTAGTGAACCTATCGCCGTGGTCGTCTACATCATTATTGCTATCCTCCTCATCTTCCCGTTCCTGGTGAAGCTCTGGCGCCGCAACCATCCGGCCCCCAGCCTCTTGTCCGCCAACGCAACGCGTGGATCCGAGCCGACAGACGTCACCCGCGGCAATGTCACCCATGCCGGCCACCGCTCCGACGGAAGCGATGGTGGCAACAGCGGCGATGGTGACGGCTAGCCAGCCCTCACTCCCCCACGACAGCCAGAAAACCAGAAGGCACAAACCACAGATCACAGGAGAAACCGTGAGTATCATCGTTGGCTACGTTCCCACGCCCGAAGGGGCAGCAGCACTGGAAGCGGCTATCGCCGAGGCGCGAAAGAACAAAGCGCTCCTCGTCATCATCAACTCCTCCCGCGGGGACGCCCTCGTGGACAAGCGCTACGCCCAGGTGGAGGACATCGCCAGCATCGAGGAACGCCTGAAGAAGGAAGGAATCGAGCACATCATCCAGCAGCCTGTGCGCGGGAACGATGCCGCCACAGAGGTGCTTCAGGCCGCGGAACAGCACCGTGCCGACCTCGTCGTCATAGGCCTTCGCAGGCGCACCCCGGTAGGGAAACTGATTATGGGGAGCACCTCACAGCAGATACTGCTCGAGGCAGACTGCCCGATTCTTGCCGTCAAGGCCGCTCCGGCTCACTAGGGGCACCTCCGGCATTGGGTGCAAGGGCGACACCGACGGCTTAGCGAACGCCATGTGTAGGCGGCGGGTGGAAAGGCAATGACTTTCCACCCGCCGCCTACTGCTGTCAGATGCACACGGCCCGCATAATCAATTCATCTACTAACCATGCAACGGCTACCCCTTCAGCTGCTCCCTCCGGGCCGCTGGGAAGGACTCCATGACAAGGTTCCGCCTGGCCATCCTTGACGACTACCAAAACGTGGCTGAAGACTTCGCGCCCTGGAGTTCCCTGGCCGTCGACGGGGTGGAGGTGACAATCTTCAACACACCCCTGGGCTCCGACAATGCAGTCGCCGCAGCACTGTCAGACTTCGAGATCATCGTGGCCATGCGTGAACGGACCCCCTTCCCCCGAAGCGTCCTGGAAAAACTGCCGCAATTGAAACTGCTGGTCACCACTGGAGCCGCCAACGCTGCCATCGACCTTGACACCGCCAAAGAGAACGGCGTTGTTGTTTGCGGCACGGGCGGCTCCCCCACAGCCGCCCCCGAACTGACCTGGGCCCTCCTGCTGGCCTTCACCCGCAACCTCACCGCAGAAGAAACTTCGCTGCGGAACGGCCGCTGGCAGCGGACCGTGGGTTTCGAACTGTCTGGCAAGACGCTGGGCATCGTGGGACTCGGCAAGATAGGTCACCGGATCGCTGCCTACGGGAAGGCCTTCGGCATGGAGGTGCTGGCATGGAGCCAGAACCTGACAGAAGAGACCGCGGCGGCCGCCGGTGTACGGAAAGTCAGCAAGGACGAGCTCTTCCGTGAGTCCGACGTCGTAAGCCTCCACCTGCGCCTCTCCGAACGGAGCGAGGGCATCGTCGGGGAAAGGGAACTGCGTCTCCTCGGACCTGAGGGCGTGCTCGTGAACACTTCACGAGGCCCGCTGGTGGACCAACAGGCTCTCCTCGACGCCCTGCATAAAGGGCACATCCGCGGAGCCGCGCTCGACGTCTATGACCAGGAGCCCCTGCCGCCCGGGCACCCGCTCCTCAGTGCCCCGAGGACTGTCCTGACTCCCCATCTGGGCTACGTCACGAACGAGAGCTACAAGGCTTTCCTCGGCGGGGCGTTCGAGGATGTCAGGGCCTGGCTGGACGGCGCACCGATCCGGAGACTGGCTTAGCGGGCGGCCGGCTTTAGAGGTGTGCAGCTGACCTAACGGCAGGGGCCCGCTTAACGGCCTGAGATTGGCCTGGCGCCAGACCGGCGCACGGTGGCTTCGGCATGCTTGAGGATGGGGCCGTCGACCATTTTGCCCTTGAACTGAAATACGCCCGACCCGGCGCTGGCCGCAGCTTGCAGTAGCTCGTTGGCCTCGGCAACCTCCGACTCGGAAGGCGCGTAGGCGTCACGGACAACCGCCACCTGGTTGGGATGGATGCACGCCTTCGAGCTGAAGCCGGACGCCACTGCATCGCGGCTTTCCGAAGCCAGGCCGGCGAGATCAGGGATGTTCACGTACACCGAGTCAATGGCTTCCTTGCCAAAGGCCCGGGCCGCAAGCAGGACAGCTGAACGGGAGTGCAGGGCAACGGCGCGGTAGCCGCCGTCGTCGTTCCTGCTTGAGGTTCCCCCCAAGGAGGCGAGCAGGTCCTCGGCTCCCCACATCAGAGCCACCACGTTGGGTTCGGCGGCTATGGACGGGGCGTTGATGATTCCGGCCGCAGTTTCGCACAGTGCGATGACGCTGAACCCTTCAAGTGCCTGCACCTGGGCCGTGCTCTCAGCTTTGGCAAGCATGACGGTCCGGTAGGGCGTGTGGGCGAGGCAGTGCAGGTCCTTCTCAAACTCCTCAGTGCCTGCCGGATTGAGGCGGACAATGGTGCGGGTTGGCTCGAGTTCCGGCACATCTCCCTTGGCACCGAGCTGCGCGAGGATTGCACCCCGGGCACGTTGCTTGTCTTCCGGCGCCACGGCATCCTCCAGGTCAAGGATGACGGCGTCGGCCCGTTCTGCCGCTTTCAGGTAGCGTTCAGGGCGGTCGGCAGGGCAGAACAGCAGGGCAGGACCCATCACAAACGTCATGAATTTATTGTCCCCCCACTTCTGATTTCCGGGCTTCCTGGGCCTGCAGGTGGGCTTCCCGAGTCCACATCAGGCAACTCCGGGTGGCCACTGCAACCACCTTCCCGTCCTGGTTCCGGCCGGTGTGCGTCATGGTCACTATCCCCTGGCCGGGCCTGGAATCCGAAAGGCGCTTTCCGGTGATTTGCGTATCGGTGTACAGGGTGTCGCCGTGGTACAGGGGGTGCGGAAAGGAGACATCGGTCAGGCCAAGCTGGGCAATGATGGTCCCCTGCGTCAGCTGGGGTACCGATTGCCCCACCACGGTGGCGAGGGTGAACATCGAATTCACCAGCCGCTGCCCGAAGGGCTGCCCCGCGCTCCAGGCCGCATCCAGGTGAAGCGCTTGGGTGTTCATCGTCATGGTGGTGAAGAGGACGTTGTCAGTTTCGGTCACCGTGCGCCCCGGCCGGTGCGCGTACAGCACTCCGGTCTCCAGTTCGTCGTAGTACAGTCCGCGCTGTTCGATGATCCGCTGCGCCGCCGGTTCCGGTGTCTTAGGATCCGTCATACCGTCAGTTCCCGGTCTTCCTCCAGGAGTTCGACGCCGGTGGCAGCGGCAACGTCCTCAACCGACACGTTGGGTGCCAGCTCGCGCAGCACCAGTCCGTCGGAGGTGACGTCAATGACCGCGAGGTCCGTGATGATCCTGTCAACGCACCCCTTGCCGGTAAGAGGCAGCGTGCATTCCTGGACAATTTTCGGCCGTCCGTTGCGGTCCACATGCTCCATCATCACGATTACTCTTTTGGCGCCAAACACCAGGTCCATGGCGCCGCCCATCCCCTTGACCATCTTGCCGGGAATCATCCAGTTCGCAAGGTCGCCGTTGGCAGCGACTTCCATGGCTCCGAGCACGGCAACGTCCACATGCCCTCCACGGATCATTCCGAAGGAGGTGGCGGAATCAAAGAATGCCGCCCCGGCATTCACGGTGACGGTTTCCTTACCGGCGTTGATAAGGTCCGGGTCCACCTTCTCCTCCGCGGGATAGGGCCCGACGCCGAGGATGCCGTTTTCGGAGTGGAGGACCACCTCCATGCCGGCAGGAATGTAGTTGGGTATCAGGGTGGGCATTCCGATGCCGAGGTTCACGTACTGCCCGTTATGGAGTTCCTTTGCCACCCTTGCGGCCATTTCATAGCGCGTCCAGCCCTTGCCTTCGGGACTGGAGGCGGCGGCCCGGCGGTATTCAGGACGGACACCTTCCGGTCGGGGTGCCTGCGAGCTGTTCGGATCCATGGCTATGCTCCTGCCTGGGGTGAATCGAAGGATGCCGACGCTGCTGCCGAAACGGTTTTCTTTTCGATGCGCTTCTCGACGGCGGGGGCCAGCACCACCCGTTGGACGAAAATGCCAGGAGTGTGGATATGCTCGGGGTCCAGTTCGCCCGGTTCCACCAGTTCCTCCACCTCGGCGATGGTGATCTTCCCGGCCATGGCACACAGGGGATTGAAGTTCATGGCGGTTGCGTGGAACATGAGGTTTCCGTGCCTGTCCCCTTTCCAGGCGTGCACCAGTCCAAAGTCCGGAGTGAGGGACTCCTCCAGGACGTAGTCGGCTCCGTTGAAGGTGCGCACTTCCTTGGGTTTGGAGGCGATGGCTATGCTGCCATCGGTATCGTACTTTTGCGGCAGCCCTCCTTCGGATACCTGAGTGCCGACGCCCGCACTGGTGAAGAAGGCAGGTATCCCCGCACCGCCTGCACGGAGCTTCTCTGCCAAAGTGCCCTGTGGTGTGAGGACAACCTCCAGCTCGCCTGAGAGGTACTGGCGGGCAAATTCCTTGTTCTCGCCAACGTAGGAACTGACGGTCCGGCGGATCCTGCCGTCCTTCAGGAGAATCCCAAGGCCCCAGTCGTCAACGCCGCAGTTGTTGCTGACCGTTTCCAGGTCCCGGGTGCCGCGTCGGTGGAGGGCGTCGATCAACGCAACCGGGATGCCGCACAAGCCAAAACCGCCGACGGCGAGGGAGGCGCCGTCGGGGATATCGGCTACGGCCTCCTCGGCACTGGCAACAACCTTGTCAATCATCGTTGATCCTCTCAGGCCGGCTTCAATCCCAGTTCGCGGGCGATGAGCATCAGCTGGACCTCCGTGGTGCCCTCCCCGACTTCCAGGATCTTGGAGTCGCGGTAGTGGCGTGCCACGGTGAATTCGTTGATGAAGCCATAGCCGCCGAACACCTGGGTGGCATCCCGCGCATTGTCCATGGCTGCCTCGCCTGCGACCATCTTAGCTATGGCGGCTTCGGTCTTGAACGGCTTCCCTGCCAGCATCCTGGCCGCGGCGTCGTAGTAGGCCAACCGTGCAGTGTGGGCGCGGGCCTGCATCCGGGCGATCTTGAAGGCGATGGCCTGGTACTTGCCGATGTGATGACCAAAAGCACTGCGTTCCTTGGCGTATTTAACCGAGAGGTCCACGCACCCTTGGGCTGCGCCAGTGGCGAGCGCGGCGATGGCGATCCGGCCTTCGTCGAGAATGGACAGGAAATTTGCGTACCCCCGTCCCTGTTCTCCCAGCAGGTTTTCTTCCGGAACGTGGACGTCCTTGAGCGTCAGCGGGTGGGTGTCGGACGCGTTCCAGCCCACCTTGTTGTACGCTTTCTCGGCCTTGAATCCGGGCGTGTCGGTGGGCACCAAAATGGTGGAGATTTCCTTCTTGATGCTCCCGTCCTTGCGTTCGTGCCTGCCTGTGACGGCGGTGACCGTGACCAGCCGCGTGATATCCGTGCCGGAGTTGGTGATGAATTCCTTGTTCCCGTTGATGATCCATTCGCCGCCCTCCAGCTTGGCGGTGGTCTTGGTGCCGCCGGCATCCGAGCCGGCTTCAGGTTCAGTCAGTCCGAATCCCGCGAGCGCCGTCCCGGAGGCCAGCGCCGGGAGCCATTCCTTCTTCTGGGCGTCTGTGCCGAACCTGTAGACGGGCATGGCACCCAGGGAAACTCCGGCTTCCAGGGTGATGGCCACGGATTGGTCTACCCGGCCCAGCTGTTCGAGGGCAATGGCAAGGGCAAAGTAGTCTCCCCCCATCCCGCCGTATTCCTCGGGGAACGGCAGGCCAAAGAGTCCCATGTCGGCCATTTGGGATACCACTTCGTACGGGAAACTGTGCTCTTCATCGTGCTTGGCCGAGACCGGCGCAACCACTTCGTCCGCAAATTCCCGGACAGTATCGCTGAGGTCCTGGTATTCCTCACTGAGTGCAAAATCAGCCATGGTGTGTCTTCCTTGTCCTAACGCTGCTCTATATCTGCGGAGCCCATGGCCATCGCAGCTTGTGCGGTTGATTCCTTGTCAGAAACCTCTCCGGCGGCTTGAGGGACCGGAGGATGGATGGTGGCGAGGACCTGATCCGCTTTTACGAGATCGCCTGCGTTGACGCTGATCTGCACTGTCCCCGCGGTACTGGCCGTCAGCTGGTGTTCCATTTTCATGGCCTCCACAGCGAGCAGGACCTGCCCGGACGCCACGGTTTCGCCGTCGTTGACTGAGACCGAAACCACTGTCCCGGGCATCGGCGAGCGGATTTCGGGGTCGGCAACCCCGTCCACCCGTTGGATCGCGGCCAGGACCCGGGCCAGCCGTGATTCCCTGGTGAGGATTTCCAGCCTGCAGGACCAGCCGTCGTGGCCCAGGTACAGCTCCCCGCTCTGCGACTTGGCTACCGAATACTGCCTGCTCTCGCCGTCGCGGGTGATGGCGAGCTTCCCATTGCCGATACTGTCCAGCGATGCCTCATGTTCGGAACCGTTTCCTACCCGGGCCGCCAACGAACCCTGCAGCGTAGAACCGAGGCGGACTGTAACAACCTCCCCGGCACCGCGTCCCAGGTGGACCATCCATGGAGCATTCCCGGCCATCCGCCAGCCGCTGCGGGTATTCCAGGGACTGCCCGCCTTCCGCGAAGAAGTTGTTTCCGGAACTGTGCCGTCCCGGTTCCCCCGCTCCAGAGCCTGCACGCATAGTGCTGCTGCGATGAGGTCGACATCCCCGGTCTTCCGGAAGGTGAGGTCCGGCATCTTCCGTTCGATCAGGGTGGTGGCCAGCCGTCCGGCGCGGACGTCGTCGTCGTTGATCAGGAGCCGCAGATACTCAACGTTGGTGGCCACACCCAAGGCTGTATAGGCGGACAACGCCGCATCCAGGGTGTCCAGCGCTGCTTTCCGGTCAGCCCCCCACGCGATGACCTTGGAAATCATGGGATCGTAATTTGAGCCGATCTCGAGGCCCTCAAGCAGCGACGAATCCACGCGAAGCCTCTGGCCGCTCCCCTCAGCGGCGGCCGCCGACGGAAGTTCGTCCAGTAGGAGCACCGTTCCGGCGGACGGCAGAAAATTCCGTTGCGGCACTTCCGCGTAAATTCGCGCTTCGACGGCGTGACCGTTGAGGACGACGTCGTCCTGCGCCACAGTGAGCACCTCGCCGGCGGCGATCCGCACCTGCCATTCCACCAGGTCGATACCCGTGACCATCTCGGTGACAGGATGTTCCACCTGGAGCCTCGTGTTCATTTCCATAAAGAAGAACTCGTCCGGGGCGTCATCAGAAACCAGGAATTCAACCGTGCCGGCCCCGCTGTAGTTGACGCTGCGGGCAGCCTGGCATGCTGCCTCCCCGATCCGGGCCCGGACAGCGGCGCCATCGCTGAGGGATTCCAGCAGCGGCGACGGCGCTTCCTCGATGACTTTCTGATGCCTGCGCTGGAGCGAGCATTCGCGTTCCCCAAGATGGATCACGTTCCCGTGATTGTCGGCAAGCACCTGCACTTCAATATGCCGCGGATTCAGAACCAGCCGTTCCAGGAACAGGGTGTCGTCGCCGAAGGCACTGGCGGCCACCCGCCTGGCCGTAGCAAGCGTGGCGGCGAGTTCGTCCGGCCGCTCCACTGTGTGCATGCCCTTGCCGCCGCCACCTGCCGAAGGCTTGATCAGCAACGGGAACCCCACATCTGCGGCGGCGTCAATCAGGTCCTGGTTGGTTAGCCCGGGTTGGGCAATGCCCGGGACCACGGGAACGCCGTAGCCAGCCACATGGTTCTTGGAGCGGATCTTGTCGCCCATGATATTCAGGGACTCGACGCCAGGACCGATGAAAGTGATCCCTGCAGCCTCGAGGGCCCGGGCAAATTCGGCGTTCTCGCTCAGGAACCCGTAGCCGGGATGGACTGCCTGGGCACCGCTGTCCCGGCAGGCCCGGACTAAGGCATCGATGTTGAGGTAGCTCTCTGAGGCCGCGGCAGGGCCGATCCTGACGGCGGTGTCGGCTTCCAGCACGTGGCGGGCACCGGCGTCGGCATCACTGTAGACGGCCACGGAACGGATACCCATGATCCGGAGCGTCCGGATCACCCGGCAGGCGATCTCGCCGCGGTTTGCCACGAGCACGGTGTGGAACAGGGCATCCTTACCGAACAGGACGTCGCTGTTTACATTGGCCGGGGTTCGGTCATCGGTGGTGGTCATGGCTCACATCCGGAAGAGGCCGAAGGAGGTCTCCGGCAGTGGGGTGCGGGAGACGACGTCGAGCGCCAGCCCCAAAACGGTGCGGGTATCTGCAGGGTCAATAACGCCGTCGTCCCACAGTCGGGCCGTGGAATAGTAGGGGCTCCCCTGGTCCTCATACTGCTGCCGGATGGGAGCCTTGAAGGCTTCCTCGTCCTCGGCGGACCATTCCTCGCCCCGCCCCTCGTACTGCTCGCGTTTAACCGTGGCAAGGACGCTGGAGGCCTGGTTGCCGCCCATAACCGAAATCCGGCTGGCCGGCCACATCCACAGGAACCGCGGAGAATAGGCACGCCCGCACATGGAGTAGTTCCCGGCGCCGAAGGAACCGCCAATGACCACTGTCAGTTTGGGTACCCGGGCTGTGGCGACGGCGGTGACCATCTTCGCCCCGTTTTTGGCTATTCCTCCCTGTTCGGAATCCTTGCCCACCATAAAGCCGGAGATGTTCTGCAGGAAAACCAGCGGAATGCCGCGCTGATCGCACAGTTCGATGAAGTGCGCCCCCTTCAGCGAGGATTCGCTGAACAGCACACCGTTGTTGGCCACGATGCCCACCTGATGCCCGTGGAGCCGCGCAAACCCCGTCACCAGGGTGGTGCCGTAGTTTTTCTTGAACTCGTGGAAACGGCTGCCGTCCACAAGCCGGGCAATCACCTCACGAACGTCGTACTGGGCGTTCACGTCTGTGGGCACCGCACCATAGATCTCTTCCGGATCTCCCACGGGTTCGACGGCGGCCTCCACCTCCCACGCTGGGTTGGCCGGAGGCGGCAGGGTGGCAACGATGTCGCGGACAATCTGCAGTGCGTGCTCGTCATTCTCAGCCAGGTGATCGCTGACCCCGGAGATTTTCGAGTGGACATCTCCCCCGCCCAGTTCCTCTGCCGTAACGATTTCACCGATGGCGGCCTTTACCAGCGGCGGGCCGCCCAGGAATATGGTGCCCTGATTGCGGACGATGACAGTCTCATCGCTCATGGCCGGAACGTAGGCCCCACCCGCAGTGCAGGAACCCATCACCGAAGCGATCTGAGGAATACCGGCTGCAGACATCCTGGCCTGGTTAAAGAAGATCCGGCCAAAGTGTTCCTTGTCCGGGAAGACCTCGTCCTGCTTCGGGAGGAAGGCTCCGCCCGAGTCCACCAGGTAGATGCAGGGCAGCCGGTTTTCCAGGGCAATCTCCTGGGCGCGGAGATGCTTTTTCACCGTCATCGGATAGTAGGTTCCGCCCTTGACCGTGGCGTCATTGGAAATCACCAGGACGTGCCTGCCGTGGATCAGTCCGATGCCGGCGATGACGCCTGCCCCGGGGGAATCGTCCTGGTACATTCCGTTGGCTGCCAGCGGAGCGATTTCAAGGAAAGGGCTGCCGTTATCGAGCAACTGGTCGATGCGCTCCCGCGGCAACAGCTTTCCCCGGGAAACATGGCGTTCGCGGGATTTCTCCGGGCCGCCAAGCGCTGCAACGGCCAACCGTTTCCTCAGTTCACGGGCCAAGGCAAGCTGAGCCTCCCGATTGGCCGAGAAGGCGGCGCTTGCTGCGTCCACCTGGCTGGCGAGTGTCTCCATTGACTGCTTCCGTTCCCGGACGGCCCACGGGGCATCCTGGCTATTTCGGTTAGTACCGCGTAACTGAAATTTAGGTTAGTCTCTATTAACTGTGATGTCCAACACGTTGAGCTTGGGACGGGGTTGGACCATCGCATGATTCAGGAGGTACTCAGCCCCATGGCCCCGCGCAGCCCCATGCCAGCATCCAACTCGTTGGCTGCCGCTCAACGGTCAACCGGCAAGGCGGGCCCTGGGACCCAGCGCAGCCAGGCCAAGGAGAGCCGCCGCAAAGCTCTCTTGTCGGCAGCCGCCACCTTGTTCGCCAGGGACGGCTTCAACAGCGTTTCACTTGAGGACCTCGGGGCCGCCGCCGGCGTCAGCGGGCCTGCCGTCTACCGGCACTTCTCGGGAAAACAGGCTGTCCTGGGAGCATTGTTGCAGACCGTCAGCGAGGACCTGCTGGAAGGCGGCCGGCGGGTAGTGGCCGATGCCCCCACCCCACACAATGCCCTCGCGGGGCTGGTGGCATTCCAGGTGGATTTTGCCCTCAGCAATCCGGACGTCATCCGTGTCCAGGACAGGGACTTCAGCAACCTGGCGGAATCCGCCCAGGCAAATGTACGCACGCTGCAGCGCAGCTATGTCGAATTGTGGGTGGATGTCCTCCTGCGGCTCCATGCAGGCGCTGAAGCAAGTGACCTGCGGATGCGCGCCCACGCCACGTTCGGACTTATCAACTCTACACCGCATTCAGTGCGCAACCATGGCCGACGAATGGCCGCCGCGTCTGCCAGGCCACTCCTGGAAAGTATGGCTATGGCCGCCTTGATGGTGCCCCCGGCCACGGGTCCTTGAGCAGAGCCAAGGGTGAGGCGTTCTGTCCCACCCCCGGCCCGGAGCCCCTAGACCATGGCCAGGACGATGCCGGGATCCGACAGGATGAACCCGACGTCGGCCAGGAACCTGGACCCCTGTTCCCCATCCACTAGCCGGTGATCAAACGACAGGCTCAGCGTCATCACCTGGCGGAGTGCCACCTCGCCCTGATACTCCCAAGGCATCCTCCGCACTGCCCCCATGGCAAGAATGGCCGCTTCGCCGGGGTTGAGGATCGGAGTTCCGGCGTCAATACCGAACACCCCGATGTTGGTGATGGAGATAGTTCCACCGGAGAGGTCCGCAGGACTGGTTTTTCCTTCCCTGGCCGTATCCGTAAGCTCCGTCAATGCTGCTGACAGCTCTGCCAACGTCAGTGAGTGGGCGTCCTTGATGTTGGGCACGGTCAGGCCGCGCGGCGTTGCAGCCGCGATGCCGAGGTTGACGTAGTTGAACTGCACGATCTCCTGGGCATCCTCATCCCAGTGGGTGTTGAGTGACGGATTACGCCTCAGGGCTATCAGCAGCGCCTTGGCCACCAGGGTGAGCGGAGTGAGCTTGTAGCCGGCAAAGGGGCGGCTTCCCTTGAGCCTGGTGAGCAGTTCCATAGAGGGAGTGACGTCCACGGTAAGGAATTCCGTGGCATGCGGCGCGGTGAAGGCGCTCGAAACCATTGCGGCGGCGGTGAACTTACGGACGCCCTTGATGGGCGTGCGGACCTCGCGTTCGCTGCCCTGCTTATCGGCAGTTTCCCCGGGGTATGCCGTCTCGGACAAAGCGTGCGCAGCGGCGGGCAGGTCTCCGCCACCCACGAAGTTCCGGACGTCGTCCCGGGTAATCAGGCCTCCCGGGCCCGTCCCGGTCACAGACTCGAGCTCCACGCCCAGGTCCTTCGCCAGCTTCCGCACGGGTGGAGTGGAACGTGGCCGTTCTGTTGTGCTTTCAGCCGGCTCGGCGGGTTGAATGTGCGCAGCGGGTTCAGCGGGGGCAGGCTCAGGGGCGGCCTGGTGAGTGGACAGCGGCGCGTGCGCCACAGGAGCGCCGTCCTTTACCGCGGCAAGATGACCCCGCGCCCTCCGGACAGGACGCCCGGAACTTTCGACGACGGCGCCATACCCCACCAGATTCGGCTCCCGTTTAGCAGGTGCCGGCTGGCTGGCAGCAGCAGGCTGGTCAGGCTCGCCTGATGCGGCGGCGTTACCTGGCTCCCGGCTTACTGGAACATTGCCCGGGGCGGGCGGGCCGCCGTCGTCGTTTGCTATTTCAAAGGAAACGATCGGCTTGCCGACTTCCACCACGGTTCCGGGCTGCTCATGCAGCGCGGTAACCACCCCGGCGAACGGTGAGGGAAGTTCGACGACGGCCTTAGCCGTTTCCACTTCTGCGATGACCTGGTTGAGCGTGACGGTATCGCCCACGTTCACTTTCCAGCTGAGGATTTCCGATTCCGTCAAACCCTCACCAAGATCAGGCAGCCTGAATTCCTTGATCATGGTGGCCGTCATCCTTCCAGCCCGCTGAGCGAGTTGGGACGGCCCAGCGCCCGGTCCACGCCGTCAAGGATCCGGTCCAGGTCGGGGAGATGATGCATTTCGAGTTTGGAGTAGGGGTAGGGGATGTCGAAGCCGGTGACGCGTACTGGGGCGGCTTCGAGGTGGTAGAAGCAGCGCTCCGTGATGCTGGCCGCAATTTCCCCGCCTATGCCGCCGAACTGTCCGGCTTCATGGGTCACAACCAGCCTGCCCGTCTTGCGCACGGAAGCTTCCACGGTTGAGAAGTCCACCGGCGACAGCGAGCGCAGGTCGATGACTTCCACTGATACTCCGTCGTCGGCAGCCGCGAGCGCGGCATCGCGGGCGGTCTTCACCAAGGGACCGTAGGCCACCAGGGTGACGTCCTTGCCTTCGGAAACAACGCTGGCCTTTTCCATGGAAAGCACGGAGGCAGGGTCCATGGACTCGTCCACTTCGCCTTTGTCGTGGTACCGGCGTTTGGGCTCAAAGTAGACCACGGGGTCATTGGAGGCGATGGCCTGCTGGATCATAATGTAGGCGTCCTGGGGGTTGGAAACACTTACCACCCGCAGTCCGGAGGTGTGGGTGAAGTACGCCTCAGGCGATTCCGAGTGGTGTTCCGGGGAGCCGATGCCGCCACCAAAAGGAACGCGGACGGTGATGGGCATTTTCACTGCGCCCTGGGTGCGGTAGTGCAGCTTGGCCACCTGGCACACAATCTGGTCAAAAGCCGGGTAGACGAATCCGTCGAACTGGATCTCCACCACCGGGCGGTAACCGCGGTAGGCAAGCCCGACGGCGGTCCCCATGATCCCGGATTCGGCCAGCGGGGTGTCAATAACACGGTGCCTGCCGAAGTCCTTCTGAAGGCCGTCGGTAATGCGGAACACCCCGCCCAGCGTACCGATATCCTCCCCCATCAGAATTACTTTGGGGTCATTTTCCAGGGATTTGCGCAGGCCGGAGTTGATGGCACGGGCAAAGGTCATCTGGGTCATCAGCGTGCACCTTTTTCAGAAGAGGCCTGTGCGGGGTCTCCGAACGAAGCCAGGTAACGGGAATAGTGGTCCTGCTGGCGTTCCAGCCAGGAATGCGGCGTGCTGTACACGTGTTTGAACACGTCGAGCGGCTGTGGGTCAGGCATATTGACGCAGCCACTGCGCATCTCCTGGGCCACGGCATCAGCTTTCGCAGTGACCCGCGCCTCCAGTTCATCGCTCCATGCTTCCCTTCGTTCCAGAAGGGACCTGACGCGCGCCATGGGATCCTTCGCGGCCCAATCCTCAAGTTCGTTGGCATCGCGGTACCTGGTGGGATCATCCGCCGTGGTGTGGGGGCCCATGCGGTAGGTCACAGCTTCAATAAATGAGGGTCCTCCCCCGCGCCGTGCTCTTTCGAGTGCTTCCCGGGTTGCAGCCATGACGGCGAGCACATCATTTCCATCCACGCGGACGGAGGGAATCCCGAACCCTGTTGCACGGTCAGCGAGTTGAATGTGGGACTGCAGTCCTACCGGTTCGGAAATGGCCCAGTGGTTGTTCTGGCAAAAGAAGATGACAGGTGCCTGGAAGCTGGCCGCAAAGACCATCGCTTCATTGACGTCGCCCTCACTCGTTGCACCGTCACCGAAGTAGGCCATTGCAACGCTGTCCGCGCCGTCGTGCTGAATACCCAGGGCGTAACCCGTGGCATGGAGTGTTTGGGCGCCGATGATGATCTGGGGTGTAGCCATGTTGATGGAGTAGGGATCCCAGCCTGAGGATGCGTTCCCTCGCCACACCCGGACGATGTCCGTCAGGTCCACTCCCCGGCAGTATGCCACTCCATTTTCCCGGTAGCTGGAGAAGACAAAGTCATCGTCCCGGAGTGCCCTGGCTGAGCCGATCTGCGAGGCCTCCTGCCCGGCAAGCGGCGGCCAGAGGGCCAGCTCACCTTGCCGCTGCAATGCTGTGGCCTCTGTATCGATGCGGCGTATGACAACCATGTCCTCGTAGAGCGAGGCGAGCTGTTCGTCGGTGACGTCCTTGACCCAGACATCGTATTCAGGATGGCTGACGCGTTCACCGCCCGGGGTAATCAGCTGGACCAGGTTCCCACCGGTCCGATAGTGATGGTTTGCCCAGTTGTCCGGGCCAGCTGCGGTGGTGCCGCCCTGGCTCAAATCGTCTGCGTTCATAGTTGCACGCAACCTTCTGACGTCGTGTGACCGGCGACTCCAGGAACTCGTGATCCCTGTGCACGCCAGCCCGCCGGGCCCCGTTGCCCCGGATAATTGTGACCATACTCACAATGTTCATGCGGTACAACCACTTCAATTTCAACTGAGCATTGTGCACTGTCTGGAGCATTGGGACCGTGCTAACGTTGCGCATTATGCAAGCTTTGGATGGCACTGACACCCGCCTGCTTTCTGCCTTGGCACGCGATCCCCGGCGGACTGTAGTGGCCCTCGCGCAAAAGCTCGGGCTCTCCCGGAACACAGTGCAGGCCCGCATGGCCCAGCTGGAGAAAAAGCACGTCTTCCTCTCCTTCGAGCGGCGTATTAATCCGGTGTCACTGGGTTATCCGCTGATGGCCTTTATCTCGGTCCACGTACAGCAACAGAAGCTGAAACAGCTTGCGATCGACCTCGCTGCCATCCCGGAAATCCTTGAAGGCTACGGACTCACGGGTTCGGCCGACTTGTTCCTGCGCGTTGTGGCTGTTGACGCCGAGGACCTCTTCAGAATCAATGGCAAAATCCTGTCCTGCGAGGGCGTGGACAGGACTGACACCGCCTTGGCGATGGGCGAGCTGATTCCTTTCCGGATCCAGCCGCTGCTCGAACGGAATTCGGCAGAATCCGTTTAGCAGCGCGGGGGCGTGGGAGTTACAAAAACGAGGGCATTGATAGGGATAAAAGCCGCGTGCTCTGGTCTCGGGGCTATAGGCTGACATTCATCGCACCCATGGGACCGCCCCCGGCTCCTTGAACACCAGGCAGCTGCACAAAAAGGCTGCCGGAAAGGCACCCTCTTGAGCAATCCCCCGGAATCTGAGCAGCCCGGGCCATACGCCCGCCAATCGCCGGAGCAGGCCCCGCGGCAGTCTCCCTCAGAACCCCATCGGGAACAAGCCTGGCAGCCGGGCGCCGAGCAACCCTGGCAGCAACCCTCAGGCGGTGAACACACGCACCCACAGGGCTCCGAGCAACCCTGGCAGCAGCCATCCCCGCAGCATCCTTACCCACAGCATCCCTACCCACAGCAGGGCTGGCCGCAACCGCCAGCCCCGGGATCCGCTGGTCAGTATCCTTATGCCCAACAGCCCTGGCAGCCACCGTCCCAGCAGCCCCCTTACCCTCAACAGGGCTGGCAACCTCAACAGGGCTGGCAACCTCAACAGGGCTGGCAACAACCACCCTTCCCGGGGCAGCCCTCTTATCCCCAGCCCCAAACGCAGTGGCCGCCACCGCCCGCCAGCAGCAAAAAGGCGCTATGGATCGTGCTCGGTAGTGTGGCCGGTGTTGTGCTCCTGATAGCAGCAGGGGTGGTGCTGCTGATCAACGTTGTGGGCGCAACCACCAACCAGGCAAGGGACGTGGCCGACGAATTCACGCGGTTGATGGTTTCCGGTGAGACCGATAATGCCTACGACAATTACCTCCATTCCTCCTTTCAGCAGGAAGTCTCCAAGCAGGACTTCGTCGCCGGCCACAGGGAGCTGGAACTGGACGCCTCGTGCGAGCCAACATACAGCGGCGCGGAATCGTACAAGGTGGACGGAATGAAATTTGCCGAAGTCTGGGGTGTGTTGACCTGCGATGACAAGGATTTCGAGTTTGAGTACTTCTTTGAGGGAAAGGACCAGCTCAAAGTGACTGAAGCCTGGATCGAGCCGATGTAATGAGGCTGAAATAACAGAAGCGGCAGGAGCTCCGGTGCATGTGCACCGGAGCTCCTGCCGCTTCGAGTCGTCTGCAGTTCGGGACTAGTGGTTGGTCGCCTTCTCTGCGCCCACCCCCGTCAAGGAGCGGACCTCCATTTCGGCTTGCTTTGCAGTGTCTTCCCGATGCTTATCGAGAACTGTTCCAAGCCAGCCCAGGAAGAAGGCCAGCGGGATGGAAACAATGCCGGGGTTACTCAAGGGGAAGATCGCAAAGTTCGCGTCCTTGATCATGGAGGTGGCTCCGCCGGAAACTACTGGCGAAAAGATGATGAGGATGATTGCCGAACCGAGCCCGCCATACATGCTCCACACGGCACCCTGGGTGGTGAACTTCCGCCAGAACAGGGAGTAAACGATCGTGGGCAGGTTCGCAGAGGCAGCGACGGCGAAGGCGAGCGCTACAAGGAAGGCAACATTCTGGCCGTTGGCGAAGATACCGCCCACGATTGCCATGACCCCGATGACCACCACGGTGCGCCTGGCAACCTTTACCTCAGTCTCGGCGTCGGCCTTTCCCTTGGAGATGACGCTGGCGTAG
Source organism: Arthrobacter sp. Z5-13 (assembly GCF_056499105.1). Classification (NCBI taxonomy): domain Bacteria; kingdom Bacillati; phylum Actinomycetota; class Actinomycetes; order Micrococcales; family Micrococcaceae; genus Arthrobacter; species Arthrobacter sp. Z5-13. Next base: position 3,039,518 of record NZ_CP096460.1, read on the forward strand.
ATGTCATGGGCGAACGAAGCCGCGGCCGTGATGGTCAAACCGGCAACCACCGCGAGGATGGTAGCGAACGCCACAGCGGAAATGAAGCCCAGGAGCAGTGGCCCGCCAAGGTGGAAGGCCAACAATGGGGCGGCGGAGTTGACACCGCCAGGGGCGGACTTGATGGTGTCTGCCCCCACGAGGGCGGCTGCGCCATAGCCCAGGACCAGGGTGAAAAGGTAGAAGAGGCCAATGAGCCAGATGGACCAGACCACTGACTTGCGGGCTTCTTTGGCTGTGGGGACGGTGTAGAAACGCATGAGGACGTGCGGAAGCGCAGCCGTGCCCAGAACGAGGGCAAGTCCAAGGGACATGAAGTCGAGCTTGGAGGTCTCCGACTTGCCGTACTGAAGCCCGGGGTTCAGCACGTTGGGGTTGTTGGCCGTCTCCACGGCAGCACCCAGCAGGTTGGAGAGGTTGAAGCCGTAAATAGAGAGAACCCACAAGGTCATAACGCCGGCACCTGCGATCAGCAGGATCGCTTTGATGATCTGGACCCAGGTAGTGCCCTTCATGCCGCCGATCAGGACATACATGATCATGAGGGCTCCGACGACGATGATCACCAGCGCCTGTCCACCCCAGTCGCTGATGCCCAGCAGGAGGGAGATCAGGCTTCCGGCTCCGGCCATCTGCGCCAGCAGGTAAAAGAAGCAGACTGCGAGGGTGGAAATAGCGGCCGCGATGCGGACCGGACGCTGCTTGAGGCGGAAGGACAGGACATCGGCCATGGTGTACTTGCCGGTGTTGCGCAGCAGTTCGGCCACGAGCAGCAGCGCCACGAGCCAGGCCACGAGAAATCCAATGGAGTACATGAAGCCGTCGTAGCCGTTGATGGCGATTGCACCCGTGATGCCAAGGAATGAAGCGGCGGAGAGGTAATCGCCGGCAATGGCTGTGCCGTTCTGGGATCCGCTGAACGAACGCCCGGCAGCGTAGTAGTCAGCGGCTGTTTTATTGTTGCGGCTGGCCCGGAAAACGATGACCATGGTGACCGCTACGAACAGCCCGAAGATGGCCATGTTCAGCAGGGTGGTGTCCTTGAGGGCGGCGACATTCACCGCAGTCGGAATTCCGATCATTTCACTGCTCCGCTCACAGGGTTGCCTGCCTTATCGAATTCGTGGCCTTCAATTCCTTGGCGGATCTCAGCGGCGATGGGGTCCAGTTTCCGGTTGGAGTAACTGACGTACCAGCCCGTGATGGCAAAGGTGGACACGAACTGCAACAGGCCCAGGATCAGGCCGATGTTGATGTTGCCCCAGACCTTCGTGGACATAAAGCCGACTGCATAGTCGGCCAGCAGCACGTAGGCGAAATACCACAGCAGAAACGCCACGGCCATAGGGAAAACAAAGCTGCGGTGACGTTTGCGCAGTTCCTGGAACCGCTCCGTCGACTGGACTTCCTTGAAGTCCACGGACTCCGCTGTATCCGTGGTTTGGGCGTCGTTACCCATCATTCCTCCTCGTTGAGACTTGCTCATCCACACCGGTTCCAGAGTCCCCCGGCCAATGTGACTGCAATCACTGTGCCCCGTAGGCATGCCAGCCTTCCAGAGCCAGTACTGCTTTCGTCGCCCAACGGTTGCGATGCTGCGACAAACGGCGGCTACGCTGGCACCATGCCGGACTCTCCCCTGTATACCGCCGCCGCAATTGCCGTGATCGCCCTGGCCATTGCCGTCGTCGCGGGCGTTGGCCTGAAGGTGTTGCGCTCCTTTCGGGAGTTGGGCAGCGATGCTGAAAGGGCAACCTACAAAACACTGCATGCGGCCTCCCGTGCCGGGCAGCATCTGAGGACCGGGCTGACCCCGTCAGGAGCGGCGAAGGCAAGCCGTCAGCTGCGGAGCCTGCTGGGTTGTGAGGCGCTGGCCATCACCGACACGTCAGGAGTGCTGGCTTGGGATGGCGGAGCCGAGGAGCTGAAGCCCCTCCTGATGGCCAGGGCCGCTGACGTCCTCTCCGGCGGGCGCACCGCCGTCGTCCCCGCCGGAGAACTCCTGACAGCGAAAGCGGCAGTTCGGGCGGGAGCCGCCGAGGGCAGGGGCCGGGTCAAAAGCAAGGACGTCGCCCCAACTGAGCTCGCCGCAGTCATAGCGCCCATCAAGGCAGGCGGCAGGGTGGTGGGAGCGGTTGCCGCGTTCGCTCCGTCCGCCGGATCGGGCCTTGTCCGGGCAACCGGCGAGGTGGCGGACTGGGTGGCCACGCAGGTGGAACTGGCAGAGCTCGATGCCTCCCGCACCCTCCTTATGGAAGCCGAAGTGCGTGCCCTTCGTGCCCAGATCAGCCCCCACTTCATCTACAACTCCCTCAACGCCATCGCCTCCTTCATCAACACCGATCCTGTCCGGGCCAGGGAGTTGGTGGTGGAGTTCGCCGACTTCACGAGGTACTCCTTCCGCCGCCACGGGGATTTCACCACCCTCGCGGAAGAGTTGCGGTGCATTGACCGTTACCTGCTCCTGGAGCGGGCCAGGTTCGGTGACCGGGTCCAGGTGAGCCTGCAGATCGCCCCCGAAGTCCTGAGCACGGTAATTCCGTTCCTGAGCCTGCAGCCGCTCGTGGAGAACGCCGTCCGGCACGGGCTCGAAGCCAAGGAAGGCCCAGGACGGATTTCGCTGACCGCCCATGACTCCGGCGCTTTCGCAGAAGTGACAATTGAGGACGACGGCGTCGGAATGGATCCGGACGAACTGCGCTCCATGCTCGCGGGACACACCGACGGCGACCATGTCGGGTTGCGCAATGTGGATGCCCGGCTTCGCCAGGTCTACGGTGAGGACAACGGACTGGTGATCGAGACTGCTCCCGGGGAAGGAACCCTGATCACGATGCGGATTCCGAAATCCCAACCCCACCACGATGCCTGAACTCTGCTGCCGTACCCGCCGCCTGCAGCGCCCACTACCCTAGAACAATGATTAACGTTCTCGTCGCTGACGACGAGCTGCCAGCCGTGGAGGAGCTTGCGTTCTTACTGGGCAAGGATGAGCGGATCGGCAAGATCCTCCGTGCTTCCTCGGGCGCCGCCGCTTTGCGGGCGCTTGAGGCGGAAACAGTTGACGCTGTGTTCCTGGACATCCACATGCCTGCTGTCTCAGGCCTGGACATCGCCCGTGTGATTTCCCGGAGCCCCCGACCACCGGCCGTCGTATTTGTCACTGCCGATGAGGACTGCGCACTTGAAGCATTCGAACTCGCCGCCGTCGACTATTTGCTCAAGCCGGTCAGGGCGGAACGTCTCACCCGGTCGGTTGGACGGATCTGTGAACTGCTGAGGGACGGCGCGGAGCCGCCGGAGCTGATCACCGTGGATCTCGGCGGCACCACAAAGATGATCCGGCGCGACGACGTCACCTACGTGCAGGCGCAGGGAGACTACGCCCGGCTCCATACAGCCGAAGCGAGCTACCTCATCAGGGTTCCCCTTGCCGATCTGGAGCAACAGTGGGCCCACGCCGGGTTTATCCGGACCCACCGCTCGTATTTGATTTCCTTGAAGCATGTCACCCACATGAAGCTGGCGGCCGCGCGGCCCAGCGTCACGGTGACTGGCGCTGAACTGTCCATCAGCCGCAGGCACCTGCCCGCTGTCAGGGAAAAGCTGGAGGCCACCAGGATCCGGCCGCAGACATGACCCGGGTCCGCGTCACAGCACCCCGGTCCGCCGCACGGCCCGCCGCAGACAGCCGCGAAGCTGCCCAGGAATCTGAGGTTGGCCAGGTTTTTGTGCGGTCCCTGATCCGCTCGCAGTTGCGGCTGGGAATCGTGGTGGCCGGAGGCTTCCTCTTGATCCTGGTTGCTTTCCCCGTACTCCTCGGTCTCGTCCCGGGCCTCGCCGCCGTGAGGATCGCCGGGATCCCCCTTGACTGGCTCCTGCTGGGGGCCGGGATCTATCCGGTGATCGGGATGAGCGCGTGGCTCTATATCCGGAGCGCAGCACGGAACGAGTCCCGCTACCGGGATCTTGCGGAGGACAAATGATGAATCGATGAACCCGGTGGTGGGCATCGCGGCTTTCGTTGCAGTATCGCTGGCGACGGCGGCAATCGGCTTCTATGGGCTGCGGATCTCGCGGACCACGGGCGACTTTTACGTGGCTTCCCGTACTGTCCCGCCCTGGTGGAATGCCTCCGCGATCGGTGGAGAGTATCTGTCGGCGGCAAGCTTCCTGGGTGTGGCCGGGCTCATCCTGCTGTCGGGAACAGATGCCCTGTGGTTTCCGGTGGGCTACACCGCCGGCTACCTCATGCTGCTGCTATTTGTGGCGGCGCCGCTGCGGCGCTCGGGGGCTTACACCATTCCTGACTTCACCGAATCGCGGCTTGACTCCAAGGCTGTCCGTCGCGTCACCAGCCTCATTGTGGTCATGGTCGGGTGGCTGTACATCGTTCCGCAACTCCACGGAGCCGCCCTGACCATACGCATCACCACGGGGCTTCCATCCTGGGTGGGCTCGGTGGCCGTGGTTGTGGTGGTGTGCCTGACCGTCGTGGCAGGCGGCATGCGATCCATCACCTTTGTTCAGGCGTTCCAGTACTGGCTCAAACTCACGGCTTTGGCCGTTCCGGTAATTTTTATGCTTCTCGTCCTGGCCGGAACCGGCGCCACTCCCGTCGCCGAACCGGTTGCCAACCCCACCGGGCTGCCGTCAGCCGGGATGTACCAGAACATTTCGCTGCTGGTGGCGTTACTCTTCGGCACGCTGGGGCTGCCGCACGTACTGGTTCGCTTTTACACCAACCCGGACGGGCATTCAGCCCGGCGTACTACTTTGATCGTGCTTGGCTTGCTGTCTGTCTTCTACCTCTTTCCCACGGCCTATGGACTCGCAGGACGCATGTTTGCTCCCGATCTCGCCCAACGGGGCCAGGCGGATGCGCTGGTGCTTCTGCTTCCCGGCAGGCTCGTAGGCGGAACGGCAGGGGAACTGCTCTCTGCTTTGGTGGTGGCAGGTGCGTTCGCAGCGTTCTTGTCCACCACATCGGGCCTGGTGGTCTCGCTCGCGGGTGTTATCAGCCAGGACGTCCTCGGCGGCAGCGTCCGCGGATTCCGTGTGGCGGCCCTGATCTCGGCCGCAGTCCCCCTGCTTTTTGCTTTCTCCACCGATTCCCTGGCCCTGGCAGGCAGCGTTGGCCTTGTCTTCGCCTTCACGGCCTCCACGCTGTGCCCTGTGCTGCTTCTGGGCATCTGGTGGCGCGGCCTGACAGATGCAGGCGCCATCGCCGGGATGCTGACCGGGGCAGTCCTGTGTGGCGGTGCGATGGTTGCCGGTGCGATCATCGGCTCAGCGGCTACACCTTTCTGGCTTGCCCAGCCCGCGGCGTGGTCGGTGCCGGCCGCTTTCGCCGTTATGGTCCTGGCGTCCCGGGCAACCCGCAACAGGGTACCCGCAACCATCTCCCGCGTTATGACCCGCCTGCACACCCCGGAGCGCCCGCTTGAGACAGTACGCCAAACGGCCGAACGCCAGCCTCTGGAAGGCCAGTCACCCAGACGCTAGTCGATGGCGGCCATGAGTTCCACGACGCGGTCAAGGAAAGCATCCACCTGGGTTTCCTCATAGCCATCCGGACCTACCGCCTGACGAAAGACGGCCTTGCGGACGTTATCGACGCTGAGGGGGCGGTCTTCCTCGAGGTAACCAATCAGGTCATGGCAGAGATTGTCCACGTCGATCATGTTGTAGCTTCGTGCCCGGGACTTGGTGGGCCGGCGGAAGCGTTGACCATCAGGCCTGTGGAGGCGGCCGCGCAGGAGCCCGGAGAGCTTTCCGATTTCCCGGAGCCAGGCTTCCTCACCACGCTGGGCAATAAGTTCGTCGCGTTCCCGGCGCGCGAAGGCGTCTTCCAATCGGTCCAGGGCTGCGTCCACGCCGTCGGCAGCATAGCCGCCTTTGACCGGGTCAAAGGAGACCGCACGGACGTCAGAGCTTTTGATGACGGAGGACGCGGCTTGCGGGTTTTCGAAGGAAACCCTGGCACGCTGCAGGAACTCGTCCACCTGCTTGGCGTTATAACCGTATTCGTTCCGCTCTACACGGTCGAAGGTTGCGGGTATCTGCCGTTGCATGTCCACTCTCACGTTCTGTCCTTCAATACGGTTCAGCCTGGGTTGCTCCGCACCATTCTAGGGTGCCGGACAAAAGCGGTGCGAAGACCCGTCATGTTCGCGCGAAGGCTGCAAACAGGATGAACGCGGCAGGAGAAGCGAACACGATTGAGTCCAGCCTGTCCATAATTCCGCCGTGGCCGGGCAGGACGCTGCTCATGTCTTTGATCCCGAGCTCGCGTTTGACCATCGACTCGGCAAGGTCCCCTGCCGTAGCCGCCGCCACCATGCCCACCGCGAGGGCAACACCCACCCACCAGGGTTTGTCCAGCAGGAAGATGCTGGCCAGGACCCCGATAACCATGGCACCTGCCACGGAGCCGGCGAAGCCTTCCCACGACTTTTTCGGGCTGATTTTCGGGGCCATCGGGTGCTTCCCCAAGGAGGCCCCAACAAGGTAGCCGAAGGTGTCGTTGGAGACCACCAGCAGCAGCAGCGTAACGATCTGCCAGGCACCTTCCGGCACCACGCCGTCGTCGTACAGACCCACCGGGGTGGCCCCACCCGTCGCATGGAGCGGAAGTACTGCGAAACTGATCAGGAAGGGTACCCAGGCGAGGGTGAAGACACCGCCGAAGATGCTCCGCGCGGATCCTTCGGCACTCTCAATGGACCGCCAGAGCAGCACAGCTACGCTGCTGAGCAGCATTGCGAACAGCAGGCTTTCCAGGCCGCCGAAATAGGCCGCGATGGGCATCGCGATGGTACCGGTCATCACCGGGACGATGGGGATCCTGGTTCCCGACACTTCGAGCGCCCGGAAAACCTCCCAGGCTCCCATCGCGGCAAATGTGGTGGTGACCACCACAAAGCCGAGCGGCAGGAACAGCAGCCCGCCGAGTACCGCAAAAAGCATGGCAAGCCCGACGGCGATGGCGGCCGGAAGGTTGCGTCCCGCCTTGGGGGTGGGGTTGGGCCGCTGCACCCGACGCACCCGGGCCTGAGCCCCCGGGCCTTGTTGTGCCTGGCTCATCAGACCTCGAGCAGCTCGGCTTCCTTGCGCTTGAGCAGCTCGTCGATGCTGTCCACGTGTGCCTTGGTCAGGGCGTCAAGTTCCTTTTCGCCGCGGCTTCCTTCGTCTTCGCCGGCTTCTCCGTCCTTGACCAGTTTGTCCAGGGTCTCCTTGGCCTTGCGGCGGATGTTGCGGATGGACACCTTGGCGTCCTCACCCTTGCCCTTGACGATCTTGACGTATTCCTTGCGGCGTTCCTGCGTCAGTTCGGGGATGGTGATGCGGATGACGTTGCCGTCGTTGGAAGGGTTGGCGCCGACTTCGGAATCACTCAGAGCGCGCTCGATGTCCCGCAGCGCCGACTTGTCATAGGGCGTGACCAGAATAGTCCGCGCATCCGGAACTGCGAAGGAAGCGAGCTGCTGCAGCGGAGTGGGGGTGCCGTAGTACTCAACAATGACTTTGTTGTAGAGGCCCGGAGTGGCGCGGCCCGTTCGGATCGAGGCGAAATCTTCCTTGGCTACTTCGACTGCCTTGTCCATCTTGTCCCCGGCTTCGAGCAAGGTTTCTTCGATCACGATCTCTCCTCAGAAAATTAGTGCACTCCGGCTTGCCTGCGAGTTGCACGGTTGTGGTTCCGTCTGCCTGTTCGTCCCGCCTGCGGGACCCGGCCTAAAAACATCCTAGCCGTTGCTAGGGCGTGACCAGGGTGCCCAGTTCCTCGCCACGGATGGCACGGGTCACGTTGCCCTCGCCCTCCATGCCGAAGACCACCATTGTCAGGTCATTGTCCTTGCACATGGTCATGGCCGTCTGGTCCATCACGCGTATATCCCGGCGGAGGGCCTCGTCATAGCTGAGCCGGTCCAGCTTTTGGGCTTTGGGATCCTTTTTGGGGTCAGCGGTGTAGACCCCGTCAACCCCGCTCTTGGCCATCAGCACGACGTCGGCATGGACCTCGAGGGCCCGCTGGGCAGCAACAGTGTCAGTGGAAAAGTACGGCAATCCCGCCCCGGCGCCAAAGATGACGACCCGGTTCTTTTCCATGTGCCGGATAGCGCGGCGGGGGATGTAGGCCTCTGCGACCTGACCCATGGTGATGGCGCTCTGGACGCGTGTTTCCACCCCGGCCTGCTCCAGGAAATCCTGAAGGGCGAGACAGTTCATCACGGTCCCCAGCATCCCCATGTAGTCCGCGCGGGAGCGGTCCATCCCGCTCTGGGAAAGTTCTGCGCCGCGGAAGAAATTGCCGCCGCCGACGACGATCGCCACCTCGACGTCAGGTACCGCTGCCGCGATCTGCTTTGCTACGCCGCGTACTGTGTCAGGGTCGACGCCGAGCTTACCGCCGCCGAACACCTCACCTGAGAGCTTGAGGAGGACGCGCCGTCGGTTCTTCTCCGAGTGGGTCGAAGTGTTTACGGTTTCCATGGTGCCTTCCCGTTGGTGAACTCTGAGCTAGGTTATCGTGCGAGGCGGCAAATGTGTCATTGCCGGGGCCTTGGCCTGGCAATGGCAGCCGCCATCTGTGCATGCAAAAGGGGCGGTCACCGTAGTGACCACCCCTTGGCATGTGTGACTAGGAACCTACGCGGAAACGCGTGAAGGCGACCGGCTTGACGCCGGCCCCTTCGAGAACCTGGGCCACGGACTTCTTGGCGTCCTTGGCAAATGCCTGGTCAACCAGGACCTCGCCCTTGTAGAAGCCCGTCACGCGGCCTTCCACAATCTTGGTCATGGCAGCCTCGGGCTTGCCTTCAGCCTTGGCAGTCTCTTCGGCGATGCGGCGCTCGGACTCAACCAGCTCGGCCGGAACATCGGCGCGGGTCAGGTAGTTCGGTGCCATTGCAGCGATGTGGACGGCGACGTCGTGGGCTGCCGTAGCGGCAGCTTCGCCTTCGCCTTCAACAGCAAAGAGCACGCCGACCTGGGCCGGAAGGTCCTTGGAGGTCTTGTGCAGGTACGCGTCAACCGTTCCACCCTCAACACGGGTGATGCGGCGGACAACAACCTTCTCGCCGAGGACAGCGCCTTCTTCGACGACGACCTCGGAGAGCGGCTTGCCGTCAACGTCGGTGGCCAGGAGGGTATCGAGATCGGCAGCGCCGGACTCAACAGCAACAGCCAGAACCTTGTCGGCAAGCTGGATGAATTTGTCAGCCTTGGCCACGAAGTCGGTCTCGCAGTTGACCTCGACCATCACGCCAACGTTGCCCTCGACCTTGGCAGCAACCAGGCCTTCAGCAGTGGAGCGGCCTTCACGCTTGGTAGCGCCCTTAAGGCCCTTGATGCGGATGATCTCGATGGCCTTCTCGGCGTCACCGTTGGCTTCGTCAAGAGCCTTCTTGACATCCATCATGCCGGCGCCGGTGCGCTCGCGCAGAGCTTTGATATCAGCGGCAGTGTAGTTGGCCATGTGAACCCCTCTGTCTAGAAAATTGTGTGTATGTGGTCACCCCCAAGATGGCTGCTCAGCGAGTGAGCAGCCATCCGGTCGGTAGTCCCGGAGCTGCGGGCAACCCAGGGATGGTCAAGCTTTGATTGCCTGCTTACTTGGCAGCGTCAGCTTCAGGTGCTTCGTCGGCAGCCGGGGCTTCCTCGGCAGCAGCCGGAGCAGCTTCGGCGGGGGCGGCCTCAGCGGCAGGAGCTTCTTCAGCCTTGCTGCCCTCGAGAAGCTCGCGCTCCCACTCAGCCAGCGGCTCTTCCGGGGTCTCGGTGGTGCCGGTTGCACGCTGGTTGCGGGCGATGAGGCCCTCAGCAACGGCGTCGGCGACTACGCGGGTGAGCAGGTTCACGGAGCGGATGGCGTCGTCGTTACCCGGAATCGGGAAGTCGACCTCATCGGGATCGCAGTTGGTGTCAAGGATGGCAACAACCGGGATGTTCAGCTTCTTGGCTTCGTCAACAGCAAGGTGTTCCTTCTTGGTGTCCACGATCCAGAGCACCGAGGGTGCCTTGGTCAGGTTGCGGATACCGCCAAGGTTGGTTTCAAGCTTGGTGAGTTCGCGCTTGAGGAGCAGCAGCTCCTTCTTGGTGTACGTGGAACCGGCGACGTCGTCGAAGTCGATCTCTTCGAGTTCCTTCATACGCTGGATACGCTTGGCAACCGTCTGGAAGTTGGTCAGCATACCGCCGAGCCAACGCTGGTTGACGTAGGGCTGGCCGACGCGCATTGCCTGCTCGGCAATTGCTTCCTGGGCCTGCTTCTTGGTACCGACGAAGAGAACGGTGCCGCCGTGTGCAACGGTGGCCTTCACGAACTCGTAGGCGCGGTCGATGTAGGACAGCGACTGCTGAAGGTCGATGATGTAGATGCCGTTGCGCTCCGTGAAGATGAAGCGCTTCATCTTCGGGTTCCAACGACGGGTCTGGTGTCCAAAGTGGACGCCGCTGTCAAGCAGCTGGCGCATAGTTACGACGGGCATGCCGACGCTCCTTCCGGCAGGTCATTCATGAGAGAGCCCATGGCTCTCTTACCCTGCCAATAGTTGACGGTTGATTTAGCTCTTGCCCAGGCGGGCTTTTGCTCCTGGCATCCCTTGTTCCTCTCACCAGGACCGTTGCCGGCACTGACCGCAAGAGGCGCAATCCTCCACAACCGGAAGTCAGGACTGACCTGGACTTCCGAAGACGGAGGGCTGGATGCGCGTAGTCAGCTGCTGCTCCCCCACACCTCTGAATGAGACGTGCCGACGAATGGCCACCTGCAAAACACGGACGCGTACGTAACGTGGACTGAAGGCAGGCACCGTTGAGGGCACAGCAAACTGCTCCGTCAAGTGTACTACAGCGCCTTCCTTGCCAGAGACCAGGCCCGGGGCCATCAGGACGTTCTCCACATAGCAGGATCGGCGCCTTACTACCGCATCCGGAGACGCGCAGGCTGGGGGGATGAAAGCATCAATTCTCGCCGCGCTCGTGATGTTCATCGCACCCTTGACAGCCGAAGGCACCGCTCCAGCGGCCATCGCGGAACCGCGGGGCAGCTGGAGCTGGCCCCTGTCTCCGGAGCCGGCAGTGCTGCGCGCCTTCGACCCGCCCGCCAAGCCGTGGTTGAGCGGGCATCGAGGCGTGGATCTTCAGTCCGCACCCGCCGCTCAGGTCAGCTCCCCGGAGGCAGGCACTGTCACGTTCGCAGGCGTTGTGGTGGACAGGCCGGTGATCACCGTCGACCATGGTGGCATCAAGAGCAGCTTCGAACCTGTGGAGAGCACCTTGGCTGTCGGAACAGCGGTGTCCAAGGGGGATGTCATTGGCACTGTGCTTCCGGGGCATTGCGGCAGCACGCCCTGCCTCCACTGGGGAGTCCGCCGCGGCGAGGAGTACCTCAACCCGTTGTCATTCGTCAGGGACCTGCGTCCCTCCGTCCTGCTCCCGCTGGCAACCAGGGGGCGCTAAACAATCCCAGGCTTAGCCGATTGCACGCTTTAGACGATTGCCGAGATTCCCGTGATCGCGCGCCCGGTTACCAGGGTATTGATTTCGTGAGTTCCTTCGTACGAGTAAATGGCTTCGGCATCAGCGAAGACTTTTGCCATTTCGTAGTCGGTGACGATCCCGTTGCCGCCCAGGATGCTGCGGCCCAGGGCAACACTTTCCCGCATGCGCGCAGTGGTAAAGGCCTTGGCAAGCGCCGATTGTTCGTCCTTGGCCAGGCCGGCATCCTCCAACTGGGAGAGCCGCACCATCATGCCCATCGAGCTCACCGCGTTTCCCAGGATCTGAACCAGCTGGTTCTGGACCAGTTGGAAGGAGGCGAGCGGCCGCCCGAACTGGGTCCGCTCAACTGCATAGCGGCGGGCGACGTCAAAAGCAGCAAGCTGCTGACCGACCGCCTGCCAGGCCACGCCAAGGCGGGTCACCTTGAGGACCTTGTTCGTGTCGCGGAAGCTATTGGCGTTCGCGAGTTTGAAGAAGTCGGGAACCACCACGTTGTCCAGCACGATGTCAGCGTTCTGGACGGTTCGAAGGGAGATCTTGTTCTCGATCTTGGTGGCGGTGTAGCCCTCGGACTTGGTGTCGACCAGGAAGCCTTTGACCTGGTTGTCGGCCTCGTCCCGGGCGTAAATGACCACCCAGTCGGAGAAGGTGGCGTTACCGATCCAGCGCTTGGCTCCGTTGAGGATCCATTGGCCGCCGTCGTAGCGTGCCGTGGTGCGGGTGCCACCCGCGACATCGGAACCGCCGAGGGGTTCGGTCAGGCCGAACGCGCCGATCTTCTTCATTGAGTAGATGTCGGGCAGCCAGGCTTCCTGCTGTTCCTGGGACGCCAGCGCCTCAATGGAGCCAGTGAATAATCCGTCATGGACTCCCATGAAAGTGGAGATGGAGGTATCGGCACGGGTGACTTCAGCATGGATGATCCCGGCGAAGAGGTTCGAGTGGCCTTGGCGCCTCACGGGACTGACAAGGTCAATCTCCGCCAGTTTGGGGATCAGATCCATGGGGAACTCCCCCCGGTTCCAGCAGTCCACTGCGATCGGCTTTACTTCCCTGGCCAGGAACCCGCGGATTTCGGCAAGGCGGTCCTGCTCTTTGGTGGTGAGCATCTGCTCGAACCCAAAAAAGTCACCGTCAGCGTAGGGGAGGTTGTCGATGTCAATAGCAGCTTTGGACATGGTGTTCCTTCACATGTGGTCAGCAGAGCCGGCGGGCCAGGACTGCAATATCGTTAAGTTACCCGCAAGTAACATACCGATCAGTAACATACCGCATGTGAAGCCAAAAGCAAAGGAGCCGCGGCTGAGGTTTCACCATCAGCCACGGCTCCCGTGTCTTGTTCAGACCCTGTGCACTGTCTTGCCAGGGTCTTGTTCAAACAGTAGGGCTACTCGGACTTGAACCGAGGACCTTAGGATTATGAGTCCCGCGCTCTAACCAGCTGAGCTATAGCCCCGTGCGCCCCACAGCACTGTCCAAAACCGGACCGCGCCGCGGGGCAAAAACACTCTAACAATAGTAGTCGAGCACTTGTGGTGCCCACGCCACCATGGAGCAGGGTGTCGTCAGACCTGGATGTCGTCGTAGCTGGCGCCCCGGTACAGATCCTCGAATTTCTGCAGGACACCAGTGATGCTGTGCGGTTCCACCATGGAGCGGCTCGCCTTGCCCATCATGGCCCGGTCCTCTGCCGGGAGGCTGAGCACCAGGGAAATTTTGGCCGCGAGGTCATCGCTGTCATTGGGCCTGAAGAGGTAGCCGTTCTCGCCGTCAACCACCAGGTGCGGCAAGGCCATTGCATCTGCCAGAACCACGGGGGTGGAAGCCGACATCGCCTCAAGAGTGACAAGGGACTGCAATTCGGCCGTACCCGGCATGCAGAACAGGTCAGCCTTGATGTACGCTTCCCGGAGCTCTGCATCACTTGCCAGGCCCAGGAAAGTCACCCTGTCCTTCAGGCCAAGGCGCTCGACCTGCGCCTCAAGCGCCGGCCTGACCTCGCCGCCGCCCACAATCTGGAGATGCACGTTCAGCTCTGCCGGCGTCTTTGCCACGGCATCAATCAGCACATCTACATGCTTTTCTTCCGCAAGCCTTCCGGCGAACACCACGGTGGGCGCTGTATTTGGGTCCAGGACTTCCCCCGGCTGGAGTTCGTACGCTGCCGAATCTATGCCGTTGGAGAGCGGAAGTACCTTCCGTAGGAAGGCGTGCTGGTGCATGGCCTTGGCTGCGAGCGGGGTGGGAGTGGTAACCACGTCCGCCTTGCCCATGACCTTGCCCATGTCCTTCCAGGAAATGCGCCCGATGATTTCCTTGAACCACTGCGGGAAGGGCATGAACGGGTTGAGGTTCTCCGGCATGAAGTGATTGGTGGCCACCACCCTGATGCCCCTCTTCACGGCTTCATAGAGGACGTGCTCGCCGATCATGTAGTGGCTCTGGATATGGACAACGTCCGGCTGCACTTTGTCGAACAGGAGGCTGATTTCCTTCTTGATCTCCCACGGGAAGCAGATCCGGAAGTACTCGTGCGTGGGCACCTTGTGGGAGCGGAGCCGGTGAACCGTGGCTTCGTCCCGGAACTCGGTGAAGCTTGAGCCCGTGTCCTGCCGGCAGGCCAGCACATGCACGTTGTGTCCGCGTCCCGTCATGCCTTTGGCCAGGCGGTAGCCGAACTGTGCGGCCCCGTTGATGTGGGGCGGGTAAGTATCCGCTGCGATCAGGATGGTGAGCGGTTCCTGGTTGTCGGGCTCTTTTTGGCTATCGGGCATGGTCACGTGGAAAGCTCCTGGTGTTCACTTTGAGGACAGCGGCAGCCGCTGTTCCGTGCAGGGTGCCCGGCGCCTGGGGCACCGGTTGCCGGCTGAGTCTGGCAGGCTGAGTTGCCCTACTGGACCCGCCCCGCGGCCTTCCGCGCGTCCTTCTTGCGCTTCGTGACCTCGGGATGGTGCCTGGAAAGGGCTATCACTCCCACGATAGCAAGGGATGCCGCCGTACCCATCGCAATGGCCATCACGGCGGGGACGTCCGGGCTGAGTTCGCCAAGAATGGCAATGCCGATCGCGATCCCCACAATCGGGTCCACCACGGTGAGCCCGGCAATCACCAGGTCAGGCGGCCCGCCGGAATAGGCGCTCTGGACAAACCAGGAACCGAGCCCTCCGGCGGCGGCGATCGCAACCACCGAGTACCACGGCACGTTGAGCAGTCCCAGCCCGTTCGGATCGAGAATGTGCTTGCCGATGATGCGCGTCAGCACAGCCACGAAACCGAACAGGACGCCGGCTCCAATGATGTAAACGAAAGCGCTCATCCGGTGCCTGAACATGACTGCCAGCGAGCCGAAGAGGCCCACGGCGAGTGCGAGAAGGAGCACAATGGTGAGTTCGTCGGCGAAGCTCACGTGATGGTTTTCCTGGGTCACGGTGACGGCCAGCAGGACAAACAGTGCGGACCCCGTCACACACGCCGAAATAGCCACCACTGTGGCCCGGTTGATGCTGATGCCCTGATCACGGGCGTTGACCACAGTGGTGATCACGAGGGCGATTGCCCCGATGGGCTGGACCACAGTGAGCGGGGCGGTGACCAGGGCAATGGAGTTCATTGCCATTCCTGCAACGAGCAGGACCAGCCCGAACACCCAGCGGGGATTACGGAGCAGCCGCAGGAACCCATTGGAACTCAAGGCGAGCCCGCCGGTATCGGCCTTTACCGCACTCCCCTGCCGCTGCGCCCCGAAAGCCAGGCAAAAGGCTCCCAGTACCGCAAGGAATACCGCCAGCCATACCATCAGCGGCGTCCGCCGTCGACGCTTTGCATTTTGCCTTTCCTGACGATGGCCCGGAAGTAGTTGAAGGCGGCCACCCAATGCCCTAGAAGTCCAAATCCCAAAAATACCCAGGCGATGACGAAGTACAGCTCCGTCAGGGGGATGGGCAGTTTGGACAGTACCAGCAAAGGGGTGCCCACCAACAACAGCGCGGTTCGGATCTTGCCGATCCGGCTGACGGGAAGATCGGGGTGGTTCCGGAAATAGAACAGTGAAGCGGTCAGCAGGATGGCGTCCGGGACCAGCAATGCGGTGAGGTACCACCACTCCACCACTCCGGCTATGACCAGGGTGACGGCAACTGAGATCAGGGCGAGGCGGTCGGCCATTGGATCCAGAATGCGCCCCAGCCTGGAGGTCTGGTTGAAGCGCCGGGCGATATAGCCGTCGATCCAGTCGGTGCTGCCCATGATGGCCAGGACAAGCACCGCGAAGCCGTATTCCTTTCGGTCAAGCACGAGCCAGACAAAGAGAGGGACGCCCATAAAGCGCAGGACGGTAAGAATATTGGGGACGGTGAAGATCAGGTCGTGATCGACCTGCGGCTGGCCCGGCCGGGCACCAGCGCCGATAAACTTCATCCGTTCACCCTTTCGATGCCGGCAACGGCCATGGCTGAGCTCAGCTCAGGCCCTAACTCTTGAACAGTTTCCGCAGCAGAACCAGAAAAACGGCGGCAGACGCGGCGAAGGCGGCGAGCGGCTTCCATCGGAGCTCCGGCTGGCCTGAGCTGCCCTTGGGAAGGGAAGTGGAAGCCGCTTCCGAGAAGGCAGCTATCCTGCCCCCGACAGCTTCCTGGCCGTCCCTCAGGATGGCCTGGGCACCGGCCAGAAGCGCCTGCCCCTGCACCTTGACGTCGAGTTCTTCGCCGAGATCGTCCCGGACCCCGGTGAGGTGCTGACGGCGCTGCGTCAGGCGACGGCGAAGTTCGGCTTCGGTGGGAGTGGGAGCCAGATCGGGTTCCGCAGCGGCCTTTGCTTCCTTCTCCGCCTTTGCCTTCGCGGCCTTCGCTTCCTTTTCAGCTTTGGCAGCCCTGGCCTGTTCCGAGGAAGGATCAAGGATGCTGGGATCGTAGTCCGAGCCCTCCTTGACGACACCGAGATCGTGCTTGAATCCCCGGATTGTGTCTTCCGGCACCAAGGGCATGGCCTTCTTGAATTTGCGCAGCCCCACCAGGGCTCCGATGAGCATGATGAGCAGGAAGACAGCGCAGACGATCAGGGCCGCCAGCCAGGCCGGCATGATGGTGGCCAGGCCCATGATGGCGGCAACAATAAGTCCTGTCAGCAGGAACGCTCCGAACAGCAATGCCACCGCAAAGAAGGCGGCTGCAGTCCCGAGTTGAATGCCTTTACGCTTGATCTCCACTTTGGCAAGGGCGATCTCGTCATTGATCTGCCGTGGCAAGAGCCTGATAACAAGCCTGACGGTTTTGGGCAGCGCGGTGAGGCGCAGTCCACTGCTTGTCCGGCCGCTGTGACGTCCGCTCATCGGTACCGCCTAACTGGTTCCATCTTCGTTCCGCTGTCGCTGGGTGCCCGGGCCGACGCCACTATCCGCATCCCCCGTTGTCAAAACTATCATTCAGCCTGTTAACGGGCTCGGGACGGCAGCTCGCCGCGAGTCCTCCAACGCTGTAGAAGTTTTCTGCTGGCCCTAGGATTGACTTCCGTGACTATTCCCACCACTCCGGGCGATTTCCTGAGCCGCCGCCGGAAGATCCTCTACATTCTTC
Source organism: Arthrobacter sp. Z5-13 (assembly GCF_056499105.1). NCBI lineage: Bacteria > Bacillati > Actinomycetota > Actinomycetes > Micrococcales > Micrococcaceae > Arthrobacter > Arthrobacter sp. Z5-13. The sequence continues at coordinate 3,056,632 of NZ_CP096460.1, forward strand.
TGCTCGGTGCCCTCACGGCCCTTGGTCCCTTCACAGTGGACCTGTACCTCCCGGCCTTTCCCGCGTTGGAGGCAAGCCTGGGAGTTCCGGAGGCGGCCGTTCAGTTGACGCTCACCGGCACGACTGTGGGCTTTGCCTTGGGACAACTGGTGGTTGGTCCCATCAGTGACAAGTTCGGCCGCAGGATTCCGCTCATCATTGCTACAGCACTGCACATTGCGGCATCGCTGGGCGCGGCGCTCTCAACGGATATCACCAGCCTTGGGATATTCCGCGTCCTTATGGGAGTGGGGGCGGCAGGAGGCGGAGTGGTGGCAATGGCCATGGTCCGGGATCTCTTTAGCGGATATGCCATGGTGCGGATGTTCTCCCGAATGGCCCTGGTCAACGGTCTGGCACCGATCCTGGCCCCGGTCATCGGTTCACAGCTGCTGCTGGTGATGCCGTGGCCCGGAATCTTTGTGTTCCTGGCGGGCTACGGCACGGCGGTGGTTGTGGCGGCCATCTTCCTTGTGCGGGAGACATTGCCGCCCGAGGCCCGCGGACGATCAGGATTGACAGCAGGCCAGCGTTACAAGCTGTTGTTCTCCGACAGGATCTTCGTGGGACTGCTGCTGGTGGGAGGCCTGAACTTCGCCGGACTCTTTGCCTACCTTTCCGGTTCACCCTTCCTCTTCCAGGACGTCTACGGCTTCAGTCCGCAGGACTATGGCCTGCTTTTTGGCATCAACTCACTGGCAATCGTGGCAGGAGTGCAGACAAGCTCACGCCTCATCAGAATCGTCCCGCCGCAGTGGATCCTGGCCTGCTCCACCGCCTGGATGTTCTTCATGGCCCTGCTGATTGTTCTCTTTGACCAGCTGGAATTCGGCCTGTGGGGCATCCTGGTGCCGCTGTGGTTCTACATCCTGGGCACCGGCTTCACGTTTCCGTCCGTTCAAGTCCTTGCCCTGGCCAATCATGGAGCGCAGGCAGGAACGGCTGCCTCTTTGCTCGGCGCTGCCACCTTCTTGCTGGCCGGCATCATCTCTCCCCTGGTGGGTGCCCTCGGCGTGGACTCACCGACGCCCATGGGAGCGGTCCAGGCCGGCTGCATCCTGATGGCCGCTGCCGCCCTCTGGCTGGTGGTGCGGCCCCGGACCGTCCCTTCCATCCACGGGTAGGCTGAAAGCATGGCTCAAAAACTCCACCGCAACGGGCGCGGGCTCTTCCTCGGAGCGCTGCTGGGCGGCGTCGCCGGCTTCTTTGCGGGGCGGATGATGGGGAACATCGCCCTCGGAATCATCCTGGGCGCATTGGTGGGAGCGGCCTTGCTCTACCGGGTGAATCCCGGCCCCTGGAACCGCGAGTAGTCCCCTCCAGCTGTAGTCCCTGCGCCATGATGCGCGATAAAGTTGTGCTATGCCCAACTGGCGGGATCGTCCTTCTCTTCCGGCCACGTGGCAGCGGTGCGACACCGGGATCCTGCCATTGTGGTGGGAACGGCTGTGCAGCCAAACCAGCCCCCAGTCGGCGGCCCTCTACGCGGCAGGCCTTTTCACTGAGGACCGTCGCCGGCCCATCGCCCAATGGTTCAATCCAGCCTTCAACGCCGCACTTCTGGTAGCCCCTGAAACGTCCCCGGAGTGGCCCGTCCAACGCTTCGGGATCTTCTATGCTCCACCCAACGCCGGCTTCACCCGCGTGCACTCAGCGCCTCACGAGTGGCATCCGCGAAAACCCAGGGAATCCCCTACCGAAGACGAAGCCTTCCATGCGGCTGTCGCGGAGGCCGAACGGTTTTTGCACGTAGAGATGGATTTTGTCTGAATACTGCTCACAAAAAAGGTCCCGCAGCGGGTTTTCACCTGCTGCGGGACCTGTGCGCTCCTCCTGCTGGACTTGAACCAGCAACCCTTCGATTAACAGTCGAATGCTCTGCCAATTGAGCTAAGGAGGAAGGAAGCAGGTACGACATTAGCAAAGCTTTTGCCCCTATGGGAAATCGAGAGCCGTGATGGCATCAATACCCCGCAGGGGTACGAAAAAGCCTCCGTCCGAAGAGTCCGGACGGAGGCTGTGCGCTCCTCCTGCTGGACTTGAACCAGCAACCCTTCGATTAACAGTCGAATGCTCTGCCAATTGAGCTAAGGAGGAATGAAGCGGGTATAAGCCTAGCAAACACTGGCCGTGGAAACGAAATTGGAACAGATTCAGGCCTCAGCCCGCAACGCCCGGCGCTCCATCTCCAACTGCATGAGTTCCCGGTTCAGCCGCTGGAACTCCTCGGGATCAGCCGAAGCGTCCAGCCTCTGCAGCTGGCCCATCTTCTGCGCCTTGACCTTGGTGATCTGCAGTTCAAAGAGGCGCGCCAGGATGTCCTTGCAATACTTCTGCACGCCTTCTGCCGTGCTGGCAGGCAGGGGCACGACGGCGAGTTCGGACACCAACGGACGCAGCGGCTCGGGAACCTCTTGGCGCAACTGTTCCACCCACCGGACGGGGTCAGCTGCGAACCCCAGTCCGGTGGCACGGATTGCTTCGTGGACAGCGAGGTAGGCCGGCGTGGAAAACCTGGCGTCCGAAAAGCGCTGCCACGTTTCGCCCTCGAGCATTCCGGGTTCCTGGACGGCGACTTCCAGGGCCTGCCGCTCCATGGAGGCCACAGGGTCCCTCGGATCCGGCCGGTTGAAGGACGGCACAACACCGGCCGGCGTGGCTGCAGCCAGGCCCGGCGCCTGCGACGGCTGCAAGCCCTGCTTGGCCGCTGCGTTGACCACCCGGAGGACTTCATTCGGGTCCGGCATTCCCAGCCAGCCGGTGAGAGCCTGGCAGTAGCCCGTACGCGTGGAGGCATCCCTGATGGCCGCGACCACCGGCGCCGAGGCCCGGAGTCCCTGGACCCGCCCCTCCACGGTGTCCAGGTCGAACTGCTTCAGCGTGCTTCGGATGGCGAATTCGAACAGGGGTCGCCGGGACTGAACCAACGCATGGACAGCCGCATCACCCTTCGTCTGGCGCAGCTCGCAAGGGTCCGCGCCGGACGGCTCCACAGCCACGAAGGTCTGGGCCACGAACCGCTGGTCCTCCTCGAAGGCGCGCAGCGCCGCCTTCTGCCCCGCAGCATCGCCGTCGAAGGTGAAGATGACTTCCCCGCCGCTGCCGTCGTCGGAAAGCAGCCTGCGCGCAATCTTGATGTGTTCAGTACCGAAAGCCGTTCCGCAGGTGGCCACCGCCGTCGCGATGCCCGCGAGGTGGCACGCCATCACATCGGTATAGCCTTCCACCACCACCAACTGACGTTCTTTGGCGATGTTGCGCTTGGCGAGGTCGATCCCGTAAAGAACCTGGGATTTCTTATAGAGGGTGGTTTCAGGCGTGTTGAGGTACTTGGGGCCCTGATCGTCCTCGTACAGTTTGCGGGCACCGAAGCCGATGGTGTCCCCGGCGATGTCCCTGATGGGCCAGATAAGGCGTCCCCGGAAGCGGTCATAGATTCCCCTGTTGCCCTCCGAAAACATCCCTGTCAGTTTCAGTTCCGGATCCGTGAATCCCCGCCCTCGCAGATGCTTCAGCAGGGCATCCCAGCCCTGCGGGGCATAGCCGACGCCAAAGTGCTCGGCAGCCGCGCGGTCGAAACCCCGGGTCTGGAGGAATTTACGCCCCTCGGCCGCGCCGGTGGTCAGGAGCTGCCCGCGAAAGAATTCATCCGCTATTTTGTGCGCGTCCAGGAGCCGCTGCCGTTTGCCCACCTCTTCGCGGTTCGGCCCGGTGCCGCCGTCCTCATAACGGAGTTCGAAGCCAATACGCGCTGCCAGCTTTTCGACGGCCTCGTGGAACGTTGAATGGTCCAGCTTCTGCACGAATGCGATCACGTCGCCATCTTCGCCGCAGCCGAAGCAGTGGTACCTGCCCACCTGTGGCCGCACAGTGAAGGACGGCGAACGCTCATCGTGGAAAGGGCAGAGGCCTTTGAAGGTGCCCATGCCCGCGCCCTTGAGGGTGACGTAGCCGTCCACGACTTCCTTGATGTCCGTGCGTTGGCGGACCTCGTCAATGTCTTCTCGTTTGATCAGGCCGGCCACAGAGTCATCCTAGTACGAGGGCCTGACAACCTTTGGCTGGAAAAGGCGTTCGACGCCGGAACAGCCTTTTGCGGGCGGGTCACCAAAGCGAGGGCAGGCTGCCGACGAGCCGTTCATACATGGCGAGCGCGGAACCGTCAGTCAGGGAAGCCACCTGGTCGATGACCACGCGCAGCCGCGCGCCGTCGTCGTCCGCGGCCCGCCAATCAGCAGCGAACATCGGTTCGAGATGCCTGTCACCGCTGGCGTTGAGCTCCGTGACGAGGGCATGGAGCACTTCGCGCTGGCGTTCATAGATGGGCTGGCGATGCTCTGTGGTCATCACAAAGGTGGTGGCCAGTCCCTTCATGACAGCGATTTCCATCACGGTCTCATCCGGAACGATCAACTCGGCGTTGTACCGGGTCAGGTCCTCGGGACCGTAGACGGCACGGGTGGTCTCCAGGGCGCTTTGGCAGAAGCGCCCGATCAGCTGGCTGGTCATGTCCTTCAGCGCGGCCATGGCCTTGCGGCTGCCGTCAGCCTCCCGGACCCATACCGAGGTGGCCTCAAGCCGGGCCAGGGCGGCGTCGATGGCTTCGGGGTCGTTGTGGGGCAGGTACCACTGCTTGGCGTAACCCACCACGCGCGCGCGGTGGTCGGGGTTGTCCATCCAGCGCAGCTGGAAGTGACCGGCCACGATGGCGTCCTCGACGTCGTGGACAGAGTAGGAGATGTCATCCGCGAGGTCCATGACCTGCGCTTCAAGGCACGATCGCCGCTCCGGGGCGTCCTCCCGGATCCAGTTGAAGATGGGAAGATCGTCCTCGTAGGCGCCGAACTTGCTGGTCCGCTGCCCATGGATAACCGGCGCCTCCAGGGCAGACCAGGGATATTTGGCGGCGGCATCAAGGCTTGCGCGCGTCAGGTTCAGGCCGGCAGGTTTTCCCTCCGAATCCAGCACTTTGGGTTCCAGCCGGGTGAGGAGCCGCAGGGTCTGTGCGTTTCCTTCAAATCCGCCGATGGAATGCGCCATTTCGTTGAGCGCGAATTCGCCGTTGTGGCCGAAGGGAGGATGGCCCAGATCGTGGCTGAGGCATGCGGTGTCCACGACGTCCGGATCGCAGCCAAGGGCCCGGCCAAGCTCGCGACCCACCTGTGCCACCTCGAGGGAATGGGTGAGCCGGGTCCGGACGAAGTCGTCGGTGTCCGGAGCCACAACCTGGGTCTTGGCACCTAGCCTGCGCAGCGCCGAGGAGTGCAGGACGCGTGCCCGGTCCCGTTCGAAATCGGAGCGGTATGTGTTTTTGGGCGGTTCCTCTACCCAGCGGGCAAAGTCGTGGGCTTCATAGCCGGGAAGGACGGGGGCTGTGGTCCTGGTTTCAGCCACCAGAGACGTCCAGTTCCGCCGCGGAGATGTCCCGCGACTGGTCGGCGTCCATGCAGCGGTCCTCCAGCCAGTCCTTGGGCAGGGCGGGCTGTTTTGGTGAGCCTGCCCGGCCACGCGGGCCTTCCGCGTCCACGCCAGGGTAGGGGGAATCGAGGTCCAGCTGGTCCAATATTCCGCGCAACACCTCCAGCGTGGGCACGGTGGCAAGTTTGGTGCGGAGTTCGCTGCCCACGACGTAGCCCTTGAAGTACCAGGCCATGTGCTTGCGGATTTCCCGGAGCGCCTTGTATTCGTCGCCGAACGTCTCGATCATCAGTTCCGCGTGCCGGTAGACGCCCTCGGCCACCTGACGCAGGCCTGGCTTGTGCCGCTCGTCGCTGCCCTCGAAGGCAGCCATAAGGTCTCCGAAAAGCCACGGCCGGCCCTGGCAGCCCCGGCCGATCACCACACCGTCCACTCCGGTCTCGCGGACCATGCGCACAGCATCTTCAGCGGACCAGATATCGCCGTTACCCAGGACAGGAATGTCCGGCAGCGCCTCGCGGAGGCGGGCGATGGCGGACCAGTCGGCCTGCCCTGAATAGAACTGAGCGGCGGTGCGGCCGTGAAGAGCGACGGCGGCAACACCGGAATCACGGGCAATCCGGCCGGCGTCGAGGTACGTCAGGTGGTCCTCGTCAATGCCTTTGCGCATCTTGATGGTCAACGGAACATTGCCCTTGGAGGCTTCCCGCACGGCGGTCTGGACGATTGAGGTGAAGAGATCGATTTTCCAGGGCAGGGCTGCTCCCCCGCCGCGCCGCGTTACCTTGGGCACAGGGCAGCCGAAGTTCAGGTCAATGTGGTCGGCACGGTCTTCTTCAACCAGCATCCGCACGGCCTGTCCCACGGTGATGGGGTCCACGCCGTAGAGCTGAACGGAACGGACTTTCTCGTCGTCGTCATGGGAGATGATCCGCAGCGATTCGGGGGTGCGCTCCACCAGGGCGCGGGAGGTGACCATTTCCGCGACGTACAGCCCGCCGCCGTATTCACGGCAGAGCCGGCGGAACGCGGTGTTGGTGATTCCGGCCATGGGGGCCAGCACCACGGGGGTGTCCACCGTGATGGGGCCCAGTTTCAGCGGAGGAAGTTCCAGCTTGGGGGCGGGAGGCGTTGCTACAACAGTCACCCGTCCATTGTCTCAAAGCGGGGCAAATCGGACTGCAGCGTATGCGCCTGGGGATGAAAACTTTGGGGAGCGGTATGCCGCCTGCTCAAGGTCTGATGCTGCCCGGTCAGGGCCTGATGCCCGGTCAGGGTCGCTCGGCTGCCCGCCTTCCCCTTCGGGTTCCTTCTGTTGCTCCGGCATCCCCTGCTGTGCCAGGTGCTGCTGCTGTACCAGGCGCTGCTGTGCCAGGTGCTGCAGTTGCTCTGGTACCTCGCGTCGCATCGCCCCGGGCTACCGCCGCGGCCGCCGCCAGTGCGCCGGTGTCCTCGACGTCGTCCGGTTCTATGGAATGTGAGCCTGCCCCTGAGGCGGGCTGGGTCCCTGCGTCCCTGACACCAGCGGCCTTTATACCGGTGGCTTTAACAACGAGAACGGCGATAAGAGTGGTGACCGGGATGGCCAGCACCAGGCCCACGGAGCCAACGAGGGTCCTGATCACTTCCTCTGACAGTTCGGCGCTGGTGAGAGCTTCGCCCAGGGGCCTGTTGTAGAGCATCACGATGATGAGGGTTGGCAGGGCCGCGCCCGCGTAGGCGAAGGCGATGGTGTAGACAGTGGAGGCGATGTGGTCCCGCCCGATCCGCATGGCCGAGGTGAAGAGTTTGCGCGCACTGGTCTCCGGGGCCAGTTCGTAGAGCTCCCAGACAGCCGAGGACTGGGTGATGGTGACGTCGTTAAGCACGCCGAGCCCGGAAATAATGAGCCCGCAAAGAATGATTCCGGAGATGGAGATGTTGGCCGACACGTTGCTCAGCGTGGCGGCGTCATGGCTGCCCACTCCGGCAAGGTTGGCGGCGTCAGTGGCCCACGCCGCCAGCAGCGCGGTGATCACCAGGCCGAAGATGGTGCCCAGCAATGCGGTCGATGTCCTGGCCGAGAAGCCGTGGGCAAAATACAGCACGCCGATCATGATCACCGTGGAGCCCACCAGTGCCAACAGGAGCGGCGGCTTGCCCTCAACCAGGCCCGGAAGCATGAATGCAACCAGGACGGCATAGGCGCCAACGAGTCCCACCAGGGCCCGGAGCCCACGCCAGCGTGCAACCGCCACCACCACCACCGCATAAAGGATGGCCAGCAGGATGATGGGCAGGGTGCGGACGAAGTCAACGAAGATATACGCCGGCGTACCCTGCGAGGACGAGGCACCCTGGGCGTTCGAAAGGTTGAGGTAGCGGATGTTGTCGCCCACCTTGACTCCGTGGGACTTCACGACGTCGGGGTTGATCACCACCTTGACGGGATTCCCGCCCCTGTCCGGCTCCGTGTAGGCGAAAGTGCAGTCGGATCCCTGTTGGGACGGCTGGGCGCCACCGCCCTGGTCCCCGGCGCCCTGATCCCCGGTGTTTTCTTGTCCGGTGGGTGGCTGTCCGCTGCCTGCGGGTGACTGGGTGCAGGGCTCCACCACAACGCGCTGGATTTTGCCGGTATCGAACGTGACTCCCGGAGCAGCTGTGTATGGGCTCGCGAGGGTAAGCCCTTCCTTGCTGCCGGAGGGCCACATCATCACCATCGCGGCCAGCGTGAGCAGAGTCAGTGGAACGAGGACTGCCGCGAGGAGCCAGTTGGCCCGCCGCCTGGAAGCGATGGCTTCCGGCGTCGGCTCCGAATGCTCAGTGTGGCCGTGCGAGTGTCCGGATCCCATCAGCAGTTCGACCTCATATCTTCAACTCTACGTGTGGTGCAGTGGCCCCCCGGAACCGCTCAGTCCGAGACGATGAAAGTCTCGGCGCCCTGCCGCCGGGCCTTGCCCGATTCCAGCAGGGGTCCGACGACGGCGCGGAGGGCAGTCATGGAGTCATCCAGTTCCAGCAACACCGGGTACTGGTAGGCGATAAGGGCCAACAGATCACGAACGGCCGCCTGCGCCTCCTCCGGAGCAAGCTGCGGATCATGCCCCAGGAAGACGTCCGACGGCTCGGCAGGCTGCCCCGGTTCGGAAGATCCCTGCGCATAACTGATGGCGAAGGCCTGCAGCTTGCCTTTCCTGCTGGCAGGCACGCCGGCCCCGAAGGCACTGGCTTTGGCAGCCCTCAGCACAATGGCTCCATGCGCCCCGCTGAGATCATCGAGGAAAAGCCGCTGAACGGTGGAAACGCTGAGATCTCCCGGACTGTCCCAGTGGTGGACGGCAGTGTAATAACGGCCAACCACGTCGCTGAGCTCCACGGAACCGGTGGCCAGGTCCTCAACCCGCTCCGACGCTGCTTCCTCTGAACCGTCCCCAAACACCGGCAGCTTCAGGGCTGCCGGGTCCACGATTATCAGCTGCGAGCGCTGGATGGGGGTAAGCCCTGCCCCAGCGGCAAATGCGGCTCCCGGCGTGCCCGGCTCCACCTTGCACCGTAACTTGGATACGCCCGACGGCGCCGCCTTGGCTTCGTGCCGCAGCATGGTCAGCAGCGTGGAGCCTATGCCCTCCCGGCGGTGGTCGCGGGCAACCTCGATGTAGGCCCAGAGTCTCTCTGGGTGGAGAGATGCTTCGTGGACCACGCTTGCCGCCACCGGAATGGCAACGCCGTCTACAACGTCTTCTGCCATAATGCAGCGGCGCCAGGGAGCATTTCCTGACGGTGCGAGCGTTCCACGGAACTGACCCGCCTGGACAGTTTCGGGGTCTCCCCAGATTTCCAGTAACGCGAGGTCGTCGCCGTCGCGCCATTCCCTGTACTCAATGGTCATACTCAGGCGCCCACCAGCCGGGCTGCGAGGTAGGCCTCCACCTTGTCGAGCGAAACACGGTCCTGGCTCATGGTGTCTCGCTCGCGGATGGTGACGGCCTGGTCCTCGAGGGTATCGAAGTCCACAGTGATGCAGAAGGGAGTGCCGATCTCGTCCTGGCGGCGGTAACGGCGGCCGATGGCGCCGGCGTCGTCGAACTCGATGTTCCAGTTCCGGCGCAGCTGGGCCGCAAGGTCCTTGGCCTTCGGGGACAGATCCTCGTTGCGGCTCAGCGGAAGTACAGCAGCCTTGACCGGAGCGAGGCGGGGATCGAGCCTGAGCACCGTGCGGACATCGACCCCGCCCTTGGCATTGGGGGCTTCGTCCTCGGTGTAGGCGTCGATCATGAATGCCATAAAGGAGCGGGTGAGGCCGGCAGCGGGTTCGATCACGTACGGCGTGTAGCGCTCGTTGGTGGCCTGGTTGAAGTAGCTGAGGTCCTGTCCGGAGGCCTTGGCATGCGTGGAGAGATCGAAGTCCGTGCGGTTTGCGATGCCTTCCAGCTCGCCCCACTCCGATCCTTGGAAGCCGAAGCGGTATTCGATGTCCGTGGTGCCCTTGGAGTAGTGGCTGAGCTTTTCCAGCGGGTGCTCGAAGAACCGGAGGTTTTCCTCCCGGATGCCCAGCTCCGTGTACCAGGACATGCGTTCCTTCATCCAGTACTGGTGCCACTGCTCGTCAGTGCCTGGCTCCACGAAGAATTCCATTTCCATCTGCTCGAACTCGCGGGTACGGAAGATGAAGTTTCCGGGCGTGATCTCGTTACGGAAGGATTTGCCGATCTGGCCAATGCCAAACGGCGGCTTCTTGCGGGAAGTAGTGAGCACGTTGCTGAAGTTCACGAAGATGCCCTGGGCGGTTTCCGGCCGGAGGTAGTGAAGGCCTTCCTCGTTTGCCACGGGACCCAGGTAGGTCTTGAGGAGGCCGGAGAACTCCTGCGGCTCCGTCCACTGGCCGCGTGTGCCGCAGTTGGCGCAGGCGATGTCCTTCAGGCCATTCTCGGCCGGGCGGCCCTTCTTTTCCTCGTACTCTTCTTCGAGGTGGTCAGCCCGGTAGCGCTTGTGGCAGGAGAGGCATTCCACAAGGGGGTCAGAGAATACGTCGACGTGGCCGGACGCTTCCCATACCTGGCGCGGCAGGATCACCGAGGAGTCCAGGCCGACGACGTCCTCACGGCCGCGGACTACTGACTGCCACCACTGCCGCTTGATGTTTTCCTTCAGCTCCGCACCCAAGGGCCCGTAGTCCCACGCTGAACGGGAGCCACCATAGATTTCACCGGCCTGGAAAACGAATCCCCTGCGCTTGGCGAGGGAAATGATCTGGTCGAGGACGGATTTTGCTGCCATGGTGGTAACTCCAATTTCTACAGGCCGCTGGGTGCGGTCCGTGTGGTCTGGCCCAGGATCCCGGGCTGGTTGCCGGGCGGGGCGGTGCAAGGTTCGCATTGCCTGACCAGGTAGCAGCAGATGTGGTTCTGAGCATTCAAAACGACATTGCGTGCTGCCTGGCTGGCTGTGCGGGAAAGCTGTGCAGAAAAGCTGCGTTTCCTAGACTACCGGCCTCCCGGCGTGTTGGCTCCCCGAGTAGTTACCTTGCGCAGCACTACCTTCTGAGCATCCCCCGCGGCCAAGGCAACGTGGCCAGGACGATAGCTCCGAGGGTGAGGAGCGTGCCCAGGACAGTAGGGAGGGCTATTACTGTTCCAGGGGTGGGGAAGGCCACGTCCAGGCCAAGGGATCCCAGGAGTTGGCCCGCGATCATTCCCAGCCCCGTCACCAGCACTCCGAGGCTCCGGACCAGCAAGGCTCCGAGCCCGATAAAGACGCACCCCATGGGACCGCCAAGGTAGTACCACCACTCCGCAGGCAACCCATTGCCGGCGCCCAGGACAGCCAGCTTCACCAGCCATGCCAGCCACAGCAGCACGGTGCCGGAAATGAAGTTGACCAGGGTGGCGGCCAGGGGTGTGCCGTAGTGCGCAGTGGCGGTGCCGTTCATGGCCTGCTGGAAACTGATGAAGAAGCCTGCCAGTACAGGGAGCAGCAGGGGAAGGAGCAGTTGGCCTGGTTCACTTAATCCCGTACCTGCACCCGCCTGGCCGGCAGCCGCAGCACCTTGGGTTCCGAACCGTGGCGACACCGCCCAGGTCACCGCGGCAATCGTGAGCAGGGAGCCCAGGATCCGGATGCCGGTGACGGAGCGTTTTCCTGCGGGCCCGATCCCCAGCCTGTCCACGAGGAGCCCGCTGAGGGTCTGCCCCGTTACAGTGGCAACAGTAAACAGCGCCACGCCGAGCAGCCCGATGGTCAATGACTGGGCAAAAACAAACAGGGCACCGATGCTTCCAGCCATGACATAGATGGGCGGAAAGCGGCGCTCTTTCACAGCCGGAAGGATCTGTGCGACCCCCGCCCGCCCTTTGGGCAGGACAAGGCAAATGACCACCATGAGAATCAGGCCTGTGGTGAAACTCACCGTAGCTGCGGCGATGCCGTCGTTGAGCCTGGTCCCCAGGGCCCCGTTGATGCGGCCCTGGACGGGAATGGCCAATCCGGCGGCAACAGCCAGGGGCAGTCCTGCGGCAAGGGGAAGGCGGGGAACGGGAGTCACCGGATCCACCCTACGTCAGGCATTATTGCTTGTATGAGCAACCCGGAGATTGAAGAGATTCCCATCCGCGACCAGATGATCCGCCTTGGCCAGCTGCTGAAGCTCGCCAACCTCGTGGAGGACGGTGTGCAGGCTACGGAGCTGATCAAGAACGGCCTTGTCCAGGTCAATGGGGAAATCGACGACCGGCGTGGCCGCCAGCTTCACGACGGCGATACCGTCACCGTTAACGGACACACTGTCCAGATCATCGCGCCCTCCGACATCTAGTCCGCAAGGCACCCCCGGGCTACTTGTTCAGGACCTCATGGGTGAGGAACTCGGATACGTGACCGATCTCCTGCTGGTTGATACCGTGCCACATTCCGGTGTAAAGCACCTTGGTGAGTTTTACGTGCTTGCGCACCCAGCCCATGGTGAACTCGATCTTGTCCGGCGTGATGACCGGATCCTGCTGGTCCCTGCCCCAGAACATCGGCACACCGCCGTCGAGCTCGTGGTCAAAGAAGTCGGGATCGTCACCGGAATCCACCACAAAACCGGAAAGCCCGACGACGGCGGCAAAGTCTGAGGGTCGCTGCCGGAGCATCGTGGTGGCCATTGCCATCCCCATGGAGAATCCGAGAAGGGTCACTGACGGGTGGTTGCCCTTGACGCCGTCGAGCCAGTCAAGGACGTAGGAGGATGCGATTTTCACGGCGTCGATTGAATATTCGACGGACCCGGTCAAGGGGAACCACGTGAAGCCAGGTCCCATGGCTATTGGTGCCCTGACGGAGGCAACAACAAATTCTTCGGGCAGCATGTCCGCCAGGCTCAGCAGATCCTGCTCGTTAGCACCGTAACCGTGCAACAGGACCAGGAGGGGCTTGCCGGCCCTGGCCTCTTCGGGCTTGGACCAGAGAACAACAGGGGCAGGGAAACTTTCGGCTGAAGTCATGGATCCATTCTTGCAGTTACTCATTAGTAACAACCTACGGTGGCGTAGCTTTGGACCTAGGGGCAGGATATGAAGGTGAGCCAAATTGAAGCCGCTTCCAGCCAGCCCGAGCCCATCCCGCCGCATCCCTGGAGCCGCTATGTGGCCATGGGCGACTCCTTCACAGAGGGCATCGGTGACCCTGAACCCGACAACCAGGGCGGGCATCGAGGTTGGGCGGATCGCGTGGCGGAGGAACTGAGCCGCGGACACGAGGACTTCGCCTACGCCAATCTGGCTGTCCGGGGACGGCTCCTCCAACAGATCGTGGATCAGCAGCTCGCACCGTGCCTGGCCCTGAAGCCGGACCTGGTAACAATCTCAGCCGGCGGAAACGATCTCATCCGCCCCGGCGGGGATCCGGATGCCTTGGCTGAGAAGCTGGATTCAGTGGTCCAGATCCTTAGCATGGACGGCGCCACAGTGGTGCTTTTCAACGGGCCGGACACAGGATCGTCCGTGTTGGGAAGGATCCGCAGCAAGGTGGCCATCTATAACGAGAACCTCCGAACGGTGGCCGCCCGGCATGATGCCATCATCGCCGATATGTGGTCGCTGCGGCAGTTGCATGATCCGCAGATGTGGGACCCTGACCGGCTGCATTTCTCGCCCTTGGGACACCACACCATTGCGGCCATGGTCCTTGATTCACTCAACGTCAAGCACACACTGGAACCACTGGCGCCAAAACCGCTGCCGCCACGCAGCTGGCGGGAAGCACGGACCGGCGATCTTGTCTGGGCCAGGGAGTACTTTGTCCCCTGGGTGGTCCGGCGCCTGCGTAACCGCTCATCCGGTGATGGAATCACTGCGAAGCGGCCAACACCTGGCCCGGTGTTCGGACCGGGAATGCCGCTGGGCTCCGGTGAAGGACCCCTTGCCACCGAGGACTCACGGCACTCGTAGCTTTCCCTGGCCGTTAAGCTGGAAGGAATACATCTGAGAGGCGTGACGTCGTGGACGCATTTTTCCTGCTTATCATCCTGGGGGTCCTGGTTCCCGTGGCAATCCGCCTGTTCCGCAGGTCCGGCAGCCGGAACCAGAACCAGGGCATCAACGGTCAGTACCCGGGCCCGCTGAATAACCAGAACAACCAGTACAGGGATGGTTACACCCAGCGGGACTACTACGGTGCTTTCGGCGCCTTCGACCAACCAGGTAACCAGCCCGGCAACCAGGGTCAGTATGGACCTCCACAGGTCCCGCCGTTTCAAGGCCCTAACGGTTACCAGGATCCCAACGGCTACCAGGGTCCCGGCTACCCGCCGCAGGGTCAACCTGGTCCCGGCGGCCTCCAGGCGCCTGGTTATCAGGATCAGGGACAACCCGGCCAGATCCCTTTTGAGGACAGCCCGGAGTATCGGGAATGGCTGTCCCGCCAACAGCCGCAGCAGCCTTCCGCACCTGAAACCCCGCCACCGCCGTCGGCCCCGCAGGGATACCGCGCGCGAAAACTGGCTGAATTGGACCAGCAGTACAGCAACGGTGAGATCGCCATGGAGGAGTACATGGCACGCCGTGCCGAGATCATGAAGGGCTAGGCTACCCCGGCACGCCTAGGCCCGGAACAACCTCCGGATTACAGTGCCCGCAGCAAGGGCGTCCAGTCCCTCGTTGATTTCCTCGAGCGGTCTGGTATCGGTGTGGAGCAGCTCGATGGGGAGCTTCCCTTCCCGCCAGAAGCCGAGGTAGCGCGGGATGTCCCGTTCCGGGACGGAATCCCCCATATACGAACCGAGCAGCCGTTTCCCCGCCCCGGGGAACTGTAACGCCGGTACAGCCAGTTCAGCCGAGGGATGCGGCAATCCGACGGAGACGAGGGCGCCTCCCCTGGTCAGCAGGTCAAGGCATGCAGCCATCACTCCTGCCGAGCCCACAGCCTCAATGGCCACGTCCACGCCATCACCCGTCGCGTCCTCAACGAGCCGGACCGCATCCTCAGGAGTACCGGCGGCCGTTGCCCCGCAGTCCCTGGCAAGCTGATGCTTTCCCCGGTTCGGGTCTATGGCAATGATGTGGGAGGCTCCGGCCAGCCGGGCAGCCATAACAGCTGACAGGCCCACTGCCCCCAGTCCGACGACGGCGACTGACTGGCCGGAGGTCACTTCCGCTGTGTTGAATACCGCTCCCATTCCCGTGAGTACCGCGCACCCGAACATGGCAGCAACACTGTCCGGAACGTCGTCGGGGATGACCACCGCCGACTCCCGTGCCACCACCGCGTAGTCAGCGAAGGCGGAAACTCCGAGGTGGTGGTTGATCCGTTCTCCGGAGGCGGTCCGCAGCAAGGCGCAGCCGTGGAGAAGGTCCCCGGTGCCATTGACTTCCGCGGCACGGTGACACAGCGCCGGCCGGCCCGCCAGGCAGGCCCGGCAGTAACCGCAGCTGGGGACGAACACGAGTACCACGTGGTCCCCCACGTTGATGTCCCGGACGTCCGGTCCCAGGGAAACCACCCGTCCCACAGCTTCGTGGCCAAGGGCCATGGGCAGCGGCCTGACCCGGGACCCGTCCACCACTGAAAGGTCAGAGTGGCACAGACTCGAGCATGTGATCGCCACACCGATCTCACCGGAGCGGGGATCCGGTTGATCCAGCTCCTCGATGATCAGGGTGTTTGCCTGGGCATGGACGGTTCCGGGCGGAACCGTTGCGTGGAGGACAGCTGCGCGCATCAGAGTCCTACTTTCGGCCGGCCGCCAGAAGATCCGCTGTTCCCCTGGCATCGGCGGCGTCGACGTCGAGAAGGGAGATTCCCCGGGTTTCTTTCAGGAGGAGTACGGCGACCGCCGTGACCATGCAGGCACCCATGAGGTACAGGGCTACCGGCGTGGAGGAGCCGAAGGCGTTGAGCAGTGACGTCGCGATAATCGGGGCCAGCGAGCCCGCGACGATGGAGGTTACCTGGTAGCCAAGGGACACTCCGGAGTAGCGCATCCGGGTGGGGAACATCTCCGCCATGATGGCCGGTTGTCCGGCATACATCAGCGCGTGGAAAAGCAGGCCGATGGTGATGGCTGACAGGATGATGAGGTCATTGGCCGTGTCCATCATTGGGAAGGCAAAGAACCCCCAGGTGCCACCCAGGATCGCTCCGGCCAGGTAGACGGGCCGGCGGCCGAAGGCATCCGACAGCTTCCCAACGAGCGGCACCGCGCAGAAGTGTACAAAGTGGGCCACCAGGAGCAGGAGCAGGATCCTTGAGGTGTCTGTCTGGACAACAACCTTCAGGTACGTGATGGAGAAAGTCACCACGAGGTAATACAGGATGTTCTCGGCGAAGCGCAGGCCCATGGCCGTAAAGACTCCGCGAGGGTAGCGGCGGAATACTTCTGCCACGCCATAGCCCTTTTTCTCCACCGCCACTTCCTTACGTGCCTCGAGGAAGATGGGGGCGTCGCTGACTTTCGTGCGGATGTAGTAGCCGACGACGACGATCACCGCGGACAGCCAGAACGCTATGCGCCATCCCCAGCCCAGGAAGTCGGCGGACGACAGCACTGCCGAGAGGGTGAAAAGCACACCGGTGGCGAGCAGGTTGCCGACCGGCACTGCTGCCTGGGGCCAGCTGGACCAGAATCCACGGGAAGCGCTGGGGCTGTGCTCTGCAACGAGAAGCACGGCGCCTCCCCATTCCCCTCCCACAGCGAAGCCCTGGACGAAACGAAGGAAGACGAGCAGCGCCGGCGCCCAGTAGCCGATTTCGCCGAAGGTGGGAAGGCAGCCCATCAGGAAGGTGGATACGCCCACCAGGATGATGCTCAGCTGCAGGAGCTGCTTCCGGCCGAACTTGTCGCCGAAGTGGCCAAAGACAATTCCGCCGATGGGACGTGCCACGAAGCCGACAGCGTAGGTGACGAAGGCTGCGATGATGCCGTCCAGCTCCGTCCCCGAGTTCGGAAAAAACATCTTGCCGAAGACGAGGGTTGCGGCCGAAGCGTAGAGGAAGAACTCGTACCACTCCACCACGGTCCCGGCCATGGAGGCGGTGACAACTTTCCTGAGCCCTGAAGCTTTGATATCAGTTTCTTCTGCGCGCCTTGCGGCGGAGTTTTCCGTACTCATGATGCGAACTCCTTCAGCGTCTACGTCGACGCCACGTGGAACCATTCGAAGACGGACGCTGGTGACCTGCACCACGAACCGCCGGATTCATCGAGTATGGCCTCACATCCGTGCAGGCTCAACGGCGAAAAGTGCAGACAGGCTCTGCAAAAATGCAGAAGACTCTACGATCTGCAAACCCTTACGGGAAGAAGCTCCTACGCAACTCTTCGCTGAGCTGCCCGATCTCCGTCAGGAAACCGTCATGGCCAATGGGTGCCTCGATGACGTGGACTGGGACGTCACCCGGCAGCGCCTGGGCAAGTTCGTGGGACTGTGCAGGAAAGTACAGCCGGTCCGTATCCACTGCGGCCACAAAGAACTCGGCGGTTGCCCCGGCAAGGGCATTGCGCAGCGAACCGCGCCCCCGGCTGACGTCGTGACTCATGAGAGCTTCCGTGATGGCGATGTAGCTGTTCGCATCAAAACGCTTCACCAGCTTGCTGCCTTGGTGGTCCAGGTAGCTCTCCACCTGGTACCGGCCACGCTCCCCCAGCGACACGGCCTTCAGCGGGCTTTCGCCATGCTGGGCGTCCCGGCTGAATCTGGTGTCCAGTTCAGCAGCTGAACGGTAGGTGATGTGGGCGATGCGGCGGGCCAACGCGAGCCCGGCTTCAGGCTCCGGGCCCCCATAGTAGTCGCCGCCGTTGAAGTTGATGTCCTGCCGGATGGCAAGAGTCTGCGCCTGCGCGAAAGCGATCTGCTCTGCAGTGCTGCGCGCGCCGATGGAGATCACTGCGCAGCGCTGCACCCGTGTCGGATGGCTCACGGCCCACTCAAGGGCCCGGGCACCGCCCAGGGAGCCGCCCAGCACTGCATACCAACTGCCTATGCCAAGGGCGTCAGCAAGGCGCGCTTCCGCTGCTGTGGTGTCCCGCAATGTCACCAACGGGAACCGTGAGCCCCAGGGACGGCCATCCGGTGCCGGACTGGAGGGTCCCGTGGACCCGTAACAGCCACCGAGGATGTTGATGGAGACCACGAAGAACTTATCTGTGTCAACGGGGGCTCCCGGACCCACGAGTTGCTCCCACCAGCCCTCCTCCTCGCTCTCACCGCGCGTAACGTGGGTGCTTCCGGTCAGGGCATGCTGGATGAGGACGGCATTGGAGCCATCAGTGTTGAGGGTTCCCCAGGTTTCGTAGGCCAGCGTGGCGTCGGGAAGGTGGCCCCCGGCTTCGAGTTCGAGGCCGCCGATGGTGAGGTTCCGGACGGTTCCGTCCGGAACGCTCTCCGGAGGTGCAACGGGTTGCGTTGCGGGCAGAGATGCTCCCGGCAGTTGGATTCCGGGTATGCCGGTGCGGTTGACGGCAATCGTCATAAGAGGACCTTTTCTACGCGCTTGCCTGCCGTCAGCTGACCGACAGGCCAGGTCTTCACCCGGGGCACCCCACCGCGGAAGGAGGGTTGCCGGCCAGCAAGCCGGGGCTGTTGCTGGCACTCATGACCTTTTCAAAGTCTACGAAGAACCGAGCCGTAATAGCGAAGATTGTGACACCAATATGACTCATGAGGACAAAGGGCGACGGCGGGGCGGATCATAGCGCAGTTAGGTTACCCTAAGCTGAGAGGCTCATCACAAAGTGCCAAGATGAAGCTATGCGCATGGATCACGTCTCTTACGCCTGTGAAAACGATGGCCTCGCGGCCACCACCGAACGAATTTCGTCCGCTTTGGGCGTCGAAGCTGTGAAGGGCGGGGTACATCCCCGCTTTGGAACCCGAAACATGATCATCCCGCTGGCCGGGCACAAATACCTTGAAGTTGTGGAGGTCCTTGACCACCCGGCATCAGATAAAGCTCCCTTCGGGCAGGCCGTCCGGGCCCGCTCGGCGGCTGGCGGCGGCTGGATGGGCTGGTGCGTCGAAGTAGACGACCTTGGACCGTTCGAGGAGCGGCTTGGCCGCGCTGCCGTGAACGGCAACCGTAAATTCCCGGACGGACGCGAACTCGTATGGAAGCAAATCGGCATCCTGGGACTCATCGCGGATCCCCAGGTTCCGTACATGCTCAAGTGGGAAGGTGACGCGTCACTTCACCCGTCCAACGCGTACCCAAGCAACGTCAAGATGTCCAGCCTCACCATTGCCGGATCAGCCGAGCGGGTCACTGAATGGCTGGGCGAGCCCGTGGAAAGGCCGCTTGAAGACGTTGCCGTGAACTGGCTGGCTCCGCACGGAACGCCGGGGATTCTGTCCGTCACGTTCGAAACCCCCACCGGAGCAGTCACCATCTGATCCCGCCACTGCGGGGAGGATCTCTTTCTTTGGAGAGCTCCCCTTTACCCTTGGGCAAAGTTCGCCCACAACGCTTCGGCCGCCAACAGCGGGTGCCAATGACGTCACCTGCTGATGGCGGCCGAATTCCTTTAAGCCTTATCCCAGCCCGATTGCCTTGCCGAAGAGGCTGAAGCCAACGAAGGCAACGATATCCAGCAGGGCGTGGGCAATCACCAGCGGCATTACCCTGCGCGTCCGGGTGTAAAGCCACGCAAACACCGCGCCCATCACAGCGTTGCCGATGAAGGGGCCAAAGCCCTGGTACAGGTGGTAGCTTCCCCGGAGCACGGCGCTGGTGAAGATGGCCAGCGGCACACTCCAGCCGAATTTGCCGAGGCGGTTGAGGAGATAGCCCACCACGATGACTTCCTCGACGATTCCGTGCCGGACGGCGGAGAGGATCAGCACGGGAATAGTCCACCAGTAGTCGTCAAGGGCGCTGGGGATGATGGCCGTAGTGATGCCGAGTTGCCTGCCGACAGCGTAAAGCGCCAGCGAGGGGATGCCGATCAGGGCGGCGAGTCCCACTCCCTGCAGCAGGTCTTTCCCCGGCCGGGTCAGGTCGAAGCCGAGCCTGCCGAAGGCGGACTGCCCCCGATGGCCTTCCGGGCGTTGTTCGGTGAGGAAATAGAAGACCAGGAGTACCGGCACCAGAGCAAACGCGATATCCAGCAACTGGTAGGTCAGGTCAAAGTATTCGCGCGTACTTTGGGAGCGGTTGAGGGTGGACGTGCCCTGGGCCAGGGGTGCCTGGCTCATCTTGTCCAGCAGCTGCACTACGGAGTAGACGGCGGACTGGCCCAGGGAGAGGCCCAGGACAATCAATACTTCGATCCGCAGACGACGGCGGGATGGCACCAGCATGTTCCTATCTTGCATGCATTTGCTGGTTCTTTCCTGTACCCGCCCGGTACAAGACGCACCTGCCCCTATGCTTGAGGCTTATGAGCGCGCCCGGGAAAATTATCATGATCCGGCATGGCCAGTCGGCCGCCAACGCCGATACCTCGATTTACAACCGCGTACCCGATTACCGCATCCCCCTCACGCTTGCGGGACTGGAGCAGGCCAAGAGGGCCGGGGACGAGGTTCGCCGTCAGCTGGACGGTCAGCAGGTGTGCGTCTATGTTTCCCCTTACCTGCGGGCGTATCAGACCCTCGAGGCGCTCAATCTGGGGAACCTCGTTGAACGCGTCATCGAGGAACCCCGGCTAAGGGAACAGGACTGGGCCAACTTCCAGATTTCCGGGGAGATCGAGGACCAGAAGGAGCTCCGCAATGCGTACGGGCACTTTTTCTACAGGTTCCGGGAGGGCGAGTCAGGCTCCGACGTCTACGACCGCATCTCCTCCTTCATGGAAACCCTGTACCGGCACTGGTCCAAGCCCTCCTACGCCCCGAACGCCCTGCTGGTAACCCATGGGCTGACCATGCGGCTGTTCTGCATGCGCTGGTTCCACTGGTCTGTGGAGTACTTTGAGTCCCTCAACAACCCCGAGAACGCCGAAGTCCGAACACTGATCCGGACCGAGCTGGGCAAATACGAGTTGGACAAGCCCTTCAGCCAGTGGGTGGAGCGCCGGGTCGACGAGACGGTACTCGACGCTCCCCCGATGCTCTTCTAGCCCAGTCCCACAAGCCTCGGCCTGGCTCTACTTGACTCTGGCGCCGGCACGCCAGACAGCGTGGGTCAGCGGGATTCCCGGCCGGTAGGCAAGGTGAGTCGCGGAGGGCGCATTGAGCATGTGAAGGTCCGCCCGGTGGCCGACGGCGATGGAGCCCACCGCCCGTTCGCCGTCGACGTCGTTCCCTGACTCCCGCCCCAGCGCCAAGGCGCCCCCATAGCTCGCTGCCCGGACAGCTTCGTGAACGCTGAGCCGCATCTGCAAGACTGCAGTGGTGACGCAGTAAGCCATGGAACTGGTGTAGGACGTCCCGGGGTTGCAGTTGGAGGCCAGGGCGATCGGGACTCCGGCGTCCAGGAGCTCACGGCCAGGGGCCAGAGGCTGCCTCGTGGACAGGTCGCAGGCGGGAAGGCAAGTGGCCACCGTTCCCCGTTGTCCGTTCCCAATGCCTGACCAGCTGCCGGCGAGCGCATCTACGTCTGCGCCTGAGAGGTAGTTGACGTGGTCCACACTCGCGGCGCCGAACTCCACGGCCAGCTGGACCCCGGGCCCCTCGCCAAGCTGGTTGCCGTGGACGCGCAGGCCCAGGCCGGCGTCTTGGCAGGCCTTCAGCACCCGCCGTGACTGCTCTTCGGTGAACGCCCCGCGCTCACAGAAAACGTCAGCCCAGCGGACGTAGGGCCGGACCGCCGTCAGCATGGGCCCGCAAACAAGATCCGTGTACTCCTCGGCGTCCATTCCGTCCGGCACCAGGTGCGCTCCCAGGTACGTCACTTCATCGACGGCGGTGGCGGCGATGCGGGCACTGCGGGCCTCATTCACCACATCCAGCCCGTAGCCCGTTTTGGTTTCCAGGTAGGTGGTCCCTTGGGAGACTGCTTCCGCCACCCGGCCAAGGGCCAGCCTGGTCAGGTCAAAGTCGCTGGTGTTCCGCGTGGCGCCAGTGGTCACCGCTATGCCCCCCGCGCTGTAGCTTTCTCCTGCCATGCGGGCCTCAAACTCCGCGGTCCTGTCCCCGGCGAAGATCAGGTGGGTGTGGGAGTCCACCCAGCCCGGCAGCACTGTGCGTCCGCCCGCGTCCACCGCATCGTCAGCGGCGGGAGCCTCTGCCGCCGGGCCAATCCAGGAAATGCGTTCCCCGTCGAGCACCACAGCGGCATTCTTGAGGACGCGGTGCTCAACGTCCTGGGTCATCAGTTCGGCGATATTGGTAACGAGGGTACTCATGGGTCAATTCTTCAGCGCCGGATGGACCAGCGGGTGGCGGCCAGGGCTTCAGCTGTACGGGATGCCGGACGCTTGCCTTGCCCGGTTGTTGGCTGCCCGGTTCTGTCCTGCCCGGCGAGGATCTGCCCGGCTGCCAGTTCAGCAATGGCCGAGGACGTCTGGAAGCCGTAACCGCCCTGTCCGGCGAGCCAGAAGAATCCGGGGGCCTCGGCGTCGAACCCTACGACCGGAAGGCCGTCAGCCGCTTGGGTCCGCAAACCCGTCCAGGCGCTCCTGACGCCGTTGATCCCCAAGGTGGTCACCGAGTTGAGCCGCGCGATCAGGGCCTCCACGTCTCCAGGGTGCGGCTTCGCGTCTTCAGGGCCGCTGGGTACCGCCTCCGAAGGGGAAACCAGGACGTCGGCCCCCTCACGACGGAAGTAAAAGGACTCGTCGGCTGCCGCCACCATGGGGCAATTCTCCGGAAGGGAATGGTCGACGGCGACAATCGCCGCCGTCCGGCGGTATGGCTGCAGGCCAAGTTTTTCCACCCCACTGATGACAGCGAGCTCATCGGCCCAGGCGCCTGCCGCGTTGACCAGAACGCCGGCCTGCAGCGCCTCCTGCCCGGCGCCGATCTGCCAGCCGGAGCCGAGATGCTGAGCCGAATGAACCCCTGCCCCTGTGATGATGTCGACACCTGCGCTCTCCGCAACCTGCCGGTGATCCTCCAGAAGTACGGGGGCATTGCAGCCGAAGGACTGCGTATCCAGGCCTGCGGCGCTGAACGAATCCGGTTCAAGGACAGGGCAAAGCGCCAGGGCCTCCGTGTGGCTGATCCGGCGCATGGAACCGCTGGCTTCCGCCCGGACGGTATCCTCATCCCCGATCAGCATGAAGCTGCGTGGGGTCAGGACTTTGACGGGCCTGGCCTCATCCTCCGCCGCGATCAGCTGGAGAGTCCGGACAGTAAGCTCCTGCACTACGGCCGGGCCGAAGCTCGGAATGAGCTGCCGGGCCGACCGCGAGGAGGTGTGATAGGCGAGCGACTGCTCGGCTTCCACGAGGGCGACCGTGCATTTTCCTGCAAGGGCCGAGGCCAGTGACAACCCGGCAATGCCGCCGCCCACAATCACCACATCATAATTTGCTGACATTGCTCCATCCTTGCAGACAGGGACGATAGGCGCAGTGCACAAACCAGAGCAGGAAGACGGCATTCCGTCGGGCGGAACCTACGCTGCGAGAGCCGCCCGGCTTTCCACGAACGCCCGCACGCAAGCTTCGACGTCGTCAGTGCTGTGCGCTGCCGACAGCTGCACCCGGATCCGCGCAGCACCCTTGGGCACCACCGGGTAGCTGAAAGCCGTCACGAAGACACCATGCTGCAGCATCCGGTCTGCCACCTTGGCAGCAGCCAGTGCGTCACCGAACATCACCGGAACGATCGCGTGTTCCCCTTCAAGAAGCTCGAAACCCTCTTCGGTCATTCTGTTGCGGAACAACTCTGCATTGGCGAAGAGCTTGCTCCGCAGTTCAGCGGATTTTTCCACGAGGTCGAGGGCCTTGAGGGTCGCTGCAACGATGGAAGGGGCCAGAGAATTTGAGAACAGGTAGGGGCGCGCCTTTTGACGGAGCATCGCCACGATTTCGCTGCGGCCGGAGACGTAGCCGCCGGACGCGCCTCCCAGGGCTTTACCGAACGTTCCCGTGTAGATGTCCACCCGGGAGGACACTCCGGCGTGCTCCGGCGTGCCGGCCCCTGTTTCCCCCATAAAGCCCACGGCGTGGGAATCGTCCACCATAACCAGGGCGTCATACCGCTCGGCAAGATCGCAGATGGCCTCCAGCGGGGCAAGGTAGCCATCCATTGAGAAGACACCGTCCGTGACAACTATGGTCCTTCGTGCCGGCTTCTCCCCCTGCGTCGCCTCAATCAGTTTCGCCTCGAGGTCTGCCATGTCGCGGTTGGCATAGCGGAACCGCTGGGCCTTGCAGAGCCGGATGCCGTCGATGATGGACGCATGGTTGAGGGCGTCCGAAATGATGGCGTCCTCGGCGCTGAAAAGTGATTCGAAAACCCCGCCGTTGGCATCGAAGCAGCTGGAGAAAAGGATGGTGGCCTCGGTGCCCAGGAACTTTGAAACGCGTTCCTCCAGGGCCAGGTGAACATCCTGCGTGCCGCAGATGAAGCGGACGCTGGCCATGCCGAATCCCCGCTCATCAAGGGCGGACTTCGCCGCTGCGATGATCTCCGGATGGTCGGCGAGGCCCAGGTAGTTGTTGGCGCAGAAGTTGAGGACATCCGCTCCTGCTTCACCGATCTGGCCTGCCCGGATGTGGTTGCCCTGCGGCGAATCAATGTGCCGTTCAGTCTTGAAAAGCCCTGCGGTGCGGATCTCCTCCAGCTCGCCCTGCAGCTGGTCCTTGATGCCTGAGTACATGGTGCTCCTTAGATTTCGGTCCAGTCGAGGACAACTTTGCCGCCGATGCCGGCGCGGGCGATTTCAAAGCCTTTTTCCCAGTCCGAAGCCGGAAGAGTGTCGGTGACAACGGCGGAAATACCTGCATGCAAGGCAGGGTTGGAGGACAGCATGGCGCTCATGGCATACCAGGTCTCAAACATTTCCCGGCCATAGATGCCTTTGAGGGTCAACATATGGGTCACCACCTTGCCCCAGTCGATGTCAATGGACTGGCTGGGAAGCCCAAGCATGGCAATCCGCCCGCCGTGGTTCATGTTGTCGATCATTTCGGGCAGGGCGCCGGGGTGGCCGGACATTTCCATCCCGATGTCAAAGCCCTCACGCATACCAAGCTCCTGCTGCGCGTCCTTGATCCTCATACTGGAGACGTCAATAGCCAGGTCAACGCCCAGCTTCCGGGCCAGCTCCAACCGCGGCGCCGAGACATCGGTAATGGCGATCTTCCGGGCACCGGCGTGCCGGGCGACGGCTATGGCCATCAAACCGATGGGACCGGCACCGGTGATAAGGACATCCTCACCAACGAGCGGAAAGCTGAGGGCAGTGTGGACTGCATTGCCGAAGGGATCGAAGATGGCGCCCAGTTCCGGGGTCACCGAGGGATCGTGATGGACCCAGACATTCGTTTCGGGGATCACCACGTACTCAGCGAAGGCGCCGTCGCGCTGGACACCGACGCTGACGGTATGGATGCACATCTGCTTCCGCCCGGCACGGCAGTTGCGGCAGATTCCGCAGACCACGTGTCCCTCGCCGGAAACCCTGTCGCCTACCTTGACGTCCCTGACGCCGTCCCCGGTTTCCACCACTTCACCGTAGAACTCATGCCCGGGGATCAACGGCGCCTCGATGATGCTTTGCGCCCAGGCATCCCAGGACTGGATGTGGAGGTCGGTGCCGCAGATTCCCGTGGTCATTACGCGGATCTTGACATCGCCAGGTCCGGCCTCAGGCTCTGGCCTGTCTGCCAGTTCAAACCCGGAATGGGCACCGGACTTATACAGAGCCTTCATTGGCTTCCTCCACTCTTGCCGGCCCCCGTTGCAGGGGCCATGAACTTCCTTCATTAGAGCCTCAAAAACGCATTAGCACAACCGGAAATTTCTCAATCGACGATTTAGATTTTGCTTATGCATAGAATGGGCGCTATGGAAATTCACCAACTGGAGATGCTGCGCGAACTGGGTGCCCTTGGCAGCGTCAAAGCCGTGGCCGAAACGCTCCTGGTAACACCTTCCGCAGTGTCCCAACAGCTGGCTGCACTGCAGAAAAGCCTGGACGTGCCGCTGACCCGGAAGGAAGGACGTAACCTTGTCCTCACCGACGCCGGGCAGGTTCTGGCCGACGCGGGAGCCGCCGTCGTCAGCGCGATGGCCGAAGCCCGGCGGGCGATAGGTGCCTACCACGTATCTCCGGTTTCGCCCGTGACCGTGAGCGGTTTCCACAGCGCCGGCCAGGTGCTGTTTGCTCCCCTGGCCCGCCTCCTGGACGCCCCTGATACGCCGAAGGTCCTGCTGTCAGACGAGGACGTTGCCCAGCATGATTTTCCGGCCCTGACAGCGCGCTACGACCTGGTGCTGGCGCACCGCATGGACCACAGCCCGCGCTGGCCTGAGGAGCGGGTGGCCGTGATCCCGCTCGCCCGGGAGCCTCTCGACGTCGCACTGCCGGCCAACCACCCGCTGGCCCGGTTGCGTTCACTCACAACTGACGACGTCGCGGGCGAGCCTTGGGTGACCAGCCGCGCCGGTTACTCCCCCGCGGACGTCCTGACCGCCGTCGCCGCATCGTCCAGCCGTGAACTGAACATCGTGCACCGCATCAACGACTACTCCACAGTCGCCGCGCTGGTTGCCGCCGGCAGCGTGATCGGTCTGTTGCCCCGCTACACAGCCAGGCCGGCGCTGAATCCGGGGATTGTGCTGCGCCCGTTGGAAGGCATCAGCACCAGGAGGAGGATCGATATCCTGGCCCGCCCGGAAAACCTGAAGAGGACGTCGGTGATGATGGTGTGCGATGCGCTCCGAGAAATCATGGAGGGGCTCATCGACGCGGACGGCGCTCCGGTTTAGCCCGCTCTCCGGGGACAAGCAAATGGCGCCAGGACGCTCCGCTCAGGGTGCGGCGTCTGGCGCTTTTTCCTTGCCCGGTGCCTGATCCTTGCCCAGGGCTTTACCGTTGCCCTTGGCCTGATCCTTGCCGGGCCGGTTATCCCTGCCGAAGCCCATGCCGTTCCCGGGGCCGTCCGGGGCCACGCCGGCAACGATCTTTTCCGCTGTAACAGAATCGCCGGTCCTGATGCCTTGGACGCGCACCGTGTCGCCGGCCTTGAGGTCCGCTGCGGTGACATCGGTGGGCTTGAGCCGCTTCCCGGACTCGTCAGTAGGAGCAGAGCCGTCCTCTGCAAGTGGAGGGAGTTTAGCGATCCGCGTTTCGGCGTTAATGACGTAGCTCTGGCTGAACCCGTCCTCGCTCTTGACTGTGACGGAGTTCTCGCTGACTGACTCCACCGTTCCCCGCTGCGAAACCTCTGTCTGGAAGGAGCCGTCGGGGTTTTTAACGACAGTCTCGCCATGCAGGGCCTGGCCACGCTGGGCTTTGTCCGGCCTGTTCTTCTGTCCTTTGTCTTCAGAATGGCCCGGTGGAGTGGCTGACTGTGACTGGCCGTTGTTAGGCGGATCGCCCGCCGCCCACGCAACCGCAACTCCCGTTCCGGTGAGCGCGACGGCAATAGTGCCCACAAGGGCAGCTTTACGTATGTTCCTGGGCTCCTGGGTAGCCATGGCACTTCCTCCCGTCGCGCCGGTGGACACGGCGCCCTGAAAGGAGTTTACGACCGGAAGCAGCGGTGAATACACAAGATTGTCGCAAGTTCACATCCGACCGGGCGTGCACTCTTGGACGCCCTTCCCCGGGCCCGGAAACGCAACCGGGCCGCAGTTGTTGTTGTCTTGCCGGCCTGAAACCGCCGACTCTAAAACAACGTTAACTGCGACCCGGTTGGGAAGGCTTCGAGTCAGCCTTCGACGCCCAGCTTCTCCAGGATCAGCTCGCGAACCCGGCCAGCGTCGGCCTGACCGCGCGTTGCCTTCATGACTCCGCCAACTATCGCTCCGATGGCCTGCACCTTGCCGCCGCGGATCTTGTTGGCGACATCCGGTTGGGCAGCCAGGGCAGCGTCGATGGCTTCGAGGAGCGGGCCGTCGTCGGACACCACGGCGAGGCCGCGCTTGTCCACGATCTCCGCCGGAGTACCTTCGCCGGCGAGTACGCCGTCCAGCACTTCCGTGGCCATCTTGTTGTTGATCTTGCCGTCTTCAACCATCTTGTTCAGCTCAACGATGGTTGCAGGAGCAACACCCAACTGGCCGGGATCGACGTCGGCGTTCTTGGCGCGGCCAACGATCTCCCCCATCCACCACTTGCGGGCCACAGATGCCGTGGCACCTGCGGCGATGGTTTCCTCGATCTCGTCCATGACACCGGCGTTGACCACATCGCGGAACTCCAGATCCGAATAACCCCAGTCGGCCTGCAGTCGTTTCCGCCGCTCGGCAGGGGGCTCGGGCAGAGTCGCCCGCAACTCCTCAACCCATTCGCGGGAAGCGACCACTGGTACCAGGTCAGGCTCCGGGAAGTAGCGGTAATCATCGGCGTCGGACTTTGCCCGGCCGGACGTGGTGGTGCGGGTGTCCTCGTGCCAGTGGCGGGTTTCCTGAACCACCGGCTCGCCCGAGTCCAGAACCGCGGCGTGCCGCTGGATCTCGTAACGGACCGCGTGTTCGACGGCGCGCAAGGAGTTCACGTTCTTGGTCTCGGACCTGATGCCGAAGCGTTCGCGGCCATGCGGACGGAGGGAGACGTTGGCGTCGCAGCGGACGTTGCCGCGTTCCATCCGGGCATCCGAAACACCCAGGTTTTTCACGATTTCCCGGACCGCTGCCACATAGGCCTTGGCCAGTTCAGGAGCCCGCGAACCGGCACCCTGGATGGGCTTGGTGACAATCTCCACCAGCGGAACACCGGCGCGGTTGTAGTCCACCAGGGAGTAGTCGGCACCCTGGATGCGGCCGGCGGATCCGCCCATGTGGGTCAGCTTGCCGGCGTCCTCCTCCATGTGGGCCCGTTCGATTTCGACGCGGAACACCGTTCCGTCGGAGAGCTCGATGTCCAGGTAGCCGTCGTAGGCGATGGGCTCGTCGTACTGCGAGGTCTGGAAGTTCTTCGGAGTATCCGGGTAGAAGTAGTTCTTCCGGGCAAAGCGGCAGTACTCCGCAATCTTGCAGTTCAGCGCGAGGCCGATCTTGATGGAGGATTCCACCGCCGTCTTGTTCAGCACGGGCAGGACGCCGGGCATGCCGAGGTCCACCTCGTTGACGTTGGTGTTGGGCTCGTCACCAAAGACGTTCGGCGCTGAGGAGAACATCTTGGTCTTGGTGTTGAGCTCCACGTGGACCTCGAACCCCAGGACGGGATCGTACTTCTCCATGGCCTCGTCGAAGGTCAGGATTGCGTCGGACATCAGCGAGAACCTCCGTGGCTCGTGACAAGCTCAGTGAGTGAGGGCGCGCTGGCCAGGATGGGGCCGCCCCACTTCGCCTCGAGCAATGATTCAAGGACTGCACCCACGCGGTACAGACGGGCGTCTTGGCGGGCCGGAGCCAGGAGCTGGATTCCGACCGGGAGCCCGTCCTCGTCGGCGAGTCCGCCAGGAAGGGACAAGCCTGGTACGCCTGCCATGTTCGCAGGGATAGTCGCGACGTCGTTCAGGTACATGGCCAGCGGATCGTCCAGCTTCTCCCCCAGCTTGAATGCCGTGGTGGGTGCAGTGGGCGAAACCAGGACATCGGCTTTGGCGAAGGCGGCCTCGAAGTCACGCTGGATCAGCGTGCGGACCTTCTGCGCAGAGCCGTAATAGGCGTCGTAGTAGCCGGCGCTCAGGGCGTAGGTGCCGAGGATGATGCGTCGCTTGACTTCGTCTCCGAAGCCGGCCGCGCGGGTGGCTCCCATCACGCGTTCAATGGTCATGGGCGCGTCTTCGGGGAGGACCCGCAGGCCGTACCGGACGCCGTCGAACTTGGCCAGGTTGGAGGAAGCCTCGGACGGCATGATCAGGTAGTAGGCACCCAGCGCGTACTTGAAGTTGGGGCACGAAACCTCAACAATTTCCGCTCCGGCCTGCTTCAGCAGCTCAAGGGACTCGTTGAAACGGTTCTCGACGCCGGCCTGGTAGCCCTCGCCGTGAAGTTCCTTGATAATGCCGATTTTCATGCCCTCGATGTTGCCGATGCGTGCAGCGGCTACCAGGTCGGCGAGGGGATCCGGCAGCGAGGTGGAGTCGAAAGGATCGTGCCCGCCAATCACCTGATGCAGTAAAGCCGAGTCCAGCACCGTGCGTGACACGGGGCCGATCTGATCCAGGGAAGATGCCATGGCGATGGCACCGTAGCGGGAAACGCCGCCGTACGTGGGCTTGACGCCTACGGTTCCGGTGACGGCGCCGGGCTGGCGGATGGATCCACCGGTGTCCGTGCCGAGGGCCAGGGGTGCTTCGAAAGCCGCGACGGCGGCAGCCGAGCCACCGCCCGAACCGCCGGGGATGCGGTCCAGGTCCCATGGGTTGCGGGTGGGCCCGAAGGCGGAGTGTTCCGTGGAGGAACCCATGGCGAACTCGTCGAGGTTGGTTTTGCCCAGGATGGGCATCTTCGCGGCGCGCAGCTTCTTCACGACTGTGGCGTCGTACGGGCTGTGCCAGCCTTCGAGGATTTTGGAGCCTGCCGTGGTGGGCTGGCCGACTGTGACGATGAGGTCCTTAACGGCGATGGGTACACCGGCGAGCGCGTGCAGCTCCTCGGCCGCGGCTCCGCCTGCTGCACGGATGGCGTCCACCTCGGCGGCAACGGTGAGGGCTTCTTCGGTGTTGACATGCAGGAAGGCGTGGACTCCCCTGTCGCCGCCGTCTACTGCGGCGATCCGGTCCAGGTGCGCCTGGGTGACCTCGACGGCGGAGACCTCACGGGCAGCGAGCTTCTCAGCCAGCTGGGCGGCGGAGTTGCGGATGAGCTCGGAGGAACTTGTACCAGTGGTGTTGTATTCAGTCATGTCTCAGTCCTCGTCCAGGATTGCCGGAACCTTGAACCGGTTCGCATGGGCATCCGGCGCGCCGGACAATGCCTCTTCTGCGGTGAACGTGTGCCCCACGACGTCCTCACGGAAAATGTTGGTGAGCGGGATGGGGTGGGACGTGGCCGGGACGTCGTCGCCGGCGGCTTCACTCACCGACTTTACGGCGTCAACGATGACGGCGAGTTCGCCTGCCATTCTGTCCAGCTCGTCGGGACTCATCTCGATGTGCGCCAGGCGCGCAAGATGCGCGACGTCGTCACGGTTGATCGCAGCCATGGATCTCCCCTGCAAGGTAGTTGGTTTCCCCCATAGTCTACGTGGCAACAGTGTGCCCGCCTGACGACCCCCAGCGGGCGTGAGACGGGCACAACCGGCCAGACGGCAAGCCGCCGGCAGTTTCAGGCTAGCCGATTCCGATGGCTCCCGTCAGCATCCCGACGGCAAGCATTACGAGGGAAATCGCAGCGCTGCGCCACAGTACCTTCTTGTGGTGGTCGCCCAGGTCCACGTTCGCAAGGGAAACGAGGAGCAGGATTGCCGGGACCAGCGGGCTCTGCATGTGGAACGGCTGGCCGGTGATGGAAGCCCGGGCCATGTCTGCTGCGCTGATGCCATAGTGGCCGGCCGTTTCGGCCAGTACGGGCAGCACCCCGAAGTAGAAGGCATCGTTGCTCATGAAGAAGGTCATGGGGATGCTGAGTACGCCGGTGATGACCGCCATGAAGGGCCCCATGTCCGCGGGGATGATCTGCACCAGCCACGCTGACATGGCCTCGACCATGCCGGTGCCGGTGAGGACGCCGGTGAGGACGGCTGCGGCCATGACCATACTGACCACCGCGACGATGGACGGGGCGTGGGCGATGAGCTGGGTGGCCTGGTCCTTGACCTTGGGGAAGTTCACCAGCAAGGCGATTGCCGAGCCCACCATAAAGACGTAGGGCAGGGGCACCAGGTCAGCGATGAGCATGCCCATGACGGCCACGGTCAGGCCCAGGTTGAACCACTGGAGCTTCGGGCGCAGGGTCTTGCGGTTGGGGTCCAGGGCGGTGTCGGCCATGGCTGAATCCTTGTCATCAACCGGCTCAGGGCGGTCCAGGACAGCAACCGCTGAACCCTCGACGGCGGGGCTTCCGCCAGCGGGTGCGTCGCTCTTGCTTCCGCCCCGGCCCCCGGAAGTACCGCTGGAACCAGCCGGTGCGCCGCCGTCGAACGTTCCCCCGTCAAAGGCGTCGGCGGGATCCGAAACATCGCCCCAGATCTCGGGAGCCGTGGCTCGGAGGCGGTTCCGCTCCTGAATGCCCAGCAGCCAGGCGAAGACGAAGACAACCACCAGGCCGGCGATCAGGGACGGGATCATCGGAACGAAGACGTCGTTGACATCGATCTTCAAGGCGGAGGCGGCGCGTGCTGTGGGGCCTCCCCAAGGCAGGATGTTCATGGTGCCGTTTGCAAGGCCGGCCACGCAGGTCAGGACCACGGGGCTCATCTTCAGGCGGAGGTAGATCGGCAGCATGGCAGCGGTGGTGAGGATGAAGGTGGTGGAACCGTCGCCATCCAGGGAAACTGCGGCGGCCAGGATCGCCGTGCCGAGGACAACCTTCGCGGGGTCGTTGCCGAGCTTGCGGAGGATCAACCGGACCAGCGGGTCGAACAGCCCGACGTCGATCATCAGGCCGAAGTAGATAATGGCAAACATCAGCAGGGCTGCGGTGGAGGTCATGGACTTCATTGAGTCCATCACCATGTCGCCGATGCCCAGGCCAGCGCCTGCAAATAATCCGAATACAGTGGGAACAATGATCAGCGCCAGCACTGGCGTCAACTTCTTCGTCATGATCAGCACCATGAATACTGCGATCATGGCGAATCCAAGTAATACCAGCACGGCCGGCTCCTTTTCCTGTGAACAGCGCCACAACAGTGTGATGCGCGATACAGACGTTATAGTGGCCTCGATCACGGCAGTGCCTTTGGCTCAATTGATTGGCATACTGCTTATTGGGAGCATTTTGCTCATTTAGCTCACTGGGCTACTTAGCTCACCGGGTTACGGCAGAGGCATTCAGTAAAGACCCGGCAACGGTCAGTAGATTGAGGGATTGGCAGGAGGACCATGAAGCGCCGCACATCCCGCCTTCCCCTGAGGTTCTCGACACAGACCCTGCTGCTGCAGCTTGCCGTCGTGCTGCTTGTAGTCCTGCTCAGCGGAGCAATGCATGCGTGGCTCACTTATGACCGTTTAGGCCGCGAGGCGGAGAACCAGGCGCTCACGCTGGCCCGAACCGTAGCTTCCGATCCTTCCGTCCGCGCCGAGGTGCAGTCGATCAGCAAGGAAGAGGGCACTCCCCCGGCGTCCGTGCTGCTGAAGGGTCCCCTCATGGCTGCGGCAGAAGGTGCCCGCAACCGTACCGGGGCACTCTTTGTGGTCATTACTGACGAGCAGGGACTCCGCCTGGCCCATCCCGACGCCGACCGCCTCGGGCAAAAGGTCAGCACGGATCCCTCCGATGCGCTCTCGGGCAAGGAAGTGACCACCCGGAACACAGGCACCCTGGGTCCTTCTGCAGGGGCGAAGGTGCCCGTTTTTGCCCCTGGCTCCTCCGCCATAGTCGGCGAAGTGAGCGTGGGATATTCCACCGAAAGCATCTCCCGGAGCCTTGCCCGGGACATTGTGCCCATTGCAGTGACCGCAGCCGGAGCCCTCCTGGCCGGCGTGTTGGCCTCATTCCTTTTGCGACGGCGGCTGCAACGGCTCACGCTCGGATTGGAACCCGAGGAAATCAGCACCCTTGTCCACGATCAGGTTGCTGTCCTTCAGGGAGTGGACGAGGGCGTCATCGGAATCTCCGGCGACGGCAGGATCAGCGTCTTCAACGCCGCGGCTCAGCGACTCCTCGATCTGGACGATCTGACCGGGACGCCCTGGGCTGAGGCCCCTCTTCCCGCCCAGCTGAAAGCGCTGACCGAGCCCGACGCCCAGGAGAGGGATGCAATCGAACTGGTTGCCGGAGCCCGGGTTGTTGTTGCAAGTGCCCGGAAAGCCTTGCACCGGACGGAGGACCTGGGCTGGGTCATCATGCTGCGGGACCGCACGGAGCTGCAGCACCTGACCCGCCAACTCGATGCTGTGGGGACCATGTCCACGGCGCTGAGGGCCCAGCGCCACGAATTCGCGAATCAGCTCCATACCCTTGCCGGATTCATGAGTATCGGACAGTTCCGGCAGGCACAGGATTATCTGGCGCAACTGGTTGCTACAGGCCCTCTGAAATTTCCGGTGGACCAGGCTGAATTGCTGCAGGATCCGTACCTTCAGGCTTTTATCGGGGCCAAGGGCGTGGAGGCCAACGAGCGCGGAGTGGCGCTGCGGATCGGCCCGGAAACACTGGTTCGAGGTCAGGTCACTGATCCCCAGGACGTCACCACGGTGCTTGGCAACCTCATCGACAACGGCGTCAATGCTGCGGTGGCCGGTGCGGCTACAGAGCGCTGGGTT
The DNA here is from genome assembly GCF_056499105.1 of Arthrobacter sp. Z5-13. Lineage (NCBI taxonomy): Bacteria > Bacillati > Actinomycetota > Actinomycetes > Micrococcales > Micrococcaceae > Arthrobacter > Arthrobacter sp. Z5-13. Next base: position 3,090,914 of record NZ_CP096460.1, read on the forward strand.
GAGGTAGAAGCGCTGGATGCCCCTGGCGAGGGTGGCGGGACCCTGCACATTGTGGTGTCCGATTCCGGAGACGGATTGGAGCCAGGACATGTCGACGACGTGTTTTCGGAGGGGTTCACCACTGCTGGAAGTTCGACGGCGCCGGCCCGCCCTGCCGGTGGCCAGGGACTGGGGCTCGTCCTCGCCCGCCAGCTGGCCCGGCGGCGGGGCGGGGACGTCTCCGTCCTGGAGAACGGTGCCCGCGGAGGACCGGGAGCGGTGTTCATGGCCACGCTGCCGGGTACAACGAACACGGGCATAACGGTTTCATCAGGAAGGGACAAGGATGTCTGAGGATTTCAGGGTGCTGATTGTGGATGACGATTTCCACGTGGCCAAACTCCATGCTGCCTACGTGGATTCGGTACCGGGATTCCTTGCCTTGGCTCCCGTGGGTTCCGCATCCCAGGCACTCAAAGCCATCCACAGCCTGCGCCCGGACCTGGTGCTGCTGGACGTGTATCTGCCGGACGCATCAGGGCTGGACCTGCTCCGGCAGCTCGACGTCGACACCATGATGCTAAGCGCGGCCTCAGACACCGGATCGCTGCGCCTGGCCTTCCGCCGCGGTGCACTGGCCTACCTGCTCAAGCCTTTCACTTCGGAGTCCCTGTCCCAGCAGTTGCGCTCATATGCCCGTTACCGTCGTATCCTCGGTCAGCCAGGAAACGTCGATCAGGAAACTGTCGAACGGGCCAAACGCGCGCTGATCCCCGGCGAGGTGAGCCCCTCCGCCCGGCCGCGGTCGGCAACGGAGGCAGCTGTTCTGGAGTCCCTGGCCCCCGGGGAACAGTATTCGGCCGCGGAGGTTGCCGCGCGTGTGGGTGTCTCGCGAGCGACTGCACAGCGATACCTGTCTTCCCTGGCGGATGACGGCTCAGTCGATATCCAGCTTCGCTACGGCTCTACCGGCCGGCCCGAACACCGCTATGGGTTACCGCCTGCGCCCTCCGGAGCCGCGGGGTCAGACGTCTAGGCCAGGCGTCAGAGTTTGGTGCGAAGCTAGCTGGCGCTCTTCTGGGCTACGAGCTCGATTTCGACCAGCATTTTCGGGTCAAGGAACGGCAGCACGTGAACCAGTGCCAGAGTGGGGCGGATTTCCCCGAAGACTTCGCCGTGGGCGCGGCCCGCCTCTTCCCATTGGCTGATGTCCGTCAGGTAGAGCTTGGACTGCACCACGTCAGAAAATTCAAACCCGGCATCGGCCAGTACCGCGCCCAGCTTCTCGAGGATGAACCGGGTCTGCGTGTAGAAGTCCTCGCCCACAATCCCGTCCTCGCCGCTCGCTGCGGTGGCCGAGATGTACAGCGTGTTATCCACCTGTACGGCGCGTGAATAGCCAAGGATTTTTTCCCAGGCGGAGCCGGAGCCAAACGTCTTGCGCATCGAGTGCCTTTCGCAGTGCAGCATCCAGGCGGACGGCTGTTTGCCGTTCCCGGACGCAGCAGGGTCATGGAGTCGGCACTACTTTAGGTCGCCGGGAGGTCGCGCCGGTAAACGAGCAGCTTTATGTCGGTGCCTGGAACCAGCCAGTCGCGTTCAGGCACCCGCTGGAATCCGGTCTTCCTGTACAACCCATGGGCGCTTTCCCAGGTCATGCCGGTGGTCAGCGATACAGCCTTGATACCGTCCAGGGTGCCGGCGTAGTCAAGAATGGCTTCCACCATGGCTTTGCCTGCCCCGCTCCGCTGCACCGACGGATCAACCACCAGCATGCGGAACTCAAGTTCATCCTCGAGTGCGATGTCCGCGAAAGGTTCGCCTGCCGTAGCCAGCGTCACCGAGCCGATCACTTGCCCGGCACGCTCTGCAACCCAGACCGTAGCGTTCGCAGCCCGGGCGTCGACTTTTTGAATCTGCTGCATGTACGGGTGCTCGGCGGTCTCGAAGTAGCCCGCAGCGAGGTAGGAGTCCCGGGTGATGCGCGCTACGGAATCGTAGTCTGAGGGGACTGCGGGGCGTATGAGAATCGGCGAAGGCACGTGGCAATGGTATTAGGAAGTTTCCCGCTGTTGCTGCGAAAACAACGTTTCCGTGACTGAACTATCACTCCCGACGCCGGCACAAGAGCCCCACTCCCCACGCCGGGGCGAGGATCACAGCGGGAACTTGCCTGACATGTCCAGCGTGCCCGCGCATGTCCACGCGGACAAGCGCTCCTCAAGGGAGGGTCCGCCATCGAGCGGGCTGGTGAGTCTGGGACGGCGTACCCAGCAGCCGGCTTCCTCGGCTATCAGCGCCCCTGCCGCGAAATCATGCTCATTGAGCCCCCGCTCGCCGTACGCATCATGGGTGCCGTCGGCTACAAGGCAAAGATCCAAGGCGGCTGACCCGAGCCTCCTCAGGTCTGCGAAGCCCTCCATAAAACCTGCCAAGGCGCTTGCCTGCTCGGCCCGGACCTCGGGATCGTAGCTGAATCCTGATGCCAGGATCTGCCCGGGCCGTCCGGGCTCCGGGCCGTTCAGCCGGGTGACGTGCCCGCCCTCCTCCAACCAGGCGCCCTGACCTCTGGAAGCGTAAAACAACTTGCCCAGGGCCGGGGCGTTGACCACCCCGGCCAGCCATACGCCGTCGGGATCCGCAACGGCCACGGACGTGCCGTAGTAAACGATGTTGCGGATGAAGTTAGTGGTTCCATCCAGGGGATCAATGGACCAGCGGTAACCGCTGGGCGACGCCGGCACGTGCGTACCGTGTTCTTCACCGGTAATGGTGTCGTCAGGCCGGGCCTGAAGGATGACATCCCGGACTGCGTTTTCGGCAGCGACGTCAAATGCCGTCACCCAGTCACCGGCAGCGCCTTTATTGCTCGCATTCAACCCGGCGGCTTTCCGGCCGGCCAGGACAGCGGCGCCGGCTGCGGCGGCTTCTTTCGCCAGATCCAGCAGTTGCCTGTGTTCCGGGCTCATTTTGCGCCTTCCGCATCGTGGAGTTGTATGTCGTTGTCCTCTGCGGAGTCGTTGTCCTTGGCGGAACCGCTTTCAGGGGCCACCCCGGCGTCGTCGGCAGCAGCTACAGATTCCCCGCCCGTCGCTGTTGCCGGACCGTTCGCCAGCAATTCACGGAAGCCTTCCTCGTCAAGCACGGGAACGCCCAGCTGCTCGGCTTTGTCCAGCTTGGTTCCGGCGCTTTCACCGGCCACCACATAGCTCGTGTTCTTAGAGACTGAACCTGACGCTTTCCCGCCGCGGATCAGGATGGCTTCCTTCGCTTCGTCCCGGCTGAAATGCTCAAGGCTGCCGGTGACAACTATGGTCAGGCCCTCGAGGGTCCGCGGCGTAGATTCGTCCCGCTCGTCCTCCATCCGCACTCCGGCAGCAGCCCAGGCGTCGACGATTTCGCGGTGCCAGTCTTCAGCGAACCATTCCGTCACTGCCGCAGCAATAGTCGGGCCGACTCCGTCCACGTGGGCAAGCTGGTCCTCGGAAGCCCGGCGGATAGCATCCATGCCGCCGAACTCAGTGGCCAAGGCACGCGACGCGCGGGGACCAACATGGCGGATGGACAGCGCCACGAGAACCCGCCACAGCGGCTGGGACTTGGCTTTCTCGAGTTCCTTGAAAAGCTTCTCCGTGTTGGCCGTGGGCTTCGAAGGTGCCTTGGCCGTGGGTTTGGAGAAGAAGTACGGTACGAGCTCGTATTCTCCGGTGCCTACACCCTTGGAGCGCTTCTCTCGACGGATGCGTACAGTCGCCAGGTCCTCGGGCTTCAGATCGAAGAGTGACGCTTCCGTGGTGAGGGGTGGGGTCTCCGGTTCGGCAGGCTGGGTGAGGGCGATTGCCGCCTCCCAACCAAGCGCCTCAATGTCAAAGGCTCCGCGCCCGGCAAGATGGAAAACCCGCTCACGAAGCTGGGCGGGGCACGAACGGGCGTTGGGACAACGGATGTCTACGTCGCCCTCTTTAGCGGGCGCAAGCGGAGTTCCACAGGACGGGCATTCAGTGGGCATGACGAAGTCCCGCACAGGCGGATCCTGCAGGTCCCGCAGTGCGAGGACCGGCCCCACGATTTCCGGGATGACATCCCCCGCCTTCCGGAGGACCACGATGTCCCCTATTTTCACGCCCTTGGCTTTGACCACGTCCTGGTTGTGAAGGGTTGCCATTTCCACGGTTGATCCGGCTACCTTGACGGGCTCCATCACGCCGAACGGAGTCACCCGTCCTGTCCTGCCGACGTTGACTGCGATGTCCAGCAATTTGGTGTGGACTTCCTCGGGCGGGTACTTGTAAGCGACCGCCCAGCGCGGCACGCGCGTGGTGTAACCGAGGGCCCGCTGGGTGCCGAAGTTATCAACTTTGACCACGATGCCGTCGATTTCGTGCATCAGCTTGTGGCGCTTTTCGCCGTACCGTGCAATGAATTCGAGGATGTCCTCAAGCCCGTCCAGCACTTCAAAATAAGGGCTGACCGGCAGGCCCCAGCTCTCGAGCTGGCGATAGGTTTCTGATTGGCTGCCGGTGTCCAGGCCTTCACGGGCGCCGATTCCGTGCACGAACATCCGAAGCGGGCGTTTGGCGGTTTCGGCCGGGTCTTTTTGCCTGAGGGAACCGGCGGCCGCGTTTCGCGGATTAGCCAGCGGGGCTTTTCCTGCCTCAATCAGCGCGGCATTGAATTCGGCGAAGGCTTCGGAAGGGATGAAGACTTCCCCTCTCACTTCCATTTCTGCCGGAAAGCCGCTGCCCTTGAGCTCCTGCGGGATCTCCTTGATGGTCAGGACATTGTGGGTGATGTCCTCCCCCGTGGTGCCGTCTCCCCGGGTGGCAGCGCGCACGAGTTTCCCGTCGCGGTAGAGCAGGTTGACGGCGAGGCCATCGATTTTGAGTTCGGTCAGCCATTGGGGGCGCCCGTTGTTGTTCCCGCCCAGCTTTGCGACGGAGGCCTCGGCTTTGGTAATCCATGCCTTCAGCTCTTCAAGGGAGAAGACGTCTTCCAGGCTGTACATCCGCTGCAGATGCTCGACGGCGGCAAAGGCGGCGGAAACTTCCCCGCCAACTTCCTGGGTAGGGGAATCATTGGAGACGAGTTCAGGATGCAAGGCCTCCATGGCTTCGAGCCGACGGTACAGCTCGTCAAACTCCGCGTCCGAAATAAGCGGTTCATCCTGCTGGTAGTAGGCAAAGCGGTGTTTGCGCACCTCGTCGGCCAGGGCCTCGTACTCTTCCCGGAGGTCTTCGGACGGTACCGCGCCCGGTGCTGCCGTGTCTGCCAGTGCTTCATTTCCCGGTGCTGTGCTCACAGACCTATCTTGCCTTAAGGGGCGGACATTGTCCGGCCGCCGGAAAGCACTTATCAGAAGCAGCAAACAGAAAGGCCCGGGCCGCTGCTGGAACCTGCACAGCGCCTCCGGACCTTCCTGTCAGCGGACACCAACCGCCAGTCTGTCTTAGACGCCAGCGGCACCCACTCCGCTGAGGGCTGACTCGCCGTAGGAACGGTCCTCCGGGGGCAGCGCCACCTGGAGCTTGCGCACTTTGCCCCTCCCCACGATGTACCCCCGACCAGGAATGAAGTCGGTGCTGATCCGGCCCAATGGTGTGTTGAGCAGGCTGTCTCCTTCGATGTCTCCCGGATTGATGAGCAGGCCCCGCCGCCCGGACTTGAACGGCTGCGCCAGGGACCAGGCCGAGGACCAGGTTGAGGTCTCGGATTCACCCACCACCCACTGGTCCGCCTTGATGGATGCCGTCACCAGGCGCCCGATGCCGGATTCCGCCATGGTGTCCGTGAATTCAGTGAGGCCCTCGATAAAGATGGCAAGGCTCCCGGGGTTGCCGGTGGAGTACTCGATGAGATCGTCCAGGGCTTCCTGGACATCGTCCGCGCCAACGAGCGAGCGGTTCCAGAGCCGGAGGGAAGCGACTGCTGAGCGCCTGGATCCGATGTAGACGAGTTCCGTATTCGGATTGGAGCGGCGGAGGGCGTAGGCCATCGTTACAAGGGCCACCGTTCTGCCCGCACCAGGGGGACCCGCCAACAGCAGCGGCCCCTTTGCAACAATTTCGGCGGGCTGCAGTGTTTCGTCGTCCACGCCGATCACCGGCGTGTCCGGACGCCCTGACGGAAGGATGTCCAGGTCCACCTGATCCGGCAGCCGTTCGATCTGCGGCGCTTTCTGAACCCCTTGACGGAGCATCGCCTGCGCGAGCTTATGCACCTCCCTGGCCTGGAGGGCCAGGTTGGAGTTCCCGCCGAGCACGGCCAGCTGGACTTCGTTGTCGCCCAGGAGTCCACGCCCTGGCGGGGACGTTTTACTCAACACATCCTTCGCCACATCAACAGACATGTAGTCGTCCTCGGAGGACAGGCGCAGGACCAGTCGTCGTTGGATGGAGGCCAACAGCGATGGCGGTACCGCGTTGGGACGGTCCCCGGACACCACGAGGTGGATACCCAGGGGCCGGCCGTCAGTTGCGAGCTGCAGGAAGATGTCCCAGAGGGCGGACAGCCTGCTGAACTCATACGTCTCGCGGAAGGCGGACATACCGTCCACCAGCACGAAGATCCGCTTTTCATCAGGCCTGCCTGACAGTTTGCGGTACTCCACTATGGTGGATGCGCGGACTTCGGCGAAGCGCGCTGACCTGTCATCGGCGATATCGCGCAGCCAGCGCAGGAGCCGTCCTACCCGCTCCACGTCGTCGCCGCTGATGATTTCGCCAACGTGCGGGAGTTCATTGAGCATGTTCAGCCCCGAGGAACCGCAGTCGATGCCGTACACATGGACCGGCCCTCCGCGGGGGGTCACGGCCGCGGCGATGGCGATTCCCCTCAGGGCGGCAGACTTGCCGGACCCACCGGTACCATAGATGGCCATGTTGCCGTCCCGGTCAGGCTCATAGAAGACGGTTGGCTGGTTCTGGTGGGCGGGATCGTCAGCGACGCCCAGCAGGAGCCGCTCATCTGTCCGTGGATTGGGGAGCTTGGAAAAATCGTAGGTGGTTGCGAGCTCGTTCAACCAAGGCTTCCGGGGTGCTTCAATGGCCAGCACTTCAGCAGCCTTGATGATGTTCGCCGTCATTCGGGCAATATCATTGGGCCCGGCCGGCTCTTCCTTGACGGGGTTCTCCGGTGCAGGAGGCTCCCAGCTTGGTCCTGACCCGAAGGCCATTTCCACAATATCGATCTGGGGACGCTGGGGCTTTTCCGTGGTCCAGCCACCGGCGTAGCCGGTCTGGAAGCCCTGGATACGGCCCGGACCGGTCTTGGCAGCACCACGGCCGGGGATGGACGGGTCGAAGTAGGCGGCGGTAGGGACGCCAAGAATGTCTGTGGCGTCATCCTCGTCGGCCATGCGCAGGGCCACCCGGAGGTTGGTGTTGGCGCGGAGGCTTTCCTTGATGACGCCTGCGGGCCGCTGTGTGGCCAGGATCAGGTGCAGGCCCAGGGACCTGCCCCTTGCCGCAACATCCACTACCCCGTCCACGAATTCCGGAACCTCGGTTGCGAGGGCGGCGAACTCGTCCACGATGATGATGAGATACGGCGGTGCCTCGGGGTCAGCTTCCCGTTGCAGGCCCAGCAGGTCCTTGGCCTTCTTCCGGTTGAGCAGGTGTTCCCGGTAATGCAGCTCCGCCCGCAGGGACGTCAGCGCACGACGCACCAGGTGGGGTGACAGGTCCGTCACGAGCCCTACTGTGTGAGGCAGATGGAGGCAATCAGCGAACGCCGCACCGCCCTTGTAGTCGACAAACAGGAAACTGACGCGGTCGGGGCTGTAGGCAGCGGCCATGCCCATCACCCAGGACTGCAGGAATTCTGACTTTCCAGCGCCAGTGGTCCCGCCCACGAGAGCGTGCGGGCCCTCGTTTTTCAGATCCAGATACAGCGGCTCTATGCCCTTGGATCCGACCAGGGCGCGGAGGGTGCCGTTGTCCTTTCGGTTGGGGACGGCCGTGGCCCGGACGGAATTGTTTTCTTTCCACCTGTCCGCCACCGCCTGCGGGTTGTCCATGAAGTCCTTCCCGATGAGTGTCGCGTAGGACACTGCCCTGGGAAGGTCAGATTCGTCGTCCACCGGTTTCCCGACGTCGACGACGGGCGAGAGCATCCGTGCAAGCTGCTGGGCGAGCTCGGCGTCCAGGCTCTCGCAGCTGACAGGGTAGGTGTGGCGACCGATACGGACCTGGCCCGTGGTGGTTCCATGTTCGCCGTCGACCACCATAAAGTCGCGGCAGGCTGCCGGCAGGGACTGGACACTGGTGGCAACCCACATGACGTGCACCCCTGAATCGGGTCCCCGCTCCACCAACCGGGTAAGCCGTCCACGGTCCACCGGAGCGTCGTCCTCCACGATGACCAGGACCGAGGGCAACACCGGTCCGGGAATCTGCTCTTTGTCCGCCTCTACAGCCGGCCGTGCCTGCGGACCCTGGACCTTTGCCGCCGCCTCCCGCTGTTCGATCAGGTCTTCAAGACGGGCCAGGAGGGTGGAACCGCTCGCCGAGCCGGCCGCAAGATGGTCCCCGCTGAGGGGGCTATGCCCTGATCCGACGTGCGGGAGCCATTGCAGCCAGCCCCATCTGTCCTTGGATTGCGCCGAGGTGATGGCCGTGACCACCACCTCCGCGGGAGAATGCAAACCGACGGCCTGGAGGACTATTCCGCGCGCGACGTCGTCCACCAGACCGCGGGCCCCGGCCAGCCCGAACGAGCCGGCTGAACGGAGCTGGGACACCACAGGCACGCCTTCGATGATCTGGAACTGCTTGAGGCAGTCCTGGATCTCCTGCATGAACTCGGCCTCGGTGTCGTTGCTGTTCGGTTCCTCAAGGGGAACTCTCGACGGCACCGTCCCCAGCCCGAAGCGGATCCCGAGGAATCCCCCGTGCTCTGGCCGGTGGGTCCAGAGGAGCGGGCCGAGCTTGTAGATGGAGTCCACTGTGTCGCTGACCGAGGGCGCCTCCTGGAGGCGTACTGAACGCTCCACGTGCTGGAGTTCAGTGATGTCACGCCGGAACGCCGCCATCGATTCACGGAACTGCTTCAGTTGTTCCTTCCGCTCCCGCTTGCTGCGCATTCTTTGGTCCACATAGTGCCCAACGATGAACAGCGGCATCATGGCCATAAACATCGCGGACAAGGGGTTTCGGGTCACGGCAAAGAGAACGGCGCCCATCACCAGCGGGGCCAAGAGCATAATGAACGGGAAAGGGTGGTGATCCTGACGTTTCGGCCCGGCCGGCAGCATGCGCTTGGGAGTTTCGAAGCGCGGCACCACCCTGGGTGAACGGTTGAAATCGACGAGGGGCGACGTCGGTGCAGCCGCCTGGTTTCGTGACAGGGACACCACGGCCACCGTGGTATCTCCAAGCATCACGGTGTCTGAAGAATTCAAAGTGGCCCGGGTAACGGGCAAGCCATCCATGATGAGCCCGTTGGCGGAGTTAGTGTCCACGATCTCCACCGTCTCGCCCACCGTAATGCGGGCGTGGCGCTTCGACGTCATGGGGTCCGACAGCCGGATATCGACGTCCCGGCCCCGGCCAATGTAGCTGGTTCCGGTAGGCAGCGAAAATTCCTGCCCGACGTCGGGTCCTGTCAGGATCCGGAGTGTGGCCGCGGCGGGTCCCCGGTTGGCCCCGGGGACGGCGAACTGCTCGCTCACCTGCGTAAGCGAAACAACTGAACCCGGGCGGAGCCCTGACTCCAGAAGGTTGTCCGCCCTGTTGAGGACATTTCCCTTCATGCCCCCGGCCACAAAGGCTTCATCAATGGTGAGGGTGAGGTTTGGCGGCGCCGGCGTGCCGCGCCTTTCCGGATCCGCTGTCCAGAGTTCGACGGCGATGTCAGCCACCGTGGCCAGGCCGTCCACGGTAACGGCCAGATCCTTTGCTTCGGCCGGGTCGCGGCGCAGCGTCAGTCGGATTCTCACCCTTCTTCGACTCCCCTCATCTTTTCGATCAAATACAGGTCATCGACAGTGACTAAATGCGACGTCACGGCGTGTTCCACGAGACGGGCACGCCTGTTGGTAGCCAGCTTCCCGCCTCCTCCGCGCAGTCCGGCAACTCCGACCCGGTCCAGTTTGTCGCACACGTTATCCAGCTTCCGGTTGAATCTGGTCAGGGCCCAGCCAAGCTTTTTTGCTGCCGCGGCCGACGACGGAATGGCGCTGAAGCCTGTTCCTTCGCGGCGGAGCATCGGTTCTGCCAGGGCCACGATCAGCGCCTTTTGCGAGTCCGTGAAAACCACTGGCCCGATGGTGGTATCCCCTCCACTCTCGTCGTCGTGGATCTCTTGCCTGAAAGAAGGAGTCTTGAGGTGCACGGCAAACTCATAAGTGGTTGGGCCGGCAGTGAAGATCACGTTGGTGTGGCTGAATACAAGGGGTATCCGCGCCCCTGGCGAAAGCCAGGCCTGCATCCCACCCGAACCGTCCGCGATGGTAGCTGAGAGCATGCTGCCGACGTTGCTCAGCCACCAGATTCCGTCATAATGGGCGATCTGAAGGAATCTCCGGTGCAGGTAGGGGTTGTCGTCCACCTCAAGGTCACCCTCGCGGCCGATGCTGAAGACGTCCTCGTCGGAGGGCTCGTGCCACTCGCCGCAGAAATCTATTGCTAGATCCCCCATATTTCCGTGCCTCCTTGTAGGGCAATACCGGATTCATTCCGCAAATTACTTCGTGGCGCAGGTGTTAATGGCATTCGCGTGCGTCCAGTGACTTTCCCTCTGAAGTAGCGCCATCCATGCGAACAAGTAACACCGTCACGCAGGTGAATTCCCCGGCCGGGTTGGCAACAATTTCAACTTTTGGCTCAGTCGTTGACTCCATGGATCCTCCGTCAAGACTCCAGACGTAGAAATCGCCGGGCTTCGGCTGGGGATTAGTCCATGTGAAAATAACCTTGCCTGGTGGTCCATCGACTGCCTTCAAATCCGCAACGTCAGGAACAACGCCATCGTCCAAGGGGTCCACTGGTGGCTTACTGACTTGCTCAGTCTCGACCACGTGCGGTTCAGGCCTCGCCTGGGACAACGTTATTCCCAGAATGATCGCCACAACCAGGACTGTTCCGCCCGCGATGGCAAGCCAAAGATTCCGTTTTCCCCTGTCCTCCGGCTGGGCTTCCGGGACTTCCTCCCCCGCTGCCCGGGGCCGGTTGACGGTGGCGGCCAGGTCATCATCGCGAACGCTTTGGCCGTCCCTGTACTGTCCAGGGACTGCCTGTGGCCCCGGGCCATGGGGTCCGCGGGACGGAGCCACCCCCACAGGTCCACGCAACATGGTGGCCTGGACCGGATCGTCATAGTCACCAGTGTTTCCTGCTGCGGATCCCTGGCTGGCTGGCCCTTCGTACTGAGGACCTTGCGGTTTCGGTGCGAAAAGCTCGGGCCCTGGCACCTGCGGGGCGCGCACGGGCACCGAAGGAACAGGTGCTGCGGGAAGCTTAGGCGCTGGACTCTCCCCGGCGAGGGGACGCGTCCGTGCGGGGAATGTGGGAGCGCTGCCGGTCAGCTCCGGGTCGATCGAGGCGACGCTCCGGACCCGTGTTTCTTCGAAGCCGTCATCGGGGTGTCCATCGTACTGCTGGGGCTCCTCCAAAACCTCGAAGGGCGTCACCGACAGATTGAGTTCAGCCTGGATGCGCTGGAGTGCAAGCGCAAATGCGTGGGCCGACGAGTACCGGGAAACCGGGGACTTTGCCATCGCCGTCGACAACGCCAGTTCGAGGGACTGGGGCACGTCGGCCCGGGCCAGACGCGGAACCGGCATATTGGAGATACGGGAAATCAGCTCGCGCTGGGAATTGTCAGCACCTGGCATGACAAAGGGAGACCGTCCGGCCAGGAGAGTGTAGAGCGTGGCTCCGAGCGCCCAGACGTCCACCATAATGCCGTCCACCGGACCGTCCCGGAACTGCTCCGGTGGCGACCAGGGAATGGACATCCCTGCATCCTCATCGGTGTCGCTGCCCAGGGTCCCTGATATCCCGAAGTCGGTCAGTGCTGGCCTGTTGTAGTCAGTGACAAGGATGTTGGCGGGTTTGATATCCCTGTGCGCGATCCCGGCGCGGTGGGCGGTCTCGACGGCGGAGGCCACCTGAATGCCCACGGCAAGGACTTCGTCGACGCTGAACCGCTGGCGACGGTACCGGATATCCAGGCTCGGCCTGGAACAGTACTCCATGGCCAGGTAAGAATGCCCGTCGTCTGTCACTTCGGCTTCGAAAATGGTGACGATATAGGGGTGCGAGGACAGCTGAGCCATGAGGTTGGCCTCAGACTCGAACCGTCGTCGTGCCCCGTCAGTCTTTAGCCCGGACAGCAGAACTTTGACGGCTACCTTACGGCGCGGCCTGTCCTGTTCATAGAGGTACACATCCGAAAAACCGCCCGAACCCAGGAGGCTGACATAGGTAAACCCCGGTATGCGGGGTGGAGGGGCGGGGGGACGTTTGGAACTCAACGAATCTCCTCAAACCGTAAGGAAATGTCATCTCCGAGTTCGGCGATGTCACCATCCAGGAGAATGGCCATTTCACCTTGCGCAAGCCGCCGCGGAGATTGCCCCTCGCGGACCAGGACTGTGCCGTTCGTGGCTTTCAGATCGCACAGCATAACGTGCCAGCCTTCGAGCCTCACCTCCACGTGGGAACGTGAGATGTCTCCGCTCGGGCTGGCCACCTGGACGAGCTTGGGCATGACTCCGCCCTGAACCCGGGAAACGGAAGGCTGCCGGCCCACGATCATCGACTGGTCCAGATCTATCAGCTCACCCGTCGAGACCCGCATCCGGCCCAGCGCCGGCCGCGGGACCTGGACGGCATCATCGGGAAGAGGCTGATGGCAAGTGGAGCACTCGGAATGAGTAGGAGGATTTGCATGATTTTGTGGGCAAACCCGGGCAAGTACCTTGGGCCCCTGGGAGCCTGCACCATCCGCCTCTGCCCTGTCGGGCGCGGAAACCTGGCCGCCCTGGGCCAACCCTGCCAGATCGCTTTTCATGATGGTCTGGCCGTCATGGTCGCTGTCATCCAGCATAGGAATGATGGGCGCCCCCACGGGGAACGACTGCACGGAAGGAGGTGGCCCGACGGGAGCGGGGCTGGAAGAGCCGCTGCGCCACGGCACCGAATCGATCAAACCACCCTGCTGGAACGGGACTGACGGCTCTGCGGTCTGTGGGGCTGGCTCCTGAACAGGGGCCTGAAATGAGACGGCCAGGGGTTGGTCAGCTGCCTCCGGGGCCTCGGCAGCCGGTTCGTCGCTCTTCACCTCGGGCCCGGGGCTTGTCCCTTGGGCAGCCTCGTCACCATCGGGATCTAACCGAACAGCGGCATCTTCGATGTTCCGCATGACTGTTTTTTCCCAGAGATGATCGTAGCTGCCCGTCATTTCGACAGCCGCGACCTCTTCCGGCACATCCGGGGCTGAAGCGGAAACAGGTTCTTGAGCCGGTTCAACAAAGTCGGCGTCGTCGTCGTAGCCTTCGTCGTCGTGGATGCCCATCACGGTCTCCTGCGAATCGCCGTGATCGATCTCAAACTTGTCCGATGCTTCAGGCGAGGGCTCTTCAGGCGAGGGCTCTTCAGACGTGGCCCCTTCAGGCGTGGGGTCTTTGGGCGGGTCAGCGACCTCGGCAGCCGTCTCAGCAGTCTGCGGTTCTGGCACTGCCTGGACAACCGGCGGTAGCGCCACCTGCGGTGCCTGGCTCGGCGGTTCCGGCAGCTGGGGTGCCAGCGCCGGCAACTGCGGCACCATGTGTTCGGCTACCAAGCGTTCCGGCAACACTGCGGAGGGCACCCGTGCGAGCGGAATCTCTGATTCCGGGGTGCCGTCACTGTCCATCCGCAGGCCCTGCATCAGCACAACCCCGTCAGCCAGTGGCAGCTCGGCACCTCCGGCACTCCCTTCCGGGACGCTCAGCGAGTACCACAGTGGATCCGCCAGGTGACGCTCAGTCCACGTGGTCACATCACGTCCGTTAAGCTCGACCGGACCATCGGCCAACTGGGCTGTGAGCTCGATGTCGCCGCGGAGGAATACCCTCAGGGAATGCTTGAAGTCCACGATTCCGAACCATGGGATTTGAGCCAAAGATCCGCCGGAAGCGCTGGTGACAGCGTGGAGGACCTCATGCACTTGGGGGGCCGTTCCCAGCAAACCCCAGAGGGAATGGACCAGCGTCGGGTCGGACTCCGGACGCAGCAATACGGCAGTTCCGGACCGGACAATGCCGATCCAGCTCCCGGGGCTGTAGCTACTGGTGACCATGACCTTGTTCCCTGTCTTCCGGGCCGGTGGCTTGGCTGCCGTCCGTCTCTGGCGCCGGTACGACGCCAGCATCGTCCGCTCCGGAATCTACCCCGGAATCTGATGCCGGAATCGTGTCCTCGTCGCCGGGGGTTTCATCTTGCGGGTCATCAGTTACGGCGTCGATCTGTTCGCGCGGAAGCGTGTCTTCTTCCTCGGCCGCTACCACCGAGCGTGGTGCTGTGGTGACTGCGGCGGCGTCGTTCAGGACGTTTTTGGCATCAACCACGATGACAGTGACGTTGTCACGGCCGCCGCTGCGGAGCGCGGACTGAATCAGGGCATCAACAGCATCCTGCGGATGGCCGACAGTGCTGAGAATGCGGAAGATGTGCTCATCTGTGAGTTCGGCATTGAGCCCGTCAGAACAGATCAGGATGCGGTCTCCCTCTTCAACGGGAAGGAGCCAATAATCGGCCTCGGTCTCGTCTCCGGTGCCGAGAGCGCGCGTCACCACATGCCTCCGCGGATGGACGGTCGCCTGCTCAGACGTGATCTCACCGGCGTCAACCAGTTCCTGGACTTCAGAGTGGTCCACGGTGACCTGGGAAAACCCGCCTTGGCTCAGCCGGTACGTGCGGGAGTCACCAATGTTCATAACGAGCCAATATGGCAGCCCCATCTGCTCCACAATCACGGCACCCGTGAGCGTTGTGCCGGCCCTTGAGCCTGTGGCTTCCCGGATACGCTCATCTGCGGTCATCAGGTACTGCTGGACGACGGCGGCAGTCGCTGTTCGCTCGCCTGTAGCCAGTTGTGGCATGCCAGCCAGGACACGAACACAGATGCCGCTGGCAATCTCACCCGCCTCATGGCCGCCCATGCCATCCGCCACGGCAAACACCGGATCAGATGCAATGAAGGAATCCTCGTTGAGTTCCCGCCGCAGTCCACGGTCTGTCCCGTAGCCGCAGCTCAGCTGGAGTCCGTGTTCGGAATGCTGGGGAGATGTGCTCGAGTCCGGCTCGGAGTTCATGCCTGTCCTAGGTGAAAGGTGCGGTCACCGAAGTGGACGGTGGAACCTGGGCTGACGTATGCCGGCTGGCCTGCCTGCAACGGAGTGCGGATGCCGTCGGGGGTGGTGACAGCGCTGCCGTTGGTGGAATTCCGGTCAGTTACCCAGATCCCGTCACGGTCCGAAAGGAGATGAAGATGGGTTTTGGAAATGGAACGGCCGGGGTCCTGGATCGCCAGTATTTGCGCCACCTGCTCACCGGAGTGGGCCGCGGGATTCCTTCCGATCAGGACGGTGCGGTCGAGTTCGAAGTCGCGGCCGTCGTCGAGCCGGATACGAAGGACCGCCAACGGCGCGGGAGGCTGTGCGCCCCTCAGCTGCGTACGGTCGTGGTCGTCATCGGGGTGGCCGCCCCAGGAATAGGGCTGGGATACCGGTGCGGGAGCCTGTTCCTGGGTCCTTGGCGCGGCAGCAGCTGGCTGGTTCATCTGGACCGGTAGTTGAACCGGAGGCAGCTGGACGGGAGCCTGCAGGACGGGAGGTGGTGCCTGCCCCTGAAGCGGGGCCTGGCCCGGATGCTGGGCTTGACCCAGAGGCTGTGCTTGCCCGGCCGAAGGGGTGGGCCAAGGCTGGGGACTTGCGGGGGCCTGCCATTTGTTCGGATCCAGCGCGGCTCCGCCAGGGGTCGGAGCTCCAGAGTCCTGGCCGCCCTGCAAGTTCGGCTGTTGCGCGTTAATCACCTGCGGTGCCGCCGGGGCAGCGCCGGCAACGGGGGAAGGAACCTGTTGCACCGGCGGGAGATCCAGCGGCGCGAAGCTGTAGGGGCCCTGGATACCGCCCGTAGTAACGGGATTCCTGCCCGCCTTGATGTCGAACACAAACGTCTTCGCCGCAGCGTCGTGCCACCCCCGGAGATTGCCGTTCTTATCCCAGGAGTTGGAAAGAACCACGATGACAGCCCACGCACTTCCCAGGAGGAACAGCGGAGCAAGGATCCACAGAGCTATGTCGAAGGCTTTCAGGGCAACCAAAACAACTGCGGCAAGGATGGCAACAAAAATGCCTGCCCCCGTAATAATGCCGCGGAGAAAGACCGGGCCGCCTCCCGGCGCGTAGCCGTCCTTATCCGCGCTGCGAATCCCCATCAGCCGGTTTCCCAGCGTGTTTCCCGTACGGCCTTCGATTGCCATCACCACAAGGGCGTACAGGAGCGCCAGAGCCGAGCCAATTCCACCCCAGAGCACCACCGAGGACGTGTCATAGATGATGAAACCGCCGCTGAGCGTCCGCGTCACACCGGCGAAACCGATCGTGAAACTGATTGCCAGCACGGCAAAGGCCGGAAGCCAGTCAAGGACGGCGGCGCCAAGGCGTTTACCGGCAGCTGCGGGTACTACCTCAAGTCGTGCTGCCATTCCGGCTTCTCCCCCTCGTCCAAGGCCCCCATTTCCGTGGCCGGAGTTTTGCCCGGATTGAGCGGGCACTATCGGGATATTACCGGGAATCGAGGGCCGGTGCGCGGTCACGCTCTCCACCCGGGCCTGCTGCCCGTGATTCACGTTGCGGATACTCCTGGCAGCCCTGTTGTTCAATGGCGCGCCGCAAGCAGTGCAAAAGGTGGCTCCGGCGCGGATCAGCTGCCGGCAGCGCTGGCAGCGTTCTGCATCATGTGTCATTGCTCGTTGCGGTTCTTCCTGACAGTGGCATCGTCCTCGGGATTTGTGTGCCCCCGAAGTTCGCGGCGTCCCCGTGGCGCGTTCATGGATTGAGCGTCCCCGGAGTGCGGGTCCCTGGCCTGCGGGTCCGAGGGCTCAGAGGCGGCTGGAGCGGCCTCTGGGTTGCCCTTGGCTTCAGCCTTGCCTTCCGGCTGCCGCCCCGCTCCGAGGACCGGCCGAAGGCCGCGCAGCCTGAGTGACGTCCTGCCGTCGGCAAGGAGTGAGCGCGGCGAGAACCTGGCCTGCTGGCGGCGCCAGAAGCCCACCGCCCCCGTCATGTCCTTGAGTGATCCTTCCACGATGGTCCAGTATTCACGGACTTCCGCTTCGCTCGGTTGCCCCGCGCCGAAGATGCTGGCATCGGCCCGGTGTGCCAGCAGGGTGGTAGTCGACTGGGTTGCGGGGAAAGCCTCAGCCAGCACGACGGCGGATTCCCGCCGGGTGGCACGGTGGTCCACTCCTGCGCCCATGTCAGTTGCGAGGCTCAGGAGTTCGTTCCACCCGCCGCCGACGCGGCGGGCCGGATCCCCTTCTGTGAACCTGGCCTTACGGCGCCGGCCCTTCAGCAACGCAATCAGCAACAGCGGCAGGGCGAGAATGCCTATCGGTATCAGGGCCACGCCAATGGCGGCCAGGATGGGTCCCCAGAAGAGCCAGGGATTGTTCTTCTTCTGATCCGCGTCCAGTGCGTCCGGGGAGGAGTCCGGCGGCAGCTCAGCCGGCTCCTGTGGCGGGGGCGGCGGCTGCAGGACCTGGGGCTTGGGTTTGGACTTGCTCTCCGGATCCGGCGGGATGGGCACATTGTCCTTGGGCGGAGTCGGGTCGAAAGACACCCAGCCGACCCGGTCAAAAGCGACCTCCACCCAGGCGTGAACGTCCTTACCCGTGATGTTCACTTCCCCGGCCCCGTTTTCAGGGCTCTTGGGGTCGGGGTAGAACCCCATGACCACCCGGGAAGGGATGCCGAGATGCCTGAGCATGAGCGACATGGCAACTGCATACTGTTCGTCGTCGCCCAGCATCTGCTTGGCTGTCAGCAGGTTCCTGATCCGCGAAGACCCGTGTCCGGAGACACTGGGCAGCTGGCCCTCCGCGATGAGGCCGTTACTGAAGGCGCCCTTTTTCTGGAAATGCGCCTCGATCTGGCGGACCCGGTCCACGGCAGTCGGAGCGTCCGCAGAGAGGTCATTTGCCTGGGATCCGACGACGGGTGGAACTTCAACGGCATCCGGCATGCTGAATTTGGCAAAGTCATATTGAGTGAGCTGGCCGTGCTCCAGTTTGACGGGATCCGCTACCTGGATGCTGTACGAGTCTCCCTTGGACAGCCCCTTCGTGGTGACGGCGGTATCTGTGCCGGAGTTGAAGTACAGTCCTGCGGCGGCGCTGCTCGAAGCCTGCGAAAAGCTCAGGCCTGTTGTTTTGCGTCCGCCGGGGACGAAATAGCCCTGGTAGTCCTCCACCGTGATTTCCATGGTGTAGTCAACTGTGGGGACGATGCCGTCGGTATTGGCCAGCGTGTTGATCGATTTGGCATCACCCACCTTGCTGAAGTTCCCGGAGCTGTTGGGATCGATGTTGTAGTTGGTCCCGTTGAACGCATCGAGTGCGGCGAGGCGAACGCGCCCGTCCTTGGGCAGGCCCTTGACGACGAAGAGTTTGTCGTCCTTCTTGTCCTTCACGAAGGTCCGGAAGCTGGCCAGCGGGGTGATGTAGTCCTTCGGGTCGAAGGGCGGAACAATCGTGTTCCTGAGAACGCGGCGGTCATCGCTAGCGGTGACCAGGGGCGAGACAAGTGCCGTGATGCCGACACTGACCGCGATGACCGCGGCTGCTGTGGCCAGTCGCCGGGTTCGTGCCCTGCGGGCTGTCGAGGCATCGGTCTGCGGGCTGTTGACGGAGACCTTGCGGGTATCGCTGCGCCGCAGGGCGTCGCGCCGGAAGGTTGCCCAGGCTATGGCCACCACGGTCAGGGCAATCCCACGTTCCACTGTGAGGAAGGCCGCATTGGTGCTGAAGGCGATGCCGGTGACAAAGAGCACCAGAATCGGCAGCAAGGGCCAGTATGGCCCCCTCGAGCGCCAGGTCAGCAGGGCCGCTGCCAGGGCGGTGATGAAGGAACTGAGGAAGGGGACTATCAGCACGCCGGCGGCGGTGCCAACCGGCACACCTACCGTCAGCATGTCCTTCCACGAAAAGACCACACCCAGCAGCAGGGTCCGCGACGAATCCAGCGTGGGGATGAACCCGGCTATGGCGGCGTCCGGCACCGCAAGGGCAGTACCAAGGACCAAGTATGCGACCAACGAAATTGCCACCGTGATCAGCAGGCCAAGCCGAAGGTGGGCATTGATGGCTGCTATGCCCACGCCCAGGATGATGCCGCCAAATCCGGCAACAAGGTAGTAAGGGTCACCGCCGTAACTGAGGCTGAATCCGAGCACTCCCAGCCCCAGGAGGACGGTCAACGCTCCGACATCGAGGGCGAAATGCCACACCGGCCGTCCGTCCAGGAAAGGAGACGCTGGGGCTGTTGGTGCAGACTGGCGCCGGGGGCGGAGTCCGGTAGCGGAGCTCATGCTGCTGCCTTTCGGAGAACGATGGCCAGATCCGAAAGGTCTCCTAAGGTGAGAACCGTCAGGTCAGCAATGTTGGCCCGTGATGGCGCGGCGCCGGGCTGAAGGCGAACCGCCAGGCTGCGTACGCCTGCAGGCACGGATGCAGCGGCCGATCGCAGTTGGGCGGGCGTGACGTGGCTCCCTACGATGAAGAACACCACTGAAGCGTTGGGGACTTTATCGGCCAGCGTGCGGGCGAGATCCACGGCCGTTTTGCGCATCGGGGAGCCAATGATCCTGGTCATGTCATCGAGCATGTTCCGACCGGTCTCACAACGGAGCGGGCCCTTTTGGGTAAGCACATCAAGCTCACGCTGCTCCCTGATGGCTTGGCGTCCGATGGATGCAGCCGCAGAAATGGCCATCTCGAATTCATGCTCAGAGCCGTACTCGTCCGTGTTTATCGACAGAGAGATGGCCAGGTGCGCGCGGCGGGTCTCCTCGAACTGGCGGACCATCAGCTTGTTGGTCCGCGCCGTCGTCTTCCAGTGGATATGGCGCCTGTCATCTCCGGGCACATAGTCCCGCAAGGCGTGAAAGGAGACGTCAGCGCTTGACAGGTCAGTTGTGGGCATCCCTTCGAGGTCACGGATAAATCCGGCGGCCGATCCGGCCAGACCCACTGTCCTGGGGTGGACATAGAGGTCCTCAGGGTCAGTCCACAGAACCTGCCTCCGCAGCAAATGAAGGGGGTCGGCCCGGACAGACCGGACCGGGCCGACCACGATGACCGCGCGCCTCGCCGTAGGAATCGTGAAGAGATCCTCGTGAACCTGGGCGGGTTTCATCCGCGGCAGGTGAAAAATGGCGGTAGCTGCGCCCACCGGCAGTTCAAGGGCGGCCGGCAACAGTGGCCGTGCTGAGGTGTTGGATACAGCAATGCTTCCTACCGCATTGTCTCCAACCGCCACCCTGGTGCGGGTAAGGTCCAGGACCACTCCATAGGAAGACCTGCCAAGGACAAATCCCACCGCGATGACGAACAGCACAAAGGCAGCTATGGCCGCTGCCTTGGCCTCTTGCCAGCCAAAGGACTGACCCACCACCCACAGCAGGATGGACCCAGCCAGAATGGACCAGCCCAGAACGCTGACGATGGAGAGGACAGGCCAGACGAAGCGCAGCCACTGCGCCCGGACTACGCGCCAGGCCGGCTCCACTGCGAGTTGGGCGGTGCTGACGGCCTCCGTCCACACTGCTGAGGGACGGAGGACCTTGCCTCTGTCCTTGGTCGGGAGCAACTGACGTGTTGGCCGGAACTGGCGGAGGCGTTCAGCAAGCCGGTTCAACGGAGTGCTGGGGGACATATTGAGGCCTTTGATCGCGTGCTTACTAAGCGTTAATGGGATGGTTTTTGCTAGACACTGGCGCGCTGTTGAGGTGCTGCCACGTCAGCAAGCACCCGCGCCAGAATTGCCTCGGGGGTGGCTCCGGAGAATTCGGCCTCAGGGTCCATCACAAAACGGTGGGTCCACACGACGGCCGCCAGGTCTTTGATGTCGTCGGGAAGAACGAAGTTCCGGCCCTGGCTCGCTGCCCAGACCTTGGCGGCACGAACCATCGCCAAGGCACCACGGACAGAGACGCCCAGGCGTGTCTCAGGAGCGTTACGGGTCTCTTCACACAACCGGGAGATGTATTCCAGCACGGCAGTGTCAACGTGTGTGGTGGCCGCCAGGTCTGCCATGTCGGCGATTGCCTGCGTGGTGATCACCGGGGAAATGTCCTTGGAACGGTCCTTCAGGTTGGTGCCCCCGAGGATCTGGACCGTTGACGCATGGTCCGGGTAGCCGATGGAGGTCTTCATAAGGAACCGGTCCAGCTGCGCCTCTGGCAGGCGATAGGTTCCTGCCTGTTCGATGGGGTTCTGGGTTGCCATCACCATGAAAGGACGTCCAGCCTCATACGTGACACCATCCACCGTCACCCGGGACTCTTCCATAACTTCCAGGAGCGCGGACTGGGTCTTGGGTGAGGCGCGGTTGATTTCGTCTGCGAGGACGATGTTGTTGAAGATCGGCCCCTTGTGGAACTCAAATTTCTGGGTCTTCTGGTCGTAGATGGTTACGCCGGTAACATCCGAGGGCAGGAGGTCCGGGGTGAACTGGATGCGGTTGTTTGAACCCTGGACCGTAGCCGCCAAGGCCCGGGCCAGCGATGTCTTACCGGTACCCGGGGCGTCCTCGAACAGCACATGGCCTTCCGCAAGCATTGCCGTGAAGGTCAGGCGGATGACGTGGGCTTTGCCCAGGACGGCATGGCCGACGTTTGCAACGAGCTTCTCGAATGTCCCTGCAAACCAGGCGGCCTGCTCAGTTGTCATGGTCATGTGTAATTCCTTTTCCTTGCATTGAGGTCATGCGTTGTGGTGGTGCATTTGCGTAGTGGCAGTTGCTGGCTTGCCAATGATTCAGGGGACCCGGAAGAAGGGCGTCAGCAGCCGCCGGGCTTTGGACCCCTGAGATCGACCGTTGTCGACTTCACGTACCAGCCGCTTTTCGCTGACTCAGTGAGCCTGTACCAATCAGTACCGTTGGCGTAGATCTCTTTGGTGCAGTCAATCTTCAGCCAGCCCCAAGAGTTTTCCACCCAACCTACGCCACACGACGGGCCGCTTGGATTGTAGGTGTCGGTTTGTCCCGGTTTGCCTGGGCAGGTGCTGTTGTGAGCCCTGATCTCAGATGCTGGCGGTGGTGGAGTGGGATCCGCGCCGGAGGTTGACTGAGCGGAGTCGGCCCCACTGCAGTCTTTGATTCCGTCTGTTCCGTTGCAAGCACGCACAGCCAGCATGTGGGCCTGACTCCATCCTCCGCCGGGACGCGAAACTTGTTGGTCCAGGCCTACCGACTGCCATGCCCCGCCATCGAATTTGACTTCGTATCGGTTGATCGGCCGCCCGTTGTCGGCCGGCTTGGTCCACGTCCAGTGGACCTGGCTGTCTCCCTTGGGCGAGGTCTGGCCGCTGACGCGTGGTTCTGATGGCGGTCCATAGGGAATTGCAGAACCGATTGCCTTAGCGTCACCGGAGACATTGTTCTTGGACGAGGTGGCCATGATGTTGACGGTGACGTTTTCGCCGTTTGGCTGGTTACTGATGGTACCTCCGCCTGGCGGGATCGGACCCGAGCCGTAGGCAGTGGACCATCTGTAGCTGATCTCGTCGGCTTGGGAACCGTTGCGCTGGCCCTCTGTCAGCACGGTGAACGTCACCTGAAGCTGGCCCGAACTCCCTGGGGCGTGCACGGTTCCGCTGTTCACGGTGCCGGGTTTGCCGGCGGCCCTGATGGGCGCGGAACGGGCGCTGTCGCCGCTGGTTCCTGCCTTGTTGGTGGCCGAGACACTGAACGTGTAGTCGGCTTCGGAGTTGACTACTGTCACGTTCTGGGAAGTTCCCGAAGTTACAGGCTGGCTGGCCACGGCAGCTCCCCCGTGCCACGTGGTGAGGGTGTAGGAGGACACTGCGTCGCCATTGTTGGCCGGGGCTGTCCAGGTGACCTGCAGTTGACTCTCAGCCCCTAAGGAACCTGCCTGCGAGGCTGCAGGGGCCGCAGGGGTTGCAGGGACGCCGGCAGGTACTTCTGCGGCCGAATATGCGCTCCATTCTGATGGCTCCTTGGCGTCGTTGCGCGCCAGGACACGCAGCTTGTAGGCCACGCCGTTCTGGAGCCCCTTCCACACATAGGTGGCTGCCGTGAGGTTCTGGATTTGGGCGTTTTGCCCTGCAGGTGCCGGGGAAATTTCCAGGTCGTAGGACTTCACAGGTGAACCCTTGCTCGCCGGGGGCACCCATGTCACCGTCAATTCCTTATCTCCGAACTTCAGGGTCGGCGAAAGCGGTGTGTCTGGTTTGACGTCCGGACGGACTTCAGCCGAAGCCGGGGACTCCTCAGACTCACCGAACTCGTTGGTGGCCGTGACCCGGAAATGGTACTTGGTGTTGTTGGTCAGGTTGTTCAACGTGCAAGTGTTCGCGGGGCACTGTTGCTTGAACCCGCCCTCTCCATACACCGTGTACGTGGTGATAGGTGAGCCGCGGTCAGGTGGGGCCTGCCAGGTCAGCAGTGCGGTTTCGTCTCCGACGCTCTGGGCCTGTGGTGTGGTGGGCGCGAGCGGCTTGTCCTTGACAGTCAGCCGGATCCGGCCTGTCGCATTCCGGGAGGCTTCCTCCGTCTTGTCCGCCACGGTGTAGGACACCACCATCGTTCCCGTGAATCCGCTGTCAGGCGTCACCGTCACCGAATCGCCGTTGGCCACAGCCGTTCCTTGGCCTGTTTCGGTGACTGCTGCGATGATCTTCAATGCAGTTTCCGGGAACGGATTGGAATCGTTGCTGAGGACGTTAATGGTTACCGGTTTACCGGCGGCCGCGTTCTGTTCAAGATCATCGTTGGCCACGGGCTTGGGCCGGTTCGAGGCCGTGATAGAGAGTTGGAACGTAGCTGTCGCCTCCAGCCCACGTGAATCCGTTGCTTTCACCTGGACCGCTCCGGCAGCGCCGGTGGCTGCGCGGTCGTCTCCCGACACCTTCAGGGACTTGCCGTCGATGCTGGTGTTGAAGCCGGAAGGGTTTCCACCCACGATCTCGTACTTCATGTTGTCAACATCGTTACTATCCGGGTCGGCGGTCAGCTTTCCCAAATCAGTGGTGGTTGTGTCTCCCTTCGGCACATCGACTGAACCGCCAAGAAGAGTCGGCGGGTTGTTCCGGTTGGGGTCAGGCAGCACCTTGGTCCGAATGCTGAGGGTTGACTTCAGGCCGGCGGGGTCGTCCGGACCGGTACCGTCAGTCACTTCGAAGCTGATGGAACCGGGTCCCACATAGTCTGCACCCGCCGTGTACTTCAGCTCGGTGCTGTTGCCCCCTACCGGGTTGCTTCCGTCCGATCCAATGAGCTTGACCCGATCCGCCTGGGTCAGGCGCGGCGAGTGGCCCTCACGGACTTTCACCCACTCATTCAGGCTGACCGTGACCGACTGCCCTGCGACCACTTCGAGGACTTCATCCTTGGCCAGCGTGGGAACCTGCTGACCGATTCCTGGCACCCAGATGATGGCCGTGGACTTTTGCCCGTCGACGTCCTCCACCTCGTAGGGAATGAGTTGTGGCTGCTCGGTAAGCTCCACAACCATATTGCCTTCGGTCCCGGGAGTAGCCGTGGTGGCCTGGGTGCTGATCTTGAGGTTTTCCCCGACGCCGTCCGGATCTTCGTCGTTTTTCAGGACAGGAACGTCGACGGCGGTCTTCCCGAGTGTCTGGGCCGAAGTGACTCGGTCGTCCCTGGCGATCGGCGCCTGGAGGGGCACGTTGGGATCCACCAAAACGCTGATGGAGGCCTGGGCAGTTGCGTCACGGTCATCGGCAATGGTGTAGCCGACGTTGACTGTACCCTCGGCGGCCGGCGCCAGCAGGATGATCCGGCCGCTCTGCTTGCTGACTGTGGCCTGTAATGCGGCATCGGCCTGGATACCGTCAGTGAGGATGCGGATGAGGTCGCCGTCGGGATCACTGTCATTTCCGGTGGCGTCAACTGCTATCTGGCGTCCCGGGCGGACCTTCACCTCATCATCCACGGGCGTGGGTTTCTGGTTGGTGTCCCCTCGCGGGGCAATGCCGACCGTTACGGTGCCTGTGTTCACGGCGCCTTGGCGGTCAACCACCCTGTAGCGGAAGGTGTCAGTCCCGGCACCGTCTGCCGCGGCCGTGAAGTCGATGAAGTTGCTGCCAACTGTGGCGGTGCCCATGTTGGGCGAACTGTCGATTCCGGTGAGTTGGACTGAATCGCCGTCGGGGTCTATGCCGTCCAAGGGAACAGGTATCCGGACGGAACCGGCCGCAACCACCCTGGCTATCAGGTTCCGTGGCTGTGGCCGGGAGTTCTCCGCACCTTCAAGGGGAAGGATGTGGATGGTGACAGCCGCTGCGCTCTTTTGGCCCTGCGGGTCCACGGCGTTGTAGATGGCGCGGACGGTCTTTGGCTGGCTCCCGGCAATGAACCGAAGGGAATTCTCCGAAACGAAGCTCTTTCCGTCTTCCACGGGAACCTCTTGCGGCAACACCGG
This sequence comes from Arthrobacter sp. Z5-13, assembly GCF_056499105.1. Taxonomy (NCBI): domain Bacteria; kingdom Bacillati; phylum Actinomycetota; class Actinomycetes; order Micrococcales; family Micrococcaceae; genus Arthrobacter; species Arthrobacter sp. Z5-13. The sequence continues at coordinate 3,116,560 of NZ_CP096460.1, forward strand.
GTCAACTGTGAGCTTTTCGCCCTGGGGGTGGGTGTCGTTGTCCAGGACAGGGATGGTCACGACGTCGTTGACGCGTACGTTCACCTCGTCCGGCTTGGGCTGGGGCGCTTCGACGACGGCGGGAGCCGGCACCGGGACAACCGAGATGCTTCCAGTGGCGGACTTCGTGCCGTTGGACATGGTGTATTTGAACAGGAAGGGATCCTTGGTGCCGAGCACGTCGGTGATGCGGATGACGCTGTGGTCAATAATGCTGACGGAGGCTGTCGCATTTTCAGGCAGTGAGACTGACTGGAGGACCAGCACTCCCCCTGAAGGATCAGAGTCGTTGGCCAGCGGGTCAAGCAACACGCTGCCGCCTACCGGCATGAGGGCAACGTCGTGGACAGCCACGGGGTTACCGGCGTCCTTCCCTGATTCCACGTCTACGCGGATCAGTCCTTGGCTGCTTTGTGGACCGTTGCTGGCGATATACGTCAGGTAGACCGGGCCAGGGGTCCCGCTCCGGAAAGTGAATGTGCCGCCGTCGGTGACGGGTCCAAGCTCGGCAGGACCGGAAGCCTCCACCTGGGCGAGCCTCAGGGCGCCGCCGTTGGGGTCGACGTCGTTCTTCAGCGGCGCGATCACCAGGTCCTGGCCGACGACGGCGGTGACGTGGTCAGCGTTCACCACCGGGGCCAGGGCGCCAGGGGGCTGAACGTTGATCACAACCTTGCCGGTAACTGTGGCACGGCCGTCCCAGATGGTCACCGTAACGTTTTTCTTGCCTGCGGCAGCCCCTGAGTCCTGGTAGGTCAGGAGTCCGTCCCGCCGCACCTTGACCTGGTCCTGGTCGTTGTCCGCCTTCGCATCCATGAGTACGAGATCGTCACCGTCCGGATCCATCCAGTCCGTCAGGATGTTCTGGCTGACCGTTTTGCCCTGTTCCACCAGCATGGTGGTAGGTTCCCCTCGCTTGAAGACCGGGGGACGGTTCTCCTCCGGACCCACAACGTTGAGTGTGATGCTGCCACCCGCGGAGAGTCCCCGCCCGTCGGAAGCGTTGTAGTCAAAGGTTTCCACGCCCGGTTTGGCATCGGCCGGAACACTGACCTGGAATGCTGTTCCACCGTAAATATTCTCCAGGTTCCCTGCCTTGGGGCCGGACGTTCCAACAGCCGCGGTGAGGACGTCGCCGTCCGGGTCTGAGTCATTGTCCAGCACTGGCAGGATGGTGGTCCGTCCGGGCCTGACGCCGAACGCGTCCGGTTTGGTTTCCGGCGGGCGGTTCGGTTTGGTGCGGTCCGGCAGGATGTTGATGGTGTTATTGTCGGCCGAATCCTTGTCCTGCTCATCGGATTCATTCTTTGGCGGGACGACGTCGTCCCAGTTGTTCACCAGCTGCATGTTCTGGTTCACCAGCCACACATTGCCCGAATTCACATCATTAAGAACCACCAGATCCCGGTTCACCCGGAACACATACTCCGGCGCCGCACTGGCCTTGGGAACATCAACACTGCGGTCATCAGCATCATTGGCACACTCACGCACATACTTGTTCGCCCCCGACCACGCAGCATGCACACAACCACCCAACTGCACCGGCGCAGCCGGCACACCCTCACCATTGAAGGTCACCGTCTTCGCCGTCGACCCACCCAACGGCTGCAACAACAACGCCTTCGGAGTCGCCACCGCCACAACATCAGCAGCAGGACCACTCTGCTGCAACTTCGCGTCCTTCGCATCCGCCAACGCCAACTCACGCCCACCCGGCAAAAACAGCTTCCCCCGCGCAGCATCCAACACCACCGGCTGATCCCCCACCACAGCCAACTGCAAATCCCCAGACCCCTTCAGGGCCTCCCACGTACTCTCCTGAACCCCCGTGGACACACCCTCCGCATCCACAGACGTCACAGAAACCCGGCCAGTCTTCGGATCAGCACTATAAATCCGGTCATCAGCCCCCACCGCCGACACCAAACCCTGCGAACCCACCACCACCGGCTCGCTGGACTCCTCATCAAAACCATTAACAGTCGACGGCGACAACGCCCACACCGTCCCCTTACCAGGATCAGTCACCGACAAAACAGCCCGGCCAAAACTCACATCCGCGGACCCCGGCAACTGCTTATCCCCACCCAGACGCATATTCGCCGCCGACACCTGATTCAACGTCGAACCAGTCGGATCATCAACAAAAACATCCCCGGCACTCTGCAACACATCAAAAGAAGTACTCGCCGGCGTCACCGCCCCATCCAAAACCCGCGACGGATAATTCAACCGCCCAACAGCATTCCGGGACTTACTCACAACCCACACGCCGCCGTCGTTCAACTCCACCTCAGTGGTCTTAAACCCCGGATACACAACAGCACCCACCACCAACGCCACACCAAGCACAGCAAAAACCACGCCACTAAAAAACCCACTGCGGCGCCGACGAGACCCAGACCTGCCAAACAGATGTGTCACAGCTCTACAATTCCCCCGCAATAAAAGCCACCCAAAAGCAGCACAAGACCAACCAAAAGACCACAAAAGAGAAGATGGACCCGATACAGGGCTCTCCGTTACCCGCCATAGCCTACCCAAGCATTCCAAAGCCTGCGATGGGGAGTACTTCCCGCGGCAAAGCTGACCTGCGGTCCGGCCGCCGGGTTCAGCATTGTGGTATCCCATGGGCGTACGGCTCGCCAAGTGTCGTGTTGTTGGAATGGACAGCGCGTCCAACGTACCGGCCATCTGCCTGGGAGCTGATCCTGTACCACAGGCCATCCCCGCGTCCGTCGCCGGTACCGCGCCACACGTAGCAGTTGACGGTGAAGTTATCGCCGGTGTAGATCCATGGGTATCCAATCTTCTGACCGCCACAGAGGTGGCCGGGAGTTGTCGAATCCCACGATGTCTGGCCCGAAGCGAGTGTATCCGTACATGTGCGGTAACCCGCGGCGGGAACGGTTGCATCCCAATCGGTCTTAGCCGGCCCCGATTGGGCGACTGCCGTGGCAACGCCGCCGCCAGTCCCTATGGAGTTCACGGTCTGCACTTCGATCGAATGCCGCTCATTGAAGCCACCTGTGTTCAGGGTGCGGCTTCCGGATGCGGCCACCCGTTCCCAGCCCCCACCGTCGATCCGGATCTGCGTGTAGGCAACATCGTTGGTGGACGTGGATGGGGAACTCCAGCTGAAACTCAGAGTCTTCTGGTTCTGGCCGCCGTTCTGTCCGGACGCAGAAGCGTTACCGGGAGCGCCGTAGGGTGTCGCCCTGGCCGGGGCGCTGGCGTCGGAACTGGGCGCCACGCTGGAGTTGGCGGTCACGGTAATGGCGACCTCAGCCCCGTTGGTAAATCCGCCGACTGTTCCGCCTGGCGTGATGGGGCCGGAGGCACCATTGCTGGCGTTGTAGGTGTAGCTGACTTCATCCCGGGCTGATCCGTTCCGTTCGGCGTCGGTAAGCGTTTTGAAGTTGATGGTCACCTGCCGGCCCGCTCCTCCCGTATTGGCCGGGGTTGCGGTGACGCCCGAAACCTGGCCAAGCTTGCCGGTGGCGCGGCGCGGCGCGGAAGGTGCACTGACCCCGCCCTTGCCCGCCTTGTTTTCCGCCTGGACTGTGAAGGTGTAGGAAGACTCAGAGTTGTTCGCAGTGAAGTTCGCCGTCCGCTCAGTTCCTGGCACCACCTGGGTCTCGGTTGCCCCTCCCCCGCCACTCATCGTGACGTAGTAATTCCGGATGGGATCTCCGTTGGTGTTCGGTTCAGTCCAGTTGACCTTCAGCTGGTTCTGCGTTCCCACGGACGATGCCACGGCAGACGTAGGAGCCGCCGGAGCCGCCGGAACTCCGGCAGGGTTGTCCTCGGCGGAGTAAATGCCCCATTCAGAGGGTCCCAGTTCGTTCACAGCCTGGGCACGGACTTTGTACTTCACCCCGTTCGTGAGTGCCGGCCAGGTGTAGCTGAGCCCGGTCACGCCATTCTTGACGGCCACACCGCTGGCTGGAGGCGGCGAGATCTCGAGGTTGTATTCCTTCACGGCAGACCCCTCGGTCTTTGCCGCCGCCCACGAGATCTGCATGTCCTTGTCGCCGGCTTTTACAGCTGGCGCTTCCGGCGGTGATGGTTTTTCATCGGGCCGGATTTCATTTGATACAGGCGATGAAGCTGACTGGCCTACCTCATTGGTGGCGGTGACGGTAAAGACATACTTGACGTCGTTGGTGAGCCCGCTCAATGTGCAGGTGGTGGTCTCACACTCCTGCGTGAATCCACTCGAGGTCACCGTGTATTTGGAGATCTGTGCTCCGTTGTCGGATGGCGGCGCCCACTTCAAAACGGCGGTGCGGCTCCTGACATCCGTCGCGACCGGGGCAGAGGGAGCATCCGGTTTGTCTCTCACGGTGAGCCGGAGCCGGCCGCCCGCTTGCCGGGACAGGTCACCCGTCTTATCCGTCACTGTGTACCGCACCACCATCACGCCCTTGAACCCCTCGGAGGGAGTCACTGTAATGGAGTCGCCATTGATGACAGGCTGACCGCTGGCCGAGCCTGTTTCCACGCTGGCGGCCACGATCTTCAGCGGCGTGTCCTCGAAGGGGTTGTAGTCGTTGGCGAGGACGTTGAGGGTTTCCGTCCGTCCGGCATTGGCCTTGTCAATGGTGTCGTCATTTGCCACCGGCAACGGCCGGTTGGACGCGACGTGCTTTGCCATGATGGTTGCCGTTACCGCCGGAGAACGACCATCCGTGACCTTGAGGGGAATGGCACCGGTGAAGCCGACGTCCACTGACGTCTCCGCGGTGACTTTCAGGACTGATCCGTCCAGCTGGGCCTTGAGCCCGGAGGGAAGAGTTCCGTCCAGTTCAAACTTGAGACTGCCCTGATCCCTTTCATCAACATCCTTTGCGAGTCCTGAGAGGTCCAGAGTTGCGGTTTCCGCTTTTGGCACGTCCAGGGAAGTACCGCTGAACGTAGGCGGATGGTTGGAGTTGGGATCGGGGGTCACCCTGGTGGTGATGACAAGAGTGGATTTCAGCCCGGCCGGATCATCGGCCCTTGTTCCGTCTGTAACCTCAAACGTCAGCGAGCCCGGGCCGACGTAGTCCGGCTTCGCCGCATAGCGAAGACCCGTCCCGTCCGAGACGATCACGCCTTCCGGGGATGCACCCTGCACTTTGACCTTGTCCGCGACAGTGATGCGGGGCCGTTTTCCTTCCCTCACTTTCACGAACTCGTTAAGGTCAATGGTTACTTCCTTACCGGACATGACCTCTACGACGTCGGTATTGGCAAGGGTGGGGTACTGCTCGCCCTTACCGGGAATCCACATCACTGCGGTTGCAGTCTGTCCATCGGCGTCTGTCACCGAATAAGGAATCAGCTGCTCCGCCGCGGCCAGGGTCACCACGACGTTGCCGTCGGTTCCTACGCGGGCATTGGGGTTGCCGTCCGGCAGGCCGATCTTCAGGTCTGCCGCAACACCATCAGGGTCCGAGTCGTTTTTCAGCACAGGCACGTCCACTGCGGTCTTGCCCAGGGTCTCGGCCGGCATGATGGTGTCGTCCTTCGCCACTGGAGGTTTGAGCTCCGCGGTGGGACTGACCCGGACGCGGACTACGGCACTGCCGGGAGCCTTCTTTTCGTCCTGGATCTGGTAGCGGATACTTTCATGTCCAGCGGTGGACGGCGCGGTGAAAAGTACCTTTGAGCCGTCCGTTGCCTCGACACGGAGTTCAGGCTTGGCCTCGAAGCCGTTTGTCACCAAAGCCAGTGCATCCCCGTCCGGATCGGAGTCGTTGCTGAGAACATCCACCGCCACCATCCGGCCGGGGCGGACATCCACGGGGTCGTCCACCGCAATGGGTTTCTGGTTATTCGCTTCCTGAGGCGCGATGCCCACGATTACTGTGCCGGTATTCTCGGCGCCTATCCGGTCCCGGACCCGGTAGCTGAAGGTGTCGGTACCGGCAGAGTCTGCTCCGGCCGTGAATTCAAGGTATCCGTCCTTTGCCACCGCAGTGCCCATGGAAGGTGCCGTATCGATGCCAAGGAGCTGGACAGAGTCCCCGTCAGGATCGATGCCGTTCAGGGGTACAGAAATCTTGATAGTCATGCCGGCGACTACCCTGGCGGTCAGGTTCTTGGGCTCGGGGCGGGAGTTGCGCTCGTCGTCACGGGCCCTGATCCGTATGGTGACCTGCTGGGAATCGGTCTGACCGGATCCGTTCTGCACCTTGTAGATCGCGTACACGGTCTTGGCTGTCGCTCCCGCTATGAAGCGAACATCGTTTCCGGCGGTAAAGGTCCTGCCGTCAGCCTCGTCGGGCTGCTGCGCCAAGTCACGGACCAGCGACAGTTTGCCGCCGTCGGGATCCGTATCGTTAGCCAGGACCGGAATGCTCACAACGTCTCCGGTACGGACAGTGACCTCGTCCGGTTTCGCTTGTGGCGCCTGAAGTTTGCTGGGTGCGGGAATGACCAGGACCGCGATTTCACCGCTGGCGGAGGCGCGGCCGTTGGAGATGGTGTACTTCAGGGTCAGCTGCCCTGTTGCGCGGATGTCGGTAATCCTGACAACCGAGTGCTCCAGTACTGAAACGTTGACGGGCAGTTGGTCGCCGGCTGTTACTGACTGCACTACCAGGACTCCGCCCGACGGGTCCGAATCGTTGCCGAGGACGTCAACCAGGACGCTTCCTCCGATAGGAAGCAGGGCGACATCCCGCACTGCCACCGGCGAGCCTTCCTTGTCGCCGGCCACAACATCCACGCGCACCAGCTGCTGCGCGCTGGCTGGTCCGTTTGTCACCAGGTAGGACACGTAGTGCGCGCCGACGGTAGCCGAATTGAAGGTGAACGTTTGCTGGTCGGCACCGATAGTAGCCGTGGACTGCGCATCGGGGGTCGCTTGTGCCAACCGCAACGAGCCACCCTGTGGGTCGGCGTCGTTTTTCAGCGGTGCGATCACGGTGTCCGTCCCCGCGACAGCAATGACGTGATCCGCGTTCGCGATGGGCGGCAAGGCTCCAGGCGCCCGCACGTCAACCACTATCTTTCCTTCAGTTGCCAAGGTGGCGTCCGACACCGTTACAGTTAAGGTTTTCCGTCCCGGGGACGTGCCCGAATCCTGAAACGTCAGCTGGCCGTCCGGGCGGATTTTTACCTGGTCCTGGGGGTCGCTGCTGGTGGCGGATACAGCAAACAGGTCGTCACCGTCCGGATCTATCCAGTCAGTAAGGATGTTTTGACTGATGCTCTTGCCGGACTGCAGTACCAGGGCGTTGTTGCGGTTGGGTTTTTGCCGTGGTGCGGTATTCTCGCTGGGCGGTACGATCTGCAAGGAAACTTCCGCTGAAGCCGAAAGTCCTCGGCCGTCGTCAACACTGTATTTGAACGATTCCGTTCCTGACTTCTCGCTTGGTACGGAGATCTGGAAACCCGTGGCCCCGTAGATCGGGGAAATCGTTCCTGCCTTGACCTGATCCGGAGTGCGCAGAGTCAGGATGTCGCCGTCGGGGTCGGTGTCGTTATCCAGGACCGGAAGAATGGTTGTTTTTCCGGGCCTGACGCCGAACGCGTCCGGGTTTGCGACCGGTGCGCTGTTCGGTTTGGTGCGGTCCGGCAGTACCGTCTGCTGGACTTCGTCCGCGGAGTCCCTGTCGGCGTCGTCAGAGGTCTGTTTTGGCGGGACGACGTCGTCCCAGTTGTTCACCAGCTGCATGTTCTGGTTCACCAGCCACACATTGCCCGAATTCACATCATTAAGAACCACCAGATCCCGGTTCACCCGGAACACATACTCCGGCGCCGCACTGGCCTTGGGAACATCAACGCTACGGTCATCAGCATCATTGGCACACTCACGCACATACTTGTTCGCCCCCGACCACGCAGCATGCACACAACCACCCAACTGCACCGGCGCAGCCGGCACACCCTCACCATTGAAGGTCACCGTCTTCGCCGTCGACCCACCCAACGGCTGCAACAACAACGCCTTCGGAGTCGCCACCGCCACAACATCAGCAGCAGGACCACTCTGCTGCAACTTCGCGTCCTTCGCATCCGCCAACGCCAACTCACGCCCACCCGGCAAAAACAGCTTCCCCCGCGCAGCATCCAACACCACCGGCTGATCCCCCACCACAGCCAACTGCAAATCCCCAGACCCCTTCAGGGCCTCCCACGTACTCTCCTGAACCCCCGTGGACACACCCTCCGCATCCACAGACGTCACAGAAACCCGGCCAGTCTTCGGATCAGCACTATAAATCCGGTCATCAGCCCCCACCGCCGACACCAAACCCTGCGAACCCACCACCACCGGCTCGCTGGACTCCTCATCAAAACCATTAACAGTCGACGGCGACAACGCCCACACCGTCCCCTTACCAGGATCAGTCACCGACAAAACAGCCCGGCCAAAACTCACATCCGCGGACCCCGGCAACTGCTTATCCCCACCCAGACGCATATTCGCCGCCGACACCTGATTCAACGTCGAACCAGTCGGATCATCAACAAAAACATCCCCGGCACTCTGCAACACATCAAAAGAAGTACTCGCCGGCGTCACCGCCCCATCCAAAACCCGCGACGGATAATTCAACCGCCCCACAGCATTCCGGGACTTACTCACAACCCACACGCCGCCGTCGTTCAACTCCACCTCAGTGGTCTTAAACCCCGGATACACAACAGCACCCACCACCAACGCCAAACCAAGCACAGCAAAAACCACGCCACTAAAAAACCCACTGCGGCGCCGACGAGACCCAGACCTGCCAAACAGATGTGTCACAGCTCTACAATTCCCCCGCAATAAAAGCCACCAAAAAGCAGCACAAGACCAACCAAAAGACCAAAAGACCAAAACAAAAAACAGTGGAGGCGGCCGGGCCACGGTGGCCATCGGTCAGCTTCGACTATCTCATAAGACCATCAATTTTATGAATAGGCAGGCGTCATCCAGGACGGGGACACCTTGGCCCGGATCCGGCTTAGTCCAAGACCAGGCCGCGGCCGCTCCCCCTCGAAAGCAGCACCGGGAGGATTTCGCCGAAGCCGCGCACTGTCTCCACGGGCTGCGGGACCAGAACGAATCGTTCGTCACTGTCCAAAGCGGCGGCGGTCACAGAATCCACCAGCACAGTGCCTGGGTCTGCCAGTGCGGTGAGGCGTGCTGCGAGATTCACTGTGGGTCCGTAAATGTCGCCCAGTCGTGACAGGATCCGGCCCCACACCAGCGATACTCTCGCCTCCGGCAGAATCTCATCCTGCGTAAACGCCTCGGCAAGGGCCAGGGAGATTTCTGCGCCCGCGGCCGGCGTTTCGGCGATGTAGAGGACTTCGTCGCCCACTGTCTTTACGAGCCTGCCGCCGCCGACGGAGATGATCTCGGCGCACTTGTTCTCAAAACGCTGCACCAGCTGGGCAAGAGTCTTTTCGTTCATCCGGCGGGAGAGACTCGTATAGGAGACCAGGTCAGCAAAGCCGACGGCACGGGCCAAGGGCAATGGAGCGTCGTCTTCGTCACCTTCGCGGCCCTCTTCGCTGGCCTGCAGGCCTGCTTCGGCACGGACGGCCAGCCTTTGAACGCCGGCGTTGAGTTGGCGGCGCCAGGAGTAGACCAGCATTTCCTCCAGGGCGTCCACCAGGGCCGGAAGTTCATTGACCAGGCGCTTGCGTGCGACGGCGTCCGGAACCCCCTGCTGATGAACCATGTCTTCCACGAGGGCTTCGATCTGCCACACCACCATGCGGTCGGTCATTTGACCGATGGATCTGGTTACTGAAATAGCTGCCTCTTCGGTCAGCTTTCCGGTCCGCACCAGATCAACGATTGTGGACAGGGCCGCCTGGTCCCGCTCCGTAAAAGCGACATCCTCGTCGCCGAGGTTGGGAAAGCCAAGCGCCCTCCAGAGCTTGCGGGCGGACAGCAGGGAGAGCCCCGCACCGGCCGCGACTTCACGCCGGCGAAGCTTTCGTTCACCGCCCAGCAACCGTGCTTCCAAGGCCTTTGCCGCCAGACGCTCAGCAGAGAAAGTGCCTGTTGCCGGGGGCTCGAACTGAGTACGAGGAGGAACAGTTTCTGCATGAGGACCGCGTTCGGCAGCAGGCTCGGCGAAGGGTGAGGCAGGGGCCGTGTCAAGGACGGCGTCTTCAATGGTGGCGGCCTCTACAACAGGTTCGATGGTTTCTTCCGGTTCCTGCGCTTCTTGGCGTTCCGCTGCTTGTGTTGAAGCCGGCGTTTCTCCAGATGGATGAGTCTGCGCGGAGGCCAAGGGCACAGCCCCGGTATGCTCACTGCCAGCGTTCATCTCTTCCACCTTCTCTCCGTCTCCAGGGCCAGCGCTGCGCATGACCCTCCCAGTTTTCGTCCACGTCCTCACGTCCATCCCCGCCGTTGTGCTCTTCCAAGGCGAGCGAAGCCGGCGGCAGTTCGTCGATGGCCTCAAGGACAAAATCACGGAACTTCCCGGCCTCCGGAACGTCCTCCAGTACCGCAGGATCATGATGCCCGGTATCCAAGGATATATTCCCTGAACGCAATATGCGTTGAAGCACCGACTGGACCACCCACACCTGGCGGATAGCAGCAAGGGAAACCTGCCATTCCCTGCGGCGCAACATTCCGTACTTGGCAACTATGCGCTGACTGGTCAGTGTGTAGCGCGTGGACTGCCACCGCAGCGTGCGCGGAAGGCAGTACCCACAGAGAACCCAGGCCACAAGCACGAGGCAGGCAGCCACGAGCCAAAACGTCCAGGCGGAAGTTACGACTGGGAACATCCTCGCAGGTTCCCCTTTTACGATCCATGCTGTTGCGAAGGCACCTACTGCGGGGACTGCGATGAAGGCAGCGGCCGGAATGATCAATGTCCTGGGCTGGGGCCGCGTGACCACTATCACCTGTTCACCCGGCAGCAGCTGTCTACGCATAACCGCTCTCGGTGGAACCCCGGGAACTGCTTCCTGATTCTTTCGAACCGTCTTGCCCTGGCGGAGTCCAGGGACGGAGGTGAACGACGTCGCCGGCGGTCACTACATGCTCGTGGGAAGAAGCGTCAATAACAAGGAGGGATCCATACTCGTCAAGCCGGGTGGCGTGGCCGATGATTTCGTGGTCGCCGGGCAGCTGGGCGCGCACTTGCTTGCCCAGGGTCACCAGAACTCCCTGGACCCGCTTATGCAGGGAAGGGCCTCCTGCCATCCCGGCAGCGGGGTTGCCGTCGGCGTTGCAGAAGCTGCGGTAGAGGGTGGCAAAGCGGGAAAGATAGCTCTTCAGCAAAAGGGTGCGGTCGACCGTTTGGGCCTCTTCCAGCAATACAGACGTAGCTGTGGGAACGGGAAGCTCCTCCTGGGTCAGGGTGACATTCAATCCCGTACCCAGGACCACAGGAGGCACACCCCCATCCCCCATAGGGCCCAGCTGTGCCAGGATCCCGGCGATTTTCCGCCCACGGACTATGACATCGTTTGGCCATTTGAGTTCGGCAGGAATGCCCGCCGTCTCCAGCAAAGCCTCACGCAGCGCCAAGGCCCCAAGCAGGGAGAACCAGGAGTAGCTCTGCGTCGGCAACGGGCGGCCCTCAGCATTGACGGGCCGGAGCACTACTGAGACCAGCACCGAGCTCAGCGGCGGAGCTTCCCAGCTGCGGCCCAGCCGTCCCCGGGCGGCGGTCTGGTGCTCCGTAGTCAACACGGAAAGGTCCGGCCACGACCGGGGATCAGTGGTGACAGCTTCCAGCAGATCGGCATTCGTAGATCCGGTGGAATCCACCACAGTAAGCCGCGGGATGCCTGTGCCCGCCAGGAAATCCTCATTCGCCAGCGCGGTCCGGTCCAAGCCCCTGCGCTCGGCTCCATGTGCGCTGCGCTCCGTAAAGTCCACGGGTTCCTGGCTGTTATCCGACTGGGGGGCTTCCATAGCTGAATCCTATCGAGTTGCCACGTTTGCGGCGCCTCCGCTCGCCAGGCTCAAAGGAAAATGTCAGGAACCAGCCGGTCCTCAGGCACGCCAAGGCTGTACGGGGAAAAGTCCGTGACGCCCGCGGCAGCCAGGACTTCCTCGTCCGTGTAGAAGTTCCCGCTCCTGGAAGCGGAACCCGGGACTGCATTGCTTCCGGTCAACACCGCGTGGGCTGCATCCGCGACGATTTCAGGTCCGCGGGCAGCCTGGACCAGCTGGCTGCCGCCGGGCATGTTCCGGATGGCAGCGGTGTCAATGAGGGTCCGCGGCCACAGTGAATTGACGCTGATGCCGTCCGCTTTGAGTTCCTCAGCCAGACCGAGTGTGGTGAGGCTCATTCCGTACTTGGCCATGGTGTACGCCAAGTGCATGCCGGCCCACTTCGGATCCAGGTTCAGGGGCGGAGACAGGGTCAGGATGTGGCCGTTGTCCGATCTGCGCAGCGCAGGAAGGGCCAGCTTGGACAGCAGGAAGGTGCCCCTGACATTGATGTCCTGCATCAGGTCGTAGCGCTTCATATCGACGGCGTCGGTACTGGAGAGGTCAATGGCGGAGGCGTTGTTGATCACGATGTCGATCCCGCCGAACCGCTCGACGGCGGAATCGACGGCGCCCGCGACGTCGTCATCGTTCCTCACATCACCAACAATGGGAAGCGCCTGGCCGCCGGCTTCCACCAACAGCTCCGCGGCACTGAATACTGTGCCTTCCAGCTTTGCGTGGGGCGTCCCCGTCTTGGCCATCAGCGCGATGTTGGCGCCATCCCTGGCTGCCCGCAAAGCAATGGCCAGGCCGATCCCGCGGCTGCCACCGGACATAAGGATGGTTCGGCCAGAAAGGGAACCGGCGGCCTTGTACGGCTCTGCGGCGGCGCCCGAAGCGACGTTGCTTGAAGTCATAAGAACACTCTAGCTGAAGTATGTTACTGGTGAGTAACATGTTCGACCAGGCCGACCCCGGCACTGAACCTTGTAGGTTTTCTACAGCCATGCGGGTCCAAAACGTTACTAGACTAGCCAACAGGGCCCGGATTTTGTGTGGATGCTACTTAAGTTCTGCACCGGGGAGCCAGCGACCATCAGCTACAGAGCCGGAGAAATTTTGATGAGCCACGATCTGACCACGACAGCGGGAAAGATTGCAGATTTCCGCGATCGCCAGGCGCGTGCCGAACAGCCCTCCGGCCCCGAAGCGATCGAAAAGCAGCATGCGCGTGGCAAGAACACCGCCCGGGAACGCATCGACCTCCTGCTCGACGAAGGCTCGTTCGTTGAGTTCGACGCCCTCGCCGTGCACCGCTCCACCGCTTTCGGGATGGAAAAGAAGAAGCCGCTTGGAGACGGGCTCGTTTCCGGCTACGGCACCGTGGACGGGCGGCCTGTTGCCGTGTACAGCCAGGACTTCAGTGTCTACGGCGGGTCCCTGAGCCAGGTCAACGGGGAAAAGATCGTCAAGGTACAGGAATTCGCCTTGCGCAACGGCTGCCCGGTAGTGGGCATTCTCGACGGTGGCGGGGCACGGATCCAGGAGGGTGTCGCCTCGTTGGCAATGTTCGCCGATATCTTCCGCAACAACGTCCATGCTTCCGGGGTCGTGCCCCAGATTTCCCTCATCATGGGCCCGTCGGCCGGTGGTGCAGCCTACTCCCCCGCACTCACTGACTATGTAGTGATGGTGGACAAGACCTCGCACATGTTCATCACAGGTCCGGACGTTATCAAGACGGTTACCGGTGAGGACGTGGACATGGAAACCCTGGGCGGGGCACGCCAACACAACGCCAACACGGGAACCTCCACCTATCTCGCCGCTGACGAAGCCGACGCCATCGAGTTCGTCCGTGAGCTGCTGGACTTCCTGCCCTCGAACAACCTCGCCGAGGCCCCCGTGCTGGAGCACCAGCAGGAGCTCGAGCTCGACGACGACGACCTCGCGCTGGACACGCTGATCCCGGATTCCGCGAACCAGCCCTACGACATGCGCAAGGTCGTTGAGCAGATCGTGGACGACGCCCATTTCCTCGAGATGCAGGCCCTCTATGCTCCCAACGTCATGATTGGCTACGGGCGGATCGAAGGTCACACGGTAGGCATCGTGGCCAACCAGCCCATGCAGTTCGCCGGCACCCTGGATATCTCCGCTTCGGAGAAAGCGGCGCGTTTTGTGCGGCATTGCGACGCCTTCAACATTCCCATCATCACCCTGGTGGACGTCCCCGGATTCCTGCCGGGCAAGGACCAGGAATTCCAGGGCATCATCCGCCGCGGCGCCAAACTGCTGTATGCCTACGCCGAAGCCACTGTTCCCAAAGTCACCGTCATCACCCGGAAGGCCTATGGCGGGGCATACATCGTCATGGGCTCGAAAAAACTGGGGGCCGATCTCAACCTGGCCTGGCCAACTGCGCAGATCGGTGTCATGGGGGCCCAGGGTGCAGTCAACATCCTGTACCGCCGCGACCTCGCAGCCGTGGCCGCTGACGGCGGTGACGTCGAAGCCAAGCGTGCAGAAGTGATCAAGCAGTATGAGGAGGAGCTTCTGAACCCGTACCAGGCCGCCCAGCTCGGCTATGTCGATGCCGTCATCATCCCCTCTGAGACAAGGGTCCAGATTATTAAGGGACTACGGGCGCTGCGGGACAAGCGCGCCAGCCTGCCGGCCAAGAAGCACGGAAACATCCCGCTGTGAGCAGGGAACTTCCGGCTGCGAGCGAGGGAGAGGGCACGGCGACACCGCTGGCGCCGACGCTCTTCTCTGTGGCGAAAGGCGACCCCACAGCCGAGGAGCTGGCGGCGCTGACCGCCGTCGTACTTTCGCTCGGTGGCACAGAACAAGCTGAACCGGCGAAACCCACAGTCCGCGGATGGGTCAGGCGCCAGCAACTGCGGCTGGCGCCGACGCCGGGCCCGGGGGCCTGGAAACGCAGCCGGGGCTGAATCGCTGAGGCCCCTGCTAATTAATTCAGTAAGTCTTTCATAACTGGGTTTGCCCGGTTAGTCTCGTGAGGGTGACTAACGAAACCACTCCCATTCGGCCGCAGACCGCCATCGACAAGATCGCCGACGCGCACACTGACACCCTCACCAGGCTCAACCCAAGCTTCGCCATCACCCTCGGCGTTCCGGGCCACGAGACCGAATACCAGGACTTCTCCCCTGCTGGAATCGAACAATTCATCGATGCCGCCCGCGCCACGCTCGCTGCTCTTGAGGAGCAGGTTCCAGTGGACGACGTCGACGCCGTAACACTGGATGCCATGAGGGAACGGCTCGGACTCGAACTGGAAATCCACGACTCCGGCTGGGATGTTGCCGACCTCAATAACATCGCGTCGCCGGCCCAGGACATCCGTGCCGTCTTTGACCTCATGCCTACCGAGACCGCGGAACACTGGGACCACATTGCGGGCCGGGCCCACAACGTGCCTACGGCTATCGAAGGCTACGCGGCCTCGCTTCTCGCCGCCCGGGACGCGGGGAAAGTCTCCGCCGTGCGCCAGGTGGAGATTGTGATTGAGCAGACCACCAAGTACGCGGCCGAGGACGGATTCTTTGCCAAGCTGGCTGCAGGGGCCAAGACCGCCGAGGGCCCCCTCCCGCAGGAGCTTCAGGACAAGCTCGACGCCGGTGCTGCCGCCGCCAGGCGCGCCTACGCACGGTTCGCCGAATTCCTCCGGCAGGAACTCCTCCCTGTAGCCCCTGCCAAAGATGCAGTCGGCCGGGAGCGCTACGCCTTGGCTTCCCGCTCCTTCCTGGGGGCGACGGTGGACCTCGAGGAGACCTATGCCTGGGGCGTGCAGGAACTCCAGCGACTGATCTCCGAGCAGGAACGCGTTGCCGAACAGATCAAACCAGGTGCCTCCATCAAGGAAGCCAAGGAGATCCTCAACAACGATCCCTCGCGCCAGCTCAAGGGAACAGACGCCCTCAAGGCCTGGATGCAGGAGCTCTCAGACAAGGCCGTTGCGGAACTCGCGGACGTGCATTTCGAGATCCCCGACGTCATGAAAACCCTGGAATGCCTCATTGCGCCCACCGACGAGGGCGGCATTTACTACACCGGACCCTCGGACGACTTCAGCCGTCCCGGCCGCATGTGGTGGTCAGTTCCTGCGGGCGAGGACACGTTCACAACGTGGTCTGAAACCACCACGGTTTACCACGAAGGAGTCCCTGGCCACCACCTTCAGGTTGCCACCGCCGTGTACAGGCGGGAACTGCTGAACAGCTGGCGCCGCAACGTTTGCTGGACTTCCGGCCACGGTGAGGGCTGGGCCCTTTACGCTGAGAAACTGATGCAGGAACTTGGCTATCTCAAGGACCCCGGTGATCACATGGGCATGCTGGACATGCAGCGCATGAGGGCAGCCCGCGTCGTCTTCGATATCGGTGTGCACCTGGAGCTGGAGGTCCCGGAGCGCTGGGGGTCAGGAACCTGGACGCCGGAGAAGGGACTGGAGTTCCTCAAGGCCAACCTCCCCATCAGCGGAGGGCAGCTGAAGTTCGAGTTCACCCGATACCTGGGTTGGCCAGGCCAGGCCCCATCCTACAAAGTGGGCCAGCGACTCTGGGAGCAGATCAGGGCTGAGCTCGAAACCCGGCCGGACTTTGACCTCAAGACCTTCCACACAAAGGCATTGAACATAGGCTCCGTAGGCCTCGACACCCTCAAGCGCGCACTGCTGGCCTAACCAACCCCTCCCGGCTGATCGTCGAGGTGGCACTTCGCGGCGGTGTTGTAGCAAAACACTGCCGCGAAGTGTCATCTCGGTGCTAAGCGAGCTGGCCGGCCGAGACGTTTGCCACACTGGTGTCGGGAATAACTTCACAAATCACCCTGAATGCCCAGTAATGGCGGGGACTTTCGGCGGCATGGCGAATGAACGGCATGTAACATTTCTCAACGTTCGTTCGCGGTGGTATATGCACTGCCTTTAGCGTGTTCTGGTGAGCACTCAAACAAGCATCCCCGCCCCTGCAGGAAAATCCCGGTTCCAGCTGCCCAAGTGGGCCGGCTCGTTCGGTTTTCAGATCATCGCTGCCCTCATCGTGGGCCTCGGCCTCGGCCTCCTGGCCAAGTACACCGGCAGCACCAAAGAAATCCCCAACGGCCTCGGTGCAACACTGCAGACCATTGGCTCGAGCTACGTCTCGCTGCTGCAGACCGCTGTCGTACCGCTGATCTTCACGGCTGTGGTCAGTTCCATCTCGAACCTTCGGGAAGTTTCCAATGCCGCCAAACTGGCATGGAACACCCTTTTGTGGTTCGCCATTACCTCGCTCATCGCGGTGCTGATCGGCATTGGCCTGGGCGTGTTCCTTCAGCCCGGCGCCAACACAGGTCTCGCCCAGAAGGACGAGTACACCGGCAAGTCCGGCGACTGGTGGGCGTTCCTGATCGGTCTGTTCCCGAAAAACTTCCTGGGCCTCGGCGCCTCCTCCACCGTGGCTGAATCCGGAGCTGTCACCACCTCCGTCAGCTTCAATGTGCTCCAGATCCTGGTGATCGCGATCGCGATCGGCATCGCGGCTCTCAAGGTGGGCAAGCAGGCCGAGCCGTTCCTGAAGCTCAACGCCTCTGCCCTTGCTGTCATCCAGAAGGTCCTGTGGTGGATCATCCGGATCGCACCCCTGGGTACCGTCGGTTTGATCGGAAACGCTGTGGCCGTCTACGGCTGGGACACTATCGGATCGCTCGGCAAGTTCACCATCGCCATCTACATTGGGCTCGCCTTGGTGCTGTTCGGCGTCTACCCCGCCCTGATCCGCTCGCACGGCCTTTCCGTCAAGCAGTACTTCTCCGGAGTGTGGCCGGCCGTCCAGTTGGCCTTTGTTTCCCGCTCCTCCATTGGCACGCTCCCCCTGACCCAGCGCGTGGCTGAGCGAAACCTCGGCGTTCCCCGAGCCTATGCCTCCTTTGCTGTGCCGCTGGGTGCCACCACAAAGATGGATGGTTGCGCCGCCATTTACCCGGCAATCGCGGCGATCTTCGTGGCCCAGTTCTTCGGCATCCAGCTGGACTTCAGCCAGTACCTGCTTATCGCATTGGTCTCAGTACTCGGATCCGCCGCCACAGCCGGCACCACCGGCGCCGTCGTCATGCTCACCCTGACACTGTCCACCCTGGGGCTGCCCCTGGCAGGCGTCGGACTCCTCCTGGCCATCGATCCCATCCTGGACATGGGGCGCACCGCCGTGAACGTGGCCGGACAGGCATTGGTACCCACGATCGTTTCCAAACGCCAAGGCATCCTGGACGAGTCCCTGTACAACGCCCCGCGAAACGGCGAGGCATTCTCCGACGACACCCCTGCGGCGGAGGACCCGTCAGCCGCGCGCGACGATGCTTCCCGCGAACAGGAGCTCCAAACCTCGAAGGCGTAGCTTCCTCTCCGGCTTCTCACTGGGTACTCCTATAGGGAAGTCGTCAGGAAAAGCCGCCAAGGCAGTGCCGCAGCACAATTCCCCGGGAACCCCCGGGGAATTGTGCTTTAAGGGCACTAGGGAAAGTTCCGGTCAGCGACCGCCTCCGATCACTCCCTTCTCCACCGCCTTGGCAGCGCCATCAGCCTCGGCCTGGGTCAGCGTGCCGTCCGTGACTGCCTTGTCCAGGCGGGTCTTGAACGCAGCCGCGCGTTCCGCCTGCGCCTCGGTGCGAATCTCCTCCAGAGCGGCCGTCACTTTCGCTTCGTCAATCCCCAGGGACTGCGCCAACGATGCGGCGAGGGCCGCTTCCATCGCTGAGCGGTCCGGTTTGGTGCCCGCGGTCTTGTCCGCCGCGGCATCGGGTTTGTTGGCATCGCGGAAGGCCTGCAGGGCTTCCGTAACCTTCGCCTCGTCAACGCCGAGCTTCGTAGCGAGCGCAGACGCCTGCACACCCATGCCACCTCCCCGCTTGCCATGGCCGCCAGGGCCTCCACGCTGGCCGTCAGCAGGAGCGTCAGATGCGCTCGCTGAGGGAGTGGGGGTCGGCGTCGTCGTAGCGGCATATGCCGCTCCCGAGACCCCCAAACCTGCAACCAGCGCGATGCCGGCGGCACTGAGGCCAAGGGTCAGTTTCTTATTCTGTGGCATTGCTTTCTCCTGGATCTGCCGCCCGGAGGCGGCTCCGATGTGAGGCCGGCCGTTGATTGCCGGCCTTTAACCACTCTCGGCTGCCCATGTGTCAAAGAGCTGTCCCATGGCTGTCAGGAGGCTGTGAAGCATAGTTGCGCAGAGTGCAAAGTTGCACATAGTGTAGATATGTGACTTCTGACGTGACAGGCTCAACTGCTGAAACCCCTTCTCCCCCACTCTCCCGGCGAGAGCTCAATAAGGCGGCAACGCGGCAGGCCATCACGCAGGCAGCCATGGAGCTTATCCGCAAAAAGGGCGTAGGCAACTTCACGGTGGAGGACATCGCTGACGCTGCAGGTATATCGCGCCGCACATTCTTCAACTACTACGCAAGTACCGAAGCAGCGATCGGAAACATCACGCATGAGTTCCTGGAGGTTGCGCTACAGCAGTTCCGGTTGCGCCCGCCTGAGGAACCCGTGATCATCTCGGCCAAAGAAGCCATGGTGGCCCTCGCGGATCCAATGGCCGTAGCACCCGTGGCCGAACTGTTCACCCTGGTGCAGCAGAACCATCAGCTCGCAGGCTCGGAATTAGAAGCGTGGGACCACTGCACCGGACAGATCATAGAAGCCGCCCGCGAGCGCATGGCCAGCAAGACCGACGGCGAAATCGATGAACTTTACCTTCGTGCCCTCTCAGGCTCGGTTATTTCCTGTGGAAGGGCAGCCATGGATGTCTGGTTCAGGCGATGCGGGCCCGACCTTTCCGAGGCGTCGATGGCCACGCTCCGTCAATTGATGATTGATTCCCTGGACCTTCTCGCCGCAGGCTTCTCCACGTCCACAAGCGCTTTAATCCCCCCTTCCAACACGACTTCCTCCCCGGCATCTCCTCTCCCCAAAGATCGGCACTGACATGGCCCTGCTCCTGTACCGCCTAGGCAAGTTCTCCTACCGCCACCGCTGGCTCGTGATCTCGTTGTGGCTGGCGGTGCTGGTCGCCGTCGGTGGCTCCGCTGCCGCGTTCCACGGCACCATGTCCAACAACTTCCAGATCCCGGGAACCGAAACCCAGCGCATGCTGGACAAGCTGAAAAAAGACCTGCCGGAGTCCGCCGGAGGCACGGCGGGGATCGTGTTCGAGGCCGACGGCGGGCAGTTCAGCCAAGCGGGCAAGGACGCCGTAACAGCAGCTTTGACCAAGCTCAGGACGCTGCCGGACGTCCAAGGGACTATTGACCCCTTCACCACCCAGGCCCAGCTCGACAAGGCCGCGTCGGACCTGGCGGCCGGAGAGCAAAAAGCCGCCGAGGGGAAGGCCCTGCTGGAGAAATCAGCAGCCGACCTTGCGGCCGGTGCTGCACAAGTGGCCCAGGCGGAACAGCAAATGACAGCTGCCGGGCTGCCCGCCTCCGCCATTGAAGCCCAGCTGGGCCAGCAAAAAGCGGAGATCGCTGCCGGTCAGCAGCGGCTTGAGGCCGGCAGGAAGGAAGCGGAGGCAGGCGCCGTCCAGCTGGAGCTCGGAAAACGGCAGCTGGCCGCCTCGGAAGGCATGCGTTTTGTCTCCGAGGACGGTAAAGCTGCCATTGCCCAGGTTCAGTTCAAGACCTCCATTAATGCGCTCAACCCTGAGGTCCGTAAGGAAGTCCAGGAGATCGCGCAGGAGGTCTCCTCTGCCGGTGTCACGGCTTTCGCGAGCAAGGAGATTACCGAAGACGTCTCTGACCTGTTCGGGGTCTCCGAAATCCTCGGTATCGCCGTCGCGGCCCTTGTCCTGATCGTGATGCTGGGAACGCTGATCGCCGCCGGGCTGCCTCTGCTCATGGCAGTGGTGGGCGTGGCGGTAGGTGTAGGGGGAACGTTCGCGCTCACCAGCGTGGTGGATATGAGCTCCATCTCGCCCATGCTGGCCCTCATGCTGGGCCTGGCCGTGGGCATCGATTACTCACTCTTCATCGTCAACCGCCACCGCAGCCAACTGCTGGCCGGGATGGACGCTGAGGAATCCGCGGCGTTGGCAACGGGCACCTCGGGCAACGCCGTGTTGTTCGCCGGCCTGACGGTCATTATCGCGCTGGCCGCCCTGGTTGTTCCCGGGCTCCCGTTCCTTGCCGTTATGGGTCTCTCCGCTGCAGCAACAGTGGCGGTCGCCGTCGTGGTGGCCTTGACCCTGACACCGGCGGTCCTGTCCCTCATCGGCCGCAGGCTGATTTCCCGCCGCCGCTGGGCCAAAGCCGAACAACATAACGCCGCGCCGGGCCACGAAGAAGAGGACCACGCAAAAGAAGAGCACAAGAGCAGCCACGGCTGGGGCGGCTTGGTGACCCGGCACCCCATTCTGGCGATGCTTGCCGGCGTCGCACTCCTTGGCGTGCTTGCCCTGCCGGCCGGCCAGCTCCGGCTGGCATTGCCCGACGGCGGCTCGGAGCCGGTAGATTCCCAGGCGTACAAGGCGTACGACGTCACTGCCCGCAGCTTCGGCGAAGGCGTGACAGGGCCGATCGTGGTGGTGGGCGAGTTGCCGGCCGGGCTGACCGAAGCCGAAGCGCAGTCCAAGCAGTTCGACGTCGCGGACATCCTCCGCGGGTTGGACAACGTAACCGCCGCTGTTCCCGTTGCCCTCAGTGAGGACCGCCGGACTGCTGTCTTCCAAGTGATCCCAAAGGAGGGACCCGCCAGCGCGAGCACCGTCCAGGTGGTCTCTGAGCTCCGGGCCAGAAATGCGGAAATCCAGGACTCCACCGGGGTCACCGTCGGCCTCACCGGGCAGACGGCAGGCAACATCGATGTGTCCACGAAGCTCGGCGACGCACTGCCCCCATACCTGGCGATCGTCGTCGGGCTCTCCCTGATCCTCCTGCTCCTGGTGTTCCGCTCCATCGTGGTGCCGCTGCTGGCCACCGGCGGGTTCCTGTTGTCCCTGTGGGCAGCTTTCGGCGCCGTCGTCGCTGTGTACCAGTGGGGCTGGCTGGGAACGATCTTTGATGTTCCCAACCCTGGCGCAGTGCTCAGCTTCCTGCCCATCATCCTGATCGGCGTGCTGTTCGGCCTGGCTATGGACTACCAGGTCTTTATTACCTCGGGGATGCGGGAGTCCTACATGCACGGGGAAAGCGCCAAGCATGCAGTCCGCAGCGGTTTCAGCCACGCCGCTGCCGTGGTCACCGCCGCCGCAATCATCATGGTCAGCGTCTTCTCCGGCTTCGTCTTCTCACACCTCACAATGGTGCGGCCCCTCGGCTTCGCCATGGCCTTCGGTGTCCTGGTAGACGCCTTCGTTGTCCGGATGACCATCGTCCCGGCAGTGATGTATCTTCTGGGCGACAAAGCCTGGTGGCTGCCGAAGTGGCTGGACCGGATCCTGCCTGATGTCGACGTCGAAGGGGCCAAACTCCGCAAGGAAGAACCGGCAGTTGACGCCGGGCAGGCCAAGCGCGCACGTGTTGAGGTGAATTAGGCTGGAACCCGTGACCCGCTTGATTCTGGCCTCCCAGTCCCCCGCCCGCACCAAACTGCTCACCGGGGCAGGCATCCGGCATGAGGTTCTTGTCTCGGACGTTGATGAGGACGCAGTCCAGGCCCGCTACGGGGTGACGGACCCACATGACACTGCGCTGCTTCTGGCGCGGGCAAAAGCGGAAGCGGTGGCGTCGCTCCCTGAGGCCGAGGGCGCGCTGGTGGTCGGGTGCGATTCCGTCTTCGAATTCGAGGGCGAATCGCACGGCAAGCCCTACACTCCGGACGTTGCCCGGCGGCGCATGCTGCGGATGAGCGGCAACAGGGGCATACTGCACACCGGCCACTGGCTGGTGGACTGCCGGGATACCGAGGCCGACGACCACCCCGGATACTCTGTGGGCTCCGGGGCCACAGTCGGGGCAGTCTCGTCTGCCGAAGTGCATTTTATGGAAATGTCAGGCGAAGAAATCGACGCCTATATCGCCACCGGAGAGCCGTTGCACTGTGCCGGCTCCTTCACCATCGACGGGCTGGGAGGGGCGTTCATCAGCAAGATCGACGGCGATCCTCACGCCGTCGTCGGGCTTTCAATTTCGACCCTCCGGGTCCTGTTGGGGCATGCCAAAGTGGGTATCACTGAACTCTGGCCGGCCAGCGTCCACCCCTGACCCGCGTATGTTGTTGCCTGCCTATTTTGGCGGCGGTACCCTAGCGAAGTAGGGCAGGTGGTCGGGGCTACAGGGGTTCCGATGCTCCGGCCGGAAGAAGTCACTGTGACAGTCTCCACCGCTTTGGACCGCGGCCGGTCAGCCTTCGCGGAGCGCCGATGGCTGGATGCCTCCAGCGAGTTTGCCATGGCCGTCCAGGAAGGCGGACTCCCCGCAGAGGATCTGGAGCGTTCGGCTACCGCCGCCCTGCTTCTGGGCAGGTTCGACGACGGCATCAACGCCTTGGCGAAGGCGCACGAGGAATACCTTCTGGTGGGCGACGCTCCTGCCGCAGCACGGTGCGCCGCCTGGCTCGCCATGCAGTTCAGGAATGCCGGAAAGCAGGCCGCCGCCGGCGGATGGTTCGCGCGGGCCCGCAGGCTGGTAGAGGAGCATCCTGAACCCTGTGCGGTGGAGGGATTCCTGCTGGTCCAACAGGCGCTGGGCCAAATGTACGGCCGCGATTTCGAAGGTGCCCGGCAGGTGTTTGCCCGGGCCGAACAGATCGCGGAGCGTTTCCACGATCGGGATGTTCTGGCGCTGGCCAGGCTTGGGCAGGGCCAGGCCTTGATCAGGCTCGAGCAGGTGGACGAGGGAATGGCGCTGCTGGATGAAGTCCTGGCATCGGTCATGTCAGGAGGAGTCAGCCCCTTCCCGTCCGGAATCGTCTACTGCGCCCTAATAGAGAGCTGCCACCTCGCGTTTGACCTGGGCCGCGCCCAGGAATGGACCCTTGCCCTGGACCGGTGGTGTTCCTCGCAGAAAGATTTGGTGCCCTTCCAAGGCCAGTGCCGGATGCACCGTGCCGAGATCTATTGCCTGCAGGGTGCCTGGTCCGACGCCCTCGCCACGGCACGCACGGCTCAGGAGTTGTCCCGGCGCGGGGACCGGAACGCGATGTACGGCGGCTTCTACCAGCAGGCCGAGGTCCAGCGGTTACGGGGCGAATTCACCGAAGCGGAGGATTCATACCGCCAAGCGCACCAGGCAGGTCACGATCCCCAGCCAGGACTCGCCTTGCTCCGACTTGCCCAGAGGAAACCCGCAGCGGCGCAATCACTCATCCGCCGGGCAGCAGAAGAGGCAGGCACCTCCTCACGCCGGATGCTCCTGCCGGCCATGGTCGAAATCGAGGTGGCTGCGGGAGATCTGGCTGCCGCCCAGGCCGCGGCGGCGGAGCTTGACTCGCTCGCCGAAGCCACCCGGATGCCCTGGGTCATGGCGCTCGCCGGTTATTCGACAGGAATTCTGTTGCTGGCTTCCGGGGACCCGCATGGCGCCGCGAAGGCCCTTCGCGGCGCCTGGGGAAACTGGTCCCGGCTGGAGGCACCATATGAGGCAGCGCGCTGTCAGGTGAAGCTTGGGATGGCCCTCCAGGAATTGGGCGAAGACGAATCCGCACAGTTGGAGTTTGCGGCAGCCCGCACAGTGTTCCATGATCTCGGTGCGATTCCTGCCTTGAACTCTTTGGACCAGCTCGAAGACCAGATCTCCCCGGCTCCCGTGGCAGGGAACGGGCCTCTCAGCCCTCGGGAAGCCGAAGTACTGCGGTTGGTCTCTGCCGGCATGAGCAACCGGAGCATCGCCTCGGCATTGTTTCTGAGTGAAAAGACGGTGGCCCGCCACGTCAGCAACATCCTGCTCAAACTGGATGTCCCATCCCGCAGCGCCGCGACGGCGTACGCCTACAGCCACGGGCTGGCCGGACGTCTCCCGGGCAGTACATAAAAATACCCATCCCCCATTCCGGGCATCACATACTTTCCTCGATGTGCCGCCATGTACCTGAAACGTAGCGTGAAGCCATGGAACTTCTCCTTATCCATACCGTTTACATCCCCGACCTTCCTGCCAGCGACGCAGCGAAGGCACCCTTTGCCTCGGAGGCATTGCCATGAACAACAACCATTTCTCCAGCCAGCCCGACACCACGGACACCGTCATTGTCGGCGGTGGCCAGGCAGGACTCACGCTCGGATACTTCCTGTCCCGCCAACGAAGGGATTTCGTGATCCTCGACGCCAGCGAAAGGATTGGCGATGGATGGCGGAAACGCTGGGACTCCCTTCGACTCTTCACCCCCGCAAAGTTCGATGGGCTGGTAGGAATGAGTTTCCCTGGGGACCGATTGGCCTTTCCCAGCAAAGACGAGCAGGCTGACTTTCTTGAGTCCTATGCCCAGCGGTTCAATCTCCCGGTCCTCAGCAACACCCGGGTGGACAAAGTGGAGCGCTCAGGACAGGGCTACCTCGTCACAGCCGGGAACCGTCAGTGGTCTGCGAGCAACGTGGTGATAGCCACCGGCCCGGAAGAACTCGCTAAACTCCCGGCCTTCGCCCAGGACCTCTCACCCGCCATCCGGCAAATGCACTCCACCGGGTACCACAGCCCCGGCCAACTCCAGGACGGCCCGGTCCTCGTGGTGGGCGCAGGCAATTCCGGGGCGGAGATTGCCTTCGAGGTGGTTCGGAGCCACCCGACCCTGCTGTCCGGAAGCCCTTCAGCAGAACTTCCCTTTAAGCATGGCCGGAATGCAGCAAGATTCGCGCTCCCCTTGGTCCGGTTCGCCGGCTTGCACATCCTGAACCTGGATACGCCCGTTGGCCGCAAGGCCGCACCACGCTTCCTGACACACGCCGCTCCCCTGATCCGTACGCGGATCCGGGACCTGGTGGCAGCCGGCGTCACGATCGTTCCCCGGATCACGGGCGTTCAGGGCGGTATCCCGTTGACTGCTGAAGGCAACGCACTGGAAGTTTCCAATGTTATCTGGTGCACCGGCTACAGGCATGATTACAGCTGGCTGGACGTACCTGGTGCCCTCGACGCCAGCGGGGTACCCGTGCAGCGCCGGGGTATAGCGGAGAGCTCCCCGGGCCTCTACTTCCTGGGACTGGAATTCCTGTACTGCGCCGCCTCGTCGAGCCTGCCGGGCGTGGGCCGGGACGCGAGGTATCTCGCGGAATATCTTGCCACCCGTCAGGCAGCCGCTGCCGGACAGCGCCAGGACGTGGGCTAGCAACAAAGACGCGGCTTAGCAACAAACCAGCCAATTTGTAGCAACCCTACAAGTTCTGCGGCCGATACCTGCGGACGAACGCGTGATTCCTGCGGGAAACCTCAAATTCACGCTAGGCTCCACTGAGAAAAGAATGGAGCCTTCCCCACCATGTCCCACAGCGCATCCCGTAGTCTTCCCGCCTCAATGACCAAGGTCCTTATCGCCAACCGCGGCGAAATCGCAGTGCGCATCATCCGCGCAGCGCGGGATGAAGGTATCACCTCAGTGGCCGTCTACGCGGACCCGGACAGGGATGCGCTGCACGTCCGGCTTGCGGACGAGGCCTACGCCCTGGGCGGGAACACTGCGGCTGAGTCCTACCTCGTGATGGACAAGCTGATTGAGGTAGCGCAGCGCTCCGGTGCGGACGCCATTCATCCGGGCTACGGCTTTCTGGCCGAAAACGCGCAGTTCGCAGCAAAGGTGATCGAAGCGGGAATCACCTGGATCGGCCCCTCTCCCGAGGCAATATCGGCCCTTGGCGACAAGGTCCAAGCCCGACACATAGCTGAAAAAGTGGGCGCACCGCAGGTCCCTGGCACCGCCGACCCGGTGGAGTCCGCTGAGGAGATCCTGGCGTTTGTGGACAAGTTTGGACTGCCGGTAGCCATCAAAGCAGCCTTTGGTGGCGGCGGACGCGGCATCAAAGTGGCCCGCAACCGCGAAGAGATCCCGGAACTGTTTGAGTCAGCTGTCCGCGAGGCCACGGCAGCTTTCGGCCGCGGCGAATGCTTCATCGAACGTTTCCTCGACGCTCCCCGCCATGTGGAAACCCAGTGCCTGGCAGATGCCTACGGCAATGTAGTGGTGGTATCCACGCGGGACTGCTCGCTTCAGCGGCGCAACCAGAAGCTCGTCGAAGAAGCACCCGCACCGTTCCTCACGGAGGAGCAGAACAAGCGGCTCTACGAGTCCTCGAAAGCCATCCTTAAGGAAGCCGGTTACCTCGGGGCCGGAACCTGCGAATTCCTTGTGGGGCAGGACGGCACCATCTCCTTCCTCGAAGTGAATACCCGCCTCCAGGTGGAGCACTGTGTGTCCGAGGAAGTGACCGGAATTGACCTCGTGCGCGAACAGTTCCGCCTGGCCCGCGGAGAGAAGCTCGGCTATGACGATCCGGAGGTCCGCGGGCACTCCATCGAGTTCCGTATCACCGGCGAAGATCCGGGACGTAACTTCATGCCGGCGCCAGGAACCATCACCATACTGAAGAACCCCACCGGACCCGGCGTCCGCGTCGACTCGGGCGTGGAACAAGGCGACATCATCAGCGGCAACTTTGACTCCATGCTCTCCAAACTCATCGTCACGGGGGCCAGCCGGGAACAGGCTCTTCAGCGCTCCCGGCGTGCGCTGGAGGAGATGGTGGTTGAGGGCATCCCCACAGTGATCCCGTTCGACCTCGCAGTGGTTTCGGACCCGGCGTTCGCCCCCGCCGAAGGACCGTTCAGCGTCCACACCCGGTGGATCGAGACAGGGTTCGTCAATAACATTCCCGCTTGGAGCGGGACCGCAGCGTCCACCGATGGTGAGGGTGCGGGTGAGCGCCAGCGGGTGATCGTGGAAGTTGGCGGCAAGCGCCTGGAAGTGGTGCTTCCGGCTTCGCTGGGCAGTGTCTCCAGCGGCGCAGTGAGCAGCAAACCCGCCAAGGCCAAAAAACGTTCGCGTTCCGGCGGCGCCTCCGCGGCGGCCAGCGGCAACGCACTGAGCTCCCCCATGCAGGGCACTATCGTCAAGGTTGCCGTCAGCGAAGGCGACGTCGTCGCCGAAGGCGATCTCGTCGTCGTGCTCGAAGCGATGAAGATGGAACAGCCGCTCACCGCGCACCGTTCCGGAACCATTACCGGGCTTGCGGCAACCCAGGGTGAGACAGTTTCCGCCGGTGCGGTAATCGCCACGATCGAAGACTAGTCTCCAGCCCCGCGCGGCGTGCACACTTAGCCTGTGAAGCCATTTCTGCTGTTAGCCTCGCGGGCCGAGGACGCTGCCGCCGAGGATGAGTACCAGGCGTATCTGCGGTACGGACGGCTGGATCCGGAACAGTTGAAGCGCATCCGGATGGAAGCCGGCCCACTGCCCGCGCTGGACCTCTCTGACTATTCCGGCATCATCGTGGGCGGAAGCCCCTTCACGTCCAGCGACCCCCCGGAGCATAAAAGCCAGGTGCAGCACCGGGTTGAAGCTGAACTGGCACGCCTGTTGGACCGCGTGGTGGAGGAGGACTTCCCCTTCCTTGGCGCGTGCTACGGCGTGGGAACCCTTGGGCTGCATGAAGGCGCCGTGATTGACAGGACCTATGGCGAGGGGCTGGGCGGGACAACCATCACGCTGACCCCCGAGGGCATGCTTGATCCCTTGCTGCAAGGGATCCCGGAATTCTTCATCGCCTTCACGGGGCACAAGGAGGCCTGCACGGTCCTTCCCCCGCATGCTGTCCTGCTGGCCACCTCCCCCGCCTGCCCTGCACAGATGTTCCGGATCAAGGAGAACCTGTACGCCACGCAGTTCCATCCGGAGCTCGACGTCGGCGGCCTGGTCACTCGGATCGATATCTACCGGCACGCCGGCTACTTCCCGCCGGAATCCGCCGAAGAACTGATGGAGAGCGCACGGCAGTTTACCGTGACGGAACCTATGACCATCCTCCGGAATTTCGTAAAGCTGTACGCCCGGTAATCCGCCCGGACACAGGAATGCCCGGCGTGTTGAGGAAACATGCCGGGCATTCCTTTAGTTACTGGGCGGGAGCGTCAGGCTACGTTGTTCTCGTAGTCCGTGTCCTTCGTTTCACGCGTGATCCAGAGAGCAATGAAGGTCAGTACGGCCGCTGCCGCCATGTATACGCCCACCAGCCAGGTACTTCCCCCCGCCCACTGCCAAAGAGCAATGGCAATGAACGACGCCGGTGCGGCGCCTATGACGCTGGACAGGTTGTAGGCTACAGCCGAACCTGTATAGCGGACGTTGGCCGGGAAGAGCTCTGGCAGCATAGCTGCCATTGGCCCGAATGTGAGTCCCATCAAGGTGAAACCGATGATGAGGCCGATCATCGCAGCACCCTGTCCCGGACCGAACATGGTGAACCACAGGAGGCCGAAGACGAAGATACCGGCTGTCACAGACAGCAGGAATTTCCGGCGACCCCATTTTTCTGCCAGCGGTCCGGAGACCAGCGTGAAGATACCGAAGAACACGACGCCGAGGATCAGCATCCATTGGAAGTCACCACGGGCGATGCCCAGGCCTGGAACAAAGTCAGCGACTTCGGCGGGCGTCAGGGGCTTGCCTTCCTTAGTGGCAGCAGCCTGGGCTGCCTCCACGCTGGCAGGCTTTGCCCCGTAAATCATTGTGAAGTTGGTCATCACATAGAAGAGGACGTAGGTTGCCAGCATGATGAAGGTACCCGCGACCACAGGACGCCAGTGGCCCTTGAACGTTGCGGTGAACGGGATTTTGGCAACCTTCTCTGCTTTGAGGACCTTTTGGAAGGACAGGCTTTCGACAAGCTTGAGCCGGACGTAAAGTCCTACGATCACGAGGATGGCACTCAGTAGGAACGGAACCCGCCAACCCCAGTCGAGGAACGCCTCCCGTGACAGGGCAGCATTGAGCCAGACGAAGAGCAGGCTGGCGAGGATAAAACCGATCGGTGCTCCGAGCTGCGGGAACGTGCCGTAAACAGCGCGCTTTCCCTTCGGGGCGTTCTCGGTAGCCAGGAGGGCCGCGCCGGACCACTCTCCGCCCAAGGCCAGGCCTTGCGCGAAACGGAACAGGACCAGCATCAGCGGGGCGAGAATGGCCCAGCCAGGTACTGAGGCCGTGGGAAGCAGCCCGATGAAGAAGGTGGCAAGGCCCATGGTCAGCAGCGAGGCCACCAGGGTACCCTTGCGGCCAAACTTGTCCCCGAAGTGGCCAAAGAGAACAGAACCGATAGGCCGGGCAAAGAACGCAACGCCGAAGATCGCGAAGGAGCTCAGCAGGGCGTTGATGTCGGTGGCCTGCGGAAAGAAGAGCTTGGGAAAGACCAGCACTGATGCTGTGGCGTAAATGTAGAAGTCGTAGAACTCAATGGTGGTACCGATAAGGCTGGCAAAGATCACTTTGCCTTTTGAGTTCAGAGGCTGCGCGGAGCCTGGCTCGGTTGATGTAGCTGTGGAAGACATGCAGCTGCTTTCGTCAGTGTTATCCGGCGCGTGCGAGGCCGTCCGGCTGGGGAATACGTATTCCTAGATATTAGTTCCCGGAATCCGGACATCAGACGAAAGGTCCATGATGCGGAACTGTGCCTTTTGTCTCAGGGCCAATCAGCGGTTCCCCGGCCGCGGCCAGAATTCTCACGCCGTCACAAACACCCCGATAGGCAAATGTCACAGCACGTTAACAAACGGCGACGCTTGACGAAACGAGCAATCCCTAACGTGGGAGTACAACATCCCCCTTAGGAGGTACACCGTGACTGTTGACCGAACCGCCGAATCCGGCGCCGGCACTCCGCCTGAAACTGACGCCGAGCCGTGGCACGGATCTGTTGCCACATCCCCTGACGCGCAGCCCGGTTCCGCCCGTACTACAGACGCGGCAGCCCTTGAATTCCGTTCCGGCCGTTGGATCGCCGGATGGGATGCCGAGAACAAAGAGCAGTGGGAGTCCAAAGGCCGCTCAATCGCCAAGCGGAACCTGAACTGGTCCATCTTCGCTGAGTTCCTCGGCTTTGTGGTCTGGCAGCTTTGGTCCATCGTGGTGGTCCAGCTCCCCGCGGCAGGTTTTACGTTCACGACGTCGGAAATCTTCTGGCTGATCTCCATGCCGAGCCTCGTCGGTGCCACGCTCCGCATCCCGTACACCTTTATGGTCCCGCGCTTCGGTGGGCGCAACTGGACCATCGTCTCAGCCCTCCTCCTGCTGATTCCCTCCATTGGCCTCGCAATGTGCGTCTCCAACCCGGAGACCCCCTTCGGTGTGATGCTCCTCGTCGCCGCACTGGCCGGTTTCGGTGGCGGCAACTTCGCGAGCTCCATGGCAAACATCACCTTCTTCTACCCTGCACGTGAAAAGGGCTGGGCCCTGGGTCTGAACGCAGCCGGCGGGAACCTCGGTGCCGCCGTCGCACAGCTGGCCGTTCCCATCGCCATCACGCTCCTCGCAGCCGGCACGGTGAACTTGCCTGTCGCAGGCCTGATGTGGGTTCCGTTCATCCTGCTCGCCGCGTTTGGTGCCTGGAAGTACATGGACAACCTGACCAGCGCCAAGGGTGACGTCGCAGGATCTGTTGCCGCGCTCAAGGAACCGCACCTGTGGATCATGGCGTTCCTCTACATCGGAACGTTCGGCTCCTTCATCGGCTTCGCCGGTGTTTTCCCCAAGCTCATCAAGGACTACTTCCCGGATTTCTCCTCCATCGCAGTCGGAACCGTCGCTCTGTCGCTCGCCTTCATGGGTCCGCTGGTTGGTTCCCTGGCCCGCCCCTTCGGCGGACGCATGGCGGACCGCATGGGCGGCGCCCGGATGACTGTAGCCACCTTTGCAGCCATGGCAACCATCACTCTTGTGATGATCTGGACGCTCCCGCTGAAGAACTTCTGGCTGTTCCTGGCCCTGTTCCTGATGCTGTTTACGGCCAGCGGCTTCGGTAACGGTGCCACCTACCGGATGATCCCGATCATCTTCGCCACCTCCAGCCGGGCCGCCAAGGCCGGTGCCAGCAGCGTCCATACCGCCAAGCTCGCCTCCGCTTCGCTTGGCCTGGTCTCCGCAATTGGCGCCTACGGTGGCTTTGTTATCCCTCAGGTCCTGAACGCCTCCAACAGCGCCAGCGGCTCCTACACCCCGGCGTTCTACGGATTCGTCGGAGCGTACGTTGTAATGCTCCTGGTCTGCTGGGCCTTCTACATCCGCCCTGCCAAACGAAATGCGATGGGACACGTCTAACATGGCCAAAAGCGCCGACACGCACTGCCCTTACTGCGCCCTGCAGTGCGCCATGACGCTGAAGTCCCCAGCGGCTCTGACCCCGGCTGAACAGCCGGGGTCAGACCCCGTGACGGCACCACCTGTTCTTGAAGCGCCGCCCCTTGAAGTGAGTGGCCGGGATTTCCCCACCAACCGTGGCGGCTTGTGCCGCAAGGGCTGGACCTCCGCTTCGCTGCTGAGCCACCCTGGCCGTGTCACCGAACCCCTGCTCAAAGGTTCCGACGGCGTCCACCGCCCCATCAGCTGGGACGACGCCCTGCAACGCATTACTTCCGCAGTAAAGGAAACCCAGGCCCGCTACGGCGCGGACGCCGTCGGGGTTTTCGGCGGCGGAGGCCTCACCAATGAGAAGGCCTACATGCTGGGCAAGTTCGCCCGGCTGGCCCTGCGTACCTCGCGGATCGATTACAACGGCCGGTTCTGCATGTCCTCGGCCGCTGCTGCCGGGATGCGCGCGTTCGGCGTTGACCGCGGGCTCCCGTTCCCGCTGGAAGATCTGGAGGGCGCAAGCACCATCCTGATGCTCGGGTCCAACGTCGCCGAGACCATGCCTCCCTTCGTGCAGCACCTTCAGGGCGCGCGCGACGCCAGCGGGCTGATTGTGGTGGATCCCCGCCGGTCCGCCACAGCTGCCTTCACCAGCGACGGCGGCGGGCTCCACCTGCAGCCCCTGCCGGGCACCGACCTCACCTTGCTGCTGGGCCTGTCCCACGTGGTGATCCACGAAAGCCTCGTGGACAATGACTTCATTCAGGCGCGCACCAGCGGCTACGACGCCCTGGTCCGCAGCGTCAACGCCTTCTGGCCGGAACGGGTTCAGTCCCTCACCGGTGTGCCCGCCGACCTCATCCGCGAAACCGCACGGAGGCTGGCCGACGGCGCCCGCAAGGGCGGTTCCTACATCCTCACAGGGCGCGGCGTGGAACAGCATGTGGACGGAACGGACACCGCTACCGCCGCCATCAACCTGAGCCTGCTCCTGGGACTCCCCGGCTCCACCCGCAGCGGCTACGGCACGCTTACCGGGCAGGGCAACGGCCAGGGCGGCCGCGAACACGGCCAGAAGGCCGATCAGCTCCCCGGCTACCGGAAAATCACCGACCCCGCCGCCCGTGCGCATGTAGCCGGGGTGTGGGGCGTCCCTGAATCCCTTATTCCAGGTCCCGGGCTGCCCGCCGTCCAGCTCCTGAAGT
Source organism: Arthrobacter sp. Z5-13 (assembly GCF_056499105.1). Lineage (NCBI taxonomy): Bacteria > Bacillati > Actinomycetota > Actinomycetes > Micrococcales > Micrococcaceae > Arthrobacter > Arthrobacter sp. Z5-13. Next base: position 3,149,966 of record NZ_CP096460.1, read on the forward strand.
CGCTCGGAAAGCCCGACGGCGTCCGTTGCCTTATTGTTCATGCGTCCAATATCGCCGTGGCGTCTCCGGACGCGGGCTCAGTCATCGAAGGAATCCGCAGCCTGGACTTCATGGTGGTGTGCGACTTCTTTATGTCGGAGACGGCCGCCGAAGCGGACCTCGTTCTGCCCGTGCTGCAGTGGGCAGAGGAAGAGGGCACGCTGACCAACCTCGAAGGACGCGTCCTGCGCCGGCGTCGTGCGCTGCAGCCTCCCGCGGGAGCCCGCAGCGAGCTCTGGATCATGGCCCGGCTCGCCGAGGCGCTGGACGCTCCGTCCACGTACAGCGAAGATCCGGAGACCGTGTTCGAAGAGCTCCGCCTGGCCTCAGCAGGCGGACTGGCCGACTACTCAGGCATCGATTACGCCATGCTGGACCGCGGTGAGGCCGCGTACTGGCCCTACCCCGCGGGCAGTACCGGGACACCCCGGTTGTTCCTGGAAGCGTTCGCCCATGCAGACGGCAAGGCGGTTATGACTGCGGTGACGCCCCGCCGTCGTCGTACCCCGGCGCCAAATCCTGACCCCGACGCCAAGACCATGACCCTCATTACCGGCCGGTTGCTGGAGCACTACCAATCCGGCGCACAGACCCGCCGGGTCTCCGAGCTCATGGGGTCCCAGCCGGAGGCGAAAATGCAGATCCACCCCGCGGCAGCAGCCTCCATGGGCATTACGGACGGCGCCTTTGTCTCGGTAGCGAACGAGCGCGGCGAAGTTGTCTGCAGGGCGGAGCTGAGCACGGCGATCAGGCCCGAAACGGTCTTCCTGCCCTTCCATTTTCCTGAGCTCGGGAGCGCCAACCGCCTGACGGAAGCTGCCACCGACCCCATTTCCGGCATGCCGGAGTTCAAGTTCAACAAGGTATGGGTCCAACTGGCCAAAAACGTACTTCAGACCAGTGTTCTTCAGACGACGGAGGCCTCATGAGCGAGCGCATTGTTGTAGTTGGTTTCGGCCCGGTCGCTGCCCGGCTGATCGATGAACTGATGCCTGCTGTCCGCAGCGGCCTTGCGCACGTTACGGTCATCGGTGAAGAGGCCGACGCCGCATACAACCGTGTGATGGTGGCGGACCTGGGCGTCGGGCGGACCACGGCCAGTGCGTTGGCCCTTGCCGACGCTGCCGCCCTCATAGCCGAGGGCGTCGACGTCCGCCTGGGCACCCGGGTGCGGCGCGTGGACCGCGCAAGGCAACAGGTGGTCCTGACCGACGGCACCTCCCCCGGTTATGACAGGCTGGTGTTTGCCACCGGCTCCCGGCCCGTTATTCCCAATCTGACGGGGCTCAACCCTGACCCGGCTGCCCCTGTGCTGCCCGCAGGGGTTACTGCCCTCCGCGATCTCCGCGATGCCGACGTCCTCCGGGAAGCCGTCTCCGGAGGCAAGCGTGTTGTGGTGCTCGGCGGCGGTGTCCTGGGCCTTGAGACCGCGTTGGCTGCCGCGGAGGAAGGCGCAACCGTGACGGTGGTCCACAACGGGCCCCACCCCCTGGGCCGCAACATTGATCGGGGCGGCGGCACTGTCCTTGCCGCAGGCCTGCGTAGCTGCGGCGTACGGATGGCAGCTAACGCGCGTTCCACAGGGATCGAGCACAACGGTCCCAACGGTGCGTTCTCCGCACTGTTGCTTGACGATGGCTCTGCCATCGACGGTGACCTGCTGGTGCTCTCCTGCGGGGTCAGGCCCCGGACCGAACTCGCTCAAGGCTGCGGCCTGTCCACGGGGACGGGCATCCTGGTGGACCACAAGCTGCGGGCCCACCACGAACAGCACATCTTTGCGATCGGTGACTGCGCCGAGGTGCGTTGCCCCGATTCTTCCTGTGTCGAATGCCGGAATGCCAGCGGCCCGTCAGGTCTTGTCGGACCGGGCTGGCGGCAGGCCGAATGGCTCGCCGAGTACCTGACGCTGCTGGCCGAGGACTCGGCGGAAGGTATCCTTCCCGATGGTGTTTCCGCCGACCTGAGGGACACCGGTTCCCACCTCTTGGCGAATGCGTTGCCTGAACTGCCTGCCGAGAAGCCCGGCGTCGTGATCCTGAAGGCGCGCGGACTGAACATGGCCGTGGCCGGGGATAACTCAGCGGAGCCCTGGGACGAAGAGGTACTGACGTCAGGTGCCGTCACCGGACGTCCCCGCCGGCAAATTGCCCAGTGGGCCGATCCTGAACATGGCCGGTACGTGAAGATGACCACCCGTGGAGGCGTTCTCGAGGGTCTCGTGTCTGTGGGCATGCCGCGGACTGCTGCAGAACTGGTGCAACTGTTCGAGCGCGGCGACGAACTCCCGGCCGATCGCTCGCTCCTGTTGCGCCTCGACGGTCCTGATCAGTTAGCTGCCGCCGCGAACAACGACCCCGCCCGCACAGTTTGCCGGTGTGCAGGTGTCAGCGGGACCAAGATCCAGGACGCTGTGGAACATGGCTGCTCCACGCTGGCAGAGGTATCCGGCGCAACGCGTGCGGGCACGGGCTGCGGTGGTTGCCACTCGGACATCAAGGAGATCATCGAAAAACACTTCCAGGCGGCAGCAGCCGCCTGAGGTGAAGGCCTGAAACCCGTACGGGCCAAAACGGGGCTGACTCGTCCGCTGATGACCGGACTCTGCCGCTGATGACCTGACTCTGCCGGCACTGCTCATCGATGTCGGGGTACACGACGTGCCTTGGATGAGAAAACCAGATGGCGGCCGTGGCTGGGATGCTGGGTCGGGCGTAGGTCTGTTCCATTCGTGGGGTCCTTAAAATGTCAGACCCTGCTGGGATGCTTTTTCTATGGAAGGCACGGGGGCTTGGACAACTAGGACCGGGGAGGCTTTGGAGTCCCCTGGCGGGCTCGAGGCCGCCGAGGCCCTGGCTTCGGTGGCTGCGTCCGTTGCCGTTCTTAAGCGCATGATCGGACCCGATTTCCGTGGCCCGGCTGATGGCCCTGAAGTTGATTACGGCCAGGACTCCGATCCCTTGCGACGCCAGCTCGATGTTTGCCTGGACGCGTTGGCCGAGGTTGCCCGGTTCGAAGCCAAAGCCGCGGCACTGAAAGTACAGCTAACAGCCAAGTACGTCGAAGCGGCGGAGGCAATCGCCTCCCCCGCCCTCACCGCCCAGGACGCGACCGCACAGGAAATGTCCACCATCGCTGAGCTCGCCTGCGTCCTGACCGTGAGCGAGCGGACCGCCGCCGCGCTCCTGGACCAGTCCCGCCACCTGACCAGCCAACTGCCGCTGACCCTCACGGCACTGCAGAACGGGTCGATTTCGTGGCAGCACGCCCGCGTCATCTGTGATGAAACCAGCAACCTGGACGCTACCGGGGCCACAGCGCTGGAAACACACTTCCTTGATCCTGACTCCCCTGACCCTGCGCGGGGATGCCAGGTGGGCGAACTGGTCCCGTCCCGGTTCCGCGCCAAAGCCCGGACCTGGCGCGAACGCCATCATCCCGACAGCATCGAACTCCGCCACCGCAAAAGTGTCCTGGACCGGCGGCTCGAATACACTCCGGACCAGGACGGCATGGCATGGCTCTCGGCCTACCTGCCCGCCGCGACAGCCGCCGGGATCTGGGACCGGACCACCACCGCGGCCAGGGCCCTCCAAGGCCCCGCAGAGCCCCGCACCCTCACCCAGATCCGCGCCGACATCACCGCCACCTGGCTCCTGAGCACCACGGACAGCGGCACGACGGATGCGGGCCTTGAAAGCACAGGTGTCGGCATGGGTGTCGGCATGGGTGTTGGCGGTGGCCCGGTCGGTGTTCCATCTCCCCGGGCGCAGGTGCTGGTCACCGTCCCCGTCCTCTCCCTCCTTGGCGCCACCGACGAACCCGCGATGCTGGACGGGTACGGACCTATACCTGCGTCCATGGCCCGGAAACTCGTCGCCAACGGGGCCGATTCCTTCCACCGCGTCCTGATCGATCCCCGCGACGGAGCACCCCTGGAAATCGGCCGCACCAGCTACCGGATCCCCAAATACATGCGCCAATGGCTGCGTCTGCGCGATGGCAAGTGCCCCTTCCCCGGCTGCCACAACCACTCCCTCGACAACGAAGCCGACCACCTCCTGGCCTGGGCCGACGGCGGCACCACCGGAATCAGCAACCTTGGCCAACCCTGCCGGAAACACCACCACCTCAAACACAACACCCCCTGGGCACCATCCCAAGCCACGGCAAACCAAACACCCGGCTGGACAACACCCTCAGGCCGGCACTACCCCAGCGAACAACAAGACTGGCAACCACCCACCTGGCCCGATCACATCGGCATACCCGCCCCCAACCAGGAACAGGACCTGGACCTGGATCAAGAACTGGCTCAGGATGAGGGTCTAGCTACGCCCATGAACCAGTATCTGGACCTGGGAGTGCCCGTGGACCTTGATCTGGATCTGGATCTGGATCTGGATCTGCCTATGCCCGTGGACCCTTTCCCGGACTGGCAACTATTGCCCACAGTGGAAGCGGATGATTGGTGGCTAGCGGCCGCCTGAACAGCCCGTCCCCTCGAAATCCCCGAAACGGGGTTGCCATAGGCAGGTCCTGGTCGTTTCACCGGAATCATTGTCGTTTCGCTTCAGGACATCGTTGAAGCGAAACGCCCTTTACGGAGGGACTAGAAATATGCGGCGCCACCCCGCCAGAATGGTAAGCAAGCTGTCCATTGCTCCGGCCGCGAGCTTCAAGAGGAAAGGGATGACATGGTGATCTCCTACCCGGGCCGGGAACACAACGAGGAGGACTAATGTCCAGGAAATTCATCCGCACTGCCGTCGTACTGGCTTCGCTGGCGGTTTCGCTCCTGACCGCTGGAGCTGCCCAGGCTGCAGCTGCCGCACCCTCGGCACTGTCGGCTTCGACAACCGTGCAGGCCCAGACCCCGCCTCCAACACCAACAGATGCGCCCACCGGCGTTACTCCCGCCCCCACCGGAGTCGCGACACCATCGGAAGGAACACCCACCGGTTTCGGCAACCCAGGAACCGGTGAAACGCAGCAGGCAGAGGACGCGCGGCTTGACCTCGCGCCAATCGTGATCGGGGCCATCCTGCTGGTCCTTTTGATCGTGGTGGTAATCTGGCGGCGCAAGCGTAAGGACACCACGATCGTTTAGGCGGAGGTAAGCCCCGACTTGGCCTCGGAAGAGGTAGGCCGGGCCTACAGGTGACGCAGGTACCGTTCAGGAGCGTCCAGGAATGATCGCCAATTCGAAACCAGGTCAAGGTCCTCCCACTCCTGCGGACGGAGCCCCCAGGAGCCAACCTCGAGGATCTGCGCTCCGGGAAGGGCTGCGAGCACAGGCGAGTGAGTGGACATGATGACCTGTGAGTTGCCCTCCGCAAGGAGCTCTTTCAACACGGAGAGCAGGCTGAGGCACCCGGCAAAGGACAACGCCGATTCCGGTTCGTCGAGCACCCACAGTCCACGCCCCCGGAAGCGATCCACAGCCAGTTCAAGAAACGACTCGCCATGGGACATTTCATGGAAAGGGATGTCTTTGCCCGACAGGCTGGGGTTCCTCTCAAGATAAGTGAAAAAACCATGCATCGATTCTGCTCGCAGAAAGTAGCCACGTCTGGTCGCGCCGGCATTCCGAACGACCAGCAAGTGATTCGCCAAGGTGGACTCCGTGGCTCTGGTTGTGTGACGGGCACCCGTAGATCCACCTTCGGGCGACAAACCATAGGCCAGTGCAATGGCTTCGACGAGGGTGGATTTTCCCGACCCGTTTTCCCCAACCAAGATGGTGGCTGAGGTCAGATCAAGGCCCCGGTCCAAAACCTGGGCTACAGGTGGCAGAACAGCAGGCCATTGACCACGGTCCAGAACATTCGTCGGGTGTTCTGTCAGCCGTCGCACCGGAAAGTTATGCACGTTCACGCTCCATCCCTACAGCCAGAATGTTCCGGCTTAGCGGGCACGCACTCAGACTGCAGGATCCTGAAGGAGCCAGTTGATCGCCTCCGCCCGGTCTGTGAAGAACAGCGTGGGGCACGGAAAAGAGTCGGCGCGGCGGAAGTTGGCAATGACCCGGTCAACCGGAGTTGAACCGAGCAGCGCAATCCGGGACGCGACAGAGGGCAGTGAAAATGCTGCACGGGCGGCGTGGCTGACATCCTTGGTGCCCCCCATGTCAACAAGCAACGGGTGAGGAAGTCCTTGGCAAAAGTCGTCCAAGCTGGCCATCGCTGCCGTTACGTCGGATGCTTCAAGGCTGACTTGGCGCTGCCACGTCAGACACACTATGCCATTTTCAAGAAGTTCCAACGTGGCCTTCTCGCTGTCGTTGGAAGTGGGCTTCACTGGTTGACTCCTTACGTGGCTGAGTTATCCACGATCTTAGCCATCCCCTGGCTCGATGGCTGTCAGGTGCTGCATGCCGTCCGATAGGCTTTGCTGACACACATTGCTTTGGGGGCAGAAGATGGAGCCAACCACTGTCGGCAGCGGCAAGGGCACGATAGAACTCAGTGCCGACGGAATTATCCACCTCGTATGGAAACCCGGGATACTTCTGGAAGCCGACGACGCACAGGCGGCTATGGCAAAGGTTAACGAAATTGCCGGCGGCTCCACCTATCCGATGTTGGTGGACATGGCGAGCACCCGCGCCGTTACCCGTCAGGCCAAGTCCGTTTTCAGCATCCGTTGTGCCGCATCACGAATTGCCTTGGTTGGGTCAAGCGCCGTCGACCGGGTTATCGCAAACTTCACCATAGGCCGCCATACCCTGCCCTGTCCCACGCGCTTTTTCACCTCGCGCGACGAGGCAATGAGTTGGTTGATCCTCCCCCAGCTCATTGAAGAACATCCTGACAGCTGACTGTCGTCAGCTGACTACCTCGCTGGCGGTGAACTTCGTTTTGGCCATCCAGATTGCCGGGTCTGCGAGCGGTTCGAATCCGAACCGGCTGTAGAGGCCATGCGCGTCAGCCGTGGCCAACAGAATCCGGGTCAGGCCAAGCCCGTCCAGGGTGGCGCACGCTCCTCCAACAAGCGCTGTGCCCACTCCGGTGCCCCGCACCGATCGGTCTACGTACACGTCACACAGATAAGCGAAAGTGGCCCCGTCCGTTATGACCCTCGCATAGGCCACTTGTTCTCCGGAACCGGCGCGGTACATCCCGAAATTCCGTGAGGCGTCCATCGCCGCGTCCTGCTGGCTCGGGGACCTGCCGGCGGCCCAGTAGCTGTCACCGGCGAGCCATTCGTAAACCCGGCGGCGATCCACCCTGCCGGCGTCGGACGAGAATTCGAACCCCTCCAGGGTGGGGACGGGACCGGGATTGTGCACCTTGGTCATCGGATTCGTCATCCCGTCAGACCAGCCGTACTACGGAAAGGCGGCCCAGCCATCTGTCAGCTGCGGCGAAGCTTCGATGCCTGCCTGCACCATCGCCGCCGGGGCTGCAGATGCCTGCAAAACCTTGGCCATCTTCTGCTCGCGGGCGGCAGTTACAAAGCTGCGGAAGAGTGCTTCCTCTTCCGGAAGTTGTTCTGGATGCCATTGCACGCCGAGGCAGAAGCTCTGGCCGGGGTGTTCAATCGCCTCAACGATCTGATCCTCGCTCCAGGCCGCAGCAATGAGCCCATCTCCCAGCCGGTCAACAGCCTGGTGGTGGGAGACGGGGACAGTGGCGGAGTCTTCGCCGAGCAGATGGTTCAGGAGGGAATCGGCTTTGATCTCCACCTGAATGCTATTGAACTTGTGCCCGCCAAGCTGATAAATGCCGTCGCCCACAACGTCAGGGAGGTGCTGGTGGAGCGTCCCACCGAGAGCCACGTTCAGCAGCTGCTCACCCCGGCAGATGGTCAGGAGCGGAACATCCTGGCGGATCGCTTCGAGGATCAGTGCCAGTTCCCATTCGTCCCGGGCCGGGCGTGGAGAATCTGTGGCCGGGTGGGCTTCCTGGCCGTAGCGTGCAGGGTCAACATCCCACCCTCCGGGCACCAGGAGACCATCCAGGGTGCTAACAAGTTGCTCCACGACTCCATTGCGGACCGGCTGGGGAGGCAGCAGAACAGGAATGGCTCCGGCAGCGAGGAGAGGGGCAAAGTACGCTTCGGGCAGGAAGGCAGAACTCACACGGCCGCAGCCATCGGTGCCGGCCTCCTCGAGATAGGTGGTCAGCCCGATTAACGGCCGAACGGTTGTTTCCGGTGCGCTCATTCCCTTGTCCTTCCACATGCATCCATAAGCAAGGCTACGAGCGGTTTGTTTATTCCATGTTTCGTAACCGTCACCATTGGGTATCAAATGAGCCGGAATGAAGTTGCGGAAGCGGGGATTTCCGAGGATAAGCGCGCTCCCGAGAGACGCCCCGCACTAGGAATGAGGGACGTCCAGCGGAACAACGCTGAATCGACGGTTAGCCAGGGAGGGCACCCGTTGCCGCACTGACCGGAGCCGTTCCGTGGCGATGTCTGCGAAGACAACGCCAGGCGCTTCCCCGGCGTTGGCCAGGACAACTCCGGCGGGGTCAACGATCATGGAGTAACCAGTGCCTAATGGCGCCGTTTGGTTGGCAGCCACAACATAGGCCGTGTTTTCTATGGCGCGGGCACGGATGAGGGTATTCCAGTGGTCTTCTTTGCCCGGGCCAGGAACCCACATGGCAGGGATCAGGAGTACGTTGGCTCCTGCATCAATGAGACGGCGTGCACTCTCGGGAAAGCGCAGGTCGTAGCAGGTGAAAGCACCTAACTGAAGATCCCCGAACTGCAAGAGGAAGGGATCGCCGATATCCCCTGGTGCAATGCCCTCGCTCTCTCTGAAGCCAAAAGCGTCGTAGAGGTGGATTTTGCGGTAGGTGCCAGCAATGTTGCCGTCTGCGTCCACAGCAACCAGGGTGTTATACGGTAATCCGCCGGGGTTTGCCTCGATGGTTCCGACCACTACCGGCAGGCCCAGCTTCATGGAAACTTCTGCGATGCCACTGACGAAGGGACCGTCCAGCCCCTCAGCCACCGAGGCCAGGACGGCCGCAGATTCAGGAGAGCCGTAAAGGCTCAGCTCAGGAAGCAGGAGCAACTCAGCTCCTCCTGCTGCCGCCTGCTCCATCTGCACAGTGATGGCCTCAAGGTTCGCTGCTGGATCCTTGCCCGCTGTGAACTGCCCGGCTGCTACTCGCATTCTGTCTCCTTTTCTCACCTCACATCGTCCCACCCTTGCAGCCAGGACGGGTACCGGCAAATTTGTAACGGCAAGGGCTGCGCACATCGAGCGGCGCCGGGATTTTCCAAAAAGAACTTGACCCGGCCCGCTCCAGAGTTCAAGGTTAAGGGAACAAGTAAGCATGCTTAGTATAGGAATAAGTGGTGTTGGTCCCTTGGGATCGGCCCCGGAGCCCCGGGGGGAGCTACCGGAACCTGGTGTTGAGTAACTTCAACACCTGAGGTGAGGAAGTTTTCGATGTGCGGGATAGCTGGCGAACTGGCCTTCGGCGGGGTGAGGGCCGGCGTCGAACCGGTCAGAAAGATGACGGCTGCGATGGAGTCCCGGGGTCCGGATGGCCAGGGAATCTGGCGTGAAGGCTGGGTGGCATTGGGACACCGCCGGCTCAGCATCATTGACCTCTCCGATGCCGGCGCCCAGCCCATGGTCGACGAGGACCTGGGGCTGGCCCTTGTGTTTAACGGCTGTATCTATAACCACCATGAGCTCCGCCGCGAACTGGCGCCCTACTACCGATTCAGCTCCAGCAGTGACACTGAGGTGATCCTCAAGGCATACCACCGCTGGGGGGAAGACTTCGTCCACCATCTTGTGGGGATGTTTGCGGTGGCCCTCGTTGACCTGAAGCGGAACCGTGTGGTGTTCGCGAGGGACCGCCTCGGCATCAAGCCGTTGTATTTTGCCGAGGCGGGAGGCAGGATCCGGTTCGCGTCGACGTTACCGGCGTTGGTGGCCAGCGGGGGCGTTGACACCTCGATTGACGAGGTGGCGCTCCATCACTACTTGAGCTGGCACTCCATTGTTCCGGCCCCGCGAACCATTCTGCGCGGTGTCAGCAAACTGCCGCCCGCTACGGTGCGCATCATTAATGCCGACGGCGGCCACCGGGACAGGATCTATTGGAAGCCAGACTATGTGCGGGACCCGCAGCGAAATGAGTGGACGGCTGATGACTGGCAGGACGCCGTGCATGCCTCCTTACGCACCGCCGTCAAGCGCCGTCTGGTGGCTGACGTTCCGGTCGGAGTCCTCCTTTCCGGCGGCCTTGACTCGAGCCTGCTCGTGGCCCTGCTGACGGAAGCAGGACAACCGGGACTCGCTACCTTCAGCATCGGTTTTGACGGGGCGGGAGACGAATCCGGTGACGAATTCACCTACTCGGATCTCGTCGCCCGTGAATTCGGCACAAACCACCACCGGCTTCACATCCCCACAGCCGAGTTTGCCCCCGCGATCAGCGAAGCACTCGATGCGATGTCAGAGCCCATGGCAAGCCACGATGTCACTGCGTTCTTCCTGCTCTCCAAGGCTGTTGCCGAGCACCTCAAGGTGGTCCAGTCCGGCCAGGGTGCGGACGAAGTTTTTGGTGGTTACGCGTACCACCAACCGGCCCTGACAGTTGAACGGGATGCTGCCCTGGACACTTTCACCGCCGCGTTTGCGGATCGCCGGCATGCGCAGATGGCGGACGTCCTTGAACCGGAATGGTTCTGCGGTGCGGACGTCAGCCGTTGGAAACTGCAGTCAGAACTGGCCCGGCCCGGAGCAGAAACAGCAGTGGACGCACTCCTCCGCCTGGACACGCACGTCCTGATGCCTGACGATCCCGTCAAGCGGGTGGACAACATGACCATGGCTTGGGGGCTGGAAGCCCGGGTACCGTTCCTGGACCAGGACCTCGTTGCACTTGCCGCCTCCTGCCCGCCCGAATTCAAGGCCGGAGGCGGAGGCAAGTGGGTACTGAAGGAATTGAGCCGCAAGCTCCTGCCCTCAGCGGTCATCGACAGGCCCAAGGGCTATTTCCCCGTCCCGGCCTTGCGATACCTGGAGGAGCCGTTCATCACCATGGTGGAGGATGCGCTCCACGCCCCCGAGGCAAAGCAGCGCGGACTCTTCCGGACCGACTACGTCGAGTCCCTCCTGCGGAGCCCGAACGGCCAACACTCTCCTGCGGGAAGCAATACCCTCTGGCAACTGGCTGTATTGGAGATGTGGCTGCAGCAGCACAACGTCGGATGAACCTGCCGGAAACTACATGTGGACGTGCAGGCGCCGGGCGGCTTCAGAGATCGATCCGCTCAGTGACGGGTACACCGTAAAGGTGCTGGCGACGTCGTCGACGTGCAGTTTCTGTTTTACCGCAATGGCGATCGGGAAAATCAGCTCAGACGCGTTGGGGCCCACAACCACTCCACCGATCACCGTTCCCGAACCCTTACGGGCGATGATCTTCACGAACCCGTCCTTGTGATTACGCATCTTGGCGCGGGCGTTGCTTCGCAGCGAGAGCTTGATGACGTCGCCCTGGTACTTGCCGGATTCCACTTCCTCTTCGGTGACCCCCACAGAGGCGATTTCCGGGGAAGTGAAGATGTTCGATGCCACCTGGTGCAGCTTGACCGGAGTGACGGTGTCGCCCAGGAAGTGCGCGATGGCGATCCGGCCCTGCATAGCGGCCACCGATGCCAGCGGAAGGACTCCGGTGCAGTCGCCCGCGGCGTAGATGTTGGGGGCTGAGGTGCGGGAGACGCCGTCCACTTTGATATGCCCGCTCTCCGTCAGCGCTACTCCTGCTTCCTCGAGTCCCGCGCCGACGGTGTTGGGGATGGATCCGACACATACCAGGCAGTGGCTGCCGGTGACTTTGGAACCGTCGCCCAGGGTGACCACGACGCCGTCGTCCGTCCGTTCAACAGTCTCTGCCCTGGAACGGGACAGCACTCTGACCCCGCGGCGCTCAAAGACCTCCTCCAGCACCTGGGCGGCGTCCTTATCGGATCCGGGCAGCACCATGTCACGGCTTGAGATCAGGGTGACCTTGGAGCCGAGGCCGTTGTAGGCGGAGGCGAATTCGGCGCCGGTGACGCCGGAGCCCACCACTATCAGTTCTTCGGGCAGCTCGTCCAGGTTGTAGATCTGCGTCCAGGTCAGGATACGGACGCCATCGGGCCGGGCTGTGGGGAGCTCACGCGGGTGTGCACCGACAGCCAGCAGGACGGCGTCGGCCTGAACGGTTTCGGTTCCCTCCGCGGTGAGGACCTCGATGGTGTGGTTGTCCACCAACTTGCCGGAGCCCATCAGGATGCGGACGCCCTGAAGCTCCAGGCCCTTAAGGATATCCGCCGACTGCTGCCGGGCCAGGTTCAGGAGGCGGTCGTTGATGTGCTTGAGGTCAGCCCTCATAACGGGCACGAAATCCCCGCCGTCGACGTCGAACTTAACGCCCAGCTCCCCCGCCTCACCGACGCGGGTCATGAGGTCCGCCGTCGCAATCAGCGTCTTGGAAGGCACGACGTCGGTCAGTACCGCCGAGCCGCCAAGGCCGGCCCGTTCGATGATGGTGACCTTCGCGCCCAGCGACGCAGCCACCATGGCGGCTTCATAGCCGCCGGGACCTCCACCCAGGATTGCGATGCGGGGGGCGCTGAAATCAGGATGCGTAGTCACAATCATCCATTCTCGCCTATCCCTCCCCGCAGAACCAATGCACCGCCGATACGGGACGTCCATGGGCAACCCAGGCATCCCCCTGGAGCTAAGGCGACACGCGGCCGGTCAGAAGTGCAGTGGCAACGTCGGGGCGTCCATTGTTCCCGGCAACGCGGGCAGCAGCGTCCCAGGAGTATTGGACGGCGAGGAACCCGGCTTCCCAGCGGCCGCTGACATCATCCACCACGGCATACCGGGCATGCGGACTGCCCGCCTCCATTACATGCGGATACGGTTCGTCATCGTCGTAGGCGGGCCAGCCAACACTGCCCGGGTTGACCACGAGTGTGCCCGCAGCCAGGCGCATGGACCGCTGAAGGTGCGTGTGACCGCACAGTAAGAGTGAGTGCCGCACAGTCCCTCCGAGCCGCCCCATAACCTCGGCTTCGGTGGCCGGCCTCACGCCGTCGGGCCCGACAGTTTCCAGCAGGTAGGTGAGATCGTCAGTTGGAGATCCATGGAACGCGAGTACCCCCGGTTCCGGCTCCAAGGTGAGCGGAAGGGATTCAAACCACTCACGGTGGCTTTCGGTCATCTCCTTGTATGCAAGCAGGTCAGAGCGGCTCATGTTTGCGGGCTCTGTTTCGAGCACTTGCCGTTCGTGGTTTCCGCGGACCGTGGGCAGGTGCAGTTCCATGAGTCTGTCTGCTGTTCGGCCGGGCTGGACACCTCCAGAGAGTAAGTCACCAAGGTTGACGGTGCTGTCCACACTGCGCTTTTCAATGTCGGCCAGCACTGCGTCAAGGGCCAGCAGGTTGCCATGGACATCGGAGATGACGGCGATTCGCATTCGCCCAGCTTAATCTGTTCGCGAATGGCCGCTGGAATCGCCGTACTGGGCAGGGCGGCGGCGGCACGATAACTTGTACCAGTGAGTAATAGAGAATTCCGGAACACTGATCCCCTTGACGCTGATCCCTTTGACGCTGCGCGTCGCGCGGCCGAGTACATCGCCCAGGAGACGGACGTAGACCGTCACGACGTCGCCCTGGTGCTCGGGTCCGGCTGGGGAGGCGCGGCCGACCTGATCGGTCATACCACTGCCACCCTTTCGGCCGACGAGGTGCCGGGATTCTCCGCCCCCGCCGTCGAAGGCCATGTGGGCACCATCCGTTCAGTGCTGACAAGGGACGGCAAACGCGCGCTGGTCCTTGGCGCCCGCACGCACTATTACGAGGGCAAGGGAGTCCGCGCGGTGGTTCACGGCGTGCGCACAGCTGCCGCCACCGGTTGCAAGACGCTGGTGGTTACAAACGGCTGCGGCGGCCTGAATGAAAACTGGACTCCGGGCACTCCTGTCCTCATCAAAGATCACATAAACCTCACCGCCACCTCACCGCTGGAAGGCGCAACGTTCGTAGACCTCACCGATCTCTACTCGTCGCGGATCCGTGCCTTGGCGCAGGAAGTGGACCCCTCGTTGGAGGAAGGTGTTTACGCGCAGTTCACCGGCCCGCACTATGAGACCCCGGCCGAGGTCCAGTATGCCAAGCGCATCGGGGCCGATCTGGTGGGCATGTCCACGGCCCTCGAGGCCATCGCCGCCCGGCACGCCGGGATGGAGGTCTTCGGCATCTCCCTTGTGACCAACCTCGCCGCAGGTATCAGCCCGGTGCCCTTGAGCCATGAGGAGGTCCTCGAGGCCGGCCACGCGGCAGGCGCCCGGATCTCCAAACTGCTGGCCGAAATCATCGGCAGGCTGTAAGCCCTGAACCGTCAGCCCCCAACACCTGACCCAAACTGTGACCGTTCTCCCCCTCTTTCGAGGCAGGCTTCATGAACGTTTGGGGCTAGTTTGGATCCTATGACCTCTATCGATCCCGAACTGCCGCAGTTGTTGGACTCCGCCCGTGAATGGGCAGCGCAGGACCCGGATCCCGCTACCGCAGCAGCACTCTCGCAGCTGATCCTGCGTGTTGCTGATGGCGTTCCCGCGGCCCGCCAGGAGTTGACGGACAGCTTCAACGGCACCCTGCAGTTCGGCACGGCCGGGCTTCGCGCCCCGCTGGGACCGGGTCCGAACCGGATGAACAGGGTGGTCGTCCGCCGTGCTGCTGCAGGTTTTGCCGCGTTCCTCACCGACGCCGTCGCCGCGGCCTCCCCCGGAACCCGACCCCGCGCCGCCGTGGGCTACGACGCCCGCTACAATTCGGACATCTTCGCTGAGGAGACGGCCGCAATCTTCGCGGCGGCAGGGATTGAAACTTTTCTGTTGCCCGTGGCCTTGCCGACGCCGATACTGGCCTTTGCTGTCCGGCACCTGGAGTGCGACGGCGGAGTGATGGTCACCGCGAGCCACAATCCCCCCGAGGACAACGGGTACAAGGTGTACCTCGGCCGCCACGCTGTGGAGGAAAGCGGGCGTGGAGCGCAGATCGTGGCGCCCTACGACGAGCGGATTGCTGCCAAGATCAACGAGGTGGGCTCCGTGGACTCGGTGCAGCTTGCCAATGAAGGCTGGACCGTTCTGGATCGCTCAATCATCACGGATTACCAGTCGGCTGTTGCCTCACTGGCCATGCCGGAGGCGTTCCCGGCCCGCGAGCTGAAGATCGTTCTGACCCCTTTGCACGGTGTTGGCGGCGAGACCGCGGTGTCCGTCCTGGGTGCGGCAGGTTTCAAAGATGTCACCCTCGTGGAGGAGCAGGCGCATCCGGACCCCGATTTCCCCACCGTCAGCTTCCCGAACCCGGAGGAACCCGGCGCGCTGGACCTTGCATTGGAGACGGCGGCACGGGTTGGCGCAGACATTGTGCTGGCTAACGATCCCGACGCCGATCGGGCTGCCGTTGCCGCCAAGGACCCCGATACCGGAGCCTGGCGCATGCTGCGGGGCGACGAAGTAGGAGCCCTTCTGGGCCACCACATCGTTTCCAGGCTTGCCGTCCAGGCCATTGAGGGAGAGCAAGGCCAAGGGGTTCTCGCCAACTCAATTGTCTCCTCACGCCTGCTCGCCCGAATCGCCAAGGCTGCCGGCTATGCCCATGAGGAAACGCTGACGGGCTTCAAGTGGATCTCCCGGGTGCCGGGACTGCTTTACGGCTACGAGGAAGCGCTTGGATATTGCGTTGCCCCTGAAATCGTCCGGGACAAGGACGGAATTTCTGCATCAGTGCTCATCGCGGAAATGGCAGCCGCCGCGAAGGCTGAAGGGAAATCGATCTTCGACACCCTGGACGAGCTCTACCTGTTTCACGGGCTGCATGCCAGCGACCAGCTCAGCATCAGGGTGGCGGATCTTGGGTTGCTGGGAGCCATGATGAACAGGCTCCGTGTGACTCCCCCGCAATCCTTCGGAGGATCCGCCGTCGAAACGTACACAGATCTGGCGGAGGGCAGCGACCACCTTCCCCCCACCGACGGCCTGCTGTACATCACCAAGGACCTGAGCCGGGTGATCATCAGGCCCAGCGGTACCGAGCCCAAGCTGAAGTGCTACCTGGAAGTGATCCAGAGCGTGGGATCGGCGGCCGAACTGCCACAGGCACGCCAAGCAGCAAGAGCCTCGCTGGACAACGTGTTGCATGATGTCCGCGAGGCCCTGGGGCTGTAGCTGCTAACTGTCACAGCGAGTTCGCCGGAAGGGGTGTATTGCGTGAGCTGCTGTTTAGAGCTCGACTTCAATGTAGCCGTCCACAATCCTGGCGTTGAACGTGGGCAGGCTCAGCTCTGCATTGCCGAAGCATTCCCCTGTCTCGAGGTCATAGACCTCTTTGTGCAGGGGTGAGGCGATGGTGGGCCTGTCTCCGCGGGAACCGAAGATGCCGCGGGCCATAACGTGGGCTCCGGTGGCCGGATCCTCTTGGGAAACGGCGTAAACCTCGTCCGAGGCGGTGCGGAACACCGCCACCTGGCGTCCGGCAATCAGTGCCGCTTCGCCCCAGGCGGGCTCAAGCTCTGCAACGGGGCACACCCGGCGCCAACCTGTCGCAGCTGCGGTGGTTTCTTCCTGAAGTTCAAGTACTGCCGTCATTTTTCGGGCCCCTCTCACGTTGCCTTCTGTCCAGCGGGAAGCGTCTGTGCTGTGTGGGTGCTGTTGAATGCTGCTTCCCGTGGAACCCGGACCGCCGACGCGGCCACATCATCCAAAGTAGGCGGCGGGTGTTTCATCGGCATGCAGTGAATGTGTCCGGCGCGTAAAAGAGACCTCACTTGCCGGGAAATCTGTTCGTGATGCAGAAGTTAAGTTCACGAAACAATTGGGAAACTGAAGCGAAACTGCCCTTGCCTAGTCTGGATGGACAAGCTGCAGAGCACCGTCTGCGGCCCATGCGAAAGGCCCACAGTGACCGGACAGACTTCAAGCACAGAGACACCACGCCGCGTCGTGGTCGCCGGCGGCGGCCCAGCGGCCCACCGTTTTGCGGACGCAATGCATGCCCGTGGCCTCGATGGCTGGCACGTTACTGTCCTCACCGAGGAAACCCACCTCCCCTACGACCGCGTGGCTCTCAGCAAGGCACTCACAGACAACGACTACGACCTCACCTTGGGCGAGGCGTCCATGTGGGACCACGGTTCGCTCGAGCTCAAGACCGGCGAGCGCGTTATCAAGATCAACACGGATGGCAAGTCCGTGGAAACCGCAGCCGGCAACAGCTACGAATACGACCACCTCGTCGTCGCCACGGGCTCGAACGCAGCCCGCCTGCCGATCCCCGGTGCCGAGCACACCCACGTCTACCGCACGCTCGAAGACGTCTGGGCCATCAACAAGGCCATTGCCGAACTCACCGAAAAGCTGGGGCGCAAGGTCAAAGCGGTTACCATCGGCGGCGGCCTCCTGGGCCTCGAGTCGGCTGCCGGTACCGAGCAGCTGGGGGCCACCCCCATCGTCATCGACGGCGCAGCATGGCTGATGGCCACCCAGCTCGATGAGGGCGCAGGCCAGGCGATGGGCCGCCTGATCAAGGCCAAGGGCTTCGAAGTCCACAGCGGCGTTTTCCCCTCCGAGGTGTTGTCCGACGACGACGGCCAGGTCACCGGTGTCCTCATGGCTGACGGCCGCACCATCGACGCTGACCTCGTCATCGTCGCCATCGGCGTCCGCCCGCGCGATGAACTCTTCCGCGCCGCTGAAGGCGAAGAGCAGATCTTCTCGCTTGGCCAGCGCGGCGGCGTTGTTATCACCGACGCTTGCGAAACCGAGATCCCCGGCATCTGGGCAATCGGTGAAGTGGCCAACTTTGGCGGCATGTGCCTGGGCCTGGTTGCCCCGGCCAACACCATGGCTGAGATCGTCGCTGACCGCCTGCACGGTGGCGAGGCAACTTTCCCCGGCTTTGACACCGCCACCAAGCTGAAGTTGTCCGGCGTGGACGTTGCCAGCTTCGGTGACGCTTTCGCCAAGACTGAGCACGCCCTCGAAATCGTCTACGCTGACCCCGCCCGCGGCGTCTACCAGAAGATCGTTACTACCGATGACGCCAAGACACTGCTGGGCGGTATCTTCGTCGGTGACGCTACTCCGTACACAAGCCTCCGTCCCCTCCTGGGCCGCGAACTCTCTGCCGAGCCCGGCGCGTACCTCACCGCCGCAGGCGGCGGCGAGGCACCTGATACCGAACTGCCCGACGACGCCATCCTCTGTTCCTGCAACAACGTAACGGCCGGAACCATCCGCGACACCGTTAACGGCTGCGGCGCCTGCGAAGGCAACGCCCCCGTCCAGGAACTCGGCGAACTCAAGGGCTGCACCCGCGCCGGTACCAGCTGTGGTTCCTGTGTTCCGATGCTGAAGAAGCTGCTTGAAGGCGAACTGACCAAGTCCGGCGTCGAGGTCTCGAAGGCCCTCTGCGAGCACATCGAGCTGTCCCGCCAGGAGCTCTTCGACGCGATCCGCGTCTTGGAACTGACTTCCTTCGAAGAGATCATGGCCAAGTACGGCACCGGGGCCGGCTGCGACATCTGCAAGCCGACCATCGCCTCCATCCTGGCCAGCCAGCACAACGCCTACGTCCTTGACGCCGGCCGCGGCGCCCTGCAGGACACCAACGACCGCGCCCTCGCCAATATGCAGAAAGACGGCACCTACTCGGTTGTTCCCCGCATCGCCGGCGGTGAAATCACCCCCAAGAAGCTCGGTGTCATTGCCGCCGTCGCCGAAAAGTACAATCTCTACACCAAGATCACCGGCGGCCAGCGCATCGATATGTTCGGTGCGCGCCTGGAGCAGCTGCCGGAAATCTGGAAAGAACTCGTGGATGCCGGGTTCGAATCCGGCCAGGCCTACGGTAAGAGCCTGCGCACCGTGAAGTCCTGCGTCGGTTCCACCTGGTGCCGCTTCGGCGTCCAGGACTCGGTGGCCATGGCCATCCAGCTGGAACTGCGCTACCGCGGCCTCCGCAGCCCGCACAAGCTCAAGATGGGCGTGTCCGGCTGTGCCCGTGAATGTGCCGAGGCCCGAGGCAAGGACGTGGGTGTCATCGCGACGGCGGACGGCTGGAACCTCTACGTCGGCGGCAACGGCGGTGCCACCCCGGCCCACGCCCAGCTGTTGGCCAAGGACCTGGATGACGAAACCCTGCTGAAGTACATCGACCGCTACTTCATGTACTACATCCGCACGGCCGACCGCCTGCAGCGCACCGCACGTTGGCAGGAGGAGCTCGACGGCGGCATCAAGCACGTCGAGGACGTTGTAGTGAAGGACACCTTGGGCATTGCCGAAGAGCTTGAGGCGGCCATGGCCAAGCACGTGGATACGTACGTGGACGAATGGGCAGACACCCTGAAGGATCCCGAGCGGCTGCGCCGGTTCCGCTCCTTCGTCAACGCCCCCGACCAGAAGGATGACTCCATCACCTTCGTACCGGACGAGCGCGGCCAGATGCGCCCGGCCACCGCTGAAGAAAAGGGGAAAGTGCTCATTGGCGCTTCCATCCCTGTCCGGTCAGCCAACGAATCCGTCACTGAAAGCAAGGTGTAACCCATGCAGCTCAGCATCGATGTCAATGGCCGCGAAGTTCTCATCACGGGCTCTGACCATGCAGCCCGCCAGGCGGTCCGCCGCTACGAGGCTGCCGGCGCAGTGATTTCCAGGCTGAGCACTCCCCACGGTGCCCGCCATGACGGTCCTCTCCCAGAGCGGCCGTTCCTGGTCGCAGCGGTGGACGACGGCCAGCCAGGCTGGGAGGCGCTCTTGGAGCGGTGCCGTGAAAACGGTATTCCGGTCACCACCGAACCTGCTGCCGGCGCCAATGGGCACGTCACGCTGGTGGGTGGCGGACCAGGCACTGCCGAGCTGCTCACCGTTGCCGCCGTCAAAGCGCTCCGGGACGCCGACGTCGTCTTCTACGACAGGTTGGCGCCGTATCAGGAACTGCCGTCGCTGACATCGGCTGAGCTGGTGGACGTGGGCAAGCGCCCCGGCCACCACCCGGTCAGCCAGTCCGGCATTGAGAAGCTTATGGTCGAGGCCGCCTTGAACGGCAAGAACGTAGTCCGGCTTAAGGGCGGAGACCCTTACGTTTTTGGCCGTGGCGGCGAGGAAGTGGCGGCCTGCGTGGCCGCCGGTGTTCCCGTCCGCGTCGTCTCCGGCGTTACCAGCGCCATCTCGGTCCCGGCGGCTGCGGGCATCCCCGTAACCCACCGTGAAGTGAGCCACATGTTCACCGTGGTTTCCGGTCATGCACCCCTCACGGAGAAGGAGCACATGCACCTTGCCGGCCTCGGTGGCACTATCGTGGTGCTGATGGGAATTGGAACACTGCATCAACTCGCCGCCGGCCTCCGGAAGGCCGGAATGAGCCCGGAGATGCCCATGGCCGTTATCGAACGCGGTTACCGGCCGGGCCAGCGGACCACGATTGCCCAACTCGGAACCATCGTGTCAGCGGCTGCAGAGTGCACCAATCCCGCCGTTCTGGTGATCGGCGAGGTGGTTCGCGTGGGGGAAGCCAACCGGGGGCATGCCGAAGCGTCAGCTGATCTTGACCGCCTTGCGGCATCGCTGCTGGGATCGTGACAGACCCATGACTGCTGTAGATACGGTTGCCCCCTTTCCTAACCCTGCGGTTACCTCCGTCAGCGCTCAGGAAATCCCCTCCGCAGAGGGCGCCGACCTGCCATTGGAGGGTTTCCGGATCGGCGTGACCTCCCATCGGAGGTCACAGGACCTGATTGAGGCCCTGGAACGGCGCGGCGCGGAGGTGCTGCACGCTCCGGCCCTGAAGATTGCGCCCGTCCAGGAGGATTTCCGCCTCATAGACGATACCCGCGCCATCATCACAGCCAAGCCTGATCTTTGTATCGCGACGACGGCCTACGGCATGCGCCGCTGGTGTGAAGCCGCTGATTCCTTCGGCATCGGCGACGAACTCCTGGAAACCCTTGGTGCCTGCCGGATGTTCGTCCGGGGGCCCAAGGCACGCGGTGCGGTTCGTGCGGCCGGGCTTGCCGACGTCGGAATCAGCAGCGATGAAACCACCGCGACCCTGGTGGACATGCTGCTGGCCGAAGGTGTCCGCGGGAAAACCGTAGCCGTCCAACTGCACGGCTACACGGACGTCCGCCAGCTTGAGCGGCTTCGGATGTCCGGCGCCACCGTGCTCACCGTGACGCCTTACCGCTGGGTCAAACCCGAGGGCGAGGACAAGCTGCCGCGGCTGATTGAGGCTGCCTGCAGCGGGAACCTCGATGTCCTGACATTCACCAGCGCCCCTGCCGTGGACGCAATGTGGAGCACTGCCCATGAGATGGGCCTGTACAAGCAACTGATCGAGGCACTGAAGACCACGGTGACCACCGCCGTCGTCGGACCGGTGACGGCTCAGCCGCTCATCGACGCCGGACTCTCACCGCTCGTTCCGGAACGGTTCCGGATGGGTGCCCTGATCCGCCTGGTGGTTGAACATCTCGCGTTGAACCACGTCCGCCGGCTGGATACACGCTCCGGCAACGTGGAATTGCGTGGCCGTTCCCTGCGGATTAACGGCGAGCAGGTGGAGATGGCACCGGCACCGCTCCTGCTGCTCCGCGCCCTGCTTGGCGCGGGAGGGGCTGTCCTGTCCAGGGATTCGTTGTCCGAGCTCCTTGAACTGCGTGGCTCGGTGCACGCGTTGGACATGACGGTTAGCCGGTTGAGGTCGTCCCTGCCCGATGGACGCCTCGTGGAAACCGTGGTCAAGCGCGGCTACCGGATCCGCGTCTAGCTCCCCAGGATTCCGTCTGGCTCCCCAGGATTCCGGCCCGTGACCGCCCTTTCCATCAATGGAGTGTTACCGGCCGGTAAACAACCCGGAACACGAGAGCCTTCTTTCTTCACGCGCCGGGCTGTTTCGGCAATCCCGGGGAAACACGGGCGAAAAATGGACGGTCTAGCCTAGGTTCCATCACGAACCTTGTGGCCACACCAGGGCCGCACCATGAAAGGGCCTGCACATGTCCGCTCCGGCATCCCCACTCTCCCCCGTAACTTCTTCACCCGCTGACGCCCCCTCCGCCGCGCCCGCCTCAGGTACCCCTGCTCCCAGGATTGTCATCGCAGGAGCCGGTCCCGCCGCACAGGCCCTGGTGGCCCAGCTCGCCCGGCAGCGGTTCGCCGGAAGCATCACAGTTCTCAGCAACCGGGACGACGCTCCGCAGGAACTGCTTGAGCTCGCCACCCTGCCGCAAGTATCGGTCCGCTTCGGACAGCCGGCCAGTTTCATTGACCCGGTCCAGCGTTTCGTGACAACGGCTGACGGCATGGAATTCAGCTACGACCAACTAGTCATAGCCACTGGATCAGCCCCCGTCCACTCCCCCGTTGACGGCTCCGCACGCTGCCTCAGCTACTCCACCATTGACGACGCCGGCCGGATCGGCGAAGCGGTCAAGGAAGTAACCAGGGTGCTGGGCCGGCGTCCGTTGGGAATTCTGGTGGGCACCGGCGCTGCGGCGGGCCAGGCCGAGGCAGTACTCCGGGCGCGCGGTGTCCGCCCTATACGCACTACCCTCCGGCCGGCGTCGGTGGTGCCCACCATGGCAGGCTCCGTCCTTCCCGCCGCAGGCATTGTCTTCGAGGACGGCAGCACCATGCAGGGAGACCTTGTGGTGCTGGCGGAAGAGCGGGTTGCCCGCAGCGCGCTTGCCACCAGCGCCGGATTGTCCACGGCGGCCGACGGCGGAATCGTCATCGACAGGGAGTTCCGCACGTCCGCTCCCGGCATCTGGGCCATTGGTGATGCCGCTTCATTCGACGGCGTCCGCTTGGGTTTGCTCGTGGCCGCCGATCCCGCCGCGGATGTCTGCGCCACGCAGCTGCTCTACGCAGCCTCGGTGGAGTCAGTGGCCGCGGCAGCCTGACGAGTCCCGGTCCCTGCTCGGACACATGGCAAGATGGTCACCTGAAACACCCCACCGGGAAAGGACCACCATGAGCAACGAAGCAGCTGCGGCAGGCACCGCCGCAGGGACTGCCTCCGCAGGAGCACCCTCCACAGGAGCACCCGCCGTCGGAACAGGCAACAACATCGCCTCCTACATCGATCACACCCTCCTCAAACCTGAAGCCAGCGAGGCAGAGATCCTCAAGGTTTGTTCCGAGGCCGCCGAGTACCGCTTTAAGTCTGTGTGCGTCAACCCGGTCTGGGTCAAAACCGTCAAAACCGCCCTTAAGGGATCGGAGGTGCTGACCTGTTCAGTGGTTGGTTTCCCATTGGGTGCGACGCCGAGTGACGTCAAGGCGTTCGAGGCCCGTGGCGCCGTTCTGGATGGGGCCGACGAGATCGACATGGTGATCAACATCGCCGCAGCCCGGGCTGCGGACAAGGGCGCGCTGGTAGATGACATCACGGCCGTCGCAGACGTTGTGCACGCCGGCGGTGCAATCCTCAAGGTGATCATTGAAACCGGACTTTTGACTGACGAGCAAAAAATCATTGCCTGTGAGGCGGCGGTGGAGGCCGGAGCGGACTTCGTCAAAACGTCCACTGGGTTCAATGGTGGCGGGGCAATCGCGGAAGATATTGCTCTCATGCGCCGGACGGTGGGCCCGAATCTGGGTGTCAAGGCGTCCGGCGGCGTGCGCTCGCTCGCTGATGCGCAAGCTATGATTGCTGCAGGTGCAACACGTATTGGCGCCAGTTCCGGTATCGCAATCGTTAAGGGTGAACAGGGTTCATCCGCATACTGATGCGGCCGGCTGCCGCCACAGTTTTTCGAATGATGTTTGGAGCCCTTCGGGGCCGGGAGGAATGAATGTCCAAGATCGTTGATAGCCCCAAGACCCCTCAGAACGAGAACAGCCTGGTCGGCAGCGTCGTCGTCTTCGTGATCATGATGGCCCTGTTTCTGGGTTCCATCTACTCGCTGTCGTTCCTGACCCTCGGCAACCCGTGGCCGATGGCTGTCTGCCTGGGCCTTTTCGCTGCATCCTTCTGGATCCCGCAGACCGTCCTCGGCCGCTCGGATTCAGCCGGCGAGCACTAAGATTTCCGCGCTGACAAGCGCTTCAATACACAACTGACGCCCCGGAAACTCCGGGGCGTCAGCAATTTAACCCAGTCTGTTAACCGGAGTCCTGGCCGGCGCCCAGCAAACTGCTCACGAATCTGCTGCCGAACGCCAAGGCAGCAGGAAAGTGCACATTTCCCAGTGCCCAAGCGGCGATGCACATGCCCACCATGGCGTAGGCGCTCACCGGAATCAGGACCAGCCACTCACGGCGGGAACCGGCACGGCCCAGCAGCGGGATGGAAAACGCGCCGTTGGCCTTCCACACGTCCTTGAGTAAGGGCAGTTTCCGCAGGAATTTCGGCGGCTTGATAACTATCGGCCAGAGGAGCGGGACTCCACCGGTGGTGATCATGTCCCCCACTATGTGCACCACAACCCCGGTCAGCATGGACACCGGCAGCCAGGTCCACTGGTCCGGAGCGAACCACGTCACCAGGCCGGCCATCGTAAGGGCAAACAGCCAGTTGGTGATCCAGCCCGACTTCGGGAACAGCTTGAGTGCCTTCGCGGCGATGTTGATCAGGAACATGCACAGCAGGCCTGCTCCCACGGACAGGATCCCCCAGTCTGTGTGCAGCTGGATCTGACCGGCCATCATAGCCAGCACCACGAAAAAGGCTCCGCCTAACAGCGAGTGCGTTCCCTGCCGGTGTCCACCGCTCACGTTCTCTATTCCAACGGCGATGATGTTCGACAACGGAGGCAGAGACTGGGCTACCGTGCTGTGGCGGTGGTCCCAATCGAGCACCAGGGCGGTTCCCGCCGTCGCCATGCCGCCGATCAAAATTCCGGTGGCGTCCAGCGGGTACCAGCCCAAGGTGTATGGGCCTGTGGAAGCAATGGCTACCCACGCCGCGGCTCCCGACGCGGCGTGGTGTCCTCCCATCAAGGCTCAGCCCGCGGTCAGTTGCGCTGCTGGAGCGTCAGAGAAGATATTGCGGATGACCCCATTGGCCCATTCGAGGATTTCGGCGTCCTGCAGGTCCCGTCCACCGATTTTCGCGGTCTTGGGCTTGGGAATCAGAACGGCGTCCAGCGCCGGCTTCGACTGCGCCCCCGGGTACATGCGGTTCAGGCGCATGGTCTTGGACTCCGGCAACTGGGCCGGCGAGAAGCGGATGAAGTTGCCCTGAAGTGCGACGTCGGACAGGCCGGCTTCGCGGGCCCCCACCCGGAAACGGGCGACGGCGATCAGGTTCTGTGCGGGCAGCGGCGGTTCACCGTAACGGTCCACCAGCTCGGCAAGCACTTCATCGATGGCCTCGTAGCTGATGGCAGCCGCCAGCTTGCGGTACGCCTCCAGCCGGAGCCGTTCACCGGGCACGTAATCGTGCGGCAGGTGCGCATTCACGGGCAGCTCGATCTTCATCTCAGCCGCCTTTTCTTCAGCATCGCCGCGGTAGTCCGCCACGGCCTCGCCCACCAGACGGATGTAGAGATCGAACCCGACGCCCTGGATATGGCCGGACTGTTCCCCGCCCAGCAGGTTTCCGGCGCCGCGGATTTCGAGGTCCTTCATGGCCAGCTGCATGCCGGCGCCAAGCTCATTGTGGGCGGCGACGGCCTTGAGACGCTCCAGGGCCACTTCCCCCAACGGCTTTTCTGCCGGGTACAGGAAGTAGGCGTAGGCGCGTTCACGGCCTCGGCCTACGCGGCCGCGCAGCTGGTGCAGCTGCGAGAGCCCGTACTTGTCAGCGCCGTCCACAATCAAGGTGTTGGCATTGGAGATGTCGAGGCCCGTCTCGATGATGGTGGTGCACACCAGCACGTCAAAGCGCTTCTCCCAGAAATCGACAATGATCTGTTCGAGCCGGCTCTCGGACATCTGCCCATGGGCCACCTCAACCCGGGCTTCCGGTACCAGTTCCCGGATCTTTGCGGCTGTCCGTTCAATGCTGGAAACCCGGTTGTGGACGAAGAAGACCTGGCCTTCGCGCATGAGTTCGCGCCGGATTGCAGCGGACGTCTGCTTGTCTGTGTAGGGGCCCACGTACGTCAGCACGGGATGGCGTTCTTCCGGCGGCGTAGCCAGCGTGGACGTTTCCCGGATCCCTGTCAGCGACATCTCGAGGGTACGGGGAATGGGAGTAGCACTCATGGCCAGCACATCCACGTTGGTGCGCATCTTCTTGAGCGCTTCCTTGTGTTCCACGCCGAAACGCTGCTCCTCGTCAACGATCACCAGGCCAAGGTCCTTGAACTCAAAGTCCTTGGAGAGCAGCCGGTGCGTGCCGATCACGACGTCGACCGCGCCGCTCTTGACGCCCTCCACCGTTTCTTTGGTCTCCTTCGTGCCCTGGAAACGGGACAAAGGCTTGACCCGGAGCGGGAACCCGGAGAACCTCTCGGTGAAGGTCTCATAGTGCTGCTGCGCCAAGAGCGTGGTGGGCACCAGCACAGCCACCTGCTTTCCATCCTGCACAGCCTTGAAGGCTGCACGGACCGCGATCTCGGTCTTGCCGTAGCCCACATCCCCTGAAACCAGCCGGTCCATCGGGATTTCGCGCTCCATGTCCGCCTTGACCTCGTTGATGGTGGTCAACTGGTCCGGGGTCTCAACATAGGGGAAGGCTTCCTCAAGCTCACGCTGCCAGGGGGTATCCGGGCTGAATGAGAATCCGCGGGATGCCATCCGCGCGGAGTACAGCCGGATGAGTTCGCCGGCAATCTCCTTGACGGCCTTGCGTGCCTTGGACTTGGTGCTGGCCCAGTCGGAGCCGCCCATCTTGCTGAGCACCGGAGTGTCCCCGCCGACATAACGGGTCACCTGGTCCAGCTGGTCCGTGGGTACAAAGAGCCTGTCCCCCGGCGCTCCGCGTTTGGACGGAGCGTATTCCAGCACGAGGTACTCCCGCATGCCGTCCCCGCCGCCGGAGACCTTCCGCTGGATGAGCTCCACGAAACGTCCGATGCCGTGTTGTTCGTGAACCACATGATCGCCGGCGAGGAGCTGCAGGGGGTCCACAGCGTTCCGCCGTTTGGAGGGCATCCGCCGCATGTCCTTGGTGGAACCCGCGGAGGTGCGGCCCAGCAGGTCCGCCTCGGTGAGAAGGCTGAGCTTGAGGCCCTCCAGGACAAAACCGCGCCCCACGGCGGCAGTTGTTATTTCGATGATGCCCGGCTGCGGATCCTTATCGAGTACGTCCACCCGGGCACAGGGAATGTCGTTGTCGTGGAACAGTTCCGCAAGCCGCTGGGCAGGACCAGGCCCCTCAGTGACCACAACAAT
Source organism: Arthrobacter sp. Z5-13 (assembly GCF_056499105.1). Taxonomy (NCBI): domain Bacteria; kingdom Bacillati; phylum Actinomycetota; class Actinomycetes; order Micrococcales; family Micrococcaceae; genus Arthrobacter; species Arthrobacter sp. Z5-13. The sequence continues at coordinate 3,177,334 of NZ_CP096460.1, forward strand.
GCGCCACTGGTCCCGGACGTGGGAGCCGATGAAATCCATCATCTCCGCCACATCACCCTGGTAGCCGCGCGGTTCACGGGCGTGCAGGTTCAGGACGTCAATATCCGGCGCTATTTCCTCATCGGTGGCAAGGGAGGTGATGGACCACCAAGACACTTCGTGAGCCAAAGCAGCAGCCCTGGTGTCCGTAAGGGAGCGGAAGCTGGCTGAGTGGAGCGCTTCGGAGGCCGCAGAGCTCAGATCCAAAGGTGCCGTCCCGCCGTCGGACGCCGTGGACCATGCGGCTTCAAGGAACTCTTCATTGGTGGCGGCAAGATCGTGGGCCCTGGTCCGCACCTTCTCGGGTTCGATCACTACGGAGATCGAACCGGCCGGAAGCTGGTCAACGAACGGCACCATCGAGTCCACCAGGACCGGCGCCAGTGACTCCATGCCTTCGACGGCGATCCCGCCCGCGATCTTCTCCAGCATGTCCGCGGCTGCCGGCATCTGTGCCTTGAGCGTTGCCGCACGGGACATGACCGACGGCGTGATCAGGATTTCACGGCACGGCGGAGCGTGGAGCCCGGTTGGGTGGTGGACACCAGGGGCCGACAGCGAGCGCTGGTCAGCTACTGCGAACCACCGCATCTGATCCACTTCATCGCCGAAGAACTCCACGCGGATGGGGTGGTCTTCAGTCGGCGGAAAGACATCGAGAATGCCGCCGCGGACCGCGAACTCCCCACGGTGGGTCACCATATCGACGCGTGCGTACGCGGCATCGGCGAGTGCCCGCACAACATCGGTGAAGGAGCGCTCCTGGCCAACTTTCAAGGTCACGGGGGTCAACTCGCCCAGTCCTGCCACAATGGGCTGAACCACGGCACGGACCGGCGCTACCACCACCCGCAAGGGGCCGGTGGGCGAGGTTTCCGGGTGGGCCAACCGGCGAAGAACAGACAGGCGCCGGCCCACGGTGTCCGAGCGCGGGGACAGCCTTTCATGCGGCAGCGTTTCCCAACTGGGGAACTCTGTCACCGAGTCCGCCGGCAAATATGCCCTCAGCGCCTCGGTCAGGTCCTCTGCCTCGCGTCCCGTAGCAGTCACTGCGAGTACTATCCCTGCGTTTCCGTTGGTACCTTGCTGTGCCAGACCGTCAGCCATTTCAGCCAGCAGTGCAGCCCTGAGTCCTGCCGGGGCGCTGATCTGATAGTCCTCGCTGCGGCCGTCAAAGCTCCTGGCAGCCTCCGCCTGGACCCGGGCAAAGGTTTTGTCTTCGGCGAGGACGCGGCGCAGACCGGTGAGGGATGGGCCGTTGAGGCTCATGGCTGAAGCTCCTGAAATGTTCACGGGGATGCAGGCAACACGAAAACCCGAAATTCATGAGAATCCCGGGTGTTCCCAGCCTACCCCTGCCACAGGGGTAGAGGCACGCGGAGCTGAATTACGGACAGGCCCCGGGTCGCAGAGCAAAGGTAAGCTGGCTTAGTGTCCACTCCCCCGGCAGTCACACCCGTCCACCAGTCCCATTCCGCTGAATCCCGCACCGTGCTGGTGACTGGCGCCACCGGCTATATCGGCGGCCGACTGGTCCCCCGGCTGCTCGAGGCCGGACACCGGGTCAAAGTGCTGGTGCGCACACCAGGAAAAATAGCGGGAGTGCCGTGGCTCGATCAGGTGGAAGTGATCCGAAACGGCTTGGACGACGCTCAGTCCTTGCGCGAATCCCTGAATGGCGTAGACGTGCTGTACTACCTGGTGCACTCCATGGCAGCAGGGTCAGGGTTCGAAACCAAGGAGCAGGAGATGGCCGGGCTCGTAGCCCGTGCTGCTGCCGACGCGGGCGTGGGGAGGATTGTGTATCTCGGGGGCCTGCACCCCCGGGACCAGGTTCTGTCCACGCACATGCGTTCGCGCGAGGCTGTGGGCCAGACGTTCCTTGACGGCCCCGTCAACGCCATCGTCTTTCAGGCGGGAGTGGTCATCGGATCGGGGTCTGCATCCTTTGAAATGATCAGGCACCTCTCCGAAACTCTGCCCGTGATGCCGGCGCCCAGCTGGGTGCGGAACAGGATCGAAGCGATAGCGGTCAGGGACGTGCTTTACTACCTTGTTGCCGCCGCTGCGCTGGATGGGGCCATCAACCGCACATTCGACATCGGTTCCCGGGATGTCCTCACGTACGCCGGGATGATGAACAAATATGCCGCGGAAGCAGGCCTTCCCCGGCGCCTCGTCCTGGCCCTGCCTGTCCCTGCGCCAAAACTGGCTGGCCTCTGGGTGGCGCTGGTAACTCCCATTCCGCTTTCAATGTCACTCCCCCTTGTGCAGTCCCTGCAGCACGACGCCGTCTCCGGCGAACAGGACATTGATCGCTTTATCCCCCAGCCCGACGGCGGCCTCACCAACTACCGTTCCGCCGTCGCCCTTGCATTGGGTAAGGAACGGGACGGGCAGGTGGAGACCACCTGGGCAAGTGCCGGGGCGGACGCCGATCCGCTCCCCAGCGATCCCGACTGGGCCGGGCACAAGGTCTCCATCGACGAGAGGAGATTCCACGGTGATGTGGATCCCCGTCAGGTGTGGACTGTCATCGAGGGAATCGGGGGACGCAACGGCTGGTATTCCCTTCCGTTGGCCTGGAAGCTGCGCGGGTGGCTGGACAAGCTGACCGGGGGTGCCGGCCTTTTACGTGGGCGCCGGCACCCAGGCAGCCTGACGGTGGGGGAAGTGGTGGACTGGTGGCGGGTGGAAAAGATCGACAGGGGACGGCTGTTGCTTCTCCGCGCGGAAATGCGCGCCCCGGGGCGGGCGTGGCTGGAACTGTCCGTGGAACCGGACGGGACTGGAAGCTTGTATCGGCAACGCGCGATTTTCTTTCCCCGGGGCCTCAGCGGCCGCCTATACTGGCTTGCTGTCCTGCCGTTCCATAGCCTGATTTTCCCTGCAATGTCACGCAACATTACGGCAGCAGCCCAAGCACTCGCCGATGCGGAAGAGGCCGCGCAAACACCGTAGGATGTGGAAGGCAAAAAGCGATGACCCCCACTTTCCTGACACACGGAGGAACAATGGCACTGAGTGCTTCCACAACCCTGCCGCACAACGTTGAGCTCGTAGCAGCTGTTTTCGTCAACGAGGATTTCCAGCGCCATACCAGCGAACTGGTCGGCGGCACCCTGGAATCCTTTACGGTTGACGGAGATGTCGCCGGCGCATTCAGCACCACTTCTGTGCGGACGTTGCCCACCACGCGCCTGCCCGAGATTGCCCGCAAGTTCGTGGGCGACACCCTGAAGGTGACGCAGCTGGAAACCTGGGAGGCCCCGGCCGCTGACGGTTCCCGCCAGAGCAAGATCAGCCTCAAGATCGCCGGCGCCCCCCTGGACGTCACCGCTGTGCAGCGGCTTGTTGCCGACGGCGGCAGCACACGCGTTGAGCTCGAAGGCAACGTCACGTCGTCGGTTCCCTTGCTCGGCGGAAAGATCGCCGATGCAGCTGAACCCATGGTGGGCAAGGCGCTGAACATCCAGTCCCAGCAGGCACAGGCCTGGCTGGAAAGCCACTGATCCCATGCAGCTACCGGTACTGCTGTCAGTTGTCCTGATCATTTCGGGGGTGTGGTCCCTTGCCGTCTGGCCTCAGTTCCTGCGCCGGGTCATGAAGGATTCCCGGGCACGCGATGAGGCAGGGAAGGCCACCAGGTTCCTCACGGTCCACGTTGTGCTGGTGAGTGTCTCCATGGTCCTGGGGGCCGCCACCGCCGCGATCGGGATTGCTGCGCTGGTATAGCCTGCAACGGGAGTAGCAAGAAGTGCGCCTGCCCCTAATGGGCCAGGCGCACTTTTGCCAGAAGGTGGCATCTGGACTTAGCGGTGGCGGGCCTCTACGAGGCCTGGTTGAGGGCGTCCTCTGCCGCTACCCAGGAAATCATGGCGCACTTGACCCGGGCGGCGTAGCGGGCCACCCCCTCGAATGCGGCTGCGTCGCCAAGGACTTCCGGATCGGCGTGGACCTTGCCCCGCGATCTGAGTACTTCCCTGAAAGCCCCAATCGTCTCGTGAAGCTCCTCAACCGTCATCCCCTCCGCCATTTCACTGAGCACAGAGGCAGAGGCCATGGAAATGGAACAGCCTTCGCCATCCCAGGAAATCTGGGCCACCTTTCCGCGATCGACGGCGACACGGAAAGTCACTTCGTCGCCACAGACAGGGTTTAACTGGTGCGACTGCCCCGTTGACGTTCCGACCGGCGCTGGAGTGGCGGAAAGACCACTGCCATGCCTGGTCTTGGAATGATCAAGAATGATTTGCTGGTAAAGCTGGTCGAGGCTCATGTTGATTCGCTCCCTAAGCCCGGAAGTAGGAACGGACCCCGGCGACAGCCTCAAGGAAGGCGTCGACGTCGTCCGTGGTGTTGTACAGATAGGTGCTTGCCCTTGTGCTTGCGGTGAGCCCCAGCCTCCGATGCAACGGTTGGGCACAGTGATGGCCAACCCGAACGGCTATGCCCCGGCTGTCCAGGAACTGTCCGACGTCGTGCGCGTGAACTCCGTCAACGTCAAAGGCCGCCAGACCAATCCGTTCCTCCCCCGCCGCCGGACCCAATACCCGAACGCCTTCGATCCGCTCAAGCCCCGCCACCATCCGTTGCCCGAGTTCAGACTCCCAGGCGTGGATCCGGTCCAAGCCTGTTTCACTAAGGTAGTTGGCGGCAGCAGCGAGGGCGACTGCCTGGGAGATGCGTTGTGTTCCCGCCTCGAACCGCTGGGGTGCGGGCAGGTATTCCGCCCGTTCCATTGTCACTGTGGTGATCATGGAACCGCCGGTAAGGAATGGCGGCAGGGTATCCAGGAGTTCCTGTTTTCCGTAGAGCACACCGATGCCAGTGGGGGCGAGCATCTTGTGGCCCGAAAAAACGGCGAAATCCACGTCGAGTTTCTTGAGGTCCAGTGCCAGGTGCGGCGCAGACTGGCAGGCATCAAGCACCACGAGGGCGTTATGTTTCCGGGCCATGGCCACAAGCTTCTGTACTGGATTGATAATTCCAAGGACGTTTGAGGCGTGCGTAAAGGCCAGCAGCCGGGTGCGTTCCCCGATAATTTCCGCGGCCTGCCCCAGGTCCAGGGCCCCGGAACCGTCAATGCGGACGTACCGTAGGGTTGCCCCGGTCCTGAATGCGAGTTCCTGCCAAGGAATGAGGTTGGCGTGGTGCTCCATCTCCGTGACCACGATTTCGTCCCCGGGCCCCACGGCCAGTTCCTTCAGCCGCTGGTCCCCCCTGCCCTGGGCTGCCCAGAGGGCCGCGTTGGACAGTGCATAACTGATCAGGTTCAGCCCCTCCGTGGCATTGGAGGTCCACACCGTTTCCTCATAGTTGGCACCGATAAAATCCGCTACTGTCTGGCGCGCGTCCTCGAAGGCTTCCGTTGCCTCAACGGCCAGATGGTGAGCGCCGCGGTGGACGGCAGCATTGCGCTGCTCGTAAAACTCCTGCTCGGCCTCGATCACGCTGAGCGGGTTTTGCGAAGTGGCGCCGGAATCCAAGTAGATGAGCGGCTGCCCGTTAACCGTCTGGGAAAGGGCCGGGAAGTCATTCCGGATGCGCAGGACCTCCGCGTTGCCGATCGCCGGAACCGCGTGCTCCAGCGTGGTCGGCGTTGTTACTACGGCCAAAGGAACTCCCTAGGATACCAATTGTGCGACATTCAATTGTCCCACAGCACAAGGGCAGGCGGCTGTCTCCCCCCGAGGATCTTCACCAAGCCTCCGTCAGCGGCGGGCCCGGGAACAGTGGCACGATCCATTTTCGATGGCCCAGTCCAGGCAGGACAGGTGGGCCCAGCAGGCGGAGGCTTCATTACACGTCACCCCGTGCCTTGGCCATGCGACATAAGACCCCAAATGCTGAGTCGGTTGTATGAGCCAACCGCGGGCCTTTTTCGGCAAGGTGAAAGACGTTACCCTAAGGGCCATGAAGGTCTTAGTCACTGGCGGATCGGGTTATATCGGATCACACACAACCTTGTGCCTGCTCAATGCAGGCCATGAAGTTATTGTTGTCGATAATTTCATTAATTCATCCCATGAATCCTTACAAAGAGTCAGTGAATTAACCAACAAACCGGTCATTTTCCGACGCGTCGATCTTTTGGATTTCGAAGCTCTTAATCAAGTGTTCCAGGAAGGCGAAATAGAGGCGGTAATTCACTTCGCTGGCCTGAAATCAGTGAGCGAATCCGTATCCGTACCGATCATGTATTACCGCAACAACATCGTCAGTACTCTCAATTTGGTGGAGTGCATGGATGAGTTCAATGTGAATACCTTGGTTTTCAGCTCTTCAGCCACCGTCTACGGGGACTCCGAGGATGTACCGCTTACGGAGAAGATGCCGCTGGATGCCAGCAATCCTTACGGGCGGACAAAGGAACAGATTGAAGACATCCTGACGGACTTGTCTGCCTCTGATCCCCGCTGGAAGATTGCGTTGCTTCGATACTTCAACCCGGTCGGCGCCCACGAATCCGGTCGTATCGGCGAGGATCCAAAAGGCACCCCCAACAATTTACTTCCGTTCGTCGCCCAAGTTGCCGTAGGCCGCCGTGAAAAAGTTCTCGTGTTTGGTAAGGATTACCCCACGCATGACGGCACCGGCGTCCGGGATTATATCCACGTTATGGATCTGGCAAGCGGCCACTTGGCTGCGCTCTCCTACCTGCTAAAGCACAACGGCATCCACCGATGGAACCTCGGCACTGGACGCGGCTCCTCCGTTCTGGAAGTTATTGAAGCCTTCAGTCGAGCAGCGGGTAAGTCAATTCCCTTTGACTTCGCCCCACGGCGCGCCGGCGATGTTGCAGTCAGCTTCGCAGATCCCTCGGCAGCCATGGCCGATTTGGGGTGGTCCGCGGAGCGGGATCTGGCAGCTATGTGCCGTGATCACTGGCGCTGGCAGAGCGACAACCCGCAAGGGTATTCCTCCGATGGAAATGTGTAGGACCCACTACCATCCAGCCAACTGCGCGCCGAATGTTACGTCCCTAAAACAGAGGCCAAACGGGAGGTCTTACTTCCATCCGATTGGGCTTGCATCCCAGCAATACCGGGCATTTCACAGCTTCACCGAGTCTCCGCCAAGCTGTATTCGAGATTTATAACGGTTTTGCATCGAGCAATGTCAGCGTGCAAGACTAGGGGCGGTCTCGGGGAAGTACTCCCACTTGTAAGGTTGCGTTCGTGCACGCCAAATGGGGATGGCACCAACTAGAGAGTTACACACTACTTATGAACAATCCGTCGACCCCAATTTCAGCGCGCCCTAAAGCTGGCAGATTAGTGTTTGCGGCCGGAGTTGTCACCGCTGCTCTGCTCGCCGCCACCATTCCCGGCATGCCTGCCAGCGCAGAAGAACCGGCACTGGTAGAGGGCTCCGTTGTGCTCAACGACTCCATGTCGCGCACGGTCAGCCGCGGATGGGGACTGTCTCCGCAAAATGTATCCTATAGCTCCGCGTCACCTTCGACGTCCGTCAGCTCTGGTCACGCCAACATGTCGCTCACAGAGCGCGGTAAGTCCATCACCACGGCGGCATCGCTGTCAGTTGCCAATGCTCAGGCGTCCTATACAGTGTCCATCCGCGATCTGCCGACTTCCGGCAGTGGTGTCTACTCCTCCCTGCATATCCGTGAGACGGCCGGCGGGTATTACCGCACTGTCCTCAGGGTTGCCCCCGGGGGCAAGGCAACGCTTGAAACTTCGCGGTCCAATGGGAGCTCGGGAATCACCGTGCTGAAAAGCGCCACGGCCCTGCCGTTCCTGGTCAAAGCAGGGCAGAACATTAATTTGAAGCTGCAGACGTCGGGTTCCACCGCGGTCCGGCTTAAAGCCAAGGCGTGGGCAGCAGGCAGCAACGAGCCGACGACCTGGGCCAACGAATACACAGATACATCCACCCAGCGGATCACCACTCCCGGCGCCGTTGCCGTTGCCGGCTACCTTTCCAGCACGGGCCAGCCTACGGCCTTGGCATTCGATGACTTCAAGGTCAGCACCCTGGTCGCTCCCGCGGCTACGACGGCACCGGTTTCTCCAGTTTCCGACGCCGATCTTCCTGGGTGGGGTCAGCCTGCGTTCCGGGACGAGTTTTCCACTGATACGCGACAGTGGAACGTACGCGATAATGAATCGTTGTCCTATGACGTTGCACGTATCAAGGCAGCCAATGTCACTGTCAGTGATGGCCTGTTGCACATCACGGGTAAGCGCCAAACTGTTGATGGCCGCGACTTCACCACTGGCTATATAGACTCTATGGGCAAATTTGAGCAGCAGTACGGTCGCTGGGAGATCCGTGCCAAGATTCCCACCACTCCGGGAGATTCTCGCGGAATCTGGCCCGCTTTCTGGCTGCGCAATAAAGGCGCTGGCGAAGTGGACATTATGGAAGCCTGGGGTACCCCGTCCACCAACGCCATGCCCGCTGGCACCTCATACTTCACCGCCCATGAATCCACCTATGGCTCGGGAACCAAGAAGGGCTGGAACTGGGAGGCCCTGGCAGGTACCACGGTCGATTCCTCTGCTGACTTCCACACGTGGGCTGTTGAATACACTCCGACGGAGCTCAAGGGCTACTTTGACGGCAAGCTTGTAGCCACTGCCACCAAGCAGCAATATCCGTGGCTGTGGGGACCCAACTTCCAGTCAGCCTTCAATATGAGGCTAAATCTGCAGATCGGTTCTTCCTACTACGGCAATCCGATCGGCCCGGACTACACAGATACCAAGTCGTCCGCTGACTACCAGATCGACTATGTTCGGGCTTGGGCGTATAACGGCTGAGCACTCCCTCCTGGGATTTGGCGCAATTGGTGCTGTAGCCGGCAGTGATGTCATACAACGCCAGGAGCCTCAGATGAGGTGGACCTCGTAAAGGTCCACCTCATCCGTCGTTTAAGGATTCTTTTGTTCCCTGAACGCAAGCTACCTAGCCTCAGGATCCGATACATTCGCTTCTCACTACGGCAAAATCTGCGGCCCTTGCGGCCCGGGTAGTCCCTACTCCCACGCTGCTAAAAACACTTGCTTTTGACCCCGGTTCCACCTGCCCAAAAGCTGCTTCACTTGTGGTTGGACTGCAGCCTACTGGTCTTTACCGAAAAACCCCTCGAACCTTCCAGTGGCCGTATTTTTGCCTTGTTCTGCGTGTTTGCCAGGCCTACAGTTTGGAGCAATCCAGCCTTGTCAGCCGGTCTTCTGACAGTGGTCGCAAGAGTTGGGAACTGGCACTAATCAAAGGGGGCTCAGAAGTGTCACCTGTCGACTCTTCCTCCCAAAACAAGACCAAGCTGCAGGCCAAAGGCCATCTGAAGGGCGTCCGTTGGACGCTTGCCATTGTGGCTTGCCCAGCCATGGTGTGGACTCTGACGGCCTCCGTACCTGCCGGTGGTGCGAGCACCGCGGCTGTAGGTTCGGCAAACGTAGAAACTAAGTTGGATGGACCGTCGCATCCGGCCCAGCCCAACCCGGCCCCGGCAGGACAGCCCGCTGAACCTGCGGCCCCTGCTCCGGCCGCGCCCGAGCAAACGCTGCCTGGCGGTTCACCAGCAACCGTCCCGCAGCCCCCTGGCCCTGCCACACGTTCCGCAGCACAGGGCGCTATAGCCGCATTCGTCGATCGCTCAACCGGAATAGGCAAGGCCGCAGCGGCAGAACCGGGGAAGAGCACAGCGAGTTTCGCAGAAATCGCGAAGGGTGCTGCCCTGGGAGAGCTTGAAGCACAGGAACAGGAATTCTCATCCAACCACTGGCGTCAGTCCGGAACTGTCAAAACGGTCGGCGAGCCCGTGCTGGTGGAAGAGATCAGGGATGGTCACACCCTGATTCACGCAACTGTTTGCGTCGACTCCAGCAGTGTTCAGACGACGGATGAGAGCGGTGCCGTTGTCCTGGCAGCCTCACCTGAAGGTACCCGGAAGTACCTCAACACCTATGTCCTTCAGGAAGTCGACGGCAAGTTGCTCATCGTCGAGCACACCTTCCCCAACGATCCAGCCTGCTGAGCCGCACGGAGGAGTAATCATGACGTCAAAGGCATTGTCCCAGCTCAGGCCTAAGGCACTTGTAGCCACCTTGTCCGCGTTCCTCATGGCCATTTCCGTGATGGTTGTGGTGGCTCCTGGTGTGCGTGCTGCAGGACCTACCGTTTATGACGGTTCTTCTGAGGGGACTGCTGCGGCGTCGTGCTGGGAGGTGAAGCAGGTTTCACCGGCAAGTCCTTCCGGCATTTATTGGTTGCGTACGGACAAACTCCAGGCGCCGGAGCAGTTCTACTGCGATCAAACCTCCGATGGTGGCGGCTGGGTGCTGATCGGCCGGGGCCGTGAAGGGTGGAAAGAAAAGTATGAGGGCCTGGGCACAACGGCACAGGTCCGGAGTGCGGTGACAGGCCAGACAGCTTTCGCTGCCCGCGAGCTTTCATCGGCGGTTATCGATGGCCTGCTGAACGGACAGCGGGTCGATGCCATGACGGACGGGATCCGTCTGCGGCGCGCTACCAATTCGGCAGGAACCGCGTGGCAGGAAGCCCGGTTCAAAGTACTGGGACAGGCCGGCTGGGTGTGGACGTTCGGGTCTGAACGCCGGGTGGGAAGTTATTCCTTTGATGGGGTCAGCGGCAGCGGCGGCCAAACGATGAGTTTTGGGTTGGACTCCGGCTTCCGCCGCGTCGATTCGCGGTCCATCGCAGCACAGAGCTGGACGCAGGGTTTTGCCTTCGGCTCCAGCATCACGGGTGAAAATTCGAGCACGACCTACCTGTGGTCCGCCACCTCAACGACGGGAAGCGCACGGCCCTTTACCCAGATGTACCTGAGGCCGCGCCTTACCCAGGCTGATTTGGCCAACACGCCGATCCCCAATGGCGGCACCGCAGCTTACGCCCAACGGGCGCTGCCCGAGACGGGAGCATTGCCCACGCGCTGGGGAGTCACCGGGCAGGCCAACGGCCGGACCGGGGAAATGGACACTGAGGCCCAGGCCTTCACTCAAGCCGGAAACACGGTGTTCGTTGGAGGCAACTTTAAGTTCGTGCAGCAGACTTCAGCCGGTGCCGGGCAAGTACAGCAGTCTTATCTGGCCGGCTTCAACGCCGCCACCGGCGACTGGGTCTCCGGGTTCCGCCCCACCTTCAACGGCCAGGTAAAAGCATTGACTGTGCTGCCCAGCGGCATACTGGTAGCCGGTGGCGAGTTCACCACTGTCAACGGTGAGCCGGCCAGCGGGATCGTTGGCCTGGATCCGGTCACGGGTGCCACCAACAAAACCTGGACCATGTCCATAGTCAACGCGCTCCCCTCGCAAGTCGTTCAGGTCCGGAGCCTGTCAGTTCTCGGTAACTGGCTGTATCTCGGAGGAAACTTCACCCACCTGGGTGGCGGGACCCGTCCGAGCGCCACCACCTACGCAAGGGCTGCGGGCCGGGCGTCGGTGACTGATGGCACGCCCGATCCCACCTGGAACCCGGCATTCAACGGAACCGTGACAGCCGTCGATGCCAGCGTGGACGGCGGCCGGCTATACGCCTCCGGATACTTCACCAGTTCGAATTCGGCCGCGGCCAACAAAGTCGCAGCTGTCCTCACGAGCTCGGGAGCTCCCCTGGCTTCACCGGCCTGGACCTGGGTACCCAGCTCGACGGCGAACTTCCAGTTCGCCATCAAGGAAGCACTAAACAGGGTGTGGATCGGCGGTTCGGAGCATAGCCTCTTCAGCTTCGACAAAGCCAACTTCAGCCGGCTGTCCTCGAACATCACCAAGCAAGGCGGGGACTTCCAGACGATTTCCATGGGCAACGGAGTCATCTTCGGCGGCTGCCATTGCAACAACTGGAACTACTCCGGCGCAGACAAATGGTCCTCAATCGGCACAGCCTGGACAAGCGCGGACACGATCGGCTTCGTCGGCGCCTGGGACGCCTCAACAGGACAGATCATCCCCGAATTCAACCCCACCATGAGGGGCCGCGGCGGATACGGAGCCTGGGGAACCTTCACTGACAGCACCGGGGCACTCTGGATCGGCGGCGACTTCATCAGCTCAACCTCCCGCACCGGAGCAAACCAGTGGTCCGGCGGATTCGTCCGCTTTGGCGCCAGGGACACCACAGCACCCGGTTCCCCCGGCAATCCAGCAGCCTCTGGCAACGGCACAACCGACACCATCACATGGACCCGCTCATCAGACACATCAGCACGCTATCAAGTGCTGCGCAACGAGCGAGTCATCGCCACCACCGCCGCAGGCGCAACCTCGCTGACCGTCCCCGCCGTCGCCGGCGCCCGGTACTTCGTCAGAGCCATTGACCCCGCCGGAAACCTCTCAGCCAGCACAACCGTAGTCACCGCAGGAGTTGCACCAGCATCCTCCACCCTCATCGCCGCTGGCTCCACCTGGCGCTACAACTTCAACAACTCCGCCCCCGATCCCGCATGGAAAACCACCGCGTTCAACGACACCGGCTGGGCCTCAGGACCAGCCCCCCTTGGCTGGGGAACCACAGGCCTGGGAACCACACTGACAGCTGAGGGAACCAAGCCCCTTGCCATCCAGTACCGCAAGACATTCACCATCGCCGACGCCACAGTCATCGCCTCCGTCACCATCAACACCCGAGCCGACGACGGGATCGTGGTCTATGTCAACGGAACCGAAGTGACCCGGGTCAACATGCCCACAGGAACCATCTCCTACAACACCTACTCAACGACCTCACCAAGCACCAGTACCGCCCTCGCCAACCCCGTAACACTCACCATCCCCCAGTCAGCCTTCACCACCGGGATCAACAGCATCACCGCTGAAGTCCACTCCGGCTACCGGGCAACCCCCAACTCCAGCTTCGAGTTAACCGCCGTGGCAACCCTCAAGAATCAATGAAAGGGACCACAGTGACCCACCTGACACCCGAATCCCCTGCTGAGCCGCACGGAGGAGTAATCATGACGTCAAAGGCATTGTCCCAGCTCAGGCCTAAGGCATTGGTAGCCACCTTGTCCGCGTTCCTCATGGCCATTTCCGTGATGGTTGTGGTGGCTCCTGGTGTGCGTGCTGCAGGACCTACCGTTTATGACGGTTCTTCTGAGGGGACTGCTGCGGCGTCGTGCTGGGAGGTGAAGCAGGTTTCACCGGCAAGTCCTTCCGGCATTTACTGGTTGCGTACCGACAAACTCCAGGCGCCGGAGCAGTTCTACTGCGATCAAACCTCCGATGGTGGCGGCTGGGTGCTGATCGGCCGGGGCCGTGAAGGGTGGAAAGAAAAGTATGAGGGCCTGGGCACAACGGCACAGGTCCGGAGTGCGGTGACAGGCCAGACAGCTTTCGCTGCCCGCGAGCTTTCATCGGCGGTCATCGATGGCCTGCTGAACGGACAGCGGGTCGATGCCATGACGGACGGGATCCGTCTGCGGCGCGCCACCAACTCGGCAGGAACCGCGTGGCAGGAAGCCCGGTTCAAAGTACTGGGACAGGCCGGCTGGGTGTGGACGTTCGGGTCTGAACGCCGGGTGGGAAGTTATTCCTTTGATGGGGTCAGCGGCAGCGGCGGCCAAACGATGAGTTTTGGGTTGGACTCCGGCTTCCGCCGCGTCGATTCGCGGTCCATCGCAGCACAGAGCTGGACGCAGGGTTTTGCCTTCGGCTCCAGCATCACGGGTACAAATTCGAGCACGACCTACCTGTGGTCCGCCACCTCAACGACGGGAAGCGCACGGCCCTTTACCCAGATGTACCTGAGGCCGCGCCTTACCCAGGCTAATTTGGCCAACACGCCGATCCCCAATGGCGGCACCGCAGCTTACGCCCAACGGGCGCTGCCCGAGACGGGAGCATTGCCCACGCGCTGGGGAGTCACCGGGCAGGCCAACGGCCGGACCGGGGAAATGGACACTGAGGCCCAGGCCTTCACTCAAGCCGGAAACACGGTGTTCGTTGGAGGCAACTTTAAGTTCGTGCAGCAGACTTCAGCCGGTGCCGGGCAAGTACAGCAGTCTTATCTGGCCGGCTTCAACGCCGCCACCGGCGACTGGGTCTCCGGGTTCCGCCCCACCTTCAACGGCCAGGTAAAAGCATTGACTGTGCTGCCCAGCGGCATACTCGTAGCCGGTGGCGAGTTCACCACTGTCAACGGTCAACCCGCCAGCGGGATCGTTGGCCTGGATCCGGTCACGGGTGCCACCAACAAAACCTGGACCATGTCCATAGTCAACGCGCTCCCCTCGCAAGTCGTTCAGGTCCGGAGCCTGTCAGTTCTCGGTAACTGGCTGTATCTCGGAGGAAACTTCACCCACCTGGGTGGCGGGACCCGTCCGAGCGCCACCACCTACGCAAGGGCTGCGGGCCGGGCGTCGGTGACTGATGGCACGCCCGATCCCACCTGGAACCCGGCGTTCAACGGAACCGTGACAGCCGTCGATGCCAGCGTGGACGGCGGCCGGCTATACGCCTCCGGATACTTCACCAGTTCGAATTCGGCCGCGGCCAACAAAGTCGCAGCTGTCCTCACGAGCTCGGGAGCTCCCCTGGCTTCACCGGCCTGGACCTGGGTACCCAGCTCGACGGCGAACTTCCAGTTCGCCATCAAGGAAGCACCGAACAGGGTGTGGATCGGCGGTTCGGAGCATAGCCTCTTCAGCTTCGACAAAGCCAACTTCAGCCGGCTGTCCTCGAACATCACCAAGCAAGGCGGGGACTTCCAGACGATTTCCATGGGCAACGGAGTCATCTTCGGCGGCTGCCATTGCAACAACTGGAACTACTCCGGCGCAGACAAATGGTCCTCAATCGGCACAGCCTGGACAAGCGCGGACACGATCGGCTTCGTCGGCGCCTGGGACGCCTCAACAGGACAGATCATCCCCGAATTCAACCCCACCATGAGGGGCCGCGGCGGATACGGAGCCTGGGGAACCTTCACTGACAGCACCGGGGCACTCTGGATCGGCGGCGACTTCATCAGCTCAACCTCCCGCACCGGAGCAAACCAGTGGTCCGGCGGATTCGTCCGCTTTGGCGCCAGGGACACCACAGCACCCGGTTCCCCCGGCAATCCAGCAGCCTCTGGCAACGGCACAACCGACACCATCACATGGACCCGCTCATCAGACACATCAGCACGCTATCAAGTGCTGCGCAACGAGCGAGTCATCGCCACCACCGCCGCAGGCGCAACCTCGCTGACCGTCCCCGCCGTCGCCGGCGCCCGGTACTTCGTCAGAGCCATTGACCCCGCCGGAAACCTCTCAGCCAGCACAACCGTAGTCACCGCAGGAGTTGCACCAGCATCCTCCACCCTCATCGCCGCTGGCTCCACCTGGCGCTACAACTTCAACAACTCCGCCCCCGATCCCGCATGGAAAACCACCGCGTTCAACGACACCGGCTGGGCCTCAGGACCAGCCCCCCTTGGCTGGGGAACCACAGGCCTGGGAACCACACTGACAGCTGAGGGAACCAAGCCCCTTGCCATCCAGTACCGCAAGACATTCACCATCGCCGACGCCACAGTCATCGCCTCCGTCACCATCAACACCCGAGCCGACGACGGGATCGTGGTCTATGTCAACGGAACCGAAGTGACCCGGGTCAACATGCCCACAGGAACCATCTCCTACAACACCTACTCAACGACCTCACCAAGCACCAGTACCGCCCTCGCCAACCCCGTAACACTCACCATCCCCCAGTCAGCCTTCACCACCGGGATCAACAGCATCACCGCTGAAGTCCACTCCGGCTACCGGGCAACCCCCAACTCCAGCTTCGAGTTAACCGCCGTGGCAACCCTCAAGAATCAATGAAAGGGACCACAGTGACCCACCTGACACCCGAATCCCCTGCTGAGCCGCACGGAGGAGTAATCATGACGTCAAAGGCATTGTCCCAGCTCAGGCCTAAGGCATTGGTAGCCACCTTGTCCGCGTTCCTCATGGCCATTTCCGTGATGGTTGTGGTGGCTCCTGGTGTGCGTGCTGCAGGACCTACCGTTTATGACGGTTCTTCTGAGGGGACTGCTGCGGCGTCGTGCTGGGAGGTGAAGCAGGTTTCACCGGCAAGTCCTTCCGGCATTTATTGGTTGCGTACGGACAAACTCCAGGCGCCGGAGCAGTTCTACTGCGATCAAACCTCCGATGGTGGCGGCTGGGTGCTGATCGGCCGGGGCCGTGAAGGGTGGAAAGAAAAGTATGAGGGCCTGGGCACAACGGCACAGGTCCGGAGTGCGGTGACAGGCCAGACAGCTTTCGCTGCCCGCGAGCTTTCATCGGCGGTTATCGATGGCCTGCTGAACGGACAGCGGGTCGATGCCATGACGGACGGGATCCGTCTGCGGCGCGCTACCAATTCGGCAGGAACCGCGTGGCAGGAAGCCCGGTTCAAAGTACTGGGACAGGCCGGCTGGGTGTGGACGTTCGGGTCTGAACGCCGGGTGGGAAGTTATTCCTTTGATGGGGTCAGCGGCAGCGGCGGCCAAACGATGAGTTTTGGGTTGGACTCCGGCTTCCGCCGCGTCGATTCGCGGTCCATCGCAGCACAGAGCTGGACGCAGGGTTTTGCCTTCGGCTCCAGCATCACGGGTGAAAATTCGAGCACGACCTACCTGTGGTCCGCCACCTCAACGACGGGAAGCGCACGGCCCTTTACCCAGATGTACCTGAGGCCGCGCCTTACCCAGGCTGATTTGGCCAACACGCCGATCCCCAATGGCGGCACCGCAGCTTACGCCCAACGGGCGCTGCCCGAGACGGGAGCATTGCCCACGCGCTGGGGAGTCACCGGGCAGGCCAACGGCCGGACCGGGGAAATGGACACTGAGGCCCAGGCCTTCACTCAAGCCGGAAACACGGTGTTCGTTGGAGGCAACTTTAAGTTCGTGCAGCAGACTTCAGCCGGTGCCGGGCAAGTACAGCAGTCTTATCTGGCCGGCTTCAACGCCGCCACCGGCGACTGGGTCTCCGGGTTCCGCCCCACCTTCAACGGCCAGGTAAAAGCATTGACTGTGCTGCCCAGCGGCATACTGGTAGCCGGTGGCGAGTTCACCACTGTCAACGGTGAGCCGGCCAGCGGGATCGTTGGCCTGGATCCGGTCACGGGTGCCACCAACAAAACCTGGACCATGTCCATAGTCAACGCGCTCCCCTCGCAAGTCGTTCAGGTCCGGAGCCTGTCAGTTCTCGGTAACTGGCTGTATCTCGGAGGAAACTTCACCCACCTGGGTGGCGGGACCCGTCCGAGCGCCACCACCTACGCAAGGGCTGCGGGCCGGGCGTCGGTGACTGATGGCACGCCCGATCCCACCTGGAACCCGGCGTTCAACGGAACCGTGACAGCCGTCGATGCCAGCGTGGACGGCGGCCGGCTATACGCCTCCGGATACTTCACCAGTTCGAATTCGGCCGCGGCCAACAAAGTCGCAGCTGTCCTCACGAGCTCGGGAGCTCCCCTGGCTTCACCGGCCTGGACCTGGGTACCCAGCTCGACGACGAACTTCCAGTTCGCCATCAAGGAAGCACCGAACAGGGTGTGGATCGGCGGTTCGGAGCATAGCCTCTTCAGCTTCGACAAAGCCAACTTCAGCCGGCTGTCCTCGAACATCACCAAGCAAGGCGGGGACTTCCAGACGATTTCCATGGGCAACGGAGTCATCTTCGGCGGCTGCCATTGCAACAACTGGAACTACTCCGGCGCAGACAAATGGTCCTCAATCGGCACAGCCTGGACAAGCGCGGACACGATCGGCTTCGTCGGCGCCTGGGACGCCTCAACAGGACAGATCATCCCCGAATTCAACCCCACCATGAGGGGCCGCGGCGGATACGGAGCCTGGGGAACCTTCACTGACAGCACCGGGGCACTCTGGATCGGCGGCGACTTCATCAGCTCAACCTCCCGCACCGGAGCAAACCAGTGGTCCGGCGGATTCGTCCGCTTTGGCGCCAGGGACACCACAGCACCCGGTTCCCCCGGCAATCCAGCAGCCTCTGGCAACGGCACAACCGACACCATCACATGGACCCGCTCATCAGACGCATCAGCACGCTATCAAGTGCTGCGCAACGAGCGAGTCATCGCCACCACCGCCGCAGGCGCAACCTCCTTGACCGTCCCCGCCGTCGCCGGCGCCCGGTACTTCGTCAGAGCCATTGACCCCGCCGGAAACCTCTCAGCCAGCACAACCGTAGTCACCGCAGGAGTTGCACCAGCATCCTCCACCCTCATCGCCGCTGGCTCCACCTGGCGCTACAACTTCAACAACTCCGCCCCCGATCCCGCATGGAAAACCACCGCGTTCAACGACACCGGCTGGGCCTCAGGACCAGCCCCCCTTGGCTGGGGAACCACAGGCCTGGGAACCACACTGACAGCTGAGGGAACCAAGCCCCTTGCCATCCAGTACCGCAAGACATTCACCATCGCCGACGCCACAGTCATCGCCTCCGTCACCATCAACACCCGAGCCGACGACGGGATCGTGGTCTATGTCAACGGAACCGAAGTGACCCGGGTCAACATGCCCACAGGAACCATCTCCTACAACACCTACTCAACAGCCTCACCAAGCACCAGTACCGCCCTCGCCAACCCCGTAACACTCACCATCCCCCAGTCAGCCTTCACCACCGGGATCAACAGCATCACCGCTGAAGTCCACTCCGGCTACCGGGCAACCCCCAACTCCAGCTTCGAGTTAACCGCCGTGGCAACCCTCAAGAATCAATGAAAGGGACCACAGTGACCCACCTGACACCCGAATCCCACGCACCCGGCCTTGCTGAACCCTCTATTCCAGCAAGGCGGCGCCCCGGGCAACGCGATCCAGCCCAACGCATCGTCAACACCCTTCGAGAGCTGGAGTCGGCACAAAAACCCGGGGACACGGTTCCCGCCTATACTCGCTGGGCCAACCGGCGTCTGGGCCGTTACGGCGCCGCTGTAGCCGTGAGGTTGGGGTGGACGGCCAACAATGTTTCCCAAGCGAGCGCCCTCCTGTCGTTGCTTGGGCTGACAGCCCTCATCGTTTTGCCCCCGGTGCCGTCAACTGGAGTGGCGGCAGCTTTTCTCTTCGCATCTGGTTACGTGCTGGACTCGGCAGATGGGCAGGTAGCCCGGGTGACTGGCACAGGAGGCCCAGCCGGGGAGTGGTTGGACCATGTGATAGACGCAGTGAGGGTTCCGGCCATCCATCTGGCCGTCGCCATCGGCGTTATCAGGCTCGAAGGCATCTCATCGTGGACTATCTGGATTCCGGTCATCTTCTGTTTGCTGGCTGTTGGGCATTTCATGGGCCAGATACTGGCCGAACAGCTACTCCGCCGCTCTGGCTCCGGTACAGGAGCCGAGACCGGCCCTGGCCCAGGTAGCGGCAGAGAACAGGCCGTTTCGGGGCGAAGTCTATTCCGCTCATTCATCATGCTGCCTATAGATTCCGGGATGTTGTGTTGGATTTTTCTTGCATGGGGCTACCCGGCCGTTTTCATGGGGCTCTATTCCGTATTGCTGCTGGCGAACGCCGTGGTTGTTCCTGTGTCTCTTCGCCGTAAATATCAGATGCTGCTCCGGCCGCTTCCCATCAGAGGCCAGGTATGACCGTCGCGGGGCGGCCCCGGCGGGTAAGTGTTGTCGCGGCTAAATGCGGGCGTGTGAACCAGTATCGAGGTGGCACTAAAGTCGTCGTTCTTGATTGCATTGGGAAGTGCGGGAGGGGGCTATGAAGCACGCGGCCCTGCTTGTCAGGCAGCGGTCATTCACTCCTCTCGTCCGTCACCGGCAGGCCATCACGTTTGTTTTACCGGCGTGGCCTATCCATATTCTGCTTGTCGGCTTTCCGCTCTGGTGGGCCCTGGGGGCCGCGCCCTTTGTCCCTATTCTGCTGGGCGCCATCATGGCCGGCCTGCTCGTCGCCCGCGGAAATACTTCTATTGTCCCCGGGTTACTGCCGTGGTTCGCGTTTCTCTGTTGGATTCTGGTTGCCGGCATCAACCTGCCGGACGGAGATACGACGATCGGCTATGTACAAAGGGTTGGCAACTTGATAGCTGTTGGCATCTTCATGGTCTATTACATCAATGCCAAGGAAAACCTCAGCCCTCGGAAGTTGCTTACCGGCTTGATGGTGGTCTGGGTGACAGTGGTTATTCTGGGAGTCTCGGCCATCCTCGCACCGGAATTTCGGCTCCATACTCCCGTCGGCGAACTGCTGCCCGCCTCGCTGAA
Organism: Arthrobacter sp. Z5-13; assembly: GCF_056499105.1. Lineage (NCBI taxonomy): Bacteria > Bacillati > Actinomycetota > Actinomycetes > Micrococcales > Micrococcaceae > Arthrobacter > Arthrobacter sp. Z5-13. The sequence continues at coordinate 3,197,583 of NZ_CP096460.1, forward strand.
ACAGAATCCGCTCGTTTACGACCTGGTCTTCCCTCCCCTCGCCGAGATCCAGGAACCGTGGGGTGCCCCAGAGGCATACAACAGGCCAGCCGCGCCGTTTCCCTATGCGAACGGCTGGGGTTCCGCTTTTGTGCTGTTAACCCCAGTCGCACTTGCAGCCGCTACTTTGGCGCGTCAGATTTGGCTCCAAGCAGTCATACTCTGCTTACTTGCAGTGTCTTTTTGGCCTGCGCTGGCCACAAGTAACCGTGGGATGCTCCTGGGTTTGGCCATTTGTGTAATTTACGTGGCCTTCAGGATGGGAGCCCGCGGCCAAATTCTGCCCGTCCTTTCCCTCGCTTCGGCGGCAGCCGTTGTGGGCTTTGGCTTGATCTACACCGGGACGCTGGACCAGATCCTCGGCCGTCAGGAATACAGCGACAGTACATCCGGTCGGCTTTCTCTGTACTCAAGCACATTGACCGAGACATTGAAATCGCCACTTCTTGGCTGGGGTGCACCCCGGATGGATGAATCCATCGGCGTTTCCCGCGGCACGCAAGGTTACATCTGGATGCTGATGTTCTGTTACGGGTTCATCGGTTTGGCGTTGTTTCTGATATTCCTGATCGGCGGCATATTGCGGACGTGGAACAGCCATGGGACCAGCGGGCTGTGGCTGCACGGTGTGCTGATAGCCGCACTGGCAATCATCCCCTACTACAGCCTCGACGTGATGCAGCTGAGTACGGTTGGACTGACCTTGGCACTTTTGTTAAGGGCAAAATATACGGGCGAAGCCTTGGCATGAGCCAGCAGACCCTCGACCTCGGGCAACGAGCCCGCCTGGCCCGCAACGGAGCCTCTGCTTTCGCGGGTGTTATGTTCGGGGCCGGGCTGGCGTTTGCCACTACTGTGTTCGTCAGTAAGACCCTGGGCGATTCCGGTGCAGGCTCCTTCTTTCAGGTGGTGGCTTTGTTCGCCATTGCCTGCAGCGCCTGCACCTTCGGGGCTGATACAGGCATGGTCAGGACAGTTTCAGCCCAGCTGGCCTTGGGGCAGCAGCAGGAAATCTCCACCACTATTCGCATTGCCGTTTTTCCGGTGGTCATCTTCGGTGGGCTGATTGCCGGAGTGGTCTGGACTACAGCCCCTTACCTGGCAGGGCTTTCCAGCAACCCTGATTCACAAAACATCATCCGCACCCTTGCAATCTTTATCGTCCCCGGGGCGCTCATCAGTGTTCTCTTCGGCGGCCTGCGGGGATTTGGCAGGATTGGCTCGTTTACGCTGCTGCAAAATGTGGCGCTTCCCTGCCTGCGGCTGGTCGCGGTGGTGGCCGTGACCACCCTGGCAGCCGGCTCAGTCTTCCTGACGACCGCATGGGTGGCGCCGGTGGCTATTGTGCTACCACTGGCCCTCTGGAGCTTGTTCCGGGCGCTGCGTGCGCTGGGCGGCGTACCTGGCAAGGGGCCACGGACCAAAAAACAGGACCAGCCGTGGGTCCAGTCCCCCACCCGTACCCAAGACCTGGCCCAAGGTGCAGAGCAAAGCCGGCCAATCCTCACGCAGGCCAGTCGGTTCTGGACGTTCTCGAGTGTCCGCGGCGTCAGCACCATGCTGGAAGTGGTGCTCGAATGGATTGACGTCATCCTCGTGGGACTCTTCCTGGGCCCGGCTGCCGCCGGTGTATACGGCGTGGTCAACAGATGTATCCGGCTGGGTCAGATGACTGATCACATCGTGCGCATTGTGGTGGGGCCTGCGCTGAGCGCTGCATTGGCTGTAAAGGACCTGGGACAAGCGCAGGCTATCTATTTGGGGGCCACACGGATACTGGTGCTTGCTGCGTGGCCCTTCTATCTGACTCTCATGATCTGGGGCGAAACGATCCTTAGGTTCTTCGGCCATGGGTTTGAGGCCGGCTATCCGGCATTGCTCATCATTTCTGCTGCCATGTGCCTGAGCGTCTCCGCCGGTGGTGTTCAAAGCGTGCTGCTGATGGCTGGCCGCAGTGGATGGCAAATGTTCAATAAACTGGCGGCCCTCGCCGTGGCTGTCGCGGGAAACCTATTGTTGATTCCGCTCTTGGGGATCCAGGGTGCGGCAATCTCGTGGGCTGCGGCAGTTACGGTGGACGTGGCCCTGGCTACATGGCAAGTGCGAAGACACCTGAATATCCACATGTCGCTGAAGGCGTTGGCCTTCCCTGCAGTTCTGGCCCTGGCGCTGTTCGGAGCCGGTGGGGTTCTTAGCCATGGCTTCCTTGGCGATTCCCCGCTTATCGCGGGGGCCTGTCTAGCGGGTATCGGTGCAACCTACCTCGGGATCGTATGGCGATTCCGGAGTTTGCTCGGTCTGGGAAGGGCGCTGTCCGCATCAGAGGCTATCTCCGCAACAGAGGCTATCCAGGACAGGGATCCGCGTCAGGGTCCAAGAGTCGACGCCGAGACGACATAATGACGGGTGGATCTGGCGGCCGGGGAGGATCTGGCGGCCGCCAGCTCCCTCATTCCTCGCCAAAAGGCCAGCCTGGGATGCAGCCTGAACCGAAAACACAACGATCTTGGCGTCATGCTCGCCAGGATATGGGGCTTCTCGTTAAGTGGGATACCCAGGATGTTCATTTGCGCCTGATGAGCTGGCGGACGCGGCGTATCGCCATGGGAGCAGGATGGGCCTTGAGCCCCAGGATGGCTCTTTCAAGCTTCTCAGCGGCAGCGACGGCGTCGGCATGACGTGGCGGCGTCAGGACGGAGCCCGGATTTCTCAAAGCCGATTCAAGGGCGGCCACCATCTGCCGATATGTGGTGGCGAGGATCGCGTCCCCGCGGGCAGCCATGACCTCAGTGAAGGCGACCTGATGACCGTCTACGACTTCATGAAGCGATGGGACCCTAGGTACGGCTATAGGGATTTTTCCAACCTCGCGTACGTCCATGATGGATCCTGGACCACCTTGGACCACCACCACATCAGCCGATGCGTAGAGATCGAGAATTTGTCCTCGTGGCATTCGCGTAATACCCCGGGCCAATCGGGGCGGCCGGCTTGCCCCATACTGCACCAGGCAGTCCAACGGTTGTGGCTGACGCTCGAGCCACTCATCTATCCAGTCGACCAGCCGGTCGAACTTATGGTGATCGGTACCCAGCGATACCACCACCTTGGGCTCCCCTGCCATTACAGGACTGGTCCGATATTGATGGCGTCAGGATAAGTGTTGAGTTGTTCCTCCCACTGAACACAAAACACTTCGGACAGGGGGTAGCACATGCGTCCGCTCAACGTGGGCATGGTTATCCTGTCAAAGCATTCTATGTAGACGGTATGAATATGGAGCAACCGGGCCACTAAAAGAAATGGCACACCCACGCCAGCACCTACGGAGACCACCACATCAGGCCTAATGTGGCGCAGAGTAGGCCAGGCCAAAAAGAGGTTCCTGATTGCATTGGGTATGTTTCGGGTGGTGGGGAAATAGGCCCATGTGACGTCTTCGTCCTCCAGAGCAGCCTCCACTTCCGGCCGGCGGAAAGAGACCCACGATCTATTGTGTTTCCGCCACCAGCTTTCCAAGGGCAGAAGTTGTGCCAAATGTCCACCCGGCGATGTCACCAGCAAGATCTTCACGGTTTACTCCCTAATTTGCTGCGGTTCTCCGCTGTTTCCCATTGATCGAGATCCACGATCGGGGGAGTCTCTTGGTTCTCACGGGGCAGGACGGAGGCCTCGAAGAGCGCGGAGTTGCTGCGTCGCAAAGAGGCGGGCACAGCGGGCTTCACCAAGTAAGGAGCCGTAAAGGGAATGCTCGCTACTGTACGGCGCCCCGGAAAGCGGAGCCGTTGGAGCCAATGGAGGCTGGAACGATTGCTGAAGGCAGGAATCAGCGCGGCATCTGGCAGCGAGTCCAGGGCATCGATGATCGCACGAACCCGACGAAGCCGACTGCGCCGGCCCACTATGAGAACGATCGCGTCCACGCGGTCCCCCACTGCAGCTATCCTGCTACCGCTGAGTTGGTCTCCAAGGTCAAGCAGTACGAGGTCCCTGTGCTGCCAATGGTCCCGGACCGGGCGAGGCGGCCAGCCCCTGTCTACCGCTTCCGGGAAGATGCCATCTGCTGCAATGGCAAGTACATCAAGTCCTTGAGACGTCGCCAGATCTGCCAGATTATCCACCAGCCCGCATCTACCGGCGCCAGGAACAGTCACGATCCCCACCACCTTGACTTTGGCGTCCGCCGGGCGGGGTGTAATCCTGAGGATTAAGCGGAGCAGCCAACGTTCAGCCTCTTTTCCGTCCCGTCCTCCAATCCGGACAACGGGTTGTTCAAAGTACCCGGCGATCCTGACCGCGTAGCGGGCCCTTGGATCAGTTCGATCCCGCCAGAAAGCCAAAAAGAGGCCAAGGAGGGCTCCTCCCGCCACGCCCCCCGCTAGAAATACGGGCATCCCCAGAGACGAAGGCTGCTCCGGCGGATTGGCATAGCCGATTATCCGGCCCGGATTATCTGCGACTATGCTTAGGCCGATTCGCTGCTGGACCAAGGCAGACATTTGCTGCTGATCCTCAGCGGAATTCTCCAGGCCGGCAATTTGCTGATCAAGCTGTTTGATATAAGAGGCAGCCACCTGGGCCGCCCCCTGTGCCCTGAAGTTCAGGTAAGCTTTCGCAATTGCATTGGCGTGATCGGCAGCCGCATCCGGATCATTGTTAGTTACGCTGACCTGCAAAACCTGGGAGCCCGAGGGAGCTGCGGTTTCCGAGCTTCTTTGCAGCACCGCCGGAAGGACGTTTTCGCCAAGCTCCTTCGCGGCCAGTGAGGCCACCTCACTCGATCCCAGTATCGCCCGTTCAGTAGTGATATTTATCTGTTGATTAACGGCTGCCGACGAGAATGGGTTTGTAGTTATTGGCGCCACGGTCAGTGAGGCAGTGGCCGTATACTCCTGGGGGAGGCTGCTTGAATAGCTTACGGCCGCCAAGCTGCAAACTGCGACGGAACTAGCGACAACCATCCAACGGCGCCTCAAGCTGCGAAAGAAGTCGGAGACCCTGATCGTCGGGCCTTCAGGCTGATCCGACATATCGAACCTCCTCGGAACAGGAAACATAAGCGGTGGGTGAGACAGGTGAAGTGGCTGGGGTTAGGCACTTTGATTCGAGACCTTCTGCATATGCAGCTAAATCAAAGGCCTTCCTTAGCGCTACGAATGACCTGGGACTGAGACGCGAGTACGCCATACCTGACTTCTTTCTGGAACTACTCCCTGAAATCACCGGGACACGTACAACCGGCGCCATAGGCAGGAACACCAGGCCTCTGTTGACAGACGTCTCGGTAATCATGCGAAAGCCAGCCGTAGTTCGGCACGGGAGGCGACCTGCAGCTTTCCATAAATCTGGTAAAGGTGTCCCTCCACCGTTCGGATCGAAATATGCATTTTTGCGGCAATAGTCCGGTTGCTTACTCCCGCGGCGGCCCAAGCAGCAACTTCCTGCTCACGTGCTGTTAAGGAGGCACCATCTTCCTTGGAATGCTTAATGCCATTAAGGTTCTCGAGGCTTGAACGAATAAGCTGCTGGGCAATCCTTATAGCGGTTCGGTCGCCTGCATCGGTGGCTGCTTTCACGGCTGCTCTGCCTGCGTCACGGGCAAACAGATTATCTCCATGGGCAATCGCGGTCTCAGCAACCAGGCTCAGCAGGGATGCGTCGCCGTTTCGGATGCCTGTCCCGAAGTTCCTGCATTGCCGGGACAAAGGACTGTCGATGCTGGATGCCAGGTTGATCAGACGTTGGGCGCCGCTAGCAGCCCCCAACCTGACTGCTGCAGTGAGGAAGAAAAGTTCAGCTGTTAGTGCCCCTTTAGCATGTTCCTGATCTGCCAATGTGAACAGATTTTCTATTGCCCTGTCTTTGGAGGCAAGCTCCGCAGAAGTGAGCATTCTGAAGTAGGCGCCGACGCTGTAAAGAATCTGTGGACTGCTTGTGCCTTTGGGTTTCCCCTTGTTCAGAAAATGAAGAGCGCGGTCATTGTCACCTTGCAGGGCGTACGCGTATGCGGTGCCTGTGTACGCCAATGTGGACAAATCAATCCGGCCTAATTGATTGAGCTGGCTGGCAGCAGGCAACAAACACTTGAGAGCCTTCTGCGCTTGCCCCCGGGAAGCCCAAAGGAGTCCTGCACCCAGTTCGTCCAAGGCGGCGGCCAGGGCCCCTACCCGCGTGGAGGGGTACGGACCCCTGTCAGCAGTGACGCCGTGAGGGTAAGAAGCTCCGCTCAGAATGGCGAGCACGATGTCCGTAGCGGCGTCATCCCCTGACGGCGGCTGTACCTCGTCGTCAAGTTGGAGGTCCAGGGATTTGAAGATCCGAAGGCCGGAACTCTGGCGTCCGGTGAGGGCCAGCACCTGGCACAGAAGGACAGCTGCCTGCTGTCTGTTACTACTACTGCGGCCTGATTTACAGACGTTGACCAGAGGTGACTCACAGTCCTGGTATCGGCCCTCGTGGATTGCATGCTCGACCTGGGCCAGATCCAGTCTTTCTTGAAGCTCCATCAACTGGGCGGCATCCATGCCGGCTTCTTCATGTATCTGGCTGAGCGTTTCAGAGGCCTCCGCCAGAATTTTAGTGAGGTTCATGGGGACTGATTCGTGCCCCATCGAAAGCCGGAACCACATCAGCTGGATTTCGATCCAGCACTTGGCCGGCATCTCTGCCGTAGCCGTACCTACGTTCATCAGCAAGGACCGAACGGCCCCGGTCTGGCCGAGGGCCAGCAAGGCCTGCCCCTCTTCTACCAACGATTCGTAGCGGTACTGGGAGTTCCGCAGAACCGGGATAAGAGCCAAGGCGTCTTCAGGATTACCGGATGAGTTCGCGAATCGAACGGCAGCTAAAACCAGCTTGTCTGCTATCGGCAGGCCACAATTGACAGACCAGTGAGCCAAGGTCAACTCATCGATCTGACGGTCATCAGACTTTGCGAGCTTTGCCGCTGCCGAGCGGTAGAGCTCACGGCTCCTGCTAATGGGAACCTGGCTACGAACAATGCGGGCAACCAATGAATTGGAGACCCTGGCCAGGGCGGACTGGCCACCCGTCACTTCAACATAACCTCGTTGTTCGAGCGAATTTATAGCCAACGGATCTGTAACGCCCATCAAGAGCTCAAGGGTCATTCCTCCTGACAAAGACAGGACATCCATAACAAGTTGTTCCCGTTCGGAAAGACCTGCCAAGGACGTCAGCACGGTGTCCGTGACAATCCCGCTGTACCTGAAAGGCTCCCCCGACATAACCCACACGCCATCCGTCTGCACAATAGAGGAAGCGGAGATCTGCTCCGGTAGGAGAACTTCTGCTACGCGAGGGTTCCCCCCGGTAGCCCCCCAGATTGCCTCGCTGACTGACTGCGAAACCTTTCCATCAAGGGCTGCCTCAAGCCATTCGGCTGTTTCCTGCTTGGTGAAGGGGTCAACTTCAATTCTGCGCAGAAGTCCGTCTTTCCAGAGCCCGACTATGGCCTCAGGCGCCTGCAGCGGGTCCTCGCAGGCTGCTAACAATTGAACGGTCCCATTTGCGGTAAGTTGACCCACTACCAACGCCGCAAGATCATCCAGATTATGCACGTTGTCAACGCAAAGAATGATGCTGCGACCGTTCGCCCTGCTCCGGAGCAGGCCGGTTATGCCGCGTAAAACTGCCAGAGGATTTACTACCACAGCCTCATCCAGGTCATTCAGCAGCGAGCTGAACGCGCCGTAGGGCATCCGTGAGGCCACAGAACTGCCACGGATACTGACTGTATAGGCGGAATCATTCAGCTGCTCCACCACTTTTCGCATCAGGTATGTCTTGCCCGTGCCGTATTCGCCAACGAGGATGGCGCCGCATCCCTGACTACGGGTCAAAATCATAATCGTGTCGTCTATGAGCGTTTGACGAGCGTACGTGGCACGTTCAATCTTCTGCCGGATACGGGATATTGAATCCTGGGCGACGCTGAACTGTCCCGCTACAGCAGCACCTGTTTGCAACATCGTGACTTCCTCGTGTTCAGTCGGGAGAGCTGACTTCAGCTTACGAACGTCCACTACGAGGGACATCAGTATGGAGTACTCCATTTCCCCGTACCACTCCAAGAAGAGAAAGCAGGTGTACTCAGTAGTTGGCGAGTGCCGGGGCTTGGAAAGCAAGTAGTTTTATGGAGACAGCCAGGAATGAAAACGGCATACCGAGAGCTGTGACTCCCAGAGTCGCCTTGGGTCTCAGGCACGAGAGCGCGGAACTCCGTTCAGCCGCTGTACCGGATCGCCGGACTGATTGATAAGTTCCAGGGCAGTTCTCAACACCGTGCTTGACGTGTGAACTGTGTAGGGGAAGTAGACAACTTCCACACCTACTTGGCTGAGGGCAACCTCAATCCGCTGCCCTTCGGGGGTGCCGCGCCAGTCGTCCCCTTTAAAGTAGACGTTGAAGCCCAGCTCCTCCCAGACCGCCAGCTTATCCGTGACAACCTGGGCGAATACTTTGTCCACGTAACCGATGTTCCTGACAATTTCCAAACGTTCTGCGAATGGAACTACGGGAAGTCTGCCTTTCACTTGCTCAACAATCTCATCAGAAACAACTCCCGCGATAAGAAAGTCGCATTGGCTCTTGGCATGCTTAAGTATGTTGAGGTGTCCTACGTGAAACAGGTCAAAAACACCAGATGCATAACCGATCCTGAGACCCACGTCTGCTCCTTCCGCTTCCGGCCGGCAAGCGGCCCTTAGTAGGCTCCGACCGGCTTCAGGAGCACTTTGACAGTCCGCCAAAGAATCATGATGTCGCCGGTCAGCGACCAGTTTTCGACGTAGTAGAGATCCCAGCGGACGCTCTCGTCCCAGCCGAGGTTCGATCTCCCGTTTATTTGCCAGAGTCCCGTTATTCCGGGCTTGATCAGGAGGCGACGGCGGACGTCGCCTTCATAGCCCTCCACTTCTGAAGGAAGTTGCGGCCGCGGTCCCACCAGGCTCATGTCCCCTTTGAGGACATTCCAGAACTGCGGCAGCTCATCCAGCGAGTACTTCCGCATCCATAGTCCGCATTTGGTAATGCGGGGATCGTTCTTGATCTTGAATAGCAAGCCTGCAGCTTCATTCTGGGCGCGCAGATCAACAAGTTCAGCTTCAGCCGTCTGAACCATCGAGCGGAACTTGACCATCCGGAAGCGTTTGCCGTTCAGCCCCACTCTCTCCTGCAGGAAAAGGACGGGACCACGGCTGTCTATTGCGATAATCCCTGCGAGGATGCAGAACACCGGCAGTAAAAGCACCAGGGCACCAACGGCAGCGAGGATGTCTACAAAGCGTTTGAGCGTGTGCTTCCCGCCGGTGAACTGCGGCAGCTCCACATGCATCATCGGGAGACCTTCCACCGGGCGCCAGTGGATCCGTGGGCCAGCGATGTCGGTAAGGCTCGAGGCCAGGACAAGGCCTGCACTGGTTCCCTCCAACGCCCAGCCCAGCCGCTTAATCGCTTGGGTTCCTCCCGGCAATTGGCCTGCCACCACAACCGCGTTTGCTCCCGAGGCTTTGACCTGCGTGGCAACGGTGTCTATCGAGCAGAGAACAGGAACCCTTGTGGCGGAAATCTGGAGATACGCGTGTTCAAAGTCCGACGGCAAAGCTGCCCCAACCACTTCGTAAGCCGCTCCCGAAACCTTGCCGAACTGGCGGACGACATATTCGACGTCGTTCCGTTCCCCTACCACTATGACCTTGGACAAATAGTGCCCGAATTGCCGCTGCCGGTTCAACCAAGCACGCCATTGCCAGCGGCTCAGGAGGAGTAAGAGTGCTCCGCCTGGCAGCGCCAGGGCGAAGTAGCTGCGGATCACTTCAATGTCCAGAACGAGTACGACGATTGCGATTCCGCCGAAAATGCCCAAAGTGGCGTCCAGGACGCGCTTGTACTCTTCGGAACCGACGCCCAGGACAGTCTCATCACGGGTCCGATGGATTTCCAGGGCCAGAATCCATGCGATCAGGATGCAGATGCTAACGGTCAGATACGGCGTTCCGGCGTCTGTACTTTGAAACAGTGCATCACCGGTCTCAAACCGGATGCCGTAAGCAACACTTACAGTACCGGCGATGATGGCAGCGTCGGTAGCGCGAAGCCACCTGCGATACCGCTTCGCCCAGGACCGGCCCGAATCCACCGCAACCGGCGGCGTACCGTCGGAAGACCAAGTAGGGGACCCTCCGGCCAAGGCGAGTGACTTGGCAAGGCTACGGCCAAAACGTCGCTGTCTCACCCCCGCCTTTGTGGGAAATTCGTCGACGGCGCTCATTGGTGCTCCCCCACAAAGCAAGCTGTTGAGGGCACCAGCTTCTGAGACCGTTTAAGGGAGCCGACGACGACTGGGGGGAGAGCCCTGGTCTCAGGAGGCTCTGACGCCGTCGGCTCCGACCGAGGGGCGCGGGTGCCGGAAAGGACACTGCGTGGTTCCAGGGAGGAAGGCGAGAGTGGAAGGGACCCGCCTGAACGGCAGGTCTGAAGTGCGATGAGTGAAGGTGCCTTGTGGGAAAACTTCACGCCCGAGATGCGAAGCCTGATTTTGGGAACGATGGATTCCCGGAGCTTATTCATCCTGAGACCATTCTGGGTAGGTTCCACTGGATTGCCTCCAGTCAACCGCCTCAGTCGCATTGGGGCATCGGTAGTGGTTACCCGACTTCTTAGGACCATAAGACTGCGTACTACTTGCATGTACTCAGTTACGGGCGGAAGGCTTTCCCACAGCACCCCGGAAGAACGCGTTTTACGCCCGGATTGGGGATAGCGAGGCCGATCCGCTTCAACGCGTACTCACCTGCAGGATCTGCTGCCCGTCCCAGGAAGGGGGTCCCAGGCGCCTAAAGCTGCACTGCGGAAGCGAGCTGGTCCCTGCCGCGGATACCAAGTTTGGCGTAGCTGCGGTAAAGGTGTCCTTCAACGGTCCGGACCGAAACCATCAGCTTGTCAGCGATCTGCCTGTCGGTCAGCCCTTCAACAGCGAGCACGACGATGTCCTTCTCGCGCCGCGTCAGGTGCACCCCAGCGGACGATTCAGATGCCGCTGCCCCGATGTCCAGGGTGACTCGAAGTTCCCTGTCGCAATCATCCCGGCGGCTGGCAGCCTCCCTGGACCGCATCCGGTTGCCGGCCGTGCCGTAGCGGTCAGACGCAGCCGCAAACAGGTTCCGTGCAACCCGGATCAGTCCTGCCGCGTGAACTGCTTCGCCTGCTTCCATGTAGTCAGCAGCGGTACCCGAGAGGTGCGCAACGGCAAACTTATGCCATGCTCCGGCCCAGGCGCCTTCCATGTTCTCTGTCAGACTGGCAATCCGGGAGAAGTCACCCGCATGCCCCAGTCTGGCCGCCACTCCGTGGATCAAAAGCTCTGCTTCGGGCGATGACACGGCCGAGGGGTCGCCAAGGAGTGCCAGCAGAGTGACAGGGCCGGCATCGCCTGCCTGCAGGACATCGATGCTGGCGGCAGAAAAAACGCGGGCGTACTCGGCGTCGAACCCGCGCCCAAAGGTCTCAAGATAGTCAAAATCCTGCAGGAGACGGCGGGCTTTGGCGGTGTCTCCAGTTCTGGCAGCCGCGTAGGATGCAGCCGCCAGAGTCATGGGCAACAAACCAAGGGGGTCATTCTCGCGTAGGGACTCAACTGCCGGGGAGAGGTACGATCCGGCGGCATCGAGCATGTCGCGCAACAGCAGGGAAATGCCACGCCAGCTTTGCACGGTACCCCCGAAGGTGACCAACGCATGGCTTCGCTGACTTGTATACGCTCTGAGGGAGTCCTCCACCGCTACCCAGTGTCCGGCGGCCATCGCTGCACCCAGTTGGCGATGGAGAACAAACTCGGGGAAGAAAAAGAGCTCGCTGGCGTCCGCTGTGAGGATTGCCTGTGCTTCGGCGGCAAGCTTTTCGCCAGCCTCGGAGCGCCCCTCTGAACGAAGCACTTCTGAGCGCATTGTCAGCATAAAAGCGGCTCGAGCAGGTGACCCTCCGTTGGTCCCCACTCCGGGTGGCCCGGACTCGAATTCATCCAGGTATTTACCCAGTGAGCGGTAGTCGGCAGCAGCACTCAGCGCGAAAAGTTCCAGGACATTCCAGTGCCGCATCTCGCTGCCGGAAGCATCCGACTGTTCTCCCGTTTTGGCTGCATGGCCGTTAATGTCCAGGAGTCGTCGGGCATCTTCGAGGAACGCCTCCGGAATATGGCCCAGGGCGCCGTGGGTGCAAGCCCAGAGGAGTACGTCCCCGGGGTTCCGTGCAGGTTCCCCGTCGGCGGCAAAGTGGAGATCCAGCCGCTTCGCTGCTTCCTCGTACCTGCCCTGGTTGTAATGGGCCCGCGCCATGGCGACCTGCCCGCGCTGGCGGAGGTCAGGATCACGGATGCGCGCCGCCGCGTCGAGCGCCAGCGGGTCCTGAAACAGCCTGGCGGCCATGACTGATGCCTCCAGCAATTCCGCGTCGGGCACTTCGGCTCCGCATTCCAGCGACCAGCTGACCATTCGCAGCATCCCCTCCGCTGACGTGGCGTGGTGGTGTGCGTGCTCAAGGAGTTGCTTGCGTAAATGGAGGCTTCTTGATGCTGAAACCATGCGGCGGAGGGCCCCGCTGTAGCTTGGGTACAACAAGCGGAGCTCGGCCGTCGCTCCTGTTGATTCCCGCACTAGTTGGTGTTCCAAGAGGGAACGTACGGCACGGGCACCGCACACTTCTTCGATAAGGCCCCGTGGAACGGGTTCGGAGAGAGCAATCAGTTTCAATGCCTCCTGCTCCTCGGCGCTCCGGCGCTGAAGTTGTTTTGCGACGACGTCTGTGAGCTTGCGTCCCCCTGATGGCCAGTTACCCAGAAGCAGCCAGATGCCGTTCCGCTTGACCAAACATCCGGACTCGATGGCATCGTTCAGGAGGCAGTCCAGCAACAAGGGATTGCCCCCTGATTCTGCCCAGAGAGCCTGCACAGTGATCTCCGGGACGATGCCTTCCAAGGCGTGGCCCACAGCCTCGGCTACCTGCTCCTGCGTCAGGGGCCGTAGATCGATACGATCCGCGAGTCCGTCGTACCAAAGCTGATTCATGGCAGCAGGAAGGCCGGGGCGGGAACGGCCGGTGGCCAGGACGCTTGCCCAACCGGCAGAAACCATGTCAACCACAATGCTTGCAGTGGCGTCATCCAGGTGATGGGCGTCATCGACCACCAGAAGGAGCGGGCCGTCCTTGGCTGAGCGGAGTTTTTGGAAATAGGTCCACACCGACCTCAGCACGGCGACGGGAGATAAGGCGTCTTCCGCCGACAAACCGGACGTGTATGGTGCTAAAACGCCGAAGGGAACCCTAGCCAGCGACGAACTTCCATGGATCCGCAGAACATTCATGTCCCGCGCAAGCCGTTCACTGATCGCTTCGACCAGGGCGCTTTTGCCGATCCCCGGCCCGGAGATCAGAAATACTGCCTGGCTGGTTTTGCTGAGGATGGTGTGACAGACGCGTTCCATCGTCTCCCGGCGACCGGTCAGTTGCCGGTTCACCGATCCTGACTTCGGAATCCGGCCGCTAGACGAGTCCAGGCAAATCACCCCGCGAGGTCACGCCAAGCTTGGTGAAGACCTGGTACAGATGGCCCTCGACGGTGCGGACCGAGACGCCCATCTCCTGGGCTATGTCGCGGTTGGACGTGCCCCGGCCCGCCAGGCGTGCAATCTGCCGTTCCCTCGCGGTAAGGAGCGGACTTCCACTGCTGGGAATGATGGGCAAACTGCTGACAGTGGAAGAGAGGTGGTCCAGCCGGGACTGCGCAATCCGGGCAGATCCCGAATCACCGGCCATGCGGGCAAAATCAACAGCCAGGGCCGCACAGCGCGCCTCTACGACATCGAGCTCCATTGACGCGGCGAGCTCGCCCCCGGCGAGGAGGACTTTTGCGTCCCTTGTCCGGGTGCCGACGGCGATCAGCCTCGACATTTCGGCTAACGGACCCTGGCGGTGCCCGGCCACGTTTTCCAGGAGGCGGTAGTCTTCCTCCGACCCGTTGACTGTTGCGCCGAGGAGGCTGATTCCGGCCAACGTGAACCTGCCCTCCACGATGTCCTCGCGGGCGGAGGCCAGAAGTCTGTTGCTTGCGTCCGCTTCCCCCAGCCATCGACCTGCCATGTCAGCACAGAAGTTGGTGACGGTCTTGACAGCGAAAGTGCATTCGCCCCGGGACGTGCGCAGCTTTTCAAGGTACTTCCGTGCCTGGCCGGCGTCACCTAGTTGGGCGTAGGCAAAGGCCGTTGCCGCGTAAGCGGCTTGGAGGGTGTTCATGACGGGCCGAAGCTCAAGCTGCGCCACGGAGGAAAGAAGGGATTCCAGCGCAATGGCTCCGCGTCCTGAATAGACGTAGGCAAGGCCCGTAGACAACTCTGAGCCGGACGTTCGGAAAGCGAGGCCACGGGCGTCCTGGGACTTGGGAGGGTTGACGAGGTCCAAGCACTGCCGCCACCTGCCTGCCTGAAGCAACACGGTGAAAGCACGGACTGAGAACTTTTCGCGGAGTCCTACGATGTGTCCGGCGTCGGAGAGCTGACCGCCGAGTAGCCGCATGAGCTGCAGCGCGTCCATCTCCCGCCCCATCGTTGAAAGGGCTTCCATGAGGATGATGGCCGACTGCATCCTGAACCAGAGGTCGTTGTTCAGTTGAGGGTCAGCCGCCTCTTCAAGATCATGGATGATGTGCCCGAAATTTCCCGTGAAGGCATGGTATTCGAACTCGCTCAGGCTGATCCGGTTGGCAGCTGCAGCCAGCGGATCCGGCCACGATAACTTGATGCCGCGCTTCACTCCCAGGCGCTCCCGTGCCTGGTCCAGGAGTTCAGGCACCTTGCTTTTATGCTCGGGCAACCACACCATGACGTCACATTTCGCCGCTACAACTTCGGCGAAGTCCAGGTCAGCGAGTTCTTGGAGCTGAGCCGGGGTGATGTCCTCAAGGGCGGCCATGGCCTGCAGGGGAAGATCCAGAAGCAGGTAGGACGCGGCCTTCTGGCGTTGCCCTGCCACCCATTCGTCATCCGTTTTTTTAATGCTGCCGGCGCAGGTCAGGGCAAACCTCGGATCGAAGAGCTGGTTGGCCGCCTCTGCTGCCGCCAGGGACAGCGGCGGGCGCAGTTCCGCCTCACATTCATGGGTCCACGCGGCAAAGCCTATGAGCTCTTCAAGTGTCATGTGGGATACATCGGGTTCACGATCGCCTAAGAGCCGGGTACGCAACTCCCTACGCCGCGCAACGCTCAGCCAGGACCTCACCACATCACCGAGGTACTGTTCCCTAAGGGTCACCCAGCGGTTGTCTGAGCGGGCTACGGCCAACAGCCCTGCGTCTTCCATGTCAGCGATGATGTCCGTGCCGAATACGCCAGTGAGCCGTGTAAGGGAAACAGTCCGCGCACAGGACAGCATTTCAATTACTGCCCGCGTCTCAGGGGACTCACGGGTCCAGCGGGATCGGACGATGTCATCGAGCCCGGTGCCGCCGTCGAGAACCACTTTGTCCCGCAACGTCCACACCGAGTCGGAAAGGATAAGGTTCCCCGCCAGTTGCTGCTCAGCCACGAGCGCCTTCAGGAGCATGGGGTTGCCACCCACAATGGAGTGGAAAGTGCTCACGAGCGACGAGGAGACACGGTGACCCAGCAAGGAGAGCAGCACCTGCTTGGTCTGCAGTTCGTTGAGGTTCTCCAATCGCACCTCGGTGAGACGGCGTTCGGTCAAAAGCCAGTGGAAATCCGCCGGCAGATCGCTGATGTTCGGGGCAATCGCGATGATCCTCGCCGTGCGTGTCAGCAGGATGTTCAGCAGCACCCCTGCACTCATATCATCCAGGCTGGCTGTGCTGTCGAGCGTGATGACGCAGGGCCTCCCACCGGCATCGTTGCGAATGAGGGAGGTGATGCCCTGGAGAATAGCAGTGGGTGATCCCATAGCGGCCTGCGGAAGCCGGGCGAGGAGAAATGCAAGGCAGCCGTACGGAGTCTTGGAACCGGCCAAGGTGTTGCGCAACTGAAGACTGTAGATCTCGGGGCCCAATTCCATGACTGCGGTCCTGGCAAGTGAAGACTTGCCAACACCGCGTGCTCCCGTGATGACAACGCCCATGGAATCGGCGTCTGTTAATGTAGCGCGAATGTGGCCGAGATCTGCGCTTCTTGCCGGCAGCGACCATTTCTGGTGCTCATCCGGACCAGCAAACGTCACTGGATCGGCAAGCGCGCTACCAGTAGACCCACGTCCCCAGTTGAGTGGCTCAATTGACATGAACTTTTCCTTACGTCCCGCGTGGCGGGTATAAGGTGTTTCTGACCTTCCCCCGCTTAGGAGAAGACTACCTCGTGGCGCCGACTGTAAAACAGGGCAGGCACCACCTAGATTTCATCAAGGTTTGCGCATTCCAAGGGCGTTCTGTCAAGCCCCCGAAAGGAGCGCTTTCCTCTCCATGCCGGAGGCCTGTACCGGACCGGCAGGACGTCAGGCTTTGACCGGATGAAATTTCTGTTGGGCGGCTGTCAGGCCATCCCGGACGAGGAGTTCGACGGCGTCGGCGGCCTCATCCACGAGGAAGGGAAGATCCTTCTTTTCCGCCGTCGAGAAATCCCTCAGAACGTAGTCCGCGGTGTCCATTCGACCTTGCGGGCGACCTACTCCTACGCGCACTCGAAGGTAGTCCTTGGTGGCCAGGGCCTTCGAAATGTCCCGTAATCCGTTGTGCCCGCCTTCCCCTCCACCAAGCTTCAGCTTGACTGTATTAAAGGGGATATCAATTTCATCATGGACAACAACCACGTGTGCCGGATCCACCGAGTAAAAAGTGGCCAGGCCGGAGACAGGACCGCCGGAGACATTCATATAGCTGAGGGGTTTGGCGAGCACCACTCGCGGACCGCCAGGTCCCAGCCGGCCCTCCACAATCTGGGCTCTGGCCTTATGTGTCTTGAAGCTCCCGCCCACGCGGGCTGCAAGTTCGTCCAGAACCATTTGGCCCACGTTGTGCCTGTTGCGGCTGTACCCGGGTCCCGGGTTTCCAAGGCCTGCTATCAGCCACGTCTCAGTCATGAAATCCATCCTAGATTGGCGAACGCCCTCTTTTGGCACCGCCGGTTCAGCACTGCACGCTCCAAGCAACGCCAGGAAACGACAGTGGCCGGGTCCACGGACCCGGCCACTGTATTAACTCGCTGGTGCTACTCGGCGGAAGCTGCGGCCTCGCCGGCCTCGCCCTCTTCCTCTTCACCGGACTCAGTGGCCTCGGAGATGTGAACCACCAGGGCGTCGGCGTCAGCCAGCAGGACAGAGCCCTTCGGCAGGACCAGGTCCGATGCGTGGATGTGCTCACCGGCCGTGCGGCCTTCGATGTCAACCTCGACGGCGGTGGGCAGGTGGGTTGCCTCGGCCTCAAGGGAGATCACGGTGAGTTCCTGGTTGTAGACGTTACCCGGAGCAAGCTCACCGGTGACGTGGACGGGGACGTCAACGGTGACCTTTTCGCCCTTGATGACGGTCAGCAGGTCAATGTGCTCGATGATCTGCTTGATGGGATCGCGCTGGATGTCCTTGACCAGGGCGAGGTGCACGTCACCGTTGATGTCCAGGGACAGCAGGGCGTTGGCCTTGCGGACCGCGAGAGTGGTGGCCTTGCTGGGGAGGGTGATGTGGATGGGCTCTGCACCGTGGCCGTAGATAACAGCGGGAATCTGGTTGGCCATGCGTGCGCGGCGGGCGAAGCCCTTTCCGAATTCGGTACGTACTTCTGCTGCGAGCTTCTGCTCAGACATGTGGATCTCCTTGAAGACTAAAGTGTGTTCAGCAAGGGCGGAGGTCTGTTGCGACCTTCAACGCCGGCCAGCCTTTGCGGCTGTCCTTTACGAAGGAGATTCAGACCCAGTCGATAACGGAGACTGCGGTATTGATCCGTAGTTACCGGAACTAACGGCCGCTCTCCCTCGCCAAGGTATCGTCAAAAAGTTTACCAGCGTCGGACCCGATTCCTGAAAACGGGCCCGACGCCGGCTGGAGCGGCCAGCTGGCATGTTGAATTTTGATGCCGGCCGGGCTCAGGCGTTGCCGTCGAACAGGCTCGTCACGGACCCGTCGTCGAACACTTCGCGGATGGCCCGGGCAATCAACGGTGCGATGGAGAGCACTGTGAGTTGGGGGAAGCTCTTGTCTGCGGTGATCGGCAAGGTGTTGGTTACAACAACCTCGCGCGCCCCGGACTCGGAAAGCCTGCGGGCGGCCGGATCGGAGAACACCGCGTGGGTGGCCGCGATAATGACATCCTTGGCGCCGGCGTTCTTCAGGACCTGCACCGCGCCCGAGATGGTACCGCCGGTGTCGATCATGTCATCGATGAGGACGCAGGTCCGGCCCTCAATCTGGCCCACTACCGTCTTGGAGACAGCCTGGTTGGGAACAGTCAGGTCTCGGCTCTTGTGGACGAAAGCCAGCGGTGCGCCACCCAGGCGTTCCGCCCATTGCTCGGCGACGCGCACGCGGCCGGTGTCCGGGGAGACCACTGTAATGTTCTCCGCGTCCACCCGGGTGCGGATGTAGTCGGCCAGGAGCGGGATGGCCATGAGGTGGTCCACGGGGCCGTCAAAGAACCCCTGGATCTGGGAAGTGTGCAGGTCCACACTCATGATGCGGTCAGCACCGGCTGTCTTGTACAGATCTGCGATCAGTCTGGCCGAAATGGGCTCCCGGCCACGGCCCTTTTTGTCCTGTCGCGCGTAAGGGTAGAAAGGGGAAACTACGGTGATGCGCTTAGCAGAGGCCCGCTTCAGCGAATCAATCATGATCAGCTGTTCCATCAGCCAGTTGTTCAGCGGTGCCGGATGCGCTTGGATCACGAATGCATCCGTGCCGCGAACGCTTTCACCCGCACGGACGTAGATCTCGCCGTTCGCGAAATCATAAGCGTCAACGGGCAGCAATTCTGTGCCGAGCTCCTTGGCGATTTCGCGGGCAAGGTCGGGATGGGCCCGCCCAGCAGCGAGTACCAGCTTCTTCTCGCCGCGCGCCGTAATTTCGGTCATGGTTGCTTGCCTTCTTCTGTTGATGCGGGAGTGTTTGAGGAATCCTCGCGGTTCGCAGCGGCTTCTGCCAGCTTTGCTGAGACGCTGCCCGGCCGGTTTGCTGCCACCCAGCCTTCGGCGTTGCGCTGCTTAGCCAACGAAAGGGCGAGTGCCCCAGCCGGAACGTTTTGCCGAATGACGGCACCTGCCCCAGTGTAGGCTCCGTCGCCGACCTCGACCGGGGCCACGAAAACCGTATTCGAACCTGTGCGTACGCCGGAGCCGATCACCGTGCGGTGCTTCTTTTCGCCGTCGTAGTTTGCCGTGATGTTCCCGCACCCGATATTGGTGTCTTCGCCGATTTCAGTGTCACCTGCATAGCCAAGATGGGAGAGCTTCGAGCCGCGCCCGATGGTCACGTTTTTGGTTTCGTAGAATGCGCCGATCTTGCCGGACTCGCCAAGGACGGTGCCTGGCCGCAGGTAGGTGAACGGCCCGACGCTGGAACCAGCTCCAAGAACCGCCCCGGAACCGTGGGTACGGGTTACGGTGGAGCCCTCCCCCACCGTCACGTCCGTGAGGGTGGTGTCGGGGCCGACGACGGCGTCCCTCGCCACGTGCGTGGCGCCGTGGAGTTGCGTGTTCGGCAGCAGCCGCACATCTTCCTCAAGGATCACTGTCGAGTCGATCCACGTGGTGGCGGGGTCAACAACGGTGACTCCTGCCCGCATCCAGGCCTCCACAACGCGCCGGTTGTGCTCCGCGCCAAGTGCTGAGAGCTGGACCCGGTCATTCGCGCCTTCAACCTGCCAGCGGTCGGAGGTGATTACCGCAGCGACACGTCCACCTGCCGCCCGGGCCAGCCCGAGGACGTCAGTGAGGTACTTCTCGCCCTGGGCATTGTCCGTGGTGATGTGGCGCAGTGAATCCCGGAGGACTGCTGCATCGAAGGCGTAGATTCCCGAATTGACCTCTTTGATGCCTAGCTCGGCGTCGGAGGCATCCTTATGTTCCCGGATTCCTGCGACAGTTCCATCAACGTCCCGGAGAATCCTGCCGTAACCAGTCGCGTCGTCGAGGACAGCTGTCAGGACAGTGGCAGCGTTTCCCTCCGATTCGTGGACGGAAATGAGCTCGGAGAGCAAGTCTCCGGTAAGGAGCGGGACATCGCCGTAAGTGACTACAACAGTTCCGTCGAGCGGTGCGGTGCTGTCCAGTGCTTCCAAGGCAACTTCGACGGCCCGCCCGGTGCCGGGAAGATCGTCCTGATCCACGATCAACGCGGACGGGTCCAGTTCATTCAGATGGGAAGCGACAAGGTCACGTTCATGACGGACCACCAGGGCAAGCTGCCTTGGGTTGACGGAGCGGGCCGTGTGGAGAGCGTGGCCCACAAGGGAACGTCCGCCAATTTCATGAAGGATTTTTGGTGTGCGCGACTTCATCCGGGTACCGGCACCTGCAGCCAGGACGATGACGGCGGCGGGACCAGTATTTACGGGGCTCACGTACAGAGTCTCCTTGCTAGATTGCTCGGTGGATCGCGTTCAGCGTGCTGATTACTGGCCTGTGATGCGGCAAACGATCCGGAGCTGCAGTCCGGCCGAGGCATCAAGATCATCCTACTGGACACGCTTTCATCCCCACCCGGGTTGCCGGTGACCCGGCTACTGCGGCAGTTCCGCCCATAGGATTCGAACCTATACTCCACGGCTCCAAAGGCCGGGGTGCTGCCATTACACCAGAGCGGACCGCGCCCCGGAGTCAAGCCCGCGGCACGAGAATCAATTCTGCCATGAACGTCGGCGCACATGCGACTCAGCCCCAATCGCAGCCCCGGACCATTGCGACTGATAGGGCATGATGGAGCAGTGAGCAAGAGCGCAGGCATGCCCCAAGGGGCGGAGAACCCAACCGGCACGCCGGCCCGGGAGCCGCGTCATATCCCACGCTCCCGCATGACAGGTCTGCAGCGACGAACCCAGCTGATCGAGGTGGGACGCGGACTTTTCGCGGCCCGTGGGCTGGATGGAACCACCATTGAGGAAATTGCTGCCGCTGCGGGCGTATCCAAGCCAGTCATCTACGAGCACTTCGGGTCCAAGGAAGGCCTCTACACACAAGTGGTGGAATGTGAGTTCCGCATCCTCCTCGCCTCCGTCAACGAAGCGCTGACAGAGGAAGCCAAACCCCGGGTCTTGGTGGAACGTGCCGCTTTGGCCCTCCTGACATACATCGAGGACCGGACGGACGGCTTCAGAATCCTCATGCGCGATGCTCCCCCGTCTCAGCCCGAGGGTGCCTTCTCCACGTTGCTTTCCCATGTCACTGCACGCGTAGAGCACATTCTTGGCGATGAATTTTTGCGCCGCGGATTTAGCTCGGCGGACGGCGCCATGTACGCCCAGATGCTCGTGGGTATGGTGGCAATGACCGGGCAGTGGTGGCAGGACAGCCGTCAGCCGGATAAACGCGAAGTGGCAGCCCACCTGGTGAACCTGGCCTGGAACGGTCTGACAGGCCTGCAAAAGGAACCAGAGCTCCACAGCGAAGACTAGTTCGCCTATCCGCCTAAACACTGCATCTGGAATCTCGCCGGGTAGGCCGGCACATCCGTGGCTTGGCAGCGGGTGGCATCCGGAAGCGTGCGTCTAAGCGAGGAACGAGCGAGCACGCGGAGGATGCCAGTTGCTGCCATGCGCCCAATTGCAGAGTTTACTCGCCGAGGACTTCCAATGCCTCGAGCCATTCGAGCTCCAGGGCTTCCCGGTCCTCGGCAAGGGTCTTCAGCTTTTTGTTGAGCTCAGCCATGGCGTCAAAGTCGTTGTCGGCCGTGCTCTTGACCATCTGGGCGTGGATCTTTTCCTCCTGCTGGCTGACCTTGCCCAGCTGGCGTTCGATCCTGTTCTTGGCCTTGCGGGCATCCCGCTTCTCGGCTTCGGACGCTCCCGGGGCTGCAGGAGCGTTGCTGCCGCTTGCGGCGATGACGGGATTGCCGCCTCCGGTGATGGTGGAACCCGCGAGAGCCGATTCCCGCAGTTCCAGGTACTGATCCACGCCACGGGGCAGGGCGCGGATCTTGCCGTCACCCAGCAGTGCCATCTGGTGATCAGTGGCGCGTTCCAGCAGGTAGCGGTCGTGACTGACCACAACCAGGGTTCCAGGCCAGCCGTCGAGGACATCCTCCACCGCGGCAAGGGTGTCCGTATCGAGGTCGTTGGTGGGCTCATCGAGCATGAGCACGTTGGGCTCACCCACCAGCAGCCGCAAGAGCTGCAGACGTCGCCGTTCGCCACCGGACAGGTCGCGCACGGGAGTCCATTGCTTCTCGTTCGTGAATCCAAGCTGCTCAACAAGCTGGCCCGCAGTGAACTCCTTGCCGCCGACGTTGAAGGAGCGCTTCTCGCGCTCAATCACCTCAATAACGCGAAGGTCGGCGACGTCGTCGAGCTCCTTGACCTCCTGGGTCAGCACAGCCGTAACTACTGTCTTGCCGCGCTTGACCTTGCCCGACGTCGGCTCGATCTCGCCGTTAAGGAGCTTCAGGAGTGTCGTTTTTCCGGCGCCGTTCACGCCCACCAGTCCGAGCCGCTCGCCGGGAGCCAGCCGAAGGGTGATGTTGTCGAAGAGTTTCTGGCCGGGTTCCCCGCCGAGGAAGTCCAGCGTGACGTTTTCCAGATCCAAAACGTCCTTGCCCAGGCGGGCGGTGGCCATCTTGCTCAGGGCCATCGAATCTCGAGGCTCGGGGACATCCGCGATCAAGGCGTTGGCTGCCTCAATCCTGAACTTGGGTTTGGCGGTTCGGGCCGGTGCACCGCGCCTCAGCCAGGCAAGTTCCTTCTTTACGAGCTGCTGGCGCTTGCTTTCCACCACGGACGCCGAGCGGTCCCGCTCAGCGCGGGCCAGAACGTAGGCCGCGTAGCCGCCATCGAAAGGATCCATGATGCCATCATGAATCTCCCACGTCTTGGTGCAGACTTCGTCGAGGAACCAGCGGTCGTGAGTAACCACCAGGAAGGCGCCCTGGTTGGCCCGCCACCGTGTTTTGAGGTGACGGGAAAGCCAGGCGACGCCTTCGACGTCGAGGTGGTTGGTGGGCTCGTCGAGCATGATGACGTCGTGATCCTCGATCAGCAGCTTAGCCAACGCTACGCGCCGCTTTTGTCCGCCGGAAAGGGCGTGGACGTTTGCATGCCAGTCGACGTCCGAGACCAGCCCACCCATGACCTCGCGGATCTGAGGGTTCCGGGCCCATTCGTAGTCGGCCTGGTCCCCCACAATGGCGGCACCCACGGTTAGGTCGCCGTCGAGCACGTCACTCTGGTCCAGGTACCCGATGTTGACGTCGCCGCGTTTGGTCACCCGGCCTGAATCGGGGGTGGAGCGCATGGAGAGGAGGCGCATCAGCGTCGACTTGCCGTCACCGTTCCGGCCCACCATGCCGATCCGGTCGCCCTCTTCCAAGCCGAGGGTGACGCCGTCGAGGACGGTACGGGTTGCATACGAGACCGTGAGGTTCTCGCCGCCGAGCAGGTGAGCCACTGGGAACTGCTTTCTTAGGAAAAGGTCAAAACTGTCAAAACTACTAAAGGAGCGTATCGGAGATGATCCGCGCACCATGTACCGGGCCGTGGACGGCTTGGGCGTTGAGGCCATGATGGCGAAGATCTTCCGCCAGGCCTTCCGCCGCTGCAGGATTATGGGCCAGCAACGCCACCGTTGGACCAGAGCCCGACACAAGGCCGGCAATGGCGCCACGGGATTCACCGAGTCCAAGGGTATCCCGCAGCCCGGGCGCCAGTTCAAACGAGGCGCGCTGCAGGTCATTGATCATCACCCGGCTGAGGGCGTCAGCATCGCCGCTCCGCAATGCCTTGAGTATCTTGGGATCGACGGCGGTTGGCTCGTGAATCGGGAGTCCTTCCGCGTCGCGCAACTTGTCCAGGGTCCGGAAAACTTCAGGGGTCGGCAGGCCAAAGTCCGCCGTAACCAGCACCCAGTCTGTCTGGGCCTTGGCGAGGGCCGGCGACAGTTCATCACCCACCCCGAGCCCCACTGCAGTTCCGCCAAGCAGGGAGAACGGGACGTCGGCGCCGAGCTCAGCTGCCAAGTGGGCAAGTTCATCACGGGACAGTCCGCTGTTCCAGAGCGCGTCGCAGGCCACCAGGGTGGCTGCCGCATCCGCAGAACCACCTCCCATGCCTCCCGCAACGGGTACACGCTTAGTGATTTCCAGGTGGACGCCGGTAGGGTGCTCGGATACATCGGCCATGATCGCAGCAGCCTTGTAGGCAAGGTTCCGCTCGTCGAGGGGAATATCCACGTCGTCGAGGTCCAGGGTGCTGGCCGGGGCGATGCTGACCGTGATCCCAGGGGTCGCCGTACTGGTTGCTGCTACTTCCTCATAGAGGGAAACAGCGAGGTAGACGCTGGCGACTGAGTGATAGCCGTCTTCCCGCAGGGGTCCTACGCCGAGTGAGACGTTAACCTTGCCCGGAGCCTTGGCCCGAACAGTACGTGCTGCAAAGCGCCCTCTCACTGCGTTCATAAGTCCAAGCTATGGCATGGCAGGGCGGCGCTCCAAGAAAGACCGGAGAGCAGGGACTCAGACTTCGTGGGTCGCACGGGCTTCAGCGATCCTGGCGAAACCAGTGATATCTATTACCTCGCCGCGCGCTGAAGGGTCGATGCCTGCTGCCCGCAGGCACCGTTCGGCTTCGGCCGCACTTCCTGCCCATCCGGCCAAGGCCGCACGCAATGTTTTTCGGCGCTGGGCGAAAGCGGCATCAATGACTGCAAACACCTGCTCGCGGCTGGCCGTTGTGACGGGCGCTTCCCTCCGAGTGAAGGACACCAGGCCCGAGCTGATCTTTGGAGCCGGCCAGAAAACGTTCATGCCGATGACTCCGGCTTTCCGCATACTGCTGTACCAGGCAGCCTTCACAGACGGCACGCCGTAGGTCTTCGAGCCAGGGCCGGCTGCCAAACGGTCCGCCACTTCATCCTGGACCATCACCAGGCCATGCTGAAGGCTTGGGAAATACTGCAGGAGGTGCAGCACCACGGGAACCGCCACGTTGTAGGGCAGGTTGGCCACCAGCGCCGTGGGCTCCACTGGCAGGCTTGTCACCTTCATTGCATCAGCGAGTACCAAGTGGAAGTCCTGGGCAGCTTCCGGACGCCACGCCTTCACGGTGTCGGGCAGTTTGCCCGCCAGCACTGGATCGATTTCGACGGCGACAACAGCCTTGGCCGCATCCAGCAGGCCCAGGGTCAGTGAGCCAAGGCCCGGGCCCACCTCAAGCACCGTTTCATCAGCATGAATGTCAGCAACGGAAACGATGCGGCGGATGGTGTTTCCGTCAATGACAAAGTTTTGACCGAGGGTCTTGGTGGGGCGGACCCCGATCTCCTCTGCAAGCCTGCGGATGTCGGAGGCGCCCAAAAGGGGTGCGGGCGCCGCGGTGCCGGGCGTAGCGGGAGTCAGTTCAGTCACCTAGGTATCCTATCCCGTCGGGGCACGCCGGCCGTGGCCATGGAGACGGCAAAGGCCGGCGCGGGAGATCCCCGGCCGGCCTTGCTTCCCTCACCGCTGTGGTCAGCTGCGACGAAGGATTTGCCATCTTTAGTGGCTACGGCTTGTCAGCTGCTGGCGGCCCAACCACAACCCCACGGCTGGAGTCCGCGCTGAGCATAGACGCGGTTGGCGATATCGATCTGCTGGGCTTTTGTGGCCAGGCTTGCGTTCGGGGCGTACGCCCCTCCGCCTGAACCGATCCAGGTCCGGATATCGAACTGAAGTCCGCCGTAATAGCCGTTTCCGGTGTTGATCGACCAGTTTCCGCCGGACTCGCACTGGGCAATCTTGTCCCACATCGCTTCGTTCATCATTGCCGGAGCAGAAGCACCGGTGTTCGCAGCGGCGGCCGGCGCCGCTACAGGCGCAGCCACCTTGGTGCCCACTGTCACTTTTTCAGTGACGGGCTGGGCGGTGATGTCCTCGGAAACGAGCGTGCGGGAGGCTTCCCGTCCATCGACCAGGACGAGTTTGAAGGTCTTGTCTACCTTGCCGGCCGCGCCGGCCTGGGTGACCTTCCTCTCCCCCTTGGGCAGATCAGCACTTTCCGAAGACAGTGTCTCGAAAGGGATCTCTTCGGAGGTAGTGGCGGTCTTGCTGGCGTCAACCCGGGATACCTTGATGACCATGTCACTTACCACAGGGGCGTGAGCCGGCTGTGAGCTGCGGTCGCTTGCGCCCAGGACGATGCCGGCATCGTCCAGCACATCGGCCACGGTGGGGGCTGTTGTGATGGTTTTGCGTGCTTTGCCGTCTGCCACGATGCTTACGTTCTTCGGGGTGGAGATGGTGACAAACGATCCGGAGACGGCCAGCTGGGAGTCCTTCGGAACAGACACCGAGGATGCGCTGGCAACTCCAAGTTCGGTGACGAGGCCTTCGACGTTGGCGGAAGTCGTGCTAACGGTCTTTTCCGCGCCATCCAGGTTGATCTTCACTGCCTTAACGCGGTTGACATTGATGACTGAGCCGTTTTCAACTGTGGCGTCCACCGAGGGGGACACACGGTCTGCTGCCTGGAGCTCCACCTTTGCGGCCTTTACCACTTGGCCGACGGTGCCCCCAAACGTCTGGACCGAACTTACCTGGCCGTCAACGTTAAGGGTGATTGTTTTGTTGTTGCCGACAAAGGCCACGAGTCCCAGCACGAGTGCCACTAGCACCACAAGCTGGGTTCCGACCTTGACGACGCTTAACTTGCCGTCGGAAGTGAATAGTTTGACCACGATTGCCCGTAACTTTTGATCCATCCGGGCACGGGGAATAACGCACACGCCTATTGCAAGCTCTGTGCCCTCAGGGCAAAGCCGGACGACGTCCGATAGCTTGCAGCACGCCTGTGCGCCGCCACACTTGAGCTCCCCGCGCGCGCGAACGGTGCGGCCCGGAGAGCAGTGAATTATCCGAAGGCCTTCCCCGACCCCGGCTAATAGTTGTCCACTGTAACCGAAGCGTTATAAACCCACCAACAAATTTGCATACCCGGTATAGCACCCGTGGGACTGGTGGGGTCACCGGTTCAGTCCCAGGAGCCGTATGCCCGCAGCGTGTTAGCGGCAATGCCGGAGCACAGTCCGGACAGCTCAGAGCTTGTCAATTCCGCCATGGCCCGGACAGTGTAGGGGATCATATAGCTGGCATTCGGCCGGCCGCGGAACGGGTGCGGCGTCAAGTAAGGGGCATCGGTTTCAACCAGCACGCGGTCCGGGTCCGCAATGGCAAGGGCGCTCCGGAGATTACCCGCATTCTTGAACGTCAACGTCCCGGCGAAGGACATGTACCAGCCCTCGGTGTTGCAGATTCGAGCGAGAGCTTCATCACCGGAAAAGCAGTGGAAGACCACCCGGGAAGGTGCGCCTTCTTCCTTAAGGACCTGCACGACGTCGTCGTGCGCATCCCGGTCGTGGATCTGCAGCGTGAGGTCCAAGCGCTTGGCGATATCTATGTGACGGCGGAACGAATATCGCTGATGGGCAAGGCCTTCTCCCTCCGTGCGGTAGAAATCAAGCCCCGTCTCACCGATGGCACGGATTCGAGGGTGTGCAGCGAGTATTTCTATCTCAGAGAGAGCCTCCTCCAGTTTTCCGTTCCGGGCGTACTCGGGGGCGTCATTGGGGTGAATCGCCACCGCCCCGAGGAGGCGGGAATCCCGTTCTACAGCCTCAACGGTGAACCGTGAGGACTCAATGTCGCATCCCACCTGGATGGCGCCTTGGACTCCAACGGCTTCGGCCGCGTCCAGGGCGGCTGAAGCATCAACCGTCAGGGATCCGGAACGAAAATCCAGATGGGTGTGATTGTCCATGACAGGTACGGGAAGCGGTTCGGGCGCGGGCGGGTAGCCGTGCCTGCCGGAACCGTCGCTGCCTGGCTCACGGAAGGGCACGGGAGTCAGCGGGGTGAGCATCCCTCTACCTTAACCGGGCGAAGTCGCCAGATTTACCCGGAACTCTCTGTTAGGCCCGGCAGTTGTGTTAGTAGTCTGGTACCAAGACAGGCACACACCCGTTGGCGGGCGCCGGCTGTCCCAGCCGTCCCGTCGAGTTCCCCCAGGGCTGAAAGGTTGCCGATGGACCCCCAGCGACACATCACCGTAGATGAAACGCTTCCCGACAGGCAGGGATTGGCTGTTGCTGCGGCAGCGGCCGGGCATGTGAATGGCCACAGGCCTGCCGCGATGCGGGCCGAGGCCTTCCATGCAGCGAGCGAGCGAATACTGACGGCTATCAATACCGTTATCGATGGGAAGGCCGATGCCGCCAAGCTCGCCCTGACTGTTTTGTTGGCCCAGGGCCATTTGCTGCTCGAAGATGTGCCAGGGGTCGGCAAGACGCTGCTGGCAAAGACGCTGGCGCGGACCATTGATTGCTCAGTCAGCCGAATTCAGTTCACTCCGGACCTTCTGCCTTCGGACGTCACTGGCGTCTCCATCTACAACCAGGCCTCCCGGCTCTTCGAATTCCGGCCAGGAGCAGTCTTCGCCAACATCGTGATCGGCGATGAGATCAACCGGGCGTCTGCCAAAACCCAGTCGGCCCTTCTGGAATGCATGGAGGAGCACCAGGTCACTGTGGATGGCGACTCCTACCATCTGGATGAGCCGTTTATGGTGGTAGCCACCCAGAATCCGATTGAGATGGAGGGAACCTATCCCCTTCCGGAAGCGCAGCGGGACAGGTTCATGGCGCGGATTTCCATGGGGTATCCGGACAAAGACTCCGAAATAGAGATGCTGGAGACACATCAGGCAACGTCTCCCCTCGCCAACGTCTCCGCAGTGGTTACGGCAGCGGACGTTGCTGCAATGATCACAACGGTGCAGCAGGTTTACGTTTCCCAGGCCGTGAAGGAATACACGGTTGCCATCGGACGCGCCACCCGCGAGAGCGCTCTTCTGCGGCTTGGGGCGAGCCCGCGCTCCCTGCTTCAATTGCTGCGGGCGGCCAAGGCCACGGCCGCCTTGGATGGCCGGGACTTCGTTCTTCCAGATGATGTGATGGGGATCGCCGAGTCGGTGCTCGCGCACAGGATCATTTTGGACCGCAAAGCGGCCAGCACAGGTGAGAGCCCCCAAAGCGTTATCCGGGGAATCCTCGCCAAGATTCCAGTCGAACAGAATGTTGCCCTCTCCGCGGCGAGGCTGGCAGGCCAGCGCGGACTGGATCCGGGACAAACACTGCGGAACCCCAGTTAGCAGGAAAACACTGTGGCTGTCCTTGATTACCTTCCCAAGCACATTTTCAGTACCCGCGGCTGGGGCCTCCTGGCAGCCGGCGTTCTGGCGCTCCTGCTCGCCCAGGTCATGGGGCGGCGCGATCTCCTCACCCTGGCCGTGCTGCTCATCCTGTTGCCGCTTGTGGCGCTCCTCGGCGTCAGGATCCTGAAGCCGAGGTTCAAGGTCTACCGGGAATTCAATCCGTCCACCGTCGAAACCTCCGCAACCACAACCGTCAGGCTTGCGGTTGCCAGGGCCGGTGCGGGGGCCGGTGTTGTGATCATGGAGGAGAAGCTTCCGCCGCGGTTCGGAGAGTCCCCGGCATTCCGGTTCCCTGCACGCTCTGCAGTCGGCGGAACCAGCCGCTACGAGTACCACCTCAGGTCGGGGAAGCGCGGTCAGTTCACCATTGGCCCGGTCACAGCCGAATTCAGTGATCCTTTTGGACTTTCGCTCCATCGCCATGCCATAGACGACGGCGACACGCTCACCGTGACACCGGCCGCCGTCGAACTGCCCATGACCGGGCTCGCGGGTGCCCGCGGCAACGACGGCGTGACCGCCACGCGGATCCGGGCCAATCCCAGCGATGACGACGTCATGACACGGGAATACCGCCACGGCGATCCCATGCGGAGGGTGCATTGGGCAGCAACCGCACGTCACGGCGAGCTTATGGTGCGCCAAGAGGAATCTGTCACGACGCCGGAAGCCACCATCATCCTCGATCAGAGGTACACCGCTTTCCACAACGGTCTTAACTCCGTTTTCAGCGGAACGCACGGGGATTCCGGCCAGGAACTCGTCACCAGCGACGCGTTTGAATGGGCCGTCACAGCAGCCATGTCCATCAGCGCCCACCTGGCGGAACGCAACTACGTACTTCGATTCCTTGATGCGCAAGGGGATCCTGCCTTCCTGCACTCGCCCTCGGCGCCCGAACCGGAGTCTGAGGACTTCAGCGGAACGGCAGGACTGCAGTCCGTGGCCGAAAGCCTTGCGGCAATCCAGTTGTCAGGTTCCCATCACGTCCGCCGGGATTCCGCCCGAAAGGAAAGTGACCGGAGGGATGGTGACCGCAGGGACAGTGAGGCAGATGGAGACAAGCGGGAAATTCGGGACACCCGTGATCCACTCCCGGCTGAAAGCGGTCCCCGGCCCTTTGACGACCGCCTGATCGACAAGCTTTCCGCCCATCGTCTCAGGGGACCCCTCCTCGCGATTCTGGGAAAGGTCACGCTGCAGGAAGCCCGGTCCTTGTCACAGGCAGCCGCCTTCGGTGCCAACGCCTTCGCGATCGTCATCACCGAGCATCCCGAAGCAGCCCATGGCGCATTGGAAGCCCTCCGGCGTGGCGGCTGGCGGGCTATCGCGGTCAAGGCAACCACGTCCCTTCCTGCAGCCTGGGTCTCATTCGATGAGGGCGATGCCGCAGTATCCACGGCGGCCGCGGACGTACGACGAGGAGCAGGAGTAGACCGATGACCATGACGCCCCAACGGGCAGAGGCGTCAGCACCCGCCCTTGTCCTGGAACCAACCGACCCCGGCCAAGGTGCTTCTCGCCGTGTTGGCCCCTACCCGTGGGCCATGGCGGCGGCTGTGGCGGTGGCCGTGTGTGGTGCCGCTGCGTCGCTCAATGGGGTCCTCCGCGGCTGGGCATGGTACATGCCGGTCGTAACCACTGTCATTGTGGTGGTAATTGCGATGGCGTTGCTGCGGAAGGTCCGGGCCCAGCCGTTAGTGGTCGCTGCAGGCGGCTTGGTCTCCCTTGTCCTTATCCTGACCTTCACCTTTTTCCGAAGAAACAGCATCGCTGGAATGATTCCATCCGGCGAGACGATCGAGATGCTGGGGCAGTACGTACGCAGGGCCACAGAAACAGTCCTCGCAGAAAGTGCCCCTGTCGCCCCCAATGTCGGGATCGTCCTGGTGACGTGCGCCGTCCTGGGGCTGGTGGTGATCCTGGTGGACGCGCTTGCCGTCCCCCTCGGGATGCCGGCCACGAGCGGCCTTGGACTCATTGCGGTCCTGGTGGTTCCGGCCATGATCAAGCCCCAAAGCATAGGGCTCCCGGCGTTCATAATCACCGCCGTCGGCTACCTGATGATCGTGGGCTGCAGCCAGTGGTTCTCTGCTAACCGCTTGCAGGTTGGAGCGGGCAGGAATCCGGGGCAGTTGAAGCGGGCGGCCATGACAGGCGGAGTGGCGCTTCTTGCCACCCTCCTGCTTCAGCCAATGATTCCAGGTTTCGACAGGGGCACCTTTCCCCAAGGCTCGCGCCTGAACCCGTGGGGTTCATCAAGCGGCCTCAATCCAATGATCAGCCTGGGCAACAGCCTCCGCAGCCCCACTGGGGAGGGGCGGATTACGTATGCTTCCACGGCCACCTCACCCCTCTACCTCAGATCAGTAACGGTTGACCGGTTCGACGGCGAGTCCTGGGCGCCAGATGACCGTAACGACACGCGTCGGGGAGGCGTGGCAAGGTTGGATCCCGGGTACGAGATCAACGCCACCGACACCGTGCGCAGCATTACGGCCATCAACGCGGGGCAATTCACCAGCCCGTACCTTCCGGTACCGTATGCGCCCGCCGGTGTGAACGGCCTCGATGGCACGTGGAGCTGGGATCCTTCCACATTGAGCATCAAGGGCGTGGACAGCAATTCCCGAGGACAGCAATACGTGGTGGTCTCGTCCATGCCTACCCTGACGGCAGACCTGCTGGCCAGGTCGTCCGCTCCTGTGCGCGGCATCTCAGACGATTTCATCCGCGCACCGGCGGGGGTGCCCGAGATTGTTAAGACAACGGCGGACACAATTACCCGGGAAAGCAACACATCCTACTCCAAGGCCCTGGCGATCCAGCGATATCTTCGTTCCTCGGAATTCACGTACTCGCTGGAATCTCCCGTCCAGGGAGGCTATGACGGGAACGGACTATCCGTCCTGGCCGATTTCCTCGCCAAAAAGAGCGGCTACTGCATCCACTATGCATCTGCGATGGCTGTTATGGCCCGGCTTGAGGGCATCCCCAGCCGCATTGCAGTGGGTTATGCGCCGGGCAGGCCAACTGGTCAGACGGTGTCGGTGGCGGGGCAGGGCGCGTTGCCAGAATATGAGGTTGACGCCCGGGATGCGCACGCATGGCCGGAACTGTACTTCGAAGGTCTGGGCTGGGTTCCGTTCGAGCCAACCCCCTCGCGAGGCGTTGTTCCGGACTACGCCTCGGAGACAAGTGCCTCCGGCGGGGCCAGTACCAACCAGAACAACGATGATCTCATTCCGTCAGGCCCCGCCAGCGCCGCACCCCTCCCCAGCACAGCACCCGTACCGCTTCCCGGCGGTGAGGTTGGTGGACCGGCTGGGTTCCAAGTGCTGCCGGTCCTCTATGGCGCTCTGGGCATCTTGCTGATCGGCTTGCTGCTGGCTTCGCCGCGGTTGATTCGCACGGGGCTGCGTTCCCGCCGGCTGAAACCTGGATCCGTTGGCGGCGACGATACCGCCCTGCAGTCCTGGGCCGAACTCCGCGACCTGGCCGTTGATTACGGAATACCCCCACGACCCAGCGAGACACCCCGGCATTTCTCCGCCCGCCTCCGCCGGTCAGGAGCGCTCGGCGAGGAACACGGAAGGGACGGTGCAGCCCACCGGGCCGTTAACTCGCTGGTACAGGACTTTGAGCGCCGCGAATATGGCCGGCCCCTCCGGTCCCAAGCTGTCCTCGAGGAATCGGGACCAGGGGGCACTCCTGCCGCGATCGCCGCCGCCCGGATTGAGCTGGTCATCGCTGCCCTAAGGGCTAACGCCCGGCGCCTGGTACGGTTCCGGGCTGCGTGGCTCCCGCCTGCTGTGATGAACCGCTGGCAGTCCACTATTGGCACGCCGTTCCGCGCAACGGCCAGGCGCGTTGCCACCGGGCGGCGGACCGCCGCACGAACATGGGTGAGGACGCGCGACGGCCTGCGCCGTGTCCGGGAAGGCTAGCAAAGGAAGGCTGACGGAACGCCAGGGTTCTTGGAGCCGGGTCGACTCGAAACCAGAGCTAAGCCAAGCCTGACCGGAAGAGCTATCCGGCGTAAGGGTCGGCAATGCCGATGTACTGGGTGTAAAGATATTCCTCGATGCCTTCGAGGCCCCCTTCACGCCCGAGGCCGGACTGCTTCACGCCGCCAAAGGGAGCTGCGGCATTGGAGACGACGCCGGCGTTAAGGCCGAGCATTCCGGTTTCCAGGCGTTCCCCCATCCGGATCCCCCGATTGAGATCCCGCGTGTAAACGTAAGCCACCAGCCCGTATTCGGTGTTATTGGCAAGACGGACGGCTTCATCTTCAGTGTCGAAAGTGATGATCGGGGCCACCGGTCCGAAGATTTCTTCTGACAGGATCCGTGTGCCCTCGGTAACGCCCTTGAGGATGGTGGGCTGGTAGAAATAGCCGGGCCCCTCCACCGGGGCGCCACCCAGTACGGTAACGGCTCCGGCAGCAACAGCGTCCGATACAAGTTCGTGTACCTTGTCCCTGCTCTTCGCGTCAATAAGCGGACCCACCTTGGAATTCTCTTCGGTTCCACGGGCCGTGGTCATCTCCGCCATTTTTACCGCGAACTTTTCCGCGAATTCATCAGCCACGGACTCGTGCACGATGAAGCGGTTGGCCGCGGTGCAGGCCTCGCCCATGTTCCGAAGTTTGGCGAGCATGGCGCCCGCAACCGCTGCGTCGACGTCGGCATCCCCGAACACCACAAAGGGTGCATTTCCGCCTAGCTCCATGGACGTCCTGAGGACGGTTTCGGACGCGTCCGAGAGCAGACGGCGGCCAACCTCAGTGGAGCCGGTGAAGGAGAGCTTCCGCAAGCGGGAGTCTTTAATCAGCGGACCGGTGGTGGCTCCCGCCGTCGAGGTAGGGATGACGTTCAGGACGCCGGCCGGAAGCCCGGCCTCCATCATGGTGGCTGCGAAGAGCTGCGAGGTCAGCGGAGTGAGGTTGGCCGATTTGAGCACCATGGTGCAGCCGGCAGCGACGGCCGGGGCCACCTTTCGGGTAGCCATGGCAAGCGGGAAATTCCACGGCGTGATCAGCAGGCATGGCCCTACTGGCTTCTTCTGGACCAGGAGCCTGGACTTCCCGTCCGGGGAGACAGAGTAGCGTCCGAAGGCCCGGACCGCTTCCTCAGAGAACCAGCGCAGGAATTCTGCCCCGTATGTAACTTCGCCGCGGGCTTCAGCCAAGGGCTTTCCCATTTCCAGGGTCATCAGCAGGGCAAAGTCGTCGGCACGCTCCGTCACAAGCTCGAATGCGCGGCGCAGGATTTCCCCGCGCTCACGGGCAGGAACTTTGGCCCAGGATTCCTGGGCAGCGGCGGCGGCATCAAGGGCAGCGGCGCCATCCTCCGGACCGGCGTCGGCGATGCTGAGGAGCGTATTCCCAGTGGACGGATCCTCGACGTCGAACGTCTTCCCGGAAGCAGCGGGACACCACTCGCCATTGATCAGAAGGCCGGTGGGAACAGAGGACAGCAGCTCGCGCTCACGCTCCGCGGTTACAGTGTGGTGTGCAGTGACAGTCACGATGACTCCCTCGTCAGCAGTTGGTACGGGTGGGTTCAGCCAGAAGCTGGATTACTGCCACGGTACTGCCCGGCTCTCAGGGGTGTCTACGAAATTGCGCACTACTCAGAGCACTGGACGCTGTGCAGGTGCACAGCAGTCAGCGTGCAGCCAACACTGCCGAATAAAGCTCACGTTTGCTGACCCTGACGTCCTCCGCAACGGCAGCAACGGCTTCCTTGAGGCGGATCCCCTGGGACATCAGTTCGTTGACTGCGGCGACATGATCCTCAGGCTGCCCGGGCGCTTTTTCCGGCGCGCCGCCCACTACCACGGCTATTTCGCCTCGGACTTCCTGGGTCTCCGCCCATTCGAGCAACTCTCGCAGAGGACCGCGAATCACTTCCTCATACGTCTTGGTGAGTTCACGGCAGACGGCTGCCTGCCGGTCAGCACCGAACCGCTCATGCAGGGCACGGAGCATTGGCTCAAGCCTGTGCGGCGCCTCAAAGAAGACCATGGTCCGGCGTTCGTGGTCGAGCTCAGCGAGCCGGGAGGCCCTCTCCCCTGACTTACGGGGTAGAAAGCCTTCAAAGCAGAATCTGTCCGTAGGCAATCCTGACAGGGCCAGCGCAGTCAACACTGCGGACGGGCCAGGAACTGCCGTCACGGTGAGCCCTGCAGCCACAGCGCCCTCCACGAGGCGGAAGCCGGGATCTGACACGGACGGCATGCCCGCATCCGTCACCATAACCAGGGTTTTGCCCGCCTTCACATGCTCGATAAGCTCCGCAGTCTTGGTGGCTTCGTTGTGCTCGTGGTAGCTGATGATCCGCCCGGCGACTGTGATGTTCAGATTCTGGACAAGACGGTGAAGGCGCCTTGTGTCCTCAGCCGCGACGATGTCCGCCGTGCTCAGCAGCTCTATCAACCTCGAGGATGCGTCGCCCACGTTCCCGATGGGTGTGGCGGCCAATACGATCCGGCCCACGCCGACGGCTCCGCTCCCCGTCTGGTTGGCAGCGTCAGGAGCATCCGCTGGCGCAGGGCTGAGGGGAGAAGTGCTGAGTTGAGGATCCACATCAACCAGACTACTGCCGCCAAGGAGTACAGCGGCAAAAGGTAGCATGGGGCAGGTGACCCAGACCTCCCTGCAGCAGCCCGTCGAAGCCGAACCCTCGGCTCCAACAGCCACGACTCCCCCTGGTGGCGGCCGCAACCTGGAAGGCCACCGTTGGATCGCCCGGCCCTCCGAGGCGTTCACTCCCGGCGCCTTGAGGCAACGGCTGATCGGAGACATTCAAAGCTGGCGGGACTACCCGCCGTCGCTCCGGCTCTGGTACTGGTTAATCCCCACTCTGACCGCTGCTATCGCCGGGATCCTGAGGTTTGTCCGCCTTGATTCTCCCCGGAGCCTGGTCTTCGATGAGACCTACTACGTAAAAGATGGTTACTCGTACCTGATCAGTGGCTATGAACGGAGCTGGCCGGACAAAGCCAACGATTCCTTCAATGCCGGAAATCCAGGAGTGCTGCTGGGCACCCCTGAATATGTAGTCCATCCGCCGGTGGGTAAATGGATGATTGCAGCAGGCATGTGGCTTTTCGGCCCGGACAACGCCTTTGGCTGGCGGTTCGGGGCCGCCCTCACCGGAACCATCTCCGTCTTCCTGATCGCTCTCATTGCGCAAAAGCTGTTCCGTTCCCTGACACTGGGTGCCATGGCAGGGACCCTGCTCGCGGTGGACGGTCATCACATCGTGATGTCCAGGACCTCTCTGCTGGATATTTTCCTGATGTTCTGGATCCTTGCCGCTTTTGGCGCCCTGCTGATGGACCGCGACGACGGCCGACGGCGGCTCGCGGTCAGGCTGGGGCGGCAGGCGGCAGCCTCCAACGATGGCAGGCCATCCGGACTGGAGTTGTTGTCCGGCCCCTGGTTGGGCATCCGCTGGTGGCGGCTGGCCGCCGGAATGTGCTTGGGCCTGGCTGTGGGAACCAAATGGTCCGGCCTCTTCTTCGTCGCGGCGTTTGGCCTGCTGACGGTATTCTGGGACCTCAATGCCCGGCGTATCGCGGGAATCCGTGGCTGGATCAGCGGGGGCATTATTAAGGACGGCATCCCTGCTTTCCTTGCGATGATCCCCGTGGCCGCAGTGGTCTACCTGGGGACGTGGACGGGGTGGTTGCTCTCCAAAGACGCCTATTATCGCCGCTGGGCGGATACCCACCCTTCAAGCGAGTGGGGCTGGTTGCCCGATTGGGCACGGTCACTGGCCCACTATCACCTCGAAGCCTACAAATTCCACCAGGGACTGAGCTCGGAGCACCCTTACGAGGCCAGTCCCTGGACGTGGCTGGTCATGGGACGGCCCACTTCCTTCTTCTACGAGTCACCCAAAGCCGGAACTCCCGGCTGTGTTGGGGCGAACTGCACTTCAGCCATACTTTCCGTGGGCAATCCACTGATCTGGTGGAGTGCAGCGATCGCCGTCGTAATCCTGCTCTTCTGGTGGATGGGGAGGCGGGATTGGAGGGCAGGAGGCATCCTTGCCGGCATTGCTGCCGGCTATCTTCCCTGGTTCCTCTATCCGGAACGCACCACATTCTTTTTCTATGCCGTGTCCTTCGAGCCGTTCCTGATATTGGCCCTGGTGTATTGTCTGGGCCTGGTGCTCGGCAAGCGCAGTGACAGCGTGCTGCGGCGGCGGTCCGGCCTCTATTTTGTGGCCTTGTTCCTCGTGTGCGTAATGCTGTTATCCGCGTTCTTCTATCCGGTGTGGACCGCCGAGGTCATCTCCTATGAGCAATGGCGGTTCCGGATGTGGATGCCGTCCTGGATCTAGGAGACCACCACGGGGTCCAGTTCGTCAGGCTTTGACTTCCGCGACGCCAGCCGTGCCATCTGCTCCCGAAGTAGCGGGTTTGTCCTCCGAAAGCAGTCCGCGGCGTTTGGCGGTTGGCCAGGTCAGGATCATGGTAATGATGGCCGTAAGCAGCACGAGGGCCGCAATAACGATCCCGGCGTCTATCCAGAACTGCCCGGGGAACAACCGGATGAGCGTGTCTTCCAAGGCGAAGGTCCAGGACCCGCTGGCAAAGAATATCCGGTGGAACTCAGTGAAGAACTGCTCCCACCCCAGAAACGCCAGCACGCCGAGACCGATGATGATCATCAGGGTGACGATCGAGCCTGCAAACAATCCTCGGCGAACTCCCCCGGTGCTGCGGCGGCGAAGGTAAATGATGGCGATGATGCTCAGCAGCGCCAGCAGAATCCCGGCACCGAAGGCTGACAGGATCACGAGTTTGACGTCAGCCATGTGACTGACCTCGCCGTCCTTGAACAGCTGGTCGCCACTGCGGTTCACCAGCTCACCAAGATACCGGGTACCGGCCCAGTTCCCGAGGTAGTCCACGGTATAGGAACCGTACGTCATCCGGTCATCAGTGCTGAAGCCGTATCCGTCGCCCGGGAACCCCGGCCGGTTGTACTCCACCCAGAGGAACAAGGGGCTGGTGACGGCGCGGACTGCCAGCACCAGCAGAATGACGGGGTAGAAAACGGCAAGTGCCACCTGCATAACCCGAGGCAACACGGGCTTGGATTTCGCAGCCAGTTCCCGCTCCGCGTTCCGGCGCTGCACTTCGTCCTCGGGGGGACGGACCTGCAGAGCTGAGGTAGGGAGAGGTTCGCGGAAATGCGAGCCTGCCTTGGCCGGCGAGGCCCCCTTGCCTGACGTCATACCGCCAGCAGGTGCCTCGCCGCTGGCAGCAGCCGCACCGCTGGCAGATGCCGCACCGCTGGATGCCAGGGGCTCCGCCGCAGACTCGGCCGCCTTCCGATCGGCCCTGCTGCCCGCCTGGGGCAATCCTCCCGTTACCGCATCGCCGGTCTTTGCTCCGGCATTGGCTCCGCTGCCGCCAGCCGTTCCCTGATCTGTTTTTGCTGACTTCGTCTGGGCTGGGGTGGACTGGGCTGGGGATGCCTGAGTTGACGTTGCCGGTGCCGGCTTCATCCAGTCGAACGCGGGCGCGTCGGAATCCGCGGAGGGATCAAGATGGTGATCCTGGCGGTTAGGAGGGGTGGGTGTCTTTTCAGTCACTGCTGCATCGCTTCCGTAGGGCTCCGCGTTGCCAGTCGGGGGAATCGGCAACGCTATTTCTCTCCAGACGAGCCTACCGTCAGGGGCTTCCACCGGGCGAGGTGCCACCCCTGCAGGAACCATTACGCTCCGGCAACGATTACGTTCCGGCGAACGATGCCGCCTGGTTGGAGGCCACAGTTCCCGGGAGGATCATGCGGTGATCCCCGAGTAGCCGGCGTCCTGATCGTTGAGATCCCCGCGTGCGCCGGACATGTAAGCCCTCTTGCCAAGAACAAGGGCGTAAACCCAGTAGGCGGCCAGAACAGCAGCACCGATTGCCAGCTTTGCCCATACCGGGAGGAAACTGGGCGTCACAAAACCCTCCACGATTCCCGAAATAAACAGGACCAGGACAAGACCCAGGGCCACCGTGATCAGTGAACGGCCTTCCTGCGCCACCGCCTGGCTTCGCGTGCGGGGACCTGGGACGATCCATGCCCAGAAGATTTTAAGACCGGCTGCGGCAGCTATGAAGACCGCCGTCAGTTCCATCATCCCGTGTGGAAGGATGTAGCTGAAGAACACGTCCGACTTGCCAACGGAGGCAAAGACGCCGGCAGCGACACCGATGCCCTGGGCATTCATGAAGAGAATCATCGGCACCCAGAAGCCCGTAATTCCAAGTGCCACGGCCTGCGCACAGATCCAGGCGTTGTTGGTCCATACCGCACCGGCAAACGAGGCAGCAGGATTCTCGGAGTAGTAGTTAATGAAGTCCTCCTCCACGTACTGCCTCACCCTCTCGTCACTGCCAAAAGCAGCCCGCAGGGCCTCAGGGGAAGAGCCGATCCACCAGGCGTATGCAGCGGCGACCAGGCAGAATGCGATTCCACACCACAGTGTCAGCCAGCGGAGTCGGTAGAAGGCTGCAGGAAGGGCAATCACGAAGAACTTCGCAACATCGTCCATAAAATTCGAGCGTGCACCGGTAAATCTGGTGCGTGACTGGGCGAGGGTTGCGGAGAGCGTGGCGGACAGCCCGCTTTCCGGGGCAACCGAGCGGAGCAGGGAAAGATGGGACGACGTCACCTGATAGAGGCGTAAAAGCTCGTCGGCTTCCTGCCCGGTCAAGCTGCGTTTGTACGCAAGGTCATGAAGCCTTGACCATTTGTCACTGTTGACCGCAGAAAACGCATCAATGTCCACGGGACCACCCTAGCCTGCGCAATAGACTGTCAACATCAGGATCCTTGCTGAGTCAGGATTTGCTAATAGGGATGGGGCCCTGCTTTGAGTTCAATCATCACGGGCGAGGCAGTCGTCCTGGAGTTGCGTCCGGCCTCCTTCGCCGCACGCGCGTTGGGTTTGCTGCTCGACGTCCTGGTCAACATTGTGCTGTTCATCCTCATCCTCATCCTGATGTCATCCGTCTGGGACGAAATCGACGAAGCCGCAATGAGAGCCGGCGTTCTGGTCACTGTTGTGTTCTGCTTTGTGATGGTCCCCGTAGCTATTGAAACGGTGACGCGCGGGCTGTCGCTGGGTAAGTTGGCGGCTGG
Source organism: Arthrobacter sp. Z5-13 (assembly GCF_056499105.1). NCBI lineage: Bacteria > Bacillati > Actinomycetota > Actinomycetes > Micrococcales > Micrococcaceae > Arthrobacter > Arthrobacter sp. Z5-13. Next base: position 3,238,160 of record NZ_CP096460.1, read on the forward strand.
ACTCCGGATTGTGCGCGACGACGGCGGAGCCATCCGTTTCCGGCATGCTGTTATCCGGGGACTGACCGGCTTCATTGAGATCTACCTGACTTTTGGCGGCCTGGCCATCGCCGTCGCGCTTTTCAACGACAAATCCAAACGCCTCGGTGACATCCTTGCCGGTACCTACTCCTTGCGTCGGAGAGTACCCGCCGAGCCTGCCCTGCCTTTGTTTGTTCCACCTCACTTGAGGTCATGGGTGGCTTTGGCTGATATCGGCCGCATTCCAGATGGCTCAGCACGCCGTGCCGTCCAGTTCATGCGCCAGGCAGGAAGAATGGCGCCCGCCTCACGCATTGGCATGGCGGCGTCCCTCGCAACGGAAATTGCGGAGCATGTGGCACCGGCACCTCCCCCGGGAACCTATCCAGAGGACTACCTGGCGGCAGTCCTTGCCGAGCGCCGGGAACGCGAGATGAACCGCCTGGTCAAGGCAAGGGAACGCAGCAACAGGATCGGAGAACGGCTGCACCGCCTCCCCTACGCTCGCGACAGCAAATAGCCCGGAACGGCAGCTGGCCGCGGTAGGTTTACAGACGCCCTAACTGGCGGCGGTTCCCCGAGGTCGCTCAGATTGAGGTCGGTCAGATAGCAGCGGTCAGCGCTTCGCGTACTCGGCCCAGGGAATGTTCCAGTCGCCGTAGCCTTCAAGCGGCTCCACTGCCGGCGCTCCGGTGTTGAGCGTCTGGACAACATCGCCTGTCTTCATGTTGTTGAAGAACCAGGCCGCGTCCTCCGGCAGGAGACCCACACAGCCGTGGGACACGTTGTACTTGCCGACAGCTCCCCAGGCCGACTCAAGCGCCTGGTGGACATAGACGCCCGAGGATGTCAGCCGGTTGGCGTACTCCACCGTGAGCGGCGGATAGTAGCCTTTGTCCCCGGGCTTGAGCCCGATGCTCCCGGCGTTGAACTTCGAGTGGCGCTCCTGCTCCATGATGACGGCGTATCCGGTGGGCGAGAGCCACTCCGGGTCGCCCAAGGTCACGGGAGCCGTTTTGACCAGTTGGCCGTCAAAATAGACCTTCATGGTTTTGGTGATGTCGTCCACGACGGCGAGACGCTGGGGCCCTGTGCTGAAGGCAACCGTGGAGTCAAAGTTGCCGATCATTCCGTTCCCGAAATCGACACCGAACAACTTCATGTCCACGGTGACCGTGCTGTTTGAGGCCCAGAAGGTTTCGGGACGGATGCGCACGCGCTGGTCCGAGTACCAGTGCCAGGCCACGGTCTGTCCGGATGAGGCTTTGACGGTGACGGCCTTTTCCACGGCTTCTTTGTTAATGACAGGTTCACTGAACACGATTTCGATGGGCTGACCGGAGCCCACTGTGGCGCCGTTCTCCGGATACACAGCCGCATCGGCTTCGTTGGCCTTGGCTACGGTGGTGAATGTCTGGGTCTTTTTGGTCTCGCGACCGGCCTCATCAACAATCGTGAAACTGTAGTTATAGGCGGTGTTGAAGGTCAGCGGGTCCACGGTTGTCCAGGTGGTGCCGTCGGCGCTCAGAGAACCCTTAAGGGGCGTGCCGCCGTCAGCCGGAACCAGGACTACATCCTTGACCTGCCCGTTGATTGCCTTTACGGAGGGGGCCGCAGCAGGGTTGACCCCTTTCGCGCCGTCAGTTGGGGTGACACCCAGTTCAACAGCCTTCACCACAGGAGCGGCAAGGCCGGGAGTGTTGCGGACCGGACTGGCGGATTCGGAGGCAATAGCCTGTCCGGCCCAGCTGGGAGCCGTCGCCACCCCTATTCCACCAGCGGCAACAGCCGCGCACATCGCCACAACGGCAATGATTTTCCCGGTTTTCCGGTTGCTGATCTCAGTCATGCCAAATTCTCCGTGTCCCCCGACAGCCGATAGTCAGCCCCCGTTAATCTGTTCAGCGTGCACTGCTGACGTTCCGATTTTATCCCACACGCAAACCGCTCAAGACCAAAACGTGACGCCGGCCCCAAGTGTGGCCTTAACCGGCAATGGCCCCGGATCGGTCGGGGGCCATTGCGGAGCTGAACTCAGTAGCGGTAGTGCTCAGGCTTGTACGGACCTGCGGCGTCGATGTCCAGGTACTCAGCCTGGTCCTTCGAGAGCTCCGTCAATTCAACGCCCAAGGCGTCAAGGTGAAGCCGGGCCACCTTCTCGTCGAGGATCTTGGGAAGGACGTAAACCCGGTTCTCGTATTCCTTCTGCCCGTCGGGCTGGTCCTTCTTCGTGAACAGCTCGATCTGGGCGATCGTCTGGTTCGCGAAGGAGTTGCTCATGACGAAGGACGGATGGCCGGTGGCATTGCCCAGGTTCAGGAGCCTGCCTTCGGACAACACAATGATGGAACGGGCTTTCTGTTCTTCCGAAGCATCGTCAGCGAAGACCCACTCATGGACCTGGGGCTTGATTTCCACTTTGCGGATTCCGGGGATCCGGGCCAGTCCGGCCATGTCGATTTCATTGTCGAAGTGACCGATGTTGCCCACAATGGCCTTGTTCTTCATGGCGACCATGTGATCGGCCATGATGACGTCCTTGTTGCCCGTTGTGGTGATGAAGATGTCACCCTGCCCCAACACAGATTCAAGCTTGGCCACCTGGTAGCCGTCCATTGCAGCCTGAAGGGCGCAGATGGGATCGATCTCGGTGACAATGACACGGGCACCTTGGCCGCGCAGGGCTTCCGCGGCACCCTTCCCGACGTCGCCATAACCGCAGACGACGGCGACCTTGCCGCCGATGAGGACATCGGTGGCCCGGTTGAGTCCGTCAGGAAGGGAGTGCCGGATTCCGTACTTATTATCGAACTTGCTCTTGGTAACCGAATCGTTGACGTTGATGGCCGGGAAAAGTAGCTTTCCCTGCTCCGCCAGCTGGTAAAGGCGGTGGACGCCGGTGGTGGTCTCTTCGCTCACGCCATGAATCCGGGCTGCCATCCTGGTCCACTTCTGCGGGTCCTCAGCAAGGGTCCTCTTGAGCAGGTCCAGGACAATCGCGTATTCCTCAGGATCGTCCGCAGCAGCCGACGGAACTGCTCCGGCTGCCTCAAACTCCACACCGCGGTGAAGCAGCAGCGTAGCGTCACCGCCGTCGTCGAGAATCATGTTGGGTCCCAGCTCCGGATCAGTTTCCGCACCTGGCCACGTGAGAATCTGTTCAGCGGTCCACCAGTACTCCTCGAGGGTTTCACCCTTCCAGGCGAATACGGGGACACCTTGGGGATCTTCTTCGGTCCCCTTGCCCACGACAACCGCCGCGGCGGCCTCGTCCTGTGTGGAGAAGATGTTGCAGGAGGCCCAGCGGACCTCGGCGCCCAGCGCCGTCAACGTTTCAATCAGTACGGCGGTCTGGACCGTCATGTGCAACGAACCGGCGATCCTGGCGCCCTTGAGGGGCTGCGTGGGACCGAATTCTGCACGCAGGGACATGAGCCCGGGCATTTCATGTTCTGCCAGGCGAATTTGATGCCGCCCAGCCTCCGCGAGGGAGATATCAGCAACCTTGTAGTCGAGAGTCATGTGAATCCTTTGGTAAAGCCGGAGAGATGTACTGGAATGAATAGCTTGCGGGACAGGGCCAGGAAGGCGTTCTGTTAGTGCTCGACTGGCAGATGGGTCGCCGGTGGAAGGACGGCGTCGTGCTGGTCCGATGGTGCGGCGGTCGCGGCTGGCAGAAGTTCGGGCGGCAAGAGCAGCGGGATGCCATCCTCGATGGGATAGCGGAGCATCTCCCCGGTTTCCCCTGGCATCGTTGACACGAGTTCCTCGCCGTCCTGTACAAGTGAAGATCCCGTGACGGGGCAACGCAGGATAGACAGCAGTTCAGCACTGATCTTTGGCATGGTGGATGCTCCTGGCGGGCGCCGCAGCGGGGCGCCGTTAGCTGACGGATTTGCAGCTTCAAGCCTACCGCCAGTTGCCCTCAGGAGGGTTCGCGGAGGATTCGCAGATGTCCCCGGCGGGTGCCCTCGGTGGGAGTGGGAGCTTCCAGCACGCCTGGGGATGCACGGTGGCCAGTCGATGGTTCCTTGTCCGAAGGACGGGAGGCTGCCTCACGAACGGCGTGTGCCAATGCCAAGAGGTCGTCCGGGCCGGGCTGCGGTGGATGCGTAGGCATAGCCAGTCTCAGTACTTCCCAGCCTCGGGGCACAGTCAAAGATCCGGCGTGTTGCTCGCAAAGGTCGTAACAATGCGGCTCAGCGTAGGTGGCCAAAGGCCCCAGGACAGCGGTCGAGTCTGCATAGACGTACGTCAGAGTGGCTACCGCGGACTGGCGGCAGGCTGATCTTGAACATTGACGAATTGCACCCACGACATCACAGACTACTCCCCTTACAGCCCGGCTTGATGTATTGCGACGCCGTGCCTCCCGCCGTGCCGGACCAGCGGCCCCGCCTGATGAATCTGACTGCCGTGGCTACGAGCTTTTTGTCGCGAATTTCATTCCGCGGGTTTACAGTCAGTGTATGCAGTCATCGAACCATGATCCGGCTTTTACGGTCCGGTTGGCTGACCAGGCCGCCGACCCTCGGGAAGCGAGCCTTCAGGACTCCACCGCTACCGATCCAAAGGGCCAAGCTCTCGCCATTAAGGGCTTCAGGCAGCGGCGCAGGAACCGGCACGGTCGGGGCCTCCGCGGCGAACTGATGCTGCCCACACTGCCCGGTTACCGCACCCGGTCCGAGCGCTTTGATGAGCTGGTCCTCGATTCAGCGCAGCGTCTGCATGACATCTGGGGAAAACCGCTCGACGGCGTCCGCTTTGCTGTGGATGAAATACCGCCGGGGCTCGAACAACTCGTGGCGGATTCTGCGCCCGCTCCCATGGGCTCCTACGAACCTGCCACTGCGGATGAGGGTCCCGTGATCACTCTTTACCGCCGGGTTGTGGAGCAATCCTGCAGCAGCAGGGAAGAACTGCAGGATCTTGTCCACGACGTTGTGGTGGAGCACACGGCAGAAATGCTTGGCGTTGCACCCGAGACTCTTGACCCCGTCTACCGGCGGCGGTACTGAGTCTGCTGGCTCCCCGATGCACGCAGCGCAGCATCATCAATAGCCGGCTACAGCATCAGTAACCCAGGGTCACCGGGACTTCTTCCTGCCCGGCCGCACCGGGCGCAAAAGCCACGACAGAGACGTCGGTGCTTTTGTCTTTGCCCAGCAGGACAGCGCCGTAGGCAGGGTCACCTGAAGCGGAGATGACATAACCCAGCACCGCCGCCCCGTCCACTTTTTCGGGAACCTGGATGCTCGCCGTCGTGCCCCCCGCTATATCGGCAGTGCCAGCTTCGCGGATCTTTCCGTCCTCAGTGATGGGCGTGAACGTGATCTTGGCCCGGTCCTCTGGTGCTCCGAACACGAGAGTCCGCTCCCCCGCGCGAGGGACCGGCACCACGTGTTCGCTGCCAAGCCTGGCTGAAGCCGGTGACCATGCGACGTCTGATGCCTCACCCGATTTGGTTCCGCGGGTAACGCGTGCCGCAGCGGCAAAGGAGACATCGGAAGTGGCTGACACCATGTATTGGCCAGCCGGCACGCCGGCGAGAGAAATCTCCGTCACTGAGCCGGCTTTCGCGGTCACAACACCTCCGTTGGGAAGGGCTTTTTGGCCGTCACGCCCAAAGAGCTTGATTTCCACGACGGCGTCCGCAGGCCCGGGAACGGCCAGTTGCAAGGCGGGTCCGGCATCTGCATAGCCGGCCTTCGACGTCTGCGACTTGATGTCGGCTGCATCCTCAATGGACACTCCGGACACCACCTGGCGCACTGACGGTGGTGCTCCGGGCGCTATGAAGTCCACACCTCCGGGGGTCAATCCACGCAGGACGCTTTGCTGGATGACGGCCGTGACAGGTCCGCCGACGCTGCGGACATGGACGGCGAGCCTTTCCTGCTCAGCAGCGAGTCCGGCCAGGACGATGGAGCGGGTGCTACCCGGGGGAACCAGCAGGCCTCGACTTCCAGGAGCCTGGATTTGCCCTGCCTTGCCAAAGAGATCCAGGCTGACTGTTGCCGGAGTACTCGAAGCATTGCTCAGGTTCAGGACCGCTGTCCTGCCTACCGACGTGTTCGCTCCCACCAACCACAGGTCGTTGGCTGGCTCCTGGCACGCCGCAGCCGCCGATCCGCGAAGGTCTCCGTCCGTAGCTGTGTAGCTCATGACTGCGCTGGCGGTGGCCTGCCGGTCGTTGAGCGCGTCGGCGCTCAGCACACTGACTGCATCCACATCCCGCTGGGACACAACACCGGCTGCGAGAGCTGCTGCACCCGTTTGCGCGAGCGTTCCCTCAGTGTCCTTTGAAACCTCTGTCAGCGTTTTTCCATCGAGGGCGGCCAAGCGGCTCTCCGGGACTTTTCCGGCGCTGGTGCTCAGCACGGCAGCGTCAACCAAGCTGTTGGCTGTGCCTGATTCCGGGCTGAACTGAGGATCGGTTCCTACCGGAGTGCCTTCAAGAAGCCGGGCAGGCCCGGGGCAGATTTCCACCTTGCTTCCCGCTGGTACCGCAGTGAGTGGAGCATCGAGGTGCCTGCTCCCCGAGGCAGAAGGAAGGATGGACGCCGCTGTCACCACGCCCGCTGCACAGGCCAGGACACCAACGGCGGACAGGGCACGTTTCACGGCACCTCTGGCGCCCTTTAGCCGGGGCCCTTTGATAGCCTTGGCCGCTTTTACTGCCTTCTTTGCGGGCTTGCCGGGCGCTTTTCCGGTAGCTTTTCCAGATGGTTTTTCCGGTGCTTTTCCGGACGGTTCCGGTTTGCTGTCGGTTGCCGGTTTGCTGTCTGGCGTCTGCTTGCTGTCTGGCGTCTGCTTGCTGTTCGGCGCAGTGTCCGGCATAGGTGGCACGGCCGGAACCCCCGCGGATTCAGAGGGGGACACGCCGTCGTCGTCATCCTTATGCATTCTGGTGTTCCTTACGCAGCGAGCCTTCATCCCGTGACAGGCCGGAATTCAGCCTGCGGGCAGGTACGGGAATGGCAAGAATGATCGTCAGTCCAATCACAATGGCCTGGGCCAGTCCCGAAGGGAATGCCCACGGATTTTCATAACGGATAGTTAGTTGCCCGCCTTGGGAAGGCAGCGTAAACGCCTGTGCCCAGCCGGAAGTGGTTGACGTCAGGTGTCGTCCGTCCAGCCACGCGCTCCATCCGGCATCGGCGCGCTCCGCAAGGACCACCAACCGTCCTTCGTCGCCGGCAGGTACCGGAACGTCGACCGACTCGAGACCGGATGGCACCATCGCAACGGTTGCGCCCTTTCCGTCAACAATGCGGACCCGGTGGGCGACGTCGGCGGCATCGATGACCGGCTGGTTCAGGGGGCTTATCCGCCACAACCATCCGACATCGGTCTGGCCCACAGTGACTAGACCAGGAACGGCATCAATTCGGCTGGCCGTGAGCTGGGCGGCGGTGTCGGCTGCACGCAGAACCACGAAGCCCACCCCCAACTGCTCCAGCTCAGTGCGGGGATCCACGCCCTGAGCAGCAACAATGATGGCTACAGCTTTACGGAGGGACGCGGTGGCGGCGTCGTCGTCCCTGACTGTTTCCTCGCCGGGTCCACCCATGATGTTGCGGGCGGCAGCGATGGTGGAGATGTCGTCAAGGGTGGTCCCCGCTCCACGCATCAGAGTCGCATCAAATGAGCCATCCTCCTGGGTGCTGATCAAGAGCGTCCGCGTCTGCTCCGGTCCGACACCCCGGTCGATGGCAGTCGCAGGCAGTATCCGGGGTTGGGTTGCCGCAATCAGCATTGGAGTTCCCAGTGGCGCGTCCTGCTTGGAATCGTCTTGCCCGGCCGCCCGGGGCACCACGTTTTGCGTTGTCCATGCGGTAAGACCGGCGAGAGGACCGGCGAGCAGCAGAACGGCGGTCAGAACGGCCAGCGAACGGGCGGCAACGCGCCGCCTCCGCAAACCTGTGACTCTTTCCGAGACTGCCAGCAGCCGCTCCGCTCCGATGACCGCTGCCCCCAGCAATGCAATGGAGGCGGCCGAGACAAACGGTCCGCTAAAGGGTGTCACAAGGGTGTCTGTCGATTCCCCCGTGGCAACCTGTCCGGCCAGCCAGCCTCCGGCAAGCATTATCAGCGCTGCCAACCACAGGGTCCGGGAAGTGGCCGCTCCGCGGCCAGGCATAAAGAGGCCTGCCACGGCCACCAACAATGTGGGCAGGCCGACAAGTACCGCCACCAGGAGCGCCCACGGAATGGTGCTTCCGGAAAAGACCGGCAGGCCGGACAGCCCACCGAAAACGTCGAACTCCAGCGGCTGTCCCAGTAGCTGTTGCCATAGAGGTGCAGCATTGGACGCGAGCGGCAGTCCCGGGTCCGCCAGCAGAGCTCGGGGACGGTCCAGCACAGAAAGGCCGAAAGGAATAAAGAGGACAGCGCTGGGCAGCAGAGCCCACCAAAGGGTCCGGCCGCGGCGGCGCAACATAAGGCCCAGCAGGACAATGATCGCGAATGATGGAAGCAGCAGGGATGGTGCAGCGGCAGTCAGGACTGCCAATGCCAGGCCCGCCGCTGCAGCTGCCGTCCAGGAGGGAGTTCCGTTGACTCCGGGCTTTGTGGGCGGATTCTCACGGAAGCGCGACTCCCCCTCTGCAGGAATGCTGAACCGGCCATGGCCAATTGCAGTGCCGGTGGCACGCAAGAGCGCAAGCACCAGCAAAGGCAGCATTACGTGCGCCAGGAGGGCGCCCAAACGGCCTTGGTTCAGGGAAATCTGCAGGGCCGGGGCTCCGGCCCAGAGCAGCGCCGCGATGAATCGGATCCTTCGGCGTGCGGTAAACCCTCCGGACGCAAACCACGCGGTGAGGCCCGAGAGCGGCATCGCGAGGAAAACCAGCAAGGTAATAACTATGTTGCCGTTGCCGCCACCCAGGATGCTGAGTACCCAGAGGAGGAATGCAAAGGGGTCACCGTGACCCGGTACGCCGGCACCCAGTCCTATCCACCAGCTCGAGGCATGGTGCCACACCTCGGCAAGGCCTGACGACAATGGCAGGAGAGCCCCACCGGAAACAGCTTCGGCTTGGAGCAGGGTTAACAGCCCCGTCACTGAAGCTACGGAGGCAAGGATAACGGCCGCCAGGGCGCCGTTTCCCACCCAGCCTCGTTTTGTGGTGGTCAGAGCGGCGAAGTCATCGCTTGAGTCTCCGCTGGGCTGTTCATCCAGAGGATCGTTGGAGATTGAGTCCTCGGAATCGTGGGAGCCAATGGCTTCCATCAGCGAACGCCTGTGCGACCATACCTCGCGGCGAGGTGTCTGGAGGCCCTTGATGACGGAGCGCCGGATGCGCCTGGTACGGGCGGCTTCCCTCCGACCCCGAATAACAGCGTCCGAACGGCTTAGTGAAACCAGTGTGGCCAGCAGTTGGGAGAACCCGTGTCCGGGGTCCTTCACCGCAATGCTCAGCAACAACTTGAACAGACTGCCCAGCAAGGCACCAATGGCGTGCCCGGGAACCTTCCACAATTGCGAATGCTTTAGCCGCAGGTAGACCTGGGCCCTTCTTGCCGCCGCAGCATTGCCCATGGCATGCGGGCGGTGGGAAACATGGAAGACCTTCGCCGAGGGCACAACCACCACCCGGTGGCCGGCAAGCCTGTTACGCCAGCAGAAGTCAACGTCATCGCCCGTTCCGGGGAGGGCGGGATCGAATCCCTTAAGGTCCTCCCAGACGTCGCGGCGGACCAGCATGCCGGCTGAGTTGACCGCGAAGGTGTCGGTCCTGCCGTCATATTGGCCTTGATCGAGTTCATCAACCTCGATCAGCGTCAATCGCTCGCCCCACCGGCTCGTAGAAAGCCCGACGTCGATGAGGCGGCGCCCGGCGTCCCAGTCCAGTTGCTTGCACCCGGCTACAGTCACTGAGGGCGCACGTTCGACGGCGTACAACAGTTCGGCGAGGGCGGCAGGGTGGGGGGCGGCGTCGTCGTGAATCAGCCAGATCCATTCAGTGGACGGACGGCTCTCCTGACCCCACGGCGATTTGGCCGTCAGGCCCGCTCGAACGGCACCTCCCATCCCGGTTTTTGCGCCCGTGAAGGAAATAACGTTCGCCTGACCGAAAGCTTCTTCCAAAAGCGCTGCCGAGTTGTCGCGGGAACCGGTGTCTACACCGATGAAGGCGTCAATGGGCCGGGTCTGCTGCGCCAGCGCAGCGAGGGTCCGTGGGAGATAGCCACCGCCGTTGTGGGAGACCACAACGGCCGTGACCAGTACGTCCTGATGAATCAGACCGCTCGCTTTCTCAGCCGACGACGCTCGCGCTCGGAGAGGCCTCCCCAGATGCCAAACCTTTCGTCGTTCGACAACGCGTACTCCAGGCACTGAGAGCGCACATTGCATGCTCCGCAGACCTTTTTAGCGTCACGGGTTGATCCGCCCTTTTCAGGAAAAAAAGCTTCCGGATCGGTTTGCGCACACAGTGCATCGGTCTGCCATCCGAGCTCGCCTTCGTCGTCGAAGCCTTGCTCCATAGGGAGGCCGATCCAGACTGGCTGGGCGGTGGTGCCCGAATGGAGCGTCTGCAGCTCCATGGGCGGGTCAAGAGGATCGTCGTGCTCCTGGGTCCCCTCCAGAAGTGCCTCGTGTGCGGCCAGAAATGCTGTGGCCTGGTCCTGCAGTGAATCCTTAGTGCTTTGGTCGTACCGTTCCGCAGCATCCGGGTCAGCCGGATCTACGTACCAGTCGCTTGGTACCCCCCTTGAACGGTATTTTGCCGTTGCCTGACCGGCGACGACGGCATCTTCCTGGATACGCTCAGCTTGCCCCATGGCGTCCCTTCCTGATGTTGCCGCCCTTGCCTGCTTACTGTGGCACTCGGTTGTGTGCCATGTAGTCGAACAAGAGCTTTCGATAACTAATTACACGCGTGTAAGTAGCAGTGCGTCAAGCGGCGTCCGGGATAATAATCAACACAGGGTGCGTTTGGGTGCCGCGCCACGCCCGGGAATTTTCCGACAGGAGCGCGCAGCAGCAAGGATTTTGACAGCATGCTGAGTTGTTTTGGAGGCATTTACCGGAATCCCGGCAAAGTTGCGGTCACGGTTAAATAACACCAGCAACGTTACTAAACTGAACGTGTCGGAGATCACACAACAAGCTCTCAACCCTCCGGTTGTGCGCCCGGCGGCCCCCTGTTTAACGGCTTGAGGGCTCCGGTTCAGCGGCGTGAGGGGCCATGGCAAGATGGGAGCCATGAGCATCCCGGCGACTGAACTGATGACAGCCCTTCGTTCCGGACATTCCACCTCCCCACGGCTTACCTGGTATGGGCCCGACTCCGAACGCGTCGAGCTCTCCGGCCGTGTGCTGGATAACTGGGTGGCCAAAACCAGCAACCTGCTCCAGGACGAGCTCGACGCCGGCCCCGGCTCCCGGCTCAAGCTGGACCTGCCTCCGCATTGGAAATCTGTCATTCTGGCCTTGGCCGCCTGGCAGCTCGGGATGACCACGGTCCTGGGCGATGGTGAAGCGGACCTCTTGGTCACCGGAGAGCCGGAAGCCCCAGTCGGTTCAGCCACATACGACGCCGTCATGGCAGTTCCGCTGCCGGCATTGGCTATGCGTTGGCCCGGCGAACTCCCGCCCGGCGTCGTTGACTACGCCGCGGAGGTCCGCTCGCACGGTGACGTTTTTATGGCCCACACCGACCCGGATCCTGCCGACCCCGCCGTTACATCCGCGGATGGAACCACATACCGCCATGCTGACCTGCTGGACGGTTTCGCCGCCGGCCATGAAAACGGCGCCCGGCTCCTGGTGAAGGCCAGCGAGGGACTGGAGCAGGTTCTGGTCCAGTCCCTGGGTGCATGGCAACAGGACGGGTCGGTAGTTTTGGTGCACTCCGACGTCGAGATTACGGACAGACTCCTGGCCAACGAGCGCGTCCACGGCAGCTGAAGCAACCAGTCACCTGACTGAGCTACTCAGCGGACGGTGCTGGAGGGCGGACGGAGCTAGAGGGCTTTTCCTGGCCCGTCCGAATCCTTGACGGCCTTCTGGTTTCCTGATTCCGGGGCATCATGTCGCGGAACGGTGACCGTTTCCTTTTCATGGGCATGCGGGTGCAGTTCGATGAGCTCGTGGTCGTGGGAGAACTCCGGCTCTTCATCCAGTTCCTTGTTGAAGACCAGGAAGCGGTACGCGAAAAACCTCACCACGGTGGCCACCAGAATGCCGAAGACCCCGGCCAGGAAGAGGAGGTTCTTATCGGTAATGTTCAGGCCGTACTGCGCCGCAGCCGTCAGTCCGGTGGAAATTCCAATGCCGATGCCGTTGATCAGAGCGAACATTACGAACTCGCGTGTCACGTTGTCCTGCCGACGGTGGCGGAACGTCCACAGGCGGTTCGCGATCCAGGAGAAGATTGTGGCGACTGTGGCTCCAACCAGCCGTGCCTTGGCATTGCTGTCAATCATCGGCCCGTGCATAAGGTAGTAGGTGAGACCGTTGTCGATGACGAATGCCACGCCACCCACAGCACCAAATTTGGCAACCTCGCGCCAGAACAGCGAGGCTAGCCCCCGGATACGCTCTGCAAGTGTGTAAAACATGACCCTCCATGGCTGAATGAGAATTAGGCCACTGGGCCGGGAATCCATTTTAGCCCGGCAGGCTGGGAGACAACTCCGAATATCCTGCTTTTACGCGCAGGCCGCTAACGAATGAGGCGCAAAACACGTTCCTCGCGGGGTGGAAGTCCGTAACCGGTCCCCTGTTCTGTAGGCTGGCACATGTGACTTTTCCAGTAATCGGCGTAGTTGGCGGCGGCCAATTAGCGCGCATGATGGCTCCTGCAGCTACAGCCCTCGGCTTCGAACTCCGCGTTCTGGCTGAAGGGGACGACGTTTCAGCCGTCTCCGCGGTACCCACCGCTCCGGTCGGCGACTACAAGGACCTGGACGCCCTCCTGGAGTTCTCCCGCGGCCTTGACGTTATGACTTTCGATCACGAACACGTCCCCACCGAGCATCTCCGCGCTCTCCTTCAGGCAGGGGTCAACGTTCAACCCGGTCCTGACGCCCTGGTCAATGCCCAGGACAAGCTGATCATGCGTGCTGCTATCGACCGCCTGGAGCTCCCGAATCCGGCATGGGCCGCTGTGCACGACGTCGGGGAACTGACCGCCTTCGGTGACAAAACCGGCTGGCCAATTGTCCTGAAAATGCCCCGGGGCGGCTACGACGGTAAGGGCGTGCGTATTGTCGCAACGCCGGAGGAAGCAGCTGCCGCCAGCGATTGGTTCGAGGCCATGAACCCCCTCCTCGCTGAAGCAAAGGTCGATTTCAGCAGGGAACTCTCGGCCCTCGTTGCCCGGACCCCTGACGGCGAATCCCGGGCATGGCCAGTGGTGCACACCGTGCAGGTTGACGGAGTGTGTGACGAGGTCATTGCTCCCGCCCAGGGCATGTCCCTGGATGTCGCTGCAGCCGCCGAAGAGGCAGCGGTTCGGATCGCCAATGAGCTCGGGGTTACCGGCGTCATGGCTGTGGAAATGTTCGAGACGCCCGGGGTGGGCGCAGGTTTCCTGATTAACGAGTTGGCCATGCGCCCTCACAACACAGGCCACTGGACCCAGGACGGCTCGGTAACAAGCCAGTTTGAACAGCACCTCCGTGCAGTCCTTAATCTGCCTCTTGGCGCCACCGACGTCCTTGGCGCCGTAGCCGTCATGAAGAACTTTCTGGGCGGAGAAAACCAGGACCTGTATTCGGCGTATCACCTGGCCCTCGCTGTTGAACCGGCAGCCAAGGTGCATTGCTACGGCAAGGCGGTGCGTCCGGGCAGGAAGATCGGCCATGTGAACCTGGTGGGCTCCTCGGCGGCTGATGTTGACTCCCTCCGGAAACGCGCGACGACGGTTGCCGCCACTATTCGCGACGGCCGGCGGCCTGCCCAGTCGGCAAATGCAACTTCCGAGGAGAACTCATGACCAGCGAATCTGCTGCCCCTTCCGGAACAGCAAAGCCGGTGCCCCTTGTTGGCCTGGTTATGGGCTCCGACTCGGACTGGCCCGTCATGGAAGCCGCGGCCGATGCGTTGGCAGAATTCGGAATACCGTTTGAAGCGGACGTTGTCTCGGCCCACCGCATGCCTCTCGAGATGATTCGTTATGGCCAAACCGCTCATGAACGAGGCCTGCGCGTCATCATTGCAGGGGCAGGCGGCGCGGCACACCTGCCCGGGATGCTGGCCTCAGTGACCCCCTTGCCGGTAATTGGCGTCCCTGTACCACTGAAAACTTTGGACGGCATGGATTCCCTGCTCTCCATAGTGCAGATGCCGGCCGGAGTACCCGTGGCGACGGTCTCGATCGCAGGCGCCCGAAATGCCGGGCTGCTCGCCGTCCGGATGCTTGCCTCCGCAACTGACGAACTTGCCCTCCGCCTCCAAGGTGAGCTGCTGGAATTCGCGCAAGAACTCAATAACGTCGCCACCCGCAAGGGCGAAGCCCTCCGCCAAAAGGCCGGCGAAGTGTTCTCCGACGGAAACGTCATTCGCCGGGGCAGCCGTTAGGGAGCACAAGATGTCCAACACCCAACTACACACGGATGAGCAGCAAGGCGGAGTCCTGACGGACCCGGTGCGTCATCCGGGCAGTGCGGCCTCCCCCGTCAGGACGAAGCGCGCCTTCGTTCTGATCCTGCTGACATTGTTTGTGCCCGGAAGCGCGCAGATCGTCGCCGGCGACCGCAGACTTGGCCGGCGTGCGCTGCGTGTCACCCTGGCTGCCTGGGCGCTTATTGTGCTCATGCTGATTCTGGTGGCCACGAACCGGTCACTCTTGATCGGCTTGGTCACGAACCAGGTCACGTCCCTGATTCTCATCCTGGTCCTGGTTGCCTTCGCCGTGGGGTGGGCCATTTTGTTCATCAACACCCTCAGGCTGATTCGTCCGGTGCTTCTCGAGCCCCCCGTCCGCCCTGTTGTCGGCGTTGCGCTGGTGCTCGCCATGGTCCTCAGCAGCGGTTCCCTGGGCTACGCGGCCTACCTGCTGAACATCGGCCGAAACGCCATCGGCAATATTTTCGCATCGGGGCCGGCCATCGAGCCCTCAGAGGGCAGGTACAACTTCCTGATGATGGGCGGCGACGCCGGTGCCGACCGCACGGGGCGGCGACCTGACAGCCTGTCCGTGATCAGCGTTGATGCAGAGACCGGCAAAACAGCCATTATCTCCATCCCCCGGAATCTGCAGAACGCGCAGTTCAGCGAAGACTCACCGATGCGCCAGATTTATCCTGACGGCTATGACTGCGGCAATGAATGCCTCATCAACGCCATCAACACCGAGGTCACTAATGAACACCAGAATCTGTATCCCGGCGTGACCGACCCCGGCGCACAGGCAACGTTGGAAGCGGTCTCAGGCTCCCTCGGCATTAAGGTGCAGGCATACGTCCTCGTGGACATGGAGGGCTTCTCCAAGCTCATCGATGCCATGGGCGGCATCAGGATCAAGGCCGGAGGGTGGGTTCCCATGAGCGGCCCCATGGTGGACGAGGCGAACGGGATCCATGGCATGCCGGAGGGATGGATTCCTGCAGGGGAACAGCATCTGGATGGTCACCACGCGCTCTGGTACGGCCGGTCGCGGGAATTTGTGGACGATTATTCGCGTATCCAGCGTCAACAGTGTGTGCAGCAGGCCATGTTGAAGCAGCTGGACCCCGCTACCCTGCTGTCCAAATTCCAGGACATCGCCGAGGCCGGAACAAAGGTGGTGGACTCCAACATCTCGGCTTCCCAGCTGGGGAGCTTTGTGGATCTTGCTGTGAAGGCCAAGGGACAGGACGTAGCGCGCCTGACCATCGGCCCGCCGGACTTTGATGCCTCCTTCTCGACTGTTCCGGATTTCGGGATCATCCACGACAAGGTGCGCCAGCTGTTCAGCAGCCAGGCTTCCCCTTCTGCGGGTGCCCTGGACGACGCCATGGTGGATCCTTTGGCCCGGCACGCCGCCTCCGGCGGGCAACCCATCGCTGCCGGACCGGTGACAGGGGTGCCCCTGACACAGCCTGCACCGGCGCCGTCGGACTTCACGCCGGTAACCACCACGCCGGACGGGCAGCCGATCACAGCCGAGATGCTGAACGAGTTGAAACGCCTCGGCGACGAACAGTCGATCCGCGAACTCGTGGCTACCAACGGACAGTGCGCACCGTTGTAAACCCTCCCGGCCTCCGGTGTCAGTAGCGCCGGGAACGAGGCAGCCATTTATGAAGCAGAAACAGATAGGGATTCCTGATTTTGTACGAAATTGAGAATGTCCTCCGCCCTTACGCTTGGGGTTCGAAGACGGCTATAGCGGGTTTTCTGGGACGGCCGGAGTCCGGCCAGCCGGAAGCCGAGCTGTGGCTTGGGGCCCACCCTGGCGCCCCTTCCGTCGCGAAGACAGCCGACGGCGGGACGCACAGGCTGGACTCCATCATTGCGGCCGACCCAGAGCATCACCTCGGGGCAGCAAGCATGGCCGAGTTTGGGCCCCGCCTGCCGTTCCTCCTGAAGGTGCTGGCGGCAGAGAGCCCGTTGTCCCTGCAGGTGCATCCCACGCTCGAGCAGGCCAGGGAAGGTTTCGCCCGGGAGGAAGCCTCCCGCGTGGACCTCAAGGCCCTGGAACGCAACTACAAGGATGACAACCACAAACCCGAAATGATCCTCGCGGTGACGCAGTTCGAGGCCCTCTGCGGGTTCCGCCCGGTTCCCTCCACCCTCGCGTTACTGGAGCATGTTGAGCGTTCTATGGAGCAACTGTCGTTGGAAGTTCCCGCTGTTCTGCGTCTCGTTATGGAGGACCTGAAGGCGAACGCGGAACCTGAAGCACTGAGGGCAGCATTTACACGGCTGATCAGTGGAGGCCAGGAAGTTTCCGACGCCGTTGGGCAGCTTATTGCCGCGCTGAAGGCGGGACTGGTTCAGAAGCCCTATGAAAAGGAACTCACCACAGCATCTGAGCTGAATAATCATTATCCGGGTGATCCTGGTGTTCTGATTTCCCTGCTGTTGAACCGGATTTCGCTCCGGCCCGGTGAGGCTATGTACCTTCCCGCCGGAAATATCCACGCCTACCTGCATGGGCTCGGCATCGAGGTCATGGCATCGTCGGACAACGTCCTCCGCGGCGGCCTGACCCCGAAATTCATTGACGTCCCGGAGCTGCTCAGCACCATCAATTTTTCGGCTGTTGCCGTGCCGATGCTCGCGCCCGAGTCGTCGGTTCTGGGCCAGGAGCTGTACTGCCCACCGTTCAAAGAATTCCAGCTCCAGCAGGTGGTCATTGCTCCCGACGCCGAGCCCGTGCCAGTGGCACAGTCCGGCGCGGCGCTGATCATCGTGGTTGCCGGTTCCGTGCTGCTCGATTCCCCGAAGGGAGATCTACACCTGGATCGCGGAGGCAGTGCATACATACCCGCGGCGGAGGCACCCGTGAACATTCACCCCGTATCCGGGGCGACTGAAACTGCCCGCGCTTTTGCCGTGACTACAGCATTGAGGGCCTGATCATGGATTCCTTCCTACAGTCCCCTGCGTGGGCCCGGTTCCAGCGTTCCCTCGGCAGGACGGTGCACGAGGAGTCCGGTCCCGGTTGGAGCTTCCTGGCCATCGAGGAGAAGAATCCCGCGGGAACGGTATTGTATTCGCCGTACGGCCCGGTGGCTGATTCGCTGGAGTCGTTCGACGTGGCCCTGGCCTCACTGGTGGCTCTGGCCAAGCGCTGCGGTGCGGTCTGTGCCCGGATCGAGCCGGTCAAGGCCGGTCTGCCGGACGGCCAAGCCGATGGCCTCCTGCGGGGTCGTGGACTCGAACCGGCGCCCTCCAACCAGCAGCCTGAGCTGAGCTGGATTATTGATCTGGAACCGGATCTCAAGGACATCCTCTCTGGCATGAAGCCGGTGAACCGCAATCTCTACCGCAACATCCATAAGAAGGGCGTCACCTTCCGCAGCTCGCAGGATCCGGAAGACATCGGTGTGCTTCTGAACTTCCTTCACATGACGGCCCGGCGGAACGGATTCAAGCCCCAAAGCGATGAATACCTGAAGCAAGTGGCGGTGTCGCTGATGCCTGCAGGCGCGGCCACCCTGTACATAGCCGAGCTGCATGGCGAACCCATCGCTGCTGCCTTGGCGTACGATTCCGGAGACACGCGGACCTACGCCCATGCTGCCCTGGACGACACGCACAGGAAACTCAGCGCAGGGATCCCCTTGCTAGTGACCCTCATTGCGGAGGCAAAGGAGAAAGGGCTCAAGTACGTGGATCTGTGGGGGGTGGCACCCTCGGACCAACCCGACCACAAGTGGGCGGGCTTTACCGCCTTCAAAAAGTCCTTCGGTGGCCGCGAAGTTGCCTACGCGGGTACGTGGGACTTCCCGGTCAAGAAAATCCGTTACTCCGCTTACCAGCTCGCGCGTAAAGCCCGCGACAAGGCGAAGACTCTCCGAAGCAAAGTCCCAGCGCGAACCGGTAACTAACGCTCTCAGATGCCGGACCACCCTTAACGCGAACTGGCAGTCAACGACCGTAACCTGTGGGGTTGCGGTCGTTGGCTGCCTGTTCAGGATGGGGCAGAGCGTGGTGCCTAGCGGCGGGCGTAGCCTTCCCACTTGCTGGCCTGGTGCTCGCCGTCCACGAAACGGATGGTGCCGGACTTCGACCGCATCACGATGGACTGGGTGAGGACCTTGTCCTTGGCGTAGCGCACGCCCTTGAGGAGGTCGCCGTCGGTGATGCCGGTGGCGGCAAAGTAGCAGTTGTCGCTGGTGACGAGATCGTTCGTAGAAAGCACACGGTCGAGATCGTGGCCGGCGTCGATGGCCTTCTGCTTCTCGTCATCGCTGGTGGGCCACAGCCGGCCCTGGATGACGCCGCCGAGCGACTTGATGGCGCAGGCAGCAACGATTCCTTCAGGAGTGCCGCCGATGCCCATCAGGGCGTCGACGCCGGTGCCGGTGCGGACAGCGGCAATGGCCCCTGCAACGTCACCGTCCATGATGAACTTGGTCCGGGCTCCGGCTTCGCGGATTTCCTCCACGAGCGGGCGGTGGCGGTCACGGTCCAGGATCATGACATTAAGCTGATTGACCTTGACGCCCTTGGCCTTGGCGATCAGGTGCAGGTTCTGCTTTACCGGTAAACGCAGGTCAACCATATCGGCGGCTTCCGGGCCGGTGACCAGCTTCTCCATGTAGAACACTGCGGAGGGATCGAACATGGAGCCACGCTCGGCAACCGCCAGAACGGCCAGTGCGTTGTTGATGCCCAGGGCGGTCAGGCGCGTTCCATCGATGGGATCGACGGCGACGTCACACTCCGGGCCCGTACCGTCACCGACCTGCTCACCGTTGAATAGCATGGGGGCTTCATCTTTTTCGCCTTCACCGATGACCACAACGCCATTGAAGTGGACGGTCTGTAGGAAGGAACGCATGGCGTCGACGGCGGCGCCGTCCGCTTTGTTCTTGTCACCGAAGCCAACCCAGTGGCCTCCCGCAATTGCTGCCGCCTCGGTAACGCGGACAAGTTCAAGGGCGAGGTTGCGGTCTGGCTCGTCCAGTCCTACAGCGAGCGACGGAGAAAGTGTGGAGTACTTCTGGCTAATAGACGCAGGTGACACGTGAACCTCTTCTTTGAGTGGCGATCATTGAACCCGTATGGCCGGAAGTCCGTACGGTGATTCCTCTGCTTTGATCATAGTCGGGGCCGCAAGCGAAGGTCGCGAAATGACTCGGCCGGGAAATACCGCAGCTTCTCCCAACGGCGGGCTCCGAGTGTGAGAACGTCCCGTGCATGAGCGACTATAGAGGGGTGAGTGATATGCAGGACAGGCACGCAAGCCATGCCCCGGAACCAGCCGCCGGCGCTGCTTCCGGCGCCAGCGTCCAAACCCCGACCAAGCCCGTAATCCCCGCTGCAGCAGCGAAACGGGCCAATGCATCGGTTATCGGAATGATGATCGCGCTGGCCGTGAGCATTGCCGCGTTCCTTCCCACCGTGCTGATGAACCCCGCCCCGAAGACCGACGGTTTCCGGCCGGACATCAACGTCAGCGCAGTGGCACAGAATGCTGCGGATGTGGCCGGATTCACACCGGTGGCTCCCAATCCCGGCGACACATACCGCCCCAATTACGCGCGGTGGGAATCGGGAACGGAAAGTGGAGTGCCCACTTGGGAGATCGGCTACGTCACCCCGAAAGAGGCGTTTATCGGCCTTGCCCAGACGGCTCAGGCCAATCCGACGTGGCTGGTGCAGCAGGTCGAGAACGCCCCGGTAACAGGAAAACGGAACGCCGGAGGCCTGGACTGGGAGTTGCGCGACTCCGGAAAAGGCAAGAAAAGCATGGTGCTGGTACACCAGGGAACCACTGTGGTGCTGACGGGAGCTGCGCAGCTGGACGAATTTTCGGTGCTGGCCGCCGCCGTCGTTCAGTCACTGAACAGTAATCCTCCCGCAACGATTTCACCTACGGCAGCACCTTCCCCGTAAGGTATTGGCCGTGGCTACTTATCTGACTCCCGCGCTGGCATGGCGCCGCCTGCGCGAAGGCAACGAGCGCTTTGTATCCGGTCAATCCTCCCACCCCAACCAAGACGCTTCCCGGCGCTCCTCGCTGGTGGAGAACCAACACCCTTTCGCGGTCATCTTCGGCTGTTCCGATTCCCGTCTTGCTGCTGAAATCATCTTCGATCTGGGCCTCGGCGACGCTTTCGTGGTGCGCACCGCAGGGCAGGTCATCGACGACGCCGTACTCGGCTCGCTGGAATATAGCGTCAGCGAACTGGCCGTGCCTCTCATCGTGGTCCTTGGCCATGACAGCTGCGGCGCCGTCAGCGCAACAAAGACGGCTGTCGAAACCGGCAAAATGCCCATTGGCTTCATCCGGGACCTCGTGGAGCGGATCACGCCTTCAGTGCTGACTTCGCTACGGAACGATCAGCACGAGGTCAACGACATGGTGGTTGAGCATGTCAAGCAGACGTCGCAACGCCTCGTGGACAGTTCACGTGTGATTTCCACCGCCATTGAGAACGGCCGGGTGGCGGTCATCGGACTCTCGTACAGTCTCGCGGAGGGCCGCGCCGGCTTTATTTCCGGAGTCGGGGACCTCTAGGCTCCTTCCGGCGGATTCAACGCGGCTCGCGGGAACACCGGGGCAGGGGCCCTTCATGGTTTTCAGTGCAGGGCCCTGTCGACCTAAGCTAGCCCCATGACTTCCACTACTGAAGAGTTCCGCATTGAACATGACACGATGGGCGAAGTCCGCGTCCCCGTGAACGCCCTGTACCGCGCACAGACGCAACGTGCAGTGGAGAACTTCCCCATCTCAGGCAAGACCCTCGAACGCGCCCACATTGAGGCGCTGGCCCGGGTCAAGAAGGCTGCAGCCTTGGCGAATGCAGAACTGGGAGTGCTCGACGGCGAGCTTGCCCAGGCAATTGCCGATGCTGCTGATGAGGTTGCTTCCGGAAAGTACGACGGCGACTTCCCCATCGACGTCTTCCAGACCGGTTCGGGCACGTCCTCGAATATGAACACCAATGAGGTCATCGCCGAGCTCGCCTCGCGTGCCCTGACCTCCGCAGGAAGTGACAAGGTTGTCCACCCGAACGACCACGTCAACGCCTCGCAGTCGTCCAATGACGTTTTCCCGACGTCCGTTCACGTTGCCGCCACCTCTGCCCTCATCAACGACCTCATCCCGGCCCTGGGCTACCTCGCCGGCTCCCTGGACCGGAAGGCCGTCGAGTTCAAGGACGTCGTTAAGTCCGGCCGCACCCACCTGATGGACGCCACGCCCGTCACTCTCGGCCAGGAATTCGGAGGCTATGCTGCGCAGGTCCGTTATGGCATCGAGCGGATCAACGCTTCGCTCCCCCGCGTGGCCGAGGTTCCGTTGGGCGGCACTGCGGTTGGCACGGGCATCAACACCCCTGCCGGCTTCCCCGAACGCGTCATTGAACTGCTGGCCGCAGACACGGGGTTGCCCCTGACCGAGGCCCGCAACCACTTCGAGGCACAGGCCAACCGTGACGGCCTCATCGAGGCTTCCAGCCAACTGCGCAACATCGCAATCTCCTTTATGAAGATCAACAATGACCTCCGCTGGATGGGTTCGGGTCCCAACACGGGCTTGGGCGAGATTGCCATTCCTGACCTGCAGCCTGGCTCCTCGATCATGCCCGGCAAGGTCAACCCGGTCATCTGCGAAGCCTCCATCATGGTGTGCGCCCAGGTTATCGGCAACGACACCGCCATCGCCTGGTCCGGCACCAACGGTGCCTTTGAGCTGAACGTCGGTATCCCGGTTATGGCCGCCAACCTCCTGGAATCCGTGCGCCTGCTCGCCAACACCAGCCGCGTCATGGCGGACAAGATGATCGACGGCATCACAGCCAACGTTGAGCGGGCCCGCTTCCTCGCCGAAGCTTCCCCGTCCATCGTGACCCCGCTCAACAAGTTCATCGGCTACGAGAATGCCGCCAAGATCGCCAAGAAGGCGGTGGCTGAGGGCCTGACCATCCGCGAAACCGTAGTGGCCATGGGCTTCCTCGATCGCGGCGAGCTGACCGAAGAACAGCTGGACACGGCCCTCGACGTCATGTCCATGACGAGGCCTCCGCACAAGGCCTAGGTCTCCACCGCCTCCCTTGCTTCGCTACGCTCAGCCAGGGAACCCTCGGCGGCGGCGGCCCCAGGCGGAGTTCGACTGATTTAGCCAGTTCAACCCAGTTCGACGGCGGCCCGGGACCTTTCGCACGAAAGGTCCCGGGCCGCCGTCGTTGTACCCACAATGCGGGTTATAGGCGCAATTCGGGTTACGGGCGCAATTCGGCTTTTTCCCATAGTCCGAATCTGCCGCAGCAGACTCTACCTATGGGACTGATATATCAATCCTCGAGCGCAATGTTACGATTGGAATTACAGCAGAGTCAGTAGGCTTTCGATGATTCCGCTTCGGCCATTTACCGAGGAATGGAGAGTCCCTTGAACGCACTTCCCGTACTGCCATCGGCAGAGGATGCCGTCCTCTCCCAAGCAGAGGCAGCCTACCGGCAGTTGCGCGACAAGCTGATCATGCTCGAAATCCGGCCCGGCGAACCCATCAACGATGGACAGCTGGCGGCTGAACTTGGCTATGGGCGCACACCGGTACGGGAGGCCATCAAACGTCTTGAGATCGACCATCTGGTGGTCTCCTACCCGCGGCGCGGAACGTTTGCCACCAGCGTGGACTTCACTGAACTTGCCGACGTCTCCGAGATCCGGGAGCTCCTGGAACCGCTTGCAGCACGTCGCGCAGCAAAGAGGGCAAGCGCCCAAATGCGGCAGGAACTACTGTCCACAGCCACGACCATTGCCACAATGGACCCCAGCCCAGCGGAGTCCCGGGATCTCATGCGGTATGACCTGACAGTGCATCGGCTGATCTACAAGGCAGCTGCCAATCCTCATCTGGAAGACACCCTGATCCGCTACGACAATCTGGCAACGCGTATTTGGTGCCTGGTGTTGGACAAAGTCCCGTCAATCAGCGGCCACATCACTGAGCACGTGGACTTGCTGAAGGCGGTGGCTGAGGGTGACGCGGACAAAGCAGGTGAGCTTGCCCTTCACCACGTCACAAGCTTTGAGCAGACCATCCGCAAGGTTCTGTAAGGAGCCCCTGCCTTTGGGGAACCAATACCTTCACCTTCGGGGAACCCCTGCCTTCGCTTCCAAAGTTACCTTCGCTTCCAAAGTTTGGGCCAGTTCATGCTGAGCAGAATCAGTGCCAGCAAGACTGCGTCCACGGTCATAATTCCGCCGATAAGGTACGCCCATCCAGCCACAATAATCTCCTGACTTGGTCCCCCAGGCCGATCGATTTCTCAAGTGTCGCACGGCTGGAGGCCGGACGGAATGCCTGATTGGAGACCAAAAGAGTCCCTAGTCTGACCTGGGCTTCAAGCCGTTGCCTGGAATGTCAGCTTCGTCGCAATTCCCGGTCTAGGATCGACACTGTGGAACTAATCGAGAGAACCCAACAGGCGGCTGTCTGGCGGGTATGCGGGCCGCAGAAACTACTTTCGAGCGTGGATGATGGCCTCGAACACTGACCCCGAATCCGACATTGAAGCTGAGGGCGGCCAGCAAGGCGGCGTTCAATCCGTGGACCGGGCACTGGCTGTGCTGGAGATCCTGGCCCGGGACGGCCATGCCGGCGTGAGCGAAATCGCTGAAGAAATGCACATTCACAAATCAACTGCTTCACGGCTGCTCGGATCGCTGGTGAGCAGGGAGATGGTCTACCAGAACAGTGAGCGCGGAAAGTACCAGCTGGGCTTCGGCATCCTGCGGCTGGCAAGCTCGATTCCAGGCAGGCTGAGCCTGGTACGGGAGGCCCGCCCCGTGCTGGAAAGTTTGGCAGAGCAATACAAGGAGACAGTAAACCTCGCCGTTCTACGGTCCAACTACGCCGTTAACGTGGATCAGGCAATGGGCCCCTCAACGTTGGCTACCTATGACTGGGTGGGCAGTCTCACACCCCTTCACGCCACGTCCAGCGGAAAGGTCCTGCTGGCAGCACTTTCGGCCGACGAGAGGGACCGGATCCTGAAGGAGACCGGCCTGCCGGCAAGGACTCCCCGGACTATTACCAACAAAGCAAAGCTGGAAAACGAACTGCTGACAGTTTCCCGCGAGGGCTACGGTGTTGCCCGTGAGGAGTTCGAGATCGGGCTCAACTCCATGGCTGTTCCCGTGTACAACCACGTGGGAGCGGTAATTGGCGCAGTCAGTATTTCCGGCCCGGCTTTCCGTTTTGATCCGGAGAAGACGCCGGGACTTGTTGAGGCACTGAAGCAGGCCGGGCTGCAGATCAGCGCGAATATGGGTTACACGCGACGGTAAGGGTCGTCGGCAACGTCACGAGCCCGCCTACGGCTCCATCGCTAAAAATGTCAGACCCTCGCAAGATGATGGAGGCATGGGAGGCGGAGCAGTAGAGAGGGCATTTGAGGCCATCGAGGCCGCTGTTGCTGTGCTTACTGCCGAAGTAGATGGCTCTGGAGCCGGTTCTAATTCCGAAGCCAATCCACTGAGCGCCCTGACGGACAGCTGCTTGGATATTCTTGCCGGGATCTCCAAGTCCGAGGCGCAGATCGCTGCTCTGAAGGTTGCGGCCGCTGCAAGATATACAGAGACGGCCGCTTCGCTCGCCTCGCCAGTGGTATCGGTGCAAGATGCCGCGGCCCGGGAGATGGCTATCACCGCTGAGGTCGCATGCGTGCTCACCATCGGCGAACGCGCCGCTGGTGCATTGTTGGCCCAGGCCCACGCCCTTACTACGACGTTGCCTCTGACCCTTTCTGCTCTGCAGGCTGGCAGCATCTCGTGGCAGCACGCGCGGGCCATGATTGATGAAGCAGCGTGTCTTGATCCGGTTGGAGCAGGGGCATTGGAAGCGCATTTCCTGGATCCGGAGGCGCCCAATCCGGCCCGTGGCTGCCCTCCCGGGGAACTGCCGGCGTCGCGGTTCCGCAAAAAAGCCCGCACTTGGCGCGAACGCCACCACGCTGAGAGCATCGAAAAGCGGCACGCCAAAGGTGTCTTGGAGCGGCGTGTGGAGTACATGCCCGATCAGGACGGCATGGCGTGGCTCTCTGTGTATCTCCCTGCTGCCACGGCCAATGCGATCTGGAACCGAACCACTGCCGTCTCGAGGGGCCTACAGGCACCCGACGAACCGCGGACTCTCCCGCAGCTGCGGGCCGATGTCGTGGCGGCCGCCCTGCTTAGCACGGGGAGCGGCGATGGGATGCGGGCTGGGCGTGTTCCCTCGCCTGGTGCTCAGGTCTTGGTGACGGTGCCCGTGTTTTCGCTGCTCGGTGCCACCGATGAGCCTGCGCTGCTCGACGGGTACGGTCCGATCCCCGCCTCCGTGGCCAGGGGTCTTGTGGCCAACGGGGCCGACTCGTTTTACCGCGTCCTGGTCGATCCCCGCGACGGTGCACCGCTGGAAATCGGCCGCACCAGCTATCGGCTCACCAAAGCCATGCGGACCTGGCTTCGGCTGCGCGACGGAAAATGCCCCTTCCCAGGTTGTAGCAACCACTCGCTGGATAACGAAGCAGACCACCTCCTCGCCTGGCACAAGGGCGGAACCACCGGCATCAGTAACCTCGGACAACCCTGCCCCAAACACCACCGCCTCAAGCACGCCAGCACCTGGACCCCCACACCGGCAGCAAGGAACGAACCGCCCGGATGGACCTCACCCTCGGGGCGGCACTATAGAAGCGAACAGCAGGACTGGGAACCACCACGCTGGCCCAGGAATCTGAAGCGCGCGCTGAATTTGAGCGCGCGGAATTCACCCCCGCTGAATTTGAACGCGCAGCGGCCGCACCCAACAGCGGCCTATGCTCCGCGCCGTCACTCGTCCTTCGACCACCCCGGCGAGACCTTGGGCGAGGAGTCATTGCAGCGGTTCCTCCGTGTCAACGCCTGACTTTCCTTACCGTGGGGGTTTTGTTTGTGCTGTCCCGGGCTTGCTTGGGCTGTCCCCAGCTTGTTTGTGCTGTCCCGGGCTTGCTTGGGCTGTCCCCAGCTTGTTTGTGCTGTCTCGGGCTTGCTTGGGCTGTCCCCAGCTTGTTTGCGCTGTCCCGGGCTTGCTTGGGCTGTCCCCAGCTTGCTTGTGCTGTCTCGGGCTTGCTTGGGCTGTCCCCAGCTTGTTTGCGCTGTCCCGGGCTTGCTTGGGCTGTCCCCACCTTGTTTGGGCTGTCCCCAGCTTGTTTGTGCTTAGTCCGGGCATGACTAAGGCGCGCCAGCATTCTCGGCGCGCCTTAGTGGGACTTCTGCGTGGAGTTCGCTGGCTACTGTGAAACCTTCGCCAGCGTCTCCCGTTCCGCTCCAATGGTTGTGCTGTCGCCATGGCCGGTGCGCACCACAATCTCGGGGGGAAGTGTCAACAGCCGCTCCCGGATGGACGTGAGGATGGTGGGGTAATCGCTGTAGGACCTGCCAGTGGCGCCAGGTCCGCCGTTGAAGAGGGTGTCTCCAGTGAACACCGTTCCTTCCTCCTCCAAAAGGAAGCAGGTGGAGCCCGGCGAATGACCGGGGGTGTGGATCGCCCGGAGGGTGGCGCCTGCCACCTGTACCAGATCCCCGTCGGCGAGGTCCCGGTCCGGGCTGGTTCCGGGGTAGACCTGCTCCCATAGCATCAGGTCGTCAGGGTGCAGGTGGATGGGCGCGTTCACCGCCTCAGCGACGGCCCTGGCCGCCCCAATGTGGTCGTTGTGGGCATGGGTGAGCAGGATGGCAAGCACCTTCCGGCCGCGGACCTGGCTGATGATAGCGGCGGAATCATGCGGAGAATCGATGATCACGCATTCGTCGTCGTTCCCCACGATCCAGACGTTGTTGTCAACGTCCCATGTGCCGCCGTCGAGCGAAAAACTCCCGGAGGTGACCAGGTTCTCGATGCTAACGCCCATCAGAGCTGCCCCACCGAAGGAAGTTCGACAACGGATCGCAGGACCTTGCCCTCATGCATCTTTTCGAAGGCCTCCTCCACCTGGTCAATGGTGATTCGCTCCGTGACGAACGCGTCCAAGTTCAGGTTGCCCTGCTTGTAGTGCTCCACCAGCATGGGGAAGTCGCGGGACGGCAAGCAGTCCCCGTACCAGGATGACTTCAGGGAGCCGCCCCGGCCAAAAACATCCAGCAGCGGCAGTTCAAGCTTCATGTCCGGCGTCGGGACGCCCACCAGCACAACACGGCCGGCAAGGTCGCGCGCGTAGAACGCCTGCTTGTACGTCTCCGGACGGCCGACGGCGTCAATCACCACATCGGCACCGTTGCCTCCGGTCAAGGACCGGATGGCCTCGACCGGGTCTGTCTTTGAGGAATCAATGCCGTGGGTGGCCCCCAAGGACCTGGCCAGGTCCACCTTGTTGGCGTCAATATCGACGGCGATGATGGTGGTGGCACCTGCCAGCTTTGCCCCGGCGATCGCTGCGATACCCACGCCGCCACAACCGATCACGGCTACTGACTCGCCACGCTTAACCTCGCCAGTGTTGATTGCGGCCCCAATCCCGGCCATCACACCACAGCCAAGCAGCCCGACGGCGGCGGGATCGACGTCGTCGTCAACCTTTGTGCACTGCCCCGCAGCCACCAAGGTCTTCTCGGCGAAGGCGCCTATACCGAGGGCGGGTGAGAGTTCGGTGCCATCCTCAAGAGTCATCTTCTGCGTGGCGTTGAAGGTGTTGAAGCAGTATTGGGGCTGTCCCTTGGCGCATGCCCGGCAGTTGCCGCAGACGGCACGCCAGTTAAGGATGACGCGGTCCCCCGCCGCCACGTCCGTGACCCCGGGACCAACGGCGCTGACCACTCCCGTGGCTTCATGACCCAGCAGGATGGGGAAATCATCGGTGATTCCGCCCTGTTTGTAGTGAAGGTCGGTGTGGCAGACCCCGCAGGTGAGGATGTCCACCAAGGCCTCGCCAGGACCCGGGTCCGGCACCAGGATTGTCTCCACAGAAACGGGAGCGTTCTTTTCCCTTGAGATGACGGCCTTTACTTTGTGCACCATTTACTTCTGTTCCTTTCGTTGACCGGACTAATATGGCCGATCCGACTAACAAATCCTATGAGTCGCGGAGCCAGCATTCGGCTACCCAAATGGACCGCTGGCTGCACCCAAAGGGATGGCTCGTGGGCTGGCTGTGTCACTTGCCTGATCGAGAAGCCGCGAAGTGGACACTGCAAGACTTTCCTACAATTGCGTATTACACAACAAGATGCACGTAGCGCGTACTGGTGAATATGACAGTCGGCACGCAGGGGTGTCAATAGCGGCCCAGATGCCAATAACAATGGCGCTCAAACGTTTACCACCGGGTTCCCTCTCGGCCGGATGATCAGCGGGTTCCGTTTGGTCCTTTCCATGTGGTCACCTTCATCGCTGCTGCAAGGAGCCGTTGGTTCAGAATCATTGCGTATGCGGTACCGAGGAAGAAGGTTGCCATCGAGATGGCAACGGGGACGGCAGCTATTCGCCCGAAGTTGGGGAGGATGACCATTGCTATCCCTCCGATGAATGACAGCGCAGCCATTATGAAGCAGAAGATGATGCCTGGCGGGTTAGAACGGATTGCCTGCTCCACGCGGGCGATGTATCCGGCCGACTTGGGTGGCTTCCTGCTGAACCTGAGTCCAACCGAGATGAGCCAGCCTAGCCCCGAGAGGGCGAGTCCCAGGAGGGTCATCCCTACCCCGGTCTCGATTTCCGCAGTCTGACCAACCACCATGGCAGTGATTGCATATACGGCCCCACAGATGGCCAGCAGCATAGCGAAATACCACCATCCGAACACCGCGGTTCGACGCTGTGCAACAGCTACGGCGAGGGCGACCTCAGGTGGGGTCGCAGGGTCGTATCTCATGGTCCTCCTATAGGACTGAATGGTTTGCTCGCAGTGATCCTGTGCTGCAGCCGCTCGAAAAGTCACTGCCCGCCTCGGCGGCCGCGCTCCAAACGGTTCCACCTCGGCCAGCATCAACCGAAGCCTGCCTGCCCATCTGCGGGGCCCTACGGCTCGAAGTGGACTGCCTCGGCAGGATCCAGCGCGAGGTGGATACTCGCAAGATGGCCGGGCATGAGCTCCGGCAGTTCGTCCAGGCTGAACCAGCCCACGGCCAGTGATTCGTCGTCGTTGACCCGAGGTTCCCCTGAGACGTGGCGGCAGCGGAAAGCCACATCAAGGAATTCGCAGACGTCGCCGTTCGGGAAAGTCACGGGCCCCACAGTGCCAACAGAGACCACGCGTTCAGGTTCGGCAATGATGGCTGTCTCCTCGAAGATCTCCCGGACGATGCCCGGTGCCGGGTGCTCGCCTGGTTCGAGCATGCCCGTAATCAAGGCCCACTGCCTGTTGTCAGACCGTTGGCCCAGCAGTACCCGGCCTTCGTCATCAAAAACAATGCCCCGCACGGCCGGCAGCCAGAGTGGGTCGTTGCCGATCTTCTGACGGATTTTGAGAATGTAGTCCGGAGTCGCCATCAAGCCAGCCTAGCTGAGGACGCTAACAGATTGGGGTTGGCCTGGTAAACGGCAGGGACTGATGCAACCAGCTGGCCTAACCATAGGTATTAGGGCCGGAATCCTTGAGCTCCACGGTCCCATGGCTGTTCCGCAGCACCAGCGACTCCCCGGCCAGCTCCCAGGTCACCGCTTGTTTGAAGAGCTCATGGGTCCAATTTTCATAGCTGCCTTCAGGTCCCGGGCATGCCATCGCCGTCGAAACAATGTCTCCTGGAATCAGTTGGTTTCCTTGGACTGTCACACTCACGCCCATCGAATTACAGGGTGTTCCCACTCCAATGGTCCAGGTGCCGTTCGCGAAGATAGACGACACAACAAGGGGTTGGGCTTTCAGCCACTCAAGCTCGCCGGAGCCATCCCTTCCGCCAACAGAGGTGAACGTACGGCACCCAAGCGGTCCACCATGGCAACTGGGAACCGGATCGGGGGTAGCGGGAGCTGCGGGCACAGTCGCCAGAGGGACGCCGGGTTCTGACGGCATGCCTGATTCCCATGGCTCGGCCGATCCCAGGGGCGCACCCGGTTCCGACCGCGAATCAGGGGGCACCGGGACCTCCGAGGCTGTGAAGACGACGGGGAGAGTGGGCTTTGGAGCAGGCGCCCCGGGAAGATCGCCGCATCCTCCCAAGGCAACTGAGAAGGCTACGGCTATCGGGAGGATCCGTGCCATCCTGCTCAAAGGATTGCCTACCACTTCACATTCTCCCCAAATTAGCCCGTCAACGCGTACTGGTCCCCAGTTTCCTCTCAGGGGCATGCGGCGGAAAGGCTGGCCGGTAACGGAACGGCGGCAATTCAGCAGCGACTTGGCACCCACTCGGCAGCGGCAAATTCCTACATGACACATCATTCGGCTGCGTCCCACAGACCTGACTAATCCTCAGGCTGGAAGAAACAGCATGGCAGTGGCGGTGCCGGCAAGCATAAAGGGGCCAAACGGGATGTCTGATTTAAGGGTTCCCCGGCGGGCCGCCAGCAGTCCCAAACTCCACAAACCGCCGAAGAGGAAGGCGGCAAACGTGCCGGCGAAGATATGCGCCCAGCCAAGATACCCGAGGTAGATCCCCAGCACTCCAGCAAGCTTGACGTCACCAAATCCCATGCCTGGCGGGTACACCATTCGGAGAACGAAATAGAAGAGCCACATGACAGCGGCGCCGGCCAGAACGCGGAGCCCTGGTATCCCCCAGAGGGAAGCTCCGCCGTCGGGGGCTTCCGCGGCCGCGAGCGCCCCGGAAACCGCATAGACCGTCGTGGCTCCGAGCAGGAGTACGCCGGCCACGCCATAAGAGGGAAATACGATCCTGTTCGGCAGCAGGTGGTGTTTCACGTCGATAACTGTGAGCCACGCGGCCATGACCAGAAAGTAGGCGCACGCTGCCAGCACAAGCCAGAAGGCCAACGGTGTGGCTTCCCACAGTTCACCCAGTCGTCGGATCACTCTCCGGATGCTACCGGCTTTTCAGGGCAGGCGGCCGACGCCCACGCGTAAACTGTGGATATGTGGTCGTGGGACACCCAGCACCAGGCACAATCCGCCCAGCCGAATGGCAGCATGGACGCGCCTACGCGGTTCCGGAACTTGTGCCGGTCCTCGCCCTGGAAGTGGCAAACTCTCCGCTTTGAGTACCGGGAACAACCTGCTGGTTCCGCGTCAGCGGACCAGGCCCCTGAGGCCGTTATGGTCCGGGCCTGGCTGCGACGGCCCGGGGCGCTGCGCCTCGAATCAGCCGATGGCACTGTGCTGCACAGCACCACGGGCATCAACGACTCCCGCGACGGCCTCTACGTCAGTTCCACCAGGAAGTCCTGGTTACTGCCGCCCCAGCTTGTCACGCCCGTTTATGACGACGGCGGGCTGGTCCGCCGTCGTCCAGAGGCCGCTTACGGCGAGCCTTGTTTCGGAAACGGCCGCTTTGCGGCGGCCTTGGACCCCGTCGAGCTGGCCGGAAATGCCCCGGTTCCCGCTGAATTCCCCAACCTCAATGCGGTGGAGCTGCATTCCATCACTGACGTAGATCACGAGGGGCGCCCGGCAATGCAGGCCATAGCGGTCCCTAACGCTGCTTATCGGCCCACGGATCCGTCGGCGCCGCTCTGCCGCGAGGGCCGCAACCTGGTGAGGGTCGACGTCGGTACGGGCGTCTGCGTTGCCAGCAGTTGGTTGGACGGTCCTGCCGGCGGTCATTGGCTAAAGATCCTCGCCGTGGACGAGTACATGCTTGACGATTTGTTCCTGGCCGAGTCCATGAACCTGACCGACGTCCGCCGCCACATCAGCTGGGATCTCCCCGGCGGCGCGTAACTCCCGGCACGCCGGCAATGGGACTAGGCTTCCTGAATGACTACTCTGCGCACCATCTGGCCGCCGTTCGGGCTCACTCTTACCACTCCACGGCTTGAACTGCGCCCGATCCGGGACGAGGACATTCCCTCCGCTGTGGAAGCTGCAACCTGTGGCATCCACGATCCGGGCCGCAGCCCGTTCAGCAATCCCTGGACGGAAGTTCCGGCTGATGAACTGGGTGCCAATATGGCCCGGTGGTATTGGCAGTGCCGTGCGGGTACCTCTCCAGAGTCATGGATGCTGCTGTTCGGCGTCTGGCATGAGGGCCAGTTCCTGGGATGCCAGGACGTTGAGGCAAAGGACTTCGCAACGCTGAAGACCGTCGCCACCGGGTCCTGGCTCAGGAGCAGCGCCCAAGGCCAGGGTTTCGGCAAGGAAATGCGAGCAGCCATGATCTTCTATGCCTTCGACTACCTGAAAGCGGACCTTGCCCGGTCCGAGGCACTCGACTGGAACGCGCCGTCGCTCGGTGTCTCCCGGTCGCTCGGCTACGAGTCGAACGGGACAAGCCGCCAAGCCTGGTCCGGCACCCGGCGCATCGTCCACCAGATCCAGGTGACACCGGAAACGTTCAAGCGCCCCGACTGGACCCTGAAAGTAAAAGGCCACGAGCCCCTGGCCCAATTTCTTAAATTTTGACGCGCAGAGCGGGAGTCGAGACACCGAGTTAGCGCGGCTGCGGTTTCCCGCAAGGAGCGCATCGCCGACCAGAGCGGCTCGAAGGTCGCCAGCGACCGGAGCGACGCGTCGGGAGGTGTCTAAGCGACGGCGGGACGCCGGAGCCGCGCGAAGGTGACCTCGCGCGGCTCCTCTGCCTAGACTTCGGCCCCTTCTAGGAGTTCAGTGACAAGCGCTGCGATTGGCGAGCGTTCGGAGCGGGTCAGGGTGATGTGGCCGAAGAGCGGGTGCCCCTTCAGGGTCTCGACGACGGCGGCGATACCGTCATGCCGGCCTACGCGCAGGTTGTCGCGCTGGGCGACGTCGTGCGTCAGGACGATCTTCGAGTTCTGCCCGATCCGGCTCATAACAGTCAGCAGGACGTTCTTTTCGAGTGACTGGGCCTCGTCAACGATCACGAAGGCGTCATGCAGCGAGCGCCCGCGGATGTGGGTCAGCGGCATGACCTCGAGCATGCCCCGGTCCATCACCTCTTCCACCACTTCCTGGCTGACCAGTGCCCCGAGGGTATCGAAAACCGCCTGCGCCCAGGGGTTCATTTTCTCGGATTCGGAACCGGGCAGGTAGCCAAGCTCCTGACCGCCCACCGCGTAGAGCGGCCTGAAAACAATCACCTTTCGGTGCTCCCGCCGCTCCAGTACCGCTTCCAGCCCTGCACACAGCGCGAGCGCGGATTTTCCTGTGCCTGCCCGTCCGCCAATGGACACAATTCCCACGGAGGGGTCCATGAGCATGTCGATGGCTAACCGCTGCTCGGCAGAACGCCCGTGCAGCCCAAATACGTCACGGTCTCCCTTGACCAGCCGGACCTGTTTGTCCGCTCCCACCCTGCCGAGCGCTGAGCCCCTTGAGGAGAGAATCACCAGGTTGGTGTTTACCGGCATTTCTGCGGCGGCGGGGATGAAGACAGGCTCGTGCCCGTACAGCGTGGACACCTCGGCCTCGCTCGCGTCCACCTCGGCAACACCGGTCCAGCCGGAGTCCTTCACAAGCTCGTTGCGGTATTCGTCCGCGTTGAGCCCCATCGCCGAAGCCTTCACGCGCATGGGCAGGTCCTTGGAGACCACCGTCACGTTGCGTCCCTCATTGGCGAGGTTCTTGGCGACGGCGAGAATGCGGCTGTCATTGTCCCCGCTCCGGAACCCCGCGGGAAGCACCTCGCTGGATATGTGGTTCATCTCCACCACGAGCGTCCCGCCGTCGTTCCCCAGGGGAATGGGGCGGTTGAGTCCGCCGTGCTGGACCCGAAGGTCATCAAGGAGCCGCAGCGCCTTCCGGGCAAAGTACCCCAGTTCAGGATCGTGGCGTTTTCCCTCAAGCTCGGTGATCACCACGATGGGCACTATCACTTCATGCTCCGCGAACCGCAAGAGCGCACGGGGGTCGGAGATCAAAACGGAGGTGTCAATGACGAAGGTGGAAACGTCGGCCCTGAGCCCGGTTTGTTTGCTGGAAACAGAAAGACCGGCTGCAGCATCTTTTTTCGCTGCACCGGTCTTTGAATTTGCTCGCTTGGCGCGAGAGGTAGCCTTCTCACCCTGATCGGTAACGACTTCGGGCAATTGTTCAGAAATAGCCACATCGACTCCAGCCCCGGTGCACATGCCCGGAATTGTTATTGGTGAGGCGGCTCGGCCCGGA
The DNA here is from genome assembly GCF_056499105.1 of Arthrobacter sp. Z5-13. Lineage (NCBI taxonomy): Bacteria > Bacillati > Actinomycetota > Actinomycetes > Micrococcales > Micrococcaceae > Arthrobacter > Arthrobacter sp. Z5-13. The sequence goes on from NZ_CP096460.1 coordinate 3,272,957, forward strand.
GGCCGGGCACGGCCCCCCATACATCCGGTGCGAAAATTCGCTCCATGTACTGGCCTCCCCGATCAGCGGGCGGTTTACCTGCTGATGTTCTTAACGTAAATCGCGGGCGGTAAATTTCCAACGCCATTCGCTGGCGATTCCTGCAGTGTCCAGGTGAACGCTCGGTAAATGCCGGAAGTCAGGATCCGAACCGCCGCTGCCTGCCGGTGTAGTCGCGCAGAGCCCGCAGGAAATCAACCTTTCGGAAGGCCGGCCACAGTGCCTCGCAGAAGTAGAACTCGCTGTAGGCGCTTTGCCACATCAGGAAACCGGAGAGGCGCTGCTCTCCGGACGTTCTGATCACGAGGTCGGGATCGGGCTGCCCGCGGGTGTAGAGGAACCGCGAGATGTCATCCACTGAGAGCTCATCAGCCAGTTTGCCGATGTCTTCTCCTTTGTCCACAGCGTCGTGGAGTAATTCGCGCACGGCGTCAACGATTTCACGCCTCCCGCCGTATCCCACGGCTACGTTGACGTGGAGTTTTTCACGGACTGGCGTCCGGGCTGTGAGTTTGTTGAGGCGGTCGGCCAGATACCCCGGCAAAAGCTCGGGAGCGCCCATGGCGTGCACGGAAACGTGTTCGTCTTCGTCCAGCTGGTCCAGGGTATTGGCGATAATTCCCATCAGCATGTCCAGTTCCTCGCCGGAACGGTTCATGTTGTCTGTTGACAGCATGTAGAGGGTCACCACATTGATGCCCAGCTCCTTGCACCAGCCCAGAAATTCGTGGATCTTGTCTGCGCCTGCCTGATGACCCTGGCTGGTTGGCGCATTGAACTGCTTGGCCCACCTGCGGTTGCCGTCAACCATCACGCCGATGTGTTTGGGCATCCGATCCGCATCAAGGGAACGCAGCAGTCTGCGTTCGTAGAAATCGTAGAGAATACCGGGCATTTCCAACCGGAGACTCACCTGACTTCCCTTGATGTATGACGGCAGTGCAAATCCAAGGCTACCTGCCTGACGTAGGTGCGGGGCACCGCTCACAGGCTTCATCACTGGCTGCCGTTCATTACCAGCCAGTAACTTACTGCCGCGTAAGTTATTCTGGGAGGCATGGGAAGCACAGCTGCAGAGGGTGGAATGACGCCAGGAGACGGCCGGGATCCGGGGCCGGCTCAGGATGCCGTAACCCGGATTGCCGAACTGCTGACGATCAAACCGAAGTGGCGCGGCTGGATCCACACCGTAACGGCACCTCTGGCGCTGGCTGCTGGTGTGGTGCTGGTGCTGATCGCCCCCAGTGATGACCTAAAGCTCACCTCCGCCATCTATGCACTGACCGGCGTCCTGCTGTTCGGAGTCAGTGCGGTATACCACCGCGGGAACTGGCCTCCAAGGGCCAAAATGGTTCTCAAACGGGTGGATCACACTAACATCATGCTGGTGATCGCCGGAAGCTATACGCCCTTGGCCTGGGCGCTCCTGGAACGGCCCAAGGCGGTTTTCCTCCTCTGGCTCATTTGGTCCGGTGCCATCCTGGGCGTTCTTTTCCGGTTGCTGTGGACGAATGCTCCGCGGTGGCTTTACGTGCCGATCTACATTGCCCTTGGCTGCGGATCCCTGTTTTATCTGCCGGACTTCTTCACAGCGAGTGTCCCTGCTGCCCTGCTGATCTGTATTGGTGGTGCCTTCTACATCGCCGGCGCCGTGTTCTATGCCCTCAAAAAGCCGAACTTCAGCTATGAGCACTTCGGATTTCATGAACTTTTTCACGCGTTCACGGTGCTCGCCTTTGCCGCTCACTTCGTGGCAATCGCTATCGCTGTACTGAGCTGACACGTACAGAGCTGACACGTACAGAGCTGACACGTACTGAGCCGACAGTCTCTGAGCGGCGGCTTTCCCTACGGCGGCTTTTCCGGGCGCGCCTCAATCTCAACGTCGCAGTCCGCCGGCCACAAGATCAGGCAGAAGCGTCATACGGTCAAACACCGTTGTGGCCCGTCCTGCCAATGCACCGGCCGGAGTTACTCCCCCGGAGAAGGCAAAAACATGCATGCCCGCAGCCCTCGCGGCCTCAACACCATGGACGCTGTCTTCCACCACCGCACACTCTTGGGGCCCGAATCCCAAAGAGTCTGCCGCGTGGAGAAACAGATCAGGTGCCGGCTTGCCCCGCCGCACGTCCTCGGCACTGAAAATCCTGCCTTCGAACCGAGGCAGCAGTCCTGTCTTTCCCAGAGTCCGCCGTATCTTGCTGTGGGTCCCGCTGGAAGCCACACAATGCGGCAGGCCCAACCGGTCGAGGGCGTCTTCAATTCCATCAACAGCATTCAGGTGCAGGTCAAACGCCCGCCGATACCAATCCTGATAGGCATCGTCCCACCCGGCAGGGAGGGTAATTTCCAAGTGTTCTTCAATCTGGGCGACGAAGTCAGCTTCGGATTTTCCAACGAAGCGCCGGACTATCTCGTCGAGCTGGAGATCCCAGCCAAGGTCGGCGAGGACACGCTGGTCCACCCGGATAGCAATGGTCTCGGAATCGACCAGGACCCCGTCGCAATCGAAGATCACCAGCTTGAACGGTGATCTACCTTGCCCCTGCTGAATTGAGGAGCCGTCAAGCCTCATCGGGTCATTCCGGCCAGGCGATCCATCAGTTCGGGAACGGTGCCGACCGGACGCTCGCACACCATGTTCCGGCAGAGATACACCTGCGGTGCTCCGTCTGGCCCGGCCGTACGGGCGTGAAGCAGCGGAACAGCGTCATCGTCGTCGTCGGGATTGCCTCCCAGGGCAATCACCAGACCGGGACTCGGGGACTGCAACAGGGCCCGGTGCAGCTCAGCGCGCTGTGGACCGGGAAGCCCGACGACGGCGGCCTCCACGGGGCCAGCCAGTTCGGCTTGCGCTGTTGCCAGCATCCATCCTGCAGCCCGGGGCGCCCGCGTGGCGAGGGGTTCAACCAGCGACAGGATCCTCCCTGCCTTCTCCCGATGAGGGAGGGAGCCGGTCAACGCGGAATAGCTCAGGAGGGCGCCGGCAAAGGCTGCCGCACCGCTTGGTGTGGCGTTGTCGAAGGGGTCCAGCCCGTGCCGCCTCCCCTGGGCATTGAAGACCTGCTCCGATTCCGCGGTCGTGTCCACGAGCGTACCGTCCACCGTGAAATGAACCTCGGCGGATTTAAGGATGGACTCGGCAAAGCGGAACCAGTGCGCGTTCCCTGTCACGGCATAGAGGGACAAGAGACCGTCTGCGCAGAAAGCATAATCCTCAAGCAGGCCGCCGATCCCCCGCGCCTGGCCCGCGTGCGAGACCCGCAGCAGCCGGCCGATACCCGTCTCTCCCTCGGGCCTCCAGTGCACGCGCTCCAGGTACCTTGCGATCCCTTCGGCGGCCTCAAGATACTCCGGGTGGTCCAGCAGGCTCCCGGCTTCCGCCAACGCCGCGACCGCAAGGCCATTCCAGCCGGCAACCACCTTGTCATCGCGTTCCGGCTGGGGGCGGGCCGAGCGTGCCTCCAGGAGAATCGGCCGGACGCGTTCCCACAACGCGGCCTCCCTGGTATCGAGGGCCCGCCCGGGGTGCAGCGGTGACGCATCTGCCGTGACAGTGCCTTCTCCGCGGACGTTCATCATCCGGGCCACTGCCGCTCCATCATCTGGCCCCAGCAACTGCCGCAGCTCAGCGGGAGTCCAAAGATAACCGGCACCCTCATGATGCTCACCGTCAATGACTGTGTCCGCATCCAGGGACGAGGCCAGTGCCAGATCGCCCCGGCCTGGCAAGCCGGGCAACGACTCGTGCCCGGACTTCATACCCAGTGAGGAAATCATCCACGCCGCCGTACGTTCGGCCACCTTCGCTGCTTCAGCGGCGGGATAAAGGGAGCCGGGCGCATCGGGGGAAAGGCTGTCCAGCCGAAGCCAGTGGACGTATACCCGGAGCAACTGGGCGTTGTCGTAAAGCATCTTCTCAAAGTGTGGAACCGACCAGTCTTGCGTCACAGAGTAACGCGCGAATCCGCCGTCGAGCTGGTCAAAAAGAGCAGAGCGGGACATGGCAGCGAGCGTTCTGCCAGCCATGTCAGCAGCAGCCTGCGCTGTTTCGGAAGGTACCGCCGAATGGCGGATCAGGAATTCCAGCACGGACGACGGCGGGAACTTAGGTGCGCTGCCGAACCCTCCGGCAGGATCCTCAGAGCGGGCCAGAGCGCGGAGGGCATCGGACAGAAGCTCTGCATCTATTGTTGCGGGCGGCCCGGTCAGCTCTACGACTCCTGCGGAAGTGGCTTGGCCGAGTCCCAGGGCAAGCGACTCTGCATTCTGCTCGACGGCGTCACGTCGTTCGGTCCACGCATCCCGAACGGCCTCGAGGACCTGGCGGAAGGAGGGGCGCCCGGGTATGGGACGCGGTGGATAGTACGTGCCGGCGTGGAAGGCACGGCCGTCGGGGGTGAGGAACACCGACATCGGCCAGCCGCCCTCCCCGCTGATGGCCTGAGTGGCAGCCATATAGACAGCGTCCACGTCCGGACGCTCCTCGCGGTCCACTTTGACCGGAACAAAGTGGGCGTTCAGGAAGGCCGCGGTTTCCTCGTCCGCAAAGGACTCCTGGGCCATCACATGGCACCAGTGGCAGGCGGCATACCCGATGGAGAGGAAAACAGGGACGTCCCGCCGGGCGGCGGCAGCGAAAGCCTCGTCGCCAAAGGGACGCCAATGCACAGGATTCTCCGCATGCTGGCGAAGGTAGGCAGAGAGTTCCCCGCCCAGTGCGTTCCCCGCACCGGAATCGAACTCCGCCCGTGGACGGTCAGCGCCCGGCTGGTCCTGCATTCCCGTTCGCGTCACTCTCATCGGAGGCCGCTGCAGCAGCAGCCAGGCGCTGCTCTTCCACCTGGGCGCGGTACCTGACCCGGCGGATACGGCGGACCATGTCCACAATCAGCAGCGTGGTGGCCACCACGAAAAAGGCGGTCATGATGAAGCCCCAGAGACCGGGGGTCACCTGGTCTTCTGAAAGCCCGGCGCGCAACGACGGCGAAGGAGAGGGCGGCGTTGTGGTTGCCAGGACAAGGAGCAAGTGGTGCACTGTCATTTACCTTCTGTATAACTGGGCCGGCATATCTTCTACGCGGAATAGAAATGTCCAGCTGAGACTATCTTAGCCCCGCAAAAAGATCCTTCTCGGGAAGATCTGTCTGCACTCTGGACTTGACCAGGGTGTAGTCCTCCCACGGCCAGGCGCGGCGTTGCATTTCGGGTGAAACGGCGAAGAAAAATCCCAGCGGATCCACTTGGGTGCGGTGTGCCCTCAGAGCATCGTCGCGCGCCTCGAAGTAATCCCCGCAGTCAATCTGCGTTGTGGTTTGGTGCGTCGGCATCGGCGGCGTGTGGCCCTCGGCGTCAGTCTCCAGCCAGGCGGCGAGCCTTTCGGCGTACGGCGACTGCAGTCCGGCTTCTTCCAACGCAAAGTGCAGGGCACGGAAGCGTTCAGGGCTGAAGGCGCGGTCATAGTAGAGCTTGCCCGGCATCCAGGGTTCGCCAATGCCGACATACTTGTCGGGATCCCCTGCAGCTTCAAAAGCTTCCACAGCCACGCGGTGGGCCATGATGTGGTCAGGATGCGGATAACCCCCGTTTTCGTCGTAGCTGAGGATGACATGGGGCCTGAAGTCACGGACCAGCCTTACAAGGGGTGCAGCTGCCCGCTCAAGGGGTTGAAGAGCGAACGAACCCGGCGGAAGAGGCGGAAGCGGGTCGCCTTCGGGGAGGCCGGAGTCAACGAAACCCAGCCATCGCTGGCGGACGCCGAGCACTTTGGCTGCTTGTGCCATCTCCAGGTGGCGGGCACCGGCCATATCCCGTTTGGGGTGTGGCGCCGTCTCCATTGCAGGGTTCTGGATGTCACCGCGTGAGCCATCGGTGCAGGTCGCCACCATTACGTCAACGCCCGAGGCCGCATACATTGCCATTGTGGCGGCCCCTTTACTCGATTCGTCGTCCGGGTGCGCATGGACGGCCAACAGGCGTAGGGACGCTGGCGGATTGGTGGGCGCAGTCATCTTGGACGGCTCCTCTTTCTGTTGTTCCTGCATTGGGTTTCACTGCATGGACGTTCACACTGCCGGCCTTCGCTGAGCACTTGTTTCACTCAGTATTCGTTTCAGTGAGCACGCCTGTTGGCGGCGCAGCGGAAAACCCGGCGATAGCTGCACTGTGGCCAGCCATTTAAACCCCCGGAAAATTCCCCTTCACTTCCACACTAAACTGGACGGGTGACTTCCGAGGATCAGCCGGCCTCTGCCCGCCCGTCAAACACCAGCCTAGCCAATCGGTACGGCGGCCAAAAGCGCGCTTGGACCGTCAAGACCAAGCGGGTTGCTGTGCTGTCAGCACTCATCGTGGGCATCGCGTTGATGGCTTGGATTTCCACCTCGTTTTCCACCAACAACGTCACCTTCAAGGACGTCGGTTACAGCACGCCTGACGCCACTCAGGCGGTTATTGACTTCCAGGTAACAAAGGGCCCTGACGTCGCTGTGAAGTGTGCCGTCAAAGCGTTGGATTCCAAGTTCGCGGTGGTGGGATGGAAAGTTGTAGACATCGGTCCGAACAGCGTGGACACAGGCTCTGACGGCGGCAGGACAACCATCCACAGCGTGATCCTGCGGACGGAGTCCCAGGCCGTCTCCGGCGTAGTGGACAACTGCTGGATTCCCGGCGCGGGGAAGTAAATCCGATCCACGAAATGTGAGCCACACCGCAGTCTTCTTGGGTTTGTCCACAGGATTGCCTACAATGGATCAATACCTTAGCCCTGCTGAGCTGGTTACTGCGTCCTGAAAGTGGCCTGTCCGGTGGGGCATTTGTTTGTCAGATCCACAAGAGGAGAAGTCCGTGTCTACCACCAACAGTGCGCCTGCAGCTTGGCTTACCCAAGAAGCTTTTGACCGCCTGAAGGCAGAGCTGGACCACCTTTCCGGCCCCGGCCGTGCGGAGATCGTCCAGAAAATTGAAGCTGCCCGCCAGGAGGGTGACCTTAAGGAAAACGGCGGTTACCACGCTGCAAAAGAGGAGCAGGGAAAGATTGAGGCCCGCATCCGTCAGCTGACTGCGCTGCTCCGCGACGCCCACGTGGGCGAGGCTCCTGCCGACGATGGAATTGTCGAGCCTGGCATGCTGGTCGTTGCGAAGATCGCGGGCGATGAAGAGACTTTCCTGCTCGGTTCACGGGAGATTGCCGGGGACTCTGACCTGGATGTGTTCAGCGAGAAATCTCCCCTTGGCGCTGCAATCGTTGGCCACAAGGAGGGCGATAACCTCAGCTATGTCGCTCCCAACGGCAAGGAAATCACGGTGGAAATCATCTCTGCCAAACCTTACGTAGGCTAGCCTTCCGGCTCGGCCTGGCAGTGCCTGCACCACGCCAGCGCTAGAAGTCCGTCAGCCAAAACGATGCCGGCCCTCCCGTAAACGGGAGGGCCGGCGTCGTGCATTTAAGCGTCGCTGCTGGAGTGATTGATCCTTGTCCTCAAGACGCCGGCGGCCGCAAAGCCACCCAGCGCACCGCCCAGGTGAGCCTGCCAGGAAACGAAATGGGCAACCGTGGGAAGGATGCCGAACAGTATGCTGCCGTAAACCATAAACAGCACGGCAGAAAGCAGGATCTGCCACCAGCTGCGGTTAAAGAACCCCCGAACCAGCAGGAAAGCAAAAAATCCGAAGACCAGACCCGACGCACCCACTGTTATTCCGCCGTCGCCGATCAGCCAGACCACCAGGCCCGATCCCAGCCAGCTCAAGGCAGTGGTGGTGAGGAACACGCGCAACCCTGACATCAGCACCAGGAAACCGAAGATGATCAGCGGGAAGGAATTGGAGATCAGGTGCCCGAAGTTGGCGTGCAGCAGCGGGAATGTGAAAATGTCCAGCAGGCCGTCCGGGCTCCTCGGGCGCAGGCCGAACGTCAGGTTCAGCGAGTGGAACATCAACAGGTTGACCACTTCGATGATGAACAACAGGATGACGAAGGACCCGACCACCAGCAGACCGCTCTTGGCCCGTGCCGCCGGCGTGTCAAAACCTGGCCTAGGCCCCTTGCCGCGTGGCCCTTTTCCGCCTGCCTCCAGCATCATTGACCCTAGTGCACCACGATCGGCTGGAATCCCTCTGCGCGCAAGGCGCCGAGAACCTGTTCGCAGTGCTCGTGGCCCTTCGTCTCCAGGTTCACGGTGATGGAGACGTCGCCCATGCTGATGGAGCCTCCCACCCTGGTGTGGTCCAGACCGGTCACGTTGGCATCGTTCTCAGCGATGATACGTGCAATGGTTGCAAGGGAACCGGGGCGGTCGTCAAGCATCATCCGTACTGTCATGTACCGCCCTGCTGCTGACAGGCCGCGCTGGATCACCTTGAGCATCAGCATGGGGTCGATGTTGCCGCCGGACAGGATCACTGCGGTGTTACCGGGGTTCTCGATCTTGCCATCCATGAGCGCCGCGACCCCCACAGCTCCTGCAGGCTCCACCACCATCTTTGCGCGCTCCAGGAGGAAGATCAGAGCACGCGCCAGGGAATCCTCGCTGACGGTGACCACGTCATCAACGAGTTCCCGGATGATGCTGAACGGCAACTGCCCGGGACGGCCCACAGCAATGCCATCTGCCATGGTGGACACCCTCTTGAGCGGAACGAGCGCGTCGGCTGCAAGGGAAGGCGGATAGGCGGCGGCGTTTTCAGCCTGCACACCGATGATGCGGATATCGCGTCCCAGTTCCCTGGCCCGGGCCTTGACTGCAACTGCCACCCCTGCCAGAAGCCCACCGCCTCCAACGCCCATCAGGATGGTGTCGACGTTGGGGATCTGTTCAAGGATCTCCAGTCCAACAGTTCCCTGGCCGGCAACGACGTCGACGTTGTCGAACGGGTGGACGAACACGGCGCCGGTTTCGTTGGCGTAGCGCTGGGCTTCGGCAAGGGCTTCATCCACGTTGTGACCGTGCAGGATGACCTCCGCACCGTGGCTCCGGGTGGCCGCAAGCTTGGGCAGCGCGACTCCCAGCGGCATGTAGATGCGTGCCTTGATGCCCAGGCTCTTGGCGCCTACCGCGACACCCTGTGCGTGGTTGCCGGCTGATGCGGCCACCACGCCTCTCTTCTTTTCCTCGGCTGACAGGCGGGCCATGCGCACATACGCGCCGCGAACCTTGAAGGAACCGGCCCGCTGCAGGTTTTCACACTTGAAAAAGACGTCTCCGCCCACCATCGTGCCCAAGGCCCGGGATGACTCCACCGGCGTCCGTGTAATGATCCCTTCAAGCAGCTTTTGCGCCTCCAGGACATCGTCCAGCGTGACGGGCAGGCTCTTGAGGGTTTTCACGAACTATTCTCCTTTAGGGTTTTCGGCTCCGGTATCCGGTCCGGCGTGGCCGGGGATACCTGAATGCTGCACGGCGCCTTTGCCGTTTCGGGGCTTGGCACCCGGAAGGTGAGCTTCCTTGAAGGTGTTGTCCCTGCCGGCTTCTGCGGTATCCCCGGTTGCCCGGGCGTCCGCGACTGCCGGCACTCCTTCATATTCCCACGTCCTGCCGGCAATATAGCGAATTGCCGAGTTTGCTACGGCCAGGATGGGTACCGAGAACAGCGCGCCAGGGATACCGGCAAGGTAGGAACCCGCGGCAACTGAGAGAATCACGGCCACCGGGTGGAGCGCTACCGCCCTGCCCATGACCAGCGGCTGGAGGATATGGCTTTCGAGCTGCTGGACCACGAGCACGATGCCCAGCATGATCAGTGCGTTGACTACGCCGTTAGCCACCAGCGCCAGCAACACTGCAACAGCGCCCGTGACCAGGGCGCCGACGATGGGGATAAAGGAACCGATGAAGACCAGGACACTCAACGGCAGGGCCAGCGGCACTCCGATGATGGCCGCACCCACGCCGATGCCCACTGCATCGACGAAGGCGACGAACATCTGGATTCGAACATAGCTGACCATGGATGCCCAGCCCTTGCGTCCGGCTCCGCTGGTTGCTGCCCGCGCCTTCCGTGGCAGCAGCCTGACAAGAAACGCCCAGATCCGTTCGCCTTCCAGGAGGAAGAAGATGGTCACGAAGAGGGCGATAAGGAGTCCGGCGGCGAAGTGGCCCGCGGTATTCCCAAAGGACAGAGCGCCGCTCAGAATGCTGCTGGAGTTGTTTTGCAGCGCATCAGTGGCCTCTTTGAGGTACTGGTCAATCTGGGCGGCCGAGAGATGAAGGGGCCCCTCCGCAAGCCACGTCTGCACCTTCTGGACACCGGCAAGCGCTTCGGTCCACAGCTCGCTGAATCCCGTCACCAGCTGCCTGCCAACCAGCGCCAGGGCACCGGCGATGACCCCGATGAACCCAAGCAAGGTGATGGCAACGGCCAGCCCGTTGGGCACGCCTTGCTGTTTCAGCCATCGGGTTACCGGGCTAAGAAGGCCTGCGAGAAGGGCAGCAACCATGACCGGGATTATGAGGAAACTGATCCGGCTGAGAAGCCAGATCAGGCCGGCGCTGACCAGCAGGATCAGGCCGATACGCCAGGCCCAGGATGCTGCAATGCGGATCCCGTACGGAATGTCCTGATCGAGTTCGCGGTCCGTTCGCGGCCTGGCGCCAGCGGCGGAACCGGCCCCGGGAAGGGGCTCAGGAACAGCGTTCGTTACAGTTTCGGGCGGGGCCTCCGGGACCGTTTCCGTGTCAGGAACGACGGCGGCGTTCGGCGGGAGGCTGCCCCCCGGCCCTGCCTCGCGCACAGTCTCAGGAACGACGGCGGCATTCGGGTTTGCGGCATTGCCACCTGGCGCTGCTGCCGGGGATCCTTCCGTGGCTGGGTATCCTCCCGCGACCGGGGTAGCGGGGCTGGGGCTGGGGCTGCTGGAGGGTACGGCGTCCTTGGCTGGCGTCATAGCCTAATGATTCACCAGCGAGGCGCTGATGGGAAACCGGACGCGGTTACCGCTGCCGGCTGTCAGGCGTCTCCGCTGAGCCCGTTGGAAAGCCCGTGCCCACCCGAAGTCCTGTGCTCACAGGCTTGGCATATCCTCACAGGCGAGGCATATCCTCATCGGCGAGGCTGGCGTCAATCCCCCACGTCATACTGAATGCCTCCCCGGGAGCAAGCCAACGGAGACCGTCGCCGCTGTTAAAGGCATTGGCCGGACCGGTCATAGGTTCAATTGCCACTGCTTTTGCCCTGCCCGGGAACGTATCGGTCACGAACACGTGCACGTAGCGGCAGGATTCGTCCTGCCAGAGGCTGACACTGCTGCCGTCGCCGGCCGTTAGCGTTTGGCGGGCAACGCCGTCGTCGAACTCGAGGTCTGTGAAGGCGACATCGAGGTCCAGCTCAGACACCCGGCGTCCGCCATGGAGATCGTTGTCTCCGTCTACTGCCGCAGAGCTGCGGGGAATCAGTTGTGAGTCCGCCACCAGCCGGGTGGACGCCTTGACCGTAAGAAGCAGTTCTTCCGCAGATACATCGCCCAACCGCAGGTATGGGTGGGCGCCGAGCACGAACGGAGCAGGCTCCTGCGAGTCATTGACGAGTGTCTGCCGCACGTGCAGGCCCAGATCCTCCGTGAGGGAGTACTGCACCTGATGCCTTACCAGGAACGGATATCCGTGCTGCGGAAAAACTACGCCCTCCAGAGTGACCGAGGAATCGGATTCCGTCAGGAGCTGGTAGGCGGTGTTGCGCAGGAGGCCATGGCTGGCGTTGTTGCGCGAAACTTCGGTGATGTCCAGCTGCTGTTTTTTCCCGTTCAGCTGCCACACACCGTTTTCGATCCTGTTTGCCCAAGGTGCCAGGGTTATGCCGGTTGCGCCAGGCGGAATCTGGGCGTCGCCGTAGCTTTCCGTAAGCTGGGTTCCCCCACGGCTGAACAGCCGCAATCCTGCGGCGAGTTCCGTTACTACGGCCAGGGCGTCGCCGAGACGGAGTTCATATTGGCGTCCGGTGGCACAATGCCTCGTCCCACTGTTTGCAACGTCAGTGTTCCGGTCCATGCTGGGATTCATGGCACCACCGTACAGGTCAATCTCCTGCCCGGCACAGTGGAAGACGGCTGGCTGGGCATTGGGCTTTTCCGCCATGCCTTACCACGCTTTGTTATCTTTTGTTAGAAACTATTACTTTTTGATCGTTTATGAAATAATGGTTATCGAACCCCACCGGACGTCCACCGCTTAAAGGGACTGATCCCGCTAGCATGGCAATCCCCCGAACCCCCAAAGAAATAAGGACCGCACCCATGACTGCTATCACCAGCACCCAGCTTGCCGATGGCAGGGAGCTGATCTACTTCGACGACACTGACGAGACCGCCCACGGTCGGAGCCAGGCGGATACGGTGGACCACCGGCCCCTGCCCGCGCGCGGGGAGCCAGGTGAAGTCAGGTTCGATGCCCTGACCGATGAATGGGTGGCTGTCGCAGCGCACCGGCAGAGCCGCACCCACCTGCCGCCAGCAGACCAGTGCCCCATCTGCCCCACCACAGCCAACAACCCCTCCGAGATCCCTGCGCCGGATTACGACGTCGTGGTGTTCGAGAACCGTTTTCCCTCCCTCGGCCCGGCCTTGGGATCCATCCCCGACCACCCGCAATGGGGTACCACAGGCCCGGCGTACGGCCGATGTGAGGTTGTCTCCTTCACCCCGGACCACACCGGTTCATTCAGCGGACTGACTGAGGTGCGGGCGCGCACAGTCATTGAAGCCTGGGCGCACCGTACAGAAGCCTTGAGCGCCATGAAAGGCATCAAGCAGGTGTTCCCGTTTGAAAACCGGGGCGCAGATATCGGCGTCACCCTCCATCATCCGCATGGGCAGATTTACGCCTACCCGTACGTCACGCCGCGTGCCGGCGTCCTGGGAGCAGCCGCCCGGAAGTTTTACGACGCCGCCGATGGTCGTGAGACCCTCACCGGTTCACTCCTGCGGTCCGAGCGCGAGGACGGCAGCCGTATGGTGCTTGAGGGAGAAAATTTCAGCGCGTACGTGCCCTTCGCCGCACGCTGGCCGTTGGAGATCCACCTGGTGCCTCACCGCCAGGTCCCGGATCTGGCCGCTCTGACCGGAGAAGAGAAGGACGAGCTCTCCCATGTCTATCTGGATCTGCTGAAACGGCTCGACACCCTCTACCCCACTCCTACGCCCTACATTTCGGCTTGGCATCAGGCGCCACTGGATGACCTCCTTCGCCCTGCCGGCTACCTGCACCTCCAGTTGACATCACCACGCCGCGCCGCAGATAAACTCAAATACCTGGCCGGCTCAGAAGCGGCCATGGGTGCTTTTATCAACGACACAACCCCTGAACTTGTCGCCGAGAGACTGCGTGCGGTTGGCACGCAGCCGTCCTCACTGAACCACACCCCGGAAGGTGTCCCTGCATGACTGCTCCCTTGACCGCCAGCCAGCTGGCCGCCCGTTTTACCGAGGCGTTCGGCGCCGAGCCCGACGGCGTCTGGATGGCACCGGGGCGCGTCAACCTCATTGGTGAGCACACGGACTACAACGAAGGCTTTGTCCTTCCCTTTGCCATCGACAAAACGGCAAGGATCGCCGTCCGCACCAGGCCGGACTCCGTCCTACGCCTGCTCTCCACCTACGGGGATCAGGGCATGACGACGGCGGACACCACCGCACTGGATAAATCCACGACGCGCGGGTGGACCAAGTACCCGCTCGGCGTAATCTGGGCCATGCAACAGCGTGGCATCACCGTCCCGGGCATGGATCTGCTGCTCGATTCAGATGTTCCCCTGGGTGCAGGGCTGTCCTCCTCCCATGCCATCGAATGCGCCGTCATCTCAGCCCTGAACGAGCTGACGGGAGCGGGCCTGGAAGCCGAGGAGATGGTCCTGGCCACCCAACGGGCGGAAAACGACTTCGTCGGAGCCCCAACCGGCATCATGGACCAGTCGGCGTCGTTGCGCGGCGCCAAGGACCACGCTGTGTTCCTGGACTGCCGGGACCAGACCGTCAAGCTGGTGCCGTTCGAGGCGCATCCCGCCGGTCTTGTGATGCTGGTGATCGACACCAAGGTTTCCCACTCGCATGCCGACGGCGGTTACGCTTCACGCCGCGCCTCCTGTGAACTAGGGGCTGATGTGCTCGGCGTCAAGGCCCTCCGCGACGTTGGCATCGAGGAGCTCGAGGAGGCCAGCGGGCTCCTGGATGAAGAAACCTTCCGTCGGGTGCGCCATGTGGTGACGGAGAACGACCGCGTGCTTCAAACAGTTGAGCTCCTGGCCAGCGAGGGTCCCCGCGCCATCGGCCCGCTCCTCGATGCCAGCCACGTGTCCATGCGGGACGACTTTGAAATCTCCTGCCGCGAGCTCGACCTTGCTGTTGAGACGTCCCGCTCGAACGGGGCCATCGGAGCCAGGATGACTGGCGGAGGTTTTGGCGGTGCGGCCATAGCGCTCACTCCCCTGGAAGCCGAGCAACAGGTGCGCACCGCCGTCGTGCAGGCTTTCGCGCACGCCGGCTACACAGCTCCCGATATTTTCACTGTTACCCCTGCTGAGGGGGCCATGCGGCTGGCGTGACCACGGCGTAGGCTGGGGCCATGCCTGAAGCTGTCATTGTTTCCGTTGCCAGGAGCCCCATCGGCCGAGCGTTCAAGGGCTCCCTCAAAGACGAACGGCCCGACGACCTGGCAGCGGCCATGGTCACCGCTGCCCTGGACAAGATTCCCCAGTTCAACCCTCGCGGCCATGATGGCGAGGGCCTGGACGATCTCTACCTGGGCTGTGCCGAGCCAAGCGGAGAAGCAGGGTCCAACATGGCACGCGTGGTCACCATCCTGACCAACCTGGACGATGTACCGGCAGCAACAGTCAACAGGTTCTGTGCCTCCAGCCTCCAAACCATACGGATGGCTTTCCACGCCATCAAGGCCGGGGAGGGGCGGGCTTTCGTCGCGGGCGGCGTCGAGGCTGTTTCCCGCTACAGCTCCTGGGCGGGGGCCGGCGAAACGGACGCGCACAACCACAATCCGCTCTTCGAAGCCGCCGGCCAGCGCACTGCTGCCCGGGCTGCCTCGAACACGCCCTGGACCGATCCCCGCATGGGCGAGCGGATGCCTGATATCTATATCTCCATGGGCCAGACCGCGGAGAACGTCGCCACAACCCACGGAATCAGCAGGGCTGAACAGGATGAGTGGGCTGTCCTGAGCCAGAACCGTGCCGAGGCTGCCATAGCCTCCGGATTCTTCGCGCGCGAGATTTCCCCTTACACACGGCGGGACGGCACCGTGGTCAGCAAGGACGATTCACCCCGCTCGGGAGTGACCATGGAAGCAGTCAGTGCCTTACAGCCCGTCTTCCGTACAGAAGGGACGGTTACTGCCGGCAATGCTTGCCCCCTGAACGACGGTGCCGCTGCTGCCGTGGTGATGAGCGATACCCGGGCACGTGAACTTGGCCTTCAACCCCTTGCCCGAATCGTGTCCACGGGGGTCAGCGCCTTGTCACCTGAATTGATGGGCATGGGGCCGGTGGAGGCAACCCGTCGGGCCCTGGCAGCTGCAGGGCTCGGGATCGGGGACATAGACCTCGTGGAGCTCAACGAAGCGTTCGCCGTCCAGGTGGTCGCGAGCGCCCGCGAACTGGGCATCGACCACTCCCGGCTTAACGTTCACGGGGGCGCCATTGCCCTGGGCCACCCCTTTGGAATGACTGGAACCCGTATGACGGCAACCCTGCTCAACGGGCTGTCCTCCACCGACGGAACGCTGGGGCTCGCCACGCTCTGCGTCGGTGGCGGCCAGGGAATGGCCATGATTGTGGAACGCCTCAGCTGAGGGACAGCAAAAAGCAGGGCCCCGCCTTTCGAAGTTATTCGAAAGGCGGGGCCCTGCTTCAGTGTGGAATCTGCCTGCGGCTAATCTTCGCCGCGGAGAATTGCCAGGAGCCGGATGATCTCGACGTACAGCCACACCAGGGTCACTGTGAGGCCGAATGCGGCGGTCCAGGAGAACCGCTGCGGTGCTCCGGCCCGGACTCCTGCCTCGATGCTGGTGAAGTCCATAATCAGCGAGAATGCGGCGAGGCCGATCGCCAGGACGCCGATGAGGATGCCCACAATCCCATGGCGCAGGCCGAACGGCTCCGTGACCATACCAGTCATCATCATCACGAGGTTTACCACTGAGAAGAGGGCATAACCGACCATTGCGATCAGGAAGAAGCGCATGGCCTTGGGGGTGGCGCGCACCTTGCCGCTCTTGAAGAGCAAAAGCGTCACGGTAAAGACGGACAATGTGCCGATGACGGCCTGAAGTCCGACTCCCTCGTACATGCTGTCCAGGATGCGGGTCAGGCCACCGAGGAACAGTCCTTCGAGGCCGGCGTAGGCCAGGATGAGTGCCGGTGAGGGCTGCTTCTTGAAGGTGTTAACCAGGGCGAGCACAAACCCGCCAAGCGCACCGACGATCATCAGCATGCTCGCGAGGCCCATGCCCACGACCAGCGTCACAGCTGCACCGGCCATGAGGACTCCGAGGCAAGCGGCGGTCTTGACGATGACGTCGTCGAAAGTCATCCGTCCGACGTCGGCACGTCCGGCTGCCGGCGCGTTGTACATGTCCTGGAGCTGGTCCTGCGAAAGATTCTGCGGCTGACCGTAAGGGTTCTGCCCAAACTGGTTCTGGCCGTACTGCGGCTGGCCATACTGATTCTGGCCATACGGGTTTTGACCGAACTGGTTCTGGCCATACGGAGCCTGCGGAACAGGCGGTGCCTGGGTGGCTCCACGGAAATTCTTTC
This sequence comes from Arthrobacter sp. Z5-13, assembly GCF_056499105.1. Taxonomy (NCBI): domain Bacteria; kingdom Bacillati; phylum Actinomycetota; class Actinomycetes; order Micrococcales; family Micrococcaceae; genus Arthrobacter; species Arthrobacter sp. Z5-13. The sequence goes on from NZ_CP096460.1 coordinate 3,289,751, forward strand.
CGTTGAAGATCGGGTTTCCGCCAAGTGCCATTGCGGGTGTCCTCCATATAAAGGGGGTGGTTAATAATCCTTATAGATCAAGGTATCAATTTCCACGAGCAGTAGGCAGATTTGGTTCCCGGAAACGCTTACCCGCAACCGAACCGTGACATCAGAAGCCCCCGCTGTCCCCAGCGAAAGGCTGGCAGCTTTGGCAGCGCTCACTTCATGCCGGTCCCATCGGGAGCCCAACCCCACCGGTTGTTACCTTATTGCGACGTTGAAGCCCCTATAGGCCAGCATTTTTTGTATCTACCGGGCTGTAACATAGGCCAAGCAAGGTGACGAATCTCACAAGCCATTACGGTTTGCGCATCGCAGTACCGCACCACCCTTTAGTTGCCTGCATCGTTCGCAGTGGTTGCAATGGCGCAACCCGATCACCCCCCAAGCGGAGGTTTTTTATTTTGAGAAGCACACCGAGAGGCACGTTGCACCGGAGACGGGGCAGGTTGTTGAAAGCGGTGGGGGCCGTGTTTGCCGCCATCATCACAATCCTGCTCGTCGTCGCACCGGCGTCGCAAGCCACCACCCCCTCACCCACACCGTCGCCAACAAGCACGGTGTTCCAAAACAGCATCAGCGGCTTCCTCCGGGATGACGAGCGTAAACCCATCGCAGATGTCACCATCACCGCCACAAGCGGCGATTTCACCGGAACCGCAAAGTCCGCCGCCAACGGCGCCTGGACAATCGGCGTGCCTACTCAGGGAACCTATGAAGTGGAGCTGGACGAGTCCACGCTTCCAGAGGGCATCAAGCTGGCAGAAGGCCAGGACAATCCACGAAATGTCACCTTCAGCCAGACCTCCAATCTCTCGGTGATCTTCGCCTTCGGCAAAGGAATCGTGGTACAGGAACAGAACTTCGCGCAGAACCTGCTCAACCGCTTGGTGGCAGGCCTGAGTTTCGGCCTTCTGCTGGCCCTGGCGTCTGTTGGACTTTCCCTTATCTTCGGTACCACTGGCCTCACGAACTTTGCTCACGGTGAGATGGTCACGTTAGGCGCAGTGGTCATGTTCGGGCTCAGCGCCATGAACCTGCCCTTCTGGCTTGCGGGACTCCTGGCACTCGTCCTCGGCGGGCTCTCGGGTTATGTTCAGGACGCGGGCCTCTGGAAGCCCCTGCGTGCGCGCGGTACCGGGCTTGTCCCGATGATGATCGTGAGCATCGGACTTGCCCTCGCTGTCCGCTATGTCATCCAGTTCAACTTCGGCGGCGCAACCCAGCAGCTGCCCTTCGCCCAGTCCCCCGAGATCCAACTCGGCCCGGTATCCATCTCCCCCAACAACCTGTGGTCGCTGGTCATCAGCGCGGTTGTCATCGCAGTAATCGGCATTGTCCTGCTCAAGACCCGTCTGGGGAAGGCCACACGCGCTGTGGCTGACAACCCTGCGTTGGCAGCAGCGTCGGGTATCGACGTCGACGGCGTGATCCGCATCGTGTGGGTTGCAGGCGGCATGTTGGCAGCCCTTGGCGGCATTCTCTGGGCCTACTACCGGCCCGGTGTCACGTTCGACATGGGCTCGCAGATCCTGTTGCTGATTTTCGCCGGCGTCACCCTCGGCGGTCTGGGAACCGTCTTCGGTGCCTTGGTCGGATCCATTATCGTTGGCATCTTCGTCGAACTGACCACTGTCTTCGGACTGGCCGCCGACCTCAAGTATGTGGGCGCCCTCTTCATCATGATCATCGTCCTCTTGTTCCGCCCGCAGGGAATCCTCGGCCGGCGTGAGCGTGTGGGTTAGGAGACAGCCATGGACTTCGGATTTATTTTTTCCAGCGCCCTCAGTGAGCTTTTCACTCCGACGACGGCGGCATACGCCCTCGCCGCCCTCGGCCTCGCCGTCCACTTCGGCTACTCAGGCCTGCTGAACTTCGGCCAGGCAGGCTTTATGGCGGTGGGAGCCTACGGCTTTGCCATCTCCACACTGACCTTCGGCGTGCCGTTCTTCGTCGGATTGCTCATCGCCGTCATCTGTTCCAGCCTGTTTGCACTGCTGCTTGGTATCCCCACGCTGCGGCTGCGGGCTGACTACCTGGCCATTGTGACTATCGCCGCAGCAGAAATCGTGCGGTACATCGTCACAACCAACCAGCTTGATGCAGTCACAGGATCAGCCGACGGCCTCGGAGCTTTCGAAGGCGGTTTCTACGCCATGAACCCCTTCCCCGAGGGTTCCTACATGGGGATGAACAATCGTGACTTCTTCATCCGGGTCGTAGCCTGGGCCCTGGTTATTGTGTGCTGCCTGCTCGTCTGGCTCCTGATGCGCAGCCCCTGGGGCCGTGTCCTTAAGGGAATCCGCGAAGACGAGAACGCAGTCCGCTCCCTTGGGAAAAACGTCTACGCCTACAAGATGCAGGCACTGGTCATCGGCGGCATCCTTGGCGCATTCGCAGGCATGGTGTTCACCTTGCCCCGCGGCGCCGTCCAGCCCGCCAACTATGGAACTGAACTGACGTTCTTCCTTTGGACCTGCCTCCTCCTCGGCGGCATGTCCACGGTCCTGGGGCCCGTTGTGGGCGCCATGATCTTCTGGGTGGTCCTGTCCCTGACTCAGGGCATCCTCTACGGTCTCATCGAATCCGGCGCAGTTTCCTGGCTGACCACGGTCCAGGCGGGCCAGCTGCGTTACATCCTGGTTGGCATTGCCCTGATGCTGCTAATGATCTTTAGACCCCAGGGCGTCTTTGGTAACAAGAAGGAGCTGGCGTTCGCATGAGCCACAGCGCACATTCCACAAGCAACACCACTGGCAGCACCGCACAGGGCGCCACAGGCGTCGATTACATGACAGATACCAGTCCGATTGCCGATGGGGAAGCCGCACCCGGCTGCAAGAAGAGGGATCCCATTGTTGTAGCGGAAAACGTTACGCGGAGCTTCGGCGGCATCAACGCCGTCGACGTCCAATACCTCGAGATCCCGCGGCACAAGATCACAGCTCTCATCGGTCCCAACGGGGCCGGGAAGACGACGCTCTTCAACCTCCTGACCGGTTTCGATACGCCAAACTCCGGGAAATGGCAGTTTGACGGCAAGAACATTGAGGGCGTGCCCTCGTACAAGCTGGCCCGCATGGGCATGGTGCGCACCTTCCAGCTCACCAAGGTGATGGGCAAGCTCACTGTCATGGAGAACATGCGGCTCGGTGGCGCTGACCAGCCAGGTGAACGGCTCTCCAAGGCACTCTTCAAAGGTATTTGGGGCAGCCGGGAGAAGGAACTCACCTCCCAGGCGGACGCCTTGCTCGAGAAATTCAAGCTCGACGCCAAAAAGGACGATTACGCAGCGTCCCTCTCCGGCGGCCAACGCAAGCTGCTTGAGATGGCCCGTTCCCTTATGGTCCGGCCCAGGTTGGTGATGCTGGACGAGCCCATGGCCGGGGTGAACCCGGCCCTGACCCAGTCGCTGCTGGATCACATCAAGAACCTCAAGGCCGAAGGCATGACCGTGCTGTTCGTGGAGCACGACATGAACATGGTCAGGCACATCGCCGACTGGGTCGTAGTAATGGCCGAAGGAAAGATCGTGGCCGAGGGTCCCCCTGGTGAAGTGATGAAGAACCCCGCTGTTATCGATGCTTACCTTGGCGCCCACCACGATGTGGATCTTGGCGACACTGAAGGCATCAAGGAACTGGAAGCAGTACTCGAAGCCGACGAGGAATCCATCGTTGGTACCGAAAACGCCGGCATCATCGCGGTTGATTCAGTAGTGCCCAAGATCAGGGAAGCTGACACCGAACAACCCGACCTCAGCCCTGCAGCCCACCAGGCTCCGGCCGCCGATGAGCCCAACTCCCCCGAGTCAGGCATGGCTGATCCCGGCCGCACAGACAAGGACAAAGAATGAGTGCAACCAGCGCAGCGACGTCACCTCAAATGGCGTCCACCGATGACGTCGTCGTAAAGGTTACCGATCTCGTCGCCGGCTATCTTCCCGGCGTAAACATCCTCAACGGCTGCAGCATTGAAGCCCGCAAGGGTGAGCTGATCGGCATCATCGGCCCCAACGGCGCCGGCAAGTCCACCCTGCTGAAGGCCATGTTCGGACTCGTCAAGGTTCATTCAGGCTCGGTTGTGGTGCGTGGACAGGACATCACCGGGCTCAAGGCGAACAAGCTGGTCACCCAGGGCGTGGGTTTTGTTCCGCAGAACAACAACGTGTTTGCCACCCTCACCATCGAGGAAAACATGCAGATGGGCATGTTCCAGCGGCCCAAAGACTTCGCCAAAAGGTTTGAGTTCGTCACCAGCCTGTTTCCCGAACTCGGCAAGCGGCGGGCCCAGCGTGCAGGCTCCCTGTCCGGCGGTGAACGCCAGATGGTTGCCATGGGACGCGCACTCATGATGGAACCTGCTGTTCTGCTGCTTGATGAGCCCTCTGCCGGCCTCTCACCCGTCAAACAGGACGAGACGTTCCTCCGCGTCCACGAGATCAACAGGGCGGGTGTCTCGGTGATCATGGTTGAGCAGAACGCCCGCCGCTGCCTGCAGATCTGCGACCGTGGCTACGTCCTGGACCAGGGGAAGGATGCCTACACGGGTACCGGCCGCGAATTGATGAAGGATCCCAAGGTTATCCAGCTCTACCTCGGCACCTTGGCCGACACAGTGGAGTAAATCGGCTGGGCGAGTAATCAGCTGTCTTACCCGGATAACCCCGGGAGAAGGGCCGTCACCATCCGGTGGCGGCCCTTCTGCTTGGGTGCCCCACCATCCACTGGCGCCCCCCTATGCGCAGGGCCTCACAGTGCACTCACCCAGCAGGCGGCGGGCCTGTCAGCTGGCCTCACTAAGCAGGGGGTCGTTCCCGGGCAACTGGAAGGCCCCCGTCCGAGGCTTGAAACTGCCTGGACGGGGGCCCTCCTTTAGTGTCGGTTAGCGCTCGGCTTTACAGCTTGCCGAATTCTTCCTTCACGGGTGTGTACTTGTTGTCGTCCTGGTACTCGTAGATGCCGATGAAGGCTTCAGTCGGGTCACCAGCGTCCGAGAACGTTACGGGGCCGGACTGGCCGTCGTAGTCAATGTCCTTGCCCTCGCGAAGCAACGTGACACAGGACGGGTAATCGCTGCACTTCTCGCCGGCTTCGGAGACAGCCTTCAGTTGCTTGGAAATCTCCACACCGTTGGTGCTCTTGGCCGCTTCCGAGGCCAGTGCGATCAGGTTCACGGCGTCGTAGGACTCTCCGGAGTAGCTGTAGTCCTTGAGGGCCGGATCGATGGCCAGGAGCTTCTTCTTGAAGTCATCCTTGGCGAACGTGCCAGGGATGGTTCCCTGGGCGCCCTTCAGGGTTCCCGGCTGCAGGTCCTTGCTGTAGTCAGCCATGTTGCCGTCCACGAGGAACATCTGGTTAGGCTTGACGCCCTTGCCGGTCAGCAGCGGAATGATGCTCTTTGCCTCGTCGAAGGTGATCAGGGCGATGGCATCCGGCTTGGCTGCAATGACCTTGTCCACCTGGCTGCTGAACTGGGAGTCGCCCGTGTTGTACAGCTCTTCGGCAACAACCTTGCCGCCGGCTGCCTCAAAGGCTTCCTTGACGTTCTTCTGCAGGCCGGTTCCATAGGCATCGTTCAGGACGATCATGCCAACGGTCTGGGCGCCACAGGTGGCCATGTAGTTTCCGAGGACCTTGCCCTGCAGGACGTCAGAGGGCGCGGTACGCCAGTACAGGCCCTTGTCATCCCACGTGGTGAAGTCAGGGGACGTGTTGGCCGGTGAGAAGTGGATGACACCAGCGCCGGTGATCTGGTTGATGACCGTCTTGGAGACAGACGATGAGGCTGCGCCAACAATCGCGCTGACGCCCTGGCCGAGCAAAGCCGACGTGGACTGCGTCGCAATATCTGTCTTGGTGTCACCGGAGTCGCGGTGAATAACTTCTACAGGCTTGCCAAGGACACCGCCAGCGGCGTTGACCTCCTGGATGCCAAGGTTAACACCGGCGATTTCGGGTGGGCCAAGGAATGCCAGGTTGCCCGTTGTCGGCAGAAGCGAGCCGATCTTCAACGGTGTGTCGGTGGTGGTGGTTGACTCTGGGACGGAACCGGATGCTGCTGCGGGCGCGGTGGTGGTGCCGCCTCCAGCTCCTGCAGGACAGGCGATGCCTGCGGACGGTGCCGTGGTGGTTTCTGTCGAGCCGGGGGTAGGTGAACCGCCACAAGCCGTAGCCAGAAGAGCGACACCGAAGCTAAGCGCTGTGAGCTTAGCAACCCGTGGCGCTGCCTGGGGAATTGCAATCATTTAGAATCTCCTCGATCGAAAGGTGCGAACGGCCTTTGATGCGAATTACCAGGTGTTCCTGGGTTTAACTTTCAAGCTAGTGCAATTTTGGCCCGAAAATAAGTGACTACGGTCACATCCTTATAACACTCGTTGCCTATGGGAAACCTAACGGCCCTAGGGAGCCAAGGTGAGGCGCAGCAGGGTGCCGAAAATCGGAAGGCAAGAGGTGCGCCGGCGTAGCGAAGCAAGCCGTGCAACAAAGTGCCCCAGGTGGGACTCGAACCCACAACACGCGGATTTTAAGTCCGCTGCCTCTGCCAATTGGGCTACTGGGGCGCCCGGTCAATGTTATCCCGTCAAATGCGTGCAAGTGGCCCGGCGTACCGGAATGTCCCATGGATGCCTCCAGGCCACACTGCCAGCGGGAGCAACTGGAAGTAATCACCCCACCCCGGGTCCGGCGGATCAATACCAAGGGAGGTTGATGGCACAAACCCGAACCGCTCATAGTAGACGGGACTTCCCAGCAGAGCGATACCCCATTCCCCCGCTGCATTGGCCCGGACAACAGTCTCGTGCATCAGCGCCGAGCCTATGCCGTGCCGCTGCAGCTTGGGCACCACCCCTATGGGGCCCAGGCCCAGCAGCTCCAGCTCACCAACCCAACCTCGGGTGCTGATAACGTGGCCCACAATTTCGCCGTCGAGCTCTGCAACGATGCTGAACCGGGGCAGGTACTCATCACAATCAAAAAGCTGGCGGAGCACCTCCACCTCTATCGGCTCACCTTCTACCGGCAGGCCCGTCGCCGGTGACACGGCGAAGGCCGCCGCAGTGAGCTCCAGGAGCGCGTCCCTGTCCTCCGGGCGCTCGTCGCGCAGCACGAGCTGGGGCGCCGGCACATGGGCATTCTCAGCCGCAAGTTCGGTCAGCACAGCCATAGCTCGAGGAGCGTCGGCAACAGGGACCAGCAGATGATCGTGGTGGAACCCGGCCAGCACGTTGCAGCTGATCTTGGCTGATGTCAGTGCGGCGCTCACCGCAGCCGTTAAGCCCACCGCCTCAAGGGCCGAGTGGACCTGGAGGGTGATCCAGGACGCCACGAAATCGTACTGCAATCCCAGCGCGTCCGCCTCGCTCCGCGACAGCACCACAGTGAGGCCCTCGGCTTCCCGGACAGCTGCTTCAATGCCGCCTCCCAGTGGCTTGCCGTGCGGCCAGAGAGCGTACACATAGTCGCCCTGCCGCAGTGCGGGCTGCATCGTCGCCAGAAGTGCCTGGAGGTCTTTTTCGCCTGTCATGGGGCCAGTCTACGTAGCCGGCCGTCCGCAGAAGCCAGCTGAAGCAGCAGTGTCGGAGCGCGTTAACGACGACGGCGGCCATCCCCGATAAGGGAACGGCCGCCGTCGCGCGTTACAGAGTGTGTGTCAGCGCAGCTACTTGCTGTCCGCCGAAACTGATTCCTTGGCATTAGCCACCGGAGCCCCTTGCTTGCCCGCAGGAATCTCCGGCTGGGCCGCAGCGGCAGGCTTGGGTGCCGGAGTAGCAGCAGCAACGAAGGCGCCGCGCGGGTTGTCCAGGTCGATCAGCTGAGTAGTGTCGCGGCCCACAAAGAAGGCGATGATCCAGTTGAGGATGACCCGGAACTTGCGCTCAAAGGTAGGCATCGCCATTCCGTGGTAGCCGCGGTGGGCCAGCCAGGCGAGTCCGCCCTTGAGGCCGATGCTGCCGATTAGATTGATGTTGGCAACGCCCTTCCACTCACCGAAACCGGCAACAGCGCCCAGGTTCTTGTGCTTGTAGTCCTTGAGGTCCTTCTCCCACCGGGAGGCCCACAGGTTCTTGGCAAGCCGCTTGGCCTGGCGCAGCGCATGCTGTGCGTTGGGGACGCAGAAGCCGCCCACTCCACCGCCGGAAAGGTCGGGAACAGCTGCGACGTCGCCGGCAGCCCAGGCGTTTTCGACGATGCCTTCGTCCCCGGCGATGCGGAGGTCCGGCAAGGTGCGGACACGGCCGCGCTCATCCAGGGGGAAATCGGTGGAGCGCACCATCGGGTTAGCCTGCACGCCTGCAGTCCAGACCAGGGTGTCAGCCTCAAATTCCTGTGCCAGCGTCTTATCCGGCAGGTTGATCAGCTTGAGGGCGCCCTCGGCGTTGTCCAGCGACGTGTTCAGCAGCACCTCGATGCCGCGGCTGCGGAGGTGCTCCACAACCCACTCGGCCTGCTTCTCTGTGACCTCGGGCATGATGCGGCCCATGGCTTCAACCAGTACGAAGCGGACTTCCTCCTGGCTGATGCGGGGGTTGTTCCGGACAGCTGCGCGGGCCAGATCTTCCATCTCGGTGATGCACTCAATACCTGCGAAGCCACCTCCCACAACGACGAAGGTGAGGGCCCGGGCGCGTTCGGCGGGGTCGGTCATCACGGAGGCGGCTTCGATCCGCTCGAGAACCTTGTTGCGGAGTGCAACAGCTTCCTCGATGGTCTTGAGGCCGATCCCCTTGTCAGCGAGTCCCTTGATGGGGAAGGTGCGCGTAATGGCACCAGCTGCAACAACAACGTCGAAGTAAGGAACTTCAAAGTTGGCGCCGCCGTCCGCCGGTGCTACAACGGCCGTCCGGTTGGCGTGATCGATGGAGACGACACGGCCCTGGATCAGCTCGGTCTGCTTGAGGTGCTGACGGTGCGAAACAACGGCATGGCGTGCCTCGATGTTTCCACCGGCAACCTCCGGCAGGAACGGCTGGTAGGTCATGTAGGGCAGGGGATCAACGAGGGTGACGATGCCACCGGCATTCGCGATCTTCTTCTGCAGTTTGAGGGCTACGTACAGGCCGACGTACCCGCCGCCTACGACGAGTACCCTGGGACGGTCCTGGAGCTGTGGGGTGGTTGCCATGTTTCAAGAATACAGTAGTTTGTGAAAATCTTCACTAACTAGGTCCGGCCCCTGTCCGCTGACTGGACGGGACAGCTTCAAGGACTCCGGTATCAGGCTCTTCCGGCGCTTTAACGGGATTCCTGTATGCCCGCAGAAACTGTAAAGTCCCGGCGCCGACAATGGCCAGGAAGAGTAATCCGAAGCCCACCACTACGACAGCGGGAAGGACCGCCTGGCCCGTGGAGGGAGCCTGTGCTGCAGGCACCGTCGCTTCGGGAAGGGTGGGGGCAGCACTCGTGGGCCGTTCGCTGGGAACAGTTGCCGCAGGCGCCTCCCCTCCCCTGCGGTGAACCCGGATCCAGTCCGAAATGGTGCCCAACGGATTCACTGCGGTTTCTGGAACATTGGCTTTCAGCGCCGCCTCTGCGTTCAGGACTCCGAAGCCATAGATGGGATCCTTGCCCGGGACACCGGCGTCTTTAGCGGTGGTGACGATGCGGTTGATCACCTGCCGGGCGCTCATCTCCGGCCACTTGGAACGGATCAGCGCGGCAACGCCGGCCACAATCGGCGTCGCCCCCGATGTTCCGGCCCATTCCGCATAGCCGCCGCCCGGCATGCCACCGAGCAGGTCTTCGGCGGGGGCAGCCACGCCGATGCTTATGCCTTGTGAGGACGAATCGACGCTGGCCACGCCTTTGCGGTCCAACCCGGCCACGGTGAGCACGCCGGGGATCGTGGCAGGTGCTCCGACCTGAACGTTTCCCCCCACCCGGTTTCCGGCCGCCGCAACAATGACCACATCCTTTTGCTCGGCATAGAGGAAGGCCGCATCCCAGCTCTGGGGCCACTGCGGTGAAGTGCTGCCTAGCGAGATGTTGATGACCCTCGCCCCGTTGTCCACTGCCCACCGGACGGCATTTGGAATCTGTTCCTGATCGGTCCTGCCACCCGGGTTCGGCGAACCGAGCCAGGTGGAGACTGAAAGAATCTGGGCTTCGGGAGCAACGCCCATAATCCCGTCGGGCCCTGTTGTGGGTTCCGGACCGCTGCTCGGCTTCGCGGTTGAATCCTTAGGCTGGTGTCCACGGCCTGCCAGCATTGTTGCAACCAGCGTCCCGTGCTCCGGCTTCGCTCCGATGCTCTTGCGTCCATCCGGGCTGCCGGCGCCCGAGGCATCAGTGCCTCCTACAACCACACCCATAAGGTCAGGGTGCTCCGCGTCCACGCCGCTGTCGATCACGGCCACCTTTACGTTGGCGCCCTTGGAGACCTCCCAGGCCTTGGTGATGCCGGATTCGGCCAGCCAGTACTGCTTGTCCCGCCAGGCATCGGCGTGTGCGGCCGGCGCCGCGACAAGAGCGGTGGTCAGGCTTCCGCCAGCGAGGGCCACAGCGATGAGTGCGGAGGCGGTCCGGCGGTACCGGGCTGTTGCTCTGGTCATTCTGGTCCAATCGACTGTACGTCAGGCGGCACTTAGGGTGGTCAGGCCCTGTCAGCCAGTGGGTGGGGCGTGAAGGCGGCTAGAGGGCGCTGAGGGCAATTCCGTCGAGAATATCGTGTTCGCTGCTGACAGCCGTAGTTATCCGGCCTTCAGTGACCTCGGCCATCCGCTCCAGCACGCGGCGCCACACCAGCGCCCCCGCCCCGATAACGTCGACCCGGCCCGGGTGCATATAGGGCAGGGCCGCCCTTTCCGCACGTGTCATCCGCAGCAGGTCGCTGGCCGCCTCCCGGATCACCTCGATGCTCAGTTCGCTGCCGTGGATTGCGCTGGGCGAGTACTCAGGCAGCCGCAAGGCGTGCGCGGTAATGGTGGTAATGGAGCCGGCAACGCCGACGACGGCGGCAGTACGTTCGAGGGGAACCGTCAGTGCCGCTTGGCTGATGGCGGCATCGACGTCGGCCTCCGCCGCGGCGATCTCCTGGGCGCTCGGAGGGTCACTGAGCAGATGGCGTTCCGTCATTCTGACACACCCGATATCCACCGATTTCGCGGCAATCACGCCGGAGACATCGCCCAGCACAAACTCCGTGCTTCCACCTCCCAGATCCACTACCAACACAGGGTCCTGGTCTCTGGAGGGCAGCACACTGCTGGCTCCGGCAAAGGACAACGCAGCCTCCTCGTCTCCGGAAATGACTTCCGGTTCCACGCCGAGGAGCTCGCGGATGCCGTCCACAAAGACCTGCCGGTTGGCAGCATCCCTGGTGGCCGAGGTCGCCACGAACCTGACCTGGCTGGCCCTGTGGTCCCTGATCATCGACGCATAGTCCGCCGCTGCAGCGAAGGTCCGGTCGAGTGCCTCCTGCGCCAACTCCCCCGTGGCATCCACCCCTTGGCCGAGCCGCACCACCCGCATTTCCCGCACCACATCGTTCAGGGCAAATGTGCCGTCCTGGCGTGCGGCATCAGCGATCAGAAGGCGGATTGAATTTGTGCCGCAGTCAACGGCTGCTACCCGGGTCATGGGAGATCCTTCCGTGCGGCAGGGCCGCGTACAGGGGCGGGGCGGCCGACGATGTCAGGCAAGCCTTGGGGGCCGTGACGGCTTAGTTCCCGGGAAGGCGTCTCGCCGGCGGTATCCCAGGCTCCGGCGCAGTAGCAACGGTCGGCCGTCCACCACTCTGCGATGGCAGTCAGCGCTTCATCACCGAGAGGGTTCACGCCCGGCCCGGCAGCCAGGGAGTGCCCCACCAGGACGTGGAGGCATTTGACGCGGGTGGGCATCCCGCCTGCTGAAACGCCGCCGATCTCCGGCACCGCGCCGATTCCGCAGCGTGCGCCGATTTCGTTCCGGGAGCGCAGGTAGGCCTCGTGGGCGGACCGGTAACGCTCTGCCAGGAGGATGTCTTCAGTGAGCCGCTCGTTCATGGTGTTCATCAGCCCAGCGGCCTCAAGCCGCGATACAGCGGAGGTGATGACGGGGTGTGTCAGGTAAAACGTCGTCGGGAACGGGGTTCCGTTGCTGAGCCGGGGTGCAGTGGCCGCGACCAGGGGGTTGCCGCAGACACAGCGCGCCGGAATCTCGACGACGTCCCTTACCGGCCGGCCGAGCTGGCGGCTGAGGACGTCAAGATCCTTTTCTGACGGCTGGCGGAGTTCCTCAGGCGAGGCCGCTGCATTCGATTCCACTGCGTTCCATTCCATTACGTTCATTCCACCGCGATCAATTCCACGGCGCTCATTTGACCGCGCTGGCACCTTCGTGCCCGGCGGGGCTGTCCGGGGACACTCCAAGCGGTGGGTGCCGCTTCTAGTCTGTTGCCGACCGCCGGATGGACTCCCAAAGGGCATCCACCCATGGCAAGTTGGCCGGGTCTTCTGCTGATCCTGCACCGGCCTGTCCACTGCTGCTTCCGGCAGGCTCATTGCTGCCAAAAACCCAATAGCTGGTCTCACCCGGCATAACCATGTTAATGCGGTCCCGGGCCTGCTGTTTGACGTAGTTGGGATCCTGCCATCGGGAGACCTGCTGCCTAAGGCCGTTTTGCTCTGCCTTGCGGGCGGCAATGTCCGCTTCCAGAGCAGCTATTTCGGCTGATTTGTCGACGTAAATCTTCACTGTCGGTGCGAGCATCACAGTGATGGCGATCATCACCACTGCCAGCGCCAACAACCGCCCGGAAAACGCCCGTGCAGGAACAGGATCCAGGGACTCGTCTCCATTGCGTTCGGAGGGCCGGGGTCTCTTCAGGCTGTAACGCGGTGTTCCCACGCCGCTGCGGGCCTCCGCTTTGGCCTGCCCTGCGGAGGACTTGTTCGTTCCGCGCTTACCGGCAGCAGGTTTGGCCGTGCCCGTTTCATCTGCTGCGGCCTTGGCTGCTCCCGGTTTATCACCGGTAACTTTTGCAGCACTCTGGGGTTCGCCTGCCCGCAGCCCCTGGCTTGCGGAACCAGCCTTCGTCCCTGAAGCTGTGGAGCCGAAATTCGCCTGAATGACGTCGCCGCCATCGGTCCCTTCCGCCTTGGGGGCCGCAGTGGTGACCCTGGGAACCTTGGGACGTCGGGTTGCCATGACACTCCTGTAATGCCCTTGTCCTTGCGGGCGGTTGCTGCTCTTGCCTTGCTGCTGTTCTCTTGGTGATTCTGCCGGCCCGCGTGGGAGCCGATGCCTGCCCGGTTAAAGAAAACCGGTGGCCATGGTCTTTCAACCATAGCCACCGGTCAGGCGTTTTCGCGGCTACTAGCCCCTGAAACGCGGGAACGCGCTGCGGCCGGCGTAGCGTGCGGCGTCGTCGAGTTCTTCTTCGATGCGCAGCAGCTGGTTGTACTTGGCCACACGCTCCGAACGTGCCGGGGCGCCCGTCTTGATCTGGCCGGCGTTCGTGGCGACGGAGATGTCGGCGATGGTGGTGTCCTCGGTCTCGCCTGAGCGGTGTGAGGTGATGGTGGTGAAGCCGGCACGCTGGGCCAGGCTGACGGCGTCCAGAGTTTCGGTCAGTGAACCGATCTGGTTGACCTTCACCAGCAGAGAGTTGGCGGTCTTGGTGTCAATGCCGCGCTGCAGGATGGACGGGTTGGTGACGAACAGGTCATCGCCAACGAGCTGGACCTTGTCACCGATGGTGTCAGTGAGGGTCTTCCAGCCTTCCCAGTCGTTCTCATCCAGCGGGTCTTCGATGGAGACCAGCGGGTAGTCGGCGACGAGTTCGGCGTAGTAGGCGCTCATCTCGGTAGCGGAAAGCGCCTTGCCTTCGAACTGGTATGCACCGTCCGTGAAGAACTCGGAGGAGGCAACGTCCAGCGCCAGTGCGATGTCCGTACCCGGGGTGTAGCCGGCGTTCTTGATGGCTTCCTGGATCAGGTCCAGTGCAGCACGGTTGGACGGCAGGTTCGGCGCGAAGCCGCCTTCATCGCCAAGGCCCGTGGAGAGGCCCTTTTCCTGGAGGACGGCCTTCAGTGCGTGGTAAACCTCAACGCCCCAGCGCAGGCCCTCGGAGAAGGTCTCGGCACCGAGCGGGACAACCATGAATTCCTGGATGTCGACGTCGGAATCGGCGTGGGAGCCGCCGTTGAGGATGTTCATCAGGGGTACGGGCAGAACGTGGGCGTTCGGTCCGCCCAAGTACTTGTACAGGGGCAGGTCCGCAGACGCCGCAGCAGCGTTGGCAACGGCCAGGGATACACCCAGGATTGCGTTGGCGCCGAGCTTGCTCTTGTTGGGTGTACCGTCCAGGTCGATCATGGCCTGATCGATGCTGCGCTGGTCTGTGGCGTCGAAGCCAATCAGGGCAGGTGCGATCTGGTCGATGACGGCGTCGACGGCCTTCTGGACGCCCTTGCCGAGGTAACGGCCCTTGTCTCCGTCGCGGAGTTCGACGGCCTCGTGCTCGCCGGTGGAAGCACCGGACGGGACTGCTGCGCGGCCGATCTGGCCGTCGGAAAGCAGAACTTCAACTTCTACTGTCGGGTTGCCGCGGGAATCGAGGATCTCGCGGGCGTGGATGGCATCGATAAGCGCCATGAATATGCTCCTTATGGTGAAGCGATTTACTGGGAATCTAGCTGAAAACTCGACGTACTCGTCAGGACAAGCGTAGTCGAGAGTGGTACAGGTTACGGAAACCTCTCCGGCACCTTGACGTCATGAAGGCGAGTGGTTGCCTTCCTGGAATTCGCGGATGGTCCCCCGCAGGGCACGTTCTGCATCCAGGCCCCGGGCCCGTGCCCCCGCTACAAGGCCAAAAAGGAGCTCGCCCAGCTCTTTTTCGGAGTACGCGCCGTGCCCCGCCGCAGGCATTGATACAGGCGTTGATACAGGCATTAATGCAGCCAACTTCTCAGGCGGTACGGCGGGTAGATCCAGTCCGGCCCGCTCTGCCCGGTCCAGTGACTTCTGGGCGCGGGCAAGAGCGGGTAAGGCGAGCGGGATGCCTTCAAAGACACCAGTGCCTGCCGGCTTTTCCGTCCTCTTGACGGCATCCCATTTCTCCACAATCTCAGCCACTGTGGCCGGGAAAGTCTCCTGGAGAGTGCCGTCGGGGCGGAAAACGTGGGGGTTGCGGCGGATCATCTTGCCGGTGATGCTGCGGACGACGTCGTCGAATTCAAAAACATCGCGTTCCTGGGCCAGGCGGGCGTGGAGGACAACCTGCAGGAGCACATCGCCCAGTTCACCTTGGAGTTCGGCCTCGGCAGCGCCCGTCTCGATGGTCTCGGCGACCTCAAAGGCTTCCTCCAGCAGATACTCCACCAGCGACTCGTGGGTTAGCTCCCCCATCCAGGGGCAGTGCTCCCGGAGGGCCGCGACGACAGCGATGAGGTCTGCAACGGGAGATCCGTTGCTTTCCAGACGGCTGCCGTCCGGCCCGTTTCCGTGGCTGTCAGGCAAGGTTGGCGTAGGCGTCGTTGATGTATTCGACGAGGGCTTCCTTTTCTTCGAGCGGCAGGAAGGCGGCCTCGGCGGCGTTCAGGGTGAGTTCAAGCAGGTCGTCAAGGTCGTAATCGAACGTCTCAACCAGGAGTTCAAACTCGTCGGTGAGTGTCACCCCGCTCATAAGGCGGTTGTCGGTGTTGATGGTGACGTTGAAGCCCAGCTGGTACAGCATGTCCAACGGGTGGCTGTCGAGGTCGTCGCCGAATCCTGCGATGGCGCCCGTCTGCAGGTTGGAGGAGGGGCAGATTTCCAAGGCGATGCCCCGGTCCCGGACCCAGCTTGAAAGGTTCCCAAGCGTCACGAGTCCCACGTTGTCGTCGTCGTCAGCGGCATCTTCCGCGTCTTCGAACTCAACCATGATGTCCTCGGCGATGCGTACACCGTGGCCCAGCCGGAGGGCCCGGCCGTCCACCAGTGCGGACTGGATGCTTTCCAGTCCTGCGGCCTCGCCGGCGTGGACGGTGGCCGGGAAGTTGTTTTCAGCCAGGTAGGTGAAGGCTTCCTTGAAGCGTGAGGGGAGGAACCCGTCCTCAGCTCCGGCGATGTCGAAGCCCACCGCGCCGCGGTCCCGGTGCCGCACAGCAAGTTCGGCGATTTCCTGGCCGCGGTCAGCGTGGCGCATGGCAGTGATGAGCTGGCCCACCTGGATGTCGCGGCCGCTTTCGGCAACGGAGTCCACTCCTGCCTCAAGCCCGGCCTGGACGGCCTCAACCGTCTCGTCCAGGGTCAGACCCTTCTGGAGGTGCTGCTCGGGTGCCCAGCGCACTTCGCCGTACACGACGCCGTCGTCCGCCAGGTCCTCGACGAACTCCTTGGCGACCCGGAACAGGCCGTCTTTGGTCTGCATGACCGCAACGGTGTGATCGAAGGTTTCGAGGTAGCGGACAAGGGAGCCTGAATCGGCGGATTCCCGGAACCACTCGCCGAGCGCCACAGGATCGGTGGTGGGGAGGGTGTGTCCCACTTCATTCGCGAGTTCAATAATGGTGGACGGGCGCAATCCGCCATCCAGATGGTCGTGCAGGGAGACCTTGGGAAGGCTCTTCAGGTCGAAGTCGAGGGCAGGGGCAGCGTCAAGGATAGGCTCAGTCACGTTCCAACCTTAGGGTTGGCGGCCTGCTAATGCCAGCCGCTAGGTTCCCCTGGGTTCTGCGTCCACTGCGGCAGGGGCGAGGATGGGAGAAGTGCCGGATTCCGGGGTCTGCGCGCCGGCAGGACCGCCGTCCAGCCATTCATCAACCACTTCGGCATCATTACGGGCGAGGTGCTTGTGCCACCACCGCAGCACGTGGTCGATGAGGATTCCCAGCACGATGGCGAACACCACGGCAATTCCGGCGCTGAGCAGCGGATTGTGGTGGAGCCAGGGGAACGAGCTTGCCAGGATGCCGATGCCGATTGAGTAGCCCACCCAGGTGATGCAGGCGAAGGCGTCCAGCAGGAAAAAGCGGCGGTGCGCAAAACCGGTACTCCCGGCCACGTAATTGACCGCCACCCGCCCCCACGGGATATACCTTGCGGTGAAGATCAGGACAGCGCCGCGTTTTTCGAGTTCGTAGCGTGCCCAGCCGAAGGCTTTTTGGACCTTCGCCCGGCGCATCCACTTCCACCGTTCAAGGCCGATCCTCCGGCCCAGGAGGAAAGCCATGTTGTCACCGGCGATGGCTCCCACCAGGGCAGTTGTCCCGAGGATCCAAAGATTGGGTTCCCCGCTGTGCCGGGAAAACGCTGCGAGCGCGACAATAAGGGTCTCGCTGGGGACCACCATGGCGAAGCCGTCAACGAAGAAAAACACCAGCAATACAGGGTAGATCCACCACTGTCCCGCCGCATGGAGCACGGCCTCATTAATAAACTCCACGCGGTGGTTCTCCTAGACGAAAAATCGCTCAGCTGCATGTGATGGAAATCGCTCTTCAGTGTCCCACGGCCGGGGCGTCGTTCGCTACGCCCCGGCCGGGGGAAACACCAGTTTGAGCGTATCTTTATCTACCGACTGGAAGTATCCACCCAGGGGCTGATTTCCCAACCAGGGAAGTACGTCTAAAGGCTGAAAGCCCGCTTGGAGGCCGTGTCCTCAGGCGCCCGCCTCGCGGGACGCCTCACGCTCGCCGGACTCTTCATCCGGCTCTTCCGGAAGCTTGCCGCGCAGCCTGCTGATCACAAGGTCCACCACAATGCCAAGGCCCACCGCGCAGATGATGGCGATCACGGCGCCAAGCAGATGATTGTTCTCGAACCACTGCCCGAAAAACAGGCCGATTCCTACTGAGTAGGCCGCCCACAGGATTGCTGAGAGCACCGTGAGCAGCACAAAGCGCACGTGCGGGAAGTGCGTGGCTCCCGCGGTGAGGTTGACCGCCACGCGGCCAATGGGAATGAACCGGGCTACGAGGATCAGGGAGGCAGGGCGTTTCCTCAATTCAAGCCCGGCCCAGCGGAACGCCTTCTGCATCCGACGTCCCCGCATCCACCTCCAACGGTTTACCCCCACACCCCGGCCAATCAAATACGCGATGTTGTCGCCCAGGAACGCCCCGAGCGCTGCGACTGTTGCGAGGAGCCAAGGATTAGGGACATCAGCCGTCGCAGCAACAGCAGCCAGTCCAACAACCACGGATTCGCTGGGTATGGGTGGGAAAAACCCATCAATGAGGCAACACGCCAGCACCAGGAACAGGACCCAGGGCTGCGCGGCCGCCGCGAGAATGAAGTCGTTGATTTCCTGCATAGTTTCCTAACAGCCGGCCGAACGTGTTCGCTCCTGCTTATGCTATGCGGTCGATAATGAGTTGCTGCGCCGGCCGGGAACCATCGGGGGCGATGGTTACGGCGTGTTCAAGGGCTTCCTTGGCCCGTGCGAATTTTTCCGGGGTGTCCGTCAGCAGCGTCATCAGCGGCTCTCCTGCCCTCACTGCCGCACCGGGTTTTGCGTGCATGCGAACACCCGCACCGGCCTGGACCTGGTCCTCCTTGCGGGCCCGGCCCGCACCGAGGCGCCACGCGGCTACCCCCACAGCCAAAGCATCAAGTTCCACCAGCACGCCGTCGGCCGGCGCGTAAATCACTTCTGACTCCTTGGCCACCGGGAGCGCGGCACGGGGATCCCCGCCCTGCGCCTCGACCATGCGGTTCCAGACGTCCATCGCCCGGCCGTCCTTGAGGGCTGCCCGTGGATCCGCATCGTGGACGCCGGCGCAGGCCAGCATCTCCTCGGCAAGCCTTACGGTCAATTCGACGACGTCGTCCGGACCGCCGCCTGCAAGCACCTCCACCGATTCCTCTACTTCGATCGCATTGCCTGCTGTCAGGCCCAGCGGTGTATCCATGTTGGTCAGCAGCGCCACGGTGTTGACACCGGCGTCCTTACCCAGGGCCACCATTGTCTCCGCCAGTTCACGGGCCCGGCCCTCGTCCTTCATAAAGGCACCGCTGCCCACTTTGACGTCGAGTACCAGAGAGCCGGTACCTTCAGCGATCTTCTTGCTCATGATGGAGGAGGCAATCAGCGGAATGGCTTCCACGGTTCCGGTAACGTCCCGCAGGGCGTACAGCTTCTTGTCGGCAGGGGCGAGGCCGGCGCCGGCCGCACAGATCACGGCCCCCACGTCCTGGAGCTGGGCCATCATTTCCTCGTTGCTGAGCGCGGCACGCCAGCCGGGGATGGATTCGAGCTTGTCCAGCGTGCCGCCCGTGTGGCCAAGCCCGCGGCCGGAGAGCTGCGGCACTGCCACGCCGAACACTGCAACAAGCGGTGCCAGCGGAAGGGTAATCTTGTCCCCCACGCCGCCCGTGGAGTGTTTGTCGCTGGTAGCCTTCACGCCGCCGTCGGGACGACGCAGTGCAGAGAAATCCATCCGCTCGCCTGAGGCGATCATGGCGGCAGTCCAGCGGGAGATTTCCGCCCGGTCCATGCCGTTGAGCAGGATGGCCATGTTCAGTGCCGCCATCTGCTCATCGGCAATGGCGCCCCGGGTGTAGGCGTCTATGGTCCAGTCGATCTGCTCCGGGCTGAGTACACCCTTGTCCCGCTTGATGCGGATGATGTCGACGGCGTCGAACGCTTCTGTTTTGTTTGGGGTGAGTGTCACCGGGTTTCCTCCAAGTGTTGAGGACCAAATGCATCGGGAAGCACCTGGTCCATTGTCTTGATTCCCTGCGTGGTCATAATTTCCATGTCCGGTGCGCGGAATTCGTAAAGCAGCTGGCGACACCGCCCGCACGGCATGAGCACCTGGCCGCCACCGTCCACGCAATAGAAAGCACGCAGCAGGCCGCCTCCCGTCATGTGCAGGTTGCCCACCAACGAACATTCAGCGCATAGACCCAGGCCGTAACTGGCGTTTTCCACGTTGCAGCCGCTGACGATCCGGCCGTCCGAGGTAAGGGCCGCGGCCCCCACCGGGAACCTTGAGTAGGGGGCGTAGGCGTTGTTCATTGCGGCGACTGCGGCAGCCTCCAAAGCCTGCCAGTCGACTTCCATAATGGTCATCTCCGTCAACCCTTAACGTACGGAATGCCACTCGCGGCAGGTGGCCGCGAGCGGCCCACCAGCCCGGCAACGGCGAGCACTGTCACAAGGTACGGCAGCATGGCCATGAACTGGCTCGGCACCGGCGTACCGATGATGGTCACGATGCTTTGCAGGTTGTCGGCAAAACCGAACAGCAATGCTGCGAAGAAGGCGCCGATGGGGTTCCAGCGCCCGAAGATCAGGGCTGCCAGGGCGATGAAGCCGCGCCCGCCGGAGATCTCCTTGGTGAAGCTGTCGATGGCCACCAGTGTGAAGAACGAGCCGCCAATACCTGCAATCGCACCGCCCAGGGTGACGTTCCAGAATCGGGTGGCGTTGACCTTGATGCCCATGGTGTCCGCTGCTTCCGGATGTTCACCCACGGCGCGGACCCTCAGGCCCCATTTTGTCTTGAACAATCCGATCCACACGACGATGACCGCGATGTACATGAGGTAACCCACCACGGACTGCCTGAAGAGGATAGGCCCGATCAGGGGAATGCTGGAGAGCACCGGGATGTCCACAATAGGCAGCCTGTCCGGCGAGTTGAACTGCTCCGGGTCAGCCTGCATCACAGTGCTGTACATGAAACCGGTCAGGCCGGACACCAGGACGTTCAGCACCACACCAACGATGATCTGGTTGACGAGGTATTTGATGCTGAACAGGGCAAGGACCATGGAGACGATGGCGCCCGCGACGGCCGCAGCCAGGAGTCCGATAAACGGGTTCTTGGTAATGCTTGCCACGATGGCGGCCGTGAAGGCACCGCCCAGCAACTGTCCCTCGATGGCGATATTCACCACGCCGACCCGCTCGCACAAAACGCCTGACAGCGAGCCGAAGACCAGCGGAACGGCAAGCGTCACGGATCCGGCGATCAGCCCGGCAAGGGAAATGTTCGGCGTGCGTGCGCCTCCCACCAGCCAGATCAGGAAGGCCACAACGAATACGACAATGAATGCAATGGGAAGCCACCGCGGGGCTGACTGGTTCCTCGTCTTCAGATAGACCGCATATCCGGCCATGCCGAGAAGGACCACAGACAACACAATGCCCGCAAGGAACGCCGGCACTTCGACGGCGGGCAGCTGGAAGAAGTCGCCCGCTGAGGAAATCCCGAACTTTGCGCTCTGGTTGGGACCCCTGACTCCAAAGAACACGAAGGCCACCAGGCCCAGTGCCGCCAGCAGGATGGGGATCTTCCATGTGACTGGTTTGGCTGAAGAGCCCTGGATCCGGGTAGAGCCCGGCTGCGGGGTCCCCGGCTTGGGTGCGGTGGTTGTTGTGCTCATGCTGCACCTCCGGTGGTGGCTGCCGTTGTGGACTTACCGGCGGTAGCCGTTTTCTTCCGCCGCGGGTTAAGCCCGAAGACGGCCCGCACCAGAGGCGGGGCTGCGATGAACAGAACGATAAGCGACTGGACCACCAGGACAATGTCGATCGGCGTTCCGGTCTGGATCTGCATCTGGACCGCACCGGCGCGGAAGGCGCCAAACAGCAGGCCGGCCGCAAAAGTGCCCCACGGCGTCGAGCGTCCCAACAGCGCCACTGTAATGGCGTCAAAACCATAGGTGGCAGCGACGCCGTCCGTAAGAACCTTTTCGGTTCCCGCCACCTGGGCTACACCGGACATCCCCGCCAAGGCCCCGGCGAGGGCCATGACAAGGATGGTGGCGCGTGGGACGTTGATTCCAGCGGTCAGTGCGGCCTTGGGGTTGGCGCCAACCGCCCTGAACTCGAAGCCGATGGTGGAGCGGTTAAGCAGCCACCACACCAGTACCGTGGCCGCGATGGCCAGGACAAAGCCAAGGTGGAGCCGGTACTGGGTGCCGAAAATCTGCGGGTAAACCGCGCTGGGATCCAGGATGGGGGAGATAGGGTTGGTCTCCCCCGGACGCTGGAATGCGGGAGTGTTCAGCAAATAGCGGAGGAAGTACAGCGCTATGTAGTTGAACATGATGGTCAGAATCACCTCATGGGCACCGGTGCGTGCTTTGAGATAACCCACCAGGCCTCCCCAGATGGCACCGCCAATGATGCCCGCCACGAGGACCAGCAGCAGATGGAGCCCCAACGGCAAATGCAGGGCAAAGCCAACCCAGGCTGCGAGGATACCGGCCATGATGATCTGGCCCTGGGCACCGATGTTGAACAGACCTGCGCGGAAGGCGAGTGCCACACCCAGGCCTGCCGTGATCAAGGGCGTCGCTATGGTGAGGGTCTCCATAAACGGTGCAAACTGGGCGACAGCTGTGTTCCCCCGGGGGTTGAACACAGACCCTTGGAAAAGGGCCACGTAAGAACGGGTGGCCGCATTCCAGACCGCCAGGAGGAAATCTGTGGGCCGCGCGAAAAGGTAAGTGGCTGAGGCTCCCACCTGCTTGTCCGTACTGGCGATGAGCAAACCGCCCAGGATCAGGGCCAAGAGGACGGCCAGCAGGGATACCATCCCGCTGCCCGTGAAAATTTTACGGAGCAGGGTGTCGGGACCGCCCGGCAGCTCGCCGCTCTGGGCAGATACCGGCACCGCTGAAGGGCCCATGGCACCGCCGGCCGTATCCAGCGCTACGGTGGCCGCGGTATCTTCAGCCGGAGCAGGAGCATCCGCGGCGTCTGTGGGCTCTGCAGGTTCAGTGGGTTTGGCTGATTTCTTCGAGTGATCATCCGCCACGTGCTTGTGTTTCTCAGACATGGTCGCCTCCTTCGGCGCGGGAGGTGGAGGGTTCAGGGGATGATCCATCGTCCGGCGAACCATCGTCCGGCGAACCCTGATGGTGGGCTTGGTCGGAGTGGGCTGCCTCATCAGGAGACAGACCTGCCATCATCAGGCCCAGGACATCCCTGCTGGTGCCGGCTGGAACAATCCCCACCAGCTTGCCCTTGTAAAGCACGGCGATCCGGTCCGCCAGCTCCATGACCTCATCAAGTTCAGTGGACACAATCATTACCGGAGTGCCGTTGTCCCGTTCGGCGACGATTCGCCGATGCAGGAATTCGATGGAGCCTACGTCCACGCCGCGGGTGGGCTGGGAAGCAATGAAAAGACGGAGCGGACGTGACAGTTCACGCGCCATCACCACCTTCTGCTGGTTTCCGCCGGAGAGGGTGCCGGCGGCCAGCGACCCGGAAGGCGTGCGGATATCAAATTCGCCAATCCTGGACGTGGCGTTTTCCAGGATCTTCGCCGGGCTCATGCCGATTCCCTTGGCGAAGGGAGCCTGGTCATAGAGGTCCAGTACCAGGTTCTCAGCAATGGAGAAGGTGCCGATCAGCCCGTCCACTTTCCGGTCCTCGGGAACGAATCCGACGCCGGCCTGAAGCACGTCCTTCACGCTGCGGCCAAGGAGTTCCTCCCCGTCGAGCAGGATGGATCCGTGGACACGCTCCTGCAGGCCCAGAATCGCTTCGGTGAGTTCCGTTTGGCCGTTACCCTGGACGCCAGCCACCGCAAGGATCTCGCCCCGGGCGATGCCGAAGCTGATTCCGTCCACCACGTGCTGCCCGCTGGGGGCAATCACAGTGAGGTCCCGGACCTCAAAAGTGGTTTCCTGCGGCCGGGCAGGCTCTTTGTCCAGTGTCAGGCTCACGGAGCGGCCCACCATCATGGAAGCCAGCTCAGTGGTTGAAGCTCCGGGAGCTGCGGTGCCCACCACCTTGCCGCGGCGGATCACGGTAATGGTGTCCGAGACTGCCTTCACTTCGCGGAGTTTGTGCGAGATAAAGACGATGGAAGTCCCGCTGCTTTTGAGCTGTCTCATGATGTCAAGGAGTTCGTCCGTATCCTGCGGGGTGAGGACCGCCGTCGGCTCATCGAGGATGAGGACCTTAGCGTCCCGGACAAGGGCCTTGATGATTTCAACGCGCTGCTGCACGCCCACAGGGAGGTCTTCCACCAAAGCGTCAGGGTCGACGTCGAAACCGTAGCGGTCAGAGATTTCCTTGATTTTCCGGCGGGTATCGTCCAGGTTAAGGAAGCCGCCGGCTTTGGTGGTTTCGGCGCCCAGCGCGACGTTTTCGGCAACGGTGAACACCGGCACCAGCATGAAGTGCTGATGCACCATCCCGATGCCGGCCGCCATGGCGTCACCTGGGCCGCGGAAGCTGACGGGTTTGCCGTCGATGAGGATTTCGCCGTCGGTGGGCTCGTACAAGCCATAGAGGACGTTCATCAGGGTGGACTTGCCGGCCCCGTTCTCACCCAACAGGCAATGAATCTGACCGGGTTCAACAACCACATCAATGTGATCGTTGGCTAGCAGGGAGCCAAAGCGTTTGGTAATCCCCTTGAGTTCAAGTTTCAAAACTCTGACCAATCTCGAAGCGTCCGGCGGATCTATCCGGACGGGATATGTGGCTGCAGCATCAGCCTAGTACCTGCCACCGTGGGCGGAACCAGGCCATGCACAACAGAAAAAGGAGAATGCCAACGAAAAGCGCCACCTCCCGTCCAGTAGTAACTGTCCGGGTGGCGGCGCCTTGCGTTGGAATCAGGGCGTTGGGGATCAGGCCTTGGGGCTGGCTGCGGATTCCACCTTCACCTTGCCGTCCACAATGTCCTTCTTGATCTGTTCCAGCTCCGACTTCAGCTCAGCAGGAACTGCCGATTCCAGGTCGTGGAAAGGAGCAAGCTGTACACCGTTGTTGGCCAGGGTACCGACGTACGGGGTGTTGGAGAACTTGCCTTCCTTGTCTTCCTTCACCACGTTCTCAACAGCGTCACCCATCTGCTTCATTACCGAGGTCAACATGATGTCCTTGTAATCAGGAGCGGTGCGGAAGCCGTCAGAGTCAACCCAGATGAGTTTGACGTCCTTGCCTGCGGCCTTCGCTTCCTGCAGCGCAGCGCCGGCGCCCTTACCCACCGGGCCGGCAACGGGCATGACGATGTCAGCACCCTGATCCAGGAAGTTCTGGGTCAGCTGCTTGCCCTTGTCCTGCTTTTCGAAGTCGCCTGTGAAGCTGCCATCCTGGGCGGCCTTATCCCAGCCAAGGACCTTGACGTCCTTGCCCTTCTGTTCGTTGTAGTACTTCACGCCATCGGCGTAGCCGTCCATAAAGATGGTGACGGTGGGGATCTTGATCCCGCCGAAGGTAGCAACCGTTCCGGTCTTCGTAGTTCCGGCAGCAAGATACCCGGCCATGAAAGCCGCCTGAGCGGTGTCGTAGATAATCGGCTTGACGTTGCTGATCGCGGGATCGTAGGCGAAGTCGATGATGGCGAAGTGGCTGTCAGGGTTGGTGGTGGCGATCTTCTTCGTGGCGTCGCCCAGGAGGAATCCGACTGTGACGGTGAGGTCGCAGCCTGCCGTGACCATCGCGTTGAGGTTCGGCTCGAAGTCATTGTTGGTCTTGGATTCGACCTGGTTGACCTTGATGCCGAGATCCTCTTCGGCTTTCTTCAGGCCCTCGTACGAGGACTGATTGAACGACTGGTCATCGAATCCACCGGAGTCTGACACGATGCAGCCGGCGTAATCGCTGGCCGTGGCAGCCGGGCCCCCCGCCTCAGGGGGTGCCCCGCAAGCCGTCAGCAGGAGAGCGGCCGCACCTGCGGTGGCCACTCCGACCATGGAACCGCGCTTGACGGTTGCACGCAGTGAGTTCTTCAATGTTCCTCCAGGAAAAAAGAGATAGGCGCTACGACGGTTCAATGAGTGTCCGTTTCTAATGCTCCACACTGAAATTCTGTTTTCACTGATGGGTTCGCAGCACTGCGCCGTAGCGCACTGATACAAGCAACTTTAGTGTCCTGGAACACGTCCTGGCGCACCCTGGAAGCCATTATCGGCATATCGTTGAGAACTTGTTACCTACGGGTAGGGCTGCGTGCAAGTCATATGACACCAGGCGCCGGTGACCCGACCTGGAACTTACAGACGAACCAGCATTTTGCCGGTGTTTGCACCGTCGAGGAGGTCCATAAATGCCTGCGGCGCGTTCTCCAGCCCGTCCACGATCGTCTCGTCGTAGCGGACGGTGCCATCGGCCAGCCAACGGGACATCCTGGCAGCGAATTCGGCTGCATGCTGCCGCTGGCCGCCTACCAGGAAACCCCGCAGGGTGAGCTGCTTCCCGATGGCCAGCATCAGGTTGTGCGGGGCAGGGGTTGGCTCGGTGGCGTTGTACTGGGCAATCGCACCGCACATCGCCACCCGACCGCCAACGTTCAAAACGGACAACGCGGCCTCGAGGTGTTCGCCACCAACGTTGTCGAAGTACACGTCGATCCCGGCGTCGCCGGCCGCTTCCTTGAGCTGATCCTTCACCGGGCCGTCGTGGTACTTGAAGGCTGCATCGAATCCAAGTTCAAGCAGCCTGTCCACTTTCTCCTGGGACCCGGCAGAACCGATGACGCGGGATGCGCCCATCGCTTTGGCTATCTGGCCAACCAGGGAGCCTACCGCCCCCGCTGCTCCGGAAACGAAAACGGCGTCGCCCTCCTTGAACTCCGCCACCTTCAACAGGCCGGCGTAAGCCGTCAGGCCGGTCATTCCGAGGGCGCCTAGGAAGGCGGAGGCTGGAGCAAGGTCCGTGCTGGCAACGGTAGTGGAGCCTGCGTCAGCAACAGAGTGCTCACGCCAGCCCAGTGAATGCACGACGACGTCCCCCACCTTCCGGTCCTGGGACCGGGACGCGATAACCTCACCTACCGCGCCGCCGTCGAGCGCTTCCCCTACCGCAAACGGGGCCGAGTAGGACTTGACGTCATTCATCCGGCCACGCATGTAGGGATCCACCGAGATGAAAAGGTTCCGTACCAGCACCTGGCCGTCTTCCAACTCCGGAATGGCAGCCTTTGCGAGACGGAAGTTCTCCGGCACGGGGCGCCCTGTGGGCCGGGATGCCAGTTGGATGACACGGGTGGTTGTAGCGGTTTCCTGGCTCATGCGGCCACCTCCAGGATCTTGATGTCGACGTTGATGTTGCCGCGTGTGGCATTGGAATACGGGCAGATCTGATGCGCCTTGGCCACCAGCTCCTCTGCCGTTGCGAGATCCAGGGCGGGAAGGGCGATCTCGAGTTCGGCGGCAAGCCCGTAACCAGGGCCGTCATCCAGTGCGCCGATGTGAATCCTGGCCGCGACGGCGGAATCGGTGAGGTCGGCGCGGTACTTACGGCCAACAGTTCGCAGCGCGGAGTGGAAGCATGCGGCGTAGCCGGCGGCGAACAATTGCTCAGGGTTGGTTCCCTGGCCGTCGCCTCCAAGCTCTACAGGGGCCGCGAGGGTGACGTCCAGCTTGCCGTCCTTGCTGCGGGCACTGCCTTCGCGGCCTTCGCCCGATGCCAGTGCTTCTGCTGTGTAAAGAGTCTTCATGTGGTACCCGATCTGTTGTGGGTGGCTAATTCTCAGAGGTGACTGTGGAGGGCGGAGGTCAGCTTGTCCAGGGTTGCGCGCAGCTGTTCCAGCTCGTTCGCGGACAGCTTGGCGGCATCTGCAAGGTGCTGCGGAATCCCTGTTGCCTTGGCGCTGAGGCTCCTGCCCGAATCGGTCAGCGTGATCTCCATCCGCCGCTCGTCCAACGCTGACCGGCGGCGTTCCACGAGCTCAAGGGACTCAAGCCGTTTCAGAAGCGGCGAAAGTGTTCCCGAATCCAGTCCGAGCTCCTCCCCGAGTTCCCGGACGCTCCGCGGCTCGCTCTCCCAGAGGACCAGCATCACGAGGTACTGGGGGTAGGTGAGCCCCAGCTCCTCCAGGATTGGCCGGTAAACCGCTGTGGCTGCTTTTGATGCCGAGTAGAGGGCGAAGCAGAGCTGGCGGTTGAGTCTGGGAGCATCGGTCATACTGCAACCGTAGCCCACAATTACATTGTGCACAACTCAATTGCCGAAAGCGATCCAAAGGATCGCTCAAAGTGAGGTAACTAGAGGTCGCGGATGGTCCGGAGCGCTGCAGCCGTGAGCACCTGAATGCCGTAGCCAAGGGCACGCTCGTCCAGGATGTAGTCTCCGCGGTGGAGGTCGTATTCTTCGCCGCCGGGAGTTTTGGTGCCCAGCCGCATCATTGCTCCAGGACGCTCGGCCAGGAACCAGGCAAAGTCCTCCCCGCCCATTGACTGCGGGGTGAGGACAACCGCCCCTTCGCCAATTTCGGCACGCGCGGCGGCTTCAATCAAGGCTGTTTCGTGCTCGGAGTTAACCACCGGCGGAACCCCACGCGTGTGCTCTAGGTGGACCTCAACCCCATAGGGCGCGGCTATCTCATGGACGATTTCATCCAGGAGTTCGCCGGCGCTCTTCCAGGCGTCGCGGTCCAGGCACCGCATGGTGCCGGCCATGTAGCCGCTGGCAGGGATGGCGTTGGGTGCCGAGCCTGCGGAAATCTGGCCCCAGACCACTGAGACCCCGCTGCGCACATCAACGCGGCGGGAAAGGACAGCGGGCACGTTGACGGCGATCTGCGAGAGGGCAAACACGAGGTCTTCGGTAAGGTGCGGGCGGGAAGTGTGCCCTCCCCGGCCGCTCAGGGTGATCTTGATTGTGTCCGAAGCCGACGTAATGGCGCCGATCCGCGTGCCGATCTTGCCTACGTCAATCCGGGGATCACAGTGAAGCGCAAGGATGCGCGGCACGCCTTCAAGCACGCCCTGCTCGATGCACGAGTGGGCACCTCCGGGCATGGTCTCCTCTGCCGGCTGGAAAACAATGCGGACAGAGCCACGCAGCGGCGACTCCAGGTGCATCCGGTGCAGGACGAGTGCAATGCCGAGCATGGTGGCGGTGTGCACGTCATGCCCACAGGCGTGCGTGACACCGTGGTTCTTCGAGGCAAACGGGAGGCCGGTTTCCTCAATGATGGGCAAAGCATCGATGTCACCGCGGAGGGCCGTTGCGATGGGGCCCTCACCGACGTCCACTGTGAGTCCCGTGCCCTCAAGCCGGTGCGGTTTGAGCCCTGCTGCTTCGAGCCGTGCTACGAGCTTGTCAGTGGTGCGGAACTCCTTAAACGACAGTTCCGGGTGCGCATGGAGGTCACGCCGGAATTCGATCAGTTCCGGCAGGAGGGATTCCAGCCATGGCCCCACCAGGTCGGTGGGCTCAGCTTCAGTAGTGTAATTGCGCACGCAATAACTCTAGCGAGCGGACAAAGAATAGCGGCATCGCCGTCTCCCCGTTACGGTTCCAGCCGGTTTTTGCGGCCCCACGCCGTCAGAGGACGTCGGTGTCGCCGCTCGCCTTCAGTGCGTCCACAGCAGCCTTGACGCGCTGCGAGTGCTCCTTGGTGGTCACCAGCAAGGCATCGGGGGTGTCCACGATGACCACGTCCTTGATACCGATCAGGGCAATGACGCGCTTGGTATCGGAGACCACCACGCCGGAGGCATTCTCGGTGAACACGCGGGCGCCTTCTCCGAGGACAGTGACGTCATGTACTTCCTTGGCGCTGTTCAGCCTTCCCACAGAGGCGAAGTCTCCGACGTCGTCCCAGCGGAAAAGACCCGGCACGACGGCGACGTCCCCTGCCGCCGCTGCGGGTTCAGCCACGGCGTAGTCAATGGCTATCTTCGGAAGTGTCGGCCAAACGCGGGCAGTGACGTCATCACGTTCCGGACCATCCCAGGCCTGGGCTATTTCCAGCAGGCCCTTGAAAAGCTCAGGCTGGTTGGCTTCGAGGTGCTTCAGCATGAGGGCAACCGGCGCGACGAACATGCCCGCATTCCAGACGTAGTCACCGCTGTCCACGTACTCCTGGGCCACTTCTTCACTCGGCTTTTCCACGAACTCCACGACCGCCTGCGCATTGGGCGCCAACGGCACAGCGAGGTTGCGTCCTGAGCGGATGTAGCCGAAACCGGTGGACGGATGGGTCGGTTTGATACCGATCGTGACGATCTTGCCGGCAGCTGCGGTGTGGATTGCCTCCCGGACGGTGTCCTGGAAGAGGTTGTCAGGGCTGATGACGTGGTCCGCGGCGAAGGATCCCATAATGGTGTCCGGATCACGCTGGTGCAGGATGGCTGCGGCCAGGCCGATGGCAGCGCCGGAGTCCTTCGGCTCGCTCTCGAGCACGAGGTCGCTGTCCTGCAGTTCGGGCAACTGGCTGCAGACCGCCGTCCGGTGCGCCGTTCCGGTCACCACCAGGACCTTCTTGCCGGCCAGCGGCTCAAGGCGATCGTAGGTTGCACGGAGCAGCGTGCTGCCGGATCCCGTGAGGTCGTGGAGGAATTTCGGGGCTGCTGCCCGCGACAGGGGCCAAAGGCGGGTCCCCACTCCGCCGGCCGGAATCACCGCGATAAAACGGTCCAACGGTGAATTCTGGTTTGTCACATTGTCGTCTCTCATCACGGCCTACTTTAGCGGAAGCGCCTCAGGCCAGCCCCCGCACCCCGCTTGTGAGCCCGCGCAACCCCGTCATGATGTGGCATTTGTCTCACCATTTCCTGAAATCCGCGCTGTTACTGGCCACCAAGGAGGGCCTAAATTGAATAAGCTGTGAGCGAAGCCTAGATTTAGGCCCGAGCTACGAGTGCTCTCGCAGCAGGCGTTCCCCCCGCGTGGATCCCACGCCAGCGCCGCTGTGTTGCAGGGAGGTTTATTCAGTGCCGACAAAACCAGCTGGCACCTTGTACCGCGGCCGTGAAGGCATGTGGTCCTGGGTAGGACACCGTATTACCGGTGTTGTGATCTTTTTCTTCTTGTTGGTCCATGTCCTGGACACCTCGCTGGTGCGCGTGTCCCCCGAGGCCTACGACCACGTGATCGCTGCCTACAAGAACCCGCTGATGGCCCTGGGTGAAACGGGCCTCGTCGCAGCAATTGTGTTCCACGCCTTCAACGGTCTGCGGATCATCGCCGTCGACTTCTGGAAGAAGGGTGCCAAGTACCAGCGCCAGATGCTGTGGACTGTCCTGGCTCTCTGGGTTGTCACCATGGTGGCCTTCTCCATCCGCCACCTTTCCCTCGCCTTTGCTGGAGGTCACTAACATGTCTGCACCTGAGATCCAGAAACCGCGTAGCGGTCAGATCAGTGGCAAGCCTGCTGCCGGCGTCGTTGCCCCCCAGTACCGCCGGACAGGTGGCTCCCGTGGCAACTTTGAGATGTTCGCGTGGCTTTTCATGCGGCTCTCCGGCGTTGTCCTTGTTGTCCTGATCTTTGGCCACCTCTTCGTCAACCTACTCGTGGGCGAAGGAATCAAGGCAGTCGACTTCGGATTCGTTGCCGGTAAGTGGGCCGATCCGTTCTGGCAGGTCTGGGATCTTGCCATGCTGTGGTTGGCCATGCTTCACGGCACCAACGGCGTACGCACCATCATCAATGACTATGCCGAAAAGGACTCAACACGTTTCTGGCTGAAGATGGTCCTCTACGCTGCCACCACGGTCATCATCATTCTGGGCACCCTGGTGATCTTTACGTTCGACCCGTGCCCCATGATCGACGGCGTCCCGCTGCAGGGTGGCTACTGCCCCGCAGTCTAGGGTCCGCCCAACTGCCTGCATCGGCGCAGGCAGGGTTTCACGTTTCAGGTTTTACGGCGCAGGCTCCGCCCGCCCGTGCTTTATAGCGAATTTTGAGAGAAAGAGCGTCTGGTATGCAGGTCCATAAGTACGACGTCGTTATCGTCGGTGCCGGTGGTGCTGGCATGCGCGCAGCGATCGAATCCGGTCAGCGTGCGCGAACAGCAGTATTGACCAAGCTCTACCCCACCCGCTCGCACACCGGTGCCGCGCAGGGTGGGATGTGTGCGGCGTTGGCCAATGTCGAGGAAGACAACTGGGAGTGGCACACCTTCGACACAATCAAGGGCGGCGACTACCTCGTTGACCAGGATGCCGCCGAGGTCATGGCGAAGGAAGCGATTGACGCCGTCCTGGACCTGGAAAAAATGGGCCTGCCGTTCAACCGCACCCCTGAGGGCCGGATTGACCAGCGCAGGTTCGGCGGCCACACCCGCGATCACGGCAAGGCTCCCGTCCGCCGGGCATGCTACGCAGCTGACCGCACAGGGCACATGATCCTCCAGACCCTGTACCAGAACTGCGTCAAGCACAACGTTGAGTTCTACAACGAGTACTACGTCCTTGACCTCCTGACCGTCGAAGAGGACGCTGTCCGTGAGGACGGCACGCCGTACAAGCAGAAGCGAGTGGCCGGCGTCGTATCCTACGACCTCGCCTCCGGTGAACTGCACGTTTTCCAGGCCAAGTCCGTGGTGTTCGCCTCGGGCGGCGCCGGCAAGGTCTTCAAGACCACCTCCAACGCCCACACCCTTACCGGTGACGGCATGGGCATCGCCTTCCGCCGCGGCATCCCACTGGAGGACATGGAGTTCTTCCAATTCCATCCGACAGGCCTCGCAGGCCTTGGCATCCTCCTTTCCGAGGCTGCCCGCGGCGAAGGCGCCATCCTGCGAAACTCCGAGGGTGAGCGCTTCATGGAGCGCTACGCCCCCACTATCAAGGACCTGGCCCCGCGTGACATTGTGGCCCGATCCATGGCCAACGAGGTCAGGGAAGGCCGGGGTTGCGGCCCGAACAAGGACTATGTGCTCCTCGACCTGACGCACCTTGAGCCGGCGCACATCGATGCCAAGCTGCCGGACATCACCGAGTTCGCACGCACCTACCTCGGTGTGGAGCCCTACACCGAGCCGGTTCCGGTTTTCCCAACGGCGCACTACGCCATGGGCGGCATCCCCACCAACATCACCACTGAAGTCCTGCAGGACAACGACACCGTAGTTCCCGGGCTTTACGCAGCTGGCGAGGTGGCCTGCGTGTCCGTGCACGGCTCCAACCGCCTCGGCACCAACTCCCTGTTGGACATCAACGTCTTTGGCAAGCGTGCCGGCATCGCCGCCGCTGAATACGCCAAGACGGCAGACTTCGTTGAGCTCCCGGAGGATCCGGAAGCGTACACGATCGAGCTGCTGAACATCGCCCGCAACGGGAACGGTGACGAGAAGGTGGCTGTGATCCGCAAGGAGCTGCAGGACACCATGGACGCCAACATGCAGGTGTTCCGGACGGCCGAAACGTTGAACCAGGTCCTACGGGATATCGCATCCTTCGAGGAGCGGTACAAGCGCATCAGCGTCCAGGACAAGGGCAAGCGGTTCAACCTGGACCTCCTGGAAGCCGTAGAGCTCGGCTTCCTGCTGGAGCTCGCCAAGGTTATGACCGTGGCGGCACTGCACCGGGAAGAATCCCGTGGCGGCCACTTCCGCGAGGACTTCCCCGAGCGTGACGACGAGAAATTCATGAAGCATTCCATGGCGTACAAGGACGAGCACGCACCTGCGGACGGTACCGGTTCCGCAGAGGCAATCGCCGGCATCAGGCTTGGCACCAAGCCCGTTGTCTTCACGCGCTACGAGCCGATGGTGAGGAAGTACTAAGATGTCCGCTGAACTTGCTGAGCCAGCCTCCAAGATCGAACTGCCCGCGCACGTTGGAGGTGGCGGAGAGATCCCCACATTCGACGTCACCATGCGCGTGCGCCGCTATAACCCCGAGGTCTCTGCTGACGCCACCTGGGACGACTTCAAGGTCACCATGTACGGCACCGACCGTGTGCTGGACGCCCTGCACAAGATCAAGTGGGAAATCGACGGCAGCGTGTCTTTCCGCCGTTCTTGCGCCCACGGTGTTTGCGGCTCCGATGCCATGCGCATCAATGGCCGCAACCGCCTTGCCTGCAAAACCCTTCTGAAGGACCTGGACACGTCCAAGCCCATCACCGTGGAACCCATCAAGGGCCTCCCCGTGGAGAAGGACCTCATTGTGGACATGGAACCGTTCTTCCAGTCCTTCCGTGAGGTCATGCCGTTCCTCATCAACCGGGGCCACGAGCCCACCAAGGAACGCCTGCAGTCCGCCGAAGACCGTGAGCGGTTCGATGACACCACCAAGTGCATTCTTTGCGCCGCGTGCACGTCCTCGTGCCCCGTCTTCTGGACCGACGGCCAGTACTTCGGCCCGGCCGCGATCGTGAACGCCCACCGCTTCATCTTTGATTCACGTGATGATGCCGGCGACATGCGCCTGGAGATCCTCAACGACAAGGAAGGTGTGTGGCGTTGCCGCACCACCTTCAACTGTTCAGAGGCGTGCCCCCGCGGTATCCAGGTCACGCAGGCCATCGCTGAGGTCAAGCAAGCTATTCTGTCCCGCAAGATCTGACGCGTTCAGCACCAAGGTCTACTAGCAAGGCTCTCTAGCGACGACGGCGCCCCTCACCCCAGCGGTGGGCAGGCGCCGTCGTCGTCTCGGCAGAACTGAAAGGCAAAGCGATGTCACGGTCAGAGAAGATCAGCTTCGAGGGAACCACCGGCGAGGTACTGTCGGGGATTCTCGACGTTCCCGAGGGCCCCGTTAAAGGTTGGGGTGTGTTCTCGCACGGATTCACGCTCGGCAAGGACAGCCCTTCTGCCTCGCGGATGTGCAAAGCGCTGGCGGACAACGGCGTGGGGATGCTCCGCTTCGACAACCTCGGCCTTGGCGATTCAGCCGGGTTATGGTCTGAAGGCTCCTTTAGCCACAAGGTGGCCGACACCGTTCGTGCTGCCGAATTTATGCGCGCGCAGGGAAAAACCATTTCGATCCTGGTGGGGCACTCCTTTGGAGGTGCCGCCGTACTGGCAGCTGCGCAGCACATTCCCGAGCTCGACGCCGTCGCTACTGTCGCGGCGCCGTTCTCGCCCAAGCATGTTGCCCACGTCTTTGACGCCGCCCTGGACAAGATCCTCAGTGAAGGCAGCGCCGAGGTGGACCTCGGCGGGAAGCGCGTAGAAATCCGCCGGCACTTCGTGGAGGATCTGGAAAACGCGGACCTCACCGACTGCATCAAGCGCCTGCACAAGCCGTTGATGGTCCTCCACTCCCCCACCGACAACACTGTGGGGATCGAAAACGCCAGCACCATTTTTCAGACGGCACGGCATCCCCGCAGCTTCGTCTCCCTGGAAGGCAGCGACCACCTGCTCACAGGCAAGGGGCAGGCGGCCCGTGCCGGCAGAATTATTTCGGCTTGGGCCGATCAGTACCTCGACGCCGGGCGGTAGCCTCCAGCGCGCGCTCGGGATCGACGGGTGTTTTACCGGGCTGCACCTGCCGGGGACCCCAGCCCGTCATCGTTCCGGCGGGCGCCCTTTGGAGGTCCGTCTCGCGCACCTTGGACCAGGCGGCAGCCATCAGATAGACCTGGCTGACCAGGTTGAACCAGATCAACAAACCAATGATGATCGCGAAGGGCGCCAGAATCGGGTTCCGGCTGGCGCTTGCCAGCAACTCGGTACTGAAGATCTGCAGGACACCGGTTCCCGCCGCCGCGATAACGGTTCCTTCCAGCAGCGCCCGGCGTGAGAGCCGCAGGCCGCCTGCCAATCGGAACATGATCACGGCCGTGATCCAGGCCAGGACCAGGGGCACGCCGATCTTGATGGATGTGGTCAAGGGCCAGGAGAGCAGCGCATCGAGCCGGAACTGCTCTGTCAGCCAGCCGGCCGCAGTGCCGAAGACCAGGGAGGCACCAGCGCTGAGAACCAGGGCAGCGCCGAGCAGCAGGAGTATCCCGGCCTCTTTCAGTTTGAGGATCACTGGATTCATTGTCAGCGGAGGAAGCTCATGGATTATGCGCAACCCGCCTCGCATGCCGCCTATCCAGCGGAGCGAAGTAACCACTGTTACGACGGCGGCGATGACGGCTGTCCAGCCCAGACCGTCAGGGTTCAGGAGTTCTTCCGGAGCTACCAGTCCTTCCCTGCCATCCGTTTTCAGCAAACCCGGAGCAGCTCCGGAGACGCTGCTGACGATTCTGTCCAGGAGCGCTGGCTGACTGCGCAGCAGCAGGCCTGCGATGGAGAAGCCGGTGGTGAGCAGACCCGTGATGGAAAAGAACATGTTGAAGCCGATGCCGGCGCTCAGGAGCGGTCCGCGCTGAAGGTTGTACTGCTGCATGGCCCGGACGGGGCGAATGGCGTTGACCCGGGCCACCAGCCACTGGAGCATCGCCGTCAGGGACTTAAGGCGGCCACCGGCCGCACGGCGGGTCTTACCCCACTCGAGCTTCCTGCGGATAATCTCCAACTGCAGCTGGGCCAGGTTGGTGGGCAGTGGGCGGTCAGCGGGACCGCGCTGAGCTGTCCGCGCCCCGGGGGTGGTCAGTTTCGATACCAAAATCCAACTCTTCCCGTAGCTGCCAGATGCCGTTGGTGTCGTGCTCGTAGAGTCCCATGCTAACCACAGGGAAGGTGGCCTTGTAGTCCTTCAACACCGTTTCGGCCTCGTCGAGGCTTTCGGGGGCAACATCGTGGGCGATGGTCACATGCGGGTGGTAGGCAAAGGGAAGGTCCCGCTCAAGAGGGCCTGTCTGCAGCCTTTCATGGAGATCCACACACGCGCCGAATCCGTCCTCCACGTTGAGAAAGACCACCGGAGAGACAGGGCGGAAGGAGCCTGTTCCGGCGATGCTGATGGTGAAAGGTTCCTGATTCCTTGCGACTTCGCGGACGTGGCTTAACGTCGCTTCCCAGTCGTCCGTCAACGTGGTGGTGATCAGGGTGATGTGGGCCGGGATTACATCAGCCATAGGGTCGCCAAACGATGCCCGCCACTGCTGCAGTTCCAGTGCGATGTCTGGCGGAAAACCCAGGATGACCCCAACACTCATGCCTTGTGTCTCTCTATCAAGATCACCCTGTGCATCATGGTCGCGCTGCCTGGAAAGGCCACGCTGCGTGTTCTTTCGCGTCACAGCGTCATCAGATGACTTTCCCGCGCCACGCCCGGTGGTGTTGGAGACTTGGTGTGATGTGACTTTACTCGCAGCGGACATCGGGTTAGCGGACTCCTTTGGCTCCGGCGTAGGGCAGGAAACCCACCTTGGTGTAAACATCCTGCAGCGTGGCACTCGCGATGGCACGTGCTTTGTCGGCCCCGTGAGCCAGCAGGCGGTCGAGTTCAGCCGGATCTCCCAGCAACTCGTTGGCGCGCTCCCTGATGGGTGAGAGGTGCTCGGTCACGATCTCGGCCAGGTCGACCTTCAGGTGGCCGTACATCTTGCCCTGGTATGCCTCAACGAGGGCTTCTACACTCTGGCCGGTGATCGAGGAGTAGATGGTCAGAAGGTTTGACACGCCGGGCTTGGTCTCCCGGTCAAAGCGGATCTCGGTTTCGGTATCCGTGACTGCTGACTTGATCCGCTTGGCAATGAGCTTGGGCTCGTCCAGGAGGTTGATGAGTCCGGCCGGGGACTCAGCCGACTTGGACATCTTTGCGGTGGGGTTCTGGAG
Organism: Arthrobacter sp. Z5-13; assembly: GCF_056499105.1. Classification (NCBI taxonomy): domain Bacteria; kingdom Bacillati; phylum Actinomycetota; class Actinomycetes; order Micrococcales; family Micrococcaceae; genus Arthrobacter; species Arthrobacter sp. Z5-13. The sequence goes on from NZ_CP096460.1 coordinate 3,327,034, forward strand.
GTCATAGATCTTTGCCGAGGCCTTCTGGATGAAGGGCTCGGGCACCGTGAACGTTTCGCCGAAGCGGGTGTTGAAGCGGGTTGCGAGGTCGCGGCTGAGTTCCACGTGCTGGCGCTGGTCCTCCCCCACCGGCACGCCATGCGGCTGATAGAGGAGGATGTCCGCCGCCTGCAGGACGGGGTAGGTAAACAGCCCAACGTTGGCCTGGTCCGAGCCGTGCCGCAGCGACTTGTCCTTGAACTGCGTCATACGCGAAGCCTCACCGAAGCCCGTGATGCAATTCAGTACCCAGGCAAGCTGGGCATGTTCAGGCACCTGTGACTGGACGAACAGCGTGCACTTGTCCACATCGACGCCACCGGCAATGTACTGTGCGGCTGTAATGCGGGTCCGCTGGGCCAATTCCGCGGGGTCGTACGGGATGGTGATGGCATGCAGGTCCGGAATGAAGAATACGGCGTCGTATTCGTCCTGCATCCGGACCCAGTTCACCAGCGCACCGAGATAGTTTCCAAGGTGCAGGGAATCAGCCGAAGGCTGCATCCCTGAAAGGATGCGGTGCCGCGCAGCCGTTTTGCGTTGACCGTCGGCAGAAGGCAAGGGCTGGGCGGAGGCCGCGGGGTCGGTCACAGTGGAAGGAGAGGTCATTCGGAGAAGCCTTAGGGGTTAGAGCCGGTAGTCCACTACCAGCGGTGCATGGTCGGAGAAGCGGGTATCCCATGACGTGGCCCTGTCCACAACCGCCGAAAACGCTGCGGCGGCGAGGCCGGGAGTAGCCAGGTGGTAGTCGATGCGCCAGCCTGTGTCCGTATCAAAGGCCTTACCGCGTTGCGACCACCAGGTGTACGGGCCATCAACGTTTCCGGCCAGGCCCCTGTGGACATCCCTCCATCCGATTTCATCACCGAAAAAGCGGTCAAAATATGCGCGCTCCTCAGGCAGGAAGCCGGCACGCTTTACGTTGCCCTTCCAGTTCCTGATGTCCAGTTCGGTGTGTCCGACGTTGAGGTCGCCTACCACCAAGGCGTGGTCACTGTGCTTGGCCAGCTCCGGCAAACGGGTGCTCATGACGTCCAGAAAGCGGAACTTGTCATCCTGCTTCGGCGTGCCGGCCTCGCCCGAGTGGACATAGGCGCTGGCAACCGTCAGCTGACCGGTTTTGCCTGCAGTGTCAGTGACATAGAAGTCCGCCTCCACCCAGCGGCCGGTGGTAACGAAGTAGTCGTCACCGATACCTGAGCGCGTGCCCACAGGCTCTGACCGGGAAGCTATCGCCACGCCGGCACGGCCTTTGGCCTCGGCTTCAGCGTGGAGAATGTGCCAGCCCTCGCCCAGCAGCTCCCGCACGATGGCGTCGGGGGCCCGGACTTCCTGGAGGCAAAGGATGTCGACTTCGCGGGGCTCCAGCCAGGCGGACATGCCCTTCTTGTAGGCAGCACGTAGCCCGTTGACGTTTACTGATGCGATGCGAAGGTAATCCTTCTTCAATGCCGAGCTCACCCGCACTACTCTAGTCGATGATGGTTCCGCTGACCGGCTGGTCATTCCCGCCCGAGGACTTGATCATGTCCCTCGCGTTGGTCGCGGTGATCTCGATTGTTTCCAAAGCCCGGGCAATGGTGTCCTGGTTCGCGGCCGCACCCTTTTCCCGTTCCTTTTCCACCACACGCACCTGGACCTGGACGATCTTGAAGGAGTGATCCAGCTTCAGGTCCCGCACCTCATCGGCGTTACTGCGCTCTGCCACCAGACGGGTCCCGCCTCGGCCGGAGCTCGACGGCGAAGGTGCCAGGCCTGCGGCGGAGTTGAACGCGTTCTGCGCCTCTGTAATCTTGGCTCCCGCTTTTTTGGCAGCCCTTTGGATGCTGAGGACCACGAAGGCCGCCAAGGCCAGCCAGAAAAACGCGATGATGGCGATGACCCAGCCCACGACGTCGTTCTGGTTTGCAGCGAAAATGACAGCCACCAGGAAGGCGATGATGAAAACCGTCATCCCCAATCCGCTGATGCGGAACATACTGAACCCACGCCTGGCGGGTTTGGAGTTGCCTGGTTGGGAGGGGGAAGCGGGATTGCCCAGAGATCGCATATACCAAGTATGGCAAATATGGCACTGGCTCCATGCCCGCTTCCACCGCTGGCGAACGCCTCAGCTGCTTTATGAGCTACTTCCGCAGCTACTTCAGGAACAGCTTGCGGAGCCGTCCGGTGGTCAGGAGTACACCCAACACGATCATCACGAGGTAGTAGCCGACGTGGATGGCAGTAGCCGCGGTGAATACGCCCACACTGATCTGCCGCAGCAGCTCTACCCCATGCCATAGCGGCATCGCCTGAATAAACCACTGGATTGGCTGCGGGTAGACGCTCAGCGGATAGAACGTGGCGCTGAAGAGGAACATCGGGAGCATCACGAAGTTGATCCAGTCCATCTGCTGGAAGGTCTTCATGAAGCTGGTAATACCCATGCCGAAGCTGGCAAACCCGAAAGCTATCAGCACAGCCGCGGGAATCATCAGGAGCGCCCACGGCGTGGTGATCAGGCCCATCAGCCCCATCACGGCTGTGAAGCCTGTTGCATACATCAGCCCGCGCAGCAACGCCAGGAAGATCTCCCCCATGGCCACGTCCAGTGGACCCAACGAGGTGTAGAGCATTCCCTGGTACAGCTTGGCGAAGTTCATCTTGAAGAACACATTCCAGGTGGAGTCGTAGACCGCTCCGTTCATGGCCGATACCGCCAGCAATGCCGGGGCGATGTAGGCGCTGTAACTGATCTCCGAACCGCCCGGCCCCTGGACAGTGCCAACAATCGCGCCGAGCCCGACCCCCATGGAGATGAGGAACAGCACAGGTTCGAAGAAGCCGGAGAGCATCACCATCCAGTTGCTGCTCTTGGTAGCCATGAGGCCCCGCGCCACTACTGCCTTGACGTTGCGGGAATAGAGAGGGCCAAAAGACCTGTTGCGCACAGCCTCGGTAACGCTGTGGCCCTCGGTGAGGACGCTCATGACGCCATCCTTTTCTCGAACTGCCGTTTGGTCAGGATCCATCCGACGATGGCAAGGCCGACGAGGAACACGATATGGAAGATCGTCAGGAGCGGTGACTCCTCGTAGCCGTAGCTGAAGACCCGCCCCAGCTCAGTCCCGTGCCAGATTGGCGAGATCCACCCGATCCACCGCACCACCAGGGGCAAGGTATCCAGCGGAAAGAATGTTCCCGAGAACAGGAACAACGGCATCACTATGAAGCGCATGACCATGGCGAACTGGCCCTTGTCTTCCTTGATGGAGGCTGAATAGGCCATCAGCGGCAGCCCGAAGGACAAACCCGCGAGGGTAGCTACCAGCACGGATACCCACCCCCAGCCGCTCGGCGAGGCACCGAAGAGGGCCACAACCACAAAGTAAAGGGCGGACTGGACCACGAAACGCAAAGTGATGGCCATGACGTGCCCGCCTGCAATTTGCGAAGGAGTCAACGGGGAAGCGTGGGGACCGTAAAACACCCGGCGCCACTTGAAACCGTCCATCACAGGGAAGGTAAATTCATTGGCTGCTGTCATCACCGATGCGGAAACCAGCAGCGCAGGGGCGATGAACACCAGGTAGCTCACCCCACCGAACGCTGAAGTGCTGTTGGCATCCACAAGGGTGGCCAACCCCACGCCCATGGCGAACAGATAGGCAACGGGTTGCCCCACGCCGTACATCACGATGGTCCAGCTGTAGCCCTTCATCACCCGAAGGACTTGTTCCATGTAGTAGAAAGCACCCCAGCGGCGGGCACGGGCGGCGGAGATTTCCGGAGTATGCGCGCGCCGGAGCGTAGCTGGACCAGCCCCGCCGTCGCCTGAAACAGTTGCTGCTTGCGGTTCAGTCAACGAGGCTCCTCCCGGTGAGGCGGAGGAACACGTCTTCGAGCGATGACCTGCGGACCAGCGACGTCAGGGGATGAAGGCCGCGGGCAGTCACCTGTTCAAGGGCGGCCTCCCCGTCCTCGGCGTAAATGAGCACACGGTCTGGAAGGGTCTCGATCCGCTCACCGATACCGTCCAGCTCTACGCCGATGGACGTGTTGCGTTCGGACCCAAACCTGAGTTCCAGCACTTCCCGGGTGGAGTACTCCCTGATCAAGCTGGCCGGGGATCCTTCAGCCATGATCTTTCCCTTGTCCACCACAATCAGCCTGTCGCACAGCTGTTCAGCCTCATCCATGTAGTGCGTGGTGAGGATCAGCGTGACGCCTTGCTCCTTGAGCCGGAACAGCCGGTCCCAGAGGATGTGGCGAGCCTGGGGGTCAAGGCCTGTGGTTGGTTCGTCCAGCAACAGGATCCGCGGTTCATTGATCAGCGAGCGCGCAATGGTCAGGCGGCGCTTCATTCCCCCGGACAGGGCATCCACCTTAGACTTCGCCTTGTCTGTGAGCTGGGCAAACTCGAGGAGTTCGTCCGCCTTCGGACGCAGGTAACTCATGGGCAGGCCGAAGTAGCGTCCGTAGACCAGGAGGTTGTCGCGGACGCGCAGTTCCTCGTCCAGGTTGTCCTGCTGCGGCACAACGCCAAGGTGGGCACGCACCTCAGGTCCATGCTGGTCGGGATCGAGGCCCATGATGGTGAGCTGGCCCGATGTGCGCTGCGAGACGCCACCGATCATCTTCATGGTGGTCGACTTTCCTGCGCCGTTCGGGCCGAGCAGTCCGAAGGCTTCACCAGCCGGGACATTGAAGGAGATATCGTCGACGGCGGTGACGTCGCCGTAGGTTTTGCTGAGGTTCTGCGCGGAAATGACGTACTCGTCTGCGTCTTTGCTGTCATTACGGGGAGGGCGGGAGGATGCTTTTTCTTTCGACACGAGTTCTGGCACCCACCTAACGCTAGTACTCATATTCGAACAAAGAAAGAGTTCTCTCTCGAAAAATCCATTCGATTTGGGATATTCCCCCAGAGCATCGCCGGTTCGTTAAAGAGGAAGGGTACCCGGCCACTGAACGTCCGGGTACCCTTCCTCATTTCACAGCTTGGCGGCTATACGCGCTCCTGGCCTGACCTGGGTCAGACCAGTCCTGCTTGCCGCTCCGCTGACTCCACAACATTCTCAAGCAGCATGGCACGGGTCATCGGACCCACTCCGCCCGGGTTGGGCGACAACCAGGCAGCAACATCGGCAGCCTCGGGATGAACGTCTCCGGTGACAACGGCCTTACCGTTGCCGTCGTCCACGCGGCTCACACCGACGTCGAGCACTATGGCCCCCGGTTTGAGGTCCTGTGCCTTGATCATGTGCGGCTGGCCGGCAGCAGCGATCACGACGTCGGCCTGCCGAATTTCGGCTGGCAGGTCCGTGGTACCTGTGTGGGCAAGGATGACCGTGGCGTTCACGTCCTTACGGGTCAACAGGAGACCGACCGGGCGTCCGATGGTGACACCGCGTCCCACCACCAGCACGCGCTTGCCGCTGAGGTCGATCCCATGGCGCGCCAGCAGCTCCACGCAGCCCTTCGGAGTGCAGGGCAGCGGGGATTTCATCGGTCCGCTGACGTTGGCCACGAGCCGGCCCAGGTTCATTGGGTGCAGCCCGTCAGCGTCCTTGTCAGGGTCCATGGCCTCCAGGATGACGTCCTGGTCGATGTGCTTGGGCAACGGAAGCTGGACAATGTAGCCGGTGCAGTCCGGGTTCTCATTGAGTTCCCGGACCACCTCCAGCAGTTCCTCCTGGGTGGCGGTATCCGGAAGGTCGCGCCGGATCGACGTGATGCCAACCTCGGCGCAGTCCTTGTGCTTTCCTGCCACGTACCAGGTGCTTCCGGGATCCGAGCCCACCAGAACAGTGCCAAGTCCGGGAACCACTCCCTGAGCCCGTAGAACGGCAACGCGCTCTGTCAGTTCCGCCTTGATAGCAGCAGCCGCGGCCTTGCCATCAAGAATCCGGGCTGTTTCCTGAGAGCCAGTGGAAACCATGCTTACCACTGCTCGTGCTGAGGATACAGCGGGAAGTCGGCTGCGAGTTTGTCCACCCGGGACTGGAGCACCTGGACATCGGTGGCAGTGCCAGACTTTAGCGCGGTGGCGATGATGTCTGCAACTTCGGTGAATTCCGCAGCACCGAAGCCGCGGGTGGCCAGGGCAGGAGTGCCGATGCGCAGGCCGGAGGTGACCATCGGCGGGCGCGGATCGAACGGGACAGCGTTGCGGTTTACCGTGATACCCACCGAGTGCAGGAGGTCCTCGGCCTGCTGGCCATCGAGCTGGGAGTTGCGGAGGTCAACGAGCACCAGGTGGACATCCGTGCCACCAGTGAGCACGGAGACACCGGCCTCGGCAACGTCCGCCTGGTTGAGGCGGTCAGCAATGAGCTTGGCGCCTTCAAGGACGCGCTCCTGGCGCTCCTTGAACTCGTCGGTTCCGGCGATCTTGAACGCGACAGCCTTCGCCGCGATAACGTGCATAAGCGGACCGCCCTGCTGGCCCGGGAACACGTTGGAGTTCAGCTTCTTGGCCCACTCCTGCTTTGCCAGGATCACGCCGGAGCGGGGACCGGAAAGGGTCTTGTGAACAGTGGAGGTGACGACGTCGGAGTGCGGCACCGGGCTCGGGTGAAGGCCCGCTGCCACCAGTCCGGCGAAGTGCGCCATGTCGGTCCAGAGCAGTGCGCCCACCTCGTCCGCGATGGAGCGGAAGGCAGCGAAGTCGAGGTGGCGGGGGTAGGCCGACCAGCCCGCAATGATGACCTGGGGCTTTTCCGCAATGGCCTGTGCGCGCAGCTTGTCCATGTCGATGCGGAAGTTGTCCTCTTCCACCTGGTAGGCAGCCACGTTGTAGAGCTTGCCTGAGAAGTTCAGCTTCATGCCGTGGGTGAGGTGCCCGCCGTGAGCCAGGGACAGGCCCAGGATCTTATCGCCCGGGGTGATCATGGCCGAGAGCGCCGCGGCGTTGGCCTGTGCACCCGAGTGCGGCTGGACGTTGGCGTACTCGGCGCCAAAGAGGGTCTTGACGCGGTCGATGGCCAACTGCTCGGCAACGTCGACGTATTCACAGCCGCCGTAGTAGCGGCGTCCCGGGTAGCCTTCGGCGTACTTGTTAGTCAGGACTGAGCCCTGCGCTTCCATCACGGCGCGGGGGGCGAAGTTCTCGGAGGCAATCATTTCCAAGGTGCCGCGCTGGCGGCCGAGTTCCTGGTCCAGGACTGCTGCGATTTCGGGGTCAAGCTCGGCCAGCGATTGGTTGCTGACCACTGACGAGGTCGTGGAAGTGGAAGTAGTCACGAAGAACTCCTGGCTAGGGAACGGTTACTGCTAAAGGTCAGGCTACCGGCTGGCGAATGGCTCCGCCCATTGGTTACAGGTGCCCTTGAACACAGGGCAGCCGCTACGGAGAACCACAGCAAGAGGCGGCAGCAAAGTGCACTGCCATCCGGCAAAACATGACCCTCGGCCCAGGCGTACGATCCGTGGTCTTCGTGAGTGCCGCTCCCTGGTGGTTAGCCACCCAACGCCAGTTGCGACCGGTTAAGCGTACAACAGGAGCCACGCCCGCGCGGGTAGGCTGGTGTCCGTGACTGAAGACCTGCTGAATGACTCGTACGTTGTAACCCTCTCCTGCCCGGACCGGCCCGGAATTGTGCATGCCGTGGCGGGCGCTCTCCTGCTGGCCGGATGCAATATTACGGACTCGCAGCAATACGGCAGCCAGGCGACCGGAACGTTCTTCATGCGGGTGGAGGCCACCACCGCCGCTTCCCACGCAGAGCTGCACGCCTCGTTGGATCCCGTAGCCCGCGCCTTTGAGATGCAGTTGACGCTCAACCCGGCCGGCCGCAAGGTCCGGACGTTGCTGATGGCCAGCAAATCTGCCCACTGCCTCAATGACCTGCTGTTCCTGCAGCGCTCCGGAACACTGCCCATAGAGATCCCTGCCATCGTCTCCAACCACCGGGACCTCGAAGGCCTGGCGGAGTTCTACGGAATCCCCTTCCACCACATCCCCGTCACCCCTGAGACCAAGGTGGGCGCTGAGGACGCGTTGCGGGCCATCATGGCCGAGCACGACGTCGAACTCACGGTGCTTGCCCGCTACATGCAGGTCCTCTCAGACTCCCTGTGCACCGAGCTCACAGGGAAGGCGATCAACATCCATCACTCATTCCTGCCCTCCTTCAAGGGCGCCAAGCCGTATCACCAGGCCCACGCCCGCGGTGTGAAGCTGATTGGCGCCACGGCCCATTACGTCACTGCTGCCCTGGATGAGGGGCCCATCATTGAGCAGGAGGTCATCCGTGTGGACCACCGGAGGACCGCCGAGCAATTCGTGCAGATGGGCCGTGACGTGGAAGGCCGCACCCTGGCGCAGGCCGTGCAGTGGCACGCTGAACACCGGGTACTGCTGGACGGCAACCGGACTGTCGTCTTCAACTGACTGGTCTTTCCACCCGGAGGTTTGGCGGGGCAGGCGTCCTCTAGGCTGTACGCATGGCTCCCCTGTACTCCTTTGGCGGCAACGTCCCCGACGTCCACGACTCCGTTTTTGTCGCCCCCACGGCTTCAATCATCGGCAATGCATCACTGGCCGAAAATGCCAGTGCCTTCTTCGGGGTTTCAGTCAGGGCTGATACCGCCGCCATCACTGTGGGAGCCGGAAGCAACCTGCAGGACAACGTGGTGCTGCACGCGGATCCGGGTTTCCCCTGCACCGTCGGGGCGGGCGTCAGCGTGGGGCACAGCGCCGTCGTCCACGGCTGCACCGTTGAGGATAACTGCCTGATCGGTATGAGCGCCACCATCCTGAACGGGGCAGTGATCGGCGCCGGTTCGCTCGTGGCGGCGGGCGCCGTCGTCCTTGAGGGGACGGTAGTTCCGCCGCGTTCGCTCGTGGCCGGGGTGCCCGCGAAGGTACGGCGGGAACTGAGCGAGGAAGAGTTCGACGGCGTCCGGCGCAACGCAGAGCGGTACGTGGAGCTTGCCCGGGCCCACCGAGCGGAACAAGCCGGGCTCTAGGTAGCCTCACCAACAAATCACCCACCGTGCAGTCAATGACTCTGCAGATGGCAGACAGCGTGGAAAATCGGATCGCCCGAGCCCGGCGGCACCCGGACCGACCGCGATTGGCCACAAATCAAGTTGTGCCAGGAAAAAAGTCCCCGCATCCGGCTCCGGCAACAATCCAACCCTCTCGAGGACAGCATTGTGAACCATCCCTTCAATCAGGGGATGCGCGGCACCCCACACCATCACCTATTCGATAATTAACTCAAGGCATGACAAGCTGGCCGGTTGAGGACACGTCCCTCCCTCTCGGGTATGGTGTCTGAATGGTTCGTAGACTCGCCGATATTGGGGCCGAGGGCGTCCTGCTGGCCGGGGCCGGGCGGGCAGTGCTGCTGCAGATTGCCAATCCCTCGATCGGCCATGCCGTGGCTGAGCACAGCAATTTCGCTGAACGGCCCCTGGAACGGCTGCGTACCACCATGAGCTACGTCTATGCCGTGATCTACGGTTCACCTGAGCAACTGGCAGCCATGCGCCGCAGCGTCAACCGCGCCCACGCCCCCGTCCGCCGTTCACCGGAGGGTGCGTCAAAGGGCTACAACGCTTTCGACGCCGAGTCCCAGCTTTGGGTGGTGGCCACCCTTTACGACACCGCCGTGACTGTCTACGAACGGATCCATGGCCCGCTCGACGACGATTCCGCCGATGTCATTTACCGCGAGTACGCAAAGATCGGGACGGCCCTGCAGCTGCCCAAGGAGATGTGGCCGGCTGACCGCTCAGCGTTCCGGGAGTACTGGAACCGAAGCCTTGCCAGCTTGAAGGTTGACGAGGTGGCGGTCCGGGTGGCACATGACCTGCTGCACCCATCGGCTGTTCCATTGTGGCTGCGGCTCACCATGCCCCTTGCCCGGCTCCTGACCGCAGGCCTCCTCCCTGGTTCGCTGCGGGAAGATTTCAGGCTGCCATGGAGCAAAGCGCATCAGCGTCGTTTCGAACGGTTCATGCGTCTGCTGGCAATTGCTAATCCACTCCTGCCCCGGCGCGTCCGGCATTGGCCGAGGGACCACTACCTGGGCGAAATCGACAAGATGGCTCAGATCCCCCACCCAACTGCACCATCAGGCGGGCTCCGCAGCGCAGATGCCTAGGGCTGCTGCCGGAGGCCAGGGTATTTCCACTGAGGAATCAGAAGAATCAGGAGCCCTGCAGCCGGCCATCAGAGCTTCATTCCAGGGCGACCGGGCCCAGATCCTCTAGCAGCTCACCCGGTCCAGGATTTTCCGGAGCCGACTCCCCGCCCAGATGGTTCACCACCCCCCAGACAGCGTTCAATCCGGTGGTCACGGCGCCTTCCGCCCAGCCGGCGGTGAAGGAGACGTCGTCGCCGGCCAGGAAGATCCCCCGCTGGTGCTCTGGAAGCTTGTCCTGCTTGAAGTGCGAAAAGAGCCGCTGCTGGTAGCGGTAATGCCCGGGCAGGTTGGCCTTGAAAGCTCCCATGAAGTTGGGATCGGCTTCCCAGGAGACGGTGATGGGCTGTCCGATGATATGGCTGGCAATATCCACACCGGGATAGATCTGTTGAAGCGAATGCAGCATCAGTTCCACGCGTTGGTCGGCATCCAGTGCCAGCCACTTGAGGGCGTCGTCGTTCCAGGTGTAGGAGAGCAGGATGACAGCAGGCTTGTCCGGACCGTTGTCGAGCAGGTACGTGGCCCGGTTCAGCCTGTCCGTCAGGGTCATCGAAAGGACTTCCCGGCCGGTGTCCGGATCAATGTCCTTCCAGAACGGCCTGTCCACCATCACAAATGTCTTGGACGACTGCATGTAGTGGGAGCGTTCAATTGCCGTCCACAGCTGAGCGGGAAACAGCGCCTCCTCGGTATGGATCCTGGTGGACAGCAACCAGGACTGGCAGGTGGTGACAACAGCCGGGTAGGCAGCCTCCCGGCCCCAGCGTTCCCGGACCAGGAACTTACCGGCAGGCAAATCGCCGCTGTTTGCCCGGGCGATCCTGTCAACCGCACCACGGGGCGAACCGGAATGCAGGGAGGAAAGGGAGGTGCCGTCCGGCCAGTGGGCCATGCCCGACGGCGCGTGCTTCCACAGTGCCTCCGGCAGCCGCTGCGCACCACCGGCTATGAGGCGGTGCTGGTCGTCGGCGTCGGTGTAAACAACCCGCAGGATTTCAAGAATGGAGTTGGGGAAGTCTGTATCCCAGCCGCCGGTCCCGAACCCCACCTGCCCGAACGCCTCCCGGTGCGCAAAACCCGCGTCCTTAAAGGATTTGCTGCCCGCAATGAACCCGTAGAAAGTTTGCTCATCAAGCTCCGGGAGCAGATCGTTCCAGATTTCCTTGATCCGGGCGGTGTCCCGCGCGCGAATTGCCTGCTGCATCTCACTGAACCGGGCGCCGTCGTTCACTGCATGCTTCCACGCCTCAGCCACCTCACGGAAGAACGGCGGCAGGTCCGCTGAAGTGGCGGCGTAGTGCTTCTCCCCCGCGAGCTCAATCACCGTACTGGAGGTGCTGGGGGCAAGCGGGTTGGGGAAATCCTGCGTCTGCAGTCCAAGCAGGTCCACGTAGTGGTAGAAGGCCTTGCCGGAAACCGGGAAGCGCATGCCGCCCAGGTCTGCCACCACGTCAGGCGCCGATGGGAAGTTGGCTGTCCGCAGCCTCCCACCGATCTGGTCGGCCTCGTACACCACAGGGCGCAGCCCAAGTTTCATGAGTTCATAGGCCGTGACCAGTCCGGAAAGCCCTGCTCCAATGACAGCCACCTCGGTTCCGTACAATTCCGGCGGCACTGAACCAAGCCCGGCAGGGTGGGCCAGATAGTGGTCGTAGCTGAACGGGAAGTCCGGGTTCAGCATGGTGATGGGGCCCGGGGTGTCCAGGGTGCTTGACGGATCGGATGCCGGCAATTCAGTGGCGGTGGTCATGGGGGTCTGCCTTTGTCAGTTCAGGAGTGGACTGGAGATGCGGGGGTAGTCAGGAGGACTGATGTTCGGAGGACCGGGGACGTGTCAGTTCACGGTATTCCTCCTGGCTCAGCGCGGCTACCCGTGAGTTGCGTCGACCATAGCTGAAGTATGCTGCGATCCCCACGAGCATCCACAGTCCGAAGACCACCCAGGTATCGGCACCGAGGTTGAGCATGAGGTAACCGCACATTGCCGCGCCGAGGATCGGAGTCAGCGGAAACAGCGGGACGCGGAAGGTCCGCTCAAGTTCGGGACGGGTGCGCCGCAAGTAGATGACAGCGACGTTGACCAGGGCGAAGGCAAAGAGCGTTCCGATGCTGGTGGCGTCCGCGAGGGCCCCAAGGGGCACCAGTCCCGCCGTGAGGGCGACGGCGATGCCCACGATGAGCGTGCCGGCCACCGGCGTTCCTGTCCTGCGGGAAACGCGGCCGAAGATCCGGGGAACCAGGCCATCGCGCGACATGGAGAGCAGGATACGGGTCTGCCCGTAGAGGACCGTGAGCACGATGCTTGCGATGGCCAGGACGGCCCCCACGGAAAAGACGAGCGCGATCCAGGGCTGGCCGGTGGTTTCCTCAAGGATCCGGACCAGGGCGGCGTCGGTTCCATCGAACCAGCCCCAGGGCCTGGCACCGATGGCGGCAACGGCCACGAGGACATAGATGGTGGTGACAATGACCATGGAAAGCATGATGGCCCTCGGCAGGTCGCGCTTCGGGTTCCGGGCTTCCTCGCCTGCCGTGGAAGCGGCGTCGAAACCGATGTAGGAGAAGAAGACGCTGGAAGCGGCTGCGGAAACACCGGCTGCCCCCATGGGCAGGAGAGGCTCGAAGTTTCCGGCGTTGAAGGCAGTGAAGGCCACGGCGCAGAAGAAGACCAGGATGCCTACTTTGACGGCGACAATCGCGGTGTTGATCCAGGCGCTCTCCTTGGCGCCACGTACCAGCAGCAACATGGCAAGAACCACGATGACCATGGCGGGGATATTCATCATCCCGCCTTCACCCGGTGGCTGCGAGATTGCATCCGGAAGGACGTTGCCGAAGACAGCCAGGGTTTCGTTGACGTACTGTCCGGCCCCGACCGCTACCGCAGCGACGGAAACCGCGTATTCCAGGACAAGGCACCAGCCGCAGATCCAGGCCATGCCCTCGCCCATGGTGGCGTAGCTGTAGGAGTAACTGGAGCCCGCGACGGGCACGAGGCCGGCCATCTCGGCGTAGGAAACGGCGGACAGCAGCGCGGCGAGACCGGCAATGGCGAAGGAGATCCAGATCGCCGGGCCGGCCAGCGGCACGGATTCGCCCAGGATCACCAGGATGCCCGTCCCGAGAGTGGCTCCCACGCTGATCATGGTCAGCTGCAGCACGCCAAAGCTGCGGACCAATTTAGGGGCGCCTTCCTTACCTTCGGCCTCACTGAGCATCTGGCCGATCGGCTTCCGGCGGAGCAGCTGGGCGGTCAGGCCAGTGCGGCGTCCGCCCCCTTCCGGGGAGGCCGCGGGCTTCTGTCCTGTGATGGTTGGCAGAGTCATCGTTGACGTCCGTTCGTGAGTAGTGAGTCAGTTTCCCTCGACCAATCTTAGGCATGTGAGCCACCTCTCAGAGTTGTGCAAAATAACCTAGACTGATCAGCCATGAGACAAAATGCACAGGCGCTCGCAGCTTCGCCTGACGCCGAAGCCGAAGGGCTGAGCGCGGTTACGCTCCAACAATTCCTGGCGCAGTTGCCACCGGAGTTAAGGATCCTGCACGACGGCGGCAACCGCACCAGGACCCTGCGGTGGGTTGAACCCAGCGAGCTCGAAGACCCAACCCCCTATCTGCTGGATGGCGAGTTCCTCCTCACCGCAGGCCTTCCGTTCGTCGGCCAGGGTGGTGCCGCGGACAAAGTGGATGCCTACGTGGAGAGGCTGGTTCAGGCCAGCGTGACGGCCCTTGGCTTTGGCCTTGAACCGTATTTCCAGGCGGTTCCGGACGCCGTGGTTCAGGCCTGCATCAGCCACAACCTGACCCTTGTGGAGATTCCGCACACGGTTCCGTTCGCAGCCTTGGGACTTGAATTCTCCCAACTGCTGGAATCGGATAAAGCCAGGCTGCTGCGGGAATTGGCGGACACCAACAGGCAACTGATGAGGGCCGTACTCTCGGCCCGGCCCGAGCACGAACTCCTTGCCGCCCTTGTCCAACGAGTTCCGGTCTGGGCTCTTCTGGTTGGGGCTGATGGAAGAGCGCGGGCCCGGGCCGGTACCACCCCGGAGCTCGGCAGGCTGCAGCCACTGCTGGGGCGCCTTCTTGCCGGAAGCGGACCCCGGGTGGAGACGGACACGCTGGACTCCCCCGGCTCCTCCCAGGTATTCGGGCACCCCTTGCGCAGCACCCGGGATGCCAACCTGGGCGGCCTGGTCCTGGGCAGTGACAAGCCCCTGACGCCGGCGCAGAACAGTGTGGTGTCATCCGCCGTCGGCCTCCTGGAACTTCTGGTGCGCCAGCGGACCAGCGGTTCCCTGGCGCCAAGCCAGCTGGCGACGGCGCTGCTGCTCCATCCCGCCAGCCTGGCAAGCGGCGGAACCCGGCACCTGAACGCCCTGAAGGACCTGCTGGCGCAAAGTACGGGCTCCTCGCGCTCCGCACCTCTTCGAGTCGTTCAGGGAATCAAGATGGATTCCCCCTCTTGGCCCGCCGGCGACAGCCCCGTCAGGGAGCTGCTTCAGTGGCGGCGGATGCTGGATACCAAGCTTGTGGAGGTCACCGATTACGGTTTCACCGCGATTACACGGCTCAAGGTGGACGACGCCCTACTGGCCGACGTCGAAAGGCTCGGCTGGCGTCTTGCCATCGGAGACACTACCGAATTGACCGGGCTGGCTGACGCCTATCAGCGTGTGACCTCGCTTCGATCCCGGGTCAAAACGACCCGTAAGAGCGCCAGGGTGGACGAGGTCAGCTGGTCAGTTGAAGGCCTATTGGGGCGCGATGCCGGGACGATGCTTGCGGCCCGGTTGTTGGAGCCGGTCCTCAATCAGGACACTGAGCGCCGCACCGCACAGCTTGCAGTTCTCCGGGCGTGGCTGGGTGAAAACGGGAGCTGGGATGCCACGGCAAAGGTCTTGGGCCTGCATCGGAACAGTGTGCGCCGGCAGATCAACACCCTTGGCGACCTTTTGGACCTGGACCTCAACCAAGCGGGGGTACGCGCCGAACTCTGGTTCGCGCTTCAGTACGCCGGTGACGTGGCCGGGCTGCCGGACGCCCCCGTTTAGTCCTCTGTGGCTCATTCCTCCCAGGAACGGTAAATGTCAGGCCTTCGCTCCCGGAGGTAGGGAACGGCTGCCCTCGCGGCTTTTGCTGCCGCGGGGTCCACGTTGGCAAACAGCAATTCGTCATCAGCACCTGCGGCAGCGAGCAGGGAGCCATCCGGCCCCGCGACTACGCTTCCGCCCAGGAAAGCACAGCCATCTTCAACGCCGCTGTGATTGGCATAAGCCACCGTCAGCTGGCTTTCGAGGGCCCTCGCGCGCAGCAGCACCTGGGGTACGGCGTCGAACCCTTCATACAATGCCGTAGGGACCAGGAGCAGTTCCGCGCCACGCACAGCTGCGGCGCGCACTGGCTCCGGGAATTCGACGTCGTAACAGATCAGAAGCGACGTTGGAATGCCAAGGAAATCAACGACGCCGGGAGGCGCCTCGGCCGGTGTGAACGCCTCGCGCTCCTCAGGCCCGAACAAATGTACTTTGGCATAGCTGATCAACTCGTTCCCGTGATCATCAAGGAGGGTTGCAGTGATGTGCCACTGACCCTCGTCGGTCACTCCAGGCAAGCTGTAGACGAGCGCGATCCCATGCTTCCGGGCTGATTGGGCGAGTGCTTGCCGAATGGCAGGAAGGCTCTTTGGATCCAACTCGTTCCGTACCCTAAGGGGGGCGTAGCCGACAGGAAAGAGCTCGGAGGTCAGCAGCAGGTCGGCGCCGGCAGCGGCAGCTTTGCCTGCGGCCTCATCAAGGGCTTGGCAGTTCGCTTCAACATCCAGCACAACGGAGCTCGCCTGCATTACGGCCAACAGCACCAGCACCACATCACTTTCCCTGTGCGGATCCGCTCACTCGTCAGATCTCCCTCTTCAGACTAGCGACGCTCCGCCTGAGTGTGTGCGTGCATTTGGACCCAAAAAGACCATCTCTTGGACGCTTTATCCCCTCAAGTTGTTGACTGTAAGCGAGGATGTTTGTGTTCGGGCCGATCACCAAGCAGTTCGGTTTAGGCACCACAGATTCAGGCTGCACAGGAGCCCTGGTTCCCCCAGTTCGCTAAGGGGAACCAGGGCTGCTGCCTATAAAAAGAGGGGCCGCAATCTACGAGATCGTCCTGCTCATGGCGTAGTTGGTCATGATGACCCCATCGCGGAGGAAGCTGCGGTGTTCGCCTACGGTGAATCCGTGCTTCTCAAAGAAATCTTTGGCAGCTTCACTGGCGTTGGTGCTGAGGCTCCTGGCCCCTCGTCTGGACGCTTCAACCAAAATCCAAGACATAAGAGCTGATGCCACACCCCTCCGGCCGTACTCCGGGGCGACAAACATCATGTCGATGTATCCCTGAGCGTCCACATCACTAAAACCCGCTACTTCACCGTCGACTTCCGCGACAACACCGTTGCGCGTGACCTGCTTGCGTCCCCAGGACTCCACGTCGATGTTCTCAGGAGCCCACACCGCAATTTGCTCGGCTGAATAGCTGGAGGCTGCAGTCACATGAACAGCCCGGTAGAAGATGTCCAGGGTCGCTGCAGCGTCCCGGGATTCATAGCGGCGAAGACTGATGGTCATCCGTCCAGCATAGGGATCTCGCTCTGTACTCTCTTCCTGGCTTCCTGCGAGAGGCGCTGTCGGATCCGCAAGAGAACCGGGGAAAGGACGAGCAGAGCCGCGCAAAGTCCGGCCACGGCCAGCATCGCTCCACGAAGGCCTGCCGCTTCGGACCAAAGCCCTACATACACGGGACCCAGTAGAAACCCCAGATAGGACACCGTCGCGAGGAGGGATGTGGCCCTGCCGCGGGCTTCCTCGCTGGTGGAGCGGGATAGCATTCCCAACAGCGTGGGATAAAGAACAGCAGTGCCGCCCGCCGCGACGGCCAGTCCGATCCAGGCGACGAAGGTCGTGGGCGCAGCGGCCAGGATCGCGGCGCCCACAGTGGCAGCGGCTGCTCCAACGATCAGCGTGCCGTGGGCCTGGGAAGGTTTCAGTACTCCGGCGCCAAAACGAGTGACGGCCACCACGGCTGCGAACACAGCAGGTGCCGTGGAACTCAACCCGGGACCGGTTCCCAGTTCGTCTTCAAAGAACACCGCTGACCAGCTTTGATGGGCGTTTTCGCCCGCGAAAGCGAGAGCCCCGAGAATCCCGAGGAGCAGCACCACCAGGGTCGGCACTCCCGCTCCTGCACTGCCGCGGCGATCCTGCGCTTCAGCTGCCTCTTCCCTTAGCGGGACTCCTGATGGAGTCCGGACAGGAAGCGTGTAGAGGAGAAACAAACCGACAATAGCCGATGCAGCAACAACTACGACGAAGGGGAACACGATGGTGGCGCCCAGCGTCGTTGACAGACCCGTTCCAAGGCTGGAGGTGACCACGAGGGCGGAAAAAATACCATGGGAGCGCGTGATTACCGGTCTGGCCGATCCCTGCTCCGCAGCCCCTGCCATCGCGTTGATTGCGACGTCGGCCGCCCCACTCGCCGCACCTAGAAGCAGCAGCCCACCACACAGGCTGGTTAAGTCCGTCGCTCCAAAGGCAACAACCAGACCCGCGGCGCCCTGGCCCATAAGAGCTGTCGCCGCGGTGTAGTTGACTCCGAATCTGTCAATGATCCGGCCAATCAGCAGCATGGCCGGCACCGCCCCGCTACCAATAAATAACAGCGCCGCCCCCAACTGGCCGTCTGAAATATCAGTCTGGTTTCTGAGGCCAGGAATCGACGCACCCCAAGTGCCCCAAAAGATCCCAAACGCGGCGAACGACAAGTAAGACGCCAGGGGCAGATTTCCACTCTGAATGACAGATGACGTGTTCATCTGTGTAACGATACACAAGTATGCTGGCTGTATGCCATCTTCTGCTTCGGGTTCCCGGGTCACTCTCACTGAAGTGGCCCGCGCGGCTGGGGTTTCCGTAATGACGGCCTCATACACCTACAGCACTCCGTCGCGAGTGTCCCCTGGCTCCCGGAGGAAAGTTCAGGCCGCTGCGGAAATGCTGGGATATCCCGGGCCTGATCCCAGCGCCAGGTCGTTGCGGCGGGGAACCAGCGGGGCACTCGGAGTGGTCTTAGGCGAGAGCCTCCCCTACGCATTCGACGATCCCCAGGCAACGCGGTTCCTTGCCGGGATAGCCGATGTTTGCGCCCGGCACGGACTAGCCATGACCATCCTTCCCACCAACGGCTCCACGGAGGACGCCCAGCGCATCCGGGCTGCGGCCGCCGACGGCTTTGTGGTGTGGACGACCACGGATGATGATCCGGTCCTTGACGCCTTGGCGATGACAGGCCGCCCGGTCAGCATCCACGGCGGGCCATTGAGAAGTGAATTCAGCCTAATAGGCATCGACGATCGGGCGGCAGCACAGGCTATCGCCGCGGAAGGGCTGCGCAAAAGCCGGCGTCCGGCGATCCTGAGCTTTCCGTTTAGCAAGGCGCGGGCCGAAACGCTAACACTTGGACCTGCAGCCGATGCGCCCACCTTTCCTGTCACAAGGAATAGACTGCTGGGTTTCCAAGACGCTATCTCCGCCGCAGGAATCCCCTGGCGGCAGATCCCAGTGGCGGTCTGTTCAACTAACAGCGCCCCCGAGGCTGCACGGGCGGCCGGAAAGCTGCTCAGAGGGGGCGACCGACCGGATCTCATCCTCACGATGAGTGACGAGCAGGGCCGGGGAGTCCTCAACGCCGCCACCGACGTTGGCATCCGTGTTCCAACGGACCTTGCCGTAACCGGCTGGGATGCGTCCGAGAGCGGGCAGGACCGGGGCCTCACGACAATAGAGCAGGATCTCCGCCAGCAGGGAGCTGTCAGTGCGGAATCCGTCATCGCTGGGAATCCGGTACTCCAAACGCAACCCTGGCGTTTGGTCATCGGGCGCACCACGCGCTAACCGCTACACGGCGCGGCACCCACTGGCACGGCAGCCAGCGGCACAGCTGCGGTGGCCGCTGCCGCAAGCGTGGGTTAAATAAAAAGGGCGGCGGTCCGGGGTTCTGCCCGGACCGCCGCCCTGTCGCCGGCCTTAGAAGCGGATCGCGTCGATGACTTTGACGCGTACCGCAACCGTTGCCGGTATGGCACCCGCGAGCGCCCCGACCAGGACGGCCGCGCCCAAACCGAGCATTGCCGCCTCAATGGGGAAGGGAGGGTACTCGGTGAGGCCGGGGGCAACCATGGACTCAATCCAGGGGTTTTTCACAATGGCCACCCCCAGCATTACTCCGATCACTCCGGCGACAGCCGTGGCCACTACCGATTCCATCATGACGCCGAGGAAGATCCGCCGGGACGTGGCACCGAAGCTGCGCCGGATGCCGATCTCCCGCACCCGGTACCGCACAGTGACCATCGAGATATTCAGCATGCCGACGGCGCCCAGCAGCAGCACCAGCCCGGCTACCCCGCCAATGGCGAGTTGGGCTACAGCAAAGGGATCTCCGTAGCTCGCGTAGTCCATACGGTCCACCTGAATGTGCATCCCGGGAAACTGCTGCTGCAGATCGGAGGTGATGGCGGCTTTGAGGGGTCCGGCCTGGGCGTCCTGCACCCAGAACTTGAACTGCCCGCCTCCGCTTGCGATTCCGGCCCGCTCTGCAGCACCCACCAGCATAAAAGCCTGTGGCGGAGCCTGGGGATACTGGTCGGCAACCACACCGATCATGACCGCCGTCGTTTTCGGATCTCCGGTAAGCGTCACCTTCGGGTGAGTAGTCAGGTTGGGCCGGCCGGCCGCGCTGTAGAACGCCTCGGACACCACTACCGCCGGGGCAAGGCGCTCCTCGTCGTTGGCGGCAAACCATGCCCCAGTGCTGACATCTGTGCGGTGTATCACTCCATACCCCGGATCCACAAGCTGCATCTGAACCTGCTGCACTCCATTGGGAAACTGGAAGCCGTGCTGCGTCTGACTGAGGTGGGTATAGTACTCCACTCCGTACCGCTTGATGATGCCGTTGTACGCCTGCTCGAGTTTGTCGGGATCAGGCATCGTTGTTCCGTACACGCCCAGGCCCAGGGTGGCAGACCGGCCGCCCTGGCGCTCGGAGCTTGCCTTCATCCCCTCGCGTGCCAGATCGCCTACGCCCACTACGGACGTCAAGGCCCCTACGGACAGAGCCACGCCAATGAGGGCGAGCAGAATCCTGGTTTTGTTGATCCGCAATTCCTGCCAAGCCTCAACGAGTGCAGACACAACCCCGGTCATGCGGACACTCCCAGCGGAACCGCGGTCGGCGTCAACACACCGGAGTCGAGCCGATAGCTGGCACGCGCAAGGGCTGCCACATTGACGTCGTGCGTGATGGTCACCAGCGCAGCTCCCGTTTCGGTGGCCACTGTATCGAGAAGGGCCATAACGGCCTGGCCGGTGTCGACGTCGAGAGCCCCGGTGGGTTCGTCGGCGAGGATCAGCCGTGGTCCCCGGACCAGTGCCCGCGCGATCGCAACGCGCTGCTGTTCCCCGCCGGAAAGCATGTTGGGGAAAGTCTCCGCCCGCCCGGCCAGGCCAACCCTGTCCAGCATGTCCATGGCGAGTTCCCGGCGCTTCCAGAAGTGGGAGCGGCCGCCATACAGGAGCGGGGTGATGACGTTGTCCAAGGCGCTGCGCCCAGGCAAGAGGTTGAACTGCTGGAAGACGAAGCCTACCGAGCTCCCGCGGAGCCTGGCCCTGGCATTGCCGCGGATCTGCTCCACCGGCGTTCCCTGAAAGCGAAGTTCCCCGCTGGTCGGCGTATCCAGCAGTCCCAAAAGATTCAGCAGCGTGGACTTTCCGCACCCGGAACGCCCGACGACGGCGGTGTGGTCACCGCTGTGCACAGTCAGGTCCACACCCCGCAAGATGTGGAGTTCCTGATCGTCCGGCAGGAGAACTGTCCGCGTTACTCCGCGCAGGGAGACGAGTTCCTCCACTGCTCAGCCTCCCATCGGGCCGGGGCCGAACTGCGCTCCGGGCTGCTCCTGTGCGGGGGCGCCTGGAACAAACTCGAGCACAGACTCCCCTTCAGCCAGTCCCGAAACGATCTCCACCACGGTGCCGTCGTTGAGGCCGAGCTGAACCTTCCGCTGTTCCGGGGGCGCTGCAGGCTCTCCCGCGGGCGGACCTGCGGCAGCACCGGCGGCACCCGGTCCGGCCGGACCTCCCTCGCTGCCAGCGGCCGGGGCGCCTCCAGCAGGGGCGCCTCCGGCGGGGGCGCTTCCGGCTGGAGCGATCCAGACAATTCCATCCTTAACACTGCCCTGAACTGCTGTAAGCGGTACGGTCACGACGTTCGCGGACTCCCCCGCCGTCACAGTCATAGTGGCGCCCAAACCTGCAAACACCTCGACGCCGGACGGGATGGCGCAGCTAAGGGTCCCGGTTGGGGTGGTGTCCTGCGCAGGCGCTGCTCCTCCTCCACCAGGGCCGGCTTGGGCGTATGGCACTGAGCGCCCAACGCTTCCCCCACCTGCACTGGCGAGCCCGCCGCCGGGAGCTGCCGGGGTGTCACTGGCAGCGTTGTTTTTCAGGACAACGGTGGGACAGGTGAAAGGCGCGGGTCCACCCACAACGGAAACCTGTGCAGAACCCGGCTTGGCAAGCAGCCGGTACTGCTGAGCGGCGTTGACGGAACCGGAAACGGTGAACGTGCCAGGGTTAACTGTTCCGGTCGCTTCACCCACGCCTACCTGCTGCTTTAGCAAAACGGTTAGCGTTTCCAGGGTTCCTGATACGGGAGCCAGCACATCGGTGTAGGTGTAGAGCGGAACGCGTGCCGCTACCTGCCGGGGAGCGGAAGCGCCAGGCTCGCCGGCCGCCGTCGGGCTTTCTGCCGTTTCCGCAGTGGGTTCCGGCGGAAGCTCCGTGCGGACCTGGTAGAGACGCTCGCCGAGCGCAACCTTGGCGCCCGGTTCGAGGAAGATGTGCGACACCACCCCCGCGGCTGTGCTTCGGACGCCCGCAGCGGCGTCACTCTGAACGGTCGCCTGGATTTCCACCGAGTTGGTGACGGTAGCCCGTGCCGCCTGGACCACGGGAATAGCGACTTGGGCGCTGGGTCCGGCCACGGCGTCGTCGGGCTTCAGGCCGTCTACAAAAGCGATTTTGACCAGGGTCACGGCAATGACGGCAAACACCGCCAGCCAGGCCACGGGCAAAATGACGCGCCTGAATACTCTCATCTCTTCTCCATTCGGTGACTCCCCACAGAACCTCTCTGCGAGAGATGCCCTCAAAGCCTAACCTTCGCCGGAGAGTGCTATTGGACGCGGGGTCTCACCACGCCCAAACTTTTCTCGATGCAGTGAGAAGATGGGCACCATGACTGCCCCGATCGCGAAGCCGTGGCTCTTCAGCCAACCTGACCAGGACCCTCGTACCGCCACCGGCCAGCGATTACGATGGGGCATCGTCGCCACTGGCGGCATCGCCAATTCGGTGTCCACGGACCTGGCGCTGCTGGCCGACGCCGAACTACATGCCGTCAGCTCCCGCACGCAGGGCGCCGCCGACGCTTTCGCGGCCCAGTTCGGAATCCCGCACGCGTTCGGCGATGAAGACGGCGCCACCGGCTACCAGCGGTTACTCGCCCAGGAATCAGTGGACGTGGTGTATGTGGCCACTCCGCACGCCAATCATTTCCAGATCACCTTGGCCGCGTTGAACGCGGGCAAACATGTGCTTGTGGAGAAGGCACTGACCATCAACGCCAGGGAAGCTGCCGAACTTATCGCCCTGGCAAGGTCCCGGAACCTCTTCCTGATGGAGGCTGTCTGGAGCCGTTTCCTGCCCAGCATGCAACGCGCCTTCGAGATTGCCGCGTCGGGAGAGCTCGGGCAGATCCAGTGGGTGACAGCCGATCTTGGTTTCCCTGCCGAATACTCCCCCACCGCGCGCCTCTGGGCCCTGAAGGATGGCGGCGGTGCGCTCCTGGATCTCACTGTTTACCCCCTGCTTTGGGCATTGGGCACTTTGGGCTTCCCGCAAACGGTAAGCGCCACCGGTTCAGTGAACGACGACGGCGTGGACGCCCAGAACGCGCTGACCCTTGGCTACCACCATGGTGCCCAGGCCCAGCTCACCTCATCGCTTTTGGCACATGGGCCGCGCGCCGCCACGGTAGCGGGAAGCCTGGGCTACCTTCGCACCATTGGATCCATCAACAACCCGCGGGAGCTCACAGTAAAGATCGGTTTCGAGGCTCCCCGGACTGAACACTTCGACGTCGTCGGGCGGGGCTACTCGTACGAGCTCCGGGAAGTTACGCGGTGCATCCAACAAGGCCTGACGGAAAGCCCCGTGATGCCGCTCGATGATTCTCTGAACGTAATGAGGCTTTTTGACGGTGTGCGGGCGCAGTTGGGCATCACCTACCCTAACGACGCGCATTAAGCGCTTTGTGACGTAGATTCTTCCATTCGCCTGATTTGTACCGTTTGCTATGGACTCTGGTAGGCGTACCGGCTTACGCTGTTGCCAAGTCGTCATATATGGGAGGGGGGCGACCATCCTATGGGTAGTTTCGGGCCTGCATGGCGTGCGCCCCGTTCCCTGCGTTCGCTGCTCCTTGGAGGAGCAGCCGCTGTGGCTTGGCTCGCCCTTTCTTCGACTGCGGCCAGCGCCGAGAGCGGTTCCCGTTCAGACCCAATCTTGGGCGGACTCACGTCGTCTGTTTCTGCACCTTTGCCCGTGTCATCTCCTACATCCGGCTCGAACGGCTTGCTGCAGCCGCTTGTAGGCAGCTTGACCGGGCCTGTTGATAATCTTGCGGCCACCGTTCCAGTCGTCAACCAAGTGGTCCCAAACCACACAGTTACCAACGTCATTTCGCCTGTGAGTTCCGCTGTGGATGATGCAGCCGGCAATCTTGCTGAAGCCGTCATCCCGCCCGCGAGCGAAACAATTCCGGCCCTGGAACCCGTCCTGAACCCCATCGCCGACGTCATTTCCGGTGGCGAACTGACCTTGCCGGAACCGGTGGCAGGTGTGGTATCGGAGCTTGTTGGCGAACACACTGAATCCGGCCCAAATCTCCTTGATTCTGTAGCAGTACCGGCAGCGGCTTCGGCCTTGGCGGACCCTGCTGACTCGGTTTCTGCCGCTGGCTCCTCGAAGGCGACGGCGGCCTCCGCCGCTGGGTTTATTGGCACCTTGTGGCAGCCATCCGTGTCGCTGGGACATACCTCCTCCGAAGCCGGCATTTCGGCCGAAACCGCTCCATATGGCGGGGACAACGGCCCTCACGGGCCAGAGGCGATTCCAGCTGTCCCAGGATCGGGATCAAGCAGCGGCCAATCATCCGGTGCATCTTCCGGCGGCGCTGCTTGCCTGACTGACGTCTTCCTAAATCTTCCGCAGCCTGGAAACACTCCAGCCAGCGAGTCCCTTCAGCATGCTCCTGCTCCGGTGTCTTTTGACCCCGGTTCTTCTCCTGACTAGTTGGTGCCCTCCTGCCTTTTTTCGGGCAGAAACGGCCATCAGGGCAGCCACAGGCTCCCCTCCACCAACTCTTCAGGAGAACTTCTTATGCATGCACATCTTCGTAGAGGGTTGCTAAGCACCCTCTTTGCCGGCGGGCTACTTGCCCTCGGCGCCACCGCTGCCAACGCGGACACCGCCAGCGGAGCGGACGATTCCCTCACCGCTTCGGTCTCAGCGGCTGTAGCCGCAAACACGTCGTCGTTGGGCCTGCTGGGTGGCTCAACGCCGTCAACCTCCACTGCACTGAACGCCACGGTTGATCTGACGCTGGGTTCGGTTGCTCCTGCTACTAGCGGCTCAACGGCTGTCGTCGCTGACGTTGCAGCCGACGTAAACCTCGGCACGGGAACCGGAACGGGCATCCTCAACGACACCACTGTTGCCGCCGACGCCGCCGTCAACCTGGGCCTGGGCACAGGAACCCCCGTCGCTGACAACACGGCCGTCGTCGCTGACGTTGCAGCCGACGTAAACCTCGGCACCGGAACAGGAACCGGCATCCTCAACGACACCACTGTTGCCGCCGACGCCGCCGTCAACCTGGGCCTCGGCACAGGAA
Organism: Arthrobacter sp. Z5-13; assembly: GCF_056499105.1. NCBI lineage: Bacteria > Bacillati > Actinomycetota > Actinomycetes > Micrococcales > Micrococcaceae > Arthrobacter > Arthrobacter sp. Z5-13. Next base: position 3,352,278 of record NZ_CP096460.1, read on the forward strand.
CCCCCGTCGCTGACAACACGGCCGTCGTCGCTGACGTTGCAGCCGACGTAAACCTCGGCACCGGAACAGGACCCGGCATCCTCAACGACACCACGGTCGCCGCCGACGCCGCCGTCAACGTCGGTTTGAACGCCGGTACCGGTAACACGGGCGTAGGCACCGACGCGGCTCTGGATGTGTGCCTGCGTCTTGGCCTCGGCTCCGCTGCTGATTGCGGCGGCACTGCCCCCGGCACCGCTCCCGGTACGGGCACAGGAACGGGCATCCTGGACGGCACCACTGCCGCCGTTGACGCCGCCGTTGACCTCGGTGTGAACGCGGGTTCGGGCAACACGGGCGTGGGCACCGACGTCGCTCTGGATGTGTGCCTGCGTCTTGGCCTCGGTTCCGCTGCTGATTGCGGCGGCGCTGCTCCCGGCACCGACCCCGGCACCGATCCAGGTACCGACCCCGGAACAGATGACGGCACAACCGGCGGTACCGGAACCACTCCCGGCGGCAACACCGGCACTACCCCCGGCGGCAACACCGGCACCACAACAGGTACTACCGGCACAACGGGCACTACGGGCACCACAACGGTCACTGTTCCCGTTGGGTCGGGTTCAGGGCTGGTCCTGAACAGCGCGGGCCTGGTGAAGGCGCCTGCAGCAGCCGCTGCGGGTGCCGGTTCGGCTACAACAAGCCAGCCGACGTTGGCCAAGACCGGTGTTGACGCAACGCTGCTTCCGGTAGCACTGCTTCTTTTGTTCGCCGGCCTGCTGATGGTCCTTCGGCGCAAGAAGGCCTAACGGATCATTCACTCGTATTTCTTAGAAGGAAACCGAGGTAGGAAAGGGGGCGCCTAGAAGTCAGAAACGCACCTACGTCCTTGTTGCATCGACGGTTCGGTCGTGAAGGGTCCAGGACTCTTCACGGTCGGACCATCGGTATGCCCGGTTTGTTCCAGAAGATGGTCTTTAGGACCCTTCGGCAATGGGCTGAAAGCCATCACCGTATTATTCTTGAAGTACGGCGCGACATTGTGCCCAGTAGGAGATGGGGACGACGGTGGTGGATTCGCCAAGCGACACCAAGAGCGAGGTTGTCCGCGGACGCTACAGACTGGGAGACGTGATCGGGCGCGGCGGAATGGCCTCCGTCTACAACGCCCGCGACGAGAATCTTGGCCGTGATGTGGCCCTCAAACTGTTCGCCCCGCAGGCTCCGGACGCCGAAGAGCTCAAGCGTCAGGAAGCGGAAATAACACTGCTGGCAACCCTTAACCACCCCGGTCTGGTCACCTTGTTCGACGCCGGAATTGATAACCGGATTCCGGACGAACCAAGGCCGTTCCTCACCATGGAACTCATCGAGGGCGAGGACCTCCGGACGAGGATCCGCCGCGGCCCGGTACCGCTGGAGGAACTTGCCGTTATCGGAGCGGGCATTGCTGATGCCCTTGCCTACGTCCATGGCCTTGGCATCATCCACCGCGATATTAAGCCGGCAAACATCCTCCTGGTTCCCGGTCGTGCTGGTGAGCCAGACCGGCCGAAGCTCACGGATTTCGGCATTGCCCGCATCGTCGACGGCACACGTCTGACTGCCACCGGGACCATGGTAGGTACCGCCGCATACCTCAGTCCCGAGCAAGCAAGGGGCGCCGAGATGGGACCGCCCAGTGATATCTACTCCCTGGGCCTGGTCCTCCTGGAATCCATTAAAGGCACCGTCGAGTACCCAGGCAGCGCTGTGGAGTCCGCTGTAGCGCGGCTCCACCGTGCACCGGAAATCCCGCCGGATGTCACCAGCGAATGGGCCGACCTCCTGACGGCCATGACCGCACTCGATCCCCTGGAGCGGCCCACTGCCGCCGATATTGAAGTCGCCCTGCGGCAGGCCGTCTTCTCGCCAGAGTCCGTTCCTGGACAGTTGGTGGAAGAACATACACGCATGCTCCCCGCCATTCCGTCCCACGCTCCACTGTCCTTGCAGTCAGAGTCGCAGGACTACGCCTCGAGTATTTCACCGGACCCCGCGTCAACAACGGCCAGCGAGGACCATGAAGCTCGTAAATCGTGGATCCGGCACATGGGACAGCGAGGGCGGATTGCCCTGGTTTTGCTCGTCCTGGCAGTCATCGCTGCGGTGTCCGCCGTCGGCCTTTCCCTCGCCGCACCGAAGGACCCCGACGTCGTGCCCTACCCGACCGTCACCGGAACCTTGGGCGAACACCTCGAACAGCTGCAGAAGAGCGTGGAACCTTGAGCCCCAAAGCAATTCGGCGCGTGTGCGCCGCCGTCACAGGCGGTCTCCTGGTGTTCTCGCTGGCGGCCTGCGGACCCGCAGAGCCTGAGCTGGGGCACGACGCGTCCAAACGGCTCCAGTCCCGGGTCCTCACCGTGACCGATCTGGCGGCAGCGAACGATCCCGCTGGTGCCCTGGTCGCCTTGGCGGAGCTGGAAGAGCAACTCGAGGCGGCCGGGGCAAACGGCGAGGTGTCCTTTAAGCGGCATCAAAGCATCATGACGGCCATTGAGGCTGTGCGGACTGACCTGCTTGCCGCCCAGTCAGCCGCTCAAGCCAAGGCAGCGGCCGAAGCAGCAGCTGCTGCCGCATCCGCCTCCGCCACCCCGCCCCCTACCCAGGACGTGAAAATTGAGGAGTCTAAGAAAGACGAAGGTGGCAAGGACGACAAGGGCGGCGACGGGGAAAAGGGCAAGGGCAAGGACGACTAGCCATTCCTTCCGGTGACCCCCAAAGCGCTTTTGGTCAGCTAGCTTACTATTTTTTCTCATTCCGGCTACGTTGGTTAAGCAGGCCCATGAAGTCTGCAGAATCAGAACCGCGGACCGCATGTCCGCCAGCTGAAGGAGTGAACTACGCATGGCAACAGTTCAGGAATCCATCAACGTCAACGTCCCGATCACCCAGGCTTACAACCAATGGACGCAGTTTGAGGACTTCCCTCATTTCATGAGCGGCGTCGATTCTGTGACACAGATTGACGACACCACCGTCCATTTCAAGACCAGCATCGCCGGCGTCAAGCGGGAATACGATGCCGCCATCACGCTCCAGGAACCCGACAACCGCATCACCTGGGAAAGCCTGGACCAGCCAAGGAACGCCGGAACCGTCTGGTTCGAGGCGATTGGCCCTACCGAAACCCAGGTGACTGTTGAGCTCGTCTGGGAACCTGATTCAGCCGCCGAGAACATCGGCGCCGCTATCGGGCTGGATTCCCGCCAGGTAGCAGCCGACCTCAAGCGTTTCAAGAAGTTCATCGAGGAACGGGAAGTGGAAACCGGTGCATGGCGTGAAAGTGTGAGCGGTGGCGAGGTGAGCGGTGGCTCGGCTTCCGGCATGACATCGGCATCGGGCACATCAGGAACCACCGTACCCATGGAGGAAGAGATGGGCTACGGCGCCGTCCCAACCGAGCGTCCCGTGAACACTGATCCGGATATGGCTCCGGACGCACCATACGGCCGGCCAACCGACCGTTAAAAGTCGCTAAGACAACAAAACGCCTCGCTGCTCCCAGGAGCAGCGAGGCGTTTTTCGTTATTAACCCAGCCGGGCTACTTGAGCGCGGCAAGGACTTCGTTGAACTTTGCAGACGGACGCATTACGGCCGCTACCTTCTCAACATCGGGACGGTAGTAGCCGCCGATGTCTACGGGTGAACCCTGCACAGCGAGCAGCTCGCCTACGATGGCGTCCTCGTTGGACGTCAGCGCCTCGGCGATCGAGATGAAGGACTCGGCGAGCTCGGCGTCGTCGGTCTGCCTTGCCAGTTCACGGGCCCAGTACTGGGCCAGGAAGAAGTGGCTTCCACGGTTGTCGATTTCGCCGACGCGTCGGCTCGGGGACTTGTTTTCCAGCAGGAAGCTACCGGTGGCCCTGTCCAGGGTGTCGGCCAGCACCTGAGCGCGGGCATTGCCTGTGCTCGTGGCAAGGTGCTCGAAGCTGACGGCGAGGGCCAGGAATTCACCGAGGCTGTCCCACCGAAGGTGGTTTTCCTTCAGGAGCTGCTGCACGTGCTTGGGGGCAGACCCGCCTGCTCCGGTCTCGAAGAGGCCACCACCGTTGATCAGGGGAACGATGGACAGCATTTTGGCGCTCGTCCCAAGTTCGAGAATCGGGAACAGGTCCGTGAGGTAGTCGCGGAGGACGTTTCCGGTGACGGAGATGGTGTCCTCACCCTTGCGGATGCGCTCCAGGGTGAAGGCGGTTGCCTTCTCCGGGGACATGATTTCGATCTGCAGGCCTTCAGTGTCGAAGTCCTTCAGGTATTCCCGGACCTTGGCGATCAGGTTCGCATCGTGGGCGCGGGTTTCGTCCAGCCAGAACACTGCGGGCGTCTGTGAAGCACGGGCCCGGGTAACTGCCAACTTGACCCAGTCACGGATCGGCACGTCCTTGGTCTGGCAGGCACGCCAGATGTCGCCGGGGAATACCTGGTGCTCGATCAGGACGGTGCCTTCGCCGTCCACGAGCTGCATGGTTCCGGCAGCCTGGACTTCGAAGGTTTTGTCGTGGCTGCCGTATTCCTCGGCCGCCTGGGCCATGAGGCCAACGTTGGGAACGGTGCCCATGGTGGTGGGATCGAAGGCGCCGTGTGCGCGGCAGTCGTCCAGGACAACCTGGTAAATGCCCGCGTAGGAGCTGTCCGGCAAGACTGCAAGGGTGTCTGCTTCCTTGCCGTCCGGGCCCCACATGTGGCCGGAGGAGCGGATCATGGCCGGCATGGAGGCGTCCACGATGATGTCGCTGGGAACGTGGAGGCTGGTGATGCCCTTGTCAGAATCAACCATGGCCAGCGCGGGGCCTTCGTCCAGGCCCTTCTTGATGGCAGCCTGAACACCTTCACGGACGTCCTCGGGGAGGTTTTCGAGCCCATTCAGGATAGCTGCGAGGCCGTTGTTGGGGTTGATGCCTGCGGCGGTGAGCTGCTTGCCGTACGTCTCGAACAGCTCAGAGAAGTACGCCTTCACTACGTGGCCGAAGATGATGGGATCGGAGACCTTCATCATGGTGGCCTTCAAGTGAGCGGAGAAGAGCACGCCCTCTTCCTTGGCCCGGGCAACCTGGGCAGCAAGGAACTCATCCAGGGCCGCGGCACGCATGACCGTTCCGTCGATGACCTCGCCCGCAAGGACGGGGAATGCCTTCTTGAGTACCTTGACGGTGCCGTCTTCACGAACCTGCTGGATCTGGATGGTGCCGTCTGCAGGGATAACCACAGACTTCTCGTTGGAGCGGAAATCGTCCGCTTCCATGTGAGCCACATTGGTCTTCGAGTCCGGGCTCCAGGCACCCATGGAGTGAGGGTTCTGGCGGGCGTAGTTCTTCACCGAGAGCGGAGCACGACGGTCCGAGTTGCCTTCGCGCAGGACGGGGTTCACGGCCGAACCCTTGATCTTGTCATAGCGGGACCGGATGTCAGTCTCTTCGTCCGAGGTGGGGTTGTCCGGATAGTCCGGCAACTGGTAGCCCTTGCCCTGCAGCTCAGCGATAGCGGCCTTGAGCTGCGGCAGGGACGCGCTGATGTTCGGGAGCTTGATGATGTTTGCTTCGGGCGTCTTTGCCAGCGCGCCGAGTTCGGCGAGGTCATCGTTGATGCGCTGCTCGTCAGTGAGGAAGTCCCCGAATGCTGCGATGATACGGCCAGAGAGCGAAATGTCCCTGGTCTCCACTTCCACACCGGCAGTCGAAGCGAACGCTTCAATCACAGGCAAGAACGAATAGGTGGCCAGCATGGGCGCTTCGTCAGTGTGGGTATAGATAATCTTGGCCATTCAGGTGTCTCCCTGGTGTATGCGTATAGCTGGAGTCGTGTGTTATTTCAACAGGTCTAACTTACCCGAGGAGGCAAGGTTGGCGTCTACGCCTGTGTCCAAAAGCACTTGCGTTACCGTCAACGGCCGCCCCGGAGCGGCTGAGCGGTAAACGTTCTGGAGCGGGAAACAGCTGGACCTAGAAAGCAATCCGCCGCAACAGGTCCCTGAGCTGGGCACGTTCGGCTGAGCTGAGATTGCCCATTGCCTGGTCTTCCGCCTGCTGGGTGGCAAGGGCCGCCTGGGCAAGCAGCCGCTTCCCTTTGGCAGTGCCTTTGATGACCTTGGAGCGGCGGTCCTGAGGATCCGTTTCGCGTTTCACCAGCCCCCGCTGCTCCAACCCGTCAACCAGTGCCACGATCTGGCTCGGATCCAGCAGCAGGAATTCCGCGAGTTCGCGCTGCGACGGGGCTTCGCCACTGCAGGCCAGCGAGAGCACGGCGTACGACCTGATCTTCAGGTCCAGTGGCGCCAGCAGGGCGTTGGCCTTGGCACTTCCCAGCGCCCGTGCACGCGCTGTCAGGAATTCGATCTCGGCGACGAGGGGGCTTCCCAACAGCCGCTCAAGGCCTTCGGGCGGCGGGATCTCCGTGGTGCGGGGCTGGGTCATTGCTCAATCCTATAGTTGATGGCCGCCATCATCACGGAGTTACCGGAAAAATATAACTATTGACATTTTCAACTATTCGGGCTGACATGGATACATCCACTGTGGCGCAGCTCACTCGGATATCAAGCCAGTCATGGAACTCAAGGAAGAGTCAAAGAAAATGAAAAGGCAACTCGCTAAACTGCTCGCCGCCAGCGCCTTCGCTGCCCTGGCCCTGACGGGCTGCGGTTCCGGCTCGCTCTCTACTCCCGCCGGCTCCGCAGGCACTGCCCCGAGCGGAGCGCCCGCCGCAGGCGGGGACCTTAAGAAGGTCACCGTCGGCGTCCTTTCCATCGCACCCTCCGTGGCCCTTCAGTACGGCATCGACGAAGGCATCTTCGCTGACCACGGCCTCGCCGTCGAACTCCAGACCGGACAGGGCGGAGCAGCGATGCTGCCGGCCGTCTCCACCGGAACCATGAACTTCTCAGTCGGAAATCCGCTCTCGGTGATGCTCGCCGTGAACAAGGGCCTGGACATGAAGATCGTTACGGGCTTCAGCAATTCCAAGGCCGAGGGCGAGGACATCAACGGCGTTGTCACAGCTAAGACTTCCGGCATCACCTCCTTCGCAGACCTGGAGGGCAAGACCGTCGCCGTTAACACGCTGAAGACCCAAGGTGACCTGACCATCATGGAGAGTGCGGCTAAGGCAGGTGCGGATCCGGCCAAAATCAAGTTTGTTGAAATGCCGTTCCCGGACATGCAGGCCCAGCTCGATCGCGGTTCAGTGGACGCGGCCTGGCTGCCCCAGCCTTTCCTTGGCAAGGCACTCGCGGATACCAAGAACGCACTGGTCGGCTACCCCAACCAGACGGCCCTTCCCGGGCTGCCCACCATGGTCAGCTTCACCAGCGGAAACTTCGCCCAGCAGAATGCCGACACCGTGAAGTCCTTCAAGGAAGCCATGGAAGAGACCCTGAAAAAGGCTGAACAGAACCCGGACCAGGTCCGTGCGCTCCTGCCGAAGTTCATGAACATGGACGCCGCAGTGGCCCAGAAGCTGAAGATGGAAAAGTTCGACGGCGAAGTTCCCGCCGCTGTGCTGTCAGACCTCGGTTCCCTGATGGTGAAGTACAACTACGTGGACAAGGAACCCGACGTCGCCGCGATGACCGTCAAATGACAGCCCCAATGACGGTTCAAATGACCGGCAGACTGGCCGCTCAGTCGAGGCGCACCTGGCCGGCCCAGAAGTTCCTGGGTATCGCAGGCATCCTCGGGTTCCTGCTGACGTGGGAACTGATCCCGCGGGCGGGAATCATTGAAGCAAGGTTCCTGCCCCCTGCGAGTGAGGTTATGGCGGCGCTTTTCCGGGCCTTCGGGCTGACCGCCTTTTGGGTGAGCGTGGGGGAAACGATGATTGCCTGGTTCCTGGGCTTGCTGATGGCCGTCATTTCAGCCCTTGTTCTCGGCTTTCTGATCGGCTCATCCGCTTTCCTGGCAAGGGCTACGAGCTCCAGCGTGGAGTTCCTGCGGCCCATCCCGTCAGTGGCGCTTATCCCGCTGGCAGTGCTGATGTTCGGTGTGAAAATCGAGTCCTCGCTCATGCTGATCGTCTATGCATCCTTCTGGCAGGTCTTCATCCAGGTCCTCTACGGGGTTGCGGATATCGACATGGTGGCCAACAACACGGCGAAGTCTTATGGACTGGGCCGAATGGCGAGGATCCGCTACGTGGTGTTTCCCACCGCACTGCCGTACCTGATGACAGGCGTCCGCCTGGCTGCCTCTGTTGCGCTGATCCTGGCTATCACGGCGGAGCTCGTCATCGGGTCCCCGGGACTGGGCAGGGAAATCGCCTTGGCCCAGTCAGGCGGCGCAATTTCCGGTATGTACGCCCTGGTGCTGGCAACAGGGCTGATCGGTGTCCTCATCAACATGCTGATGCGGTTCATCGAAAAGAAGACGTTGTCCTGGCACTCATCGGTCCGTTCGGAGGTGGTGGTATGACCTGGGTGAAGTCACTGGCTTATCTGGTGGGGCTGCCGCTCCTGCTGATACTCATTTGGTGGGCAGCCACCCTTGGCCGGGCAAACTTTTTCTTCCCCGCGCCCGCGGTCCTGATGGAGACGTTCGGTGAAGTCTGGTTCGGGGAACGGATCCTCTCCGATGTCCTCCCCAGCCTGGGACGGCTCCTCACCGGAGTTGCAGCAGCCATCGGGATCGGCATAGCGGCAGGACTGCTGATCGGATCGGTTAAGTGGCTCCGTGCACTGCTGGAACCGACTCTCGAATTCTTCCGGGCCGTCCCTCCGCCCGTGCTGGTTCCAGTGCTGATGCTGCTGATGGGAATCACCGACTCCATGAAGGTGGTGGTGATCATCTCCGGCTGCATCTGGCCCGTGCTCCTGAACACCATCGAAGGAGTGCGTGCCGTTGACGGGGTGCTTTCGGATTCTGCACGAACGTACGGCGTTGCCGGCTGGGCCAGGGTGAGGTACCTCGTGCTTCCTTCGGCCAGCCCCCAGATCATGGCCGGCGTCCGCCAGTGCCTGTCCATCGGCCTGATCCTGATGGTCATTTCCGAAATGTTCGCCTCGTCCTCAGGACTGGGCTTCACCATCGTCCAGTTCCAGCGTTCCTTCGCCATCCCGGAAATGTGGTCCGGCATCATCATCCTTGGTCTGATCGGTGTGGCCATGTCATTCATCTTCAAGTGGACTGAAAGGCGTGTGCTGCGCTGGTACCACGGTCAGAAAGAGGTAGAAAATGCTGGTTAACGAAAAGCCTGTTGTGAAGGACCAGCCGATGCTGTCCGTCCGGGGTTTGAAGAAGGTCTACAAGACCGACGGCGGCGACGTTGAGGCGGTCCGGAACCTCACCTTCGATCTCCGGCCCGGCGAGCTCGCCTGCCTGGTGGGCCCCTCCGGCTCCGGCAAAACCACACTCCTCAAGTGCATTTCCGGACTCATGGCTCCCACCGAAGGCGAAGTCCTCCTGGACGGCACGCGGGTTGTTGGTCCGCCGAAGAAAATGGCGGTGGTGTTCCAGGAGTATGGCCGCTCGCTCTTCCCCTGGATGCGCGTCCGCCAAAACGTCGAGTTGCCGCTGAAAAACCAGGGCGTCCCCAAAGCCGAGCGTGACAGGCTCGTGGACGAAGCCCTCGAAGCCGTAGGTTTGGCCCACGTCCCGCACTCCTACCCCTGGCAGCTCTCCGGCGGCATGCAGCAACGTGTAGCGATCGCCCGGGCCGTTGCGTACCAACCCGAAGTGCTCCTCATGGACGAACCCTTCGCCGCCGTAGACGCCCAGACCAGGGCAGACCTCGAAGACCTCATCCGCACGGTCTGGAAGAAGCTCCGCGTGACCGTCCTCTTCGTCACGCACGATATTGACGAATCCGTCTACCTCGGCGAGCGCGTCATCATCCTTTCCAGCTCCCCCACCGTCATCCAGGAAGACATCATCATCGACCTCCCTGAAGACCGCGACCAGCTCAACACCCGTGCGCTGCCCCGCTTCACCGAACTCCGCCACCACGTCTATGAACAAATCCAACTCGCCAAGAAAGGCCACCGCCCCGCTGCCGCCGTAGTCTCCTGACCAAACCAAGCCTCCTGAACCGAAGACCCTGCAACGACGCAGGAATGGAAGGAACCACATGTTTGCATTGAAGTCCTTGGGCATTGCTACCACCCTGGCCATGGCTGCCGCTCCGGCCGGGGCAGCCGTGGCGCAGGTCCCCGCCGCACCTCTAAACGGAGGCACAGTTACAGGAGGAACACTGGCCAGTGGGGCCCAATGGGCTGCGGAGGTACCCGCGGACTGGAACGGTGCAGTGGTGCTGTACAGCCATGGCTTCCGTCCGGGTCCAGCCAATCCTGCCTGGGATGCCGGGTTCGAACCAACGGCCGATGCTCTCAAGGACCGGGGCTACGCTGTTGCGTCATCGTCCTATGCCAGCGCTGGCTGGGCTCTGGAAACCGCCGTCGACGATCAACTGGAGACGCTAAAGGCTTTCTCCGAGGAGGTGGGGACACCGAGGAGAACCATAGCTTTCGGAACCTCAATGGGCGGTCTGGTGAGCAGCCTCATTGCGGAGGTTCCGGATTCCGGCGTCAGCGGCGTGGTAAGCACCTGCGGGCTTCTGGGCGGCGGCGTGAACCTGAACAACTATCAGCTCGACGGATTGCATGCCCTGGCCCAACTGCTGCTCCCGGGCCAGGAGGTCCAGTTGACCGGTTTCCGCAGCGGCGCCGAGTCGGGTGTCACCATCAACAAGCTCACCGCGGCAATTCAGCAGGCGCAACAGACGCCGGAGGGACGGGCCCGCATTGCATTAGGCGCCGCATTTATGAACACTCCCACCTGGTTCGAGGGCGCTGCCCCGGGAAATAAGGACTACCAGGCAAAGCAGGTCGCCCAGTACAACTGGCTGCTGGGCACCATTCCGTTCGTCGTCGGGGCACGTTCCTTTATTGTTAACGCCGCCGACGGGGACAGCGGTTGGAATGCAGGCGTGGATTACGGCAGGCTGTTCCAGCATTCGGCGATGAAGGCACAGATTGATTCCCTGTACCGCGAAACGGCGCTGGACCTTTCAGCAGATCTTTCCCTCCTGACACAAAACGCCGACATTGAACCTGACCCCGAGGCCTTGGAATGGATGCAAAGCACGTCCACCCCTCATGGCGATCTGCAGGTTCCGGTACTCACCATGCACACCCTGGCCGACATCCTGGCTCCTGTGGAGTACATGGAGGAGTACGCGGAGACGGTGCGCGATGCCCAGGCCACCCCGCTGCTCCGGCAGACGTATGTGGAGCGCACAGGGCACTGTTCCTTCACTGTGGCGGAAACGGTGGCGGCTGTAGAGACAATGAATGAACGGCTCGACGACGGGCACTGGGGAAACCTCGCCGAAGCTTCCGTCATCGACCAGCGCGGCGAATCCCTGGGCCTCGGCGTGGCGGACTTCATCCAGTACCGCCCGGACGAGTTCATCAACGACCGCAGCTAGCTCCGGCGCCGCAGATTGTATGCGGCCGGATCCCACAAGTCCCGTATTTTTCATTTACAAACGTGTCATATCTGGATAGGTTCATCCTCACCACATGGGAGCGGCCCTCAATAGGGGGCCGCTCTTCCCAACGGATTAGGAACATTATGAAAACATCCAGGTCTCTCGCCACGAGTCTGCTCAGCCTTTCGGCTGCAGCGCTCCTCGTCATGTCGGCCGGAGGCGTGGCCACGGCCGCGCCAGCCGCACCGGATGAAGGCGGTTCGCGCGGTGTAACAAGCAAGGCCGTGAATGCAACAGGCGCCGCCGAATACTGGACGGCTGAGCGGATGCGTAGTGCCATTTCTGGCGACGTTCTGGCGAACAAGGCCCTGGCCCGGGGCAACAAGTCCAGCGCGGACACTGTGGAGAGGGGCTCGAGCACCAAAATTTCCGGCCAGGCCGCTCCGAGCAAGCCCAGCCTGCACACTGATGAAGCCCCGGTATCCCACATCGGCAAGGTCTTCTTCACCCTTCCCGGTGGGAACTACGTCTGTTCAGGCAACTCCGTAGCGTCCGCGAACGAAAGCACAGTGTCCACCGCCGGCCACTGCCTCAACGAAGGCCCCGGCGCCTTCGCCACCAACTTCGTCTTCGTTCCCGCCTATCTGGATGGAGCTGCCCCGTACGGCAAGTTCGCGGCCACCTCGCTGCACACGCCCACCCAGTGGAGCTCTGCAGGCGACATGCAGTATGACACCGGGTTCGCCGTCGTCGCCCCTGTTAACGGCAAGACCCTGGCGGACACCGTTGGCGCATCGGGCGTCCAGTTCAACGCCGCACGCGGCCTGAGCTACACGTCCTACGGCTACCCCGCCGGCAAGCCCTTCGACGGCACTTCCCTTGTAAGCTGCACCGGAACCGCCAGCGACGATCCTTTCAACCCGCAGTTCAACTCCCAAGGCATTTCCTGTGACATGACAGGCGGCTCCTCAGGCGGTCCCTGGTTCATCGGCTCAGGGTCCGGCGGGGTCCAAAACTCCGTCAACAGCTACGGCTACGGCAAGAAGTACCCCATCATGTACGGCCCGTACTGGGGATCAGTCATCCAGCAGGCGTACTCGGATGCCTCATCAGCCAGGTGAAGCCAACTCCGGACATCCTGAGGTAACTTCCCATGAGGTAGAAAAAACGCCTGAGGAAATCCTGGAGTACTGGACTCCCGAACGGATGGCGCAGGCCAATCCCCGGGAGCTGATTCTTCCGCCGGATGATCCGGAAGAGGACAACTGAATGAAGATACGACGACGGCGACTGTCCCGCGAAGGGGCAGTCGCCGTCGTTCTGTTCCCGGGTTGTGCCCCGGTGCTGGGCCCACGCCGCCCGGGTTCCCTAGCCGAGCGCAGCGAGGCTAGGGAGGCGGTGGGGATTAGTGGAAGAAGTGGCGGGCACCGGTGAAGTACATGGTGATGCCGGCGGCGTTGGCTGCGGCGATGACTTCCTCGTCGCGGACAGAACCGCCGGGCTGGACCACGGCGCGGACGCCGGCGTCGATCAGGATCTGCAGGCCGTCAGCGAAGGGGAAGAACGCATCCGAGGCAGCCACGGCGCCGCGGGCACGTTCCGGCGCTCCGGTTGCGTCGGCGTTTGATGCGCCTCCGGGGGCATCGCCCCCAACAGCACCGTCGGATTCCACTGAAACACCCAAGGTGTTTGCCCGCTCGACGGCGAGGCGGCAGGAATCGAGCCGGTTGACCTGGCCCATGCCGATTCCGACGGCGGCACCGTCAGCGGCGAGCAGGATGGCGTTGGACTTGGCTGCGCGGCAGGCGGTCCAGGCGAAGGCGAGGTCTGCCAGGGTCTTCTCGTCGGCTGCTTCACCGGCGGCGAGGGTCCAGTTGGCGGGGTTGTCGCCGTCGGCATCCACCTTGTCGGTGACCTGGACGAGGACGCCGCCGGAGACCTGGCGGATTTCGCTCGGGTAGCGGCCATAGCCCTCCGGCAGGGCGAGCAGGCGGATGTTCTTCTTCTTAGAGAGGATTTCCACGGCTTCCGGCTCGAAGCCCGGAGCGATGACAACCTCGGTGAAGATGCCCGCGACAGTCTTGGCCATGCCGGCGGTTACGGTGCGGTTGGCGGCGATCACGCCACCGAAAGCGGACACGGGATCGCACGCGTGGGCCTTGGCGTGGGCATCGGCCAGGGGGTCAGCCGAATCGGCGGAACCGACGGCGACACCGCACGGGTTGGCGTGCTTGATGATCGCAACAGCCGGCTCAGCGAAATCGTAGGCGGCGCGGAGGGCGGCGTCGGCGTCGACGAAGTTGTTGTAGCTCATTGCCTTGCCGTGCAGCTGGTCTGCCTGGGCGATGCCGGCGGGAGCTGCTTTGTCCACGTAGAGTGCGGCCTGCTGGTGCGGGTTTTCGCCGTAGCGCAGAACTTCTGAGCGCTCCAGGGAAAGGCCGGCGTAGGCGGGCCAGTCGATCACACCGTCGCCGTCTTCATCCAGGAACTGGCTGGCGGTCCAGATGGCCACCGCATTGTCGTAGGAGGCCGTGTGCGCGAAGGCCTTGGCGGCCAGCCGGCGTCGGGTCTTGAGGTCAAAACCGCCGTCGGCCGCAGCGGCAACGACGTCACCGTAGAAATTGGGATCAACCACGATGGTGACAGCGGCATGGTTCTTCGCGGCGGAGCGCACCATGGCGGGGCCGCCGATGTCGATCTGCTCCACGACGTCGTCCGGTGCTGCACCTGACTTGACGGTCTCCACGAAGGGATAGAGGTTCACCACCACGAGGTCGAAGGTTTCGATTTCCATGCCCGCGAGAGTTTCCATGTGGGCCGGAACCCGGCGGTCGGCGAGGATGCCGCCGTGCACGCGCGGGTGCAGGGTCTTGACGCGGCCGTCCAGCATTTCCGGCGAACCGGTGACTTCTTCAACTTCCTGCACCGGGATGCCTGCGGCGGCGATCTTCTTGGCGGTGGAGCCGGTGGAAACGAGGGTGACGCCTGCTGCGTGCAGGCCCTGTGCGAGCTCCTCCAGACCGGTTTTGTCGTAGACCGAGATGAGGGCTCGGCGGATGGGAACACGGTCAAGCTGCGTGAAGCTCACAAAAGTCTCCGTCGTATGTGGGTGGGATGAAGCCAGTTTATCGTGTTGCGGGCGCTGCGCTGCGTGGCCGCCGGAGTGTGAACAAACGCACTGCCGGCGCCTCAGCGGGATGGCTCATGGCAGTCTTCAGCGCAACGTAAAGTTCTCCTTGGAGGAGGCCCGAGAGATGAATACTTACACCACTGTGCCCAGCGGCGAACAGGTGGTCCAGGAACTGCCGTGGCGTTGGAAAGTGCAGGGCCGGATCTTCCTGATTGGCGGCCTGGGCTTTATGTTCGACGCCTGGGATGTGACCCTCAACGGAATCCTCATTCCGCTCCTCTCCACCCACTGGGCGCTGGCTCCTGGTGAAGCCGCGTGGATCGGCACCGCCAACCTCATCGGCATGGCCCTGGGCGCTTTCGCGTGGGGCACCATCGCGGACACGATCGGCCGCAAGAAGGCCTTCACCGCCACCCTCCTGATCTTCTCGCTGTTTACCGTCCTGGGCGCCTTCTCCCCCGACTTCGTGTGGTTCTGCGTGTTCCGGTTCATGGCCGGCTTCGGCCTGGGCGGCTGCATTCCGGTGGACTACGCGCTGGTGGGTGAGTTCACGCCCCGGAAGCAGCGCGGCAGGGTCCTCACAGCCATGGACGGCTGGTGGCCCATCGGTGCTGCGCTGTGCGGCTTTGTCTCTGCAGGCCTGATCGCGCTCTTCGCCGACTGGCGCCTCACCATGCTCGTGATGGTGCTGCCGGCGCTCCTTGTGTTCTGGGTCCGCCGCAGTGTCCCCGAATCCCCGCTGTTCCTGATCCGCAAGGGCAGGCGCGAGGAAGCCGCAAAGGTCATTGACGATCTGGTGCTCGCCACCGGTGCGGAACAGCGTGCCTACAGCCTTCCGGATGCCCAGGCAGCTCCACGGCTTTCCGCAGGCAGCGCCTGGCAGCAGTTGCGCCTCGTGTGGCAGTTCAACTGGAAAATCACGACGGCGGCCTGGGCTCTGTTCTTCAGCATCCTCCTCGTGTACTACCTGTCGCTGACATGGATGCCCCGGATCCTGATCAGTGCCGGTTTCGAAGAGTACAAGGCGTTCCTGACGACGGCGGGAATGGCCGCCGTCGGACTTCTGGGTGTAGTGGTGGCGGCAGTGCTGGTGGAGCAGGTGGGCCGCAAATGGATTCTCGCCATCACCGGGCCGTTGTCGGCGCTGATCCTGGTGATTGTGGCGTTTGTGGTGGATATTCCCTCGGCGGCGGTGTTCTGGCTGCTGGCCTTCGGTTTTGTGGTGCAGGTGGCCATCCCGGTCCTGTACGCCTACGTGTCCGAGCTCTACCCGACGCATCTGCGCGGGAGCGGGTTCGGCTGGGCATCCACGTTCTCACGGGTGGGTGCAGGCCTGGGCCCGTTGGTCTTCGCGAGCTACTTCTGGCCGGAGCTGGGGCTGGCTTCTTCCTTCGCCCTGGCCGGCGGCCTGGTGGTCCTGGCCGTGCTGTGGATGGTGTTCTTCTCCCCCGAGACGAAGCAGCGCCGGCTCGACTAAGCGCCTCCCGTCCCCTCCCCCGTCACACCAATTCGGACCTGACCCCATTTTCGGACCTGAGCGAGGCGCACGATGTACCCCTTGAGCGAACCCTTCGACCATGGCCTGCTGGATGTCGGTGACAACAACCGGATCTATTGGGAGCTCTGCGGCAATCCCGCGGGCAAGCCTGCGGTGGTCCTTCATGGTGGGCCCGGCTCCGGATGCTCCGCTGGCTGGCGGCAGTTCTTCGACCCCGCGATGTACAAGATGGTCCTGTTCGACCAGCGCGGCTGCGGCCGGAGCACACCGAACGCCGGAGAGTACGGCGTCGACGTGAGTGTGAACACCACCCATCACCTGATCCGGGATATCGAACAGTTGCGCGAGCATCTCGGCATCGACAAGTGGCTGGTGCTGGGCGGCTCATGGGGTGCAACTCTCGGCCTGGCTTATGCCGAGACCCATCCGGACCACGTGTCCGAGATGGTGCTCTTTAGCGTCACCAACACCTCGCGTCGTGAGGTGGACTGGGTCACGCGGGATATGGGCCGCATCTTTCCCGCCGAGTGGGCGCTGTTCCGCAACGGCGTTCCGGCTGAAGACCGCAACGGCAGCCTCGTTGATGCCTACAGCAGGCTGCTGGAGGACTCCGACCCTCTGGTCCGCGAACAGGCGGCCAGAAACTGGTGCCGCTGGGAAGACACGCATGTCGCAACCCACCCGAACTACCGACCGGACGCGCGGTATGAGGATCCCCATTTCCGGATGGTATTCGCCCGTTTAGTCACTCACTACTGGCGCCACGCTGCCTGGCTTGAGGATGGCGTCCTGATCCGGGAGGCGGCGAAACTGGCCGGCATTCCCGGTGCACTGGTGCATGGCCGGTTGGATATCAGCGGCCCGGCAGATATCGCTTGGCACGTAGCCCAGGCATGGCCGGACGCAGAACTCCATCTGATCGACGAGGCAGGTCACGGTACCGGTCACCCAGCCATGGGTGACACGGTGGTGGAAGTCCTGGATCGCTTCGCCCGCCCGGGCTCGGCCTCATGAGTGGGAACCCGATTATTTAGCTGCGGGGCGCCAGTTGCCCGGCGCCAGTTGCCCGGCCCTGTGCTCGGCTGCGAGCATGGCCAGGGTGGACACCAGGAGCCTGCGCTCCACCACCTTGATGCGCTCGTGGAGGCTCTCCTCGGTGTCGTCTTCCTCGATGGCCACAGCTTCCTGGGCGATGATGGGGCCTGTGTCCACTCCTGCGTCGGCCCAGTGCACGGTGCATCCCGTAACCTTCACGCCGTAGGCCATGGCATCGCGCACGCCGTGGGCACCCGGGAAAGCGGGCAGCAGCGCAGGGTGGGTGTTGAGGTATTTGCCCTCGAACGCCTCGATGAACCCGGGGCTCACAATACGCATAAAGCCCGAGGACACCACAACATCAGGGTTGTAGGCGGCAACGGCGTCGGTCAGTGCCGCGTTCCATTCAGCGCGGTCCGGGAAGGCCTTGAAATCGACCACGAAGGTATCGATGCCCGCTGCGGCTGACCGTTCCACGCCGTAGGTCCCGGGACGGTCCGCACCCACAGCCGCGATTTCGACATCCAGCTCGCCTGCCTTGACGGCGTCGATGACTGCCTGGAGGTTGGAGCCAGTGCCGGAAACGAGGACTACGATGCGCATGGCTCTAGCTTAGGGGCCGCTCGCGTAGGCTTGAAAACATGAACCCCACACAGGATCCCGGCAGCATGCAGCGCGCCCGGCAGCCGCTCAGCGAGGCAGCCCAGGCCTCACTCGCCAAGACGCACACCCTCTTCCGCCTTTTTATCGTGGTGGTCCTGGGATCCCTCTTCGTGATCCAGCTGGACATCGCCTACGTTTGGTTGTCCGCCATCCTCACTGCGGCCAGCCTCGCGCTGGGGATCATTGTGTTGATCCGTGCCATCACGCGGAAGGAGTCCAAGCTGGTGCTGTTCGGGGTCATCACCGGGCTGCTGGTTTCCGGTGTCATGGTTCTGGTGCTCCTCGTGATGGGCGCATTCTTCAACCAGTTCAGCGACTTCCAGCAGTGCCAGCGTGAAGCCCTGACCCAACGCGCCACCTCTGAGTGCCGCACGGACCTGGAGAACAAGATTCCCGGAATGTCAGGGCGCTAAACGGCGTTTTGCAGGTCTTCTTCCGGCACGTTCTGCTGCCGTTCCAGCCAGGGCCCCGCCGCGTAACCAATTACGACGCCGGTGCCCACTTCCGCTGCCAGCCAGACTGCCGTCCACATCGGGTCGGGGCCGATGTCCGTAAGGCGTCCGATTCCCGCTGAACCCCGCGCAAGCCAGGCCAGTACGCCTGCCAGGACTCCGGCCACCGCACCGATCATGATTCCCAGGGCGAGCGTGGAAACCGTCGCAGTAAACCAGCGGGCCCGGATCTTGATGGCCAGCCACTCATCGAAGTGGTTCTCCCCTGCCCGCAGGAACCACCATCCGCCCAGGGTTCCCGCGAGGACCGGCACCACCAGGGCTACAAACCCGTACTCGAGGGAACCCGAGGGCAGGGCGGCGAAAACGGGGATCGACGGCAGCGGACCGACGGCGGTGGCGAGCGGCCCGGCCTGAGATCCCGCCCCGAGGGCGAAGCCCGAGCCGGAGGTCCAGGCGAGCGCATAAATGGCGAGGTTGGGCAGGTATCCAAGTTGCGCAATGGTGAGCACCGCACCGCCCACCGCACCGGCGTCGAGCCCTTCATACACGGCGATGATCAGATCCCAATGGATCAGCAGATTCACGGCCAGCAGCGCCGAGGACAGCGCGAAGGCCGCAATAACTGCCACTGTGGCGGCCTTGACGACTGATGCCACGTATGAGCCGGCCCAGCGGGAATGCTGGCTGGTCCGGGAGATCCAGGCCACGGCGTCAACGCCGATCAGCCGGCTCCACGAGCCTGCTTCCCGGCGTGCGCCCACCACCATGCCAAGGGCGAACGGCACCAGCGGTATCAGGGCGGCGAACCAAAGGTTGATGGCGACGTCGGCGGTGCGGCACACGAACCCGGTTGCGGCTCCAAACGCTCCGTACACCAGCAAGGATCCCAGCAGTGCCTGCCACAACTGGTCCGTGTAGGAGGCCCTGGCGAGGCGGCGTCCTGCGCGCCAGGCAAGCAGGAACGGAATAAGGGTCAGCCCCAGGGGAATTAAGGAGAGAGTGCCGGCGTCGGCCTGGCTTGCCACAGAGCCCTCGATGGTGGTGAGATGCAGCGGCACTCCGTGGATCAACAACCACGCTTGGCCGGCCAGGCGGGCAAGCGCCTCGAAGCCGGAGTTTTTGAAGCCGGACGTAGCCCAGACAGCAACGATCGGTGCAATCACCACCAGTGCTGAAATGATGGCTGCCTGCGCCGATTCGAGCGCTCCCTGCAGCCACAAGGGCATAGGAAGGCCACGTTCTCCGGTCTGATCAGCGCGCAGTTTCATCGTGTTCCATCGTGCCATGCACGGGCCCCTTCCCCCTGTTTCGACAGGCACCTCAGGGAACTGCCAGAGGAACTACCAGAGTTCGTAATTGTCCATGCTGATCAGGAATCCATGGCCGGTCCCCAGGTGGGCGCACGTGACGGAGCCGGGTGTCCGCTCACACACCATATTGCCCACACGGACCGCCTGGCCGTCCTGCAGCCACGGCCCGGGAAAGGCAGGGCCCGCTACGTTCTCGGCCTCCATGGGCGAGATCCCGTCACCGCAGAGTCCGTACCGTGCGCCGGCGTCCACCGTCACCGCGGCATACCCTCCGTGGTACTTACTGTCCCGGGGCAGTGGCCGCGCACATCGTCCGCCCTGGGTGCCACATCGCTCAGCAGATGGCACGCGGCGGCGTCGGTACTGATGGAACACTGCATGTCCTTGTTGTCCGACTGCACCACCACCGGCATGTCCTTCTGCCAGGGCTGCAGGTTCACCTTTTGCAGGAGCTGCTGCGCCCGGTTAGCCGACGGCGACTTGACCGACGGCGACTTAGCCGACGGCGCCGCAGTGCTTCGGGCGGGGCTGCCATCAACGACCCGGAGGGCACCCAGTTCGGGAGCCCGGCTTTCCGGCACCGCAACGCTGCATCCGGCAGTGAGCAGCAGCACGGCTGCTGTGAGGATGATCTTTGCGAGGCGGTGTCGGGGGTTCATGGTGTCCCCAGTCCAGCAGAGGTGGCCGGATCTGTCGCTGGGCAGAAGTACCCATCAGGGGTTCCCGACAGGGCGCCATCCAGCGCTTTTTACGACTACCCGCCGTAAAATTGGAATGTCCGCAAGTCAGTGGTTGGAGGCAGAAAATGACTACCGCATCCCCACATGCTCACGGTATGCATTTTGGACGAACAGACGTCCAGAACGTGGGCATGGGTGTTGGTATCCTCTTGATCGTGGTCGGCATCCTGGGCTTTGTCCCGGGTATCACCACGCAGTACGACGAACTAAGGTTCTTTGGACCTGATTCGAATGCGATGTTCCTTAACCTGTTCCAGGTTTCCATGTTGCTCAATATCATGCACCTGGTTATCGGCGGAATTGGATTGGGAATGTGCCGCAGCGGAATGGGCGCCCGGAACTTCCTGCTGGGATTTGGTGCGTTGTACATTGTTCTCAGCATTTACGGGCTAAGTGTCGGAGTAGATTCGGCGGCCAATTTCCTGTCGCTGAACACCCCTGACAACTGGACCTTCATGGTGTTTGGTCTTTTAATGATTGGCGCCGGCTGGATTCTCTCCCGGCATCTGGCCGAGGACCGCAGGTAACCCGGATATTTCGTAAGCCGGGAATAAGGAGCCGCGAATGAGGAAAGATTCATAGCAATCTGAAATGTTCGTAACTACCGGTTGGTGCAGTTGTTCTGCGATTCCCGCAGGCAGCTGCACCGACTTTTTGTATGTCCTTGGATAGACTTCCGCATAAGTCACCATGAGGGTTAAGCAGGCCATAAAGTCCGCAGGTACCGAATACAGATCGAATCCAAGGAGCAAGCCATGATTCCAGAGATCAACTTTTGGGCCGTGCTGTTGGCCACGCTTTCCAGCATGGTGGTTGGCTCCATCTGGTACACCCCTAAGGTGTTCGGCAATTACTGGATGAAGACGGCCAATGTCACCCCCAGCGGGAACTCCCGGGACGCCATCCGGCCCATAGCGATAACCCTGGTGGTCAGCTTCGTGACAGCCTGGGTGCTGGCCGGTTCGGTGGCCATTGCCCAGGATTTCTACGGCGGCAGCTTCCTGGCCAATTCCCTCATCACGGGTGCCATCCTGTGGGCCGGTTTCACCGCTGCCCGTTTCATCACCCACGATGCCTTCGACAACCGGCCAGCCGGGCTGACGGTATTGAACTGCGCCCACGAACTGGTAACCATCCTGGTCATGGCCCTCATCATCGGACTCTTCGGCATCAGCGGCGCCTGACCGTTCGCCTGCACGGGTGGCCAGCCATCGTGTCCCCCTGCCCGTAACCGTGGTGCAGCCGTAAGCTCGTGCCATGGCCAGATTCTTTGATGTTCATCCTGAGGACCCCCAGCCGCGCGCGATCAACCAGGTGGTGGACATGCTGCGGGACGGCGGGCTCATCGCCTACCCCACGGATTCCTGCTACGCCCTCGGCGCACAGCTGGGCAATAAAGAGGCATTGGACCGGATCCGCACCATTCGCCAACTGGACAACAAACACCACTTCACCCTGGTCTGCAGCGACTTCGCGCAGCTGGGGCAGTTCGTGAACATCGGCAATGACGTCTTCCGCCAAATCAAGGCCGTGACGCCGGGCAGCTTCACCTTCATTCTTCCCGCCACCAGGGAGGTTCCCCGCCGTCTCCTGCACCCCAAAAAGAAGACCGTGGGCGTCCGGATACCGAACCACAGGTTTGTCCACGCTCTCCTGGCCGAACTGGGGGAACCTTTGCTGACCAGCACGCTGCTGCTGCCGGACCAGGAGGAGCCGCTCACCCAGGGGTGGGAAATCAAGGAACGCCTGGACAACGAAGTTGATGCGGTCATAGATTCCGGCGACTGCGGAACGGAGCCGACGACGGTCGTGGACTTTTCGGGAGGAACCGCGGAAGTTGTGCGGCGCGGAGCCGGCGACCCCTCACGGTTCGAATAATTCCTGGTCGAGTAGAGGCAGTCTTCGAGTCGGGGCACAGTTGAATCAGAGGCAGCGGAGAGTTGAACCATGACAGCCGCCATCCTGGCCTGGAATCCGGATCGCTGGCACGACTGGGATTATGAGGCCGTCCGGAACCAAGTGAGCGAAACCGGTCAGTTCCTGCGCAGCTGGAGTGTGGGCGGGCACCAAGACATCCCCCTGGGAGCGGACGCCTGGCTTTTTCTGCAGGGCCGTCTGGGCACGGGGCTCATCGGTCACGGCAGAATTCTCTCGGAGCCCTACGCCACGGAAGGCGAAGCGTCCCTGCACATCGACGTCGCCTTCGATGCCTTCCTGCCTTTCGGTGAACAGATCGCCCCCGAGACACTCATGGACGCCATCCCGGGAGTGCGCTGGGAGGCCGTTCCCGCTTCCGGGCTCACCATAGATCCGTCCGAGGAGCTGAAAATCCGTCTGCTGTGGAGCGAGTTGGGACCGGCGCCCATGGCCGACCCCACCCTTCCCGCGCCCGGGACCTATCCGGAAGAGGCCCTCAGCAGGGTCGAGGTGAACCGCTATGAGAGGAACCCGGAAGCCCGGCGGGCCTGCCTGGCCCATCACGGCACCGCCTGTGCCGCCTGTGGATTCTCCTTCGAAATCAAATACGGCGAGATCGGGAAGGACTTTATCCACGTCCATCACATCGTTCCGGTCTCGCAGCTCGGGGCGGACTACCAGCTGGACCCGGTGACTGATCTGGTTCCGCTCTGCGCCAATTGCCATGCCATGGCCCATCACGGTGTAAGCATCCCCCGTACCGTGGCCGAGCTGCGAAGGATCATCTCCGGCGCCGGTTTCCTGGCCGGCCAAACCCTTACCCCCGAGGAAGTGGAGGCGCAGAACGAAGCCCGGCGGATCCTCGGCCCGCCTTAACTCGGTCTGAGGTCAGTGTGCGCAGCAGGAGTCCCCGCGCCAGGCTTCACGGCCTTCCTTGATCGCAACTCCGGCAATGACCAGGGCTGCGATGGGGTCCGCCCAGGTCCAGCCGAGGGTGCTGTTCAGGACCAGGCCGGCCAGCAGGACCGCCGAGAGGTAAGTGCACAGCAGTGTTTGTTTGGAATCGGCCACAGCGGATCTGGATCCCAGTTCGCGTCCTGCCCGGCGCTGGGCCCAGGAAAGCACAGGCATGACAGCCAGGCTCACGGCCGCCAGGACGATGCCAACTGGCGAGTGCTGCG
Source organism: Arthrobacter sp. Z5-13 (assembly GCF_056499105.1). Classification (NCBI taxonomy): domain Bacteria; kingdom Bacillati; phylum Actinomycetota; class Actinomycetes; order Micrococcales; family Micrococcaceae; genus Arthrobacter; species Arthrobacter sp. Z5-13. Next base: position 3,375,647 of record NZ_CP096460.1, read on the forward strand.
GTTCGGCGAAGCCCAGGAGGCTCCGGAATGAGTCGATCGCCACGATGACGGCAAGCCCGAAGAATGAGAAGGCCACGAGCCTTAGTGCTGTCTTCTCCCTGGCCTCAGGGTCGGGGCCAGCGAACTGCCAGGCAACGGCGGCAGCGGAAAGCACTTCCACCACGGAGTCCAGGCCGAAGGCCACCAAAGCTGCGGACGACGCTACCGTTCCCGCACTGATCGCCACCACTGCCTCGATGATGTTGTAGGTGATGGTGACCGCAACGAGGAGCCTGATTCTGCGGGAGAGCACGGCCCGGCGCTCCAGGGTGGGTGCCGACGGGTGAAGTGCCCCGGCGCTCATCAGCAGCAGTCCTTCGAGTCGCTGCTGCATTCGCAGTCCGACGCCACGGCAACGACGCCGAGCAGGTCCGTGAGGGCATGGCCGAGTTTGGGGTCAGCCAGCTCATACTTCGCCTTGCGGCCCTCGGGGACGGAAACCACCAGCCCGCATCCGCGCAGGCAGGTCAGGTGATTGGACATGCTTTGGCGGCTGACTCCGATCAGCTCCGCAAGGTCGCTCGGATAAGCAGGAGCCTCCCGCAACGCCAGCAGGATCTTCGCCCTTGTCGGGTCCGACAACGCATATCCGAATCTGGCCAATACGGCCGAGTGCGTGAGTGTTTCCATGACAGCCCAAGGTACAGGGCTAGCTGGATTCACGCAAAGCTGTATCAATGGGCAAAAGGATCCTGTTAACCCAATCTTCCCCTCGCCGTCACGCTCCCTCCCCCGCCGAGTAAGCCGCCGCCAGCACGGTGGAGGGGTGAGGATCGCAATTGTTGCCGAATCATTCCTGCCGCTGATGAACGGGGTTACGCACTCCATCCTGCGGGTGCTGGAGCATCTGCAGGAACGGGGCGACGATGTGCTGGTGATTGCGCCGTCAACGCAGGACGCGGAAGTCCTCGATGTTGTCCACGGCGCGTATGTTCACCGGCTTCCCTCAGTGCCGCTGGCCGGGTACACCAACGTGCGGGTTGCGCTGGGAGGTGTGAATCGGGTCAAGCGAATCCTTGCCGATTACGCGCCCGACGTCGTCCACCTCGCCTCTCCTTTTGTCCTGGGTTGGCGGGCGGCCCAGGCTGCGCACCAGCTCGGCATCCCGTCGGTGGCCATTTACCAGACCGAGGTCCCCAGCTACGCAGCCCGCTACGGCGTCCCGTTTATGGAGAACTGGGCCTGGAACCGGGTAGAGAACATCCATCTCCTCGCCAGCAGGACGCTGGTGCCCTCCACTTTCGCGCTGAACCAGTTGCGCGGCCGCGGGATTCCGCGGGTGGATTTGTGGCGGCGCGGTGTGGATACCGTGCGGTTCAGCCCGGGAAAGCGCGACGACGGCTGGCGGGCTTCGGTGGCGCCCGGCGGTGAGCGGATCATCGGCTACGTCGGGCGGCTGGCGGTGGAAAAGCAGGTGGAAGATCTTGCCGTCCTGGCCGATATCCCTGGCACCAGGCTGGTGATTGTGGGCGACGGGCCCCAGCGTGAAACCCTCGAGGACGCCCTGCCCCAGGCCTTGTTCCCCGGCTTCCTCGGCGGTGATGAGCTGGCCCGCGTTGTTGCTTCCTTTGACCTTTTTGTTCATCCCGGCGAGCTGGAAACCTTCTGCCAGACCATCCAGGAGGCCATGGCCTCGGGAGTGCCGGTGGTGGCTACGGGCCGCGGCGGGCCCCTGGACCTGGTGGAAAACTCCCGCACCGGCTGGCTCTACGAACCGGGAAACCTTGCCGAGCTGCGGCGCCGGGTGGTGGACCTGACGGGCGACGACGCCAAGCGTCGCGCCTTTGCTGCGGCAGCCCACGCTTCGGTCCAGGGCAGGACCTGGCCCGCGCTCAGCGCCGAGCTGGTACGCCACTACCGCCAGGTCATGGCCGAGCACAGCACCGCAACCACTCCGACAGTAAGGAACCCGGCATGAACATCTCCGTGATCGGCTGCGGCTACCTTGGCGCCGTCCACGCCGCCACCCTGGCCTCCATGGGGCACAGCGTGGTGGGAATCGACGTCGACGCCGCAAAAGTTGACCAGCTGGCACGAGGCTTGGCGCCGTTCTACGAGCCCGGCCTGGACGAACTCCTGCAGGACGGGCTGGCCACCGGCAGGCTGAGGTTTTCCACTGACTTCGCGGACACCGCCCACGCACAGGTCCACTTCCTGTGTGTGGGTACACCGCAGTCCAAGACCTCCGACGGCGCCGACCTCAGCTACCTGCTTGCCGCCACCGGAGCGCTGCTCCCCCACCTCGGCCTACGCGCCGTCGTCGTCGGTAAATCAACTGTTCCCGTGGGCACCGTTGACGAGCTGGGCAGCATCCTGGCTGGGCGCCCTGACGTGATCCTCGGCTGGAACCCGGAATTCCTCAGGCAGGGAACCGCGGTAAAGGATTCGCTGGTGCCGGACAGGCTGGTCTATGGGGTGCCCGGCGGGAAGAATTCAGTGGAAGGCCGGGGCGTGACAGCCGCTCTGGACACCGTGTATCAACCCCTGCTCTGCGCCGGGATTCCGCGCCTGGTGTGCAACTACGCCACGGCGGAACTCATCAAGTCGGCGTCGAACGCGTACCTGGCCACCAAGGTGAGCTTCATCAACGCCATGGCCGAGCTGTGCGATGCCTCCGGCGCCGATGTCAACGAGCTCAGCGAGGCGATGGGTATGGACCCGCGGATCGGCGGCCGTTACCTGCACGCGGGTTTGGGCTTCGGCGGGGGCTGCCTTCCCAAGGACATCCGCAGTTTCCGGACGCAGGCTGCCGGGCTGGGCGTGGACTCTGTGGACGAGTGGATGGGGCTGGTGGATTCGGTCAATACCGGCCAGCGCTCCCGCACCGTGGAGATCGCCCGTGAACTGTGCGGCGGCCACTTGTCAGGCCGGACTGTCACGGTCCTGGGCGCCGCCTTCAAACCTGACACGGACGACATCCGCGATTCCCCTGCCCTGGACGTGGCGCTGCAGCTCGCGGCCACAGGTGCCCACGTGACCGTGACCGATCCGAAGGCCATCAACAACTCCTGGATGCGCTACCCGCAGCTGCGCTTCGAGCGGTCCGCCGAGGCTGCTCTCGATGATGCCGAGCTGGTGCTGCTGCTCACCGAGTGGGAGGAATACCGCAGGCTGCAGCCCGCCGTCGTCGGAAAGCTCGTACGACGCCGGGTGATGCTGGATGCGCGCAACGTCCTGGACGCCGGCTTGTGGCAGGCGGAAGGCTGGACCCTTAGGGGCCTGGGGAGGAATGCCGGCCTGGCCACTGCATCCCTTGCGCTTTAGTCTCTGCCCCCTATGATTTCCACAAGGGGGAGAAAACAAGATGGCTCGATTTAATACCGAATACCTTGTTTCTATTGTGTGATGTCGGAAGCCCAAAGAGAGGCGTCCGCCGCCGCCGCTTCGGAGCTCGATTTCAGCCCTGACGCGCTGCTGATTCTGGGCCCTGACGGCACCATCCGACGCGCCAACTTGGCTGCAGAGCGCATGTTCGGACGGTCCAGGGAAGAGCTGCTGGGGTCTGACCACCGGATCCTGCTGGCCGAGGGGTTCCTTGAAGCCATCGTGTGGGAATACGACGTCCTGCGGAAAAGTCCTGATCCTGTCCTCGGTAATCCGCCTATCGAGCCCATCTGCCTGCGTGGCGACGGCACCGAGTTTCCCGCCGAAATTGTCTGCTCCCTGCTTCCGGGACCACAACCAGCGGGTTCACAGCCGTCAGGCCAGTCAGCGCCCTCACTGGCAGTGTCCGTCCGGGATGCCACATATCGGACGGTGGGCAACGCACTCGCTGAGGAGGCGTCCCAGCTGAGGGCGATGGCGTTCCAGGATCAGCTCACAGGGCTCGCCAACCGGCAGTTGTTCAACGACCAACTGGCCCAGGCCATGCGGCGGCCGCGGCATATCGCCGTCGACGTCATCCTGCTGGACCTGGACGACTTTAAGGAAGTCAACGACATCCATGGCCACCACGCGGGTGATCAGATGCTGATCGAAACCGCGCGCCGTCTACGTTCCTGCGTAAGGCCTAACGACACCGTTGGGCGGCTCGGCGGGGACGAGTTTGTGGTGCTCTTGACCAATGTCGCGGATCCGGGCGCCGTGGCGGAACGCATCATGGAAACGCTGAACGTTCCGGTGAACATCGGCGGGGCGCAGCTCAAGCCAAGCCTTTCCCTGGGCCTCGCGTCCATGAGTGAAACCACCATGGAGCCCTCGGACCTGCTGCGGCAGGCGGATGTGGCCATGTACGCGGCGAAAGCCGGGGGTAAAAACCGGTACATGCGGTTCCGGCCGGAAATGCTTAAGGCCCTGGCCCAGCGCAATGACATGGAGGCCAGGCTCCGCGTTGCGGTGCTTCACGGCGAAGTGAAGGTGCAGTACCAGCCCGTCGTTTCCACCGGTTCAGGGCGCGAGGTGCAGTTGGAGGCATTGGCCCGCTGGGAGCGCGACGGCGAATTCATTCCTCCCGGTCAATTCATTCCCATGGCTGAGCGCAGCGGACTGATCAGCGATCTTGGCAACAGTGTGATGGCACGCGCCTGCGTTGAACTGCAGCCGTGGCTTGCTGCGGACAAATCCCGCTCCCTCAGCTTCAACGTGTCCGGCGGTCAACTGCACGAGCACGATTTCGCCGACGTCGCGCTGCGTATTGCATCCTCTTGCAGGGTTGATCCTGCACAGCTGGTGCTCGAGGTTACGGAGAGTGTGTTCCTGGATCCTGGCTCGCAGGTTATTGACCAGTTGAAGCATCTCCGGCGGGCACGGATGCGGGTGGCACTCGATGATTTCGGCACGGGTTATTCGTCCTTTGGGCGGCTGCAGGGCCTGCCCGTTGATTCGGTGAAAATCGATGGCAGTTTCGTCTCCATGGTGCGGACGGGCGCGGAGAAGCTTCCGCTGCTCAGTTCAATGATCACCATGGCGCACGCCCTGAACCTGTCCGTCACGGCCGAGGGTATTGAGACTCCTGCACAGGCCGAGTATCTGATGGATCTGGGTTGTGATTTCCTGCAGGGCTATCTCTTCTCGCGGCCGGTTTCTGACAACAGATTGGACATGGCCATGACACGGGCTGAAACTGCCATGGAGTCCGTCCGTGGGCTGCGGGTTGGCGGCCGGCGGTGAGGCCGAAGTGACTGCAGGAGCACGGAAAGAAATGGACCGAGGAAATGATTCTTCGCCATTGATAATTGACCTTTGCACCTTATGATGTGCTTGGGGGAAGGCGCATTATGAATAAATCTAGGTCTCAAAAAAAGGGCTCTATGGAACCGTCTTTACGCCGTGCTGCAGACGTCAATGGTGAGGTAATTCCCATCTCGGGGATTGAGCACCGCTCTGTGTTGGAGTCCAGCCCGGACGCCATCCTTGTCCTGTCCGCGGACGGCACTATCAGCCTGGTGAATTCGGCAGCTGAACGCATGTTCGGGCGCGCACGGGCTGACTTGATCGGCGCGGATCACCGCATACTGCTGGCTGAAGACTACCGCCACGGATTCCTCAAAGTGTTCGACGCCCTCCAGCGAAGCTCGCCGGAAACTCCATTGCAACCATTCGAGGCTTTCGGGGTACGCGCCGACGGCAGTGAATTCGCCGGGGAGGTGGCCTGTTCACTTTTTGAGGCCGCAAACGGTACGTATATGACGGTCACGGTCCGCGATACGGCCCACCGGAAGGAAACGGACGCCAGCCTCCGCGAAGCGATGTCACTGCTCACCGCCACGCTTGAGTCGACGGCGGACGGCATCCTGGTGGTCAGCAGCGACGGTCAGATCGCCGGCCTCAACGATCAGTTTGTGTCCATGTGGGGCATTCCCCGGGAACTGCTGGACTCCCACGACGACGACGCCGTGATGAAGTTCGTGCTGGACCAGCTTTCCGAACCGGAGAGTTTCCTGGAGAAGATCAAGGAGCTCTACGCGAATCCGGATGCTGAAAGCCACGACGTTTTGGAGTTCCTCGACGGCCGAACGTTTGAAAGGTATTCCCGCCCGCAAAAAGTTGCGAATGAGGTTGTGGGGCGCGTCTGGAGTTTCCGGGATGTCACGCCCAGGAGGAGGGCCCAGGAGCAGGCCAAGAAGGCTATGAATGACCTGGCCGAACAGGCCGCGCAACTGAAGGATCTCGCCTTCAAGGACCCCCTGACAGGGCTGGCGAACCGGCAGTTGTTCAACGATGAGCTCGCCGCAGCCCTGCGAGATCCGGCCGGCAGTTCTGTGGACGTCCTGCTGATTGACCTGGACGACTTCAAGGAAGTCAACGACATCCTGGGGCACCACGCCGGGGATCAGATGCTCATTGAAGTGGCTCGCCGCCTCCGGTTCTGCGTCCGGCCCAATGACACCGTGGCAAGGCTGGGCGGTGACGAGTTTGTGGTGCTTCTGACCGATGTTGAGGACGCTGAGGAGGTGGCTGAGCGGATCGTCGATTCCCTCAACGTTCCCGTTTTCCTTTACGGCACCATGCTTCGGCCCAGCCTGAGCCTGGGGCTTGCTTCACTGAGCGAAAAGCCCCTTGAACCCTCGGACCTGCTCCGGCAGGCCGACGTCGCGATGTACGCGGCGAAGGCCGCCGGGAAGAACCGGTACATGCGGTTCCGGCCGGAAATGATGGCCGCCCTGGTGCAGCGCACGGATATGGAAGCGAGCCTGCGGCTGGCCGTTGACCGCGGCGATATCTACGTGAACTACCAGCCGGTGATGACTCCGCGGCTTGACGCTGTGATGCAGTTTGAGGCGCTGGCCCGCTGGGACCGCGATGGCGAGATCATCCCACCCACGCAGTTCATCCCGCTCGCGGAGCGCAGCGGTTTGATCGGAGCCATCGGGGCCCTTGTTCTGCGGCGCGCCTGCACAGAGATGGGCCCGTGGCTGGCCGAGGACAGCACGCGCACCCTCGCCGTTAACGTTTCCGGTGTTCAGATCCAGGAACCAAACTTTGCTGAGGGTGTGCTTCGGGTTGCCGCCTCCTGCGACGTTGACCCTGGGCAGCTGGTCATCGAGGTCACCGAGAGCGTGTTCTTCGAAGCCGACTGCCCGGTGCTGGAGCAGTTGAACCAGCTGCGCGACGCCGGCATCCAGGTTGCGCTGGACGATTTCGGCACCGGGTACTCGTCCTTGGGGCGGCTGCAGGATCTACCCGTGGACACTGTGAAGATCGATCAGTCGTTTGTGTCCATGGTCCGCACCGGCGCAGAGAAGCTGCCCATCCTCAGCTCCATGATCAACATGGCGCACAACCTGGGTCTTCTGGTGACTGCCGAGGGCATCGAGACCCCGGAGCAGGCCGCGTACCTGATGGATCTGAAGTGCGATTCCCTGCAGGGCTTCTACTTCTCGCATCCGGAGCCCGAGGCAGGCCTGGAAATGGCCACCCTGAGGACCCTGCACGCGTTCGAGTTGATCCACAAGCTGCGGGTAAAGCCCTAACGGGTCAACTCTGAAAGTACTGGGCAGAAAACTCAGCTGAGGGCTCAATCGGCTGTATCACGTCGATGAGTACTTGATCGGGTCCAATGAGGATGAAGTGGCGCTGCCCGAAATCTTCCGAGCGAATGTCCTGCGCCATCGGGAGCCCTCCCCGGACGATCAACCGCTCGTACTCCGAGTCAACGTCATCGACCTCCACATTGATCAAAACACCACCCGCCGGACGGCCGAACCCTTCGGGAATCGTCGTGTGGGCATGGTCGAGTAGCGCCAGCTCCCACTGTCCGCGCCTGAGGCTCACGTACCAGTCCGATTCAAATGTGGTCTCGTAGCCAAATGCAGTCCGATAGTAGTCCGCCGATCCCGTCACGTCGCTCGACATGAGGACGGGGTAAGAACTGATCATCGCCACTCCTCCATTTATATACATACACCGTGTATGTATATGGGCTACGATACATACACGGCGTATGTATAGGCAAGGGGTCGAGATGGCACGAGCCACCCAGGAACAGAGCGAAGCAACAGCCCGGACAGTCTTAGTGACAGCCCAGGAGCTTTTTGCTCAATACGGCTATGAGGCAGTTGGACTGGAACAAGTTGCGGCCGGCGCTGGGGTAACGCGCGGAGCGGTTTATCACCACTTCAGAAGCAAGAAAGGGCTTTTCGAGGCCGTGCTCGATGAAGCTCAAAGCCAGGTGAGTGCTGCCATCTCCCAGGCCGCACCCGGAGAAGGGTGGGATGCCATCGAAGCCGGCTGCAAGGCATTCCTGCGGGCAAGCATCTCGCCAGGGGTGCGCAGGATCATGCTCGTCGACGCGCCCGCCGTGCTCGGATGGGCAACATGGCGGCGCTCTGACGCCAGACACTCCGCACGATTACTGGAGGAAGGCCTGGAGAGCCTCATCGGGCCGGAGGAAGACCGCGCTGCAGTCGCTGCGCTGCTCTCAGGGGCAATGAACGAGGCAGCCATGTGGATCGCCGAGGGTGGTGAGATCGGCTCGGCGGAACGTGCCCTCGCACGCCTTCTGGATTCCCTAAGATCCTCTTAAGTTCAACGGCGCTCCTGCCTATATCCACGGCGAATGAGTAGGTCTAGACTCAGCTCACACCTCGCATCGTGGCGCAATAAAAAACTGGGGCATAAATGAATACTCGTCAGATTTCCCGCGGGCAAGGCTCCGCTCTACTTCCGGTCTGTGCACTGGCCATGATCACTGCACTCAGTGCATGCGGTGGCTCACCTGCAGGCAGTCTTTCAAAGGAAGACACTTCCTCTGCGGCCCCTGAATCCACGCCCTCCCCTAGCGAAAGCAAGATTGCCGGCACCGGTTGCAGCTCTGAGGCGAGCAAAAAGTCGCAGTCCACGGAAAGCTACATCTGCACCATCGACCAGGCAGGCAAGCTGGTGTGGCTTGAGGCTTCCGCTTCCAAGGACCTGACAGATAAGCGGGCTGCGGAGGCAGCAGCCAAGGCCGCCGCTGAAAAGGCAGCAGCAGAGGCAGCTGCGGCGGAGAAGGCAGCTGCAGACAAGGCGGCACAGGACGCCGCAGCAGCGCAGGCTGCTGCGGATGCGGCAGCGCGGCAAGCGGCTGTACCGCCACCGGCTCCCGCACCTGCTCCCGCACCCGGGAACTGCGACCCCAACTACTCGGGGGCATGTGTTCCGATTGCATCGGACGTTGACTGTGCCGGCGGAAGCGGCAACGGTCCGGCGTACGTCCAGGGTCCTGTCAGAGTTGTGGGATCGGATATTTATGGACTCGATGGGAACGACAACGACGGCATCGGCTGCGAAGGCTAGAAGAAATTCTTTGCCTGGACCATCTGCTCGCTGCGGACCCAGAGCTCGCGCGCCAGCTCGGCGTCGTAGGCCTGCGTGTTTGCCTTCGACAGAGCCCGCTTGGCGTAGTACGCGCCCGAGACCCAGTCCTCCCCAGGCTTCGACGTTGCGAGCCAGACGAGTGTATCCGCGCCCTGCTCCGGGGTGAGGAGGAACCGGTTCAGGATCGTCTTGTAGGCGTGCCTGAAAGGGCTCGTGGACTCGGCCGCGAAGTTGGTGGCCACAACGCCGGGGTGGAACGCCGCCGTCGTAATTCCCGGGGTTGCCCCCTCCCCAATGGTTCCGTCAACGCCAAAGCGGCGGTGGAGTTCGCTGGTGAAGAGGATGTTTGCGAGCTTGCCGGTGCCGTAGGCGCGGTTGGTGGAGTAGTTGCGGGACGAGTCCAGATCGGTGAGGTCCAGCTTGCCATAGCCGTTGGCCGCGCTTGAGGTGTTGATGACGCTGGCCCGGCTGGCCGCGAGCACGTCCATCAGCAGGGTGGTCAGCAGGAACGGGGCAAGATGGTTCACCTGGAAGGTCTTCTCGTAGCCGTCCACTGTCAGTTCGCGCTTGCCCATGATGCCGCCGGCGTTGTTGGCCAGGACGTCGATGGTTGGATAGTTGCTCCTCAGCGCCGCGGCAAGCTCCCTGACCTGCGAGAGGTCTGCGAAGTCGCTCAGGAAGTAGTCAGCGTCGAGCTCTTTGGCCACCGCTTGCGTCTTCTCCGGTGAACGCCCGACGACGACAATGCGCTCCCCTGCCCGGCTCAACGCGCCCGCGGCTGCTGCGCCGATGCCGTCGCTGGCTCCGGTGATGACAATGGTGCGCTGGCTCATGGTGTCCTATTGTTGGGCTGCTTTTCGCGGCGGGGTGGCGCTGGTACAACGACGGCGCCGCGGGTTACGTTCCGCCCATTCCCCAACTACCCATTAGAGGCAGCGCGGCTGATACGCGGGATCGGCGGGTCCTGAAGTCCTGCCGAGGGTGTGGCTGACCAGTTGGTGGACTACGGGATCGTTGGGCGTCTGGTCGTGTTCGAACACGTCTGCGGGGCACTTGTCCTGGATGGTGATGTTGGTGACTTGGCGGGCCGGGCCGGCGAGGAACTGGCTGTTATACGGAATAACAATCTCGTCGTACCTGGTGGAGATCACTGTGTAAGAGGGGCCCGCCACGGTGTCGCCGATCGAGTTCAGCGTCTGCATAAACGCCGAGCCGGCCTGCTGATCGGCACAGGCTGCGCAGCCGAAGTAGACGAAATCGGGCTCCGGGAGGAAGCTTGGCGGCGGACTGATCGCACCCTCAGTGCCGTGGTTGGACGGGGCAATGCCGATGAGCTGGTTGACGTACTTCGCTCCGCCGAGGAAGCCCATGTAGTAACGCGGCATCATCCCGCCCTGGCTGTGGCCCACCAGGTTCACCTTTTTGGCTCCGGTCGCTGCACGGACGGCATCCACGAACGGAGCCAGTTCCCTCGCAGAGTCAGCCACCGGCGCTGTTGCATATACGCCGTTCGTCTCACCGTAGTTGAGGGCGAAGACGCAGTAGCCGGCATCCTTGAGATACGGCGACAGTGTGCTCCAGTTCTTGACCATGCTCTCGAACGTTCCGGGAACCAGGATGACCGGGTAGGGGTGTTCAGCGCTCGGCTTACAGGACCAGTCATTGGCGCCCGGAGGGGAAATCTCGACGACGGCGGCCTGGGCGGGAGCCGCAGTCAGGGAGGCAGCCAGAACGAGGCCGGCAGCGAAGGACATGATCTTCTTCAGGGGTGATTTGCTGGACAGGGTTTTAGGGAGCGACATTGAAACCTCATCGTTTTAGTGTCTGTTGGCGTGGGTGGCGAGAACTGCGGACGGGCCGGATTGTGAGCCTCGTCATCGAGGATTGGGTGTTTCGATGCTAGGCAACCTGGCCGCTTTTTCGATGGCACTTGCACGAATGTGCGGCATGAAACTGCCCGCGGCAGGCAACCCGCATCAACACCCGGTCCCGTCTTTTGCCCCAAAGTTACTGACGGGTAGGACCAGTGGGTGCAAGCTTATGGCGCGGTCCGTTCACTCCGCTTGCACAGATGTTCATACCGCGAGGCCTTCGTTCCGCCCTCTTTGCGGCATCGGAGCACTCTCGCTACCCTTGAAAGGTAAGCATGCTTAGCGTCATGCTGAACGGCTGGATTCCAGCCACAGTCCGTGTTCAGACCAATCTTTGCGGAGGAGCACCATGACCGATCAGTACACGTTCCAGAACCCTGTCACAGCCTATGAGCACATCGAACCGCCCAAGCAGCACCAGCCCGAGCCCGGGCTCGACGCCAAGCTGATCCCGAAGGCCGATCTGGGCGAGGACACCTACCGCGGCACCGGCCGCCTGGACGGCCGGAAGGCGATCGTCACTGGCGCGGACTCAGGCATCGGCGCAGCGACGGCCATTGCCTTCGCGAGGGAGGGTGCCGACGTCGTACTTTCCTACCTTCCCGAAGAGGAAGAAGACGCCACGCGCATCGCCAACCTGATCGAGAAGGCGGGCCGCAAGGCCGTCAAGGTTCCTGGTGACCTGAAGGATGCAGCGGTATGCCGGGATCTGGTGGATACAGCCGTGCGCGAGCTTGGCGGCGTGGACCTGCTGGTGAACAACGCGGGTAAGCAGGTGGCGCAGGAGGACATCGGCGAGATCAGCGACGAGCAGTTTGACCACACGCTGAAGACCAACGTCTACGCCATGTTCTGGCTGACCAAGGCCGCCGTGCCGCACATGCCTGCCGGCTCCGCCATCATCAACACGACGTCGGTCCAGGCGTACAACCCGTCGCCCACGCTGCTGGACTACGCCACCACCAAGGCCAGCATCAACAACTTCACCAAGGGCCTGGCGCAGCAACTGGCCCCGAAGGGCATCCGCGTGAACGCTGTGGCGCCCGGACCCATCTGGACCCCGCTGCAGGTGAGCAGTGGCCAGCCCAAGGAAGAGCTCCCCGAGTTCGGGCAGAGCACTCCCCTGGGCCGTGCCGGGCAACCCGCAGAGCTCGCCCCCGCTTACGTGTTCCTGGCGTCACCGGAATCGAGTTTCGTGATCGGCGAGACCCTGAACGTCAACGGCGGCAGTCCCACGCCGTAGACGTGACAGAAGCCGCGTGACCGAAGCCGGACGGGCCCTTCCTCATTGCACTGGGGAAGGGCCCGTCCCTTTCAGGCTTCAGAATGAATCCGCGGGTTCCGCGCCGCAGGGCCAGTTGATGTGGAGAAGACAGCGGCAAAGATCAACGTTTTCCAGAGTGTCACCCTCCACGGAGTTATGCAGGGGCCGGGGCGACCGGACGAGGACACCCGTGGTGGATTCAAACATGGCGGGTGGGCCAACGGCTATCAGGACTCTGTTTCCATGAACTTCGCGGCGGAGGGAATGGCTGCTGGCGGCTCTCTCCTCTTTGGCCACCGCACGTACAAGGACCTGCTGGACTTCTGGACATCGACGCCTGAGCCCAACCCGTTTACGTCTGTGCTGTTGAACTCGCAGAAGTACGTCGTCTCCAGGTCCTCGGACACTGTTTTGGACTACCCCAACTCGACTCTGCTCGCCGGCGAGGCCGCCCAGACTGTTGCCGCGCTTCATGAGAACGACGACGGCGACCTCACCATCCTGGGCAGCCGAGAGCTCGTCCGGACCCTGCAGGCAGACGGCTTGATTGATGAATACATTCTGCAGATCCACCCGATCCTGCTCGGCTCCGGCACCAAGTTGTTTGATGAGGGCCAGCGGGTGGATCTGATTCTGGAGCGCTCAATCACGACGACGACGGGCGTGATCATTGCCCAGTACTCGACGCACTAGAACACTACTTGTTGATCGGTTTATTCAAAGCGAGGCTGATGGTTTGTCCCGGCACGAGCTCCCCTGACGGCGGGCCGACGGATTCGTACCAGACTCCGGCGCCGGGGACGAGCGGGCGGTTCGCCGATGCCAGGTCCGCCAGCCCCGTCAGGCCGAAACGGAGCACTATCTGCGTCTCGCTGTCTCCCGGGGCAGTGGTGTAGGTGAGAGGAATCCCCTCGGCATCGGCAGTGAAGGTACCTTGGGCGCCGTCGATCTTTTGTTCGCCAGCCATCAGGTTCACTTTGGTGCCCGAGGGAATCGGTTTGTCTGGCACCAGGGAAGGGTTATATTGCAGCAGTTGCGCAGTAGTGGATCTGAATTCGTAGCCGAGACTGTCGAAGGAGTCGCCGTCGACGGTGGTGTAAGTGACAGTCTTACCAAAAGAGTTGGTGACCTTTTTTCCCTTACCGGATCTGCTGTCCACCGGGTTCTTCTGCAGTTGGATGTGCTTCCCTGCACGGACAAAATACTGGTTGCCCTGTTCATAGACGAATGGAACTTTGTTCGCTTCCGCCAGCTGCTCCCTGGTAAGTCCGAACCGGTAGGTGATGCCGTCCAGTGTGTCATCAGCTTCGATCACGTAGCTGTCGGGAATGCCGTCCGCGTCAAACGTAGCAGCGCCCTTCGCGCCGAAGATCGGCCCCGGAGCGGGGAAGAGGCGAAGCTTCATGTTTGGGCTTAGCGGGGTCCCAGGCTCCATGCCGTTGAACTCAATGAGTTTCGCCTCGGAGATGCCAAAGAAGGCAGCCACCGATTCCGAGGTGTCACCGGGGACAGTGGTGTAGAAGTCTGCATTGCCGAAAGAATCAGTAACCGTGGCACCTGCCAGTGACGGCTTTCCTGGATTGGCAAGCGCCGCCCCGGCTGCGGTGGCGGTGGGTGTCGCCGTCGCCGTCGGTTCCGGAGGTGGCCCGCCGGACGTGCACCCTGCCAACCCCGATGACAGCAAAATGGCGAGAAACGCCACTCCCCAGCCCTTTGACCGGAACGTCCTAATGCTTGAGAAACCGCTATTCCGCACTGCCAACCCCCAAAGTGTCCGGAGCCTAGCCTAGCGGGTCACTGACGTTACGAAGCGCCCCAGTAATCTGGGCTAATGACTCCACCGCCTTGCCCTTGTGAACCGACTCGAGAAGATCCGCTGGCATGAACGAACCTATAGCCCCTGTACGTCCAACGCGAAAGCGAAAGGGCAAATCAGTTGTGGCGCGCATCATCGTCTACACGGTTTTGGGCGGAATCATCGCGTACCTCCTCGTAATCGGAATCATCGAGCAGCGTGAACAGGGCTCCTACACAGGGACCGCTGAAGTCGTTAAGTCGTACCAACAGAAGAGTTTATGCACCATCGACGTGCAATTGTCCGACGGTACCGAATACAGCTATGTCATCCGCGTCCGGGAAAGAGGCTATTGCGAGACCTTTACTCCCGGGGCAACCATCAACATCAAAAACGGCAAAGTCGCCAACCCGGATGGCGTGAAACCCTGAGCCAAAATGGATAGGCGGTAACTCAAGAAGTTACCGCACCGGGTGCAGTTCCTTGCTCCAGAGGACGCCGCCGTTGGCATTGCGCAGGCTGACAGTGAAGACGTCGTCCTCGCTCAGGTCCACGTGGCCGAAGTACTGGCTTTCGCCGCTGCGCGGGGATTCGTTGGCGTAGGCTCCGGCTTTGAAGAAAGCCACCTCGGGTCCGAAGGTGCCGTCCAGCTGGCCGGGGCCGAATGTTCCGGCATTGATGGGCCCAGCCACAAATTCCCAGAACGGGTCGAAGTCCTGGAACGCCGCACGCTCCGGCGAGTAGTGGTGGGCGGCGCAATAGTGGACGTCCGCCGTCAGCCACACCACGTTCTTAACCCGGTTGCGCTTGAACGCCGACAGTACACCCGCAATCTCGAGTTCCTTGCCCAGGGGTGCTCCGCCGTCGCGGTTTGCGAGGGACTCCTGGTTCACCGGGCCATCAGGCACGATCAGTCCCAGCGGCAGGTCGGCCGAGATGACCTTCCACGTGGCCTTGGACCGGCTGACCTCCTTGATGAGCCAGTCCGCCTGCTCCTGGCCCAGGATGTGGGTGAGGTGCGTTTCCTTGCCGTCACTGTTCGGGTCCTTGAAGGTGCGCATGTCCAGGCAGAAGATGTCCAGCTGCGGGCCGCGGGAGATCTTGCGGTAGATGCGGGCGGGCTCGAAGCCGGTACTCCCGTCGCTCACCTCCGCGATCGGCTGGTACTCCTGCCACGCCTGGCGGCCCCGGGCGCCAAGCACGTCCACGCGGCGTTCGGTGTAGCGGGAATCGGTGAGGATCTCCCCCGGATACCAGTTGTTGGTGGTCTCGTGGTCATCCCACTGGGCGATCACCGGAACGTCCGCATACATGGCGCGTACGTTGCGGTCCATCAGGTTGTAGCGGTGCCGGCCGCGGAACTCGTTGAGCGTCTCGGCCACCTTGGATACTTCCTCAGTGACCAGGTTCCGCCAGACCTGCCCGTCTTGCTCGGTCACCTGGGCGGCGATGGGTCCGTCTGCGTAGATGGTGTCGCCGGAGTGGATGAAGAAGTCGGGGCGTGTGGCGTGCATGGCAGCGTAGCCGCGCATTCCGCCGATGTCCTCGTTGATGCCCCAGCCCTGGCCCGCGGTGTCGCCGGACCAGACGAAGCTCTGCCCGCGGCGTGTCCGGCTGGCAATCGCGCCGAGGCCGTTCCTGTTGGAACCGGGGGCCGTACTGAAGGATCCCTGCGCGGTTTCCCCGGCGTTGCCTTCGGGATCCTCGAAGTGCATGGTCAGGGCGAACCGGGTGCCGCTTGGGAGGTGTTGGGCGTTGATCTTCGACGTAAAGTCCGTGGCTTCGCTGGCGATACTCCCCCGCAGCACCCGATGGAAGGCGCGGCCGCCGCGGAGGGGCTGCCCGCCGTCGTCGACCGCCAGCAGGCTGGCCACCAGCCGGCCGGGGCCCGACGCGCGGGACCAGAGGACACCGGAATCGGCCGTCACATCGCCGGTGGCGATCCCGGACGGGAGCAGCAGCCGGTTGCGGACCAGCGCGACGGCGGCGGGCCGGGCAGCGTAGGCGGTGGAGGCCCCACCCGAAGCAGCGACGGGAACGACGGCGGCGGCACCGGCGGCGGCAAGGGCACCTTTGAGGATGTTTCGGCGGGTGAAAGCAGTCATGCGTTCATCCTTGATGGCAGGAGTGAACCGCCGGTGGCTGGGGCGTGAACGTCAGTGCAGCATTGGCTCCTGAAGGGGTCCGCCAGCGTTAAAACAGGTGCAGACTCCCCTGTCTCAAAGGGGAGCCTGCACCTGTTGTTACGGCTGCTTACTATCAGAGCCGCTTCCGGTCACCGCAACATCGGGGGCAGTGGTGACCGAAGCTTTAGATTCGGGTGGCTGCACCTTCCTCTGTTTGTGCTGCCTGGGTTTGGATTAGCTGGCGCCGCCGGACACCAACCAGAACCGCACCAGTGAGCAGTGCGAGCAGCCCAAGCAGTGCTGCTCCGGTGACAGTGGCGCCGGTGTTGGCCAACGGTGCCGGTGCGGCCGGTGTGGTGATCGGGTTGGTGGTGCAGAGGGGATCACCCGTTCCACACGCCGCCGCTGGTTGGCCGCCAGTCTGGAACACAAAGTTGGCCAAGGTGTTGTCTCCCCGGGCGCCGTCTGCCTTGACCTGCACGGTGTAAGTCACCGTCACAGTCTGGTTGGCTGCGAGTTCACCGCTGATGGTGAACGCGCCGTTCGTTATGACCGAGGCGGCCAGGGCCGGATCCGAGGATACGGGAGCCTTGATCACGTCAGCGTCATCGAGCACACCGGCCATCAGATCGGTGTAGTCCACGGCGAACGGGCCGGTTCCGGTGTTCTTGAATGTCAGAGTGTAGGTCAGTTGCTTGCCGGCGGATACCGCTGTACCGGATTCCGGATCAACACTCTTGGTCACAGTCAGGTCCGAAACATAGTGCGTGGTGCTGCGGTTCCTGGTGGTCCCGCCGGGTGTTTCGGCGGTGATTGTGTTGGTGATGGTTCCATCGCCGGCGCCCTGTGGGGAGACGGTGACGGAGTACGTGATGGTGACGACGGCACCCACGGGGAGGTCCCCGGTCCAGACCAGGGTGGGTGCGGTGACATTCACTGTTCCCGCGGACGCCGTGGCGTCGTTGTTGAACGTGGCATCGTCCAGGACAGCTGACAGGTCATCGCTGATGCTCACCCCCGTCAGGGCACCGGGACCGGTCTGGGCCACGGTGACCGTGTAGGTGATCTTTTGACCCGGGGTGGCCGTGGCACCGGAAGCCGGGTCCGAGGACTTGTCCACCGTGTAAGCGCCCACCGGGTGGGTGGTGGTGCAGCCCGGAGTTTGACCCTCGACCGGAACACATCCCGGGGAGGTTACGACGTTAGTCAGGATCTGGTCTCCTGCCGGGGGCGTATTGACCGTCACCGAGTACGTGATGGTGGCCGTTTCACCAACCGGGATCGTGCCGTTCCAGGACAGTCCGCTACCAACCACAGAGACAGTGCCTACAGAGGCGACGGCGTCGTTGTTGTAGGTGGCGTCATCCAGAACAGCACCGAGGTTATCGGTGAGTACAGCGTTGGCAGGAGCGGAGCCGGTCTGCGTTACGTTCACCGTGTAGGTAACCACCTGGCCGGGCACAACCGTGGAACCGGAAGCGGGGTCGGAGGACTTCACCGTGGTGTAGTTGGCAACCTCAATACCGGCGGCATCGGAGTTGATGCTCGGAGGTACCTGCGAGTCGGCAGGGGTGTCCGCCGTTGCCGAGGCCGTGTTCACAAACGTCGACGCCACACCTGCACCCAACGTGATTTCGAATTCGTGGGTCTGCGTCGCGCCCGGAGCCAGGGAGGCAATGGTGAAGCCGCCCTCGGCCGGGTACCTGTCATCGGCGACAACAACATTGGTCAGAGTTCCCTGCCCCATATTCGTGACCGTGATCCGGTACGGGACGGTATCGCCCGTGCGGAACGTCGGATAGTCCACGGCGTCGTTCGCATCGTGCCAGACACCATTTATATCCCTGACTTCCTTCTTCAGCGACGCCGAGTAGAAGTTCGCGACACTGATTGACGCCGAGGTGCGCATCACCAGTTCGGTGTGCTCGGCCCGGCCCTGGGCACGGTTCACAAGAACATCCCCACCGGTCACACCGGCGGTCTGGATCGCAACCGTGAAGGCCTGCGTTGCACCAGGTGCCAGCGCCGGCCCGATTACACGGACCGCGGTTGGGTTCGCCGGCTGGACAGTAGTCCAGCCCACCGTGTTCCCTGCGACGTTGCCTGCGGTGCCGTTCGCTGCACCGGCGGGGTCATCGCTCAGTGAGGCCGGATCGGCCGTCGTGTAGTACACCGTGGACCCTGCAATGGCAGTGACCCCAGTCAGCGCGTAGGAGCCGCTGTAAGAGGTGCCACGGCCATCACCGTTGAAGGGCAGGATGTCGATGGTGTCCGTGAAGGCCTGCGGCAACGGGTCGAAAGACTTCATCGTGACAGTCCACGAGCCGGCGCCAACGCCGTCGCCGTTGAGGTTTGGAATGAACGCCTCGTCAGCGGTCTTACCGATCGAAGTGAACCCGTCGGTTGCAACCGTCACCTGCGCCGTTGCCGGCCCTGTTGTAATACCGCCAAACGAGGCAGTTGCAGAGTTGGTGAGCGTCTGCCCGGGGGTAACCGTACTGTCGGCAACTGCCTGGTAGGTCAGTGCGTGATCGGCGTTTGTACCCACCCCGTTCAATGTCCAGGTCAGCACCTGCTGGCCGGAACCATTGATGGTCACGGCAGGTTCCGGCGTGGCTGAACCGGCGACATAAGTCACTCCCGAAGGCAGTGTGTCGACGATCTGGTAGCCATCCACGGTTGCCGGGATGGTGCCGGCGCCGTTTGCCGAATAGTTGAGAGTGTAGGAGGCGGGGGCACCGGGGCTCACAACACTCCGGTCAACGGACTTGCTGATAGCCGGCGTGGCAGTCACGATCCGGAGGACGTCGCGGAAGCCTGTGGTGCAGGGGTACCGCGATCCGGGCGTGGGCGTTATGCATCCGGTGCCGTTCCACCAGTTATTCAGCGGTGCATCGACGATGCCGGAGAAGAACGACCACACGTCAGTCCCGGCCGGAGTGGTCGGTTTGATCGTCTGGGTGATCACCGGGGTGATGTGTGGGTAGTTGGAGAACTCGTTGAATTGCGCCTGGGTTCCTGTGATGCGCATGGCCTTGACCGTGGTTAGGTCCGCGGGCTGCGTGGTGGTCCAGCCGCCCACAGTTCCACAGTTGAAGGCGTTCGGGTCATAGCTGACGCTGGTTGGGTCCAAGGTGGCGTCGTTCCCGACGTAAAACTCGGTTGTTGTGCCGATGCCGGCAGCACCGGGCTGGCCCCAGTGCCATCCGGCAAAGGTAACGTGCCTGGTGTCCAGCGCTGAGCACATTCCAACCTGCCGATCGGCTGGTCGTTCGCCGTGCAGCTGCATACCGGTGTCCATGTACTGGCCGACCGTAGTTCCTGCCGCCACCCGGTAGGTGTCGTCCCATTGGGTGCCGCCGTTGCCGGTGTAACCCCGGCCCCAACCTGATGAGTAGAGACCTGGTGTTGTCCAGGCCTTGGACTCGGTGTTGTTGGCTGGATCGTCCTGGGCCGTCTGTGCTGCCGTTGACGTGTAAGTGGGCGCATCCGAGGAGAGTACGGCCGACCCTGACGCCGATGTGAGAACGCGGATCCAGATCGACCCTGACGCCAGCGCCACTTGGTCGACCGGCAGCCGGTTGCCTGCCGAATCAAGGGTTGGCGGGTTGGCTGGTTCGTAGTCGATGCCTGTGATGGTCAGCTGGAAGGTGTTCGCGCCCGTTTGCGTGATCACACATGTGCCGGCCGGTGAGGTCATTTGGTTCGCAGGCTGGGTTCCACCTGACCACGGGTGTCCGTCGGCCCGGGGCGGACCTTGGAAGGGAGTGCAGCCCTGAGGGTCAACCTGAACCGCTCCACCCTGGGGGGAAGAGATGTTGAGGTTATAGGTGATGCTCTGCGGACCCGGCTCACTGCCTTTGTCCTTGCTCAGAGTCCAGTTGAAGTCCATCCCGAAGTAGCCGCTACCAGCCACGAAGTTAGGCGTGCCAACGCCCCAGCGCATGTCCATTCCGAAGGTGTTGACGATGTTGATGGGGCTCAAGTCGGCAGTCTGGCCTCCGATAGCGCCCGCTGCGGTGATCTGGCTGCCTGTGGGGCCATCCGCCACTACAGGCGTCTGGATTACGACGGCAGTGCCCTGATCAAGGGTGCCAAGGTTGCAGGTAAGCGTGGTGCCGTCGGCCGAGATGGAGGAGACCGGGGTTACGCCGGTGGTCAGACACAGGCTCGGGACAGAGTCGAACCGCCCGTTGGAAACTGTCGCCGTGAAGGTGACGTTTTCGACCGGGGCATTCGATGGAGCGGCGGCGTCGTCATTGACATTCAAGCGCCAAATGCCGGTGACAACATCTCCAGAAGTGACAGAGGCGGGAGTTCCGGTCTCCCAGTCTGCTTGGAGCTCATATACGGGAGCTGCATTCGCCACACCCGCCGGAAGCAATGCGAGAGTCAAAGCCGAAATAACAGTAACCACACCAGCCGCGAGACCCCGCTGCTTTCCTGACCCTTTTGGAGGACTATCCGCACGGGGCACATCGCCCCGGACCTTCCGAAAACTCAGCGGGTTGCGAAAAAGGTTCAACTGACTACCACCTGACGGTACGGATCAGGGCACGAACGCGACCCCGATGATTCTTCGGGTCGCATCATTCACAGCTGAAGGCTCTGTAATTTGCTTCCCCCCATGTATGAATAGTAGAGGCAAACGAGGCACTGTCAATTTTTTGATTAACGCTAACAAGGCGGACCATAATGTAAGGGAACTTAGCAGTTTCGAGAAAGTAAGTTTGCTTCTATTAGTACTGAATTTGTCCTAACAAACTTTCAGTCTTGGGCCCTGCTGAAGGGATTCCTAGGCCCGGAGCTCGCCGCCAGCCTTTAGTCGAGAGGTATCTCTTACTTGATGCCAATTGATTGGAGCAAAGCTGAAACAATCCATCCGACCGGTTTTATGGTTAACAATGGTACATAGCATTTCGTCTATGACAGTGCTGGCAAAAACAAACTATGAATGTCCAGCCAGTGAATTCTGCTCTCAAATTTTCTGCTGTTCTTAGAACATCAGCAGAACAAACCCGGCAAGGGTGCAGACCATCCCTGTCGCGGTCAGGATCCACCCGATGGTCGTGATGGTGTTGTCGTGCCGGTGCGGGTCTAGGCTCCATCTGCCGGGGTGGCATACGTCGTAATGGAGCGCTACTTCGCTGCCTGTCTCCAGGCCTTTCGTTTCCTCCGCGGTGAGGAGGGAGAGGTGTGAGGTGTCGTCCCCGTCGGACCAGCGGAAGCCCTTGAATCCTCCGGCTTCCACAACCTCTGCAGTGGTCACCGTCCAAGGGCAGCGGCGTCTGGCCAGCACCCAACCAGCGATCAGCAGCGGGATGCCAGGGATGAAGCCCACCCAGGTCATGAGTTCCAGGATGGGACCAAGAACTTCTACGGGTCCGGGCATGATTCGATCATATCCGCCGATTTTGTGGCAGCCGGACCACAGGATCCTGAGCTTCGCAAGCGCTGCCCAGGAACGGCCCCTTTTCCGTCGACTCTGCCCTTGATGCGGCTGAAGGACTACGATTTGCCCACCGGTTGTGCCGTTCCTGACGCCAGGAGAATGCAATGGCTACCTTCCTCTTCGCAACGCTCGACGCCGGCGGGAACCTGCCTCCCGCCGTCGGGATCTCCCGCGAACTGGTCAGCCTCGGTCACCGGGTCCGCTTCATCGGGCATCCCCGGCAGGAAGCTGCGATCAGGGCATCCGGCGCCGAGTTCCGGCCGTACAGCCACTCGCCAAGGATGGCCCTGGCGGAGCAGCTGCCCACACTGCAACAGATCTCCATGCTGGTGTCCGTCTTCACCGACGCGGGAATTGCCCAGGACGTGGTGGAGGAAGCCCGGAGGGAACGGGCGGACGTGGTGGTGGTCGATTGCCTGCTGCTGGGCGCCCTCGATGCCGCCGCAAAGGCCGGGCTTTACACCGTGGCGCTGGTGCACAGCTTCTATGCCTTCTTCGACGGCCCGTTCCGCCGGACGCCGATCACGGCGATGCTGGCACTTCGGCGGTTGGGCCCACGCCGGGTGATGAGACGGGCCAACCGCATCCTGGTGTGCGCGGACCGGCAGCTCGATCCAGCCGGGCGCCCAGGCAGGAAGGGGGCAGGTGACCGGAACGGGAGGGTGGTGTGGTCGGGAGCAGTGGTCGACGTCGACCGCCCGGCTCCCGCTCCCTCCCCCGGTTCCACGCCACGGGTGTTGGTCAGCTTAAGCACCACTGCCTTCAACGGGCAGGAAGCATTTATGCAGAAGGCCCTGGATGCGGTGGCGGACCTGCCGCTCGACGTGATCCTCACAACCGGACCCGCCATCAACGCCGACAGAATCTGGGCACCGGCAAACGTCACCGCGCACAGCTATGTTCCGCACCGGGAAGTCATGCCTGACTGCGTTGCGGTGCTCGGACACGGCGGGCACGCCACCACCATGCTGGCACTGGCGCACAACCTGCCGCTGGTGATCGCCCCGATGCATCCGTTGCTCGATCAGCGGATGGTGGGCAAGGCTGTGCAGGACGCCGGCGCAGGGCTGCTGATCAAGCCTTCGGCGTCGGTGGAGGAGATTGCCAGTGCCCTCAGGACGGCTGCAGACTCGGAGAGCCTGCACCTTGGGGCCGCCACCGTGGGGCAACGGCTCAGAGAGGCCGACGGCGCCCGCACCGGCGCGAAGTTCCTCGCGGAAATCGCTTGATGCGCTTGGGCGCAAATGCCCGGCCACACGTCCGAGTCCACGCAACCGAATCAGCCACCCGCCACTCCCCCGGCCCGAGTCCAACCATGCGGACAGCTGCTGGGCTAGGCTCACGTTATGACGCCTTCCGTCGGCCGCCTGCGGCTTAGCGATTAGGGATAACGTATGGACCTGTTTGAAACAATTATGTTTCCGTTCCAGTGGCTGGTGTCCGTCATCATGGTCGGCTTCCACGAGGGCCTGAGCAGCATCGGAATGCCTCCGGCCAGCGGCTGGACCTGGACATTTTCCATCATCGGGCTGGTGCTGGTGATCCGCGCCGCCCTGATCCCGGTGTTCGTCAAGCAGATCAAGGCACAGCGCGGAATGCAGCTTTTGCAACCCGACCTGAAAAAACTGCAGGACAAGTACAAAGGCAAAAAGGACCAGCTGTCCCGCCAGGCCATGGCGCAGGAGCAGATGGCCCTGTACAAGACGCACGGCACCAACCCTTTCTCGGCCTGCCTTCCCCTGCTGATCCAGATGCCGTTCTTCTTCGCACTCTTTACGGTGCTCGCCGGAATCAGCCCAGCGAAACAGCGCGGCGAGGGCATCGGTGCCATGAGCCCGGAGCAGGTGGCGCAGTTTGATGCCTCCAGCATCCTGGGCGCGCCGCTGACGTCCGCGTTGCTGCACGGCGGCTTCGAGAATGTGGCGGTCACGGCCCTGACTATCGTGATGATTCTGGCCATGACAGCCACACAGTTCATCACCCAGAAGCAGATCATGGCCAAGAACATGTCCGAAGAGGCCATGGCCAGCCCGTTCATGCGGCAGCAGAAGATGATGCTCTACATCCTGCCGGTGGTGTTCGGGGTGGGCGGCATCAACTTCCCTATCGGCGTCCTGATCTACTGGACCACCACCAACCTCTGGACCATGGGGCAGCAGTTCTTTGTGATCCGCCGGATGCCGACGCCGGGATCCCCCGCCGCGAAGGCCCTCGCCGAGCGCCGTGCAGCCAAGGGTCTTCCGGCCATGTCCAACCCCGGAAGCCAAAAAGATCCCCATGCGGAAGCCGCCGCCGCAGCTGCGATAGCGCATGCCAAGGGACACCAGCGCGTCCAGCCGCACCGGAAAAAGAGGAAGAAGAAGTAAGGCGTGGGCGCGTCATACGAGTTCCGGGGCGAGCTGTGGCATCTTCCTGAGGAAGCCGGGTGGCATTTCGTCACGCTTCCACAGGACCTGGCGGAGCATCTCCGGGAGGACTCGGCAGCTTTCCGCAAGGGCTTTGGTTCTGTAAGGGTTAGCGCTTCCATCGGCGGGCACCGCTGGTCCACTTCGGTGTTCCCGGATACCAAGACCAACTCGTACCTTCTGCCGGTGAAAAAGGCGGTCAGGAAGGTGGCGGGCATCCGCGCCGGAGACGAGGTCGACGTCGAACTTTCCCTGCTGCTCGAGGGCTGATTTCATTCGGGGAGGCTTCACCAACAGCGCGTTCCCGCGGCTCTATCCCGGCGCATTTCACAGGACTACTATGCAGGTGCGGTGCTGCGTTGAGACCGCACAGCGGCGAGTGGCGAAGCAACTTCATGGAAGGACAATGTCATGGAATGCATCACGTGGTTCGCTCCGGTCCTGCCCGGGAGGCTGGACGAGTGGAAGTCGCTCATCGAGGAGATCCACGGCCCCCGCGAGGAGGATCACCGGCGTTCCCGTGAGCGGATGGGGCTGACGCGGGAAGTGGTCAGCCACATGGAGACACCGCAGGGGGACTTTGTCTGCCTGTTCCACGAGGGCGAGGATCTGGGCCGGTCCTTCCAGGAGGTGGCTAACTCAAACGATCCGCATGATCAGTGGTTCAGGATGAGCCGCCGTGATCGAACATCCGGGTTAAACAAAAGCAGGTTAAACAAAAGCAGGGCCGGTCAATGACCGGCCCTGCTCGAAACCTTTACGGCTCCGGACTCAGAAGAGTTAGCTATAAGCTAAGTCTTAGAGAGCCTGGATGTTTACGGCCTGAGGACCCTTGGGGCCCTGCTCGGTTTCGAAGGAGACCTTCTGGTTCTCTTCGAGTGAGCGGAAGCCGGAGGAAGCGATCGCAGAGTAGTGTGCGAAAACGTCCTGTGAGGAGTCATCGGGGGAAATGAAGCCGAAGCCCTTTTCAGCGTTAAACCATTTGACGGTACCAGTAGCCATTATTTTTGTCCTTCGTGAAGGTGGAGGAAAAGTCCCGACTTTCGGGTCCTCCGGTGTGGGGTGTTCAAAACCGCTACTTCAGAAGAACGCGGACTTTCGACCGCGCGTACTGCCTGAACTACGAACTGCTAAAAACACAACAACAAAAACGACTCTACACGAGAATCTCCAGCGACGCTTAACCCTCCCCGCCCGGGCGCGTCGCGGAGGTTTATCAATTGCCGGAAGGGCCCTTCTTATCTGCCTCCACCCACGCCCCTTGTAAACAGGGCAGCCGGGCCTGTACCCGGCATTCTGACAGGCATATCCTGCAAGCAAGTCCACGCGTAGCCCGCATTTCGCAGCCCAGGGAGAATGCCACATGCAGATGCCAAAGGCGTCCGACGCCGACAAGGAACACTTCCGCTCCGTCCTGCCGCAGGACGCCGACGTTGTGGTCAAGCCGATGTTCGGCAATCTGGGCGCCTTCGTCAACGGCAATATGTTCGCCGGCCTGTTCGGCCCCACCATCGGGGTCAAGCTTTCCGAGGCCGACCGTGCCGAACTCGAGTCCACCGAGCGGACTGTTCCGTTTAGTCCTGCTGAACGCCCCATGGGCGGCTACGTCGGGCTGCCGGAAATGTGGAACGGCGACGGCGGCGATGACTCCGCAAGGGAAAGGGCATGGATTTCGAAGGCCTACGCCCATGTGGCCGGGCTGCCGCCCAAGGCTCCGAAGTAGGCGGCTCCGCGATAAAAGGGGAACGAAACCCGGACGTGTAAACGGGGTTTCCCGGGCAAGGCCAAATGGACTAGCACCTTTACGGTGTGAGAAGCTTCACAGGTTTTGCTGTGGTGCACGCCACTGCGTCCAGTGGCCGCGCGCAGCACCAATCGCATCACCCGCGCTCTTCCTGGAGGGAACCCACACTTATGAGCGACGTCCTATCCGCCATCAATAACGTGATCTGGAGCGACTGGCTTGTCTATCTCTGCCTCGCCACCGGCGTCTACTTCTCAATCCGCACACGCTTCCTGCAGGTCCGGCACGTCAAGGGAATGATCCTGCAGCTGGTCCGGGGTGAGAAGTCCGCCTCGGGCGTCTCCTCATTCCAGGCTCTGGCGATGTCCCTGTCCGGCCGTGTCGGCACCGGCAACATCGCCGGCGTCGCTACCGCGATCGCCTTCGGCGGACCGGGCGCCTTGTTCTGGATGTGGGTTGTCGCCTTCTTGGGCGCGTCGACGTCGTTCGTCGAGTCAACCCTCGGCCAGATCTACAAGACTCGCGACCCGCTGACCGGCGAATACCGCGGCGGTCCGGCTTACTACTTCTCCCGCGCACTCGCCCACACCAAGGGCGCAGGGTTCTTCAAGATCTATGGGTACGTTTTCGCGGCCGTGACCGTTCTGGCCTGTGGCGTTCTGATGCCGGGTGTCCAGGCCAACTCGATGGCCACCGCAATTGGCGGCGCATGGACCATCGAGCCATGGATGGTGGCCGTTGGCTCCGTTATCCTCCTTGCGTTTGTGATTATTGGCGGCGTAAAGCGCATCGCCAGCGTCGCCTCATTTGTGGTGCCGTTTATGGCCGTCGGCTACATCTTCCTCGCCCTGATCGTCGTCTTCATCAATGCCGCTCAACTGCCGGAAATCCTCGCGCTGGTGTTCCGCAGTGCCTTGGGGATGGATTCGGCCCTCGGCGCCATCATTGGCCTGGCCGTGATGTGGGGCGTCAAACGCGGCGTCTACTCGAACGAGGCCGGCCAGGGAACGGGTCCCCATGCCGCTGCCGCCGCTGAAGTGTCGCACCCGGCGAAGCAGGGCCTGGTCCAGGCCTTCGCGGTTTACATCGACACGCTGTTCGTGTGCTCGGCCACCGGCTTCCTGGTCCTCTCGACCGGAGCCTATCGCGTATTCTCGGGAGGCTCCGAAGACGGTGAGATCCTCGCCGAGGGCGGCCTGCTGTCGGCCACGGCCACTGTGGGTCCTCAGTTCGTGCAGACCGGATTCGACTCCGTCTTCCCCGGCGTTGGTGCAGCTTTCATCGCCATCACGCTGATCTTCTTCTGCCTGACCACGGTCATCGCCTACTACTACATGGCGGAGACCAACCTGCGCTTCCTCGTGGGCAACTCCTCGAACAAGATGATTCCAGGCATCCGTGCCAGCGTGGGACGTGTGACCACCATGGCCCTGCAGGTGCTGATCCTCATCGCCGTCGCCTACGGCTGCGTCAACACGGCCGCCGACGCGTGGGTGATGGGTGATATCGGCGTCGGCCTCATGGCCTGGCTCAACATCGTGGGTATCCTGATCCTGCAGAAGCCAGCCCTCAAGGCGCTCCACGACTTCGAGCGGCAGGAGAAGCTTGGCCTCGACCCCGTCTTCGACCCGAAGCCCCTCAACATCACCGGGGCCACCTTCTGGGAGTCCTACAAGACGGCCCGCGCCGAGAAGGAATCCGCGCGGATTTAGCCCGCTGGGCCCACCGTGCGCCGCCGTTCACGCGGCGCACGGTGCCCGACGTTAATCCGGGCCGCAGTACTCAGACTGCAGCGCTTTCCGCGAGAAATATTAAGCCCAGACATCTTCGCTGGCCTGATGGATATTCGCTGACCCAATTGTTTGATAAATTATGCTTGCCGCTCCGCAATGTGCGGGCCGGGGGGACCCATCATTCGGAAATTTGAAAGGCATCATTCATGAGCACTCCGCAGTACCAGGGCTACGCGCCCGCACCCGCTCCGGCCAAGACCAACACGCTGGCTATCGCGTCACTGATTTCATCGTTCTTCATCAGCCTGCTCGGCATCATCCTCGGGCACATCGCCCTGAACCAGATCAAGACCACGGGTGAAGGCGGCCGCGGCCTCGCTATCGCCGGCCTGGTCATCGGCTATGCATCCGTAGTTATCGGCATCATCGTAGTCATCGCTGTCGTCGGAACAGCCGCCGCTACGCAGAGCTGATCGTCCTTCAAGAACCCCCGTCCGGCGCGTCCGGGCGGGGGTTTTTGGCGTCTAGGCCGGCGACACCCAACTTCCACCTACAAATCCGAAGGATGAGCATGAACGATAGATACGAGCAGGGAAAGTCCTTCACCGGGAGGCCCAAGGATTGGGACGAGAAGTACGGCCCTTGGGGATACCCGGAAGGCTACACACCGCCGCTGACAGCGGTTTCGCCGATCCAGAATCCGCGGTATCTCCGGATTGCCGGCGTGATCTTCGCTTTCGTGGCACTGGTAGTAGATGTCACCTTCATCGTGCTGATCGGCAGCGGATACTCCGTAGGGGAGATTTCCCTCCCCATCATCATCACCTCGATCCTGTGCACGTACATGAGTGTGTGGTGCTTCTACCTGGCCGCACGCAGATCCAAGTGGATGCGTGAGCGTAGTTCCGCAGCTGGGACACACAAAGGGTAAGGAAGCCTGGGGAGATGACGACGTGTTGAGGCACTGATGGCTGGAACACACCAACTAGAGGAGAGCAGCCTTGGAGGAGCGCCGTCTGCAGCACACTCTGCTCGGGATCCGCTCGGGATGGGTCCCCCACCATGTTCGTTTAATCAATCAATCGGCATTTTCAAAGGAATGTTCAACTTATTGAACATTTCGCTATGGTCCCGGCCCGGGCGGCTGACCTGCTGAGTGGTGGAACGGCCCGCCGCACTTTGGCCTGAGGACCAACGTGCGGACATCTTAGACGTCCAAACCCTGTGGCGGGTTGTCGAGCAGCGGGGCAAACAGTTCCACTTCAGCTTGCGGTATTCCGCAGGCGTCAGCGGCTCCCCGCCAAGACTTCAGTGCGTTGGCGACAGAGCCGAAAATCATGTCCCGTTGGCTGGGCGAGACAAAGTATTCGGCTGCAGCAAGGAGAGCCTTCATTGCGTCCTCCCGAGTGGTCGCTCCATCAACTGCAGTGCTGCGCTCCGCCCCTGTGTCGGGGTTTGGATTAACGTCAAAAGCAGGTGAAAACCGCCAACCGCTGCGTCCCCGGATGAAGCCGTGGTTTCGCAGGTGGTCGTCGGTGTTGTTCACTGCAATGTTGAATGCGATCCTCCGGAAGAGTTCCTGGCGGTCGGCAGTGGCATCTTCGGAGTTTTCGTCGATCACATCCAGGAGATCGAGGTAGTCGCCATGGGCGCCGCCGCGTTGTTGAAGCATCGTCATGGCGGAGACGTAGCCAACCCTTCTCTCCCCCTCCCGGTCGAAGCGGTCGAGTACCAGAACGGGATCCGTATCGCCGACGTGCAAGAGCTGATGCTTGGGAACCGTGATTCCAGCAGTGCCAGCCATCTCCAGCAGTGCGGCTTCCCAGGCTATTACGGCCCATTGGTCCCCCTGGTGGGTGAATTTGGCGATGGCCATGCGACCGCCGTCTTGCACTGATGCCTTGGGCCGCGCACCGCCAAGGCTGCCGGTTCCGGCGTCGAGAAGTTTCTTGAGCGCACTCAGGTTATCCGGATGGTCCTCGACGTCGCGAGCGGCTTGGCGGAGCTCGGGCAACTGCACGAGTTTGGGAACGTCGGTTCCGTCACTCAGGTGGGGTCCGTCTCCCAGCCGGAAGCGCAGCGCACCCTGCCTGGTACGGTCAGAGACGCCGAGGAGGAAATCCCGTGCGGTGAGGGTCCCAGGGTTTTTTCCGAGCTGACGGGCCTCCGCCTGGAGCCGTTTGGTGATGATGTGGCGCCCCCAGCGGTCCGGAGAGGCATCATCGAATGCTCCGGGCACTCCTTTCACGGTGTGACTGCCGCCCGTGAGAGGAAGGGCCGGATCGATGGCATAGGAGCCGGGCAAGGCAAGGTAGTCCGGGGCGTAACTGAAGTTGGTGGTATCCACTCCCCGCTTGGCCGTGATGAACGCACGGCCAACGTGCACCGCGCCTGTTGCCATGTCGAGATCAACTTCGATGGGTACGCTCATCTGCGTACCCTCTGAGGCAGCTCCTGATCAGCCCGTGCCCGACCGAAGTCGCTCTCGTAGGGATCGAAGGCCACATTGAGCTGTTCGCTTAGGCCGAGGACGCGTGCCACATCTAGGAAGGCTTCGAACCCGACTCCGAGCTCTCCGTGTTCGAGCTTGCGAAGCGTATTTCGGCTGAGCCCAGCCCGGTCGGCTACCTGTTCGGCGGTGAGGCCAAGCAGCTTGCGCCACGTAACCAACTGCTCGCCGATTGTGCGTGCAGTGCGCTGTGTCTTTGGGGACGTTCTCTTGGTAGCCACCCTTAGATGATAAACCCATAAGGGTTATTATCGCATCCATAAAGTCGGTTTATGCTCGCATCTGTGACCTTTAACTTACCGTTCTCCCTACGACGGGCCCCTACTCTCATTGATTCTGATCCCGCCCAGGCGACCGCTCAAACAAAAATGTCATAGCTTGCATCGAGGCTTGGGGCATGCCAGAAAAGTGCTGACTCCGCGTTCCAGTTGATCTGTCGAATGAAAGTTGAGACAAACCGTGAACGAACTGTCCGAAAGACTTAACTCCCTCCTAGCGTTTGCAATCTGGATTGTCATCACTGCTGCAATCTGTCTCTTGCTCATTTTCTTGGCAAGCCGACTCAACCGCCGACGACTGCTGAAGCGTGCATGGGAGGAGACACCGACAGATACAGCCCGCGATTTGCAGGGGCTCCTGATCGATGCGATCAAATCCAAAAGCTCAAACCAGCGTACCGAGGTCCTCGTTACGCCTTTCTGGAAGGGCCGGAATGTCTCCCGCTATGTGCGTACAGCGCTGATTGAAGAACTTATCGATGCTGGGATCGTTACGGCGGCTCCAAGGTCTTATACGAATGAGTTCACAAAGTTTTTCGCCGACGCCTGGTCCGATTTTTTCTGTCTTCCGCCTTCGAAGCTTACGTTGAGCGACCAAGACTGGCTGCTGATGGTCAACAGCAAAATGACCGGTCAGGGAATCGTCATCGAACGACTGGTCATGACTGTAGGCAGTCACAACTCAAGCCACACAATCGACTCCGGTGGCGGCGCTGTAACCGGCGTGGCTCAAGGCGGCCGAGATGCACGAGTCAAAATCCGCGATATCAAAGCAGACACCACTCCCACCAACATCGATTCGCTCTATCAGTTGCTGCGAGCACGTCGTGCGGATGAGGCGAATACAGAAGATCCCCGGATGAGGGCTCGAATCAGAACCCACGCCGATCTGCTTGAGCAAGACATCGAGGAGCCTGAATCAGCTGAAACTCGCGAAAATCTGCTGGACCGGATAACCGGCCTCGTCAATAAGTATGGCGAGGCAATGACTACGACGATCAAGGTAATCGGGGCAATAGCACAGAGCTCACCATCTTTCACCAAAGATTAGGCCGCTGCAGGCTCACAGCGAGAGTCAGCTCTCCTGTCGTTGCAGCCACCACAAGGTGGCCGAGCCAAGCGATCTGCCGCCAGCTCCGCGACGGGGACACCATCAAATAGAAAACGGGCAGTACGCCAGTAATGTCCGCAGTACCTACCAGCCGCCGTCGCCACTTCAACACCCCTCACGACGTCGGGCGAGGCAGGCTCCGGTGTTTGGCTCAGTCCCTGTGGCGTGCGAGCAGGCTGAATGCATTCGGAACCTGGCCCTCCCACGCAGCGGCCGCCGTGCCTTCGGGCCGCCAGAACGGTTCGGCGTGCTCCTCGAAGTGCAGGATCTCGAAGTCTGCAGCGATGATGGCCATGATCGTCTCGGCGAATGTCCGCTGGTACTCCACAGCACCGCCCGCAGGAA
Organism: Arthrobacter sp. Z5-13; assembly: GCF_056499105.1. Lineage (NCBI taxonomy): Bacteria > Bacillati > Actinomycetota > Actinomycetes > Micrococcales > Micrococcaceae > Arthrobacter > Arthrobacter sp. Z5-13. Next base: position 3,407,556 of record NZ_CP096460.1, read on the forward strand.
ATGAATCATTGACGTGGCTGCGGGCGAAGTACCCACGGTCACTCCGCACCTCCACCTTGTCGCGGTCCCAGCTCCACAGCGGCGTCATGGGGTGTGCTTCATAGATGAACAGGTGGCCTCCCGGTCGCAGGAGGCGGCGCATCTCGGTCAGCCAGGCCTCCAGGTCCTCAACCCAGATCAGCGCGCCCTTCCCGGTGTAGACGAGGTCCGCCATGTTATCGGGGAGGCCACTCGCCGGCAGCGTCGCGGTCACATACCTGCAGTCGACGCCGAGTTCGTCCGCCCGGCGCTGCGCTGCGGACGCGGTTGTGGGGCTGTAGTCCACACCGGTGACGCTGCGCGCACCAAGGCGTATCAGAGCGACGTCGTCGATGCCGTGGCCGCTCATCGGGTGCACCACGTCGGCGCCGGCGACGATGTCGCGCAGCAGGGTTTCCTCGACGGGGAGCAGACGCGCGTGCCTCGCCTCCTCCAGCACCTCTCGGTACTCGTCGACGTACTTCTGGGCCGCTGATTCCCACGCCTGCTGCGTGTTGTTGTGAGCGCTCATTTCCCCACCCTTCCAGAGAAAAGGTGCTCTCGCCATCCCCCGGGGCAGTCGGATTGCTGCCTACAGCGTTGAGCGGCGGAAGTAGCGTCAGGCGCGTTCCACCGGAAGCCACAACTCGGTGGTTGCGGTGCTGAAATCGGCGGCGCGGTCGAGGATGGCCACCACCGAGGGGCCGGGCCGGAGCCGCCAAGGGTTGGAGGGGAACCAGTCTGCGGCGGTCGCCGCCCACGTAGGCTGGAGGGCTGCCGGGTAGGGTCCGGTGGTGCGGAACACCGCCCAGGCGCCGGCCGGGACCGGGATGGCGTCAAGGTCCTCGGGCACGGGCGTTCCTTCGCTGACGGCGACGCCGTGCAGGTAGGTCAGCTCGCTGCCCTCGGTGTAGTCGGGGTCGACGTCGGCGCTCACTTGCAGCAGTCCTGCCGGTTCGGTGTTGCCCAGTGCCTTGAGGCGAAGGTGTTCTGCGTCGGGCAGCGAGGCAATATGCGCTTGAATGTGCGGGTTGGGGCCGTGGTGAATGAGCGGCACCCGGGCCGTGTGGCCGACGAGCCGGAAGGCCGGTTGGTCCGCGATACGCATATCCATGGTGGTATTCCCTTCTACGGTCAGGCGGAACCTGAGCTCTTGTTGTGAGCGGAGGGGTCCACCGTTCCGGCGCGCATCGCCTGGGCTGACACCGTGCACCGCCCGGAAGGCCCGGCTGAATGCCTCGGTGGAGCCATAGCCAAAGAGCACCGCGGTCTCCAACAGGTCGCGGCCTTCAATGACATCGGCCGCCGCTACGGTCATCCGCCGCCGCCGGATGTACTCGGACAACGGCATGCCCGCCAGTGAAGAGAACATCCGGCGGACGTGATACTCCGTGGTGCCCAGGCGGCTGGTCAGGCCGGCAACGTCGATCTCCTCGCTGAGGTGCTCCTCGACGAAATCGACCACTTGGTTCAGAACTGCAATCACGGTTTCCCCATTCGGAATCAAGCCTGCTACACCGGAACCTGCCCGCACCCGACTATTGCGGTCCGATTCGGTCGCGCTCCGCTTCGGCTGCCGGGCCGAATTCAGGGGGCGTGGGTTCTCCGACTTGCTTCAAAAATCATGATTGGTTCTGAGGCAGAGCCGGTAAATGGTGTGCCGTCCCAATCACTCCACGCTTGCAGGACCGTCAAACCCGCACGATTCAAGTCCGCGGTGATCTGGTCCACAGTCCTGAACTGAAGACGCTGCTCGACGTTGACTATGTGGTTCGCGTCGATGAACTCGTTGTGACACTGCATGGTGAGCACCCCGTCGGGGTCAAGCTCCGTTGTCATCGTGCTCTCGCGAAGTCGACCGACGACAGTGTTCCTCTCGGATCCCGGGTCATTCCAATTGGTCCAGGCCCGCGTTTTCGGGTTGCGGGTTTCAAAGGCCAGCACACCTCCGGGTTTCAAACCTTGGGCTATGTCCCTCAATGTCGCATGCCAGTCATCCCCGAGGATATGCATCGCAACGTTTCCAGTCATGATGACGAGGTCGTTTTCGCCGGCGTCGATCAAGTTCGATGTGCCTAAGCGCCATTCGACCGAGTCCACCGCTCCTCGAGATGAGGCAAGCGCAAGCATTGCCGCTGCGGGATCAATACCGACGACCTTCCTCCCCGGAGCCGCGAGTGTGCCCGTGAGGATGCCCGTTCCGCATCCTAAGTCCGTGATGCGAGTCGCATTGAGGTTTGTTGCCAGCGCACGGTAGTAGTCATGATCTGGGCCGTCCGGGTTGTCGCCGTCGTATATCGCTGCTAAAAAATCGTCGTTGTACTCGTCATAATCCATACCGGCTTCCCCGTGCTCCATCCCTATTGCCATTCTTCGTCGCACTCACCATAAGCGGATGCTTACCGGACTAAAACTTCCCGAACATTAGGAGCGCCATGCGTGTTCCAGTTGAAGAGCGTTAAGTGCCAGAGCTGCGGATGTTTCCGTGAAGGGTCGATTAACCCATTGGCGCCCAAGCTCTGCAGAGCTTCTCGAACTTTCCATGAAGGCGGCGTAGCACCCGCAGCAACAGCTCCTTGCCAGTCCGCCGCGGCGTCAGCGGGACTGATCGCAACGGACTTCAACGCTTCGTGATTACGGAGGTCAATAATCCGGTTGGCCTCTACATCGAACTGCAGCATTTCAAGATCGGGGGTGCGATGGTCAGTGTGGGCGATCATTGCAGCAGCAACACCTGCAGGTGACGAACTAAGGTACAGCGTTGGGACGTCTGGCGGCGAATACCGGCCGGCAGAGCGGGATCCTGCCAGAGCCGCATCGCGGTAGGCCGGATCTACAGCACGGTAGAATGAACCTTCTACAGTGCGCATCAGAGCACTTTCCCATCTGACTACTGGTTGATCTCGCTGCATGGTCTCATTATCCCCACCGTCAGTTCAGGGATTCACACTGAATCATTCCACCAAGGGATGTCCGGATTCAGCCGGGCAGCGACGGCATTGAAGGCCTCGTCGTGCACGTCAACGTACCCGGTTCCATCGACGAAGATCGCACCCGATTCAAAGGCCGTAGCGAACGTGTCAATCATTGCTGCGAGAGATCTGTACTCAACAGGGTGTTCCACCTCTTCAAAGCGGAAATGGCGGACAACGCGAGCAGGAGCGTTGCTGAAGTCAATCAAATAGAAGTCCCCACCGCCGTCCGCGAACACCGGAAACCAGTTCGGGTTCCAGCGCTGGTCGTTTCTAAAGGCAGCATAGTTTGTAACGGCTTCAGCCAGTGAGAGCAGATAAAACCCAGGTATGAGCCACAGGTCTCCCAAGAGCGCTGCCTCAGACCCTGAGCCCGTACCGTTGTGCCATCCATACAAGGTTTCGAGCTCCGGGCAATACGGGAACCCCTGTGAGGCCACGGCCTCCCGTACTTGGCTTATGGGTATGCCAGGGTTCAGGAGCCCCCAAGCTGCAGGAACTCGGCCAACCTGCAGGGCAGCGTCGAATCGCTCAAGGGCGTTCTTGGTCAGAAGGTCGCTCATGATCCATAGGCTACTGGTGCGAGGGCCTTGTCTTGCGCATCACCAACACACCCAGAAAAGCTGAGAGCCTGCCCGTCAAGGACGCTTCACGAGACACCCATATCGATCGGGCTTGCGCCCCTCTTGGGCTCCCCGTGGGTCAGAAGCTAGGCTGGCGGGGTGCGGATCGACGGCGTGGAACTCTGGGCACTCCTGCACGAGTTGGACGATCCAGCGCACCTGGAAATACCGCAAGGATTTGACTGGGAAGCCACCCGCCGACAGTTCGACTGTCTCGTAGCCCGGCTCAACGCCGCCTTTCAGACCACTTGCGCGACGGATCGGAGCATCGAAGATGCCACGTATCACGCCCAGGTAACCGTTACTGCCGACGCAACCGCTACCGGCGAGAATCTCGTAGTCCGAGTCTCGAACTTCGGCAATCTCGCCGTCCTGGCGCTTGAGAACCCGGGAGCTTATAGCCAAGAGGAGTTCGACGCGCTCGTACGCGAGAGTGACCTCGCACGCATCTCTGAATGCCTCGATGAGGGAGACTACACCCTCGTTCCAGAAGCGCCGCTCTGGAAGCCCTACGACGGCCGCGTTCCTGCCCGGGTGTTCCCGTCAAGCCAGCCGAGCTGGTGGATCAGGTACTTCGACTACCTATAGCGGCCACGACGACACCGGCAACAGTCACTGACACTGCCAACAGCCTCAGCAACACATCCTGGATGGCCGGGACGAGATCGACCTTTCCCGCAAGTCGATGCCTCCGCATTCGTCTCTGGCTACTCTCACTTATATGGATACTCCGTATCAACCGAACGGGACAGGTTTCGATGCTTTGGACGAACTCGACCAGGTCGACTGGAGCAGGCTTGAACACGGCTACGGAAAAGGCATCGTCTCGGTGGCCGCCGCCGAAGACGTAACACTCGCCATCGCAGGGGACGTCTCGCGATCGTTGGCTGCGCTTGCCACTGATCCTTCCCTAGCTATCAGTGGCGGGCTCTACTCGAACATCTGCCATCAGGGCACGGTATATCAAGCAACGGCCTATGCCGTGCCGTTCATCGCAGCTGTCGCGGCCGGCGATGTTCCAGACGAGACCCGCGCACCTCTGATAGCGCTCCTGGGCGACATCTCGATCGGGGGAAGCTATGTAGCTCCCGACGGATCTCACTCGGGCGCCTTCGGAGACCACGTAGACGTCCTCGTCACGGAATCGCTTGCCGCTTCGATGGAACGCCTTTCAACGATCCGAACGCCCAGGCTTGTGGCGCTGATCCAAGCTATCCAGTCGCTTCTTATCCAATCGACCGACGCGCGCCGTGACGCAGTCGAGTCCGCCATCGACTTTGCACTTACGCCGCCTGCCACACCCTGGGAACGGCGCCCGTAAGCCGGTCTAACCCGGCCTCTTGGCCTCGTCCTCATCACAGAATCGCTCTTCATGACGACGGCCTTCGGATAGTCGCAGGTTGTCGCCTGTTCGTAACTGCTGTGGGAGATAGACTCCCTGTTGGAACACACGGGGAGGGCCCCGGACATAAGCGGGGAGAACACCACATGAGCCAAGAACTTCAGCCGCAGGAGGACCGTGTCGGTTCTCAGAAACACCCTTGGTGCTTACTCCTCATGACGCGACGAGATCACGCCATTGGCGTTTCTGGTTAGGTCTTTTTCACCTGCTTATGGGACTGCTAATCGGCTTGGTGACCATTGCGAGCACCGTGACGGTCAATGAACAGATGCAGGAGATGCAGTCCGCGGGTCAGCGACCACCGGGCCCTTGGCTTGCCGCAGTGATTGCCATCGTTGTCGGTTTCAGCGTGGTATCCGTCGCGGGGGTAGTTATTGGCATCTGGAATCTCAGGACCCTGAAAGCAACACGTCGACCGCCGTTGATCGCTGCAATCGTCGTGTCTTTCACATCCATCGTGCTGATAATGATCTTTATTGGCGGACCCTGGGACGACCCTGTAAAAGTCGGCTGGTCTCTCCTACATGCGCTGGTCGCTGTTTGGACCGTTGGAATTCTACGGCTGAAGAAGGTTCCCACTCCGCTGGCTGCCGCTAGCTAAAGGTCCATTTGCTCCCGCCGCATAGATGATGAAGGCCGTGACGACTGCACTGCGCAGCTCCAGAACACACTGGCTGTTCCACTTCCTTAGAACTGGAGCCAGCGTCCGCCCCTTGGTAACCGGGAAGACCTCGCAAAGCTGCTTTTGCCAAGCAGTTAACCCCGCATTCACATCATCCTTAGAACCCGTCCAACCGGCCCTCGTACGGTTGAAGCCATGGACAACATTTCGCGCAGGTCCCTTCTTTCCGTCGGCCTCGGGGCCGGACTGGTCGCCGCCCTGCCGGGTGCCGCCGTCGCCACTTCCATTGCGGACGACGCCGGGCTCCGCACCGATCCGTTCCTGCTGGGCATCGCGTCCGGCGAGCCGTGGCCGGACGGTTTCGTGATCTGGACCCGGCTGGCACTGGACCCGATCGCCGAGGACGGTCTGGGCGGCATGCCCTCCCGCAACGTCCCGGTGGCGTGGGAAGTCGCCGAAGATGCGGGCATGCGCACAGTGGTGGCCCGCGGCGTCGAGATTGCCCGGATCGAAACCGCCCACTCCGTCCACGTGGAGCTGAAGGGCCTCAGGCCCGGGCGCGAGTACTTCTACCGGTTCCGCACGGGCCGGCATGTCAGCGCGGTTGGCCGTACCCTTACCAGCCCGGCCCCGCACGAAACGCCGGCGGCGCTGGCCATGGCCTTCGCCAGCTGCTCCCAGTACGAGCACGGCTACTTCACCGCCTACTCGCGGCTGGCCCAGGACCACCCGGACCTGGTGCTGCACCTGGGTGACTACCTGTATGAGTACAAGAAGGACAGCTACGTGATCGGCGGCGGCAACCCGCGCGACCACCAGGGTCCGGAGACCTCCACCCTGCAGGGGTACCGGCAGCGGCACGCGCAGTACAAGTCCGACGCCGATCTGCAGGCAGCGCACGCCATCGCACCGTGGCTGGTGGTGTGGGATGACCACGAGGTGGACAACAATTGGGCGGACGAGGTTCCGGAGAACACGGACGCCGCCCAGCTGAACGACACCACCGAGCGTTTCCGGCAGCGCCGTGCCGCCGCGTTCCAGGCGTACTACGAGAACATGCCGCTGCGGGCCTCGTCCGTGCCGGCAGGCTTCGACATGAAGATCTACCGCACCATCCAGTGGGGCCAGCTGGCCAACTTCCACATGATGGACACCCGGCAGTACCGGGACGATCAGCTCGCCGGGGACGGCTGGAGGAAGAACGTGGCCGAGCGTCTGGCCGAGGACCGCACCATCACCGGGGCGGAGCAGGAGAGGTGGCTGCTGGACGGCTTCAGGAACTCCACCCAGCGCTGGGACATCCTGGGCCAGCAGGTGTTTTTCGCCGAGCGGGACAGGAACCAGGCGCCGGAGATCGACGACGTGTCCATGGACGGGTGGGACGGCTACGCTGCGTCCCGCCGCCGGATCACGCAGGGCTGGGTGGACGCCAACGTGCGCAACGCCGTGGTCCTCACCGGCGACGTCCATCGAAACTGGGCCAACGACGTCAAGGTGGACTACAAGGACCCGGCCTCCCCCGTGGTCGGCTCGGAACTGGTGTGCACCTCCATCACGTCCACCGGCGACGGCACCGGCTCCAGCACGGATCCTGTGATGGCCTGGAACCCGCACCTGAAGTTCTACAACGACAACCGCGGCTACGTGAACACCCGCATCACGAAGGATGCGATGACCGCTGACTTCAGGGTGTTGGACTACGTCACGACGCCGGGCTCCCCCGTCAGCACCAAAGCCTCCTTCGAGATCCAAGACGGGGTGCCGGGGCTACAGGCGCGGTCGTAGATCCCTCTACCAGTGCCCGGCCGGGATTCACTGGCCGGGCGTTGCTGTTTCGGGCGGAAGTACGATCTCTCTGGAATCCTGGCAGGGAGCCAGGATTCCTTGGCGAGGCCAGCAGGAAGGACTGGAACGACGACGAAGCTAGGTTGCGTTTTACGGCTCCCTTAGCATCGGCCAACAGCGGCCCATCCCTCAGACCCCACCACCACGCGTGGATGTTATTTAATCGACGTAGTGGATAAAACCGTCCAAAGTTGGACATAAATATTCCAAATTGACTCTCCGCCTGCTACGATCGCTGTAGCTTCTATGGAAGGAAAGCATATGGACCCTCTGAGCACCGGCCATCATCTTCCGATGAGCCTGAGAGACGTGGCCCCCTTCGTAGAGGCCGATCCCGGCTTAATCCATGTGGGTAGTTGGTCATGACTTCGGCAGCACCGCAAATGGTCTCGCTCGTCCGAGAAGCAAAAGGCTGGACACAGAAAGAACTATCCGAGCAACTGCAAATGACACAGGGGTTCGTGTCCAAAGTCGAAAACGGTCTGATTGCTCTCTCCGGCGAACGACTGGAAAAGTTCGCCCAAATTCTGGGCTGCCCCGTTGAACTTCTGGTGGAGGAGCACCCCATTCGCGGCCTGGAGGTGACCTGTTTACACCACCGTCGTAGAGGTTCACTCATGCCGGTCGGCATTAAGAAGCGCGTCGAAGCCATCACGCATCTTACGAGAGTTAGCGTCGAAGGCCTCTTGACGGGAATCGATATGGTTACGGACGCGCAGCTGGATCGGATGCCGCCAGATCAGTTTGAGAACGGACCGAGCGAAGTCGCACAGGCACTTCGTGCTGCCTGGCGAATTCCGACTGGCCCCATTCGGAATTTGATTGGGCTGCTCGAAACCGTCGGCATCATCGTCGTCATCCGCCCCCTAGGAACCCACGCACAGGATGCTGTTAGTACTTGGCCTCATGAAATTGGACGCCCCCCCATGATGCTCATCAACTCGGGTCTGACCGCCGATCGTCAACGCTTTACCGCGGCCCACGAACTCGGCCACCTCGTTATGCACGTCATGCCGGGGGCGGACCAAGAGCGAGAAGCGAACGCATTCGCGGCGGAGTTCCTGGCTCCGGCTGAAGAGATTAAGCCAATGTTGGAAGGGATCCGGACAAGCGATTTTCACAGGCTACTGGATCTGAAAGTGCAATGGGGAATGTCAGTGGCCTCTCTAATTCAGCGGGCGAAAGACCTAGACTGCATCAGCGACAGGCAGTTCAAGGACTTCCGCATCAAGCTCAGCCGCCTAGGCTGGACCAGCCGAGAGCCAGTCGAGCTGTTACAAGAGAAGCCCTCAATTGTCGATCGTGTTATTGGTGTGCACCAGAACGACCACGGATACACGGTCGACGACCTTGCCAAGGTCAGCAGACTGACTCCGGCATCTCTGCGGCGTTATTACCTACATGAACCCCCCGTGCAGCTGGAGCGCACTCAATTGAGATTGGTATAAGGCAATGGCTGACAAAACGGTGAAACTATATCGTCCGACACCGACTTCGCATAGTCCACTGCCCGGCGTCCGCGAGGCAATGTTCACGACAGCCAAACATACGCAGGTCAAAACAGTCGCAGAAGTTTGCCAGGCCGAAGGGCTCGGCGCCATGTACACCGTCGATCCGCGGACACGGAGCAGCAAGGTCAGTTCCATTCTCGATGCCCACCGTTCTGTAGCAGGCTCGGACACGGGGCTGCTCCTTGACCCCAACAGGTACTCAGGAAGAAACCGAACCTTGGGTAACGCGCCCATGGACATGGACTGGGTACGGGTACAAGAGAATGCTGGCCTCGCCTACATTTCCACGCCGAGCGGCTACATAGCCGGAGGCGATACAGAATCATTGATATGTACGCTAGACCAGGCGAGCAAGATTCAGGCTGGGACTTCTACGCCAGTTCTTGCAATTCTTCCCTTGGAATGGAAATGGCTCACCCAACGGTCTAGAGAGCTTGCAGATCGAATCGGTCAATACGGGGCCCCAGTCGGTGTCATGTTTGAAAATGAGAATGACCCGCTAAGCACCGCAGCTGCCATCCGTGGCCTTCAGCACGTTCTCGAAGCAAACTCCAGCGTGGCTGTGCTCCGGTGTGATCTGTCCGTAATAGGGGCGCTTAGTCTTGGTGCTTCGATCGGCTCCTTCGGAACGAGCTCAGGATTACGCCACTTCTACCCCATGAAGGATAAGGACCCGAAGCTTCCCAAGTACGCGCCCAGCGTCTTAGTTCCGCAGGCACTTAAGCTGGCCCGGCAGGACAAGCTAGCAGAGGCTATCGCTCACACTCCCGATGAGCTGTTCTGGTTGTGCCACTGCTGGATCTGCCAAGGGCAACGCTTGGATGGGCTTCTAACGGAGGAGAAAATCTTCTCTCACAATTTAGCCGTCACAACTTCCATTCTGAGCAGCGTCATAGAACCAGGGAACTACGCAGGAAGCCTCGGATCCTGGCTGGCAAAATGTAGCGATGCGACGGTAGTCAACATGGACATTGAGTTCAACGCCGACGAGAAATGGAAGACCCCGGGGTTCTTAGGTGCATGGTCAAATGCTACGTTCAGGAGCAGTGTCGGGGAGCCGCTTTGAGTCAAGAGCATGCTGAAAGAGCTGCTCAATCCGCAACCTCCTCCAAGCTGGATGAAGATCGGTCCCTAGCTTCCTTCCTGAATCTCCACTGACAAGCATTTCAAGGCCTCCACTGGTAGACCGGACAACCGCGGTTCCGGTGTAATCACATTCCATCGCCTCGAGAGGATTCAGCTTAATCCCCGGAGGCACAGCGACTATGGCGCGCGCCAACAGCGCAAGAGACGCAGCGCTCCGTCGCGCTGCAGGGAAACGTTCGACGATAATGAATGCAAAGGGCTCTAGTACTTGGGGAATGTCCTCGTCAAACCCCCGACCGCGGAAGTGGCCGGCAAGCCGCTCCATGCTGGTAATAGGTCCTTGGCGCATTTCAAGCCGCACACGTAGTGCACGCAGATCCCAACTAACCACGGGAAGCACAAGACCCCCCGCGATCCGACAGGCCGGCAGCAGACTGCCTGCACCGACGACGCTGTCAACAATCTTCTGACCAACGGCTTCATAGTCACCACCGGCCCAATACTCAACGATCCCACCCGACTTTTGTTGGGTCTGCCTATGCGCATTAATGATATTTGCCAAAAAACTTCCTCTCGCCGTCTACACCATGCCACACCACGAGACAGCATGCAGGCAGACGCAGAATTAATGGGGGTTGTGCGCCCTAAACAGAACCGGCTTATGTACAAGGCGCCTTCCCTAGATAGCCGTCGAACCGACCATTGTGCGGCATGGGGCCCAGCGATACGATGCTGGCGGGGAGAGGTCCTGGTCTCGCACGTAGACCGTTAGGGGCAATCCAATGACTGATTTCTTCACCATGCAGCCCGGCGAGACCGCGGCGCCTTTGCCGCCGGGACCCGTCCTGTGTATGGCAACTGTCGGCATGCGGCGCATCCACCGCTTTTTCCTGTGGGCGTACGACGAGGCGCCGGGACTGGTGCGCTCCGCCGCAGCCGGCGACACCGCCCGCGCCGCTTACGTGGGCGACGCCCTGGGGAACTTCGACAAAGTGCTCCACTTACACCACGAGGGCGAGGACCAGAGCATGTACCCGCAGCTCGCGGAGAGGGCACCGGCGTGTGCGTTGCACGTGGCGCAGATGCTTGAGCAGCACCGGCAGGTGACGCAGCGGCTCGAGAGCATCGAGCCGCGCCGCCTTCGCTGGATGGAGACGGCAGACCCTGAGGTTGGCCAGGTCCTCGCTGCGCGCTACGAGGACCTGAAGGCCGTCCTCAACATTCACCTGCGCCGCGAAGTCACCGAGGTGATGCCCGTCGTGGACAGGGTGCTGACCGAGAAGGAAATGCAGGAGGGCGCGAAGCACGGGATCGATCAGCTCGACAAGAAGTTCCTGGTTGGCTACCTCGGGATGGTGTTGTCCACGAATCCACCCCAAGACCAGAAGGAAATGATCAAGGACATCCCCGCACCGGTGCGCCTTGGCTACCGCCTCGTGGGGCGCAGGATGTTCCGGAAGCAGTACGCGACGCTCTTTCCCGGACGCCCGATTCCCGAGACGCTGTAGGCCGGAGCCGCCTTTGCGGAGTCCGTCGAAACTTACGCGCCGCGGCCCGCAGACACCAGTTCGCGCTCCGGCGCGTGCTCACGGGCTGGACGATCGCTGGCGGGCTCCAGCCTTTTGTTTGCCCAGCGGCGGAGGGGCTGCTCCACCAGGCGGAAGGACGCCCAAGCCAGCAGCACGGTCAGGGCCGCAGCCAGGGCGATGCGCAGCGGCAAGTCCGGAATCAAAGGCATCAGCAGGAGGTACACAGGGATGTGCCAGAGATACATCGCGTAGGACAGGTCGCGCCCGGGTCCGGCAAGCCAGGGGTGGCTGAGGACCCGCGCCATGAAGCCGGCGGGCTGCAGGACAAGCGAGCCGATCAGCACCGCGGCCAGCAGGGAAAGCACTGTGGGGCCGGCGGTCCAGAAGGCGCTGAACCAGCGGCCGGGCATGTCTGGTTCCTTCAGCAGGAACAATGCTGCCGCCATGATGAGGGCAGCCAGCGGCGCACCCCACCGTGCAGCAGACTGAAGGGAAAGGTGGAGCGTGGAACCCGGGCGGATGCTGGTGAACAGCAGGGCCAACGCGCACCCGATCAGCAATTCATCGGCTCTGGTGTCCGGCCCGTTGTACAAGCGTCCCAACGGCGCACCGCCAAAAACCAGCAGGGACCGTTCCAGCAGGAAGGCCACGGCCAGGCCAGCCGTTGCCCAGGCGACTGTGGAGACCCGCCAGAACTTCAACATCCCCAGCAGGAGCAGCGGCCACACAAGATAGAACTGCTCTTCCACGGCGAGCGTCCAGGTGGGGCCGAGCGTCTCCCCGGTGATCGAGCCGCCGAACACCCCGATGTGCGCCAGATTCATCACGTACGAGGCCGCCGGCAGGACAAACCCCGCTTGACCGCCCCACGCGGAGTCCGGAAAGACTAGACCGACGGCGACGATCACCGCGCACAACGCCAGGAGTGCGGGCCATAGCCGGGCGAGCCGCTTGGCATAGAAAACACTCAGCCGCAGCCGTGCTGTGGCGAGCCGCTCCTTGAGGATCAGCAGGGTGATCACGAAGCCGCTGAGCGTGAAGAAGACGTCCACCCCGATGAAGCCGCCCGGGACGAGTTCGGTTGCCGTATGAAAGAAGAAGACCCCGACCACAGCCACGGTGCGAAGCCCGTCTAGGGCGTGCTTCCGTCCGGAGATCAGCCCGATTTCGGGGGCTGCAGGACGCTCTTCGGCTGATAATTTTCCGCTGCTCGACCTAAAATCCATCCGTCCAGCCTACATAACGTTTCGGTAACTGCCCTGAATGGAGTCTGGACGCAGGCTTGGAACGTGGGCTGAGCCCTCGAACTCAGACTTCTTGTTCGCGAGATTCAACCGGCCCAGAACCCGCCGAGAATAGGGTAACGAGCGTCCCCACAGCACCAGCGCAACCCCCTGCATCGGGCCGTTCATTGCACCGTTAACTCGAGGATCAGTTCGACGTCGGCCGTGAGGCAGCTGTCTTGCCTCAACGCCGCCCGCACGTCGGGACGGCAACAACGCCTCCGTCACTACCGCACATCGCTTCGGCGGACCAGGCGCCTCTTCTGGATGCGGGCAGTCGCCTTCCCGGGGCGCCTCAATGTCGTTCATCGAGTCGGCCCTCGGCGAGATCTACAGGCCCTGACCGGTTGACCAGCGAGTACCGCCGCCTTGCCCATTACTTCTCCCACGCCTTAACCCACACCAAGGGCGCCGGATTCTTCAAGGTCTATGGCTACGTCTTCGCCACCGTGACTGTTCTGGCCTTTGGCATGCTAATGCTGGGTGTCCAGGCCGACTCACGGCCACCGCAATCGGCGGCGACTGGGCCGCTCGAGCCCTGGATAGTTGCCGTTGGCTCCATCATCCTCTTGGCGATTGTCATCATCGACGGCGTGAAGCGCATCCCAGCGTCGCCGCGTTCGTCATGCCGTCGGCTACATCGTCCTTGCCATGATCGGCGTCTCCATCAATGCCGCTCTGCTGCAGGATTCGCTGGTATCCTGCGAGTCCAAACACTGGATAAATCACTTCATTCGGAGGCCCACATCAACCATCCGGCTGGGGCAGCAGATGGCTGCCCCAGCCCGCTCGTAAAGCGATTGGTCGGAATCAGATCTTACTCCTCATCAGGTTTCTCCTCTATCAAGAGGCTCTGAGAAGTCGACTGACCCGTCATCGCAAAGTCAACTGGACCCCCGACATAGTCAACAAGCCGCGATTTGATCACATCACGGTCCACCGCCGGCAATTGGAGGACTAGCGCCACTGCCGTCTCTGCTGGAGATGGGTCACGGCGTCCGTTTACGATCCACCTGAGAACATGTTTCTTGTCCCGGCCGTTCAGTTCCGCGATACGGTCCCACACCTGCTCGGCCGAGAGTCTGCTTTCTGTGAAATGCTTGACACTTTCATTGCAGCGTGCGCATTCAGTCACAAGGTCGGAGGTAGTTGAGCCCGAGCCGTGCTTGTGAGGGTTGACATGTCCGATGGTGAGACGTGCCGTGGTATCCGGATCGTCGGGGTACGGTTCCCCGGCAAGAATTCCACATCGAACACAGCGATGGGAGTCACGCTTCATGACTTCCTGGCGCATCCGGGCGGTTACTGTCCGAAGACCGGCCGCCCTGTGTTCCCGCTCCCAGACGGGGAGGCCAATTTCTTCAAGCATCAGCTCATCGGACCCGAGCGAAGCACGGTCACGATACGTAGATATTTTCCACCCTGCTGGTCGCAGATCCCGCATGCGCCTGTCGATCTGTTCAACGCCCGGCATTGCGTCCCTCAGCTGCTGTTTCCTAAAGGTCCCCCCTTCACCAACTTCCGTTGCGAGCCAAAGGGCAACACGCACCCTGGTTCCTACATTTGCGTCCCGCCAGTTGGGGAGGGGCTCAGCTCCGACCATTTTCATCATCAGTTCCCTGTCTTTCCACTCTTCGTCACCACGATTAGTCATCACGCATTTGCATGCATCACTCGTCAATACAAACTCCATAGTACTTGCCGCCACTTGCCGCGGCAAGTGGCGGCAAGTACTTGAAGATCGGCTCAGTTCAGCGTTGGTCTACCGTGATGCCCCGAGTGGATGCGTGACTTGTCAACCATCTGGCACATTTCGTGGTTCAGGGTTTTGTAAGGGCTCCGTCTCTGGGAATGGGAAAGAGGACGGTTTGCAAGGCGATGAGCGCCTGGTTTGTGGCGTTTGACATAGGCTCGTTTCCGGTCGTAGTAAGCCAGCGACGGCGGTGTGCAGGCCGCGAACGCGGAGAGGAACAAGGCACGTTTGATTTCTTGTTCCCCCGCCTGCTGGTGGGTTCGCCCCTGATCGATGTCTCGGAGCGCTTGGTGACGGGCGATGCCTGCCGAGTAGAAAGGCCAGATGGGCGGCTCTGGAGAAGTGCTTGCCGGCGACTTGGGCGAGGATGCGGTGCAGTTTCTGACGCCGATGCCGGCGATCGAGGTCACGACCTTGTGAAGAGTGTGGGCCTTCACGAGTGCTTCGACCCGGGCAACGATGTCATCACGCTGATGGCGCAGGGCCGACAGCTGTTCGGCCAGTTTCGGTAGCACGATACCGGCGGCGCTGTGCCCACGACTACAACGGTTTGTTCGCCCTCGCCGTGAAGATCGCTTCGGTGAGGCGTTCTGCTTTGGGGGGGGAGTGTGCTTCTTCGGCCATACTTTGACGTGTCTGCGGCCGATGGTCTTGAGCGCCGCGCGAGTCGGGTATCGCGTGAGCAGGTCGGCCATGGCTGGGTGGTCGAGGTGCAGGGCCAGGGTCGGCTCAAGGGCCGCTGGATCTGGGTCAGCAGCGAGCGGATCGGGTTGGAAATGGCGTTGATCTGGGTAGAGAGGTCGTCATCGAAGCCGCTGAGCACGCCGAGCTCGACCGGCGGCTCATCATTCAGGGCGATGGAGTGGAGGGTGTGCGGCATGGTGCGTGCTGGCTCTGCGATGGTCGCGGCATCACTGGCACCGCTTATCGAACCTCCCGCAGTAGCCCCACAACGTGGCTGGGATCCCTGTCGAGGACGAAACTATCGACATAGACAATGCCGTCGAGATCTGGATACTCCAGCTGCATATGGGTCGCAGCCTCAACGAGCCGCTTCGGCATGAATCCTTGTTCCGCTGACTCCAAGGGGTGCCGCAGGATTATGCCAAAACGGCCGTCCGCCTTCTTGTCCCAGATAGCACATGCAGCACTGACGTTGTCGACCGAAGTCATGGAGTACGCTGCGGCCCACCTCTGGATAGCGCCTTGATGTTGGGTGGCATCCACGATCAGTTGCTTCCCGTGCAGCACGTCAAGGAGGTCCTTTGCCAGGCGCCAGTCAAGAAGTGCGTGGTAAGCCATGTTGGAGTAGTCACGCAGACAGCGGTAACAGGAGGAAGTGCATTCGATTGCGTGGTCTCCTGCGAGCTCTGCCAGGTACAAATCGATCTTACTGAGGAACGCTGGCAGCACGTCTGGCTGCCCAAGATGGCTGCTGAATCCCGCACCGTTTTCGAGTGTGTCGGCCAGGAAGGCGAAGGTTGTCGGCTCATCTTCCTGCAGTCCCGTGAAAATCCCTGCGGTGAATTCCTGCGGCTGAATATCCAAGTGGGAAGCCGCTACAGTTCTCATCAAGAATCCCAACGAGTACCAAGCAGCTCGACGGCCCTGTATCGAATCGGTGGCACCAAACGGTTGCTTTAGTCCCGACGTCAAGTTCAGCCTCAAGCCTTCGGCCTCGATGGTGGAGTTCCGCGGTCCCAGGAAGAAGAAATCGGTGGGCTGGATCGTTCCCAGAGCGGAGATAATCGGCGTGGCGGAGGGGTCTGTGCGCAGCCTGCCGGAGCCGTCTAATGGAGATCCATCAATGGGAGACCCATCTGGAGCCGGGGCTAGATAGCCGCCCCAATAATCCGAGGATTTCATGAAAGTGAATGAATTGCCTGAATTGTCATTGATAACGTACTTGTGAGCCGGACCCGAGTACGCCGCCATGCTTTCCGTTTTACTTGAGGTGAGCGTGTCGAGATCCGTCATCGCCCTGGTTGACGTCGACCGGGGAGTCCAAGAAAAATTGCCGTCGAAGTCCCTAGCCTTCCCCGCCCGGTAGCCAAGTGGTTCTCGAAGGTCGATAGTGCCGAAGCTGCCGGAATCTGCCCCGCATCGGGGACAGGCCGTGTCCGTTGGCTCTGAACCCGTTGGCCTGTTCTCCACGTAGGCGCAATGCCGACAGAGATCGACTAGCCGCTGTTCACCGAGAGGGTGCTCTTCCGTAGCAACCGACGGGCCCGCCGGATAGTACGACGTGACACCGATGACGGGGTAGATACGTCCGTCTCGGACAAGTTCACTTCCTGGTGCAAATTGGCTGACCGCCATTGCCGAATCACGATCAATAACGTTATCCGGAGGCCAGGGGAAGGAAGAATTGGGCTTTTGCAGGTACAGGTTGCGAACCTTTGACGGAAACCCAAACATCGGCAATATTCCTTCTTCCGCCAAGCGCTGGCTGAGGTCTGAATGGCCAGGGATACCGCTTTCGGCAATCTCAGAGATACGGTCGAAGAGAGGGCAGAGAGAGTCAACCGCAGTTTCCGCTGTTGAGTTGGGCAAGTTGGACAAGATCGCCAAGCCATCTGCCACTTTTTTTACTGTTGCACTGTTGCCCTCTACCCATGCCAACAGGAGGGGTTTCACGGCAGACCAATCGGCAACTTGTCCGAATTGTCCGTGGGTGTTGCTCCCCAAACCCGAGATGTTGTCATCGATGGAGATGACGTCGGCCAAATCATTGAAGGCACGTCGTAGTACTTCGCTCCTAACCGAACGTATATATATTTCCGGGCGGCTGAGGGCCAGGTAGGGCTTGGGCGTTGGCTCATTGGTGATCAGCTCAGGGCGTCCGAAGTAGTACTCATCGTGACTGCGTCCTCTACAAACTGTCAGAGAAATTGCCATCGGAGTAGACCGGCGGCCGGCGCGTCCGACCCGCTGCTGGTAGTTGAACCGGGTCGGCGGCATGTTAGCCAGGACCACGGAATCCAGTGCCCCAATATCGACGCCCGCTTCCATTGTCGTGGTCACCGAAAGCAGTTCGATCCCGTCAGTTTTCTTGTTTTCTGATTGGTTTAGAAACACATCCTGGAACCGAGCCTGGCGGGACTGGGCGTCCAAACGGTCCGTCTGCCCGCTTAGTTCAGCCGTGTTCAGTCGGAACTGGCCCTTCCCATTAATGGCGTTGAAGCCGTAGTAGTCAGGGTCGGCCGCAGCCGTTACAGCGTCATTTGGAAGGTCCCGGCAGCAATAGGTACACACTCCACAGCCATAGATTAAATGCTGTCGGCGACAGTTTCCACAAATCCAGGCAGACTTGGTGGCACCTTGAATGGTGACGGCCCCCGGCTGAATGAGGAACTCGATCACTGCGGGCCCCCAAACCGTCGTCACGGTCGACTGAACTTCGTCCACATCCAGATTGTGCGTTTTCGCGACAGCAGCCCAGAACTTCTTCAACCGACGAGGAGCGGACAGAGACTTGTTCCTAAGCCCTGCGAATCGGCGCATGTCTGCAAGAACGCGCAGACTACCCTGCGCAATAGCTGTCGGCGATGAAGGCGAAGTCTCAATCTCAGGTTCCGCATCGATGCGTCCCAGCCAGCCCAGGCCCAGTGATTCGTAATCTCGGCCCGCACCGGAGAAGAGACCATCGACCACCTGTTCCTCCAGCGATTCATTGATTCCCCGTAATAGGTCTTCCTGAGTGGTTGAAAGGCCAGTTTTCGCATCCCCCGCAGGCTCCCATCGATATAAATGAGACCACGGGATCGGCGTCTTTTCGTTTGTTTGTTGCAAGGTCGCGCGGGGTCCCCCGGGATTCATACCGATGTCAAGAAGCCGACGGGCCACCATGGAGGAAAGAACAGACAGAGACGGACGACGTGTCAAGGCGAGCGATGCAGTGTCCTCACTGACGTCCGATTCACCATCCCAGACATCGCGCAGGGCCATGAATGCACTCAGATCTTTACTGCGGAGACGAGCAATTGCCTCTCGTGACTCGTCACTTCGGCGCCCATCCACAAAGTGCTCTCTAGCGAGTTCGACGTCGGCTTTGACCTGCCCAAGAGTCGAGATCTCCTGATGGAGGAGGAGCCTCAGAAGATCCTGGTAATGCCGCAGACTGATGCCAGAAGACAACTTGGCCGCATCCTGACGGCTGTCGGCGAAGACGATGGTCTTGCGGCTGGAGGGCCCGAGACTTTGGAGAAGCTCTGTGATCAATACTTGATTGATCTTTTCAAAGCCAGTACGCATCGCTCGAATGGGTGACCGCTGCCGCTTCTTATCTCCCGCTGCAACAGGACCATCCTTCGTATGTGTAATTTCCCAGTCGTCACTGCAGGTCGGACAGCGTGTCGGAAACGGCGAGAGCTCCTGGGGGTTTCTCCGCGAGGACGCAGCGTTCTGGCCACGCGCCTGCGCCAATAGCACGTGGAAAGTCCACCCCGTGAAGTCGTCGTCGGACGACGGGCGCAGTTCACCGGTTAGCGGCTGCAGGCGGGACCGTCGGAACGCATAGGTGACTTTGCCGCTGTCCTTGTTCCACTCTAGGTCGTCCAACTCCGGTCGACGCTTCTGCGGCCAGTACAAGAGATAATTGTCTGCCGTGCGCTCGAGTTTAGCTTGGTCCGGTAGGTGTTCGAGGTCGGACAAGTCGGCCAGCAGGGTATTTGCTTGCCCCGGTTTTTGCGTAGACCCAGACGGAACGTATCCCCCTAGGAAGACATCACCACAGTTTTGGCAGTAGAGAAGTTCCAGCACCCGCGAGCCGCACACGCACCTGCTTACCGGCTCGCTGTAGAGGCGGCCGATAGGACGCTCCGGACTCGCATCATTGCCAACGTGCGGGCATCGCGGGTCTGTGCATGCCCACATACCTGGAACATTGCGGAAGAAGAGATGGCTTCGCAGTAATGGCCACTTGGTGGCTCCCGCTTCGGACTCGGCGGCCATTTTGAGGAGGCGATGGACTGCGTTGCCTCGGGCGTCCTCCGGAAGGGCTGAGAACAGGTGTGTGCTGAGTTCCTTGATACGCCTTGCCTGAGGCCTGTCTGTTGCCGCGCCCTTTGTGTCGCGGAAGAAGGCGTTAGCCAACGCAGATGCTGCCGCTGCCTCATCCTGAGGCGTCGGCGTCTCATCCTCGCTCGCGAATGCTGTTCCAGACAGGTCAGATTCCGAGGTCTCCGGGCGTACGATCTGGCCGGGAAGGAAGTCGAAAGTCTCCCGAGGGACCGCGAAGAATTGCTCAACGTAGGCATCGTCTCGGCCCGCTTCAAGGGATGCTGAAGCCGCAATGACTTGGAGTTGGTCGCTTCGATCATCGAGTCCGAGTCTCATCTTGAGATTTCGGATGAGGAGCGCGACTTCTGTTCCGGCAGTCCCACGATACGTGTGCAGCTCGTCCACGACCAATGTGAATCTATGTTCAGGGTTTGCTTGGAGCCAGTCGCGTGTCGAGTCGAAATATTGACGGTCGCGATCGCGGAGGAGCAACACGTTGAGCATTGAATAGTTCGTGATCAAAATGTCCGGTACGGCGTCCGCCATGTCCCACCGGGACAGCATCTCTGCTCCACCCGGATGCGGCACAAAGTACCGGGATTCATCGTCGGGCAGCATTGCCTGGCTGCGCTCCTGAGTACCGTGCATGAAAGAGCGCAAGTTTTGCAAAGCCGTGCGGTTTCCCGGAGCCCCGGTGACTGGCGTCGCGCCGGTGTACCTGCCGAAGTAAAATCTGTGACCACGCCGATTCTCATCGAGCCATTGCCGCGCCGACGGGCTGTCGATGGCCTTGCGCAGACGGACCAGCTGATCGTCGACAAGGGCGTTCATAGGGTAGAGAACGATGGCGCGTACTGCCTTCGTTCGACCTGTCTCTGTCTGCCGCTGTGGGACGAACGGCCCATTTGCCGATCGCCACCACTCGACCGGGGCAGCACCGTTGCCACTCCACGATCGCGACTCGGCGAGAAGGTTGGCGAGCAGCGGCAATAGGAAAGCCTCAGTCTTTCCAGCCCCTGTGCCGGCCGTGACGACTACGTTTCGCTTTTCACGAGAGGCCGATATGAGGGCCGCCTCCTGATGTGTGTAAAGCTCGCGCCCCGAAGGTATCAGACCTCTTGCGGCAAAGTCCCCCAGCTCAGTCGGGGCATTAGCAAGTAGGGCAGATTCCTGAACCGAACGTCCAGTCGTCCGATATTCCGGCCTGAGTTCAATAAACGGTTCACGGTAGACGCCATTGTCCTGATCCAACAGGTGGCGGCGTTCAGCTTCTAGAGTGCGGTCGGCGAGGCCGAAAGGTGTGTCGTAGTACCGGAAATATGAATCCCGGAGATTCTTGAAGGTTTCGACTATGTCCACAGCCATGTTGCTGCCGCTCCCTCTACTGTGAATGGGATCATCAGGTTGTCCGAAGTTGTTGGTGCAATGACTTTGCCACTAGGTGGGCCACGGAGAGCGGAACGTTACGGTAGGTCCGCACACTCGTTCGTCTGGTCAGCGGGACCATACCACTGCACAACGTGAGAGCTCTGCGGTGAGGCGCAGGCAAAGGCAGGACCTCATCCACTAACAAGGTACCTACCGGTTCGCCGTCATCGTCCTTCACGCGGAACTCCAGAAGATCCGACCGCCGCATTCCATTGATCAGGCAGATACCTTCATCGTGGCTGGTGGCAGCCCAAGTATCCGCATCCAAAATCCAGTAATTGAATCGTCCGTTCGCTAGCTGTCTGTACAATCCATCCCGATGTGGGAAATCGACGTCGGTGAAGCCCTCCGAAGTCGTGAACATCTGCACGGGCGAGCCCAATCTGTTGGGGCCACTAGAAATCGTGGCTGCTCTAATGGGTGTGAGACTGCGGGCGACCGAAACGGCGGCGCAAGAAACGAAGGCTGCCTCAATTGCCTCGGCCATGTCGCGGAGCTCGCCTTCAGTGTCATATTCAAGAAGAAGGGTGGCTGGATCAGTGAAGTTATCATTTTCCATCGTCAAGGGCCGCAGAACGTGAAGAGCTAACTCGGAATCTACCTGCTCGTCGAATCCGACAGGTCGTTCCCCCAGAATGAGCGCGAATGCTGAGGAGCCAGGCAAATGGGTTAGTATCCGAGGACGAATTTGCCAGGTGTTCTTGCTCCACGACAGGTCGATGTGGCCAAGGTCTTCCAAACGTCGAAGGTACAGGCGGGCTCCTCGTATGTCCGAAACCCCGGACATAAGCGAGGCTGCAGTCCGGGTCGCGTCCGGTAATGTCCCGTATCGACGGGCGCTAAGCCAGTTAAGAAAAAGGTCACCGTCCATGGATACCCATCCCTATGAACTGTGCCAGATATTCACGCCATTGATGATCGGGACTTGTGATCGTCACCGGAGTGATGCGGCGCCAGAAATTCAGTGAAATTTGGTCGAGGGGACCAAACTCGCCTCGCTCGTCCCGCATACATTGCGGTTGAGACAATTGTCCGTTGCGCTCGGTGACGGCCCACGTGGCATCGTTGGGAACGGAGACCTTCCAGTTGAACGATGCCGGAAGGCCGCTTGGGAGAGGCGGTTCACGGTGCTGGCGGACGCGACCCCAGGACGTGATCAACCATATCGTCGCGTCCTTGCCCCGACGGCAGGCGATATAGGTCGGTCCAGAATCGTCAGACAAGGGATCGGTGAGGTCCTGTAAAGGTGAGTCCAAACTCGCTTCCAGAAAGGCGTCGGTGCCGGCTTTTTGGACGAAGAAATTCAGCGTGAGGCCATCCACTCTTACTTCATGCTTCCCCTCGCTCATTGGGCCTAGGTATCGAAGTGGTATCGCTGCGCCGTTCGCCTTCAGTGGAGGCTCTTGCTGCACACCATCTAGTTCCACATGCACGTACCGTTCAGAACCACCGGGCGGTATCAAGAGATCCGGCTCTCCGCCCTGCAGATAGTGACGTCCACCAACACTAGTCCTCAACGGAAGTCCGTTGACGAGCCGAGGCGACGGACCGACGTCGACTTTGAATACATGCGTATAACTATCCCCAGACGTGAATTTCGGTTCGGTCTGGTTTGATACGAACACGTCGGCGAACAGAACCCAGCCAGGGATCAGCTGATTCCGCAACCTGCGGTATCCGGGCTCAGTGCTCTGGTTCAGCAATTCGATAGTTGCCGCAGACTCGGACGCTCTGACCATCAACAGATGCTCGAGCCCGGGCTCCATCGAGTCCACCGACTGCCATTTGCCCGATTTAGGTTCGATGCCAAGAATCCAGGCATCTTGGACATCCTTGGTCAGCACAGCCCGTTTTCCAACCGCACGGAAGGGTCTGTCTATAAACCCAGCGACTTGGGCTAAGGCGCCTCCGCGCAGCTCATATGTGGAACCATAAGTTGGACGAGCAATTGATATAACCGGACCATTGTCCGGCGTCATTTCATCGGCTTCGAGGTCCTTGTGTAAGGGGATTACCCATCCAACAGTCCATTCCTCCAAATCGATACAGAGACGGAGCGAGAGGCGAATCCTGTTTCTGGCCTTAGAAATCGTTGACCGTTCTTCGGATGCGAGCTTCAGAAGCACATCTGTCAGTAGAGGATTGGATGAGTCCTGTTCCACAAGACGCAAGAACGCTTTGGAGAGGCCTCGAGGGCGGTCCAGCCAGTAACGAAGAAGCCGCAATATCTCATCCGATGACGGAGCGGATCGCCTGTCTAGGTGGATGCGTTCAAAGAAATCAGCCAGTCTCTCCCTGTCGGAGGTTTTCAACACAGTCTGAGAGAGTGGGTAACCGATCAGATTGAAAAATCGGTGGGTATTGATAGTGCTAGGTCCGAGCCTGTCCTGGTGATCGGCTATCCACGAATGCAGCTGTTGCCACATGTTGGCCACTTCGTCAAAGTGCTTTCGAACTCCCCTAACCCGCAAATCGTTTGGCTCGCATGACATTAGGTCCGCCAGCCGAGGATAGTACGCCGTCGAAGAAAACTCGCCGTCATTCCGCATCCTCGAGCCAGCAACCACCGTCAAAGCAAGCAACGGCAGACACGGGGGCGGATCCTGCTGTGGGCCTGTTATCCAAGAATCGATCCGGTGACGGATCCAGTCCAGTACACCTATTTTGTCCGTTTGCCTTAGCTCCGACATCACAGCTGAGCGAAGTGACTCCGTGGCGTCGGCGGCGTCAGGTAACATCCGGCTCAGTTCCTCGTCATCGAGGAACATTATGATAGGCGACTTCACGTGATTCGGCCGAAAGAATTCCTCCGACAATCTGGATTGCCACTCTTCGTAGCTGCTGTTGGTTCTCAAAGTGACCTTGTCCCCTGCATGTGGCAACTCTAGCTGGCACCCCTGACAATCTGGCGTCCGAAATGCATGCATCCGGGCAAGCAGGACATTAGACCTGGTCGTGTTGTTCACTTGAGACGACCAGTCAGAGATCAAATTCTTGGACGGAGCGACCGTGCAATAGGGTGAGGGCATGTTGCCCTTTGAGCTGGACAAGCCGTCCATCCCTGATGATCTTGAACTAGAAGCAGTCGCCGCGACGCTCCTAGCCATGGACCCCGATGGCGGCCGAATGGCCAAGGTGTTCCGCGCAACCTTTGACCAGCTCTATGACGGACAGCGAACCGGCCGGTACCGGTGGGATCAACTGTTCAAAACAGAGAAGACCCACTACGGGACTCTCATCGAGATCAATCTCCAGCGAGAATTTGAGTTCGATGACGGCATTATCCTCGATTACCGCATTGCTGGGTTCGAAGTTGATTGCAAGTACTCAGCCACCGCAGCGTGGATGTTGCCTCCAGAGAGCATTAATCACTTAGTGCTTGGATCCGTCGCCAACGATAAAACAGCCAGGTGGAGCATCGGTCTCGTCCGTGCCACTCCAGAAAACCGCAACGTGGGTATGAACCGGGACCAGAAGGGCAGCCTGAACGCCCTCGGGAAATCTCGTATCCGCTGGCTTTTCCGAGACCACCCCATGCAACCGAACATCTTGCTGCAGCTCCCTCAAAACGACGTCGACAAAATCTTCGCCCCAAGAAGCGGTCAAGCCAGGGTTAACGAGCTCTTCCGTGTAGCCACGAACTGGAGAATTTCTCGCAATATCATCGCGACCGTCGCGCAGCAGGACGATTTTATGAAACGGGTTCGCGAGAACGGTGGGGCACGCAGCGTGCTGCGATCAGAAGGCTACCTCATTCTTGGTGGTGATTATTCGGCGCAAACGGCCATTGCTCGGTCACTTGGTTGCACCGTGCCTGAACCGGGGGAGGTAGTCAGTGTCAGGGTTGGCCCCGTCGACTTCGCCGTGGCCAATTCAGTCGAGTTGGAAGGTCGATACTGGACAAGCATCGATGGAGAACAGCCGCACACAGGGCCGGCACCAAAAGTCCTGGCACAATGAGCGTTGATCTTCTGTCGCTGCCAAAGACAGACAGACTGGAGCTCTCGGAGCTGAACAGAAACGCCCCCGAGCCTTTAGAGTACAAAGTCTTCTCGACGATCCGTCAACCAGGATGGAAATCTGTGCCCACCTTGGCCGCAATCGGCCCTACAAGACCCTCAAGAGCTCACCAACGGCGCAAGGCCGCAGCTAGCTAGCCGCGCGCAGGTGGCGCTCTACTGACTCTTCGAATTGCTTGTTGACCGGAGCCTTGACGCCCAGCGCCGTGGCTATAGAAGTACCGATCGCCGCCGCGACAGGAGGTGGGAAGGCATTACCAATTTGCCGGTAGACCGACGTCTTCTTCCCCGAGAACTGCCAGTCCAACGGGAACCCCTGGACCCTGGCAACCATCTCGTTGGTCAAGCGAGGAACGTGATCCAGCGGAGTCTCCGGCCCTGGGACTTCGTTGGCGATGCCTTTGCCGTCGACGCCTAATTGGAGCCATGCCGCCTTAGCTCGCGTCGGGCCAAGATCAGCGCCGCCGTGCTTCTTAGATCCGCCGACAACAGTCGGAGCTACACCGTTGGCCCTGGAGGCCCAAGCCTCAGCGCCGGCCCAACCACCGCTCTTCATCAAGGGAAGCAGAACTTTTCCTACCGTTGGTGGCGTGCCGTGTGCAGCGGGCCACTCAAACTTCTTGTTGAATCGCTTTTTTACTGCGACAAGAATGAACCTAGGTCGCAGTTGAGGAACGCCGAACTCGCTGGAGTAGAACAGCTGCCAGTCCGCTTCGTACCCAAGGTTGCCGAGCGCATCGAGGATTGATTGCCTATAGGTGGAGAATCGTGCCGAGGCCAGCCCTCTAACATTTTCCAGCATCACGGCCGATGGCTTAGCTTCTTCCACCAGCCGCAGGGCTTCAGGAAAGAGGTCCCGCTCATCGTCAGCGCCCAGCTGTTTGCCGGCGATACTAAACGGCGGGCAGGGCACTCCCCCAGCGAGCAAATCTATGCCCTTATAATCCTTGCCGCTAACCTCACGGACGTCGCCATGGTGAACTCTCCACGAAGGGCGGTTGAGCGTAAGCGTGGCCGCCGCATCTTTATCAATTTCGACGGCCAAAGAGTGCCCAAATCCGGCTTGCTCCAAGCCAACTGACTGTCCCCCAGCTCCGGCGCAGATTTCGAGCACAGCAAGTTTGGAGGTAGTCATGTTTTTCATCATCTCATTTCGACGGGTCTGGTCTTGGCTCTTGGAGTTAGTGTGTCTCATGATGCCAGCAGCCTCTGACATTCACGTGGAGTCGATACAACCGCCGCGCCTTCCATCAAGATGGGCAAATTCTTTGTCTCCACGTTTGAAGCGATTGCCATTTATTACCGGGCAAGCGTCAACGCAGAACAGCCATCCATGGGCATCTAGCATCGTCAATCCTCTGTGAGAGGGTGCCGACTATGACAGATCTCGCAAGAAGCGCTGGCATTTCCTAGTCACTTGGAGTGGTGGGACCTTCAACCTTTACCCCGCCTCTGCCGCCCAGTTATTGACGAGTTCCACGACGAAACGACGAGGTCGGCACCGCCCTATTCGTCCCCGGAAGCTGTGGTGTTTGTAGCACCTGGGGAATCAGCTCGTGACTGTGCGGCCTAGCGGTAAGGTCCTACTCGGTTCAATGGTTTCCACTCGGTGAGGGCAGTTTAGAGGCACGATAAAATCAGCGCGGCCTGTCGTGACGCAATCTAGCCTGACGGTGCATACTTTCACCATGTGGGAGACGTTCTGGCCTGACACCCTTGTAGCCGTCATCGGATCAGTCCTGACTGTTGGTATTGCTTACGGCACTTTTCTGCTCCAACAACGGCGCACAGAAAAGCAAGTGCTGACCAATCTGTTTCACGATCTGCACCACAGACGCGCCCTTCGACCCATCACCGCCAGGCGGGCGCGCGGTGGTGCAGAGTCAGACGACTTCAAGCGCATCAGTGTCAGTATGCTGGAGGTGCGTGAGCAGATCCGTACAGCCAGGAACAGCCTTCCCCCTCGTTCCCATGCGAGCCCGATACTCTCCGGGATGCTCGTGGCGTGCAACCGCCATCTGAGCGAATCCGCCCGTGATCCTGATAACTACCAGATTGAGCTCATGGTGCTCCGGGCTTCCCTGCATTCCCGAGTCGTCGAAATATGCAAGAAGGTGCGTGGTTTGGAGGCCATGCCGCCAGGTGCGGCGATGAACTAAACCACACGAACAGTGGACAACCACCAGGGGAGCCGTCCCACCGTCCTCAGCCACCAGGGGACAGCTTTCTCCTTAAAGCCGTCTGCCGCGGATGCCTTCCAAAGCTGGGTGGCATCCATGGCAGAGCTTTTATCTGGGAGGCGTTGGCTACTTGTCGCAGCCGATACCGTCTCCGTCCCGGTCAAGATGTTTCCCATAGCCTGGAGTACCCGCGTAAATCGGTGCGGCTCCTGCTTCACGGGCCGCCGTGCAGTTGGCGTATTGGACGGCAGCCGGGGCCGGTGGAGCCACCGGAGCTTGAGGCGCCACGGGAGCCGGGGCCACCGGAGCCGGCGCTACCGGAGCCGGCGGCGCAACCGGAACCACCGGGGCGACTACCTCAGCAGGCACAACCGGTGCAGGAGTGGGCGTCGGCGTCGGAGTGGGATCCGTGAGGTGCTTGACGCCGAGTTTCACGGTAGACCCCTTCGCCACGGACGTTCCTTCCGTGGGGTCCTGGGACGTCACCTGCCAGTTCTTCTTTACAAGGATCGACTTGCCGTCGGCGGTATCCACAGCCTCGACCTTGAGCCCGAGATCTTTCAGTTGATCCGTGGCCTTGTCTAGCGTCAGGCTCATCACGCTTGGAACAGAGACAGCATCCTCAGCCGCTGCAACAGCGGTTGCAGCTCCTGCCGCCTGCTTGCCACTGCATCCAGTCAGCATTAGGCCCGCTAGCAAAACAAGGGCCAGCGCGGGTTTCACAGACGGCTGCCAACGACGCTCAGGGCGGGCTGGAGCAATTGAACTATTTATCATTTTTCCCCCTTGGAAAATTTGAAACTGTGGAGTGATGGAATCGGTTTAGGTCTCGCAGGCTACGCCGTCGGAGTCGCGGTCCAGCGCGGCTCGGTAACCGGCCTGCCCGGCATAGATGGGCGCGGCACCTGCTGCCTTGGCCGCCGTGCAGTTGGCGTAGTAGACGGCAGCCGGCGCGGCAGGAGCCGGTGCCGGCGCCGGAGCGGGAACGGGAGCTACAGGTGCGGGGGCGGGTGCCACAGGAGCCGGAGCAGGAGCTACCGGGGCAGCTGCCACCGCTGGTGCAGGTTCAGGAGCTGGCGCAGGCGCAGCTGGAGCCTGCTGATTTGTTGGTGCGAGCTGACCGCTGCAATCGGCGAGAATCCTCGCCATTGCGTCGTGCTCCGCCTGGGTAATCCAAAGGCTGTAGGTTGCCTTCACCGAAATCTGCCGGGCAACGTATTCGCACCGGAAACCCTTATTCGGTGGCAGCCAGGTGGCCGCGTCGCCGTTGCCCTTTTTCATGTTGGTGGGACCGTCTGTCGACTGCAGGTTCAGTGGGTCATTGGCGAAGGCCGTCCGCTGTTCCATGGTCAGCTGCTGTGCGCCCTTCTGCCAGGCGTCGCTGAGGGCAACAACGTGGTCGATCTGGACGGCGCTACTGGTCGCGGCCCCGCGCAAGAAGTTGATACCGGTTCCCGTGTAGGGGTCAGCCAGAATGCCGGACTGCACCTTGCAGGGGACGCTGTTTGTGTACCTGATGCCGGTTAGGTCGCGTTTGAGCATGTCATTCCGGGTATCGCAGCCGTTACGGTCGACGTCTGCCCACGCCTGTCCGAAAAGCGCGCGGTCATATCCCGTTTTCGGTGCCCGGCCTTTGATGGGAAGGGTGGCCAGAAGGTCCATGGCTTTGGTGGCGAAGGCCGGCTGCGTCTTCGGAGCCGTTACGGTGACGCCCTGCGCCAAGAGGTACGGGGTATCAGGATCAAGCGGTGCGCCTGTTGCCTGGGCAGTTGGAGCGGACGACGGCGTCGGGGCGGCTTTGGCACTTGCGGCGGCTATCGCGGTGGCTGGTGAAGCATTTCTCTCGGAGGAGGCGGCCTCAAGGTCCCCCGCAGTCGTTCGTGGCAAGGCGACCGCGCCGGCGACAAACAGAGCAAAGGACACGGCCAAGGCGATGGCCCCCGCCTTCCGCTTCTCCGGCAGCCACGCCCAGGAACGGCGTCCGGTGGCCAGGACATAGAGACCGGTCAAAGCGGCCGAGATGCCAAGGAAGACCAAGGCGCCTCCAAGGCCGCCACTGAACGCCCCAAGAATCATGAAGAGGCCAGTAATGCCTCCGACGATGAAAGTGGAAGCGCGTGGGGTGCGGGGCGGCTTTGTTTCAGCAGAAGGTGCTGGCCCCAGGAGCGGCTCATAGTTCGGCATTTATTTCCCCCACTAACAAAGGCGCGGAAATTAGCCGGACCTTTTTTCATTCGATAATTGCGCCGAAGCCGATCCTATTTCTTCGAACATCCGGGGGACCTGAAACTGCGAATATCCTTGGAAAGTTTCATAAGTCTTGAGCGGTTCTTGATCAAGGCACGTCGCAATTGAGCATAAATACGACGCAGGACCGGAAATCGAGATATGAATCTCGAATTTGTTCCTAGGTCCAATAAGGAGGTGGACTAAGAACCGCGCCTGACTGCTTTTATATCCACCGTCACCGCACGAGGCGTTCTGGGACGGCACACCAATCCGGCTTGCCGGATACTGGAACGTCCATCAAAGAGTCGTGGGTCACACCCCTCCGCAGCAGTCAGGTGGACAAGCCGGGCTATTTTCGGGGATGAAATTACACAGCCTGGGCGTCCGGCGGGATTCGCTGCCTACTAGCCGTCCGCGTCAGAAATGTTCTTGAAGTCTGAAACAGACTGGAGGAAACCGCGGGACACGAAGTGCGGATTGTTGGTGTTGTTGAGCACCTCGATCAGGACCGAATCTCCATCCTGAGCCAGAATGCGATACTTATCGCCAGCCCGCAGTGTGAGTCCACCATTCTCTTCGCCGTCTGAAGTAACGTCAAAGAGTTCTCCCGTGGTGTCGGAAGTAGCGCTTTTCTTCCTCTTCGCACTTTTCGTGATTTTGCCCAAACCCAGTGTGCCCGCAACGGCCACCACGCCACCGATAACAAACCCTCCGCTGGCAACGACGGTCGCCAGCATTCTAGGCCCACCGACTTTCTTGGCGAGCTCTACAACCTTTTAATAGTCACCCAAATTGCTCATTTACGTCCCTCGTCAAGTAGTAATCTCGCCGATCCTAACAGCTCTGTGGACCTCATCAGATCAGGAAGCGGCCGCAGCCAGTCACGGAACGGACGTAAGTCACTGAGCTAACCGGCACCTGCCCGCCACTTGCAGCCGGCCCGGACCAGGGGCATAATGGTTAGCGTGGCTAATTAGCACTGCTAAGTATTTCCGGCAGAAGGAGCAGCAGGATCATGAGCGCCACCGAAACGTCGAACGCGGAGCCCAGGGACAGCATCAAGCCGGACATCCTTGCCATCGACCTTCGGACAGCCGTTATGCGCACCTCCCGCCGACTCCGGGTCGAGGCAACGGGCGACGTTATCACCCCCGGCCAATACACGGTCCTCGCCCAGCTGAACGCCAATGGCCCGCAAACCCTCCGCACTTTGGCCGACCGCGAGCACGTACAGGCGCCGTCCATGACCCGGATCGTCAACGCCCTGACAGAGCACGGCTTCGTCACCAGAACAGCCCACCCCAACGATGGCCGCCAGGTTCAAGTGGGAATCACCCAGGCCGGAAAGGCTGTCTTGGAAGAGGCCAGGGAACAGCGCACAGCCTGGCTGGCCCAGCGCGTCGCCGGACTCAGCGAGGAAGACCGCGAAATCCTCAGCCGCGCCGCCCACATCATGCAGGAGATGGCCGGCAAATGAGCGCCATGTTTCGCGCCCTGGAAAACCCCAACTACCGCATCTGGGCCAGCGGGGCACTGGTCTCCAACGTCGGCACCTGGATGCAACGGGTGGCCCAGGACTGGCTGGTCCTGACAGTCCTTACCAACCACTCGGGCGTCGCCGTCGGCATCACCACGGGCCTTCAGTTCCTTCCCATGCTGCTGCTCGGCCCATACGGCGGCGTGCTGGCCGACCGCTACCGCAAGCGCACCATCCTGCTGTGGACCCAGCTGGCCATGGGCCTCTGCGGCCTGGCCATCGGACTCCTGGTGGTCACCGGCACTGCCCAGCTCTGGCACGCCTACCTTGCCGCCCTCTGCCTCGGACTTGCCAGCGCCATTGACGCACCGGCACGCCAGACCTTCGTCTCCGAACTCGTGGGGCAGGACAATATTGCCAACGCTGTGGCCCTCAATTCAGCTTCCTTCAACACCGCCAGGCTCACCGGTCCTGCCATCGCCGGTGTGCTCATTGCCTGGGTCGGCACAGGACCCGTGTTCCTCCTCAACGCGGCCAGCTTCGCCGCCGTCATCATCTCGCTGTTCCGGATCCGCACCTCGGAACTGGCACCTAGCTCCCCCGCGGTCCGTGGCAAGCACCAGGTTGCCGAGGGCGTGGCCTACGTTCGCCGCCGTCCGGATCTGATGCTGATCCTCGTCCTGGTGGGCCTGCTTGGAGCGTTCGGCATGAACTTCCCCATCACCAATGCGCTCATGTCTACCACCGAGTTCGGAGTGGGAGCTGGGGAGTTCGGGCTTCTGGGCTCCATCATGGCCGTCGGCACCCTGGCCGGTGCGCTCTTCGCCGCGCGCAGGGCCGGACCGCGGCTGCGGTTCCTGCTCGGCGGGGCGCTGGGGCTGGGGTTCTTCACGCTGGTTGCCAGCGTGTCGCCGTCGTTCTGGCTCTACGCCGTCATCCTGATCCCTGTGGGCCTGGCGTCCATCACCTTCCTGAACAGCTGCAACACCAGCATCCAACTCTCGGTGGAGCCGCAGTTCAGGGGGCGCGTGCTGGCCCTGTACCTGGCCGTGCTTCAGGGCGGGACTGCCCTGGGGGCGCCGCTGATGGGATGGATCGGCAGCGAATTCGGTGCCCGCTGGTCGGTGGCCGCCGGTGGCATCATCGTCCTGCTGGCAGGCGTGGCTGCCGTGATCGTGGTCAGCCGGAGGAACCAGCTCACCTTCCGGGACGCCCTGCGGATCGCGTTCAACCGGAACAGCCAGCCCGCCGTTTAGGATCGACGACGGCGGCACCCCAGTTGGGCGACGCATCAACTTGGAACGATGCTTGCAGGTAATCAAGAGATGGAGAAGACGATGCTCAGAACCAGCCGTACATGACGCCTCGCACTTTTGCGGGCAGAGCGTACGTATATGTCGCCTTCATCGGAGGGTTGTGGTCTGCTCAGTGGCTCCTGTTCTGGGCAACCGGTGGAGCAATACCAGAGCCGTCACTTTTCGGGCTGTTCATGCTTGCCGTGATCTCACTCTTCTGGTTTTTCATGCCGCCTAAACCGTGGTTTCGGCTAAGGAACAAACCCGAGAAAAATTAGGGAACTGAACCTACAGAGAACGTGTGTGGCCCGGCTGTTGGCGCAGCCGGGCCGAACGCCTTCCTCGCCCGGCGTGGGCGACGGAGTACGGCATTCGGGAGGCACCCTAGCTTGGACGCTCTGCAAAAATGGCAGTTGCCGGATCCTTTATAGACTTCAACCGAGGTTGCTGATGAAAACAAATATCGCCATAAAAGTACGGAACTACTGGTTGCTTTTGGCCGCTATGTACGGACTGACCTTGAGCGTAGTAGCAATGGCCGACTGGCCGTGGCCCCTAGTCATGGGGATTGCCTTTGTTGTGTTCGCCATCTTGCAGGGCATCCAATACCGGCAAATCGGCCGTAACATCCAGGGCAAACTCGCCACCGCCAGCCCAGGAATTGGAATAGTCGGCAGCTTATTTGGAGCGGGTGCCGTCCTCATTCACGGTACGCCGGTCGCCATCTGGGCAGGGCCCGTACTGGGTCTGATCACCTTCATCAGCATGTACCTGTATCTGCAGCGTTTTGGACGCTTCTATCAGGGGCCATCCGAAACAGCTGTCTGATAACCGGCGCCACTCCGCCCGGCCCCGTACCCGCACTGACCGTGGTGCGTTCCTAACCCCGGATCCTGATGAAGCCCGTCTCATAGGCCAGGATCACGGCCTGGGTGCGGTCCCTGACGTCGAGTTTGGCCAGCAGTGAGGCAACATGTGACTTGACCGTCTCGCTGCTGAGGAACATGCCGGCGGCGATTTCGGCGTTGTTCAATCCCGCCGCCAAGTGTTCTAATACCTCAGCTTCCCGGGCACTAAGCCTCGCCAGCGTCTGACTCCTGTGAGCTGTCCCGTAACTGCCAGCCAGTTGGCGGATGGCATCCGGGTAAATGATGCTTTCCCCCGCGGCCACGGTGCGGATGGCTTGGATGATCTCCTCGGGCGGGGAGCGCTTGAGCAGGAATCCCGCAGCACCACTTCGCAATGCCTCGTAGACGTAGTCATCGCTGCCGAACGTCGTCAGGACGATCACCTTCGGCGCGCCATCCGCTGCGGCCAGCAGTGTGCGGGTGGCCTGAAGCCCGTCGATGAGGGGCATGCGGACATCCATCAAAACGACATCAGGCCGCAGGCTTCTGACGAGAGCAGGCACATCAGCCCCATCGCCTGCCTCGCCGACCACTTCCAGATCGTCTTCGCCGCGCAGAATCGCTTCCAGACCGGAGCGCACCAATGGTTCGTCGTCCACAATTGCCAAGCGGATCACAGCGGCGTCCCTTCATTCCCCCAGGGCAGGCCTGCTTCGAGGAGCCATCGCCCGCCCGTCTCCCGCGCTTCCAGCGTTCCACCCAGCATAAGGGCGCGTTCCTTCAGGCCGCCAAGACCCCGGCCTCCAGTGCGGATTCGTCCGCCCCGGACCTGCGTACTGTTGGCGACGGCGATGTACAGGCTCCCTGCGCTGCGGTTCCCCTGAACTTCAAGCTGCACGGAACAGCGTAAATCCTCTGCGTACTTCATGGCGTTCGTCAGGCCTTCCTGGATAATCCGGAATGCTGCGCGCGAAACGGCCGGAGGCACCGCCGTCGTACTTTCCGGAACTGAGGCTGACACCTCCAGGCCGGCCGACCGGCTCTGTTCCAGAAGCTGTCCCAAGGACTCCAGGGAGCGGCCCTGGCTCAGCAGGACCGCTTGTTGGTCCTGCCCATCGCCTGATGGCGAGCGCAGGATCCGAAGTACCTCGTCGAGTTCGGCGAGCGAGGAGCGTCCTGCGAGTTCGACGGCGGCCATCGCCACATCTGCGGCCTCCGGATCCGCTGCCAGCAGCCGACGCGCCGCACCGGCCTGAAGCGTGGTTACTGTGAGCGCATGGCCTATTGAATCGTGGAGTTCCCGGGCGAGTGCATTTTGGCGGGCGAGCTCGTGGCTTCGGCTCTCCGCTTCCAGCCGGAGCTCGCGCTGGGTGGGTCCGAGCAAGGCCTCAGCGGCCGGCTTCAAGCCGGCGCCCAGCACCAGTGAACCCAGCAGAACTGCGGCGCAGAGGCCAAGGAGCCAAGGCAGCGACGTTGCCTCAGGCACTCCCGGGGCAAGCTGTGCCAGCAACGCGTCAACCGTGTCCCGCCGTCCCGACGCGACCAGCAGCGGCGTGCTGATCAGCGTAGGGAGGGAAAACAGCAGACCAGCGACGAAGAGCAGCCCGCCCACCGTGGAGTAGAAATACCAGACGGCTCCCCTGATCCGGGAGGGCCAGGCGGTGCTGGCCGAGGCTGCGATTCGAGCACCAAGAAGTTCGACGGCGGCGATCCGCTGCATCGCTTGGGTGACCTGAAGCAGTGGCGGCACAAAGACGGCGGCGGTTGCGATAGCCAGGGCCGAGGCGGAACTGAACCAGTCCCTTCCAGAAACGAGCAGCACATCCACGGCCCAGGCCAGCACAGCGGCGATCGGAATTGCGACGACTCCTCCGATGACCAGATGGGTGGCATGGCGAAGCATCCGCCGAAATCGGGAGGGCAAGGCGTTGGTGAACAGCTGGCCGCGTCGAGGGAAGCTCACAGGTGCCATTCTTTGCTATTTCGGACGGTCAGTCACGTCGCCGCGGCGCATCAGCCAGTAGCCGTAGGCTGCAGAGGCCAAGGCAACAGCCCACACATGCAAGAGCAGAATCGGCCCAAGAATTGCCCAGTTGTCCCAGCTGAAGGGCGGAATGCCATCGCCGCCCGGCGCCGCAAAGGCGAGCCTGAACATGTCCGTGCCGGCAGGGACCAGGATCATCGCAACAAGGCCCGCCGGCACCACTGCAAGGCCAACCGGAACAGGCCTGCCACCAGCCGACGGCACCCAATGGGGCCACCGCCTGCCCCAGCGCTGGATCAGCCCCAGAGTCAGCAGTACGCCGAGAGTGGCCATGGTGGCCAGACCCAAGGCAGAGTTCGCACCTCCCGCAGCCAGCATCTGCTCTGCTTCTTGCGCACGGATGCCCAGGGGGATTCCCGCGGCCCAGAAGAAACGGGTCACGGCGTACAGTGCCGGGATGGCTGCCGCCAGTACTGTGATTGCCACTCGATGCCTGAGCACCAGGCGGCCGATTCCGCCTGGGGTTGTCCGGCCGCCATGAGCGGGAGCTTGATGGCTCAGCCTGAAAGTCAGCAGGAACCACATGCCGGCCAGAACGAAGAGCAGCAACTGATGCGTGAGGTCCGGAAGGGCCAGCTGTTCGGCACCGGGCAGTGTTCCTGGTGCAGCCCCGACGGCGATCATCAGGATCAAGGGCAGGTAACCCAGCATGGCCAGCAGGCGCGTGTCACCGACGATCACGAGGGCCATGAGCAGCGAAACTGCGGTCATCGCCACCGCTGCCCACTTGATCCCCACCCCGCTGACTCCCCGCAGTACCGGCACCGCGATCAGTGCCCCCGTCGCGGCAAGCACCAGCAACAGGGTGCCCACCGCCTCTGTGGGGAGGAAGCTCCGGTTGCCGGCGGCGAACGGGGCGCTGTTCACGGCGAATCCATGCCCGCTGGCCAGCCAGGCGGCGCTGGCCACCAGATACAGGAGCTCCATGCCCAGGAGCGCTGCAGCATTTCCCTTGATTGTTTTCATTGTTTTGCTTCCTGCTCTGCAGAGGGCGAGGACTCGAATGGTGTTGCCGAGGTGCGGCGCAGCCAGTACGCATAGGTGGCCAACGCCAGAGCCAGTGCCCAGGGAATCCATAACAGCATGGGGCCTACTGCTCCCAGGAAGTTTTCCGCTGCCTGCTCGTCCCTTCCTTGGAGCATCTCAAAGGCGCCGGCCAGGACGGGGACCCCTGCAGAGAATATGGCGAGCGAGACGATGGCTGCCGGCACCACTGCCATGGCGACAGGTACAGGCCTGCCGGCCAGCCCGGGCATCCACCGCGGGAAAATTTCACCCCAGCGCTGTGTCAGCCCCATCGTCAGCAGGGCACCGGCGATGGCCATTCCGGCCAGAGTCAGTTCCGCCGGCTCCAGCCGGCTCGCCTTCAGCTCCGCCAGGAATGCGTCGGTGATGCCCAGGGGAACGCCGGCCGCCCAGAAAAGCCTTGTGGTCGCATAAACAAGGGGGACGGCGACGGCGAACCCGGCGGCCATTGCGCCCCATCTGCCGGCAAATGACGCCAGGGGCGGCGGTGTCGCGGGGCGGGCAGCCCGACGGAGCAGGAACGCGAGCCTTACCCAGAACGCCGCCGCGCCGAGGACCAGCGCCTGGTGGATCACCGGAGGCCAGTCGAAATTTAGCATGGCGTCCCGGAATGGTTCGTGGAACCAGCCGAAGAGAACCATGGGCAGGTATCCGAGCAGCATCAGAACCCTCTGGTCCGCTACAAGGAGCAAGCTCACGGACAGCAGGACAAGGGAGTAGATGCCCGCCATTTTGACGGTTGCTGCTGAGACCATGCCATCCCTGCGCCGGCTCTGATTGATGATCATGCCCGCTACTGCAATGGCTGCCGCCGCGAGGGTGACCAGGAGGATTGCCGCTGCCGGCCAGCCCAGCCAGGAGAGCCAGCTTCCGTCCGCGTGAACGGCATCGCCGGCACCCATCGGAAATGGCCGGCCACTCAGAAGCCAGGCCAGCACTGCCAGGAGGTAGAGGATGGAGCCGTACAGAGCAGAGCGGGCAGCGCTGGTGTGCGAGCGGCGCTTTCTTGTGGGCCCGGACGGGATGTGCCGTTGATTGGTTGTTTCCATGCCTCCAGTCTTCGGAGTATTCCTCTCCTGTGACTCACCGTGTTGAGTGAATGCCTTCCCCCATTTGGGGGAATGTTCCTGGCCTCGGCCCTGGACGAGGACCAGCGGGGTCTCCGGGAAACTTGCCGGACGGCTGCGCTCAGCGCTTGCTGGGCGACCCCAGATCCGCCTGCCCGGCAGGGGGCTGGCAATGGCCCTCTCCCGGGCGGAAAATTGAAATCCGAAGGGTGGAGAGAACGAGGCATTGAGTCGGGGCACCGGACTTACCCTATGGGGTCTTGATTCAGTTCGGGCTGCTGGAAAGGAACCGTCGCAGTTCCCGTGGGAAGGGCGGGCAATGGACAATTACGAGGGGTTCATCGAGCGGCTCGACTCTGCCACCGCCAATCTCGAGAGGCGGAGGGACCTGCTGGATAGGTCGCTGGACATCGTGCTGGTGCTGTTCAGGCAAAACATCACCGGTCTTCAGCTGTGGAGCCAGCGGAGAGGGCGTGTCACCGATCTGCTGGACAGGCACAGCGGGCGACCAGCCGGATACCGCGCCCTCAGCGAACTGAACGACGCCGCCGTCCGGATGGAGATTCTGTTCCGGAACCGGACGCGACGGATCGATGAGCACATCGCCGTTATCCGCGAGCGCACAAACGTCATTGATAAGTCGCTCGTCGAATTGGAGAAAAGCAGGGCGAAGCTCCACTCGTCCCGGGTCGTGTCGCAGGACCGGGAAAATCTCAACAAGGCCATCGCTGAACTC
Organism: Arthrobacter sp. Z5-13; assembly: GCF_056499105.1. Taxonomy (NCBI): domain Bacteria; kingdom Bacillati; phylum Actinomycetota; class Actinomycetes; order Micrococcales; family Micrococcaceae; genus Arthrobacter; species Arthrobacter sp. Z5-13. Next base: position 3,445,550 of record NZ_CP096460.1, read on the forward strand.
TCCGGCACCGCTGACAGGGCCATTACCGCCGTCCCGGACGCCCGCCTGCGGGATGCCCTTCGGGAAGCACGGGAGGCCATCTTCCTGGCCGAGGCCCTACTGGAAGTAAAAGGTATCCAGCCATGACACTTTCGACACCCGAGCGGAGAGTTCTCGCCACCTTCACATCCGAACAGTGGAGCGGGAGGCCAGGCCAGGAAGCTTTCAGCCGACTCATCGGAAGCGGCCTGTTGGGACTGGTTGTGTGCCTGCTCCTGATGATTCCCGTTCCTTTTCTCAGGAACCCCGTAGCTCTGTTCCTGTTTACCGTCCTATTTGCAGCCTTGTCCACCACAGTGTCGGTCAGGACCAAATTCTCCAATGAAACCCAGTTCCTTCAGGAACTGACGGCCGACGTGAACGAGACCATCCTCCAAGTCACCGGCAACCCGAAGGACCAGCTTTCAATCGAGGATTTTCAGGATCTGATCGAGTCCGGGAACAGACTCCCGCTGAACATCAACGGGCTCTCAGGGATTGACCTCCGCGTCATCCAGAAACGCTCGCAGCAGGCTGGGGATCCTGCTGCAAAGTGGAATGCAAAAGTCACCACAACAACCCGAGTGGTCCTGACCGTCACTCCTCCCGATTACGGGATTGAGAGCTTCGACCGATTATTGGCTGCAGCCGAAGACATGTGAAAGGGCTCCTGTGAGCGTGGCCTCAGTCCGCCGTCGTCGTGGTGAGCCGGACCGCCGCCGTCGGGCTTGGGATAATGGATTCATGACCGATCAGGATCAGGACCGGGACCCCTGGGAGGAGTTCGACCGGCTTAAGCCCGCTGCCCCGGATCGTGTGCCAGGCTACCCCGGCGGAGAGCCAATGGGCTTTGGCTTCCGGACCGGTGTTCGCAGGGCACGCGTGGCCTTCGGGCTCGCCGTTTATGCGCTGGCACGAGTGTCTCCACGTCGGCAGAACGGTCACTCAGGTGTCGCTGAATGCGCTCTGCGCTCGAGCGACTCTGCCCGGTAGCGGATGGTACCCGAGCGCGCCTGCCAGGATCCAGCCGGAGTCGCTCTGCTAGCCTCGGCAAGGCTAAGAACGGATTTTTGGGGGACAAACGAAGTGAAGAACAGCGTGCAAGGGACGTCCGGGCTGGGAGTCAGTCCGCGCCTTACCGCCGCGCAAAAATGGTCAATCGCTCTGTCACTGATCGGGGCAGTAATTTGCGTGCCGGCTGCAGCTTTCTTTGGATTCGCCCTCGGGTATTACCCTTCCCGGATGGAATGCACGCCGGAGACGTTGGGTTCGGGCTGCTACGAAGGGGACCTCCTATATGCCAGCATCTTCTTCATCGTTCTTTTTACCCCGTTCTTTGTAGTGTCCCTGAACGTGGCCTTACGGCATCACAAAACGAGCCGACCGCTCGCCAACTGGTGGCCCCTCGCCGTCCTATCCGCGGTTACGCTAACAGTCATTGCGCTGTGCGTCCTCTCTGCTACTGCAAATCCGAACGAATACTTCTAGAAGCAGAAAGCGATGCCATAGTGGTGCCGGCGGACAGGCTGACCTTCCGGGATGCGCTCCGGGTCACGCTCAGCAGGAACTGCCACGCGGCCGTTTAGGATCGACGACGGCGGCGACACCGGAGCGCCGCCGTCGGCAGCGAATTTGAAAGCTGAAAAATCAGCTTCCATTTCATCTTTTCTCAGCGCAAATTCATGCAGCATTATTAGCTATGTTGTGGCCCAAAGATTTGCTCGTAAAACTCCTGGGAAATTGCAGCGCAAGTGGTCAGGCGCCGGGCTCCAGCAGCGAGCAAGTCAAGCCGCCGGACCATGTTGTGGTCTTTGTTCACGGCATGGGCAAAGCACTCAAGGGCGGAACGCTGCAAGAGTGGGCACAGCCGTTGGCACAGAGCCTCAGCGATTTCTCATTGGATGATGTGCCCAACAGTGCATGTGCGCCGCTGATCATCGATAAAGCCACAGCGGTTGGTGACACCCCTGAAATGCGCATGTGGGTCCTCCGGGAACATGAGCAAGGAAAAGAGCCCCTTTATACATCCATCCTCATGACTGAAGCCTCCTGGGGCGCAGATTTTGCACCAGCCACGGCCAACGACACCTATTGGTGGGGCTGGAAGATGGCCCCACGAGTATTCGACCGGTCAATGTATCTTTTGTGGTGGAACCTTTACCCGGGACGCATCTCCTTGAAGAACCCATTCTGGTTCCTAAAAAGGCTCCAGCAAATCGTCCTGTGCACAGTGGCGGCCGTGGTCGGTTTTATTCTTCTCGTTCCGGCACTCGTCCTTCTCGGCGTACTGATATTGCTTGCGAATGTTCCAGGAATCGGACGTTTTGTCGGCGCTTTCGTGGCACTCTTCGCGGATTTTCTGGGCGACCCGCAGGTCTGGAAGCGCCGTCCACTTCAGGCCGCGGCCATGCGGCAGCGGATCCGCCAGACCCTGGCGCCGTGGGGGAACCAGAATATTCCCGTCACACTGGTGGCCCACAGCCAGGGGGCCGCGGTGGCGGGGCAGGTTCTTTTCCAGCACGGCAAGAACGGCAGGATTGCGACGGTCACAAACTTTGTGACCGTCGGCAGCGGGCTCAGCCTGCTCGGCTACGCCCGATGGGGCGGGTCCGGGACAGATCCGGTAGACGACTGGATGAAGAATACAAATATCCGCTGGATCAACATGTGGGGAAAGTTCGACTTCGTTCCGGCCGGACCGATCAGTACCGATCTCAACGGGACCACCCCCGTGTTCAAGAAGGTTTTCGATCGGGACAATCCGGAAGAAGCGGGTCCCGGCCCTGAAGAGCATCCTGTCTACAACCGCGCTGCAGTCATTTACGATCACATTGTCTACTCCCGAAACCGCATCGAAGTCATCGACCCCATTGCCCGGCTAATCCTCCCGGCCAAGGCGGTGCATGATGGTAGGCCGCGGCCGCCCGAACACGCTGTGCCTATCGGCGACCAGGGTGACCGCAGGCTGAAACCGCACCGTGTCCTGGTCAAAAGCCTTACCGCCGCACGTGCCCTGTCAATCGGTGCAGGGATAGGAATGGCTCCCGCATTGCTGTTCAAACTTAAGTCGTTTGACTGGGCGGGGACTCTACTGCAATGCAGCACCAGCGAGGATGAACCCGGACCTTGGTGGTCCGTATGGCTCTGCAACGCCTCGGGTTTTAGCTGGGCTGCCGCCGGGGACTGGTTGGTTCTGGGCATTTTCGCTGCCGTTATTGCGGGTGTCTACATCGCCATACTCAACGGTCCACTCTGGCGGAGTTGCCATGGAATGGTGGAACGCCGACGAAAAGAAGCACGGAGGAGGCCTCACGGCAAACCCGGAGACCTCGCCCGCAACCGGCCAGGTAAGAAAACAGGGAAACCTTGGCGCGGCGTGTACCTGTACATTGCCGGTGCCTGCGTTGCCACGCTGGTACCGCTCTTTTTCGTAGCAGGAACAAGCGCAACGCTGGTGGGCGTCCTGATCGCCGTCGTCCTGTTTTCTGAAAGTTTCCGGGGGATCGGAATCACTCCGCTTGCCGCCCGGCGGACTGCATAGCGGTTCTGCATAGGACGCGCCCATCGAGTCGAAAAAAGCTAACCGACAGTCGACGGGTCTGGCCGCCCCAGCAGCGGCCAGTCCGTTCAGGGCGTTAGCGCAGGACGCCGCAGGCGGCCGGATCTGTTGCTTCAGCGGGCAGAGCCGGGTTTAGTTCGCTTCCACCTTCGGGGTCACTGAAGTTGTAGGTGCCATTGCCGTCGTAGTCCAGGCCGTGGATGACCAGGACGGCTTCGCCGGCCCGGATGGAATCGGCGATTTCCTTGGCGGTGCCGAGTCCGTCTGGACCGGGGTAGCCGGTTCCGGCGACGTCGGTGAATTCGATGTTGTCCCGGCTGTAGTTGAAGATCCCGTCATGGGCGACAGGGAACCGGGTGACGTCCAAGAAACTGTCGGGGGTGGTGTCCCCGGTCGTGTTCAGCGACACGACGACAGGCCCGTAGGCGGGTATCCCTTCAACGGTGTTGATGCGCCCGTCCCAGTTTTCGTCCAGAGCCAGGGTCGGGCACTCGTTCAGGGCCTGGTTGCCGTAGTGGATGTGCTGGGCGTGGGGCGCGTCCGGGGTCAGGCCTTCAGCATGGACCTCGATGTGTTCGATCTTCTGGTTTTTCACCACGGCGGTGGCGGTTCCGGAAGCACCGGAACCGTTCAACTCATGAAGCATAGCTGTGAGCGTCACCGACTTATCTGACGCATTGCCGTTGTTGGCCAGGACGGGGCCTGCACCCATCGACACCGCGGTGATGACCACTGCTGCCGCTCCGCCAAGAACCAGGCTGGATTTTCTTTTCATGTTTTCGCTCCCTATCACGGGGCCACCGAGGATTCGGCGGTCTTATGTGATTCGCGCCACAACACATTGGGGATGGGTGGAGGCGTCTACCCCTCTCGTTGGCCGCGCCGGCCTGTCGGGGAGGCTTCTGGCGCATGCGGCAGTCCGTGCGGGCCCGGGTGACGAATAGGCTGCGTGGGGTAGTTTCCTGATGGGCGCGCCGTCCGGTGTGTGGAGGAGAACCCCGGTGAAGGGGATTGTCATGAAAACCATTACCCGTATGTGGGCCGTCGCCGCGGCCGTTTCCCTGGCAGGCATCACGGGGTGTGCAGCCCAGACTGGGGACTCGTCCGTCCCGCCTGCGGCCAGTTCCGGCGCCCCGTCAGTTGGTGGCTCGGCCCAGGCCGGCGCAGCGGCCATCACGATTAAGGATTTCAAGTATGAGGTGCCGGCGTCGGTGAAGCCAGGAGCGATGGTGACGGTGACGAACGGGGACAGCGCCCCGCATACGCTCACGGTCAAGGATGACGGCGGGTTCGATATTGAGGTCCCGGGTGGTGGGACGGTGACTTTCCCGGCGCCGGGTACCCCGGGTGAGTACGACATTATCTGCACCTTCCATCCGCAGATGACCGGGACGCTGGTCGTGAAATGAACCGCCCGGACCTGAGCCAGCGCGACCTGATTCTGTGGATATTGCGCGTCGGCGTCGCGGCATCCCTGGTGGTCAGTGCCGTCATCCATGTTCAGCTTGCACCGGGCTATCAGCAGGCGGCCCCGGGCGGCTTCGGCCAGGGCACCACGTTTTTGGTCCAGGCCGGCGCCGCCGCCCTGGCAGCGGTACTCGTGCTAATCAAGGGATCCCGCATGGCTTTCGCTGCCGCCGCCGTGGTGGCGTTGTCGTCCTTGGCCGCGGTCCTCCTTTACCGGTATGTCCAGGTCCCTGCTATCGGCCCGCTGCCGTCAATGTATGAGCCCGTCTGGTACACGGCCAAGGTCATCACTGCCCTCGCCGAAGCAGCCGCAGGCGCCCTGGCGGCAACCGGGTACGCCCTGCTACACAAGAGCCGGGCTGGATCAGGGCGGGTTTCCCGGGGCCGGCGCCGCGGCGCTCCGGCTGCCTGACTCTTCCTCTGGTGGCCGCCGGAAGGCACCTCCGGTCCACCCGCACGCAACTGGCGCGGAGAAATATGTGAACCCTGCCACATCGGTACCCATCCTTTTCTGGAGTTGGTGCGAAGTACTGTTGTCCCCTTTTCCGGGGCACCAACATCACACCCGTGTATGAGGAGATTTTCCTAATGAATAAGACACTCCGCTTTATGGCAGTCCCCACTCTCGCTTTGGGCGCTCTTGCCCTCTCCGGCGCCCCCGCAATGGCCCACGACGGCTCCGACCATTACCAGTCCACCCTGGGCCAGCTCAACGGCAGCGCAGGCTCGGGCAGCATCACTGTTGATGTCACTGGCAATCAGGCCCACGTGGTACTGAACGTGTCGGGCATGCCCGCGACCTTCATGGACGCCCCGTACCCGCACGTCCAGCACATCCACGGCGGAGCCCAGGGCGTGTGCCCGGACCCGTCCGCGGACAAGGACGGCGACCAGGTCATCTCTACCACCGAAGGCGCCCCGTCCTACGGCGGCATCGTCACCACCCTCTCTACCAGCGGCGACACCAGCCCGGCAGCAGGCCTTGACCTGAAGGTCGGCGGCCAGGGAGCCGCTTACACCGTTGACCGCACCTTCGAACTGAACGCCGAGACCAAGGCAGCCCTGGAAGCAGGCACCGCAGTGGTCGTCGTTCACGGCCTTGACCCGGCAACCCTCAGCGCGGCAGGGCAGGCCGCAAAGAGCGACCTAGCACCGACCCTTCCGCTGGCCGCCACCTCCCCAGCACTGTGCGGAACCTTGACGGCCGGGCAGATGAAAATGCCCGCCGGCGGCGCAGCAACCGGTGTCTCCACCGAAACCGGCACTGACACCGGAGCCGTCGCCCTCGGTTCGGGCTTTGCCCTGATCGCCCTCGTCGGCGGAGCGTATGTCGTCCGGCGCCGCAACGCAGCAGCCTAAGCACCGGCTGAGCGGATCGATACAGTGACAACCAAGAACCTCGGCCACCGTGGAGGCCCCCTGGCCGCCACGGCGGCCGGGGCTCTGCTCGCTCTGTCCCTGGCCGGCTGCGCCACCACAACCGCGGATGCTGGGTCGACACCTCCGGCCTCGGTCTTATCCCCTGCTGCGCCTGCCGCTCCCAGCGCTCCCCCGTCCGCGGCCGCCCCGGCACCCGCTGCACCCGCTGCACCCGCCGCGGTTGCACAGCAGCTTCCCCCGGTCATGGCCGCTTCGGCTCCCGTCACCCTGAACATTCCCTCCATCTCGGTCCGGACCGACCTAATCCACCTGGGACTGGAGGATAACGGCTCCCTGAAAGTCCCACAGGACACCGGCAACGGCGCACCAGCCAGCTGGTACGACGGTTCCCCCACCCCCGGCGAACGCGGACCATCAGTCCTGCTGGGCCACGTCAATGCCCTGGGCGGCAACAAGGGTGTCTTCGCTGAACTGAGAAAACTCACCCCTGGCGCTGAAATCACCATCTCCCGAATCGACGGCAGCATCGCCGTGTTCACCGTTGACCGCGGCGCCCTCTACCCCAAGAACGAGTTCCCCACCTTCGAGGTCTACGGCAACACCGGCGCCGCCGAACTCCGCCTGATCACCTGCGACGGCTACGACCCCGCCACCGGGGAATTCGACGATAACTACGTCATCTACGCCACCCTCAAAGCATGACAACGGCCCTCCACCCCCAAAGGTGGGCGGCCAGGATGGAAGAGCCATGAAACAGCACCCACCCTTGCTGGCCTCCCTGGCCCTGTCCGCGCTGCTGCTCTCCGGCTGCGCCACAGCGGCCGGATCCGTCACCGCACAGTCCAACGTTTCGACGCAGCCCCCGGCAGCAGCAACACCTGACGCCGGGCACACCGGAAGCCACGGCGGCGGACACCATGGCGGATCATCCTCACCTGGTGCCACCGGGATTGAGGGTCCCAGCGAAGCCGCCAGGATGGTGTGCGGGGACCAACCCATGGACCGTCTCACCGCAATCCTGGACCTTGAACAGGACCCGCACACCATCAATGACTGGGCCGACAGCACCTTCACCTGCACCTACCACCTGGATGAAGGCGACCTGGTCATCTCGGTCAAGGAAGCCAAGAACAAGGCCACAGCACTGACCTACTTCGATGCGATGCAGGCCCTTGCAGTAGACGCCAAGCCCATCGAAGGCCTCGCGAACCTAGGCTTCCCCGCCTACGAAACCGCAGACGGATCAGCGGTCTTCCAAAAAGACAGCTTCATCCTTCAGGTGGACGCCACCGACCTGCCCGCCAGCCTGGGCCCGGACAACATCACCAGGAACGCCCTCGCCTACCAGCTCTCCACCACCATCCTCGCCTGCTGGATTGAACACTCCTGACACCTATCTCTCCACACAACAACACACTCCAGGTGGCACCCATGAAAGGTTCACCCATGAAAGCACCCATCAGGACCGCCGGCGCACTCGGACTCGCGGCAGCAGTACTTGCGCTGGTTGTGTCCGGTTGCAGCAACCCCGGCATGTCCGGGTCCGAAACGACCGCTGTCCCCACATTGACCGAACAGTTCCCGTCAGCGCCTGCCGCCACCACCGAACCTGCTCCCTCAGCCTCCGGCCCGGGCGAAACACCGGGGGAAACACCGGCGACAATCCTGATCAGGGGCTTCAAATACCAGGGAACGGACACCGTGGTCCCCGGAGCGGAAATCACGGTCACCAACGAAGACATCGAAGCGCACACCATCACCGCAGACACCGGCAACGCCTTCGACGCCATCGCCAAAGTCGGTACCACCACTTTCACCGCCCCCATCGAACCCGGGAGCTACCCCTACCACTGCATCTTCCACGGCAACATGAAAGGCACCCTCACGGTGAAATGACACTCCGGCCTGATTTTGCCCGTCCTATGGCGTGCAGGTCCATGCCCGGCCTGAGCGAGGATCGGATCCCTCACCTAAGTTGAGGGCCCATAACGGGAGATCCCCGTCGCAGGCTCCGCGGCCACCGTCTACGGGATGGACGACGGCGCAACCGGACAGCCGCCGTCGGGCTTGGGATAATGGAAGCATGACTGACCAGGACCGGGACCCCTGGGAGGAGTTCGACCGGCTCAAGCCCGCCGCCCCTGACCATGTGCCGGGCTACCCCGGCGGAGAGCCGCTGGGCTTTGGCTTCCGGACCGGTGTGCGCAGCGCAAGGGTCGCCTTCGGTTTCGCCCACTGACCCGCGCAGCCAGCGCGGCATACAGTGCTGAACTTCACAGGCAGAACACCTCATTGATCCGGTAAAATTTATGGAGGAATTGTTCGGCCAGCAGCGCCCGGTTCCAACCACTCCCCCTTGAATGGAACCCCTTCCCCCATGTCCTCCGCGATTTCCGCGCCGGCGTCCCAGCGTTTCCCGCTGGCCGCCATGATGGTCCTGGCCACCATCGCCTTCACCGCCATCACCACCGAACTTCTCCCCTCCGGCCTGCTCCCCCAGATCAGCACGGGCCTGAACGTGTCCGAGCCGGTTGCCGGCTACCTCGCCGCCGCCTACGCCGCCGTCATCGTGGTCACCGTGGTGCCCGCCGCGCGGCTGCTGGGCAAGGTGCCGAGGCGGCCCCTGCTCGTGGCTCTCGTCCTGACGTTCGCGCTCAGCAACACCCTGGTGGGCCTCGCCCCCAACTTCACCGCAGCGATGGGAGCCAGGCTGGTGGGTGGCCTGGCCCACGGACTGCTCTGGACCACCATGGCCCCCTACGTCACACGCGTGGTCCCCGCCCACAAGGTAGGCAAAGCCCTGGCGATCGTCTTCAGCGGCAACAGCCTGGGTCTGGCCATCGGGGCGCCCATCGGCACCGCCCTGGGAGGCCTCCTCGGCTGGCGCGCGTCCTTCCTGTTCCTCGGCGGCTTCAGCCTGTTGCTCGCTGGCCTGGCCTTCTGGCTGCTGCCGTCCTCCCGGCGGGCCGCCGGCGAAGCCAGGCCCTCCCTGCGAAAGGCCATCGCCCAACCCGGGGTGAAACCCATAGCAATTGCATGGCCGCTGATGATCCTGGCCCACTTCGCGCTCTTCACCTACATCGCCCCGTACATCCGCGACGCCGGCCTGCCCGACTACTCCATCAGCCTCGCCCTCACCGTCCTGGGCGTCTCCGGCCTGCTCGGCATCTGGATCGCCGGCCTCACCGTTGATTCCCATCCCCGCCGTTCGCTCCTGATTACGACGGCGGCAGTCGCCGTCTCGATGCTCCTCTTGCCTTTTGTGGGCGGCAGCCTTCCCTTTGCCCTGGTGCTCATGACGGTGTGGGGTGCCGGGCTCGGAGCCATCGGCATCTACAACCAGTCGGCAATCCTCCGGGCCGGGCGCGAGAACAAGGATGCTGCCAACGGCCTCACGGTCCTGACCATCCAGCTGGGCATCACCATCGGCGCCCTCTACGGCTCGGCGGCCTTGGTGGTGGCCGGCCCGCTGCTTGTGCCCGCCGCCGCGGCACTCCCGGTCATCGCCGCCCTGCTGGTCACCTTCGGCGGAAAGACGGCAGCTTACCCACCGGGCCCGCGGGAATCAGTCTGGAAGAGGCCGCGGCCGGTCGACGAAACCGAGGGCACGGGCCGGTAATTGCTATCCCCCGAGGATCCAATCCAACGCATATGTACTCCTTGTTGTGATGAGCGTAGGTTCTGAAACAGAATCGATTGCACCATCACGATCAGAGGTCGACACATGCGGACGTCGACGCCGTACATTGCTTCACTCACCCTGGCCGTTTGCCTGTGCAGCTGTACATATGACTATCCCGGACCTCAGGAAACAACACGCGCCGCTGCGTCAGCATCGGCACCCACAACAGCACCGGAGCCCGCACCCTTCACGGTGGACCCCGGATATGTCCCGGGCATGTGGGGCGATTTAGCCGGCGACGGCGGAGTCAGGGTTCTGGAGGAACGCGGGCTCAAGTACGGGGTGCTGGAGTATCTGGGCCCGGGCAGCGGCTACGGCAACGGCAGAGACGTGGACCTCAGTGCAGGGCTTCAAGGATGGGACATCCTGTATACGATTCCGGGATGCGGAAGGAGCGTCGACGTAAAGGCCGGTGAACCGGTCCAGATTTTCGTCATGCGTCTGGCCAGGCCAAGGCCGAACTGTTGGTATTTAGGAGCGCCCATCTCCGCGACGCTTTGTGGCGTCAGCAGCGTCCCGTTCTGCAAAGCAGCGACTTAGGTGTTGAGGTCCGGCCTATAACCTCCGTTGCCTGAACATCGGGAACAGCTCGCGCACCCGGGCCACCGTCTCAGGTGAGACATCCACTGCACGGACCACGGGCTCCAGTCCAAGGTCAGCCTCAATCACTCCCATTGGATCAACCAGAACGCTCCGTCCCACCGAGACCGGCGGTGCCTGGCACACCCCCGCCAAATACACGCTGTTCTCGATGGCCCGCGCCGCGTTCAAGGCCAGCCACTGCTCCGTCTTGTGGGTGCCCGGCACCCAGGACGAGCAGACCAGCAGAACCTGCGCGCCGGCGTCGGCCAGTGACCTGGCCAGCTCCGGGAACCTGAGGTCGTAGCAGGTCATAAGGCCGAACCGCATTCCCCCGTGGTCGAACACCACCGGAGCGGTGGACGGGCCCGGTTTGATGAACGTCGATTCCCCGAAGCCCTGCGCATCGAAGAGGTGGATCTTCCGGTAGAAAGCGAGCCTGTCGCCGTCGGGCCCGAATGCCACCAGGGTGTTGTGCGCCTTGCCGGGTTCCTCCGAGGTTTCCACTACGCCGGCCACCAACGCGATGCGGTGGCGGCCGGCTGTGCTGGCGAGCTCCTGGCAGATGGGACCGTCGAGCGGCTCGGCCACCTCGGGGAACGTCGCGTCCACCTTCTTCTTCTCGTATGTGGCGTATTCCGGGAAGGCGACCAGCCCGGCGCCGTCGCGCGCTGCCTGGGCGGCGAACCGGTCCATCGCGGCCAGGTTGGCCTGGATGTCGGAGCCCGACTCCAGCTGCCCAAGCGCTATCCTCACGGTCTTTCCTTCCCTTAGTCAGGCGGCGGCCCGCATGAAATACCCAGACTCAGGCGGCCGCCTCAACCGTCACCTTCTCAGTGGCCGTCATTTCCGGCGGTGCCGCCTTGAAGCCGCGTGTGATCAGGGCCAGGACCAGGACACCCAGCACCAGCCAGGACACTCCCAGCGTAATGGCGTTGCTGTCCAGCTGGGAGAGCAGGTAGGCGCAGATGAGGGCGCCGATCACCGGAACCACCACGTACGAAAGGGGGTTCAGCTGGTTCCCGGCACGGCGCTGGCGCACATAGTGGAACACCACCGAGGCGTTAACCAGCGTGAAGGCGGTGAACGCACCGAAGTTGATGAACGACGTCGACGTCGCCACGTCCAGGAAGATCGCGATCAGGCCCACGATCCCGGTGATCACCAGGTTCACCACCGGGGTATGGAACTTCTCGCTGAGCCGGCCGAAGACCGCCTTGGGCAGAACCGAGTCGCGGCCCATCGCATACAGCAACCGTGAGGCGCTGGCCTGCGCGGCGATGCCTGAGGCGAACTGCGCCACCACCAGGCCGGCGAGGAACACCGCACCGAACAGCTGGCCACCGATCTGCAGGGCGATGGAGCTGGCCGCGGAGGCTGAGTCCTCGAACACGCCACCGGGGTGGACCAGCTGGGTCACGTAAGATACCGCCACGAAGATACCGCCGCCGATCAGGGCAATGAGCATGATGGCCCTGGGCATGTTCTTGCGTGGTTCGATGGTCTCCTCGGTGAGCGTGGTGACGGCGTCGAAACCGAGGAACGAGTAAGCGGCAATGGCGGCGCCGGCGGAAATGGTGGCGAAGCTCGAGGTGTCGTTGAAGAACGGCTGGGTGCTGGCCAGGCCGCCTGCCCCGGAGGTTGACATCACGTTGCCGATGGACAGGGCCACAAAGAACACGATCACCAGGAGCTGGAAGGCCATCAGGACGTAATTGGCCTTGTCCGCCACCTTGATGCCCAGGATGTTCAACGCCGTGGTGATAGCGATGAAGCCCACGATCCAGACCCCGATAGGGATTCCGGGGAACTGCGCGGTCAGGTAGGAGCCGCCGATCAGCCAGATGACCATGGGCAGGAAGAGGTAGTCCAGCAGGATGGCCCAGCCCACCATGAACCCCACCCGGGGATCGATGGACCGGCGGACGTAGGTGTAGGCGGAACCGGCCACTGGGTAGGCGATGGCCATCCGGCCGTAGCTGTGCGCGGTGAACAGCATGGCCGCGAGCGCCACAAGGTACGCGGCTGGCGCTGCGCCGCCGGTGGATTCGGCGATGATGCCAAAGATCCCCAGCACAATCAGCGGGGTCAGGTACGCCAGGCCGAACAGGACCAGCGAGGGCAATTTCAGCGTGCGGGTGAGTGTTGTTGTCACTGTGTTTCCTTAGGGCTTGTAGGACGGCGGTGTCCAGGTGGCCGGGTTGATCCGGCCTTGGTAGACGGAAAGTTCGACGGCGGGCTCCCCCTCGCGGAACTGCGACCAGGGGCGGTTGAGGTTCTCCGTGCCGTGGGTTCGGACGCGGTCGACGGCGGCCAGGTCCAGTTCCGCTGTGAGCAGCTGCGGCTGATCGTCCGGGGCTTCGGCGAGGGTGTTGCCCTCGGGGTCCACGATGATACTTTGGCCCTTGCCTGTGGGACCGGCGCAGTTGACGCTGACCATAAACACCTGGTTCACGATGGCGTTCGCCTTGGCGAGGATCAGTTCCTGTTTGCGGTCAGGGGTGGTGGTTTTGACGACGTTGAGGATCACGTCGGCACCCATCCAGGCGAGCTGGCGGGACACCTCCGGGTACCAGGCGTCGTAGCAGATGTTCAGGCCCACCCTGCCGATGCCGGGCAGGTCCACTGTGGTGAACCTGTCGCCGGGGTCGTAGGGCTCGAACGGGCGCCAGGGGAAGATCTTCCGGTAGTAGCCGGCGAGCTCCCCCTCTGGGGACAGGACCAGCTGGGTGTTGAACAGCTGTCCTTCGGGTCCGCGTTCGCAGACGCTGCCGGGGACCAGCCAGATGTTGAGGTCTTTCGCGAGCTGCTTCAGCTCCTTGACCCGCGGACCGTCCAGCGGTTCGGCACTTGCCTGGAGCATTTCAGTGCGCTGCAGGTCCGGGTCTTGGTCGCCGAAGAGATGCAGCTCGGGGAAGACCACCAGCTTGCTATTGGGTTGGGCTTGGAGGGCTGCTTTGACCTCGTCCGCAAAGACCGAGACGGGCTCGCCGATGAGCCGGGGCCGGGCTTGAGCAGCGATGAGGGGAAGGGCGCGTTGCATGGGTTATCTCCGCGTTGGGGATGTGACGTGTCTTATATTAGATCAGAATGATCAAATTATGGGAAGGGGTAGGTTTGGGCCGTAAAGTAGCGGATATGACCCGTCAGCTGGAGGACACCGCCGAGCCCTCTCCCATCGGCGCCGGCAGGATGCCCGGGCTGGAACGGCGCAGCGCCATCGACGCCGTCCGGCTGCGGATCGGCATGGCGATTTCACTGGGACTGCTGAAACCCGGGGAGCGCCTGCCAGACCAGGAGGACGTGGCCCTGGGCCTGTCGGTCAGCCCGATCACCGCCCGCCGCGCGCTGGCGAGCCTGGCGGAGCAGGGCGTGGTGGTGCGCCGCCGGGGCCGGGCGGGCGGAACCTTCGTGGCTGATTCGCCACCTACGGACGTTTTGGCAGAGCTCTCGGCGTCCCCGGCTGAGTCGCAGGCTGTGAACCGGCTGGTGGACCGCAGGCTGTTGTTCGAATGCGCAGTGACGCATTACGCGGCCGTCAACGCCACGGCTGAGCAGCTGGATGAGCTTGAGCGGCTGACGCGTGAGATGGCGCAGTCGAGTGACTGGTCCTATTACCATCGGATGGACGAGCAGTTCCATCAGCTGGTGGGGACGGCTTCGTGCCTGGACACCGCCGTCGAGGTTTATCACGAGACCCTCGCTGAGCTGTACGACTACTTCATCCCCTACCCCATCGAGAAGCTGCACAAATCCAACCAAGACCATGTGGCCCTGGTGGCAGCCCTGCGGGCCGGAAATGTTGAAGAGGCGGTGGAGGTGTCGCGGAAGCACGTGGACATCCTGCACCGGACGATGTTTATGGGGCTGGCGCAGGGCGGCACTGGCGCGATGCGGGACTGATTCTGCTGCTGCTTTCTGGCTCCCACGGGAACGAACCACGACAATACTTCGATTGGCACCGGCAACACCACTCTGTCGCCCACAGCGGACAAAATAGGGCTACGCTCGCCCAGTTCGCCCTTGTCATCTCACGAGTTCTGTCTAGCCTTTGTGCGATCGAAGCGGTCCAGTAGTTAGAGCGCGGCCGAGTCGTATTGTGCGCGATTTTCGTTCCGCCTCGGCTACGCCCACTAAGGTTCTTCCAGTAGTGGCCGAGCAGTTGCGATCATCCGGGAGACAAATGAAGAACCAGCCAAGACTTGTCCCGGCAGTTGTCGGAATGCTGATCGCCGGGGTCACGGCCTGCGCCGCATCAGCGGAGACACCGGAGCCAACACCAACTGCGGTCGCGTCCGAAGCCTTCTCGGAGTCTGAACTGGCAAAGCTGGTCATGTTTGGCCCACGGGACGGAGAGAAGTTCACCGTGGTCCCTTCCCAACAGATACGAAAGGCGCGCGACAAGGTCAGGGCTGCTATGTCGCAGTGGGAGTCGGAGCCCTCAGACTGCGCCGACATGCCCATAACAAGCGTCCTAGACCTCCCGGAAAACGCTGCCATCACTGCTGCGACTAACGGCACGCCGACGACGGCGGGGACAGTGTCCATCAGCCTTGTCTCCGAACTGGATGCTGCGGGATTGGAGCAGGCCCTCCACGCCAAGGCCGCCCTGATTGACAGGTGCCCGAGGGTTGTTATGCGTTCGGGCGCGGGTCCGATTCACGCAACAGGGAAGCACGTGACGGTCCCGACCAGAACACCGGGTTCGGTTGCGGTGCAGACAAGCGTCGACTTCCCTACAGGAGAGAAGAAGACCACGGTGTTCATCACTGCCGTAAAGGGTGGTGTAATGCTGAGCGTGCAGACCTCCGGCAGCACTCTCTCCGAAGCGGACCTCGGGGCAGCCGCTGAGATACTGGACCGAGTTGCCGACCACATCGAATGATCCCGAGGTACCGGCAGCAGGCGCGACCGAGGCACCAAAGAAGTAGTTCCTGTCGTTGGTGCCGGCAACTTTTGAAAACGACAAAGGGCGCGCCCGGCCAAACCGGACGCGCCCTCCAGGAAGCGCAACCCGCGAAACGGGTCACAGCACCTGTTTCAGTCGATAAGCACCGACTGCTTGGCACCCTCAGGCGATTCGACGGCGGGCGGAACCTTGCCCGAGCGGTGGTTGAGCCAGTTCGCCACCGCAAGAAGCGCCACGAGTCCGAAAGTGCTCAGGAGCTGGGGACGGGAATCCTCGCCGATGAAGCCCACGGTAAAGATCGCCGCGAGGATGAGGAGACCGAAACCCGTGAGCCACGGGAAGCCGGCCATCTGAAGGGGAAGCTCCTCCCCGTCGCGGTCGGCGCGGAGGCGCAGCGCGAGCTGGGCGAGGAGCGCGGACGTCCACACCAGAAGGCAGGTGGAGCCCACAATATTGAGCAGGACGGGAAGGACCATCTCGGGGAAGGCCAGCTCCAGCACAACCGTGACAACGCCGAAGGCGACGCTGGCCAGGACCGCAACAACCGGGACCCGGGCCTTGGACACGGAAGCGAGCAGGCGTGGTGCTTCGCCCCGCTCGGCGAGGGAGTACGCCATCCGGGAGGCACCGTAGAGGTTGGCGTTGAGTGCGGAAAGCAGTGCCGCGACGGCTACCAGGGTGATAGCTGCGGCTGCCCCGGGCATGCCCGCGGCCTCCAACACGGCGGCAAACGGGCTCTTCAGCCCCGCCGAACCAACAGGAACCACCGCCGCGATAATGAAGATGGCACCGATATAAAACACCAAGATGCGCCACAGCACGGTCTGGACTGCTTTCTTCACACTGCGCGCCGGCTCCGAGGTCTCGGCTGCCGCCACGGACACGATCTCGGTGCCGCCGAATGCGAATGCCACCACGAAGAGCGCCGTGGCAATCCCGGCAAAACCGTTGGGCGCGAAGCCGTCTCCCATGAAGTTGGCCAGGCCCGGCGACTGAACGCCCGGCAGCCAGCCGAAGAGCAGGGCAGCACCGACGAACAGGAACGCCACGATGGCCGCCACCTTGAGCAAAGCGAACCAGAACTCGAACTCGCCGAAGTTCTTCACGCTGGTGAGGTTCACTGCCGTCAGCACCACAATAAACACGAAGGCCATCAGCCATACCGGCAGTCCGGGGAAGATGGTGGACAGCAGCCCTGCCGCGCCCAGCGCTTCCGCGGCGATGACAACCACCAGCTGCAGCCACCAAAGCCACCCCACCGTGGCACCGGCCACCGGCCCGTAGGCCTTGGCGGTATAGACGGAGAAGGCTCCGCTGTCCGGATTGGCGGCGGCCATTTCGCCGAGGGCCCACATCACCAGGATGATGAGGGTGCCCGCGACGAGGTAGGAGATCAGCACCGCCGGGCCGGCAGCCTGAATGCCCGCTCCGGAGCCGATGAAGAGGCCCGCGCCGATGGCGCTTCCGAGCCCCATCATGGTGAGCTGGCGGGGTTTGAGGGCTGCGCCGAGTGCGCGGCGGCCAGACGTCGTTGTCTGTTGTTCCATGGGGATTCCTCTGGTTGTAGGTGGAACGGATTGGGATTGAGGTCAGTGGTTTGTCAGAGTGTGGTCTGCCAGGAGCCGGAGAACACGGTCATTGGATGCGGGGCTGGCAACGGTGATCCGAACGCCGTCGCCCTGGTACGCCCGGACCATGATGCCAGCGCGGTCAAACGCGTCCAGCAGCCTCAACTGGAGACGGTCATCCGCACGGATCCACAGGAAGTTGCCCTGGCTCGCCTTCAGTTTCCAGCCCTGGGCTTCCAACTGGGGAGCCATCCGTGCGCGCTCCTGCTTGACGGCGTCGACCCGGGCTTCCATCTCCTCCCCCGCGTCCAGCGATGCGATGGCCGCCTTCTGGGCCAGCGCGCTCACGGCGAAGGGAAGGGCGGTCCGGCGCAGTCCCTCGGCGATGGCCGGCGCCGCCACGGCGTATCCCACGCGCAGGCCGGCGAGTCCGTAGGCCTTCGAGAAGGTGCGCAGGATGGAGACGTTCGGGTGCTGGCGGTAGAGCGCCAGGGAATCAGGGCCGCTGCCCGCCTCGGCGTACTCCACATAGGCCTCGTCGATCACCACGAGGATGTCGGAGCGGACGGACTGCAGGAAGGCCTCGATCCGGTCATGGCTGATCGGGACGCCGGTCGGATTGTTGGGCGTGCAGAGCAGGATCACCTTGGTGCGGGCAGTGACGGCCGCGGCCATGGCATCGAGGTCGTGAGCCTCAGCGTCGTCCAGCGGAATACGGACCGGCCGGGCACCTGCAAGTTCAACCAGTATGGGATACGCCTCGAAGGAACGCCAGGCGAAGATCACCTCATCCCCGGCGTCGCACAGCCCGGTGATGATCTGCTGGAGGACGCCGACGCTGCCGGGTCCCACCGCGATCTCGTCGGCAGTGACGCCGAGGTGGCCGGCAATCCGTCCGCGGAGTTCGACGGCGGCCATGTCCGGGTAGCGGTTCATCGTCCCCGCCGCCGCGGCCACCGCAGCCACGGCCGCTGGAAGCGGCTCGTAGTGGCTTTCGTTGCTCGCGAGGGCCGCGATGTCCGTGCCGGCGCTGCGCCGGCCCGGGACGTAGGGCGGGAGGCCGGCGACGGCGTCGCGGAGGGTGGGAAGCGCGGTATCCGGTGCGGTCAGGAGCTGATCACTGGTCATGAAGATCGATCATGAGAGTGACCTGCCCCACATTGCAAGATACGCTCTATCCTTTGGGACTTCTGCTCAACTTCTCCTTCTTATGGTGAAAATATGCCCACCCCGAACCCTCGCACAGTGCATTCCCTCGACAGCAGCACAGGCTACTGCCGGCCCCTGCTGACCTCCCGCCGTCGTGTCACTTTGTCTCCTCCTGATGCACGAAGTCGGATTCCCAGTTGTCCTTGGCCGCCTGGTCCTTGGTGACGGCTGTGGTACCAGGCACCGCCCGGTTCAGGTGCAGGAATTCGAGGTGGGTTTCGTAGTGGTCCAGGACATCGGTGATGACCTGTTCCTTGCTGTAGCCGGCGAGGTCGTAGCTGTGGCTCCCCTCGAGGGAGAAGACCTCCATCCGGTAGTACTTCGGTTCGAGCCCGGCATTTCCGGGCGCGTAGGACGGGGTGTCGTACTGGACCGGGTAGATCTGATATTTGAACGGGCGCTCGTCGCAGAGCTTCACCAGCAAGTCGACGTGACGGATGCCGCAGGTCTCGATGATGCCGGTCGTCAGGCTCACGTTGGCATCCTGCGCCTTCAACTCGTCGTGCACCTCCTGCAACGCGGGCAGCGCCACGGTGTCCACGAAGCGGTTCGCCTGCTTCGGCCCCGGGTAGGTCATGGCACGGTTGAGTCGCTGCCGCCAGGTACGCGACGACGGTCCGTCCGCGCTGTGGCCGGAGATGATTCCCGGCAGGCTCGCGCGGTAGCTGTCCGCCAGCGCGTTCTCCACGCGCAGGGCCTTGTAGAGGCCCAGCATGATGAACAGCAGCAGGATCGAGAGCGGCAGACCCATGATGATCGTCGCGTTCTGCAGAGTTGTCACACCGCCGACGGTCAGCATGGCGAGGGTCAGGAGTCCGGTCACCAGGGCCCAAAAGACGCGCAGCCACTTGGGTCCGTCGGCGTCGGCGTCCTTCAGGTGGCTGGTGAAGTTGGCCATAACGAGGGCACCTGAATCGGCGGAGGTGACGTAGAAGAGCAGCCCTGTGAAGGTGGCCACGCCGATGATCAGCGGCGCCGCGGGGTACTGCTCGAGGAGGCCGTAGAACGCCCGCTCCGGCTGGGCCATCGCCGTCTCCCCGAAGGCAGCATTACCGTTCATCACGATGTCGAGGGCGCTGTTGCCGAAGATCGTGATGAACAACAGGATGAACGCGAAGGGGACCATGAGCGTGCCCAGCACAAACTGTCGGATGGTGCGGCCGCGGGAGATGCGCGCCAGGAAGAGCCCTACGAAGGGAGCCCAGGCAATCCACCATGCCCAGAAGAAGAGCGTCCAGCCCTGCATCCAGTCACCGGGCCGGTCATAGGCGAAGGTGTCCAGCGTCATGGCCGGGAACCGGCTGAGCACGTCGCCGGTGTTCTGGATGATCCCGTCCAGCAGGAAGCTGGTCTTGCCGGTCAGGAGGATGAACACCATGAGGGCGAGGGCGAGGATCACGTTCAGCTCGGCGAGCCGGCGGATTCCCTTTTCGACGCCGGAGAGCACGGACGCAGTGGCCATGACAACGGCAACGACGATCAGGCCGATCTGCACGGCGACATTCTCAGGCAATCCGAACATGAGGCTGAGCCCGTAGTTAAGCTGCACGACGCCGATGCCCAGGGAGGTGGCGATGCCGAAGATGGTCCCGAGGAGGGCTGCGATGTCCACACCGTCACCGAGCGGACCGTTGATTTTCTTGCCGAAGATGGGGTACAGCGCGCTGCGGATACTCAGGGGCAGATTGTGCCGGTAGGCGAAGTAGCCCAGGGCCAGTCCCATGAGCGCATACAGGGCCCAGCCCGTGATCCCGTAATGGAACAGGGTGAGGACCATGGCATGCCGGGCGGCCTCGATGGTGCTGCCATCACCCTGCGGGGGAGCCAGGTACTGGGTCACGGGCTCGGAGACCGAGAAGAACATCAGGTCGATGCCGATGCCCGCTGCGAAGAGCATCGACGCCCAGGTGAACATGCTGAACTGCGGCTTCGAATGGTCCGGGCCGAGCTTCGTTTTGCCCACCCGGGTCAGGGCGAGGACCAGGACGAACACCACCACGGCGGTAACGATCAGGAAGTAGTACCACCCCATGTTGGTGGATACCCAGGTGACCATGGACCCGATCAGGGCCTCGGCGCCTGCTGCATCGCTGATGGCCCAGATGGCGATAGCGAGGATCCCGGTGGCCGATCCGATGAAGACGGTCCAATTGACGCGGGTTCGAGCCTCGGGGGTCGTGTCACCGCCTCCAGTAACTGTTACGGGCGGAGCGTCGGCTATCTGACTCATATCGTCCCTCTCATTGTGGCGCCATTGGACGCGGGTGAAATCAACGGCAGGGCAGTAATTGTGGGCCCCGGCCGCTTCCCCCAAGTGTTTTTGCCTAGTCTGGCTGTGCCTGCGCAGGTTCCCCCGTGAGAGGAGCCGAAGCGACTCCGCTGGGTGTGGCGTAGGTCATATGAGGACACTAGTTCAGGTTGAACAAGTGTTCAAGACTTGTAATGAACAAATGTTCAAGATAGTGACGCGCTGAGTACCGCCTCCCCCGTCGTTGTTTCGCCGGTCCGGCTGGCGCGGATAAGGTCAGCGCAGCGCTCTCCGATCATCATGACGGTGATGTTGGGGTTGACCGTTACGTGTTCAGGCATCACGGAGGCGTCGGCGACGCGCAGGCCGGTGACTCCCTTGACCCGCAGCTCGGGGTCCAACGGCGACATGTCATCGTGCGCTGGACCCATGCGGACGGTACCGACGGGGTGGTAGACGGTGTTGTGCGTCTTGCGGATGTAGTCCTGCAGTTCCTCGTCGGTCTGCGCCTCAATGCCGGGCGAGAGCTCGCGGCCGGCCCATTCGGCCATGGCAGGCTGGGCGGCGATTTCACGGGCCTTGCGGATACCGGCGACCATAACGCGCATGTCATGGCCCTCCGGATCCGTGAAGTACCGCGGATCCACCATCGGCTTGTCGCGGAAGTCCCGGCTCCGCAGCCGGACCGTGCCGTGGGAGCGGGCATGCGTGACGTTTGGGGTGAGGCTGAAGCCGTTCTCCGTGGTCGGATAGCCGTACCGCAGGGTGTTCATGTCGAACGGGACGGAGCCGTAGTGCATCATCAGGTCCGGGCGGTCCAGGCCCTCCTCGGTGGGGGTGAAGATGCCGATCTCCCACCACTGCGTCGAAGTCTGCACCATCGGCTGCTTGGCCTCGAACTGCACAACGCCTTCGGGGTGGTCCTGCAGGTGCTCGCCGACGCCTGGGGAGTCGACCAGGACCTCGATGCCGTGCCCGGCGAGGTGCGCGGCCGGGCCGATGCCGGAGAGCATGAGCAGCTTGGGCGAGTCGATGGCGCCGGTGGACAGGACCACCTCGCAGCGCGCGGAGAGCCGGTGGGTCCGGCCGAACGCCGAGTCCACGACGTCGACTCCGGTGCAGCGCTTGTCCGCATCGAACACCAGTCGGCGGGCGCGCAGGCCGGTCAGGAGTGTGAAGTTCTCCCGCTCGATGATCGGGTGGATGTAGGAGACCGAACTGGAGGAACGGGTGCCGTCCGCGCGGCGGTTGATCTGGAAAAAGTTGGCGCCGTTGATAACGGTGGTGCCGGTGTTGAACTTCGCGCGCGGAATGCCGGCCTGTTCGCAGGCATCCAGGAGCGCGACGCCGGCGGGGTCCGCCGGGGGCACATTCATCAGGTGCACGGGGCCTGAGTCGCCGTGGTGCGGCGCCTCCGGACCGGCATCCTCGTTGGTCTCCAGCCGCTGGTACAGCGGCCAGGCCGCCTCAGCGTTCCAGCCGGTGGCGCCGTACTTGGACTCCCACTCGTCCAGGTCTTCACGGGGGGCCCAGAAGGCGATACAGGAGTTGTGGCTGGAGCAGCCACCCATGATTCTGGCACGGGCGTGGCGCATAAAGGAGTTGCCGTTCTCCTGCGGTTCCACCGGGTAGTCCCAGTCGTAGCCGGATTCCAGCAGCTCCATCCAGCGGTCAAGCTGCAGTACCTCGGGCACGCCGCGGTCGTCCGGGCCGGCCTCCACCAGCGCCACGGACACGGCCCGGTCTTCGCTCAACCGGGCCGCGACTGCAGCTCCGGCGGATCCGCCTCCGATGACGATGTAGTCGAACTCACGGTCGTTGAGGTTTTCGACGTTGTCGATGTGCATCTAGTTCTCCTTGCCGTGGTCAGCGAACCATCCGGTCACCTGAGGGCCGGTGTTCTGGTAGATGTGCTTGGCTTCCTGGTATTCGGCCAGGCCCGTGGGGCCGAGCTCGCGTCCGACGCCGGACTGGCCGAAGCCACCCCACTCGGCCTGCGGGAGGTAGGGATGGTAGTCGTTGATCCAGACTGTGCCGTGCCGCAGCCGGGCGGCCACACGCTGTGCCTTTCCGGCGTCCTGGGTCCAGACCGCCCCGGCCAGCCCGTAGATGGTGTCGTTAGCGGTGGCCACCGCCTCGTCTTCGGTGCGGAAGGTCTCGACGGTCACTACAGGGCCGAAGGCTTCGTCCACGACGACGGACATTCCCTTGCGCACGCGGTCCAGGATGGTTGGCTGGTAGTAGAAACCGGCGTCGTACGTCTCCCCAACAGGCGCAGCGCCGCCGCACCGCAGCCGCGCACCCTCCTCCACTCCGCGTTGGACGTAGGCGTTGACCTTTTCCCGGTGGGCCGAGGAAATCAGCGGCCCGGTTTCGGCGGCCTCGTCGAACGGGCCGCCGAGGCGGATGCCCTGGGCGCGGCGGACCAGCTCGTCAACGAAGCGCTCGGCGATCGATTCCTCGACCACCAGACGCGCCCCCGCGGAGCAGACCTGCCCGGAGTGCACAAACGCCCCGTTCAACGCATTGTCGACGGCGGCGTCGAAGTCCACGTCGGCAAACACCACGTTGGGGTTCTTGCCGCCAAGCTCCAGCGCCACCTTCTTCACGGTGCCGGCGGCGGCCGCGGCAATGCGCTTGCCGGTCTCCAGCCCGCCGGTAAAAGAAACCAGGTCGACGCCGGGGTGTTCCGAGAGCGGTGCGCCTGCCTCTGCACCGGGGCCGGTGACGAGGTTGGCGACGCCGTCGGGCAGGCCCAGGTCCTGAAGCAGCTGCATGGCCAGGATGGCGGTGGACGGGGTCAGCTCGGAGGGCTTGAGGACGAAGGTGCAGCCGGCGGCCAGCGCGGGCGCGATCTTCCACGCAGCCTGGAGCAGGGGGTAGTTCCACGGGGTGATCAAGCCGCAGACACCCACGGGCTCGTAGACTATCCTGCTGACGACGGCGGGGTCCCCGGCGTCGACCACGCGACCGGACTGCTGCCCGGCGAGCCTTCCGAAATATTCGAAGCAGGCGGCGATGTCGTCTACGTCGATCCGGCTTTCGATGATGCGCTTCCCGGTGTCCAGCGATTCGGCGCGGGCGAATTTCTCGCGGCGTTCGCGCAATTCCGCGGCGACCTTGAGCAGGAAGGCGCCACGCTCGGGTGCCGGGACCGAAGCCCAGACGCCGGAGTCGAAGGCCGCACGGGCCGCAGCGATGGCGCGCTCGGCATCTTCCCGGCCGGCCTCGGACACCGTGGCAACCAGTTCGCCGTCGGCCGGGTTGCGGATTTCGCGCACCGCGCCGGACGCGGCAGGCTCCCACGAGCCGTTGATGAACAGGGTGGATGCGGTATCGGTCATGGTGTCTCCTTGAGTAGTACGGCGACTGGAGTAGTACAGCGACGGGCTCGTCGACGGTCTTGTAGTCGGTCTCCCGGTCCGCCTGATGCGGGACATATCCGGAACCGTGCTGCAGCGTGGGGCGTCACGGTGCCGGTGCAGTAGCCATGCGGTAGCAGCCTTGGCTGCCCTCAAGCGGGGACCGCTCGGTCCGCTAGTAATTCCCGCCACCCGCTGCGGTTAGTGAGGTCTCCCGGGCCGCCGCCCGTCGTTGACTGGTGTGGCTTGGGTCATATGAGCCAGCGTAGTGCATCTTGAACAAGTGTTCAATACTCCTGTTGAACAAATGTTCAATAATGGGGAGTCCAACAGCGGACACAAGGGCGCTGCCGCCGGATGAGGTGGGCCTCCGGACTCCCGGGGCCGTGCCCGTTTTCCCGCTAAGCGGCGAAGGCGATCTGCTCCGTGCGGGCGATGCTTCTCTGGATGGATGCCTTGTCTATGCCAAGGAGCGCTGTCAGCCACATGCCGTTCTGTACGACGACAATGTCGGCCGCCCGCTCTCTGCAGACATCGCGGGAAAGCTCGGGATTGGCATTCCCTATCAGCGTCGCGAGCCCATCGAGATACCGCTCGAACGCCGCCGCGTTGATCTGTGCAAAGTCTTCATGGGCCTGCGCTAGAGCCCACAGGTGGAGACGCAGGGAGAGATATCGCGTGGTCAGGAGTTCCGGGCCCGCGACGCGCCGGAGGGCCTTGCGGAGCTGTTCGTCCGGGGGTGACGCCGGGTCGGGCTCCACCAGCCTCAGGTCATGCTCGTCGATTCGCTGCAAGGCCGCACGGACCAGGCTTGACTTGTCTTCGTAGTAGTAATTCACAAGCCCCAGTGCCACGCCGGCTTCGCGCGCCACGGCGCGCATATTGACACCAGAGATGCCGTGGCGCGACAGCAGATCCAGCGCCGCCTCGAGAATGCGCGACTGCCTGTCAACCTGTCCCCCGGACTTCACGCTGCTTGTATCCACCCGGCCAGACTATGGGGAAACCTGGATGCGTGCATCTCGCTTTCACATGATCGACCACGGAAGTGACCTGCCACACATTGCAAGATACGCTCTACCCATTGGGACTTCTGCTCAACTTCTACTTTCAATGGTGAAAATATGACCACCCCGAACCTCCGCACCCTGGATTCCCTCGATGGCAGAATCATCCTGGCCTTGGACAAGGATCCCGAAGCCAGCGCCTTGGCACTCTCCCGGACACTCGGCGTCGCACGGAACACCGTCCACGCCCGGCTGGCAAGACTTGAGCGCAGCGGAGCACTCCGCTCCTTCAGCCGCCGGCTGGATCCCGCCGGGCTGGGATATGACCTGATGGCCTTCCTCTCACTGTCCATCAGCCAGACCCGGACAGGCTCGGTGGAAGACGGGCTCGCCGCCATCCCGGAGGTCATCGAGGTGCACGCCACCACCGGCGACGCGGACCTCATGGCCAAGGTGGTGGCGCAGGGCACTGCCGATCTCTACCGCGTCACCAACCAGATCCTTGAAATCGACGGGATCGAACGGACCAGCACGGCCATTTCCATCCTGGAACTCATGCCGCCCCGCTATGACGGCCTCCTGAGCCGGCTCTCGAAGCAGGAATCCAAGCCTTCCGACTAAGCGCGGGTGACACACGCCACAAGTGGGCATATTTTCACTCTTGCTGGTGCTCTTCTGCCAATTGTCCCTATCAAAACCAACTCTCTTGCATCTCTGTGAACCAGCGCACAAGATTCCTGCATGACTTCACTTACCGTCTCCGGCCGCGTGGCGCAGGTTCTCAGCAGCTATCTCAGTGACGTCTTCGGCGTTATGGGCAACGGAAACGTCTACTTCCTGGACGCCGCCGAAAAGCTGGGTCTCCGCTTCTCCGCGGTCCGTCATGAAGGCGCCGCCATCGCCGCGGCCGATGCCTACTACCGGGCGTCAGGACGTCTCGCTGCAGGCACCACCACCTACGGTCCCGGCTACACCAATGCGCTCACCGCCCTCGCAGAGGCGGTCCAGGCACAAACCCCTGTGGTGCTGGTTACCGGGGACGCCCCGAGCAGCGGCGCCCGGCCCTGGGACGTGGACCAGGCGGCAATTGCCGCGGGCCTCGGAGCGGCCACTTTCACCGTCACGCGCGAAGCCGCGGGCTCCATCACCCAGCAGGCGGTGGAGTACGCGCTCACCAAGCGCACCGCCGTCGTGATTGCCATTCCCTACGACCTCGTGGCACTCGAGGCTGCCGAAGAGAACCTTCCAGCGCCGCTGACGCCGATGGTGAGTGACGACGTCGACGGCGGCCTTGTGCGGGTAGCGCGCCTGCTCGCCGGGGCGAAGCGGCCGTTGATCCTGGCCGGCCGCGGTGCCCATCTGGCCGGAGCGGGCCCGGAACTTGGGGAGCTCGCCGACCGTCTGGGCGCACTGACCGCCGGAACCGCCCTGGCGCTCAACCTCCTCCAGGGCGAGGGATACCTCGGCGTCGCGGGCGGCTTCGGCACGGATACCGCTGCCGGGCTCATGGGTGAGGCCGATGTGGTGCTGGTGGCAGGGGCGAGCCTGAGCCAATTCACCATGCGGTTCGGGCACCTCCTTGGCCCGGACAGCACTGTCATCCAGATCGACACCGCCCTGCAGCCGACGCACCCCCGGGTGGATACCTTCGTCCGCGCGGATGCGAAGACAGCTGCGGGACAAATCCTCCGGCTGCTGGATAGCCCGGCCTCGCCGGACACCAGCCGCGCAGAAGCCTGGCGTGCGGAAGCCCGCACGCGTCTCGCCGACGGAGCGGCCCATCACCCCGGTTCCGACGAGACTCCGGACGGCCGGCTTGACCCGCGCGCCCTCGCCACGGCACTCGATGCCGTGCTGCCGGAGCGCCGCACGGTGGTTCAGGACGGAGGGCACTTCCTCGGTTGGGCACCCATGTACTGGCGCATCCCGCGGCCCCAGGACCTGGTGATGGTGGGGACCGCCTACCAGACCATCGGGCTGGGCCTTGCGAGCGCCGTTGGGGCAGCCCGCGCACTCGAGGACGGCCGCACTCTGGTGCTGGCCTCCGGCGACGGCGGTTTCCTGATGGGCCTGTCCGACCTCGAATCGCTGATCGGGGTGGCGAGCAGCGCCGTCGTCGTGATCTACAACGATGCCGCCTACGGAGCCGAAATCCATCAGTACGGCTCCCAGGGCCTCACCGAGAAGCCCATGCTGATCCCCGAGGTGGACTTCAGCGGCGTCGCCCGCGCGCTCGGTGCCGAGTCGGCGATCATCCGCTCGCTGGCGGACCTTTCCGCGCTTCAGAAGTGGATCGGCGCCGGCGCCAAGGGAACCTTCGTGGCCGACTGCCGGATCACAGCGAGCGTCCGGGCCCCATGGCTGAGCGAGTGGATGGAGGCCCAGCAGGCGGCGAAGGCGGCGGTGGCGGGCTAAGCAATCCTGGCCGCCGCAAACGCGCGGCGGGATTCTACTGCCGGCCATGAGCTGGACGGGTGGGAAGCAGCCAGGACTCCAATCCATGATTGAGTCAGCAGGTCACAGACCATGAGGCCATGAGGTCAATCGCTGTTGTGAAGGCGTCCAGGTGCGGTCTGTTCAGGAATGCGTGGCAGGTCCCGGGTACAGTGTGCTGCTCGACGTCGGCGCCCGCGCTCAGCAGTTCGGTGGCGAATTGATCACCGGATGCGCGCATGGCATCGAGGTCGGCATTGATCATCAGGGTCGGGGGGAACCCGTCGAGGTCATGGCCTCCCGGGAACGCGTAGCGATCGGTCAGCGCGGCCCGGGAGCCCGCATAGTTGCGGTTCACTGTATTCAGGAGCCACCGGGAGTGTGTCAGCCGGCGGTGGTCACGTACCCGTAGCTGGATCTCGCGCGACCGAGGGTGCGACGAGTGGAAAAAGCCGTAGGCAAGGACGACGCCTCTTGGTGCCAAATCCATATCGAGGGCCCGGAGCGCCGCTGCTGACGCAAGGCATGCCCCGGCGCTTGCACCGCCAAGAACCACCCCTCCTGCGGACTGGCTGCTGACACTTCGAAACACTGTCAAGATGTCCTCCACCGGGAGGGGAAACCGTCCTCGGGGTCGCCCTCCTCCTCTGCCGACCCAGGGCAGCCCGGGAAGCGGGGCAAGGCGGTAGTCGACCGTGACGACCGGGAGCCCTCGTTGAGCAAATGCCCAGGCAACATCGTGTGCTTCAGGCTGATCAAGACCGCCAGCAAAGAAACCTCCGCCATGCGCCCAGACGATCGTCGGAACCTGTGTTGTCTCCGGACTCTCGACTGCTGGGTGGTACCAGCGGATCGGGACTAGACCGTGTGGCCCGGTCACTGAACCGCACACGGTTAGTTCATTCACACCACTGAAGGACACCGCCATGCACTCGACCATAGCGTCAATCGCCCGGCGGCCGCGTGGGGAGCCTTCTCCCCCTTTGCACCACCCGCCATGAGGACTACCGTGAGCTGCATCAGTGTCCACCGCCGTCGAGGAGCCGTCATGGCCGGGTTTGTGACTTCGATTCCTTTGACTCCGCGATGGAGAATTCCGGCCGGCCGGAAACATCGGAGTTCGCTGCCAAAATGGCGGCACTGTGCGATGGACCTGTGATCTTCCACAATCTGGATGTCATGTGGGAGGACACCGGAGATGGTGAGCAAACCGGCTAGATCCAGCACAGGGCTTCCGTGAGTCCCGTTCCCTAGCGGGCCGCCGTCGTAATCTACGACGGCGCCCGCCGGCAGAAGCGATCCCAAGCCTTCCCTTCAGGTGGCAGACGTTCTCCGGAGGATGGCTAGAAAGCGACCCCGCAGGTCAACAGCGCATTGGCATAGGGTGTGGCTTCCCCTGTCCGGATGAACAGCCTGGCAGACCCCGACATGGCTTTAAGCTCCTCATGACTGACGTAGCTCAGCTGCCCGATGCGGCTGCCTACCCAACCTTCGGTGTCCGCGCCAGTTGCTTCCTTCGCCAGCGTGGCACTTTCGAACACCAGGTCCCCCACCAGCGCCTCCAGAACCTCGGCAAACCGCGGTATGCCTTGGACCAGGGCCAGGTCAACCACAGGGACTCCGCGAGGGGCGGGCATGCCGCAATCGGCCAGCAGCACGAGGTCGCCATGGCCCAGCCGGCTCAGGGCAGCATTGAGCTCGGCGTGGAGAATCCCGTGCCGCTTCACGGATTCACCTCAGGCAGAACATCGCCCAGGGTGGGATAAGACGGCTGGGTTCCATGCCCTTGCACCGCGAAAGCACCAACCCGGACAGCAAACCTGGACGCCTCAAGAAGCGACTCGCCAGCGGCAAGACCCCTACTCAAAGCGCCCACAAAGGCATCGCCGGCGCCCGAGGTATCCACTGCCTGGACCCTTGGGGCCGGTACCAGATACGTGCCCGCAGCGTCCGCGCAGATGGCGCCGTCCGCGCCCCGGGTGAGGACCACAGACGGGATCCCCTGTGCCCGCAGAGAGAGGACCAGGGCCTCGTCATCTGCCGGCACCGGGGCAAGCGGGTCCAGCTGTGCAAGCACCAGGGCTCCCTCGTGCTCGTTGACCACCAGCGGGTTCGCCCCACGGATAACCGCGGGGTCGACGGCGACCACCGGGGCGAGATTCAGCAAAACCCGCCCGGTTGCAAGGCTGGCCGCCGCAGCGATCCCCTCGGCAGGAATTTCACCCTGCAGAACCACCACGGCCGCTTCGGTAATCCGGGCAGCAGCCGACTCCACCGCCTCGGCGTTCATCGAGGAGTTGGCCCCGGGGATGACAACGATGGTGTTTTCACCGCCATCCGCGACGCAAATGACAGCCACCCCCGTGGGTCCGTCCACAGTCCTGACGGCGCCGAGGTCCACCCCCGAGGTTTTCAGAAGTGCCGTGGCCAGCGCGGCGTTCGGATCGTTGCCCACCGCACCCACCAGGCTTACAGTTGCGCCGCATTGAGCCGCAGCAAGGGCCTGGTTGGCTCCCTTCCCTCCTGGAAGCAGTGTGATGGAGCTGCCGAGCAGCGTCTCCCCCGGCAACGGGTGACGCGTCAGGCGCACTACCTCATCCAAGTTGATGGAGCCAACTACAGCGACTTTTCCGCCGGGCCCTTGCTGTTCTGTCACTTGCTGAAGTCTCCGATGTTGGTCTTGTTCACGGTGACGACTGAGACCGGGACCGTGGCGTCGATCTTCTCACCCTTGAGGACCTTGGCGGCCTGTTCGACAGCCAGCTGACCCAGCTTGGCCGGCTGCTGCGCGATGGACGCCACCAGGGTGCCGGCTTTGATGGCGGCAATCCCGTCAGTAGTTCCGTCAAATCCTACGACCTTGACGTCCTTGCCGGCCTTAGCGCCCAAAGCCTGTACTGCGCCCAAGGCCATCTCGTCGTTTTCAGCGAAGACTCCTGTGACACCGGGATTGGCCTGGAGCAGGTTAGTGGTGACATCCAATGCGGCTGCCCGATCGAAGTTGGCGGTCTGCTTGGCCACAATCTTGATGTCAGGGAAGGCCTTCATGCCCTCTGCGAAACCGGCGCCCCTGTCCCGGCTGGCGGAGGTTCCGGCTACGCCCTGAAGTACGATCACAGTGCCCTGCTTGCCCAGCGCTGCAGCGAGTTCCTCCGCAGCCTGCTTGCCGCCGGCAACGTTGTCGCTGGCCACCAGAGAGTTCAGGGTGGCGTTGTTGACCGTGCGGTCCACGCCAACCACCGGAATGCTTGCCTTGGTCAAGGCTGCCACTGAGGCTGACGCTGCATCAGAATCGACCGGGTTGACGATCACGGCCTTGGCGCCCGAAGTCTGGGCGTTCGCAAGCTGATTGGCCTGGGTTGCGGAATCATTCTGTGCGTCCACCACATCCAGCTGGATGTTTGCGGTCTTGGCGGCGGCCAGGGCGCCGTCGCGGACCTCGACGAAGAAGGGGTTGTTCAGGGTGGAAAGCGCCAGAACCACTTTGGGATTGCTGGCTGCGGCTGAATCTGTACCGCGGTTGCAAGCCGTGGCTCCGGAAAGCAGGAGGCCGCCGACGGCGGTCAGTGCCAGGGCACGCTGGAGGGAGAGCTTCATTGTTCTGTCCTTTGGTTTGGGGTTTGGAAAAGAAGTTGGGGTTGGGAAATCTGTTGGAGCGTTAGCTGGAACGCGTCTTTCGACGAAGAACGTCCATGCCCACAGCCAAAGCAATAACGACGCCGATCACCACTTGCTGCCAGAAGGAGGTCACGTTGAGAAGATTCAGGCCGTTGCGGATAACCACCAGTACCAGCGCACCGACGATCGTGCCGGAGATCCGGCCGAGGCCGCCCGCCAGGGATGCCCCACCGATCACGACGGCGGCAATGGCGTCGAGTTCATAGCCCGCCGCAGCCTGGGGCTGGGCAGAGTCCAGCCGGCCAGCCAGCAGGAGGCCTGCCAGGGCGGCAAAGAGCCCTGCCAAGGCAAAAACAGTGACGGTAATCTGCTTGACCGGCAGGCCTGAGAGCCGTGCCGCCTCTGCGTTGCCACCAACGGCGTACATTGAACGGCCTATAACGGTCCGGTTCAAGATAAAGGAGGCTACAGCTGCCGCGATCACCAGGACGATGATTGGCGTGGGGACGGGCCCGATGTTGCCGCCCAGGAAAGAAACTTCCGGTGGCGTCTTGATGGGCCGGCCGTCTGAGATGACCAGTGTGAGGCCGCGGGCAACGCTGAGCATGGCCAAGGTGGCGATAAAGGAGGGCAGTTTTCCGTAGGCGCTGGCAACACCGTTGACGATTCCCACCACCAGACCTGTCAGCAGGCCTGCCAGCAGGGCCAGGCCCCCGGGCAAGCCGGACGAGACAAACATGTAGCCGGAGACCATGGCGCTCAGGGCAGCCACAGAGCCGACCGAAAGGTCAATGCCGCCAGCCACGATCACGAAGGTCATACCGAAGGCCAGGATGGCCACGGTGGAGACCTGGATGCCGATGTTGAGCAGGTTCGGCCCGGTAAGGAAATCGGGCGTGATGATGAACAGCGCCAGAGCCAGGACCAGCAGGCCCACCAAGGCGCCGTTGTTCGCCAGGAGCTTTCTGACATCAATGCCCTGAGATGGCCGGGTCAGGGTTGCAGTGGACATGTTGGTGTTCCTTGTCTGGGTCAATGGGGACTGTGACGTCGTCGTCTCGGTATTCGGGGCTCTCATTGGTCTTCATCCAGGTCCCGGGCCGCCAGGGTCATGACGGCATCCTGGGTGGCATCGGCTGCGGAGAGCACCCCGGCCACTTCGCCGTCGCGCATCACAAGAATCCGGTCGCTCATGCCGAGGACTTCAGGTAGCTCGCTCGAGACCATCACGATGGCGCCGCCGGCGGCGGTTATTTTGTTCATCAGTTCGTAAATTTCCACCTTGGCGCCAACGTCCACGCCGCGGGTGGGTTCATCGAGCAGCAGCACCGAAGACGCAGCCATGATCCAGCGCCCAAAGACGGCCTTTTGCTGGTTACCGCCCGAAAGGGATCGGATTGGCTGATCGATGTTATGCATGCGGATGCGCAGCTTCCTGGCAATGTCTTCCGCTTTTTGGCGTTGACCGGCGAAGTCGGCCAGGCCCAGACGGGAACTGGACTTCAGCGTGGCGTAACCCAGGTTTTCGTTCACCGTGGCGTCCAGCACGAGTCCTTGGACCTTCCGGTCTTCCGGGACGTGCCCGATGCCGGCGGCTATGGCTGCCCCCACGTCCCCCTTGGGCAGTCTCTTGCCCCGCACGACGACGGTCCCGGCGTCGTGCCTGTCCACACCGGCGATGGCACGAATGACTTCAGTCCGCCCGGCCCCCACCAGGCCGGCAATGCCCAGGATTTCGCCGGCTTTGACGTCGAAGGAAATGTTGCTGAAGCGGCCCTTCGAACCCAGTCCCTCGACAGCGAGGACAGTCTGGGGGTTTTCTGTCTCGACGATGCGGCGAGGGAATTGATCGTCGATGCTGCGGCCCACCATAAGCCGGACCAGCTCGTCCTCATGGGTGGATCCAGGTACTTCGGCGATGAACTCGCCGTCACGCAAAACACACACGGAGTCGCCGATTTCGGCAATTTCCTCAAGGTGGTGGCTGATGAAGAGCATGCCGACGCTCTCCGCGCGGAGTTCGTCCACTACACGGAACAGGTTTTCTGTTTCATGTTTGGTGAGCGCTGCCGTGGGTTCGTCCAGAATCAGCACCCGGGCGTTTATGCTCAGTGCTTTCGCGATTTCCACCAGCTGCTGCTGTGCGATGCCGAGCTCCCCCACCAGGGTGTCCACGTCCACGCGGAGTCCGATGCGGTCCAAAGCCATCCTGGCCTGACGCCTCAATTCACGCCGGTCCACCATCCCGAATTTCTTGGGAGTGCGTCCCAGCATGATGTTTTCGGCGACACTCATGCTGCCCACCAGATTGAGTTCCTGGTGGATGGTGGCGATCCCATGAGCCTCGGCCGCACGGGTATTTGGAAGAGTGACGGGTTGGTTGTTGATGAGGATCTGACCGTTGTCCGGCTGGTAAACCCCGGCCATGATCTTGATCAGCGTTGACTTTCCCGCGCCGTTTTCGCCCAGGAGCACTTGAACTTTGCCCGGGTAGACGTTAACAGTGACGTCCTTGATCACCTTGACGGGACCAAAGGATTTGCTGATGTTCTTCAGCGTGACAAGCGGCTCGCCGGAATGCTCTGCGGCGTTGCGGTTGGAGGAGCGATCGGTCATTTCAATTCTTCCTCTGGGTTTTCACTGGACCGGAATGGCGGTGTGAGGATGACTCGCGGACAATGAGTTCGCTGGGCAAAGACACCGATTCGGGTTCTTCGCCGTCGATGACTTTCAGCAGCAGATCCACCGCTATCCGGCCCATGTCCTCCACGCTGTGGGCAACGACGCTCAGTGCCGGGTTGAGCAGAGCAAACCAATTGATGTTGTCAAAGGCCACCAGGGCAACGTCCCGTCCGATCAGGACGCCGCGTTCATGGAGTTTTGCCACGGCACCGACGGCCATGGGGCTGTCGGCTGCGAGAATTGCCGTGGGTGGATCCTTGAGCTCGAGCAGCCGCTCGGTGGCTAAAGCACCGCTTTCAAGCTGGAAGTCGCCGAAAACCGTCAGGGCCGGGTCCTGATCAAGTCCGGTCTCCAGCAGGGCATCCTCGAATGCGCGGTAACGCTCCCGACCCGTAGAAATTGACTGCGGCCCGGCGATGTAGCCGATCCGCCGGTGTCCTTGCTCCGCGAGGTGCCTGACCGCCTGGCTGATTCCCGGGCGGCTGTCCGTGGTCACACAGGGGACGTCAACGCCGTCGATGGTTCGGTCCACAAAGACTGTGGGGATTCCGCGGTTCACCAGAGAACTGATGGAACCCTTCGCGTCACCTTGCGGTGCCACGATCACGCCATCAACACGCTGGTCTATCAAGGTGTCCAGGAACCGGTTCTGCTGGTCCTCGAGTTCATTGGCGTTGCCGAGGAGAATGACGTACCCGGTTTTCAGGGCTGCCTGTTCCACCGCATGCGCCAGATCGGCAAAGAACGGGTTCCGCACGTCCGACACCAGTAGGCCCAGCACATTGGTCTTGGCCGAGCGAAGGCTCCGGGCCTGGGCATTCGGCCGGAAGTCCAGTTGCTCGGCAGCCGCAGTGACCCGCTCCCGGGACGCACTGGACGTGGCGGGGTGTCCGGACAGCACCCGTGAGGCCGTGGCCAAAGAGACCCCGGCCAGCGCTGCGACATCCTTAATGGTGACACCGGTCATCGCAGACACTCCTTCGTGTGGTTGGTTGCGTGGGGCTCATGGAATCGTTTCCATGAAATCGTTTCCACAAGTGTAAACAGCTGCTCGGATTTGTGTCAACCGTCACGAAGCCGCCCTGGCGCTCCCGGTCCGGATCCGCCTGGACCACTGGTGCAGGACGGCGGGAACTCCGGCTGGGCACTATGTACTGACCAACCCCGCGCTAAGGGAATTCATAGGTCAACCGCCTAGCATGTCCCGTATGAAAGCTGCCAGAGACGCCCGCTCCGCCGCCGTTGTGATCAACGCCGGATCACGCCGAGGGGCGGCCCACGAGCTTGCGGTGGACACCATGCGGAAGGCAGGCGTCCCGATCTCCGCCGTGCACCAGGTGCTGTCCGGGGCAGAACTGGCCGGGACGCTTGATCGGGTGATTGCGGACGGGCATGACCTGATCGTGGTCGGTGGAGGCGACGGGACGGTGACCTCCGCCGCCGGCCGCATTGCCGGAACCGACGTCATGCTCGGCGTTCTTCCACTGGGCACCGCCAACGATTTCGCCCGCACACTGGAGATACCGGACAACCTTGCCGAGGCCTGCGCCACCATCGCAGACGGGAAGGTGGTGGACATCGACCTCGGCCGGGCCAACGGCCATCCGTTCCTCAACGTCGCGTCCGTAGGCCTCTCCGTAGCTGTTACCGAAGCTCTCAGCCCCCGCCTCAAGCGGTACATCGGGCCGCTGGCATACGCCATAGCCACCCTGAGCGCTTATGCCCGGCACAAGGCGTTCCCTGCCCGTCTCGAGTTCCCGGACGGCGACCATCAGCCGATGGAGCTCGAAAGCCTGCTTCAAGTGGCCGTCGGCAACGGCCGGCACTACGGCGGCGGCAACACGGTCTCCCCCACGGCCGGAATCGACGATCACACCCTGGACCTCTACGCCATCCTGGCGGGGCCGCTCCGTGAGCACGTGAGTATCGCGCGGCTACTCAAGGACGGTAGCTTCATCAAACACGACCGGGTGCATCACCTGACCACCCGACGCGTACGGGTGGTCACCGAGCAGCCGCTGCCAGTGAACCTCGACGGCGAAATCGCCACCTCCACGCCCGCGGACTTCACCATCCAGCGCAACGCCGTCCACGTCGTCGTACCTCAGAGCAGCACCAGCGCGCTGTTCGACGGACCCGGCGCCGGGAACTGGCCGCCCGTAATTCACGACGGCTGAAGCTTGTGACTATTGGGGAACAAGCCTCCACAAGGACGTGACCTCGGCCGTGCGCGCCTCGAACAAGGGATCATCGCGGTCCGATGCCTTCGGATGCGTTGGCGTGGTGTCCAGCCGTTCCACCACCTTTAGCCCGCCCGCCTCGATGGCGGTCAGCAATTCCTCACGTGACCGCAGGCCAAGGCGCTCAGCCAGATCGGAGAGGACAAGCCAGCCCTCGCCGCCGGGCTCCAGATGGTCGCGGAGTTCATTCAGGAAGCGGAACAGCATCCTGCTCCCGGGGTCGTAGACGGCGTTGTCCAGGGAGGAATGCGGCGTGGCGGGAATCCAGGGCGGGTTGCACACGATGAGCGGTGCCCGTCCTGGTGGGAACATGTCAGTCAGGACGGCCTCGGCACGGTCCTGGACACCGAGGTTCCGGAAATTCTCAGCGGCGCAGGCGATGGCCCGGGGTTCGTTGTCCGTCGCCACCACGCGGCTGACACCACGGCGCGCCAGGACGGCAGCGAGCACCCCGGTGCCGGTTCCGACGTCGAACGCCAGCATGTCAGAGGGCAGCGGAGCGGCGGCCACGAGATCCACATACTCGCTCCGGGTGGGGAAGAACGTGCCATAGTGCGGGTGGATGCGGCCCTGCAGGGCATCCACGTAGACCCCGTTCCGACGCCATTCGTGTGCTCCGATTGCCCCCACAAGCTCATGCAGGGACACCACGGAAGATTCGTCGATTTCACCGTACGCCTCCGCGGCAGCCTCCCGGATATCCGGTGCGCGACGCAGCGGCACCACCGGGCCCGGATCAAGGGGGACCAGCAGCAGGCCGAGAATGCGCGCGCGATGCGAGCGGGACTGCCGATGCTTATAGAACTTCTCGGCCGGAGTTCCTGCGATCTTCTTTCCGGCGCCCGTCCGCCGGTCCAGGGCGTTGAGGATCTGCCGCGCGTTGTGGAAGTCACCGTGCCAAAGCATGGCGATTCCCTGTGACGCCATCCGGTATGCGTCACCGGCCGTGAGCGAGTCGGAGACCACTTCGACGCGCGTCGGCGCCGGTCTGCCGTTGGCCGAACGCCATCGCGCGGTCATGCTGGCACCAGCCTCGACCCAGGTCACGACGGCGGGCTCATCCACCTCAGCTGTGCGGACGGGCTTGGGGTCCGGCGTCGGGATTCCCCAGGAAGCTGGCGGGTCAGTAGAGATAAAGGTCCATTCCAAAAGTCCGGGGCTGGATCGGCGACTGACGGTTGCAGCGGCGATTCGACGACGTTCAAGGCTTCGGCCCTCATCCGGTAGCTAACGGAGCTTGGTCGATGGCAGTAGGAGCCCTTGAACGTACCTTGTCAGGATACGGGGTGGTGTGGCCGCCACGCGCCCCGGCCTGCCCGCCCTCGATATACTCCAAATATGCCGATTACACGCCTCGACCGAGGCAACCACACTCAGCCGTCCGCCCCCAAGCCATACGGGGACGACCTGTGAGCGGCGGTCTCGTCGCCCTGCTGGACGACATCGCAGCCATTGCCCGCATAGCGGCTGCGTCGGTGGACGACGTCGCTGCCGGAGCGGCCAAGGCCGGGGTTAAGGCCGCCGGCGTCGTAATCGATGACGCCGCCGTCACCCCGCAGTACGTGTCCGGGGCGGACCCGTCCCGCGAACTGCCCATGATCAAGCGGATCTTCTGGGGTTCACTCCGGAACAAACTGCTGATCATCCTGCCGGCCCTGCTGCTCGTCAGCGCCTTCATCCCCTGGGCCATCCCGTTCATCCTCATGCTGGGCGGCACGTACCTTTGCTACGAGGGTGCCGAGAAGGTTTGGCACAAGCTCCGCGGCCATCACACCGCGGAGGAAGATGCGCCGGCGGTTGAACGCGGCCCCGAGGCCGAGGCGAAGGTAGTCAAGGGCGCCATCACCACCGACTTCATTCTGTCCTGCGAGATCATGGTCATCTCCATGAACGAGGTGGCGAGTGATTCCATCTGGTCCCGTGCTGTCATCCTGGTGGTTGTTGCCATCGTGATCACGGTGGCCGTTTACGGCGCCGTCGCGCTCATCGTCAAGATGGACGACATCGGGATGCACCTGGCCGCAAAGGATTCCGCCGGTTCCAAGCGCGCCGGCGAGCTGCTGGTCAAGGGAATGCCCGCCGTGCTGACCGCCATAACCTTCGTCGGGACCATCGCCATGCTTTGGGTTGGCGGCCACATCATGCTGCAGGGAGCATACGATCTGGGCTGGCACGGCCCGTATGACATAGTCCATGTCCTCGAGCACCCTTTCGAAGAAATTGCCGTGGTTGGCGGTTTCCTGGCCTGGCTCGTAAACACCTTGTGCTCGGCCGTCATCGGGCTCGCCTGGGGTCTGGTCATCATGGCTATCGTGCATCCGCTGCTCAAAGTGCTGCCGTTCGGCAAAAAGAAGGGCGGGCACGAGGAGGGCGACATCCGCGCCGAACTTGCCGGCTACAGGCCAACGAAAGAGAACGCGGATCCCGACTCTTAGCCCGTAGCTTTTAGCCCGTATTCGCCGGGGGAAACAATGACGCCCCGCAACAACTGATGGCCACCCCATAGTGCCGGGGTGGCCATCAGTTTCAGTGCGCCATCAGTTTCAGAGCGCTTTCGGTTTCAGTGCGCTGCAGGTGTCAGTGCGCTGCAGTTATTAGTGCTCGGCTTCTGCTGCAGCCTTCTTCTTGGCGCTCTTCTCGGCGTCCTTCCCGGCACGCAGAACCTCCGCCTCGTGCTGCTCTTCGGCTTTCTCCTGGTGAATAACCTCTGCCAGAAGCTTCTCCATCTCTTTGGCCACGCCCGCGGCTGAGGCGGGGTTCTGGCCAGTCACCAGGCGCTCGTCAACCACCACCTTCTCCTCGAAGACGTCAGCGGAGACGTGGGTGGCGCCCTGTTCCTCAAGCCGGTCTGCCAAAAAGAACGGGATGACCTTGTCCTTCCCTGCGGCAACCTCTTCGTCGTTGGTGAAGGCGGACACCTTCCTGCCTTCTACGAGGCGAAGCCCGTTGGCCAATTCCACGTTCAGCAGGCCGGCCGGTCCATGGCAGACCGCGCCCACCACACCGCCGGCGTTGTACACGCTGGCCACCAGATTTTGCAGGCCTTCGCTGTCCGGGAAGTCCCACATAGTGCCGTGGCCTCCCACGAGGAAGACGGCGTCGTACTGCTCGGGGTCAACGACGTCGGCGCGGGCAGTGTTATAGAGCCCGGCGCGCGTAGTCTCATCCTCCGTAAAGGCGACCTGGATCGGATCCCCCGAGTCCACCTCGTCGCGCGGGGGCTGGCCGCCCTGGATGGAGGCAAAGTCGACGAAATGCCCGGAATCCTTGAACACCTTCCAAGGATGTGCAGCCTCGGCTACGTTGTAGCCGGTCTTCTCTCCGGTGTCGCCAATCTCGGAAACGCTGGTCAGTACCATGAGGATTTTCTTCATGAAGTGCTCCTTTCGTCCGAGTCCCACCCTACGCCTGCAGCCTTAGGGCAGCCTGAGTACCTCGGACGCACCTCTGGGAAAATCTCAGATAGTGGCCAGGGTGCCCTTGGCGCTTTCCACCAGAACATGGGTGCCTGCGGGTACGTGGACCACTTCGCCGTCAATCTGGCAAGGAACAGCGTCCCGCGTCGTGAAGGCATAGCTGCTGACGCTGGGTTGATTCCCCAGCCCCAAAGTGACAGCCCGCAAGGTCATCAGCGCCATCTTCCAGCGCCCGGAGTGCGGCAACGTCACCACCTCGAACTGGCCGTCGTCGGGGTGGCTGGACTCGCTGACGGTCCCGTACTTCGCCATCCGAGAGATGTTAGCCAGGATCAGGCTGTCGAACCGGCCGGTGGCGCCGTCGGCCCTGACGAGCTCAAACGGCTTCAGATGACCGAGGGTCCGGGCGACGGAGAGGAGTTCGAGGATTTTCCCTTTTCCGCCTTTTTCGATTCCGATGGCCATCAACGGAGTAAGCCCGAACCCTAAATAGGAGTGGGCGTATAGAACCTCCCCGCGATGGGCTCCGCCGAACGTTATACGCAGTAAATCGATGCGATAGACCCGGCCTTCGCGGATGCCATCCGTCAACGTTCTCGCCGTCATGCTCCTGTGATGATCGTTGGCGTTGCCGGCAGGAAGCACAGTGCACACCGCCCTGCTGGCAGGAACGTCCATCACCCCGTTGACCACCTCGTTGTACCCGCCGTCGCCGCTGACCGAGACTATGAGCGGGGCTCCTCCCGCCGCCACGGACCGTGCAAGATCACGCGCGTGCCCCGCATACTCCGTCGGCATCAGGTCAATCCGCAGATCCGGCAGATCAGCGGCGAGGTCACGCTGCAAGTCATCAATCCGCGTAGCCATTCCGGCTTTGGCCGGATTGAAGATCAGGGCCACGCGGTCAAACGGGGTGGCAGGTGCCAGTTCATCAGCCATGTGCCCATCCTCCGAGTCCAGATTGCGGTCGAGTCCAGCCTAACCGGGCCTGCACGTGCAATGCGTGGGTGCCCCCCGTTTGAGGTGCAACAAACTGGGCGGGGAGGGGATCGCATCAGCGGCTTTCCGCGGCACGCTGATCGACCGGCTTGCGGGCATGAATGAAGATCATCCACAGCAGCTTCTTCTTGCCAGCACTAGACTCAATCGACACCCAGGGCACCCGCCCGGCACCTCAGGAAGGATCATCTTTATGCGGAAGCTCGTGTACTACGTGGCCACGACCCTCGACGGCTACATCGCGGGCCCGGACGGTGCTGACCCAAGCGGAGCGGACTACTTCCCACTGACGCCCGATGTTCTCCAGTACATCGTCGAGCACTACCCCGAGACTCTTCCCGGCCCGGCGCGGGCCGCCCTGGGCATCGGCAATCCAGGTCGGACGTTCGACACAGTCCTTGAAGGACGGGCGTCCTACGAGATCGGCCTCGCCGCCGGCTTGACCGACGCGTACCCCCACCTTCGCCATCTCGTATTCTCGACCACGCTGGAAAGCCGCGATCCCGCCGTCGAGATCGTCCGCTCCGGCGCCCTGGAACGGGTGCGCGCGCTCAAGGCCGAAGAGGGCAAGGACCTGTGGCTGGTGGGTGGCGGCACGCTCGCCCACTCGCTGCTGCCAGAAATCGACCGGCTCGTGCTCAAGCAGAACCGGTCAATCATCGGATCTGGCATCCCGCTCTTCGACGGTCCGTTCCAGCCCCACATGTTCCGGCCTGTCGACGAGACCCTGCTCGACTCAGGCTTGCGGGTCCTCACTTACGACCGCGCCTGAAAGCACGCCGGACACCTCCGATTCCCAGGTGAGCGTTCGGCTAACGGGCACCAAAAGTGCGGTGATCGACCCCTCTACGGAGTGCCGCCGGGGCGTCAGGGCTAGGCTTGCAGGATGGAAGAGGTTCTCCTGGCTGGCGGCAACGCCACCGATGGTGTGGTGCGCGTCGGATCGACAGTACGCAAACCATGGACGGCCGCTACACCGAGTGTGCTCGCATACATGAGAGCCATGAGCGACGCTGGCGTTGATGTGCCTGCCGTCTATGGGAAGGATGCCCAGGGGCGACAAGTGACAGAGTTTGTCCCCGGTTGCCTTGCCATGGACTCGCCCCCGCTGTCGCTCCCCGCGCTGTCCAGAGTAGGCCGCCTGGTGCGCGCTATTCACGACGCCAGTGCAGCCTACGTGCCAGGCTCCGACTCAACCTGGACCACACCGATTCCGGCCCCCGGAGCCGAGCTGATCTGCCACAACGACCTGGCCCCGTGGAATCTCCTCATCGGAGAGCGATGGGTCTTCATCGACTGGGACGGGGCCGCACCGAGCACGCGTCTATGGGACCTCGCGTACGCCGCGCAGGCATTCACACTGAACGATGCATCGGCGGATCCACTTGAGGCGGCGCGGGCCCTGGCGGCCTTTATTGACGGCTACGGTGCCGACGACGAGCTCCGGGCAGCGCTCCCGGTCACCATGTGGCAACGGACAACTGCAATGTATGAACTGCTCAAGAATTCCCATGTCACGGGATCCGAACCGTGGGGGACGATGTACACGACCGGCCATGGGGACCACTGGAACACCGTGACCCAGTTCGTGAGGGACAACGAGTCACTTTGGGCCGAAACGGTGCGGGCTGCCCGGTAGCTTTTCCTCAAACGTACATCCACCCAGTGGTCAGAAACGATCGTGGAATCCAATTGACCTACAGAAGGTCGCCGGATCCACGCGCTGAACCAAATGGGTCCAAAAACAGCCGTTTCTGACGCGTCCCTCAGACGGCGCTGATTGAGGTGACCTCATAGACCAGGGCCGAGCTCGCGGCCGTTCCCCGGCAGGTCAACTGGTGCGGCGCGGCGCGGCGGGCCTCCAGTTCGACGTCGACACTCGCCGGATGAGGCGGGCGGCCGGTAACGCGGATCCGCCAATGATCGCCGTCGCGGACGGTCCCCGCGACCACATAGTCATGCCGGCGGACCGGGCCGAAACGTCTTAAGATAGCCGCAACTGCGGCCTGCTGCGCCGGGACGAGATCCGTGTAGCCACGCAGATACTCCCCGTGGATACGGCCGGCCAGGTGCTC
Source organism: Arthrobacter sp. Z5-13 (assembly GCF_056499105.1). NCBI lineage: Bacteria > Bacillati > Actinomycetota > Actinomycetes > Micrococcales > Micrococcaceae > Arthrobacter > Arthrobacter sp. Z5-13. Next base: position 3,488,001 of record NZ_CP096460.1, read on the forward strand.
TTCGATCGTGGTGACAGATGACTCGGCATCCAGACGGCCGTAGTAGACGCCGTCGGGAGCGACAACAACGTTGCCTGCGAACCTGTCACCCCCAATGTGCGAGCATTCCCACACCAGTTCCGGCCAGCGCTCACTCAGGGCACGTCCCACGGGCCTCCCCCACACGGCACAGCATTGGTCACGCTGACTGTGAGTGCAGACCAGGATGACGGGCGGATGGCCGAGCTCTCCGGGGGCGCTGAGGGCTGTGGCAATCCCGGCCAGATCTTCATCCTTGCTCCACGTTCCCCATAGCTGACGGTAGGCGCCTGAGCTCTCATGGCGCAGTACGGCCCAATGGCTCTGGCCCTCACGGCGGCGGGGGCCGGTCCGCCTCACCAGCAGCACGCGCGCCCGCGCAGCCTTCGCGGCGGCCAACACGAGCGCTTTGGTTTCAGGCTCGAGATCAAGCCCCTCGAAGCCATCCAGCGGCCACCCGCCCCGGTGCTCGATGAGGACCCAGACGACGCCGTGCGACGCCGTGCCGGCAATGGGATCGCCGCGCAACCGGGCGGCTTCAGAGCAGAAGAAGCGCTCCGTGGCGGCCACTTCGGCCGTGGCGGCAACGTCACCGTTCACATCGCTGGTCAAATCACTGTTCAAATCACTGTTCAAGGGGAACGAGGACCCCCGCGCGCAACAGTCTTTCAACGAGTTCGACGCCGAGATCACCAGCGGTGTAAACCTCCCCGTCGAGGAGGCGCCTCACAGACGGGAGATCGGCCTCCGGGAAGTCGAGCCAACCGACGCGCGTGGTCAAGCGGGCGCCCTCCAGCCGGGCTTCCAGCGCATCCCGGAAGCGCACCCGGGACGCGGGGCCCAGCCCGCTGACGGCGGCGAGCTGGGCCAGTGGTCCCAGAGGTGCGGGGCGTCCCTGTCCCCGCCGGGTGCGATGGAACAAAGAAGTGGAATCAGCCTGAGCGAGGGCAGCGGCGAGGCGCTCGCGGACGACGTCGATCTCCCCGTCTGGCTGGTCGACGCCCAGTGGCAACGTACGGCGCATCTCGGGATCGTCGCCCAGCGCGGCGAGCGCGGCCTGGGCGAGCTGTTCGGCCAACGCGTAGCGGGTCCAGCTGTGGATGCCGAGCGTGAGGTGGATGGAGACCTCGCCCTGCGCCTGGGCGGCATGCAGCCAGCCACGCGGCAGGTAAAGCGCATCCCCGGGCTCGAGCACAGTATCAATGTAGGCCCCGCCTTTCGCGGCCTCGGCCACGTCGGAGCGGCGGTCTGTCCAGGGTTGGTCGCGCAGCGGGTCCGGGTGCACAGGCTCGTGGATGATCCAGCGCTTGGTGCCCTCGATCTGCAGGACGAAGACGTCGTGGACGTCATAGTGATCATCGAAGCCCCGGTTCTGAGGGGGCGTGATGTAGGCATTGGCCTGCACCGGATGCCCGAGCTCGGTGCTCAGCCTGCTGCTGAGGTCCGAGACCGGCTCCCAGGTGCGGTGCAGAGCCTGCAGGACGAGCGTGGCGCCGTCGGCGAATTTGCGCCAAAGTGCCGTGTCATCGAGCTGGTCACCGATGGTGGCGCCGACGCCGGCGGGAGACGTGAATGACGCGTCGGGAAATGTTGTGCCACCCTTTGCGACTCGGAGAAAAGGGGTGCGAAGTCCACGGCGCGAGATCAGTTCGTCGACGGCGTCTGCCGAGAACAGATCGGAGAAGTCGCCGGCGGAACGTGTAAGCAGCGCCGTTCGCCCCCAGATGTCAGCGGCGAACCTCTCACGGCCAATGTTGATCAGACGTGTCTCCAGGACCCCGCCGCCCTTTACGGCAGCGGGGTCCTGGAAGTCAGTGCGGGTGGTGCTCAAAATTCAGATGCCCTGTCCTGCGGCTCCTCCATCGGCTCCCCCGTCGGCACCGCTGTCAGCTCCTCCGTCAGCACCGCCATCGGCTCCGCTGTCTGCGCCTCCTTCGGCTCCGCTATCGGCACCACCATCGGCTCCGCTATCGGCACCACCATCGGCTCCGCTGTCGGCACCACCGTCGGCACCACCGTCGGCACCACCGTCGGCTCCGCCGTCGTGCATACCTGGGACGCCGGACGCGCCACCGTCCGCAGGGCCTTCCTGGCTCGGATCCTGCTCTGGACTGGTCATGCTTCCTCCCGAGAATCGAATCGTTAGGATCAGCTCCGTCACCGGCACCTGATCACCCAACCGGGCGATCCTTCAGCGACACCGCCCGTGATCACACTAACGGCACCGGCCCACTGCGGAACAGCCCTTTTACACCTCTGGAGCCAGAATCTTAGGAGGCCGCGGGTGGGCGGCGAGCGCCGCCGTCGTACTCCCCTCTTCTTGGCACGCGGTACGTTGTTTTCCCGCTGCTCACGTCCTACCGTGAGGGGACGGTCGGCAGAAGTGCGGGTGGGGCATGCGAGCTATTTCCTGGTCATCGCGACGTCTTTTGTCATGCCTCGTGGCTACGGTTCTCTTCGCCTGCGTGAGCGGGGCAGCCGTCGCTGCGGGAGTACCGGCAGGACCGACTGCCACCGAGCAGGGCTACGAAGCATTGGACCGGTACCTGCAGGAGCAGATCGACGATATTGGTATTCCGGGAGCCGCCGTCGTCGTCGTCCAACACGGGGTGCAGGTGCATTCGGCAGCATTTGGCAACGCCGACTCCGGACGGCCCATGACACCGCAGACTCCCGTGATGCTGGCTTCAACCACCAAGTCCCTCACCGCGATTGCCGTGATGCAGCAGGTTGAGGCAGGCCGGCTGGAGCTGGATGAGCCGGTGCAGACGTACCTGCCATGGTTCAGGTTGAAGGACAGCCGCGCCTCTGAGATCACGGTGCGGCATCTACTGCATCAGGCAAGCGGCATGGCTTCCAAGGACACCGCGTTCGAGGCTTCCACCGCGCAGGGCCCTGAGGCCCTTGAAGTGGGTGTGCGCGCGTTGTCAGGTGCCGCGCTCGTGGGTGTCCCGGGTGAGGCGTTCGGCTACGCCAATGCCAACTTCAACATCCTGGGTTTGCTGGTGCAGACTGTCTCCGGCCAGCCGTTCGGGGAGTACATGGAGCAGCATGTCTTCGACCCCCTGGAGATGGCGCATGGCCACACATCTCGGGCTGCTGCGCTCAAGGACAACATGGCTGCCGGGCATTCTCTGTGGCTCGGCTCATTCTGGCTGCGGACCGAAGTGCCCGCAGGCACCACCGGAATGCCCTCGACCACCATGTTCGCCTCCGCCGAGGACAAGAGCCACGAGCTGATCGCCCTGTTGGACGAGGGCCGCTACGGTGATCGGCGCATCCTCCAAGCAGCCAGTGTGGAGACGTTGCTTGAGCCGCGGGTGCAGATCGACGAGTCCAAGGAGTATGCCATGGGCTGGTTCACCCGACCGCTGGTGGAGTCCGTTGATCCCGCTTTGCAGCCCGATCCGGAGACTTTGCCCTTGCTCGTGGAGCATCAGGGGGAATGGGGTAACTCGCACACCTACCAGGCCCTGGTTCCCGACTCTGAGCTTGGCGTCGTCCTGGTGATCAATGGCAACGACACGTCCGCGCCGTCCCGGCTGAAGGCCATCGATACCAATGTGCTGCGCATTCTCCACGGGCAAGACCCAGTCCCCACGGTAGTGCCCGAGGACTGGCTTCAGCGCTATAGCTGGGCGGTTTCCCTGGGGCTGCTGCTCCTGGAGCTCCTGAGCCTGTGGCTCTCGTTCAGGGTTTTGCTCCGGGTACCCATTGGAGGCCGACGGCGGTTGCCGCCTCTGGCGCTCGCGGCTGGCGCTTTGGTACTCGACGGCTTTGCCCTTTGGCTGTGTTTTATCTACGCCCCCACCAAGTTCGACACCAACCTGGCCGTCATCGTCCGGCAGTTTCCCGACGTCGGACTCAGCCTGGTGCCGGTGCTCGCGCTGGCAATTATCTGGCCGGTCCCCCGAACGCTGTGGCTGCTGCTGACTATGTGGACGCGCCCACCAGCCACTTAGCGCCGGATGCGGTAGCGGATGTTGTGGCCTCGGGTGTATCCATCAACCTCTAGCTCTACGCGTGACGCCAGTACCTCGAACAATCTCCGCCCACCGCCGGACAGCACCGGAATCTGGTCAATCTGCAGCTCGTCCAGCACACCTGCCTCGATGGCCCGCTGCGGTGTGTACGCACCGTGCACCAACACGTCCCGGCCGTCCGCCGCAGCCTTGGCCTGAGCCATCGCGCTCTCGATCCCGTCGGTCACGTAGGTCACTAGCGGGTAGTTCGCCACTGAGGGACCGGGCGGCCGGTGGCTGGGCACAAAGATCTGCATGCCGTGATGGTCGCCGCCCCAGTGGTCGACCTGCTCTACGGTGCGCCGGCCGGCGAGATTGTGAACCGATTTCTGAGCTTGCAAGCTCTGTTTGTAAGGGGTTCCCCGTTGGGACGTTATTCGGTCTGCATCTAGAATCGGGGGCATGTCGGAAACCGGCGAGATGGTATTCAGCGACGGGGTCATTGTGCTACGCCCACTGCGGGTTGAAGATACGGCAGACCACTTTGCCGGCGAGGATACCGAGTTGGTGCGTTGGCTGAACGGCGGCCCTGGCACCACCGAATCCGTTCGGCGGTATGTCGAGCAGGTTCAGCAGATGTGGGAGAACGGTGGACCCGTCTTCACCTTCGCCATTCGGCTCGCGTCAAAGGATACCCTCGTTGGAACCATAGACGTCCAGCTAAGACAAGACGCCTACCGATCCGGGCAGGCCAATTTGGCCTATGGGCTATACCCTTGCTGGCGCGGTCGCGGGTTCGCCACTCGCGCGGTCAGCCTTGCTTTGGAGTTCTTGCGTGGCGACGCCTCGGTGCGTTCGGCTCTGATACGAGTCGAACCAGGAAACGTGTTGTCCGCTGCAGTGGCCATTCGGGCCGGCTTCACCCTGACGACGCCGGCTGCCGGGACGGGCGACACCCATGACTGGTATGAGCACGCAGTCTGCTGAAGCTGCCTAACTCCCCATCTTTAGTGCAGGGATGGACCTATCCGCTGGCCGCTACTGAAAGCGATGGACGGGCGGATTCACTCATGTACACCTGAGGCGAGCGGCGCTTCTAGACGGGTGCCGTCGTCGTACTCCAATTACAGTGGCAGGTACTGTAGCTGAAGTTTTTGGGAGGAGCATGATGCTGAAGTACCTGCACGAAAGGTCAGAAGCGCGGATCGCAACACCGCGGCGACGCATCTATAACTATGTATCGGCCGCGGTCTTGTTGGCTACCGGATTTTGGGTTTTCTCCACGAGTGCACCCGCATGGATCTTCCTTGCTGCTGTTATTCCCGTCGCTGCCTTTGACGTCTTCCTCACGGGCAAGTGGGTAAGGGCGGACGCCTTGCGATCGTAGCCTCAACAGGCTGTTGTCCTCCACAGCCAAAATACCCATAGAGGCTGTCCGATCTGGTGGGACAATTAGGAAACGAACGGCGCCAGCCGGCAGGAGCTCCCTGCAGGTCTCCTGCGCGGCCGGGCACAGGAGCTCTGCGATGACGCGAATTCTGATGATGGGTCCTCCAGGAGTGGGCAAAGGCACCCAGGCGGCTCGGCTGGCAAGCCATCTCCGGGTTCCGTGGATCTCCACGGGAGACCTGTTTCGTGAGCAGGTGCGCAATAAAACGCCGCTGGGCCTCCAGATCCGGGACCTCATGGGCTCCGGCCACTATCTTCCGGACGAGATCGCGGATGAGCTGGTTTCCCACCGGCTCGAGGAGCTCGATTCCCGGGACGGTTTTATCCTGGACGGCTACCCCCGAACCGCCGCGCAGGTGGAGGCACTGGATCTTGTGCTGGCTGCATCTTCCGTCCACCTCACCGCCATCGTGGTACTTGATGCTGGCAGGTCTGACATCGTCGTCCGACTTCTTCAGCGCGCCGGCGAACAAGGCCGTGCGGACGATACTCCCGAAGTGATCGAACGCCGCCTGCAGGTCTATGCCGACGAGGCCGAGGAACTCTTCGGCTGCTATGCCGATCGCGGGGTCCTGCTCCACGTGGACGGCATGGGACATCCCGACGCCGTCGCGGCCCGGATCTGGGAAGCACTGCGGTTACCCCCGCAGTAGGAGCATAGGTCTCATTGTCGGAGGCATGGATCCCGGCCAGGAAGACCTCTTATGCAGATGCCCGAGTCTGGGAGGCGTAAGTAACTTCCCCTACCCAGACTCGGGCCAGCCGCAGCGGCGGTATTCTCCCTTAGGGTCTTCGACTACAAAGAGATTCGACTACAAAGAGAAAGGTGGGCAGCCCCGTCGTTCCTTATGCTCTGGCGCTTGCTGATTGACCGATTTTAAATGGAAGTTTGAGAACAGGTCAGTGCTGCGGCGATCCTCGCCTCTGAGACGGAGCGCGTAACTCAGCAGGGCGTGGTTGAGCATGTTCAGTCGTGGCCCTTCCTCGTGCCCGTTCGGTGACATATGGTCGATCACCCAAGCCATTGGGGAACTGTTTTGGTAGTGGCTACTGGGCGTGAAAAGCCTGTCTTGAGCGCCGATCTCTCCGAGGATGCTGAGGACGTAACTCACCGGGTAAGGCCGGTTGGTTCGATCGAAATCGGTCCGATCAAGGTCCGGGAACGAGTTGACGAGCCGTCCGATAGTTTCGTCTGTTATGAGGTCCATGCGCCCCGTGATCATCGCGGTCTGGATCATGTATGGGTAGGCGATGCCGTTGAGAAAAAAGCCGTCGCCGGGGTCGATCTGGTGCCACTGGCCGACGATGCCTTCAACGAACTCGTCAAGAGAGGGAAGCTCGTTCGACAGTTGGCCAAGGTTGTGCAGTGCCACAATGTAGTACAGGCCCATGTGGGTGCGTTCCACCGGTGAGATAGTGCCCATAAGGTTCTTGATTTCAGCCAGCCGGTCTTTGCGGTAGCTGAGGTATTCGTCGCGGCCGGACATGGCGATCGCGTTGAGCATAGTTACCAGCGGGTAGACCTTGGCGAAGCTTGGCGTCATCGGGTTCGGGAAAACCGGCGGGTCAATTTCGTCGGCCCGGTCCATGCAGTCAAGAGTTTGCTTCATGTAGTCGGTCTCTTGATCGAAGATGAATTGGTCGTACCCGAGCAATGAGATCACGGACAGCAGCATGGATCCGCCTCTGCCGCGGAAAAAGGGGGACGGGACACGGTTCAGAAGGTCCAAGGCCTCTGTGATGTGGTTCCTGGAGCCGGTTACGAGCCGGGCTTTCAGGCCCAGTTGGCCAATGGCCAAGAATACGGCGGCGCTGGCGGAGAGCTTTTCGTAGTCGCCGTGGTGACCTTGGTTTTCGTCGTTGATTTGGTTCGGATGAATGTCCTCGAGCATCCCAAGCATCTCGCCGGGAAGATCGAGCCTGCTATTGACCAGGAGGCTTCGGTCGAGGCCGAGCTTCGCTACCGAGTCCATGAGGATGCAGCCGGCCATCAATTTGAAGTAGGGGTTGGGCTCTTCCCGGAGCGCGGCTACGACCTCTCTCACGTCCGACTCAATGGATTTCGGCGAAGTGATGGTGCTGGGATCGGCGATGTCGAGGATTAGTTTAGTCAGAAGCCGGGAGTACGTGGTGAAAGTATTCGTTGGTACCTTTTCTGCCAGGTGATCGAGAGTTTCGCGGAGTTGGGACGCAATGACGGGGTCATACTCGATGGGGTGCTGACCGAGTCCAATCCCTCGGACCATGCGGCTCCATGGTGTTGCTATCATGCGGGACTCGGTGGTCAGGTCAGCCAGGCTGGACACAGGCATTGTAGTGATCATGCGGCTTCTTCCTTCAGGCTGGAGGAAAATGGAAGATCAGGTGCATCGATGCCTAGGAAGTCGGTCCGACTCCCCTGGAGTAGTTCGAGGGCCCAGTTCAGCCACTTGATGCCTTCGCAGTAGATGGCCACTGGCCTGCGTTGTGTCTGGTACGTATCGAGCAAAGAGCCATCTAGCTCCGCCTGGAAGTGGAACGGTGGCATTGCCGTGAAGTGCGTGCCCATAAGGAAAACGAACCTGATGAGCCAGTAGGGGTCGTTGCTCAGGTGGTGGGAGTCTGGGTTATCGAGGTCGTGGGCTGCTGTCATCACGCTTCGGAAGTAATCCTCCATGCCTCGCGGGTTCGCATGATCGACCGCAAGTCCGGTCATCTCTACGTCCCGGACCTGGTAGGCACGCTGGTATGGATTGCCCTCATGGAATGCGATTTCGATCCGTGCGGGTTGGCCGGGCCCCGTCTGGACCTGAAGGTCGAACTGCTCGAAGTGAATCTCGTCGTAGTGCCCGATCGAGTTGTGCCAGGGCTTGTTGTCATACATTGCGTCGTCTCGGGTCTCTCCGCCAGCACTGTGAAACCCGATCGCCCTGGGGTCAAGGAACTTGATTCCGAGACTGGCAGGCGTAATGGCATCCAGGGCTGCACGGATCTCGGCCGGTGAGGCCCCTGATTCGACGGTTTGTTGTGCTCGTAGCAGCGGCTCGACTCTGCTGATTTTGATGTTTTCGGTATTGGTGTCGCCCATCACCAGAGAATGGAAGCGGGGTTCAAGGACCTCCAGGTATTCTGGATGGCTACGGAACTGGCGCAGTAGTTCCAGGGTGTTCAGGTAAGTGATGCCGTTGATGACGATCGTGTCGTTGTCCAGCAGGCTGGCGCTGAACGTCGCCGGTGCTGTCCGACGGCACAGGTCGAGGCGATCCTCGATCTTGCGGAAGTACGACTCTTCCAGAGTGTGAGTCTGGTTTGGGGTCCGGTTGACGCTGTGGACGCGTTCGTGGAGGAGCAGCATCACTTGCTCGTAGAGACGGGCGGTTACGATTGGCGGCGGGGTGTGCTTCTCGATGAAGCGGCTGATTTCTTCTCCTGGTATATAGCTCATTTCATAGATCAACTCGCGGTAGGTGTTCCTGCCATCCTGCTGCAGATGCTGAGGGACCGGAATATCGCGTTCGACGATTTTGAGTACTTGAGGAAAGTAGTCACACGCGGATTCGGGTAAGGCCTGAAGATACTCGGCCTGCTTTTTGGCTTTGGCGAACGGCGGGAGCATTACTCCTTTACCATCGCGATTCCATTGGACAGTGGTCAGAGCCTCGCTTAGGACCTTGCGGACCGTGATGGTTTCCTCCCCGTCCCTGCGAACGAAGATTGTCATCGATTCGCTTCCACCCTTGCCGAACCCGACGATCCGCTCGTTGGCGTTGATGTAGGCGTAGACGCTCGTGCAGAGCAGGCGTCGTCCCTGGGCGTAGCGCACCACCTGCTCGTTCTCGTTCGTGAGGCCAAGCGTAGACTGCCTCTCGAAGTCGTCAAGGCCGGGGTTGACACGCATCTGCCAAATCTCTGCCGGGTTTACGACAGTAATCACGTCCGTGTGGAAGGGGCCTGCGTCGATTCTTTCGGGACTGAGTGCGGTTCCGAGAGCGATGATCTGGCAGTTTCCGTTGAGGTGAATGCGACGGACGTCATCGCCGAGACCGCCCTGGGAATCACCCAGGACAGCGACGGTTGCCTCCTCCAGATCCTTGGTGCCCAGCAGCGGGACCCCCTCGGGGGAGACGACCGGGATAGTGGCTGCCTTGAGTGAGCCCAACAACCGCTTCATGGCAGCGTGGCCTTGTCCGTCGGCGCAGAAACGCGCTATGTCAGGCAGCGTGGCACTGCCGCTCACGGCTAGGGCTGTCAACCAGCCGACCCTGTCGCTGCCTTCGAGGTAATAGTTGCTCTGCGCGGTCAAAGAAGGCCGGTGGATATGCAACAGCCGAGCGAGGGCGTACTGGTACGCAACGCGGCTCATGTCAGTCCCGGGAACAAAGCGCCACTCACCGTACGAAGCACGCCGGAGGCTATCTGTGATTTCGCGCCACACTTCTGCTGTCACTGGTGGCGCGTCGACAAGCTGCTGCGCCCTGCGGTCCAAATCCGCAGTCGTGAGACCAGCCAAGCGGTCGAAGTGAAGCACAACGGTCTCCGGCTTGGTGAGGTTCACCGCAAGCCGGTCCACCACATGGTTGTTTTGGGTAATCACCTTAAGCTCGGTATAAACGTGGCCGAGACCGGCCGGATCACCGTCAATGCGTTTCTTTTGGCGAGCCCGCACGACGAGCTCGCCACTGGCGATGTCGACGCTGTCCCGGAAGGTACTGGTGTTCTGGAACACTTCGAGAAGCTCGTAAAAGGTCGGTGCCCCGGCACGGTCGGCCTGGAGCATCTCATCAAGTATGACCCGGCCCATGGCGCGTTGTAGATACTGCTCACATAGATCACTACGTGATGCAAGCTGGAAGAGTTGACGCAAAGTGTCGTAGTGAATCTCGGTCAGCTGTGTTCCGATGGTGTGAAGCTCGTGCAGGTCTGCCATCAGCCTGCCCACGAGCTTCACCGACCGAATAAAGAGATCAGTGTTCTCAGGTGCGCCGGTGTACGCCATCACAGGCACATTGATGTCGTTCTCCGCGAGCAATGTCACAGACCTTCCTCCCAGGCCCACTTCCACGACCATGTCCGGGTCCAGAGTGAGCACCGTCTCGGCCGTGGCACGGGAAGCCATCACCTCATCTGACATGGCCAGGACAGCGTCTTGGATCTGGTGGGCGGTGGTCAGGAACCCACCGGCATTGTTAGCGACGACAGGGACCCGCGGATCGTGAAACGTTATCCCTTCGGCCTCGATAAGCCGTTGGAATGCGCGGCGGACGTCGCGCATACGCCCGGAATGCGCAAGAAACTTCGTTGGCGGTTTGAGGTATTCGGCAGTCACCGCCGGGTGGTTTTCCATGAAGGTTTCAAAGCCGGGCTTGGCCCCGGCACGCACATAGACGTTGATCTGGCGGCGTGAATATAACTTATGGACCTCCACATCGATGGCCGAGAAGGCGTGCCTTATCTCGTCCTGCAGCGCGGCGAGGGTCGCGGGCTCGGCCTTCAACCCGACCACGTGGGCTGCCTCCGGCACTAGCTGCCGCCCTTTGATGCTGTCAGGCAAATATCGGACCACATGTTCAGCAAGCCGGTCATCGGGTGGGGTAGCGCCTTCAGCGGCCACAAGCATCATCGGCGTGAAGGCCTGGGCCAACCGAACGCCGTCACCGACAGAGAGAGCGCCGCTCGCCACGGCAGAGGCGAGGATGCCGAAACTCTCTCCTGTATAGGCAATGAAGCTGATTCGGGCACCGCTCGCCTCGGTGGTAGCGCGCAGGTGCGCTTCCAGAGCCAGGTTGTGAACCAAGAGGGCAACGCCGATAAACCCTTGCTTCTCCAACGGACCCTGAGGCAAGTTCTCCGGCACCATCAGCAACTTTGCGCATTCATCCCCGTAACCAAGGGTTCGTGCCGCTTCGCGGTAAACGTCAACCACTGCAGGAATCCCAGAATCAAGCAGGCCCCGGCCCAAATCCTGGTACGCCGACCTGCTACCAAGGCCAGGGAAGATCCCGACCAGACGGCGACTCTCCGCCAAGGTGGTCCGTCGGCTGCGTTTATCGGTGTGTTCGTCAGGCATTGTCATGGTCGTCATGCTCGGTTTCCCCGTTTCGTGCGGTTTTGTGCAAGTGATTTGGGGCGAACCAGAGGCAATCAGTGGACGGCCGGCGGCTTCTCCCCAAGGGGCGCCGTTGCTATCCCCGACATATCAAACCGCATGCGCGGTTTTTTTTCAAGTGACACTAGACACCCCCGTCGAAACGGGTCAGGTCATCCTTTTAAGTCCGAAGAGGGAGGGGCCAGGCTCAGGCGAGTGTGGCACCCTTGCTGCCAGTGAGATCCAGCCTGCGTAGGGTTCGGTCGTCGACCAGCCCGGGAGACAGGACCTTCCAGACGTCATGGATTCGCTCAGCCAAATCGACCCTCCCGGAACGCGCTTGCGACACCAGCTGCGCGCCGGTAATGCTCGACACGATGACGTTAGCTGCCACACTGGGCGCTACGACCAGCTCATCTTCGGCTTCGTTGAGGATCTCGTTGACGGCTTCAATCCAGTTCCCGTATGGATCTTCAGCTTCATCAATGTCGAACGTGGAACGCTCAAGGGTCAGCCGGATGCTGGCCCGCACCAGTGGATCGACACGCAGGGCCTGGACAAAACGGTAGCTGAGGTCAATCAGCCGCTGAACCGGACATTCTGCAGGCTTGGTGTTTTCCTGCCGCCAATTGGACTGTTCGGCAATGATGGCACTTGCGAGACTTTCCTTGGATTCAAAGTGGAAGTACATTGCGCCCTTGGTCACGCCAGCCTCTGTCAGGATTTCCGAGATCGTGGCAGCAGCGAATCCGTGCCGTTCAAAGACCCTGGCACCCGCCAAAAGTACCGTGTCCCGCGTCGTCTTGGCACGCTTCTGCATTTTTCATCTCTCTTCTGATCATGAACGTTCATTACAAATTCGGCAGTAATTTGACAGCACTCACCGAGAGTCGCGTATCTTCAGTTAAGGAAACCGTCTGTGCGGTTTTCTTATTGACATTTTAACTCACATCGGGGGATCCATCATGCTCGCACGAGCCGAGAATTTGGCGCAGACTCCGATCAACGGCGATCGAGCGGACCGGGCAGCCACTAGCCGGCTCGCCCACAGGACATACCCCGAGTCATGCCTCCTGGCGGATTGGCATCAGACCGGGCCCGATCAGTTCAATCTGCAGACGAACTTCACCGGCGTTGATCCCTACTTCCAACAAGCCCAGGGCGCACTGGACGTCCTCTTAGCGGGCGAGACCGTCCGTCAGGCAGGCTTGTTCATCTCTCACGCTCACTATGGTGTGCCCCTGGGCTGGGCCTTTGTCATGTCAAGTCTGTCCGCTGAAGTCCTCAGCGTCCCTGCAGGCCCTCTTATCGGCGTTGAGGCGATCGTCGTCTGCCACGCCCGCAGGAGCCAAAAGGGCGTATTGCGCACCATGGATATCTACTTGGAGTTCGTCCAGAGCGGGATCCTCCTCGCTCGCGGATCCGGTCATCTAACCGTCCTTCCTCCTCACCTCTACGAGCGGATGCGGGGAGCTATGACACCGCGAACCCATGTGAGCTCCCTGTCCAAGCTGTCGCAGGCCTCCGTGGGATGTCGTGCGCCAGATGACGTGCTGATAGGCCTGGACGATACTGGTGCACTGCGGCTGGCAATCGACACCAGCCATCGTATCCACTTCGATCATCCAGCGGACCATGTTCCGGGCATGGTAGTGCTCGAAGCCGCCCGCCAAGCCCATACCTTCACCCTGGGCACCCAGCCAACATCCTTCACTGCCCGGTTCCATCACTACCTTGAAATGGTTCCTGAGGCCTCGATCACTGTCGCCAAAACGAAAGCCGGGACGACCACCCGAGTCCTCCAGTACGGCCGAAACGCTGTCGACGTCGATATGGGCTGCTCCCTGTGACCGCGCTCCTTGTGACAGGCGGCTCGGGGTTTGTCGGCAGCGCCGTGGCTCGTGAGCTTGCCAGCCGACCAGGAGTCCGCGTCCGTTGGGCGGTTCACATGACACCTCCGCCTGTGATAAAGCCCGGTGACGAGCTGCGATCGGTTGACCTGTCAAACAGGTTCACCGTGCGCCGGCTGGCTCAGGGAGTCGACGCTGTCATCCACCTCGGTCACCGAGTCGTGGGCACACCGGCCGAATTAGCCGCCGTTAATGATCTCGGGACCGAGTCCCTTGTTGAGGAAGCAAGCGCCCGAGGCGCCCGCATGGTCGCCCTGGGGACCGCCGCCGTCTACGGTCCGGGGCCGTGGTCAGGCAGTGAGATCCATTCACTTCGTGAATCCCCCGTATCAGAGGTCAGCCGGACCCGGGCCGCCGGTGACCGCTATGTTTTGAACACCGGAGGCGTGGTGATACGTCCGCATCTTGTTATCGGCCCCGGAGACCGTTGGGTCCTTCCGCGGGCTGCGGACCTGGTCGCCGCTCTGGGGTGGGTCGCCGGAGGAAAAGCGCGGCACAGCGTTATCAACGTTAATGACCTGGCCCGCGACCTCATTTCAGCAGCCATCGATGGCCCGTTACGCGGGGGCATACGTTTGGCCGCAGCACCTGAACCTACGACGCTGCGGTCCGAGATCATCGCTGAACTTCGCGCCAGTGGGAGGATACCCGCTCACAATAACTTTGCCTGGGACCGGGCATTGGCGTACGCCCGCGCCTCCCCCGATAAGCAGCTCGAACATGACTTGCGGTTCCTTGCCGTAGATCACTTTCTGACTTGCACCTGCACGACGTTGTGACGAACAGGTAGCTAATTATTTGCTTGCCAGCATCCATATGTTGGCGGGCATCTGCGCCGATTTTAAGCCGGCACATCCAAACAAATGGCTCTCCCTTGAGGGACCACAACTTAGATCTGAAAGAGGATTGTTATGCCCATAGGACTCCTAGCCCTAGCCCTGGGCGGTTTCGGGATCGGACTCACCGAGTTCGGAATTGTCGGACTTCTGCCTGAGGTGGCCGCGGATTTCGGAATCACTGAATCGACGGCCGGTTACCTGGTTTCCGGTTACGCCCTCAGTGTTGCCGTCGGAGCTATCGCACTCACCGCGGCCATCTCCCGCTTCGACCGCAAGAAGTCTCTTGTCGCACTGATGGTTCTGTTCATCGCAGGCAACCTGATATCAGCGATCGCACCTACTTATTCAATGCTCATGGCCGGCCGTATCGTGGCTGCACTCTGCCACGGCGCGTTCTTCGGTGTTGGTGCCGTCGTCGCGGCCGATATGGTCGCTCGTAACAAGCGCGCATCCGCCATCGCCCTGATGTTCGCAGGCCTTACCGTGGCCAATGTTGTCGGCGTACCTCTAGGTACCTTCCTAGGTCAGCAGGCCGGCTGGCGGTCTACCTTCTGGGCCCTCACTATCATCGGTCTCATCACCATGATCAGCGTCCAGCTTCTGGTCCCCAAAACCGCAGCGACTGGGAGTGGCAGCCTGCGCGCCGAGATGGGCATTTTCCGCCGGCCCCAGGTATGGATTTCCGCCCTTCTCAGCGTACTTTCCTTCGGTGGCCTCATCGGAGCATTCACTTACATCGCCTTCACGCTCACCGAAGTCAGTAACTTCGCTTCCTCTGCGGTGCCTTGGCTTCTCGTTCTTTTCGGCGCAGGAACGTTCGTGGGCAACTTCCTCGGAGGAAGGGCAGCCGACCGTTCCGTCACCGGATCTCTGGCCATTATCCTGGGAGCACTGACGGTGATTCTGACTGTCTTCGCGCTAACCGCCCAGAACCAAATCATGACCATTATCTGTCTGCTCCTCATGGGCGCCATCGGCCTCGCCACAGCACCTGGCCTGCAATTGCGGATCATGAAGTTCGCCGAAGACGCACCAACTTTGGCGTCTGGCACGAATATTGCCGCACTCAATGTCGGTAACGCCCTCGGCGCCTGGCTGGGTGGGCTCGCCCTTTCCGCCGGTCTCGGCTTCGTTTCGCCGCTGTGGATCGGCGCTGGGATCACTGCCTTGGCACTCGTTGTTTTGCTGATCGGCATCACGCTACCGTCCAACAGAATCCCCACCCCGGCCGTGGTCAAAGAGCCGGCGATGACGGGCGCCGCTACCTGATCAAAGCAGCGACTGAAGCGTCTTTGAGGGAACCCTCGCCTTGTTGCGGGGGTTCCCTTTGCGTGTTGGACGTCGACGCCGTCGCGGCCCGGATCTGGGAGGCACTGCGCTTACCGACAGGCTGACTGCCCTAAAGGAAATGGCGCGCCCTGTGGAATACTTCCTAGCATCCGCCCCCGCGCTGAGACGTGCTGTATCGGGCGGCTATCCGTAAACGCACTTCTGGGGGAAGCGAACAGTGAGCTCAACAGAGCCGTCCGGCACGGCACAATCCGATGCGCACTCACCTGTATCCACGCAGCCATACGTCACCGCCTCGGCTCCTCGCCCGGAAGCACCGGCACCCCTTCCAGGAGGCCCTGCCGGGGGCGGCTCTGACGTTAGCAGCAAGTCCTTCCTCATCACCTGGCTGCTTGCCCTGCTGGTAGGCGTCCTGGGCGTCGATCGCTTCTACCTGGGCAAGATCGGTACAGGACTGCTTAAGCTGGTCACCCTTGGAAGCGTTGGTGTCTGGGCGCTTGTTGACCTCATCCTGGTCCTGACGAACAAACAGCGGGACAAGCTCGGCCTCCCGCTGGCGGGATACGGCGAGCACAGAACGATCGCGCTCATAGTGACCGGCGCCGTCGTTCTCCTCAGCATCATCTTCAACTACGCCCTGGTCGCTAACGCGGGCGGCGGCGAAACGTGCGGCTGCGGCTGACCCAAGAGGGCTCCTTCATGCGGACGGGCCGGCGCCGTGAGGCATCAGGATTGAGACGACGGCGGTCATAGACGACGGCGGTCATAGACGACGGCGGGCGAAGTCCCGGATCACGTCGGCCAGGAATGGCCCACGGCCGGAAGATGGTCCCTCATGGCCAAGCGAGGGTACAACGGCGAGTTCAGCCTGTGGCAGTCTCTGATACAGCCGTACCGAAAGCTCGAGCGGGATCAGTTCGTCGCGGTCGCCGGCCAGCACCAACGTCGGGATCCGGATTGCCTGAAGCTCCTCTTGATGGAGGCCCTCGTAGCCCAGCCACATCTTCGCCGTCTGCCCGATAAGCCTCTGCCAGTGCCCTTCTCCCCCGCGGTGCTGCTTCTTCACGTGGTCAGCCCATTCGCCGAGTTGGTCGTCCAGGTACGCAAGGTCAGGGACGCCGTCGTCGTCGGCGCCGAGCAGCGCCCGGTGCGCTTCGCGGAGGCCACCGGCGTCGAAATCAGGGTAAGCGGCTCCCACGATCAGACCGCCGGCGAGCGCCGGGTGGCGGACAGCGAGCTCTAAGGCGATCTGTCCCCCGTCGCTCCAGCCACCGACTATTGGTCGCCGCAGCCCGAGAGCAGTAATCAGCGCTGCAGTGTCCTCGGCTATCCCGCCGTATGAAAGTTCGCCGGCCGGGTTGGTGGACCGGCCATGACCGCGGCTGTCCGGCGTGATCACGCGGAACTCTGCGGCCAGCAGCGAAACAATCGGACCCCATTCCGGCCCTGCACCCAGCCCGCCGTGGATCAGGATGATCGCCGGTCCTTCACCATGGTCCTCGTAGTGGATCGACGCGCCGTTGACTTCGAGGCGGCGGCCGGTGTCGTCGTCGTTCATTCCCTCCACAACACGAGGTCAGTGGCCGAGCGGGGGCGGCGGGACCTGATCGTCCCTGCCGATGTTCTGGGTGCCAACGGGTTCGCCCGGCTCGTTGTTGGATCTCCTCGTGATCAGCCAGGTGATGAACCACAGCACAATGCCGATGGCCATCAGCAATCCGGCCACCTGGTACTGGATGGGGTTCCGGCCCACCCATGGACCTGCGAGGAAGGCACACAGCAGGGCCGCCAGCAACGGCAGCTGCCCGGGCGAGGTGAAGAACACCTTGCGGTCGGGGTCCCGCTTGCGGCGAAGCACCAAGCAGGCCACGTTAACTACGGTGAACACGCAAAGCAGCAGGAACGCCGTCGTGCCCGAAAGATTGGCCACAATATTGCTGCGGGGATCGCTGCTGACGTACCAGATCAGCCCCAGTGCGAGAACGGTGGAGAACAGGATGCCTGCCCACGGCGTCCGGCGGGTCGGCAGTACCTTGCCCAGCGCCCGGGGCAGGACGCGCGCCTTGGCCATGCCGTAAATCAGGCGGCTGGCCATGAGCATGTTGATCAGGGCGGTATTGGCGACGGCGAACACGGCCAGGAACGGGAAGATCCTGTCGATCGGGAAGTCCGGCGAGCCCTTGTGCACCACTTCAAGGAGCGCGGCGCCCTCAGCCTCGCGGATGCTCTCAAGCTCGGTGGGCGAGAGCACACTGACCACGGAAACTGCCACCAGCATGTAGAGCAGCACCGCTATGCCGAGGCCGGTGAGCATGGTCCGCGGAAAGATCTTTTCGGGCTCCTTGGTCTCCTCCACCATGTTCACCGAGTCCTCGAAGCCCACCATGGCAAAGAACGCGATGGACGTGGCTGCGGTAACTGCCAGGAAGAGGCCTTTGTCCTGGTAATCGTTGAAGACGAAGATCTCGCCGGCATTCCCGGTGCCCTGCGTCAGCACAAAGAAGCCGACGCCGATCACGATGCACAGCGCGACCATCTCCACCAGGGTGAGCACCACGTTGAACTTCACGCTCTCCCCCACACCGCGCAGGTTGATCGCCGCGAGCAGCAGCATAAAGCCCATGGCGACGGCGGTAATCATCTCCCGCCCGGGCACCCCCATCCAGCCATTGATCTCCATGCCGCCGAAGAAATTCTGGGCAAGGACGTTCGCGGACGTGGACGCGCTGGTGATACCGGAGCAGACGACGGCGAACGCGACCAGGAACGTGACGAAGTGGATCCCGAACGCCTTGTGTGTGTAGAGCGCCGCCCCCGCAGCCTGCGGATACTGGGTGACCAGCTCAAGGTAGGAGAACGCGGTCAGCGTCGCGACAATGAAGGCGAGCAGGAACGGCAGCCAAACGATGCCGCCAACTTGGCCGGCCATGGTGCCGGTGACCGCATAGACGCCGGCGCCCAGGATGTCCCCGACGATGAAAAGGAGCAGGAGCTTGGGCCCGAGGACCCGTTTGAGCTTCGGTTCGTCCTTCTCGGGCGTTACGTCGAAGACTTCGTCAGGTATGGTGCTCATGGTTTTCCTCCACGGCCGGTACACATTCCCTACAGCGGGGCCAGCATCCGGCCCCGAAGACCTACTTCACTGTCTCTCTGTAGGGGCAGTTTGGCAAGATGGTGGCGGAACTGTTCCGAGGCCCGTGTCCCTCAGTCTCCGGTAGGTTGGGATTCGCCGTCCATCCGGTCACGGGCGCAATTCACGACGGCGGGAAGGTCCAGCCCGTAGGTGGGTCCTTGGCCGGAACTGTACTCCTGAATCCGGGCCGCACCGCGCTCAAAGAGCCGCAGCGCACCAACTTTGTTCCCGCGGGCCGCGTGGGTGAGCCCCACGCAGATCTGGGCGAGTCCTTGCCAAAGGTTGCGTTCTTCGGCCGGGCCGTCTTTCCAGCGGGCCTCCAGTACCTCATGGGCGGCAAAGGGGCGGCCGGCTTCCACAAGACTTCGGGCCGACACCAACGTCTCCGCCGCGGGTAGCGGCTCCTCCGAGACCGGCTCGACTCCAGCGCTTCCGTACGGCAGCGGCCGGCCAAGAGCGTCCCGCGGCCGGGCCTGGCGTGGGCGGCTTGAAGCATCCCGGTCCCTGTCGCCCGTCATTGCTGTTGCCGCTCTGAATGCCCCTGAACCTCGTGAACCTTCATAGGCCCAAGCCTATGGCCTTGCCGCAAATTGCTCCCGGCCCCCAGCGTTGGCATACTTCACGTATGTCTTCCCTCCCCGCGACGGCCGCCGACGACGTCATCAACCTGCCAGCCCGCGCCCAGTTCGAGGCGTTCCTCGACGAACACCGGCACGAACTCAACACCTGCCTGGACGGGCTGACCGAGGAGCAGGTTCGCCGGTCCTTGGTGCCGTCCCGCACCACGCTGCTGGGCCTGGTGAAGCACGCGATTTTCGTGGAGAAAGTCCTGTTCGATGAAGCCATCACACGTCGGCCCCGGTCCGAGATCGGCATCCCCGCCACCCCTGACGAGTCGTTCATACTCGACGACGGCGACACCATCGCCAGCGTCCGCCGGGCACACCTGGAGGCCTGCGAAGCATCCCGCCAGCTGGCTGCGTCGCTGGGGCTGGACGATCTGATCCACGGCAACCGGCGGGGCCCGCTCCCCCTGCGCTGGATGTACCTCCATGCGATCCGCGAGTTTGCCCAGCACTGCGGCCACGCCGACATTCTGCGCGAGCAACTGCTGGATCAATAGCGGGCGCCGTTCACCCGCTCACGCGCACGGAGCCATGCTACGGCGCCAAAGACGAGAGGCAGCTGGGCCAAGGCGTAAATACCGTGGAACAGGTAATGGCTGAGGGCCTGCTCTGGCGCGAATGGTAGGAACGGCAAGGGAAGGACGCTCAGCACACCGCCGCCGACGAAATGCAGCAGCCCCCAGACAAGCAACGCCATGGTGGCCGCGCGCCGAAATGGTGAGAACCATCCGGCCACCAACAGGGCGGTGATCAGGAATGGGATAAGTGATTCAGGGCTTAGAAAACCATGCCGGGGCAACTCGGCGAGATTGTGAACGAACATCCCGGCCCAGCCAATCAATGCTCCCGCGGGTACAGCCAGATCCCGCATTGAGTGCCTCATGCCGCTGATTGCCGGTTCCGGTAGGCCGACCAGAACGTCAGGATATGTTGGGCCACTTCAGCCGGTGCAATCAGAAGCGGAGCCACATGGCCACCACCGGAGACCCGGGCAAAACGTCCGTCCGGCACGGTCCGCGCTGCACGCTCGGCTTCCTCCGGATCGTTTAGCGAATCATCCCTGGCCGCCAGCATCAGGGTTGGGACCTGCAAGCGAGGCAGGACGGGGCGGAGGTCGGGACGGTTCAGCATCACGGACCGCATAGCCCAGTATTTGCCGCGTTTGTTGCCTCTGCGGAACGCATCACTAACCGCTGCTGCAGCCGACGGCGAAGTCCTGTCCGCGCCGCGTCCGGCGAGCGCTTCCACAATTGATCCGCTGAACAGTCGCGGGCCCAAAATCCTGTAGAGGAAGACCAGCAGACCCGTCTGGGCTTTCTCTGCTCTGGTCAGGGGAAACGGTGGTGTGCCGATCGTAGTCAGCGTCCGGCAACGTGCAGGGAACTTCTCCGCAAAGACGATGCCTACATGGCCGCCCCAGGCGTTGCCCACCCAGTCCACCGGCGTCGAAATGCCCATAGCGTCCAGGATCTGGGCAGCAGCAGTGGCGCAGTCCTCCAGGGAATAGCGCTTGTGTGGCCCGGGGCTGTCACCGTGCCCGGGGCCATCCACCATGAACAGCTCGCGCTGCGGGCCCAGCTCCTCCACGACGCCGTCGAAAGTTCTGGAATCAACAAAAAGGCTGTGCCACAAGAGCGCTGGAGCACCGCTCCCGGCACGCCGGACCATCAGTGGGCCAAGCGTGGTGTTGATCGTGGTCTCCGAAATCATGTCCTGGCCTCCAAGAAAGCATCTTCGGCATTTTTTAGGGAAATTTGCTTCGGTTTCCGAAGTATATGAGATACAGTTTCCTCCGTGTCCATGCCGCCGTCAAGAGATTCCGAGCATCCAAGGCTGCCCGTCGGCCAACTCCTGGTACGCCTCCTGGCCGAGTTCCGGCGTGAGCTCCTGGACGAGGCGGACTCTCACGGCTACGGCGACATCCGTCTGGCTCATCTGCAAATCACCGGCAACATCGGCACCAAGGGAATCCGTCTGACAGCCTTGGCGGCACGGGCGCAGCTCAGCCTGGCTGCCACATCGGAACTGGTTAACGAACTTCAGGAACTGGGGTATCTGGAACGCAGGCCTGATCCTTCCGATGCCCGGGCAAAGCTTATTTTCCCATCCGCGCGAGGATTACAGATGCTACGCGAGGCATCGGCCAAGGTCCTGGAACTGGAGCAGCTTTGGGGCTCGTATGCGGGCGAGCAGCGCTTTGAAGCAGCCTTGCAAACACTCCAGGACGTCCTGGACGCCACGCGCAGTCTGACAACAGGACGGTCGAACATCAACGGCGCAGCCCCGAATTGACCACGGCTGCTCAACTAACGGGCGACTTCCGTGTTCAGCGTGCAGCCGCGGTGGCCGTCCTTGGACGGTCCGCCACCCTCCACATGTAAGTCCCGACTGTGGCCACTGCCAGCCCAAAGGGTATGGCGAGGAGAACGGCAGCCGTCTGCTCATTCGCCGCCAGGAGGATCACGCTGGTCACAAGGAGGAAAATGCCAAGCCAGCGAGGGAGCACACCAGAGCGGAGAATAAAAACACCGATGAGCACGAAGCCTGCAATGACCGCAAGCAGTCCTGGAATCACGAAGAACGGCATCCAGGGAAAATCACCATTGAAAAAAATGGCTTGGATGAGCCCGCCCAGAAACAACACGGCGATTCCGGCAGCTGCACAAATCACTCCAGCATTCGCCAGTTTCTTGTGGCGGCCAGCTTGGCGGGCCAGCCACGTCAGGCCGGTGATCCCTATCAGTATCAGGATGGTCGCGACCGGAGAGATCACCGAAACGAGGCCGGTCGCTAGCCGCATTGGGCGGGTATCGCACTCCTGACCAATGCACCCAATGGGCTCAAAGGAATGCAACAAGGCGGCAAGGCCACAGAGCAGCCCGCCCAATACCGCAGCCATTCCAGACCAGCGGAGAATCTGCGTGGTCCGGGTCCGGTCTTGGGATTTTCCTATGGTCATGGCTGCCCACGATTCTTCGGGAGACCAGGGAACAATTGCTCTCATCGTGGCCCCGCCGTGACGCCTAGTCAACACGTCAGCAAGAGCAACAGTTCGCTATTGGGATGGGACACCTAAACTAGGAGTTAACGTCTTCCTCCATCTCCGGGAGCACATCATGGAGACTGAATTCGCCGATGTCACTGGTCATGACGTCACCACCATCACCTGCGTCTGCGGGAACACCGTCGACGGCGAGGGCCTCATCCAAGCCAATGCAGAAGGCATCCCGGTGCACGGTGACGACAAGACCCCCGTGCCGGCCGGATTGGCGGAGTGGCCCGAAGATGAGGACATCTACACCCTCTGTCCCAAATGCGGCAGGGTGTACCGGGACGCCGTTATTGAAGAGACGGGGAGAGCTCCGGTTGCTTTTCGCGTAGATGCTGCCCATGGCGCAATCGCTGAGGCCATCCGGATCCACTGGGAGCAGAACCCATAAAACCTGGCGCTGTCACACGGCAGTGGCCCCGCCCAAAAGGCAGGGCCACCCGTGCACCACTATTTGCCGATAAAAACGGAGCAGCTGCTTTCAGCCGAGGAAGAGGACCAGGTCCTCGCAGAACTCGCGGTTTACCGTGTCTTCCTGCCCGTGGCTGACGGTCACTCCGAGGTCCGCGATGAACTCGTCATCGGAGGGATCACCAGGCGTGCCGCCATGATCAATAAGGATCTCGTACCTGAACATTCCAGTGTCCATGAAGAGACGTTCACCGTCCGGGCCGTAGACCTTCTGGACACCCGAAACAGCAATCTCGATTGTCAGCGTCCCATCCCCGTTGTCTGTAATCTTGTGATCCCGACCCTTGCCCCTATTGGTGACCGTCAAAGTCTTGCCATTCACCGTATTCGTCCAAGTATCCGTCGCCTGGACCGGGCCCCCGCCATAAGCGAGGCCGTCACCGCGAACAACAAAGAGGAAATTTCCCGTGGCATGCCATCCGTGCAGCACAGGGAAGCCTACGACCCCCGGACAGAAAGTCGGGTCCCCAACTTGAAAGATTTCACTACCGGAATCCACGAAGTGATCGTGTTCAAGTGGCTTTGCCATTGCCGGGGCAGCCGCTGCGATCGACAGTCCGATCACGGAGATCATTGCTCCCAAGGCGACGCGTAACGTGTGCTTCATTGCATCCTCCTCAATTGGTGGCCCGCAGCAGCGAGCCAGAGATTGTCTGTTCGTTGCTTGCGTCCACCCATGCCGTGAGGCGCACAGGCGTCAGGACGGCTTAATCGGGTGGATATCGATTCAGAAGCATCACGCATTCGAAAGCCGGGAGGGTCGTGGCTCGACGGTGATGCCGCTCCGCCACTTCTCACTGCGTCACTTTTCACAGGGGGCACCTCCCACATGAGTGATGTGTCCGGAGCCCAGTTCAGCGGAGTTTTCTGATGGGAAGAACGGTACTCTCACGGCGCCTTCGGCACCAGAGTTGAACTTCGGGTGCGTTTTCCCTGACAAGCGCATGGATTTTCTCGGCCAGCTTGCGATCGGAATCGGGCAGGGGATACAGCCTGATGTGGGTTACTCCAGGATCTCAGCGCGGCGCAGGCGGACGATCTCCTCCACCACGTCGTCGGGAACGGGATGGTCCGGGGTGAAGCGGATGGTTCCTTTGGAAAGGGAGAAGCCGTCAAGCTTATTTGCGACGGCGTCAACCACCTCCGGCGAGAAGGGGAAGATGGAGAGGTGCTTGGCGGCTGCAACAAACCCGATGAGTGGTTTTCCATCCAGCTTCAGGGCCGGCATCCCGTAACTCACCCCGTCAACTGCCTCCGGAACCAAGCCGCGCGCGATCTCTACAACCCGTTGCAGACAGGCGCGATCCTGTTCCGGCAAAGCGGCCAGGGAGTCGTCAATGGAGCCCATCCGGTCATTCTAATCCCGGACCCAGCCTGCCTTGATGTGCGCACTCAGGTCGACACCGAATTAATACTGTACGATCGTCCGTATAGTTACGAACGCGGTCAGTTGCTTCTCCAGGTTTGCCCCATTCGTAGCCCAATCCGTGGCGGCAAAAAGTCGGCACTCTGAAATTTAAGATTCAAAGGAAGACCCATGCAGACAAGACTGACGCATATCGGCACAGCAACGATGCTCATTGAATTTGGTGGCCTCACGTTCCTCACCGATCCCGTGTTCGACCCTGCCCCCACCGAGTATGTGTCCGGACCGGTTGTCCTGCGGAGCACCATTGAGCCGGCCATAGCTGCAAGCGACCTTCCACCATTTGACGCCGTGCTGCTCAGTCACGATGAACACCCTGACAATCTGGACGAGGCCGGCAGGAGATTGCTGGAGGGCAAGCCCGTGATGACCACCGAGAGCGGCGCGGGCCGACTGGGCGGCCAAGCAGTTGGCATCGCCCCCTGGAGCAGCCACACGTTCTCCGTGGGAGAGAAATCCGTGATCATCACGGCGACGCCTGCGCATCATGGTCCGGCCGGTGACGTAGTTGGATTCATCCTCCGGGTCCCGGGGGAAGAGAAGGTCCTCTACATCTCAGGCGATACCACTTACGAAAGCGACCTTGACCAAATCGGTGAAAAATTCTCGATCGGCGTAGCAGTCCTGCACCTCGGCGCGGCAAAGTTCGCCATACTCGGGGACCAGATGATCAGCCTGGACAGCGCGAACGCCGCGAAGTTCACTGCCTCCCTCGGCGCGCAGACGGTGGTGCCGATCCATTTCTCCTCATGGGAACACTTCACCGAAACGGAAGACGAGATCGCGGCATCGTTTGCCGAAGCCGGCCTGACTGACCGCCTAACATGGCTCGCCCCAGGAGTGCCACACGTCGTTGAGGTCTAACCACCAGCGGCGGCGGCGAAGATCTACAAGGCCGGAATCACCGGCTAGAAACCAGAAGTACGACGGCGGGCCTGCTGCAATCGCAGCAGGCCCGCCTTTTGTGTCGGTCAGCCTGCTTCTAGACTGACCCGCTTTGTGGAGACCACTCAGCTTCTATTTCTTTACCGTGACCTTCACCGTGGCCACCGGATCCCCGTCCGAGCCCGTGGCCGTGATGGTTGCAACGCCTGTCGGAGTGCCCGCAGGTATGGTCAGGGTGACCTTCGCCGCGCCCTTTTCGTCCGTCAACACCGATCCCAGCGTTGTGGCCCCGTTGCTCAGGACCACCTTGTCCCACCTGTCGAATCCGGCCAGCGTGAACGTCAGCGCACCGCCGGGTTTAACGCTCCCCGCGCTGGCTTTCAAGGACGGTGCCACATCCGCGGTGATCCTCACCGTGACGGTGCGGATCCTGTCGGCGTTGCCTGCCTCGTCAAAGGACCGGTAGCTCACCACAAAGTCGCCAATTGTGGAGAACTTCACTGAGCCACCTGCCTGGATGTTGGTCCAGGCGCCCTGGTTCACCTTGTACTCGATCCTGGCGACGCCGGACAACGTGTCCCTCGCCGAGAAGAGCACGCTTACCGGGTTCCGGGGCGTTCCAACAGCCGAACCGGGCGTGGTGAGAGCCGACGTCGTCGGCGTGATCTTGTCGATCCTCACCGAAACACTGCCGGCAGAACCGTCAACCACCACGTTGTTCTTCAGCAGGCGGTGGTCAACCGTATGCAGTCCACTGGTGGAGATAGTGAACGGCTGCGCTGCGGATCTCCAGGCGCCGCCGTCGAGACGGTACTCAGCCACGGATCCTGAAGGCGCCGCGATGGTCACAGTCACGTCCTTCGCATACCAGCCCTCGGCCGAGGGCTGGGCTGCCGACGCCAGTGAGACAGTTGCCTTGGCGACGGCGGCTGCAGGCACCAGCGCGGACTGCGCTGCATTCACGTTGCCGGCAACATCGACCGCACGGTACTCAACGGTGGCCGCCCCGGCACCAACCGTGACTTCGGCACCGGCACCTGCCACGGCTGTCCATGCCTCGGCTCCGTCAACCCGATACTCCAGTCCGGCTACACCGGACCCCGGCTCCGCGTCGGCTCCGGCCAGCGCGACCTTCCGGGCCACGGCGTCCACCACAGCCGACGCTGACGGGACTACGCGGTCAATCTTGAAGGCCCGATCCACGACGGCGGATACGTTGCCGGCGGCGTCCACGGCGCGGACGTTCAATGAAGGACTTCCATCAGCCAGCACCAACGGTGCGAACACGTCCCAGGTCATGCCGCCATCGCGGCTCACCTCGATCCGCGGCGCCGCACCGCTGTCATCAGTAGCAGTTGCCGTCACATTCACGATCGACTTCCACCACCCGTTCGTGCCATCGGGTGCGTCAGGAGACACCGTCACGGTCAACACTGGCGCGGTGGTGTCCGGAGCGGCAATAGTGATGGTCGCAGCCTTCGCCGCCGAGGTGTTTCCTGCTGCATCGGATGCCCGGTAGTCCAGCTTGTGCGCACCGGCTCCGGAGACCGAGACCGGTGCCGCGTACGTGGTCCAGGGAGCGCCGTCGAGCGAGTACGTCAGCGCATCCAGACCCGAACCGCCGTCGGCATCGCTGCCGGCCAGAGTCACCTCGATCGGGCCCAGCGACTTTCCGCCCTGGTCGTCGAACACTGCCGAAACCTGCGGCGCCGTAATGTCCCGCCGGACCTCCAGCGTGGTGACCGCGGACTGGTTTCCGCCATTGTCCGTAGCCCTGACCTCGACGGCGGACGTGCCCTCGCCGATCGCAACGGCCGCCGAATAGGGCAGCCAGGCACCGCCGTCGAGCCTGTACTCAATGGTCACGGCGGAATCGTCAGTAGCGGAAGCAACCAAGGCCACATCTCCCGTGTACCAGCCGTTGCTGCCGGTGGGGGCAGCAGGATCCAAAGCAGCGGTCAGTACCGGCGCTGCAGAGTCCGAAACAACAACCTTGATCTGCACGTTCTTGTACGCATCAGCCAGTTCTTCGGCTGCCGTCATGTTGAAGACCGGCTGGCCGTCAAAACCGAAGTGCACCGTTGCTGCCCTGGCGTGCCGCCCTGGATCAAACAGGCCTCCGTCACCCTGATCGCCCGGGCCGGATACCTCTCCGACGGTCCGCGAGTGGAACACGATCACGGGGTTTCCGTACTCGTCCACAGTGAAGGAGTTGTGGCCCGGGCCTGCCTGGCCGGGAACGTCCGCTGTGGTCAGGATGGGATACGGGTTCTTGGCCCACGACGCCGGGTTCATCAGATCGGCGCCCTCTGCAGCCGTCAGCAACCCGATGCAGTAGGCCGCGTCCACGGTGGCTGCGGAGAAGGTGAGGAACACCTTCCCGTCCTTCTTGATCACGGCAGGACCCTCGTCCACCGACTGGCCCGCGTTCTTCTCCCATGCCATGGTGGGCGTGGTGAGCAGGATCGACTTGCTGGTCAGCTGCGACGGATCAGCGGGATCAATGGTGGCCATCCGCAGGTTGGACGCACCGGGCTTTTCGGCCCACACCACGTAATGCTTGCCGGCGTTCTCGAAGTACGTCATGTCCAGCGAGAAGCCTCGGAAGGCCTCCGTGTCACCGGCTGCGGGCTTCATCCGGCCCAGTTCGCGCCACTTGCTGCGGTCCATCAGGTCGGTGCCATCGAGCTTCAGCACCACGGGCCGGATGCTCCACACACTGCTGTCGATGCTGGCGGTGAAGAACACGTACCAGCTGTCGCCAACCTTGTGCAGTTCCGGTGCCCAGATGTACCGGTTCAGGGCGGAGGTGTTCTCGTCCCAGATGGTCACCTCGGGTGCGGTGCCCAGCCCTGCGATCGTGGTCGCCCGGCGCAGGGTCACGCGGTCGTAGCCCTCCGGGTCTCCGCTGCCCACCATCGGGTAGGAAGCGGTGAAGTAGTAGTACCCGTCATCGCCCTTGATCACGTCCGGATCGGCCCGCTGCGCCACAAGCTTCTCCGGATAGGTGGGCCGCTGGACCGTGCCGTTGACCGTGTACGTTCCCGGCTTTCCGGATTCGACGGCGGCAACATCGGCAGCGTTCCACTGCACGCCCATCTTGGTGGTGGAACCGTTGTTGTACTGCACGTCCGACGTCGTCGGCAGCCTGAGCTGCGCACCGCCGTCGAGCTTTACATCACTGAACGGAGCAACACCGGTGTTGAAGAGCCGGCTGTGCTTGGCGATCACCCGGTCATATTCAACCTTGGTGAGCCCGATGGAGGACGCCTCCAGTGCACCCGCGGGGAACGTACCCTGACCTGCTGCGGGCACAGCCGGCACCTCAACAGGGTCCGTGAAGGAGGTGAAGTCCTTCGTGGTGACCTGGTACGTCTTGCCGTCACCCAGGGCCACGAACGTCAGCCGGTAGGCCGCGATGCTGTTGTCGTACTTCACGGCGACAGACTTCGCTGCAAGGTTCCTGCTGTTGAACGGGACCAGCCGCTCCCCCGTGAACGCAGTCAGGTCCGCCGAGTCGTAGACGTAGATCGACGAGGAGTTGCTGTCCACCGTGGCGACGAGGCCAAAGGAGCCGTCCACCTTCCGGAACAACGTGGGTGAACCGAACTTCACAGCACCGAGGGTCGGGTAGAGCACCGCACGGCCGTTGTTCAGTCCGGCGTACGTGCCGCCTTCCGCGTTCTGGGAAGCAAGGTGGAGCGCATCCGTGCGGGCAGTGTTCCCTGACTGGATGTACGTGCCGATCCGCCCCGCGTCCGCTGCCAGCACCTTCACGGTGTAGTTGCGGACCTCGGTCAGGCTGTCGGCGGCGAACGTCGCCGACAGCATGACCGAGGCATCGGTGGACGGCCGGGTGACCTTTCCTGCCCCGGAGAGGACCTGGGCGTCCGAGGACCGCCAAGAGACGGCTACGTTCCCGATGGTTGTGGGGAGGCTGATGTCCTCCGTCACGACGCCGATGGCGGGGTTGTAGGAATCGGCCACCAGTTTCAAATCCTTCTGCGGAGTATTCGCTATGACCGTGAAGGTAAAGGTGCGGGTGGTGCTCTGGCCTGCGAGTTCCAGGGTCGCGGTCACGGTGACCGTGGCGTCCTCGGTAGCTGGCCGGGTGACCTTGCCGTTCGCGTCCAGGTGCGCCGGGTCCGAACTCGACCAGGTGATCTTGGACCCCTTCGCCCCGGCGTGCGGCAGTGTCAGGTCCGCAGCGATGGTCTCCGGGCCAAGGTTCAGCGCGGCAGCATCGGCGTCCAGGGCAGCCTTGGCTACAGCCGGATCCGATCCCGCATAGAACGCGTTCGCCACGTCAGCATCAGAGAGCGCCGTGCTGTAAACCGACACGTCCCGCACCCCGCCCTTGTAGAACGGGTCCGGATATGAAGACCGGCCAATGTACCCCACCAGCCCGGTGCCGAAGTCAGACACGTTCCGGGTCGTCGCCACCGTGCCGATCTTCACGCCGTTGTAGTAGCCCGTGATCGAGCCCGGCTTGATCACCGTCGTATACAGCGCCCAGTCAGTGCCCGTCGCCGGACCCGCAACACCCATGGACAACGTCGTTGGGGAAATACCGGCCTCGGTGCCCCACGGTGCCGAAGCGTTCAAACTGTCAGTGATCACCGATTTGAACAGCCCCTGCTGGTTCCGCGGGTTCAGCAGCCAGTACTGGCTCGGTGGCGAGGCGGCCGAGCCGAAGAACATCGCCGCGTAGTTCCCGGAGCCGGTCTCGTTCTTCAGCCACGTCGAGACCGTCAACGTGTTCTGGCCATCAAACATCCCGGCCGGCAGCTTCACATGCGCCGCGCCGCTCGTCGAGGAACCACCGGGCAGCATCAGATCCTTACCCGAAACCGTCGCCCCCGAACCCACAATCGTTGCCGTCTTACCATTCCCCGAAGCATCAGGAACAGAGGTCCCGGCAACAGCCGAGAAATCATAACGCGCCATCAGCTTCGGCCCCACCACCTCCGGCGAGGACTGTGCCGACGCCGGCGAATCACCGATGGCGTTGGTGGCCACTACCGTTGCGTGGTAGCTTCCGGTTTCCAGCTCGGAGAATCGCGTGGACGTGACGGACGCATCCACCTTTGAAGTCCGGTAGATGGCCCCGTCCGAGCGGTAAAGGGTCACGTTGTACCCGGTAATCGGCGAACCGCCGTCGACCGGCTTTACCCAGGACGCGATCAGGGCCGAGGGCCCGTCCAGTGTCAGCGACGGCGCAGCCGGAGCGGCCGGGGCCACCTCCTCGCCGGTCGAGGGGTTCTGGGCAACAACCGTCAGCTGGTATTGGCGGGTGACGGTCTTGGTGCCGAGCGTAAGGGTTGCCGTGAGCGTGACCGGAGCATCGGCGTCGGCCGGGCGGGTGACCTGACCGGTGACCGAGATGATTGCGGGATCCGAAGATGCCCAGCTGATGGCCGAGCCCTTGGCACCGCTCGTGGGGAGGGTGAGGTTCCCGGTCACCTGGGTGGGGCCCAGGTTGATGGCATCGGCATCTGCCTGGAGTGCGGCGTCAACAACGGCCGGGTCCACGGTGCTCAAGTAGTAGTCCTTTATCTGTTCTGCCGTCTTCGCGGTGCTGTGCACCAGGACGTCCTTGACTCCGCCCTTGTAGAAGGGGTCGGGGTAGGAGGACCGGCCAATGTACGAGACCAGGCTGGAGCCGAAGTCACTCACCTTCCGCGTGGTGGCCACGGTGCCGATCTTGGTTCCGTTGAAGTAACCGGTGATCTGGTTGGGTTCGATGACTGTGGTGTACAGGCCCCAGGAATTGTCCGTCAGAGGACCGGCGATGCCCTGCGCGGCGTTGGTCGGCGAGATGCCGGCCTCGGTTCCCCACGGCGCGGAGGTGCTGTTGCCGTTGGTGATCACAGACTTGAACCGGCCTTGGGAGTTGCGCGGATTCAGCAGCCAGTACTGGCTCGGCGGATTGCTCGCTCC
Organism: Arthrobacter sp. Z5-13; assembly: GCF_056499105.1. Classification (NCBI taxonomy): domain Bacteria; kingdom Bacillati; phylum Actinomycetota; class Actinomycetes; order Micrococcales; family Micrococcaceae; genus Arthrobacter; species Arthrobacter sp. Z5-13. The sequence goes on from NZ_CP096460.1 coordinate 3,519,063, forward strand.
CCCAAAGAACATTGCGGCGTAGTTTCCGGAGGCAGTCTCATTCTTGAGCCAGGCGGAAATGGTCAGCGTGTTCTGGCCATCGAACGTTCCAGTGGGCAGTTGCACGTAGGCAGCCGTGCTGTTGGCCGCGCCGCCGGGCAGGGTCAGGACATTGCCGGCGACCGTTGCGCCGGCGCCTTTGAGGACACCGTCACGCCCCCACGGGGACGAGTCCGGCACCACGGTTCCGGTGACCTTCGAGAAGTCGTAGTGGAGGAGGGTGTCGCTGCCGGCGGGGATCATGGAAATGATGGCCGTGGCGGTCAGATCCGTGCCGGTGACTGCTCCGGTCACGGTGACGTTGCCTTCGCGGGTGTAGTAGTCAGCAGGCGCGGGAGCGTTCCAGGTGACGGCCAGATCCCGCGTGCTGTTGTCGGCGAAAGTCACCGTCGCTGTGCGGGGCAGTTTTGCGGGGGTTCCAACGACGGCGGCTGTCTTGACCTCGGCCACGGACGTCGCCTTGGGCAGGTAGGTGCCCATGAGGGCCTTCTGCTCGGCAGCCGTGATAGGCATGATGGTTCCGTGGCGCGGGGCCGGGGACGGCAGGGAGTATCCGGTCGGAACCGCCCAGTTGGCGTTCTGCAGACTCTGGGAGAACAGCGGAATGTACTTCCGTCCGCCGAATTCGTCAACGAACAGGTAGTAGCCGGGGCCGTTGACGTCGCCGTCGTTCGCCTTGAACACGGTGGGGCCTTCGACGGCGGCCGTTCCGGCATTCTTGCCGATGCAGGTGGCGTCGAGCTTCCAGGTGTCAGAGGTGGCGGAGGTCACCGTGGTCACGGCGGTGAGGCTGGTGGAGTGCTCCTGCATGATGTCCAGGCAGCCACTGGCCTGGGCCTCGTCCTTGGTGAAACGGTAGTACGTGCCGTTCTCGGCGATCACCGTACTGTCGATCCTGGACTTGCCCGTGTTCTGCCAGACCTTCGCCGGGCTGAACGTCACGAAGTCGCGGGTGGTGGCGTAGAGCATCTGGTTCGGCTGGCCCTCGCTGTGGTCCGCGGTGGTGTAGAGCTTCGAGGCCCAGAAAACGACGTACTCGCCGAGGCTGGAATCGTAGTAAGCCTCGGGCGCCCAGGTGTTGCCGGCGTTGTCCGGGGAGATCTTCACGTGCCGCTGATCCGACCAGTTAACGAGGTCCGTGGACTCCCAGATTTCGATGTACTGGCTGCCTTGGCGCTGCGAAGCATCCCACGTGGTGCCGCTGCCGATCGAGAGGTCGGTGGCGATCATGTAGAACTTGTCGCCCTCCGGGGAACGGACGATGAACGGGTCACGCAGGCCCTTGGTGCCCATGGTGGAGGTCTTTACCGGCTGGCCACCGTTGAGGGACAGCCAGTTCCGGGCGTCGTTGCCGTTGCTGGCGCCGAAGTAGATCTTCTCACCGGCGATGGAGTCCCCGGTGAAGTACGGGAACATGTACGCCTCGAATTTCGGCGTCTCCGGGAGGGCGGGGACCACGGCGTTGAACGTCTTCGTGGTGGAGGCGTCGTTCCTGGTGATGGTGGCGGTCAACGTGACGTCGTCGGTTGCCTGGCCGGTGGCGGGGCGGTGCACCACACCGCTCGGGTCAACCACCGCATTGTCCTCTGAGGCCCACGCGATCGAGGTTCCCTCCGCGCCGGCCGACGGAAGCGTCAGGTTCCCTCGAACGTCGTTGATGTTTGTTACAGCAAGAGCGCTGGCGGCTGCCTGCACCGCAGCTGCATCCTCAGGAGTGACGGCGAGCGCGGGCTGCGCCGGCCCGATCACCAGGGTTGATGCAATACAGAAAGTAGCAATGGTGGAAGCAACCCGTAGCCAGGTACCGCTCGTTGTCATGAACACTCCTCTGTGTTTGACTCCCGCCCAGGGCAATTGGGGGCAAGCTTGCGCCGCGGGCGGATAGAGCGATGTGAGCGCTCACAAACTGGAACTTTAGAGCGGACGGAGGCTTTAGGCAATAGGCAGGCACTAAAGTTGCCCTCGTGACGGGGTAACTGCGGCCTTTGTTACGCGGTGAAGACGGCCCTGGCTGTAGCCCCTACAAGGGCAACAGACCTAAATGAAGCAGAAGCTTATGAAACGGATGCAGGCTCCTGGATTGTCAGGAGCCTGCACCTGTTCGACGCCTGGGTGGTCTCTCCAGCGCCGCGTTTCGGTCATCGCCGCGTCGGGGGACGGGCGGTGACCGAAGTTGTGGGTTAGAGCAGCGCCCCTTCCTCTTCCTGGTCGGCCTTGCGACGGCGGATGAAGATCAGGCTTCCGCCGGCTGCCAGGAGAAGGGCCCCGAGGAGCAGGAGTCCGCCGATGGCCTGGGCACCGGTATCGGCGAGGTCCGCTGCAGGTGGGATGACCGGCACGATCGGGGAATCGACCGGGTTGGTGGTGCAGAGCGGGCTGTCTGCTGCACAGATCGGCTCTTCACCGGTGGCTGCGACCACGTTCCCGAGGGTGTGGTTCACCCCTTCGGCGTAGGGCTTGACCGTGACGGTGTAGCTCACTGTCGCCGTGTTGCCGGTGGCCAGGGCCCCGGTGAACACGATGGTTTCGCCGCTGGTGGTTGCTGTCACGCCGCCAGTGGTGCTGGTCGGTCCGGCTTTGAGCGTCGCGTCGTCCAGGACATCTTTCATGTGGTCGGTGTATGCGATAACCCCGTCGGCTGCTTCCTCGTTCGTTGAGGTGTTGGTAAATGTCACCGTGTAGGTCACGTCCTGCCCGCCGATGACCTTCGTTCCGGAGGCCGGATCGGCTGTCTTGGTCACCACGATGTTGGAGACGTAGTTGACCGTGCAGCCCGGGTGTTCCTGGTCCGCCGGGATACACTCGGCAGGAGCTTCGGCGCCCTCGTTGACGAGGAAGTTCCCGAGCCGGTCATCACCGCGCTGCCCGTCAGGGTTGAGGGTCACGGTGTAGGTCACGGTGACCAGCTGGCCCGGGGTCAGGGATCCGGTGACCGTGAACCGGCCGTCAGCCACGGGTGTGACTGTCAGTGCCGGGTCTGAGCTGGCCGGAGCGGAGGTGAGGGTTGCGTCATCCAGTATCTGAGTCAGGACGTCGTCTTTGTTCACCGCCACGTCAGCTGTTCCGGTGTTCTGGAAATGCAAGGTGTAGGTCATGACCTTCCCCGGCTGCACTGTTGTCCCGGAGACCGGGTCAACCGTCTTCCAGGCATCCAGCTCACCGATGAAGTGCTCCGTGACCGGCAGCGGGCAATCCGCCTCGACCAGACACGTCGGCACATCCGGGGTGAGGACGTTCCGGGCGGTGTTGTTGCCGCGTTCACCGTCAGGGTTGATGGTGACGTGGTAGGTGACCGTGACCGTCTGTCCCGGCTGGATCTGGCCGGTGGTCCGGATCTGGTCACCCGTCCTGACAGCCGTGACGGCCGGGATGGAGGAGACCGGCTCCGAGGACACTGTCGCGTCGTCGAGGACGTCGGCGAGGTTGTCGGTGGAATCCACCGGACCCGCTACCTGCCCGTCATTGGTGAACGACAGGGTGTAGGTCACGACCTGTCCTGCGTTCATGGCTGTGCCAGCGGCGGGGTCTGAGGACTTGCCAGGCACAACGTGAGGCAACAAGGTGATCACGTTGGCAGGAGGGTCACATATCTCCGGCGCCGTGCACAGTGCCTGGGCTGTATTGGAGAGTGCATGGTCGCCGTCGTTGGTTACGGTCACGGTGTAGGTGATGGTCGCGCTCTGCCCGATGCCCAACGCGCCGGTCCAGTTCAGGGAAGGTGCCGTGTAGGACAGCTGGCCTCTTGTGGCGGTCGCGTCGTTGTTGAACGTTGCATCGTCCAGGACCCCGGTCAGGTCGTCAACTGCAGCAGCCGGCGCCTCCGCGGTGTAGTCAGCGGCCCCGTCGTTCGTGACGGTGACTGTGTAGGTCATGGTGCCGCCGGTGTTCACGGGTGTTGCCGTTGCGGTGCCTTTTGTCACCGAGACGTGCCTGATCGCGTTGGTGGTGCGGCAGGTTGTGTCACCGGGAAGGCAGTTGGCATCCCCGCCGAGCACGTTTGCCAGCACATGGTCACCCTGTTGGGCGAACGCGTTCACCGTCACCGTGTAGGTGATGGTGTAGGTGGCCCCTGCCGGGACGGATCCGGCGATGTCAATCTGTGAGCCGTTGAGCACGGCGGTGAGCGCGGCGTTGGACGACGTGGGCCCGGCGGTGATTGTGGCGTCGTCCAGGACGCCGGAGGCGTCGTCGGACTCATCGACCGTAGCGGTTGCCTGGCCTGTGTTCTCGAAGTGCAGCGTGTAGGTCACTGCCTGGCCAGCACCAACAGGGGTCCCGGATGCCGGGTCCACACTCTTGCGCGTCTGCAGCGCCGAGCCGGGGATCCGGACCGACCGGCAAGGTTCGGCGGTGTCCTGGGCAAGTTCCGCCGGAACACAGGCGACGTTCACCAGGTCATGGTCACCGCCGGTTGAATCGTAGGTGACCGAATAAGTGATGGTTGCCGTGCCTCCGGCAGGAAGGGCACCGGACCAGTTCAGCTTCTGCTCTCCGGAATCAAAGGAAACCGTTCCGGTGTTGGCCGTGGCGTCGTTGTTGTAGGCGGCGTCGTCGAGGACGTTGGACAGGTTATCGGAAGCTGTTCCGGGAGCAGCGGCCGTGAAGTCGCCGGCTCCGGCGTTGTTGACGGTGACCGTGTAGGTCACCACTCCGCCGTTAGCTGGTAGCTCTGTGGTGTTCGCTGTTTTGGAGATCGACAGCCGTGGTAGTTCCGTCACGGTTGTTGCGCACGCGGAGCCGTCCGCTTCAGCGTCCGGAACGCAGGCGCTGTTGCTCACCTGAGCATCGCCGCCGGGCTGCAGCGTGACGGTGTAGGTGATGGTTGCGGTTTCGCCGATCTTCAAGGGTCCGGACCATGTGAGGTTTGTGCCGGTGAGTGTCGGCTGGGCTGAGGTTGACCCGTCGGAGAAGGACACAGCGGCGTCGTTGTTGAATTCTGCGTCGTCGAGCACACCCGAGAGGTCATCGGTCATCGTTGCTGGTGTTCCGGCAGTGTAGTGGCCGGTTCCCGTGTTCGTTGCCGTCACTGTGTAGGTGATGGTGTCCCCGGGGCGGGTGTCGGCGGTGGCGTCCGAGGTTTTCCCAAGCGACAACGCCGGGTTCAGCACGGTCACAGCGTAGTCTTCGACCTCACCACCGGCAGCGCTTCCCGTCGGTTGAGGATCGGCGATGACTTCACTGAAGATCCGGAACCGTGCATAGGAGTCTGCTCTGGCGGTTCCCCCTGGGAAGACCAGCTGGTAGCTGTTCGTCCCTGAATTCGCCGGGACCGTCGCGGTCACCCGTTCGGTGGTTTGGAAGCCGCCGTCGCCGTTGAGGTCGATCCAGCCGGCCAGAGTAACGTCAGCGTCTGAGTCATTGGTCGCGGACACCGACACCGTTGAGGCCTGGTTCCGTGTGATCACGATAGGCCCGGCGATGCTGTCCTCATCGGCGCCGTCGCCGGTTGCGCCAGTGGCGGGCTGGCCGTCGGGCTCGATGTCACGGAGAGTACCCAGGGTCGGGCCGTTGGCCACATGTGCTGCACCGTCGCTGGAAATCAGCGTGCCGTACGAGTCCGGTGCGTCACCGAACTCACAGGTCGACATGAAACTGATGTCATCGATGGCCAGGTCGTTGCCACTGCCGCCGGGGGCGGTGTTCATCAGCTCCAGCCGGACTGTTGATTGCGACGCTGCGAACTGCAGCGCGAACCGCTGCCACTCCAGGGAGGATGTAGCCGCAATATCGCCGGTGTCCAGCTCCGACAACACCAGATCGGTCGCAGGGTCCACGACCCGGAACTTCACGTTGGGCAGAATGGGAGATCCTACGTTGTTCGCGTTCGTGATCCACGCTGCGAAATCGTACGTGGTACCGGGAACCAATCCTGTGAACGTGCGCTGGAAAAAGTGCCCAGGGGTGAATGATGCGTTGATGACCATCATCCGCCCGTTGGTGTCGTCCATTGTGTGATCTGAGGCTGTGTGCCACCATCCGCCCGCGGCGCCCGGCAGGGCTGACAGCAGCGCATATTCGCCGTCGTTAACGGCTGCGGAACCTTCGTAGAGGTACGTCGTCTGACCACCGGGCAACGGTGCACCGTAGCCTGTCCCTGCACCGAAGGTTTCCACGAATGGCGCCGCGCAGGAGACCGGAACCAGGGTGGCGACCCGGGCGAGGTAGTCTTCCACTTCTCCGTCAGTTGCTGCGCCCAGTGCGCGTTCGTCTACGGCCGGGGTGTTGGGATCATCGAGGAGCTGGTCCGTTGTGAGACGCAACCTGACGGATGGTGTAGCACCGTCCTGGAAAGTCGTCAGCCCGGAGAAGTCCAGGCTGGCGCTGGTCGCACCGGCAGGCACCGCAACGGAGGCAAACTCGTTGGCTTCGAAACTTCCGTTGATGTTCGCGTCGATCCAGCCGTAGAGCGTGGCGACCGCACCAGAGCTGTTGGTTACCGACACCGGAAGTGTTGTGCCTGTCGAGCCGGGGTTCAGGGTGATGGGACCGGTGACGCCGTCCTCGTCTGCGCCGTCACCGGTGGCGGCAGCGTTGGGCTGGCCGTCGTCTTCGAGGTCGATAGTGGCTCCGAGCATCAAAGGTGCCGTGCCAGTGGCCGAGTCAAAACCCTTCACAATGTGGCTGGGTCCACCATCTGACTGGAGCGTTCCTGCTGGTGCGTCACCGAAGTCCTCGCAGGGCTCATTGCTGGCGAAGCGGAAGTTGTCTATGAACAGGCCCGTGTTTTGCGCCGCCGGTGCGGTCTGGTTCTGCAGTTGGATTGTTGCCGATGTGCCAGTGGCAGTGAAGGTCTGGGTGAAAGTGGACCAGGTGACTGTGTAGTGTCTGGTCTCTGGCAATCCGCTGCTGCCGTTAAGAACGCCGTTAACGGAGGGCGAGAGTGAGGCCAACGATGTGAAAGGGCCACCTTGGCTAAGCAGCACGGACCCACGCGAGGCCCCCGCTTCGAGACCGCTGTAGTCGATGGAGAACGTGTACTCCGCTCCCGGGACCAGACCAGTGAACGTCTGCTCCATCGTCGCCGGCGCACTGCCCCAAAGATCGATGCTTTGATCCCCGTCGCTGGCATTGTTGTAGTACCGGAGAATATCGACCGTGCCGGCGACCGTGCTCCAGCCGCTCATTGTGGGCTGCCCGGTGCGGAACATGTTGTATCCGTCGATGTAGGCGTCCCCTGCCGTCGGGTTGTCAGGGTCTTGGATGTTCGGTGTCTCAAACGAGCCGTTTTGGGCAAGGCTGCACGCCGCTGAGACCGCTGCACTGGCTGGCAAAGCTGTCGTAAGTACGTTCGTTACGGTCAAAAGCCCGAGCAGCAGCATCGCAACCAGCGATCCCGCTACGGTTCGCATTGCTCCGGACCGGGGCGGTCGCGTCCCCACAACAAAATTTGGTCTCTGACTTGGATAGTTCAACTGTGTTCCACCTGACGGTACGGATCAGGGCACCAACGCAACCCCAATGATTCTTCGGGTCACAACATTCACAGCTGAACGCACTGCCATTTGCTCCCCCCAACGTAAATACTAAAGGTAATTTTTGACCTGTCAATTAGGCCGTTTACGCTAACAACTTTGGTCGTGAATGCAAGGTTGCTTACCAAATAGGGGACATTAATTTTGCATGCTAACAGCACCCAGTTTGTCCTGACATGACTCACTGTCGCGACCCGTATCGCTGCTACTAGTGCGCCGGAGGGGCACAAGCCTCGTAGGGCATAGCCAAACATGAAAGAACTTTAATTCCATTGTTGATGTCAAAGGAAAGCGGTGATTTACCGAAGGCATGTGGAACGCTCTTGGCTCTCTATATGTTTACGTAATTTCCACATTTAGCAGCAACAAAAAGACTGCAGCCAATTCTGAGGGGCGCCTACAGTTCTAACCACGGAAAGAGCAAAAGATGACGCTGGGGCTCGGTGAGACCTGCTACCTGAGGGGCGGCGGGTAGTTGAATGGTTGGCGCGTGCGGGCACAGCTGATGGAGGAACGCTGAGGACTTCGCAGCAATCGCCCTTTGGTGACTTCGTCCCGGAAGCCTTGTAGTCTCTTGGGCACTGGACCAGCGCTATTTAAGAGCACATCCCGCTAGCAAAGGAGCAACGATGCCCGCCGCCGACGACGAACTTCAGGTCCTGGATGAGTGGAGCCAGCGCCTCGCCCAGGCCCTGCAACTGCTGGACCTTGAGATCGATCAGCAACTGCTTCTTAATCTGGCCCGGAAATCCGCCGACTCGGTGATCCACGCAGCCGCACCGGTCACCAGCTTCCTGGTTGGCTACGCTGCCGGGCTCGAAGCCGGTACGGGAAGCGCTGGCTCCAAGGCGTCGTCGGGAGCGGCGATCCGCAAGGCGTCCGACGTCGCGTTCCAGCTGTGCGATCAGGGAGCCGACGGCGGCCCCGCCAGCAAGGGCTGGGCGGATACGGCGCAGTAAAAGCGGTCAGTCTCGAGCCAGGACAGCAGGGCGTGCTGTGCGGAGGTGTCGGTCAGGTGAGTGGTCCTTCCGGAGATGAGTTCACGTCGGATTCGGTGGCGAGGTCCTGGGTGTCGGCGTTCCGGAGCTGCGCCCATTGGCGCAGCCGTTCCGTGATGGCTCGCTCGTAGCCGCCGGTGGTGGGTTCATAAAAGGTTTGCCGGGGCATCCCGTCCGGGAAGTAGTTCGCGCCGGAGAACCCTGTCTCGGTGTCGGGGTCGTACTGGTACCCGTCGCCGTAGCCGAGGTCCTTCATGAGGCGGGTCGGGGCGTTGAGGATGTTCGCCGGCGGCATCAACGAGCCAGTACGTTTCGCAGCGGCGCTCGCCTTATTAAACCCGCGGTACACGCCAATCGACTTCGGCGCTGTCGCGAGGTAAATGACCGCCTGTGCGATTGCGAGTTCTCCCTCGGGTGAGCCGAGGCGTTCGTAGACGTCCCAAGCTGCGAGGGCCTGCTGGACGGCGTTCGGGTCGGCCATGCCTATGTCTTCGGTGGCGAACCGGGTGATGCGCCGAGCGATGAACAAGGGGTCTTCACCGCCGTCGAGCATCCGCGCCAGCCAGTAGAGTGCTGCGTCCGGGTCGGAGCCGCGCATCGACTTATGCAGCGCGGAGATCAGGTTGTAGTGGCCTTCCTGCGACTTGTCGTACAGCGGTGCCCGTTTCTGCACGGCGGCGGCGAGGACGGCGGGGTCGACAGGTGCGGGCAGGCCTTGCACCTGCTCGATCATGTTCAGCAGGTACCGGCCGTCACCATCCGCCATCGCGATCAGCGCCAGCCGGGCCTCGTCAGTGAGTGGCAGCGGCCGACCGAGGAGCGCTTCGGCGCGGGCGATGAGGGTATTGAGAGCGGCGTCGTCGAGTCGCTTCAAGACGAAGACCTGGCACCGGGACAGTAGCGCGCCGTTGAGTTCGAAGCTGGGGTTCTCCGTGGTCGCGCCGACGAGGACTATGGTGCCGTCTTCGACGTAAGGCAGGAAGGAATCCTGCTGGGCGCGGTTGAAGCGGTGGATCTCGTCGACGAACAGTAACGTGCCCTGACCAACCTCGCGCCTGCGTTGGGCTGCTTGGAACACTTTTCGGAGGTCGGCGACACCGGAGAAGGTGGCGGAAAGGGGTTCGAATGCGAGGTCGGTTTGCCCGGCGAGCAGCCGTGCGATTGTGGTCTTCCCGCATCCTGGTGGCCCCCACAACACCATCGACACCAGCCGTTGCGTGCCGACCATCCGGCCGATCGGCGCGTCCGCGGCGAGCAGATGGTCCTGCCCGATGACATCCTGCAAGGTGTGCGGACGGAGCCGGTCCGCCAGAGGCCGCGAGGCGGCGTCATCAACGTCGAACAGCGACGGCGTCTCACTCACTGCGATGCTTCCGGTGGCGGCCGCCGGCGAGGTCGTAGGAATCCTGCACCAGGTCTCCGATGAGCTGCTTCGTGAACCCGGTGCCGGGCCCGATGGAGATCCAGTGTTGCTTGTCGAGGTAGCGTCCTACCCTGATCGTGTCGAAGTCGCGGCGGAGCGCATCCCCGCGGTGAGGGTCGACCTTCAGGGTAATGATCTGCAGGTCAGGATCATCGTCGGTCACGATGAGGAACACCTTGTCGTGCACTTTCCACACATCAAGGTGCGGCGTGAACGGGCGCCCATTGGTGACGGCGTCGAGCGATGCCGCGACATCACGGGCGTACTGCTGAAGCGTGTCACCCTGCATGTTCATCCTCCTGGGGTCACTGACAGGAACAAGCCTATCCGGGCTCGAACCGGGACATTCCTGCCTGGACCCCTAGAACTCCAGAACGCTCAGTTCCTCGGCTGGTTTGAAGCCCAACCGCTCGTAGAGGCGGCGGGACTCGGAGGAGGGCGATAGGAGAATTCGAACCGCTCCGATGCTCCGGGAGAACTCAATGGCTGCCTGCACCAGCTGCTTTCCGATGCCCATGTTCCGGTGCTGCGGCAGGACATAGACGTTTCCGAAGTAGACCCAGCATGACTCCGCCGTCCCCGGCTTGGGCATCCGATGGAAAACCATGACGTTGAGCATCCCAATGAGCTCCCCGTCCTGTTCAGCCACCAGGACTTGGCGTGGGTTGGCTTTCGCCCACTCGAGGAAGACCTTCTCGAAGTCGGGATCTTCGATATCAGAGGGTTCCTGCTCCCCGGCCCAGATTGTACGTAGCCTGGCAAGGCGGGGGTTATCGTCAGCGGTGCCCTCACGAACAATCAGCATGGAAGTACTTTAGTGGGCTCCGTCAACAGAAGGTTGCCTACCCCGCCGCGGACGGCTCATCCGCCAGCTCCGCAGTTGGTTCCAGCCGAATAAGGACGCCTTTGGACACCGGCGTGTGGCTTCCCTCGGCGACGCTGTCCAGCGGAACCAGCACGTTGGCTTCGGGATAATAGGCTGCCGCACACCCGCGGGCTGTGGGATAGGAGACCAGCCGGAAGTTCCGCAGCACCCGGTCAATGCCGTCCGTATACACACCATGTACGTCCACATACTGACCGTCGCTGAGGCCAAGCTCGGCGAGATCCTCCGGGCTGACAAACACCACGTGGCGGCCCTTCTTGATCCCCCGGTAACGGTCGTTGTGCCCGTAGATAGTGGTGTTGAACTGATCGTGCGAGCGCATGCTCTGCAAAATCAGGGTCTTGTCCGGCCGCTCCAGATACTCCAGCTCGTTGACTGTGATCATGGCCTTGCCCGTTGGCGTGTTGAAGGTCCGTGAATCCCGGGGGCCGTGCGGCAGGAGAAAACCATCGCGCTGGCGGATCCGCCTGTTGTAGTCGTCAAAACCCACCACCACGTGCGAAATGTGGTCGCGGATGAGATCGTAGTTCCGCTCGTAGCCTGCCCAATCAGCCTGGATCCGGTCACCGACAACCTTCGCGGCGAGCCGGCTGATGATGGCCACCTCGGACAGCAGCCTGGGCGCAACCGGCTCCACTTTGCCGTAGGAGGCGTGAATCGCGCACACGGTATCCTCTACGGACACGAACTGTTCGCCGTACTCCTGGACATCGATCTCGGTACGTCCCAGCGTGGGCAGGATCAGCGCTTCCTTGCCGGTGACGGTGTGGGAGCGGTTGAGCTTCGTAGAGACCTGCACGGTCATCTCTGTGTTTTCCATAGCCGCTTCGGCGGCGTTCGTGTCCGAAATAGCAGCCACGAGATTGCCGCCCACCGCGACGAAAACCTTAATCCCGCCGTCGCGCATCCGCCGGATGGTTTCGACTGAATCCACGCCATGCTCACGCGGCGGCTCGAAGCTGAATTCCCTGCCCAAAGCGTCCAGGAAAGCGGGTGGCATCTGCTCCCAAACGCCCATGGTCCGGTCCCCCTGGACATTGCTGTGGCCGCGGATCGGGGAGGCCCCGGCGCCCGCCTTGCCGATGTTGCCGCGCAGCAACAGGAGGTTGATGATCTCCTTGATGGTGGCCACAGCCTTTTTCTGCTGCGTGAGACCCATGGCCCAGGTGATGATGACCTTGTCTGCCTTCAGGTAGCGCGCAGCGAGTTCATCGATCTCTTCGCTGCGCAGGCCGGTGGCCTTGAGCACCACGTTTTCATCCAGCGTGGCGAGATGTTCTTTCAGCTCTTCCAGCCCCTGGCAGTGCTTCTGCAGGAAGTCATGATCCAGCACCGTTCCGGGGTTTTTTGCTTCGGCGTCGAGCACCCGCTTGGAGATCGCCTGCAGCAGCGCCATGTCCCCACCGATGCGGATCTGCAGGAACTGGTCCGCCAGGTCGGTCCCCCGGCCGATGATGCCCTTCACCTTTTGCGGGTTCTTGTACCGCATGAGGCCGGCTTCCGGCAGCGGGTTGATGGCCACGATCTCCGCGCCGGCTTCCTTTGCTTCCTCAAGGGCGGTCAGCATTCGCGGGTGGTTGGTGCCAGGGTTTTGGCCCATCACAATGATCAGGTCTGATTTGGCGAAGTCCGCGTACGTGATGCTCGCTTTGCCTACCCCGATGGCCTGGCCCATCGCCCAACCGGAGGACTCGTGGCACATGTTGGAGCAGTCAGGGAGGTTGTTGGTGCCGTAGGCGCGGACGAACAGCTGGTACAGGAAGGCGGCCTCATTCGACGTCCTGCCGCTGGTGTAGAACGCAGCCTCATCCGGGCTGGCCAGGCCTTTCAGCTTGTCCGCAATAATGGTGAAGGCCTGGTCCCAGCTGACCGGACGGTAGTGATCCTCCCCCGCCGGTTTATAAACGGGTTCCGTAAGGCGTCCCTGCATTCCCAGCCAGTACTCGGTCTGCCCGCGAAGTTCACTCACGCTGTGCTCGGCCCAGAACTCCGAACCGATCACCACGGGCGTGGCCTCCCAGGTGACGGCCTTGGCGCCGTTCTCGCAGAACTCGAACGTTTTGCGGTGGTCCGGATCCGGCCACGCGCAGCTCATGCAGTCGAAGCCGTCTTTCTGGTTCAGGGCCAGCAGCGTCTTCCGCGACCGTTCGAGCCCCATGTGCTCGATTGCCGGTTTCATCGAATGGTAGACACCAGGGATGCCTGCCGCCCATTTCTTCGGGTGGTCCTTCACCTCGACGTCTTTCTCGTCGACCTCTTCCACCCGCGGGTTTTTGTCCGTCACGCTTGTCCACCTCTTGGCTTTCAGAACGGCCGTCAATCAGCTCAAGTCTAGTCCGTCCGCTCCCGCCACAGCAGTGCCACAACGAACGCCACCGCGCCGAGCCCCAGCATCACCAGCACCATCGAGCCCCAGTTGGCCTGGTTGACTCCACCGCCATAGAGGACGCCAATCAGCACGGTGGCCGTGATCGCACCAAGGTACCGTGAGGTCTGGTAAATCCCCGCCGCCACTCCCCTCTCCTGCGGTCTCGTCGATACAAACATCCCCTGGCTCGAGGAGATGCTCACCATCCCGTACGGCACGCCCAAAAGCGCTGTGAGCACCAGCACCAACGGGACGGCGAGGGACCCGGTCAGCAGCCACATCGCGCCGGAGGCGAGGGTCAGGAGTACGACGCCGGCGATCAGCACCCGCCGCACGCGGAACCGCTCGATCGCGCGGACAGCGAACGGCGTCGAGATTACGGACATAGCAGCCAACGGCAGCATCAGCAGGCCCACAATGCCGGGATCGTAGCCACCTGCTTCCTCCAGCAGTTGAGGCAATCCGAAGAAGGCGAAGTAATAGAGGCCGTTGAAGAGGGCGAAGCCCACGTAGACCAACAGGAGCGGGCGGTTCCTGCCCAGGAGCCGCAGGTCCAGGAACGGCGGGGTAAATCTCAGCTCACGCCAGACAAACAGCACGGCCAGCAGCGTTCCGCCGGCCAGCAACCACCACCGGAAATCCGGAAGCACGTTCAGCAGGGACATCATCACCAGCATGAGGGAGCCTACAAATGCGAAGATTCCAGGAATATCGGAGTCGCGCAGCAGCTCGGACACTTTGCCGTGTTCCCGCCCGGTGTCCGCAGGTGCGTATTTCCAGACCAGGAACAGTGCCGCGAGGGACAGCGGGACGTTGATCAGGAACAACGCCTGCCACCCCAGCAGGCTCACCAGCACGCCGCCGATCACTGGCCCCACAGCAGCCGCGGAGGTGTTGGACATCTGGATTCTGCCCAGCGGCCGGGTGGATTCGACCTTCGCCAGACGGGCAATAGACCCCACCATGACCACCGCGCTCGGGTAGGCGGTCGCTGTCCCGAGGGCCATGAAGGCGCGCGCCACGCAGACGAGCAGGAAGTTCTGTGAAAACGGGGCGAGGGCACAAGTCACAGCCACCAGGGCCATACCGAACAAGTAAAGCCTCCTCGGCCCGAACCTGTCCGCCAGCCTGCCCATCACTGGCTGCCCGGCGGCTGAAGTGAGGTAGAAGACGGTGATCACCCAGGTGACCGAAGCGACGTCGAGCCCGAAGTCCGCGCGCAGCACCACCAGGGCGACGGCGATCATGGACGAGTTCAGCGGGTTCAGCGCGGTGCCGAGGCTGAGGCCGGTGACGGCGAGTCCGGTCCGGGGAGTGTTGCTCACGGCAACAGTCTGGTCCACGGCAAGGACGCATCACGACTCTATTACGAGTGATTTGCGTCCCACCCGGATGTTCCGGCTGGGCGGAACAGGGGAAACCCAGGGGTCAGGACCTCGCGCCCTGTACCAAGGCAGCGTCGAGGAACTCCAGGTGGGCCGCCGTGACAGGGACCCGGCTGCCATCGTACTCCGGGTGTTTGGTCAGGAATTTCTTGATGTACGGGCACACCGGGACAATGGTCAGGCCCTCTTCAACCGTCTGATCCAGAGCCTGTGCAGCCAGCTTTTTGGCAAGGCCCTGGCCGCCGTATTCCTCGTTGATGACTGTGTGATAGAAAATGCGCTGGCTGGGATCTGTGCCATAGGTCCTGTAGGCGGCCCTGCCGATAACCTTGCCGTCGTCGAGCACTTCGAATCGTTCGCACTCCGGGTTATGCCGGATGGTGATCCCTGACATCGCAACTCCCTGGTTCTTTCTGAGATTTACTCAGGCCGTTTGGTTTGTCCCCAGCCTAGCCGTGACCAGGCAGGGTCATGGAGGTTAAGCAGCAGGACCCGGCGAGACGGGTGTGCCTGCCGGGTCCTGCTGCCAGCACGTCTTGCGTACTGGGGGTGGCGCTACTGCGCCGTGATGGTCCAGTCGCCATCGGACCGGACTTGGATAAAGCCGGCCTTCAGCTGGACAGTTCCCTCATAGGGACCTATTTCATTGACTGCCAGTTCCGGAGAGTCTCCGCCAAAACCGATCACAATGAAGTTTTCTTCGCCCGTGTTCTTCACGGTGGCCTTGGAGGTGTCACCCTCCAGGAAAAATACCTGGTCGCCGTGTCCGCCGGCTGCCCCGCTGGCGAACTCGACCGTTCTGATGTCCTCAATGGTGAGCGTCCAGGCGCTGTCGGCCTCCACCGTCAGCTCCGTTGTTGCAGTTCCATCGGCGTCCACCAGGTGCGAGCCGGTGTAAGCGCCGATCGCGTTGACCAACAGGCCCTGCGTACCGTTGGTTTTCAGCACCGTGTTCGCAGTACAGGCGTCACACGTGAAGCTGATGATGGCCGGAAACCCTGCCAGATCCACGGTCTTGACGTCGTCACCAGTGCCGGTGAGTGTCTGAGTGGCCAACGCGTCGTTTTGCTGGGAGGCGGCGCCGGAGGGCTCTGCCTGGCCTGATTCTTCGGCATCCTTTGCCATAGGGGCAGGAGTCCGGAGTTGATGCTGCGAGGCTGCATTCTGGAAGGCGATGCCCGCTGCGGCGCCGGTGATGCCGCCCACCACCAGACCGCTGAAAATCAGGACACCGGTAACGATGCAGGCCAAGACCCTGTACCGGTCATAACCTTCAAGCGGCTGCCGGTTTTTGTCGGTCTGCTTACCCACCAGGATGATGATGAGATCCACCAGTGTCCAGATACCAAGTCCACCCAGGGTGACCAATTTCAGGATGCCGGTCCCGATTTTCCCCAGGTAGAAGCGGTCAACGCCGAGGCCACCGATCAGCACGGACAGCAGCCAGGTGATGAGGAAGGACTTCTGGGGAGCAAACGGGCCCTGCGGAGCGTACTGGCCCTGCGGGTACGGGGCCTGGAAAGACGGATCCTGGGGAGCATAGTGGCCCTGCCCGAAGTCGCCCTGCGGTGCATAGGGACCCTGCGGAGCATAAGGACCCTGCGGTGTCGGGTACGCGCCGTTGTCCGGGGAGGGCGGGGGCAGCGGGGCAGATGGGCCGGACTGGCTCATGGGTTCCTTTCGGGACGGCGGCAGCGAGGCGTCGCAGCCCGGGAGTTAAGGGTTGCTAAGTGAAATGGCAGAGATCGCAGCAGGGGATGGCGCGGCTGGGCTCAACAGGGAGAACCTGGAGTTGAGTGAGGGGTACTCGCAGCCGACAGTCTTATGGCATGCACATGCGCTGATCGTTCCCCCAATAACACGCTGCGGCGTTTTCGCCCTGAATGGAATAGTACACAAGCGCACGCTTTGCCCGCACCTTCGCTCCCGCTACTCTGGATCTCACGGCTAAAGCAACCTGGCCGAGGATCCGTTCCGCCGGGGAGCAGCACAATGACGCATCAGCCAGCCGACACCGAACTTCGCGAAACAGCCTCAGCATGCTTCGGTTGGGAAACACTTAAGAACGGCCAACTCAGCGGTATGCGGGCACTCCTCGCCAGTCGCGATGTGTTGGCAGTGATGCCCACCGGATACGGTAAATCAGCCATCTACCAGGTCGCCGCCCTTCACCTGCACAGTGAAACGCAACGCCCCGCCGTCGTGGTTTCACCCCTGATTGCTTTGCAGGAGGACCAGGTTGACGGCCTGCTCGAGGTGCTGGGACCTGGCGCCGCGGTTGTCATCAACTCCTCGCGCAGCGACTCCGAAATCCAGGAAGCCTGGGAATCGGTGGAAGGCGGAGACGCCGCGTTCCTCTTTCTGGCACCGGAGCAACTTGCCAAAACCGCGACGATGGAACGGCTCGCTGCCCTGGGCCCGTCGCTGTTCGTGGTGGACGAGGCCCACTGTGTCTCTTCCTGGGGTCACGATTTCCGCCCGGACTACCTGCGGCTAGGGGAAGTGCGGTCGCAGCTGGGCAACCCGCCGGTCGTGGCCCTCACTGCCACTGCCTCTCCCCCGGTCCGCGACGACATCCAGCAGCGGCTGCGGATGAAGGATCCACTGGTCCTGGTACATGGTTTCGATCGTGCCAACATCCGCCTCGAAGTGTTCCGGCATCATGAGGACAAGCAGAAGCGGACCGCCGCCACAGAACAGGTGGCAGAACTGGTAGCCAGACTGCAGGGCCCCGGACTTATGTACGCGGCCAAACGCAAGGACACAGAGAAGTATGCCGCCAGCCTTGCCAAACTCGGGCTCCGCGCAGAGGCGTATCACGCAGGCCGTCCCTCAGCGGATCGTGAGCGGATCTATGACCGGTTTATGGACGGCGCCCTCGACGTTGTGGTGGCCACCACCGCCTTCGGTATGGGAATCGACAAGCCCGACGTCCGCTTCGTCATCCACGCGGACATCCCCGAGTCCTTGGACAGCTACTACCAGGAGATCGGGAGAGCAGGGCGCGACGGCGGGCCGGCAATGGCGGTACTGCACTACCGCGCCGAGGACCTGGGCCTGCGCAGGTTTTTCGGGACGCACACTCCGGATGAGGAATCCCTGCTGGCTGTCCTTGAAGCTCTCCGCGCCGCCGACGGATTACTCACTGCCAAGGCACTGGCAGAAGCAACAGGATTCGGCGCTCGGCGCGTCACTGGCTTGCTGAACCAGCTTCAAGAGACCGGATCCGTTACGAGCGGCAAGAAGGGCGCAAAGCTCAAAGCAAAAGCCGAACTTTCCCACGTAGTGGAGCGCGCCGTCGAACTCGCCGCAATACGCCAGCGCGTTGACACTTCACGGATCCAGATGATCCGCGGTTACGCCGAGACGGATGGCTGCCGGCGTCAGTTCCTCCTCGGCTACTTCGGCGAGGAACTGCCTGAGCCTTGCGGCAATTGTGATACCTGCACAGACGGATCGGCGTACGACATTGATGACGCTGCAAGCAACGGTGCAGGCGAACCTTTCCCGTTGCAATCCAGCGTGGTTCACAAAGAATGGGGGCCGGGGCTGGTGATGCGGCAAGAGGATGACGTGATTACAGTGCTGTTCGAGCAGGAGGGCTACAAGACCCTCTCCCGCCAAGCTGTGGAGGAGAACCACCTGCTCAAGCGAGTGGTGTGAGTTCTTCCAGGGTACGGAAGCCGTGCTGCGCCGAAGGCGAGAGCGTGAGCCGGACAAAGTCGGCCAGTTCATCAACCCGTTGTGTCAGGTCCTCGCGGGCGGTCAGCACGTTGGACACCATCTGGACACCGGTGAAGCTGGCCACGAGGTACCTTCCAAAGGCCCGCGCGTCCAGCTTGGCGGAAATCTCCCCGGAGGCCTGTCCGTCAAGCGTGAGCTGTTCCATGATCTGCATCCAGTCGGTATAGGGGCTTCTGATGCGATGGCCGAAGGTTGATGACTCCAGAGTCAGCCGGATCCCAGCCCGCACCACAGGATCAGTCTGGAGAAGACTGGCAAAACACGAGCACAGCGCACAGATGGTTTCTACCGGCCCCAGGTTGCGGGCCACGACGTCAGCAGCTGACTCTTGCGTCCTGGCATGTTGATCGTCAATGACGGCCAAGGCAAGGAGTTCCTTGGACTTGAAATGGAAATAGAGGGCGCCGCGGGTCACTTCCGCTGTCTCAGCAACCATTTGAAGGCTGGCGGGCCCGTATCCCACGTCTTCAAAAACCGCAGCCGCACCCCGAACTATCGCCTTGCGGGTTTCCACCGCCCGGTCCTGAAGTGGCACGCAGATTTCCTCTCCGCAGCTTGCGCTGCTTTCCCGGTTCCACTGCGCAGGATCCCGGTCCGGAGCCGCAACAGCCATGGTCAGTCTAGGCGCAAGAACTCCCATTTAGTCGACAATCCAGAATTCCTTGAACTCGCCGGTGGCCGGCGTCACCGACTCCTCAACGTTGTCCACCCGGCCAGGCGTATGGTCTGACCTGAGCCAATTCCTGAAATCCAGCACCAGCGGCTGGGGACCTTCGACGACGACGGCGACAGTACCGTCGGCCTCATTCCTTACCGTCCCGGTGAGGGCAAGCTCGTCGGCCTTGCGCTGGGTCCAATACCGGAAGCCCACAGCCTGGACCATTCCTTCAACACGTGCCGTCAGCCGCACATTCTCTGCTGCGTCTGGTCCGGAAATCTCACCCATGCCTCCAATGTAACCGCCGCTCTCAGGCCATAGAAAGAGCCCCTGTCCCGGATCCATTTCCGGGCAGAGGCCCCTTCTCTTGACCGCACCGACCTGCTGCGTGGACCTAGCTGGCTGGCCGCAGCGAGGTGATCATCTTCTTGATGTCCCTGTATTCCTGGGTTTCCATATAGGCCTGCGGAGTGTCCACGTGCGGCTCATTGCCCGGCGTGGTGTCGAAGGGGTTGTAGATGCCTGAGAACATCGCAGCGTTCGGTGGCCATGTGAAGAATTGGAAAATCGGGCAGGCGTCAGGGCCTGTCGGTTCCGGGCCTGAGGTGATCCCGTAGCTGAGCACATTCATCTTCATCGGATCCGTCTGGGCGGCATCCATCCGGGATTCGAAGATGAAACGCGGGGTCTGACCTGACTGCGCCAAGGCCGGAAGGGGTTCGGCATCCAACAGTGCGTACGGCTGCCTCTCAGTACACGTCGAGCCGACGGCCATGTGCGTACGCAGGGTGGCAAGCGGCTTTCCGTTGGCGTTCTTGATCTCCACGAAGACGCCACCGCCGGCAGGAGTTTCTCCTGCCGGATCCTTGATAGTCCATGCGGAGGGGTAGTCAAACATCAAATCCCGGTCCGTGGTTGTGTAGCGGGCCCAGCCTTCTGACGCCGTGGATGCTGTCCCTATGCCGGAAGCTGCTGGGGTAGCAACTGCTGTGGCGGTTGGTGACGACGTCGACGTCGGGCTTTCGGAAGTGGTGGAAGTTGCAGTGGGGGTTGGGGTGGGCGTTCCTGTTCCGGGGGCGGAAGCTGGCGCTCCGCAGGCGACCAGCAGGAAGGAAAGGCATAGTGCCCCTGAAACGGCAAGGGCGGACGGCGCAGTGCGGTGCATCTGTAACTCCTGTTTTTTCGTGAGACCGCCGGTAATTCATCAATTGTGGACTTCCGATAATTGGACGAACAGCATTAATTCCAATCGATATCGAAAAGTTGCCGATATAACGAAGGCCGTTAGACAGGGCGGCTGCGTGGGACGGGTTCGTTGCCCGACTGTGGCATCTGATCAATAATCGGAACCGTTGACCAAGGCTAACGAGGAGAACAGCGATGACGATCCAGATGGAACCGGCAAACGAATCTTCAACAAGCACTGAGGACAACGGTGAACTGGAGGCGGGCCGGGACTGGTTCCACGGCGCCGTCGTATATCAGATCTACCCCCGCAGCTTCGCTGATTCCAACGGAGACGGTATAGGCGATTTGCGCGGCATCATCAGCAAGCTGGATTACCTGCAGAAACTGGGGGTCGACGTCGTCTGGCTCTCCCCCATCTACGCCTCGCCTCAGGATGATAACGGTTACGACATCAGCGATTACCGCAGTGTTGACCCCATTTTCGGCACCCTTGACGAGCTTCAGGAGCTGACCGACGGACTCCATAAGCGGGGCATGAAGCTGGTCATGGACCTCGTGGTGAACCACACCTCGGACGAGCACCCCTGGTTTGTTGAATCCCGCTCGTCCAAGGACAACCCGAAGCGGGACTGGTACTGGTGGCGCCAGCCGCGCGACGGCGTCGAACCCGGGACGCCGGGGGCGGAACCCAATAACTGGGGGTCCGCTTTTTCAGGTCCCGCCTGGGACTACGACGAAATCACCGGCGAGTACTACCTGCACCTGTTCGCAAAGAAGCAGCCCGACCTCAACTGGGAAAACCCGGAGGTGCGGGCCGCCGTGTACGACATGATGAACTGGTGGCTGGACCGCGGCGTGGATGGATTCCGCATGGATGTCATTAACTTCATCTCCAAGGACACCGCGCTTCCGGATGGGCCACGTGCCGACGGCAAACTTTTCGGCGACGGCAGCCCCTACTTCATGTCCGGACCGCGCATCCATGAATTCCTGCAGGAGATGCACCGGGAAGTGTTCGCCGGCCGCGACAAGCCCCTGTTGACCGTGGGCGAAACGCCTGGCGTGACGGTAGAGGACGCCGTCCTGTTCACGGACCCCGCACGGAAAGAAGTGGACATGGTGTTCCAGTTCGAGCACGTCGCTTTGGACCAGGAGCAAGGCAACAAATGGCGTCCCAAGAAACTGGAACTTACCGAGTTGAAGCGTTCCCTGGGCCGTTGGCAGGACGCCCTTGCCGAACGCGGCTGGAACAGCCTCTATTGGGGTAATCATGACCAAGCGCGGGCAGTCTCAAGATTTGGCGACGACGGCCAGTACCGTGAGCTCTCCGCGAAGATGCTGGCCGGCATCCTGCACCTCCACCGCGGCACACCATATGTGTACCAGGGTGAGGAACTGGGCATGACCAACATGACCTTTGGCGCCATCAGCGATTACCGGGACATCGAGGTGCTCAACCATCACCGGGAAGCCACCACCCACCTGAGGCACACCGATGCCGAGGTCCTCGCTGCCCTTGCCCCGCTGAACCGGGACAACGCCCGCACTCCGGTCCAGTGGGATGCCACCCGGCACGGCGGGTTCACTACTGGATCCCCCTGGATCGCCGTCAACCCGAATGCCAACCACATCAACGCAGCAGCCCAGGTGGACGATCCGGACTCGGTGTTCAGTTTCTACCAGAAGGTCATCGCGTTCCGTCACGAGGATCCGGTGATCTCCGACGGCGACTTCACCATGCTGCTGCCCGATGACCCCCACGTCTACGCCTTCCGTCGCTCGCTGCCGGGCGTTGAAATCCTGGTGCTGGGAAACTTCTCCGGCTCGGAACAAACTGCCCACGTAGATAAGAGTTGGGCCCAGGCAGAACAGGTGTTGGGCAACTACACCTCCAGGCCCGACCTACTACTCAAGCCATGGGAACTGAAGGTCTTCCGTCGGCTCGGGTAAATCCTGCAGGGTTATTCAAACCCAGACCTGTTATTCAAAATGGTCCGGACGTATCCTGATCTCGCCGTCGAACAATCGGAACCGAGCCACCATCGAGGGGGCACCATGACTATCCCACCTACCCGCGAACCTGATCCCTTTCCGCCGGAACCTGGCCCCCATCCGGGATCGCCCGATCCCACCAACCCGTTTCCGCCGGAGCCCATTCCTTCACCGGAGCCAAATCCGGCTCCAACCCCTGGGCCTCTGCCCATCCCGGATCCGGGGCCTGTTCCGCCAAATCCGGACCCCACAAGGTTCTAGGGGCTACAGCGGTTTTCGCGGAGCAGAATCGCATTCCCACGAGACAGCCCGCCAGTGCTTGGAGCATTGGCGGGCTGTCCTGCTTTTGTGAGCTTGTGGCGTCAGCTTGTCATGGCCGGCTGGTGGCAGATCCCAGATTCACCGGGTCTTCGTCAGTGAGGTATGCATCCTCAGCATGGGCGGCAAGGTCGATCCCGCGCAGCTCGTCCTCTTCGTGGATACGCAGGCCAATGGTCATGTCCAGGACCTTGGCAATAACCCACGTCAGGACGAAGGAATATGCCAGCACGGCACCCGTGGCCAGAGTCTGGATACCCAACTGCTGTGGCCCGCCGCCGTAGAAGAGGCCGCTGACTCCGTTGGGAGCGCTGTCCGTGGCGAAGAAGCCCACCAGAAGCGTGCCGATGATGCCACCCACCAGGTGCACACCAACCACGTCCAGCGAATCATCGAAGCCGAGCCGGAACTTCCATTCAATGGCCAATGAGCAGACTGCACCTGCAATTGCACCGATGGCAACAGCGCCCAGCGGGCTGGCCGCCCCACACGCAGGGGTGATTGCAACGAGCGCCGAGACGAGCCCGGAAGCTGCGCCCATGCTCGTGGCCGCACCCCTCCGGAGCCGTTCAACCAAGGCCCAGGCCAGCAAGCCCGCAGCCGCCGCCACAGCGGTGTTAAGGAAAACGACCGACGCCGACTGGCCGGCACTCAGGGCCGAGCCTGCGTTGAAGCCGAACCAGCCAACCCACAGGAGGCCTGCGCCGACGAGTACCAGGGGCCGGCTGTGCGGCTTGGAGTGTTCCATCTTGGGCCAACCGGAGCTGCGGCCCAGGACAAGGGCCAGCGCCAGGGCCGCGACGCCGGCATTCATGTGCACGGCGGTCCCGCCGGCAAAGTCGATGGCCTTGATCCCGCTCGCTATCCAGCCACCAGTGACTGAGCCGTCCGCGGAGGTGAAGGCAAAGACCCAGTGGGCGATGGGGAAATAGACCACCGTGGCCCATACTCCGGCAAACACCATCCATGCCCCGAACTTCATGCGTCCGGCGGCGGCACCGGCAACCAGTGCCGTGGTGACGCAGGCAAAGAACAGCTGGAAGGCGGCGAAGAGGGCCGGAGGTATGGCCGCGTCCGGGTCCTCCGCCAGCAACTTGTCCATGCCCAGGTACTCGGTCACATCCCCAACGAGTCCGAGTCCGCCAACAGAGTTTCCGAAGGACATTGAATAGCCGAAGAATGCCCACAGCACGGCCACCAGGCTCGCACCGCCGAAGCACATCATCATCATGTTCAGGATCCGGCGAGACCCCACCATGCCGCCATAAAAAAGCGCCAGGGCGGGGATCATCATGCACACCAACGCGGAACTCGCGAGGATCCAGGCGACATCTCCAGGGTTCATTGGGGTAACTCCACTCATAGTCGGGTCCGGGCAGCTTGCTGAGACCGACGCATGCCGTCACCTAACATCTTTATTCTCGGACTGTGCCTTTGGGTTTCGCCAGCGTTTAATTCGTTGGAATGTTGGGTTACCTGGTGAACCGTGAACGGAAGCGGATGACGTGCGGAATCCCTCTGGGGCCGCAAAGCACAAGAGCCGGATCCGTTGACCGGATCCGGCTCTCAACCCCGAATAGCAGGGTTACGCGAAGATGATTACGAGTAGCGGATATCGTGCGTGCGGTGATCGTACTGAATGGTCAACGGTCCGCCGACGTGGTGCAGTTCGTGATTGGCGCCGTCGAACGCCCCAAACGCACCGTAGTTCTCGTCCCAGGAGCGGTTGAGCGCGATCTTGAAGGTGTAGTAACCTGCCGGCAGATCAGCGGAAAGCTTCCACAGCTGGTCCAGCTGGTCCAACTGCAGCTGGACCTCGTCGTACTGCGGTGCCCAGTTGTCCGGCGCACCCAGAAGCGTATTGAAATCACCGGCGACGGCGACTGCCTCCGGCTGGTCAAACGTCTCGACCGTGGTAGCTGGTACGGCGTGGTCAGCTGAAGCCGAGCCGACGTCGGGAACAACCGTCGGAGCGACGGTCGCGGACTTCTTGGCAGCAGGCTTGCGGGTCCGGACGGCCTTCGCCACCGGCTTCACAACGTCCTCGATCAGCTGGGTGGCCTTGTCCTGCACCTTGTCCGCTACCTTCGCAGCCTTCTTGACGGCAGGCTTCTTGTCCTCGGCCTTCTTCGGCGCAGACTTCTTCGGAGCGGCCTTCTTCGCTGCCAGGTGGGCAGGTGCCACCGTGGGAACGGGGAGATCGGCCGGAACTGGAGTGCCGGCGTCGAGCGCTGCCCCAAAAGCGGAAGCGTCAGGGAAAGCGACAGTGGCGCGCAGGCCGTCGTCGGTAATGGTCCAGCCCGAACGGCCCTTCACCAGCCATCCTGCTTTCACGAGTTTTGCAGTGGCCGAGGTCAGGGTCTTGTGGCCCCTGGGAATGCCGCCGCTCAGCAGCACGCCCTCATGTTCGTTGAAAGGAACGCGGGCCGTTGCTTCGCCCAGCACGGCGCCGGCGTTCGCGGATTCGCCGGACCACACCCCTTCGGCTAGAACCTCAAGTACGGCTTTCAGACGAAGGTTGGTGTTTTCAGCGGTGTTCCCCATGGGTCTCCTTTAGAAGCGATTGATGCACCAGCAATTTTGCCAAGGAATTATTAAATAAGCCCACTGAAAACGGTTAACTCTGTGTGTCGTGAACCACTGTGACAGCGGAAACAGGGCGCTGATCCTGTTTACCCATCGGTAACCCTTATTCTGTCGGCTCACCGAGGAGACGGGCGATTCCGAGATAAGAACCACATCAAACCGTCCGGAAACCGTCCGGTTATCAAACGCCCGATATGCCCAGCTCTGCCAGCAGTTCGGCCTTCCGTTCCTCTGATGCAAACGAGGACCGGATGGAATTCGAGGCAAGGCGCACGCGGTCAAACTCGGAGAGACCCAGCACTTCCTGCAACTTCGTGAAGTTATCGTCCACGTAGCCGCCAAAATAGGCCGGATCATCCGAGTTCACGGAGACGTTCAGCCCCACCGCCAGCATGTCGGGCAGCGGGTGCTTGGCCAGAGAATCCACAGCCCTGAGCCGCACGTTCGAAAGCGGGCACACAGTGAGCGGAACCCACTCGGCCACCAGGCGTTCTACCAGCGCTGGATCCTCCATGCACCGGATGCCGTGGTCAATCCTCTCCACACCCAGCAGGTCAAGGGCCTCCACAATGTACTCGGGCGGGCCCTCCTCCCCGGCGTGGGCAATCAAGTGCAGTCCGGCATCACGGGCCATGGCAAATAGCCGTTGGAACTTCCCAGGAGGATTTCCCACTTCTGCCGAATCCAGTCCTATCGCCGAGATCGGCGCGTTCATGGCGAGCAAGTGCTCCAGTACAGCGAGCGCCGACTCCTCGCTCAAGTCGCGCAGGAACGCGGCAATGAGCAGAGTGGAAACTCCGAACTCCTCTTCCGACGTCGCCAGAACCGACGCCACACCGTTCACGCAGGTTTCGAGCGAAATGCCGCGCGCCAGATGAGCCTGCGGATCCATCATGATTTCCGCATGCCGAACGCCCGCCTGCGACGCCCGAGCAAGATATGCGCGGGTCATGTCGGCGAAATCCTGCTCCGTCTGCAGCACGGACATGTTGGCGTAGTAGAGATCCAGGAACGACTGCAGATCAGTGAACTCGTACCGTGCCCGCAACTCGTCCAGGTCCGCGTACGGCAGTTGGATTCCGTTGCGTTCGGCCAGCGCGAAAATGAGCTCCGGTTCCAGCGTCCCCTCAATGTGCAAGTGCAATTCCGCCACCGGCAGCATCCCGGGAGGAGTGGGTTCCAGCTCGTGCGGAAGGGAGTCTTCAAGCGGCTGGTCAGCGCCGTCGTCGTGCGTGGTCATCTCGCAAGAATAGTCGTCCGGCGGCAAAAAAGATCGGGCGCGGTTAGGAGCTGTCCGGCGGCCATCCACGACACACCTTCCCGTTGACGATTTGGCTTCCGCTATCAGCTGTCCTAGCGTGGAGGACAGGCCCGCCAAGCGGGACCCAAGAATGCCCGGTGCTGCCACTACCAGATACTGCCCGGCCGGCAGACACCGTATACGACCTCTATTTGTCAGGGGCGGGCAGTGGCGCAACGACCTCCGGGGACGGATCGAGCGCAGGTGGCCCTCAGGAGCATCCTCACCCATGAAATCATCAACTCTCACTACTGCCGCGCGCCGTGGAATCACTGTGGCCGCCGTTTCCGTAGCAGGGCTCGCACTGTCTGCAAACGCGGCCAGCGCTACAACTGCTGCCCCCACAAACACTTGGGACGCCCTTGCCCAGTGTGAAAGCGGCGGAAACTGGAGCACCAATACGGGTAACGGCTACACCGGCGGATTGCAGTTCAGCTCAAGCACGTGGGCTGCCTACGGCGGCACCGGCTCAGCGGCTGATGCCAGCCGCGAACAGCAGATCGCGGTAGCCGAGCAGGTCCAGGCCAGCCAGGGCTGGGGAGCATGGCCTTCCTGTGCCGCCCAGCTCGGTTTGAGCGGGGGCGCGACGGCGACAGCTCCGCAGAGCGTTCCTGTCCAACAGGTTCCCGCTGAGGTTCCGGCTACGGCAGCTGTCACGCCGCTTGCTGCTGCCCCGCTTGAATCCGCTCCCCGCCATATGGCCGCGGTTCCGCTCAGCGGCGAGACCTACACCGTTGAGAAGGGCGACACCCTGAGCAAGGTTGCCGAGAAGCTCAACATCACAGGCGGTTGGCAGACCCTTGCCGACGCCAACCTCGATACGCTCGCGGACCCTAACCTGGTCTTCGAGGGACAGGTACTGCAGCTGCCGGCATAGCCAGGCAAACGGGTAGTACTCGTCCAAAAAAGAGAAGTACGACGCCGGAGTGTCCCCCATGAGGGAACTCTCCGGCGTCGTACTGCTTTGGGGTAATTTCTTGGCGCTTTGTTGGCTAGGCGGTTTTGTTGGCTAGGCAACCTTGTTGACTAGGCGGCGACGGGCAATTCGCGGACGATCCGGACTTTCCACGCGGTGTCGTCGCTTGTGTCCAGCAGCGCCACGGTACCCAAGGCGAGATGCAGGGCGACGCGCTTGGCGGCCAGCAGCTCCAGGTAGAGCTGTTCGTTCATTCGCGAAGGAGAATCGATGACGAACTTCACGGCGTTGCGCATTTTGCGGTAGTTGTCGCTGCGCTCACGGTGCATGTGGAGCTCCAGCTCGTGACGCTGGCGGAGCTTCGGCTCATGCTTGTTTAGCCAGGAAACTGAAGCGTGAACCCCGATCACCAGGGCAAGTGACACTCCGTAAATCCACCAGCCGGTGGACAACAGGAAGAGCGGGAGGTTGGCGACAGCCACCACTGCGATGATCACCCGGGCCGCCACAATGCGGTTCAACGCCTGGGCCACCGAACCGAGGGCAGCGCGGAAACCGTGCTGCTCCTTGATCGCAGCGGCGGGATCAAGGGTGAATTCGTCAAGCACCAGGATGCCCTTCGCGTCCGGGCTGAGCATCTGTCCGTACTTTGGCTGCGGTAACGCGGCTGGAGTGAGTGTCATGAGAGTTCTTCCGGGCGGCGGTGGCTGGTGGAGGGTCTATTAATTTTAGTCCTGTTACGGCGTGTTGTCGTTGGTGTCTCACCATTTGGTCGAGTAGGCTACGCCGCACACTTCTTCAACCATGATAAGCCATCCCATTTTCGGGGATTCGGCGACCATTTGGACTCTAACCGCGGCGGCTCCACACTGGAGGGATGCAGACCTTCCTCCCGTTCCCAGATTTCCACCAGAGTGCAGCGGCGCTTGATCCCGCCCGGCTCGGCAAACAACGCGTCGAAGCCTTGCAGATCCTGCGTGCCTTGGTCATTCCGGAGTACGGCTGGCAGTCCCATCCCGCAACCCGCATGTGGATGGGCTACGTCCCCGCCTTGACGCTCTACGGCCTGGCCATGGTGGACGAATGGACCAACCGCGGGGGTGCCGACACTACGCGGGAGAAAATCACTGAGTTTGCCCCGCAGGCAGCCCACCGTGCCTACGCGGAAAAGATCCCGATGCCTCCATGGCTGGGCGATGCGGATCTTCACCTGAGCCACCGCTCCAAACTGATCGGCAAGGAGCCGCGTTTTTATACCGAGGTTTTCCCGGGCACGCCTGGTGACCTTGAGTACGTGTGGCCGGAGCCAAAGCATGTGTTCCTCCCCGTAGACCCCGAAGAGAACCTGCTGTGGATTCTTCGGGCACCGGTGGGCGATTCCGATCCCGAAAAAATCGAAACCATCAGCCTGCCGGCAGTTAGCCGCTCAGGGGCTGTGCCAGCTCCCGGCAACGATCCCGAGGGCGAGGACTATCAGTTTGTTTATGCGGAGACGGGATCGCGACGCCCGGCCAAGCAGGCCAAGAAGCTGCCGCCCAAGCAACTCGTAAAGAAGCCGTCCCGGAAGCGCCAGCGCCAGGAGGAAGCCTTCCGCACCCTGCCCGGCAAATCGAACGTTGCCATCCCATTGGAAGAGGGCGGCTCTTTCGCAGTCGGCAAGGTTCTGGGACGGCCCATCACCCTCCCGGACGGCAGCTTCGGGCGCAACTTTGAGGTCACCGAAGTCATCAGCCGCTCCGCGTTCGACTACCCGGCCCTGCTCCAGGATCCCAGGGTGTTCTTTCCGGTTCCCGCGCCGCTGCCTTAAGCGCCCATATGCCGTCAGGGGGTGAGCCGGACGAAGTACTCCCTCACGGCAGGGCTCTGGCAGACTGGCCAGCATGACAGTACTTATGGCCGGTTGCGGCGATCTTGGGACCGAGGCCGGCCTGCGTTTTGCCGCTGCCGGCCATCGGGTGGTGGGTTGGCGGCGCTCGCCGGAGAAACTTCCGCGCGAAATTGAGGGTGTCGCCGCCGACCTGACATCGGGCAACCTTCCATCAATCCCTCCCGACACCGCGGCCGTGGTCATCGCCATCGCCGCAGAGTCATCAACCGAGGCAGCGTACCGGGCTGCCTACGTGGACGGACTTGGGAACGTTCTGCGTGCCCTGGATCGTGACGATGTCAGGCCCCGGCGCGTGCTCTTCGTCTCGTCCACCGCCATCTATGGAGATGCCGACGGCGGTTGGGTGGACGAAGATACGACGCCGGCCCCTGGCGGATTCTCGGGCCGCATCATCCTTGAGGCAGAAGAACTGCTGCGTCACCACTTTGAAGGCACCGGAACAGATTCCGTTGCCCTGCGCCTGGGCGGGATCTACGGCCCCGGGAGGACACGCCTGATCGATCAGGTGCGCAGCGGAAGCGCTGTCATTCCAGCCGAGGTTCGCTACACCAACCGCATCCACCGTGACGATGCTGCTGAGGCCATCGTTCACCTGTGCAGCATGGAACTCACGCCTCATCCCGTTTACCTGGGAGTAGACAACCATCCTGCCGACATGGGCGCAGTCCTGCGGTTCCTGGCCGAGGAACTGGGGCTCCCCCACCCACCGGCCGCACCACGGGAACCCGAGGCCCCAACCGGCCGGGCGGGCGGGGCCGGCCCGGCGGGCGGGGCCGGCCAGGCGGGCAGGGCTGGCCAGGCGGGCGGGGCCGGCCAGCCAGGCCGGGGTGGCAACAAGCGGTGCAGTAACGAGCGGCTCCTCGGCACCGGCTTCGAGTTCAGCTTCCCCACCTATCGGGAAGGGTACCGGGCAATGCTCGAGGGCAAAGGCGTCCGGCACCCGTAAGGCCGGATTTGCAGAGGTAATAATGCGCAATTGTGCGTGCGCATGTTGCAACACTCTGTAACGAATGCCGACCCTGAGATGCCGTCGACTTAGCGTGAGGTGGTCCGACTTCCCGGCCACTCCCCCTGATCCGGAGCCTACAGATGCCGCAAAAATCAAGCACGGCCCTGCAACCACAGCAGGCGAGCGCGCCAGCAGATCCGACAGCTGACCCGTCCGTTGACCCCACTGCTCAGGAGGGCAGCGGGCTCCTGCGAACCATGGGTCCGCGTCACCTGATCATGATTGCCATGGGCGGTGTGATCGGTTCCGGGCTGTTCCTTAGCTCCGGGTACACCATCTCGCAGGCGGGCCCCTTCGGAGCGGTGCTCGCCTATCTGCTGGGCGCACTCCTGGTGTATCTGGTGATGGCCTGCCTGGGCGAGCTTGCTGTCGCCTATCCCGTGGCCGGCGCCTTCCACATTTATGCTGCCCGTTCCATCGGCCCAGCAACAGGGTTCACCACGGCCTGGCTTTACTGGCTCTGCTGGGCTGTGGCGCTGGGTTCTGAATTCACCGCCAGCGGGATTTTGATGCAGCGTTGGTTCCCGGGAGTCGACGTCTGGATCTGGTGCGTGGTGTTCGCAGCCTTGGTTTTCGGCCTCAATGCCTTCTCCGCCAGGTTCTTTGGTGAAGCAGAGTTCTGGTTTTCCCTGATCAAGGTTTCTGCCATCGTCGCGCTGATTGTTCTGGGCGGCGCCGCCCTGTTCGGCTTCCAGCCCTTGAACTCCGAGGCCGGCCCACCCCTGCTGCTCACAAATTTCGTGACGCCCGACGGTCTCTTTCCCAACGGACTCACAGGAGTGCTGGTAACCACGCTGGCCGTCTTCTATGCCTTCTCGGGTTCGGAACTGATCGGCGTCGCGGCCGGTGAAACCAAGGATCCCTCCACATCCATTCCCAAAGCGCTGCGGGCAACGGTTCTCCGCCTGCTGATCTTCTTCGTCGGCGCAATCACCGTCATTGCGGCGACAGTTCCTTACGGGCAGGTGGGCCTGGATGAAAGCCCCTTCGTCACTGTCTTCAGCGGTCTGGGTGTGCCTTACGCCGCCGACATCATGAACTTCGTGATCATCACAGCCCTTCTCTCGGCTGGTAACAGTGGCCTTTTCTCTTGCGGACGCATGCTCTTCTCCCTCGCGGACGAAGGCCATGCGCCGAAGGCCTTCCGCCGTGTCACGCGCCGCGGAATCCCGCTGATCGCGCTGAGCGTGAGCATGGTAGGCGGTGTGGCGTCCCTGTTGTCGAGTGTGATCGCTGCCGAGTCTGTTTACCTGGTGCTAGTTTCGATTGCAGGTTTCGCAGCGGTTGGCGTCTGGATGTCCATCGTGGCCTCTCACTTCTTCCATCGCCGGGCCTTTATGCGCGACGGCGGCGACGTCACCACGCTGCCGTACCGCGCGCCGTTCTTCCCCTTGGTACCCTTGCTGGCTTTCGCCATCTGCCTCGTATCCCTCATAGGGCAGGCCATTGATCCCAATCAAGTTGCAGCCCTGGCCTTCGGATTGGCCTTTGTGGCCGCCTGCTATCTGTACTTCCGCCTGCGCTACGGCTCGGGCAAAACCGGGCCACGCACCGCCGTCGACCGCTCCTCCAAAATCGAAGAGAGCGACGTGTCCCGATGATCTCACCCCCGGGCCCTGAGCGGTGGTTCGCCTTGGTGCTTCAGGTGAGGTGTTGGAAGGTTAGGTATGGAGTTCCAACACCTCATTGAGACAATTGGCCGGTACATGGACTTGGTGGGCGTCGCCGTGATGGTGATTGGCGCCGTCGTCTCCGTCCCGATGGCCTTGCGAGGCCACCAGCCCAAACGCTTGCCGCAGGGCGCCGCTCCCATTTCTGTCTACCGCGCCTACCGGCAACTCCTTGGGCGCTCCATCCTGCTGGGGCTCGAACTCCTCGTGGCCGCCGACATCATCAGAACCGTCGCCGTCACACCCACCTTCGAGAGCGTTGGAGTGCTCGCGATCATCGTCCTCATCCGGACGTTCCTGAGCTTTTCGCTGGAACTTGAAATAACGGGGCGATGGCCATGGCAAAAGGAGCCTGATGAGGATCGTGAGCGTGGGACGGCCGGTGCGGGGGCACGCGCTTAGACCACACGCTAGGCTCGGTCTATGACTGAATCCACCACCGCGAAAGCCTCCGAACTCCTTCGCCTGCACCAGGCACCGCAGATTCTCCAGCTCGTGAATGTCTGGGACTGTATAACCGCCAAAGTGATTGCAGACCTCCCCGGTACGGCAGCCCTGGCAACGGCCAGTCATTCAATCGCGGCATCCCTCGGCTACAAGGATGGCGAAGGCACTCCCGTGGACCTGATGATTGAAACTGTCGGACGAATCGCAGCGGTCACGGAACTCCCTGTTTCAGCTGACCTTGAAGCGGGTTACGGCGACCCCGGTGAAACCACGCGGAAAGCGATCGGCGTCGGGATTGTCGGCGCCAACATCGAGGACCAGATGCTACCCATCGCCGACGCCATTGTCCAGATGGCCTCCGTCGTCAAGGCTGCAGAGTCCGAGGGAATTGATTTCGTCCTCAACGCCCGCACAGATGCTTTCCTTAGGGGCAAGGACCGCAACCCGGCCGACGTTTTGGCTGACGCAATCGAGCGCGGCCGCGGGTACCTCGACGTCGGCGCCACCACTGTTTTTGTTCCCGGCCTCCTCGACGAAGCCACCGTTGCTGCCCTCGTGGAAGGAATCGGCTGGAACAAGGTGTCAGTCATCAATGTGCCAGGATCCTTGCCTCCCGCAAAGCTCCAGGAGTTGGGCGTAGCAAGGATTTCCTACGGTCCATGGAGCCAGCGCGTTGCCCTCACGGCTTTGGCTGACACCGCGGCTGATCTGATGGCCGGCGGCACCTTGCCTGATGGGATTCGGGGGCTCAACTAGCTCCGTTTCGGGGCTGGACTGTTTCGCGTCTCGGGTGGGTGGGCTTATTTTGTCGTACCCCTTTGGCAGAGTTGTTCCATGGAAGCCGTTGGAGAACACGCCCCGAACCAGGCCACGCGCCTTGGGCTGTTCTCCAACGCCCGCTTCTTTGAGGATCCGGCGTCTGAGCTTCCGGGGCGGGCGGGGTTGCGGGTGGTGCCGTCCCCCGCTGCATCCAATCGAGGTGTGATTGCGGAGGAGTCAGCCGTCCCCGCAACGCCGGTTTTGGGCAGCGGTATGTCCGGTGCGGTGGCGGCGAGTCTTGAGTTGTTGGGAACGGCGCGGACGACGGCGGCCGGTGAGCTCGCACTGTCCGGTTTCACTGACGCGGCGGACTTCGCCGGCCAGGTCGAGGAACTCTCCCGTACGGTGGAATACCTCCAGGTCCTCGCCGCCGCAGCGGTGGACCGTACCCGAACCGAAGCCACCAACTCAAACACTTCGGCCGGGTGGACCACCGGGTGGGGCACTGAAACAGTGGAAAACGGGGCCGGCAGCGCTTCCGGTCGGGGTGCTGCCGGATCTGCTGCTCCTGCCAGTCGGGGGTCTGCTGTGCCGGTTGGGGATGGGTGCCGGAACACTGCCGAGTTCCTCCGCGCCCGGCTGCGGATCAGCATCGCAGAAGCCCGACGCCGCCTTGCCCTGGCCGCAGCGCTCCTGCCCTCCACCGGAATCACCGGCCAACCCATCCCGCCCGCCCGGGAAGAACTCGCCACCGCCTACGCCACCGGGACCATCCCCTCCCGCGCCGCGACCATCATCACCCTCGCCCTCGAACGCGCCCAGCACGTCACGGACCCGGACACCCTGAACCGGATGGAACACGCCCTGACCCGCACCGCCACCGAAGAAGACCAGGACTTCCTGACCCGCATCACCCGCCGCTGGGCAGACGCCATCGACCAGGACGGCACCGAACCCTCCGAAGAAGAACTCCGCCACCGCCAAGGAGCCTTCATCCGCCACACCCGCCGCGGACTCCACCACCTCGAAATCTTCGCCACCACCGACCAATACGAAAACCTCCTCACCGCCATGAACACCGCCACCAACCCCCGCCTCCACACACCAGGGCCAGGAACAGGGACCCCGGCAGCAGAAGCAGGAGCAGGAACAGAAGCGGCAGCAGAGGATCCGCCCAGAGCAGCAGCCACAGACGTGGTATCGGATGAATCAGCCGCAGAGACAGCAGCCCTGGACCGCAGAACCCGGCCCCAGCAACTCCTCGACGGCCTCATCGGAGCCTGCAAAACAGCCCTCACCACCACCCACCTCCCCACCACCGGAGGCCTCCGACCCCAGGTCATGGTCACCATCGACTACCAAGACCTCCTCACCCGCCTCAACCACACCCACACCAGTACAGGCACAGCCACGCGTTCGGGCACAGGCCCAGGCATCGGTTCGGGCACAGGCCCAGGCATCGGTTCGGGCACAGGGACGGGGACCGGGACGTTCGCGTTCACCGGGCCCGTCACCGCCTCCACCATCCGCAAAATCGCCTGCGACGCCGACATCATCCCCATCCTCCTCGGCAGCGAAGGCCGCATCCTCGACATCGGCCGCACCACCCGCATCTTCCCACCCCACATCCGCAAAGCCATCACCGCCCGCGACCAAGGCTGCACCTTCCCCGGCTGCACCATCCCAGCCCCCTGGTGCGAAGCCCACCACACCACCTACTGGTCACACAACGGACCCACCAGCACCGACAACGGCACGCTCCTCTGCAGCCACCACCACCACCTCATCCACAAAGAACAATGGACCATCCACATGCCCCACGGCATCCCCTGGTTCATCCCACCACCACACATCGACCCCACCCAACAACCCCGACAAAACCACTACTTCCACCAATAACCCGGACGCCAATTAGACACGCGGAAGCCGAGCCACAACTGGAAGTGGCTCAAACGAAGGATGACTCAAACGCGCGGAAAAAGTGACAACAGGTCTGCCTAACTGCGGACAACGCGCACACGCCGTCGAATGACGGGGAACAGCAGCAAGTGCTTTGGGAGTAGCGAATGGGATGCGCCAGGACACAAGAACGCCCCGATCCCTCACAAGACAACGAGCAAGAACCGGCAAACGCGCTGACTCATGCCCACTTGCTGCGGGCGCCTAGGTAGACTCGGGCGCGGGTGGCCCATTCGTGGCACGAGAAAGCCCCAATTGGATCCATGAAGATCCGGTTGGGGCCGACTTGCTTAGGGAAACTCGTGCTGCCCAGCCAGCAACTGGGCGGGACCTGCCCGTCAATGTGTCCGTTGCAGAGGTCTGCTCAGATCCAGCCTTCGGTGCCCGCGGCACCCGACTTCAGTCCTCGGGCAGCCGACCGGGCTCGTAGTCCCCGGGCTGGGCGTCCTGCCAGCCGCGGTCTTCCACGAAGGTTGCTACCAGCGTGCCCACTCCATCCTGTAGGGAATTGGAAGGGTCGTCATACAGGGACCCTTCGGTTGCCCGGCTGTGGAGAATGAGTTGTTCGGCCTCGAGCTTGGCCTCCGGAACTGTAGCCCCCATGATCGCCGTTCGGGCAGGCAGTTCGGGAGTATGGATGATTTCGGCACGGGTTTCCGAGAGGGGAATTGTTTCCCCAGCGTTTATTTCATCGTGCGGGAACTCGAACTCGGCGTTGTCCGGGGCGGCAGGAATCGTGTACTCAAGGAAATACGTCATTGACCCAGCGTCGCAGAAACCTGGGACTGCCGGAAGTGTCTCTGCCCGCGTGGCGCGCGTCCGTATCCCGGT
The DNA here is from genome assembly GCF_056499105.1 of Arthrobacter sp. Z5-13. NCBI lineage: Bacteria > Bacillati > Actinomycetota > Actinomycetes > Micrococcales > Micrococcaceae > Arthrobacter > Arthrobacter sp. Z5-13. Next base: position 3,554,899 of record NZ_CP096460.1, read on the forward strand.
ACCACCCCCGACGCCGTCCCTGTACCCGGAGGGCACCAAAACGAGGGTCGATTCAAGGGGTCATCGACCGGCAGCGTACCCCTGAGCGCCACGTGGATTGGCCGCGGCCTGCAGTATTCCGGTAGGCGGATCCCGCGTCACTGCGGACAATCGGCCCAAGGTCCATCCTCCGGCCAGGGTGATCCGATGCCCTCGGCGCTCCAAACCGGCAATGACCTCAGCGCCCAGGCGGTCTTCGAGAACCGCTCCGCCAGGTTCCCAGGTGCGAGGCCAAAAGGAACCGGGCATGGAGGTGGTGTGAAACGTAGGCGCATCTATGGCCTGTTGCGGTGAGTACCCACCCACGATGGTTCGCAGGAGGTAGGGCAGCTGCCATTGGTCCTGCTGATCACCTCCTGGAGATCCCACAGCAGTCACCGCGTGACCGTCGCGAAGAATCAAGGTAGGGGTGAGGGTGGTCCGAGGCCGTTTCCCGGGAGTCAGGGTTGAGGGAGTTCCCGGTTCCAGCCACGTCATCTGCAGGCGGGTGCCCAGGCAGAAACCCAGTTCGGGAATCGCCGGCGACGACTGCAGCCAGCCACCAGAGGGAGTTGCAGAGATCATGTTCCCCCAACGATCCACCACGTCAATATGGCAGGTATCGCCGCGGGTCTCCCCCGTCGGCTGCACGGTCGGTTCGCCCAGACCCGCGGGCACGGGACCCTGTGTCGGAGTGACGTGCTCGGTGCGGAGAGGTGGCATGTACGGGCTTCGACCCGGCACTGTTCCCGGCCTGAATTCCAAGGACGCGTCCTTTGTGATGAGACGTCGGCGCGCCTCGCAGTACTCGGGCGACAGAAGATACTCGAGCGGCACATCGGTGTCGCCGTAGTAGGCTTCCCGGTCAGCCAACGCCAGTTTCTGCGCCTCCAGGATCGTGTGAATTCCAAGTTCAGTGGAAGGATCAAGATACTCGTCGTCGAACCCGTCAAGAATCGCCAGGGCTTGCAGAAGCGCCGGGCCTTGCCCCCACGGTCCAGTCTTGGCTATGGTGTGGCCGCGGAAGTCGAAAGTCGTGGCGGGCTCATAACTCGCCTCAAATCGTGCGAGATCTTCCAACCCCAGGACCCCGGAGTGATCCTTGCCGGACGAATGCCGGTGTGGGGTCTGCACCGAATCGGCCATTGCATGTGCGACGAAGCCCTCCCGCCACTCGCGTCTGGCCTCATCAATCCGGCCTGCCCTCGACGCCGATCCAGAGCGCCCGACCTCGACCAGTCGCTGGAGCGTGTGGGCATACGCCGGGTTCCGGATCAGCTCACCCTCGGCCGGGATCCTGCCGTTGGGTGTCCACAACTCCGCCGAAGTGGGCCAGTGTTCTCTGAACAGCTCAGCGACTACGGCGATAGTGTTCCCGACGCGGGCCAGCATCGGGTGACCGTCCCGCGCATATCCGATGGCAAACTGCAACACTGATTCCAGCTCCCACGTACCGTAGTCCCGCAGAAGCAAAAGCCAGGCGTCGACGGCGGCAGGAACCGCTGCGGCCAACGCCCCTGATCCCGGAACCAGGTCGATGCCTTGAGCCAAATAGTGTTGCCGGGTTGCTCCCAGCGGCGCCGGGCCCTGACCCATCAGAACCACAGGCTTTCCTGGTTCAGCCGCAGCGGCAAACACGCCGGTTACATCACCGCCAGGCCCATTCAGATGGGGCTCGACAACATGGAGCACGAAAGCGCCTGCTACGGCGGCGTCGAAAGCGTTGCCTCCGCGTTCCAGCACTGCCTGCGCCGTGGCTGTGGCCGTCCAGTGCGTCGAGGCACTCATCCCGAACGTGCCTTGCAGCGTGGGCCTGGTAGTGAACGGAGCCGGCTCGGTGAACGTCATGCGTCAATGCTAATTCTGGGTGACCTCACTTCTTTGGCCCCGCGCTGAGGATTGGTCCGGGCCGGCGGAGCCGTCAGTGTCTTATTTCCCGAGACCTGCCTTCCGTAAGGCTTCAGCCATCGCCGTGTTGACCGGCGCTGGCTTGCCGTCCTGGCCGGGCTTGCCGCCCTGAGCTGGCTTGCCCTTCTGGGTGGGCCTGTTCCCGGAGGCAGGGCGAGCGGGAGCCGGTTCGTCGTCGAGCCTTAGGGTGAGCGAGATCCGTTTCCGCTCGGGGTCAGCCTCCAGTACTTTGACGCGGACAACCTGGCCGGACTTCACCACCTCACGGGGATCTGACACAAACCGATTCGCAAGTGCCGAGACGTGGACCAGGCCGTCCTGATGCACTCCCACGTCCACGAAGGCCCCAAAAGCTGCCACGTTGGTGACAGTCCCCTCCAGCACCATTCCGGGCCGAAGGTCTGAGATCTTTTCGATGCCGTCGGCAAAGGCCGCAGCAGCGAAAGCGGGCCGCGGATCACGGGCGGGTTTCTCCAGCTCAGAGATGATGTCCTTAACCGTGGGCAACCCGAAAGCGCCTTCGACAAAGTCCTGGGCGTTGATGGTCGCCAACGAACCCGCGCCAGTGGAAGGACCGACCCCGGCACCGATGCCAGACGTTTTCACTCCGGCGGCTGCCATGATTTTGCGCGCTACAGGGTAGGCCTCGGGGTGAACACTGGAGGCATCAAGAGGCTCTGGTCCGCCACTGATCCGCAGGAACCCGGCGCATTGTTCGAAGGCCTTGGCGCCCAGCCTGGGCACTTTCTTTAGCTCGCTGCGCTTAGCGAACGGTCCATTCTCGTTCCGGTAGGCAACGATGTTCTCGCTAAGCAGCGGTCCGACTCCGGCGACCCTGCTAAGCAGCGCCGGTGAGGCAGTATTGACGTCCACGCCCACGGCATTCACACAGTCCTCCACCACAGCATCCAGGCTCCGATCCAGCTTGGCCGGAGTGACGTCGTGCTGGTACTGCCCGACGCCGATCGCCTTCGGCTCGATCTTCACGAGCTCGGCCAGCGGATCCTGCAGCCGGCGCGCAATGGACACGGCGCCGCGGAGGGAGACATCCATCCCCGGCAGTTCGGCCGCAGCCAGTGCTGATGCGGAATAGACGGAAGCCCCGGCCTCAGAAACCACAAGTTTTTGCGGTTTGTTGCCTGTGCCCGCCCCTACCCTTTTGATGAGTTCAGTAGCCAGCTTGTCCGTCTCCCGGGATGCCGTTCCGTTGCCGATGGCGATAAGTTCGACGTTGTGTTGCCGGGCAAGGCGCTCAAGGGTTGCCAATGACTCGTCCCACTTGCGCGCCGGTGCGTGGGGATAAATGGTGTCCGTGGCCACCACCTTCCCGGTGCCATCCACTACCGCAACCTTCACACCCGTACGGAGCCCCGGGTCCAGTCCCAGCGTGGACCTGTTGCCGGCTGGCGCGGCAAGCAGGACATCCCGGAGGTTGTTGGCGAACACCCGAACGGCTTCGTCTTCGGCAGCGGCGAACATCCGCGTCCGGAGATCGGCCGTCAGCCGGGCAAGGACGCGGGACCGCCACGCCACCTGCGCGGTCTGGATGAGCCAGGAGTCTGCAGGGCGCCCGCGGTCGGCAACCCCGAGGAACCTGGCCACAGCGGACTCGTAACGCGCGCGCGCGCTGGCGAGGGCGTCGTCGTCGGACGGCTCTGCTTCTGCGAGATCGAGGTCCAGTACGCCGTCCTTCTCGCCCCGCAACAGCGCCAGTACACGGTGGGATGGCATCCCGGTGGGGGCTTGGGAGAACTCGAAGTAGTCCGCAAACTTCTGGCCGTCTGCTTCCTTGCCCTTCTTCACTCGGGAAACCATCCGGCCCTGTGTCCAAAGCCGGTCCCGGAGAGTCGCGGCAAGATCGGCGTCCTGCGCTACACGTTCCACAAGGATGGAGCGGGCTCCGGCGAGCGCTGCGGCGGCATCATCAACAGAGTGCTCCGGATTCAGATATTTAACGGCCTCGCGCTCGGGATCCAGTTCCGGCCGTTTGAGCAGGGAGTCAGCCAGCGGCTCCAACCCCGCCTCCTTGGCAATCTGCGCCTTGGTACGCCGCTTGGTCTTGAACGGCAGATAGATATCCTCCAGCCGGGATTTGGTGTCAGCCCCGGCGACGGCGGCATGGAGTTCCGGAGTCAGCTGGCCTTGGGCAGTTATAGCCTCAAGGACGGCCCGACGGCGGTCCTCCAGTTCGCGGAGGTAGCGGAGGCGTTCCTCAAGCTCACGGAGCTGGGTGTCATCCAGCGTCCCGGTGGCTTCCTTGCGGTACCTGGCGATGAACGGCACCGTTGATCCGCCGTCGAGCAGTTCCACAGCAGCCTTTACCTGCCAGGCCTTGACCCCAAGTTCCTGGGCGATCTGGGCATGGATCACGGCGTCAGGCGTGGCGGAAGGAGACGTGGGTTGCTGTAGGTGGTTCACCCGAATCATTTTGCCTTACCCCGCCGACATTCTGTCAGGCCAGTCCGGGAGGCCTGTCTGATCGGGGCACTTACGGGAGCAGAAAGAAGCGCCACAGAGGCGGTCTCCGTGGCGCTGGTTTGCCTATGAGTTTGCCTGACTTACGAGCTGCTGGACTGCATCCTCTTGCGTTCCGAGATGTGCTCCACCAGTTCGCCCACTTTCTCCTCAGAGTAGTTGCGGGCGATGTCTCCCTGGCTAATGATGCCTACCATCTTGTGGTCGGCAATAACCGGGAGACGCCGGATCTGGTACCTTTCCATCATTTCGATGGCTTCGTCAATGTTGGCATCGGCGTCGACCCAGTGGGGCTTGCCTGTGGCGAGCTCTCGGGCCATCATCTCGCCTGGATCACGTCCAGCGGCAACGCACTTGAGCACGATGTCCCGGTCGGTGATCATGCCCTTCAACCTGCCATCATCACCACAGATCGGCAACGAACCGCAGTCAAGGTCCATCATCATCCGCGCAGCATCCACGAGGGACTGATTTTCCGTAATACATCGGGCGTTCGTAGTCATGAATTCACGGACAGCACTCATTGGTCCTCCTTCATCGATTGAAATATCGACGCAGGCCCCCGGCTTGCGCCGACAAATCCAGCGTACGCCTGGGCGCCCACCAAGTCGACGGCGTCAGGAACCTCCTCAGTGGGAGTTCCGAACGCTCGCTGGACAACCGATTCAGCGGATTCAGGCGGCCTACTCGGCGATGTCCTCAGCCCAGAGCTCGGGATGTTCCTGCTGGAACGCCACCATCATGTCGATGCACCGTTGGTCGTCCAGAACCAGCACCTCGACGCCGCGGGAGCGCAGGAGCTCAAACTCCCCAGGGAAGGTCCGCGCCTCTCCCACAACTACCCGTGGAATCTTGAACTGGATGATGGTTCCCGTGCACATCGCACACGGGGCAAGGGTGGTGTACAGCGTCGTGTCCCGGTAATTCTTCTGCCGGCCGGCCGCACGAAGGGCGGACATCTCCCCGTGGGCAATGGGATCGCCCTTCTGCACGCGCTCATTGTGGCCACTGCCAATCACCTCGCCACCCCTGGTCAAGGCAGCACCGATCGGAATTCCGCCTTCCCGCAAGCTCTGCACGGCGGCGTGGACGGCTGCTTCGAAGGCGGGACCGTCGGCCAAGGGCGTGTCCGATCGCGCAGGTGCCCCGGGCTGGTTCACGGAGGGCTGCTTCAGGGAGGGCTGCTGGTCAGTCATATGCCTCAGACCCTACCTCCCTGAACAGGGCTTCAACAGGGCTGCTCATCCTGAAGCAATAATGTCAGCCGCTTTTGATAGCTTGGCAACAGAAGGTCGGCCAACGGAGTTAGCGGCATTTTGCAAGCCAACTCGGGCCGGCACCAAGGTGGCAGCCATGTCACTGCGCATCAATGAGGAGCGGGGTCGCGTGTTTCTTCTTGAACCAGAAGTTCCTGGGCGGGAACAGGACCTCGTGTTCTCTGCGAGTGACCTCGTCACAGCGGCCACTTGCGAATATCAACTGCTCCGGAAACTCGACGAAAAACTCGGACGATCCCCCCGCGCCGTCTTCGAGGCAGACGCGATGTTGGAGCGAACCGCGAAGCTTGGCGACCTCCACGAGCACAGAGTCCTGGATAAGTTCGTTGAAGAGTTCGGGCCTTGGGACCCTTCCCGGCAACGTGGAGTGTACGACGTCGCGCCCGCCTCCGATATGGACCGCGCCACGCTGCTGGCCAAACATTCGGAATCTATTGCAGCCCTGCATTCGGGAGCCGACGTCGTTTTCCAGGCAGCGTTCTTTGATGGCACCTTCCATGGGCGCTCCGATTTTCTTGTGAAGCAGCCTGATGGCCGCTACGCCGTTTATGACACCAAACTGGCCCGGCACGCAAAAGTCACGGCACTGCTCCAGTTGGCTGCCTATGGCGATCAATTGCTGGGAGCAGGTCTCGAGCCGGACCCGCTGGTCACCCTTATCCTTGGCGCCACAGTGGTCACCGCTGATGGCAGCTTCGAGAACGTGCGCAGCAGCCACAAGCTGGCTGACGTCCTCCCGGTTTTCCGCGAGCGGCGCGAACGCTTTTTTGAACTTGTTGGCGGGCACCGGGCGGTTCCGTACCCCGTGGTTTGGGGGGCACCTGGAGTCGTTGCATGTGGAAGGTGCGATTACTGCCAAGAACAGGTCAAGGCTACGGATGACGTCTTGCTGGTGGCAAGGATGAACTCCAGCCAGCGTAAGAAACTTCATGAGCAGGGCATCTTTACTGTGCATCAGCTCGCCGAAGCAGATTTTCCAGATGCGAATCCCCCGCTCCTGAGGCTGCAGGATCAGGCACGGATGCAAACCGGTTTTGGGCCGGTGGACGGAAGCGTCCGCTACGCCAAAGACGGCGAAGAGCACGCTCTGAGCTACCGGGTGATTCCGGAAAACACTTTGAGGGAACTTCCGCCTCCTGACGACGGCGATATCTTCTTCGACTTTGAAGGAGACCCCCTGTGGCAAGAGGATGCAACCGGTACCTGGGGTCTGGAGTATCTGTTCGGTGTTGTTGAAGCGCCGGTCGAGTCTGGCGTGGCCGGGGTGTTCAGACCCTTCTGGGCACACACCCGCGCCGCCGAAAAACAGGCCTTCCTGGATTTCCTTGACTATGTCCAAGACCGGCGGGCCAAATACCCGGACATGCACGTCTATCACTACGCCGCTTATGAGAAGACCGCCCTGCGTAAGCTCTCGGTGATGCACGTTGCCGGTGAAGACATCGTGGATCAATGGCTCCGTGACGGGCTCTTGGTTGACCTTTATCAGACGGTCCGCAACAGTATCCGCATCTCCGAGAACTCCTACAGCATCAAGAAACTCGAGCCCTTGTACATGGGCAACAATCTCCGTTCCGGCGACGTAACTGACGCAGGAGCTTCTGTGGTTGCCTATGCTGATTTCTGCGAAGCACGCGACAACGGACTGGACGACCTTGCCGCCGAAATCCTCGCCGGGATTTCCGATTACAACCAGTACGACTGCGTTTCCACGCTGGAACTGAGGAACTGGCTGCTCTACCTGGCCCGCCAACGCGGGATCGACTCCTCACACGCTGCCGCCGCATTGGCCGAAACCCAGCCCACGAAAGAAACACCAAAAAGTGAGGCACCCCCGGCTGGCACAGACCTCAGGTCCTCGGAGATCGTCCTGCACACCTTCCTGGACGAGTGGGCAGGATCCCGGACGCAGGCCGCCAAGATTGCCGGCACCATCGAGGATGTCGGACCCGATCCTGATGCCCACGCCGTTGCTATGGTGGCCGCGGCTGTCAGTTATCACCGCCGTGAGCGGAAGTCATTTTGGTGGGCCCATTTCGACCGCTGCGAGAACGGACCCGAAAGCCACCATCACGACCGCAACGTCTTTCTCGTGGAGCAGGCTGAAATCCTGGACGACTGGCGCCAAGAAGGAGCGAAGCTGCCCGAACGCCGGGTGAAGCTCACGGGCAGCGTCAGCGCGGGCTCGGACCTGAAGGTCGGCAGCACGTGGTTCCGCATGTATGACAGACCGCTCCCGTCTGGGCTGAAAGGCACGGGAAAAGACGGCACCGGGCGCGGCGGATGGTTCGGAACGGAAATCCTGGAGTTGGGACATGAGGACGGACAGGATGTTGTCATCATCCGGGATCGGCTTCACCGGAAAATCGACCCCTACCCCGCAGTACCTATCGCCCTTACCGAGGACCAACCTCTCGCAACCAAAAGCCTAGAGCAGGCGCTGGCATCGTTGGCTGACAAGGTCGCTGCCTCGCTGTTGGACAGCAAGCCAGGCCACCCCCGGTTCCCTGAGCATCCAGGCCTGGATCTTGTCCGCAGGGTTCCCCCACGCCTGCGGAGCCGTGCTGCTCTGCCGGAAGTCGGAAATGGCCCGGATCGTTTTATCGATGCCATCACCGAAGCTGTCCTCGATCTCGACCGCTCCTACGTTGCTGTTCAGGGCCCTCCCGGCACAGGCAAGACGCATGTGGGTTCCCACGTGATCGCCCGTTTGGTTGATCGTGGATGGAAGGTGGGAGTAGTTGCTCAGTCTCATGCTGTGATCGAGAACCTCATGCGGACTGCCGTGCAAAAAGCGGGAGTGGACCCGCGGAAAGTGGCCAAAGACGTCAAGCACAGCGATTCCCTTCCGTGGGACAACCGATCTGCCGCCGACGTGGAGCGGCTCCTCAATTCCCCCGATGGCGCACTGGTAGGCGGAACTGCCTGGACGATGACCGGCGCCACAGTCCCTGCCGGTTCGCTGGACCTGCTGGTGATAGATGAGGCAGGCCAGTTCTCGCTCGCTAACACCTTGGCAGTGGCGCAGGCCAGCCCTCGGCTGTTGCTTCTCGGCGACCCCCAGCAGCTTCCCCAGGTGAGTCAGGGGACGCATCCGGAGCCCGTCAACGAGTCGGCGCTGGGCTGGATTTCCGACGGCCACGCGACGCTGCCACCCGACTTGGGTTATTTCCTTGCGGACTCGTGGCGAATGACCACAGAGCTATGCAGGGCAGTCTCGGAGCTTTCCTACGAGGGACGGCTGCAGTCGTCTCCCGCAGCTGATCAGCGCATGCTGGACGGCGTGCCCGCCGGAATCGAGACCGTCTATGTTCCCCACGGTGGAAACACCACATCCTCCACTGAGGAAGCCGCAGCAGTAGTCCAGCAGGTCCAGCGGCACCTCGGGCTTAAATGGCACCACGACGACGGCGGGAGCCGCCTGTTGGGCGAAGCGGACGTTCTGGTGGTCGCGGCGTACAACGCACAGGTAAACGTGGTCCGCGATGCCTTGGACCAGGCAGGGCTCAGGGCGGTTCGCGTCGGCACCGTCGATAAATTCCAAGGGCAGGAAGCCGTCGTGGTTATCGTCTCCATGGCGTGTTCAGCCGTCGCTGACGCTCCCCGGGGCATCGAATTCCTGCTATCCCGGAACCGGATCAACGTTGCCGTTTCCCGAGCCCAGTGGCGTGCGGTTGTAGTGAGATCTCCCCAACTGACAAATTACCTTCCCTCCCATCCGGAGGGTCTGGCACAACTTGGCGGATTCATAGGCCTGTGCCAGCGGGGAACCGCACGCTGTTAGCTGCACCCTCACGGTGCAACCGTATTGCGGTGCCCCGCGGCCACTGCAGCGTTATTTAGTTCTGGTACGCCGGGTAGTCGGTATAACCCTCGGCACCATCACCGTAGAAGGTGGCGGGGTTTGCCTCGTTCAGGGGCAGCCCTTCCTGCCATCGGCGGACCAGGTCCGGGTTGGCGATAGCCGGACGGCCGACGACGACGGCGTCAGCATGCCCGTCCGCCACCAGCCCCATTGCCTCATCACGGGAGGTCACCATGCCGAAGCCGGAGTTGACCAGGAACGGTCCCCCGAAGCGCTTCCGGAGGCCCTGAATCAACTCGCCCGAAGGATCCTGGTGGAGGATGCTCAGGTACGCGAGGTTGAGCGGCTCGATGGAATCGACCAACGCTCCATAGGTGGCCAGGACATCAGATTCGTCCGTTTCCACTACGTCCTGGATGTTGTGTTCCGGCGAGATGCGGATCCCCACGCGGTCGCCGCCCAGCACTGCAGCTACGGCCTGAGCCACCTCAATGACGAAGCGGGCACGATTCTCAGGAGAGCCACCGTAAACGTCATCGCGCTGGTTGGATGCCGGGCTGAGGAATTCATGGAGAAGGTAACCGTTGGCGGAGTGAAGCTCGACGCCGTCGAAACCTGCCGAAATAGCGTTCACTGAGGCTTGAACGAACTCCTGAATAATTGCAGGCAGCTCCCCCGTTCCCAGTTCGCGGGGCTCTGGGTAGGCCACTTTGCCCAGCGGAGTATGGATTTCGCCCTCGATGGCGATGGCGCTCGGAGCGATCACTTCATACCCGCCGTTTACGGTTTCATGGCTGACCCTGCCGGCGTGCATGATCTGGGCGAAGATTCGCCCACCTTCGGCGTGAACGGCCGCGGTGACGCTTTCCCATCCTGCCTGCTGCGCTTCAGTAACGAGTCCCGGCTGGCCCGAATATCCTTGGCCTGCATGGCTGGGGTAGATTCCCTCGCTGATGATGAGTCCCAAGGAGGCCCGCTGGCGATAATGTTCTGCCACCAGGGATCCCGGAACACCCTCTTTTCCTGCACGGACGCGGGTCAGTGGTGCCATTACAAGCCTGTTGGGCAGCTCGAGCTCGCCAAGCGTCAGCGGAGAAAACAACATGCGCAAATCCTTTGATTGTGAGGAGTATCCACCCTCCGCAACTTGTTTGCACAAGCAACTATTCCGCCTGAGACGCAGATCACTTGGGCCCGATAAAGGGCTATGGGACGCTTGGGACTCCAGGGCAGCCTTGGCCTTGAGGATTGTCAATGCAGTCGTCAGCGTAGTTGCGCGTGATCGACCTCCAAACGCTGACGGTCTGGGGAGGCGAACTGAACTGGCCCTGCTCAGGGATAGGCAAGGCCGGTCCGTTGTTGACGGAGTACGTGCCTTGGAAGTAAGTGGTCAGTACAACTTGAAAGTCCCCGGTTTCGGTATAGACGTGGCTGGTCCGGGTCTTTTCGCCCCAACGGTCCTCGGGCAGAGGGCCACCCACGAAGGTGGTGGGCCCAAGGCTGGCGCCGTCCCCGTAGTCGAACGAGTACTCGAAAGGCTTGGCGGTGATATGAACGTGCTGACCTAAAATCGTCACGTCAAATTGCTGCTCCTCTGCGCTGCCAAAAACGTTTGTCTCCGCTCCTCGCAGAGTGTGAGGACTGGGCTGTGTGGTCAATTTAGCTGGTTGAATTGGGAGATTTTTGAACTCCGCCGCTACACGCGCTGCGATCCGTGGAAGAAGGTCCTCTGGACGTTGATCGTATAGACACGTCGGCCCTCCAGCCGCGTCCCAATCCGTCCACTCAGGGTTAGCGATCGCCCTAGGTGCAACCTTCCACACAACAGGGATTCCCTCTTCGCCGTCTTCTTCTCGGGGAGGACAAACGCGCTGGCCCGGCAAACAGTTGATCTCCAGGCTGTTGTCATCCGCCTGACACTGAAGGTCCGCTCTGTATTGATTAGGATCCTCAGTTACTTGTCCCGGAACGATCGGAACTATTTCTCCGGTTTCCCTATCTAGCGTCCAGTTGGTGGCCCCTAGTTCAACACCCTTTTCTTCGTAGCCGATGACGATTGGGGGATCACCGGCTTGAGCAGCTTGGGGGGTTAGCGAAATCAGCAAAAGGGCCAGCACAACACCCAACACTGGATACGGCTTGCGGCTATTCACCTTATGAGCCCAAGATCCGTAAACACCCATCCATCCGTTCCAAACACTGCCGTTACTTGGCTAGCTGAATTGGAGGTAGCTGTCGGCTGCTGATACAGACCCGCACCTGGTTTGTGGATTTCGATTTTCTGTTGGACCACTTGAATAGTTGCCTGATGAGTGGCGACTCCCGGTTGGAATGAGGCAGTAACTGAGGCCACTTCTATCTGTCCTCCGACGATCCACCGTCCGTCTTGCCATGCGGTCGCTACTCCACCAATCAAACCCTTACAAAAGACGCAACTTGGATCACTTCCGCTTGAGACCGGAGCCACGTCTCCCGTCTCATAGGCGTAGCTCAGCGACGCGTACCAGTACTTCGCGAAAGCCTCCAGCCCCTCCTTGGTTTCCGCCTTCGCTGCTTCGGGCATGACCGGAACAGGGACGTTCTGCGCCTTGCCCTTTGCATCGGCTGGCTTGTAGGCAGCGCTGGGGGTCGGCGTAGGAGTTGCGGTGGATGTTGACGGCGCTGGTGCGGGCGTACTGGACGTTCCGGTTCCGCCCGGGGCGCCACCAGCACATCCTGAGAGTGCTAATGCGCCGGCGGCGACTGCCGCGACCGCCAAAACCCCTAGACGCGTGTAGACCGAATTGCGAGCAGTCATGAGCAGCTGTCCCCCGATAGTTTTCGTGACACGTGGTCCGAACATTGCTTAAAGGGTAGCTGAGGTGACATTTACCAAGTCGAAGTTATCCACAGGCACCTGAAGTAGCTTTTTACCACTAGCACGCCCAGATAAAAAGTCACATGGAGCGAAGAAACGCAATAGAGCATCCATGACGGCACAATTCCCCCGCGGAAAAGGATCGTTTATCGAGCCCCCGCATCAACAAATTACATTTCCCAACACGGCAGGAATCGGGCAACAGCAGCGTGAGACCCCGGGAAATCCAGAGCCATCACGGCCAGGAAAACCCGGAGAAACCTAGACTGGAACCATGGCAGATCGGCTGACACCTGAACGGCGCAGCTGGAACATGTCCAGAATCAGGGGCAAGAACACCAAGCCGGAGATGCTGGTCCGCCGGTTTCTGCACGCCAAGGGCTACCGCTACCGCTTGCACGGAATGGCGTCCGGCGGAAAGTTACCCGGCAGGCCGGACCTTGTCTTCGCCAGTCGTCGCAAGGTCATCTTTATCAACGGCTGCTTCTGGCACTTTCATGAGTGCCGGGTAGGCCAACATGCACCAAAGGCCAATGCAGACTTCTGGGAAATCAAGCGGAACAAGACCAGAAAGCGCGACGCCGATCAACGCCTTCAGCTGGAAAGCTCAGGTTGGGAGGTGCTCACCGTGTGGGAGTGCGAGCTTAAGAACCTGACACAACTGGAACACCAATTGGACGAGTTCCTAGCCGCTCGCACTGGCACTGGCACTGGAACCTAAAGTTCCTATCAGCTGGCACCTAAAGTCCGAATGAACGCCCAGAAAAATCCCTGGGCAGAATCACTCCTGGGATGGAGCAAGCCTGTAACCAATGCCTCTGACCGTCTGCAGCCAACGGGGGTTCTGTGGAGTGTCGCCAAGTTTCTTCCGCAGGTTTCCCATGTGGACCTCAACGGAGCGTTCGTCGGCGTCGGAAATGTACCCGCCGACGTCGTACGGCTCGTCGCGGAGTCTGCGCACCAGCTCCGATTTTGTCCGGACGCGCCGTCCTGCTTCCAGCAGCGCATACAAAAGCGTGAATTCGGTCCGCGTCAGGTTGAGCTCCACCCCGTCCACAACAACGGTTCGTGCCTCATAGCTCAGTTCCAGCCCATTGTGGACAATCAGCTGCTCAGACGATGGAGCAGCTACAGGTTCGGACGCCGGAGAATCTGAACGCGGCCGCCGCATCATCGCCGCGACACGCGCACGCAGTTCCCTTGGACGGAATGGTTTGGTCAGATAGTCGTCCGCACCGGATTCGAGCCCAATAAGGGTATCGAGTTCTTCGGCACGCGCCGTGAGCATCACGATGTAAGCGTCGGAGAATTGGCGGATCTGCCGGGCAACCTCGAAGCCGTCGATATCGGGCAGGCCAAGATCCAAGGTAATAACGGCTGGATTCAGCCTTTTGGCTGCTTCAACGCCCTCTGAGCCGGTACTGGCAGCGTGAACATCAAAACCGGCTTGCGCCAGGACGACACGCACCAGTCCTCGAATGTCCTCATCGTCTTCGATGACAAGACCTACACGTGATTCGCTCATCGCAGCCCCCTCAGTCCGCTAGCCCCGTCTGCAGTATAGCTCGCGGCGGATACCCTGTTGTTATGAATGCAGATAACCGCCTTATTTCGGCATTATGCGCATGAGTGCAGACAAAACGTGGAATATCCCATCAGGGCGCCTTATGTTTTTCAGGCGGCCTTTCCACAAGTACTCCCTGCGTGGCCGTGTGGGCCTCAGTCAAATGCCGTTGTCAGTGACAACAGCACTGACTGCAGTGCTGGTCATAGCCTATTTTCCGGCGTCTCTGACCCATCCGCTTTTCATCAGCTTCCTCGTTTCACAGGCTGTCATCCTGGTTCTTTGTTACGCCGTGCCTTGGGAGCGGCTCCCCTACCCCAGCTTTCTCATCATTCCCTTGCTGGATTTCATTTCCATTGGGTTGGGCAGGGAAGGAGGCCAGGAGGGCCTCACCGGTATCAGTCTGATGGCAGTCCTGCCTGTCATCTGGTTGTGCGCCTCCGGTCTGTATCCACGGGCGGCGATAGCCGCCTCCTTCTTTGCCCCTCTGGCCATCATCTGGGTTCCCCTGATTGTGCACGGGCATTTCAGTGGGCAGGACTTTGCCCGCTCCCTGCTGCTGCCTGTAGTTACCTTAGGGATCGGTATGTCGGTGAGTGTCCTGACGCTCAGCATGATGCGGCAGCAACGGGACCTCGAGGCGAAAGACGAACAGCTGAGCGCAGCCCTGGCCACAAGCACCCGGCAGGAAGACATCCTCAACACTGTGCTGGAAACCGTCCACCTAGGTGTCGTCGCCGTCGACGCCGATGGTCACGACATTCTGATGAACCGCAAGCAGCGCGCACATCACCGGCTGGCGACGCCTCCTGACATCAACGATCCGGACGAAACCCAACTGCTTGTCTTCGAGGCTGACCGCGTCACCCCGGTGCCACCCGAGTCGCGGCCCGTCCGACGCGCGGTCCAGGGAGAAACATTCACGGACTACCTCGTGTGGCTCGGAAACGGCCATGACCAGAGGGCCATGACTACCAGCGCGCGGGCAATGAAGGACCGTGACGGCAACTTTGTCGGCTCCGTCGTAGTGTTTGGGGACGTGACTGAACTCGTCAACGCGCTGGCGGCCAAGGATGACTTCGTTTCCAACGTGTCCCATGAATTCCGGACACCGCTGACGTCGATTCTGGGGTATGTGGAAATCCTCATGGACGAGGGCAAACTGACAGAAGCGGAGACCTATCCGCTCAAGATCATCCGCCGCAACTCCGAGCGCCTGCTGTCGCTCGTTTCGGACTTGCTGGCCAGCCGGAGGGGCCAGCTCATCGTCAGTCCGCGTCCGGCAGATATGGCCGAGTTGGTGCGGGCAAGCGTGAGCGCTGCCATCCCGCGTGCAGACACCTCCGGAGTGCGGCTCCTTGCGGAAACACCGCCAACGATGGATGCCCACGTGGACTCGGCCCGGATCTCACAGGTCCTGGACAACCTGGTCTCCAACGCTATTAAGTACTCTCCCAACGGTGGCGAGGTGGTGGTCTCGTTGCGGCCGGACGATCGGTATCTTGTGTGCGAGGTCAAGGACACCGGGATGGGAATGAGCGAACATGACCAAGCCCACGTCTTCACCAAGTTCTTCCGCTCCGGCACTGTACGCAGCACCACCATCCCCGGTGTTGGTCTGGGGCTGTCCATCAGCAAGGCAATTATCGAGGCCCATGGCGGCACGATCGAGCTCGAAAGTGCCGTGGGCCAAGGAAGCACCTTCACGTTCAGAGTGCCGGTGTAAGCGGGGCATAAGTCACCGGCATAAGTCGCCGCCGCAAACCGCTGCACAGCCAGTTCCCAGGCAAGCTCGCTGGAGACAGAACGCCCTCCTGCCGGTACCATTTATTCAAACCGGCAGGTGGTCTCCCCAAAGGTAGAACTGACCTAGGAGAGTATGCGATGCCCCAAAAACGCATGACAAAAGCAGAAGCGCGTGAGAGCGGACCCGACGCCGGTAATCCCCCAGGAATCGACAAAATCCCCAACGTGGAGACGCTTCGCCATCAGGCGTCTGACATCATCGAGTCGATCCTCGGCGAGACCGAAGCGGATGGCTCGGAAATCCGAGACCGCTTGAGACTGTGCCTGAGCTTGAACGTGGGCAATCCTGAGCGCGCGCTCCTCCAGCACCTCATGTCCCTCCGCAGCCGGAGCCTGGCGACCCGAAAGGTGCCCTCTGAAGTAGCGTGATCTCAGCCGTATGGTGCCATTAGTCCGGCTGTGACTGCCGGACCACATCGCCCCACGATTCCCTGGCAAGGTCCGCAATGGAAGCCAGAATCAGGGGTGCCGGCAGGGACAAATCAATGGGATATTCCACGACGTCGATGTCCGTGTTGAGGATCCGGCGCAGCTTTATTTCTCCTTGGCCCGCGTACACCAGCCACGCGGTGGGAACCTGCAGCGCCGTGCAGTAGGCCAGCATCTGGAAGTGATCCGCTGAGACGGATGCGCCAATGTCCGACGCCGCCCGGTACTTTGCGTCGTACACCGCCACCGGGCGGCCGCCCAGAAGGTGGACGGCATCGGGAGTGACGGTGAGGCGGTCAGAGTCCCTGACGGCCTCGTTTAGCGTCGCATCGTACCGCAGCCTGGTCTCCCCGGGGTAGGCGGCCATGGCTTGCCGAAGGGCTGTGCCCACAAAGTCTGCGAACACCCGGGACATATCCACCACAAAAGCGGCAGTATGCTGGTCTCCCTCGCCAGCCTCGGCTGAAGCATTCCTGAGAATGACTTCAGACAGGCGCAACACAGAGTGATACCGCAGGTTCATCCGGCTTGCACGCCAGCGCGGCAGCGGAGCGCCGGACTGGAGCCGGGTGACGCCGTCGAGCTTCCCCTTGAGCTGGCGCAGCCTGCTCAACACGTCCGCGCGCACACCGGGAACCTTTGACATGCGGTCCAAGGCGGCCCGGAGGATCCGGTTTTCCGGGATGTCCTCCGTGAACTCGTCGTAGGAAACTTCAAGGGGTACCAGCATGCCGGGGCGGCGCGAGATCTGGTCCGAGATCCGGATCCGTCCCTTCACCGTTCGCAGGGATTCATCAACATTCAGATACCCCTGCAACAGGCCGCGTGTCAGTGCCCGCTCTGCCAATTGGGCCAGGGATTCTGCCAGCGCGCTCCAGAGCTCCGAGTCCTCCACGGCGTTTACGGCATCGTCGCGGAACCCCTGATTGCCGGCGTAGCTCAACAGGAAAAGGAGCCGGCTCAGATTCAGCCGATCTTTAGGCCTGACATCCAGCTGAACGGTCCCGGTGCGGACCGAGCCCACCATTCCTACCGGTTCGATCCGGTACAGGCCTAGGCCCATGGGCGATGCTTTGGCCAAACCGCTGGAGTTGATAAAGGCGGCACTGGCGGGGTCGAGCCTGTCGACGACGCCGACGGAGAGCTCATCCAGGACTATGTGCCGCTGCTTTTGGATGCCCCTTCCGGCCGGCTGGATCTGTTTGCTCCGCTGACTCTGCGAGGCTGGCTTGGCAGACTCCAACACCAGCTCAGCGGTCCGCAAGACGACCCAGCAGCTGGTCCAGGCCGAACCGCTCTTCCAATTGCGCCCGGTTCAGCTGGCCATGATAGTGCTCCTCCAGGAGCGGCATCAGCTCGTACTTCCAGATCCGGCGGAGCCCTGCTGGCGTCTGGGCCGCCTTCTTCATGAAGTACGACGGCCCGATCATCAGGTCACGGTCCCACTCGTCGATGGCCGCGTTAAGGGCGTCCAGGAGCAGGGCCGGCGTCGTATCAAGCTTGCGGGACTGCAGGAACCGCAGCAGCGTGCCCTTCACCGGCTCCGTTGTGGGGTGCAGCTCAATGAAGGAGAAACGACGGCGGATGGCGGCGTCCATCATGGCGATGGACCGGTCGGCGGTGTTCATGGTGCCGATGATGTACAGGTTGTCCGGCAACGTGAACGGCTCGTTGGGGCTGTATTGGAGGTAGATGCGGTCGTCACGGTACTCCAGGAGGAAGTACAGCTCGCCGAAAACCTTGGCCAGGTTGGCGCGGTTCATCTCGTCGATGATCAGGAAATACGGCTTGGTCTCATTGCCAGGCTTCGCTGCCTCCTCGGCCAACCGCCGCAAGGGCCCTGCCACGAGTTTGAAGGACACCTGCCCCTCATCGGTTTTGTCCGGGCGGAAGCCTTCAAAGAAATCCTCGTACGCGTAGGAAGGGTGGAACTGGACAAGCTTCACTCGCTCATCCGTGGTGTCCCCTGCCAGTTCAGCCGCGAGGTGCTTGGCCAAGTAGGTCTTACCCGTCCCGGGAGGGCCGTACAGGACCAGTTGCCGGTTCTCCTCAAGAAGTTCGGCTATCTCCTGCAACGGTTCCAGGTCCATATGCAACGATGCGGCGAACTCCGGCGTCAGGGGACGGAACCCCTCAGGGCCTGGATCTACGACGGCGGCCGGCGCTGCGGCGTCGTCGTCCTCAGCTTCCGCTTCGGCCGGCAACAGAGCCTGGAGGGCCTGGATCACCCGCGTGACATCCACGATGATTCCTGAGGCGGCCAGCTGCCGCTGGACATGGCGCGGAAGGTCGGTCATGGTGTGGGTTTCGTCGAACCAGCGCACCTTCCGGCGCATCCGCCGGTTGTCGTCGTTGTGTTCCGGTTCGCCGAGCACCACGCCGATCCGGACGCCGCCGGAGCTTTGGTAGAGGGCAAGATCGCCGGGCTTCATGACGGTCAGGAACCCAAAGACCGCGGTCTTGGTGTCTTCGCGTTCCACGTAGCCAAGGTGCTTGTAGTCCTCATCCACCGCATGCTGGACCAGCCCAGCCGTAACGCCGGCGTCAAGAAGGCGGAGGTGTTCGACGTCGAGAGTCACCTTTTCATCGCCCTGCCAGGAAGTGAGGAGCTCGCTGTTGTCGTGGTGGGTCCGCAGAAGCCAGGCGCGGCGTCCCGGGTCCCCGACTTTTCGCCACTGGCTGACGAGCTGCCGGGAGTACCAGTCGATGCGCTGCCCGGCCTGTTCGTCCAGATGAAGGCGAATCCGGTGGATGTCGGCAGTGATTTCCTCATCGCTGTCACCGTTGGCGCCGCCCACCAGGGATGCGAAGGCGTCCCTGATTTCCTGCCTCTCAACATCAGCCACCACGGGTTCGAAGTAGCTGGGCCAGGCGAGATACTCGATGCTTCGGCGGATCGCCGGCTGATCGTCAGGCGTTCCCGCGGCAAGCTGGTGGAACGATAGGGGGTCTTGGAGGGCATCGGCTATAACAGCTGTGGGCTGCTGGTCCACGTGCTGGACAAACCTGCACAGCCACTTCAGGTGGTCCCAGATTGTCCAGTTGAATTCGGCTGTGCGGTCGCGGATAACGCCATGGTCCGTCATGCCCTGATACAGCTCGTTAGGCAACTCGAGCGGGGGCTCCAGCCAGGAAGCAGCCTCGGCAACTCTGGCGCGCTTGACCTTGAGAGACTTGACCTCGTGTGCCAGCGGGAGTGACTGGAGGAACAACAATTCCACTGCCAGCTGTTTGGCGTTCCGGGAAGCATCCTGCAGGTTCTCCCGCAGGTTGGTCATCATGGGTGCCTTGGAGTCTGAGACGCCTCGTTCCAGGCGTTCCAGCAGCTCAGAGGCAGCGTCTGCCGTCCAGGTCAGCGTGAGGCCGTCCAAGGCCGAAGGTCTCCCCTGCAGACCTGCCCCAAGTACGAACCAGGCGGCATCTTCGATCTCCTTGGAGATACCGAGGGCACGGGGCATGGAAGTCTTAAGGGCAGGGGTCATCCGACAAATTTACAGGCTTAAGCTGGGTGTCAGCACCATAAAAGTTATATTTCAGAAGCCACAACGGCGAGTCGGAGCCGACGCGCCTTCAGGTGGTTACTTTACTGACGGTAACTTCTTCCGACCGAAGGCAAAATAGCTTCCCGGGCCGATGAAATTGATCAACGTGGCAACCCTCCACATGGTCTTGCTGCCCCTGATCTGCTCTGCCGGACGCCGGGAGATGTCACGTTGCGCGGCAAGAAGCAGGGTGAGCTGGACGGCTCCCACCAGCACCGTCCCAAACCGGGCCTGGGGTGGCATGTCCTTCCACTTCACCCGGTTGGACGATTTCGTGTCAGCCCGTCTCTTGCGTGCCATCTTTGGCTCCTCTTCAGGTTCTGATTGCTACGTTGAAACTAGTGGACAAATGGAGCAAGTCTCTGCTTTTGATCGGGAGTCAGCCTTAACACGTGGCCGCTCTCCTCATCCACAAAGGCCAGGTGGGTGGTGGCCCTGACACAATCCTCGCGAGTGACGGGATCTTGCACAAGGTAGTGGATATCGAAACTGGCGCCTTTGACGGCACCGATCCAGACTTGAACCACCGCTGGAACGTTCCGGTATTCGAGGGTCCGCACGTAGCGGATCCGGTGCTCCACCACCAACGCCAGGGTTCCCTCCTCAACGTCGTTGAAGAGGGCAACCTGCGGTTCCACTCCGGCTAGGCCCGCTCCACGGGGCGGGCCGAAGGCCGCGATCCGTGCCTCCTCCAACATGCGCACCACCTGCACGTTGTTGATGTGACCGTAGGCATCCATATCCCCCCAGCGCATGGGTACAAGTACCTCAAGGCGACGGGCTTCCGCCGCGGTCAGCTGCGCACCGCTGCGGACTCAGCGGTGAAGGCCGATTCTTCGGCATCCTCACCCGCGAACTGCGACATGTACAGGCGGTAGTAGGCGCCCTTCAGCTCCAGCAGCGCCTGGTGGTTTCCTTGCTCCACAATCCTGCCGGCTTCCATCACGAGGATGGTATCGGCGTCGCGGATAGTGGACAGGCGGTGGGCGATAACGAAGCTTGTCCGGTCAGTCCGGAGGGCCGCCATCGCCTTTTGCACCAGGACCTCTGTGCGAGTGTCCACGGAGCTCGTCGCCTCGTCCAGGATGAGCAGTGACGGATTGGCGACAAAGGCCCTTGCGATGGTGATCAGCTGCTTCTCACCGGCACTGACGTTGTTGCCCTCCTCGTCGATGACGGTGTCGTATCCCTCGGGCAGCGCCCTGACAAACCGGTCAACGAAAGTGGCCTTGGCGGCTTCCATCACCTGGTCATCGCTCGCGTCCAGGTTTCCGTACTTGATGTTGTCATAGATGCTGCCGCCGAACAGCCAGGCGTCCTGGAGAACCATGCCTACCTTGGACCTCAGTTCGGACCTGCTCAAATGCGTGATGTCCACGCCGTCCAGGGAAATACTGCCGCTGTTCAGTTCGTAGAAGCGCATCACCAGGTTTACGAGGGTTGTTTTGCCTGCGCCGGTGGGCCCCACGATTGCTACCGTGTGGCCCGGCTCGGCATTGAAGGAAAGGTCCTCGATGAGCCGCTTGTCCGGCGTGTAGCCGAACGTGACGTTGCGGAACTCCACATGGCCGTCAGTCTTGGCCGGCAGGTGCTCAGTGGCTGTCTCGGCGTCCTGTTCCTCGGCGTCGAGCAGTTCAAAGACCCGCTCTGCAGAGGCAACACCAGACTGCAGCATGTTAGCCATGCCCGCCATCTGTCCCAGGGGCTGTGTGAATTCGCGCGAGTACTGGATGAAAGCGGTGGCATCGCCCAGGCTCATCCCGCCTGAAGCCACCCGGAGCCCGCCAACAACCGCAATGCCAACGTAGCTGAGGTAGGAGACGAACTGCATCACCGGAAAGATGATCCCGGAGACGAACTGCGCGCCGAAGCTTGCCTTGTAGAGGGCCTCGTTCCGCTCATCAAAGCGGTCCATCATGTCGGCGTCGCGTCCGAAGACCCGTACGAGGTCGTGACCGGAGAAAGATTCCTCGATCTGGCCGTTGAGCTGGCCGGTGTTCTTCCACTGTGCAGCGAAGAGCTTCTGGCTGCGGCTGCCGATGATTCCTGCGGCGACGCCCGACAGCGGCAAGGCCACCAGGGCAATCAGGGCAAGCTGCCACGACACAATGAACATCATGATCACAATGCCGATAACGGTCAGGAGTGAGCTGACGAGCTGGGCGAACGCCTGCTGGAGTGCCTGCTGGATGTTGTCGACGTCGTTGGTCACCCTTGAAAGAAGGTCGCCGCGCTGCCGGGTATCGAAATAGTTCAGCGGAAGCTTGTTCAGCTTCTTCTCAGTATCGTCCCGGAGCTTCCGGACCACCCGCATGACCAGGACGTTCAGGACGTATCCCTGCAGCCAGAGGAACACGTTGGCCACAAAGTACATCACCAGGACGACGCTGATCAGGAAGGCGAGTTTCTGGAAATCGATGCCCACCCCGGGGACGAGTTCCATCCTGCTGACCATGTCCGCGAAGTTGTCCTGGCCCTGGCTCCGCAAGCCTTCGACGAACTGGTCTTTGCTAACGCCTGAAGGCAGTTGCTTTCCGACCACACCGCTGAAGATCACGTCCATCGCCTGGCCGAGGATCTTCGGTGCGATCACATTCAGGACCACAGCTACAGTCACCATGGCCAGGACCAGGTAAATACCCGCGGCCTCGGGCTTCAACAGGCCCATCAGCCTCTTGGCGGAGGGCCAGAAGTGTTCAGGCTTCTTGGCCGGCACGGAGCCAAACATCCCGCCGTCGGCCTCGCCCGGTACAAACTCTTCTTCGACGAAGTCATCGTCGTCTTCCAACAGATCCGTTCCTTGGGAATCCTCTGGCTGTGCCGGGTCTTCCTCGCCGGGGCGGGTGGACAGTTTCTCGTTGGTGCTCATGCCACTTCCTCCGCGCTCAGCTGGGACTCAACAATTTCCTGGTAGGTGGTGGAGTTTTCGAGCAGTTCTTCATGGGTGCCACGGTCAACTATGCGGCCCCTGTCCAGCACCAGAATTTCATCGGCATCGGCTATGGTGGACACGCGCTGGCCCACGATGATTACTGTGGCATCTGCCGTTTTTGCTTTCAGGGCCCGCCGCAATCGAGCGTCCGTTGCGACGTCAAGGGCCGAGAACGAATCGTCAAAGAGGAAGACCTTCGGTTCCGTCACCAGCGCCCGGGCGATGCATAACCGTTGCCGCTGGCCGCCCGAAACGTTGGTGCCACCTTGGGCGATCCGGGCACCGAGACCGTTCTTCTTGTCCCTGACGAAGTCCGCCGCCTGCGCCACAGTGAGGGCATCCCATAGCTCCTCATCCGTGGCCTCGGTCTTGCCGAAACGCAGGTTGTGTTCGATGGTCCCGGAGAACAAGTAGGGACGCTGCGGCACCATGGCCACCCTGTCCGTGATTTCGGAGCGGTGCAGATTGGTGACAGGGACGCCGTCGAGCAGCACTTCACCGGAACCGACGTCGTAAAGCCTGGGCAGCAAGGACAACAGGCTGGTCTTACCGGCACCGGTTGAACCAATTATTGCCAGCGTTTTCCCCGGCTCGGCGGTGAAGCTGATGTTGCTCAGTACAGGTTCCTCAGCGCCCGGGTACGCGAACGAAACATCACGGAATTCGACCCTGCCCGCTTTGTGGGCCGGCGCCACCGGGTTGAGGGGCTCGTGGATGGAAGGCTCGACGTCGAGCACCTCACCGATGCGGTCAGCACAAACCGAGGCCCGCGGAATCATCATGGCCATGAAGGTTCCCATCATCACGGCAATCAGGATCTGCAGAAGGTACTGCAGGAAGGCGGTGAGGGCTCCCACCTGCATTTCGCCTGCCTCCACGCGCTGTCCGCCGAACCAGAGGACGGCGGCAGTGGAAACATGGAGGATCATGCCGATGGCCGGGAACATCAGGACGAAGAGGGCACCGATTTTCAAGGAAACGTCAGTGAGGTCCTTGTTGGCTTCACCAAAGCGTTCTGTCTCATGCGGTTCCCGGACGAAGGCCCGGACCACCCTGATGCCGATGATCTGCTCGCGGAGGACTCCATTGATGCGGTCGATCTTCGTCTGCATGGAGCGGAAAAGGGGCATTAGCCGCACAACAAGATAGCCAACCACCAAAATCAGCACCGGAACTGAAACCCACACGAGCCAGGAGAGGTTGAGGTCTTCCCGGAGGGCCATGATGATGCCGCCGATGCACATGATGGGCGTGGCCACCATGAAGTTCAGGCCCATCAGCACCAGCATCTGCACCTGTTGCACATCATTGGTGCCCCGGGTGATCAGCGTGGGGGCGCCGAAAACGTTGACGTCCTTTGCCGAGAAGCTGCTGACCTTCCTGAAAACGCCACGGCGAAGGTCGCGGCCGATCGCCATGGCAGCCTTGGAGCCGTAGTACACGCCTGCTATCGCGGTGGCTACCTGGATCAGCGCGACGCCCAACATCCAGGCGCCCGTACGCCAGATGTAGTCGGTATCGCCGCGTGCCACACCTTCGTCAATGATCTGCGCGTTGAGGCTGGGGAGGTACAGGGCGGCGATGGTCGAAACCAACTGAAAGGCGATGACGGCAATAATGTATGGCATATACGGCTTGGAGTAGCGCCGTATGAGGGTGAGGAGCATGCCCACGGATCCTTAAAGGAGAAGAAGAGCGCAGATTGGATAAGAGAAGTAATAGCAGCGGGGGCTGACAGTATCAGGGTTCCCACTCTACGAAATCTGTTGCCTCTGCGAAACATTCTCCGGAAAGATCATCCGAATGGAGTATTCCTTGGCGAAGGCGAGTACTCGAAGCTGCATCCAAGTAGTCCATGGCTGAAAAGTCGAGTACACACTACTCGTGACTTCTAAATCTTTATCCCCATAGCCTCAAATGGTAAGCATACTGATGATTCAGTGGAGGGTGGGCTGAGCCCGGAATCCATCTGACTCGGGGTTGAGCCGGCAGCTCGCGCGGAGTCGTCAGTTATACCAGTCGGTCTCAGATGGAGATCAATCATGAAACGATTCCTTGCAACGATGGGGATCGTAGGCCTTTCTTTCCTTGGCGCAACAGCGCCGGCCAACGCAACCTCGGAGCAAATCACAATCTGTCATGCTACCGGTTCTGAAACTCACCCCTACGAAGAGATAACGATCAACACAAGCGGGCTGAGTGCGCATGAGAACCATCAATGGGGCGAAGACATCATTCCGGCACCCGCAGCGGGATGCCCAACAGGCACAACGCCACCTATCACCCCGCCCCCGGGGCATGATGACAAGAAGGTGACCATCTGCCATGCAACCGGGTCCACCACAAACCCGTACGTGATCATCACTATCGACGAGAGCGCACTTCCGGCCCACCGCGACCATCAGGAGGGCGAAGACATCATTCCGGCCCCGGCAGCGGGATGCCCGACAGGCACCACCCCACCTCCAGGACCTGGACCTGATGGCAAGAAGGTGACCATCTGCCATGCAACCGGGTCCACCACAAACCCGTACGTGATCATCACTATCGACGAGAGTGCACTTCCAGCGCACCGCAACCATCAGGAGGGTGAAGACATCATTCCGGCACCCGCAGCAGGATGCCCGGCAGGTGTGCCACCAGTTGTGCCGCCGAAAGTTGTGCCTCCAGTAGTTCCGCCGGGTGTGCCGCCAGCTATGCCTCCGGCAGGGGCTGCAGCAGCTCCACCAGCCGCAGCACCACCAGCCGCCGCAGGCGCAGCCAGGGGCTCTGTTCCCGCAATGAACCCCGGATTCAATGCCCAGACCGCTGTTGCCAGTGAAGGGGAAACTGGTATCCCGGCCGCCTGGACCGGAGGCGCCGCACTCCTGCTCACAGCTGCTGGAATTCTTGCCCTCCGACGGCGAGATCCAGCCACAGCCCACCACACGGTAGACGAGTAAGTCGGGCTAACCGAGAGGGTCGGACTAGAGAAGGAGCGGACGGGCATCGCACCACCAGGTGCGGTGCCCGTTAGTCCTCCCCAGGAACGAGAAGCTGAGTGACTTTAGGCCAGTACGGCAAGCACCCTCCCCCTCCCCCTACCGCCAAACGAGGTCCGGGAAGGCTCCTCAACCGCGGAGGAATTTTGTTGCTCGTGTGCGGAGTCCTGGGCTTCTTCGCCCTGGCATTCCTGCCAGGCCTCGTGTCTGCAGGTGGTTCCCTGGGCACAGGCAGCTCCATCAAGCCCGAGGGCAATCCGCTGAATTCCCGGACCGCCACGTCCGTTCCGGTACCCGCTCCGGTTCAGACCGTTAGTTCCCTGCCGGCTGCTGCCCGCCCCACCCGCATCACCTACCCCCTGGCCGGGATAGATGTAGCAGTCCATCCCTTGGAGCCAAGCCAGGAAGAGAAGGTCTCCCGTACCCTCGTTCCACCCCGGACGGTGGACGGCTACTGGCTGGCACCGTTTGGTATTCCAGGGGCAGGATCAACCAACACGACCTACATCATTGGACACAGTTGGGAGGACCGGGATGCTCCCTTTAATCGCCTGAGTTACGCTTCGGCTCCAGGGCAGGAGTTTGATGCGGTGACTGAAGCGGGCACCGTGCGCTACAGAGTCGATTGGGTTACCACGTATCTTAAGGACACGCTCAAGGACAGTCCCATCTGGGAGGTTGTTCCCAATCGCCTGGTCCTGATCAGCTGCTACACAGAAGACTTCTGGGGCAAGAACGTGGTGGTTGTGGCTTCACCTGTCACCAGCTAAGCGTCTCTTACTGGTTCTGGCGGAATCACCTATCCAGGTGCGTCGGGGCGAACATCTTAAGCAGGGTCTCAACCACGACGACGTTCGGTCCTTCCGCAGCGAAGGCTGCCTTCAGGGCGTCCCCCACTCCCTGCGGTTCAACACGGGTGGCAGGAACACCGAAAGCTTCGGCCAGCTTCACGAAGTCAGGCCGGGCAAGCTCCGTAGCGGTTGCCTTGCCGAACGCATCGATCATGTATTCACGCAAGATGCCGTAACCGCCGTCGTCGACGATCAACCACGTAACCGGCACGTTGTGCTGTTTGGCAGTAGCGAGCTCAGAAATGGAATACATGGCTGAACCATCGCCGGAGACCGCCAGTACCCGCGCAGCAGAGCCAGACCGCCCTGTTGTTGCCAGGCCCACGGAACCACCGATGGCCGCCGGGAATCCGAAGCCCAGGCCACCGGCGCCCTGGGCAGAGTGGAATTGCCCATCCTTGGCGTCCCAGCAGCTCCAGCCCCAGTAGGCGGAGATGGTCATATCCCAGAATGTCTGCATGTCCGCCGGCACAGCCTCGCGGATGTCAGCCATGAATGCGAGTTCCTTGGCCAGGTCCTGGGTTCCCAGTCGCGCCCGGACTTTAGCCAGGGTCTCCTGCACCATGTCTTCAGGCGTTGAACCATGCCAGTCCGGCGCCGTGGATACGCCCGCACTCTGCAGGGCTTCATCCAAGGCAGAAAGCGCCTGCCCGGCATCGGCACGGATCCCCAGGCCGGGGCGATTGGATTCGAGGACCCGGGGTTCGGCGTCGATCTGAATAATGCGTCCGCGCGGTTCAAACGTGAAGTAGTTGGACGTGACCTCACCCAGGGATGAGCCGATCACAATCAGGACGTCGGCGTCTTCGAGGACATCAGTGACGTAGCGGTCCTCGATCCAGGATTGCAGGGAGAGCTCGTGGCCCCAAGGGAAAGCACCGTTTCCACCGGGAGTGCAAATCACGGGAGCATGCAGCTTTTCGGCCAGGGACAGCAGGGTTTTCTCGGCCCGGCCCCGCCGCGTACCGCCACCGGCGATGATGGCAGGACGCTTCGCCGTCGCCAGCCACTTCACTGCCTCCCGAATCAATTCCACGCGCGGCGGATTGTCCGCGGCCTCAGCCAGCGCGTCCTCAACCGGGGGCACCATGATGGGGTCCAGCAGGACGTTCTGCGGAATCTCCAGCCAGACAGGCCCTTGCGGAGAGGAGATGGCTTCCGTCCAGGCGTCCTGAATGGCCGACGGAATACCCGAGGCATGCTGGATGAGCCGTTGGCTCTTGGTGACATTGGCGGCCGAGGCCTTCTGGTCATCAAGCTGATGGAGCATGCCTTTGCGGCGTGCCCCGAGCCCCTCGAGAGGGATCTGGCTTGCCACGACCACCATGGGAACGCCGGTTGCATACGCTTCCTGCAGGCCTGCCAGTGACATGAGGGCACCGGGGCCGGTGGACAGGAAGAGAACCCCCACCTCTCCGGTTGCCCGCGAATAGCCGTCAGCTGCGAATGCAGAATTGTTCTCAACCCGCGAGGAGACGAAGTGCAGGTTTCCGCGGCCCATAGCGTCGAAGAGGCCCAGAGCGTGCTGGCCCGGAATGCCGAAAACCGTTTTGGCGCCGAGCGCCTCGAGGGTCTCGACGACCAGATCCCCGCCGTTCCGGACCGGTGCCTCCGTTCCGGTCACTGCGCATACCCCCCGGTGGACGAAGGCGCGAAGCCTGCGGACCGGCGCGGTTCCTGGCCAAGGACCTGCTGCGCGTACCCGTTCGAGGCGCCGAAGCGGTCCCCTTCGACGGCGTTATCTGCCATCAGTGTGACAATCTCGTAGGCGACGTGGCTGGCGGCGACTCCTGTGATCTCCGCGTGGTCGTATGCCGGAGCCACTTCCACGATGTCTGCTCCGACCAGGTTCATTCCACGGAATCCGCGAAGGATCTCCAGCAGTTCACGGCTTGAGATGCCGCCTGCTTCCGGGGTGCCCGTGCCTGGTGCAAAGGCGGGATCCAAAACGTCAATATCCACCGAGATATACAGCGGACGGTCACCGATGCGATCCCGGACCTTGGCCACCGTCTCCAGCACGCCCTGGTAGTAGACGTCCGCAGAGGTGACGATGCCGAACCCAAAGCGGTGGTCGTCGTCGAGATCTTTCTTGCCGTAAAGCGGGCCACGCGTACCAATGTGGCTGATGGCTTCGGTATCGAGGATGCCCTCCTCAACTGCCCTGCGGAACGGCGTCCCGTGGGTGTATTCGGCGCCGAAGTACGTGTCCCAGGTATCCAGGTGGGCGTCAAAGTGGAGCATGGCGAGGGGTGCCCCCGCCCGTTCGGCTGCTGCCCGCAAGAGTGGAAGTGCGATGGTGTGGTCTCCGCCGAGAGTGACGAGCTTACTCCCCCGGGCGGTGAGATCGAGGGCATTCTGCTGAATGGTTTCGATGGCTTCATTGATATTGAACGGGTTCACCGCCATGTCCCCGGCGTCCGCTACCTGAATGTTCTCGAAGGGGCTCACGTCCCAGGCCGGGTTGTACGGGCGAAGCAGACGGCTGGCCTCACGCACATGGTTGGCTCCGAACCGCGCTCCCGGCCGGTAGGAAACTCCCGAGTCGAACGGGACGCCAACAACCGTCACATCGGCCGAGGCAACCTGGTCCAGCCGCGGCAGGCGGGCATAGGTGGCTGCCCCCGCATAGCGCGGAATCCGGGCTGAATCAATCGGTCCGATGTTGCCATTTGCTTCAATGCGGAGCTCTTCCAAAGGAACGCCTCTCCTTCGAGGATGGATCACTGGTTGTGACTGCCATCATACCTCCGATGTTGTCTTATGTGCACCGGACGTTTACCAAAGCACCTTCATGCAGTCCACGCCGAGCAGGAGCGCCTTGAGTTCCCGGGCCTAGCGGCTGGCGGCCGGAACCAGAATCCAGAGCACCTCTACAGGGTCATCTGTCGGGTTGACCCAGGTGTGCGGCTCGCGGCCCGGGAACGTCACGGTGTCGCCGGAGGTGAGCTGGTACTCCTCATTGGTCAGGATCAGCTTGATGGCTCCCTTGATGACGTGGAGAACGTCAACATCGCAGTCGACGGCATAGAGCTCGGATTCTCCACGCCCGCGTGGCTCGATCACAGCCTGGATGAGCTGGATCCGCCGTTCAGAACGCGCGGTGAGCAGCCGCTCCACGATCCCTTGGCCCCCGAGGGAGATCCTCGGGCCGTGGTCCTTTTTGGTGAGGTGTGTTTCAGGGGCTGCAAAGAGATCCCCGATGGAGATGGAAAGCACCTGGCAGAGCGTCACCAGTGAAGCCACCGACGGCGAGGTCAGGTCCCGCTCGACCCGGCTCAGGAAGCCCTTGGTAAGCCCTGTGGCGTCCGCGACCTGCTCGATGGTGAGCCGCTGTGATTGACGCGCTGCCCGGATTCTCGAACCGATGGCAACCGGAATATTGCTGGGTTCAACTGGTAGAGCCTTCATTTCTGAACCTTTCACGGCTGGCCGCTCGGCCCATCTCAGGAGTCATCCTAACGGCCAGGAAGGAGTGTGACGCAGAAATTCATCACCCGCTCAGCCGCGTCTTTCAAAACATCGGCTCTCAAGAACAAAGGCACAATGCACGACGGCGGTACCTCCCGGGTTGGGACCCAACCTCGGGACGTATCGCCGTCGTGGTTAACCTCGTTGCTGGCTGTCAGTCTTCCTCGAAGTCCGGTTCACGGAATTCGTCGTCGGTGTCCAGCGGCACCACCCTTTCCTCTTCGTCTAATGCGTCGTCATCCGCGTCCCATTCCTCCACAGGAACGTCTTCTGCAAAGTCATAGGCGGGATCGGACTCGACAGTCCGCCTCACTGGCTGGTGGCTGGGAACTGGCTCAGCGGAATCCATAATGCAACCTCCGTGTAGTAGTACATCGATCGGTATGACATTGGAAACATCACAACACCCACGGCACAGGGGGTCAATAGCCGGAGAAACCCCCGCCAGCACAGCTTCGGCCATGCCGCAATTTTGAGGCACTCCTAAACTTCACGCTAAGGATTACCGGCCGAAATTCCGCGGAAATGCGGGGTACTCTGGAAAAGCAATGAGGCCGAACCATGCCTCGTCAAGCCCAGGAGCCTCCGTGTCTCAGCACGCTAAATCTGATCACCCTACCAATCCACTGCCCTCGGCGGCCGGAACCCCCAGCCCCGCCGATCTCAAACGGTGGCGGCAGTACCTCGCCGACGAGCGGGCCGAGGCCGCCGTTTACCGTCACCTCGCCCAAAACCGCAGCGGTGAGGAACGCTCCATCCTGTTGGCCCTGGCGGAAGCCGAAGGCCGCCACGAAGCACACTGGCTCAGACTGCTCGGCGGCCACGCAGGCAAACCCCGGCCGGCATCATTCAGGAGCCAGATCCTGGGATTCCTGGCACGGCATTTTGGTTCCGTGTTTGTCCTTGCCCTCGCCCAGCGCGCAGAGGGCCGCTCACCGTATGCCGAGGATCCCTCCGCCACTCCAGCCATGGCAGCAGATGAACAGATCCACGAAGAAGTAGTGCGGGGCCTTGCCACGCGTGGACGAAACCGTCTGGCCGGGACCTTCAGGGCAGCAGTCTTTGGGGCAAACGACGGCCTTGTCAGTAACCTTTCCCTGGTCATGGGTATGGCTGCCTCGGGCGTTGGGAGCCAGGTGGTGCTGCTGAGCGGCGTTGCCGGATTGCTCGCGGGGGCACTTTCCATGGGCGCCGGAGAGTTTATTTCGGTACGGTCCCAGCGGGAACTCCTCGCCGCCACCCGCCCCACCCAGGTAACCCTCGCCGCCGCACCATCGCTCGACATCGAACACAATGAACTCCTGCTGGTTTACCTGGCCCGGGGAATGTCCCGTGAAGCTGCCGAACACAGAGTCAAGGAACGCATGGGTATGTTGTCGTGCGATTGTGATCCGAGCCTGTCGTTGCATCCTGAGAGCACCGACACTCCCGATCAGCATGAAGCAGTGGGGACGGCCTGGAGCGCAGCCGCCTCCAGTTTCTGCTTCTTCGCCTCCGGGGCAGTGGTGCCCATTTTGCCGTTTGTGTTCGGCTTGACGGGTGTGGCAGCACTAGTGGTGGCATGCGTGCTGGTGGGGCTGGCACTGCTGGCCACCGGCGGCATTGTAGGTCTCCTGTCGGGTACTTCCCCTGCGACCCGTGGGCTGCGTCAGTTGGCAATCGGCCTTGGCGCAGCCGCAGTCACGTACTTACTGGGCATGGCCTTCGGCGCGGCAGTAACCTAGCCGCTAATGGAAAGCCCTACAAACCGGGACAATCTCCGGCACATGACACCTCACCGGCCACCTAAACACCGGAGTCCCCTCCGGAAGGCCGGGCACTGGATCCGGAACCTTCTGGTCACGCTGCTCATTGCGGTGATGGCGTTTGGGGCGGCAGGGCTGGTTTACGACGACCCCCGGGTGACGGGACTGCTGGGCATGGATTCCCGCGGAGAGTCTCATTCTGAGCCCATTGCCACGGCACCAGTGCAGCAGACCGAAGCTGCGGGGGTGGCCCGGCCGGACGACGCGCCGCCTCCCGGGCTCGAAGAAAGTGACGCTCCTCTGGGTGTGCCGGAATTACAGTCGATTACCAGCCAGTCCTACAAGTTCCTGGTGGTGAACGACGACGGCAGTCCGGTGGGCTATTCGCCTTGCCGGCCGCTGCATTATGTTGTGAATGAGACCCTTGCCCCCGACGGCGCCACCCATCTCGTTCATGACGCCATCCGGACCATAGGTACCGCAACTGGAATCACCTTTATTCATGACGGCTCAACTGCCGAAGAACCCTCGGATGAACGGGACCCCTACCAGCCGGCCACTTATGGAGATCGCTGGGCCCCTTTGCTGATCTCCTGGACCACACCGGAGGCCGCCCCCAAGCTCAAAGGCCAAGTCATCGGGACCGGCGGAAGCACACACTACAGTTTCAGTGGTGGCCCCAAGACATTTGTCACCGGCAGCCTGGAACTGGATGCCGCCCAGATTGACCTTGAACTGGAACGCCCTGACGGTGCCCAGTACGCCACGGCGGTGATTCTCCATGAACTCGGGCATGTAATGGGACTGGAGCACGTGGATGACCCACTCCAGCTGATGTACCCGGAAATCGGCACTCCGGACGGGCTGGCAGCTGGAGACCTCAGCGGCCTCAGGGAACTGGGCCAGACACAGTGCCGCAAAGACCTGTAGACGCAGGGTCCCGCTGGGCCTAGGCTGACTCCAACCATCAATTCCGGCCACCTCCGTCAGCCGCCCAGAGGGCAGGGGGTCATCAAAATTCACATACAGTCCGGGCCATCAGGCCCCTCCTCCCAACATTTGCACGAGCCTGCCGCGCACTGGGGAACGCGGATCACCGCCTTCATTGCCGCAACGGTCATGTTCGTTTCCGTCGGGGTGTTTCTTTACGGCGATTTCAGGCCCCTCACATTGCTCGGCCTGGATTCCGGATCTTCCGGATGGGGCCCGATGATGGGGCAGCGAAACGCACCAACACCAGGCCTGGGCGAAGCCCCGGAGCCGTTGGGCGCCCCTGCCCCTTTGACAGAACTCAGCAGCTCCTACGTTTTCCTCCACTACAACGAAGGCATGCCGGTGAGCTATTCACCATGTCGGCCCATCCGCTACGTAGTGAATGCTGAAGAGGCACCCCCGGGCTCAGGCGCTTTGATTGACGCTGCGGTGCGGCGGATCAGCGAGGCATCCGGCTTCAGGTTTGTTTTTGACGGGAACGTGGATGAACAGCCCGCCATGGACCGGGCCAGCTTCCAACCCAACCGCTACGGGAACATGTGGGCCCCTGTCCTCATTTCCTGGACGGATCCTGAAACAATTTCTCAGCTCAGCGGCGACACCGTGGGGATAGGCGGAAGCACGCGAGTGAAACACTCGTCCGGGCATATGGGCTACGTCAGCGGGCAGGTCTCGCTGGACTCGCCACAAATCCGGAAGATCATCAGGACCCCCGGCGGGAGTGCGCGGGCCATCGCCGTCATCCTTCACGAGCTCGCGCACGTCCTGGGCCTGGGCCACGTTCCGGACCCTTCCCAACTGATGTTCGAGCACGGAACGCCGCTAAGGGACTTCGGGCCGGGCGACCTGAACGGGCTCGCCAGGCTCGCCGAGGCACCCTGCACCAGGATGCTGTGAGCCCTTGGCTGGCTCCGCCGATCCAGCGTCAGTCAGTTTCCAGTCAGTTGGTTTCCAGGACCTGAAGTGCTTCCTCCACCGTGTCCACCAAATGCACTTTGGCAGCCATCTCGCGACCCTCAGCCAGGCCGGCCAGCAACTGCCAGGCGGGATACCGCTCCTGCCAATGTGCCCGGCCCACCAGGATCATGGGCTTGATGGTCTCGGGTACACCGTAGTAGTTCTCGCACGCGTCCTGGAAAATCTCCTGGACTGTGCCTGCAGACCCGGGCAGGAACACGATGCCGCCATCGCACAATTCGAGGAGGATAGCCTCCCGGATGGCGTTCGCGAAGTACTTGGCAATGTGGCTCGCGAAGTAGTTGGGCGGCTCGTGGCCGTAGAACCAGGTGGGAATACCCAAAGACGGCGTCCCGTCCGGATGGCGTTCGACGACGGCGGCCGCCGCCCGCGCCCATGCGGACACTGAAGGGCGGTATCCGGGAACTTCGGCCATGCTTTCGAGCTCATTGTGGAAGGCAGCTTCCGGAATTTGGCTCAGATATGCCCCCATATTTGCCGCCTCCATGGCGCCCGGTCCGCCGCCGGTAGCCACGATGTGACCGCTGCGTGCGAGCAGGCGCCCAAGGGTTCCTGCAGCAGCAAACTCCGGGGTCCCACGCTGGGCAGCGTGTCCTCCCATGACTCCGACAGCGACCTGGCCCGAGCCCGTCCCGGAACGCCTGAACGCTTCAAGGGCCTCGCCGATTGAGTGGTCATGAAGGGCGGCCGCGAGCGTCGCGTCGATCCGGCGGCGCCTTGGCTGAATGCTCCATTGATACACCTTGGCGTCCGGTGAGGCCTCGTAGGGCGCATCGGCAATTCCCTCGTAGAGCTCCTGGGCACTGTAGAGACGGCTGCGGTAGGGGTTGAACGGAATACCATCCAGCCGCGGAAAAATCAGGGCCCCGCGGCTTCGCAACGACGCCTCCACACCGTCGTCGAAAGTGCAGCCGAGGAAGATGCTCCCCTCAACATTCAGCGTCAGCAATGGCTCCGCCCTGCCGCGAAGATCCAAAGATTGGGCATGCCAGCCGTGCATCGAGCGGGCGCCGGCAACCAGTCCGTCGAAGCGTTCAAGGCTGTCAACGTCCAGCGTTCGGGGGCTCGGATTCAAGCTGCCGTGGGCGTCCATGGAGCCAGCCTAGCCTGCAGGAGGTCGCGGTGTTCAGACCCTCCAGCGGTCCACTTCCACCGCCACTGTGACCGGCATCCCCGATTCAAGTGAGGCCTGGGCAGCGTCGGCTACCCGTGAAGCAGCAACGGCGTCCTCAGGAGTGCACGGGTTCTCACGCTTACCCAGGATGACCTCCACAAAGGCCGCCAGCTCCGAGCGGTAGGCCTGATGAAACCTGTCCGCGAAGGTCTTGTGCGGAGTGCCGGCCGGGAACGTTATCCCGGGTTCCGCGGATGCCATCGCTGCCTGGTCATCCAGCCCCACCATGACTGATCCTGCGGAACCCTGAATCTCGAGGCGGACGTCGTGGCCAGCCCCGTTGTAGCGCGAGGCGGACACCGTTCCTACCGTGCCGTCGTCGAACGTCACCAGGGCGAGGGCTGTGTCCACATCCCCCACCGCCCCGATGGCGGGGTCCCCGTTGTTCGATCCTTTGGCATACACCTCAACAATTTCCCTCCCCGTCAGCCAGCGGAGAATATCGAAGTCATGGACCGAGCAGTCCCTGAAAAGTCCGCCGGAGGTGGCCAGGAACTCCACGGGTGGCGGAGCCATGTCGCACGTGACGGCACGAAGGGAATGGATCCAGCCCAATTCCCCGGCGGCGAAGGCACGTTTCGCTTCGACATAACCCGCATCGAACCTGCGCTGGTGGCCGATCTGGACAACTCCCCTGTTCTGCCGGATGAGTTCAAGTACGGGCAGCGAGTCCCCAACGTTCATGGCCACCGGCTTCTCGCAAAACACGGGTATTCCAGCCTCCACGCCTGCGCGGATGAGGCCGGGATGCGTGGCAGTACCGGTGGCAATGACCAGGCCGTCAATGCCTGAATCCAGGAGTTCCTGGACGGTGGGTACAAAGCCGGCGCCCAGTCGGGCCGCCACCGACCGGGCATGGTCGGCAGCGACATCCGTGACCTTCAGGAGCACCTCAACGCCATCAACAGGATCGGCAAAAGGACCGTCGGATCCCTCATTGAGGGAGGCGATGTTATTGGCGTGCAGCACGCCAATGCGCCCCACCCCGACGAGTCCTAGAGTAATGCTGTTCATCCTGCTCCTGCGGTTTAATCTCAAGGGTGAGGTCTGGTGTTGCGGCTGAGCTAGCGCGTTGTTCCTGCAACTTCGGCCTGAACTTCCTTGACCACATCGCTGTGGCCGCCGAGCTGTTCCAGTTCGTGCGCAAGCTCGGCAAGTTCGGCACCGCCTGCCATTTGGGCCGTCAGCTCATCGAGGGTGATGTCCTTCTTGTCGTAGTAGCCGATTGACTTGCCGCGTTTGAGCAGCAGGAACCGGTCACCGACGGGGAAGGCGTGGTGGGGGTTGTGGGTGATGAAGATGACGCCCAGGCCCCGGTCCCGTGCCTGCAGGATGTAGCGGAGCACCACGCCTGACTGCTTGACGCCGAGAGCGGCGGTGGGCTCGTCCAGGATCAGGACCTTCGCGCCGAAGTACACCGCCCGGGCGATCGCAACGCATTGACGTTCGCCGCCGGAGAGCTGGCCGATGGGCTGCTCCACGTCGCGGAGGTCGATGCCCATCTCCGCGAGTTCCTTCTTGGTGATGTCCTTCATCTTCTGGACGTCCAGGCTCTTGAACGGGCCGAAGCCGCTGGTCAGCTCCGAGCCGAGGAAGAAGTTGCGCCAGATAGGCATCAGCGGAACCACGGCGAGGTCCTGGTAGACAGTGGCGATGCCGGCGTCCAGTGCATCCCGGGGAGAATCGAATTTCCGTTCCTCACCCATGATGTGGAGGACGCCTTCATCGTGCTGATGGAGGCCCGCGATGATCTTGATCAAAGTGGACTTGCCTGCGCCGTTGTCCCCGAGCACACAGGTGACGCGGCCGTTATCAACAGCCATGGTGACATCACGGAGGGCCACGATGTTGCCGTAATGCTTCCCGACATTCTCCAGGGACAGCAAATGCACCGGTGTGTGGGTCAGCGGGTCCTTCTCGTCCTTGAGCAGTTGCTGCTGGTCTATCTGTTTGGCGTTCATAGTGAAAACCCCTCTACTTAAGTTCCGCGCGACGCTTGACGATCAGGTTGACGATAGTGGCGAGCAGCAGCATGAGCCCCAGGAAGAACTTGAACCAGTCCGGGTTCCACTGCGCGTAAACAATGCCCTTGTTGGCCATCCCGAAGATGAAGGCACCGATGGCGCCGCCTACCGCCGACCCATAGCCGCCGGTCAGGAGACAGCCGCCGATCACCGCAGCGATGATGTAGAGGAACTCATTGCCCACGCCCTCACCGGACTGCACCGAGTCGAAGGCGAACAGATTGTGCATTCCGAGGATCCAGCCGCAGAAGCCAACTGCCATGAAGAGTCCGATTTTGGTGGCCTTGACAGGAACACCCACAGCGCGGGCTGC
Source organism: Arthrobacter sp. Z5-13 (assembly GCF_056499105.1). Taxonomy (NCBI): domain Bacteria; kingdom Bacillati; phylum Actinomycetota; class Actinomycetes; order Micrococcales; family Micrococcaceae; genus Arthrobacter; species Arthrobacter sp. Z5-13. The sequence continues at coordinate 3,592,042 of NZ_CP096460.1, forward strand.
GTTCGAATCGCCGCCAACGGCGAAGATCCAGTTGCCCACCTTGGTGCGGAGCAGCACCCATGAGGCCACGGCCACAAGGGCGATCCAGATAAACACCGTGATCTTCACGTCTACGCTGCCGATCGTGACGGAGGAGGCGAAGATGGCTTGGGCAGACTTGAAACCGTCCATGTTGGAGATCGACGGTGACGAGACCGAGCCGCCGATGAGCCGGGTCAGGCCCAGGTTCAGACCGGTCAGCATGAGAAAGGTTGCCAGCGTGACGATGAAGCTGGGGAGTTTGGTCTTCATCAGGATCCAGCCGTTGACGAAACCAATGGCTACGGAAACCACCAGCGCCAGGATGACGCCCACCCAGACGTTAGTGGAGAAGTACCAGCTGAACATTGACGCCGTGAGGGCCGAGCTGATGACTGCCACACCGGTGGAGAGATCAAACTCCCCACCGATCATCAGCAGGGATACCCCAACGGCCATGATGCCAATGGTCGAGCTGCCGTAAAGGACGGTTGCAATCGCGTTCGGCTGGAGGAACGTCTGGGATACGAGTGCAAAAAAGACAAACAGTACGACGGCGCCAACCAGCGCCCCTACTTCGGGACGCCCCAGCAGGTTCTGGAGAGGATTGCGGACGGCCACGCGTTCATCGACGGCAGGTGGTCGGATCAAAGTCTGAGTCATGATGGTTCTCCTTAGTGCCTGGCCCGGGAGCTCCCGGGCCAGGCTGGAAAGCTGATCTAGCGGATGCCTGCTTCGGTGAACTTGAGGGCGTCAGTGGCTGCAGCCTTATCGATAATGGCCGGTCCGGTCAGCACAGGCTGTCCGCCGCCGATCTTGAATCCGCCGCGCTTGTTCTGCCAGAGGGAGTCGATGGCGCCATACCCTTGGAGCCACGGCTGCTGATCCACAGTGAATTCGATCTCGCCATCCGCGATCTTCTTGGCAAGCTCCGCGTTCAGGTCGAATGAGGCAACCTTGGCCTTGCTGCCCGCCGAGGAAATGGCCTTCAGGATGGTCAGCGTGTAGGGAGCTCCCAGCCCGATGACGACGTCCACATCGGCTGTGGCCTGGAGCTTGGCAGTGACAGTGGAGGAAACCTGGGTCATGTCCGTTCCCGTCACATACAGGATTTCAGTACCGGGTACCTTGGCCTTGACGCCGCCACAACGGGCCTCAAGTCCTACGTGGCCCTGCTCCTGGATCACACAAACCGGATGCTTGAGGCCTAGGGAATTCAGCTTGGTTCCAACGGCTTCACCCGCCAGCTTTTCGTTCGAGCCGAAGTGGGTAAAAGCACCCAGCTGGGCAGAGACGGATTCACCGGCGTTGAGGCTCACAATGGGAATCCCTGCGTCTGCGGCCTTCTTCAGGGCGTCCTTGAGTGCGTCCGGCTTAGCCAAGGTCACGGCAATACCGTCAACCTTCTGGTCCACGGCCTGCTCAATCAATTGAGCCTGCCGGCCACCTTCGGGATCCGAGGTGTAGAGGAGTTCCACATTGTCCTTTGCGGCTGCTTCCTCAGCACCCTTGCGGACGATGTCCCAGAACGTATCGCCCGGCGCGGCGTGCGTGATCAAGGCAATCTTGATCCTGTCCGTGGAAGCCACCTGACCGGCTGCGCCTGCATTCCCTGAATCGGAGGGCTTGCCTCCCGTGCTCGAGCAAGCACTTACGGCCAGTAATGGAACAACGGCCGCCGCCAGGACAACCTTCCGCCACGAAAATCTCTTCACGTTGATCTCCTTTATTCGGCTCCCGTCGTCAGCTCCGTCGCTTCAGCCCGCTTGCCGTCTGTAGATGATCTTGGTGAGTGGCAGGAACAAAGTCAATAGTTTGTCCTGACATTAGGATGTTTATACGAAGTTAAGCGCTTTCCCTGGCAGTTATTACTACCGGCGCGGTGGCCGCCTGCTATTATTCAAAAAAGGCAGTATGTCCTATCAAGCGAACATGCAACCTGACAGGAGCGGCCCTGGACGCAGATGGCCGCAGCAAAAGGGAGCGCTCATGGCGAAGCAGCTAAATCTCAGTATCGACCGCTCATCCCCAGTGCCGCTTTACCATCAGGTGGTTCAGGGCATTGAGTCAGCAATCCATTCCGGGCTGTTGGAGCCCGGCAGCCGACTTGAAAACGAAATTGACCTCGCCGCCCAGCTCAACCTTTCCCGGCCCACCATGCGCAAGGCCATGGATGAACTGGTCCGCTCGGGGCTGCTGGTCCGTAAACGTGGAGTGGGGACGCAGGTGGTTTCCAGCCAGGTCCGCCGGCCCCTTGAACTCTCCAGCCTTTACGACGACCTGAAGAACAACGGCAGCAAGCCCACAACGGATGTCCTGATGTTCGCCCATGACGAGGCCGATGCTCCCACGAGGGAAGCGCTGCACTTACCGGCCGGCGCCAAGGTCTACCACTTCACAAGGCTCAGGAAGGTAGGCGGAAAACCGCTTGCCCTGATGGAGAACTGGGTGCGTGACGATATCACCACCATCAGCGAGGACCTTCTAAGGGAACAGGGTCTGTACGCCATCCTTCGAAACGCCGGCGTCAATTTCCGCTTGGCAACGCAGCGCATCGGGGCATTGGTGGCCAACGACTACCAGGCTCCCTTGCTCGAAACGCAGGTTGGCTCGGCGCTCGTGAGCATGGAGCGCACCGCCGTGGATGACACCGGACGCAATGTGGAGACGGGTCATCACGTTTACCGGGCGGATTCCTACAGTTTTGAAATGACACTCGTCCAGCGCTGAGCGAGGACCGACACGAACCGGAGAGTTTACTTATGGCCGAATGGGTGTACCCACTGGGAACCGCTGCTGAAGGTGAGTGGGACGTCTCGCTCGGAACCTCGGACTCATCCCTCGCTGTTGAAGGATGGGAACATACGGGGCTGAAGGTAGCCACATTGGCCGCGGGCTCCGCCGTCGAGCTTCCCCCAGCAGCTGAGGAACGGATCGTCATCCCCCTCAGCGGAGCCTTCGCCGTTTCCGTGGATGGCCGTAAGCATGAGTTGATGGGCCGGGCCAACGTCTTCAGCGGACCCAGCGATGTGCTGTATTCAGGCGCCGGCAAGGCCGTCACCATTTCAACGGCCGACGGCGGGAGGGTGGCGATTGCGACCGCCCCCGCCAAGGTGGAGTACCCCACGAGGCTTATCGCTGCCGCTGAAATCCCGGTGGAACTCCGCGGAGCCGGCAACTGCTCGCGCCAGGTCCATAATTTCGGCACGCCGGCGGCCCTGGAGGCCGACCGCTTCATCGTCTGCGAGGTCATCACTCCCGCAGGTAACTGGTCCTCCTACCCTCCCCACAAGCACGATGAGGAGAAAGAGGGCGAAACCTGCCTCGAGGAGATCTACTACTTCGAGACGCAGGTGGCTGCCGGCGGTTCCAGCGATGCCGATGCCATCGGTTACCAGCGGGTCTACGCCTCAGACGAACGCCCCATCAACGTCACGGCAGAGGTCCGTACCGGCGACGTGGTCCTGGTCCCGTATGGCTGGCATGGACCCGCCATGGCTGCACCCGGCTATGACCTGTACTACCTCAACGTCATGGCAGGTCCGGGACGGGTCCGCGACTGGCTCATCAGCGATGACCCCCATCACGGCTGGATCAGGCAGGCCTGGGAGGGCCAGGACGTGGATTCACGGCTGCCCTTCGGAGGCTAGGTGTTATGGGACCAGTGACGGATCAGGTTCTTTGCTTTATGCGCTGACCTTTTGCGCGTACTGCTTGATGGTTTCCAGCTGGTAGCGGGAAACCTCCTCGGCGGCATCGTCTTCAGCAAAGACGCTGGAAACCATGACGGTGTTGTCCCTGTCCAGGAAGCCGATCTCCTTCAGGCCGCCAAAGAACTCGTCCCAGTTGACGTCGCCGTCGCCGATTTTGAGGTGCTGGTGCACCCGGACAGGATTGCCCGGCGGATTGGTGATGTAGCGCAGCCCATGCGAGGCGTGGTGGTCCATGGTGTCCGCAACATGCACCAGGCGCAGCTTGTCCCCCGCCGCCCTCATGATCTCCAGCGCAGCGTCCTTCATGTGGAAGCTGTGCGAAGCGACGTACACCAGCCCCACGTTCTTGGAGTTGAGCCCCCGGATCACCCGGATCGCGGCCAGCCCTTCTTCCACAAAATCGTCCGGATGCGGGTCGATGAGCAGGTCGATCCCTTCGCGTTCAATGATGGGCAGGAGCTCCTCCATGGAACGGTAGAAGGCACGCTCGGACTCTTCAGCCTTCTCCGGGCGTCCGCTGAACTCGGTGTTGATGGTCCCCACGCCGAGGTCCACCGTGATCTGGATGGCGCGTTTCCAGTATCGGACGGCTGCCTCACGGGCATCCTCGTCCGGACCGGACCAGCGCAGCACCGGCAGGACCGAGGCGATTTCAATACCGGCGTCCTTGCTGGCCTTCTTCAGTTGGCCCACCAGCTCGTCGTCAGCCTTGGGATGGTTGAAGAACGGGATGAAATCGGCATGCGGTGTCAGCTGCATGTACTGATAGCCGAGATCGGCCACCAGCCTGGGAAATTCCAGCAGGGTGTGGCTGTGATGGAAGGGCGTGGGATCAAGAGCTATTTTCATGCGGGCACTCCGTCGCGGTCTAGTTGTAGAGTGCGGGTTTGGCGTTCAGCTTGACCGCTACCTTCTCGCCGTTTTTCTGGGCTTCCACACCGGCTTCGCAGCAGGCGGCGGTGGCATACCCGTCCCAGGCGGAAGGGCCGCCGAGTTCACCGCGGCGCGCCGCATCCACCCAGGACTGGATTTCGACGTCGTATGCCGCCACGAAACGCTCCTCGAAGCCGGCGGTCACCTGGCCGCCCCAGCGTCCGGCGGTGCGCGTGTACAGGCCGCGGTCGCCGCCGATGCTGACAATGCCCTCCTCGAAGGTGGCTTGCGTCGCAACTTCATAGCCGAAGCGCGCGTTGACGAAGATTTCCACATCGGCGAGGACGCCGGACTCAGTTTCGATCAGAACGTGCTGCGGATCGTGCTGGCCTGCCGGAGCGTTCCTACTGGCCTTGCCGAGCCGGACCTGCACACTGGTGATTTCCTCGCCCGTAAAGAAGCGGACGGCGTCGAACTCGTGGACCACAGAGTCGTTGATGAGCATCTCGTTTGTAAATCCCGGCGGAGTGTCCGGGTTCCGGTGCTGGTGGTGCAGCATCAGCAGTTCGCCCAGATCGCGGTTGCGGATCACGCTGCCCAAGGCAGCATATTCGGCGTCGTAGCGACGCATGAATCCGACCTGGATGAGCTTCTGTCCCAGCTCCTCCTCTGCCTCCACTATCCGCCACGCTGACCCGGCGTCCGGAGTTAAGGGCTTTTCACACAGAATGGGGAAACCCTTGGGCAGCGCTTTGAGCAGAATGTCCTCATGCAGGAAGCCCGGGGTTGCGATCAGGACGGCGTTGACGTCGCCATTGTTCAGGGCCTCCTCGGCATCTGTCAGAGCCACGGCTCCCGGAATGTCCGCCACTGTCGACTGGGCGCGTGCCAGGTCAACGTCGACGACGGCGGCGACTTCAGCGCCGTTGATGCGGCTGTTGAGTCGCTGGATATGGTCAGCGCCCATGCGGCCGGCGCCGATGACAGCAACGCGAAGGGTTTCAGTCATTTGTTCGTTCCTTTGAGTGAAAGTTGCTAGTTGACTGCGGTGCGTGAGCCGCAGGAGAGCAGGTAGTTACGCGTGCGCTTGGCGATTGGCATGGGCACGTCAAAAGCCACGGGATACATATCCTGTTCCACGATGCCAAAGATCGGCCGGTTCAATGCCTCCACAGCGTCAATGACCGCGCGGAGATCGGGCAGCCCACCGGGCGGCTCCGTCATAACACCGGCCAGGTTGGCGGCCGCCCAGGTCATGTTCTCCTCGTTCACCTTTTTCAGGATGTCCGGGTTGATCTGCTTCAGGTGGAGGTACCCAATGCGGTCCGGGTAATTTTTGATGAGGTCCAGGCTGGAAGCGCCGCAGTATTCAGCGTGGCCGGTGTCCAGGCACAGGTTGAGGTACTGGCTGTCGGTGGACGCCAGGAGGGTCTCGATGTCCTCCTGCGCTCCGACATGGGAATCGGCGTGCGAGTGGAACTGCTGCTTCAGGCCGAAGTCCTCCAGGAGAGTTTTGCCCAGCCGGTTGTGGCCTTCGAAGAGATCGCTCCAGCTCTTATCGGTCAGCTCTCCGCTTTCCACCGCTTCCCCAGTAACGTCATCGCGCCACATCGCGGGGATCACCACTATATGCTCACCGCCCATGGCCGCAGTGAGTTCGGCAACCTTGCGGGCTGGTTCCCAAGCAGTTTCCCACTGGTCCAGCCCCCGGTGGAAGGCGGTGAACACTGTTCCTGCGGTGACTTTCAGATCCCGCTGTTTTAGTTCCTCGGCCAGCCGTGCCGGGTCTGTGGGCAGGTACCCGTACGGGCCCAGCTCAATCCACTTGTAACCGGATTCCGCCACTTCATCCAGGAAACGTTCCCATGGAGTCTGCTTGGGGTCGTCTGCAAACCAGACACCCCAGGAGTCCGGGGCCGTCCCGATAATCAGCTTGTTCTCAGTCATTGCTGTTCCTTTTGCGTCGAGTGCTGAGTTGATGCCCTTTTGGAGGCTCAAAAGGGCATCTGCTCAGCAATCGCTGTTGGGTGGGGGTTAGTTGGAGGGGAAGTTGTAGGAGGCGCCGGAGGCGTGGGTGGGTTCGGGCCAGCGGGAGGTGACCACTTTGCCGCGGGTGTAGAAGGAGACGCCTTCGGGGCCGTAGATGTGTTTGTCCCCGAAGAGTGAGGCTTTCCACCCGCCGAAGGAGTGATGCGCCACCGGGACCGGCAAGGGCACGTTGATCCCGATCATGCCCACATCCACCGAGCGCTGGAACTTCCGGGCGTTCGCTCCGGAGGAGGTGAAGATCGCCGTGCCGTTCCCGTACGGGTTCGCGTTGATCAGGGCGATCCCCTCCTCCAGGCTGTTGACCCGCACGACGACGAGCACAGGTCCGAAGATCTCCTCCGTGTACGCGCTCATCTCCTTGCTGACGTGGTCGATCACTGTCGGGCCCACCCAGAACCCGTCCTCGTGCCCGGGAACCACCAGGTCCCGGCCATCAACCACCATCGCGGCCCCGGCCGTTTCGGCTTCGGTGACGATCCGCACAATCCTGTCCCTGGACTCCGGCGTGATCACCGGCCCCATCTCCGCCCCGGACACCCTCCCGTTGTCCACCTTCACAGCCAGCGCCCGCTCCTGAACCTTTTCCACCAGCAGGTCAGCGGCATCCCCCACGGCGACAGCGACGGAGATCGCCATGCACCGCTCCCCGGCCGAGCCGAACGCTGCCGCGGCCAGGTGGTCAGCGGCGTTATCCAGATCAGCATCCGGCAACACAATCGCGTGGTTCTTCGCCCCGCCCAACGCCTGGACCCGCTTGCCATGCTTCGTGGCCGTCTCATGCACATACCGGGCAATCGGAGTGGACCCGACAAAAGAAATCCCGTCCACATCAGGGTGGGTCAACAACCCGTCCACGGTGTCCTTCCCGCCATGCAGAACCTGGAACACCCCGTCCGGCAACCCCGCGTCCTTCCACAGCTTCGCGAGCAGCATCGACGCCGACGGATCCCGCTCCGAAGGCTTAAGGATGAACGCGTTCCCCGTCGCGATCGCCATCGGCGCCATCCACAACGGAACCATCACCGGGAAATTAAACGGCGTGATCCCCGCAACCACACCCAACGGCTCCCGGAACGAAAACACATCAATGCCCGTGGACACCTGGTCCGAGTAGTCGCCCTTAAGGAGCTGCGGGATGCCGCAGGCGAACTCGATGACTTCCAGGCCGCGGCCGATCTCGCCCTTGGCGTCGGAGAGGACCTTGCCGTGCTCGGCAGTGATCAGTTCGGCGAGATCGTCCACGTGGGAGGCGACGAGTTCGCGGAACTTGAAGAGCACGGCGGTGCGCTTGGCGAGGGAGATGTCACCCCAGCTGTCGGCGGCGGCACGCGCCGCTGCCACCGCCGCATCCAAATCAGCACGATTCGCCAACCGCAACTCCCCCGACACAGCACCAGTCGCAGGATTGTAAACAGGCTGGGTACGGTCACCCATACCCGGCGTTTCCGCCCCATTGATGAAGTGATTGATCGTGGTGGTGCTTTGGTCTGTGATAACAGTCATGATGCTCTTCCTTGAGTTCTCGAAAGTCGAAGGGGGATTCAGCCGAGCAGCTTGCGCTGGCGGGTTTTGTGATCTGTGTAGGTTTTGAAGGCCTGCCGGGTGGATTCGAGCTCGGAGACCTGGGAGACGGGAACATCCCACCAGGATTCAGAGGCGGGAGCGTCCAATAGCGGGTCGGATTCCACGTGGATAAGGATGGGACCGCCCTGTTCCGGCGCAGCCTTGGCATCGCGAACGGCCTGCTCGAGTTCGGCGATGACCTTCTCCCCTGGTTCAATGCGAATGACCTTCACGCCCAGGCTTTCGGCATTCAGGGCCAGGTCAACGGGCAGTGTTTCGCCGTCGTCGAAGCTGTGCTGTTCCTCATCCAGCGCCCTGTACTGGGTGCCGAAACGCTGGGAACCGAGGGATTCTGACAGCGAGCCGATGGAGGCGTAGCCGTGGTTCTGGATCAGGACCACGATCAGCTTGATGCGTTCGGCGACGGCGGTAACCAGTTCGGTGTGCATCATCAGATAGGAGCCGTCCCCTACCATGACCACCACATCCCGGGAAGTTCCGCCCGCGGCGGCTTCGGCCAGCGCCGCACGCTTGACGCCCAACCCGCCGGGGATCTCGTAGCCCATGCAGGAATAGGCGTATTCGACGTGGTACCCGAACGGGTCGCGGACGCGCCACATCTTGTGAAGGTCGCCAGGGAGGGAACCCGCAGCGCAGATCACAACGTCCTGGGCGTCCATGGCCCTGTTGGTGGCACCGATGATCTCGTTCTGAGCGGGCAGCGGAGTGAAGCGTGTATCGAAGGCCTCATCGACCGTGGTGTCCCAACGCTGCTTCTCCATCGCAATGGACTGCTCCAGGTCAGCGCCGATGCGATATCCGCCCAGGGCCTGGTTCAGCTTTACCAGCGCCTTGCGCGCATCGGCGACGATCGGCAGGGAGGTGCCGTGCTTGTAGGCATCGATGGGAGCCACGTTGAGGTTGATGAACTTGACATCCGGGTTCTGAAACGCCGTGCGGGAAGCGGTAGTGAAGTCTTCGTAGCGGGTACCGATCCCGATGATGAGGTCCGCTTCGGCAGCAATGGTGTTAGCCGCCGTCGTGCCCGTGGATCCGATGGCCCCCAGCGAATACGGGTGATCCCAGGGCAGGACGCCGACGCCGGCCTGGGTGTTGCCCACGGGGATTCCCGTGAGTTCGGCCAACCTTGCAAGTTCGTCATTGGCGTAGGCGTAGAGCACCCCGCCGCCGGCAATGATCAGGGGACGCTTCGCGGCCCGGATGGCAGCGGCCGCCCGGCGGATGTCGTCGTCGTCGGCCTCTGGACGGCGAATGCGCCACTCACGCTCGGCAAGAAATTCCTCCGGGACGTCCAAGGCTTCGGCCTGGACGTCCTGCGGAAGCGAAATGGTGACCGCCCCGGTCTCGGCGGGGTCGGTTAGGACCCGCAACCCGTGGTGGAACGCCGAAAACAGCTGCTCCGGCCGGGAGACGCGGTCAAAGAACTTCGACAATGGCCGGAACGCGTCATTGACGGTGATGTCGTAGGCGTAGGGCTGCTCAAGCTGCTGCAGGACCGGGTCCGCGGCGCGGGTGGCGAAGGTGTCGCTGGGAAGCAGCAGAACCGGAAGCCTGTTGGCGGTTGCCAGCGCCGCGCCGGTGAGCAGGTTGGAGGAACCAGGACCGATCGAGGTACTGACGGCGAACGTCTGGCGCCGGCGCGTGTGCCGGGCGTAGCCCACAGCCTGGTGAACCTGGGCCTGTTCGTTTCGTCCTTGGTAGTACGGCATGATGCGCGGATCCTGCTGCTGGTACTGCTTCAGGGCCTGGCCCACTCCGGCAACATTGCCGTGGCCAAAAATCCCGAACGTTCCGGGGATAAGCCGTTCGCGGTAGTCCAATCCCCCGATGGAGTCGACTGTGTACTGCTGTGACAGATATTCGACGACGGCCTGGGCAACCGTCATTCTGCGTGTAGCTGATGCCATAAGAGTTACTCCGATACTTCTGCTGGTGTGCCAACGCTGGTATGGCTGAGGCGGCTGTGCCGGAGCAGGGAAGCGGCAGTGGCTACGGCGCCGGTCACGTCCCCATCCTGCGGGTAGAGCAAGGTACGCCCTACAGTCAGGCCCTGCACGTTGGGCAACGACAACGCTGCCTCCCAGCTGGCGAAGATCTCATCCTGGCTTCCGTCCGGATCTCCACCCAGCAGCACGGTGGGCATGGTGGTGGCGGCCATAACCCGTTCCATGTCGGCTACAACAGGGAGCTTCATCCAGGTGTAGGCGCTGGTTGATCCCAGCCCCTCGGCGATGGCCACCGACTTGATGACGGCTTCGGTGGAGAGGTCGTTGCGCACCCGGCCATTCTCGCGCAGGGAGAGGAACGGCTCCACCATGGCTATCAGCTTGCGCTCTGCGAGCGAATCGATGGCCTGCGCTGTGGCTTCGAGAAGCGATACCGTGTCCGGATCATTGAGGCAGATACGCGTAAGCATCTTGCCACCGTCTGCACCCAGCGCCTCAAGGGCAGCCGCGGTGTGGCCGGTGAAGCGGTCATCGAACTCGTTGACCAGACCCGCCAGGCCGCCTCTGTTCATCGAACCGAACATGAGCTTGCCGTCGAGGGCGCCCAGCAGGAGCAGGTCATCCATCACATCCGGGGAGGCCAGGATCCCGTCGACGTCGGGGTTGGCAAGGGCTATCTGTAGGCGGTCCAGGAGTTGGCGGCGGTCCGCCATGGCTATTGGATCAGCGCCAACGCTCAAGGCTCCCCGTGCGGGATGATCGGCAGCGACTATGAAATTCTGTTTGCCGTATTTAGGGCCCGGATGGCGGCGCCGCGCTTTGGCTGCGCGCGCTATTGCATCGGGATCCTCAAGCCGGATGGTGCTCAAGTGCTCATAGCGGCGGGGATCGTCGTTGACCGCCCCCGTGACGTTTCCGGCAGCGACAGTCACAGGGACGCTCCTTCTGCGGCGTAGTCGCCCTTGGCGTACTCCGCGGGGACGAGGCGTCCGCGTTCCGACAGCAGGGAGGTCACCTCGGCCGGCGTGGGCATCGCATCTGCGCAGGAGAGCCGGGAGGCTACGATGGCCCCGGCCGCGTTGGCGTAGTCCAGGATCTGAGGAAGGGGCCAGCCGGCAAGGAGTCCGTGGCAGAAGGCGCCTCCAAAGGAGTCACCGGCACCCAGGCCGTTGACAGTGACAACGGGTACGGGCGCGGAGACAACACGTTCAGTCCGTGTCTTGGCCATTACACCCTCCGGCCCGAGTTTCACCACAGCAATTTCGACGCCGGCGGCGAGCAGGCGGTCTGCCTGCTCGTCCGGCGTGCCCTCGCCTACAGCCACTGCGCATTCCTTGTCATTGCCGATGGCTACAGTGACGTGTGGCAGCACCTTCGCAATCTCCGTGCGCGCCGCCGCCTCGTCGGGCCAGAACATGGGGCGGTAATCGAGGTCAAGGATGGTGTGCTGCCCCGGTTTTAGGCCGGCGCGGGGCCTGGCCAGGAGGGCCCGTAGGTGGGCTTCCCTGCTGGGCTCCTGGCAGAGGCCCGTCACGGTGGACCAGAAAATTCCGGCACCCTGGATCGCGGCCAAGTCCAGCTCATCACCCTTGATCTGCAGGTCCGGCGCTGTTGGAAAACGGTAAAAATAGAGGGGAAAGTCGTCCGGGGGCTTGATTGCGCAGAAGGTTACCGGCGTCGGCCATTCCTTGACCGGGAGGACAAAGGAATCATCAACGTTGAACTTGCGGAGTTCCCTGTGCAGGTAGTTCCCGAAGGCATCGTCGCCGGTACGGGTGATCACTGCCGTCCGCCGTCCGTGGCGGGCCGCCGCGACGGCGACGTTGGAGGGGGAGCCGCCGAGGTACTTTCCGAAAGACGTCACATCCTCAAGGTCAACGCCAATATCGTTCGGGTAGATGTCTACACTGATTCGCCCGATCGTGAGCAGTTCGTGGGTCACGGTAATCGCGGACCTTTCTGGTTTCAACTCTGTACCTCCAGCAGCCAGGGTTCCGGCAATTTCAGCCCCGTTCGAAGCGGAACTACACGCTCTACTTTGCCCTATGTCCAATGTCCTGTCAAAGGTTTGTACTGACATATTTACAACTTGTTTTTTGCAAAAAAATGAACTCCGGCCCTTGCGGTTCTCCCACTCAGTGAATAGTCTTAAACAACCGATAGGTTGATAAAGCTACTAGTTGATTATGCTTCAATGAGCGAAGAAATGGAGGTGGGAAACCGGAATGGACGGCGACGACGCACTCCTCAACTTGGCATTCCTTGCCTTGGCTGATCCGGTGCGCCGCCGCATCATCTCCCGCCTCAGCCGGGGGCCTGCCACGGTCAACGAACTGGCCGAACCGTTCGAGATCACCAAGCAGGCCATCTCGAAACACATCCAGGTTCTCGAACAGGCACAGCTGGTCACCCGGACCCGTGATGCCCAGCGCCGGCCCGTGCACCTGAATCCCGCACAGCTTGAGGCCCTTACTGCATGGATTGACCAGTACCGTCTGGTCCGCGAGGGGCAGTTCCGAAACCTCGATGCCGTGCTCCGTTCCAATGCCGCCGCGAGCGGCAAAGAGGCAAAGGACTAATCATGAGTAACGCCCTGCAACTCACCGTGCCGGACGGTGTGCCCTTTATTGACTTCGAACGCGAATTCGATTTCCCGGTGGCCGACGTCTTCCAGGCCCACAAGAACCCTGAACTGATCGCTCAGTGGCTCGGTCCGCATGGCACCAATGTGGAGATCGATCACTACGATTTTCGAAGTGGAGGCGGCTACCGGTACCACCACACCGGCCCCGACGGCGTGAGCTACGCCTTCAGCGGCATCTTCCACACAGTGCGCGAGAATGACTTCGCCATCCAGACGTTCGAGTTCGACGGTTATCCGGATGTAGTCAGCATAGAGTTCCTCACTTTTGAGGATCTGGGTGGCAACAGGAGCCGGCTGAGGGGCCACTTAGTTTACCCCAGCCAGGAAGCCCGCGACGGCGTGGCCGCCTCCGGCATGGAAGGCGGTATGTCTGAGGGTTACGAGCGTCTGGATGAGCTCCTCGGGAGTTCAGAGGCTGCCGGCAACACCGAATCAGGGAGGGTTCGGGCATGACGAATCAGCTGAAGCTTACAGTTCCGGAGGAATCCCCATACGTGGACTACGAGCGCGAGTTCGATTTCCCGGCAGCGTCCGTCTTCCAGGCCCATTCCGACCCCACCGTCTTCGTTCAGTGGATCGGGCCTCGCGGCCTGAATACCAGAATTGACACCTTCGATTGCCGGCCCGGAGGAGCCTACCGCTTCGTCCAAAGCGGCGACGACGGCGTCGAGTACGCCTTCCGCGGCGTCTTCCACACTGTCCGCGAAAATGAGTTCGTCCTGCAGACCTTTGAGTTCGAGGGCTACCCCGGGGACATCGTGACGCTGGAGTATTCCACCTTCGAAGACCTCCCGGACGGGCGTTCACGGCTTACCGGCCGGTCGCTTTATCCAAGCTTTGAGTCCCGGGAGCGCTATCTGAAGGACGGTATGGAATCAGGAGTAGCCGCGGGCTACGAGCAATTGGACGAGCTCCTGGGTGCTTAGGAACCACGCCTTAAAGTACGATGGCGTCCGGTCACCTTCCCTAAGAAGGTGACCGGACGCCATCCCCAGGCGCTCCCACCGCTCGCAAGCTCGCAGCGGGTCCCTCGCGCCTGTGGGCCCTGGTTTGTAGTGCCTAGAGGGCTGCGTAAACCTCGCGCAGCAGCTTGGCGGTCTCGGACGGCGTCTTGCCGACCTTCACGCCGGCTGCTTCGAGGGCTTCCTTCTTGGCCTGGGCGGTACCGGCGGAGCCGGAGACGATGGCGCCTGCGTGGCCCATGGTCTTGCCTTCAGGAGCGGTGAAGCCAGCGACGTAGCCGACTACCGGCTTGGTGACGTTGGCCTTGATGAAGTCAGCGGCGCGCTCTTCAGCGTCGCCACCGATTTCGCCGATCATGACGATCGCCTTGGTCTCGGGATCGGCTTCGAACGCGGCCAGTGCATCGATGTGCGTGGTGCCGATAACCGGGTCTCCGCCAATGCCGATGGCAGTGGAGAAACCGAGGTCGCGGAGCTCGTACATCATCTGGTAGGTCAGGGTGCCTGACTTGGATACCAGGCCGATGGGGCCCTTGCCCGTGATGTTTGCCGGGGTGATGCCAACGAGGGCCTCACCCGGGGTGATGATGCCGGGGCAGTTCGGTCCGATGATGCGCGTGACCTGGTTGCCTTCGGCGTCAACCTTGGACTGTGCCAATGCCCAGAACTCAGCTGAGTCCTGTACAGGAACGCCTTCGGTGATGACGACGACCAGGCCGATGCCTGCCTCAATGGCTTCGACGACGGCGTTCTTGGTGAATGCCGGCGGGACGAAGACGATGGAAACGTCAGCGCCAGTCTCGGCCATGGCTTCCTTGACGGTGCCGAACACAGTGATTTCGTTCTCGCCGTGCAGCACGGTGGTACCGGCCTTACGGGCGTTGACGCCGCCCACAATGTTGGTGCCTGCCTTGAGCATCAGGGCGGTGTGCTTGGTGCCTTCGCCGCCGGTGATGCCCTGGACGATGACTTTGGAGTCCTTGTTCAGATAAATAGACATGTCAGTCCCTTTACTTAGCTGCGTAGGCGAGCTCGGCGGCCTTGTCGGCGCCCTCGTCCATTGTGGCGGCCAGCGTAACCAGCGGGTGGTTGGCCTCGGCCAGGATGCGGCGGCCTTCCTCGACGTTGTTGCCGTCAAGGCGGACTACCAGCGGTTTGTTGGCTGAGTGTCCCAGTTCGGCCAGTGCGCCGACGATGCCCTTTGCGACTGCGTCACAGGCCGTGATGCCACCGAAGACGTTCACGAACACAGACTTGACCTGCTCGTCGCCCAGAATGACGTCAAGACCGGCAGCCATGACCTCAGCGGAAGCTCCGCCGCCGATGTCCAGGAAGTTGGCGGGCTTGACGTTGCCGTGGTTTTCACCGGCGTAGGCTACGACGTCCAGAGTGGACATCACCAGGCCTGCACCGTTACCGATGATGCCTACTTCACCGTCCAGCTTGACGTAGTTCAGGTCCTGCTCTTTGGCCTTGGCCTCGAGAGGATCGGTGTCTTCCTTGTCTTCAAGGAGGGCGTGCTTGGCGTGGCGGAACCCGGCGTTTTCGTCCAGGGACACCTTGCCGTCCAGGGCAACGATCTCGCCCGCTCCGGTCTTGACCAGGGGGTTGACCTCCACCAGGGTGGCGTCTTCCTTCTTGAAGACATCCCAGAGCTTCAGGATGACGGCGGCGACTTTGCCGCGCAATTCCTCAGCGAAGCCTGCAGCAGCAACGATTTCGTCGGCCTTGGCCTGGTCGATTCCGACGGAGGGATCGATCGAGATCTTGGCGAGGGCTTCCGGGCGTTCGACGGCGAGCTGCTCGATTTCCATGCCGCCTTCAACCGAGCACATCGCCAGGTAGTTGCGGTTGGCCCGGTCCAGCAGGACGGAGAAATAGTACTCCTCGGCTATGTCAGCACCCTGGGCAATCATCACCTTGTTCACGGTGTGGCCCTTGATGTCCATGCCCAGGATGTTGGTGGAGTGCTCAAACGCCTCATCGGCGGACTTGGCAACCTTGACGCCGCCGGCCTTACCGCGGCCACCGGCCTTAACCTGTGCTTTAACAACAGTTACGCCGCCGATTTTCTCGGCAGCTGCCTTTGCTTCTTCAGGGGTGTGCGCCACGATGCCAGCAAGCACGGGTACACCGTGCGCCTCGAACATATCGCGCGCCTGATATTCAAACAGGTCCACGGTTTAGTGTCCTTCTACGTCGAAGTAGTTTCTGTACAGCCGGACCCCACGTACTCGCGGTTACCGGGCTGCGGATTGAAAGCACCCTGGGACAAGCTTGGAAACGAGCCACACGGCGCAGTGCTCCTCTCGGAACTCTAGTCCTTCGCGGGGACCAGCCCGTTCCAGAGTACCGGTTAAGTGAGTAAGGACACTATTCTATGGAACGTAGAAAAACTGCGTGATTACGGGGTTTTTGCGGCTTCCGCGGGGCTCGGCGAAGAACTTTTACCGCCGTCAAAAATAAGTTCGTAACGGTCCCTTGAAACGAAGAAAGCAACCCCTGCGGAGAGATTACCGCAGGCAACACCGCCGTTGTAGGCAGAGCAGCGCAACCCGTTGCGCTCAATGTTCTGGCCGTCGGCCAGAACCGGCAGCTGTGAAATCGGGCCGTTGCCTGTGCCCTTGGGCCCGGCCTCGGATTCCAGCTGGGTTACGCCGGACCGGCACTCGCCATAGCCGGCCTTTTCCGGCGACAGCAATGCAACCCCGCCCAGATACCCCATGCCGGTGCCGGCACAGTCATCCTTCACGTCAGCTGACTCTGGCTTGGGATAAACAGCAAATTCACAATGGGCCACAGGGACCGTTGGGAACTTGTTGTTGGCGCTGTCACTGAAGGCATTCTGCTCATAGGGCAGATCGATGTGTTCCCCCTTCGCGGAGGTCAGCGAGCACGCGGCGTTCCGGTCAGCTGTGGTGAAACTGATGACGTCCCCGCCCGCGGAAAAGGTGGCGGGGTCTACTAGCGGAGCCTGTTTCAGTTGCTCGAGGGCGGCCAAGGGCGGCGGGGGGACGTAATTCGGATCCTTCGCCTCAAAGCTGCAGCCGGTGGCCACCAAGAGCAGGAAGGCGGCCAATATCCCCAAAAACGTCCGTCGCATGGCTCCCATTATGCCTGCCGGGAGTCCCCCTCAACGCTCGCGAGACCCTCAGGCGTCCAGCTTGGTCAAGGGAGCGTACCGCAGCAGGAGGCGCTTCTCGCCGACGTCGAACTTCACTTTTGCTACTGTCTTGTCCCCGGCGCCTTCCACGGCAAGCACCGTACCGTTGCCGAAACTCGTGTGATTGACTTTGTCCCCGACGCTGACCGCAACAACTTCCTTTTGGGGCTGCACCCTGTTTTTGGCGACGGCGGCCGGAACGTCCGCATTGAAGCCGGCCGTCGGGCTGGCTGCCGCACCCCGTGACGTCCCGGCACCCCAGAATGATCCGCCGTAGCGGCTCGAACCGATGGGTGCGCTGCTCCCCCACCCTCCGGACTGGCGGATGGAACCTTCCCGCCGCCATTCCACGAGTTCCGCAGGGATTTCCTCGATGAATTGGCTGGCGGGGTTGTACTGGCTCTGGCCCCACATGCTGCGGACTTCCGAACGGGTCACATAAAGCCGCTTCCGCGCCCGGGTCAGTCCCACGTACGCCAGCCGCCGCTCCTCAGCCAGTTCCTTGGGATCCGTGGCTGACCGCTGGTGCGGGAACAGCCCGTGTTCCATTCCGGTGAGGAAAACCACCGGGAACTCCAACCCCTTGGCGGTGTGAAGCGTCATCAGGGTAACCACCCCGAGCCGCTTTGCTTCCGCGACGGCAGCGGCAGCGTCTTCGGCGTCACCGCCCGGGGCGTCAGGAATCTGGTCAGCGTCGGCAACGAGAGAAACCTGCTCAAGGAACGCTTCCAGTGAGCCTTCCGGGTTGTCACGTTCATATTCACGGACGACGGCGACCAGTTCCGCCAGGTTCTCCACTCGGGACTCATCCTGCGGGTCATTGCTGGAGCGCAACCCCGCCAGATAACCGGTCTGCTCCAGGACAGCTTCCAAGGCGGCGGCCGCGCCGGATCCTGCTGCCACTACTGACAGGTCATCAAGCAGTTTCACGAACCCGAGCACTGCATTGACGGATCGTGTGGCCATGCCCGGTGCTTCCTCGGCGCGCCTGGCCGCAGCCATGAAGGACATCCGTTCGCGCGTTGCCAACGCTGCAACTGCACCCTCCGCGCGGTCGCCGATGCCACGCTTGGGTTCGTTGAGCACGCGGCGAAGGTTGACGTCGTCGTCCGGGTTAACCAGGACGCGCAGGTAGGCGAGGGCGTCCTTGATTTCCTTGCGTTCGTAGAAGCGGGTGCCGCCGACCACCTTGTAGGGCAAACCAACCCGCACCAGAACGTCTTCTATAGAACGGGACTGCGCGTTGGTGCGGTAGAAAATGGCGACGTCGCCGGGACGGAGGTTGTCCTCGTCCTGCAGGCGGTCGATTTCCTTGGCTATGAACTGGGCTTCGTCGTGTTCGTTTTCACCCACGTAGCCGATGATCTTCTCGCCGTCGCCCTCCGCCGTCCAAAGCCTTTTCTCCGGCCTGTTTGGATTGCGGGAAATCACCGAGTTGGCGGCATTCAGGATGTTCTGGGTTGAACGGTAATTCTGCTCCAGCTTGATGGTGCGCGCGTCCGGGTAGTCGTTCTCAAACTCGACGATGTTGCGGATATCCGCCCCGCGGAACGCATAAATGGACTGATCGGAATCGCCCACGACTGTGAGCTCCGCTGCACCTTCTCCCTCCCCGACGATTTCTCGCACCAATGCGTACTGGGCGTGGTTCGTGTCCTGGTATTCGTCCACCAGAACATGCCGGAACCGCCGCCTGTACGACTCAGCCAGAGCAGGGAAGGCACGGAACATGTAGACGGTTTCGGCGATGAGGTCATCGAAGTCCATGGCGTTCGCCTGCCGCAGACGCTGTGTGTACCCCTTGAATACCTCGGCCACAGCCTGCTCGAAGGGGTCGTTGTAGTTGGCGCTGGAGGCGTAGGAGTCGGCGTCGATGAGTTCGTTCTTGAGAGCCGAAATCTTGTGCTGGATGGCCTTGGGGGCGAAGCGCTTGGGATCGAGGTCCAGGCCCTTGGAGACCAGCGTGATGAGCCGGAGCGAGTCCGCGGAGTCGTAGATGGAAAAGTTGGATTTCAGCCCGACGTTGGGGGCTTCACGGCGCAGGATCCGCACGCAGGAGGAGTGGAATGTGGAAATCCACATGGTTTTGGCCCGTCCGCCCACCAAGGCCTCGATGCGCTCACGCATTTCCGCGGCCGCCTTGTTGGTGAAGGTGATGGCCAGGATCTCCCCGTGATGGGCGCGGCGGGTAGCAATGAGGTAGGCGATCCGGTTGCTGAGGACGCGTGTCTTTCCGGAGCCTGCCCCGGCAACAATCAGGAGGGCGCTGCCCGAGTGCTTGACGGCCTCTTCCTGCTGCGGGTTGAGCCCCTGCAGAAGTTCGGCGGCGTCAGGGTTCCTTTGCCTTCGCTCCTGTGGGGTTCCTTCGCCGGAGATGTGGCTTCCGCTGTCCGGTGTGGGTCCGCTCCCGCCGCCATTTTCAGGCGCAGAACCACCACTCCCGGCACGCACTTTAGCCAGTGCAGCCGGGTGGGAGGCAGTTTTGAAAGGACCGTCCGCGTACGGGTCAAACAACATATCCATGATGGGTACAAGTCTAGGCGGTGGGGCCGACAGCAAGTTCGCGGAGGCAATCCTGGCCCTAATCATCCAGGTTAAGCCGTGCTTCCTGCCTGGAGTTTCAGCTCAAGGATTCACCCTACCGAGCCGGACAGCAAGGCCTCGCGAAGCTCACGGACCGCCGTCTGCCCTCCGGCCATAAACCAATCGAGCCCGTTGACGCGAACCGTATCCGCGGATCCACCGGCGGCCCGGACGATTGCTTTGCCCGGAAGCCAGTCCCACTCGGGACAGCTGTGCTGGAACCAGCACCCCAGTTGCCCGTCAGCCACCCGGCCCAGGTCGCAGGAGCCGGAGCCCAGCATCCGAAGAGCGGCAGCGGACGTGGCAGCAGCATGCCACGGCATGGCGCACATCGGGTCCGCCAGCCAGCCGGGATGGATGTACGTGGCTGCGCCAAGTTCGGCCAACGGAGTCCCGGAGCGTCCTGCACCGTCGGAGTGAAACGTAGAAAGCCGTACGCCGTTCAGCGTTGCGGTCCGGGCAAGCCCGCCCAGCCAGAGCTTGTCCTCCTCCGGCTGGAAAATCGCGCCCAGCACTACGCCAGATGCGTCTTTGAGCGCGATAGCGGAGCACCAATAGGTGGAACCGTGGAGGAAGTTGTACGTACCGTCCACGGGGTCGATCACCCAGGTCCGTCCGCTGCTGCCGGGAATCGAAGTCCCCTCCTCCCCCACGATTCCGTCCTCGGGGCGGCAGCGCTGCAGCTGCTCCAGAACGTAGGCCTCAGCGGCGTGGTCGGCCGCCGTGACGACGTCGGAGATTGACGTTTTGCGCTGGCCTTCCAGTCCGCCCTGGCGCATCATCAGGGCCAGATTTCCGGCTTCCCTGACCAGTGCTTCTGCGAGCTGGTAGTCGTCCATGGACGCCGAAACTTCCGCGGCGCTGTGCTTGCCAAGTTTGTGTCTTCCAAGTTCGGTCACGCGTCCCAGCCTATAGGCACGGGCAATAATGGAGCCATGGCCAAAACACCCGCACAGCGGATCAAAAAGCACGGAACCAAGGCTGAAATCCCCCAGCACCATCTCCCCGCTGTCATCAACCCCAGCACGGCGCGTACCCCCGAGAAGGCGCAGAACAACAGCAATCTGATCCTCATTGCCGGTTTGGTGGCCAGCCTCTTCCTCTTCTGGTACCTGCACCTGCTGACCCTCGATCAACTGACCCAGCTTTCGGGCGGACTGGCTATGCCGGATTCGCTGCTCGGGGGCTTCGACGCTTCGTACGTGGAGCAGTTGCGCGGGGCGATGGATGCAGACGCCGTGGGACAGCTCAACTACCTCCACAAGACGGCGGGAACCCTGTTTCCCCTCATTTTCGGCTTTACCTGGCTGCTGTTGATCGGCACCAATGTGGCGCGAAAGCCGCTCCGCTGGGCTCTCTGGGCAGTCCCCCTTCTCTTCGTCGCCGTCCGTTTGTGGGGCAATGCGGCCATTGATTCCATGATGTCCATGCCAGCGGCCGACGCCGGTGCGGTGGCTCTTGCTTCCGCGCTCACCGTTTCCGGCTGGGTGCTGTTTTTGGTGAGCCTGCTGGCCGGCGCGGTCGCGGTATTTTCCGCCCGCGGGCACCGCCGCAAGGGCTAAAGGGGACGCTGACAGCTCGCTGGCGGCTGATCGACTGCTGATGGACACGCACCAGTGGGGTGTTCTGCCCATCGCGGCTGCTGCCCACGTGCAGTAGCGTTGCTGCCATTGCTGATCGAGCCTCTTGCGAGACTCTGACTCGAAGGTCTCAACCATGGCAGGCTCCACTGTGAAGTCCTCATTGAACACGTACCGCTTGAGCAGCCTGGCATGGGCTCTTGCAGTGGACAAGACCATGACGGCCTTGCGTTCCGAGCCGGAAGTGGACTTCGATGCCTATGGCGCCTCCGAACCGGCCAGGATGCTGTGCCGGCTGGACGACGACGCCATGGGCGCGCTCAGCGAACAACTGACCGTTGCCGGCATCACCAACGCGGCGGGCAGCATCAGCCCACAGTGGATTCTGGCAATCTGGCAGGCTTCGAATGCCCCCATAAAGCTGGAGCTCGTATCGCGGGCAGACGGCCTCTCAACACACAGCCAGGTCTCCCTGTTCGACGGGCGCGGACTCGCCATCAAATTCTCCCGGACAGTGTCCACTGGAACGGACGGCTCTGTATCTGTCACCGGCATCGGCGACGTCTCCACAATCACCTTGTTCACTGAAGACATTCTGTGGCCGGTATTGGCCGATTCGATGCCTCCGCACCCGGAACTCACCGCCACTGGAACAGAAAACCCCGACTCTTCGTCACTCACCGGCGGGCCACGCATCGAAGTTTCAGCGGAGGAAGTTTCAAAGCTCGGAGAGGGGTTCGAAGCTGGCGCTGCCACTGTCCCCAACGACGTCGCCGCAGCTATTCAGTCCCCCACGGCCACGGTCCATCTCAGTGTGGTGGCCGGCGCGGAACACCGCGATTCGGCCGGTTCGGGTGAGCACTACCAGTCAGCCGCGGTATGGGCCCTTGCAGACAAGCTCTATTCCGTGAAGACAACGGGTGCAGATTCACAGCGCAGCCTGGTGCTCGTAGAGCGCCCCCCTGGCCATATAGCCCAGCAGGTGGTGTGGTCCGTCCTCGGGGCGCACGACTTTCTTTCCAGCCGTCGCAGCGAAGAGGGTGCATCATGACGCTCCACGGAATGGACATCGAGCAGGGCCGGAATCTTGCCAAGGAACTGGCAAGGGCAAGTGAGCGCTTTGCGCAGCTCAGCAGCCAATTGACGCCGGTGGTCAATAGCAGCCTTTGGAAGGGCGCGGACAGCCAGCGGTTCAAGTCCGATTGGAAAAATCACAGTCGTACCCTCATGTCCGCATCTCACGCTCTCCGGGAGGCCTCTAAGTCTCTCCAGGAGAACGTGCGCCAGCAGCAGGAAACCAGCCGTTCAGGGGGTCCGGGTGGCGGGGCCTCGAAGTCGCTGCTGGATCGGCTCATGGAGAATGCAGAGTCTGCGGCCGAAGGACTTTGGGACGGCCTGGGAGATCTGTGGGACGGCGCTGGGGATGTTGTGGACGCAGTGGGCGACACCATCGGAGACGGTTGGGACTTCTTCGCCAACACGCCCATTCCTGATGCTGCAGGAGACGTCTTTGACGGCCTGGGAAATATTGGGCGCCTGGGGTGGGACTTCATGACCACCGGAGAGCCTCCCTCCATCACCGAGCTTTTGACGGGCGGCGTCTTGCTTGCCGCATCCGTGGGCAACCTTGGCATTACACTTCAATTCGGCGGCCTGTACAACCCCCACCTCCTTGACGACGGTTCTGCGACAGCAGGCGAACCGATACCAGTAGGAGTGGGAGATGAATCACCTGTCATTTCCGACCATGGGGTAACGCCGATCCCCAATAGCCTTTCTAATATCATGGGCGGCGTCACGGAAGGCTACCTCGACCATGGGAAGGAGGGAACCCCGGACGCAGCCCTCCGGATCACCAAAGTGGACGGCCCCGACGGGCCAGCTTATATCGTGATGATTCCCGGCACCTCAGAGTGGAACGTCAAGTCGGGTTCCAACCCGATGGACACAGTGGGCAATCTGGCGTCGGCATCAGGGGATATTTCGTCAGCGTCAGCGGCGGTGACGTTGGCGATGCAAAAGGCCGGAATTCCGCCTGATGCTCCGGTGTTTATGGTGGGACATTCCCAGGGCGGGATGACGGCTGCCGCACTCACTGCCAGTGCAGAATTCCGCGCACAGTTCAATGTCACCAACGTGATGACATACGGTTCCCCTATCGATTCGACCCACATCCCGGACAGCATCAATACGCTGGCCCTGCAACACCCCAAAGACCTGGTCCCGCAAGCGGACCTCGGCAACGCCAAGTCCGGTCCTGGCGGTGTGCCCGCTCTCTGGGAAAGCAGCAACAACGCCACAGTAGTCACATTGCCAAGCCTGCCCGGTGATGCCGCTGACGATGTAGGCCAAAACCACGACGCCGGAACCTACGCGAAATCCGTCGAAGCCAACGAAAATTCTGGCGCGATAGCCGCTTTCAAGAATGATCCTTCGACCCAGGTTTTCCTCACAGATGATCCTGGCCGGGTATCCTCAACTGTCTCCAACCTCGGACGAGAGCACTAACTCCCATGATTCGCAAAGCACTGGCCATCCTGTTCATCGCAACGTTGGCTTTCAGCATTGGCGGATGCAAGGAGTCGGTCGGCGACTCAGACGCAAAATACGCATCCAAGTATCAAGCAGCAGTTGAGTCCATTTCGAACGTTGAACGTGTTGAGGTTGAGTACAAGACCACACCGGGGATGAGTCGGGGAGGTGGCGTGAGGATCTTTTCAGATACCTCCGACTCGGAGACCATGAAGCGCGTTGTTGAAGAAGCGCTACGTGCACTAGTCAAAGCAGGCGAGGGCGACCCGGACGTGAGCCTGCCTCTGCGGGTTTTTTCTGCGGACCAGCAGACAGCAATGGGTCCGACGAGCATCGGCTACGACGGAGTCACATCGCTCGCAGGCTACCGCGAGTTCCTCGGGAAAAAGTGAGCCGCAGTCCGCACTAACTCTGCAACCAACCTGTTTAGTGCCGCACCGCCTGCATCCGCATAGCTTTCCGGACTTTTCGCTCGTCGTGAACGCGCTGGGCGATCACCAGGCCGGCCGCAGCCAGGCCAACGGTCACCGGATACCCCATCAGCCGCTCCAGGGTGCCTGGCTCGGGGACGTCCATCCCCGTCAGCCCACCCATCACCAAGGCAGAGAAGGACACCACCCCGCAGCCCAGGATGAACCATGCCAACGGAGTTTTGCTGAGCCACATGCCACCAAGAGTGATCAATCCCAGGGCGCCGGCAATAAAGAACATCAGTGCGCCGGCAAAATGCAGCGGAGAACCAACGTCCTCCGGAACCACACCCACGAGCATTGTGCCCGCCCCCGCCGTCGCCATGAGGATCCGGACCACTATGGCGGCGCGCCAGGGTTTCTCTCCCGGTACCGCACGTGCCCCAGGCCTGGCTGCAACGCACAACAATCCTGAACTGAGCAGCAACGCGCCCAGCAGAATGCCAAGCCCCTGGATAAAGAACGAGGCGTTCATCAGCAGGTGCAGCGGCGAGCAGACAGCCCGGTCATCGAAGATTCCACAGGTCACCGCGCCCAGGTCACTGATAAAGCCCGTGCGGCGGTCGTACGGTTCCGGTCCTGCCCATGCACCGATGACGGCGGCTTCGGCTGCAAAATACTGCAGGACACTGAGAACGGACCAGGCTCCGATGTATTGCCGTGTTGAGGCTGTGTCGGGAATATAGACGAGGGCAGCGGCTGGCAAAGGGGCAGAACTCATGCCAAGAGCGTAGTACGCGCCAGCACCTTGTATGCTTGTAACCGTGCCCGAACAGGATGGCCTCAGGCCGGCCGGTTCGGACGCCCGCCCTCGTAGCTCAGTGGATAGAGCACGGCTCTCCTAAAGCCGGTGTCGTTGGTTCGATTCCAATCGAGGGCACTTGAATTCGCACACGCCGGACGCCGCTTCCGCTGCAGACCTGCGCGCGTACCTGCTGGGCTCCTGGCGGGTGGACCGTTCTTTGTGGGATCGGTCCGCGGACACCCGGGGCACCTTTACCGGCGTTGCAGCCTTCGTTGAGACAGACGACGGCGCCCTCCGCTTCCGCGAAGAAGGAACAGTTCACTGGGCTGCTCCTGGCGGCGAACCCTTCACGGGCCCCGCGCAACGTGAGTACGTACTTCGCCCGTCGGATAGGCCGGACGCCCTTGCAGTTTTCTTCCCGGACGGACGCCCCTTCCACCGGATGAGTTTCGCCTCCAGTGATGTCTCCGAACTCCATTGGTGCGATCCCGATACCTATCGGGTGAAATATTCTCTGGTAAGCCGGGACGAATACCGGTACAGCTGGGACGTCAGCGGTCCAGCGAAGAACCTTCTGCTGGAATCGGTACTGCGCCGCGCCGACGCAGCAGGCTACGGAGGCGAGCGATGACAGCGCGCATTGTGGTTTCCGCCGTCTGCGTGTTCGACGACGCCGGACGACTGCTCACAGTCCGCAAGCGGGGCACGGACAAGTTCATGCATCCCGGCGGCAAGCCTGAACCCGGCGAAACCGCGGCGCAGGCTGCTTCCCGTGAGCTCCTCGAGGAGGTGGGGATCGCCGTCCTGCCTGAGCAGCTTAGGCTCATGGGGGTTTGGATAGCCGCGGCTGCCAATGAGGCCGCAACGGACATTGAGGCTACCGTCTACGCCGCGCCGGGCGTCTGGTCCGCCCACCCTTCAGCCGAAATCGCTGAGATCCGCTGGCTCGATCTCAACGCCGAGCTTCCGCAGGATCTGGCTCCGCTACTCACAGACCACATCCTGCCCGCCCTGGCCGAGACAACCTAGAGTTCGGGAACGGCCTCTTCGGCAACGGCGTGGGCCTCTGCGAACTGCGTGTGATAGAGCTCGGCATAGCGGCCATCGGCTGAAAGCAGCTCGGTATGCGTTCCGCGTTCCAAGATTCGGCCTTCCTCCACTACCAAAATCATGTCCGCTGCCCGGATTGTGGATAAGCGGTGGGCAATCACGACGGCGGTGCGCCCCTCCAGCGCGGCCCCCAACGCTGCCTGGACTGCTGCCTCGTTGGTGGAGTCCAAGGCAGCTGTGGCCTCGTCCAAAATAACCACCCGCGGCTGAGCAATAAGCAGGCGGGCAATGGTAAGGCGCTGGCGTTCGCCGCCGGAGAGCCGGTATCCGCGCTCCCCCACTACCGTGTCCAGTCCGTCCGGGAGGGACCTGATCATGTATTCCAGCCGCGCTTGGCGCAGCACGTCCCACATGTCATCGTCGGTGGCCTCAGGCCGTGCAAGGCGCAGGTTGGAGGCGATGCTTTCGTGGAAAAGGTGCCCGTCCTGGGTCACCATTCCCAGCGTTGCCCGCATCGAATCAAAGGTGACGTCCCTGACGTCCACTCCCGAGCCGGGCAGGGTGCCGCCGAGGCGCACGGCGCCGGAATCGACGTCGTACAGCCTGGCGAGCAACTGCGCGATAGTGGATTTTCCCGCTCCCGAAGACCCTACGAGCGCAACTGTCTGGCCGGGCTCAACCCGGAAACTGACGCCGTGCAGTACTTCCTCCCCGCCCCGGGTGTCAAGGGTGGACACGTCCTCGAGGGAAGCCAGCGATACCTTGTCGGCAGAGGGATAGGCGAACCGGACGTCGTCGAACTCCACGGCTACTGGTCCTGGCGGCACCTCAACGGCGTCGGGTTTCTGCTGGATCAGGGGCTTGAGGTCCAGTATTTCAAAGACGCGCTCGAAGCTGACCAGGGCACTCATGATCTCGACGCGGGCGTTGGATAAGGCCGTCAGCGGCGCGTAAAGCCGTGTCAACAGCAGTGCCAGCACCACGACGTCGCCCGCGGCCAGCTGGCCGCCGAGCGCCAGCCAGCCACCCAACCCGTACACCAAAGCGAGCGCCAGGGCCGAGACGAGTGTCAGCGCGGTCACGAACGTGAACTGAAGCATGGCTGTGCGGACGCCGATATCCCGGACGCGGCCGGCGCGGACCGCGAATTCGCGGGATTCTTCGTCCGGACGTCCGAAGAGCTTCACCAAAGTGGCGCCGGGAGCGGAGAACCTTTCGGTCATCTGCGTCCCCATGGCCGCATTGTGCTCGGCTGCTTCGCGCCGGAGGTCTGCCAGCTTCGAACCCATCCGGCGCGCCGGGATGAGGAAGATGGGCAGCAGGACCATGGCCAGTACTGTCACCAGCCAGGACTTCTCCAGCATCACCACGAGGGTCAGCAGGAGTGCCACAACGTTGCTGACCACGCCCGAGAGGGTTCCGGCGAAGGCTGCTTGCGCACCGATCACATCATTGTTGAGCCGGCTCACGAGCGCCCCGGTTCGCGTCCTGGTGAAAAACGCGATGGGCATTTTCTGGACGTGGTCGAACACCCTGGTGCGAAGGTCAACGATCACGCCCTCGCCAATGGTGGAGGAGAGCCACCGTGTCAGCAGGCCGATGCCCGCTTCCGCCACCGCGACGGCGGCAATCAGCACAGCAAGCCAGATCACCACCGAAGCCTCAACTCCGGCGATGATCGCATCCACCACCTGGCCCGCAAGGAGCGGAGTCGCCACAGCCAGGACCGCCATGACGATCGAAAGCAGCACGAAGACAAACAGCCTCCGACGGTGAGGGAGGGCAAAGCCCAACACCCGCTTAAGCGTCTCCTTGGAGAACGATCTGGATCCGCCTGAAGCCCGGCTGATCTTGTACAGGGAGCTCCAGGCCACCCCGTCCATGCTCATCGGTTACGCCCGGTCCTCGCGGCGGAACGGTTTTCCGCGCTTTCAACAGACCCGCTCCCGGACGATTCCGTGACCGTTCCTGCGAGGACGTGCCATCTGACATCGAGACGGACATTTTCCAGAAGGCGGCGGTCGTGGGTGACCAGCAGGAGTGCGCCCTCATAGCTTTCCAGGGCCTCCTCCAACTGCTCGATGGCCGGGAGGTCAAGGTGGTTGGTGGGTTCGTCGAGGACCAGCAGATTGACTCCCCGCGCCTGAAGCAGGGCGAGCGCAGCCCTGGTCCGTTCCCCAGGAGACAGTGAGTCGACAGGCCTGGACGTATGGTCCGCTTTCAGGCCGAATTTAGCCAACAGTGTCCGGACCTCAGCCTGCGTCATGTCGGTAAGCACGGCTTCCACCGCTGATGAGAGCGACAGGTTTCCGGCAAGGAGGCCACGGGCCTGGTCGATCTCGCCGATTGCAACAGAGGCACCCATGGACGCTGTTCCCTCTGCAGGCTGCTGGGCCCCCAGCAGGAGCCGCAAAAGGGTGGACTTGCCGGCACCGTTCGGGCCGGTAATCCCGATCCGCTCTCCCGCGTTGAGCTGCAGGTTCACAGGGCCCAGGGTGAACTCCCCTTGATGGACCACGGCATCGCGGAGGGTGGCTACCACGGAGCTGGAGCGCGGAGCCTGACCGATGCTGAACTGGAGCTGCCACTCCTTGCGGGGCTCCTCCACTTCATCCAGCCTGGCGATGCGCGACTCCATCTGTCGCACTTTCTGCGCCTGTTTTTCTGACGACTCGGTGCTCGCGGCCCGTCTGATCTTGTCATTGTCCGGGTTTTTCTTCATGGCATTCCGGACACCCTGGGAACTCCATTCCCGTTGAGTACGGGCCCGCGACACCAGGTCCGCCTTGGTGGACTCAAACTCCTCATAGCGTTCCCGGGCATGCCGCCTGGCAACGGCCCGCTCTTCAAGGAATGCCTCATACCCGCCCTCATAGACGGAAACGGAATTCTGGGCGAGGTCCAGCTCGACGATGGTGGTGACGCAACGGGCCAGGAACTCACGGTCGTGGGAGACCAGTACCACACCACCACGTAGGCCCTGCACAAAGGCCTCAAGCTTTGCCAGTCCCTGAAGGTCCAGGTCGTTGGTGGGCTCGTCGAGGAGGACGACGTCGAAACGGCTGAGAAGCAAAGCAGCCAGCGCAACCCGAGCGGCCTGGCCGCCGGAGAGACCCGTCATGAGGGCATCGGTGGCGGTTTCGAGGCCGAGATCGGCGAGGACCGGAGCGATACGCTCCTCCAGGTCGGCGGCCCCCGAAGCCATCCAGCGGTCAAAGGCCAGCGAGTAGGCGTCCTCGGATCCCGGCGCTTCACTTCCCAACGCCTCGGCCGTCGTCTCCATGGCCGTGGTCGCCTGGGCGCAGCCGGTCCGGCGCGCAATGTAGCCGCCAACGGTCTCGCCGTCGATCCGTTCATGCTCCTGGGGCAGCCAGCCAACAAAGGCATCCGACGGCGCCAGGCTGACGCTGCCGTCCTGCGGCTGATCCACGCCGGCCAGCAGGCGAAGCAACGTTGATTTTCCGGCCCCGTTGGCTCCAACAACTCCTACAACATCGCCCGGGGAAACCGTGAGGGAAAGGTTCGAGAAAAGGGTGCGGTGATCGTGACCGCCGGAAAGGTCTTTGGCAACAAGGGTTGCAGTCATTGGTCCATCCTCTCACCGCCGCGAAACGGTGGAAAAACATCCGGACGTAGAAGAACCCGTTGATCCGGACTTGGGGGGTGTACGGACCAACGGGTTCGACCATCTAGCATAGTTGATACATCACCCCGGCGCAAAGCCGGGCACTCAATCCCACTGCAGGAAGCTGTCCATGCCAGTCCCAGCCAAGGCCTTTCAACGATGGCTGCAAGCTGCTGCACCATCGGCCAGCATGGCAGATATCAGCCGCATGTCGGGCATCAAACGCACCACCCTGGCGCAGCAACTGGTACGGGGCAAGGTGGCAGAATCAACCCTCGTCAGCGTCAGCCGCGCCGTCGGTATCAACCCGGTGACAGCGCTCGCGTACTTTGATACCTTCACGGATCTGCGTAAGGAACAACCGCTTCCGAGACCGGAGGAGCTGGTCAGCCAGATCGCCACCACTGACCTGTTGCATGCAGTGATTGCCCGCTCCATCCCCGACGATCCGGGAGCACCACCGGTACCGCAGCCGCCGCTTATCCCGGCACCTCACGCGACCTCCGTGAGGAACTGGGTGGACGCCATCGACGACGGCGAATTGAGGCACCGGGTCTCGTCCGCTACCGGTATCGCACCGCAGAACTATTCCGCGCAACTGACAGCCAACCGCCTGACCCCGGAGCTGGCCATCGCAACGGCGCTGGCAGCGGGCGTAGCTCCGACTGGCGGTCTGGTTGCAACAGGCCTCATCACCGAAGAGGAGGCGGGGTGGGCTCCGGAAGCCCGGCAGCGGGCTTTGGCCGGCTTGTCTGACGGGGAACTGGCTTCCCTGGCAGGAGAGCGGCTGCAAGCCATTGGCAGGACATTACGCCGTCAGGAACAGGACCATGAGCGTACAGAGAAGATTTGGGAGAACCTCGGATGATCGAAGTCCTGCAGTGGTCAACACTGGCGGTATGCAGTGCTGTGGCCCTGGCCCGGATCCCCAGCGCCCTTCGTGGGCAGAACCGTTCCCTGTTTGCCATTTTTGTGCTGGCCACTGTGGCCATCCTCCTGAGCATCCGGGAGCCTTACCTTGCCGTGGATTCCTGGCTGGGCTCTGAAAACTACACCAACCTCGTCCTCCGGTTCATCATCTATGCGACTGTCTTCCTCGCCGGACGTGGGATAGCCCGGGCATTTGATGATCCAAAGGCACTGCGCCGGCTCACCGGTCCTGTTGGTGCCTGCGTTCTTGGCCTTATCATGCTTGCCACGGTTGCACTTTTTCTTCTGGCTGATACTGCAGGGTCCTCCACCGGCCTTTCAGCCCTTCCCAGCAGAAGTCCTGAAAATGATCTACTGATAGAGCTTTACGCTGCTGCCGGGCGGCTCTATCCGGCTTATATCGCAGCATGTTTATTGCCCGTCACGTTCAAAGCCGCCCAGCAGCCGCTTCCAGGTGCGGTCCGCGCTGGAGCAGTTTTACTGTCGCTTGGGTTCGTGGCCCTGCTCCTGGGGATACTCTTCCCACTGGTCCCCGAACCGTTCGCCTTCCTCCAGCCGCTGATCAACTACACAGCAGTCCTGGCCCTGATGACGGGATTAACCAGCATCTGGATCGGGAGGGTTTTGCTGAGGAGGGCCAAGCCGTCGTTGAGGTCGTTTATAGAAAAGTAATCAAAGGGGCTTTCACAAAATCATTAGAACGTGAAACAATCATGAATGTGTGAACACCTTGGAGCGGCGTCGAGGGTAGGGATAATCTGCTCGACGTCGGCTCGGTGTGCGCAATGTTGGGGGGATGAGTGGTGGCGGGCTGTTGGGGACCGCCCCCACTCAGCCTATTTAACGGGCTTTGTCGGGCTACAGGAGCTTCCGCTACCGCACGAACCTGAGCGTCACCAGTTGGAACGGCCGCAGGGTCAGCTCGGCTGAGTCCTTCCCGGTGCTGACGCCAGGGGCATCAGTGGGTCGTTCCAGCAGGTCTACGGAGTGCACGGACTCAACCGGGAAGTTCGCCGTGATCAAGCCCGCAGACCGTTCACCCAGGGATTCATAGAGCCGAACAATCACGTCACCGAAGCCGTCTTCAGCAAGTTTTACGGACTCAATCACCAGGGCCTGGTTGAACACCGAGAACAGCGCCTCTACCGGCCTCCCGCCTGTGACGATCCGCGGCGCAAGGTTGGTGCGGTAACCCTCTTCCACTGCGTCCGCTATTGTCGCTCCGGGGCGAATGCTGACGGTCAATTCATGCACTCCCCGGTCGGCTGCAGGATCGGGAAACTTCGCCGCCCTGAGCAGCGAGAGGCGAACAGTGGTGGTGGTGCCGCCGTCGCTCCTTACATTCCGTGTCACGTCATGTCCATACGTGGAGGAATTCGAGATAGCCACCCCGTAGCCGGGTTCCGCGACATGAATCCAGCGGTGGGCGCAGATCTCGAACTTGGCGGCCTCCCAGGATGTGTTCAGGTGGGTCGGACGGAACACATGGCCGAACTGCGTCTCGGACGCCGATCGGTCGGCCCGGACATCCAGCGGGAATCCGAGTTTGAGCAGCTTTTGGCTCTCCTGCCAGTCGACGGCAGTTGAGATGGTCAGGGAGTCCGCTCCGGCCTCAAGCGAGATCCGCTGAGTCACTGTTGACGAGCCTGCCAGCCTCTCCACGACGACGACGGCGTCCCAGCCACCGCGTTCCAGCGTCACCGACCGCGCTTCCTGCAGTGATGTGACGTTGCGCCGGTAGAACTCATCGATGTCCCAGGCGTCCCATTCGTTGGGGGTATCCCGGTGCAGTTCCAGATGGTTGCCGAACTGGCCGGGCGCTATCGCCTCGCGCCCTGTGGCGTAGTCCATGAGGGAAGTCACGAGTCCGTTGCCATCCACTACCGCCCGGATGACACCGTTATCCAGGGTGTACCCTCCTGCTTTTTCCGTCACCACCACCGGAGTATCTGAGCGGACCGGTTCCCCTACAGCGAGCGCAGGGACGCCATTGCGCTCATGGGGCGCAGCGTTGAGGAGGAACTTTTGCTTGCCCTCCCCCAGCAGGGCAGCAGCTGCATTGCGGATGAGAGCTTCGAGGTTTTCCGCGATAGCGGCGTAGTTCCGCTCGGCATCCTGATGCACCCAGGCGATGGAACTGCCGGGCAGGATGTCATGAAACTGGTGCAGGAGGACCAGTTGCCATAGGCGTTTGAGTTCGGCCTGTGGGTAGTCGAATGAGCCGCGGGTACGCACTGCGGCTGTTGTACACCACAACTCAGCTTCCCTCAGCAGATGCTCGCTGCGGCGGTTGCCAAGTTTTGTCTTGGCTTGGCTTGTGTAGGTGCCCCGGTGCAGCTCCAGGTACATTTCGCCCACCCAGACGGGCAAAGCGGTGTACTCTGCTTCGGCTTCAACGAAAAAGCTTTGGGCGGTTCCGATGCGGACCCGCGGCGAGCCTTCCAGGTCAGTTGTACGATGGGCCGCCGCGACCATTTCACGCGTGGGTCCGCCGCCGCCGTCGCCATAGCCGAAGGGGACCAGAGAAACAGTACCGCGGCCGTGGTCCCGGTAGTTACGTTCCGCATGGGCAAGGTCCCGCCCGCTCAATTCAGAGTTGTAGGTGTCAACCGGCGGGAAGTGTGTGAACAGGCGCGTACCGTCGATTCCTTCCCACTGGAAGGTGTGGTGCGGCATTCTATTCACCTGGTTCCAGGAAATCTTCTGCGTCAGGAACCACCGGCTTCCCGCCGCTTTCACAATCTGCGGAAGGGCGGCCGAGTAGCCGAATGAATCCGGAAGCCATGCCTCCTGGCACTCCACGCCGAACTCCTTCAAAAAGAAGCTCTTGCCCTCAATGAACTGGCGGGCCATGGCTTCTCCGCCGGGCATGTTGGTGTCCGATTCGACCCACATTCCCCCGACGGGGACGAATTGTCCGGACGCGACCTTCTCCCGGATACGGCCGAACAGCTCAGGGTAATACTCTTTCATCCAGGCAAGTTGCTGGGCGGACGAGCAGGAGAACACAAAGTCTGGGTATTCGTCCATCAGCGCCACAACATTGGAGAACGTCCTGGCGCATTTGCGGACAGTTTCCCGGACGGGCCACAGCCAGGCCGAGTCGATGTGGGCGTGGCCGGTGGCGACAAGTCTGTGGGAGGACGCGTAGGCCGGCCTGGACAGAACAGTAGCCAGCGCTTCACGTCCTGCAGCAGCCGTGCCGGCGATGTCCTCCGGGTCCATGACGTCCATCATGCGTTCAAGGGCCCGGAGGATCTCGTGGCGGCGCGGAAGCTCCATTGGAAGCTCGTGCATCAGGCCATGAAGCGTCCAGACATCCTGCTGAAGCTCCCAGACAGTCTGGTTCAACTCCGCGATGGCTATCGTTCCAAGCCGGTACTGGGGCTCGGTGCCGGCCGTTACCTTGTCCCCATAGGGAGAAGGCGCAAAAGTCCATCCTTGGGCAACGTCGGGATTAGCCGCAGCCTCCACGTAGAAATCAATTGCCATGCCACTGCCCAGGAGCTTCAGCGGGACATACTGGTTCCGTGGCGAGATGGCCTTGATGATGGTGCCGTCCGGATGCCAGGCGATTCCTTCACACTGGAAGCCCGGGAGTTCCGTAGTGAATCCGAGGTCGACGACGATTTCCACGGCTGTGTCCGGCAGAGTCCCCCAGGAATCCGGCACTTCACCCTGCAGCCGAAGCCACTTTGTACTCCATGGCTTTCCCCAGGGCGCCCCGTGTTCCTGAGGCTGGAACTCCTGGCGCAGGGCTTCCATGACAGGAACGGGCTCGTCCGGAACATCCCAGCTGCTCAGGGACAACTCCGTGGTACGGGTATAAACGGCGGCACTGATACGTTCGCGCATAAAGCGGTCGAGACGCACTTCCGTGATCCGGCGGTCGTCGTGCACTTGATTCCTCTTTAGGCTCGTATCCGGGTAGCTGCTGGAAAGTCTGTGTCTGGAGCGCCACCTTCAGTTTGCTTGCGATCCAGTCGCCTTCCGTGGGCAGAAGACAGTTTCCATTCGATGGATAAAATCTACTTGTCCAGAAAGTGTATTACCAACCCCGGATCCTATCCTGCCAGCGGCGTTGGAACCGTGATCCTGCGCTCCCCCGCATAAACGTTAAGGCTGGTCGCACGGCTGAAACCCACCAGCGTCATTCCGCTTGCTTCAGCCAGTTCAACAGCAAGGCTGGACGGAGCACTGACGGCTGCCAGGGCAGGGATTCCTGCAAGCGAGGCCTTTTGGACAAGCTCAAAGGACGCCCGGCCTGAGACCTGCAGAACTGTGCCCGCGAGCGGAAGAAGCCGCTCCCGCAACGCCCAGCCCACCACTTTGTCCACAGCGTTGTGCCGTCCTACGTCTTCACGGAGGCAGAGCAGCTCAGCCCCGCCGTCATCCTGGATCCGGAAGAGCCCTGCAGCATGCACTCCCCCCGTGGCATCAAACAGCGATTGGGCCTCGCGAAGCTGTTCCGGAAGGGATGTAAGAGTGGCGAGCGGTATCGTCAGGCCGTCTGCCCCAGGGCTGAACCGGGACGATTTCCGTACCGCTTCGATCGAGTCTGTGCCGCAGATGCCACAGGAACTTGACGTGTAAACGTTCCTGCCCGTTTCCGGAACCGCCACGTCGGGACGTAACTGCGCCTCCACCACATTGAAGGTCTGCACGCCGTCCTCGTCTTCGCCGGCGCAGAACCTCAACGAGACGAGTTGATCCGGATCCCAGATGACTCCCTCAGAGACGAGGAAACCTGCCACGAGATCAAAATCGTTTCCCGGGGTCCTCATGGTTACGGAGAAGGAAAGGGATCCAAGCCGGATCTCCAAAGGCTCCTCGACGGCGAGTACGTCCTCTTTATGCCGGACAGGGAACTCAACTGCAGCCGCTGAGCCGTCCATGACGAACTTGTGGATTTTTCGGCGTACGCTCATGCGTCCCATTAGTCAGCCCTGACTTTCATTCATGTCTCCATCATTGCAAGCGGGGGCGGGCTATGCCAACGCGTGCTGTTCACAAGGAGACGGTCAGTCCAGGAGTGCACTCCAGTCCACCGGACCATCCGCCGCTGCACTTTTCCGCGCAGCCCTTTTTACAGGCCTCTTCGCTGCTGCCTTCCCGGTTCCTGTGTCGGCCTTGGACCCAGGGGCTTCAACGCTGGCTCCCCAAGGCAATGCAAAAGCCGGAACCAGCTCTCCGAGTTGCACCCCATGGGGTGGCACCACCAGTACGCCGTCAGCCGAGGCAAGTCCGCGCATCATGCCCGGTCCAGCATGTTTCGCCGGCGATGCCATGCCATAGAGCAACCTGTAAGGCATTAACCGCGTGCGCCCGGGGTCCGTCTCAATTGTCGTCCCGCTGTGCACTTCGCTAACGGGCGGGATCGGCTGGTGTCCGAGGGCAGCCAGAAGGGGCCCCCCCACTGTCGAGAGGGCCAGCATCGCCGCAAGGGGATTTCCCGGCAGGCCCAGAACAAACCTGCCGTCGGGCAGTTCGGCAAGTACCACCGGGTGCCCGGGCCGCATGGCCACTCCATCGATCAGGAGTCGTCCCCCCAGATCGGCAACTGCCTGCCGGAGATGGTCGGTGCCGCTGCGTCCCGTGCCGCCGGTAGTGATGACGACGTCGGCCGGCAGGCTTTCCACGGCAGGCACGCTTTCGGGGGCAGGCATTCCACCATCCGGCTCAGGAATGCTGTCTTCCAGGCCGGCGCGCCAATCTCCATAGGCGTCACCGATCCTGGCTTGGGACGTGCAGATTCCCCCCAGCATGGCCACCACGGAGGCCAGTTGCGGTCCAAACGTGTCCCGAACGTGTCCTGGCGCGGGCAAACCTTCGCTGACAACCTCAGCGCCAGTGAGGAGCAGCCTGACCACCGGTTTACCCAGGACCTCGACAGTGTCGTGGCCCGCAAGGGCGGCGAGGGCAATGTGGGCCGGGTTCAAGACCGTGCCGCTCCGGACAAGGGCCTCCCCGCTCAAGGCCTCCTCCCCCGCCTTACGGATGTGCTGGCCGTTCCGAGGCTCACCTGGACGTGCCCCGCCGCCTACAGCCAGGACCGGAAGCCCCTCATCGTCAGTTGTCAGGATTCCGCTTTCACTCCGCAACACTGCTTTGGTGCCGGGTGGGATCAGGCCGCCGGTCACAATGGGGCTGGCCTCGTGCGGAGCCAGTCGCAGTCCCGGTTCCGAGAGAATCCAGGGTCCTGTGCCGTTCACCGCCCAGCCGTCCATTGCAGACGACGCATAGTGTGGGATGTCCTGCAGCGCCACAACGTCCGTTGCCAAAGTCCTGCCGATGGCATCAGCGAGCCGGACCGGGCCTGCAGGAATGGGGGTGGCGCAGTCGAAGGAAGCCTGCCGCGCCTCTTGCCAGGTGTGCGCAAGTTGCTGGGGCGGCCTGTCGGCGCCGTCGTGGGACGCTTCATTTTCCGCGCGGGGCTGGGCGGGGTCTGAGGGGCTTTCCCCCTCAGCCTCCGGAACACCCGTAGTCATGCGCTGGGAACTCCAGTATTTGCCGGCGGCTCGCCTGCGTAGTCCTTCGCCACGGTGCGCGCTACACCGAGGGCGGCTTGCATTGAATGGGCATCGCTGGCCTGCCCGGAGCCAGATGCCAGGCCGGCAGCAAAACCGGCGATGAAGGTCGTCAGCGGGGCAGCGGGCCGGACGATGGAGTGGGCGGCCACTCCGGCAACGGCGAGTATTTCATTGATGTCCACCTCGACGTTCTCCAGTTCGAAGGCCTGAAGCAACGCCCGGCACCACTCTTCCAGCGTTTCATCCTGGCTTTTCACGAACTGCCTCCAAAATTTACATGCCGTTGCGGACGTCACAACCGATCCGAGCAGCCTTCACTGCTCCCGGTTCAACACCCCTAGTGCGGCGGCATCGTCCCAAGTATCCACATCGTCCGTGGACCCGGAAGGGACGGTAACCAGCCTCACGTCCAGCCTAGCAAGGAGCGAGAAAACCGAGGCGTCCGTTAGGCCGGCCCGGAGACGCGCCTCGCCGACGGCGTGCAACAGCGAATCGGTCCGATAGAGCCCCGCAAGAGGCTGCTTCCTGCCCTCCGGGGTCACTGCCATTGCCCCGTCACCGCCTGAAGCAGCGTTGAAGCCGGCAGCCGTGAGGTCCATGCTGCTCCGGAGTACCCTGACTGCGGCGGCTGAGTGAGGCATGTCGCACGCCAGGATCAATGTCAGCGGGGACGGCGTTCCGCTACGATCCGTGGCCAGCGCTTCCAGCCCTGCGGCAATGGCAGAGGCTGGACCTGAAAACGGCGGATCCTCCCTGCATGCAATGACTCCTGCCGGCAGCCCGCCCTGATCCGGACCTACAACTACTGTCTTAGCTGCTCCTGCCGCGGCTCCAAGCGCCCGCGCGAGGAGGGTTTCGCCGTCGTACATCAACTGCGATTTGGGCACACCCCCCAGACGGGAGGAACGGCCACCGGCCAGGATTACGGCATCAAAGGGCACAGGCATTGGTTCCACAAGGTAAGCTTATGCGGCCGTCCAGCCACAAAGGGACGCTGCCGGGAGGCCCGTGGAAACCCTAAGCCGCGGATTCGGGGAGCAGGAAGGGATCCCATTCCGGCGTTGGCTTCTCAAGCTCCTTGATCTGCCAGATGGTGCCTACCGGAGGTGCAGGGGAAAACCTCAGCTTCCAGCCCATCTCGGAAGGCGTATGGTCCCCCTTGGCGTTGTTGCAGCGCAGGCAGGCGGCCACAAGGTTGTCCCATGAATGCGCGCCACCCCTGGACTTGGGGTGGACGTGGTCTATGGTGTGGGCAGCTTTGCCGCAGTACGCGCAGCGGTGTCCGTCGCGGCGCAGCACGCCCCGCCGGCTCACGGCCGTCGCAGTGTTGTACCTTGGCCGGATATAGCGGTTGAGCAGGATCACGGACGGCCGGCCCAGGATCTCCTGCGGCCCGACGACGGGATCGTCGCCTTCGGCCACTACGCTGGCTTTTCCAGCGAGCACAAGCACCAGCGCCCGGCGGAAGGTGACTACCGCCAGCGGTTCATATCCAGCATTCAGAACGAGTGTGCGCATGCGCATACCTCTTCACGGCCGCACCCGTCAGGGGCACGAGGGCCGGCTGCCCTCGGCATGTCCGGGCTAAGGATCGACATCACCAGAGTAAACACTGAATGCCCGAATTGCCGAATCCGGCCTTTGCGGCGAGCCGTACTTCCCATTTCCCTCCGCCCCGGGCCCATGGGTCGTCGCAGGATTATCAGAGGCAATGCAAAAGGACCCCCGTTCTATGACAGGGGTCCTTTCGGGCAGTTTCACCTGGCGTAGCCTTTGGGCGCAGTCGCGGGATCTTGCTGCTGTTGTTGGCTTAGAGCCGGAATTAGCCGCCTACGCGGATGAAGACCGGGCCGGAGCCGACGTTGACGCTGAAGAGAGCGGTGGTTCCGCCATTCCAGCCACCGTGAACTGCCTGGCCGTTGCCGACGTAAACCGCGATGTGGGCCATGCCCATTCCGCCGTTCTGGTAGTACGCAAGGTCACCGGGCTGAGCTTCGGCAGCGCTGACCGTGCGGCCGAGGGACAGGTAACCTGCCGGCCAGCCGTGGTAGTTGATGCCGACAGCAGCCAGCGAGTTGGTCGCCAGCATGGTGCAGTCCTGGGCAACGCCGAGCTGTGCGTAAGCGGCAGCGGCGATCGAAGCGCCCATGCCACTTGCGGCTGCGGGGGCGGCAGCGGGAGCCTCAACGGCAGCAGCGACATTTACTTTGGCGGCAGCGGGTGCCGCCGGAGCGGCTTCCTGGACCTCCACGACGGGCTTGGGTGCTTCGACGACGGGAGCCGGCGTCGTGGAGACAGCAGGCTTCTCGTAGGAGATCGCAATGGTGGAAGCAGCCGAGATGGTCGCGGGAGCGGCTGACTTCACTTCGAGGGTGGACGCAGAGGTGGATTCGCGCTGAACGCTGGTGTCAGCCGCGTTGGCGGCAATTCCACTGGTCAGGACCAGGCCGGAAGCAGCAGCGATAACCGCAGCCTGACGGCCCACACCACCGGCGTTGTCGCCGACGGACTTGGCAATGACAGCCAGCGAGTTGGTCTTGGTGACCTCGGCGCGGTGCCGTGCAATGGTTGCACGTGTAGTCATTAATTTTCTCTCTTTCGTATTCCTCGGACCGCGGGGCAGGCCGTGGGCTATGGACGCTCCGGCATCTTGGGGGTAGGCCGGAACGCCCCGAACGGGTTACTTAGCGAAGGGTGTAAAACGAGGAGGTGCCTGTTGCAGACACCGCGTGCAGGATCGTGCCCTGCGAGGGGTTCAGTGCGCTGATCATCATGCCGTTGCCAACGTAGATACCAACGTGGGCACCGCCGTTCTGCATGACCAGGTCACCGGGGGCGGGAGTGGAAGTGGGCGTCATGGACGTCCAGGCATTGGTGCGGGGGATGCTGATTCCGGCTTGGGCGTAAACCCACTGGGTAAAGCCTGAGCAGTCCCAGCCGCTGGGAGTGGTGCCGCCCCACAGGTAGGGGCTGCCGACTCCGGTGTAGGCGATTGCTGCCAAGCCCGATGCAGCTGCTGATGAGGCGGCCGGCTTGTCGGTCTTTTCGGTGCTGGCAGCCAATTCGATTGCCGGCTCTTCGGACTGTGCCTTGACAGTCTCGATCTTCGGCGCTGCCTCGGTAGTCACGGATGGACGCTCGAAAACAACCTTGGCGGTCGGCTCGGCGGTTACCGCGATCTGGGTGGACTGTGAGCCTGATTCCGCGGTGGCTGCAACTCCAGGATTGCCCTCTGCAGCATTGGCTGGCAGGCCGGCAGCAAGAATGAGCCCTGAAGCAGCTGCAATGACAGCAGCTTGGCGACCAACGGTTCCCGCGTTGTTAGCAACGGCTTTAGACACGGAACCCAAGGGGTTCATGCGCACCGATTGA
The DNA here is from genome assembly GCF_056499105.1 of Arthrobacter sp. Z5-13. NCBI lineage: Bacteria > Bacillati > Actinomycetota > Actinomycetes > Micrococcales > Micrococcaceae > Arthrobacter > Arthrobacter sp. Z5-13. Next base: position 3,632,411 of record NZ_CP096460.1, read on the forward strand.
GCACGGTGGCGCGCAGCATTGTGGCGTGAAGACACGAAAGTAGCCTCTCCCAATGCCTACGAGGTGAGCTGTCGGATTCGGATGGGAGTCACCCGGCCACTTGGCTTCATCAGAAGCTTCGCGACTTAACCCCAAGGTCTTCTTGCGAAGACCAAAATTGGTTCCCCCGCCTCTGCCAGACGATGTAATGCGAACGGACCTTGAGCGGTGGCAGAGTTAGGCAATCCACTCAAGAGCGCCAACTTCGGAAAAGTTGGCGTGGTTTAGACGGTACAGGACTTTGGATTGAATGTCACATTCAGGTCACGGCATGTCACGGGAATGTGAGAGTAGTCCATCGGCTAAGTCAGAGCCAGCCCATGGGGTCTACGACTTCGCCGTTGACCATCACTTCGAAGTGGAGGTGGCAGCCGGTGGAGGCGCCGGTGGTCCCGCTCAGCGCCACGGTGTCGCCCCTGGTCACTTTCTGGCCTACGTTGACGTCGGACGAGGACAAGTGATTGTAGGTGGTTTCAAGTCCGTTGCCGTGATCAATGACCACGCGGTTTCCACCTCCGAAGGGATGCCAGCCAGCAAAGGTGACCGTGCCGCTGGCTGCTGCGTGGACGGCGGTACCGCATTGGGCCGCGAAGTCCTGGCCGCGGTGGAATTCTCCGTAGCCGCCGGTGATCGGGCTGACGCGGTAACCGAAGGGTGACGCGGTAACGAGGGAATCTAGCGGAGACCCAAGGCTTCCGGCAGACGCTGCCCGGCTGACGGTGCCAGCGGACTGTGCACTCAGGAGTTGCTTGAGTTTGCCGTCAGGATCGCCGGTGGTGGATACGGCACTGCGGCTGAAATCGACTTTCGCGCCCGCAGCTGCGGAGACTTCGGGCTGTACAGAGGCTGAAAGCGTAGCTCCGGTGGAGCCGACTTCTCCGGTAGCCGCCAAGGGGCTCGTGGCTGGAACCGTGACTGTAAGGATCAATCCCGTAGCGGCCAGGGCAATGCCGGCTTTTTGCCCTACACCACTGGCTCCCGCGAATTCGGTGACCTGGCGAAACGGACTGCGCCTGCGGCGAGCGTCCCGGTGTGGGTCTCGGGGACGGCCAGCGGCGGCGACAGCTTCGGATACTCGCAGCTCCGAAGCAGGACCTGTCGCACGGCGACGGCCCCTGGCGTTCTGGGTGGTCAAAGATCTTCCTCTCTGGATAGCCTGCGAAGTTAGCTGTCGGATTCGGATCAGAGAGTGCAAAGATCCGGTCCGCCATGCAAGCATTCCGGCACAGAGGAGCCCTGAAAGGGACCTTCGTTGGTGTGCTTGCTGCTGGCGGACTTCACCCCGAGGCTGTTTCTCAACAGCCGGTTGTGGTTCCCCCGCCTCTGCCAGTAGGTGACTCGTGCACCTGATCTGCTGGCAGAGCTCGGCTTCAGATCAGGTAACGCTTTAGTATCGGCGCTAGTGCTCAACTATAGGTGATTAATTAGCGCAGTAATAATTTCGTTATATTTGGGCTGCTCGTACGCCCGCTGTCCCTGACGGCGGCTGATGAGGGACGGTCAGCTGACCGTAACAAACACGTGAGCCGCAACTTCAGGCGGCAGTTCCAGCGCACCTTCGATGTCCGGAACACGCACTGAGATGTACTCCCCCACGCGCTCAAGTGAAATGTTTGCCCCAGGCCGGATTCCACCTTCGTCAAGCTGAACGAGGAGTTCGGGCTCCACCTGGATAGGTTCAGCAAGTCTGCTGATTCTGACGTTAGAGTTGGCCCTGTAGCTGGACATGGCAACCAGAAGATTGACTGCCCCGTCACTGAAGGGCTGCTGGACTTCCCCACCCAGTGCAGCCAGCCCCGGGATGGGGTTGCCATAGGGGGACTCAGTCGGGTGGTTGAGCATTTCGTAGATCCGGCGCTCCACCCGCTCACTCATTACATGCTCCCAGCGGCATGCTTCATCGTGGACGTATGCCCAGTCCAGACCGATCACATCCGCAAGGAGTCGCTCGGCCAGGCGGTGCTTACGCATAACTTCGGTGGCGCGTTTCCGCCCTGTTTCGGTCAGCTCCAGATGCCGGTCGCCCGAAACAACCACAAGCCCATCCCGCTCCATCCGCCCAATGGTCTGCGAGACCGTGGGCCCCGAATGACGCAGGCGCTCCGCAATGCGGGCACGAAGGGCCACAATGTTTTCTTCTTCAAGTTCCAAAATCGTCCGAAGATACATCTCGGTTGTATCGATCAGATCCGTCATCCAGCTCAGCTCCTCGAGCTCAGTATCTTGCGTCCGTCAGCCGTACCTCGTGCCAGACCGTTCGGGCGGCCTCAGGGCCCCCGCCACGTTACCCGGCCCAGGTGCTGTACGTCAGGCCAGCTTAACGTATTTTGAACTACTCCGGATAATCTCTTGCCGCCAATGGGCAGCGCCGTTGGTCATGACCGCAGTATGACGGCCAAATTCCGTCAGTGGGCTGCGTCAGGCAGAATAAACGGGAGTCTTTGTTGCAGCAACCGTTACCTGCCGGGCCATCTCCTACGTCCAAAGTCGAAAATTGGAGCCATTGTGAGCGACACCAGCATCACTATTCCCGCCAACCTCCTGCCCAAGGATGGCCGGTTCGGTGCCGGCCCTTCCAAGGTCCGTCCGGAGCAGATGGATGCACTGGCCGCTGCGTCGGCAACGCTGCTGGGAACTTCCCACCGGCAGGCACCTGTTAAGAACCTTGTCGGATCCGTCCGTCAAGGCCTGAGCCAGTTCTTCCAGGCCCCGGAGGGCTATGAAGTCATCCTCGGCGTTGGCGGCTCAACAGCATTCTGGGATGTGGCCGCGTTCGGGCTGGTGGAACGGAAGGCCCAGCACCTGTCCTTTGGCGAGTTCGGTTCGAAGTTTGCCGCTGCCACCAACAAGGCGCCCTTCCTTGAGCCCTCCTCGATTATCAAGGCTGAGCCCGGCACACGGCCCTCCCCTGCTGCTGAGGCCGGGGTTGACGTCTACGCCTGGCCGCAGAATGAAACCTCCACCGGTGTTGCCGCTCCAGTGAAACGTGTCCCCGGGGCCGATGAAGGTTCCCTCGTTCTGGTGGATGCAACTTCCGCTGCTGGCGGGCTCGATGTGGATGTTGCCGAGACCGACGTCTACTACTTCGCGCCGCAGAAGAACTTCGCCTCCGATGGCGGCCTCTGGCTCGGGCTGTTTTCGCCGGCGGCCTTGGAGCGGGCAGCCCGTATCAAGGCAAGCGGCAGGTGGATCCCGGATTTCCTGGACCTCCAGACGGCGATCGACAACTCCCTGCTCAACCAGACGTACAACACGCCTGCACTGGCCACCCTCGTGACCTTGGACGCCCAGGTGCAGTGGCTCAATGCCAACGGAGGCCTGGACTTCGCAGCGAAGCGGACAGCAGACTCTGCCGGCCGCGTCTACGACTGGGCTGAGGCTTCCGAGTATGCAACGCCATACGTCGTCAAACCTGAGGACCGCTCCAACGTCATTGCCACCATAGATTTTGATGACTCCATCGACGCTTCCGCGATCGCCAAGGTGCTCCGCGCCAACGGAATCGTTGATACCGAGCCTTACCGCAAGCTGGGACGCAACCAGCTGAGGATTGCCACGTTCGTTGCCATCGAACCGGATGACATCACCGCGTTGTTGGCCAGCATCGATTACGTCGTGGCTGAACTGAAGAAGTAGCAGCCCGCAGGTTCTGCAGCCAAAACACTAAAAAGCGCGGCGCTGTCCGGTTACACCGGCGGCGCCGCGCTTCTTTAACGTTATGGCTAGACGGTTCCCTCGTCGGAAGGGTTGATCTCGTCAGAGGGCTCTGCCTCATCAGAGGGCTCTGCCTCGTCGGAAGTCTCAGCCATTTCAAAGGGGTCAGGGGACTCTGCAGAGGGCGCTGTCTCTGGATCAGCAACTTCCGGCACGGCGTCAGCCACTGCTGCGGCGATCAGACCTTTGGCCGCAGCGTCAATGCCGGTGTCTCCGTCTTCAGAGTGGTTCTCGATGACGGGCTCATCGTCCTGGCGCGCATCCTCCGGGCGCACGCGTTCCGCCCACGGAACCCACTCGGGCGCAAGAATCGAATCTTCTGACGGAAGCAGGCCCAGTTCATTGACGGTGATGCTCTTGGACCGGGAGTTCCTCGTCAGAACGGCGTACCACTGCCAGCCCTGGTAGCCGGCCAGCTTCGATTCGAAAAGGTGCGTGACAACACGATCCCCTTCAGTCCGTGCGGCCAGATGCCGGCCGATCTGCGAAGCAGGTGCGATCCCCTCTACCGCTGTCCGGGCAACATCCACGGCAGCAGCCAGAAGCGCATCCGGTTTTCCGGTACGCCAGACCGGCACGCCTGTACGTCGTTTCGCAGGCTTTGATTCAGTCTGATCGGATTCCGAAGTCATGTGGGAGGCCTTAAGCGTCCAGCTCGTCGGCGACCTTACGCAGGGCAGTTGCAATGGCCTTGCCCTTGTTACCCTCCGGGTACTTTCCGGCGGAAAGCGTTCCCGACAGGTTATCCAGTACGGTCACCAGATCCTGGACCATAGGTGCCAGGTCCTTCGCGTTGGTGCGCTTCGCCTTGGCGATGGACGGCGTCTTGTCCAGGACCCGCAAACCCAGAGCCTGGGCGCCCTTCCGGCCGTCGGCTACGCCGAACTCAACACGTGTTCCTGCCTTGAGTTCCGTTATGCCCTCGGGCAGCGAAGATTTGGGCAGGAACACCTCTTGGCCATCTTCCCCTGCAAGGAAACCGAAACCTTTGTCCTTGTCGTACCACTTGACCTTGCCGGTGGGCATGCAATCAACCTTCTTCGTTCTTCTGCGACTGGGAAACAGTCGTCCGGCACCGCACAATTTCGCGGGTTTGGGCAGGACGCCTGATCCATATTGGTCTGTTACGTCAACATTATCCTGCCGGACCCCTGTTTCCTGCTTTCAGCCCTCCTGCTCCGGGGCTGTTAGCGTTGCGTCATGATTCCCTCGAGCTTCCAGCGGCCTCTCCAGATAGTGGCCGCGGCCGTGGCCATTCTCTCCCTGATTGCGGTCGGCGCCGTGATGGCCTTGGCTTTTGCCGACATTGTGGCACCAGTCTGGATTACTTCTACGGCACTGTACGGCTTACCCCTCGCATTCCTCCTGATGCTGGCCCTGATTGCGGACGGAGTAGCCCGCCGGCGGGCAGGAAACTCCTCCGGGCGGTAACGTTGGACTGATGTCCCTTATTCGCGCGCTCAGCAAAGAATTGGAGGCGCGCAGCGATGAATCGTTGCGGGCTCTTTTCTCCGCGCGGCCGGACCTTATTTCCCCTGGCGTGCCCGATTTCGCTGCATTGGCGGCGCGGGCCAGCGGCAGGGTCAGTGTCCAGCGTGCCTTGGAGCGGCTGAACCGGCCCCAGATGCAGGTGCTGGAGGCGCTGCACCTCTGCACCAACACTGATACCGGTCGCAGCGCGTCAGCTCCGGTACTGAAGAGGGTAATAACAGGTTCCACTGTTTCGGTGATCGAGCAGCTGCTGCACTCGCTTCAGGAGCTGGCACTGGTGCAACGGGCCGAACCTCCCCACGGAACGGCTCCAGCGGCGGCTAAGCACAGGTTCTATCTTCCCGTTGGAAGTCTCAGGGACGTCGTCGGAATTTATCCCGCAGGACTGGGTCGCAGCTACACGGAACTGGTCCGCCTGCAACCGGCATTTTCCCAGCGGGTCGTGCAGATCGTGTCAGAGCTCCGTGCAGCCGGTGCAGAGATTCATCCCGCCACCACCCCCATGGACGCAGCGCTGGCTCTCCAACATTGGACCTCTTCACCGGAGTCGCTGCAGGAGATCCTTGCCGCTGCACCAGGCCGAACCACAGCGCTGCTCGCCCGGTTTGGAAACTGGGCCATGGGAGCTGTCCCCCAGGCACAACGCCGGACATCGCTCGCAAACGAAAGTCACGACGTCGGGCCTGTCGACTGGCTCTTGGCCAGGGGCCTGCTCGTCCCCCTGGACGCCGCCCACGTGGAACTCCCGCACAGTGTGGGCATGTCCCTCCGCGGAGGGGCAATTATCGAGCACTTCACCTTGGCGCCGCCGATGCCGAAACTCGGATTCACCACGTCAGCGTTGCGACGGAACGCCGCCCTTGGTGCGATCGCCGAAACTCTTCGCTTGACCGGTGAGTTGCTCTTTGTCATCCGCGCTCAACCTCTGATGACCCTGCGCAGCGGCGGCGTGGGGGTCCGCGAGATGAGGCGCATTGCTGAGGCGCTGAGGATTGAACTGCATCAAGCCAGCCTCCTCGTTGAGCTGTGCGCCCTCGCCGGGCTCCTGCGGCTCGACGTCGACAGCTCTTCGTGGGTTCAGCCCCCGCAGCTGGAGTGGCTCACTCTTCCCCGCCAGGAGCAGTGGCTGTGGCTGGTCAATGCCTGGCTGGCCAGCGAACGCGCTCCCTCTCTCGTCGGCCAACCAATGTCGGCTCAAGGAGCCGGAACTAACCGTGGAGCGGCGGGCACCATCGTCAACGCGCTATCGGCGGAGGCCCAACGCCCCGATGCCCCGATCGTGCGGAAGCGGATCCTGGAGATACTGCACGAGTTGACCGTTGAGGCTGCTGCGCCTGACGGCAAAGCCCCGGTACTGGATGCCGACGCGGTCTTGGAGCGTGCCGAATGGGCCCAGCCCCGCATGGCCCGGCGCTTCGGCTCCCTGATCCGGGGCGTGCTGGCCGAGGCTGAAATGCTGGGTCTGATCGGATCCGGGGCACTCAGCCAACTTGGTGCCGCCCTGGCCTCAGGCCGTCCTGATGATGCTCTCGGCATTCTGGGAGAGCACCTGCCAGCAGCCCTGAACCATGTACTGCTGCAAGCGGACCTTACTGCCGTTGCGCCGGGGTACCTAGCGCCGGAACTCAGCGAGAAGCTGCTTTCGATGGCCGACGCCGAAGGCCAGGGACCGGCAACCATCTACCGGTTCTCCGTGCCCTCCATTAGGCGTGCACTCGACGCCGGCATGGACGCCGCCCTGATCATGGAGTTCCTCCGCAGCCATTCCGCCACCGCAGTTCCACAGCCGCTGCAGTACCTCGTGGAAGACACCGCGGCCAGGCACGGCAGATTGCGTGTGGGCGCGGCAACCAGTTTCATCCAGGCAGATGACGAAGATACGCTCGTTGAGCTCCTCAACAACTCCAATGCTGCCGGTCTGGGTCTCATCCGGCTGGCTCCGACAGTCCTCGTTTCGTCCTCCGCACCGCGTGAAACCGCCCAGGTTCTGCGTGGCCTGGGCCTCTCTCCGGCGATGGAAGACCAGGAGGCCGCCGTCGTCCGGCTGCGCCGCACCACAGCGGTGGCCGGCAGCGGCGTACCCGTATATACCGCGCCGCGGACAGCACCCCCTGAAGCGGATGTGACTGCACAGCTCACCGTTCTCCGGCAGGACCGCAATGAACATGGCCGCCGGCCGTCAGCCCTCCCGGGGGACTCCGGGATCAAAGGCCTTCCGGAGCCCATCCATAACGGTGAAGAAGTGACCCAGCTCGGGTTGGAGACACTGCAAAAGGCGATTCGGCTCAAGCAACGCGTCACGATGAACATTGTGGACAACCTCGGGAATGCGAACAGGGAAACGGTTGTTCCGGTAGCTGTGTCAGGCGGCAGGGTCCGCGTGTTCGACCCCCACAAAGAGATCGAGCGCGTCCTATCCATCCACCGCATTATCGACGTTGAACCAGCAGAGGAATAGCCCCAGTGTCTGACGGCCCGTTAATTGTCCAGAGCGACAAAACCATCCTCTTGGAAGTGGACCACGAGCTCGCCACGGAGGCCCGCCATGCCATTGCGGCGTTTGCCGAGTTGGAACGGGCTCCCGAGCACGTCCACAGTTACCGCCTCACCCCGCTGGGACTGTGGAATGCACGGGCCGCCGGGCTGGACGCCGAACAGGTCCTTCACACGCTGCTGAAGTATTCGCGGTTCCCCGTTCCGCACTCGCTGCTGGTGGACGTCGAGGAGACAATGTCCAGGTACGGCCGGCTGCGTCTGGAGAAGGATCCGCAACACGGCTTGGTCATGCGCACCGATGACTACCCTGTGCTCGAGGAGGTCTCGCGGGCGAAAAAAATCCAGCCGTTGCTCGGCCCGCGGATTGACGGCGAGACGGTAGTTGTCCATTCGTCTGCCCGTGGCCAGCTCAAGCAGCTGCTGCTCAAAATCGGCTGGCCAGCCGAGGACCTCGCAGGCTATGTCGACGGCACCCCCCATCCCATCCTGCTTAACGAGACGGGATGGAAGCTCAGGCCCTACCAGCAGCTGGCGACCGAAAACTTCTGGGCCGGCGGCAGCGGCGTCGTCGTACTTCCCTGCGGCGCGGGAAAGACAATCGTGGGTGCAGCGGCAATGGCCACCAGTTCCACCACCACGCTCATTTTGGTCACCAACACCGTAGCTGCCCGGCAGTGGAAGGACGAACTGCTGAAGCGGACCTCTCTTACTGAGGAGGAGATCGGCGAGTATTCCGGTTCCGTCAAGGAGGTGCGGCCGGTTACCATCGCCACTTACCAGGTCCTGACGACCAAGCGAGGGGGCCTGTATCCGCATCTGGAGCTCGTGGACGGAAATGACTGGGGCCTCATCATCTACGACGAAGTCCATTTGCTGCCCGCTCCGATCTTCCGGATGACAGCGGATCTGCAGGCGCGACGCCGTCTGGGCCTCACCGCCACCCTGGTCCGGGAAGACGGCCGGGAAGGGGAGGTCTTCAGCCTGATTGGCCCCAAGCGTTACGATGCGCCCTGGAAGGACATCGAAGCCCAGGGCTACATTGCTCCCGCGGATTGTGTCGAAGTCCGGATCGATCTTCCTCGTGATGAGAGGGTTGCCTACGCCATGGCCGACGACGCCGACAAGTACCGTCTGTGTGCCACGTCAGAGACGAAGACCCGCCTGGTGGAGGATCTTGTGGCCCTGCACCGCGGCGAGCAGCTCCTGGTCATCGGGCAGTACATAGATCAGCTCGACGATATCGCCGAAAGGCTCCAGGCACCTGTAATCAAGGGTGAGACGCCGGTGCGGGAGCGGCAGAAGCTGTTTGACGCCTTCAGGTCCGGAGAGCTCACAACCCTGGTGGTCTCCAAGGTGGCGAACTTCTCCATAGACCTGCCAGAAGCGTCGGTAGCTATTCAGGTCTCAGGTTCCTTCGGTTCCAGGCAGGAGGAAGCCCAGCGTCTGGGCAGGCTCCTCCGCCCGAAACAGGACGGTCGCTCGGCCCGTTTCTACTCCCTGGTTGCCCGGGACACGCTGGACCAGGACTTCGCCGCCCGCCGGCAGCGTTTCTTGGCCGAGCAGGGGTACGCCTACAGGATTATGGACGCCAAGGATGTCGGCAGGAACCCCCAGGAAGCCTGAAGGTCCGAAGCCTTGGCATGGCCATGAAACATACTGCTGCCATCCAGAAAACTCCCAGACACTGGGAGCATTATGGGAAGTATGAAAAAGAATGGGCCAGAAGCCAAGCTCCTCGTTGTCGACGACGAACCAAACATTCGTGAGCTGCTGTCCACCTCGCTTCGATTCGCAGGCTTCGAAGTGGTCTCCGCCGGAAACGGCCGGGACGCCTTGGCAGCAGCCGAGCTCCATGCGCCTGACCTGGCCGTCCTCGACGTGATGCTGCCTGACATGGACGGCTTTACTGTCACGCGGCGCCTTCGGGCCGCCGGCAAGCACTTCCCCGTCCTTTTCCTGACCGCAAAGGATGACACGGAAGACAAAGTTACAGGCCTGACCGTTGGCGGCGATGATTACGTCACCAAACCATTCAGCCTGGACGAGGTAGTGGCCCGCATCCGTGCCGTCCTGAGACGCACGCAGCCACTGATCGACGACGACGCGGTTATCCGTGTAGACGATCTCGAGCTCGACGACGACGCGCACGAAGTCCGCCGGGGCGGCACCGTTATTGAACTTTCCCCCACGGAGTTCAAGCTTCTGCGCTACCTCATGCTCAACCCGAACCGGGTGCTCTCCAAGTCCCAGATCCTCGATCATGTATGGGAGTACGACTTCAACGGAGACGCCTCGATCGTGGAATCCTACATTTCCTATCTGCGCCGCAAAGTGGACATCGATCCCGACGCCCCCGCGCTCATCCAGACCAAGCGCGGCGTTGGATACGTGCTGCGAACGGCTGAGAAGCGCTGACCTTGCTGCGGCGTTGGAAGTCGGCCTCCCTTAGGTCGCAACTCGTGGCCATCATGATGGCGCTGATGCTGGTGGCCCTGACGGTCACCGGGGCCGGAACCCTGACGCTGCTGCACAGCTATTTGCAGGGGCAGGTGGACGACAAGCTCAAGGCGGCCCTCGACTCGGCGCGCCGGCAGCAGTCATTCAGCCAGTTGCAGGAACAGAACCCTTCTGTGCCCACGGACTACTCGCTCATCCTTTTTAGCCCCGGCCAACAGCCCTTCCCGTTCGGCGGCAGCAAGGTTTCCCGTCCTGACATCGAGGACATTTCTCCTGCCCAGGCGGAGGCACGGAAATATGTCCCATTCCAGGTGCGCGGGACCGACGGCGGCAATTGGAGGGTTGTGGCCGTTAACGTGTTGGATGGAAACCAGCGCAATGCCGTGGTGATCGTAGGCCTGCCGCTGGCTCCGGTGGACGAAGTCATGGAGCATGCTGTCCTGGTGGTGGTTGGCGTGGGACTCCTGACATTGGTGTTGGCCTTCTTCATAGCCACCTGGACAGTGTCGCGTTCCTTCCGGCCGTTGGGACGGGTCGAAAAGACAGCTGCGGCGATCGCTGCCGGAGATCTTTCGCGTCGGGTGGACGTTGAAAACCCCAGCACCGAGGTTGGCAGGCTGGCGAGCTCACTCAACGCGATGCTTGCGCACATTGAATCGGCTTTCGCCGCACGCCTCGCATCGGAAGAGCGTATGCGGCGCTTTGCAGCCGATGCCTCCCATGAGCTCCGCACACCTTTGGTTACCATCCGAGGCTTCTCAGAACTGTATCGCCACGGCGCCCTGGCTTCGAAGGAGGACGTGGGCACGGCTATGGGCAGGATCGAAAGCGAAGCCAAGAGAATGGGCAGAATGGTTGAGGATCTCCTGCTGCTTACCCGCCTGGATGAGCAGCGGCCGCTGCAACAAAAGCCCGTTGACCTCATGCTTGTTGCCCACGACGCCGTGGTGGACACCCAGGCCAGCCAACGTCAGCGGGAGATTAGCCTGCTGGGGCTCGACGGCGGCCCGGCAGCACCAGCGCCCGTTCTGGGAGACGAAGCAAAGTTGCGGCAGGTGGTCGGAAACCTTGTGGGAAACGCCCTCCGGTACACCCCCGAGGGCACACCGATCGAGCTCGCAGTGGGTGTGAAGACTGACGATCAGGGTGTCCGGCACTCCGTTATTGAAGTTCGGGATCATGGACCAGGCATCCCGGACGAGGAGGCACCGAAGATCTTCGAGCGCTTCTACCGCGCGGACACCTCAAGGACCCGCGAAACCGGCGGCAGCGGGCTGGGGCTGGCAATTGTGGCCGCCATCGTGGGCTCACATACCGGAACTGTCAGGGTTCAACACACTGAAGGAGGAGGAGCCACTTTGGTTGTCACCCTCCCCCACCATGATGATCCGGCCGAAACGAAAGACGACGTCGAGGTTATCCACATACAGGGATAGGCAATGGCAGTGGCTTACGCCGATTCCGTAGGCTCGATGCAGGGGCTGGGACAACCGGTCTTGCTGTTTACAGACGAGCGTCGAGAGGCACTGCCATGAGCATCATTTCCGTCGATACCGAACTTCTCCAGGTCAAGTCAGCTAACGTCAAGGCCACGGTGGACCGTATCAGCGCCGATGTCCAGACCATGAAACGTGGTCTGGACGAACTGCAGGCAACGTGGCGTGGTTCGGCCGCCACCAACTTCCAGTCCCTGGTCACCGAATGGACGCTGACGCAGGGCAAGGTGGAGGCCTCCCTGGCATCCATAAATCTTGCCCTGAGTTCGGCGGCTGCCAGTTACGCCCAGGCTGAGCAAGGCAACGTGCAGCGCTTCAGTTAGCGGCAAGTAGGGCACTGCTAAGGAAGCAGAGCCGGCCTCTCGGCGCTCAGACTTCGCTGGTGGCCTGGTGAAAACGGATCCGCCATTGTGTACCTTCAAGAACCCAAAGGGAGCTGCGGAGCGTGGTCCCCGTCCGAGTATGGCCACGGTAGGTGAGCAATACAGCGGTAGAGCAGATCCGGTCGGCAGCCAGGAGCTCCAGTTCAGTCCGCAGTCCCGGATTCTCTTCCAGCTCCGTCATCATGGCGTCGCGGGTCCAGAGCCGCCCTGAGCTTCCGATCTCCGTAAAATCCCGGTGCAGCAGGACTCCAGTGCGCCCAATGTCTGCCCGGACCTCGGGGGTGAGTAATTCCCGCTCAAGCTCCTCGACAATGGCTTCCGGGGCAGCCTCAGGGGCCGATGGCACGGCAAACGGATCGGCCTCGAGTTCGCTGAAAAGATCCGGCTCCTCGTACAGTGCTGCCTCGCCATAGCTATGGGAGGCGCCAGCTCCTGATGTTCCGGATTGAGGCATTGGAGCTGCAGGGAGCGGCTCCCGTAAACCGGACCGGCCGCTTTCTTTAGAACCTATTGTGACGGTTTCAGCCACAGCGAAGCCTTCAAATCCCGGCCCGGTCCGGACAGCAATACCCTGCTGGTACGCCGTGGCTGCTGCCCGGGCACGCTCGTCGGCAGCTTCGTTCAGCTCGTGTCCTGCATGTCCCCGAACCCACTCGAAGGTGTACTTGCGACCCTTTATGGCCTGATCAATCTCCTTCAAGAGATCAACGTTGAGTACAGCCTTGCCGTCCGCCTTGCGCCAGCCTTTGCGCTTCCACCCCGGCATCCATTTTGTGACCGAGTTGATGACGTACTGGCTGTCGCACAAGATCCGCAGGTCTTCATCGGGCAAATGCGCGGTGGCACGGAACAAGTCCAGCACGGCCATAAGCTCGCCCTGGTTGTTGGTGCCGTGCGGCCAACCTCCGGCCCGCCAGCAATCCTCGTCTACGAACCAGGCCCATCCGGCCGGACCAGGATTTCCTAAAGCCGAACCGTCGGCTGCTGCAATTATCGTCACCTGAACATCCTGCCAGAACGGGCCGTCACTATCAGCTTTCCCGCACCTCGCCGAACTATGGACAGACAAAAGTACGGCCCCCTCAACAGAGGGGGCCGTACTTTTGATCTTCAGGCTAAAGCAGGGGGTTAGAAACCGCCCATGCCGCCCATCTCGTCGCCGCCACCCATGGCCGGAGCGTTCTTCTCCGGCTTGTCGGCCACAACGGCCTCGGTGGTGAGGAACAGACCAGCGATGGAAGCCGCGTTCTGCAGGGCAGAGCGGGTTACCTTGACGGGGTCGTTGATACCAGCAGCAAGCAGGTCGACGTACTCGCCGGTTGCTGCGTTCAGACCGTGCCCGGCGGGCAGGCCGCGGACCTTGTCCACAACAACACCCGGTTCGAGGCCGGCGTTGAAAGCGATCTGCTTCAGCGGGGCATCAATGGCAACGCGGACGATGTTGGCGCCTGTGGCCTCGTCACCCTCGAGCTGCAGGTTGGCAAATGCCTTGAGGCCGGCCTGAATCAGTGCAACGCCACCACCGGCGACGATGCCTTCTTCAACGGCAGCCTTTGCGTTGCGGACAGCGTCCTCAATGCGGTGCTTGCGTTCCTTGAGCTCAACCTCGGTTGCGGCACCGGCCTTGATGACTGCAACGCCACCGGCCAGCTTGGCCAGGCGCTCCTGCAGCTTCTCGCGGTCGTAGTCCGAATCGGAGTTTTCGATTTCTGCGCGGATCTGTGAAACGCGGCCGGCGATCTGGTCGGCGTCGCCTGCACCTTCAACGATGGTGGTCTCGTCCTTGGTGACAACAACCTTGCGGGCACGGCCCAGGAGTTCCAGGCCGGCGTTCTCAAGCTTGAGGCCGACTTCCTCGGAGATGACCTGTCCGCCGGTGAGGATGGCGATGTCAGCCAGCTGCGCCTTACGGCGGTCGCCGAAGCCCGGGGCCTTGACGGCAACGGACTTGAAGGTGCCGCGGATCTTGTTGACGATGAGCGTCGCCAGGGCTTCGCCCTCAACGTCCTCGGCAATGATCAGCAACGGCTTGTTGGACTGCATGACCTTTTCCAGGACAGCAACCAGTTCCTTGACGTTGGAGATCTTGGAGTTGACCACCAGGATGTAGGGGTCCTCCAGGACGGTCTCCTGGCGCTCTGCGTCCGTGACGAAGTACGCGGAGATGTAGCCCTTGTCGAAACGCATACCCTCGGTGAGCTCAAGCTCCAGGCCGAAGGTGTTGGACTCCTCGACTGTGATGACGCCTTCTTTACCCACCTTGTCGAGGGCCTCGGCAATCAGCGCACCGATTTCGTTGTCACCGGCGGAGATGGAAGCCGTGGCTGCAATCTCTTCCTTGGTTTCGATTTCCTTGGCGTTGTCCAGCAGCTCGCGGGTAACCGCTTCAACTGCCTTCTCGATGCCGCGCTTGAGCGAGAGCGGGTCAGCGCCGGCTGCTACGTTGCGCAGACCTTCCTTGACCAGGGCCTGTGCCAGCACAGTTGCCGTGGTGGTGCCATCGCCAGCGACGTCATCCGTCTTCTTAGCAACTTCCTTGACCAGCTCGGCGCCGATCTTCTCGTAAGGATCGTCCAGCTCGATCTCCTTTGCGATGGACACGCCATCGTTGGTGATCGTGGGGGCGCCCCACTTCTTTTCGAGGACGACGTTGCGTCCACGCGGGCCGAGGGTGACCTTGACGGCGTCGGCGAGGATGTTCAGGCCCCGCTCGAGGCCGCGGCGTGCCTCTTCATCAAATGCAATGATCTTGGCCATAACGGCAGTGGTCCTTTCGGGACAGTCGTTAAGAATGAACCCGGCTGTGGTGCCCGCGACGGACGATTCTTCCCCGTTGGCCTCTGTACACCAGTGGTTGGAATCTCACCCAGTCAGGTATTTCTTTCGCTCCTGTGTCCGGCTTCCGTACCCGGTGACCGGCCTGAACCGGACACCGCATTAGCAGTCGATACATAGGAGTGCTAACTCAATAATTAGCACTCCAGTGGGGAGAGTGCAAGCAGAAGCGGCGAGAACGGCGCAATAGCCGGCCCGGCTTCGCTGCCAGCGATCAGCCTGCTCCCCTGGCTGCCGACTCCACTCCAGACATTTTGGCCTTGTTGTCCGCCCCGTAAGTGAACACCATGTAGTTGGCACTGGTGATATCACCGCTGGCGTCAAAAGCGATGGCGCCCGATTCGCCGTCGTAGTCCACCGTCTTCCCCGACCGGATACCCGCTGCACACTCCTGATAGTTCTTACACAGCACCGCGTCGGGCGCCTTCCCGCCTTCGCCCGCGCTGCCGCCAGAGACGGCAAGCAGGTGCGAGGCAATGGACGTCCCGCCGTCATCCTGAGCGGCAGCCGCGGCGACGGCAGCGAGATTTACGGCATCGTAGGTTTCCGCAGCAAAGGTCATGTCCTTGAGCTGTGCGTTGACTGCCACCAGTTCGCCTTGGAAGTGGGCAGTAGGGAAAGAACCAGGGAGCACTCCCCGGGAGCCATCCAAGGCTTTGGAGCCGAGTCTTGAACCATACTGGTCCACTGCTCCGTCGCTCAAGATCAGCTTCTTCCCGCCCAGACCTGCATTGTTCAGCTCGGCGATTGCTCCGAGGGCACCCTCGCGTGCAACCAGCACGACGGCGTCGGGTGCCGAATCCTTGGCCTTTGCAATTGCCGCCCGCGCATCCCCTGGCGTAAATTCAGCGTCGGTGGCGATGTCCAGACCGGCCTGGCCAGCCGCCGACTTCAGCGCGGCGAAAACGTCGGCACCATAATTGCCGGCTTCATGGACTACAGCCAAGCTGCGGGCGCCGCCATCCATCGCGAGCTTGACCAGCACCGGAGCCTGGGCGACGTCCGCAGCAGCGGTGCGGAAGTAGTAGCCGCCGCTCTTGTATTTACTCAGTGCCGTCGCAGTGTTGGCAGGCGAGATCAGGGTGACTTTCGCACGGGCGAGCACATCGATTGCTCCCCCCGCCCGGCTGGAATCGGTCGGGCCGATCACGACGTCGGCCTTGGCGGCCACCAGTTCCCTGGCTTGTCCGGAAGCATCTTCATTGACTTTTTCCGGCAGCAGCTCAACCGGCTTGCCTTTATGGCCGCCTGCAGCGTTGATCTCCTGGACCGCAAGCCGGGCGGCCGCCCGCTGTGAATCATTGAGGAACGACCGGTCCCCCACATTGTCCAGGATCAAGCCGATCCGCAGGGTTCCGTCACCGCTTGCTTCCCCCTGGGTCAGACGCGCGTTTCCGGCCTGGCCAGCGCAGGCAGTCAGGACAAGAACCAGGCACGCGCTTGCAGTCAGGACCGCCCTGGCAGCGGCTCGTTCGGCCCCCACTAGGCAGGCCGGACGTTCTCTGCCTGCGGGCCCTTCTCGCCTTCGCCCACTTCCAACTCCACACGCTGGCCCTCGTCCAACGCACGGTAGCCGTCGCCCTCTATGGCGGACCAGTGGACAAAGACGTCATCCCCGGATCCGTCCACGGTGATGAAGCCGTAGCCTTTTTCGGAATTGAACCATTTGACGGTTCCCAGAGCCATGTTGTCCACACTTTCATTGCTGCTTCCGGCCCACGTCACTGTGCTGCGGTCGCCTTCTTGCCGTCTCTGTGCCGCCGTACTTCAAGGCGTCGTTAATTACTGTAACCAACCCTGTGGCCTGCTGTCGGGCGGCTGGCCGAATGGTGCCCAATAGTTACTCAGGCCTAACTGAGAGCTACTCGTAGCCTGGTCCGAGAACCACCACGAGGGGCTGTTGGAACTCAGCCGAAGCCACCAAAGTAGGGATGCTCAGCAGTGCCCCCAAAGCGGCCGCGGCCGGCTTCTGGGCTTCTCCGTTGTAGTAAATGACGGAGGTCTTCTGAGGCAGCCCACCCCAGTTGCCAACGGGGTCGGGAGTCCAGCCGTCCGTCTGGATCTGCCCGGCTACCCGTCCTGCCAATCCTGCTGTAGAGGTGCCGTTATAGACGGCGACAGGCTGGCTCTTGTCAACCAGCGGAGTCGTCGGCTGTGGAGTTGGCGACGGCGAAGTGGATTCCGAGGTAGTAGCCAGAGGCGCCGGGCTCTGGGACGCCTCGGGCGTTGTGGACGGGGTGGCACCGGCCTCGACGGAGGTGGTGCCTGAGGCGGAGCTGGATCGTCCGAACATGGCCAAAGGATCGGCGGAGGAGATGCCAAGTTTGGGGAAAAGGATGAAGGCGGCGAGCCCCACACCCAAAGCAGCTACTCCTACTGCCAGCACGGGACCCAACTTACGCTTGGCAGGGCCAGCGGCCACCCGGTGGACACCTTGGCGCGACGATGCCTCCGGAATCCTGTCAAATTCATCCCGTGCGTACTTGGTCATGATTGAACGGTGTCCTTGCTGGTAGTCGCCGATTGCTCAGCGCTGGCTCACTTTAGGCGTCCGAACCCAGGCGGCGTGCAGTACGTGCCCGCTGGCGTGACGTACGTAGTCTACGCAGTCTCTTCACGAGCATCGGATCATGCGCCAAAGCAGCTTCAGTATCGATCAGTGCATTCAGGATCTGGTAGTAGTGCGTAGCCGAGAGATCAAACAGTTCCCGGATGGCCTGTTCCTTGGCTCCTGCGTACTTCCACCATTGCCGTTCCAGCGCGAGCATCTGCTGCTCCCGATCGCTCAAAGAAGAGTCGCTCAGGGGAGAGTCGGCGCCAGGCGTTCCTGCAGGCTTTACCTGCTGAACCAGATGATCCTGTATGGGTTCGGCCACGGCATTGTCCTTTGCTGGTCCTGATGAATGCAATTGAATCTGCAGGTGGGTTGCGGAATACGCCTCTGGGTCCGGCGTGAAGTCCCGGCTCCATGTTACGGAGGAATAACACTCTTGTCATTTAGGCAGCACCGCCCGCTCTCCTTCACCCGAGGGCTTCACCTCACATGTCCGGTATCCCCTACTCACATGTCCGGTATCCCCTATCTGCCCTCGGTACAGGGACAATAGGAAGTGTGTTTGACTCAGATGCTTTGTTTGACCTCGAGCCTGCGGCTTCGGATTCGATTGGGTTTGCCGAGCTTGCACGCCGCCCGCTCTCCGGCCTGGTAGCTGAGGACTGGGCAGAGGCGCTCACTCCAGTCGAGAACGAATTACGCAGCGTCTTGAGCTTCCTCGCTGCGGAAGTGGAGGCCGGGCACACAGTCCTGCCCTCGCCGTCGAACGTTTTGCGGGCGTTCCGGCAACCCCTGATGGCGGTCAAGGTCCTGGTGGTAGGGCAAGACCCATATCCGACGCCCGGTCACGCCGTCGGGCTGTCCTTTTCGGTGGATGGGGCAACCAGGCCCATTCCCCGGAGCCTGGCCAACATCTTCACCGAACTCCAAGCTGATCTTGGCCTCCCCCCGAGGGTTCACGGAGACCTCAGCAGTTGGGCAGATCAGGGCGTCTTGTTGCTCAACAGGGTAATGACCGTCAGGGCCGGCGCTGCGGGGTCCCACCGGAGCAAAGGCTGGGAAAAGATTACGACGGCGGCAATCACCGCTGTCACCATGCGCACGCGTGCGGACGGCAGCACTCCTCCCCTGGTGGCCGTCCTTTGGGGCAAGGACGCAGACGGCGTCCGTCCCCTCCTGGGGAATACACCGGTAGTGGCCAGCGCCCATCCGAGCCCGTTGTCAGCTTCCCGAGGGTTCTTTGGTTCCCGCCCGTTCAGCCGGGCCAACGCCCTGCTGCATCAGCAGGGCGCCGAGCCGGTTGACTGGGAACTTCCGGTCCGCTGAACGCTACCAAGCGTAGATTCTGGGGGCGCTGGCAATGCCCCTGACTTCTACAGACAACCATTCGCCCTTGGCGGGGTCGATGTGCCCCGCGCAGGCAAGCTCCACCGGCCCATTGGACGAAGGGAAGTTCACGCTGCCTGTCCAGAACGGGGCCGAGCCGTTGTTGGTGTAGCTCGAGAAGCAGAGAACCGTGTAGCTGCCTGGCGGGAAGCCAATGGGCGTCAGGACGATTCTGTGCTCGCCTGGCTGACCTGTCGCCGATCCCTTCGAAATGGAAGCCGAACTTATTGTTGTGGTTCCTTCGCCCCGGGTGGTGGAGGTCTGGCCGGCCGAATCAACAGCGGTGACGTCAACCCACACTTTTTGGTTCGGGCCGTTGCCAACGCTCACGTCAGCCGTCTGGGCGGACGTCGAGCCTTGCTGACCGTCCGACGTCGTCCACCTAAGCTGCACAATAGGACGTCCGTTTGGCTCCGGCGCGTTGATGATGAAGTGGATCGAGTGCCCCTCATTGAAACCGAAAACTGAGGGAGCTCCTGGTTTTCCATACGGGGCCACGGGATTTGAATCGGTGAATGGCCCTGGGTAGGCCTGGCCGTCAACGATATTGGTGGCTCGTACACCGATGGTGTACGTTCCGTTGTTCGCCAGTCCCGGAATGATCCTGTTGGCCGGCATTCCGGAAACGCCTCCTCCGTTCACCCTGTACTCGTAGACAGTCTCGCCTGCGCCTGCGCCGCCGGTACTGGCCGGGGGCCCAAATGTCAGTTGTGCACTGTTATCCAGTGGATCCGCTTGCACCCCCGTCACTGCGCCAGGCGCACCCACAGCTCTGCGGGGATTCGAGGGAGCGCTGGCAGCTGAGTAACCGGCCTTGTTCCGGGCCGCAACGGTAAACGTATAGCCTGAATCCGAGTTGCCAACATTGAAGACTGCGCTGGTCTGGCTTCCCGTGACCACTTGGCTCACCGGAGCATCTCCCGCGTGGGCTGAGACAACCGTATACTCCGTGACGGCATCACCGTTGCTTGCCGGCGCGGTCCAGTTAACCTGGATGACCGAGTTGCTGGCACCGGACGTTGCAAGGGTTGTGGTGGGCGCGGCAGGCACCGCAGGAACCCCGGCCGGGGTCTCAGCGGCCGAGAACGGACTCCAGTCCGAAGGCGTTGGGGCCTTGTTCTTTGCGCGGAGCTGCACCCGGTAGGACGTCCCGTTTGCCAAGCCAGTCCAGGTGTAGCCAAGGCCTGTACCGGCCGAACGGACAGCTGCTCCGGAAGGCGGAGCGGGTGACAGCTGCAACTCGTAATCGCTGATCGCTGATCCCGTTGTTACGGCGGCAGGCCAGGAGATGGCCAGTTGCCGGTCGCCGAATACCAACGCAGGAGCCTGTGGAGCCTCCGGTCGTTGGTCAGGCCTGGCCGGCGCAGAAGTATCCGACGCCGGCGAATCTCCGATCCCGTTGACGGCTACCACGGTGAAGGTGTATTCGACGTCGTTCGTCAGGGAACCGATAGTGCAGGTGTTTGTGGGGCACAACTGGGAAGCCCCGTTGGTCCCGCTGACCTTGTAGCCGGTGATGGGCGAACCGTTGGCCGCAGGCGGCGTCCAGTTGAGGACCACCGTCCTGTCCCTTACTTCGCTTGCAACCGGTGTGCCGGGCTTATCAGGCTTGGCCTTCACGGTCAGCCGTATCCGTCCATCAGTTTGCCGCTGGGCGTCGCCGGTAGCGTCCTG
Source organism: Arthrobacter sp. Z5-13 (assembly GCF_056499105.1). Lineage (NCBI taxonomy): Bacteria > Bacillati > Actinomycetota > Actinomycetes > Micrococcales > Micrococcaceae > Arthrobacter > Arthrobacter sp. Z5-13. Next base: position 3,652,936 of record NZ_CP096460.1, read on the forward strand.
GATCCGGTAGCGCACCACCATAGTTCCCACAAAGGACGCCGAAGGCTGAACCCTGACACTTTCGCCCGATACTGTTGCTGTCCCCTCACCGGTCTCAACCACGGAGCTCACCACCGTGAGCGCCTTGTCCGGGAAAGGGTTGGCATCATTGGCGAGCACGTCGATAACCCGTTCCTCACCTGCTTTCGCTTCAGCCACGAGATCGTCATTCGCTACAGGAAGCGGACGGAGCGACGGTGTAAGCACGACTTCAACCGAGCCCGGGGCAGACGCACCGCGGGGATCTGTCACGGTAAGCGGCAGGACATACGAAAGTTCTGTTGCCTCGCCCGAGGCCTTAATCCTCAGCGTGGTCCCGTCAAGCCTGGCGCTGATTCCCGTGAACTGATGCTCCCCCAGCGATACTTTCAGCTTGTCTTGGTCGGCCTCATCAGGGTCCGCCATAAGATCATTCAACTCCACGCTGCTTTCTTCGCCTTTGACGATTTCGGCTTTGGTGGAGGTGAAGCTTGGCGCGTGGTTCCTGGCCGGATCGGGCAGAACGTTAATGCTGATGGTCAGCACCGATGTCAGCGTTCCCGGAGCATCAAGCGGTCCGTCTGCAACCTCGAAGGTCATAGATGCCGGGCCTGAGTAATCATCGGCTGAAGTAAACACCAGGGTGGCACCATCTCTGACGAGGCCCTTGCCGTCCGAAGCCACCGCAGATACCTTCGAATCCACCGTAATCCGCGGGCTGTGGTCTTTCCTGACAACCACGGCGTCAGTAAGGTTCACGAGCAGCTCTTTACCGCTGACCACCTCCAGTGAGCCTGCGTCCTTCAGCGTGGGCCGTTGTTCCAATGTGCCGGGAACGTGGATGAAAGCAGTGGTTGCGAGCCCGTCCAAGTCGGTGGCCGTGTAAGGAATAATCCTGGCTTGCGGAAGCAGTACAACATTGACGTTTCCGCGTGCTCCAACCGAGGCCTCAGTGGTTCCGCTGCCCAGCGTCACGGTCAAATCCGCCGTCACGCCATCAGGATCTTCATCGTTTTTGAGTACTGGAACATCCACGGCGGTCTTTCCGAGGGTCTCCGCGAAGGACACGCGGTCGTCCCTCGCCACTGGAGCCTTTTTGGGCGCATCCGTGCGGACATCAACCTTGAGGGTGCTGCGGGCAAACCCGCCTTTGCCGTCCGAGGCCTGGTAGCGGATGACGAGAGCACCAGGCGCATCCGGCGTCGTAAATTTAACTCTGCCGTCCTCCACAGTGGCGCTTAGCGCCTGGTCGGCTTCCAGTGCGCCGTTTACGAGGGCGAGTGGATCGCCATCCGGATCGGAATCATTGCGCAATACATCGACTGCGACGTCCCTTCCAGGCAGGGCCACTATTTCATCATCGACCGTAATCGGCTGCTGGTTGTTCGTACTCGCGGCGGCGATTCCCACCGTAACTGTGGCGGTGTTCCGGACGCCCATAGCGTCCTGGACAACGTAGCTGAAGCTGTCCTGTCCAGAGGCTTTGCTTGCCGCTTTATACTCCAGATAAGTTGCGCCGACCGTGGCTGTGCCCTGAGAAGGTGCCTTATCGAGGCCGATGAGGGACACGGAATCCCCGTCCGGGTCTATGCCGTCCAGCGGAACCTGAATCCTGGTGGTGCTTCCGGCAATGGTCCGTGCCGTGATGTTTTTGGGTTCCGGCCGGGAGTTCTGCTCCGCGCCCCCGCCCTTGATACGAATAGTGACCTGCGCCGACGCCTCCTGTCCGTCCGGCCCCGTCACAACATAAATGCCGTGGACAGTCTTGGCTTGGGGCCCCGCCTTGAACCGAAGCACGTCTCCCGAGACTCCGAGGAGCCCGTCAGCCTCAGCCACGGATTGCGCCAATTGAGGCTTCAGCGCCAGGGGCGCACCATCTGGATGGCTGTCATTCAGGAGCACCGGCACCGTTGCCACGTCGTTGACCCGTACGGTGATTTCGTCTGCCACAGCCCGGGGCGGTTGCAGCTTGGCCGGGGCCTTCACGGGTTGGACCGTCACTTCACCGACAGACGTCTCCCGGCCGTTGGATACGGTGTAGGTGAACGTCTCAGGCGCTGTCGCTCCACGGACGTCAGTCACCCGCAACACGTGGTGGTCCACTATCGCCACGGACAATGGTGATCCGGCCGGGAGCCTGACGGACTGGATGACAAGGACCCCGCCTGCGGGATCGGTATCGTTGGCGAGCGCATCCACCAGGGTCTGGCCGCCTTGCGGGAGCCGGGCGACGTCCCGGACTGCAACGGGGGCGCCATTGGACCCACCGTTGGAAACGTCGATCCGGACCAGGCCAAGCTGACTGGCAGGCCCGTTGGTCACCTGGTATGTCACGTAATAAGTGCCGGCTGCTGCTGCCCTGAAAATGAATGATCCGGCGTCGAACTGAGGCGTCACGGTGGCAGACGCAGGCCCATCGACGCGGGCAAGACGCAGCGATCCACCCGCCGGATCGAGGTCGTTCTCCAGCGGAAGTATGACCGCGTCCTCGCCGGCCACGACGCTGACATGGTCAGGATTTGCTACCGGCGGCAGGCTGGCCCGGGGACGCACGTCAACAGTGATTTTGCCTTGGATAGCCTCCCGCCCATCAGATACCGTGAGGGTTACCTCTTTTTGGCCCAAGGACGTCCCGACGTCCTGGAACTGGAGAAGTCCGTCCGGGCGGGCCTGGACCTGGTCACGGCCGTTGTCAGCTTCGGCTGCCGTCAGGATCAGATCATCGCCGTCGGGGTCCGTCCAATCGGACAATACGTTCTGGCTGATGGCCTTGCCCTGCTCAACAAGAATGACGGTCTTCCGTTTCTGCACAGGCGGGCCGTTTTCAGAGTCTTGCCGAACATTGACGGTTATTTTTGCCTGGGCATTTTTGCCTCGGCCATCCTCCACCTGGTAACCAAAAGCCGAGGATCCCGTGGCGTCAGCCGGAACAGCTATCTGCATCGCGGAGCCGTTATAGATGGGCTGAACCATCCCAACGCCCGGCCCCGCGCCCACGACGCCTGCGGTCAGCATGTCGCCGTCGGGATCTGAATCATTATCCAGAGGTGTCAGGAGTGTGGTTTTGCCTGGCCGCACCCCATACACGTCATCCTGGGCATTCGGTTTCCGGTTTTCCTGGCTGCGATCCGGCAGCTGATTCAAGGGATTCTGGTCAGCGGAGTCGTCTTTCTCTTCCTCAGACCTGTTTGGGGGAATCTGCAGGTCCTGCCAGTTATTGACGAGCTGCATCTCCTGCTGAACGAGCCAAACGTTGCCGCCGTTCGTGTCATTGAGCACCACGATGTCCCGGTTTACGCGGAAAACCAGTTCTGATTTGTCGTCGGCATTGGGAACCTGTGAGCGTTTGTCGTAAGTGCTGTCAGCGCAATCCCGAAGGTATTCGTTGCTCTTGCTCCAGGCAGCATGCACGCACCCCGCCAGCTGTACAGGGCGCGCAGGGATCCCGACGGCGGGAGCATCCAGGGTGACGGGCGTGGCGCCGCTCAATGGCTGCTCAATCAGGGCCTCCCGTGTTGCCACGGCAACAGAGTCGCTTGCCGTGCCTGGCTGTTGCAACCTGGCCCCCTTCCCGTTCGGGAGGTCGGCTACCTGGCCTCCAGGCAGAAAGAGCCTGCCGGCGTCAGTGTCCAGCAACACAGGCTGGGAGCCCACCGTCGTGAGCTCCAGATTCTTTGCCCCGGATAGATCCGCATAGCTGATGCTGGATTTCGCGCCCTCGGTGCCGTCCTCCTTGACTTCAATCCGGGTAACCTGATCGGCCGACGGCTCCGCGATGTAGGCGGCCCCGTCAGCGCCCACCAGTACCCGGAGATCCTTCGCGCCTGTGACCGCAGGCTCTTGTGACTCCCGGCTGAAAGCCCCGACGCTCTGCTCGGTGGCTACCCAGGCCTCGCCGCTGGAGTCATCACTGAGAACATAGACCCCATGGCCAACCGCGGCTGTTATACCCAGCGGTAGCTTCAATGGTGTTTGCAGAGTTACGGCAGCAGGGTCAAGGGGGGTAAGGGAAGTCCCGTCGTCCACGAACACATCCCCTGCCTGCTGGACCACGTCGAAGCCGTTTCCAGGAGGAGTGACACCGGCGTCCAGCGTTCGGGAGGGATAATTCAGCCGCGCAGTCATAGCGAGGCTCTTGTTCGTGACCCACACGCCACCATCGTTCAGGTCCACCTCGGCAGAACGTACACCTGGATGGACTGCGGCAAGGGTTGCCAGAACGGCCACAACGGCCGAAAAGCCTGTCACCTGCAGCAACCTGTTGTACTTGAGCAGGCTCAACGTTGGTAATGGCATGGCAGATAGTCCCCCGGTCAGAAAACGTGCAGGCATCAATTACACCAACAACTGCACTAAGTGTGCTAACCGGACCCAAAGTAACCATGTGCGTCACGCCGTTAACTTAGCCTAGGCTTACCGCCATGACGTCACTTCCCGCTGCCACCACCGCAACGCGCAACTCACGCCCTCAGACTGTCCTCACAGTCCTCCGTCGGGAAGAGCTCTCACCGCACATGGTGCGGATCATCGTTGGCGGTGACGGGTTCTCCAGCTACACCAACAACGCGTTCGTGGACCGGTATGTGAAGATCGCCTTCCCTCAGCCGGGGGTGGTCTATCCCAAACCGCTGGATCTCTGGACCGTCCGCGACACAATGCCGCGCGAGCAGTGGCCATACACGCGGACCTATACCGTCCGTTGGGTGGATGAAGCTGCCGAGGAACTCGCCATTGATTTCGTCGTCCATGGTGACGAGGGCCTGGCAGGACCCTGGGCCGCGGCAGCGTTGCCCGGTGACACCATCATCTTCACCGGCCCTGGCGGCGGGTACAACCCGGATCCCGCGGCCGATTGGCACTTTTTCGCAGGCGATGAGGCTGCCTTGCCTGCCATTGCAGCTGCTATCGAATCCCTCCCGCCAGAGGCGCTCGGCAAGGCCTATCTCGAAGTAGACAGCGAGGCCGACATCCAGGCAGTGGCGGCGCCCGCAGGAGTAGAGCTGAACTGGCTCCTGCGTCGCGGCACTCCGGCCGGCTCCAGCGAACTCCTGATCGATGCCGTACGGAACTCCGAGTGGCTGGACGGGCGCGTGCACGTGTTCGCCCACGGGGAGCGGGGCTACATGAAGGCACTGCGTGACGTGTTCTTCGTCCAGCGTGGCCTTGAGCGCTCCCAGGTTTCCCTGTCAGGCTACTGGGCCAAGGGAAGAGTGGAAGATGACTTCCAGGCCGAGAAACAGCTGCCCGTCGGAAAAATCTGAACGGGCGCGCCAACTAGCGGCGTCTCGCCCTCCTGCGCTCATTGCTGGCCAGATTACGGGTGAGAGGTCTGGCCAGGGTGTCGCCCAGGACGATTCCCGCAGCCACGCCCAGGACAATTGCCGCGGCGTTGAGCATTCCGACGGCCCCTTCGAGGATCTGCGATTCGTCGACGGTCAGGAAGTACATGGAGCGGAATATGGTCAAGCCGGGAAGCAGGATCAGGGCGGCAGGGACAGCGACCACCAGCTGGGGAGCCCCCATTTTCAGCGCCACCACGCGCCCCAACAGGCCTATGACCACCGCTGCCAGAGCCGGGGAAAACCTATCGCCGACGCCGAACGAAGTGGCCCCCCACAGCACCAGGTAACCGACGACGCCGACCCCCGCGGTAGGCAGTAGGAGCTTCCAGGCCGTTTGTTCGGTGATACCGATAGCCAGTACCGCAACGGCTGTAAGAATAATCAGCGCCCACCACTCATACGCCGGCGGGAATGTATCTGTTACCCCGATTTCTTCCATTCCGGTGACGGTCCCCACTACCAGCGCGACGGCGATCCCCGCCACCAAGGCACCGAAGGTCAGCACTGTGGAAAGGAACCGCCCGGCGGCAGTCACCGGGAATCCGTTAATGGCGTCTTGGACAGATGAGACGAGCCGGCCAGTGGGAAGCAGCAACAAAATACCACCGACCACCACGATGGCCGGCTCGATCGGGACACCGAACTGCAACAGCAACAGGGCTATGAACGTCACCACAAAGGCGCAGGATGCTGTGATGAAGAAGTCCGGTACCCGCCGCTTGCTGAGCTGGCGGGCCAGCAGGCTGATGAGCAGGTTGGAAAGAAAAGCAACTCCAGAGGCGCCCACTCCACCACCAAGGATTGCCACGAAAACGGCCGAGAACACCCCGAAGGCCACTGTCACCATCCAGCGCGGATACGGCTTGGAGCTGTGGATGATCTCATCGAGACGCCGGACGGCTTCATCCCGTCCCACACCGCCTGCAACGACGTCCGTCACCAGCTGGTGCACCTGGGCGAGCCCCGCGTAGTTGTTGGTCCAGGACCTGACGACGCGCAGCAGGGAAATGGGGGTCTGGTCCTTGGGCGCGTAGTTAATCGCCACGGACTGGTTGGTGATGTCCACCTCGATGTTCTTCAGTCCCAAGGCAGCCGTAACGGCAATGATGCTTGTTTCCACCTCGAGTGCACCGGCACCGTACCGGAACATCGATTCAGCCAGGTGCAGGGCGAAGTCGATTGTCTTGCGGGCGGAGGTATCCACTCCGCCAACCTGGATCATCGGGTTGGCATAGGGGCTTCCCGCCAGCCGGTCAACAATACTCAGGGGCGCCGTGGGCGGATTCTCCCCCTGCACGAGCCGGCGCAGCATGCGCTTGGCAGCGACATTCTGCTGCAGCTGTGATGGCGAGAGCGGTTCAGTTTTAGGCAGCCCGTCTGTGTGCGGCTTCCGCCGGCCGTCCGTTTCCTTGGTCATTCGGCCTCCATCCCTGGCGTTGACGCTGACTTAATAGAACTGCTGCCCGGTGCGGCGCGTGTACAGCTGGCGGGCGGCCCGCTCTCCGGCAACCATCCACGCCTTATATTTCAACGGGTTCAGGATCTGGTCATAACAGCCCACAAAGTCCGTCACCGTCTTGCTGAAGCTGGTCTTGAACAGCCCCAGGCCATGGAAAGGATTCGAGGTGTCCTTGAGCTGGTCGCTGGGTGGAGTGCCGCAGAAATCGTATTCTGTGCACCCAAGGTTCTTCAGCTGGTTGATGGCAGTCCACTGCACCAGGTGCGAGTCGCCATACTGGTTCCGTTTCTGCAGCGACCCGCCGTCCTTGTACGTTCCCTTGCGCCCATAATTGACCACAAACGCACCCACGGACGGAACTCCGTTCTCATAAACGAAGAGCAGCCTGCCTTGACCCCTGTGGATGAAATTGGTCCAGAATTGCCGGTAGTACTCGTACTCACGGACCCGCACCTGGGATTTGGCTTCGACCGTGGTGGTCATGAGCGAGTACATGGCCTTGAAGTTCTCTTCAGTGGGTTCCACGTTCTGCACTTCAACACCCTCACGGATGGCGCGGCGCACAGCATTCCGTCCACGGGAATGCAGGTTCCGCAACAACTGGTTCGGCTCAGGTGAGATATCCAGCAAGGCAGTGGAATCGTTGGGCTGCAGGTTGTGGGTCTTACTCAGGCCTGCACCCTCGATGACTTGGCGCGCGTGATCGGACAGGACGATGTCGGGCTCGATCTTCACGGCAAAGACGCCCAGCTTCGCTCTCTTGATCAGATCAGCATTTGCTGCGGCGATACCAGGAATGTCTTCGACGTCAGCGACATCCGGCCCCTTGATGAGGTACCAGATCTTGCCCAGCAGAGGAATGGACTTTTCCAACGCGAGGTTATAGCTGGTGTAGTCGGCGGTCTCGTACACGAGGTGCAGGGGCTTCCAGCCGAAGTGCTGCTTCACTTCAGCGAAGGCTTCGGACTGCAGCAGGTTTCCACCATTGGGATTTGCAGTCACATGGTTGTCCCAGTTGGCAATCTCCTCGGCGGAGGCAAAGCGGGCAGTAAATTCTCGCAAGTCTGCGGTGTCCAATCGTTGCGTTCAGTCTGGCGGCTAGTCCCAGGCGTGCAGCCTCAAGTGTATCGGCCCGCCCTGCCGCAAAGAGGACACCAGGTCCGCTGGACGGAACGTTGGTCATTATGAGTGGGCAAGCTGTGGGGTGTCTTCCTTGACTCTCCGGACCAGCATGGCAAGGGTTGAATCATGAATGTACGCGCTGAACAGTCTGTGGCCGACCGGAACGCCGGGCCAATCCGCAGCACGGGTTCCGTGCGGCCTGTCGGCGCCCAACTCCTGGGGCTTGCCGCATTCCTTGGAGCATCTGCCGTGGTGGCCGCCCTTGGCTCCGCCGTCACCATCGGAAACGTCAATGGCTGGTATGTCAACGCGGACAAGGCTCCATGGAGTCCGCCTAATGCCGTCTTCGGTCCTGTGTGGACAGTGCTCTACGTGGCCATGGCCGTCGCTGCCTGGCTGGTGTGGCGTGAACGGACGCCGCGGGCCAAAGGGGCTCTGTGGGCTTACTGCGTACAGCTCGGGCTGAATATGTTGTGGACGCCGGTCTTTTTTGGGTTGTATCCCGTTCTGGGGTCCCTTGCCCTCTGGCTCGCCCTAGCCATCATTGTTGCCCTTATGGTGGCCCTGACCATCACGGTTCTGCTATCAGGACCTGTTAGCCGGTGGGCCGGACTGCTGTTACTGCCCTATGTTTCCTGGGTGGTCTTTGCTGCCAGTCTTAACCTGTGGGCTGCCGTCCATAACTGAACCCTTGCTCAACTGAGTCATGCAGGAGCAGGCTGGCCTAGCACTCCACCACATTGACAGCGAGGCCACCCATGGCGGTTTCCTTGTACTTGGAGCTCATGTCCTTGCCAGTTTCCCGCATGGTGACGATCACTTCATCCAGTGATACCCGGTGTGATCCGTCACCCCAGAGCGCCATCTTGGCCGCGTTGATGGCCTTGGCAGCGGCAATGGCATTGCGTTCGATGCAAGGCACCTGCACCAGTCCACCAATCGGATCGCAGGTGAGGCCCAGGTTGTGTTCCATGGCAATTTCGGCGGCGTTCTCCACTTGGGCGGGAGACCCGCCCATCACTTCGGCCAGGCCTGCAGCCGCCATGGACGACGCCGAACCAACTTCCCCTTGGCAGCCGACCTCGGCGCCGGAGATTGACGCCTGCTCCTTATAAAGTACGCCGACGGCGGCTGCCGTCAGCAGGAACCTGACCACGACGTCGTCGCGATCAGACTGGCTGGCCTCTTCCATCCCCGGCGCAAAATGCAATGCGTAGTAAAGGACGGCGGGGATAATCCCGGCAGCGCCGTTGGTAGGCGCAGTGACCACCCGGCCGCCCGAGGCATTTTCCTCGTTCACGGCGAGCGCGATCAGATTGACCCATTCCTGCCAATACTTGGGATCCCGGTCCTTGTCTTCTTTCATGAGCCGTTCGTGCCAGTCCGGCGCACGACGGCGGACCTTGAGTCCGCCGGGCAGCAGGCCTTCGCGTTTAAGACTGACGGCGACACAGCTCTCCATCACCGAATAGATGTGGAGCAGCCCCTCCCTGATTTCCTCTTCCGATCGGGACGCCCGCTCATTGACGAGCATGATCTCTCCGATGGACAGGCCGTTGGCCTGGCAGTGACGCAGGAGTTCGGCTGCCGTGCGGAAAGGAAACGGCAGTTCCTTCTTGGACTCTTCGAGCTCCTGCTGAGCGGTGTCTTCTTCTCCCTCACGGACAATAAAGCCGCCACCAACGGAGAAGAAAGTAGCCTTGTGCAGAATCTCCCCTGCTGCGTCGGACACCGCAAATTTCAGGCCATTGGTGTGCCTGGGCAAGATGGTCAGCGGGTGCAGGATGATGTCCTTCACCGCATAGGGCAAGGACAGTGAGCCAGCCAGCTGCAGTTGGCCTGTGTCAGCGATGGCAGCCAATCGTTGCTCCACCTCGTCGGGAAGGATCAGTTCCGGGTGGAAACCCTCCAGGCCGAGGAGGATAGCGGTCATGGTGCCATGGCCGTGTCCCGTTGCGGCAAGGGAACCATAAAGATCCACCCGCAGTCCAGCCACCCGGTCAAGAACGCCCGTGGCTTTAAGCTCCTCCGCAAAAACGGCAGCAGCCCGCATAGGACCCACAGTGTGTGAACTGGATGGTCCTATGCCTATCGAAAAGAGGTCAAAGACTCCAACAGCCATGATCGGGGTTCCTAACTAGTTAGCGGCGGTGAGCGGTGAGGTGAGCAATGGGCCCCTTCGGGCCCGGCCTCCGGCAGCATGCGTCTAAGGGAGCGTCACGTCCGCTCAGCGGGCGTCTTCGCGACCGAGCATGCAGAGGAGGTCGGGCCCGACGGGCCTCAGAAGTCATCAGCTAAGCGCAGCGATGCCCGGATAGAGCGGGTGGGCTTCGGCGAGCGCCTCTACGCGCGAGCGCAATCCCGAGAGGTCAGACCCGGCGTCGGCAATCAGTGCTTCGGCAATGATGTCTGCAACTTCCTTGAACGCGGCTTCCCCGAAGCCCCTGGTGGCCAGGGCAGGCGTGCCGATGCGCAGACCGGAAGTAACCATGGGCGGACGCGGGTCGAACGGCACGGCGTTGCGGTTGACTGTGATGTCGATTTCAGCGAGCCGGTCCTCGGCCTGCTGGCCGTCAAGTTCGCAGTTGCGCAGGTCAACGAGCACCAGGTGCACATCGGTGCCGCCGGAGATTACGTTTATGCCCTTTGCTGTAACGTCCGGCTGGACCAGGCGTCCAGCGAGGATCCGGGCGCCGGCCAGGACCCGCTCCTGGCGTTCCTTGAATTCGGGCGAAGCCGCAATCTTGAACGCCACAGCCTTGCCGGCGATGACATGCTCTAAGGGGCCTCCCTGCTGGCCAGGGAACACCGCCGAGTTGATCTTTTTGGCCGTGTCGGCGTCGTTGGTGAGGATGATTCCACCACGGGGACCGGCGAGGGTCTTGTGCGTCGTTGACGTGGTGACGTGCGCATGGGGTACCGGTGACGGGTGCAGCCCTGCGGCGACCAAGCCGGCAAAGTGCGCCATGTCCACCATGAGGTACGCCCCAACGGAGTCGGCGATCCGGCGGAATTCGGCAAAGTCGAGCTGGCGGGCATAAGCGGACCAGCCGGCAACAATCAGCTGCGGCTTGTGCTCGTTGGCCAGCCGCTCCACCTCTGCCATATCGATCCGGTGGTCCTCTTCACGGACCTGGTACGGAATGACTTTATAGAGGCGCCCGGAGAAGTTGATCCGCATGCCATGAGTCAGGTGGCCGCCGTGGGCGAGGTTCAGGCCCATGATGGTGTCGCCGGGCCTGATCAGGGCGTGCATAACGGAAGCATTCGCCTGCGCGCCCGAGTGCGGCTGCACGTTGGCATACTCTGCACCGAAGAGTGCTTTGACCCTGTCGATGGCCAGCTGCTCGATAACGTCCACATGTTCGCAGCCGCCATAGTAGCGCTTGCCCGGATACCCCTCCGCGTACTTATTCGTCAGGACGGAACCTTGGGCCTGCATGACGGCGACGGCGGTGTGGTTCTCTGACGCGATCATTTCCAGGCCGTTGCGCTGACGGCTGAGCTCGTGGTCGATCTTGGCCGCGATCTCCGGATCCAGTTCCGACAGCTGTGCGTCAAGGCTGGGCGAAACCACCTGCTCGAACGAAGCGTGAGCGGTGCCTAAGGCCGGGGCGTTCACAGTTCGCCACCGTTCTTGGAAGCGTAGTCCTGCGCAGAGAGCAGCGGGCCTTCGGACTCCGATGCCACCTTGAACAGCCAGCCGGCACCGTACGGATCGTTGTTAATCAGCGCGGGGTCATCGACGACGGCGGGGTTCACCTCGGTGACCTCGCCCGTCACGGGGGCGTACAGGTCCGAGACGGACTTGGTGGATTCCACCTCGCCGCATGTCTCCCCCGCCGTCACCATCGATCCGAGCTCGGGGAGGTCAACATAAACGATATCGCCGAGGGCATCGGTGGCCACGGCGGAGATCCCGATGGAGACCAGGTTCCCGCCTTCGCGGGCCACCCACTCGTGCTCTTCGGAGTACTGCAATTCAGGGGCAACCTTTGCCATGTTTTTTCCTTACGTTTGAGTTCTGGTGGTTCCGTACAGCGGCAGTAAACCGGGGCCCGTCGGCCCCGGAATCGGGGACAGGAGGGTTTCGCAGGTCTACTTTGCGCGCTTGTAGAAAGGCAGTGCGACAACTTCGAACGGCTCCGTCTTTCCCCGGAGGTCGATGTCCAGGGCAGTGCCGATTTCGCTGTGTTCGACGTCGACGTAGGCCATCGCTACCGGGTAGCCGAGCGAAGGGCTGGGCTGTCCCGAGGTGACTTCGCCAACGACGATGCCGTTCTTGAGCACTGGGTAGTGTCCCCGTCCGGCACGGCGCCCCAGTCCTTTTAGTCCCACCAGCTTGCGGCCTGTGGTGCTGCCGGCACCGGCTTCCTTCTTGGCGGCCAGGGCAGCTTTGCCAACAAAGTCCCCCTCCTTCGAGAGGGCAACCACTCCGCCCAGGCCGGCAGCGAACGGGTCGCCGTCGATCGAGAGCTCGTTTCCGTAGAGCGGCATGCCTGCCTCGAGGCGGAGGGAGTCACGGGAGGCCAGACCTGCCGGCGTGAGCTCCCCTTCGTCAGCAATGGCGACGATGGATTGCCAGAGGGCAGCGGCGTCGTCGTTATCGATGAAAATCTCGAAGCCGTCCTCACCGGTGTAGCCGGTACGGGCCAGCAGGAGCTGCTGGCTGCTTCCGCCCACGAGGACGGGGACCTCGACGGCCGCGTAGTACTTCAGCCCCGTGACCAGTTCGTGCTGGGCCGCGGGAACCAGGCGGAGGAGAATTTCCTCGGCCTTCGGTCCTTGTACGGCGACGAGGGAAGTAGCGGCGGACACATCCTCCACGTCGACGTCGAAACCCGCAGCTCGCAGCGCCAACTCCTCGGCCACTGCCCTGGCGTTGCCTGCATTCGGAACCACCAGGAACCTGGTGTCGCCCCGGCGGTACGTGATGAGGTCGTCGATGATGCCGCCGTCCTCGTTGCAGATGAGGGAGTACTTGGCCTTTCCTAGGCTCATGGCGGAGATCTTTCCCACCAGGGCATAGTCCAGGAAGGCCGCAGCGTCAGGTCCGGTGACCCAGACCTCGCCCATGTGGGAGAGATCGAAGATACCGGCCGATTTCCTGACGGCGTGGTGCTCCGCCAGCTCGGAGCTGTACTTGAGCGGCATCTGCCAACCGCCAAAATCGGTGAAGGAGGCGCCGAGCTTTTTGTGCTCCTCGTACAGGGCAGTGTAGTTCTCAGTCATGATTACAGTCCTCAGTTGGCAGCGTCGGCGGAGTGGTCCTCGAAGGCCTCGAGGGGCGGGCACGAGCAGATCAGATTCCGGTCCCCCAAAGCACCGTCAATTCGGCCCACGGGCGGGAAGTACTTGTCCTGCTTCAGTGAGTGCACCGGGAATACAGCCTGTTCGCGCGGGTACCCGCGGTCCCAGTCACTGCTGATCGCGGCAGCTGCGGTGTGGGGCGCGTTCCGGAGCGGGCTGTCAGCCACGGAGAAGTCGCCGTGTGCCACCTGGTCGATTTCGGCCCGAATGGAGATCATGGCCTCGATGAAGCGGTCCATCTCTCCGAGGTCCTCGGACTCGGTGGGTTCCACCATCAAAGTTCCTGCTACGGGGAAAGCCAGCGTCGGGGCGTGGAAACCGTAATCGATCAGGCGCTTGGCAACATCCTCTGCCGTGACACCTGTCCTGGCCGTGAGCTCGCGCAGGTCAAGGATGCACTCGTGGGCCACCAACCCGCCTTCGCCGGTGTAGAGGACCGGGAAGAAGTCATTCAACCTCGCCGCGATGTAGTTGGCCGCCAGCAGGGCAGACTTCGTGGCCTCGGTCAGGCCCTGGCCGCCCATGAGCTTCACATAGGCCCAGGAGATGGGCAGCACACCCGCGGAGCCAAAGCGCGAGGCCGAAATGGGAACGTCGTTGCCTTCGGTCCAGGTGGCAGCGTTCCCGGGCATAAACGGAGCCAGGTGTGCCTTCGCTGCAACGGGTCCGACGCCGGGTCCGCCGCCGCCGTGCGGGATGCAGAACGTCTTGTGGAGGTTGAGATGGGAGACGTCGCCGCCAAACTTCCCGGGCTGGGCAAGCCCTACGAGGGCGTTCAGGTTGGCGCCGTCGATGTAGACCTGTCCGCCGGCTGCGTGGATGGCATCGCATACCTCGCGGACGTCGGCGTCGTACACCCCGTGCGTGGAGGGGTAGGTGATCATGATGGCGGAGAGCGCGTCCTTGTGGGCGTCTATCTTCGCCTGCAGATCAGCGTGGTCAATGGTGCCGTCGGGGGCGGTGGCAACCACCACCACCTTCATTCCGGCCAGGACCGCGGAGGCAGCGTTGGTGCCGTGGGCGGAAGCGGGGATGAGGCAGACGTTGCGCTGGGAATCGCCGCGGGAGCGGTGGTAGCCGCGGATGGCCAGCAGACCGGCAAGCTCCCCCTGGGAACCGGCGTTTGGCTGGATGGACACCTGGTCGTAGCCAGTAATCTCCGTCAGTTCGGCCTCGAGGTCAGCGATGAGTTCCCGCCAGCCCTCCGTCTGGGAATCGGGTGCGAACGGATGGATGGAGGCGAATTCCGGCCAGGAAATAGCTTCCATTTCGGCAGTCGCGTTCAGCTTCATGGTGCAGGAACCCAGTGGGATCATGGTGCGGTCCAGTGCAAGGTCGCGGTCTGAAAGTTTGCGGACGTACCGCAGCAACTGGGTCTCGGAACGGTGGGTGCTGAACACAGGATGCTGCAGGTAGTCGGACGTACGCTCGACGGCCGGATCCAGCCCGAAGGAACTGTCCCACCCGGCGCCTGCCTCTGCTACCGCGACACCGAAAGCGGCACAAACAGCGGCGACGATGTCCGCCGTCGTCGCTTCATCCGCAGAAATCCCGAGCGTGTCAGCATTGATGGCGCGGAGGTTGATCCCCCTGGCTTCCGCAGCGGCAAGGATCTCCGCAGCCTTGCCCGGAACCGAAACAGTGATCGTGTCAAAGAAGCTGGTGTGCAGAACGTCCAGGCCGCCGGCCTTCAGGGACGCGGCCAGCGACCTCGCGTGCCCGTGGGTGGTCTCCGCGATCGCTTTCAGCCCGTCCGGGCCATGGTAGACGGCGTACATGGACGCAACGATTGCCAGCAGGGCCTGGGCCGTGCAGATGTTGGACGTAGCCTTCTCACGGCGGATGTGCTGCTCACGGGTCTGCAGGGCCAGACGGTAGGCCGGGGTGCCCGCGGAGTCCTTGGAGACTCCCACCAGGCGGCCGGGCATGGACCGCTCGAGGCCCTTCTGCACGGCCATGTAGGCAGCGTGGGGCCCGCCGTAGAACAGCGGCACACCGAAGCGCTGGGCCGAACCGACTGCAATGTCTGCACCCTGTTCACCCGGAGGGGTGATGAGGGTCAGTGCCAGCAGGTCGGCGGCAACGGTCACGAGGGCGCCCCGCTCCTTGGCGTCGGCAATAACTGAAGAGTGGTCGAAAACCCGGCCGGATACGCCCGGCTGCTGGAGGACCACGCCGTTGATGACGCCGTCGGGCAGTCCTTTGGAAAGGTCCGCCACCTCCACCTCGAACCCCAGGGCCTCTGCCCGGCCTTTGACGATGGCTATGGTCTGCGGCAGGCAGTCAGCGTCAAGGACCGTCTTGCCGTCAACTGCAGCCTTGTTCTTGTTGGCCCGGCGCATCATCAGCACAGCCTCGGCTACAGCGGTGGCTTCGTCCAGGAGCGAAGCGTTGGCAATGGGCAGGCCCACCAGGTCCTGGACCATGGTCTGGAAGTTCAACAGAGCCTCGAGGCGGCCCTGGGAAATCTCCGGCTGGTACGGGGTGTAGGCCGTGTACCAGGCCGGAGCCTCGAGGATGTTCCGGCGGATGACCGGCGGAGTGAGGGTGTCGTAGTAACCCTGGCCGATCATCTGGACGGCTGTTTTGTTCTTCGCAGCCAGCTTGCGCAGCTCGGCCAGGGTTTCAACCTCGCTCAGTGCGGGAGAAAGTGCCAGCGGGGAATCCTGCCGGATATCTTTCGGGACCGCAGTGTCCACCAGCGCATCAACGGTGTCGTAGCCGACAGCCTTGAGCATGGCGTCAACGTCAGACTCATGGCGGGCGCCGACGTGCCGGTCAACAAAGGACGTGGAGGCTGATTTAACAGTCACAAGGAACTCCAAAACTAAGGCGGCGCAGGGTACGCCACATTGACTGGGTTCCTCCCCGCTCTGTATTGGACCTGAGAGTTTCCGCGCAACCGTGCTCTCGCATGGCTCCGCTTGCACCGTCGGTGAGCACAGTTTGTCCTGCAGAAACCCCGGTTATGATCCCGGTGCTGGAGCGGACAAACTTGCTGCTTTCCAGAGTTGCCTTGCCGCGGCGGTACGTGGGCCTGAGAGATTCCTGGGGAGGGTTTGCTCCTACGGCGCCTGCTTGTACCTACTTGCAGGACTCTCCCGCCGCAGATCAAAGGCATTTATTTAGTTTGCGGTGACAACAGTCACAGAGGCCATTGTCCTATGTCCCGGGCCGTGGGGCAAATGTGTGTTTTGCCGGGACACATCACTCGCTTTCCACATAGGCCTTTAGAGCATCAAGGAGTCCTTCCGTACCCTCTATGCGGCCTTTGACATCATCTTCGCTCGTAAAATAAACCCCCTGTTCCGTTAAGGTCAGCTTGGTGCCGTCCCCGTCCGGCTCGAACTCCAGACTGCTGAGTGATACGGACATTCTCTGGCCGTCCAGAAGCATTTCGTAGCTGTAGACGATCCTCTCGTCCTGAACGATGTCGTGGTAGGTCGCGTACATGGTGGAGACAAACCCGCCTTCCGGTCCGCCGACATCGGTCTCACGCCCGCCCTCACGGAAGTCCAGGCTGGATTCCCCCTGGGTCCACTCCGGCGGCCCGCCGAACCACTTCTTCTTACTGGAATAGTCGGAGAATGCATGAAAAACGCGCGACGGCGGCGCGTTGAGTTTGCGCTCGAGCGTGAAGCTTGCGTGGGTAATAGGGGTATTCATCGGTTTCTCCTAAGTGTCGTGTTGGTGCAGTTTGGCTGGATCATCTGATTCAAGGAAAGCTTCGAGCCGGTCAAGGCGGCGCTCGGCAGGTGTCCGGCGGGCAGCGAGCCAGTTCTCCGCAAAGCGGAGAGTGGAGGGGACGATGCTGCAGCTGCGGACCCTGCCGATTTTTTCGGTACGGATGAGCCCGCAGTTCTCCAGGACCTGAAGGTGCTGCACAATGGCGGGCAGGCTCATGGCAAACGGGCCTGCCAGGTCCGAAACCGAAGCCGGGCCGTTGCAGAGCCGGACGATAATGGCCCGCCTGGTTGGGTCCGTGAGGGCCTGGAAAACAGAGTCGAGCTGAGCTCTCCCCGACTCGTCACCTTGCGGATTGTTAAGCACATACTTAAGTATTGACGGAACGCTCAGGATGTCAAGAGATCTTTTAGCACCACAAAACAAAAGCGTCCGACGCCGGGAAAGTCCCGGCGTCGGACGCCATGATCGCGGCACAAGCGCCGCGCTCTCTCTGATCTACTGCGAAAGGCGGAGTTTGAACCTGACTATTTCGAATCTGGTCGGGTCACGCTCGCGGTCGCCTTCATGTTCTCGGCCCCAACCATCCAAGCGAACTGCTCCAGCTTCTCGATGAACGTGTGGAGCAAATCCGCCGTGGTCGGGTCTTCTTCATCCACCTCGTCATGGACTTTGCGCATGGTGCCGACGGCGGCCTCAAGGGCTGCAACGATCCGGTCAATGGCGTCCTTGGTGCTGATCAGGCCTTCCGGGAACTGAGCCAGGCTCGTGGAGTCGGACACCGTTGCGCTGCGTCCGTCCGGCAGAGCATGGAGTGCCCGCATGCGCTCAGCCACGTCGTCCGCAAACAAGCGCGCTGCATCCACGATTTCATCCAGTTGAAGGTGAAGATCCCTGAAGTTGGTACCCACGATGTTCCAGTGGGCCTGCTTTCCCTGGATGTGCAGTTCGATGAGGTCCGCAAGTACGGCCTGCATGTTGTTGGTCAGGGTGGGTGACGCTTTCATTTGCTCCTCCTGAATGCTTTTCAACCTATGTTCCGGTCCTTCGAAGCTATCTCAGCAGCAGCGCCGGGGCCAGCAAATCTCGCCTGCGGCTTAAATCAAATGAATTTTGTTCATTTTTCCCTTGCCCTCTTCGCAATGCTTGGGGATACTAAATGAACGTCATTCATTTAGTGACGACCGTCTCACTGGAGAAATCACCACCATGATCGAAATAACCTGCCTCGCGCCCTTGGCTTCACCCGCACGGATGACGCCTTCCACCCGTCCCCTACTGAGGGTCGGCGTAGTCCAGCACCGCTGGCACTCAACCCCGTCCACTCTTCGGGCGGAACTTGATGAGGGCATCGAACGCGCTGCAAATCTGGGAGCCGCTGTTGTCTTCCTTTCTGAACTTACTCTTTCCCGCTACCCCGCAGATGTTCTTCCCGAAAACGATCAGACCCGCCCGCATCAGAAACGCGCACGGCCCTCCGACGGAGCCGAAGACCTCCTGACCGGCCCCACCTTCCGCTTTGCCGCTGAGTCCGCGCAGCGACACGGAGTCTGCGTCCATGCCTCGCTCTACCAGCAAGCAGATGATCCTGAGGGCTCCGACGATGGCCTCGGCCTGAACACCTCGATCCTGGTTTCTCCTGAAGGAGAACTGCTGGCACGAACCCATAAGCTGCACATTCCCGTGACGGCCGGGTACTACGAAGACAAGTTCTTCCGCCACGGCCCGGCTGCAGAAGACGCCTACCAGGTCCACTCCCCTGCCCAACTCGGTGGCGCAAGGCTGGGTATGCCTACGTGCTGGGATGAGTGGTTCCCGGAACTCGCCCGGCTCTATTCCCTGGGCGGAGCCGAGTTGCTGGTCTACCCGACGGCAATCGGTTCCGAACCGCTCTTCCCGGACTTCGACACCCAGCCGTTGTGGCAGCAAGTGATCGTCGGCAACGGAATTGCCAACGGATTGTTCATGGTTGTTCCAAACCGCTGGGGTCAGGAAGGAAGCCTGAACTTTTATGGTTCATCGTTCATCTCGGATCCCTACGGCAGGGTTCTGGTTCAGGCGCCCCGGGATGAATCCGCCGTCCTGGTAGCGGACCTGGACCTTGACCAACGCCGGGACTGGCTCACCCTCTTTCCCTTCCTTACCACCCGCCGGCCTGACACTTACGGCCGGTTGACACAAGCCATCGATCCGTCGGCTCCGTTCGGCGATCACGCCCCCGTCCCCTTGGAGGTGACGGCATGACGTCCTGGCGCATGCCCGCCGAGACTGAGGAGCAAGAGCGGATTTGGGTGGCCTTTCCCACCGGCGGCTATACGCTTGGCGACGGCCCCGAGGCCGCCCACTCCGCACGTAAAACCTGGGCGGCAGTGGCTAACGCCGCCGTCGCATTTGAGCCCGTCACCATAGTGGTTAGCCCCTCCGACGTCGGCATCGCCGGTCAGTACCTGGATCCGGCCATCGAGGTGCTTACCGCAGATCTCAACGACGCCTGGATGCGTGATATTGGCCCGACATTCGTCCTCGACAACCATGGCCGCCTTGGCGCTGTGGACTGGGTTTTCAACGGCTGGGGCGCACAGGAGTGGGCAAGCTGGGACAAGGACGCCTTGATAGGCGGTGAAGTCGCCGGAAGGTCAGGTGCCGAACATGTGGTCTCACGCCTGGTCAACGAAGGCGGCGGAATCCAGGTCGACGGGCAAGGCACTGTGCTGGTCACCGAGACCGTTCAGCTGGATCCGGCCCGCAACCCCGGATGGGGCAAAGCGGAGGTGGAAGCTGAACTTGCCAGAACCATCGGCGCTACGCACACCATCTGGCTTCCGCGTGGCCTGACAAGGGACTCCCAACGCTTCGGAACGCGCGGCCATGTGGACATTGTCGCTGCCATTCCCT
Source organism: Arthrobacter sp. Z5-13 (assembly GCF_056499105.1). Lineage (NCBI taxonomy): Bacteria > Bacillati > Actinomycetota > Actinomycetes > Micrococcales > Micrococcaceae > Arthrobacter > Arthrobacter sp. Z5-13. The sequence goes on from NZ_CP096460.1 coordinate 3,672,766, forward strand.
CTCCCGGGAAGCTTCTGGTCCACTCCCAGCAGAATCCCGAACACCCCGATTTCGAGGTATCGCAGGAAATTATCGAGTTCTTGCACAGCACCCGGGATTCTGCGGGACGGGAATGGGAAATCACCCAGGTCCCGGCCCCTTCTGTCCTTACAGACGACGAGGGATTTGTGGACTACTCCTACATCAACCACCTGGTGGTCAATGGCGGAGTCATCGCATGCAGCTTCGAGGATGCCATGGATGAGAAAGCACTGCGCATCCTCGCAGACGCATACCCGGGACGCCGCCTGGTCAGCGTTGACGCCCGTGAGCTTTTTGCCCGCGGCGGCGGCATCCACTGCATTACCCAACAGCAGCCTGCTGCCTTCCAGAAAGGGCTCTCATGAGTCAGACAGTTCAGCGCCATGAGGATCCCGCTACCGGCGGCCCTTCCTCCGCTCACGGTATCTCCAGCAAAGGCCTGAAAGGTGGCCAGCTTGGCCTCCTCGCGGTGGTGGTGCTGGGCATCTCCACCATCGCCCCGGCCTACACACTTACGAGCGCCTTGGGCCCCACGATCAGTGAAGTGGGGCTGCAGCTCCCCGTAATTTTCCTCATCGGCTTCATTCCGATGATCCTGGTGTCGCTCGCCTACCGGGAACTCAACGCCGATTCCCCGGATAGCGGGACCACCTTCACCTGGGTGACCAAAGCTTTCGGCCCGTGGGTGGGCTGGATGGGAGGCTGGGGACTGCTGGCCGCCAACATTATTGTGCTTTCCAACCTGGCAGGCGTTGCCGTGGACTTCTTCTACCTGTTCCTCTCGCAGCTGACCGGCAATGCCGAGCTGGCTGACCTGGCAGCAAACAAGCCGCTGAACGTGATCACGTGCTTCGTCTTTGTGGCCCTCGCCGTCTGGGTCAGCTACCGGGGGCTTCACACCACGAAGATCGTCCAGTACGGGCTGGTCGGATTCCAGTTGCTGGTCCTTGGACTGTTTGTAGCCATGGCGTTCGCTAACTGGTCCGCCTCAGAGACATCCATCCCCTTCAGCTGGGAGTGGTTCGACGTCACCAAAATCGAGACTTTCGGCCAGATAGCGGCCGGGATCTCGCTGTCTATTTTCGTTTATTGGGGCTGGGATGTGTGCCTCACCGTGAATGAAGAGACCACCAACGGCAAAAAAACGGCGGGCGTCGCCGGCACCCTGACCGCAGTCGTCGTCCTGGGCATCTACCTCATGGTGACCATCGCCACCATGATGTTCGCCGGCGTAGGCGCCGACGGGCTGGGCCTGAACAATGAGGAAAACCATGCAAACATCTTCACGGCACTGGCTTCACCCATCATGGGACCGCTGGCCATCCTGATGTCCCTTGCGGTCCTGTCCAGCTCCGCCGCATCGCTGCAGTCCACGTTCACCTCGCCCTCACGCAGCCTGCTGGCCATGGCGCACTATGGCGCCTTGCCCAAGCCTTTCCGCCGGATGACCAAGTTCGCAACGCCGGGTTTCGCCATCTTTGCAGCAGGTGTTCTGTCTGCGGGTTTCTATGCAGTGATGCATGTGATCAGCGAAAACGTCCTCAATGACACCATCCTGGCCCTTGGCCTGATGATCTGCTTCTACTACGGCCTGACCGCGATTGCCTGCGCCTGGTACTTCCGTCAGAGTGTCTTCAGCAGTACCCGCAACTTTCTGCTCCGCCTGGTCTGCCCGCTTGTTGGAGGAGTCGGACTGTTCGTGGTGTTCTTCCAGACCGCCGTGGACAGCTGGGCACCTGAATTCGGCAGCGGATCCGAGGTCTTCGGCGTCGGACTCGTCTTTGTCCTTGGCATAGGCATCCTGGCCATGGGCGCTGTGTTCATGGTCATCATGGCTAAGTTGCGTCCCGGGTTCTTCAAAGGCGAAACCATACGCCGGGACACTCCTGCCCTGATTATTCCCGAGTAGGGCTCATTCCTGAGTAGGACGTTCACCAGCAACACTCAACAACGAGCCCTGGCGGAAATGCCCGCCAGGGCTCGTTGTTGTCAGTTAGCTTGCAGTCGCCTTATGGGATCACCAGAAATGTGCGACGTCGATGACAAGGCGTGAGCCGGTTCCCGGACCGTCCAGGGTGAAGACCCGGAACGGAAGTCGTGCACGCACACCCAGGCCGATGCTCGTGGAGCCTTCAAAGCTTCCGGCGTACACGACCTGCCGGAAGGTCTGGTAGCCAGAGACGTTGGATAGCTCGGCTTTGGCTGCCGGGTTGTAGGTCAGGTTCCCGTTACGGTCATGATCCGGAGCCCTCACAACCGCCTGAATCTTCGCGGCGCCATAGGTGGGAATCGTGAAGCCGGAGCCGTCCTGGGTTATAGCCGTGACATAGCTAACGTGATAGCCGGCGGCAGGGCCGTTGAGGTCAACAACCAAGCGGTCGAAGCAGTAGTGCTGCCCGGTACGGACGTTAGTGACAGATGCGGTGCTTGCGGCGTCGCTGGTTTCGGCCAACGATCCCCACATCTGCCCACAGTAAGCGGCAGCCGAGGCAGGCCCCGGTGCCAAAAGGCCTAGCCCAGCTGCCATGAGAATGGCAACGAGCCACGCGTGAATTTTCTTCATTTGGGCCACCCCCTCGAGTGAATTGGATACCTCAAGCGTAGGAGCGGAATGCCCGCCGGCAGAGGGATGTATCCGCTTCGGCGCCGAACCGTTAACCACGGGTTTTCCTGGTCACAAGCCTGTGATGAACCGGGCAATTTAGGGCCCTGTGGCCCTTCCATGCCTGCACTCTATGACCGTTTTCGTTACCTCGAATAACGACGACGAAGCGCCGGCGTCCTCGATGGACGGCCGGCGCTTGTGCTGTTCCTGTTTAGTTCGTGGAATGTGCAGTCCGTGACCGCTGTTGCGGAGCTTCTAGCCTTCGCAGTCGCGGCAGTACTTCATGCCGTTCTTTTCAAGAGCAACCTGGGACCTGTGACGGACCAGGAAGCAGGACGAGCAGGTGAATTCGTCCGACTGCTCTGGAACAACAATGACCATCAGTTCTTCGCCGGAGAGATCAGCACCCGGAAGGTCGATGCCCTCAGCGGTATCGTTCTCGTCGACATCGATCACAGCGGTCTGTGCTCCGCCGCCACGTGATGCCTGAAGGGCCTCCAGCGATTCGGCGGGAGATTCTTCTTCTGTCTTGTTGCGTGGGGCGTCGTAATCGGTAGCCATAGCGGGGTTCACTTTCGTTGCTGCGCAGCGCCATTTCAGGCACCTCAGTGAAGCAGTTTAGGCCATTATCACGTGAGTTGAAGAATAGTGTGTTCAACCCAACAAATTACGTCGGCAGAAGACAGTTAGAGTCGCAGCGCCGGGGCGCCTGATCAGGGTGGCGCCGCACCAATCAGACGGACTCCTCTGGAGCTCTGACTGCTGCTTCATGGGCTTTCCTCGCATGGTCTCCAGCCACCGATACACCGCTAAGCGCCGGCAACCATGCCCAGCGGGTGACATCAGCCAGCTCAGACCTGCCTTCCATCAAGGGCCCTGTCAGTGCCAGCTTCGCCTTCCGCTCCATCCAGGACCGCAGCCATGAACGCATCCGCGGCAATGTCGAGTTGGTCATGCTGACAAACTAGGCCCGAATTATTGTGGGGACGTTTCCGCACGGTCTCCAAGGGGTTACATGTTCACTGGCCGTTAAGTTGAACAGGCGCGATCATTTCGCTCGAGAGCCGCGCCGCACCGTACCACCGGGATGACATCGCCAAGGCCGCTAAAGAGTTGCTTGAGCTGATCGACGCCGAGTAGGAATCTGAGCCCCCTGTCGGATTCGAACCGACGACCCCCGCTTTACAAGAGCGGTGCTCTGGCCAACTGAGCTAAGGAGGCGTTGCGCCGGCATAGGCGACTGCCCGTCAGAAACAGTCCGTCAATTCGGCGCTAGACAAGGTTATCCCACGGACGGGCTGCAGGTAAAAACGGAGCCGCCAAGGGCTCATGAACCCGGGTTCAGACGAGGGTTTTCAAAAGAGGGTTTTCAAACGAAAGGCCCAGCTCCGGAATCTTCCGAAGCTGGGCCTCTGCCCGGCGACTACCCAGGAGACGAATCCCTCGGGTTAGCCCTTGGCGTCAATCGCTGTCTGGACGAACGGGATGAGGTCGACATTTGCGTTGTCGCCCTTGCCCCACTGCTTTCCATCAACAAATGCGGTCGGAGTTCCGGAGACGCCTGCTGCTGCGGCGGCCTGAGTCGCGTACTTCACATAAGGACGGAACACTTTGTTGTCAACGCAGCTGTCGATGTTCTTTGCCCCCACCTCCGTGGCAAGGCCCTTCAACTCGTTGTCGGAGAGGCCCGAGCCACCTTCCTTAGGTTGCTTTTCGAAGAGCGTATTCAGGAAGTCAGCGTATTTCTCGGGGGACTCGTTCACTACACAGGCGGCGGCATTGGCTGCCCGTGAGGAGTAGTTGGTTTGCGACTTGCTGTCCAGGAAGCCCAGGGGACGGTACTCCAAGGTGATCTTGCCTTCGTTCCGGAGCTTGGTGAGGTCAGCACCGTAGGTGTCCTCAAACCTCTTGCACACCGGGCAGATGAAGTCGATGTAGACCACAACCTTCACGGGCTTGCCTGCTTCTGCGTCAGCTCCCGGAGCCTTGATTTCCGTCGGCGGGGTAGCCGGAGCGGCGGGGATGTCTGCAATGTTCACGGTTGCGGGATCTGACTTGGCAACCTCTGAATTGGCCAGCAAGGTGACACCGCCATGCACGTTTGCGTTGGCAGGGGTTGGTCCGTTGTCCGCGACGGGGGCGTTGTCCCTCATCGAGGTCGTGACCACCAGGGCGATTGCAGCCAGAATGGCCACAACGGCAACCACGATGCCCCAGCCGACCAGAAGGCGCTTGCGTTTGTCTTTCGCTACCTGTGCCTCACGGATCTTGCGGGCATGCTCGCGCGCCTCAGCAGTGCGCTCTGCCTTGGACTTCCGGAGTTCGTTTGCGGGGCTCATTAAGTTCCTCGTGTCGATCGGGTCCGGGGACCACCCGGTAGCAACTTCATTATTTTAGGCGAGAAAGCTGGGAGCTTGCACTTTCAACTTTCCCGTCCACGTTCCCAACGGACGAATAGCTCCTAAGATTCCGTGCAAGTAGTGTGGATTTGAGCCACAACAACCCCAGGGAGCACCAATGCACAGACCTGCACGCGGGACAAACGATGTACAGGCAGGTGGGGCGCCGTCCGGAAAAGGCCACGCATCTTCAGCTCAATACGATTTTATGGTGGTGTCCAACCGCCTTCCGGTGGACCGCTGCCCCAAGGAAGACGGCGACGGCTGGCGGCGCTCGCCCGGCGGACTTGTCACGGCATTGGCGCCGATGATGACCAAGACCGAAGGTGCCTGGGTGGGATGGCACGGGGCTCCTGATGAAACCGTCAAGCCGTTCAGCCACGACAACATGGACCTGATTCCCGTCCAGCTCAGCGAGGAAGACGTCGAGTTGTATTACGAAGGCTTCTCGAATGCGACGCTGTGGCCGCTCTACCATGACGTTATTGCCCCGCCGGAGTTCCACCGGACCTGGTGGGACTCGTACCGCAGGGTCAACCGCCGGTTCGCCGACGCCGTCGTGCGCCATGCCGGACACGGCGCCACAATATGGGTCCAGGACTACCAGCTTCAACTGGTACCGCGCCTGCTCCGGGAGGCCAGGCCCGACCTCCGGATCGGCTTTTTCAATCACATTCCCTTTCCCCCACCGGAGATCTTCGCCCAGTTGCCTTGGCGCCGTGCGATCATCGACGGCCTGCTTGGTGCGGATCTGGTGGGCTTTCAGAGAAACAGTGACGCCGGAAACTTCATGCGGTCCGCACGCCGGTTCCTCGGCGCGAGCGTTAAGCAGCAGCAAGTCCATGTGAAGGGTGGCGACGGCGAAATCACCCACATCGCCCGCGCCCAGGCCTTCCCCATCTCCATCGACGTGAAGCACATCGGTGAACTGGCAGCCAAGCCGGAGATCATCGAACGTGCCAAGCAGATCCGCCGGGACCTGGGCAATCCGAAGGTCATCATGCTCGGCGTCGACCGCCTGGACTACACCAAGGGGATCCGGCACCGGCTGAAGGCCTACGAGGAATTGCTGAACGAGGGCAAGGTGAAGGTGGAAGATGCCACTCTTATCCAGGTGGCAAGCCCCAGCCGTGAACGGGTTGAGCATTACCGCCTGCTGAGGGAGGAAGTCGAAGGCACGGTGGGCCACATCAACGGTACCTACGACACCATCCAGAACACGGCGGTCCGCTACCTTCACCACAGCTACCCGGTAGAAGAGATGGTGGCGCTCTACCTGGCCGCCGACGTGATGCTTGTGACGGCACTGCGTGACGGCATGAACCTGGTGGCCAAGGAATACGTCACGGCACGCACCAACAATGACGGCGCCCTGGTGCTGAGTGAGTTTGCCGGCGCGGCCGACCAACTGAAGCAGGCCCTCCTGATGAACCCGCACGATATTGACGGGCTCAAAGACACCATCATGCGGGCCGTGAATATGACAGACAAGGAAGCCGCCAGGCGGATGCGCTCCATGCGCCGTCAGATCCTGGACCACGACGTCGACCATTGGTCTGCGGACTTCCTGCACGCGCTCAACGAGAAAGTGATCCGCGATGACTCCTGATCCCATTCAGCCCGACTCCAGTGACTCCCCGGCCGCAGGCAAGGCACAGCTCACCCTGCCCCCTGAACTCCTGGAGGCCATTCGCCGGGTGGCCTGCACTGAACACCTCCTGATAGCCATGGATTTCGACGGCGTCATGGCACCTTTGGTGGATCACGCCGACGACGCGCGCGCCCTTCCCCGGTCCGCGGACGCCTTCGCGGCACTGGCTGCACTCCCCAGGACCAGTACTGCGCTGATCTCGGGCAGGGCCCTGGATAGCCTCCAGGCCGTGGCATCACCCCCACCTGAAACCCTCTTGGTCGGCAGCCACGGGGCAGAGGCATGGCTGGGACCGAACTCGGCTCAACTGACCCTCGATACCGCGCAACGCGATCTCCTCGCGGATGTCCGGAGAATCATGGAAGAGATCGTCGACGTCGCTCCGGGCACGCTGCTCGAAGACAAACCGGCAGGAGTAGTCCTCCACACAAGGCTCGCTTCCGACGACGTTGCCGAGGACGCCGTCGCCGCAGCCCGGGCCGCCCTTCAGGACCGGGACGGTGTCTACCTGAAAAACGGCAAGCGGGTTCTTGAATCTTCAGTGGTTCATGCCTCCAAGGGAGAAGGAATGGAATTCCTGCGGCGGTCCTCGGGGGCTACCGCTGTGGTCTTTGCAGGGGACGACGTCACGGACGAAGACGCCTTAGGGCGGCTTGTCCCCGGCGACCTGGGCCTCAAAGTCGGTTTCGACTTTACCCAGGCCGAGTTTCGGGTGGAGGCCCCTGCTCAGGTAGGCGAATTCCTTGAGGCCCTCCTTCGGGAGAGGACCCGCTTCCTGGGCCTCGGTGATGCTGCGGAAAGTGCCTAAGCGGAAGAGACGGAAAGCGCCGGGTGCGGGCAATCACAAGTGACATTCGTAACACTTATGACCGAATTCACTTTTTCTGACATACTCTTCAAGGTGATGTGGCGCACATAACCGTGCGGCATCATTCGATGCTCCCCGGCTTCCTTTAGCGGAAAACGGGGAGCATATAACTGAATTACATGAACCATTCACTACGGATCGTCCGGCACGTACCTGCCGGTGAAGGGATTGATAACTGTGGCAACAGTTACTTTTGATAACGCTACGCGTCTGTACCCGGGCACAGAGAAGCCCGCTGTTGACAAGCTCAACATTGAAATCGCCGATGGCGAGTTCCTGGTCCTCGTTGGACCCTCCGGCTGTGGCAAGTCCACTTCCCTCCGCATGCTTGCGGGGCTGGAAGACGTAAATGCCGGCCGCATCCTCATCGGTGACCGCGATGTCACCGATGTTCCGCCGAAGGACCGCGACATCGCGATGGTTTTCCAGAACTACGCGTTGTACCCGCACATGACTGTTGCTGACAACATGGGCTTCGCACTGAAGATCGCCGGCGTTTCCAAGGAAGAGCGCGCCGAGCGCGTTCGCGAAGCCGCCAAGCTTCTTGACCTCGAGCCGTACCTGGACCGCAAGCCGAAGGCACTCTCCGGCGGTCAGCGCCAGCGTGTTGCCATGGGCCGCGCCATCGTGCGTAACCCGCAGGTGTTCCTCATGGATGAGCCGCTCTCCAACCTGGACGCCAAGCTCCGCGTCCAGACCCGTACCCAGATCGCATCCCTGACCCGTCGTCTTGGTGTCACAACCGTCTACGTGACCCACGACCAGGTTGAGGCCATGACCATGGGCGACCGCGTTGCTGTTCTCAAGGACGGTCTGCTGATGCAGGTCGACACACCGCGCAACCTCTATGACAAGCCGACGAACGTTTTCGTTGCAGGCTTCATCGGCTCCCCCGCCATGAACCTCCTCGAGCTCCCCGTCGTCGACGGTGGCGTTCAGTTTGGCGGAACGGTTTACCCCGTTCCCCGCAACATTCTCGAAGAGGCGCACGGCAGCACCGTAACCCTCGGATCCCGTCCGGAAGACCTCGAGACCGCCCCCACCGGCGAAGGCCTCAAGGTTGAAGTTGACGTTGTCGAAGAGCTCGGCGCCGACGCCTACGTCTACGGCCACACGACGCTTGACGGCAAGGACCACGACATCGTGGCACGCGTCGACGGCCGCCGCCCTCCGATGAAGGGCGAGGTCATCTACGTCCGTCCCCAGTCCGGCCACGTACACCTGTTCGACACCAAGACAGGCGATCGTCTGGGCGACTAGTCCCCACCGGTTCACCGGCTCACAACATGAACGACGGCGGCCCTCCTCACCGGAAGGCCGCCGTCGGGCGTTAATGCCTGGTCCTGTTCTGGATTTAGGCTCGCTGGCCCTCTCTACGGAAGAATTGCTTCATGACCGAGGAAAACAATGCCCAATGGCACGATGAACCAACTGACTACGGCCAGATCGGGAAGCTGCCTCGGTTCCAGGCCGCAAGTGCCAATGATGAGAAACTCTCAGCGGTATCCAGTTCCCTGAGCATTACCGCAGCCGCAGCCGATCCAGAACTGCTGGATCTGCCGTGGCACATTGCTCTGGAGGAATGGCCGGCAGAGAGCCTGGCAGCCCTGCCCCGTGGTATCTCGCGGCACATTGTGCGCTTCGCGCACCTTGGGCATTCGGTCATCGCCATCAAGGAGACCTCGGAGCACGTGGCCCGCCACGAATACCACATGCTCCGGAAGCTCGCCCGGCTCGATGTCCCGTGTGTGGAACCCGTTGCGGTCATCACAGGCCGCACCACCCCGGACGGCAGGCCTTTGAACCCCGTTCTGGTCACGCGACACCTGAAGTTCTCCATGCCATACCGGGCCCTGTTTTCGCAGATGCTCCGCAAAGACACCCTTACACGCCTCATCGATGCCCAGGCACTGCTGATGGTACGGCTTCACCTGATCGGGTTTTATTGGGGCGACGTTTCGTTGTCCAACACCCTGTTCCGCCGTGACGCCGGCGCCTTCGCTGCTTACCTTGTGGATGCCGAAACCGGGGAACTCTATCCGGACCTCTCCACCGGGCAGCGCGAGTACGATCTCGAAATAGCCCGAGTGAACATCGCCGGAGAACTGATGGACCTCCTCGATGGCGGTCTTATTGAGGACAAGGTGGATCCTGTCGCCACCAGCGAGCTCATCATGGACAGCTACCGGCGGTTGTGGGCAGAGCTCACGGAAAAGGAATCCTTCGAACTTGGTGAGCGGTGGCGGGTAGGCGCACGCATCCGTCGCCTGAATGAACTGGGTTTTGATGTGGAGGAATATGCCATCAAGACCACCCAGAATGGCTCAACCATCCAGCTGCAGCCAAAGGTAGTGGACGCCGGCCACCATCAGCGCCGCCTGCTGCGTCTGACGGGCCTGGATGCCCAGGAAAACCAGGCCCGTCGGCTCCTCAACGACATGGATACCTTCCGCGCGGACAACAACCCCGGGATGGACGAGGAATATAGCGCCCACCTTTGGGTCAGCCAGATCTTCGAACCGATCGTCCGCTCCATCCCCCGGGATCTCTCCGGGAAGCTGGAGCCAGCCGAAGCCGTTCACGAGGTCCTGGAGCACCGCTGGTACATGTCCGAAAAGCAGGAACGCCACATACCGCTGGCCGAGGCCGTCCAGTCCTATATCGACTCCATCCTCCGCCATCGCCGCGACGAGGCTGCCATCATGCTGAATCCCGATACCGGGCTGCTGAGAATCCTGGAAGTTGAAACCGAAGACTCACGGTACGGCGCCGATGAATCCATCGACGAGTATCCCGACGTCGACGACTGACTACTTCGCCGGCCTCGCGGCCGGCGTTTTAGCGCTGGCGGGTTAAAAGGGTTCAGCTTAGCCATCCTGCCTTAGATGGCCTTACCGGGGTTGAGAATTCCCAAGGGGTCAAAGAGTTCTTTGATGTTGTGCTGCAACTTGCGCAGCGGTTCGGGCTGCTCGAGCCCGAGCCAGCGCAGTTTGTACTGGCCGATCCCATGCTCTCCGGTGATGGTTCCGCCCATGGCCAAGGCCACCGAGATCGATTTGTCCAAGGCCTCGTTCAGCCGCTTCATGTCATCCTCGCCCACGGAGGCATCCGCCCGTTCAACCCAGAACGTCGGGTGGAGATTGCCGTCGCCTGCGTGGGCCACCACCTTGAGCATCACTTTGAACTCAGCCGCCATCAGCTCCAGGGCGGCGATGTAGTCCACCAGCTTGGAGCGTGGAACGGCGACGTCCTCGCCCACTCTGTACTCGTCGTCCACTTCCGCGCCACGGCTGTGCCGCCGCAAGGCCACCAACCTCTCGGCTTCCTCGCTGAAGGCCGTGCTGACCAATGCCCCTCCAGCGGTCAGAACGTTCCGAATGATATCGGCTTCCACTTCTGCTCCAAAGCCATCGGTCTGGATCAGGAGCAGGGATCCTCCCCTGGCGCTCAGATCCGAACCATGGATGGCGTCCAGCTGGCGCAGGGTGGCGCCGTCAAGCAGTTCCATGATGGCTGGCTGGACCCTCGCCTTGCCGACCGCAAGGACTCCTGCTGCAGCGCTTTTGAAGTCGGGATGAAAGGACGCGATGGTCTGCACCTTCGGAGGAAGGTACCTTAGCCGGACAGTCACGCCCACAACGATGCCCAGGGTGCCTTCCGAGCCAACAAAGAGTCCCGTCAGGTCGTAGCCGGCAACCCCTTTAAACGTCTGGTGGCCTGTGTGCAGGAGTGATCCATCGGCCAGAACCACGTCCAGGGCGAGGACGGAATCCCTGGTGACACCGTACTTCGCACACCGAAGGCCTCCAGCGTTGGTTGCAACGTTGCCGCCGATGGTGGAAACCCTGTAGCTTGCCGGGTCCGGCGCATACATGAGGCCATGCTCCGCGGCGGCATCGTTGAGCCGGGAGTTGATGACGCCAGGTTCCACCACGGCTGTCTCATCCTCGGGGTTCAGGGCCAGGATACGGTTCATTCGTTCAAGGCACAGCACTACACAGCCTTCGCTCGCGTGGGCACCGCCTGAAACCCCTGTGCCTGCCCCGCGGGCAACGATCGGCACGCCGTGGCTGGCACAAAGGCGGACCACACTCTGGACGTCCTCAATCGATTCCGCCCATACGACGGCCACTGGAAGGTGGTAATCCAGCACCGGGGCCTGATCCACGGCTACAGCGGCCAGGGACAAATCATCCGAGGCAACCTTCCGAGGACCCAGCGTGCTCCGGAGCCCTTCAACAATCGTGGACACACTGCCTCCGCTTCCTGTCTCAACCCGGACTTCAGTCTAAACCGCGGCCCAGCCTCAGGGCGGCAGAACGTGTCACGCCACCGGGATCGGTCCCCAAACAACTGCAAACGCTTCCATTTTTAGTGAGAAAACAGGTCGATCGGATTGTTTATCCACTTGCTGTCGGTGGACAATCCTTGATCGGTGCCAGCGCATTTCTCCAGTCATTCAGCGGACTTAATCAGCGTGCTTCTCATTTATTGTCCATTCATTAGTGTGACATTCCATAACTGGAAGCGTTTTCAGTTTTTTCAGCCAGAGGTCTACCATCGATGCATGTCAGTCGATTCTCTACTTCAGACGCCCGCTCCTCTCGCCGGACCTTTGACCCTGATCCATGGGAAAGATGAGGCTCCGGGGTGGTGGCGCTCCGCCGTCATTTACCAGGTTTATCCACGGTCGTTCCGGGATATGAATGGTGATGGAATTGGTGACATCGCGGGAATCACCGCCGAGCTTCCGCAGCTGGCCGATCTCGACGTCGACGCCGTGTGGTTGTCACCCTTTTACCGGTCCCCTCAGCGCGATGCCGGCTACGACGTCAGCGACTACTGCGATGTAGATCCGCTCTTCGGGACTTTGACTGACTTCGACGTAATGATTGCAGAAGCCAACCGGCTGCATCTGCGAGTCATCGTGGACCTCGTCCCCAACCACTGTTCTGACCAGCATGTGGCCTTTCAGGCCGCGCTAGCCGCCGCTCCCGGCAGCCCGGAACGGGACATGTTCATCTTCCGTGACGGCACCGGCCTTTCCGGCGAAGAACCGCCGAATAACTGGGCATCCCACTTCGGCGGACCTGCCTGGACCCGGATCACTGAGCCGGACGGCACTCCGGGCCAGTGGTACCTGCACCTCTTCGACTCCTCTCAGCCGGACTTCAACTGGGACAACCAGGCGGTCCATGAAGAGTTCGAGCGGGTCCTGCGCTTCTGGCTTGACCGCGGCGTCTCAGGTTTCCGGGTTGATGTCGCCCATGCACTCGTCAAAGCGCCTGGTCTTCCGGATTGGGGAGGCAGGGCAGACGGCGGCAGCTCCGACGGATTCCCCGGCCATGAAGCCCCAATGTTCGGTCAGCCTGCTTTGCACGCCATTTATCGCAAGTGGCGCCTGATTCTGGAGAGCTATGGCCCAGACAGGATCCTCTGTGCAGAGGCCAATGTGGATCCGCTGCCGCGTCTGGCTGACTGGGTCCGTCAGGACGAGATGCACCAGGCCTTCAACTTCCCCTATCTTCACGCCGGGCTTGATGTCCACCGCCTTCGTGGGGTGATCACAGACTCGCTGCTGACCCTCGACGCCGTGGGGGCACCCAGCACCTGGGTCCTTTCCAACCACGACGTCGTCCGGCACGCCAGCCGGTTTGGCTACAACGGCTCTGGGCCCCGCGACGGAGACGGTATAGGGGTCTGGGATCACCAGCCCGACGAAGCCTTGGGCCGCCGCCGCGCAGCTGCAGCCTCCATGTTCATGCTGGGCCTGCCGGGTGGTGCGTACCTGTACCAGGGCGAGGAACTCGGACTTCCCGACGGCATCGATATTCCTGACGGCCAGCGGCAGGATCCCACTTTTGCCCGAACGGGCGGAGCACGTCTGGGCAGGGACGGCTGCCGAGTACCCCTGCCCTGGCGTGCAGATGAGCCGCACAACGGCTTCGGCGACGGCCAGGAGCCTTGGCTCCCCCAGCCCGAAAGCTTCAAGCAACTCGCCCGGGATGCTCAGGCTGCATCGCCGTCGTCGCACCTGAACCTTTACCGCCGCATGCTTTCCACCCGCCGGGAGCTCGGGCTGGGTGCCGGCTCCCTGTCCTGGTTGGAGCATTACTGCACCGGCTCATCCCTCGCCTATCTCAATGGCAGCACGCTGGTGGTGATGAACCTCAATCACGAGCCCCTGGAATTGCCTCCGGGAAGGGTGCTCCTGCGGAGCGGGTCTGCAACCCCTGCTAGTGACCAGTCCGTTTCCGAGCTTGGACATCGGCTAGGCTCAAATGAAACTGTTTGGATGAAGGTCACTGTCGAGGAGGCGGAGAGCTAGCGTATGGCCGGTATTAAGGACGTTGCGGAACGGGCCGGCCTCTCCATCGCCACCGTATCGCGCGCCCTGAGCGGGAAGGGACCTGTCTCCTCCCGTAGCCGGGAACGCGCCCGGGCTGCAGCAGCCGAGCTGGGTTTTGTGCCCTCCTATCACGCCTCCAGCCTGGCCTCCGGGCGGAACCACAATATTGGCGTGGTGGTTCCGTCCGTTCACCGCTGGTATTTCTCGTCGGTGATGGAGGGCATTTCAGCCACCCTGATCGACGCCGGATATGACCTCACTCTGTACAACGTGAGCGAAGGGCCCAAGCATCGCCACAGCGTCCTGAACGACTTCCTCCTCAGAAAGCGTGTGGACGGTGTCATAGCCGTAGCTCTCAAGCTCAGCGAGGCCGAGATCCGCAAGTTGCTGGCGGTCCACAGACCGATCGTTGGCATCGGCGGCACACTCCCTGGGGCTTCCAGTATCCGGATTGACGATTTTGGCCTGGCGGTGGCCGCCACTAACCACTTGATCCGTTTGGGTCATAAGCGCATTGCCCACCTGACCGGCGGATCCGTTTATGAGCAGGATTTTGAGCTGCCCGGTACCAGGCAAAGCGGCTTTGAGAAGGCCATGCGGGACGCTGGCCTCGCTGTTCGCCCCGAGTGGCACATCCCAGCCGACTTCACGATTCAAGGTGCCTACGCCAGCGCCAGGACGCTCCTGGGAAGCACGGCCGAGCGCCCTACTGCCATTTTCGCCGCTTCCGATGAGATGGCAATCGGGGCAATCCTGGCTGCCCGGGATTTCGGCCTCCGTATCCCCTATGACCTTTCCGTCATCGGCTTCGACGGCCACGAACTCGGGGAAGTGTTCGGCCTGACCACAATCGACCAGGGCGCGCGTGACCAAGGTTCTCTTGCCGTCAGCATGCTCTTGTCAGGCCTCGACGGCGATGCCGGCAACATCGCAACCGAGGCGGAATATCCGGCAAAGTTTCTGATCCGGTCCAGCACTGCAGTTCCTCCGGACGATTCTTCCTTCAAACGCCCCTAGATACGGTGCTCTGCGACGCCCTAATCCCCCGCGCCACCCATGAAGCGAACGAACCGGCCCAACACCAGTGGCCAGGCCTCGAGCCACTTGCCGCGGGCCTGCAGCGGGTCATCTGAACCTTCCCAGCCGCTGTGGACGAGTCTTAGCTCTGTTCCGCCATCAACAGCCTTGAACGCCACCCGAAGCTCTGTTGACCAGACTGCTGTGCTGTCCGGGTGCCAGCTGGCATGAAAGGAGAGCGGCGGCTGCCAATCGTCGATCGATCCCCAGACAGCGGTGCGGCCATCATCAGCCGTTTCGAGGATGAGGTTCTCTTCGAACTCCACATAGGATCCAACGCCAAAGACGCTGATGGTATCCAGGGGCCACCAGAGGTGGGTGTGCTCGGTGAAGCCAATGAACGCCTGGGAAACGGGGCCTGGCACCACCACTGTGTTCACGACGGGGTCCAGCGCTTCTGAGCCCGGCGGCAGATCGTCATCCAGCGGCGCATGGCTGAAGAGGTTGTTCATGGACACCAACTGTACCGGCCTTCGAAGACACGCTTCAGCAGCGGTTAACCGGCGTTAAAAGACTCAGGCCCCGACAATCCTTGTCAGGGCCTGAATCATAAATAGTGTCCGGCGGTGACCTACTCTCCCACACCCTCCCGGGTGCAGTACCATCGGCGCTGTGGGTCTTAGCTTCCGGGTTCGGAATGGGACCGGGCGTTTCCCCCACGCTATGACCGCCGTAACCTTTTTACCCGTTCACGCAACCCCGTTGTGTGGGGTGGTGTGGGAAGTTTGTGGTTACAACATGTTTCCTGCCCTTTTTGGGGGCAGTTGTGGTGTTGTTATTCAGTTGTGGTGTTCCCGTGGCCAGGCAAACCGTGTTCGGGTTTGTTGGTTGGGAACCACATAGTGGACGCAAGCAGTCTTGTTTTCTTTTTACCAGTGCTTGGTGTGAACGTCTTTTGAATGCCGTTCACGCATTGGTGTGTGGTGTAAGTTATCGGCCTATTAGTACCGGTCAGCTTCACGAGTCGTTAGTCCTCGCTTCCACATCCGGCCTATCAACCCAGTGGTCTGGCTGGGGGCCTCTCACACACAAGGTGTATGGAAATCTCATCTCGAAGCGAGCTTCCCGCTTAGATGCTTTCAGCGGTTATCCCATCCGAACGTAGCTAATCAGCGGTGCACTTGGCAGTACAACTGACACACCAGAGGTTCGTCCGTCCCGGTCCTCTCGTACTAAGGACAGCCCTTCTCAAATTTCCTGCGCGCGCAGCGGATAGGGACCGAACTGTCTCACGACGTTCTAAACCCAGCTCGCGTACCGCTTTAATGGGCGAACAGCCCAACCCTTGGGACCTACTCCAGCCCCAGGATGCGACGAGCCGACATCGAGGTGCCAAACCATGCCGTCGATATGGACTCTTGGGCAAGATCAGCCTGTTATCCCCGAGGTACCTTTTATCCGTTGAGCGACGGCCATTCCACAATGTACCGCCGGATCACTAGTCCCGACTTTCGTCCCTGCTCGAGATGTCTCTCTCACAGTCAAGCTCCCTTGTGCACTTACACTCGACACCTGATTGCCAACCAGGCTGAGGGAACCTTTGGGCGCCTCCGTTACTTTTTAGGAGGCAACCGCCCCAGTTAAACTACCCATCAGGCACTGTCCCTGACCCGGATTACGGGCCGAAGTTAGATGTCCAAAGTGACCAGAGTGGTATTTCAACGATGACTCCACCCGAACTGGCGTCCGGGCTTCAACGTCTCCCACCTATCCTACACAAGCCACTCCGAACACCAATACCAAACTATAGTAAAGGTCTCGGGGTCTTTCCGTCCTGCTGCGCGTAACGAGCATCTTTACTCGTACTGCAATTTCGCCGAGTTTATGGTTGAGACAGCGGGGAAGTCGTTACTCCATTCGTGCAGGTCGGAACTTACCCGACAAGGAATTTCGCTACCTTAGGATGGTTATAGTTACCACCGCCGTTTACTGGGGCTTGAATTCTCAGCTTCGCCTTGCGGCTAACCGGTCCTCTTAACCTTCCAGCACCGGGCAGGAGTCAGTCCGTATACATCGTCTTGCGACTTCGCACGGACCTGTGTTTTTAGTAAACAGTCGCTTCCCCCTGGTCTCTGCGGCCCCTGCACGCTCCGGACAGCAAGTGTCCATCACGATGGGGGCCCCCCTTCTCCCGAAGTTACGGGGGCATTTTGCCGAGTTCCTTAACCATAATTCTCTCGATCGCCTTAGTATTCTCTACCTGATCACCTGTGTCGGTTTGGGGTACGGGCGGCTAAAACCTCGCGCCGATGCTTTTCTAGGCAGCATAGGATCACCGAATCCCCCCTTACGGGAGTCCCATCAGATCTCAGGCATCATGAACAGCGGATTTGCCTACCGTTCGCCCTACATCCTTAGACCGGGACAACCATCGCCCGGCTCGGCTACCTTCCTGCGTCACACCTGTTAATACGCTTACCTCCCAGGATCAGGTCCCGCGCTCCACCAAAAACCTCACACCACAAGGGTGATCGGTCAGGTCTCGGGCGGTTAGTATCCCCTGTTCAGCATGGACGGTTTTTCGCCGGTACGGGAATATCAACCCGTTGTCCATCGACTACGCCTGTCGGCCTCGCCTTAGGTCCCGACTTACCCAGGGCAGATTAGCTTGACCCTGGAACCCTTGATCATTCGGCGGACGGGTTTCTCACCCGTCTTTCGCTACTCATGCCTGCATTCTCACTCGTGTAGGCTCCACCGCTGGTTTACACCGCGACTTCACTGCCCACACGACGCTCCCCTACCCATCCAGACGCCTGAACCACAAGGGCTTAGCAAAAATCTGAATGCCACAACTTCGGCGGTGTACTTGAGCCCCGCTACATTGTCGGCGCGGAATCACTTGACCAGTGAGCTATTACGCACTCTTTTAAGGATGGCTGCTTCTAAGCCAACCTCCTGGTTGTCTTCGCAACTCCACATCCTTTCCCACTTAGCACACGCTTAGGGGCCTTAGTTGGTGGTCTGGGCTGTTTCCCTCTCGACTATGAAGCTTATCCCCCACAGTCTCACTGCTGCGCTCTCACTTACCGGCATTCGGAGTTTGGCTGACGTCAGTAACCTTGTAGGGCCCATCGGCCATCCAGTAGCTCTACCTCCGGTAAGAAACACGCAACGCTGCACCTAAATGCATTTCGGGGAGAACCAGCTATCACGAAGTTTGATTGGCCTTTCACCCCTACCCACAGCTCATCCCCTCCATTTTCAACTGAAGTGGGTTCGGTCCTCCACGACGTCTTACCGTCGCTTCAACCTGGCCATGGGTAGATCACTTCGCTTCGGGTCTAGATCACGCCACTGCAACGCCCTATTCAGACTCGCTTTCGCTACGGCTTCCCCACACGGGTTAACCTCGCGACGTAACACTAACTCGCAGGCTCATTCTTCAAAAGGCACGCCGTCACAGCTACTTGTGATTACTCACGGCTGCTCCGACGGATTGTAAGCACACGGTTTCAGGTACTGTTTCACTCCCCTCCCGGGGTACTTTTCACCTTTCCCTCACGGTACTGGTCCGCTATCGGTCATTAGGGAGTATTTAGGCTTATCAGGTGGTCCTGACAGATTCGCACGGGATTTCTCGGGCCCCGTGCTACTTGGGATACTCTCCAGGCGGTACACAACATTTCGGTTACGGGGCTCACACCCTCTCTGGCCGGCCTTTCAAGACCGTTCACCTATGCCCGTACTCTCACCTCACTGTCCCGGCAGAGACAGAACGGAAAGTCCCACAACCCCGACCATGCAACGCCCGCCGGCTATCACACATGGAACGGTTTAGCCTGATCCGCGTTCGCTCGCCACTACTAACGGAATCACTATTGTTTTCTCTTCCTGCGGGTACTGAGATGTTTCACTTCCCCGCGTTCCCTCCACGCACCCTATGTGTTCAGATGCGGGTCACCAGATCACTCGCGCGTCTGGCGGGGTTTCCCCATTCGGAGACCCTGGGATCAAAGTCCGGTTATCGACTCCCCCAGGCTTATCGCAGATTCCTACGTCCTTCTTCGGCTCCTAATGCCAAGGCATCCACCGTGTGCTCTTAAAAACTTGACCACAAAAGATCAAAAAAACATTTCGAGAGAACCTATGGGAACCACACCACAAACACAGCCACACCCAACCCCCAAAAGAGGCAAAGGCACAACCACATCCGCAGCACAGATCCAGGTTCATATTCTTGGAAATTGCTTCTTATAAAAGATGCTCGCGTCCACTATGTAGTTCTCAAACAACAACCCCAAACCACACACCCCACACACCACCCCAAAAAGGGTTCAACGCGCATGATCGATGCAGCCAGGAAACCAGAAACAAACAAACCCGGAAAGTTACCCTCCCGGTCCTGTTGCCTCAGGACCCAACAGTGTGCCAAACACTAAACCCGTGAACCACCACCCCCGCCGTTCCAGGACACCCTCCAAAAGGAGAACAACCGTACTGAACAGGGACAACAACCACGAGGCCGCTATTTGTTGATATTCCACCCTTGAGCACCCACCGCAGAACAATCGCCTGCGCAATGGGCCTTTACTCCTGACAACCCCTCCACACTCACATACATGAGGCAAGGTGACTGTAGGTGCTCCTTAGAAAGGAGGTGATCCAGCCGCACCTTCCGGTACGGCTACCTTGTTACGACTTAGTCCCAATCGCCAGTCCCACCTTCGACAGCTCCCTCCCACAAGGGGTTAGGCCACCGGCTTCGGGTGTTACCAACTTTCGTGACTTGACGGGCGGTGTGTACAAGGCCCGGGAACGTATTCACCGCAGCGTTGCTGATCTGCGATTACTAGCGACTCCGACTTCATGGGGTCGAGTTGCAGACCCCAATCCGAACTGAGACCGGCTTTTTGGGATTAGCTCCACCTCACAGTATCGCAACCCTTTGTACCGGCCATTGTAGCATGCGTGAAGCCCAAGACATAAGGGGCATGATGATTTGACGTCGTCCCCACCTTCCTCCGAGTTGACCCCGGCAGTCTCCTATGAGTCCCCACCATCACGTGCTGGCAACATAGAACGAGGGTTGCGCTCGTTGCGGGACTTAACCCAACATCTCACGACACGAGCTGACGACAACCATGCACCACCTGTGAACCAGCCCCAAAGGGGAAACCACATTTCTGCGGCGGTCTGGCCCATGTCAAGCCTTGGTAAGGTTCTTCGCGTTGCATCGAATTAATCCGCATGCTCCGCCGCTTGTGCGGGCCCCCGTCAATTCCTTTGAGTTTTAGCCTTGCGGCCGTACTCCCCAGGCGGGGCACTTAATGCGTTAGCTACGGCGCGGAAAACGTGGAATGTCCCCCACACCTAGTGCCCAACGTTTACGGCATGGACTACCAGGGTATCTAATCCTGTTCGCTCCCCATGCTTTCGCTCCTCAGCGTCAGTTAATGCCCAGAGACCTGCCTTCGCCATCGGTGTTCCTCCTGATATCTGCGCATTTCACCGCTACACCAGGAATTCCAGTCTCCCCTACATCACTCTAGTCTGCCCGTACCCACTGCAGAACCGGAGTTGAGCCCCGGTCTTTCACAGCAGACGCGACAAACCGCCTACGAGCTCTTTACGCCCAATAATTCCGGATAACGCTTGCGCCCTACGTATTACCGCGGCTGCTGGCACGTAGTTAGCCGGCGCTTCTTCTGCAGGTACCGTCACTTTCGCTTCTTCCCTACTGAAAGAGGTTTACAACCCGAAGGCCGTCATCCCTCACGCGGCGTCGCTGCATCAGGCTTTCGCCCATTGTGCAATATTCCCCACTGCTGCCTCCCGTAGGAGTCTGGGCCGTGTCTCAGTCCCAGTGTGGCCGGTCACCCTCTCAGGCCGGCTACCCGTCGTCGCCTTGGTGAGCCATTACCTCACCAACAAGCTGATAGGCCGCGAGTCCATCCAAAACCACAATAAAGCTTTCCACCCCCCACCATGCGATGAGGAGTCATATCCGGTATTAGACCCAGTTTCCCAGGCTTATCCCAGAGTTAAGGGCAGGTTACTCACGTGTTACTCACCCGTTCGCCACTAATCCACCAGCAAGCTGGCATCATCGTTCGACTTGCATGTGTTAAGCACGCCGCCAGCGTTCATCCTGAGCCAGGATCAAACTCTCCGTTGAAGTAAAACAAAAACAGACACAACCAAATCCCCCGGGAAAACGGGAAACAAGGCCGCACAAAATTTGAAACCAGCCAAAAAAACCAGACCATCCACGGGGTGGACAACCTGGCCAATTCAACCAATCAATAAAACAATTGGTATCAACAAACTTGGCACACTATTGAGTTCTCAAACAACAGACACACCCGGCACCACCACAACAACAAACAGCCGTGGATCGCTCCGGAGCAACTTTTCAAACTTACCCGCTAGCTTCACCCTTGTCAAATCGGGGATCCTGACTCATTTTTGCCTGAGGCGTCTGAATCATCTTCACCGACCGACTCCGGGGAGCAGCGCGGGTATTAACGTTACCACTACTTTGCCCCGGAGACAAAACGTCCCAGCCCGGTGGCCATCCATCGGAAAGGAGCCCGGAATCGTCTCGATTCCGGGCTCCCAGTGGTTGTTCTCGGCAGCTCTGCCGGCTCTCGCCGGCCCGTTGCTTAGACCACTGTTTACATCGCTCTTTACAGCACGATGGCGGGCGGCAAACCTGGCAGGGTATCGGTAACCGGCTTGAAGTAAGCAGCCCCCAGCGGAGGCAGCGTCACACTCAAGCTTGCCGGTTGTCCGTCCACCCCGGGTCCAGTCGCTTTCAGGGTGCCCTTGTTCTCCACTCCCGAGCCGCCATAAGCAACGGCGTCGGTGTTGAGAACTTCATCCCAAGCACCTGCTGACGGAACCCCAAGCACAAAGTCCTGATGCGGGCCGCCGGAGAAGTTCACCGCGACGACTACCGGGCTTCCCTTGGTATCCCAGCGGATGAACGTCAGCACGTTCCGATCAGCATCGCCGCCGTCGATCCACTGGAAACCGCCAGGCTCGTTGTCGCGCTGGTACAGAGCCGGCGTCGAGCTGTACAACTCGTTCAGGTCCTTGGTCAGGAGCTGGACTCCACGATGGGCAGGAATGTCGGCCAGCCACCAGTCAAGGCCATGCTGTTCGGACCATTCAGCTTCCTGACCGAATTCGGTGCCCATAAAAATAAGCTGCTTGCCAGGATGCGCCCACTGGAAAGCGAGGAACGCACGGAGATTGGCCAGCTGCTGCCAGCGATCGCCGGGCATCTTGCGCAGCATCGACCCCTTGCCGTGCACAACTTCATCGTGGCTGATGGGCAGGAGGAAGTTCTCGGTGAAGGCGTAGACAAGCGAGAACGTGACCGTGCCGTGGTGCCACTTGCGGTTGACGGGGTTTTCGGAGATGTACTTCAGCGAATCGTGCATCCACCCCATGTTCCATTTGATCCCGAACCCGAGTCCGTTGTGGCTGGTAGGTGCGGTCACGCCGGGGAAGGCAGTAGATTCTTCCGCGATCATGACGGCACCGGGGTGGGTCTTGTAGACGGTGGCGTTGGCTTCCTGGAGGAAGGACATGGCTTCCAGGTTTTCCCGGCCACCGAACCTGTTGGGCTGCCACTGGCCGTCTTCCCGGGAGTAATCCAGGTAGAGCATGGATGCGACAGCATCTACCCTTAGTCCGTCAATGTGGAACTCATCCAGCCAGTACAGGGCATTGGATACCAGGAAGTTCCGCACTTCAGTCCGGCCGAAGTCGAAAATGAGCGTTCCCCAGTCGGGGTGCTCGCCCAGGTTGGGATCCGCGTGTTCGTAGAGTGGTTGACCATCGAACTGTGCCAGCGCCCACGAGTCCTTGGGAAAGTGCGCGGGGACCCAGTCCAGCAGCACACCGATGCCTGCCTGGTGGAGGGCGTCGACGAGGTGGCGGAACTCATCGGGGTGCCCGAACCGTGATGTGGGGGCGAAATACGAGGTGACCTGGTATCCCCAGGAGCCGCCGAACGGGTGCTCAGCCACGGGCATGAACTCCACGTGCGTGAAGCCAAGCCACTTCACGTACTCCACGAGTTCCTTGGCAAGTTGGCGGTAGTCCAGTCCCACGCGCCAGGAGCCCAAGTGGACTTCGTAAACGCTCATGGCCGAGTTGTGCGGGTCACGCTCCGCACGGGCAGCCATCCATTCGGCATCCTGGAAGTTGTACGTGGAGTCAACAACGCGGGACGCCGTCAGGGGTGGGACCTCCGTGCCGAAGGCCAGCGGATCAGCCTTCTCGATCCAATGACCGGCCTTGGTCTTGATCTCGAATTTGTAGCACGCCCCTGCTACAACGCCTGGGATGAAGAGTTCCCACACGCCTGAGGAACCAAGCGAGCGCATCGAGTACTCCCGGCCGTCCCACGCGTTGAAATCACCCTTTACGCGCAATGCCTCTGCATTCGGTGCCCAGACGGCGAAGGAGACGCCATGGATTTCTCCCAACGACGAGGCATAGTTCTGAACGTGTGCTCCGAGTACTTCCCAAAGCTTCTCGTGCCGGCCTTCGCCGATCAGGTGCAGGTCCACTTCTCCGACAGTCGGAAGATAGCGGTAGGGATCGTCGGTGGTCTGCGGCAACCGGTCCTCGTAGGTGACCTCGAGCCGATAATCCGGAACATGGCCAGGATCGATGGGATCCAGGACAGCGACCCATATGCCATGTGCCTCGTGGGACATGGGGAAAGTTCCGGCAGCAGTGACAACGGAAACAGCCTCCGCGAGGTGCTTCACCGTCCTGATGGTGACGTGGCCATGATCGTCCAGGTGTGCACCCAGGACCGAGTGGGGAGCGTGATACTCCCCCGCAGCGACTTTCGCCAGGACATCGGGATTCACGTGTAGAGGCGCCCCGGGCCGTTCGGTGCGTGCTGAGCCTGTCATGTTCTTGTTACCTTCCGCTGCCGCTCCGGCGGGTGTGCCGGAGCCTGTACTGCTAAGGAGACGCTGGGATGCGTTCACTGGAATGGCCAGCCACCCCGGCCTGTTCCGCAATTCATAAACGACTTCGTAAAGTGCCTTATCCAGCCACAATGCCACGAACAAGGGGGATTCGCGGTCAATCGTTCCCGGTGTGACCTCCGCATAGCCGGCGAGAAACGCCTCGGCGCAGTCATCCACCCACGAAACGGGCACTTCAGTTCCTGCTGTTTCACGGACGGCCGCACCGGCGGCGTAGTCGAAAGACCGCAGCATGCCCACGACGTCCCTGAGGGGGACGTCAGGTTGGTTGCGTTCCGAAATAGGCCGCAGCGGTTCACCCTCAAAGTCCAAAATCGCCCACCGGGCGGGATCTTCCCCTGCTCCTGGGACCTGCAGAATCTGCCCGAGGTGGAGGTCACCGTGGATCCGCTGCAGGGGACCCGCCTCACAACCGTCCAAGCGGTTGAGCAGGACTGCCAGTTCGTCGTCGTACGGCCCTACGGCGGTGCCCGCTTCCGCCCAGGACTGCCGCACGCGCTGGGCCACTCCGGGTGCGATGTCCTTCCCGGGGGACGATTCAGCCGTGAGTCCAAGGGTCTCAGCCAGCCTGCGGTGCACAGTGGCTGTAGCCACGCCAAGGTCATGGGCTTCCCTGGAGAAATCCCTACCGCTGGTGGCTGCATCCACTGCGAGGCGCCAGGCGTCCAGCCCTCCGGCAAGGAACTCATGTGCCACGGCGAGCTCTCCGTGCACGGGTTCCCCCTGACCAATGGCCGCCCCATCCGGCCCTCTGCCCGGGGCATCCCACTGTCCAGTCACCCAGCCAAGGGTGGCAGGCACCTCGACGGTACTGGCAGCAGTCAAAGCTGCCCCCACCTCCACCTCGGGATTGCGTCCTGCGGTAAGGACGCGGAAGAACTTCAGGATTGCCGCCGATTCGCCGTCGTCCACGATGACAGAACTGTTGGACTGCTCACCTGAGAGAACCCGGACCTTACCCTCCGTGGTTGGCAACCGGAATCCTGAGGGGAGAAGGTGCCCCTCAGCAGTCCCGCCAGGGGCTGTGCTCTCGGTCCGCATCAGGTCCAGCCACGACGATATGAAGCCGCGGTCGTGGACGGCGTCGTAGATCCACCGGTGTCCCAGATCCGAATGGACACTTTCGCCGACAAGGGCTGCATCGGCTCCCGGCAAGGGTTCGTTCCGGTAGCTGAGGGGCACTTGAACCACATCGGTGCGGCTGGCGCCGTCGGCAGTGGAGTAGGTGACAGCAACCATGAAGACTTCATGGCCAACACCGGATTCCCTGTCAGTCAAGGTGAGTCCGCCTACGGGGGCCAGGGAAAAGTCGGCGCCCTTGACCGGAAACCAGCGTTGGGACGGAAGCCAGGCCGTGAGGAGTTCGCTGAGCGGCGGGTTGAGTGTTGTTGTCCGCATGTCAGCCCTCGATGGAAAGGATCGGCATCGCCTGGGTGTAGGGGGACGATGGGTTGGACGCCGCCGAACGTACCCTCAGCCAGAAAAAGTCGTGGCTTCCCAGGGTCAGCGTAAGGTTGCCGTCGTCACCGATGGGCGGGAACGTCTGGCCGCCGAAGACGTCCCGGAGCCCGCGGCCGGCCAACTGCGGCACCCGGAGCGTGGTGGCTACAGGATGCTGCGAGAGGTTGAACGCGCAAAGGATGGTTTCGCCTTCCTCCCCTGCCGAGTTGCCCTCCGGAAGTTCACGCAGGTACGCAAGTACGACGTCGTGATCGGCTTCAATGTGCCGGAAACCGCCGAGGCCGAAGGCCGGATGGTTCCGGCGGACGCTCAGGATTTGCCGGGTCCACCGCAGCAGCGAGCCCGAGTGGGCAGCCTCAGCTTCCACGTTGGCCATGGAGTAGTTATACACGAGGGATTGAATGACAGGCAGGTACAGCTTGCCCGGATCCGCATGGGAGAAGCCGGCGTTGCGGTCAGGGTTCCACTGCATAGGAGTGCGGACAGCGTCGCGGTCTTCGAGCCAGATGTTATCCCCCATGCCGATCTCGTCCCCGTAGTACAGGAATGGGCTTCCAGGCAGGGAGAGCAGCAACGCGTTGATCAGCTCGATCTCGGACCGCGAATTGTCCAGGAGCGGGGCGAGTCTGCGTCGGATGCCGATATTCGCCCGCATCCGGGGATCCGGGGCGTACCAGCCCAGCATTGCTGCGCGTTCGTCCGCTGTGACCATCTCGAGGGTGAGTTCGTCATGGTTCCGAAGGAAAGTTCCCCATTGGGCGCCCTCCGGAATGTCCGGCGTATCCCGCATCGTTTCGATGATGGGTGCCGCCTTCTGGTCCCGTAGGGCGTAGTAGAGCCGGGGCATGATGGGGAAGTGGAACGCCATGTGGCATTCGGGCTCTTCCTCGGTCCCGAAGTACTCCACCACCTCGTTGGGCGGCTGGTTGGCCTCTGCGATTATGACGCGGCCCGGGTAGTTCTCGTCCACCATTTTCCGGAGCTTGCGCAGGAACTCATGGGTTGCCGGCAGGTTTTCGCAGTTGGTCCCCTCCTCTTCAAAGAGGTAGGGAATCGCATCCGCACGGAAACCGTCGATGCCCTGGTCCAGCCAGAACCTCACGACGTCGAACAGCGCATCGATGACCCGGGGGTTCTCAAAGTTCAGGTCCGGCTGGTGGCTGAAGAAGCGGTGCCAGAAAAACTGCCGGCGGATGGGGTCGAAGGTCCAGTTGGACTCCTCGGTATCGACGAAGATGATGCGCGCGTCCTGATACTTCTCATCCGTATCGCTCCACACGTAAAAATCCCCGAAAGGCCCGTCCGGATCCTTCCGCGACTCCTGGAACCACGGATGCTGATCGGAAGTGTGGTTCAGCGGAAGATCGATAATCACGCGGACGCCGCGGGCATGCGCCTCTGCGACCAGCCGCTTGAAATCGCTGATGGTGCCGAACTCGTCCAGCACGGAGTTGTAGTCCGAGATGTCGTACCCGCCGTCACGCAGCGGAGACTGGAAGAAGGGCGGCAGCCACAGGCAGTCAACGCCGAGCCATTGCAGGTAGTCGAGCTTTTCGATCAGTCCGTGAAAGTCCCCCGAGCCGTCTCCGTTGCCGTCTGCAAACCCACGGACAAGGACCTCGTAGAAGACCGCCTTCCGGTACCACATTGGATCGTGCGGTAGTCCGGGCGCGTTCAGTTCGAAGCTGCTCTTGGGCGTGAAGTGATGGGTAGGGTTCTGCGGGCTGAAACTCACTAGGCTACCTCCGGATGCTGAAGATGTGGGCAGGTTCGATGTGCGCGTCAAGCCTTACGTAGTTGTACTCCCCCCACTCATAACTCTCGCCGGACACAAGGTCGTCCACCCGGAATCCGCCGCCAGGCGTGAGGTTCTCCGGATCGAGCTCCAAGGCGGCCAGATCAAGGGCAACCGTACTCTCGCGGGCGCTATGCGGATCCACGTTGACCACAATGATCAGGGTGTCCTTGGTGCCGTCAGGGAGGGATTTGTGCTTGGAGTAAACAATGGTGGCTTCGTCAGTGCTCTGGTGCAGGGTCAGGTTCTGGAGGTCGCCCAGCGCAGGGTGGGTGTGCCTGATCTCGTTGAGCCTGGTGATGTACGGCGCCAGGGTCCTTCCCGAGGCTGCAGCGGCGTCCCAGTCGCGGGCCTTGTACTCGAACTTCTCGTTGTCGATGTACTCCTCGGCTCCAGGGCGGGCTACATGCTCATACAGTTCATAGCCGGCGTACATTCCCCAGATCGGGCTTGCCGTTGCTGCGAGGGTGGCCCTGATCTTGAATGCCGCCGGTCCTCCATACTGCAGGTACTCGGTGAGGATGTCCGGTGTGTTGACGAAGAAGTTGGGACGGAAGTACGCCGCCGACTCGTGACTGACCTCCTGGAAGTACGTCTCCAGCTCAGTCTTGGTATTGCGCCAGGTGAAGTATGTGTAGGACTGCTGGAAACCAGCCCGGCCCAGTGCGTGCATCATGGCAGGCCGGGTGAAAGCCTCGGCCAGGAAGACAACCTCGGGGTGCTTTTTGTTGACCTTGCGGATGAGCCATTCCCAGAACCAGACGGGTTTGGTGTGCGGGTTATCAACACGGAAAATTTTGACCCCGTGGCTCACCCACAACAGCACAATGCGAAGAATCTCGTTTGACAGCCCAGCGGGATCGTTATCGAAATTCAGCGGGAAAATATCCTGGTACTTTTTCGGCGGGTTCTCGGCGTAGGCAATGCTGCCGTCCACCCGCGTTGTGAACCATTCCGGATGCGACTGCACCCACGGGTGGTCCGGGGCTGCCTGCAAGGCCAGGTCCAGCGCCACTTCAAGGCCCAGTTCGCCTGCCCGTGCCACAAAAGAGTCAAAGTCTTCGAACGTGCCAAGGTCCGGATGGATGGCGTCATGGCCGCCTTCCTTGGCGCCGATAGCCCAAGGCGAACCGGGGTCGTTGGGCCCGGCGATCAGCGTGTTGTTTGGCCCCTTGCGGTGCTGCACGCCGATGGGGTGGATGGGCGGCATGTAGATGATGTCGAATCCCATGGCGGCCACAGCTTCAAGGCGCTTAGCGGCGGTCTGGAAATTTCCTGAAATCCATTCACCGGTTTCGTGGTTCCGTACCGCGCCTTCGGAGCGGGGGAAGAATTCATACCAGGCGCCGCGGCCAGCGAGGTCGCGCTCTACGAGGAGGGGGAATTGCTCCGAGGTGGTGACCATGTCCCTGATGGGCTGGCGTTCGACGACGGCGGCTATGTCCTCGCTGAAGCCCGCCGCCAGGCGTTCCTCGGGAGACAGCGATGTATCGGAAAGAACGACGACGGCGGTGCGAAGAGTGCGCCGATCGGCTGAGTTTCGGCTCGAGTCCTCCGCGGCTTCGGCCAGGATCGCGGCACCTTCGGCGAGCATGAGCTCCACGTCGATGCCGGCCCCAACCTTGACTTCGGCGTTGTGGTGCCATGTTCCGTAACGGTCGTTCCAGGCCTCGATCATAAAAGACCAGTTGCCGGTGGACGTGGGCGTCAGGATGCCTTCCCAGAGGTCTGTGCCCTTGCCGCGGTCGCCGCGGGGCGGAAACAGCCGGACGCGTTGCCGCTCTTTCCCCTTGGGGTCCAGGAGCACTGCGCTCACGCCGAGCTGATCATGGCCCTCGCGGAAAGCGGTGGCAGACACCACCAGGTCTTCGCCTGGCAATGCCTTGGCGGGGAACTTCCCGCCCTCAACAACTGGCCCCACATTTGTGATCGGGAAACGGCCGAATTGCAGGCCGTCCGTGATCAGAGCCTTGGGCTTTTGCTTGGATGTGGCACTGGTTCGGGAATTAGTCACAGGCTCGACGTTATCGAGAAATCCGGGGAAATGCTAAGGAAGCGATCTTTTTCTGACTCAGCGATTCGTCATTTACACAAATGAAACCTCCACATGTTCCGACGAGTCGGAGTTGTCCGTTAGTGTGGCGCAGGTGAAGGCAATCCGCAGATTTACCGTCCGAACCGTTCTTCCGGAGTCGATCCGACCGCTTGCTCGATTGGCGGGCAATTTACGCTGGTCGTGGCATCGCCCCACCCGTGAGCTGTTTGAAGGTCTGAACCCCAGAATCTGGCGCGAAAGCTCCAACGATCCGGTGACTTTCCTGGGGTTGGTGAGCCGCGAGGAACTTCAGCGGCTGGCCGCTGACCAGGACGTTGTCCGCCGGGTACAGGAGGCAGCCGAGGACCTGGACCGTTACCTCGAACAGCCCCGCTGGTACCAGGGCCTTGGCGAAGATGCCCCCGCCTGCATCGCCTATTTCTCCCCCGAATTCGGTATTACCGAAGTGCTTCCCCAGTACTCGGGCGGTCTCGGTATCCTGGCCGGCGACCACCTCAAGGCTGCCTCGGATCTGGGCGTCCCGTTGATCGGTGTGGGACTGCTTTACCAGGCTGGCTACTTCAAACAGTCCCTGTCCCGTGACGCGTGGCAGGAGGAAACCTACCCGGTCCTGGATCCAGATGGGCTGCCGCTGACGCTGCTGCGGGAAGCATCCCCCGACGGCAACGGTAAGCCCCTGCAGATCTCGCTTCCCCTCCCCCACGGCCGGCGCCTTCTGGCGCATATCTGGCGTGCCGACGTCGGACGCGTTCCGCTTTTGCTGCTGGATTCCAACGTTCCCGGAAACGACGACGCCGCCCGAAGCATCACGGACCGGCTGTACGGGGGCGGCGGGGACCACAGGCTTCAGCAGGAGCTCCTGCTGGGCATGGGTGGAGTCAAGGCACTCCGCGCCTACCAGAAGCTCACGGGCATTCCCGCACCTGAGGTGTTCCACACGAACGAAGGCCACGCCGGATTCCTGGGAATCGAACGCATCCAGGAGCTCATGTCGGCAGAACATCCGCTCAGCTGGGAGGAAGCCTTGGCAGCCGGGAGGGCGTCCACGGTTTTCACCACCCACACGCCCGTGCCCGCAGGAATCGACCGCTTCGAGGCCTCCCAGATCCAGCACTTCTTCGAAGCCGGCCTGGCGCCCAGCGTCCCCGTCTCGAAGATCCTGGACCTGGGCCGCGAAAACTTTGCGGGAGGCAACGCGTCGGTCTTCAATATGGCGGTCATGGGCCTGCGGCTGGCACAGCGGGCCAACGGCGTAGCAAAACTCCATGGTGTGGTTTCACGTGGAATGTTCTCGGCGCTTTGGCCAGGCTTTGACCATTCGGAAATTCCCATCACGTCCGTTACCAACGGCGTCCACGTTCCCACCTGGGTGGACGGACGGGTCTCCAAACTTGCCCGGGAGCAGTTCGGCGCCGAAGCTGAGGCTGCCGGCCGCTGGGATCTGGCCTATAACGTCAGCGATGAGGACGTCTGGGCGCTCCGTCGTGAGATGCGGGTGTCCCTGGTGGAAGATGTGCGCCGCCGGCTCCGTGCGTCATGGAAGAAGCGAGGTGCGGCCGACGCAGAGCTCCGGTGGACCGATTCGGTGCTGGATCCCGATGTGCTGACCATCGGATTTGCCCGGCGCGTTCCCACGTACAAGCGCCTGACGCTGATGCTGCGTGAACCTGACCGGCTGAAAGCACTGCTCCTCCACAAGACGCATCCGATTCAACTGGTTATCGCCGGCAAATCCCATCCTGCCGACGATGCGGGCAAGAAGATGATCCAGGACCTGGTCCGCTTCACCGACGATCCCGAAGTGCGGCATCGCATCGCCTTCCTGCCTAACTACGACATCGCGATGGCCAGGACGCTTTTCCCTGGTTGCGACGTGTGGCTCAACAATCCCCTGCGACCGCTGGAAGCCTGCGGAACCTCGGGAATGAAGGCTGCCATCAATGGCTCCCTGAACCTCTCGGTGCTGGATGGCTGGTGGGATGAGATGTACGACGGCGAGAACGGCTGGGCGATTCCGACGGCCAACAACGACGCCTCTCCTGAGGAGCGCGACGACATTGAGGCCGCTGCGCTCTATGAGCTGCTCGAAACCCAGGTGGCGCCGCGGTTCTATGGCTCCACTGTCTCCGAAGGTGCAGGGGCGGCAGGTCCTTCCCAGACCGGGCCTGAAAAGGTTCCAACACACTGGGTGTCGATGATCAAGCACACCATGGCACACCTGGGGCCAGCGGTCTCGGCGGACCGCATGTTGCAGGACTACGTGAACATTTTGTACCGTCCGGCTGCCGTTGCCGGAAGGTCTGCCACGGCGCACTCGTTTTCTCAGGCCAAGAGCCTCGCTGCCTGGACTTCCAAGATCAGGGCCGCCTGGCCGCAGATCCAGGTGGAACACGTTGACTCCGTGGGCGTGTCCGAGGACCCGCAGATCGGTGACACCCTGCAGGTCAACGCCTACGTGGCCCTGCATGAGCTGACGCCGGACGATGTCTACGTTGAGGTTGCTTACGGCCGGGCCGAAGAAACCGACGAACTGGCGGACATCACCGTGGTGGAGCTCGTTGCTAAGGAAGATCTCGGTAAGGGCCGGCACCTCTTCAGCGGCTCGCTGCTGATCGACCGCTCAGGCTCGTTCGGCTACACGGTGAGGGTACTCCCGAAGCACGAGGCTTTGGCTTCCAAAGCCGAGCTTGGCCTCATCGTCAACGCCTGATCACTTAGCTGGACGGTCCTGCCAGCCAGGACCGTCCAGCCGGGGGCCATACAGCCGCGGATCTAGAGGCAGACAGTGACTATGGCCAGATCCTTGCCTGCGTAGCTCTCGGCGTCCTGGAGGGTTTCGCAGATGATGGCGAAGAACCGGTCTGTGCGGAATGATGCCGGAACCTGCCAGATAACGGTGACCGGTTTGTTTCCGTTTTCTGCGACAGCGTCAGCCAGATCGTGGAGTGAATCGTTCAGATCATCGAGGTCCAGGGCGTCGTACTCGGGAAGGTCCAGGGCCTCGCCGAACGTCGCCAGGACAGCCCGTTTGGTGTCGGCCGCAGGGACCATCAGGAAGCGCCGCCCGGCGTCGTCGGCCTGGGCCTTTAACTCATCGATGGTCCAGGTGTCAGCAGAGTAAATTTTCACAAGTGCCCTAACGTACGTTCAACCAGAATTGCGCAACCAGAGCCCGTCGGTGTCCGAAGGTGCTCAGGTCCGGTAGATACTGATCGTATTCGCTTGGAGTACATCCCGCTCGCCTGAGGACACCATGACACCCTGGCGGCGGTCGTGGAGTGAGGACGTAGTGAGGCGCAGCTCGAAGGCGCGCTTTCCTGTGCCTTCCTCATTGACGACCTCGGGCAGCCTGATCTTGAAGTCCTGATTGCTTCCGTTGATGACAACCAGACCGTCCACCTGTCCGTCCTCGGAGCCCAGCAAAAGCTGCACAACGCGGTGTTGCGGGTCATTCCAGCGCTCCATGGACATCGGATCGCCGTTCTCGTCGAACCAATGCAGGTACGCCTGCTTGTCCCGGGCAGGGTAGTCGTGAGGCTGGCTGGCCAGGAATTCCTTGCGCAGGCGGATCACCCGTTTGGTGGTGCGGAGCATGGCATGTTTCTCCGGCGTATTGGTCCAGTCCAGCCAGGTGAGGGGGTTGTCCTGGCAATACGCGTTGTTGTTGCCCTGCTGCGTGCGGCCGATTTCGTCGCCCGCAGTCAGCATGGGAACGCCCAGCGAGATCATAAGCGTAGCCATAAGGTTCCGGCTGGTCTGGGCACGTTGTGCCAGGATGGCTTCGTCCTCGGTACGGCCTTCGAATCCATGGTTATAGCTGCGGTTGTCTCCGTGGCCATCGCGGTTCTGCTCGCCGTTTGCCTCGTTGTGCTTACGGTCATAGGACACCAGGTCAGCAAGCGTAAAGCCGTCGTGGGCAGTGATGAGGTTGACCGACGCCATCCTGGACCGTCCCGAGGGCTCGAACAGGCTTGCGGAACCGGAAATGGAATCGGCGAGCCGCGCAACTGAGCCGCCTTGTCCGCCGGCGTTGATTGCGGCACGATCCGCGAGCCAGAATGAGCGCAGCGCGTCACGGTAGTGGTCATTCCAGTCCACCCAGCCCGGCGGGAAGCGACCGGTCTGCCAGCCGCCGTAGCCTACGTCCCACGGCTCGGCGATGAGCTTTGTTTCGGAGAGAACAGGATCCGCTGCGACTGCCACCAGGAACGGATGCCTCGGGTCAAAATCATTGGCCGCGTTCCTGCAGAGCGTCACGGCCAGGTCAAAGCGGAAACCGTCGATATGGAATTCATCCACCCAGTACCGGAGCGAATCCAGGACGAGCTGCACAACCCGGGGTTCCCCGAAGTTCAGTGTGTTGCCGCAGCCGGTGGTATCGATGTACCTCCCGTTACCGTCATTGCGGTAGTACTGCATCTCGCCAAGTCCACGGAAGCTCAGGGTCTGCCCGTCGCGCCCACCTTCAGCCGTGTGGTTGTACACGACGTCGAGGATCACCTCGAGCCCGGCAGCGTGGAGAAGCTTCACCATGCCCTTGAACTCGTCCTGCACAGCGTGCGGCCCCGCCTGCTGTGCAGCCCGGGTGGCGTACCCGGGATGGGGGGCGAAGAAAGCGGCAGTGTTGTAGCCCCAGTAGTTGGTCAGCCCCAGGTTCTGAAGGTGCGGTTCGTCCAGATGGAAATGCACGGGCAGCAACTGAATCGACGTCACGCCAAGACCGGTCAGGTGCTCGATCATGGCAGGGTGTGCCATGCCGGCGTAAGTCCCGCGCAACTCCTCCGGAATGTCCGGGTGCAGCATGCTTTGCCCACGGACGTGTGCCTCGTAGAGGATCGTATTGCGCCAGGGTACCCGAGGGCTCCTGTCGGATCCCCAATCGAAACCATTGGCCATTCGGACGCTGGTAATCAGCCGTTCACGCTGGTCCACGGCACGGCCATAGGGGTCAAGCAGCAGGGGCTGCTCACCGGCGTCGTCAAAATCAATGGTGGGAAGCGAAAGGGGCAGCGCCCGTTCTCCTTCAACCGTCCGGAAGCCGTAACGGGAACCGACAGGCATGCCCTCTATGACGCCGTGGTGGACACCGTTGGTGATATTGGGTAGTGCTGCCAACTGCCATTTTCCGCCAGGCGGCTGGAAGGCAACCTCCAATGCTGACGCGCCGGGAGCGTAAACAGCAACGTTCACGGAGGCATGGTTGAGTTCGTCCATCGCGGGGGAACCCGTGCGATGAACGCTAACACCGAGGGGGAACGCCCGGGAGGCGTCTACGGTTGAAGCTGTGTCCAGTAGCGGCATGACCATCGATTAAAGCTTAGCGGGACGGAACAAATGATCCGTCTTATCGACTTAATTATTGGCTGGCAGTGGTTCCAGACGAGGAAACCCTCCCCCACCTAATGGTGAGGGAGGGTTTCCGATTTTAGTGCGAAATGTGAGGGAGCGTCTCCGTTTTTATTGCGAAACGTGAGGGAGCGTCCCCTGCCGGGGCCTACTTGGTGGCGCGCTGCCTGGACACTTCATAAAGCGAAATGCCCACTGCCATTGAAGCGTTTAGTGATTCCATGGCCGAGTCGATGGGGATGGAGACGATCTGGTCGCAGTTTTCACGAACCAGGCGGCTGAGGCCCTTACCTTCGGAGCCAACAACAATGCAGACGGGCTCAGTAGCCAGGGTCAGGTCCGGCAGCGAGACGTCGCCGTCGCCGTCGAGGCCCAGAACGAAGATGCCCATGTTCTTGAACTGCTTCAAAGCGTTGTTCAGGTTGGCGGCACGGGCTACCGGCACGCGTACGGCTGCTCCGGCGCTGGTCTTCCAGGCGGAGGCCGTGACGCCGACGGAGCGGCGCTCGGGGACAATGACGCCGTGACCGCTGAAGGCAGAGACGGATCTGATGATGGCCCCGAGGTTGCGGGGGTCCGTGATGCCGTCGAGGGCAACGAAAAGGGGTGCGTTGGCTACATGCCCCTTCTTCCAGCGGTCAACGGTCTCCTCCGCGAGATCGTAGGCGTCCTGGTATTCGTAGGGCGGGATCTGCAGCACGAGGCCCTGGTGAACGGCGTCTTCGGTCATGCGGTCAAGCTCGGTCTTGCCCGTCTCCATCAAAGGAATACCCCGTTCTGCGGCCAGCTTCAGGGACTCCTTGACGCGATCGTCCATCTCGATCCGGACGGCCACATGGAGGGCCTTGGCGGGGATGCCTGCGCGGAGGGCTTCGACCACGGAATTGCGGCCGGTGACTACTTCTTCAGTAGCCCTTCCCTTGGGGCCTGTTCGTGCGGCACCTGCACTCCGGGCGCCGGTTCCGCGCTTCGCTGCCGACCTTTCGGAGAGCTGCTTGCTCTTGTGTGCCTTGTGGTACGGACGGTCCTCCGCCTTGGGCGTGGGGCCCTTACCCTCGAGGGCTTTGCGGCCGTGGCCACCTGTACCGACGGTGGGGCCCTTCTTTGCTTTGACCGACCGGCGACCGTTGTTGGCCATGAGTTCCACCCTTGATTGTGTTGACTAAGTCTGCATACCAGTCTACTGAATCAAGTTAAATCGAGTTCCAGGCCTGTTTCCGGCCAGACCCGTTATTCCCGTTGCAGGCTCCAGGTGGCACCCTCGGGGCCGTCTTCGACGATGATGCCTGCCGCTTTGAGGGTGTCCCTGATGGCGTCGGACGCTGCCCAGTCTTTGGTGGCCCGGGCTTCCGCGCGGGCCACCAGCTGTGCTTCCACCAGGACCTCGAGGGCAGTGTTGGCCTGGTTGTCTGAGGCCGGCGTGGCGGCAGCACTGATACCCAGGACCCGCAGCATGTCCGTGACGCTCACCAGGGCCTCATTGGCCTCATCGAGGTTGCCCTCTGTGAGCGCGGTGTTGCCCGTGCGGACCGTCTCGTGGAGGACTGCGAGGGCCTGGGGAACGTTGAGGTCGTCATCCATTGCGGCGGCGAACGCGTCCGGAACGGTGCCGTAACTGAAGAACGTGTATGACTCGCCGGCCGAGGCGAGAGCCCGGACGGCGCGGTTTATGAAACCATCAATGCGCTCCATCGCGGCAGCAGCCTCCTGGAGGGAGGTGGGGCGGTAGTCCAGGATTGAGCGGTAGTGTGCTTGGCCCAGGTAGTAGCGGACCACCCTGGGTGATGCCAGTTCCAGCATCTGGCTCGGGCTGATGGTGTTGCCGATGGACTTGGACATCTTTTCACCCTCGTAGGTGACCATGCCGTTGTGCATCCAGAAGTTCGCGAAACCCTGGCCTGCCGCCTGCGACTGGGCCATCTCGTTCTCATGGTGCGGGAAACGGAGGTCCAAGCCGCCGCCATGGATGTCGAATTCCGTACCCAGATACTTCGTGGCCATAGCGGAGCACTCCAAATGCCAGCCCGGGCGGCCGGTTCCCCACGGCGATACCCAGCTTGCCGTCGTCGGCTCCCCAGGCTTGTATCCCTTCCAGAGAGCGAAATCCCGGGGGTCCTTCTTACCCCGCGGGTCGGCGTCGGCAGCACCCTGCATATCGTCAATGTTCTGGCGCGTCAGGGACCCGTACTTGTCCCAGGAGCGCACATCGAAATAGACATCCCCTGAATCGTCCAGAGCCGGGTAAGCATGGCCACGGTCGATCAGCTGCTGGATCAGGGCGTGCATTTCCGGGATGTGGCCGGTTGCGCGTGGTTCATAGGTAGGGCGGGAAACACCCAAGGTGTCGTAGGCCTTGAGGAACTCCTGCTCGTAGCGATAGGCCAGCGCCCACCACTCCTCGCCGGCGATTTCTCCCGGCCCGCCACTGAAATCGGGTTCAAAGGAAGCGGCTGATTTCGCCAGGATTTTGTCGTCGATGTCCGTCACGTTGCGGACCACTGACACGCGGAAGCCCCGGTACTGCAGCCAGCGCGTGAGTTGGTCAAAGGCGATGGCTGAGCGGATGTGCCCTACGTGAGGCATACCTTGGACTGTGGCACCGCAGTAGTACAGGCTCACTTTGCCAGATACCAGAGGAACGAAGTCGCGGACTTCGGCGGATGCGGTGTCGTAAAAGCGGAGGGTCACCGCTCCAGATTAGCCGATGCGGCTGCCGCCCCTTACTTGCAGACCTCGCCGATCCTGTTGTTCTGCTCTTTGAGCTCTTGGGTCTGTTCCGCGCTCTTGGTACCCAGCGAAGTGCCCGCTGCCTTTTTCATGATGTCCGCCATTTTTTGGATGGGATCCGCCACTTCAGGAGCCACCTTGTCCGCGACTTCCTGATAGTGCTTGGCGATCTGGTCCGCCTTCTGCTGCTCGTTTCCGCTCGGCACAAAGGTGTCACCGCTGAGGAATTTGCAGCTCTCCTCCACGCTCATCTTGGGGGAGCCTGAACAGCCAGTCAGCAGTACTGCTGAAGCAAGTACGACGGCGGCCAGCGGCTTGTTCACGGGAAGTCTCCTGAAGGGTGTGGAAGCAGGGTCAGTGATTAAGGGTAGGCGAAAGGGCCGCTGCAAGCCCGTCTGTGTCGCTTCCGGTCTTTTCAGCTGACGCGGTAGACCAGGGCAGTGGCTATAGCAGAGATGCCCTCTCCGCGCCCTGTAAAGCCAAGACCATCGCTGGTGGTGGCACTGACGCTGACAGGGGCTCCGGCTGCGCTGCTGAGCACTGCCTGGGACTCTTCACGCCGGGGACCAAACTTAGGCCGGTTGCCGACAAATTGAATGGCGATGTTGCCGACCTCGAAGCCCTCAGCCCGAACGATTCTCGCAGCCTCGGCCAGCAGAGTGACACCGGATGCACCGGCCAGCTCGGGACGGCTTGTTCCGAAGTGGGTTCCGAGATCGCCCACGCCGGCTGCGGAAAAGAGTGCATCAGCAGCGGCATGTGCCACAGGATCACCGTCCGAATGGCCGGCGAGTCCGCGTTCACCTTCCCAATGGAGCCCACCCAGCCACAACTCACGGGGCTCGTTTTCGGGGGTGAAGGCATGAACGTCTATGCCAATACCGATGAGGGGAATGAGTGGAATGACGGGCCCTGCAGCAGCCATGTCAGCCCTCCACCCAGCGGATACCCAATGGACCTTCGAGTAATCCCTCAGCAAGGATGAGGTCCAGCGGTGTGGTGATCTTCAGCGACTGGCTGGCCCCGCGGACTGCGTGAACAGGGACTCCAAGGAGCTCCACCAGCATGGCGTCGTCAGTGATTGCCGCGGACTGCTCGTCGTCAAAGCCCTCGGCTGCCTGGTGCGCCCGCAGCAATGTGGCCAGCTCGAAGCCCTGAGGTGTCTGTACTGCCCGCAGATCCTCCCGGGGAGCGGTGCCCGTGACGATCTCCGGAGCGATCCGGGCGTCGT
Source organism: Arthrobacter sp. Z5-13 (assembly GCF_056499105.1). Classification (NCBI taxonomy): domain Bacteria; kingdom Bacillati; phylum Actinomycetota; class Actinomycetes; order Micrococcales; family Micrococcaceae; genus Arthrobacter; species Arthrobacter sp. Z5-13. The sequence continues at coordinate 3,711,309 of NZ_CP096460.1, forward strand.
CGCCATTGGTCACGGCGACGGTCTTGACAGTGTCCACCACGGGAATTACGGGGATCACAGCGGCGGCACCAGCGGCCAGCGCATTGACTACGCGGTGGAATACAGTCTCGGGCGTGAGCGCGCGGGCTGCATCATGAACCAGGACGGCATCCGTACCGCTTTCAACGGCAGAAAGGGCAGCCCGGACAGAATCGGCCCGGGTTGCACCGCCGTCGACCATTGTGATGAGGGGCCCGCCGTCGACGAGTTCCTCGCTGAACTCCTCGCACAATCTCCGGAGTTCCCCGTCACCCTTTGGCAGCGCAATGCAAACCTGCCGTGCGACGCCTGCAGCAATGATGCCCCGCAGGGTATGCATCAGAATGGGCTCGCCGCCCAGCGGGACGCGCGCCTTAGGGATACCGTAACCAAGCCGCTGCCCGGATCCTGCCGCTACAACAACGACTGCGACGGCGGGCGTGAGAGAGGGGGCTCCGGAGTCCAGTCCTGTTGCCGCCGATTCGTGTGGTGAACTCATGGGCATAACACTACGTGGCACTCCCCGGCCGGACCCCAAAGAGGGCAAAAAGAAACCCCGGCGGCACCTTGCCACCGGGGTTCAATTCTTAGGAAGCCAAAACCTCGTCGAGAACGCTTGCAGCCTTCTCTTCGTCGGTCTTTTCAGCCAGTGCCAGTTCTGAAATCAGAATCTGGCGGGCCTTGGCCAGCATGCGCTTCTCGCCTGCGGAAAGGCCGCGGTCGTGATCACGGCGCCAAAGGTCACGAACGACCTCTGCTACCTTGATGACGTCCCCGGAAGCAAGCTTCTCCAGGTTTGCCTTATAACGACGTGACCAGTTGGTGGGCTCTTCAGTGAACTCGGCTCGCAGCACATCAAAAACGTGCTCCAAACCTTCTTTGCCCACTACGTCACGGACCCCAACAAGGTCAACGTTCTCTGCTGGAACTTCAATGGTCAGATCACCCTGAGCCACCTTGAGCTTGAGATACATCTTCTCTTCGCCCTTGACAGTGCGCATCTTGATTTCTTCAATTTTGGCTGCACCGTGGTGAGGGTAAACTACTGTCTCGCCGACCTCAAAAACCATGTGGACTTTCCCCTTTCCCGCAGACCAGTTTATCACGATTCAGGCATATGACTGGCACTGAAGGGGTCCTGGAACCGCATGAATACAGGGAAAAGGGGCTGAAACAGGCCCCTGCGACCCCTTGACGAATGCGGATAATAGTGCATGCCACCAGCTCTGCCAAGGATCTCCGAGGGGCCCCTCCTGCTCACGAACCACTTCCTGCAAGGTCCTGAAATGGGGCCTATTATGTACAGCCGGAATCCGCGTTTCATGGTGTTTGCGGCTAGGCTATGGCCTGAATAATGTTTCAAACTCTCGAGGAGTACTTGACGTGCGTTTCACTGCGATCACCCGGGGCCAGCGCGGCAGGCTTGTTATGGCTACTGCCGCTCTTGGTGTCAGCCTGCTGTCAGTGACAGGCTGCGGCTACATCAACCCTCAGCAGACCGCCGAGCAGTACTCTGCGTCCGACGGAATCCGCGCTGATGTTGGACCGCTGCAGATCCGGAACCTGATGATCGTCTCCACAGGCGAAGACCAGCCCGGACGGGTCATCGGTGCCGTCTACAACTCCTCGTCCAATGACGTGAAGCTCACCCTCAACGGCGCAGCTGGCTCACAGACCGAGATCCCTGTGGCCAAGAACTCCTACACGCTGCTCAATGAGACCACCGACCCCGCCATCCTGAGCACCACAGGAGGAATTCCCGGATCCCTCGTTGACGTCAAGTTCAAGGAAAGCGGAACCGGCCAGAACGGTGAAGCCAAGGTTCCCGTTCTGGATGCCACGCTCCCCGAATACCAGGAGTACCTGCCGGCGGGCAGCGAACCCACTGGCACGGCTTCCCCGGAGTCCACACCGACGCCGACCAGCAGCGCAAGCCACTGACCTTCCCGCGGGCGTAAACCGCCACGCGAAAAAGGAGCGGCTCCCCATGGGGAGCCGCTCCTTTCGTTTACGGACCTTTTAGGGTTCGAACTTGTAGCCGAGGCCCCGCACTGTGACCAGGTAACGGGGGTTGGACGGGTCCGGCTCAATTTTGCTGCGGAGTCGCTTGACGTGGACATCCAACGTCTTGGTGTCGCCCACATAGTCGGATCCCCACACCCGGTCAATGAGTTGGCCACGCGTCAGCACCCGGCCGGAGTTTCGCAGGAGCATCTCCAGCAATTCGAACTCCTTCAGAGGAAGGGACACGTGGTCCCCGGAGACACTGACGACGTGCCGCTCGACGTCCATCCGGACTGGCCCGGCCTGCACGGTGTTGGAAATCAGCTCCTCGGGTTCCGCCTGGCGCCGCAGCACGGCACGAACCCTGGCAACCAATTCGCGTGAGGAGTAGGGCTTGGTGACGTAGTCGTCGGCGCCCAGCTCCAGGCCCACCACCTTGTCGATTTCAGAGTCCTTGGCGGTCAGCATGATCACGGGCACACTTGAACGCTGGCGGAGCTGGCGGCATACCTCGGTGCCGGACTGGCCCGGCAGCTGAAGGTCCAGCAGCACCAGGTCGGCGCCGTTGCGGTCGAATTCGGTGATGGCGTCCAAGCCGTTATCCACCACCTCCACCTCGAAGCCCTCCTTGCCCAGCAGGAAGGAAAGGGGGTCGCTGAACGATTCCTCGTCCTCAACAATCAGAATCCGGCTCAAGCACTGGCTCCTTGTTCATGGACGCCTGCGGCGTCGCGTCGTTGTGATGATTTCTGGCGTCCGGGCGCCGCAGCTTCGGCGGGCGTGGAGGAGTCGGCTGCGTCGCCGTCGTCCTGCCCTTCCATTTCGGGAAGCCGCAAGGTGAACGTCGATCCCTGCCCGGGCTGGGACCAGAGTGTCACTTCGCCTCCGTGATTCGAGACCACATGCTTGACGATGCTAAGACCCAGCCCCGTTCCTCCGGTATGGCGGGAGCGGGCCGCGTCAACACGATAGAACCGCTCAAAAACCCGTTCCTGATCCTCAGGTGTGAGTCCGTCGCCCTGATCCGTCACCGACACCGAGATCAGGCCCTCGCTGGCTTTGACCCCGATGCCCACCCTGGTGTTTTCGGGGGAATAACGGATGGCGTTGTCGATCAGGTTCCGCAGCGCCGTGACCAACAGGTCCTGGTCACCGAAGACCATGGCTTCCACCCGACCGCCGATCACTATTTCTATGTTCTTGCTCTCGGCCGGCAACTGCGATCGGTCCACAGCTTCGGTAATCACCGAGTTGATGTCCACCGGATGGCCTTGTTGGGCTACGTTCGCCCCCTGCAGGCGGGACAGTTCAATGATGTCCTGCACGAGGGCCGCCAAGCGTGCTGATTCCTTGTGCATCCTTTGAGCGAAGCGCCGCACGGCCTTCTCATCATCAGGCGAGGCTTCGAGCGCCTCCGCAAGCAGGGAGATAGCCCCGACAGGAGTCTTCAGCTCATGGGAGACGTTCGCAACGAAGTCATTGCGGATCTCTTCGGTTCTGGTGATCTCGGTGCGGTCGTCGGCCAGCAGGAGGATGTACTCCTCGCCGAGCATTGCCGCCCGGAGCTGGACAATGATGGTTCCTTGCCCCAGGGGCCCGCGAGGCAACTCCAGCAGTTCCTCCAGGATCACGCCGTCCCGACGCACCCTCGCCGTCATGTCCAGCAATTGCTTGTGCACAACGGTATGCCCGCGGACCAGCCCGTACGCATAAGCTGCCGGGCTCGCACGCACCACACCATCAATGGCATCGACAACGAGGAAGGCACGCCCAAGTACTGCCAGGACTTCCGCGGCCCCATCTGGGAGGGCAGGCTCATCGAAGTCGCCGTCGACCAGTTTGCGCTGCTGCTCGCTTATCCGGAAGGCGAGGACGCCAAAAATGCCCAACGCCAGCCCGACCAGGCCGGCGATAACACCGATAAGCATAGGATCCACGGCTCCAGCTTATGCGGTACAACTGATGGCAAACGGGCAATAGCTGCGATTGGGCCAGCGGTTCAGCTAACGTTCACTTATTGACGCCTAACAGTTCACCCGACGGTGACAGAGTTATCAGTTGGACTGCCGGAACGGTGACACGAAACCTGCCGGTCACGCTGGTGGCTGCACAGTTTCAAAGGAAAGGACGCCTAGTGCGTAAGGTTTTTCAGGAAGAGCTGACCCAGGTGGGCGAACAGCTCGTCGAAATCTCGAAGCTGGTCAGCGAGGCAATAGAGAAGGCGACGACGGCCTTTGAAGGCGCCGACGTCGACCTCGCCCAGGATGTTATCGCCGCCGATGCACGGATCGATTTCCTGCAGAACAGCCTGGACGAGCGCGCAATCGACATCCTTGCACTGCAGGGCCCGGTAGCCAGCGACCTGCGGATGATCGTGGGTTCCCTGCGAATGAGCGCGTCGCTGGAACGCATGGGCGATCTCGCCAGGCATATTGCCCAGCTTGCGCGGCTTCGGTTCCCGGCTACCGTAATTCCCGCCCAGCTGTCCGAGACCTTCAAGCACTTCGCTGAGCAGGACATACTGATCGCGGAAAAGCTCACTGAGCTCCTCGAGACCCGCAACCTGGAAGTCGCGCGGGACATCCTCAAGGCGAACAGCGTGGTCAACGACCTTCACTTGAGCGTCTTCAAGGCGATCGCCCGGAGTGATTGGCAAGAGTCCCCCGCGACTACCGTCGACGTCGCTCTCGCCAGCCGGTACTTCGAGCGGTTCGCCGACCATGGAGTTTCGGTGGCCCAGAAGGTCACGTACCTTGTGACCGGTGCCTGGCAGCCGAACAGCTCGGAAGTCTGACTCCGGGCCCGTTGAGGCAAGCAGAAAGTACGACGGCGGGCGGTCCACTGAGTGGGCCGCCCGCCGTCGTTCGTTCGTTCGACTATTGCGGAGTCAGGATCCCGGCTGAGCTGCGTCTAAGGGAGGAACGACCGAGCAGCCAGCGGGATTCTCGACGAAGCCTTACCGCTTGCCCTGGTTGGCGACCGCCATGATAGACGCAGCTGCGGCGTCGGGGTCAAGGTAGGTGCCGCCCGGGATCAGGGGCTGGAAGTCCTCATCCAGCTCATACACCAGGGGAATGCCTGTGGGGATGTTGAGGCTGGCGATGTCCTCGTCACTGATGCCGTCGAGGTGCTTGACCAGGGCGCGCAGGGAGTTTCCGTGGGCGGTGACCAGAACGGTTTTGCCCTTCTTGAGGTCTTCCTTGATGTCTGATTCCCAATAAGGCAGCAGACGGATCAGGACATCTTTGAGACACTCGGTGCGGGGTACAGCGTCGCCCAGCTCCGCGTACCGGGGATCCCCAACCTGCGAGAACTCGGAGCTGGCGTCGAGGGCCGGCGGCGGAGTGTCGTAGGAGCGGCGCCACATCATGAACTGCTCTTCGCCGTATTCAGCGAGGGTCTGGGCTTTGTCCTTGCCCTGAAGTGCACCGTAGTGGCGTTCGTTGAGGCGCCAGTCACGCTTCACGTCGATCCAGCCGCGATCGGCTTTCTCGAGTGCCAGGTTGGCCGTGTTGATAGCGCGCTTCAGACGGGAGGTGTAAAGAATGTCCGGGAGAATGTCGTTCTCTACCAGGAGCTCACCGCCCCGAACTGCTTCCCCACGGCCTTGCTCGTTGAGGTCGACGTCCACCCAGCCGGTGAAAAGGTTTTTGGCGTTCCATTCGCTGTGGCCGTGGCGCAGCAGAATCAGCTTGTAAGTCATGGTTTTCATCCTAGCCGAGCAGCTATGCGTGCTGCCGAGCGTTACATCCCATTGTCTGAAGGCCCGATACCCTTGCAAGGTGGTGCAGAAAGCAGAGCGGGTGACAGCACCCTTCGGACCCCGTGACAGAGCGGCACCCTTGGCGAGGGCAGGCAAGCCACCGCGGGCAGGGAAGCCGATTGGCAACATCACCCGTGGCACCACCAATCCCAACCGCATGCGCCGCCTTGACCGTTGGCTTACCGGCCCGCAGGCCTGGCGACTGCGTTCGGCAGGAGATCCCCTCGTGATCGATCTAGGGTACGGCGCTACCCCTGCTACCGCCGTCGAACTCTTTGACCGCCTCTCCATGGTCCGCCCTGACGTCCGCGTCTGGGGAATCGAGATTGAACCGGAACGGGTGCGCGCTGCCAAAGCCCTTGAAAGGCCCGGCTTGGGTTTTCTGTTGGGTGGCTTTGAGCTTCCGGTGGAGGGCCAGCCTGTGCTGGTGCGTGCCTTCAATGTGCTGCGTCAATATGAAGAGGCCGACGTCGCAGGAATCTGGAGGCTGGTGCAGGGCAGGCTTTCACCCGGAGGCCTGTTCATTGACGGCACCTGCGACGAGATCGGACGGCGCGTGACCTGGATTGCGGTTGGCAGCCAGGGGCCCCTGAGCCTCAGCTTGTCCCTGCGGTTCGGCAGCTTCGCCCTGCCGTCAGAGGTGGCCGAACGATTGCCAAAAGCCCTGATCCACCGCAATGTTCCCGGTGAGGCCGTCCATTCCCTGCTCCAGGCAATGGACAGGGCCTGGATTGACTCCGCACCATTGCAGTCCTTTGGTAACCGGCAGCGCTGGATAACGATGTGCAAATCATTGCGCGACGACGGGTGGCCGGTTCAGGATGGTCCCACCCGCTGGCGGTTGGGGGAAATTACCGTGAACTGGGAAGCCGTGGCGCCCGGACTGTGACCGGTGCGGGCGCTGGCCAATGACGACGTGCTGACCGTTGTACAGGCGTTGATGGAGCTGGCTTACCAGGGTCCGTAGGGGCCGGCGTTCCGGCTACCGCCCCGTCCCGCATCCTTAACGGCAGGGCGGACATCAGCCAGGTAAACGGAAGCGGCTGTGACAGCGGCGAGACCGAAGATGCCAAGGGTTCCGAAGAGTCCGCCCCTGACTCCGGTGAAGACCGACAACGCACCTATGGCAAAGGCAACGCCGGTCATCGCCAGCCAGAACGTCTTGGTCCGCTTTGATACGGCCTCAAAGGCGTTGGGCCGGTGGCGAAGGCAGTCAAAGAACGCCCACGCCTCGATGCCGAAGGCAACAAGGGCCAGGAGGTAAAACACTCCGTTTTCGACATACATAATCATCAGTTTTCCGTCCACTACCCCAGCCTAACTGCCCAGAGCGTCCAGCGCCTGCGCCACGTCAGCCCAAAGGTCCTCTACGTCCTCGATCCCCACACTCAACCGCAGCAGGTTATCCGGGACGCTCGCCGGCTCTGCGGTGTGGCGACGGCGGCGTTCCATCAGGGATTCCACCCCGCCCAAGGATGTTGCCGGCAGCCAGAGATCGAGGGCGGCAATGACCCGGTCAGCCGCTTCTTCACCGCTGAGCCCGGACGACGCAGCCACTTGAACACTGATGATGGAGCCAAAGCCCTTCATCTGGGCCTTGGCCCGCTCGTGGCCCGGGTCCGACTTGAGGCCGGGATACCGGATGCTTTCGATCCGCGGATGGGAACCAAGCCGTTCGGCCAGAACGGCCGCTGACGCCTGGGACCTCTCGATCCGCAGCGCAAGAGTGCGCAGCCCCCGCAGGGCCAGCCAGGCTTCAAAGGGGCCGGCAATGCCGCCGTGAATGGAACGGTGCTGCAGCAGCGCCTCCCGCAGACCGGCGTCGGACGTCACGAGGGCACCCAGCACTACGTCCGAGTGCCCCGCGAGGTACTTGGTCACCGAATGGAGCACGACGTCGGAGCCGAAGGCGAGCGGCTGCTGCACCAGCGGGGTTGAGAAAGTATTGTCAGTCACCACCAGTGCGCCCACGGCATGGGCGGCGTCGGCCAGGACTGCTATATCTGCAATGCCAAGCATGGGATTGGTGGGGCTTTCCAGCCACAGCATGTCCGCAGCCTTGCCCTGGCTGGGTGACAGCTGCTCCTTGACGGCCTCAGTATCGGCAATGTCCACAGTCCGCAGTTCAAGGAAGCCCTTGCCTGCCAACTCCTCCGCCATCGCCAGGGAACCCGAGTAGCTATGCGTTGGCATGACCAGGATGCCCCCGGCCGGGATCAGGGAGAATGCGGAACTGACAGCGGCGAGGCCTGACGAGTAGAGCAGGCCAGGGAGTTCCGCACCTTCCAACTGGCCCAGGGCCTCCTCGAACGGCTCCCACGTGGGGTTGGAGTAGCGGCCGTACCCTCTGTCGCCGGAATCCAGCGGGCCCGTCCCAAAGTACGTGGAGGACAGTACTACAGGAGGGTTGACCGGTTCATTGCGTTCACGGGCCGGTCTGCCGGCGGCCACAACCACCGTTTCAGCTGAGAGCGCGGCGACCTGCTGTTGGGAGAGAGTCATGGAGAAAGCGTACGTCGCGGCTTCGCAGCGGCTAAATGAGCCCGCGGGCAGCCGCGGTTGGAACGGGCAGTGTTTGCTGTGAACGTGCCTTGATGGTCGGGGGGCGGGATGAGCAGGCACCGTTTGCTGCAATTGCGCTACAAGGCGCTGTGGCGTGCACCTTAGTGCCAACCGCCCGTGAAGGCAGCCCTGACATGTCCGGACACCCCGCCCCGGCCTGTTTTACCACGAACACCCGGCCTCTTGGCGAGGGAACGTGATCAGTATTTCTTTGCACCGGATGCAATTCCGTTGATATAGATTTTCATAGCACCCGCCCATCAATCTGACAAGAGTTAACGTGGTTCGCCTCTCTGGTCGGAGGCGAATTATGTCGTGGGATATCGGTAGGCTAGTCAGGTGACTACCCAGAGCCCCGGACTGTTCATTGCCTTTGAGGGCGGCGACGGCGCCGGCAAGTCAACCCAGGCGGCTGAACTGGCCCGCGCACTGGAGGCAAGGGGCATAACCGTTTTACGCACCCGTGAACCCGGCGGCACACCCATAGGTGAAAAGTTGCGCTCCCTGGTACTCGATCACGGACACGGCCACATTGATGCCCATACTGAAGCCCTGATTTTTGCCGCCTCCCGTGCGGCTCATGCCAGCCAAGTCATCCGGCCTGCCTTGGGGCGGGGCGAAACAGTCCTCACCGACCGCTACATCGATTCCTCCGTGGCGTACCAGGGTGCCGGGCGGTTCCTTGGCGCTGACGCTGTCCGCAGCATTAATGAATGGGCCACTTCCGGTCTGCTGCCGGACCTGACCGTACTGCTCGACGTCGATCCCGCCGTCGGGCGTCAACGCCGCACTTCCGGAGATGCGGCGGAAGACCGGCTTGAATCCGAAGCTGATGACTTTCACACACGTATCAGGGACGCATTCCTGAGTCTCGCGGCCGCCCGCCCTGAACGTTACCTGGTCCTTCCCGCCCATCTGCCGGTCGCAGACCTCGCGGCCAGGATCCTGGCCAGAGTGGATGCCCTGCTGGGAGCCTCGCCGCGGAGTACAGCATGAGTGTGTGGGATGACCTCCAGGGCCAGAGTGCGGTGGTGCACCAGCTGCGCCAGGCCGCCGAGGGCGACGGTTTGACTCACGCGTGGCTGTTCACCGGGCCGCCAGGCTCCGGCCGCTCCAACGCCGCGAAGGCGTTTGCCGCTGCACTGAACTGCGACCAGGAAGATGTCACCAACCGCGGCTGCGGCACCTGTGCAGCATGCCGGACCATCCTGGGCGAGACGCACTCGGACGTAACCTTCGTCCGCACCGACAAAGTCACTATCACCATCCAGGAGTCGCGTGAACTGGTGGCCAAAGCCGGCAACAGGCCCTCCTCCGCCCGGTGGCGGGTCATCATCGTCGAAGATGCAGACCGTATGGCGGAACGCACCACCAACGTGCTTCTTAAGGCAATTGAGGAGCCCACGCCCCGCACCATTTGGATGCTGTGTGCCCCCTCCCCCGCTGATGTCTTGGTCACTATCCGCTCCCGTTGCCGCCCGGTGGCGCTGCGTCTGCCGCCAGCGGCAGATGTTGCAGCCCTGCTGGTGAAGCGCGACGGCGTGGAGCCGGCACTCGCCGAACGGGCGGCCCGGGCGGCCCAGAGCCATGTAGGAATCGCGAGGCGTCTGGCGCGTGACCCACAGGCAAGGGAGCGGCGGCTCGAGACCGTTCGTTTCCCCTTAGGCCTGCGTGGAATAACTGCAGCAATCCTCATGGCGGAGAAGCTTGTGAAGATCGCCACGGAGGAAGCCAACAGCTCTAACGAGGAACGCGACGCCGCGGAAAAAGCCGCTCTTCTGGCCACGCTCGGCGCTCCAGAAACCGGGACCCTGCCCCCGGGAATGAGAAGCCAGGTCAAGCAGCTCGAGGACGATCAAAAGCGGCGGGCCAAGCGGTCCGTTACTGATTCCCTTGACCGGACGCTCACGGATCTGCTGTCCTTCTACCGGGATGTGCTCATTATCCAGATGGGGAACGCCGTGGAACTGGTGAACGTTGAGTTGAGGGGCGAGCTGGAGGAATTCGCGGCCCGCTCCAGCGCCGAAGCAACGCTCACGAGGATGGAAGCCATCAACAAGGCCCGGAATCGAATTACTACCACCAACGCAGCGCCTCTCCTGGCAGTCGAGTCCATGGCCGCCAGCCTCATCTGATTCCGCCAGCCTTCCGCCGACAGCGGAGCGTACACTGAGCCTTCCCGGTCGGCACGGCCGATACGGGCAAGGCCGATATTTGAAGGAGAACCGCATGAAGCCTGCACCACGCCTGCCCGCACCACCCCGATCGGTGGTGACCGGAGCGCGGACTGCCGGCGCGATGGCGCTGGTTCTTCTGCTGGCGTCGTGCAGCTTCCTGGGACAGCCGAAGGATTCAAAGCACCAAGACGCAACCGGGCAGGCTGACCCCTCCATCACCGATGCTGCCCCGCCGGAATTGCGCTCGTACTACGGACAACAAGTTTCGTGGACATCATGCGAGGAACAGTTCCAGTGCGCCAAGGTGAAGGTGCCCCTGGATTACAACAAGCCCGAGGGCGACAGCATTGAGATCGCTGCCCTGCGCTTGCCTGCCAAGGGCAACAAGAAGGGAAGCCTGCTGGTGAACCCCGGCGGCCCCGGAGGTTCCGGCTACGACTTCGTCAAGGACGCGGGAACCACAAACATCTCCGACCGGGTCCGGTCCAATTACGATCTTGTGGGTTTTGATCCCCGCGGTGTGAAGCGATCTGCTCCCGTCACCTGTCTCACTGACAAGGAACGTGACGCCGTCGCGCAGCAAAACTACAACCTGGACCTCGACGCCGATCTGCAGGCCTATCTTGAGGCCAACAAGGCAACCATCGCCAAGTGCGTTGAAAAGACCGGCCCCGTCCTGGCCCATATCGACACCATCAGCGCGGCAAAGGACCTGGATATCCTCCGGGCGGTGGTCAATGATCCCAAACTCAACTACCTCGGATACTCGTACGGGACATTCCTCGGCTCCACCTATGCCTCCCTTTTCCCGGACAACGTGGGCCGCGTGGTGCTCGACGGAGCCCTCGACCCGTCGCTGAGCAACGAGGAACTCACCCGCGGACAGGCACGTGCTTTCGAGAAGGCAATCCGCGCCTATGTTTCAAGCTGCCTTCAGCAGGAGGGCTGTCCGGTGTCGGGAACGGAGGATACGGCCGTGCAGGAGATTCGCGACCTTATCCAGAGCGTTGCCGCCAGTCCCAGGCAGGCAAAGGACGGCCGGGTTGTTACCGGCTCCACCTTTGTGAGCGGCTTCATCCTGCCCTTCTACAACGACGACAACTGGCCGCTGCTGACAAAGGCCCTCGACGACGCCATGAAAGGCGACGCCTCAACCATGCAGCAGCTTGCGGACTTCGGCGCGGACAGGAGCCCTGACGGCACGTACACGTCGAACAGCGGCTTTGCCTTCACTGCGATCAACTGCCTTGATTACCCCATGGTCACAGACACCGAGGGCATGCGGGCGGAGGAACAGTTACTGAAACAGGATTCACCTACCTTGGGCTACTTCTTCGCCTACGGCGGCACCAACTGCAAGGACTGGCCGTACAAGAACGTCCGAACGCCCGCGCCGGTGGAATACTCCGGTTCCGCTCCCATCGTCGTCATCGGCACCACCGGCGATCCGGCCACTCCGGTTGAATGGGCCGAGGCCCTGCGCAAGCAACTCGGAAATGCCTCACTGGTGACGTGGAAAGGCGAGGGCCACACGGCTTACGGACGATCCAACAGTTGCGTCGGGGACGCGGTTGACCTCTATCTCATCGACGGCAAATCCCCCGTGGACAACACCGTCTGCTAAAAGTTTCAAAACCCCCGTCACGTTCCGCCCCGCAGATGCTCTTACTAGTTAGACGGGCTTCAAAACCGTCTGTAGTGGGAGCTGTTTTGCGGCTGGGGCGGCCTAAACATGGGGGGCCGCTTTAATCGTAGAAGGTCCGGAGCCAGGTAATCAGGCTCCGGACCTGCTTCATTTTGACCCGGAACCTTGAACTCGATTACAGTTGTTTCTTGCATGATCCGGCCGGTTCCTCCGGTTAACTTCGTGCGGTGCTTCCTTAGCTCAGTCGGTAGAGCGTTTCACTCGTAATGAAAAGGTCATCAGTTCGATTCTGATAGGAAGCTCGGGAAAAACCCCGTATTGTCGTTGATTTCGGCGATGGTGCGGGGTTTTTTGCTGGTTAAGCAGGGGTGAGTCGGGCCTGACACCTTTACATCCCTGCGGCTCCTCGCCACAATGAGTCGCATCAGCCTCCACTGGGCCAGCAGCGCGCTGCCACTCACTACATGCCACATCAAAGGGGCCATGACATGGATGACAACACAGATGTCAAAGAGGCGGACCGGGCGCTCAAGCAAAAGCACCGGACTATGTGGGCGCAGGGCGATTACCCGGCCCTGGCCAGTGAACTGATTCCGGATCTCGGCGCAATCCTTGTCGACACCTGCGGAATCAAACCCGGTCAGCGGGTCCTTGATGTTGCCGCCGGCGCCGGCAACGCGGCTATTCCCGCCGCCATGATGGGCGCCCGGGTGGTGGCCAGTGACCTTACACCGGAAATGTTCGACGCCGGCCGCCACTTGGCGGCTGATCGAGGCGTCGAATTGGAATGGCGGGAAGGTGACGCCGAGGCCCTGCCGTTCGCGGACGACGAGTTCGACGTCGTGCTGTCGTGTCTTGGGGTCATGTTTGCACCGCACCACCAGGCTGGCGCGGACGAGCTGGTCCGGGTATGCAAGCCCGGTGGGACCATCGGGCTGTTGAGCTGGACGCCCGAGGGGTTCATCGGGAAGATGTTCGCAACCATGAAGCCGTTCTCGCCCCCACCCCCAGCCGGCGCCCAACCCCCGCCGCTTTGGGGCAGCGAAGACCATATACGGGAGCTATTTGGCGACAGACTCTCAGACGTCCGGACCCGCAAACAGACCGTGACCATTCGAAGCTTCCACAGGCCGGAGGACTTCCTCCACTACTTCAAGTCCCACTACGGCCCCACAATTTCCGTCTACAAGTTCCTCGGCGAAGACGAAGAAAAGACCAAGGCGTTGGACAAGGCCCTCACTGAACTGGCAGAGGCTTTCAGCGAGACCCACGGCGATTCGACGTCGCAAATGGAATGGGAGTACCTGCTGTTCACCGCAAAGAAAGCCCGTTCCTGAGGCTCAGGCTAGAGCTATGCGGACGGTTCCTCGACCTTGACGGCGGAGATCTCGAACTCCAGGGTGATTTTGTCCGAAATCAGGACTCCGCCAGAGTCCAGCGCTGCGTTCCAGGTGAGGCCGAAGTCCTGCCGGTCGATCCGGCGTGACCCTTCAAAGCCTGCGCGCAGGTTGCCCATGGGGTCGCGCTCCACTCCCATGAAGTCCAGCGGGATCGCGATGTCCTTGGTCACCCCCCGGATAGTGACGTCACCGCCCACGATGAAGTGGCCGTCGTCGACCTGGTCCACGCGGTTACTGGAGAACGTGATCTCCGGAAACTGCGGTGCGTCAAAGAATTCGTTGGTGCGCAGGTGCTGGTCCCGGTCCGCGTTGCGCGTATCGATGCTGCCCACCTGAATGGTCATGCGTGCAGAGGAACGCTCGGGGTTTTCGCCGTCGACATTGATGACGCCCTCAAAATCATTGAACGCCCCACGGACTTTAGTGACCATTGCGTGACGGGTGGAAAACCCGATGCGGGTGTGAGTGGGGTCAAAGCGCCACGTGCCCGAAAAGTTCGACGAGATTTCAGCCATTTGGAATGCCTCCTGTGCAGGCGTGACGGCACAGGGACTGTGCTGTGGAAAGGTGTAGCAACAGTAACAGACCGGCGGACCCACCCTTGTTGGACGACCGCTAGTACGACGACACGGCTGCCAAAAGTTACGTCCTAAAGGACCTTGCCAGAGCCCTGCAAGCTGCGCTCCGAAGAAGGCTCCGGAAATATCATGCGACCTTGGCTGGTTGGACCGTCTGAGTGCGCCACCGCCTCAACAGGGAATCGAGACTCATGAAATTGTTTTCACTGCTCCGGGAGGACCTGCTGGCGGCCAGGTCCCAGGACCCCGCTGCGACGAGCGCGGCTGAAGTAGGCCTGCTCTATTCAGGGGTTCATGCTCTGTGGATGTACAGGCTGACTCATGTCCTCTGGCAAAGGCCCGGGACCAAGGGTATTGCCCGCCTGCTTTCGCAGGCTACTCGTGCTTTGACAGGCATCGGGATACATCCGGGCGCCTCGGTTGGGCGTCGTCTCTTTATCGACCACGGGACCGGCGTTGTGATCGGTGAAACAGCAGTTATTGGCGACGACGTCCTCATATACCAGGGCGTAACTCTCGGCGGGAAGGCCCTGGACCAGGAGAAGCGGCATCCGACCATTGGTGACAGGGTCATGCTGGGTTCAGGCGCGAAAGTGCTCGGCCCGGTGATGGTCGGAAGTGATTCGGCGGTGGGCGCCAATGCTGTTGTTGTGACCGATATACCCGGGGGTGCGATTGCTGTGGGCATACCGGCTCACTGGCGGTTTCGTGATGCAAATGAAGCCGTCCCCCGGGACGTCTTCATCGATCCAGTGCTGCTGACGTGATCAACCGCCGCGAGGGCCTTACCGGTTCAGCATTACTGCCCACGGCTTTGGATTCATAGGGCAGAATGAACCCATGTGCGGCCGATACGTGATGTCCCGAGCCACTGGCGATCTCCTCGGATACTTCGATGCCCACGAGGCTGAAGGACGGGAAGCTCCACCCAGTTGGAACGTGGCGCCCACCAACGACGTCCCGATCATCACTGAGAAACCGGCGGAGGACGCACCCAAGCGCCGCCTGCTTATTGCGAAGTGGGGGCTGGTGCCATCGTGGGCCAAGGACACGAAGATCGGCTCGAAGCTCATCAACGCCAGAAGCGAAACCATCCTGGATAAGCCTGCCTTCAGAAAAGCAGCGATCAAACGCAGGGCCTTGATTCCTGCCGAAGGCTACTACGAGTGGGAAAAGACGGAAGACGGGAAAAAGATTCCCAATTACCTGTACTCCGCGAAAGATGAGCTGCTGGCCTTCGCGGGACTCTACGAGTTCTGGCCCGATCCGTCCTTGCCTGAGGACGACCCCCACCGCTGGCTACTTACCTTCACGGTCCTCACCACCACCGCTCAGGATTCCCTGGGCCACGTCCATGACAGGTCGCCCGTCATCGTCCCTCGGGAGATGTTTGCCGACTGGCTGAACCCGGAGTTGAGTGACAAGGAAGGAGTGCAGCAATTGCTGGATTCCATGCCTGAGCCGGTTCTCACTCCGCGAATTGTGAGCGACCGGGTGAACAGTGTGCGCAACAATGGTCCGGAGCTTGTTGAGCCCGCCGAATGAGAACCCGCCGTAAAGGGCCCTGTTTCATGTGAACGAACCATTCGTTCTGGCACGCTCCACTTCCAGTCCTACGGCGACGGCTGTGGGACCTCGCAATTGATCTGAGGGTTAGCGCCGAGATAATTCAGCGGGCCGGCGACGATGGTCACCGCGATGGTCCCTGCTTCGGCGCACGTAGCGGGTGAGCCAGCGAAATATCCCCGCTGCACACACGCTGCCACTCCGATTGCCAACCAGAGTATGAGCAAGATCCCGACAATACGCATTTTGGCCTCCAATGCCGGACGGTACCGCCACTTCGAATTATCCTCCCGAATGGAAAAAATCCCTAGGGATTACCACGGGAACCGGTGGCAAGAGCGGAATGGATCAGCTTCGTTCCCGCTGCTCGGCATTCTGCAGCCAGAATCAACCTATGATGCTCGCATGGGAGAGAAGCAGCTGATGGACCGGCGGCTGGCCGAGATTGCCCAAGAACTTTACGGGTTGCCTCTGGAGGAGTTTGTGGCTTCACGCACCGCGGCCGCCAAATCTGCTGCCGACGGAGACCGGGAACTGGCAGCGGCTGTCCGCGGCCTTCCCAAGCCCTCATCAGCGGCGTGGGCGGTAAACATGTTCGCGCGGCATGATCCGGATTCTGTGCGGCAGCTCAGCGAATTGGGTCAGTCCATGAGGGCCGCCCAAGACAATCTTGACGCAGCCGCCATGCGCGAACTGGGCCAGGAACGCCGGCGTTTGCTGTCCGAGGTGATGGATACGGTCCACAACATCGCGGAACAACAGGGACGGAAAATCAGCGGTGCTGTGGCCACCGAGGTTGAAGAGACTCTGCGGGCAGCTACTGCTGACAGCGGAGCTGCCGCTGCCGTCCGAAGCGGCCAATTGCTGAAGGTTCTATCATCCGACGGCGTGGATCAGGTGGACCTCGACGGCGCCGTAGCCGTTCCGCAGGTACTTGCCGATGCACTCCAAAATGAGACCCGGAATGTGGGCAAAGCTCCCCGTCGGCCGGTACCGGCAAGGTCCACCGAAATTCGAAAACAAGAAAAGAAAAGCGCCAGGGAAGGCCAAAAGGGGAACGCTAACCAGGCTGGCGGACGGACTGACAAACCCCGCCTCCAGGCCGTTGAGTCGCTGCGTCGAACAACCTTGCCTTCTGCCCTTGAAAAAGCCCTCGCCTCCCTCGCTGAAGCCGAAGCTGTGACACGGGCGGCAAGTGAGGATGCTGCCGCCGCTGAAAACCGTCTGGAGGAGGCGGAGGCGGAACTGGGCACTCTGGCCGAACGGTCACGGAAGCTCAGGGAGGAACTGAAAAACCTGGACCGCGAGCTCGACAGGGCCCGTAAGGAGAGGGAAACGGCAGCCATAGAGGCCCAGCAGACCACCCGGGCAGCTGACAAGGGCCGGCGGACGGAGGAGTTGGCCCGCCAGCGCGTACTGCGTCTCCGCAACACGCAGAACTGAAATCTCTAATATTGTCAGAGCCCCGCTTCACACTGGATTCATGAACAGGAACCAGATCAACAGCATCGAAATCAACGGCGCGGAACTGCCTGTTGCCGCAAACGCCGGCAATGCCACGGGCGGGCAGGAATTCCATGTCACCTTCTACAATTCCCTCCACGGACGGGTCAGCACCGAGATTTTCGACGACGCCGCCAGTGCCGAGCGGTTCGCGAACCGGATGATCTGCGATGAGGACGATTGGGCAATCGTCGATCCTGTCCCGCTGCAGCAGAACCGCATCGCAGCCTAAAACGGCGCTAGCGCGACTTGAACATCACGGCATAAAAGCGGCGTGACAAAGGTCCCGCGCTGCCACGCACGGGACCCTTTTCACGTCAGTTGGACTCAGATCACTACAAAGCCCGGCGCACTAAGAGTTACGCGAAACCGGCGCACTGAGAGTTAGGCGAAGTCGGAGACTGCCGGATCGGGACCGATTCGTCCGCCGCCTTCAACCGTCCGGTCCAGGGTGTTGATGGCCTGGATATCTTCAGGGTCCAGAGTCACAGCCAAGGCTGCATAATTCTCCTCAATACGGGATTCGGTGACGGACTTCGGAATGACAACATTCCCAAGCGCCAGGTGCCACGCAATGACAACCTGCGCGGGACTGGCGCCGTGCTTGTCAGCAATGGCTGTGATCACAGGGTGCTCCAGAAGCTCCCCTCCCTGACCCAATGGAGACCACGCCTGGGTCAGGACGCCCAGCGAGTTATTGAAGGCGCGCAGCTCTGCCTGGTTAAAGAACGGATGCAGCTCAATCTGATTGATCACGGGCACAACCCCGGTCTCATCGATCAGCCGCTGCAGCCCCTCTTTGGTGAAGTTCGAGACGCCAATGGATTTAACCCGCCCGCGCTTCTGCAGTTCGATGAGCGCCTTCCACGTGTCCACGTACTTATCCTGCTTGGGCTGCTCCCAGTGGATGAGATACAGATCAAGTGACTCCAGGCCAAGGCGTTCCAGAGAGTCCTCAAAGGCCTTCAACGTTGATTCGTAGCCTTGATCGGAGTTCCACAGCTTGGTGGTAACAAAAATGTCCTCAGGCGCGAGACCCGAACGCTCAATCGCCCTCCCCACACCTGCCTCGTTGCCGTAAATCTTCGCGGTATCAATGTGACGGAAGCCGGCTTCAAACGCCTGAACCACCACCTTCTCAGCTACATCGTCTTCAACCTGCCAGACCCCGTAGCCGAGCTGGGGAATGGTGTTGCCGTCATGAAAGGTCAGTACGGGTGAAGTAGTCATGCTTTTCATCGTGCCAATAAGCAGGCGCCCCGGCCAACGCACGCGCCGGGATCAGCTACCCGCGTAACCGGGAATAAGCGCGGCTCCGGATTATGACTCCGGGCTACGACTCCGGAACAGAATCCACCAAACGCTGTTCGGCGTCGGCAATTTGCTCGAACACGGCTTCCGCGCGGCGACGTACTGAGGCCGCGCCGACTGGCACCGGCCCCACAGCGAGGCGCAACATAGCGGCAGCCTCCGCGGTGGTGGCCAGCGAGTTGCCTGCTTTGGACAATGAACGGTGAACTCCCGCAAGAGTTCCCGGGATATCAAGGCCGTCGCTTGGTGAACGCCGCTGAGCCTCGACGCAGACCAGCCGGACGCGCGGAGATAACGCAGCAAGTTCGTTGGCGATCTCCACGAGCTCCTCGTAGAGCTGCGGGTCTTCCACGCCTTCCAGAACCTGGTGGTAACGATCCAAGCCACGGTGGAAGCGGTCATGGGCGCGACGCCAGAGACCCTTGCCGAGTTCAGCGTCGTCTTTCCGCCCTTGCCGCGCGGAGGTGAAAAAGCCCAAGCGAAGCCCTAGAGGTACTGGCCGGGACCGTGGTCCGGGTCCTCCGGCCGGCCGGGAACGGGGGCGCCCTGCCCCGGACGGGATGCGGGTGCACGCTGGGGCTGGCCGTTTTCGCCTATGACAACTCCGGGGGCGATCACAGTGCCCGGCGGCAGCTGTCGCAATTGCATCTGGGCCATGGAGTGCTCACGGGCAGCATGCTGGGCTGCAATAGCCGTCTGGATCCCATGGAAAAGCCCTTCGAGCCAGCCGACCAGCTGGGCCTGGGCAATCCGAAGTTCGGCGTCAGAGGGAGTCACATCATCGGAAAACGGAAGATTGATCCGCTGCAGTTCCTCAACGAGTTCCGGGGCCAGCCCATCCTCGAGTTCCTTGATGGAACGTTCATGGATTGCAGCGAGCCGGCCGCGCGCGGCGTCGTCCAAGGGAGCCGACTTCACTTCATCCAGGAGTTGCTTGATCATGGTGCCAATCCGCATAACCTTGGCGGGCTCGTCCACCAGATCCTGGACGGCATTCCTCGGTTTGGAATCGGGTCCGGCTGCCGCTACCTCCACGGAGGGCTGACTGCCGTCGTCGATGGGTGTCCCCTCCACAGGGGTCTCTTCAGCTGACTGAGTGTCTGCGGGATCGCTCATGGGTTCATACTCTCATGACCGCCGGAAACGTTGCGCCTGTCCGGTGGGGCATGAACCGCCGGGACCGTTCATCCCCCACAGGTTACTTCAACAGCATCGTCCTTGCGGATTGTTGTCCTGACGGTCGGTCTTATCGCGCCAGAACTCCCGCTCGCTCAGGGGCGGGCCGTCATGGCTGGACGCAAGGTGGTGCTCCAGGTATTTCCGGTACGCGTCGGCACCGACCAGAGCCCCAAGATACTGGGCAAAGCCGCGGAACCCGGCCATGACTGCGTTCATCAGTGGTGTCCGGATTTCTCAAGCCGCCTGTCCGCAGGAAGCTTGTTCCATTCAGCCATCAGCGCCCGTTCCGCAGGGGTGGGAATCAGACCAGCGGGCGCGTAGACCCGCGATGCGCTCACCTGGTCCTCGTGGTCCTTGTTGGGGATGCCCGAGGCTGCGTTCCTGAAGGCCTTCACTGTGGCCAGTACTGCCGTGACGATGACGATGATGCTCAGCGTCACGAAAATCACCGACAGCCAGCCCTGCACCGTGGTGTTCCGCACAACGGCTTCCATTGCTGTCACCGTCTTGGCCGAACCGAAGGAGGTCTTGCCGTCTGCAAGCGCCTTGGAGAATGCGGCGTTATTGGCGAAGTAGCCCACGGCAGGGACCGGCGAGAAGATCTTGTGGAAGCTCGCCGTAATGGTGACGACGGCAGCAAAAGCCAGCGGCGCCGCCACGATCCAGATGTACTTGAAGGAACCGCGTTTGGCAGCAATGGCCATGCACACCGCCAAGGCAATGGCTGCCAGCAGTTGGTTGGCGATTCCGAACAGCGGGAACAGGGTGTTGATACCGCCGAGCGGATCGGTGACCCCCATCAGCAGAACCGCACCCCACGCCCCCACCATGACCGCCGTGCAAAGCCATGCCCCGGGCCGCCAAGACGCTTCCTTGAACTTGGGGACAAAGTTGCCGATGGAATCCTGCAGCATGAACCGCGCAACGCGCGTACCGGCGTCGACCGCTGTGAGAATGAAAAGCGCCTCGAACATGATGGCGAAGTGGTACCAGAACGCCATCATGGAGGTGCCGCCGATGAACTGCTGCATGATGTGCGCAAGTCCAACGGCCAGCGTCGGAGCCCCGCCGGTACGGGAAACGATGCTCTCCTCACCGACGTTGGCAGCTGTCTGAGCCAGGAAGTCCGGAGTGAGGTTCACCCCGGACAGCCCCAGGCTGTTGACCCAGGCCGCGGCAGTTTCCACGGTTCCGCCGGTCAGGGCGGCCGGAGAGTTCATCGCAAAGTACAGGCCGCGGTCGATGGAAATGGCGGCTACGAGGGCCATGATGGCCACGAATGACTCCATCAGCATGCCGCCGTAACCGATCAGGCGGCTCTGGCGCTCCTTTTCGATGAGCTTGGGGGTGGTGCCGGACGCGATGAGGGCGTGGAAGCCTGACAGCGCTCCACAGGCGATGGTGACGAACAGGAACGGGAACAATGCGCCGGAGAATACCGGGCCGTTGTCGCGGCTGGCGAACTCGCTGAAGGCCGGGACTGTGATTTCCGGGCGGACCACAATGATGGCCAGGGCCAGCATCACAATCACACCGATCTTCATGAACGTGGAGAGGTAATCACGTGGGGCCAGGAGCAGCCAGACGGGCAGGATCGCGGCGATGAATCCGTACACAATGAGGCCCCAGGCGATGGTGACCTTGTCAAGGTGGAAGAAGGCCGCACCCCACTCTGTGCCGGCCACGGCACCGCCGCCGATGATCGCAGCCATCAGCAAAACGAAACCGATGATCGATACTTCCAGGACCTTCCCCGGACGGATGAACCGCAAGTACACCCCCATGAACAGGGCAATCGGGATGGTCATGCCCACAGAGAAGACGCCCCATGGGCTTTCGCCCAGCGCATTCACGACGACGAGGGCGAGGATGGCAACGATGATCACCATAATGAGCAGCGTGGCCACGAGGGCGGCAGTGCCGCCGATCACGCCAAGTTCTTCACGGGCCATCTGCCCCAAGGAACGGCCGCCGCGACGCATCGAAAAGAACAGGACAAGGTAGTCCTGGACAGCCCCGGCAAGAACGACGCCGATAATGATCCAGATGGTGCCTGGAAGGTAGCCCATCTGGGCTGCGATGACGGGGCCCACCAGGGGGCCGGCGCCTGCAATGGCAGCAAAGTGGTGGCCGAACAGGACGTTGCGGTCAGTACGCACATAGTCTTTTCCGTCGGCCTTGTATTCAGCTGGTGTGGCGCGACGGTCATTCGGCTTGGTGATGTAGCGTTCGATCACCTTGGAGTAGAAGCGGTACCCGATCAAGTACGTGCAGACCGAAGCAAAGACAAACCAGATGGCGTTGACCGTTTCACCCCGGACAATGGCGAGCATGAACCAGGCCACGCCGCCCAAAAGTGCAATTGCTACCCACAGCCCGATCTTGGCCGGGGTCCATTTACTGTCTTCAGCTTCCCTGGCCTCATTCACCGCGGTAGCGGGAAGGGCCGGATCGCCTTCTAAAAGATCCTCCGACAATGTGTTCGGCGACTCTTCTTCGTACGTTTTTCCCACGTCTCCTCCTTGAGAACCCGGTAGAGCGTTGTGCTCGTTCCGCCGGGCAGAGCCCCACATCCCCCGACGCAGTGCTCACAGTACTTGACTGTTACCCTTCGTCGAAACATCATTACAAAGCGGTCAAATTGCGTGACAACGAGCAGCCCTGGGGTTGGCGCCGCGTCAGGGGGCAGGCCTGGCAATGGAGGAAGAGCCCCCGTTGGCTTGGCTGGAGCTGCCTTGGCCGAGGCTGCCCGGGCTGGCGTTTCAGGCGCTCCCGTTGGTGTTCTGGGAGAGCTGAATCATGCGGGCCTCACAGAGGTCAAGCCACCGCACCTCCGCCTCGGTCTGGAAAATCAGCGAGTCCAGCACAAGCAGCGAAGCGGTATCCACGGTGCGCTGGTTTCCGGCCGTGTCCCTGCGGGCTCTGGTGTATTCCTGGAGTGCAGCCATGGAAGCTGTCCGCTGGACTTGAATGATTGCACTGACGTCGACACCGGGGAGAGTAACCGCCAGGGCCAGTTTGATGGCGAGTTCGTTTCGTGGCGGGCTGTCCCGCTCTACCGGCGCGGCGAACCAGCTCTGAACCTGTTCCAGGCCCGCCCCGGTGATGCTGTAGATGACGTGCCCGGCGCCGTCGTCGCCGTCTTTCTTCACCAGACCGTCGCGCTCCAGGCGGTCAAGCGTGGTGTAGACCTGGCCGATATTCAGTGGCCAGGTGGCCCCGGTCCGGTCCTGGAATTCCACTCGCAATTGGTAGCCGTAGCGCGGCTGGTCCTGCAGTAGGGCCAAAAGGCTGTGACGAACGGACATTAGGCTCCCGCTGATAGCCGGACACAGGTACGCACGCGCCCCCAAGCTAGACGCGTGCATACCGCGTATAGAACCACCCTAGCGTTGGGGAACCTGATGGCAAAAACCCCACGCCGAAAAAATCGGATTTAGATGACCAACAGCACTTTGCCCATATGTTCGCCTGAGTCGAAGTATTCGTGGGCGGCCTGCACCTGGTCCAGCGGAAAAGTCTTGGCTACCAGAACCCTGATCCTGCCGTCTGAGACCAGTGGCCACACTGACTCCCGAACGGCGTTCATAATGACGGTCTTTTCCTCCGCTGGACGCGGACGCAAGGCAGTTCCGACGATCGCCGCCCGTTTGCCCAGCAGTTTCCCCAGGTCCAGCTCGCCTTTTGTCCCACCTTGAAGTCCGATCACGATCAGCCGACCATAATCAGCGAGCGCGTCGACATTCTGCTTCAAATACTTGGCCCCGACGACGTCGAGAATCACGTCGGCGCCCCGCCCGCCGTTCTGTGCACGGAGGCTCTCGCCGAAATCTTCCTCCGCATAATTGATGGCGATATCGGCGCCGAGGAACGCTGTTGCGGTGCTGACCTTCTCCGACGTCCCGGCAGTTGTGGCAACTTTGGCCCCGAAGGCCTTCGCCAACTGGACGGCCATGGTTCCGATGCCCCCGGTGGCTCCATGGATCAGCACAGTCTCGCCGGGCTGCAGTTGAGCCGTCATGATGAGATTGGAATAGACGGTAGCCGCCACCTCAGGCAACGCGGCCGCCGTGACCAGATCCACGCCGTCTGGAATCCTCAGAACCTGGCCGGCAGGCACGGCCACCTGCTCGGCGTATCCCCCGCCTGCAAGCAGGGCCACCACCTTGTCCCCCACGCTGAATGGCTTCGCAACGTCCGGCCCAAAGCCGGCGATCCGTCCGGACACCTCCAGTCCGGGAATCTCGGAAGCACCTGGAGGGGGCGGGTAGTGACCTTTCCGCTGCTGGACATCCGCCCGGTTCAGGCCTGCGGCGACGACGTCGACGAGCACCTCGCCGGGGCCGGGAACCGGTGCCGGGACGTTTCGGATTACCAGGGCTTCGGGCCCTCCGGGCTGCGAGATGTAGACGGCCTTCATTGAAAACTCCCCGATACCTAGCGGATTCCTGCACCCGGACAGTGGGCCGGGCTGCACTTTTTCCATTGTTACCGAAAGGCTCGCCTGAAGTGTTTCAGCAACGCTGTTTTTGTCGCAGCCAACTGCCTATGAAAGACTACTGTTACTGGAAGGTTGTCCGAGCGGCCGAAGGAGCTAGTCTTGAAAACTAGTGTGCGGTAACCCCGTACCAAGAGTTCGAATCTCTTACCTTCCGCGAGGCGCACAGTTTGCGCTGGTCAAAGACCGGTCGGGCTAGTTCAAGGACTAGTCCGGCCGGGCTTTGTCTTTTAAGCCTGAACCTGCATCTAAGGCCGAACCGCAGCCAACGGCACGGCGCTTCACTGACCCTATATCGCGGCCCCGCACACGAACCCTCCTGCAGTCCTTCTGACTGCCTGGCGTCTTATAACCGCGCAGTGAGCGCATCCTTCCGCTGACTACCCGGAGTCCGCCACACCCCAGCACCATTTGACAAGTTCAGTAATCAACTACAAGCTGTGCATGACAAAATCTGTCAACTCGGCAACACTTGGGGGAAACTCATGACAAAGATAGTAAACAGGCGCCTATTTCTAGGTACAAGTGCGGCCATGGCTGCTGCCGCTGCATCTGCA
Source organism: Arthrobacter sp. Z5-13 (assembly GCF_056499105.1). Classification (NCBI taxonomy): domain Bacteria; kingdom Bacillati; phylum Actinomycetota; class Actinomycetes; order Micrococcales; family Micrococcaceae; genus Arthrobacter; species Arthrobacter sp. Z5-13. The sequence goes on from NZ_CP096460.1 coordinate 3,736,070, forward strand.
ACTGTGGCCCCCTCAGCCTCAGCACTGTCCACGGCTGATGTAGACGGATTTGTCGCTAAGTACGACGGGAAGTATGTCAATGTTGACGGCGCTTACGGCGCTCAATGCTGGGATCTCTGGGAGCAGTACTGCCGGGAGGTTATCGGGGTCCAGAATATTTCGACGCAGCTTTCACCCAACCCCGGATACGCGGTAGCGCTGTGGGACGGTTACGTTGCTAACGGCGCCTCCGTCGCGTTCGATGCGATACAAGCCGATCAGGCTCCACGAAAGGGAGATGTAGCGATCTGGCAATCGGGCCAGGCGTACTACCCGCTATCTCACGTTGCTATTGTCTTGGGGGATGCGGGCTCCAACCTCTATGTCTTCTCGCAGAACTCCTCCCCCTCTCTGCCAGGCAATCCGTATCCCTCACAGTCCACGGGACCGTCTGTAAAACAGTACTTACCCAAAGCAGGCCTCGCCGGATACCTTCGCCCCAAAGCCTTGAATGGGGGAAGTGTTCCGCCGCCCGTAGCCTTTTCCCCGAGACTGGCAATAACAGATGCAGCCGGTCATGTCTCCGTCAAGGAAGGCAACCTCTATTCCGGGTGGGTCTCACAGGAAAGCGGCGCAAAGGGCTTCCACATATCTTCGAACCGAATCGGAGTCATCGACTCTACTGGTCTGGCGAGGGTCAAGGATGGCTCATTAACAGCCACCTGGGTCAATCAGCTTCCCAACGCAGCAAAAATTCGCGTCACTGAGACTCGAATCGGCGTACTCGCTACGGACGGCAACCTCTGGGTCAAGGAAGGCTCTCTCTACGCCGGTTGGACACAGGTTAACTCAAGCGTCACCGACTTCGATATGTCGGGGAACCGCATCGCCACCATCGGAGGCGGTGTGGTCAGTGTCAAGGAAGGAGATCTGTACCAGCCGTGGGTCACCCAGATCAGCAACGGAGCCAAGGTCAAGGTCGACGGGGACAGGATCGGCGTCTTGCAAACGAGTGGTGTCCTGCAGGTCAAAGCCGGAAACCTTTGGTCCGGGTGGACCCAGCAAGCCAGCGCAGTGGCCGACTTTGACCTCTCCGGAAACAGAATCGGAATAGTCGGCGCTAACGGATTGGCAAGCGTTAAGGAAGGCGACCTCAGCGCATCCTGGGTCAACCAGCTTGCCAATGTTTCCAAGGTCCGTATTACACAAAGTCGAATCGTCGTCGTCGGCACGAACGGAGACGTCTATGGCAAGGACGGCAACCTCTATGACGCATGGATCAAACAGACCGGCGGTGTTTCCGATGTAGAGGTCTGCAACTAGGTTGCTAGACCAGTAGCCGGCGCGGGCTAGTAGCATTTCATCTCTTGCCCACCTTCCGCGAACGAGTGCCCCAGGTTCTGAATTTTCATCAGAACCTGGGGCACTTTTCGCTTAAGTGCCATTGAAACGGTCGTACCCCCGGCATAGTGTCTGTCCTGTTGCCGCTGCCCCAACAACCATGTAGTGGCCACACCATGCTGTTGATGCACTCAACACTGACCTCACTAGGAGCAATCATGCCCACTCCTGATATCCAATCAGGCGATCCCTGCTGGATCGACCTCATGACCTCGGACACGGAAAAAGCGAAGTCCTTCTACGGCGAACTCCTCGGCTGGACCTTTGAAACGGGCGACCAGGAAATGTACGGCGGCTACATTTCGGCGGCCAAGAACGGCAAGGCAGTAGCCGGCATTATGGCCAAGCAGGAAGACCAGGCCGCTATGCCCGATGCTTGGACCACGTATCTGGCAGCGGAGGACGCCGCGGCAACCGCGACCGCCGTCGCCGAAAACGGCGGCCTGGTCTACATGGAGCCCATGGACGTCCCCGAGCAGGGACAGATGGCGTTCTTCGCCGACCCGGCGGGCGCCTCCTTTGGCGTGTGGCAGCGCCGTGAGCACCAGGGGTTCAAGATCGCCGCCGAACCCGGCGCCCCGGTCTGGCACGAACTCCACGCGAAGGACTACCCCGCAGCGGTCAAGTTCTACCAGGATGTTTTCGGCTGGGAGACGGAGGTCATGAGTGATGCTCCGGACTTCAAATACACCACCCTTGGAGCCGGGGATGCGGCAAGGGCGGGAATTATTGACGCTTCACTGTTCCTGCCCGAGCAGATTCCATCCCACTGGCAGGTGTATTTGGGGGTTGAGGACACGGATGCCGCCGTCGCCAAAGCACTTTCGATGGGTGCCTCCGTTCTCGAACCTGCCGAGGACAGCCCGTTCGGACGCGTAGCTACCCTCGCCGATCCGACCGGCGCCACCTTCAAAATCATCGAAGCTTTGGATCAGGGCGCATAAAGCACCAAACAGGAGCAGGAGGCCTCCAAGGCGCGCAGCTCCATGCCTTGGAGGCCTCTCAGCAATTTGCTGTAAAAAGTACCGGCCCGGAGCTTCCCTCAAAGCTACTGGCCGGTATTCTTTTGGCATGTCAGGGATGGAACGTTTCGCTGGGGGACGTTTCATGGAATGCACGCCCAAGTCATCCTGCGTTCATTCAACGCTGTTTTGATGTGCCGGAAACTACTTGACCAGGAGTAAAGGCCGGTCCCGGTGTCCGTTGGTACAACCCGGATGCCTTCAATGAGGTCCCTCACCCAGGGACACCCTAATGAGAGTCAGAGCGAATGCACCGTACACCTTGGAAAATCGCGCTGGGCACAGCGCTGGCGGCGGGGCTCATCACGCCGCTGGCAGCCGTCCCGGCCGTTGCGGCGGAGGTCTCACCTGCAGCAGGCACTTCACCAGTAGTCATCAACGAGGCCTACCTGAGCGGCGGAAGCGCGGGAGCCGCCTACAAGAACAAGTTCGTTGAGCTTTACAACAGCTCCGACGTCGCAGTGTCACTTGCCGGCTGGTCACTCCAGTACAGGTCCAGCGCAGGCACGGGAGTGCCGAACAATGTCACACCCCTTAGCGGCAGTATCCCCGCCAAGGGCCATTACCTGCTCAAGGGCGCCACTAACAGCGGCACGTCCACGGCAGCTGAGCTGCCCACCGCAGATGTGGTGGCCGCTGGCTTCAACCCATCCGGAACCAACGGAACAATCGTCCTGGCCAAGCAGGCAACCGCAGTCGACCCGTTGCCTACAGGCTCGGTGGTTGAAGCGGTTAACATCGCTGACCTGCTGGGATACGGGACCACCAACACCTACGAAACCCAGGCTGCCCCGGCCCCGGCCGGCAACACAGACGTTAAGAGCCTCAACCGCACTGGCGGGGCGGACAGCAACAGCAATTCAGCCGACTTCACCCTCAGCGCCTCGATTACCCCGACGGCCGCCGGCGCGGTGGATCCGGGTCCAGAAGATCCGGGTCCGGTAGATCCCGGTCCCACCACGCCGCCAACGGTGAAAACCATCGCGGAAATCCAAGGCACGGGCCCCGTCAGCCCTCTTGCCGGCACCACCGTTACAACCAAGGGCAAAGTCACGGCCTCCTTCCCCACCGGAGGATTCGCTGGTTTCTATCTCCAGACGCCAGGCACGGGTGGAGACCTCACTCCGGCCAACCACTCGGCGTCGGACGCTGTGTTTGTGTACTCGCCCTCAGCGGTGGGAACAGTCCAGACCGGTGACTTCGTGGAGGTGACCGGCGCAGTCAGCGAGTTCTTCGGAATGACGCAGCTGACGGCGTCTGACGCGAGCCAGGTAAGGAAACTGACTGAACCTGCCGCAGAGGTAAAAGCCACCGGCTTCAGCCTTCCCGCGGTGGAAACGTTCCGGGAATCCCTCGAGGGTATGCTTCTCGCCCCGCAGGGTGCCGTCACCGTCACGGATAACTACTCGCTGAACCAATATGGCGAGATTGGTCTGGCAGGCGGCACTACCCCTCTGGTCCAGCCAACCGCCGTGGCTCCTTATGGATCCGCAGAGCACACCGCAACCGTGGCCGCGAACGCTGCACGCGGCATCAAGCTCGACGACGGCGCCACCACCAATTTCCTCAAGGATGCGGCCACGAAGGCCCAGGTCCTGCCGTATCTGACGCCTGCTGATCCTGTCCGGGTAGGAGCTCCCGTCACGTTTACCACCAACGTGGTGCTCGGCTACGCCAACAACGCGTGGAAGCTCCAGCCGCTGACAGCTTTGACGGCCGGTAATGCTGCCTCTGCCCAGCCCGCAACCTTCGGCGGCACCAGGACAGACGCTCCCGCCGCTGTCGGAGGAAACCTGAAAATTGCCTCCTTCAATGTGCTGAACTACTTCCCCACCACCGGCGACCAGGTTGCCGGCTGTAATTTCTATACCGACAGGGATGGAAACCCCATCACGGTCAAGGACGGCTGCAACGTCCGGGGGGCGGCCAACGCTGAGAACCTGAAGCGCCAGCAGGACAAGATCGTGGCCGCTATCAACAAAGCCGGCGCTGACGTCGTTTCGCTTATGGAGGTGGAGAACTCAGCCCAGTTCGGCAAGGACAGGGATGCCGCGCTGGCAAAGCTGGTTGATGCCCTCAACATCCAGACCCCAGGGGTATGGGACTACGTTCGTACTCCGGCCAACGCTCCTCCGCTGGCCGACGAGGACATGATCAGGACTGCCTTTATCTACAAGAAGGCCACAGCAGTGCCAGTGGGCGAATCCATCATTCACAATGACACTGTTGCTTTTGCGAGTGCCCGGAAGCCGTTGGCCCAGGCATTCAAACCGGCCGGCGCGGCTGACGACAAGAAGTTCATCGCCATTGCCAACCACTTCAAGTCCAAGGGCTCGCCTCCCCCGGCGGATCCCTCGGACACGGACAAGGGCCAGGGCAACGCCAACCTGGCACGCACGGAGCAAGCCAAGTCCCTACTGGCCTTCTCCAACGAACTCCAGAGCACGCAGGGCACTGACAAGGTCTTCCTGATGGGAGATTTCAACGCCTACGCACAGGAGGACCCGCTCAACGTTTTCCGGGCGGCCGGTTATGTCAACCAGGACGAAAAGGCCCGCAACACCGACGGCTCAGCCAAACACTCCTACCTCTTCGGCGGACTGGTGGGTTCCCTTGACCACGTGCTGGCCTCCCCCGGCGCCAATGCGGTTGTTACCGGCGCTGATATCTGGAACATCAACTCTGTGGAGTCAGTGGCTCTGGAGTACAGCAGGTACAACAACAACGTGACCAACTACTACGCTCCTAATCAGTTCCGTGCCAGCGATCACGATCCCGTGGTGGTGGGCCTGGACCTGAAAACCGAAACTCCCGCGACCGCGGAGCTGAACTTCCTGGGCATCAACGATTTCCACGGCAGGATCGACAGCAACACCGTCCTCTTTGCCGGAACCATCGAGAAACTGCGTGCCGCTGCCCCTGGTCCCACCGCCTTCATCTCGGCCGGTGACAACATCGGTGCCTCACTGTTCGCCTCGGCCGTCGCCAAAGACCAGCCCACCATTGATGTCCTCAACGCCCTGGACCTGAAGGCCTCCGCAGTGGGAAACCATGAGTTCGACGGCGGTTTTGCCGATCTCCGGGACCGCGTCATTGCCGGGGGTGCCAACGCCAAGTTCCCGCACCTTGGGGCGAACGTGTACAAGAAGGGCACCACGGAGCCTGCATTGCCGGAATACACGGTGCTGGATATGAACGGCGTCCGGGTTGCCGTCATCGGAACCGTCACCCAGGAAGTCCCGTCGCTGGTCACTCCGGGAGGCATCACCGAACTGGAGTTCGGCGATCCCGTCGACGCCATCAACCGCGTCGCGGCCCGGGTCACCGCTGAAAACCTTGCCGACATCATCATCGTCGAAAACCACGACGGCGCCGGTTCAGGGGTCCCTGAAGGCGCCACTCTGGAGCAGGAAGTCGCAGCAGGGGGTCCCTTCGCGCGGCTGGTCAATGAAACATCCGCCGAAGTAGATGCCATTTTCAATGGGCACACGCACAAGGAGTACTCCTGGGACGCGCCTGTCCCCGGGGTAGAAGGCAAAACACGCCCCATCGTCCAGACCGGCAACTACGGCGAGAACATCGGCCAGATCCAGCTCACCGTGGACACGGCCACCATGGCAGTGACCGGGTACAAGGCCGGTAACGTCAAGCGGTTCGTACCCACTGCTACCGAGACAGCGGCGGATCTGGTCACCAAATACCCGCGCGTCGCGGCGGTGAAAGCCATCGTGGACAAGGCCATCGCTGACGCCGCTGTGATCGGCAACCAGCCAGTCGGCAAGGTCACTGCGGATATCACCACTGCGTTCAGCCCGGATCCTGCCGGCGGTCCTGCGAAGCGTGATGACCGTGCCAGCGAGTCCACTTTGGGCAACCTCGTGGCCGATTCGCTCGCGGCCACTCTGGGAAGTCCGGAACTCGGCGGAGCAGAAATCGGCGTCGTGAATCCCGGCGGGCTGCGGAACGAACTGTATTTTGCGCCTGACGGAACCATCACCTATGCCGAGGCCAATGCGGTGCTTCCGTTCGTCAACAACCTCTGGACGACGTCACTGACAGGTGCGCAGTTCAAGACGCTGCTGGAGCAGCAGTGGCAGACGAACCCTGACGGCACTGTTCCCAGCCGCGCCTACCAGCAACTGGGGCTGTCCAAGAACGTCAACTACACCTACGACGCCGCCCGGCCGGCGGGCGACCGGATCACCTCCATCCGCGTAGGCGGGGCTCCCATCGATCCGGCGAAGGCCTACCGGATCGGGACGTTCAGCTTCCTCGCCACAGGCGGTGACAACTTCAGGATCTTCAAGGAAGGGGCCAACACCAAGGACTCGGGGCTGGTGGACAGGGATGCCTGGATCAAATACCTGCAGGAACACAATCCCGTATCCCCCGATTTCGCCCGGCGAACCGTGGCCGTGGTGAACACGACGGCCGCCGAGGTCAAAGCCGGCGAATCCATCTCACTGGCTGTTTCCAAGGTGGATCTCACCTCACTGGGCAGCCCTGTGAACACTTCACTGAAGGCCGTCTTTGTTGACTCTGCCGGTGTGTCCACCGAGCTGGGCAGCATCGGCGTCTCCGGCGGCGCGGCCGCTGTGGACGTCAAAGTGCCAGCTGGCGCGGCTGTGGGAACGGCCACGCTTGTACTGACCGCGGTGGAATCCGGAACAGTGATCAAGACCGATGTCCGTGTGGCGTCCAGCGGACCTGTTCCGCCTGTCTGCACCGCACCGGTTCCGCCCGCCAAGTGGTACGACATCGGCGGTTGGATCAGGTACGCCTTCGCCCTCATTGAGTACCGGAAGTGCCTGAAGGGGTGACCTGAACAGGCAAAAGGGGCATGCCCTCCCGTAGTCGGAGGGCCTGCCCCTTTTTTCGCGCCCCGAGGGCATCAGGAAGGAGGCAGTCCACCGAGGCCACCCGGGAGAGGCCGCAGGAATTAAAGCGGGAAGCTAGAGTCCCAGAATGCCGCGGGCGATCTCGTCCGCGTCGCGCAGGGTCCGTTGCCCGCTCGGGTAGACCGGTCCTTGTTGCTGGCAGGCTTCGGCCGCGATCGCTGTTCCCCATTGCGCCGAGGAGAGCTGCAGGCCTAGGACGTACAGGCCGTTGGTGACGGAGCCATTCGTGGCGACGGTCCGGTACGGGTGGGGTTGTACATCAAGGCCGGACGTCTGCACCGGCGTACCCTCCGCAGTCATCATGAGGCGCGGCCTGACGAGCCCGTCGGCCAACAGCTGTTCCAGCAGCGGGGACTTGTTTCTTGCCACCCTGTTGGCCGGGGCCAGCGCTTCGATGAGCGTGCGGGCCTTGACACCGCCGGTCCTGACCCACGGCGAGGCTGCGGAGAACTGGCCGGCCGTCCTGTCGAGGCTGAACTTGGGATCGGGGCCTACAAAACTGACCACTCCGGCACGGGCGAGCGCCGCCAACTGCTCGGAACGCAAGGCAGGCGGACCGCTGGCGAGCCCTTCCACGAACGACTCGAACCAGCCGCGCAGCCCGCCGACCCACGACTCGTCGGTGATGCCGCCGTCGGCCACCGCCGATTTCAGCACCGCACGCCCGTGATGCAGGGCTCCAATGGTCATTTTGACGGGATCGTCTTCGCCGAGGGCTGAGCGGCGGGCGTCATCCTGCAGATAGTCCACGACGGCGGCGTCGAGGTCACTGCCGGAGGCGAAGGATCTGCCGGCCAACGGGGCCGCAAGCCCGAGAAGGTCAAGCCTGCTGGAAGGCACAACATGGGCCGTGACCACCCGCTCCACTTCGTTTTCCCACTTAACGGTGCTGTGCGCATGGGGACGCAGGACGTCCTCAAGCGCCTTTAGGAAAAGGGCCGGTTCGTTCACTGCGACGGGGCTCACCCTTACCAGCGTGGTGTAGTAGGCCCAGAGGGCATCACGGTGCAGCAAGGGCCATAAATCATGGTCGAACGAGGGGACGATCCCTGCTGCGGAAAACCTAGCCAACGCAGCCTTCGTCAGGTACCTCAGAGTCACCGCACCCGGGTAGTAGCCAGCAAGGGTTGCCTTGGCCCGGTAGGGTGTTCCGCGCCGGGAAGCCGCAATAATCTTTGGCTCCTGGCCTGATGGCAGGTACTCCAGCCCGAAGCGGCCGGAAGATCCGGGAGGACCCTGACAGACAGCGTCCACATACTTCCCGCCCCGTCCCTCCGTGAGCTGCCCCATCACGTCAAAGAAGTTCAGGCCCATCCCACGGACCAGCACGGGCTCCCCTGCCGGCACAACGGACCAATCCACATCTGCTGGTGCCGCGGGCGGCAGGTAGAGCAGGCCAAACTGGCGGGCGCCCGACTGCAGGGCGCGCTGCTCCGCGTTAAGCCTTGCTTCCAGATGACCCAGGGCCAGCACCACAGAGTGAACGGCGAGGGAACCGCCGTCGCCGAGCCCGACGTCGAACGTTCCGCTCCCCGTGCGCCGAACCGAAACGGCAGAGGTTTCGTGGAACTGGACGGTGACGCCGTCAGGAAGACGGCCAAGCAATTCCTCAAGGGTGGTCCGCAGGTAGCGGCCATACAATGCACGGCTGGGAAAATCTCCGGCTGCGAGGGTGGCGAGTTCGGCCCGTTCCTCAGCGGACAGGGAAGGGGCGGGCCGCTGCTGCTGGTCCTGCCGCCACCGGTCAAAAGTGCGTCCCGCCAGAGGTGGGGCCAACAGCGGATCTTCGGGGATCAGCGTCGGGTAAAAAGACTGTGTATTCATGAGGTAGAGCCTGGACTGACCGGGCTGCCACACATGCCCCGGACCGGCGGGGTAGGGGTCCACAACGTCAATGTGGAGGCTTCCGGCGTCGGCAGTGCCCTTTTCGGATGCAGGGCGGGCTGCCCAGTTGGCCAGCAGGCGTTCCAACACGCTGGTACCCCTGGGTCCGGCGCCTATCAGTGCCGTCCGGATCCTTTGAGATGTGCCCACGGCATCCAGCGTATCCGCATGTGGGGCACGCGCTTGACTTGCTAGCGGTGTACGGAAGTTGCTTGGATGGGCCCATGACCACCACCGAAGCTGAACAACAGCCCACGTCCGGCCACCCCTCGGCTCCGGCGACAGCCCCCGAACCCACCGACGAGAACATCTGGCTCGAGAAGATTTACGGGGAGGAGCAGCTGGCCTGGGTCCGCGAACAGAACGCCCGCACTGAGGACCTGCTGGAGGACGCGGACTATGCAGAACTGGAGGAGCGGGTCCTGGAAGTTCTTGATTCCACGGACAAGATTCCGATGGTGGGCAAGCACGGCAGTTGGTACTACAACTTCTGGAAGGACGGCAAGAACCCCAGGGGTCTGTGGCGGCGCACCTCCTGGGACAGCTACCTGGGCGGATCCCCCGAGTGGGATGTGCTCCTTGACATTGATGCACTGGCAGCCAAGGAAGGAGAAGAATGGGTCTTCCATGGAGCTGACTTCCTGAGGCCGGCTGCAGGCGAACCGCACCGGCGGGTGCTCCTCGCCCTCTCCCCTGACGGCGGTGACGCCAACCGCTACCGGGAGTTCGACGTCGTCAACCGCGCCTTTGTTGAACCCGCTGACGGAGGCTTCGACCTGCCGACGGCGAAGGGCAACGTCTCCTGGCTGGATGCGGACACGCTCCTGGTGGCCTCCACGGCAGGAAACCTGCCGAAGACTGCCTCCTCCTACGCGCGCACCGGTGTGATCCTGCGGCGGGGCAGCACCCTTGCCTCCGCTGAGCGGCTCTTCGAAATACCCGAGGACCACATGATGGCGCTTATCTCCCACGACTCCACGCCGGGGTTCGAGCGCACGTTCGCCGTTGACTGGATGGATTTCTTCAACAGGCAGACGTCTGTTCTCCGCGATGGCTCCTGGCTGCGGATTGACGTCCCCACTGACGTAAATCTCAGCGTTCACCGCGAATGGCTGCTCTTCCGGCCACAAGGCGACTGGACAGTCAACGGTGTCATCCATCCTGCCGGTTCGCTGCTGGCCGCCGACTTTGAGAGTTACCTGTCAGGCGGGCGGGAACTGGTGGTCCTGTTCGCCCCTGACTCCAGCACGTCGCTTCAGTCCTGGAGCTGGACCCGCAACTTCCTGCTGCTGAATCTGCTCAAGGACGTTTCCTCCGAAATCCGCGTCCTTGATCCCTCACGACCTGTGGAGGGGGGAGACTCAGCCTGGGCTTCCTCCGTGTTGGACGCGTGCCCGCCCCTGCACGATGTCACCGCCTATGCAGTGGACGATGAGGACGAGGACACGGGCTCCGCAGACGACTTCTGGCTCATTGCTACCGGCTTCACCACTCCCAGTACCCTCACCCGCGGGACGCTGAAGCGCGAAGGCAGTGCAGTAGGCAGCGCCCATGAGGTGATCCGGACCTCGCCGTCGTTCTTTGACGACTCCGCTTACGAGGTCCAGCAGCATTTTGCCGTCTCCGATGACGGCACCAGGGTGCCGTACTTCCAGGTGGCATCCAGGGACCTGGTTCTTGATGGCCAAAACCCCACCCAGCTCTCCGGTTACGGCGGCTTCGAAATTTCCCGGACCCCCGCCTACAGCGGAGCCATCGGGCGGGCCTGGCTGGAACGGCGTACGGGCACTGCCGTAATTTCCGGGAGTGATGGTTCTCCGAGTGACAGTTCGGCGGGTGACGGTTCTGCGGGTGACGGTTCTGCGGGTTCAAACGCTGAAGCCGGTCACTCCCGCGGCGGGGTTTTCGTGGTGGCAAACATCCGTGGCGGAGGGGAGTACGGCCCCTCGTGGCATCGTGCGGCCCTCAAGGAGAAGAGGCACCGCGCGTACGAGGACTTCGCCGCTGTGGCCAGGCATCTGATCTCCAGGGGCGTGACGTCGCGGGAACGTCTGGGCTGCGTAGGCGGTTCCAACGGCGGCCTCCTGGTGGGCAACATGCTCACTCAGTATCCCGAATTGTTTGGTGCCGTGTCCTGCGGCGTGCCCCTTCTGGATATGCGGCGATACACCAAACTGTCCGCCGGCCACTCCTGGATCGCGGAGTACGGCGACCCCGATGACCCTGAGGACTGGGATTTCATCAGGACGTTTTCGCCGTACCACCTCCTCAGGGACGGCGTCGACTATCCGGAGACCTTCATCTGGACGGCAACCTCCGATGACCGAGTTGGCCCGGTCCAGGCCCGGAAGATGGCTGCCCGCATGCAGGCCATGGGGATTCCCAACGTCTGGTATCACGAGGCTCTGGAAGGCGGCCACGCAGGTGCGTCGGACAACCGTCAGGCAGCTGCCCTCCAAAGCCGCAGCCAGCACTTCCTGTGGCGGGCCCTTGCCGGACGGGCCGGATGAGCCAAGCCGGCCCGCTGTCGGTCCGGCAGGCAAGACCGCGGGATGCAGAGGAGCTCTCCGCCGTACACGTCCAATGCTGGAAGGAGACCTACGGGGGCGTCCTCTCGGACGGCTTTCTCGCAGGTTTGAATCCCGCAGCCAGGCTCGGCATGTGGCAGCGGATCCTCGAAGGCCCCCGCGTCTCTGATCATTGGGTGGCCTGCGAGGGCCAAAAGGTAGTCGGCTTTGCCGGCCGTGAATCGCCAGAGCAGCAGTCCGCAGGGAGTCCCGTACTACTCTGGGGCCTCTATGTGCTGCAGTCCTATCAGGGCCTTGGCCTGGGCCGGCAGTTGCTGGAAGCGGCCGTGGGTGACGGGCCCGCGAGCCTCTGGGTTGCCGCTCAAAACGAACAGGCTATCGCGTTCTATCGGCACTTTGGTTTCCGGCCGGACGGAGCAGATGACGTCATCGCGGACTGGGAAAACCTGAAAACGATCCGCATGGTGCGCTGACTCCCGGACTCCGGCCGTTTCTGCCGGCCACGCGTTCCCGAACCGTTTTGCACTGTATGGCCGGTTCTGCGTATCCTTGGTGGGCTAGTAATAGCAATTGGAGACGTGCCAGAGCGGCCGAATGGGCTTCACTGCTAATGAAGTGTGGGGCACAACTCCACCGGGGGTTCAAATCCCCCCGTCTCCGCGTTGGGTCCCGGTCATTGACCGGGACCTTTTGCGTAGGATGACAAGCTGGCGCAGCCCTCAAAAATACCGTGTGAGGATAAGCGCATGGTAAACAACAGCAGTGAGGGGCAAGACTCCTGGAGCCCCCGGCTTGCCCTGCTTGTGGCGGCCACATTCTTTATGGAATTCCTCGACGGCACAGTGCTGGTCACTGCCATTCCGAGTATCGCGAGAGATTTCGCCGTAGCGCCCACCGACGTCAACATCACGATGACCGCATACCTCATGACAGTGGCCATGGGAATTCCGATCAGCGGCTGGCTGGCGGAAAGGCTCGGGGCCCGCAACGTCTTTTGTGTCGCCATCGCCACCTTCACAGCTGCTTCTCTGCTCTGCGCCCTCAGCCAGGACCTGACCATGCTGACCCTGAGCAGGATCCTCCAAGGTGCGGGCGGAGCGATGATGGTTCCGGTAGGAACACTGGTTGTGCTCCGCGGAACCCCCAAACAGGACCTGTTGCGCGCCACCGCCTACCTCGTCTGGCCCGGGCTCCTGGCACCCGTGTTGGCTCCCGTCATCGGCGGGGCGTTAACCAGCTACCTCTCGTGGCAGTGGATCTTCCTGATCAACCTTCCGCTGGGACTTGCGGCCTTTCTGTTAGCGCTGCGGCTGGTTCCCCAAGGTGCCGGAAACCCGGACCGGCGCCTGGACTGGCCCGGGCTGGCCCTCACAACACTGGGTGTGGGATCCGTAGTGGTGGGGCTGGAATACGCAGGCCATCATCCATCCGATGTCCTCCCTTGGGCTGTCGTCGGCTTGGGGTTGCTGCTCCTCGCTGCTGCTGCCGGCTGGATGCGACGCAGCGGGCATCCCCTCTTCGACCTGGGGGTTTTTTCCACAAGGACATTCCGCGCAACGGCCACCGGAGGCTTCATCTACCGGCTCACCATCAGCGCTGTACCGTTTTTGCTTCCCCTGATGTTCCAGGACGCTTTCGGATGGGACCCCTTGCACGCCGGAGCGATGGTGGCCGCAGTATTCGTGGGAAACATTGGTATCAAGCCAGCCACCACACCACTGATCCGGCGTTTCGGCTTCAAGCCTGTGCTGGTGTTTGCCTCCCTTGCTTCGGCCATCACCTTCGCTCTATGTTCAATGCTCGACGCCAGCACTCCCGAAGCGCTGATTGCTGTTCTTCTGGTGGTGAGTGGAGCAGCGCGTTCCATTGGTTTCTCCGCCTATGCCTCAGTGCAATATGCGGACATCATGCCGCCCCAACTGCCGTCGGCCAACGTGGTGTCCGCGACCCTGGTGCAGTTGGCCGCAGGCACGGGCATAGCCTTGGGCGCCCTTTCCCTCCGCATTTTTGAAAGCACCGGCGCGCTGGGCACGGATGCCACAGCACCTTACCGGGGCGCCTTCCTGGCCATGGCTGCGCTGATGCTCCTAAGCACCTTGGACAGCCTGTCCCTGCAACGCCATGCTGGCGCCGAAGTGAGCCGTGGGCGGCAACCTGAGCGGAAGGCAACGCCCTAGGCTCCCGGGTGCTTAGCCTGCCTGCGCCAGCACCAACGGCAAAACAGCTCCCGCGCCTGCTCGCCGAAGCGCGCGGGCAGCAACAGTGATGGTCCAGCGGCTGTCTGTGAGATCGTCCACGAGCATGATGCTCTGGCCAGAGAGCGGTTCCAGTTCAGCTGCCAGGTCCGGTCCCACAGCCAGGCGGTCCCAGATGCCGGCGAGCCGGTAGGCACTGTTTCCTCCCCTGGCCCCGGTTGGACCTCCATGCTCGAGCTGGAGCTGTCCCAGATACGGGATGCGGCCTATCCCTGAAATCCCCTGGGCCAACGATTGCACCAAAGCCGGCTTGCTCCGTGAGGGAATACTGACGATTCCAGCTGGCCGACCAGCCCCGCTCCAGCCCGGCGTGCGATCGCTGCCTGCACCCCATTCCCGAAGAACCTGGACGCATGCCTGAAGCATGGCCGGATCGATGTCCCGGTCAGGGGCGCCGGAAGCGAAAAGCTCCCGCAAGGACCCGCCCCAGCCCAGGTCTGTGAGCCTGGCAAGAACGCGCCCCTCAGCCACGTTCTCGTCTGCTTTGATTTTGCCCTTCACCTGTACACCCAGCCGGTCCATTCCGGTGGGCCATTGAAGCCGGGGTTCCAAGGCCACACCTGCCCGGCTGAGCGTCGCCCCCGCGGCCTCAGTTGCTGAGGCGTTGATGTCGGTGGGGAACCATCGCCCCGCACAGTTATCGCAGCGGCCGCAAGCACGCGCCGTCGCGTCGTCGAGGACCGCGGTGATGTACTCCATCCTGCATCCGGCGGTGTCCTGGTAAATGACCATGGAGTCCTGCTCATCAACCCGTGCTTCAGCGATACGGCTGTACCGTTCCGAGTCGTAGACCCAGGGCAAACCCGTGGCGCGCCAGCCTCCACCTACCCGCTCCACGGCTCCGTCCACGGCCAGAACTTTCAGCAGCAGCTCCAGCGGAGTCCGGCGCAGGTCCACGCGTGCCTCCAAGGCCACAGTGGACACAGCCGTTCCGGCATCGCCTAGTGCGGTGAGAACGGCGGCTGCCTTTTCCTCCGAAGGCATGGATGCTGTGGCAAAGTACTGCCAAATATCCCGGTCCTCGGATCCGGGAAGGAGAAGTACGTCAGCGTTGGCTGCCCCTCGACCGGCGCGCCCAACCTGCTGGTAGTAAGCCACGGGGGACGACGGGGCTCCAAGGTGCACGACGAAGCCCAGATCCGGCTTGTCAAAACCCATGCCGAGCGCGGAGGTGGCAACCAAGGCCTTGACCTGGTTGTCCTTGAGCTGCTGTTCGGCCCGTTCCCGGTCGGCGGGGTCCGTTCGCCCCGAATAGGCCAGGACCTTGTGGCCGGCCTCCGCAAGCAGCCGTGCAGTGTCCTCCGCAGCGGAGACGGTGAGTGTGTAAATGATGCCGCTCCCCGGTAAATCCCCAAGATGGGTCAGCAACCACCCCAGTCTGTCCCGGGAATCGGGGAGGGTGAGCACCCCCAACCGCAGGGACTCCCGGCCCAAGGCACCACGAATGGTCAGGACGTCCGCTCCTAGCTGTTCTTCAATATCGTGAACCACCCTGGAGTTGGCAGTGGCTGTTGTGGCCAGAACCGGCACAGTAGAAGGAAGTTCGGTAATAAGATCTGCAATTCGCCGATAGTCCGGCCGGAAATCGTGCCCCCAGTCCGAAATGCAGTGCGCCTCATCAATAACCAGCAGGCCTGTCCTGCGGATCAGCTCGGGTAACTGGTTCTCCCGGAACGACGGATTGGTGAGCCTCTCGGGCGACACCAGCAGCACATCCACCTCATCCGCTGCCAGCTGTTCCCGGACGGTATCCCACTCGAGCTGATTGGCCGAGTTTATTGCGACTGCCCTGACTCCGGCCCTTGCTGCCGCGGCTACCTGGTCACGCATCAGCGCAAGCAGCGGGGAAACGATCAGGGTTGGGCCGGCACCGCGTCGCCGCAACAGGAGCGATGCCACGAAATACACGGCACTCTTTCCCCAACCGGTTCGCTGGACCACGAGTGCCCTGCGTCCGTGGCCGACGAGTGCCTCGATGGCCTCAAACTGGCCGTCATGGAAGCTGGCACCAGGATGGCCAACGAGCTCCCGCAACACATCAAGCGCCTCACCGTAAATGGCAGAAGCGGACGAGGCTACAGATCCGGTATCGGCGGCAGGAAAGGCATGAAGAGCAGGGGCATCTCGATTGGTGAGCATTGCTTCAGTATCCCAGCCACCTCTGACAGCCCGAAAGAATGCTCAATGACCATGTGGATATCGGGGCAGGTCTGCGCCGAAGAGCGGAGCAGGGCGTTTCACCTTCAACGTAAGATGGGACGCGTGACTAGCGACCAGACAAAGACTTTTGATCTCTCGGCTTCCTTCAAGGCCTATGACGTTCGTGGCATCGTGGGCGAATCCATCACCGCGGAAATCGTTGAAGCCGTGGGGGCCGCCTTCGTTGACATCCTTGCCCTCGAAGGCCAGACGGTCCTTGTTGGCGGCGACATGAGGCCCTCCTCCCCTGAGTTCAGCAAGGCCTTTGCCAATGGCGCAGCCACCCGCGGCGCCGATGTCCAGCTCCTGGACCTGATCTCCACCGACGAGCTCTACTACGCTTGTGGAGCCCTCAACGCGGCAGGGGCTACTTTTACGGCCAGTCACAATCCGGCAGCCTATAACGGCATCAAAATGGCCAAGGCCGGAGCCGTTCCCATCTCCTCGGAAACCGGGTTGAAGGAGATCCAGGCTTTGGCGGAAGAGTACCTCGCAGCGGGCACTATTCCGGCTGCCCCCCGACGCGGCCAGATCGGCGTCCAAGACGTTCTCAAGGACTACTCCACCTACCTTCGCAGCCTTGTGGACCTCAGCCGTTCACGCCCCCTCAAAATCGTCGTGGATGCGGGCAACGGCATGGCCGGCCTCACCACTCCTGCTGTCCTGGGCGACACCCTCCTGCCGAAACTCCCCCTCGAGATCGTTCCCCTCTACTTCGAGCTGGACGGGTCCTTCCCGAACCACCCTGCCAACCCCCTGGAACCGGAAAACCTCCGGGACCTCCAGGCCGCCGTCGTCGAGCATGGGGCAGATATCGGACTGGCTTTCGACGGCGACGCCGACCGCTGCTTTGTGATCGACGAAAAAGGCGAGCCTGTATCGCCGTCGGCTATCACCGGCATGGTGGCCCGGCGCGAAATTGCCCGGGCCAAGGCCCTGGGCGAGGAAACCCCCACCATCATTCACAACCTCCTGACGTCAAAGGCGGTGGCGGAACTCGTGGAGCACGACGGCGGCCGCGCAGTCCGCACACGCGTGGGCCATTCCTTCATCAAGGCAGTTATGGCTGAGGAAGGCGCCGTCTTTGGCGGCGAGCACTCGGCCCACTTCTATTTCCGTGACTTCTGGAACGCGGACACCGGCATGCTCGCCGCCATGCACGTGCTGGCCGCCCTGGGTGAACAGCAGGGTCCGCTGTCCGAACTCGGCCGCGAATACGAACCCTATGTGTCATCCGGGGAAATCAACTCCGAAATCGAGGACAAGACTGCGGCCGTGGAACGGGTCCGCAGCAACTTCGAGAATGACGATGTTGAGATCGACCACATGGACGGCAGCACCTTCACGGCAAAGGACGGCAGCTGGTGGTTCAATCTTCGCCCCTCCAACACCGAACCGTTCCTGCGCCTCAACGCTGAAGCCAAGGACAGGGCCACCATGGAAACCCTGCGCGACCGCGTCCTCGCCCTGGTCCGGAGCTAGCCCTCCTTCTGCCATGACTGATGCATCCCCCAACACCAGCACTTCCGGCGACGCCATCTTGCGCGGAACCTCCCGGCCTGAAACCTCCGGGCAAGGTAGTACCGCCTCGGAAACGTCCTGGCGCAGCTCGGTTGCGGCGTCCACAGCGACCGATCTGGAAAACCTGCTGGGCACCGGCGTCGGTGCCGCCCAGGAACAACTCGGACGGAACGGCGGGTTCCTGCCTTTTGCGCTAGTAGTGGAGAACGACGGCGAGGTCCGCCTTGTGGCGGTCACGCCGTCGGACGCTCCGGCCGGGTCCGACGCCGACTTTGACGCCGACTCGATGATCAGCGACCTCCGGGAGCTGCTCAAGCAGAACCGGGACGATTTCCGGGCAGCGGCAGTGGTCTGCGATATCACCTTGCTTGAAGATGACACTGACGCAATCCATGTGGCGACAGAGCACCGGGACGGCGCTGTGTTTTCCGCCGTCCTTCCCTACACGACAAATGCCAATTCGGGGGAGCTGACTTTCGGACAGCTCGCAGCCGACTCAGATGACCCCACCGTTTGGGTGGACTAGCTACCTCAAGGACCAGGTCCAGGGCGTGCGGCTAAGTCCAGGCCATGCGGCGCAGGCGCGGCGCAGGCTACGTCCAGGCCGTACGGCGAAGGGGCGGCTCGTCCCCTCCGGCCTTCTGAACCAGGATCTGGTTGACGCCAGTGGTTCCATCCTCGAAACCGAGGGCACTTGCGGCCATGTACAGCCGCCAAACCCGTGCGCGTCCTGCGCCGCCGGACTCCACAGCTTCGTCCCAGTGATCTTCCAGGTTCCGCACCCAGGCGCGGAGCGTCAACGCATAATGCCGGCGTAGGGCTTCAACGTCCAGCACCTCCAGACGCGCCGCCTCAAGTGCCGTGACCATCTCACCCAGGCTGAGCATCTCGCCGTCGGGAAAAACATACCGTGGAATGAAGGAGTCCGGGTCAGGATCGGTAGGCCCGGCGTTCCACGAAATCGCGTGGTTGAGGAGCCTGCCGCCTGGGCGCAACAGGTCGCGCAGGTGGGACGTGTACCGTGGCATCTGCTCGCGGCCCACGTGTTCTGACATTCCAATGGAACTGATGGCGTCAAAAGGGCCGTCGTTGACGTCGCGGTAGTCCTGGATCCTGATCTCCACTCTGTCCGTCAGCCCGGCTTCTGCCACCCGTTTGCTGGCCAATGCAGCCTGTTCTGCCGAAAGAGTGACCCCGACGACGTCAACGCCGTAGCGCTGGGCGGCGTGAAGGGCGAAGCTGCCCCAGCCGCAACCGACGTCGAGCACGCGCATGCCTGGCTGCAGGCCCAGCTTGCGGCAGACCAGATCGAGTTTGGCCTCCTGGGCAGCTTCAAGGCCGGTCTGCTCGTTCTCCCAAACGGCGCACGAGTAGACCAGTGACGGACCGAGCACCATGCCGTAGAAGTCATTGCCGACGTCGTAATGGTGGGAAATCGCTGCGGCGTCCCTTTTCTTGGAGTGCCGTCGGCCGTGGCGGCCGACATTCGCTTCTTCCGGGGGCGGTGCCGGATTTGGCCCCAGGGCACCAAGCCGGACCGCTGTTCTGACCAGCTTCAGGACTTCCCGAACGGTCAATGAACGGGCGGGGGCGCCCTCGGCAAACTTGGCGATGGAATTCAAAGCCGCGAAGGTCTCAAAGATGTCACCGGGAGCATCGATGTCGCCTGAAACATAGGCGCGGCTCAGTCCCAGCTGCCCGGGTGACCACAGGATCCGCCGTAGGGCCCGCCGGGATCGGAACATGACCAGGGGAGCATCCGGTGGGCCAGCCTCTGAACCGTCCCACGCCTGTACACGAACGGGGATGCCTTCGGCTCCCAGCACAATTGCCAGCGCTTCAGCGAGCCGTGGTGCCACACCCGTAGTTTTCGTCATCTGCATTTGCCCCTCTCCCCCATGCCATGGCCTGAACTCCAACCTACTCCTCGGAGGGATCAACGTCAGGTGACCCCGGCCGAAGACACGCCCGGGTCCCCGCCTGCGTAACGCGCCTACCGGGATTGCGCTGGAGGGAGCAACCCCGAATGCACCTCTCCCTCCGCCCAAAGGCGGACCATGGCGCTGAACAGTTCTCCGTTTTCAACATTCCATACATGATGCATACCCGGGGCAAGCCTGAACTCTGCGCGGGGAAGCAGAGAGCCCAGACTTGCGAAGGAAGCAGACACAATTGCTGGCTCCTTCTCCCCTGCTACGGCCAGGAGACGGCCAGGGAACGCTGCCAGATTCTCAGGGACAGCTCCCGCATACACCTCCCGGAGCATCCGTTCCGCGTTTGACCGCCGGACCGACAATCCATGGCGCACGTATAACTCCACGGAATCCTTCGGCAACCGGAACGCCTTCGCCTGCCCCCGCCAGAACCATGGCCGCTCCCAGAAGACGAACTGCAGGGCCGATAGCAACCGTGTCACTCCCCCGACTTCAGACACGACCGCTCCGCTAACCAAGACCGAAGATGCGATTTCGGGGTGCCTGGCGATGAGATGAAGAGCGACGACGGCACCCATCGAGAGGCCCACGACGTGGACCGGGCCAGGTTCTGCCTGCTCAGCAATGAAGTCGGCCACTGCGTCCGCTGTCCCGGCCAGGTCTGTCCATTCCTCTGTCACCCGGCCGCCAAAACCGGGCAGATCGGGGGTGAGGATCCGATAGTCACGAAGTGCTTTTACCTGCGGGTCCCACATCCAGTTGGCGACGTTTCCGCCGTGCAGGAACACAATTGTCCCTCCTGCGGCAGCACCGGCATCAGCAGATCTTGGATGAACCTCGGGGTAAGCGTCTGCGTGTGTGCTCATACCAGTTCCTTTTCGATGTCCTGCAGCCATTCCAGTTCTGCTATCACGTGGTGGATCCCGTTCGTCAAAGTTGCCAGCTGAAAGTAGAGCGCCTCCCCCGGCTTCGCCGCAGGGCTTGCAGCCAACTGCTCCTGCAGCGAGGCAAGGTAGGTGCGTGTTGCATCCCTGCGGCTGTCAAACAGCTTGTGCACCTGCTCCTTATCGAGCTGGCCTGCGAAAAACACCCGCCCAAGGAAGGCATTCCGTTCCGCGTCAGGAGCCGGCTCGGCTTCCAGCCACTCAAGGAGTGCCGCCCTCCCGTGCTCGGTGATGCGGTGCACTTGCTTCGACGGAAGACCATCCTGCTGCACGGTTTCGGCGACGCAGAGCCCGTCTTTGACCAGCGATGTCAACGTTCTGTAAATCTGGGCCTTATCCGCGGACCAGAAGTGGTTCACCGTCGCGTCGAAGTGCTTCTTGAGTTCGTAGCCGGTCATCGGCGCGAGGCTGAGTAAGCCCAGAATGAGGCGGGAAAGTGTCATGCATCATGGTGACATATCTACTAGTAGACTTGTCAACCACCGGCTGCACGAGCCAAGCCCATAATAGATCTCTTGACTTGAACAACTTCCGGGGCATTCCTGTCAGTAGCACCATGTTGTGGAAAGGGTGTGGTGGCCATGTCTGCCATCCAGACTCCCCAAGGGAAACAGTCCCGTCTCCGGACAGGAGCGGCCCTTATGACGCTTGCCGGGCTGGCCTTCGTCGCGTACGCCGCCGTCTTTCTGATACTCAACTTCACGGGCAGCTTCCTTGAGTTGGGCATCGGGCCTGACGAAGTGGATAAGGGGATGGCGGAGATCGAGGCCTTCAGCCCGCAACTGCATCACTACATCAGCCATCTGCACATCGCGCTCAGTGGTTTCATCGCGGCGACCGGGCTGGCCCTCGCAGGCCTGTCCTGGTACGGAGTGCGGCGCGGAGAACGGTGGGCATTAACCACAGCGGTTATCGTCACGGTGGTCGGACTCGCTGTTGCGCTACCCGCACACTATCCATGGGGGCTGGCCACTCTTGGGCACCTCGGTCCGGTCTACGTCGCCGTCCTCATTTTCGCAGCAGGCGTCGGGGCAGCTTACAGCGGAATGCGGACGCCGGATGCGCGTACCGGGTGACACCTCTTCCCTCACAGCGGCCGCAACACCTGCTTAAATAGAGCAGCTCCGCACCTTTCCGAAAGGCGCGGAGCTGCTCTAAGTGGCTTGTACTTTACGCCTCTGAGTTCAGGCGGGCCTTGAGCCGGGCCAGTTCAGCTTGGAGCGCGTCCGGCAGCGAGCCGCCGAAGTTTGCGTACCAGTCCTCGATAGAAGCCAGCTCGGTGGCCCACTCCTGCGGGTCGACGCGGACGGCTTCTTCCACCTGGGCAGGGGTCATGTCCAAGCCAGTCAGGTCAATCGAATCCCCGGTGGGAACAAACCCGATGGGCGTTTCGACGGCGGCCGCCTTGCCCTCGAGGCGCTCCATGGCCCACTTGAGGACACGGGCATTGTCACCGAATCCGGGCCAGGCGAATCCGCCCTCCGGCGTGCGGCGGAACCAGTTGACCAGGAAGATCTTGGGCAGCCGCTCCGGGTTGGCCTTGGCCGAGAGGTTCACCCAGTGGTTGAGGTAGTCACCGGCGTCGTACCCGATGAACGGAAGCATGGCCATCGGGTCACGCCGCACAACACCTACAGCACCCGCCGCAGCCGCGGTGGTTTCCGAGGAGAGCGTGGAACCCATGAAGATTCCGTTGGACCAGTCAAACGACTCCGTAACCAAGGGAATGGTGGTCTTGCGGCGCCCGCCGAACAGGATGGCTGAAAGCTCGACGCCGTCCGGGTTGTTGTACTCCTCGGCCAGCATGTCGATCTGGTCGATGGGGGTGCAGAAACGTGAGTTGGGGTGAGCCGCGGGCTGGCCCGAGTCCGGCGTCCACGAGTTCCCCTGCCAGTCCGTGAGGTGGGCAGGAACGTCATCGGTCATGCCCTCCCACCAGACTCCGCCATCGTCGGTCAATGCGACGTTGGTGAAGATGCTGTTGCCCTTGGCGATGGCGCGCATGGCGTTGGGATTTGTACCCCAGCCGGTTCCGGGAGCCACGCCGAAGAGGCCGGCTTCCGGGTTGACGGCGCGCAGCTCGCCTTCCTTGCCGAACCGCATCCAGGTGATGTCGTCACCAAGCGTTTCGACTTTCCAACCATCAATGGTGGGATCCAGGAGGGCAAGGTTGGTTTTGCCACAGGCGGACGGGAAGGCCGCCGAGACATAGTAGGTTTTCTGCTCCGGTGAGGTCAGCTTGAGGATAAGCATGTGCTCAGCCAGCCAGCCCTCGTCGCGGGCCATCACTGAAGCGATGCGCAGGGCGTAGCACTTCTTGCCCAGCAGCGCGTTGCCGCCGTAGCCGGAACCGAACGACCAGATGGAGCGCTCTTCAGGGAAGTGCACAATCCACTTGTCCGGGTTGCAGGGCCAAGCGACGTCGGCCTCGCCGGGAGCGAGAGGCGCACCGAGTGAGTGGAGTGCCGGAACAAAAAAGGCGTTCGTTGCCGTGATACGGTCCAGAACCTCGGTGCCGATGCGGGCCATGATGCGCATTGAGGCAACGACGTAGGCACTGTCGGTAATCTCGACGCCGAACTTCGGATCCTCGGCGTCGAGGTGTCCCATGACAAAGGGAATGACGTACATGGTGCGGCCGCGCATTGAACCGGCGAAGAGGCCGCGAAGCTTCTCTTTCATCTCATCCGGTGCCATCCAGTTATTGGTGAAGCCGGCGTCGCGCTTGTTCTTAGAGCAAATGAAGGTCTGCTCCTCGACGCGGGCAACGTCCGCGGGATCCGAGAAAGCGGCAAAGGAGTTGGGGAACAATTCCTGGTTGAGGCGGGTCAGGGTGCCGGCAGCGACGAGTTCGTCGGTGAGCCTGGTATTTTCCTCTTCGGAGCCGTCCACCCAGTGGATGCGGGCAGGCTGGGTAAGTTCAGCAACCTCCTCGACCCACGCCAGCAGGCCGGCATGTGTGGTGGGTGCTTTCTCAAGCAGCGGCAGTCGCGCCAGATCGCCCATTGCGGTTCCCTTCCTCGGGTTCAGTGGTGTGTCCTAAATGCTAGGTGGCCAACCGCCTGTAAATTTTGGGCCCAACGCAGGGCCGAACGCACCTGCGAAAGGAAAAACCGCGTGAACTCAAGGAAGAGCGCTATCAAAATGCGGGATTTTTGTGAGTAAGCTCACATAGACCGGTCTAGTTGTGCAGATTACATATGTTTCGATTTGGAACTACGGCCATATCTCGCGTAAAGTAATTCGAGGTTCGGCAGAGAGCGAAGTTCTCTAAGAGCCGCGAATGCGCCCATAGCTCAGCTGGATAGAGCGTCTGTCTACGGAACAGAAGGTCAGGGGTTCGAATCCCTTTGGGCGCACAATACACGAAATCCGCACCGGTTCGCCGGGGCGGATTTTTTTGTGTGCTGCTTCACGCGCCGCACTGCACAATGATGGGGCTGCGCCTGGCCTCAGCCCCGGCTGGACTCCCCCCAATAGCGCTCCGCCGCCCTCCAACAGGCAGCCGCGGCCCGCTTGTTCACCACGTTTTCTCTCGCATTTCGCGGCTCCGCGGCTCCTCGAGGCGCAATTCCGGCGACGCACCCGGCGCTCCGGCGCAGCATCCCAGCCATGTCAGCGTCCTGAAGCATCTCATGGGGCGTTCCAAGTGTGAGCCAAGGCTATATACCGGTCTAGCCTCTGAGAGCACGGCCGTGTCATACGGGCTGTGAAGCGGGAGCTCTAATTCTCAAGCTCCTGCAGGCCGCGTTCGCCCATCGCCGTGAGCTGCACGGCGCGGCTATCAGGACGTGGAGTGATCCATCCGTTGGCTCGCAAAGCCGAGAGCACCTGAGCACCAACCTGACCGGCCGCATGTAGCCGGCGCCCGGTCCAGTCCAGGCAGCCTCGGGTCCACGGGCGTCGACTTCCGTCAGATTGGCGAAGTCCTAAAGCCCTGACGATGTGATTGTCGGGAAATGGTTTGGGCAGTTGTCCGATCCTTCCCACAACAGGCTCGTCAATAATTCCCCCTTGATGCAAAAGGTCTGTCAGCCGCAGCCCCAGGTCTCCGGCCAGATGGTCGTAACACGTGCGGCCCTCGCGCATTTCCCGGGATGCGCGCTGCCCTCGAAGGGAGTTGACCTGGGCAAGAGGGGCGATTGCTTGCAGAGACTCGATGGCGCGGGCCACGTCACTGTTGGCGAGCCTGTAGAACCGATGCCTGCCTTGGTTATCCACAAGCACAAGGCCTGCCTCAGCGAGGACGTGCAGGTGCTCGCTGGTACTCGATGGAGACAACCGGGCGATGCGGGACAGTTCTCCTGAGGACAGGGCTCGTTCCCCGAGAAGGGCGGTAAGCATCCGGGCACGTGCTGGATCTCCGATGGCTCTCGCCGGGATGGCGATTTCCGGTTCACCGCTCATTGGTCCGTGGTTGCGCCAAGCGCCGCTCGTGCCTTGTCGGGATCGTCCACCACGAGGATCTTCCGGTTGCCGTGATCGCTGTACTGGACTTTGAGCTGCACTCCGGCCTCGGCCAGCCGCATCATGAGGATTCCAAGGGCGCCCGGCACATCCGCATCGAGATCGGCGATCACCACAGGCTGCACCATAACGGGGCCATATCCTGCACTGTCCAGAGCACTTACGGCGGCCGCAGCATCGCTAACGAGGTAGTGCGAGGTGCCGGACCACATTCCGCCACCTTCCAGCCCGACGCCGGCAGCGCCGAGGACCTGGCCTATACCAGCAAGAGAGCGCGCCCCGTCGGGCACCGGGAGGCTGATATCGAACATCAGCTGACCTCGATGGTTGGCTCGATTGAGACCTCGCTTGTCAGGCTGTTGGCGATATAGCACTGCTGGTGCGCCTTTTGCAGAAGCCGTTCCACCCGCTCCGGATCCCCACCGCGGACCACCACGTGCGGCCGCAGCGTAATCCTGGTAACCCACATCGGCGAACCACTCTCCGGCATCTGGCCTTCGGCATCATCCGAGTACCTCATCACGTCGACGCCGGAGCGGGCAGCAACTGCGAGGAACGACAGCAGCTGGCAGGAGCTCGCAGCCGCAACCAGCATCTGTTCCGGATTCGCCAGGTCAGAATCACCGAGGAAAGCAGCATCGGCGCTGATCCGCAATGGAGCAGGGCCAATCTTCACATCATGGCCCCGCTCGTAGTCCTCGTATTTCGTGGTGCTTCCGGACCAGGTCAACGCCGTCCGATACCTGTGCATTGTCATGACTCCAACGCTATGCCCAAATCGTTTCGGGATGGCCCGAACTATGCAGCCCTGCCTCACGTCCTGACCAAAAATTTGCTGCCTCCGGGTTGGGGAAGGCCGGCTGTGGCGGCTCGTTGAAGAACCGTGGGTGTCCGCCTATTTGAACTGACCGGTCAGTTCAGTTAGGCTTAGCGCAGATGCCGTCTGTGAAAGGTCCACATGCTCTCCGTAGAAAACCTCCGTGTCCAAGGCCGAAGGGAGGACCTTCTGCCGCCGATCTCCCTGCAGGGCCGCCGTGGCGAACTCCTGCTGGTCGCAGGGGAACGCCAGGACCAACGGACAGCCTTGGCCCTTAGCCTGAGCGGCCGAATGAAGGCAACGGCAGGTTCCATCAGCTGGGATGGCGTTAACAAGACCAAGAAACTTCGGACCGCGAGCGCCCTCGTCGATTCCCCTGGCGTCAATGAACCCGAACAACACCTGACCGTCCGTGACCTCGTTACCGAGGACCTTGCCCTGATTCCGCGCCGGTACCGCGGGGCTTTGCTTAGCAAGCCATGGTTGAAGATCAACCGCTTCGAGGACATCGCAGAATTGTGGGCCGAGCAGCTAAAACCGCTGCGGCGTGTTGAACTTCTCACCGCTCTGGCCCTCGCCAACCCCGACACTGACCTTTTGGTGGTGGACTCTCCGGACCGTCACAGTGCGGACGCGGGAGGCTGGCTTTCGAGGCTGGAGGAACTGGCGCACGACGGCGGGCGGCCGCTCGCCGTCGTCGCCACCGTCAGCGCCCTCCCGGATGGCTGGACGGGACCGTCCGCGATTATCAACAACGATGTTCCCGAGAAGGAGAGCTCCAAGTGACAGTGCTGCGGCTGGCCCGCTCCGAACTCAAGCGCATGACCGGCGGACTGCTGCCGAAACTCACGCTGCTAGCCCTGATCATGGTGCCCCTGCTCTATGGCGCTGTGTACCTCTACGCGAACTGGGATCCCTACAGCAATCTGGACCAGATTGACGCTGCGCTGGTGGTGGAGGACACAGGAGCGACCTCAGCCAACGGCACAGAGCTCCAGGCAGGGAAGGAAGTGGCCGAAAGCCTGGTCAATGGCCACCTCTTCAACTGGGAAAACATCAGCAGCAGCAATGAAGCCGATCAGGGCGTCGCAAGCGGAAGGTACGCCTTCGCCCTGAAGATCCCGAAGGACTTCTCGGCCAACCTTGCGTCCCCCGGCAGCTTTGACGCCGCCAACCAGGCGATGCTGAACGTGACTACGAACGATGCCAACAACTACCTCCTGAGCACCATCGTGGACAAGCTGACCACCGCGGTTCACGCCTCGGTTGCCCAGGAGGTGGGCGAGGAAACCGCCAATCAGCTGCTCACCGGCTTCGGAACCATCCATTCCCAGGTCACCAAGGCAGCAGACGGGGCCCAGCAACTGTCCGGCGGAGTGAACCAGCTTCACGACGGCACAGTGACGCTCCATTCCGGGACGGGCCAGCTCAGTCAGGGGGCAGCCGGGCTGTACGAGGGCCAGCTAAAACTTCGGGATGGCGCCAATCAGCTCGCGTCCGGGACAGGACAGCTCGACGGCGGCCTGCAACAGCTTAGGGACAAGACAGCAACCTTGCCCACCGATTCTCAACGGCTGGCTGATGGTGCAGCGCAGGTGGCCGCGGGAAATGCCGCCCTGAACACCAAGGTCCAGGAAGTCGTCGGCCAGCTGAGTGCAGCCGATCAGAGCCTGCGTGAACGTGTCGTGGCTTCCAATGCCAAGCTGGTGGAGTCAGGTGTGCTCAACCAGGAACAGGCGGACAAGGTCTTGGCAGACTTCGATGCCGCCGCAGCTTCCGGCCCCGCAACTGATGCCAAATCAAAGATCCAGGGGGATGCAGCGCAGATCCAGCAGTTGGCGGATGGATCTGCTGCGGTCAGTGACGGGGCTGCCAGGCTTGCCGCTGCTGCCCCGGCCCTGACCGGCGGAATATCCCAGGCGGCGGCAGGAGCCGATCAGCTGGCGTCCGGGTCAGCTACTCTTGCCGCAGGCCAGCAGACCGCCTTGGACGGCGCAGCCCGTCTGTCAACGGGAGCACAGGATGTAGATTCCGGAGCCGCGAAACTCGAAAGCGGGGCGGGAGCAGCAGCTGGGGGTGCCGGCACCTTGGCCAATGAACTTGCCAAAGGCGCGGGACAGGTCCCCAACCCGAATGACTCCCAGAAGGTCAGCTTGTCCAAGGTCATTGCGGATCCGGTTGCGGTAAACAACGTCTCCCAGGCCAAGGCCACCTCCTACGGTGCGGGGCTGGCTCCGTTCTTCCTCACCCTTGCTTTGTGGATCGGCATCTTTATGCTGGTCCAGGCGATGCGTCCCATCACCCAGCGGGCCCTGGCTTCCAACGCCCCCGCCTGGAAAATCGCCGTCGGCGGCTGGTTGCCGTTCCTCGCTGTTTCCGTTTTGCAGGCGAGTTTGCTCACGCTGGTGGTGGACGTCGGGCTTGGACTGAACCCCGCCCATCCGGTACTGATGTGGCTGTTTATGCTCGCCGCCGCCATGGCCTTCAGCTCTCTCATCCAGGGCATCGTGGCGCTGCTCGGCTCCCCGGGAAAGCTGGTGGTCCTCATCCTGCTGGTGCTTCAGCTGGTCTCGTCCGGCGGTACCTTCCCTTGGCAGACCACGCCGCAGCCACTGCATGTGGTGCATGACGTCCTGCCCATGGGCTACGTGGTCACCGGAATGCGCCACCTGATCTACGGAGCCGATCTCTCCCTGATCCTGCCTACGGTAATGGGTCTCCTTGGCTACACTGTGCTGGGAGCCGCGCTGTCCACACTGGCAGTCCGCAAGCACAAGTTCTGGACCCTTAAATCGTTGAAGCCGGAGATTGCTGTATGAGCACGCAGGAAGCCGGAGAGCGGAAGTTGCGCCCCGGCAGGACCAACGCCACCAAACAAAAACTGTTCGAGGCTTCAATGGAACTGATCGGCGAGCGTGGAGCGGCCGGCGTGACAGTGGACGAGATAGCAGCGGCTGCAGGCGTTTCAAAGGGCACGGTGTACTACAACTTTGGCAGCAAGTCCGATCTCATCGCCCAGCTCCTGCGCCACGGCGTGGACATGCTGCTGACACGGCTTCTAAGCGCCCAGGACAATTCTGCGGATCCGCTGGAGGCCATGGATCAGATGATCGGCCAGGCTATGGATTTCATGGCGGACTACCCTTCGTTTGCCCGGCTGTGGGTCAGTGAGAACTGGCGGACACCCAGTGTTTGGCAGGACACCTTCGCTGAACTCCGTGCCCTCTTGCTGGAGGTTATTGGTGCGGCGATTGAAAGGGTGGCGGCAACGTACCCAGTGGACACGTCAATTTCCCGCGGAAGCCTGGAAACTGCAATTTTCGGTGCCTGCTTTGTGGTGGGCCTGGACCGGCAGACGTATCACCCCGAGCGGACCAAGGAACAAAGCATTGCGGCGATCATGGCAATCATGCGTGGCTACGTGCTGAAATAACCCGCCGTCGGGGAAGATAGGCACCATGGGGACCAGCGGGAGGACAGCGATTGGCGCGGCCTTCGCCGCCGTCGGCCTGCTGGTCCTGACTGCCGTCACCCTCGAAGAATTGGTCCTGTTCGCTTTCCTGGCAGCGATGGCGATCGGTTACCTTGCATCGGTGGTCCAGGTGGTCACGCGCGGGCGCAATCTGGCGTTATTGGCGGGAGGCCTCGGGACGAGCCTGTTCATCGGCTTCGCCATCGCCTTTCTGCGGATGTGGGGACTGGCCTTCAACCAGGATGCGGCGGCGCTTGGCAGCGCCGTCACCACCCAGGATTCGGACATCTATTTTTACTTGGCCGTTGCATCAGGTTCAGGAACATTGCTGGTGCTCTTTGCCGGAGCTGTGTGGCCCTCAGGCAAACGGCTTCCTTCCGCCTCCAGATCCTCATCGGCCTCGCGCCGTAGGCCGGTTGCGGCGTCCCGGCGGTCCGCCTCGGCGTCTGCCTCCAAGCGACCCGCCTCGCCGTCAACCCGGTCGCGGAGCTCCTCAGCTGCACCCAAGGCGTCCGCGGCGGGGAGGCCTTCCGGGTCCAAGTCATACGCGCCCAGACCATCCGTGGCACCCAAAGTGTCGGCGGCATCCAGGCGCGCACCTGCCGCACCCAAGCCCAAACCCCCAGCCAAAGGGGCCGGACCGGCGAAGGCGACGTCCCGCCGCTGAGCATGCCAACGGCGCTGTCCCGGAGTGATCAGGGGCCCCACCGGTCCCAGTACAGCGGTGGCCACCCCTCCCAACAGGAGCACCCCGCCGGCCACTTCGGCAGGCGACGGAACTTCGTTCAGCACCAGAAACGCAGTGCTCATGCCTACTACCGGGACCAGGAGCGTGAAAGGAACCACGGCCGACGACGGATACATGCTGAGCAGCCGGTTCCAGATCCCGAAGCCCAACAGCGAGGCAAACACCGCTGTGTAGATGGCGCTCAGCACGGTGGCAGGCTGGAGATTTGCCAGCGTTCCAACCACAGCGTCTGATCCGTCTACCAAGAGGGAGAGCCCGGCAAGTGGCAGCGGCACCAAGGCCCCAGACCACACCACCAAACCCAGCCCGGAGGTAGCCTTCGCCTTCCGGACGATCACATTGCCGACAGCCCATGAGAGGGCAGCAGCGAGCACGATAATGAATGGCAGGACAGGCGCCACCATGCTGCGTCCCGCTGCCACGACGGCCAGCCCTGCCACGCCCAGGACGACGCCGGCAAGTTGGCGGCCACTGGGCCGCTCCCCCAGGACTCCCGCCGCAATCAGCACCGTCAACAGCACTTGGGCCTGCAGCACCAGCGACGCCAGCCCTGCCGGCATCCCCAGTGCCATGCCCACGTACAGGAGAGCGAATTGCCCCGTACTCATGAACAACCCGACGCCGAGGATTACCGCCCAGCTGACGTCCGGCTTGCGGATGAAGAAAATGCACGGGACCACTACGAGAACGAAGCGCATCGCCACGAACAGCAGCGGGGGCACGTCCCTGACGCCCTCGGGATGCAGGCCAAGGTCGATCGCTACGAAATTTACGCCCCACAGGACGGCTACGAGGACAGCCAAGGCGCTATGACGTATGTTCACGCTCCCACTGTGCCAGTTGCCAGGGGATTTTCCCGCCAGGTGATCCGGATCCGCGGGCGAGCCCTTCCAGCCGCGCGTCCAGTGGCGCATGCTCCCGTTAGTGGGCCCTCGGCACCTTAAAGCGGGTAAGCCGGGCGTCCTGGCCGTCCAGTTCCGCCCAGGACTTTTCGGTCTCCAGGACGGTCAGACCGCTGGTGGGAAATCTGGTGGCGGCGTCCATATAGGCATCATGGTCCGAATCGCGGGAGGCCAGGTGCATCGCGAGGTCCTGCACACCGGGCATGTGCGAAATGACCATGAGTGTGGTGACCGTGTCCGGCACATGGTTGATAACGGTGAGCATCCGCTGGGCAGACGCTGCGTACAGCCCGCCCTCCAGTTTGGGGGTGGGTGCTTTATCACCGAGCTCGCTGCACACCCACGTGCACGTCTGCCGGGTACGGAGGGCGCTGGAGCACAGGATGAAATCAGGAACCACGTCATGTTTGACCAGCCATTTACCGGCCAGCGGCGCCTCGCGGTGACCCCGTTCTTCAAGGGGACGGTCGTGATCGGCAACCCCGCCAGGCCAGTCAGCCTTGGCATGGCGCATGATCACCAGCCGCTTAATATGGTGCTCACTCATGCCCCCAAGCCTATAGCCGCATCCCAGCGGCTGCTGCCTGCTTGCAGGACCGCCCGGACAATCAACGGTTTAGCCGCATCTATCGGGCCTGACACGGAGGGGCGAGTTGCACCTTACGCCGGCCCGTTAGCCTCGGCGATCGCAACCGCCTCCTCAACCCCCGCTGTCCAGGGTTCTCCGTGGCCTGGCAGGACCAAGCCAGCTTGTGTCCTCGCCAAATGCTTGAGGGACGCGAGATTTAGTGCGCTGTCCGCGGTGGCGGCACCTGCGACGATACGCGGACCGGTCCTTCCTGTGTACGGGTCCATGGTGACGAGCGCATCGCCACTGAATAGAATGCCCCGCTCCTTGAGAAGGAGCGCGCAGTGGCCGCTCGTGTGACCTGGTGAAAAGACGATCTCGGGGCTGCCCGGAACGGGGAGCGGTCCAGTTCCGGGGAAGTGCTTCACGTCCCCGACGCCTTTGACGTTGAGCGCGCCAGCCCTAGTCATGCTCGCCAACACGGGGAGACCCTGCGGGTGTGTGAGTGCGAAGATGAAGCGTGAGCGTTCGTGCCTGTAGCGGTAGGGATGGCGGGCAATGTATGAATCCCCGGCATGGACCCACACAGGAATCCCCAGTTGCTGATGAAGGCGCCTGGCAAGGCCTAAATGATCGAAGTGGGCGTGGGGCAGGACAAGTGCCCTGATGTCCTGAAGGGAGTAGCCGAGCCCAATCAGTGCGCGCTCAAGCGGCGACCACATTGACGGAAGACCCGAGTCAATGAGGGTAAGCCCTTCCCGACCTTCGACTAAGTAAAAGTTGACGTATGCGTCCGCGAAGCGGTGGACGTTGTCGGCCACCTCAGTCAACGCCATGTTTACTCCCTCGCCGCAGATCCTACAGCGCGCTCTTTAGCCTGTATGGCGCCCCGTTAGCTTGTCCAGGAGCCGGTCAACCATTCCCACCCCTGGGCCAACCGTCTTGTGAAACAACTCGGAGTGCGGCGCAGTGGGATGTGGACGGGTCGGTGCCAGTTTCTTGGCCTTCTGCACTTTTTCGCCCAAATCGACGAGTCTTTCTGCAGGAATGTGGGTACGCAGCTTCGGGAACTGTTCAGACTCCTCGTCATTCGCATGGTGACGCAACTTCGCCTCCAGCTGCTGAACCAGTTCCATAAAGGTCGGATCAGAAGGATCCACGCCTTCCACCTGCTTCATCAAGTGGACAATCTCGTCGTGTTCCTTCTTGTCGTGCTCGACCTCCTCGGCGCCGTTGGGCACATGCTCTTCTATGGCCGGGTAAACAAACATCTCCTCGGCGACAGCATGGCGCATCACCTCGGCGATCAGAGTATCGGCCAAGTCTCTGCGCTGGCCGGCGTCGGACGTTCCCTCAATCTGTCCGAACAGCTCCACCATCTCCTGATGGTCAGCGGTGAGGATGTCCACCACATCCGTCCCACCGGCGTTGGCCTCGTTCATGACACAGCCCTCCTGCAGATCGTTTCTCCTACCCTGAATAGAAGGTCAAGCTACCACCGCATTGCCGTGTGATCTATAGGTAACTCTTCTCGAAGGTTGCCGGGATTGACGGGATGCCGTCGCCCGCCAGGAACCTTAGCCGCGGAGGCACACACTCAGAGACAAGACTGAACGCCAAAGGCGGCACATCCCTTAGCCGCGGAGGCACACACTCACTAGTCACGCACGAAAGCGGCATTCTGCGTAGTGCCGCACCGCCGTGGGCCCACGCCGTCAGGGTTCCCTGGCCGAGCTTGCGAGGCTAGGGAGACGGTGGGGAGGAACGAAGGAGGAAGCGAGCTGGCAGGATTCCTTGTCCGAGCTTGCGAGGTCAAGGAAGCCAGCGAACGCTAAGGCACGGCAGAATGCCGCTTTCGTGCGTAGCGGAGGCTAGATCGAGTATTCCGGAGCGGCCCAGACGATGACCTCAGGGTGCTCGTAGAAGCGGTAGCCCTGGCCACGGACGGTGCGCACGGTATTGGCCAAGCGGCCCAGCTTTGAACGTAGGCGGCGGATGTGGACGTCGATGGTGCGCTCGTTCGGCACCTCTTCGGCGTTCCGCCACAGGCCTTCAAGGAGTTCGTCGCGGCCAACGGTACGGGTGCCGTTTTCCACCAGGTAGTTCAGCAGTTCGAATTCCTTGAACGTCAGGTTCAGCGATTCGCCGTCGAGGTGGACTTCACGTCGGGCCAGGTCGATCAACACGCCGGAGGGGCGGGGATCCTGGGCCTGGGGTGTGCGGGCCGTTTCGGGACGCTGCCGCGAGTTCACGGTGGGGTCACCGAAAGTGGAACGGACGACGTCGAGCGCCGAACCGGGGGCGTTAGCAGGCGCTACTGCAACAGCGGCGTAGCTTTCGGCGCCGGAAACGAGGGACTGGGCGTAGGCGCGGATTTCCTGGGCGAGCTTGGCGATGGACGTCCCGGACGCGGCGGCAGTTTCCTCGTCAATGCCCATGTACAGCACAAATCCGCGTGCAACGTTCTCATTCGGAACAGGACGAACGGCGGAGCCATTGGCCGGAGCGATGACCGGGGTGGGGGCAGTGGCCGGCGACGGATCAACCGGGGACACAGCGCGAAGCTGGCCGTAGGAGTTGGGGTTGTAACCCTGCGGAACGAAGCCGGGCGCGGCGTAACTGCTGCTGGGAGCCGCGGGAGCCAATGCAGGGCGGCCACCAAAACCTGGGCGGACACCGGCGGGCGGAGCGCTCTTGTTGGCGTTACGGACGGAGATGTGGACGTATCCAGATGCAACTGACATGAATGCTTACCTCAATGTGAATGGCCGTCATCGCGGCTCGAATGCTCGATTTCCCCGCAATGAGAACTGGGGAGGGGCGCCCGACGCTGGGCTGGGGGGCGAATGCCTAAACAACTGTTCGGGGTAGGAAAGTCAGGCGTGCATTCGACAACAGCGCATGTCAGAGCCAGCGGATGTGCTGGTCCGAGATACTGCGGCTGCAGGTGCTGTTGAGTTCTTGTTCACAATGAGAGTGTGCAACGTAACAATGACAACTTGCAAGTAACAATGGACCGATTCGTCCGCATCGTGAGACAAAACAGCATTATGTGATGTAAATCACCATTCTGTGACGGGGATAAAATAACAGTTGTTTTTCTGTCTGAACGTTCGGGAAAGCAGCTTTTCCGAACAAAATTCTTCGTTTCGGCCTACATTTGCGTTTATATTCAGTTGCTTTTGGAATACCGAAACACACTGCCTCTAACCGCTGTCAATGTCCAGCCCCTTTACACGGCCTCCTGAAAAGTTCGCTTAATTTGCATCTGCTAGGCAATGCGGCAGTACCAACCCACTCACAGGCTCCACACAGGAAGCGCACAGCCCAGACAATCCCGCAGGGCAAAAACTTAGGTATGCCAGCAACTCACACCAGTAATCTGCCGCAGCTCACCCACCCTGACGGGTCCCCTATTCGGGCCCTCGTGGCGGACGACGAACCAAGCCTCTCCGAACTGATGAGCATGGGTTTGAGAATGTCCGGCTGGTCTGTAGCGATAGCAGGAGACGGGCCTGCAGCGGTCAAACTCGCCAAGGACTTTCGTCCCGATGTCCTCATTCTGGACGTCATGCTTCCAGGCTTCGACGGCGTTGAACTGTTGAAGCGGATACGCACGTTTGCGCCAGGAGTTCCGGCGCTGTTCCTGACAGCGAAGGACGATGTGCAGGACCGCATTACGGGCCTGGCCGCCGGTGGGGACGACTACGTGACCAAGCCCTTCAGCATGGAGGAGGTTCTCTTGCGCCTTCACCGGCTGGTTCAGCGTTCAGGCGTTGCAGCCATGGACACTTCCGAGCTGGCAGTGGACACGCGGGAAGTAACCCGCGGAGGCGAGGACCTGCAGCTGACAGCCACCGAATTCGAAGTTTTGCGCTACCTGATGGAAAACGCCAAACGTGTTGTCAGCAAGGCGCAGATCCTGGATAACGTCTGGAATTACGATTTCGGCGGCCAGGCCAACATTGTGGAGCTTTACATTTCCTACCTGCGGAAGAAAGTCGACGCCACACTCCCCCCAATGATCCACACCATGCGCGGTGCGGGCTACGTGATCAAGCCCGCGGTCTGACCACGTGCAGCCCCTGACCGTCCCCCGCACCTGGCGCCAGCCGTCAACTTGGCATCTGCGCACCCGGCTCGTGCTTCTTGCCATGGCCCTCCTCGTGGCTATTTGCGGGGCCACAGGACTGGTCAGCTACGCCTCCATGGACTCGTTCCTGACGGGGCAGCTGGACGATAATCTCCAGCTCGCCTCGAAAAACGCCGTCAAAGGGGGCAGGGCGCCACTGGGTACCCCCAACGGGCCCGATCCCCTGGACTTGCCAGGACAAGGGGTGGGAACGGTCTTCGCGCGGATCCAGAATGGACAGGTCAGCAGTGCCGGGTTCCTGGCTTCGGACACCAGCAGAGCCGCGCTCTCCCCTGACGACAACCATGTTCTGTTGGACGTGCCGACCGATGGCACTCCCGTTACAAGGACTTTGGCAGATGGGGACTACCGGCTGCTCGCGGTCCAGACGCGTTCCGGAGATGTCGCGATAACAGGCCTTCCCTTGGCTGGGAAGGAGAGCACCCTGAATTCCCTGGTGTGGACCATGGGGGTGGGGTCACTCGCCGGAATACTGCTGATCGGCCTGGCAGGTACAGCGATAATCCGCCGCAACCTCAAGCCCCTTGAACAGTTGTCTGATGTGGCCACTCAGGTCTCGCGCTTACCGCTCGACGCCGGCGAGGTGGCACTCGCCGTGCGGGTCCCGCCGTCGAGCGCTCACCCCGGAACTGAAGTGGGCAGGGTTGGCCACGCTCTGAACCTCATGCTTGATAACGTCTCCCGGGCCCTCGAGTCCCGGCAAAGGAGCGAGACCAAGGTACGACAGTTTGTGGCGGATGCCTCCCACGAACTGCGAACCCCTCTCACTGCCATCCGCGGCTACACCGAGCTGATGAGGATGACGGAAAACCTGACGCCTGACGGGACGAAATCCCTGGCAAGGGTACAAAGCCAGTCCGAGCGAATGACTGCACTGGTGGAAGACCTGCTCATGCTCGCCCGCATTGACGAAGGGCGGCAGTTGCCATTCGGCGACGTGGATCTCACCCAGCTGGTGGTCGAGACGGTCAGTGATGAGCGGGTGATGGCGCCCGACCGAAATTGGAAGCTTGAATTGCCGCGAGGTGCGGTCATGGTCCGCGGCGACGCGTCGGGACTGCGGCAGGTCCTGACGAACCTGCTTTCCAACGCCCGGAAGCACACACCGCCTGGAACCACTGTTGTGGCCGGTGTGGTGGGCGCATGTGAAGGGAGCGTCGTCATTTCCGTGGCTGACGATGGGCCCGGCATCGATCCCGGATTCATTGACAAGGTATTCACCCGTTTTACCCGCGCGGATGCCTCAAGAGCGAGCACTCGAGCTGGAGGAAGCAATAGTGAAGATGAGGGATCCAGCGGCCTTGGGTTGTCGATCGTCCAGTCGATCATGGAGGCTCACAGAGGCAGTGTTGAGGTCACTTCCCGCCCTGGCCGCACACGTTTTTTGCTCAGGTTTCAGGCGCAAGGCAACACGCCGCCGTCGTGATCTCTGTTACCAAAATGTGACTTAAGCCCTCAACTCCTGTAGCGTCGTGGGGGTGCGGCTACCGTTCTGGCCGCATTTCCGGTTGGACGCCAAACTCTGCCGCTTCCCGGATACCGCATGACCAGGCAGAGGCGGGGGACCCAGAGTCTCCGGGCAATTTGTGCAGCATTCCGCCCTTGGGGTGAAGCCGACACGTGATTTTCCGTGCGGCCGGATGACCTCATCCGAACCCGACAGCTAACTCCGCAGGCGTTGAGAGGCAATCATGACTGAACCCTTGGTACAAACGCGCCCTGATCACAATCCGGAGCCTGAGAACGCACCGGATCAGCCCTCAAAGCATGGGATTTCAAGGCACCGCGCGGAAGGCTCCAAAACCCCCTTCTCCCTCTCCAGGTTGAACTCGGGCCTGGGTGGCAACGGCTATCGTCTGGCTGTCGTCGCCTCGGCCTGTGCCGTACTGATTGGTGTGGGTGCAGCGGGGCAGGCCTCAGAGCCGGCCACACCGGCAGCTGCTCCCGCGGCCCAAGCTCCCACAACGGCCAACGCGGAATCACGAATCGACTTCGAAAAGTCTCTGGTTGAGGCGAAGGCAGCTCCTTCGCAGGCACCGGTTGAGCCCCAGGCAGCGCCTGCCCCAGCCCCAGCCCCGGCCCCAGAACCTGCACCAGCACCGGCTCCAGAGCCCGCCCCCGCACCCGTAGCGGTGGACGATCCTGCAGCAGCCCAGGCCTACGCTGCGAGTCAGCTTGCCACCTACGGTTGGGCTGCGGACCAAATGCAGTGCCTCGTGACACTCTGGACCAAGGAATCGGACTGGAAGACCACTGCCACCAACCCCAGCAGCGGCGCCTATGGAATCGTGCAGTCCCTTCCCGCTGAGAAGATGGCCACTGCCGGTGCTGACTACGTGACCAACTTCCGGACCCAGATCAACTGGGGCCTGAACTACATCAAGGAACGCTACGGCTCCCCCTGCGGCGCCTTGAACTTCCACTACGCCAACAACTGGTACTAAACCTGTAGCCAGCGTCGGGGATCAAAGCCGGAAAGAAATAACGTTCTTTCCGGTGGCATCCTGATTGACTGTGGCGGACACCGCTGAGTAGTCGCGGACGTGGAGGACGCCGTCGGGAAGCTCTCCGGTGTTGGGCCCAACAGCGATGGTCCGGATGCCCGCTGCTACACCGGCGGCAATCCCGGCGGGGGCGTCTTCAAACACCAGGGCGTCGCTGGGGTGGACACCAAGGAGCGACGCCGCCAGGAGGTAGCCCTCCGGGTCCGGCTTGCCCCGGGTAACGTCAGCGGCGAAGACAGCAGAGACGGGAATAGTCAGCCCGGCTGCAGCCATACGCACCTCAGCGAGCCCGCGGAAAGCCGACGTCACCAGGGCCACGGATTCGGCCGGAAGACTCGCCAGGAGCTCCACGGCGCCCGGCACCGGAATGATCCCGCGCGTCTCAGCCAGCTCCATCCGCCCGAGCTCCTCGGTGAGGGCTTCGACGTCGGATCCGGCGGGGGCGTAACGCCGCACGGTACCGATGGCTTGGACGCCGTGCGAGGTCCGTAGGATTTCGGCATAGTCGAGGCGGTACCGGCCGGCGAATTCGCCCCACACCCTTTCCACAATGCTGGTGGAATCTACGAGCGTCCCGTCCATGTCGAACAGGACAGCGCGGGCGGTCAGTGTGTAGTTGGGCAGGCTCATCAGGTTATCCGGCGATCCCGTACAACCTGTCGCCCGCATCGCCCAGTCCGGGCACAATGTAGGACTTGTCGTTGAGTTTCTCGTCGATGGAAGCAAGCACGATAGTGACGTTGGCGTCCGAGAGTTCTTCCTCGAGCCTGGCAAGGCCTTCCGGGGCAGCAAGGAGGCAGATGCAGGTGACATCCGAAGCGCCGCGCTTGAAGAGGAACTTGATGGCCTCACGGAGCGTTCCGCCTGTGGCCAGCATGGGGTCCAGCACGAAGATCTGCCGGTTGGTCAGATCCTCCGGGAGCCGTTCAGCATAGGTGATGATGTCCAGGGTTTCCTCGTCCCTGGCCATCCCCAGGAAGCCGACCTCCGCCGTCGGGACCAGCTTGGTCATCCCTTCCAGCATGCCCAGACCGGCGCGAAGGATGGGAACCACAAGTGGCGTGGGCTTGGTGAATGCGGTACCCACCGCGGTGCTCACCGGCGTCTCGATGGTCACCGGCTGGGTGCGGACATCCCGCGTGGCCTCATAAGCCAGAAGAGTTACCAGCTCCTCTGTGAGCTGCCGGAAAACCGGCGAAGGGGTCTTTTTGTCCCGCAGGACGGTGAGCTTGTGGGCGACCAGTGGGTGGTCCACGACGAGTGTGCGCATGGGGTCAAAACTATCATCCGGGCGACTTGTCCCCGCCCTGGCTCCGAACCACCCCACCGGACTCTGCAGGAGCCGAATCCGAGAGATGGGCGGGATGGTCAAAAGTGGGCGCCGGACCCGCATGCTCGCGACGGCGGGTGAGATGGAAGAGCCTGTGGGCCAAAATCACAAAGCCGAGCCAGGCAAGCCCCAGGAGCCAAGCCGCAATCACGTCGGTCAGCCAATGATGGCCCAGGAACACCCGGCTCAGTCCCATCGCGCCGGCGAAGAGGATGCCTGCCGCCACCACGGAGATCCGGATCCACATGTGGGCCACCTCCAGGCAGATCAGATACACCAGGACACCGATCACCACTGTGGTGTTGAGGGTGTGGCCGCTGGGAAAAGACGGCGACGTCTCATAGGGGGCAACGGCGTCGACATGGTCCGGACGGGTCCGGCCAAACAGTCGCTTGCCAACGCTCGTGGCCGTCACTGACACCGCTGCGGCTCCGGCAACGAGGATAATCGGGCGCCAGGTCCTGGTGGTAAACGTCAGCCAGGCCGTCAGGAAGCTGGCCAGGATGGGCATGCCGATACTTCCACCGATATTGGTGAAGGCCGTCATCGCCCCATTCATCTCGGGGCTTCGGATCTGTTTCGCAAAGGCGAGGGCGGGATGATCCAGCCCGGCCACACCGCTTTCGTCCACGACGTCCTCGTACACCTCTGCCCCCAGGAGGGCGAACGAAACTATCATGGCGCCGCCGATCAGGAGGGTGAGCCACAGAGCCGCATACGGAGCCACCCAGAGCCCATATCGATCGACCACTGTTTTCAGGACACGGTCAGTCAAAGGTTTCATGATGCCTCCCCGTTTTTTCTGCTTACAAGGCTGCTTACCATCGAAACTATCATTGACCCATGACTTCCCCGGAGCCCCGCCATGCTGAGTGGATGGGCCTTGCCCTGACTGAGGCCCGGCTGGCACTGGCCACGGAGGACGTGCCCATTGGCGCCGTCGTCATCGGGCCTGACGGGACGGTTCTGGGTTCCGGCCGCAACGAGCGTGAGGCCCTCGGCGATCCGACTGCGCATGCAGAGATGGTGGCCATCAGGGAAGCAGCGGCGCGACTTCGCATCCTGCGGGCCCTGGATGGCGGCATTGACGAGGGCTGGCGGTTGGAGGATTGCACCCTTGTGGTGACGCTTGAGCCATGTGCCATGTGCGCCGGAGCAATCGTGCTGGCCCGCATGCCCCGGGTGGTGTTTGGGGCCTGGGATGAAAAGGCGGGAGCCGCCGGTTCCGTGTTCGACGTCCTCCGCGAGCGCCGCCTCAACCATTGGGTGGAGGTCTACGCCGGAGTCCGGGAGCAGGAATGCGCCGCACTGCTCCGTGGATTTTTCGCCCAGCACCGAGGCATCTGAGGGCACCAGGGCGTGTGACTTTTCGGCTCCAGGAACCTTCATTGGCCGGCCGTTCCGTCCAGCGTCGCCAGCACCGTCCGTGCGGTGTCCTCCCAACCGGGAAGCCGTTCCCTCACCGCCATTGCCGCCGTGCGCCATTGTGTGCGGAGGCCTGGATCCGTCAACCAGCTCCCGAGAATACGGGCCAGCGGCGCGGGATCGGTAGCGAGCTCGACGGCGGCGCCCGGGAGGGGCGCATCTGCTGCTTGGGTCCCGGCTTCTTCCCCGCTCCCCTGCCGCAATCCGGCGTGCAGCGCCTCCACCGCGCCCGTCCCGGCACGGACTATGACGGGAAGCCCGTGGGCGAGGGATTCCGGAACCACCAGTCCATAAGCTTCCGCACGCGAGACCAGCAGGCTCAGGTCTGCCGCCTTCCATTCGGCGTCGAACTCCTCGCCGCCCAACTCGCCAGCCAGGCGGACGCGTGAACCAAGGCCAAGGCGCTCGACGGCGGCACGCACGTCGCGTGTGTACGCTTCGTCAGCGGAATCCGAGCCAATCAGCGAGGCGGTCCACGGCAGGTCCATCAGCTGGGCAAGAGCCCCCAATAGGATCAACTGGTCCTTGTTGGGCAGTAAGGCGGCAACGGCGATGAAATGGGGCGGGTTGGATCCCACGGCCAGCGGAGCGGGGTCCGTGCCGGGCAGGGCTGGAGTCACGTCGTCGAGCCCGTGCCGCTTCTTAACCAGGGCGGCAACGGAAGAACTTGTGGACATCACTCCCGCAGCGGCCGCAAGGGCACGGCGTTCCAAAGCGGGCCCCTCCCCTTCGGGCGTCTCCAGCGGCATGTGCAGGAGTACCCATGCGGGCCGGCCCCTGGCTGCGGCCTGCTCCATTTCCTCGGGCGCTCCGGAGGCAACCAGGCCATCGACGATGGTTACCGCCGTCGGGTCCTCCACCGAGAGTTCCGACAAAAGTGAGCCGAACCGCCGTCGGTCCTCCTCGCTGCCGATTGGCCACTGACCGTCGGCCCGGTATGTCTTCACCTGTGCCCCCAGGCCGGTAAGCCTCGTGGTGAGAGCCGCGTTGTAGACGTTGCCTCCCGAGTTATGGAGTACGTTTCCGGGCACCACCAGCTGGATCCGTCTCGTGGACCAGGGAGAGACCGCGGGCCGGTGAGCGGACACAGGAGCTACTCCGCCTCGAAGTCCAGGGAGTACGTTGCCCAGGCATCAGGCGTTTCGCGCAGGGTCACATCGATGCCGGAAAGTTCCCGTCCGTCCGCTCCGTCACGGATTTTGGCGGCCACGGCGTCGGCTATGTATTGGGCCAGCGCCTCGGTGGTGCTCAGTTCTCCGGCAAAGTCAGGGTGCTCATCGAGGTTGCGATAGTTAAGCCCGTCCAGCACTCCGCTGACGACGTCGCCCGCCTCACCAATGTCCAGGACAATCGCGTTCTCATTGAGCTTCCGACGGCGGAATGTCACCTCGGCGACGAAGGTGGCCCCATGGAGCCCCTGGGCAGGCCCGAACACCTCTCCCGGGAGGCTGTGGGCGATCATGAAATGGTTCCGGACGGTCAGGCTGAACACAGTTACCTCTTGCTTTCGGTGGGGGTGTTTTCGGTGGACTTGTTTTCGGTGGGCTTGCTTGGGCTGGACCCGCTTGAATTGGACGGCAGGGAGTAATCAATGACGTGGCAGAGGGCGTCCAGGGTTCCGTCAGAAAGCCTGTCCACCACCTCGGGGAGATCTTCAAAGCCGGACGTACCTGTCAGGAAATGATCAAAAACGGGATCGCTCAGCAGCGAGACGGCCAGCTCAAGACGGTCGGAGGTGCTGCGTCGGTGGCGGCGCGAGCGGGCCACCACTCCTACCTGGCTCGCGCGGATGGATAAACGTCGGGCGTGGAAGTCTTCGCCCAAGGGTACGGAAACTTTTCGGTCCGCGAACCAGGACATCTCAATGATTTCGCCTTCGTCGCCTGCCAGTTTCAGGCAGCGCTCCAGGCCTTCCTGGGAAGCCGAGCAGTGAAACACGATGTCGCAGTCCCCGAGGGCGTCGTCGGGATGGCTGAAATCCACGCCGAGTGCGGCGGCGAACCCGCCCTTGGATGGGTCGACGTCGATGAGCTGCAGCCGCTGGAGCGGAAAGTTCCGCAAAAGTGTGGCCACCATGCCGCCCACAAGGCCCGCACCCACGACGGCGATCCGGTCCCCCAGCCTCGGCCCTGCCTCCCACAAAGCATTGACAGCCGTTTCCACGGTCCCCGTCAGCACGGCCCGCTGCGCAGGGACGTTGTCCGGGACGACAGTGAGCTCGTGCGCGGGGACCACATAACGGTCCTGGTGCGGATATAGGCAAAAGACCTTCTTGCCTTCCAGCTCCGCGGGGCCACGTTCCACGACGCCGACGGACAGGTAGCCGAATTTCACGGGCGAGGGAAAGTGGCCTTCCTGGTGCGGAGCGGCCATCCGGTCTTCGATGCATTCCGGTACTCTCGCGGAGTGCACCACCAATTCCGTGCCCTTGCTGATACCGGAATAGAGGGTCCGCACCAGCGCCTCCCCCTCTGCCGGTTCCGGAAGGTTCTCTGCCCGGAGTTCCCCCTTACGCGGGCCGACGGTCCAATAGGCGGTGGCTTTTTGCGGCTGCTCTGAAATGATCATCTTGCTTACGAATGTAGTCTCGCTGGCTCACGCGTGGAAGCACCCTGGCCCTGCGCGTGCCGCCGTTTTGGGGATGGACGCTCTGCTCCGGTAACCTGTATGGGTTGGTGACGTGTCCGAGCGGCCGAAGGTGCAACACTCGAAATGTTGTTTGGTGTCAAAGCCAACGTGGGTTCAAATCCCACCGTCACCGCCAAATAGCGAGGCCCCTGGTTCCCTTTGTTACAAGGGAACCAGGGGCCTTTTGCTTCGTCTGAATCAGGCTGGTGGGGACATTTTGGGCAGCCCAGCATCTTCTGGACCACCTCACTCAGGTGTTGCGATGGTCGCTAAAATCCACCTTGGATCCTGAGACGCCACCCGATTGTTGCCGGCGAATTCAGTTGCTCGGCGGAGTGGGGTCGTGCGGTGATTGAGCGTGCGGCTGGTTCGGGTAACCAGATACTGAGGGGCCCTGGGCCGGCGGCGCCTGGTTTGCGTACTGGAACTGAGCCTGCGGCTGAACGTAACCGCCGCCGGGGTGACCCCAGACCTGCGGCGCTCCGGCCGGACCGACGTACCGCGCTTCTCCATAGGCGAGCATGGGGAAGAAGACCACCGGCAGGAAGACCAGGCCAAGTGTGTACCCGGTGTCTTTCGCAAAGGATCTCGCCAGGTCATTGAGAACCATTATCCCGGTGACGATGTCGGCAATTGGAACCATGCCCAGGAACAGCCACCACCACGGCCGACCTACGATCTCAAGAAGCTTGAGCCGGTTGTAGATCGGAACAAAGGCGATCCACCCGGGTTGGCCTGCTTTGGTGTAGATCCCCATAGTGAGCAGACCCATGAGTGCGAACATGACAACGAATATCAAGGACATGAGCCCCAGGATTGCGAAGACCACTGCGGGGTCAGTTGAAGAGGAAGTTGTGTAGGTCTCTAGGACGATATTCATTGTTTTCTTTCGTTTGTGTCAGCCCGAGATAGCCACCCCAAAACCTCTAGGCGGGT
Organism: Arthrobacter sp. Z5-13; assembly: GCF_056499105.1. Lineage (NCBI taxonomy): Bacteria > Bacillati > Actinomycetota > Actinomycetes > Micrococcales > Micrococcaceae > Arthrobacter > Arthrobacter sp. Z5-13. The sequence goes on from NZ_CP096460.1 coordinate 3,780,585, forward strand.
TCCCGCATCGGCATTCCAAGGCGGTGTCGAGTACTGCATAAGGAAGGTGTGAGGGCCTAATTCTTGCCGGTGTAAGTGTCAATGCTTGGATACAGAGAGATCATCGCAGCGAACCCTTCGACCTCCGGACACCACGACGAAGACCGAACCATCTACCGAGGCGCCGAACACCGCGGCCGCTGCAACAGAGCAGAGGCAGGTCGACGATCCCACCTCACATAAGGGGTGGGGAGGGTCCCCAAAGGGCCCCCCGAGTCCTAGTCAGCACCCCGTGTACGAAGGCTCTCGACTCATTCTGGTCGACCGAAGGGCGGATTGGAGTTAGGGCGATTAACGGCCCCAGGCGTTGCGGCAGGAATGTCCTGACCCGGGGCGGGCTTTCGTTTTGGGTTCTCGGTTTTCTCTACCTCGGCAAACACTGCCATGTCTCGCACGTTCTTCTGAACGGTGATAGCTCCGAAGAGCGACATCAGCATAGCCAGACCGTAGAAGCCCTTCTCAGACAGAAGCATGTCGGCATTCCAAAGACCGATTACCAGTAGCGAAAGTGAGGCAACAACGGAAAACCATGCCACGCCGTAGTAGATATTCGTGACCGGGATTTCCTCAGTTCGATCTCGAATTGTCTTCTGGATCGAGATTACTGCGAACAGCCCGAAGAGCAGGATCGTGAAGTAGTATCCCCTCTCGTTAAGCTCCATGCTCGTTGCGTTCCAAAGACCGATGAGATAAGACGACACTCCGATGAGCAACGCAATCCAGCTAGCGCCGATGAATGCTCCAGTGGGCTTCTGCGGGACAAGTTTAGACTCAGCCATGTAATTTTCCTCTGATTGGATTGAGCAGATTACTGATGTCCATCGGCTGCGTAATCAACAGTCCGAATCAATGAAACCATTTTTCCATTCGTTTGACTAACATTAGGCGAACGAGTCCCCCCGCGACAGGGTAGACGCGGCTTCTTGGGCCGTCACCTCCCTCTTCATGGAGCGTTTCCGTACTGATGGAGCGAGGTCTCGAGAGACCTTCAACCCAGAGCCTGGATCGACAGCTCGTCAGGAAGCCGGAAGGATGGCAGGAATGAGGACAACGGGCTACTGGACACGTTATGCAGGCGAGGAGCGCCAAGTGGACGGCCGGGTGGACGGGCCCACGCTCCGGCTACGTGACAGCTCCGATCCCACAAGCGTGGCTGAGGAAGTGGAGGCCAATCAGGCCGGCGACGTGGTCCGCCTCAGGGTCACCGCGAACTGGCGCGGCGGCAAGGTACTGGTCAGCCAAATGAAGGGGGCCGACGAGGTGGAGTTCCATACCGATGACAAGGCCTTGGCCACGCGTGAAGGACTTTACGGCGACCATTACACGCGATGGGTAGGAGTCGCCCTGGTGCGCGAACTCAGCAGCATCGAGGAGACGGTGAAGTTGGTGCGACAGTCGGAGGAACGCGCGTGGTAGTCGCAGACCTGAGCACCCTGCGGACTTTCCCTACTGAGCGTGCGAAAGGGCGACACTACTGCCTTTTGCGCTGCCACTGCACAGCGTGCCAAAAAAGCAGCCCGATGGCCCCTTGCAGGCCGCTCAATACCCCAAAGGGGCTGAAGTTCCTCACCACCAACATCAGAGGCTCCGTCACAGGGCCGTCAGGGCCGAATGTGTTAAGCAGCGTCATTTCCATTTGAACCCAGAGACCGCCACCTATCATGATGCCTACAAGCACCCAGAGGATGAGGACAAAGGGATTGATGGAAAGCCTTGTGGATTCCCTCCCTTCCCGTCCGGTTGATTCCATGACAGAAGTGGCTGTTTCCGGGTCCAGGGGATTCCCGTTCTGGTCCAGCTCATGGAACGAAATCCGGTCAGCCTTTTCCTGCTCCACCTCTACCTCTACCCCCGCCGATTCACGCTCTCTAAGCCTGCCGCTACGTAGACCCTAGTCTTTCCAGCGATGTTTATGGGGACAAGCAGGAATTTTTCCTTCGGAGACTTGCACCAGACATCAAGCAGCCCTGGTTGCTGTTTCACCAGTCTTATTCCGGCGTTCCTCAGCCTGCTCGATTCCGTCCCGTACTGCTGCGCGAACCACGCCGTAGAGGATGTAGAAGAAAATCGCAGCCAGGATCACGGCCAAGACCATTGAGTTGAGTTGGGAGGCATCCATGCCCTTGAGCCTACCGACTGGGACGAGGGTCAGTTTCCTCCCACACGCCCGCGCTGCTCCTCACCCCGCTTGCGGGTTTCATGTGGAGTTTCCCCGATCACTTTCTTGTAGCTCCGCGAGAAGTGCGGGTAGTCCGTGTAGCCAAGAGAGAATGCCAAGTCAGCAAGTGGTGTGGCCGGTTCGGCGAAAAGGAGTGTGGCAGCGTGCTGGAGCCGACGGCAGTCGATCAGCCACTTGGGCGTTACCCCGATATGCGCGTAGACCAATCTCTCAAGAGAACGGGGTGGAACATTAAGCCGCTCCGCGAGATCTGAAGACCGGAGGATGCTGTCATCCTCCTCCGCCAATTGGCACACGACGTTCACCATGGCGGCCCTCTCGTCGAGTTCCGAAACGTATGGGAAGAGCCACGACCGCAGAATTCCCACCAGCGCAAGGCGCGCCGCTGGGACTGAAAGCGTTCCGTTCATAACCTCGGCGAGCGCCTGATGGGGCGCATTGCCGAGATGCTCACCGCTCGCGGGCAGATTCGCAGGTTCCGCAGCAGCCAACAGCCTCCCGGCGGCAGGACGGAACAGCACTCCGACGGCCCAGGAAGTACCGCTGAGTTCCTGCACTTGAACACGGGACTCCGGGCCAAACAGTCTGGCACCCCTGGCATCGATCACCGCATTCAGCGCCGGATAGCTCAGGACGCGCTGCGCACGGACCTCGCCGTCGGGAATATCCCAGCGGACCACCCAAACGTGCCGCACCAGCTCCGCCAGGCCCGGCCCCAGCTCAAAACGGTCAAAGGTTACGTCCAGAGCCCCGGGATTCAGATGACCCTTCGAAACTGGCACGAGCGCTCCTTTTGTCGCAAAAGTACAAGACGACGGCGCCGTCCGGTCAGCACCATTGGGGTATGGAAAAAACACATTCAGAGCCGGAACTGCAAGCAACCGAACAGATTGACGCGGTCAGCGGGAGGCACACAACGAACGGTATCCCCCACGGAAGCACGTCCCTCACTCCGCACCTCGCAGTGGAACCGGCTTCCAAGGCGATGGAATTCTATCGTGACGTGTTTGGCGCCAGGATTCTGGACGTGACCCGTTTCCCCGGCAGTGATCTGATTGCCCATGCCGTCCTGGATTTTGGATCCGGACTCCTTACTCTGAGCGATCCCCTTGAGGAGTATGGGCTCGTAGCGCCCGACGCCGACGCCGGGCACTCGTTCTCTCTGGCTGTTTATGTGCCCAATACGGACGAGGCACTCGCAGCAGCGGAGGCCGCTCACGCCACGGTGCGCGAGCCGGCCATGACTTTCGTCAGCGGTGACAGGTTCGCCTCGATCGTCGATCCTTTTGGCGTGCGCTGGTCGATCATGACCCGGGTGGTTGACCTCTCGCCTGAGGAAAGCAAACAACGAGTCCAGGAGTGGGCGGCCGGGCAAAGCGCCAGCTAGCTCAATACCCCGCCCGCCCTGCCACCCGAAACGCGATGGCAGCATCCAGAACACTCATGTTCTCACCCGAGCTCACCTCTCCGGCAGCATCAGGCGCCCACCAGAGGAAGGCCGAAGCTTCCTCGTTTATCCTGAGCTCGGGGAGCGCATCGAGCTGCGTGGAGAAAACCGCCGCGTACTCCAGCCGGTCGGGGCTTTTGAGTGAGAAGAGTGCCCGGGCTTCAAAGGAGAGGCTTTCAGCAGTCACACCAGTCTCTTCAAGCAATTCCCTGGAGGCTGCCCGCCGTGGCGTCTCGCCGGCGTCAATCATTCCGCCAGGCAATTCCCATTCCTGACGCCACCTGTTGAAGATCATCAGGACCTTTCCTTGGTACGTCATGACGACCAGCGACAGGGGAAGAACCGGCTCTGAGTGGTCTGCGTTCACCACGCTCTCATCGACAAAATCCAAGGCCAGCAGCTGATTGCCGTTGCGGTCCGTGACGGGAGGAACGTGCATGAAGTTCCTTTCGACGAAGTGGCGGCCGGGGGTCTCTGCGCGCGCCACCTGGGCAGGACAGCCGGGACGGGCAGCGGGTAGTTGGTGCGTGGAGAAGCAAGTACCGGGGAACCAAGCCGCGTTGCGAGGCGGTCAAAGTCGAGTACGCGTTACTCGTGTAGCACCCACCACTCCGGAGTTCACTGGTAGTGGAAGCCAGCACCGCTGGCTTCCACCAGGATTAGTGAAAGAGCCACTTTCGCACCTGGTGCTACTCCGGGGGGAGTGCGGGAAAATGAGTAAAGCCGAGAAAGAAAAGCTACGTTACTGCGATTACTACTGGTGCATGTCGCTCAAGGACTTCACCGCGTGGGTAGAGGCTGAGGACGGCCCCGAACCCGGATTGTCGTACTCAGACGGCTGACACGCGCGCGACCGGAAGGCTCAGTTTTCCGTCTTGATCAGGAGAAGTTCGTAGCCGTCGGGCACTTTGGCCTCGAGCTCTTCCCGGCCTTCGTGGATGGAGTCAGCCTCCACCTCGATGGTGCTGGTTTCTTTGGAACGGATCACGCCGATTAGTTTCACCGCAACACTTTATACGTTCGGAGGCTCGGACTCCGGCCTCTGGTCTCCTTTATGGCCGCGCAGGTTGTCCTGGACCTTGCCGAACAGATCCTTGATGGTGGTCTCAGTATTCGTCAGCATGTCCGGTTGCAGGTAGACATTTTGCGACGGCGGCAGGCTGTAATGGGATGGAAGTCCCCCTGCGCCGTCGACCCCCTCCAAAGCGATCGTTACCCCGCCTTCCTTGCGGGCGATGGCTCCGATGCGGCCGAAAACCACCGTGAACTCGTCCGGTTGGAAGCTGACAGTCTGGCCAATATGCGTGCGGTTCAACTCCGAGGCCGGAAGGGCCTTCTCATTGCCGGTCCCGAGATAGTCCATGATTTTCTCCTAGAGCTAGGTTGCGGCTTATGCGTGCAGTCTAATGAAGGGAATGACTGCAATGGGTAGCAATGACTACGATTTTTTTACGGTGTGGCGCGTCCCGGGAACGGTAGACGAAGTCATCGCGATCCTGACCGATGCGGCCTCCTTGCCGGTCTGGTGGCCCTCCGTCTACCTCAGCGTGGTTCCCGCTGCTTCCGACGGAAGCCCCGGGAAAGCAGGCCCTGGTAAAGAAGACCCAGGAAGGTATCACCTGCACACCAAGGGGTGGCTGCCCTACACGCTCCGCTGGACGATGACTCCGCAGGGATCTGTAACCCGTGAAGGTTTTGCCCTCCGAGCCGCCGGCGACCTGACAGGATCCGGACACTGGTCCTTCAGCCAGGACGGTCCCGAAACTGTCGTCACCTACCGTTGGCAGGTCAGCGCGGGCAAGCCGCTGCTTCGCCGGCTCGGGTGGCTGCTGAAACCAGTGTTCAGCGCTAACCACCGGTGGGCCATGGCTCGGGGTGAGGAAAGCCTGACGTTGGAATTGCGGCGCCGCCGCCACGCCTTGTCCGGAACCGCGGATGATGTTCCCCCTCCCCCGGCCGCCACATTCCGCTTCAATCGCATGCGCACATCGGCTGACCACTTACGGCACGAGCTGCTTAAGCAGCGACGGCGGTCTCCCCACGAAGTGCCATAGCGTTTACCATCCCGGCTAGAATCGGAATCACGTGTCCAGCCAGCGATGAACCGTGAGGAGGTCTCCGTGGCACCCTTGTCCGCCCGGATTCCCTTCCATCTGCTTCGCTCCACCACCGTCGCTGCCACCGTGGTTTTGCTCGCAGCCCTTGCTCACATCCTGGGCGGCGGTTCGCTTCCCCAAGCCGGGATCATGGCCGCAATCCTCGCCATGACGGGCCTGGTTTCAACGCTGGCCACCCGGAGGCAACTCGGGCTGCCCGCCATGACCGCGCTACTTGGTACAGGGCAGCTGGCCCTCCATGAGGTGTTCACGGCTCTCAGCGTTCCGGCATCAGGAACATCTTCGGTGGTTGGGACAGACCACCACCTGACTGGTCAGGCGGGCCTTGTCAGTGAGCACGGACTGCCCTTAGCGCAGGCCGTTGAGGCGGCCGCCGGTCATGCTCACCAGGTTGATTCGCCATTGGCGGCCCTGATGCTGACGGGCCATGTTGTGGCCACCCTCCTCTGCGCCGGATTGCTGGCCAAGGGCGAGGCGGCGCTGTGGTTCCTGGCAGCGTGGCTCCACCCGCTCGTTCAGCTGCCGTCTCCTGTAATGCTCGACGGCGGAACGGTACCCGCCGCTGTTCCTCCCGGCAGGGACTTCACTCCCCTTCCCTGGCGGAACCTCAGGCAAGACTGCAGACGTGGGCCGCCCGCCGTCATCGTACTTTCCTGACTCAGCCCGGCGCCGCCGCCCGCTTTCCCTTTCGATCGCCGCGGCCAGGTGACGGGTTTCTTCCCTCACTTCAGTGCGCCCCGGATGAGGGCGCACCCCGAAAGGCATTTCCATGAACAAGTCCATCCTTTGCCGCGCCGCCTCAGTGACAGGCGCCCTTGCCGGAACAGCAGCCCTGATGATGGCGGGAGCCGCGGGGGCGTCTGCCCACGTGGGCATCAGCCCGGATAAGACCGCCGCCAACACATACGCCCTCCTCACGTTCGGCATCCCTCACGGCTGCGACACCTCAGGAACCACCAAGGTGACCATCACGCTGCCGGAGGAACTGAACGACGCCCAGCCCACCGTGAATCCAAACTGGACGGTCGAAAAGGTTGAAGAGGAGCTCGCCTCACCAAAGAAGCTGGCCGACGGGGCCACCATCACCAAACGCACCAGCAAGATTGTTTACACCGCCAAGACCCCGCTGGATCCGAAGCTGCGGGACGCCCTGGTGTTGTCGGTGAAATTGCCCGACACCCCCGGCGCAACTCTCTTCTTTCCGACACTTCAAAACTGTCAGGTGGGCCAGACGGACTGGGCAGAAATCCCCAAGGACGGCCAGGATCCCCATTCACTTGAGGCGCCAGCACCCTCAGTAACGATTTCGGATGGCTCTCCGGAAGCAGCTGGAGCCCATGCCGATGCACAACAGGCCAGCGCCTCCACCGCTGCCGCTGAAACCAGTGCCGGCGATCAGGGTGCCGAAGCAAGAAGCTGGGCCGGCCTGGCAGCCGGAGCGGGAGGACTCGTGCTGGGTGGCATGGCTTTCATGCGCAGCAGGGGAACCAACAAGGGTTTGCTGCAGTCCTCAGATTCTTCAAGCTAGCAGCATCACTTCGACGCCTGGAATTACAATCCGGGCATCAATCCCCCGCCGTCGTCGTGGCTTCGTTGACTCGCAGGACCTCTGCCGTAAAGGTGTAGCCATGAGGTCTCAGAGATTCAGCATCGTGTCCGCAGTCATGACGGCGGCGGGGGCCGCTCTCCTCCTGACGGCATGCGGTCCCAGCCAACCGCAGTCGCAGCAAACCACCCCTGCTGCCTCCCCCTCCAACTCCTCGTCCGCTGCACCCACCGGAACGTCCGCTCCCAGCAGCAGTCCGCCGGCGCCGTCGACCCCCGCAGCAGGCAGAACACCGCTGTGCCAGGCCGCAAACCTGACAGCCAGCACTGATGCGTCAGGCGGAGGGGCGGCCGGCAGCGTCTATATGCAACTGCTGCTCACCAATTCGGGTTCAACACCGTGCATGCTGCGGGGCTTTCCCGGCGTCTCCCTGACGGCCGACGCGAATGGCGAACCTATCGGGGCGCCTGCCACTAGGGACGAATCCACGCCCGTTGCCGACGTCGTGCTGGCGCCGGGTACGGCGGGAACCGCGCGTTTGCGCTATACCCAGGCCAGAAACTTCCAGGACTGCACTCTGACAGCGGCAGCCGGCTACCGGATCTATCCGCCGGAAGACAAGGCGTCACTTTTCCTCCCGCAGCCCACGGATGCGTGCAGCGATGCCGACGTTGCTTTGTTGAGCATCGGGCCCTTCCAGGCCCAGTAACGGCGGGAAGCACTAACGGCGGGGCCCAGTTACGGCGTGGACCACTCACGCCGGGGGCCCACTTCCGCCGGCTACGGTGCCGTTTCCGGCGGGCTGACGGTTTTCGGCGGGCTGACGGTTTTCGGCGGGCTGACGGTTTTCGGCGGGCTGACGGTTTTCGGCGGGCTGACGGCGTCGCGCGCGAAAGCAACGCCCAAGGCGATCATGCCAAAGCCAAATGCCACATGCAGCCAATTGTCGGGGGTGTTTAGCGGGACCACGTTAAGCGGAGAGTCATGGGGAATGAACAGCCCGAAAATCCACAAAGCCAAATAAGCCACGCCCGCGCCAATGAGGAAGGTACGGGCCCGCATCGCCAGCCGCGCCATGAAGAGACCCACCACTCCTGTGGCCAGATGCACCAGATTGTGCAGCACGGAAACCTGGAAGACACCGAAGAGCATTGCACCTGACTGATGGCCCCAGATCGTCATCCCATCAGTGCCGCTCGTGATCCCGGGGACGAATCCCAGGACTCCCACAAGGACAAATAAGAGGCCAGCCGCGAGAGCGGATTTCTGAAGGGCAGTGCGCTTGCCTGTGCTCCGGCCGGAAACATGGACTGCGTTCATGGTTGCGCTCCTGCTCGTTGGCGGCTGTTCCTTCACAGGTACATGGTAAGTATACTTATGAAATCTTCCGACGCCCCGCTGAAGGAAATCGGGGCACGAGCCGAAAGGCAGGCGTGAACCGATGACTTCACTGTGGCTGGACCGGGCGGACACTTTCAAAAGCGACGAATTCATGCCGGGAACTTCCTATGACACGGCGGTCGCAGGTGCCGGCCTGACTGGCCTCGTCACCGCACTCCTATTGGCCCGGTCAGGGAAAAACGTGCTGGTCCTGGAGGCACGCACTCCGGGAGCGGTAACCACCGGGAACACGACCGCGAAAGTAACCCTCCTGCAAGGCACTGTGCTCTCCAAGCTTCGGGGCCAATACTCACAAAAACTGGTCAATGCTTACGTCGAAGCCAACCGAGAGGGCCAGGCCTGGCTCCTGCGCTATCTTGACTCGAACAACGTCGCCTATCAGACCAGGGACGCGTACACCTACGCGGCAACCCTGGATGGTGTTGAGAAGCTGCGCGAGGAGTTCACTGTGGCTCTTGCTGCCGGCCTTGAAGTGGATTACACCAAGGATCCCGGCCTTCCGTATCCCGTCAAGGGTGCAGTTGCCTTGGCCAACCAGGCGCAGATTCACCCCATGGACGTGCTGGATACTCTGATCGCCGACGTCCGGAGCCACGGTGGAAAGATTGTTTCCGGTGTCCGGGTGACAGGTGCCCAGGGCTCCGGGCCACTGGATATCGAAACCACCCGTGGGAAGATCCGGGCCGATGAACTGGTCCTGGCAACGGGCACGCCCGTGCTGGACAGGGGGCTCTACTTCGCCAAGCTCAAGCCAGGGCGCTCGTATGCAGCGGCGCTGCGGCTGCCCGGTTCCATGGCGCCGCCCACGGGCATGTACATATCGGTCGAGCAGCCCACCCGCTCCTTGCGCGATTACCCGCTCGACGGTGAACGGCTTCTCCTGGTAGGCGGCAACGGCCATCCTGGAGGCCGCATGCAGTCCGCCAGGGCCCATCTGGACGGACTCGTCGAGTGGGCGCAGGGACATTATCCGGGAGCGGAAACAACGCACACCTGGTCTGCCCAGGACTACCAGCCGGTGAACCTCATGCCGTTCTTCGGCAAGATGCCCCGTGGCGGCGGCCGGATCTTCCTCGGAACCGGCTACAACAAGTGGGGCATGACGAATGCCGTTGCGGCGGCCTTGGGAATATCGGCGGATATTCTTGGAGGCCAGATCCCGTGGGCCGACGCCATTAACCACAGGGTTACTTCTCCCCCCGGTGCCGCCTCAGCAGCCTCCCTTAATGCCGACGTCGCTGCGACCGTTTTCAAGGATTGGAGCAAAGTCGGGCTGAAACGGCTCGACGAAACCAGCCAGGCTCCAGCGGAAGGAATGGGCGTGGTGTCCCGGCGAGGCCGCAAGCCTGTTGCAACCTCCACGGTGAACGGCAGCACCTGCAGGCTTTCCGCGGTGTGCACGCACATGGGCGGGATTGTCCGGTGGAACGACGCCGAAAAGTCCTGGGATTGCCCGCTGCACGGTTCACGCTTTACCAATGACGGCGAGGTGCTGGAAGGCCCGGCCACCCATCCTCTGGCCAAGGTTGACTGACCAGGTGGGCAAGCTTGACTGACCAGGCATTTCTGTCAGTGCCTTAAGGCATGATGGAGAAATGGAGGGGCAGGAAGAGGGGCAGGAGAAGCGGGAAAACCAGGAGACCAGCCCAAACGGGCGGGGCGGAACCATGGAACGGTTCAGCCAGTCCACCCGGGAGTGGTTCTTAGGTGCCTTTTCCACGCCCACCCCTGCTCAGGAGGGCGCCTGGAACGCCATTTCCTCCGGTTCCCACGCTTTGGTTGTGGCTCCCACTGGCTCCGGAAAGACTCTCGCCGCATTTCTTTGGGCCCTGGACCGGCTGCTGGCTACTGACCGGATTCTTGCTGCTGCCTCCCCTGACGATGCTGCTGCCGTACCTGTTGCTGCCGTTGCACCTGAAGGAGAGGGGTCCCGGAGCAAAGGGCGAAGAAAAAGGGCCCCGAAGCGGAAAACGCGGGTCCTATACATTTCCCCGCTCAAGGCGCTTGGCGTCGACGTCGAACGCAACCTCCGCGCTCCGCTGATCGGCATCACCCAAACAGCAAAAAGGCTTGGGCTCCCTGCCCCTTTGATCACTGTCGGCGTCCGCTCGGGGGATACGACGACGGCGGACCGGCGCGCGCTGCTGAGCAATCCTCCTGACATCCTGATTACTACGCCCGAATCGCTCTTCCTCATGCTCACGTCCCGGGCGCGGGAAACCCTGGCGGAGGTGGACACCATCATTGTGGACGAAGTCCATGCGGTGGCCGGAACCAAACGCGGCGCCCACCTTGCTGTTTCCCTGGAACGCCTGGATGCCCTGCTAGCCAAGCCCGCCCAGAGGATCGGGCTCTCCGCAACGGTGGAGCCCAAGGAACTCGTGGCGCAGTTCCTGGCCGGCTCCGCGCCGTGTGAGATCGTGGCGCCTCCGTCCAAAAAGAACTGGGACCTGACCGTTTCCGTTCCTGTGGAGGACATGTCAGATCTGCCAGGGGCCGTAGGAGCCTTTGACTCCGGCCCTGCCTCCGGCCTCCAGCCGCAGGCATCCATCTGGCCGCACGTTGAAGAAAAGATCGTGGATCTGGTGCTGGCCAACCAGTCCACTATCGTCTTCGCCAACTCCCGGCGGCTGGCCGAACGGCTCACCGCCCGGTTGAATGAGATTCACGCTGAGCGCCAGTTGGTAGTGGCCGGTGGTGGATGGGACGGCGCACCCACAGTCTTCGATGCTCCTGCCTCGTCCCCGGCGACGCCTGCTGGCCAGGCGTCGGCCACGGGTCAGGCGGCGGCTGGTGCCACCCCTACTTCCACTGGCACGCCCGCCCATATGATGGCGCAGGCGGGCAGCACGTCCGGCGCCGACCCCGTCCTGGCCAGGGCCCATCACGGCTCCGTTTCCAAGGACCAGCGCGCCCTCATCGAAGACGACCTCAAATCCGGCAGGCTCCGGTGCGTAGTGGCAACGTCCTCCCTGGAACTGGGCATCGACATGGGTGCCGTTGACCTGGTGGTGCAGGTGGAATCTCCTCCCTCCGTCGCAAGCGGCCTGCAGCGTGTAGGCCGCGCCGGGCACCAAGTCGGTGAAATCTCCCAGGGCGTCCTGTTCCCCAAACACCGCGCCGATCTCGTCCACACGGCCATCACCGTGGAGCGGATGCTCGGGGGAAAGATTGAACGCCTCAGTGTGCCGGCTAACCCCCTGGATATTCTTGCCCAACAGACTGTTGCGGCCACTGCCCTGGGCAGCATCGACGTCGAGGAATGGTTTTCGACCGTCCGCCGCTCTGCTCCCTTCTCCAGCCTGCCGCGCTCAGCTTTTGAGGCCACCCTTGATCTGCTGGCTGGCCGGTATCCCTCCGACGAGTTCGCTGAACTTCGTCCCCGCATCATCTGGGACCGGAACGCCGGCACCATCGAGGGGCGGCCGGGGGCCCAACGCCTGGCCGTGACCTCCGGCGGGACCATTCCGGACCGCGGGCTGTTTGGCGTCTACATCATCGGCACTGAAGTGGAGGGCACTGGCAACTCAGGTTCTTCTGCCTCTTCCGGCCCCGGGAGTCCGGCGCCGGCGGGCTCGGCGGCGAAAGGCGGCCGCCGCGTGGGTGAACTCGACGAGGAAATGGTCTACGAGTCCCGCGTCGGCGATTTCTTCGCGCTCGGTGCCACCAGCTGGAAAATCGAGGACATCACCCACGACCGTGTCTTGGTTTCGCCTGCCTTCGGCCAGCCCGGCAAGCTTCCCTTCTGGAAGGGCGACTCCCTGGGCCGGCCTGTCGACCTCGGGCGGGCGTTAGGCGCCTTCGTCCGCGAACTCTCGGCATCCGACGTCGGGCCTGCCACCGAGCGGTGCAAAGCCAGCGGCCTGGACGACTTCGCTGCAAACAATCTCCTGCAGTACCTCGCGGAGCAGCGGCAGGCCACCGAAGTGGTGCCCAGCGACACCACCCTGGTGGTGGAGCGGTTCCACGACGAACTGGGCGACTGGCGCGTGATCCTGCACAGCCCCTTCGGCATGCCCGTCCACGCACCCTGGGCACTGGCCGTCGGGCAGCGGCTCCAGCAGCGATACGGGCTGGACGGCTCTGCTATGGCAGCCGACGACGGGATCATGCTCCGGGTCCCCATGATGGAAGACGAACCCCCCGGCGCCGAACTCTTCCTGTTTGATCCTGAAGAACTGGAACAGATCGTGACGGCCGAGGTAGGCGGCAGCGCCCTCTTTGCCTCCCGGTTCAGGGAATGCTCAGCCCGCGCACTGCTGCTTCCGCGGCAGAATCCCGGCAAGAGGCAGCCGCTCTGGCAGCAAAGGCAAAGATCCGCTCAATTGCTCGACGTCGCCAGGAAATATCCGTCGTTCCCGATCGTGTTGGAGACCGTCCGTGAGTGCCTCCAGGACGTCTACGACCTCCCGGCTCTGAAGGACATCGCAGCATCTGTTGAGCGGCGTGAACTCCGGATAGTCGAGACCACCACGCAGCAGCCGTCACCGTTCGCCAAGTCCCTGCTTTTTGGCTACGTTGCCCAGTTTCTTTATGAGGGTGATTCTCCCCTCGCGGAACGCCGTGCAGCCGCTCTCGCCCTGGACTCCACTCTCCTCAATGAGCTTCTGGGCCGGGTGGAACTTCGCGAGCTCCTGGACGCCAAGGTCATCGAGGCAACCGAGCGGGAGCTCCAGCGCCTTGCCCCCGACCGGCGGGTCCGGGGCATGGAGGGCGTGGCTGACCTCCTGCGGCTGCTCGGCCCGCTGACGCCTGAGGAAGTATCCGTCCGCCTCCAGGCCCCTGACGGGGCTTCGGCTCCTGATTCTCCGGCAGTTTCACTTACCGATTCACCTACCGATTCTCTTGCCGACGGGGGGCGTGCAGAAGGTGCGCACGCCACTCCGGCCGACGCCTCCGTGCACCTGGCTGTGCTGCAACGGGCCAACCGGGCACTCAAGGTCAACATCGGCGGAGTTGAACGCTTTTCTGCCGTGGAGGACGCGGCCAGGTTGCGGGATGCCCTCGGCGTGCCGCTCCCCATGGGTGTCCCGCTTGCGTTCATCGAACCTGTGGCCGATCCCCTGGGTGACTTGGTGTCCCGCTATGCCAGAACCCACGGGCCGTTCACGTCAGCCGAAGCCGCCAACCGGCTGGGGCTTGGCGTCGCCGTCGTCAATTCCGCCCTGAAACGGCTGGCGGCGGATGGACGTGTGGTCGAAGGGGAGTTCCGTCCCCATGTTGCCCCTGAGGAGACGCCGGCCGTTGCTCCTGAGGAAGCGGCCTCAGAAGTGCCCTCGGCTCCGCCGGCTGTGCCTGCTCCCTCTGCCTCCGTGCCCGCTGCACTGGCCGGCGCCAGTGAGTGGTGCGACGCCGAAGTCCTCCGTAAGCTCCGGCGCAGATCATTGGCTGCTCTTCGTGCGGAAGTGGAGCCCGTTGACGGCGCATCCTATGGCAGGTTCCTTCCTGCCTGGCAGAATGTGCTGACGCCGGGCGGCCGCCGCGGACAGTCTGTGCTGCGGGGACTCGACGGCATCATCACCGCCATTGATCAGTTGTCCGGTGTGCCTGTTCCCGCCTCAGCCTGGGAGCCACTGGTTCTGGCCGGCCGAGTGGCCGATTACCAGCCGGCCATGCTTGATGAGCTCATGGCTGCAGGCGAGGTCCTGTGGTCCGGGGCCGGGGCGCTGCCGGGCAACGACGGCTGGGTGAGCCTTCATCTCGCGGATTCGGCGGATCTGACACTGAATCCGAACCCTGACTACCAACCCGGCGACGCCCAGCTCCGCCTGCTCGAGCATCTCCAGAACAATGGCGGAGGCTATTTCTTCCGTCAGCTGACGGACATTGCAGGCGGGATGGATTCCGTTCTGAGCGATTCGGATGTAGTCACGGCGCTGTGGGATCTGGCTTGGGCGGGCCGCGTCACCGGTGATACCTTCGCTCCGGTGCGCGCCTTGATTGCCGGTGGACATACAGCCCACAGGCAGGTGGCCCGAGCGCCCCGTGCCCGTGCTCCGAGGATGAGCCGTCTGGGCCGGTCACCCGGATCCGGGTTGCTCGGATCCCCGGGGCTCACGGGCGGCCGGTACGGGTCGATTGGCGGCACCGCACCCACTCCCCCAATGGCCGCCGGGCGTTGGTCGGCACTGCCGGCACCGGAACTGGATCCCACCATTCATGCCCGGGCCACCGCCGAGCTCCTGCTTGACAGGTACGGGGTGGTGACCCGTGGTTCGGTGATGGCTGAGAACATCCTGGGGGGCTTCGGACTGATGTACAAAGTCCTCGCGAGACTTGAGGAGGCGGGCCGTTGCCGTCGCGGCTACTTCATCGAGCACCTTGGAGCCGCGCAGTTCGCCGTTCCGGCCACCGTGGACCGGCTCCGCTCGTTCACCGAGGACACCCAGCTGGCCAAAGGAGAACCCGTTGCTTTGGCTCTCGCGGCTACCGATCCGGCCAACCCGTATGGCGCTGCTCTTCCGTGGCCGGTACTAAGCGCCGAAGCCGGCAGCGGCCACCGCCCGGGAAGGAAGGCAGGAGCCCTGGTGGTGATGGTCGACGGCGCACTCGTGTTTTACGTGGAACGTGGCGGCAAGACCCTGCTCGCCTTCAGCGACGACACCACGATCCTGGCCTCCGCCGCTGCGGCGTTGGTGGGAGTGGTACGCCGCGGGGCTGTGGACAAGCTCGTGATGGAGAAGGTCAACGGCCACGACATTCCGGAGACCCCGGCCGCCGTTGCACTGACCCAGGCCGGCGCCTACACCACGCCTAAGGGACTGAGAATCCGTGCCTGAGAGGCGGACCAGTGCCTGAGGGGTGGACCAGTGCCTGAGGGCGACTCCGTCTGGCGGGCGGCCTCACAATTGCACGCCGCCCTGGCTGGTCAGCAGCTGCTGTCCTCCGACTTCCGCGTGCCGCGCTTCGCGACGCTCAAGCTCGACGGATGGACCGTCAGCGAGGTGGTGCCCCGCGGCAAACATATTCTCATGCGGCTTCAGGGCCCCTCGCAGGAACGGCTCACCATTCATTCCCATCTCAAGATGGAGGGCGCCTGGCAGGTCTATCCGCCTGGTGGACGCTGGCGTAAACCGGGGTTCACGGCCAGGTGCGTCCTCCGGACGGCTGCGGCAGACGCCGTCGGGTTCTCGCTGGGAATACTGGAAGTAGTCAAAACCGCGGACGAAGACTCTGTTGTGGGGCACTTGGGACCGGACCTCCTGGGGCCGGACTGGGACGCCGACGAGGCCCAGCGCCGCATACTCACCCACCCTGAGGTACCCATCGGAGTGGCTCTCCTTGACCAGCGGAACCTTGCCGGAATCGGCAACGTTTACCGCTGCGAAGTCTGCTTCCTCTCGCGCATTCACCCGGCTGCTCCCGTCTCTGCCGTAGCCGACCTTCCCGCTCTCCTTGCGGACGCCAAGCAATTGCTGGAAGCCAACATCGGGTCTGCCCGGAGAACCACCGTCATGAGCCCTCACGGGAAACCAGTGGGCAGCGGCGGAGGGCGTCCCGGCTTCTGGGTATATGGCCGCAAGCACCAACCCTGCCTTCGCTGCAGGACGCCCATCCGGTACGGCGTCCTCGGGAACAGTGCCCAAGGAAGAACCGGCGCCAGCGAGGAGCGGGACATCTACTTCTGCCCCAGTTGCCAGCCGGATCTCGCGGTCTCCTGACGAGTGAGTACTGAAACACCAGGGATGTTGTGACTCAGGCAGCCTGGACGGGTACCTGCTCCTCGTCGTCCACAGCGTCCAAGGCCGCCACGGGAAGTTCAGGAACCATAAACTTCGGCAGGAGAAGCTGCACCAACGGCCCGATCGCGAGCGCGTAGACCACTGTGCCCACGCCGATCGAACCGCCAAGCAACCACCCGGCCGCCAGCACAACAGCTTCGATCCCCGTCCTGGAAAGCCGAACCGACCATCCTGTCTTGCGGGCCAGTCCTGTCATCAGACCGTCCCTGGGGCCGGGACCCAGACGCGCACCGATATAGCAGGCAGAGGCAATACCGTTCAGGAGCACAGCACCGACCAGCAGTGCAATCTGCCCGCCGAGGTGGGAGAACTCCGGGATCAGGAACAAGCCGACGTCGGCAAATACCCCCACCAGCACAGCATTGCTGAGTGTGCCGATCCCGGGCCGCTGCCGGAGGGGGATCCACAGGAGCAGTACCAGGAAGCTGACCACAACAACAACCATGCCAATACTCCAGCCCACTTTGGCTGCGAGGCCCTGATGGAAAACGTCCCAGGGATCAAGGCCCAGGGCCGCCCGGATAAACATGGCCAGGGAGAGTCCGTACAAGGCAAGACCAATAAAGAGCTGAGTCAATCGTCGTGTCATCACTGAACAATGCTCACTGTAACTGGCCTTGTAATCCATAGCCAGTTTGAGATACTGGCTTTATGGCCGGCTCCTTGAACCCCAGCGCCCTTTCGCGTCTCCTCGGCGAATGGAACGTTGGTGCCGCGCCGGCCTATCGCGAACTGGCCGACGTCGTCCGCCTACTGATCCTTGACGGGAGAGTGCCACTTGACGTGGCACTTCCCAGCGAGCGCGCCCTGGCGTCCGCTTTGGACGTCAGCAGGACCACAGTCACAGCCGCCTATGGAAGCCTGCGCGAGCAGGGATTCCTCAGCAGCCGGCAAGGCAGCCGCGGCCGCACGTGTATTCCGCAACGCACGCTTCGGGGAGAGAATTCGGCGGGGGGCGGCAGTGTCCTGACAGCCAGCCCGGGCCTCGCGGCACCCGAGGGGCTTCTCGATCTGGCTTACGCCTCGCTCCCGGCCAGCGGCGAGATGGTCCACAAGGCATTCGCGGCAGCCATCACTGAGCTACCTGCCCTGCTGCCGGGATTCGGGTATGACACCATGGGCGTTCCGGCTCTCCGCCAGGCGATAGCAGCCCACTACACCGATGCCGGTGTTCCTACCGACGAAGAACAGATCCTGGTCACGTCCGGAGCACAACACGCCCTGAACGTTGTGTTGCGCGCTCTGACAGGCCGGCAGGACCGTGTGCTCGTGGAGCAGCCCACATATCCGAACGCCCTTGATGCCATCCGTGCCGCCGGGTGCCGTCCGGTGCCTGTCCCGCTGCCGGTCAGCGGCCAGGGCTGGGACCTCGATGCCCTGAACTCCACCATGATGCAGTTGCGCCCCAAGATGGCTTACGTCGTCCCTGATTTTCACAACCCCACGGGCAGGCTCATGCCGGACTCGCAACGCCGGCAACTGGTGAAGGCATCAGCAGCATCGGGCACCATTCTGGTGGTGGACGAGACGCTGCGCGAACTGAATCTCGACGGCGTGGCCACCACCCCCGTGTCAGCGTTCAGCTCCGCCGTCGTTTCCATCGGTTCGCTCAGCAAGTCCCACTGGGCCGGTCTGCGTTCAGGGTGGATCCGGGCAGACCGGGCCTTGATCCAGCGCTTCGCCGCAGCCAGGAGCACCCTTGACCTGGGCGGCCCGGTGGTGGAACAACTGGCTTCGGCCCATCTGGTCCGCGCGCTGGCTGAACCCTTGCCCGCCCGCCTCTCAGCTTTGCGGGACAACCGGTCGGTACTGCTGGAACTCCTCCAGGAGCACCTCCCCCAATGGCAGGTGGAGCGGCCGAGCGGTGGCCTGTCCGTCTGGTGCCGGCTGCCGGCCCCTGTCAGCACCGCTCTGACAGTAATCGCACCGGACTTCGGCATCAGACTGGCTGCCGGGCCCCGGTTCGGCATTGGCGGAGCCTTCGAGCATTACCTGCGTGTTCCCTTTACCCTCCCGCCTGAACAACTCGAAACGGCTGTCCATTCACTGCGTTCAGCCCAGGACCGGCTCAGCGCTGTTCCCCAACTCCGACGAACCCTAAAGGAATCCAGGCAAGCAGCCATCGCCTAGCCAGCCGCATCCCGAGACCATATGCGCGTCCTGGTGACAGTTCGGGCCATCTAGGCGTACACCCTTTCGAGGAAGCCGCCCCAGGCCGCCGCGATCTCCTTAGAGCTCGCTTTGCCGGTGAAATCATGCACGGTCATTCCCACGGGAGCGCCGAACGAGTTGCGGCCGAAGAACCGGTACATGGCCTCGGCTGTACGCAGCCCAAGGAAGTGCTCATTGGAGAAGTCCACTTCCCCGGAAAGTCTGCCGACGCCGTCGAGCTCCAACTCCACGGACTGCCCCTGTGCCGCGTCCCGGACTCCGAGTGCTTCCTTGAGCTGCAGGAATCCCTGCGGATCCTGCGACGAGGCGGGCGCCTGAATGTCAGCAAACGCGACGGGCTTCCCATCGAAATACTTCAGGTACTGGCCCAGAGTGTGGAGGTAGAACTCGGTGTGCTTGCTCGCGCCGTCATACTGCTGGTCCCAGTCGTCCGTGAAGATGCCGCTGTGCACATAGTGAAGCTTGGCCCGCCCGCCCTCCACTGGTTCCAGAACGTGCTCCAACTGGTTGAACCAGCCGTCGGGTCCCTCCATGCGGGTGACCAGGTGCCGCGGGTAGTCATCCGCTGTCCTGACAGCCGGCCACTGGTCCGTCGGGAACATCCAGGCAGGCGTGTCCTTGGTAACTGCTTCCCAGACCTGCTCCGGCGTGCCGGGCAGCTCGGTATCCACGACGATCTCAAATTTACGGTTGTTGTCAGTCATTGTCCTGCTCCTTGGCTGAGTTTGGGATTTTCGATGTTTTGAGTGTGGGGTGAAGGGCGACGACGAGCCTGTGCTTTCGTCCGCCGGCCCCTTCGGTGCGGGGCCCGCCGTCGTGATACTTGTCCACGAGTTGTGTCACCGCAACGCCGAGTTCCTCGGCGAAGGCCGCGCGGTCCGCCGCAGTCCGGAAGGTGATCTCGCCGTCGATCGCGAACGTGGCGAGCTTCTGCTTGGCCGCAGCCGCTCCGGCAATCAGCTTCCCCATCTCCTGGACTGTGCGGCCTGCGAGCGCCAGCAGCCAGAAGGCGGAGAACCGGTCCGAGAACCGGCGGGGATCGGGAGCGACCGAGGCAAGAGCCACCGGCGAAATCAGGTAGGACGCCGCCGTCGCCTGAAGAACCCGCTCGGTGACATTGCCTTTGCGCCGCTCCTCCACAAGTTCCACCAGCCCGTGCCGCTCAAGTGCCTTGAGATGGTAGTTCACTTTTTGTCGCGGGAGACCCACTTTGACCGCCAGCTGGGTTGCCGAACCGGGGTCCGCAAGTTCCTGGAGGATGCGGGTGCGGATGGGGTCCAGCGACGCTTCGGCTGCGGCCGGGTCCTCGATCACTTCGATATCCAACATGCTTAAAGTATCACCACCGACAATTTTATTTGTCAAGAAATATTCTTCCGTCGGTTTCGCGTTCGTGGGAACGCGGCGAGGTCGCCGGAAGGTTCCGGCGACTAGGACGGGTTCCGGCGAATTCGCCATCCTGGGCCCCAGTAGAATGGACCCGTGATGCAATCCCCCCTCCCGGTACGCGACGGCGTGAACGCGACCCGCCTGCGCCTGCCCGTGGAAGGTCCCTGGGCCACGGCGATGGACTACATGATGCACCGCTGGGGCCACATCGATCCGCAGGGAATCGAGGACAGGTTCGACGCCGGGGAGATCGTCGGAGAAGGCGGGATCCCCCTTAGCCGGACCACGAAACTGGAGGACCACACTTTCATTTGGTATTACCGGACGTTGCCGCCGGAAACCCGCATACCCGTGGAGCTGAACATCCTGCACCAGGACGAGCACATCCTCGTGGTGGACAAGCCGCACTTCCTGCCCACAACTCCCGGCGGGACCTACATCCAGGAATCTGCATTGGTGCGGCTCCGGAACCAGCTCAACCTTCCCGACCTGATTCCCATGCACCGCCTCGACCGGATGACGGCCGGCCTCCTGCTCCTCTCCACCAATCCGGAGACCCGCGGAAAGTACCAGGTGCTTTTCGAGAAGCGCCAACTGCAGAAAGAGTACGAGTGTGTGGCCGCCGCGGAACCCGCAGCCGGCTACCCCGCCGTCGAGTACCCGGTGGTGGTGCGAAACCGGATGACCAAGTCCCGCAGTTACCTGCTGGCCGAAGTCATTGACGGTGAACCCAATGCGGAAACCCGCATTGAAAGGCTCACAACGTACGACGACGGCGGCCGGGAGCGTGCGCTCTATCGCCTGGAGCCGCACTCAGGCAAGACTCACCAGCTTCGGGTGCACATGGCATCGCTGGGGCTCGGCATCCTTAACGACGCTTTCTACCCCGACCTGCTGGACAAGGCCCCGGACGATTACACCAGGCCGTTGCAGTTGTTGGCACGCGGGGTGCGCTTCGTGGACCCCATCACCAAGGAACCCGTGGAGTACCGCAGCCGCCTGCAGCTGAGCCACGCCCCCACACCCGCCTCGAATGCAGGGACGAGCTAGCCAAAAACGCGCCGGAACGCCTCCGCCGTCGGGCTGCTGAAGAGGACAAACTCCACGAGCTCAAGCGAGCTGGATGGCGTCTCCTCGGCAAAGTTATCCAAGGCTGCCAGTGCCGCTTCCGCAACCTCTCCCGCATCCCAGCCGTAGACTCCTGCGCTGATGGCAGGGAAAGCCACGGACCGAGCGCCCAGGGAATCCGCGGCGCGTAGGCTCTCCCGGAAACACGATCTCAGCAGCGCCGGATCAGTCTCTCCCGCATGCCTGTTTGGGCCGACGGTGTGGATAACCCAGCGCGCCGGGAGGCGGAAGCCCGGGGTGACCACAGCTCCGCCCACCGGAAGCCCTCCTGGCAGCAGCGTTACCCGGATCTCACGGCATGCTTCCAACAAGTCCGGCCCGGCCGCACGGTGAATGGCGCCGTCCACTCCTCCCCCTCCGAGCAGTGACGAGTTGGCGGCATTGACTATCGCCTCCACGCGGCGGGTGGTGATATCGCCTTCAAGGATCTCGATGCGCATGGCTTAAGTCTGGCACTGGCGTCCACAGGAGGGCAGTGCAGGCCCTGCCGGAGAGCCGCAGGCAGGAATAGAATTGCCTTCGATGGCGGTCCTACGCCGCCTGGGTCTCATGAGGTGAAAGGACCCGTCATGGACCTCCCGAGGGAATTTCCCGGTGACCGGACAGCGGCCAAATATGCCTACGCTGCTGCAGGACTCGGCGTCATCGGTGTTGCCACACTCGGGCTGATGTTCGCTATAGAGGTACCCAGGAACGGCCCCTTCGTTTTTGGCACGATGAACGATTTCACCGGTGGCCTCTTCAACCTGGCGGTCATTCCCGTGATCCTCCAGGTTCACCGCCGCTTAGACCCCACACTCTGGACAGAGGTCGGCAAGTGGACCGTTGTGACCGCCTGCGTTGCAGGCTCCGTCAGCTCCTTCCTGCTGGTATTCAACCAGCTGGATTTCGCCACCTCAACCAGTATCTCGGTGACGGCCATTGTCATTCAGGGCGCGTGGTTCTTCCTTGCGCATCGGAGGCTGCAGGGGGTGAACGGTTATCCCAAGAACCTGGCCAAGCTCGGGGTGTTCATCGGCGGAGCCATGCTCGCCGCCCTCCCATTGTCGGCTGTCGCGTTCACAGAAGCGGCGCCGGAGTGGCTGCGGTGGACGGTCGGTGCTGCGGGGATTGCCCTGGGGGCGGCCGCCTGGGTCGCCTGGCCTTACTGGTACTTCCGGGCTGGCAAGCTTTTGAGCCACAGCGGTGCCAAATCGCAGCTGCCCACCGCCATCCGGGAAGCCTGACGCCCGGAGTTCGGAACGGCACGGAGCCAACCCGCGGCAAGTACGGTATTTTGTGGCCATGGACATCGGGAACGCTGACAGTTGGGGAGCGGCCATCTACTTTTGGCTCGTCCCCATGGTTTTGGCCGACGCGATATTTCCGCTTGTCCCTTCTGAGATGGTGGTAATCACGGGCGGAGCACTCTCGGCCGACGGGCGCGCCAGCGTTTTCCTGGTGGGGCTCGTGGCCGCCTTCTCCTCGTGGATTGGCGATGTGGTGGTGTTCCAGCTCTTCAAGCGCCGGCTCAGCCATGTGCTGGACAGATGGCGGTGGGGGCGGAAGCTGCACCGGGGCATGCATCGCGCCATTGAGAAAGCCGGACGTTCCTCAACCTACGGCGCCATCATTGGCGTGCGCTTTATCCCTGGCGGGCGGCTGGCGACCTCCGCCGCCGCCGGGATTGCCGACGTCACCACACGCTCGTTCAGTCTTTGCGCCGCAATCGGGGCGGTTCTTTGGGCCGTCTGGCTCGTGGGCCTCGGATATTTCACGGGCACTGCCACTGGTTTACCGTTTTGGGCCAGTTCACTGATCGGAGTCACGGTTGGACTGGTCATTGGGGCGGTTGTTGGCATGATCGCCACCCGCCGCCGGGGTAACCGCTCCCCCGTCGAGGAACCCGAAGCAGATCCCAGCCCGTCCTGACAGGCGCCAGCTAAATCGGCGCCCAGCGTCCTCGGTTCCGGCGAAGCACTTGGAGGGATCCGGTTACAGCAACGCGTTCGACGGCGTCACGCATCATTGACGCCGACGATCTCGCCTGGCTGTTCTCACCGTTGTATTCGGTGGCTTCCACCAGAAAGCGAAGGTTCAACTGTGGCACACCGCCGGCGATATCCAGCTGGTTGGATTCCACGTGATGGCGCGTTTCCAAGGCTTCGACGGCCGCAGCCATCACCGCTTCCGGTGGGTTGCCAGGCCGCAGCCCCGTGATCTTGAGTCTGGTCTGGAACGACGGCATGAATCCAACCCTAACCCTCCCTCACCTTTCGCCCCCAAAACCCTAACCCTCCCTCACCTTTCGCAGGGTCTGCAGTAGATGCGTGCGAAACGTGAGGGAGGGTCACCCAAAAACGTGCGAAACGTGAGGGAGCGTCGGTAGGGGTCGGAGAGGGCGCCTACCCCGTGTTGCGGAGGCCCGCCGCCACACCGTTGACGGTAATGAGCATGGCCCGCTGGAGGCGCTCATCGATCTCGGCACCTGAAATGCCCTCGGTAGCCTCGGCCCGGATACGACGCAGCAGTTCCACCTGGAGGTAGCTGATGGGGTCAAGGTACTGGTCGCGGATTTCCAGGGACCGTTTCAAAGTGGGCTGGGCGTCGAGCAGGACGTTTTCGCCGGTGAGGTTCTGGATCTCGCTGACCGTGAGCTCATACTCCGCGCGGATGCTGCGGAACAGGTGATGCAGGTCTTCGGGGACCAGCGAGGAAACGTAGTAGCCGGCGATGTCCAGATCGGTCTTGGCCAGCGTCATTTCCACGTTGGACAGGACTGAGCGGAAAAAGTGCCAGCGGTCCATCATCTCAACCAGCTCGCCGGCATGTCCGGCTTCCCTCGCTGCTTTCAGCCCGGAGCCGACGCCGAACCAGCCCGGCACGATCTGCCGTGACTGGGTCCAGCCGAACACCCACGGAATGGCACGCAGGCCACCCAGCCCGGCACCGGAATCCGGGCGTTTGGAGGGGCGGGAACCGATATTCAGCGAGCCCAGCTGTTCCACCGGCGTGGACGCCAGGAAGTAGGCCGGCAGGTCAGGATCATCAATAAGCGTCCGGTACTGGTCAAAGGCGGCGTCCGAAATGATTTCCATAACGTGGCCGTAGCGAACACGCTCGTCCTCGGACGTCCGCGGGCTGCGGTGCAGAGCTGAACCTTGCATCACGGCGGCGAGGGAAAGTTCGAGGTTCTCCCGGGCCAGTTCGGGCAACGAGTACTTGTCCGAGATTACCTCCCCCTGCTCGGTGAACTTGATTTCGCCTTCCAGCACGCCGTTGGGCTGGGCCATGATGGCATCGTAGGTGGGCCCGCCGCCACGGCCAACGGAACCTCCCCGGCCGTGGAAAAGACGCACGCGGACACCGTGCTTTGCGGCAACGTCACGCAGCTTCCGCTGGGTCTTGTGGATCTCCCACTGGCTGGTCATCACGCCGGATTCCTTGTTGGAGTCCGAGTACCCCAGCATGATTTCCTGGATGTCGCCGCGTAGCCTGACCAGTTCCCGGTAGGACGCATTGGAGAGGAGCTGGTCCACGATTTCTGCCGAGGCCCGGAGCTCTTCAACTGTTTCCAGAAGTGGCGCGAAGCCGATCCTGGCATACGGCGCCTCACCAAAGAGGCTGACCAGCCCGGCTTCACGCGCAAGCACTGCCGCAGCCAGGACGTCATCGGCGCCACGGGTCATGGAGATGATGTATGTCTCGATCACATCCGGGCCGTAAGTGCGCAGGGCGCGGCGGATCTCCCGGAAGACGTCGTACGTGCCGTCTGCGGCGCCGTCGAGCTTAATAGGGTGGCCTGAGAGGGGACGGCGGGAGGCAAGTTCGGCGCCCAGCACGTCGAATCGCTCGGGGCGGCTCAGCTCGGCGTACCGGATGCCGGGTCCGCCCAGGCGGTCCATCAGCTGGCCGACGGCGTCATGGTGGTGGTCGGCATGTTCGCGGATATCCAGCGTAGCCAGGTGGAGGCCGAAGGAGGCGATGGCCCGGCGGACCCGCGCGAGCGCACCATCGGCTACGAGGGACGCTGAGTGGTGCCGCAGCGATTTTTCCAGCAGCTCGAAGTCTTCGATGAGCTCGGCTGTGGAGATGTAGTCCCGGCCGTGCTCGTGTACGGAGCCGGCACCCACGCGCTTGACCGTGTTCAGCAGCTTGGCCTTGATGCACGTCAGCTTGAGCCGGTACGGTTCCTGCGCGTTGAGTTCCAGGACACGCCGGTCCAATCCGGGCAGCTTGGCGAGATCCGCCTCGATGGAGTCGAGCAGGTCCTGGTCGGCACCGGCGAGAGCTGTGGAATTGGAGAGGATGGAAATCAGCTCGTCGATCATGGTGATGCTGATCCGGACGGCGTGCTGGTTTTGGAGCTGGAGGATCTCCCGCGTTACGGAGGCCGTGACGTTCGGGTTGCCGTCGCGGTCACCGCCGATCCAGGAACCGAAACGGATGGGCGCGTTCTGAGCCGGCAGCGTCACACCCTGCTCAGCCAGGAGCTCGGACAGATCGGTCAGCATTTCCGGCATCGCGTCGGTGAGGATGCTGTTCAGGTAGTAGATGGCGTTCCGGGCCTCGTCCACAGGAGTGGGACGGACCTGGCGGAGCTCGTCCGTCTGCCACATCTGGTCGATAACCTCGGCGAGCTGCCGGTCCTGCCGACGCCGGGCCGATGTTCCTTCTTCGGTGGATTCGGCGAGGATGTCCGACAACCGCCGGATCTTATCCAGTACCGACCGCCGGGATGCCTCTGTGGGATGGGCGGTGAAGATGGGGCGGACGTCAAGCTCATTCACCACGGTCTGCAGGACAGCGGGACCTGCCTGGCTGGCGATGTCAGCCACTGCCTTGGCCAGCCAGCCGTCCTTTTCCTGCCGGGTGCGGAGACCGCGGACCCGGTGGACCTGCTCAGCCGCGTTGGCGAGGTGGAAGTAAAAAGCGAAGGCACGCACCAGGTCGGTTGCCTGCTCAAGCGGCAGGGAGCCGAGCAGTTCACGGACCTGGGCAACGACGTCGTGCGCGCTCCACGGGCCTGTCGCCTGGGCGCCGCCGCGGGCCGCTTCCTTCGATTCCTTTGTCAGGAGGCGGACCTGCTCCACAAGGTCCAGCAGCTCGGGGCCGTGCTGGCGGACCAGGGATTCGCCAAGGAGGGTGGACACGCGCCGGACGTCCGCGCGCAGTTCGGAAGCCAGGTCTGTGCTGGCGAAATCGGTGCTGGAATTCAAGGCAGTGTCAGCCATGGAAGCTATCTTTCAGGGTTCGGAAAGGGTTTCGGACTTGGCTCGTACACTGCGCTGGATACTGTGAGCCGGGTTACTTGTTCCTAGGGGATGTTACCCGCAGCACCCTTAGTGATGGAATTTGTCTCAGAAAATGTCAGCGCAGCAGCCATCCGGTTGGGGGCGTGGCTGGAGCGTTTCAAGGGCGGGTGGAAGCCGAGGGGTCGGGGAAGGAAATCTTTCCCGAGTACACAGTGGAGGGATCCAACCCGTTCCCCGACGACGGCGCCTCATGCTTGTGTTGTTTCATTTCCTCCCGCGCAGCACCCGGAGCGTAGGTGGGCGCGCCGGTGGAGGGATCGATAACGCCTAAAGCACTGCCCAGCGTTCCAGCGCCACCCTTGGTACTCACACCGTGTTTCAGCACCGACATGCCGCCCAGGGTAAACAGCACCACCAGAGCCACGCATACCAGGACCGTGATCAACGCCTCCGCCGCCATATGCTGAGCCTACGCCTGGAGCTGGGGAATGGACCATGATGGGCTGCTGTTGATGCCAACGCAGGAACACGCAGGAACCACCGCAGCAGCCGACGCAGAACGTGAGGAACCATGAGCACCACGCCTGATGCCCAAGTGGAGCGTTGGCAGCGCTTCCGGAAGAGCCGCAATTCGGCCCTCGCCAGCGAACACGGCTGGCTGACGCTGACCTCCTTCCAATGGCTGGAGAACCGGCCGTCCCGCGTCGACGTGGTGCCCGGGATCTGGTCCGCAGACGGCACAGGCTCAGCCAAAGGCGCGACGGCGTTCCTCACCGCTGCGGCGAGAGACGGACTCACGGTGGTGGAGACCGGGGAGCCCGTTGACGGCACAATTTCTGCCTCGTTGGCGAACGAGGAGTCGCTGATGTGGGTGCAGTTCGGCGGCGGAGACGGCAAGCAGGTAGTGGTGGAACTCGTCCGGCGGGCCCACAAGTACGCCATCCGCACGCGGGATTCACGCTCGCCCGCGTTCACGGAGTTCGACGGCGTGCCCACCTTTGATTACGATCCCGGCTGGGTGATCCAGGGCAGGTTCGAGCCTTACCCGGAGCCCGTGGACGTGCCGATCGCCACGGCAAATCCGCTGGTGGACGGGATGCACCGCTCAGTGGGTGAAGTGGTGTTCCGGGTTCCCGGGATTCCGCACGACATCCGCCTCCATGCCGAGGAAGAGAAACTCGGGGCCCTGACGGTCACATTCCATGACGAAACGAACGGCGTCTCCACTGATGAGTGGCGCAAGGTCTTCATCCCGCGCCCCCGCCCTGATGGCTCTGTGGTGATCGACTTCAACCGGGCCATCAACTACCCCAGTGCCTTCACGCCCTACGGCACCTGCCCAATGCCGGTTAAGGGAAATTCGATCGACGTCGAGGTGACAGCGGGCGAGAAACTTCCGGCGGGCAGCCTCGGCTAGCGCCCTAACCAGGCAGAGGGACGGCTAGGCGATAGCAGACACCCCGGTGACGGCCCGGCCCACAATGAGTGTGTTGATCTCGAACGAGCCCTCGTAGGTATAGATGGCTTCCGCGTCGGCGAAGATCTTGGCCATCCGGTAGTCCGTGACAATCCCGTTGCCGCCGAGAATGGAACGCCCCATGGCGACGGTTTCCCGCATCCGGGCGCTTGTATAGGACTTGGCCAGGGCCACCTGAGCCATGTCCGCGTTGCCCTGCTCCTGGAGCTGGGCGATCCGCACCATCATGCCCAGGCTCGCAACGGCATTGCCGAGCATTGTCACCAACTGCTGCTGGATGAGCTGGAACTTCGCCAGCGGCCTGCCGAACTGTTCACGCTCCAGCGCGTATTGACGGGCGACGTCGAACGCGGCCAGCTGCTGGCCCACGGCCTGCCAGGCAACCATGATCCGGGAACCCCGCAGCAGTTCCTTGGTGTCTTCGAAACTGCTGATACCGGCGAAGCGGTCAGCCTCGGCAACCCTGGCGTTCTGGAAGACAATGTCCGCGTTCTGAACTGTGCGCAGGGCGATCTTGTTCTCGATGCGACTCCTGGTGACGCCCGGCAGCCTTGCATCCACAATGAAGCCCCTGACGGCGTTATCGGATTCGTCCCGGGCCCAGACCAGCAGGTAATCGCAGAACGTCCCGTTGCCTATCCACCGCTTTGCCCCATTAAGCACCCAGCTGTCGCCGCCGTCGTCGGCCTCCCCCGTGGTGGAGGAGATGCGCCGGGCGCGGGTCTCCATTCCCCCGGCCACATCGGAACCGTGCTCCGGCTCGGTCAGGGCGAAGGCGCCCGTGGTGCGGAGGTTGGCGGCATCATGGAGCAGCCGGGCCCTCTGCTCCTCTGAACCGAAACCGTACAGCGATTCCACGAAAAGGTCGTGGTGCACAAGGAAAAACGTGGCGATCGACGTGTCAACGCGGGTCATCTCAGCGATGACGAGTCCGGCGAAAAGGTGGCTGTAACCACGTTGTGCAGGCGTGCTCAGCTGAAGTTCCGCGAGTTTGGGCAGGATGTGCGCCGGAAACTCAGCGTCGTTCCACCACTGGGTGGCATAAGGCGCAATTTCCTGGGCCAGGAACTGCCGCAACTCGTTCAGCTTGGCCTGTTCCGCGGGGCTCAACAAGGACTCGAACTGGAAGAAGTCGGCCGTCGGCAGCGATTCCAGCGACGGAGAGTCAGCGGACAATCGTTCGGCCGTCATTTAGGACCCATTCGGATAGCGCCGTCGAGCCGGATGGTTTCGCCGTTGATCATAGCGTTCTCAACGATGTGGGCAGCCAGGTTGGCATACTCCTCCGGCCGTCCCAGACGCGCAGGATGCGGCACCTGTTGGCCCAGCGATTCCTGCGCTTCCTTGGCGAGCCCTGCCATCATCGGCGTTTCGAAAATGCCTGGGGCGATGGTGTTCACCCGGATCAGCGAGCGCGCCAGTTCCCGTGCCAGCGGAAGGGTCATGGCTGCCACGGCACCCTTGGACGCCGCATACGCGGGCTGGCCGATCTGTCCCTCAAAGGCAGCCACCGAGGCCGTGTTGATAATGACACCCCGTTCGGGCCCACCGAGTTCCGTGGCCACGGGCTCGGTGGGAACCATGGCAGCCGCGGCGAGCCTGACCACGTTGAACGTGCCCACAAGATTGATCTGGATCACCCGGGTGAAGGCCTCCAAAGGGAGCACACCTTCGCGGCCCAGCACCTTACCGGGGGTGGCGATGCCCGCGCAGTTCACCACTATCCGCAGCGGGCCCAGGGCAGTGGCGGCGTCCACGGCCGCCTGAACCTCGCGTTCGTCAGTGACGTCTGCTGCGGCAAAGACGGCAGAGTTCGACGGCGGGCTCCCGGGGTTTGCGTTGGCCGCATGGTTGAGTTCGCCGGTTTGGTTGAGTTCGGCCGCATAGGCGGCACCGGAGGAGGAAGCCAAGTCCAGGAGAACCACGGAAGCTCCCGCCTGAAAAAGGCGCTTGGCCGTCGCTGCACCCAGCCCGGAGGCTCCCCCTGTAATTAGCGCGACTGAACCGCTGATGTCCATCCATCCTCCTCGATGTGGAACCCGGCCGACGTCGACCGTTAGTTAATGCATGTTAACTGGAATTTGGTGGGAAAGCACCTGAGCCTGCGGCCGGCAGCGCCCGCTAGGCTGGCTGCATGAGTGATCCCAACGCTCCGTTGCCTCCGTACGCCAGTGGTTCTGCCTGGGACTCTGCCAAGGACTCCCTCTGGGCTTCCCGCGCGGATGAGGCTGCCCGGTCAGTCACCCGGATGTTTGGGCATCGCTTGTGGTTCCTCCCCGGGACACATCTTGCAGCTGTGCAACGCCCCTCGGGCCGCATGCCCAACCCCGCCAAACCCTGGCATTACTGGTGGCAGGCCCATTACCTCGATTGCCTGGTGGACGCCGGGCGCCGGGAGCTGCAGCAGAACCGCCCGTTCGACGGCGATGGGCGGCCGAGTGCCGGGAAGCTCGCTTCACACCTGGTCACCGGCATCAGACTCCGAAACTTCCTGAGGTTCGTCAACAGTTACTACGACGACATGGCCTGGTTGGCCTTGGCCACCCACCGTCTCCAGAAGCTGGCAGAGGAAACCCGGAAGCGGGGTCGCCGCAGGAATAGACGGGCGCTGAGAGCTCTCCAGCTGCAATTCGATTCGGCCTCCACGGACCACCTGGGCGGTGGAACTTTCTGGAACACCACCCGGGACTTCAAGAACACGCCTGCCACCGCTCCGGTGGCCCTCTTCTACGCCCGGAACGGGAATTCTGCCAAGGCTCAGGAACTGTTGGACTGGCTGGATGCCCGGCTGTTCGACCCCACCAAAGGCCTGTACCTCGACGGACTGCGGATACGCCAGGATGGCAGCGAGGAACTGGTCAGCGCCACCTACACCTACAACCAGGGCCCCGTACTGGGCGCCTTGCTTGAACTCGGCGGAAGCCAGAACCTGAGGCGCGCGGCCGGTCTGATTGAGGCGGTGGATCGCGAGCTCGCTCGGCCGGCGCGGGCCGGCAACGGTTTGGACCTCCGGGCACTCCGGGGTGAGGGCACGGGGGACGGCGGCCTGTTCACAGGAATCCTGGCTCGGTACCTTGCACTGGCAGCCACCGATCCACGGCTTCCTGCAGCCATCCGCACAACCGCTGCCCGGCTGGTTACCGGCACTGCCGAGTCACTATGGGAAGGGCGGCGCCTGATTGCAGCCGGAGAACCGTTGGCAAGGTACGGAGGAACGATGGTTTTTTCTATCTACCCGGACGCTCCGGCGTCCGCCACCTACCCGCCGGGAGCCGCCGTCGAGCTTTCCACGCAGCTGCAGGCATGGATGATTCTGGAGGCCGCCGCGGAGCTGGGTTCCAGTACGCATTCCAATTAGGGCACGCAACATTGCGGTAATACCTGTGATACTAGTCACTTAATTGGATTGCGCCTTGGAAGTAAGGATTGGCTAACCTACAGTTTCCCCGTGAGCACCCCGACTTTCCTTGGCTCACAGGACTTCGGTCCGCTGACGTTTCCCCAGAAAGAAGCCCCCATGAAGATCCGCAATAACGCGTTGGCTGGAATCGCACTCCTCGCCACCGCCACTCTCGGCCTGGCAGCCTGTGGCTCCGGCTCGGCCACTCCAGCAGCAACCGCCGACGCAGCAGCTTCTGGCGAGATCACCGTCTACAACGCGCAGCACGAATCGATGACCAAGGCCTGGGCCGAGGAATTCACCAAGGAGACCGGCATCAAGGTCACCCTGCGCCAGGGCAAGGACAGTGAGATGTCCAACCAGATCATCCAGGAGGGCGATAAGTCCCCCGCCGATGTCTTCATCACCGAGAACTCCCCCGCAATGACGCAGGTGGAGACCGCCGGGCTGTTCGCTGACCTGACCGACGAGGTCAAGAAGCAGGTTCCTGAGGAGTACCGTCCCTCCACCAACAAGTGGACCGGCGTCGCCGCACGCTCCACCGTGTTCGTGTACAACAAGGAAAAGCTGACTGAAGACAAGCTGCCCAAGTCCCTCGCGGATCTGGCTAATCCTGAATGGAAGGGCCGCTGGGGTGCCTCCCCGTCAGGGGCTGACTTCCAGGCCATCGTCTCTGCCTACCTTGAACTCAAGGGCGAAGCCGAGACCGAGAAGTGGCTGACGGCCATGAAGGAAAACTTCAAGGGCTACCAGGGCAACGGTGCCGTCATGAAGGCAGTCAACGCCGGCGAGATCGAGGGTGGCGTGATTTATCACTACTACTACTTCGGCGACCAGGCCAAGACCGGCGAAAACTCCAAGAACATCGCCAGCCACTACTTCAAGAACCAGGATCCGGGCGCATTCGTCTCCATCTCCGGCGGTGGTGTGCTGAATTCTTCCAAGAACAAGGCGAACGCTGAAAAGTTCCTCGCGTTCATCACCGGCAAGAAGGGCCAGGAGCTCCTCCAGACCGGCAAGGACTTCGAGTACACGGTGGGCTCTGACGTTCCTTCCAACGAGAAACTGACCCCGTTGGCAGAGCTGGATGCCCCCACAGTGGACGCGTCCAAGCTTAACTCCAAGAAGGTCACCGAGCTGATGACCAAGGCCGGGCTTCTCTAACAATCATTTCCCCGCAGTGATCGCATCGCCAACCGTCGCCACCAAGGCGGCCAAACCAGTGGCGGGCAAGGGTAGCAGCCCTCGCCCGCCATTGGTCGTTGCCTTGCTGGCCACGGTTCTGGCCCTTTTTGCTTTGCTTCCCCTGGGCTACGTCATCTACATGACGGCGGTCACGGGCTGGGAAACAAGCATCGAGCTGGTTTTCCGGCCCAAGGTTGGTGAGCTGCTCACCAACACCCTGCTGCTGATGCTGATCGTTGTTCCGGCAACCCTGGTGGTGGGCGTGGGCAGCGCCTGGCTCGTGGAGCGCACGACGCTCGGTGGCCACAAGGTCTGGGCGGTGCTGCTGGCCGCACCGCTCGCAATTCCGGCATTCGTCAACAGCTATTCCTGGGTATCCGCCATCCCTTCTCTGGAGGGCGTCTGGTCCGGCTCCCTGATCGCAGTACTTTCCTATTTCCCCTTGGTCTACATTCCGGCCGCAGCCACGCTCACGCGCCTTGACCCTGCAATTGAACAATCCGCCGCGGCCCTTGGACTCGGACCATGGCAGGTGTTTTTCCGGGTGATCCTCCCCCAGCTGCGGCTTGCCATCACCGGCGGAGGACTGCTCGTGGGGCTCCACCTGCTGGCAGAATACGGCGCCTTTGCCATGATCCGCTTTGAGACGTTTACGACGGCGATCATGCAGCAGTACGCTTCCACTTTCAACGGCACCGCAGGGAACATGCTTGCCAGCGTGCTGGTGTTCTTCTGCCTGATCCTGCTGGTGCTCGAAGCCCGGAGCCGAGGCTCCGCGCGCTACGCAAGGATCGGCTCGGGCGCCCAGGCCAAGCCATACAGGCTCGTCCTTGGCCGGTACCAGGCGCCCGGGCAGTTGGCCATGATGGCGCTGACGGCGTTGTCGCTGGGCCTGCCATTGTGGTTCGTGATGCGCTGGATCGTTGCCGGCGGGGCTGAAATCTGGGACCTCGATGAACTGCTCCCTGCGCTGCTGCAGACGCTGGGACTGGGGCTGGCCGGTGCAGTGGCCGCCACCGTCGTCGCGTTTCCCATGGCGTACCTGGCCGTGCGCCATCCCGGCTGGTTCAGCAAGTCCCTCGAGCTTTCCAACTACATCACCAGCTCAATGCCCGGGATCGTGGTGGGCCTGGCGTTTGTGACGGTTGCCATCAACGTCATGCCCGATCTCTACCAGACCACCGGGCTGCTGGTGGCAGCCTATGTGCTGCTGTTTATTCCGCGCGCCCTGGTAAATCTCCGGGCCGGGTTGGCTCAGGCACCCAAGGAGCTGGACGAGGCAGCCCGTGCCCTTGGAAAGTCCCCGTTCACGGCCTTCGTCCGCGTCACTTTGCGTCTGAGTGCCCCGGCCGCCGCCGGTGGAGCGGCGCTGGTGTTCCTCGCCGTCGTAACTGAACTGACGGCCACGTTGCTTCTCTCCCCCAACGGCACCACCACCCTGGCAACATCATTTTGGAACAAGAGCAGCGAGATCGACTATGCCGGCGCAGCACCCTATGCGCTGCTCATGATCCTGTTATCCGCCCCCATGACCTACCTTCTATTCCAGCAGTCCAAGAAAGCAGCGGGACAGTGACAGAACAAGCGCCCTCACGGCTCCCCGAACCCCGCATCTCCGCCTCAGTGGAGCCCACCACCAACAGTCACCTGGTTATCGGGTCAGTCACCAAAAACTTTGGAACCCAGGAGGTTCTCAAAGGCGTCAATCTCTCGGTTGCCCAAGGCGGCACCACCGCGATTGTGGGGCCCTCAGGCTCCGGTAAGACCACACTCCTCCGTCTTATCGCAGGCTTCGAGCACCCCGGGACCGGGACCATCGAACTGAACCGAAAGACGGTAGCGGGCGACGGCGTCTGGATCCCAGCGCACAAGCGCCAGGTGGGGTATGTGGCCCAGGATGGCGCCCTGTTCCCGCACCTGACCGTGGGACAGAACATCGCGTTCGGGCTTGACCACGGGAAGCTGACGGGAGGCCGGAAGGGTATCTCGGCGCGGGTCGGGGAACTGCTGGACATGGTCTCTTTGGATGCCGCCATGGCCAAACGCCGCCCGCATCAGCTATCCGGCGGGCAACAACAGCGGGTGGCCCTGGCCCGTGCTTTGGCCCGCGAGCCGGAGCTGATGCTCCTCGATGAGCCCTTTTCCGCCCTCGACGCGGGCCTCCGCGTGGCCACGCGGCGTGCAGTGGCCAAAGTTCTTAACGAAGCCGGGGTCACAACCATCCTGGTCACCCACGACCAGGCCGAAGCACTTTCCTTCGCGGACCAGGTGGCCGTGATGAGGGGCGGCAAGCTTGCCCAGATTGGCAACCCCTTTGTGGTGTACACGCGTCCCACCGACCGGGCCACTGCGGAGTTCCTGGGTGACGCTGTCATCCTGGACGCCTGGATGGAAGGCTCGCTGGCTACGTGCTCGCTGGGCGGAATTCCCGTCCGGAGGCCTCCCGCCCAGGGCCTGGTCCAGCTCATGCTCCGGCCCGAACAGATCCGCATCGCCGAGGACGGCCCCATCCGCGGAGTGGTTGTGGACACTGACTACTTTGGCCCCGAAACCACGGTGCGGCTTAAGCTCGCCATTCCACCGGAACTTGCGGCGGGGGCGACTGCGGATCATCGGTATCCGGGCGGCGGCGAAATCATCACCATCCGCCACTGGAATGCCTCCATTGCCCGGCCCGGCATGGAACTTTGCCTGCGGGTTGTGGGCGAGGCGGTGGCTTTCCCGGTTGGCGGTTAGGCCTTCTCTTCCCGTACCAGGACACTTCCGGCTAAGGCTGATCGCCGGTACCGGCTGGCCTCTTCTTCTGCGGAAAAGGGCTTTCATGGCGGGCGAGCATCGCTACGAAGTCCTTAATCTTCTTCGCGCGGGCTTCCGGCTGCTTTGCAGAGGTGGTCCGGTAGTACAGCGCATAACGGTTGACTGAGGTCAGGACATCGAACATGGCCTGGGCCTCGGGCACCGCGGCGATGGCCAAGGCTAGGTCCTCGGGAATAACGGCTGAAGCCTGGCCTGGGTAGGCCTCCTCCCAGCGCCCATCGGCTTTGGCGGCATCGACGGCGGCGCGTCCCGCCGGAGTCATCCTGCCATGCGCTTCCAGCCGCTCAACATGGCCAACGTTCCGGAGGGACCAGCGGCTCTTCCGCCCCCGTGGCGTCATCCGCTGGATATAGCTCGCGTCGTCACGCCGCTTAACCTGGCCATCGATCCAGCCGAAGCACAACGCCTCGTCCAGGGCGGCGTCGTAATCCAGTTCAGTGACCGAACCGCCCTTTTTATGCAAAACCAGCCAGACCCCGGGGCTGGAGGTGTGATGGTCTTCCAGCCAGCGGCGCCATTCGGCTGCGTCCTTCACCAGGAGTTCCTCGAGTTCAACGGCCATGGCTCCATTGTGCATGCCATGATGGGCCTATCCGGCATCCAGCGCCAGCCTGAGGAGGCCTCTATGTTGCGCGTGCGCCCCATCCACTTCACCTCGAACTTGGAACAGTGGCAGCGATTGCTCACGGTTTTGGGAATGGTCAAAACAGTCGACGACGGCGAATGGCAGGAGTTTGATGCCGGTTCCGGCAGGCTCGCCCTCCGATGGACCGATCCTGGCTCGGCTCAGGATGGAACCACTGTTTTCGGCGTCGAGGTGGGCGACCTGGACGAGTTTGCCCGCCGGACCAACGAAGCAGCGGTGGAAGCCGCAGGGGCCGAAGGCGCTGTCCCGGCAGACGCTGAAGGTACGGCATCCCTGATCGACGCAGACCAAGGCCGCACCTGCCGGATACGGGCCCGGGACGGCTTCAGTTTCTTCGCCGACCCCGCAGCCCACGGCGCAAACTGTGCCGACGCGGATCCGGCGCTCACCGTCGTCGTGGTCTGGTTTACGGAGGACACGGCAGGAGCGGCATCCACCTTGCGGAGTATCGGCGCCCGGCCCCGTCCCGTGCCGGACAACGATGAGACAGCTGATTTCACGGCGAAAAACGGCGGCGTGCTGATGGTGCGGCCCGGAGCTGCCCCCGCAAGGGCGGGTCTGGGATTCGAATACACCGGCGACCTGGACGCGCTGCGGGACCGGATCGAGTCGGCTGGATGGGAGGTTGCCGCTACCGAGGAAGCTTTCGGCCGTACCCTTCAGGTGACAAGCCCGGATGCAGTAACGGCCGCGCACCATCCGGCCCTCTGGATTTCGGGCCCCAGGCCAGGTGTTTGAGGCTCCCGGTTCCACAGCCCCCATGGAGTCGGCAAGGAGTTACGGCAGGGATACGGTAGAACTTAACCATGAACGTTCGCACCCCTGACCCGAATCCCGGCTGGCTGTCCCCCGAGGACCTCTTCGAGGCCCGTGGCCGGCTGCCCATGGTGTACGTGGAAGCTGTACCCGTACGGCTGGACCCGCTGGGATTCGTGAACGAGGTGGGCACACTGCTGCAGGCTGACGAGGACGGAACCATGATCCGTTCACTGGTCTCGGGCCGAGTCCTGTACCGCGAAACCATTCGAGCAGCACTGTTGCGCCATATGGAGAAGGACCTGGGCCCGCTGGCCTTCCCACAGCTTCCCATCAGCCCGGTGCCGTTCACAGTGGCTGAATACTTCCCCGCTCCGTCCCAGACCGGCTTCACGGACGACCGCCAGCACGCCGTCGCGTTGGCTTATGTCATCCCTGTGACCGGTGAATGCGAACCCCGCCAGGATGCTCTGGAACTCACCTGGATGACCCCCCAGGAAGTGCTCAGCCCCGGAGTCCAGCTCGAATTCAGCGGCGGCCGCGGAGCATTGATCAGGCAGGCCTTGGCCTTCGCCGGCGTGGGCAACTAGGCCGGTCGGGGATTCCCTGCACCGGGCTCTGGATTGCATCGCGAACTTCATCCTGATCCGTGCCGGGGACTCTCGCGGTTCCGGCGCATCCCGTACATGGGACCGGCACCTTTGTAGACTGTAGGGCGGACCGCAAGAGAACTTAAGGACTCCCGATGACCCAGCCCCCAGCCGCCCAGCACTACAGCGAACGCCAGGCTGGAGCCCTGCAATCCGGGGACCACCTGATCTTGCCGGGCGGGGACAGCTCGGCTCAACTGCAGGCTGTGAACCTCGAGAAGGACGACTTCGGTGCCCCGGCCCTGATCATCGCAACCCTGTCCAGCGGGGTCACCCTCCGGATAGCGGTGGGCTCCTCGGTCCTGGTCGCCGACTCTCCCGCAGCATCCCTTCAGCTCGTCAAGCACCCCGACGAGGAGGACGACGACGCCGCCGCGGCTCCCGCCGTCGTCGTACCTCCGCTGCCACCCACTCTCCCGGCCAACCTCCCCGCCAATCTCCCGGGGTCCGCCGAGGTTACTGCCAGCGCGGCAACAGAAGAGGAAATGGCACTCATCCCCGAGCCGCAGGGCACGCCGGAAACTGTGGTGCAGGCGGCGGCTGAGGCCCACCCGGATGCCGAGGGCGTCCTGTTGCTCAGTGAGCGGCTGATCAAAGGCATCAACACCAAGTCCGGAAGCTGCCTGAAGGACCTTAGCGACCTCGCCCACGAGCTTTTTATTCTGCTTAAGGACCCGGAGAACGCCCTTGCGGTGGCAGATTTGCTCAACGTCCTGCCGTACGACGGCAATCCGGGCCGGTGGAGCTCCGTGGAAGCGGCCCTGGCTCTGTCCAGCTATATCTGCCGTCAGGCGGGTCAGGAAGAGCGCGCTGACGTCTACGAGAAGCTCCTGCGCGCGCCCGATTCGCAGGAGTCGGATCCGTTCAAGGCGCGGGTCAACGCCCGGGTGCGGCAGCGCTCTCTCAATGAACCGAATCTGTACGACAAGGAAATTTTCCGCTCCATCGATAACTCCAATCGGGAGGCCGAGCGGGAGTGGCGGTTCCTCAGGCTCCAGGCGCTGCTTTTCCTCCGCGCCCACGGTGGCTCGGAAACCATCGGCGGCCCGGAACTGAACCGCAGGATCAGCAACGAACTTGAGGCAGTGCGGGCCTGAAACTGCCTCTTAACGGTAGCCAATTACCCCTGTACCCGCGATGGCAGGAGTTGTAGATTCAGGCGCATGACCAACAATCTGAGCGTTGTCATTAATGCCGATGCACCCCAGGTGTGGACCATGTTGCGGGAGCCCGCCAAAATCGCCCAGTGGCATGGCTGGGAGGCGGACGATCAAGCCGAGGAGATCAACGAAATCTATTTCAAGGACGCGGTGGTCGAAAGTCCTGACCACACGGAACTGACCGTCGACGGCGGTGACATCTTTACCCTCAAGCCGGTACCCAACGGAACCCTCGTCAGTGTGACGCGCTCGGCGCTGGACCACGACTCCGAGTGGGCCGCCTGGGACGAGGACATCACCCAGGGCTGGCTGACGTTCCTGCAGCAACTCCGTTTCGCTTTGGAACGCCACCCGCACGACAAACGGCGGACTTCGTTCTTCTCCGTCCCGGGAACGTCCGGTTCGGCCATCGAGAAACTCGGTGTCAAAGACGTTCCCGCGCCCGGCCAGGAGTACTCGCTGACTTTGGGAACCGGCGAGGAAATCTCCGGGCGGGTATGGTTCAGAAGCAACCACCAGGTGGGGCTCACAGTGCACAGCTATGCGGAACACAACGACGGACTGCTGATCGTCGCCGACCAGCCGGTCATCGAGGATGTCAGGCCCGACGGCGGATCGCTGGTGATCATTTCCACGTACGGGCTCGGGGCGCACAAGCTTGAGTCCATTCGGGCACTCTGGGACGAATGGCGCAGTGAGAACTACCCGTCGTCGGAGCCACTGCACTGAACCGGCCGCTGCTGAAGCTCACTTCTGGCTCATAAGGGTTTTCTTGGCACAAACTGGCACACTTGAACCGTGCCAGCCAACAGCTCCAAAATGCCTGTCGAGTCCCCAGTATCCTCCCTCGCGTCCTCCGTCCCTGCTCCAAGCGCGCCGGTTAAAGATGCTCCTGCTCCAATTTTTCCTGCGGGTCGGGGCGGCTTTGCGTTCACGGTGGGCAATAGGCTCAGCGATACCAGCGGGCCCAGTGCCGAACAGATAGCGGCCAACGGCGGGGAGTTCCTCGGCCGCACCGGAACCATCACCACACCGCACGGTGACATCCAGACGCCGGCGTTCATCGCCGTCGGCACCAAAGCAACAGTCAAATCCGTACTACCGGAAGCGATGGCGGACCTCGGGGCTCAAGCCCTGCTGGCTAATGCTTACCACCTCTACCTTCAGCCCGGCGCGGAAATCCTGGACGAGGCCGGCGGGCTGGGTGCTTTCATGAACTGGCCCGGTCCCACCTTCACTGATTCCGGCGGCTTCCAGGTGATGAGTCTCGGCTCAGGCTTCAAAAAGGTCATCGACATGAAAACGACGCCCCTGCCGGACCAGGCTTTGTCTGATGACGCCGTCGCCGCCGGCAAGGAACGGCTCGCCCACGTTGATGAGGACGGCGTCTGGTTCAAGAGCCATCTCAACGGAGACCGGCACAGGTTTTCGCCGGAGATCTCCATGCAGGTGCAGCACCGCATCGGCGCGGACATCATGTTCGCCTTCGATGAACTGACCACGCTGCAGAATTCCCGCGGGTACCAGGAGGAGTCACTGGAGCGGACCCGTCGCTGGGCATTGCGCTGCATCGACGAGCATTTCCGGCTGACCGAGGAGCGCGCTGGCAAGCCGTATCAGGCGCTGTTCGGCGTAATCCAAGGCGCACAGTACGAGGACCTTCGCCGCAAGGCCTGCCGGGACCTCGGTGCCATGCCGTTTGACGGGTTTGGCATCGGGGGTGCCTTGGAGAAGGAGAATCTGGGCACGATCGTGCGTTGGTGCAACGAGGAGTTGCCGGAGAACAAACCGCGCCATCTCCTGGGCATCTCCGAGCCCGACGACATCTTCACAGCCATCGAAAACGGCGCCGACACCTTCGACTGTGTCTCCCCCACCAGGGTGGCCCGTAATTCCGCGTTTTACACGCCCACCGGCCGTTACAACCTGTCCGGTGCCAAGTACAAGCGCGATTTCGGTCCCCTGCAGGACGGTTGCGACTGCTACGCCTGCGCCAACTACTCCCGGGCGTACATCCACCACCTGTACAAGGCCAAGGAGATGCTCTCGGCCACGCTGATCTCCATCCACAATGAGCGCTTCGTGGTGAAGATGGTGGACGACGCCCGCCTGGCCATTGAGTCCGGCGATTTCTTCGCGTTCAAGGAGCAGACCCTGGGGCAGTACTACTCCTGACCCTGGCCCTTGGCTCCCGCGCCATTTAGACGGTTCCCTGCGCGCTCGACGCCCCGCAGCATCGAGGTGGCAGGGAACCATCGAAGTGGCGCTTTCCACATAGGCGTGATGGGCTCTGGAACTCAGATGCTGGAGTGTCAACAGTGGATACATGGATCCACTTTTCCTCGCGTCACCGTCGACGCAGTACTTCTGGCGGACAGAGCAACTCTTGGAGCGAGGTCTGAACTCTCGCTGCATCGCCACCTTGGTTCGGGACGGAAGCCTCATTCGGGTGCGTCGCGGCTGTTACGCACGCGGAAGCTGGTGGTCCCGCCTGAACGCCGCCACTCGTCGTCGCCAAATCATTTATGCGCATGCGCACGGAACACGTACGACGTCGGCGGGAGGCTTTGTTTACAGCCATACTTCAGGCGCGAGCCTGCAGCGCCTCTACCTGTGGGGCGTGGACGACGTCGTCCACCTTACGCAGGCGACTTGCCCGTCCGGGATCTCGCATGGTCGCGGCGTTGCGGCCCACACGAGACGCTTAGACACCCATGAAATGACGTTCGTGGACAACTTGCCCTGCACTTCTTTGGAGCGGACAGTGGTGGATTGCTGCCTCATGTTCAATCTGCGGCAGTCCCTGATCCTGGTAGACCATGCGGCCCGGCTCGGCGCCAACCTGCCCCTAATCCGTGACCGTTGCTCCTCTTTGGCCGGCCGCAACGGAGTCGTAGCTCTGCGCGGGGCCCTCGAGCTAGCGGATCCTCGCTCCGAGTCGGCCGGGGAGAGCCTGACGCGTGAACTGTTGCACAGGCTCAGGATTACGCCGCCCGAACTGCAGTACTTGGTGCGGACTCCGTTGGGCGAGCATCGGCTGGATTTTGCCTGGCCCAAGAGGAAAGTAGCCCTGGAATTCGACGGTAAGACGAAGTACTTCGACTACCGGCCAACAGGCGAGGTTGTTTTCGAGGAGCGTCGCCGCGAGAAGGTGCTCATGGAACAGGGCTGGACCTTCCTCCGGGTCGAGTGGAGGGACTTGTTCAACGAGGCGCAATTCAAAGCTCGCGTCCTTCGGGCGCTGGACCAGGGTTCCGACGGCTGACGCCACCTCCAAATCGACGCCTCTCCACTCCTCGGTGCACCATTTCGACGGTTCCCTGCCCGCTAGGCGTTGCGGAACATCGAGTAGGCACGGAACCGTCGAAACGGCGGGCTTACGCCGCGTAGCTCGGCTCCCGCTTTTTGATGTGGCCGATCACCAAGGCGGTCACGGGAACAAAGAGGAACTCAACGAGGGTCTTGTAGAGGAAGCCAACCACAACATAGTTCACGAACCCGGCAAAGTCCGTGATGCCAATGACTGATGCGGCAATGCTGCAGAAGATCAGGGTGTCCACAAACTCACCGGCTACAGAGGAACTCATGATGCGGGCCCACAGCGACTTCTCCCCGGTTCGTGCCTTCATCTTCACGAGGATCCATGAATTGAGGGTCTGGCCGGCCAGGAATGCCAGCAACGATGCCAGCACGATTTGCGGAACCGGGCCCAGGGCGCCTTCGAGGGCAGCTTGCTTGGTGGTCCCGAACTCGTCGTTGAATCCCGGTAGGGCAATGATGATCCAGTAGCAGAGCGAAGCGAAGACGGACAGGGCGAAGGTAGTGATGATGGCTTTGCGCGCCACCTTGAATCCATAGACCTCACTGATGACGTCGCCAAGGATGTAAGCCAACGGAAACAGGAAGAAGCCGCCGTCGGTGATGATCGGGCCTATGGCGACGCCTTTGGACCCTCCGATGTTGGACAGGATGAGGACCACTGCCATGAACGCAAGCAGTATCCCGAAGTACGGCGAACCGATAGAGGCGAACTTGGGGAAGGTTCTGGCGCCGGTCAGGGGCAGGGCGTCGGGGCCCGGGGTGGAAGGCATGGGTGTATCCATTCGTAGTGGTTCGCTCGGCGGAATGATCTTGTCCGCCGGCTGTATTAGCACTGTCACGCAATTCTCCCACTGACCCGGCCACCCGACGTCGTACGCCAAGCAGGACCGGCAGGCAGGACCCGCAGGCAGCAGCCCGTCAGGAATCAGGCGGCTTCAGCCGTCAGCGACTCGGCCATCAGAGTCACCGTGCGGACTACGAATTCACGACGACGGGCAAGTCGCCCCGGGGCGGAACCCGCCAT
The DNA here is from genome assembly GCF_056499105.1 of Arthrobacter sp. Z5-13. Classification (NCBI taxonomy): domain Bacteria; kingdom Bacillati; phylum Actinomycetota; class Actinomycetes; order Micrococcales; family Micrococcaceae; genus Arthrobacter; species Arthrobacter sp. Z5-13. The sequence goes on from NZ_CP096460.1 coordinate 3,823,415, forward strand.
CAGCGCATCGAGTTGGGGAAGTACGGTCCAGCCATCGCATAACGTGACCACGGTCAGCAACAGATCCGCGGCGTCGGCCCGGTCAATTCCCGGCAGGACCTGGAGCATTGTGTCGATCTTGGCGGCACAGTGACTGGCCCGAGCCTCCCGGTTTACAACGTAATCGCGCCGCTCCAGTCCTTCCCAGAATTGGAGACGGGGCAAGATGCCGTCCAGGCTGTGACGATCAAACAGCCTGCCCGCGTAGTCGCCCAGCGCTGCTGGGCCCTCTCCCTCAAGGGGAACTTCCGTTACCACCTTGATGAGTTCGGCGGCAAGCACCGCATCGAAGAGTTCATCCTTTTTGCCGAAGTACTGGTAAATGCGTTCTTTGTTAACGCCCGCGGCAGCGGCAATCCGGTCGATCCGGGCACCAGCGAACCCTCTTTCGCTGAATTCGGCTGTGGCTGCCTCCAGCAACAGCGTCTTCGTCCGTTCGATATCCCATGCCATTGGTCAAGTCTACCTTTCCCAACTAGATGGTTGCAGTTTCAAACAGAACCGTCTAATGTCGGAACATTGAAAAGCAACTAATTAGTTGGAGTCGAATCATGAACACAAACGCCGCCACTGCGCCAACCAACAGCATCACGACGCCGGAGGCATACGCCCTAGCGCCCGCTCCGTCAGCTGCGCCCCACTTGCCGTCAGTTCACATGCGGGCACTGCTTACTTGGCTGGCAATTTTTCCACTGGTCGCGGTCGTAATGGCCTTCCTCGCGCCGTTGTCCGAAGGCTGGCACCCTGTTCTCCGGGCCTTCACGCTCACACTCGTTGTGGTCCCGATCGCTGTGTATTTCGTAGTGCCACGGCTGTTTCAGGGCTATGGACTGTTGCGTCGCCGTCGTATGTCAAAGTAGTCCCCGCCAACGGCACTGGCGTCAGCAGGACTCTCAGCGGGGGTCGGCAACCTTGCCCATAAAGAGTGGCAGCCCCGTCTCAGCATGGATGATTTGGTAATGGAAGGGCCGGTCAAACTCGATCACGCGCTCCGGCATGGGTGGGGCGCTGGTGGCCATGCCATTGATCTGGGTAACCGCAGCGGCCACCGTGCCTTTTTCGGCGACCGTAATGTTCGCAGCTTGAGCGGCCTGGGTAATGATCATCCCGGGCTGGATATTGTCGAAGTCCTTGCTGGTGCGGAGAGTCTCCTGCAATCCGAGCGATTCGAAGACCTTGCGCAAATCGAAGCTGCTCTTGTGATCCCATTTGGGCAATGAAATCTGGACCATTTCAGGCACGTCACCATCCAAGGAGCCGGCAACCTCCGAGAGCTCCACGGCTCCAGAGTCCAGGAAATCCTTTGCCTCCCCAGACGCAGGCAGGACGAGGCGCATCACGAACCCTTCGGCGTAGGGAAGATCCACAGCCTGCCATCCAGGGCCTTCGGCGTAAGCCATTTCTGCGAGCTTATTCATGGTGGGCACCACGATCTCTTCACCGTCAGCCTTAGTAAATGGTGAGTCAGCCGTTCCGTTGGAATCAAACGGCGTTTCCCAGGCCGAGGCGAAATAGAGCGCATTCAGCAAGCTGAACGTATTCTCCGGATCATATGCGGCAGGCGCTTTTTTTATACGCCCGCCGGTGTTCTTATTCACCCAGGCATCCAAGGCGGGGGCCATGACCCCCTCGTCACTAAAATCCACGGGGTAGACACCCGTGCCGTAATGCGACCCCAGCGTCTTGAGGTAGTCGGGGCCGGTGGACACTTCCTTATCAACGAACAGCCCGTTGGCAACGTGCATGACAGGAGTCCGGGGCGGGTTTGCCTCATCCACGGACCCGGGATCGCCTTCGAACTTCTGCAACGAATCGAGCAGGGCATTCATGCCCTCGTCCCTCCCATCAGCGGGAAGCCCCAAGACGTGGTCAAGTTCGGCTGTTGTCGCCCCGGACGCGCCTGCTCGCAGCATGGCCAGTGCGATCAGCAGGCTGCCCGGAGAAGAGATGACGTTGCCATTACCGCCCTCCCCGCCGTCGTCCAGGAGAGCCGATCCGAGCTTCAGTGCTGAGTCGCGGTATTGCCGCACGTGGGTTTCATAGTCACCGCGCTCCACGGAGACGCGCGAGACGCCGTCGGCTTTCAACAGCTCAGGAGCCGACGACGACGTCGAACACGCGGTAAGTGCCACCGCTGCACTAACAGCGACAATCTGCGCTCGAAAATTCTTCACTGCTGCCCCCTCAGACACCTTGGTTTTCAGTCAAGCAGTTCGAACCTCAGAGAACGATGCCGGCAGGGTCACGGTTTGCTGTCATTTTGGTGTCGACGCTCCCTCACCTTTCGCAACCAAAACGCCGGCGCTCCCTCACCTTTCGCAACCAAAACGAGCCAGGGAATCAAAAACCCGCGAAACGTGAGGGAGCGTCCCAGAAAAACCCGCGAAACGTGAGGGAGCGTCCCAGAAAAACCCGCGAAACGTGAGGGAGCGTCCCAGAAAAACCCGCGAAACGTGAGGGAGCGTCCCAGAAAAACCCGCGAAACGTGAGGGAGCGTCCCGGAAGGGGGTGGGGAGGATGGGTTAATACTGCTAGCTCCCCGAATGTGCCTGCAGGAAGCTGTAGACCTCGGTTTCGTCGACGCCGGGGAAGGCGCCGGGAGGCATGGCCGCCAAAAGGTGGGAGTGGGCGCGCGCCGAGGGCCAGGCGTTGCCCGCCCACTCTGAAGCCAGCGACGCCGGCGGCCGTTTGCAGCAGCTTTCGTCCGGACACATCGACTTGGACCGCTCCGTGGTGTCGCGTCCCCGGAACCATTTCACGTGGGCGTACGGCACCCCCACGGAGAGCGAAAACTCCCCATTGGCGGAACGCTCGGTCCGGGCGGTACACCAGTAGGTTCCGGCGGGAGTGTCGGTGTATTGGTTGTACGCACGGAACTTGTCCGGAACGTCGAACACCACCCGCGACGTCCAGTATTTGCAGGACGGCTGGCCCTCAATGGCGCCAGTGTGATCCTGGGGGAAGGTCACGCCGTCGTTCTCGTAGGCCTTGTAGATGATCCCGCTCTGGTGCGTTTTCTGGAAATGCGTCCGGATGTCCAGGTGCTCGGTGGCGAGGTTGGTGAAACGATGTGCGGCCGTTTCGTAGGAAACCGCGAACGCGTCCCTAATGTCCTCGACGGCAATTTCCTTGGCCTGTTTGGCCTTCTGCAGGAACTCAACCGTGGCCTGCTCAGGGAGCATCAGCGCCGCGGCAAAGTAGTTGGTGGCCACCCGCTGCATCAGGAAGTCCCCGTAGTTGGACGGCGTCTGGTGTCCCAGCACGTAGTGTCCCAGCGCCTGGAGCAGGACTGAGCGGGGATCGTGATCCGTCCGCTGGTTCTGGGTGAGGTAAATTCGGCGGTTCTTAAGGTCCGTCACGGAACGCGTGGAATGAGGCAAATCGCCCACATGATGCAGGCTGAATCCGAGGTGCGCAGCGATGTCGGCAATGACGTGCTGGGACAGCGGGCCGCTTGTGTGCCCCACATTCGCCAGCACCTTCTGGGCCTCGGCCTCGTACTCCGGAAAATAGTTGTTCCGCTCACGCATCATGGCACGCAGTTCAACGTTGGCGCGGCGGGCTTCTTCCGGCGTCGCTATCTGCTCATTGAGCTTCCGTTCCAGTTCCTGCTGCAGGCCAACCATTGACTCCAGCACGTCCATCGGAAGCCGCGAACTGATACGGATTTTGGGCAGATTGAGGGACTCATAAATGGGGCTTCGCTGGTAGCGCTCCAGCTCGATCTCCAGGGCTGCCCGCCGGTTGGGCGGCTCTGCGCCCAGCAGTTGCTCGATGCCCACATTGAACGCCGCGGCGAGCTGCTGCAGCAGCCCGAGTTTGGGTTCTCGTTTGCCGTTCTCAATAAGGCTGAGTTGGCTCGGGGCGGTGCCGACGGCGGCGCTGACGTCGTCGAGCGTCATGCCTGCCGCTTTACGGAGGTGGCGCACGCGGCGCCCGAGGCTGATGACGTCCAGTTCCCCTGAAGCAGCGGACGACGACGGCGGTGTGGCTTTCCGGTTCCAGCTTGGAGTAGGCATTTCTGAAGAATACGGCAAGAACTGCATTTCTTTCCAGCAATTACACCTAGTAAGCGACTTGGAAGTGCAGAAAAGTAGGGATCACGGAAAGAAGCACCGCACCGGAAAGGCCGGCCCGGACTGCAAGGGAGCAGAACGGGCCGGCTGGGGAACCACTTCCGGCGCTGAACCGGATTAATCCGGATAACCCAAGGAGACAAAGATGACTGCAGCATTTGAGCCCACCCAGCAGACCGCAGAGCAGCAGGCTGCCGCCCTGGAGCTCGAGTGGGCCGCCAACCCGCGCTGGGAAGGTGTGACCCGGGATTACAAGGCCTCCGACGTCGTCCGCCTCCGCGGCCGTGTCTCCGAAGAGCACACCCTGGCCCGCCGCGGTTCGGAAAAGCTCTGGAAGCAGCTCACCGAGGAGCATAAGGCCGGCCAGTACACCAATGCCCTGGGCGCCCTCACCGGGAACCAGGCTGTCCAGCAGGTCAAAGCTGGCCTTCGGGCCATCTACCTCTCCGGCTGGCAGGTTGCTGCTGATGCAAACAACTCGGGCCACACCTACCCGGACCAGTCCCTGTACCCGGCCAACTCCGTCCCGACAGTGGTTCGCCGCATCAACAATGCCCTGCTCCGCGCTGACCAGATCGAATTCTCCGAAGGCATCCAGACCGTTGAGGACTGGATGGTCCCGATCGTCGCCGACGCCGAGGCCGGCTTCGGCGGGCCGCTGAACGCCTACGAGCTCATGAAATCCATGATCCAGGCCGGCGCCTCAGGTGTGCACTGGGAAGACCAGCTCGCCTCGGAGAAGAAATGCGGCCACCTCGGCGGCAAAGTTCTGATCCCCACCCAGCAGCACGTCCGCACCCTGAACGCTGCCCGCCTTGCGGCCGACGTCGCCGGAACCCCCAGCGTCGTCATCGCCCGAACCGACGCCGAGGCAGCCACCCTGATCACCTCCGACGTCGACGAGCGCGACCAGGAATTCATTCTCCGCGAAGGCGGCCAGCCGGTCCGCACCCCGGAGGGCTTCTACAAGGTCCGCAACGGCATCGAACCCTGCATCGCCCGCGCCAAGGCGTACGCCCCGTACTCCGACCTCATCTGGATGGAGACCGGCACGCCGGACCTTGAACTCGCCCGCAAGTTCGCCGAGGCCGTCAAGGCCGAGTTCCCGGACCAGATGCTCTCCTACAACTGCTCGCCGTCGTTCAACTGGCGCAAGCACCTGGACGACGCCACCATCGCCAAGTTCCAGCGTGAACTCGGCGCCATGGGCTTCACGTTCCAGTTCATCACCCTGGCCGGCTTCCACGCCCTGAACTACTCAATGTTCGACCTCGCTCACGGCTACGCCCGCGAAGGTATGAGCGCCTACGTCGAACTCCAGGAAAAGGAATTCGCCTCCGAATCCCGCGGCTACACCGCAACCAAGCACCAGCGTGAAGTCGGCACCGGCTACTTCGACGACATCGCCACTGCGCTCAACCCGAACGCATCCACCCTCGCCCTGGTCGGATCGACCGAAGAGGGCCAGTTCCACTAAAACCCACTTCCGACGGCGAGCTGATGGCAGTCGCTGGCTTAAAGGTGCGACGACGGCCCATGCCTAGGCGGTCGGCTCACCTTCGGCCGGAACGGGTGATCCGGAAGCGTGCGTAAAAGGGGCCCCATGCCCCTGCCGGGCCGAGCTTGCGAGGCCATGGCGGGGCATGGGGAATAGCACGGGGAGGATCACCCTTTTCGGCCCCCACTGCACGCCAGCTATACCGCCGTCGAACTTCCCTTTCGTCTTTAAGGAGACAGAAATGAACACCTTCACTGACAGTTTCAGCATCAATGGCATTACTTTGACGGCGCAGCCCATCTGCCGGCAGAACGAGGTTCTTACTCCGGATGCATTGGCCTTCGTCGCAAAATTGCATCGAGCCACCGCGGAGCGGCGGCAGGAGTTGCTGCAGGCGCGCCGCGACCGTCGGGGACAGATCGCCAAGGGGCAGGACCCACGGTTTCTGAAGGAAACCGAAGAGATCCGGAACGATCCCAACTGGCGTGTTGCTCCCCCGGCCCCGGGCCTGGAGGACCGGCGCGTGGAGATCACAGGGCCGGTGGACAAGAAGATGACCATTAACGCCCTGAACTCGGGAGCCAAGGTGTGGCTGGCGGACATGGAGGACTCCTCCACACCGACGTGGCGCAACGTCATCCAGGGCCAGCTGAACCTGACGGATGCGATGGAGCGCCGTATCGATTTCACGAGCCCGGAGGGCAAGGAGTACAAGCTCCGCCCTGCCGAGGAACTGCCTACGATCGTTGTCCGCCCCCGGGGCTGGCACCTGCCCGAGAAGCACCTGCTGATCGACGGCGTCCCTATCGCGGGCGGCATCGTGGACTTTGGGCTGTACTTCTTCCACAACGCCCGCCGGCTTCTGGCCCAAGGCAAAGGTCCTTACTTCTACCTGCCCAAGATCGAAAACCGGCTCGAAGCCAGGCTTTGGAATGACATCTTCATTCTGGCGCAGGATTTCCTGGACATCCCGCAGGGAACCATCCGCGCCACTGTGCTCATCGAGACCATCACGGCAGCTTTCGAGATGGAGGAAATCCTCTACGAACTGCGCGATCACGCCGCAGGCCTGAACGCAGGCCGATGGGACTACATCTTCTCGCTCATCAAGAATTTCCGTACCCGCGGCCCGCGCTTCGTCCTCCCGGACCGTTCCCAGGTGACCATGACTCAACCCTTCATGCGCGCCTACACCGAGCAGCTCGTTCGTGCCTGCCACAAGCGCGGCGCTATGGCTATCGGTGGAATGGCAGCCGCCGTTCCCAACCGCAAGGACGAGGTTGCAAACGCCAACGCCTTCGAGAAGGTCCGCGCGGACAAAACCCGCGAAGCAAACGACGGCTTCGACGGTTCCTGGGTAGCCCACCCGGACCTCGTTCCGGTGTGCCGCGAAGTGTTCGACGGCGTACTCGGCGAGCGCCGCAACCAGCTGGACCGTCTCCGCGAGGACGTGATCCCGGACGACCGCGCGCTGATCAACGTGGCAGCCACTGAAGGGACCATCACCGAAACCGGCATCAGGAACAACATCGAAGTGGGCATCCGCTACATCGAGTCCTGGCTCCGCGGCAACGGTGCGGTGGCCATCCATAACCTCATGGAGGACGCGGCCACGGCGGAAATTTCCCGTTCCCAGCTCTGGCAATGGATCTACGCCCACGCCATCACGGACCACGGCGAGATCATCACCCGCCAGTGGGTGGAGGATCTGCTGGATGAGGAATTCGCCAAGCTTGAACGGTTTGACGGCGACCGGTTCACTGATGCCCGTGACATCTTTGAGGAAGTTACCCTCAGCGACCAGTTCCCCACGTTCCTGACCCTGCCTGCCTACGCCCGCTTCCTGACGGAGGCCCGCGAAGAAGCGAGCGAAGAGGAACTCTCCGCCGCCTGATTTTCCGTCTGCTGGGCTGCCACGCCCTTCGCAACAGGCATCCCGATGGTCGGGAGGCAGCCCAGCAACGGAAGCACCCCGACGGCGCCGGCCGGCTGAACGCTATTTCGGCGCCTTTCGGACCGAAAGGGTGGTGCCAAGGAAGAACGCCAATACCGATCCGAGAATCATCAGGAGCGGCACAGTCCACGAGCCGCTGAGTCCATGCACGTAGCCCAGAAGGGTGGGGGCCACGGCGGCGAAACAGTAGCCTGTGCCCTGGACCACGGCAGACATCTTGCCTGCCGAAGCCTGATCGCGTGCCAGCCGGATGATGGCTATGAAGATGATGGTGATTCCCCCGCCCTGGGCAACCCCTCCTAAGGAGCACCAGAGCCACCACAGTTCCGGGGCCAGCAGCAGACCCAGGGGCACAGCCAGCCAGAGCAATCCCAAGGTGACGGCCACCGTCGTCGTACTGGCAATCCTGGCCGCGAGCGGGACTCCCAGTCCGCCCACAATGGCGAGGATCTGGAACAGGGAAGAGCCGGCACCGGCCGCGGACGGCGCCATCCCAAGCTCGTCCGCCAGCAGCGTTGGCAGCCACGCTGTCACCCCATAGTAGGAGAAGGCCTGGCCCGCAAAGCCAAGAGTCAGTCCGACAGTGATCCAACGGGACGCCGGGGGTCCCGTTGACGGCAGCTTTAAACCAGGGTCAGCCAAGCGGGGACGGAAGGCGTCGCCGATACCAACAGCCAGGATCCAGAAGACCACCGCTGCCACAGCGAACAGCCCAGTGGCCGCCAGCGCGAACCTCCAGCCCACTCCTTCGGCGATGGGGGCGGTCACAACGGACGTGAGGAATGATCCAATATTGAGGGCCGCCGTATAGATGCCCATCGCAGAACTTTGGCGGCGGGGGGAAAAGTCGCGGCGGATGATCAGCGGCACGGCGATGTTGCCGATGGTGATGGCAACGCCGATGATGGCCGTGCCAGCCATCACCAGAACCCCGCTTCCTGCTGAGCGGAGGGCGACGCCGGTAAGGACTCCCAGCAGGGTCAAGGTGATGGCGAACTCCGCCCCAAACCTCCGGGCGGCTAACGATGCGAGCGGCGAGGCCAGCGAAAAGCACAGCACCGGGATCCCCGTCAGCAGGCCGAGTTCGACGGCGGAGAACCCCAACTCCCGCTGCATCGCACCCACCACGGGTGCGGCGGCGACAAACGGGCCACGCATGTTGAGGGCGATCAGGCCAATGCAGGCAAGCAGTACCAACCCCTGCGGCATCCTGGACAGAACAGGTACTTTTGGCAGGAGTGACGCCCTCATAGGGCCGGAGCCAGGGAACGGGTTATCGCATTCATCATTTCCATTGCTATCACGCCGGCGGCAAACGCCGGCATCGAGCCCGCCAGCCTAGCCGGGCGGCTGCGAGTCTAGCCGGCGGCCTGAAGGGTTGCCTCGACGACGGATGGAGACAGCACGTGCTGCGTAACCATCTGGCTGGCACCGAGCACTGCCGCCTGGTCTCCCGCCTTGGAGGAGGCGATCCGTAAGTGGCTGGTGGCCAGCGGCAGCGAACGCCGGTAGACCACTTCGCGCACACCCGCCATCAGGTGGTCTCCGGTCTGCCCCAGGCTCCCGCCAATGACTATCAGTGAGGGGTTGAGCAGGTTAACCACGGTGGCCAGCACGTCGCCAACATCCCGGCCGGCCTGGCGCAAGGCCTGAATGGCTTGGGGATTGCCTTGATTCACGAGCTCAAGAACATCCCTGCCTTTTTGGGCAGCCAGGCCATTGGCGCTCAGCTCCGACGCAACGGCGGGGCCGGAAGCGAGGGCCTCAAGGCAGCCGTAGTTTCCGCAGCGGCACAGCACGGCATCGCCCCGTGGAACACGGACGTGGCCCAGGTCGCCTGCTGTTCCGTCGGCTCCACGCTGGAGGGTTCCGCTGCTGATGATGCCCGCTCCAATGCCGGTGGCAACTTTGATGAAGAGAAAGTTCTCCTCCTCAGGCCAGTAAGCGTTCCGTTCCCCCAGGGCCATGATATTGACGTCGTTGTCCACCAGAACCGGTACTGCCAGCGAGCGCTGAACGTAACGGACGACGTCGAACCCGTCCCATCCTGGCATGATCGGCGGCTTGACCGGCTTTCCCGTGGCATGTTCCACGGGGCCTGGCAGGCCTATTCCGATGCCGGCCAGGTCCGCGGTCCCCGCACCGGCCTCAGCCAACAGGAGCTTGCCTTCCTCCACAACCCGGCCAAGAACCAGTTCCGGACCCTCGGAGACTTCCAGGGACAGCCGGCGTTCGGCAAGGATCGTCCCGGCGAGGTCGGTCACTGCAACGATCACGTGGGTGGCGCCGATATCGACGGCCAGGATGGAGCGAGCAGACGGGTTGAAGGCAAAGCGCGACGGTGGCCTGCCGCCGCTGGAACTTGCCTCCCCTGCGGGCCCCACCAGTCCGGACAGCATCAAGGCATCAATACGGGATGCAATAGTGGAGCGCGCCAGGCCAGTGGTCAGCGCCAGCTCCGCCCGGGTCCGCGGCTTGCCATCGCGCAGGAGCTGGAAAAGATCGCCGGCACGCCCAAAGCTTCCGCCAATATCGGGGACGGTCGCATCGTTTCCACGCGTGGGCATCATAGCTAAGTGATAGCACAGCGGACTTCCAACTGTCATGCCGATCAAAGCCCGCCAATACACTTCTAACTTTTGCTTGACCTTCGACGAAAGTCCCCCTAGTTTGGATTTGAGCCGGATCACCAGCGGAATATCAGATTCGGCCGCAGTCTTCGCCCCAAGCGATGACGCAGAGGTAGAACGGCGGCTTCGCCGTCCCTCGCCCGCAGCCAGCAATCCTGATTCACTTTTTAGGTAACGCCCACTCCCCGCAAAGGAATCCAATGTCGTATTCGATCCAGCTCTACACCCTGCGAAACGCGATACAAGAGGACCTCCCCGGCACCATCGCCAAGGTGGCTCAAATCGGGTTCGCCCAAGTGGAGCCCTACAACTTCGTTGCCACCGCGAAGGAACTGGGTGCTGCCCTGGAGGAAAACCGCCTCACTGCCCCCTCCGGTCACGCGCCCCTCCTCAGCCAGGACCAGGATGAGATCTTTGCAGCAGCAAGGGCGCTCGGCATGGAAACCGTAATCGAACCCTGCATCACGGCGGAAAAGTGGCAATCGGCCGAGGACATTCAGGCCACGGCCGCGCAGCTGAACGCCGCAGCCAGGAAAGCGGCAGAGTACGGCTTGCGCGTCGGCTACCACAACCATGCCTGGGAACTGGAGTCCGTGATCGACGGCCAAACGGCGCTTGAATACTTTGCCGGTCTGCTGGACCCTCAAGTGGTCCTGGAAGTAGACACCTACTGGGTAGCCGTGGGCGGCCAGGATCCCGTTGAGCTCCTGGGCAGGCTGGGTGACCGTGTGCGGCTCATCCACATCAAGGACGGCCCACTTACCTCTGACACAAAAGCGCAGCTGCCGGCAGGCCAGGGCAAGGTTCCCGTCCTGGACATCATTGCTGCAGCAAAGTCCCTTGAGGTGGGCGTCGTTGAGTTCGACGACTATGCCGGTGACATTTTCGACGGCATTGCCCAGAGCCTGGCGTACCTCCAGCAGGCTGCAACCGGGCAGGTGCGGGCATGAGCGCGGTGCAGACTCCGGTAACCGGAAGCGGGCCCGTCGGTAGGGGCCCTGTCGGCGTAGCGGTCATTGGCGCCGGCAACATCAGCAAGGCCTACCTGGACAACCTTACTGTTTTCCCGGACCTGAAAGTCCACGTCATTGCTGACCTCTTCGAAGAAGCCGCGCAGGCACGCGCGAAGGAATACGGCATCCCCGAATGGGGCGGGGTTGAGGCGGCGCTGAACCATCCCGACGTCGAGATCATCGTGAACCTGACTATCCCGGCCGCGCACGTGGAAGTGGCGACGGCTGCGGTGCGGGCGGGGAAGCACGTGTGGACGGAGAAGCCCTTTTCACTGGACCGCGAATCCGGGCTCGGGCTGCTCAAAGCGGCCGACGCCGCCGGGATCCGGCTCGGCTGCGCGCCGGATACGTTCCTGGGCGCCGGGCTCCAGACTGCGCTCCGGCTTATAGAACGGGGCGATATCGGCGTGCCGCTTACAGCCATGACCACGTTCCAGACCCCCGGCCCGGAGTCCTGGCACCCCAACCCCGCGTTCCTCTTCCAGCACGGTGCGGGCCCCCTGTTCGATATGGGCCCCTACTACCTCACCACGCTGATCCAGGCGTTCGGGTCCATCCGGAAAGTGGCCGCGGTCGGCTCCAAGGCCAAGGACGTCCGGGTCATCGGCTCGGGGCCCAAGGCTGGCGAGGAGTTCACCGTTGAGGTGCCAACCCACGTTTCGGCCATGGCACAGTTTGCGAATGGCGCATCCTCGCACAGTGTCTTCAGCTTCGAATCCCCGCGAGTGCGCATGGGTTTCGTGGAGATCACCGGTACCGAGGCCACAATCTCGCTGCCTGACCCGAACAATTTCGACGGCGATGTCCGGATCTGGAAGCCAGGGAATGATGACTGGACAACTGTTCCTGCCACCGGACCTGCCAGTGGCCGCGGTATGGGTGTCCTGGACATGGCCCGGTCACTCCGGGCCGGCGTCCAGCACCGGGCAACCGGCGATCTGGCTTACCACGTCCTTGACACCATGGTCTCGATCACCGAGTCGATGGAAGCAGGTTCCTTCGTCGACGTCGAAAGCTCCGCCCAGGCATCCCCTGCCCTCCCAGAGGATTGGGCACCGGAAGCCTCCACCCTCTCGGAAGGCACACCATGACTTCACAGGAACTCCACCCCGACAATTCGCACGGCGGCACGCGCCCGGAACCCAAAACTCTGGGGGTGGCAATGATCGGCTACGCGTTTATGGGCAAAGCCCACTCGAACGCCTGGCGGAATGTCGCCAGCTACTTTGACGTCCCCGGCTTCGAGCGCAGGGTGCTGGTGGGCCGGGATGCCGAGGGCGTCGCTGCGGCGGCTGCCACATACGGGTGGGCGGGATGGGAAACCGACTGGCGTGCCGTTCTGGACCGGGATGACGTCGACATCGTCGATATCTGCGCGCCGGGCTGGATGCACGCGGAGATTGCGGTCGCAGCCCTTGAGGCCGGCAAGCACGTTCTCGTCGAAAAACCCCTCGCCAACACTCTCGGCGAGGCCCAGGCCATGACGGAAGCAGCCCAGGCAGCCCGTGCCCGGGGTGTGCAGTCGATGATCGGCTTCAACTACCGGCGAGTCCCGGCTCTAGCGCTGGCCCGGGAGTTGATTGCCGAGGGCAGGCTGGGAAACATCCGGCATGTCCGGGCGTCGTACCTGCAGGACTGGCTGGCGGATCCGGAGGCGCCCATGACGTGGCGGCTCCGGAAGGACAAAGCGGGATCGGGGGCTTTGGGCGATATCGCCTCGCATGCCATCGACCAGGTGCTGTTCCTCCTCGGCGACCAGGTCACTGAAGTCTCCGGCCGCACCCACACCTTCACCCCGAGGCGCCCGGGGGCAAACGGTTTGGAAGAAGTGACGGTCGACGACGCCGCCTGGGCCACGCTGAACCTCGCCTCAGGAGCAATCGCGTCAGTGGAGGTTTCCCGGGTGGCTACCGGCCAGAAGAACTCTCTGAAGCTTGAAATCTACGGAGAGAAGGGTGCCCTGCTGTTCGATCTTGAATCCCTCAATGAACTCGGCTTTTTGGATTCCACGGTGCCCGTCCGGGAGCAGGGCTTCCGGAGAATCCTGGTCAACGAACCCGAGCATCCTTATCTTGAAGCCTGGTGGCCGCAGGGTCACGTGATCGGCTGGGAGCATTCCTTTACGCACCAGATCCGCGATTTTCTCCTTGCGATCGGCAGCGGAAGCGAGCCGTCGCCGTCGTTCGAGGAAGGCCTCGCCGTGCAACGCGTCCTCAGCGCCATTGAAGAAAGCTCCGCCGCCAAAAGTTCAATCATTCAACTGACCTCACCCCCGGCCGGCCACACCAGCCTTGAAGGAGCCTGACATGCCCCGCCCGTACACTCTGTTTACCGGCCAGTGGGCCGATCTTCCGTTTGAAGAGGTCGCGAAACTGGCGTCCGGCTGGGGCTACGACGGCCTGGAAATCGCCGTTTCGGGAGACCACCTGGATGCCTGGCGTTGGGATGAGCCCGGCTACGTCGAGTCCAAGCTCGCCGTCCTGGAAAAGTACAACCTGAAGGTCTGGGCCATCTCCAACCATCTCAAGGGCCAGGCCGTATGCGATGACCCCATCGATTTCCGCCACGAGGCCATCGTCGGAGCCAGGGTCTGGGGAGACGGGGAACCCGAAGGAGTCCGTCAACGGTCCGCCGAGGAAATGAAGCACACCGCACGGCTGGCCCAGGCCCTCGGGGTGAAAACCGTCGTCGGGTTCACCGGCTCCTCCATCTGGCAGTACGTGGCGATGTTCCCGCCCGTCCCGGAAAAGGTGATCGAGGCCGGGTACCAGGACTTCGCCGACCGCTGGAACCCGATCCTTGATGTCTTCGACGAGTGCGGCGTCAGGTTCGCCCATGAAGTCCACCCCTCTGAAATCGCCTACGACTACTGGACCACCGTGAGGACACTTGAAGCCATCGGCCGCCGCGAAGCGTTTGGCCTGAACTGGGACCCGTCCCACTTCATGTGGCAGGGCATCGATCCGGTCTCCTTCATCTGGGACTTCAAGGACCGGATCTACCATGTGGACTGCAAGGACACCAAGCTCCGGTTCACCGGCCGGAACACCGTCATGGGATCGCACCTGCCCTGGGGCGACCCGCGCCGCGGCTGGGATTTCGTCTCCGCGGGCCGGGGCGACGTCCCCTGGGAATCCTCCTTCCGGGCCCTGGCCGCCATCGGCTACAACGGGCCCATCTCAGTGGAATGGGAGGACGCAGGCATGGACCGCCTCCACGGCGCCCCCGAAGCCCTCGCCGCCCTCAAGAAGTTCGACTTCCCGGCGTCGAGCACCTCCTTCGACGCCGCCTTCAGCACCAAGGACTGACTGCGGGACTAAGCCCGGGGGCTTCCAGGGCCAGAGTTTTTGATATGGCGCACATCATTCGAAAAGCAACAGAGGACGACGCCGGCCCGCTGGCAGAGCTGGCCGGCGTTACCTTTCCGCTGGCGTGCCCGCCGGGTTCTTCCGCCGCGGACATTGCCGCGCACTTGGCGAGCACCCTCAGCGAGAAGCACTTTCGCGCTTACACGGCGGACCCGGAGATCACCATCCTGGTGGTCGAAGCTAGCGGCGAACTTCGCGGCTACAGCATGCTCGTCGCCCGGCCTGCCCAGGATCCGGAAGTTGCCTCGGCGCTAAGCCTCCTGCCGTCCGCTGAGCTCAGCAAGTGCTAGGTGCATCCGGACTTCGTGATGGAACGGCGGCTTCTCGCCTGAGCGTTCCGGGAAACCAGCCCTGTGACCAAGTCACATCACACTTAAGCGGTATATTCTCCCGACGTGCGTATATGCGGTAAGTGCTCGCCACTCCCCTCCTCGGAGGCTTCGCGCCTCCAATACGTCTTCGCATAGGGGATCAGTGGGACTGCGACCAGCAGGCCGACAACGGCCGCTCCGACCCAAAGAGTCCCGGCGGACGCCGCGAGGCCGCCAACCAGAGAACCGAGGACGCCAGTGGCAGCTGTCATCGGCACAAAAATGGCGAAGAAACGTCCAATGGCGCCCGGCTTCATGCGGAGTTGGATATCGGCGAAGAAGGCCGTCGTCGCCACGGATTCGAGGACACCACCAATGGCCAGTAGCACGCAAACCAGCAGGAACGGAGGCGCCAACCCAAGCGAGATCCAGATGACCCCCTCAGCGAGATTCCCAATCAGATAGATCGGACCGAGGATTTTCACTGAGAACCTGGATCCGACGAGTCCTCCCACGACAGCACCAAACGCCATGCTGGCCAGGAACCACGCCAACAGGGATTCGTTTATTCCGTACGACGCGGCGAAAGCAACGAGGAAAACGCGCCCGGCCGCCATGGCTGCAGTATAGAAAAGGCCCGTCACCAGGTACGCCTGCGTTCTCCGCTCGTTCCCTGCCATTCCCCAAAGAAGCCTGACGTTGATTATCGCCAGGAAGCTGATTGGTTCCTGTCCTGAATCCCGTTCAGGTTCGGTCTTCGGCAGTGTCAGGATGATGATGCCTGCAAGCACCGTCGTGGCTGCCTCTGCGAAGAGGAGGAGATCAACATTCCAGAGCACCAGGACACCGGCAGACAACGCCGGACCAACGATCAGAGGCAGGCGCTCTGCCGAAACGATCAGGCCGTTGGCACGAACAGCGTTCCCGGGACTGATGATGGTGGAGCGCATTTTCATCAGTGCGGGCGTCGCGAACAGGCCTGTGAATCCTCCGATCACGGAGAGGACGTTGAGCTCCACCATCGACTGGGTGAACGGAATCATTGCTATCGTGCCGCCCGTCACGACGGTGGAAACGACGGCAATGAATCGGGCGTCAAAGCGGTCCATCGCCCACGCCGCCGCCCCACCCGCTACGACGGCTGGTATGAGCCGGAGCGCCAGGGTAATGCCAAGCTCAACGCCTAGCCCGTAGCGGTCGACGACGAACACCGGAAGAGCCACGGCCGTGACAGCCGAGCCCAGCTGCAGCAGAAAGAGACCGGTGAACAACGCGGCCAGGCGACGCGTCTCCGACGTGGTTGCACGGCTTGTAGTCAACGGAAAATTCTCCTGGCGGAATGTTTGTGGGGCAGTGCCAGGCATTGTTACAAAGCACCTGTGCTCACCTCTTGCCTCCTCAGCGTAGCGAATGGGACTCGGAGCGGCCGCTTCCCGCCTGAGCGCCCGGGAAACCGCCCCTGTGACCAAATCAATAGACCATCACGGGAATGAGCGCCGGGACTCCGCGGTTGTGGCAAGCATGAAGATTGAGATCTGGTCCGATGTGGCCTGCCCCTGGTGCTACATCGGCAAACGCCGCTTCGAAGCCGCCCTCGCCGAGTTCCCCCACCGTGACTCTATTGAGGTGAAGTGGCGCAGCTACCAGCTGGATCCCTCCCTGCCGGAGCACTATGACGGCACCGAACTGGACTATTTGAGCACCCGCAAGGGCATGCCCGCCGCCCAGGTCTCGCAGATGTTTGATCACGTTGCCGCCCAGGCAAAAGGTGAAGGACTGGACTTCCGCTTCGACAAGATCGTGGTGGCCAACAGCTTCACGGCCCACCGCCTCATCCATCTTGCCGCTGCCCATGGCGTCCAGGATGCAGCAAAGGAGCGTCTGCTCAGCGGACACTTCGAGCAAGGCAAGGACATCGGCAGCACGGAGTACCTCACGTCACTCGCGCTGGAGCTAGGGCTGGACGAGGATGAGGTGGCAGGGCTGTTCGCCACAGACAAGTTCGCCGACGACGTCCGGCATGACTTCGCCGAAGCCCGCGCACTGGGTATCAGCGGAGTCCCCTTCTTCGTC
This sequence comes from Arthrobacter sp. Z5-13, assembly GCF_056499105.1. Lineage (NCBI taxonomy): Bacteria > Bacillati > Actinomycetota > Actinomycetes > Micrococcales > Micrococcaceae > Arthrobacter > Arthrobacter sp. Z5-13. The sequence goes on from NZ_CP096460.1 coordinate 3,840,377, forward strand.
ATCGACCGTAAGTTCGGCCTCTCCGGTGCGCAGCCGGTGGAAACGTTCAGCCAGGCTCTGGAGCAGGGCTGGCAGGAATCCCACCCGCTCGTTATGGTCGCAGCCGGTGACAAATCCGGCGCCACGGACGGCAGTGACGGAGTGGCCTGCGGCCCCGACGGCTGCGCCATCTAGTCATGGCCACCGTCTGAGCTGGAACTGAAAAGTGCAAGAACTGAAAAGGAAGGTCCCGCGATGCGGGGCCTTCCTTTTTCACTTCGACCTCCCGGGGCCGTCACACCTTCTCGCGTGTGCGGTCAACTACCGGTTCAGGAGCGGAAAACTCCCGATGGCGGCGGGGGAAGGCCCAGAACTTGAAGTCCTTTGCCTCAACGCGAGGTTCCGGCATCTCTTCAGGTTGCAGGCGCTCTTCAGGTTTCCGTGAGGCATCCTTCCTGGTGTCACGCCCGAAATCCTTGTTGTATCCGTAGCACATCACTGACCTCCTTATGATGGATGCCCTTTAATCGTCCTCCCAATTGCCGGAGAGCAAAAGGGGCTATGACCGGTCCGGCTCCTTCCGCCGTCGGGAAGTTTGCTGACAGATAACAATAATGTGTCTGTATGCCTAGGATTTCGGCGCCCACAAACGCCGCGCAACGCGCCGAAACCCAACGACGTATCCTGACCGCCTTCGGGGAGCTCCTGTTTTCGCATGGGCTCCCCGGTCTCACCATGACCGACGTCGCCCGCCACGCAGGAGTCGGCCGAACCGCCGTCTACAACTACTACGCGGACATCGAAGAACTGCTGATCTCCTACGCCCTGGATGAAACAGAACGGTTCCTCATCGGGCTCCGCGAATCACTTCAGTCCTTGGACAACCCTGTGGAGCAGCTGGCTCTCTACGTTCGGGCGCAAGTGGAGGACCTCAGCCGCCGCCACCTCCCGCCTGGCCCTGCAATGGGCGCGGTGCTTTCTCCGGCCTCGTTCGCGAGGCTGGCGGATCATGTCGGAGAACTGAGCGTACTTCTGCAGGACATCCTGCGGGAGGCCATGGCCCAGGGTTACCTGCCCGCCGCCGACGTCATCCAGCTGTCGCAACTGATTCATGGCACCCTGTCCTCCAGCGCCGCACGCGGGGACGGAGCAGCGGCTGCCGTCGAGCGGACCGTACGGTTCATTCAGTTAGGTGCCGGCGCCAGGTTCGACGACGGCGGGAGCCTGCCTGTCCGGGTCACCCGGCCGGCGGCACAACCGGCCACTTAGCATCGTCCACAATGCGCCGGGTTTCACGCGGACAGCTGAGCTTCCCGGGTGTCTGGTCAACAAGTTCCGGTGGAGTGAGTGCCTGGTAGTCGTTGGTCAGGATCACGTCCACGCTTGCGTCCGTCCGGTTGTCCTGAAAGTAGTCGGAGCCCGGCACATTCCGCTGGACAGTGAAGGCGGCAGACTGGCCGGCGGATCCCGAAATCACAGCAGCCACCCCCCGGAACCCGGTTTCCTGGTTCCCCACATTTCCGACGGCGAACTTCCGGGCGAGGAACTCGTCCGCCACGGTCCTGGCAAGCCCCGCCCGGCTGGTGCCGTTGAAGACATTTAAATTCACTTTGTCATTCGGCGTGTAGTCGTGGATGGCCGTGGGGCACAGCGTCACAGGTTCCTTGCTGGGCTCAGCCGTCGCAATGGTGACCTGGCCGTTCCAGATTGCCAGGGCCACCACCACTCCGCTCGCAATCAAGGCCAGAAGCAGCACCAGGACCACGCCGTGAATAATCCTGCGGCGCACCCTGATGGGCATGAATTGGCGCTCGTCATGTTCAATTAGCGTGGCCCGCAACTCTGGGCCTGTCACCACGTGGTGCCCGTGGAGTAGAAACGGATCGCGCGGTTTCTTAGCCATCTAACACCAGCACGCGGGCGTGAATGGCGTTCCGCTGATGAAGTGCGGTGCGGACTGCCCGGTGCAGCCCGTCCTCCAAGTACAGCACTCCCCGGTACTCCACAACATGGGGAAAAAGGTCGCCGAAAAACGTTGAATCCTCTGCCAGCAGGGCTTCAAGATCCAGGGTCCGCTTGGTGGTCACCAGCTCGTCGAGACGGACAGGCCGCGGAGGAAGAGCAGCCCAGGCTTTGGGCGTGTTGTAACCATGGTCGGGGTACGGGCGTCCCTCGCCCACAGCTTTGAATATCACTCTGCAAGCCTATGGAAGAAGCAGCCCCAACGGAATGAGTGACCCTCGCCGCGAACAGGTTGTAGCCAAACAGTGACCATTTGTCATGGAGTGCAACGTTCCCCGCGCCCAACGCATCCGGTGAGGCCTGCTGACACAATGGGGGCATGACTGCACCCGAAACTCCCGTGGCCGCCGCCCCGCCGTCGACTCCTCCGTTGGCCCTGCTGCTCGACGTCGACGGGCCAGTGGCAAGTCCCGTCACCCGCAACGTCAAGGCAGAGATTATTGAGGACCTGGTAGCACTGGCCACCGCTGGAATTCCGGTCGTTTTCAACACGGGCCGCTCGGACGCCTTCATCCGTGAACAGGTCATGGTTCCCATGATCGCTGCCGGGATCCCCGCCGGGACCATCATCCATGCCATCTGCGAGAAGGGCGCCGTCTGGTTCAGCTATACCGCAGATGGCCCTGGCCCCGTCCACGTGGACCGGGAGTTGGCCGTTCCCCAGGCGTACGGTGATGACGTCCGCCGGCTCGTGGCGGAGGACTACGCGAGGCATATGTTCTTCGATGAGACCAAGCGGGCAATGGTGTCGGTGGAACAGCACATAGACGTGCCGAGTGCCGATTACCTCGATGAACAGAAACTCTTCGACGCTGATGCCATGGAGCTCATGGTCAGGCACGGTCTGGGTGTTGTTCGGCTGGACCACCATGAACCGGATTCGGACGATCAGGTGGACTACCGCGTGGATCCCACCATCATCTCCACGGATATCGAGTCCATCCGGCTGGGTAAGGATCTTGGTGCCAGCCGGGCTGTTGAGCTGTTGGCGGCCCAGGGCATCACCCCTCAGGCATGGCGCACGGTAGGAGATTCCCGCACCGACTACGCCATGGCTGACTGGCTCCACCACAATGACCACGCGGTGAAGCATGTGGACGTCCGTCCGGCGGATGGCATACCCGAGAAGCCGTACGACATCCTCACAGCGGAGGACCTGGGGCTGGACAACACAGTCATCCACGACGACGCCGGGGGTGCTTTCCTCCGCGGCTGGCGGGACGCACTGACATCCTGAACCCGTACATGCAGCCCAACCGATGTTTGACTCGCGTTTTTTATTCTCCGTTATTATGCAGGTAGAACCCCTCGTATTAAACAGCTCGGAGAATCGCCATTACAGACGCACTGGTCCAGGATGAGATCTATTACGGCAGCCAGCCATCCGACGACGTCCGGAGCCATCCGGAAATAACGTCGCCCGCTGCTGTAGCCCGCCTCAAGAACCGCCCCGACATCATCAGGCACAGGGGCCGTTATGCCCTCATCAACTCCAATCGAACGCCGTATCAGGCCATGGTCGAGGATCTTCTTTTCCTGCGCAATGTGCTGGCCTCTGCCGGTCTGGACTACCTGCTGGTCCGGGGCAATAATGACCGGCCGGTGATCGCCCTGGATTGGAAGGACCGCAAGACACTCCGTTCCGCGCTCGTCGAAGCCTGCCTGGATGAGCCTTTCTATTCAATGACAGTGGACGCCAAGAAAAAGTCGTCGGTGCTGGTTGCCGATGGAGAGTTGTCCACCAACCGTCAGGCGAGGATCTTCCGCCTCTACCGTCCACGCGTTGAACCTGAGGGCGGCTTCGAATTCGGCGCCTCGGCGGGCGTTCAGCTGGAACTATGGAGCTTTGAAGGCAACCAGCTCATCCTGCCAATCGAGAACTCCCTGACCAGGCGTACACTGCTCGCCCAGGATGCGGTCCGTGGAACAGTGGAGCGTTATGGCCACACCTGGCCGACTATCGAAAACATGTTTGCGGACCATGCAAGCGACATCAGTTTTGATATCGATATGGTCTTCTCCTGGGTGGACGGCAACTCCCCCGAGTACATCGCAGCCCGACGTGCCCGGATGGCTGGAGCCGTGTTGGGCGAGGGCGACGACCACGAGGCGCGGTTCAGGCAGATCGACGAGCTGAAGTACGCTCTCCGCTCCGTCTACATGTTTGCGCCCTGGGTGCGCCGGATTTTTATCGCTACCGACTCCCCGGCACCTGCCTGGTTGGCAGACCACCCGACTGTCACGATCGTGCGCAGCGAAGAATTTTTTGCTGACCCATCCGTGCTGCCCACGCACAACTCCCAGGCAGTCGAGTGCCAGCTGCACCACATCGAAGGCCTGTCCGAGCACTTCCTCTACTCCAATGACGACATGTTCTTCGGCCGGTCAGTGGCACCGGACATGTTCTTCACGCCGGGGGGAATCACCAAGTTCATCGAGGCAGAGACCCGCATCGGCCTTGGAGATAACGACGCCGAGCGCAGCGGGTTCGAGAACGCGGCCCGGGTCAACCGGAAACTCCTGTGGAACCGCTTCGGCCGGATCACCACCAGGCACCTGGAACACGCCGCAGCCCCTCTACGGCGCAGCGTGGTGGCCCGGATGGAGAAGGAATTCCCTGACGAGTTCACCAAGACGGCGGCCAGCGTTTTCCGGGCGGCCGACAATATCTCGGTGACCAACTCCTTCTACCACTACTACGCGCTGTTGACCGGCAGGGCCACGACGCAGACAGCCGCGAAGGTCCGCTACATCGACACCACAGTCCGGGCCGGGCTGAACTATCTCCCCAAGCTGTTGGCCAAGCGGAACATGGATTTTTTCTGCCTCAACGACGGCAGCTTCCCAGAGGTCCCCGCGGATGAGCGGGCCGACCTTGTGACGGATTTCCTGGAGAACTACTTCCCCATCAAGGCACCCTGGGAGAAGTGATCCAAGCCGAATAAAGTCAGGGGCTGCTGACGACCCTGGGCTTCGCAACGCCCTGGGTCTTTGCCCGTTCAGGGATCACAATTCCGGCGGCAGCCAGCCGCTTCTGGGTGTCCTCTGCGCTGACGAATTCGCCAACAGTGGGGGTCTGGCCCAGCGGAACCACGGAGTGAACGATGGTGTGTTCGTAGACATGGACCAGGTTGAATGCCTGCCCGCCGTCCCTGCCACGCGAACCGCCAACGGGAACGTTCAGGTCCTGGGTGTAACACGTCGCTGAGGCGACGGACACGGGAATCCCGGCGAAGCTGGCGGTAGTGGAATAGTGCAGGTGGCCGGCCAAAATGGTGCGCACATCCGAGCCACGCAGAACGGCTGCCAAGGACGCCTGGTTGCGCAGTTCCACCAGCACCGCCAGGTCCAGCACGGACGGGACCGGCGGATGATGCAAGGCCAATATGGTGCCGTCCGGGGCTGGCGTTTCCAGCTGGTCGGCAAGCCACTCGAGCTGAGCGGGACTGAGTTCGCCGTGGTGGAAGCCCGGCACGGACGTGTCAAGGGTGATCACGCGGAGCCCGTTGATGTAGTAACTGCGGTCTATCGGGGAATCATCTGCAGGCTGATCCAGCAGGCCGGTTCGAAAGTGTGCCCGGTTGTCGTGATTTCCCATGGCCCAGATGACCCGTGCGCCCATGGCCTCGCAGGCCGGGTCAACGATGGCCCGAAGCTTGGCATAGGCCTCCGGCTCGCCCTTATCCGCGAGGTCTCCGGTGAATATGACCGCTTCAGGGCGCACCCCCGAGGCCTGTACTTCCTGGAAGAGTTGGGCCAGGCGGGATTCGCTGTCGATGGCGCCGTAAAGGGGTTGGGGACCTCCCATCAGGTGGGGGTCGCTCAGGTGGAGTAGAAAATGACGCGGCCGGGGGTGTTCGGCCTCGATGTGCTCCATTACTGCCTTCGTGGTTGGTTGGAAGCGGCGCTTCCAGTGTCCCTCTCAGTAATCTTTATCCAACCAGACTTAAGGCAAACAATGTGCAAACTCCGGCTGGCATGTTGAATAATCCTGATTAATCGGCCTCCGTAGGATCAGACATTCCTTCATCCACTATGAGGTAGGGATGGCTTCTGGTTTCAGGGTCACAGTCGGTTGGACGAACTCCAAGGCAGGCGGATCCAGCGTCGGTGAAGGCCCCGGCGCCGTGGTGGTGCCCGGCCCTGCCGCCCCGCTGGCCGTGGGCGTCGGAGTCGGCTCGGCAGTCGCAGCCGACGACGTGGACTCGGTCGGTGTCAGCGTCAGCGTCGGCGTCGGCGTGGGAGTCGGAGTTGAAGTCGTCGGAGTCGGAGTTGGAGTCGGAGTCGGTGTTGGAGTCGTCGGCGTGGGAGTCGGCGTAGGAACGGGCGTCGTCGGCGTGGGAGTCGGCGTAGGAACGGGGGTCGTCGGCGTGGGAGTGGGCTCTACAGGAGTGGAAGGACTTGGTGAAGGCGAGCTGGGCTCCTGGCCGGATGTACCGTCGTCAGCACCGGGATCAGAATGGTCGTGTCCACCATCAACTTGGTGTGCGCCATCCGCCGCTATGGGAATCGCCCACTGCGGAGTCTCGGCGCCTTCGGGACGCTTCTGTCCTGGTGCATAACTGGCCATATCAAGGAAGCCGAGTTCGTCCACCTGCTTGGTGGGCAAAAGCTTCCAATCGGCCGGATTGGCATGCTTTCCGTTGAGGATGGTCTCAAAGTGGAGGTGGCAGCCCGTGGAGGAACCCGTAGTTCCCACGCGCGCAATGACTTCACCGACCTGGACCGACTCCCCTTTTTTGACCGCGATTGCCTCAAGGTGGTTGTAGGTGGTGATCAGGCCATTGCCGTGATCGATCTCCACCCGGTTGCCTCCACCCCAAAGGTGCCAGCCCACGGCCCGGACCACGCCGGCGTCGGCAGAATAGACGCGGGTGCCGCAGGGGGCAGCAAAATCCTGCCCCCAATGGAATTCGCCCGCCATACCTGTAAGGGGGCTGGTGCGGAGACCAAAGGGTGAGCTGGGTACCAAAACTTCCAACGGAGCCATGAGGGAACCGGCGGGAGGGCGCTTCATATCCTGGATAGCAACGTTCAGTTCATGCTTGCCGTCTTTGGAAGTTGTCCTGACAATGGAGCGGCTATAGGAAACAAGGGCGGCAGGATCTGCGGTAAAACCGACGGGAGCATGTATGTCTTCTCCCCCGGCTGAACCCGCCGCGCTCGAAGTGACGCCTGATCCCGCTGATACGAGCGGCGCCGTCGAGACCGTTTGCACCTGGCTTCCGGGACCCTGGACGCCGAAGGCCCAGCCCGCCAGGGCGACGGTAACGGTGGCTCCCAAAATGCGGACAGCAAGGGCGCAAGGGCCGTCGGACCGGCTGCCAGGCCCGGTTGCTGCAGCGTGATTTCCCACTCAAGGACTCCCAAAAGACTCGGTCCGCGATCCCCAAACCCTGCGGACTTACTAACCAATGGGACCACAGGGCATAGAGCCTGTGAACCCTGACGGGCCAAAATCCGCTCAAGCTTAGAGAACATTGCGGAACTCCTGAGGTTATCTTGCGAATCCCACTCAGAATAATTGATTGAGTGAGAATAGAGCATGCGTAACATCCTGAAGGAGTGGCAGGCCGAAATCAGACGGACTCTGAACGGCAACCCGGTATCACTTCCCGAGTGGGTGCCACGGCTGGCCGAGGGAAATGACCCCGGCTACTTCAGCCCTGACTCCGCGGTCTGGACAGTGCACGGATCCATGAGCACCATCGTGGCCGGCATCCGTGCCCTGCTGATGCAAACGCTCCATCCCGGCGTATTATCCGGCGTCCGCGAACACTCCCACTACCGTGAGGACCCCCTGGGGAGGCTTGCCCACACCATCCGCTGGATCATGACCGTCACCTACGGTTCAACCGCAGCGGCCCGGGAAGCATCAGATTGGGTGCTCAGGCTTCATGAGCAGGTTCGCGGCGAATATATTGACGGACACGGCCAAGTCCGGACCTACTATGCGAACGATCCTGAACTCCTGCGCTGGGTTCATATCGCCTTCACCGACGCCTTCCTGGAGACCCACAAAATCTGGGGCGGTCCGGTCCCCGGAGGCCCGGACGCTTACGTTCGGGAGTGGGCCCAGGCCGGCCTGCTGATGGGAGCCGACGCGCCCCCGGTCAGTGAGGCAGAGATGAAAAAGCAGCTGGACGGCTGGTTCGACGCCGGGGACTTACGTTTTGATGAGAGCGTCAAGGAGACCGTGGATTTCATCCGGAATCCCCCGTTGCATCCGATGCTCAAGCCCGGATATCGGGTGCTCTTTGCTGCTGCCGTTTCCAGCCTCGAACCAAAGTACCGGGATCTACTGAGGCTGCAGCCCGCGCGGCTGGGTCCCTTCCCTCTACCAGTGCGGCTGGCAACGCGGGCAACTCTCGGCCTCGTGCATCTCGCACTGGGGCGTCAGAGGCCCAGCGAGCAGGCAGCCCGGCGCCGCCTTCGCCGTCTGGGTTATGAGGTGTAAGGACGCGGAGGGTCCCCCGGCTACGGAGCTGGACGGGACGGTGAAACGAAAACCCCGGGAACGCAAAAGGCCCCGGTCCAGGACCGGGGCCAAAACGCGGAGAATGGGGGATTTGAACCCCCGAGGGCGTTAACCCAACACGCGTTCCAGGCGTGCGCCATAGGCCGCTAGGCGAATTCTCCAGTAGCTTTTGAATCAAAAGCAGATACTAGACTACCTGAACTTTTCGGCATCACCCAATTGAGGAAATTGGATGGATTTCGCCGTTCGATGGACTTCAGCGGCTGCTGACTCGAGCGCGACTTTCAGGACGGGGTTTGACGTTAACGTCAAAATGGACGCCCCCAATGCGCCCACTCCACGGCATCACCGTTGAGCTACTGGGTCCGACCCCCACGCCAGGCCCAGTGACTCACAACCTCGAGATTGCCCCAATCGGTTTACATACGCAATGTTGCGCTGTCAGCCAAGGATAAGCAAGACATTTCTCAGCGGGTCTGCTGGCATGGCAAAGATTGCCACTGGGATGATGGGGCTATGTCACGATTGCACGCAATGGTTACCTACGTACCGGAGAGTCATGCCGACGCCGTTCTGAGGGCAATCGGAGACGCAGGCGCCGGCAGGATCGGGAACTATTCCCATTGTTCGTTCACCGTGCGTGGCGTAGGGAGATTCACTCCCCTCGACGGTGCTGAGCCGTACTTCGGTGCCGTAGGCCAACCCGAACTCGTTGAAGAGATCCGGGTGGAATGCGTTGTGGACAGGGACAAGCTCGACGCCGTTGTGCTGGCACTGCGCGCCGCCCACCCTTATGAGGAACCCGCCCTGATGACTTGGCCGGTGGACGGCCACGCCCGCTGATATCCCTAGGCTCCGTTGAGTTTGGTCCAACCGACGCCTCACTTCTATTCACGTACCGCAGGGCCGCACCTCCGATTTGGCGACATCAAAACTTCAGGTAAAGTTGCTGACGGCCCCTCATGTGGCGTCATCCTGTTGAACTCCCCCAGGACCGGAAGGTAGCAAGGGTAAATGGGCTCTGGCGGGTGCATGGGGGGTCTTTTATGTCTGTCCCGATTGGTAGGGTTTTCTCTGTGACTGTTACTACTGCCCTCTACCGTAGATACCGCCCTGACTCTTTCGCGGACGTTATCGGTCAGGAACACGTCACCGAGCCTTTGATGACGGCTTTGCGGAAGAACCGTGTCAACCACGCCTACCTTTTTTCGGGTCCACGTGGTTGCGGAAAGACCACGTCCGCCCGGATTCTCGCCCGCTGCCTCAACTGCGCCCAAGGCCCCACCGATACGCCCTGCGGAACGTGCCCCAGCTGCATCGAGCTTGCCCGTGGAGGGGCAGGTTCCCTCGATGTGATCGAAATTGATGCCGCCAGCCATGGTGGTGTGGATGACGCCCGGGATCTGCGCGAACGCGCCACCTACGCTCCGGTTCGGGATCGCTACAAGATCTTCATCATCGATGAGGCCCATATGGTCACTTCGGCCGGCTTCAACGCTTTGCTCAAAATCGTGGAAGAACCACCCGAGCACATCAAGTTCATCTTCGCCACCACGGAGCCGGACAAGGTTATTGGCACCATCCGTTCACGAACGCACCACTACCCTTTCCGGCTGGTTCCGCCGGAGCCGCTCATGGCCTACCTTGAATTGCTTTGCAAGCAGGAGAACGTTCCGGTAGCTCCCGGGGTGCTCTCATTGGTCATCCGTGCCGGTGGCGGATCGGTACGCGACTCACTGTCAGTCCTGGATCAGCTCATGGCAGGCGCCGGCCCGAACGGCCTGGACTATGAGCTGGCGGTGGCGCTCCTCGGTTACACCCACGCATCGCTGCTTGATGATGTTGTCGATGCCGTAGCAGCCTCGGACGCAGCCACGGTCTTCCGTGCGGTGGACCGCGTCATCCAGACGGGCCACGATCCCCGCAGGTTTGTGGAGGACCTTCTGGAGAGGTTCCGCGATCTCATCATCGTCAAGGCCATGCCTGAAAGTGCGCAGTCCATCCTCCGGGGCATGCCTGCGGACCAGATCGCGCGCCTGCAGAATCAGGCCCACAACCTGGGCTCCGCTGAGCTTTCCCGGGCAGCGGACGTAACAAACACAGCACTCACTGAAATGACAGGCGCCACCTCACCACGGCTGCATCTGGAGCTGCTCTGCGCCCGGATACTGCTTCCTAGCGCAGAACAGACTGAACGCGGAATCGCTGCACGGATAGATCGAGTTGAGCGGAGGCTGAGCTTCGCTGGAAACGATCCCGCTGCCCCTACCGTTTCCACCCCTGCCGCCACTCCATCGGCACCCTCAACCGTCACCCCAACACGCGCGCCCTCAGCTCCTGATGCCACTGATGCCACTGATGTTAAAACTCCTGCCGTTGATGCCACAGCTGCTTCTGGCACTCGTCAGCGCCCGGCAGCAGTCCCTGCCGAGCCAACCGCTAGCTCGAATGCCGCAGCTCCGGTTGCAGCTCCCTCGCCTGTCGCAGCTGCGGTTCCAGCGGTACCTCCCGTTGCCGGGTCACCGGGATCCGCCGCTGACGCCCGAGCCGCATCTCCGGCTTTGCCGCCAAGGGAAGCCGAAAACTTGCCTGCTCCTGCAGAGTCGCCGTCTGAGGCTGCCGTCGGCACTCGGCCGGGTGGGAATTCGTCGGACGTCGAAGTTCTGCGCCGTGCTTGGCCGGACATCCTGCAGACGCTGACCAGAATCAAGCGCAGCACGTGGGCTTTGGTTGAACCCAATGCCCAGGTTGCCCGGTTTGATGGCCAGGTACTCACCATTGCCTTCACTACCCCCGGGTTGGCGGGCGCCTTTGGCCGGGCTGACCACTCCGACAACCTCCGCCAGGCCATCCACAAGACCATCGGCATCGACTGCCAAATTGAAGCTGTCGCAGGCGGTACCAAGAGTGCAGCGAGCGCTGAGCCAAACCCAAAAGCGCCTACTGACCGGAACCTTCCGGTAGCATCCACTGATGCGGACTGGGGTCTCGATCCTGCCCCAGCTCCGGTTGCGGTACCAGCTCCGGTTGCGGCACCCGCGTCAGCGCCCGCTCCCACTCCGGTTGCGGCACCCGCTCCTGAAAATATCTCTGCGGTAGAGGCAAGCAAACAGGCAGACCCGGGTAACTCATCCGCAAAAGAAACACGTAAGCCCGCTCCCGCAAATAATGGCACCGCCATCAGCAGCGCGCCCGATTCGGCAGGGTCCTACTCCTATCCTGATGACGACTGGGGTCCACCCCTGGACGAAGACGCTCCACCACTGGACGATGAACCTCCAATGGATTGGGAACCTCCAGCGGAACCCCGACAGCAAAGATCTGCACAGCAGCAGGCCCCCCGCGCTGACACCAAGCCTGCGCCTGGACGATCTGCCTCCTCGAAGGCTGCGGCAACCGGCGGCGAGGCGGTTTCTCAAGTAGAGCCGTCCGCAATAAGTGACCCCTGGGCACATGCACGCGAGCAGGCTCCGGGCGTTTGGGTCGTCGCCGTGGAGTCCAATGTCGGCTCCGGTTCCCAGAACGGATCACCCGATTCGCTGGCCTCTGCAGTTGCCTCCTTTCCAGCACCCGCCACTGCCGCAAGCACAGAGGCAGAACCGGCCGCTCCCACACCACGGTACGAGCCGGCCGCCGCGCAGGTCCCGCAACCGGCGCAGGTCCCGCAGCCGACGCAGGTCCCCCAGACAGTGGGAGCCATGGCCGGACCGGCAGGTGCCGCTGCAACGTCGCCTGCCCTGGCGAAGAAGCCCGCAATGGCCACCAGCGCACAAACTGGAACCAAAAGCGCACCTTCGGCCTACACAGTCTCGGCAGCGACGTCGCCGGGTGAAACAGCCGTTCGGCAAAGTTTGTATCAACGGCTGTCCAGCAGCCCGGAGGCGGAGGCCGGACGGGCCAAAGCTCCCGCACGTACGGCTGACGCCGGCGCGGCATTCGTCCAGGACGTCCCCAGCGCTGACGATGAAACCATCGAAGAATCCGGAGTCTTTGGCCGGGCCGCCGTCGAGCGTATTCTAGGCGGGAAGCTCGTGGAGGAGCGCTCCCTGGATGGCAGTCCCCTCCCACCGCGCTTCTAGCTCCCGGGTCTCCGCGTTCCCAGGAGGGCCACTGCCCGATAAGCGCCTGGTTGCAAAATCAGCCAGCATGATCCATCCGAACGAAATCGACCTGAACCAAATCGATCCGAACGAACGAGGACATAGTGTACGAGGGTGCAGTTCAAGAGCTCATCGATGAGCTGGGGCGGCTGCCTGGCGTCGGTCCGAAGTCTGCCCAGCGGCTGGCATTCCATATCCTCGAGGCGGATCCCCAGGATATGAAGCGCCTGGTGGAGGCGATCACAACGGTCAAGGAACGCGTGAAGTTCTGCACGGTGTGCGGAAACGTCACCGAGCAGGAGCTTTGCAACATTTGCCGCGATCCTCGGCGGGACCCCTCGGTGATTTGCGTCGTCGAAGAATCAAAGGATGTTCTCGCCGTCGAACGGACGCGCTCTTTCCGCGGCCGTTACCACGTGCTCGGCGGAGCCATCAATCCCATAGCCGGGATCGGCCCTGAGCAGCTGCGGATCCGTGAACTGCTCACCCGGCTTAATGACGGTGCCATCCAGGAAATCATCATCGCCACTGATCCCAACCTGGAGGGTGAAGCGACGGCAACGTATCTGGCGCGCATGCTTAAGACAATCGGTATAGCCGTCACGCGGCTGGCATCAGGGCTCCCCGTGGGTGGCGACCTGGAGTATGCCGACGAGGTTACGCTGGGCCGGGCCTTCGAGGGGCGCCGCAACGCCCTCAGCTAAGAGTGGCAAGCTAAGCCGATGACCTGCTCGGCTCGAGGGCCAGCTCGGCTAAAGAGAACGGCCCGGCTATCGGGTGCGGCCCTGCCGCAGTTGAGCCTCCGGCATTGGTCAGGACGACAAGAGCCATTCGCGACGCCGTGAAGCCGCATGGCCGGCAAGCAGCAGAGTGCCCGCCATGGCTAGTTGAGTACCGATGCCGACGAGGGCGAGAGGCACCTGAGCCTCAGTTTCCCCCGGCTCATTCGCCCCGGCAGTTGCAGAGCCCACACACGGAATCTGGTTCCCAGCAGCGGCAGCCTCAAGCTCAGCTGGCAGCCAACCCAGGAAAGCGACGGGAGGGGGTGCTTCCCCGGCGAATAGAACAAAAATGAGCAAGGGGTGCGAAGCCCCCAACCAGCTGATGCGCTCAGTGTGGACCACCTCAACAATGCCGGAGAACTCCGGTGAGCACTCGTATGAGGCAATCCTGCCAAGATCGTCCCGATGGACATTAATAGCGACGTGGGCTGGCTCGTACTGCCGCACTGCCGGAAGTAAAGCGATCACGGCTGCGACGTTGCCAAGCAGAAGGAAGGCAGTCACCGACCAGGCAAGTACGAGTCCGCCTCTCCCGGGCAACCACCGTGCTGCGCCGGCAGCTATCCCGGCGAATACGAAAGACTCGAACACCATTACCACCGCCGCGACTCCGACAAGCTGGGCAGGTGCGTTGAAAGCCGCGGAGAGAATGAGCAGTCCCGCTGTACTGGCGGCCGTGAATACCAGGCCCCGCGCAACAGCGAAGAACCATGCGTACAGTAAGCCAACGGCACCACCCGCATCCGCCGTTCCGTGGCTCGACAGGCTCCACAGGAAGGCCACCAGCGAGACGCCCGGCACCAACAGCGCTGCAGTGAAGATGTACGTGTCAGGAAAGGCGTAGACATCAGGGTTGTAGGCCCCGCCGGACACAAACCCTATGGTCAGGAAGATTCCACCGGCCCAGGACAGCAGGAAGACAGTGAGCGCCTGCAACCAGAACCTAAGACTTCGAACTGATGCCCAGCAGTCATGAAGTGCCCGGCGCAGGGCAACAGCAGCCGCGCCTGGAACACCGGGTGCAGCATTCCGGCCATCCCCCGGGCCGGGCCCGTGGCCCGATGGGGAGATACCGGCTTCCTCCCCGATCAGTTCATAGACCGGCTCAGATTCATCGTTGTCCTTACGCTGGCTCACGTTCCAATCGTGAGCCTGTGCCCGCGGGCTGTCCAGCATGCGAAGGCACCGGCTGGACAAGATGGGCTCAGGCGATGCGGGTTCCCCGTGCCAGCCTATGGGCCGGGGTAAGAAGAGAACGCCAACCCAGCCAAATGAGCAGCCCGGCAAGAACCAGCTGGAGCCCCAGCCCCAGGGGCCACATGGGTGTTCTCTGACTCAGGTAAGAGTCCTGGGGTTCACCATTGGCACAAGTGTACGAACCCTCCGGACCAGCCACCGCTTGACGTGCAAGCTGGCTGATGCCCTCGAGCGCGCCCGCACCCCGGAACATGTCACCTTCGCTCCGGTTTGGATAGGGAATTGCATCGGCCACCACTACGTAGGGATTCATGGCGAGCAGCCAGGCCACGCGCTCCGTGCGTGGCACCCTTACCTCATGGAGGGGACCACTGCAGGTATAGGCAGGAGGGGCGGGTGTGCCTTCGGGGACGAGTGGGCTGGAGCTGGGGTAGTTGGGCTGGTTGGCCATGATGGTTCCCTGCGTGAGGCCTGTGCCGAGGCCAAAGGAGATGACGGTGCCGAAAACCAGTGCGGCCACGGCCAGATAGGTAGTGACAATGGAAAACAGCGGACGTGCTGTCAGTGCCGAAATCCCCACGCCCACGGCGCACACAATGCCCACTTCAACGGTAAGCATCAGCAGGGCAACAATCACATGCCCCGGTGTGAGACCACCCTGCATGACGCCGAAAATCAGGAACGGGGTGCTGGTGACGAGAAAAGCAAGGGCAGCCAGCCAGGCGGCGAAGAACTTTCCCCAGAGTATCTGCCCCGGCGTGAGGAGGGTGATTTGAAGGATGGCAAGGGTTCCGCCGCTGCGGTCCCCGTTGATGGCATTCGCCGAGAGAGCCGGTGCCACGAGCAAGGCAAAGAGCAACACGAAGGCCAGCACGATCTCAAAAATCATGGAGCCCGGGTTCATCGATCCGGCCACGTAACCAAAATCTGAGCCGTTACTGCGGGAGGGTTGGCTGGCGTTCCAGCTTGCCCACGTCAGCCACGTCACCAGGGCTGTCAGCAGGAACCAGATTCCCAGCATGATGTACCAGCCACGTGACCTAAGGCGTTGTTTGAGTTCGAGGACTATGACGTCGCGGATGCCGGCGGCATAGCCTGCGGCGTTCATGCCCGTTGAAGTGTTCTGTGACCCGCTTGTTGTCTGGCTCATCGCTGCTCCACCTCAAGGGTCATGTAGGTTTCTTCGAGTGCTCCTGTTGCCGGTGCGAAAGACAGGACGGGGACATCGGCCAGGACGAGGCCTCGCAGGAGCCGCGCGGCGTCGTCGTCGTTCATCAGTATGAGGCTGACAGCAGCCTTGCGGCTGTTTTCAATGCGGAAGGCGAGTCCAAGCTCGGTGAGCTTCCGGGAAAGTGTCTCGGGGTCGACGGCGGAAATCGCGTAACGCCGTCCGCGTGCCGTAGCTTCCTCCACGGTTTGTTTGTTGACCGTGCGGCCCTGGTTGACGAACACAGCCCCGTCTGCGATTTCATCCAGCTCACTCAGGACATGCGAGGAGACGACAATCGCCTTGCCTGCCTCGGCGAGTTCCCGCAGCATAATGCGCAGTTCCACCCTTGAACCAGGATCAAGGCCTGACGCCGGTTCGTCCAGGAGAAGTACTGAAGGGTCATGGATCAGAGCCCGGGCGAGGCTCAACCGTTGCTGTTGCCCGCGAGAAAGGACCCGTGCCGGCTGGTCAGCGAGGTCAACCAAGCGGACCAGGCCAAGCAAGCCCTCAACCCGGCCGGGGATCCCATGCTTGGGCAGGCGGTAGAAACGGCCCATCTGGGTGAGGATCTCACGGGCCGTCAGGGACTCCCACACCCCTAGAGTGTCCGGCATCCAGCCAACTCTTCGCCTGACTTCAGCCCGTTGCGTCGCTGGGTTCAGCCCATCAACGGCAATGGTTCCTGAATCCGGGGCCAGGAGCGAGGCCAGCATCAGCAGCAGGGTGGTCTTGCCTGCACCATTAGGCCCGATCAAGGCAGTCACTTTGCCTGCTGGTGCGTGAAAGTCCATATGCTCTACGGCGTGCACAGAACCGAAGCTTCGGCTCACACCTCTGGCGATAATTCCGCTTGATGGTCCTTCATCGAGTGGTCCATCAGGGGATGGCACCTCCCGGATCCCGCCAGCTGCAGTCAGACTTCCGTCATTGTCCATGCCGTCTTGCACTTGTCCCCCAACAATTTGTGTGACCGCAGGACTATCTGAAAGCTGGTGCCTCCAAGACACAGGCGGTCCATGGTCACTCGATGCTACGCGGGAAGCACTTCGTCAGCTCGTCCGCAACGGCCACCATTCGGTCACAATTCAGCGCCGGACCTCCCCCGGCGATAAACTGACCCAATAAGGTACGCCGTCGTGCCACTATGGCCGCCTGGCCTTCAGAAACCCGATTAATCCAGTGAGGGTGCGCGCATGAGTATGCCCACTACCGAAGTGAATACCGAGTCCCAGTCACAAGGACTGCCCGAGAACACTGCCGTCACCAAGCAGCTGATCGTGCAAAAGTTCGGCGGCTCCTCGGTTTCCGATGCGGACGGCATCAAGCGGGTGGCCAAGCGCGTGGTGGATGCGCAGAAGGCAGGCAATGAGGTTGTGGTTGTGGTCTCCGCCATGGGCGACACCACCGACGAACTGCTTGACCTTGCTTCCCAGGTGACCGATTCAGCCCCTGCCCGTGAAATGGACATGCTCCTCTCCGCCGGCGAGCGGATTTCCATGGCCCTACTGGCCATGGCCATCAACAAGCTCGGAGCTTCCGCGCAGTCATTCACCGGCTCACAGGCGGGAATGATCACCGACGGTATCCACGGTAAAGCCCGCATCATCGACGTCGATCCCCACCGGATCCGGACCGCCCTGGACAAGGAACACATTGCCATCGTGGCAGGTTTCCAGGGCATGAGCCGCAGCACGAACGAAATCACCACCCTAGGCCGCGGCGGCTCGGACACCACCGCTGTTGCCCTTGCCGCGGCCTTGGAGGCAGACGTCTGTGAGATCTACACCGACGTCGACGGCATCTACACAGCGGATCCGCGGGTAGTCCCCTCCGCCCAGAAGATTGACCGTATCTCCAGTGAAGAGATGCTGGAGCTTGCAGCGTCCGGCGCCAAGATCCTGCACCTGCGTTGCGTCGAGTATGCACGGCGATTCGGCGTTCCGCTGCATGTCCGCTCGTCTTTCAGCCAGAACGAAGGCACCTGGGTTATGCCCGGTGCTGATGACAAGATCACCACTCAAGAGGGAGTTGCCTTGGAGCAGCCAATCATCTCCGGCGTTGCACACGACCGTTCCGAAGCAAAAGTCACCGTGGTTGGCGTTCCGGACATCCCCGGCAAGGCTGCGGCGATCTTCCAGGTCATCGCAGACGCGCACTCCAACATCGACATGATCGTGCAGAACGTCTCAACGCATGGCACCGGTCGCACCGACATCTCCTTCACCCTTCCCATTGTTGAAGGTGCGGATGCTCTGAAGGCACTGCATGCCGCGCAGGCCGACATTGGCTTCGAGAGCATCGAATACAACGAGAACGTCGGCAAACTGTCGCTGATCGGCGCAGGCATGCGCTCCCACCCCGGCGTCTCCGCCACCTTCTTCAAGGCGCTGTCCGACGCCGGCATCAACATCAACATGATTTCCACGTCAGAGATCCGCATCTCGGTGGTGACCCACGCTGACCTTCTGGACGACGCCGTGCGCGCGATCCACAAGGCGTTTGATCTGGACAGCGAAGACGTGGCAACTGTGTACGGCGGCACCGGGCGCTAACCCGGGCTCGTCTCTGGTCCAGCCTTATCCCTGGACCGGTCTCAAGAAGCACAAAGAGAAAGCACCGGTTGCCTGGCAGCCGGTGCTTCTTTTTCAGGTTTCACGTTCCGTCTTTGCGTACGGCGTAGTGATGGCCATGGGAATCTGTTTCCACCTCAAAGTGGGACAATTCTTCCTCTGAAGCCCTCTCGAACTCGTCATGCTTGTGAACAACGGGCGAATCAAAATCTCCGCGAGTGGCAGGGCCGAAGAAGAACCTAAGCCTCTCCGTCACGTTGATCAAGCCGTTCATTGCGCGAGCCACAATTACCACCCCCTTCCCCGCATTTCCCGTCCGGCAGTGCTCCTGCTGTCTGGCGGTTCCAGTGAACCAATTTTACGCCCGGAGAACCCAAAAGCCTCGGAGTTCTAATGTTGCCGGCCTGGCGGAAACTAACGGAGGGATTTGTCCCCGGGGTTTTTGGGGACGACGTAGGTGCTCCCGTCCGGGCGTTTCACCGTTTCCCACTGCTGGCTCTCGGCTTCGCGGCTAGCGAGTAGTTTCTTGTTCTCATCGGTCATTTCGTGGGAAAGGGAACTGCGATTGGCAGGGCCGAAAATCGTCCGCAGCTTTCCGGTGGCACGCATAAACCTCTGTGCCGGGTTTTCTTTTGCCGCCATCTGAAATCCTCCAGGTCTGGTCTTCTTGCCGCTCGCAGCAGACTGCTTCCTTCCCCTCAAGTGTACACTAATCATTAGTGCACTAACTATTAGGAGGACCATGGAGCAGCAGCTTGCAGCCAGCCAGGGCCAGGCGATGGATATTCAGGGGACCGACGTGCAGACCAACGACGTGCAGTCCGACGATGACGAACTCCTCCTTTTGGAGCATCAGTTGTGCTTTGCGCTTACCGTGGCTGCACGCAATGTGGTGGCAGCCTACAAACCGGTGCTGGAGAAGCTGGGGCTTACCCATCCGCAGTACCTGGTGATGTTGTGCCTGTGGGAATCCAGTCCGCGGACAGTTCGGGACATCAGCGACGCCTTGAGCCAGGAACCGGCCACTATCTCCCCGCTGCTCAAACGCTTGGAAGGCGCGGGCCTGATCACGCGTGGCCGGGCTGTCGGAAATGAGCGTGCCCTGGCCGTCGAGCTGACGGCGGCGGGAGCCGCGTTGCGCCAGAAGGCCACTGCGGTACCTGGCACCATGATGGCCCGGCTCGGTCTGACCCGGCAGCAGGCTGTCCAGCTGCACGGGTCCATGATGGACCTGATCGCAGCATCAGCGGAACCGGCGGCCGGCAAGGGTCCGGGGTGAGCTGCCGCGTCAACCGCGGCTGCCGGGATAGGCAGCGATAGAATAGGGAAAACGGAGGGGAACGGGTAATGCGCAAGGGGCTGATCCACGGGGTGCTCACGGTGTTGGCTGCCGGCGCTCTGGCAGCTTGTTCCCCGGGCGGCGGCACAGCAGGTCCAACACCGACAGGCACAGCCTCGAGCGGCGCCCCTTCTGCGTCAGCTCAGCCTTCGACTCCGCCCTCGGTCCCGCCGGACGTTGAAACTTCCGCACCGGCACCGTCTCCTCCGCTGGAATCCCCGCTTGGTACCGCGCCAGGGCAAGGCAATGCCGAACTTGCTGTCCTGGTAACCCCGTCGGAAACGGAACAGGCCATCAATTACACCCTGGTGTGCCAGGACGGAGTTCCCGCCGCGGAAAGTAAACACCCCACGGCCCAGGCCGCGTGCACAGCGCTCAAGAATAAGCCGGCACTGCTGAATCCGCCGACCCGCAGTACGGATCGTGCATGCACCCAGCAATACGGCGGCCCGCAACGCGCCACGATCACTGGAATCGTGGACGGAACACCCGTAGAAGCAAACTTTGCCCGCACAGACGGATGCGAAATAGCAGCCTGGAATGCCGCCGCGGATGTCTTGGGCCCAACCGGCGGAGCCCTCTAGCCCATGCCATCACCAAAGGCCGGCTGGCCGCAGCAGGAGCATGTGCTGCACCCCGGCCGCTGGAAAGCCCGCGAGGCAGCGCATCAGCTGCGGGTTCGTCAGTATTCGGAGCCATATCTTGCCCGCCGCTCGGCCGGGCGAAAACACCCGGTAGAGGATTTCCTCTTCACCTACTACACCCAAAAACCCGGCCAGCTGATGCGCTGGCACCCTGGGGACGCCGTCGTACTTTCCGGGCAGGAGGCGCAGCTCCGCGCCGGCTGGAAATACTACCGGCAGCTCGACGACGGCGAACTCACCGCAGCCGGGCTGCCTGCACGCAGTGTCGCGCTGGCTTTTGACAGGGATTCATTCCTGCACGAGCGGTTCGAGGCGGTACAGTTTGCCGGCGTAATCCTGCAGGGGACATCGCTCCGGCCGGGGCAGTTCGGCTGTTTCGGCCTTCACGAATGGGCCATGGTGTACCGGCAGGACAAGTTCCGGCTCCGCCACGAGTACCTGCAACTGCGGCTGGGAAGCGCGGGAACTGACCGTGTGGTGGAGGAAAACAGGATCCGGTGCTCGCATTTTGACGCCTTCCGCTTCTACACCCCCGACGCCGTTCCGCTCAACGAGCTTGCCCCAAGCCGGGAAAACCAGCGGTCCATGGAGCAGCCCGGATGCCTGCACGCCAACATGGACCTCTATAAGTGGGCCTATAAGCTCTCCCCCGCACTGCCCAGCGAACTGGTGATGGACTGTTTCGAACTGTCCTGGCGCGTCCGGGCCATGGATATGCAGGCTTCGCCCTATGACCTCGAAGAATGGGGTTATCCCGCCATCCGGATAGAGACAGCCGAAGGCAAGGCGCAATACGTGGAGCATCAAAGGTCTTTCTCGGCCGAAGCCCAGGTGTTGCGCGGGCGGCTCCTGGAGGCGCTGGAACCGTTGCTTGAAGCTGCCAGTCTTTTATCTGCGCCCTCAGGCCAACCATCGGAGTCGGACCATGAGCACCCTGCCTGATTCACCCGAGATAGATCTGACGGCAAAGGTGACCGGTCTTCCGGACGGCGGGGAGCACACCTTCCGGTTTCTGGCCCGGAACGGATCCGTTTCTCCCGAGTCCACGGTGCCGGACCCCAGCTCCGCGCTGGCCGCCGTCGAACGGTTCGGGGAGGAGATCTTCTTCGCCGTGCGCCGGACGGACATGATCTGCACTCAGCAATACGGCGGCCCCCAGCTTGCGGTGGTCACCGGCGTCCTCCACGGGCGCCGGGTCCACAGCAGGTTCAGCCTCACTGACGGATGTGAAATCGCCCGTTGGCGTGCCATGGAGCCCCTGCTGGGCGGGGCGGCCTCCCGTGGCGGCCTCGTCTAGGACTTTCCCCAAAGAATGACCCGTCAAAGGGAACGTCCCGGGCAGCGTTCGCTGCCCGGGACGTTCCCTTACTTGCTCGTGCCTATTGAGTTAGCTTCTAGACGCCCGGCACCGCATCAACGGACGACGTCGTCAGGCCACCTGCCGGTGCTGCCGCAGAGGCAGCACCCACCTTGACGCTGACCCACGTTGTGATGCCATTGGGGCCCAGGTTCAGGCGCGCGAGGTACGAGCCTTCCGTGAGGCCGGACCAGTTCACCGTAGCCGTGGTCGGGGTGCCGTTGGGTGCGACGATCGGGTTCGGGCTAACCGTCAGGTTCCCCGCGTCCCCGGCCAGGGACACAGCCTGAACGCTGGCCGTAGCAGCACCGTTCTCCGGAGTGGAGTAAAGGTTGGCCACAATGTAATAAGTGCCAGCGCGGGGGGCGTCCAGGTCCAGGAACTCGCTGGCGGATGCGGTCGCCACCTGCGTGGGCTCAAGGCCTCCCTTGCCGTCGGGCGCGTAGACCACCATGTCCCAGTCGACGTCTTCACTCTGCGCCTGGATACCCAGCCGGGTGAATTCCGTCCCTTCCGGAACTGTCACCTCGATTACAGCGTTGTGCTCGTCATTCTTGGGAGCGAACGCACCAGGGGTCTTGGTGATGGAGGTTTCAGCCAGGGGAGCCAGGCCTTCCACTCCTACAGCAATGGGCGCATCAGAACCGGAAACCAGGTCAAGGGCTCCGCTGCCTTCTCCTGTGCCGGAGCTGAAGGAGAACGACGGCGCGATCTGGGCGTCAACCGGACGGATCGCGATGGGTGAGCTGACGGTCCGCGGCCCCTTCCAGGTCAGCGTGCCGGTGCTGAACTTACCCATGGGAGCATTGATGTTCCGAATAGTGATGGTGACTTCCCGGGTTTTGCCTGCCTTGGCGAAGTTCAGGACCTGCGGCTCAACGTGGACATCGAATCCCGGCATGTTCACTTCCGGCTTGTACTTGCCCGGCACCAAAGCAGTCAGCTGGCGCTTGACTGTGACTTCTCCCACCAGGCTGCCCAAGGCGATGGACGGCAGGTTCAGGTCGCGTGCTCCAATACTGCCGGCCTCAGGCGAACCAGTGTCCATTCCCTGGCCATTGAGGAACGCGAGCCAATCCTTGACGCCCGATTCGTAAACCAACCCCGGATCGAGGACCCGGGTCGAGTCGATGTGACCGGCACCGCCTGCAAACGGATCCGTGTTCGGCGAGCCGTCAGCATTCACCAGTGGGTAAGCCGTTGTCATCATGGCTGACTTGATCATGGACGGGGTCCACTTCGGCTGCTTGCTGAGCACCAAAGCACCAAAGCCTGCAATGTGGGGAGCAGCCATGGAGGTGCCGGACATAAAGCCAAACTGAGCACCGGCATTGCCGATGGTGGATACGCCGGCCAGGACGTTGACGCCGGGAGCGGAGACGTCCGGCTTAAGGAGGTCTCCGCCGGAGGCCAGGCTTGGCCCGCGGGAGGAGAATCCGGCAATTTGGGGAACGGCCGGCAGCGGCTCACCGGTGAGGTCACCCTGGACGAGGCTGACGGTCAGTGCCGGGTTGGCGGCCAGCTTGGACTTGAGCTCAAGGCTCTTGGGTGCGTTCACGTGGACGGTGGGCAGCACATGGTTGTCGGCGTCCTCAGAACTGGCGGTGAGATTAACCAGGATCATGCCCACGCCGCCGGCCCTTTGGACTTCGAGGCTCTTGAACGTCCGGTCGATGACGCCGCGGTCACAAACCACAACCTTTCCAGCGACCTTCGCTGCATCCAGGGTGTCCGGACCGCAGAGGTTGGCCGTAGTTGCTCCGGCAGCCGCGGCGTCAGCCGCCACAACTACGGGAGCATCCTTTACCTCGGTCTTCATGATGGAGGCACCGCGGTACAGCGAGCCGTCGGAGACCTTGACCGTTCCCAGCAATTCGCTGGGGAAGGTGGAGGCTGCAACAGTTGTGAGCCAGGGGGCAGCGTGGTTGACGGTGGAAGCCGTGGGGCCCGAGTTGCCTGCCGAGGCTGAGACGAACACTCCGGCCGCTGCAGCGTTCAGGAATGCGAGGGAAACCGGGTCAGTGGTGCTGTTGGTGTTTCCTGAGATTGAGTAGTTGAGCACGTCAACGCCGTCCTTGATGGCGGCGTCGATGGCGTCGATGGAGGCCGAGGAGTAGCAGCCGCCGGTGTCGGGATCATCGTCTTCCCAGCAGATCTTGTAGACAGAAACCTTGGCCGCAGGGGCAACCCCTGAGCTCTTGCCGAAGCTCTTGCCATCGATCGTCTGTTCAACATTGGCATTGCCCGCGGCGGTGGTGGCAGTGTGCGTGCCGTGGCTGCCGACGTCGACCGGTGAAATCAGTTCCTCGGGGGCGCGGTGCTCCGGCTCCACGCCTTCCAGGAACGCGTCCGCGAAGTAGCGGGCACCGATGACTTTGGAATTGCAGTGGCTGCCGTCAAAGGCAGCTCCGGATTCGATGCCCTTCTGGCATTCACCCTGGAACGTAGTGCCGTCGGACTTCAGCATGGCAATCCGGCCGTCCTCAGTCCGGTAGGGAACGCCTACTTGTGCCTTCCCCTTGAGGGGCTGCACTGCTTCGCCGGCGAGGAACGGGTTGTCAGGCGCGTAGCCCGAATCGATGACGCCCACCACAACCCCCTTCCCTGCATTGGCCTCGCCGCCGAACTGCTTGGCCCACACCCCGTCAGGTCCGGTGAGCTTCAGAAAATCGGTGGTGGTGTAGTCCGGGGCGTTCTGCGTATCCGGGGCGACCTTGAGCACCTTGCTGTCTTTTGCCAGGTCGGCTGCCTGCTCGGCAGTGAGCTCGGCAACAAAGGCGTTCAGGGCCGCCGTGAACTGCTTCTGAGGAGTAACGCCCTCCTGCGCCGCGACCTCCCGCTGCGACTTCCGAAGATGGGCGTCGTAGGCCTTGTAATTCTGGCCCTCCGCGTCGAGTTTGCGGCCTTGCTGGGGCTTGGTGGCGGGTAAGCCCGCTGTTCCGCCTTCGTAGGCGGCCGCTGCCTTTTCGGCAAGTACCACGATGTACCGGCCATCCTGGTAAACGGTAGGGGGTTCGTTCTGGGTGGCTGTGCCGGGAGCTGCCGGCACCGCGGTGGCGGGGCTGACAGCTATGGTTCCAAGGAGGAGCGGAAGGCCAAGGGCTAACGCCGTTGCCTTCCGAATTCCTCTACCCTTTTTACCCATTGGGGTGCTGCGTCGTGGTGATTTCACGGGTGGGTGAGACCTTTCATGAGGAATGGTCCGGCGTTGCCGGTCTCAACATGGCTGGGGACAACTCGATGACAGGTCCTGTAATCAGAGTGAGACCAGCCGTGTCACACAGTACAGACTGATAGCTGAATATGACATAGCACACACATTTTGTAGCCGTTTCGTCATCTGAAAAACAAGAGACGGCATGAAAGAGATCACCTTTGACGCGACAAGACGGAAATCAACGGGGGCAAAAACAAGCGGGTGGCTCCCCCCAGTGAGAACCACCCGCGCCTGTGGGTTGCCTGCAGTGCTGGTCCTTATCCCTTGGCAGCATCGCCGTTAGCAGAGGAAGAACAGCGCGATTCCAGATCAGGCAACCGGCTTTTCAGCCCGCACATTTCACGCCAAACATCAACGCTGCCGGGCCAGATGCCGATAAGAAGAAAAATACCATTGACACAGCGAATTTACCCGCGGAATAACAACATTTAAACTCTCTAGAGGCCATTTACAGGTAGTTATTCCCGCGGTGTCCTGACAACATCACTGATCCACGCCCGCGTTTTCTCGTCCATGTCACCGGCAACATTGGTTTGCCGGGCCGCACGGTCAGCCTTCAATTTTTGAAAAACCATGCGTCCTAGTCCTGCGAAAACGGCGGCAGCCATGACGGGCAATAACAGGGATTTCGGCTTATCAACCATGGCGTCATCCTAGTGACCGGCAAGGGGCAAGACCATAGCCGCCGCCGGCCGTTGTCCAAGCCGTTGGGCCCCCGCTAAGAGTCCGGTAAACCGTGCCCTTATTCCTAACGGAACCTCCGGGCCGGTTCACACTCAACCGCCCGAATACGGCACGAGCCACTATGCCCGGTAGACTGGGCTAGCAAGCTCGCGGAGCGCCCTTTTCACGCTTTTTTGGTCTGTCCAGTCAGGCAGTCTGTCCAGTCAGGCAACAGCGGAACGGCGTGAGACGGCACCCCTCCGCTGCGCCCTTACCCAATGCTCACGCACAGGAGTTACCGGATGCCCCGGATCGTTGTTGACGTCATGCCCAAACCCGAGATTCTGGACCCGCAGGGGAAGGCAATTGTGGGTGCACTCCCCCGGCTGGGTTTCACCAGCTTCAGCTCTGTCCGCCAGGGCAAGCGCTTTGAACTGACAGTGGACGGCGAGGTGACGGATGCCGTCCTCGCACAGGCCCGTGAAGCCGCCGAGACGCTTCTGTCCAACCCGGTGATCGAGGACGTCGTCAACGTCGAGGTCGTCGAGGCCTGAAATGACTGAACTTCCCCTGATCGGCGGAGCAGCCGCGGCTCAGTCCGCCGGCTCTCCTGATAGCGGCAGGCTCGCCGGCGCCAAGATCGGCGTGATAACTTTCCCCGGCACCCTTGACGACCGCGACGCTGCACGCGCCGTCCGTCTCGCGGGCGCCACACCCGTGGCGCTCTGGCACGCGGACACCAGCCTCGGCGACGTCGACGCCGTCGTTATCCCCGGTGGATTCTCCTATGGGGACTACCTTCGGGCCGGTGCAATCGCCCGCTTTGCGCCGCTGATGTCCAGGATCATTGATGCTGCGAACTCAGACGCGAAGCTCCCGGTCCTTGGCATTTGCAACGGCTTCCAGATCCTCACGGAGTCGCATTTGCTTCCCGGGTCGATGATCAAGAACGACCATTTGAAGTTCATGTGCCGCGACCAGGTGTTGCGGGTAGAGAACAACAGCACGCACTGGACCAGCGATTACGCAACGGGGCAGGAAATTACTGTGCCGCTGAAGAACCAGGACGGCCAGTACATCGCGGACGAAAAGACACTCGACGCCCTTGAGGCTGAGGGACGTGTTGTATTCCGCTACGTCGGCTTCAACCCGAATGGCTCCCGGCGCGACATTGCAGGCATCTCCAACAAGGCTGGCAACGTGGTGGGCCTTATGCCGCACCCGGAGCACGCAGTGGAGGTTGGCTACGGCCCTGAGTCCCTGGACGGAATCGGCGGCACTGACACCGACGGGCTCGGATTCTTCACCTCCGTCCTTAACAAGATTGTGGGAGACGCCAAGTGAGCACCTCAGCTGAAACCGTCAGCAAAAAGTTCAACATCGACACCGTCGAGAACGCAGCCAAGACTCCGGACACCGAACTCCCCTGGGCCGAACTGGGCCTGAAGCAGAATGAGTTCGACGAGGTGGTGAAGGTCCTGGGCCGCCGCCCCACCGGGGCCGAGCTCGCCATGTACTCCGTGATGTGGAGCGAACACTGTTCCTATAAGTCGTCCAAGAACCACCTGCGTCAGTTTGGCGAAAAGGTTACGGACGAGATGAAGAAGGACATGCTCGTGGGCATCGGCGAGAATGCCGGTGTCACCAATCTCGGCGACGGCTGGGCCGTGACGTTCAAGATCGAGTCCCACAATTCGCCGTCGTTCGTGGAACCCTACCAGGGTGCCGCGACGGGCATTGGCGGCATTGTCCGCGACATCATCTCCATGGGTGCACGCCCGGTTGCTGTCATGGACCCGCTGCGTTTCGGAGCGATTGACCACCCGGACACGGCACGCGTTATGCACGGAGCCGTGGCAGGCATTGGCGGCTACGGTAACTCCCTGGGCCTGCCCAACATCGGCGGCGAAATGGTCTTCGATTCCGTTTACCAGGGCAACCCGCTGGTCAACGCCCTGGCTGTCGGCGTCATGCGCCACGAGGACATCCGCCTCGCCAATGCCTCCGGCAAGGGCAACAAGGTGGTCCTGTTTGGCGCCCGCACCGGTGGCGATGGAATCGGCGGCGCTTCGGTACTGGCCTCCGAGTCGTTCGACGACACCAAGCCTTCCAAGCGTCCAGCCGTCCAGGTGGGCGACCCCTTCGCTGAGAAGGTCCTGATCGAATGCTGCCTGGAGCTGTTCAAGGGTTCACTGGTTGAGGGCATCCAGGACCTTGGTGCCGCCGGTATTTCCTGCGCCACCTCCGAGCTCGCCTCCAACGGCGACGGCGGCATGGAAGTTGAGCTGACTTCCGTCCTGCTGCGTGACCCCACTCTGACCCCGGGCGAAATCCTGATGTCCGAGTCGCAGGAACGCATGATGGCCGTGGTTACGCCCGAGAACATTCCTGCTTTTGAGGCAGTGATGGACAAGTGGGCCGTTGAGTACTCATGGCTGGGAGAGGTCACCGATACCGGCCGCCTGATCATCACCTGGGAAGGTGAGGTCATTGTCGACGTGGACCCGCGCACTGTGGCCCACGACGGCCCGGTCTACGATCGTCCTTATGCCCGCCCTGAATGGCAGGACGCGGTGCAGGCCGATTCATTCACCGGTTCCGTTCAGGATGCGGGCCGCCCGTCCGCTCCGGCTGAACTGGCTGCGGCTGTCACCGAGCTCATCTCCTCACCGAACATGTGCGACAAGTCCTGGATCACCAACCAGTACGACCGCTACGTCGGCGGCAACACGGCCATGGCCATGCCGGACGATGCCGGTGTGGTCCGTGTGGACGAGGAGACCGGGCTTGGCGTGGCCTTGGCCACCGATGCCAACGGCCGCTACACCTACCTCGACCCCTACCACGGCGCACAGTTGGCGCTGGCCGAGGCCTACCGCAACGTTGCCACCGCCGGGGCCGTGCCCATGGCCGTCAGCGACTGCCTGAACTTCGGTTCTCCCGAGGATCCCGATGTCATGTGGCAGCTGGCTGAGGCCATCCGCGGCCTGTCCGACGCCTGCATGGTGTTGGGCATCCCGGTCACCGGCGGCAACGTCTCGCTGTACAACCAGACGGGCAGCACTCCGATTCACCCCTCCCCCGTGGTGGCCGTTCTGGGCAAGCTCGACGACGTCGCCCGCCGCACGCCGTCGGGTTGGCGCGAAGACGGCCAGGCCATCTACCTGCTCGGCACCACCGCAGCAGAACTTGACGGCTCGGAGTGGTCCAACCTGCGCGGACACCTCGGCGGCCTGCCACCCAAGGTTGACCTTGCTGCCGAACGCGCACTGGGCGAAATCCTGATCAACGCATCCCGTGATGGCATGATCGACTCGGCCCACGACCTCTCCGAAGGCGGCCTTGCCGCGGCCCTCGTTGAGTCATCGTTGCGGTACGGGGTTGGCGCACGCATCGCTCTGCAGGATGTTCTGGACCGCGACGGCGTTGACCTGTTCACGGCGCTGTTCTCCGAGTCCCAAGGCCGTGCCGTTGTGGCTGTGCCCCGCTCAGAGGAGATCCGCTTCAAGGACATGTGCACTGCCCGCAACTTCGAGCACCTCCGGATTGGTGTGGTGGACGCTGCCAGCGGCCAGCTGGAGATCAACGGCGTCGAGCCTTTGCCGCTTGACTCACTCCGCGAAGCCCACGAGGCCACCCTGCCGAAGTACTTCGACTGAGCTTCTCTATCGATTGCTCCGTAACTGCCCTTTTGAACGCTCAGAAGGGCAGTTACGGAGCAATCGTTTCTTAATCAGTGACCACGCCTCCAGCCAGCCATGATTAGAGCCACTCGTACCTTTGCCGCGGCTGGCTTCGCTTCCTCCATCATGTGCCGTTTGGAGATGCGGATCTCAGTCCAGCCAAGCTCCGCGTAGCGTTCCGAACGGGCAATGTCGCGGACAATTTGCCCTTCTTCACTGTGGTGGTCCCCCTCGTACTCGACGCCGATCTTGTACTCGCGATATGACAGGTCGGGCTCGTGATGGCTGGTTCCATCACTGCTGACAATGGGCACGTTGAGCTCCGGTTCGGGAAGACCTGCCCTCACAAGTGCCAGCCGCAGCAGGGACTCCTGAGCAGAATCCGCCCCCACCCGGATGAACTTGATGGCCTCTTTGGCTTTCCGCAGCCCCCGCTTTCCCTTGTGGCGGTCGATCATGCGCTGAAGGTCCGCGATGCTGCACAACGGCACGTCCCGTCCCTCCAGGGACAACCGGGGTATACGGACGCAGCTGTCCCCCATGGCAACCAGTTCATCGACGGTGAGCATCTCGGCCATGTCCAGCCAAGTGCGCTCCGGCGTGGTCACTGGGATTCCATCCACACCAGTAATCTCGTCCTCACAGAGCTTCATCCGATGGACAATGACGTGCGGACGGTCGAGATGGGCCGTTCCTTCCTGCCTGGCAACGTGGTACATCTGTGTTGCCTCCTTTTGCCGACGGCGCGGAAGCGACAAGAGTTCCACGGCGGTGAGGTGGGATGCAGTGCATCCGGTGTTGACCTCAATGAAGGGCCGCACCCGGACGCTCAAGGGGAGGTCCGCCGTCGGGCTTTCCGAACGGATGCCTCGTCCCAAGGCCGTCAACGACTCGTGGCGCAAACGTTTGGCAGACAAGCCGGCACGGCTGGCCTCGGTAACGGTGAATGGCCGACCCTGCAGCTCGGGAGGGAGTGGGCGAGCAGTTTTCATGGACCAATAACAGCAGAAGGCCAGAAATGCCGCGGAAGTTATCCACACCCGTCGTCGATTGCTCCGTAACTGCCCTTTTGAACGCTCAGAAGGGCAGTTACGGAGCAATCGGATGGGGAGGGTCAATCTTCGCTGTTCAGTTCGCGCCGACGTGCGCTGAGCAGCTCCACTTCCGGGCGGGCTGCGACAAATCGTTCGACGGCGTCGAGCACCTCAACGATGTGCACCCGGTCGGCCGCCACCAACCCGGCACCAATGGCGCTCCTCCGATGTTGGTCCTGGAAGTCTGCCTCGGCCACGGAGACGTCAAACCTGCGTTTGACCTCGGCGATCAAAGGGCGCACCACCGAACGTTTTTCCTTCAGGCTATGAACGTCGCCAAGCAGGAGGTCGAATTCAATCCAGCCGATCCACATGCTCCATTATCCGCACGCAGCAGTGGGTCCCCAAGGTGATCAGAAAGACGCAGTGTGCCGCCCTTTATTTTGCTGCCGTTAGAGCTTGTTCGCATTGACCGATAGCCTCACGTGCCTCCTGCTGCTGGCGTGGCGTCCCCACCCGCTCGGCCCATTGCTCGGCGAGCTGGAACTCCACCATCGCCTCCGTGGAACGTCCGGCACGGTGAAGAATCCATCCAAGATTGCTGTGCAGCTCAACCATCCAGCGCTTGGTCCGCTCGTCGTGGACTGTTGAGGCGTACTCCAGGGCACTCCTCGTCCAGGCCTCAGCGTGTGCCGAGTCTGCTATCGCCAGCATGTGTAATGCATCGACGGCGAGGAAGTCCTCACTCAGGTGATCGGCGAGTTCAGCAGCCTGTTCGAACAAAGGCACGGCCATCGCTTCATGCCGGCTGGAATTCAGGAGTCGGCCGCGTTCAAGGAGCACCCGGACAGCAACCGTCGGTTCATCGCCGTCGATGGTATCCAGCAGGGCATCCGCTTCCTCGAAGCGGCCTTGAAGACCAATGGCCCGCCCCAGCTGCGTTGCGAGTTCAGCCCGCTCGTCGGCGTCGTACTTGTCCTCTGCCATTGCCGCACGGAAGTGCGCCTCGGAGGCTGCGGGGTCATCGAAGTTCCACAGGTGGTCAAGGTCTTTCTGCTCCAGCATTGACTGCTCCTGATCAGCTCGCGAACATTACGCTTTGGTGATTATTCCGTTGGATTGGCAAGGCGGGCCCAGCCCAGCTGCTCTTGCTGCTTGCGGCTCAGCGATGCCACCACCAGATCGTAGGAATCCTCCACCATGTCCCGGATCATGTCATCCGGCAGGGAACCATCCAATCGGACGCCATTCCAGTGGGTTTTATTCATGTGCCACGCACCCGTAATCTCCGGATGCGCCGTCCTCAGCTGTTCGGCGAGGACGGGATCGCACTTCAGGCTTACCGACCAGTTCTCCGGATCCATCGAGGACAACGCGAACATTTTTGCATGCTGGGTGGCTCCGCCTGAAATTGCCGCCCGGACTTTGAACACCGAGAACTCCGGCCCGAAGGGAAAGTCCTCAAAAGCTCCGGGAAAACCCAGGCATATCGCCCGAAGTGAAGCCACGTCCATAAGCCGAGCCTACTGTTAGTCTGCGATGCCAGGTACAGGGGCAGCCTTCAGGCGCCACGACTCCTGCGCAGGGCAGAGATTCATAACCACCTCCAGGCCGGCAGCCTTGGCCCGTTGCGCCGCTGCCTCATCAATGACCCCCAGCTGGAGCCAGACCGCCTTCGCGCCTACGGAAATGGCCTGATCCACCACATCCCCCACCCTTTGGGAATTTACAAAACAATCCACGACGTCGACGGGCAGCTTTTCTGACGGAATGTCACCCAAGCGTGAATAACCAACCTCGCCGTGGACGGTATCCGCCGGAAGGTTGATGGGGATGATTTCCATGCCCATGCGGTCCCTTATGAACAGGGATGTGTCGTAGGCGGCCCGCCACTCATTGGAGGTGAGGCCGACGATGGCCCATCTCCCGGGCGTGAGCATCAGGCGTTCGACTACATCCGGATCGTTAACGTGCGCCATGATCCCCAGCCTACGCTGGCAGCCCAGAGCTGCCCGGCCGCCGCTCCGCACCCGGAGCGCTGGACGGGGGCGAGTCCGACGCTGTTCAGCGGCGGTTTTTCTTAAGCCAAGTACCAACGGCGCCCGTGGCTGATCCGATCGACTGGGTTGGGAGTGTTTGCGAAAAATGGCGGCCACTGGGGAGCTGGCTTGGCACCGATGCAGTGGTTTGCTTCGCAATCCGATCCAGGCCCTTCACTACGGCATCTGGCAGGGCAGCGGCGGATCCCCACACCTTGTCACCTTGCCCCTTTCCCTCGGGAGTGGCCGGAGCCACGTGACGGCCGGAGCGTGGGGGATCCTTGACCGCGGCCAAACCGGCTCCACCTTTGACGCTTTCGGGGGGAGTAGCTCCGGCCTCTTCATCGGCCTGGGTTCCGGGACCCGGCACCGCGGAGGAAGGACCTTGGAATGACTGCCCAGGGCGTGCAGGGGCCTCCGAAATTGGTACGGAGGTGCCGCTGAGGGGATCTGCCTGGCGCGGGTCCCCGCCGCCGTCCAGGTCCTGGACCGATACGAGGCCCTGACGGATCCCCGGATTCGGGATGGTAGCCGCAACCCCGCTGACACCCAATCCCATGCCGGCGATGACTGCCACGGAAACCACCGTGGGACGATGCCTGCGCAGGGGGCGCTTGCGTGCCAATTCGTCAGCACTGGGAGCCAACATGGCGGCCAGTTGGGCGTTGGGTTTCGGCAAAGGCAAGTCAGCCAGGGAATGGAGACCGAGGAGAGCGGCCCTGAGCTCGGGCACATCGGCATGTCCGGCGTCGAGCAGGAGCTCGTCCACCGTTAAGTAGGCCGTTTTGTCCGAGTTAGTCATTGCGCCACATACTCCTTCACGGCTGAATGCTCACGGAGTTGGTCCAATGCACGTCTCTGAAGCTGCTTCACCGCTCCTGCGCTCTTCCCCATGATTTTTGCAACCTGATCCACAGTGAGGTCGGCAATGATACGGAGCGTCAGGACTTCCTTCTGGTCTTCGCCCAGCACGTTCAGCAACTGCAGCACCTCCCCCGGTGAAACCCTCGAGAGCGCGTCGCTCTCTGCAGATCCTGACTCCCGGGGATCCAGTTCCGGTTCAAAACTCTGCCTTAACGGTGTCCGGCTCTGACGGCGGTGGTCATCAACCATGCGGGCGTGGGCGACGGAGAATACAAACGTCCGCAAACCGCCCACTCCTCCACTGATGGAATCAATACGCGGGAGAACAGCCAGGAATACATCCTGCATAGTGGCCTCCGGATCCTCTACGCCGCGGACCGTCAGGTATCCAAGGACTTGTGAGGCATAGCTGCGGTACACGGCATTGAAAAGCTCGAAGTCACGTCCCCGAAGGGCGTTTAACGATTCGTCAGTCAGCGCGTCAGTCACAGACCTAGGCTTTCGTTCCGGGGAGGATGGCTACATCATTGTAGGGGTATGGCTGGCCATCTGCGACGAATTTCTGCGCACTAACTTTACTTTCGGTAACCACCCCCGTGTGAAAGCGGTTACCGCTAACAAACATTACAAAAGGGCCGGGTTGGAACATGATGGGGGACAAATTCCAGCCCGGCACCTCTTGGTGGTTAAAGCGCCGGTTCGAACATGATGGGGGACAAATTCCAAGCCGGCGTTTCATAGTGGTAATCGTCACGGAGACAGCAAGGGTTACGCCAAACCAGAAAAACTTTTAAGACTTTTTACAGGCCCTGATTGCGACGCCGGCGGGCCACCTTTCCAGGTGACCCGCCGGCGTCGTGTTTTCGGTTGCGTCAGTCGTTGATGAGGTCGTTGACCACAATGGTCTGGTCCCGGTCAGGGCCAACACCGATAGCCGAGAAGCGCGTCCCTGAGAGCTTCTCCAGGGCCAAGACATAGTTGCGCGCATTCTCGGGGAGATCCTCGAGGGTGCGGGCAGCCGTGATGTCCTCGGTCCAGCCCTCGAAGTACTCGAAGATGGGCTTGGCGTGGTGGAATTCGGTCTGGGTCATGGGCATCTCATCGTGGCGGACGCCGTCCACGTCATATGCGACACATACAGGAATCTGCTCGATGCCGGTGAGGACGTCCAGCTTGGTGACGAAGTAGTCCGTGAAACCGTTGACGCGCGAAGCGTGGCGGGCCAGGACGGCGTCATACCAGCCGCAGCGGCGGGGCCGTCCGGTGTTGACGCCGAACTCGCCGCCGGTCTTCTGCAGGTACACGCCCATCTCATCAAAGAGTTCGGTGGGGAACGGACCGGCTCCAACGCGTGTGGTGTAAGCCTTGATGATGCCGATGGAGCGCGAAATGCGGGTAGGGCCAATGCCGGAACCGACCGAGGCGCCGCCGGCCGTGGGGTTGGAGGACGTAACGAACGGGTAGGTGCCGTGGTCGACGTCGAGGAACGTGGCCTGGCCGCCTTCCATCAGCACTACCTTGCCTTCGTCCAGGGCTTTGTTCAGGACCAGAGTGCTGTCGATAACCAGCGGACGCAGGCGATCGGCGAACGAGAGGAAGTAGTCCACGATCTCGTCCACTTCGATATCGCGCCTGTTGTAGACCTTGACCAGGAGTTCGTTCTTCTGGCGCAGGGATCCCTCCACCTTCTGGCGAAGGATGGAGGCATCAAACACGTCCTGGACGCGGATGCCGAGGCGGGCCACTTTGTCCATGTAGGCAGGACCGATTCCGCGGCCGGTGGTGCCAATGGCACGGCTGCCCAGGAAACGTTCCGTCACCTTGTCCAGTACCTGGTGGTAAGGCGCAACCAGATGGGCGTTGGCGGAGACCCGCAGCTTGGAGGTGTCAGCGCCGCGGGCTTGAAGCCCGTCAATCTCCTGGAACAGGGCTTCGAGGTTCACCACACAACCGTTGCCGATGACCGGGACGGCGTTTGGGCTCAGGATGCCGGCAGGAAGGAGCTTGAGCTCATACTTCTCACCGCCCACGACGACGGTATGCCCGGCGTTGTTGCCGCCGTTCGGCTTGACCACGTAGTCCACGCGTCCGCCAAGCAGGTCAGTGGCTTTACCTTTGCCTTCGTCGCCCCATTGGGCTCCGACGATCACGATTGCTGGCATGGGATCCTCCCCCATTCGTTCGGGCAATTCCGCAGGCAACCCATTCAGTCAGGTCAGCCACGGTCCTGCGCCGTTCATGAGAATGCCCCGAATTCACCGCAGTGCCCTTGGCCAGTAGACCGACGGGCAAATGCAAGAGATCCGGGGCTCTTACGACCCAAGTTTAGCCGATGCCGGTGGCAAGCAGCGTGCACTGTTTCACTGAGTGCCACTCCTGCCCTTGTGAGGGCCGTTACGTGGCATCGCCAGCGGAGAGCCCACATTTTGTGGAGCTTGCTAAGCTGGTAGAGAACGATCAGGGAATCGTTCCACACAACATCTTTTTCAATCCAGGCTGTACTCGGCGTGCCCGCTTACGGTCCGGCAGCGTGCCCTATCCCCGCAGGAGACCCAGCAATTTATGACAGCCTTGGCTACTGAACCTTTCCACGAGCAGCTTTTGAGCCGCCGTTACGAACCCAATGTCGCAGCCGTCAACGAGCTGTGCGACGCCCTCCAGACCGCCAAGCCAGGCACGCAGGTTCCGTATGTGGATCCGATGCACGATGTGGACGAGTGCCGCATCATCAGCCTGTACTCCAATATCGGCACCGCCGACGAATCCGGGTTTATCACTGCCGGCGACGACGAGGCAGCCACCCGAATGCTGGGAGTTCAGTGGAAGCTGGGACTCCGACCGGAATTTGTGATGCCCTGGAACGTACACCCCTGGCACATTGCTGGTGAGCCCAACGGCAAGTTCACCCCGGACCAGATCGCAGCCGGCCTCAAGCCACTCCTGAAGTTCCTGGCCCTCGTCCCCCGCGCGTCAGTCATCGTGGCTCACGGCACGGAGGCCAACCGCCTTGCCAACCTTCTCCTCAAGACCGAAGTACCTCTGCTTTGGCGCCGGGGCCTCAAGACCTACAAGGTCCGCTCGCTTAGCGGCCGGGCGTTCGCAGGCACCCCTGTGCGCCAGCAGCAGTACCTCGACGACATGCACGTCGCTTACGCGGACGCCATGGCCCGCACGGGGCTGACGAAGCCCAGCTAGCACCTGATGTAGCTTGGGGCCCACGCCCTCGCTATAACGACGTCGGGCGCCCACCTTTCCTTGAAAGGTGAGCGCCCGACGTCGTGTTTAACCCGGTTTTCAGCCCCGGCTGCTGGCTTCTATTGCTGCCTTCGCGGAAGGATCAGAGTCGTGGAGGAACTTCTCGATGCGCTCAGGTTCCTCGGCCTCGCCAATGGCGGCTGAAGCCCGGCCCAGGGAGTACAGCGCGCGCAGGAAGCCCTGGTTGGGCTCGTGCTCCCAGGGGATGGGCCCGACGCCGCGCCAGCCATTGCGGCGCAGCGAATCCAGGCCGCGGTGGTAGCCGACACGGGCGTAGGCGTAGGAATCGATGGTTCGCCCCTCGCTCCACGCTTCTTCGGCCAGTACAGCCCACAGCAGCGAGGACGTGGGGTGCTTTTCCACCAGGTCCAGCGCTTCCTGGCCGGCCTCAAGCTGCTCGTAGACGTCAGTCTCGGCAGGCAGGAGCGTGGGCTCAGGACCCATCAGGTTCTTGCGGAATTCGTCCGACATCCTAGAACGTCTTGCCGAGGGAACCGAGCTGCTTGGCAGCCTCTACCACCCGGGCCGAGAGGCCGGCTTCAGCCGAGGCGCCCCAGACGCGGGGATCGTAGAGCTTCTTGTTGCCCACTTCGCCGTCAACCTTCAGCACGCCGTCGTAGTTCCTGAACATGTGGTCCACCACGGGACGCGTGTACGCGTACTGGGTGTCGGTGTCGATGTTCATCTTGATGGTTCCGTAAGAAACGGCGTCGGCGATTTCCTGGTCGGAGGAGCCTGAACCGCCGTGGAAGACGAGGTCGAAGGGGTTTTCCTTGCCGATCTTGGCACCGACCTGAGCCTGGATGTCCTTGAGGATCTCCGGGCGGAGCTTAACGCCACCGGGCTTGTACACACCGTGCACGTTGCCGAAGGTCAATGCAGTGATGTAGCGGCCGTTCTCGCCGGCACCGAGGGCGTCGATGGTGGCCAGTGCGTCTTCGACCGTGGTGTACAGCTTGTCGTTGATGGCGTTCTCCACGCCGTCTTCCTCGCCGCCAACGGTGCCGATCTCGACCTCGAGGATCATCTTGGCAGCCGCAGTGCGCTCCAGGAGTTCGCGCGCAATCCGCAGGTTCTCCTGCAGGGTTTCTGCGGAGCCGTCCCACATGTGGGAGTTGAACAGGGGGTTGCGTCCGGCCTTGACCTCAGCCTCGGAAGCAGCCAGGAGCGGCAGGACGAAGCCGTCAAGCTTGTCCTTGGGGCAGTGGTCCGTGTGCAGTGCGATGTTGACGTTGTAGTTCTTGGCCACCTCGCGGGCGAATGCTGCGAAGCCAAGCGAGCCTGCAACCATGTCCTTGGTCTGGGCGCCGGACCAGTAGGCGGCACCGCCGGTGGAGACCTGCACGATGCCATCGGACTCAGCATCAGCGAACCCGCGCAGGGCAGCATTCAGGGTCTGAGAGGAGGTGACGTTGACCGCCGGGAATGCGAAGCCGCCCTCTTTTGCGCGGTCGATCATGTCGGCGTAGATCTCTGGGGTTGCAATGGGCATGCTGACTCCTAAAGTATTTTCGTCTGCGGGTGTGGTTGACCCTGGAGTGAACCTCGTCGGCTACCCACCATCCTAGCCATTTCTTGGCAAAAGGCCGTGGTTCGTATCACTCAGCCGGGTCATACTGGCTCGTTCCACGCACTCGTTCCACGCACCAGAGATGGCACTTCGCGGCAGTCTCACGGCCAAACACCGCCGCCAAGTGTCATTTCGCGCGCCAGCCCCTGGTCTCCAGCGCCGCGCGGACTTTGCTAACAATGGAAGGCCGTTCGCCTGCCAGATCAAACTTCGACACCCGAACTTCAATCCAGCCGCACGCAGTTGTTGTGTCGGCCCGCCGTATATCACTCAAGTACTGGTCCGGGGCGTTGTGGTGGCCGCCCTCATACTGCACGGCGACCCGCTGCTCAGGATAGGCGGCATCTGGCCACAGCACAGGATTCCCATGGGCCCCCAGCACCGTGTGGTTCAGAATCGAGGCCAGGTCAAGCCACGTCCTGGCAGGCGAGGTGAGCCGGACGCCGTCGTACTCTACAACCTCGTCCGGGAGCAGCGTCAGGAGGTGGCCCACGACGTTGGCCCTCCGCGGCATGCTGAAACCGCGCCGGCGGGCCACATGGACACGCCAGTCGTCCTCCAACCAGGCAGGCAGGGCAGCCGCCAGAATCCTGGCAGCGGACCCGAATGAGAGCACCGATGCGTCATCGAGCTCTGTGTAGGCCCGAAGCGCTGCTGCTCCTGCTGCTTCTGAACCGAGGTGTATCCGGATTCCCCGCGAAACGGTGACGAGGTCTTTGGCTTCGGTGCGGGTCCGGCTGACTCCGGCCTTGTCCGACGCCCGGAGCGAGAAGGAGCCCTTCGTAAGGTGTTCGGGGAGCGGCGCCCTGTGCATGCTCAATTGTGGCCGCTGCCTCTCCGCTCCTCCGGGTTATCCACAGGGCAAAGGACGATCCGGCAACGAAATGGCAGTTCACGGCAGTCTCACGGCCCAACACTGCCGTCAAGTGCCATCTCGGCGGGAGCTGGGGGTGGGGGGTGTGGGGCGTGGGTGGAGCTAGGGGTGCTGGTTGAACACATGGCGGCGGATCCAGGCATGCATCGCCACCGCTGCGGCTGATCCTGCATTGATGGAACGGGTGGAGCCGAACTGTTCGATGGACAACGTGGCCTCTGCCGCCGCATGGACCTCGGGGGTAAGGCCTGGCCCCTCCTGGCCAAAGACCAGCACACAGTTCCTGGGCAGCGCGTAGGTTTCCAGCGGCACGGAGTCCGGGAAGATATCTATTCCGATGATCTCCAGGCCTTCCCCCTGCGCCCAGGCCACGAAGTCGTCAACGGTGGGGTGGTACCGGACATGCTGGTAGCGGTCGGTGACCATAGCGCCGCGACGGTTCCACCGGCGTCGGCCGATGATGTGGACCTCCTTGGCAAGGAACGCGTTGGCCGTGCGCACAACGGTGCCGATGTTGAGGTCATGCTGCCAGTTCTCGATGGCCACATGGAATTCGTGGCGCTTGGAATCCAGGTCAGCAACGATCGCTTCATGTTTCCAGTAGCGGTACTTGTCCACAACATTCCGGCGGTCGCCGTCGGCGAGGAGGTCCGGATCCCAGTGGTCCCCTTCGGGCAGCTCGCCTTCCCAGGGGCCGACGCCGACCTCCGGCTTGGGCTCCGGCTCCTCCTCGGAAGGGGGGACGGGCAGCGTAGGGGTCTGGGGGTGGTCAGTCACCCCTCAACTCTAGCCGCGTCCGCCCCGCCCATCCGGCACTGTCACCCGGCACTGTCATCCAGCACAGTGCCTACGGTTGGACGGATCCGAGAAGCGCTAGCCGGCCAGTTTCCAGCGGTTGGCCCGGTAGGAGTTGCCTATCTTCTCCAGGAGCTCCGGGTTGGCGCTCCAATAGCTCTCGTGGCCGCTCACGCCCACCATCTGCGGGGTGCCCCAGGGAGTCACCGTGAACAGGTTGACCGCCCGTATGGCGTCGCCCCCGGCATTGGTGCACGTGAATCGGACCACTACGGCCTGAGAGCGGCGGAACTCCCGGATTTCCGGCGTCGACGATACGAAATCGGAGGCACACTTGTGGCCGACGAGATGTTGCGGCAGTTCAGCTGCGGGGATGGCTGTGAGCTTTGCCTCAATCTCCTTGATGGCTGCCTGGACCTTCGCCGGTTCCTTTCCGAACTTGCCCTCCTCCGCTTCGGCGAAGAAAGCGAAGGCCGTGGAAATGCCGTCACCGTCACGCTCTTCCGTGCCTTCCGCCTTTTGCTGCATTGGGGCTCCGGAGACAGGGTCCTTGGTGATCCCGAACGTGCCGTCGCTGCTCCACGCGGCGGGGTAGGCGAAAGAGGACTCCCCAGTGACAAAACGGGTGAACAGCGCCTCCTCGGCCGCTGGAACGTTTGCCGGGCCCTGCAGTTGATCCCATCCCGCGGGTAGCGGTGTGGCGTCTGCAGGCATTTGGTCAGCACCGGCATTGTCCGACGGCGCCGCGGTTGCCTCGGGGTTGCTGGTCTCTTCCGCTGCCCCTGAAGATGCCTTTCCGGACGTCGTGGCCAGCGGCACAGGATTGTCCTGCGCCTGCGGCTGGCTGAATCCCGGAATAACCCAAACAAACACAGCAACCAGCGCAACAATCACCGCGGCCGCGACGGAACCCAGCACGATGATCAGGTTTTTGTTGTTGTGCGGCTCGGGCTGGGGCTGCTGTTGGTACGGCTGCTGCTGCTGGTGCGGCTGCTGCGGGAGGTTTTGCGTCGGGAAGTTGGGGGGCGGGTACTGCTGCTGCCCGTACTGCTGCTGCGGGTAAGGCTGCGTGGGATCCTGCGCGCCGAACTGCTCCGTGGGGGCGCTAGGCGGGGGGAAGTTGGGCGGTGGGTAGGCCTGGGGATCACCGGACTGTTGTCCTGGGAATGAATCTCCGGGAGGCGGCGGTGCGCCATGGCTGTTGCTCATTGCGAGCCCTTTCAGGTGCTTGCTGGCATCCAGCGGTTCCCGGATGCCAGAAATGTCCGGCTGCGGGGACCTTCCGGCGCGGGCCGGCACAACAAACCACCGCAGACATCCCCCGATCCGCGGCCGCTGGCACAGGTGCCAGCTAAGAGCCTAGCCGACCAAGCGGCTTGAGCTGCTCCGTCATGTTCCGGCGTCGGAAGTTCCACTACCCGAAGAATGAAAGACTGGGTCAGGAAACAGCGTCTCCCCCATCTAGTGCCGGAGGTCCCCATGGCAGAGTCAGATAATGTACGTGCATCAGCTGCGGTGTACCGCAACAACCAGGAAATCGAATGCTGGCTGACTGACATGGACGGCGTCCTGGTCCATGAAAACCAACCCATCCCGGGCGCCGCCGAGCTCATCCAGCGATGGGTGGATACGTCCAAGCGTTTCCTAGTCCTCACCAACAACTCCATCTTCACTCCCCGCGATCTCGCGGCCCGGCTCCGGTCCTCGGGTCTTGAGATTCCGGAGGAGAATATCTGGACGTCAGCGCTGGCAACCGCCCAGTTCCTGAAGGATCAGGTTCACGGATCGGACTCCGGGAACCGTGCGTACACCATTGGTGAGGCAGGACTCACGACGGCGCTGCACGAGGCGGGCTTTATCCTTACCGACCAGAACCCCGACTTTGTGGTGCTCGGCGAAACCCGGACCTACTCCTTCGAAGCCATCACCATGGCGATCCGCCTGATTCTTGCCGGGGCCAGGTTCATTGCGACCAACCCCGATGCCACCGGCCCTTCCAAGGACGGCCCGATGCCTGCCACTGGAGCAATTGCTGCCCTGATTACCAAGGCAACCGGCCGGGAGCCCTACATTGTGGGAAAGCCAAATCCGATGATGTTCCGCTCTGCCATGAACCAGATCGACGCCCATTCCGAAACCACCGCAATGATCGGCGACAGGATGGACACCGACATCATTGCCGGGATGGAGGCTGGGTTGCACACCGTGCTGGTGTTGAGCGGAATCACCCAGAGGCAGGACATTGCAGCCTACCCGTTCCGCCCCAACCAGATCCTTGACTCCGTCGCTGACCTGAAAAACCAGATCTGACCGACGCCTGGCTT
The DNA here is from genome assembly GCF_056499105.1 of Arthrobacter sp. Z5-13. Lineage (NCBI taxonomy): Bacteria > Bacillati > Actinomycetota > Actinomycetes > Micrococcales > Micrococcaceae > Arthrobacter > Arthrobacter sp. Z5-13. The sequence continues at coordinate 3,882,373 of NZ_CP096460.1, forward strand.
GCTGGCTGGTGGGAGCGTTAGTACGCAGTCACGCGCCCGCCGCCGCGGGGCAGGGGGAATAGTTGATCCTCGATGTCAGCCACCACGCGGCTGTACAGGGAGGGGTTCCACTGGGGGCTGGCGTGGGCCGGCACAGCGCCCTCCGTGAGCAGTTCGTTGGAAGTCATGTACCGGGAATAGGCACGTGACCAGGATCTGCGGGCGGTTTCATAGTTGACGGTCTTGTCCCGCGGGTTTCCAATGAAGGCCATGCGTGCATTGCCGAGCTTGTCCACAAAGCGCGTAGCGTCAAAGTGGTAGATATAGGCTGATTCGGACTGGATCAGGGTGCTCGACGGCGCCAGCGGTGACAGTTGCTCAAGCGTCTGGTCTACGATCTGGCGCCACGTGCGTTCGTCCTTGTGCACGATCCGTTCGCCGAGCTCATATCCGCCACGCAGCACCGTCGGGACCCGGAAGCCGCTTTCGTACAGCACCACCACTCCTTCGAACCAGCTCTGGTCCAGGACGTCGTACTTGCTGTAAGGGCTTGAGTCCAACAGAATCAGTTCAACTCCCACCCCGTGCAGCTCAAGCAGCCTCGCAGCCACCTGGGTGGCCACCATGCCGCCAAAGCTATGGCCATAGAAATAGAGCTTTGTCAGTTTTTTTGCCCGGACATGTTCGATGATGGCGATGACCACATCATCGATGTCCAGGCCTTCGTTGGAATACCCGACGGCGGCCAGCTGACCTCGTTCGCGGAGGGCGCCCCTAAGTGAGTTGAGGATCCACTGCGCCTCCTCCCAGCTGGTTTTATAGCCAGGGAAAAGGATCCAGCTCGAGTTCGGAAAGTACTTTTCAGCAAAGTCGTCGTTGACGGTGAGGATCCGGTTGACCCGGCGCTCCCGTTGCACTCTGCGAGTGAACAACATGTCTGCGGCAAGGACCGAGGAGGCTCCCGCGCCAACAAAAAAGCTTCGCCGTGAGAAGGTTTTGAGTTCGGCGGCGTGCCGGAGTAGACGGACCCCGTCAGGGCTGGGGCCACTGTTTGGCTCCACATCCTCCACAGGCGGCATACTCCTACCGTAGCCACACCCGGCCTGTCTGGTGCAATTTCCAGGGGCCGGCGGAACGGTGAAGCCGCAAATTACTCGACGACGGTTTTACTTTGGGATTCCCTCACCAAGGGAGCGGTCTCACGCCGTTCAATTTCCATACCGATCGCTTCGTACTGCGCCAGCAGCTCAGATCCGGTCACAGCAGCAGGATCGTCGAGCATGCCGAACACCGAATCACTGGCAGCGAGCAGCTCGTCATCTGAGTACTTGGCGAGCGGCTGGGAACCTGAGGGGTCGATGGAAGCCAAGAATTCTCCTGTAATTTCGAGCGCCTGCGCGCCATTGACATGGTCGTCATGGGAATCCAGCCCGCGCTGGATCAGTTCGAGGGACACGCCGGTGGCGCCACCGTCAATCGCGTTGAGATCGTTGCGAAGGCCTGCGAGCGCGGCGGACTCAACATGCACTGCACGGAAAAGGTCAACCCGAATGTGTGACTTAATACCCATGCGGCGGATTCTGCGGATGATGTGCACCAAAACGGGGCGGGAATCCTGTGTGAGGTTACCCCGGACATCAATCCGGACAACGTCAGAAACGACGTCTAGTTTAACGAGGGCTTGTAGCTTGCGGTCCATAGGTACTCCAAAAAATGGATTTCTATGGCCGACGGCTCAACCGTTGTCAGCTTATCCCGGCCGAAGGGTTAGGACAAGCCGCAGGGTTCAAGGGGACTCTCAGCCGGCCTGGCTTTTTTCGGGCTCCTGGAAGTGGGTTCGCGGTGCCGCGCCGCCGACGGATTCCACCAGTGACTTTGCGATATCCCGCAATTTCACGTTGCTGTTGCTCGAGGCATCGGTAAGAATTCTGGCTGCCGCGTCCTGGGTGCAGCGGTTCTGTGCCATAACGATTCCAATGGCAATGTCGATGGTGGTGCGTGATTCCAAAGTGGCGCGAAGGTTTGTGGCGCTGTCGGCATGAAGGGAGAAACGAACAGCCAGCCGGAGGGCCTGGGAGATCTCGCGTGTGTAGCCGCGGGCCTTCGCCGCAGCCTTTTCATCGAACTTATTGGGTGCGTCCGAGTACAAATTCAGGGCGGCCTTGGCATCACCCTGAAGATGGAACGGAAGGGACAAGACGGAGCGCAGACCATGGGCGGCAACCGCGGTTGCGTAGTCCGGGCCCCACCGGTCCTCTTCGAACAGATCCGGGACGTGGACTTCCCGCTCTTCCTCGGCAGCGGTGAGGCACGGTCCCTGGGACAACGAGTACTGGATCTCATCAACCTCGCGGGCTGAGTCACTGCTCCAGCCTATGGTGGCGGCCTTCCGGTCCCGGAGGAGGGTGATTCCGCAGAGTGCGTCGTCGCCGTCGCCGGCCATTTGGTGAGCGGAAAACCGCGCCAGTTCGTTCAGGAAATCCTCGAAGTCAGCACTCTCCAGAATGAGGTTCTGGATCTGATCGACGGTGGTCAAGGATTGTTCTGGCGGGAGCATGGCACGGTTCTCCAAAGGCAGGCACTGATGTGTGAATAGGCAAATGATAGGTCACTGCCGCAGTGCCGTCCACATGAAAGTGCTAGCTCAGGCCGAGTTCGTCCTTGCCGAAGGCGAAGAGGTAGGGAACCCCTGTTTCAGCTTCGATCTTTTCTTTGGCGCCGGTGTCCCGGTCCACGATGACCGCGACGGCCACAACGTTGCCGCCCGCTTTTCGTACACCCTCCACTGCTGTCAGGGCCGAGCCGCCGGTGGTGGAGGTGTCCTCGAGGACAAGAACCTTCCGGCCTTCAACTGAGGGGCCTTCCACCTGGCGTCCCATTCCATAGGACTTCTGCGCCTTCCGGACCACAAATGCATCAACAGTACGGCCGGCATCGGAAGCCGAGTGCATCACTGCTGTGCCTACGGGATCTGCCCCCATCGTGAGCCCACCGGCGCACTCAAAGTCGATGCCGGCCTCGTCAACGAGGGAAAGCATGACCTGGCCCACCAGCTTGGACGCTTCGTGGTGCAAAGTGATGCGCCGAAGGTCGATGTAGTAATCCGCCTCGGCACCGCTGGACAGGATCACCTTGCCGCGGACTACGGCGAGTTCCTTGATCAGTTCCAGCAGGCGGGCGCGGGCAGCGGAAGCGTCAGCTGCAAAGTCAGGGGTGGAAGTCATGGGTTCCAGTTTAGTGGCTGCGCATAAGTGCCCCTGCCCTGGACCGACCGGCCAGCGCTGAACCGCGACGTCGCAGTTGAGGGCAGTTGACACTCCTGACTAGGCTGGGACACATGCGCGAACTCCAGGCCAAGATCATTGAAGAAATGGGCGTGCAGCCCCAGATCGATCCCGCAGGGGAGGTGCGCAAACGCGTCACTTTCCTCAAGGAGTACTTGAAGGCCACCGGCACCAAGGGCTTCGTCCTGGGGATCTCCGGAGGCATCGATTCCTCCCTCGCCGGCAGGCTCACCCAGCTTGCCGTGGAGGAACTGAACGCAGAAGGAGTGGACGCCGACTTCATTGCCGTCCGCCTGCCTTACGGGGTCCAGCATGACGAAGAAGATGCCCAGGCTGCCTTGGAATTCATCCAGGCCAAGACAGAAAGAACCTTCAACGTGTCGGCCGCCGTCAACGGCATCGAGGACGAGTTCGAAAAAAGCACCGGCTCCCCCATCTCCGACTTCCACAAGGGCAACACCAAAGCCCGCGCCCGCATGACCGCGCAGTACGCCTTGGCCGGTGAATTCAACTATCTCGTGGTGGGCACTGACCACGGTGCTGAGTCTGTGACCGGATTCTTCACCAAATATGGCGACGGCGGCGCTGACATCCTGCCGCTGTTCGGCCTGAACAAGCGGCAAAACCGCGCCTTGCTCGGCGAGCTTGGCGCTCCCGCCCGCGTCTGGGAGAAGGTCCCCACGGCTGACCTTCTTGACGGCAAGCCGGGCCGCACTGACGAGGATGAGCTCGGCGTCACCTATGACCAGATTGACGACTACCTCGAAGGCCGGGAAGTTCCTGAGGGCGTGGCCATGCTGATCGAGGAGAAGTACCTGCGGACCAGGCACAAGCGCACAGTTCCGGTTACCGTCTTCGATACCTGGTGGAAGTAGGGTTCCCTACCTTTCAGCAGCCCGCAGTGCCGTTGTAATCCGGTGCGCTTCCTCCATCAGCAGCCGGCCCAGGAATTCCTGCCTGTCGTCGCGGAACCGCGGCTCAATACCGGTCAGCGATAGGGCACACGTGGGCCCGCCATGAGGGTCGAACACTGCCGCCCCCATCCCCCAACTGCCTTCCAGCACCAGCCCCGGGTTCACTGCGTAACCGGCCTGGCGTGTCCGCTTGAGGTTCTCCCGCACCAGATCTGCCGGATGCCCCTTGGCAAATGTTCCGGCGTGGCTGTTCCATCGGCCCAACAGCTCCTCCTGTTCTGCCTCGGACATGAAAGCCATGATGGCGGTGCCGGCTGAGGCAACACCAAGGGGGAACCGCACACCCTCATGGAGTACGAACGAACGGATCGGGAAGCTGCCCTCTTCCCGGAGCACACACACCGTTTCCAAACCGCGGCGGATCGAAAAAAACGCGCTTTCCCCGGTTTCCTCGGCCAGCCTCCGGAGGCTGGGCCGGGCCACTTCCTCTAACGGGAACCGGGCGGAGGCCACGGACGACATCAGCAGGATCTCCGGCCCCAAGACCCAGTTACCTGTCCCGGCGTCCTGATCCAACAACCCTTCGGAAGCGAGGGACGTCAGCAGCCGGTGGACCGTGGGCCTCGTCAGCCCTGATTCCCGGACGACGCCGACGAGCGGGACCCCCTCGGGCTTCCTGGCGACGATACGCAGGAGAGCCGCCACCCGGCTCACTACCTGGGCCCCTTGAACTGGTACTGACGTCATCGATTCTTCACTTTTCCTCGAAAGTATCCATATTGTGGATGGCTTCAAGCTTATCGTCCACACTGTAATCACGCGAATCTTAGCCACATGCATTTCCTTGACACACGCCTCCGAGCAACCCTAGGCTCCAAAGTCAGGACTCCCCGTCCACAACGTGGATGGCGGGGTGAACCACTCAATGAGGAGATGCGATGTCAAAGGTCCGATCCAATGCACCGGATGCCCTGCAGGACCTGCTGCAGGACGGCATGACGCTGGCCGTGGGCGGCTTCGGCCTGAGCGGCATCCCGGCAGACCTCATTGAAGCCGTGCGGGATTCCCGTGTCCGGGACCTGACGGTGGTGTCCAACAATATGGGCGTTGACGGGAAGGGACTCGGAGTACTGATCGAGGCCGGGCAGGTCCGCAAAGTCATTGCCTCCTATGTTGGCGAAAACAAGCTGTTCGCCGAGCAATACCTGGCCAGCCTCCTTGAAGTGGAGTTCACTCCCCAAGGCACCTTGGCCGAGCGGCTCCGCGCAGGCGGTGCCGGGATCCCCGCCTTTTACACCAAGACCGGCGTCGGAACCGTGGTTGCCGAAGGCAAACCGCTGGCAGAATTCGACGGCGAAACATATGTGCAGGAGCGGGCCATCAGGGCCGACGTCGCACTCGTCCATGCGCACACCGCGGACACCGACGGAAACCTCATCTACCGCTTTACTGCCCGGAATTTTAACCCGGTGGTGGCAACCGCCGGAACAACCACTGTCGCTGAGGCAGAGGTGATCGTTGAACCCGGGATGCTTGATCCCAATCACATCGTCACCCCCGGTGTCTACGTCCAGCATCTGGTCCAGGCCAGCGGCCGGATCAAGGACATCGAACAGCGGACAGTCCGGCAACGTAGCGGACTCGTCCCCGCCTGATCAGCTTCCGACTTCAAAGGAGAAACCCATGGCCTGGACCAGGGATGAAATGGCTGCCATCGCAGCCGAAGAACTTACCGACGGGGACTATGTGAATCTCGGCATTGGGATTCCAACGCTTGTGGCCAACAACCTTCCCGCCGGCGTACGCGTGATCCTGCAGAGCGAAAACGGACTGCTCGGCATGGGCCCGTTTCCCTATGAAGGTGAGGAGGATGCGGACCTCATCAATGCCGGCAAACAAACGGTGACTGTCCTCCCGGGCGGCAGCATTTTTGATTCCGCCACGTCTTTCGGCATGATTCGCGGCGGGCACGTCAAGGTGGCAATTCTTGGGGCTATGCAGGTCTCCGGCAGCGGCGACCTCGCCAACTGGACCATCCCCGGAAAGATGGTCAAGGGCATGGGCGGCGCCATGGACCTCGTCGCCGGCGCGCCGCGGGTGGTGGTCCTCACCGAACATGTTGCCAAGGACGGCACACCAAAGATCGTTTCAGAATGCACCCTGCCGCTGACGGGGCTGGGCGTGGTTGACCGGATCATCAGCGACCTCGCAGTGTTTGACCTGACCAAGAACGACGGCGGAAGGCAACTCACGCTCATCAGGCTCGCTCCCGGCGTCGCTGAGCAGGAGATCCGCGAAAAGACCGGAGCCAAATTCACGGTGGACCTTGAGACTGAAGGAGCAGCAGCATGAGCCTGAAAGAACAGTTCGGGAAGGACATCCTGCTGACGGGATGGGGCCACAGCCGGTTCGGGAAACTGAGCGATGACACCCTGGAGTCACTCATCGTCCGGGTTTCCACTGAAGCCATTGAGAACGCGGGCATTGAGCCCGGCCAGGTCGACGAGATCTACCTTGGACAGTTCAACTCCGGAATGATGCCCTTGGCGTTTCCATCCTCGCTGGCCCTTCAGGTCTCGGAGCAGCTCGCATACGTCCCGTCCACCCGAGTTGAGAACGCCTGCGCTTCAGGCTCGGCCGCGCTTCAACAGGGGGCAAAGGCTCTGCTGGCCGGAACAGCCAAAACGGTCCTGGTGATTGGTGCGGAAAAGATGACGCAGGCTGGCGCGGAGGTCGTCGGCTCCGCCTTGCTGGGAGCGGATTACGATATGGCAGGCAAAGCCTCCACCACTGGTTTCACCGGACTCTTTGCGGAGGTGGCAAAACACTACGAGAAGCGCTTCGGCGAACGTGGCTACGGCAACACGTTCGGAAATCTGGGCGACGTCCTGGGTACTATCGCCGCCAAGAACCACCGGAACGGCGTGGACAATCCGTACGCCCAGCTCCGCAAGGACCTTGGCGAGGAATTCTGCCGGACCGTTTCGGAGAAGAACCCCATGGTCGCTGACCCGTTGCGGCGCACCGACTGCTCCCCCGTCTCGGACGGTGCGGCCGCCGTCGTCCTCTCTACTGCCACGGCGCCACGGGGCTCAGCCACAGGGCCGGTACGCCTGGCGGGCTTCGGCCATGCGAACGACTTCATGCCGGCCGAACGCCGGGATCCGACGGCGTTCGCCGGAACCCGCGCCTCCTGGCAGCGGGCACTGGCCATGGCAGGCGTAGGACTTGAGGACCTGGACTTTGCCGAGGTACATGACTGCTTCACGATTGCCGAGCTGCTCATGTACGAGGCCATGGGGCTGACTAAGCCGGGTCAAGGCGTGCGTGCGTTGGAGGAAGGCTGGGCGTTCAAGGACGGGAAACTGCCCATCAATCTCTCCGGCGGACTCAAGGCAAAAGGCCACCCGGTTGGTGCCACCGGGGTGTCCCAGCACGTCGTCGCCGCCATGCAGCTCAGCGGCACTGCAGGCGCCATGCAGTTGGCCAATCCGCGCCGCGCGGCTGTTCAGAACATGGGTGGGGTAGGCATAGCGAACTACGTTAGCGTGCTGGAGGCTGTCTAGCCGGGCCTGCCCGTCCTGACCTTCTTTGCTCCGCAGACCAGGGCCGACTCGCCAAACCAGTGGCGTGTCGGCCCTTGGTCCACGTGAAAGAGGGTCAGCTGGGACCGCGGACTGACCAGAGCCGCTTCCACCATGGCCGGCGTGCTTCCGGTTCAGGCTCAGGAGGACGCGCAGCCGCGGCAGCGGCCCGGCGTTCACGCCAGCGCTCTACCTCGTGGTCCACATCCCGGGTTTTGGTAATGACCGGAGGGCCTCCCTGAAGCTGCCGGCGGGCGTCAATTACCCGCTTGTTGAAGCTTTCGACCGTTTCGCGGACCTGCTGTTCGGAGTAGCGGCCATCCAGCACCGAGTCCAGTTCCGCATCCTCCCTGCGAAGCAGGATTGCAGGTGGTCCCAGGCCGGTGAGGTTCTCGCGCCTGATCAGGCCCTTGAGCCACCAATCGGGATCGGGGTTCTCACCCAAGTCAGGGATTGGTTTTCCGGCATATTTGAGGTTGTCGAACTCGCCCCTGGCCATGGCGTCCCTGATCAGGTAGTCCGCCCGTTGAGCGTCACTGATCCTTCGACGTTTCTGGCGTACGTCGGCATCCGCAGCAGCAGCACCGGGCTCGGGCTCCTCGTGGGGAGCCCGGTTGGAGGTTTGGGCGGCCCGAAGTTCGGCTGCCCGCTCGAGCCGCCGCTCATTATTCTCTGTGGCGCTATCATTCATCGCCTGCCTCCGCCCCGGCTGGTCAATTCGCTCGTTCCATTTTCGCCGATGGGGTGAGGCCGTCCAAGGCCACAAGGTTTGCGGTTTATTGACTTGGGTGCCGTTGCCAAGAAGAAAATAGAAAACACCGAAAGGGAGGCAGCCATGGCGGCACAGCAACCGGGAGCGTTTTCCGGTCATGTGGTCCTGCTGGGGGATTCAATCTTCGACAACCAGGCGTATGTCGACGGCGGGCCGGACGTTGCGCAGCAACTTCGGCAGGAACTGCCTGACGGCTGGAGTTGTACGCTCCTCGCCGTCGACGGCGACAGAATCTCCGACGTCGTCCGGCAACTTCATCTCCTGCCGCCGGACACCACCCATCTGGTGGTGAGCGTGGGTGGAAATGACGCTCTGGGCTATGCCCCCTTGCTCGAGGAGGACGCCGGAACTGTCACCGACGCCCTCCTCATCCTGGCCAAGGCGCAGGACCGGTTCACCGCCGACTATGACGCGATGATCGACGCCGTAGCCGCTAAAGGCCTGCCCACAGCCGTAAGCACTATCTATGACACTCCCCCGTCAGCCCCCGGGCAAAGAGTCATCAGAACCGCGCTGGCCCTCTTCAACGACTCAATTACAAGGGCTGCGTTTGACCGTGGAGTTTCCCTCTTGGACCTCCGGCTGATTTGCAACGAGGACCAGGACTACGCCAATCCCATTGAGCCCTCAGCTCACGGAGGACGGAAAATTGCCCAGGCCATAGCCGCCCTTGTGTTGACCAACGGCAAGGCCCAGCGCTCTGTCGTTGTGGCGACGAAACCGCCGGATCAGGGCGCCCGGTAGGGGACCGTCAATAGCGGGTGGGGGCGGGCGGCACAATCGGAGGAACAGTACCGTCGTCGCCCTCTTCTTTCTCACGGTCAGCTGCGCTCTTCGCCTCGCTCCCTGCCATTTCATCAGACTCGCCCATGGTGTCCGCCAAGCCGTTGGTCTGGTCGAATGGCCGTGCAATCCGCTCAGCTGATGGGTCCGAAGAGGCATCAGACATCGCCCCTGCCGTTCCTGTGCCCATCCCGGAGCCACCCGTCATGGATGCCCCGGTTGCAGGGGCAGCATCCGTCCGCGAAGTGTCAACGCGGGTGACGTCCTCCTCCATTCCCTTATCTTTGTTTTGCGCCGCAGCGGCGACTCCTGCAGCGGCCGCCGCAGCTACCCCAACGCCGGCAGCAACCTTTCCGGATACTCCGGCCTTGCCCGAATCTCCGCGTGAACCCGCGGCATCCTCGACGCCGGGAGTCCCGACTGTGCCGCCTTCGTTGACCGAACCGCGCCAGGCCCCGCTGGCATATCCTTCTGCCTCAATGAATTCCTTGAACCTCTTCAAATCGGCTTCGGCCTGGTTTTCAATCACATTGAGCTTGTCCCCGACCTTTTCCAGGAGGCCCTCGGGCTCATACTCCAAGGTCAGTTGGATGGAGGTCTGCCCTCCGCCCACATCCTCAAACATCACTGCCCCGGCGTTGGTTGCGCCTTCGGTGGCCGCCCACGCCACTTTGCTGTCCGGTATCTGTTCCAGGATTTTTGCTTCCCAGCGCCGCCGGACGCCCGCGATTTCAGCAACCCATTCGAGGCGGTCGTCGCTTAGCTGGGTAACGCTCGTAATGCCTCCCATAAACTGGGGGAAATCCTCAAACTGGGTCCACTGGTTATAAGCGGTGCTCACCGGAACGTTGACCAGAATGCGCTTTTCAACCTTCGTGCTCACAGCGGTCTCCTTCGACTAGGACAGGTCACGACGAAAGCATTTCCATTTCGTCAGTATGCTTACTATATGCCTGCTTCGCGCCGTCGGCCACCGCCGGAAGTGACCAAAATCCCACCGTGACGGCCAGCCAAACGCACCTTTATTACCCATGCCAAATCGACAACTACGATAGGTAAGGCTACCCTCAGTAGGCGGCCCTTCGTTCCAGAAGAGCCTTGAGAATCCAACGAAGGTGGTTTTGTGCGTTTTCCCGTCCCGTCAATGGTGGCAACGGGCGCGGCAGCAGTCCTCGCGCTTTCCGCTTGTGGTTTTACCCCCGAAAACAGCTCTTCAGCGCAGCCTGTGGATACGAGCCAGCGCATTGTGGTGGACAATTTCCGTGCGCCGGTGGCCGGCTGGGAGCTGGAGACAGATTCCGCGTACATCCTTTCCCTGTCCGGGTGCCTTGAAACGCTCACGAAGTACGACCAGGGTAAAATTGTCCCCTCCCTCGCCACCGAGTGGAAGCAAGTTTCTCCGCTGGAATGGGACTTCACCCTTCGTGATGACGTGAAATTCCAGGACGGCACGGCCCTGACCCCCGAAGCCGTAACAGCTTCGCTCCAGCACGTGCTCAAGGCCAAAGTGCCGGCGCGCGCCTTCAATCCCAAGATGGTCAGTGGAGTAAAGGCTCTGGACGCACACACCGTTCGCGTCACAACGCCCACTGAAAGTCCTCTGGTTCCCTACCGGTTGGCCAGTGTGAACACCGGCATCCTTGCACCGGCTGCCTATGCCAAGGACACCATCGATCCCTTCGGGCACTGCACCGGCCCCTTTAAACCTGTCTCCGAAGTAACCAAACAGTCCCTCACGCTGGACCGCAATGAGAACTACTGGGGCGGCCCGGTCCAACTCGCAGGTGCGGAAATACGCTTCATCACCAATGGCGCCACCCGCGCAGCCCAGGTGCAGACCGGTGAAGCCGATGTGTCCCTTTCGGTCCCTGTTTCCAGCCTCCCTGCCCTGGAGAAAGCCGCCGGTGTTGGCATTCTGAAGGCGGACTCACCGAGGACCGCCACCCTTTACATGAACAACGGGCGTGCGCCATTCAACAACCTCAACTTCCGGAAGGCGCTCCGGACCGCCTTGGATCTGGATTCGCTGGCGGCCAGTGTCTACGAGGGCGCAGCGTTGCCGGCCACCGGCCCCTTCGCTCCCTCCGAGCCGTGGGCTCCGGCTGGCGTCGAATCTCCGAAGCAGAATGTTGAGGAAGCCAAGTCTCTGCTGGCAGCAGCCGGTTACACAGCCGAACGGCCTTTGGAAATCATTGCGATCGTGGAGCGGGCGGAGTTTGCGGACGTCGCAACCGTAGTCCAGGAGAACCTGAAGAACATCGGTATCCCCGTCAGCATCCAGACCAAAGAGTACGCGTCAGTGGAGCCGGACCTGCTTGCTGGCAACTACGACATGGTACTCAGCCAGCGCAACCGCCTGATCGACATCGCTGATCCGATCGGCTTCCTCACTGCCGACTACACCTGCGCCGGCACGTACAACCTCAGCCACTTCTGCGATGCAGAATACGACAAAACCATCGCCAAGGCGACTCAGACCAACGACACAGCGGAGCGCCACAAGCTCTATGCCGAGGCCGGGAAGATCCTGGACGATCAGGCAGTCAACGCCTGGCTGGTGAACGAACAAGCGATCGACGCCGTCCGAAGCAGTGTGCAGTCGTACGTTCAGGACCCTCTGTCGCGGTACGTCCTCACAGCCCAGACAGCGAAGTCGGGGTCCGGCTCATAGGGAGCCTGACGCCGTAACAGAAACCCATGATCTCCTTTATCGCCAGGCGGACGGCGGCCCTTGTGGTCGCCGTCCTGCTGGCGTCCATCGCGGTTTTCATGGTGCCGTACGTGACCCCCGGCGATCCTGTACGCAAGATCATTCGGACACGGGTTGCGGGCGACGTGGTAGACGACTCCTCGGTCCAGGCGTTGAGCAACAGTCTTGGGCTACAGGATCCACTGCCCGTGCAGTACTTTCGTTGGCTGGCCCGCTTTTGCACGGGGGACATGGGCCTGTCCCACATCAGCCGGACCCCTGTAGTGGAACAAGTGCTGCCTGCCCTCGCCGTGACGGTAAGCCTGGTAATCCTGGCCCTTGGCGCTGCAGTGTTGATTTCCTTGCCTCTGGGGATCACGGCCGCCCTGCGGGAAGGGCGCCCGACTGACAAGATCATCACTACCGTCACTCAATCCTTTATTGCAATGCCCGAGTACTGGCTGGCTCCCTTGCTGGTCCTGGTCTTCGCACTCCGCCTGGCCCTGCTGCCCTCGGCCGGATGGACAGGTCCGGCCTCCATGGTCCTGCCCGTTGCCACCCTGGCCCTGCGTCCGATCAGCTATTTCACCTCTGCAACCCGTTCAGGCATGATCGACGCCTTGGCAGCTGACCACGTCAACGCCGCCCGAAGCCGTGGATTGAGTTATCCGCAAGCAGTCCTGAGGCACGTTATTCCCAATGGCCTGCTGCCGCTGACCACATTATTTGCTGTGTGGTTTGCCGGGCTGCTGGGCGGATCGGTGATCGTTGAAGTGATCTTCGCGGTTCCGGGCATGGGCAGGCTCCTCTACGACGCTGTCCTCAACAGTGATATTCCCCTTGCCCAAGGAGGCGTGGTGGTGGTCGTTGCGTTGGCTGTGCTGATAACAACAATCGCCGACTTCGTGCATCAGCTCCTGAACCCGAGGCTGGGTGGACGTCTTGGCTAGGAAACAAACGGCAGGCTGGGCCGCCGTCGTGATCCTTGCCATTATTGTCCTGGCCGTGACCTTCTCCCCTTGGCTCATGCCGCATCCCCCTGCGCAGCAGAACCTGGCCTTGCGCCTGAGTGCGCCCAGCCTCAATAACTGGCTGGGGACTGACCACCTTGGCCGGGATACATTCAGCCGCCTGCTGGACGGCGGGCGGTTCTCCATGTCGATAGCGGGATTGGCCACCCTGCTGACCGGCCTCCTTGGAACGGCAATTGGCGTGATCAGCGCTCGCCGCCGGGGGTGGTTCGACGAGTTCTTCACCCGCACCAACGACGTCCTCCTGGCGCTTCCCGAAATGGTGATAGCCCTGTTCATCGTGGCCGCGATGGGCACAGGTTTTCCTTCCCTCCTACTTGCTCTGACGATAACCGGCTGGACCCCCTTCGCCCGGCTTGCCAGAACGCTCGCCTATGACATCTCCGCGGAAGGTTTCGTGGAGGCAGCCAAGGTGGTGGGATGCTCGCCGTCGTTCATTATTTTCCGCCATATTCTTCCGCACCTTGCTGGGCCTTTACTGGGCCAGGCAACGCTGCGCTTCGGTCAACTGCTGATCAGCGTCGGCGCTCTTTCTTATCTGGGCCTCGGTGTCCAGCCGCCGCAATCGGACTGGGGTTCCATGCTCGCCGCAGCACAGCCATATTCCGAGAGGGCTCCCCTGGCGATCCTGGCTCCGGGGCTCGCAATCTTTACTGTTGCATTGTGCGTGACGCTGACCGGCCAACGTATCTCCCAGATGGCCGGCAGCCGGCTGCTCATTCCGACCGGGACGGTGAAGGATGTCTGAGAAACTCGTTATAGAAGCTCTCCATACCGGCACAGACGAAACGCGTTCCATACTGGCCGGTGTCAGCCTGTCCGTAAATCCGGGAGAATTCGTGGCCCTGGTTGGCGGGTCCGGCTGCGGGAAAACGATGACGGCCATGTCCATCCTTCAGCTGTTGCCGCCGAACGTGCGACTCCAATCGGGGAGCATCCGCCTAGGTTCCCACGAGTTGACGACGGCGGACGAGGGCGTACTGAACAACGTTCGCGGTGGAGGCATCGGGATGTTGTATCAACAGCCCAAACGCATGTTCAATCCACGCAAGTCAATAGCCAGCCATTTGAAGGAGCCACTCAAGCGCCATTGCGGGCTGCAGGGAAAAGCTGCCGACGCTAAAGTGCTGGAACTGCTTACTGAAGTGGGCTTCGACGAACCCCACCTTGGTGCCCAGGCCAAAGCGCATCAGCTCTCCGGTGGGATGGCTCAACGGGCCATGACGGCCCTTGCGCTGGCCGGTGCGCCGGACATCCTGCTGGCGGATGAACCCACCTCAGCTCTGGACAAGATGCTTGAGGTTCAGATCCTTGAGTTGCTTGACCGGGAGCGCCGGGAACGTGGACTTGGGATTCTCTACATCACCCACAACATCCGCACGGTGGCGCAGTTTGCCGATAGGGTCCTGGTGATGGAGACCGGCTCGATTGTTGAATCGGGCCCGGCGCAGGAGGTCCTGAATTACCCCCGGTCCCCCTACACCAAACGCCTGCTGGAGGCCGCAAGCCTTGCCCCGGAGGGGAACAGCTCGCGGCAGGGCCAGCCCGTTCAGGGCCAGCCGGGTCAGGTGCTCGGGGTTGAGGGGGTCGGAGTTCCGGAACACGGGGTTCAGAGGCGCCGGGAGGTGCTGAGCCTCAACCACGTCAGCAAGGACTTCGCGGCCAAGAAAAGGGCAAACAAACGCGGAAACCAGCCAGCGTTAAGTGATATTTCCCTTGGCCTTGGACAGGGTGAAATCTTGGGCGTCCTGGGGCAATCCGGTTCAGGGAAGAGCACCTTGGCCAGATCAATCATCGGCCTGGAAAACATCGACAGCGGAAAAATCAGCCTTGATCTCCAGGATCATGCCCAGGGTCCCGGTAATCAGGATGCCCGCAGAGCCGGTCAGCATTCCCCGGTCCAGCTCGTATTCCAGGAACCGCATGACTCTTTTGATCCACGGATGCGCCTGCAGACCAGCCTGGAAGCACCGCTGCTCCAGCGCAAGGACCTGAGCAAGGAGCACCGTTCCGCACGCATCCTTCAGGCCATGGAGGAGGTGGGGCTGGACCCCATCCTGCTGGACCGGCTCCCTGGCCAATGTTCGGGAGGCCAGCTCCAGAGGCTCACCATTGCCCGGGCGCTTCTCCTGGAGCCCTCAATCCTGATCTGTGATGAGGCGACCTCCGCGTTGGACGCCCTGACCCAGCGGATGGTCCTGAACCTGCTCTTGCGCCTGCATCGGGACAAGGGCCTCTCCCTTGTCCTGATCAGCCACGACATGGACGTCATCCGCTATATGAGTGACCGGGTGGCCGTGCTGTTCAAGGGCCGGCTCGTGGAGGTCGCCGAAACCGGAGAGTTCTTTACGCGGCCGCAACATGCACACAGCCAGGCCCTGGTTTCGGCTGCGCTCCCCGTCTGCGAACTCTTGAGCCGCACGGTGCGACCCTCGCCCCTCGCCAAATTTATCCCGGCTGAAGTAACCATGAGCAGCCCTGACAGCTACTCCGTCAGCCGCCAGCCCTCCTGAAAATCAGGGTGGTCCGAGTAGGGGAAGGCAAGGGCGTGGAGGGCCAGGGCAGTCCAGGCTATTGCTTCGGTCATCCCGGCTGTCTCCCCCGGCGAAGAGGCCACAATCCGGGTCAGGCTCGCCTGCCGGGCCGATTCGATGACAGCGATGAGACGCCGTTTTGCTTCACATTCGCGCAGCAGCCGGTGCTCGTACCATCGGCCGGATTGGGAGATGGAGCGGTCTCCCAGGAGTTTTTGCGCGGCCTTCTCATCTTCCTTGATCCGTTCGAGCAGGAACTCCACAACGTCCATAGGCAGAGCCTACCCGCGCCGGAACAAAGAGTAGCGGGATGCAGGGCAGCAGTCTTTGGCCACCGCAACCCGGCAAGGATCAGGTGAAGGCGGATTTCCCGGTGACGGCCCGCCCTACAATCAGCGAGTTGATTTCGTAGCTGCCTTCATAGGTGTAGAGAACCTCAGCGTCTCCGAACAACTTGGCCATTTCAAAATCGCTGCTGATTCCGTTGCCGCCCAGCATGGATCTCCCCTTGGCTACCGTGGACCGGGCCAGCCGGGTGGTGGTGGCTTTGGCCATCGCAGCCTGTGCCATCTCCAATTTTCCCTCGGCCTGGATCCGCGCGATCTGGACCATCAGGGCAAGGGAAGCAGTGGCGTTGCCCAGCATGTCGGCCAGCTGCTGCTGGATGAGCTGAAAGCGCGCCAGTTCCCTTCCGAACTGCTTGCGTTGCAATGAATAGGAACGCCCGACGTCGAACGCGGCCAACTGGATTCCTGCACCTTGCCAGCCCACCCAGGCGCGCGAATCCCGCAGGAGGCTGTTGGCTTTTGAGAAGTCCGTGGCGCCGGGGAGCAGGTTGGCCGTGGGTATCCGGACCTCCGAGAGCGTGATGTCCGCGTTCTGCATGATCCGGAGGCCGATTTTGTTGCTGATTTTCGTGGCGGAGTAGCCTGGGCGGTCAGTTTCAACAATGAAGCCCTTGATCTGGCTGTCTTCGACGTCCCGTGCCCAGACCAATGCGAAATCAGCGATGGTGCCGGCGCCGATCCACCGTTTGGCGCCGTTAATCACCCACTCCTCGCCTTCCCTCCGCGCACTGGTTTCCAGTCCGCCTGCGATGTCCGAGCCATGATCGGGTTCGGTCAGGGCAAAGGCGCCCAGCTGGGTGAAGGCGGTGAGGCCTGGCAGCCATTGCCTCTTTTGCTCGGTAGAGCCGAGCTGATCGATCATTCCCACGATGAGCTCGTTGTGAATCCCCACCAACGCCGAGAGAGACACGTCAGCACGGGCCACCTCGACGTACATCATGCCCTTGAACAGCTGGGAACTGCCGTCCGTTTGGAGGCCCCCCAAGCCGTATTTCCCCATCTCTGCGACGAGCGTGAAAGGGAATTCCTCCCGGTTCCAGTAATCAATGGAAGCCGCGCGGATCCGGGACTGCAGGAACTCCCTGACTTCCAGATAGCGGGACCGCTCGGCGGCGGGCAGGAGCTCCGCAATGTACATCAAATCGGCGTCCGGAAAAGGTGGGAGGGCAGGGATCCCGGCTGTTGCTGGCGGGTCAGCGTCCGGTCTGTCATGACGTCCTGATGGCTGCACCCGTCCCCCGGCCCCTTCGCTCTTCCAAACCCTTGGATGTCCTAGTATATTGCACAGTGATGTGGATCACTAGGCTGAGCAGACGCCCCGGCCGGGCAAGGCTAAGGAGGAACGGTGGGAACTCCTCTTCCCCGTGACCCCATCGCGGATGCCCAGCGCAACTGGGAAGGCCACGGTTGGGGAAATGTTGCAGCCCCCATGGCAGCCGTCACCGCCATCATGCGCACCCAGCAGATTTTGCTGGGACGGATCGAGGCCGTCCTCAAACCGTTCGGCCTGACGTTCGCCCGTTACGAACTTCTGGCACTGCTGAGTTTCACACGCAGCGGGGCACTTCCCATGAACAAAGCCAGCGCACTCCTGCAGGTCCATCCCACCTCCGTGACAAACGCCGTCGACCGCCTGCAGGCCGCAGGACTGGTGGTGCGGTCCGCACACCCAACTGACGGCCGGACCACCCTGATAGAGCTCACCTCTGAGGGGCGGACGCTTGCCAAGAGTGCGACGGCGGCGCTGAACACTGAGGTATTCGCCCAGTCGGGATTCGCTGACCAGGATGTGGAGCAGCTGATCAGGATCCTCAGTGAGTTTCGGAAGAACGCAGGCGATTTCACCTGACAGGACTCCCCTTCACAGGAGCCCGCTTCTGCTTTTGCGCAGCGCGAGCCTACCTGTCCCCTATCGGCGGCGCACCGGCTTACCGTGCACAATGGGGGTCGCGCGCAAGGCGATGTGGGTGCTCGCGCCGGGATCGTCGTCGTCCACTGCTAACGAAAGCGCCGCTTCGCCAAATGCTTTGAGCGGCACCTCCACCGTGCTGAAGCCGGGAAGTACGTCCCCGAGCATCGGGATCTGGTCGAAGCCCGTGACCTCAACGTCCCGTGGGGACTCGAGGCCGAGTTCGCGGAGCCGTGCGATGGCCCCAACGGCCATCGCGTCGCTCATGGCGGCGATGACATCGAACTCCGCGGCCCGGTTGGCGAGCTGATCGATCGCATCGAATCCACCGTCCCGCGAGAAGGTGCGAAAGATAATGTCGTCCTGCCCAACGGAGATTCCGTGAGCCGAGAGCCCCTCGAGAAACCCCTCCACCCGGTCTCTGGAAGTGATCTGGACCGGCGGCGCAGAGAGGATCGCGAAGCGCTTCTTGCCTGACTTGGCCAAGGAATCCGCCAGAAGGCGCGCTGCCTGGTGGTTATCCACCGTGACCGACGGAAAGTCCAGAGAGCTGTCGCCGACGATTACTACGCGGGTACCGTGCTCCGCGAGGGTTCGGAGCCGCGCTTCCAGCGCCCGTTCACGAGGCTCGTCCGTCGTGCGTCCGGTGGCAACCACCAGCGCACGGTGCCGCTCCCCCCGCAGTGCTGTGAGTAACTCCAACTCGCGGAGCGGATCGTCCAGAGTAGTGCGGACGGCAACGGAGACGCCCCGCTTCTCAGCAGCGTGCATCACTCCCGAAATAATGGTTGCGGATCCGAAGTCCTCGATGTTGCCCACCAGCAAGGCTACGCTGCGTGCGCGCCCATCCTTGGTGGCCTGGGCGGCGGGGTTCACGGAGTATCCCAGCGCCCTCGCCGCATCCTCTACGCGGCGCTTAAGCTCCGGGGAGCCACTCTCTGCTCCCCGGACTCCGCCGTTAAGCGAACGGGATGCAGTGGGCACCGACACTCCCGCGAGGCGGGCAACGTCGGCAAGCGTAGGCGGTTTATCCGGGCGCAAGCTCAACTCTCCCCCAATTTCTTCTGCAAACATTATCCAGTCTAGGGCAGTGGCAGGCGGCGCTGTGGAGGCTCTGCTTCCGCACTGATGCCCACTCCCGTGAGCGTCGCAGTCCTTCCCAATCACTTCTGAACCCTTGATTCTCGGCTCCGCGACCGCTAACCTACCATTCAGGATAACGTTATCCTAGTTTTCCGGCGTGAGATGCGGCCTCCCTGAACAGTCGCCACCATGCCAAGTTCCGGGAAGGAATATGCAATGACGCAAGCCCGAAAACGATCACAGCTGCCTGCCTTGACCGCCATATTGGCGATCGTGGCAGGCATGTTCGTGATGGCGTCCCCAGCGAGGGCCGCCGAGTACGACACCCTGCTCACCAACCATGTGGTCACGATCAACGAGACGGTCAGCGACGCCGGATTCGTCCACCCCGGCGTGGGCCTATCGGCCGATGACCTGCGCAACGCGCAGGCGATGGTGCGCTCCGGCCAGGAACCGTGGGCCTCCTACTTCAAGGCCATGACGGCCACCGGTGCCGCGTCCAAGACTTACCGGGCGGCCAACTCCAAGTCCGCCGCCCAACCAGATGTCGCGCTCGACCCGAACTTCAACCACGGGGGCCTGCGGGGCAGGGAGACCAACGACTCCTTCGGCACACTCACTCAATCTCTTATGTGGGTCATGACCGGCAATGAGGTCCACCGCAAGAACGCGATCCAGGCGCTGCGCACCTGGGCGAGCATGAACCCCGATGGCTTCAAGTATTTCCCCGACGCGCACATCCACACCGGCAAGCCGCTCTCCCAGTTCCTTATGGCTGCCGAGATCATCCGTGCCACCGACCCGGTAGCCGACGACACCCCGGGCACCCAGGACGGCTACAACGTGGTGTGGAGCGCCGAGGACGACAAGCGTCTGCTGAACAACTTCGCGAATCCGCTTGTCAAAACGTTCCTCTACTCGCCCGAGCGGTGGATGAACCAGCACAACTTCGGGCTCTACGGCCGCATCGCCACCGCGATCTATGCCGACGACGCCGATGCCTATGCCAAGGGCGTCGAATGGTTTACCGTGAACTCCGAGTTCGTGAACTACACCAGCGGCGGCCTCGCGCAACAGATCCCGCTCATCAAAGCCGACGACCCCGCCAACCCCTATGGCGAGGACTTCGTCCAGATGCGCGAGATGGGCCGCGACCAGGCCCACGGCGAATGCAACCTCGACAACTTTGCTGCGATGGCGCGCTTCCTCCACGTCCAGGGCACCAAAGTGGACCCCAAAAACGGCACCGTCTCCAAAGCTGACAACGCCGTCACCGCTTACAAGTTCCTCGACAACCGGCTCCTCGAAGGCGCGGACGTCTTCGACGGCTACATGATGGGCCAGCCCACAAAGTACATCGACGACCGCGGTACCGGCGGGACGATCTCCCCGGCCTACCGCGGCCGGATGTTCAACGCCCTCAACGAGTTGTACTACCAGTACAAGTACGTCGAGGGAGTCGACGTCGATGCCGAGGCTCCGAACGTTGCCCTGCTCCACGAGCGTATGGACGGCCCCCTTTACTACAACGGCACCGGCGTCAACAACTTCTGGAGCGCAGGTGACAAGAGCATCGAGTACTGGGTGGCGTTCCCGCCGGCGATCGCCGGGACCAAGCCGACCCCCGTGGAGGACACTACTGTCACTTTCGGCCACTACGGCATCGCGCTGGATGAGGGCACTAAGATCGTTACCGAAGGCGACCGGACATTTGCCCGCGCTACCGCGGATGCGGACGGCACCGTGAGCGTTGTCAGCCGCGTGATGTACCCCGGGAATAGCAAGATGGGCGTGCTCGTGCGGACCGATGGCCCCGCCACCATCGAGGTGCTCGACAAGGAGGAGCGGGACCCCCGCAACAAGCTCGAACCCGAGCCGGGCGTCATGACGAGGATCGAACTGCCTGACACCAAAGGCCAGTGGCGGTACATCACCTATCCCGCAGCCGGCCCCAACACCCACTTCTACCGGGTGACCGGCGACGGCACCAAGGTGGACATGGATACCCTCATGTTCAACGCCCAGACGCAGCTCACCCCGCCCGCCTTTGAGCAGGCCCGGGGGCTGTACTACCTGTGGCCGGACGCTACCTCCACCTTTGAACTCGGCGCCACCGATGCCGGCGGCGCCCCCGCCTACACCTCAGGCAACCTTCCCAATGGGGCGGTACTGGATTCCGCGACCGGCAAGATCACTTGGAAGCCCACTGACCGCGACACGGGCCTACACAAGGTCCAGATCGTGGCCGACGACGGCCAAGCCGTCACTGCACGGACCTTCGAGTTTGTGGTGGCCAAGAACCGTCCCAAGATGATTGACGCCGCCGTCGCAGCCGGCACCGAGGAGGGTGCGGTCTACACCACGGTCTCCAACGAGCCCTACCAGGCCGCGTTGGCCGCTGCAAGGGACAGGTCCGAGAATGGCACCGATGCTGAGTTCCGCACCGCCTTCGAGGCGCTGCTCGGCGCGATCGAGGGGCTCAAACTTCTCAACCCGCGCCTGACGGACGGATCTCTTGACTACCGCGGCGCCATTACGCCCATCAGCATCACCGCGGACGCGGCGCGCGCCCTCGCCGATGGGAACAGCCACAGCCACTCCGGCGACCTGCGCGTCGCGTCGTTCACACTTGACTTCGGGACCCGGTACCGCGTCGCTGCCGAGAAGTTCGGCATCCAGGCCCGCTTCTCGTTCCCGATGCGCTCACAGGGTACCAACGTGTACGGCTCGAACGACGGCATCACCTGGGCCCTCCTCACCGAGCGGCAGAGCGGCGACACCAACGACATGGAGACCATCCCCGTCAAAGCCGAGCACCGCGGCAAGGAGTTCCGCTACCTGAAACTCCAGATGGACCAGCCGGCACCGCCTATCGACCCCGATTACCCGGGCATCTGGTCCTTCGGCGAGTTCCACGTCTTCGGCGACCGCTCAGAAGTCCCAGGGGACATCACCGACGTCTCTGTGGCCTCACCGGATGCACTGGCGAGCAGGATAACGGCCGGTGGCAACGTCAACGTGACGTTCACCAGCGCGAAGCCCGTAAGCAATGTCGCAGTCAGTGTCGGCGGACAGCAGCTCGCAGCTACCAGCGGGGACTCACTGTCGTGGACGGCTACAGGAACGCTCGGCGACCTCACCGGCGGCGGCCGCCTCGATCTCGTGATAGACCACACCACTAAGGACGGAAGGACAGCTGCGACCATCCACGGCTCTACGGACGGCACTGCACTGTACGGCACGGACGAACGTAACCTGATTGATCTCGCCGACGCCCAAGTGGTCAAGGTGGATGGTTCGGCCGATCCGTCGAAGGCCACGCACTCGGCGAACATGCTTGACGGCAAACCCGCTACGTTCAGCGACGTGCCCGCCCTCGATGGCCAGTACTACCTCATCTGGGACTTCGGCGCCGGCAGGCAGGTGAGCGTGGATCGCTTCGACTACCTTGCACGCCAGGACCCCGAAGGCGTGCGCCGTATGAACGACCAGGTGCTCCAAGGTTCAAACGACCTGAACACCTGGACGACCGTAGCCGACGCGTCGTACAAGACGCTCTCATGGCAGAACTTCGACGCGACCGACGCCGGCAGCTACCGCTACCTGCGGGTCACGAATAAAGCGCCCATCTACATCGCCGAACTCCGGCTCTTCGGTAAGTCCGTGTACAGCATCGATCCGCTCCTTCAGCGCGCCGATGCCGTGGATCTGAGCACTTACACCCGCGGCTCGAAGCTCCTGTTCCCCCGCGAGGTCGCGGCGGTCCGCGAGGCACTCACCAAGCAGGACGCGGACGAGCAGGCGCTCGCACAGCGACTCGTCAACGCCTGGGCCCTCCTGATCCCCTTGGCGACCGAGGCGCCCGCGACGTTCGACCAGTCTTGGGTCGCGGCGAACACCGCGACTGCTGACGGCGTGACGAGCGCGGCGGCGAACGGCTGGCGCATGTTCGACGGGAACACCGGGACGTACACCGACACCACCACGAAGTCCTGCACCAACACCGTGCTCCCCGCCGACGGGAGCGCGTACACGGTGGTTGGCGTGAAGTACTTCCCGCGGGACAACGCGGTGTTGCGGGCCACCGGCATGGGAATCCAGGGTTCCAACGACGGCGGCGCCACGTGGACGCAGTTCGCGAGCACCGGAACCCCGGTCCGCGGCTGGAATACCATCACCCTGCCCGAGCCTGTGCACTACGGGGCTCTACGCATCAATGGCGGCAACGGCTTCTGCAACGTGGCCGAGCTCCAGTTCATCGTCAAAGCCATCGACAAGTCGGGACTGGCTGTCTACCTGGATGACGCGAAGGCACTGAGCGAGGCAGGCTGGACTGCAGGCTCATGGGCGGGCCTCGTCGCCGCGCGAGACGAAGCGACGGCGGTCAACGGGAACAAGGGAGCCACCCAAGAGGAAGTCGATCAAGCGGCAGACAAACTCGCCCAGGCGATCAAAGGACTGACTGCGGCCTAGCAACAGCCCTAAACCAAGACCCCCAAGCGCATTTTTGCGCTTGGGGGTCTTGGTCATTTCAGGTCAGCAGGACCGGTTTGATCACGGTTCCGGATTTAGTGTCTGCCACAGCCTGGTTGATCTCTTCCAGGCGATAGGTCCGCACCAACCGTTCCACGGGAAACCTCCCCGATTCCATCAGGGTGATGATGGACGGAATCAGGGTTTCAATCTCGCTGTCACCCAGAGTCACTCCCTCAATGCGGCGCCCGGGCATCATGAAGTTCACGTCCACGGCAACAGTAGCCCCGAACGCAGGAGCTCCGATCACCACAATGTGTCCCCTCGCCCGGGTGGCACCAATGGCCTGTTCAAGAACCCTGGTGTTTCCCGTAGCCTCGATGGCTGAGTGGGCGCCGCCACCGGTAATCTTGTGGATGGCCTCCGCGACGTCGCTGACCACCGAGGCGTCAATAACGTGCGTGGCACCAAGTTCAAGGGCCAACTCCAAGCGGGAAGCAACACGGTCAACGGCGATGATGATTGTTGCAGGGGTCAGGGCCGCGGCCATAACGGCCGCCAGCCCAACAGTCCCGGCTCCAAAAACCACAAGACTGGAGCCTGGGGCCGGCCGGATGACATTCCAAACAGCGCCGGCACCGGTCTGCACGCCGCAGGCAAGAGGGGCGATGTGTTCCAGCGGAAGTGTGGTGTTGATCTTGACTACACTTCGTTCGTCCGCGATAACAGCCCTGGCAAACGAGGATTGACCGAAGAAGCGGCCACCCAGCGGTTGCCCGCCACGGGAAATAGTGGAGGAGCCATCGGCCCTCACTCCCCCCAGCAGGTTATCCGGCAGCCAAGTATCGCAGTACGCCGGATGGCCTCCCCTGCAGTTGCTGCATCGCCCGCAGGACGTAAAGGAAAGCACAGCTGTGTCGCCCGGCTTTACCCTCGTGACGGCGGAGCCCACTCCGGTGACAATCCCAACCCCTTCATGTCCCAGGACACCAGGGAGAGGAAAAGGCAAACCTCCTCCTGCCACCGAAATGTCGGTGTGGCATAAGCCTGCTGCCTTAATTTCCAGTCGGACTTCCTCAGGGCGCAGCGCATCAAGCTGTACGGACTGGAAGGTGAATTCGGCATCCGGGGCTTCGATAACAGCGGCTTCGGTTGTTACGGTCATGCTGAACTCCCTAGTCGGTTGCGATGACGACGGACTTGGTCCGGCAATAGGACTCGAGGGATTCCGGCCCGTATTCCCGGCCCCATCCTGAATTCTTGACGCCGCCAAAAGGCACGGCCGGATCCAGCAGGGCCCAGGCGTTCACCCAGACGATTCCGGCTTCCAGTTGAGCTGACACCCGGTGAGCCCGGGAGATACTCGAGGTCTGCACGCCCGACGCCAGTCCGTACTGCGTGCTGTTGGCCAGCTGGATGGCCTCTTCTTCAGTGTCAAAGGGCTGGACGGTCAGGACCGGGCCGAACACTTCCTCTTGCACGGCTGCGGCGTCGTTTTCAAGCCCGGCTATCACCGTGGGCTTATAGAAGAAGCCCCCGTTCAGGTCCAGCGCTTCACCGCCAACAATCACTTGGCCTCCGGCCGCCTTGGCACCCTCCACATACTCGGCCACCTTGTCCAGCTGCTTCCGGCTTGCCAGCGGGCCCATGACGGTGGCCGGATCTGTAGGATCGCCCACCGGCACTCCCGCCACGGCGTCCCTGAGGATGCCCAGCACCGTCTCGTAAATGGGCCGCTCCACCAGCAGGCGGGGGCCGCCCATGCAGAATTGTCCCGAGTTGAAAATAAAGGCCCCAATCACTGTGCCGATCGCCTTCTCCAGGTCAGCATCGGCAAAGAGAATATTTGCCGCGTTACCGCCCAGTTCGGCTGTCACAGGCTTCAGGCTGGCACCTGCAAGCGCAGCGACATGGCTTCCGATCTCAGTGGAACCGGTGAAGGCCACCTTGTTGACATCAGGATGCGCCACCAAGTGATCCCCCAGGGCACCACCGGAGCCAGTGACCACATTGAAGACGCCGGCAGGGACACCGGCCTCTGTGAGGATTTCAGCCATCAGGAGCGCACTCAGCGGTGTATCGCTGGCGGGTTTGTGAACCACGCTGTTACCGGCAGCCAAGGCAGCCGCAATCTTCGTACTGGAAAGGATCAGCGGGAAGTTGAAAGGCGTGATGGCTGCAACCACCCCCAGGGGCTCCCGCTTCGTGAAGGCGTGGGCAGCGAGCGGGGTTTCCCGAACAGAACCGTCCAACTGCTGGGCCATTGCCGCAACATACTCGTACTGGTCAGCCGCCGTGGCAACGTCCACCACCCGGGCGAACGTGATCGGCTTTCCTACATCGGTGCTTTCCACCAGGGCAAGCTCTTCAGCCCGCTCGCGGATAATTGCTGCGGCCTTGTTGAGAACGCGGGAGCGCTCGCGGCCACTCAGTCGGGACCATCTGCCGTCATTGACCGAAGCTCTGGCGGCGGCGACTGCTGCGTCAATGTCAGCAATAACGGCTGAGGCTACGGTGGCGACTTCCTGCCCGGTGCCGGGGTTCAGTACTGATGTCCGGGCGCCGCCGGCGGATTCCTGCCAGGCACCATTGATGAAGAGCCTGCCATTGGCCACAATCTCCGGCAGGGAAACCGGTTCATTTGGTGCCGGAGCGGCAAGGGTTTGTGATTCCTGAACAGTCATTGCTGGGTCCTGTCTCTGATTCGCGGTGTCGGGAGCAGCTTTGCTCCGGTTGAAGAGGTTCGTGCTGAAAAAGGGATTGAAGGTTGCCGCTAATGCGCGTGGACGCCGCCGAGCGCAAGCCGGCAGGATCGCAGCGCACGGCGCAAGGTGGAACGGTCGTCGTCGTCAAGATCGGCCACCATCTGGCGCTCAATTGCCGCCACCTCCTCACGAAGCGCGTCCAACGCACCCTGGCCTTCGGGAGTCAGCGACAACAGGTACTGCCGTTTGCTATCAGGGTCGCGGTGGCGTGCAAGGAAGCCCCGCTCGTCAAGGACTGTGATCATCTGCGCCATGGTCTGGGATCGCACAAATGAATTCCGTGCCAGTTCCGCGGATGTCAGGCCGGGATGGCGCTCAAGCACGGTAAGGGCTGTGTACTGCTGGGTGGTCAGGCCATGGGCGGACACGACGTCGTCCAGCCGGGACCTGACGGCCAGTTCCAGTTGCTTGATGAGGTACAGCATGGTGATGTCCGAGGAGGCGTTTGCCGCTGACGCCTCGGATTTCGGTGCTGCGCTGGAGGTGACTCCGGCCATTGGATCAGCCCCTGGCCTTGCCACATGGCGCCAGCGACTGCCTGTTCGCCAATGGTGCCACAGTGCTGTGCTGGGTCTCCGGGCGAAGCCGGCAATGATACGGACGGAAGATCCGACGGCGGGAGCAGAACTTGCTGTTCATAGGAACACCCAGGTTTTCGACATTGAAACGGAGGGAGGCAGCCGCAAAATTGCGCCGCAACTGCCATGTACGAGAGCTGATCATCAGGATTACTGATAATCAGGGAACCTGTGGATGACAATACGGCGGACGCTCCGATACGTCAAGAGAAATCTGCCACTCCGGGCCCCAACCACCACGGGAATCAAGGCTGCCCGGTGCGTCCAGGTTGTGCAGGACCGCACGGAAATGGTGCAGGAGGGTGTACACACGAATCTGACGGTTGGTGGTAACGACGTCGAGATCGGGCATGCAAGGGCGGAAAACCCATACTTCCAAGGACGAAAACTTCAGGGAACAAGCCTTATTAAGGACCTACCGTCGGGGGCCTTCACCCTCGCCTGGGTCGACACCTTGGGCTTGGCCGCAGTCAGGTTGTTTGGGCTGACAGGAGCAGGAACAACGGAACACGGCGCCTGCGGGCCAACTCGGCTTCGTCTCCGCCGAATCGGCTGGGTTCCGGTGCGCACTCCCGCAGGGAGGTCACGTTGAATCCAGCACCAGTAATCCCGCCCACATACTGTTCGACCGTCCGGTGGAACCAGGTTACGGTGTCACCCATCCACAGGCGCTCCCGGGCTCCACTGGAGAAGTAGTCATCAACGGTCCAACTCCCACGCGGTCCGGGAGATGGCTGCGCCTCAGATGAGGTAATAACGGGGTGAAGAACTGAAAAGCAGAGCCTTCCACCCGGACGCAATACGTCATGGCAGGCGGACAGGACAGCGTCCAGGTCCTCAAGATAGTGCAGGGCCAGTCGCGAGACCACGAGATCAACGCTCCCGGCAGGAAGCGAGAGCTCCTCCATGTTCTGAACGGCCACTGTCCCCCGAGTGTCCTGGAGTGTCACCCCGGCCCGCGTAGCCATCTCCTGGGAACCATCAATACCCAGATAACTGGTGCATCCCTGTTGCAGAAGCATTGCCCCCAGTGCTGCGTCTCCGCAACCAAGATCCAGGACATCTAACCCTGCTACGTCCCCGAGCTCAGCAAGCAGCGCCGGCTCCTCCATCACGAAATTCGGGCTGGAAACTCCACCGTGGCGATGAACTCCGTACCTCCCGGCCACGCCAGGACGGTCATAAAACAAGGCCCCACTGGCAGATGCGGGAGAAATGTCCGGGGATGAGGTGCCGTTTACAGCGCTTGGTTGGGTCACCCTCACAGTCCACCACAAGGCAACCCATTTCGACTGCGCCACCGAGCGTGGTCCCACTTTCTTGGAACTGGGACGCCTCCCAACACCTGGTTAGTCCTCGATCGCCTGAACGCCGTGTCGGCCAGCACATGCGCTGCGTAGGCGGGGGCGGATTATCACTAGTTCTCGATGCCCGGCGTGGCTATGCCAAGGCTCGTTCCCAGACCGCATGGTTCTTGAGGACGTAGGCGCCATCGCATCCGGCAAGGCTTTAGCCCAGAGGCCGGGGAACCTCCACGCCAGCTGAGCAGAGTGCAGTGAGATAGCTCTGCACGGCCGCGGAATGCTTCAGCCAGGGCTTTCGTACCGTGCCGCCTACGCGCACAACGCTTCCGGACGCATTTCCACCTGAAAGTTCATGCTCATCTCCAACCACCCCAACAGGCTACTTGGCCTACAACGGCACTATCCAACGACTAATGTCGCCAAGGGACTGCCGGTGACAACCTGGTGCCGATATGGCGGTCCTCGTCAGTAGAGGATGCGTTGGTACAACAGGTGATCCTGCCAGCTGCCCGCAATCTTCAAGTAGGCCGGGGCGAAGCCTATCTCTTCAAAGCGTGAACGTTTTAGCGCTTTCTGGGACGCTTGGTTGTGCTTGAGAGTCGCAGCTTGCAGGCGATGGAGGTGCAAATCTTGCTTTGCCGTTTCGGCGGCGAAGGCAACGGCAGCTGAGGCAATTCCCCGACCGTTGTGCCCTCCGTCTACCCAGTATCCAACATGGGCGCTAAGGAAGGGGCCACGGACGATGCCGGACAGGGTCAGGGTCCCGATGATTCGGCCCGCAGCGAGCAGGACCCAAGGGACCTCCGAATCTGCTGCATAGAGATCGAGCTTTGCCGCAATGACTGCGGCCTGGCCTGCCGGGGTGAAAAAATCCTCAGAGCGTGCCGGCTCCCATGGAGCCAGATGCTCTCTATTGAGCTCGTAGGCACTCGACAGTAGATCGGCATCCAGGGAATTCATCAGCCTGATGTGAACTTTCCCGGTCAGGGTTTGTGCCTTTGCCACCATCGAAACACCTTAGCGTCCCCTCCAAAGGAACGAGTACGTCGTTTAGGTGTTCCACTTCCTTGGAACCGGAAGCACGAATGGGCAACCCTTCCGTTGACCGACAAAGAACAGGACGCGTCGGGCGCCCGTGACTGCAGGCACCCAAACGCGTCCTGTCCTTTGCTGCGTTCCTAAGCGGCCGTGGCGACCCAACCTGAGCAACCGTAGATGCCGGTGCCCTCGCTTCGGTTATTGAGGCATGCCCGGACGTAAACTGTGCCACTCAGACCGCTGCCTTGCGCTTGACTCTGGGTGCCGCTTCCGTTGCTGTTGGTCAGCGTCGCAATGTAGGTATTCCCATTCGAAACATACCTGAGCTGCGCTACAGATGAGATGCCGTCCACGCGGGTGTCCTGGCTCGATAGGACGTTGGTGGATGAGTTGTAGTAGGCGTAGGACCCGGTCACCGACGCCCCTGCGCTGGCGGATGCAATCGGCGCTGTTGCCAGCATTGAGATTGCAATAGCGCCAGCGGCTGCAGCACCGGAAAGAGCCAATCGTGATTTACGCATGTCGTAATACCTTTCCCCAAATTTTTGTAAATTAGTCGCATCACACCCGCCCCAAAGAATATGTTGGCGATCACACCGCGAAGCCGCTCTCAAGGTAATCGAGGAACTCATCTCGATTCCACGGCAATCCCAGTTTCAGAATGCTTCGTTACAGAATTGTCATAATATATGACAAGATCGTTGATTTCCCTTTCCCTGTCGTTCATGAAGGCAGGCAGTGCTCCACTTCCTTGGAACTGGGATGGATGGCCCGAGATTCGGGCGACGCTGCGATTATGGCGTGACTGTTTGCTTTTTCCAACGTGGAGGGATCCAGATGTGCGTTGCGAAGAACGAGAGCATGAACCAGCCGGGCAGGGAGTAGGCCCACGCAGGTGAATACAGAGTGATGGGAGCCGAAATCTCCGGATCCACTACGGTTACCTCGTTTCCCATGAGATAGCCATAAGCGGTCAGTCCGAGACTGAGGACTACACCGACCATGGCGATCTCGCCATGGCGGATCCACCAGCGCCGGATCCTGGGGATGCGGCGCACGGGCAGCCCGGCCCAGGAGTAGGTCGGTCAGATTCCGCCGACACGCCAAGGACGGTTGTCGCTTTTCGGAAGAATCTCATCGCTATGGAGAACCACACTGGTTGCTCCGTCAGTGCATGGACGGAGTGAAATCCTCCTACGACATGCACGTCCCATTTCCTTGGAACTGGGACACCCTTGGCGGGATAACCCTTCGCCTATTTCTGCACTTCGTGGGAGAGCTTGGTTCTACTATCCAGGTCTCGTTCCATGGTGACGCCATAAGGGATTTCGCTGCTCAGGTTCGCGGTGTATATCCCGGGTTCGTGCCGGGTCACAAGCACCCCTTCCCAGCCATCCGTTTTTGAGTGAGCGTGGGCCAAACTGACGGCGCTACTGATGTCGTCCTCGATCTCTGAGGTGGTGAGCCCCGTGATGTGGAAGTAGCGGTCGGCTTCTATTGTGATGATTATTGGAACTCCCTGGTAGCCCTTAGTAGTCGTTAGGTCTGGTCGAGGGTCAGCTGGGAGCTCTGCTTTGAAGGTAAGAATTGATCAGTTCGACCATTCTTACCGCGTTGAAGCTCTTTCCGTGTCCTGGGTGGACGACACACCAATCACGTCCTTTCCAGCGCTACAGGCGTGCCAGGTAGTCGGTCGCAATGTTTTTCATCGCTTGGAGGCCGAACTCAGGTCCGTGGCCCGCGAAGACAGCGGTGACTTCCAAATGAGAGAGCCGCTCCATGGTTTGCCGGTAGTCAGCCTGGCTGGCTCCTCTTATGGTGTCCAACAGATTGCCCTCATATACCGTGTCTCCTGTAAAGAGCCATTTCCGTTGCGGGTCGTAGACACAGATGCTTCCAGGAGAGTGTCCTGGTGTTCCGATGACCTCCAACGGGGTTCCGAGGGTGTCAATGACATCTCCATCCTGGAGGAGCCGCTGTGGGGTGGCCCGACGGACGTGATAGAGGCCGGGGTCGTA
The DNA here is from genome assembly GCF_056499105.1 of Arthrobacter sp. Z5-13. Classification (NCBI taxonomy): domain Bacteria; kingdom Bacillati; phylum Actinomycetota; class Actinomycetes; order Micrococcales; family Micrococcaceae; genus Arthrobacter; species Arthrobacter sp. Z5-13. Next base: position 3,913,458 of record NZ_CP096460.1, read on the forward strand.
GTCGGGGTATGGGAATCTTCGCAGCATGGAGTCCGCCTCACCCTCAGGTACCTCGATTCCGAGGATGCCGTAGAGGGCGCGTGTGTGAAGGGAAACCGGTCCTGGATTGATCAGCGCGTTGGCTTCGGCGACTTGGACCGCGATGTCGTCGAACTCGTGTGCGCCTCCCACATGGTCCAGATGGGTGTGGGTAAGGATGAGGAGAGGATCCCGTTCAAACATCCGGGGTATCTCCTGCCGAAGCGGGACAATACCCAAGCCCGCGTCAATGACCACGTCCCTCATCTGGCCCCGTATCCACCAGATATTGGACTGGAGCATCGGGTGGACGTGGGGTTCTGTGATTTTAGTCAGCCCAGGGAGTACTTCTTCGACGGCGTACCATCCCAGTGAGGGGCGGGATTCCATGGTTTCCGCTTCCATGCTCAATGGATGTGCCTGAGGAAGTCCCGTGTCCGCTGGTGTTGCGGGTTCTTGAAGAACTCCTCAGGGGGTGCCTGTTCCACGAGGACGCCTTGGTCAAAAAGCGCTACTTCGGTTCCCACTCTCCGCGCAAACTGCATTTCGTGAGTTACCACAACCATGGTCATTCCGTCAGCGGCGAGTTTTTCCATTACTTCCAGGACGTCGTTGACCAATTCCGGGTCCAGGGCTGATGTTGGTTCGTCGAAAAGCATCACCGACGGGTTCAGAACCAGTGCCCGGGCGATTGCGACCCGTTGCTGCTGCCCACCGGAAAGTTCGCTGGGGTAATGGCGCAGGTGGGAACCCAAGCCGACTCGATTGAGGATTTGGGCGGCCTTGTCTTTTGCTTCTGCGGCGTGAACATTTCTGCTCAGGCGCTGGGCCAAAGTGACGTTTTGTAGAACGGTGAGGTGGGCGAAGAGGTTGAAGCGTTGAAACACCATGCCGATCTCGGACCGCTGACGGGCCAAGGTCCGTTCACGTGCAGGGCGGTTCCTGGTGTCGACGCCAATGCGGTTGCCTTTGAATATGACTTCCCCGGCATCGAGGGGTTCCAACAGTGCCATCAACCGGAGCATCGTTGACTTCCCGGATCCAGAACGGCCCAGAACAACTTTTACTTCGCCGGGGGCTACGGAGAAATTCACGCCTTTAAGGACTTCCTGGGTTCCATATTTTTTGTGAAGGTTCCTGACCTCAAGCACAGTCGTGGTCATTGATGGACGCGCATTTGTGAGTGTCTTGGACATCAGAGTCCTTTCAGCGTCGAAGGCACAGGCTTGGACCAGACCTGGGACCTATCTGGTTTGGAGACCCACCGGTATCGTTTTTCAACTTGGTGCTGCAATGCCATGACGGCACTGACGATAACGAGGTAGTAGACGAGCGCAGCGGTGTAGTACTCGGCGTAGCGGAAGGTGGTCGCTACTTGCACCTGCGCCGTGGTCATCAATTCCTGAAGTGAGATAACGGAGGCCAAGGACGTGTACTTGATCATCCCGATGAACTCGTTGCCAGTGGGCGGCAGCGCGACCTTTATAGCTTGGGGAAGCTCTACCCTGAGGAAGGTCTGTGCTGGGGTCAGCCCCAAGGCCCTTGCGGCGAGTTTCTGTCCGCTGTCGACGCTGAGCAGCGCCGAACGGAGTATCTCTGCCATGAAGGCACCTTCAACCACGGAAAGCCCAATGAACCCTGCTAAGAAGGGCGAGTACCAGCTGTCCCGGAGCGCCGGAATGATCTGGGGTGCTGCGTTCCAGACAATGAGAAGCAACAAGAGCGTCGGAACGGAGCGGAAGAACCAAACATAGGCCCATGCCAGGCTGCGCAGGGTCTTCTTTTTAGAGATTCCGGCCAGGGCAACGCCGAGTCCGATCAACGCTGCCGCTATTTGTGAAACTATTGCAAGTTCAAGCGCCAAAGCGGCACCGGTCAGGAATTCTTTGGAAATCAGGGCCTGGAGGAATATGTTCTGGTCAAAATCCATTATTTGCCCGCATCAGTGAGCCGGGCAGGATCCAATCCGTAGGTCTTTGCGATCTCGGCGAGTTTGCCTTCTTCGACCAGCTTCTTCAGTCCGCTTCGGATCTCCTCTGTCAGGGCCGAGCCCTTCTTGGCGTACACGCCGAAGACAGCCTCTGTTTCGAAGATGCCGGGAACGGCTTGCAGTTTCCCGCCGGTCTTTTCTGCGATTTCACCGACTGAAACGTCGGTATCAATGAGTGCATCGGCCTTTCCGTTCATCACCGCAGCCGTGGTTTGGGTGTTCTGCGGGTACGACTGTTGGACCAGGTCTTCTAACCCTTTACTCTTCAAGGTGGCCGACAGGTCCTTGAGGTTCGCCTCGTATGCTCCGCCGGCGAGAACGGCAATCGTCTTTCCGGCCAAGTCATCCACGCTCTTGATGTTCGAGCCCTGGGGGGCAATGATGACCGAACCCGTCTTCAGATACGGGACAGCATCGGCAACCTGCTGCCGCGCGTCATTAACGTAGAGGCCGGACCAGACCACATCGCAGCGGCTGGCTTGCAGGGCCGGCATCAAGCCGTCGAATGCGACATCGGAGAATTTAGCTTTCACACCCCATGACTCCGCTAGGGCAACTGCTGAATCGGCATCAAACCCAATCGGCTGGCTGCCCGTGTTGCCGTCTTTGTAAAATTCCAGGGGCTTGTATTGCGGCGTCATGCATACGCTGAACTCACCGGCTTTCAGGAGCCCCTTGGGGCCGTTGGCTGACTCCGGGGCGGAAGCGTCGGCGCCTCCGGCACATCCGCTCAACATTAGGGCCGCAGTCAGTACAACTGCCGAGCTCAGAAAAACTTTCATCATGACCAATCCTTCGCATAGAACAAGGCCATCGATGTGGCACTCCTCACATAATAGGACCCCTGATTGACAAAAAGTTAGATAGATAGGCTACTCCTAATGATATGTAAACGATTGTGTGATACTTGGTTACTATGCGACTTATCTCTCCTCGCCTTTCTAACGATCTAGTACTTGGGATGGACCGAAAAAAGTTCTGTAACGAAAAAAATAAGTGATGACTCATGGATGAAATCGACGAGCAAATACTGGGTGAGCTGCTGCGGAACGGACGAATCACCCTGACCGAGCTCGCCAACACACTGGGCGTTAGCCGCGTCTCGGCTGCCCGACGTTTGAACGCGCTCCTGACCGAATCCGGAGTCCGCGTCATAGGCTTGGCACACCCTGCTGTTGTTGGGCTTCCTGTCATGGCCCATGTCTCCATCGATGCAGCCGTTCCGGTCCACGATCTGGCCGAACAGATCGCTCAAGACCCTCGGGTGCCTTTCGTCTCCATCACCGCCGGCTTAATGTCTTTGATCGCTGAAATTCGTGCCAAAAACCACGAAGAACTCCAAAGCTGCATCGACGACGTACGTGGGGTCACCGGAGTGACATACATGCGCACCAGCATCTACACCGAACTGCTTATCGACATCCTGCATCCGGCCCCCATAAAGAACCCGGTTCTCGACCAACTCGACCTCGCCCTCATCGAGATGCTCCGACAGGATGGACGAACCAGCTACGCAACCATGGCCTCAACGCTGGGCGTATCAACCGGAACCGCAAGGACACGCGTCATGCGCATCCTGGACAGCGGAATCGTCAAAGTAGGCCTCACCTGGCGTCCTTCCTCCCAGGAACGCGTTACCCGTATGGGACTTGGCATCCGGATCACAGGCACAGCGCTGGACCTTTCAAGCTCACTTGAAGAAATCCCAGGATTTACATTCCTGGCATCGAGCATCGGCCAGCATGACGTCATCGCAACCATCCACGGATCCGACGCGCACTCCGTACTCAGGGCAGTCGACCAAATCAGGGCACTCCCAGAGGTTCTGAACATCGAGTCTTGGATTCATCTCAAAGTCATCAAAGAAGAGCACTAGAAGCCATGCCCCATCCCAATCACAAGATGACGTGAATTGCACCCACTGGATGCTGCACCGCACAAAAGAGCAGTGACGTCGCTCCATTGCCTTGCACATGGGAAGCGAGCGCGGAAGCGGCACAAACGGGACAACCGTTATGGGTACTGCCCGCACGGGCGATGCCCAAGCCATTGGGGCTGCCGCCGCCTACCCTGTACTGGCCTCGCAGAAGCAGAGGGAAGGGCGACCCCCAAGGACCGCCCTCCCCATAATCCTGCCAAGCTCCCCTCAGCGGCCCGGTAACCAGAGGCCACAACCGGGTAAATCCCACCCATGATTTACACCGATTGTCCAACTTTATTAGTAAGCATACTTAGGGGTCAATTAGGTTACTCGGAACATGGCCTTCCGAGTTCTCGAGCACTGAAAGAATTTCTGACACTGGAACTTCCGCAACTGCGGCAACGGCGTCGATCTTGGCACCTTGTTCAAGTGCTGCTGCCGCCGCCTGGGCCAAATCCACACCTGCCTGATCCAGGGCGAACTCCGCAGACTCTTTATGTGCGGCTGCTACCTGGATCCGGCGGCGATTCTCATCATTCATGGGGACGCTCTCTGTTCGGGAACGCCGGAGGCGTTGAACATAGTATGAGCACAAAGGAATGTCCTGCCAAAACGGTCAGGACAGCCGCCGTAACAACGTGCCTCCTGGGCCAGCGACCCCACGGGAATGATCGCGCCTGGCTTTCGTCACCAGCATGATGCCGGACGGCTCCCAGCAAGGAGCGCCCGATCTTTTCCAGATTCTGTCTTGGCTTTCTTCAGTGTTCGTTCCGAATCACCGTAGACTCGGGCGGAACAATCAGCTTGGGGGAAGCTCATGAAATCACGCGGCAAGTGCCTGGTCATCGAAGACGACCATGACGTGAGGGAACTTCTGGCCCTGATCCTCACCGGTCAAGGCTTCGACGTGTACACCTTCGCCACCGCCACCGAGGGAGTACGGGCAGCCCAGACGATGGATCTGGCCCTGATTGCCTTGGACCTTGGCCCTCCGGATGTCGACGGCTCCGAGCTCGTACAGAGCTTCAAGACCACCTCGGCCGCCCCTGTCCTAATGATCACCACAAAAGCCCGGGCCGCCGACGAAGATCAGCGGATGGCCGCAGGTGCAGACGCTTACCTGGTCAAACCCTTCCGTGCTGCCCTGCTCCGCAAGCTCATCAACCAACTGAGCCCGCAAGAGCAACCCAAGGCAATAAAAACCCAGGGCGAAACCCTCACTGAACAAGCCTCATAACACCAAGGATCACCTCCACACATATTCGGCATCCGCCACTTCGTGCGTCAGAAGCGGCGTAGCCAATCCACTGGATAGCCCATTTCTTCGAGCGTTAGGAGTACTGAGTCCGGATGAGCAGCGCCGACCCTCCAGTCCAAGCGATGGGCGCCCTCCACCGCGATGGCAGACGAGATTAAGAAGCGGGTTTTGTAGATCGTCATTATCTGCTCCCGCTCGAGGTCGCCATGGACTCGATCCCAGACGACAGGGAGCGCCCCTAAGCCGCTTGGTTGTGGGACGGATCAAGAGGTGGGACACCACTACGGAGCGGTGTCCGCGACCGTTGTTTCAATACTGGTCCAGCCAATTGTCGTTCCGGCGGGGATCGGCCCACGGGGCTGGGTGAGCACGTGTCGTTCCCCTATCAGCATGCCTGATTTGGGGTCGATGATGATGTCCTGACGGAAATGGGATGCGTCCTCGACACGGCCGATGGCAATCCCTTTGCGTCCGTCGAGCGTTGCCTGATCGTCCGTGATGGTCACACCGGGAATCAACGCTGCCGCCTTGTACAGGGAGGCACGAAGATCGGCAGGGACAATCCCGGTGTGCAGAAGATCGGCGATGAAGACCAGCGCTTCTCCGTCGATCGACTGACCCTTTGCCAAAGTCCGCTTGTAGATGTTGTTCAGAAGCAGGTATGGGTCCCGGGGCAGAGAACCCAGGTAGCTGGGCGAGGGAAAAGTGGATTGCTCCGGAGGGCCGTAGAAGCCTCCGTTTCTGCCACGCAGCAGCTCCGCCTTGCCGACCATTTCTGCTGCCTTGGGGCTGAGCGCGTAGGCTTTGGACTTTTCATCAAAGAAAGTCGTCGGAATCCGGGCCGAGCGCTGCCACACCCATTCATCGTCGCGGTTGGCCGGCACATACATCGTGCTCTTTTCCATGTCCAGCCAATCGTATGTATTTCCGCTCTCGTCGACCATGCTCGCGGACCAGATATTGGTGCTCTGAATCTTCAGATACTGGCCAGGACCTACCACCGGGTCAGCCGTCTGAATGGTGAGTTGGGCTGCATCGTTGAGCACCTGGGCTGCTTGGGCTGTTGCCGCTCCCCGCCAGCCGGCCGGACCTAGAACGTCCCCGGCAAACAGAGCACCGACGACGGCAACGGTTGCCACCGCTCCCAGACCAAACCTCATAGCTGTCCGAGGACGCAGCTTTGGCTTTGCTGGCACCAGCGCCGGGTTTATGCGCTGCAACAGTTTCCTCCGGCCAGCCTCAACGGCGGCGTCACTGGCAACAGGGGTCTTAGCGTGCATTGCGTGCAGGAGCGATAACTCGTCCATGATCCATCTCCTTGTCATCCTTTTGAAGTAGGCCGGCCGCATCGCGAAGGATGCGCCGGGCCCTGTTGAGCCGTGACCGGACAGTGCCCACGGGCACACCCATTGCCAGGGCTATCCCCTCGTAGCTCAGGTCCGCCCAGGCATAGAGCAACAGGCATTCCCTGTCGGCGGGAGAGAGCTTGCGCATCGCGGCCGAAAGGTTGGACGTCGCTGCTGCGGCGTCCAACCTTTCGGCAACACGCTCCGCCCCGTCGTCATAACTGCCCCGCCCGGCCGCCTTCGCGAACGCCTTGAGTCTCCTGGCCTCGGTGCGGTGATGGCGACGGAGCAGATTCGTTGCAATGCCGAACAGCCAGGGCCTGGCGTCTTCCCATTGATGATCGAAGGAATCCCTGCCCTCGAAAGCAGCCAGGAAAGTCTGGGACATCACGTCATCGGCCACCGATTCACCCGCCCGGGTGGCCGCGTATCGATGCACCGCACGGGAGTATTTGTCATACAGCACAGCAAAGACCTGCGGGTCCTCACTCGAGCTGCGGATGATGTCGCTATCGGTAGTCACAAGCTGTATTGCCCCTTCACCGGAAAAGAGTTCACGGCAGTCTAAAGGGCACCCGCGGACCGCCTCAGTTCCCAGTGACTGGAACAGCCCCAACGGGCCATGGCTTTTTGAAAAACAGGGAGGTTCCGGCGCGATGCCGAACCTCCCTGTTGGAAACTGGCTCTACCCAGCCTGCCAGTTGGCATGGACCATCCGAAGACCTACCTCGGCTCCCACACCTGAATCAGGTAACTCTCCACCACTTCTGTGGCGACCAGATCCCTCATCCGGTCCCGGCCCTTGGCCTGAATCCGGAACCTGTAGACAGAAGGATTCTCTACGGTGCCGATGTGCAACATACTCCCCATCGTCGGGCCGTTCAGGAACGCGGTCCCCTGCGGCAGCTCAAAGTCGAAATCTTCCCAGGCTTCATCCCAGTCATCACTGGCATCTTCGGCAGGTTCTTCGGCCAGCACTTCGAGCTGCACGCTGACGGGTCCCATATTGATGCCTGTCTCCATGAGAATCTCGTTGAAGTCCCGGTCTTCGTCATGAGCACGGGCGGCCCTGGCTTCAGCCAGCGTCTTAGGAGGTCGCTCAACTACCAGCACTACTGAGCCTTCGGCGGCGTACACCAGTCCATTCGTTGACGTGATCATCAGCTAGCGCCTACTCGCCCATATTCCGCGGATCGTTGAGCGTGGAATGACGCGAACGCTCCACATCGTTCACTTTTACGAGCCAAACAGAACCACCCGGAACCACGTGTGCTGCCGCCATGACTACCCCCTGTAATTGATACGGAAGCCCAGCCTACTTGCGAGCAGCCGCCCTGGACGGTATCCGGGTTCTCGGTCGCTACCGCCCGGCCGGTTTCGCCCGCACATGCATGCGCTCTCCCTGCCGGCCGAACAAGCTCAGGAACTCCACGGCCTCAGCATCAGCCCGCCCGAACCAATGCAGCACCCTGGTGTCGAACTCTGCAGCTTCGCCGGCGGGAAGAATCAGGTCCCTCTCCCCCAGCACCATCCGCAGGTTCCCGTTCAGAACATACAGCCACTCATAGCCCTCGTGGACCTGCGGGTCGGGTTGCTCGGGCCCGCCCGCGTGCAGGATGTGTTTGTACGCCTGGAGTCCGCCGGGCCGGCGCGTCAACGGAATGATGGTCATCCGCTTCTTCACGATAGGGCGGAGGTGGACTCTGGGATCTCCAGTGGCAGGAGCGCCCACCAGTTCATCGAGAGGCACCTGATGGGCCTTCGCGAGGGGCAGCAGCAGCTCCAGGTTGGGACGCCGTTGCCCCGATTCCAACCTCGACAGTGTGCTCACCGAAATGCCCGTCGCTTCCGAGAGGGAGGCAAGGGTGGTTTCCCTGGTTAACCGCAGTGCGCGGAGGCGGGGCCCCACCGCCGAAAGAACGTCGTCGATCATTTCATCCATTCCCACATTTTGCCATTCCGGCAAGATCTTTTGCCACTAATAGGGGTAAGGCGAAAAGGATTGGGACAACGAAGAATCCTGAAAGGAAACGCTATGTATGACGTGGTAATAGTCGGTGGAGGCGCGGCTGGCCTAAGCGCAGCCCAAATGCTGGGCCGTGCCCGGCGGTCGGTGATAGCGGTCGACGGCGGTGAGCCACGGAACGCTCCTGCCGAGGCTGTCCACGGCTTCTTGTCCCGCGATGGAATCAGCCCGGCCGCCCTCCTGCGGGCGGGCCGGGCTGAGATGGAATCCTACGGCGGCCGGATCCTTGATGGCCGGGTGACCGCAGTGGAGCGTATGGACGGGGAATCCGGCCCCTTCGAGGTAAGGCTCCAGGACGGAACGGGAGAGGAAAGTACTGTTCAGGGCCGGCGCCTGTTGATCGCTACCGGCCTGGTGGACGGGTTGCCCGGTATCCCTGGCATTGCGGATCTCTGGGGCAAGGACGTTCTGCACTGCCCGTACTGCCATGGGTGGGAGGTCAGGGACCGGGAAATCGGCGTCCTGGGCACAAGACCGATGGCGGTCTTCCAGGCACTTCTGTTCCGGCAATGGAGCAGCAATATCACGCTGTTTCTCAATGGATCCATAGAACCTGATGAGGTGGAGCTGGAGCAGCTGGCGGCAAGGAATATCACTGTGGTGCATGGCGCCGTGGAGCGGCTGCAACTGAATCAGGGAAGGCTCAGCGGGGTGAAACTTGCCACCGGCGGCGTGGTTTCAATTGAGGCCTTGGCTGTGGCGCCGGTTTTCAGGGCCCGTACTCAGTACTTTTCCGGACTTGGACTTCGAATCCAGCAACATCCCAGCGGAATGGGGGAATACGTTGAGACCGACGCCGACGGCGCCACCGGTGTTCCTGGGGTGTGGGCCGCCGGGAACGTGGCGGATCTTCGGGCCCAGGTCCTGTCGTCAGCAGCGGCGGGCGCCGCAGCCGCCGTCGCGATCAACTCCGATTTGATGGCAGAAGAGCTGCACGCGGCGGTGGCCGATTACCGCCAACGCGTCACCGCGGCGTAAGCCGCGTAGGGCTCAGTAGAGGAAGATATCGATCCACTCGCGGTTGTGGGCGTGGACCAGCACCAGGAACAGGACAAAGTCGAACAGCAGGTGGACGCACACGATGTACAGCAGCGATTTGGTAATCGTGAAGAGTCGGGCCTGGAGCAGTGCAAACGGAAAGATAAAAAACGGGGCGTAGGCGTGGAATCCCAATTCCCAGAGGAAGGAGGTGAAGAGGACCGCCTGAAGCAGATTGGCCTGCCAATCCGGAAGATGCCGCCGCAGCAGGGTGAACGCGGTGCAGATGAAGAAGAGTTCATCCCAAATGCCCAACCCGTTCGTTCCGACGAATAGGCGGGTAATGCCCTCAACGTCGCTGACTGCAGGCCAGTTGTTGTAGACGCCCGTCTGGATCATATAGACCGGAATCAGCGCATAACCGATAACGACGACGGCGGGCAGGTACCACTTCTCCGCCCGGGTCCAGGGCTGGCCGGTACGGATGGGGAATCTGATCGCATAGTCCTTGGTGATAAACCGCGAGACCGCATAGGGAATCCCCACTGCCAGGATCATCGCCGTTCCCATGACAAGCATGTGCTCCGTGCTGATGTCAGTGGTGATGGGAACGGCACTCATTGCAATCAGGCCGACGGCAATAAGCGCGAGGTCCGTGAAAAGCGTCCGCTTGATGATCGCAGCAAGTACCAGGGCTGCCCCCAGCACCGTGTATCCCACCGTGCGGTTCTCCAGGACGAAGAGGACAAAGCCTGACAAGGACAGCAGTGCTGCAGGGACAATGCTCAAGGAGACCATGTCCGACCTGCCTCGGCCGGTGGTCCGGGCCTCCGCCGGCGCCTTGGGTTGATGACTCATGCTGGCCTACCTGTGCTTGAACTCCGGCGTGCGCTTCTCGCTGAACGCCGCCATGCCTTCCTTCTGGTCCTCAGTGGCGAAGAGGGCATGGAAAATCCTGCGCTCGAAAAGGACACCCTGGGCCAGCCCGGTTTCAAAGGCTGTGTTGACTGCTTCCTTGGCCATCATTGCCGCCGGCTTGGATTTGGAGGCAATGACTTCGGCCACCCGCAGCGCTTCCTCGACGACGTCGGCGGCGGGAACCACCCGGGATACCAGCCCGGAGCGCTCAGCTTCCTGGGCGTCCATGAACCGTCCGGTGAGGATCATGTCCATCGCTTTGGCCTTGCCCACGGCCCGGGTCAGCCGCTGTGAACCACCCATTCCGGGCAGGACACCGAGATTGATTTCGGGCTGGCCGAACTTCGCGTTGTCACCGGCGATGATGAAATCACACATCATCGCCAGCTCGCAGCCACCGCCTAAAGCGAAGCCGGAAACTGCTGCCACCACCGGAATGCGGAGCCTGGTGAAATCCTCCCAGCCCCGGAACCAGTCCGCGGAGTACATGTCCGCGTACCCTTTTGCCTGCATCTCCTTGATATCGGCTCCGGCGGCAAAGGCCTTGGCTGACCCGGTGAGGACAACGGCACCCACTTCAGCATCGGTGTCCATGGCGCTCACAGCCGAAACGAGTTCATCCATGGTGGCTTTATCCAAGGCGTTCAAGGCCTCGGGTCGGTTCAGCGTCACCAGGCCTACCCGCCCACGGCGCTCCACCAGGATGTTTGAGTACTGTTCCGTCATCCGTGGCCCCTTGCTTCTCGCTGGTCCTGGTCCTGTTCTGCCGCCCGTTCAGGCTCTTCCACCTGACCGGACTTGTCCCGGATGGCTGTGATGATTGCCGAAAAGTCCTTTCCGGCACCGCCTTCCGCCGCAAACGTATCGTAAATCTCGGACGCCAGGGGACCTACCCGCGCTGCAACCCCGGCGCTTTCCAGCGCATTCAGTGCAAGCCTGAGGTCCTTGGCCATCAGTGCCCCGGCGAACCCCGGCTGGTAGTCGCGGTTGGCTGGGCTGGTGGGCACCGGGCCTGGAACAGGGCAGTTGGTGGTCAGCGCCCAGCATTGTCCCGAGGCCGCCGACGCCACATCAAAGAGAGCCTGGTGGGTGAGGCCAAGCTTCTCCCCCAACACAAACGCCTCACTCACCGCAATCATCGAAACACCGAGGATCAGGTTGTTGCAGATTTTGGCAGCCTGGCCGGCCCCGTGATCGCCGCAGTGGACAACCCGTTTGCCCATGACTTCCAGCAACGGCCGGACGGCCTCGAAATCTTCAGCGAGAGCACCCACCATAAACGTCAGGGTCCCGGCCTCAGCGCCAACAACACCCCCGGAGACGGGTGCGTCAACCGAGCGGTGTCCGGCGTCCACCGCCAATACTGCGGCCTCCCGGGCTTCATCCACATTGATGGTGGAGCAGTCCAGGAACATGGTGCCGGGTGCTGCCACCGCCAGCAGTCCGCGTTCCCAGCCGCCTCCGGAGGAGAAGTCGCTCCCGGCGGAGAAGTCGCTGCCCGTGGCGGAGTCCCTCCCCCTGTACGCGTCCAGGAGATGTTTGCCGCTGGGAAGCATGGTCAGCACCACAGAGGCCCCCTCGACGGCGGCAGCAGCGGTGTCCGCCGTCGGGATTCCATGGCTGCGGGCGGCTTCCACGGCCTCGGGCATCACGTCGTAGCCCACTACCTGGTATCCGGCGTTGACGAGATTCAGGGCCATGGGAGCGCCCATGTGTCCGAGCCCCAGGAAAGCAATGGTTCCGGCCCCATCGGGTGATGCCTCAGGCATTGTCCGTCTCCTTTACTGAAAGATTCAGCTCGCGATTACCGTGCGGCTCAAAATACCTCGCGACGTCGGCGTCCCGCACGTCTGCCAGCGTTGCCGGCAGCCAGTGCGGGTTCCTGTCCTTGTCCACCACCTGGGCCCGGATCCCTTCGCGAAAGTCAGGACCAGCCAGGAAGTGCAGGCCCACTGTGAATTCCTGCGTCAGCGCCTGTTCCAGAGTCATTCCCCGTACTCTTCGTAACGACTCCAGCGCAACCTTCACGGCGGTGGGCGATTTCGACTCTATGGTATCGGCGGCCTTGGCTGCTTCCCCGCCGAAAGCCCGCAGCCGGCGGAGGATGCCTTCCACATCGTTGCCCGCGTAGCATTCGTCAATCCACGTCCGCTGACCGGCCAGCACAGACTCCGGGGCCCGTTCCGCAAAACGGCCGACGGCGTCTTCCGCTGTTTCACTTTCCAGGGCGGCGGCCAGCGCCGGCAGATTTTCCGAGCGGACAAGGTGATCGGCCAGCCCGAGGAACAAGGCATCGGCGCCGTCCAGGTGGGCGCCGGTCAGAGCGGCATGGGTGCCCGTCTCACCCGGCGAGCGCGAGAGCAGCAGAGTACCGCCGACGTCGGGCACAAAACCGATGGTGGTCTCCGGCATTCCTGTCCGGGTGCGCTCGGTGACTATCCTGGCGGAGCCGTGCGCCGAGATCCCCACTCCTCCGCCCAGCACTAGTCCGTCCATGAATGCCACGTACGGCTTGGGGTACCGGGAGATCATGGCATTCAGCTGATACTCCGCCTCCCAGAAGTCGGCCGTCGCTGACCCTCCTATCAGCATGTCCTGGTAAATGGCCACGATGTCCCCGCCGGCACACAGCCCCCGGCTGCCGGAACCCTGGACCAGCACTGTAGAAACTGCGTCGTCCTCCGCCCAGTCGGCAAGCTGGCCCAGCATGGCGTGAACCATGCCCGCCGTGAGGGCGTTGACGGCCTGGGGACGGTTCAGTGTGATGATGGCAAGGTGCCCCCGTTTCTCAGCGAGCACCTCGCTAGGCGTGCTGCCCGCCGAGCCGCTGCCCGCCATCAGCTTCCTTCCGGCATGATGAAGCTTGCGCCCTGCCGGATGCCCGACGGCCAGCGCGTGGTCACGGTCTTGGTCTTGGTGTAGAAACGGAACGCGTCAGCGCCATGCTGGTTGAGGTCTCCGAACCCTGAGGCCTTCCAGCCGCCGAAGGTGTAGTAGGCAATCGGCACGGGGATCGGTACATTGATTCCCACCATCCCCACCTGGACCCGGCTCGCGAAGTCCCTGGCTGCATCCCCGTCCCGGGTGAAGATGGCCACGCCATTGCCGAATTCGTGCTCGCTGCACAGCCGCAGGGCCTCCTCGTAGTCCCCGGCGCGGACCACGCTGAGGACCGGGCCGAAAATCTCCTCCCGGTAGATTTTCATGTCCTTCGTGACGTTGTCGAAGAGAGTCGGACCAACCCAGAAGCCGTTTTCATACCCTTCGACTGTGAGGCCTCGCCCGTCGGCAAGGAGGGTGGCTCCCTGATCGACGCCGGACTGGATGTAGCCCGCGATGCGCTCTTTGGCGGAGGCTGCAACAACAGGGCCGAAGTCCGAGTCCTTGTCCAGGCTGTGGCCTACCCTGAGGGCCTTGACGCGTTCTTCGAGCTTCGCCACGAGGGCATCGGCAGTCTCCTGCCCAACAGGCACCGCGACAGAAACAGCCATGCAGCGTTCGCCGGCGGAGCCATACCCCGCTCCGATCAGGGCATCCGCGGCCATTTCCAGATCGGCATCCGGCAGGATCACCATGTGGTTCTTGGCCCCGCCGAAGCACTGTGCCCGCTTGCCGTGAGCGGCAGCCGTGGCGTAGATGTATTGGGCAATCGGAGTTGAACCAACAAACCCGATCGCTTTCACCCGCTGATCCTCCAGCAGCGAATCCACCGCTTCCTTGTCCCCGTTGACCACATTGAAGACGCCATCAGGAACCCCTGCCTCGCTGTACAGTTCGGCGAGCCGCAGCGGGACCGACGGATCACGCTCGGAGGGCTTGAGGATAAAGGCGTTGCCGGCGGCGAGGGCCGGGCCGGACTTCCACAACGGAATCATCGCCGGGAAGTTGAAAGGTGTGATGCCGGCGACCACCCCCAGCGGCTGCCGTAGGGAGTGGACGTCGATGCCTGCGCCGGCGTCGTCGGAAAATTCGCCTTTCAGGAGATGGGGGGCGCCTGCGGCAAACTCCACCACCTCCACACCGCGCTGAACGTCCCCTCTGGCATCAGCGAGGGTCTTGCCGTGTTCTGAGGCCAGCAACCTGGCTAGCTCGTCCACGTTTTGGTTGACGAGGTCCACGAACCTGAGCAGTATCCTTCCGCGTCTCTGCGGGTTCATCGCCGCCCACTCAGGCTGGGCCTTTTCCGCGCTGGCTATGGCCAGCTCCACCTCATTCCGCGCTGCCAGCGCAAGCCGGGCCTGCACCTCGCCCGTGCAAGGATCGTAGACCTCTCCCCAGCGTCCCGAGGTGCCTTCCACCCGTTGGCCGTCAATGTAATGGCCTAGCTCGCGAACCATGATCGATGCTCCCTTGCATGTGGGTCCTGGAATGCCGGTCCGGCAACAGACGCCTGGGATCCCTGCTACCGGAACATTGTGAGTCCGGTGCAAGTGTGACCCACGCCATCTGTTGCCGAATATACTCGGACTTCCTACTAAATTCCAGACCGGTTGCCGGTGGTTTCCGGCCATGCCTTCTCTGTGGGGCAACGGCTTGGAGGGCCCGTCCGAGGCGGATCATGGGAGCCAAGTTGGGTAAGTTAGGAACTGTGAAGATTGCAACCTGGAATGTGAACTCCCTCCGTGCCCGAGCCGACCGCGTAGAGGCGTGGCTTCGCCGCAGTGACTGCGATGTCCTGGCGATCCAGGAAACCAAGTGCTCGGACGAGAACTTCCCCTGGGAGCTTTTTGAGCGGGACGGCTACGAAGTAGCCCACTTCGGGCTCAACCAGTGGAACGGCGTCGCTATCGCCTCCCGCGTGGGGATCGACGACGTCGAACGCACCTTCCTGGACCAGCCGGTATTCGGCAAAGCGGGCAAGGATCCGGTGGCGGAGGCCCGAGCCATCGGCGCCACGTGCGGAGGCATCAAAATCTGGAGCCTCTACGTGCCAAACGGACGGTCCCTCGACGACGAACACATGCCCTACAAACTCAGCTGGCTCAACACGCTCAAAACCCACGCGCAGGGCTGGGTGACCGAAAACCCGGAGTCCCAGATTGCCCTCATGGGCGACTGGAACATCGCTCCGCAGGATGAAGACGTCTGGGACATCGATCTTTTCCTTTCACAGGGTTACACCCACGTCAGCCCGCCAGAGCGTGCCGCCTTCCACGCCTTCGAAGCTGCCGGGTACGCGGACGTCGTCAGGCCTTACACTCCCGGGCCCGGCGTCTACACCTACTGGGACTACACCCAGCTCCGCTTCCCCAAGAAGGAAGGCATGCGGATCGACTTCGTCCTGGCCTCTCCGGCCCTGGCTGCAAGGGTCACTGGCGCCTCGATCGACAGGGAAGAACGCAAGGGTAAGGGTGCTTCAGACCATGCGCCGGTTATTGTTGAGTTGACGGGCTGATGAGCAGAACGCAAGGGATGATGGGGAGGTGGCTGCACTGACCGGCAACCTTTACCGTGGACAGGCTGGCCTGCCCTTCTCCTCAACCCTGCGCATCTACGAGCCTCTGACTGCCTTTCCTGAAGAGCAACGGGCCGCCATCCGAGCGTCCGCCGCCCGTGCCAAATCACGGGCTGCTGTGGAAAACGCCGAGCTCCTGGCATCCCTGGGACGCATCACCAGGCCAGGGGGAGATCCGTTCCCCACCGGACGTACGGACCTTGTTCGCGTGATGCCCCATACCGAGAAGCCCGACGGCGATACGCCCGAGGGGAAGCCTTCCGTCACGCTGTTGTACTGCCCCAGCCAGCTTGTTCTGCGGGCAGGCCTGGCAGCCAATGCACTGATGGAAGGCATTCACGGTCCGCTGGCTGAACTGCTGATCGCGGAAGAACAAAGGGACCGCCATCAGGAACGGATAGACCTGGTTAAGGCCAAGGAAGGCGTGGGCAAGGTACACACCCGCGCATCCACCTGGGGAATCCCCTTCAGCTGGTTCTCGCTTTTCCAGGAATCCGACCACAAGGATGTGGTGGAATCAGGCGGCCGCATCCTCACCGTTCGTGTGCGGGCCAACATCGGTGACGCATTGGAGCGTGTCCGTTACGCGGTGGCGAACCTTGCATTGGCGGCGCCGGACCTGGATATGCTCGACGACCTTGCCCAGCTGACCGAATGGCTGGAACTGTTCCACAGCGATTCCTGGGTTGAACTGGACTACGGAGCCGTGGCGGACAAGGTGTACCCCGATGACTCCCCCATGGATGTCCGCCTTGGCATTGAGTGCTTGGCCGAGGGCGATATGACGGGCGCTGCCGCTGCCTACCGCCGGCTGGCTTCCCGGTGGATCCCGATCCGGCAGCTGGCGCGCGCGTCCTAGGCAGAGACCGGGCGGGGCTCCTTGCGTGGGGTTGCCCCGTGAGCCGGCGGAGGTGCCGTCGTCGAACGAACAATAAGCTGGTGAGGTGCCACCATGGAGTGAACGGACCCGCTGCGGCCATCGAGTTCATCCAGCAGCATCCTTGTTGCCAGCTCCGCTTGGACGTCCGGACGTTGGCCAACGGTGGTCAGGCCCAGGGTGACAGAGAAATCATGATCGTCAATGCCGATCACGGAAAGGTCCTCGGGGACCCGCACGCCCCGGCGGTTGGCCTCAAAAATAACTCCCATAGCCATCTCATCCGAGGCGCAGAAAATTGCTGTCGGCTTAGGACCGGCAGTTTCCCACAGCTTGATAAACGCCTGCTGCCCGCTCCTGACGGTAAAGTCACCCACTTCGTCCCACTCCGGACGCAGGTCAAGCCCTGATGCTGTCATCACATCCTGGAAGGCCTTGATGCGAACCCTGGGAACGTCGAAATTCAGGTCCGTCTCGTCGTCGCCATGAAGCAGGGCGATGTCCTTGTGGCCCAGGTCGATGAGGTGACGGACGGCAGTGGCGGCGGCGGCGTAGTCATCAATGCCGATGTAGGCGCATTCCTCCACATGACCGCCAACCACTACCAAGGGAATATCGATTTTCTGAAGATGGCTGAGTTCTTCGTGGGTCAGTGCCATACACAGGACCAGCAGGGCATCAATTTGCTTGTACACCATAGTCCGGCTGAAGAGACGCTCACGGTTGCTGCCGTGCCCGCCCAGGTTGAACAAGGACAGGTTGTACTGCCGGGCATGCAGTTCCCGGTCAGCTCCCTCAATGGCTTTGGAGAAGAACCAGCGGCTCACGAATGGAGCCAGCACACCAATGGTCTTGGTGCGGCCCGTGGCCAGTCCCGAGGCTGAGGAGGAAGCCACATAGCCGAGCTCCGCGGCAACGCGCAGGATCTTCTCGCGCGTGACAGGCGATACCCTGGGCAGTCCCCGCACCGCCCGTGAGACAGTGGCCGTGGACACTCCTGCGGCGGCTGCCACGTCCTCAATGCTGACACCGGAATGGCCGCCCCGTTGAGCCCTCTCAGATGTCCGTGCCACGATCTCCCCTTATTCGGCTATGCCGCGGAAGTCGCTGCTGTGCTCCCTGTCCGCAACAAATGAGTCTAGTGCCCGCGCTCCAGCTGGGCCGCCTGAGGTCCGTAGGTTACAGACGGCACAGCCGGAGGCGGGTCATACAGAGGATCAGCCCTTGAGGCCACCAGCAAGCAGGCCTCGTACGAAGTAGCGTTGGAGGGCGAAGAAGACGCCCAACGGAATAATGATGGACACGAAGGCAGCTGCGGGGTTCAGGTAGTCCCTTGCGCCGCGTGTGCCGGAAATTTCCGCAAGCCGCTGGGTAATGGGAGCGACGTCCGGAGTTCCGCCGGAGAAGACCAAAGCCACCAGCAAGTCATTCCACACCCACAGGAACTGGAAAATCGCCAGGGAGGCCAGAGCCGGAACGGACAGTGGCAGGATGATTCGCCAGAAGATTGTGGTGTGCCCTGCTCCATCCACCCTTGCTGCCTCAATCACTTCCCCGGGGATCTCGGAAATGAAGTTGTGCAACAGGAAGATGCCCAACGGCAAACCGAAGATCGTGTGGGCAATCCACAGCTGAGTATAGGACCCGGCCGGCAGTTGCAGGACTTGGGTGAAGAGCTGCAGCAGAGGAATCAGGGCCATCTGCAGGGGGACAATCTGTAGGGCGAAAACGAAGATAAACATCGCATGGCGCCCCCTGAAATTGCCCCAGGCGAAGATGTAAGCCGCCATCGACGCCAGCACAAGGACGAACAACGTTACCGGGATCACGATGGCGGTTGAGTTGATCAAGTACTGGGACAGATTGGGTGACTGCGACCCTGCAGCGGCGGTCGCATCGACATAGTTCTTGAAAGTGAACTGCCCGTCAAAAAAGGCATTCCACCAGCCGTCGGAGCGGGGGCCCACCTGTTTTGCGGCCGGACGGAACGATTGAACGAAAAGGCCCAAAGTGGGCACAGTCCAGATTGCGGCAATGATGAGGGCGGCAGCAGTGGCAAAAGGCGAGGTGAGCTTGGTTTTCACACGGCGCATGATGGGCTCATCGGCGGCGCGGAGACCCTTCTCGCCAAGAGGAAGACCAACCAAGGCCTTATCTGCCTCGTCCCGTGCTGGCGTGGCGGTCATCGGATCTCCCTTTGCTGACGAAGTACGCGTGCGTTGTAAACGACGATGGGTAGGACCAAAAGGAAAAGCACAAGGGCCAAGGCGGCACCACGGCCGGGTTCGTCGGCGCGGAAAGCCTGGGTGTACATTTCATTGGCCACCACAGAGGTCTCGAAGTTTCCGGCCGTCATGGTGCGGACAATATCGAACACCTTGAGGGTGGCAATGGTGATGGTGGTCAGCACCACAACCAAAGATCCACGGATCCCGGGGATGGTGACATTACGGAACTGCTGCCAGGGGTTGGCTCCATCAAGCCTTGCCGCCTCAACAAGTTCCACGGGGACGCCCTTAATAGCGGCTGACAGGATCACCATAGCGAAACCTGTCTGGATCCAAACCATGACGATGATCAGGAAGATGGTGTTTTCCGGAGCGTCGAGGAGGAACTGTTTGGGCTCCATCCCAACTGCCACACGCAGCGCATTGAGCACGCCCGTTTGTTCGATGCCGGCGCCACGGAAGTCGTAGACCAGCTTCCAGATAACGCCGGCGCCCACGAATGAGATGGCCATGGGCATGAATACCAGGGCCTTCAGGATTCTCTCGCCCCGCGCTTTGTCGATGAAAACCGCATAGGCGAGGCCGAAGACAGTTGATAGCAGGGGGACGAGTACGGTCCAGATAACGGTGTTCCGCAGCGTGATGACCGCCTCAGGCTGGGTAAACATCCAGACGAAGTTGTCCACTCCATTCGGCGTCCCCTTGGCATCTGTAAATGCCAGATACGACGTCTGCACCGCGGGGTAGACCAGCCCGACGATCATCAGGATGGCCGCCGGCGCTAGAAAGCCGATGACTGTAACTTTATCTCTTGTTGATTTCGGTGCCCTGTCCACAAGCAGCATGATGAGCCCGATGACGGCTGCGAAAGCCGCGATCGCGATCCCTACTTGGAGAAGTTTCCCTCCGACGAATTCCATGGCCAACCTCCGGGGTGTGGGTGGATGAGTTGATTGAAGACAAAAGTGCTGCGTTCCCCCACTCGTGTAAGTGCAGGGGAACGCAGCACTGCAGCCCTTAGCTCTTGGGCCAGCTGCCTTCAATACTGTCGGCGACCTGCTGGGACGGCGTGCCATTGATCCACGCCACAATGCCCTTCCAGAACGAGTTGGAGCCAACTGCTGCGGGCATCAGGTCAGAACCGTCGAACCGGAATACCGTCTCGGGATCCTGGAGGAGCTCAACGGAAAGCTTGTCCAGCTCCGACTGGGCGTTCGCAGGATCGAGGCCCTTGTTGGCGCTGACTACACCACCGAGCTTGACCCTGTTGTTCGCGAATTCCGCGCTCGCCATGTACTGCAGGAAGGACTGGACCTCGGGGGTGTCCTTGTAGGCGCCCACCATCTCGCCACCGCCGGTGATCGCCTTGCCCTTGCTCTCGTCGGTCGGAGGGGTCATGAAGGCCCAAACGTCACCATCGGGAGCCACAACCGTACCTTCAGGCCAGTTGGCGGCCTGGAAGTTGGCCTGGTGGTGCATGGCGCACTGACCATCAAGTACAGGCTGGCCTGCCTGGGCGAAACCGGTTGTCAGGATGGAACGGACATCACCGAAGCCACCATTGACGTAGTCCGGGTTGAGCAGGATCTCGCCGGTCTTGTCCATAGCCGAAACAATGCGGGGATCGTTGAACGGGATCTGGTGGGCGACCCACTGGTCGTACACCTCAGGGCCTGCCTCGCGGAGGACGACGTCCTCGATCCAGTCAGTACCCGGCCAACCCGTGGCCTCACCGGACTCGAATCCCGCACACCACGGCTTCGTGGCACCGTCATCTGCGATCGTCTTTGTCAGGGTCATCATTTCGTCAAAGGTCTTGGGAACTTCCCAGCCCTTTTCCTCGAATGTCTTGGGCGCGTACCACACGAAGCCCTTGACGTTGGCAAGCATGGGGGCTGCATAGAACGTTCCGTTGACGGTTCCGTACTTCTTCCAGTCCGCTGACCAGTTTTCGTCCACGAGGTCCGAGACGGCCTTCGGAGCCGGCTTCAGGTTGCTGGCCTGAGCGGCCAACAAACCGGGCTGCGGGAAGATGGCAACGTCCGGCGGGTTCCCGGCTTGGGCGCGCACACCGATCTGCGTTTCGAATTCCTTGCTGCCTTCGTATTTGACCGTGATGCCGGTGCATTCTTCGAAGTCCGACCAGGCTGTCTCAAGGTTTGTGGCTTCAATGTCAACGATGGTCGAGTAAACCGAAACCGTCTTGCCTTCGTGCTTGCCGTAATCGGAGTAGGCGGAGCAATCTGCAGCCTCGCCCCCTCCGCCACCGCCACCAGTTTCAGGACTACATGCCGTGACGGTTAGGGCCAGGACACCGACCGCTGCGGCCGGAATTAGGAACTTTGGGCTTTTCATTACTGGAGACTCCTCGCTGAGTGACAAGAGAAAATCGCGGTGCAGACTGTGTGACCTCAATCACCCTAGTAAGCCTACGTATAGAAATGCAAGCGTTTACATAAAGCTTTATCGAAAGGAGACCTGATCATCAGAATCCCAACAGGAAGCTCGGCTAACGGACGCGTTCGGCCCTGCTGAAACGGGCCCGGGTGCCTGCCCCCAGGTGAAGCAACACCGGGGTACGTTTGCCGATTACAAGGTCCAGTGCCTCGACGAGCGCCGAGACTTCGGCGGCCAAGGCGTTCGGAGCCACGCCCAAGCGCGGCTGCAACCTGATTCTTAAGGCAGGTTTCCCGCGGATCTGGTACGTGGCTACAGATACTCCAGCGAGATCCGGACGCTCAGCAAGGGCTGCTTTGAGTGCCTGCTCGGCAACGCCGCCGCCGATTCGAAGATCACCCGGCACATCGCCGGGATCCTCCTCAAACAGGATGAGATCCGCCCGGCCCTTACCCTGTTGGGCAATCCACGCCACCATGGCACCGATCAGCAGCACCAACAGGAGCACCAGCAGGATCCACACCCAGCTCTCCTGACGGCCCGGAAACCTGGTCTGCTCAAACAACTGCTGAGCTCCGGACCACGCTCCTGCCGACCACGACTGCCACCACGAGGCCACGGCAGGGGCGCTTGACAGCAGAACCAGCAGAGCGCCGAGAACCAGCAAAATAACGCCCAGAATGCCGATCAGGATCCGGTTAAGAAGCCGGGGGGTGCTGTTCATGCTCCCACCACCCCCGACGTCGCCAGATTCACCCGGACGTCGGGCATAGGCGACGGCGCCATGCGCGTGAGTTCGTCCTGCACAGCCGCCAAAACGTCGTCATGCCTTACGGGCACTCCGGACGTGGGGCGGACATTGACCACTGCCTGATGCCTGGACACCACCACCATCACCTGTTCCGGAGTGACGTTGGCGGCGAGCCGGGCGCGTCTGGCCAGCGCGGCGGCAATGATTTCATCGTCCACCAACACACCTGCGCGGGGGTCCTGGAGGATGTGCCGGGCTTTGCGCCCGGGCAGTACCGCGCTGAGGAAGAAAAACAGTCCGGCCATGAACACGACGCCTCCCGTCACGCCCAGCAGGAGTGGCGGGATACCTCCGGGGAGGGCGGCTATCCGTTGGGCGGCCGTCTGCGGATCGATCAGCCAAGGAGGCTGCCCAATGGCGCGCACAGCCGCCTCCAAAAGGGCATAAGCGCAAAGAATAATCACCAGCACACCGGCAACAACGGCTACACCGGCCCTTGAGGACTGCGTTTCGCGCTGGAGGATCCGCGGCATCAGGGAATCATGGGGGCCAACAGTTCCATCTTGTTCCTTCCACTCCCCTTCAGGCCTGGCAATGACTTCGGTGTCTTGCGCGGCAGCGGGAGTTTGGATGTCACCGGAGTTGTTTCCGAAGGCGTGGCTCACAGTACCCGACCCCTCTCGGAAACGGCCGTGCCGCTGATTCGTATGTCCACGCGACTCAACTGGGCTCCGCTGAGTTGCATCACGCGATCCAGAATGACCGATTTGGCAGCGACTGCCCTGTCACGGATGGAACCGCCAAAGACGGCCACGCGCTCCGGGTTCCGCAGCACGGAAGCCAACGGCGGGATCCTGATAGGGGATACGAGCGACAGCGCAAGCAGGCCGTCGTCGTCGGACCATTCAGCCCGGACATCGTGAGCCTCAACGCCCAAGGCCTCCGCGGCTGCTGCACGGGCAAGACTGGTGAGGGCTTGGGTGCTGATCCTGTTGTGCCCTTCCAGTACCCGGCCCTGCTCTGTCATTGGGGCCGTACTGCTCATGATGAAGAGCGCCGGCCCGTAATGGCGTCCATAACGCTGCGCAGATCGAGTTTCCCTTCAGCCGCGCGGCCCAGTAAGGCCCCGATCCCCATAAAAAGGAGGGAACCCAGGAAGCCCCACACTCCGAACTCGAAAGACATGAAGGCGACGAAGGCGCCCATTGCAATTCCGGCAACTGTCAGGCTCATGGGATTGCCTCTCTCTCCGGACGGTTTCCCGGGGCTGCCGGGGCGTTAAGTACTGGACGTGGCTCCGAGGTTGTTCCAGGCTTCACCGGTCCCGGCACATAAATGTCATTGATCTCGACGTTGACTTCGATGACCTGCAGCCCCACAAGCTCTTCCACCGCTGAATACACAGCGGAACGAACTTGATTGGCAAGGGAATGAAGAGGGGTGCCATAGACCGCCACCAGGTTGAGATCCACGGCGACCTGCGTCTCACCTACTTCAGCATGGACACCGGCGGCGTGGTCCGAGCTGCCTACAGCGTCCCGGATGGCGCCCAAGGCCCGGGATGGACCCGTCCCCAGGGAATAAACCCCCGGCACTGACCGTGCGGCGATGCCGGCGACTTTTGCGACTGCGGTCTCGGAAATGACGGTACGTCCACCGCCTGGTACGGCAGCGGCGGCGTCCGCGCGGATCCCCTGGCCGGGTTGTGGGTTCTGGTATTCCATCGAGCACTCCCCTATCTCTTGGAACAACCCTATCCCTTGGCCCCGACAACCGCGCGGACCCCGGCCAATGTCCCTGGAGGGAGACCGCAGGCAGCTACCGTTCGTGCTTATTTACAGTTCGCGGCCAGCCACGTTGTCACCGGCCCCATCGCCTGGTTGAACTTGCCACTGGAAAAGACGGTCTGGTCAGTGAGGCCTGCGACAGCCACCTCATTGAGGTGTTCAAAATCGGCCTTGACGCTGTCCGGCGCCTTCTCTGCGGTTTCCGCCAGTTCCGCCTTGAGCTGTTCGAGTTCCTGCGTCTTGCCTTGGGCCGCTGACATCGGCAGGAGGGATGCTCCCGTGGCCTGCTGCGAAATTGTGGTGCAGGCTTCAGCAGCGCTGGCAAAACCGCCGAAAGGGCCGGAGGACTTCGTAGGGCTGGGTGTTGCGGAAGGAGCTGCGGCCTCCGAAGCCGACGCGTTGGCGGTACTGCTGGTTTGCGGCGCCGAACAGGCCGACAGTGCGAGGAGGGTGAACAGGGCGGCGGCAAGAGGGCGTGCAGAGAGTTTCACAAGTCACATTTCTGTTGAGGATAGTTTCTGTTGAAAGTGCACCACCGGCCGTTTCCGACTCTGGCGGCAGCATATGTCCCCGGCGTGCGAGTCTAGCCCGGAATGCGGCCCGGATTCCAAGCGGCCTGACTTGTGGAAGGCGCGTGATGCTGGAAATACGGGCAGTTCAGCCGAAAAAAGGGGGCACAGGGAAGGGCCGACGACGGCTGGGGGGGAGCCTCGGTCTCAGAAGGCTCTGCCATCGTCGGCCCCGTCAATCTCCCGGCCGTAACCTGGGAAACCCGTGCGAGACCTCGGCATCTGGCGGAAGCGTCCCGGTTTATTCGGGTTCGCCGCTAGCTGCCGTTCTCATTTAATCTCGCAGGGGCACCCGTCCACACGCGTAGTGTGTACTCGTTTTTTTGGCCAAGTAGAGGCCGCACCACTTGCTTTTTCAGCTGTACTGCAGCCCCGGCAACTGCGCTGATCCTGGCCTAATTCCAACTTCGGATCGGCGCTTAAAGAAGAAAAGCACCAGTTCCGAAGAACTGATGCTTCCCAGTGGTGGCTCCGACCGGCGTCGATCCGGTGACCTTTCGATTTTCAGTCGAACGCTCTACCAACTGAGCTACAGAGCCTAGGTGACATGTCACCATGACAGCCGGAATTTCTTCTGGCAATCAAAGCGACCCTGACGGGACTTGAACCCGCGACCTCCGCCGTGACAGGGCGGCGCGCTAACCAACTGCGCTACAGGGCCTTGCTTTTTTCTTGCTTTTCTGCAGTATCGCTACCGCAATTTTTCAAGGCTTTTAGCCTACCAGACTTTCACATCCGGTTTGACCGCGTTCCTTGCGTACCCCCAACGGGATTCGAACCCGTGCCGCCGCCGTGAAAGGGCGGTGTCCTAGGCCGCTAGACGATGGGGGCCAGAACTCAATTCGCCTGAACGAGGGCAAAAATTAAGGGCCGAAGCCTTCCGTTTTTGTCCTTTCGTTTCCGTCGAACTGGACCTATAAAACTATAGGGGCAACCCCGGGATTATCCAAAATCGGCGGAATGGGGCCTTTGTCACAGGCGCCAACGGTCCGCCAAAAGTTGGCAGTTTTTCGGGTAGACGTGGCCGATTTCCGCCAGCCGCTCTGTCCCTCCAGCGGTTAGATTTGCCTCATGGCAAGCACAGCCGAAACAAATCCCGCGCAACCGTCCCGCTCCCATGAGGCGCCGGCGGCCGCATCTGCCCCATTCCCGCAAACCACCGGCACAATTCCCGCCGGCAAGGAACCCATCAACAAGCTGGGCGTAGCCGCCGTCGTCATCACCGTAGTCCTCTGGGCATCCGCCTTCGTAGGCATCAGGGCCATCGGCCCAAGCTTCTCCCCCGGCCCCCTGACCCTTGGCAGGCTGGTGGTTGCCGCCGTCGTCCTGGGCGTGTTTGTGCTCCCAACACTGCGCAGGCTGCCCCGCGGCCGCGAGTGGTGGCCAATCCTTGCCTACGGCGTCATGTGGTTCGGCGGCTACAACGTGGCCCTTAATGCCGCGGAGCACCTCCTCGACGCCGGTACCAGCGCGATGCTGATCAACGTTTCCCCCATCATCGTGGCGGTTCTGGCCGGCTTCATACTGAAGGACGGCTTTCCGCGCTGGCTGATCATTGGCAGCACCCTGGCGTTCGGGGGCGTGGCCATGATCGCCGTTGGCTCCGGCCAAAGGTCGACGGCGGACGTGGTGGGTGTGTTGCTGTGCCTCCTTGCCGCCGTGCTTGCCGCTGTCAGCGTGATCATCCAGAAACCCGTACTGAAGAAATTCCCTGCAGCCCAGGCAACCTGGTTCGGGATTATGGTCGGAACCATATGCTGCCTTCCGTTCACGGGGCAGCTTGTCACAGAGGTTCAGCAGGCCCCCATCCCGGCAACACTTGGCCTGCTTTACCTGGGGATCTTTCCCACCGCCATTGCCTTCACCACGTGGGCCTATGCGCTGTCCCTGATCGACGCCGGCAAGATGGCTGCCACAACCTACCTCGTACCGGGCACCACCATCCTGATTTCGTGGCTGATCCTGAGCGAGATCCCTACCATCTGGGGTCTCATCGGCGGCATCATCTGCCTTGTGGGCGTGGGTCTGACGAGGCGCAGATCCCGCTAGAGTTCTGGATATGCAAGCAAACCTGCCGCCGGGCCTTCCGATCATTCCGGACGGCGGCGATTCCTCACCCTTTCCAATGTCCGCCGAGGATTTCGAGGCTGCTGTAAGTGCGGCCCTGGAACGTATCCCGGCGGACATCGCAAAGGCAATGGACAATGTGGCCGTGTTTATCGACGACGATTACACACCTCAGCCTGGAGAGGACCCGGACACGGTGCTGCTGGGGCTCTACGAAGGCGTCCCCCTGACCGAACGGGACGGCTGGTGGGATGCAGGATCGTTGCCCGACCGCATCACCATCTACCGGCAACCGATCCTGGACATCTGCAGCTCCCGGGAAGAAGTGATCCAGGAGGTTGCCATCACGGTCACCCACGAGGTTGCCCACCACTTCGGTATCAGCGACGAACGGCTCCACGAGCTCGGTTGGGGCTGACCAAAGGACCTGGGGATCACAGCTCCGGCACCAGCGGCGTTGGGACTAGCCTTGTAGGCATGGGACATGATCACGGCCATGCACACGGAATAACGGCCACCGGACGCCACCGAAACCGGCTGATTGCCGTCCTGGGGATCACATTGGCTGTGGTCCTAATCCAGATAGCGGGCGGAATCGTTTCAGGTTCGCTGGCACTGCTTGCTGACGCCGGCCACATGCTCTCCGATGCAGCCGGCGTTTTCATCGCACTGTTGGCTGCGTGGATTGCCTCCCGTCCGGCCAGTGATCTCCGGACCTACGGATACCAGCGGGCCGAAGTCCTTGCGGCCCTCGCGAACGCCTTGGTGCTGATTGTCATCTCCGTGGTCATTTTCATCGAAGCAATCCGCCGGTGGGGCTCGGAGCCAGAAGTCCAGACGGACGTCATGCTCTATGCCGCAATCGTGGGCGCCGCTGCAAACCTGATCTCCCTCCTGATCCTGCGCAGCGCCCAGAAGGAAAGCCTCAACGTCCGTGGGGCCTACCTTGAAGTGCTTGGCGACCTGCTCGGATCATTCGCGGTCATCGCGGCTGCCCTGACCATCATGCTCACCGGGCTCCAAGCAGCAGACACTATCGCCTCCATCATCATCGCGATCATGATCCTGCCGCGCGCCTGGCACCTGCTGCGGGACGTGGTGGATGTCCTCCTGGAAGCGAGCCCAAAGGGCGTGGAGGTGCAGATGATCCGGGAGCACATCCTTTCCGTCCCGGGGGTTGTAGCTGTCCATGACATCCACATCTGGACCATCACTTCCGGCGTTCCGGTGTTCTCCGCCCACGTAGTGGTGGAGGACGAGTTGCTGAGCGCGAAAGGGGCGGACCAGGTCCTGGACAAACTGACCACCTGCCTTGGCTCCCATTTTGATACAGAGCACTGCACGTTCCAGCTGGAGCCTGCAAGCCATGCCGCCCACGAGTCCCACCAGCACGCCTAAGGGCGACACGCCTACGTCGCCTGCCAGCCTCCGGGCCCACTGGTGATTATGTTAAAGATGAGACTCCTGTTGCCAAAGTGGTTTTAGAACACGTACCCTCGGGTTTGCTGCACCTTTCGCCGAGGGACTTTCTGCGCGCAGAACCTGCACCTCGTTCGCTACAGCCCGACACCACGAGGTTTGCCCATGGCTTGGACCCGTTCCACCCGAAGATCCGCCATGCTGTGCAGCGCCGTCGCGCTCCTCTTTTCGGCCACATTGCCTGCAGCGGCTGCACCGACAGTAGCGGCAGCACCAACAACGGCGGTCCAGGCTGCGGGACGGTTCCCGGCGACTCTCCCGGCCGCGCCTGAAATCCCGTCGCCCGAGGAGATCGCAGCCGCCAAGGCCAGTGAAAGTGCGACGGCGGATGAGGTCGCCAGGATCGACCGGATCCTTGCTGCGACCGCAGCTGAGCAGGACTTGACCGCCGCGGCTTCCATGCGCGCCAACAACGCCTACGGTGACGCGCTGGTAGAGCTCCGCACCCGCCAAGAAACCGCAAACCTTGCCTCCGCCAAAGCCGCGGCCGCAGGCACTGAACAGCAGAAAACCCGTAAGCAGGTAGGCCAGATCGCGGCGGATCTCTACCGGAATGGCGGGCTCAACCCTGCCCTGAGCACCGTGCTCTCGGGGAGCGGCGAGAGCCTGCAACAGGCTGCCACCCTCGAGGCAATCTCGGCTGACCGCAGCCGCGCCTTCGAATCCGCAGAAACAGCCGCAGCGGCCGCGGAGTCCTTGACCGCAGCCGCACAGGAAGCGAATAAGGCCGCCGAAGAGGCGGCCCGGACTGCTGAGGTCCGGAAGTCCGAAGCCGACCAAGCCAATGCTGCGCTGATGAAGAGCATGGCCGACGCCAAGGCTCAGCGCACCGTACTGGTCAGCCAGCTGGCCACCCTGAAGAACACCACAGAAGCGCTTGAGTCCGCCCGGGTTGAGGCGATGGAGCGGCAACGCCAGCAGGAGCAATTGGCTGCCGTTACCGCCGCCAGCCAACAGAAGGCCCCAGAATCTCCCGCTGTGTCAGGGCCTCCTCCAGCGGCTCCGCAGGCTCCGGGCCCTGCCCCTGCGCCTGCTCCAGCCCCTCCAAACACCCCGCCGGCACCTGCCCCTGCTCCTCCCGTGGCACCCGCTCCTCCATCTCCTCCCGGACCAGCCCCTGGGCCAGCACCGGCCCCGTCACCAGGGGTAGGCGGCAACCAGGCTGCGACCTCCGCGGCCATGGGGAAAGTCGGCGCACCGTACTTCTACGAATACGGCGGCACGGGGCCCTTGGGTTTCGATTGTTCAGGTTTTGTGCAGAACTCCTTCGCGGCAGCTGGAAAGTATTTGCCTCGGACCGCGGCGCAGCAGTTTGCCCAGGCCCCCGTCCGGGTTCCTCTCGCGCAGGCACAACCCGGCGATCTGCTGGTGTGGGGTTCGCCGTCGGACTTCAGCCACGTAGCCATCTACCTGGGCAACGGGCAGGTGGTGCAGGCCTTGAACCAACAGGCCGGGATAGAGGTCACCCCTTTGAGCTGGATGGCCGGAATGCAGCTGTACCCCTACGCTGCCCGGTACTGACACCGTTCCTGGAACACCGGCATTGCCTGCCCGGCGCGTAGGGCGCTATGACAGGATGTCCTTGGTCACGAACCGGCTGTAAGCGAGGGCACCGAAGACAGCCACGTAGCCTGCCTGCAGCCAGGCGTTGCTGGCAAAGGAGTCCCATCCGATGGGCTGGCGAAGCAGTTCCGAAAAGCCCAGCCAGTAGTGGCTGAACAGCCACGGATGCAGCCACTCAAGCTGGGGCAAAGCGTCCAGCACCTGGGAAACCACGGACAGCACCACGGTCGCTGCCATGGCACCTACCGGGACATCGGTCAAGGTGGACATGAAGAGGCCGATCGCAGAGAAACCCAACAAGGAAACCGCGATGTAGGCAGCAATCAGGATCAGCCTCACCACCGCCTCGCCGGGAGCGATGGTATCCCCGGAGAGCAGAGTCACCCGGCCAACCGGGAACAAAGCCGCACCGATTGCCGCACCGGTAAGGGCAATCACAAGGGGCGCGACAACGCAGAAAACTACTGCGC
The DNA here is from genome assembly GCF_056499105.1 of Arthrobacter sp. Z5-13. Lineage (NCBI taxonomy): Bacteria > Bacillati > Actinomycetota > Actinomycetes > Micrococcales > Micrococcaceae > Arthrobacter > Arthrobacter sp. Z5-13. Next base: position 3,943,556 of record NZ_CP096460.1, read on the forward strand.
CGGTGTACTTGACCAGCAGGAGCTTGACCCGTCCTGCCGGAGCCACCAAGAGGTAGCGCAGCGTGCCGAGCCCGGCTTCCCCGGCTACCGTATCGCCCGCCACCACCCCCACGGTAAGGGGTAGGAAGAGCGGGATGGACACCAACATTCCCGTAACCCCGACAAAGAGCCCGTTCTGAGTAATCCTGTCAAGGAACGCGGGGCCACGGCCCGGCGGCACAGCTGAAGAAAGCCGCACCGCTACGGCGATCAGAATCGGGATAGCTGCCAGCGCCACCAGCATGGCCCACGTCCGCCGACGACGGAACAGGACAATCAATTCGGACGCCAGGAGGGACCACGCCGACGAGCCCCTGCCTCTGCCACTGGCCTGTTGCGCACTGCCGGACCCCCCGGTCACCCCATTGGGCAGGCTGTCACTGGGCAATGTCGAACCCCTCCCCCGTCAGCGCCACAAAGCGGTCCTCGAGGCTTCCTTGCTCAACAGCAAATCCTCTGACCCGCACTCCGGCATCGACCAAGGCAGCCACAATGTCCTCCGGAGCCACCACACCGTCAGGAGCAGCCATGCCGTCCGGGGCCGGAAGTGCCGCCGTCAGCACCCCGCTCGCACGGGTTGCGCCGTCAGTAACCGGAGTAATACCCAACCGCAAGAGCACGGCAGAGGCGGTTCCGGCGTCGGGCGTTAATAAACGAAGCGTTCGGCCGCCGGACTGGCGCAAGGAGGCCAAGGTCCCCTGCGCCACCAGGCTGCCCGCGCTCATCACCGCAGCGTGCGTGCAGATCTGTTCAACTTCGGCGAGGAGATGGCTGGAGACGAACACGGTGGCGCCATCGGCTGCCAGTGAGCGGACCAGGTGCCTCACTTCCCTTGTGCCCTGGGGATCCAGGCCATTGGTGGGTTCATCCAGCACCAGGAGTTCACGGGGAGACAGCAGCGCATTGGCGATGCCAAGGCGCTGCTTCATCCCCAGGGAATAGGCGCGGACTTTCTTACCCGCCGCATGGGTCAGCCCTACCCGCTGGAGCGCCACCTGGACACGCACTTCCCGGGTCCCTCGGACGGAATGCGGATCGGCCGCATCGAAGCGGTGCAGATTAGCCGCGCCGGAAAGAAAAGGGTAGAAGGCGGGACCCTCCACCAGGGCGCCAACCCGTGGCAGCACGTCCTGCAGTTGCCGCGGCATCTCCTGACCCAGCACGCTGATGGTCCCTTCGGAGGCGGCGGCGAGTCCGAGCACCATACGGATGGTGGTGGTCTTTCCGGAACCGTTTGGGCCGAGGAATCCGAACACCGATCCCCTGGGCACGGCGAGATCGATGTTATTCACGGCCAGCTGGTGGCCGAACCGCTTGCTCAGCCCCTTGGCCGCGATGGCAAGGCCGTCAGCCGTGCTGGCACCCGTCACCTTGGCGTGGCTGCAGCCTGCAGCATTTCCACCGGAACTGCACCAGCGAAGATCCGGCCGTCATCGGTAAGCAGGACGTTCAGCAGGGACGTGGACAGGACCTTTCCGCCTGGAACAGTAACCGTAGCCTGCTGGAGCAGCGGCTCCGTGGCCAGGAGTCCTTCTGCGGCAAAGGCATCGTTGCCGGCGGGGAATCCGACAATTGTCTCCCATCCGCTGCCGGTCACCTGGGGACGTCCGACGTCGGACCCGCCGGCGTGGCCGTCCAGCTCGGGATGAGAAGCCAGGGGACCCGGCGGTGGCTGCAGTTCCTTTACTGTGGTGCCCGGAGGCGGCGTGAACTCAAAGAGGGCGGGATCAGGGGGCCCAAGGGAAAGGCTGGTGTAGGCAAGCGAGAATGCTGGCTCCGCTTGACCGCGCGCCATCACCTGAAGGGACAGCGGCAACCCGTTTTCGCCGTCCACAGCTACGGACACAGAACCCACCAGGGTCTGCTGCGAGCGCGGCGTGAGCACCAGGTTGTAGGCAGCACGGCCCGCCACCTGAACATCCGGGCCTACCGAGATGTCAGTACTGGGATCAAGCTTTGCCAGCAGCTTGTCGGTCAGTTCCCCAAGCTCCAGAGGCTCTCGCCCCGAGAACTCCCCCGCAGGGGATTCCGGCAGGATAGCGTGAACGGCCGTCTGGTCCTTTGAGCTGTACCACCAGAGTTCCCGGCCGTTCCGCACAAGATCCCGCTCGGCCATCCGGTCGAGGATTTGGATCCTCATTTTGGCCCGACCGTCTTTGTAGACCCGCGCAGTGTGGGGCCCGGAAAGGAGCTCAAGCCAGGACGTCCGGGCTGACGCTGCTGACGGGCCTGCCTGAGGAAGTTCGGGCAGGCCAAGGTTGGAGGTCTGTTGCACATTCCCGGAGAGGGCCTGCACCTTGTGCTCAGCCACGAGCGCCAGAACCTGCGCGGGACTCTTGGCTGGGAGGGGATCCACTGCGCTCGCGGGCAAGGAACCCACCGCAACACCGGCCGCGATGACTGCCGGCACCACCACGGCAGGCATCCACCGCAGCAAACGGCGGTTCATTTCAGTCCCGATCCAACGTCGCAACCCATGGTTCAAGATTACGCCTCGAAGGTCAGGCGCGGCCGGGTTGGTCCCCGTTGTTTCAGGCTGCTTGCTCAGGCAGCTTGTTCAGGCAGCTTGTTCAGGCAGCTTGTTCAGGCAGCACCGAGCATCGGACCGAACTTGGGCCGGTCCGCCAGACGCGGATCGTCCTTGTCCGGCACTACCAAAACCGGTCCCTTCGCGTGGTGCAGGACGCCGTCGGACGTGGAGCCAAGGAGCATCCCTGCAAAGCCGCCCCTGCCCCGGGTTCCCACCACCACAAGCTCCACGTGCCTGCTCGCCTCTACCAAGACATCCACAGGGGTTCCATCCACCAGCTGGGTCTCAAGGGACAGGTTGGGATAGTGACTCTGCAGCCACGCCGCCCCGGCATCCAGCTGGATCCGGATATCGGCGAACAAGGCCTCACGGTCCATCGGTGCGGGAACCCATGCCAGGGAGCCGCTGTACTGCGGAACAGCGCATACGGCGCGCAGCCTGGCTCCCATCCGTTCAGCTTGGGCCGCTGCTTCCAGCACAGCCACGCGGGCCTGCTCGGAGCCGTCCACCCCCACCACAACCACGTTCTCCACCGGCTGGCTGCCGGATTTCTGCTGCTCCGCGCGGACGCGCTTGTCCGTGGTGGTTTCGCCCAGGCGTGCGGCGCATACAAGCGGCACGGTAACCGTGGGGCACTTTGCATGTGCGGGCAGCGCACTGCTGACCGATCCCAGGAGCCGGCCTACAAAGCCGCCCCGTCCGCGGGTGCCGAACACCAGGAGCTCCGCCGTCTCTGACATCTCCAGGAGAACACCGGAGGCATCGCCGTTCTCTACCGAAGCGTCAACATCAATGTCGTACGCAGCCACCTTGTCCACGGCCTGCTTGAGGATGGCCTCGGCACCTTCCCGAATGACCGAATCATCGACAGTGGCGTAACCGCCATCCAACCCTGAAGCGGCAAAGATGGGCACTGAGTATGCCGTCACAATATGCAAAGGACGACGGCGGCGTTCCGCTTCACGTGCAGCCCAAACCAAGGCGCACTGGCTATGCTCGGATCCGTCAACACCCACAACAATTCCCTGAGGGGAGACGACGTCGTCATCCCCCTCTGATTCCGGGTGCATCTGTTGTCGGGCCATGGGGTCCGCCTCCTCGCGATACTGCCTGATGTTCCGGCTATTCTGCCAGAAGATCCCGCCCTCGGATGACACCTGGTGCGTGGACCTGCAGCCACTCGGAAAAGCCGTTCCTGAAACTCACTATTCTCGTTTCCCAGACACTTGGCAAGAGCCTGTAACGGCGGGTAAGCAGGAAGGAAATCCGGCGGAAACAATGCGGTTGGAACGCCTCTCTTCACTTGGAGCGTCCATCGTATGGAAGATCCGCCAATCTTGGGCGAACCCTTTCCAGACCCGGAAAAGTTCTGTAGTCTTCGAGGCGTTGTTGAAGCGGTTGTGTGTTTTGGAACATGCTTCCGGTTCAGTCAGGCGGCCGCACTTTGGGGGTAACGGAGCGCGTGCGGAACACTACAGCTCCGCATTTCGAACCATCAAGGAGGATCCCGGTAGTGTCAAGCATGCCTATATACGACGGGGCCGAAAAGACCACCACGGTGATCATCGGCACGGGTCTCTCCGGACTGGCCGTTGCCAGTGAACTGCGCCGTCATGGGGTGGCCTCCATTCTTGTCGAAGGACTCGACTCCGCAGGCGGCCCCTCCTCACCTCTTACCGCTTCCCTGCCGCGCTGCGACGCCGGAGATGCCGGGAGCAGGCAGGAAAGAAACGAGATCCTCCGGCATCTGCGTAACTACGCAGCCAGCCATCACCTGGACATCCGCAATCAGACCTTCGCCGTGCAGCTGGACAGGGTTGCAACCGGAACCGCCGGTGGTTCGGTGCATCAATGGGCGGTCCACACTGCGGACGGCGTACTCTTCGCGGACCACATCGTGCTGACCCGATGCGGTCAAAGCCAGCTCCGCCGGATGTTGTCCGAGCTGGGAATGACAATGGGCCAGAACTTTGCGGCGGCCATGCGCGCGGTGGGCATCTACCTTGTGGGTGTGGGCGAGTTGGTGGCTCCGACGCCCAAGGACGTCCTCAGGCAGGCAAAAGTAGTAGGCCAGGCCATCGCCGCAAAGGTTCACCCGGACCGGGTTCCGTCTATCCTGACCGGCAGCTTCGCCGCATTGCCTTCTCCGGCTTAGAAGTGTTATCGCTCACCTGAACCGAAAGAGGCGCCTCTAGGGCCGTGAGGACGGCAACTGGTCGTCCTGCTCAAATTCGTCCTCCTTGGACGGAACGAGCCGCCGCTTGGCCATGATGGCGAGGGTCACCAGCAGGCCCAGGGCCACCGCGGCGAAGATCACCAGGCTCCACGGAAATGGCTCTGAAGAATCTGCCACAATTTCCGGTGCGGAAGTAACGCCCGGCTGGGCGGTTCCAATGGTAGGCACGGCACCCTGAGTCGCCGACGGGGACGATACTGCCGGCGTCGAAACCGATCCTGGAGCAGCTGTGCCCGTTGCGCCGGACGTCGCCGTGAAAGTGAAGCTTCCCTCGATGGGATGCGAATCCGAGCTGACAACCCGCCAAACCACCGTAAACAGCCCTGCCGGGGCCCCCTCTTTGAGCTTTTGGGATACCACGTTGTCCACGATCTCGACGTCGCCTTCAGCCCAATCCGTTCCGGCGGCGTCATTCACGCGAATCTGTGAGCCAAGAGTCAACGGATTGTTGTTGAAGGTAATGGCTACCTGCCCGGGAGGCGTTGGAACGGTGGCACCTTGCGCCGGGCTGCTGGACTCTGCAGCGTCATGGGCTGATGCAGGCACAGCTCCCAACAGCATGGTGGCGGTGAGAAGACAAAGGCCGAGGATAATTCCCAGCGGCTGGCGGATGGAACGCATGAGGGGGCAACTCCTGTGTGTTGGCTTCCTTACAGACTAGGCGAATTTGTCCGCCGGCCCCCGGGCACCCTAATAGGATTCAATGCATGACTTCAACGCGCGGTGGTCTCATGCTCAAGCAGGGCTCGGCCCTGGACCGGTACTTTATGATCTCGGAACGGGGCTCCAATGTGTCCCGTGAGATCCGAGGCGGCTTTGCCACGTTCTTCGCCATGAGCTACATCGTGGTGCTCAACCCGCTGATTCTCTCCGGAGCAGATTCCAGCGGCGCCACACTGGGCTTCCCGGCGGTGGCCGCCGTCACCGCGTTCGTGGCCGGCATCCTGACCATCCTCATGGGCGCCTGGGCCAAACATCCCTTCGCCATGGCCACCGGCCTGGGCGTCAATGCCTTCGTGGCGGTCACCGTGGCCACCAACCCGGGGCTGACCTGGCCGGATGTGATGGGCCTCGTGGTGATCTCGGGCATCACCATGCTCATCCTGGTGCTGACAGGGTTCAGGACTGCTGTCTTCAAAGCGGTTCCCGACGGATTGAAGACAGCCATCGTCGTCGGAATCGGCCTGTTCATCGCCCTGATCGGCCTGGTAAACGCAGGCTTCGTGCGGCGCATCCCGGACGTCGCCGGTACCACAGTGCCAGTGGGGCTGGGCTTCGACGGCAAGCTCCTGGGCTGGCCGACTCTGGTGTTCGTTTTCGGCCTGATCCTGACCATTGCGCTTGTGGTCCGCAAGGCTAAGGGTGCAATCCTCATTGGCATCATCAGCTCCACCGTGCTGGCCGTGATCCTCGAATTCACCCTCCACATCGGACCAAGTTTCGACGGCAAGAACGTCAACCCGCAGGGCTGGTCCTTGGTAGCCCCCACGTTTACGGAATGGGCGGCACCTGACCTGTCCCTGATCGGCAAGGCGAACCCGCTCGGAGCCTTTGACCACCTGGGCTTCGTGGCCGCAAGCCTGCTGGCGTTCGTGATCCTGCTAAGCATCTTCTTCGACGCCATGGGCACCATGGTGGGCCTGGCGAACGAGGCCGGCACTGTTGACGAACACGGCAACATCCCTGATGTGGATCGGGTGCTGATGGTGGATGCCCTTGGCGCCATCGCCGGCGGCGGCGCCTCCGTCTCCTCCAATCAGATCTATGTGGAGTCCGGCGCTGGAATCGGCGAAGGTGCCCGCACCGGCCTGGCTTCAATCGTCACGGGCCTCCTGTTCCTGGTGGCTATGTTCTTCACTCCACTCATCAACCTCGTTCCGTTCGAAGCCGTAGCCCCCGCGCTGGTGGTTGTTGGCTTCATGATGGTGTCCCAGGTGGGCAAGATCGACTGGCAGGACTGGGGCATCGCAATCCCCGCCTTCTTGACCTTCACGCTCATGCCGTTCACCTACTCCATCGCGAACGGCCTCGGGGCAGGGTTCATCGCGTTTGTCCTCATCCGCACCTTCCAGGGCCGCGGCAAGGAAGTCCACCCCCTGATGTGGGCTGTGGCGGCGGCATTCCTGCTCTTCTTCGCGATCGGCCCCATCGAACAGGCGCTTGGGCTCCACTAGGATCCCAAAGGCAGTTTCCGGTATTCCGGACAGGGCGACGGCGGCGCGGCTGGTTTTGGTGCTCCACGTAAGGTGAGCTTGGAGTATGGATTTCACTGCACTCGTTGTGGACGTACCGCCACAGCCCTGGACCGGCCGTTTCGACGGCGAAGAAGAGGAACACCGCCGCTGGTGGCAGGCCGTCAAGCCCTACCCGGGGATGCCTCTGGTTCCGGATGCCGCGGGGACGGCCACAGGCCCTCGAGTTGCCCCCCAAGCGGTTTTGCAGGCCAGTCCGGACAGCCGTCCCGCAGTGATCCTCGGTTTTTGCAGCGATGAAGGCGTCCGGCGGAACAACGGCCGCCTCGGTGCTGCCGCCGCTCCGGCTGCCCTCCGGACTTCCCTGGGTTCACTCGCTTTTCACCTGAACCGCCGTGTCTTCGACGCCGGCGACGTGGCGGTGGACGGCACACGATTGGAGGCCGGGCAGGCCCGCGCAGGACTGGCAGTGTCTGCAATGCTCGACGCCGGCAACCTCCCCGTGGTGCTGGGCGGCGGGCACGAGACAGCGTTCGCCAGCTACCTTGGCGTTGCACATTCTGCGGCTGTACTCCAGGGCAAACGGCTCGGAGTCCTCAACCTGGACGCCCACTTCGATCTCAGGGACCATCCGGAACCCACCTCGGGAACCCCGTTCCTCCAGATGGCCAACGCCGAAGCCGCTGCTGACCGGGAACTCAACTACGCCGTCGTCGGGATTTCTGAACCAAACAACACCGGGGCACTGTTCAACACCGCCAGGCGGCTGGGAGTTAAGTACCTGCTGGATGAGGATTGCTCGGTGGAGCGGACCCGGGACTTCGTGGCGGAGTTCCTGGACGGTGTGGACATCGTGTACCTCACCATCGATCTGGACGTACTGCCTGCCGCCGTGGCCCCCGGTGTCAGCGCACCCGCCGCCTACGGCGTCCCACTGGCCGTTATCACAGCCATCTGCCGGCAGGTAGCCGCCAGCGGCAAGCTTTTCCACCTCGATGTGGCCGAGCTGAATCCGGTTCTGGACATCGATCAGCGCACAGCGAGGGTGGCAGCACGGCTCATCAACACCCTGTTGTCGAACTGAGGTTCAGGAAAATTCAACCACCGCAGTGGACCACGGAGCCAGCTCGAAGGTGAGACCGCCGTCGTCATTCCGTTCGATTCTTGCGCCGGAGCCCGCCGGCTCCCCTATCACCGTGAGCCGGGCGGAAGCAGCGCCGGCGCCCGCGGGCAAACCTTCGGCGAAGGATACCTGCACCGTCTCGTTTTCCGGCCCGAGGTTCCCTGCGAACAACCACAAGCCAGAGGCATCGGAAACAGGGTAAAGAGTTACCGGGCTGCCCTCTGAGTGGTCCTGCCCCACTGAGTGCACAGCCTCGCCTTTCAACCTGGCCAACCGCCCTAAAAGCTCGCCGGCAGGCGTCGGGCGGCCATCGGGAGTCCGGATCCCGCGGGGAGGCCAGGCTTCGAAGTAGCTGATGGAGGCCACCCCTTCCAGGGTCAGGCTGCTGATGCTGCCAAGCGTCCACGCCGCCGTAAAGGCGTGGTCCTGCAGCTCATCGGAATCTGGTGCCTGGCCGGGAGCATGAATCCGTGGCTTCAGGGTGATAGGGCCGATGTGAACCGGCTTTCCCCCACCAAGGCGCAAGGCGTTCAAGGCAGTGAGCCGCTGAATGGGGATGGTTTCCACGATGTGGGCAATCTCGGTGCTGTGGGCTTGCGGTGTGAGGCTGTACGCCAGTGCATCTGCATCGCGGAATGCCGCCGCATCCTTGGCCCACTTGTTCAAGTCAGTGAAGTGGGAACGGGTTCCGGCGACTATTTCGCCACTGAAGCCCATGGCCTCAAGAGTTCTTTTAAGGTCGGGGAGCAAAGCCGGGTCACTGCAATCTGTGTCCGGGCTGAAGATTCCCAGCCGCCGGACGGGCCTTAGCTTTTCCGCTTCTGCAATCAGCTCGGGCAGCCCTCCCAGGTCCTCCGCCACGATCCGCACATCCAGCGCGGCGCCGTGAATGGCGGCCTCGGTGGCGGCCGCCTGGAGCCGTGCGGTCCGGACTTCAGAAGGCCCGTAAAGTTCGACGACGACGGCGTCCAGGCCTTCCAGTGCCAGCACCGGTTGAGCGTGGGCAGCGGCCACTTCCCCCTGGGTGCCTGTTGGATCAACGGAGACCCCGAGGGGTGGGACGGTGCCAACTGCCGGGCCCACCGAGAACACCGAGACGGAAGGTCGAAGGGATACAGCCGTCATGTCCGGGGACTCAATGCTTGCGGCCTCCAGACTTACCGACTGGCGGACAGTATCGCCTGGTTCCACGTCAACCGGGATAGGGTCCGCCGACGGCGTGCTATAGGTCTTGAAGGAGGCATCGGTCCAGTTCCGCTGGTCCTCGGTTTCGAAAACATCCCCGGCAAAGGAGAGGTCAAAGGCCGTTCCAGCGTCGGCCCACTCGAGGGACGCGATGTCGGTGAAGATGAGCTCCGGGCTGATGTCCTCCGGGAAACGCCTGGTGGAGACATTGCCGGCCGGCGAAACAGCAGTAAGTTCCCGCCCCGATTCGCTCGCGGGGTGGAGCACCACCAGTCCGATCCGGTTTCGCCGGAAAGCCGTTTTGGCCCTGCCGTTGAATTCCACATCCACCGTGAGCGGGGTCAACCGCACCTTGAACATTGCCTCGTAGCGGGCTTCCGCGCCGGCATAATCCACATGGAATCTGACGGTGACGCCGTCGTCGTCCTCCAAAAAAGCCAGGTCGCGGACTGCCGGCTGAAGCGTCCGCCACTGGTGGTCCCGGATCACTCCCTTGATGGCGCGAAGTACAGGACGGCCGGCATACGTGATGTTGGCCAGTTCGTCCCCCACAAGCTCTGCCGTCCAGTTGCCGACGGCGAATGTCCTGACTTCCGGGGCCAAGCGGTTCTGCAGTTCCGTGGCATGGTTCAGGTCCGGGAGGCTCATGGCTTTGACCCTATCCGAAGGTGGCCGGGCCCTCAACGGAGCGTGGGAAGATTCGTGGGGGAGAAAATGACCAGGGCGCCACACCTGGAGCCGAAGCAGAAACATGCGGGCAAAAAAGGAAACTTTTGGCCACGTCTTGAATGTGGGCCCCGACACATGACATCATCAGGCCACAGGATAACGATTTCCTCAAAGCTTTTGGGAGCGGTCCTCGAGGTTGAGGGTCCTGATTCACGGGATCTGGGAAATTTCCTTGTCCTCAGCATTTTTGCATCCCTTTAGCGTAAGTAAGACCTGCATCCCAAGGAAGTGAACAGATGAGAACAGCACACAAGAAGGTGCTTTCAGTAGCTGCAGCAATCGCAGCAATCGGCCTTGTCAGCGGTTGCGGCAGTGCCGCTGCCCCGGCAGCCCCAACAGCGGACGCTGGTCCGGTAACGATCGATGTGTGGGGGTGGGACGCCGAATCCACGCCGAACGTTGTGGCCGCGTACAACGCCAGCCAGGACAAGATCAAGGTCAACTACGTTCTTCAGGCCAGCCTCAAAGCCACCCAGACGAACTTCAGGAACGTCATGGAGTCGAAGAAGGACATCCCCTGCTACATAGGGGGCATCGCACCCATGGCCACCACGCTTGTCAACGGTTGGGCCCAGGACATCACTGAGTACATCAACCCCATCAAGGACGTTTACAGCAAGGGCGCGCAGGCGACCGCACAGGTTGAGGGTAAGTTCTTCGGCTTCCCGGCGGGACCCTCGGCAACGTTCATGATGGCCAACAAAGCTGTTTATGAGAAGCACGGACTGGCCGTTCCGAAAACGTGGGAAGAGTTTGTCACCACCGGCAAGGAGCTGAAGAAGCACGGCGTCACGGTGATGAACCTCGCCGGAGAAGACCCCTCAACACTCCTGCAGATGTCCCAGCAGGCCGGTGCCAGCTGGTTCGAGATCGATGGGGACAAGTGGAAAGTCAACCTCCAGGACGACTCCACCATGAAGGCCGTGGACATCATCCAGCAGATGGTGGACAACGATCTGGTAGCCCACCAGACCTACCAGGACAGGCCCGCCCTGTACTCCTATTTTGACAGTGGCCAGCTTGCCACGGTTCCTCTCGCATGGTGGTCCATGGCCGGATACCAGACCAACTTCAAGGCCTCCCTCGGACAGTGGGAAGCAGTGGACGTTCCTCAGTTCAAGGATGCCAAGGAGTTTGTGAGCTCCGGCATGGCAGATCCCGGATTCGTTCCGGTCGGCTGCGAAAACCCCGCCGCTGCCGTTGAATACGTCCACTGGACCGCCACCTCCAAGGAAGCCATAGAAGCAGGCAGAAACAAGAAAACCGGGGCAATCGGCGTTCCCACCGCCCTCGCTGACGTTTCCACCTATACGGAGGACGTAGTCCCGGACAAGATGTTCGGTGCCCAGCCCGCAGCCGAGGTCGGCAAGGTCATCTCCAAGGCGCAGAATGCTGCCGTCGGCAAGTTCGAGCGCGGCCCGAACTACGACGCCTGGTTCCCGGAGATGCAGGACCAGTGGGGCAAGGCGATGGCCAAGCAGATAACCCTGAAGGAGGCCATGGCCAACGTCCAGACCTTCATCACCAAGGACCTTGACAGCAAGGGCATCAAGTACGAGGTCAGCAAGTAACTACCCCGGTTCTCTTCGGAGATCCGCTACAGAGAGGAGACGCGGATGTCTTCCAGTTTAGAAGTCCGTAATACCCTAGACGGCAAAAAGCAGGAGCCTTCAAGGCCGGGACGGACACAAGGAAGCTCCGCGTCTCCCCGCTTGTCGTGGCGCAGCATTCAACGGATCAAGGGCGCATCGTTCACCTGGCCATTCGTTGTTGGTTTTGTGGTTTTCACCATCCTTCCCGTGGTGGTCGGTCTGGCCCAGAGCATGTACGCGTCCAAGACCAGCGGCCTGGGCTTCGGGGCGGCGACCATCAGCTTTGCCGGATTCGACAACTTTGCCCGCGGGCTCGTGGATGTGGTCTTTTGGGAGTCCATGCTGCGGGTGAGCATCTACGCCGTGGTGATCGTCCCCGTGATCCAGGTAGTCAGCCTGGTGCTGGCGCTCCTCATTGATGCCGTCCAGCGCCGCATAGCCAACAGGTTCCGCCTGATCCTGCTGGTTCCGTACATGATTCCGGGCATCGTGGCCACCATGATCTGGATCTATCTCTACAGCCCGGTGGTGGGGCCGTTGACTCCCGTCCTGAGTTTCTTCGGGCTTGACGTCGACTTCTTCAGCGGTGAGATGATCTGGGTGTCCATTGGAAACCTTGCACTCTGGGGCGCCATCGGTTTCAACATGCTGATCCTCTACGGAGCACTGCAGGCTGTCCCCCGGGAAATTTTTGACGCCGCCAGGGTGGATGGCGCTTCGGAGTTCCGGATCGCGATGTCCATCAAAGTGCCTTATGTCCAGACGTCCCTGGTGTTGACGGGACTCCTGTCCATCATCGGAACGCTGCAGATCTTCGCTGAGCCCACCCTGTTCCGGTCCATCTCACCGGAGACCATCACCAAGGACTTCACGCCCAGCATGGTGATCTACAACCAGGCATTCCAGGTGGGAAACCTTAACTATGCCGCAGCCCAGTCCATCATCCTCGCCGCCGTGGTGGGGGTAGCTTCGGTGATCATTTACCGACTGACAAAAAAGGTCGACTCATGACCCTCACTTCCGTTACAGCCGACTCACCTCGAACCGAAGAAGAGGTGCAGAAATCCGTCCTCAAGTCCCGCCGTCGCCCCCGTCCGAAGAAAATCCGCGAGGGTGATGACTCGTCCGAACTGAGCGGTAAGCGTGGCGGTTCCCGGGTAGTGGTCATCATCGGGCTAGTGCTGTTCGCCCTGTATTCCATAGGTCCTGCGTGGTGGTTGATCGTTTCGTCAACCAAAAGCAAGGAAGACCTCTACACCACTGACGCCATGTGGTTCTCCAACTTCAGCCTGTTCGACAACCTGTACTCCCTTTTCACCTACCAGGACGGCATCTTCGGACTGTGGATGTGGAACTCCACCCTCTATGCCTTTGCCGGTTCCATCGGGCATACCCTGATCTCCCTGGCGGCGGGGTATGGGCTGGCCATGTACTCCTTCCGGGGCAAGGGAACCACCATGGGCTTTATCATCGGTTCGTTCCTGATTCCGGGAGCCCTGCTGACCATTCCGTCCTACCTGCTCTTTGTGCAGTTGGGCATGTACGACACCATCTGGGCCATGATTATCCCTGCCTTCTTCAGCCCTTTCGCGGTGTATCTGGCCAAGATTTACACCGAGGGGGCGGTGCCCAGTGAATTGCTGGAGGCTGCAAGGATCGACGGCGCGGGTGAATACCGGATCTTCTTCCAGATTGCGTTCCGGCTCCTGACAACAGCGGGTGCCACCATTTTCCTCCTGCACTTCGTGGGCTCATGGAACGCCTTCTTCGGCCCGATGGTGTTTCTGCGCGGAACTGACAAATGGCCAGTGATGCTAGGCCTGTACTCATGGCTTCAGCGTGGCACGGACTCCACGGTGGACCTCACCGGCATGGTGATTACCGGCTCGTTGGTGGCCACCATCCCCATGGTGGTCCTGATGATCGCCATGCAGCGCTACTGGCGCTCCGGCGTGGCCATGGGCAGCCTCAAGTAGGGAGTTCCCACGTTCGACGGCGGCTGCCTTAGACGGCAGTCGCCTCAGACGGCAGTGCGGGGGGCTTCGCCCTCGTCGCCAAACTTCTCCACGGCCTTCTCAACGCGAAGGCGGTCAAGCCAGTTCATCACCGGTGCGGTGGTGGCTCCATGAAGGACCACCGACGCTGCCACTACCAGGCCCACAAGGGCCCAGAGCTGGCTGGCTTGGCCGCCGAATTCGCCCTTACCCAGGGCGTAAGCGAGGTAGTAGAGGGAGCCGATCCCCCGGATCCCGAAGAAGGAGATCGCGATGCGTTCCCGAGGACCGGTTGTTCCTCCTAAGAGGCCGATCCAGCCCGCAAGTGGCCGCACCAGCAACAGGAACAAGGCGGCCAAGGCTACTTCGGGCCAGCCGATTCCGCCCAGGAGGCCCCTGGCTATGGCGCCGCCCAACAGCACCAGGATGACCACCGTCAGCAGCCGCTCGAGCTGTTCGACATACGCATGCAATATCCGGTGGTACCCATGCGTGTGTTCAGCGGCCCTGATGGTCACAGCGCAAACGAAGACAGCGATAAACCCATAGCCTTCCACCATCTCTGTCACCCCGTAGGCGAGGAAAGTGGCGGCCAACGCCACAAACCCCTCAGAGTGGTTCGACAGCCTCACACTTTCGTGGCGGGCAGAAAAGAAGATCCGGGCGAAGACCTTTCCGGCAGCAAACCCCAGGACCAGGCCAACGCCGATGCGCCACAGCACATCCACGCCGAACCACTGCGGAAACCAGGCCTCTGGTGACGTGCCCATGACGCTGAGGGCGATGGCCAGATACACGAAGGGAAACGCAAGCCCGTCGTTAAGGCCGGCCTCCGATGTCAGGCCGAACCGGACCTCATCCTCCTTGTCAGCATCCTCCTTTTGGTCCGCAGGCTCCCCCACCTGCACTTCCGAGGCCAGCACAGGATCCGTGGGAGCCAGGCATGCCGCAATCAAGACGGCGGCCGCCAGGCTTAACCCCAGGAGCCAGAGGCCTAAAAGCATTAGTCCGAGGATGGACAAGGGCATGGCGATCCCCAGCATGCGCCACGTGGTGGCCCACCTCAACCTCCCGAACGGCCGGTCCAGCGCAAGGCCTGCACCCATAAGCGAGATGATGACGCAGACTTCGGTCAGGTGCGTGACGAATTCCCCGTTCGCTGCAGGGTCAGGGTTGGGCAGATCCGGAATGATGCTGAACGCCAGAAATCCCGAGCCAAGAAACACCATGGGCATGGAAAACGGAGCATTCTGCAGCAGCTTGGGAGCAATGGCAGCGACAAAAACGGCGATTCCAGCGGCCGCAAAAATGATGCTTGGAGCCTCAAACACCTCCACCCCCTCCTGCCCGTCACCAGGCGTCTCAATGATCCGGGCATCCGTGAATCCTGTACTGCACTGGATCCCCACGTTGGCTTAGGGATCCGCCGCATCCTCAGGGACCCCAGTATGAAGCCTTCCAAGTCAGCTCGGCCAGAGCCTCCTGGCCTCGAACCCCTGGATGGAAGTAGTCAACGGTACTGACATCCTCTGCTTGAAATCTGTAGCCGTAGACGGCTCCGCTGTCCCACCTGCAGTTCCGGAACCGGGCGCATGACCCTGCGAGGACCGCGTTGAATTCCTGTTGGCGTTGGACCACTAATTGGCGGTCCGCTTCGGTATTGGACAGGCTGAGCATGGACTGGCAAATGTTAGAGCCCGCCCACTTCCCGCTTGCCGAAGAGTTCCCGTGCAGCACAGCCCACAACTGATACAGGTCCGGGATGCTGCTGATGAATACGCGGGAACGCGGAAGCCGCTCGTCAAGGGTGGCAAGAGCAGTCATAACGTGCCCTTCAAATTCTTTGACCGTCGTCATGCTTGCCGGAGACGAAGCACAAAGATCATTCGCTCCAATCAGTATGGTGACGTATTCGGCGCGTTGGGATGCGGCAGCAGCAGCCTGGGCCGGCAGGCCGGCCGCTGTGGCTCCGCTGACTGCGTTGTTGTTTCGTGTAATCCCGGGTTCCAGTTTGAACAGACGCCGGTAGTGGCTGTGGATGCCTTCAGGTGCGCTGGAGCCGGTAGACCAGGAGAGTTCCGGCTGGTCCCCCGATTGGCAGCAGGCTGAGTGCGCACGCGTGATGGAATCCCCCAGCGCGGCCATGCTCCGCGGAAAGGAAGCCCGTGGCGGCTGAATTCCGACAGCCAGCAGCACCAGGAGCAGGACCACCACTATTTTGGTGACATTGCGCATGGGACCGCCTCGAAAGTGTCGGTACTGCCTGGTTCATCTTCGATGAGGGCTACACCAGAGACGGTACGCGCAGTGGCCCGACGTCGTCGATGGCAGAGAGTTGGGAGCGCAGCTGATATGCCAGGCGTCTTACCTGAGGCACGTGCAGGGTCTAAAATTGCCTGGTCCCCCAACGGCATGCCCTACAAGAAAGCCGACACTATGAGCTCTGCAGCCATCGACCCCCTGGCCTCCCCGCCACGGTCAATCAGCCTTAACTTTGCCGCCGCAGAGGAAATCCACCTCGGAATCGAAGACGCCGTCAAGACCCTCATCATCGCAGCCAGCCAGGACGGAACCTGTGGCATCCGGGTGACCCGCCACGAGCCCGGGGCCTTCACCGTTGCTTTGGATGAAACCGTGCCTTTCGGCGAGACATATGAGGATCTGGCCTGATTTTCGGCCGGACACTTTTCCGCTTGCGAATATTCATTTCCAAAACAAGAATCCCCGCCCTCTAACCAATCCCCTAATAAAGGGAAATAGCTAAAGGGCGGGGACTTTTGAGCGTCTGGTTTATTCGAGATTAGCTCCGGCGTACCCTGACGCCGTCGGACTTCATAAACAACTGAGTCTCCGAGGGCCCCGTTGGCACCAGCCACAAGACTTGCGCACTGAGCGAGACTTCCTCGACTTCGCCAGCGGCAATAACATGTGCGTGCTTGAGAATTTCCACCCGCTCCCCCGGCTTCAATGTTCCCCAATCGGAAACCGTGCCGGCGTGCGCGATGCGCCTGGACAGAACTGTCCCGCGTGCTTTCATTGAACTTCTACCCCTTTGTGGATGTTCGCTGCCACAACATCTTTGGTGCGGCCTTTGTTACACCCTCTTTTTTACTACAGATTCCGGGCCCCCGTTGACCGTGTTGCCTCTTGTTTCGGGGGCACCGGCAGTTCTGCAGCTTCTTTGAATTACCTTCGGCTTCAGGCGAGAATTCCGACGGCGGATTCGGCAGCCTCGCGAATTGCACCGGAGGCCACGAGGCGGTCAGCCGCTTCCAGTTCCGGTGAGAGGAAACGATCGGTGCCGGGGCCCTCGACGACGGCTCGCAAGGCCGAGATGACCGCGGACCCCGCCGGTCCCGGCGTAAGTTCCCCGCCGGACTCCTGCGTGCGGATATCCAGGGCTCGGGCAGACGTCACCAGCTCGATGGCCAGCACGCGGCGAAGGTTCTCTACTGCCCGGCGAAGCTTGCGTGCCGCATGCCAGCCCATGGACACATGGTCCTCCTGCATTGCAGAGCTGGGGATCGAATCCACCGACGCCGGTACAGCCAGCCGCTTGTTGTCGGAGACGAGCCCCGCCTGGGTGTACTGGGCGATCATCATTCCGGAATCGACGCCGGGATCGCTCGCAAGGAAGGCGGGCAACCCGTGGGAGCGTGCGGGGTCCAGCATACGGTCGGTGCGGCGTTCGGCAATGGAGCTGAGGTCCGCCACCGCGATGGCAAGGAAGTCCAGCACGTAGCCCACGGGGGCGCCATGGAAGTTGCCGTTGGAGCTCACCCGTCCATCCGGAAGGACTACCGGGTTATCAATTGCAGCCGCCAGTTCGCGCGAGGCAACCAGGGCAGCGTGATCTACGGTGTCGCGGACCGCGCCCGCCACCTGGGGTGCACACCTGAGTGAGTAGGCGTCCTGGACCTTGGTGTCGTTGATGCGGTGAGAGGCCACAATCGCCGAGTTGGAGAGGACCCGCAGCATGTTGTCAGCACTGGCCGCCTGGCCGGGGTGCGGCCGGAGCGCGGCGTGGAGTTCGGGCAGGAACACCTGATCCGTTCCGAGCAGCGCCTCGACGCTGAGCGCTGCGGTGATATCCGCCGTCGTCAGCAGGTGGCGGATGTCTGCGATAGCCATCAGGAGCATCCCGAGCATTCCTTCGGTGCCATTGACCAGCGCCAGTCCTTCTTTTTCGGCGAGGGTCACGGGGGCGATGCCGTGTGCGGCGAGCAGTTCGGCAACAGTGCTTTCGCCCCGCCCGCCGTAGGTCACGCCGTCAGGTCCTGCGGCTTCCCCTTCGCCCATGAGTACCAGGGCGCAGTGCGAAAGCGGGGCAAGATCGCCGGAGCAGCCCAGCGAACCGAACTCACGGACCACCGGGGTGATCCCGGCGTTCAACACGTCCACCATGGTCTGCAGGACCACGGGGCGGACGCCGGTACGGCCGGAGGCAAGCGTCTTGGCGCGCAGGAACATGATGCCGCGGACCACTTCGCGTTCCACTGCAGGACCCATGCCGGCCGCGTGGCTGCGGATCAGCGACTTCTGCAGTTGCGTGCGAAGTTCATTGGGGATGTGCCGGTTGGCGAGGGCACCGAAGCCGGTTGAAATGCCATAGGCGGGCACGTCACTGTGAGCCAGACCGTCTATATGGGCGCGGACTTTAGCCACTGTGTCCAGCGCGTCCTCGGAAATTATCACCTTGGCGTTGTGGCGTGCGACGGCGAGGACATCTTCAGGGGTGATCCCGCTGGAGCCGAGGGTAACGGTGCGTGGTGCGTGGGTTGTAAGTGTCATGATTCCTACTTGCTTTCCTGGTGTTCGGCCATCGGGATGCGGACGCCGCGTTCTTTGGCGACGTCGAGGGCGCGCTCGTAGCCGGCGTCGGCGTGGCGGATGACGCCCATGCCGGGGTCGTTGGTGAGGAGCCGTTCGAGCTTTTGGGCAGCGAGGTCCGTGCCGTCGGCCACAGAGACCTGCCCGGCGTGGATGGACCGGCCGATCCCCACGCCGCCGCCGTGGTGCAGCGACACCCAGGTGGCTCCCGAGGCGGTGTTCAGCAGGGCGTTGAGCATGGGCCAGTCAGCGATCGCGTCCGAACCGTCGGCCATCGCCTCGGTCTCACGGTACGGGGAAGCGACGGAGCCGGAGTCCAGGTGGTCACGGCCGATCACGATGGGGGCCTTGACCTTGCCTTCCTTGACGAGCTGGTTGAACAGGAGACCGGCCTTGGCGCGGTCGCCGTAGCCAAGCCAGCAGATCCGGGCCGGGAGGCCTTCGAACTCGACCCTTTCCTGGGCTGCGTCGATCCAGCGGTGCAGGTGCTTGTTCTCCGGGAAGAGTTCCTTAATGGCCTCATCGGTGACCCGGATATCCTCCGGATCCCCTGAGAGCGCCACCCAGCGGAACGGGCCCAGGCCTTCGCAGAACAGCGGGCGGATGTAGGCGGGGACGAAGCCCGGGAACTCGAACGCCCGGGCGTAGCCGCCTTTGCGGGCTTCGTCGCGGATGGAGTTGCCGTAGTCGAAGACCTCGGCCCCGGCGTCCTGGAACTCCACCATCGCCTGCACATGGCGGGCCATGGAGGCCTGGGCCTTCTTGGTGAAGCCTTCCGGATCCGCCTCGGCCTCACGGTGCCACTCTGCCACGGAGATGCCCTCCGGCAGGTAGGACAACGGATCATGGGCGGAGGTCTGGTCTGTAACAATATCCACGGTAAGTTCCCCGGCGTTGTGGCGGCGCAGGATCTCCGGGAACACCTCCGCGGCGTTCCCTACATACCCCACCGACCAGCCACGGCGTTCTTCCTTGGCCTTTTGCACCTTGGCGATCGCGGCGTCGAGGTCTGTTTCCACCTCGTCCAGGTAGCGTTTGCCGGCGCGGCGACGCAAGCGGGTCTCGTCGACGTCGACAATCAGGCAGGCGCCGTCGTTCAGGGTGACGGCGAGTGGCTGGGCCCCGCCCATCCCGCCGCAGCCACCGGTCAGCGTCAGGGTGCCCGCAAGGGTGCCGTTTTCATCCCCTGTCAGCTTCCGGGCGATTGCGGCGAAGGTCTCGAACGTGCCCTGCAGGATGCCCTGGGTGCCGATGTAAATCCACGAACCCGCGGTCATCTGCCCGTACATCATCAGGCCCTCGGCCTCGAGCCGGCGGAACTCAGGCCAGTTCGCCCAGTCGCCCACCAGGTTGGAGTTCGCCAGCAGTACACGCGGCGCCCACTCGTTCGTGCGGAACACACCCACCGGCTTGCCCGACTGGACCAGCAGCGTCTCATCCGCCTCCATGGTCTCCAGCGTGCGGGTGATCGCATCAAACGCAGCCCAGGACCGGACCGCACGTCCCGTGCCGCCATAAACCACCAGGTCATCCGGACGCTCGGCGACCTCAGGATCCAGGTTGTTCATCAGCATGCGCAACGGGGCTTCCGTCTGCCAGGACTTGGCGGTGAGCTCGGTGCCGCGGGCAGCTTTGACCGGGCGGGCACCGGTTGTGAAATCGGCGGGTGCCATGAGGGGCTCCTTCGGGTGTCAGGGGTAGTTCCGGATAAGTTCTCCTGTATCTACTAAAGCCTGTTCGCAAGAGGCTTGACAGGGGTTCCGTGAGGGCGATGTCCGGTATATCAGACACTCGTCAAGTCATGACCCAGATGCCAGTAGTTGTGGTTTTGGGCGCCTAAAACAGAACCGCTGCGAGCTAGTTGGGGTGTGGGCGTCCATGGATGCGGATCGACAGATCGTCTGCCACTTTCTGGACCCGGGCCGCGAGCTCTGCCCATTGATCCGCGGGCAGTTTGTCCTCCAGGAACGTGACAGCGACGGCTGCAGTGGGCCACCCAACATGGTCAGTCACGGCGGCGGCGATTGAACCGAAGCCGGGAGTCACTTCACCATGTTCTGTGGCGTAGCCTCGTTGCCGCACCTGGTCCAGATGAGAGGACAAAGCCGAGTACTTCATGATGGCGCCTTCCACTTCGTGGCGCGCAGTGAAGGCGGCAGCATTCGGGTACAGCGCCCGGACCTGCGACTTCGGCAAGGCAGCAAGGATGGCGCGGCCGCTGGCGGTGAGGTGGCTGGGCAGGCGGACGCCGACGTCGGTCACCAGGGAGGGCCTGTTCTTTGCACGTTCCTCCACGATGTACAGCACGTCCCTGCCATGGAGCACCGCCAGGTGTGCGCTCTCCCCCAGGACGTCGACGAGGGAGGCCAGCATGGGGCGGCCCAGGCGGGAAAGGGGTTCCTGCCGTGAATAGGCCGAGCTCAGCTCGAAGGCGCTGATCCCCAAGCCGTAGCGCTGCTCCTCATGCAGGTGCAGGACGAAACCGTTGGCCTCCATTACGCCCAGGAGGTGGTAGACGCTGGAGCGTGGCAATCCGAGTGCGGTGGCAATGTTCGACGCCGCCATCGGCCCACGCTTGGATGCCAGCAGTTTGAGGATTCGAAGGGTATTTTCAGCGGCAGGGACTTTGGACGCAGCCTTGCGTTGAGAGGTCCTGGCGGGGGTGGTGGCGCTGCTCGCTTGCATGGTCCTCTTTGCTCCTGTGTGTCCGGTATCCCGTACTCAAGGATGCACTACGGCGAACTAATTCACTGTGCTTGGATCAAAATGAGAGCCGGCGGAGGTCCTCTGCCGTGAGGAATTCTTCGGAATCCTCGGGGAAGAGTCCCAGGATGAAATCTGCTGCCTGCCCAATAGGCCATCCGGATGCAGAGTGCCGTTCGCCGGCTCCCCCGCTCATCTTGCGGTGGGGAAACTTCACTGCGGGAACGGCCAAATGATTTCCGGCCCTTGAAACTAATTCTCGCTTCTTCATGATGGGGTCCTTTTTGCGTTTCAAAGCTTTGCGGACGTGATAGTTGGAAGTTAGTTCGCGGGTCAGCCCGGCTCCTCACAGGTGACAACTACGGCATCAGCCACGCACAACATTTTGCGGCCCATGCCATCGTCGGGCCAGATCCACACAATCGAGCCGTCATGCATGACGTCGTCGATTATGCCGGCGCCCTTGAAGCCATCTGCTTCAAACAACACCCGACTGCCAGCGGAAAAACCGTGGGGCTGATCTTTCCTTGCTGCAGCACCGACAGGTGGGGTTTCGTCAAGCTTGCTGACCTGCAGAGCCGGCAGAACCTCATTTTTTATCGGCTTGGGCGGGGGTGTCCGCACCAGGCCCCGCCTGACGCGTTTGGTCTTTGAAAGGGAGGAATGGATTGACATTGGATTACCTCGTGTACTGGGGTTGGGGAGAGCTTGGTAAAGGTGATACGCCAACCGGAGGATTACCGGCTGTGACAGACGCAGGACTTGCTCTTCGCACCAGAACTGGGGTCTCCAGCCGGAGCAACTTCTTGGTTCCATCCTAGCAATTGTCAACAATCTACGATAGACCGTAAGGGTAGTTATTTTTCCCCGCGAATCACTGCCCCGGCAAGCTCAGCCGCCCAACTGAAGCACTCTCTTGAAGCAGCCGGCCGGGGTCTGGCATCCGGACCCAAGCGGGAGTAGCGTCGATTGGAGAATGCGTCGAGCAGGTTCAGCAACGGGATCCCCGGCAGGTCGGGGCGAAGGTTCGCTGGTGCCAGTCTGTTGAAGGAGCCTGGGATGGCTGGATGGAATGCTGACACGGCGGCGGGTCCCCTGGGGGCCACAGTCACATTGGTAGAAGGTTCTTCCTTCTGCATTTCGCTGCCGAACGGGGACATATTTCCTGAACATCCCCATGGCGCTTTCTATCTCGACACCCGGATCCTGTCCGGCTGGCGCCTCACGGTAAATGGCCAGGCTGTTGAGCCCCTCGCGGCGGAGACAAAGGAGCCATACCGCGCGCTGCTGGCCGGCCGGATTCCCCGCGCGGACGGGTACGCCGACAGCCCCCTCATCGTGGAGCGGCTGCGCGAAGTGGGCGCCGGCATCCAGGAGCAGGTCACAGTTCGCAACTACTCGGTGGAACCCGCTGAATGCCTGATAAGGGTTGAGGTTGAGGCAGATTTTGCCGATCTTTTTGAGGTGAAAGAGGCGCGGATCCAGCGGCGGTGGACAGAAAACCGGGAGGTCGACGGAGATACTCTGTCTATCCGCTCTGTCTGGCAGGACATCCGGAAGGGCATTCTGGTCCAGGCTCCTAAAGCCGAGGTCACTCCGGAAGGTTTGACCTACCGGGTAACCGTGGCACCGCACGAGCAGTGGAGCACAGTCCTCACAGTGGTACCCAGCAGCGAGGCAGCGAGCCCTCCCCCGCCGTCGTTCATTCATGCCGACTTCGAAGGGCTGTCCCCCCGGGACCTGAGGCGGAAGGAGTGGGTGGAGAAGATCCCCGAGCTTCATATGACCAACCGCTCCATTGAACGGACCCTGCGGCGCAGCTACGACGATCTGGGCGCCCTCCGCATCGAGGATCCGAACCATCCCGAGCGTGTAGTGGTGGCAGCCGGCGCCCCCTGGTTCATGACGCTGTTTGGCCGTGACTCCCTTTGGGCCTCGATTATGGCCACGGCCGTTGATCCTTCCCTGGCCCTAGGCACGCTGCAGACGCTGGCAGACCGGCAGGGCAGAGTGGTGGATCGCATGAGCGAGGAAGAGCCGGGGAAGATCCTTCACGAGGTCCGGCTCGACGTCTCCAGCGGCTTGTCCCTGGGTGGCAAGTCCGTCTACTACGGAAGTGTGGACGCCACGCCACTGTTCGTCATTGTGATCGGAGTGATCAGCCGGTGGGGGTTCGCCCCCGACACCATCGCCGCCCTGCTGCCTCACGCAGACCGTGCGTTGAAGTGGATGACAGACTATGGGGACAAGGACGGCGACGGCTTCGTCGAGTACGAGCGCCTCAACCCCCAGGGACTGATCAACCAAGGGTGGAAGGACTCGTGGGACGGCATCAACTTTGCCAACGGCAAGATGGCCGAGGGGCCAATCGCGCTCTGTGAGGTGCAGGCCTATGTCTACGACGCTTATATGGCGCGTTCCTGGCTGGCGTACGATGCCGGAGACGTGACCTTCGCGGCCGAACTCGCCGAAAAGGCGGCACAGTTCAAAAAGCGGTTCAACGAGCAATTCTGGATGCCGGACCGTGGCTACTACGCTGTGGCCCTCGACGGTAAGAAGCGCCAGGTCGATGCCTGCGCTTCCAATATGGGGCACTGTCTCTGGCACGGCATCGTGGATGAGGACAAGGCGCCCCTCGTGGTGGAGCGGCTGATGTCCCCGGAAATGTTCAGCGGCTGGGGCATCCGGACATTGGCGAGCGACATGGGCGCTTACAACCCGGCGAGCTACCATAACGGCTCTGTCTGGCCGCACGACAACGCCATCATCCAGGCGGGCATGCTGCGTTACGGTTTTGTGGCAGAGGCACAGCGGGTCTCCACTGCCCTGCTGGAGGCCGCCGATTATTCAGACGGCCGCTTGCCTGAGCTGTTCTGTGGCTTCAGCCGGGAGCAGTTCGCCGAACCGGTGCCCTACCCGACTGCCTGCTCCCCTCAAGCCTGGGCAGCTACAACACCGATTCAACTGGTGACGAGCCTGATGGGATACGACGCCCACGTTTCCCGCGGCGGAGTGTGGCTGGATCCTGTAATTCCGGAATCCTACGGCGACCTCCACATCACCAATGCGCCCATGGCCGGTGGCCGCATCACCATAGACATCGCCAATTCCGTGCCTATAGTCCAGAACCTGCCGGACGGAATGGTGTTCCACCAAGGGCACCGGCCATGGATGGCCGAACTTGTGGAGCAGGAGGGGCTGCGCCGAAAGGCCTAGCCTCCCGTCGAGGCACGCATCTAGCGTGCTGCGACGAATCCGAGTTTCTTGTCGACGATGTTTTCGAGTGGTTCGCCGTTGCAGTAGCGTTTGAGGTTTTCCACGAAGAGCTGGCCAAGGTCGTCCAAATAGTCTTCGGTGTCTCCGCTCATGTGCGGGGTGATGATGACGTTCTCCATGCTCCAGAGCGGGTGTCCGGCCGGGAGCGGTTCCGGGTCCACAACGTCCAGGGCTGCGCCGGCGATGGAGCCGGTGGCCAGCGCATGGGTGAGCGCGTTGGTGTCCACGAGTTGGCCGCGGCCTACGTTGATGAGCCTGGCTGAGGGTTTCATCGCGGCGAGCACGTCAGCGCCCACGAGCCCGGTGGTGTCAGCGGTCAGCGGTGCGGCGAGGACGAGGTAGTCATAGTCCGCTGCGACGCTGGCCAGGTCCCGGGAGGAGTGGATGAGATCGAAGTCGGCGTCTCCGGGCCGGGTTGTCCGGCCGGCGCCGCTGACTTCCATGCCGACGGCGCGGAACAGGCGGGCGATCTCGCGGCCGATGGATCCGGTGCCGACAACGAGTGCTCTCTGGCCCTGGATTTTGCGGGTGACCCGGTGCTGCCAGCGCTGTTCCTGCTGAAGCCGGAAGGATCCGTGGGAGTCCTTGGCCATGTCCAGGACGAACCCCAGGGCGAACTCGGCGATGGCCCGGCTGAGCACTCCCCGGGAGTTGGTGTAGATGACGTCGCTGCGGACGAGGTCGTCGAAGAGGAGCTGGCTGACGCCGGCGGCGGAGACATGGATCCACTCCAGGGTGGACGCAGCGGCCCAGTTCTCCTTCAACGCGGGTGAGAAGGAATGCCACTGGTAGAGCACGTCCGCGCCGTCCATTGCCTCGGCGAGTCCGTCTGCCTTGGTGAGGCGGACCTCGGCGAGTTCCCGGACCTCTGCGATGCGTGGCGGGAGCGCCTCACGGTACAGGGCCGCGACCACCGGCCGCCTGTTACCGGTTGTCATGCTGTGACCGGGGTGAGGGCGTCGATGGCAGTGAGGATGGCCGCGGTGAATTCGGTGGTGGTTGCGGTTCCGCCGATATCGCGGGTGCCGTGGCCCTCGCGCAGGGCTGATTCGAACGCGACCTGGAGGTGGGCGGCGGCTGCGGGGTGGCCGAGGTGTTCGAGCATCATGGCCCCTGACCAGATTTGTCCGACCGGGTTGGCGAGGTTCCTTCCGGCGATATCGGGGGCGGACCCGTGGACTGGTTCGAACAGGGAGGGGAAGTCCCCTTCGGGGTTCAGGTTCGCACTTGGTGCCAGGCCGATGGAGCCGGTCACGGAGCTGCCCAAGTCCGAGAGGATGTCTCCGAAGAGGTTGGAGGCGACGATAACGTCCAGTGTCCAGGGCTTCAGGACCAGGTGCGCGGCGAGGGCATCGACGAGCTCGTGGGTCACGCTCACGCCGGGGTACTGGTTGACGGTCTCTTGAACCACTTCGTCCCAGAACGGCATGGTGTGCACGATGCCGTTGCTTTTAGTCGCGGACGTCAGCTTGCCGGTGCGGGACGATGCCAGGGCTGCGGCGTAGTGCGCGGCGCGGGAGACGCCGAGGCGGGTGAAGATGGTTTCCTGCACGGCGCTTTCGTGCGGCAGGCCCCGGTACATCCGTCCGCCAACCTCGGAGTATTCACCCTCGTTGTTTTCCCGCACGATCAGGATATCGATCGGGTTGGCCGAGGCGAGCGGTGAGGAGACGCCGTCGAGCGTTTTGACCGGGCGGAGGTTGATGTACTGCTGGAATTCCCGCCGGATCGGGATCAGCAAACCCCACAGCGATTCGGTGTCCGGAACCTCCGGTGAGCCCACAGCACCCAGGAAAATCGCGTCATGCTTCGCGAGCTGGTCGATTCCATCCGCGGGCATCATTCGCCCGTGCCGGCCGTAGTAGTCCGAGCCCCAGTCAAAATAGGTGAACGCCAGGTCCAGTCCGTGGATCGAGGCGATCCGCTCCAGGCACGTGATGGCCGCGGGGACGACCTCCTTGCCGATCCCGTCCCCGGCGATCACCGCGATACTGTGCTTGCTGGTTTCGTTGGTCATGGTGTGGTCCTTTCTGTCAGGCCGCCGAGGACCTGCCAGCGGGCCTGTGACTCGCCGAGGTTGATGATGGTGTTTTTGGGTTCTGTCATTTCGCGGACGGCGTGGCGGACGCCTTCGCGGCCTACCCCTGATTTTTTGAACCCGCCAAAGGGCATGGAGTCGATCCGGACGTCGGACGTTTCGTTGATGACCACCGCGCCGACGTGGAGTTTCTCGGCGATGGCCAGGGCCAGGTCGATGGACTGGGTGAAGACCCCGGCCTGGAGGCCGAACTCGGTGTTGTTGGCTTCGAACACGGCGTCCCGGACCTCGATGAACGGCAGGATGCTGACCACCGGGCCGAAGACCTCGTCCCGGATGACCCGGGCGTGGGAGGGCACATCGGTCAGGACTGTCGGTTCGTAGTAGGCGTTCCGCCGGGTCCCGCCGGTGTGGACCGTGGCGCCGGCCGCGACGGCTTCTTCCACCCATTCCTCAACCCGTTGGGCTTCGGCTTCAGAGATCAGCGGGCCAACGTCCGTGGCCCGGTCAAGCTTCGGCCCGGTCCGCAGCTTCCTGGTCCCGGCCGTGACCAGCTCCAGGACCTGCTCGAAGAGTGAGGTGTGCACGTAGACGCGCTGGACCGAGAGGCAGTTCTGCCCTGCTACCCCGAACGCGCCGGCCACAATGGCAGTCGCGGCGGCCTGCGCGTCAGCGTCGGCACACACGATCGTGGCGTTGTTCCCGCCGAGTTCGGAGAGGATTTTCTTCGCCCCGGCCGCCGCGGCGATCCGTTCGGCCGTTACGGGGCCGCCGGTGAAGGAAATCAGGTCCACCCGCGGGTCAGTGACAACGGCCTCGGACACACCCGGACCGGTGACGATCGCGGCGATCCGGCCCGAGGGGACACCGGCCTCCAGCAGCAGCTGGACAAAAGCCAGCCCCACCAAAGGTGTGCGGGTGGAAGGCTTCAACAGGACACCGTTGCCGCCAATGATGGCCGGGCCCAGCTTGTGCGCCACCAGGTTCAGCGGATCATTGAACGGCGTGATCGCCGCGACAATGCCCACCGGTTTCCGGCTGTACCAGCCGATCTTCCCGGCCCCGGCCATGCTGTCCTCAAAGCCCAGAGTCTCCCCTGCGAGCTCCTCGGACGCAGCCCCGGACAGCCGCAAGGTCTCGGCGCAGCGCCGCACCTCACGCTCCGCCTCAGTGATGGTCTTGCTGCTCTCGGAAGCGATGATGTTGGCGAAACGCTCAGCCTGCTCCCCCAACAGCACCACCGCCCGCTCCAACGCCTCACGACGGGCACGCAGCGGCCACTCGTCCTCTTGGAGGTGGCGGTGGATGTGCAAGGTGGCACGCTCCACGTCCTGTGACGTGGAGGTGCACACCCGGCCGAGCAGGACACCGTCTTCGGGATCCCGCACCTCCAAGGTCAACTCCGAGGTCTGCCACTGACCCTCGAAAAAAGCTCCCCCTGGCAGGTTGGCAAATCGTGCACGCCTGTAGGCAGATTCCTCTGTAGTTTTTGGGCGCGATTCAGCGACAGTTGGTGATGACATGGGGACCCTTATCTTGCCTGGAGGTGAGAAACGTCTATTTGACTCGGTCGATAATTTTTGCCGCTGCGCCAATGAAGGGCAGGAACCATGGCGGGCCGAAGTGTCCCGGCACTGGCGGATTCTTCAGGTCTTCCCACACGTTGGCGCTCTTGTCGCCGGCCATGTAGTGGGCCATCCGCTTACCCATGTGCGCTGCCATCTGGACGCCGTGGCCGCTGTAGCAGAGCGAGTAGAAAAGGCCGTCATGCTGGCCAGCATGGACCATCTGGTCCATGGACAGGTCCACCAGCCCGCCCCAGATGTAGTCCACCTTGGCGTTGGAAAGGTACGGGAAGAGTTCAAGCATGGCCTTGCGGAGGATCTCGGCGCTCTTGACGTCCGAATCCGGGCTGGACAGGGCGAAACGGGCCCGGCCGCCGAACAGCAGACGGTTATCCGGGGTAATCCGGAAGTAGTAGGTCAGCATCTTGCTGTCCGAGGCCTGGCGGCGGTTGGGCAGGATCCGGTTGACCACGTCTTCGGGCAATGGGTCAGTGACAATGATGAAGCTGCCCACGGGGATCACGCGGCGCTGCAGCCATGGCGTGACGTTGCCGGTGTAACCGCTGGTGGCCACCAGGACCTGCTTGGCGCGGGTGATGCCACGGGTGGTGTGCACGTCGTGCACAGTACCGGAGACCTTCTTCAGTTCCGTCACCGCAGCGTTCTCACAGATATCGGCTCCAGCGGCAACAGCCACTCCGGCCAAGCCGTGCACGAACTTGCCCACGTGCAGGCCAGCGCCGAGGGGATCAACCATCGCGCCCTGGTAGAAGTCCGTTCCGATTTCACTGTGGATCTCGGACTTCGGGATAACCGTCACATGGTGGTCGGCCAGCTTTGCCAGTTTTTCCTGCGACCTCAGGAAGCCCTCGTAGTGGGACTTGTGGAAGGCCAGGGAGAGCTTTCCAAAGCGGTTGTAGTCGCAGTCGATGCCGTTGTCATGCACCAGTTTTTCAATGGTGTCGATGGCGTCGTTGTATTCCTGGAACATCTCCACGGCACGGGTGGCGCCGTAGCGCTTGACGGCCGTGCTGAAGCTGATGGCCAACCCGGTAGTTGCCATTCCCCCGTTGCGTCCCGACGCGCCCCACCCTACGGTGTGGCGTTCGAAAACGGCAACGCTCGCGCCCTGCTTGGCAAATTCCAGGGCTGCTGACAGCCCGGTAAATCCGGCGCCGATGATGGCGACGTCGACATTCTCCGGTACCGGCGTCTGCCGGTAGTCTCCGGATGCTTCGGCTGTATCCAGCCAGTAAGGAATGAGTTTCACGGTTTGACCTTTCGCCTCGAAGTCGGTTTAGAGACCGAGGTGCTTGTTGATCTCGTCCAGGGACTTGGCAATGTTGAGGTCGTAGCCCGGGCCAATGGGGTCATAGCCACGGTCCAGCAGCCAGAGGTTCCGGAAGCCCATGTCGTGCATCGGGTGTACGTCGTAGCGGGTGTGCGAGGAGATGTGCAGGAAGTCCTCCGGCTTGGCGTTCAGGGTATCGAGCATGTATTCGAAGGCCTGGTAACGCGGCTTGTAGGCCTGGGCCTGCTCAGCCGTCAGCACGGCGTGGAATTCAGCGCCGAGCTTGGGGATGCTGATGTCCAGGAAGCTGTCGTCGGCGTTGGACAGGGCCACCAGCTTGTAGTTGTCGCCCATGAGCTTCAGCGGGGCCGGCACGTCCTCATGGGCAACCCAGCCGCGGACAGCGTCAGCGAATGCGGCGCCGGCGCCTTCGGTCGGCCCAATGCCCCAGCGCTTGCACACCCGGTCAAAGGAATCCTGAAGGATTGCCTCGTAAGACTTGTAGTCGCCACAGACCTCGTCGAACCGGTACCCGCGGAACTGCTTCTTGAAGGCAGGCCACTGCTCTTCAGAGATGCGTCCGTCAAGGAGGCGACGCGTGGTGGGATCGATGTCGAAGTTGATCAACGTGCCGTAGATATCAAAAGATATGTACTTCGGCCGGGAGTTGGTGTCTGCCATGATTCGTCCGTTTCATTCGGTCTTGAACGGGAGGCCCGGATGTGTGGCCTGCCGCCTTCCTGTGGTCTGCGCCAGCGGTTCCTAGGGTTTATCAGGCTGCTTTGCCGGCTCTTCTCGACTCTAGATCTGCGATTGTAGATTGTCAACAGTTCTTTTTGAGACCCTTTCGCAAGTAGCACACCACTGGAGAAATACTCAATTTATTTATCGTCAATTGTTGACAATCGGCGATTGGACCTGTTGCATTGCTTTAGATGCGGAACGAGATCCTGATCACAACCGCATGGAGCAACAATCAAAAGACTGCCCCCAACTCAGCAAATCAACAACAGCTGAAACCATTTGAAGGGAAGCACCATGAAGACCATCAACAAAGTTCAGACCGCAGCCGCAGGGCTCGCCGTCGTATTCGCCCTGAGTGCATGTGGCGGCGCTGCCACCGGCACACCGGCATCTGATGACGCAAAGTCAAAGACCTCCGACACGACTGACATTTCAGAAGGTGTCCAGCCGGATGCGGCAGCTGTGGCCTTGTTGCCGCAGTCCTACAAGGACAAGGGCGAGCTGACGGTCGCGATGGACCTGCACTACCCGCCCACCACCTTCCTCGCTGAGGACAACACCACCGCGATTGGCCTCAATCCAGACGTGGCCCGGCTCGTTGCGAAGAAGCTTGACCTCAAGCTGAAGTTCGTGGACACGAAGTTCGACACGATCGTCCCGGGCCTTGACGGCGGCCGCTTCGACTTCACCGCTACCACCATGTCAAAGACTGAAGAGCGGCTTAAGGTCCTGGACATGATCGACTACTTCAAGGCCGGCAACTCTGTGGCCGCGGCTGCAGGGAACCCGCTGAAGCTCACCGTCGAGACCCTGTGCGGCAAGAACATCGCCGTCACCCAGGGTTCAACCGGCCAGCTCAAGCGCCTTCCGGCCCTGAGCGAGCAGACCTGCACCTCCAAGGGACAGCCTGCGATCAACGGCGTGACACTGCCCAACGTCCAGGAGGCCCTGACCCAGCTGCACTCCAAGCGGATCGACGGCGTCCTCTACGACACCACCTCCCTCGGTTGGGCCCAGAAGCAGCAGCCGGGCTCCTTCGAACTGATCGGCCGCGTCAACGTCGGCAACAGCGACGTGACGGCCATTGGCCTGAAGAAGAACTCTCCGCTGACCCCGGCCTTGCAGAAGGCCATCCAGTCCGTCCTTGAAACTCCGGAGTACAAGGAGTCCCTGGAGAACTGGGGTCTCGAGTCCGGGGCCATCACCGACGCCAAGCTGAACTAGCAGGACGCCTCCATGGTCACAGCTACTAAAAAAGGGAGTGAACCAACGATGAGTAGCATTGAAGCAGCGCTCAAGCCACGGATTCGGCTTCGGACACCCGCTGAGTACACAGGATGGGTCCTGGCCATTCTTGCCGGCATCGGAATCCTCGTCTCGGTCCTGACCAACCCCAACTTCAAGTGGGGCGTGGTTGCCCAGTACTTCACGCACGAATCCATCCTCCGTGGGCTGATGCTCACGATCTTCCTCACCCTTGCCAGCATGGCCCTGGGCACGCTGCTGGGACTGGGACTGGCGATCATGCGCTCATCCCACGTGAAGCCGATTTCCATCGCCGCAAATATCTACATCACGCTTTTCCGTGGCACCCCGGTGCTGGTACAGCTGATCTTCTGGTTCAACATCTCCGCCTTGTACCCGAACCTGACCATCGGAATCCCGTTCACGAACATCGGCACCGCGATCGACACGAACGCCCTGATGGCACCCATCACGGCAGCCTTGGTCGGCCTGACCCTCAACGAGGCCGCCTACATGGCCGAGATCATCCGCGGCGGGTTCTCCTCAGTGGGCAAGGGCCAGATCGAGGCAGCTGATTCGCTGGGGATGAGCGCCGGCACCAGGATGCGCAAGGTCATCATCCCGCAGGCGATGCCCTCCATCATCCCGGCCACCGGTAACCAGGTCATCGGCATGTTCAAGGGAACGTCTCTCGTGAGTGTGCTCGGTGTGGCCGAACTGCTCCAAAGCGCCCAGCTCATCTACGCCCGCACTTATGAAACCATCCCGCTGCTGCTCGTTGCCAGCCTCTGGTACCTGGTGATGACGCTGCTGCTGAGCTACCCGCAGTCCAAGCTCGAACAGAAATACTCCCGCGCAACATCCAGGCTTCCTCGGAAGGCGAAAAAAGTTGTGCTGACAGAACCGGAAGGTAACCTTCGATGAGCAACGACGGCACGATTCTTGCCCAGAAAATCCGGAAGTCTTTTGGACCCAAAACGGTTCTGAAGGACATCAACCTGGATATCGCCAGCGGAGAGATCTGCTGCATCATCGGCCCCAGCGGCTCGGGGAAGTCCACTATCCTGCGCTGCATCAACGGCCTGGAGACCGTTGACTCAGGGGTTCTGAAGGTCAACGGCGAGGACTTCGGCTACTACGAGACTGCCCACGCCTACCACGCGCACAGTCCCAAGAAGCTCGCCGAGCAGCGCACCCGGGTTGGGATGGTGTTCCAGTCGTTCAACCTGTTCCCGAACATGACCGCCCTGGAAAACGTCATGTCCGGACCTGTCCTGGTCAAGGGCGCAAACAAGAAGGAGTCCGCCAAGCGGGCCCAGGAACTGCTCGCGAGCGTCGGTCTGGCCGGCTTCGGGGACTACTACCCGGCCCAGCTTTCCGGCGGACAGCAGCAGCGTGTCGCGATCGCCCGTTCACTGGCGATGGACCCGGAGATCATGCTCTTTGACGAGCCCACCTCCGCGCTGGACCCCGAAAAGGTCGGTGAGGTCCTGGCCGTCATGAAGGATCTCGCGAAGAAGGGCATGACCATGGTGGTGGTCACCCACGAAATGGGCTTCGCCCGCGAAGTGGCCGACTCGCTGATCTTCATGGACGACGGCTACGTCGTCGAACGCGGGGACGCCCGGGAAGTCCTGTCCAACCCGCAGGAACCCCGCACCCAGGCGTTCCTGCAGCAGGTGCTCTAACCGTGGATGGAAAACTCGCCGTCATCGGCCTGGGCAGTATCGGTTCCATGGCGCTCTGGCAGGCCTCACGCCTGTCCGATTCCGTCGTCGGATTCGAAGCCCATGCTCCCGCCCACGGCCGCAGCGCCGTCGGCGGCGATACCAGGCTCTTCCGCATGCTCTACCGCGGAGTCCCTGACTTCTACCCCATCCTCAAGCGCTCCCGTGACCTGTGGGCGGAGCTCGAAGCCGAAACGGGCCAGAGCATTCTGACCCGCTGCGGTGGACTCTCCATCGGCACCAAAGACGGGCCCTACATCCCAAGGCTGCTCGAAACCACCAGGGCAAACGGCGCCGAGCACCAGATCCTCAGCCGCGAGGAGATGGCCGAACGCTACCCCCAGCACAACCTCCGCCCGGACGACGTCGCCGTTTACGATCCCAACGGCGGCGCGCTGCGCACCGACCGTGCAGTGACGGCGGCGGTCGCCGCAGCGGAAGCCAACGGCGCAACCATCCACACGAACACCCCGATCGACAGCATCACGGAAACCGTCGACGGCGTCGTCATCACCTCGGGTGATAAGTCCTGGACCTTCGAGAACGTCATCGTCTCCTCCGGCGGCTGGTCCCAGCGCCTGATGCCCGATTACCTGAAGGCAGCAACCGAAACACGGCGGAATTATCTTTCCTGGTTCGTTGCCCGGGACGCAGCAGATTTCTCGCCGGAAAAGTTCCCCATCTTCATCCGGATCTCCGGGGACCGCTCCATGTACGGGGCGCCGGCTGTTGACGGCGTCACCGTGAAAGCGACCCTGGATGGCAGATCGGAACGGGCGTCCGGGCCGGATTCCGTCGTCAGGGAACTAACAGCCGCGGAAATCTCGGAAACCATGGAAACGGTCACCGAGTTCTTCCCGGGGCTGTTCCCCAACATCGTCCGCTCCGACGCCTTCCCTGATCTCTACACCAAAGACGGCAATCCCCTGCTCGGGCACCTGAACGAGCAGAGCAAAATCTACCTCGCCACAGGCTTTTCCGGCGGGGGCTTCAAAATGGCTACGGGTTACGGAGAGATCGCCGCAAACGAAGCCTTGGGCAAGCGGCCCTTTGATGGCCTGGCTTTCGTCAGGCCCGAACGCTTCAAGACGAGCTAGTCGTCCAGCAAGTGTTTGACGCGGATCACTCCGCTAATTGTTGACAATCTACAACCCCTACGAAAGTATGAAGCCATGGCAACTCTCAGTCCCCTCCTCAAGCAAGCTACCCCCGTCGTCGTAGACCACGCCCTTGGCAGCTGGATCCACGCGACCGACGGGAAAAAGTACCTCGATTTCACCACTGGAATCGGTGTCACCAGCACGGGTCACTGCCACCCCGACGTTGTAGCGGCAGCACGCGAGCAGGTGGGCAAGATTGTCCATGCCCAGTACACCACCGTGATGCACAAGCCCTTGCTTGAGCTCACCGAAAAACTGGGAGAGTTCCTGCCCTCGGGGCTGGACAGCGTTTTCTATGCAACGTCCGGCTCCGAGGCAGTGGAAGCTTCAGTACGCCTGGCACGCATGGCCACCGGGCGCCCCAACATCATTTCCTTCCACGGCGGCTTCCACGGCCGCACAGTTGGAGCCGCGTCGCTCACCACGGCCGGCACCAAATTCCGCTCAGGCTTCTCCCCCCTCATGGGCGGAGTGCACATCTCACCCTTCCCGCACTCCTACCGGTACGGCTGGGATGAGGAAACCGCAGTCAACTTCGCGCTGAAGGAACTGGACCACCTCCTCCTGAGCATCAGCAGCCCCGCAGACACTGCAGGTTTCATCATCGAACCGGTCCTGGGCGACGGCGGGTACATCCCCACTCCCCCGGCCTTCCTGCAGGGACTGCGGGAACGCGCTGACCGCCACGGCATCGTGCTCATCCTCGACGAGGTCCAGGCCGGCGTAGGCCGCACCGGAAAGTTCTGGGGCCACGACTGGGCAGGCATCACCCCTGACGTTGTCATCACCGCGAAAGGACTCGCCAGTGGCTTCCCCATCTCAGCCATCGCAGCTTCCACTGAGCTGATGGGCAAGGCCTGGGCAGGTTCACAGGGCGGCACCTACGGCGGAAACGCCGTCGCCGCCGCAGCCGGTGTGGCAACCCTCGGCGTCATCGAGCGCGAGAACCTGGTCCAGAATGCCCTGCTCCGGGGCGACGAACTCCGCGCAGGACTTGACCTGCTCAAGACGGAATTCACCGGAATCGGCAATGTCCGCGGCCGCGGCCTTATGCAAGGTGTCGAATTCACCGCTGCAGACAACACTCCTGACGCGGCTTCTGCACTGGCCGTCCAGCAGGCCGCCATCAAGGAAGAACTTCTCCTCCTCACCTGCGGACCCCACGGCAACGTTGTCCGCATCATCCCGGCGCTGAACGTCACCAGCGACGAGATCCAGGCCGGCCTGACCAGGTTCACCCAGGCACTGAAGACGGCCACCTCCTAATCCTTCCCTTCCATCATTGAAAGCGTGACATGAGCACTTCATTTGATCCCAGTACCCTCTACACCGACCTGTTTATAGATGGCGTATGGCAGAAGGCCAGCAGCGGGGCGACGTTCCCTGTTGAGAACCCGGCCACAAATGAAGTCATTGCCCACGTGGCCGATGGTGGTCCCGAGGACGCGGCCCTGGCCATCCAGGCAGCGGGCCGTGCCCAGGCGGCGTGGGGTAAGTCCGCTCCGCGGGAACGGGCGGACATCCTGCGCCGCGCGTTCGAGCTGGTCCTTGCCAATACCGACCGGTTGGCGGCGATCATGACCGCGGAGATGGGCAAACCCCTTGCCGAAGCGAAGGGGGAGGTGGTGTACGGGGCAGAGATGCTCCGCTGGTTCTCCGAAGAGGCCGTCCGGATCGGCGGGGACAACACCACCTCGGTGGACGGCAACACCCGGATCATGATCACCAAGGAACCCGTGGGTCCGTCGGTGCTGGTGACCCCGTGGAACTTCCCGCTGGCAATGGGGGCACGCAAGATCGCCCCCGCGGTCGCGGCCGGCTGCACCATGGTGTTCAAGCCTGCCGAACTGACCCCGCTGACTTCCCTTGCCCTGGTGGACATCTTCCGCCAGGCCGGCCTGCCGGACGGGGTGCTGAACGTCGTGACCACCGCCAGCGCCGCTCCCGTGGTGGAGAACTGGACGGCCAGCGGCATCGCCCGGAAGATCAGCTTCACCGGCTCCACCGGGGTGGGCAAGATCCTGCTGAAGCAGGCCGCGGAGAACGTGATGCGCTCCTCGATGGAACTGGGCGGGAACGCCCCGTTCATCGTCCTGGCCGACGCCGACATCGAGAAAGCAGTCGACGGGGCCATGAAAGCGAAGATGCGGAACATGGGCGAGGCCTGCACCGCCGCGAACCGTTTCTTCGTGCACCGCTCAGTCGTTACCGAATTCAGCGAGAAGTTCGCGAAGAAAATATCCGAACTGCAGGTCGGCAACGGCGCCCTGGAAGGAACCGACGTCGGTCCCCTGATCGAACAGAAGGGCCTGGACAAGGTCCAGGCCCTCGTCGCCGACGCCGTGTCCAAGGGCGCTAAAGTCCTCACCGGCGGCAACCGCCCCGAAGGCCCCGGCTACTTC
The DNA here is from genome assembly GCF_056499105.1 of Arthrobacter sp. Z5-13. Lineage (NCBI taxonomy): Bacteria > Bacillati > Actinomycetota > Actinomycetes > Micrococcales > Micrococcaceae > Arthrobacter > Arthrobacter sp. Z5-13. The sequence continues at coordinate 3,980,157 of NZ_CP096460.1, forward strand.
TACACCCCCACCGTCCTGACCGACGTGAGCCTGGACGCGGACCTGATGCACACCGAGATCTTCGGACCCGTCGCCGCCATCACCACCTTCGACAGCGAAGACGACGTGCTCCGCGCAGCCAACGACACCGAATGGGGCCTGGTGGGCTACGTGTTCACCGAAAGCACCGCCAAGACCCTGCGGTTCTCCGCCGAACTCGAAGTGGGAATGGTCGGCATCAACACCGGCCTCGTCTCCAACCCGATAGCCCCCTTCGGCGGCATCAAACAATCCGGACTCGGACGCGAAGGCGGCAAGATCGGCATCGAGGAATTCCTTGAATACAAATACACAGCAATAGCAATCTAGAAACTATGTAGTAATGCCAAAAAGCGAGACGAGGGGGATGTCAATGGCGGCACCAGGAGCACTGTTTGCACTGGAAGGAAGGCCCACGGCGCAACTGATCGCAGACCAGTTGCGGGAACAAATTGTCCAGGGGATGTTCCGTCCGGGAGAGCAGATCAATGAGTCTGTCCTGGCAAGCCAGCTCAACACATCACGGGGACCTGTCCGTGAGGCGTTGCAGCGGCTGTGCCAGGAAGGAATCCTGGTCAGCCGTAGGAACCGGGGAGTGTTCGTCCTGGAGCTTGCCATTGATGACGTCAGGGAGATCTACGCAGTCCGCGAGGCTGTGGAAACCACCGCTGCGGACGCCCTGCTGGATGGCGGCCAGGAACAGGTGGACGACACCTGCCAGGTCTTGACGTCAGTCATCGAAGACATGGCCAAGCAGGTAGCGGTATCCGACTGGCAGGCAATTGCGCGGCTGGATATGCAGTTCCACACCGCCTTCGTGTCCGGGGCAGGCAACACCCGCCTGATCCGCATTTACGAGACCCTCGCAGCGGAATCGAGGATGTGCATCCTCAACCTCGCCGTCGCTTACCCCCGGATCGACGTCTTGGTCCAGGAACACCAGAACCTTCTGGATCTATTGGCGGCAGGCGACAGGGAAGCCCTCCACGAAGCCATCGCACGGCACATGCAAAAGGCGGTTGAGGACCTCACATCGTCCACAGAAGATCCGGGAAGCGCAGTCCAGGCCTCCCCGGCACAAATTTCATAAAGCCCTTAAAGGAGAAGGCCAGATCAATCTGAACTGGCCTTCTCCTTGCTTACTGGCCGCACGCGGGGAGATCCCGCAAAGAAAGATCATGTGAACTGTCGACGATCTGCTATTTGGGTGGTTGCATTGTAACTACAGAACGGCGGGGGACGTGCATAGGAGGTAAGCATGAAACCCGGAAACAGAGTCAAGGCTTGGGCTGGAGCAGCGGCAGCTTTGCTGGTACTCAGTGCGTGCGGGCCGAGCGCCAGCAACGACCCCGGTGGTATCGGCTCCAAGACCTCGAACACGGCCGATATCTCTGAAGGGATCCAGCCTGACGAGGCCGCCGTCAAGCTTCTGCCGCAGTCCTTCAAGGACAAGGGCGAACTGACAGTGGCAATGGACCTGCACTACCCGCCGACGACGTTCCTGGCTGATGACAACACCACTCCTATCGGGCTGAACCCGGATGTGGCGCGTCTGATTGCCAAGAAGCTTGGACTGAAGCTGAAGTTCGAGAACACGGCGTTCGACACGATCATTCCCGGTATCGACGGCGGCCGTTATGACTTCACCGCCACCACCATGTCCCCGACGGAGGAGCGCCTGAACGTCCTGGACATGATCGACTACTTCAACGGAGGGCTTTCTCTTGCAGTTGCCCACGGCAACCCGCTGAACATCACCAATGCTGACATGTGCGGCAAGAACATTGCCGTCACCAAGGGTTCGAACGCCCAGCTGAAGCACCTGCCGAACGTCTCGAAGTGGACGTGCGAGGAAAAGGGCAAGCCGGCCATCAGCGGCGTTACGCTTCCCAACGTCCAGGAAGCCCTGACCCAGCTGGCCTCCAAGCGCGTCGACGGCATCCTGTATGACACTGTTTCGCTTGTCTGGGCAGACGAACAGCAGCCGGATACTTTCACGGTCCTGACCCCGCAGGTGGACACGCGTTCGGACCATGTGGTGGCTATTGGCCTGAAAAAGGGATCGCCCTTGACGCCGGCATTGCAGAAGGCCACGCAGAGTGTCCTTGATAGCCCCGAATACAAGAAGTCACTCGCCAACTGGGGCCTCGAAGAAGGCGCCATAACCGAAGCAAAGCTGAACTAGAGGGACGCCGTGCTGAAAATAGTTCGTCAAGCAAATGAGGAATCCACGGGTGTCATGGACCCGGCCCTCAAACCCAGGCTGCGGCGGCGAAGTACTTCCGAGTACGTCGCGTGGGTGCTGTCCACACTGGTGGGGCTGGGCATCCTGATCTCCGTATCAACCAATCCCAACTTCAAGTGGGGTGTGGTTGCCCGGTACTTTACCCACGAAACAATCATCCGCGGGCTCATGCTCACCATCTTCCTGACGGTGGCCAGCATGGCACTTGGAACCCTCCTGGGGCTGGCGCTTGCGATCATGAGGTCCTCCAGCATCAAACCCATTGCGGCCACGGCGGGCGTCTACATCACCATTTTCCGTGGCACGCCCGTCCTGGTGCAGCTCATTTTCTGGTTCAACGTTGCTGCCCTCTACCCGAACCTGTCGATCGGCATTCCGTTTACGGACATCAGCACAGCAATTGATATGAACACTCTGATGGCACCGATCACGGCGGCACTGGTCGGCTTGACCCTCAATGAGGCCGCGTACATGGCCGAGATCATCCGTGGCGGGTTCTCGTCGGTGGGCAAGGGCCAGATTGAAGCAGCAGATTCCCTTGGTATGAGCGGTGCGATGAAGATGCGCAAGGTGGTCATTCCGCAGGCGATGCCCTCAATCATCCCGGCCACCGGTAACCAGGTCATTGGAATGTTCAAGGAAACCTCCCTTGTGAGTGTGCTGGGCGTCGCGGAACTGCTTCAAAGCGCCCAGCTGATCTACGCCCGCACTTATGAGACCATTCCGCTGCTGATCGTGGCCAGCCTCTGGTACCTGGTGATGACTCTGCTGCTGAGCTACCCCCAGTCCAAGCTCGAACAGAAGTACTCCCGAGCGACCTCCAGGCTTCCCCGAAAGGCCAAACCCGTTCAGCTCACTGACCCGGAGGGTATTGCCCGATGAGCGACGACGGAACGATTTTTGCCCGGGGAATCCGGAAGTCCTTCGGCCCCAAGACAGTCCTGAAGGACATTGACCTGGAAATAGCCAGTGGCGAGATCTGCTGCATCATCGGCCCCAGCGGTTCCGGCAAATCCACGCTGCTGCGCTGTATCAATGGCCTGGAGACGGTGGACTCGGGCGTCCTGAAGGTTAATGGCGAGGACTTCGGGTATTACGAGACGGACCACGCCTACCACGCCGTGAGCCGCAAAAAGCTGGCTGAGCAGCGCACCAAGGTAGGCATGGTGTTCCAGCAGTTCAACCTCTTTCCGAACATGAGTGCACAGGAAAACATCATGGCCGGACCAGTCCTCGTGAAAGGCGATAAGCAGGAAGCCGCCAAGCAGGCCCACCAGCTGCTCGCCAGTGTTGGCCTGAGCGGGTTTCGGGATTACTTCCCGGCGCAGCTCTCAGGCGGTCAGCAGCAACGTGTGGCCATGGCCAGGTCGCTGGCAATGGAACCGAGCATCATCTTGTTTGACGAACCCACCTCCGCACTGGACCCGGAAAAAGTTGGCGAAGTCCTCGCCGTCATGAAGGACCTCGCCAAGAAGGGCATGACCATGGTGGTGGTCACCCATGAGATGGGCTTCGCCCGCGAAGTGGCAGACTCGCTGATCTTCATGGACGACGGTTCTGTTGTGGAACGCGGTGACGCCCGTGAGGTCCTTGCCGACCCCAAGGAACTACGCACGCAGGCCTTCCTGAACATGGTGCTCTGAGGAGAAGGGGCTCTGATGGACGGGAAACTGGCAGTGATCGGCGCCCGATGCCGTTTGAAGGGCCACGAGTCCAATACTGTCTATGAAGGTAATAGCCCAAAAATGAAGTGAGGGGATAGCAATGGCGGCACTTGAGGGACTGTTTGAGCTGGAAGGAAGGCCCACTGCTCAGCTGATCGCTGATCAGTTGCGGGAACAGATTGTCCAGGGGATTTTCCGTCCAGGTGAGCAGATCAATGAATCTGTCCTGGCAAGCCAGCTGCATTCGTCCAGGGGTCCGGTCCGTGAGGCACTGCAGCGGTTGTCCCAGGAGGGTCTCCTAGTCAGTCATCGCAACCGGGGAGTGTTCGTCCTGCAGCTCTCCAACGAGGACATCAAGGAGATCTACGCGGTCCGGGAAGCCGTGGAAACAACGGCGGCCGAAGCTTTGCTGGCTGCCGGCGATGAGCGGGTGAAGGACACCTGCCAGATTCTGACGGGCATCATCGAGGACATGGCCAAGCAGGTTGCCGCATCGGACTGGCAGGCCATTGCACGGCTGGACATGCAGTTTCACACCGCCTTCGTCTCGGGAACAGGCAACAGCCGCCTGATCCGGATCTACCAGACCCTGGCAGCGGAATCGAGAATGTGTATCCTCAACCTGGAAGTGGCCTACCCCCGTATTGACGCCTTGGTGGAGGAACACCAGAAGCTACTGGACCTCTTGGCGTCGGGCAACAAAACAGGACTCCTCAAGGCCATCAAACGGCACATGCAAACCGCCGTTGACGATCTCACCGGGCAGAGGAAAGAGAAGGCCTAGCCTGCAAACTCGGTTTTCTCTCTAGTAATTGTCAACAGTTGACGATAGGATGCCATAAGGGCATTCCGCCCAGTGGACAAGAGTGGAACCGGAAAGGCAGCGGAGAATGCTACAAAACCACGGTGAATCTCCGGGGCCGTCATGTTGAGCCTGAGCGTGCTCATCGCGGCCGCACTCCTAACCAGCTCATGCGCCGTCTTAGGCTTTCCGCGCTCAGCTCCCGGCACAAGGCTGGGGAAGACATTCAGCGACAGCACCTTGTTTCAGGTCTGTACCGGCCTGGTTGCTCTGGGTTCCTTGCTCTTCGCCCTCCATGTTGACTTGGGCATGTCCCTTGGCTGAGCCGTTGTTAGCAGCAACTCCCTTTCCACGGGGAGCGGAGCTGATCTTCCACGACCCTCTTACTGCTTTGGAGCCCGAGCGGCCGGCAGGCCACTCCCGCGTACCTGCTCAGTCTCATCAGTTTTCCCCCGGACCGAAACGCCAGGAGCCGAAACGCCGGGAGAGAGTGCCGGCTTCAAGGGCGGATCGCCTTGAAGCTGTTTCCAGGGAGCTGGTTATCCTCGCCCGGGAAAGAGGGAAGCCGGGCGGCTGACACCAGGCTGGTGATCCGCCGCCGGTTCCAAAATGGGACGCAAAGGCGGATTGCTGAGTGTACTGGGCAATACCCTCGGAGAACTGGTCCAGGTAGCAGCGGTGGCCGTGGGTCTCGGCGTCGTCCTGACCCAATCAGTGGTGCTTTTCACCGTGATCAAATTCGCCGGCGCGGCGTATTTGGTCTACTTGGGCATCCGGGCCATCAGGCACCGTGGACAGGGTACGACGACGGACCCGGTCCGCGGGTCCTCCACCGGGCGTGTCCTCAGGGAAGGCACGCTTGTGGGGGGCCACTAATCCAAAGTCGTTGATGTTTTTCGTGGCCGTGCTGCCGCAGTTCGTTGACTACTCCGCAGGCGCAATTCCCTGGCAGCTTGCCACCCTGGGCCTGGTTTTCCTGCTGATAGCTGTGGTGTCCGACAGCGTCTGGGCGCTTGCCGCGGGGACAGCCCGGCAATGGTTTGCGCGCTCCCCGCGAAGGGTAGCGACCGTGGGAACCACCGGCGGTGTGATGATGATCGGCTTGGGTGGCGCTCTCGCCCTGACCGGCACCAAAACCTGGGTCCAAAACCTAGGTCCAAGCCCTCGCCCCGGCCAGCTACCGTGCCGACCAGCCGCCGTCCATCGTGTAGCTGGCGCCGGTCACCATCCCGGCGTGCTCGGAGGCCAGCCAGGCAACCAGCGAAGCTACCTCTTCGGGTTCAACCAGGCGCTTCACTGCGCTCTCTGTCAGCATGACCTTTGCCAGGACTTCGGCCTCCGGAATCCCGTGGACCTTGGCCTGATCGGCTATCTGGGATTCCACCAGCGGCGTGCGGACGTAGCCCGGGTTGATGCAATTGGACGTTACCCCGTGTTCCCCACCTTCAAGGGCCGTTACCTTACTCAGTCCCTCGAGGCCGTGTTTGGCGGCAACATAGGCGCCCTTGAAGGGAGACGCGCGGATCCCGTGGACCGAGGAAACGTTGATGATGCGCCCAAAGCCGTTCGCATACATGTGCGGAAGGGCTGCGCGGATGAGGAGGAACGGCGCTTCCAGCATGAGGGCAAGCAGCTGCCGGAAATCAGCAGGGTCGAACTCGTGCAGGGGGTTGATGCGCTGGATTCCGGCGTTATTGACCAGGATGTCGCAGTCCAGGCTCAGTGCCTCCAGCGATCCGACGTCCAGCAGGTCCACCGCCCAGGCTGTGCCACCCACTTCGTCGGCCAAAGCTGTGGCCCCGGCCTGGTCCACATCAGCCACCACAACCTTCGCACCATCATCAGCAAGAGCCCGCACGCAGGCCGCTCCGATTCCGCTCGCGCCGCCCGTGACCAGCGCTTTCCTGCCGTTCAGCATGTTTTCCTTTTCCATGGTCCCAGTCATTCCTTAGATCAACGCCCCCCAAACCAGCAGGATTGTGCATTCCTGAGTATTACTTTCCGGATGTTGCGGTTCAATGGGCAATGAAGCAGCACTCCTGTGCAGAATTGCAGATATGGACATTAATCCTGACGACCTGCTGGTGCTGCTCGCGGTATCCCGCTCGGCAAAATTCACGACGGCGGCCCAGGCTTTGGGTCTGAACCACACCACCGTTTCACGCCGGATAGCGGCGTTGGAAAAAACTCTCGGAGGCCGGGTGCTGGCCCGCGCTGCGGGCGGCTGGGAACTGACCGAGCTCGGCGCCCAGGCCGTGGCAGTCGCTGAGCAGGTGGAGGCGGCTGTGGACACGCTGGGTCCGTCAGGCAAGGCGCCTGACCCGATTACCGGCGTCGTCCGCATGACCGCTACTGATGGCTTCAGCGCTTACATTGCCGCCCCGGCAGTGGCGCGGCTGCGTAAGAATCATCCCGGGCTGAGCGTGGAAATCGTGACGGTGACCAGGCGGGCGCTGCAACAGCGGTCCGGCCTGGACATCGAGGTGGTGGTCGGAGAGCCCCAGGTCCATCGCGCCGAGGCGTTCCGTCTGGGCGAATACGTGCTGGGAATGTATGCCTCAAAGAGATATCTCGCCGCCAACGGGACCCCGGCCACCGTGGCGGAACTCGCCGAACATCCCCTGGTCTACTTTGTGGACTCGATGCTGCAGGTGGATGATCTTGATGCTCCGCGCAGACTGGTTCCGGAGATGAAGGACGGGCTCAGCTCCACCAATGTTTTCGTCCATGTGGAGGCCACCCGCGCCGGGGCCGGAATCGGATTCCTGCCGTGCTTTATGGGCGATCTGCACGAGGATCTGGTGCGGCTGATGCCGGAGAAGTTCGCAGAGCGACTCCCCTACTGGATGGTCCTGCGCCCGGATTCGATGCGCCGCCCCGCCGTCGCCGCCGTCGTCCATGGCTTGCGTGAGCAGACAGTGGCGCACCGCAAAGCGCTGCTGGGTATGGCTTAGGGAACGTTAGCGGTCTCCACCGTTTCCGGCAGCTCGACAGGATCGTGGCGGATCGGCGAACCGGCCGCGAAAGCACGCACCTTGGTATCGTCCCAGATATGCGCGGGCACGCCGCCGCCCAGGAGCCGACGGGTCAGCTGGGGATCGTCATCGAACCGCTGGTCACTCCCGGCCATCACCATGTTGCCGTAGCGGCGGCCCTTGAGCATGGCCGGGTCCGCAATGATCATGGTGTGCTCGAAGGTAGCGGCAATGGTGGCGGCGTCTTCCCGGGCATTTTTCAGATCAGGCGCGTCTCCCGAGTTCACAATGTAGATTCCGCCGGGGGCGAGGACCCGTCGGGCGTGCTGGTTGAATTCCCGCGTGGTCAGGGAGCGCGGGGTGAACGCGCCGGCAAAGACGTCCCTGATGATGACGTCCCGGGTATCCGGAGTGAGGGTTTCTGTCACCTCGCGGGCTTCACCCACGCGCAGGCGCAGCATGGGGGCTTTGGGCAGATCGAACCAGCCGCGGACATATTCGGCCAGTTTGCCGTCCAGTTCCACCACCACCTGGCGGGCCTCGGGATAGGAGGCATGGAAATACCTGGCCAGGGAGCACGCGCCGCCGCCCAGGTGCAGTAGCCGCAGCTTGGGTTTGGACTCCGGCGGCCAGCGTGATTCAACCAAGGCGGACATCCAGCGCATGTACTCGAATTCGAGGAGGAGCGGATCGGCCAGGTCAATGTGGGAGCTCATCACCCCGTTGATCCGCAGGAGCCAGCCTGATGAGTTGTCCTGGTCAGCGATCAGCTGGCAGTCGCCGGTGTCGATGTAATAGACGCCTTCCGCAGGTCCCTCCGGGCGGGTTCCTTTAGGTATCTCCACCACGCCCGGCTCTGATTTTCCGGCCGTTGTGCTTCCGGAGGTTCTACCGGCTCTACCCTTCCGCCCCATCAGCCGGCCACTGCTTTACTCATGCCTTAACCCTAGTTGCTGATACGTGAACGCTGGTTCACAGCACCGCCGTGGCAGCAGCGTCGCTAACCAGCACCGTTAATGCCGCTGTTTCCAAGTGCAGCGCTATCGCCCTTCCGGATTCGCTCCACCACGGCGGTGGTGGAGAGTTCTGCGACGTAATCCAGGATGGTCACCTTGCCGCCGTAGCTCTCCACAGCCTGGGTCTCCGCGAGCATCTCCGGAGTGTAATCGCCACCCTTGGCGTAGATCTCGGGCTGGACCATCTCGATCAAGGGAATAGGGGTCGGCGTATCGAAAACCGTCACATAGTCCACGCAGCTCAACGCGGCGATGACTGCTGCCCGGTCGGCCACCGTATTGATCGGCCGGCCGGGACCTTTGAGTTTCCGGACGGAATCGTCGCTGTTGAGCGCCACCACCAGGATGTCGCCCAATTGCTTGGCCTGGTTGAGGTATCTCGTGTGGCCGCGGTGCAGCACGTCGAAGCAGCCGTTGGTGAGCACGATCCTCCGGCCGTCGCTGCGGTGGCCTCGAATGTGGCGTACCAGTTCGTCAGCACTGAGCGCGGTATCCGCGAAGCTTTCGAGGTACCGGCTGAGTTCCGCCGTGCCGCACACCGAGGTACCGGCATGGTGAACCACGACGTCGGCGGCAGCCTGGGCGAGATCAAGGCTGGTGGTGAGGGGCAGGGACGCGGTCCGAGCCAGAGTCAGGGCAGCCACGAAGGTGTCCCCCGCCCCTGAAGCCTGCTTTTCGGCAGCCGGCCGTGCCCAGGTGCGGTGGGTGGTGCCTGCCGCTGGCAGCAGCAACGTGCCGTCCCGGTCCAGTGTGACTACCACCGCCTTCGCCCCCGTTGCTTCGATGAGCCGGTCCCGGTTGCTCTCGATCACGGCGGGGCGGTCGTCTTCGTCGGACAAGCCAAGGCCCAGCAGCCGTGCAGCCTCCTGCGCGTTGGGCGTCACAAGGTCCGGTTGTAGGGGTGCCCAAGGGCGCGGATCATGGGCGTCAACTACGGCCAGAAGTCCCGTCTGCCGGTCGGAAAGAACATCCAGGAGGGCGCTGCGGACCGGACCCTCAAGCGATCCCGAACTGTAATCGCACAGGACAACGGCATCCTGTCCCTTGATGGAATCGCCCACAGCATCCGCCAGCGCATTCAACGCCTCCAGGGGAATGGCCCGGGCGGCATCATCGAAACGGAGCAGCACCTGACCTCCGCTGCTGACGCGGGTCTTGGTGGTGGTGATCATATCTGCATGGTCCACCAGGTTCCGGACGTCCACGCCTGCGGCCTGCAACTGCCGCTTGAGTTCCCGGCCTGCCTCATCCCGGCCGATTATTCCCGCAATACTGACTCGGGCCCCCAACGCAGCTAGGTTCATGGCGGTGTTGGCGGCGCCTCCGGGGGCGAAATCCCTGCGGTTGATTTCCACCACCGGTGCCGGCGCTTCACGGCAGAAACGGTTAATGGCACCGCTCCACCAGCCATCGAGCATGACGTCGCCCATCACGGTAATGGCAGGAGATGTGGCGGCCAGCCTTCCGGGCAGCCAGTCCGCGAGGCCCCGCTGCTCGGAGAGTTCCGTCATGGCTGACCGTCCACGCTGCCATCGACGACGGCGGAACCCTCTGTGCGAACAAGCGCGACGGTTGCCGGAGCGGCCTCAGCTTCAGGAGCGGTGTCAGCCTCAGGAGCGGCAACTTCCGGGGCGGAGTCAGCCTCCGGGGCAGCGGCGATGTGGACAACCTTGACGCGGGTGAATTCATCCAGCAGTTCCGGCCCGTACCCGAAGCCATCGCCGCTCTCGCCCCGGGGTTGGGCTGAGCCGCCCGGTGCCCCGCCAAAGACCTCGTTGATCTTCACAGTGCCCACCGGGAGTCCTGCTATGGCGCGCTGGGCGTGTGCGATCCTTCCCGTGAGTACCGTGGCGGCCAGGCCGTAGCGTCCTCCCGCAGCCAGGGCCAGGCCCTCGTCGAAAGTGTCCACCACCTGCACCGGCGCCACGGGCCCGAACGTCTCTTTTTTCATGATGCCCATGCCGCCAGTGCAGTTCAGCAGAACGGTCGCCGGGTAATAAGCGCCCGGGCCTTCCGGCACCTCGCCCCCTTCAATCGCCTTGGCTCCCTGTTCCAGGGCAGCCTCCACCTGCTGGTGGACGGCCTCCCGCATGCGGAGATCCACCAGCGGCGCCAAGGCACCGGCGTCGTTCCTTTGGCGCGCCTCCGCCTCCAGGGCTGTGCAGAATGCGTCCGCGATGGAACGGTGAACATAGATGCGTTCCACTGAGGTGCAGATCTGCCCGCTGTTGCTGAACGCGCCGATGGCAGCCTGCCGGGCCGCCCAGACGGGGTCGACGTCGTCATCCACCAGAAGGGGATCGTTGCCGCCGTTTTCCCTGATCACATGGGCCGCGTTCTGCAGCGACGTGCGCGCAATCTTTGCCCCGGCTTCGCTGGAGCCGACGTGCGCCACCACTGCCACTCCCGCTTGTTCGGTCAGGAGGGTTCCGATCTCCGGGCCGCCTGTAAGAGTTATCAGAACGTCCGGCGGGAATACTGGTGCCAGAACCTCGCCAAGCAGTACACCAAGGTGCGGGCACCGTTCGCTTGGCTTGTGGATCACCGTATTCCCGGTCACCAGGGCGGCCCCGATCAGTCCGCAGGCCACAGCAACGGGATCGTTCCAAGGCGTCAAAAGAGCGGCAACGCCACGGGGTTCGGCAACGGTGTAGTCGGAAGCCAGAAGGTTACCTCTCAGGCTATGGCCGCGGTGGACTGGCCCCAGCTCCGCATATTGCTCCAACGTTGAGACGCCTGCCGCAATGCCGGCCAGAGCTTCTTCCACAGGCCGCCCTGTTTCCCGGGCGTTCAACTCAGCGAGCTCGGCCGCCGCGGCGTTCAAGGCGAGCGCGGCTTCCCTCAGGCGGCGTCCGCGGTCAGAGGGAGACGTGGCACCCCACCCTTCCTGGGCGTCACGGGCGGCGTTGACGGCTCGTCGGATATCCAAGGGAGCCGCTTCCTGCAAGGTACCTACCAGGTCTCCGGTCCGCGGATCGTAAATGGTGATTCCTTCCACCTCGGCGGTACGGACTCGCTGGACAACTGTAGACATCGCACTCCTCCTCGGCAGGCGCTCCCCGGCCCCCAGGGTAAGGGGTGGGAAGCAGTAGCTGCAAGACGTTCTTATCCCGTGTCCGTACCCCTCGGGAGGGCTTTTTAGACACCAAAACGCGAACTCGTTTTGGAGCGGAAGGAGTGGGTACTTTGCCAGTAGCAGGAGGCCGTGGAAGAGCCGTATGGTGTCCCCACGGGGAGCGGCGGCCGGACCCTCTAAAGAGGCGATCAGCAGCATAAGGAGAGCAGAGTGGAGCAGCTCACGGCAGATTTTGGTGGAGCGGGCGTCGTTGGAACCGGGGTGGGGCCTGTCCTGGAAAAATTCGAAGGAATTTCAAGGATTGCGGTGCTTCGCGGAGGGGGGCTCGGGGATCTGCTGTTCGCCATTCCTGCCATCACTGCGCTGAAGGCCGCCTACCCCGGGGCGGACGTCACTCTCCTGGGAACGCCAATCCATGAGCAGGTGGTCTCTGCAACGGTGGGACCCATCAACAGGGTGCGCATCCTGCCCTATTCCGAAGGCGTCCGCCCGGGCGAAGAGGACCCGGCCAGGCTGGAGCGTTTTTTTGCGGAGATGCGCGCGCAACAGTTTGACCTTGCCGTGCAGCTCCACGGAGGCGGACGCTACTCCAACCCGTTCCTGCTGAGGCTGGGAGCCCGCCACACGGTGGGCACGCGGACAGTTGACGCGGCCAGCCTGGAGCGCACAGTCCCCTACCTTTACTACCAACATGAGCCGCTCCGGGCATTGGAGGTGGCTGGCTTTGCCGGGGCCCCTCCGGTTGACCTTGAGGCGAGGCTGGCCCCTTCCGCCGGCCTGGATGAGGACCTCGTGAACAACGAGGCAGAGGCGCTGGTGGTGATCCATCCCGGCGCCACAGACCCCCGACGGCGTTGGCCGGCGGAGCGGTTTGCGGAAGTGGCCGCATCCTGCGCTGCCGATGGATGTCAGGTGCTGATCGTGGGTGACTCCAGTGAACAACCGCTCGCTGAACGGATCGCTGAACTGGCCGCCGCCTCCTCCCCCGGAATGGTCAGGTCAGTAGCGGGCCGGCTCGACGTGTCCGGACTGGCAGCACTGCTGGCCCGGTGCACGGTGATGGTGGCCAACGACAGCGGGCCGCGCCATTTGGCCCAGGCGCTGGGCGCTCCCACCGTTGGCATCTACTGGGCGGGCAACGTTATCAACGCAGGTGCCCTGGGCCGGAGCCTCCACCGCGTCCATGCCTCCTGGACAACCAAATGTCCGAGCTGCGGGATAGATGTGACGCAGGTAGGCTGGACGGCTCCCCGCTGCAGCCACAACGATTCCCTCGTGGAGGAAGTGGCGGCCACGCAAGTCTATGAGGACGTCAGGGGCCTTACGGCCAGGAGCCCTCGTCTTCGTGGCAGATGAGCATTTCGCGGATTTCGCATCCTTGAGGTTGGGACAGCACAAAAAGAATGGCCTGCGCGACGTTGGCCGGATCATTCAACCGGGAGTCATCCTGGGGTTTGTACTGCTCAGGACGGTCGTCGAAGAACCTGGTTTTCATTCCACCGGGGATCATGGTGGTCACGCCGATCTCGCCTCCGGTCTCAGCTGCGAGTGCGTGACTGAAGCCCACTACTCCGAACTTTGAGGCGCAGTAGGCCGACGCCTCAGGCAGGGCCCGTTTCCCCAGGGTGGACGCAACGGTCACCGCTCTGCCACGGGAGGCCTTCAGATACGGCAAGGCGGCGCGGACAACAGAGACCGTCCCCAGCAGGTTGACGCCGATTACCTTCTCCCAGTCCTCGGCAGCTACGTCCTCCAGTTTTCCGCACCGGTCAATCCCTGCGGCAGTCACCACGGCGTCAAGTCCATCGAGGGTCTCCGCCGCCTGGCGCACGGCCTCCTCCACTGCCAGCCGGTCAGAGACGTCCACTTCGAAAGCCTTAACGGCCGAGACATTGCTGATATCGCGGTCCAGCACCACGGGAGTCCCGCCCGCTTTCAGGACGGCGTCGACGACGGCGGCACCGAGTCCGGAGGCTCCCCCCGTCACCAGTACACGGCCAGGGCGCATTGATTCTGCATTCATGGTGTTCCTTCCGTTTGTGAAAATGTTGGGCGTTCAGCCGACTTTCAAGAGCGCTTCCGCCAGGTTCGACGTCGATCTGGCCGGGTGGTAGGGCACTGTGGTGCAGCGTCCGCCCCAGCTTTCAACGAGTGCGGCTTCCGGCAGTTCCGTGACGTCGTAGTCACCGCCCTTTACCCAAAGATCCGGCCGCAACTGGTCCAGGCATACTTCAGGCGTGTCCTCGTCGAACACCATCACGGCGTCCACGTATTCGAGGGCAAGGAGCATCTCTGTTCGGTCTTCCTGGCTGATGATGGGCCGGTGCTCGCCCTTGATGCGGCGCACTGATTGATCCGAATTCAGGCACACGATCAGGCAATCCCCCAGCTTCCGGGCAGCGGCGAGCGCCCGGATGTGCCCGGCGTGCAGGAGATCGAAGCATCCCCCGGTGGCCACCACTGTGCCGCCTGCCGCGTGGACGTTGTGGGCCAGCGTCAAAGCATCGGTGCCGCTGCCGTGCAGTTTCACGGGTTCCCGTTCGCCGGCCAGTGTGGCCACGCCGCCTGCTCCGAGGAACGCTGCTGCTTCCCGGACGGCCAGGACCGCGGAGTCATCGACGTTGTGGCCGTCCAGCAAATGAACGGCCAGGCTGGCTGCAAGCCGATCACCCGCACCGCACGGGTCAGACACAGAGGTGACGGGAGCGGGGACCGTCAGGGCGGGCCTGCCGTCGTCCCGCACCAGAACGGCGCCGCGGGCTCCCATCGTTACCAGCACGGCTTTGCTGTGCCAGTTCCGCATGAGGGCCGAAGCAATGTATCCGGGGTCTTCGCTGCGGTCATCTCCCTTAGGCTCAGGGCCTCTGAACTCCCCCGCCCGTGCCGAGAATTTGCGGGCTTCGCTCAGGTTGGGAGTCACGGCCTCTACGCCGTGGACAGGTTCAGTCCCTGCCGGGTGCGGGTCCCAGACGATGGGGATCTGCGAGGCCAGGGACTCCAGGAGCACCCGGAGCTCCGGTGCGGCCGTCAGTCCCCTGCCGTAGTCAGCCACCACAATGGCCTTGGCCTGTTCAAGGGCGTGCAGCATGGGCCCTGTAACAGCAGGCACCGGTGCGGGCTCGCAGCCCTCGTCAAAGCGCACAACCGGGTGGCCATCGGCCCGCACCCGGGTCTTGACCGGAGTCGGCGCTCCGGAGGGTCCGGCAATGACAGTGACCCCTTCCAGGGCGCGTTCCAGGTGCGAGGCGGAGTCGTCGTCGGACAGTACAGTCACCAGGGTGACGTGATGACCGTCAGCGGCCAGCATCTTCGCCACAAGCCCCGCGCCCCCGGCCCGGCGCTGGACAGATCCAACGTCCACCACTGGAACGGGGGCATCCGGGCACAAACGGGTGGCGTGCCCGGCGAGATCAACATCCAGCAGCACATCCCCCACTACGGTTATCCTCACGGCCGGACCTCCCCGGAGGAAAAGGAAGCGGGAGAGCCGGCCCCCCGCCTCGAAACCTCGGCGTCGAACGCCCGGCAGATTGCGTGCAGTGCGATCAAGTGCCCCTCCTGTGCATTGGCTGAAACGGCATCAATAGTTACTGCTTCATCGCAGGCATCCGCCAGCGGATTCGGTCCAGGTCCTGTCAGGGCCCACGTCCTGATGTTCAGGCCTGCGGCGGTCTCAACGGCCCGCAGGAGGTTAGGGCTTTTGCCGCTCGTCGAGAGCAGGATCAGCACATCCCCTGACCTTCCATGCGCCCTGACCTGGCGGGCGAAGAGCTCCTCAAAGCCGTAATCATTGGCAATGGCCGTCACGGCAGACGTCTCGGCATGCAGGCTGATGGCCGAAAACGGCACCCTCTCGCCGTCGAACCTTCCTACCAGCTCCGCCGTCAGGTGCTGGGCCTCGGCAGCAGAACCGCCGTTGCCTGCAGCGAGAAGCCGCTGCCCGCGCAGCAACCGCTGCGCCAGCTCCTGCCCCCAAAAAGCGAGACGATCAGCCTGCCCGCGCAGTGACTCCAGGGCGGGCAGGAAGTTCTGCAGGTGGGCCTGGACGGCCATCAGGGACTGGTTGCCCCTGCCGTCAGCCACAGGCGCGGGGGCCGACGGCGGGAACGGAAGCAGTGCCGGACGGGCACCATCCTTGACTTTCCATTCAGTAGTCACAGCGCTGCTCCTTTCATGTGCTCCAGCTGACGGGATGCGGCGTTTCCTGCTACCGCCAGTTGATATGCCTTCTCCGACTCCGCTGCCACCCTGTCCCAGGAGTAGCGGGACCTGGCACGTTTCTCCCCGGCTTTGCCCAGCTCGGACCGCAGCGCCGGGGCCCCGAGCAGCTCCGCCACCGCGGCCGCAATAGCTTCAGGGTCCCTCGGTGGCACGTGCAGTCCGGTCTTGCGGTCCACAACGGTGTCCCGCAGCCCACCCACGGCTGCAGCCACAACAGGGACACCGCAGGCCATGGCTTCAAGCGGCACAATTCCGAACGGCTCGTACCAGGGTGTGCAGACCACGGCGTCGGCGCTGCGCAGGATTCCCGGCATGGCGTCCCGTGGCAGTTGCCCGCGCAGGCTCACCTGGTTGGCAACCCCAAGCTCCTCGGCAATGGCCATCAGCCGGCTGCCCTCGGGATCGGCACCCGTCACGGCTGCATCCCCTTCTCCGCCCACAATCAGCAACTCGACGTCGTCGAACCCCGCCGCACGCAGGAGCGGCAAGGCCTGAATCACCAGATCCACTCCCTTACGTGGAACGAGGCGCCCCACGGACAGGATGCGGTAGGTACGGGGCCGCACTTCGGAACCGCCTGTGGCGGAAAACAGGTCCAGGTCCACACCGCAGGGGGCGATGGAAATCTTCGCGGTGTTGATGCCCATGGCTTTGAGCTCGAAGACTTCGTCGGAGCAAGTGGCGATGATCCTGTCAGCGGCCCGGCCAACGTACGGTTCCAGCCATTCGCGCTCGGCCGGGCTGGTGTCCTGCGCGCCCTGGTGGCGTCGTTTCACTGTTCCCAGCGCATGGAAAGTCTGCACCATCGGCACATACCCGCCCGGGTCGCCCCTTCTGGCGGCGTCCAGCGAGGCCAATCCGGACATCCAGAAATGCCCATGGACGACGTCGGGACGCCGGCTTCCCCAGTCCTTGACGATTCCGTCGGCGAGCTTGCCCATAAAGGGGAGCAACTCATCCTTGGGAACATGCTTCGCCGGACCGGCATCAACATGGACCACTTCGAGCCGAGGCATGATCCTGACCCTGGCCGGCAGATCGGCGGAGTCCCGGCGTGTATACACCGTGACGTGGTGGCCGCGGCGGGATAGTGCTGTTGAGAGCGCCGCGACATGGACGTTCTGCCCTCCGGCGTCCACACCGCCCAGCGCGGCCAGAGGACTCGCGTGCTCAGACACCATGGATATTCTCATTGCATTTTCCTCTCTTGCGCCGGAACAAGTATTTGTCCCCTCCGGAAACGCCTGCATAGGAGATCGTCCAGCAGCTCGTCCCAGGCACCGAGGAAGGCACCCAGGCTGTGGTTCGCCAGGGCAGCCTCCCGCGCGGCAGCTCCCATCCGCCGCGCTTCCTCCGGATCAAGGATCAGCCTGTGGGCCCAGCGGCGGAGCTCCTCGACCTCGGTTGAAACGACGCCGGCCCCGGGAGGAACCGCGCGGACTGCCTCCGTGGTGGCAAGCGCCAGCACGGGCATGCCCAGGTGCATCGCCTCCAGCAGCGACAGTCCCAGCGAGGTCCAGCGCAGCGGATGCAGGTACACACGGCAGCGGGCCAGTTCACGGTGCAGGTCCGGCGTCGGCAAGTCTCCGCGCACTTTCAGCCGTGAGGGATAAATTCCTGTTTCTGCCACCAGCCCGCCGCCGCCCATACCGAAGACCTGGAGCGGGGCGATGGAGGCAAAACGTGCCAAGAGGTCTGTCCCTGTCACTCGCCCGCGGCGCACCGGCTCATTGACCACGACGCCCAGATCAGGGGTCTCCCCCGTGTAGAGGCAGCCAGGATCCGGGATGCCGTGTTCAATCACCACCGTGGGGGCAACACCGCTGTCCCAGAAGAGATCGTTGAAATGGGTCACGTGGACTATGGGAATGGTGTGTTGGCCGGCAAGGGGGTGGCTTGTCCACGGCACGTCGCCCTTAGGCGTGTTGTGCTCCACATACACAGCAGGAAGCTCCGTGCCGGACCTGCGTCCCAGCACGCGCTGGACTTCGTCGATTTCTTCGGGCCGTTGGAGGACGACGGCGTCAATGGTGTCCGGGTCCAGTGTCGCCAACGCGACTTCAGAAACCGACGCCGGCCAGTTCCTGCCTGCGCGTCCCAGCCCCCAGGGACCGCCCTCGGGAAGGACCGGCAGGAGGTACTCGTGGTGCCCGCGGACAAACGCATCCGTCCAGGAGCCGTGAACATGCCACAACAGGATTCTCATGGGTGCCAGACCTTTCGCCGGGTACTGAGGGAAGACACTCCGCTGATCAGGCGTTCCACCGCGTCCGCCACCTGTTCGGGTGCCACGGAGCTGAGGCAGGGATGCCCTGGTACCGGACATTCTCTTGCCCTGCTGAGCCTGCACGGAGCATTTTGGTCTCCCAGCAGCTCCAGCGGAACCCCGTAGGGTGCCCAGCGGACGGCGGGAACCACGGGGGAAAAGAGACAGACGACGGGAGTTCCCACAGCGGCGGCAAGATGCGCGGGCCCGGTGTTGCCGGTCACCACTGCCTTCGCCCGGGCCAGGACACCGGACAGGGTCCGCAGGTCGGTGCGGCCGCCGAGGTCGATTCCCGATGGCCCTGCGACAGTTGCCGTCAGGGCCCTTTCACCCGGAGCGCCGGTCACCACCACCCGGTGACCGGCACCTTCGAGCAGTTCCACGGCGGCAGCATGATGCAGTGGCGGCCAGGCCCGAGCGGGGGCTGTTGCCCCGGGATGCACCACGATGTACGGCTCCTCCCCCACCAGGTCAGTGACGTCGGGGACGGGCACCACCTTGAGCTTGCCGTCGTCGCCCGGGGGCAGTTCGAAGCCGGCCGCACGGGCGATGCCAAGTGCACGCTCGGCTTCAGGTTGATCCTCAGGAAAATCCTCGCCCGGGCGCAGCCGGACATCCAACAGAGAGCCAGGATAGTCCGTTGAGGCACCCGTAATACGGGAAACTCCGGCGAGGCGCAGCAGCAGCGCCAGGGGCAGCGGAGATTGATGAAACGAAGTGAGGATGACTGCTTCGGTGATCCTGGAGTGCCGGATGAAATCCGTAAGAGTGTCCAGGTGCCGTGAGCTGACTGGCGGGGCGGGATTGACGATCCATGGGCACGCCCAGCTGAAGACCTCGGTTACGTCGGGAAGAATGGACGCCGCTGCTTCGCCTTGGGGCCCGCACAACATGACAACGTCGTTTGCATTCCCGGGGCCTGAGCGCCTGCCATGGGCAACTGCCCGCACGGCAGGGCCTGCCAGCAGGACATCGCCGACGCTGTCCAGGCGGGCTACCAGGACGCGGCTCACGGCGGACCGTCCAGGAGCATCCGGATTGCGGCGCTAAGGTCCGGCGCAACATTCCCGACGGCGGCATCCACCTCTTCGGCGCGTGTAGCCGGCGTCGGGACCAGGACGCCCCTGGCACCGGCGGCTTCGGCCGCTTCCAGGTCAGAGCCGATGTCTCCTATGTAGGCTGCCTCTGCCGGGGAGATTCCGAGGCGGCGGCAGGCGGCGATGATCATCCCCGGGGCGGGCTTCCGGCAGCTACAGCTGTCCTCGGGTGCGTGCGGACAGATTTCCCAAACATCGAAGGGCCCCAGCAGCTCTTCGATGCGTGAATTGACGCTGCTGACCTGGCTTTGGGTCAAGAGACCGCGCGAAATTCCGGACTGGTTGCTGATGACGCCCGTAGCCAGGCCCAAGGTGCGAAGTTCCTGCAAAACTACGGCGGCATGGCCCATGGGTTCCACCAGGTCCGGGTCCCCGTTGTAGGGCACGTCCTGTACCAGCGTGCCGTCCCGGTCGAACAGGACAGCCCGAAGCGGTAATGAGTTGTCACTTCCCATATCCAGTCCGTTCCCCGTTACAGTCCTTGCTAAACAAGTCAGGCAGGACTTCTCTTGGAGCTAGACTCCAAGCTGGGGAAAGGACATGGATTTGAGCCGTCATTCAGGGCAGCAGGACAAGCCGGAATTGCTGGTATTGCGGGCGCTCAAACTCGGTGACCTGCTGGTTGCGGTGCCGGCATTGCACGCTTTGCGCCGCGCTTATCCGGAACACCGTCTTCGTTATGCTGCCCAAGGCTGGCTGACCGAGGCGCTCCAGCTGGTTGGCGGTTTTGAACTTCTGCCAACGCACGGGCTGGACGAACCGATCGACGTGGAGCCGGGCACTGTAGACGTGGCAGTCAATCTGCACGGCAGCGGGCCGGAAAGCCAGGAGCGGATCGAGGAACTCAAGGCACGGCACACCATTTCCCATATATCGAAGCGCAGGGACGGGCCACCTTGGCAACCTGACCTTCATGAGCGGGAGCGGTGGACGAGGCTGCTGCAATGGCATGGCATCGATGCTGACCCCCTGGACTTTCGCCTCAACCGTCCGGCAATAGCTACCGCGGCACTGGAAGCCACCGTAATCCACGTAGGCGCGGCCTACGGAAGCCGTCTCTGGCCCGTCGACCGTTTTGCCTGCCTGGCCTCGAAGCTGGCGGCTTCGGGACATCGCGTTCTTTTTACGGGAAGCGCAGTGGAACGGGAGCGCGCGCTGGTGGTGTGCCGCATGGCAGGCCTCTCCGAAGCCGCGGTGGTCGCGGGGCAACTGACGCTCAGCCAATTCGCTGCGACGGTGGCTGACGCACGGCTCGTCATCTCGGCAGACACGGGGGCCGCTCACCTGGCCTCCGCTTATGGCAGGCCGTCTGTGGTGCTCTTCGGCCCTGCTCCCCCCGAGATCTGGGGCCCTCCGCCAGGCCCGCATGTGGTGCTGACCAAGGCCGCCGTGAGGCGGGGAGATACCTTTGCCGCTGATCCGGATCCTGCGATATTGGGGGTGACCACTCAGGAGGTGCTTGAGGCGGTCCGCGGCCTGGGCCTGCTGTGAGTTTCGTCGTCGAGCAGCCGTTGCTGGAGCTGGACCAGGATCTTTGAGAGCCGGCGGGAGACCTGCATTTGGGTCATTCCCACTCTCTGGCCCAGTTCGCTTTGTGATTCCTCCAGGAAGTATCGCCGGTAGAGCAGCTGCCGGTCCGCTTCACTGAGCTCCTGGATGGCGTCGCTGAGGCTGAGAAGTTCTTCAAGCCGCTCGGGGGACGCATCCGGGGAGACGAGCGTCTCCGCGGGAGGCGGGGCATCACCGTGTACATCAACCGCATCCAGGGAGTCCGGGCGAAGGCTGGCAGAAGCTGCCATCGCCTCGCGGACGCAGGCGACGTCGGCACCCAGTTCCCGGGCGATTTCAGCATCCGTGGGTGACCTTCGCAGCCTCTGCGACAGCAGCGGCTCAGTCCGCAGAATCTCCGTGCGCAGGTCCTGGATGTGACGGGGTGGGCGGACCATCCAGCAACGGTCCCGCAGATATCGTTTGAGTTCACCAGTGATGGTAGGGGTGGCGTAAGCGGGAAAACTCCCGCCCCGGCTCTCATCGAACCCCCGGGCAGCCTTGACCAGGCCCAGGTAGGCAACCTGGTTCAGGTCTGCCCTTTCGCGTCCTCTGGAGACGAACCTTGCGGCCAGGGACTCCGCAAGATCGAGGTAGTTCAGAACCAGGTGGTTCTGGAATGTGAGCTGAATCTGCCCTTGCTGGCTGTGTAAAGGCCGCGTACGTACAGGCCGGTTTTGGGCCGACCGGGCGCTTCGTCCGGTTGCCGGGAGCAACGGCAGGGAGGGCTGGGTTTCCCGCATGTCGTTCGTTCCTTCGTGCTGGAGCGTTCGAAAAGCCCGTGGCAAGACTTATCAGTAGCGAACCATAAGGTTGCTTATTAAACAATGCCCGGTAGCGTTATTCGAAGAACCTTGTCTGAACCTGGGATCAGATCGTTTGGGTTTCCGGGCCCATGGCCATCAGCTGAACGGAAGGACCGTCCGAGATGCGCGTTGTCATCGTAGGAGCCAGCGGCAATGTAGGAACGGCCGTCCTTCGCAGGCTGCAAAAAGAGCGTTCTGTCAGGCCGGAACTGGAGCTGGTCGGCGTCAGCAGACGGGTGCCGGACTCCTCCAAGCCACCTTTCGAAGGCGTTCTGTGGCATGCACTCGATGTTGGCGCCGAAGAGGATGGACACCGGCTCAGGGCAGCCCTCAAAGGAGCAGATGCGGTGGTGCATCTTGCCTGGCAGGTCCAACCAAACCACGATCTGGACCAGCTCTACCGCACCAACGTGACAGGCACCGCCAACATGCTCAGCGCGGCCAAAGAGGCCGGCGTAAAGCACATCGTGTGCGCTTCTTCGATCGGCGCGTACAGCCCGGCCGCCAGCAAGGAATCCCGCGTCGATGAGAGCTGGCCGGTTGGCGGCATTGCCGGCTCACACTACAGCAGGCACAAGGCGGAGCAGGAGGCCCTGCTGGACAGCTTTATGGCAGAGAACCCCGCTGTTACCGTAGCCCGGCTAAGGCCAGGCCTGACTTTCCAGCGTGATGCCGGATCCGAGATCGGGAGGTATTTCCTGGGGCCCCTGATCCCGAAGCTCCTGCTCGGGAAGCCCAGGACGCCTGTCCTTCCCGTGCCCCCGCAATTTGTGTTCCAAGCCGCTCATGCCGACGACGTAGCAGACGCCTACTGGCGGGTTCTTAACCTGGGAGCCGGAGGCGCCTTCAACATTGCCGCCGAACCGGTGGTCACACCCCAGGGACTTGCCGCCCTGTTCCACGCAAAGCGCTGGTTACCAATCTCCGTACGTATGGTCCACGCCGCCGCGGATCTGAGCTGGAGGTTGCATTTACAGCGCACCGACGCCGGTTGGGTGGACATGGCTGAGGGGGCTCCCATCATGGACACCACCCGGGCACGGGAAGTCCTCGGCTGGGCACCACAGGTATCCTCGCTGGATGCCATCAGGGAGGTACTGGCCGGGCTCGGTTCCGGGCAGGGCATACCAGCATCGCCCGCCATGCACCCGCGGCCGATACTGGGGCCGGCGGGACTTCGAAAGCGGGCGATGCGCAGGGTGGCCGTCCGTAGTGGCGCGTTGCGCAGCGAGGCCTTGCGTCGGCAGGCGCTTCGCACCCCCGGTGAGCAGTAGATCACCCGGTGCGCAGTAGATACCGCAAGGCCAAGCACAAGTAATGCCTGGCGGTTAGCCGCCAGGCATTACTGCGGGCCCTGTTAGGGCCCTATCGGCGTCCGTCGTCCTCCCGGCCGCGGCCTTTGGGATCGCGGTCAGCAGCATCAAGGTCAGCACGGCCCCGGTCAGGAACACCATGTTCAATATGGCTCTGCTCCCGGCCGGGGGCCTGATCCCGACGGTTTTTCGTATCGACGTCCGGATCGAGTGAATCAGCGTGTTGCCGCCGTTCAACCGATTCATTACGGAGTGATTCAGCCTCAGTCTGCCGTTTCTCGGCTTCCTGGCGCATCCTCTCGGCATCAACCTGAGCCTGTTCCGCATCCGCACGGGCCTTGATGGCGTTGGCCTCGCGCTCACGGGCGTCCAGTTCGATGTTTTCTGCCTTGCGGCGTATCTCGCCCGCCTGTTGACGCTGTTCGACGACGTGCTTGTGGTGCAGTTCCTGTTTGCGCTTCCTGGCGGCCATCACTCCCAGAACGAGCACAACCACAACAACGATTCCTATTACGATCCAGACCCAGGCCATTGCATCCATGGGAAATTCAACCCTTTCAACTCGCGCAAGATCCGGCCGTTTCCACTGCCGTCCTTACTGTTCAGCAGCACCCTTCCCCGTCCACTTGAAAGATCTTAGGAAGGGTACTTACTATTCGATAGTAATCATGCTTACTATTTAGTGCCAGTAATGCTGGTTCTTGATCAGCAGCCGACCTTTTGAGAAAGAGAGCGAAGATGACAGAGAACCAATGGCCGCAGGACGGAAGCTACGGCACCGCTCCGGCCGATGCACGATCGACCGACCCCTATGACCCCGCCTACCCTGCAGGAACAACCACTTCCGCAGGAATGCAGTCCGGTGCGGAAACCGGGTCATCCAAAAAGGACGCCATGAAGAGTGAGGCCGGGGAAGTCGGCAAGCAGGCCAGCGACTCTGCCAAAAACGTGGCGGAAACTGCAAAGGCTGAGGCAGCAAACGTTGCAACAGAGGTCAAGACGAACGCAAAGGATCTGCTGTACCAGGCAAGGTCCGACCTGACGAACCAAGCCGGAACCCAACAGCAGAAAGTAGCTGAAGGGTTGCGCTCCATCTCCAGCCAGTTGCAGTCCATGGCCTCTGCCCCTGATGAGCAGGGCGTCGCCTCGGATCTGGTCCGGCAAGCAGCCGAGCGCTCGTCCTCTGTAGCTTCCTGGCTTGAAGCACGGGATCCAGGCTCGCTGCTGGACGAGGTAAAGTCCTTTGCCCGCCAGCGTCCAGGAACCTTCCTCCTGCTTGCAGCAGGAGCAGGCGTCCTGGCCGGCCGCTTGACCAAGGGCTTGACGTCCGGTTCCCCTGATTCCGGAATGAGCGCCGGCGCCGGCCGCAGCACCGCAATGGCTGAGCCAATGCCCGGAGGAATGGCAGTTCCGCCGCCCCCCGTCCAGTACCCGGCTCCCACAACAACCACAGCCGGCGCCGCAGCAGGGACTGGCGGACAAACCTACCCGCCTAATCCCATGGAGGGTGCAGGAACCACGGGCGGCCAGTGGGCCGATGACCCACTGGCAGGCGACCGCGTTGGTGAGAGCCCCTTGTCAGGAAGCCGTCCAACTGACGATCCCTACCGCGACGATCCGTTTGATGGTGGGCGTCGATGAGCAGCCAGATACCGGAGCCTCCTCCCTCTGAGGCGCATGTAAAAGCGGACAACTCCTCTCTTGGCGATCTGCTGGGCGATGTCACCAAGGACATTTCCACGCTGATGCGCCAGGAAGTTGAGTTGGCCAAGGCCGAGCTCAAGCAGTCAGGAACCCGGGCCGGGAAAGGTGCAGGTCTATTGGCCGGCGCCGGGGTAGCCGGTCACTTCGTGCTGCTTTTCCTCTCCGTGGCTCTCTGGTGGGGACTGGGCAACTTGATCGGGCACGGCTGGTCCGCCGTCGTCGTCGCCGTGATCTGGGCCATCATCGCCGCAATCCTCGCTTCCATGGGTCGCAAGGAGCTCAAGGCGATCAAGGGCATGCCGCAAACAGCGGAAACGCTCCAGGAGATTCCACCCACCCTGAAACCAAATACCTAGATCGAGCAAGGACACACGATGACCGAAAACCCGGACGCAATCCGCGCCGACATAGAAGCAACCCGCGCACGGCTTGGCACCAATGTGGATGCAGTGGCAGACAAAGTCACGCCGTCCAACATTGTCCACCGCCAGACCGACAAGGCAAGGGAAGCCGTTTTTGGAGTGAAGGAGAAAGTCATGGGAGCAGCCGAGAACACCGCTGACCGTATGCACTCAGCCCAGCAAGGAACCGGGTCCGCTCTCAGTGACGCTGGCTCCGCGATCAGCGAGGCGCCGCAGCAGATGAAGACAAAAGCCCAGGGGAATCCGCTCGCTGCCGGGCTGATTGCTTTTGGCGCCGGAATGCTCCTCTCCTCCCTGATACCGGCAAGTGAGAAGGAGCGCGAGGCGGCCCAGCAGGTCAAGAGCGCCGCCGAGCCCCTGACCACACAACTGACGGAAACCGCCAAGGACATGGCCCAAGGGCTGAAGGAACCTGCCCAGGAAGCCATGGAAAACGTCAAGACAACTGCCACCCAGGCCACCGAACACGTCAAAGGCGAGGGTCAGATGGCAGTGGAGGACGTCAAATACAAGGCAACAGACGCCAAGGACAACGTCCAGAACGCCTGACCATGCCAGGTTCGGCCAGGCCGGCCGCCCGCACGCGCGGGCCGGCCGGCCTGCCCGTCTACCCGTCCCTTATTTGTGGCGCGACGCCCGTAAGGAAATCCGGCAGATTTGAGGATAATTCCCATGGCCAGCAACAACTTCTCTGCAAAGAACAGTTCAAACGCAGGCGCCGAGACAGCTGACAGCAGCACAGCAAAGGCTCAAACAGCCCCCGCCCCGGACGATGAGAGCAAACCCGACAGCCCCCAGGACATCAGCAAACGGTCCTGGAAATACATTGCCAAGAAGTCGTTCCGGGAGTTCACGAGCGATCAGTGCCAGGATCTGGCCGCCGCCCTGACGTATTTTGGTGTGCTGTCCCTGTTCCCGGCCCTCCTGGCACTGGTGTCATTGCTGGGTGTCTTTGGCCAGGCGGAAAGGACCACCTCGGGCCTGCTGGATATCGTTCAGGGTGTGGCGCCAGGCGGAACGGTGGACTTCATCCGGCAACCCGTGGAGGAATTAGTCAACTCCCCGGCTGCCGGTTTCACTCTGGTCTTGGGTATTCTGACCGCCCTTTGGTCTGCCTCAGGTTATGTAGGAGCCTTCGGCCGGGCCATGAACCGGATCTACGAGACCGACGAGGGCCGTGGTTTCGTCAAACTTCGCGGCACGATGCTGGGTGTCACAGTGGTGACCGTCCTTCTCGTGGCACTGATCGCGGCCATGCTGGTTCTCAGTGGGCCGGTGGCAGAGGCCGTAGGAAACGCCATTGGACTGGGTGGGGCCTTCCTCACCACCTGGAACATCCTGAAGTGGCCTGTAATCGTGATCCTGGTGGTTGTGGCCATCGCCATCCTTTACTACACCACCCCCAATGTGAAGCAGCCCAAGTTCCGCTGGATGAGCATGGGCTCGTTCATTGCCTTGGTGGTATCGTTCCTGGCCACTCTCGGCTTCGCCTTCTATGTGGCAAACTTCGCCAACTACAACAAGACCTATGGCGCTCTGGGCGGCGTCATAGTGCTGCTGCTGTGGCTTTGGATCCTGAACATGTCACTCCTCTTTGGGGCAGAGTTCGACGCCGAGATGGAACGTGGGCGCCAGCTTCAGGCGGGCATTGAGGCAGAGGAGACTATCCAGTTGCCGCCCCGTGACACCAAAAAGAGCGACAAGATGCAGGAAAAGGAAGAAGAAGATATCCGCCAGGGCCGGGAACTACGCGAACAGCATGTTAGCGAGCAGCAAGACACAAGGAACGGCGCTGAGCGCAACGATCGCAATCGCGGCCGCTAGCCGCTGGGCGCCAGCCGTTGAACTCTTGCCGTCGGTGATCAGGAACGCGGCGGCCTACACCCTAGTAATCCTGCGGTTCGTGGCGTTTACTTGGTTCCACCTTCGTGCCGAAGCCGTCCAGGGAGGCCGCAATGCCGGGAGCCGCAGAATGGAACGAGAACCGCATCCTTGCCGTGGGATTCGACGGGTCCGAGCAGTCCCAGCTTGCCGTCAGGTGGGCAGCTGAACATGCCGCCGACCAGAACTTGAAGCTGCGGATTATTCACGCCTGGGTCTGGCCTGTATTCACCAAGTCCTTGGGACCAGTCAAGGGCGTCTCCGGTAGCGGGCTGCGCCATGCCGCTGAGGCCACCCTGCAGGATGGCGTGGATCTTGCGCACGAGGTATCTGGCGAACTTGAGGTTGAAGGCGTCTTCGAGGCAGGTCTCCCGGGCCAGGTGCTCAGGGACGCCACCAAGGACGCCCGCCTTCTGGTTGTGGGGCACCGCGGGCTGGGCGGGATCGTTGGCCAACTGGCAGGTTCCGTCTGCTTGGACCTCGCCGGCCATTCACCGTGCCCCCTATTGGTTGTCCGGTATCCCCACCGTGGCGGCGAACCCGTTGTGGCAGCCGTGAGTACTGCCCCTAACAGCGAGGCGGTAATCGTTGACGCCCTCAGAATGGCACGCGCGCTGAAAACCTCGCTGGAACTGGTTCATGTAGAGGTGGAAAACGGACGCCATCATGAACCCCACGGCAAGCATTCCCCGCTCCATGGGCAGGCGCTGGTGGACCATGCCGTCGAGACTGCCCGTGAGTTGGCAACCGATGTGACTGTTTCGGGCGCCCTTCGGCAAGGGCATCCCATCTCCAGGGAGCTTGTTGCCGCCACAGCGAACGCCAGCCTGCTTGTCCTGGGAGCCCACCGTCGGGAGGGTGGCCCGGGGCGTACAGTTTCAGCCCTCCTCCCGCGGGCATTGTGCAACGTGATGATTTCCCGGTGACGGCTACCTGACCACTGCGAGGGCAAAGCCGTCCCAGCCCTTTGAGCCAACAGTCTGGATCACAGTGGCATCCACCCGTGGGTCTTCCCCCATGATGTGGAGCGCATCGAGGATGCCGGGGGCGTTGACGTTGTCCTTTTCCGGCTCCAGTACAGCGCCTTCCCACACCACGTTGTCCATGACGATGGTGGTTCCTGGCCGGCCAAGGCGGATAGCCCAGTCAAGGTAGTGCGGATCGTTTTCCTTGTCGGCATCGATGAAGACAAAATCAAAGGGCCCCCGCGATTCAGACTCCAGCAGAGGCAGGGTTTCCAGCGCTGCTCCGACCCGGATCTCCACTTTGTGTCCTACGCCTGCCGCGTCCATGTTTGCCCGGGCTACCTCGGCGTGCCGTTGGCGGTATTCGCAGGTGACCAGCCGGCCGTCGTCGGGCAGTCCCTGTGCCATCCAGATGGTGCTGAAACCGGCAAGGGTGCCGATCTCCAGCACATTCCGGGAACCGGACAGCTGCACGAGCAACTTCAACAACTTCCCTGCGTTGGGCGCCACCTCAATGCCGGGCATGCCCGCCGCGGCCGCGGCCACCACCGCCCGCTGGAGTCCAGGATCAGGATGGACGACGACGTCGGTCAGGAATTCTTCCACTGCGGTCCAGTTTGCCTCGGCCTTGTGCTCGATCATCCGCCCAGTCTGGCAGTTCACAGGCATGTGCGGAAGCACGAAGGAGACGGAAGGCCGGATTTACTGGCTTTCGCTGATCGCCTTTTCCAGCCGCTCGACCTTGCCGGACAATTCCCCGGAGTAACCCGGCCTGATATCCGCTTTGATGACCAGGGACACCCGGCTGCCGAAACGCCCCACTGCTTCGGTGGCCTTTTTTACAACAGCGAAAACCTCGTCCCATTCACCCTCAATGGTGGTGAACATGGAGTCCGTCTGATGAGGAAGTCCCGATTCGCGGACGATTTTCACTGCCGCGGCGACGGCGTCGTGAACGGAACCGTCCGCACCATAGGTAGAGGAATCAGTAGCGGAAGAAGCGGGGTTTCCTCCTGCGGGCGTGCCTGAAGGGGCGACGGAGAATGCAAGCAACATCTGTCCAGTGTTTCATGGCCCCTTCCGTCATATAGGGTGTCTACCAATCAGTAACCCATAACCTTGAAAAATGAACGTGGCAGTAGAACGAAAGCCCCTCCGTGCTGATGCTGCACGCAATGTAGACAAAATCATCAGCGCCGCGAGGCAGTGTTTCCGCGAATATGGTCCTGAAGTTCCTCTCCAGACCATCGCAGAAACGGCCGGGGTAGGACCCGCAACACTTTTCCGGAACTTTGCGGACAAGGAACAGCTGGTGCTGGCAGCGCTCAACCGCCAGCTCCGGCTTCACGTGGATCCCGTTATCGACGAGGCCCTCTCCGGACAAGATGCCGCTGCTGGCCTCTTCAGTGTCATCGACTCCTTGATGGCGGCTGCCAGCGAGGACGCCAATCTTCTCGGAGCCGTAGCCGGACGGCGGCAGTTGCTCACAGGCATCACAGGCGGGCTTATCGAGTCTGTGGGAGTCCTGCTGGGCCGGGGCCAGGGTCAAGGAACGCTGCGCGAGGACATTTCGCTGACGGACCTGTTCAGGCTGCTGGCCATGCTGATCGGTGTGGTGGATACCATGGAGCCGGGCTCTGATGCCTGGCGCCGCCCGGTCGCGCTGATCGAGGACGCAATCCGCACCGAGCGTCCCCGCCGTCCTCTGCCTGCCCAGTCACCCCTGCCGGGGTTACAGCTGGCCTGACCCGGCTTCTGGCCTGACCCGGGGGCTGGTTTACTGGCCGTCGGTTTACTCCTGGTCCCCCGGCTCATTCTCCGAATGCTCGCCGTCGTCGTGCGTGCGTCCGGCATCCTCGGACTCCCTGCTGTAGGGCGCCCGCCCACCTTGCGCATCGAGCTCGTCCAGGCGCTCGTTGAGGGCATGGCTCAAGATGTCACGCTGCAGGGGCGGCAAGGCTATGGCTCCATGGATGTAGGCCTCCACTTCAAACTGGCCTGCAACCCCGCCGATGCTGAAATACCTCAGCCACAGTTCTTCGATCCGCAGATCCGCATCCCTCAGCGTCTCTTCGAACCGAAGCCTTTGCTCATCCTCGTCTTTGCCCAGGGCCAAAGCGCAACCCCCGATCAGATGCCGGCAATCCGGGTGGAAGAAAGCAGTTCCGCCGAAATCTCGCGCAAAGGCTTCCGGTCCCGCCGCGATTCTGTCAGGAGCTGCTGCATGGCTGAGGCCTCGTCAATCCCGTACCTCGCCATCAGGACCCCTCTGGCCGCCGCAATCATTTCACGCCCCGCCAGGGCATCCTGCAACATCTCGCTCAAGGTCTGGGCGCTCTCCCGGGCCTGGACGTTGATGAGGAAGATGGAGGCCTGTGCCGCAAAGAGTTCCATCAGCCCCACCGTGGATGAGTCGAAGGTTCCGGCCTCACGGGCATAAACCTTTACAGCGCCCAGGACCGAATCTCCAGCGAGCAGGGGTGCACTTACGGCGGATGTCAGCCCAAGCTCGGCAGCGGCTTCCAGCCAATCCGGCCAACGGTTATCCGTCCGGACATCCTCAACCAAAACCGGCTTCCCCATAGCCCAAGCCTGCAAGCATGGGCCCTCTTCCAAGATGTACTGGGCGTTGTCGGCTGTTTCCACCAAGGGATCGGATGCCGCAGCGGTCCGCTTCCGTCCCACGGCATCAACCAGAGTGACCCCGGCCCCCACAGCGCCCGGAATGGCCGCCTGGGCTGCAGCGCTGATGAGTTTGAGGGCACGGGAAACGGTCTCCTCGGTAAGGAGAAGGTCATTTGCCCTTGCGAACACTGCTGCAAGCTCGTCGGCAAGTGGAAGGCCTACCACCATGACTGCCCCGATCGCACCAACCCCGCCGCCTTCCATCTCTCCTAAGTCCAATCCCAGCATATCCCCGCAAGGACGCTGGAGCGCCGGATTGTTGCGACTGGTTTGCAGGATCTGCCAAAGCTTCCGGCAGCGTGTCAGAGGTCGAAGTGGGTGCTGTTCTCTGCGGAGAGGGAGGAGTCGTAGTTCCGGAGGATCTCCTCAGCAACAACCCGGAGCTTGACATTCCTGTTGTTCGAAACCCTGGTCAGGATTGATATTGCCTCGGCCTGTGTGCACCGGCTTTGGCCCATGACGATTCCGGACGCCAGATTGATGCTGGTCCGGGACTTCATGGCGGCAAGGACATCATCCCTGAGTTCCTGTGACGCACCTATCCTGACGGCCAGCCTGAGCGCCTTACCCCCTTGGCAGGCGAAGGTCTGGCAATGACGGATGATTTCCTCTGTAAAGGTGTCCGCTTCCGGAGCAAAGAAACTCAAAGACGCCGTGGCCCCGTGATCAAGTGCCAACGGCACGCCGAGGATACTCAACTGGCCGCGGTCGGCCACAAGCTGGTTGTAGCGGCCCCACCGCGTATCCGTCCTGGTATCCCGGACCACCACGACACTTGACTCCCGCACTGCCTGCAGGCACGGGCCGTCCCCGAAGGCCTGCTGGATTTCGTCCAATTGACGTGCTTCGGGACAGCTGCCGGCAACGGTCACTGACTTGCGCTTGCGGGAAAGGGCCACTGCACAGGTGACCGGCAATCCGGCTGCTTCACTGATGGATGCAGCCGAAAGCACGGACATTTCCTGTAGGAAAGCGCCGACATCATTGCTGTCCAGGACGAGGTCCTGCAGGCGCTGGAAAAAAATCTGATCCACTTCAACCCCCTTATGGAATGGATCCAAACTCAGAAAAAGAAACATGCTGTTGTGGGTTAGGCCACATTTCAATAGACTTTTTGTGGGTTACGCAGTCAGCCCCAGAACCTTGGTATTGGAGCTAGTAATGTCCGTGCAACTGCAACGCCATATCCAGCCCGACTGCTTCCGTCCTGAACTTCCACGTTTGGCAGCCCGGCAACTCATTACCCCAGCATCTTCGCAATGGCTCCCGGCGGCGACATCATGAACCGCCCCCAGCTGGTCCACTACATCAACGACTCCCGGGATCCCGGAGTTGTTCTCTCCGAGGCCACGGTAAGGGAACTCGAGCAACTGGTTGACGCCCTGTACCGGAACCTGGACACACCCGAACCTGAGTTCGGCGCCCAAGTCTGGTATGAGCTCGCTTCCGAAGAGCTGGAGCGGCGGAAGGTTGGGAAGTTTCCCGACGCCTATGGTGCCGCCTGAGACAAGGCTCCCTGATCCGTAATCGCCTGAATCCAGGGGCGCGAGGGGCCCTCCTCTCATTCGGGACGTCCGTCTTGCGCCCCTGCAGGCTTATCCTGGGCGTCTTTGTCCTGGGCTTCCTTTAACTGCTGCTGCAGCTTCTCTTCGGATTCCCGACGACGGCGGGACACGTCCTGTAATTCACGGCTTGACTCGGATACCGTCGTGGGCGGAGAAACCCGCGCCTGCGAGCGCGTATCGTCGTCGTCCCGCGCTTCAGCAGGGACGTTTTCTTCGGTCATGTTCGAATACTGGCATATTTCCAGTACCGCAGGATAGGGCCTTAGGGCCGTAGAAAACAGTGGTCGGGATCCTGAGTCAGTTCCAGCCAATCAGCCTTAATCCTGCGGCTGCCCCGGCTCCGGCAAGGACCACTACGAGGAACGGCGCCCTGAGCCAGAGAGCTGTTGCTGCGGCGGCGAGCGCGCCGACGCGGGCGTCAAGGGTCACCGATTGACCTGCTGCCACCGTGTTCACGATGGCCAGTGAGGCCAAAAGTCCGATGGTCATTGTGCCGGCGATCCTGGACATGCGCGGGTTCCTGAGCAGGCTTGCAGGCACAAGGTATCCGGCCAGTTTCCATAGGTATCCCAGGAGGCAGGAGATCAGAAGCCAGATCCACAGGCTCACCGCGCACCTTCTTCCGGAGCGGTCTTCTGCCCTGGTGCAGTGGCCTCATGCCGGGGATGACTGTGAAGGTGGTGATGATGGCGCTCGGCATAGGGATCGACGTCGGGCTCCATGCCCTCATCGCTGCGACCATGGCTGAACCAGCCAATCGCTGCTGCCACCACTGCCGCGATCAGGATCGGCACCCCTGAGGGCACCAACGGAACCGTTATCACTGTCGCGAGAGCGCAGACAGCAGCAATGGCAACCGGTTCCCTGCCCTTGAGCCTGGGCCACAGCAGGCCCAGGAACGCTGCCACAGCAGCGCCGTCGAGACCCCACTGCTTCGGGTCACCGAGGGCGCTTCCGGCGAGTGCTCCAACCGCGGTGAAAATGTTCCAGAGAACATAGATGCCAATTCCGGCCGTCCAGAATCCACGCTGCTGCTCACCAGGATCGGTCTGGCCGGTACTGGTCGCCGTGGATTCATCGATAGTGATGTGCGCTGCAACGTACTTCCGCCACCCACTCGGGCGGAGCAAGGCGTTGAGCTGCATCCCGTAGATTCCATTCCGCATGCCCAGCAGGGTGGCGGCGCTCATGGCGGCAATCCCTGTTCCGCCGCCGGCAACAACACCGATGAACGCGAACTGGGAGCCGCCGCTGAACAACAGCAGGCTCAGCGCCATGGTCTGGAAAAAGTCGAGGCCGGAAGATACCGACAGCGCGCCAAAGGAGATGCCGTAAAGGCCTGTGGCGATGCTGATGGAAACGCCCACCCGCACGGCGGGGGACTTGAGGAGGGTCATGCCGTGAATATCCGTTTCCTAAAGCTGTGCCAATACCTGTGCGGGCCGGTTGGTGGTTATTTCGTGAATCCCCAACCCTTGGCACAGCGCCACATCATTCTCCGAGTCCACGGTCCACACCCTGAAGCGTCGGCCCGATTCAAGCCATCGCTGCACTGCCCGGGCATGCTGACGGACGTAGTCAATGCCGGGACCGGCCATGCCTACTTCGCCTTCGTCCAGAATTCTTTCCCCTTCGAGCTGGGCTGCCTTCATGACGTTGGCTACGGCCCCGCCGGTGAACGGGCCAAGCCCAAGTTCTTCCCGGATCTCTTCCACGTTGATGTCATCCACCAATTGGCAAATGAAATCGCCGGGTATCGATTTCCGCAGATGCCGCACGGAATCGGGGCTGAAGCTCATAAAAGAAACGGAAACATTGTCCACGGCCGAGGATCTCGGATCCCAGCCCTCGGCCCGAAGCACGTCAAGCACCCGGTCCTCGAGCTTCAGCTGATACGGGCTGGGGTGCTTGAGTTCAATGGCCAAGCCGATAGGCCTTGCTGCTGCGCGGAGGATATCCAGCAAGTCGGGCAGGGTCAGGAACTGTTCTGACCTGGCACCGTATTCGGTCGGAATTTTGGCGCCCTTCCAGGAGGAAAAATCCAAGAGCCTGAGCTCGTCCAGGGTCCGTTCAGCCACGGGCCCGGTGCCGTCAGAGGTACGGTCCAGGTTAGCGTCGTGCAACAGGACAACGTGCTGGTCCTTTGTCAGGTGGACGTCGCACTCCACCCCGTCGGCACCTTCGGCAATGGCCCGCAGGTACGCCGCGCGGGTGTGCTCGGCGAAAGCGGCACTTGAGCCGCGATGGGCATAGACCAGGGGACGAACAGGTCTGGACTCGTGGATTGTCATGCTGCCACGTTATCGGACACGTGTTAAAGATGCGGCGATAGGCTGGGCACATGCAGGTGAATACTGAGCCAACCACCGTTCCGGCCGCTCCCGGACGCGTATCCAACACCGAAACCGAAGCAGCATCCGGCGACGCCTTCAAGGCTGCTGCCCTCCGCAGGATGAAGCTGCTCGCCTTGGCAATGCTCATCGCGATGGCAGTCATCTTCGTCTTTGCGTTCGCCCTGCAGGACGAATATCCGTGGCTGCAGTATGTCCGCGCGGCTGCAGAGGGCGGAATGGTGGGTGCCCTCGCAGACTGGTTCGCAGTAACTGCCCTCTTCAAGTACCCCATGGGCATCAGGATCCCGCACACGGCCATCATTCCGCGGAGGAAGGACCAGATCGGTGCCTCTCTCGGTGAATTCGTGGAGACCAACTTCCTGTCCGAGCAGGTTGTGCAGGAAAAGCTTGCCAGCGTGGATGTGGCCCGGAAGGCTGGCTCCTGGTTGGCCGGGCCCGGTGGCGCCGAGCGCGTCGCGAAGGAGGGCGCCGCCGTCATCCGCGGGGCGTTCAAGGTTCTGAACGACGACGACGTCCAGGCTGTCATTGAAGGCATGGTGCGGAAGCATCTGCTGGCTCCGCCATGGGGGCCGCCCGTAGGACGCCTCGCTGAACGTATTTTCGCCGACGGCCACCACCACACGCTGGTGGACCTCCTCGTGGACCGGACCGTGGATTGGGTCGCCCAAAACCACGAGACGGTCAGCCGGCTGGTTTCACAGCGCTCCCCGCAATGGGTTCCGCGGCTCGTGGACGGGTTGGTGGGCGACAAGGTGTACGTGGAGGTGCTGAAGTTTGTCCGTGCAGTGCAATTGGATCCGCTGCACCAGGTCAGGAAGTCGATCGATACCTACCTCAGCGATCTCGCGCAAGATCTCCAGCACGATCCCGTAATGATCGCGCGGGCCGAAGGCATCAAGGCTCAGGTCCTCGGCGATCCCGAGGTTCGGGAGCTGGCTTCCCGTACATGGGGAACAGTAAAGCGCGCGCTGCTCGACGCCGTCGACGATCCCCGCAGCGAACTGACCATCAAGTTTAAGGCCGCCGTGCGGGACTTCGGATCCCGACTGGTGGACGACGACGAGCTTGCGGGCAAGGTAAACGCCTGGATCGGTGACGCTGCCGGCTACCTCGTCAAGACCTACCGCTCGGACATTGCAGCCGTTATTACGGATACCGTGGCCCGCTGGGACGCCGAGGAGACTTCACGCAAAATCGAACTCCAGGTGGGCAAGGACCTGCAGTTCATCCGGATCAACGGCACCGTGGTGGGAGCCTTGGCGGGCTGCGGGATCTTCACGGTGGCCCACCTGATCTTCGGTTGACGCATTGCCTCCGCTGCTGTTCACGGTGGGGCACGGAACTGCTTCCCGGAATGAGCTCATGCAGGTGCTCGAAAAGGCGGAAGTGCAGAGCCTGGTAGACGTCCGGATCGCGCCGGGAAGCCGCAAGTTTCCGCACTTTGACCGTGACAGCCTTGAGGAGTGGCTGCCCGCTGCCGGTATTTCGTACCGCTGGGAGAAGAGCCTGGGCGGCTTCCGGAAGCTTCCCCCTGACTCACCTGACATTGCGCTTCGCAACGAATCCTTCCGGGCTTATGCCGCCCACATGCGCTCGGCTGAGTTCCTCACCCCGCTCCAGCACCTTATTGAGGCGGCGGCAACCGAACGTACTGTGATTATGTGCAGCGAGACCCTGTGGTGGCGCTGCCACCGCCGCCTGATTGCCGATCATTGCGTCCTGATCGACGGCGTCGGGATTAATCACCTCATGCCTTCCGGAAAGCCTGTGCCGCACCAACCCACCGAGGGGGTCCGGGTTCTGGGTCAGGAACTGGTGTACGACGTCGTTGTTCCAGACGGCTTTTCTGGATAGCATCTAGAAACTAAGCTTGCTTAGTTTTAGCCAAACGCTTGAGCTCTGATGATCTCGGGAGACCAAGATGCGGATTAAGGATTCTGTTGTTGTAATCACCGGTGCATCGAGCGGTATCGGCCGCGCGACAGCCCTCGCCTTTGCCCGGAAGAAGGCGCGACTGGTTCTCGCTGCGAGGCGTTCGGAAGCGCTTGAATCCCTGGCTGGGGAGTGTCGGAAACTTGGGGCCAAGGCATTGGCCGTGCCAACCGACGTCGTGGATGCTGCCTCCATGGACGGGCTGGCAGCCCGAGCAGTCGAAGAATTCGGGGGGATCGACGTCTGGGTCAACAACGCCGCTGTGGCCGCCTTCGGACGGTTTCAGGACGTTCCCCTCCGGGATTTCGAACGGGTGCTGGACGTGAACGTTATGGGTTACGTGCATGGAGCCCGGGCGGCCCTCCCTCATTTCCGGGTTCAGGGATCCGGAGTGCTCATCAACGTCTCCTCCGTCGTAGCGGCGATCGCCCAGCCCTACGCGGCGGCCTACTCCATCTCCAAAGCAGCCGTCCGTGCCCTCGGCGTCAGCCTGCGGGCCGAACTCATGCTGGATGGGCTTAGCGGCGTCCATGTGTGTACCGTCCTGCCAGCAGCGATCGATACTCCTATTTTCGAGCAGGCGGCAAATTACACGGGCTACAAAGTGAAGGCGTTACCACCCGTCCATACTCCGCAACGGGTGGCCCGTACCATCGTGAAGTTGGCGCGGAAACCCCGCCGAGAGGCTGCGGTGGGTACAACCGGGCGTCTCATGCTATTCCAGTACAAGCTGACGCCGGGAACAGTGGAGGCCTTGATGGCAAGGCAGGTGGACAAAACACAACTGTCGCGTAGACACAATGCCGCCGCCTCGTCGGGAAACCTCTACCGCCCTTCGGCGGCGAAGAGAACAGCGAGGGTGGAAGGCGGATGGCACGGCCGGAGCCGGACAGCCCGACGTCGGCTGTTCGCCGTTACACTGCTGGCCGGGGCCGGAAAGGTCCTGCTGAAACGGCAGCCCGGGGCCCGGGATCCTGGACGTTCAGGCGAACGCGTCAAGCTCCACACCGGCTTGAAGTAGTGCTTCCCGCACAGCAGAAGCAGTCGCGGCCGGGTTGGGAGCATCCCCGGAGAGGTACAGCGAATCGGGACGGAGCCGCAGCATGCTTCCATCGGCTGCCTCCACTTCGCCTTTCAGCGCCAGGCGGACCGCCCGCTCTATGATCTGTTCCTCATGGACCAGTACTGCTCCGTCCTCATCCCGGCTCATGGGACGGCCATCTGGATGGTAAACGCGGTCGATATACGCCTCGTGGAAGACGGGCTGGCCTGCTTCTGCAGCCAACGTCAGGAGCGCAGAGTCCGGCAGGCCGAGCACAGGAAGCCCGGGATCATAGGCCTGGATTGCTGCTATCACCGCGGAAGCCTGCTCGGCGTCGTGCAGGGTCCGGGTAAAGAGCGCGCCATGGAGCTTGACGTAGTCCACTGAAGCGCCTACAGCATGGGCCACCCCGTCCAGTGCGCCGAGCTGGTAAAGCACATCACCAAAAAGCTCATCAAAGGACACATCAAGGAAGCGGCGTCCGTACCCTTGGAGGTCGCGGTAACCCAGATGTGCACCCACGGTGACATCGAGTTCGACAGCTGCGCGGCACGTGTCCAGCATCGTGACAGGGTCCCCGGCGTGCAGTCCGCACGCGACGTTGGCGCTGGTCAGCAGCGGGAGGAGAGCTGCGTCATCTCCGGCTGCCCAGGCGCCGAATGATTGCCCCAAATCGGCGTTAAGATCCAAAAGTGTTGCCTTCCTGAACAGGGTTCCGCTCAATCGCGTTTCCGGATGGGAAGTTTCCGGGTGCGGAGTTTCCGGGTGCGGCTCCTTCTCCGTTTGGTCCAGCTTTCAACTCCCCGGGAATTGTATCCGGCATAGGGCCAAAGGCCTTTTTCGCATTGGCCACAACGGCTCGACCCATCATGCGGTTGCCTACTCCGCCAACCACAGCGCCCACACCGAACGGCAGTGCGCGTCCCAGCAAGGCCGTGCCCTGGCGCTTCAGCAGATTGTTGAGGAAGGCCTTCTGGATGCGCGCACGCACTGCACCACCGGAAAACGGGGTTGCCCGGGCAAAAGCGGAACCCCAGGCCTGTGTTGGCCCCTTGCCTTTTCCTGTCGCCTGGCCACCGAGTGAGCCGAGCAAGGACGTGCCCTCCTCCCCGAGCATGATGGCCATAACCAAGGTGCCGGCTTTCTCAGGATCCACAAGCCGCACACCATGGAGTTCGGCGAGGGACGTCGCGTAAAGGGCTGTCGCCTCCAGGAAACCTACAGTGGCCAGGGCCGACAACCCCAATGCAGCCACCGTTCCAACGCCTGGAACCACTGCAGTGCCGCCCACTATCGCGCCGCCCCCTGTAACGGCAACAATGTAGTCACGCTCAAGTTTGTCCGCCAACTGCGCTGCGGTGGCGGTCGGATACTTCCGCTGGAGACGCCGGATATTTGCCAGGACAAGGGGCCTCTGGACCTCCACTGCACGCAACAGCATGTTGTGGACTCCGGGCTTGGGCTTCCCGTTGGCATCGAAAACCGCGTTCTGGGCTGTCTTCTGCGCAATCTTCATCGCCGGGTTTTGTCGCATGGCCATCATCACCTCATGTGGGATCGGGAACACTTATCAGTTGTCATATACCCCGCAGAGCGGAAAACTTTCATCCACCTCCCACCCTAGGCCACCATCGATGTTCCTCGCGGCATCGTTGGTGCCACCGGCGGCACTACGTCATCCAGGATTCCGCCACGGCGATGTAGGCCGACGACGGACCCCGCGGTCCGGCATATGTGATGGGCGCGCCGGGCCATTGGACTTCCAACTCGCTCAGCCGGCCGGAGCTGCAGGGCAGGTAGACATTGTTGAGCGTGCCGCTTCCGCCACCCAGCTGGAAGTCGGGGGCCGCGAATTGCCTGCGGTCAAGGACACCGCTGATTTCCAGCTGCGCCTTGCGTCCCGTCGCCCGGAAGCCGCGTTCAAGGTCAAGTTCGACGTCGAACTCGTCCTGCGTATGGATCAGTTCAGTTAGGGGAAATCTCGCCGCTTCAGGGAAGTATCGGGTGAATTCAGAGGCCATGGTGGATGCGAAGAACTGGTTGGGTCCATAGCTCCGCCATCCTTTGGTGGTGGCCACCAGCAGGGCCACGCCAACACCCCAGCGCGACCAGTCCGCCATCCAGAACGAGGCGAAACAGCTTGCGGGCTCTCCGGGGACATGGACGCCATTCTGGTCCACCGGATGTAAGGCGAGGCCGGGGTTTGCCCCAACAAAAGCCATGGACCGCCGTGACGATCCCGGCCGTGGCGAACCCAGCGGGATCGATCCCGGTATGGACGATCCAGTGGTGCTGTTCCCCGTGCCAAGAGTCCCCATACCGGGAGCCTAACGTGAATGTCTGGAAACCGAGGGGGTACCCCGGCCTAGAATTGCCCTATGCCTGCCCCTCGAGCCCTGCGTCCGTTTGCCCATCGGGAGTATCGCGT
This sequence comes from Arthrobacter sp. Z5-13, assembly GCF_056499105.1. Lineage (NCBI taxonomy): Bacteria > Bacillati > Actinomycetota > Actinomycetes > Micrococcales > Micrococcaceae > Arthrobacter > Arthrobacter sp. Z5-13. The sequence continues at coordinate 4,020,182 of NZ_CP096460.1, forward strand.
ACTGATTGCAGCCTTGGCCGTTTCGATTTTCGGCTCCGGAATGTGGGCCGTGGCCATGGTGTACCAGGTGATCCATCTGGGTGGCGGACCCTTGGAGCTCTCCCTGGTGGCTGCGGCAGCCGGCGTTGGGTTGGTCGCCTTCGTGCTGGCCGGAGGCATCGCAGCGGATCGGCTTCCGCAGCGGCTGCTCATCATTGCGGTGGAGGGCATCAATCTTGCCGTCATAGCGGCGGTCACCGGCTTATCCTTCATGGGTTGGCTGCAACTGTGGCATCTCGCCGCAGGTGCGTTTGTTTTGGGCGTGGGCGCGGCCTTCTTCTTTCCTGCATACTCGGCCATACTGCCGAGGATCCTTCCGCCGGAAGACCTTTTGGCTGCCAATGGCATGGAGGGCACCATGCGGCCCATCCTGCAACAAGCGGCGGGTCCGGCGCTGGCAGGAATCATCGTGGCCGAGCTTTCTCCATCACATGCCGTCGCCGGAGTTGCCCTCTGCCACGTAACGGCTTTTATTGTCCTGAATTTCCTGGGCCAGCATGCACTGGAAGCGCCGGGCCACGACGGCCAGCCAGCGCCGGTGCGAGCCAAAACGTCGGTCCTCCATGACCTTCGGGAGGGCGTGAGGTACACCATCCACACACCCTGGCTGTTGTGGACACTCCTGTGGGCATGCATTTCAGTACTTTTCCTGATTGGGCCCATCGAAGTGCTGCTGCCGTTTGTGGTGGAGGACCAGCTCGGCGGGGACTCAAGAATGTTCGGTTTCCTGCTGTCGATCATGGGGGTGGGAGGCGCAATAGCGTCGCTGGCCACAGCATCTTTTCGCCTGCCCAGGCGTTACCTCACCCTGATGATGGTCACTTGGGGGGCCGGGGCGTTGCCGCTGGCCGCCGTCGGGTTCATTGACAACTTCTGGGGCGTGGCAATTGTCCTGTTCGTCTTCGGCGCCACGGGTGGCGTGGGCATGGTCATCTGGGGAACCCTCCTGCAGCGCCGTGTACCACCGCACCTGCTCGGCAGGATCTCGAGCCTGGACTTTTTCGTATCGCTGGCCTTGATGCCAGTGTCCATGGCGCTGGCAGGCCCGGCCGCAGAAGTAGTTCCCATCTGGGTGATCTTCTTGGTGGCCGGTGTAGTCTGCCCGGCCATGTCAGTGGTGGCGCTCATCGTTGCCAAGATGCCGGCAGATGAACTTGCCCACCCCCTGGACAGGGGGCGGGCAAGTGTTGCAGCTCAGGAGGCCAGCAACGCCAGCAACGCCAGCCTCCACGACTAGACACGTCCGAAGCGAAAAAGTTCGGCTGCGGAAGCTGGATCTTAGGCGCGTGCCCGGACGATCGGGATGCTCGCCGTCGGAAGTCCGCTGGGGAAGACCGTGGGCTCGGGAACCTCAACCGGCTCCAGTGCCACATGCACCGCTTCCCTTCCCACTGTGTGGACTTCGCCTCGGACACTGACGTCCAAAGGTGAACCCTCACGAACGGAAAGGACAATGCCTTCATGGCTGAGGTCCACGAACAGGAGCCTCCCCTGGAGCTTCAGGTGGAAGGAAAGGCGCTCCCATTCGCTGGGCAACCGGGGATCGAAGAACGGCAAGGCTCCTTGGTCACGCATACCGGCAAAGCCACAGACCAGTGAACTCCAGACCCCGCCGGTTGACGCGATGTGCACACCGTCGATGGTGTTGCCGTGCGTATCATCCAGATCGATGAACAGGGCGTCCGTGAAGTGTTCCAAGGCCGCTTTTCCGTAGCCCACCTCGGCGGCCATGATGCCCTGGACGCAAGCTGAGAGTGTCGAGTCCCCGGTGGTGATGGGATCGTAAAAATCGAACGCACGCCGCTTTTCGTCAGCGCTGAAATCGGCCCACTGCAGGAACATTGCAAGGACCGTATCTGCCTGCTTCAGCACCTGGTGCCGGTAGATCACCAAAGGGTGGAAGTGCAGCAGCAGCGGGTACTTGGACCTGGGCGTGTTCCAGTCCCAGGCCTCCAGGGTCATGAAGTCGTTGTCCTGGGAGTAAACCTCAAGCCGCTCATCGAAGGGCAGCTGCATGCGGTCGGCCGCAGCTGCCCAAAGCTGCCGCTCGGCGTCGTCAATCCCTGCATGGTCCAGGGCAGCGGCAGCCCGGAGGTTAAAGCGTGCCATGACGTTCGTATAGAGGTTGTCATTGACAACGGCGGTGTATTCGTCCGGTCCAGTGACGCCGTGGATATGAAATTGCCCGTCTTTGCCAAAGAAGCCAAGGGACACCCACATGCGTGCCGTTTCGATGAGCAGCTCGGCCCCCATACCGGCCTTGAAGTCCTCATCTCCGCTGGCCCAGAGGTACCTGTTGGTGGCAAAGGCAATGGCGGCAGCAATGTGGAACTGGGCGGTTCCTGCCGCGTAGTAGGCGCTGGCCTCCAGCCCGTTGATGGTCCGCCAAGGGAACAGGGCGCCATCAACGCTTAGTTCCTTGGCCCTGATTTTGGCCTCCGGGAGCATTGCGTGACGGAATTCCAGCACCTGGCGGGCGCCGTCGGGGTTGGTGTAAGTCAGGTAGGGAAGGAGGTAAATCTCCTGGTCCCAGAAGTAGTGCCCTTCGTAGCCCGAACCGCTCACGCCCTTCGCGGGAATGCCAGCGACGTCGGCACAAGCTGTTGCCTGGGCCAGCTGGAAAAGGCTCCAGCGGATGGCTTGCTGCAGTTCCGGTTGCGCCCCCACCTGGATGTCCGTTGAGGCCCAGTAATCGGAATAATGCTCCTGGCTCTGTGCAAAAATGTCAGCCGCGGGCAAGAGCGCAGCCTCCGCCAGCTCTATTGGATCCTGGTTGGAGACATCGCCCAGAGTGGGGTCAACGGCGCGCGCTACGGCATAGCTGACCGACTTTTCCAAGCGGAATGGCCTGTCAGGTCCCACCGCCAGGACGTAGCGGGCATGGCTCTCATCCGGACCTACCGGAGTATCGAAGGGCTGGAGCACGGGAGATGTCACATGATCCACGGCGAGCCCGATCCGCTGGCGGGATTCCGCAGCCTGCCATGACAGGCGCAATGACCCATCGCCGCCCTCGAGCTGCATCGGAAGCAGCACACGGCCGGCGTGCCGCCCGGCACGGCGGGGGTCATGCTCCGATTGGTCCTCAACAGGCTGATCCTGCCTGTTGATTACTGATGACGTTACGTCCGCGGAAATGTATTGGTCTGCGTAAAGCTCCAAGGTGATCGCCATGCACCCACGCGACTCAAAACCTACGGCACGGCGCTCAACGGTAGTGACCACAGCACCCGAGCGGCACAGCCAGGTGACCCTGCACTCGTAGACGCCCGTGCCGAAGTCCACGCTGCGCTGGTAGTCCTGCACAGCGGATTCGGCCAGGCTCAGGGTTTCGCCGTCAATGATCACGGTGAAGTTGTTGACGTCAGGGATATAAAGAATGCGCTGGCCCGTCCGGGCAAAGCCAAAGGCATTCTCGGCATGCTTGATGTCCCAGATCTCGTGGAACCCGTTGATGAAGCTGCCGGGGAGCTCAGTGTCTGCAGCGGCCCAATGTCCGCCACGGATTCCGAGGTGTCCGTTGCCGAGGCAGAAGAGCGTTTCGAGGGTTCCGGCGTTGCCGGGTTCATGGGCAGTTTCGACGAGCCGCCAAGGGTCATTGGGGAACCGGGAACGGTCGGAGCTGATGAGTGCCATGGTGTTGGGGTCCTTTGGCGTGAATACCGTGATGAATGCGGGGAACTGCGGCGGCCTACACCAGTTCGATAAGGTCGTTAACCACAAAGGTAGCCCCGGCGGCCAGCAAAATCTGCCGCCCGGCTCCCCTGTCTACCCCGATGACGGAATGAAACTTTCCGGAGCTGCCGGCTTTCACCCCCGAGACCGCGTCCTCCACCACTACACACTCCTCGCTCGGCAGCCCCAGCAGCCGTGCAGCGTACTCGTAGGTCGCAGGATCCGGCTTGCCAGGCAGGCCTTCAGCCGCGGCCACAACGCCGTCGACGACCACCGGGAAGTGGTGCGACAGTCCCGCCGCGTCCAGCACTGCGGGCGCGTTCCGGGAGGAGGAGACGACGGCGAGCTTCAGCCCGCGCGCCAGTGCTGCTTCCAGGAAGCGCACCGAACCTTCATAAGGCTCCACTCCCGCTGCCACGATCTCGTTGAAGACCAGGTTCTTGCGGTTTCCGAGGCCCTGCACCGTTTCGTTGGCGGGGTCGTCGTCTGCAGGCCCCTCGGGGAGCACGATGCTCCGGGAAGCGAGAAAGTCCCGGACGCCGTCGAACCGCGGTTTTCCGTCGATGTGGTCGAAGTAGTCGCTTTCACTGTATCCCGCGGCGCCGGGCACCGACTCAAGGTAGCCGTCGAACAGCTCCTGCCACGCGCGCTCATGGACCACTGCGGTGGGCGTCAGGACGCCATCGAGGTCGAAGAGGATGGCTGAGGCAGTAGTCCAACTGCTGAGCTGGGCTTTTTGGGCACTGCTTTGGAGTTGAGGCATGCGGATTCTTGTCCCTTCAGACGTGAGGCGTGGTGCATTGGGGTGCGCCTTGGCAGAGGCGTCTTCGCCGCATGGCCGAAATCGAGTGTAAGCGCTTGCAATTCCGCTTGCAAGTGGTTTTTTAGTTCCTGGTGCTAAGACAATCATAGGGGGCGCGCGATGCATGGGCGGCGGCATATTACGGTCGGTTTGACCGATCCTGAGGCGGCTCCGCGCAGAAGGGCCGGCAGGCACTACCATGGGGCCAGAACTGCTCACTGGGAGGGAACGGCGTGGAACCCATCGTTATCGACGGAGGCAAGGGCACTGTTGCCCTGAGTTCGGACGGCGTAATTAATCTCGTGTGGAAATCCAAGGTCAGTATTGACCGCAGAGACTCTGAGGCCGCAATGGCCATGGTCAACGAAATCAGCGGGGGCTCTCGATACCCCATGCTCGTGGACATGGCCACTACCGAATCGGTGAGCCGCGATGCCAGGGCAGTATTTTCCATCCCCTGCGCAGCTAACCGGATCGCCTTACTGGGCTCGAGCCCGGTGGATCGGGTGCTGGCGAACTTTTTCCTCGGAATCTACACCCCTCCGTGCCCAACGCGCTTCTTCACGTCCAGGAGCGATGCCATGACCTGGCTCAAGAAGGTGGACTCCTGAATTTCCCTTCAGGGAACAGCTGATCAGCGCAGCACGTAGTGGCGAAGAAAAGCGCTGACGTCCACCATCTCTGCCTTACTCATTGCATGCCCCATTCCGGGGTAGGTGCGGGAAGTCAGTTGCGTGTTCCTTTGCAGCCAGTCCTCAGTAAACGCAATAGCATCCTCGTTGATGACCAGGTCGGCCTTATCCCTGCCCCAAAAGAAGGGCGGCGGTGAGTCAAAGGATTCGCTCATAGACAACAGTTCGTTGTCCAGGACAAACCCAGACAGTCCGACGACGGCGCGGTACTCCTGCGGGCGAAGCCGCAGGAGGGTGCTGGCCATGGCCATCCCTTGCGAATATCCCAGCAGGCTCACGCTGGTGTGCTGCCCCTTGACGGTGTTGATCCAGTCCGCCACCTTGTTGGTGACGGCAACGACGTCGGCAAAATCATTGGTGAGGAAGTAATCCAGCAGGAACCAGCCGTAGTGGTCCCCGATGTCCGTTGGAGCCCGGAGCGCGGCGCACGTGAACTCCTGAGGCAAGTGCGGAAACAGGTTCACCATGCGGGACTCGTCGGTGCCGTAGCCGTGCATCATGACCAGCAGCGGTGTTCCAGCGCGTTCGTGTTTGGGCTTGGACCATACGACTGTCTCCATCGGAACAGCCTAGCTTTTACCGTGGTGTGCCATCGCAGTGGGCGTTCCCCACTCTTCCCGGGCGTTCCGACGCGCCGGAGAGGCGGACGTTGAATCAGCCGGTGCTCGGATGTAGCCTGACAACAAGACAGCATGCTTAGCATTGTTGTCGACAAGTCCTCCATGGACTTGTCCATCCGGACATAAGGAGAACGTCATGAGAATCGGTTCCTCCATCTTTCTGATCGCCCTCGGCGCGATCCTGGCCTGGGCAGTAACACCCGGCCTCATCCCCAACGTTGACCTGACCCTGATCGGGTACATTCTCATGGTTGTCGGAGTGATCGGCCTGGTTGCCTCGCTCATACTGGCGTCCCCTGGCCGCAGCCGCAGGGTCAGCGAGACCCGGTCCGTCGTCGACCCCAACACGGGAGAACGGATCACCCGGAACGAAAGCCGGGACGGCACTATCTGACCAGAACGTCTGACAGCAGCCATGCGGCCGCAGCGCCTCCTGCGTTAGAACCGCGCTAGGACACTCTTGCGCGGACAGCTCTGTGCGCCGCAAGGAAAGCAGCGATCCTCCGCACCGCTTCCCTGATGTCCTGTACTGACGGAAGAATCACAAAGCGGAAATGATCGGGCTGCGGCCAGTTGAATGCCGTCCCGTGGGACACAAGGATCTTCTGCTCCCGCAGCAAGTCCAGGACAAACAGCTCGTCGCTTTCGAACGGGTACAAATCCGGGTCCAGCCGAGGAAAGAGATACATGGCGCCGGCTGCAGGGACGCAGGTAACCCCGGGGATGGCGGTGAGAAGCTCAAAGGCAAGGTCCCTCTGTTCGCGGAGCCTGCCTCCGGGCCGGATCAGTGCCTCAATGCTCTGATACCCGCCGAGGCAGGTCTGGATGGCGTGCTGGGCGGGAACGTTGGGGCAGAGGCGCAACGATGCCAACAGCTCCAGGCCCTCCCGGTATGCCAAGGTAGCTGCACGGGGACCCGTGATTGCCACCCAGCCTGCCCGGTACCCCGGCATCCGGTATGCCTTTGAGAGCCCACTGAACGTCAGGCAACTGACGTCTTCGGCCACGGAAGCCGTGTGGATGTGCTGGGCGTCCTCGTACCGGACTTTCTCGTAGATCTCATCGGAGAACAGCACAAGGTCGTGCTTGCGGGCCAACGCAGCAAACTGTTCCAGGATGTGCCTCGGGTAGACGGCTCCGGTGGGGTTGTTCGGGTTGATGGTCACCATGCCCTTGGTGCGGCTGGTGATCTTTGATTCGACCTCGGCCATGTCTGGCCACCAGTTTTCGTTCTCATCGCACACGTAGTGCACCGCCTTGCCCCCTGCCAACGTCACGGCCGCAGTCCACAGTGGATAGTCGGGCGCAGGGATCAGGATTTCGTCGCCGTTTTCCAGAAACGCCTGCAGGGTCATGGAAATGAGCTCGCTGACCCCGTTACCGATGAAAATGTCCTCGACGCCAATCTGCATGAGTCCGCGCGTCTGGTAGTACTGGGAGATGGCCGTGCGGGCGGAAAATATACCCTTGGAGTCGCTGTAGCCCTGCGCCCCGCGGAGGTGGTGAATCATATCCAGCACAACGGACTCCGGCGCTTCGAGCCCGAACGGCGCGGTGTCTCCGAGATTCATTTTGAGGATCCGGTGTCCCTCTGCCTCCATCTCCCTTGCCGCCTGCAGGATGGGTCCGCGGAGCTCGTAGTTAACGTTCTGGAGTTTGCTGGAATGTTGCATCGGAGGCATGGCTCATCTTTTCACAGCCAGGGCATGGCTGGAGGTCCAGTTCTGCTGGTGGAGCCGCTCAAACCCATCAAGGAGGAGGTCCAGGGCGAACTCGAACTCGAACTGATCATCGCAGCCGCTGCCAACTGCCGTTTCCTGGTCGTGAGACCCGGCCGTGGCAATTTCGATGATGTAGGGATACTGCATTGCCACCTGGTTGAACACAGCTGCCCGCGCTTCAGGATCGGCGGGTGGGGGCGGTGTGGGAAACACCTCCTGGGTGAATCCCCACATCCTGCTGCCAAGGGCGTGCATTACGTGGTGGGTAAGGTCAGCTGACAATCCCCCGCCCCGAAACAGTCCCACCAGCGAGTTCATGTACTCGAGGACAACAGCCGGGGCTTGCGTGCGGGATTCGATCACCTGGGACGCCCAGCGGTGGCGCAGCATGGCTTGCCGGGCGGAGAGGATCCGCAGCCGCACCGCGGTCTTCCAATATCCGCCCCGTACCTGGGTGTCGATCTCGCTGATGATGACCTCCACCATGCCATCCAGGAGCTCTTCCTTGTTCGCCACATGTTTGTAGAGCGCCATCGGCACAACATCCAGCTTTTGGGAGAGCTTACGCATGCTGAGCGACTCAACTCCCGCTTCATCAGCGAGGGCGACGGCGGCGTGCAGGACCCGCTCCCTGCTCAGGGGGGCACGGCGCCCGGTATTTCCTGACTGAGCCAAGTGACCACCCTTCGTTGGAACTCAAGGTCTGCGTGTTGACAAGTGTACAACGTACACCTATGGTCGGAACCATCATTGGTGTACGCCGTACACCTTTCACCGCAGGAGAGATGAAATGACCACAAACCGAAGGATCGCCATTGCCGCAGGCATCCTCTTCCTCGCCACTCACATCACCTCAATAACGGCACGCGCCCTGTACCTTCCGATGCTCAACAATCCTGCGTACATCGAGAGTGGGGGCCAGGATGGCCAAGTGTTCCTTGGCGCCCTCCTTGAGGTGCTCCTCGCCCTCACAATTGTCGGAACGGGAGTGGCGCTCTACCCGGTGATAAAGCGCCAAAACGAGGGCGTCGCACTCGGGTATGTGGCGTTGCGGACCCTTGAGGCCGGGGTCATAGCAGTTGGCGTACTCTCCCTGCTTGCCATCGTGACCTTGCGGCAGGATCTGACAGACCTGGCGGCCACCGACAGCGCCCCCCTCGCGAGCGCCCTGGCTGCCTTCAATAAGTGGGCATTCCTGGTTGGACCAAGCTTGATCCTGGGCACCAACACGGTATTGCTCGCTTACCTGCTTTACCGATCCACCCTCGTGCCCAGATTCATCGCCATACTTGGACTGATTGGCGGCCCGCTGGTGTTCGCCTCCGGCATCGCGCAGATGTTCGGCGCCTATGAGCAGGTTTCAGTGTGGGCCGGAGTTGGGGCGCTCCCGGTATTTGCGTGGGAAATCTGCCTCGCCGTCTACCTCATCGCAAAGGGCTTCAGGCCGTCCGTCGACGCCGGGCTCGCCGTTCGACAGGCCGCCGCCCTGAAAGTATAGCTTCAACATATAGCCGCCTCCGTGGCGCAGAAAAAGGGGCCGGCCCTCCTTCGCTGAACCAGTCACGCGAAGAGAGGGACGGCCCTTTCTGTAGGAATCTTTGTTTATGTGGTTTTTCCATTGACAAAGCAACACGATCAAAGATAAAGTCAAGGTATTCAACATCCATGTGATGCCTGTCACGACCGTCTCGAGAGTCTTCGTATCGGCGTCGCACTTTTAGCTTCTCGCAGTAATCGATCTGTACGCAATGGAGGGTAAGTGTTTGCTGAAGAGCGCCAGCAGCTGATCGCAGGGCTTGTCGCAGAGAGCGGCCGGGCCAGCGTCACTGATTTGGCGGAGCGGTTCAGCATCACCACTGAAACTGTGCGGAGGGACCTCGCTGCCCTCGAATCGGCCGGCAGCCTGCGCCGCGTCCACGGCGGGGCAGTTGCCACCGATCGGCTCAGCACCACTGAGGAGAGCATCCTGGTTCGTACGGTGCAGAAGCAGCCGGAAAAACTCAGGATCGCTGAGGCTGCTTTGGCCTTTGTTCCGGAAGGCCCATCCGGGAGCATCCTGATGGACGCCGGCTCCACCACGGAGGCCTTGGCGGATCTTCTCGCTCTCCGGATGTCAGACCCGTCCTCGATCCGGGCAGTGGCGGAGGGTAACGAACTGGTTGTTATCACCAACGCGATTCCCATCGCAGGAAAGCTTGCCGGCGAACCCGGCATTGCCCTCCAGATCCTGGGGGGCCGCGTACGCGGGCTCACTCAGGCTGCCGTGGGGCAGTCAACCGTGGAGGCGGCACAACGGATTCGTCCCGATATTGCCTTCATCGGCACAAACGGAATACACGCAGCCTTCGGGCTGAGCACTCCCGATCCTGAAGAAGCCGCCGCCAAGGCTGCCTTCGTCCAATCGGCCCGCCGCATCGTGGTGCTGGCCGATTCGTCCAAGCTGGATACAGAGACCCTGGTCCAGTTCGCTTCGTTGAAAGATCTGGATACCTTGATTACAAACAGTGAACCCAGCGTGGAATTGGCCGCGGCCTTGACCGAAGCCGGCGTAGAGGTGGTAATCGCATGATTGTCACCCTCACAGCCAATCCCAGCCTGGACCGCACAGTCGCGTTGCCGTCACCGTTGGAACGCGGCGAAGTCCAACGGGCAGTGTCCGTAAGCCAGGAGTCGGGCGGGAAAGGCGTCAACGTCTCCCGTGCGTTGGTTTCTTCTGGTGTGGAAACCATCGCCATACTTCCGGGCGGAGACGGCGACCCCGTCCTCGCAGGGCTGCGGGAGGGCGGTGTTCCTTTTGCTGCACTTGCTATTGGCGAGCCTTTGCGGACCAACGTGGCACTGACCGAACCCGGCGGTGTGACTACCAAAATCAACGAACCCGGGCCGGCACTGAACGCCGAGCAGCAGGAGGCCCTGATCGGGCTCCTGCTGGAACGCTCTCACGGCGCCACCTGGGTGGTCCTGGCAGGCTCACTCCCACCAGGGGTCCCTGCCGACTTCTATGCCACCGTCACCCGGCGGCTCCGTTCCATAAGTAACGGCCAGGTTGCCCCCCGCATCGCCGTCGACTCCTCTGGTGAACCTCTTAGCGCTGCCATAGCGGGGGATGAAAACGGCGGCATCTCCGGGAAGCCGGACCTACTTAAGCCCAATGCGGAGGAACTTGCCGAACTGGCCGCGGCAGCGGGCTTCACCACGGTAGTTTCTGCCGAGGAACTCGAAGCGGACCCGCTGGCAGCAGCAAACGCGGCTGCCGCCGTCGTCCGTTCCGGGGTGGGTGCTGTTCTTGCCACCTTGGGGTCCAAGGGCGCGGTTCTTGTAACGCCCGACGGCGCGTGGCTGGCTACTCATGCGCCCGTCAAGGCTGTCAGCACTGTAGGCGCCGGAGATTCCTCGCTGGCAGGTTATCTGCTCGCTTCCAGCAACGGCGCGGCTCCACCCGACTGCCTCCGTCAGGCTGTGGCACACGGTGCCGCCGCCGCTTCCCTGCCGGGCTCCACAGTTCCGGCAGTGCACCAAACCACCCCCGATGCCGTAACCATCACGGCTCTCCGGAAGGACTGACATGACTCAGCTCATCACCACCGAATTGGTCATTCTTGACCAGGATCTGGGCAATTCGCCCGAGGATGTGATCCGGCACCTTGCCAGCAAAGTTGCTGAAACCGGACGCGCCACTGAAGTTCAGGGACTCTTCGCCGACGCCTTTGCCCGTGAACAGAAGACTGCAACCGGGGTGCCGGGCGGCATCGCCATTCCGCACTGCCGCTCAGGAGCCGTAGTTGTTCCCACCCTCGCGATGGCCCGGCTCTCCCGGCCCGTGGACTTCGGCGCGAAGGACGGCCCCGCCGATCTGATCTTTTTCATTGCGGCTCCGGACGGAGCGGACCAGGAGCACCTGAAGCTCCTTTCCAAGCTTGCCCGCTCACTTATCAAAAAGGACTTCACCGGTGCACTCCGGGCGGCATCCACCGAAGCGGAAATCGTTGAGCTGGTGGAGGGAGCTGTAGCGGACAAGCCTGCGGCGCACGCAGCCGCTCCGGCCGGAGCTACCGCTGCCGGGACCACTGGCGAATCCGCTCCTGTCGCGGCAGGGGCCCCGGCGGCCGGTAACGGCGTCAAGCGCCTCGTGGCTGTGACGGCCTGCCCCACCGGCATCGCCCACACCTACATGGCCGCGGATTCCCTCGTGGCGGCCGCTAAGGAAGTCGGCGTGGACCTGCAGGTGGAAACCCAGGGTTCCTCAGGCGCCAAGCCGCTTGACCCCGCGGTCATCGCCGCTGCCGACGCCGTAATCTTCGCCGTCGATGTTGATGTTCGCGGCAAGGAGCGGTTCGCCGGTAAGCCCGTCATCAATGCTCCCGTGAAGCGCGGCATCGATGAGCCGGGCAAGATGGTCCAGGAGGCACTGGCTGCTGCGGACAACCCCAACGCACGCCGTGTTCCTCATTTCGGTGCCGAGGAGCAGGCGCAGAACGCCGAGATGGAAAAGGGCGAGCACATCGGCCAGAAGCTGAAGAAGGCTCTCCTCACGGGTGTCAGCTACATGATTCCGTTTGTGGCGGGTGGCGGTCTGCTGATGGCGTTGGGCTTCCTTCTTGGTGGCTACGACATCACGGAAGTCGCTAACAAGGTAGTGCTGGAGAACAGCTTCGGCAACCTTCCGGAAGGCGGACTCAGCATCTATCTGGGAGCCGTTGCTTTCAAGATCGGCAACTTGTCCATGAGCTTCCTCGTTCCGGCTCTGGCAGGTTACATCGCCTATGCCATTGCCGATCGTCCCGGCATCGCCCCGGGCTTCACGGCCGGAGCGGTTGCCCTTTTCATGGGTGCCGGTTTTATAGGTGGCATGGTTGGAGGCTTGTTGGCCGGCTACATTGCCTATCAGATCGGATCTTGGGCTGTGCCGCGCTGGCTGCGCGGGCTGATGCCCGTCGCCATCATTCCGTTGCTTGCGTCGATTGTTGCATCAGGACTTCTGTTCCTGGTTCTCGGTAACCCCATTAAGAACCTCACCGACGGCTTGAATGGCTGGCTCACCGGGATGACCGGCGCCTCAGCAATTGCCCTCGGCATCATCCTTGGCCTCATGATGTGCTTCGACCTTGGTGGCCCGGTTAACAAGGTTGCGTATGCCTTCGCTGTCGCAGGATTGGTCAACGGAAGTGCCACCAACTCAGCCCCTTGGCAGATCATGGCAACAGTTATGGCGGCTGGAATGGTTCCGCCGCTGGCGATGGCCCTGGCCACCGTGCTGGACAAGAAGCGCTTCAGCCTGGCCGAGCGGGAAAACGGCAAGGCTGCCTGGCTGCTGGGAGCATCCTTCATCTCCGAAGGCGCCATCCCCTTCGCCGCAGCCGATCCCCTGCGTGTTATCCCGGCCAGCATGCTTGGTGGAGCTCTAACGGGAGCGCTGACCATGGCAACAGGAGTCACGTCTCAGGCACCTCATGGAGGCATCTTCGTTTTCTTCGCCATCGGAAACCTGCCGATGTTCATCATCGCCATCATTGCCGGAACAGTCGTCAGCGCGTTCGCAGTCCTGGCCCTCAAGCGTTGGGCCGTCCGCGAACCCGTTGATACGGTGGAGAAAGTTCCCGTAAGTGTCTGATCCGTCTGAAAAGTTTCACTAACAGAAATCCACGTACAGCAATGCAAGGAGCAGAAATGCCAGAACGTACCGCAACCGTCGCCAGCCGTGTCGGCCTGCACGCCCGCCCTGCCGCCATCTTCGCCGAGGCAGCCGGGGAGTTCGATCTCGACATCACTATCGCCCGTGATGGCGAGCCCGCCGACGAAGCCATGGACGCAGCCAGCATCCTGTCGCTCATGAGCCTGGGAGCATCGCACGGGGACGTTGTGGTCCTGCGCGCTGACGGTGACGGCGCCGATGCCGCCCTGGACCAGCTGGTCCAGATCCTGGAAACGGATCACGACGCCGAGTAGCAGCACCGGAAGCACCCGCTTCTAAACCGTGGCCGGTCCCCCGCACAAGCAGATTTTCCCGTCGAGGAAAGGCTGCAACGGAGAGCCGGCCACGTTTTTTTGCTGCAATTTTGGGAGTCGAAACCGATAAGCTTCCTTACTAAAATTGCTTGTTTTTGCCTAAGAGCCCAACTAGCGTGGAAAACCTAGGGGAGGAAAACACCATGGCAACTTTGCATGAAAGCATCGAGGTGGAAGTACCCGTAACCACCGCCTACAACCAGTGGACGCAGTTCGAAACGTTCCCGAAGTTTATGAGCGGTGTGGACTCCGTAGAGCAGCTCGATGAGACGTCACTTCGCTTCCGGACGGACATCGCCGGTGTGAAGCGTGAATACAATGCCAAGATCTCGGAGCAGCTCCCGGATAGGCGAATTACGTGGGTCAGCACGGACAAACCTCGCAACTCCGGCACGGTCACTTTTGAACCCTTGGACGATCAACGGACCCGGGTCAACGTGGAAGTGTATTGGGAACCCCAAGGCCTGGCCGAGAAGGCGGGTTCTGCCCTTGGGGTAGACAGCCGCCAGGTGAGCGCCGATCTTAAACGCTTCAAGGAGTTTATTGAGTCCAGAGGAATAGAAACCGGGGCTTGGCGGTCCACTGTGGAGCAAGGGGAGGTTGACGATCCGCCCTTTGAAACGGCAGCCTCCGGCATTCCGTCCAGCACTCCTTCCGGGGCTCCGACCGTTGTCCCTTCCGCAGTTCCCTCGCCCGAGCGTCCGGCCGGCACCGATCCCATCATCGACGACGACGAGCCCGTAGATCCGAGGTAGAGATGCCTGAGAAGAAGAATCCGAGCGTTAAAGATCCCAAGCTTTACGAAGAGCTTCGGGAGGAAGGCGCCTCGAAGCAAAAGGCAGCCAGGATCTCCAATGCAGTCGCCAAAAAAGGCCGTTCCTCCGTGGGGAAGAAAGGCGGCAAGGCCGGTAACTACGACGACTGGACTGTTGCGCAGCTGAAAGCAAAAGCCAAGGAGATCGGGCTGACAGGCTACTCCGGCAAAAAGAAGAGCGAGCTCATTTCGGCGCTGAGAAACTCCTGATCCCTGCAATGGATTCCCGCAAACGGGGTTCCCGCAAACGGGATTGGCGCCGGCGGGATAAACGCCACCAGGATTCCCCAGCGGCCTACAGACCCAGGTGCCTTTCAGGCGCCCTTTCGCCTGCTCTTGGTTTCAGTGCCGGCTTCGGCGGCTGCCGGCTTCTTGGCCGGCGCCTTGGAAGCGGTGGACTTCGTTGCTGTCGACTTAGCAGGGGCCGACTTAGTGGCAGCGGACCTAGTGGCAGTGGACTTAGTCGCGGTGGATTTTGTGGCCGTGGATTTGCTCGCAGTGGCCTTTGTGCCACTGGATTTACTCGCGGTGGACTTTTCAGCACTGGATTTGCTGGCAGCAGCGGCGGGTTTCTCCTCCCCGCCTCCGCGTTTCTTGTCCAGACTGCGCTTGAGGGCCTCCATCAGGTCGATCACCTCGCCCTTGCCCGCATCATCGGCCGTGACTCCAAACGTTTCCTCGGTATCGAGCGATTCGCCCTGCTCAAGCTTTGCCTCAATGAGCTGGCGCAATTGCTCCTGGTACTCGTCGGTAAAACGTTCCGGCTCAAAGTCGCCTGCCATGGATTCAACAAGGGCAGCGGACATCTCCCGTTCCTGGGAGGAAATTTTAATGCTGGTATCCAGCGACGGAAACTTCGCTTCACGAACCTCATCCGGCCACAGCAGGGACTGGAGCATCAGTACATCATCCCGGATCCGCAGTATTCCGAGGCGGGTCTTGTCACGCAGGGCGAACTGCACGATGGCCACCCTGTCCGTGTCCTCGAGTGCCCGGCGCAAGAGCATGTACGCCTTCGGGGACTTCGAGTCTGGCTCCAGGTAGTAGCTCTTTTCGAACATGATGGGGTCCATCTGCTCGGACGGCACAAACTCCACCACTTCGATCTCGTTGCTGTTTTCGGCCGGAATGGCTTTAAGCTCGTCGCGCGTCAGAATTACTGTGCGGCCGCCTTCTTCGTACGCCTTTTCAATGTCCGCGTAGTCAACAACCTCGCTGCAAACCTCGCAGCGACGCTGGTAGCGGATCCGTCCGCCGTCGGCATTGTGGACTTGGTGCAGACTGATGTCATGGTCCTCAGTGGCGCTGTAAACCTTTACCGGGACATTAACCAGCCCGAACGCGATGGCGCCTTTCCAGATCGCTCTCATGGATCAAGTGAACCTCAGACTGGGGCGGAGGTGAAGACCCATGGCCGGTAGCAAGGAACGTGTCCGCGTGGGGGGACGCGAATTGGTGGTCACCAACCTGGACAAAGTGCTGTATCCGGGGAGCGGCACCACCAAGGCGGACGTCCTGGCCTACTACGCAGCGGTAGCCCACGTCCTTATCCCTGCCGGCAAAAACAGGCCGGTTACGCGGAAGCGGTGGGTCCATGGAGTGGGGACTGCAGAGGAGCCAGGAGAAGTGTTCTTCCAAAAGAACCTGGAGGAGTCCGCTCCCGGCTGGATACCCCGTGCCTCCATCACACACAAAGACCGCACTATTCAGTATCCGCTGGTCAATGATGCCGCCACCCTGACCTGGCTGGCTCAGATAGCCTCACTGGAGATCCATGTGCCGCAGTGGCGGATTGACTCGCACGGGGACCCGATGCCACCTGACCGCATGGTGCTGGACCTGGACCCCGGGGAGGGCGCCGGTCTTGCCGAGTGTGTGGAAGTGGCAAAGCTCGCCCGCGTGATCCTCAAGGACGTTGGACTGGATCCGGTGCCCGTGACCAGCGGCAGCAAGGGAATCCACCTGTATGCCGGACTGGATGGCACGCAGAGTTCCGAGCAGATTTCAGCCTTTGCAAGGGAACTGGCCCGCGCATTGGAAGCCGACCACCCGGAGCTTGCTGTCAGCGACATGAAAAAGACCCTGCGCACCGGCAAGGTGCTGGTGGACTGGAGCCAAAACAACGCCGCCAAGACCACAATCGTGCCCTACTCCCTCCGCGGCCGCCTCCACCCCACTGTGGCTGCGCCGCGGACATGGCGCGAGCTTACCGCACCTTCTTTACGCCAGCTTGACTATGAGGAGGTCATGCGGCGCGTCAAGAACGGCAAGGATCCCTTTGCACCGATTTCCGATGTTGCCGCCCACCCCCACCCAAGCAGCACTCATGGCACCTTTCCCGCCGTCGAAAGTTCCGCCAGTGTCACTGAAGGCAAACACGACGGCGGAACCACCGATCCCCGGCTCGAAAAGTACCGCTCGATGAGGGATCCGGGCGAAACCCCCGAGCCCTTTGCCGCCGACCGGCATCGGGCTGCGGCCGACGGCGGTGAACCGCCGCGGGAAATTTTCGTGATCCAGGAGCACCACGCCAGCAGGCTGCACTTCGACTTCCGGCTGGAGCGCGACGGCGTGCTGGTTTCCTGGGCTTTGCCCAAAGGCGTGCCTACCTCCACCGATAAGAATCACCTGGCAGTCCAGACCGAGGACCACCCGATGGACTACGCAGCCTTCGAGGGAACCATTCCCAAGGGGCAGTACGGGGCCGGGTCAGTCACCATCTGGGACCGTGGCACCTACGAATGCGAGAAATGGATTGCGGGTAAGGAGGTCATCGTCACCCTGACGGGGGCGGAGGACGGCAACCTGGGCGGTACCCGCAAGTTCGCCCTTATCAACACAGGAAGAGGGCGGGACAACCAGGGGCAGTGGCTGATCCATCTCATGGACCCCGGCCGCAAGACGCACCACCCTCGGCGATCCCTGCCCCGCGACGACGTTGAGCGGGATGATGACGGTTCCCCGCCTGCCGCTCCCCCACCGGCCCGTGTGCCTAAAGCTGATCCCCCACCCGACGTCGACAGTCTCACCCCGATGCTGGCCACCGCCGGTACTGTCTCTGACCTGACTGACAGCCACTGGCGGTTTGAGCTCAAATGGGATGGGGTGCGGGCACTGGTCATAGGTGAAGGAAGCAGGATCAGGCTCGTCAGCCGCAACGGCAACGACATGACCCTCAGCTATCCGGAGCTCACCGTGCGGGAATGCTGGCCAGCGGGTGATTTCGTGGCGGACGGCGAGATCATCGCCGTCGGACCTTCAGGAAGACCTGACTTCGGGCTGCTGCAGTCCCGGATGAAGCTCACCAAACCTGCCGACGTCCGCAGGGCCCAAAAAGCGACGCCCGTCCGGCTGATGCTTTTCGATTTGCTCGTCCACGAGGGCGCAGACCTCCGACGGCGCCCGTGGAACGAGCGGCGCGAGCGGCTGGATCGCTTTTACCAACCATCCGGCTGCCCCGTGTACCTCTCCGATGTAATTGACGACGACGTCCGACACATCCTGGCGAGCGCCCGGGAACTGGGCCTGGAAGGTGTCATGGCCAAAAGATCGGACAGCCGGTACGTCACTGGCCAGCGGAGCATGTCCTGGCTCAAGCTCAAGGTGGAGCGCACCCAGGAAGTAGTGGTGGGCGGCTGGCGCCCGGGGAACGGGTCCCGCAAGGATTCGATCGGTTCACTGCTCCTCGGGATCCCCGACGGCTCTTCGCTGCGCTACGTGGGCCGGGTGGGAAGCGGGTTCAGCACCCACGAACTGGAAGAACTGCGGCAACGGCTGGAGACCATTTCAAGGAAAACCTCGCCGTTCAGCGACATTCCGGCCGCTGACGCCTCCGATGCACACTGGGTCATGCCCGGGCTGGTGGGGGAAGTGACTTATGGCGAATGGACCAGCGCCGGAAAACTGCGGCACCCTGTGTGGCGTGGATGGCGGCTGGACAAGGAACCCGAGGACGTGGTCATGGAGGCAGTGGCTTTCCAGTAGTGCTGGGGCTTTCCAGTAGTGCTGGCTGTGGCGCCGGGATGCGCAAACGGTCTGGGGCCACCTGTATTCAGGCATCCCCAGACCGTTCGCGCGTCCTCAGGCGCTTAGCGCGTCCCGCCAGGGCTAGGAGGAGTGCGGCATCTGCGGCGTGCTGGTCCGGTGGACGGCAGTTACCGCCGCCCCTTGGCCCATCCGTCCATGGCCGTTGCCCCTCTCTTTGGCGTGGCGGCGCTTGCCGTTCCCGGCCGGCCATTGTGGTCCTTCGCCGGGGATCTTTGCCAGTCCAAGGGGCGCGGGTTCGGGGAGAAGCACTTGATTCATAGAGGCCACCAGGTGCTCCGCGATTTCGGCTTTGATTTCTTGTTCAGCCTGCTGTTCAGCCATTGCTTGTCCTTCCTGTACCTACCAGCGGACTTTCTTCTCGGCGGGCCCCTGTTTGCCGCTCGTGTGGGTGGGCTTGTGGTTATGGCCAACACTTTGCGACGTTGTTCCGCCGCGCGATTTACTGGCCAGCATCTCCTTCTGGGCTTCTGTCAGCTTCGACTTGATGCCTTTGGAGCTGTCCTGCTCCTTGCCGGAATCTTTCGGCTTGGTCATGATTTATCTCCTATCCGAGCGCTCTCAGCAGCCCGTAAACCTCGGTACCGCGTGGACCCGGATACCCCACGGCAGAAATAGCCCCTGAGGAAAATCGCCGATGACAGAGCATCAAAAATGGGAACAACGCGAAGGTATGGTCTCTTCAAGCGCAGAGTTTTTGTGGTTAACGTGGCGATCGGACCATCGACAGCTGCGATGGCAAGCGACCGGCCTGGCTACTCAAAAATCAGTGTTCCCATGGCTCAACCATAAACAATAATCAGACAACTTGTGAACCCCGGAACCGGGACCAATTCGGGAAGCTCTTCTCACCCGTGGATTCCCCAGATCCTGACCCCTAAATGGCGGACAATTGCCGCCTTCGGCGTTACTTCTTGAAAAAAATTTGAATGGCGCGGGCGCAAGTACGAAAAATCCGCGCCAGTACAGGGCAGAACCGGGCAAAAAATGTCTGATATCTATCTCTCGAAAAGGCCGAAATGGCGGGATGATACGGCACCAGAATCGGAAAAGCCATAGACATCGCGTAAAATTGAAGGCCTGCCCGGAGCGGGGCAGCTACAAGTCGCAAGCAAATGACCTCCACGGGAGTTGCCCAAATGCCCACAGACCGAAGCATGACCGACTCTTCAGCGGGCGCCACAAGCGCCAGCGGAACCAACAACATCGCACCAACAGGTGTCAGGAAAAAGCTCATACCGCGTCGACGGCTCAAGGAGTCCGACGTCAACGTCGTAGACCAGCCCATGCTGAAGAAAGCATTGGGCGGCACCATCGTTGGAAACACGATGGAATGGTTCGATGTCGGCGTATTCGGCTACCTGATCACCACCATGGGACCTGTCTTCCTGCCAGAGGCCGACGCCGAAGTCCAGACACTGTTCCTGCTGGGAACCTTCGCCGCCACCTTCATTGCCCGCCCGCTGGGCGGAGTCTTCTTCGGCTGGCTTGGCGACAAGATCGGCCGGCAGAAGGTACTCGCAGCAACCCTGATGCTCATGGCGGCGAGCACGTTCGCCGTCGGACTTCTGCCGGGTTATGCGCAGATCGGCATCTGGGCCGCTGCGCTTCTTGTCATCCTGAAGCTCGTGCAGGGCTTCTCCACCGGTGGTGAATACGCCGGCGCAACCACGTTCGTGAGCGAATACGCCCCGGATAAGCGCCGCGGGTTCTTCGCGAGCTTCCTGGACATGGGCAGTTATTTGGGCTTCGCCTTGGGCGCCGCATTGGTCTCCGTCCTGCAACTGACGCTTGGTCAGTCCACCATGGAGGAATGGGGCTGGAGAATACCGTTCCTGGTCGCCGGACCGCTGGGTCTCATCGCCATCTACTTCCGGAACAAGATCGAGGAATCCCCTCAGTTCCAGGCCACGCTGGATGCCCAGGAATCAGCGGCGCAGGATCCGGACGCTGCCCCCTTGGTCACCGGTAAGGGTCCCTTCGGAATTGTGAAGGCCTACTGGCGCTCGCTCCTGGTCGCCATGACCCTGGTAGCTGCCGCCAACACAGCCGGTTACGCCCTGACCTCTTACATGCCTACTTATCTCACCGAGTCCAAGGGCTACGATCCTGTCCATGGGACGCTGCTGACCATTCCCGTCCTGGTGATTATGAGCCTGTGCATTCCGCTGACGGGGAAGCTGTCCGACCGTATTGGACGCCGTCCTGTTCTATGGATCGGCGCCCTCAGCACAGTAGTCCTGGCTACCCCGGCGTTCCTGCTGATCGGAATCGGGGAAACCTGGTCGACACTCGCTGGCCTGTCTCTGGTCGCTTTCCCCGTGGCGTTCTACGTGGCCAACCTTGCCTCGGCTCTCCCCGCGCAGTTCCCCACGGCCAGCCGATACGGAGCCATGGGAATCGCGTACAACTTCGCTGTGGCCATTTTCGGTGGGACCACGCCCTTCATCGTCGACGCTCTGATCAAGGGCACCGGCAATGACATGATGCCCGCGTACTACCTCATGGCCACCTCGGCCATAGGTGCAGTTGCCATCTACTTCCTCAAGGAATCCGCCAACCGCCCCCTGCCTGGGTCCATGCCCAGCGTGGACACCGTGGCTGAAGCCAAAGAGCTGGTTGCGACCCAGGACGAGAACCCACACATCGACCTCGATGATCTGCCGTTCGATACTCCGGCATCAGGGCAGGAGCCGGAGAAGGTCCCGGCCGGCGTCTGATCGCCTTGGCGCCAAATGAAACAGGCGCCTAATAACAACGTTGAGGCCCGCTCTGCATGCTCCCACTTGGGGGAAGCACGGAGAGCGGGCCTCAGAGCGTTAACCGAACCACTACCGTGCCCGCCGTGGCGGTCCCGTCGTCAGCCGAGCCGGCAGTACCTGCGCCGCAGCCATCATGAACCGGTACCGCTTGGACGGAATCCAAACCGCCTTGCCGTGCTCACTCGCGGCAATGCCTTCACGGACCACACGATCCGGATGCAGCCACATCCATCGAGGGGCCACAGACTTGTCCATGTCCATGCGGTCGTGGAACTCAGTGTGGGTCAGGCCGGGGCAAACGGCCGTGACAGTGACACCCTGCGGAGAGTAGGCGAGGTTGGCCCAGCGGCTAAAGGCAACAAGCCAGCCCTTGGCCGCGGAGTAGGTTCCCCGCGGAAGGAACGCGGCCACGCTGGCCACGTTGATGATTCTTCCGGAGCCACGCTTCAGCATCGCTTTCAACGCAGCATGGCTCAGCACCATAGGCGTCTCCACCAGCAGTTTCAGGTGCCTCTTTTCCTCCTCAATGTCATTCTCTTCGAAGGACTTGAGCAGCCCGAACCCTGCATTGTTGACCAGAATCTGCACGGGACGCGCTTCGGCGGACAAGCGTTCGACGACGGCTGCCACCCCTGCGTCGTCCGTAAGATCTGCCACGATCACCTCAGTGGAGATGCTGTACAGGTTCTCCAGCTCCGCGGCGGAAGCATCCAGCCGCTCCTGGTCCCGTGCCACCAGTACGAGTTGATGTCCTTGTTCGGCCAGCTGGCGGGCGAACTCGGCGCCCAGTCCGGCTGTGGCACCGGTGATCAATGCTGTTGTTCCTGTTGGCATGCCCATGGTCTCAGACTAGTCGGCTGGCTTACCGTGCGGCAGGGACTGAAGATCAGCCTGCGAAGGCGGCCAGCGGATTCTTCAGACGGCCCGCCATCTGGAGCCCGCCTGACGGATCAGAGATATCGAGCATCTGCTGGTTGTTCCGCAACTGAAGGCGGTTCAGGCAGGAGAGCTCAAAGTCCTCGGCAAAGAGGTCATGCCTGCAGAACTGATCCGAGAGTTCGGGATGCTGCGCCTGGTAATCGCGAATGGCCTCGGCCGCTGTCCGCCAGAATGTCTCCTGGCTCATCACCGCATCTTCCTCCAAAAGAGCGGTGAGGAAGCGGAAGATGCAGTCGAACACGTCAGTGAAGATTGCAAGGACCTTCTCGCCGTCGGGGATGTCAGCCTTGACCCTGCTGACTTCCTCCGGCAGTTCCAGCCTCTCCCCCATCACCACGATCTCCTCGGCGATGTCCTTCATGATCGCGCGCACCGGCACCCCGTTCTCGAGCACCAGAATGACGTTTTCGCCATGTGGCATGAACGCAAGTTCGTAGCGGAAGAGGCAGTGGACCAGAGGGATGAGATATGCCTCAAAGTAGCGGCGCATCCAGTCCGAAGGGGCAAGCCCGGACCGCGCAATGAGGGCTGAAACGAAAGGTTTGCCTGAACTGTCCACGTGCAGCAGTGATGCCATGGTGGTTAGCTGCTGGCCGTCCTGGAGCAACGGAAGCGGACTTTCCCTCCACAGCGCCGAGAGCATCTTCCGGTAGGGCGAGCCCTTGGCAGATGCGGCCTCGTAGTAGCCATTGTGGTAGCCCATGGCCGCCACTTCCTTGATCATGGCCAGCCCGCGCGACTGGAGCGCCTCGTCGCCGTCGATCAGTTCCTGCAACCAGTCATTGATGGCAGGGGTGGCCTTCATGTAATAGGGCGAGAGTCCCCTCATGAAGCCCATGTTCAGCACGGAGATGGCCGTTTTGACGTAGCATTTTTCTGGCTCGCTTGTGTTAAAAAACGTCCTGATGGATTGCTGGGCCTGATAGGCATCCGCCCCGATCCCCAGGTGCACAATGTGCTGTTGTGCGATTTCGGCGGCGAAAGTGACGGTCAGTTTGTTTTCCCACTGCCAAGGATGCACCGGCATTAGGAAGTAGTCAGACGGATCGAGGCCCTGGCTTCGGAGCTCGGCATCGAAAAAGGCGGCATCGCTGCCCAGTTCCGCCTCGAGGTGTCCGCGGTAGTCCAGTCCTTCACTGGACGTGAAAACCGCTTTGGTTCTATGCACCGCGATCCAGTCGAGTTGGACAGGCGCTCCCGTCTCGGGCGCAAACGCACGGAAATCCGCAATGCCGAAGCCCAGGCGGCCGTTGTTGGCCACGAAGCACGGGTGCCCCTCCGTCATGCTGCGCTCAATGGTCTGGAAGTCGATACTCGGATCAGCTCCCCCAGTGACTCCAACAGCAAGCTCGGCCGACGACGGCTGCCCCATCCACTGCTTGAAAGCATGGCTGGCAAGCGTGCTGCTGATTTCCTCCAGATATACGGGGAGCATCTCTTCCCGGATGGCCAGGGTGTCCCGGAATTCGGTGATGAAGGTCAAGGCATCAACGGTTGCTTCTGCACCGTTCCGAGTGCAGGCGATGGTGGCGGCGTCGATTGACCAGTGATCCAGTTCCAACCGCCGGGCCGCGAACGTGTACTCGGCCAGGCCGTCGTCGCTGACGAGGCGGTAGGAGTCCGCCATCCCCTCGCCTTTTGCGTCGGTCCCCGTGGC
The DNA here is from genome assembly GCF_056499105.1 of Arthrobacter sp. Z5-13. Lineage (NCBI taxonomy): Bacteria > Bacillati > Actinomycetota > Actinomycetes > Micrococcales > Micrococcaceae > Arthrobacter > Arthrobacter sp. Z5-13. Next base: position 4,043,953 of record NZ_CP096460.1, read on the forward strand.
AGGGCTGACCTTCTCGGGAGACAAAATCCTCTCGTGTGAGAATTCGGCGAGCGCCTTGCGTACCAGGTGGCGGTTGGCCTTTGCCCACAGTTCCGGTTTTAGGTGGGCAGCAGAATGTCCTGCCGCCACCACGGATTCGAGTGCAATGGTGCTCATAAGGTGGCTCCCTGGAGGTCGTGTTCGATGAGGTCGCGGGCAACATGGAAGTCGGCGCGGGTGCAGAAGCTCAGCAGCGCCTGCTTGTCCGGAAGGTCCACCACACCTGCAGGCTGGAATCCCAGCCGTTCATTGAGTGCATGGATCTTGGTGTTTCGGGCATCCGGCTCAACAACCACACGCTCGATGCCAGGCTTCTGGAACAGGTGCTCCAGTACGGCCGTCATGACCGCGGTGGTGTAGCCGGACCGAGGCTGTTCCGGGGGCGGCGCCACCAGGAGGTGCATCCCGATATCACCGGACTGCACAGCGTAAACGGCTGCAAGGGGTGATGAGTCCGGCTGGTATTCCTCCATGAGGAAGGCCGGCTCAGCGCCGTCGAGCCCCAGAAGCGCATGGTGATGGCCGCTCGACTGGATTCTGGAGTATTCCTCTACAACGTCGTCGAGGCCGGCTGTCAGCATTCCCCAGAATGAGGCGTAGGGCTTGGTGACCCAGCTGTGAAGCAATGGCGCGTCGTGGACAGCATCGAGGCAACGGAATGTGAAACTCATCCGCGGACCGCCAATGCGTCCGGCAAACCAGCCGCGCTCTCAGCTGAGGGTCCCTGTCCTGATATGTCCTGCCCCGGCGCACCGAACTGCTGGAAGGAGATGCTCCTCTCCACCGGATACACCTCGGTGCCGGTCATCTCCCGCAAAATGCAGGAGTTTCGGTATGCGGCCATGCCAAGGTCAGGGGTCACAAACCCGTGCGTGTGCAGTTCCGCGTTCTGGACAAAGATCTCAGAGGGTTCGACGCCGGTGCTGTAGTTGCGGTTCACGGCGAACCGGCCGCGGGAATCACGTTCAATGCGGTCCTGGATGCCGGCGAGGAACCCGGGTTCCCGGTAGCTGTAGCCGGTGGCAAGAACCACCGCGTCGGTCTCCAGCGTGTAGTCCTGGCCCTGCTCCTCGTGCCGCAACTGCAGGGTGTGGGATGCGGCGGAGGCGTCCCACGAGGCCGCGGTGAGGGCGGAGTGGGTCAGCAGCCTCGTGTCCACCAGCCCGGACAGGCTCTTGGTGTAGAGGAGGTCATAGATGGCGTCGATGAGTTCGGAGTTGATGCCTTTGTACAGGTTCTTCTGGCTCTTGATCAGCCCGTCCCGCTGCGCCTCCGGGAGCTCATGGAAGTAGTCCACGTATTCCGGGGACGTCATCTCCAGCGTGAGCTTGGTGTATTCGAGCGGGAAGAACCGCCCGGACCTGGTGACCCAGTTGAGCTGGTAACCGTAGACGTCGATCTCCTGCAGCAGCTCATAGTAGATCTCTGCCGCACTCTGCCCGCTGCCGACGATGGTGATGCTGGCCTTGGACTGCAGCTCACTTTTCCTCGACAGGTAGTCGGCGTTGTGGAGGACAAGTCCGCCGGCATCAATCACGCCAGTACAGGAGTCCGGCACATAAGGTGACGTCCCCGTCCCCAGCACCAGCCGCCGCGCCCGGAGCACCTCGGGCCCGTCCGGACCGTTCACCGACAGTGTGTACACGCCGTCGTCGTACTTGATCTCCCGGACGTCGGTGCCGAAGCGTACTGACTCGAGCTGCCCTGCAACCCATTGGCAGTACTGGTTGTACTCCGCGCGCAGCGGATAGAAGTTTTCCCGGATGTAGAAGCGGTAAAGCCTCCCGGTCTGCTTCAGGAAGTTCAGGAAGGAATACTGCGACGTCGGATCGGCCAGCGTCACCAGATCTGCCATGAATGGCACCTGCAGGTGGGCGGGCTCGAGCATCATGCCCGGATGCCAGTCGAAGGACTCCCTTCGCTCGAGGAATACAGCGTCGAGCCCGTCAACAGGCTCGCTCAGGGCTGCCAGCCCCAGGTTGAACGGCCCGACGCCGATCCCGGCGAAATCGTAGACGCGTGCTGCGGAATTGCTGCGGTTCACTTCGCTGGCTGTTGCCGTGTTCATGCGCGCACCCCGGCAGTCGAAGGATCCGAGTGGGCAGCGAGCACATCGGGCAGCAGGTTTTCACCGGTGGTCCGGAGCAGGGCGATGATCTCCGCGATGTCCTCAAGAGTGGCCTCGGCGTTGAGAAGGGTGAACTTCAGATAATGCCTGCCGGCTACCGTTGTGCCGGCCACAACAGCCTTGCCCGATGCGAACACTGCTGAACGGATAGCCGGGTTGAGGACGTCGGCCACCCCTTCCTGGACTCGCGAACCATCGGCGTTGTGTGGCCGGTAGCGGAATACAAGGGTGCTGAGCTGCGGCTTGGCGGCCAGTTCAAAGTCCTGATCCTCCGCCAGTACCTCGCCCACCCGGGCAGCAAGATCGATCGCCTCGTCAAAGAGCGCACCAACGGCGTCTGCGCCCATTATCCGCAGGGTGAGCCACAGCTTGAGGGCGTCGAACCGACGGGTGGTCTGGATGCTCTTATCAACCTGGTTCGGAATTTCGGCGCGTGCGGCGCTTTCCGGGTTGAGGTAATCGGCGTAGTAGGTCACATGGCCCAGCATGGAGGACTCACGAAGCAGCAGCGCGCTGGAACTCACGGGCTGGAAGAACGTTTTGTGGAAGTCAACGGTGACTGAATCGGCGAGGCCGGTTCCCTCCAAAAGGTGGCGGTAAGCCCCCGAAACCATCAGTCCGCCACCGTAGGCAGCGTCAATGTGGAACCAGGCTCCATAAGCCCGGGCCAGCGCCGCCAGGTCAGCCAAGGGATCCACAGCGCCAAAGTCCGTTGTCCCGGCAGTGGCCACAACAGCCATGGGGACCAGTCCGGCGTCGTGCGATTCCGCCAACGCCGAGGCCAGGGCGGCTGGGTCCATGCGGTGGTCAGAATCGCAGGGAACGGAGACGACGGCGTCGTACCCGAGGCCAAGCATGGAAGCTGACTTGCGGATACTGAAGTGGCTGTCTGCCGACGTGAAAATTCGCATCTTGTCCAGCAGAGCAGGAAGGCGCAGGGCTGCTGTTCCGTCACACTCGCCGTTCCTGCGAAGCTCTGCTGCTGCATGGTTACGGGCGATCAGAAGCGCCTGGAAGTTCGACTGGCTGCCGCCGGAGGTGAATATTCCGTCCGCTGCAGGTCCCAGCTGCAACCGTTCGGCGGCCCAGTCGATGAGGCGCCGTTCGATCATGGTGGCCCCTGCACTTTGGTCCCACGTATCCATGGAAGAATTCACCGCCGACAGAATGGCTTCGCCTACCAGCGCCGGAATCACGACCGGGCAATTTAGGTGGGCGGCGTATTTGGCGTCGTGGAAGTAGATGGCGTCCCTCAGGTACAGCGTCTCCAGCTCTTCAAGGGCGGCAGCGGTATCCGGGAGAGGTTGCTCCAGGTTTACGCCGTCCACCCTCAGTTTCAACTCGCCGGGCTGGACACCGGTGAAGGGCCGGGTGGTGCGGTCCAGCTTGGTGGCGACGGCGTTAACACCCTGCAGGACCTGGGCCACGTACCGGGGCGAATTGCGGGCGTTGAAGAGCTGATTGGTGGCTGAAAGCGCCAGCTCGACGCGGGAACCAAAGTCCTGAGCGGGCTTGGCCGGAACGTCGGCAGGCATTTCATCCAGAGGGGACGGCAACGTCACGTGGGCTTCCTTTGATCGCAGTGTGGGGTTGCAGAGCAAGGTAAGCCTTACTTAGGTTCGCCTTTACGTCAAACTCATGTGATGTAATTCATTTCACACTCGGGAATGCAGGTACTTTAGCCGTCATTGACTTTTCTGCCGGGCAAAATCAGGGCAGAATTCCGCTTCCGGCACCGCAGGCCAGAGGGATTCGGTGTGAGACCTGCGACATCACACCCACTCTGCCGGGCAGGGAGGTTAGGGTTAATAACTCATGACGGAGGGAAACCGCTTGTTGATTGTACTGACAGGAATTGACGGCTCAGGAAAGACCACCGCCGCCCAAGCCCTGGCTCGGGATCAAGGAGCACTGCTGCTGAGCAATTACGCTGGGCGGCGCCGGATGTCGCTGCTGGCAGACGGATGTGGGGTCCGCTTCCATGGACGCCTTGCTGACTTGATTGAAACCACTATCCGGACGTTAAATGTGCTGGTTTCCCATGCACGGGCCCACAACCATCCTGGCCTGGTAGTCATGGACCGGCACCTGTATTGCCAGCTCGCGTTGCGCCAGGCAAAAGGTCTTCCCCGTGGCCGCTTTTTGCCTTATCTCCTGCGCATACTCCCGACACCGGACATGGTGGTCCATCTTGTTGTTGATCCGGGGCAGGCACTCCAGAGAGTCCTGGCGCGCGCCACTGACACGGAGTCGCTCGAGGAGTTGGGCGGGCTTGATGCCGCCTACCGCTCACTGCCGGAATACGAGGACTTCCTTGAACTCGATGCCAGCGGGACCCCTGATGAGGTGCTGGCAGGGCTGTCACAACTGCTTGAAGCACACTCAGCGCGGCCTGTTACTGCAGCAAGCCTGCTCTAGCTGCCAAGTGTGTCCTGGGACGCGTTCCGCTTGCACATCAGCGTCCACTTGTTGCCGGAATCCAGCTTGGCGTAGGAAAACTCATCGAGGGCCACTTTGGCCAGTGCGAGTCCCCTGCCTGAAGAGGAGATGTTGTCGAGGGAAGACAGATCCTGGGCAGGCGGGGCTGCGGAAAGATCTATCCCGGCAGGTTTCGCATTGTCATGGAACTCCGCATACAGGCGCTCAGGGGAGCATTCCAGTTCCAACCGAAACCGGATGGGATCCGAAGCCGCCGGCCTGGAATGTTCGATGATATTGGAAGCCACCTCGATGAGCGCCGTTTCAAAACGGATGCGCTCCATCAGCTCGATTCCGGCCTCACTCTCCCACACCTGGTCAAGCAGTTCGTGAACAAGTTCCAAGCTCTCCGGCACCCCGTCGGCACGAAGGCTGAACCGGCTCATCAATAAGCTTCTTCCACGGAAGCCACCGGCTGAAGGACCCTGTTGAGGTTTGTCATCTCGAGCACAGCAGTGATCTGCGGCGTGGGGTTGGCAAGCCGGAGGTCACCTCCTGCCTGCCTTGATTTCTTCAGGCCGGTAATGAGAGCGCCAAGCCCTGAAGAATCGATGAAGTCAGTGCCCGCGAGGTCCACCACTAACCTCACGGTGCCCCCATTGATCAGTGCCTCGATGTTTGCCCCAAGATGCGGCGCAGAGACCATGTTGAGCCGACCGATGGGCCGGATGACGCCAACACCGTTGGCCAGTGTGTCATTGATGAACTCGATCATGGGCGAACCTCTTTCTTCTCGTGTCCTGCATGCCCTTCGCTGCCGGCCTTCTTACTGTTCTCAGCCAACCACGCCTCATAGCCCGGGTAACGCACCGCCTCGATCACCACGCTGAGAATCAAGAGATCAAAAGCAATCCAGAGGCAATTGACCAGCGTTCCCACTGTGTCCGCCCCGCCGAGCAACATCCGCACAATTCCCACCACCACGGCCAGAACCAGCACGGCCATCGCGATCAGCTGCGGCTTGATCAGATACCAGGGCAAGCTGGTCCGCTTCTGCAGAGTCTTTGGCGTCACCCGGAAATCCAGGTCCCGGCCAAGATACACATTCCCGAACGCAGACGTCACAGACTTGATCCAGGTTGGGAACATGGCCAGCGAATACTGCTGCCCCCGCCACGTCTTGATTCCCCTGCCCACCACATGGAACAAGAGCTGGTTAACGATCAGGAAAGGCAGCAGCCGCACGAAGAACTCACTGCTGAGCGCGTTCACGGGGAGGATTCCCAGGGTCAGGAAGATGACCGGCGAAGCCAGGTAAATCACGGCCGCGAACCCGGACAAGTACGTCCACATGGTTCCCAGGTACATGATCCGTTGAGCGGGGCTCAGGCCCTTCTGCAGCAACGGGTTTTCACGAAACATGACCTGCGCTGTTCCCTGCGCCCAGCGAAGCCTCTGCGTAAGCATGGAATCGAGGTCCTCGGGCGCCAGTCCGTCGGCGAGTTTCTCGTGGTGGTAAGCGGATTGCCAGCCGAGGGCGTGAAGCCTCATGCACGTAGCCATATCCTCGGTCACGGAGATGGTAGCGATGGGCATCACGGCTTGCGCCTCACCATCCTTTTCGGCATTGACAGAGTCAATGAGCACGCGGACAGTTTCGATCGCACCCAGCGGGGACCAGTCACGTTGGGAGAAGCGGTCCAGCGCCGCGTTATCCACGACGGCGAGGGAACCGTCAACGTGCACGGTCCGGGCCAGTCCCTCGATAGAACTGAGTTCGGCATTGAGGGCCTCAAAATCATGGGCCACCAGCTCACGGGCGAGTGCGTCCACCCTGCGCTGGAAGCGGTAGGTGACATCGGCGATGCCCTGCCCCTCTCGCAGTTCCCGCTTCACGCCCTGCAGATCAACCGCCACCGTGGTGAGCGCTGCCGCAAGCCGTTCCTGGCCGGGGCCAAGCTCCCGCCGCGCTTTAGCCACCACTTTTCCTGCTGTTTTGAGTGCCTTGTTGAGCGAGAGTTCAACTTCGGAAACGTATCTCATGACACCCAACTGCATCAGTGCTTCCCTGCGGATGATGGCGTTGGAGCCGCAGAAGAACGCGGCATTCCAGCCGTCTTTGCCTTGCTGGATGGGGCCGTAGAAGAGAGGGGCCTGGCTGCCGAGCGGATCATGGGGAGGCACGTTGGTGAACACCTGGGGTGTCTGGACCAGGGCCATGCGGCGATCGTTGAAATAGCCCAAAGTCTGGTGGAGAATCCTCGGATCGGGAATCTGGTCCGCATCCAGAATGAGCATGAACTCGCCGTCAGTAGACAACAGAGCATTGTTGAGGTTGCCCGCTTTCGCATGGCGTGGACGGTTGGCCCAGTCCTCAGACCGCGTGATCCAACCGATCCCTTCAGCAGCGGCGATCCTCCGCAGCTCCGGGCGGTTCCCGTCGTCGAGAATCCATGTCGTGTGCGGATAATCAATATTCTTGGCAGCCCTGGCCGTGGTCATAACGAGGTCCAGCGGCTCGTTATAAGTGGTGATGAAAACGTCCACTGTCAGCCCGTCAGGCGGTGCAGCCGGCTTGTCCCGCTCCCGGAACTTCCACATCGTAAGGCCAAACAGCAGGGAATCCAGCAGGGAGTACGTCTCGGCCATTACCAGGGGAACCGCAATCCACCACGCCTCCCAGTTAAGGGAATCCATCCAGCGCCAGAGGATGTAGTTAAGCCCAAGGATGGCTGTTGAAAGGACCACAACCCGTATGGCGAACAGGCGAAGGTTCACGCCATTCTCCTGACCGCCACGGCCGTCACATCGTCCAGGGGAGTGCCTGCTGATGCCAGAACGGCTATGGTGTCAACCAGCTTTTGCGGATCCTGGTTGGCCGCCATCAGCTGGGCGATCCCTTCGAAAGAGGTGGAGGTACCGCCAAAGAGGTCAAAAAGCCCGTCGGAGAAAATCAACATGGTTTCACCAGGGCCAAGCGTGAAGGCCGACTGGCTCCATCTTCCTTCCGGATCAATTCCCAGCGGCAAGCCGTCTCCCGAGACGCGCCGGAAGGATCCGTCAGGGGCAGTCACCACGCAGAATCCGTGGCCGGCATCCGCAAAGTCCACCCGTCCGGTGCTCTGTTCCAAGTGGACCAGGAAGACGGTGACAAACATGTCCGCCCGGGCAAGGTCGGGGTTGAGGATCCGCCCCAGGTTGGACATGATGCGCCCCAGCTGAAAACGGCCATCAGCGTCCCGGCGGGTCAGTTCTGCCGCTGTTCTGAGGCCGGAGCGCGTTGTGGCGCTCATAATGGCAGCAGCCGTGCCTTTACCCATGACGTCGGCTAGTCCAATGGCCGTTCCGTAATCGGTCCGGAGCCAGTCGTAGTAGTCACCGCCAATATGGAACGACGGCGAACTGGTTGCCGCCATTGCATAGCCGGCCATCCTGGGTACTTGAACAGGGAGCAGTGCCCGCTGGACTTCCCTCGCCCGTTCCATGTCCGAGGTTTGCAGGAGTTCAGCCTGCGCCCAGGCCGCAAGCCCCGAGAAGGCGGCCTCCTGTTCAGGAGTAAAAACCCTGGGCACTACGTCGTAGACGCAAAACGATCCCACTACCTGCCCATTGCGGTCCAGGAGCGGCTGGCCGGCATAAAAACGGAGGTTGGCTTCGCCTGCAACATCCGGGAGGCTCCTGAAGCGGGGATCACGGATTGCGTCCGTAACAACGAGGCGTTCACGGGTTTGCCCTGTCACTGCGCAGAAGGCCTCCCGCAAAGGCACTTCCCGGCGAGCGAAGCCGTCCACCGACTTGAACCATGCGGTATCCCCGTCGAAGATGGCCAGGGTGGAAACCGGAGCAGCAAGCATCATGCGGGCCATCCTGGTGATGCGGTCAAACCGCTCTTCCGGTGGCGTGCCCACAATGTCCAGCCGGGCTACAGCCCTTGCCTGCCGGTTGGCGGCGTCTTCGGGCGGGAGTCCCCACTGCCCACTTGGGTTGTCCTCAATCTTCTGGCTCTTCACGGCCAGGCCCCCCTGCATTGATCCCTTCCCGGACTGCTTTCCGAAGGTTCGGTTCCTGGCTGAGACCGTGGAACCGCACCGGCAATCCGGGTGAGACCACCCTATCTGTCACAGCGTCAAAATGGGGAGAACTATCTGGATTTCGGGCCGGGTCTCCATCCGGCCCCTAGCCCAGCGCCAACTCGTCTTGCGGCGGCGCGTCTGAGCCCTCTGCATGCCGGTGCTGCAGCTCATCTGCAGCAAAGTCATACCAAGTGTGGGCACCGAAGAGCGGCTTCCGGGTGTCCAGGTGCCGGTATAGGGCGTCAGTCAGCTCGGCGAGGTTTTCGTCGGACATCGCGGCAACCGTGGATACGGGATCCAGAGTGCCCTCCAAGTAGAAGGAGAGGTCCACTCCCCCTTCCGACGCAGGCATTCCATCGCCGGCGTGCGAGCTTCCAGCAATCGATCCAAGATCCCCTACCCCGGCTGACAACATATTGTCGCTGCCAAGTCCGGAAAGAATTTCGCCACCGAGTCCCGCCATCCGCTCCCCGGCCTCCCCCGCATGGACAAGGCAAACGGGAAGCTCTGCGGGCTCCTTAAGCGTCAGATGGAAGGGATAGGGAGGGGGCAGGGTGTCATCCCCGTCTGTCCCATCCGTGGCTGCGGCTTCCCTGCCTTCGATGTGCCGCAGGTACTCCAGCACTTCGAGGTCCACATGGGTGGTCTGGGTCAGGTCTACCTGGAGGGATGCACCGCTGGCGAGCCGTTGGGAACGGCGCATAATGTGCAACAGAACCGGATAGTTTGACCGTGTAAGGCAACCGGCCGTAAGGAGGGTTACGCGCCCGGGTTCAACATCAACGCGAACTGTGACACGCAGTTTGTGGTTCAAGGGTTTCTCCACCGATACGTCAAGAGAATATCCAGGAGCCAACTTCTTAACTCCCTTACACCCTATGAGGCCGGGATTGCGGGCCACAAGTCAGGGCCCGATTCTTACGGTGCATTTCGGGGAGCGGAACTAGAATTGGCACATGGACGACATGGCAGTTGATACCTCAGTGGCTGAACGTCTTCAGGACCTCGTAATAGACAGCCCGGACGTCGGCAGCTTCCTCGCCGAACTGTGTGAATTGTCGGCCGCCTCGCTCTCCGAGGCCATGGGCCTGGAGGTCACTTGCGCCGTCACCCTGCAAAGGCGCCACCGGACCACCACTGCGGGCTGGAGCAGCGAGGCATCCCGCGCCTGCGATGAGATCCAGCATAATTTCGGCGAGGGGCCGTGCCTCCAGGCGATGAATACCGGGACCACCGTGCTGGTACGGGACACTCGGACTGATATGCGCTGGCCCGAGTATGCAGCCGCGATCTCAGCACTGGGACAGTTCAGCGTACTCGGAGTCCCGCTGGCGCTGGATGAGGGCGCAGCTGCCGCTCTCAATGTTTTCGCGCCAGTGCCGGAAGCCTTCGATGCCACGGCCATCGGCCTCGCGGAGACCTTTGCCCGTCATGCCGAAAAGTCGCTAAGGCTTGCGGTGCGGATCGGGGCGCGTCAGCAGTTGGCTGATGATCTGCGCGCGGCAATGGAGTCGCGGACAGCGATCGACCTCGCTGCCGGGATCATCATGGCGCAGAATCGTTGTTCACAGGAGGAGGCCCTGAGGATCCTGGCAAAGGCATCGAGCGGGCGCAATAAGAAGCTCAGGCTCGTGGCCGAGGAACTGGTGAAGAGCGTTGCCGCCTCTGCGCCGTCGACGCATTTCATGCCCTAGGCCAAAGGCTGCCTACCCAGCGCCTGCGGGCGTCTCCGGCCAGTCAATAAAGAGTTCGTAGGCCTCGTGCTTCCTCAGGTAACCGGCGATGAAGGGGTCGTGCGGAATGATCCGTTTTCCAGAGGCCAAGACGTCATCCAGGGCGAAGTGTGCCAGAACCTTGGAGTGTCCTTTTCCTTTAAACTCCTCAGCTGTTTCCGTCTGGATGAAGTCGATATGTCCGGGGCGGTCGATGAACCGCAACTGAACCGCGAGCTTACTGCCCACCCGCAGCTCGTAGCGGTGGAGGGCGTCATTGCGAAGGGTTGAAACGTCCGGGCTGAACGTGTCCTCGGTGGATACCATGTTCTCCGTCATGATTCGACATTGGCACTAAACGGCGGCGGTGGCAATGCCGCTTCCGAGCCGCCAGCGACGCTCTCCGCAGGCAATCTGGCGGGAACGCGGCCCAGAAGGAGCGCAGCCAAGGTAAAACATGCCGCTCCCCCGCCGAGAAGTCCCAAAGTCAGGCCGTTAAAGGCGGCATCAGTCACGGGGATAAAGACGACGACGGCTGCGGTCGCCACAGCAGCGGCGTGCCGGCGGCGGGTGTGGACGGACGCCGTCGGACGATCCTCCAACCGCCCAAAAAGCGCCAGCACGGGAAGCAGGAGCGTGATCAATCCCAGTAGCACCACCGAACGGGACCACCACCACTCAGCCGTGCCGCCTGCAGGTTTGGGGAAGTCAGTCAGGAGCCACAATCCTGACATTGCGGCAAGAAGGGGCAGGTGCCACAGGTAGACGGTCATGGAACGGCGGCCCGCAACCGCGAGGACCTTCTGCACCCACATTAGGGAAGCCACAGAAGTGAGCCCTGGCCTGAAGAGCTCAAGAGTGGCGGCCTGGGAAATGCCCAGCAGCAGCAGGGTCAGGTTGGGCGGGTTCAGGTTCACCAGCATGTTCCCCGGGTACAGGCCCAACCCGGTCAGAACAGCCAGGAGAAGGTTACTCAGAGCAATAAGCGCCACCAATGCTGTGCGGCTCAGCTTCCTGACATGGCCGTCGGCAATCACGAATCCCAATTGCTGCACCGCGCACCAGAGGAAAACCATGTTGGCGTACGCCAGAAGCGGCAGGACGCCGCGGAAGCAATCAACGGCCACCACCAGCGCCGCGAGCCCGCCGAGCGTAAGCCACGCGGAGCGCTCATGCAGCCTGGCCAGGACGGGGATGCTCAATTGCGCTGCGAGGTAGGCTGCCAGGAACCACAGTGGCATTCCCGCCCCTGAGGCAAGAAGCTGGATCACCTGTGGATGCACGCCGAGCAACAGTGCGGCCCAGAGGCCCGTAAACATAACCGCGAGCAAGGCGGCGGCGGGACGGATAAGGCGCAGCAGCCGCGCCTGGGCGAATTCGACGCCGGTTCCGCCCCGGTTGCGCAGCCTTCGCCACGACTGGAGTCCGGTGATTCCCCCGGCCACGAAAAAGAGCGGCATGACCATAAAGATCCAGATCACGGGCTCGAACCAGTCCTGGTTGCCCAAGGTGTTTTCCGACGTCACCGTTCCATCAGAATGAAGGACGGGGCTGACCATCATGGTGTGGCTAACCACCACCAGCAACAGGCAGAAGAAGCGGGCAAGGTCGATCACCAGGTCCCGTGGCGGCGTGTCCCCCCGATCCACGACCTGCGGCTTCCCCGCTGGAAGGCCCATTGCGTTCCCCTATGAACACGGGTTCAGAACCCGACTGCTTACTCTCATTCTCCGCCCGTGGCCGCGTTAAGTGCCAGCAACGCCACGCCAGCCCTCTGCCGTTACTGTTTCACCCTCAGGCTTAGGCCGTCAGCAGGGCCAGAATTCCCAGCCCGACAGCGAGCAGAGGGGTGGCGCCTTGTGTTGTGGCCGCGCGGAGGAACTTTCGCCCGCTCAGGGCCAGCACCACGGCGGCCAGCAGCATGGACCCGCAACTGCCGAAAATCAGGGTCCAGCCCACAACGGGCTGGCCGAGGGCAACTGCCGCGATGCCTACGAAGGCACCGATGGCCAGGAAGAGATTGTAGAAACCCTGGTTGTAGGCGAGAGACCTGGTGGTTTCGGCATCAGCCTGGGAGGAGATGCTGAAGCGCTTCCAGGTTGCAGGCCGGGTTCACGTGAGGGATTCCATGGTGAAGATGTAGACGTGGAGGAGCGCTGCGATGGTCGCGAAGATAAGGGAGGCCAGGATCATTTAGCTGATCCTAGCCCCCCTTTCTTACTTGATTGTTCGCATTGGAGTCCTACGGCCCGCTGGAGGCCTGATTAACGTACGTCCTCGAGGCCCGGGTAAGCCCCGCCTAGGCCTAGCTGGACCCGGCTCCGTCCGATACTCTGCAGAGACGGCCCGGCCGGCCCGGGTATCGACGAGGATCACGAGGAGCTACGTTGCCTAACCACACCTATAGCATTTCTGAAATTGTCGGAACATCCACAGAAGGCGTCGATGATGCCGTCCGCAACGGCCTCGCTGAGGCCGCCAAGACCCTTCGCAACATGGACTGGTTTGAGGTCAAAGAAATCAGGGGCCATCTGGAAAACGGGGCCGTTGCCGATTGGCAAGTGACTATGAAGCTCGGATTCCGCTTGGAGCGCTAGGCAGCTCCCGGTATTCACCGGCCACAAAACCAGCCCCCGCGGAGCAATTCACAGACTGCGGGGGCTGCTGTGACCAGATAACCCGGTATCGTCCCTGGATCCACTTCCCAAACAACGGAAACCCCAAAAGAGGGCGAGCAAGCACGGTAGAACCGGTTGTGGGGTTGAGTCCTGTTCGTCAAGGCGAAAGAACTTCAATGCTGCGGTCGTTGCCCGTATGTATTGTCACGACGACGCCGCTTGACCAGTCCGCCATTCCGGCCTCGACTTCGGACTTCAGCGCGCTGAGGCGCTCATCGTCGGGCACATACTCTTTGGTCGTCGAGAAGTCGATTCGGCACCATGGCATCATGCCGCCGTCGCCCCAAGCGCTGTTTATGGATGGCGCGGACCCGATGGACTTCTCGATGACCGGGGAGAGCTCGTTCGCAAGATCGTCGCATTCGCCGGACGCGAAGTAGTCGCCCATACAGCCAGCTAGCAGTGGGGTCAGCAACAGAAGCAGCCCAGCTGACACGAACCCGCGTTTCATGCTCCGACCATAACAGTCACGGCTCCTACCGAAAAAGCTCCAGGACGCGCGGGCGCCCACCCTCACGGTGCACAGCAGCTGTTCGTGATCTCGGTAGTCACACGGGACGGCGAGGTGCTCTCAACCGGAGATGCTGTGGAGTTCTCCATCCAGAGCATCTCCAAAGTCGGCGTCACAGTGTCTACGGCTGTGAGGGAAACTTTGGAGTTCTGGCCTGGAATTGGCATGCTCATCCTCTCGGCCGGCAGCGGGACAGGTCTCGTCGTCCTGGTTGGCAGCATGATCCAGCCCATACGATGCCCGTTCGGCCCGCGGCGAGCCTTAGCGTTCAATTTCCCGCCGTTACTACTCACGCCCCATTGCAGGGGTTCACTTGATCTTGTTCAGCTGTCCTTCGCCTTCGGACTCATTCCGTTTCGGCCCGGAGCTGCGGGCGAGCAACCAAATCGGCAACCAAACGGCAGCGTTCCATTCAACGCCAGCAGGGAGGAGGCCAGCGTGAGCCAGTCTTAACACAGACATCGCATTTGCGAGTCCAACTTTCCGGGACCAATTCACAGACTGCGGGGGCTGCTTGGTTAACTGGACTGAGTCAGGTTCTCCTGGAGCAAGGTCCTGTGAGCGACGGCGGCATCCGCATGCAAGGCACGGCCGGCGTCAGTAAGTTCAAGGAACAGTGACCGCCTGTCATCCTCGCACGACTGCCGGGTTATCAAACCGGCTTTCTGAAGGCGGTCAACCACCTTGGACAACGCACTTTGGGTCATGGGGGTTCGCTGCCCCAACTGCTTCATACGGCAGGCATCGGCATTTTCCGCCACGAGGTCCAGGATCTCGAACTCATTGAGCCCGATGTTGAACCTCGCCTCAAGCTCGCGGTCGATGGCTCCGGCAGTGCGGAAGTAGGCGCTCTGTATGCTGCGCCATTGCTCCACCAGCTCACGATCCTGCGCCATTTCCATGACGCCATTCTAGTAGATCCACTTAATAATGTCCACGTCATAATATTCCTTGTCATTAGATGACGCGTCATATAGATTGACGGTTATGACTTCACTTTCCACTCTTGAGAGATCAGCTGGAGAACAGCACGCACCCGTCCGCTGGAACCGTGCCCAATGGATGCTGCTTCTGGTTCTCTGCACCGTTCTTGCACTCGATGGCCTTGACGTCTCCATGGTGGGTGTCGCGTTGCCCTCAATCGGTCAGGAACTCAACCTTGGCACCGACTCGCTCCAGTGGATCGTGTCCGCGTATGTGCTCGGCTACGGAAGTCTCCTGCTCCTGGGCGGACGGCTGGCCGATCTGCTGGGCCGCCGTCGTATCTTCCTAATTGCCCTCACGGTCTTCGCCGCAGCCTCACTGCTGGGCGGACTCGTGGATGACCCCACCCTCCTGATCGCTACCCGCTTTATCAAGGGACTCGCTGCCGCGTTCACTGCGCCTACCGGCTTTTCCATCATCACCACTAACTTCGCCGAAGGACGTGAACGTAACCGCGCGCTGTCCATCTTCTCGACGTTCGGCGCCAGCGGTTTCTCCCTGGGCTTGGTGGTGGGCGGTCTCATGACTACCATGAGCTGGCGCTGGACCTTCCTGGTCTCGGTACCCATCGCCATCGCCGTCGTTCTTCTGGGCCTCAAATTCATCCCGAAGGACAACCCGGCGGATCAGGAACAGGACAGCGGCCACGATATCTGGGGCGCCGTGACCCTGGCTTTGGGCATGCTGGGCCTCGTGTACACCCTGGTTTCAGCACCGGAGCGGGGATGGGGATCTGTGGCAACTATCGCCGGGTTCGCAATCTCCGCCGCAATACTGACAGCCTTCGCCGTGATCGAAAAGAGAGTTGCCCATCCCCTTATCCGCTTCAGCATTCTGAAGGAAGGATGGGTGGCCCGCGCCAACTTGAGTGCTGTGGGCCTCTTTGGCTCCTACCTCAGCTTCCAGTTCATCGTGACCATGTTCCTGCAGTCGGTCCTCGGCTGGAGCCCCCTGAGCATGGCACTGGCGCTTCTGCCTGCCGGACTGCTGGTGGTGGCTACGGCACCGTTTGCTGACAAATTCATTGACCGGTTCGGGGCTCCGCGGCTGATTGTGGTTGGCCTGGCTGCACTGACCCTGGGCTACATCCTGTTCCTGCGGGTCGGAACTACGCCGAACTACGCGATAGACATCCTTCCCTCCATCCTTCTGCTCGGCGTAGGCTTTGCCCTGGCATTTCCCTCCATCAACGTCCAGGCGACGGCGGGCATCCGCAACTCCGAGCAAGGGCTGGCTGCCGGACTGATTCAGACCAGTACACAGGTTGGTGCAGCACTGGTACTCGCAGTCACCACAGCCGTCATCAGCGGCCACGGGGCCCAGACGCAATCCACTGCTGCCGAGATGCTGGCCCAGTACCGCCCGGGCCTGATCCTGAGTGGTGTTGTGGCCATCGCCGCCCTCGCCATCGCGGCGGCCCCGGCACGGCGGTCAAAGGTGCTGGCGACGGTCGGATAGCCGGTCTCGCTCCAGTCATCGGACTGAAGGCGGACGGGAAAGAGGACCGGGCCCCGCAAACGTGTGCAACTGGCAGATTTGCGGGCCCGATCCTGCTGACATCAAGGCTGAAAATGCTTAGGCTCGATAAAGAGCGGAAGCGAAAACGCTTTCTCAGACCGCCCTCGATCGGAAAGAGCCAACAGTGTCAGATTTTCCAAAGAGCCCGCAGACCCGCGAAATCCCAGTTGGCCGCGTCCCGGACATCGCCCTGAATAACGCAATCAAGGTCCCGCAACTTGGGTTTGGGGTGTTCCAGATCCCGCCGGAAGAGACGCAACGCGTGGTCGAGGATGCCCTGGAAGCGGGGTACCGCCACATTGATACGGCTGCTGCCTACCGCAACGAGGCCGGCGTGGGTGCCGCGATAGCATCCTCCGGACTCCCGCGGGAAGAACTCTTTGTTACCACGAAGCTTCGCAACGGGGAGCAGGGGAAAGCCCTCGAAGCCTTCCATAACAGCCTTCGGGCACTTGGCTTGGATTACGTGGACCTTTACCTGATCCACTGGCCCGTTCCTTCCCAAGGGCTCTTCGTCAACGCGTGGCAGGCCATGGAGAAGATCTATGCCAACAACCAGGCGCGGGCCATCGGCATCTCCAACTTCCTTTCCGAGCATGTGGACACCCTCCTTGCCCAGGCCGAGGTTGTTCCCGCCATCAACCAGATAGAACTCCACCCCACCTACCAGCAGCGGGATCTGGCGGCCAAGTGCCGCTCTTTGGGGATTGCCGTCGAGGCCTACAGCCCGCTGGGCCAGGGTGCGGATCTTGAGGCGTCAGTGGTAGGGAAACTGGCCACCAGTCACGGGGCTACTCCAGCCCAGATCGTCCTTGCCTGGCATCTCGCCCAAGGCACCATCGTCATTCCAAAATCCGCGGACTCGGCAAGGATGAGGGAGAACCTGGCTGCCACATCCATCCAGCTCAAGCAGGCGGAAATGGAATCCATTGCCGCCTTGGAGTCCGGAGCACGCATCGGGTCCGATCCCGCCGTCGCGGCCTTTACGCAAATGTAGGCCAGCGACACTCCTCCGCCGGTCTCTCTCCGATCTCCTCCACATCCACCCAAAGGAACTGACAATGCAGTACACACATCTTGGCCGCTCAGGCCTGAAAGTCTCGCGCCTGTGCCTGGGAACCATGAACTTCGGACCGCAGACCGAAGAAGGCGATTCCCACGCCATCATGGACTCCGCGCTTGACTCCGGCATCAATTTCTTCGACACGGCGAACGTCTACGGAGGGGCTGAGCACCGCGGCTGGACGGAGGAGATCATCGGCCGCTGGTTCGCCAAGGGCGCCGAGCGGCGTGAAAGGACGGTTCTGGCCACCAAGCTCTACGGCACCATGACCGACCGCCCCAACGAATCGAGGCTGTCCGCCCTCAATATCCGCCGGGCCCTAGACGCGAGCCTCAAGCGGCTCCAGACCGACTACATCGATATTTACCAGTTCCATCACATCGATCGGGACACTCCGTGGGACGAGATCTGGCAGGCTATGGAGGTGGCAGTCCAGCAGGGCAAGATCCTGTATGCCGGCAGCAGCAATTTCGCCGGGTGGCACATTGCCCAGGCACAGGAAGCCGCTGCCCGCCGCAACTACACCGGACTTGTCAGCGAACAATCCATCTACAACCTCCTGACACGCGCGGTGGAACTGGAAGTCATTCCCGCCGCACAGCAATACGGGCTGGGACTGATCCCCTGGTCTCCGCTTCAGGGCGGTCCGCTCGGTGGCGTTCTCAAGAAGGAGAACGACGGCGTTCGACGCACCCAGGGCCGCGCAGCCGAGGCCTTGGCAAAACACCGGGACAAGATCCAGCAGTATGAGGACCTTGCTGACGATCTTGGCCTCGAACCAGGTAACGTGGCCCTCGCGTGGCTCCTGCATCAGCCGGTGGTGACGGCCCCGATCGTCGGCCCACGCACCCAGCAGCAGCTCGACGCCGCCCTCCGGGCTTTGGACGTGAAGCTGGATGCCGATGCACTCAAGCGGCTCGACGACATTTTTCCGGGGCACCGGACTGCCCCGGAGGATTACGCCTGGTAGCTCAGGAAAGTAATCGCCCAGCGATGACTCAAGCTGCCGCAAACCACTCTGCATTTACCGGCTTCCGTGAAAAGATAGCGCGATGAAGATCACCAGGCAGACTGTTGTGTTCGACACTGCAGACCTGAGAACGAAAGCGACTTCTGGGCGCGACTGCTCTGCGGCACGGTGGAGGCAGATGACGATTGGCACACTGTCTTCGTTGACGGGGAACCGCGAGTGGCCTTTCAGCTCGCGCCGAACCACATCCGGCCCGAGTGGCCGGATGGGACACAACAGCAGATTCATCTGGATCTGTATGTGGATGACGTTGCCGCCGCCCATGTTGAAGCTATCTCGTTGGGCGCCAAGCTGCTGAAGCCAGCGGATGATTTGGAAGCGGTAGAGGGCTTCCAGGTGTACGCGGATCCCTCGGGTCACCCCTTCTGTCTCTGCTGGGGCTGATACGGCAGAACCCTTGACGCACAGCCTGGGCCCCATTACGGTACTGGGGAAGCGTTTTCCCATTCCGTAATTGAAAGGATTCACTGATGAATCCGAGCAAAATATCCAAACGGTATTTGTCTGTCCTTGCCGCCGCGAGCGCCTTGGCCTTGGGATGCTCCGGCGTCCCGGCGAACGCCGTCGAATCTTCCGGACGTGATACTTCCGGAGTGCACCTGGACTACCTGGATCGCGGCCTGGTGGCTGCAGGCACTTCCGAAGGAGTCTTCCTCAGCTGGCGGCTTCTGGGCCACGAGGCAAGTAGCGCATCCGCCACCGGCCTGACTGGCACGGACTTCGCCGTGTACCGGGACGGCCAAAAAATCGCCACCGTCACGGACAGCACCAACTTCCTTGATCCAGCAGGTAAACCCGCCTCAAAATACTCGGTTGCAGCCATCAGCGCAGGCCAGGAAGTGGACCGCAGCGAGGACGTCACGTCGTGGGCCGGCAACTTCAGGGACCTGCCATTGAAGAAGCCTGCGGACGGGCTTACACCCAAGGGCGACAGTTACACATACTCCGCCAACGACATGAGCGTGGGTGACGTCGATGGTGACGGCCAGTACGAGTACGTCGTCAAGTGGGACCCCTCCAATTCCAAGGACGTCTCACAGGTGGGCTACACAGGGCCAACCTACGTGGACACCTACACCGCCGACGGAACATTGCTCCACCGGATCAATCTCGGCGTCAATATCCGCTCCGGCGCGCACTACACGCAGCTGCTGGTAAATGATTTTGATGGCGACGGCCGCTCCGAGATGATGTTCAAAACCGCTCCGGGTACCAAGACTGTCGCGTACGCCCCAGACGGGGCGGCCAGTGGCGAGCAGTTCATTTCCCTCCCGAAGGCGGACCAAGAGGCCGGCTACTCGCATGCCGACGACTATCGCATGAGTGCCGGGGACTACTACAAGCACATGGTTGAAACGTTCCAGAAGTGGACTCAACACCCCGAAGTGAAGGCGGGAAACTGGCCGGCGACGCTGGAGGAAGCTTTCGGGATCGCCCCCAAGTACCAGTACCCGCTGTCGCAGCAGGATGCCGAGGCCCTGACCGACTACTTCATGGACGTGTATGCTCCATCGCGCAGCGCCCGCAACAACTTGCGGGCCTTTGAAGGTTTTATTGTCTCCGGCCCGGAATACTTGACGGTTTTTGACGGCGCCAGCGGTAAGGAACTGCAGACAGTGCCGTACAAACCTGAACGCCACGACGACGGCCTGATGTGGGGCGACTACGCCATGGCCCGCATTGAGCCGGGCAACAGGGTGGACCGTTTCCTCGCCGGTGTGGCCTATCTCGACGGCAAGAAGCCGGCAGCTGTCTTTGCCCGCGGCTATTACACCCGTACCACCCTGGCCAGCTACACCTGGGACGGCCGGAAGCTCAGCGAGGTGTGGAACATTGACAGCGGCTGGACTCCTATGACCAACCCTTTCAACGACTCCCCTCACGGTCGCGACGGCACCGATCCGGAATACGGCAAGCTGACCACGCAGGGTTTCCACTCCCTCAGCGCCTCCGACGTGGATGGGGATGGCAAACAGGAAATCGTCTACGGCTCCGCGACAATCGATGACGACGGCTCAGTGCTGTACAGCTCCTTCGACCAGCTCCCGCCCGGAAGTGCAGCGCCCGGAGAGCAGGCACGGCTTGGCCACGGTGACGCAATGCACGTCACTGACATCGATCCGGACAGGCCCGGCAAGGAAATCTTCACTGTGCACGAAGGCGCCACTTGGGCGCCCTATGGCTATGCGATGCGTGATGCCGCCACCGGTGAGGTGCTGTTCGGAGCCTACTCCGGAAAAGACACTGGACGTGGAATGATCGGCGACGTCGACCCCGCCGTCCGGGGCATCGAAAACTGGGCCATCGGAATGCAGTCGGCCGACGGCGACAAGCTGTCGCCTGCCGCCACGCCAGGCACCAACATGAGCATCAAGTGGGCTGCAGACATGACCACCCAGATCATCAACGGCTCGGGCGATCAAACCCCCTCAATTGTGGACTGGAAGCGCGGGACTCTGCTCACCGCCATCGGCACCCGCACCAACAACGGAACCAAGGGTACGCCGTCCCTCGTGGCGGACGTTGTGGGTGACTGGCGCGAGGAAATGCTGGTCCGCACGGCCGACAGTTCAGCCATTCGGATGTATCTGAGCACCGAGGTAACCCAGCACAAGCTCTACACGCTGATGCACGATGCTCAGTACCGGGCGGAGGTGGCCCGGCAGAACACCACCTACAACCAGCCCTCCTACACCGGGTTCTATTTCGCGTCCGATATGGAGTTCACCACGGTACCCCTGCCGTCACTGTGGACTCCGGGCAGCATCGCTGCCCTGCAGTCGAGGCTGGACGGGCTCATTGAATCCCGCGAAGTCAGCGGGCCGGTTGCCAAGCAGCTCTCGGCCATTCTCAAACCTGCCGTGGGGGCTGTGGAACGCGGCGACGAAGGGCAGTCAGTGCCCGCAATTGAAAGATTCCTGGCCTTCCTGGAGCAGCAGAAACAGGCTGATCAGGTATCGGACAGCGCCCGCGCAACGCTGGTGCATCACGCATCATCAATCCTGAAGATGCTGGGCGGATAGCAAGCCACGTTTGTGTGCACACCCCCGGTTCCAGGAACGAACCGGGGGTGTGCAAAAACGATCCGATAGGAAAGACTGCTCAGATGTCACTTTCACCCCTGATTGAGCTCAATGATGGATTCAAGATCCCACAGCTGGGCCTCGGCACCTGGCCGCTTAATGACCTGGAGGTGGCCGACGCCGTCGTGTCCGCGGTGGAAGCCGGCTACCGGCACATTGACACTGCTGTGAAGTATGGCAACGAAGCGGGAGTGGGTGAAGGCATCCGCAGAAGCGGAATCGACCGCTCCGAGCTATACGTGACCACAAAACTCGACGGCGAATTCCAAGGACAGGAGCGTGCCGTCGAGGGATTGGATGGTTCGCTGAAGCGGTTGGGCCTGGACTATGTGGATCTTCTCCTTATTCACTGGCCACTCCCCCGACGCGGGGAGTTCATCTCTACCTGGAAGACGTTTGAGAGGCTTCAGGCGCAGGGAAAAGTCCGCTCCATCGGAGTCTCCAATTTCAAGCCTGCCCATCTTGATGTCCTCCTCAGCCAAACAACAGTTGTTCCTGCCGTTAACCAGCTTCAAATCAGCCCGGCGGTCCCAAGAAGCTTTGAGCGGTCCTACAACGCCAGGAAGGGAATCCAGGCCGTCGCGTACAGCCCGCTGGGCGCCGGCACCGAGCTCCTGCACGCCCCTGTGCTGGGACGTATTTCCGAGAAGTACGGCAAAACCCCGGGACAGGTGGTGCTCCGGTGGCACGTTCAGCAAGGGCTTGTGCCCATCCCGAAATCAGCCAATCCCGAGCGTATCCGCGAGAATTTCGACGTATTCGATTTCGAACTGGACGACCAGGATTTCGAGGCTATTGCCACCCTGGATGCCGGCCCCGACGCAGGCGTGGACTCCGATATCCAAGGCCACTAAGGCGGCCCTGACTGGCAAAAAAATACTAAGCATGATTACTATTGGGGAGAAGGATGAAGCGCACCCGGCAACCCGGGTGCCTCCTCAAGAAGAAGAAGGAACGATAAAAAAATGGGTTTTTTCGCATTTCTGATTCTGGGCCTTATTGCCGGCGCCATCGCTAAGGCAGTCCTCCCCGGCCGGCAGGGTGGTGGCATCTTCATCACGCTGCTGCTCGGTGTGGTTGGGGCCATCCTCGGCGGCTGGATCGGTGGAATGATCTTCGGCACCGGCCTCCAGGAGTTCTTCTCCTTGCAGACGTGGCTGCTGGCCATCGGCGGTGCGCTTATCGTACTGCTGGTCTACGGCATGATCACCAAGCGCTCGCACCGCTAATCACGGTGCGGCCTGAAACCGGCTCCAGGAACCATCCTGGGGCCGGTTTTCTCGCTAAGGCTCAGCGTGGCTGATGGCAGCCTTCGCTGGGGCCAAGTACAAAAAACCTTCTCACAGAGCAGGAGTACATCATGAAGAAAAAGCTTCTATTCGGAACGGGGATGGCCGCAGGGTACGTTCTCGGTTCTCGCTCAGGACGCGCCGCCTACGAAAAAATCAAGGCGCGGGCGGCAAGTATCTGGGACAGCAAACCAGTCCAGGATAAAGTTTCCGCAGCCACTGAGGTGGTCAAGGAGAAGGCACCCGAGGTTACTGATCAGTTGACCGAGGCGGCCCGGCGCGCGGGCACAGTCATTAGTTCCGCCATGCACCGGGACGGAAAATCCGGCGAACCGGACGGACACCGGTCCGACGCCGAAGCGGTGGCCGAAACCAGCATCCCGGCTCACAGCACCCACCCGGAAACCGCGAACCTGGGCACCTCCAGCGATGAGGGTCCGGCTGTGGATCCCGGCAAGAACATTTAGCACCTTCACCGGGCACCGGCGTCACGATCACGGATCCGGCCACTAAAAGTTTGTCAGCATGGGCACTGCGGCCAGTCGGATATCCCCCGACTGGCCGCACCCCGTTGACGTTGCTTTGTGATGCGGATAGAGTTCTCGCGTTATACGAATAACCAACTATCACTTACCCCCTGGAGGTCTCCTTGGCTGCAAATCGGCCCAAGTCCGGACCCACCATGCATGACGTTGCGGCCGCCGCCGGAGTATCCCAGGCCACCGTCTCTTTGGTACTGAACTCAGCCGGCGGTTCGCGTTTCTCCGCCGAGACACGGAAGCGCGTGCAGGATGCTGTGGACAAGCTCGGCTACCGCACCAACGCGCACGCCAAGACCCTGCGCGAGGGCGTGGCCGGGATGATCGGTTTCGTAGGCGACTCTGTCGCCACCTCCCCCTTCGCCGGCGCCATCATCGAAGGGGCGCAACAGCGTGCGTGGGAGGACGGACTACTCCTCCTCACTGTTAACACAGGTGGCGACAAAGAACTTGAGGCCGCATCTCTGGACACCATGCTGTCGTACAAGGTGGCTGGTGTTGTGTACGGCGCCATGTACCACCGGCGGCTCGACGTTCCGGAGGCGCTGGCCAGCGTCCCCTCCGTTGTCCTCAATTCACAGGACAAGGCCGGGCGCCTTCCCAGCGTGGCACCGGACGAGGTGCGGGGAGGCTACACCGCTACCCGAAGGCTGTTGGATGCAGGGCACTCACGGATAGCGTTTATCAACATCGAGAGCCTGGAGAGCGGCCTCCCCGCCGCCGTCGGACGCCATGAAGGTTACCTGACAGCACTGGGAGAGGCCGGACTTGAACCAGATCCGGCCCTCATCCGGTTTGGGCGGGGCGGCGAGGAAGACGGCTACACCTACACAATGGAACTGCTGACGGCCAACAAGCCACCCACTGCAATATTTTGCGGCAACGACCGCGGCGCCTGGGGTGCCTACCAGGCCGTCTCGGACCTGCACCTCTCAGTCCCCCGCGACGTCTCGATTGTCGGGTTCGACAACCAGGCAATTCTGGCGCCCAACCTGCGTCCGGGCCTGACCACTCTCGAATTGCCGTTCCTCGCAATGGGGCGGCGCGCGGTTGAGCTGATCCTCCAAAGTGCAGAACCCGATGGGCGGGTCGAGCTGATGGACTGCCCTCTGATTGAACGCAGTTCTGTCACTCACCCTAAAGAGACGCCAGCACAGACGTAACCGCCTTCACCGTCCGCGGCACTCAAAAAGGCGTTGCACGACCAGTTGGGGAATTGCTGGAAAATGTCGGTGCAAGCGCTTACAGTGTGAGTTGGCTCTCAGTAGCCGGTCTCCATTACATCGTTGTCTCACACTGCCCTTCGCTGCAGCAGCGCCGCTAACCGGAAGGATCCCTATTGTGTTTTCCCGTTCCCTGCCGTCCCTCCAGCCCAGACCAAGCCGAGTAACCATGGAACGGACGGGCCCGGCCTTCCGTACCGGCATGGCCTTCCTCATCGCTGCCGCTACGGCTGCTGCCGGCATGAGCACAGCGCATGCCGCGCCGAAACTCGAAGACCCACAGTCGCCGTCGGGCGTTCACTCCCTGCGGGCGCCGGTAACAGACGAACGGTTCTACTTCGTGATGGCGGACCGTTTCAGCAACGGGAACACGCAGAACGACGACGGCGGCCTTGGTCCGGACCCGATGGTGTCCGGGTTCGAGCCCACCAAGAAGGGCTTCTACAACGGCGGGGACCTCCAGGGCCTGCGGGAACAGATCGACTACATCGAGGGGCTTGGCACAACCTCCATCTGGCTTACCCCCAGCTTCAAGAACAAGGCGGTGCAGCCAGAGGACAAGTCGGCCGGGTATCACGGCTACTGGATCACGGACTTCACCCAGATCGATCCGCACCTGGGTACCAACGCGGAGCTGAAAGCCCTCATCGACGATGCCCATGCCCGCGGCATGAAGGTCTACTTCGACATCATCACCAACCACACTGCAGACGTGATCGGCTACGAGGAAGGCGACCGGACTGCGTACGTCTCCAAGGACGTGGAGCCGTACACCAATTCCGCCGGGGAGGAATTCGATGACCGGGATTATGCAGGAACCGGGGAGTTTCCGGAACTGGATCCGGCCACTTCATTTCCCTACACTCCTGAGCTGAAGGCCGGAGAGGAAGACCTGAAGGTCCCGGCCTGGCTCAACGATCCCACGCTATACCACAACAGGGGTGACACCACGTTCGCCGGTGAGGACTCCTACTACGGCGACTTCTTCGGCCTGGACGATCTGTTCACTGAGCACCCCACAGTGGTGAACGGCATGAAGGAAATTTACAAGACCTGGATCCGTGACTTTGGCGTGGACGGTTTCCGGATCGATACCATGAAGCACGTCAATGACGAGTTCTGGCAGGATTTCGGGCCGGACGTGCTCGCCTACGCCAAGGAACAAGGCAAAGACGAGTTCTTCATGTTTGGTGAGGTCTTCGACACCACCAAGAGCTCCACCTCCCAGTTCACCACCCGGAACAAGATGCAGGCTGTCCTCGATTTCCCGTTCCAGGACGCTGCCCGCAACTTCGCCTCGCGCGGACAGGACGCGGCACAGCTGGCGGGCTTCTTCGCCGGTGACGACTGGTACACGGACGCTGACTCCAACGTTTACCAGCTGCCCACCTTCCTCGGAAACCATGACATGGGCCGGATCGGCAGCTTCATCAGTGCGGACAACCCCGGTTCGGACGACGCAGAAAAAGTAGCCCGCGACACCCTGGCCCACGAGCTGATGTACTTCTCACGCGGCAACCCGGTGATCTACTACGGCGATGAGCAGGGCTTTACGGGTCCAGGCGGCGACCAGGACGCGCGGCAGACGCTGTTCGCCAGCAAGGTGCCCGAGTACCTTGATGACGACCTCCTTGGTACCGACGCCACCCATGCCACCGACAACTTCAACACCGCCCACCCCCTTTACGGCAAGATCAGCGAACTCGCCACCCTGACCACGGAACATCCGGCACTCCGGGATGGCGCACACCAGCACCGTTACGCCTCGGAAGGTCCGGGTATCTACGCCTTCTCCCGGATCGATGCCGAGGACCAGCGTGAATACGTGGTGGCCCTCAACAACAGCGAGCAACCCCAGACGGCCACCGTTCCTACTTATGTTGGCAAGCGGACGTTCACGAAGATTTACGGAGAGGCGGCCGCGGAGTCCAAGACCAGTCCGGAGCGAGAACTCACGGTCACCGTTCCCCCATTGTCCGCCGTGGTGTACCAGTCCTCAGGCCGCATTCCGCACTCAAAGACGGCCCCCGGCGTCGTCCTCCGGGATCCAAAACCCGCCCAAGGCGACAACGGGCGCCTTCAGGTGGTTGCCGACGTCGACGGTTCCTCGTTCTACGAAGTTACCTTCGAGGCAAAGAAGTCCGACGGCTCGTGGGAGCGGATCGGAACCGATGACACCGCCCCCTATCAGGTGTTCCATGACGTGGCGGCGTTGGAGACGGGAACCGCTGTGGAGTACCGCGCCGTGGTGCTGGACAACGGCGGGCACTCGTCCACCAGCGGCGTCAAGAGCGGTACCGTTCCGGCTCCAGTCCTGGCCATGCAAAAGCCTGCGGCAGGGAGCAGCGTTCAGGGCACAGTTGAAGTCAGCGCCATCGACAGCCCCGAAAAGGCAGACTACGTGGTGGAATTTGAGCGAAGCATCGACGGGGGCAGCTGGACGGCCATCGGCACCGACGGCTCCTCCCCTGCCTACACGACGTTCGATGACATAGCTGCTTTGGGTCTGGAAAACGGAACGAAGGTGAGCTACCGGGCCACCATGGAGGTAGCCGGAGCCGGGACAGTGACCAGCGATGTCCGGACCGTGGTGGTCGGTGAGATCCCGCAGCCCGATTCGGTCACCGTGGCCGGGGACCTCAACTCGGAAATGGGCTGCCCCCAGGACTGGCAGGCTGACTGTTCGTCGGCGTTCATGACCCTTGATCCTGCCGACAAGATCTGGCGCCTCACCTTTCCGCCCCTGCCCGCGGGGACATACCAGTACAAGGCCGCCCTGAACGGCACCTGGGACGAGAACTACGGAGCCGGCGGCGGCCTCAACGGTGCCAACATCGCCCTGGACCATCCCGGTGGTCCCGTCACGTTCCGCTATGACCACAGCACGCACATCATCAGCGCCGTTTACGCCTCCCAGCAGCCAGGCGCTGTGGCCGTGGCCGGCAGCCTCGATTCTGAACTGGGCTGCCCCGAGGACTGGATGCCCGGGTGCGATCAGGCTCAGTTGGCCCTGGACCCGGCCGATCTGGTGTGGAAGCTGACCGTACCCGATCTTCCCGCAGGAAATTACGAGTTCAAGGCCGCGCTCAACAGGTCATGGGACGTCAACTATGGTGCTGGCGGAGCGCCTGCAGGCGCCAACATCGCCATCAACCACGACGGCGGACCCGTCACCTTCCGGTATGACCATGTCACCCACGTCATGACAGCCGGCTGACTCGCAGGGCCACGGTTGGCCCGGGAGCTCAGTCTGCGGAAGATGCGGACTGCATCAGCCGGAAAGCTCGTTTGAGGCGAAGAGACCGCTGATGAGATCGCCGAGGTGGGACCAGTGTTCGCTTGACATACTGGCGGCCGCCTCGGCGTCTCCTTGTTCGCAGACGCGGATGAGTTGATCGTGGTGATTAATGGTGTCCTCCCCGCCCAGGAGGCCGGAAAACTTCCGGTAGAGGATTCTGTGGAGCTGGGGGTGAAGCTGTTCGATGATGCGTTTGATGACAGGGTTCCCGGCGGCGTCGATGATCACACTGTGGAACGCGTCGTCCGCCGCTATGGCCTTGGAAACGTCCTGTTTTTTAACCGCGGCGGCAAAGTTCTTATTGGCCTGCCGCATTACCTGGAGGTCGCGGTCCGTCAGTCGTGGAACCGCCGATTCCATGGCCAGGGAATCGAGCGCCTTGAGCACGGCAAGGTTTGCCGCAATGTCGTCTTGATTGAGCGTCGAGACTCTTGTGTAAACACCCGGCTTGGACTCTATGAGCCCACTTTCCACGAGCCGGGTGAGGGCTTCGCGCACCGGAGTCCTGCTTAGACCGAGCATTTCTGCCAGATCAGAGTCTTTGATTTTCTCGCCGGGAGCGAGCTCGCCCCGGACAATGGCATCCCGGAGCCGGTCATAAGCTGCGTCGCTCATTTTTGGTCGCTCAACGGTGCTGGTGCGGACTAGTGGCATATTGGACACAGTACTCTGCGTTACCGCTCAGCGAGGATGCTCCGGACCACCGTGACGGCAAGAATGTCGGCGGGATCGATGAACGGCACGGGGAGATCATCGGCTGACAGGCCAACGGGAACCTCCGTGCAGCCCGCAATGATGGCTTGGGCCCCGGCGTCGATAAGACGCTGTGCAGCCTGGATGAACAGCGGGCGGGCCACGGTGGTGTTTCCCGCTTTAATGGCGCGAATGGGAGTCATCACGAAATTCTCCTGGCAGTCGGCGGCGGGCGTCATGACGGAGATGCCCTCCCTGTCGAGCCAGGACTGGTAAAGGCCGGCCTTCTGGGTTCCTGTCGTTGACAGTAACCCCACCTTTTGAATCGTTGGTGAGAGCCGTTGAACGTACTTTGCCGTCTCTTCGATCATGTGAATGATGGGGATATCCACCTCCGCCTGCACGGCTGCGAGGAAGGCATGGGCCGTGTTGCAGGGAACGGCAAGCATCTTGGCCCCCGCCGCTTTCAAGAGCCTGGCCCCGGCAATCAGGGCAGGGGTGGGATCCTCACCGTGCGTCAGCAGGGCGTCTGTCCTGTCCGGAATCGTGGGGTCGGACCAGATCAGGACCTGAAGGTGCTCCTGATCGCGCGTGGCCGGGGTTGCGTGCACCAGTTTGAGGTAGAAATCTGCCGTTGCTTCTGGGCCCATGCCGCCGAGGATCCCTACGACGCTGCGATGGCGCAAGGCGGCCTTCAAGCCAGGAGCCGCAAGCGGGGGCAGCGAGAAGAAGGGTGCAGTCGGTGATTTTTGCACGCTAATCCGAGTCTTCATTGGAGTCGTTTCTAAGGTAGCGGGTTTGTTGCTGTATCCAATATATTACATACCGCTTGACCTTGGTATGCAATATATTGCACACTGATTCTGCATGAGACGCAGGTCACGAAGGATAGCCAAAGCCCTGCGGAGTCCCACGCCCCGGCTCGTCTGCCCGCACCCTTAAACACCTAGGACTACTGATGAAAAACAAAACGACGGCATGGATCCTTGCCGCATTGATAATTGGCATCGCTGGCGGCCTGCTCGGTCACTGGCTGCTTCCGGAAGGTCTTCGCAACGGACTGGTCACCATCCTCGACACCGTGACGCACATGTTCCTCAACTTGATCAAAATGATCATCGCTCCGCTGATCTTCGCCACACTGGTCTCCGGCATTGCTGGGGCGGCGAAATCAGCCGGTGTCGGAAAGCTCTTTGCACGCTCGCTGCTGTGGTTCGTCATTGCCTCAGCACTGGTGGGAACGTTCGGTTTCATCACCGCCCATGCCCTCAACGTCGGCGACGGATTGGGTCTGGTGCCCACGGGCGATGCCGGCATCGAGTCCAAACCCATGGATTACCAGGCATTCATCACCAACATCATCCCCACGAGCGTCTTTGCTGCACTGACGAGCAACAATCCGCTCCAGATCCTCGTATTCGGAGCCCTGTTCGGGATTGCCCTGCTGAACCTGCGGAAGAAGGGGCATTCCTCTATCGCCAACGCCGTGGACGAACTAATGGAAGTCATGCTCAAAGTCACCGGCTACGTTATGTTGGCGGCGCCTGTCGGCGTCTTCGCAGCCATCGCTGCAGCATTCACCGCAGAAGGCTTCGACGCCTTCGCCACTTACGCCTCATTTATCGGTGGCTTCTACGTATCCCTCTCAGCCCTCTGGGTGATCATGATGGCCGTGGCCGTGGCCTTCCTCGGGAAAGCAGCGTTCCGCTTGATGCGTACTATCCGTGAGCCTATGGTCATCGCGTTCGCTACCTCCAGCAGCGAAGCAGCGCTCCCCAAACTCATTGAAGGGCTGACCAAATTTGGTGTGGACAAGCGAACCACCGGGTTCGTCCTCCCCCTCGGATACTCCTTCAACGTCGACGGCTCCATGATGTACATGACATTCGCGTCGGTGTTCCTTCTGAACGCCTATGGCATTGACATGGACCTGGGCCAGCAGATCGCCATGACGGCCATGCTGTTGCTGAGCAGCAAAGGCATGGCAGGAGTTCCCCGCGGTTCGCTTGTTATCGTGGCCGCCGTGGTACCAGCATTCGGGATTCCCGCTGCCGGTATCGCCGTCCTCCTGGTGATTGATCAGCTCCTGGACATGGGCCGGACAGCCACGAACATCCTCGGCAACGCGATCGCAACCGCCGTCCTGGGCCGCAGCCACGACAAGGCGACCCGCCTTGAAAATCAGGACCAGATCAACCAGCCTGCTGCTTTGGAGGAGGCCGAACTGACATCAGTCAGGTAACTGGGCCGTCCTTCACACAACGGAGGGGGCGGGCACGAATGAACTGGGCCCTCCGTCAAACGGTGTTACGAACAGCGGGGCGGCACGACGAACGCCGACGGGTAAAGGGCATCGGCCCTAACCCAGCCGGCCACGCCAGTGGACGTGTTACGGGCGTACACCCATGTCCGTTGTCGTTCACACGGGCCCCGGCAGCCGACAGCTGACGAACTCTCTACAGCAACCGGTTTAGAGAATCTCCATTATCGGCGTTTGAAGCAAGGGAGTAGAGGTGGATGCGAGACGGCGCCCAATCCGGAAGATCCAGGCTTGCGACTCACTGCCAAGCGCGTGCAGAAACCGGCTACTTTGTTGTCGAATAGAAGATCGTCAAGACGATGATTCCGCCAATTACGTCGAGCGCGGCAAGCACTTTGCCGGCGGTTGCCTTGACGCCATTTTCCTCAGCTTTCCGCGCCATCATGAACGCCACGACTCCGGCTGCAATACCGAATAGGAACAAACCGACAATGCCAATAATGATGGATGAGCGCCGATATTTCTGGCCCAAATTCTTGCTGGATGTGACGGCCTCCACATCTTCCTGGTTTTGCTGAGGCTGGTTCTGAATATCTTGGATGCCGCTCATTGTTCCCATCCCAAATCGGTATGCCGCGTGGTGCGTTGCTCGAAGAGTACTGGACTCACATTGGTCTATCAAACGGTAAACGATTTCAGCTATGGCCCGCATGGTAGCGGTAACATTCCGATGTGGTACTTCAGAAGTGGCTGTGGCGGCGACCTCACCTTAAGAATCTATATTGGTGAGGTCAAGTGGAGGTGCCGGCACACGATAGTCGTAAGGAAGCTGTCTAATTCCGCCTTCTTAGATGCGCTGTTCCGACATTTTTTCGTCATGAAATCTCGGTATTGCGCGTAGGCAGGGAATCCATGTAGCTTTCTCTCAGCTATCCCGTGTATTGGGTAAACGGACTTTATTGGGAACCCCGCACACTTCCCTTCTTCTGGAAAGTTCTCACGTGGGAATTCCCTTCTCCGCGCCCTTGCGCGCGCTTTGTTCCGTGGCCCTCGCCGTGAGCGTTGTTAGCGCTATCCCGGCCGTTTCCGCAGCCGCCCCGTCCGGGAATGTTCCGGCTAACGGGGCGGTGATGACGGAGGGCCTCGCCAGTGACCAGGCCTCCTCAGCGGGAACCGATGTCGTGCTCGAATCCGCAACGACACCCACCGAGCAAACGGTAGCCCACCCCGACGGGACATTCACCAGGACCATCAGCAACGAGCCGGTACGGATGCAAACCGGGAATGGCTGGGCCGACATCTCAACCGATCTTGTCACCAGGGACCAGGCCGGGGCGAAGGTCCTCTCCCCCAAAATGGTGCCCGTAGCCGTGACCCTCGGGACCAAGGGCTCCACCACGATGGCCACCATCGATAACGGCCACGGGCACTCGATCAAGCAGTCCTGGCCCTTCGGCCCCCTGCCTGAACCCCTGGTTGAGGGCAACACCGCAACCTACCCCTCGGTTCTTCCCGGCGTGGACCTGATCCAGATCGCCCACAAAACCGGCGTCTCCCAGGTCCTAAAAATCGCAACCCCCGAAGCCGCCAAAGACCCCCGCGTGATCCGCATGCGCATCCTCCTGGATTCGCAGAACGTCACCGTCCAGGACGACGGGAAGGGCGGGCTCACCGCCCAGGGCAAGGACACCGGCGCTGTTGAACTCCGCACAGCTGCCGGACAGTGGTGGGACTCCTCGCATGAAGGTGCTTCGGCCTCCGATCCGGGCGGCCCTGGCCTCACGAGGACCTTCGCCCTGAGCCTGGGCTCGGACAAGGGAAAACAGGCACAGAACTTCGGCATGGGTGAGATCCTCAATACCCCGAACCTGAAGTTCCCTTTGTTCGTGGACCCTGACTGGGGCGTGGTCAGGACCTCGTACGTGTATGTCGACAGCGCATACGCCGGCACTTCCTACTGGAACGGCCAATACACCGATTCGACAGTCCATGTCGGCTACCTTCCCCCGAGCTGGGCACCTGACGGGGTGTCGCACACCACCCGAGGCTATTACCAGTTCAACACCTCGGCCATGGCGGGCAAGGTCATCCTCGCGGCAAGGATGAACACAACCGAGACGTGGTCATCGTCCTGCACCCCTACGTGGGTTGATGCCTACGTCACTGGCGGCGTCAGCCCCGGAACTACCTGGAACAATCAGCCCGGACTCGTCGCCAAGGTCGACGCTAAGGCTGCGGCAATGGGCTATTCCGCCTCCTGCCCGGCCGGGACCCTCGGCTTCGACATGGGATCAGCCAAAAACATCATCTCCACCGTGGGCCAATGGACCGTCATGCTGAGGGCAGGCAACGAAGGGGATCCACTTGGCTGGAAGCGATTCGCGAACGACGCCTCCCTGATCGTCACGTATGACACCAAACCGAACACGCCCCACATCTGGACTATCAGCGGTGCGCTGTGGACGGGGACTCCCTTCGCGTCCACTTATGTCACGCGGCAAAAACAGCCGATCTACCAGGTAGGTGCGAGCGACCCCGACGGCGATGCTGGTGGCTCTATCTATGTATGGATGAGCGTTTTCAACGCAGCCGGGCAAGTCATGGCCCAGACGCACACTCCAGTCACAACACCGGGATCCGGGGGCTATCCGAGCTGGCAAGGTGGTGTGTTGCCGGATGGAAACTACCAGCTGCAGGCTCAAACCCAGGACCAGCAAGGCCAGGTTTCCGGCGTGATGCAGTTCTACTTCACCGTGGACACGACCGCGCCAGCACCTCCGACAATTTCGGCGCCCGCCGTTTTTGACACTAGTCATACCGACCCGGCGGGCGTAGTCGGAGCGACGGAGTACGGCTTCACCCTGAACAACAACGGACCTTACACGGCCCGCGGTTTCGTCTATGCCGTCACCGGGGCAAGTGATACGCCAACGTTCCCTGGCAACGTCAGCTGCGATGCCCGGTTTGGTGAGTACGTCGTGGTCTGTCCGGCCGGTGGGAGAACCGCACCTGTTACGGTCGGGGCCGTCGACTCCACCAGCAAGCTGACCGTCTGGTCCTTCGACTATGCCGGAAACGTCAACCAGCAAGTCAACAGCACACCTGTCTCCTACCAATTCAACATGGGCGGTGTTGCCGATGATCCCGAGGACGTACTCGGGGTTACCGCCCAGGGCGGGGCGACATGGGTCGAAATCGAAACCAGCAACCACGTCCCGGTAGCCACGTCGTGCCAGGGTGGCTTTCCTGTAGATAACGACCCGAATAACGACCCGCTTGAAACAAGCACTGTTCTGCAGTTAAGCGCTCCGGGACAGTACGGCAGCACTATTTCGCGGGCGGTCGACACTTCGCAGAGCTTCAGCGTCTCGGGCTGGTTCTGCCCGACCGCACCGGTCGGTTCCGGGGTCCAGTCTCTGATCACCCAGATGGCCGGAGCAGGTTCCCCCGGCGGGGCGCTGAGACTGAGCACCAGCGGGAACGCCACATTCGATACGTGGACAGCCGCGAACGGCGCCGGCCAGGAATCAGTCCGGCGTGTTCCTGCACTGGCAGAGAACACCTGGTACTTCATCTCCTCTGTTTACGACAGGATCAACCGGCAACTGCGGATCACTGTCTCAGGTGACGGTTACACCGGAACCTGGACGACCGCCACTTCGGCGGCGAACCATATAGCCTCCCCGGCAAACCAACCCGTCCTCCTCGGAGCCGCCGGGCCAGGCGGGTCGGGACAATTCAAAGGCCAGATCCTCAACCCGGTCATGACTCAAGCGGTCCTCACCCCAGGACAGTTCAATTTGGCTCAAAGCGCCTTCAACGGCCAGACAGGTGTACTGAGTTGAGCGGAATTCCGTTCTCCGCGCCCTTGCGTGCGCTCTGTTCCCTTGCCCTTGCCGCGGGTCTTGTCACCGCTGTGCCGTCCCTCTCAGCAGCCCTTCCGGCGGGCACAGTGATGACCGAGACCCTAGCCAGTGAACAGGCCTCCTCTGAGGGAGGTGACGTTGTGGTTGAGTCTGCAACAACCCCCACCGGGCAGACCGTAGCCCACCCTGACGGGACCTTCACCCGGACCATCAGCAACGAGCCCGTACGGATGCAGTCCGGCGAGGGCTGGGCGGACATCTCAACGGACCTTGTCCGCAAGGACGTCGCTGGCGTGCAGGTCCTCGCCCCTGAAATGGTGCCGGTCGCAGTGACCCTTGGCACCAAGGGATCCACAACGATGGCCACCCTTGATAACGGCCACGGGCACTCGATCAAGCAGTCCTGGCCGTTCGGGGCCTTGCCGGAACCCCTGGTTGAAGGCAACACCGCTACGTACCCGTCGGTTCTTCCCGGCGTGGACCTGATCCAGGTCGCGAACAACAGCGGCGTCTCCCAGGTCCTGAAAATCGCTACACCTGAAGCGGCCAAAGACCCCCGCGTTATTCAGATGCGTATCCTGCTCGATGCCCAGAACGTCACTGTCCAGGACGATGGGAACGGAGGACTCACTGCCCGGGGCAATGACACCGGCGCCGTTGAGCTCCGCACCGCGGATGGCCAGTGGTGGGACTCCTCCCAGATCGGGGCCTCGGCCTCCGATCCGGGGGGCCATGGCCTGACCCGGACATTCTCCCTAACCTTGGGAACCGAGAACGGTAAGCAGACCCAGATCTTCGGGATGGACCAGATCCTCAGCACCCCGAACCTGAAGTTCCCCCTCTTCGTGGATCCGGACTGGGGCGTGGTCAGGACTTCCTACGTTTACGTCGACAGCGCATACCCGAACACTCCCTACTGGAACGGCCAGTACACAGATTCGACCGGACACGTCGGCTACCTTCCCGCCAACTGGGCACCCGACGGCGTCAACCACCTGACCCGTACGTTCTATCAGTTCGATACCCATCTCCTGGCGGGGAAAGTCATTCTCGCGGCCAGGATGAACACCACCGAGACCTGGTCCTCCTCCTGCACGCCCAGGCGTGTAAATGCATGGGTCGCAGCCGGAATCTGGCCCAGCACCACCTGGAACACCCAGCCTGCGCTGCTGACTTACGTGGATCAGAAAACAGTGGCCATGGGCTACTCCGCAGCGTGCCCTGCCGGAACCGTCGGCTTCGACATGGGATCGGCCAAGAGCCAACTCTCGAACTCGCCCCAGTGGACAGTTGCCCTCTCAGCCAACGAAGAATCAGATCCCCTTGGCTGGAAGCGCTTCGCGAACGACGCCTCCATGATCATCACCTATGACACACCCCCCGTCACCCCATGGATCTGGTCAATCAGCGGTGCCCTCTGGACCGGAACCCCGTTCGCCGCTGGCTCCACCTACGTCACCCGCCATCGCCAGCCCGTCTACCAGGTCGGGACCTGGGACCCTGACGGGTCCGCCGGCGGTGCCATCAACGTGTGGATGACCGTCCGCAACACCTCAGGACAGGCATTGTTCACAACACCTAACGGGCTCCCCGTGGACGCCTGGGGCGGGTACCCCTCCTGGCAGGGCGGAGTCCTCGCTGACGGGGACTACGTGCTCGAAGCGTACGCCGTTGACCAACAAGGAGTCGGCTCAGGGGTGATGCATTTCAGCTTCAAGGTCGACACGACAGCCCCCGCACCGCCGACCATCGCAGCCCCCGCAGCCTTTGACGCCAGCCACACGGATGCTGCCGGCGTGGTCGGCGCCACCCCATACACCTTCACCCTCAACAACAACGGACCCTACCCCGCCAAAGGCTTTGTCTACGCGGTAACCGGAGCCGGTGAGACGCCAACGTTCCCTGGCGAGGTCAGCTGTGATGCCCGGTTCGGGGAGTACATCGTCATCTGCCCTTCAGGCGGACGAACGACACCGATCACTATCGGAGCCGTAAGATCAAGTAGCTGGCTGACCGTCTGGTCCTTCGACCAGGCAGGAAACGTCAACCAGCAAGTCAACAGCACCCCGGTCACCTATGAGTTCAGCATGGGCAGCACTGCTCCTGATCCGTCAGAGATACTCCCGGTTACCACCCAGGGCGGGGCGTCATGGGTGGAGATAGAAACCAGCAACCAGATCCCGGTAGCCACATCATGCCAGGGCGGACTGCCCGCCGACTCTGATGCGCTTGAACGGAGCACAGTCCTGCAGCTCAGCGCACCAGGCCAGTATGCCAGCACTGTTTCCCGTGCCGTCGATACCTCGCAAAGCTTCAGCGTGTCGGGCTGGTTCTGCCCCACCACACCAGTCAGCTCCGGAGTCCAGTCTCTGATCACCCAGATGGCCGGAACAGGGTCACCGGGAGGGGCACTGCGACTGAATACTAGCGGGAAAGCCCAGTTCGATACCTGGACCGGGACCAACGGTGCTGGCCAGGAATCAGTTCAACGTGTCCCGGCGCTGACGGCAAATACCTGGTCCTTCATCTCAGCTGTCTACGACAGGATTAACCGGCAGCTCCGCATCACCAAAACCAACAACGGATACACCGGAACCTGGACAACCGCCACATCAGCGGCAGCACATATAGCTGCCCCGGCAACGCAGCCAGTACTGCTGGGCACCGCCGCAGCAGGCGGCTCCGGCCAGTTCACCGGCCAGATCCTGAACCCCGTCATGACCCAGGCGGTCCTCACCCCAGAACAATTCGGTCTGGCACAAATCAGCTTCAACGGCACGACAGGGGTTCTGAAATGAACAAGGTATTCTCACCGGCCATCACCGGATACAGGACACTGGTCCTTGCTGTCAGCGCAGCCGTAGCCGTGACCGGCGCGGGCCTGTTCGCGCTCGTCGCGGGCAGCGGACAGGACTGGACACCGGCGAAGATGGACACCGTCACTTCCGTCGACGTCAGCCCATGGTCCGTAGACACCACACCAACAGCCCCCCGCCCTTTCCTGAACGGTGAAGACCCCGCAAGGACCCAAGGAACGGTGGAGGGCACAAGCCCAGCCATCATTGCGGGAGAACCCGCCAGCGCATCCGACACCAAAAACGGCCTGACTATCAAGAAGGCCGTCTTCGGTGGCGCGCCTATGGCTCCGGTTCCGGCCAACGATAAGGGAGCCGGGGACTTCACCGGACTGCCCGGGGCATCCTCCGGGGCGTGGGGCGTCACGGGCCAGACCGGTGCGTTCACCTGGAGCTACCCGTTCAGCACAAGAGAAGCACCCGCCGGGCCAACACCCTCTCTGGCGTTGGCCTATGACTCGTCCTCCATCGACGGGCTGACCAGTGCTACCAATAACCAGGCATCCGTCGTCGGCGACGGCTGGTCCCTGGCCGGTATGGGCTCCATCAGCCAGAGATTCAGCTCCTGCATGGACCAGGGAGTTCCCAACTCCTATGACCTCTGCGGGTCCCCCGCTGGTCAGCAGTTCAGTATTTCCTTCGGAGGTCGCTCCGGGGCTGTCATCAAGGACGCAGCCACCGGGACGTTCCGGCTGCAAAATGATGACAACACCCGCATCGAATACCTCACTGCAGCCGGAGCCAACGGCACCTTCGACGGCGGCTACTGGAAACTCACCGACACCAACGGGACACAGTACTTCTTCGGAAGGAACCATCTTCCCGGCTGGGCCGCGGGCAAGGTCAGCACCAACTCCACCGACACTGTTCCCGTGGGGGCCGCGAACGAATCCCAGCCCTGCGCCGCCGGGTCATTCGCCGCATCCCTGTGTCAGCAGGCCTACGCCTGGAACCTGGACTACGTCCTCGATGTCCACGGAAACTCCCAGGCCATCTACTACACACAGGACACCAACAGCTACTCAGCCCAGGCAGGAACAGGTGCAAGGCTCAGCTATGTGCGTGCCAGCCGGCCTGCCCGCATCGACTACGGCATGCGGACCGGCAGCGAACTGGACAGCCCCGCTCCCCTGCGCGTCGAAATGGGATATACGGGGCGCTGCACCGGGGTCGATTGCTCGGTAGGCAACGACATCCCCTCCGGCCTCGCCTGCCAGCCCACCGGAACCTGCACGGTATATTCACCGACCTTCTACACAGACCAGCGCCTGCTCACGGTCACCACCCGTACGGCAACCGGCCCAACCGCCTACCAAGACGCCGACGTCTGGACACTCCACCACTCCATGCCCGACCCTGGCGACCTGACCAAGCCTGCCCTCTGGCTTGGTTCCATAGACCATAAGGGAGCCAACACCGCCACAGGCGTCGGCGGAACCATCTCGGACCCACCGGTAGTGTTCGGCGGCCAGACACTGCAGAACCGTGTCTGGGTCGTGGACGGACTTGCTCCCTTGGACCGCTACCGGATCGCCTCGATCAAGACCGTTACGGGCGCCTCCATCGCCGTCACTTACCAGGCACCCGAATGTTCACCCAGCAATCTCCCGGCATCCCCTGAAACCAACACCAAGCGGTGCTTCCCGCAGTGGTGGGCACCAACAACCCCCATCGCCCAGCCTGCCAGGATGGACTACTTCCACATCTACCCGGTCGCTTCGGTATCCACCAGCGCGGGGCCAGGCGGCTCCGGAAGCCCGGACATGATCAGCCGGTACGAGTACCAGGGAACCCCTGCCTGGAAGTACGCCGGGCCAAAATATGTGGCAGGGGCGGGAGGATCGCAGCTCACTTGGTCAGTTAATGCGGGCTGGGCCAAGGTCAAAACCATCTCGGGAAACGGCCTTTCAGGCCAAAACCCGTCAGCCGTTACGACGTATCTCCGTGGCCTCCACGGGACACCGTCCAACGGCAGCGGCGGGACAATCGCTTCAGCTGTGACCCTCTCGGACGCCACTACTATTACGGATTCCCCTTGGTTGGCCGGTTCTGCCGTGGAAACAGAAAAATTCCTTGGCGAAACCGGGCCGCGTCTGACCAGCGCCATCACAACACCCTGGTCCTCTGCCCCAACTGCGACAGGCAGTGCCGGGACAGTTGCAGCGCAATCCCGTCACATCGGGACCCAGTCGCAAAAGAAAATCCTGGCCAGCAGCGCCACCGGTGGATCCAAGACAACGACCACCACGAACCATTTCGACGGACTCGGCCGGATCACCTCTGTCTCCGACACCGGAGAAACCGGTGGATCAGCGGGTACTTGCACGGTAACTGCCTACGCTGACAACACCGCAGCCAACCTTTTGGCGCTGCCTGCCACGACGAGCACTTATGCCGGGCCTTGCACCAGCAACGGCGCTCCCGGGGGGAACATCATCCAGGCCACCCGGACCCTGTACGACGCGTCCGCCTCGGCTGTTCCCGGCTCCGCCGGGTACCAAGTCCCCAGCATGGGTAACACCACCCGGACAGATGTCGCCGCCGCTGTTTCGGGTACTGCCGTCAGTACCTGGCAGACCGGATCCACCACTGCCTATGACGCCCTCGGCCGGCCGGTTACCTCCACCGACAGCTCAACCGGCACCGCACGGACCACTTCCGTGGCCTATACGCCCTCTTCAGGGCTGCCGACATCAGCTACCGCCACCAACCCACTGGGCTGGACGACCAGTACTACCTTCGACACTGTCCGGGGACAAAAGACCACCAGCACAGACGAGAACGGCAACGTCACCAGCTACCAGTACGACGCCTCCGGCCGCATCACCGGGGTGTGGGACCCCATGCGTCCCCAGGCGACCAACGCCGTCCCAACCGAGGCCATCGGCTACACCATCTCCCAGACCGCGCCCTCATGGATTGTTCACACCAGCATCAACGGCACCGGTGAAGCGATGAGCAGCTACGACATCTACGACGGCCTCGGGAGGATACGCCAAACCCAAAAACATTCACCCGGCGGGGGCACGATCGCCACCGACACGTATTACAACACCCACGGGGCCAAGAGGCTCGTCAACAACGACTACTACTACTACGCCGAACCCGGCGGAACCCTCATGGTCCCAAACGTGGCAGTCCCGTCCTCAAGCCAGTACGACTACGACGGTGCAGGCCGCATCACCACCGTCACCGCCCTTGCCATGGACAACCAACAACTCTGGGCCACCCAGATCAACTACACCGGCGCCGACACCACCACCACCACGGGACCCGGCAACGAACCGGCAACCCGGACCATCGTCAACACCGAAGGCAACGTCACCACCCGCCTGCTTTATAAGGGCACCACCGCCACGGGAACCCCGGACACCACCAGCTACGGGTACAACGCCCTCGGGCAGATGACCTCGATGACCGACACGGCTGCCAACCAATGGACCTGGTCCTTCGACCCCGCCGGCCGACAGATCTCCGCGACCGACCCCGACACCGGGACACTATCCACCGCCTACGACTCAACAGGTCGGGCCGCCACCAGCACAGACGCCTTGGGCACCGTAACCACCAGCACCTTCGACGTCCTTGACCGAAAAACTGCCACCACAGTCACACCGACCGGCGGCACAGCCAAGACGTTGCAGACGATCACCTATGACGGGGAGAAGAAGGGGCAACTCAGCAGCGCCACCAGGTACAACGGACCCAACTACGACCAGGCAGTCACAACTGCCGTTTCCGGATACAACGCGGCATACCTTCCCAGAACCACAACCCTCACCCTTCCCGCATCAATCACCGGTTACGCCGGAAACTACACCACCACCAGGACCTACACGAGCACCGGCAATCTCAAAGCCCAGGTCAGCCCCGCCATCGGAGGACTGCCTGCAGAGACTCTCTACTTCGGCTATGACTCCTTCGAAAACCCCTCATCGATAGCGAACCAGAACGCCGACACCATCGCAGGCGCCACCGAATACAGCCACCTGAACGACATCGCGACGTTCCAGCAGTACGACCGGAACTTCAACAGCACCACGGTCAACACAACCGGGCTTAACCAGCAGTACTTCTCCTGGGACGCCACCACAGGACGCATGGCTAAGCAGTGGGCGACCAACAGGGCCAAGGGTGTCGTCGCCGACCTGGGCACGACCACCTACACTTACACGCCCTCGGGGAAGCTCACGGCCCGTGAACTCTCCTACGGAAACCGGCCAGGAACCCCCGCGGACTACCAGTGCTACGACTACGACTATGCCTCCCGCCTCGCAGCTGTCTGGACCCCCGCAACGAAAAACTGCGCCAACGCCCCTTCCCCGTCATCAACCTCAGTCAGCGGGCTCGGCGGACTGGCACCTTACGCCCAGACCTATGCCTACACACCCTCGGGCGACCGGTCGCAGGTCAAGAGATTCGACGCCGCAGGCGCCCTGGCCACCACCGAAAGCTATACCTACCCGGGAGCCGGCCAGCCCGGACCGCACCGACTCCAAAGCCTTACCTCAACCCCTGCATCCGGCCCGGCCACAACCTCCACGTTCACTTGGGACGTGGCCGGTCGCATGTCCGGCCGCGCAGGACAAACCATCAACTACACTCTCGATGGGCTGATCTCCAGCACCACCGGACCTTCGACACTGCCGGCAAACCCGAACCCGTCCGCTGGGGCAGGCACCCCGCCCGCCCCCGGAGCGGGAACAGCCGGAAGCACCGGAACCCGCTATTACGACGCCGGAGGAAACCTCGTCGGGCTCATCGACGGAAGCGGAACCACCGTGACCGTAGGCTCTCGTACCGCCCACGCAACCCCTAGCGGAGTGAAGACAGCGACCTGCACATACACCTTTGCGGGAAAGACCGTCGCCCAGCGCACCGCGGCAGGCGGTTCCGTGAAACTCATGTTCCTTATCAGTGACAGCGTCGACACAGCCCAGACGGTGGTTCAGCCAACCAACGGGACAACCCTGGCCACCGCCATCACCCGGTTCGTCGACCCCTCCGGACTGGCCCGAGGACCCACCCAGAATGCCACCGGCTCGGGAGCATACTCAGTGGCGCCAGCAGCCGCAACAGGCGTCGGTTCCAATGCAGCCAACCCCGCGGGGTTCGGTTCTGTCAACGGCTACATAGCTGGACTGGCAGACACTGTAAGCAGCCTCACCCACCTCGGGGCAAGAGACCTTGACCCCGTTCTTGGCGCATTCACCGCCCCGGACCCCATACTCCACACGGACAAGCCCGCCGCATTCACACCATATGCCTACTCAGGCAATGACCCCATCAACTACTCGGACCCATCCGGGCTCGACATGTGGGGCGACATCGGTAAATGGGTTCACGACAACGCCGGAACCATCGCCAACGTGGCAGTCGCGGTCGTCGTTACCGTTGTGGTGACGGCAGTAGTGGTCACAGCGGCCTCCGCATGCGTCGCCACCGTTGTATGCGGACTAGCCGTAGCTGCCGGAATTGGCGCCGTAAGCGCCGCCGCCGGATACGCCGCAGGCAATGCCGTGGACGTTGCAGTAGGGAATAAATCCGCACCAAGCCAGCAAGAATACTGGTCCGGAATGGGCCAAGCCGCAGCATGGGGAGCCTTCGGCGGAGTCCTTGGCGGCGCAGCCGGAGCTGTCGCCAGCAAAGCGGCCCCATACCTTGGAAAGTGGATAAGCAACGCTACCTCGAGTAGTAGAAATGCCGCCAGCGCCGCGGCCAACTCGGCACCCCGCCTCATCGCAGCGGCCCGACAAGCCGCCGTCAGAAGCGCGGAATATAGCAAGAGTCTTGGACAAAGCGCCTTGGCCCATGCCAGCATGCCACCTGCTGCTTCTGTTCCACCTTCATCGATCCGGTTCAGCCAGACCTCTGTCAATGATGCTGCGGAAATCATAGACAGCATGAAAGCCAAAGGTTGGCGTGGGAATGCAATCGACGCTGTGAGGATGCCTGATGGTGGGTTGACCACAGTCGACAACACACGGCTCTTAGCGGCCCACCGAGCAGGAATTAATGTGCGAGCCAATATAAGGGGTTTCGATGAACAACTGTCGCCCATACAAGCCAATAGACTGACGACAAGGAAGGGGATCCCGGAGACTTGGGGAGACGCTGTGAGGCTACGGATCGGAAAGCAAGGCTCCACCTATAGGAGCAAATATCCTTCGGGATCATCAGTCACAGGATGGACGGGAAACTGATGGATAATGGGCTGTTGGCAAGAGGAGAACTACCGCCGGGCTTTGACTATCCGCCGGAGTTCCTTCGGCTTATCGAACTTGACCTGCTGACTCTGGAACCGTGGTGGGTCATAACAGGAGAGAATCTTCGGACCCGCTACGCTGGGCTGAAGGAACGATATCCGCAGCGAAGGTTGGTTCCCTTCGCGCGCCGGGAAGACAATGATGACGTTGCATGTTGGGACCTGGAAACGGGACAGGTATCGATCGTCCACGACTTCGCCTCTCCAGGTTGGGAGAGGCGCGGGGAGTATGCGGATTTCTCGACATGGCTGCACGTCGCCATCGACGACATGCTTGACTTTAGATAACCTTTTGGTCCCATCCAGATTCCTCTGGTTCTTTCATGCCCTTTTCCACAACGGGCGGGCTGAAATCAAGCGGACCTAAGAATTGTGGAGGACCAAAGTGGTCAATCTTGAAAAGCTCAGCAAAGCAGTTTCACACGCGCTTCGTCATGAGCCCTGGCTCTATGAGCTTGAGCTTGATAAAGAAGGCTGGGTTCGGTTAGAGGACCTAATATCTGCCCTTCGAACCGAGACCCCTCTCTGGTCTGACCTGAAAATCTCCGACCTGAAAACGATGATTGAAAAATCCAACAAACCTCGTCACGAGATCCATGGTGAGAATATCCGAGCTTTGTATGGCCACAGTCTTCCTCAAATGGTCTCCGTATCCAGCGCCCACCCCCCAACCATGCTGTACCATGGCACCTCGCCATTGAGTGTAGAAACCATACTGACCGACGGCCTGCTCCCAATGGGGCGCCAATACGTGCACATGTCAAAGGATATAGAAACGGCGGTATTGGTGGGAAAAAGGAAGGCCGGGAGCCCGGCAATTCTCAGGATCGCGGCAGCATCTGCCAGCGAGGCTGGAGTTGAATTT
Organism: Arthrobacter sp. Z5-13; assembly: GCF_056499105.1. Taxonomy (NCBI): domain Bacteria; kingdom Bacillati; phylum Actinomycetota; class Actinomycetes; order Micrococcales; family Micrococcaceae; genus Arthrobacter; species Arthrobacter sp. Z5-13. The sequence goes on from NZ_CP096460.1 coordinate 4,088,343, forward strand.
TACCGCGCCAATGACCTTGTTTGGCTCAGTAAGCGGGTGCCACCAAAATTTATTTCCGTTGACATGCCGGAAGGTGGCGTAAGTTCGTAACGCGCCCTCGGGTGCATGCCTTTCGAGTATGCCCTACTTCGGAGGTGCGACCCACTCGCTTTTGACCTCATCAGGGATCCGTATTGCCTTCTGATGTTCTCGCTTAGTCGATTTTCAACGTGGAAGGAGCCTGGGCTGCGCGGTGGATGTACGCAGGCGGGCCTGCACTGCACGACTGATGATGGCTTACCGGGCCACACGCGTCCCCCGCCCCTCTCCCCTGCTGCGTCTCAGAGACGGGCGTTCCGCTCGGCTCGGCCTAGAACGGTCGTGAGGTTTGTCCGGCAGCGGTGTTGCTCGACTTGATTTCCTTCACTGAACCAAAATCAGCATGGATGGTTGGACCGTTGTTACGACTTAATGGGCACTAACGCTCCAAACCGCCGCGTTCTAGCATTGTGCCCTTGCCACCCTGCTTTGCCATCTTTGATGTCTTGGTAATGGAGGGTCTGTGGGCTACGGCGGCTGGCGCTGGCGTCCCCTGGTGTTTGTCCGCCAAGAGCAGGGAGCTAACGGCTTCCCGATCTCCCTTGCCGTCGAGACTTTCGGCCAGTTGCTGGCGCCGCTCAGATGAGTCATAGGCCGGATCCGCCTGCGTCTTTTGAGCAGCACTGTCCTGCCTGTTGGCTCCGGCAACGGCAGCGACGGTAACAGCTTCATCTGCCCGTACCGCTGAGGCTTTGTCCCGTTCACTTTCGGCATCGGAGCGCGCCTGCTGTGCGCGGGCATGGGCTGCCGAGACTGATCCCTCGCTGGCGCCCGTGTCGTTTACGTCTATGCCGTACCGGCCGTGAATCTGCTCGCGGACCTGCTCCGACGCCTGTGCGGCTTCGGGGTCGTATGCCTTCCATGCTGTGGCTGTCTGGTGGGCGCTTTCGATCATTTCGGGGGTGGCTTTCTCCCACCAGTCCTTCCGACCTACCGGTGCCAGCTGCACTCGGGCTGCTGCACGCTGGGCATCGAGGCGCTCCTGCAGTTCGCGTGCGCGTTGTTCCTCTGCTGCGGCGATGGTGTAGGTTGCCCAGGACGCGATTAAGATCAAGTCGTGAGCAAACGCGAGATCTTCATAGCCTTGAGCGCTGACGATAACTATCTTCGGGGCAACATTTGGAAGATCACCGCCAAGAAGACGGACTTCTATCTCGACTTCGAGGGGAAGCACGGCGGTGGGTTCCACCTCTCTATGCACGGGCCCAACGAAGCCTTCGAGGGCCACCGATTCCATATCAAAAGCGATAGGCAGGCCGTCAAGAAGGCTCGGATTGAGGGGAGCTTCATAGAACATGAGCTCGGACTGGGGCATAGGTTTAACGGGGTGCAGGTGGCCGAGCATGCATATCAGGTTGCTCGCTTGCGCTGGAATTGGGACCTCCAACGTACTCGGTTCCGGCAAGCGGCACTGACCCGAGCGGCTGCCCCGAAGTTGGGCTCTGGTCGGGATGGGAAAATACTCGGTACGCCCCTAAAGCCCAACAGCGCCTGGGATGTGGACATCGTCGTTGCCTATGGTGAGCCGTTTTGGCCGGATGCCGAGGATTCTGACCGTGACAATTCCCGCATTGAGCCCCTACGAAACGGGTCGGGGATGTGGCTGACAGCAACGTCCTATCACCGTTCCCAGACCTTCGATCCGAGCCCCGATGGACTGCGATTGCCGGCACCCCGTCCAGGAGAGACACCCCAATCGATCATGAGCGGCGGTCCCGGGCCCCTTGGTGCACTGGATATGTACTGGTTCGTGGAAGGAATCACGTCCAAAGAGCTGCTCGCCAACACCGCCGCGAGCAGAGGAAGAAGCTTCGGAGGCTCTCGCATATAAGAAAGACCCAACGCTCACCAGTTCGCACCTCCGGCGAACTGGTGTCCCATTTCCTTGGAATTGGGTCACTTCCGGATTCCGGGACTCGCCGTGCCGTTTCCGGGCAAAGCTGACACAGAAGGTTCCTTGGGGGGTTGCTGTGGCGCCCCGGCATCTGTGGACGTCCTGGGGAGAGAAGAATCCTGGATCTTGGGCACGCGGCCGAACCCGTCCCCGCAGGAAAGCTCAAAGAGCAGGGAGAATCAGAGCCCCAGTAGCTCCTGCAAAAGCTCGGCAGCATATGGCATGATCATTCCAGCAAGACCGCTATGAAGATGGCGACTGTAGGCGGGTGTGAACCGTTCGGTCAACCGAACGAAGGACCCCGCGATGAGCTGTCAGAAGAACCCGTATCCCTCCCAGTATCTGGCCTTGCGTGCCCTGGAGTCGATCCATGCTGCCGGGAAGCTAGGTAAGCAGCCCGTCCGCGCCTACCCGTGCCAGCACTGCCACTCCTGGCACCTCACCTCCAAGAGGCTCACCGGAAAGACACCCAGATGGGAGCGGAAGCCTTCGTTGACGGGTCGTTGATCAAGCGCCCTAGCTGCGCTAGAAGCGCTGGCGGAGAATGGCCGGTAAATCGGCTGAACTGCGGTCCTGGAATGCGATTAGGTTGCTGGAGACAGCGACAGCCCCCGGGCCCATTCACGCATCCCTGCCGGCCCTGACGATCGCGAGTAACGGGCAAATTGGTCTCGAACTACAGCCCGGTGGATACCACCGACTATCTCATTCGGTCTGCGGAAGAATGGTTGTTCCACGGGGGGGCCGCCACTGGTCCAGCAGCGCTACCGCGCCGTCGTTGGGAGACTCCAAGCCGAACCAGACACGGTCGATTCCTAAGGTGATGGCGGCTCCCATGCACATCAGGCAGGGTCCGAGATTAACCACCAATGTCAGGGGCAGTGACGAGCGGGTAAGCCCAATATGCTGATCCGCTTCCAACATCGCCATAAGATCAGCGTGGACCACCCGTCGGCCCAGGACTTGCTCCTGGGTATAGGCTTTGGCCACTACCCGATCCCCGACCAGCACAAGAGCTCCGATTGGCATCTCCCCTGCATCCAGTCCTTCTTCAGCAAGTTCGATGGCAAGCCCTACGGCTTCTTCTGGTCCCATCGAAACCTCCAATAACTCAAGCGCCACATTCCTTAGCCGCCATCATGCCCAATTCGAGCACCCTTCACGATACGGTGTCCCACTTCCTTGGAACTGGAACACGTCCCGATGGTTGACATTGCAGATGCCCGCGTCAGGATTTGTTGACTGAGTGGTTGATGTACCGTAGTTCGGGCCACGGGTTAGGCGCCTCCCCCACTCCCCAAATCATTCTGTCGACATCACCGGCCTGAAAGTGCAGAAAACTGATGACCCGTTCCGAGAATGCAGCCATCGAGGAACTGGCCGATGCCATTGCTCTATGGAGTTTCAATCCCAATGGCCGGGGGCAGGAAATCGTCGATGCCGCCGTGGATGCACTCGTTGGTGGCGTTGATTCCCCTACCTTGCGTGAGTTGGCCGGCGTTCCGGGGAGCGAGTCCCGGTCCGTTCTCTCCGAACTGGTCGCCCAGACCTGCGCGGAGCTGGGCATCACTTATTCACCGGATCCCACCGGATCAGTTGCCTTCCGGGTTTTGGCACGCCGGACGATTGCAGGGCGTCTCAATCCCGGGGCGCTCACTTTCTGGGCCACCACCTACATCGGGCCAGAATCTGAGGAGTTCGCACAGCCCTTCGTGCACCTTGGTTGGCTTTACGACGAGGAGCTGTTGAATTTCACGACAGAAGACATCGACCGCGCCGTCATCTCCGAAGCGGAAGCCTTTCTAGCAGGAGAGCCGTCCCAATGGTTGGAGCTTCCTATCAATGCAAACAACCTAACCGTCCTGCCCCATCGAAGAAGCCTGACTGCCCGAATTTGGGACTGGCTTAAGTTGGCGACGCCCCGGCGCTCAAGATGAACCTTCCTTAGCCGGTCCCTGACCTGTCCCAGTTCCTTGGAAAGGAGGCGTCCGATTGGTCTCGCCGCCGCTGAAGGTCCGGCACGACAACAGTAGGATTTCGAAATGACCTCCCGAGCGCTTGCTTCAGGCGAAGTCCTCACTATGCGGACCTTGCTCGATCGTGCATACGAGCCCGGTGGAAGGAAATCGATGTTCAGGCCTTGGCGGTTTTGTTAGGTGGCGGCAATGACAACTTTTGAATTGGTAACAAGCCTCTTGGGCCCCCGTGTGCACCAAGCGACTAAACGTGAGGCCAGTGTTATCCGCAACGCAGCATCCAAGGCTGACGTCCTCGTCATCGAACTCGCTGGTAACAGGATGCGGACCTTGGATGGGCTCTTTGGCGAGTACGCTCAGGCGTTTGCCTTCCCGGGCTATTTCGGCTGGAACTGGGCGGCTTTTACGAGTGCTTGTACGATCTGGGTTGGCTTCCCGCGCGGAGCTACCTGACCATAATCTCCCAAGGATCCGAAGTCTTGTCCAAGGAATCGGAAGAACTTGAGACGTACATGCGGGTAATAGGGAGACTTGGGCAGCGCTGGTCAACGTCTGTGGGCCGGGGATATGAATGGGGACACGGCGAATTGCCTTTCCATACAGTCCTCGTCAAGTGAGCAATGTCCTGCTGGCTTCGGAGAGTACGCGTTGGGCGGGCGAGTTGATTCAGCACGTGGAATCCCCAGCCCCACAAGACAACTTGGTATCGCCCTCTTGATCATCTGGACCTTCTGGCGTGTTCCCGGTTCCCGTCCGTCCCACTTCCTTGGAACTGGGACACATCCACTGATTCCATTCCACATGCCCGGGTCCGCGCCTGCCTAAAGCAAGTTCAGGGTCTTTGCTTCGACTTCGACTCTTCGGGCATATTCCGCGATACGGTCCTGTGCTTCCGGAAGCGTAACCCTGTCGTTGAGGATGTCGAGGCTCAGATTTATGTACAGCAGATCGAGTTCCCCCCACCCCTCTTGATGCATGAGAGGACGCAACTCGTCCCTTGCGAACAGCATCAGCTTGCTCAAGCCGCTGGCAGCATCAATCATGTCCGTGAATGGACCCTTACCTCGCTCGATTGCTTCCGCGAACGTGGCAGGAGGGGCCTTCCTAGATGGCGCGACCTTTGCTGTCGACGTCACGGCTGGAACTGGCGCCGTGAACCTCGGGGTAGAAGGTGGCGGTGTGAATGCTGGAGTGGAAGGTCGCGACGAGGACGTGGCGACCACAGATGGCGACTGGGAGACCTCTTCAGTCAGCGGGGTCGCCTGGGAGCAGCCGGTTAAAACCGCGACAGCGGTGAATAGGAGCGTGACGAAGCCGATGCCCAGAGTTTTGGGGGTTTTTACGGCCACAGGCCTGGTGGGCTGCAAGACGGACGGCATGAGTTAGCCTTCGCTTTCAATGCCTGGTGGGACCCCCGCCAAGCAATACTTCCTGAAATGTTTAGTGCTGCGACCTGTCACGCGAGCTGAGTCCCGCTAAAGAGATTCTTATGGTCCGGGCTCAAGGACTCGTCGATTTCTACCCAGCAAACGCTCAAGACGTTGCTTACCAAGGGACGCACATGCACCTCCCAGCGCCGCGAAGGGTAGATGTCCCACTTCCTTGGATATGGGACACCGGCAGTGGGACACTCCCCCATGTGTGGAGTTTGCTAATAAATGGCGGCGTTTTGTGATCGCTCTTTGTCGTACCACGCGCGTCGGCTGTCTTGAATCTCTAGGGATTTGAGGCACTCAGGTTAGTTATAAGCGAATAAAGCCACCCCGGTCTGCTCAGCAAACTGGACCGACGCATCGGAGTATCCAGAGCGGGAGAAGAACAGGGCGAGCTTCCTCTCGGCCACCGCTACTCCCAAAATTTGGCGGACGAGAGCGGGAGATACAGGATTGGCGTGATGTTTTACCTCAGCGACATCATTGTGCGGTAGAAGTGAACGCCAGGAATGCCGCCGACGCCGAAAGGATGGGAAATGATCGAGTCCGGACCAGTCAGAATCGAACTTAGCGAAGAGGAGGCCTTGGTGCTGTTCGACTGGCTAAGTCGCTTCAACGACCTCAAGGACGTTGATTTCGCTAGCCATGCCGAGCAACGCGTCTTGTGTGACATTCAGAGCTCTCTAGAATCAGTGCTGGTTGCTCCGCTCCTGACCAACTACGACTCCCTGCTCGCGCAGGCAAGAAACCGTCTCAGTGACCCCAGGCAGTAGTGTTCCAATTCCTTGGTAGCGGGACACGCAGATTCGGTGGGACGCTCCCCCACCGGTACGGGGATCCAAGGGATGCGTAATGTGACTGTCCCGTAAGTTGTCCCAAATCTGCCGCCGCAATCCCCCGTCACCGAGACAACTTTCGGTACGGCTTCAGACATTGGTGTGCGCGTTATCGCTCCCCGCGGGTGCCCGTAAGCCGGAACCCTCTGCGGGCACAATCGAGGCTGGATACGATGAAGGTGTGGGGTTTGCCGATAAATGGCGGCGTTTTGTGATCGCTCTTTGTCGCACCACTGCGCGTCGGCTGTCTTGAATCTCTAGTGTTTCGAGGCGCAGAGGTTTCGAGACACTTAATCTCGATGAGACGAGGGGTGAGCGAAGGCACGGTACAAAGGGTCGAAGCAGGATCTCTCAGTCCTCGTAAGCGGAAGCCTAGAACGGTTCTTTATTTTGAGATCGCTTCTCTGCGCACTTGGACTACGGGAATGGGTTCGGTCCGCGGCAAGGTGAGCTCAGATGGGCGCAGCTTGTACGCGGGTGGAGCTTTCTCTTTCGCAATCGATCTCTTCCAGCGCTACGCGCAACTGCTGCTTCGCCCGTGATAACCGTGAGCGGGCTGTCGACGCGTTGATGCCCAGAACGGCTGCTGCCTCGTGAGACGCTAAGCCATCCCAGTAGGTGAGTCGGACGAGCTCGGCATCCTCGTCCGGCAGTCGGTCGAGTGCGTCCCGCAGCTCGATCGCCGTGTCATCCCATGTGGGCCCGTTCAAGAGCCGCGTATCATTGACCAGCCGCTCAACCGCTGCAGAACGACGTGCCAACGTGCGACGGGAATCCCGCAATACGTTATGCGCGGTAACGAACAACCACATCCGCCCCTGGGTCGGGTCCGTCGGCACTCTTCGGCGTAACTTCCAGGCGGTGAGCAGCAACTCACCGAGCGCCTCCGCCGCATCGGAGTCGTTCAGAAGGCGCCGCTGGAAGTAGCGCAGCAGATCTTCCACATTGTCTCGGACGAGTTCGTCGATCGACGTCGCCGCCTCCCGTCCGCTGGTCACCGGCAACCCTGCGCCATGCTGAACAGCATCACGGAATCTTCCTCGTCCGAGAGCAGCCCACGGGCCTCCAGCTCGGCATACAGAAGGTCCGCGGCTGTGCGGTTCATCGCGTCCTGTGCGATCTCTTCAGGAGTGAGTTTCATGGCGATCTCTTCCGGAGTGCGGTGCACGACTCCTGGGGTACCGACGCCGAACGTGCGGTCATTCTCCGACTCAAGCCACGCCGTCCACTTCGAGGTGTCAAGTGCGTCGAGGTCGAGCCCTGAGACGATCTCACGGGCGGCGATAACAACCGCTGCGTCGTCGGCGACTCCGTCTGGCTTCACCTGCAGCCCGGCGAAACAGGTCTGACCGTTCGGTCCAGGGAACTGGTACACGTTGTCGGCTGTGTAACCCCAGGGCGTGTGCAGGCCATTGCCTGCGACAGCGACCGTCCCGCCTCCAACAATCACGACCGAAGCTGCCACGCCCACCGCCCACTTGCGCAGCCCACGCCCACGTCGTGCGCGCGCTTCCTGCAGGATGCGTGTGCTGTGCTCGGCCAGCCCCAGCGGACTGGATACGTGCGGTGCCGCCGCACGGATTCGTGTTTCGAGATCGAGGTCATTCATTAGGGTGTCGCCTTCCTGAGAGAAGCTTTACCAGTACATGGCCGCAAACCGCACGACTGTCCACCGCTGGCACGAATTTCTCAGGACCAGAACAGGCCGGCGCCACGCCATCGCACACCCCTAGGGATTCGAGGCGCCCAAGTTACGAGACACGTTATGTCGGGTTACGCGCCGCCTCGGTGCCCGTAAACGGGATCGGTCAGAGCCTTCGTCAGATTCGACTGAGTACCTACGCCCGAGAAGGATCCCTCAGCGCACTGTTGGCGCCCGATAGCCGAACCCTCACCGGGCAATTTTGCGCGCAGCAGTTTTTGCGGTGCCGGCCGATTTGCCTACCGGCGTGTCCGGTGACGGTCGTTTTGAAGACTCGGGCAAGTGCTGCATGCAGCGTCCCTAAGTCATTTACGACATGATTGCCGTACGGGGTTGGATTGTTTGATTGATGTCAGATGAAGCATATGGGGAATCATGTTTTCTATTTTTGTGCCTGAGGGTGAGCCCAGATGGTCGCCCGAGCGTCAGGTGCTGGACCGTGACCGGGACATTTCGCTCCAGCTCGAGGGGCTGACCGGCCGGGAGCCGGGAAGGGCTTTTGTTCTTAGCCATGGCGCCATGCGCGTCCCGTTGCATACTGCCGAGCAGGTTGGCCTGGTTGATGCCGTAACAGGCAAGCCGTACTTCATTTCCGAGATTGTGTCCTTCGGGACGAGTATCTACCTCAAGGACGACAAGGATGTGCCCAATTACGATTTCAGCAGCGATGAAGAGGCGAGGCACTGGCGTCGTGTTGTAGCGGAGGCTCTGCTTATTTTCGGAACAAATTACAACGGTTTCGACCTTGACCCTGCTTATGCTCGGGTGCTGCTCAACGGAGAGCTTTTAACCCGCGGGGATTTCGGCTACACAAAATAGGAATCGTGTTGGGGTGGAAAGATGTCCTTCACTGCTATCTCGCGCCCGTTGCTGTTGAAAGCTTTGCGGCTCATATTCGGGCCGCATCCATAGTCGCATTGGGGGAGTTGTATGTTTGCCGTTGAACAAGCGGAACCATGGGCCAGGCATTCAGGTCTCTGGGTTGTCGACCACGAACGAGGAATCTATCTGCAGCATGTTGGGGGTATCGGCAGGCAAGCAGGCGGCCTTTTTGTTGTCGCTCAAGGGGAGATAGAGATTCCCTTTGAGATTGTCCGTGAGACCGCCTATGAACCCGACGGCACCGGGACCCGCACAACCATGAAGTTCCAGTTCTTCGGAAACAGCCGCCGGGGAACGGATGTAGGCATACCGGTATACGAATTCGCGGATGACGCCGAAAGGGACTATTGGATGCGTATCGCTGCCGAGGCCCTTTTGGTCTACGGGATCGGTTACATCGGCTTGAGCATCAAGGACGGCATCCTGCGCGTCGACTTGAACGGTGAGCTCGTCACTCTTTCCACTTTCGGATACACCAATCAGGACCACGCATAGCCGCTGATCCAACCGTGATGGTGGCAACAAAAGATCGCCGGATTCCCAGGCTCTGTGGCCTGATCCTCGCGCTGAACCAAACAGGTCCGAAAACGGCCGTTTTCGTGCACGGACACAGTCCGATCCTGCACGCTTGTGAATCGCGGCGATAAGTGGCGGCATTTTCGCGGCGCTAAATGTCGCCCCTGGTGCCCGTTAGCCGAACCTTGGCCGGGCGAGAACCCGAGTGGTCTAACGATGCCGTCCAGCTAGCCCGCGAAGTCCTCAGCGGCCATCGGGCAACTTTGATCTAAGTTCTTATGCATAGGAAGCAATGGCCCGACGCTGGTCTCGGGTCCGCGACCACTTTGCGAAATTTTTATCAAGGTGCCGCTGATGCTGGCAAGGGTGGTCCCACTGCACCAATCCGTGTTGAACTGCTCAATGACATCATTGGAAAACTGAACGGCGGCTGATATTTAATGAAAAAGAATTCGCATGCGTCCGAGCCCAACATCCGCTTGGTCTGTTTGGCTGATGAGCCGTGTGCCATCTATTTCGAGCCGTGGGGAAATGACTATGTGCTTAATCCCGGCGAAGTGTTTCAGGTTTTTTCTTCCGCTTTCTCGACAGGCGAAGTCGAGGTTTGCTACCTGCCGAGTGCTATTTCACTAGCGTTTAGTGGTAGCGCTCCGGTTACCGTCACCGACCAAGCCGGTCAAGTTTTCGTTGTCCTATGAATCGGAGACCGCGGGAACAGAATCATGACGTGACTACTCGTCAGCGGACTCGAGGGCGGCCGAACCGCCCTAAAGGGCAGACCTGGTTCGATGCCAGCTATGTAGAGGTTCCACCAGCCGGCCTTCCCCGAGCAGCACCCGGCAAATCGGATGTAGTCCGGAGGCGATGAATCCTTCTGAGTAGCTGGCGACCACAGCGGGAAGCTCTCAAAGCCAAACCAATTCCGGTTTCTGGGCATGTCATCCTCGTGGGGGTTCGAGAATTCTGGCTCTTCGTCATAGCGAAGTTCCATCCCGTAAGTCTCGCACCCGGAACCACCGAGAATACAAACGCATTTTGTAAAGACATCCACCATGGTCGCCAGCCGTGAGGTCCGTCTCAAATACGATCGATTATTGAGACAAGATGGCCACTCCCCCGCGGCTTCTAGAAAACGCTTGGCGATACAGACACTGACTGTCGCAAAATGCCGTCTAACAACCGATAGTCTCACAACTGAATATGATCGGGATTAAGAAAATACGGTGCCGGCCAATGGTTGTGATCGGGTACGCGAGAGTTTCCACCACCGAACAGAACCTCGATCTGCAGCTAACTGCACTCAAGGCAGCCGGCGCGGCCAGAGTGTTTGCCAACAATGGCGTGAGCGGGTCCACCATCGAACGCCCTCAACTCTCCAAGGCCATGGAAAGGTTGGAGCCCGGTGACATACTGACCGTCTGGAAGCTCGACCGCTTGGGACGCCATACCAGGCATTTCCTTGACGTCGTGGAAAACATCCGGGGACAAGGAGCGGGTTTCCGCTCACTCACCGAAGGGCTGGACACCACCGGACACAGACGGAGGGGCCGGGATCCGTGTTTGCGGATCCCGGCCCCTCCATGGTGTCTTCGTTAGGCGGCGCAGGCCTTCTGCAGTTCAGCGACAGAGGCTGCTGGAACTTCCTCGCCGGCCTCGGCGATCTGCTTCATGGGGTCAGTAATCTCAACGGGCACTCCGGCGGCCTCCGCTCCACCGACCAGACCGACCAGCAGCTTCTTGTCCTCAACGCTCACAAGTCCGTCCTCGATGACTGCGCACACCTGCCCCTTCACCTGGTCAGCAGCTGCGTTGGCCACTTCCGTTACCGCGGAGCTGGCAGCGTTCTGGGCCGCTTCCTCTACCTGGCTGCAGCCAACAACGACGGCTATGAGCGGGATCATGGACAGCAAGGCAAGGGAACGTTTCATCCATCCACCCTAACAATGTCCGGGTGGCCGCCACGCACTCAGGCCGGATACGCAGTACTGGCTCGACGGCACAGAGAAAGAGGTCAGATCAGTTCACAGCGTCCAGCCAGGTCAGTACAGAGCCGTCCTCCTCGATATGCTCCGCGAGTTCTCCGTTGAACTTCGCGCCGTAGTCTGCGGTGATGTGTTCTTGAAAGGCTGCATCGTCCGCATAGACCTCAAAGACGAAATACTCACGTGGATTCGTTTGCCTGGTGTACGGCAGGAAGAGCTGGTTGCCGGGTTCCTCCCGGACCTTCCGGGTCAGTTCACGCATCATTTCCGCTACCCGCACTTCGCTTCCGGGTTTGACGGTGAATTCGGCATAGAGGGTCTTGGTCATCAGGTTCTCCTTTGAGGTTGCAGATTGCAGGGTGCGGCAAGGTTCTTAGGGGCGGGAAGGCGCAAGTGCCCGTCAGTCGGGAGGGGGGAGTTCGCCGGAACCCCGGACAATGAGTTCAGAAGGCACTACATACGTCTGGGGAGCCGACTGGTCGCCGTCGATACGGGCCAGAATTCTTTCGGCGGCCAGTTTTCCGATCCGTTCCGGGTGCTGTGCCACCACGGTAGTGCCGGGATCCATCATGTCCGCCAGGGCAAAATCATCGAACCCGACCAATGCGATCCTCTTGTTGGCGTTCATTTCCTTCAGCCCGCGCATTGCGCCGAAAGTGACGAGGTTCTGGCTCGAGAAGATGGCTGTGGGGGGATCCTCAGAGGCAAGCAGCTCACGGGTTGCCTGCCGGGCGGACTCTTCGTCGTGGAGGCCTTCGCGGACTGGAACAGCAGAAGCGGCGATACCGGCCGAAGCCAGAGACTCCAGAAATCCCCGACGGCGTTCGCGTGCAGTCTGGATGTCTGTCCGGTCTCCGAGGTAAGCAAGTTTCCTGTGCCCCCGGCTGATCAGATGGGCAGCTGCCTTCGCCGCTCCGGCAGCATTGTCCGTAACCACGGAGTCGGCCTCGAGCCCAACAGGTTCGCGGTCGATGAAGACGGTGGGCAGGTCCCTGGAATGTTCGGGAATGACGTAGGCCTGGCTCCGGGCGATGGGTGTCAGCACCAACCCGTCCACGCGCCTGCCAAGGAATGCCGCCACCAGGGCTTTTTCGCGCTCCGGGTCATCGTCCAGGCTTGCAGCGAACACCGCAATGCCCCGCACTGACAAGGCATCCTCCATAGCCCGGTGGATTTCACTGCTGAAGGGGTTGGAGACGCTCGGAAGCAGCAGCCCCACCGAAAGGGTTTGCCGCCCTGACCTGCGCAGGCTCCCGGCGGTCATGTCCAGCTGGTAGTTCAGCTGCTGGGACGCACCAACGACGCGCAAGCGGGTTGCCTCGGACACGCCGGGCTCGTTATTCATGACGCGCGAGACTGTCTTTATTCCGACCCCGGCAAGCGCCGCAACATGCTTCATCGTGGGCCGGCTCTTTCCCACTTCAGCTTGGTAACGATTAGACATCGTTGTCACAACCTCGTCCTTCATCATCGACTTTCCCTTGACTCTACCCTGTGATCCTGATTACATGATGGCTGACAACGTTGTCATTGAACAACACGCCCCAAACCCAGGAGATTCAATGTTGAGTTCCAAAGCTCCGCGATCCGCCGCCATTCGTACGCTCGCCGCAGGCGCCGTCCTGACGCTCGCCACCCTTAGCCTCAGTGCCTGCGGAGGGAGCTCAACAGCCACTTCCACGGACGGCTCTGAGAAGATCGGCGTATCGCTGATCGTTAAGACCACCAGCAACCCCTTCTTCGTCTCCATGCAGGACGGCGCTAAAGAAGCAGCCGCAGCAGAAGGCGTTGACCTCAAGCTCGCAGCAGGCAAGGCCGACGGCGACGAGGAAACCCAGATCCAGGCCATTGAAAACGCCATCTCCAAGGGCGACAAGGGCATCCTCATCACCCCGAATGGCCCCTCCGTTGTCGACGCGCTGAAGAAGGCCAAGGATGCAGGGTTGTTTGTCATCGCCCTGGACACCCCGCCGGACCCGGCAGATGCCGCAGACATCACCTTCGCCACTGACAACTTCGCCGCCGGCGAGCTGATCGGCAAGTGGACGGCAGTCCAGCTCGGCGGCAAGAAGGCCACCATCGCACTGCTCGACCTCTTTGACGACAAGGTTGTCTCCGTTGACTACAACCGTGACCAGGGCTTCCTGACCGGACTCGGCGTGGACACGGCAGACAAGAAGAAGAATGGCGACGAAGCCAAGACCGGCAAGTACACCGGAGGCAAGGGCGGCGAGTACGAGATCGTCGGCAACCAGGCTTCGCAGGGTGCAGAAGACGGTGGCCGCACAGCCATGGAGACGCTGCTGGCCAAAAACCCGAACGTCAACGTGGTTTACACCATCAACGAGCCTGCAGCGGCCGGCGCCTTCGAAGCGCTCAAGTCAGCCGGCAAGGAAAAGGACGTGCTGGTAGTTTCGGTCGACGGCGGTTGCAGCGGCGTGAACAACGTCAAGTCCGGCGTTATCGGCGCGACAGCACAGCAGTACCCGGTGAAGATGGCAGAACTCGGCGTCAAAGCCATTGTGGAGATCGCCAAGACCGGCAAGAAGCCGGCCAACTCGGAAGGCCTGGACTTCTACAACACCGGCGTTGAACTTGTTACGGACAAGCCCGCCGACGGCGTCAAGAGCATCACCACCGCCGCTGCCGCCGACATCTGCTGGGGCAAGTAAGCATGACACAGCAGCAGACCGCAGGACCCCCCGCCACCGGGAGCGCTGATCTGGCCGAGGAGTTCCTGGACCGCCAGACCCCGCTCAGCCGGGTCAGGAACGTCCTCCACCGCTACCCCGCCCTCAGCCCGGCAATTGTCCTCCTCATTGCAGTGGTTGTCTTCGGGCTTCTCAATGACCGGTTCCTCCGGGTTGAGAACCTCTCGCTGATCACCCAGCAGGTCTCGGTGGTGGGAACACTCGCCATCGCGCAGACCCTGATTATCCTGACCGCGGGAATCGACCTCTCGGTGGGAGCAGTCATGATTCTCGCCTCAATGGTGGTTGCGCAAATCTCCGTGGGCAGTGGAATGCCAGCCCCCTTGGCCCTTCTGATAGGGCTCGTGGTGGGACTGGGCGCAGGAGCTCTCAACGGCTTCCTGGTCACCAGATTCCGGCTCCCGCCGTTCATCGTGACGCTGGGAACCCTGAACATATTCATCGCGCTGACGCTGCTCTACTCCGGTGGCTCAACTGTCCGCGGCTCCAGCATGCCTGACCTGTTGACCTGGATGGGAAGCACCTTCCCGGTGGGCCCGGTGCGGATTTCCACCGGTGTGGTGATGATGCTTCTCCTCTACGTGGCCATGGCCTTCATCCTTGGCAAGACCGCCTGGGGCCGCCACGTCTATGCGGTTGGTGACGACAAGGAAGCCGCCCGCCTGGCCGGTATCCCCGTGAACCGCGTCCTCATGAGCGTTTACCTGGCAGCGGGTGCCATTCTCGCCGTCGGCGCCTGGATCCAGATCGGCCGCACCAACGCAGCCAGCCCCAACGGCGGCGTGGACCTAAACCTGGACTCCATTACCGCCGTCGTTATCGGTGGAACCAGCCTGTTCGGCGGGCGCGGCTCCGTCTGGGGATCGCTCCTCGGAGCACTCATTGTGGGTGTTTTCCGCAATGGCCTGTCCCTCGCCGGGCTGGATGTGCTCTACCAGACACTGGCTGTGGGCGTCCTCATCATCGTCGCTGTGTCCATCGACCAGTGGATCCGAAAGGTGAAATCATGACCGCCGCAGATCTCGAGAGCACCGGTACCAAAGTGCGCCAGCCAATCATGCAGGCAAGGAACCTCGTCAAGACCTTCGGCAAGGTAGTGGGCCTGGACGGCGTAAGCCTGGACCTCTACCCCGGCGAAGTCCTGGCCATCATTGGCGATAACGGCGCGGGAAAATCGACACTCATCAAGTGCCTTACGGGTGCCGAAATTCCGGATTCGGGCGAGCTGACGGTTTCCGGTCAGCCTGTCCACTTCAAACGCCCGCAGGACGCCCGTGCACATGGGATCGAAACGGTGTACCAGAACCTGGCCGTATCACCGGCGCTGGATGTCGCTTCCAACCTGTTCCTGGGCCGGGAGGAACGGTTGCCCGGTCCGCTGGGCACGATCTTCCGGATGCTGGACACCAAGGGCATGCGGCGCAAGGCCAAAGAGGAGCTCACCCGCTTGGGAATCTCCACACTGCAGGATGTCACTGTGCCCGTGGAGAACCTTTCCGGCGGTCAGCGCCAGGCTGTTGCGGTGGCCAGGGCTGCGGCCTTCGGCTCCAAGGTAGTTGTGTTGGATGAGCCGACGGCGGCACTCGGCGTCCGCGAGTCCAACCAGGTGCTCCAACTCGTCAGGGACCTGCGTGACAGAGGGCTGCCAGTGATCCTGATCAGCCACAATATGCCGCATGTGTTCGATGTGGCCGATAGGATCCACATCCAGCGCCTCGGAAAGTGCGCGGCTACCATCACGCCGGAATCACACACCATGACTGACGCCGTGGCCATTATGACCGGCGCTGCCACCGCCTGATTCCGGCGGCAGCCCTGTTTCCACCCACACCCGTCCTGCACCCCGTCCGCGGACCTGCCAAAGGTCCGCGGACGGCTCCACGAAAGGCCTCCTCATGCCCAGCTCGCCCAGCCCCGCAGGGGCCGCAGCACACTCCGACGTCGTTGTTATCGGCGAAGCCCTGATTGACGTCGTCGCCTCTTCGCAAGGGACGGTGGAGCACCCAGGCGGCTCGCCGGCGAACGTCGCCTATGGGCTGGGACGCCTCGGAATCAGTACAGCACTGCTCACGTCAATCGGCGACGACGAACGGGGCTCTGCGATCGAACATCACCTCGGCAGGGCAGGAGTTGCGCTGCTCCCGGGGTCCAAACATCAGGGGCGGCGCACGGCGTCTGCAACCGCAACCCTCGCCGCTGACGGCTCGGCCCGCTACGAGTTCGATATCAGCTGGGAACTGCAGCCTGTTCCGCCCGCATACCTCCCCAAGGTGATCCACACCGGATCCATCGCCACCTTCCTCGCTCCTGGCGCAGCCGCCGTAAGGTCGCTGCTGGAGCAGGCCCACCGGGAATGCGTGATCACCTATGACCCCAACATCCGCCCAGCCTTGCTCGGCAGCCACGCCGAGGCGACTGCCCTGTTCGAGGAACTGGTTCCCCTGACCGACGTCGTCAAGCTCAGCGACGAGGACGCTCACTGGCTCTACCCCCACAAACAGCTGGAGGAAACGGCAACGCGGATCCTGCAGCTGGGCGCGGGGCTGGCAGTCATCACGAAAGGTTCGGAAGGTTCGCTTCTGGCAACCCCGGCAACCCAACTCACCGTTCCGTCCATCCCCTCCGTGGTAGCGGACACCATCGGCGCCGGTGATTCCTACATGGCGGCGCTGATCTACGGACTGCTTTCACGGGGCGTTGACGGGCTTTCTTCCGAGGTCCTGGAAAATCTGGGCCGCACCGCATCCAAGGCAGCTGCCATCACCGTCCGCAGGGCCGGCGCAAATCCCCCCACTATCGATGAGCTCCTTGCCGGACTGAAGGAATCAGAGCCAGTCGCCTAACGGCGGCTCCGGCTTTCGACGACGGCGGCAGGTGCGCCCTTCACGAAAGCCGGCGGCCGCCGTCGTCGCCTCAAGGCGTTCCGCAAGCCCGCGCCGCAGGTAATCAATGAGGGCGGTCACGCGCCGCGGAGTGTGCACGGCGGCTGGGTAGACGGCGTGAATGTCCGCGGCCGGAGTTGAAACATCCGCCAGGACCTGTTGCAGCAGGCCTTGGCGAAGCATGGGGTTCACATGCCAGGTAGAGCGCATCATCAACCCGAGTCCTTGGAGACACCAGCCGGCAACCACTTCACCGTCGTCGCCGACCATATTCCCCTTCACGCGGACGTTTTGCTCCCGGCCGTCTGCCCCAAAGCGCCACACCGCATAGTCACTGTTGTCCTGCCGCAGGACGATGCAATTGTGCTGTTCCAGGTCAGCTGTTGTCAGCGGGGTTCCGTAGGTTTCGAGATACTGCGGCGATGCGCAGACCACCCTGCGGCTTTCGGCGAGGCGCGTGAATTTGAGCCGGGAGTCCTCCAGAGTCCCGACCCGGATCCCGATGTCGAAAGGACTCGCGGCGATGTTAAGCGGAAGTGCGGACAGTTGCAGGTCCACCGAAACACCCGGGTGGTTCCGGACAAACTCTCCCAGCAGCGGGGCAATATGGATGCGGCCAAGGCCAACTGTGGAGTGCAGAGCGATCCGGCCGCGGAGCTCGCCGTGTTTTGGTGACATGCCTTCCTCGAGATCCGATTTTTGCTGCAGGATCGCCAGTACGCCGGCCGCATAGTGCTCTCCTTCCGGGGTGAGGGTGAGTTTGCGAGTGCTCCTGCGAACCAGCTGGACTCCGAGCCGCGATTCCAGCTGCGTGAGCCGTCGACTGACAGTAGGCAAGGACATCCCCCAGGTTCTCGCGGCTTCAGTCAGGCTTCTGGAACGCGAAATCTGTTCAAAGAACTCGAGGTCATCCACCTTTGCCAGATCCATCGCTGAGCTTCTTTCACTCGGAGAAACAATGCCTTACTCATAATGCCTTACTGGGGTGTTTATTAATCCATACACTGGTTCGACAGGAAGCACAATGCGAGTAACACCTGGCGCCTGGTCTGGCTCGCCCGAATCGAAAGCTGAATCAGATGAACCGTGCCGGAACTGACAGCCTCGTGCGAGACCTGGAGAAGGACGGGGTGGAGGTTGATGCCAGCAGCCGCAGGCTGTCGGAGTACTCCTATGACGCCTCGAACTACAAGGTGCGCCCCACAGCAGTCGCCTTTCCGCGCTCCAGCCAGGATGTGGCCGCAGTCATTCGTGCTTGCCGGCGCCACGGCATCCCGCTCACCAGCCGCGGCGGCGGGACCAGCATGGCAGGAAACGCCATCGGAAGCGGAGTGGTCATCGACTTCTCCCGCCACATGTCCGGGCTCCTGCAGCTGGATCGCGATGCCCGGACCGTCACCGTTGAGCCAGGCATGGTTCTGACCACGCTGCAGAAAAAGGTGCAGGCCGCTACGGGTGGAGCCCTGACTTTTGCCCCGGATCCCTCAAGCATGGGCAGGGTGACAGTGGCCGGCGCCATCGGTAACGACGCCTGCGGAAATCACTCCGTACGATACGGCCGCACCGTAGACCACGTCGTTTCCGTGGACCTGGTGACTGCGTCGGGACATCTTGTAACCGCCGGCCCGGGCGGGGTGCGCGCCATTGACCAGGCCGACGAGGCCGCTGTCGCCGAAGCTGCACGCATCGATGCCGGCCTGAAGCAGCTGCGCGACGCCAACCTGGGACTCCTCCGGACAGAATTCGGGCGCATCGCCCGACAGGTCTCCGGCTACCAGCTGGCCAACCTGCTTCCCGAGAACGGCTTCGACGCCGCCAAGGCCCTCGCCGGAAGCGAGGGTACCTGCGCTGTCATCGTCTCAGCCACCGTGAAGCTGGTGGAGGTTCCTGCCGCTGCGCTGCTCGTCTGCCTTGGATACCGCGATGTCGTCGCGGCGGCCACCGACGTCATGGAGATCCTGCGCTTCAACCCCGCCGCCGTCGAAGGCATCGACGAAGCCATTGTGCAGACCATGCGCGAGCGGCGCGGTCCGGACTCCGTGGGTGCTTTGCCTGATGGTACGGCTTATTTGTACGTGGACCTGGACGGCAGCGATCCCGCGGAGGTGCGGGCAAAGGCCGACGATCTGCTGAAGACGCTGAAGCAGCGTGGCAACGTGGTTGACGGCGTTGTGGTCTCCGATCCAGTTGACAGGGCCAACCTTTGGCGTGTCCGGGAAGACGGAGCAGGGCTGTCTTCCCGGCTCGCCGGCGGAGTCCAGTCCTGGGCAGGATGGGAAGACGCGGCGGTCGCGCCGGAAAACCTGGCCGCCTATCTGGCCGATTTCACCCGGCTTCTTGATGAGCATCAGCTGCGTGGCGTGATGTATGGCCATTTCGGCGCCGGCTGCACGCACGTCCGCATCACCTTTGACCCCCGGACCGAGTCCGGAAGAGCCGTTATGGATAGATTCCTCCGCGCGGCTGCTGATCTCGTGACCCGCCACGGTGGATCCCTCTCCGGCGAACACGGCGACGGCCGGGCCCGCTCCGGGCTTCTCCCCATCATGTACAGCCCTGAAGCGCTGCAGGCCTTTGCCCGGTATAAGGCCGTCTGGGACCCGGAGGGAATCCTCAATCCCGGCATCATCACTGATCCGGCTCCAGTAATGTCCGACCTTGCACTGGCGGCAGCCCCTGCCCGCGGTTTCCGGACGTCCTTTGCCCTGGAACCGGCAAACGCAGGCCGGGAGGGGTTCACGGACGCCGTCCAGACCTGCATCGGCGTAGGCCGGTGCAGGACCACTTCCGGGGCCGGGGTCATGTGCCCCAGCTATCGCGCGACGAGGGACGAGAAGGACTCCACCCGGGCACGGGCACGGGTGCTTCAGGACATGATCAGCGGATCCGCCAGCGCCAAGGAAGGCTGGAAATCAGAAGACGTGCGGGAATCCCTGGACCTGTGCCTCTCCTGCAAGGCCTGCTCCACGGATTGTCCCGCCGGCGTGGATATGGCCACGTACAAATCCGAGTTCTTCGATCATTACTACGAAGGCCGCTTGCGGCCTATAGCCCACTACACCCTGGGCTGGCTGCCCACCTGGCTGAAAATAACCAGCAGGATCGCTCCGCTGATTAACGCGGCACTTGCATCGCCGCTTCGGCCGCTCATTGCACGCATCTCCGGCATCACCACTCACCGCAGGATGCCCGACTTCGCCTCCCGCGCGCAGCTGTTGAAAGAGATCGGCGATGAGCCCGCCCGCGGTGCCGAAAAAGCTCCAGCGGATACAGTCCTGTTCATCGACAGCTTCACCCGAGGCTTCCGCCCCTCAGTGGCCGGCGCGGCCAAGCGGGTCCTCGAAGACGCCCAGCGCACCGTGGAATGCAGCGCGGACGTGTGCTGCGGCCTCACCTGGATTTCGACAGGGCAGCTGGACACAGCCCGCAAGTTGCTCACCCGGACGGCTGAGGCACTCGACGACGGAACCGACAGGCCCATCGTTGTCATCGAACCCAGCTGCGCGGCCGCCCTCCGCAAGGACCTGCCGGAACTGGTTCACACGGAAGCGGCCCAGCGCGTCGCCAACCGGATTCAGAGCTTCGCCACGGCTGTCATAGAGCAGACCAAAACAGGCTGGCAACCAGCGTCGGTCCCGGCTGCCGTGACAGTCCAGACCCACTGCCATGAGTACGCCGTCTTCGGCTCCGGAACCCAGGCGAACGCATTGGCCGCGCTGGGCATCACCACCGTCAGGCAAGCCACTGGTTGCTGCGGCGTGGCGGGAAACTTTGGCTTTGAGGCGCAGCACTACGACGTAAGCATGGCAGTTGCCGAGCAGTCACTCGCCCCGGCTCTGAGGGAAACTGCGGACGGAACGCCCATCCTGACCGACGGATTCAGCTGCCACATGCAGGTGCGGCAGGTCCTGGATAACCACTCGAACGGTGCGTCCAGCCATCTCGCCGAACTCATCGATCCAAGGAACCAGGTGACCGCGCTTCCGGAGTTGGCTAAGAGCCGTCCCTTACCTGAGTGAGCGTCTTGGTATCGAAGGTGATGTGGCTGAATGTCGCCGTCGTGCCTTCTCCTGAAGGGGACTGCGCCACAAACCCGATTTTCACGGACTCGGGTGCCGGATCGCCCATGGCGAAGTACCGGACCATGTTCCACCGTTCCCCGTCGACGGATGCGTGGAGGGCGAATGCCTGGCCCAGACGGGAGATCCGCAGGTAGGTCCCCGCCGTGTCGATGGGCCAGCTGTCGCAGTCATCGGACTTGCCGTTGCGGGTCACCACTGAGACCACCCTTGTTGTTCCGCTCGGATCCAGCTCCGCGCATACTTTGAACCAATTCAACGGATCAAGGTAGCCAATCAGCACGCCTGAGTCGAAGTCACTCACAAACACGGGGCTCACGAACGCGCTGAGCCGGAAGTCACCCTGTACCGGCGAGACAAACCTTTCGGCATCAGATGTTCCGGCGGATCCCGCGGGGTCAAGGAACAAGTCTGCCCCCGCATCAGCTGTCAGTGTCAGCATCTGCCCCTGAAGCAGCGGAGGAACCTGTGATTGCGGCCCTTCACCCACCAAGGGGAAGGGCAGGGCATCAATTTCCAGTTCGCGGGGATTGTTCACAGATCAAACCTATCGGTCCTGTCTATCCAAGTGCCCAAGCACCGGGTGCAGATGCTTGCTCTCAACGGCAATACGGGCCTGCGCCGCCGCTGCATTGAGAGCATTCCCAACTGACGCACCATGAAGGCTCGCAGCCAGGAACCCGGCCATGAACGCATCGCCCGCACCATTGGTGTCCACGACGTTGGCGGGAACTGCGTCTATCTCGTGCTGCGTCCCGCCCCTTTCGAGCGCGATCGCACCTTCCGCTCCCCGTGTGCATACGGCCAGACGAGGACCCCGTCCGAGGCACGAACGCATGAGATCCCAAGGATCATCCGTCTTGTCGTCGTTCATGAACACCGCATCGGCCGCACGCAGGAACGGTTCATGAGACGTAGAGGAGCCGTCGTAGTCCTGGAGGTCCACCCACAGCGGTGTGCGCCGGACCTCTTCGCGTTCCAGCAAAAGCAGGCCAAGCTCGCCCAGATCAATCGCGGCTAGATCCGCCGCCGCCACCAGAGCTCCGACGGCTTCGAGTTCGTCCTCGGCTGGCATGGAAGGCCTTGCAATGGAAATGGATATGCGTCCGCCGTCGTTGGTCATCAGATTAACGTGGCGCTCCGTGTATTCAGACGCAATTGCTTCGCAGGTAATGCCGGCCGTGGCGAGTGCTCGCCGGACCCGCCCGCCCTCTTGGTCCGGCCCAAGCGGTGCGCACAAACGCACGTCGATGTCGAGATCCGCCAGGTGCAGAGCCTTGCCAGCCGAAGTTCCACCCACCGTCTCCCAGGAGGCCAGCGCGAACTGCATGTGCGGAACAGGCTCCGGTAGACGGTCAAGGAGGATGATCTGGTTCCAGGAGGCCGAGCCGCAGACAACGACCTTAGGCGAAAAGGACATGCCCTATTCAAGCACCGTGAAACGCTCTTTTTCATTCGGTGGGAGCCTGCCGGCATAGACTGCGACTGCCATAGGTGAAGTGGAGCGTCCAAGTCTGGGTCAGGGTCACCAGAGCAGCGTGAGGTTGTGCAGTTCGATCCAGGACCTGTGTTCCAACCAATGCCCGAGTCCGTTTTTGAGCTCCGCTTCGCCGCCCGCCAGCCCAAGCCGTATCGCATCCGACGCAGCAGGAGCGTGATTGTGTCTGTTCTGAGCCGGGCCGTGCGAGCACTCTGAGCACATCAGGCGGATGCCGGACCATTCGTCCATGCCCAGGCCATCCTGTCCGAGGATGTCAGCCAACGCCTCCATGTCCTCGGGGGTCGCGCCGATCACTTCGGCCTGCCACGTCGACAGGTTCGATTCTTCCAACCTGGCCAGCTCGTCGAAGACGGAGACCTCCCTGCCTCCGAGCATCCGCGTTCCCTTTGGCTCTCCATCATGGAGCAGAACGTCCCGGAACCTGTGCCCCGATTCGGGAAGCGGAACACTTGCAATAACGCCGTGCGCCGGGCTGCGGCGCCAGCACCAAACGACCTCGGGTTCGCCGGCGGTGGATGCCACCTGATGCGAGAGGCTCGGCCTGTCAGGATTGAGCCGCACGGGCGCGAGCCCGAGGTTGGCATCGATGGGCCCAGTCTCGTCGCCGAATCCCTTCAAGCCGTAGGCTTCCCAGGCCCGCCTGGCCGTGGCCCAGTCCCCCACCGCTGTTGATGCGATGCCCAGATTCCAGGCTGCCGGATTGAGGCCACCGAACTCTTCAGCCTCCCCAGCCGTAAAGAGTTCAAGGGCGCGGGCATTGCGTTTGAAGCATTCGGCCCAATCGCCAAGGGCTTTTGACAAGAGGCCGGCTTCAAACCAGCTAAAGAACGAATTCGGCGTCAGGTCAAGCAGCTCTGAAGCGAACATTGCAGCCCTGTCCGGTTGTCCTGCCTCATCGGCCGCCTTCCAGTCCGTCCACACGTCCCGAGGCAGGCGTTTCGGCTTCGGCCAGTCAAGTCCCATGCGCTCAGTATTCCAGCACTCCGGGGCCCTGTGGGACGAGAGTGCCAGCTCAGTTGGTCGGCGGCTTCAGCCATCCATCCAGGCTGGCTGCCATCCCGCCAAACACGGTGCCCATGAACGCGACGCTAGCCACGCCGGGCTGCCTGGTCAAGATGCTGCCATGGACACCGTTGTCTTCCCGCCACTCTTGGTGATAGTCCAGCAGTTGCCGGATCCTACGACTTCCGTTTTCCTCGGATCTGCGGAATCCACCACGAGCGCTGTGTCTTCATCGATTGCCATGACCGAATCCACCACGCCGTGATGAACGGCTGCAACGGCCCTGCCCAAGGTGCCGCCCTGGGCCGCATGAACATCCACGGCGAAGGGAATCAAACCCAAACCAGGATGAAAGGTCAGCTCTTCCAAGCCCTCTGACCATTCCTCAGGACAGACTTCAGTACCGCGGATTCTGAATCCGCCGGTCAACGCAGAGTCCGGGGCAATCATTGCTCCAGCAGAAAATCCCACATACGGCACGCCAGACCCCACAGCCAGACGGATTTCGCTGGCTGCACCCTTAAGGCCGTCCAAATACGCTGGCGTCGGTCCCCCGCCCACAACGATTGCATCGACGTCGGCAAACAGAGCAGGGTCTACGGATTCACCGGTCCGGACGTAAATCCCGGCAATCAGGCAATTGTTTCTGCTTTTTACCGGATCTGCATAAAAAGGCAGAAAGTGGGCGCCGCTTCCTTCCTGATCGAACAGGACCACGGCAACTCGGGGCACTCGATTGAGCGCTTCTGCCCTCTGGCTTATTTCGCTCGTAAAGAGCGCGTGCACAGCGGCGCCGCGCGTTGTATCCGGGCCGCCTCCCACCAAGAAAATACTCACATCTGCCAACGTACCGGCGTTTTGGCTCCGATGCGCTCAAGGAGCGTCCCGCCCGCAGGCCTGACCTCGCCTTGCCAGCCGAACGTCTGGAGGGGCGTCTACCTTGCAGACCCCACCGCCAGGTGCTGCACCCGGCCGTCCACAAACGTGGCCACAACGCCAGAAGAGGCCAGCTCATCGGGGGTAACAAGAAGCGGATCGGCTTCGAACACCGTGAAATCGGCGCGCTTTCCTACCGTGACCGAACCCGAAACCGCCCACTCCCCTGCCGCCCGCGCCGCGTGGGAGGTGTAGCCTTCGAGGGCCTGCCAGGCTGTGAGGGCCTGGCCCGGTAGGATCGGCTGTTCGTCAAAATGTCCTGCCCGCCGCCGCAACTGTGCGTCGGCCAGGATGGGCAGGGGTTCGAACCGGGCGATGGGCCAGTCCGAGCCGAGGGCCAGGATGGCTCCGGCAGCGCGAAGGTCCCCGCACCTCCAGGCATTGTTGGCACGCTCGGCCCCGAGTCTCGTGGACCAATTATCCGTCTGGTCGGCGCGCGAATAGTGCGTGCAGTGCGTGGGCTGCATGCTGGCCACCAGACCTGAACGGGAGAACCTGTCTATCAGGGCGTCCGGAACGGTTTCGAGATGCTCAATTCGATGCACGGCCTTGGGATTACCGGATGGCACTGACTCAAAGGCGTCCAGGACGGCTGCGACGCCGGCGTCACCGATGGCGTGGGTCGCGGTGGGAATACCCCGGGAGGCAAAGAAGCGGACCGCTTGGGCATACTCCTCCGGCCGGGGCCAGAACGGGTGAATGGACTCCCCGTACGCATCAGGTTCGAACAGCCATGCTGTGCCGTTGTCCACAGTGCCGTCAACGAACAGCTTTACGCCGGACACCTCCCAGCGCCGTCCCGCCAACGTCCCGACCTGCTCAGCGAGGGCGCGCCACTCCGTCTCACTGCTGCCGGGCATGCACCACGGCGAGACTCGCAGGCGCAGCGGAAGGCCGACAGCGGACCCATCCCTGCCGCCGTCGGCGTCGTTTTCGAGTGCCTGGTAGAGCTCCAGGGAACCTTCCCCGCAATCCATTACATGCCCACCCGTCAGTCCTGACCGGGAAAAATGCGTGAAGAGTTCTGCCAACCGCGCTTTTCTGGAGGCGAAGGGCTCGGCGGGCATCACACGGGCAACCAGCTCCACCGCTGCTGACTCAAGCAGCAGCCCGGTAGGTTGCCCGGCAGCATCGCAGACTACTTCGGAGGCCTGGTCAAACGAACGGGGTCCCGTGATTCCCGCCATTTCGAGTGCACGGGAGTTTGCAAGTGCCGAATGCCCGTCGAACAGCCGGACAAGGCACGGACGTCCAGAGACGACGTCGTCAATCAGCCCGCGATGGCATTGGGCCGAGCCGAAAAGATTAGGATCCAGTCCCCAGCCCCTCACCCAGTCGCCGGGAGGAGTTACTGCCGCTTCCTCCCGCAGCATCGCCCGCACCTGCCCGAGGTCTGTGGCGCCGGAGAGGTCGCGGCCACGTGTCAGTTCGAGCCCCAGCACAGGGTGGATGTGGCAGTCCACCAGACCAGGTGTCAGGACGGCAGAGCCAAAGTCGATGACCTCAGCAGCCTGCCAGCTTTCAGCGTCCGTGCGGGATCCGACGGCGGCGATAACGCCGTCCTTAACAGCCACAGCCTGCAACGGGGTTCCTGCTGTGCTGGCCGTGGAGGTTTCCTCCATGGTGTGGATGGTGCCGGCAAGGATGATCAGGTCAGGATTCATGGGCTTCGAAGCTTCCAATCTGCGCGAAGGTTTCGGGTCGGTGGCGGCGTACCCAGCGGGCCGTGAGGAGTCCGGCAAGAAGGACCACCGGCATCGCCAGGATGAGGATGGTGTTGGTCAGGCTGTCAGCGAAGGTAAGAAGCTCGATGTTCAGGCCGATGAGCAGGACCACGCCGAATAGGAGAACCGCCGACACCAGGCTGATCGGAACCAGGAATTTGGAAGTCACGGCATCGGGATTCCGGCGAAGATAAAGGAAGGCTGCGACGGAAACCAGGCCTTGAAGCCCGACGATTCCGAAGATCCCAGGCGTGTTCACCCAGATCAGCAGTTGCTGGTAAGGATCGGCGTTCAGGAGCGCGCAGATGCTGATCACCAGCGCGGCCAGGAGGGTCTGCAACTGGCCAGCCCGGTGCGGGGACTTGAACCTGGGGTGGGTGCGGGCGAGGAAGGCAGGCAGCGCACCGTCACGCGCCAGCATGTAGACGTATCGGTTGATTGCGTTGTGGAAGGCCAGCTGGGAGGCGTAGACACTGGTGACGATCAGGACGTACATCACCGCTTCCGCCCAGGGACCCACGTAGTGGTTGATGGTCTGGAAGAACATCCCGCCAGCCAGTTCCCCTGCTGCTTCCACAACCCGGCCTTCGCCATGGGCCTGCACCACAGTCCAGACGATGAAGGCATAGAACACGGACATAAAGCCAACAGCAATGTAGGTGGCCCGCGGCACGGATTTGTCGGGATTCCGGGCTTCTGAGCGATACAGGACGGTTGACTCGAAGCCCATGAAGGCCGCGAAGCAGATGCCCAGGATGGCCAGGATACCCGGGCTGAACACCTGGTCCGGGCTGAATGATCCCAGGCTGATGCCCTCCGCCCCGCCGCTGCTGAGAATGCCGACGCCCATAATGGTGAGGATTCCGGTTTCTGCGACGAGAAGCACGCCCAGCACCTTCGCACCGACGTCGATCCCCCGGTAGCCGAGGAACCATACGGCAGCAACGGCGGCTAACGCAATGGCCGGCCAAGGCACCTCGAGCCCGAAGAGAACTTTGAACATGTCGTGGGTCTGGACGGCGAAAAGCCCGTAGATGCCGATCTGGAGGCAGTTGTAGGAGACGATCGCCAGGATGGCAGAGGCCAGGCCCATGGTCTTCCCCATCGCCAGGGAAATGTAGGTGTAGAAGCCCCCGGAGGCTTTGACGTGGCGGGTCATGGCCATAAAGGGGACGGCGAAGAGCGTGAGTACGAGGCCCGCGAGGAGATAGCCGGCGGGAGCGCCGATGCCTCCGACGCCGATTGCCAAGGGAGCGACCCCCGCCATTACGGTCAGCGGCGCTGCTGCCGAGATGACGAGGAAGGCGATGCCGCCCGTACCGAGGGCATTGCGCTTGAGGGCGCCGTCCGCGGACGACGTCGGTGGTCTGGTTTGGGTGTCCGGCACTGGTCCGTCCTTTCTGGGAGCCCAACTAAACGAAAGGCTTTCGTTTAGTATGAATGCGTGTGGCGCAGAGCACAATAGCTCGGCCAAAATCGCCTTTTTGCTACGGCACCCTTCCGGCCCACTAGGCTGGGTTTGATATCCGCGAGCTGCAGTCAGGAGAACCAATGGGGCGTCCGCTCCTCCCCCTCATATCCGTGGAGGCCCTCACTTCGGCAGCCCTGGAACTGGTAGATGAAGCCGGGGATTTCAGCTTCCCGAAGCTGGCCAAGAAGATAGGCGTCAGCCAGTCCTCCATCTACAACCACGTCAGCGGCAGGGACGAAATCCTGGAGCTTTTGCGGCATAGGATCATCACCGAGGAGCCGTACGCGCCGGTGGACCACAGCGATTGGGAAGCCGCCCTGCGGGTCCTGATCCGCGCCTACCGGGACGCGTTCATGCGCCACCCGCGGCTGGCACCGCTCCTGGTCCTGCAAACCATCACTGATCCGGACGTCATCGGCCTCTACGAGGATCTGGCCATGGCCCTGGAAAGCGCCGGCTTCAGTGGCCGCGATGTGGTGGCGGGTATTTCCACCATCGACAGCTTCGCTCTGGGTGCGGCCCTGGACCTGGCGGCTCCGGAGGTTGTTTGGGATCCACCGGCCGAAGGATACCCAACCCTTAAGCGCGCAGTCGGTAACGCCGGACCGCCGGAGGAACGCGGCAGCCACGCCTTCGAGTTCGGACTGGACGTGATCATTGGCGGACTCAAGACCAAGCGCCAGGTGTAACGCCTTAGGTTTTTCCAGCGCGCCCCTGCAACGCAACCACGGCCCACGCCCCCAGCAACATTGCAATCAGCAGCAGGCCGGCGTCGCCAAGATCCACTGACCCCAGCCAAATGGTCAACGGATCTTCCCATCTGAAGGCGGCATGGAAAAACCCGCCCAAAGTTATCACTGCAATGAAAAGGGCGGATGCAGCAGAGATGCCGGTGACCACTGCGTTGAAGCCCAGCTTGTGCAGGGGACGGCGGATCGCGGAGCGGTACAGGCGCATCATGGCCACGCCGTTGAGGGTGTCACAGAACGTCATGGCTGCGGTGAACGCCAGTGGCAGCGCCAGCAGAGCCAGAGGATGAACCCCGGCGGCGGACGCTGAGACGGCCATCATCAGCAGCGCAATGGTGGTGGCGGTGTCGAAGCCCAGTCCGAAGAGGAAACCGATCACATAAATATTGCGTGGCCGTTTCACGCGGGAGAGCGGTTTGGCCAGCAGCCGCGCCACCAGTCCTCTGGCCTCGAGCTCCTGTGCAGTGACTTTCAGTCCGGAACGGGCCTTAATGTAGGAACGCGTTGCCGCAAGGAATGCCGAGCCGTTGAACAACCCCATGAACAGCAGGAACAGCCCTGAAACTCCGCTTCCTATGAGCCCGAGCACCAGATTTCCAGCAGTGCCACCGGCCATGAACTGGCCCATCACCGAGGCACCTCCTACCAGCAAAACCCCTGCGAGCATCACGACGGAACTGTGGCCCAGGCTGAAAGCGAATCCGACACTGACCGGATCCTGGTGTTGCGCCACGAACTTACGGGTGGAGTTGTCGATGGCTGCCAGATGGTCCCAGTCGTAGCTGTGCTTGACGCCGGCAAGGTACGCGGTGATCGCCAGGCCAACCGCCAGCGGTTCCGCGCTACCCAGCAGGAGGAGAACGACGGCGGCCGCGTGGAGCGCTGCTACCGCACCCAATGTGAAGGCCAGCCTCGTGCGCAGCGGCAACTGCCCGCGCTCCCGGTACAGCTGCCCGGCAAGTGCCGCTGAGATCATCAGTATTTCCTGAGGTCCAGGGGAGGCTGACCGTACCAGCGTCTCCGCAGCAAGGTTGTACACGCTTGCAGCAGGCGCTGGAGCTCTTCGGTGCTGTTGGACAGCGAGCGCAACACCAGCCCGGTTGTTCCGCTAACGGTGGCCGTCAACGAAACGCCCGTGTAGGCCTCGTGGGCGCTGGTCACCTCGTGGAGTTCGTCCGCGAGCGCCTGATCCACCCTCCGGTCAACCACCAGCAATGAACCCACATGGCTGTAGCCCTCCATAAACCCCATTTCTGTCACGTCATCTGCCGAGGGCACCATCAGGAGGTTATCCAGCGCCAGCAACTGCGAAGC
This sequence comes from Arthrobacter sp. Z5-13, assembly GCF_056499105.1. NCBI lineage: Bacteria > Bacillati > Actinomycetota > Actinomycetes > Micrococcales > Micrococcaceae > Arthrobacter > Arthrobacter sp. Z5-13. Next base: position 4,118,011 of record NZ_CP096460.1, read on the forward strand.
TTTTCCTGAATCGACGGCGATCTCGCTCCGCAGGCGCACCTCCTCATAGCGGAACGCGGCCCCGTCCGGGGACCAACCAGGAGTGACCACTTCGGCCATGATGAGACTGGATGTCGGCCGCACGGTGATGTGGGTGTTCTGGCGGTAGCTGGCCTCGCGGTAGGCGATCAACTGGTCAGGGGCCAGCTCAAGCTGCGCCTCGTCCCCGAGCACCAACCTCATCCGCTGCTCAGCAAAGGACCCCGGTGTCCGGTAGATCTTCGTGGCGGACTGGGTGGTCAGGAGCAGCCGCGCACCATCCTCCACCACCACCTCAATGACATAAAGATCGGCCCCTAGATAAGCCCCACCCGGATTCACGAGCACAAAACAAACCTGCCCGCTCTCATCCAAGTAATGCGGCCGCAAAACCCGTAAAGCACCGCGATGGTACTGATGCGTCGCCACAGACTTCCCGTCGCGGTCACTGACGACGAGTTGGAGTTCACCGATCGGTGACCTGCCCACGGAGGAGGCGAGGCCGGGTTTGGGGGCCGCGGTGTGGTGGGCCTCGTGGGGGGCCCACTGCTGCGAGGGCCCCGACTCGAGCTTGCGAGAGTTGGGAGCGGCTGGGGACGGGCACGGCCCCAAATCCGGCGAAGCCGCCGGACTTGGCAACACCGTGCTCATGACGCCAGATCGAGCATCAGGACATCACGCCGGATCCAGGAGATGACGGCGTCGAGCCCTTCGTCCGTTTTGAGGTTAGTAAAGCAGAACGGTTTGGTGCCGCGGAATTCGCGGGAGTCCCGTTCCATGACTGCCAGGTCTGCGCCGACGTGGGGCGCCAGGTCCGTCTTGTTGATGATGAACAGATCGGACTTGATCATGCCCTGCCCGGCCTTGCGGGGGATCTTCTCCCCCTGGGCAACATCGATGATGTAGATGGAGAAGTCCACCAGTTCAGGGCTGAAGGTGGCGGAGAGGTTGTCGCCGCCGGATTCCACGAATATCACCTGCAGGTCCTGGTGCCTCGCCTTGAGCTCCTCGATGGCAGCCGTATTCATGGACGTATCTTCGCGGATGGCGGTGTGCGGGCAGCCGCCGGTTTCGACGCCGATGATCCGGTCCAAGGGCAGGATGCCGTTTGCCGCGAGAATCTTGGCATCCTCGATGGTGTAAATGTCGTTGGTTATGGCCGCCATGGATATCTCGGCACTCATGTGGCGGGTCAGCCGTTCCACGAGCTGGGTTTTCCCGGCGCCTACGGGGCCGCCAATACCGATCTTGATAGGTTCAGACATCACTTCTCCTGACAGTCCAGCGTGCAATTCGACTAACTCATGAACATTCGGGCGCGTTGCCGCTCGTGCCGCATCTGCGAAATTTCCAGCCCAGGACTCACTGCCCCAAAGTCGTCCAACGTCAGCTGTCCCACCCGCTCGACGGCGGCAGCAACGCCGTCGGCCGCCTGGCGCAGCAGCCGCTGCCCGGCGTTCTGCCCCAGCGGGATTGCCCGGACGGCGTTCTGGGTCAGCGAGGTGACGGCGGCAAAGAGGTACGCGGCGAGCGCCTCGTTCATCGGGACCCCGAGGGAACGGGTGACGACGGCGAATGCCAGCGGCTGATGGCCGGAAGCACGGCCCCTGCCCACCAGCCCGCGGTACTCCTCGAGGGCCGGCGAGGGAAACACGTCACCCCCGATTTCCAGCAACCGTCCTCCCATTTTCATGCTGGCCTCGCGCAGCTGCCGCGGCAAAAGCTGGGCGGTCAGCAGGGAATCAAGCTCTGCAACCGGAAGGTCCTCGTATAGGAGGCGAATGGCCAGGCCGTCCGAGAAGGTGAGCTGCTGCCGTACAAAAGCACTAAGCCACACCCCAAAGCTGGCCTCATCCCGCACCAAACCGCGGTCTATGTAAGTCTCAAAGCCCAGTGAGTGAGCAAACGCTCCCGTTGGCAACGCGGAGTCAGTCAACTGCTGCAATGCAAGCTGATAGCTGGGAGTAGCTTCCATACAATCAGTGCGAGTGTTCAGCGTGGCGGAAAGGCACCGGCATCACCCGTTCCTGGCGGCCGTAGGGCACTCCCACGTGTTTGAGGTAATCCTCAACGGTGTGGTCATACTGGCACACCATGACTTCGGCACCATATTCCGAGCTTGAGTCGAAGAACTGGGCCTGCAGGTGCCGGTTACCCAGGGAATGTGCCACCACTCCCATTTCAAAAACGGTCCGCGGAGCGATCACCAGGACGTCTGTTGGCAGAACGGACACCACGATCATGTTGGATTCGGCCACATGAAGGATGTCGCCGTCCCGCAGATCGCCGGAACCTGCCGACAGCCGGATCCCGAGCTCCTTACCATGATCTGTGGTGACCCTCTGGATACGTTTGACGAGTTGGGCGCTGGGCAGCACCACCTTCTCCTGGTGCAGGGCGGCATAGGCTTCGGCCGCACTGGTAGTCAGTTCGTGCACGTTTCCGAGGACTTTCTCGATGATCACGCCAACTCCAGTTTTTCTAGAAGAGGAAGTAGCGCTGCGCCATGGGCAGCACTTCGGAGGGTTCGCAGGTGACCTTCTCGCCGTCCACTGTCACCTGATAGGTTTCCGGATCCACGTGGATGTCCGGCGTTGCGTCGTTGTACCTGAGATCGGCCTTGGTGAGGTTCCTGATCCCGGACACGGGGCGGATCACCTTCTGGAGGCCGAGCTCTTCGGGTACGCCGGCGTCAACAGCGGCCTGGGACAGGAAGGTGATGGAGGACTGCTGCAGCGCTTTGCCGAAGGTGGCGAACATGGGCCGCATGGTGCGTGGTTGTGGCGTAGGGATGGACGCATTGGCATCTCCCATCAGGGCGTAGGCGATCTGCCCGCCCTTGAGCACCAGTTCAGGTTTGACGCCGAAGAACGCCGGATCCCACAGGACCAGGTCAGCGAATTTGCCTTCCTCCACGGATCCGATCGAGTCCGCCATTCCGTGCGCGATGGCGGGATTGATGGTGTATTTGGCCACGTACCGCTTCAGCCGGAAATTGTCGCTGCCGGCTGAACCGTGGACACCGCCGTCGGGATCCTCCAAACCTCCGCGTTGCTTCTTCATCTTGTCCGCCACCTGCCAAGTGCGGGTGATGACCTCGCCCACCCGTCCCATAGCCTGCGAATCCGAGGAGGTGATGGAAAAAATCCCCAGGTCCTGCAGGACGTCCTCCGCGGCGATGGTCTCTGCACGGATACGCGAATCAGCGAAGGCGACGTCCTCGGGAATATCCGGGTTCAGGTGGTGGCAGACCATCAGCATGTCCAAATGTTCTTCGATAGTGTTGCGGGTGTACGGCAGGGTGGGGTTGGTGGACGCGGGAAGCACATTCGGGAGGCCCGCGATCTTGATAATGTCCGGTGCGTGCCCTCCCCCGGCGCCCTCGGTGTGAAAGGTGTGGATGACGCGGCCGTCGATTGCCCTGATGGTGTCCTCTACGAAGCCGCACTCGTTGAGGGTGTCAGTGTGGATTGCCACCTGGACGTCGTACTCGTCGGCGACTTTCAGGGACGTATCGATCGAGGAGGTGGTGGATCCCCAGTCCTCATGCACCTTGAGTCCGATCGCCCCGGCCCGGATCTGCTCCGCGAGGGGCTCGACAGCGGACGCGTGTCCCTTCCCGAAGAGGCCGATGTTGACAGGCAGGCCCTCAGCAGCCTGGAGCATCCACTGGATATGCCATTTCCCGGGCGTAACAGTGGTGGCCTTGGTGCCTTCGGCCGGGCCGGTTCCGCCGCCCAGCATGGTGGTCACTCCGCTGCACAGGGCGGTGGGCACCTGTTCGGGGGAAATGAAGTGGATGTGGGAATCAACCCCGCCGGCTGTGAGGATTTTCCGTTCCCCGGCGATGATCTCGGTACTGGCGCCGATGATGATGTCCACACCGTCCGTGATCTGGGGATTTCCGGCTTTGCCGATTTTGAAGATGTGGCCGTCCCGGAGGGCAATATCGGCCTTGTAGATGCCTGTGTAATCCAGCACGATCGCGTTGGTGATAACGGTGTCCGGCACGTCCTCTTCACGGGTAACCTGGCCGTTCTGGCCCATGCCGTCCCGGATTACCTTGCCACCGCCGAACACCACTTCCTCGCCGTAGACGGTGAGGTCCTTCTCGATTTCCAGGAACAGTTCTGTGTCTGCCAGGCGGATGGCGTCGCCGGTCGTGGGCCCGTACAGGTCCGAGTACTGCTTGCGGGACAGTTCAAAACTCACGCGGATCCCCCGTCTACTGTGGCTTTCGCCGCGGCCGCGGGCCCACCGGCGTCGAGCGTTCCGTTTACTGCGTTGCTGAGCCCGAAAACCTCGCGGTGCCCGGCGAGCCCGATCAGCCGGACAGTCCTGCGGTCGCCAGGTTCGAACCGTGCAGCTGTGCCGGCGGGAATGTCCAGGCGCCGTCCGTGGGCTGCCCGGCGATCGAACTCGAGGGCCCTGTTTGCCTCGGCAAAATGGTAATGGGAGCCCACCTGGACGGGGCGGTCGCCGGTGTTCAGTACGACGACGTCGATCGCGTCCCGTCCGGCGTTCACCACCACCGGTTCAGGCCGGAGGACGTATTCTCCTGGGATCATCTGTCGCCCCTAGCGGATGGGATCGTGGACGGTGACCAGTTTGGTGCCGTCAGGAAAGGTGGCTTCTATTTGGACGTCATGGATCATCTCCGGGATGCCTTCCATGACGTCCTCGCGGGTGAGCAGCGTGGTGCCGTAACTCATCAGCTCGGCCACTGTCCTGCCGTCCCGGGCGCCCTCGATCAACTCGTAGCTGATGATGGCCACTGCTTCCGGAAAATTGAGCTTAAGCCCGCGGGCCTGCCGGCGCCGCGCAAGGTCAGCCGCCACCACGATCATGAGCTTTTCCTGCTCACGGGGTAAAAGATGCATCCGATATCCCTTCAGCTTGTGACCAGAGTAAGCCCGCCAGGTTTCGGAAAGATTTCGGCTCACTGGCAGAATGGCCCGGGTACGTTCCCTTCCAGCAAAGGAGCCCCGCCTTGGCCGAACCGGATTGGGTGCAGCATGCCGTGTGGTGGCAGGTCTACCCCCTTGGATTAGTAGGCGCTGAGCAAAATGCCCTCCCCGCTGGAGAGCCTGTGATTCATCGGCTCCCGCAGCTCATCTCCTGGCTGGACTATGCCGTGGAACTGGGAGCTTCAGGCATCGCGCTTGGCCCTGTCTTCGCCTCCGAAACCCACGGCTATGACACCACCGACTATTTCCGCCTCGACCCCCGCCTCGGAGACGACGCTGACTTTGACGAGCTGATCCGCGAAGCGCACTCCCGCGGCCTCCGGGTGCTTTTGGACGGCGTATTCAACCACACCGGCCGGAGTTTCCCGCCCTTCCAGGAGGCCATATCCCAGGGTCCGGACGGGGCCAAGGCCTCCTGGTTCCACTTCAACTGGCCTGACTCCGGCTGGGCTCCCGGGACGGAGCCCGAGTACGCGGATTTTGAGGGACACCACCACCTCGTCGCCCTGAACCATGCCGAACCGGAAGTTGCCGGATTCGTTGCCGGCGTCATGAAGCACTGGCTGTCACGGGGAGCTGACGGTTGGCGGCTTGACGCTGCGTACGCTGTGCCGACGTCGTTCTGGTCCAGCGTCCTGGCCGAAGTGCGGGCAGAGTTTCCCGATGCCTACTTTATGGGCGAATACATTCACGGGGATTACGCGGCGGCGGTCAGTGACGGCAGCCTGGATTCCGCGACCCAGTACGAACTCTGGAAAGCGGTGTGGAGCTCGCTCAACGACCGCAACTTCTATGAGCTGGCAGCTGCTCTGGAACGGCATAACTCGTTCCTGGCTGGTTTTACGCCGCTGACGTTCATCGGGAACCATGACGTAACCCGCATTGCCAGCAAGCTTGAGGATCCTGCGCTGCTGCCCCTCGCACTGGTGGTCCTGCTTACGGTGGGTGGCACACCATCGATCTACTACGGGGATGAACAGGCATTTCGTGGCGTCAAGGAGGACAGGGCCGGGGGCGACGACGCCGTGCGGCCTGCCTTCCCTGCCTCGCCTGCGGATCTCAGCCCTGCGGGATGGCCCACGTACCGGCTTTACCAGGAACTGATAGGAGTACGACGGCGGCATGCGTGGCTCCACTCGGCCCGCACCTCCATTTTGTCCTTGACCAACGAGCAGTTCATTTTCGTGGCCGAAAATGGTGGCGACTCGCTGGTGGTGGCGCTGAACCTCGCCGACAAGCCGGCAGACTTCGAGGTAACCGACTTACGCGAACAGTCAGCCCTGCTTACTCGTTCCTCGCTGCTTGCCGGAACCGGAAACCTCGACGCTGAGTCCGGAAGGGTGAAGCTGCCGGCACGAGGGTGGGCGATCCTCGGCTAGATTACGCGTGGCGTGAAACGGTAGAAACAGACTCCGTGCGGAGCAATCTCGAAGCTCAGCACATCCCCGGTCCCTTCCAGTTTCTCCTGGGTCCACGACTCGAGCGCTGACCAGTCTTGCCATGCCGCGTTTTCGCCCAGGCCGAGATCCCTTAGCGGGATGTCCCGGCGAAGCACCTCAGTCCCGGTGTTGAAGACAGCACCAAACCGGTCCTCCGACGTCGTGCTTTCAGCTGCCCAGATCACCAGGTCCCCCTCGCGGAGGAGCTCACGGTTTCCGGTGCTGGCCTTCAGGACGTCAGTGGCATCCGGGTTGGTCAGCAGGCCCAGGGTTTCCGGCGGTGAGCTTGGCAGGTCGCAGCCCAGCATCAGGGGTGAGCGGGAAATGCTCCAGAGGGTCATCATGGTGCGCTGTTCGTCGAGGCTGAGCCTGGTGACCCGTGCGGTGCCGCGTTCGGCACGCAGCGCGATCCGGCCTACCGGCAGCATGTCGGCGTCGGCCCACGCTCCCGCTCTCTGGTGCGGCGCCCAGCGTGCCATACGGGCAAACTGGGCCTCGACGTCGTCCCAGTTGTCCCAAAGATCATCGGAGACGCGCCACATTTGGGAGTTCTCGCGGAGGTGCTCAAGGTGCGCGAGGGAGAGGGCCCGGCCCGGGGAAAGGCTGAGGATCATCTCCCGGCCTGAGTTCCGGATGGCCTGCTGGTAGGACTGAATCTCCCCCGCCAGGTAGGGACCCACCAGGTCGTCTGCCTTGATGAAGTCCACACCCCACTCGGCGAAGAGCGCCAGCTGGGAATCGTAGTAGGCCTGGGCCCCGGGATGGTTATGATTCAGCCCGTAGTTGTCAGTGTTCCAGTCGCAGACCGAATCGAGGTCCGCCACCTGGTCTGCGGTGAAGCCCGTGCCGGCTACGGGAAGCTTGTCCCGCACCGCCTGCCGCGGGATGCCCCGCATGATGTGGAGGCCGAACTTGAGGCCAAGGGCATGGATTTTTGCGGCCAGCGGGGCGAATCCCTTGCCCTGCGCCGCTGAGGGGAAGCGGTTCACTGCAGGCATCTGCCGGCCCACGTGGTCCAGGACCAGGGCCGCGCCATCGTTGTAACCGCCCGCTTTCGCGGCCGGCTCGTACCACTGGATATCGACGACCACTGTGTCCCAGCCGTAAGGGGCCAGATGGGCGGCCATGTACTCTGCGTTGGCCAGGACCTCGTCCTCAGTGACCGTGGTCCCGTAGCAATCCCAGCTGTTCCAGCCCATGGGCGGAGTGTGCGCTAACAACATTCCTACAACGTTATAGAGCGTCCCTCGGAAACGGAAGACCCTAGAGCCTCTTCCTCAGCAGTTCCTTGACCTGGGGCGGAGTCAGAACAGCCTGACGGTAGCCCTTGGACAGGATGGATAAAACAGCTTCTGCCGCCTCCTGATCCTCAGAACCGATGGCTTCCCGGGCATAAGCCACCCGGACATTGTTGGCGAAGGCGTCAGCTGCGGTCTGGGCGATGCAGTTGTGAGTAGAGACGCCGCCGAGAATGATCTGGTCCACGCTCCAGTTCCGCAGGCGAAGCAGCAGATCGGTGCCCATAAAGGCGCTGTCCCTGGTCTTGGCAAGGCACGGCAGGCCATCAGTCCGCAGCCCCGGAACGAAGTCGGCCTGTTTGCTGCCCCGGAAGATGAAGCCCTGGTCGTCGTCGAGCATGCTGAGGGTCCAGGTTGACTTGTCCCGCTCATGCTCGGTCTTCACCATCAAAACTTTGCCGCCGGCTTCTTCAACGGCGTCCATGAGGTCATTGCAGGCAGCGACCAGCTCATCCTGCTGGGCTGCCAGGTCCGGGTTCTCGAAGAAGGCGTTCTGCATATCGATGATGAGGGCCGCGATCATGGTCCGCTCCTTTCAGCTGGATTCGAGCAGTTCCTTGAGTTTCCGCAGGTCCTTCCGCATGGCCCGCCGCATCACAAGGCGTTGATTCGGCTGGAGCTCAATGAATTCGTACACGTAGTCCAACGTCACGGTCTCCACGTGAACATCCACCATTGCCCTTGTCCTTCCTCGCGCCCTACGGAGCTGAGTCCCGCATCCTGAGCGCGAAGCCCGCTTCGAGTTGGAGACTGTCGGCTGTTGCCCCGTTCCCTTCAATCCGGTCTATCAACAACCCTACGGAGCGTTCTGCGATTTCGTCCATGCCTGGGGCCACAGTAGTGAGTGAGGGAGACGCAAAACGGGCCTCATCAATATCATCAAAGCCAGCGACGGCTACTTCATCCGGCACTTTGACCCCCTGCATCAGCAGCTCATGCATCGCACCCAGCGCCACTGTGTCGTTGAGCCCGAATACGGCGTCAAACTGCACTCCGCTGTCCAGCAACTGGCGGATGGCGGTAGCGCCGCCGTCCCTCCGCCAGTCGCACATCACGGCGAGGTCGGGATCGAAGTCCATCCCGGCAGCCGTCAGAGCCTGGCGATAGCCCAGCATACGCAGACCGGAGCTACCGGTGGTGTCCTCCGGAACGGCACCGAGAACGGCCACTCGACGGCGTCCGGATGCCAGGAGGTGGGAGGTGATGGCGTGCGCCGCTTCAGTGTTCTTCATGGTGACAAGATCAAAGCGGGGATCGGCAATGTGCTCTCCCAGCAGCACCAGCGGTTTGTCGCCTTGGGCCGCCGCGATGTCGTCGGGCCCTAACGCCAAGGGCGTGAACAGGAGGCCATCGGTCAACTGGCGGAACTGGCCCTGCAGCGCGGCTAGTTCGTTCGCACCGGTTGCCGCGGACTGCTCCACGAGCACCCGGTATCCCCTGTCTGAGGCTACTTTCATGAGGTGGGAGGCCAGCTCGGCGTAGTACGGGGCGGAGAGATCGGAAAGCACCAGTCCCAGCATGCGCGTCTTGCCGGAGCGGAGGCTGCGTGCTGTGAGGTTGGCTTCGTAGCCCAGCGCTGCTATCGCGTCCAGCACCTTCTGTTTGGTGGCGGGCCGGATGAACTCGTAGTCATTAAGCACATTGGACACCGTTTTGAGGGAGACGCCGGCTGCTCGCGCGACGTCGTTCATGGTGACAGCCATACCTGGGTCCTTTGTCCGGCAACTCTTCCAGTTACATCGTTGCAGAAATATCCCGACATGTGGTCCAGGGATGCCGTCAGATGTGAGTCAGGATCATCAAGGGGACCACAATTACGGAGAAAATGACCGGCAGCCCAGCGACGAGGAGGGCGCCGAGCGCCCATCCCTCTTCCCCGTTTCGCTTCAGCAGGCCGATAGCGACAATGAAGGTGAACACCAGCAGCAGGAAGGATAGAACCACTATTCCGAAGGAACTGGCGACGATCGGGGACTGCGGAGCAGTGCAGGAAAACAGGCAGATGGAATCAAAAAACACAGCGATCCCACCAACAAAGCCAACAATGCCTACGATTGCGAGGACGAAAACCGTCAGACCTGAATATTTGCTCTTCATAGCCGTAATCATGCGCTAGTACCGGAAGCAAATCCAAACGATGGACTAACCCTTTGGCCATTGATCGGTGCATTCTGGCAACGGGCTTTGCCGGGGCGGAGGGCAACCAAAAAACCTGGGCATGGACGGGACGTGCCCAATATTGGGCGAGTTGTGGGCACTATTGGGCGGGCTGTGACCAAGGGAAAACCCCAGCGGCTTCGTTGTGCCTCGCCCTGCACTGACCGCTACTAACGTTGTACCCGACTGCTTCCAACGTTGTACCCTGATGGCAGGGCAGTCTTCCTGCCCGTACGCGGGGGAAGGAGTGGCTGTGTCGGTCACGATCAAGGATGTTGCACGAGTCAGCGGCTTTTCCATTAAGACGGTGTCCAATGTGATTAATGGACATCCGCAGCTGCGTCCTGAAACCAAGCAACGGGTGGAAGACGCCATTGAGCAGTTGGGCTACCGCCCGAATCTCTCAGCACGGAACCTGAGGTCGGGCAGGTCAGGGGTCATCGGATTGATCATTCCTGATCTCACCACCGCATATTTTGCGGAGCTCGCCGACGCGATTATGCGTGCGGCCGCCGCCAGGGGGCTTGCGGTGTTGATCGAACCTATCGGCAGCGGCCGCGAAAACGAACTCGCTGCGCTACAAGGCCAGCACAGGCACATGGTGGACGGTGTTATCTACAGCTCTCTCACGCTTGGTGCAGCCGACGCCGACCTCCTGAAGAGTGTTGACACGCCATTGGTTGTCCTCGGCGATACTTCCTTCGATGGCCAAGTGGACAGAATCACGATGGCAAACACGGCTGGTGCGCGCGCAGCGACTGACCATCTGCTGTCGACGGGTCGCCGGCGCATTTTGGCACTGGCTGCCCATGAAGGTGACATCGTCGCTTCAGCTGAGCTCCGTTTGGCTGGTTACCGTCAGGCTATTGAGGCCGCAGGCCTGACTTTTGATCCAAAGCTGGTCTGCTACGCAGATTCCTGGCATCGCCGCGGCGGTGCCGCAGCGATGACGAGGCTGCTCGAAGATGGAGTGTCTTTCGACGGAATTTTCGCCTTCAACGACACTCTGGCACTTGGTGCCATGCGTGTGCTTCAGGAGTCTGGCCTGCGCATCCCGAAGGATGTAGCCATCGTGGGCTTCGATGACCTGGACGAAACGCGCTATACACTGCCGGCCCTTTCAACGGTGAACCCGCGAAGGGATGAGATCGCCTCGGCTGCTGTAGAGACACTGCTTCGCCGTATTCAAGGTGGGCCGGAGCTGGAAGCCATCGAGATCGAGACGGCGTTTTCCCTCGAAGTCCGCGAGTCCTCCGGGCCCTCGGGCCAAAAGGCTCCGACCGCAACGAACGCCGCCTGAAGAAAATCGCTGGAAAGTCTTGACCCCTCGGCAATAGCGCTGCATGCTTGGTACAACGTTTACTTACAACGTTTACCCTAGATGGTAATCAGGTTCAGGGACACGGAAGTCCCGCACATTGAAAGGGCCGACATGAACAGGTCGCTCACACTTCTTACCGCGGTAGCTGCCGCGTCGCTGGTCCTGACCTCCTGCTCCGGCGCAGGCGCAGGCTCCGATAACAAGGAAGGCTCCAAAGCGGAGCTCACGTTCTGGCACGGCTACACCGAGGCCGACGGTAAGGTCCTGAACAAGATCGTGGAGGACTTCAACGCCTCCCAAAGCGATGTCAGCATCAAGGTCCAGACCAACCCCTGGTCCGTCATCGATGACACGCTGCTGCCGGCACTGTCATCCGGAAACGGACCAGACATAGTGGCCATGCCGGCTGAACGCCTCCCGGTATACGCGGACAAGGGCGCCTTCGTCGAACTCGATGACCTTTACAAAGACCCCAACAGCAATCTGGACAAGCTGGTCCCGGCCGCAGCTGACATGGAGACCGTCAACGGACACAAGTACGGCGTACCGTCCGGCTTCGTGCCCCTGGCAATGTTCTACAACAAGGACCTCTTTGCCAAAGCCGGCATCACCACTCCACCCGCCACCTGGGATGAATGGATCGCAGCGGCCAAGAAGCTCACTGTCGACGCCAACGGTGACGGGACACCCGAGCAGTTCGGACTGGGCCTCCCTGACCACGCCACCGTAGCCAACGGTGTATGGCCGTCCCTCTTCTACGGAAACGGCGGAGACATCGTCAAGGACGGCAAGGCCGTGGTGAACTCACCCGAAAACGCCCAGACGCTGAAGACATGGGTCGACGCCATCCGCAATGACAAGATCTCCCCCGCAGGCCTGGACGGTATTGCGGGTGACAAGCTCTTCAGCAGCGGCAAGGCCGCCATGTACCTGGGCGGGCCCTGGATGTCCTCCATCGCCAAGGAAAACAACATCAATTACGGAATCGCCGCCGTCCCCGCTGGCCCCAAGGATCAGGCTGCATCAGCGATCGGCGTTTCCATGGCCATCACGGAGCAGAAGGACGATTCCAAGGCCGCTGCTGCCCAGAAGTTCTTCAGCTACTTCCTGCAGAGGGAACAGGCCACCGCCTGGTCCCTGGGGTCCGGATGGCCGCCGCTACGCTCAGACATCCCCGCCGCTGACGTTGCCGCCAATCCCGTGGTGGAAGCCTTGACGAAGCAGTCCGAGTTGGGCCGTCCCCTTCTGCCCGGCGTCGTCAACAGCACCGACACCCTCACAGCAGTGGACAAGCTCACGCAGCGAGCCGTGGCCGGCGAAAACGTCCAGGACCTGCTGAACGAGACACAGGCCTCGATACAGAAGATCCTCGACGCCAAGTAATCACGACCTACGGATGCGGCGCCTCCTCCCGGGCGCCGCATCCTTCGAAAGAAGCTCCCATGAGCACGACTGTGCACAAGAAACCGCAGGAAACACGGCGGTACCGGGCTCCCGCGCCCCTCGGCGGCCGCCGCAACCCAGCCATCGGCCAGCGCCGCAAGAACCTCCAGGCCCTCGCATTCCTTCTCCCAGCCCTCGTGGTCCTCGGCGCCTTCACGGCCTGGCCCATGTTCTCCGCTCTCCGCCTGTCCTTCACCGACGCCAGCGGATTCGGCAAAGAAGAATGGGTGGGCTTTGAAAACTACGCCCGCATCTTCACCGACCCCGTCATCATCAACGCCGTCGTCAATACGGCTCTTTATGCACTGTTGTTTACGCCGACGGCGGTGGCCCTCGCTTTGGCGCTTGCCCTGCTGCTGAATGATCCGAGGCTGCCGTTCAGGGGATTCTTCCGCACAGCCTTGTTCCTGCCGTTCATCATCAGCCTCGCCGTTGCCGCTATCGCCTGGGCGTATCTGATCGATCCCCAGGTCGGCCTGCTGAACTACTGGCTCGGCAACGCCGGAATCCGGATTGGAAACGTCCTGCAGGATCCGGTCCTTGCCATGCCGGCCGTCGCATTCGTCGCCGTATGGAAGAGCTTTGGCTTCTACATGGTCATCTTCCTCGCAGGGCTCCAGGAAATCCCCGGAAGTCTATACGAGGCCGCCCGCGTCGACGGTGCCGGACCTTGGACACGCTTCCGGCATGTGACCATGCCGATGCTCTCTAACACCACCGCGTTCGTCCTGATCTTCGCCCTCATAGCAGCATTGCAGGCCTTCGACCAGATCTACGTCATGACCGGCGGCGGCCCCTACGGCCACACCGAAACCGTCGTCATGCAGATCTACACGTCCGGCTTCCGCAAACTCGACGTCGGATTTGCCTCCGCGCTTTCCTATGTCCTGCTCGCCGCGACCTTGCTGCTGAGCGTTATCCAATTCGTCTTCTTCGGAAAACGGGAACGGGAAGGTGACTGATGTCCACCACACTCCGGCCATACTTCTCCGCCAGGAATGCCGGGACCGGCATGCGCTCCCCGAAACGTTCCACGTTCAACCGCGCTCTGGTGGTCGCACTGCTGGCCCTGGCCACCGCGGTGATCCTCCTGCCCATCGCAATCATCGTCTTTACGGCCTTCAAGCCCGCCGCCGAAGTCAATGCCTTCCCTCCCACGCTCGTACCGGGACAGTGGACACTGGATAACTTCGCCAGGATCTTCCAGGAACTGCCCTTTGCCCGGCTGATCGCCAACAGCTTCATCTTCGCAGGCGGCGTCACACTGTTCGCCCTGTTGTTTGACTCCCTGGCTGCCTATGCCTTGGCGAGGATTGACTTCACTGGCAAGAAATTCCTGCTCATCGCGATCATCGCAAGCCTGATGATACCGTTCCAGGCCACCCTCGTGCCGGTCTACCAGCTCGCCAGCGACCTCGGGTGGGTAAATTCCTTCGCCGCCCTGATCTTCCCCCGGGCCGCGGACGCCTTCGGGATCTTCTTCCTGCGTCAGTTCTTCCTTTCCCTGCCCAGGGATTTGGATAATGCGGCCCGCATCGACGGCGCTTCCGAGTGGCGGGTCTACTGGAACGTCATCCTGCCAAATGCCATGCCGGCCATCCTGACCCTGGGAGTGTTCGTGTTCGTCAACAACTGGAACGACCTGCTCTGGCCGCTGATCTTCACGACCGATAAGAACATGGGCACACTGACCTCGGGACTGACCCTCCTGACTGGCCCCGGCGGCATCGTCCCGTACGGCGTGATGATGGCAGGAGCCCTCGTGGCCATCCTCCCCCTCGCCGCCATCTTTATGTTTGTCCAACGCCGCTTCATCGAAAGCGTCGCCACCACCGGATTGAAGTGAGGAAAAATTTGAACTGGTACCAAGACGGGCACCTGCACTTCGGCCTCGGCATCGAAGATACGTTCATTCCCCAGGAACGCGCAGGAGAACGGTCCCTCGACGAATACGAGCTCACCCAGCACTACAGGTTCTGGCACCAGGATCTTGGCCTGGCCAAAGAAGCCGGCGGCGAATTCCTCCGCTGGGGAATCCCCTGGTACCGGATCAACCCCGAGCCCGGGGTGTGGAAGTGGGAGTGGCTGGACAAAGTAATGGACCGCTTCGCCGAACTCCAACTCAGGCCGCTGGTGGACCTCATGCACTACGGGACCCCGACCTGGCTGGACAACCAGTTCCTGAATTCCAGCTATCCCGAACGCGTCGCCGACTACTCCGCCCGTGTCGCCGCCCGCTACGCAGACACAGTAGTGGACTACACCCCCGTCAACGAGCCGATGATCCACACGCTGTTCTCGGGCAAGTTCGGGCACTGGCCACCGTATCTTTCCGGGGACGACGGGCTGGTCGCCCTGGTACGCAATCTGTCCAAGGGCTTTGTCCTGGCCCAGCAAAACATGGCAGAGGTCCTCGGGGACCGCGCCATCTTCACACACGTCGACGCCGGATTCCGGTTCGTCAGCGACTCCAGTGACGGTTTGCACGACGAGGAAATCCGGCACCTCACGGCGCGTTCCTACCTCGTTGAAGACCTCGTCACAGGCAAGGTGGATGCCGGCCACGAGCTCGCGTCCTGGCTCAGCCGCCACGGGATGACGGACTACGACCTGAGCTGGCACCAGGAGAACATCGTGCTTCCCGATGTGATGGGCGTGAACTACTATCCTTTGCACTCCACGGAACTGCTCGAAGCCGGGAAACCCCGGCGCGGAGACATCTCGGACCCCCGTGCCGTCCGCAATGACTGGACCAAAGGGCTGGCCGATGTCCTCACCAATTACGGGCAGCGCTACGGCGCCCCGGTAGCCCTGACTGAAACCTGCCTCACTGGATCCCACGACCGGCGCCTGGAGTGGCTGGACGCGTCAGTGGAATGCGTGCAGCAGCTGCGAGCCGCTGGACAGAACATCGTCGGCTACACCTGGTGGCCGGTCACGGACATGTATGAATGGACCTACCGCTACGGAACCGAACCGCTGGAACACTACCGGCTGACCATGGGCCTGTGGGACCTGGTGCCAGATGAAATCGGTACGCTCCACCGCATCAAAAACCCCGTCGCGGACCGATTCCTGCACCACGCAACCAAGGCCATCGCCGATATGACCCCAAAACCCGTATTCGTCTCCGAACAGGAAAGAAGCCCGTGGCCACTGCACGCCTGACCCTTGACCCCCGGCGCGTGGTCGGCGCCATCAACCGCCGCATGTTTGGCTCCTTCGTTGAGCATCTCGGCCGAAGCGTCTACGACGGAATCTATGAACCCGGGCATGAACATGCCGATTCCGCCGGATTCCGAAACGACGTCAAAGAACTGGTAATGGAACTGGGCATCTCCGCCATCCGCTACCCTGGCGGCAACTTTGTATCCGGCTTCAAATGGGAAGACAGCGTCGGTCCCGTCGAGCAACGCCCTCGGCGACTCGATCTCGCTTGGCACTCCACGGAGACCAATGAAGTAGGACTGCACGAATTCGCGGGCTGGCTCGAGGAAATCGGTAGCGAACTCATGCTTGCCGTCAACCTCGGAACCCGCGGGACCCAGGAAGCCCTGGAGCTCCTGGAGTACTGCAACCTCCCCTTCGGGACCGCGCTCGCGGCCGAGCGTGCCCGCAACGGCCGGGACAAACCGTTCAATATCAAGATGTGGTGCCTGGGCAACGAAATGGACGGACCCTGGCAAATCGGGCACCGCAGTGCAGAGGACTACGGCAAGCTCGCCTCACAAACCGCCAAAGCCATGCGCCAACTGGACCCCTCCATTGAATTAGTGGCTTGCGGATCATCCAGCGCAGACATGCCTACATTCGGCGAATGGGAACGGGTTGTCCTCAACCACACTTACGACGACGTCGACTTCATCTCCTGCCACGCCTACTACGAAATCAAGAACTGTGACCTCGGCAGCTTCCTTGCCTCAGCGGTGAACATGGACCGCTTCATAGACTCCGTCACGGCCACCGCAGACCACATCAAAGCTGTCCATAGCAGCGACAAGACGCTGAACATCTCCTTTGATGAATGGAATGTCTGGTACAACGAACGCTTCGAAAACGTCGACAAAATCACAGGCATCGACAACTGGCCTGTAGCCCCGCGTCTCTTGGAAGACACCTACACCGTCGCGGACGCAGTCGTCGTCGGGAACCTGCTCATCTCACTCCTCAACCACGCCGACAGGGTCACCTCCGCATCCCTGGCCCAACTGGTTAACGTCATCGCCCCCATCATGACGGAGCCAGGCGGACCGGCCTGGAAACAGACCACGTTTTTCCCCTTCGCCCTGACCTCCAACAACGCTAACGGCTTCACTCTCGACACTGGGCTGGAAAGCGAAACCTACGACACTGCCACGCACGGTACGGTCCGTACCGTCGATGCCGCGGCCAGCTACGACCCCACAGATGGCAAGGCGGCGGTGTTCCTGGTGAACCGCAACACCCAAGGGCCCTCGACAGTCTCCATCGACACCCGTCACCTTGGAAACGTGAAGATCCTGGGCGCACAGACCCTGACGGACTCTGACGTCTTCGCATCCAACACACTGAGCAACCCCCAACGGGTCCAGCTCCAACCTTTAGAAGGGATCGAACAGCACGGGGGCTCCATCACCCTGACGCTGCCCCCCGTATCCTGGAGCGCACTCCTCCTGGCCGGCACTCCCGCGCACGCCTAGGAAGCGCCCGGAGCGCCCACTGCATGCACCCCGCCCGTCGCTCGCATCCCCCAAAAAACACACATCGGAGAAGGAATGAAAGATGTCTCGCCACGTTCAGCCATGCCCCGTTACTTTGCCGGACCAAGGGGGGCCCAACCCCTCATAGCCGGCGTACTGCTGGTCCTCTTGATGGTGCTATCAGCACAATTCACTGCGGCAACCCCTGCCGCAGCCGTCACCACAGGAAATGGCGCCCTTGTCTACTCCCCGCCGGCAGGTTCCTCGTTCAACCCTGAGGGCGGTCGGGCCGCCGGCACCACGTACCCCAAAGTCATCACACTGAAAAACAATGGAACCGCCAACGGAACACTACTGGCAACGTTCGACAAACTGGTTCTGACCAATGGAGTACAGACCTACCCGATCCACCGCAGCACCGATAACGGAACCACGTGGACCAAGATCTCCGATGTAAATCCCAGTACCAACTTCCCCGCCCTGACCCGCACCGCTCAGCCGTACCTCTTCGAACTTCCCCAACAAGTGGGCAACCTCCCGGCCGGGACCGTACTGCTCGCCGGCATGATCATGCCAGAGGACAGGTCAAGCAGCAGACTCGTGGTCTACAAGAGCCTGGACAAGGGAGTCACCTGGTCATTCCAGAGCACCATCGACTCCGGCGGCCCCGCTGTGTACGATCCGAGCCCAACCTCCACCACCACCACAGTGTGGGAGCCTTCGCTCGCCATCGACGGGCTCGGCGGCCTGGTAGCCTACTTCTCCGACGAGCGGCAGAAAGCCAACGGCGTGCTGCAGGCCGTGTCCTACCGCCGCTCCACCGACGGCGGTCTCACCTGGGGTGCATTGGCCAACGTATCTGCCCCGCCAAACAATAGTGACCGCCCGGGAATGATCACTGTCACCAAAATGCAGGATGGCCGCTACCTGGCCACTTTCGAGGTAGTGAACCGCCCAAGCCAGACCCAGAACACAGCTCCCGTCTACTTCAAGACTTCACCGGATGGCCTGAACTGGTCCCCCGAGGCCAGCATTGGCACAAAAGTGGCGCTCCAGGATGGCCGGGGCATTGGCTCGTCCCCCTACGTCAAATGGGTTCCGACCGGCGGCCCAAAGGGCATGGTGATCATCGCCTCAAAGTGGGCCCTGGATGCGTCCGGAACCATCGACGGCGGCCAGAACTTCTATGTCAACTACAACCTCGGCGAGGGCCCTTGGGAACGCCTGCCGTTCGCCGTCACTTACGATGCCACCGATACCCAGGGCGGCTCCTTCACAGGATTCGCTCAAGGATTCGATACAAGTGTCGACGGGAGAACCCTCTACCAGGCCGCCAATGTCGAAAACCTCAGCACTACCTATAACGATGTCAGAGTGGGCTCGATCCCCTTGGACGCTCAACAGTACGAAGCCGAACGGGCAGTACGTCAGGATACTGCCCTGGTCACAGACCCCGATGCGTCCAATGGAGCCAAGGTCGGCAACATCAACAACACCGGCAGCTCCGTCACGTTCACTGTCAGGGTGCCCGCAGCCGGTACCTACACCCTGAACATGCGCTATTCGAACGGAACAGGCGCCACCAGTTCCCACTCCGTCAAGGTCAATGGTGGGGCCTCCAGCACGTTGAACTACCCGGCCACAGTCGACTGGGGACGCTACGGCTGGGCGCAGATGACGGCCACCCTTGCCGAGGGAACCAACACCGTCTCCTTTACCAAGGCGGGTTCATTTGCTGAGCTGGACGCTCTCCACGTCTACCGCGCATCCGCGGGCCTGGACCCGCAGTTCCGCATCGTTAACCGTAACAGCGGTAAATCACTGGAAATCCTCGGAGCTTCCACCGCTGACGGCGCAGGGGCCGGACAGTGGGGCGACACCGGCAATCCGACCCAACTGTGGAGCGTCAGCCAGGCCACCGGCGGAATCCAATTGAGAAACGTCAACAGCGGCAAACTGCTCGAGATCGGTTCTGCTGCAACAGCAAACGGAGTTCAAGCAACACAATGGGGCCCCACCGGAAACCCCACTCAGGTCTGGTCCCCCAGCGTCAGCGGCGGCTGGTGGAAACTCACTAATGCCAACAGCGGAAAGTTACTTGAAATAGCGGGCGCGTCAACCGCCGACGGAGCTATCGCGCAGCAGTACACGGCGAATGGCTTCACTTGCCAGCAATGGAAGCTTGTGCGCGAAGGCGTTCAATAGCAAGGCCTAAGCCAGCACGTCAGTACGCAATGGAACAAGGTCCCTGCCAGGAAATCCTGGTCAGGGACCTTGTTCCATTTTCCATTGTTCTTTTCATTGGAAGGCTCGCGCCGTCCGGAGCCAACTCCGAGAACCCTCACGTTGCCGTCGTTAGCCTGGTAGGAGTGGGTTACGGTTGCGCGCACCAGCGCGCAGCCCGTCCATGACGAGGTCCAGGAGCCACGTCAACCGTGGTTGCCAATCCGTGTGGGAGTCGAGTTGCCACAGACCCGCGATGGCGAGGAAGAAGTCATCTGCTGTGACTCCGGGGCGAATGGTGCCGGCCTGCTCGCCGGAGCGCAGCAGCAGGTCGGCCGCGGCGAACATTGGCGCGTATCCCGGCTTCTCCTTGCTGCCTGGTGCGGAGGTGGCCTGGCGGACCGCGTCGGCCAGGCCGGCTTTAGCAATCGCGTACCGAGCGAGGTGATCCATCCATTCCCTCAGGGCTTGATCCGCCGGCCGGGTCTTGAGTAGGTCTGCCGCCACATCTGCGACCTGTTCCATCCCGTGGCGGTAAACCTCCAGAATCAGAGCCTCACGGTCCGGGAAGTGCCGGTAGATGGTGCCCTGCCCCACGCCTGCCTTCTTCGCGATCACACTGAGGGGGACGTCCGCGGAACGTGTCAGCTCAGCAAATGCCACGTCAAGAATGCGGTCACGGTTCAGTTTTGCATCCGAGCGTATCGATGCGTCTTTCGGTTCTGGCACCAGACCTCCTTCGCGAGAGTTTATTACAGTCAACCTTGCTAACCGGACAACTGTCCGCTAACGTCGTATCCGAACCGGACAACTGTCCGCTATGCCCTTGGACATTTTAGTGAGAGAGAACAACTCAATGAAATCTACCGGAAACACCATACTGATCACCGGCGGCACCTCGGGCATCGGGTACGGCCTTGCCCTACGCTTCCACGAGGCCGGCAACACGGTGATCGTGGCTGGTCGGCGCAAAGAGCTGCTGGACCAGATCACTACCGAACACCCCGGCATCGAGGCGATCATCCTCGACGTTGCCGACCCTGACTCGATCACCCGGGCGGCCGAAGTCCTGGCTGTCAGCCACCCGCAATTGAACGTCCTGATCAACAACGCCGGAATCATGCAGCACGAGAACGTGTTGGACCCAGCCGCACCGCAGATCGCCGAGGACCACATCACTACAAACCTGCTCGGCGCCATCCGGATGACCTACGCCTTGCTGCCGCACTTGGTGACCAAGGACGACGCCGCCGTCATGAACGTCACCTCCGCGCTGGCGTTCGTACCGTTGCCGATCACCCCGACCTATAGCGCCACCAAAGCCGCCCTGCACTCCTTCACCACGAGCCTGCGTGTCCAACTCGCCGATACCGCAGTCCAGGTCATCGAGGTCGTTCCGCCGGGCGTGCGGACGGCGCTGTTGGGCCAGCAGGACGACGAGAACGCCATGCCGCTGGAGGAGTACCTGTTGGAAACTATGACGCTGCTCAACGCCCGGCCTGACGCCAAGGAAATCGTGGTGGAACGCGCTAAGTTCCTCCGCGATGCCGAGGCCGACGGCCGGTACGAAAACGCCCTCGACATGCTCAGCGGTGTCGGCGCCTGAACCTCGCGACGTCATCCTGGCGATCCCGTTTGGTGTCCAGCGCGATCTCACGGCTGCAGAGTCATCATCGTCGTCAGGTACTTTCGCAGATTGAACGATTCGCGTGCGTCATGTCCACAGCGCTATAGAAGAGGAGGCCAGCGAGCTTTGCATCGAAGCACGCGGTTTTAATCGCGTCATTGACTACGATCCCGCGCGGGTTTTCCTGGCAGCGGACGATGTCGAATTCGCTCTCACTGGCCTCACGCAGCACGGTGTAGAGGAACATATACGTCGGGTCCCGGCCAGCGGCGTGCCCTCGAAGAACAGACTGTATGGCGCCGAGAGCTTGTGATCGTACTCCACCATGCCGTAGGTGCTGATGCTGGGTGATGCCAGATAGATCATCAAGATCCTTTCACGGATGCCTTCGCTACTTTCTCAGGCGCAGCGCGGGGGGTCAATCGTGTGCATGGATGATGGAAATGCCATTCCTCCGGAGATCGCTGAGGGTGGGATCACTCTGGGGGCTGTCCGTGATGATTCCCGCTATCTCGTCAAGCGGCAGAACTTTGTAACGGGACGAGACTCCGATTTTTTCGGTGCTTGCAAGAACGTAGGTCTCAGCTGCCCGGCTTGCAAGTGCCCGCTTCATTGCCGCCTCCTCAACATCCCCCGTGGTGAGCCCCTCGATGGAACGCACACCGGTCACTCCGAGGAGGAAGAGGTCAGCCGAAATTGCCTGGGCCGCCTCAGCCGCAGCAGCTCCGCAAGTCACCGCCGAATGCTTGAACAGACGACCACCGAGGAGAAAGACGTCGATACCCGTATGCGACACGAGCGCGGCGGCGATCGTAGGGCTGTGCGTAATGATTGTGCACGAAAGGGACGGTGCAAGAGCCCGAACAACTGCAAGGGTCGTGGTGCCGCCGTCAAGGATGACGGTACTGCCCGGATCAATGAGCCGGGCAGCCCGCCGGGCGACCCTGTCCTTGCTTTCCGGCTGAACAGTGGTGCGTGCATCGTAGTCCGCAATCGCCGGCGAGACGGGTAATGCCCCGCCATACACGCGTTGGCACAGTCCGGCTGAAGCGAGTTCGCGGAGATCACGGCGCACACTGTCCGCGGACAGCCCCAGCTCAGCGGCGATTTCCTTGGCGACCAGCTTTCCCTCGGTCGACAACCGGTTGAGGAGAAGAGTGTGACGTTCAGCAGCAAGCATTCGCGTTCCTTCCGATTAATGCACGTTATTGCGTTATTGTAACCGGTATGACTACGTCCATGATGATTTTGATCGCCGGTCCTTACAGATCCGGCACAGGTGATGACCCGCAACTGCTGGGCCAAAACCTCGCCCGCCTCGAGCAGGCGGCGTGGCCGATATTCAATGCCGGGCATTTGCCGATGATCGGCGAGTGGGTCGCACTCCCGGTTTTGAGGGGCGCGGGAGTCAATGATCTCTCCGATCCGCTTGCCGGCGAGGTGATGTACCCGGCAGCTCAACGCCTGCTCCAGCGATGCGATGCGGTTCTGAGGCTTGCCGGCGAGTCGTGCGGCGCCGACCAGGATGTTGCCATCGCACGGGAACGGGGCATCCCTGTCTACTACGACCTTGATGAAATCCCCGGCATGACGACGCGAACGGGCGTCATTCAGTGAGATCGACCCTGGCCTGCATTTCGCCCGGACAGCCCGGGGTAGACATCCCGGACAGCCGGGGACGCATGGGGCTGGACCATGCTGGCATCGATCTGAACAGCAACCCGAACGTGGGGATCATCCGCGTCGAGGTGACCTCGGAGGGGTGGCATGTCCTGCGACGAACCACCTTCACGTTCCGCCGACGGGACGGGCAACAGGTAGTCCAGCAGCGCGAAACCTATGACCGAGGCAACGGCGCAACAATTCTTTTGTACGACCACAATCGGAGGACTGTCCTCCTGACGCGGCAGTTCCGCTTCCCCGCATATGTTAACGAGCACGTCGACGGGATGCTCATCGAAACAGCCGCTGGCCTCCTGGACGATGATGCGCCCGATGTTGCAATCCGACGGGAAGCCCGCGAGGAGCTCGGCGTCACCGTCGGGGATCTGCAGCACGTATTCGATCTCTACATGAGCCCCGGGTCCGTCACGGAGCGTGTCCACTTCTTCGCCGCCCCTTACGTCCGAAACGATCAGACTGGCCCAGGGGGCGGCTTGCAGGAGGAGGGAGAAGACATCGAGGTTCTCGAGATGCCCTTCGATGAAGCACTTGCCATGACAACCGATGGCAGGATCGTCGACGGCAAAACCGTTATTCTCCTTCAGTGGGCCGCCATCACCCATCTCCTTCAGCCCTCCAGCTAAAAACCCAGAACGGGGCAAGGATCCGATCAACAAGTGATACGGCCTACGGGGTACCGGACGGACGCCGTCGCCGTATCACTGGCCGTATGGACGCACCAGCCGGCCCTTACGTCGTGCGCGCAGGTAAAGGCGACGTCACCGGCGAGCCCGGGCCGCTCGACCGGTACCTCCTCGAGAGCGCGAACTCGCGTGCTCGAGATAATCGTCCCCGGGGGTGTCGAGGCGATGTTCCGCCGACTCGCCGAGCCCGGCGGCGAGTACTCCCCCGATACGCTTCCCGCCCTGGCGGCCGAGTACGGCGCCGAGGTGGACTTCGAGGCGACGATGCCACTGGTCGAGCGGCACGGACTGTTGTTCTAGCCGGGGTGTCGGTCTGCCAGTCTCAGCAGTACAGTGCTCGCTCTTCGTTTGTCATGGGTCGGGTGTGTCCCTGAACGATTTCGCTTCCAATGCCGTTTTTGTCTGGTCCTTCGACGGTGACGGTGCTGGTCGTCCAGTAGTAGTGGTCCCATCTGCGCTCACTAAAGTTCATTTTGTAGTGACCCTTGACCCTCTCCATCGCCGTCGATTTAGTGACATACCCAATGCTCAACGCAGGCACGTGAACCGTGACAAACCCGCCTCTCGAGTCGCTGCGGCTCCATTGATGGTTGTAGTTGGCCTCAACGGAAGCTTCAAATAGACCAAACAGAACGCCAGACTTGACTGTGATCGCACCGCCCACAGTGTCGCTGCTACCCGTTGTTTCTGACCAGTTGCTTTGGAGGTCAACGACGCCTGGACCGCAATTAGGTGACATCGGCGAAACCAACTTCAGGTCCGTTGTGTACCGCTCACTGGACTCCGGAACGAACTCGCAGTGGTCGGCTCCCTCGCATGCTGCCAGCAGCTCTTCAGTCGTTGGCCCTTCGGCTGCCATCGCCGCGGTAGCCGGCAGCAACGTCAGGAGCAGGGTACCTGCGGCAGCCATCCCGGCCGCCTTGGACAATCTGAGTTTCTTCATACTTCCTACTTTCGTTGGGGTCTCCCGGAACGAGGTTGGGGCTACCCGCGCCGAGAGCTTGCAGCAGATCACTCATCTACCCGGGTAAGGCTAGTCACACCGATAAGCCCCCTAGGGGATTCCGGGCCTGAATCAGCAGAACACTGGCCACTCGTCTAACTGATTCCTTACATGACATGCACAAGGGCTCAGTAAGGTGTAGGGAATTCAGGAGGTTCTGGGCGTGCGCAAATCAGGAAGGCTATCGCTTCTGCGCTTTCCACAATGAGACGGTTTGGAAGAACAGGGATGGCGGCTGTGAATAGAGTTCCGGCAGTTATCGTTCTTGCGAGTCTTTTGCGGAATCCGGCGATAGATGTGCGCGCTTCGCGCACAGTGCGCCACGCAGAAACGCAACCGAAACGAGGGCCGCCCGGTTGCCCACTTTCCACGCCCTCATTACCCGAGCCAAATGCCATTTGACCGCTTGGGGGCTGTAGTCCAAAGCCTCTGCTATTTGTTCGTTTGAACGCCCAGCGGCAACCAAGGCCAGCATATCGAGCACGGGACTCTCTAGAATCCCGGGCACGGGTTCAAGGATGTCGTCTAAGTTATCGCCATCTGCCCCCGGCCCGCCGAGGTGTGGATGCTTGACTGCGTCAAACCAAAACTCAACCCAATATGCTGTCATCTCGGCCGAGAGGCGCGCGGCTCGTTCCATGAGCAGAGTAAGCTCCCGGTGAGAAAGTGCATGTTTCCAGGAGCGTGCATATGCGTAGAAAACGCGAAGTGAAGGGGCGCCTCCTCGTAGCATCAGCCTGAGTGGCACATCAGCCAGCCGCATGGATCTCGCGGAGGCACGAAGCGCTGTGAGCGTGTGCGGGCTCAAGGCACCGCCCGACTCTATGCACCGCAGAACATCATGTATCACCACCGGGAGGAGCTCGGCATAGCGGGCCCGGAGGTACAGAGAGTGCGGGGAAACCGGCCCGAACGCCCGGGCATCGAGCATCGCTTCAATGAGCATGTCAGCATCGGCAAGGAGGCCGCCAATTCTAACCTGCTCTGTGCGCCCAGGCCGCTCGCCCTTCTCGTTGCCCTGGGCCCAAGAACGAAGGTCATCTGCAAGTGTCATCCTGTGTCCTGTGGTTTGATCGTGCGGCTTGGCGGGATTGGCCGCGAAGGGCGGCTGCCATCAGGTGATCACGCAGGGTTTCAACAATCCCGGATTGCTGCCTCTTTTCCTCTCTTTACGAGGCATGTCCGGGCCAGCGTAACTGCCTTCCCTGACAGTTCCCTGTCTCGAATTGCACGGTCTAACAACTGACAGCCCCAATACTGCAATCAGTGGGGATAGACGAGAATAACCACTTGCTGGTGAGACGGCCGCCCTCGCCCGCGTCAGTCTGACTCCGGCCCAAGGTCCAGTTCTTCTTCGTCTCCGTCCGGCACGGCCTGGTTTGCGATCAGGTCCACGCGATCGGCAGCAGTCAGGCTCTCATCTCCTTGGATCTGTGCAACATCCTGGCTTTCGATGGCCTCGGCCGGTTCAGGCTTGGATTCGGACATCTTCGTCTCCCTCGTGGTCCATAAACGCTATCTGGATGGCCAGAATAACCCCGTCAATCCAGCCAGTCCAGAGCCCTCTTCCGCGCATTTCTCCAACGTTATAGACTCTTCGTCATGATCCCTGACTCCCCCCTTTTCCGGTGCCCCGTTTTCGACGGCGCGGCCGATCCGACAGTTATCCACAAGCGCGGCAGCGAAGAGTGGTGGATGTTTTACACTGCACGCCGGGCAACACATACGGCGGGCGGATGCGAATGGATTACCGGCACCCGTATCGGCATCGCAGTCTCCCTTAACGGGGGATCGTCCTGGGAATACCGCGGCGTAGTGGACGGCCTGGATCCAGAGGAATCTCCCGGCCTCAACACGCACTGGGCACCGGAGGTTGTGTGGCACGAGGGCAAGTACCACATGTTCCTCACGTGGGGTGCTGGAGCACCCGGAACCTGGGCTGAACAGACAGAGCGGCGCTTGGTTCACTTCATCAGCGATGACCTGGAGCAGTGGGACTTCATTGAAAGGATCGACGTCGGCTCAGAGAACGTGATCGACGCCGCCTTCGCTATGGTGGCGGACGGCCAACCACGCCTGTGGTTCAAAGATGAAGTGGACGGATCCACCACCTGGTCAGCCGTCAGCGACGATGCAACAGGCCTCACCGGCTGGCGCCCGGAAGGGCAGGTAATTGGCCGTCCCGCCCACGAAGGGCCGAACGTTTTCCAGCTGGGCGGCTGGTACTGGATGGTGGTTGATGAATGGCGTGGCCAGGCAGTGCACCGTTCTGTAGACGGCCTGACGTGGGAGCGGCAAGAGGCGAGCAACGGACTCATCCTCGACGCTCCCGGCAGCGGCCCGGACGATGCTACGTATGGCAGGCATGCCGATGTTGTCACGCAGGGTGACCACGCCTACATCTTTTACTTCACCCATCCCGAGTGGCAGGACACAGAGATGGTCAGCGGGCTGCTGGACCCCGCCCAGGCCCTGCGTGAGCAGCGCACCAGCATCCACGCAGCCCGGCTCCACGTAGAAGAGGGAGTCCTGGTCTGCACCCGAGACCTGGACTCCCCCGTCAACTTGGACCCTGCCCTTATCTAAGCAGTGGCCTGACTCCTGGCTATTGCTAGGAGTCCACGGCCAGGCGGATCATGCTCCAGGACACCGCCGGAAGCTCGGCGGTGAGCCGCCCGCCGTCGAGCTTTGCCGAAGGGTTTTCGGTGGGCAGGACCGACGTCGAGTCGTCAGCGGTTGCCTGCCAGTACGGATCCTTGTTCGCGTAGGTCACAGCCTCGACGACGCGCACGTTGCCCAATCCTGCGACGGCAGCGTCCAACGTGAGTGCATCCGTGACCGACCGGTTGACGGCGAACACCACTGCCTCACCCTTCTCGGCGTCGAAGGTGGCCACCGCTGACAGTGCATCGAAGTTCTCGATTTTCCCGGCGCTCAGCGCCGGCGATTCCAGGGCAACCTTGAGCACCGTACCCGCGGCATGGCGGGACGTGAGCGCAAAGGGGTGGAACGAGGTCTGCTTCCAGGCGCGGCCGCCCGGCTCGGTCATAATCGGGGCAATGACGTTCACCAACTGGGCCAGGCTGGCGGAGTGCACCCGGTCCGTGTTCCGGAGCAGGGTGATCAGGAGATCACCGACGACGACGGCGTCCGCCACTGTGTAGCGATCCTCCAGCAGCACGGGTGCCACAGGCCAGTCCTTGCCGCTCGGGACCTTGGATTCAGCGCGGCTGCCATGCCAGACATTCCACTCGTCAAAGGAAATGTTCACCTGCTTGGAGGATTTCTTCACGGACTTCACGTGATCGATGTGTGCCACGGTGTCCCGGATGAACTGATCCATCTTGTGGCCCGCGGAAAGGTGCTCCTGCAGGTCACCGAAGTCTTCAAAGTACTGGTGGGCAGAAACAAGGTCCACCAGGTCGTAGGTCTCTGTCAGGACAATACGCTCCCATTCCCCGAAGGTGTCCATACCGGGTGAGGAGCTTCCGCAGGCCACGAGCTCCAGGTCAGGCTCGATCATCCGCATGCCGCGTGCTGTGTCCGCAGCGAGGCGCCCGTACTCCAGGGCGTTCTTGTGACCGATCTGCCAGGGACCGTCCATTTCGTTGCCAAGGCACCACATCTTGATGCCATAGCCGGTTTCCGCGCCGTTGGCCCGGCGCTGATCCGAGAACGCTGTGCCGCCGTCGATATTGCAGTATTCAAGAAGGTCCAGAGCCTCCTGAGTGCCCCGGGTTCCGAGGTTCACGGCCATCATGGGTTCGACGCCGGCCTTCGCCGTCCATTTTGCGAACTCGTCCACGCCAACGTGGTTCGGGTCGGTGGTGTGCCAGGCAAGGTCAAGACGTACCGGGCGCTTTTCCACCGGCCCCACACCATCTTCCCAACGGTAACCGGAGACGAAGTTTCCGCCCGGGTAACGGATGGTGGAAACCCCGAGCTCACGCGTGAGCTCCAGGACGTCGGTGCGGAAGCCATCCTCATCCGCAGAAGGATGGCCGGGCTCGAAGATGCCCGTATAAACACAGCGGCCCAGGTGCTCCACAAAGGAGCCAAAAGTCCTCCTGCGGACCGGCCCCACGGTGAAGGCGGGGTCGATGGTGATTTGTGCCGTGGCTGACTCAGTATTGCCCGTATTACTCAAGGGAAGGATCCTCGCTCTAGTTTCTACAACGTTATAGAACATTCTTGAAGATCAAGCGTGGTACGTCAAGGGATTTGGAAAGTCAGCCCAGGAATTCCTTTCACGTTGGTTTGGCGCTGCCGCCGCGCCCCCCAGCAGCGCGGCGACAGCATGGGTGAACACAGAGAGGCCAGCCTGGTCTTTGGCAATGGTTGATCAACCGGCGGGGCTGTTAATCCCGCTGCTTCACCCGCTGCCCGGCCAGGAAATGTATCAGGTGTCTGGCCTGGCTTTGCTGCCGGACCAGACAGCCGATATCGAAGGCCGACTAACTACTGGGCAGCTAGTGGGTCTGGGCCAGGGGGTCCGGCCAGTTGCCGACGGCGCCCCGCACCGCATGCGGCCACCAACCGATCCGTCCTCTGGCGGAGGACCGCTCCCGGACTAGGGCCCGGGCACAGTCCAGTTGGGTGCAAACAGACATGAGATTCTCCTGACTGAAGTTTCATTCCGAACGCTGACAGCGTCCGGGGCCTTCGTCTGCCTGGAAAAGGGCAGAGTTGACCCATTCAGTCGGGGGTGCACCCGGGATCGAAGGGTGGAGCGACGGGTGGGAGTTCCTGGAGGCTGGGCATTCTGCCAAAGCGGGCCGCCAAGGGAATTGCCCAGAACGCTGCCACTTCCGCCCACGCCTGGGCTCCGCCACCCGCAGATCCGGTGGATCCGGAGCCTGGGCCGACAGCAAGGGCAGCCTGGAGGCGCCGTTCTCCGGGGACTGGTGCCTCCGGTACCGGCGCTGATCCAGCGGGTTCTCCCATAACCGCCAGCGCGTGCAGGGCAGGCGGGGTCAAAAGCCCTTGTCCTGTTCTTGTTCCGGCCGTGATTCCGGCGGGTTCGCTCTCTAGGGGAGGTGAAGGCGGCCCGGCGTTCGCCTCAACGGCCTCGGCGCCGGGTTGGCTGGCAATCGCTTCGCTGTTTTGGCTGCCGTTGAGACCTTCTTGACCAGGTAAAAGAACATCCGGTACGGGCGGAAGCGGCTCCGACAGAACAGGAGGCACCACGTCCGTTCCCGGCAACGGAGCAGGCGGCAGGATATCCACCACGCCTTCCACCACGCCCGGGACAATATCCCCCGCACCGTCCACCACGCCGTCGACGACCTCCACTACGTCTGTAACCACGGGCACCAGCAGTACCGGATCCACCGTTGACTGAACGGTTGACTCAACGGCCCCCACTACCTCAGCGAGTGCGGCGCCGACGGTCGGAATGGTGCCTGCGACGGTGTCGCTGGCAGCTTCTGTCACCGTATTGGTCACCGTGTTCACCGGTTCGGTCACGGCATCCGTTTCCGGAAGCAGCGTGTTCGACGGGAGTTCGGCAAGGGCCGGAAGTGGGACCGTCGTGGCGGACGCTTCCTCGAGAGTGGTGGTGCCGGTCTGCGTCGACTGAGGCACGAGGTCAGAATCCGACAGGGCGGCGCTGGCGGTTCCAGCACCCCAGATCAGCCAGGCCAAGGCAGCAAAAGCGGCGAACAAAAAAGGGCGCAGGACACTTCGGCGACGATCATTTGGCGCGAGGTCCATTTTCCACCACCACATGCACAAGGGGAGGCCAGAATACGCCCGACGCCATAGCATCGTCTAGACCACGGCGCTGCCTTCCAGACCATGCCTGACCCACCAGGCGCAGCGGTCCAGCACCTTGAGCGTGGCCTGCGAGCCTAAGGCGCGGTGTGCTTGGCCAGGAAATCGAACGTCTGGTCCCGCGCATCCTGGGCCGCTTTGTAGTCCAGATGGAACTGGTACTCGTGCGGAAGCGCCGGCTCGTGCCCGGCAGGGAAGAACAGCTCTGTCACTGGCACCCCTGCGGATTTCAGCCGGTTGCTGTAGGGGATGGACTGGAGCCACGTGAGGCCGTCACCGTTCCCACCGCTGATGAACGTGGGTGGGAAATCGCCGGTGACGAACTCCACGGTGGACATGGTGCTGCCCGCATAGGTGTCCGACCAGTCCTTGGTGCCCGTGTACCCCCAGAGGGATATTTTGAAGCCCCAGGCCGCAATACCGTTGAGATCCGCCATGGCCTGGAGATCGTAAACGCCGCAGTGCAGGATGGTGGCGGCCAGCTGCTTCTTCTCCAGCGCGGGTTCGATGCCCAGGAGGTTGGCATAGGCGGGGTTCACGGTGAGCGTGGCGAGCTGGCTGGCCAGTTGCGCACCGGCAGAATCCCCGGCGAGCACAATCTTGTTCGGATCGACTTTGAGTTCGGCAGCATGCTCGATGATGTACCCGAGTGCCTTGTTGAGGTCCTCCACCGCAGCCGGGTAGGTGGTCTCCGGGGCTATCGGGTAGTCGAGGCTGATGGTCGTGTATCCCTTGGCTGCCAGGATCCGAAGATAGGGCTCCACATTGGTTTTGTTTCCGGAGATCCAGGCCCCGCCATGGATCCAGACGACGGCGGGCAACGGCCCGGCAGCGCTCTCGGGAGTAAAGGCGTCCAAGGTGCCGCCCTCCATGTAGGCAACATCCCTGCTTTCTGCCATCGGAGTGTCGGGAACGTACGGAAGCATCTCTTCGACGGTGGACTTCGCTCCGCCCTCGAACACGCTGCGGATCAGGAGTGCGGATGGCCAGGGAGTGATGGACAGGGCAATCAGTGCCACGAGGACCAGCACTATGGCGACGTCAAGAATCCGAAACCTTCTTCGCCTGACCTTTGGGTCCCGCTTCTCCTCGAAATCAGCCAAGGCAACGTCTACCGTGTTGCGGCGTTCAGCGGTGATGGCAGTCGGTTCTAAAGGTCCCATTGCGCGCTCTCCCCCGGTCAGGCGTTCAGGATCTGTTCAGAGCTTCAGGATAGGGCAGAGGGCCGGACTTAAACAGGAGCGGGGCGTGGTGGATGTCCACCGCGCCCCGCTCCGTTCCCTAAAAGAAAACGGTCAGTTCTTAGAGCCCGCCGGCCAGCTTGTAGTAGGCGGCGTTCCAGTTCAGCTCTTTCTTGAACTGCTTGATGGTGGTGTTTTCGTCAATGGTGAGCAGTTCGGTCTGGGCGATCTCTGCGAAGTCCTCGAACACATCCATCCCGACTGCGGTGGAAAGCACCGTGTGGTGGGCCGCTCCGGCCGTGAGCCAGGCTGCCGCGGACGTGGCGAAGTCAGGCTTGGGCGACCACAGGGCTCGGGCAACCGGAAGGTTGGGCAGGGGCTCGTCGAGGTCCACGACGTCCACGGCGTTGGCAACAAGGCGGAAGCGGTCGCGCATGTCGGACAGGGCCACCACAACTCCCGGGCCGGCGTCGGTGTCGAAGACCATGCGAACGGGGTCTTCCTTGCCGCCGATGCCCAGCGGGTGGATCTCGACGCGCGGCTTGGAGGCTGTCAGCGACGGGCAGACCTCGAGCATGTGCGCCCCGAGGATCTTTTCCTGGCCCGGTGTGAGGTGGTAGGTGTAGTCCTCCATGAGCGAGGCGCCGCCGGGCAGTCCCGCGCCCATGACCTTGGCCGCGCGGACCAGGATGGCTGTCTTCCAGTCGCCCTCGGCACCGAAGCCGTAACCGTCGGCCATGAGCCGCTGCACTGCCATGCCGGGGAGCTGCCGGAGCGCGCCGAGGTCCTCGAAGGAGGTTGTGAACGCGGCGGAGCCGTTGCCTTCCAGGAAGCTGCGGAGGCCGAGCTCGATCCGTGCACTGTAGCGCAGCGATTCGTGCCGGGTACCGCCGGCCTTCAGCTCCTCTGCCACCTCGTAGAGGTCCTCGTACTCAGCAACAAGCTTGTCGACGTCGGAGTCGGCAGTACCGTGCACGGCGTCAGCGAGTTCGTTCACCGACCAGGTGTTGACTGATACGCCGAACCGGAGCTCGGCCTCGGTCTTGTCCCCCTCGGTGACAGCGACGTTGCGCATGTTGTCACCGAAGCGGGTCAGTTTCAAGGTCCGGACGGCAGCCCAGCCGGCAGACGCGCGCTGCCAGACACCAACCTGGCGGGTGACCTCGGGGTTGGAAACGTGGCCCACAACAGTCTTGCGCGGAATGCCCAGGCGGGACTGGATGTAGCCGAATTCGCGGTCGCCGTGGGCGGCCTGGTTCAGGTTCATGAAGTCAAAGTCGATGTCCGCCCAGGGCAGTTCGACGTTGGCCTGGGTGTGCAGGTGCAGGAGCGGCTTGCGGAGCAGATCCAGGCCCTGGATCCACATCTTGGCGGGAGAGAACGTGTGCATCCAGGCGGTGACGCCGATGACCTGATCGGCGGAGTTGGCCTCCAGTGCAGTACGGCGGATCGCGTCTGAATCGGTGAGGACCGGCTTCCAGACCACCTTAACCGGAACGGAGGATGAGGCGTTGAGCTGGTTGGCGATCTCCTGGGACTGCGCTGCGACCTGCTTCAGTACGTCCTCGCCGTAGAGGTGCTGGCTGCCGGTCAGGAACCAGACTTCATACTGTTCGAGCGAAGTGTTGTTGGCGTTGTTCATGATGACTCCTGGAAAAAGTGGGGGCCTACTGGCCGTAAACGTTCTGGTAGCGGGCGTAGAGGGATTCGATGGCTGCTTCATCGATGGGCAGCGGTTCGCCCAGCTGCCTGGAAATATGGACGGTGCGTGCCACTTCTTCGCACATGACGGCTGCCTTGACGGCGGATTTGGCATCTTTGCCGATGGTGAAAGGCCCGTGGTTCTGCATGAGGACTGCCGGTGAATGGGAGTCCTTGAGAGTGTCCACAATGCCTTGGCCGATGGAGTCGTCACCGATGAGGGCGAACGGCCCCACGGGGATGGATCCACCGAACTCGTCGCTCATCATGGTCAGGACGCAGGGGATTGCCTCGCCCCGCGCTGCCCACGCCGTGGCGTAGGTGGAGTGGGTGTGCACCACTCCACCGACCTCCGGCATGTGCCGGTAGACGTACGCATGGGCTGCAGTGTCCGACGACGGCGCGAGGGCCGGGTTGCCCCACTCCCCCTCCGCCGGGTCACCATTGACAGGAGTCCCGAACAGGTCCGTGACCACCATCGACTCGGGGGTCAGATCGTCGTAGGAGACGCCGGAGGGCTTGATGACCATCAGGTCATGGCCGGGGACGCGGGCCGAAACGTTGCCAGCGGTCCACACCACCAGTTCATACCGGGTCAGCTCCGCATGCAGGGAACAGACCTCGGCGCGCAGCCGGCCGATTGTTTCCAGGAGCGTGCTCATGCGTCTACCTTCTCTGCCCGCTCAGCGGCGTCGGATTCGCTTGCTTCACTGGAATGACCGCCCAGGCCGGGTTTGGCCGCCCGCTGGATCGCCTTGAGCCGATGCATCACGTCATTCGCACCGCGGCCGAAGTAATCGTGCAGGGTACGGTATTCCTGGAACAGGGCGTCGTACGCGGCCACGTTCTCGGGAATGGGCACATAGACCTCTCCGGGCTCCGACCCCATAGCGGCCGCTGCCTCCCGGATATCCGGGTAAGCGCCGGCTGCCACAGCGGCATGGATGGCGGACCCCAGGGCAGGTCCCTGGGTGGAACCGATGGTGGAGAGCTGCAGCCCTGTGGCGTCCGCATAGATCTGCATCAGGAGCTTGTTCTTCAGCAGCCCGCCGGCAACGATGAATTCCTTGACCGGAACTCCTGAGTCCCGGAATGCGTCCACGATGGTGCGGGTGCCAAAGGCCGTAGCCTCCAACAGCGCACGGTACGTGTCCTCCGGCTTGGTGGCAAGGGTCTGGCCAACCACTACGCCCGAGAGCTCGTGGTCCACCAGCACCGAGCGGTTACCGCTGTGCCAGTCCAGGGCAATCAGCCCGTGCTCGCCGATGGCCTGGCGGGAGGCCAGTTCCGTCAGGTACTCATGGATGCCCAGCCCCGCGGCGGCTGCTGCCTCGTGGTACGCCGGCGGAACACCGTTCTTGGTGAACCAGCCAAAGATGTCGCCCACACCGGACTGGCCGGCCTCGTAGCCCCAAAGGCCGTCGACGATGCCGCCGTCCACCACGCCGCACATACCCGGAACCTCGTGCAGCTCCGTTCCGTTCATGACATGGCAGGTGGAGGTTCCCATGATGGCCACCAGCTGGCCGGACTCAACAGCCTTCGCCGCCGGTGCAGTAACGTGCGCGTCAACGTTTCCGACGGCGACGGCGATGCCCTCCGGCAACCCGGTCCAGGCAGCGGCCTCGGCAGTGAGGTAGCCGGCGGCGTCGCCAAGGCGGCCGATGGTGTGCTCCAGCTTGTCGCTCACGAACGTCTCGAACGCCGGGTTCAATGCCGTGAGGAAGTCTGCGGAGGGGTAGCGGCCGTCCTGGTAGATACCCTTGTAGCCGGCGGTGCAGGCGTTGCGGACGTAGTTCCCGCTCAGCTGCCACACAATCCAGTCGGCTGCTTCAACCCAGTGATCCATTGCTTCATATGCCTGCGGGTCCTCTTCCAGAAGCTGCAGGCCCTTCGCGAATTCCCACTCGGAGGAAATGAGACCGCCGTAACGGGGCAGCCAGCTCTCGCCCAGTTCAGCGGCGAGGGTGTTGATGCGGTCCGCCTGCGGCTGGGCGGCGTGGTGGCGCCACAGTTTTACGTAAGCGTGCGGACGGTTGGCGAACTCCGGCAGTTCGTTCAGCGGTGTGCCGTCAGCCTTGACGGGGACCATGGTGCAAGCCGTGAAGTCGGTGGCGATACCGATGACCGCGGCAGGATCGATGCCGGCTTCGGCGATGGCAGCGGGAACGGCGTTCCGGAGCACATCGCGGTAGTCGTTGGGAACTTGAAGGGCCCAGTCAGCGGGAAGCCGCACGCCGCCGTCGCCCGCTACATCAGCGGGCAACGCCTCCGTGACCACAGCATGCGGGTAATCAAATACACCGCTGCCCAGTTCCTTGCCATCCGAGACGCGGACCACCACAGCACGGCCGGAGAGGGTGCCGTAGTCAACGCCGATGACGTATTGCTCAGCCACGGAACCGTGGTGAGCGGGAGAATTTTCGTTCTGCATATCTGCCTCCAG
This sequence comes from Arthrobacter sp. Z5-13, assembly GCF_056499105.1. Taxonomy (NCBI): domain Bacteria; kingdom Bacillati; phylum Actinomycetota; class Actinomycetes; order Micrococcales; family Micrococcaceae; genus Arthrobacter; species Arthrobacter sp. Z5-13. The sequence goes on from NZ_CP096460.1 coordinate 4,153,652, forward strand.
GGAAGAGGCAACGACCTCTTTTGCCTTCGTTGGAAATTGATGGTTATTACTAATTGTGAACGCTAACACGGCCGACGTCAAGACGCTGATACCGCTTTCGGAAAGGTGATACCCAGCCATCGGGAACCGGCTGGGTATCACCTCGGTTTTACTTGGTTTTTTGGCCGTCAACCGGCGCAAGCCGGATGAACGTCACCGATTTCGGTTGGAAGTTGTATGTGAAATTAGTGCCTGCACCTGTGAACACACTGGCTGCCGGAACCAGGTTTTGACCATCACTGGTAGTGGTCAAAGTGGTCACTGCGGCGCTGGAGCTGATCTTTGGTGTTCCAGCGACTTTGACGTCGACGGCGGCCGCCTCACCCGAGGTGTTGACTACCTTGAGGATTGTTTCCCCTGTCTCGGCATCTTTGGTGGCAACGGAGTAGATGGGATCCACCGGAGTTTCGTCAATCGTCCCCCAGAGGACATCGTCGAGGTACAGCTTGGCTGTTGGCCCTGTGACTTCGATCCGGATATCGTACTGGCGGCCCGTCTCAATGGTGGTGCCGGTTTCGATCAGGGTGCTCTTTGCCCCGTTGACGGCCTTCTCCACCACTGACTTGCTGTTGTTCCAGCCGCCCAGGTTCCACCAGTAGTAGTTGCCGGTGTCCTTGACCCCGAAAGCGATGAGGAATCCTTCTGCACCGGCAGTCTTGGTGGCCTTGGTGTTGAGGGTGTAGTTGCTCCACGCCGGGTTTCCGGCGGTGACCATAGTGTTCAGCGCTGTGGTGCTCGACTGGACGTAAGCGCCGTCCTGGACTGACCAGGTTCCAACTCCGTTGCCCGTCCATGCCGAGGCCGTGCCGGCGAAGTCATCAGTAAACAGCTGGCTGCCGTCCGCACTGGTGACCCTCACGTCGTCGTACTTTGCCGCGGTGGCCCATGTCGAGAGCCCGATCTGGCCGGTAATGGGTGGTGCCGCCAGGCCCGGGGCGTTGTTCTGGGAGCTGGGCACAACGTGGCTGCCGACGTTGTTCATGAAGAGCTTCTGCACTTCGAAGTTGGGCGTGGTCCTGATGGAGGTGCCGTTGAAGAACATAAGGTCCGGGCTCCACTGGACGTTGGCTTCGTTGGCGATCAACGGCGCGTAGGAAGCCATCCGGACAACGTCAGCATTCCGCTCCAAGCCCGTCATGAATGACGCTTCGGCCAAGGCGTTCTCCGGCTTGTTGGCCAACGAAGCGAACTCACCGAGGAATACCTTGTAGCTGTCGCGGTCATAGGAGTCGTAACGGTGGTTGTTGGTCAGGAACCAGTCGGGCGAGTTGTAGTAGTGCTCGTCGACGAAGTCGACCTTACGGTCGGCGTTGAATTTGGAGAGATCATCGAAGTTGGCCCCCTGATCGTCCGGGCCGGTGTTGCCGATGACCTGGATATCGGGATAGGCCGCCTCAACAGCGTCCTGGAACTGGATGAAGTACGCCTTGAACTCCGGCTTGTACTCCTCGTTGCCCAGGCTGATGCGGCCCAGGTTGTAGGGCGCAGGGTGGCCATAGGCGATGCGCTTGGCGCCCCATTCGGTACTGGCGTCTCCATTCGCGAACTCGATCAGGTCCAGGGTGTCCTGGATGTACTTGTCCAGGGTTGCCTGGTCGGGGACGGCACGGTTGTCGCCGCAGCCGGTGACACCGACGGGGACCACGGGAACGGGGATGGCCTTGAGGTCTTCGGCCCACTGGAAATACTCCATGTAGCCGAGGCCGTAGGTCTGGTTGTAGCCCCAGAAGTTCCTGTTGGCGGGACGCTGCTCAACCGGGCCAATGGTTTCTTTCCATTGATACGTACGGGAGCGGGTGTAATTGGGCGCAGAGTAGGAGTCGTAACTGCCGGTGTTGACGATGCAGCCACCGGGAAACCGGAGGAACCCGGGATTGAGTTCAGCGATTTTTTCCGCGAGATCCTTACGCAGCCCATGGCCGTTCCACGTCTCCTGGGGCATCAGCGAAATCATGTCCAGGCGGACTGTGCCTGTCCCCTGAACAACAGTGGAGAGCCGTCCCGACGCCGTCGAGGACTTAGGCGAAAGAGTCACATTGTATTTTTTCCAGGCATCACCCTTGACCTTGATGCTGGCCAGGTCAAGCCGGGTGCCTTCAGGTGTTTCCAGTGCGACGGCGAGAGTGGAACCCGCCGGATTGGAGGTTCTGGCCCAGACGGAATAGTCGTACTTCTTGCGGGCCTCCAGACGGTGTCCGCCGTTCCAGCCGCTGTTGCGGACGCCGACGCCGGCTCCTGCACCAGCGCCGGCAGTACCTGCCTCGATCAGCAGGTAGTTCCGGTTGTTCTCGTTCAGGCGATGGTCGTCGTTCTGAACAGAGGCCGTACCGGCGCTTCCGCGCTGGAGGATTTCCCATGCACTGAGCGGAGTATAGGAGCGGTTGTCCTCTGAATCGAATTCGAAGGACCTGTTCTGCACCAGTTCGGCGTAGATGCCCCCGTCCGCGCCCTGGTTGATGTCCTCGTAGAAGGCGCCATACATCGTCGGAGCTATATCAGGACCGGCTTGGTCAGCGTTCACTGTAATGGTGCGGTTGGTGGTTTCGGCGTGGGCGGGAAGAGCCGGCGCGAGGGTGAGGGTGGCTGCCGCGAGCGATCCCGCCAGGGCCATGGTGCAAGCCCTCTTTACGGGGCTTGGACGAACTGTGCTTTGCATGGGAGGTGAGAACCCTTTCTCCATTGAACGGCTGCGGCCCGGGCTGCGGTTTGTGAACGCTAACACACCGGAGGCTGTAGAAAGTATTGTTCAGGCCCTGGTCAAAAGTAAAGAGGGTCAGCCATAGAGAAGCCGGCTCCTTGCGTCATAAACCGACAGTGTCCCAATTGTGATGTCCGCTACTTGACGCATGTCATTGTTAGCGTTCACACTTGCTGGCAGAGCAAGCAGCTCACAGCAATGGCGGTGTTAGGTCTCCCGCCTGCATGTAACTAACGCTTCCGGGAGGAATGTTGTGTTTAAGAAATCTCTAGTCGCCGTTATGGCCGCGTCAGCTATTGCCCTCACTGCCTGTGGAGGTGGCGGCCAGGCCGCTTCCAGCACCGGCGGTGCGGATAAGAAAATCGTGATGGGCTTCGCCCAGGTCGGCGCGGAAAGCGGCTGGCGCAGTGCCAACACCAAGTCTGTTCAGGAATCCGCCAAGGAAGCCGGCATCGACCTGAAGTTCTCCGATGCCCAGCAGAAGCAGGAAAACCAGATCAAGGCGATCCGGTCCTACATCCAGCAGAAGGTCGACGTCATCGCCTTCTCCCCCGTGGTTGAGTCCGGCTGGGACACCGTCCTGAAGGAAGCCAAGGACGCGAAGATCCCCGTGATCCTCACCGACCGTGCCGTGGACTCGGCAGATAAGACCCTGTACAAGACGTTCCTGGGTTCGGACTTCGTCCTCGAAGGCAAGAAGGCCGGTGAGTGGCTCGTTGGTGAGTCCAAGGCCGCCACCGATACCGTGAACATCGTCGAGATCCAGGGCACCACCGGTTCCGCCCCGGCCAACGACCGCAAGGAAGGCTTCGAAGCGGCCATCAAGGCTGACCCGAAGCTGAAGATCATCGCTTCCCAGAGCGGTGACTTCACCCGCAGCGGCGGCAAGCAGGTCATGGAAGCGTTCCTGAAGAACAACCCGGACATCGACGTCGTCTTCGCCCACAACGATGACGAAGGCCTCGGCGCGATCGAAGCCATCGAAGCCGCCGGCAAGGTCCCGGGCAAGGACATCAAGATCATCACCATCGACGCCGTCAAGGACGGCATGACCGCCCTGAGCGCCGGCAAGATCAACTTCATCGTCGAGTGCAGCCCGCTGCTGGGCACCCAGCTCATGGACCTCGCCAAGAAGGTCCTCGCCGGCGAAACAGTCCCCGAGCGCGTCGTCACCGAAGAAACCACCTTCACCCAGGAACAGGCCACCAAGGCCCTGCCTACCCGTCAGTACTGAGCCCCGCTCACCTGATCGTCCGTGCGGCGGCAGTACCTACACTGCCGCCGCACGGATCAACACAGAAAAGATATCTAGGATGAACGAACTCGTTCCGGTCGTCGAGATGACCGACATTGCCATCGGATTCCCAGGGGTCAAGGCCCTTGACGACGTCAGCTTCCGTCTTTTCCAAGGCGAGGTACACGCCCTTATGGGCGAAAATGGGGCGGGCAAATCCACCCTTATCAAAGCGCTGACTGGTGTCTACACCATTGATTCAGGCCGGATCACGGTCCTCGGCCAGCAGAAGAACTTCTCTACCCCTGCGGAATCCCAGGCGGCCGGCATCAGCACGGTCTACCAGGAAGTCAATCTCTGCACCAACCTCACCGTCGAAGAGAATGTGATGCTGGGCCGCGAGCCCCGCCGTCGCGGTTCCATCGACTGGCGTGCCGTGCGCGCCCGGACCCGTGAGGTCCTGGCCCAGCTGCACCTTGAACACGTGGAACCCGGTTCCCTGCTTTCCGAACACTCCATCGCGGTGCAGCAGCTGATAGCGATCGCCCGCTCCGTCGAGGTCAACGCGAAGGTCCTGATCCTGGACGAGCCCACGTCAAGCCTTGATGCGGACGAAGTGAACCAACTCTTCCGCGTGATCCGTGACCTGCGCGACCGCGGCGTTGCCATCCTGTTTGTATCGCACTTCCTCGAGCAGGTCTACGAGCTTTCAGACCGCATGACCGTCCTGCGCAACGGCAAGCTCGTCGGTGAGTACATGACCCGGGACCTGTCCCGCATGAACCTCATTTCAAAGATGATCGGCAAGGACCTTGAGGTCCTTGAGGAACTCGACCAGGCTTCCACCCGCTCCCAGGCCCGGCTTGCAGCCAATGCCCAGCCCTTCATGGAAACAGCCGGCCTCGGAAGAAAGGGCTCTGTCTCCAACGTCAATCTCTCCATCTACCCGGGCGAGGTAGTAGGGCTGGCTGGACTGCTCGGAGCAGGGCGTACAGAAACTGCCCGTCTGCTCTTCGGTGCGGACAAGGCCGACGAAGGTTCAATCAAGGTCAAGGGAGAGCCGCTGAAAATGCGCAGCCCGCGGACCGCGATCGACCACGGCATCGGTTTCTGCTCCGAAGACCGCAAAGAGGAAGGCCTGATCGGCGACCTCACAGTCCGCGACAACCTTGTGCTGGCGATGCAGGCCACCAAAGGTTGGGCCCGCAGGATCCCCCGCCGGGTGCAGGACGAGCTCGTTGCCGAATTCATCGAGGCCCTCGACATCCGTCCGGCAAACCCCGAGGCTCTGATCCGCAACCTCAGTGGCGGCAACCAGCAGAAAGTCCTGCTTGCGCGTTGGATGGTGACATCCCCGGACCTGTTGATCCTGGACGAGCCGACACGCGGCATCGACATCGGCGCGAAAACCCAGATCCAGAAGCTGGTCAACCGGTTGGCGTCCGAGGGCATGTCCATCCTCTTCATTTCCTCAGAACTTGAGGAAGTGCTCCGGCTCAGCGACCGCATCGCCATTATCAAGGACCGGGCCATGGTCGCCGATATCAGTAACGACGACGTTTCGGTCGAGGACGTCCTCACAGTCATCGCCGGAGGCGCATAGTGAAATCCATTCTGAAAAACCGACTGGCCTGGCCGGTCATAGCCCTTGTCGCCCTGCTGGCGGTCAACCAGATCTTCCGTGCAGACTTCCTCAGCCTCAGGATGCAGGACGGCCACCTCTACGGCAGCCTCATCGACATCATGCGGAACGGCGCTCCCACCATCCTCATCGCGCTCGGCATGACCCTGGTCATCGCTTCACGCGGCATTGACCTTTCTGTAGGCGCAGTGGTGGCCATCGCCGGCGCCGCGTCATGCGCCTATATCGCGGCCTCCCCGGAGCCCGCTTCACCCGCCACAGCAGCAGTAGCCGTCCTCATCGCCGTTGTAGCCGGCCTGGTCCTTGGAGTCTGGAACGGGTTCCTGGTTTCCACTATCGGAATCCAGCCCATCATTGCCACGCTGGTGCTCATGACCGCCGGGCGCGGCATCGCCCAGCTCATCACGGACGGCCAGATCGTCTCCGTGACCAACGACAGCTATAAGGCAATCGGGGCGGGCTACCTCTTCACGCTCCCCATCTCCATCCTTATCACCGCCGTCGTGTTCATCCTGGCCGCTGTCCTGACCCGCAGGACCGCCCTGGGTACCCTGATCGAGGCAGTGGGAATCAACCCGGTTGCCAGCCGGCTGGCAGGCCTGCGCGCCCGCAACATCATCTGGATTGTGTACATCTTCAGCGCGTTCTGTGCAGCTATCGCCGGGTTGATGATCAGCTCCAATGTCACTGCAGCGGACGCCAACAACGCCGGGCTCTACATTGAGATGGACGCCATCCTCGCCGTCGTAATCGGGGGCACCTCACTTGCCGGAGGCCGCTACAGCCTGGTGGGAACAGTGGTGGGAGCATTCATCATCCAGACCCTCACCACCACCGTCTACACCCTTGGCATTCCGCCGGAGGTCACCCTGGTATTCAAAGCACTGGTGGTCCTCACGGTCTGCCTATTGCAGGCGCCCAAGGCCCGGAACCTCCTGAGGAACTTCAAGCCGGCAAGCCCGCTTCGCACTAAGGAAAAGGTCGCAGTCTAATGTCTCCCCTCTCCACAGTGGCCCCGCCCACCGTCAAAAAGCCCTCGGCCGTCGGGGCCCGCATCCGCGGCGGCGCCCGCTACGCACCCACCCTGGCTACACTGGTCCTCTTCATCCTGATGTTTGTGGTCGGGGCCGGAATGTACCCCAGCTTCCTGTCCGGCCAGGTCCTGCTTAACCTCTTCATCGACAACACGTTCCTCATCGTTCTTGCAGTTGGCATGACCTTCGTCATTATTACCGGCGGTATTGATCTCTCCGTGGGAGCCGTCGTCGCACTGTCCATGATGGTTACGGCCACCATGCTTCAGAACGGCTGGAACCCAGCGATGGTGATTCTCGCCGTGCTGGTGATCGGAGGAGGACTCGGCCTGCTCATGGGGATGGTCATCCAGTATTTCGACATCCAGCCCTTCATCGTGACGCTGGCGGGAATGTTCCTGGCACGCGGGCTTTGCTACGTGATCAGCCTCGACTCGATTTCGGTCACCGATCCCTTCTTCACAAGCATGGCCCAGGCCCGTATCCCGCTCTCGGAGGAGCTGTTCATCTCTCCCGGTGTGCTGATCGCCCTCGTCGTCGTCGGTCTGGCGTTCTTCATCCTCCACCACACACGCTTCGGCCGGACCGTCTACGCCATTGGTGGCAACGAGAACTCTGCAATGCTCATGGGCCTCGCAGTCAAGAGCACCAAGATCCTCGTGTACTGCGTCAGCGGCCTCTGCTCCGCGATAGCAGGAATTCTGTTCTCCTTCTACAGCCTCTCCGGGTACAGCCTGGCGGCCCAAGGCATGGAACTGGATGCCATCGCCGCCGTCGTCATCGGTGGAACCCTGCTGACCGGCGGGGTGGGCTACGTACTCGGTTCGGTGGTAGGTGTCCTGGTTCTGGGCATCGTCCAGACCTTCATCGCCTACGACGGAACGCTCAGCTCCTGGTGGACCAAGATCGTCATCGGCGGTTTGCTCCTGGTCTTCATCCTCCTGCAGAGGCTCTTCACAAGACGCACAGCCTAGACGGGACCGCTTTCCAGCCTCACCTCCTTAACCCACGCATGACTTGGGCCCTGCTTTACGCGGGGCCCAAGTCATGCGAAGGCACAAACGAAAGGACACCTCTGCAATGACTGCTTTGTCTCAATCCCCCCTTTCCCGCCGTACCTTCCTGGGTTCCGGATCAGCCGCAGCTGCCGGGCTGCTCCTCACGGGAGGCAGCACGGCCACTGGCCTGTTCCACGCTTCCTCCGCCAACGCCGCCGTCGGACCGCAAGCGGTGATCAACCCGATCGTCAATCAGCGGGCCGATCCGTGGCTCATGAAACATACAGACAACAGGTACTACTTCACCGGATCAGTTCCCGAGTACGACCGCATCATTATCCGGTCCTCATCCACCATCTCCGGACTCGGCAGCGCCGCCGAAACCGTCGTGTGGAAAAGGCCGCCTTCAGGCACCATGGGAGGCCATATCTGGGCTCCCGAACTGCATCACTTCGGCGGCAAGTGGCACATCTACTTCGCGGCCGGCGACAGCACGGACGTCTTCCGGGTACGGATTTACGTGATCTCAACAGACTCGGCCGATCCTGCGAACGCCGTCTGGGAAGAGCCCGTACGCGTCTTCACCCATGCCGACACGTTCTCCCTGGATGCCACCACCTTCGAACACGCCGGTTCACGCTACCTGGTATGGGCCCAGGCTGATGCCGGGGTGAACTCCAGCCTCTTCATCGCGACCATGGGTTCGCCATCGACGCTTTCCAGCACGCCCGTCCGCATCGCCGTGCCCACGTTGCCCTGGGAGACTATTGGCTTCCGCGTCAACGAAGGAGCCGCCGTCATCAAGCGAAACGGCCGGATCTTCCTGACTTTTTCCGCCAGCGCCACTGACGCCAACTACTGCATCGGCCTCTTGACCGCTGACGAGGACGCAGACCTGCTCGATCCAGCCTCCTGGATCAAAACCCCGACGCCGGTATTTACCACCTCTGATGCAACCAAGCAGTACGGGCCTGGCCACAATTCCTTCACCGTGGATGAGGCAGGCAACGACGTCATGGTCTACCACGCCAGGTCCTACCGGGACATCACCGGTGACCCCTTGTACGATCCCAACCGGCATGCACGGGTGCAGCGGCTGCACTGGAACGCCGACGGAACTCCCCAGTTCGGAGTACCTGTCGGTGATGGCCCGTTGCCTTACCGGTGGCAGTCAGCCGAAGCTCCTGGGCTCTACCTTGCCCATGACGGAACCACTATCACCGCCGCACCGGCACCATCCCTGGCGGCCTCCCAGTTCCGGATTCTCCCGGGTTATGCCAAGAAGAACTCTGTCCTGATCGAACCGGTCCTGACCAGGGGACGCTACCTGAGGATCGAAGGTGGCAAGCTTGTCATCGCATCCGCCCCCGGCGCCTCCTCCGCCTTCATTCAGCGGAAGGGACTACCGGATAGCGCCGGATTCTCCTTCGAATCAGTTGACATCCCTGGTTCCTACCTGTGCCTGAGCCAAGGGATCCTGACAGTGTCCAAGGCCGCCGCCAGCCAACGGGCAGCCGCCACCTTCAGGCTGACAAGCTGACGCGCTGAGTTAGGCCTTCAGTACGACCGCGACGGAGGCAGTGCTTTTGCGGATTACCAGTTCCGGGGTAACGACGACGCCGCTGACCTCAGCCCCTTGCTCGATTTCACCCACCATGACGTCAACGCAGCGCCGGCCAAGTTCCTCGAAGTCCTGGCGTACGGTGGTCAGCGGCGGGACAAAGTAGGCTGCCTCCGGCTGGTCATCAAAGCCCACCACAGACACGTCTCCGGGCACACTGACTCCTGCCTCGTTGAAGGCACGCAGGAGCCCCAGGGCCATTTGGTCATTTCCCACAAAGATGGCTGTGGCTGTGCGTTTCTCAGCCAGTTTCCGGCCGATCTCGTAGCCGCTTCCTGCGCTCCAGTCGCCTTCGGCCATGAGATCGTCCTCGAGGCCGGCCGCGCGAAGTGTCTGGCTCCAGCCCTCGGCCCTCGCCGCGCCGTCGATCCAGTCCTGAGGGCCGGAGATGTGGCCGATGCGGCTGTGGCCCTGGTCAATAAGGTGCCTGACGGCGAGTTCCGCCCCGCGCTTCTGGTCCACCATAACCCCGCTGACGCTGTCGTTTCCGAGGGAGCCGACAGCCACCACGGGAACCCCAAGGTCCATCTCATCCAGGGCGTGCAATGTTTCGGAGTGCGGAACCACCACCACGATTCCATCTACTGACTGGTCCTGGAAATGCCTTAGAGCATCGGAGATGGTTTCCCTGTTGACGGTTTTGAGGGCGGCGATGCTGACAAAATATCCGGCATCACGCGCCGCCTGCTCCACGCCCAGGATGGTGTTGGCGGGACCGTACTGCGATAGCTCGCTCCCCAATACTCCGATGGTCTGGGAACGGCGCGTCACGAGGCTGCGCGCGGCGGAGTTACGCCGGTAGCCAAGCTCCGAAATGGCTACCTCCACACGGGCCCGGGTTGCCTTGCTGACATTCGGATGGTTGTTGACCACCCTGGAAACTGTCTGGTGGGATACACCAGCCAGTTCCGCTACGTCCTCAAGGCGCGGTAGCCGCCGGCCGTTGGTGTTCGCCACGAATGGGCCTTTCCACTGGGAGAGTATTGATCCATATCCTATTGCCCCCAGCTGCTTACGCAGTATCTATTTCCGCCGCGCCAGAAGTGCGTCAGCAAAAACACTCGGGATGTCCTGGGGTGCGCGGGCCACGTAGCTTGTTCCACCTGTCGCTGCAGAGATTTTCTGGAGCGTCTCGGCGTCGGCATCCTCAGTAATGCCGATGGTCACGATCACAACCGGTTTCGCGGGGTCCCGTTCGCGCTGCAATGTCTCCAGCAGCTGATCAAGTTCCAGTGATTCGGCGTCGTCATTGGCGCCGTCCGTGAACAGGATGACGCTGTTGATCGCACGGGAGTCGTACGAGGCCTGCACGGTCCGGTAGGCGGCCAGGGTGGAGTCATAGAGCCCCGTAGCGCCTCCGGTGCGTTCAGAGAGCCCTGCAATGCCTGCCACAAGGCGCTCACGCTGGGTTACACCTTCCACCACCTCATCCATCTTCCGGATGGGTTCGAGCTCCAGGTAGTCCTGGTTCCCGCCGCCGAGGCCAATTGAGAAGGCCCACAGCCCCAAGGCAGCCGTATCGGGGAACAACTTGCTGCCCGTGGTCGCAGCCTGCTGTGTGAGCTGCATCCGTGTTTGGTCACCGGCAGGGAGTTCCATAGAACCGGAGACGTCCATGACCACCAGGGACCTGAAAGGTATGGCCTGAACGGCCCACGCGCTTAGAGTCTGGCTGACGGCTTGCGCCGAAGCAGGCGCCAGCGCAACGACTGCACCGACCCCCTTCTGGTCCAGCAGGTTACTGCTGTCCGCCGGCCGCAAGCCTTGTTCGGCCAGGTTCGCCTTGCCTTCGTCACTGCCCAGGGCTTCTCCAAGAGCCTTCGCTGCCTTCTTTATCACCTCACTGCGGTGGCCGTTTCCCGCCGTGGCAACCAGCGGGTAGTCCAGGGACACTGCCCCGCTTTTCGGCACCGATGCTGTCAAGCTGGCTCCTGAGGTTGTCGTGGAAAACTTCAGCCAGGCTTCCTCGGTGACAATGGCGAAGCCGCCGCTTGCAGCAACTGACTCGAGCTGTTCCGAATCTGAAAGCTTCGCCCCCGAACGCTTGCTCTCCTTCTGTGCGAGCTGCGCAGTGACCCCCTGGAGCGTTTTAGCGTCCGTCAGGCCGGACTGCACTTCAGAAACTGCCCCCAGCAGCGCCACTTCACCGCTCCCGCTGACGAGTGGATCACCAAAACGCACTCCCGGCGCCTGCAGGGCACTTAACCACGTGGCGAAAACCTGGGCCTCGCTCGTGCGGCCCACGATGACTCCCGGGGTCGAGGCCAGCGAGGACACGATGACCTCCGGAGGTGATGCCGTCACCACCCTTTGAACCCGGACAGCGGAGTCTGCAACCCACAAGTCCGGTGCATCCTTGTCCGCCGCCACCTTGCCGGAAAGCTCCGGTTGGCTGAGCGTCTGGAAGGTGAAACTCACGCAGACGTGAGCCGGGACCCTGGACGCAGCCTTTTCCAGCGCCGGTGTCATGTTGGGGTCAGCCCCGACGCTCACTTCCATGGTTACGTCTTGGCACTTTGCAGGCTCCGCCTCTGCGGGAGTCCGCATGCCGGTGATCCAGACGACGGCGCCGGCCGCCACTGCAATAGCGACGACGGTTCCGAAAATCATGGCTATCCGGTGCCAAAAAAACGGCGACCGGCGGGGGAACTTGCCATGACGCGCACGGCGGGCGGCTCGACGAGCTGACATGGGCGAATACCTATCTGCTGGGGGGATTCCCGCTGCGTACCGGAGGGGGCCGGACAGCATTTGCCCGAGCCGGGAAGTCCCGGCGGGCGTACGGAAACGAGTCCAGTATACGTAGCCAAGTGCCCTGTATCACATTCGGGACCTGAGATGCGAGTCATCTCCCGGCGATTCGCGAGCACTTCAGGTGATTTCTCAGGCTCAGAAGCAACAAAAAACCCCCGGCTTCCTGCTGACAGGATGCCGGGGGTTTTCCACTCTTCGCTAAAAGAGTGGGCCCTGTGGGGCTCGAACCCACGACCCACGGATTAAAAGTCCGATGCTCTACCAACTGAGCTAAAGGCCCCAACCAACGACCGCAAAACGGCCATCAGCCCAGTCCATTTCTGGACGTTAACACTGTACCCCAGACTTATGGATGCTTTGACGCGTCCGGAGCGCGCCGCCGTCGTGCTTGCTCTTGCGCCATTTCGACGGTTCCCTGCCCAAAAGACGACGCCGAACATCGAGCTGGCACGGAACCATCGAAACGGGCACCACTCCCCTTCCGGTGCGCGCCAAGGAGGACTGTTTAAGCCGTGCTCGATTTCCCCTACACCACAGGAGTAGCGTGGGGGGCATGAACGAGCAAGCGGGATCCAGCCACTACGGCGGAGCGAACAGGCACCACAAGCCAAAGCCCTTCGCTCCCATTGATTTCGAGCCGTTCGCGGGCGGCGCCGATCCGGCGCGCGTCTCCGAAGCTGCCCATCTCGCGGCCCAGGCGCTGGTCCAGCATGGCCGGGACAGCGATGATCCGGTGATCACGGAGAGACTGGTCAAGCTGGCCGATGAACAGGGCCTGGAAGCCATCGCCGAGATGTGGGCTGAGAGCCCGGCACGCTCGCTGCCCGGCGCCTTGTGGCGTCTTTATGCCCTCCGCGCAGCCACCATTCAAGATCCGGAGAGGATCTCCCTCTACTTCCGGGCGGGCAAGGACACGGCGCAGGTATCCAATGTTGTAGCTGGCCCGGCCGAACCTCCGGGAGCCCAGGAAATGAAGGAAATGGCTGACGCCATCCTCTCGGGAGCGTTCGACGGCGAGTTCGACGTCGCGCTGGAACGTTCCGCCGCCTTCTGCCGGGTGGTGGCCTTGGGTCAGGCGACCTTGGCGGACAACGCCGAGCACAGCAATGAGGGCCACGCATCGAAGTTAACCCGCAATTCACACCTGCTGGTCAAGACAGCCGAGGACCTGGAACATGCCGCGAACGCCTGGCGCCTCGGCGAACTGGACTGATGGCGAAGGCCCGCTGGCCGCGGCTGTTACAGCTGATTTCGGGGCTGCGAGCCTGCCACGGGAGCCCCTTACTGTCAATGTTGACTTGGTTGGGGCAACGTAGAACACTGAGACTGGTGCCGAACCGCGAAACCCCCGGGCTTCAACATTCAGCCGCCTAGAGCGGCCTACCGCCGAGAGGCGTATCCGGTTCGGCACCACTTTTGTGTCCGGATCCACCGCCGTGTTCCACTACAAGATAAACAGCCCTGTCAGTTCCTCCCCAAGACCGGAAAACCCACGTGAAACTGCGCCTTTTCCCCCAGGAGCCCGCCGGGCTGAACCTCCTCGCACAGATGGCCCGCCAGATCGTCCTGGCAACCGGAACCATGGCGGAAATCCTCGGGACGCCCGCAGCGGAACACGCCCGGCTCGTGGAAGACATGCACAATCACGAGGCAAAGTCAGCGGAACTGCACTTCGCGCTCCTGACCCACATGCGCACCAGCTTCGTGAACCCGCTTCCCCGCGAGGATATGTACGCTTTGTCGCGGTACCTCAATGAGGCCATCGAAAAGCTCGACGCCGCCGCAGACCTGGTGGCACTGTACAAGCTGGAACGGCTGCCAAAACGCGCCGCCGATCAGCTGGAGATCATCAGCCGGCAGGCCGAACTCACCGTGGACGCCATGCGGCGACTGAACAACCTTGACGATCTTGAGGACTACTGGATCGAAATCCTGCGGCTGGCGAAGCGTGCTGAACGTACCCACCGGGTCTGGGTGGCGGACATGCTCAAGGACATGAAGGCCGCGCAGTACGCCCGCAACCGTGACGTCGCCACCCAACTCGTGGATGTCACCAAGGACATGCGCCGGGTGGCCACCCAGGTAGGCAGCATCATCGTCAAGGAATCCTGAGGTGACGGGGGTCTTTTTCACTCTGGTGGTCCTGTCCGCCGGGATCTTCGCCTTTCTCAACGGCTTCCGGGATGCCTCGGCTTCCGTGGCACTGGCCGTCCGCACCCGGGCGCTGACTCCCACCGTGGGAGTCCTCCTCGCCGCGTTGTTCAACTTTATTGGCGCCGCCTTGAGCGCCACCCTTGCCCTCACCGTAAGCCACGCCTGGGTGACGGTTCCAAACGGCGACGGCGGACTAACCATCCTCCTCGCAGGACTCCTGAGCGCCGTCATTTGGGGTGTCTATACATGGCGGCGCGGCATACCGTCCTCGTCCACGCATGCATTGGTGGGAGGGCTGGCCGGGGCTGGCCTGGCCAGCCTCGTCCTGGGTGGCCCCGGCGTCGGAGGAGTGGACAACTCCATGCTGTTCCAGGTGGTGCTGCCGCTGCTGGTCTCGCCCATCATCGCGTTTGTGGGCGCCTATCTCCTGGTCTGGCCAGCCACGTGGGCGGCCCGCTATACGCCCCCAAACGTGGTCAACACCCGTTCCCGCAGAATCCAGGCCGTCGCTGCCGGAGCCGTCGCTTTCGCCCACGGCCTGCAGGACGGGCAGCGCACCAGCGCTATCCTGCTCCTCGCGTTGCTGGCTTCGGGGCAGACGGACGGCACCGTCCTGCCAATGTGGGTGGCCCTCCTGACAGCCGCCATGCTGACGGCGGGAACGCTGGCGGGCGGTTGGCGCATCTCGCACACCATTGGATACCGCATGGCCAGGATCGACCCGCTGCGGGGTTTTGTGGCCCAGATCTACAGCTCGCTGATCCTGCTGCTGGGCGCTATTGGGCTCCACTGGCCCATTTCCACCACCCACACGGTGACCACCGCGACGCTCGGTGCTGGAAGCAATCAGCCTTTCCCTGGAACCAACCGCCGCCTGGTCCTGCGGATCCTGTCCTTTTGGGTTCTCACTCCGATTGTGACGGCGGCAGCTGCCTTGGTTCTGGCGCTGGCCCTCTCCCCGCTTCGAAGCAGCTAGCCGCTTCAAAAAGACGCGAAAGCGTGTTCTCAGGAGCTGCTATTGACGGATCCAAAGTCTTCATAAATACTCTAATCCAGCCGATGTTAGCCCTAACAATTTTTCCCGGGCACCTGGAATGTCCAGAAAGTGATAGCGAACCTGCCTCGTAACCCGAGGCGGGATTTCTTGAAATAGCGCCCCCTCGACGACGACGGGCGTTAGTAAGGCGGCAGGGCGCCGTCGGCCCTTCCGTTCAGTTACGGAGCCCTCTTCAAGGGCCCCCTTCAGTCAACGACTGAGACCCCGCTGCGGCACCAGCCATCCCTGCCTGGCTGCCGCATGCTCAAAAGTTTTTCCCCGCCGCCCGGACCACCGTCCGGCGGCCGCCACCATGCGATATGGCCTTGCGGTTCACCGCCAAGGCCATTCCATCAGCACGGAAAGTAGCAATGGAATGCGACAAAGACGACGTTTACGCTCAAGCCTCGCAGGAGGCATCCTGCTGGGGCTCCTGGTCCCCGGAGCTTCCCTCCCAAGCATGGCCACCGCGGCGGACAGCCGCCTGGTCCTCGAATACCAACTGAACGAGACAGCGGGGACCCGGGTAATCGACTCGTCCGGCAAGGGAAACGACGGCATGTTAGTCAATGGTGCCGTCCCCTCAGGCCCGGCGGGAGTAAAGCTGGACGGTGTTAATGACTATGTCCAGCTTCCAAACAACATCCTCTCGGGCCTGAATGCCGTTACAGTCAGCACCGAAGTCCTGATCGATGCTGACCAGCAGAATCCCTACTTCATCTACGGCCTCGGAAACTCCACCAACGGAGCAGGAAACGGCTACCTCTTCACCACCGGGAACAACTACCGCACCAGCATCGCCACCGGCAACTGGTCAACGGAACAGACCGTCACAGGCACCCAGGCCCTTCCCCGCGCTGCCTGGAAAACCCTCACGTACACACTCTCCGGCGGCACAGCTGTCCTGTACCTCGACGGAGTGGAAGTCAATCGAAAGACCGGTGTCACCATCACGCCGGGCTCAATCGGCGGCGGCACCACCACGGCGAACTGGATCGGACGGTCCCTGTATTCCGTCGATAAGTACTTCAAGGGCAGCGTACGGAACTTCAGGATCTATAACGCCGCCCTCACCCAGCAGGAGGTGACCGCGCTTTCCCCAACAGACCAAAGCCGGGCAACTGACGCCGCGAATTCCATCACGGTAGTCAACGCCAACGATGTGCGTGGAAACCTCACACTCCCCACAACTGCCCAGGGCTTGCCCATCACCTGGACTTCGTCAAATCCCTCGGTAGTGTCCACCACTGGCGTGGTGACGCGCCCTGCCACCAACACAGACGTCACCCTGACGGCCAAAGTGACCTCAGGCTCCGCTTCGGCCACCAAGACGATTGTGGCCCATGTGCGGGCGGCGGCAGTCCTTGCCCCCTACGCCGGATACGCATTCAGCTACTTCACAGCAAGCACCATTGCGGGCGAGAACATCTACTTCGCCGCCAGCAACGGAAACAATGCTTTGGACTGGAGTGAGCTGAACGCCGGCCAGCCCGTCCTGACCTCCAATCAGGGAACCAAGGGGCTTCGCGACCCGTTCCTGGTGCGTTCCCCCGAAGGCGACAAGTTCTACCTGATCGCGACCGACCTCTCCATCGGCAGCGGGACCACCTGGGACGCTTCCCAGCGCACCGGAAGCAAGTTCCTGGAAGTCTGGGAATCCACCGACCTTGTTACATGGTCGGCCCAACGGCATGTGAAGTTGGCACCGGACACAGCCGGGAACCTTTGGGCTCCCGAAGCTGTTTACGATCCTTCCCTTGGCGCTTACGTGGTCTTCTGGGCCTCCAAGCTGTACGCCGAATCCGATGTGAACCACACAGGCACCACCTACAACAAGATGATGTACGCCACCACTCGGGACTTCGTGACGTTCTCCACTCCCCAGATCTGGGTTGACCCGGGACAGTCCGTCATCGACTCCACAGTGGTGAAGGAAGGCAATACCTTCTACCGCTTCACCAAGGACGAAGGAAGCGCCTCGGGCTGCGCCGACATCATCCAGGAGAAGTCCAGCAACCTCCTGGCAGTTGACCTTCCCACCACCTCCCCCAAAAACTGGACGCTGATGGACACCTGCATTGGCAGGGACGCCGGCACCAAAGCGGTTGAAGGCCCCACTGCCTTCAAATCCAACATCGAAAACAAGTGGTACCTCTTCGTGGACGAATTCGGTGGACGCGGCTACATTCCACTGGAGAGCACAAGCCTGGAAAACCCGAACTGGAAAATGCCGGCATCCTATAAGCTTCCGGCCAGCCCCCGGCACGGAACGGTCATCCCGGTCACACAAGCAGAACTGACAGCGCTCAAGAATGAGCCGGCCCCGAAACCGGCCAATGCCAACGGTGAAATCCTGCGGTACTCCTTCAACCAGACCACCGGAACCACCGTCACGGATTCCTCGGGCAACGGCCTTAACGCCACGGCTGTCGGTGGAACCACCTGGCAGACCGGAGGGTCCCTGAAGCTGAACGGCACCGACGGCCACGTTGACCTGCCGGATAACCTGCTGGCCGGCATAGTGGACGTGACGGTCGAAGCGGACGTCTTTGTGGACTCTGCCCAAAGCGGGAGCTACTTCCTTTACGGGATAGGCAACACCAACTCTTCGGGCGCCGGCAACGGCTACCTCTTCGCGACGGGCAACTCAACGTACAAGAACGCGATCGCCACGGGGAACTGGGCTACCGAACAGAGCGTCACCGGCACTGCCGCGCTTCCCCGAGGAACCTGGCAGCACTTGGTCTACACCCTTAAGGGCGACGTCGCCACCATCTACAGCAACGGCGTACAGGTTGCACAGGCGACGGGAGTAACCATAGATCCGCGTGACATCGGCGGTGGCCAGACCAAGGCGAACTACATCGGCCGTTCCGCCTACTCGGTGGACAAGTACTTCTCCGGCCAGATCAGGGAATTCGCCATCTACAACCGGGCGCTGACCGCTGCTGAAGCAGTCACTCTCTCAAGCAAGTAAGCACCGCCAGCCTAACGACTGGGCGCCAGGTCCTTACCCGGCGCCCAGTCATTAGCACCACGCACTTAGCACTAAGCACCTAGCACCAGAAAGAAGTCCCATGCCTATCACCCAGGGAACATCAGAGATCAGCCGCCGGGGAATCCTCACCGGCCTTGGCGTAGCCGCTGCTGCCGCGGCTTTCCCGCCTCTCGCCTTGGCGGGCGCCACAACAGCTTTCGCCGCTGCCGTCAGCCAGACGAACCCCTTGATTTTGAAGCGCGCGGACCCGCACATCATGCGCCACACGGACGGAAAGTACTACTTCACCGCGTCAGTGCCGGAATATGACCGCCTGGTGATCCGGTCCGCCTCCACGCTCGCAGGCCTTGGAACCGCCACGGAAAAGGTTCTATGGACCCGCTCTGCAGGCTCCATGGGCGGACACATCTGGGCACCGGAACTGCACTTTTTCAACGACCGCTGGTACATGTATTTTGCTGCCGGGACATCCGCTGAGCCTTTCCGGGTCCGCCCCTACGTGCTGCAGTCCAGCGGCCCGGACGCGATGACGTCCACCTGGTCTGTACTGGGCCGAATCTTCACCGCCTGGGATACCTTCTCCCTGGATGCAACCACCTTCGTGCACAACGGCGAGCGCTATATGGTGTGGGCTCAGCAGGAAGCAGCGGTCGGTCCAGGCACAAACCTCTACATCTCGCGCATGAGCGGTCCCGCCACACTGACCGGACCGCAAGCCCGCATTTCCGTTCCAACGTTGGCCTGGGAACGTGTGGGACATGTTGTGAACGAGGGGCCGGCAGTGATCATCCGCAACGGCCGCGTCTTCTGCACCTACTCTGCCAGTGCCACCGACGCCAACTACTGCATGGGCCTGCTCACGGCATCGGCCACGGCTGACCTGTTGAACCCGGCGTCATGGACCAAATCCCCCAACCCGGTCTTCAAATCCTCGGATGCGACGAGTCAGTACGGGCCGGGACACAACTCGTTTACAGTCGCGGAAGACGGAGTCTCGGACATCCTCGTCTACCACTCCCGGGACTACCGGGACATCAATGGGGAGCCGCTTTACGACCAAAACCGGCACACGAGGGTACAAAAGGTCTACTGGAATGCAGACGGGACGCCCAATTTGGGAATACCGCTGAAGAACGGCCCTCTGCCCGTACGGCTGATGTCCTTCAACTTCCCCAACCGTTGTGTGCGCCACTACTTCAACGAGGCTCGCCTGGACGCCGACGTCACGCTTCTTGCAGATTCGCAGTTCAACCTCAGTACCGGACTGGCGGGTGGCACTTCGGTTTCACTGGAATCGGCAAATTTCCCGGGCAAGTACCTGGTGGACAGGGGTACCTCTGTCCGCTTGGAGGCGTCTGACGGCAGTGCGTCGTTCGCGGCAGCGGCCTCCTTCAACAGGCGCTCTGGCCTGGCCTCCAGCTCGGGCGTTTCCTTTGAATCTGTGGCCAACCCCGGAAAGTACCTACGCCACTTCGATTACAAGATGCTGGTTCAGAGCGTCAGCGCAGGCCTCGGCTACCAGGACGCGACGTTCACTCTGGACTAACGCCCTCTCGTACCATCCGCACTGACTGCCCGTTTGCTGCCGGTTCCTTTTCGGGACCGGCAGCAAACCGCTGCGGCAGGGCCGCTCAGCTGACAGGAATTATCCGAACCGGCCGGAGACGTAGTCTTCGGTGGCCTTCTGGGTGGGGTTGCTGAAGATCGTGTGGGTGTCGCCCACCTCGATGAGCTTGCCCGGCTTGCCTGTTCCCGCAATGTTGAAGAAGGCGGTCCTGTCGGAGACGCGGGCTGCCTGCTGCATGTTGTGGGTGACGATGACCACCGTGTACTGGTCCTTGAGGTCGTTGATGAGGTCCTCGATGGCCAGGGTGGAGATGGGGTCCAGAGCTGAACAGGGCTCATCCATCAGGATCACCTGAGGTTCAACAGCGATGGCACGGGCAATGCACAGACGCTGCTGCTGCCCGCCGGAAAGTCCGGATCCCGGCTTCTGGAGCCTGTCCTTGACCTCGTTCCAGAGGTTCGCGCCACGCAGGGAACGTTCCACCAGGGCATCTGCCTCACCCTTGGACATCTTCTGGTTGTTCAGCTTGACGCCTGCGAGGACGTTGTCGCGGATGGACATGGTGGGGAACGGGTTGGGGCGCTGGAACACCATGCCGATCTGGGAGCGCACGGTCACCGGGTCAACGCCGGGGCCGTAAAGGTTATCGCCGTCGAGCAGCACTTCACCTTCAACCCGGGCACCGGGAATGACTTCATGCATCCGGTTCAGGGTGCGCAGAAAAGTCGACTTTCCACAGCCGGACGGGCCGATGAAGGCCGTGACGGATTTGGCTTCGATGTTGATGCTGACGTCTTCGACGGCAAGGAACTTGCTGTAGTAGACGTTCAGGTCCTTGACGTCGATGCGCTTTGACATGTTGTTCCTTCACTTACTGAGGTACGGATTGAAGTTTAGTTCCAGCGGGGCTGCGGTACTAGCGGCCGGCCTTGGGCGCGAAGACCCTGGCGATCAGGCGGGCGCCGAGGTTCAGCAGCATAACCAGGATGATCAGCACCAGGGCCGCTCCCCAAGCCCGCTGGGATGACGGATCCGGGTTGGAGGGCGACGTCGGATTCAGGATCTGCGTGTAGATGAACGTTGGCAGTGACGCCATCCAGCCGCTGAAGACGTTGGCGTTGATGGCCGTCGCAAAGCCCGCCGTCACCAGGATGGGGGCCGTTTCCCCGATAACACGGGCGATGGCCAGGGTGACGCCGGACGCGATGCCCGAAATCGCCGTCGGGATCACTACCTTGAGGATGGTGCGCCACTTCCGGACGCCCAATGCGTACGCTGCCTCGCGGAGTTCGTTGGGTACAATCTTCAGCATTTCCTCGCTGGAGCGGACCACCACGGGAATCATCAGGACGGAAAGCGCGACGGCGGCCACCGCGCCTGTTTTGGTCCCCGGCCCCACGATGGCGAAGAAGAATGCGGCAGCGAAGAGCCCGGCAACGATGGACGGGATCCCGGTCATAACGTCAACGAAGAACGTAATGGCGCGGGCAAGCGGCCGGTCGTTGCCGTACTCAACGAGGTAGATGGCCGTAAGCAACCCGACGGGAACTGACATCGCCGTGGCCAAAAGGGTTATCTCCAGAGTGCCGAGTAAGGCATGGTAGATGCCGCCAATAATCGGGGCGCCCTCTTCGACTGCCCTGTTGTCATAGGCCCCGGTCACACCATTCATGGAGTAGGTGAGGAAGCCAGGCGTTACCAGTCCCGGGATGCCGTTCACCAGAACGGTCCAGATCACGGAGACAAGCGGCAGGAGAGCCACAATAAATGCGCCACTGACAAGGCAGGTAGCCAGCTTGTCCTGTGCCTTGCGGCGGCCTTCAACAACTGCGCTCCAGCCCACCAGGCCGGCAGCGAAAAGGATGGCTGACACAATGCCCCAGCCGAACGGGTTGAAGCCGACTACGGCCAGGATCGCCGCTCCGACTACCAGCGCGATGGCCAGGACAATGTAGGGCGCGGCCTTGGGCAGCTGGCCCTTTGTCAGGGAGGACCGTTTTCGGACCGGGGTGGGGGTCATGGTGGCGGTCATTTAGTTGGCTCCAGAGAATTCTTTATGCCTGCTGATAATCCAGCGGGCCACGATGTTCACGGCGAGGGTGATGAGGAACAGCACCAGGCCGGCGGCGATCAGCGTGCTGACCTTCAGGCCGCTCGCTTCGGGGAAGTTCAGGGCGATCTCCGCGGCGATGGTCTGGTTTCCGGACTGGATCAGGCTCGCGGTAAGGGCGCCGGAGGAGAGAACCAGTGCAACGGCCATCGTCTCGCCAAGTGCCCGGCCCAGGCCCAGCATCACAGCGCTGATGATTCCTGGCCGGCCAAATGGCAGCACAGTCATCTTGATCATTTCCCAGCGCGTAGCGCCCAGTGCCAAGGCGGCTTCCTCGTGCAGTTTGGGGGTCTGCAGGAAGATTTCGCGTGTCAGGGAGGTGATGATGGGCAGGACCATCACGGCCAGCACGATGCCGGCGGTGAGGATCGTTTTGCCAGTTGCGGAGGCGGGGCCCTGGAAGATGGGCAGCCATCCCATGTTGTCCGCGAGCCAGTTGTACGCCGGTGATATCTCCTTGGCCAGGAAGGCTGCTCCCCAAGCGCCGTAAACCACTGATGGAATGGCGGCGAGGAGGTCGATCACATACCCGAGCCCGGAGGCGAGCTGGCGCGGAGCGAAGTGGGAGATAAAGAGGGCTACCCCGATGGCAATGGGAGTGGCGATCACCAGCGCGATAAGCGCAGCGATCAAGGTACCGATAACGATCGGCCAGATGTAGGCAAAAAACCCTTCGCCGCCTTGGATCTTGTCAGCGGGTGCCATGAACGCGGGGAGGGATTGGATAACAAGAAAAAGAGCAACTCCAAAGAGCACCGCAAGGATCAGGCAGCCTGCTGCCATGGCGGCTCCGGAGAAGACCTTATCCCCGGCGCGGCCTGCGCCCCGGGAACGTGTCAGGGAGGTGATGGTCACAAACGATCCTCTGGGATCTGAACCGCTTGCCGGGAGGCCAGCTCTCCTTCCCGATAAGCGGTGAATCTGGTGATGCTTCGGACAACAGCCAGAATCCCTGCCCGCGGCGGACGGTCCGTGACCGCCCGGCCGGAGCAGGGAACCTGGTTCAGTTTGGTTTTTCCACTATGCCTTGCAGCAGTCGGGAATCCCTAGGACTGACCCTAGGACTTGACCTTGATGGATTCGATGGCCTTGACGGCCTTCTCGCGAAGTTCTGCCGAAAGGGGTGCGGACTTCGCAGCATCGGCTGCGGCTTCCTGGCCCTCTTCAGAGACAACATAGGATTCGAAGGCCTTGACGAGGTCAACCGTCTCTTTGCTGTCGTAAGTCGAGCAGACAATGTGGAACGAAACCAGCACTACGGGGTAAGCACCCTCGACGGCAGTCTTGCGGTCCAGCTTAATCGACAGATCGTTGGCTGACCGACCCTCGACCGGCTTGCCGGCATCCACTGCCTTTGCAGCGGCCTCAGCTGAGATCTTGGTGAAGGTTTCACCCACCTTGATCCGGGCAATGCCCAGCTTGCCACTCACGGCGGAGTCATCGGCATAGGTAACTGCACCCGGGGTGTCCGTGACGGTCTTGACAACGCCGGAGGTTCCCTTGGCGTTTTCACCCTTGAGGGAGGCGGGCCAGACTCCCGAAGCCTTGTCAGTCCAGGCTTCTGGAGCTGCGGCGGCAAGGTAGTCCGTGAAGTTGGTGGTGGTGCCCGAGTCATCAGAGCGGTTCACTGGAGTGACCTGGAGGTCAGGCAGGCTCGTGTCGGGGTTCAGTTCCGAGATTGCGGGGTCATTCCAGTTCTTGATCTCGCCCCGGAAGATTTTCGCAACCGTAACGGCGTCGAGGTTCAGTTCCTTGATGTCCGGGACATTGAAGGCGATAGCGATCGGGGAAATGTAGACCGGGATGTTGACTGCGCCCTCAGGACCGCAAATCTCCTTGGACGATTCGTACTCATCGTCCTTCAGGTAGGCGTCTGAGCCGCCGAACTGGGCTGAACCGTCCAGAAGCGCCTTACGGCCAGCCCCCGAGCCGTCCGGAGAGTATTGAACGGTGGCGCCCTGGTTGGCTGAAGCGAACTCTGACTTCCAAACATCCATTGCTGCGCCCTGCGCGGAGGAACCGATACCGGTCAGTGTGCCGCTGGCGTTGGAGCCGGACTTGGCCCCGCCGTTTGCGGCAGCTTCGGTGGGGTTGTCGGAACCACAAGCCGTCAACGCAAGTGCCCCGGCTGCGATGACTGCAATGGCCGCATGGCGGCCGAAACGGAATGCCTTCACTTAGATGTACCCCTTCCAGGGTTATTCAGGTGCGGGCAGGGCCGGAGACGCCCTGCAGCGCGATGCGTACGTTGTGTACCTTCAACGAAGTTATGGGCTGCAGGTAACGGGACGCCATGACCAAGGTGAACGAAGGGTTAACGACGGCGGCATATTGGCTGACACATGACCGGTCACCGTTGCGTCAACGATTCCGGCGGCGTAGGGACGGCGAAGCCGGGCTGCGCTTGACTAGACTTTCAGCCAGTAGACCGAACCGCAACCTTCTCCAAGGAGCAGTTTTCCATGCCTGAGCTTAGCGAAGCAGATCAGATCCAAAGCCGGAAGGTGCTTGACGCCGTCGCCGAGCAGGCAGGCATGGGACGTGGAGATCAGGACTGGGCAGACTTCGAGCGGCGCTTCGGCCGGCATTTTCCTGACCTATCCCGGTTGTTCCATTCGCTCTACGGCTCTCGTCCGGACTTTCAGGACCAGCTGACTTCGCTGGTCCTCGAAATCGCCCGCTCCTGGAAGCAAAGGCCCGCGGACTTGAAGCTGCTCGACGCCGGGCGGGAGGGCAAAAGCGACTGGTTCCAGTCCAACCAGATGCTCGGCGGGGTCTGCTACGTAGACCGGTATGCTGCGGACCTCGAGGGTGTCCGCGCCCGGATCCCCTACTTCAAGGAACTCGGCCTCACCTACCTGCACCTGATGCCGCTGTTTTTGGCACCCGAGCCGCACTCTGACGGCGGTTATGCCGTCTCCAGCTACCGCGAGGTCAACCCCAGGCTCGGCACGATGGAACAGCTTCGCAGCCTTGCAGCTGAACTGCGGGCCAACGGCATCAGCCTGGTGGTCGATTTCATTTTTAATCACACCTCGGACGAACACGAATGGGCCCGCAAGGCCGCTGAGGGCGATCCCGAGTACAGCGGCTACTACTGGATCTTCCCGGACCGTTCCCTGCCTGACGAGTTTGAGAAAAACGTTCGCGAGATTTTTCCCGACGATCACCCTGGCTCATTCGTTCAAATGCCTGACGGGCGGTGGGTCTGGGCGACATTCCATTCCTTCCAATGGGACTTGAACTACTCCAACCCGGAGGTGTTTCGCGCCATGGCCGGGGAGATGCTCTTCCTGGCCAACCAGGGAGTGGACATCCTCCGGATGGACGCTGTGGCCTTCATCTGGAAGCAGCTCGGAACGACGTCCGAGAACCTGCCCGAGGCCCACACTCTGTTGCAGGCGTTCAATGCGGTCTGCCGCATCGGCGCCCCCTCCCTCCTCTTCAAATCCGAAGCCATCGTTCACCCGGATGAAGTGGCCTTGTACATCGACCCGGCAGAGTGTCAGCTTTCCTACAATCCGCTGCAGATGGCCCTCATCTGGGAAGCGATGGCCACAAGGGACGTATCCCTGCTCTCGCAGGCACTGGAACGGCGGCACAACATCCCGGCGGGAACGTCCTGGATCAACTACGTGCGCAGCCACGACGATATCGGCTGGACCTTTTCCGATGAAGACGCCGCGGAACTGGGCATCAACGGCTTTGACCACCGTCGCTTCCTGAACTCCTTCTACGTCAGCCGGTTCCCCGGCAGCTTCGCCCACGGTGTCCCGTTCCAGGACAACCCGCGCACCGGCGATTGCCGGATTTCCGGAACGACGGCGTCCCTCTGCGGCCTGGAGGACGCTTCCGCTCAGGCGCTGGAGAGAATCCTGTTGGCTCATTCTGTGGTGTTCAGCACCGGCGGCATCCCCCTGCTCTACCTCGGCGACGAGGTGGGCCAACTCAATGACTACCAGTACGCGATGGAAGAAGGTCACGAGGCGGACAGCCGCTGGGTACACCGCCCGCACTATCCCCTGGAGCAATACGAAAAACGCCACGACCCCACCACCCCGGAAGGCAAAATCTTCGGCGGGTTGCGGAGGATGATTTCAGTACGCTCTGCCACGCCGGAAATGGCGGGCACGCGCCTCGTCGACTTCAACACCCGGAACCCGAGCGTTCTTGGCTATCAGCGCCCGGGTGATGGTTCGGCGATCCTGGTCCTGGCCAACTTCAGTGACGAGCCCCAGGACATTCCCGCCGCCACGTTGTCAGGATTCACCCCTGATGCCGAGGATATTCTGTCCGGCGATCCGCTGAGCCTCGGCGGCGGAATCATCCTCAGCCCGCGGTCATACGTCTGGCTCAGGGTCCGGCCACAACTCTAGGATCGGGCGGATTCACATCTCATTCCGTTGTTTCCCCGTTCATCAGGAGTTCACCGGGCGGGCGTACGTTCTGCCGGTGAATGTATTCGATCTGTCCAGCCATGGCTTCAGCGTGCTCGACGATGATGATGATGACCCGGTCCTGGTCAGTCCTGACGGCGCCCCCATTGACACCTGGCGGGAAGGATACCCGTACGCGGACCGGATGACGCGAGAGCAGTACGAGATGGAGAAGCGGTTACTTCAGATCGAGCTGCTGAAGCTGCAGAAGTGGATAAAGGCCACGGGCCGTCGCCTTGTGGTGGTTTTTGAAGGGCGGGATGCCGCCGGTAAAGGCGGCACCATCAAGCGTTTCACCGAGCATCTGAACCCCCGCGGGGCGCATGTTGTGGCGTTGGAGAAGCCCAGTGAACGTGAGCAGTCACAGTGGTACTTCCAGCGCTATGTTGCCCACCTGCCTGCTGCAGGGGAGATCATCATGTTTGACCGCTCTTGGTACAACCGGGCAGGGGTGGAGCGGGTCATGGGATTTTGTACCGACCACCAATACCAGGGGTTCCTCCGGCAGGCTCCGGCATTCGAGCAGGTTCTGACCAACGACGGTATCGACGTCGTAAAGTTCTGGTTTTCCGTGTCCCGGACCGAGCAACTGACACGGTTCACCATCCGCCAGGTGGACCCGGTCCGGCAATGGAAGCTCTCCCCCATGGATCTGGCCTCACTGGATAAATGGGATTCCTACACGGCGGCCAAAGAGACCATGTTCCGAGCCACGGACACGGATTGGGCACCCTGGACGGTGGTCAAGAGCAACGACAAGAAACGCGCCCGGCTGGAGGCCATGCGCCATGTGCTGCACATGTTTGATTATGAGGACAAGGACACCGAACTTGTCGCCGCGCCGGACAGCCTGATTGTTGGCCCCGCTTCAAGGATCTTCGAGGACGGTGAAAGTCCCGGTGGAAGTTAAGCCTGTGGTTGCCACGTCTGTGGCAGGCACGAACGGGTCCTTTCAGACCCACAGCCCTCAGCTGACGGGGGCACTAAAGGCCTCCGCCCCGCGCACGCTCGTAGAGATTTTTGAAGATACCGTGGCGGCGTATCCCGACTCATCCGCCCTGGACGATGGCCGTGCCTGCCTCAGTTACACCGAGCTGCTGGCAGAGGTCAGGGCCTATGCCCGCCAGCTCCACCGCTCCGGCATTGGCGCGGGGCACAGGGTTGGTGTGCGGATTCCCTCCGGGACGAATGAACTGTACGTGGCGATCCTTGCTGTCCTGTCTGTCGGAGCAGCGTACGTCCCGGTGGACGCCGATGACCCTGAGGAGCGTGCCAGGCTCGTTTTTGCCGAAGCAGGAGTCTCCGCCGTACTGGGTGCCGGCGGCATCCAGGACGCCTCCGCCGTCGTCGAGGGCTTTCTGCCGGAGCCGCGTACTGCCGCCCCTGATGACGACGCGTGGATCATTTTTACGTCGGGTTCAACGGGAACGCCCAAAGGTGTGGCGGTGACACACCGCTCGGCGGCGGCATTCGTCGACGCCGAGGCACGCCTCTTCCTGCAGGAGGAGCCGCTTGGTCCTGCCGACAGGGTACTGGCAGGCCTCTCCGTCGCCTTTGACGCATCGTGCGAGGAGATGTGGCTGGCATGGCGGCACGGGGCATGCCTGGTTCCGGCTCCTCGCGCCCTGGTAAGGACAGGAATGGACCTTGGTCCGTGGCTGGTTACCAAGGGCATTACTGCCGTCTCCACCGTGCCGACGCTGGCCGCACTCTGGCCCGTTGAGACACTTGACGCCGTCCGGCTGCTGATCTTCGGCGGCGAAGCATGTCCGCCGGAGCTGGCGGCCCGCCTGGCAGTCCAGGACCGTCAGGTGTGGAACACATACGGACCGACCGAGGCGACGGTAGTAGCCTGCGCGGCATTGATGGATGGATCCGTCCCGGTCAGAATAGGCCTTCCGCTGGATGGCTGGGACCTCGCCGTGGTGGACTCGGAAGGCATTCCGGTGGCTGAGGGCGATATCGGAGAACTGATCATCGGCGGAGTAGGACTGGCCCGGTATCTGGATCCGCTTAAAGACGCCGAAAAGTTCGCAGCCATGGAAAGCCTGGGATGGGACCGCGCCTACCGCAGCGGCGACCTTGTGCGCTATGAACGTGAGGGGCTTCTGTTCATGGGCCGGGCCGATGAACAGGTCAAGCTCGGTGGCCGACGCATCGAACTGGGGGAAGTTGATTCCGCCCTGCAGGCCCTGCCCGGAATCCACGGCGCAGCTGCCGCAGTGAAAACCACCGGCGCAGGACACCAGGTCCTGGTCGGATACCTTGCCCCGGCGCCAGGCGTCGAACCCGACCTTGCCGCCCTTCGTGAGGTGCTGACCCTGAGCCTTCCAGCCGCGCTGGTTCCCATGCTCGCCGTCGTCGGCTCCCTCCCCGTAAAGACCAGCGGCAAGGTGGACCGGGCCGCCCTGCCGTGGCCGCTCAAATCCCTGCCCGAGGAAGCATCTGCCGCCGCAGTGACCATGGATCCGGTTGCAACCTGGATCGCCGAGCAGTGGGCTGCGGTCCTCGGCGGGACGCCCGAAGGCCTGGAGGCGGACTTTTTCGCCCATGGCGGAGGAAGTCTGGCAGCCGCTCAGCTGGTATCCGCGCTGCGTACCAGATATCCGACCATCACTGTCGCCGATATCTATTCCCGGCCCCGTCTGGGAGCCCTGGTGGAACTGGCGCTGGCATCGGGCGACGGCGGCGCTCCAGTTCCGCCCCGTGAACGCACCGTCAGGCCCACCGCCCGCAAATCCCAGGTCTTTCAGGTGCTCATCAGTGCGCCCCTGCATGTTCTGGTGGGTATGCGGTGGCTGACCTATCTCATGGCCGGGAACAACGTCCTGTCCATGCTTGGTGTTCTTACCGCTGCCACCACCGTTTCCTGGTGGTGGGTGTTGGCTTCCTGGGCGGTTTTCGTCAGTCCTTTGGGGCGCATGACAATCGCTGCGGCTTCCGCCAGGATCCTTCTGCGGGGAGTGGTCCCGGGCGCCTATCCGCGATCGGGGAAAGTGCACTTGAGGCTGTGGCTGGCAGAGCAGATCGCTGACCTCGCTGGTGCCGTCAGTCTCGCCGGCGCCCCCTGGATTCCCTACTATGCCAGGGCTCTGGGCGCGAAGATCGGCCCGAACGTGGACCTCCATTCAGTGCCTCCGGTCACCGGGATGCTCTACCTCGGTCCGGAGTCCTCGATTGAACCTGAAGTGGATCTCTCCGGCTGGTGGATCGACGGTGACCTGGTCCATATAGGGCGCATCCATGTAGGCCGCGGTGCGACGGTCGGTTCCCGCAGCACTCTGATGCCGGGTGCCCGGGTGGGGGCCGGAGCCGAGGTCTCCCCAGGTTCAGCGGTTCTGGGGAAGGTCCGCGCCAACCAGCACTACGCCGGATCACCGGCCGTAAGAATAGGTAAGGCCCGCCGGGACGTTCCCGCGGATCCGGCACCAGGCAAAGGAACCAGGATTTGGTTTCCCGCCTACGCTGCCGGCTCGGCCCTGCTCGCTGGGATCCCGTTTTGCTCGGTGTTGGCAGCGGCTTCCGTGGTGGCCTGGGCGGTTCACGGCCAGGGTTCCCTCGTCCAGGCCTGGCCGGTTGTGCTTGGAGCTGTGCCAGTGGCGGCCGCAGTGTGGTTCATCGCCAACCTCCTGCTCACTGCCGGCGTGGTGCGCATCCTGGGGATCGGCTTGACGGAAGGCCATTACCGGGTCCGCAGCCTGACAGGATGGCGGATCTGGGCCACCGAGCGGGTGCTGGACGCAGCCCGGGACCTGCTGTTTCCGATTTACGCAAGCCTGTTCACTCCAATGTGGTTGAGAATGCTCGGTGCCAAGGTAGGACGGAACGTCGAAGCCTCCACAGTGCTGCTCCTACCTTCAATGACAACAGTCGGCGACGGCGCCTTTCTTGCCGATGACACGATGATCGCCTCGTACGAACTCGGCGGGGGCTGGATGAAGGTGGCTCCCGCAAAGATTGGCAAGCGCGCGTTCCTGGGGAACTCCGGTATGACCGGCCCGGGTCGCAGCGTGCCTAAGAATTCCCTCGTCGCAGTACTCTCGGCTACACCGGCCAAGGCCAAGTCAGGCACGTCCTGGCTCGGCAGCCCTCCCGTAAGGCTCAGGAGGTCCAAACTCGACGCCGACCAAACCCTGACGTTTGATCCCCCGCTGCGGCTGAAAATATTCCGTGCATGCTGGGAGCTCTGCCGGGCGATTCCCGTGATCCTGACTGTAGGCATCGCCGCTGGGGTCCTGGTGGCCCTGGACCTTCTGGCCGGCAGCGCAGGAGGGTACGCCGCTGCGGCACTTTTGGGTGGAGTAATCGTCATTGCGGCTGGAGCTGTGGCAGCGGCCGCTTCAGTCGCGGCCAAATGGACCCTTGTGGGCCGCATCGAGGCCAGCGAACATCCGTTGTGGAGTTCTTTCATCTGGCGCAACGAGGTAGTGGACACTTTTGTGGAGATGGTGACCGCACCCTGGTTCGCCCGGTCCGCAACAGGCAGTCCTGCCCTTGTTTGGTGGCTCCGCGCCCTGGGCGCTCGCATTGGCTCCGGCAGCTGGTGCGAAAGCTACTGGCTGCCCGAAGCCGATCTTGTCACCCTGGGTGAAAACTCCACGGTCAACCGCGGCTGCGTGATCCAGACGCACCTGTTCCACGACCGCGTCATGAGCATGGCAGCGGTGACTCTGGAGGACGGGGCCACCATAGGCCCCCACGGCGTGATCCTGCCGGCAGCACGCATCGGTGCCGGAGGCACTGTGGGCCCTGCGTCCCTCGTGATGCGCGGGGAAACCGTCCCTGCAGGCAGCTACTGGATCGGGAACCCTGTCAGCCCCTGGTCCGTGGGGCCCGGCGGGCCGGGCCAAGTTACGATGATCGGGTGAACCGACCTTTAGCTTCCCCTGAACTGGGCCGGACACTCCTCCCGGATCCTCTGCCTGACCCCTATACGCCCGGTCACGGTTCCTCGGACTTCAACGTTTCCCGGTATGAGCTGCACCTTGACTACCGTGTGGCCACGAACCGTCTCGAAGCCCACGTAACAGTTTCCGCGACCGCAAGCACGCGGCTGACGTCCATCATGCTGAACCTTTCAGGGCTGCGCGTTATGAAGGTCAGGGTGGACGGCCAGCGGCCCGCACGATTCATCCAGCGCGAGGGCCGCGTTGTCATCACCCCCGCCGGCCCGATCCCTGAAGGATCCGAATTCGGCGTTGACATCCGCTACGAAGGACGGCCCGGCCCCCTGAGGGGAAACTGGGGCGACGTCGGGTGGGAGGAACTGACCGACGGCGTCCTCGTCGCCGGTCAGCCCACGGGAGCACCGTCCTGGTTCCCATGCAATGACCATCCGAGTCGCAAAGCCAGCTTCGGTTTCACCGTCACCACCGAGGCGAACTACCAGGTGGTGTGCAACGGGACCCTGGTTTCCAGGCATGCGAAGGCCAGCCGCGAGACCTGGGTCTATGAACAATCAGAGCCCATGGCAACTTACTTGGCGACCGTACAGATCGGCCGCTACGAGATCGTGCCCCTGGCGAGCGCCCACTCTGATGTGCCTGGCCCCGGCGACCAGGACAAACCGGCCACAGGAAGCAGAGTCCCGCAGCTCGTAGCGGCGCCGGCGGTCCTGATGGGACGTGCGCAGGCAACGCTGGCCCGGCAGGACCAGATGATGACCACTTTTGAAAGCTGCTTCGGACCGTACCCCTTTCACTCGTATACCGTCGTCGTCCCGGACGACGAACTGGAAATTCCCCTTGAGGCGCAGTCACTGTCAATCATCGGCCGCAACCATCTGGACCAGCGGTGGGAATCACAGCGGCTGATTGCCCATGAACTGGCGCATCAGTGGTTCGGGAATTCTGTTACGGCTTCCTCCTGGAAGGACATCTGGCTCCACGAGGGTTTTGCCTGCTACGCAGAATGGTTGTGGTCAGAGGCTTCCGGCCAAGGAACGGCAGCATCACGGGCAGAGGCTGCCCGGCAGGGTCTCGCAGCCAAGCCGCAGGACCTGATGATCGGAGACCCCGGTCCGGAACTGATGTTCGATGACCGGGTTTACAAGCGAGGCGCTTTGGCCCTCCATGGCCTCAGGACGGCCATGGGCGACCCGCTCTTCTTCGGGTTTCTCAGGGCCTGGACAGAACGAAACCGCTTCGGGTCAGTGACAACCGGTGATCTCATTCGGCTGGCACAAGAAGTGTGCGCAGGTGTCCAGGGCCTTGACGCCCAGAGCATCCTTCACCCTTGGCTCTACCAGGCAAGCCTGCCTAAACGCTAAAGCGCGGGGGAACCACTCAGAACCGCTCATCAAGAGTTGCCAGGGCTGCGACCGTTCCGGAGGGGAGCCCAAACTGCTCGGGTTCCAGGTCAACCAACGCTGCCCCCTCCAGCATGTCCCCGGTTACATCACACGATGCCGGCTCCCGTTCCAGTCCTTCGCCGATGGCCTTGAGGAAGGCTTCCTTCCGGGCCCAAAGCCGTGCCCGCTGACGAAGCCCCTCGGCTGTTGTCTCCGATGAGAGGCCGCTGCGCTCCCGCTGCGTCAGGACAAGGTAGTCAAAGCCCGGGAATGCCGTCCTGCTGATCTGTTCCGCATCGATCCCAACTCCGCGAACGCCATCACCGCCAATGACGCCGGCCAGGAGGACCCATCCGCTGGTCCGGCTCAAACTCAGCAAAGGACCCGGGCTCCCATTTTTGAGGACGTAACCCGGCCGGCCATGATCCCCTTTTCCTCCGCCGCAACGAGGGCATTGGAAGTCTGCCACCAAAGTCTCCGGCGGAGCGCCCGCCAACTCAGCGGCGAACAATCGCAAGGCCAACCTCCCGGCCAGGAAGTCCGAGGCATCAGACGGGTTCACGAAACGAATGGCGCGCCGATGTTCCGAGTCGTCGAGCATCTTCAAGTCCGAAGCACCGGGCGCCAGCAGAGCTAACGCTCTGACTGCAACCCCTCCTAGCTCCGTATCGCGCACATTAGCCATTGTAAGGATCGGCAACCCTCGACTGGCTTGGAGCGGCTGATTCCTGGAACAACTCAGACGGGCATGGCTGGATACCTTGACCACGTCAGACGGGCACCGTTTGTAACAGTTTGAGCGAATGCGTCTCTGGGAGGACTTCTGTGAGCCCCCTCCTCGCTACTATCAAGTGGATGGGGGACATCTTTTTCACCGCTCTGCGCTGGGCGATTTCATGGTCCTGTTGCGGCAGCCGGTTCCCTGCAACGTAAGTCAAACGGGAACTGCTGCAGCTTCCTGACTCTCCGGGCCACCAGGGACTTCCGGGCTGAAATATGAAAGAGCAGATTGAGATGACACAGACAACCGCCGAAACGCCTTCCTTTGCGGTCCCGCGGGACGCTGATGAGTCAGAGGCCCGTCGGATGGGTCTGGCCCAGTTTCTCCGGGCTCGCCGTGAGCAACTCAGGCCGCAGGATGTCGGCTTGCCTACCAGTTCCCGACGCCGTACCCCAGGACTGCGCAGGGAAGAAGTGGCTGTCCTGGCCAATGTTGGAGTCACCTGGTACACATGGCTTGAGCAGGGGCGGGACATTGGAGTGTCTTCAGTAGTGGTAGATGCGATCGGCCAGGCGCTGAAACTCGAAGACGGAGACCTGGAACACCTTTACGAGCTCGCTGGCAAGCAACAGCCCGTCCGCCGCTCGGCAGCAGCAGAGATCCGCGGCGCCATGGACCGCATGCTCGCCGGATTTACCCAATCGCCGGCCTACGCCGTGGACCGGTACTGGAACGTAGTGGCCACCAACCCGATATCCGAGTACGTCTTTGGCATCAGAGTGGGCTCGAACTGCCTCGAAGAGTTCTTTACAAAAGCAGAGGTGGCAGCCCGCTATCCCCACCGCGAGCTGGCCGGCCGCATGATGGCCGCCCAATTCCGGCGGCAGGCAGCTATGTACGCAGGAGATGCAACTTTCGACATACTGGCGGACAAGATAGCCGGGGTATCACCGGAATTTAAGCAGTACTGGGACACCCATGTGGTGGGAGTGGAACCCCATGTGGACGTTGTGTTCGACCATAACCAGCTTGGCCGGCTCACCCTCGAATCCGTAGTCCTCAACCCTGTTGGGGGAGATGACCTGCGGGTGCTGCTCTACCTGCCCAAACCCGGCTCCGGCACCGCCGAAGCCCTCGCCCGCGCCAGCTGAGGGGGATGCATTTCGGTGACGTTGTTTTCGGGCGCGTCGCGACCCTGCACGGGGAACGGACCTGGCTGCCGATCCACTAAGGGTGGTGGATTCGGTACCACCATAAGCGGACTCTGGATGGAGGCTGGCCGGCCCCGCAGGCTGGAGACATGTCAACGACTACTCCATCCCCGCCGCTGGCCCTTTCAGCCCGCCAGCGGCTCGTGCTCACACTTCTTCTCGGCGCCCAGTTCATGTTCGCCCTCGATTTCTCGATTGTCACCGTGGCTTTGCCCGCCATGGGCAGGGACCTTGGCATCGCCGACAGCGATCTGCAATGGATCATCACATTGTTCGCCCTCTCGGCTGCCGGGCTCGTCCTGCTCATGGGTCGCATCGGCGACTACTACGGCCGCAAAAAGATGTTTCTCATCGGAATGTTCATTCTGACCGTCGCGTCGGCGGTGGGAGGACTTGCCACCGATCCATCTGTCCTCTTTGGGGCCCGCATTGGCCAGGGCCTGGCAACTGCCATCACCATGCCCGCTGCCCTCTCCCTCCTGACCACATCCTTTGAAGAGGGCCCGCTGCGGAACAAGGCGCTTGGCTTGAACGGTGCGCTGCTTTCCCTGGGCTTCGCCGTTGGTGCAGTCCTGGGAGGGGTTCTGACCGATCTGTTCGGATGGCGCTTCACCTTCTTCATCAATGTCCCGATGGGTGTCATCATCCTGGCGCTGGCTACCTTCGTCATCAAAGACCTCTCGGCACGGGTTCAGCAGAAACTGGACGTGCCGGGCGCAATCACCCTCACACTTGGCCTGTTGGCGCTTGTCCTGGGCGTCACCGCTGTTGAACGCGAAGGATGGGGCTCCCCCACTACCCTCGGCCTGCTGGGCGCCGCCCTTATAGCCTTCATCGTGTTCTGGAATGTCGAAGCCCGTTCGTCACACCCCTTGGCAGCCGTCACAATCCTCAAGCGGCCCTCTGTCTCTTTGGGAAACCTCGGAGGACTTATCACCTTCGCAATGGAAAGCGGGAAGGTCTTCCTCCTGACCATCTATCTGCAGCGGGTGCTGGAGACCTCTGCTCTCGCCACAGGCCTCGCCTTTGGCGTACTCGGCGCCGGCGCGTTCACTGGCGGATTGGTTGCTGCCAGCGTCATCAACCGGATCGGCGCCAAATCGACTTTGGTCCTTGGACTCGCCCTGCAGGGAATCTCCACGCTTAGTTTCCTCCTGCTTGGAATGGACATGGGTGTCGGCTTTACCCACATTTTGATCGCAACCGCGATCGGCGGCTTCGGGCATGTGCTCGTGATCGTTGCCTACACAGTTGCCGTTACCTCCGGCCTGCCTGACTCCGAACAAGGTCTGGCGACGGGCCTTGCCGGTCAGACCCAGCAGGTAGCCTTCACCATCGGTACACCCATCGTCAGTGCCATTGCTTTGGCTTTCACCACAGGCAATTACGTTGATCCAGCCTCCGCAGAGGCTGTCCTTGGCGGTGTCCACTTCGGATTGTTAGTCAACGCCGTCGTCGTCCTTGCTGCAGCCGGCATCATCATGGCCTTCCTCCCCACAAAGAAGGAAGCGGCGGCCGAACGCGAGCTCGTCCCTGCCGAATCCTTCTAAGCCGCTAAGCCACACAGAGAGTGTTTCCAATGAGCCTCGCTTAGGAGGAAAGGATCTCTGCCGCGCTTGCCCACCTTGATGCCAGAGCCTTGGTTTAGCTGAGACAAGGCGAGAGGCCGGTGAGCAGTTACGCTGCGCCCCGGCCTCTCGATCTTCTGCCGCTACCTCACTTCAAGGGACCGTCGATTACGGGGTCACCCGAAATTGCTGGCAGGTGTTGTTCAAGTTGGACCACTGGTTTATGCGCGTTCCGTTGGCCAGGCCGCAGCCAGCCAGGTCAAGCACCTTCCCGCTGTGCGCAGCGACGAAGTTGATGGTGCCGTCCTGGCGGTGATCGATGCGCCAACGGGTTCCGTTTTCTGTGCAGGCAGTCTGGGCCACGCCAGCTCCATCGGCCGTGCTGGACGCTGAGACACCCAGGCAGAGGCTCGGCGCGGACTGGGGGTGGATCTGGACGTATCCGCTTGCTGCCGACGAGAAGCTCCACCGCTGGCAAGCGGTCCCGGACCACTCCCATTGCTGCAGCGACGCTCCGCTTGCCGTGGAGCAACCGGGAATATCGAACGACTTACCGCTCGCCGCGGACACGATCCCTACGTTGCCGACCGGCCTTAGTGCCCACTGCTGGCAGGCGTTGCCCAGGGAGGTCCACAGCTGGACCTTGGATCCGGACGCGACGGAGCAGCCCGTGGCGTCAAGGACCTTCCCGCTGTTGCGGTTTGTCAGTGACGAGTAGCCGTCTGCGGCGGGAGCGGGCCGCCACTCCTGGCAGGCGTTGGCCAGCCAGGACCATTGCCGTACCTGGGTTCCGTTGGCAGTGCCGCAGTTTGCAGCATCGAGGGATTTATTACTGGCAGCGCCCACCAGCCGGTAGTAACCATCCGCCGTCGAATCCAGCTTCCAACTGCTTGCAGGAGTGCCAGTACAGGCCGTCTGCACCAGACCGGCACCGTCGGCACCGGAACCGCCGCTGACGGTGGCGCACAGGCCACTGTTGCGGTTGACGAGCTCATATGCGGCGCCGTTCACCGGCGTCGTGATGGGTCCTCTTTCACCGCTGGGTACGTTGACTTCGGTTGAGGTGGAAACCGGCTGCCCCAGCAGGGGGCTTCCGCCGGCACTCCAGGAAACGGGCTGCGCCCGCGTTGAGCGCGTCTTTCCGCAGCCGTCTCCTGATGAATCGTTGCCGTGGTAGGCGTTCCACACCTGCGTACCGTCAGGAGAGGTGAAGAAGTCGTTGTGGCCTGGCCCGAAAACGCCGTTGGCCTTGCTGAAAATGGGATCGGCTCCCTTGGTCCAGGAGGCTGAAAGGACGGGGTCTCCGCCGTTATACGTGAGCATGCCCAGTTTGTAGTCGGGGGTCCAGCAGCCGCTGGCTGAGTAGACGATGAAGGTCTTTCCGTCGCGCTGCAACGGGATGGGGCCCTCGTTGACTGCGCCTCCTTCGGTCTCCCAGCTCAAGGTTGGTTGGGACAGGATTTGCGCAGGCCCGGACACCGTCCAAGGGTTGGACATGCGCGCGATGTAGTTGCTTTGGCGGCCGTCCGGAGCGGGGGCAAATTGCGACCAGACGGCGAACAGCTCGCCATTCAGCTGCAGGTACGCCCCGTCGATGTTCCAGGCTGTGGTAGGGACTGGCTGACCTTTATAGGAGTAGGGTCCCAGCGGGTCATCGCCTGAGCTTTCGAGCACGTGCAGGTGCTGGTTATCGAAGTTCCCGGGCGTGCCCATGGTGTACATCAGGTACCAGCGCCAGCCGTTGGGCCCCTGCAGCCTCTGCAGCTCCGGCGCCCACATGTTCGATGACCGGCCTGTGGCCGTATCGGAATAGACGACGACGGGTGCGGCCGTTTTGAGGTTGGCCAGAGTTGGCGCCTTCCGCATGGTCACGACGCCGGACCAAGTGGTGGCTGCGGCGTAGTAGTTCCCGTTGTAGTACTCAACGGTGGGATCGGCCTCGGTGAAGAGCGCGTTGGTAAAGGTGGGTTCGCCCACGCTTTGCGCTGGCGGTGTGAAGGGAAGGGCCGCAAGGCCAAGAACGAGGGCAGTGGCTGCGGAGGCAGCCGCGAGCCTGAACAGTCTCTTCATGGCCATCAGGATGTGGCCCTGACTGCGATAAAGGAGGGTGCCAACTGAACCAGCTGTGTACCCGGCGGAAAGTACGTTGAATAAAGCGCTGAACCGGACATCCTCGTCCTGCTTCCTCTTAGACCGTGACATGGAATTGTGAGCGTTAACAACGCCGCGCTCCATCATCTACGGTGCCGCAGTTCCCGTCAAGGGCTTGTCTGCTCAGAGGGATACCAGTACATCAGCTGCGCAAACGGCCTGGGGATGGCGGACGGTCCAGGGTCACCCTTTTTCAGATGTCCCCGGACCGTATGCGCGTCATGCCATCTCGTGCTTATGCTCTGGCTCGCGGAGCTTGGGAGCCGAGGGACGGATCAGGCCAGGCGGGCGAGCGCCTCGGTCAGCGGAACCGTGGGGCGCCCCGTCAGCCGGGACAGGTCACCTGTGGTGGAGGACAATTCGCCGTCGCGGATGTTTCCGTCCAGTGCCACAAGGAAGCCGGCCGTCTGTTCATCCAGGCCTGCACCCGTGAGGACGGCCAGGTGTTCGGCGGGATCCACTGCCTCGTAGGCCACCTCACGGCCCAGGACACTGCTGAATGCCTCGGCAAGCTCTTCGAAATCCCAGGCGACATCCCCATTCAACTCGTAAACCGCATTGTGGTGGCCGTCAGTGGTGAGAACGGTGGCCGCGGCACTGGCGAAGTCCGAGCGGGCCGCGCTGGCTACCTTTCCCTTGCCTGCACTAGCCACAAGCTTTCCGGTATGGCGGGCCTGCTCCAAGGCAGGCGCATAGTTCTCTGTGTACCAGCCATTGCGAAGGATCGTGTACGGAACACCGGACGCGATGATGGCTTCTTCTGTGGCCTTGTGCTCGGGCGCCAGCACCAGGGTTGTGGTGTCAGCCTTGGGTGCACTGGTGTAGACGAGCTGGTCGACGCCGGCCTTCCGGGCCGCCTTAATCACGTTTACGTGCTGCTCCACGCGCCTTCCCAGCTCGCTGCCAGAGACCAGCAGGACCCTGTCGCCGGTCTGGAAAACTGCGTCGAGTGAATCCGTATCATCAAAGTCGATCCGGGCTGTTCGCACTCCTTTGGCCGCATACAGGTCCGTCAGTTTTTCCTGGTTCCGGCCTGCGGCCAGGAGCTCCTCGGGAGCAATCCCCAGATCAAGCAGGCTGTCAATAACGAGTTTTCCGAGTTGTCCGGTCGCGCCGGTGATAACGATTGACATGTTCGTCTTCCTTCAGATGGGGGATTTTATTCAAGCGATCCAACCGCTCGATCACTTCTGACAACCGCTGGTATTTCCGGTACATTCCAAAACGCCTGTACGCACTTTTTGGTAAGCTCCTTTTATGCCCCCGAACCTGTTACGCAATGCCCTAGCCGCCCCCGGCACCGCCAGCGTCATTGAAGGCTTTGCGGACAACGTCTTTGCAGAGCAGTGCCCCTCAAGGACTCTGCTGACCCACGTCACCAACAAATGGGGAACGTTGGTCATCCTGGCGCTGTCAGAGGGTACCCTCCGGTGGAGCGAGCTTTCGCGCATGGTGGGTGGAATCAGCGAAAAAATGCTTGCGCAGACGCTTCGCACTCTCGAAGCCGACGGCGTCATCCGCCGCGATGCCCGCCCTGTGGTGCCGCCATTCGTGGAGTACAGCCTGACCGATAGCGGCACCGAACTCAGCCGCCTCTTGATTCCGCTGGTCCAATGGGTGGCTGTACACGCATCTGAGAATGCCCCGAAACAAGCTTCCTAACGCCAACCGCAAAGGTCTTAGGAAAACTGCGTGTCGCCAAATGGCCAAATGCTGCAGCAAATGGAGCAGCATAACGCGGGGCGTCAAGCCCGGTGCAACTGAAGCCCCATTCCCTCTAGGGTCGAATGATGAACGATTCCCGATTTACCACCGAACTGGACAGCCACGGACGGCTCCTGCGGGACCGCGAAGTGTGGCGCCAAGCCACAACTCTCGCCGCCGCAGGGGAGCTCACTGCCCGATGGCTTGAGGGCAACAGCCACTATCAGGCCGGAACATTTTCACCACAAATGGATGAAGAAACCCGGTCAATAGCTGCCGGACTGGCTGAGCTGAACCGGAGCGGATTCTTCAGCAAGGAATCCCAGCCGGGCCTCCTGCTGGATAACGGGCAGGCCCAGCGGCAGTACGTGACTGGCTTTTGCTCCCCGGAAGTGGCACGGCGCCTGCTCCAGCTTTCGACGCAGACAGAACTCATCGCCGTCGTCCATTCCCCCGGCGAGATGAGCCGCTCTTCCATCCCCGTCACCGTCATCGACGGCGAAGTGGTCACAGTCCTGGGCACCAGCGAAAGCCCCATCGAGGCCGGACAGATCCGGGACTGGGCCGAGGAAAGCAATGACGCACTGGCACTTCTGTTGGCTGAATCCTGGTACGTCGAATTGCTCGACCCGGTGTGGGGCCGGAACGATCAACTGCTCCCCGCGGTACTGGAAACAGTGAAAGAGTCAGCCAACAGTTTTTGACGGAATGAGTCCTTTGATGAACCTCCGGGACCTTCAGTGAACGTCCACGACTCCGGGTGAACCTCCAAGACCTGCACCTTTGTCACCGGCCTGCGGCCCTACGTAATCTCGATCCAACACCCAGCCGCATGACCGAAGGAACACCATGTCTACCCCTCAGAATGACCCCGGATCCACCCGAATCTCCGCTGGTGAGCCACGCACACCCAAACGCTCGCTTCGTTTCAAAATCGGCGTCGCCGTCGGACTGCTTGCCCTGGTGGGTGCAGGCGCCGCCGTCGCCACGACAGGAGCCGGAGCCGGTAAACCCCAGCCGGCCGCAAGCTCTGTGGGCTCAGGGCCCGCAGCGGAGCTGCGACTCGGCTACTTTGGCAACATCACCCACGCTCCCGCGCTGGTGGGGGTCAACCAAGGCTTCATCCAGGAGAACCTTGGCACTACCAAGCTCAGCACCCAGGTGTTCAATGCCGGCCCTGCTGCAGTGGAAGCGCTCAATGCCGGCGCCATCGATGCGACTTACATCGGACCCAACCCGGCCATCAACTCCTTTGTGAAGAGCCAGGGTGAATCGATCAGCATCATCGCCGGTGCGGCCTCCGGCGGAGCCCAGCTGGTGGTCAAGCCGGATATCAAGTCCCCGGCCGATCTGAAGGGCAAAACGCTTGCGTCGCCGCAACTGGGTGGAACGCAGGATGTGGCGCTGCGTTCGTGGCTTGCAAAGCAGGGCTTCAAGACCAATCCAGACGGCGGCGGGGACGTAGCCATCAACCCCACCGAAAATGCCCAGACTCTGAAGCTCTTCCTCGACGGAAAACTCGACGGCGCGTGGTTGCCGGAACCCTGGGCGTCACGTTTGGTGCTCGACGCCGGAGCAAAGGTTTTGGTTGATGAAAAGGACCTTTGGGACGGCTCGCTGTCCGCTAAGCCGGGTGAATTCCCCACAACGATCCTGATCGTGAACAAGAAGTTTGCTGCCGAGCATCCTGAAACTGTCGAGGCGCTCCTCAAGGGCCATGTGCAGTCGGTGAAGTGGCTCAACGACACCCCCGCGGCCGAAAAGGCTACGAAGCTGAATGCGGCGCTTGAAAAAGTGGCAGGGAAGGCTCTGCCCCAGAACGTTATTGACCGGTCCCTTCAGAACATCGACTTCACTGTGGACCCCCTGGCCGGGACTTACAAGAAGCTGCTCCAGGACGGTGTGGAGGCAGGCACCACCAAGCAGGCTGACATCAATGGAATCTTTGATCTCACCACTCTGAACAGCGTCACAGGAGAAAAGACGTCAGCCGCAGGTCTCGGCAAGGAGTAGCCTCGACGCGTTAGCGCCCCGAAGCACGTCCCGGACGGCAATAAGGCAGATCCCGGCGGGATGAACTGCTCCCCGAAGGTTGGACATGTGATTGTGTGAGTTCCACTCCAGCGGCCGGCGACGGCTCTTCTAAGAAGTCCCCGTCCCAAAAAAATGGGACGGGGACTTCTGTCGTCTTTAAGGGCGCCTGTGAAGGTCTTCTTCCGGCGGTGACCGACCTGACGTACAGCTAGTCGTCGGACTGTGAACGCTGCGGAATGACGATGACGCGATAGGCTCACGCTATGAAGCCTCGGGGTGTGGTTGCGCTTGCCATTGGTGCTCCGGTCACCGCGTTAGGTCTTGCCGCTCTAATCGTGTTTATGCCTGGTCTCAATCACGCATGTCCAGCAATTGGGTACGCATATGTGGGCGATGTGGAGTTGGCCTTTTCCGGGGAGCCAGCGTCAGCAGCGGCTTGCTTCGGGGAGGGCTGCAGGCCTGAGCCTTTGGTGCCACGTGATGGAAAGTGGCTGGTGCCCCAGGCGCCGCCGTACCTGGTCACCCCCACGAGTGTCGATACGATCTATGTCCAGGCCTTGGCACCTTCCGGTAATCGCGTGGCACGAACCCTGAATATAGAAAACGAATCATCCGGGGAGCGCCCCCACGGACCTCATTGCCCTGGACCCTCTAAGTTCAGGCCTGTCCAAGTGCTCCTAGACTGAAAACCCTCGTCAGTGGGACTCGGTGGGATTCAGCGGGACTCAGGAGGCGTCCACGAATAGTAGGGAATCTGGTCCTCGATCAGGGAATAGTGGAACACCACGCCTCCCGGCGTTTCCACCGATTCAATAAATTCGGCTGCCATCCACGAGCCACCTGCAACAGCCCCGGCCCAGGCATGGGCTTCATCCCAGTGATGCTGCGAGACGCTGCCATCTCTGTGAAAGCGCAAGGCAACGGAAACGCCCAACCCGCTGGTTCCATTGCCGGAACTTTGAGCTACGAATCCCACTACGTCAACGGAAACATCATCGCTGGTGAGGGACCGCCGTCGGCCCATCGCGGTGGCCGCGCAGTCCAGACCGCCTGTCCCGATCTCCTGCTTGGAAAGCGCATGGACTTGGTCGAGGAAGAGATCGAGCTCTTCCCCGCACTGACTCCAGATCCTGTGGGCCAAGCCTGTCATCGTGCAACCTGTCTGATCGGTACGGGTGGGAATATGCCCCCAATCAATCATTCGTTTTAGTGGTTCTCAATGGCGTGCGACACCCACAGACT
The DNA here is from genome assembly GCF_056499105.1 of Arthrobacter sp. Z5-13. Classification (NCBI taxonomy): domain Bacteria; kingdom Bacillati; phylum Actinomycetota; class Actinomycetes; order Micrococcales; family Micrococcaceae; genus Arthrobacter; species Arthrobacter sp. Z5-13. Next base: position 4,196,893 of record NZ_CP096460.1, read on the forward strand.
CACGGCGCAACACTGCTTAATGCGCCTCAGCATGGGGTAACAATTCGCGTTGCCTCGAGGACGATCAGTCATCCTGCCGGGCAGCACGTCCATGCCGGGAAGTCAGCACCCCGCCTAGGCCGATGCGCCGCACCCTGCTGGTAAACTCGTGACACTGCAGGGGGTGGGGTCCATGGTTTCACGAGGAACGTGCCTGGTCATTGAAGATGATCACGATGTACGCGGACTGATCCGGTACATCCTGGCCAAGGAAGGCTTCGAGGTCCGTGAGGCCATGTTTGGGGCTGATGGGCTTAAGGCCGCCGCGGAGCCTGGCCTGGTCCTCATCACCGTGGACGTGGGACTGCCTGACATCAACGGACTCGACGTCGCAGCCAAAATAAGGGACATCACTTCTGTGCCGCTGGTCTTTGTCACCGCCCGTGCAGAAATGAGCGACCAGCTGGCGGGAATGGCAACAGGCGCTGCGGGATACCTCATCAAACCGTTCCGGCCTGCTCAACTCACATCGCTCGTGAACCAGCTCTGCCCCCAGGACAAGATAACGACGGCGGCCGTCTCCTCCGAGGTTTCCGCACCGGAATAGCCATTGGTCCGGAGCACTCTGGCCGCTTAGGCCTTAGGAGCGAGGACGATTGCGAACATCGCAAAGGCTCCTGCCCCGAAAATGGCCAGAATGAGGCCTCGCACGAGCCGGGTCTTTCCCACCAGGAAAACCGGGCGCGTGGATTCCGCCGGGTTTGCAGGGTTATAGAGCACAGGGATGGTGGTACCGACGATCTCCTCATCCGTGCCATAGAGGTCAGAGCGGCCAAGCCAGCGTTTCCCGTGGGCATCCACAAACTCGTAGAGCGGGGCAAAACGCTCTCCCTCGCTGCCGGGACCGTCTTTCCCATGGAGGTTCCCCGTGACGGTTGCAGCGGCCTCCACCCAGCCGTGCAGCGAATTGCGGCGGCGGACGGATGCGGATAACGACAGCCCCACCAGCAACAGCCCGATCGCCAGAAAAAGCGCTGGGAGTACCAAGAACACGAGCTTCACAGATTCCACTTCAACCCTCCGGAAATGCACTGATAAAGAAGAACATCCCTACAGTGATTGCCGTGAAGAAGGGAATGACACAGCCCAGCAGGACCTTGGATCCGGAGGAGACGTGGAAGGACTGGTTGGGATTGAGCGGGTTATAGGCCACTTCCACCAGCGAGCCGGGCGGGGTGGCATAGGGTACGTCGGACTCCCCCGCGAACAACGTGCCGTTGGGATCCCTGAACTGATACGTGGGGTAGGAGCGCTTCCTCGGACCGGCCACGAGGCCCGTTACTGTAGCCTGCACACGTGGCCACCGGGCAATGAGCTTTTCGTGGCGATTGCTTTTCCGCACCGTGTGCACGGTAGAAAAAACCGCGACAAGGACAAACACCGCCAAGAAGGCGTACATCACTATCCTCAAAGCACTCCCCCGGTTCCACTCACCAAGAAAGTATGCCAGCACGGGTCTATGTCGCAGCAAAAGACCTGCACCGGGGCTACTGCGTCCTGAGGCTGTGCATCTGATGCCCTTCTCAAAAAACAGGGCAAACCACACGTCCCTGACCTTGTGCTCCCGGCCCTTCCCGGTATGTTTAGGGAAGGGCAGGTTCCCCGGCCGTTGCCCCGCTGGTGTCGGCAGAGACAGATTTGAAGTTAAGGAAACAGTCATGGCTACAGGAACAGTAAAGTGGTTCAACTCCGAGAAGGGTTTTGGCTTCATTGCCCCCGACGACGGGTCACCCGACGTATTCGCCCACTACTCAGCCATTGCCAGCAGCGGCTACCGGTCACTTGAGGAAAACCAGAAGGTCGAATTCGACGTAACCCAGGGACCGAAGGGCCCCCAGGCAGAGAACATCCGCCCGCTCTAACGAGTCTCCGCGAGGCTCCGCCCTGCCCGGGCGGAGCCTTTCGCGCGTCTGCATTTTGCCGGGCTAGGTTCGCACCGGCAAGATCACCGCCGAAGGATAGTTCGGGCCGTAGTACACGGCCTGGTCTGCGGATCGAAGCGTTATTGCGGTAGCGCGTGGTTCGCCCGTGCCGGGATTCCGCGCAAAGCGGGGGAACGCCCCGCTGGAGACCTGAATCCGGATGCGGTGGCCCTGCTTGAAAACATACGCTGTGGGCCACAACCGGACCGTCACTGCCGAAAGTTCGTCCGCTGCGGACAGGCTGGTCAATCCGTCGCAAATGTTGTGCGAGCGGCCGTCGGCACCGACGTCGCACAGCCTGACGAACACATCAGCGTTGGCGAGGCTAGAGCGGAACCAGATTTCTGCGCTGACCTCGCCGATGATCTCCAGATCCTCATCAAGTTCGTCAGTGGTGTAGGTGAGCACGTCCTGCCGTGCCTCCAGCGCGGTGTTCTCGACCCGGCCGCCGTGGTTAATACTTATGCCTCCTGCAGCGGGCGTCGGGTCACTTGGGTCATAGCGGTACCGGTCAGGTTCTGCTTCCTCCGGCGGCGCGTCGGAAAGACGCCCAGCGAACAAACCGCCACCGGACAACCCGCCATCGGCTTGCAGGTGGAACTTCTTCGGCGCGTAGCCCGGCGGCGGCCAGGAATGGAAGTCCCGCCAGACGTCCTCGCCCATGATATGGAGCCGGACCGGAGCGCGGTCAGCGGGAACTTCACCCTTTGCATACGCCAATCCGAATTCGACGGCCTCCAGCACGCCGATGTTGGTGAACTGCGCATGGGTCCAGGGACCCACAGTCAGCCGGGCCGGCCGCCCTGCGTCCTGGAGTGCCTGGAAATCCCGGAGCTGTCCGGGCAGGAAAATGTCGTACCAACCCCCGATAGAGCTGACCGGCACGCTGACCCCGGCCACCCGGTGGGAATGGTCGGCGTCGGCCCAGTATTCATGTTTTGCGTCGAACGCGAGAATGTCCTGAATGTATTTTGAGCGGTGGCCGATCGCAGCGACGTCAGCCTGGTTGAGGGGCAGCATTTTCAGCGCCCGGGCCGTTTTCTTTGCCTGGCTCCTGCTGCGGAGCATTGCCCATGGACGCTCCTGGACAGCTGTCATGACTCCCCATTCAAAAGGAAGCTCCAGCGACATGCCGTCCTCGCGGAGAAACTCCAGGCTGAGCGCGGATTCAGTCACTTGAGGAATCATCGCCTTCACCTGCGGCGGTAGCTGGTCGGCCACCGCCCACTGGACAAATCCGAGGTAGCTTACGCCCACCAGAACCATCGAGTCCCCGAACCAAGGCTGCTCCACCACCCAGTCCAGCGTGGCTGAACCGTCCTCGCGCTCCTGCCGCATGGGGTCCAACGTTCCGCCAGATCCGAATCCCCCACGGACGCTTTGGATGAGCACCTGGAAGCCCCGCTCCGCAAGTGGCCTGGCCATGGCCGCGCCAAACATCCCTGACCGGCCGTACGGGGACCGGAGCAGCGCCGTCGGCAACCCTTCTTCCGTGTTCCGGGGAGCCCAACGGTCCGCCAGCAGCACCACACCGTCGGGCATCGGCACCGGGAGGTCCTTTTGTACGACGAGGTCCCGGGTCAGGGGCGGAGGGAGTTCCAGTCTGCGCTGGAGGATGTGGCTCATCAGATTCATGGCTTTGGCTCCTCGGGAGGTGTGGTGGTCGCCGTCGTCGGCGTTGACGAGAGCAGCAGCGAAGCGAAACTCAGGCGCATAAGGCGATCCGCGAATTCATCGGGATCGAGGGGGTCGGGGGCCTCAACCACCCAGGTGTTGACGAAGGCAGCACCCCCTCCGGTGATGAATGTGGCGAGGTCCTCTTCCCCCTGAGCGTCAAGGGACCCGCCGGATAAGTCATGCACGAGTTGCCTGTTGATGGGAATCAGCAGGCCCGTGAGGGCTTTGTTCAGTGCAAAGGCACAGGAACTTGTCAGAACGGCCCGGTAGAAAGACCGGTGTTCAGCGAAGTGCCGGGTCAGGGAAAGGGCCCCTTCCCGTCTGCTCCCGGCGCCGGCGGCGTCCGCCATACGCGGCAAAAGTTCACGGGTTGCGAGGTCGACGGCGGACTCCAGGAGGAGCCTGTCGAGGTTGCCGAAGTGCTGGTAGACGAGGGGACGGCTGACGTCCGCGGCCTCGGCGATGTCAGAGACGGGAACAGCAGCTGTGCCCCTCTCGGCCACCAGAGTGATCGTGGCCTGCATAAGAGCAGAGCGTGAGCGGCGCACCCGGGGATCGACAGCAACCAGGTCTGGCGTCAGGTTCATGCGGCAATCTTATACATCTGTAAATAACTTTACAAGTGTCAATTAGTGGTCTTTCCCAATTGCCCCATTGCAAATTGTTGACTGTTTACAGTTTTGTCCTTACTGTTATCAGGAAGACGTCGACGGCGACCGAAGGCATGAGAGGACGGGCACTGCACGTGGCACCTCAAAGAGTGAACTTCCAGCTAAAAGTCACCGCGGACCTCATTGCTGAATATCTGCGTGAGCGGATCCTTGACGGGACATACGCGCCCTCAACAAACATCAATGAAGTACAACTCGCTGCCCATCTGAACATCAGCCGGGGACCGCTCCGCGAAGCCGTCCAGCGGCTTGTGCAGGAGGGGCTCCTTGTCTGCACCCGTAACTACGGCACCTCCGTTGTGGACCTTGGCCCCGAGGACACCGAGGACATCTACAAGGCGCGCATGGCGATCGAACTGGAGGCCGGCCGCCTCGTCCTCCAGGAAGACACTGCCGGGCTGGCCGCCGAGCTAAACACAGTCCTCGAACGCATGCACGATGCTTTGACGGAGGACAGGTGGCAGGACGTGGCCGCCCTGGACGTCAAGTTCCACCAGACCATCGTGCAGGCTACCCGCAGCCCCCGGCTGGACAGGATGTTCTCAACCCTGGCCGCCGAAACCCTGCTGTGCATCCGCCAGTTCCGGCACATTCATGGCCGGAAGGACACCGTTCTGGAACAGCACCGCCGTCTGCAGGAACTTATCCGGACGCGCGATGAAGCAGGCTACCTTGCCGAGATCGAATGGCATCTGAAGGAGTCGGTCCCCATGCTGGAGGCGGCCCGAAGCCCGGCGATTCCGGATCTCCTGCCAATACCTGTACTCAGCGCCAGTTAGCAATCCCTCAAAAAGCCACCGAGCAATCCATCACCGAAAGAGAGAACCCATGAGCCTCGTATCCGACGTCACCACGCCCCTGATTGCGGCAGACCCTGACAGCCTCCGGCACGCGGACGCCGTCATCCGGTCCATCAACCTTCCGAGCACTGGGATCGCGGTCCAGGACCCTGCCACGGCCGAGACCATAGCCCATGTCCCCGACCATGATGTTGAGGCTGCACTGGAAGCTGTGGGGAAGGCCGACTCGGCCGGAGCCGTCTGGGCCACCAGCAGCCTCCGCCAGCGCGCCGACGTACTCCACGCCTGGTACAACAAGCTCGTTGCACATACTGAAGATCTCGCCCACCTGATTTCGCGCGAAATGGGCAAGCCGCTCGCCGAGGCCCGCGGCGAGGTCAAGTACGGGACAGACTTCGTCCGCTGGTACGCCGAGGAAGCAGTCCGCCCCGCAGGAAACTTCCGCGAAACTCCCGACGGCGGAGCAAGCCTGCTGACGCGCCGCTCCCCCGTAGGGCTGGCCGTGCTGATCACCCCGTGGAACTTCCCGCTGGCCATGGCAACCCGAAAGATCGCACCGGCACTGGCAGCAGGATGCCCCGTGGTCATCAAACCCGCCACCCTCACACCCCTCACCACCTACTTCGCGGTCCAGCTCGCCATCGAAGCAGGAGTGCCCGAAGACCTGATCCAGGTCATCACCACCTCAAAGTCAGGCGCATTCAGCGAAGCCGTCCTGACTGACCCACGCGTCCGGAAAGTCTCCTTCACCGGCTCAACCCCGGTGGGCCGCCAGCTCCTGAAGCTTGCCTCCCAGAACGTCCTCCGCAGCTCCATGGAACTCGGCGGCAACGCACCACTCATCGTCTTCAACGACGCCGACCTCCAGCGGGCAGTGGACGGAACCTTCGCAGCGAAGCTCCGCAACGGCGGACAGTCCTGCATCGGAGCCAACCGCATCTACGTCCAGGACGGCATAGCGGACGACTTCGTGGCCGCACTCACCGAACGCTTCTCCCAGATAACCGTCGGAAGCGGCCTCGGACAGCAGACCGGGCTCGGCGCCCTCATCGATGACCGCGCCGTAGCCCAGATGCAGGCCTACACCGACAACGCCGTCGCACTCGGCGCCACCCTGCTCACCGGCGGCCACGGCTACGACTCCCCCGGCAACTTCTTCGCCCCCACCGTGCTGGACAACGTCACCGAAGACTCCGACGTCGCCCAATCCGAGATCTTCGGCCCCATCGCCGCCATCCAGCGCTTCAGCACAGAAGCCGAGGCCATCACGCGCGCCAACGCAACCGAGTTCGGCCTCGCCGGCTACGTCTTCACCGAGAACCTGGACCGCGCCCTCAACGTCGCCGACCGTCTCGAAACAGGAATCGTCGGCATCAACCAAGGCGTGCCGTCCAACGCCGGCGCCCCGTTCGGAGGCATCAAGCAGTCAGGCCTCGGACGCGAAGGAAGCGCCGAAGGCCTCGAAGAATACGAAAACATCCGCTTCTACAATGTGGCGCGACGCGAGACCGCCTAACAAAAGGTGCCATGACGCGCACACGGTCCGGGGACACCTGATATGGGTGACCCTGGACCGTTTGCGCATCCCAGGCTATTTCCGTGCCGCCAGTCTCGCCGTCTCCCGAGCCACAATTTTGGCGCGGGACTCAGGGGTGCGTGCCTTGAGCAGCGGCAGGATCACGGCGTAGCGCTCGGATCGTCCCAGCTTTTCAAAGGCAGCGTGGGCTGCAGCATTGGCTGCCAGCGCCTCCGCAAGATCGGGAGGAACGACGGCGGTGCGCTGGGACTCGTAGGCAGCCTCCCAGCGCCCGTCAGCAACAGCAGCCTCGATCTCGGCAAATCCGGATTGTCGCATCCGCCCGGCCGCTATCAATTCCTCAGCCTTGACCACGTTGACCCTCGACCAAGAGCTTCTGGCCCGGCGTCGCGAGTAGCGCTGGAGGAATGACACGTCGTCGAATGACTTGCGCTGACCGTCAATCCACCCATGGCAAAGGGCGACGTCGAGCGCTTCCTCGATGCTGATCAGGGCCTTCCCCGAATGCCGCTTTCCGATCAGCAGCCAGGCCTCCGATTGTTCATGCTGATGGTCCTCCAGCCACAACTCCCACTCGGCAGCGCCGCGGAATTCGAGGGGCTCCACCTCACTTGTGCTTGAAAGAGGCAAGGACGTCGAGGTAGTGGGGGTTGTTCATAACGCCCAGCACATTGCCGAAGGGGTCAATCACCGAAGCCGTGATGAAGCCGGCCTCCCCGTGCGCAGTGATGGGCTGGTACTCAGTGGCGCCCATCGATAGCAGCCGCTCCACCGTGGCCTCAAGGTCGTCCACATGCCAGTGCATCACGGCCCCGCCGGGCTCCGCTGCTGCAGGCGGCCGGAAGCGGCTGTCGATGATGCCCAGCTCATTCTGGTAGTCGCCGATGCGGAATTCAGCGTACGCCACATTCCCATCGGGTCCTGGGCGCTGAAAATACGCCTCAAAGCCCAGGAATTCCTGGTACCACGCGGCGGCGGCCGATACGTCGTCCGCCCAGAAGTTGATGGTGCTGAATCCTCGCAGGCTCATTGGCTCGTTCCCTTCCCCGGAAACCAAGATGATGTGTATTTCCGTACCCTATGACGAGGAACAGGCAGAATGCACGCACTTACCGGTACGTACTGACCGGCTCAGGATTGCCAGCTACGCGGTGAATGACGTGATGAGGAGCAGAAGGCCCGGCAGGTAGAACACTCCTGTGATGGTTTGCAGCGTAATGGTTGATGCCATCAGCGAGGAGTCTCCCCCGAGTGCCTTGGCCATAACGTACGCCGAGGACGCCGTGGGCAATGCCAGGAACAGGACGACGATGCCCGCTGGTGGCCCGGCAAGGCCCAGGAGCAGGCATCCTGCCACTGCCGTTGCCGGCAGCACGAGAAATTTGATGGCGGACGCGTAGGCGATGGGGAGAACGTTCCGCCCGATGCTGTTCACTTGGAGTCCCGCACCGACGCACAGCAGTCCAAGGGGCAGAGATGCGCTGCCGAGCGCCCGGACAAGTTCTGCGATCCCCGCCGGGAGTCCGACGCCGGTGAGGTTGAGTACGATTCCGACTGCGCACGCGAGGATCAACGGATTCGTCCCGATGCTGCGGAAGGTGCCCCCGACAGAGAGCGGTTTGGTGCCGTGGCGGGCAAAGACAATGGTGCAGAGCACATTCACCAGCGGGACCAGAATCGCGTTGGTAATCGCAGCCAGAGCCACTCCCTGTTCCCCGTAGAGGATGACGGCGATGGAGAGCCCCAGATAGTTGTTGAACCGGATACTTCCCTGCACAACAGAGGTGAAGGCAGGCCCGTCAAAGCGGAACCTGCGCTGCACCAGGAGCAAGGCCATGGCCGTCAAGATCACCGATCCGGCAAGGATCGGTGCCATGGTGCCGATCGGCAGCTCGCTGAGGTGGGTGGTAGCCGTCCCGTTGATGAACAATGCGGGTAAGAGTACGTAGTAGCAGAGCTTTTCGGCCTGGGGCCAGAATGCGGGAGTCAGGAAGGTCCTCGCCTTCATGGCGAAGCCGCCTCCGATTAATCCCAGAACTGGAAGCAATGCCAACAGGCTGTTGGCTATCACGGAATTTTGTAGTTCACGACGGCGGCCAGGAGGGTTTCGGTGTCCGCCTTCAGCCTCATTGTGTGGGCACCGCAGCGGCAGTTTGAATAGGTGACTGTTCCGCAGGATGTGGAGTGCTCGGATTGGATTTGCCAATGATGTTCGTGCATAGATCCAGCATCCTGTAATGGGTTAGTGACGTTCAACCATTACAATTAATGGATGGCCTACAGTCACGAAAACCAGGTGGGAGCCGAACTGGCCGCTGCCCTGGTCAACGCCCCTGAAGGGCACAACCTGGAAGCTCTACTGCGGGAATTCAGCATCCGCGAACCCACGCTGGACGCCAAGGCGGAGCAGGGCCTGCAAACGTGGGCGGGCGAGCTCAAGCCAGCCTTTGCTGCCCAAACCGTGGATGAAAGATGCACAGCAATCAATGCCCTCCTCGACAGCGCCGCCGGAACCATCTCCCTCACCACCCACGACGGTTCCCGTCCGCACCTGCACCTCTTCCCTGAAGGCGATGACGTCCTGTCCCGCGTGAAGGCCGTTACAGCCGGCGGCCTGGCCTTGTTCATAGCCTGGAGCGGCGGGGAACGGATCGGCAGCTGTGCACGGGAGAGCTGCTTCAAAGCGTTCGTGGACAATTCCAAAGCCGGCAGGCAGCGATACTGCAGTGCCCGGTGCGGAAACACCGATGCCGTAGCCAGGCACAGGCAGGCTGCTAACAGGGCCCCTTCCAGTCGAATATAGCGCGTCAACCGGACTGGTACCCGCGGCCGGAACCACGGGTGCCGGCATTCCCCCTCCAGACTCTTGACGGGAGGGCGCTCTCGGTGGAGTATGTTTCGTATACGATTTCGTACTTGATAGGAGGACTTGTGCAGCAGGTCAATGGCGACACCTTAGGTTCAGCACGCAAAGTGATTGCAGTGCACTTGAACTACCCGAGCCGCGCCGCTCAGCGCGGACGCACTCCTGCACAACCTTCGTACTTCCTCAAGCCCCCGTCTTCCCTGGCGCTCGGTTCCGCAGATGCTCCGGGGGTGGTGGAGCGGCCTGCGGGTTGCGAGCTCCTCGGTTACGAAGGTGAAATCGCCCTGGTGATAGGAAAGCCCGCACGCCGTGTCAGCCTTGAGACGGCCTGGAGCCACGTCGGCTGGGTGACTGCGAGCAATGATCTGGGTGTGTACGACCTCCGATATGCGGACAAGGGCTCCAACGTCCGCTCCAAAGGCGGAGACGGATTCACCCCCGTTGGCCCGGCTCTCATCCCCGCCGAGGCAGTGGAGCCCACCCAACTCCGCGTCCGCACCTGGCACAACGGTGAGCTCGTCCAGGAGGACACCACCGAGGAGTTACTATTCCCTTTCGCCCGGCTGGTCGCGGACCTTTCGCAGCTGCTTACCCTGGAACCAGGTGACATCATCCTCACCGGGACGCCGGCTGGCGCCTCAGTAGCGGTGCCGGGCGACGTCGTCGAGGTTGAAGTGGATTCCCCGGAAACGGGGCAGAGCAGCGGCCGCCTGGCCACAACCGTTACGCAGGGAACGACGCCGTTCGCTGACTTCGGGGCCCAGCCCAGGACAGATGACGTCCAGCGGGAAGAAGCCTTCGGCTCCCGGGAAGCCGCGGGACTGCCGGAACTGAAATCCGGGCTGTCGTCGGAGCTGAAGAAAAAGCTCGAAAGCGTTGCCACCGCCACCCTTTCCTCGCAGTTGCGGAAGCGGGGCATGAATAACGTCAGCATCGACGGGCTCCAGGGCACCCGCCCTGACCGGCGTGTGGTGGGCCTCGCCCGCACTCTTCGCTATGTACCGAACAGGGAGGACCTCTTCGAGACCCACGGCGGCGGCTTCAATGCCCAGAAGAAGGCCATCGATTCCGTGAACGACGGCGAGATCCTGGTCATGGAAGCCCGCGGCGAGAAGGGCACGGGCACCATCGGGGACATCCTCGCTCTCCGCGCCCAGATGCGCGGTGCGGCTGCCATCATTACCGACGGCGGAGTGCGGGACTTTTCAGCTGTGGCCGGGCTGGACATGCCTACCTATTTCGCCAACCCGCACCCTGCCGTGCTGGGCCGGAAACACGTTCCGTGGGATACGGACATCACCATCGCGTGCGGCGGTACGACAGTTCAGCCAGGTGACATCATCGTGGCCGACTCGGACGGCATCCTGGTGATCCCGCCGTCGCTCGCTGAAGATCTTGTTGAAGACTGCATCGCCCAGGAGAAGGAAGAAGCCTTCATTTTCGAGATGGTCAAGCAGGGGAACAGCGTGGACGGGCTGTACCCGCTCAACGCCGAATGGCGCAGCAAGTATGAAGCATGGGAAGCAGGAAAAGCCAATGACTGAAACCGCAACGGCCGCTGCCACGGGCAGCAAGTCCCAGCAGGCATATGAGGCAGTCAAAGCCCGCATAGTTGATGGCGCCTACTCCCCCGGCTACCGCCTGGTGCTCGCCAAAATCGCGGAGAACCTTGGCGTCAGCGTCGTCCCCGTCCGCGAGGCCATCCGCCGGCTCGAAGCCGAAGGACTGGTGACTTTTGAGCGGAACGTGGGCGCCACCGTTTCCGGGATAGATCCCACCGAATACCTGTACACCATGCAGACCCTGAGCATCGTGGAGGGTGCGGCCACAGCCCTGTCTGCGCCGCTCATCGGCCGGACGGACATTGACCGCGCCCGCGCCGTGAACGCGGAGATGCGCGACTGCCTGAAACACTTTGATCCCGTCCGCTTCACGCTGTTGAACCAGGAGTTCCATAGTGTCCTGTTCGAGCACTGCCCCAACCCGCACATCCTTGACCTGGTCCACCGCGGCTGGAACCGCTTAGCCTCCCTGCGATCCTCCACCTTCCGTTTCGTGCCGGGCCGGGCCCACGACTCCGTGGATGAACACGAAGCCCTGCTCCAGCTCATCGAATCCGGCGCCAGCGCTGACGAGATCGAAAAAGCCGCCCGCGTCCACCGCTCCGCCACCCTGGACGCGTACCTGAGCCAAGCCAAAAACATCTGACCAGCCCCCAGCAGTAAGGAAACAACAATGACGTTCACTGCAGAAGACACCAAAGCCCACTACGTCCCCCAGGACCTCCCCGCACACATACAGCACTACATCAACGGCCAGTTCGTTGACTCCGTGGGCGGGAAGACCTTCGACGTCCTGGATCCGGTTTCCAACCGGAACTACGCCACTGCCGCCGCCGGTCAGAAAGAAGACATCGACCTCGCTGTCGCCGCCGCCCGCGAAGCGTTCGTCAACGGGCCATGGCCGAAGATGAAGCCTCGCGAACGGGCACGAGTCCTGAACAAAATCGCTGACGCCGTCGAAGCCCAGGAGGGACGGCTTGCCGAGCTGGAGACCTTCGATACCGGGCTGCCGATCACCCAGGCAAAGGGCCAGGCCCTCCGCGCGGCCGAGAACTTCCGCTTCTTCGCGGACCTGATTGTGGCCCAGTTCGATGACGCCATGAAGGTCCCGGGCTCGCAGATCAACTACGTGAACCGCAAGCCGATCGGCGTCGCCGGCCTCATCACCCCGTGGAACACCCCGTTCATGCTCGAGTCCTGGAAGCTCGCCCCGGCCCTGGCCACCGGTAACACCGTTGTCCTCAAGCCTGCCGAGTTCACCCCGCTCTCGGCCTCGCTGTGGGCCCAGATCTTCAAGGACGCCGGACTCCCGGACGGCGTCTTCAACCTGGTTAACGGCCTCGGCGAGGAGGCCGGCGATGCCCTGGTCAAGCACCCTGACGTGCCGCTGATTTCATTCACCGGTGAGACCACCACGGGCCAGACAATCTTCCGGAACGCCGCGGCCAACCTCAAAGGGCTCTCCATGGAGCTCGGCGGCAAGTCTCCCTGTGTCGTGTTCGCCGACGCCGATCTGGATGCCGCCATCGACTCCGCCCTGTTCGGCGTGTTCTCCCTTAACGGCGAGCGCTGCACAGCAGGGTCCCGGATCCTGGTGGAGCGCGCCGTGTACGACGAGTTCTGCGAAAAGTACGCCGCCCGCGCAAAGAGCATCGTCGTCGGCGATCCGCACGATCCCAAAACCGAGGTGGGCGCACTGGTCCACCCGGAGCACTACGACAAAGTGGCGTCCTACGTGGAGATCGGTAAGTCGGAAGGCCGGCTTTTGGCCGGCGGCGGACGGCCGGAGCACCTCCCCCACGGCAACTACATCGCCCCGACAGTCTTCGCTGATGTCTCCCCCGACGCGCGGATCTTCCAGGAAGAGATCTTCGGTCCCGTCGTCGCCATCACCCCGTTTGAGAACGACGACGAGGCGCTGGCTCTGGCGAACAACACCCGCTACGGCCTGGCGGCCTACATCTGGACACAGAACCTGACCCGGGCGCACAACTTCTCCCAGAACGTCGAGGCGGGAATGGTGTGGCTGAACAGCCATAACGTGCGCGACCTCCGCACGCCCTTCGGCGGCGTCAAGGCGTCCGGCTTGGGCCACGAGGGCGGCTACCGCTCCATCGATTTCTATACGGACCAGCAGGCCGTCCACATCACCCTCGGCTCTGTTCACACTCCTAAATTCGGCAGCATCGAAGCGTCGGCCGCCAACGAGGGCTAGCCTCTGCGTCCGCCGCCCCAAACCTCCTCGAAGAAGAGAGAATCCCATGACAAATTTCGTCCCCACCCCTTCTGTCCCGGCTCCGGATATCGTCCGCTGCGCCTACATGGAAATTGTAGTTACTGACCTGGCCAAGTCCCGCGAGTTCTATGTGGACCTGCTGGGCCTGCATGTCACCGAGGAAGATGAGAACGCCATCTACCTGCGTTCCCTCGAGGAGTTCATCCACCACAACCTGGTACTGCGCAAGGGGCCCGTTGCCGCCGTCGCAGCGTTTGCCTATCGGGTGAAGTCCCCCACCGAGGTGGACGCCGCCGAGGCGTACTACAAGGAGCTGGGCTGCCGGGTTGAGCGCCGGAAGGAAGGCTTCACCAAGGGGATCGGCGATTCCGTCCGCGTGGAGGACCCGCTGGGCTTCCCCTACGAGTTCTTCTACGACGTGCAGCACGTGGAACGCCTCACGCAACGCTACGACCTCTACTCCGCCGGCGAGCTGGTGCGTCTGGACCACTTCAACCAGGTCACCCCTGACGTGCCCCGCGGCCGTAAATACCTCGAGGACCTCGGCTTCCGTGTCTCCGAGGACATCCAGGACTCCGACGGCGTCACGTACGCCGCGTGGATGCACCGCAAGCAGACCGTCCACGACACCGCCCTCACCGGCGGCAACGGGCCCCGGATGCACCACGTCGCGTTCGCCACGCACGAGAAGCACAACATCATCCAGATCTGCGACAAGATGGGCGCGCTGCGCATCAGCGACAGGATCGAGCGCGGCCCCGGCCGGCACGGGGTATCCAACGCGTTCTACCTGTACATCCTGGACCCGGACGGCCACCGCATCGAGATCTACACCCAGGACTACTACACCGGCGACCCGGACAACCCCACCATCACCTGGGACGTCCACGACAATCAGCGCCGCGACTGGTGGGGAAACCCGGTGGTTCCGTCCTGGTACACCGAGGCGTCCCTGGTGCTGGACCTGGACGGCAACCCGCAGCCCGTGATCGAACGCGAGGAAAAGAGCGAGATGGCTGTCACCGTGGGCGCCGACGGATTCTCCTACACCCGCAAGGAAAGCGGCTCCGGTGATACGGAAGCCGGGGAAAAGACGGGCTTCAAACTGGGAGCGCAGCTTTAGTCATGCTGGATGCCAAGACGATTGAGGCCATTGCCGACGAACTGCTGGAGGCCGGACGTTCGCGCACTCCCGTCCCCCGCCTGACAGCCCGCTATCCCGAGATGACAGTGGAGGACTCCTACGCTGTACAGCAGCTGTGGCGCCGCCGGAATGAGGATGCCGGACGCACGCTGGTGGGCCGGAAGATCGGCCTCACATCCAAGGCCATGCAGGCCGCTACCGGGATCACCGAGCCGGACTACGGCGCCATCTTCGATGACATGGTGTTGGAAACCGGCTGCTCGGTGGAATGGGACCAGTACACCCATCCGCGGGTGGAAGTGGAGCTGGCGTTTGTCCTCAAGGACGGGCTCAAAGGCTCGGGCTGCACCATCTTCGACGTCCTGAAGGCCACCGACTACGTGGTCCCGGCGTTGGAGATCCTGGACTCCCGGATTGAGATGGAAGGCCGGACCATCGTGGACACCATCGCGGACAACGCCGCGATGGGCGCCATGGTGATCGGCGGCCGCCCGGTCAAGCCCGACGCCGTCGACCTCCGCTGGGTAGCGGCCATCCTCTACAAGAACCAGACCGTAGAGGAAACCGGCGTCGCCGCGGGCGTCCTGGACCACCCCGCCAACGGCGTCCACTGGCTGGCCAACAAAATCGCCGCCCACGGAGACAGCATGAAAGCCGGCGACATCATCCTCGCCGGCTCCTTCACCCGCCCCCTGTGGGTATATAAAGGGGACACCGTCCATGCCGACTACGGACCGCTGGGGAGTGTCACATGCCGCTTCGACTAGAACCGCACAACACCTTCCGGGACGCTCTCGCCGCGGCCAACAGGCCACTGGCCGGCATGTGGGTCTGCTCCGGCAGCCCGCTGATCGCCGAACTCTGCGCGGGCTCCGGTCTCGACTGGCTGTTGGTGGATGCCGAGCACAGCCCGAACGGCCTCGAATCCATCCTCGCCCAGCTCCAGGCAACCCACGGCTACCCCGTCCACACCCTGGTCCGGCCGGCAGTGAATGACACTGTGCTCATCAAGCAGTACCTGGACCTGGGCGTCCAGAACCTGCTGATCCCCATGGTCAACTCCGCAGCTGAGGCCGAGGCCGCCGTCGCAGCCACACGCTACCCTCCCCACGGGGTCCGCGGCGTGGGCTCAGCCCTTGCCCGCGCCGCCCGCTGGAACCGCATCCCGGACTACCTCGCCCGGGCCTCGGAAACCATCAGCATCACCGTCCAGATCGAATCCACAAGGGCAGTGGATTCAGTGGCGGATATCCTCGCCGTCGAAGGTGTAGACGCCATCTTCCTCGGCCCCTCCGACCTCGCAGCCTCCATGGGCCTGCTGGGACAGCAGGAACACCCCGAGGTGCGTGCCGCCGTCGAACACTGCCTCGGAGCCGCGAAAGCGGCCGGTAAACCCGCCGGAGTGAACGCCTTCAACCCCGACACCGCCCGCCACTACCTCGACAACGGCGCCAACTTCATCCTGGTGGGGGCCGACGTCGCACTGCTGGCCCGCGGCTCCGAAGCCCTGGCCGCAACCTTCATCAAACCGGGCGAGGGCCAAGAACCGGGAAGTTATTGACCGCAGATGGAACCTGCGGGCTTTCAAGCGCGTAGTGGTCAGCGGCCAGCCGCAATAATGGCGTCGAACACCCGCTCCGGAACCTCCGCGATGCGGTTCAATACGTAGAGCCACCATTCGTCGCCAAAAATGGCATATTCCCGGGTGGTAAAGCCCTCATCGCGCAGATGGTCGAGGGTGGACGTGCCCAACCCCAGAAGCATCTCAAACTCGAGATTCTTCACCTCCCTCAAGTTGGGGTGCCTGTCGAGGATTTCAGCGATCAGCCCGGCGTCATGCGTCGCTATGGAGAAGGGATGTCCGGCGTCGATAATCCGGCTGGCAAGGCGAAGATAGTTCTCCTGGAGATCAGCGCTGCCACGCGGGTAGGCGATCCCTTCCGGTTCCAGGAATGCTCCCTTCACGAGCCTGATGGTCCCCGGCTGCTCCAGCAGACGCTCAAGGTCATTTTCGCTGCGGTGCAAACGGGCCTGGAGGGTGATACCGACGTCGGCCTTTTCGTTCCTGAGGGACTCGTATAGGTCAAGCACCAGATCGGTCCGGTCAGAGCCTTCCGCAGAAATCATCAGTGACGTCCCCAGGGACGCCAAGGCATCTGCCATCCGTCGCGCGTTCTCCAAAGCGAGTGCCGGACTGACAAGGGAACCGAGGTGCGAGAGGTCAAAGGACACTGTGCCGGCTATATTCGCCTGCTGCAACGCGGAAATCAGGTCCAGGAATACTGCGGTCTCGGCCTCTGCAACCCCGGCGTCCCGTACGCTTTCGCCTGCATACTCCAGGCTGATCAGATGGCCTCGGGCCATACTTTGTTTGGCAGTTTCAATGGCATCCCGGACCGTCTCTCCCGCCGAGTAGTCCGCCGCGATCTTCTGCGCAACAGAGGCCAAGGGCGCGGACGACATCACCCGTCGCTTCAGTTCCTCATCCAAAGCCCACTTCCGCAGCACATCTGCCGCTTTCTCCCGCGTGGAATCTCCCACAGAAACCCCTTCCTCTTGCGCTACGTACCGAGCAGCGCTTTTCCGATCAGCGACTATCCGATCCTAAAGAAAACCCTGGCCTTGGTCAGCCAGTGACGATCATGTGAAGGTCAGTGAAATACGCTCTCCCTCATGGATGCAGACGTAATTGTCGTGGGAGCAGGACTTGCCGGCCTGGTGGCCACCGCCGAGCTGGCCGACGCCGGCCGCCGGGTGATTCTGTTGGACCAGGAGCCGGAGACTAATCTCGGCGGGCAGGCGTTTTGGTCCCTGGGAGGCTTGTTCCTGGTTGATTCGCCGGAGCAGCGCAGGATGGGAATCAAGGATTCACGCGAGCTGGCTCTGCAGGACTGGATGGGGACGGCTGGCTTTGACCGGGCCGAGGACCACTGGCCACGAAAATGGGCGGAAGCCTATGTGGACTTCGCCGCCGGAGAGAAGCGGTCCTGGCTGCATGCGCAGGGCCTACGCTTCTTTCCTTTGGTCGGCTGGGCGGAACGCGGCGGATACGGAGCAATCGGGCACGGCAACTCCGTCCCCCGCTTCCACGTCACCTGGGGTACCGGCCCGGACGTAGTGGCGCCCTTCGTGCGCCGGGTACGGGAGGCTGCCGCACAGGGTCTGGTGACCTTCGCATTCCGGCACCGGGTGGACGAGCTCACAGTGACCGACGGCGTCGTGACCGGCGTCAAGGGCGCAGTCCTGGAACCGAGCACCGCCGCCCGGGGCTCGGCCAGCTCCCGGCTGGAAGTTGGAGAGTTCGACCTCTCAGCGCAGGCAGTCCTGGTCACCTCGGGCGGCATCGGAGGCAACCACGAACTGGTGCGCAAAAACTGGCCTGCCCGCCTGGGCAATGCCCCGGAGCACATGATCACCGGCGTCCCCGCGCACGTGGACGGCAGAATGCTGCAGATCGCCCAGGACGCCGGCGGGAACATCATCAACGCGGACCGGATGTGGCACTACGTGGAAGGCGTGAAGAACTGGAACCCCATCTGGGCCGGTCATGGGATCCGGATCCTGCCCGGCCCGTCCTCACTGTGGTTCGACGCCACAGGCAAGCGCCTGCCGGTACCGCTCTACCCTGGCTTCGACACCCTCGGCACCCTTGCCCATCTACGGACCACCGGGCATGACCACAGCTGGTTCATCCTGACCCAGAAGATCATCGAGAAGGAGTTTGCCCTCTCGGGTTCGGAGCAGAATCCGGATTTGACGAACAAGTCCATTCCGCTAACCCTCAGCCGGATCCGGCCAGGCGCCCCCGGACCAGTCGAGGCCTTCAAGCAGCACGGCGAGGACTTCGTCGTCGCCGCCACCCTCGACGAACTCGTGGCCGGGATGAACGCCCTGACCGACCCTCCCCTGCTCGACGTCGAGGACATCCGCCGTGAAGTGGTGGCCCGCGACCGGGAGATGGACAACGCCTTCACCAAGGACGGGCAGGTTTCCGCCATCCACAATGCCCGCAGGTACCGCGGCGACAGGATCTCACGCACCGCCGCCCCTCACAAGATCCTCGGTCCGAAGGCCGGTCCGCTCATTGCTGTCCGTTTGCACGTCATCACCCGCAAGACACTCGGGGGCCTGGAGACGGATCTGTCCGGGCAGGTGCTGGGGGCCGGCGGGGCTCCCTTCCCCGGCCTGTACGCTGCGGGAGAGGCCAGCGGCTTCGGCGGCGGCGGTGTCCATGGCTACCGTTCATTGGAAGGCACCTTCCTGGGCGGCTGCATCTTCTCGGGCCGCCAGGCTGGACGGGCAATTGCGGACGCTACCGTCTGAAGCACGTGTGCTCAGGCTTGGGGCAAATTCGGTAGGCGGTCCAGTTCCATTGGGCGTCCGACGAAACAAATAGACTGGAGACCATGGCCGTCACTGGAATATCCGCAAGCAGACGATTCCTCCGCGGCCGGGCCCGGACCGGTCTGGTCAGGAGCAAGAACTCGCTGGTCCCTGCCCTCCAGATGACGGTGTGTGCGGTGGGCGCGTACGCCTTTGCCGAGTATGTCCTGGGCCATTCGGGACCCTTGTTCGCGGCGACATCCTCATTGATTGCCCTCGGTTTCTCACGCGAGCCACGGCTGCGCAGGGTGGTGGAGGTAGGGCTGGGCTGCACCATTGGCATCGCCGTCGGTGATCTGCTCCTCCACTGGCTGGGCGGCGATATCTGGGTGGCCGCCGTCGTACTTTTCGTCTCCATCCTGCTGGCAAGATTCCTGGACGGCGGCAACATCTTCACCACCCAGATGGGGCTGCAATCCCTGCTGGTGGTGCTGCTGCCGGCGCCCGCGGGAGGGCCATTTACCCGGAGCCTGGACGCCGTGGTGGGTGGGCTTTTTGCCTTGTTGGTGACAATCCTGGTGCCCAAGGATCCGCGCCGTGAACCGCGGAAGGACGTCCGGAAGCTGCTGCATGAACTGGCCGAGGTGCTGCGGGAGTGCGCCTCTGCCCTGACCTACAGCGACTCCACCCAGGCCTGGCATGCCCTGGTTCGGGGCCGCAACTGCCAGCCGCTGGTGGATGCCATGCGCCAGACCCTCCGGGCTTCCGGCGAAGTAGCAACTTTGGCTCCGGCCTACCGCAGGCATCGCGATGAGCTGGACCGGCTGGAACAATCACTGGACTACATCGACCTCGCCCTCCGTAACAGCCGGGTGTTCGCGCGGCGCCTCACAAGTGCCATCAACCATGCCGCCCTGTCTGATGACGCAACGGAGAACCTCGCTGAAGTGCTGCGGGAAACGGCGGACGCCATCGATGAACTCTCGTTGGGTCTTGGCGAGGTGCACGACGGCGTTCGTCGGGCCCATTTGCGCGCCGCCCGTAAGGATCTGAGCTACGTCGCCGGAAGGCTGCACCCCCGGATGCTCGACGTCGATCGCTTGGAAGGCGAAACAGTGGTGATGCTCTTCCGCCCGCTTATGGTTGACCTGCTCGAGGCCACCGGGATCGACTCGAAGGAAGCCCGGGACCTCCTGCCGCCATTGCAGGACGAGAGCTAGCGCCGGTTTCCTTCCCGCCCTTCTTTCGGGCCGGGCGGGTAGCCTGCCTTGCGCCCGGCTATCACCGCAACAAGCGCGACGGCGGCGGGCAGCGCCGCTGCGACGGGAACCAGCAGCGGCCCGGCCACGGACAACGCTAGCCCGCCATAAGCAGCTCCGACGGCGATCCCCAACTGGGTGGCCAGCACCATCAGTGAATTGGCGGCGTCGCTGTGTTCCTTTCCTGCCTTCAGGATTGCCGCCTGGTTGTAGATGCCGCAGGCGCCAAGGGCCGCTCCCCAGACTGCCATCAGAGAATAGACGCCGGGCAGGGTGGTTCCCGCCCACGGCAGGAGCAGGCAGGCCACCACCACGGTTCCTGCGGCTGCGATCAGGGAACGTCGGGGCCGGGAGTCAACAGTCAATCCGGCAATCCAGAGCCCGGCAAAGCTGGCTGCCCCCACCACGGAGAGGGAGATGCTGATGGCTTGTGCAGGGAGTCCCGCAGCCAGAATGAAGGGCGCAATGTAGGTGAAGATTGCAAAGCGGGCGAAGAGCATCAAAGGCCAGGCCACTGTCACGGATTTCACGCCGGGCTGGCGGATGGCCCCCAGCACTGACGGCCGCTGCCCCTTGCGGCTGCCTGCCACCGCTGGAAGCAGCCAGAGGGCCAGCAGAGCCAGCACGGCTCCCGTCGCAGCCATGACCAGGAAGGACGTTCGCCAGCCCACCCAGGCTCCCAGCGCCGTTCCCACCGGTGCGCCGACGGCAAGGCCAAGACTGTTCCCGCTGAACACAACGGCCATGGCCCGTCCCAGCATATGCTCCGGCACCAGCGCTTTGATGTACGGAGCCATGGTGGACCACAGGAGTCCGTGCGCAACACCGCCGATAAGGCGGGCCGCCACGGCTACAGAAAATTCGGGGCTGAGGGCAAGCAGCACGTTGCTCAGGGCGAATGTCACCACCAGGCCCAGCATCAGCGCCTGCCGCGGCAGGCGTGCACACAGCTGGGCCATCGGCACTACTGTGACCACCACAATCCCTGCATAGGCCACTGTCAGGAAGCCAACCTGCGATTCGCCTACGTTGAAGTCCTTGGCCATCTGCGGAAGCAATCCCGACGGCAGGAGTTCTGTTGTGATGGCTGTGAAGCCAATGGCTGCCAGGACGAGCATGGCTGCAAGCGGCAGCGTTCCTGTTGTGGAGGGGGCTTTCGCCGTCGCTTTCAGGGTCACGTTCAGTTCAATTCCGGCTTGCAGGATTGCTTAATAAGTATGCTTACAATCCAAACTATCCGGGGCTGAGAGGCAAGGTCAACGGGCAATACCAGCATTACGGAACGCAGTGAACTGCCGCAGCGACACCGCGGTGCCGTGTAGCCGGGGACAATCCTGTCCGTCCCCGCGGCTACTGTGTACCCATGGCAACCAAGACTTCCCGGGCGTCCAAAGCCCCGGCCTATAAGTGCGCCGAATGCGGCTGGACCACCGTGAAGTGGGTGGGGCGTTGCGGCGAATGTCAGGCCTGGGGAACGGTTGAGGAGACCGGCGCCGCTGTTGCGCGTACGACGGCGGCGTCCACAGTGTTGGAGCCGGCCCGCCGGATCGCTGAGGTGGATGCCACCACGGCCGCTTTTCTGCCGACGGGTGTTGACGAGCTGGACCGCGTGCTGGGCGGGGGGCTGGTTCCCGGAGCGGTGATCCTGCTCGCGGGAGAGCCCGGCGTGGGAAAGTCCACCCTCCTGCTGGACGTTGCAGCCAAGTTCGCGCGCAGCGGCCAGGACGTCCTCTACGTCACCGGTGAGGAATCCGCCGCCCAGGTAAAACTCCGGGCGGAGCGGATCGATGCTGTTGCGGATTCACTGTATCTCTCCGCGGAAACCGACCTCGGCCAGGCCCTGGGCCAGGTGGAGAAGGTGGAACCCCGGCTGTTGGTGGTCGATTCGGTCCAGACCCTCAGCAGTGCCGACGTCGAGGGGAGCTCGGGCGGGGTTTCCCAGGTCCGCGAGGTGGCGGCGTCCATCATCGCCGCAGCCAAGCGGCGCAACATGACCACCCTCCTGGTAGGCCACGTCACCAAGGATGGCTCCATTGCGGGCCCCCGTCTCCTGGAGCACCTGGTGGATGTCGTCTGCCAGTTCGAAGGCGAGCGCCATTCGCGGCTCAGGCTGTTGCGGGCCGTCAAAAACCGGTACGGCCCCACTGACGACGTCGGCTGCTTCGACCTGACCGAGGACGGCATCATGGGCCTTGCCGATCCCAGCGGTCTTTTTGTCACGCGGACCAAGGACCCTGTTTCCGGTACCTGCATAACGGTGACCATGGAGGGCAGGCGTCCCCTGCTGGCCGAGGTCCAATCATTGTTGGCCGAGAGCGCCAATTCACAGCCGCGCCGGGCTACCAGCGGGCTGGACAGTTCCCGGGTGGCAATGCTCCTTGCTGTTCTTCAGCAGAGGGCCGGCTGCCTGCTGCACAAGGACGACTCCTACGTGGCCACGGTGGGCGGGGTGAAGCTGAGCGAACCTGCCACTGACCTGGCCATCGCCCTGGCGGTCGCCTCGGCCAAGGCCAAGAAGCCGCTCCCCCAGCGACTCATTGCGTTCGGCGAAGTGGGCCTCGCCGGTGAGGTCCGCCCCGTCCCCGGAATCAACCAGCGTATCCACGAGGCCCACCGGCTCGGCTTCACCCACGCAGTGGTCCCGCTGAGCCCCAACGGGCCGGGCACGGTGCCGGCTGGTTTCTCCGTCCGGGAAGTGGGCCACCTGACCGAGGCACTGGGGTTGCTGATCAGCTGACTGACTGGCCCTTTGCGGCGGCAATGTGGCGGGCGTACGCGAGCCCGCTGTCTTTGATGGTGCGCTCCATGGTGTCGTAGTCCACGCGCACGATGCCAAAGCGCTTTCCGTACCCGTAGGACCACTCAAAGTTGTCCAGGAGCGACCAGACAAAGTATCCGTGGACGTCAGCCCCCTGTTCCATGGCCTGCCTCATCGCTTCAATATGGTCCAGGATGAAGTTGGTGCGCTCCACGTCATGGATTTTCCCGTCAGGGCTGAGAGTGTCCTCATATGCTGCACCGTTCTCGGTAACGTACAGCGGCGGCAGGGACGGGTATTCCTTGCCCAGCCTGACCAGCAGGTGGCGGAGGCCGTCGGGGTTTACTTCCCAGTTCATCGCTGTCCGGGGCAGGCCCCTGCTGGGGAACGTGATGTCTTCCGAACCCACCCAGGGTGAGGCAGCCTTCCGCTCCGCACCTCCGGAGTGGCCATCAATGTTCGGCTCGTCAGGGTGCCCGCTGACGAGGTCGTCGTGGTAGTGATTCACGCCGAGGAAATCGAGCGGGGCCCCAATGAGCTTCATGTCTCCGGGGTGGATCAGCTCCGGGAGCCCGAAGGGTGCCAGGTCCCGCAAAGTGTCCTCCGGATACGCCCCGCGGAGCAGGGGATCAAGGAAAATGCGGTTCTGCAGTGAATCGAAGCGCCGGGCGGCATCCAGGTCCACCGGATCATTGGGATCCCGGGGAATGGAGTTGCTCAGATTGAGGGTGATGCCCAAGTGCTGGGCTCCCTGCCGGCGCAGCTCATCGAGGGCAAGCCCGTGAGCCAGGTGCTGATAGTGGACAGCTGCAACGACAGCTCGTGGTTCCTGCCGCCCTGGCGCATGCACACCTGAGCCGTAGCCAAGCAGGGCCGAGCAGAACGGTTCGTTAAAGGTTGTCCAGTGCTGGACCCTGTCACCGAGGGCGGCGTAGACGTCGTTGGCGTACTCCACGAAGCGGTAGGCGGTGTCCCTGCTGGCCCACCCGCCCTGGTCCTCCAGCGCCTGCGGCAGGTCCCAGTGGTACAAAGTCAGCCAGGGGAGGATTCCCGCCTCCAGCAATTCGTCCACCAGCCTGGAGTAGAAATCAAGGGCTTTGGTGTTGGTGAAGCGGTCACCGGGCCGCACCCGGGCCCAGCTGGTGGAGAACCGATAGGAATCAAGCCCCAGCTCCTTCATCAGCTGCACGTCCTGCGGCATCCGGTGGTAGTGGTCAACGGCCCTTTCCAGGTTGTCGCCGTGGGCGATTGCACCGGGAAGGCGGGCGAAGGCGTCCCAGACGGAGTCTTCTTTCCCGTCCTCATGCCCGGCGCCCTCGATTTGGGCTGCCGCAGTGGCCGATCCCCAGATGAAGTCCTTTGGCCATGACTGTGCGTTTGAGCTGATTGCCATTCGCCCAGTGTTCCACGATCCCGTCGGGGCTGCCAGAGCCTCCATGGCGTGATCTGAAGCCGGCGTGAAGGCGGCATAAAAAGGCCCCGGTTGCGCGTTTTTCATGAGCAACCGGGGCCTCAAAGAGTGAATTAAGCTGTCTTGGCCTTACCCGGCACAGCCAGCTTGAAGACCTTTGCCCACGAGGATCCGACCTGCTTGAGCAGCGGGCCGGTGGTGTACGGAAGGTTGTAGCGCTTGCAGATCTCCTGGACCTTCGGAGCCACCTCTGAGTACCTGTTTGACGGAAGGTCAGGGAAGAGGTGGTGCTCGATCTGGTGCGACAGGTTGCCGGTCATGAGGTGCATGAACTTGGAACCTGAGATGTTGGCGGAACCGATCATCTGGCGCACATACCAGTCGCCACGGGTCTCGCCTTCCACCATTTCCTCGGTAAAGGTGTCCGCACCGTCGGGGAAGTGGCCGCAGAAAATCACTGCGTGGGCCCAGACGTTGCGGACGGCGTTGGCTGTGAGGGTGCCGTAGAGCGCCTGCTTGCCTGAACCGGTGAGCATGGCTGCGGCGGGGGTAGCGGCGTAGTCCTTGGTGAACTGCTTCAGCGCCTTTTTCCCAAGGGCCTTGAGGTCCCGCATCAGGGCTTCCTTGGTCTTCTTCCCCTCCTGGTAGTCAGCGAGTTCGAGGTCGTAGATGGCGATGCCCCACTCGAAGACGGGTGCCAGGAGCGCGTTGTACAGCGGGTTGCCCAGGTTGAACGGCTTCCATTCCTGGTCGGCGTCCATGCGCAGGAGGTTGTATCCGACGTCGTTGTCCTTGCCCACCACGTTGGTCCAGCGGTGGTGGAGGTCGTTGTGCGTGTGCTGCCAGGAGCGAGCCGGGGTGACAAAGTCCCATTCCCAGGTGGTGGAGTGGATGTCCGGGTCCCGCATCCAGTCCCACTGGCCGTGCAGGATGTTGTGGCCGAGCTCCATGTTTTCCAGGATCTTGGCGAAGCTGAGCAGCGTGGTACCCGCCACCCAGGCCTTCTTGTTCTTGCTGAAGAGGAGGGCTGCCCTGCCCGAGATCTCGAGGGCGCGCTGGATTTTGATCATCCGGCGGATGTAGTCGGCATCCGAACTTCCGCGTTTGCCGAGGATGTCGTCCTTGATGGCGTCGAGTTCCCGGCCCAGCTCCGCCACCTGTTCGTCGGTGAGGTGCGCTGCAGCGGGCGGGCGCACCAGAGGGCTGCCGCTTGTTGCCAGCGCGCCGGGGCGCGTTTTGGCGGCTGCCGGAGCTCCGGCTGCCGTTGCCTCGTGGGTGCGATTTGAAACAGTTGTCATCAGTGTTGCTCCTCAGATGTCGAGGTTAACGGGTCCGGCGGCTGCCGAAACACACGTCTGGATCAGTTGGCCCGGTTCGCCATGGACTTCACCGGTGCGGAGGTCACGGACGTGACCTGCGCGCAGTGGAATGAGACAGCTGTGGCAAATACCCATGCGGCATCCGCTGGGCATCAGCAGGCCGGCGTCTTCGCCGACGTCGAGAAGAGGAGTGGCGCCGTCGGCCTCGACTTCGCGGTCCGAGGCCTCAAAGGTGACCAGTCCGCCGTCGTGCCCGTCACCTCCGGCCAGGCTGGTGGTGAAGCGTTCAATGATGAGGTTCACCGGATCGGCGGCAAAAGGCCCCTCGGGGGACGTGCCTCCATTCTTGGCGGCAGTAGCAGCCTCGGCGGACCACAGCGACTCGGCATCGTCCAGGAAGCCCTCGGGCCCACAGGCGTAGGCGGCACGGCTGCGCCAGTCCGGGCAAAGTGCATCCAGCTCTTTGGACGAGCTGAAGTCGAACCTGCCGCGTTCGCTGGTGAACCAGTGCGTAACCTTCAAATTCGGGAACTGGTCCGCAAGTTCAGCCAGTTCCTCCCGGAAGATGCTGTCCGCAGGCGTCCTCGCCGAATGAATGAGTTCGACGTCGGAATCAGGGCGGTGCGGCACCAGCGTGCGGATCATGGACATCACGGGGGTGATTCCCGCTCCGGCGGTGAGCATCAGGAGCGGCCGGGGGTGCTCGGGGAGCACGAAATCGCCCTGCGGCGGGGCCAGGAAGAGGACGTCGCCGGGCTTGGTGTTGCGGACCAGCGCTCCGGATACCGCCCCGACGTCGGACACGGTAATGGCAGGGTCCTGCCCGGCGGGAGCACTGAGCGAATACGAGCGCCAATGGAACACACCATCAAGCTCGACGCCGATGCGGGCCCACTGGCCGGCCTTGTGGGCCTGCCAGCCGCGGCCGGGACGGAAGAAAATTGTGGCGGAATCGGCGGTCTCCGGAACCACCCTGGTAACCACGCCACGAAGTTGTCGCGTAGAGAAAACAGGGTTGAATAGCGCCAGGAAGTCTTCTGGAGCCAGCGGGGTTGTGAACAGAGATGCGGCGCGCGCCAGCTTACGGAGCCGGATCATAGACCTAAGCTTATGTCGGAACGAGGCATATTACTTCTCCCAGGGAATACGATCGAACGTTCTAAACTGTTCCCCCGAAACAACTTATGGAAGTCTCTCATGAACTATCCCTCCAAGAAGAGTCAAGCCACCCCGGCCCATGAACCTCCCTGGCTGGAGCTCCCGGTGGAAGTCAGCGAAATACTGCGGCCTCTGATGCCCGGCATTGTTGAGGCCATTATCGAGTCCGTACCCCAGCTGGTGCCTGCTTACGCGCGCCCCATTGAAGGCCGCTTCGGCCGCGGGCTGCGGCGCGGAGTGGGAGCCGCTCTCGACCGGTTCCTACAGCTCCCCGGTACCAGACTTCCTGCGCTGTCCGAGGAAAGCAGGCAGTTGGTTGCCGGCCTGGGAAGCGGGGAGTTCCGGCAGGGCAGGAGCATGGACGCCCTCCTCAGCGCGTATCGCATGAGCGCCAGGGTGACCTTCCGCGAGATGTCGAGGATCTCGATGGACCGGGATCTCGGGCTGAACGTGGTTGTGGCCCTAGGCGAATCCATCCTCGCGTACATTGATGAACTGTCCGCCGTGAGCGCTGAGGCGTTCGCGTTTGAACAGTCTGAGCGCGCCGGGGCGGTGGAACGGCGGCGCACCGAACTGTTGGAACTCCTGTTGTCCGGCCAGGCCGATGAAGCTGCGTTGCGGCAGAAGGCCTCCATGGCGGACTGGGCCATTCCTGAGGAGCTGAGGGTGGTCACCATGCCACTTGACCGTACCGCCGGGCTGCGGCTGCAACTCGGCGCAGGGACCCTGGTGGTGGAGCGCGAAACTGACGTTGTGGCGCTGGTTCCCTCCCGCAACTCCCAGGCCAGCCGGGGGCAGTTGCAAAACGCGCTGCGTGGGCGCTCTGCCGCGGTTGGGCCCGCCGTCGGCTGGGAAAAGGTGCCCGATTCCCTGCGACTGGCTGTTCTGGCTGCCTCGGTGTTGCCACCGCGCGATGGGCCGGAGGAAGGTCCTGTATGGGCCGACGAGCACCTCTCCAAGATCATCCTGGGCTCCGAACCGTCGGCGATTGCTGAACTCGCAAACCGGCGGCTGGCCCCCTTGGAAGCCTTGCGCCCGGCCCAACGCGAACGGTTGGCCGAGACGCTCCTGTCCTGGCTGCGGCATTGGGGCC
The DNA here is from genome assembly GCF_056499105.1 of Arthrobacter sp. Z5-13. Taxonomy (NCBI): domain Bacteria; kingdom Bacillati; phylum Actinomycetota; class Actinomycetes; order Micrococcales; family Micrococcaceae; genus Arthrobacter; species Arthrobacter sp. Z5-13. Next base: position 4,224,668 of record NZ_CP096460.1, read on the forward strand.
AGCGAGGCCCGGTCGCCGCTGAGCTCGGTATCCACCCGCAGACGGTGGGATACCGCGCCGCCCAGCTCCGCGAGCTGTTCGGCGAGGACCTTGAGGACCCCAATGCACGCTTCGAGCTGGAGCTGGCCCTGCATGCAGGGCGCCGCTGAACGCGGGAGAAGTGTCCTAACCGGGCAGGAGCGGGTTTCTACTCCCCTGTAAGACCATCTATGGATTCACGGATGAAGTCAGCGTGACCGTTGTGCCGTGAGTACTCCTCGATCATGTGAACAAGGATCCATCTCAGGCTGGGGGCTGTCCCGTCCGGCCAGGGACGCCGCGCCAGCTGGTCCAGCCCTCCGTTGGCCAATGCCTCGCTTGTGAGGGAGCGGGACCGGTCCACAGCCTCCTGCCAGAATGTACGGATCTGCTCAGGGGAGTCCATGGCACCCGAACGCCACTCCCAGTCCCGGCCCTCGTCCCAGTCCACACTGTCCCAGGGCGGCTGCAGCTCCCGGCCGAACAGGGACTCCGAGAACCACACGTCCTCTACATACGCCAGATGCTTCAGGAGCCCGCCCAGCGTCAGCGACGATGGAGCAACAGTTGCACTGAGTCCGTCGGAATCGAGCCCTGAACATTTCCAGGCCAGCGTAGCGCGCTGGAAATCCAGGAATCCTAGAAGGGTCCCTGCCTCGTCGGCTGCCAAAGGAGGTTCTGGGCGACCCTGTTCGTCGATGGTGATATCAGTCATGGTTCGGAGCCTACCTGCAACCCGGCAGTAGACATGTGCCCGGACAATGGCGCGACTAACTTACGACTGAGCTATGAACGGTTTCCGGTGTGTTCCTGCCCTGCGGACGGAGAGCCCCGGAGGAGAACGGACATCGTGTCCTCGCCGCATGACTTTAATCCAGGCAACAGCATTCCGGCGGCATGAAGCTGCCTGCTGCGGATTGCCTGCTCCACGGCCAAGGCCAATCTGGCAAGGTTCACGGCGCCCAACATTTCGCTGGAGGACCTGAGGCTCAGTGCAGCGTCCATAGCTTGGTCCCAATCACGAACGTGGACTGCGTGGGCCAGCCGACTATATCTTCCGGGCCACATGTCCGCGTAGGTACGGATGAAATCTGTGTGTGCGGCCGGATCTGCGACGTCATCGCGCAACGTTGATTGGACCGTCCAGGATACGAGGGGTGGCTTTCCGATATGAGGCTTTCTCACGTGGCGTTTCTCCATAGTCATTGCGAGATGTGCTCGCCAGGGTTGAGTAGTTTGGGGCGCGCCGGATCATGTTTCGTCAATCCGACGCTATTACAACGTGGCTGGGAGGAAATCGTGACGAAGACCACGCTGCCAATCGAGGAATTCCACGTCACGAATGGCGGGCAGGGCGGTCAGCCAGACATGGAATTACAGCTGATCCGGCAAGCCGAACTGCAGCGTCAGCGTCCGGTCGCTCTCCTCTTCCTGCCTGGGCGGGTGCAAAACGCACTACTGCGGCACGGCATCAGAACAGTGGGGCAGCTCATCGCCCGGTCGGAAGAAGATTTGCTGAGTGAAGTCAGGGGTTTGGGAGCAACGTCCATGACGGTGATCATTGCGGCTCTTGCAGGCGATGGGCTGAGCCTCGCCGCCGATTCCGGTTACACCAGGTATCCGACGAGGGACGGCCGACATGTAGTGAACCACCACGCTTGGCTGGTCTCCGGCTCCCGTTCCTGATCGGCGATTCAATTTTTACAGCCTGACTTCCCTGGCTACCGCTTAATGTCACGATCCGGGCTAAGGGACGTTAGTCCCGTATGAGCCCTGATGGCTCTAAACTGCGGGCAGAGGTCATCGGGGAACTCGCTGCGGCTCTTCAAGCGGGGCTCCACACCGTTGGGGACATGATTGGCAGCAGCCATCGTCCTTGGCCGGATGCTCCCGCGGCGATCATTGCCTGGATCGAGGCGGTGTGGCCCGATGACACTCTTCCTTTCTCCTTCGAGATGCTGCAGAACATCTGCTGGCTGGTGAACACACCGGCAGGAGACCGTGCCGCGGAAGTTTCGAGAGATCTTCCCGCGTAACGGTTTGCGTCAAGGGATGAACTTCCAGCAAGGGCGCTAGGTTCAGGGAAAGAGCCGGCGCTCGCTGCCGAAGATTTCCCCCATGGACCACGCATCGAAGCGGACTACGCGGCTTGTTCCTTCGAAGGCGTTGAGGCTGACACCCCCTCCGCCAAGCCGGGGATACACGCGTGCAGTGAGGGGTTTGCCGTTGGCGAAAATCTCGACGGCGGAACGGTCCACGATGACACGCAGCGAAACCCGCCCGCCAGGCATGGGAACCGGCCCCTCCCGGACCTCGGTGTCAACGTCGTCTTCGAGGCTGCTCCGGGTCCGGTTCAGCCGCAGTGTGCCCTGGTTCGGCGCCGCACCGCTGCTTTCGCTGGCATCCTCGCGGGAAAGCTCGACGGCGGTCTGCTCCACCGCCGTTCCGTCGGCATCCCTCGTCTCCAGCACGCCCAGGCGGACGACGGCGCCGGGGTCCAGTTCCAGCTCCAGCTCCAGGTCCAGTTGGAGGCCCGAAACGCCGGGTAGGAGACCTGCTCCCAGCGTGGGTGCCGTCATCACTGTCGGCGTCACACTGACGTGCTCACGGCGGAGCGCAGCAACCTCGGGCACGGGGGCGAAGAACAGGGAACCGTCAGCGTCTCGCGAGACAACCCGTGGGAGGCTCATCACTCCCGACCATCCCGCTTCCACGCAGGTATCCGCGTCGCGGCCCTCCTGCAGCCATCCGAACATGATCCGGCGGCCCGACTCGTCCTGGAACGACTGCGGTGCGTAGAAATAGCGGCCCCCGTAGTCCAGCCGGTACAGGGCGTGCAGCTTGTACCCGTCGTCCGAGTATCGCCCTGTCCAATAGAGCGGATGGTGCGTGACGCCGTCGTCCCAAGCCGAGAAGACCAGCACATGTGAATCCGCGCCCAAAGGGCTTGGAGCACCGTCTAAACCGCCCGAGGCGTCCGGCACCTGACCAGGAGCACCGCCGTCGGCACGGAACAGATCCACGCATACCCACATGGTGCCCGTCCAGTCCGGGTCGGTGCGGGCGCCCTGGGACGAGTCGCCGATGCAGAGCGGACCGATGTACTCCCAGCTCCGCAGATCCTCCGATTCGTACAGGAACGCCGTTCCGCCGCGCCCGCGGATGCCTGAGCCGACCAGTTGCCGCCAGCGGCCTCCCTCCTCCCAGACGCAGTGGTCACGGTAGGCGGTGATGTCGACGTCGGCAGGGGGTGCCGCTATCACAGGGTTCCCGGCCAACTTGGTCCAGCTGAGCAGGTCCGGGCTCCCGATCGCGACACAAGGCAACTCATGCTCCCCGTGCCGGCCGGAGTAGACGATGGTGGGCGTACCGCCGTCGTTCACCAAAACCCCGGACCAGCAACCGTCAGCGTCGGCGCTGTCCGGACCGCCCGCAGACAGCGCCACAGGCTGGTCCTTCCAGGTAACCAGATCCGTGCTGGTTGCATGGCCCCACTGGATGCGGTGATGGAAGGCGCCCTCGGGGTTGTACTGGTAGAAGAGGTGGTAGGTCCCGTCCCACTGCGAAACTCCGTTGGGGTCGTTCAGCCAACCGGCCGGGGATACAAAGTGGAAGCGGGGCCGGAGCGGGTCAGCTTCCGCCCGGGCGACGAGTTCGTCTCGAGGCACCGTGGCCAGGGGGTGCATTAGTTCAGTCATGCTGAAGCTTTGTTGTCGGTAGGTTCAGTTGCCAGGGCATGGCCGCCGGCACCAGCCTGCGGGCGGTATAGGTGGCAGCGCACCCAGTGACTGTTTTCCGGGTCGCCAACGCGGTGGCGAACGGGTTCCTCGGCCGAGCAGGCCTGGTTTGGGTCGCCGTCGAACATGCAGGTGGTCGAAGCCATCACAGCCTGCCGCAGCTCGGCACGGCGGACGGGATCGTAGGAGCCAGCCCGGGACGGATCCGGGACGGCTGAGACCAGTAGTTGCGTATAGGGGTGGGCAGGGTTGGCCAGGAGGTCCAGGGACTCCCCTTCTTCAACAAGCTCTCCCGCGAACATGACCGCCGTCCGGTCAGCGAGGTAGCGGGCAGAGGCGAGGTCGTGCGTTATGTAGAGCATGGAGATTCCCTGCTCATCGCGGAGCTTGCGCATCAGGTTCAACACGCCGATCCGGACCGACACATCCAGCATGGAGGTGGGTTCGTCGGCGAGGATGACCTGTGGTTCCACGGCAAGGGCCCGGGCAATCGCGACGCGCTGACGCTGCCCGCCGGAGAGCTCGTGCGGGTAGGAGTTCAGCATGTCGGCCTGCAGGCCCACGGTGGTCATAAGCTCCTCGAGCCGCTGCTGCGTCTCTGTCTCGGAGCTGCCGCCCTTCCGGTGGATCGCCAGCGACCTCCGCAGGAAGTGCTCCACTCTATGGGCAGGGTTCAGCGAGCCGAAGGGATCCTGAAAGACCATCTGCAGTTGCGAGCGGAAGGCCCGGGATGCCTGGAAGCGGTCGCGTTTGAGGACGTCGACGCCGTCAATCAGGATCTGGCCGGAGCCCGGCTTTTCCAGCCGGGCAACGCACCGGGCCAGGGTACTTTTACCTGACCCGGACTCTCCCACGAGGGCCACGATTTCGCCGCGGCCAATGGTCAGGTCCACGCCGTGCAGGGCCCGCACGGAATTCCGGGAGAATAAACCACCTATTGGGAAAGACTTTCCCAGTCCGCGGACCTCGAGGGCCGGAGCTTCGGTGTTGGCGGAGGGGCGCTGGGATGACAGTACAACGTGACTCATCGTGCGGCTCCTTCCATGATGGCGGTGCCGGCCGCTGCAGCTTCGGCACTGACAGGTGCCACGAAATGGCCGGGTGCTGCTTCGGTAAGGTCCGGGATGTTCCTGAACTTCACGCCGTCGGGCAGTCCCGTCAGCGGAACCCGCGGGCCGGTGAGCGGCGGGAACGCACTCATCAGGGCCTGAGTGTAGGGGTGGCGGGGGTTGGTGTAGACGTCCTGGGCCTTGGCAGTCTCCACGACCCGGCCCCCGTACATAACGGCCATGCGGTGCGAGAGCTCCACCATGAGGGACATGTCGTGGGTGATAAAGAGGACGGAGAAGCCCAGTTCGCGCTGGAGTTCCTTGATTTGGCCCATGATCTCCTGCTGCACCACCACGTCCAGCGCGGTGGTGGGTTCGTCCAGGATCAAAAGGGACGGTTTGAGCGCCACAGCCATGGCGATCACCGCACGCTGGCGCATACCGCCCGAGAGCTGGTGCGGGTAGGACTTGAGGCGTGCGGAGTCGATCCTCACCAATTCGAGCAACTCACCGGCCCGGCGCAGCGATTCTTTGCGCGAATAACCCGCATGGGTGGTGAAAATATCCACGATCTGCTCGCCGATTGTCAGCACGGGGTTCAGCGAGTTCATGGCCGACTGGAACACCATGGCAACGTCCTGCCAGCGGAAGCGCCGCAGCTCCTCCGGGCTCATGGCGAGGACGTCTTTGCCGCCGAAGGAGATGCTGCCGCCTGCGATCTTGGCGGGATCCTTCAGGAGCCGCATGATCGAGTTGGCGATGGTGGACTTTCCGCAGCCTGACTCACCGGCCAGCCCGAACACCTCACCGGTGCCGATGCTGAAGGAAACACGGTCGACGGCGGTGGTGGAGCGGGTGTCACCGATGTACTTGACGGTGAGGTTCTTGACCTCGAGGACGGGCTCGTGGGAGCCGAAGGAAACTTGGGAGACTGTCACTTTGCGGCGCTCCTTTCGGTAATTTTTGGGGCTTTGATCTTTCGCAGGCGGGGGTTGGTGACCTCGTCCACGGCGTAGTTGATGAGCGCCAGTGCGAAGGCGACCAGCGCGATGCAGACGCCCGAGGGAACAAAGACCCACCAGCTGCCGGTCAGCAGGGCCCCCTCGTTGCCGGCCCAGAAGAGGTTGTTGCCCCAGGAGATGGTGCTGACGTCACCCAAGCCAAGGAACTCCAGCCCTGCCTGGGCGCCGATGCCGTAGATCACGCAGGCCAGCAGCGTACCCATGACGATTGAGGCCATGTTCGGCAGGATCTCGCGGAACATGATCCGGCCCGCCCGTTCTCCGGACACCACGGCCGCGGCCACAAAGTCCTTTGAGCGGATGGACAGCGCCTGGGAGCGCAAAACACGTGCGGACCCGGCCCAGCCGGTGACCACGAGGACCAGGATCACTGTTCCCAGACCCGGCGGCAGGAACGCGGCCAGGATGACAAGAAGCGGCAGTCCGGGCAGGAGCAGGAACACATTGGTCACCAGGGACAGTGCTTCGTCAATGAACTTGCCAAAGTACGCCGAGGCCAAGCCCACTAAAATGCCGATGAAGGTGGACGCGAAGCCCACAGTCAGCCCAACGAACAGGGAACTGCGTGAGCCGTGGACAGTCAGGGCAAGCACGTCCTGGCCTTTGGCCGTGGTGCCTAGCCAGTGCTCGGGAGACGGTTCAAGCGAGGCCATCGCGGTGATCCGCGACGGGTCTCCGGGGAACAGCACAGGGGCCAGCAAAGCAAGCGCGATGAACACGAGCATCACGATCATGCCCACCAGGGCCTTCTTGTTGGTGATAAGTCCGTGGACGAAACTGCGGTTCGGCTTGCGGGCAGCTGTGGGCTGAACGGGCTCAGTGGGCTGCTTCAGGATTGCGGTTGTCATGATGGATCCCTCAGTTGCTGCGCACGCGCGGGTCGAGGCGGACGTAGAGGATGTCCACCAGGAAGTTTGCCAACAGCACGGCGGCGGTGATGGTCAGGAAGAGGCCCTGCATGAGCGGGTAGTCGAGGCCTTGGACTGCGTTGAGGAGCTGGTAGCCAACACCGGGGTAGGCGAACACCACCTCGGTGAGCAGCGCACCACCCACCACAAAGCCCAGCCCCATGCCGAAGCTCGTGACCGACGGCAGCATGGCGTTCCGCGCCGCATAACGGAGCATGATCCGGCCCGGCCGGAGACCCTTGGCCTCGGCCATGGTGATGTAATCCTCCGAATTCGTGGCGATCATGGTGTTCCGCATGCCCAACATCCAGCCGCCTATGGATACCAGCACAATCGTCAAGGCCGGCAGTACAAGGTGAGCACCGACGTCGCCGATGAACTCCCAGGTAAACGCGGGCTCCAATCCGTCCGTGAAGGCGTGGCGGATCGGGAACCAGCCCAGCACCACGCCGAACAAGTACAGCGCACCCATCGCGAGCCAGAAGTACGGGAACGAGCCGATGAACACCAGCACCGGCGGCAGCGCCGAATCGATCACCCCGCCGCGTCGCCAGGCCGCGAGGATGCCCAGCAGGTTGCCCACGACGGCGGCAATCACCAGCGCGGTACCACCCAGCAGGAGGGTCCAGCCGATCTGGGACGAGATAACCTCGGTGACCGGAGTGGGGAAACGGGAGATGGAGACGCCCATGTTGCCCGTGACAATGTTGTGCAGATAGTCGACGTACTGCTCCCAGATGGGACGGTCGTCCACACCGAGCAGCCTACGCAGTGCGTCGATCTGTTCAGGCTGCATCTTGCCCTGGGTACGGGCAAACATGCGCGAGACGGGGTCACCGGGCATGAAGCGCGGGAGCAGGAAGTTCAAGGTGATGGATGCCCAGAAGGCGATCAGGTAGAAACCCAGTCGGCGCAGGATAAAGCGCACGGTTTCCTCCATTCAGGTATTGCGGCAATGGGGAGGGGGCGGCTTGCCCGGCGCGGTGATCAGGCGCCGGGCATGCCGGGCTGCTGGGCCCTGCGGGCACAGCTGTTACTTGCCGGTTCCAAAGTGGTGAGAATCAGCACCGTGGTAGGAGAACGATCGGAAAGTGTGGCATAAGGGTTGTCCTGCGAAGGCCATCCCGCGAAGTGGACGTCCGTGTAGTTGCCCCATTCAGGTCCTGAGAACAGCGGCACCAGCGGGGCGGCTTCGTTGTATTCTTCCTGGAGCTTGTACGCGACGTCCCTCTGCTTTGCTTCATCGGCGGCGGCCACGAAATCCTGCAGGAGCGCATCGGCCTTGGGGTCACCAAAGCGGTGGTAGTTGTCGAACGTCTTGGTGCCCACCGGCTTCACTGTGGCGCTGCCCATGGCATTCTTGAAGTACTTGAACGGGCTGGGATCGTTGGCGCTCCAGACAATGCCGGAGTCAAACGTGCCCTGTTCGTAGCCTGCCACCACGGAGGCCCAGTCCGGAGAGTCCACCTTGGCCGTGACTCCCACAGCTTGGAGGTTCTGTGAGATCACGTTGGCTACGGACAGCCAGTCGGAGGAGCTGGCGCCCACAGAGATCTTGAACTCGAAAGGCGTTCCATCCTTCAAGGTGCGCTTGCCGTCGGCCCCCTTGGGGTAGCCGGCTTCGTCCAAGACTTTATTGGCTTCGTCCACGTTGAGCTTGGTCCAGCTGCAGTTGTCCTTGACGGCCAGGTTCTTCCACTTCTCGTAGTTGCCGGAAAGGCCGGTGCAGTCGGCAGGCTGGGCGTAGCCGCTCATCCCGATCTTGGTCACCTGGTCTCGGTCCACGGCCATGCTGAGCGCCTTGCGGACGTCAACATCGTTGAACGGCGCCTTGGTGGTATTGAGCTGCCAGTTGATCATGGCACCCGTGGGCGGGAACCAGTAGTGGCGGTGCTCCTTATCTTTGGAGATGAAGGTCTTCTCGATGTTTGGGATGAACTGGGTGGACCAGTCGACATCCCCGTTGACGCTGGCCAGATTGGCTGCGTCGTTGCCGGACATTGCAAGCATCTTGATGCCGGCAATCTTCTGTTTTTCCGGCTGCCAGTAGTTGGGGTTTTTCTTGAGTGCGTAGGACTGAGCCTGGAAGGAATCAACCTCCGTGTAAGGTCCTGTTCCCACGGGCGTGGCGTTGGCCTCCTTCGCCGGGTCGGCGATCGCAGACCAGATGTGCTTGGGCAGAATGGGTAGCTGGCCCACTTCGTAGAGCGCCGGAGACCAAGGCTGGTCGAAGGTGAAGGTCACCTTGTTGGTTCCCTCGGCGGTGGCGCCGACGAGGTACTCGTAGCCGCCCTTGAGCTGCTTCTGCAGCTCGAACGTGTAGGCGACGTCGTCGGCCACGAGTGGCTGACCATCGGACCACTTCACGCCGTCGCGCAGGGTGAAGGTGATGGATTTGCCGTCAGCAGCAGTCTTCCATTCGGTGGCGAGCCACGGCGTCGTGTCTCCCTTGGCCGGGTTGAAGACCAACAGGGGTTCGTAGATCGCCTGGTTGACCATGGGATTCACCGCGGGCGCAAAGGGATTGAAGTTGCGGTCGAAGGTGCTCATGTCTTCCCGTGGGATGGTGAGCATGGCGTTCGCGTTCGCACCGGCATCAGTGCCGGCGGGCTTATTAACGGTGGCAACGCAGCCAGTTAGCAGCATTGCGCCTACCGCCAATCCGGCCGCTGCCACGCGGGCAGACCTCAGGTATCGGGCTTGTGTCATGATGGGTATCTCTTTCCTATCTTCATCAGCAAGGTGAAGGGGTGGGTAAGGGTTAGCTCTTCGACATTGATTTCACGGTCAGACCGAAGAGCGTTCTAGCAGCGGACAGTCGACCAGTTGCTGGTCGGCAGTGATCGGCTGTCCTGCTGTCAGAGCGGCGAGCGTCCGGACTCCCAGAGCGCCCATTTTTTCGAATGGCAACGCAACCGTGGTCAGTTTTGGCCTAAGGTAGGCCGCAATCAGTTCCTGGTTGTCGAAGCCGATCACAGCGATGTCCCCGGGGATTGTCAGGCCCCGTTCTTTGATGGCGTCATAGGCGCCCATCGCCATGCGGTCATTGAGGCAGAACAGGGCGGTTGGCCGTTGATCTTTTGGATATCGGTCCAGGATTTCGCAGGCCGCCTCGTAGCCCCCGTCCGCCGTCGCATATCCGGACACCACCAGCTCCGGATCCAGTTCCAGCCCGGCGGCCGCCAGTGCGTCGCGTGCACCGTCCAAACGTCCGACGGCGGCCGGAATGTTCGGGTCCAGATTGATGATTCCGATCCTGCGGTGGCCAGCCAGGAGCAAACGTTCGACGGCGACCCTGCCACCGGCGCGTTCGTCCGGGACGATCGAGGGCAGCTTCCCGTCCGCATCGAAACAGTTGATCAGGACAGTGGGAACCTCGTGGGCGCTTTCCGGAACATGCACGCCGCGGTGGAACGTTGCCGCGTACAGAAGCCCTTCCACTCGCTGTTCCAGCAGCTTTTCAATGGCCGCATCTTCCATGCCTTGGTTGGGTCCTACGGCGTCGGCCTGGTCGGATGGCGCAATGAGGAGGAACCGGCGGTCAAGCCAAGCTTGGTCCTGGGCGCCCTTGATGACGTTCACTGCAAACGGAGCCGTCACGATCTCAGTGACCAGCCCGTACCAGTCGCTCCGCTGGGAGGCCAATGCACGTGCGCCGGCGTTTGGGCGGTAGCCCAGTTCCTGCACGGCCTCAATAATGCGCTTGCGGGTTTCTTCCGAGATATTGGCGGTGGACCGGTTGTTCAGAACGAAAGACACGGTGGTGCGGCTGACGCCAGCATAGTTCGCGACGTCGTTCATGGTGACGCCCCGGTCCCGCACTGCAGCCGACTTCGTGGGCCCGTTCTTCGGCATTGAAATACTCCCGTGGTCTCCGTTGACGCCCGCGCTATGACTGGCGATGGTGCGTGGGTCTGTGTCCTTTTGGACCGCGTTCACCTCGTGAGTAAAGCGCGTTACCAAGACGTGGGATCGAGGTTACGCGCGTTACTAAAGCGTGTCAACAACTTTTTTATTCATTGACTTGTCCCCTGGACTTAGCCTAGCGTTCCGTTCACTGACAACGTTGTCTACTGGGGAAGGCACACGCGCAATGAAGGGCGATTTCTAAATATGCACAAGAAACGAACGGCAAGGTTTCAGTCTTTTTCGGCCATGACCCTGGCTGGGCTGACGCTCGCCGGCTTGCTGAGCGGGGCGGGTCCCGTCTCGGCGGGAGAGCCCGACGTCGGGAATCCCCAAGGCAGCCTAGGGCAGGAACAGTACCGCCCGGCGGTGCATTTCTCGCCGGAGAAAAACTGGATGAACGATCCCAACGGCATGGTTTACCACGAGGGCGTTTACCACCTCTACTACCAGCACAACCCCTCGGGAAACACTTGGGGGAACATGTCCTGGGGGCATGCGACGTCTTCAGATCTGGTCCATTGGAAGGAGCAGCCGCTGGCCATCTCCACGGATGATCAGGAAGACGTTTTCTCGGGAAGCGTTGTGGTGGACAAGGACAATTCCTCGGGCTTTGGAACTCCGGAGAACCCGCCCTTGGTGGCGATCTATACCAGCGCCTACAAGGACGCTTCACCGCACCGCGGGTTGCAGGCGCAGTCACTGGCTTACAGCCTCGATGACGGCCAGACGTGGACCAAGTACAGCGGAAACCCGGTCCTGACCAGGAATTCAGCAAACTTCCGCGACCCCAAGGTCTTCTGGTACAGCTCCCCTGACGGTGGGGGTTACTGGGTGATGACAGCCGTAGAGGCAACGGACCACAAGGTGCACCTCTACAAGTCCACTGATCTTAAGGACTGGACAGCCCTCAGCGAGTTCGGGCCCGCCAACGCTACGGGCGGGCTGTGGGAGTGCCCGGATCTCTTCCCCCTGGCCGTGGACGGCGATCCGAACAACGTCAAATGGGTCATGGTGGTCAACATTAACCCGGGCGGTGTGGCGGGAGGTTCAGCGGGACAATACTTCGTCGGCAGCTTCGATGGCACCACCTTCACCTCCGAGAGCACCAAGCCGAGTGAGGCCCTGCCGGCAGGGACTCCGATAGCCGGGTTCAACGACGGCACGTACAACGGCTGGACGGTGAACAATGAGCCCGGCAACTGGAAGAACGGACCCTTCGGAGACGCCCCGGCGGCCGGGTCCCTCCCCGGTCAGAGCCCTGTCACAGGCTTCGCTGGCGCCGGACTGGTCAATTCCTTCAACGACGGCGACTGGCCGCTGGGATCCATGTCCTCCCCCGACTTCACCGTGGACAGCGATTACATCAACTTCCTGGTGGGCGGCGGGCAGCACCCGAGGGTGTCCGACAAACTGGACAACACTCCCCCGTCCGGCGAGCTGCTTTTCAACGGTTTTGAGGTCCCGGACGGCAGCACCCTCGCCGACGCCGGCTGGACGGGCACCGGTGACCTCGCGCCGTCGTTCCAGCCCGCTACCTCCGGCGGTGACTACTTCATAGGCGCCAAGCGCATCAACACGTGGGAAACCGGCGTCACGCCCGGCGATGATCGGCAAGGAACCCTCACATCCCCCGAATTCACTCTCACGCGCAACTTCATCAGCCTGCTGGTGGGCGGCGGCAAGCGCACCCCCGGGAGCGGCCAGGTGCTTGAGGCCCAGCTGCTGGTGGACGGCAGCGTCGTGCGAACACTCTCAGGGGAGGACTCCGGCCAGCTCAACTGGAAGGGCTGGGACGTTTCCGAGTTTGCCGGCAAGCAGGCGCAGTTGCGGATCGTCGATCAGGCCACGGGCGGGTGGGGCCACCTCACGCTCGACCACGTCATGCTGACTTACCAGGCGGCTGTGCCCCGTTCGGACGAGACCAGTGTGAACCTGGTGGTGGACGGCCAGGTGGTCCGGTCCACCACGGGAGCAAACAGTGAGGTTCTGGACTGGGCCAACTGGAACGTCTCCGAGTTCAGGGGCCGTCAGGCGCAGATCAGGATCGTTGATAACAACCGCTTCGGCTGGGGCCACGTCCTGGCGGACGAGTTCATCTCGTCCTCCCAACCGGCAGAGCCCCGGATCAACTCCTACGACTGGCTGGACTACGGGCGGGACTACTACGCCTCGGTCTCCTTCGGGAACATGCCCGAGGACAAGCGAGTCATGCTGGGCTGGATGAACAACTGGGACTACGCCAACACCATCCCCACCTCACCGTGGCGCAGCGCCATGTCCCTGCCGCGTGAAGTCTCGCTGACGCAAACCCCGGCTGGCCCCAGGCTTGCCCAGAAGGCCGTGAAGCAGGTGGACAAACTCGGCTCCAAGGCGAGCTACAGCGACAAGAAGGGCGCAAATATTGCTCCTGGCATACACCCCCTGCCGGCATCGGCCTCCGGTGACGTTCAACGGATCGACGTAACGTTTGCGCCCGGAACAGCAACAAAATCTGGCATCACAGTCCTTGGCGACGGGACGCACTCCACGGTGATCGGCTACGACGCATCAACTGGTGAGGTCTACGTGGACCGGGGCAACTCCGGAAACACAACATTCCATCCCCTTTTCACCTCGGTGGATTCGGCTCCCGTCACACTGAACGCCGACGGCACCGTGACACTTCGGATCTATGTGGACCGTTCCTCCGTGGAGGTCTTCGCCCAGGGCGGCCAACGGACCATCACGGACCAGGTGTTCCCCGGGGCGGGTGCAGGCGAGGTAGCACTGTTTGCCGACGGCGGCACCGCCCGCCTGAAGTCGCTGACGGTTACTCCGCTGCAGCAGTCAATGTTCAAGTAGCTCCGACACTCCAAGACCGTAATGGTGGAGGGCGGATAGAGCAGGCGCCCGGCTGGGGTTCCCAGCCGGGCGCCTTGCGTTCCCAGTCTCGATGCCTCGTCGGCTGGCCCTCTCGATCCGGGTTTCCTTAGCCCAGCTTGGGAAGACCTTCGATGACCCGCCGTGCAATGTCCTTCGAGGTTAATTCCTCAGTGTCGAACTCGACGTCATGGGCAATGTCCGCCCATGTCCTCTCGAACCGTTGGTACATCCGCCGGAGGAAGTCAGGGTCCTTTGATGATCCGCGGCGGGGGTCGGAGACGGCACGTGCCAGCGCTGTTTCATAACTTGCTCTGATCAGCACTTTCTGGACAGTGACGTGCGGGCCAACATGGCGCAGAATCTGCTCTATCTCCTCAGGTGTTTCGGGCCCCTCGGCGATCACGGTCGGAATTGGCTTTTCAAGCCAGGCGCCAACCAGCTGCCCGTGAACCTCATGCGCCCAGGACCAGTCGGCCAGGCTGGGCAGGGCCATCTCTGCCACAGTGTCCAACCCGACCACCACCACTGCCTCGCCGCGGCTCCGTAACATGCCTGCAAGAGTTTCAGCCAATGTGCTTTTCCCCGAGGCGATCGGCCCGATGATAAGCACGAGCCTGCGCATGGGGAGGCCGCTTTCTTGCGAGGGAGGGGCGTTCATGCAGCAAGTCAACCGAGGGCTGGCCTTGCCTGCAAGCCCGCCGCACCGAGAGTTTGTGGCCCATTGACGGCTGAATGTGATGCGGGATACAGTTTGCGTCAGTTATACGCATAACTGTGCGGCATCTTTTGCTTGGTCCTACCCGGCCTGACATGAACCAGACGGCACAGTGGCCGCTGCATAAAAGCTCTCCCTTCATTTCATCTGAAGGAGGCCGGTGATAGTTATACGTATTACTCGCATCAGCAGTTTCCTCCCCATCACAAGGAAGTGGTTTTGTGAATTACCCAATCCCAGGCCCCGGCAGACGCCTTCGAACGTGGCGACCCACCACCGCAGTTGCCACCGTTGTGCTGGCCCTCGCCGCCACACTGGCCTCCGGCGCACCCGCATCCTCCGTCGAACCCGAACCGGCCCCGTACACGGAGCAGTACCGGCCCCAGTTCCACTACACGCCCGAGAAGAACTGGATGAACGATCCGAACGGAATGGTGTTCTACCAAGGCGAGTACCACCTCTTCTACCAGCACAACCCGTCGGGCAGCCAATGGGGCAACATGTCGTGGGGTCACGCCGTCAGTACGGACCTGGTGCACTGGAGCGAACTTCCCGTCGCCATCCCACATGACGATGCCGAGATGGTCTTCTCGGGCAGTGCTGTCATCGACACCAATAACACCAGCGGGTTCGGCACCAAGGACAACCCTGCGATGGTGGCGGTGTACACGCGTTTGGATAAGGCCACGGGGATTCAGTCCCAGGCGCTTGCCTACAGCACCGACCGCGGCCGCACGTTCACCAAGTACGCCGACAACCCGGTCCTGGACATCGGCTCACGCGACTTCCGCGACCCGAAGGTCTTCTGGTACGAACAGGGCCAGGAGTGGATCATGAGCGTGGCCCTGAGTGCAGAGCGCAAGGTGGCCTTCTACCGCTCGAGTGATTTGAAGTCCTGGGAGCACCTGAGCAACTTCGGTCCGGCCGGCGCCACCGGTGGGGTCTGGGAGTGCCCGGACCTCTTCCCGCTTCCTGTCGACGGCGACAAGAAGAAGACCAAATGGGTACTCCTGGTCAACATTGGTACGGGGGGCATCTCCGGCGGATCGGCTAACCAGTACTTCACCGGAACATTCGACGGCAAGAACTTCGTCTCGGACGACAAACCGTACGTCGCCCCGGCCGGCGTCGACGTCGGCAGTTTCGACGACGGTACGTACGGCGGATGGGTGCCTGACGGCGCTGCCTTCGGTACGGCACCCGCCACAGGGAACCTCCCGGGACAGGGCGGCGTCTCCGACTGGGTGGGTGCCGGGCTGGCCAACAGCTTCAACAACTTCGATGGGGGCACGGGCACGCTGACATCTCCCGAGTTCACTCTCAATGCCGGATACCTTAACTTCAAGGTTGGCGGTGGCAAGCACCCCTATGTGCCCGGATCAACACTCAGCCCCTCGCCTCCCGCAGGAGACGTTTTTGCGGACTTCGAGGGAAGCGCGTACGGCGCCGGATGGGTGGCCACAGGTGACTTCGCCGGCACCGCCCCGGTGAAGGGCACCATCGGAGATCAGCAGCAGGTCACCGGCTACGTCGGTGAGCAGCTGGTCAACACCTTCATCGATCACGACGCCTCACAAGGCACCATTACGTCCCCGGAATTCACCATCGCCAAGAGCCACATCAACCTGCTGGTCGGAGGTGGCAACCACCCCTTTACCGCCAGCGAGCCGACCTCCGTTGACCTGGTCGTCGACGGCAAGATCGTCAGGTCCGCTACCGGGGCCAACAACGAGGCCCTCAACTGGACGGGCTGGGACGTCTCCGAGTTTGCCGGCAAGAATGCCATGATCCAGATTGTGGACAAGAACTCCGGCGGCTGGGGACACATCAACGTGGACCACATTATGTTCTCCGACGAGGCAGCGGCAGCACGCGCGGTCGATACCTCAGTGCGACTGGTGGTCGACGGCGAGGTGGTCAGGACTGCCACCGGAGCGGACAGCGAGGCGCTCGACTGGAACGGCTGGGACGTTCGCGATCTTCAGGGGAAGACCGCCCGGATCGTCCTGGCAGACAATAACACCGGCGGCTGGGGCCATATCCTCGCCGATCAGTTCAGCCTGTCTGACACGCCGGCACGCTCCAGCGTCCAGCGGGCGCACTGGGTGGACTACGGCAAGGACAACTACGCGGGTATAACGTTTGACGATGCCCCCTCTGACCGCCGCGTCATGATGGGCTGGATGAACAACTGGGAGTACTCAGGCTCCATCCCGACTGACCCTTGGCGTAGCGCCATGACAGTGCCGCGCGAGCTGGGTCTTCGCAGCAGTGCCGATGGTGTGCATCTGATTCAGCAACCCGTCGCCGAGCTGAAGGACCTTCGCGGAGAAGCCCTGCTGAACGCCAAAAATGTGCCCATAACGGCAGGCTCCACACCGCTCCCTGCCACAGGCACGGCCTACGAGCTGACGGCAACGTTCGCACCCGGTACGGCCAGCGAGTTCGGGGTGAAGGTACGCACCGGCAACGGCCAGGAGACCCGGATCGGTTACGACCCGTCAGCGGGCGAGGTCTTTGTCGACCGGACCAAGTCTGGCGATGTCGGCTTCAGCACCGACTTCCCCGGCGTGCAAAGGGCCCCGTTGAAGGTGGGCCCCACCGGCGAGGTGAGCCTGCGGGTGCTGGTGGACTGGTCCTCCGTGGAAGTGTTCGCCCAGGATGGCTCAGTGGTTATAACGGACCAGATCTTCCCCGATGCCAGCAGCGACGCGCTCGAGTCCTTCGCCACTGGCGGTGATGCCATCCTGAGGTCGGTGAAGGTAACGCCGCTGCGGTCCATCTGGGCCGACTAAGCAAAGAGTCTTCGCAAAGTGGGGCGCCGAACATGGTTCGGCGCCCCACCCGTGCGTTCAGGTCGCGCACCCCCTGAATCGGTCCCTACGCCTGGTTACCGCTGCGCGTGCTGACATCAGGCCTGGGCTGCGACTGCAGCGCATAGGCGGCACGGAGTCCGGCACGAGCCCGGCTAAGCAAGGCTGAGACAGCATTGGGTTCAATCCCAAGCAGCGGGGCAATCTTCCTGGGCGGTTCACCCATCACCTCGGCATGCCACAGCACGGTCCGCCACCGCTCAGGCAACGACCGCATCGCCGCGGCAACGTTCTCGTGCTCAAACACGGACAAGATTGTTTCCAGCGCCGGGTCCTCTACCGCGTCGGCATCCAAGTGGTCCAAAAAGGAAGGGCTCTCCCGCGCCCGTTTGGTCCACAAGGAATTTGCGGCCGATCGAACGCAGGTGCTTAGGTATGCTCCGAAGCTATCCGTAGGGCCAAACCCGTTCCGGATAGCGCTAACTGTCTTGGTAAAAGCTTCGTGCAGAACGTCCTCTGCATCCTCAGATGAGTTGAGGAGGGTCCTCGCGAATTGCAGCCCCTGAACCCGGTGGCGCTCATAGAGCTCAGCCATCGCTGCAGGGTCCCCACTCCTCACCCCCAGGATCAGGTGGGCCTCGGAAACCGCAGGGGTCAGTGGGCCAGTATGACTCGCAACCTTCCCAGCGAGAGCGATACCCGCCTCGTGGAAACGTGGACGTTCGTGCTGTAGCGGTTCCCCAAGCGCCATGCCCCCATAACTCTGCACGTCATTCATCCCGTCGATGGGCCCCGAACCTCTGGAGGCGATGAAATTACTTTGTTCTTATACGGCCCAACTAGCCGTTCGTGACGCCAAATCTGCCAACAGCTTTTTTACGATGTTCCCACCTGCCAATCCCCGCCCTGATGGGGGCAGGGATTGGCAGGATGAAAACGGCTAAGGGTTTGGACTAGTGTCCTGCCCTGCCAGCGGCCCGCTTGCCTTGATGACGGCGGTTCAGCGCCACGGCGACGGCGCCACCAAACATCAGAACGAGAGCGACGACGACCATCCACGCACGGTCGAAGCCAGTCTCTGCGAGCTGATCTGACGAACTACTCTGCACGGATATTGCCGGGTTGGTGGGTCCAGGGACTGAAACAACTCCGGGAGCCGACGTTGTTGACGTCGGGCCCGGCGTCGCAGCCTGGCCACTCGGAACAGTTTCGGTCGGCTCCGGTGTTGGCGTTGGCTCTTCGCTTCCTACCGCAGGGTTCGTGAAGGTAAGTTCCGGCGTCGGGGTTACGGAGGCTGACGGCGTCACGGAGGCTGACGGCGTCACGGATGCCGACGGCGTCGGGGTAACAGACGCAGACGGCGTCGGGGTAACAGACGCTGACGGGGTTACCGAGGCCGACGGCGTCGGGGTAACGGACGCTGACGGCGTCGGGGTAACTGAAGCGGAAGGCGTTACGGATGCCGACGGCGTCGGGGTAACTGAAGCGGACGGTGTCGGGGTAACGGACGCCGACGGTGTCGGGGTAACGGACGCGGACGGCGTTACGGACGCTGACGGCGTCGGGGTAACTGAAGCGGACGGCGTTACGGACGCTGACGGCGTCGGGGTAACAGACGCTGACGGCGTCGGGGTAACTGACGCGGACGGCGTTACGGACGCTGACGGCGTCGGGGTAACAGAAGCTGACGGCGTCGGGGTAACAGAAGCTGACGGCGTCGGGGTAACAGAAGCTGACGGCGTCGGGGTAACTGACGCCGACGGCGTGACGGTCACTTCCGTGCAAGCCGGGGCTGCGTAGCTCCAGTGGTGGATTTCTCCGGCCGCGGTGATGTTGAGGCTCTCCGCAAGGATCTGGCCGCGAAGCGGGTTGTTTCGGTTATAGTCCAGCGCAGCGTCGGGGGCCAGCAGCATCCCGCTCATTTCCGTCGCGCCAACGAGGCGGAGGTTTTCCCAGCCGTTGAAGTTCCAGACGACCCAGGGGGCGAAGTATCGGTCCGAGACGGTATCGCCGTTGAAACGTACCCCTCCAACGTCGGTGGAGCCGTCGGGAAGAACGTTGACTACCAAGCGGGTATCAGCACTGGGCTTTGCTCCGTCGAAATTTACTGCGGTAGCAGCAGCAAGAGTGGTAGCGCTAACATTCCACACGTTGGTTTTACCCTCTTGAAGGGCCAGGTGGAGTTCCCCGCCGCCTGTGGCAGAAACCAGCGCGGTGTCATCACCTTCGGTCAGAGCCGCGTAGTGATCGGACAGGGTGCGCAGCTGGTCGAAGTAGTCAGCCGGAAAAGCTTCGCTGTAGGTCCCGGCTGCTGCCGTGTAGTCCGCTACGCTGCTCTGCCCGGCACCGAACTGCGACTTTATGTAGCGGTTGGCGTCATACTGCACAAGCCTCCCATCGGCCGTCACACTCAGACCGTTGGTGTCCGTGATCTTGCCGAATCCTGCATTCAGGTCAAGCTTCTGGCCGCTGCTGTAATCAACCGTCCCTCCGACCAGGAGCTGAGTCGCAGAACTCCCGATCGTCGGCAGCGCGCTGTCGTCGGAGTTGCCCAAAAGGTTGTATAAGCCGAAACTGACGTCGCCTCCAGCTGCCAGGCTTCCCTCGATTTCGCCGCCCGCGCCGGTTGAGCCGAGTGCAGCATTGTCTTCCACAATGACTGTGAAGTTATGTGTTCCCGCGAGCGGGTTTACGCAAGTAGGTGATCCTGATGTTGCGGACGCGGCAACGGCGGATACAGCCGCGACAACAACAAGGGCAGCACCTCCCGCAATAGTACGGGTGAAGCTTGATGCGGCCAGGGGTTTCCTGGCGGCAAGGTTTCTAGATCTGAGCATCGTAGAGTGAACTTTCTTTTTGAGCGCGCCAAAATTCTCGGATGGAGGCCTGGCGGCTGTTTGTAGGGCCCGAATTCACGTTGATCGTGGTCAGGGCTGCCACCAAAAGAACACAGCGGCAATGAGAGATGCTACTGATGCGTATGTGCCGAATTGTTCAAACCGACACTTCTTGACTGCAAAGGTTCCCTTTTTTGATGGAAACTTGATCGGAAGTTGCGCTGGGCCGTCACAAACGGAATTAGAGGTCACAACTTACGCAAGGGGCCTTTTCGTTGTCGCGGATATCGATTACCAAGTGGGACGCGGGCGAACAGTTTAGGCGCTGGGTACCAGCGCGATCTGGTCTCCTTGCGTGACTGAAATGCGGCCCATGCCATGGTCCAGAAAGATCCAAACGGTACTGCCGTCATGGGTGCGCACATCGACCGTTCCACTTTTACTGTGGTTCCCGTGGATGAGTTCCACCCGGTCGCCGCTGTTCAGCGTCCGCCACAGACGAGCCTCCCCTGTTTGTAGCGGCGGCTTCTCATACTCCGCAAGCCGCTTGCCCTTCCGGCCAGTCTGGCGTGTGGAACGGGGTTTTTGAGCAGAACCACTGCCAATCCCGGGGGGCAGGGAAGGGAAAGACATGACACATTCTCCAAAGTCGATGATGAGCGCTGTTTTCGACGCTGAACCAAAAGGCCGGCAGTCCGGCCATAAGTCCATTCGCCTACGGCGCTTGACCGTTCCATGGAATTTTCATGACGGCCAGAGGAGGAACGAAAGCTCAGCCTTCTGCATCGGCGTCGCGACGGTATGAAACGCCGATCCCGCTCGCGGTGACATGGACGCGTGGTGTGGGACGGGCGGTCCAGCTCTTCAGGAACACTGTTCCGCCCGTCCCGATGGGTGGCAAGGAGTCTCACGTCTTGGCACCCTAAGCGGGACTCTCAAACTTCATCCGGGGGACTTGCGTGAGAGATCCGGGCATCAACCGCCCGCTCATCTGGTTAACGCAGAAGCAGACAAATCCTGACGCGGTTTCTTCCATCAGATTCCGTAAGGGCATAGATGCGCTGCTTCTAGTCGAGCGGTTCAGGGCCGGTCCCGTTAGGCGGCAGCCTTAGCGCCGGCACTCGCTCGGCGTCGGCGAAGGTGCCTGCTTGGAGCCCTCCGGAGGTGGATGGCGGTTCTTTGATCGTTCCCAGGGCGTTCGTCCGAGTACGCTGCTTTCTCCGCAGCTACCCGGCGCAGTGCCTCTTCCATGGGCAGAGGCAATGCCACCGCTTTCGTCCGCCTGCGTGCCCGGCTCGGCCGCCTACGTCCGTTGTGTCGCTTGGCGAACCGGACGGCGACGATTGCAAGGAAGCCTGTGGACAGAAACAGGAATGCGCTGAGGGCGATGAATGCTGCCCCGGTAAGGAAGACCACGAGCACAGCAGCGTAGGTGAGGTGGAGACTGTCGATCACTTTCTGGCCTTCCCTGGGTTTTCCGGTCGCTGTCCGGGCGGCTGCCCGATGGCAGTGAGGATGATGCCGACTGACTGTAGGACGTCTCCCGTGAGTGCCAGGATTTTCACAGGGTCAAAGGGGCCAGCCAGGGCCTGGCGGTATTGCGTATAGCGCGCCGCAAGGTCCTCAAGCAACTCCCCCTCGACGCCGACCAAGGCGCGGGGAGACGAACCGGAACTCTCAGGTTGCCCCTCCGGTCGCTCAGATGACTTCGTCATGGCCAGCGCCTTCCGGTTCGGTTGTCTGGAGGGTTTGCTGATCGTAAGCGGCACGGAGCCCAGCCCGGGCCCGGATGAGCAGCGACGAGACTGCGTTGGCTTCGATCCCCAGCAGGGGCGCGATGTTCCTGGGCGGTTCACCCATCACCTCGGCGTGCCAGAGCACCGTGCGCCATCGCTCCGGCAATGTCCGCATAGCCGCAGCGACGTGCTCATGTTCGAACACATTCAGCACTGTTTCAAGGCCAGGGTCCTCGACAGCGATGGCGATGGGGTCCAGGTCCTCGAAGGGGGATGTCCTCTCCCTTGCCTGCTTCTTCCAGGCATTGTTCGCGACCGACCGCACACAGGTGTTCAGGTACGGCGCGAACACGTCGGTGGGTCCGTGGCCGTTCCGGATAGCGCGGACTGCGTTGGCGAACGCCTCATGGAGAATATCTTCGGCATCCTCCATCCTGGACATCAGAGACCGGGCAAACTTCAATGCCGGGCCCCGGTGCCCCTCGTACAGGGCAGCCATCGCCGCCGAATCCCCGTTGCGGACGCCATTGATCAGGTCCGCTTCGGTACCAACCACTGCGTCCCTCTCCGGAACCCGATCCCCCGCTATCTCCAATGCCGTGTTCCCATCACTCGCCCCAAACTCCGCGAGCGATGACCATCGCTCTCCCCCTATACGCGAGTGGCCTCCGTTTTATGACGCGAAAGTGCGCCTGTCCAGGAACAATTCTTTAGGTCCTCTGGGACGCGCAGCCGCCGCTCCGGCCGCGGGCGAAAATTGAAGCGTCATGATTCCCTGGCACAGGCGTCAACATGAAGCCATCCACTCCGCGCAAGGATGAGGCCCGACCCGGGACCACAAGATTTCCGGCAGAAACACGGGATCCAGGGAAGTGGACCTCGATCGGGACACTTTCCATCCTTGCGGGCATCTGTGGAATCGCCGTTTTCTGGCTGCCGTGGTTGAACCTGGTGTTTCCTCTGATCTCCATAACTCTTGGAGTGGCGTCTCTACGTGGGGCAGGTAAGGACGCCTGTCAGAAGTTCTGAGATAGAAAAAAGGGAGCGAGCGGATGGCCAAGTGGGTCCAGGAGAACCACTCCGGGATTGAGGTTCGCCATACAGACTGACTACGCAGCCAAGTCGCAAGGGTCAGCCAGAATCATAGTCCGCGCATTGAAGCCATAGGGGGACCTCATGGAACTACCAGCCATCCTAAAAGAAGAGAACATCCAGGCGGCAGCCGAGCTGCTCAGTCGCTAGTATCTCGAACATCCACAAAGACGGGACTGGTCAGTACCGGCAGCTATTTTGATGAATGGGCGAACCGCGGCGACAACCCGGACGTGAAGGACAGAATCACCGACAGCGACGCTGTCGCCGTGTCGATGCTCAGCGTCAAAGTACCGGCCCAGGCCGTCATCGGGCTGCAGGAAGAGCCCTAGGCCGGATGTATAGAGAACCTCCTGGCTGACATACCCACTGATGTGAAGATGAGCGACCGCATCTCATCCCCATCTGGGACAAAGTAATCGGGGCAGTCGTGGGCAAAGACACCGCTGAAGACCAATGCCTGAACTGCCATAACCTCTTTATGGAAGACCCTGACCTTGCTAGCCGGTTGGGCCGCATTCATCAGATCTCTACGGTCCAGACACCCTTTTCCGAACTGCGCATCATCGGACGCCATCCTTTGGCGCTATGGCAAGGACCAGGGCATCACGGGCGGGCGGTCGAGCACACCGGGAATCGCCAGCTGAAGTGGGGTCAGGAAAGGCAAGCAGGGACTTCTGAAGGAGCGTCAATCTATCCAGCTAGTCACGCTGCCGGTGGCGCCGCGCCCAGATAACCCTGACAACCCCGCCGAGGACGAGCGCCACCGGGGACTTAACGGGAACCAACCCGAGCGGAACTGGCTGGCCAACAACCTTCGGGTAGCAGCCGCCCTCGCTGAAGCCGGCTATGACTTCCGCTTGGTCCTGGGCGACGGCGGCCACAGCCCCAACCACGGCGGTGTCCTGCTCCCCGATGCCCTCCGCTGGCTACACCGCCAACCTGACCTGATCAGCCGTCGGTAGAGCCTTGAACGTACGTGAACACATCCCGGCCCTTGTCATCCCGGCCGAGGTAAGCGGAAACACCGCAGGTGGACAGAAATTCATGGCTGGATGGGCAAAGGGGTCTGCTCGATGTAATTGATTACCAGGAAATCACCTGCCGGCACCAGCTCCACATACCAGCGGGTGGGGGTTTCCCAGCCCTCCCAGGAACCTGCGTCTGCGGTCCCGCTGGCCGGACGAGGCCTATAGACGGCGTCGAACTTCAGGAACGTTCCATTGTCCGTGGCACTGGAGTCAATCTCCTGGAGCAGCTCGAAGGTTCCGCGGCCGCCCTGGCCCGGCTCGGCCTTCGCAACGCTCCACAGGTTCCGGGCATTCATGGCCTCCACCGTCCCGAAATACTGCTGCCAGGCAACGTCAGAGTGCGAGGTGAAAACCGTGGCGGCATAGGCCTCGGCATTCCGGGCCGCAAGCTGCGCCACGCATCTTTCCGTTACGGATCGGCCGGATGCCCACGAAGTCATGGTCTCAGAGCCGGCGTTCAACCAGGCGCTGTATGTGTTGAGAACACCGCCGATGGCTTCCTTGGGAGTTCCCCGGGGAATCCGCACCGGTACGATTTCCTCTTTGTCCAGGAAGGGGCAGTTTGCGCCCACCAGTGATGTGGGGCTGGGCGGCAACGGCGGGGGTGGAGATGGAAAAAGGCTGCATCCCGACACTCCCGCCGCCAGCGCAAGCAAGGCAGCCGCCGTCGTGATTTTCCTGCCATGCATTTTCATTGACGCTCCCCCAATTCGGCCGGCCCCGTTCAGCCAACGCTGACTAGCCTAGCCAGACCAGCGGCGTCCGGACTCGTCCTGCGGGATGATTCAGCCGGGATAGTTGGACACTGCGCCGGCCTTATTGACAAAGAACGCCTTCATTCCGGGGGCCAGGCCGAGCTCGGCGGTCGCTTACGGCGTGATGTCGGCACTGAGCTGGCCCCGTTCGGAATGCGTTGGTGCCGCTATGGCGTCGAGCCCTCTCCGGCAGGTGCATCGGACTCTAATGGGGCGGCTGGGGTCCCGGGGACAATTACGCTTCACTCGGGCCGATTCGTTGCTGGTGGCACGCTCGAAACGGTGACCGCCCAGTTGGTGGCCGAAGTCGCCGCATCCGAGCCGGTGTCGCGCTCCTGTGATGAGTCGGCAACGATGTTCCTGGTGCTCTGGCCGACGTGCGCGAGATGCTCACGGCTCAAACCAGCATGTAACCGTCTCAAAAGGCCGCCATTTATCGCTAAAAGTCACAATGAACGCTACATGGGACCGAACAGCGGCCGGTGGAGGACCGGATTACGGGCGCCATTCCCTGCATCGGTAGGGTTGGCGGAATGGACCAACAAGGGGCGCGGTAACCAGCGACGACTGCACGGTCACTTCATCGTGAAGTGAGACTAACCTCCGGTCAGCGGCAGAGGATCGATGCAGCTAAACTCTCAGCCCATGGGGACCGGGGGAAAAGTAATGAGCTCGTTGAACATTCCGGTACTGCGCAGGCTGGAGTCGGCGTGCCTGGCGCTTGCGGCCATGACGGCCGTGGCGCAACTTGGCGCGCTGCTTTTGGTCATCGGCGGGACTGTGCTGACCTTCTGGGCCGTCAGTGGCATGCTGCTGGTCGCCTCCGTGACGCTTCGTCTGGTCTCCAGTCGGGCAGCTCGCGGCACTGACGTGCCACCGTTTGCAGCGCATGTCCGGCTGTTATGCAGCATCGTGGCCTCTGCGGTGTGCCTCATCTGCCTGGGCGGTGCGTTCAGCGACCTGGGCGCCAGCTACCGCGTTCTAGATCCTCCTGCGGCCAACGGTTGCCGCGCCGTCGTGCGCGAGTTTTCTTTCCTCTTCGCCGGCAGAGGAGACGTGTACGCGGTCAGGTTCGGCGGGATCGGATTGCGCGCGAGCTCGTGGACCGCGGACGACGGGTACGAACCGGTCGCCCGCGGCTCGTACACCCTGGACTGGGATGGGAACGATGGTGTCCTCAATCTCATCGGAGGCATTGACCCAGTATGGCCCACGGTCCATGCCATCCCATGCAGCTAAAGGGAAATCAGCGCACGGCCCAACCCGGCGTGTTCGGCTCATCGCGCGCCCCGACCGGTCTGCCAAATCCATCTCCTTCAGTAACCCGGAGTTCTACTTCATTGCCTGCAGCGCCTATGCTGCGGCCACGTTCGAGAAACGGGGACGATGATCTGGCGTATGGAAGACTCACCTTCGTGAACAGCGATTCCAAAGGGACCTTGCACCATATCGAACTGTGGGTACCTGACCTCGGTCGGGCCAACCAGGAATGGGGCTGGGCGTTGGAGGGCTTGGGGTACTCGATCTACCAGAGCTGGGCCACAGGGATCAGCTGGCGGCTCGGTCTGACCTACATCGTTGCTGAGCAATCACCGGCCATGAGCAGCCCGGAACACGAGCGAACACTGCCAGGGCTTAATCACCTTGCGTTCCATGCCGGCAGTAAAGAAGACCTCGATGTCTTTGTCGAGGAGAGCCGCCGGCACGGTTGGGTGCAGTTGTTCCAGGACAAGTACCCGCACGCTGGCTGGTCCGAGCACTACGCTGCATACCTCGTAAATTCTGACGGATTCGAGCTGGAGCTTGTGGCCACCTAGGCGATCGTGGTACCGCGTCCGGTAGAGGTTCCCCAAACGGAAAGGGGAGCTTGCCCTGCGGGTTGAGCGTATGCTCTGGTCAGGCTGAGAGTTCGGGGAAAGGAGCCGCAAATGAGACCTCGGGCGTGCCGTTGGATCGGTATAGTCCTGTTGCCCCTTGCCCTGGCCAGCTGCGGTGGGGCAGCAGACGAAACAAGCATCACCCCAGGAACATCGGACCGGTGGAGTGTCTCGGTGCTCGGACCGAGAGACGGCGCATCGACAGATCACTGCTTTGAGGATCCGCTCATTGAGGAGTCGCTCCAATCGGCAGAT
Source organism: Arthrobacter sp. Z5-13 (assembly GCF_056499105.1). Classification (NCBI taxonomy): domain Bacteria; kingdom Bacillati; phylum Actinomycetota; class Actinomycetes; order Micrococcales; family Micrococcaceae; genus Arthrobacter; species Arthrobacter sp. Z5-13. Next base: position 4,251,284 of record NZ_CP096460.1, read on the forward strand.
TTGCCTTCTACGCACCTGGGTATCAAGCTGCACGAAACAGCGACACAAGAAGACGCTGAACGGATCGCTAACTGCCTTCGAGAACGACTCAGCAGCGGCAAAGTCTCCATCAGAAGCCCAAAAAGGTGATGCAAGACTGGGCCCTTGAATGATGTCCCGCTCAAGGTTGCTTGGGTTCTTGCGGTGATTGCACCACTTAGCGGATGGGTGTTGTCATAACGACGTATTCGATTTAGGTAAGGCCTGATCTTCTGCAGCTGTTTTGGGCTGGGATGCAGGCTGGTGATTTCATCACTGACGCTGTTGTGCCGATCAATTCGAACAGGCGGACCGGGCGCCGGGTCCTGTCCGAGGCGGGGGGGGGTGTCAGGCTGAGCAGATCGCAGGACGACTGCGGGTCGAGTTTCCCGATGAGCCGGAGATGCGGTGTCACCAGAGACCATTTACCAGTCCCTCTACGTTCAGTCCCGCGGAGCCCTGAACCGTGATCTGGCCGCGTGTTTACGCACAGGACGTGCACTCAAGGCAGCCTGCAGGAAGGCCGGCCAGAGGAAGAAACCGGATCCCGGGGATGATCAATGTCTCCGAACGTCCCCCCGAGGTTCAGGACCGTGCGGTGCCGGGCCATTGGGAGGGTGATCTAATCATCGGCAAGGGAAACCAGTCCGCGATCGGGACCCTCGTGGAGAGAACCACCAACTACACGATGCTCGTTCATCTGCCCGATGGTTACAAAGCAGAACAAATGCGAGACGCCCTGGCAGCGAAAATCAAGACACTCCCCGAGGCGCTGAGGCTTTCCCTCACCTGGGACCAGGGCATCGAAATGCAGGCCTGGAAGAGCGTGAAAATGGACACCGGCATCGATATCTACTTCTGTGACCCTCACTCACCCTGGCAGCGCGGCATCAACGAAAACACCAACGGCCTGCTACGCCAGTACTTCCCCAAGGGCACCGACCTGAGCATCCACAGCGCCGAAGACCTCAACTGGGTCGCCCAGGAACTCAACGACCGGCCACGCAAACGACTAGAGTCAAAAAACCGATCGAACTGATCGAAGGACTCCTGTTGCAATGACCGCCTGAATCCGCCGTTGGGCTTACGGGCACCAGGGGCGGCATTTAGCGCCGCAAGAATGCCGCCACTTATAGCTGCGATTCACAACAAATTCGGCCTTGGATTCCCGAGGATCCCAGAACGCGCGCGAAGCGTCTCGCGAACGATCATTTCTGACCGTCCGTAACAGCTTAGTTCCCGTTCGCTCGGTTTGAATCTCGTGTTCCACGCTGCCGAAGTTCATCTCCGCCGGGTCTCTGGTACTGCCGGCAGAAACGCCGCCCAGCCAGAAAATGAACGTTTTCCCTCCGCGGCTCAACGGGTAATTAACGGGCAAAGAAGGCTTGGCCAACAATGTTCGCAAAGCGGATTCCTGGTGATTGGCGGGGGCGACGAGGATGTGGTGGAGTGAAGGCGGATTCCGTCCCTGCGCCTGCCATCAGGCCTTTCCCCGTAAGAGACCATGACTCAACTACTCGCCGAACAGCAGGCAACCCAGGCTGTCCCCGTTTCCGGAAGGCATGCACCCGCACGCCGGAAGCGCTGGTCAGGAAGGGCCCGGCGGGACTTCTTCATTTTCCTCGCCCTGGCCCTCCCAAACCTGTTGCTCATCGCAGTGTTCACCTACCTGCCACTCATCAACAACATCTACTACTCCACGCTGGACTGGACCCTCGGATCGGCTTCGGCCACTGTGGTCGGGCTGGAGAATTACGTCACCTTTTTCACCAGTTCCGACGCCGTGAATGTACTCGGGACCACGGCGGCGTTCACCGCCGTTACCGTAGGTGGTTCCATGGCGTTGGGCCTACTGGTGGCGCTGGTATTGAACTCCAAGGTCCGCGGCACAACCTTCGCCCGATCAGCGGTGTTTGCTCCTTATGTGCTGTCCGGCGTAGGCGTGGGCCTGGTCTGGTTGTTCATTTTCGATCCCGGCTACGGCGTTCTCGCCTGGATTCTGCGTGGCCTTGGCCAGCAGAGCCCACAGTGGATCAATGATCCCCAGCTTTCCCTGGTGATGGTGATTGTTGTGTACGTCTGGAAGAACCTTGGTTACTGCGCCGTGGTTTTCCTTGCCGGTTTGCAGTCCCTCCCCCAGGACGTCATGGAGGCAGCTTCCTTGGACGGAGCCAACAGCTTCCGCCGTTTTGTCAGCATGGCCATGCCGCTCCTCTCCCCCACCACCTTTTTCCTGCTTATCACCACCATGCTCAGCTCGCTGCAGGCCTTTGACCTCATCAGGATCATGACACCCCTCGGCAACGGCACCAGCACACTGATTTACGAGGCCTACCTGCAGGCGTTTGGCGCCTATAACCGCGCCGGATACTCCGCAGCTATCTCGGTGGTGCTCTTCACCATCCTGCTGATCATCACCGTGGTGCAGTTGCGATTCGTCGAGAGGAAGGTCCACTACTCGTGAGCACAATCGTCCCTTTGGACCTGCCGCCGGAAGTTTCAACGTCCGACGCCGTCCCTCCCCGTGAGCGGGCTTTCTCCCTTTCGAATCTGGTCCGGACGGTGGTGGCTGGCTACATTCCGCTGATAATTGCAGTCCTTGTTGTGTTCCTGCCGTTGCTGTGGATGGTGCTTAGTTCCTTCAAGCAACCCGGCGAAATCGTCACACTGGATTTGAGGATCCTTCCGGCCGGCCTGTACCCGGAAAACTACCAGACGGCAATGACCACAGTGCCGTTCGGGCAGTTTTTCCTCAACAGCACAATCGTGACCATCGTGGGATCAGCCATCAAGGTGATCCTGGCGATCCTCACAGCCTATGCCTTGGTTTTTGTGCGCTTTCCCTTCAAAAACGTGATCTTCGTGCTGATCCTCGTGGCCCTTATGGTTCCGGCGCAGGTGTCCATCCTTCCCAATTACATCCTGATCGCCGGGATGGGAGGAAAGAACACCCTGTGGGGCATCATCCTGCCGGGTCTGGGGACCGCCTTCGGCACGTTCCTGCTGCGGCAGCATTTCCTCACATTGCCGGGCTCCATCCTGGAATCCGCAGAGATCGATGGTGCGGGCCACTGGCGCAGAATCTGGCAGATAGTGGTGCCCGTTTCCGTTCCCTCAATCGCGACGGTCGCCCTGGTAACCGTGGTGAGCGAATGGAACGACTACATCTGGCCGCTCATCATCACAGACAAACCGGACAGCATGACACTTCCGGTTGGACTGACCCTCCTGCAGAACTCCGAGGGGAACGGAGCCGGCTGGGGAATCATGATGGCCGGCGCCGTCCTGGTGATCATTCCCATACTTGTCATCTTTGCCATGCTCCAGCGCTACATCGTTGCTGGCCTGACTCAAGGCAGCGTCACCGGTTAGCGCGTCCAGGAGCACCGGCGTCGAACGTCCACCATCCACAAAGCAACCAGCCCGACCCAGGCACCAACCGAAAGGCACCACCATGACCTTGACACTTGACCGGCGGCTCTTCCTCACTCTTGCCAGTGCCGGGGCCGGCGCCGTTGCCCTGGCAGCTTGCGGCGGGCCGACAACCACAGGATCCGTGGCCACAGCAGCCGCTGCCATCGACTTCAGTGGTGTCAAGCCTGCAGCCTCCATCGACTTCTGGTCCAACCACCCTGGGAAGTCCCAGGATGTCGAAAAAAGCATCATCGACAAGTTCCACGCCAAGTACCCGGACATCAAGGTGAACCTGGTGACGGCCGGCGCCAACTACGAGGAGATCGCACAGAAGTTCCAGACTGCGCAGGCTGCCAAGTCCGGCCTTCCCTCATTGGTGGTCCTCTCGGATGTCTGGTGGTTCCGCTACTACCTGAACGAGAGCATCATTCCGCTCGACTCCCTCGTCGAGCAGCTTAGCGTCAAGCTGGACGACTTCCGCACATCTCTGGTGGACGACTACAAGTACGCAGGCAAGCAGTGGGCCCTCCCGTATGGCCGCTCCACCCCGCTGTTCTACTACAACAGGGACCACTTCGCTGCAGCAGGGCTGCCTGACCGCGCGCCAAAGACGTGGCAGGAATTCGCGGGATGGGCCCCGAAACTCAAAGCGGCCTCCGGCGCCCAGTACGCTTTCATGCACCCCGCCCTGGCCGGTTACGCCGGCTGGACCCTTCAGAACAACCTCTGGGGCGAGGGCGGCGCCTGGTCCAAGGATTGGGAAATCACCTGTGATTCGCCAGAATCGGTGGCAGCGCTCCAGGCCGCACAGGACTCGGTCTACAAGGATGGCTGGGCGGGTGTCTCTTCCAAGGAATCCGCAGACGACTTCGCAGCTGGTCTGGCGTCGGCAACACTGTCCTCCACCGGCTCTCTGATTGGCATCCTCAAGTCCGCCTCGTTCAACGTGGGCGTCGGCTTCCTGCCTGGCGGATCCAAGACGGAGACCGGAGTCTGCCCCACTGGCGGCGCCGGCCTGGGCATTCCCAGCGGTGTAACCAAAGAAGAGCAGCTCGCCGCTGCGATGTTCCTGCAGTTCATGACCGAGCCTGAAAACACGGCGGCCTTCTCGGCTGCCACTGGCTACATGCCTACGCGTTTGTCAGCGGACATGGCTACAGTTCTAGCCACGACGCCGCAGATCAAGACGGCAATGGACCAGCTCACCGTCACCCGCGTCCAGGACAATGCCCGGGTATTCCTGCCCGGCGCTGACCAGGAGATGGCCAAAGCAGCTGCGAAAATCCTCACGCAACACGGCGATGTCAAATCCACAATGACAGAGCTCAAAGCAACGCTCGAACGCATCTACACCAAGGACGTCCAGCCCAGGCTCAAGGCGTAGCTTCCCCAACTGAGTAGCGCCAACTGTCGTTTTGGTTTTCGAAGCGGCAGTTGGCGCTCTTCGTTTCCTGTGCTGCTCGCCCTGCCCGGTGTAACTTTCGACGCGTATGAACATTGTCCATTTGAGTTAGGTAAGCATTACCTTCTAATGTGATGCGGGTGACTGTACAGCCAGAGCTGGCCGGTGTCTCATTTGCGGCTCAGCTGGCCCGCTTCGGGGACAGCACCGCCATCAGGACAAAAAACCAATCAGTGAGCTACCGCGAGCTGGCACGACGCGTCGAGGATATGATCCGCGCGTTCGGACCCGCCCGGCGGCTGATCGCCCTCGAGGCCGAGAACTCCCTGCCCTCTCTGGTGGCCTACCTCGCTGCCCTGTCCTCCGGCAATCCCTTGCTCATTCTGCCGACGGGCGGCGGGATGGCCGCCGAGATGCTCGTCGAGGCCTACGATCCGGATATCGTGGTCCGCGCCTCAGACGGTGAGGCGGTTCTGGACGTAAGACGGGACGAGACCCGCCATGAGCTGCACCCGGATCTCGCGCTCCTGCTGAGCACCTCGGGTTCCACCGGTTCACCAAAACTCGTTCGTCTGTCCGCCGAATCGGTGCAAGCCAATGCCACGGCGATAGCTGAGTACCTGCACCTGCGTCCCAGCGACACAGCCGCCACCACACTTCCCCTCTCGTACTGCTACGGGATGAGCGTGGTGAACAGCCACCTCCTGGTAGGCGCGTCCCTGGCACTGACTGACCTCTCCGTGGTGGACCCCTGTTTCTGGGAGCTGGTCCGCGCCGATAACGTGACATCCTTTGCAGCAGTTCCCTACACCTTCGACCTGCTGGAGCGAGTCGGTTTTGAGCATATGGACCTGCCCAGCCTGCGCTACATCACGCAGGCGGGAGGGCGGCTCGCTCCAGACCGGGTGCGCTCCTACGCCGAACTGGGCCGGAGGCAGGGCTGGGACCTGTTTGTCATGTACGGCCAGACCGAGGCCACGGCCAGGATGGCGTATCTACCCCCTGATATGGCAGCAGAACATCCGCAGGCCGTTGGAGTGCCGGTGCCCGGCGGGTCTTTCCGGCTGGAGCCTGTACCGGGCCTCGATGCCTCTGAGCTTGTCTACTCGGGACCCAATGTGATGCTGGGGTACGCGGAAAAACCGGAGGACCTTGCCTTGGGACGGGTCATCACAGAGCTTCATACCGGAGACCTGGCTAAGCGCGGTTCGAACGGCCTGTACGAAATCGTTGGCCGTCGCAGCAGGTTCGTCAAGATCGTTGGCCTCCGCGTGGACCTGGGCCAGGTGGAACGCCTGCTGGCCGACCTCGGCCTGACCGCCGCGGCTGCAGGCTCTGACGACGCAGTGGTGGCAGCGGTGGAAGGACTCCACGATCTCGCCCTGATCGCAAAGTCCCTCGCGCAGCACCTGGGCGTACCGCGCGCCGCCATCCAACTCCATTCCGTCCCGGAGATCCCCCGGCTAGCCAACGGTAAACCTGATTACCCAGCAGTCCAGGCCCTGGCATCGCGTCATGAGGACCCCGCCAGCACCTCTGCTCCAGCGGCGGAACAGGGAGAAACCTTGGCAGACATCCGGAGGATTTTCGCCGAGGTCCTGGAACAGGAAAACATCGCCGACACGGATACCTTTGTTTCCCTGGGTGGCGACTCCCTCTCATATGTAGCAGCGTCCCTCCGGTTGGAGCGTGCCCTGGGCTACATCCCGCAGGGCTGGCACCTGATGCCGATTTGTGAGCTTGTTCCCGCCCAGCACCGCGCGGTGAGCCCCGCAGCCGCATCGGCCACCGGCTCGCCTGAATCCCAGCAAGCGGTGAGCGTCGGACGCACTGCCCGTAACATGTACCGGCGGATGTTTGCCCCAATGGAGACCGGGATCGTGCTCCGGGCCATCGCCATCATCTTCATCGTCTCCACACACATCGGGTTCTTCCACTGGGGCGGCACCGCCCACGTACTCATCGCCGTCGCCGGCTATAACTTTGCCCGGTTCCAGCTCAGCGGCACCCGCCGTGCCCGGCTCAAACGGCAACTGCGAAGTATTGCCCGGATCGTCGTGCCCAGCATTGCGTTCATCGGCTTCGCCTTCGCGGTGACAGATACCTATACCTGGATCAACGTTTTTCTGCTGAACCCCCTCCTCGGGCCGGAAGGGTGGGGCGACCATTCAAGGTTCTGGTTTATCGAGATCCTGGTCCACATCCTGCTGGGCCTCGCGGTTCTCCTCGCGATACCGGCCGCCGACAGGGCCCAGCGCAGGTGGCCGTGGGCCTTCGCACTTGCGTTGATAGCTGTGGATATGCCGCTGTTCTTCGGCTTGATTGACTCCCGCTACCCAGGCCAGGGCCCCGTTCTGTGGCTGTTCGGTCTCGGCTTGGCCGCCGCCGCATCGCGAACGCTATGGCAGCGGGCCGCAGTGACGGCGATTGCGCTCCTGACAATCCCTTTATCCTTCAGCGACCAGTACCGCACCACAACAATGCTGGTGGGATTCCTCATCTTGCTCTGGGTCCCAACACTGACGGTACCGCGCGGACTTCACCGTCTTATCGCTCTGTTGGCCAGCGCGTCCCTGTATATCTACGTCACTCATTGGCTGGTGTACCTGCTCGTCGAAGAATCGGGCAAAGGCCTCGCTGTCCTCGCTTCCCTGGCAGCGGGAATCCTCTACTGGGCCGCGGCCACCAGAGCAATGGGGTGGGTGGAACGCCAACTCCGGCGGCGGAGGGCAAGAGCTCATCACGAATTGCCCGCCTCCGCGTCATAAATCCGTGCAGGCCAAGAGATACTTGTCTCTGGTCGTGGGGCCGTTTGGGCCCGATGCAGATTCCTAGGGGGAACAATGATTGAACTACTGATCGGCGGGGGCGTTCTCGTCCTCCTGCTCATTGCGGGCTTTATGTACTACGTCATGAGTATTCGGTTTGCGAAGCCGAACGAGGCCATGCTTATCACAGGTAAGAGCGACCCGAATCCTACCGAAGACATGTCCGAGGACCAGTCCCGCGTCGTGATCAACAACCGGGCCTTCGTCAATCCGATCACGGAGCGCGTCAGCCACATTTCGCTGTCCTCCCGTCAGGTCGAAGTGACCATTGAAGCAATCTCAAATAACGGCATCCAGCTCAAGCTGGCAGGTGTTGCCCAGGTTAAGGTCGGAGGCGACAAGGCCTCGGTCCGCAAGGCAGCCCAGCGCTTCCTTGACCAGCAGGACGCCATTGATCACTACACGCAGGAAACCCTCTCCGGTTCGCTGCGTTCCATCGTGGGTACGCTCAGCGTTGACGCGATCATCAAGGACCGCGCGCAGTTTGCTGCTTCCGTCAAGGAAGAGGCCGAGCACTCCATGACCAATCAGGGTCTGGTCATCGATACGTTCCAGATCAAGTCGGTTGAGGACTCCAGCGGCTACCTGAAGAACCTTGGCCGTCCTGAGGCTGCTCTGGTGGCGCGCAACGCCAGCATTGCTGAAGCCAATTCCCAGCGTGAAGCTGCGGAGGCAAAGGCACTCGCGGACCAGAAGACCGCCGAGGCTGAGCAGAAGCTGGCGCTCCGCCGGGCTGAGCTCAAGCAGGAAACGGATGCCCGTCAAGCAGAAGCTGATGCGGCAGGCCCTCTGGCCCAGGCCGAACAGCAGCAGGCAATCATCCTCAAGAACCAGCAGGTGGTTGCACGTCAGGCCGAGCTCCGTGAAAAGGAACTGGACATTGAGGTCCGTAAGCCTGCAGACGCTGCCAAGTACAAAGTTGAAACGGAAGCGGCGGCTGATCTTTCACGCCGCACACGCATCTCCGAAGCCACCAAGGTGGAAGCGGCTGCCGAACTCGAGACGCGCAGGCTGAAAGCAACCGGTAACGAGGTCGAAGCGCTGGCTCTGGCTGCTGCAAACACCGCCAAGGGTAATGCCGAGACCGAGATCAACAAGATCCGCGGCCTGGCTGAGGCAGAGGTCATCAAGTCCAAGGGTGTTGCCGAAGCCGATGTCATTGGTCTTCGCGGTAAGGCCGAAGCAGGAGCCATCGAGGCCCAGGCCAAGGCGTACAGCGAGTTCAATGAGGCTGCCATCCTGAACAAGGTCCTGGAGGTGTTGCCGGGCATCGCCAAGGAGATCGCCGCACCGATGGGGGCCATCAGCAACATGACGGTCATCTCCAACGACGGCGCAAGCCAGTTGAGCAAAAATGTTTCCTCGGGCGTGCAGGAGACTGCGCAGATGCTCAAGGACACCACCGGCTTTGACGTTATCGAGATGCTCTCCGGCTTCGGCAAATCACGTCCGGCACCGAAAACCAACGGTGCGGTAGACCAACCGGCGCGGACCGCCGTCGTGAGTGACACGCTGAAGGACAACTAGTCCCAAGAAAACAGGAGCACGACGCCGGGTGGGCTAGCTTAGCTGCCCGGCGTCGTCGTTGGATCCCGCAGCGTCCTGTTCAGAGACGACAGTGGCAGCCAACTGTTCCAGGGAGCGGAGCACGGTGCCTGTCCGCCGCATTGCCAGGATCGGATCCACCGGTTTCAACGTCTGGGTTGCTTCGAGATAGGCGGACCAGGCTTCCGTGAGATTCTCGAATTCCCTACGTCCGACGGAGACAGTGAGCCGCCCCCCTGGCTCTCCCCGCATGTCCCACTCCTCAATGATTCGATCAGTGCATTGGCCACAGTACTAGGACGCTGCTGAATAAGCCATACGACCGGTATGCTTTTGCCACCAGCTCGCTACGGAAGGGGAACCATGCGCGTTGACGGCGGGAGGCCCGACGGCGGTCTGCAGCTTTTCCTTGAGCGTTCGGTATCGTTCAGCAGCACCGTGCAACGGGAGTTGGTGCACCGCTGGGGACTTTCCGAGGTCTTTATGACTGACATCCGCAGAGCGGGCGAGGGCCGCTACATCGCCGGGGCCCAATGGCCACGGCTGCACACCTTTTACCATCCGTTTCCCGGGGTGTACGACTCGGCATTGGTTGTGGAAACGCTGCGGCAGGCGACCATCCTCACAGCCCATTCGATGGAGGGCGTGCCTCTCGGTGAGGTCTTCCTCTTACCTGAAATGGCCATTCATGCCCTGGACGGGCACTTACGGGATCCCGGAATTCCGACAAACGTTCATATCAGCCTTGAGGTCGACGTCCTGCAACGGACTCCCCGCGGGCCTGCCAAGCTGCACGTCAACGCACGGTTTTATGTGAACGGCAGCTGTATCGCGACAGGGACAGCGGGAGCTCGGATGGTAAACCCCTCTACCTATGCCCGGATGCGGCTTCGATCCGACACCGGAGGCCCGTCCAGGTCTCCTGTCACTTTACGGCCGGAGCAGGTAGGTCACCGGCATTCCGGTCACGTAGTTATCGGCGAAGCCACAGGGGACGGTACGTGGCCGCTGCATGTGGATGAGGCAAATCCCATCATGTTTGACCATCCGCTGGACCACGTCCCGGGAGTACTTCTGGTGGAAGGGGTCCGCCAGGCACTCAGGGCGGAAACGAGGATGCCTGACCTGGATTTTGCGAGCTTCGACGCCTCATTCCTGAAGATCGTGGAACTCAGCGACAACCCGGAGGTTTCAATCCGCCGCGGCAAAAGCCAATTTGGCCGCACCCAAGCCACGGCCGAAATCAGGGTCGACGGCGAAGTTTGCGTGGTGGTGAGGTGTGAGTTTGAGTCTAGGGCTGAGAGTTCAGATCGGACTCTGGATCCTGGACACTTACCCGGACCAGCTTCAGGAACTCATCCCGTCTCGACTCTGGCACCAGTACGGGCAGCAGGATCGACCACATGTCCTCAATCCGCTCGAGCACATCCGCGCGTTCCGTGAGAATCGTGGACAGCATCTGCACTCCGGTAAAGGACGCCACAAGGTACCGGGCGAAGGCAGCCGCGTCCACTAGTTCTTTGATCTCGCCTTTTGCCTGGCCCTGCTGGGTTAAGCTCTCCATAGTGCGGATCCAGTCGTGGTAGGGCTCGGTGACCTGGTGTCCGAAGGCGGAGGCTTCAAGAGTCAATCGCACGCCGGCACGCACTACGGGTTCCCTGACCAGCTGCCTGCCGAAACTTCCACAGATCATGACCATGATGGACAAGGCATCGTTTCCACTCAACGCCGCTCGCCGGGCGTCTTCGGTCACCAAAGCATGCTGGGCCTGAATGACGGCAAGGGCAAGGTCTTCTTTAGAACAGAAGTGAAAGTACAGAGCCCCCTTTGTCACGCCTGCCCGCTCGGCGACAGCGCTCAGACTCGCACTGCCGTAGCCTACTTCTTCGAAGACAGCGGCCGCCCCGGCCACTATGGAGCCCTTCGTGACCCTGGCACGTTCCTGCACAGTCATATATACGATCCCTCGTTGATTGGATGTGCCACCAGACTCCGGCCGTCCTATACAAGACCAAGAACCGTCCCTGCCGGGCCGAGCCCATCGTGAGACAAGGTTCGCGGAAACCTACAGTTCTACTCACCGGCGCATCCGGATTCATCGGCCGCAACATCGTTGAAGCCGTCACCGCCCGCGGCGAAGCCGACCTTCGGATCCTGGTACGTCCGACGACTCTCCTCCCGGAGAGCAGCAGAGCCAGCATATACGTCGGCGACACCACAGACGGCGACAGCCTCAACGCAGCGGCGGCTGGAGCCGACATAATTGTTAACGCTGCCAGCTACACCGGCACGGACGCCTTGACGGCCGCTCGAGTCAACGTTGACGGCACCCGCAATCTTCTCGAGGCAGCTGCGCGAAATGGTGTCTCGCGGTTCGTACAGATCAGTACCACTGCCGTTTATGGAACAGGCCCGCACCGAGGACCGGGCACTTCCCTCCCCTACGCACCCGCATCCATGGCAAGCCGCTCCCGGGCGTCCGCTGAACGACTGGTCCTGGAGGCCGCAGGCAGCGTCATTCGAACCGGACTGGTCTACGGCCCGGGAGACAAATGGTTTATCCCCGGCTTGATCCGCATGGCCACACTCCTGGGTGGACCTGTTGGTGACGGCACCTCAAAACTCTCAGTGATCGACGTCGGGCAGCTTGGCAGGCTGATCGCCGCGCTGGTAGGGCCGCGCTTTGCCACCGAGGTCACTGGGCCATTTCACGCCGCCGAGCCGGAACCCGTGAGCGTGGCTCAGCTGCTGCTCCACATCCAAAACAAAATTGCCGGGCCGCGGTGGTCAACCTCAACGGACTTTGAAAAGTCCCTCACCATCCTTCTCCAAGGTGGATTCACCAGTCATCAGGCCGCCCTGCTCTCGCAGGACCACTGGTATGAGTCGGACCGCCTATGGGCCCTCACCGGCCTGAATCCGGCGCCCTTCACCATTTCGCCGGAAGCGGCCTTCTGGTACCGCCGCTTCGCCGCGCCCTGGCTGCGGGAGCAACCGGAATAAACCGCTGGCCCTTTTTTGGCCTGAAGGCGTCCCGCGTCACGATTGCCCGTGCCGACGGTCATTACAGGTGTCCGGGCACCGGTTTTTGACCGTCTCCCGCATGCATGAATCCGCCGAGGATCTCGTAGTACGCCGGCGGATGGGGATTCTGGCGGTGCAAGCACTGCTGGATTCCGGCGGCCGGTTGTGAAGCAGTCCGCAACCGGCCGCACCCAGCCAGCACAGACTCTGAATGAAGGATAGTTTCATGGCGACAAAGATAGTGACGGAATTTATCGATGATCTGGATGGCACCACGGCAGACAGGACCGTGTCCTTCAGGATCGATGGGACTGAATACGATATCGACCTGTCGGCCGCGAATGCCGCTGCATTCCGGGAACTACTTGCGCCCTACATGAGCGCCGGCCGAAAAGTTACGGGCAGAGTCCAGCGGACAGTTGGCCCCGCCCGCCAAACCGGAGAAGCATTGTCCAACCCGTCCAGCATCCGTGAATGGGCCGAACGGAATGGTTATTCAACCAGCAGCCGGGGAAGGCTTCCCGCCGAGATCCTGGAAGCCCACGAGCTGGCCACAGCCTAGGCGCGTTCATCCTTTCCCTGACAGCTGCTACTCCAGCTGCGGCGGACTAACTGCTTTTTGGCTTTCTTCGAACAGTACATTCGCATAGGCTTCCCGGAGTCCGGCCCGGGCCCGTCTGACCAAGGCGGACACCGCGTTGGGTTTGATGCCGAGAACAGGCCCGATCTTCCGTGGTGGCTCCTGCAGTACGTCGGCATACCAGAGTGCTGTCTGCCACCGGGCAGGCAAGGACTGCAAAGCAGTCAGGACCTGTTCGTTGCCGTCCCGTTCGAGAACCCGGTGTAGCCGGTTGTCTTCGGTTGGGCCCTGCCCTGCATCCAGGACGCCCGTTTCCACCGGCATTTCCCGGGAATTCTTGTTCCACCATTCAGCGGCACAGCTCTTGATCGCGGTGAACAGGTAGCCCAGAAAATTCTCATGCGGACCGTTTCCGTTGGCCACCGCGCTGATGGTCTTGGCGAAGGCCTCCCGCACGAGGTCCTTTGCGTCATGGTCCGACCGCACCAGTCCCCGGGCAAAAGCCAATGCGTCAGCAGCGTGCCGCCGATACAAGACGTCTACCGCATCCTTGTTCCCGGCCCTCAGCCCCGTTAGCAGCGCAGGATCCCCCATTCCAGCTGCGGGAAGCCGTGGTTCGCCTGAAGTCCCCTCTAAAGCCAAGCTGGTTCGTTCCGTTCGTTGATCGGTGCAGGCCGGACGCCAACTACCCACGTAATTCGATCCAACGAATAGTCATTCGTGACGGAGCATGTTTAACTGTCCGCATGCTGGGCAGCTCCCTCCGCATAGTGGTCATTTCCGCCTGTCCAAAAGCGTCGGAGCGTGGATTCGCAATCAATCCCACATTTCCGGTTCGTCACGATTCGCTTCTAACGGGGTCAATCAGGGCATGAGTGAAGAACACCTCCAGCTATTGAACGTCCACGATGCAACCGCGGTGACAGCCACAGTGGGAGCCCGACAATTCGGACAGCTGAAGCACGAATGGTCAGAATACTGCTCCGTTACAGACCCACGGAACGGGCCGATTGATCCCGTGGCGGCCCTTCACCGCACAGGATCTCTCCTCCATGCTGTTGGTGATGTCATTGTTTCCGCTAGCTCCGCCAATCAGGATCCCTCATAAACATCAGGCCGTCATGAAATGCCGGTTTCGCAGTTAGATAGTTGTGCAGGATGTGGGGTACGCAGCCCTCGTCCGGCGGTAAGTCCCCCTTATCGCCGTATTGCACTGCACTGACGTGGAGCAGCCCAGTTTGCTCCACAGGGGTGGGTGGTATCCGCATACCTTGAGACGTGATCGGATACCGCCTGCCCCAACTTAAGCGCTCGCCTCGCGAGCACTGCCCGCAAGGGGTCTCCGTGGAAGGGTTGCAGCGAAGGCCACGCGAAGGGCTGTCCGTGCCTCGTGAAGGACGGTGGAAAACAGCTCGGGACCCATTTGCAGAAGTTGTCCGGCGTCGTTCGGAGTCAAGCCCTGCAGGTCGGAATACCAGAGGGCACGCCGCCAGTTCTCAGGAAGTGTGGCGAATGCCCCCATCAGGCACGTACCCGCTGGCTCGGTTCGGCAAACCCCGGCAGCCTCTTTCAGGCGGAGCGCTGGCGGGAAAGGGTCGACTCTTGACATTCGGGCTCCGCAGGATTGGGGTCCCGAGCAACTCGGAACAAGGGATGCCCTAACGGAACCACCCGGAAGCCAATCAAGAGGCTTTTGGTCATAAAGAACGTAAGAAAGTCACCGGATTACGTGCGGCGGCAGATTTAGGCGCTCTGCTGGGCATCCTCAGCCAGCGGTTCCAGCCAGCTTGGTTCCTGGCTCCATTGTGTTCATCAACTGCTCCAGGGTGCGGAGAACAACACCCGTCCGTTGCATTGCCAGGATCGGGTCGACTGCTTCGAGGCTCTTGGTTGCCTGGAGATAAGACGCCCAAGCACCCGCGAGTTCTTCGAACTCCCGGCGGCCCACAGACAAGGTGAGCCGCTCTCCTGATTCGCCAGGCATGCCTATTCCCCTCAATTGATACGTATGCTTATTAATCCCCAATACTACGGGTTTGAAGCGCCGGCCCTTCTCTGGAAGGCCTGGGCATCCCTACGACCTTCAGAACCATTTACTGGTCACCTTATAACTCGAGCTGCGCGGGCTTCCACGGTGGCTGTTCCTAGATGGTGAAACACAAATTGAAAATGCTGACGCACTTTGGCTCCAGTGGAGCCCCAGTAGGCGTAACGGTCGGGGTTTGAGTTGGTGTCGGGGATGATGTCGCTGTTGGGGTCGGCTTTGCTGTCAGGGTCGGTGTAGGAGTCAAAGTCGGCGTTGGTGTAGGGCTTGGAGTCGGTGTGGCCCGTGGGGAAGCGTTATCGGTAGTCACCGGAGCCGGAGTCGAGGTGGGAGAAGCCGTCGGCCTGGCAGGAACAGTTCCTGCAGCAGCGCGCGGACTGGTGGCACGTACTGACGGCCAGGGGTCAAAGCGCGCCGTACCGGGGAAGACATCCGTGTCAGGTTCTGCGAACAGGTCCTCAGGCGGGTATTGCGGGCCAGGTTGAGCCGGATCCCCCATTGGCATGGATCCAGGGGTTGGGGCAGCTGTGTTGATGCTTGCGGGAGGCAGCGATGGGCTGGCCGGAACTGACCGGTTCAACTCGGTTCCATGCGGGGGCGGGGCAGCGGAGGGTCCGCTGCTGACGAGACCACCCGCTACTGCGACGGCTGCCACGGCTACAGCCGTCAGGGCCGCTACGCCCGCAGCAGCCGTTGTTCCTGTCCAACGAGGAGGAAAATGCTCTTGCAGAGAGAAGCGGGCTCCGCCCAGCACAGGGCCGAGGAGAACAAGAGGTGCAACGATACCCCGCATTGTCGCTCCGACGTCGGTCAGTTGAGCAATGACTTTGGCGCAGTCTTCACAGTCGCGGGCGTGTTCATTCACCTTCCGACGATCACGGGCAGAGCTGGTGCCGAGTACCGTAGCTGCAAGGTAGGGGAAGGTTGGTTCGCAGTCTGACCGCAGAGGTGCTTCGACGTAGGCGCTGAGATAGGCCTCACGGAGACCTTTTCTGGCACGTAAGAGCAGGGCTGAAACGGCCCCTGGTTCCATGCCGAGGATAGGCGCGATTTTGCGCGGCGGCTCCCTTTCCACTTCCGCATGCCAGAGGACGGTCATCCATCTCAACGGGAGTGACTGGAACGCTTTCATTACCAATTCGGGGTTGTCCCGATTGAATAGGGAGGCCAGTGAGGCGTCCTCCACCGGGGTATCACCGGTATTGTCTGTCGGGGTCTCCTTGGCCTGCCCGTCCCAGTGATCAGCGGCTGCCGTGCGCACGGCCCTTAAAAAGTAAGGCCTGAATGCAGTTTCCGGACCGTTGCCGCGCTCCATGGCTGCAACAACCTTGAGGAATGCTTCCTGGGTTACGTCGTCGGCGTCGGCCCTGTTGCCCATGAGCCTCCGCGCGAACTTTAGACCGGCGTCATGATGCCTGTTGTAGAGGACCTCCAAGGCAGTGCGATCGCCGTCGCGGCTGGAACGGATGAGATCCTCGTCGGCAACTTCCGCTATTTCATGCACTGTCCTGGCACCGCCTATTCGCTTCATTCGGCCGTCGGACTGGCGTGAGGTTCCGGCCGCTCCGACATCCGGCTAGTGTTTAACCCCCTCTTTCCGCAATCGTGACGCCGACCCCGGAGACCGGTTCCTACACTGTCTCCCACGGCGCGGCAGCAAAGAATGCCGACATGAACTCGGCCATCTTCAGCGTGATGCCAACAGAGAGCAGTGCATTGGTCCCGGTGGCGATCCAGACGGGCCCGAGCCCCCTGCCTTGGGCTACCTTGTGGACTATCACCGAACGGCCCACTACGTAGATGATCGCGCCGAGGAAGGACCAGGCCCAGTGGAAGGGGCGGACCACACCGCTCCTTCCGAGCCTTTGCCAATCGAGAAAGGCCAAGACGACCGAGCCGGCGGTGACACCCCAGCTAATTAAGCTCATCAGGAAATAACCCGGGGTCATTATCGAGTAGGGATCGGGAACCTTGACGTTTTCTCCGGGCAGGACGCTGTACGTCAGCGTCGGGCTCCACAGCAGCAGCGAGGCGACGGACAGCAGCGGAAGCAGGGCGACGGCCCAGATGAACGGATTCCCGACAGGGACGGTCGGGGGAAGCTCGGGACGCTGTCGCATCATTGCGGGATCGTAGCCCGCTGCCCACGTCCGGCCATCCCACCACCTCAGTCCCGGCGCCCCGGAGGGATCCGGGTACCAGCCGGGAGGAGCCGGGGAGGCATTCGGGGACTGTGTCATTGTGCTCCTTTACGGCAGAAGGCCCGGCGCCTCCCAGCGCCGGGCCTGTCCCGCGTTCGTTATGCTCCGGTCTACCACAAAAGTGTGCCCGGATCAGATCACTGGGGCGTTACATACGCTCCCGAGATACCGCCGTCCACCATGAACGTTGAGGCGGTAATGAACGAAGAGTCATCACTGGCCAGGAAGGCCACCGCGGCAGCAAGCTCTTCCGGTTCGGCGAACCTGCCCAACGGAATATGTACCAGACGCCTGGCCGCCTTTTCCGGGTCCTTGGCAAACAGCTCCTTCAAGAGCGGCGTGTTCGCCGGTCCCGGGCAGAGTGCATTGATCCGGATGCCTTGGCGGGCGAATTCGACGCCAAGTTCCCGGCTCATGGCCAGGACTCCGCCTTTGGAGGCGCTGTAGGAGATCTGCGAAGTTGCCGCCCCCATCACAGCGACGAACGAGGCCGTATTGATGATGGACCCCTTGCCCTGCGCCTGCATGTACGGCAAGGCATATTTGCAGCAATAGAACACTGAGGTGAGGTTGACTTCCTGGACCTTGCGCCAGGCGTCGATGCCGGTGTCCAGGATGGAGGCGTCATCCGGCGGGGAGATGCCAGCGTTGTTGAACGCAATGTCAACGCTGCCGTAGGTCTCGTTGGTGACGGCATAGAGGTTTTTGACGTCCTCTTCGCTGGTGACGTCCACTTTGACGAACAGTCCGCCCACCTCTTCCGCAGCGCGCAAGCCGGCGGTGGGGTCGACGTCGGCGATGACCACCTTGGCCCCTTCGGAAGCGAAACGGCGGGCTGTGGCGAGGCCGATTCCGCTGGCTCCACCCGTGATGACGGCGCTGCGGTCCTTGAGACGGTTTGAGATAACTTCGATCATTGCTGGCATCCTTGCTCTTGCTTGGGCGCTAAGCCCGGCTGGAAATAAAGACGTTTTTGGTTTCGGTGAAGGCATTCAGCGCATCCGGTCCGAGCTCGCGGCCGAGGCCGGACTGTTTGAACCCTCCGAAAGGGGTGGAGTACCTGACCGAAGAGTGCGAGTTCACGGAGAGATTTCCCGATTCCAGGCCACGAGCCATCCGCAACGCGCGTCCGATGTCCCGGGTCCAGATGGAGCCAGAAAGCCCGTAGATCGAGTCGTTCGCCAGACGCAGGGCGTCCGCTTCGTCGTCGAACGGTACGACGGCGACGACGGGGCCGAAGATCTCCTCGTACATAACCCGGTCGCCGGGGGACGGAGTGAGAACTGTGGGAGGAAACCAGAAACCCTTCCCGGTCGGAGCCGAGCCGCGGAACGCGACCGGTGACCCCTCCGGGACATATCCGGAGACGGTCCGGTGCTGGGCCGCCGAAATCAACGGTCCCATGAACGAGGACTCATCCCCCGGATCGCCGACGTTTAACGCCTCAACAATCGGCTGCAGCAATCCGAGGAACCTTTCATACACACTGCGCTGGACCAGGATCCGCGACCGGGCGCAACAGTCCTGGCCGGCGTTGTCGAAGGCCCCGCCCGGTGCAGCAGCAGCTGCTTCTTCCAGATCCGCATCCGCAAAGATGATGTTGGCGCTCTTGCCGCCCAGCTCGAGCGTCACAGGTTTCAGCTGGTCCGCGCAGCCCGCCATGATGCGCTTGCCCACGGCAGTGGATCCCGTGAAGACCACCTTCCGCACCGCCGGGTGGGTGACGAACCGCTCCCCCACCACCGAGCCCTTGCCCGGGATGATGGTCAGCACGCCCTCGGGAATGCCCGCCTCACGGGCAAGCTCGCCGATCCGAACGGCTGTCATCGGTGTCAGCTCGGCCGGTTTCAGGACAACCGTGTTGCCGGCGGCGAGCGCGGGAGCGAAACCCCACGCTGCGATGGGCATGGGAAAGTTCCACGGAACAATGACGCCCACGACCCCGAGGGGTTCGTTGAAGGTCACGTTGATACCCCCGTCCACGGGGATCTGCTGGCCCAGGTGCCTCTCCGGAGCAGCCGAGTAGTAAGACAGAACGTCCCGGACGTTGCCCGCTTCCCAGCGGGCGTTGCCGATGGTGTGGCCGGCGTTGAGCACCTCCAGCTGGGCCAGATTCTCCAGGTCGGAGTCAACGGCAGCGGCAAAACGGCGGAGCAGCAACGCCCTGTCCGCAGGAGCCACCTGCCGCCAGGTTTCAAACGCCTGCGCAGCCTTTTGGATGGCCCTGTCCGTCTCCTCCAGGGTGGCCAGCTCCAGAGTGTGGATGACTTCCTCGGTGGCCGGATTTAGTACCTCATACGTACTGCTGGACATCAGCAGAGCCCTCCATTCGATGTGTTCTGTAACGGCGTGCTTCCTCAATGAACCCGCTGAACAGCCGCAGGTCATTCGGGTTCTGTTCAGGATGGAACTGGACGCCCAGCACCCAGCCGCCCGTTGTTGTTTCGACTGCTTCTACCGTGCCGTCCAAGGCCTCCGCGGTGACGCGAAGACCACGTGCCACCTCATCGATGGCCTGGTGGTGGTAGCAGGGCGCGCTGGCCCGCGGGCCCAGCAGCTGTTCGCTGATGCTGCCGGAGGTTGTGGTGAATTCGACGTTCCCGAAGACGCCGGGAGCAGGCTGGTAGTCTGCCTCGGGATTCACGTCCGGGATGTGCTGGACGAGGGTTCCGCCCAATGCGACGTTGAGGATCTGGGCCCCGCGGCAAATCGCAAAGAGCGGCACCTGGTATTCCAAAGCAGCCCGCGTAAGGGCGATGTCGTGCTCGTCCCTGACTGTCTGGGATCGAGTCAACGGGTGAGGCTGCGCGCCGTAATACTCCGGCCCGACGTCGGATCCTCCCGAGATGATCAGCCCGTCGAGCAACTCAACAATCGAAGGATCTGTTCCAACTGGTGGCAGCAGGACCGGGGTGCCACCGGCCGCCACCACCGCCTGGACATAGGTTCCGGGCAGGATGGCGGCTTCCGAGGTCCAGACACCCCAGGAGGCTTCCTGGTAGTAGGTGGTCAGCCCGATACGCGGACGGTATGACCCAGGATCAGAGCCGCTCAAAGACACGCTTCCGCTCCCAATCCGTCACTGCGCTGTCAAAGGCCTTCAGTTCGACGCCGGCGGCGTGGACGTAGTGGTCCACCACCTCATCCCCGAAGGATTTGCGGGCGATCTCACTTCCGGACAGCAATGCCCGGGAATCGCGGAGGTTGCTGGGGATTCTGGCCGAATCAGAGAGGTAGGCGTTACCGGTCATGATCGGCTCGAGCGGGAGTTCGTTTTCGATCCCATGGATGGCTGCCGCAATCAGTGACGCTGCAGCCAGGTAGGGGTTGACGTCTCCTCCGCCTACGCGGTTTTCCACCCGCATCCCCCGTCCGCGGCCTACCACGCGCAGGGCACAGCTGCGGTTGTCCAGGCCCCACGCAATGGCGGTCGGGGCAAAGCTGCCCTCGACAAAGCGCTTGTAGGAGTTGATGTTAGGCGCCTGGAAGTACGCCAGCTCCTGCAGTGCAGCAAGCTGTCCCGCGATGAAGTGCTCCATCAGGGGGCTGAAACCGTGCTCGCCATCCCCGGGCAGCACGGGGTTTCCGTCCAGGTCCGTGAGGCTGAAATGGATGTGGCAGGAGCTGCCTTCGCGTTCGTTGTACTTCGCCATGAACGTGATGCTCTTGCCGTGCTGATCGGCGATTTCTTTGGCGCCGTTCTTGTAAAAGGCGTGGTTGTCGCACGCTGTCAGCGCCTCGGCGTAGCGGAAGGTGATTTCCTGCTGGCCGTAGTTGCACTCCCCTTTGGAAGATTCGACGACGAGTCCCGCCCTCTCCATGTTCGTCCGGATGCTGCGGATCACCGGTTCCAGCCGCGCGGTGGCAAGCAGGGAGTAATCCACGTTGTAGCTCGTGGACGG
Organism: Arthrobacter sp. Z5-13; assembly: GCF_056499105.1. Taxonomy (NCBI): domain Bacteria; kingdom Bacillati; phylum Actinomycetota; class Actinomycetes; order Micrococcales; family Micrococcaceae; genus Arthrobacter; species Arthrobacter sp. Z5-13. The sequence goes on from NZ_CP096460.1 coordinate 4,272,242, forward strand.
GGTCAGGGCCTCGTACTTCTTGTCCCACGCTTCGGCATAGCTGTCATCGAACATGATGAACTCAAGTTCCGTGCCGATGTGCGCGCGGTAACCCAGGTTCTCCAGCCGTTCGATCTGTCCCCGCAGGATCTGCCGCGGCGACTGCGCTACGGGCCTTCCGTCCAGCCACAGGATGTCGCACTGGATCATGGCAGTGCCTTCGAGCCATGGCACTAGGCGCAGCGTGGAGATATCCGGACTCATCACCATGTCCCCGTAACCGTTCTCCCAGGAAGACATCGTGTAGCCGTCGATGGTATTCATCTCCACGTCCACGGACAGGAGGTAGTTGCAGCCTTCCGCCCCGTGACCCAGGACGTCTTCGAGGAAGGACCTGGCGCCGCACCGCTTGCCCTGCAGCCGTCCCAGGGAGTCAGTAATGGCAACTACCACCGTGTCGATCGTTCCGGCAGCCACCATCTCCCTTAGTTCGTCGACGCTCAACGGGGCTTTTGATGCGGATCCAACTGATTTTTCTGAACCATCTGTTCCATTTGATTGCTGTGTCATTTTCTTCCGTAACCTTGTCTTCATCAGGGATCAGGAGCCTTGGCTCACCGTCCCGCCGGAGCTGTCAGTGCTGAAGTTCGGCCTCGGCCGCTGCCAGGTGTGCAAACTCTTCCTCGGGGGCACCCGCCACAATGTGGTGCCTGCTGTAGAACCAGTAGTAGAGCAGCGCGGCCCCGAAAATAGCCGCGGTAATGGTTGCGGCAAAGACGTCGACGACGAACGTTGCCACGACTGCCACAAGCGCAAGTACCAACGCCACCGAGGTTGTCCAGATGCCGCCTGGAGTGCGGTAGCCGCGCGGCAGGTTGGGCTCCTTTATGCGGAGCACAATATGGGACAGGTTCAGCAGCACGTAGGACACGGTGGCGCCGAAGACCGCAATGTTGATCAGCAGGGCGCCGTTGCCGGTGGCTGCAGCCAGAATGAATCCGATGGTGCCCGGCACAATGAGCGCCAGGTAGGGCGTGTGCCTCTTGCCCGTCAGGGAGAGCCATTTCGGCAAGTAGCCGGCCCTTGAAAGTGCAAACATTTGCCGCGAATAGGCGTAGATGATGGAGAAGAAGCTGGCCACCAACCCTGCGAGGCCTGCGTAGTTCACGAAGTCGGCCAGGAACGTGTTTCCGCCGTAGGCCAGGCGAAGGGCCTCCGGCAGCGGGTTGTTGGACGTGCTCATGGCTGTGGAACCGGCGGCGCCTGGGACAAGCACCAGCATCAGGGCGCCAAAGACAACGAGGATGGCCATCGCTGCGATGATTCCGCGGGGCATGTCCTTCTTGGGATCCGCGGTTTCCTCCGCTGCCAGCGGGACTCCCTCTACAGCAAGGAAGAACCAGATGCCGTAAACCAGTGCACCAACAATTCCGCTGATGCCCATCGGCAGGAAGGCGCTGGATGCGGGCGAGCCGTTGGGAACAATGTCGAACAGCTTGGCTGCGTCGAAATGCGGGATCAGGCCAATCACGACGGCGAAGAGGGCTATCACTGCCACTGCGGTGATGCCGAAGATCAGCTTCAGGGCCTCGCCAACACCCCGAAGGTGGATGCCGATGAAGATTGCATATGTCACCAGATACACCGGCCAGGAGTTGGTCAGGCCGAAGAGCCCCAGCGCCTCGACATACCCGCCGATGAAGATCGCGATTGCTGCAGGAGCCACGGCGTACTCAATCAGCACCGCCATTCCGGTGGCGAAGCCTCCCAGCGGGCCCAGCGCCCTACGGGCGAAGCCATAGCCGGCACCGGCGGTGGGCAGGGTGGAGGAGAGTTCCGCCAACCCGAACACCATGCACGCATACATGATCCCCATCAGCACGAAGGCGATGAGGAGGCTGCCCCACCCACCCTGCGCCAACCCAAGGTTCCAACCGGCGAAGTCCCCCGAAATTACGTAGGCGACGCCGAGTCCGGCCAAGAGAATCCAGCCGGCTGCACCCCGTTTCAGCTGCCGGTGTTTCAGGTACCCGTCATCGTCCTTGATTGAATCAGCGCTGGGGGTTGACATCCTGTTTCCTTCTTTCGAGGGACCATGGCTTCAATGGACTATTTTTAGTCCACTGGCTCCTGCCCAAGTGTGGTAGAGCTCACCGCGAGAGTCAAGCTTTTTCTTTTGTTGCCAATGTGACAGGCGGCGGCGCTGTGGCTTATTGGTACTTTTCCAGTCGGTTTAGGATGGGGGAATGGATCAGGTGCCGTTCGAAACCCCAGCGTCACTGCTTCGGCCTGTCAGGCATGGAAACGCCTTCGAAGAAACAATTGAACGTCTCCTCCAGACCATCAAGCTGGGCCTCTTTGCCGCCGGCGACAAATTGCCTCCCGAGCGGGAGCTTTCCGAGCAGCTCGGAGTTTCCCGGGCAACCCTGCGCGAGGCACTGGCTGAACTCCAAAAGGCCGGGTACGTCGAGGTTCAGCGTGGCCGATACGGCGGAACTTATGTCTCGCTGAAACTGCCGGCAGGAAGGGGCAAGGACACCGCCCTGGACCCGGCAGAAGTGGACGATGCCCTGGCATTCAGGAGCGTGCTGGAACCTGCCGCGGCCTCACTCGCGGCAAGGGCCAAACTCTCGGCACGGGAACGCCGGCATCTGCTCGACACCCTGGCGGACGTAGCCAACGCCCCGGCTGAGCTTTACCGGCCCAAGGATGCGCGCTTCCACGTTGCTGTAGCCGAACTCGCGGGTTCGCCCAGCCTGGCCGCTGCTGTGGCTGATGTGCGGGCCCGGATCAATGACCTGCTGGACCGCATTCCGTTTCTGGAGCCAAACCTGGAACACTCCAACCGCCAACACCAGCGCATTGTGGACGCCATCCTTCGCGGTGATGATGAGGAAGCACGGCAGGCAATGGAAGACCACCTTCTTGGCACGGCTTCCCTGCTGCACGGATTCCTTGGTCCAGGGGAAGAATAACGCCGGCAGTTACTTCGCCGGGTTATGCGTTCCGATGGGCACCAGGGTCAGCTCGGGCAGGTTCTTCTCGATCCGCCGGAGCGCCCAGACGTCGTTGAACAGGGCGAGGTATTCGCCGTCGGAACGCAGCAGCACCTCAGCGCCGGGAACGTTTGCCAGCGCAGGCATGGCATCCGCCGTCGAGATCCTGGCGATTGAATACGGGAGGCGCTCCAGCCGCATGGGGGCGCTGAAGTCGTGGGCCATGCGGTCCTCCACAACCTCGAACTGCATGGGGCCGACGGCGGCCAGCACTGGCGCCTGATCCCCGCGAATGTCGCTGCGCAGGACCTGGATGACGCCCTCGTGTTCGAGCTGCTCGATGCCCCGCCGGAACTGCTTGAAGCGGCTCGGATCCTTGGACCGCGCTACCTGGAAGTGCTCGGGCGCGAACAGCGGGATGGCCGGGAATTCGACCGGCTGCTCAAGGAACAGGCTGTCTCCCACCCGCAGTGATGACGCGTTCACCAGGCCCACAACGTCGCCCGGATAGGCCTCGTCAATCACTTCCCGTTCCCGTCCGAACACCTGCTGGGCATACTTGGTGGCGAAGGATTTTCCGGTACGCGTCTGTGTGACAACCATCCCGCGCTCAAACACCCCTGAACACACCCGGATAAAGGCCACGTGATCACGGTGGGCCTTGTTCATACCGGCCTGGACCTTGAAGACGAAGCCTGCGAACGGAGCATCAACGGGGCGGGGTGAACCATCCACGTCGGGACGCGGCGCTGCCGGAGGAGCAAAGTCCACCAGGGCGTCGAGGATTTCCTTCACGCCGAAGTTCAGGGCTGCGGAACTGAAGAGAATGGGGGTTGCCTTGCCGGCGTGGAAGCTGTCGACGTCGAACTCGAGGTTCGATTCGATCACCAGCCCGGCCTCGTCCACGGCGTTGTCCCAATCGTCACCCTGGCTGGCCGCGGCCTCATCCGGCGTGAAGTACTCGGTGAGGGCGATGTTGGCGCCGGCGTTGTTGCGCTTGAACTGGGCGAAGCGGTCGTTACGGAGATCCCACACACCACGGAAGTCGCCGGAGATTCCGACGGCCCACGTCAGCGGCATGGGAAGCAGTCCGGTACGTTCGGTGATTTCGTCCATGAGGGCCAAGGCGTCCAAGCCCGGACGGTCCCATTTGTTGATAACGGTGATGATGGGCAGGTTGCGCTGTTTGCAGACCTCAAAGAGTTTCATGGTCTGCGTTTCCAGGCCCTTCGCCGCGTCCACAAGCATCACTGCACAGTCGACGGCGGCCAGCACCCGGTAAGTGTCCTCAGAGAAGTCGGCGTGGCCCGGGGTGTCCAGGAGATTGATGACCGTGTCCCGGTAGGAGAACTGGAGGGCTGCGGAGCTGATGGAAATACCGCGGTCCTTCTCCATCTGCATCCAATCCGAGACCGTTTCCTTGCGGTTGGCCTTGCCACTGGAGGCTCCGGCGGTGCCGATCACTTTGGCATGCAGCGCCAGCGCCTCAGTGAGCGTGGACTTGCCGGCGTCGGGGTGGGAGATAACAGCGAACGTCCGACGCCGCGCCGCCTGTTTGTGAATCTCTTGGACTCTGGCGGGGCTAAGGACTTCTTGGGACACGGTGCTACTTTCGCTGCAGTCAAAGGGAACGCGGAGGGGATCTGGGAGCCGGGTGCATGCTGCACGCGGTGGTGCAGTCCGGCTCCCAAGTTTATCGCAGCCCACCCGGGGACGATGATGGGGGATGAAAACGGCCTATCTCCGGGCCGCATGGAAGGCACCTGCCGTGCCTATTGCGGGGACGTCAAACGAGGCACTTTGAGGCTTATCCGTGCGGTTAAGGGGCACCTTTACCTCTATTATGGAGCTTGCGGGAAAACGAGTACTTTTTATCCTGTCGGAGCTCTTCTAAAACCGGCATACCTGCGGGCGCCTGCCCGCACCTTTGAAGGGAAAATCTATGGCTCGGAGCCCTGAAGATTCACTCAAGGCGACTCTGGGCAGAGTGGCTCCCGGAACGGCGCTGCGCGACGGACTCGAACGCATCCTGCGCGGACGCACCGGTGCCCTCATCGTTTTGGGATCTGACAGGACCATCGAATCCATCTGCTCAGGCGGTTTCGATATCGGCATCGACTTTTCCCCGACCCGCCTGCGCGAGCTGGCCAAGATGGACGGGGCCATCATTTGTGACAAGGATGCCGGCAACATCCTCCGGGCCGCCGTGCAGCTTGTTCCGGATTCGAGCATCGAAACCCAGGAATCCGGCACGCGCCACCGGACCGCTGAGCGCGTGGCCATCCAGACCGGCGTTCCGGTCATTTCCGTCAGCCAGTCCATGCAGATCATTGCCCTTTACGTGAACGGCCTGCGCCACGTCCTGGAAGGCTCGGAGAAGGTGCTGGCCCGCGCCAACCAGGCCCTCGCCACTCTGGAGCGCTACCGTTCCCGTTTGGACCAGGTCACCAGTTCACTCTCCGCCCTGGAGATTGAAGCCATGGTGACGGTCAGGGACGTTGCCGTCACCCTGCAGCGCCAGGAAATGGTGCGGCGCATCTCGGAGGAGATCTCGCAGTATGTGCTGGAACTGGGCGAAGACGGCCGCCTGCTGTCCCTGCAGCTCGATGAACTCACCGTGGGCCGAGGCCCGGGCAGCGACGTCATCATCCGCGATTATGCCGGGCCTGACGCCTCTCCTGAGGACATTGACGGCGCCGTCAACGCCCTGGTCAGCTTGGGCCCTACCGAACTGATCGATCTTGGCAAGATCGCCCACATCATCGGCTTTGCCGGCGGTGTGGAAACGCTCGACGCCGTGGTCCAGCCCCGCGGTTACCGGCTCCTCTCCGGGCTCAAAGCTGTCCCCAAAGCTGTAGCCGACCGCTTGGTGGACCACTTCGGCGGGCTGCAGAACCTTATGGCAGCCACCATTGACGACCTTATGACCGTGGACGGTATTGGCGACCAGCGTGCCCGGACAGTCCGCGAGGGCCTGAGCCGTATGGCAGAAGCCAGCCTGCTGGACCGCTTCCTGTAGACAACGCCACCGCTCCCGGACTCAGGCTTACCGGGTTGGAGCGCGCGCAGCGGGTAGGGTGTCTTTGCCCCAACACCTGGCTGAAGAAAGACAGAACAATCACACACCGCACCGCTAAAGCCCTGACCTCGCTCACCGCTGTTCTGTTGATCGGAGGGCTCGCGGGATGCAGCGCTGTCAACACCGCCGTCGCCGACGCTGTGGAAGCCGCTCAGGAAGCCGGGCCTTCAACCGGGGCCGCTCCGGAAGCCTCCCCCGTCAACGGCACCGCTGCCGCAGCACTGGAGCAACTGGCGGCCATCCCGGTGAAGGGCCGCGCTCCTAAGACCGGCTACACCCGGGAGGAGTTCGGCCCGGCCTGGGCCGACGTCGATCACAACGGCTGTGATACCCGCAACGACATCCTGGCTAGGGACCTCGAAGGTGAGACATTCAAGCCGGGCACCCATAACTGCATAGTGCTTACCGGGACGCTTGCCGACAAGTACACGGGCACCACCATCAGCTTCGTCCGGGGAGCCGACACCAGCTCGGAAGTCCAGATCGACCACATCATTCCGCTGTCCCTGGCCTGGCAGACGGGTGCTCAGCAGATAAATGAAGAACAGCGACGGCAGTTCGCCAACGATCCCCTGAACCTCATGGCCGCCGATGGCACGGCGAACATGAGCAAGGGCGATAAAGACGCCGCCAGCTGGCTGCCGGCCAACAAGGCTTTCCGTTGCGAGTACGTGGCGCGCCAGACGGCGGTGAAGGCCAAATACCAGCTGTGGGTTACCCCGCCGGAACGCGACGCTATCGCGGGGATTCTCGCCGCCTGCAAGTAGGAGTGGGACTCCTGTCGTCTTCAGGAGTTTCGTCGGGTTACTCCACGGCGGGAGGACAGTCCTTCAGCAACGCCGATCAGCAGCACCGATGCAATGACGGCCACAATGAACCCGAGGAAGTTCAGTTCGAAGATGTCTCCCGTTCCCAGGAGGCTGGCAATACTGCCCCCGATGACTGAACCAACAAGCCCGAGCAACAGTGTGGCCAGGAGGCTGAGGTTCTGTTTTCCTGGTTTGATAAGCCGGGCCAAAGCACCGATGACCAGGCCCGCGACGATGAATCCAATCATGACGTGCTCCTTCTCTTCGTTCTTTTCCACGCTCCCGCTCGCAGGGGGCCCGCGGGCTGCGCTTCTGACGATCATAAAACGTGCTGTTCCCGGCTGTCCCGCTAAGCATTGAACTCCCGGGTCGGCCGGCTGCGCGAGCCAGAATTATGGCTTGCAATGCATATGCATTACAAGCCATAATCAGTGATGGAACTTTTCTGGCCGGACAGCTTCGATGAGCAGTTGGACCGTTTGGAAAGAGAAGCTGATGCGGGGGATGAGAGGGCCAGAGCAGTTCTCGAGTACGTCGTCGCCGAAATGAACTATCTCCGAAGTTTATCTACTGCGCCCACGGAGGAAACTCCCACTCTTAAGACAGTTCGCCAAGCCAAGAAATATCAGGTGTGGCGTGTATCCCATCCTTACCATCACGGGATCGCGGTACGGCTGATTTGCTGGTTTCCTCCCGACGCGAGGACTGCCGTCGTCGCTCTCTTCTCGGGAGACAAAGCAAATATGGGCGACGTGTTCTACGACAGCGTGGGAACACGAGCCGACCAGATCATCGATCAATGGATTAGAGAAGGGGAGGTTGATTAAGATGGCAAGGAAGTCATTCAGGAACGGCAATGATCGACTTGATGCGCTGTTGGCAAAGCAGGGGATGAAGGAACGCGTCGCTGAGATCCGGGAAGCGTCAGCCAGAGAAGATCGAATCTTCGCACTAAACCTTGCTACCATCCGCAAGGCCGCGGAGCTAACCCAGGATGACCTAGCACAAAGGCTGGGGATAGATCAGAGCGTGGTCTCGAAAACAGAGCGTCGAGAAGACATGCTTCTATCCACCCTCATGGACTATCTCTCGGCCGCCGGTGTAGAGGACGCCAAGATGGTTGTGCAGGTAAATGGTCGTGAAATCGAACTCGATCTTCGGACTTTACAGCAACCGCCTGCGGGTCTGGGAACCGGTTCAACCGAAGCCGACACCCCGTCCTAGCCCGGAACCCGGCCGGATCTTGGCCAAACCGCGAGAATGACAATGCGGAGGAGGAGCATCTTGAACGACCCGCAACAGTGGAAAGGCGTGCTGTCCATCCTCGCCAATGAGAATCTGCGGCTGGCTGCCGGGGAACTCATCCTCGAAGAAGCAGCCGCATCAGGCCGGTCCCTCAGGGAGGGAGAGCGGAGCAAAGCCCGGGACCGCCTTGTGAAATCAGGTTTGTTCCGTAGCGAAGACGGAACATTCAACTCTTCCTTGGTTACGGGGATACTCGGCTCCGCGAAAAAACCCGGCGGCACTTCCGGAGTGGAACGGTTCCTCGCGCAGGGGAGGATCGAAACTTACCCCACCCGGGCGAGGCATCGGGATGAGGTGCTTGCCTGGGCCTGCTCCAAGGTCATCAGCGCCGGAGAAGTCCTGAGCGAAAAGGGCATCAACGAGCGGTTGAAGACGGTGGCCGATGACTACGCCTTGCTGCGGCGATACCTCGTAGACGGCGGCTGGCTGGTCCGGACTGCATCAGGCTCCGAATACTCCTTGGCCCCAACGCCTCCGGAAACCCCTCCGGAAGCCAGGGTTAACCGCTAGCCCAGCTGGAAAACGGCCTTGGGGCTGGTTTTGGTCCCAAGCTTGGCGGTGAAGACGTAGTACGCGCCGCCGGCACCTGGCTTGGCTGAGACAGCTGAACAGCCGGGCACACTGCGGTTGCGGGGCCAGGGGAAGTTTGCGGTTTCGCTTTTCCCGGGGGCGATGGTCTTTATGAGGTCCTTGCTGTCAGCCTGGCAGTCAATGGACGAGAAGATCCTGTCCGAACCACTGGTCACCAGGAACTCCATCTGCGAAGTACCGATATTGACGTCGCAAGGAAGCTGCCCGCCGTTGGTGACCTTCAGGCTCAGCAACGGGTTTTCGCCGTCACCGTACACAGGCTTGTCCGTTGACGCAGTAACTGTCACCAGGTTCTCATCGCAGCTTGGGGTCGCAGGAGGGGAGCTGGGCGCTGCTGCGGAAGCGTCCGGAGCAGCGGTTGGCTGGGCAGAGGCATCTGAGCCGCCTTCAGAGTTGCCACCCTCTGTGGAAGACACCTGCTCCTTGTCCCCGTTCAGGATCCCTGACAGCGCCGCAAAACCTCCGATGCCCATGGCCAGCACCATAAGTAGAGCGACTCCTACGAACAGGCGACGACGCCGGTACACGGCGCTGACCGATTTGCCCCCGGCCCTGCCGCGTGACGTTCCCGCAGACTTTCCTTTGGAAGAGCCGTTTGAGCCGCCCGTGGGTTTCCTCCCGGAGGGTGCCCCCTGCCGTGAACCGTTGTTTCCTGTGCTGCCTTGCCTGACCATATCTTCTAGGCTAGAGAACCGTCGGCATGGATGAGCAACCACCACGCCGCCCGCCCGCGTCCCTTTCCGGTGACGGGCCCACATCCACTAAAGTATGGGGAATCAAAGCCCCAACAGATCCCGCCGCCATGCCACCGGTCATTCCTCCTCACCTGCCCCTGAATAAACTCCACAATGCGCTCGACTCCTGGTTTGAGGAGACCGCCCGCAGACTTCCCTGGCGCGACCCCGCCTGCAGCCCGTGGGGTGTCCTGGTCAGTGAAATCATGCTCCAGCAAACTCCCGTGGTCCGGGTTCTGCCGGTGTGGAAGGACTGGCTTGATCGTTGGCCTGCGCCCGCTGATCTCGCAAGCGATGCCGCTGGTGAAGCAGTGAGGCATTGGGGACGCCTTGGCTACCCCCGGCGGGCACTCCGGCTGCACGCGGCGGCTGTGGCAATAGCAAACAATCACGGCGGACGCGTGCCCCAGAATTACGCTGAGCTTCTCGAGCTTCCGGGGGTGGGAAGCTATACAGCCGCTGCGGTGGCTGCGTTCGCCTTCGGAAAGCGGGAGACAGTGGTGGACACCAATATCCGCCGTGTTCATGCCCGGCTGGTTCGCGGTGCAGCCTTGCCTTCGCCAGCTTTAACAGCGGCAGAGATGAGGCTTGCGGAGCAGCTGCTTCCGTTCGACGACCATGCATCGGTCCGCTGGAACGCCTCCGTTATGGAACTGGGCGCTCTCATCTGCACTGCCCGTTCCCCCAAATGCGCCGACTGTCCTGTCCGTGACTCCTGCGAGTGGCTGGCTGCAGGTGAGCCGCCGCCGTCGTACATTCCCAAGGGCCAGTCCTGGCACGGGACAGACCGGCAGGTCCGCGGCGCGGTCATGGCGGTCCTTCGGGCGGCGGACGCTCCCGTAGCCGCTGAGTTCTTTTCACAGGCTCCCGCAGATCTGGGGTTCGAGCCCGACGGGATCGGCGTGCCGCTCGCGGCCCTGCACCGCCTCAACTCCGCCCCCGAGCAGTTGGAGCGTGCACTGGCAGGGCTCCTGGACGACGGTCTTGCTGAACTCCACCCCGCCGGTTTTCAACTCCCAGGCTGAGACGGCGCCCGGAAGCCGTAAAGGTAACGATGTAACTCCCACTTTGGCTTCGTCCATATGCGGCCCCCAGCCCCGGATCTACCCTGAAGTATGCGCATCCTGTACGGTTTCCTTGTTCTCGGGGCGACGGCGGTTCTGATCTCAGGGTGCCATTTCTATGAGCAGCCGTGCCCGGCCATAGGGCAGGCGCCTGCGGTCCACCTGACGGTGGATTCCAGCTATGTGCCCTCGGTGAAAGGCCTCCACCTCAAAGCCTGCCAGGACGGCGTCTGCAAGGAAGCGGACCTCGACCTTATGCAGGGAACCGCCTCCATTGACCAGGGCTGCACGGGAGACGGGCCGGACGACACCTGCTCAGCCACCTCAGTTCCCGACGGCACCCTGTTTGGCATGCTCATGCTGGACGTACTGACGGAATCCCCGATCGAAGCGTCATTGACCGGAACATCCCCCGATGGTGCTCCGTTGCCCCAGCGTTCCCTGACGTTCACCCCGACAAGCAACTTTCCTTTTGGCCAGCAGTGCGGAAAGTTCCTCGGCGCCTCCCTCATTCTCGACGCTGACGGCCTCCGCCAGACGGGCCTGAACCAGAGCATCGAGCCAGACGCCCCGGCCCGCTGACCGCCATTCAGTCCAGCGGGATCAGTCCAACGGGAGCGTGATGGTGACCTTGGTGCCAGCTCCGGGATTGGAGTCAACCACGCTGCTGCCGCCAGCCCCGGTCACGGCGGCGCACATCAGCCGCAGCCCGAATCCGTGCCGCCTGCCCCGGACCGCTTTTTTGCAGTCAAAGCCGGCCCCGTTGTCCGAGATGACCAGCCGGATGCCGTGGTAAACAGCGTCAAGCCGGATGGTGACATCTGTTGCGTGGGCATATTTGTAGGTGTTGCTTAGGGTTTCCTGGGCGGCCCGGTAGAGCAGTGACGCAGAACGGGCGTCGATCTCAACTCCGTGGTGGGGCGTTTCCCAATGCAGCCTGGTTCCCTGCCCCCGCAGCGGAGTTGCCAGCCTGTCAATGCACCCTGCGAGACCCAGGGCTTGAAAATCCAGTGGCCGCGGGTCGGTGAGGACACCGTGCACGGCTTTGATTTCTTCTTCCGAGGTAGTGGTCATGGCGTCAGCCCCCGCTGCTCTAGTCCTTTGGCGGCCCTTGGGGCTGGCCCCTCGCCGGGCCCCAAGGACTGATATACCCAGACTGCGCCGGGACACTCAAGAACCGTGTCGGCTTATGGCAGGAGTTCCGCAAATTCTCCTCAAGAGTGCAAGGATTCAGGATTCGCCGAACCCGGACTCCACCAGACCCCTTACATAGCGCACCGCTTTCGCAGCATCCGGGCCCTTGGCCTCGACGCGAAGCACCGATCCTTTGCCTGCTGCGAGGGTCATCAGCCCGGTCATGGAAGCGCCGTCGACGCCGTTGACGGTAACTTCGGCATCCATCCCGGCGAGCCCGCCGGCGATCTTAGCGGCCGGGCGTGCGTGCAGCCCCGCCTGGTTGACCAGTTCAAAAGTCTCGCTGACGTCCGGGTGCCATTCCGTCATCTGTTTGGCCTGGGCCCCTTCATTGAGATCGGCAGGCTCATAGCGGCCCTGCCCCGTGGCGCCCCGGACAGCCTCCGCCGCACGCTTCACAGTGCGCAGATCGGCCCCTGTCTGGGCAGCCACCGCGGCGGCGATGAGCCCTTCGATCAGCGGGGCGTCGGCAAGCACCACCGAACCGGGGTCAGCGGAAAACTCGATGGCGGCCTCAGCAGTCATCATGGCTGAGCCCAGGTCCGTAAGGACAACAATGCCGTCCCCGTCTGCAGCCTCGGTGAGCGCCGCCATCACCTTTTCAAGGCTCGTTCCGATCCGGCCATCGTCAGTTCCCCCGGCGGGGAGGATGACGACGTCGGGCGCCATTTGAGCGGCAAGCTCCACCGCACCTTCGGCGATTTTTTCGCTATGGGACACCACGATCAGCCGGACGGTCACGCGGCCGCTCCTGCAGCCGCGCGAAGAATCAGGGCCGTAGACACCGCTCCGGGATCGCGGTGGCCTATGCTGCGTTCTCCCAGGTAGCTTGCACGGCCCTTTCGTGCGATCAGGGGGTCGGTTGCCACTGCACCTTCCTCTGCAGCCTCAGCAGCGGCGACCAGTACCGCGAGTACATTGGCGCCAGCGGCCGAGGCCGCTCCGGCTGCCTCTACGGCGGGCGTCCAGGCATCAACCATGGTCTTGTCGCCCCGCTCGGCCTTCCCTCGGGCCACCACGCCGTCACGCGCTGCTTCGAGCGCCTCTGCGAGAGCTGCAGGGCCGACGTCGGGAGTGTCCCCCAGCGCTGTGGCCGCACGGAGGAATGCAGTTCCATAAAGCGGCCCCGCTGCCCCGCCCACTTTTGACATCAGGGACATCGCTGTCAGTTTCAAAGCGGCGCCGGGCGTCTCCGGCTGGGATTCAGCCAGCTTGTCCAGGACAGCCTGGAACCCCCTGTCCATGTTCTCGCCGTGATCGGAATCGCCAATGGCGCGGTCCAGTTCGATCAGCTCGAGCCTGTGCTCGGCCATCGCCTGCGCACACATAGTCAGCCATTTAACGGCCCATTTCACGTCCAGGGCCATCAGATCCCCCAGCGCAGAGCTGCCGTGTGGACGGGTGCGTCCCAAAGCGTTGTCATCTCATCATCGAGCCGGAGCACTGACACCGAGCAGCCCTGCATTTCCAAGGCAGTGATGTAGTTACCAACCAGTGAGCGTTCCACTGTGAGCCCGCGCTCCTTCAGAACCTGAACTGCCCGCCGGAAGACGATGTACAGCTCGCTGAGGGGCGTGCCGCCCATCCCGTTGACGAACAGCAGGACCCGCTCCCCAGCGTTGAGGCCCAGGTCCGACAGGATGGGTTCCAGCAACCTGTCGGTGATGCCGTCAGCGTTTTCCATGGGGATCTTGTGCCTGCCGGGCTCGCCATGGATTCCAATACCGATCTCGATCTCGTTCTCCTCAAGATCGAAGCTGGGGCCTCCCGCGTGAGGCACCGTACATGCAGTCAAGGCAACTCCCATGCTGCGGACATTGCTGTTGACCCGGTTGCCAATGGCCGCAACGGTTTCGAGATCGTCACCACGTTCGGCGGCCGCTCCGGCGATCTTTTCAACCAGGACGGTACCACCGACGCCCCTGCGCCCTGCTGTGTACAACGAGTCTTCGACTGCGACGTCGTCATTGACCAGCACAGTCCGGACCTCCACGCCTTCGGCTTGCGCCATCTCAGCCGCGGTTTCGAAGTTGAGGAGGTCCCCCGTGTAGTTCTTCACAATATGCACGACGCCGGCACCGGAGTTCACTGCGAGGGTTGCCGGAATGATCTGGTCAGGTGTTGGTGAGGTAAATACAGCCCCAGGAACTGCTGCGTCGAGCATGCCGAGTCCCACGAAACCGCCATGAAGCGGTTCGTGCCCGCTGCCTCCGCCGGAGACCAGCCCCACCTTGCCTGCTACGGGAGCATCCCTGCGGGTGATGAACTTCGGTTCCGTCGATATGGCTACGATGTCCGAGTGGGCCAGGCCGAATCCCTCTACGGATTCGTCTACGACTGCACGGGGTTCGTTGATGAGCTTCTTCATGGCTGTGCTCCCTAAATGGACCGGCCGGTTTGCTCTGACCCTACTACCGGGGAGCCGTTCCGCGGTAGCGCCTTCCCCTGCCCAGTGCCCCTGCCTAAAGAACCTTGATCATCCGGGTGTTGCCGAGTGTATTCGGCTTAACGCGGGCAAGGTCCAGGAATTCCGCCACGCCTTCGTCATGCGAGCGCAGCAGCTCGGAGTAGACCACGGGGTCAACGGCTGTCTGGTCAGGCATGACCTCAAATCCGTGGCGCTTGAAGAAATCCACCTCGAAGGTGAGGCAAAAAACCCGGGAGATACCTAACGCCTTGGCGGCTTCCAGAAGGGTCTCCACCAGCACGTGGCCCACTCCCCTGCCGCGCCATGCGTCGGAGGCTGCCAGAGTGCGCACTTCAGCGAGGTCCTCCCACATCACGTGCAGGGCACCACAGCCAATCACCTCGCCGTCGGCGGACTCGGCGATCCGGAACTCCTGAAGACTCTCGTAGTAGGCCACCGTCTCCTTGGCCATCAGGATCCGCTGATCCGCCAGGGGCGCCACAAGCTGTTTGATGGCAGCGACATCGCTGGTGCGGGCAGGGCGGATGCGGAAGGACTCGGTCACAGCCCCAATCTTACGGCGGCCAACTCATGCCGTTAGGACAGGTCCTGTGATGAGGGGACGGCTGGTAGGACCAAATACCCCTTGCCCGGGACCGGCCGGGATCCTATGGTTTGATCTAGGCAGCCAACTTAGCTTTTGTGACGGCTGACAAGGCAGTACCGCAGCTGGGGGCGGAAGCGAATTGCAGACTGGTCTCACAAACAGGTCCGTTATGAGGCGGACCGGGGAGGTCGGCATGCGTATCGGACTAATCGGAAACCCATGGATACCGGTGCCTCCACCGACGTACGGCGGAATTGAACGGGTAATGGATCATCTGGCGAGGGGCTTGACTGCTGCGGGTCATGAAGTCCTCCTGGCCGTGCCGTCGGATAGTGAATGTCCTGTACCCCTGGCCCCGGGAATGACCCGTTCAGCGCCTGATGAGATGGGCTACACCATTTCTGAAATGAGCCACGTGGTGAGGTCCTATGCAGCCATGGAGGGAATGGACATCATCCATGACCACACCCTCGCAGGACCTTTGTATGCCCGCCGCCCGCGGCATCTGCCTGTTGTCACCACCATCCACGGGCCCCTCCTGCCCGACGCTGTCGATGTCTACCGTGCAATGGGTAAAGACACGAGCATTATTGCGATTTCAAGGGATCAGGCGATGCAGGCACCCGATGTGAAGGTAACCAGGGTTATCCATCACGGTTTGGATCTTTCCACCGTCCCGGTGGGGCGCGGAGACGGAGGCTACGCCTGTTTCGTAGGCAGGATCTGCCCTGACAAGGGTGTCATGGAGGCAATCCAGATTGCCCGGGAAGCCGGGTATCCCCTCCATATCGCCGCGAAAATGCGCGAGCCCGGAGAAATTCGGTACTTCCACGAGGTGGTGGAGCCGATGCTCGGCTCCAATGAGGAATACATGGGTGAGATCGGCGACAGCGAAAAGTATGAGCTTATGGGGGGCGCCGTTGCCTTGCTGAATCCGATTCAATGGCATGAACCGTTCGGCCTGGTGATGATCGAGGCAATGGCGACAGGCACACCAGTGGTGGGTACGCCCATTGGGTCAGCACCGGAAATCGTGGAGCATGGTTCCACTGGCTATCTGGCGCCTACCGAGCAGCTTCCGGGGTTCCTGCAGCTGGCGGAAGGGTTGGACCGCGCCGCGTGCCGCGCCGCCGTCAAGGAAAATTTCAGCTCGGAACGGATGGTGGCGGACCACCTGGACCTCTACAGCGAAATCCTCGCGAACCATCTGGGTAATGGGGTTTCAGCGCTGCGTTCGTTGGACGAGAATCATAAGCAGGGCCCGCTCACGCACGCCTGAACCCAACCTTCAACGAACAGGCCCCGCCTTCACCTTGCGGTGAGGGCGGGGCCTGTTGGTGGAGCGGTGTGCGCCTAGACGCTGGGGGCGATCTCCGGGATTCGCGGCTTGGCATTGCCGGCGAAGGTGAACTTGGCGTCGTCGCCTTCGCCGTCCACATCCACCACCACGATGTCCCCGGCGTGAATCTCGCCGAACAGGATCTTCTCGGAGAGCTGGTCCTCGATCTCGCGCTGGATAGTCCGACGCAGTGGCCGGGCGCCCATGGCGGGATCGTAACCGCGGGTTGCCAGGAGCACCTTGGCCGCGGGCGTGAGCTCGATGCCCATGTCCTTGTCCTTGAGCCGCTTCTCCAGGCGGCCAACGAACATGTCCACGATCTCGATGATCTCGTCCTGGGTCAGCTGCGGGAACACCACAACGTCATCAACACGGTTCAGGAACTCGGGACGGAAGTGCTGCTTCAGCTCCTCGGTGACACGGGCACGCATGCGGTTGTAGCCCGTCTGCGTATCTGTGCCCGACTGGAAGCCCGTTGCAACGCTCTTGGAAATGTCGCGGGTGCCAAGGTTGGTGGTCATGATGATCACCGTGTTCTTGAAGTCCACCACGCGGCCCTGAGAGTCGGTCAAGCGGCCGTCTTCCAGGATCTGCAAGAGGGAGTTGAAGAGGTCCGCGTGGGCCTTTTCAACTTCGTCGAACAGCACCACGGAGAACGGACGACGGCGGACCTTTTCAGTCAGCTGCCCACCCTCTTCGTAGCCGACATAGCCAGGAGGTGCACCGAAGAGACGTGACACGGTGTGCTTCTCCGAGTACTCGGACATGTCCAGCGTGATGAGGGCGTCTTCCTCGCCGAAGAGGAATTCAGCAAGGGCCTTGGCGAGCTCGGTCTTCCCGACGCCGGTGGGGCCGGCGAAGATGAACGAGCCACCCGGGCGCTTCGGATCCTTCAGACCCGCACGGGTCCGGCGGATGGCCTGCGACAGAGCCTTGATGGCCTCGTTCTGGCCCACAACACGCTTGTGCAGTTCGTCTTCCATCTTCAGCAGGCGCGAGGACTCTTCCTCGGTCAGCTTGAAGACCGGGATGCCGGTGGAGTTGGCCAGCACCTCGGCGATGAGATCCTCATCCACCTCGGAAATGTCGTCCATTCCGCCGGTCTTCCAGTGGCGTTCCTTCTCGGCCCGCTCGGCAATGAGCTTTTGCTCCTTGTCGCGCAGTGATGCGGCGCCCTCGAAGTCCTGGGCGTCGATTGCAGACTCTTTTTCCATCTTCAGTTCTGCAATGCGCTCGTCCATGGCCTTGAGCTCGGGCGGAGCGGTCATCCGGCGAATACGGAGGCGTGCGCCGGCTTCGTCGATAAGGTCGATGGCCTTGTCCGGCAGGAAGCGGTCCGAAATGTAGCGTTCGGCGAGGCTGGCTGCCGAGGCGAGGGCGCCGTCGGTGATGGTGACCCTGTGGTGGGCTTCATAGCGGTCACGCAGGCCTTTGAGGATTTCGATTGCGTGTGCAACCGACGGTTCCTTGACCTGGATCGGCTGGAAGCGGCGCTCAAGGGCGGCGTCCTTCTCGATGTGCTTGCGGTATTCATCCAGCGTGGTGGCACCGATGGTCTGGAGCTCACCGCGGGCCAGCATTGGCTTCAGGATGGAAGCGGCGTCAATCGCGCCCTCGGCGGCACCGGCACCTACAAGGGTGTGGATCTCGTCGATGAACAGGATGATGTCGCCACGGGTGCGGATTTCCTTGAGGACCTTCTTCAGGCGCTCCTCGAAGTCACCGCGGTAACGGGAACCTGCAACCAGGGAACCAAGGTCCAGCGTGTAGAGCTGCTTGTCCTTGATGGTCTCCGGCACGTCCCCGCGGACAATTGCCTGCGCCAGGCCCTCGACGACGGCGGTCTTGCCGACGCCCGGTTCACCGATCAGCACAGGGTTGTTCTTGGTGCGGCGGGAAAGGACCTGCATGACGCGTTCCATTTCCTGTTCGCGCCCGATCACAGGGTCAAGCTTGTTCTCGCGGGCGGCCTGCGTCAGGTTCCGGCCGAACTGGTCCAGTACAACGGAGCCAGCCGGGGTGCCTTCAGCCTGGCCCGGGCCAACACCGGCACCGGTGGTCTCTTTGCCCTGGTAGCCCGAGAGAAGCTGGATTACCTGCTGGCGGACACGGTTCAGGTCAGCACCGAGCTTGACCAGCACCTGGGCCGCAACACCTTCACCCTCGCGGATGAGTCCCAGGAGGATGTGCTCAGTCCCGATGTAATTGTGGCCCAGCTGCAGTGCTTCACGCAGGGACAGCTCCAGTACCTTCTTGGCACGAGGCGTGAAGGGGATGTGGCCGGAAGGGGCCTGCTGGCCCTGTCCGATGATCTCCTGCACCTGCTCCCGTACGCCGTCGAGCGAAATGCTCAAGGACTCAAGAGCTTTGGCGGCAACGCCCTCACCCTCATGGATCAGACCCAAGAGGATGTGTTCGGTACCAATGTAATTGTGGTTCAGCATGCGTGCCTCTTCTTGGGCAAGCACAACTACGCGACGGGCACGGTCCGTAAATCGCTCAAACATTTCGCCACACTCCTAGCTACGACGTACTTTGATGCTACGTGGAGGAGCCCGACTTTTGGAGCTTGTTCGCCACGGGGGAAACCCGGAAGCAACTTTGCCGTGGATCAGGGCAAACAATCGGGCTGGCGGCAGCTCGTTCAGCGGGAGCCGGGCCTGAACCGGCAGGGGGCCCAGGAAGTGCTGCGCGGGGCATTATCTGCTCTGCTACGTTCGGGCGGGAAAGCCCCTTGACTTTTGGAATGAGTGGGCGAAGGTTCAAACTCTCGCCTTTTCCGGATAAAGTCCGGTGGGCGCGCGTTCAGCCAGAAAAACTGTGGCGGAAAATGCGGGATGGACGGTTAAGGCAGCAAAAAAGTCGGAGCCCCCGCCAGGTGGCGGGGGCTCCGACTTTTGCAACGCATAGATACTTCAACTCTAGGAATTGGCCCTTTGGTACGCTTCCTGAATTTCGGCTTGGATACGGCCGCGGCTGTTAACCGCATAACCGTTCTCCCGAGCCCACTGACGGATCTGTGCAGAGTCCTGATTGCGGCCGGTTGAGACCTTTGTGCGCGTTGCGCGGCCGGTGGACGTCTTGCGGGCGCTGGAAATAAAGCGCTCCAGTGCGGAGCGCAGTTCCGACGCATTGTCTGATGACAGGTCAATTTCGTAGCTGACGCCATCAAGACCAAAACGGACAGTTTCGTCCGCGGTTCCCCCATCCAGATCATCCACGAGGATGATTTTTACTTTCTGTGCCATGGAAATTCTCTCTTTTGGAAAGGACGGGTATTCAGAAAAGCAGGATGTAACAAATAAAGTATCCCTCGCTTTATGGCAACGCGTCAAAACAGAAAAAGGTTCCTGTGGAAAGCGCACGCCCAAGGAGCGACATTTGTTTTGCCCAACCATCATTGAAGACATTCAGGGCAGAAGGGAACTAAGCGTTAGTTCCGGTTCCGGCAGAGGGATCTTCCCGCTTGGGATCAGCCGCAATGGCCTCCGCTTCGGCCTGGGCACGGGCCTCAGCCTGCCGCTCAGCCTTGTCCGCGTTAAAAATGGATTTCATGGCGAACCAGAAGAGGAGGCCCACCACAACGGATGGAAGCAATACGGCCACGTACTCCATGGCCTAGTGGCCTTCCGGCTTCAGGAGCGGGAAGAGAATGGTCTCGCGGATACCGGCTCCGGTGAAGAGCATCACCAGACGGTCAATTCCCAGGCCGAGGCCACCCATGGGCGGCGCACCGTATTCAAGGGCGCGGAGGAAGTCCTCGTCCAGCTGCATGGCCTCGTCGTCGCCCGCTGCCGCGCGGCGGGACTGTTCCGTGAGCCGCTCACGCTGGATCACGGGATCGATGAGCTCGGAGAACGCCGTTCCGCGTTCCATGCCGCCGATGATCAGGTCCCACGCTTCGATCAGCCTGGGGTTATCACGGTGCTGACGGGCCAGCGGTTGTGCTGACGGCGGGTAATCGTAGACAAACGTCGGGTTAAGCAGGGTTGGCTCCACAATTTCGCCGAAGAGTTCAACCGCCAGCTTTTCTGCGTCCCAGGCGGTGTCGAACTTGACCTCATGCTGTTTCGCGAGCGCCTGCAGTTCCGTAAGGGGCGTTTCAGGAGTGACTTCCTGGCCCACGGCCTCGGAGAGGCCAGGGTAAACCGAGAGCCAGGCCCAGTCGCCGTCGAGGTTAACCTCTCCTGCCGGGGTCTGGATGACCCGTCCCACACCGGCTGCGTCAGCGGCGTCGAGGATGATCTCCTTGATGCGGTCGGCCATGACAAACTGGTCAGCCCAGGCTTCGTAGGCCTCCAGAGTGGTGAACTCGGGGCTGTGGGTGGAATCGACGCCTTCGTTGCGGAAGACGCGGCCCATGTCATACACACGGTCGATGCCGCCAACGACTGCGCGCTTGAGGTAGAGCTCGGTGGCGATGCGCAGGGTCATTTTCTGGTCGAACGCGTTCATGTGGGTCTCGAACGGGCGGGCAGTGGCGCCGCCATGCACCAGTTGCAGCATGGGGGTCTCCACCTCAACATAGTTGCGGCGGTGCAGGCTTTCCCTGATGGACCGGGTGATGGCTGCACGGGTGTAGACCATTTCGCGGGCCTCGTCACGGACCATGAGGTCCACATAGCGCTGCCGGACACGGGTTTCCTCATTGAGGTCGGCATGCAGGACAGGCAGTGGCCGCAAGGACTTCGAGGCCATGGACCAGGACTCGGCCATGACAGACAATTCGCCGCGGCGGGAAGAGATGACTTCGCCCTTGATGAAGACGTGGTCGCCGAGGTCCACCAGAGCCTTCCATTCGGCCAGGGCTTCCTCCCCGACGTTGGCGAGGCTGAGCATGGCCTGCAGCCTGGTGGCAGTACCGTCCACGCCACCTTCCTGCAGCGTGGCAAAGCAGAGCTTTCCGGTGTTCCGGACAAAAACCACCCGGCCGGTGACTCCTACGACGTCCCCTGTGGTGTCGTCCGCCTGAAGATGGGCGTACTTTTCCCTGATCTCGCTGAGGGAGTGTGTGCGCTCCACGCCCACCGGGTACGCCTCCACGCCGCGCTCAATCAGCTTGGCGCGCTTTTCCATGCGGATGCGCATCTGTTCGCTGGCGTCGGCAGGCTGGGCGGCGTTGTTGGGGGCGGGGTTGTTTTGGGAAGTCACAATCCCCAAGTTTACCGTCGAATTCCGGCGCAGCCTTCCCCTCATAGGTCCGTTCGTAACGCACCGCTGTAATCCCCACCGAGGTCACGCGTTTTGTGCACGGGTGCGGCGGCCTCAGTTAGGCTCGGATCATGACCCGCGAGAACATCACAACCCCCGACGGCGGCACCCTCGAGCTCTTCAGCACGGGAGCCGAATTGGCGGCGGCCGGTTCGGGCGTCGTCGTAGTGCACCCCTCGATGGTCACTGCGGCCGATTACACCCGCTTCGCCCAGAAACTCAGTGCATCCCTGGGGCGCCCGGTGCATACCTTCAACCGCCGTGGCCGCGGGCAATCGTCACCCCAGCCGGAGGACTACACCCTGGACACTGACATCCGGGACCTGGACGCGGTAATGAAGCACACCTCCAGCACTGACGTCTTCGGGCACAGCTTCGGCGGCGCCGTTGCGCTTCACGCTGCCCGGTCGCTCCCCGTAGAGCGGCTGGCGGTCTATGACCCTGCCGTTTCCGTCAACCACAGCGTCAAGGCTGACTGGACCGGGGAATATGAACGGGCGACGGCGGCCGGAGACGACGACCGCGCCCTCGCCGTCATGATCAGGGGGATGGAGACGGGCGGCACCTTCGCCAGGATGCCGCTCAGCATGCTGACGCTGGCAAACAAGCTGACAGCCGCAACCCCTCTGGGCAAGCAGAACCGGGAACTGATGAAGACCGGAGTCCGCGAAATAAAGGCCATCATCGCCGCCGACATGCCGGCAGAGCCCTTCCTGGAATTGCCGCTTGAAACGCTCATTGTGGTGGGCGAAAAGAGCCCGGCCTACTTCGGCGTCGCCTGCGGGCAGATCCACGATGTGCTGTCGGGTTCGAGCTACACCATCCTGCCCGGCTACGGCCACGACGGGGTCAACAGAGCCCCGGACAAGCTCATCACTGAACTGAGCGACTTCTTCTCGGGCTAATACTCAGATCCCGCCGGAATTGCGTAACTTTGCAGTGTGCGCCCTGCATAAACAGCGTTGTCTAGCGGAATTCCGACCAACAAGCGGCCACTCTGCAGAAAAGTTACGCAATTCGGCCGGGCTCCGCTCTCAGGGGCCGAGACTTGGTGGCCTAGTGTCCGTGGGCACCTTCTGCGCCGGCCGTCTTCCGCATCATCAGGGACAGTACGACGGCGACCACGGCCAGCGCGGCGGCCGTCAGGAAAGCTGCCTGCATTCCCGCCACCACTCCTGAGCCGAGGGATACCGCTGCGAAAACGGACACCAGCAAAGCAGTGCCGGCAGCTCCGGCAACTTGCTGGAGCGTGCTCATGATGGCCGAGCCGTGCGAATACAGATGCGGGGGCAGCGGGTTGAGGCCCGTTGTGAACGCAGGCGTGAACAGGAGCGCAAGGCCAAGGCTGAGGCTGACGTGCAGTGCAACGATCCATGCCACGGGCGATTCCGCATTCAGCATCGAGAACTGCCACAGGGCTAGCACCATCATGATCGAGCCGGTGACCGTAAGCGGCAGCGGCCCCACCTTGTCAAAGAGCCTGCCAATGAACGGACCCAGGAGTCCCATGGCAAGTCCGCCCGGCAACAACGCCAGCCCGGTCTCCAACGACTTAAGCCCGCGGATCTCCTGCAGGTAAAGCGGCAGGAGAATGACGGCGCCAAACAGCGCGATCATTGCCACTACCAGCAGCAGGACGGAGACGGTGAACATCCGGAAGTTGAAGGCCCGGAGATCCAGCAGCGGAGCGTCGGATTTCTGCAACTGCAATTGCCGGAGCACAAATGCCAGCAGGCTCACCACGCCAATCACCAGGGCGGCAATGGCAGCAGCGCCCGGCCCGGCCTGGCCGCCATGACCGCCGCCGATCTGGCTCAGGCCATACACCAATCCCCCGAATGCCGGGATGGTCAGCAGCACCGACAGGAAATCAAGCCGGTTCTTCTCCTTCTCGCCAATGTTGGTCAAGTACTTTGCGCCGATGGCAAAAGCGGCCAGGGCAATGGGCAGCACAAACACGAACATGAAGCGCCAGGAGAAGTGCTCAAGGATGAAGCCAGAAACTGTGGGGCCCAGCGCCGGTGCCACCGAGATGGCGATGCTTACATTGCCCATCACAGCACCACGGCGCTGCAACGGCACCAAAGTGAGGATGGTGGTCATCAGGAGGGGAAGCATGATGGCCGTGCCTCCAGCCTGGATGATTCTCCCGAAAAGCAGAACCACGAAGCCTGGTGCCAGTGCGGCCAAGAGTGTGCCGCTCGAGAAGAGGCCCATTGCGAGCATGAAGACCGCGCGGGTTGAGAGTCGCTGGAGGATGAAGCCGGTGGTGGGGATAACCACTGCCATGGTGAGCATAAAGCCTGTGGAAAGCCACTGCACCGTGGGGGCGTCAACCCGCAGATCCACCATGAGGCGCTGCAGGGCAACGTTCATGATGGTCTCGTTCAGGATCACCACGAAGGTGGCCACGAGCAGGGTGGTAATGATCGTGACGGATTCGCGCGACATTTTGGCAGGCGAAGTGGCGGCACCATGTGGAGCGGTAGAACCGGCTGAAACAGAAGCAGCGGCTTGGCCGGCTGTAACGGCAGTGTCAGCAACTGCGGTATTGGACCGAGGTTGTTGAGAATCGCTTTGCACGTTATCGCCCGCGTTCGAAGTAAGGTCTGTGGACATGAAGGTTCCCCCAGGAAGTGTCGCGTGAGATCCGGCGAGCATCGTCGCTGCAGATTGCAACAGTCTAGCCTGCGGACTCATTCCCCCGTGAGGGAAAATCCGTGAGAAAAACTCTTCCGGAATTGGCGGCTCCTTTTTAGCGAGCCGGGCGGGAAGGTCAGGAACTCAGCGGTATGTTGTCGATCAGGCGGACCGGACCCACCCGCGCGGCGATGATTGCCAAGCCCTCACCGCGGAATGGCGTCTCCCGGCAGTTCTCGGCGAGGGGCTCCAAAGTAGCCGGATCCACAACCTCGAAGTAGTCCAGTTGTACGAGCGGCTGCGACTCCACAAGCTCCACTGCGGAATCGAGATCCAGTGGCTGGTGGGCAATGGCGCGCTCCTCGACCAGCCGTAGCGCGCGGGACAGTACCAGCGCTGCCTGGCGTTCTTCCGCGGAAAGGAATCGGTTCCGGCTGGACAGGGCCAGGCCGTCGCTGGCCCGCACTGTGGGGACGGGGACGATTTCCACGGGAAAGTTCAGGTCAGCCACCATCCGCTGAACCAGGGTCAGCTGCTGGGCGTCCTTCTGGCCGAAGTATGCCCGGTAGCGCGGCGGCACCCCGTTGTTTCCGCAGGCCCCGGGGATGCCGAAATGGAGCAGTTTGGCCACCACGGTAAGGGCTCCATCAAAGTGCCCAGGCCTGGAGGCGCCCTCCCATTTCTCGGCCAGCTTGCCAGAGGTAATCCGCACCATGGGTTCCCCGCCGGGATAAACCTCCTCAACATTCGGCGCGAACACGAGATCAACGCCTTGGCCTTCGAGGAGTTCCAGATCGGCGTCAAGCGTACGCGGGTAGCGCTCCAGGTCGGTTGCTTCGCCGAACTGGAGCGGATTCACGAAGATACTGACCACGGTGACGTCGTTCTGTTCGACGGCGGTACGGGCAAGTTGGGCGTGTCCCTCGTGCAAGGCTCCCATCGTTGGCACCAGTCCCTGCGAGCTGCCCTGTTTTGCTGTCAGCAGCCGGGCGCTTTCCGCGCGAAGAGCGGCCGCAGTGGTGACTAGTTTGATCGGCACTTATGGTCCTTCCGGCGGCTGGGTTCCGTCACCAAGGGCACGCTTCATCTCCGCAAACTGATCTTCTTTCAACAGGCCGCGGCTGGCTGCGCGTCCCGCGGTTGCCCGGGCCATGGCAAGGTACGCGGCCAGAATGTCCCCGCCGACGCCGCCGTCGTGTTCCTTCAAAGCCTCAGCGTGGGCCGTAACGGTTCCCGCATCACCGCGGGCTACCGGGCCGGTCAGCGCCGATTCACCGGAAGCCAGGGCGTTCTCCAAAGTGGCGCGCAGCAGCGGTCCGAGCATGCGTTCAGGTGACTCCACTCCTATTTCCCGGAGCAGCTGTGAGGACTGGGCAACAAGGGTCACCAGATGGTTCGAGCCATGTGCCAGAGCCGCGTGATAGAGCGTCCGGTCGGCCTCCGCGATGGCCACAGGCTCAGCACCCATCTCCACCACAAGTGCCTGCGCGATGGGCAGCATGGCTGCATCCGCCGTGACGCCGAAGGTGCAGTCCAGCAGACGGGTAAGGTCCAGGCTCATGCCGGTAAACGTCATTGCTGGGTGCAATGCGAGCGGTATGGCACCGGCGGCCCGCACCGGGCGGAGGATTCCCACTCCGAAGCGGCCCGATGTGTGTGCCACGAGCTGCCCGGGCTGCCAGGCGCCAAGCTTTCCGAGCCCGTCCACCAAGGAACCCAGAGCATCGTCCGGAACGGCCAAAAGCACCAGTTCCGAACGCTCCACGATCTCTTGAACCTCAAGGACGGGGACACGGGGCAACAGTGTTTCGGCACGCTCACGGCTTGCATCTGATACTGCGGAAACCCCGACGACGGCGTGTTCAGCGGCGCGCAGCGCCGCACCGAGGACTGCGCCCACCTTTCCCGCGCCAATGATTCCAACACCAAGGCGTCCGGGCTTAGCCATTCTGGGGACCGTCCTGACTGGGGGCTAGAGGTTCGCGGGGGGCTAGAGGTTCGCGGGCAGCGGGAGGTTCGCCGGCAGCGGGAGGTTCGCCGGAGGCAGGGGGCTCAGCGGCTGGAGTTTCCGGGGCAACCTGGGCCAGCCATTGTTCGCTGGTCTGGCGCTTCCTGGCGGCCCGTGCCCGAGCCGCCTGTTCCTGGAACAGGACCCTGGCCTCGTCGATGTCCGCCTGAATGAGCCTGGGCACAACCGGGCCTGAGGTGGTGTGCAGGACCAGATCCGCGACTCGGAACCGCCTCGCGAGCGGCCCCTGGTGGAGGGCCATGGACTGTGTTCGTTGGTGCGGTACCACCACGAGCTGCCGCCACCACCGGCCGGAACGGAGCAGCAAGGCGGTTTTAGTTGCCACATAGCCGTTACGGCGCCAGGCCAGGGGCGCTAGGAGGCGGGCACGCGCAGGCGTGGTGACGAAGCCGCCGTCGTTCCCGGTGCCGTTGATGCCCGCGGTGAAGACGCCGGCAGCATCAGGGGTTCCGGGGTCCGGCAGGACCAGGGACATCATGGTCATCACGTCCGCCAGCGTTCCCACCGGCAGGAGGGTGGTCCGCGAGCCGCCTTCGCCGTTTCCGGCGGCAGCGCCGTAGCCGGCAACGTTCACCTGCATCCGGTACCAGCCGAAGATCCGCCAAATGGGTGGCTGAGACACCCTGAGCGCCTGGATCCTGCCCGGGGGAAGGGTCTGCGCCTGGGTATCCAGCAAGCCGTACCGCAGCCGGATACCGTCCGGGGAGATAGCTGCGGTGAAGTTCCAACCCTTGTTGAAGGAGGACCAATAAGCGGCAGCGAGGCCCAAGGCGGCCGGGATCAGGTACAGGAAGAATCCGCCGTTGCCGGTGAGGACCGAGAGCAGCACCGAGCCAACCGCCCCCAACAGCACAAAGACACTCTGTTCGCTCAGGAGCAGGGAACCCACAAGCCTCGACGGCGGCACCGACAATACAGCCTGCTCCGGCGCTTCCTGCACGGCAGCGTCCGGGCTCTCGGGATCGGCCTGGACTCCCGCGGCGCGCGCGAGAATGGTGGCCCGCAGCTGGCGGGCATCGTCCATCCGCAGGAAAGCGAGCCGGACTGCTGACTCCCCCGCGTCGGCCACTTCGAACCGCAGCTCCGCGAGGCCAAAGATCCGCGCCAGCAACGGCTGGACGATGTCGATGGCCTGCACCCGGTCCAGGCGGGCCTGGCGGTGTTGGCGGAACAGGAAACCGGTCTTGACCCGCACATACCCCTCGGCCACCTGATACCGGGTGAAGTACCAGGTCATGATGAAGCCGAAAATGGCCAGAATCAGGATGGCTCCGCCAGCGGCAAGAAGCCAGGGTGCACGGCCCGCCATCCGGTCGTCGATGAGCGGCCCCCCTTGGATCATCCGCTCGAAAATGTCCCGGCCGAAGAAGTAGCCGATTGCCGCGAGGGCTATCCAGCCCCGCACAAACGGCGACGCCGGATGGACCCGGAGCCATTCGCCGTCGGCATCATCGGGGGGAAATCCGGCCGCACCGGCATCCCCGGCGGCCTTCACCGTCACAGTCCTGCCAGCCTGGCTTCACCGCGGGCGGAAAGCTGCTCGCGCAAGCGGGCGCCTTCGCTCTCGGGAAGGCCGGGAATCTGGGCGTTGGTTCCGGCGGAAGCTGTGTGCAGCTTCAAAGTGCACAGGCCCAGCCAGCGCTCCAGCGGGCCAACGCCAATGTCCACGTATTGCATGCGTCCATAGGGAACCACCATTACGCGTTGAAAGAAGATGCCGCCGCGGATCAGGAGGTCATCGTCGCGCTCGGCGTAGCCGATGGCGCGCACTTGCCGGGGAATCAGTACGAGCCGCCATAACGCAAGAACCACCATCAGTGACGGTACTGTCACAGCAAGCCACAGCGGCGGCCAGGTCCACCAGCCCAGAAGCACAAAGCTCAGGGGCAGGGACAGGACGACGACGGCAATCAGGTTGCCGATGGCCCATTCCACGAGGCGGGCCGTCACGTACTTTGGTGAGACGCGCAGCCATGTGACGCCGGGAGGATCAATCGCCTTGGTAGGCATAGCCGCCCTCCCCCTTCGCTTCTCCACGGGCATGTCCCGGGAGTTTAGTAGTGCCATCGCCGTCGCCGTCCTCGGGCGGAATCCGGCAGAACCGCTCCACGAGGAGCCCCACGATGATCATGACCAAGCCTCCTGCCGCCATGGCGATCGCGAGCCAGGTGACGCCTTGATCGCTGCGCAGGCTCCACACCCGCAACTGGTCCAGGATGATGCCTGCATGCCAGCCAAGAAGCACGGTCCCGGCGTAGGCACTGGCCTGGGCCAGCACCAGGGTGCGGGCAGCCAGGATGGGGTCAAGCATGATTTTCTTCTTAGTGCTGTTGCGCCAGCGAAGTACGCGGATTCCCAGTACCAGGGTGAGGGCCACGATCACGCCCATGGTGACCAGGGCGGTAAGGGGCAGCACCGGAGTGGCGAAACTGAAGCGGTTGGCCAGCAGGGTGCCGAGCCAGCCGGCAACGGCGAGGACCAGGCCGATACCGAGGAGCAGCAGTGGGTTGATGGGTTTCACGTGCTACACCGCCCCGGCAGTAGGGAGACCGTTGAAGTCGCCGAAGCCATCGAAGGGCCGGAGTCCGGAAAGGTCCTGGGCCTTGGCCGCAAGCACGCCCACCCGCTCTCCGTTGAGTTCCGCCATTGGCTCGATCAGCGACCAGGGATAGAGCACGAAGGCGCGCTCTGCTGCCCGGGGATGCGGAAGTGTAAGTTCGGGATCGGAGCTCACCACATCGCCGTAAACAATGACGTCCACGTCCAGGGTCCGCGGCCCCCACCTCACGTCACGAACACGAAGGTGCTTGTTTTCCACCGCTTGGCAGTGCCGGAGCAGTTCCATAGGGCTCAGCGTGGTCTCCACGGACATCACCATGTTCAGGAAGTCCGGCTGGTCCTGCGGTCCGCCGACCGGCTTCGTCTGCATGACGGGCGAGACTGCGAGCAGCCGCACTTCCGGCCTGTCCACCAGATCCGCGACCGCGCTGGAGAGGGTGTCGTTCCGCTCCCCCAAATTGCTGCCAAGCGCCAGGACGGCGTGCGTGTACGGCAGTGTTGCCCGCAAACTCATTCTCGCTCCCGATGGACGCTGACAGAGACGTCACCGAACTCGACGTCGATGGGCGCCTGCGGTTTGTGGACAGTGATATCGACGGCGGACAGGGGAAACTCCTGCAGCAGGTCCTCAGCAATACGCACGGCAAGCGCCTCGATGAGGTTTACCGGTTCGCCGGTGATCCACTTCCTGATCCGGCCGGCCACCTCGCCGTAGTGCGCAGTATCTGAGACGTCGTCCGAGGCGGCCGCCTTGGCGAAGTCCAGGTGCAGCACGGCATCAACAATGAACGGCTGGCCGTCACGGCGCTCGAAGTCGAACACTCCGTGATTCCCCATAGCGGTAACGCCGCTCAACGTGATCTTGTCCATCCAGCCTTCCCCTTGTCGGTTGGTGGTGCGTCAGATACTGACGCGTGCTTGAGCCAGGCGGGCAGCAACCTTGACGGCGTCGAGGCTGGGGCCGACGTCGTGGACGCGGACGGCCCAGGCGCCACGGGCAGCGCAGATGGCGGTGATGGCTGCTGTTGCCGCATCACGCTCGTCGGGGGCAGCGGACTTGCCGGCCACCGTGAGGAGCGTGCCGAGGAAGCGCTTGCGCGATGCCCCCACCAGGACCCGGTGGCCCAAGGCCTCCAGCAAATCCAGGTTCCGCAGCAGTTCCCAGTTCTGTTCGTCGGTCTTGGAGAAGCCGATCCCCGGATCCAGAATGATCTGCCCGGGTGCCACGCCTGCCGCATACAGCTTGTCGCGGACACCGGTCAGTTCTGCCACGACGTCCTCGGCCACATTCGAATACTCCGTGAGGGAGTTCATGGTGCGGGCGTCGCCGCGGCGGTGGGTCAGCACGTAGGGAACCTTGCTGGCGGCCACGAGTTCGGCCATGCCCGGTTCGATGCTGAGTCCGGAGACGTCATTGATGATGGCAGCGCCGGCGTCCACAGCTGCGGCCGCCGTCGAGGTGTGGATAGTGTCGATGCTGACCAAGGCTCCGGCCTTGACCAGAGCGGCGATCACGGGCAGTACGCGGCGCTGTTCTTCTTCAGGGCTGACGTCCTCGGCTCCTGGCCTGGTGGACTCGCCCCCGACGTCGATGATGTCCGCTCCGGCGTAGAACATCCTTAGGCCAGCGGCGATAGCGGTGTCCGGAGTGGCGTTCTTCCCGCCGTCGCTGAAGGAATCAGGGGTGACGTTCAGGATCCCCATTACAAGGGTGCGGTCAGTGGGCAGGCCATCCAATGTTGCGGCCGGCCGCGGTTTGCGGAGTATAGGCAGCGGAGATGTTGCGGGTCCGGTTCCAGGTGCTGCAGCTAGGGAGTCCATAGTCTGTTGTTACCTTCCGATGATGAGGCTCATTGCTTCGGCGCGGGTTGCCGGGTCATGCAGTTGCCCCCGTACCGCACTGGTGACGGTTTTGGCACCTGGCTTGCGGATGCCGCGCATTGACATGCACAGGTGTTCACATTCGACGACGACGATCGCTCCCCGTGGTTTGAGGTGGGTGACCAGGGCCTCAACAATCTGGGTGGTGAGGCGTTCCTGAACCTGCGGACGCTTGGCGAACATGTCCACGAGCCTGGCCAGCTTACTCAAGCCTGTCACTTTACCGTCGTGCGAGGGGATGTAACCAACGTGGGCCACCCCGTGGAACGGCACCAGGTGGTGCTCGCAGGTTGAGTAGAACGGGATGTCCTTAACCAGCACCAGCTCCTCATGATCGAGGTCGAAGGTGGTGGACAGGATCTCTGCGGGGTCGTGATGCAGGCCGGCAAACATCTCGGAGTAGGCCTTGGCGACCCGCTTGGGGGTGTCCTGCAGCCCACCGCGGTCCGGGTCCTCGCCTATGGCGAGCAGGATCTCCCGGACAGCGGCTTCGATCCGTGGCCGGTCAACTTTGATGCCCCGGTGTCCCGCAGGATTCTCGGCAGCAGAAAGGTAACCGACCTCGGTGAGGTCGTCATGGTCGTAGTGGTTCACAAGACGAGTTTAGCCGTGGCCGGGTACATCAGGCCCGACGTCGGTGCTGCCCCCAAAGACCTCCTGGCCTGCCACACCCTGCGGATGCGGAGGCTGGGCGTCCAGTGGCTCATCCATGCGGGCCTCCGTGGCCTCCTCCTGGGCTTCACGCTCAGCTTTCTCCAGGCGCGACTCAACAGGGCCTGCCTTTTGCACCGGACGCGACTCCTTGGACAGCCAGACCTCGCGGAAATCACGCTTGCGGATGTCACGGAAAATATCGGCAATTTCGGCCTGGTTCAGGGTTTCCCGTTCCAGCAGTTCAAGAGCCAGGTAGTCCAGGACATCCCGGTTTTCCGTGAGGATGGCGTAAGCCTCGTCATGGGCCTGATCGATCAGACGCCTGACTTCCTCATCGACGATGTACGCGATCTGGTCCGAGTAGTTACGCTCATGCCCGGCATCCCGGCCCAGGAACGGCTCGCCGCCACCCTGGCCCAGGCGCACCGCACCCACGCGTTCACTCATGCCGAACTCCGTGACCATCTTGCGGGCCGTGGACGTGGCCTTCTCGATGTCGTTCGAAGCCCCGGTGGAGGGATCGTGGAAGACAATTTCCTCAGCGACGCGGCCGCCCATGGCATAGGCCATCTGGTCCAGCAGCTCGTTGCGGGTCACCGAGTACTTGTCGTTGTCCGGAACCACCATGGTGTATCCAAGGGCCCGGCCACGCGGCAGGATGGTGATCTTCGTGACCGGTGCCGAGTTCCGCAGAGCTGCGGCAACGAGGGCGTGTCCGCCTTCGTGGTAAGCGGTGATCTTGCGCTCGTGCTCCTTCATGACGCGGCTGCGCTTCTGCGGCCCGGCCATGACGCGGTCAATGGCTTCATCCAGGGCGCGGTCGTCAATCAGGTTGGCGTTGGACCTGGCTGTGAGCAGGGCGGCCTCGTTCAGAACGTTGGCGAGGTCAGCACCGGTGTAGCCGGGGGTCTTCTTGGCCACAGCCTTAAGGTCGACGCCGGGCGCCATCGGCTTGCCCTTGGCGTGAACCTGGAGGATCTGGTCGCGGCCAACAAGGTCCGGAGCCTCAACGGAGATCTGCCGGTCGAAGCGGCCCGGGCGCAGGAGCGCGGGGTCCAGAACGTCGGGACGGTTGGTGGCCGCGATCAGGATGACGTTGGTCTTGACGTCGAAGCCGTCCATTTCAACCAGCAACTGGTTAAGGGTCTGCTCGCGTTCGTCATTGCCGCCGCCGATGCCGGCACCGCGGTGGCGGCCGACGGCGTCGATCTCGTCAACAAAGATGATTGCCGGTGAGTTGGCCTTGGCCTGCTCGAAGAGGTCGCGGACACGGGACGCACCCACACCGACGAACATTTCAACGAAGTCCGAGCCGGAAATGGAGAAGAACGGCACTCCGGCTTCGCCTGCCACTGCACGGGCCAGCAGGGTTTTACCGGTACCGGGAGGGCCGTACAGGAGGACACCCTTAGGGATCTTGGCGCCCACAGCCTGGAACTTGGCAGGCTCCTGGAGGAACTCCTTGATTTCCTGGAGCTCCTCAACAGCTTCGTCAGCGCCGGCGACGTCGATGAAGGTCACCTGTGGCATGTCCTTGCTGACCATTTTTGCCTTGGACTTGCCGAACTGCATGATCTTGGAGCCGCCGCCCTGCATACGGGACAACAGGAACCAGAAGAGGAGGCCGAGGAGAATTACCGGGACGAGGAGGGAGAACAGGCCTGAGAACCAGTTGCTCTCGATCGGCTGGTCCGTGTAGCCGTTGGCTGGCTTGGCGTCGGTGACTGCCTTGACGACGTCGTCGGCCCTGGCGTTGACGAAGAAGAACTGGACGCTCTTGCCCTTGTCCTGTCCGTCAATGGTCAGGTTGTCCTTGAGCGTCAGGTCCACGCGGTTCTCGGCGTCGAAAATCTTTGCCTGTTCCACCTGGCCGTTCTGCGAAAGCAGCTCAAGGCCCTTGTCTGTGTCTATTCGTGAGGCACCGCCGGGGGCGAGGGTGGCAAAGGCCAGCAGGAGCATTGCGACAACAACAATGATCCAAATTCCCGGACCCTTGAAGAAACTCTTAGCTTTCATTTGTTCGGGGCTCGCCCCGTCCCTCCTGGTAGTGCTGCACGGCGCAATTGCGCGCGCGTGAGGTACTGCTTCAGCTACTAGCTATACACCGTACGGAGTAATTCACGCACGGTGAAGACCAAAAGTTCCCTATGGGCGTAGCTTTTGCAGCACACAATGCCCGGGGGTGTGAGCCTGCATGCTGGCCGGCTTTCCGTGGAATCAGGCCTTGGGGATCAGTATCCACAGGGCTATGTAAACCAGCTCCCCCACACCCACCAGGCCGAAGATCACAAAGGCCAGGCGGACGATGAATTTGGGGATGCCGAACCGTGCAGAGAGTGCTGCACAGACACCTGCGATGATCTTGCCATTCCGGGGTCGAACCAGGGTTGCGTCCATGCGCTCATGCTAACGGGCCGGCTCGACGGAGGGAACCATCGAGCCGGCCCGGAGGCATGCCCTATCGGCAGAGCCCCTATCCGTGACGCCCGTTCAGCACGGTTACGTTCTCATAGGAGACGTCCTTACCGGTGGTCAGCACCACGAATCCGGATTGGGTTTTTCCCGACGTGACGGTCAGGTGCCGCACTGCGGTCCCATCTCCCGCGACCAGAAGGGTGATCCCCTCTTTGAAGGTAAGCACGACGTCCGCGGCGTTGCCTGTACTGCCCTCCAGCGTGATGCCGCTACGGTCCTGCCAGA
Organism: Arthrobacter sp. Z5-13; assembly: GCF_056499105.1. Taxonomy (NCBI): domain Bacteria; kingdom Bacillati; phylum Actinomycetota; class Actinomycetes; order Micrococcales; family Micrococcaceae; genus Arthrobacter; species Arthrobacter sp. Z5-13. The sequence goes on from NZ_CP096460.1 coordinate 4,306,020, forward strand.
TGACCACAGGCTCGTCGTAGACCCCGGGATCGAGCCGGATGGTGACCGGCCGGGTATAACCGGAAGGGATGGCCCCCACCGCTGCACGGATGCTCCCGTAGTCACCCGAGCCGTCCAAGGCAACAGTGATGACCTCGGCGGGAAGCGTAACGGTCCCTCCCCGTGGACCGGCGAACCTGCCGACGAGGGCGGGGACGGCCTCGGCAGGGTCAAGCCTGTACTCGTAACGCGCCGCGGGATCGAAAGCAGTCCCGCGGGAAGGACTGTTCACCCCTGCGCAGTCCTCGAAAATGTTTCCCGAGGCAGCCAGTTCACCTTCCGGGTCCTGGATGTTCAGCGGATTCCTGACGTCCTGGAAGAAGTTCCCTTCGACCACGAGCCTGGCAGAGTTGCGGCCCAGCATTCCGTAGCTTGAAATGTCCTGCAGATAGTTGTTGTAAACGTGACCGGCCAGCACGTTGTCCAGACTGGCATTGCGCTGATGCGTGTTCCTGATCCAGTTGTGGTGGAAGGTCAGCTGCGTAACGACGTTTTCCGTCCAGCCTTCGCCGACGGCCTTGTTGTGGTCCGCAAAGACGTTCCATGAATATGTCACGAAATCGCAGTCCTTGCGGGTATCCACCAAGCCGTCCCCCAACCGGGTGAAATACATGTGGTCCACCCAGATATGGTGCGAGGTGTCCACCTGGATTCCGTCACGGTCGTTGTCGGGCCGCTTTCCTTCGAAATCTCCCGGGATGTACGAATCGCGCACTGTGAAGTTCCGGAAGATCACGTTGGCGATGTTGATGAGCTTGAAACCGGCATTCACCACTTCTGCGTCAGAACCAGCGCCAAGGAAGGACTTGTTCGATTGGACCCGCAGCTTTTCGTAGGCGGGGAAGGCGATGCTGCCGTGCAGGATGACCACAAGAGCCTCTGTTGCGTTCGCGAAGGTCCGCAGGTCAGCAGGGGTGCGGGCGTGGACAATGTTTCCCCCGGCGCCCCCGGTTGTTCCGTCCAGTCCAAGCCCGGGGAGCGATGCGAACCCCGTGGGCTGATCCGGCCAGACCGTTCCGCCGAGGGTGCTGCTGTTGGGCAGGCCTGCCTCCAGGTATCCGTTCCCCTCCCTGGCGGCTCTGGCGTCGCGGGACAGGTCATTGGCTGCGGCATCATTGGCTGCGGCGGCCGGTCCCCCGGCGAGCAGGGAAGTGGTGGCCGTCAGCCCTCCCCCGAGCAGGGCTGTTGCCAGCAGGGCCCTGCGGGAAGGGACAGTAATTGCCTGGGCCTTGGGACTTTGCACCGTCATCTCAGTTCCCTGCCTCTGTCAGTGCCGCTGTTCCTGCGTACGGCGCCCAGTCGCCAAGGTAGTTGGCAACGGTGAACCGCTGCGCTCCCGCGGCATCGAGCTGCGGGTGGAAGGCATTGAGCCAGGCTCCCGGACCGCTGTTGTTATGTTCTCCGAACCGGCCTTCCGTCCAGGAGTGTCCGCTCATGTCCGCCCAGCCCTGCTGCGCAATGTGTGGGCCCAGCCACGAGTCACGGATGACGGCCTGGGGGTGGGCATCCGGATCGCTGCTGGCGAACCAGGGCCGGCCCAGGCTTACTGTCCCGGCTGCGGCATCACCGGTCAGCCTGCTGTTGATGATGAGGAGTCCGTACGGGTTTGAGTTCTTGGTGCTCGGGGCCACGATGTAGCCGTTGTTTGTTGGGCTGCCCCGGTCGAGGGAGTGGACAGTGCAGCCGTCCAGGACGGCCGTGCCTCGACCGTAAATAAAGTCGACGTCGCCCTCGATGTAGCAGTTCTTCAGGTAGGTGCGAGCCGTCGCGTCGCGGCCGGTGGTGTCTGCCAGGTACGTGTCCTGGTTCCCAAGGAAGCGGGTGTTGTCGAACGTGACCCTGTCGCCCACCGAGCGGACAGCGAGCGCCTGGCTGGAGCCGTTGGCGGCTTCGTCGTACGTATTCTCGACGGTCAGGTTTTTCACCGTGGTGTTCTCTGCGGCGACTGTCATGGTGGGGCTGCCCTTGGCTCCCCAGGTTCCACCGAAGAACTTCTGCTGGCCAGCGGCGGTGTTGTAGCTGAGAACGACGTCGGCCGGGTTGCCTGTGGCTCCGGTGATGGTGACGTTCCTGCGGTCCGGCCAGACGTTGGCCACCTCCCGGTAGACGCCGGGTTTCACCGTGATGGTCCGTGCCAGGGTGTTGTGGTCCGGGATGGCTCCGATCGCGGCTTGGATGCTGCCGAAATCACCCGTACCGTCAAGGGCTACGGTGATATTTTCTCCGAACACTTTTGCGGCAGAGTTCCGGGGGCCCGCGCCTTCAGAGACTATCCGGGGGACGTCCGCCGTCGTGTCCTTTTGGTACTGGTAGAACGACGACGGGTCAAACGCCGCGCCCACGTTGTCCTTGCGCCCGTAGGTCTGTCCCTTGAAGATGTTGTCGCGGTTCAGCACCTGGGTCGCGGGGTCTTTCGCGACGATGGGGTCAGCCACGGTGTCGAAGTAGTTGCCCTCCACCACAACTTTGGCCGCGTTCCTGCCCATCATGCCGTACTGGCCGATGTCCTCCAGAAAGTTGTTGTACACGTGGGCAGCGGCGGTGTTATCAAGGCTGGCGTTGCGCTGGACGGTGTTGCGGATCCAGTTGTGGTGAAGGGTCATCCGGGTAACTGCATTGTTCGTCCAGCCCACCCCGAGAGCCTTATTATGGTCCGCGAAAACGTTCCAGGAGTAGGTCAGGAAGTCCGAGTCCTTACGCGTGTCGATCATGCCGTCACCCAAACGCTCAAAAGCCATGTGGTCCACCCACACGTGGTGGCTTGTATCCAGTTGGATGCCGTCGTGGTCCCCCGTCTTGCCGTCCCAGTCACCGGGAATGTACGAATCCCTGATGGTGAAGTTCCGGAAGATGACATTGGAAACATTGATGAGCTTGAAGCCGCCATTGACCAGCTCAGGACTGTCACCCACGCCGATGAAGCTCTTGTTGGACGCGACAGGGATCTTGAAATACGCATCAAGTTTGATGGAGCCCGAAATCAGAATCACCAGCGGTTCTTCGGCCGCTGCGTAGCTCTTCAGTTCCTCGAAGGTCTCGGCGTTGACCACCCGGCCGGCCTGTCCTCCCGTGGTGCCGCTGAGTCCGTTTCCAGGCAGTGCAGCGAAGCCGTCAGGCGCCTGTTTCCAGAGTGCCTGCGCCCGGCCGTCGTCTCTGGTGCCGGTCGCTTGAGCTCCGGCAACGTGATCGGATGGCACGGCGTGAGCCGGAACTGCAGCCGCTCCTCCCACCAGACTCGCCGCCACGAGGGCGCCAAACATCGATAGAACTTTCATCCCATACTCCTTTGTGTGTGATTACTTGCTGGTTCGGCGATGACGCCGGAAGTCAGTGAATGGGCGACGCCGTCACTTCAGGCCGGTGGTTGCGATGCCGCTGATGAGGTACTTCTGCCCGGCGATGAAGAAGCCGATGATCGGCGCGATGGACACCACGGACATGGCGAACATGGGCCCCCACATGCTCTGGCCTTCGGAGTCCATGAAGGCCCGGAGAGCCAACGGGACGGTGTACAGGTCCTGGTTCTGGATGTAGATCAGCGGTCCGAAAAACTCGTTCCAGGTGGAGATGAACGTGAAGATCGCGGTGGTGGCCATGGCCGGGACGCACAAGGGCAGGATCACCTTGATGAAGGTGCGGAAGGGGCCGCAGCCATCTATCTGCGCAGCGTCATCCAACTCCACTGGCAGGGACTTCATGAACTGGACCATAAGGAAGATGAAGAACGCGTTGGTGGCCATGAAGTTCGGCACCACCAGGGGAAGGTACGTGTCCAGCCAGCCCAGCTGGGAAAAGATGATGTACTGCGGCACCAGCAGGACGTGGCCGGGCAGCATCAGGGTCCCCAGCATCAGGGCGAAGAAGAGCTTCCGTCCGGTGAACTCCATTCTGGCGAACGCGTAGGCAGCCAAGGCGCAGGAGAAGATATTGCCCGCGATGGACAGCACCACGATGACCAGGGAGTTAAAGAGGTACACGTGGAAAGGCTGGTTGAGAGCAGTCCAGCCCTCGGCATAGTTTGCGAAGTTCCAGTTCTGCGGCCACAAGCCCAGTTGCCGGAAGATGTCCTCGCTGGGCTTGACCGAGCTGGAAATGAGCCACAGCAGCGGATAGAGCATCACCAGCCCCACCAGACAGAGGATGAGGTGTTTGGTGAACCGCTGGGCGGGGGTTCCATCAGTTTCCCCGTCCGGTACGGACGGGTTCCTTTGCGGCTGTTTTTGTGACCGCTTCAAGGGAAGATCTAGCAAAGCCATGTCGGTTGCCTTAATTGTCGTAGAAGACCCAGAACTTGGATGCGATGAAGTTGATGGCGGTGAAAATCGCGATGATCATCAGCAGCACCCACGCCATAGCCGAGGCATAACCCATCTCGAACTCGGTGAAGCCCTTCTGGTACAGGTAAAGGTTGTAGAAGAGGGTGGAATCCGCCGGGCCGCCCGTGCCGCCGCTCATGACGTAGCCCTGGGTGAAGGTCTGGAACGAGCCGATGAGCTGCATGATCAGGTTGAAGAAGATGATTGGACTGATCAGCGGAATCGTGATGCTCCGGAACTGGCGCCACTTCGAGGCTCCGTCAATGGACGCAGCCTCGTAGTACATGGACGGAACCTGCCGGAGCCCGGCGAGGAAGATCACCATGGGCGAGCCAAAGGTCCAGACGTTGAGCACTATCAGGGTGCTCAGGGCGAACTCGGGGTCAGTGACCCAGGCGGGCCCCTGGATGCCGAACAGCCCCAGGAAACTATTAACGATGCCGTCATTGCCGAAGATGTACCGCCACAGCATGACGATCGCGACACTCCCACCCAGGAGGGAGGGAAGGTAGTAAACGGAGCGGTAGATCGGCAGGCCCCTGATACCGCGGTTCAGCACCAGTGCCACTGCCAGGGCCGCGGCCAGCGAGATGGGAACTGAAACGAACGTATAGACGAAGGTCACCTTCAGCGACTGCCAGAGCCTCGGGTCCTCAAACATGGCCTCAAAGTTGGCCAGCCCCACCCAGGACGGCTGGTTAAAGAGGTTGTAGTCCGTGAAGGCCAGGTACAGCGAAGCGAAGAACGGGATCACCGTGAACAGCATGCCGATGAACCACGGCAGCAGGAACAGGTAACCGGACCGCTGCCGTTTCCGGGAAGAAACCTTGCGGGAGCCCCGGCCCGGCAGGTCCGCGATGGAACCCGCCGGCACGGTCTTTGGCTGTTTAGTCAGGACCGACATGGTGTCAGGCTCCAATCGCGAGGACGGCCGGGCTACTTGTTGATGGCTGCATTGCTCTTCTCAAGGAAGGTCTTGGCAGCATCGGACGGGCTGATCCGGCCGAATTCAACCTCGGTGGTTAGCTGCTTGAGGGTGTCGGCAACAACGCTTGCGCCCTTGGGGTAAACGTAGGCCTCGGGGAGTTCGTCCTCCTGGATGGCCGCCATCATGTCAACGAACGTCTTGTCGTCCTTGCTGAGCTTGGACGTGATGGACTCAGCAACGTCGGGATTGATGGGCACGCCGCGCTGGGTGAGAGTGTGCGCCGCGCCGTCGCTGTCGTTGGTCAGGAAGTCCACCAGCTTGGCTGCTTCCTTGGGGTGCTTGGACTTTGCAGCGACTGACCAGAGCATGGTGGGATCAGCAGAGTAGCCCCGCCGTTCACCCGTGGTTTCTCCGGGAATGCGAAGGAGGACCAGGTCTCCTTCTACGGCCTCGTTGTAACCCTTGAAGTTGTTGATGGGGATGATCTGGGAGGCAACGGTCCCCTTTGCCAGATAAGACTGGGCCGGTGATCCACCGATCTGCTCAAAGAAACCTGCGGGCGGATACCCCCCGGCTTTGCGGAGGTCCACACTGTACTGGAACCAGTCACGGATGGTTTCCTCACTGACACCGAGCTTGTTGTCCTTGGTGTAGAAGTCTTCCCCACGCTGACGGGCGAGGAGGATCGGCCCGGTTTCGGTGGCCACGTCATAGCCTGCGCCGTAAACCTTTCCACCAGTCTTCTGCGTCACCTCGCTGGCAAACTTGGCGTAGTCTTCCCAGCTCCAGGTCTTGTCGTCAGGTATGGCCACCCCGGCCTGGTCCGTGATGGTTTTGTTGACCACCATGCCGATTGTTGTCACCCCCGTTGCCAGTCCGTACAGCTTTCCATCGACGGTTCCACGGCTGAGCACCGTCTCCGGTACGGCGTCGAGCTTGAGTTCCGGGAGGGTCTTGAGGTCCGCCAGAGCGCCGCGCTGTGCGTATTCGAGGAGGCTGCGGTTCGCCATGGCGAGAACGTCCGGCGGGTTCCCGCCCGCAAAGCGGGTGGCCAGCTTGTCCGCGTAGGGTCCGCTGTCCTGATATTCGGTCTTGACCTTGATGCCGGGGTTCTTCTCCTCAAAGACGCGGAGGGCAGCTTCAGTGACCTTCGCTCGGTTGGCATCACCCCAGAACACGAAGTTGAGTTCCACGGTGCCGTTCTGGCCAGCCGGGTTTCCCGAGCCGGCGCAGCCGGTCAGGGCCAGGCCGAGCGTGAGCCCGGCTGCTGCTAGGACGGTTCTGCGGGTGTGGGGCTGCACTGTCATCTTCATCGAATGACAACCTCTCTGGTTTGAAAGTTCTGTAGAAAGCTCGTAGGGGGATGAAAAACATTTGCGAAAGTTTCCGTTAGTAAGCCCGCGGACCGGAAGACCTGCGACGTGCGGACACTTCCCCTGAAGTTCGGCTCAGTAAACGATTTCTAGCAAGGAACCACTGTGACTGTCAACACATGCTCGAAAATTCGCGGGCTAAGAAACTTTCTGAGTACTTGCCTATTTGTTTCCGATTGGTTAGTCTCATCCAACCCACGAACTTCCGGACGAAAGGAACCGCAATGGTCCCCGGCCACCGTCACAGCAATGCCGTGGACCTTCGAGTCGGCGGTGCAGGAATTCTCCGTTATCAGAGCGGAAGCGCCTTGGACGGCAGGCAGTCCCCGCGGCCCTTCCTGCACCCGGTTCAAACCCTGTCAGGCACCTTGGTCACAGATTCCGAGCCTCCGGACCACTCGCATCACCTGGGAATCTCAGTCGCCTTCTCGGACGTGAGCGGCACCAATTACTGGGGCGGACGAACCTTCACGCCAGCCGGCGGCGCTGTCTTGTTGGCAAATCATGGCCGGCAGGAGGTCACTGACGTCTACTCCGGAAAGGACTCCATCAGTGAGAATCTGGACTGGATCGGAGCCGGCGGCAACATCCAGGCAGTTGAGCGCCGCCGCATCCAGGTGATGAGGCACGGCGATCCGCGGGCCTGGGCCATGAGCATCAGCTCCACCATCCGGCCTGCGGACGGACTGGAAGTGCTGGAAGTATCTTCCTCGGCGGTCAAGGGAAGGCCCGGGGCCGGGTATGGCGGCATCTTCTGGCGCTTCCCCCGGGATGCCCGCGCAGAACTGGTACTGACTGAAGCCGGAGCGGGTACCGGTCTTGCCCACGGTTCCCTTTCACCCTGGCTGTCTGTAGCCGCGATCGTCGCGGGAAGGCGCGCGAGCGTAATCCTGGCCCAGGATCCCGGAATGGCGCTTCCCTGGTTCCTGCGGACCGAAGGTTATCTCGGGGCAGGCCCCGCCGTCGCCTGGGACAACAGCAGGACCGTCTCCCGGCACAACCCGCTCAATCTGACCCTTCACGCCGTCGTGATGGACGGGGTGGTGGATTCTCCCGCCCAGGTGCGCAGGCTCTTGAACCTTCACCCGACCCTCCGCCAGCAGAGTTTCCAGCCGGCCCTCACTCACCGATAGGATCCAGTGACTTCCGCAGACAGCAAGCCCACGTTCAACAACCCCATCCTCAATGCAGACTGGCCTGATCCTGATGCCATCGAGGTGGATGGCTACTACTACCTCATTTCGTCAAGTTTCAACCGGGCCCCCGGACTGCCTGTTCTCCGTTCGCGCAACCTGGTGGACTGGGAGCATCTTGGGCATGCACTGAAAGCACTCCCGCCTGTGGACCACTTTTCCCTGGTCCGGCATGGAAGCGGGGTCTGGGCGCCGGCGCTCCGTCACCACGACGGCCGTTTCTGGATTTTCTATCCCGACCCTGACCACGGCATATTCGTGCTCCATTCCGAGAAGGCAGAGGGCCCTTGGAGCGAGCCGCACCTGCTTTACCCCGGCCGCGGAATCATCGATCCCTGCCCCCTCTGGGATGAGGATGGTGAGGCTTATCTGGTCCATGGCTGGGCAAAGAGCAGGATCGGGCTCAAGAACGTCCTGACGGTGCACCGGATGAGCCCGGACGCCTCCCGGCTGCTGGACAGCGGCACCCACGTTATTAAGGGCGAAGATTTTCCGGGATACACCACCATCGAGGGGCCCAAATTCTACAAACGCGATGGCTGGTACTGGATTTTTGCACCCGCAGGAGGAGTAGCCACGGGATGGCAGTCAGTGTTCCGCGCGCGCTCACCCTTCGGGCCCTATGAAGCGCGTAAGGTCCTGGAGCAGGGAAACAGCCCTGTCAACGGTCCCCATCAAGGCGCCTGGGTCACCTCACCTGCCGGCCAGGACTGGTTCCTCCACTTCCAGGACCGCGGCCCTTACGGCCGGGTGGTCCATCTTCAGCCCATGGGATGGGGCGACGACGGCTGGCCGTGGATGGGGGCCCAATCCGCTGACGCTCCAGCCGGGACTCCGGTAATGAGCCATGCGTATCCACAAGGGACGGCCCCCGACGCCGTCCGCCTTCCGGCGTCGGACGGCTTCCGCAAAACGACGTTGGGGAACCAATGGCACTGGCAGGCCAACCCGCAGGCTGACTGGCTGTCCCTGCCAGGCGACGGGCGGGCCATCCTCCGTTCCTTGCCCAACGATCCCGGCAATCTCCGGGAGTTGCCCAACGTCCTGGGCCAGATCCTTCCGGGTGTCCCGTCCGTCTTCAGCACGTCAATCGAACTGGGCGATGTTCCGGCGGGAACCCGGGCCGGGGTGGTGGTGCTGGGATTGGAGTACGCCTGGCTTGGCCTCAGGAGAACCCCAACCGGGGTGCAACTGACCGCAGGCACCGGAGGGAGCACGCCGCAGGAGGAGCCGCTTGGTGCCCAGGTGGCGCTTCCGGCCGGTGCGATAGAGCTGCGGGTCCGCACTGATGCAAAGCAGCGTGCGCATTTCGCCTGGCGTCCGGGGGGAACCGGCGAATGGCACGAGCAGGACTGGGAGTTCGCCCTGACCAAGGGCCATTGGATCGGGGCGGAGTTAGGGATCTTCGCTACCTCACCCAGAGGTTCCAGCGGGACGGGCGATGTTATCGTGGGGACAGTACAGCTGGAAGCCGCACGTACTGCACAGGAACAATCGCCGGAGTTTGCGGGATCCGCACAACTATGACTCCTAGGACTTCCACTTTGGCCACGCCACCATCGACGCCCGCTTCCCGCTCCACCATTGCGGATGTGGCAACGGCTGCGGGTGTGTCCGTTCCGACAGTCTCCAAAGTCCTCAATGGCCGTGCCCACGTTTCCCAGGAGACCCGGGACCGCGTTAACACCGCCGTCGAGGAACTGGGCTACAACAAGAGAAAAACCCAGGTCAACGGGGCACGGTTGCTGCAACTCGTAGTGAATAACTTCGACAGCCCCTGGGTCCTTGAGATCCTCAAGGGCACGGAGGCAGCCGCCGCCCGCCAGGGCTACAACGTGTTGTGCACCAAAACAGAACATGTGTCGTCCGAGGAGTGGCGGAAACTCCGCCGCTCCTCAACCAATCAGCTCGCCGGGGTGATGTTGCTGGCTCCGCACCGGGGGTCACGACTGGTGACGGCACTGCGCTCGCTGAACATTCCCGCCGTCGCCCTTGATCCTCAAGGCAACGAGGCACTCGCAATTCCGAGCGTCGGGCCGGCATCATTCTCGGGGGCAATGCTCGCAGTGGACCATCTTCTCAAGCTGGGTCACCGGAGGATCGGAATGATTACCGGCGGGGGCGCTGATTCCGTCCACAGTCCCGCCCGTTATGCCGCTTATGCCACAGCGCTGAGGTCGGCGGGGATAGAATTGAACCCCGATTTTGTGCGCGACGGCAACTTCAGCATCGAGGCCGGACTCCGGCTCGGCGGCGAACTCCTGGACCTGGACCCGAGACCCACCGCGGTATTCGCCGGGAACGACCTTCAGGCGTTGGGTCTGATGAGTGCCGCCGCCGCGAGATCCATCAAGGTTCCTGAAGAGCTCAGCGTGGTTGGGTTCGACGACATTGCCCAGGCAGCGCTGACATCACCGCCCCTGACAACCATCCGGCAGCCTTCAGAACAGATGGGCGGGCTCGCCGTCGGCATGCTGGTGGACCAGATCGAAAACGCACCAGCCGCTCCACGCTCCATAGAGTTGGCCACGGAACTGATCCAGAGGGGCTCCACCGCGCCGTACCGGCAGCCTTCCTGAAAGTTGCCCTTGGCCCGGGGATAGCGGTTAGTTGTTCCTTCCCCTGGCCGCTACTGTCCAAGTGCCGCTATAGATCCCATCTGTGACCAGACTGACCTCATCAACGAGGTTCATGGTCAGGCAAACGTGGTTGGGGATGACCCTGAGCCGCTGCCCGCGTTCCGGAAGTTCCGCTCCTGGCGGCCACTGCACTGTGGCGTGGTGTTCCGAGAGCGCGATGATCCTCGCAGCAGGGTAGTCGAGCAACCGCCCATACCCGGTGGCCCACGGGGCACGGTCGCTGCCCAAGATCTTGCTTCCGGCATCGATGATGAAACGCCCTGGCTCGTCCGGGCCGGTCGTATGGTGGCTGACAACCGTGCTGGCGACAGTAAGTGCGATGTCCTCAGGGCTGCACCGCTCAAGCTCGAGCTGCTGCGCGTCGCCAAAAACATACACACCCGGCCTCAGTTCTGTGCATGCTGTTTCCCCGCCGAGCAGGGCAGTTGGCGTCGATCCGCCGCTGAGCTCCAAGAGCGTGAAGCCCGCGGAAGTAAGGGCCGCGGCGGCCTGGCGAAGGACTGCGTCTTCTTCCTTCGCAGCGAGACGAGGCATGCCGGGTTTGTAGCTGTGGCCGGGGAAGGTGAAAATCCCTGTGACATCCAGGCCGGCGTCGGCTGCGGCCAACGCGACGGCGACAGCTGACTCGGGATTAACCCCGCTGCGGTGGTGTCCGCTGTCCAGCTCCACCCGGACGCCGATTCTTTCCGCATCCTTTCCGAGGCTCCTTCCCATGTAGGAAGCGCTCTCGGCAGAGTCCACGCCTACCGTGATGCGGGTGATCTCCGTGAGGCGCCGCAGCCTTTCGGCTTGCCGGACACCCACCCAGAGCGGGTATGCGATGAAAATATCCTCGACTCCGTCCTGCGCGAAGACTTCGGCCTCACCGATGGTTGCCACAGTCAGCCCTACTGCCCCAGCCGCGAGCTGTCTGGCCGCAATTTCCAGGACTTTGTGGGTTTTGGCGTGAGGGCGCAGCTTCACGCCGCGGCTGCTGGTGGCCGATGCCATCCTGGCGATATTGCGGTCCAGGATTCCGACGTCGATCATGACGTCCGGGGTGGTGATCTCATCGGGAACAGTCACTCGGGGCCTCCGTTAATCAAGATCCGCTGGGAGTCGCAGGGAATTTACCTGCGGTTTACGCGCTAAGTCTTGCCCGGATGGCCGGCCTGCGACAGACTCATTCCCATCTGATGAACGGATCCGCGTGGCGATTGAACGTAATCGAGTGAATTCGTTCGGCCAAACCACGTGCGACACGAACGCCTCGACGCGTTCCGGCTCTGGGCGATGACGCCGGCAGGGAGCCCGCCAACCGGGAGGATCGTCATGACAGGATCGTTTGAAGTATTCGTTGATTCGGAGCGCTATTTCAGATTCCGGCTCAAGGCTCCGGATGGAACCATCATGGCTGTCTCCATGGCCTTTGAGGACAAACCCGCGGCGGTGGCCGGCATAACTGCCGTACGTGAGTATGCCGGAATGGGGCTTATCACCGACCTCTGTCCGGCCGGTTTGTCCACCCGCACCCCGGAACCTGCGTTTTCCGGTGAAACACCGCGTCCAATGGGTGAACGGCTGAGCAATGACCACAGCAACAGGCCTGGTGATCACCGAACAGCCGCTGACCATTTCAGGACGCGTGCCAGGACCTTGCGCCAGGCAGCGGCCGGACCACGCTGGACCCACCTGGTCTGAGACTCACCAGCGACCCATCTGGTCTGAGACCTGTGGGGGTCCCAGACCATTGCGGGCTAACAGTCCAGGGGTTACTCGTAGACGTGCGGCGCCAGGGTGCCTACGAAATCCAGGTTGCGGTACTTTTCCGCGTAGTCCAGCCCGTAGCCGACGACGAATTCATTGGGAATGTCGAACCCTACGTACTTAACGTCGATCTGAACCTTGGCTGCCGTGGGCTTGCGGAAGGCTGTGCAGATTTCCACTGACGCGGTGCCGCGGGACTCAAGGTTGGTCTTCAGCCATGACAGGGTGAGGCCGGAATCGATGATGTCCTCAACGATCAGCACATCCTTGCCCATGAGGTCCGTATCCAGGTCCTTAAGGATGCGGACCACGCCGGAGGACTGGGTGCCGGAGCCATAGGAAGAAACAGCCATCCAGTCCATGGAAACGTGGCTGTGGAGTGCCCTGGCGAGGTCAGCCATGACCATCACTGCACCCTTGAGGACACCGACGATAAGGAGCTCGCGTCCCTCGTAGTCCCTGTCGATTTCCGCAGCGAGCTCGGTAATCCGCTGTTGGATCTGTTCCTTGGTGTAGAGAACGTGCTTAAGATCTGCCTGGACGTCGTTTGAATCCACCAATGGCTCCTGTGTAGATACGGGGTGCGACTATTTCTGGGGCGGTTTGTGAGACCGGAATACTAGCTTCCCACAGCGTGCGCCTTCACGGGGAACGGGGCGTCCGCCGGTCTCGCGATTGAGCTGGTCTTCGGCCAGGATCTGGGCCAGGGACAGCCTGTACACACTGACCCCGCCGGGAAGCTCCACGGGGCCCGCGGATCCCCTCCGCCGCAGGAGGGCTTCCGCTGCCAGGAGCCTCTGGTAGCTGGGCTGTTGACCCCCGACGGCGGCAGCCGCCTTGGCGATGACCCGGTACCTGATGGCGGGGGCAAGTTCCCGCAGCTCATCCTCCGGCAGGGCAACGTCCGCTCCGGAACGCTGAGCCAGCAGCTCATACGTGCTGTTTGCCACATCCTCCAGGTAGTCAGCGTCGAGCTGCAGTATAGAGGCGGTGCGGGCCAGCGATTCAGCCACTCCCGGGCCGAGTTTTTCCTCCAGCAGCGGCAGGACCTCAACGCGGGTCCGGGAGCGGGCGAAGGCTGGATCCCTGTTGCTGGGATCGTGCCAGGGTTCAAGGCCCTCCACTTCGCAGATTTCCAAAGTTTCGGCCCGACGCAGGCCAAGAAACGGCCGCAGCAGACGCCCCCGGACGGGGCGCATCCCTGCCAGGGATCGGGTACCTGATCCGCGTGCCAGGCCAAGCAGCACCTGCTCGGCCTGGTCATCCAGTGTGTGCCCCAGCAGGATGGCGGCAGCTCCGACGTCGTCCGCTACCGACTCGAGTGCGGCGTGCCGGGCATCGCGGGCGGCAGCTTCGGGGCCAACACCGGTTGTGGCCACGTCGACGGCCTGCACCACAACGGGAGAGAGGCCCAGTTCCTCCAGCATGGCCGCAGTTTTGGCAGCAACATCGGCCGAGCCTTGCTGCAGCTGATGGTCAACCACCACGGCGCCTACCGATACGCTGTGCCCGTCCACGTGTCCGCGGCGGGCAAAATACGCCGCAACGGCCGCCAGCGCCAGTGAATCGGGGCCACCGCTGCATGCCACGAGGACGTGTTCCGGGTAGCCCGCGGAGGCCAAGGCGTCTTGCAACATTTTCCGGGCGGTCCCCACGACGGGAGCAAGACGGCCGGGACGCCGTCGTCCGCCCTTTCCTGGCACAGCGCGCGCCACAGCGCCCGACCCGGCACCCGACGCAGCGCCCGGCTCACGGCCTTGCACGGTAATTTAGAGCCCCATTCGGTCGAGCCAGATCTTGGCATCGTGGATTTCGGGCTCTGTGGGGAGATTTTCGGCGGATTCCCAGACCCGGTTGAAGCCTTCCATCCCCGCCACATCAACAACAGCGCGGACGAACTTCGCTCCATCGGTGTACTGCCGCATCTTCGCGTCCAGGCCCAAAAGGTTGCGGATGAACTTTTCCACAATGCCCCGGTCCTTGCCGCGGTCGTTGAAACGCTGCCGGATGGTTTTCACGGACGGGACGATGCTGGCATCGACTGCGTCCATCACCACGTTGGCGTGCCCTTCGAGGAGGCTCATCACGGCCGTCAGGTGCGAGATGGCGGCCTTTTCCTCAGGATCCTGGAGCAGGTCCAGAATGACGCCGCGTCCGGGCGTATTCCCCGACGCCGACCTGTCCTTGAGCGAGCGAGCCGCAGCGGTGGCACGCTCCATGAGCGAATCAACATTCCCAAGGAGGTGCCCGCTGAGATCGTCGATCTGGGTGAGCATGTGGTGCCGCAGCCAAGGTGCAGCAGCAAACTGCACACGGTGCGTTTGCTCGTGCAGGCAGACCCACAGCCGGAAGTCCTCCGGCGTGACGTTGAGTTCCCGCTCTACAGCAATGATGTTGGGAGCAACCAGGAGCAGCCGTCCCCCAGCCGGGGCGTTGGAGTCCTCGGCCAGGGCTGAAAACGGATCGTACTGGCCAAGCACTTTGCTGGACAGGAAGGCCAGGATGGCGCCGAGCTGGCTGCCGGTAATGGCTCCGCTCACGGCTGCTGCCCCAGGGGTCAGCGTGCCCCGCCGGCTTTCAAGAAGCTTTTCGATCGCCGGTTTGAGCATCACCGCGAAACTCTGGGTGTTGGCCCTGGCCCAGGATGCCCTGTCCACCACCAGGACTGAGGAATCACGGAGGTCCCGGGCGGCTTCCAGACCTGTGATGTCGTGGACGTGGGGTACTGACACATCGGCCATGAACCGCAGGTTCTCCACGGCTGAGCCGATCTCTGATGACCCCAGTGAAGGGCCGGCCGGAGCAAGCCTGGCCGCTGTGGAAGCGGCAAGCTCCCAATTGATGAGCGCCTGGGCCGGAACTGTTGACTCGCCTGCTGAAGACTCCATAACGTCCATCACACCATAGCCCGCTGCTGTGCGTCCTTAAGTTCGCCCAACGGCGAACCCGCCAGTCTGATTAGTGTTCCAGTTTGAGGGCTTTCCGAAGACTGAGGGCTCCGCCGCCCTGCATCACGGCACGGCGGTACACTCTTTCGCCCAGGCGCAGCAACGCAACGGCCGTCACGAGAGCCAGCCCCAGGGCAAGGAAGGGTTCCCACGGCTCTACGGTGGAATTAAGCATGCGGATCGGCATGGCCACTGAGGACACAACCGGAACAAAGGACGCCAGCACCAGGATCTGCCCTTTGGCGAACATGCCCACGAACAGCGCAGCAAGTATTAGCGACATAACAGGAGCGGAACTGCCGCTGAGATCTTCCGGACGGCTGGCCAGGGAGCCAAGGACTGCCCACATCGCGGCGAGGATCAGGAAGCCGAACAGGAAGAAGACCAGGAACCAGCCCGACGACGGGATGACACTTCCGGCCAGTTCGGCAGTTCCTGTCAGGTTCAGGGCCAGCAAAGCTGTTCCCCCATAAAGCGCCAGCTGCACCATGGCCATCAGAGTATTTCCCAATACCTTGCCGTAAAGCAGGTGGCGGATGGGAATGGCGGTGGCCAGGATTTCGACCACGCGGTTCTGTTTTTCTTCCACCACCGAGTTGGCAATGGCCATTCCGAAGATGATGGCCGCGGTGTAGAACAGGAAACTAAAGATAAAACCGATGATGGAGGCCAGGATCTGCTTCTCCGCGTCCCCCTCCAAGAGGCTCGTGCGCAGTTCGGAGCCCTTCAGCAGTTGCTCGCTGGTGGTTCCGGCCGCAGCCGCGTTGGTGTCCAGCACGTAACCCCGGAGCGACTGTTCGAGGATCTGTAACAGCTCAGCGGGAACCTCATTCTTCCCCGTAACTGTCCACGCGCCCGCCGTCTCCTGCAGGAGCGCAACGTCTGCCTCTCCCCTGCGGACGAGGTCCAGTGCTGCCTCGTTGCTGTCGGTGGTTTCGGCAGCAAAGGAGACATTTCCGCCGTCGGCGCGCCCGGATTCGTCGGCGGCGGACACAATTGCCCGGCCCGGGTCGGCGGTAACGGCTACCGAGTAGCTCTCCCCGCGCGCAGACATAAAGGCGTTGAAGACCACCCCAGCCACAATCAGCAGGAGGGTGACGACGGTGTAGACGCGGAAACTCTTGTCCTTGGCCTTAACGGTGATCTCCCGCATGGACACTATGGCCCAGGGACGGAAGGGGCGATCAGAAGAGGACTCCCCCGGGGCAAAGCTGCCGGAAGCTTCCGATTGCGGTGTGGCCCTCTGGCCTGTAACGGTTCTGGTGCTGTTGGTGGTCATTTCACTACCTCCCGGTAGAGCTCGCTGAGACTGCGGCGGATCGGAGCGAATTCCTCAACTGTTCCCCTGGCCATGGCTTTGGCAAGGAGCCGCTGCGCAGTGGCAGCATCCTGGATTTCCAGCACGGCGTTACTGCCTTCGACGTCGATGACAGTCACCCCTGGCTCCTCCCTGATCCAGCCGGCGTCCGGTGCCGCGGTGAGGCGGTGCCGCTGGACTGCATTCGCACGTAGCTCGGTCCCGCTTCCGGCGGCAACGACTTCTCCCTTCTGCAGTACCACAAGGCTGTCGCACAGCCTGTCCACGAGGTCCAGCTGGTGACTCGAGAAAAGCACAGGGACGCCTTCGGCTGTGCGCTCCCGGAGCAGCTCCACCATGGCGTCCACGGCCAAGGGATCGAGTCCGGAAAAGGGTTCGTCCAGAATCAGGACGGTGGGCCGGTGCAGGAGCGAAGCGGCAATCTGGACACGCTGCTGGTTTCCCAGGGAAAGAGCCTCCAGCTTGTCCTTGCTGCGGTCCGCCAGTCCGAACCGTTCGAGGAGTTCCAGCGCCCCGACCCTCGCACTGCGAGCGCTCATCCGGTGGAGCTGGCCCAGGTAAACAAGCTGATCGATGATCGGTTGTTTGGGGTACAGTCCCCGTTCTTCAGGCATGTAGCCGAAGCTTGCACGCTGCAGCGCCGTCAGCGGTTCACCGTCCAAAAGTACCTCACCCCCATGGGCGGCGAGTACTCCCATGATCATCCTCATGGTGGTGGTTTTCCCGGCACCATTGGCCCCAACGAAGCCGGTCATATGCCCGGCCGGCACGACGAAGCTGACGTTGTTCACGGCCGTGTTTGTACCGAATCGCCGCGTGAGGTTCTTCACGTGCAGCATGCTTGTTGCTCCTTCGCCCCGCCCGGGGGATGCAGATCAGGTTGACCCCTCAAGTCTAGGAATCACCCGGTCAGCAAGGATCGGCCAAACGGCGGAACAACCTCCCTACTGACTGTCCCCCGGAAGGATGAGCCCGCACTCATAGGCGAACACCACCGCCTGCACGCGGTCCCGTACCTGGATTTTGGACAACAGGTTGGAGACGTGGGTTTTGACAGTCGCCTCTGAAAGAAACAATGCGGAAGCCAGCTCAGCGTTGCTCATGCCCTTGGCCATCCCTTGGAGTACCT
The DNA here is from genome assembly GCF_056499105.1 of Arthrobacter sp. Z5-13. Classification (NCBI taxonomy): domain Bacteria; kingdom Bacillati; phylum Actinomycetota; class Actinomycetes; order Micrococcales; family Micrococcaceae; genus Arthrobacter; species Arthrobacter sp. Z5-13. The sequence continues at coordinate 4,323,649 of NZ_CP096460.1, forward strand.
CGCGTTCGCGGTTGGTCAGCAGCTCCAAGCGGGCGGTGCCTGCTCGTTCCCTCTCCGCCGTTCCGGTTCCGTCCGGAGAGCGGGTGGGCAATCCGCCGTGCTCGGGAGAATGTTCCCGGGCGAAACGCTGGATGACCCTGAGGGTTACTTCCGGGGCCAGCAACGCATATCCACCGGCAACCGTATGAATGGCCGCCACAACGTCGTCCGGGTCGGTGTTCTTGAGCAGGAAACCACTCGCACCGGCACTGAGTGCGTCGAAAAGGTAATCGTCCCGCTCAAAAGTGGTCAGGATAATGACTTTGCTTTCCTTGGAGCCTGGGCCGGCGTTCGCCGCCCTGATCCGTTCGGTAGCGCGAATCCCGTCCAGCACCGGCATCTGAACGTCCATGAGGATCACATCGACGTCGTTCTCGGCGGCGAAACGAATTGCTTCCTCACCGTTGGCCACCTGGCCGACTACCTCGATGTCCTCTTCTACGGACAGCATCGTGGCGAGTCCTTCGCGGAGGAGCGACTGATCGTCGGCCAGGAGGACACGTACAAGTTTCATCTGAATCTTTCGGTTGTGCTTGCTGGTCTGAAGGTAGGTCAGTTGAGGCTGAAGCGCGCACGGACCCGCCAGCCGGTCTCCGCCCGGGGACCGATCTCCGCCATGCCGCGGTGCAGCGCCACCCGTTCGCGTATTCCCTGCAGTCCGTATCCGGAACTGACCGGTGCTGCCCCCGGACGTGGACGGCCGTCGTCGAGCGTTTCCAGCTCCACCCAGCGCTGCCCGCCACTCCGCCCGGTTCTGAGGGTCATCTTCGCGGTACTGGAGGTCGAGTGCCGGCGTACGTTCGTCAGCGATTCCTGCGCAGTCCGGTAGATGGATAAGGCCAGCGGCGCCGGAATCGTTTCGAGGTCACCCGGTTGGTCCTCCACCTTGTTCAGGACCACGCTCAGTCCCAAGGCGCGGTTCTCCTCGGCCAGCGCTTCGATATCGCCCAGGCCAGGCTCCGGACCCCTGACCGCGGCACCATCCTGCTGATCGATGGCGATAACGGCAGTTTCAGTCCGCAGCACGCCCAGCAGGTTCCGCATGTCCGTAACGGCCTGGCGGCTGGTGCTTTCGATAACCCGCAACGGCTCTATGGCCGCTTCCGGCTTTTTGGTCAGAACGCGGCGGGCTGCGCCGGCATGGACGCCCACCACGGCGATGTGATGGGCGACGACGTCGTGCAGCTCACGGGCTATGCGCAGGCGCTCATCCACCACGGCACGCCGGGCCAACTCGGCAGCCTGATGGCGGATCTGTTCCGCCTGTTCCGCGAGTTGGGTCCGTTGCAGCGCTTTCCGCCAGGAGGTGAGCCCGGCGAGGATCGCTCCGCCGAAGTAAGCAAAGTTGATGATGAAGTGATAAATGGCTACCGAGGTGAGGGGTTCCAGCAGGCTCTGGGCGCCGTTCAATTCCTCGGTGGCGCGCGCAATCATTTCGTCGTAGGTGTTGGCAACCGTAAGGCCCAGGATCAGCCACAGCGTCATGGCAAGCACCACAACAGTGGTGCCGAGCCACAGCACCCGCCGGTTCCGTGCCCACGCCACTGCCGAGTACAGCGAAGCGAAATAGGCCACCTGAAAGGACATCTGGAGGGACAGGACCGGAATCCAAAGGCCCAGGCCAATGAAGGCTGCCGACATCACCAGCATCACGGCCACCGGATACTTTCTGCGGAGCACCAGCGGGCTGATCATCAGCGCCAGCACCAGGTGCTGCAGCCAGATGGGGTGGTCGTCTTCGGTCAGGGCGCCAAAGCCGCGGCTTAGTTCCATGGCCAGGGCGCTGATGACCAAAAAGACCACTACGCCCAGGGCATCCCGCCGGAGCTCATTGCCGCTTGGGCCTGGCCTCTCCCAGTTGGCTTCGTCAGCTGATCTGGCATCCCCAGGCGTCTGGTTGGTGCCGGTTCCAACCAGCTCACGGATTCGCTCGAACATTATGGTTTGGCGCTACCGGGTGCCTGTGACATGGTGCCCAGTCTAGCCAGACTCTTGCCTGCCCCCGGGCGCGCGGGTCAGCGGCAGCCGCAAGATGCCAGAACAGACGCGGAGCGGTCCAGCGCAACACGGTTTCCCGCCGCGCCGGGGGTCAGGTCGTTTCCGATGAAGGAAAACACCAACAGCCTGCCTTCGGCATCCACCACGTAGCCGCTGAGGGCGATGACGGAATTGAGTGTGCCGGTCTTGGCGCGCACCAGTCCTGCGCCGGACGCCGTGGAACCTTCCGTGTAGCGAGCCCCCAGGGTTCCGGTGAGGCCGGCCACGGGAAGCCCGTCCAAGGCCGCCCGAAGCCTCGGGTCCTCCCCCGATGTGATGGCGCGGACCACTTCGGACAGCTGCCGGGCGGATACCTGGTTCGCCAGAGTCAGCCCGGATACATCGGCCAGCTGCAGGCCGGCGGTGGTGATGCCCAGCCGGGTGAGTTGGTCAATAACGTTGGAGGTGGCGCCGTCGTTGCTTCCAGCCAGGCCAGAGGCGGCGGCCGCCATCCGCCCAAGGGCCTCGGCAAGATAGTTGTCTGAAGTTTCCAGCATGAGGTGCACTTGGTCCCGCACTGTGGCTGAACGTACCTCCGCCAGCACCTTGCCCTGGAGTCCCTGGCCCGGGGCCCGCTGTACTCCGGGCGCAACTGTAAACCCCGCAGCAGCACCGGCGGCAGTGAGCTGTGCCGAGAAAGCCTCGGCCGCAGCCAGGGCAGAGTCCTGGGGGCGCTGGCCTGTGGTCACGGCGGGGTCGAACCGTGCGGAATTCAGCGCCAGCGGGAACAACGGAGCCACCTCCCCCGCGGCGACGTCGTCAAGGCTCCAGGCGGGGTTCAGGGCAGGACCGGTAAAAAGGGAATCGTCCAACTGCACGGAGAGAGTCCCGGTAGCGCCGCTGGCCTTCAGTGCCTGAACTGTATGCTCGGCCAACGTCGCGAGCCCCGCGTATCCCAGGGCGCCCTTCCCGGAGGAAGCACCGGCTGCAAGCAGCACGTCTCCGCCGCCGGTAAGGACTACAGAACCAGGGGTAGGGCCTGTCACCGCTTTAGTGCTGAAGCGGTGGTCCGGGCCAAGCGACCTCAGTGCAGCCACCGCCGTCAGGAGTTTCACATTCGACGCCGGAACCCGGCTGTCAGCCCCGCCGCGGTCAAACAGCACCTGGCCCGTGGCCGCGTCCTGAACCACGCCGGTGAAGCTTCCCCCGCCGTCGGGCTTCAAAGTGGCGTTGAGTTGGGCAGCCAACGTATCCGGCCAGGGAACAGGCGCAGATCCTCTGAGGGGTTCGATCCCGTCCGGGTGGGAAAGGTCACGGGGGGCCTGCTGCCATGGTGGAATCGAGGGGCTCGGCTGCGCAGGATACAACCCTTGGCCCGTGAAGCCGGGGGCGATAGCCATACCGGCAGGTACCGCGAGGGCGGCAATGAGAAGGGAGAGCAACATCAGCGGGTAGTGCCGCCGGAGGACTTCAAGGACGTTACGGAGGGCCATTTTTACGCCTGACAGGCTGGTGATGTCTTTCATGCTGCAGCTGGTCCTTAAGTCCTGAATGTCCCCACTAGTTCAGAAAACCTGGGCCTCTCGCTATATCCTCAATAGTAGTCGGCGGCACGGACACTCCTTAGCAGAAGGTCACGAGTGCCGCGAACCCCCTGAAGTCGAGGAGCATTCCATGAAGCACGACGTGACCATCGAGATCCCCAAGGGATCACGCGTCAAGTACGAAGTCGACCACGAGACCGGCCGCGTCCGCCTGGACCGCGTCCTCTTCACGTCCATGCAGTACCCCACCCACTACGGCTTTTTCGAGAACACGCTCGGTGAAGACGGCGACCCGTTGGACGCACTGGTGCTCCTGCAGGATTTCGATCTCCACCCGGGCGTCATCGTCGAAGCCCGCCCCATTGGCGTCTTCAACATGACTGACGACGGCGGCGGAGACGCCAAGGTCCTATGCGTTCCGGCGGATCCCCGCTTCGACCACATCCAGGAAGTCACCGACGTAAGCGAGTTCCTGATCAAGGAAATCGAGCACTTCTTCACCCGTTACAAGGACCTGGAGCCCGGCAAATGGGTCAAGGCCGAAGGCTGGGCGGACCGCGCCGCAGCGGAAGCCGAACTCGAGGCCTCCATCAAGCGCTACGTTCCGGCTGCAGGCCATTGATCCCCACCGTCTCCCTGACCTCGCCTCGCTCGGCGAGGAAACCCTGACGGTGCGGGCCCCCCTTGTGATTTGCGCCGACGGCGGTGGTGCGGTTTGTTACGAACCGCACCACCGCCGTCGCACGTTAAGGACAGCTAAGCGAGTGACCAGTTGCGGATTTCCTCCGGGTCCTCTCCCTGCGTCCGCGTGTGGTTCAGTGCTTTAATCCGGCGGTCCTGAAGGGACTGGCGTAACACCGAGTGTTTTTCCGCGAGTCCGGGAACCCTGTCGATGGCATCGATTGCGAGCTGAAAGCGGTCGATGCCGTTTAGCATGGCCATGTCGAAGGGCGTGGTGGTGGTGCCCTCTTCCTTGTAGCCACGAACATGCAGCCCCTCCTGGTTGCTCCTCCGGTAGGTCAGCCGATGGATCAGCGACGGGTATCCGTGGTAGGCGAAAATAATGGGCTTGTCCGCCGTGAAAATGCCATCGAAGTCCCTGGTTGTCAGTCCATGCGGGTGCTCACCCGAATCCTGGAGGCGCATCAGGTCCACCACATTGACCACCCGTACTTTCAGCCCGGGAGCCCCCGATTTTAGGAGCTCCGCCGCTGCCACCGTTTCCACCGTAGGAACGTCACCGGCACAGGCAAGTACGACGTCGGGTTCCTCGCCGGGGACTTCCGAGCCGGCAAATGCCCAGATCCCCAGGCCCCGCTGGCAATGGTGCGCTGCTTCCTCCGGCCCAAGCCAGGTTGGAGAGGGTTGCTTTCCACTGACCACAATGTTCACGTAGTCCCTGGATCTCAAGCAATGTTCCATCACGGAAAGCAGGGTGTTTGCGTCCGGCGGCAGGTACACCCGGATGACCTCGGCCTTCTTGTTCACCGCGTGGTCAATGAAGCCGGGGTCCTGATGTGAGAAGCCGTTGTGGTCCTGCTGCCAGACGTGGGAGGACAGCAGGTAGTTCAGCGATGCCACCGGCTGGCGCCAAGGAAGGGCACGGTGGACCTTGAGCCACTTCGCATGCTGGTTGAACATGGAATCCACAATGTGGATGAAGGCCTCATAGCAGCTGAAAACCCCGTGGCGCCCGGTCAGGAGGTATCCCTCCAGCCATCCCTGGCACAGATGTTCGCTGAGGACTTCCATAACGCGTCCCGCCCTGGCGAGGTGTTCATCCAGGGCGTCAATCCTGTACTGCCATACCTTGTCCGTGGCCTCGTAGACGTTCTGCAGCCGGTTTGAGGCAGTTTCGTCAGGGCCGAACAACCGGAACGTCTCCGGGTTCCCCGCAATGACGTCCCGCAGCCAGGAGCCCAGGGTGATCATGGGGCTCACCCGCTCCAACCCCGGCCTGGCGACCTCCACGGCATGGCGGTCATAGTTCGGGAGCTTCAGGTCCCGCAGCAGCACGCCGCCATTCGCATGCGGCGTCGCGCTCATCCGCAACTCACCTTCGGGGGCATTGGCGGCGACGTCGGCGCGGAGGCGGCCGGCGTCGTTGAACAGTTCTTCCGGCCGGTAGGACTCCAACCACTCCTGCAGCTGCGCCAGATGCCCGGGGTCGGTGCGTACCTTGTCCAGGGGAACCTGGTGGCTTCGCCAGGTCCCCTCCACCTGTTTTCCATCGACAATGCGGGGACCGGTCCAGCCCTTCGGCGAGCGCAGCACGATCATGGGCCACTGCGGGGCAGCATCGTCCTGTGAGCCCTGCCCGCCCCGGCGCTCCTCCTGAATAGTGCGGATCTCCGCCAGGCACTCGTCCAGGACCCTGGCGAAGTCCCTGTGCGCCTGAACCGTGTTGTCCGGGTGGTCCACCGTGACAAAGTACGGCTTGTGACCGTAGCCCCTCAGTAACTGTTCCAACTGCGCCTCGGGCATCCTTGCCAGCACAGTGGGGTTGGCGATTTTGTAGCCGTTCAGGTGCAGGATGGGCAGGACTGCACCATCAGCTACCGGGTCCAGGAAGTTGTGGGAGTGCCAGCTTGCGGCGAGCGGCCCGGTTTCGGCCTCGCCATCGCCAATCACGACGGCGGTGATGAGCTTTGGGTTATCAAATACCGATCCGTAGGCGTGCGCGAGCGAATACCCCAGCTCGCCGCCTTCGCTGATAGAGCCTGGCGTCTCCGGGGCGGCATGGCTTGGGATTCCACCGGGGTAGGAAAACTGCCTGAAAAGTTCGGCCAGCCCCTGTTCGTCCTCGGCTACGTTGCTGTAAATCTCCGAGTACGTCCCCTCCAGCCAGGCATTGGCCACCACCGCCGGTCCGCCGTGGCCCGGCCCTGCGACGAACAGCATCTCCTGCCGGTCCCGGCGGATGACCCTGTTGAGGTGGGCGTACACGAAGTTGAGTCCCGGCGTGGTACCCCAATGGCCCAGAAGCCTGGACTTGGTATCTTCGGCGTCCAGGGGCTTCCGGATCAGGGGGTTGGAACGAAGGTAGATCTGGCCCACCGAGAGATAATTGGCTGCGCGCCACCAACGGTCCACCAGGTCCAGAGCGTCCTGGTTTGCGGCATGCCCGCTGAGGGGGCTTTCATCAGCTTGTGCCGGGTTTTGGTTCGGAACGCCCGCTTCACTTTCTCTGTTCAGGCCCAAGTCGCTGGTCATCGCATCCTCCGGGTTGGTCGCTGCCGCCCATGACGGCTGTCCTCCCCCATCGCAACATCTTCCTGTCGAAGACACAACCAAATTGGTGACGGGTGGCCCCCGAATCCGCTTCCTATCCCGGTGCCGCACCTTCGTGACGAACAATAAGGCAAAGGATTACTGCGTCGTGCCGCTGCCCCTGAGGACCTAGAGCTCTGGCACCTCGGCTCTCGCCCATTCCCCTATCACAAACTTCTGCGGACCGAGCCTTGACAGGTCTCTCAAGGCATCCGTACAGTCTGGGGACCACGATGTGTGAACGCTAACAATAGCTCATTGTTTCGAACGAAGGAGTTCTTCTGGCGCGCCCTGATCGTGTGGGGACGGCCTTCCCAGCCATCGCTCTCCACGCTGCTCCCCCGTAGTCAACCACTTGTATCCGCAGCCGCCTGCATTGGGGTGGCCACAGAGAGGCATCCATTGTCCCCCAAAACAACGCACCTGTCCCGTCGCTCTTTCACCCTTCTGGCCGGTGCTGCGGCGGTAGTGCTGCCGGCAGCGCTAAACTCGTCCGTTCCCGCGGCAGCTGCTGTAGGCGACGCCTTTGTCATGGGCTATTTCACGGAATCGCCGCAGGGCCTGGGCAATGACTACGGACTGCACCTGGCGGTCAGTTCTGATGGCTTGGAGTGGCAGCCCCTCAATCAGAATGCTGCGGTGGTCTATCCAACTGATGGCACCCGCGGTTTGCGGGATCCGTTCATTTTTCGCAAGCAGGACGGCACCTTCGTTGTGCTCGCTACCGACCTGAACGGGCTTGATTTCACCCAACAGAACCAGTTCGTCCACATCTGGGATTCTGCCGATCTCCGCAGCTTCACGGGATACCGCCGTGTGAGAATGCACAGCCTCCCCACGCATTCCTGGGCTCCCGAAGCGTTTTGGGATCCAGCTCGCGGACAGTACGGCCTGGTCTACTCGGCATACGACGGGACACAGGACGTGATTCTCGTCAACTACACCACGGATTTCCGTACGTTCTCTTCCCAACAGAAGTGGTTCGACGGCGGCGTCCCTGTCATCGATGCCACCTTGCACATGGACGGCTCCACCCCTTACCTCTACTACAAGCGGGACAACAAGCTCTACGGCGCTAAAGGAACTCTCGCTCCGCGCGGTTTTGAAGGTGGGACCTACACAAGAGGCTACGCAGGTCCCGGACTCACGGAAGCTCCTATCATCGTTCGCTCTGTCACAAGCCGTACCTGGTACCTGTGGGGCGACGTGTACACACCGGTCAACGGAACGTTCATGGTGTGGTCGTCCCCTGACATCGCGCAGGACCTGTGGACACCTCTTTCCCGCCGGCTGTACACGCAGCCGATCAATTCCAAGCACGCCACCATCCAGCCCATCTCGGCCACCGAATACACGAACCTCGTCGCAGCCTGGGGCCTTCCGCGGTGGAACCGCATAAAGTCGTACAACTTCCCTGACCGGTTCATCCGCCACCGTGATTCAGTGGCACGCATCGACGCCTACCCTCTGGACCCGTTCACCGACTCCCAGTTTGCCCTCATTCCAGGGCTGGCGGACAGTTCCGCCATATCCTTCCGCTCCGTCACAGATGCCGGCCTGTTTCTTCGCCACTCCGGATTTGGGCTGGTTCTGGCCCGCAACGACGGATCCTCACTGTTCGCCCGCGATGCCACCTTCACCAAACGGGCAGGGCTGGCAGATCCATCCTGGACCACCTTCGGATCCCTCAACTTTCCGGACCGTGTCATCCGGCACCGGAACTTCCAGCTGTACGTCGAGCCGGTTTCGGCGTCGTCATCCGTTGCAGAGCGCGAAGACGCGACTTTCCGCATAACTTCCTGATCACCACGAAAACGAGATCAAAGGAGTTCTCCATGCTAAGAGCCCGCCATCTTGCGCTATACGCGCTCGCGGCGCGCTCGGGGCGGCCGACGCGTCCTTCACCGTCGTCTAGAAAGCGCGCGGATCCGCCGTCGTCTTGTCCGCCCGTAATGGGTGGGGACGGCGGCGGTTCCGTGTGCCCTGGCCGGTGTACCCACGAGGCTGACATGCGGGAACACTGAATCCAGCCACCTGGAGGCCGGGTCCAACTTGTTTTCGCGCTTTAAGGGCACTGTTTGGGGGTCCCCGTCAGATTGTCCAAGGGGAGTCTTGTCCCGCATAGGCTATCCGGAGGAGTTTAACGTCCTGATCAGCGGCGACAATCATCTCCACCTCAACACTGGGAGCGGACAGGATAACGCCGGGCTCGATAACGTAACGCGTCTTTCCCCCGGGCACTGATGCCCAGCCGCGGCCCTCTATGCAGTAAAACGACACGCCCGGGACAATTGGCAAGGAGTGTTGTTTGGTGCTCCTTTCGACGCGGACTTCAGCGATTGTGTAACCGATTTTGTCGTCTAGTGAGATTGCGGAGCCCGTGCTTGATGCCGCACGATCGGTCGCTGTTGAATGGATCATGAATGTTCCTTGATGTTCATGTCGTTTTGGTGCAGCAGCTCCTCTAGGACGGCGCTGTTGGCTGTAAACATAGGCAGTGGAGAGTCAGCTGGGACTTCATGGAGTAGGTCCAGGCTCGGGAAACCGCTTCCGGGGATCAGTATCGAGTCCGAGGTTGCTAGGTCACGAGTCTGTAGATCCATGGCGAGTTCGTGTGGCAGTACGGCCCACTTGGCCCCGTGATCAAACCGGTCCTGGCGCGGGTAACGGTCCCAAATCGGAGGGAGCTCGTACTGGTGAGATCCAGACATTTTGAGGCCGTGGAATTGTAGATAAGCCCCGAGCGCCTGGACTGTCGGGGGAGTGAACCAAGGCGGAATAACCACGTGAGGTTGATGGGCGTGCGCCCGTTTCATCGTCGAAATTATGGCTCTGGCCGCGGTAGTTACCTTCCATTCCGGGTCCACGGAGAGTGCTGCTTCGATGAAAGCGTTGTCAAAATGAGCTGGGTTGAAGATACTGCTGCTCGTGAAGCAAAGACCCACAGCATCTACTCCGATTCGAGCCAGCGTTCTAAGAGGGTCCATAAGATGATGGCCGATTTCAGACGCGTCAGTCGTCTCACCAACGAATTCCTCTCCCGCGGCGCGCGGTAACTGGAACCGGACGACATGGATGGATACTCCCGCAGGGGCGAGCCGGTTAATCTCCATCTCCGGGACCGGGTCATTGTCCACAACTACGACGCCGATGCGATACCGCCGAAAATCAGTAATACCAGAAGGGCTCAGTTCTTCAGACGCCATTCACAAGCTCCTTGCGACGGATGGATAGGGCAAGGATGAGCCCGAGAGCAGCGAAAGCGGCGTTAATCCCGAAAGCAAGGGGATAGCCCACCGTTGCCCCAGCGAGACCTATTACCAGCACGAGGACTGCCAAGCTGACCCCGCCTGCCACGTACTGGGCTGTGGTAATAAGCGAGCCAGCCGCTCCCTGGCTCGCTTGCGGCGCGTCTGATGTCCCTAGTACAAACATGGCCGTGTAAATGACACCGTGTCCGAAGCCGCTAATCAGAAATCCGGGGAGAAGCCCCAGCCAGAAGTTGTCCACTCCCAAGGAGAATGCAAGGAGCAACAATCCGAAGGAGGCGATGGCGAAGCCTAATCCGAGCACAAATTTGACGCTCTTGTTGGCGATAATTTTTCCGGCAACGACGTTGCCCACGGTGACCATGATGGCCAATGGCAAGAACGCAATCCCGGCGGCCAGGGCAGAGTACGCGCGCTGTTCCTGCAAATAGAGGGTGACCAGGAAGAATTCGGTCCCGACACTGGCCATGTAGAGCCCGGCCGCAATTGCTCCAGACCTGAGGGCCGTGAGTTTCCGCAGTTGTCTTTCGACAAGGGGGGCAGCGGATTTTCGCTCGTTCACAGTAAATACTGCGACCGCAACGGCAGCCAGAGCGACGCTCGACCAGAAAACGCTCGGCGTTGTTTCCGGGTCGGCCAAGAGCGTCAGAACAAGCACGACGAGAAGTATTGCGCTGGTTCCGGCGACACTGGAGAGGACGGGAATCTCCGTGGACGTGGCTTGGCTGGGGTTGCTTTTGAATGCCTTGATGGCACCGAGAACACAAATCAAGACCAAGGGAAGGTTGATGAAGAAAGTCCATCGCCAGGAAACTGTCGTTAGGAGGCCACCGAAGACCACGCCGGCGGCCAAGCCGGATGCCCCGACTGCCCCCCAAACGGCGTAGGCACTGCTGCGAAGTTTTCCTGATGGAAATGACTGGCTGAGGAGGGCCAGTACGGATGGCAGGAGCGCCGCGGCTGCTATGCCTTGGAGAGCCCGGGAGAGCAACAGAAGAGTTGTGTTGTCAGCAATTCCGCCAAGCAAACTGGCCAGGCCGAACAACAGGACAGCTGCAATAAACACATTCTTGCCGCCCAGCCTGTCGACGATTCTCCCTCCCAATAGAAGAAGTCCTGCGAATAGAAGGGCGTATGAGCTCACCACCCATTGAAGGGACGCCTCATTCATATTAAGTTCAGCACCAATGCTGGGAAGCGCAACGTAGACGATGGAGTAGTCCAGCGCGATGACGAACTGAGCGATGGAAATGACGATCAAAGTGAGAGATTGGACGGCAGTCCGCCTCTCAACAGGCATGGTTATCGTAGACAAGTCAGACTTCCTTAAGGAGGAGCGGGATACGGATGAGGGAGTCGGCAAGGTCGCCTGGACTCCGGCAGATAGTTGACGCACCTGCTGTTGCCAGGTCCCCGGGTGTGTCTACACCCCAAGAGACACCCACGGCGTCCATGCCTGCAGCTACCGCCATCTTCATGTCATAGATGGAATCCCCGACAACTGAGCAAGTTTCCGGGGCAGATCCAAGTCTGTTGGCAACATGGAGAGCCATATCCGGAGACGGCTTGGGGTTTGAGACACTGTCGGCGCCAGCGACGACGTCAAAGTAGTTACGGAGTCCGGCAGCAGCGAGAATTTCCTCAGCGCTGTGGACGATCTTGCTAGTGGCCACCGCAAGGCGATGCTGGGACGCGAGGGCGTTGAGGCTCTGCTCGATGCCTGGGAACACGAGATTGGATGCCTGGCTCACTACCGTTTCGGAGAAGAGCTGGCGAAAAACGGTTACGGCTTGCTCTATGCTGGCATCCGGCCAGTTAAAAGCGTTGAACATATGCGGCAGTGGTTTGCCGATCATGGAACGGACAAGAGCCTCTGCTGGGACGGCGATTCCAAGTTCGCTGGCGGTCAAGCCAACCACTTCCACAATGCCGGCCGGGGTATCTAGCAGTGTGCCGTCGAGATCAAATATGACTGTCATGAGGGGTCCCAGCCTGTAGTTGGGTCGCAATCTCTGCTGCGGCTACTGCCGTTGAGACGAGCACTGCCCTGTTCGCCTGGACGCTCGCCCCGCCTGTCGCCTCGGAAATCGCCGAAAGAACGACTGGAGTCAGAGCTTGGCCGCGGATTCCTTCAGTGCGTGCCGAGTCCAGTGCGTTTTCGACCGCTTCGTTGAGAATGTCTGATGGCAGGGCGTCCGCCTCTGCGATGGGTTTGGTTACGAGCACACCGCCGGGCAGCCCGGATCCTAGGTGAATGTCGATGAATCGGGCGACATCTTCGGTGGTGCTGAGGGTCCAGGGTACTTCGTATCCTGACGAAACGCCGTAGTAGTTCGGGAACATTTTCGTTCCAAGACCGACTACAGGGATACCCTTCGTTTCCAGGTACTCCAAGGTCAGAGCAGGGTCCAGGAGGGACTTAGCTCCGGCGCACACGACAGCGATACGCTGTCGCGCTAGTTCGTCTAGGTCAGTTGATATGTCCAGAGATGTCTCGGCGCCGCGGTGTACACCCCCGATCCCTGCAACGCTGAAAACTCTGATGCCAGCGCTGGCTGCGACGATGATACTGGCAGAGACTGTGGTCCCCGCTGTTGTCCTTGTCGCCATGGCTAGTGCAATATCGCGGGAACCGACCTTTTGAGATGAGTTTTCGTGCGCCAAACGTTCAAGTTGACTGTTTGTCACGCCCAGCTTGATGCTTCCGTTAATAAGGGCAACACGTGCCGGAGTGGCGCCGGCCTTCCGAATCGCAGCATCGACTTGGAGTGCAGATTCGTAGTTCGCAGGGAAAGTTCCGCCCGAGACAACTGACGTCTCCATCGCCACGACGGGCTGGCCGTCGGCGAGAGCCGCCGATACTTCCGTCGATATGTCTGTGTGTTTAGTTAGCATTTGCCGTTCCTAGTTTTGGTTGGGTGACGGTGGCGGTAGAAGGCACAAGGCCGCTGGGATGGACCATGAGGGGATGATGATGCTGAACGATCCCTAGAAGGAAGTCGTAGCTCGGCGTTGCCGGGACCGTCGGTCGGGACAGAAACAGCATGCTCCCGCCGTGGTTAGAGGCTTGGTGTATGGAATCGGTTGCCGTGTCGAATTCCAGCGGATCGATCCCGTACAGCCGACACAGAAGCTTCCCGAAAACAGGAGTCACCTTGATCCACCGGTCCTCAATTCGAATCTCCGCATACCAGTGCAGGAACGTTGTTCCGCCGACGAGTAACTCCAGATCTGGCGTGGAAAGATGATTCTCTACTGTCGCAGCGACCAGGCGGGCCGGAATTCCAACTGCCCGGCACGTACTGACGTACAGGATCGACTTGTGGAGACAGAAACCCGTTTTGGCCTCTGCCACTGCAGAGGACCGCAAGCCCGATTCTCTGAGATCAGTACAGAAGACTTCGTAGTTGATGCCGTCCCGTACCGCGTAAAAGAGGTCTTTTGCTTTTGCTTCCGCAGTTACGCTTCCGGGTGAGATCGCCCGGCTTAGAAACTGGCGGACATTTCCGTGGGAATAGTCGAAGACGGCGCTTTCGACGAGTAGTTCATCCATCAGTGAGCAGACCGAGCATTGCTGCTATCCGGGTTTTCTGGATGCGGTTCGTACCTGAATAGATCGGCCCGGCGAGGGCGTCCAGAACATCTTGGACACTCGCACTGCCGGCCTGTACGCCTTTTCCTCCCAGAATCTGACTGGCATCAACAGCGGACTTAAGGTTTGCTTCACTGATGACAACCTTCGCCGCTGCAACCTCCTTGGTGATGTCCCGATTTTCCGAAATTCTCCGAAGGATCTCGTTGATCATCGCAGTACCTGCAAGGCAATCAATGTACATTTCGGCAATCGTGAAGGAAACCGACTGATACGTCGCCAGGCGTGAGTTGAACTGCCGTCTGGAATTGGCAAAGGCGACGCAGTCGTCTATGCGCTTCTCGATGCGGCCCAGATCTGCCGAGAAGGCATAGACGATTTCGCGTTTCATGACAAAATCCAGGATCTGAAGCCCAGCCCCCTCGGCGCCGAGACGCCACGTGCGCGGGACTTTGACATTTGCCAACTCAACTTCACCGATAGGGGAGTCAGGCAGGCTTGCGGTCGGGTACCTCCCGGTAGTGACAACACCGGACCAAGTGGTATCGACAACGTAAGCAGAGATTCCTTGGTCCTCGCCGCTGCGAAACGTTCGTGCGTAGACGACGATGTGAGTTGCGATAGGAGCGTTTGTGATGAATACCTTGCTCCCCTGGAGAATGACGCTCCCGTCGGCATCATCGACCACTGCCGTGGCAAGCATGGCCGAAGCGTCTGATCCTGCAGTGGCTTCGGTTATCGCATGAGCTCCTACCGATTCACCCGTAACAAGTCGCGGTACCAAGTCCTCTTTGAGGTCATCGGATCCGAAGCGCGTCACTGCGGTAATCGTCGAGGCAAGATGCGTAGCGACTGCAAACAGGAGTCCAGGATTCTCGCCTGCACGCCCGAAGGCTTTCATCCGCGAGGCCGTCTCGCAGATCCGATCTGCCTGGCTCAGGTTTGTGTCTGCTAAAGTCCGGAACACGCCAGTGGCGGCAATCCGTGTCCAGCCTTCATGGTCAAACGATGCAGTAGCCGGGCGCTCTCCACCCGCAGGCAGGTCAGTAGCTAGAGAATTCATGTTCGGAGAGTTCATGACGTTCGTGTCCTTCCAGAGCAGGGGAAAAGACGCTGACTAGGTGCATGTCCGAATCTTCATCTGCGCAGAGAACGTGCGCGTCGTTTTCGTCCAACCCATATAGGACACCCGGCTCGATGACCAGTTCGATCTCACCGTCGGCGCTAACGACCTTGCCGGTCCCAGAGATGCAATAGCAAGCCTCAAGGTGGCTCTCGTACTTGAGCTTTGAAGAAGTTCCTGCCTTGACCACGGTGTGCGCGACGCCGAAGCCTAGCTGTTCGCCTTTGTTTACGAGCCGGAAGCTCGTGCCGTTTCCCCAATCGACTGCGGGAACGTCGTTGCGGTTTTTCATAAACATGGTTTCTCCTTCTATGGGTGTGGCACTACCGGACGTTGTTGGCCTCGATGAATCTGGCGATAGCGCGGATGCTTGTCAGGTCTTTGGGATTGATTTCCAGGTCGTTGACCTGGAGTCCGAATTCCTCGCCTGTCCATGCGATTACGCGGAGCAGTGAGAGGCTGGTGAGGATGCCAAGGGCGACCAGGTTCATGTCCGG
Organism: Arthrobacter sp. Z5-13; assembly: GCF_056499105.1. Lineage (NCBI taxonomy): Bacteria > Bacillati > Actinomycetota > Actinomycetes > Micrococcales > Micrococcaceae > Arthrobacter > Arthrobacter sp. Z5-13. The sequence goes on from NZ_CP096460.1 coordinate 4,338,960, forward strand.
GTCCAACTCCTCGGCGGCCACATCTGTGGCGATTTTTCCGGCAATGAACCCCTGGACTTTTGTGATGGTTGCTTCAGGCATTGACTGTTCCTTTGTAGTGGATGAGTTCCGAGGCGTTTCGGTCGATTTTGTGCGTCGAGGTCCGGGGAAACGACTCGTTCACGATCCTGAGGACCCCGGGCATGGCATACGCGGGCAAGTGCTTTGAGCAGTGGCTGCGAAGCCCAAGAATCGTAGTTTGGCTGCCGGGACGGAGCTTTACCAAGGCTTCGATTCGCAGCTCCTGGTCTGAGTCGGGACGGGCGATCACCACTGATTCTTCGACATCTGGATGCCCTTCAATGACTGCCTCCAGCTGGTCGAGATTTATCCTGTTCCCCCGTACTTTGACGATTCGGGAGCTGCGCGATTCGATGTGGTACCGGCCGTTCTGGTCGCGGAATACGATGTCGCCGGTGGGAAAAAGTTTTGATTCGGAGCGGACTGCTCCCAGATAGCCGGACATCATGAACGGCGTCCGGACGTGCAATTCGCCCGTGGCCTGACCTGCCAGGACATTTCCATCGTGGTCCAGGACATGGGCTTCCACACCGGGCAGAGGAAATCCAATAGGAGGGGTCTCAAACTGCCCGATCTGCGACTTGTCCGCTGTGAATATGAAGCTGTTATTCGTCTCGGTAGAGCCGTATACGTTGTGAAAGACGGCGTTGGGAAACGAGGACACCATGAGGCGCCGGGTATCGTGATTGGCTTTCGACCCGGTGACAATGACATCTCTAACCCCAGGGATGCTGACCTCCATCTCTCCCTCGGGTGACTTCAATGTCTGGAAAACAAAGGGAACGGCCTGGATCAAATCGACCCTTGAACTGCGGAGATGGCGACGAAGCTCGCGAGGGTTGAGGGCTTCTTCATCTGAAACGAGGTCCACGGTGCCGCCGGTCGCCAATGTCGCCCAAATCTCGAGGATCGACAGGTCGAAATTTATGGGCGCGAAGCCGAGCACAGTGCGCCGGGAAAGCGTAAACATACCCTCGGCCCATTTTGTGAAAGCCTCTACTGCTGTTGTCGTCAGCGGAACAAGTTTCGGCTCCCCGGTGCTCCCCGATGTTGGGAGGATTAATGTCGTGCGTTCTTCGGCGGCCGGGAACCCGGCCAGTGTGCCTGCTGAATGTGGATCGCCCCCCGGTCGTAGGATCCAGTTGGCCTGGGCTTGTCCCACCATGTTCTTAATCAGCCGGTCTTCGCTGCCGGCGGGGAATGGCATGACGGTACAGCCAAGCATCCACAGGGCTCCCACATCGATTACGGCGTCCAGTCCTCGAACCGCCTCGACTGCTACCGTCCCTTCGCTGCTCACGCCTTTCAAACCCATAGCGCGGGCGCGATCATCGATCATGGACTCGATGACTGAGTATGGGTAGTCCCTCCGGCGCCATCGTATTGCCGGCTTGCCGGCGTGCTCGCGGGCTTGGCGACGAAGTCCGCCCATGGTGAAATGCATGATTCCCCCTTTCAGTTGTTGTTTCGAGTACTGGTGATTCAATTCACCGCTGTGGGTGCTACTGCCTGGGCTCTAGTGATGGATTTGGACGAGAGTGTGGTGAGCCCTCAACCATCCGGGACGTAGGCGCGTGTGTAGTCTTCGGCTGAAATTGACACATAGTCAGAACCACGTCATTGACACAGGCGAAGTAGCCAATGCCATGGAACCCGCCGGGGACCTCGGCATGGAAGGCTCCGTGCTCGGGGCCGAGCGGTTCACAGCGTATTTCGATCTGTCGAATGGACCTGGCGACCCCACTTTGAGACATCGCCTTGAAGGCAGCTTCCTTGGCACTGAAGAACAAGCATGCTCTCGTATCGCGAGAGAAGTTTCGCAAGGCGTCCATGGCACGAACCTCTTGTGCGCTGGACATGAGCTCAAGCATCGCCTGGGAGAAAGGCTGAACCTTCTCGACGTCGATTCCGATGCTTGGACCGAGTCTGCTAACTGCTGCAACTGCCAAGTGACAACAATGGCTGATGCTTCCCTTGCTGCCCTTAGGCCAGAACACTCCGCCGTCCGCCAGAGCCGTTAGAGGTTCGTCTGTGGAACTTCCCAACCTCTTCAAGGCTTGCCGGGCAGCGTGCCGACCGGCGTCGAATTCCGCACTCCTACGTCCTTCCCATGGAGGGGAGGGCGTACCGTGTGAGGCATCCAGCACAGGACGCACTGAGATTGCCAGCCCTTTTGCCGCGTCAACGGACAATTGTTCACTTCCTCGGGAGCAAGTCTCGAGAATTCCGAGGAGGATCGCCGACAGCTTCTGACCTATGAGCGGGTCCACTCTATGAACGGACGAAGTCTGTCCTCAAGATCGACGAATACGGTGTCGGGACCCCATCCTTCAGCTTCGTGGGGAAATTGAAGGTACGTTCCCCGCAGGTCGCAGCCGTAGGTTCCTGCCTCTTCGCGGGTGACGCTATAGAAAATTGTCTCGATGCCTGCATAGAACGCGGACACGTAGCAGAGGGAACATGGAGAACAAGACGTGTACATCGTCCCGCCTCTCACTCCGTCTATTCCGAGTTCCAGGCATGCCTCGCGAATGGCCGCAACTTCTGCGTGAGCCGTCGGATCGGACTGCTCACTGACGCGATTTGGAGTCGGTGGAAGGGCGAATCCCTGTGCAGTCACGATAGTTGTGACAAATGGCAGTCCGCCCCCAGCCACTTCCGCTGTCGCAGCTCGCACAGTATCCACAGCAATCGCGTGGTTGAATCTCACATCGGTGTTGGCTGTCATTTCCTGAAATCCCCTGATCTTCTCCAGTCGGAAGCATCGAGCCTTGAAGTGGGCCCGTTTCACGGTCAACATCCGAGAATCCGAATCGATGACGCTGACCCGGGCGCTCAATCACTGGTCCGCAATTTCGCTTTTCAGGGCCAAGCGCCCTCTCGTGGATGAGTCTAGAGTTTCGATTTCATTGAAACAAGACGGACGGTCGGTTTTGTAATAAAAGTACGCACTTGCTGGCGATGTACACACGAGGGCAACATCGGGCCGCAGGGAGGCTCCAAGGGTGTACCTAAAGTTGCTCCCGCCAGATGGCTTGAAGATTCGAAAATCGGGAAGGACTGGCCTCCAGATTGTGATCAACGTGCAGGTTCCGAGCCGGTGGGAAGGGGTCCCGGGCAGATGCGGACTTTTACGACGGGGCGGGAGATGCGTGTCCTACGGGTTAGGCTACAGAGAACGGGAGAACCGGTCGGTTTGTTTCTCTACTCCAAGGAGCATAGGTGGACGTACTCCCAGCGGGACTAGGGACGGTTAATGACCCCCAGGCAAAGGTCACTGGTTCCTCCTCTGGACTTATGCCAGGATGGATGGCGCACAAATTAAGCTTGGCTGAAGTGCTGCTGACAGACGTGCTGTCACTGCCGGACAATTGCGCGCTTGTGCGATTGCAGTGGCCTCGTGCCCACTACTTCTATAAGACGGAGTCCGGATCCGCCGATACGCTATTGCTGGCTGAATCTCTGCGACAGATCACACTGGGCGTAGCCCACTCGGTTTACCATGTTCCTGACGACATGAAGTTCGTCCTGGCGGCACTGGAGATCGGGAATCACTCATTGATCCCCGACTTCTCGCGCTTGAAGCCGACCAACGTAGTAGCTCGAGTCTCAATGGATGGCATAGTCAAGAGGCGCAATGCGCTTAGCGCCTTCAGAATCAACGTCTCTTTCCTGGTGGGGTCCGAGCTGTTTGCTTCGGGATCATTGGCTGCACAGATAATTCCCCCGGCAGTCTATGCCCGCCTTCGGCTCGGCTGCGCGGCACCCGCTAACCCGGCTGGTCCCACACCGGATACTACGTCGATGGAACTGGCCACAGGCAGGCCAAGCCAAGGTGACCGAGCCGTGGAGCCGTTGCCTTCCGGCCAGGGGTGGCGCTTAACACCTGATCCACTCCATCCACTTCTCTTCGACCACCCTCTCGACCACATTTCAGGGATGTTTGTTGTTGAGGCCATCCGTCAAGTGTTCCTGCAGCTGCGGAATGGGCGTACTGGCGAACCTGCTTCGATTGTTGTCGAATACAGAAAGATGATTGAGCTGAGCGCCGACTGCTTCCTGAGGATTCGAGGGAACGAAGACGCCAAGTCAGGTCGGCTGCGCTTCGACTTCATACAGTTCGGGGAAATTGTTGCCCAAGCTAACGTATCCCTGGGGACAGAGTCGGAGGCGATGATGCCCATATCGACTGCAGCTTTGGAATAAGGTGTTTGCGGTCCTCGGCCAAGATGGACGGAAGCAGGTACTTCCACAGACCCGCCGCAACCACAAGTAGGTCCTTACGCAGTGTCAGCACGTTAGACACCATCTGCACTCCCGTGTAAGCGCCGACGATGAGCCTCGCGAATTCTGCTGCATCCACGTCCTTACTAATGTCACCTTCACCAATTGCCCGGTGAAGCAAAGCTTCGAAAGAGGCTATCCAATCCTCATAAGGATGGGTTACGGCGACACTGAATGCGGAGGCTTCGAAGGTCAAGCGAATGCCAGCCCGCACCACGACGTTGCTATGCAACAAATCGGAAAAGGAGCGAAGGGTCCACAAAATCATTTCGAGGGCGGAACAGTCCATGGAGCGGATGATTTCTCCCGCTTCGGTGGCTATACGATGCTGTTCATTAATAACAGCGAGGGCGAGGGCTTCTTTGGACTTGTAATGGAAGTAGAGACCTCCCTTTGTCACGCCGGCAGACTCTGTTATTTCGCTGACGCTAGCCTCGCCGTACCCGTACTTTTCGAACACATCCGCGGCGCCTCTAACAATCGCCTCGTGGGTTGTTACCGCACGCTGTTGTCTAACCAAGTGAGAGTCCTTGTCCTGATGATTTTGTCGAATCCCTTCTCCCACGCTAGACCACGCCGCCAAACTGAGGGAGTGTTGCGCCAGTGAGGCCTAAGCCGGACAAGGCGTTGCCGACAGTGCTCCTCCTAGGTGCAACGGGATTCCTTGGACGTGCGATCTCAAGAGAACTCCAGGAACGGAGAGCCTTCAATTTGGTGCTCGCAACACGACAGGTCGGCTCTCCCGCCCGCGGGAATCATGCAGAATACGTGTACGTGGACCTGAGGGACGTGAACACACTCATTGCCGCTGCAAGAGGGGCAGATTGGGTTGTCCATGTGGCCAACTACATAGGCTCTGACGTAGCGGAAATGGAGCGTACGAATGTAGTCGGAACAGAACGAGTTGTTCAAGCGGTAGTCCAAGCGAGGGCAGAGCTCGTTTATGTAAGCACCGCCTCGGTGTATGGGCACGGGCCGTTCAGAGGAGAGAACGAGTCCCTACCTATCGCGCCTGCGTCCCTTTTGAGCCAGAGCCGAGTGGAAGCTGAGCGCCAGGTTCTCGCTGCAGGTGGGACTGTTCTCCGCCCAAATCTGACTTATGGGCACGGGGACAAATGGTTTATCCCTACGCTTGTCTCCATGACGCAGCGCCTAAACGCATTGGTTGAATCAGGCACAAGTCTGGTCTCGGTAGTATCTGTCGAACTACTTGCGAAGATTGTGGCCGAACTCCTGAGCGGAAACGGAAGAGCAATCAAAGGAACGGCCGTGAATGCGTCTGAGCCTGACCCTGTTGCGGTGCGAACCATCATCACGGCACTTGAACGCGAAGTTGGCATTCAATTCCCCTCCGCCAATCTGACTGTGGCTGAAGCGCTGGAGCAAGCTGCAGATATCGGGCTATCGCTTCATCAGATTCGGTTGCTTACCGAAGACAACTGGTTTAATTCATCCAAATTATGGGATGCACTGCCAACCCTCTCCCCAACTGGTTTCCACCTTACGGACAACAGTCGCAAGTGGTATGAGGGTTACTTCCGCAACAGTGCGGCAGGAAAGACATAGGGTCAAAATCAACCTTGGCGAGCCTCAATCAAGCGGCGGGGGCACTCTTTTAGAGCGGCGTATCGCAGGCAGGAGAACCGTGGACGGATTTTCCTTGTTTGTATCTGGATCGTTCTGCCCCTTTCGCAGATCTCAGCCGGGCGTGGATCGACTTCGAATCCTGCCATTGCCGAATTCACTGGGCAGCCCACTTCCTCCCGGGGTCCGGGTTTGTTCTCAAAACCTCCCTCTGCATGTGGTGGCAAGCCTCCTGACAGGGCTGCTGCTGTGCGCGCTGGCGCCCGCCGTCGTAAGTTCCTCCGTGGCACTGGATTAAAGCTTGCCTCTTAAGTGGCAGCCGGTAGTCTTTGACCCACAATGTTCACGCTGACCATCAACCAAAGGGACAGCCGGCGCGATGGTGACCGGGTTCCGCAGCTCCTCAAGGATCTGCGCCACATCCCCGCGCGCCTGGATTTCGACCGGTCAGTGGAGGACGAAGTCCAAGGCATAGTGGACGCCGCTGAGCAGGCTGTAGAGGCAGCCCTGATTGCCCTTCGTTGCGGCAGCTGGTTTGTAGGAATAGGTGTGGGGCCGGTCAATGAACCCCTGCCGAACCAGATTAAGGATGCGTCAGGTCATGGACTCATCTATGCGCGGCGGGCAGTGGACCGGCTGCGGAACGGGAAAGAACGGGTTCCGGTGGCAGTCGAAGGTCCCCTGGCTGACCTATCCGGGGAAGCCGAGGCGGTCCTGCGGCTCCTCGGCCACATTGTGCACGGAAGGAGCCCTGCCGAATGGCGGGTGCTGGATCTGCTGACACCCGGGGTGCGGGGGCAGCAGAAAGCTGTGGCCGAAGAACTGGGCATCACCACGCAGGCGGTCAGCAAAGCCGTGGCAAGGGCCCAATGGGCTGATGAACATGCCGCACGCCCCGCCGCCGCGCGGTTGCTGCACATGATCCTCGAAGTCCGCTAACCCTGTAGCGCCGCCGTGACCCTCTTTGCCGTCTGAATGGCTCCGACACGCCTGATTGACGGCGTGTCCCAGTGTCCGCTTGCGCAAACAAGGTCAGGACGGTCTTCGCGAACCCTCTAGAGCAGGCTGCGGAGCACGTGGGCGGCGCCGTCGTCGTAGACCGAGAGCGTGACTTCATCTGCCGCCGCCGCAACTTCATCCGGCGCTTGGCCCATGGCCACACCCCGGCCTGCCCAATCGAGCATCTCGATGTCGTTACGGCCATCCCCGATTGCCACAGTGCGGTGCTCGGGGATGTCCAGTTGGCCCCGGATCCGCTCAAGGGCGCTTGCCTTCGTGACCCCGGCTGCGGCGATGTCCAGCCAGGCCGTCCATCCCACGGAGTACGTCACACCGGCAAGGCCAACGTGCTGGATTGCCTCTGTGAATTCCTCCGGGGTGTTCTCGGAACTGAAAACCACCACACGGACAGCCGTCGACTCGAGCAGGGTCTGGAAGTCGACGCCGATGGCTTCGACACCAAAGCTGGGGTCCTGGAACCGCTCGGTTGAAAGGAAGTTGCCGTCGGCATCCTCCAGCGCGTACTTGGCCGAGGGCAGGCGTTCACGGAGTGCGCGGAGCGCAGGGCCGGGATCGAACGTTGCCTTGTGGAGGACCTTGTAGCCGTCCGTATGGGCAGGGTCGAGGTGTAGGGTCACTCCCCCGTTGCAGCAGACTGCGTAGCCGGTCTCAATGCCAAGCTGTTCAATGATGGGAAGCGTCGCATTGAGCGAACGGCCGGTGGCGATCATCACTTCGTGGCCGGCCGCAACCACTGCCTGGGCCGCTTCCCGGACAGGGGCTGACATATGCCCATCGTGGTCCACCAGGGTGCCGTCTACGTCCAGCGCAACCATCAGTTTGTGCTTTACACCGTTGCTGCCGTTGTGCTTTGCCTTGTGGCTGCTGCCGTTTTGGCTCGTCAGCTGGTTAGCAGTATCGGGCAGAAAGGTGGTCAGTTTGTTTTTCTTGTTTTCGTTTCGCCGGTCATCGTTGCCAGCGACTGAAGTTTCAGTCAATGTACTCATCCATCTAGTAGAGCAGACGCCCCCGGTCCTCGCTAGGACGCACACCACAGATTCATCTTGTGTTCGCCAACGAGTGGCAGAATCTCAAGCGGTGATTGATGCGGGATCGGGGGCACTGCTCGACGACGTCCTGGAGGAGCCGCTCCTGTCACAGTGCCTTTTTCTGCGCCTTTGCAAACTCTTGCCCGGCCTTGGTGCCCCCATCGACCAAGATGTCGACCCCAGTCAGGTAGCCGGGTGCTTCGCTTGCACAGAACGCGATGACAGCCGCGACCTCCTCAGGCTTGCCGAATCGCTTGATTGCTGCCGACTTCACCAGATCGCCGGCTCCATGGTTCTCCTCCAAACGCCCCATAGCAGTATCGAAGCTCCCTGGTGAGACAGAAACCACCCGCGCTCCCCGCTCGCCGAACCTGGCCGCAAGGAAACGGCTGTACCACTGGACGAAGTTCTTGCTGATCGCGTAGGCCAGACCTGGTTTCAGCTTTGTGCCGACGAACCTCGCGCGGCTGACGATCGCTTTCTCGAAGTCATCGGCCCGTTGTTCGGCCAGACGGAAAGCGCGGAGCGGGATCAGGACCTTTGGAAGGCTATGCCCGGCGGTTGATGCCACATTGACCAGTACGTCACCATCGGCGGCCCTTGAGAAGAACGCCAGTGCGACATTGACTGTGCCGGTTGCATTTATGCGCGCAATGCGTTCAGCAGTCCCCATGTGTGGGCTGATTCCAGCGGCGTGGACTACTGCACGAACGTGGCTTCCTTCCGACTCTGCATGCTGAAACAGTTGCTCCACGGATGCCTTGTCGGTGATGTCGCAAACCACGCCCATTGCTTCAATTCCGTCAGCGGCCAGCTCGCCCACTGCGTCATCGAGGCGTGCCCGGTCAAGGTCTGCCAGCACGATTCTGTGGTCTTTACCCATGAGTCTTGCCGTTGCTATCCCCATGCCGCCGGTCCCACCTGTGATGATGGCGGCGGGCTGTGTAATTGACATGTTGATCCTCCTCGTTTTGGGCGTGGAATTGAGCGCGCGGGCCTGGTGCAGTCTAAAAATCGTGTTGTATCAGCGCTGCAATGTCACCGGTTCGCGGTCCTTTTCTGCTGTTTCTCTCACCGGCGCGGGGGTCTGCGGAGTCGTTTCGAGGGATTTGGTGAGGTTGCTGCCTTCCACGTCGAGGTCGGGCAGAACACGCTCGAGCCAGCGGGGCAGCCAGTATGCCCTGTTGCCGAGCAGGGACATGAGGGCAGGGACCAGGGTCATCCGGATCAGGAAGGCGTCGGCGAACACCCCAACTGCAAGGGCGAAGCCGATGGACTTGATGACTGGCTCCGGCGCCGTGATAAAGCCGGCGAACACGCCAACCATGATCAGGGCTGCGGCCGTGACCACCCGCGCGCCGTGGCGGAATCCGAGAGCAATCGATTCGTCCGCCGTCGCCCCATGGACATGCTCCTCGCGCATCCTGGTGACGAGAAATACTTGATAGTCCATTGCGAGGCCGAACAGGATGCCCACCAGAAGGATCGGGAGGAAACTGATGATTGGTCCGGGGTTGTCGATGCCAAGAAGATCCGCGGCGAAGCCATTCTGGAATACCGCCACCACGGCACCGAAAGCTGCCATAACGCTGAGGAGGAAACCACCGACGGCCTTGAGCGGGATAAGAATGCTGCGGAAGACAAGCATCAGCAGAACGAACGCGAGCCCGACGATGACAGCAAGGTAAGGAACAAGTGCGTCGGAGAGTTTCTGTGAGACGTCGATCCCTGCCGCGGTGGTTCCCGTCACATAGATCTGCGCACCTGTCTGAGACTGCCAGCCGCCGGATTCGGCCCGGATCGCATGGACAAGGTCTTCGGTCTGGACACTGGTTGGTCCGCTCTTCGGAATCACGGTGATCACTGCGGTGTCCCCGCCCTGGTTGAACGTGGCCGGGACTACGACGGCGACGTCCGCCATCTTGGACAGATCCGTGCCAATAACCTGGGCAGCCTGCTGGGGCACCCCGGCATTGGCCAGGTCAGCAACGATCACCAACGGACCATTGAAACCTGCCCCGAACCCGGCAGCCAGGGCCTCATAAGCCTTGTGTTCGGTGGTCTCGGCGGAAGCTGTTGCGTCTGAAGGCAACCCAAGGCGCATGTCCAACGCAGGTATTGCAACCACACCGAGCATGATGATGACACCCACCACCGCCAGGACACGGTGACGGAGCACGCCACGAGCCCATCGCTCCCCGAAAGGTGCCCGAACCCGCCCGGATCCCTCCGCGTCGGCGCCTCCGGAGGCCCGGGCTGCGCGGCCCTTCCGGCCGAGGACGCGATCTCCGGCGAAACCCAACAGGGCGGGCAGCAGCGTGATGGCAATGACGACTGCCCCCAGGACAGTGCCGGCAGCGGCCAGACCCATCTGCACCAGAAACGGGATGCCCACCACAGACAGGGCGGCCAGGGCGATGATGACCGTCAGCCCCGCGAACACGACAGCCGATCCAGCCGTACCCACCGCCCGGCCGGCCGCCTCTTCCGGGGAATGCCCCTCCATCAGCTCATGCCGGTAACGCGAGACGATGAACAGGGCGTAGTCGATCCCAACGGCCAGGCCGAGCATAAGGGCCAGAGAGGACGTGTTTGAACCAAGTTCGAAGAAGCCACTGGCAATCTGGATACCCAGCATCCCGGCGCCAACACTGATGATCGCAGTCAGCAGCGGCAGCCCGGCCGCGACGAGCGCTCCGAAAGTGATCACCAGAACCAAGGCTGCCACGATGACACCGATTCCCTCCGTGGCGCTCTGAGCCGGAGAGGCCGTAACCGCATCGCCGCCGAATTCAACGGTCAGGCCAGCGGATTCGGCACTGCGACCAGCGTCGAAGAGGGCATCCCGGTCCACTGATTCCAGGTCAGAGGCCTTCACGGCATAGCTGACGGTGGCGAACGCCGTGCGCTCATCAGAAGAAACTGCGCGGGAAGCAAAAGGATCTGCCACCGCCCTGACATCTGGAAGTTCTGAGAGGTTCTTCACCGCTGTCTGGATTGCCGCCTTCGCTGATGGTGTGGCCAAGGTGGTGGCATCGGGGGCGACGAATACCACCCTTGCTGTAGCCGAGTCCGCGTTGGCCCCCGTCAGCGAAGAGAGCAAGTCCAGCGCCCGCTGCGACTCGGTACCCGGAATCGAAACCGAATTGGACACAGGGGCGGACAACGTTGCGGCTCCGACGCCAAGTCCGCCAAGAATGACGGCCCACACGATGAGCACCAGACCCCGGCGCCGGAACACCCAGCGCCCGAAACGATAAAGAAAAGCAGCCAAAACAGGACCTCCTGAAAGGGATTCGTGGTGGACGCAGCATTGAGGACATCCAAGCCGATCGGCTAACTACAAAGTTAGCCGCTCGGCTTAGTTTTGACAAGCCGTTCGGCTAACTTGCCGCTAGAATGGGTACTGCCGTCCAAATGAGCCGGCCATGCGGGCCCAATGGCGCCTGCCACGATCAAGGGGGATTATGGGAAAGCCAAAAGCACCGCGGGGCCAGGGACGCGAGCGGGTGGTTGCAGCGGCCCTCGAACTTTTCTCCGAGAGGGGGGTCAGCGGGACGTCCCTGCAGATGATTGCGGATCGCCTGGAAATCGGGAAGGCCGCTGTCTACTACCAGTTCAAGACCAAGGAAGGCATCATCGAAGCCGTCCTCGCCCCCGCCTTCGAAGAGATGCGCCGCATCATCGCCGATGCAGAGGACTCCGAGTCACAGCAGGAGGTGGCTATTGCGGGACTCTGCAGCCTGGTGATCGCCCAACGTGAAGTGGTGGCGGCACTCAGTCATGATCCGGAAGTCCGTCGCTTCCTCGAGACGCACAGCGAGGCAGCCGGGCTCATTCTGCAGCTAGGCAGGATGCTCCTGGGGCCGGAACCGGACACCCGCCGCCGGATCGCTGTTTCCCTATTTGGCGGAGGACTTGCCAGCGTCGGCATAGATCCGAACCTGGCCGACATCGACGACGAAGCTCTCCGCAGCGAAATCATATCCCTCGGGCAATTTCTCTTGAAGGCCTGACCCCGCCCCACTTCAGGGAGCCATGACTAGCAATGCCCGCATCATTTGCGGCTGCACAGCGAGCCAGAATACGGAACACATCTTCTTTGTTCCTGAAATGCAGATAGACCGCGGCATTGATTGGGAAGACAACCTGCCCAAATGATTGGATAGCCGAATGAGCACACAAGCAAACCTCGAAGCGGAACGAATCCGCGACGTCGAACGATCCCGCCTGAAAGCGCTGGTCGAAGGCAACATCCCGGCCGCTCATGCCTTGCACTCAAAGGACTTCCAACTCGTTACACCCATTGGAGCGCTTCTGGACAAAGAGCAGTACCTGGGAGCCATCGCAACCGGCCAGATCTCCTACATCTCTTGGGAGCCGGGTCCCATGGACGTTCGGCATTCCGGCTCTTTCGCGACCATCCGATACCGGGCAGATCTCGAAGTCATCTTTGGCGGTCATCGCGTGGCCCGAACCGGATACTGGCACACCGACACCTACGAGCTGAATGAGGGTGAATGGCAGGCGGTGTGGTCACAGGCAACAGCGATAGGCCGCGGGTAGCGACCTCCCTTCGCCCAACCCTCGACTCAGTGGACCAGGGCGGTGGATTCCCGGACTACGAGGTGCGTAGCCAGCTCAACCCTGCGGGAATCCAGCAGCTCGCCCCGCATTTGGCTCAGGATGAACCGCAGAGCAGCACGTCCCATCTCCTGTAGCGGCTGAGTCACCGAGGTCAGGGCGGGCACGGACGCCTCGGCCTGTGAGGTGCCGTCGAAACCGACAAGACTCAGGTCTTCGGGCACGCGAACGCCGTTCCGGCGCGCCTCGGCCAACACACCCAGGGCAATGCTGTCATTCGCAGCGAAAATCGCGGTTGGGCGCTGTTTCAGTTGAAGCAGGGCCTTCAGGCCCTCAACTCCGTGTTCGGAGCTGAAGGACCCGGGGACGATGTAGCGGCTATCCACCGTTACTCCCTTTGCCCGCATCGCTGCCAGATAGCCATGGAGCCGCGCCTGATTGCATTCGACGCCGTCCGGCCCGCCCAGGTATGCAATCCTGCGATGGCCAAGTTCGATCAGGTGGGATGTTGCCTCTTTGCCGCCAGCCCAGTTTGTGGCCCCAACGCTCACCACCTCGGCAGGGGGTGGGTTGAATGGGTCAATCACAACAGTGGGAACTCCCCTTCGGTGGAAGGCATTCAGCTTGGCCCCGCTGAAGGCGGATGTCACAACAATCATTCCGCAGCGGCCCTCGTCGATTATCCGGGCTGCGCGTTGCTCCGCGGACAGCCGCGAACTGCTCTGCTTGCCCGTGACACTGAGCACCACCTCTGTCTCCGACTCCCCCGCTGCCTCCAGGATTCCATTGAGCACCTCGATTGCGTAGGCCGTATTTAGCGAGTCAAAGACCACCTCGACAGCCTGCCTGCCAGTGAGGCTCCTGCGCTGCTGAAGCGGCGACTTGTACCCCGTCCGCGCCAGGACCGCCATGACCTTGGTGCGGGTTTCGGCCGCGACATCGTCGCGGCCGTTAATCACCTTTGAAACGGTGGGCGGAGAAACCCCGGCCTCGCGCGCTACTGCTGCCAGGGTCAGTTTCCGCTTGGGCTGGACCGTTGACATGTTACTCCTTGGCTTCGAAATATTTCGAGAAGTAGAGTTCTCGCAGTTGGTCCACCGAACGTCAATCGATTCCAGAGATTTCTTGACCGAGGCCTTGACCTGCGCTTGTGGTCGACATTACTTTTATCTCACTCTCCCGTTATCATAGCGAAATCTTTCGAAGGTTGTGAGTGGGAGCCGCAAAACCCCTGACACAGCATTCACGAAAGGTATTTGATGACTTCCGCACAGCCATTACGCGTGGGCATGGTGGGCTATGCCTTCATGGGCGCCGCACATTCCCACGCGTGGCGGACCGCACCCCGGTTCTTCGACCTGCCTCTTGAACCAGAGCTGACGGCTGTAGCCGGACGGGACCAGGCAGGCGTCACGGCAGCAGCCGAGAAGCTTGGCTGGGCCTCGGTTGAAACCGATTGGCGGCGCCTGATCGAGCGTGACGACATCGACCTGATTGACATCTGCACCCCCGGCGACACACACGCGGAAATCGCGGTGGCCGCATTGGAAGCAGGAAAGCACGTGCTCTGCGAAAAGCCGCTGGCAAACTCAGTGGCCGAGGCAGAACGCATGTCCCAGGCCGCGGAAGCCGCCTTCAAACGCGGCGTCTACTCAATGTGCGGCTTCACTTACCGCCGCACTCCGGCTTTGTCGCTGGCCAAGCGGATGGTGGACGAGGGCCGCCTCGGAACCATCCGCCAGGTCCGCGCACAATACCTGCAGGACTGGCTCAGCGATGAGAACGCCCCTATGACGTGGCGGTTGGACAAGACGAAATCAGGGTCCGGATCCCTGGGCGATATCGGCGCCCACATCATCGACGCTGCACAGTGGGTCACCGGCCAGGACATCACGGGTGTCTCAGCGCTGCTGGAAACTTTCGTCACGGAACGCCCCCTTGCCGGCGATCGTGTGGGCCTTGGCGGCCACGGCGACGTTACCGAGGAGGCCCCGCGGGGTGCGGTCACGGTTGATGACGCCGCCATATTTTCCGCCCGGTTTGCGAACGGTCCTATCGGCGTCTTCGAAGCCACCCGGTTCGCCCTGGGCCGGAAAAACGCGATGCGGCTGGAACTCAACGGCACAAAGGGATCCCTTGCCTTCGACTTCGAGGACATGAACGTCCTCTCCGTCTATGACGATGATGACTCGCCGGACGCAGGCTTCAGGAGGATCCTGGTCACGGAGCCGGAACACCCATTTGTGGGGAACTGGTGGCCAACCGGCCACGGCCTCGGCTACGAACACGGCTTCACCCACCAGGTGGTGGACCTGGTAAACGCGATCGCCGGGAAACACCAACCTGAACCATCCTTCGCCAACGCCCTTCAGGTGCAGCGCGTCCTGGCCGCCGTCGAGTCCAGCGCTGCCGCCTCCAGCCACTGGCAGGAAGTCTGAAATGACACAGACGAAAACAGCCCTGGTGGTCCGCGGCGGGTGGGACGGACACCAACCGGTCGAGGCGACAGAACTCTTCATTCCATACCTGAAGGACAACGGCTACGACGTTCGGGTTGAGGAATCCCCCAAGATCTACGCCGATGCCGGCTACCTTGCCGGCGTGGACCTCATCATGCAGTGCATGACCATGTCCTCGATTGAAAGAGAAGAAATCGAAGGATTGCGCGCTGCTGTGGAAAACGGCACCGGGCTGGCCGGGTGGCACGGAGGGATCGCCGATTCCTACCGGAACACCTCTGATTATCTCCACCTCATTGGAGGGCAATTCGCCTGCCACCCGGGCAAACACCCTGACGAACGCACCGGGGAACAGGCCGACAACTACATTCCGTACACCATCAACATGCTCCCGGGAGTGGACCACCCGGTCACACGGGGGATCAGCGACTTCCACCTCGTCACCGAACAGTATTGGGTCCTGGCGGACGACTATATCGACGTGCTCGCGACAACCACCCAGAAGGTCCGCGAATGGGATCCCTGGAACCGCGAAGTCACGTCCCCCGCCATTTGGACGCGTCAATGGGGCAAGGGGCGGATCTTCGTCTCCACCCCCGGCCACAACCTGGAAGTCCTCAAAGACAAAAACGTCCGAACCATCATCGAAAGGGGCCTTCTGTGGGCAAGCCGCTAAACGTCGGAATTATCGGATGCGGGGCCATCATCGCGCAGTACCTCGCCACCTTCCGCCGTCTTGAGGGAATCGAACTCGTGGCAGTAGCGGACCTGGACCCCGTACGGGCCCAGGCTGTAGCAGATGATTACGACGGCGTCCGGGCGCTTACCGTTGACGGATTGATCGGCGCGGATGACGTAGACCTCGTCCTGAACCTGACAATCCCTGCCGCCCATGCCGACGTCGCCCTCAAGGCAATTGCCGCAGGCAAGAGCGTTTACGGGGAAAAGCCCCTGGCGGCTACCACTGCCGAAGCCAGGCAGGTACTGAGAGCAGCGGAAGCCGCGGGGGTCGCCGTCGGCTGCGCCCCGGATACCGTTTTGGGAACCGGAATCCAGACCGCTCGTAAGGCGATCGACGACGGACTGATCGGGACGCCCGTTTCGGCGACGGCGACGATGGTCACCCCCGGTCACGAGCGCTGGCATCCCAACCCTGACTTCTATTACCAGCCCGGCGGCGGTCCGCTGCTCGATAT
Source organism: Arthrobacter sp. Z5-13 (assembly GCF_056499105.1). Classification (NCBI taxonomy): domain Bacteria; kingdom Bacillati; phylum Actinomycetota; class Actinomycetes; order Micrococcales; family Micrococcaceae; genus Arthrobacter; species Arthrobacter sp. Z5-13. The sequence goes on from NZ_CP096460.1 coordinate 4,355,175, forward strand.
GGGGCCTTACTACGTCAGCGCCCTGGTCACCCTGCTGGGGCCGGTTGTTTCAGTGACCGGCGCGGCCAGCCACACCCGTGCCGAACGTACTATCGGTTCCGGCGCACGCGAGGGAGAGGTGATACCGGTCAGCATCGACTCCCATGTAACCGGCATCCTGACCCACGAGGGCGGGGCCCTGTCCACTCTGGTCATGAGCTTCGACGCGGTCAGGACCAAGTCGTCCAACATCGAAGTCCACGGAGAGCGCGGCTCCCTGGCCATCCCGGACCCGAATCTCTTTGATGGAGATGTGGAACTTTTCACACTAAATGCCGACTCCTGGCAAACGCTGCCGGTATCAGCCGGGTACATCGACTCAGGCAGGGGATTCGGCATCGCAGACCTGGCCGCAACGCCGCCGGGCGAAGAACCCCGCGCTGGCGGCAAGCTGGCCTATCACGTACTCGACGTTATGGAATCAGTGCTCGAATCAGCCCGTACCGGAGCAGTTGTCCCGATCGAGAGCACGGCAACGCGACCGGAACCCGTACAGCTCACAGCATCCCCGGAGGACGTCCGAGCCCAGCCGATTAACTCGTAGGCAGCCGGTTACAGCACCGGCAGGACTTCGAGGCCGCCAAGGTACTTCTGCAGCGCCACTGGAACGTTGACGGAACCGTCCGCGTTCTGGTGGTGCTCCAGGATGGCCACGATCCAGCGCGTGGTGGCCAGCGTGCCGTTGAGGGTTGCGACGGCGCGCGTTCCCTTGGAGACGCCTTCCTCGTTGACAGTGCGCTCCCGGATGTTGAGGCGGCGGGACTGGAACGTGGTGCAGTTGGACGTCGAGGTGAGCTCGCGGTAGGCGCCCTGCGTGGGAACCCAGGCTTCGCAGTCGAACTTCCGTGCCGCGGACATGCCGAGGTCGCCGGCCGCAGTGTCAATGACCCGGTACGGCAGCTCGCACTTGCCCAGCATTTCCTCTTCCCACGCGAGGAGCCGCTCATGCTCGGCTGCGGCTTCCTCCACCGTGGTGTAGATGAACATTTCCACCTTGTTGAACTGGTGGACGCGGATGATCCCGCGGGTGTCCTTGCCGTGTGAGCCCGCCTCGCGGCGGTAACAGGAACTCTGGCCCGCGTACCGGATGGGCCCGTTGGAGAGGTCCAGGATTTCGTCGGCGTGGTACCCCGCCAAAGCCACCTCCGAGGTTCCCACGAGGTAAAGGTCGTCTTCGGCGAGCCGGTAGATCTCGGCGTCGTGCTTCACATCAAAGCCGGTACCCTGCATGGTTTCGGGGCGCACCAGAGTAGGGGTAATCATGGGAACAAAGCCGGCGTCGATAGCCTGTTCCATGGCCATCTGGAGGAGCGCCATTTCCAGCCGGGCACCTACGCCCCGAAGGAAATAGAACCGTGAGCCTGAAACTTTGGCACCACGTTCCATGTCGATGGCGCCAATCAGCTCGCCGATTTCCAGGTGGTCGCGGGGCTCGAAATCCGGGAATTCACGTGGAGTGCCCACAGTTTTGACCACGATGTAATCATCCTCGCCGCCCTCAGGAACACCGTCCTCGATCAGGTTGGGGATGCCGCGCAGCAACTCCTCCTGCTTGGCCTGGGCTGCGTCGGCCTCGGCGGACGCCGCCTTTACTGAGTTGGCGAGTTCCCTGACCTCAGCCAGCAGGGCCTGCTTTTCCTCGCCCTTGGCCTGGGCCACCTTCTTGCCAAAGACATTCTGTTCGGCGCGCAGGTTCTCAAAGCGAATCAGCGCTGCCCTCCGGGCTGAATCAGCGGACATGATCGCATCCACAACAGATTCGTCGGCGCCGCGGGCGCGCTGGCTGGCACGGAACTTGTCCGGATTGTCGCTGAGGTCTTTTACGTCGATCACCAGACAAGAGTATCGAATCCACCACGCACACCGATGCGGGCCCAAGCGAGACCCCGGGCCGGGATACTGTTGGAGCACAATGAGCGACCTGCTGATCTATCTCATCGCCCTCGGAGCGCTGGCTTTTGCCTTCTCAAGCTGGTGGGGTGTGCGCAAGCTAAAGGCCCGGCATATCCGCAGTGCCGTCGGCGAAGAAGCCCACCATCCTGGCTTGGAAAAGCAAAAAGTGGCCGTCGTGTTGAACCCCATCAAGGCCAAGTCCGAGGAAGCGCGCGCGTCCATAAAGCGAGCCTGCCTCGCCGCCGGGTGGGAGGAACCCCGCTTCTTTGAAACCACCGTTGAGGATCCCGGCTTTTCTCAGGGGCGGGCGGCCCTTGCCCACGAGGCCGACGTCGTTCTGGTGGGCGGCGGCGATGGAACAGTACGGGTTGTGGCTGAGACCCTGGCGGGCAGCAAGATCCCCATGGGCCTTGTCCCGCTGGGAACCGGAAATCTTCTGGCCCGCAACCTGAATCTTGACGTCTACGACCTGCCCGGGAGCATCGATACAGCCCTGTTCGGCCATCAACGCTTCATCGACACAGCCCAAATGGGCATCGTCAACTCCAGGACAGGGCATTCGTCCAAGCACACGTTCCTGGTCATCGCCGGGATCGGCCTGGACGCCGAGATCCTTGGCGATACCAACGACGGGCTGAAGAGGGCGGTGGGCTGGTTGGCCTACACGGAAGCCGGCGTGCGCCATATGCCTGGCAGGCGGAAGAAGGTATCCATCGCACTGGACGACCAGCCGGAGCAAACCCGGAAAATCCGAAGCCTGCTCTTCGCGAACTGCGGGCTGATCCCGGGTGGTATCGACTTTGTCCCGCAGGCCATGATCGACGACGGCATGCTCGACGTTGTGGTCATGAGTCCGCGCAGCGCCATCGGCTGGGTGGCGATGTACGCAAAAATCGTCTTCAAGCACAAGGGCCATCTACCCGTGATGACCTACTACCGTTCAGGCAAGGCAGTGATCCGGTGCGCCGAACCGATGCCGACCCAGCTGGACGGGGACCCCTCAGGCGAGGCCACCTCGGTTACTGTCAGGGTTGATCCCAGATCATTGCTGGTCCGGGTCAAGGGTGATCCAACAGCACACTGGATGCCGGAGGGTTCCACGCTGTAGTACCAGCAGTCTCCCCGTGCTCAGGTCACTTTAGAGGGGTTCAGGCTTCTGCCGCAGTCAGGAGCCGGAGCCCTTTGCTTCGGCGGCCAGCTTTTCCGCAGCTGCTTTGGCTGCGGCACGGGCTTCGGTTTGCTCGCGGATCATGGCCTGCTCTTCTTCAAAGCGGAGTCGATCGGCGCGGTCTGCCTCATCGCCGTCCCAGTCCTGGTTTTCGGCACGCGGCTTCGGATTGACGATCATCCCTTGGCCGTCATTCTCGGTACTGGCTGCTGACATGTCCCGCTCCCTCCGGTAGAGGTTTCCCCCGTTGATCTGGCAAGCATACGCACACTTCAGCAGGCGCGAAAGTGCTGCAAGCGGCATTTGTCTACGCTGTGCGCGAAGCCTCCGGGGCCGGATCCTGGCTTACTGATACGCCTGAGAGAATTCCTTGTACCCATGCATGCGCCGCTTGGAATGCTTCGTCCGAGGTGTGTGGTTCCACTACCGGGCTTTGCGCATCTGCTCTGCCGTATGAGCCGAGGAACCGTGTGGCAGGACTGATCCTGTGCAAACCCGCCAGGGCGTCCGCCATCCGAGCGTCCGCCGCGTGGCCGTCGGCATCGATGCTGAAAAAGTAGTGCCCAAGGTACTGCCCCGTGGGGCGCGACTCGATCCTGCTGAGGTTCACGCCTCGGGTAGCGAACTGGTCCAGAATCTCCATCAGGGCGCCAGGACGGTCCTCCGGCAGCGGCACCACCACGGTTGTCTTGTCTGCGCCCGTCCGCTCCGGCAATACTCCGGGCCTGCTGACCAGTACAAAGCGGGTTACGGCCCCGGGATTGTCCCCGATGTTTTCTGCCAGGACCTGCAGGCCTGGTTGCTCCTCAGCCACAATGGGTGCGCAAATGGCGGCGTCGTAGTGGACGCCGTCGTCGTTGAGCAGGCCAAGCGCCGCCGCGGCAGTCGAGGTGCCGGGAATGTATTCGGCACCCGGAATATTGGCCTCGGCCCACAGTCTGCACTGGGCCCAGGCATGTCCATGCGTGGAAATGCTGCGAATGTCCGAGATTTTCACCCCCGGCCTTGTCACAAGGACAAAGCTGATGGGAACAAGGGCTTCACCTATGATCCGCAGCTCTTCCCCCGTGGCTATGGCGTCAAGTGTGGCCGTCACACCGCCCTCCACAGAGTTTTCGATGGGCACCATTGCGGCGTCGGCGGATCCGCCCCGCACCTTGTCCAGGGCCGAGTTAACATTCGACGACGGGATGCGCACCGCGTCCACAGCCCCCGGAACCTGGAGTAGCGCCGCTTCGGTGAAAGTACCCTCAGGGCCTAGGAAGGTGTAGGTAACGGGAACTGCGGGCATCGATAGTCCTTCAGTTGAACTGGCAGCAGACGGAACAGGAACTACAGGATCACTGGTTTGAGGCCGCTCTCCGAGACCAACGGCAAGCCGGATTCCAGCCATTGATCCATGCCGCCCGCCACGTTGAAGGCCGAATATCCCTGGGCTACCAACCACTGAGCAGCGCGGAAGGAGCGTCCGCCGGTACGGCAAATAACGTAGAGGTCCTCGTCCGGATCCAGGTCATCGAGGCGCGCTGGAAGCTGTTCCAACGGGATGTGCAGCGCGGACTCAGCATGCCCGGCTGACCACTCATAATCCTCCCGCACGTCAAGAAGGCGGGCACCGGTAGGAATATCGTTCACTTTTACGGTTTCGAAATCACTCATGGGAGTCCTCTCCTGGATTTTCTAGGTCTGACTCCAGCGTATCGCCAGCAGCCGGGGCCATCGCCCAGCAGGTGCCACGTTACGCTTTCTGTGGACAACGCAAAGGAGAACCGCGTGCCGGTAAGAGCCACCATCACAAGGACGGGCCGTCGTGGCTGACCTCCATGAACTCTCCGCTGTGCAATTGCGGGATGCCCTCGCCGAGGGCAAGCTGTCCGCCTGGGAAGCAACCGAACATTACCTTCGCCGGGTAGAGGCAAGGAACAAGGGCCTGGGTGCTTTCATCACCGTAACGGCCGATCAGGCAATGCGTGACGCTGCGGCCGCTGATGACCTTTATGTGCGCACTGCCGGTGATTCCGGCGCAGACGTCCTCCCGCTCCTCCACGGTATGCCGGTGGCATTCAAGGACCTCACGGACGTGGCCGGCGTTGTGACCACTCACGGAAGCGCTGCGCTGGACCACCGGCCGGCTCCTGCTGACGGAGTACTCGCCGCAGCACTCAAAGCGCAGGGAGTCATTTCCCTCGGAAAGACGCAGGTGCCCGAGTTCGGGCTGACGGCCTATAGCGAAAACAGGATCGCGCCGCCGTCGCGCAATCCTCATGCGATGAGCAGGAGTTCCGGCGGGTCCTCCGGCGGAAGTGCTGCGGCGGTAGCGGCGGGACTCGTGCCGTTCGCCCCCGGGACCGACGGCGGCGGCTCTGTCCGTATTCCCGCTGCGGCATGCGGCCTCGTTGGACTAAAGCCCGGCCGCGGGCTGGTACCAATGGGGGAAAGTACCGGTGACCCGGCGCGCCTGGTGGTCACTGGCCCCCTCGCCCGGCGGGCAGAGGACGCCGCCCTCATGCTGGATGCATTAATGCCCAATGCCCTTGAGCGCGGTGCCTCGGATCCGACGGGTCCATCTGGAGGCTACCTAGCCGCCCTGAAACGAAAACCCGGGAAGCTCCGGATCGGCATCAGCCTGGACAGCCCCTGGCAGGGCATTTTCCCTTCTACCCCAGACCCGGAGGCCCTCGAGGCACTGGCTGAGGGGGTGAGGATGCTGGAGACGGCGGGACATACGACGTCGGAGGCAGTTATCCGCTACGACAACCGCTACCCGGATGCTTTCACCACAGCCTGGACCGCCGGAGTGGGCGCCGCGCGAATCAGCCCGCGGCGCGAACCGCTCCTGACCCCGCTCACCCGGACGTTCAGGCGGCGGGCCCAGCAGCGGAGCGCCTCCAAGCTCGCCGAAGCCCTGGGCTTTCTGCGGCAGTTCCAGCGTGACACCATCGCCCAGTACGCCGCGTGGGATCTCATCATGACTCCTACCCTGGCTCAGACCCCAAGGCCTGTGGGCTGGTTTACCGGCACGCATGGCGACGGGCCCTGGCCCACCGAATGGGCGGGCGACGCCGACGGAGACTACCGCCGGCAGTGCGAGTATGCTCCGTGGTCATCGATGGTCAACGCATGCGGACTCCCTGCCATCACTCTGCCTGTCCATTGGACTGATGGAACGCAGGGAAGCCCCCTTCCCATGGGGATCCAACTCATCGGCCCCTTGGGTTCCGAGGCACTCCTCCTCCAGATCGCCGCCCAGCTGGGGTTCTAGACTCCGCTTCTCCCCGTCTTTTCACTCTTACTCTTCCGAGCCTTGGCGACTCGGTCTTTGGGTCAACATGTGCATCATAAACATTTAGACGTGCTTGTGATGACCAGTGAGGTGTGTCACCATGAAGGCACAAGTGAACGCACAGGAGCGTCTCCCAGGCAAGGGCCTGGCCACAGGAAAAGGAATCACATGGGAATTTCGGGCATGAAGCGAGTGCGGAAACTGCGCATCCATTGGCCAATCGAGCGGGAGATCCTCGCACGGCTCGCTGCCGGCGAAACGCAGGTGTTCGAGGAGGACCCCCGGCTGGCCGCGTTTCTGGGAGCTCTGCGCGATATGCCCGAGCTCGGAGACTTCGGGATGTACCACCACGTCTTTGAGTCGGGCCTGGGGTTCGAGGGATTCACGGTGGGCGAAGGCGCCAATCCAACAATGGGCACAGTCGGCGAACGCAGCGTCTCTCCCACTTTCCTGCTGACCACCTACATCGACGCGGACCTTTCCGACGACGCCGTTGGGCGGATTGTCGAAAGAGTCGTTGATATCCATCCTTGGGAAGTCCCGGTTCTTGAGGTTTCTGAAGCACTCAACATCTCCACCTTCATGACAGGAAGGGTTGCGGCATGACAACCAGCGCAGGAACAACCGAAAGCGTCAGCACCGGAGCATGGGAAAGCCTCAGCACTCTCTTGGCCGGACGGACCTTCACGGACCTGACCCACGCCTTCCACCCGGGGCAACCCCATTTCCCGGCATTTCCCGACGAAGTCCGCAGCAGTCTCTTCGATCTGGAGGCCGGGGATGGGTTTACGGCGCACCAGTACACCATCGTCGGGCAGTGGGGCACCCACGTCGATCCGCCGTCGCACTTTATCCGGTCCGGGCAGACCCTGGACCACATTCCTGTGCGGGAAATGATCCTGCCCCTTGTGGTCCTGGACATCAGTGATCGGGTGGAGGCGGACCCCGATGCCACTCCTTCCCTCGCCGATGTGGAGGCGTGGGAAAAGCGGCACGGCCGGATCCCGGAGGACTCCTTCGTGGCGCTGCGCAGTGGGTGGAGCAGCCGCTGGCCCGATGGGGAGGCTATGGCCAACAAGGATGCCGACAGCGTCAGCCACACACCCGGGTGGTCCTCCGAGGTATTGAGGTTCCTGGTGGAAGAGCGGAATATCCGCGCAATCGGCCACGAACAAACAGACACTGATCCGGGCAGCGCCACGTCCCGCTCGGACTTCAGTCTCGAAACCTACATCCTGGCGCAGGGGCGCTGGCAGATTGAGCTTCTGGCCAGCTTGGAGTCCCTTCCCGAAGCAGGGGCAGCGATCGTGGCTACCTGGCCCAAACCCCAAGGTGGCAGCGGCTTCCCTGCCCGGGTCTTTGCCATCCACTGACCTCTGCAGTTAACAGCTGCCAACGTTGGCTAGACTCGGCCCATGCCGAAAAACTCAAGCATGGGCCGTGGGATGAACGTGGTGTTCGCGGTGAGTGCCCGGCATGCCGGCGGCAGTGCGGGTGCCACGGTTGCTGACGTCGCCGCAGATCTCGGCAAAGACCGCAGCCAGGTGTCGCGCGGGCTCAAGGCGGCGCTGCAGGAGGATTTCCTGGTCCGGGGCGAGCGCCGGGCCTATGCGTTGCACTGGGGACTTTATGCAGATGCGCGGGCGCTCACGGAGCAGCGTCTGCGGACTGATGGCCTGACGGCATTGGAAGGCCTGGTCGAGGACACCGGAGAGGGCTGCTTCCTGGGCGTTCTGAGCGGCGATTCAACAGTTACGATCGGCGAACGGGTTCCGGCCGACAGCAAGATGATCGGCTCGTGGATCGGCAGGCCTTACCCCGCTTACTGCAGTGACGCCGGCCAGGCCCTACTGTGGCAAGCGACTGACGACGAGGTCCGGACGGTCTTCAGCAGCACAGAGTTCGTGAAGCATGGACCCAAGACCTCCACGGGCGTTGACGACTTCCTGGAGCGGCTTCACGCGGCCCGGGAGCGCGGATATTCAGTGGTGGATGAGGAAGCGGAACCCGGTTTATATTCCCTGGCTGTTCCTATTCACGATTTCCGCGGCGAGGTGCTGGCTGCGCTGCAGGTTGTGGGGCCCAAAAGCAGGCTGGAACCCAAAAGCGCCGAGTGTGCTGCCGCCGTCGTCAAGTGGGGGCGGGCACTGGAAGCGGCCTTGACCGGGCGGTCCGCTTGACCTGGGGACATCGAGCGTGGAGCCGCGGGGTGCGCCGCCCCCTAACTGGCGTCGGCGTCGTTCCAGTTCGGCTTCATTTCGATGAGCTGAACGAGGTTGCCGCAGGTGTCGTTTAAGACGGCCACGAAAGCTGTGCCGATGTCAGTGGGTGGCTGGGTGAACACGACGCCCTGGCCAGTCAGCCTGGCGTACTCGGCCTGGATGTCCTGGACTGAGAACTGAGCGAGGGGGATGCCGTCTTCCATCAGCGCATCCCGGTACGGCTTCACTGCAGGGTGACCGGCGGGCTCCAGCAGAAGCTCCGGACCGTCAACCACCTCGGGTGATTCAACGGTGAGCCAGAAGTTCTCTCCGAGGGGGATGTCATGTCGCTTTTTGAAGCCGAGCACCTCGGTGTAGAAGGCGAGGGCGGCCCGCTGGTCGTCAACGAACAGGCTCGTCAGGGAAATTTTCATTGTTCAGTCCTTTTTCTGGCTGGGCCATCGTCCGGTGATCTGGTCGAGAGGCTCGGGATTGAAGTAGTGGAACTTGGAGCGTCCCCGCCGCTCAGTCACCACGAGGCCAGCAGACTCGAGCACGCCCAGGTGCTGGGAGATCGCCTGTCGTGTAAGGGTGAGGCCGTGACGCATTGCGAGCGTGGTGCAGATTTCGAACAGAGTCTGGCCGTTACGCGCTGACAGTTCGTCAAGAACCAGGCGCCTCGTCTCGTCGTCGAGAGCGCGGAAGACATCGACCATGCGTTCATAATAGGCAAGTGGCTGCTTGCATATCAAGACACCTTCAGCTAACGCTGTGCGGAGACCTGACGTCCGCGTACCGAGGTTGGGCGTATTCAGGGATCATCTACGCGCGTATTGCTTGGGCCGGATCCGCACGCGCCGCCATTAACGCCGGATATAACGCAGAAATTGTCCCCGTTACTCCTCCTGCCATCACGCCGATCCAGAGTGATTCAGGTCCAAGAACGGGTGTCCATTCCTGAGAGATGGAAAAGAGAACTACTGCGATAACACCTAATGCGACTCCAGCCAGGCCCCCTGCCGTACCAACCAAGAATCCTTCCAGGATAAACATGCGGCGGATACTCGCCCGGCTCGTCCCTATCGCCCTTCTCAGCGCAATCTCAGACTTTCTGGTTTGGACAGTTAGGTACATGGAAGTTGCTGCACTAAGGGAGGCAAGTCCAAGCAGCACCCATGAGATGACGCTTATCAGAACCGCCAGGTCGTCACCCACCCCCATTTGAAGTGCGCGAAGATCAGCCACGGTACTGACTTCATAACGGTCCGGATGGGCGGGGTCCAAGGCGAGTCCGACTGCGTCGGAAAGAGGCGCAGGGAAGCCGGGTTGGGTCCGAACTACGAAGACGGGGTTATCAGATTCCGAAATCTGGTGTTCCCCGATGCCTAACAGAATGCTGTCGGACAAGACCGGATTCCGTCCGGGCTCCTCGATGATGCCTACGACTGGGACTAAGCTTCCGCCTATCCACAGCTTCCGATCTGGCCCTGCCAGGGGAATGCCCATACGGGCGGCCGCGGCTGGTCCAAGTACTGCCACAGGCCCCCCGAACGAGCTGTCAAGAAGCTGAGCAGCAGACGCCGGCTGAATCACGACGTTGTTGAGTTTCAAGTAGTGGGAATCTACAGCCATCATCGTCCCGTCATAGACAGGTTGCTGTACACTCCCTGGTCTGAATAGGGAGGGCTTGTAGTCTGCCGCCGCCAGATCAAGTTTGATACCGACATCAACGACTCCGCGAAGGCCCCCGATTACAAGGCGCTCCTGCTCGAGCACTGCAATGCCACGTTCGGCGGTCCTTGACGAAGGCCTCTGTGATACTTGCATCTCGTCCAATGCCGCCTGGGCGACTCTCTCGGACACCTGAGCGGATGCGCTCTGACTCAATCCAACGGAGGACACCAGCCCTCCGACTCCCAGCATGAAGGCCAGCGTTAGCAACAAGGCTTTTCCGGATCTCATAGTAAGAGAATTGAGTGCATCGAAGAAGTCATCGCCGAGCCTGTTCGCCCGCTCCCGTCGCCTTTCTGCGCCAGATTGAAGGATTTCCGCCTGGAAATCCCCCTCGGGTATCTCCTCCTCGTTCACGAGGCCGCCTGTGAGTTCACCATCCACGATGCTCACTTGCCTTCTAGCTGCCGCAGCAACTACAGGGTCATGAGTGATGACGATGACCGTGACGCCGGTTCGGTTGAGAGCCTTCAAATCGTCAATCACGCGCTGGCTGTTTACCGTGTCGAGGTTGCCCGTAGGCTCGTCCGCGAACACGACTTTGGGGTTCGTGGCAAGCGCCCTCGCCAAAGCCAATCGTTGCCGTTCTCCGCCTGAAAGGTTCTTACCCAAGGAAGTCGTGCGGTGCCCCAATCCGACCCGCCGTAGTGCTTCTTCCACCCGGACTTCCCGCGTGGATCTTGGAATTCCCTGAATTCGAAGACCTAGTGCAGCATTGCGCGCCGTTGATTCTTCCATGATGACGTGAGATGCCTGGAAAACGAAGCCGAACATGCGGGCCCGGAGCCAGTCTCTCCGTGCCTCACTCATATCTGAGACGTTCTGCCCTTGAACGGAGTACTGCCCTTCAGTGGACTGGTCCAGGAGTCCCAAAAGATTCAGGAGAGTTGACTTGCCGGAACCCGATGGACCAACAATGGCGACGAAGTCGCCTTGATGGATCTCAAGGTCGACATTCAGCAGGGCGCGAGTGGGAGTGTCTCCCGCATAGATCCTTCCCACGCCTTTCATCTGGAGAAGCGGCGGCTTCTGGCCTCCGAGGGCTTGACCTTCCGTTCCGATCTCGGCTTCAACAGTCACGATATTTGGACCACTGTTCCTGGTGTCAGTTCAGGGACATTGGCGATAGAAGCCCATCCGTCGGATTGACCCGTAACGCTGACGCGGACGACAGTTGCCCCGCCACCCTCCTCTGTCGAGGCCGTCAACGTCACGTATGCACCGTCGGCATCCTGCTTTATTGCCGTCAGCGGCACCGCGAGGCTATCTGCCAGCGAACTCTTGACGCTGATAGAAACCGGCTGCCCGGATTTCGGCAGAACGACGCCATCGGGGACAGCAACAGTCACATCCATTCCGGCAGCAGTAGCCTTTTCTGGATCCCCTTCCTGAAATTGACCAATGGAAGAGACAGTTCCTTGGGAAACAAAGCTTGAGGCACCGTGCAGTTCAACACTCTGGCCGTTCTTGAGAGCTTCTGCCTGGACTATGCTGGCTCTGGCCACGATGGAGTCGGGACCCACTTTGACGGTAGCAACAACCTTTTCCTCTGTGAGAACTGCACCTACGGCCGCCACGGAAACGACTGTGCCCACATCGTTCGGTATCTGGGCGAACTCCTTCCACATCACTTCAGTCTTCTTGTCGTTCCCCAGCGGTGGGGTTAGGCCGAGGTCCTCATACAGTGCTTTTACTGCCTTCTGGCTCGGGTCGTCGTAAATGCCAGACAAGTTTGGCCAGTAACCCAGGCCCAGGAGGGCTTGCTGTAATGCGGTTACATCAGGCCCAGTGTCCTTGTCCTTCAAATTCCTGTATAGAGGGACTGACGAGGGCATTGTTATCAGAGGACGCCCGGAAATTGAAGCGATGAGCATTCCCGGTGTGATCTTGTCACCAGCGCTGACGTTTGTTTCCGTAACGACCGCACGTTCGGCATTTGACGGAGCCGAGGCCAGGATGGAAACTGACGGACCGGCCTGGACGCTGCCCTGTATCTCCAAGCTGCTGGTGAGGGATTTGCGTTCCACCTTCGCAGTCACCTCGATCTGTGTACTTACAGACTTAAGCGCCTCGGCTTCGGGGGAAACCACACTGCTTCCAGCGATGTATGCGCCTATGAGCGCGAGCGAAATCAGCACCGAGAACAAGACAATGCGGCCGAATCTTGGAATTCTGGAAAGCCTGACTGTGGTTATTGCATCGCTCACTAGGCCGCTGCCTTCCCGTGCTGACGCAGGACTTCGGCCGCACGGGATAGAGCATCTTTCTTCTCTTGCGCCAGGGCATTTAGGGCTGCCTGATTACGTGAGATCAGAGCCGCTTGGTATTGGGCCACGACGTCCGTTATGCGTTGAACCATGTCCGTGCGTTCCTTGCAATCCACGTCCTGGATAGCCGTTCTGATCTGCCCTTCTTGGTCCGACGGGAAGGAAGGTATCCAACCACCCGGTTCTTCAGCTCGCATTGTAACGCCTGAATCCTGCAGGCAGCTGATCCATTCATCTTTGGCAGCGATATAGTCAGGGTCTCGTGCTGACAGCGCTATAGCATCATTGATAATGCTTGCCTGGAGTGAGCTTTCACCCGCTATTCTGCTGCGGAATGCCGGAATCTGGGTCCCGGCAGTTGCGCCATCACATTCGAAATACTTCTGCACAGATTCTTTGGATGAGACTCGTGTTCCAGAATCGTAGATTCCTCGGATCGTGCGGGTTGCCACCACGTTATAGCCGTGCGTCGCAGCAAAGGAACGAACCCAGATCCCGTACGTATTTTCCGTCCGAACCTCGAGATCTCCGTGCTTCTCAGGCATTGCCACGCCTGCCTCTTCAACGCACGCTTCGATGATGTACATATTGGCCGCCGATATAGTCATTGACTCATCTGCGTTGGCCTCATACATGTCCATCGGCAGGGTAACGGTTGCCGTCGATGGGTCCAGTTTCGCCTTAACATGCTTGTAGGCCCCCCGATCCACCGACGGCAGGCTAGGCTCGTTCACTGCAGGTGCGTTTGCGCTGTTCGCGTCTTTCGGAACTACTCCACAACCCGTCAATGCGATCAAAATCAGTGCAACTGCAAGTGGATACCTAGCCACCATTACCTCCGTATAGCAATTTTACAAAGTGGACTGACCTTTAGTAGGCCTCTTGATGGCTCGATATCTTGTCGTTCCAGCTTCCACCACCGGGGAAAGCAATGCTCTGCAAATTACTCACGACTTGGCCCTCTTTCATGTAGAACATATTGACACCGGTGTGATTCGTGTGCTCGTAGAACATCACATATCTGTAAGAGGGGTTAGTTGTATAGCCGACAATAATTGAGGAGGTGCTATCATTAACCGCACTTCCCAGCCACGACGAATTGTATGAATTCGTTGTCTTAACCCCGTTCCAATTCGAGTCGGAAAACAGGCACACGTTACCGTTGTTGCAGGTCTGACTGCCGTCAGCAGTGGCAGCGCTAACACCAGCGCCTGCCATTAGCGGGAGCGCAAAAGCGGACGCCAACAGAGCCTTCGTAATTGTCTTCATGTCGCCATTTCTTTAGGTGTGAGAGTTCTGGCGATCCATTAGACGCGGTCAAGCAACGACCCCACTTACTTCCCCCAGTAACCGTTGATAACTCGTCATGACCGAAAGGCGCTGACTAGCCAAGGAGGAGCCTAAGCCCAAAGTTGGGATAAACCAAACCAGTCATCCGGTTTGTTGAGCAGAACCGAGGGGGCCGCTCTTGGTGTGTTCTTCCTGGCCTTTGTCAGGCCCGCCCTCCCGGTCCTGATTCGGTATGCACCGTAACAGGGCTTCCCAGCCGAGAGGAGCAAAATTTCCGCGCATGGGGCAAGGTACTTGGGGTCGAACGTGGATAGCAGCACGATGTCAGGCAGAGCGGCCAAGGGCATCGATGCGGGTAGACCAGCAAGGCGACGTGGCGGCTCTGTATGAGCCGAGGCCTCCGTGCGCATTCGGGGCTATCCAAGCGGGGCGGGGAGACAGACAGAGGGCGACGGCGGCACCCAAGCCGGGTACCGCCGTCGCCCTCTCCCTACGGTTTGGCTTTAGGCATGTGCCTGGGAAATCCGAATCATGTTCCCTGAGGGATCACGGAAGGCACAGTCGCGCGGGCCCCACGGCTGGTCGATGGGCTCCTGCATGACCTCTGCTCCGGAGGCCCTGACTTTCTCGAACAACCCGTCCAGATCGTCAGTACGGAACACAAGCATGGGGAGCACGCCCTTGACGAGGAGCTCTTGGAGAGCGTCGCCGTCGGCCTGGGAACGGCCGGCATGCGGCGAGGACAGGACGATCTCAAGGCCAGGCTGGTCCTCCGTTCCAAGGGTGATCCAGTGGAAGCCGCCCTGGGCGACGTCGTTGCGGACTTCGAGGCCGAGCGCGTCGCGGTAGAACGCGAGTGACTCTTCGGGATCGTTGACAGTGATATTGCAGTACTGGAGTGCGATAGTCATGGTGGCAACGCTAGTCCGAGGCTGCCGGCACCGCTTCTCCAATACTGCTTTTCACGTAGCGGGCCGGACGGGTCCTGATCTTGGCGATACACGCCGGCATGGCCTCGACGGCGTGGTGGTCCCGGGAACGATACGAACTGGGCGTCTCCCCCACGATCTCCGTGAACCGGGCGCTGAACGAGCCCAACGATGTGGAACCGACCTCCATGCAGGCGTCCGTAACGCTCCATCCCGCCCGCAAGAGAGCCATGGCCCGTTCGATCCTGCGCGTCATCAGGTAGCTGTAAGGCGTTTCGCCGTAGGCATCGCGGAACTGCCTGGAGAAGTGCGCCGGGGACATTAATGCGTGCCGGGCCATGGTGGGAACGTCCAGCGGGCGGGCATACTCACGGTCGATCAGATCCCGTGCACGGCGCAAAAGAACCAGGTTGGCCAGGTCCTGAGGAGTCATGTGATGAGGCTACCACCGGGTCCCGGAAGTTCGAGTCGAGTGCTGGTTTGCCCCGCAGGGTACAGTTACCTGCATGTACATAGATTCGGACTCTAAGGCAGGTGCTTTCCGTGACCTGAGTTCGGCGTGGTCGCAGGTCGCGGCAGTGGTGAGCGAGGTGGACGCTGACCTCGCCAAGTGGCTCGCCGACACCTACAACATCGGCCTGACCGACTACCGTGCGGTGCTCCACCTGAGCAAGGAGTCAAATCGGGAACTGCGAATCAACGAGCTTGCAGCAAGGGTCCACCTGAACCAAAGTTCGGTGACGCGCTTGGTGGGACGCCTCGAAGCCAAAGGACTGGCCTTCCGCGATACCTGTCCTGACGACAGGCGAGGTGTCTATGCGGTCATCACCGATGATGGACTGAACGTCGTGAAGACAATCCGCGAGCCATACGAGAACAAGCTATGGGAGCTGCTGCAGAGCGTAAACCAGCAGCACCCGCATCTCCATCTCGTTGACATGGATCGCGCCTTCGAGACTTTAAGGAAACTTGTTTCCTGAACCAGAAGGAATCATGTTTTTTTGACCATATATCTGTATGTACATGCAATATTTTACTTTATTGAAAGGAACATCATGAGCTGGTTCTATCTGGGAATAGCCGTCATCTTCGAAGTCGCCGTCGGCATTTTAGCGAGCAAAGCACAAGGCTTCACCAAACTGTGGTGGACGGTCGGAACCCTCGTCAGCGGCGCGATCGCCACCCTCTTCCTTAGCCTCGCACTACTGACCTTCGACGTCGGCGTGGGCTATGCGATCTGGACCAGTGTCGCCGGTGTCGGGATCGTCATTTTCGGCGCCACCTTCCTCGGTCAGCGGCTGAACTGGAAGAAAGGCCTCGGCATCGCTGTCGTCATTGGCGGGGTCGTCGGACTCCAACTCAGCGGCGCCGCATGACCCTCCCCCACCCCATCACCGTGAAAGGACGCATCTAATGACCACCACAATCACCCCTCAAATTAACCCCGTAACGCTAACCCGCAAAAAAGCAGGATCCTGGTTTGTGCTTCTGCTGGCAGGACTGTTCGAGATTGGCTACGCCCTCAGTGTGGCCGGCAGCAAGGGATTCACCGTCCTCGGCTGGTCTGTCTCAGCCTTCATTTTCTTCCTCTTGACTCTGTTCTGCCTCAGTGTTGCCCTCAAAACCATCGACGTAGGAATCGGCTACGCCGTGTGGGCCGGCATCGGCGCAGTCGGCGCTGCCCTTCTCGCACCCATCTTCTTCGATGAGGTCCTCACCCCGATTCGTGCCATCTGGCTGGCCGTCATCATCGGCGGTGTCGTCTGGCTAAAGCTCGCTGACAGCGCAAAACTACAGCGAAACGGCTCGGAAGCAACCGTCGCCGAACCAGCTCCCTAACCACCCGGCCGCGTCACCGCCCCCTGGCGTGCTGCGTATTGCAGCCGCCACGGGAGGGGCCATTTGAAGCCTAAGCACCGGGTGAGTCCGGGCTTTCCTTGAGCCGGGCCACCAGGACTGGTGCGCCCTCGCTTTCCGGGAGGGGATCGGCGTGGCGGTGCACCACCTTCCATTCACCGTCCTCGCGCCGCAGGATAGTGGTGACTCGGAGCGAATACGGCCTGGTGACGGCGCCGTCCAGGGAAGCAACGGTGTGCTCGATTCCGGCCAGATAACCCAGGTCACCGCTGACACCGGCAGCTATGACCTCATATCTGAAGGACTGGCAATCGGAGAAACGATGGGCCAGCCAATTGAAGACTGGGGCTATCTGGTCCCATCCAATCTTTGACTGGGCTGCACCAAAAAGGGTTACGGGAGCCTTCTGCGACCACATCGTTATTCGCGGAGCGGCATTCCCGTCATGGATAGCGGCGTCTGCTTCTTCCAGGCGCGGCAATACCGATGCCAGGAATTCTTCAAGTTCGCTCATTTTGTCCCCTGACCTCGACCCGGAACATCGACACTTTCCAGTATCGGCACCGCCTTCACCTGGCCACAAGGACCTTCCGGCCGCAGACAGCTGCCGGACCAGCAGTTACTCCGGCGCGGCCAGCCGTCGCGCGGACTCTTCAATGGCAGCGATGATCTCCTCGGTGCGGCCGTCGAATTCCCGGTGTTCCCCGAAGACACAGAGGGAGGCAACGATGGTGCCGGCAGGATCGCGGAGCGGCACGGCCAACTCGTGGACGCCGTGCTCAAACTCTTCCACAGCGTGGACCACCCCCCTGGGCCGGTCCCGCTCCATGAGCGTGAGAACCTCGGCAGTGGAGTGGGCTGCTTGCGGACCCCCGACGCCGATAAACTCCACGTCCGCAAGCAGCTCCTGCAACGCCTTCCCGCTGTGATCCCAAAGCAGCGCTCGGCCTGATCCGGTGCACCATACGGGGGTGACCATTCCGGGCTGCATCATTCCCCCGGACAGGCCGTGGTCACTTGAGGACCTGATCAGGATGACGCGGGCGCCGTCCCGTACCGACACCCTGCCCCGGAGGCCGAGGTCGGCAGTGATCCGCTGGAGTTCTACTCTGGAGGAACTGACCCACCCACCATTGAGCGATGCTGCAAGCGAGAAGAACGCGGGGCCTGCACGGAAAGGGCCCCGGTCCACCCTTTCCAGCAGGTCCAGGTCACAGAGTTCCTGGGTCAGGCGAGAGACCCTGCTGCGGTCCATGCCAAGCTCGACGGCGATCTGGGTAACGCCGTACAGCGAGCGGCCCCACTTCTCACGGTCAGCGACGATGCGGACAATCCGAAGCCCCTGTGCCAGGGATGAGACTTCAGAAGTTTCCATGTTCGTGGCTCCTCACCGCGGGATGACGCCCTATTCTTGCACAGCCGCCTCTTGCACAGCCGCTACTCCGCCAAGGCAGCAGTCCGACGGGAGCGGCCGTATTTGAGGTGGAAGAACACGTAGCAGCCAATGACGAACGGAACCCCAAAGTAGAGGGCATAGATCTGGTTCGGATCAAAGGCGATACCTACAAGGGACACCAGGCACAGGCTGAACGCAAGGATGGGCACCAACGGGTACAACGGCGCCTTGTAGCTGAGCGTCGAAACGTCCCCGCCGTTCCGCACGAAGGCCCTGCGGTGGAAGAAGTGCGAGGCAGTAATGGACATCCAGACTCCCACCACGGCAAAGCCGGCAACGGACACCAAGGCAAGGTAGACCAATTCCGGTGAGACGACGCTGCAGATCAGCGAGGCAAACCCGCCCACCATGCTGACACTCAACGCAAGCAAGGGAATCCCGCGCTTGGTCAGCCGCCGGAAGGCCTTGGGAGCATGGCCCTCCTCGGAGAGCGAAAACAGCATGCGTGCACAGGAGAACAGCCCGCTGTTGCCCGCCGAAAGCAGGGCGGTGATGATGACGAAGTTCATGATGTCGGCGGCGAAGGGAATGCCGATGGAGGAGAAAACGGTCACGAACGGGCTCTCGTCCAGTCCCACCTGGTCATACGGAATGGTTGCGGCGATGACAGCAATGGCACCGACGAAGAAGATCAGGAGGCGGATAACGGTGGTGCGCATCGCCTTGGGAATGCTTGTTTCAGGGTTCGCCGTCTCGCCCGCAGCCACGCCAATGAGTTCCGATCCGGAGAAGGCGTAGAAGACGGCGAGAGCGGTCACGAGCACACCGGTAAACCCGTTGGGGAACAGGCCCGACGTCGTCGCGAAGTTTTCGAAGAGCATGGGGTGTTCGCTGCCGCTGGCGGCCAGGGGGTGGAATCCCAGGAGCGCGGCTCCGCCCAGGACAATCAGGACGACGATGGCGCCCACCTTGATGATGGAGAACCAGAACTCGGATTCGCCAAAAACACGCGATGAGATGGCGTTGAGGGAGAAAAGGATTGCTGCAAAAAGGATGCACCAGATCCAGACGTCCACCTGCGGAAACCACCGCTGCATCAGGAGCCCTGAGGCGGTGAACTCGGACCCGATGGCAACCGCCCAACAAAGCCAGTAGAGCCATGCCGTGGTGAAGCCAGTGGCTGGGCCTATGGACCTTGCAGCATAGATGTGGAATGCACCGGAAACGGGATAGGCGATGGCCAGCTCGCCCAGGCAGGACATGACGAGGTACACCATAAAGGCGCCCACGAGGTAAGCCAGTACGGCGCCAAGCGGCCCGGCCTGGGAAATGGTGTATCCGGAGCTCAGGAACAGGCCCGACCCGATGACGCCCCCCATGGCGATCATCACGAGGTGGCGCGGGCCCATGGAGCGCCGCAATCCGGATTCTTGCGCGGCCGGCGGTGCGGCCTGAGTACCCAGCTCAGTGGGTGAAGAGAGTGACATGAGGTCTCCCAGGAGTGGTGAGGATGCCAGCGTTTGCTGCACCGGCTCCGGTTGCGGCGAGGGAGGGAATCTCCCGCTCCGCACTTCCAGAGGTGATGAAAGTAACACAAATCACGAAAAACAGTCATTAAAAACATCCAAATATGCATATGTTGCACGTTTTGATGACGTAGGCTTCGGCCAATGTGCTCGGAGCATGGTCGATCTGACATGTGTCCGGTGCAGAAAGACATGGTTCGGCTGACACGTGGTGGGGCGAGCATGGAAGGACCAACCCCTCCTGACGAAGGACCATCATGACCACCTATGACCTTGCTTTGATCGGCTTTGGCGGCGTAAACCGGACCCTGGCCGAGCTGATCCATACCCGGGGCGATTCCCTCGAAGCGGAACTGGGCTTCGGTTTGAGGATTGTTGCCATCACCGATCTCCGGCTGGGTTCGCTGGTACAGCCGGAGGGCATCGACCTCGCCGTCGCGCTGGGGCTCACAGGCGACGGCGCGTCATTCGCCCAGCATGGTGGCTCCGCACTGCCCGACAATGAAGCGGTCATCAAGACCTGCTCGGCGGACATCGTGGTGGAGGCCACTTTCACAAACCCCGACGACGGCGAACCTGCGGTTTCTCATGTGCGCTGGGCTTTGGAAGCCGGTAAGCACGTGTGCACCACCAACAAGGGACCGGTGGCGCTGCGGGGCCGCGAACTGTCGGAGTTGGCACGCCAACAGGGAGTGCACTTCGAATTCGAGGGCTCCGTCATGAGCGGAACTCCCGTCATCCGGCTGGCCAAGCAAATGTTCAGCGGGTTGCGCCTCGGTGGGTTCGAAGGCATCATGAACGGGACCAGCAACTACGTCCTGGGGCGTATGGAAGCGGGGCTCGGCCTGCAGGAAGCCGTCCGGGAAGCCCAGGACCTGGGCTATGCCGAGGCCAACCCGAGCGCAGATATTGAGGGGTTCGACGTCCAGCTCAAGGTGCTGATACTGGCCAACGAACTCCTCGGCGCCGGCCTCGAGCTCCGTGATATCACCCGTCAGGGAATCTCCTCCGTGACTGTCCAGGACGTCCGCCAGGCCTCACTGGATGGAAAGCGCTGGAAGCTGGTGGGGTCCGCCCGCCGGAACGCTGACGGTTCGGTGACAGCCGGCGTCGCGCCCGTTGCATTGCCGCTTGACCACGGTCTGGCCGGGGTTTCAGGCGCCACCAACGCGGTGGCCTTCACCACGGACCTCCTGGGGCAGGTCACCGTCTCCGGCCCCGGCGCCGGTCGGGTGGAAACCGCCTACGCCTTGCTCTCGGACATCATCGCCATGCATGCGGGGATGACCACCCAGGCTTCATCCGTCAAGGTGGTGGCAAATGCGTAGCACCGTGGCCGAATGTCTTCCCGTGGAATACCTCAATGTCACCAGCCCGTTCGACGGCGGAACAGTAGGAAGCGTGAGCGTCACCGCAGCGACCGAGGTGGAGGCCGTTCTGGAGACTGCCCGCCGCGGCGCCAAGGTGGCGGGCGGTCTCTCCCGCGCAGCCAGGGCAGCCATCTTGGCCGGTGCCGCGGCCGCGATTGAGCTACGCAGTGAAGAGTTCGCCCGCACCATTGTTGCCGAGGCCGGCAAGACCATCCGCCAGGCCCGTAAGGAAGTGGTTCGTGCGGTCAACACCCTTCAGCTCTCTGCCGCGGAGGCAAAAAGCAACGCCGGCGAGGTCATTCCATTCGATTCCTATGCCGGCTCGGAGAACCGCACCGGCTGGTTCAGCAGGGAACCACTGGGAATCATCGCCGCCATCACGCCCTTCAACGATCCGCTGAACCTGGTGGCGCACAAGATCGGACCAGCCATTGCAGGCGGCAATTCAGTGATCCTGAAGCCGTCGGCCCTGACTCCCCTGTCCGCCCAACTTCTTGTCGACGCCCTCGTGGACGCCGGCCTGCCCTCGGAAGTGATCACGGTGGTGAACGGTGGACGCGAGGTGGTTGCCGCCGTCGTCCGCTCACGGGATGTACGCATGGTGTCCTTCACCGGCGGGTTTTCCACCGGTGAAGCCATTGCCCGGGAGGCCGGGCTGAAAAAGCTGTCCATGGACCTGGGCGGAAATGCCCCCAACCTGGTATTGGCTGATGCGGACGTCCAGGAAGCTGTTGACGCCTGCGTTTCAGGGGCTTTCTGGGCGGCCGGCCAGAACTGCGTGGGGGTCCAGCGGATCCTCGTCCAGACGCCGGTTTATGAAGATTTCCGCAGCAGGTTTCTCGCCGCCACCAGCGTCCTGGTGACCGGCGACCCGCTCGAGGAAACCACCGACGTCGGGCCCATGATCACCCAGGACGCGTTGCGTCAGGTGCAGGGCAAGGTCGACGACGCCGTTGCTGCCGGTGCCGTACTCCTGATCGGCAACCGCGCGGATGGCAATGTGTTGCAGCCCACCGTCCTGGAACAGGTCCCGCTGGGCGCCCGGCTCTGGCAGGAGGAAGTCTTTGCACCCGTGGTGATGCTCCAGCCGTTCGATTCCCTGGACGAAGCATTGGAACTGGCCAACGCGATCGACTTCAGCCTCCATGCCGGCATTTTCACCAACTCCCTGCCCGCGGCGATGGAGGCGGCGAGGCGCCTGGAAGCCGGCGGCGTGATGATCAACGACTCCTCCGACTACAGGTTTGACGGCATGCCGTTCGGCGGCTCCAAATACGGGAGCATGGGCCGGGAAGGCGTGCGGTTTGCCTACGAGGAAATGACGCAGCCCAAGGTGGTGTGCATCAGGAACTGACGGGCGGCTCAGGGGTTCCGGCGCCGGGCTGTCCGGCGCCGGAACGGCGGATCACAGTGGAAAGCGTCAGGGCCGTCACGGTGTCATTGACGCCGGGCAGGCTGGCGATCTGCTCCCAGATGACCTGAATCCTGTCCAGGGAGCGGGCCTCAAGGCGGACCAGCAGATCGAAGTCGCCGCTGAGGACGTCGCACAGCACCACTTCGGGAATGGTCCGAAGTGCCGCGAGGACGTCGGAACCCCGCATCCGGTCCTTCCGGTACACCAGCAACATGGCCGAAACCACGTGCTGGCCGGGCGCTCCGGCCACCACCGTGTACCCCTGGATGTGCCCGCGGCGCTCCAGGCGGCTGATCCGCTGCCTGACGGCATTGCGGGACAAGAGGACGCGCTGGGCAAGTTCAGCGTGCGAAATCCTGGCATTTTTTGTCAGCTCGGCGATGATCGCCTCATCGATGTGGTCGATCGTGTATTGCTCCACACTTGCCTCTCGCAACCGCCCGACGCCGCTGGATCCGGACGGACATCAACGGACCAGGTCCGCTTGGGGAACCCGAGTAAAGGATAGTCCCTGAAGGTCTGAAGGAGTTCACTCCGCGTGGGCCATGGGCCGCAGCCCGGCGTGGAACGATGCATGCGAGCGCAAAGCGGATTCGGGGGTGGCCAGGAAGTCCGTCAGACCCTTGGCGGCCTTCCTGACGGCCCGCCGCTGAACTCGACGTAAGCGGCTCCATGTCCGCCATTTTGTAGGTTCCTGGATGTGGCAGAAGATCTGGTGTGCGTTCGTTGCGGGGCGTAGATTCAGTCAATCCGATGCGATGGCGCAGCGTTCTTATAAGAGCTTTCTTCGAAGGAGGCCAAGATGGCCGGTTGGCACACCAGAACCCTGTCCCGCTGGCGCCTCACCGTCAACGGCCAGGACCTGGAGCCTCTGAGCGCATGGACGCCGTCACCATCCCGGGCCACCTACAGATGACAAAACCACTAACCATTGACTGCCACGGCCACTTCACAACTGAGCCCGCAGCATTCCATAACTACCGTGCCGCGCAGATCGCCTACGCCGAGGGTCGAAGGGAAGCTCCCGATCCCTACAGCGGAATATCCGACGTTGAACTGCTGGAGATCATCACGGCCAACCAGCTGCGGCTGCAGCGCGAACGCGGTTCTGATGTCACCATCATTTCTCCGCGGGCATCGGGGATGGGCCACCACGTACCCGGGCAGGACACCGCAAACAACTGGGCGCGGTTATCCAACGACACCATCGCGAGGATCTGCGAACTCTTCCCCGAGAACTTTGCAGGCGTGTGCCAGCTCCCACAAACCATCGATGGAGAACTGGGCCCGGTCATCGAAGAACTCGAACGCTGTGTTGAAGCGGGCTTCGTAGGGTGCAATCTCAACCCGGATCCCTCAGGTGGACGCTGGTCCGCACCGCCTTTGACGGATCTGTGGTGG
This sequence comes from Arthrobacter sp. Z5-13, assembly GCF_056499105.1. NCBI lineage: Bacteria > Bacillati > Actinomycetota > Actinomycetes > Micrococcales > Micrococcaceae > Arthrobacter > Arthrobacter sp. Z5-13. The sequence goes on from NZ_CP096460.1 coordinate 4,378,940, forward strand.
GATCCCCTCTGGGAAGCCATGCAACGGCTCGATCTGCCGGCGATGATTCACGTCTCGGCCTCCTGCTCCCCCGCGCTCCACACCACCGGAGCCCACTATCTCGCTGCCGATACGGCAGTGTTCATGCAGCTGCTCGCTGGCGACCTGTTCGAGCGGCACCCGAACCTGCGCCTGGTAATTCCCCACGGTGGAGGCGCCGTCCCATACCACTGGGGACGGTACCGGGGCCTGTCACTCATGCTGAATAAGCCGCCGCTGGCCGAGCACCTGATGCGCAACGTCTTTTTCGACACCTGCGTCTACCACCAGGAGGGAATCAACGCGCTGTTCTCGGTCATTGACCCGTCAAACATTCTGTTCGGCTCCGAATTGCTGGGCGCGGTTAAAGCCGACGACCCGGAAACAGGCCACCCGTTCGATGACACGAAGCGGTACATAGACACCCTGCAGATTGATCCGATAGAGCGGAATGCAGTCCTGGGCGGCAATGCCCGCCGGGTCTACCCCCGCCTCGACGCCCGACTCACCGCCCAGGGGCGGTAAACCTATGGCGTCCTCGCGCGGAACGACGCAGGCGCCGTCGTCGTCCGCGTCGATGACGGCGCCATTCACAGGCCACTCCTGGCCCTTTTATGGCCCATTCCCGGCCCAAGACCGTCCACGATCGAGCCGGCCCCGCAGGACGCAATGATGCGTCCTGCGGCAATAACCAACCGGCCGGTCCCACTTTTCCCGAATTTCGCGGCCGGCCGCTTCAGTCCTGACAAGTACGCTGCTGATTCGTTCAGCAGCAGAACACCGGAGCCGGGTACCGTCTAAGCCTTCGCCAGAATGGCGGCCCCGGCCATCGCCGAACTGCCCAAATCACTCCTTTTCAGAGCCTGCCCGGCATCAAGGGCAGCTGTCCAGGCATCAGTGGTGCCGACGGCGGCCCAGTTTGAGTTCAACAGTGCGAGCAGTGTGGTGTGCACTGTTTTCGCATCGGCGAAACCTGCATCATTGGCGAGGTTGATGGCCCCGGTGGCGTCGGAGAGAACTTCGGTATTGAAGCCGAGCACCTCGGCTTCAACGGCCGAGGCCAGGATGCAATTGTTGGTCATGTAGCCCACCAGGGTGACCGTATCGATCTCATGCTGGCGCAGCCAACCCGCAAGGTCGGTGTCACCGTAGACCGAGCCGTACTGCTTGGTAACTGCTTTCCATGCATCCGTCCTGCGGCTCTCGACGTCGGGGTGAAGGTCAAATTCCTGTGTCCCGGGCGCGAAGACCGGCGCGCCCTCACCTGCGCTGTGCTGGATGGCAGCAATAGGGATGCCGGCGGCTGCCGCAGCATCTATTGCGCGCACAATCATCGGCAGGGACTCCTGATGCGGAGGGTACTGGATCTCGAGAGGTCCGCTGAAGTACTGCTGCTGGACATCGACGAGGACAAGGGCGCGACGCGGGGTGCTCATGGTGTTCTCCCAAGAAAAAGATTTGTTTGCCGCCGGCTGGCAACCCTTCCATCCTTCGCGCTCCGGACAGTGTCCACCAGTGGCACAGATGCCCGTATACGATTGATTCAGGCCAAAAATACAAAAGGAGAGTCGCATGCGGATCGCGGTGTACGCCTTCGACGACGTGACCATGTTCCATCTCGCAGTTCCGCAGATGGTTTTTGACGAGGTCACGCGCCAAGGACTCGCTGACTGGAGCACCGTCCTTTTCTCTGATCAGGGTGGCAGTGTCCGAACGGCAGAGGGTTATCAACTCGGAGAAGTCTTCGGCCCAGAGGCGGCGGACGAAGCGGACGTGGTGGTGGTGCCTTCATGGTTTGATGACGGCCGCGCACCCAACGACACCTTAGGTGGTGTCCTTAGGCAGGCACACGAGCGGGGCGTCACTGTCCTGGGGCTCTGCCTTGGCACTATCCCCGTCGCCGATGCTGGCCTGCTTTCCGGACGTTCCGCCGTCACACACTGGCAGTCCTTCGATTACCTCGCTGTCCGGCACCCAGATGTATTCCTCGATCAGACCGTGCTGTACATCGATCATGGTGATGTGTTGACCTCAGCCGGCACAGCGTCAGGTCTCGATGCTTGCCTGCATCTGGTGCGGAGCCGCCTGGGTGCGGAGGCAGCGAACCAGGTTGCGCGCAGTCTGGTCATTGCCCCACACCGCGAAGGCGGACAGGCACAGTACATTGAACACCCCCTTCCGGCGCGTTCCTCGGACGATCCCATGGCGCGCTTGCTCGAGTGGGCTCTGGGCCGGCTGGGTGAACCTCTCGGCATCGATCGCCTCGCAGCCCAGGCGCACATGAGCCGGCGAACGTTCATCCGGGCCTTCCGGGATTCAACAGGGACTACACCGTCCGGCTGGATACGCACACGCCGGCTTGATGCTGCCCGACGCCTGCTGGAAACCACCGACTTGTCGATTGATCAGGTTGCAGCCGACTGCGGCTTCGGCAGCGCCGTGACCCTCAGGCAGAATTTCGCACGAGCCTTCTCCACCACACCCACCGAATATAGACGCCACTTCGACGCCAATCTCGGAGGGGGGTCGACGCGCTGACATTGCATCGGCGAGGATGAATGCGTCCCCGTGGTGTGAAGAAGGAGTCAACGCGATGACCAAGTATCTGATCTCATTTCCCAGTGCCGCCATGGTTCTCTCTGAAGAAGACCTGCAGGCGGCTTCGGTTGCGTCGCGCGCTGTCGTTCAGGAGGCGAAGGATGCCGGCGTCTGGGTGTTCGGCGGCGGCATCAACGACAGCATCCCACCGGTCATGGTCGACGGCGACGGGACAGTGCGCGAGGGCACTTACCCCCAAACGACGCAACTCGACGCCGGGTACGCCGTGTTGGAACTGCCCTCGTACGATGCAGCCTTGGAGTGGGCCGCGAAGTTGGCGGCCGCCTGCCGGTGCGCCCAGGAGGTGCGCGCTTTCCACTACGATCCCGCCAGCTAAGCACCGGCCCCACAGCGGGCTCACGGCTGCTACAGTTCGCAGAATCACCTGTCGAGATCCAGATGCAGCACTACATTAACTAAGGTCAAATGATGCACAGAACCATCGAGGTGCCATATCAGCCACTTCCGGTCGATCAATCAAACGTCCGCTATCTGCGCGGCCCCGACTCTGAACGGCGCCCCGGTGTTCCAGCCGGCGAAACACTCGAATTCGAATGCGCTCAGAGCAAGGTCTACCCGGGTACATCGCGTAAGTTCTGGGTCCATGTTCCGGCCCAATACAGCCCTGCAGAACCGGCTTCGGTCATGGTGTTCCAAGACGGCTGGTGGTATCTCGATCCTGAGGGCGAGATAAGGGCAGGGGTCGTCCTCGACAACCTCGTCCACAGTGGCGCGATCCCGACGACGATCGGCGTCTTCGTGGATCCGGGCGTTATTGTCGGCGCGGCTGAGCCGAAGAACCGAAACATTGAATACGACACCTTCGACGACAGATACGTCACCTTCCTGCTCACCGAGATTTTGCCCCAAGTCACCGAACGCTACACAATCTCCGACGACGCTGGCATGTGGGGGATCTGTGGAGGCAGCAGCGGCGGCAACTGCGCCTTCACCGCCGCTTGGCTGCGCCCGGACAAATTCCGTCGGGTCATCGGATTCCTCTCCAGCTTCACGCAGATGCCAGGTGGCAACCCCTATCCGGAGCTCATCCCGGCCATGCCAGCAAAGCCTTTGCGCATTTTCCTGCAGGCTGGCCACCGCGACCTGCGCTGGAACGAAAGCGAGCGGAACTGGCTTGCCAATAACCTCCGCGTCGCCGCGGCCCTCGCCGAGGCCGGCTACGACTTCCGGCTCGTCCTTGGCGACGGCGGCCACAGCCCAAACCATGCCGGGGCATTGCTCCCAGACGCCCTCAGATGGGTCTGGCGCTAACTTGCCAACATGAAAACTCCAGAAGGGCCCGATCCGCCGTTATTCCGGCACTCCCGGTGATTCTCCAGCACGGGGAGTGCTTTGACTGTGAATCGCAGAGCCTATGAGCGTTGCGCCGCCCAAAGCGAGGAGCGCCGCTCCGACAGCTGCAGCGGGGAGTACCTCTGCTCCTGTGTTGGCGAGTTGATGGATCGTGCCGTTGGCGTGGGCGGGTGCTGTTGACGTGGTTTCAGGGGTTGGTTGTGCCGTCACCGTCGGTGCGGCCGGAGCTGACTGCGTCGGCGGCGTGCCATCGACGGCCCCCGCTTGCATCGGTGCCGGGGTATCGACGGTCCCCTTTTGCATTGGTGCCGGGGTTGTGGGCGTCAAAGGAGAAAGTATCGGGTACTGCATGAGGGTGCCAAATCCCAGGGCGTCATACCCTCCGGAGTTGGGGCCGTAGTCGCCGCCTCCGCCGTCGGGCCGAAGAGTGGCGGCGATCTGGCTGACCCAGGGGGTGCTGAGGCCCTTGCGGCCGGAGTAGTGTCCCAGAACCTGATCCCACACCGGCCGGCCCTGCCCGCGCCCGCCCGCGCCGGGGACTGACTGTGTCCGCCAGCCTGCGTGGGCGGCGGTAGTTGCCTTTGGGCCGGACTGCCAGGTGTACGGGGTGAACGGGACGTCATTGCCCAGGTTGTACTTTGCGACGTACTCCGCTGCCTTGAGGAAACGGTTGTTGTCGTGCCCGTAGCAGTCGATGCCCTGGTTCCAGGCCATTTCGCAGAAGGCGCCCATGAGCCCGATGCCCATAATGCTGTGCGCCTGGTCGCGGCCGCTCTCCTGCCACTGGGCCAAGCCCTCGTCTTCGTAAACGTAAGGCACAGCGTTAGCCAGTGAACCGTTGCCAGCGCCGCTCTGGAAGTAAGTAACAGCACGGTCGACCAGGTCGTCGCGGTCCGCGAAGATGCCGATGGCCAGGACCGATGCCATGTTGCAGAGGTCCCAGTTCGCCCAGTAGTTGGTGATGACAGCACCGTTGTGATTGGTGAGGAAGTGCTCATTCATCGGGTGGAAAATGTTGAGCAACATGCCGCGGAACCGCTCAAACTCGAAGTCCGGATGGTCCCGCACCAGCTCGGCCGCGTTCGCAAACTGGTAGCCGTAGATACCTGCAGCCAGGAAGCGGTCAGCGTTGCCGGTGACCGTCGTCAACTTCCCGGACCAGGCATTAAGGATCCGCACGGCAGCTGCGCCATGGGCGGCCACGCCGGAGATCCGCCACCGCAGGGCATTCTGGTACGCGGCATGGATATCCGTGAACAACGGCCCGTAGTTTGAGCCGTCACCACCGCGGATGACTGTCTCCACCGGACGTGGCTGCCAACCGGAACCGGACCGGCCGTTCGCCACGAGACGATCCCAGCCACCCAGCCACGGCTGCGTGCCGGCCTTCACCTGCGCCGAGACTCGCTCAAGGTCGGACAGGGTGTGCACCAGTCCCGGGTGCGCGTATGTCGACGTCGTTCCCGCAGTGGTGGTAGCCAGCGGCCCGGCGCTGAGTTGGCCTGCAGTGTCCGCTGACGCACCCGAAGCACCGAACGCTAGAAGCGGTACAGCAGCAGATGCCCCGGCGATGAAGGATCTGCGTGTAACAGCATGGTCGGACGAACGTGGCGCGCCAGAATGGGGTGTCATTGATTTTCCGTTCGATCGAGAACACTGGGAGGGCCGACTTCGCTGGCCTTCGCCCACGGAGCCTCACACAAAGGCTGGTGCAATCCTACCTAGGGGAGGAAGCTCAGCTGTTCGGCGCGGCAGCCATCCAACTCCGGACGGCAGGATGGGCACTAACCGTAGCCCCCACCTAAAAGCCACGCAGCCCGGCCAGGCTTCAGCTCGTTGTCTGCTCAAACATTGGCCGTGTCGGCCGTTGCCTGCCGGCCGTATTTTCCTAATGGGAACATCAGGTAGTAGATGTACAGCACCCTTCTAAATTGAGCGTCTGCTGCTCCGCCACTTCAATGCACCGGTTACGGCCGTGAACGCGAGAGCCAATGCGCTGCCGATAAGGACAAGAATGGTGAGGCTGATGTTCGCGGCACCCGGCCAGGGTGTCAGGCCGTGCCTCTGTCCCCCCGTGTCGATCATCTCCGTGATGGAAGAGATCAGTCCGATTGCTGCCACCGCAACAAGGGCTGCCCACAGGACTGCAGAGACTTTGCCGGCCAAGGACTGATGCGCTGGATTTTTCTCTATTGATGATGCCACTGTTTCTACCCCCAAATTGTTCTGGATTCTGCCCCACATGATGTCCGCAGAAATGCCACGGACTGCGCGGCTTGCAATAGAGCGGTCGGCTGCACCGGCCGGAAGGCCTCGGCGCAAGGCGTCAGCCTGCTGTTCGTACATGTCCGAGATCAGCTCTTCACGTCGGGTTTTGCCCTGGCCGGCAGGTACACGGCGACTGTAGAAGTCGACCCAAGCCATGACTGCTTTCGTGACCCTGGTCCTTTGGATGCCCTGATATTCGTCGCTCATGCTTGCGCCGGCCGTAGGATCTGTGCTCGGGCAGGAGCGCTTGCAGCGGCTTGAACGACCTGCAGGGCTGCCCTGCCCTCGGCTGTGATGCGGTAAAGACGGCGGCGGGGGCGCCGCTCCTTCTCCGCAATCTCGGGATCTTCCCATTCAGCCTCAAGAAGTCGAAAATCCGTCATGCGCGCCAGGGCCTTGTACAACGTCCCGTGCGACGTCAACCTTTTGCCGTCGTCAGCCGAGAGAGCACTGGCCACCGCGAATCCATAAAGAGGCTCGTCTTTAGAATCTCGTTGAACGGCAATCTCCAGAATGCGGAGCTCAAGTTGGAGAAGGCTTCCTTGCTTTCGTCGACCCATAGTTCAAAGAATAGGAAGATACCTTCCGTTTAGTCAATGGGGCTCTCTATAAGCGGGCCCTGGAATTCGATACAGGTCTTGTTGAAGACGAGGGGATGGCCCGGGTGAGCGACGCGAGGGCTCGCGTTATCTCGTGGCGAATAGTTTCGTCATGGATCAACCCATCTGGACTAATGGATTGCCTTGGGACGGGAACGTCCACGCAGGCCTCGTCGATCAATACGGCACCTGTATATCCCAGGACCGTCGCAAGGGATGAGTAAGTGTCTTTTGCCCGGAGCTGGTTAGTTGATGGATTGATCCATGCCGTTGGTATACCCGTGATCTCTACACCTCCAATGGTCCACTCGAGGAGATTCTTGAGGGCGCCCGGCATTGTTCCCGCATACTCCGGCGTGCTGATCAGGAGAGCGGATGCATTCTGAATTGCCGCGCGCAGTTTTACGACCTCCTCCGGCAGGGGCTCGTGATCCAGGTCTGGGTTGAAGTGCGGAAGGTCACCGAGGTCAGCGTAAACACTCGTCGAATAAGGGGCACTAACCAAGTCCGCAACGGTTGCAATTACTGCCGTGTTGACTGAACCGAGTCTGGTGCTCCCGCTGATCAGCAAGATTGGAGGAATCATGTCACCACCGTATCCGGGCAGAACGTGGTGAAGGGGCGAGTAATCCATTGGCTAAGCTCAGAACGTGACCTACGATACCGCTACGGCGCTGAACCCTCACCGGGTCCAGCGCCGTACAGTCTTAATTCTTAGCCTTGCCCAATTGCTCAGCGGAGTTGGCAGTGGCGCAAGCCTGTCCGTGGGCTCCCTCCTCGCCGTCCAGCTCTCCGGCTCCAACGCCTGGGCAGGTTCAGTCACCACTATCACTACCCTGGCGGCTGCAGTTGCCGCTATGCCGCTGGCTGGCCTCGCCGAACGGCGTGGGCGCAGGGTAGGGCTAGTGTCTGGTGTGCTGTGCGGAATGCTGGGGGCGATTCTGATAATCGTGGCAACGGTATCAGGCTTGTTTGCCCTGCTCCTGGCCGGAGCCGCCCTCCTTGGGCTTGCCACCGCTGCAAACCTCCAGGCCAGATTTGCTGCGGTCGACCTGGCGGAGTCGGAGCACCGCGGTCGCTCCCTTGCCATTGTGGTCTGGGCTGTCACCGCCGGCGCGGTAGCGGGCCCCAATCTGATCAAGCCTGGCGCTGTTGTGGGCGAGGCGATGGGCCTGCCAGGCATCGTTGGACCCTTTGTTTTCTCGACGGCGGGACTCGCGTTGGCGGCCATACTGCTCCTGATTGGCCTCCGCCCGGATCCTTTGCTTCACGCCCGGGCCATAAGACAGGCCGCGGACGGAGTCGCGGATGCAGCGATGCCTGGTCCCCGCCGGGGCTCGCTTCTCAGAGGGCTGGCAGCCATCCGATCATCGCCACGGGCTAGACTGGCGCTCCTGGCCATCGTTGCTGCCCACGCCTGCATGGTGGCAGTCATGTCCATGACACCACTGCATCTGCAACTCCTCAGCGAAGGGCCACTTGCTTCGCACAGTGCAGGTCACGCCCACACCGCCAGCACAGAGGTCTTTGTGCTGATCGGCTTCACCATTTCACTGCACATCGCTGGGATGTATGCACTGTCTCCTTTGATGGGGTGGCTCACTGACCGTGTTGGCATGGTCCCGACAATCATCTTCGGGCACGGCCTGATCCTGGCAGCGGCATGTTTTGCGGGCTTTGGCGCCAGAGAGACCATCAACGTCACCACAGGTCTGGTGCTCCTGGGACTAGGTTGGTCTGCCGCGACCATCGCCGGTTCCACGATGCTTGCGGAAAGTGTCAGCCCCGATCACCGGGTTCTGGTCCAGGGAGTTTCAGACATGCTGATGGGCGCTGCCGGAGCTGTTGGCGGGGCTTTCTCAGGCCTGGTCATGAGTTGGATCGGCTATCAGGGACTGAACCTCGTCGCCGTGGCCATTGCCGCCCTGGTGGTGGCCGTAATGTTGACTTCGAAAATCCGCAGCGCCGGAGACCGGCCCCTATGACCCGCATCGCGCTTAACCAATAGACGGTGCAGGTGGCTCCGCAGCACCGGCGAGACGTAGCGTGGCCATGTGGAAAACTACTGGAATCACAACACTGCCTTTCATCGCGAGCTGGTGGCACACGTCAAAGCCAAGGGCGGACGGGTTCTGGACATGGGCTGCGGTGACGGACTTCTGCTGCAAAACCTCGCTGTGGCCGCTGATGAGGTAGTGGGTATCGATTCTGACTCCGAGGCACTTGCCCGTGCCCGGCACAGGCTACGAGACCTATCCAATACGCACCTTGTTGTCGGAGACGCGCTGACCGACCCTGCGCTTGACCCTCTCTCCTTTGACGTGATCACCTGCGTGGCGACGCTCCACCACATGCCATTACCGGCCGCACTCTCCCGGTTCCGGCAGCTGCTCAGGCCAAACGGCATTCTGCTGGTGGTGGGACTCGCCGCCAACAAGACCCCTCTCGATTGGATGCTCTCAGCTGCACAGATTCTGCCGCTGCGCATCATTGGACGCTTGAGACAAGAGGCCCACGACACAGGGATGGTCATGGCAGACCCAACGGAATCCTTCGGAGAAATCCGCGCTGCAGCCCGCACGGCACTTCCCGGCGCGATCATCCGCCGCAGGTTCTACTACCGATACTCAATCATGTGGCGGAAACCCCTCCAATAGTCCACGGACATTCCGAGAACCGAACCCCGTCACCCCAGCTGGCGTAGGCTGGCGCGGTGAGCAATGAGAGCCGGGTACCGGTTGAAGAGCGCCTCTATGTGCCGGCGCCGGGCGAGGCGTCCGACGTCGAACTTATGCCGGCGGGCGATGTCACCGAAGGTGTGGTCCGGGTGGGAAGTACCATCCGACGGCCGCACCAGCCTCAAAGCTATGCCGTTGCTGACTACCTGGACTGGCTGGAAGATGCCGGTTTTGACGGTGCTCCACGGTTCCTGGGCAGGGACGCGGAAGGACGCGACGTCCTGACCTTCGTCCCGGGAAAATGCGCCGGGGCGGAGCCGGAAAGCTGGGTTCAATCGGAGCAGCTCCTGGAATCGGTGGCCCGCCTGATCCGCAGCCTTCACGAAGCCTCCGAGGGGTTTGTTCCCTCTGCGCATCCTTTTCCACCCCGCCCGGTAAGGCAGGACCCGGCGGAGCTCGTTTGCCACCTTGATCTGACCCCGCAGAACATCGTGGTACGCAAGGGCCTGGCCGTTGGCCTGGTCGATTTTGATCTTGCCGACTCCAGCACTGCACTTAAAGACGCCTTCAATACAGCCATGCATTGGGTGCCGCTCCGCGACCCCGACGACGCCTGGCCCGGCTGGGAAGCAACCGATCCCTTCCGCCGGCTCCGGATTTTCGCCGACGCCTACGGTTGGACAGCCGAGGAACGACGGCGGCTTCCCGCCGTCGGGATCGACGCCGTCAGGTCGTCGTACGAGCGGATGGAACACAACGCCCGGACCCTGGGAGGCGGGTGGAAGCGGATGTGGGATGACGGCGTCGGCGGCCTAATAGAGCGCCGCGCGCTCTGGCTGGACGTCCACTCTGAACGGTTGCTCGATAGCCTGATGGACAGAACCCGAAGCGAGTCCTGACTGAGCGGGAAAAGACCAATCCCTTGACTTTTTCTTCTTTCGGACGGTCAATGAAATTAGGTACGGCCGCAAAGGGGTTCCCATGGTTAATCCACATCCTTGGAACCGGCTCGTTGCCTTGGGAGACTCCTTCACCGAAGGAGTCGGAGACCCTGAACCGGAGAGCCCCGGAGGCCTTAGGGGCTGGGCCGACCGCGTTGCAGAGGAACTCAGTGTTGCCCACCCTGATTTCGCCTATGCAAACCTCGCGGTAAGAGGGCGGCTCCTTCAACAGATCATCGACGAGCAGCTCGAGCCGGCACTGGCCTTGAATCCGGACCTGGTCACTCTGTCCGGGGGAGGGAACGATCTCGTATTCCGGGCGAGCGACCCGGACCGCCTGGCGGAAAAATTCGATGAAGCGGTGGACAAACTGAGCGCGACAGGTGCGACGGTTGTGCTGTTCACAGGCCCTGATTGGGGCGCAACGCCTGTATTCGGCCTGATCCGGGGAAAGATTGCGATCTTCAACGAACATTTGCGGGCCATTGCCGTGCGCCACGACAGTATCGTCGTGGACCTGTGGGCCCTGCGGCAATTGAAGGATCACAGCATGTGGGATCCTGACCGCCTGCACTTCTCCCCGCTGGGCCACCACACGATTGCCGCCATGGTGCTGGATGCGTTGAACGTTCCGCATTCCCTCGAACCGCTGGAGCCCAAGCCGCTTCCCAAGAGTTCCTGGCGTGGCGCCAGGACGGAGGACCTGGTCTGGGCACGGGAGTACCTCGCGCCTTGGATTCTCCGACGCCTGCGCCACCGGACATACGAGGACCGCGCCGCTAAAAGGCCTGAACCCGGCCCTGTCTTCGGTTCGGCCGTGCCGGAGCACACCTCATCGAGCGGCGGCTCCTGAAACCCTTGCCTGACGCGGTCCGCCGGGAGGCAGGATCAGGACACCTTTGCGTCCGCGATTTCAAGGACCTCGTCCAGGATGGAGAGTCCGCGGCTGGCGTCCTCCACTGAAATGTTCAACGGCGGTACAACGTGGATGCGGTTGAAGTTGGCGAACGGAAGCAGTCCACGCGTCCTGCAGGCGGCAATCAGTTCGTTCATTTCGGGGCTTGATGCACCGTAGGGTGCCAGCGGCTCGCGCGTCTGACGGTCCTTGACGAGCTCAATGGCCCAGAAGACTCCGGTACCCCGTACCTCCCCCACTGACCGGTGTTTCTCCTGCAGCGCGGCAAGTCCCGGACCTAAGACGTCGGCCCCCAATTGCGCCGCATTTTCGACTATGCGTTCATCCCTCATGGCGTTGATCGTGGCCACGGCCGCCGCCGTAGCCAGGGGGTGGCCCGAATATGTCAGCCCGCCGGGGTACGCCCGCTGCCCGAAGGTAGCCGCGATGTCCGGGGAAATGGCCACGCCTCCGAGGGGTACATAGCCCGAGTTCACACCCTTGGCGAACGTCAAGAGGTCCGGAACCACATCAAAGTGGTCAATGGCGAACCATTTTCCTGAACGTCCGAAACCGCACATCACTTCGTCTGCGATGTAGATGATGCCGTATTTGGTGGCAAGTTCCCGAACGCCCTGCAGGTAGCCCGCCGGCGGCACCATGATCCCGGCCGTCCCGGGGATCGATTCAAGAATGACCGCCGCGATGGTGCTCGGTCCTTCAAGCTGGATGATCGTCTCCAGATGCTCCAGTGCCCGCTGCGTTTCTTCCTCCGGCGTCGACGAATGGAACTGCGTGCGGTAGAGGAACGGCGCATGGAAGTGGACGGTCCCGGCATTGCCGTAGTCATTGGGGATGCGGCGGGGGTCGCCGGTCACGTTCACTGCAAGGGCTGTTCCACCGTGATAGGAACGGTAGGCGGAGAGCACCTTGTACTTCCCGGTGTGGAGCCTCGCCATGCGGATGGCATGTTCGACGGCGTCCGCCCCGCCGTTCGTGAAGAAAATCCTGTTAAGCTCCCCCGGGGTCAGCTCGGCGATGAGGCGTGCTGCTTCCGAACGGGCTTGGTTCACGAACTGGGGTGCAACGGTGCAGAGCTTGCCTGCCTGCTCCTGGATCGCGGCAACCACTTTCGGATGCTGGTGGCCGATGTTGGTGTTGACCAGCTGTGAAGAGAAGTCGAGAAGCCGGTTGCCGTCCCCGTCCCACACATACGAACCCGCGGCCCGCATGACCGTCATTGGGGTGAGCGTTTCCTGGGCTGACCACGAGTGGAAAACATGCTTGCGGTCCAGTTCATAGGCGCGCCGGCCAGCCGCAAGTTCTTCCTCGGGTATCTGCTGTTCGGTGGTTGCAGTCATGGTTGTCTCCTCGGGGAACTCAACGGCGTTAACGCTCCGACAACTCACTCTACGTCGTCGCCGGCAGCACCAAAGGGATACTCCTCCTCGTCAATGGGAACACTGAGAGCCTGCTCTGCAAGATCCGCTTCCGAGGCCCCGGCACCGGTGGCCTCAAACGCCGGCGCCGGCGTTCTCCCCTCACGGCCAGGAACGGCTGAAACATGCTGCTCCAGATAGTCTGCTTCGGGCGCCTCGGACGGAATCTGCGCAGCCGGACTCTTTTCGGCAGGCTCAACGGATTCGTCCGGCAAGGCCGGTAGCTGCTGTTCGACGAGATCCGCCTCCGGGACATCGTTTGCTGACGTATTCCGGGTGTCTTTGCTGTCCATCATCGGTCCCTTCTCGAGAGCGTTATCCACTCAGAGCGGCCCTCCCCTGCGGGTCACGAGGACCTATTAAAAAGCTACACCCAGCGCCCATTCCGTGCTTCCACACGGCCTTGCGAGACTATTGACAAGGGTTAGAATAAGCCATAGCGTAAGCCCCATTGCTCCGCTAACTACATCTGCAGAGCTTGGACTTTACGAAGGGAAAGCAATGAAGCTTCTTGAAACCAACGTGTCCCGCCGCAATGTGCTGGCCGGCCTTGGCGCCACCACCCTCGGTGTCATCACCCTTACCGCATGCGGATCGAGCGGTTCCAGCACGGCCTCCGCCGGCGGGGCCAAAGACTTCGTAATGACGGTGTGGGGCGGGGACCCGGACAAGGCCGCATACCAGACCCGCCTGGACCTGGCGAAGGCCAAGTTCCCGGACTACAAGATCACTCTTCAGATCATCCCCAACAAGGATTACGCCCAGAAAGTCCAGACCATGATCTCGGGCGGCACGGGCCCGGACATCATGCAGGTGGCCGAGGACGCGAATGCCTACAGCTCCAAGAACCAGCTCCTGGCCCTTGATGAATACATCTCCTCTGCCAAGCTGGACATGACTGCCACCTTCGGTGCCGTAGCTGGAAACTGGAAGTACAAGGACAAGACCTACGCTGTCCCGGACCGCGCCGGCGCCATGATCCTCTACTACAACAAGGGTGAGTTCGAAAAGAAGGGCCTGGCCATTCCCACCGGCGACTGGACCTGGGACGATCTCCTTTCCACTGCCAAGGAGCTGACCGGCGACGGCGTCTACGGCTTCGGCGGAACCGAATGGTGGCCCACCTGGATGTCCTTTGCCTACCAGAATGGCGGCAAGATCATTGACCCGGACAGCGGACGTCCCACTGTGGACACACCGGAGGTCATCGAAGCCCTGCAGTTCTGTCAGGACCTGATTTACAAGCACAAGGTGGTGCCGTCCAAGGTGGACTACGCCAACATGGGTGCCGGAGTAGGCGGCGACGCCGCTTTTGCTTCCGGCAAGGTCATGATGAACAGCACAGGCTTCTGGAACATCGGCAACCTCGCCAAGCAGGACAAGATCACCTGGGACGTTGCCCAGATCTGGCACGGCAAAGAGAAGGCCATTTCCGCCTTCGGCTCCGGCCTGGCGATCTCCCGCAGCAGCAAGAACCCCGCAGATGCCTTCAAGATCATTGAGTTCATGACCTCTGCTGAAGGCCAGAAGCCAATCCTGGATCTGGGCCAGGACGTTCCCGCCCGCCAGGACCTGCAGAAGAGCGAAGCATTCCTCAAGCCTTCTTGGCTGAAGGCTGACGTGAACATGGAAGTGTTCCCCGAGTCCACGCCGTCGATCTTCAAGCCGCCGTTCATCCCTGAGTGGAACGAAATGCAGAAGGCCATCACCGACGCCACCGCAGACTTCTGGCTCGGGAAGACCGATGCCGCAGCCACTGCCGCGGATCTCCAGAAGCGCCTCGGTTCAATCGTCAAGACCCAGGCCTAATCCGGACCGCCATGACCACGCTGCAGCAAAAGAACCCGGTTCCGGCCCTCCCGCCGGAGCCGGAAGTCACCGGGATACCAGCCAAGCCCCGTCCCAGCAGAATGAGGCGCAAGGAAGCCCGGTTCTTCTGGCTTTTCATATCGCCATGGATCTTCGGTTTTGTGGTCTTCCTGCTTGGGCCCATGCTGGCCTCGGTCTACCTGTCATTCACCGACTGGGACTCCTTTACGGACCCCAACTGGGTGGGTTTCGGGAACTACGTAAAGCTGATCACCGAGGACACCGTCTTCCACAAGGCGCTCTGGAACACGCTCTACTTCGCCTTCTTCTCGGTGCCGCTTGGCATGGGCATCGCCCTGGGGCTTGCAGCGCTGCTGAACAAGAAGATGAAGGCGCGGAAGATTTTCCGCACCCTGGTGTATTTGCCTCACCTGGTGCCGATTGTTGCCGTGGCCCTGATCTTCCAGATGATTCTGGCTCCGGACGCAGGGCCCCTCAACCGGGTGCTCGCGATGTTCGGCGTGGACGGCCCGGTGTGGCTCTTCGACTCGGAATGGGTCAAGCCGGCCATCATCCTGCTGTCCCTTTGGCAGGCCGGCGGCGCAACCGTGCTGCTGCTCGCGGGGATGAAGGGTATCCCCCAGGAGTTTTACGAGGCCGCGGAAATCGACGGCGCCTCATCGCTCAGGCAGTTCTGGAGCATCACGTTCCCGCAGCTGACCCCCATCATCTTCTTCAACCTGATCATGGGAATCATCGGCGCGTTCCAGGTCTTCGCGCAGGTGTACATCCTGACGCAGGGCGGGCCGGACAACGCGAGCCAGATGCTGGTTCCGCTGCTATTCACTGAGGCATTCCGTAACTACCACATGGGGTATGCATCAGCCATTTCGTGGCTGCTGTTCCTGATGGTCATGGCCCTGACGATTCTCGCTTTCTCGACGTCGCGCAAATGGGTTTTCTACGAGACGGAGGTCAAGAACTGATGGCTGAGCTCAAGGTGTATCAGAGCACCGCCTTTACGTATGCGGGGCTGATGGTTGCTTCTGCAGTGTTCTTCGCTCCCCTGGTCTTTGTGGTTTCCATCGCCCTCAGCAGCGACCAGACGGTAGGCACCGGCGCGTTCTCGTTGTTCCCCACCGAGTTCCGGTGGGAGAACTTCGTACGGATTTTCCAGACCCAGCAACCGGTGGGGAACTTTGTGGTGAATTCGGTCATCATCTCGGTGTTGTCTGCCGTGGGCCAGGTGTTCTCCTCAGCCCTGGTGGGTTACGCCTTCGCCCGGCTCCGGGCGAAGGGCAAGAACATCACCTTTATGATCATGCTCGCCACCATGATGATCCCCGCCCAGATCACCATGATTCCGCAGTTCATCCTGTTCAAGGAGCTCGGCTGGATCAACACGTTCCTGCCGCTGATCATCCCCAACTTCTTCGGCAACGCCTACAACATCTTCCTCATCCGGCAGTTCGTTTCCCGGCTGCCCGTGGAAATGGACGAGGCCGCGATGGTGGATGGGCTTGGATACTTCGGCATTTTCCGCCGGATCGTCCTGCCGATGATGATGCCTGTGCTGATCGCGATCGCCATCTTCACGCTGACCTGGACGTGGGGCGATTTCATGGGTCCGCTGATCTACCTCAACGAGGACACCAAAATGCCGTTGGCCCTTGGCGTGCAGTTACTCACCAGTACAAGCCAGGAGCTTCAGACCCCGCCGTGGAACCTGGTGATGGTGGGAACCGTGTTCCTGTCGCTTCCGATGATCATCATTTACTACTTTGGTCAGAAGTACATGTATGAAATGAATATCTCAACGGGCAGTGCAGGCGTTAAGTAGTCATGGACAGCACCTCCGGAATCCCGCCCGCAGGAGGCTCTGGCCTCATCCGAACGCAGAAACAGGACATGAAAAAGAGAACGTCCAAGGACATCCGGAATGAGAGCCGCTTCGCCTTGCTGCGCGGGCTGTATTCCCTGCACACAGCCACCCGCCAGGAACTGGCTGCCACCACGGGGTTGAGTTTCGCCACCATTGCCAACATCGTTGGCGAACTGGTGGACGTCGGTGTACTGGTGGAGGCGGGCCGGGAGGATTCGGGGGGCGGGCGGCCTGTAACAAGGCTGAGGATTTCACCGGACCGCGGTTCCCTGGTGGGGGTGGATATAGCGGAGACGTACATCCATGTGGATATTTACGATCTGGCCCTCGGCGTCATTGGCCAGGCCGAGAGTGACCTGCCCATCGACGAGAATGATCCCGCGTCGCTGGCCCGGCGGGTAGCAGGACTCGTTGACCAGGCCGCGGCAACCGCAGGCATTCCGCGGGAGGGAATTCTGCGGGTGGGCGTCAGCCTCCCGGGCCAGGTTGATCCCCAGCGCGGCGTCTCCGTGTTTGCCCCCAACTGGGATTGGCATGAGGTCAGGATCCAGTCGCTTCTTTCCGAAGCGATCGGACTGCCGGTCGACGTCGACAATCCCCTGCGCGCTATCGCCATCGCGGAGTTGTGGTTTGGTGCCGGACGCCTGGTGGACAACGTGGCCACGGTTAACCTGGGGACAGGCGTGGGTGCTGGTCTCGCCGTCGGTGGTGATTTGGTCCGGGGAACCAGCAACACCGCTGGCGAATGGGGCCACACCACCCTGATTTTTGGCGGGAGGCTGTGCCGTTGCGGCCGCCAGGGCTGCGTGGAGGCGTACCTGGGTGTGCCAGGGCTCCAGATGACCATGGCGGAGGTCAATGCTTCCCATGACCTGCTGACCGGGGACCGCCAGCGGGAGTTTGTGTCTGACGTCGCGAAGGGCCTGGCCGAGGGGGATCCTGACTGCATCGAGCTGCTGGAGGTGACGGGCCGTTATTTCGCCGCCGCCTTGGGGAACCTGATTAACTTCATCAACCCGGACCACGTAAGTGTCCTGGGATGGACCGCCAAAGTCCTCGGCCCGGAGCTGCTCCGGGTCACCCAAAAACACCTGCCCAACGAGGTGCTCCCGAGCGCTGGGGCTGCCGTCCGCGTTGAGCTGTCCACGGTGCCTGGAAACTCAGTGACGCTGGGCATGGCAACCTTTGCCCTGGAGGGATTCCTGGAGCAGGTGGGGTTGCCCAGCCGAGGGCCCACCAACAGATTAATGGCATCCCGCAAGCGATCACCGGAGGTTGCTGGCGCATGAACCGCCCTTCCCTGAACCTGCCCGAGTTGGACTATGAGCTTTCCCCATATACGGGCCTCACCCGTGAACACTGGGCAGGCTACGCGGATTTCCTCCTGGAATCGGTCCATCAGCATGCCTCCGAAAGCCATGCCAACATCTACCTGCCCGGGCCGGCGAGCGCCTTTGGACGTTCCAGCGATTCGCTGGAAGCGTTCGCGCGTACTTTCCTTCTGGCGTCCTTCCGTATCGCCGGGGACCCCGAAGGCACGGCATGGCTCGCGGACTGGTATGCCGCCGGGTTTGACGCCGGTACGGACCCCGCTTCACCGGAACGCTGGCCAAGGCCAGACGAGCTGGGGCAGGCCAAGGTGGAGGCAGCTTCCCTGGCGGTAGGACTTGCCCTCACCAGGGAACATCTTTGGGACAAGCTTCCGCAGCGCGTACAGGAACAGGTCATCGCCTGGTTCGAAACAGTAATCGGCGGAGACTACCCGCCCATCAACTGGGTCTGGTTCCAGATTGTGGTGGAGACCTTCCTTTCCACCGTGGGCGGCCGCTTCTCTGAGGAGGACATCGACGCCGGCCTCGCCATCCACGACTCGCTGTACCAAGGCGGCGGCTGGTTCGCCGACGGCCCGGAACGCGCTTATGACCACTACGTGGGCTGGGCTTTCCAGGTCTACCCGCAGGTGTGGGCACTCATGGCTCCGGATAATCCGCAGGTGGTTGCCCGCAAGGCCATGGATGCTGAGCGCCTTGCCGATTTCCTGGACGATGCCGCCCACCTCGTTGGCGCCAACGGTGCCCCGCTCATCCAGGGGCGCAGCCTGATTTACCGCTTCGCCGCGGCAGCACCCTTTTGGTCGGGAGAGCTGGCCGGAAACACCAGACTCGCTCCGGGACTGAGCCGGCGTGCAGCATCTGGAATGCTGGACTACTTTGTCCGCAACGGCGGGATCGATTCCAACGGCCTTCTGTCCGTCGGCTGGCACGGCGAATATCCCGGCATGAAGCAGAGCTATTCCGGGGCGGGCTCACCCTACTGGGCTTCCAAAGGGATGCTGGGCCTGGCCCTCCCGGCGGACCACCGCGTGTGGACCGCCGTCGAGGAACCCCTGCCCGTGGAGGCTGGAGACACTCGCCGGATCATCGCGGCACCGGGCTGGAACGTCAGCGGAACAGTGGCTGACGGGGTGGTCCGCATCGCCAACCACGGCACTGACCACGCCAAGCAGGGGGACGCCACCACCGACTCCCCGCTCTACGCCCGCCTGGCCTACTCCACTCACACCTTCCCGGACCTCGCCCCCGAATCGCCGGACAACGCCGTCGTCCTCGCGGATGCAACCGGCCGGCTGACTCACCGCACGGGGTTTGAGGCTCTGGGCACCCGCGAGTACGGGGCGGCCCTCAGCGGCGCCTCCCGCTGGACGGCCAACTGGATCACGACGCCGGCAGATCCCGGAAGGGACCACGGCAGCGGTTTCCGCGGGGAGGTTACAACGGGGCCCGAGGTGACCGTGGTGTCAGTCGTGTGCGGAGCAGCGGAGGTGAGGATCGTGCGGCTGCGCGGTACTGCCGACTCTAAATCCGGAGCGCTGATGTTGGGCGGCTGGCCGCTCGCGCCGTCGTCGGACCTGACCGGTGTTGTCCGTCCCCTGCCCGGCTTCGCGGCTCCCGAGGGCGCGGAGCTCGAAACCGGGACCCTCCTGCGCGAAAAACCCCAGCCTATGGGTGAGGGCCTCCGGATTCCCTGGCTGGGAACTGTTGGCCCCGCTGTCGATGGACTCTATGCGGCCGTAGTCGCTTTCGGCGGCAACGGAACGCTGGAGGCGGCTGACGCCGTTCGCTGCGTTCTGGATGTTTCCAAAAACAGGACGGACGACGGCGGTGTTCCCCTTGAGTTAGCCCACCTTGAGTTCGGGGACGGCACCATAGTCCCACTCCACGAATTTGCCGATCTCCTGGCACCCTGAATCTTCTAAAAGGAATGAACATGTCTACTTTTGCTGTTGGCGCGCAGGACTTTCTGCTGGACGGCGAACCGTTCCGGGTGCTCTCCGGCGCCATCCACTACTTCCGGGTCCACCCCGACCTCTGGGCAGACCGCATCCATAAAGCGCGGCTCATGGGCCTGAACACCGTGGAGACCTACGTTCCCTGGAATGAGCATTCCCCCCGGCCCGGCGAGTTCCTGACCGAGGGGCAGCTGGACCTTGGCCGCTTCCTGGACCTGGTGGCGGCGGAAGGCATGAAGGCCATTGTCCGGCCTGGACCGTTCATTTGCGCCGAGTGGGACAACGGAGGACTTCCGGCCTGGCTTTTCCGCGACCCCACCGTGGGCATCCGGACCAGTGAGCCCGGCTACCTTGCCGCCGTCGACGCCTTTTTCAGGGCCCTGCTGCCTGCCGTCGTTGACCGGCAGATTTCCCGTGGCGGCCCCGTGATCATGCTGCAGATCGAAAATGAGTACGGGGCTTATGGCAACGACAAGGCCTATCTTCAGCACCTGGTGGATCTGGTGAAGGGCGGGGGCCTGGACGTTCCGCTGTTCAGTTGTGATCAGCCCGCGGGAACCATGATCGAGGACGGATCACTTCCGGAGCTCCTCAAAACGGCAACGTTCGGCTCCCGGGCGGCGGAGCGTCTGGCCACCCTGCGGAAGCACCAACCCACCGGGCCGCTCATGTGCGCGGAGTTCTGGAACGGCTGGTTCGACAATTGGGGCACCCACCACCACCGGACCGACGCCGCTGCTGCCGCCGCCGAGCTGGACACATTGCTGGCTTCCGGGGCGTCCGTCAACATCTACATGTTCCACGGCGGGACCAACTTCGGCTTCACCAACGGCTCCAACGACAAGGGCATCTACGAACCCACCATCACGTCCTATGATTACGACGCGCCGCTCAGCGAGGACGGTTTTCCCACCGCCAAGTACTTCGCGTTCCGGAACGTCATCGCCAAACACTTCCCGGTGCCGGAGGAGCTTCCGGCTCTACGCGCTGATGCCGCGGCGAGCTCCCTGTCAGTGACGGATTCAGTGGCCCTGCTGGACGTCCTGGAGCTGCTCGGCTCGCCTCTTTTGGTTGAGGGCCCCGCTCCGACCACTGAAGACGCCGAACACTACCGCGGCTTCTCGGTGTACAGCGCTACTGTGGCCCATGGTGGCCTTCTTGCCGTGGCCGAGGTCCGGGACCGTGCGCACGTGTTCCTGGACGGCCGTTCCATTGGTGTGCTCAGCCGGGACCACGGCGAGCGCGCCATCAGTCTGCCATCGGGCGGTCTGCTCCAGGTGCTCGTGGAGGACCAGGGGCGCGTCAATTACGGCAAACGCATCGGTGAGGTCAAGGGGCTGATCGCGCCGGTAACGCTCGACGCCGTGGAGCTGCTGGAGTGGGACATCCGGCCTTTGGATTTCAGTCGGGTTGCATCCTTGCGAGCGGCTGCTGTTCCCGTGGGGTCTGCCGGTGGTGCTGGGGATGTCGGTGTGGCTGGCCCCTCTGTGTCCTTTGCGGACTTTGACGCAGACGGCCCGGAGGACCGGTACCTACGGCTGGACGGCTGGACGAAGGGAAACGCGTTCATCAACGGCTTCAACCTTGGCCGCTACTGGAGCCGGGGGCCACAACGGACGCTGTACATACCGGCGCCGCTGATCCGCTCCGGCCGCAATGAGTTGGCCATCCTCGAGCTGCACGGAAGCGCTACGGGGACGGTGCAGTTCGTTGCCGCGCCGGACCTGGGCCCGGACGAAAAATAGGTGTCTCCTCCATTGCAGTGGCACGTCCCGGGTTGATGTGGTTCCCGTAAGCTCCTCCGATGGGGGAAAGAAGATTATCGAGGATTTTACGGACAGCAAATGCGGCAACCAGGCCAGCACTGGTGCTGAGCCTCGTGGCGGGCCTCTGCCTGGCGGGATGCGGCGTTCCACTTGGCGCCTCTGGGGACGCTGCATCACCCACGCCGACAGGCGCCTGTCCACGGGTTGAGGACATGCCGGACCAGGAGCGCCATTGCGCTGTTTACGATCCCGACGCGGCTATGGCCGAGAACGAAGGCTACCGTCAGGAAAGGCCTGTGAGCGCGGAGGCGCAGGCGCAACTCGATGCCTATGTTGGGCCGGCCCGGGAAGCATTGGAGGGGCTGCAGCAGCCAGCCACAGTGGCGGACGTCAAGCGGGCGCTTGGCTCGATCGGCCTCGACGAGCGAGAGGTCCAGACTGACGACATAGGCACGGGCATCAGGTTCGGCGCTCACTCAAAGACGGGCGGCTGCGTCACGGGGAGCGTGGGCGTCGACGGGACCGTACACCTCTCCACCGGAGGATCCATCATGGACGGCGGCTGCCTAGCAATGTCGGGGCACTGATGGTTGTAGCTAACTTATCCGGCGGAGCCCGGTTGATAGAACCGGGGCCTGTCCTGACGAACTGACTACCGCCGGGGCCGACTCACTGATCGGCGGCCAGCTTGGCCCCGAATGCAAGGAGCGCCAGGCCAGCCACGCCGTCAGTAATCCGACGTACAAGGGGACGCAGCAGGTGTTCGCGCACGGAAGCCGTTAGAACAGCAACAAGCAGGAGCCAAGCCGAGCCAACGACCGGCAACGCCCACGCATGCAACAACCACGCCCATAATGATGCGTCCGCCCCAACAAACTGCGGCAAGAGGGAGAGAAAGAAAACGAACATCTTTGGGTTGGTGATGTTGCAGAGGAAGCCCTGTTGGAAGCCGCGCACCCAGCGCTCAGCCGGTGGCTGTTGATCTGCAACCGCGGCCGACGTTCGACGGAACGCTGACTGCAGTGACTGCACTCCCAGAAAAAGCAGGTAAGCCACACCCGCCCACTTGATCATTTGAAACAACCACTGAGATTGCACCACAAGCGCGCCCACACCAACCGCGGCCAGGGCCCCCTGAACAGCAGAGGCTACCCCGACTCCGGCGGTGGTCGCTGCCCCGACGCGACGCCCGGACATCACGGTATTCCGCAAGACCATGAGGAAATCAACGCCGGGTAAGAGCACCACTACGAGCACAACGAGCAAGAACTCCCAGGTCAATTCAACACCTCCGAGGCGACGGTACTTCCATGTCTGATGCTAACGCCAGCCGCGTTACCCGGATGGGCGTAGACTGAAAATCCGTCGACCAGACGGCACACAGTCCTCCACGGTGCCCCCTCACAAGGGATGTTTTGTCAGGGCACTACCAGGATCGAGGCCGTCATGGCCCATCAACCGCACCTTCAGCCGGAAACCTCCGTTGCAGAACACCTCCAGGACCTCGTCCTGCAGTGCGAAGACGTGGAGGAACTCCTCAACGAACTCGCGACATTCTCGGCCACTGCCCTTTCAAGTAAAGCCGAGGTTCTCTGCAGCGTCACCTTGATCCGGCACAAAAAGCCAGCCACGATAGCTGTCAGCGATGCCCGTGTCCTGTCCTTGGACGAAGCGCAGTACGGCTTCAACGACGGACCATGCCTCACAGCGACCAAGGAACAGGCCACCATGCATGCACCGCATCTGCGGGACGAGCAGCGCTGGCCGGGGTACACCGATGCAGCCTGGTCCCAGGGAATCGGTTCCATCCTCGCCGTCCCCCTCCCCCTCGTAGGGGAAGCGAACGCTGCGCTGAACATCTACTCAACCCAAACCGATGGCTTCAGCAGCGAGGACATCAGGACCGCCGAAACCTACGCGGGGAAGGCATCCAAGGCCCTGGGACTAGCCGTCCGGATCGCCCAGCTAATGGACGACAAGAAGCACCTGAGCATGGCGATGGAATCCCGGACGAGCATCGACCTGGCCGTCGGCGTAGTCATGGCGCAGAACCGCTGCAGCCAGGTAGCTGCCGTCAAGATTCTCAAGATCGCCTCCAGCGCCCGCAACGTCAAGCTCCGCGACGTCGCATCATCCGTCCTCGCCTCCGTATCCAAAGACCCAACCGTCTTTACCCATTTCGACAGCTAGAGCCCTTCCGCAGCCACTCACGTTCAGCGATGTGCTTCAAAGAAGCGGCGGATGTCGGCGACCAGGATCTCGGGCACCTCCATCGCCGGAAAATGCCCCCCACTGGCATGCTCCGTCCATGACAGGTAGGTGCCTGCACTGTCCACAACTGCACGAACCGAGAGGTCTGCCGCAAAGATTGACGCCGCAGTCGGCGGCATCGGCGGCGCCTGCCAGCCGCTGGCATCTCCCCAATCCCCGCCGCTATCGCCCTCGGACTGGGCTGTCCCTGCAGCCGCGAACTGCCGATATACCTGGATGCCTTCGTAGACCGCGTGGGCGGAGGACCACCCCAACTGTCCGAACCAGTACAGACTGACCGTGGTGAGCAGCAGGTCGATGTCCACCGCATCCTCGGGCAGCGGCCTCGCCGGGTCGGTCCACTCCTTGAACTTCTCGATGATCCACGCCAGCTGGGCAACGGGTGAGTCGGTGAGCCCATACGCGATCGTCTGGGGCCGCGTCGCCTGGATGTGCAAGTAGCCGGCGCCGTCTTCACGGAAGGAGTTGAACCGGGTGGCCCGTTCCCGATCGGACTCGTCGAGCCCGTCAAGGCTGATTGGAGGTCCGAGCGGGAATGGGCCTGGACCATTGACGTGCGTAGCGATCACCCTGCCGGGAGCCAGCATCGGCAGCATGCCCACAATGCCGGACCCGACGTCGGTACCCTGGGCGAGGAATCGGTCATAGCCGAGGCGGGTCATAACTTCCGCGAGTGCCGCAGCGACCCGGGAGAGGTCGCCCCATCCCGGGCCGGACAGCGGAGAGAACCCGTAACCCGGCAGCGACGGGATCACCAGGTGCACTGCATCCTCTTCTCGGCCGCCGTGGGCGACCGGGTCGGTAAGGGGTCCGATGACGTCAAGAAACTCCACGAATGAACTCGGCCATCCATGCACCATCAGCAAGGGGCGGGCGGCGGGTGATGCCGAGCGGACGTGCACAAAGTGGATCTGCTGCCCATCCACGGTAGTGCTGAACTGCGGAAGCTCATTCAGCTTTGCCTCCTGGGCCCGCCAGTCGAACCCGCTTCGCCAGTACTCTGAGATCTGCCGAAGGTAGTTGACGGGAACGCCGCGCCCCCAGCCCATCTGGTCGAAGTCCCGCGGCCAGCGGGTATGGGCGAGGCGATCGTGCAGATCATCCAACTCGCTCTGGGGGATATCGATCTGGAAAGCATGAATCTCGTTGTTGGTCATGAAGTCAGCATAGAAACGATTGCGGAACGTTAGCTTCCTCATTTCGTAGGAGAATCGAGACATGCTGAAAACATCGGCTCGACTCCTGCAGATTCTGTCGTTGCTGCAGACTCACCCGTTCTGGTCCGGGGGCGTGCTCGCGGAGCGCCTTGACGTTTCAACGAGGACCATCCGCAACGACGTCGAGCGCCTCCGCGACTTGGGCTACCCCATTCACAGCACTCCGGGAGTAGCCGGCGGCTATCAGCTCGGCCCGGGTTCGGCCATGCCGCCGCTCCTTATGGACGACGAAGAGGCCGTTGCGGTGGCCCTTGGACTCAGCAGCGCTGCGAGCGGGTCCATCCTCGGGGTGGAAGAAGCAGCCCTGCGAGCTCTAGCCAAGTTGCACCAGGTGCTTCCCTCCCGACTCCGTCACCGGATCACCACCATGCAAGCAGCATTGGTGCCCATGCCAAGCCACGGTCCTGTCGTTGATGCCGCCATACTGCTCACCCTCGCCACGACATGCAGGGACACCCAACGCCTTCGCTTCGACTACAAGTCCCAGTCCGGATCCACCTCCCGCCGTATGGTCAAACCGTACCGACTCGCCCTGCGTGCCGGCCGCTGGTATCTGCTTGCCTACGATCTCGACCGGGATGACTGGCGAACCTTCCGCGTGGACCGCATCGCCCCGCGCGTTCCCGCGGGGCCCAGGTTCACGCCACGCGCATTGCCTCCCGAGGGAGCCGCCGACTACGTCGATCGCGGTGTCGCCTCCGCTCCCTGGGACTTCAAAGCCACCGTACTGATCTATGCACCGGCGTCAGTCATCGCCGAACGCCTCCCGCGCTCGGCGGGTACGGTCACAGCGCTTGACGATATGACCTGTGAGCTTGAGTCCGGTTCCGACAATCCTGCCGCTCTATTGCGGTATCTCAGCATGCTCGACGTCGACTTCTCTGTTGCTGACAACCCTGTCCTCGCCGTCGAGGCCCGTCTCCTTGCGGACCGCCTGACTCGCGCAAGCGGGCGCAGTGAAGCCTCCTAGTGCTTGGTGCTTGACCATGGCGCGAAAAGTCGGAGGTGCTCTGGAGCGCCGATGCCGGGCGGTTTGTATCCGCCCGGCATCGGTGAAGGATTGAGATCCTTGACTTTGGTCCAGGTTTGATTCGAGGCGCCCCCGCATGTCCACAGGATCAGCGGGCTGTTATTCGCGGTGGCGGCTTTATTGACGTCGATGCATTTCCCTGACTGGACGCCGCGGATGGTGCCATCGGGCTGGAAAGTCCATTGCTGATTGGTTCCGGTTCGGAGGGTCTCCGGGGGAGGGTGCCGGCGCCGGGAGCTCATGCTGGATCTTTTGTATCTGCTGAGCCTGATGGGTTTGCGGTCGGAAGATTTCGTCCGCGATTCCGAGGAGATCTCCACTGACACGGCGGCTGATACCTCGTCGCCCATTACTTCGCGAGGACCAGTACCAAAGCCCAGCCAAACCGGCCGGCACCCCGAGTACAGCCAGCGCCCCAATCAGTATGTCCATGCTGGCAACCCTAGCCGGGAAAGCGGGTTCGCTGGCAAGTGTCAACCGGGCATCCGGAAAGTGGAGAAATTCCCTACTCCGTCACATCCGAAAATCACCCTTGTGCAGCCAAAGTGTGAACGCTAACATGAGCTATCCACCGCTGAGTCGCGCATATCGCTGCGACCAGTCATCACCGATCAGCTGGTGGGTTTTCTCAAGGGAGAGAGACCAAGAGTGGCTCTATTACAACGCTCAATTGCGGTCACAAGTGTGATCATGCTGGCTGCGGGACTAGTCTCAATGACTTCTCCTGCCTTCTCAGCTACAACGTCGCTGGACGCTAAGAAGGTGCTGGAACTGCCTTTCGACGGAAGCCTCGCCGACGTCAGTCCAAAAGCGAATAGTCTGTCCATGCAGAAGGGAACGGCCGGCTATGGCACCGGCCTTTCGGGTCAGGCCTTCAAC
Source organism: Arthrobacter sp. Z5-13 (assembly GCF_056499105.1). Classification (NCBI taxonomy): domain Bacteria; kingdom Bacillati; phylum Actinomycetota; class Actinomycetes; order Micrococcales; family Micrococcaceae; genus Arthrobacter; species Arthrobacter sp. Z5-13. Next base: position 4,405,833 of record NZ_CP096460.1, read on the forward strand.
TTCAACGGCTCCAACGCCGTGAACCTCGGGACAGCAGCCTACCTGCAGCCCACCAACCTCACCGTCTCGTTCTGGTTCAAGCCCAACGTGGCGATGGCCGGCGAGCAGGTGTTCAGCTGGAACAAGCAGGCCTACACTTCCGACGGCTGGTACCTGACCTCCGAAAGCAACACAACCCCGCTGGCCCTCTCGATCGGCCCAGCCACCGGCCAGCCCTACAAGGTCGCCATCGACGCGCCCCGGGCCACCTTCTTCCCCACTGACCAGTGGACCCACATTGTGGCCACGTACGACAAAGCCTCCAAGAACGTTGCCATTTACCGCAACGGTGTCCGTCAGTCAGCCATCGTCAAGTTCCCGGTGGCTGGCACCGCGACCGGCGTTTTGGGTTCCGAGAGCACCACCAACAAGACCCTCGGCTACAACGGCCCCCTCTACAACGGTGCCCACCTCAACGGTCTGCTGGATGACTACACGGTTTACGACGGCGTCGCGTCCACCACCGATGTGGTGGCCCTCACCAAGGCGCACAACCCCGGTTTCGATGGGCGCTCAGTAGCTCAGTCCGATCTGGATGCCATCACGGTCCCGCCCAGCGCATCCACGAACTTCACTGTCCCGCAGGAGGGTTCCAAGGGAACGGCCATCAGCTGGGCGTCATCCAATTCGGCCGTCATCGCGATCAACGGTGGCGCAGCAACAGTCACCCCGCCAAGCAGCTCATCCGTCACAGTGACTCTCACGGCAACAGGCATCTATGGCGGAAGCAACCCCGCAACCAAATCATTCAGCGTCGAAGTGCGCCGGGAGAGCCTTGAGTCCTCGGTCTACCTGCTTGAGGCGGGCCTCAGCGACGTGACTGTCCAGGATCCCTACCTGGTGAACGGCAACCAGAAAACCATTGATTATCTGCTCAGCCTGGACCCGGAGAAGTTCCTCTTCTCCTTCTACAAACAGGCAGGACTGACACCCACGACGGCGGCCGGTTACGGCGGCTGGGAACGCGAAACCGGTACCCGGTTCCAGGGTCACTTCTTCGGCCACTACATCTCGGCCCTGTCCCAGGCGTACTCCACCACCACCGACCCGACGACGAAGTCCGCGCTGCTCACCAAGCTGACTGCCGCCGTCGACGGTTTGAAGCGGTGCCAGGACGCCTACGCGGCGAAGGATTCCGCCAATGCGGGATACGTTTCGCCCTTCCCCGTGACGTATCTGCCGTCGGGGGCGAACGGGCTGCTGGTTCCGTTCTACAACCTGCACAAAGTGGTAGCCGGGCTGATCGAAGCCCACGACAATGCCCCTGACGCTGTAGCCGCAAAAGCCCTCGCGGTTGCTGACGGTTTCGGTACCTGGATCACCAACTGGGCTGGCCGCCAGGCCAACCCCGCAGTCTTGCTCGGCACCGAATACGGCGGAATGAACGAAGCCCTGTACGAGCTGTACAGCATCACGGAAAAGCCGGCCCACAAGCGCGCTGCGGAGTACTTCGATGAAGTCACCCTCTTCCAGAAGCTCGCCGCCGGCCAGGACGTCCTCAACGGCCTTCACGCGAACACCACCATCCCGAAGCTCATCGGGGCACTCAAGCGCTACACGGTGTTCACGGACAATCCGCGTCTCTATGCAACGCTGACGGATGCTGAGAAGTCCAACCTGAATATGTACCGTACGGCAGCTGAGAACTTCTGGCCCATCGTGCATGACCACCACACGTACGCCAACGGTGGGAACAGCCAGTCGGAGCACTTTCACGCCCCCGACACCCTCCACCAGTACGCAACCAACGGCCAGACCACCGGCTACGGCGAAAACTCCACCTCAGAGGGCTGCAACGAGTACAACATGCTCAAGCTCACTCGCGAGCTGTTCCAGGTCACCAAGGACGCGAAATACGCGGAGTACTACGAACACGCGTTCATCAACTCCGTCCTGCCGGTCCAGAACCCCGAGACAGGCATGGTCACCTATTTCCAGCCGATGGCCGCCGGTTACGCCAAGGTTTTCGGCAACAAGCTGGACGAGTTCTGGTGCGATCACGGCACCGGCATCGAGAGCTTTACCAAGCTCGGTGACTCGATCTACTTCGAAGACACAAACTCGGTTTACGTCAACCAATTCAGGTCATCCGTTCTCCGTTCAGGGGCCCGCAACCTGAAGCTGACACAAACTGCGGATGTCCCCAACAAGGAGACCGTCACCCTGCAGGTCGCAGGGCTCGACGGCGGCGCCGTCGCGAACGGAACAAGCGTCCGGTTGCGCATCCCGTCCTGGGTCAAGGGAACACCGACCCTCCGCGTCAACGGCGTGGTCAAGGACATCGCACCGCTGACGTCCGCGGGCTACGTCGTGGTCCCCGTCGCTGCAGGAACCACAATCTCCTACACGTTGCCCGCCAAGGTCACAGTCGACGACGAAACCGAGAACGCCAACTGGGTCGCCTTCAAGTACGGCCCCGTCCTGCTCGCCACCGAGCTGAACCGGAACAATGCCGGGGCCGCCTACACCGCTGGAGTCCTCGTGCGGATGAGCACTGCAGACAAGACGGTCAACTCGAACGTCGTCGTCAGTGACGCCGTGGCTTGGAAGGCAGGCATCGAGAACAACCTCGTACGTCTTGCAAACGGTGTGAACGCGAACGGTATGGACACCATGCGGTTCTCGCTCCGGAACGTGGACACAGCAGCCGCCGCACGGATCTTCGAGCCCTATTACAGCCTGTACAACGCGCGCTACGCCATCTACATGACCCTCGTCCAGCCCGATTCCCCCGAATCGCAGGCGTTGATCCGCCGGCAGAAGGAGCAACTCCGGATCGACGAGACCACCATCGATTCGCTGACGTCGTTCGATAACAACAACAGCGAGGCCGACAAGAACTACAAGTACAACAAGTCGGGGGTGGGGACCTTCCAAGGCCAGCCTTACCGGGACGGGCAGCGGGCCACAGACGCCTTCTTCCAATACGACATGATCGTGAACCCGGCGCTGGCCAAGAACTACCTCGGCGTCCGTTACTACGGCGGAGACAACGGCAGGACGTTCGGCGTTTACGTCAACGACGTCCTGCTCAAAAACGAGGTGATCACCAACGCCAACGGCGCTACCAGCTGGTACATTCAGCACGACCAGATCCCCCAGGCCGTCCTGGACGGCATTGCGGCCAAGGACAGCTACAAGCGTGACCAGAACGGCAATTACGTGCTGGATGCCAAGGGCGCCAAGATCCCCGTGGTTACCGTCCGTTTCCAAGGTAACGGGACAAGTTTTGTGGGCGGTGTTTACGGCGTCTACACGAAATCGAGCAACGCCTTCGCCACCAACGCCGAACTCAAAGCACTAACCTCCAGTAACGGCACGCTAAGCCCCGCCCTTACGCCCGGCGTTCGTTCATACACCCTCACGGTGCCGACGACCGCCACGAGCGTGACGATCGACGCTGACCCGGCGGTAGGAAGTGGGCTCGTTATGATCGGGGACATCCTGATCGACGACACGAAACCCCGCATCATCACGCTGACCGCGGGGGTGCAGACGACGAACATCGTCCTGACGTCCTACGCCCAGGACCACGTGACGAAGGTGAGCTACCAGATCGCCATCGTGCGCCGATAATCGCACAATGGCACACCGCCTGAATGGGAGACTTCCTGATAGTTGGTAAGGCTCGCATGCACGCTGGGATGGACCGTGCCACTTCCTTGGAAGTGGGACGGTCCATCCGTTGGACAGTGGGGGTGCCTTTCGTCCAGTCGCAGTCCTAATTTCACCCCTGTAGCGTGCCATCGGAAGGTCCGTCGATCCCCCAATTGTCGGCGGACCTTCTTTAGCCCGCAGCCGGCGTCGCAGCTCCCGGCTCTCCGGAACTGAGCCCCGAGACCTCACAATGCTGATTTCCCGGAAACAGCATTGTTTGTTGCAGGAACAGGATCTCGGGTCCAGCCTTGAAGTCATGCACCACCAATGCCAACACAGGGATGGCAGGATTATCTTGCGGCGGCTAAGCGGCTAAGCGGCTGTGCCGGTCGGGCAGCGGAGGCGGTACTGAGGTACAGGCCACGGCCAGTCGACGGACGCCAACGCTTCGCTTAGCACCCGATCTGATGAGGGGAAGATCGTCATGGAGAATAAATGGACCGGAGACGCTCAACTTGTACGCGCCGTGGAGCGCACGTTCCGATCGAAAACGGCAGCAGTGGCGGTGGTTACCCCTGATCGTGAAATGACCGCGGCAGTAGGTTCTGACCATCACTCCTCCTTCGAGATCGGTTCAATCTCCAAGGTGCTCACCGGAATGTTGTACCGGGATGTGACAGAGCGCGGCCTCATCTCGCAGACGACAGTCCTGCGCGAGTTACTTCCGCTTGAGGGTCACGGAGAGGTTGGCTCCGTGAGCCTGAGTTCCCTGGCCACCCACCGCTCCGGCCTCCCGGGCCTACCGCCAGGGATGCATCCGCTTAGCCGAAACCTTAGGTTCTTGATGAGAGGTGAAAACCCTTACGGCGACTCGCTAACCGAGCTCCTCAGCCAGACGCGCAACCTGCGGGTTGGCGATCCACGACCGAAGTACTCGAACCTGGGCTTTCAGTTACTCGGGCACGCCGTGGCGGAAGCAGCCGGGAGCCGCTACGAACAACTCCTGCAGGACGTCTTGGGCTCCGGGTTCCGGGCTCCTGCCCGCCCCGAGGACCTTGGACCATCGGAATTGCCGGGGTTCAGTCGGTTCGGACGCCGCATGCACCCCTGGGTTGGTGAAGCCATGGCCCCGGCGGGAGGGGTGCGCGCCACCATCAACACCATGCGTGGCTTCCTTCGTTCAGTCCTTGATGGGACAGCTCGGGGTCTCTCCTCGCTCGAACCGGTCGCGGAATTCACTCCCAAGGTGGGCATCGGAGCGGGGTGGATCACCCTCGAGTATCGAGGCCGGGAGATCACGTGGCACAACGGCAGCACTGGGGGCTTCAGTAGCTGGATCGGACTCGATCGCGACGCCGGCACCGGAGTTGTTGTGCTCTCGGCAATTCATGGGTCTGTCGATAGACAGGGATTCCGGCTCCTCACCGAATTCGCCACATCCGAAGCAGGACCTCCGTCACGCGCCGTCAATGGCAGGCCAGCGTGATCGGGAGCGCCGTGTGCTGGGAGAAGAGCAGACGGATTGGTGTCGGCTTGAATCGTGATCAGGTTCTTGACGACGGCAAGCGTGCACTGGGAATCCGGTCCAACCGCAAGCGGGCGACTGCCAATATTGGTAAGGATCAGTGGAGCTGTTTGGGTCTCGGGCTCAGTCGTATGCGGACAGCAACGCCGGCGCAGAGAATGACGGCCAGACCGCCGATGATCGTGGTCGAAGTCAAGTCCTCGCCCAGCAGAAGACCTGCCCAACAAATGCTGAGGACCGGCTGCGCCAGTTGGATCTGGCTTATCTGTGCCATCGGCCCGATCGCAAGGCCGCGGTACCAGGCGAAGAAACCCAGGAACATGCTGACGACCCCAAGGTAGACGAACGCTGCCCACTGCAAGGGTGTACCGGACGGGACCTGCTGCGCCATGGCAAGGGCGCTTAGGACCACCATTAGGGGCGATGCTAGAACCAGCGCCCAAGATACTGTCTGCCACGCGCCCAGTTCACGGGCCAGCAAACCTCCCTCCGCGTACCCGATGGCTGCGGCAATGACAGCGCCGAAGAGCAGCAAGTCCGCCCAATGCAGCTGCCCTAAACCACCCGATTGTGCGGAAGCGAAGGCAATCGCCGCCACCGAACCCACCGCTGTCACGATCCAGAAGACAAGCGGTGGACGTTCTCGGCTGCGGAGGACGACCGTAGTAGCCGTGGCCGCCGGCAAGAGAGCGATGACGACTGCTCCATGACTGGCAGGCGCGGCAGTAAGTGCAAAGGACGTGAGCAGCGGGAAGCCCACGACAATCCCTGCAGCGACAACAGCCAGCCGGGCCCATTGAACGCCTCGCGGAAAGCGCTGCCTCGCCAGAGATAGGGCCATGGCAGCAAGAAAGGCCGCCACGACTGCCCGTGCCGATCCGATGAACAGCGGCGATAGGCCGCCGACTGCCAGCTTCGTAAAGGGGACCGTGAAGGAGAAGGCAACTACTCCAACGAGGCACCACCAGAGGCCGGATGCTGTCCGGTACGGTAGCACAGGTCGGATTATGGCAGTAGCGCTACTTTGGAGTCTCATGAGTGACGATAGCAGTTTCCTCTAAAGCTTGCTGTCCTTGAACGGCAAGGGTCGCGGCCGCTCCCACCGTCGTGTGACTGGGCTCCATGGTTGGATGAATTATGACAACCATCGATGTAGTGAATGCAGAGGACCTGCCCTTCACCGAAGTCCTCGCGCTTTACGATGCGGTGGAGTGGTTGGCCTACACAAAGGACCCTGACAATCTTCAAAGAGCGTTGGAGGGGTCCTCAACCCTCGTGGCAGCTCATGATGGACAGGCGCTGGTTGGACTAGCGCGGATCATCTCCGATGGTGCCTCGATCTGCTACATCCAAGATCTCCTCGTGCTGCCGTCACACCACAGAAGAGGTATTGGACGAGCCCTGGCTGAACGGGCGCTCGAACAGTATCCGCATGTGCGTCAGAAGGTCTTGATCACCGACGACGGGCCACGGCAGAAGGCATTCTACGAAGCGCTCGGCTACACGCAGGCTGAAGAGTTCCAAGGAGGATCCATCAGAGCGTTCGTCAGGTTCGATTGATCGCAGAATTCGTGCGAGGCACCATCCTGGGGGTCCCTCCGATCAGGAACGCCTGACGTCAAGCCAAGAAAAAGAAAGCACTGGTCCCCCGGATTCGTCCGGGGGACCAGTGCTTCGCGGCGCTCTCAGCTGTCCCTGAGCACGTTACCTAGACAGTGGCCTCGGCGAGCTTCTTCTCGCTTGAACGAGCGCTGCGCTTACCATTGGCAGCCGGTGCGGCGCCGGCTCGCTTCTCCACTGACTCGGCTGCAATGTAGAGACCCTCGCGGTTCAGGTTCCGCGAGTAGGAGGAATCGAGGTACAGAGTCGGGAACGAGTCCACAGAGTTCATCTCGGTGGCCTTGGCCAGAAGTGCCGGATACAGATGTGGCTTCACCGGACCTGCCCCGCCGCCGAAGACATACGCGACCTCGGTGGTCGCACCAACGACGGCCAGAACGCGGCCGAACCGCTCCGCAACTTCCTTGGCGAAGAACCGCATCTCTTCATCGACGAACTGAGCAACCTTGTCGTAGAAGTTACGCTTCAACGGCGACGCTCCGGCCTGCAAGTACTCAGCCAACTGCTTGCGGGAAGTGAAGCCATGCGAGAAGCCCTGGTCCTCCATCGCCTTCAGCGCGTCGTTAAGAACCGAACCGTAACCTCGGTTGTGCGTGGTCGAGGCGTCGGCGTTGAACTCTCCAGCGGTGAACACAGGAAAGTTGACTGTCCCTTCACCGACGTCGATGCCAACTGTGTGCTCGGCTGCAAGCACGTCTGCAGATGTGATGCCCACCAGTGACAGGCCTCTGCGGCGGACATCGGCTAGCATAGCGTCCATCAACGGCTCGCCCTTGGCAGTGATCGCATACTGAGCCGACGCGCCCTCGGGGATCACCTGTACATCCACGAATTCAAGCTTCACGGTGACCGGGGTCTCGAAGTTATGCACGGTAACCGTATGCGTGCCGCTCGTGAACTCAGCGGCGTAGCTGGTGCGGTGTGAGATGTACTCGTTGATCGGCAGCGCAAGTGCCACCCGAGCCTGCACACTTATGGTTTCGATAGCCGGCGGCAATCCACCGTGCTGGCGCACGTAGTCACGCAGGGCCTTGGCGGCGAAAGCACCCATGACCAGAACCTTGCTCAGCTCCTGCTGGGCCTTGCTACGACGGCCAACCACGTCGAACTCATCAAATGCGCCTTGCGCGCTCAGGGCACGCAGTCCGAAGAGCCTGCGGTGATAGTTGCTGACCAAAGGGGAGACGAAGCTGACGTCCAGCTCGTTGTAGAAGTTGCCTTCCATCTTCGTTGCGGCTTCATCGTCAGGGGTCGGCAGAGCGTTCGGGCGCGTGATCGTTGAGACGCCGCTTGGCAGGTCGATCTCGTCCACGTTGGCGGCACCTGATGCACCGGCGCCGCGGATGAGGCCCTTGACATAGCCGTTACCGACGTCGATGCCACCGGTGAGATTGATCGAAATGGTCATGAATGTGATCCCTTCGTGGAAAGTGTTTGATGTGGTTACTGGGTTGCCATACAGGAGAAAGTGCTGGGGGTTGTTTTGAGAGTCAGCGCAGCATCGAGAAGATGTCGTTGACTTCCTGTCCGACAGAAGGCTGCTCCGGTTCAGGAGTGGTCGAGGAGGTGTGGATCTCGTCCTTCTTTGGGACAGACTTATTAGGCAGTACCGCAGGTTCCGGTGCGATGCCGCGGATCTCGGGTTCGGTGTTTGTCTCCTGGCTTAAACCCGGATCTGCGAACGCAGCGGGGGACGCTACCTGCTGAATCGAGGCAGCCGAAGCCCCAACTGTTCCTGCGTTCCGCTCTGTCTCTGTGGATTCCTCTTCAGGACCCACAGGACGTGCGCGCGTGGGAAGCTTGGCAACTGGTCGGTTAACGACGTCGATGTAGCCAAGGCGCTCGATGCTCTCACGGATCAGCATCCGAATAGACAATGATGGGTTGTCCTGCAAATTCATCCACACCAAAACAGCCTCATCGGCTGCGGGGACGCTCATGCGGAAACGGTGCGGCTGCGGTTTCACAGTTGTTACAGCAGAAGGTTTTGCCGTTTTCACAGCGGCCTTCGCCTTTGGTGCTGCCACCTTGCTCTGAAGATTGGCCATGGACCCCTCCCCTCTCTTTTTGTGATTAACAAAAGTTCATGATGAGACTCAAACTGAACCCTCGCTCGCGTAGCTCCGGCCCACATATGACCCGTCTCCGGTCAGATATGGTCAGGAACAACCCAACCTTAGCCCGCAATTTGTGGAGCAACTTACGCGGCGCTTCAACTAATCCTCGCGGGCACGGCGCAGCGGTTTCTTTTTTGTTGGTATCTGCCCGTGGAACTAATGTTGTGCACATGAGTGCAGAACGAAAAGCCAGTCGCCACGCCCAAGAATTTCGTTGGCACCAGGAAAACCTTCAGTTAACGGAGACCGAGGCTGCTCTTCGCGACCTCAGAACCCTCCGGGAGGCGGTTGACCAGCTCCTCATCGAAGCTGTCATTCGAGCCAACGACGAAGGAATGAGCCCGGCCAGCCTTGCTGACGCGCTCGGATTCACCAAACACATTGCGACGGAATCACCCTCCCCTGAAATCGTGAACGCTTCAGTAGCAAGGCCTTCTGGTCGCCGTGGCATTCGTTTTGAGCCAATGGCTTAATTGTGAAATGGGGCGCACCCAGGGCATGAACTGCTCCTCGAAAGTTGGACTGAGAAATCCGTTCTGACTTGCGGGGAGCAGTTTTATGTTGATGGCTTCTCTACGTTAATGAGTTCCAGCACAGGCCCTTTGTGGAGAGAGCGATAGATTTCGTTCCGGATGCCGTTCGCTTCTTGATCGGTAAGAGTCCGCGACAGTGGGCGCAAGGTGATGCGCAACAATGCGTTCGACTGCAAGCTATCCAGTTGCAACCTGGCCTTCGCTCCCTCAGGCAGGTCATCATAGGCCGTCAGGGCCATGAGCGTCACCGATTCGAGATCCTCTGAACGCTCGCCCAGCGCGGCACGCACCTCGTCGCCCAGGGTCTCGTCGTCTGAGTCAGCGGGAACAACGATAGAAATATCCCGGCTGATACTGGGCATCAGGGAAACCGGACGCCACGGCGAAAGGTCGAGCACCTGAATCCTGATCCTTTCATCCGTGGAGCGCAGGAGCCTGATGTCGGGAATGCCCTTACGGAGCATCAACGCCCAATCCATGCCCATACCCAACGCCAAGCCCGACCAGCGGGCCGGGTCCAGGCCCGCATCGTCGAAGAGTTGCGGCCGCATCATCCCGCACTCGGCCAGTTCCAGCCATTCTCCGCTTACCAGCACGTCAACCTGCCGCCCGCTCGTTGTGTACGGGTGTTCGGCGGGGACCGCCCTCCACTGTGCCCCCGGAATCACCGCTTCAACCAGTTGACCGATCATGGCTTCGAGATCGACGGGCGTGAGGGAGGCCTTGGAGGAAACCCGCCACAGGTCCACCTGGTGCGGGGTTCCTACGTGGGCCCGGTCAATCGCGTCAAGGCGGTACACCAGCCCGGGCATAACCAGCAGCTGGTCCACTGCCATGGAATCGGAGTAGGAACGCAACAGCGCCGGGATGGAGGCGGAGGTGTGGCTGCGCAACATCACGGTAGGGCTGGCGTACCGGGTGTAACGACGGTTCCGGGTCACGTCCGTGGATGCGAAACCCAGTTTGTCGTAGTTGTCAGCCACCGCGACCAACGGACTGTCTCGGATGGTGCGGCATGGAACCTCCCACGCCTCTGTCAAAGCTGCAGTGACCTGCTGCAAGAGGTCCTGCATGGCGTGTGGGCCGGACGCAGGGTTTGAGAGGTCTCGCAACGTCAGGGCATCGTGGAGTTGTGCAGGGGAAAGGTACTCAGTCATTGGAAGGTCCTTCACTGGCAGGTTCGGCGGTCGGGTTCCCCCGAGCCGTACCCGTAGCCAGGACCTAGGCGCTCGCCTTTGAGCCCTCGCAACCGGTAACCGGTCGGGGGCTGATAAATCGCAGGCAATTGCGCATGAAAGTAAGAGTAGCGCGACGGCGGCCATTCACGCACCCATGGTCGACGACGGAACTAATCGTGCTGGGACGGGCTGACCGGAAAGTCCTTTCATACCCACAACCCGTTCATGATCAGCGGATAGACGTTAGTGTCTGTTGTCATGGAACTTCGCCGCCTCTCACTTCAGGACGAGCAAGAGGTAGCACGAGCTCATGAAGAACTCGCACGTGAGGGCTTTGAATTCCTCCACGGCTATGAGCCCGACACGGACTGGGCCGATTTTCTGGAGAGGACGGAACGTACTCGTCAAGGCATCTGTCTGTCCGGGACTCACGTTCCGGAAACGTTTTTGGTCGCGGAAGTAGGAGGCCAGATAGTGGGTCGCGTTTCGATCCGCCATCACCTCAATCCAGCACTCCGCCTAGTGGGCGGCCATATTGGATATTCAGTGCGCCCAGGATTCCGGAGGAACGGTTATGCAGGGCAAATTCTGGATCTGGCACTGATCGAAGCCCGGAACCTTGGGATCGGCGAGGCATTGCTCACCTGCGACGTCGACAACCTGGCATCCCGGCGCGTGATCGAAAGCCACGGTGGCGTTCCCGAAGCGGCGATCCACCAGGACACCAAGTTCAAATTGCGGTACTGGATAACCACCTGAAGTGCGAGGACGCCTCCAGCCCACGCACGGCGATCCGTCCGGTGACGGTCCCTCTTCACCGACAGCTATCAGCCCTCGACGACGGACATCGGCCCTTCGACTTGCGGAACAGCTCACGAGGTCTCTGGGCGGCGCTACGCGCGGCACCGGACGAAAAAGTCCTGCAGTGGGTGAGGATTGAGCCATGGCAAAGCGCATCAGCGGCCTGGCCGCCGTCGTCTACCAACAGGCTGCGTCCGCGGCTGTGAGCCAAAGTGCATCCTCATGAAGCAGATGAGGCTCAGGTACACCGGAGTGTGTCGGCTGTGCGGTGCCTCTCTTTCGGCCGGTACAGAAGCGATCTATGAGCGCGAGACGAAGACTGTCCGCTGCCTGGGATGTGCCACCGAGGCTACGGGAACCTTGTCCCCCGAGTCCGGAGTAGCCGGGTCATCCGCCCGTCGCGAGTATGACCGTCGCAAAGCGAAGGACGAGGAAAAGCTCCGCGAAAAGTGGGGTCGCCTCGGTGGCCTCGCTGTCGTCCTCTCTGACGAACGCCCGCACACCAAGGCCTGGGATCGAGGCGCGACCGGCGAGGAACGCCTCGGTGCTCGACTAAATGCCCTGGCTGCCGATGGCCTGGCTGTCCTCCACGACCGACGCATCCCCGGCTCGAAGGCAAATATCGATCACATCGCCATCACTCCCGGTGGAATCTGGGTGATCGATGCCAAGCGGTACAAGGGACGGCCTGAACTCAAGATCGAGGGTGGCATCCTTCGCCCACGCCTGGAGAAGCTTCTCGTTGGCCGCCGTGATTGCACGAAACTGGTCGACGGGGTACTGAAACAGGTCGACGTCGTCCGCGACCTCGTCGGGGATGTTCCGGCGACCGGGGTGCTGTGCTTCATAGAAGCAGACTGGCCCCTGATTGGGGGCGCATTCTCGACTCGTGGCGTTCAGGTGCTCGGGCCCAAACAGTTAGCCAAGGCGTTAACAGAGCAGACGTCCGGCGACGTTGATGTGCCGGCGATTCGTGCGACGGTAGCGTCGCGGTTCGGGTCAGCCTAATGAACCGTGATGTGTCTTCGAGTTCCTGGCCTCGTCTGCAGCGCGGAGACATTGTCAGAATTGTCTCGCCGGCAAGCTTTCCGGACGAAGCTGATGTCGCAGCGCTTCGGTGCCGGTGCATACCGCATCGCCGAGGAGATCGACTTCGAAGCTGTACGTAGAGACCCCAAACCGCTCATTGGCTTCAGCGACATCAGCTACTTACAGCTGGCACTTCGGCGTGAGTGCAGCCTGGTGACCATCCATGGCGCTGCTGTTGGCCAAGAGGCGACCTCCTCGGTGAGACAACTTCTGATGGGCGACAGGCCGGTGACTGTAACCCGGGACGCACAGGCGTACTCCGCAAAAGTCCAGGTGGCAGGCCGGCAAGGGGGCCGCTTGTCGGCGGCAATCTTTCATCGATCGCCCACATGGTTGGCGCCGGCCTGCCACCCCTCGATGGCACCATCCTGCTGCTGGAAGACAAGCGCGACATGGGGCTTGGTCGCATCGATCGGCAAATCACTCAGCTGAAAATAGCCGGGGCGCTCAACAACCTGGCAGGCGTTGCACTTGGCCTTTTCAGTGGCTTCGATGACTATGAGGATCGTGGTTGGACCTTGGTGGATGTCCTCAAGGATCACCTGGAACCCCTGGGCATCCCTGTCCTGGGCTGGCTCAACATCGGACACGGGAGGAAGGCTCGAGAGCGCCGGTGATATCCTGCGGCGGTGACTTTAGAAGCCTCGCGTTTGCGCCCGTTCCACCAAGTCGACGTCTTCTCCGATCGGCCTTACCGAGGCAATCCACTCGCCGTCGTGGTCAATGCCGAAGGCCTCAGCACCGAGACTATGCAGCATTTCGCCAACTGGACCAATCTCTCTGAGACCACGTTCCTCCTCCCTCCTACGGATCCGCGCGCCGATTATCGCGTGCGCATCTTCACGGGCAACGAGGAGTTCCCGTTTGCGGGGCATCCCACGCTGGGTTCTGCGCACACCTGGCTTCAGGCCGGCGGGGTACCGAAGACTGAGGGCGTCCTGGTTCAGGAGTGCGGCGCAGGTTTGGTTCGTGTGAAGCACGACGACGGACGGTTGGCTTTCGCTGCACCGCCGCTGACCCGGTTCGGTCCAGTTGACCCCGCCGTCCGCTCCCAGCTGGCAGCCGGTCTGCGACTTCCGGAAAACGCGCTGATGGACGCAGCGTGGCTGGTCAACGGACCTGAGTGGATTGGTGTTCTTGTTGCCTCCGCCGAGCAGGTGCTGGCCATCGAACCCGATTGGACGGCACTGGCTGATCTCAAGGTCGGTGTGATCGGCGCCCAGGAGCCGGGCGCAGGCACGGACTTCGAAGTCCGCACGTTCATTCCAGGTGACGCCATGATGGAAGACCCGGTCACGGGCAGTTTCAACGCCGGGGTAGCACAATGGCTCATCGGTAGCGGCCGCGCGCCCGAAGAATACGTGGCTGCCCAAGGAACGGTGCTCGGCAGGGCAGGGCGTATCCATGTGAAGGCTCAGGACGGAGACATTTGGATTGGCGGGGAATCGGCCACCTGCATCCAAGGCACTGTCATGCTGTAGGCGCCCTCAGGGTCACAAACCGGAGCCGGGGGAAATGGTTCCCGGTAAGGAGCACCTCGTGTCCGCCGTCGGTCTTCAGCCAGAAGGTGACTGCCTTCCCAGGTCGTGCGTCCGCCATGAAGAGCAGGCTCATATCGGGATAGAGACAAAAGGTGTGGGGCCGCCCCGTTAGGTCCGGAGCCTCAAGCCAGAGCTTTCTCCCATGACCCGTTGTCTCGTGCCGTTTTACGGTGCCCGTCAGCTGCCGCCAGGGGACGTCGTCGCTGGCTAATGAGCGTGCCCGACGATAGACCCTGACCGACCTCACAAGGAAGAGGCCAGCTGTAATGCTTCCCACAATTGCACCGACGGCAAAAGGCCATGCGGTCCAGCTTTGGGAGTCCTGTCCAACGACAGTCAGGTACTCCAGCGGATTGTCGGGATAGACGTTCAGCGTCACTCCAGCCCCAGGGCCGGGGACTCCTTTGCAGGTCGTATTGGTGTCCACGGTGCCCTGCAAGTGGCGCCCGTTCAGGGAGAAGGCCACGTTCAGGACGCAATGGCCGCCTCTGTGGCCGGACTCGTCCTGGGCGGTAATGATGCCGGGCACGTGAACGCTCGTGACAGCGGCCCTGATCATGGTCCCGATGCCATGCCCGGAACCAAGTACCACAGCACAAAAAGCAAGGAGCATCAGTGCCCGCCACAGCAGCATTCTGGCCCATAGCCCGCTGCGCTGCCAGACCGGCGGCAGGGCACCAGTTGGCAGGTTGTCGGCGCGCAGTTGCACCTTCCCTTGTTGACCGGCCGACGCCGGGACATTGATAGAGATGCCCTGCGGGGACGGCGCTGGAACCGACATGGACATCCCCGCAGGATCGTGGCTGGCTTGCCACAGGATTCCGTGACTGGAGTAGACGATACAGGCCGGAATGCTGATGCGAGGGGTGGCCCTCTTGTCGGCCCTGCATGGGTCAGGATGACCCCGTTTCCACATGCATTTTCCCGGAACTTGATCGGAATTTGCATCGCCTGTGGGATCCGTGATGAACCTGCACAAAGCCTTTCCCACTCCTGCGGAAACGCTGCCTAAATCTGCTCACCTGCGGGGGCATGATTAATCCAACAGTCAGGAAATCCCACAGACAATGAAAACGGAGGCCCTCCGGTGGCAACAAAAGCAGACAAGGCGAACTACCGCTACAGCGACTTCTACTGCTTCATGTCCCTCTCGGACTTCACAGCCTACGTCTCCCGCGATGACGTTGACGGCGAGGATTTCTTCTCCATCAGCACCAGCATGCTGGCCGCGTAACTGACTGCTCGCAGACTGAACGGACCGAGCACAAAGGCGTCAGCGGAACAGCCTATTGGCGGACCCGAAGTTTCGGGCCCATGCGGGTACGAATGGTCGAATATACACCGGGCTACCTGGCCGACCATTGGTGCGAAAAGGGCCACGTTCTGCTGTGCACGGCTGGTGAACTCGTGAACTCCATCCACCGCAACCGGTGCCACTCTCTTCATCGTGGACTGACCAACTCGGTTTAGCCCTCCTGCAACGCCGCCTTGAACGAGAACGCCGCGTTGCTCCACACCACGAACAGCAAGGGCGCAGGCGCCAGGGCAGTTCCCAAAACGGGCTGGGTCAGCGCCGCAGCCGCGATAATGCCCAGCAGCGCCAAGGCAGCCAGACTCAGGTACCAGCGCTTGACAGCCAGGTAGAGCGCGGCCTTTGCGAGGCTTTCTAACCCGGCTTGGGGAACCAGCACCATTCCAGCGATCATCAGCAGGCTGACGCACACCACAAGAGCCGCCGCCGTCACTGCCAGCGGAACCAGAACGGCGGCTCCCGGCATGGACTGCAGGATCACCAGGTCAAAAACCAGAAACCCCAAAAGTACGACGCCGGCCAGGCCCACCAGGGCCGCCCGGCTGAAGGACTGCTTATAGCCCCTCAGAAAGGCGGCCACCGGGCGAACGGCCGGACCGTCCTCCTCCGCGAGCGCGTGAAAAGCACTGAATGCGCCGGCCAGAGACGGGCCCACCGTAACGGCGAGCGCGAGGAAGAACGGCCACGCCGCCACCGGATCGCCTACGAAGGACAGGAAGAACACAAGGGGTGCGTTGGCCGCCGCGAGCAGGAAGTTCACGGCCAGGAACGTGTAGACGAAGCCGAAGATACTGCCGAACGTTTCGAAGCCAGGTCCCGCCCACTTCCGCCGCAGCGGCTGCACTGTGTGCCCACCCACGGTGCTCATCCCTTCATACCGCTCGTCGCGATTCCCTGGATGAAGTAACGCTGCCCCACCAGGAAGATGATCAGGATCGGAACCACTGAAATTACTGAACCGGTCATGATCATGGCGAATTCGGCGTCGAACTGTCCTACAAAGGAACGCAAGCCCAACTGGACCGTCCAGAGACGGTTGCTGGTCAGATAGATGAACGGCCCCATGTAGTCATTCCAGGTGTTCACAAAGGTCAGCAGTGCCAGGCTGGCAAGGGCGGGTTTGGAAAGGGGCAGGATGACCCTGGCCCAGATTCCATACTCGCTCAGGCCATCGATCCGGGCAGCCTCACACAACTCGTCAGGGATGGTCATGTAGTACTGCCGCATAAGGAACACCCCGAACGCGCCGAACGCCTGCAGCAGGATCAGCGCATTGAAGCTGTTGGTCAGCCCCAACTGCTGCATCATGATGTACTGCGGCACCATGTACGCCTGCCACGGTACGGCGATGGTTCCGATGTAGGCGAGGAACAGCACGTCGCGCCCCGGGAAGCGCACCTTGGAGAAGCCATAGGCCGCCAAGGACCCGGTGAGGACCTGCAGGATGGTGATGATCACGGACAGGTAGAGCGAGTTCTGCAGGTACCCCATCATGGGTATCCGGGTCCAGATGTCCGAATAGTTGCTCCAGACGAACTCCTCCGGAATCCACTGGATAGGGACCGTGAACACCTGGTTGTTCTCCTTCAGCGAGGAGGACACCATCCAGATGAAAGGAACCATGAGGGCAGCCACCAGGACCACCAGCACCGCGTAAACGATGACGTTAACCGTGCGCGCCTTTTGCTCCCGTGGGCTCCGCCTGCGGAACTCATCCCGGGCAGAGACGTCGTTTCCGCCGCCTGTAATGGCTTGGGCCTTGAGGTCTTCGGTCAGGTTAGTCATCAGCGTTCCCTCCGCTGCTGGATTTTGAACTGCAATACCGTCACCGTCAGGACGATGAGGAAGAGGACGAGGGAGACAGCAGATGAGTAGCCGAACTTACCTTCGCCGATTCCTTCCTGGTAGATGAGCTGGGACAGAACAGTCGTTGCCCGCCCGGGTCCGCCGTTGGTCATGACCACAATGAGGTCGAACACCTTGAAGCTGGAGACGGTCAGCATCACCACCACAAAGAACGTGGTGGGCCGCAGGGAAGGAACGGTGACGTTCCAGAAGCGCTGCCAGGGGCTGGCGCCGTCCACTTCGGCTGCCTCGTAAAGCTCCGTGGGAATCGCCTGTAGGCCGGCTAAGTACAGAATCATGTAGTAGCCCATGTCCCGCCACACGCTGGTGATGATGACGGCGGGCATGGCCCAGTCGGAACTGGACGTCCAGCCTGGCGGGTTGGCCACTCCGACGAATTGCAGGAACTGATTGATGGGACCGTCAGTGGGGCTGAACAGCATGTTCCAGACGACGGCGACAGCCACCAGTGAGGTGATGTAGGGGAAGAAGATGGCAACCCGGAAGAAGCCGATGCCCTTGAGTTTCCGGTTCAGCAGCATGGCAAGTGCCAGCGCCAGCACCAGGGTCAGCGGCACGTGGCCCACAGCGTAGATCACTGTATTGCGCAGCGCGATCCAGAACGAATCGCTGCCGAGCATGCGTTCGAAGTTTTGCAGCCCCACCCATTTCGGGGCGGAGAACGAGGTCCATTCCATGAACGCCAAGGCGAACGCGGCCAGGACCGGGATGAGGGTGAAGGCCAGGAAACCCAGGAAGTTCGGAAGGATGAAGGTCCAGCCGATGAGGGTGTTGCGCCGCGCCTGCTTCCGGTTCCCTCCACTGAGGCTGTTTCCTCGGTTCAGGGTGTTCCTTCGCTTGGGATCAGGGCCGACGGCAGGTGCCCGGAGTCGTGTTTCGGTAGTCACTTAAGGACTTCGTCCTTGACTCGCTTCCCCATCTCGGCGATGCCGTCCTCGATGGAACGTTCACCGGCCATGATCAGCTCGTGCTCCTGGGTCAGGATCTTATCCGTTGCCCCTGACTTGTCGCTGACGGGCATCTCGAGGGCTGTCTTGTCCGGCGCAAAGGCCTCCTTGGACAGCTCGTCTGTGGGAAGGCCCTTGAGCTTGAAGTACTCCTCGGTGATGTCATCGGTCTGCAGGGCCGGGACCACCCCGATCTTTGCGATGGCCTTCGCACCCTCCACACCTGCGGCCCACTCAATGAATTTCTTTGCTTCGTCCGAGTGCTGGGCGTTCTTGTTCACGGCAAAGGCGGTGGGAGAGCCGAAGGTGGTGATCTCCCCGCCCTTTGATTTCTGCGGAAGCTGGGCGAAGCCCCAGTTGACGTTGGTCTTGCCGTCCTTGAGGGCGGCGGCGAAGCTCGAAATGTACCAGGAACCCATGGGCATCATGGCTGTCTGGCCGGACTCGAACATCGTGCGGTAGCTGGTCTTCTGGCTCTTGGCCGTACCGAAGTCCATCAGGGCTCCACTCTTCTGGAGGTCCAGTGTCATGTCGTACTGGTCCTTGAAGAAGGGGTAGTCGCCGCCGATGAGATCGCCGTCGTTCTGCGCGGCGGCGACGGCCTGCACCAGCGAGCGCCAGGTGTGCTGGTAAGTGCCGTAGACCTTCTTGCCGTCAGCGGCCGTCCCGGTCAGCTTCTTGGCGAGCTCGGCGTACTCATCCCAAGTGATGTTGTTTGGTTCTTCGAGTCCTGCTGCCTTGAACAGGTCCTTGTTGTAGTAGAGCAGCCAGAAGTCCTGCCGGTAAGGGGCAGCGAAGTACTTGCCCTGCAGATCGAAGGCGTCAAGGCCGGCCAGGTTTTCCTTGTCCAGCTTGTCCACAACGCTGTTGATCTCCTGGAGCTGGCCGTTGCTGGCGTAGCGGGAGTAGTCGATGACGTTCTTCATGGTGAGGACATCCGTGGTGTCGCCGCCGGCAAGCATCGTGGTGACTTTTTGGGGATAGTCATCGGCCAGGATGTCCACGGGTTCGATGTCCACATTCGGGTTGGCGGCCTCGTATGCATCAAACAGTGCCTTGAATTCAGGTGTGCCCTCATAGTTCCAGACGGACACGCTGAGGGTGGTCTTGCCTTCTGTTGCGGGTTTCTCTGCCGGGCCGGCAGCGCCGGCGCAGCCGGTGAGCCCGAGTCCTGCGGCGGCAGCCAGGGCAATCGCTGCGAGAGTGGTGCGCTTCATTGCGTTTCTCCTTGTCGAGGGGGAGGTGGAACGTGATGGTTGGAGCTGTAGATGATGGTTCTTGCCTACGCGCTGACGCTTAGGTCTTCAGCGGATACCTCGGCGAGCAGGTCTTTGCCGGCGAGGTAGCGTTCAAGTTCGTCCAGGGCGGTATCGGACATCCGGCGGGTTTCCGTACCGAGGGACCCTGCGATGTGCGGGGTGAGGACCACGTTGGGAAGGTCGTAAAGTACTGATCCTGCGGGCAGCGGTTCGGGTTCGGTGACGTCGAGGATGGCGTGGATCCGGCCGTTGGAGCACGCGGCCTCAAGGGCTGCGGTATCCACCAGGGATCCCCGCGCCGTGTTGATCAGTGTTGCGTTGTCCCGGAGCAGGGCCAGTTGAGGTGCACCGATCATGTGCCGGGTCTGCGGCAAGGCGGGGGCGTGAATGCTCACGATGTCCGACTCACTCAGGAGCTGGTCCAGCCCCACGAGCTTTCCGCCTGCTGCTGCCACCGCCGCGGGATCAGCGTACGGATCCGCAACAAGGCAAGTGACGTCCTGCAGCTGCTGGACCAGCTTCACCACCCTCCGGCCGATGCGCGAGAATCCCACAACGCCGATGGTCCGGCCGATGTTTCCCAACTCTCCGCGGGCCGACGCGTAGGACCAGTCTTCGCGCCCGGTCCGCGCGTCGTTGGCAAGGACCTGGGCCTTCTTTCCTGCCAGGACGATGGAAGCAAACGTGAATTCAGCTACCGGAATGGCATTGGCATCTGCTCCGTTGGTGACCAGGATCCCCCGCTCCCACAGTTCATCGCTCACGAACGAACGTACCGTGCCGGCGCAGTGAAACACAGCCCGCAAGAGCGGCATACTGTCCAGCCGTGCAGCATCCAGCATGGGTACACCCCAGCTGGTAATCAGGATTTCAACCTCGGCCAAACGGGCGGCGAGCCCAGGCTCGTCCAGCGACTCCGTCCAGGCCGGATCCTCCAGCTGCACCAGTTGCCCAAGGCGATTCATCCGCGAGGCGTCGAACTGATCAGCCAGAGTTCCGCGGTTCATGAGCAGCAGGGCCTTGGGCTTGCGCGTCATCCTTAGGACCTCCTTTCTAAAAACGTGGCCGGGCGGCCTTGCCCGGCTTTCCGTGTGTTGCATCACAACTGGGAATCAGTAGATACTCAGATGCAACAAAGTTCAATCGAGTCATTCATATTCGGTCTCAAGTAATCACGATCGAACATTCACCAAGGCAGAAAACAGCAGGAGGCACCGTGCCAGGCAGGCCAACCAGCCAGCTTTCGACGCCCGATACGGCTGGGGCACTTTTCGCTTCGGGTCTGCCTTTCCACGGCCCGTTAGCAGAAGCGTGGGGACAGGCGGCGTGCGCTGCCGAGCTGCCAGCACTCCTGGACGGCTTCCGGAACAGGATGAGTGTTCGCCCGGCAGAGGAACGGGACCGGTGGCGGGAAGTGCCCGCCACCCGGACGGAGTTCTTGGGGCAGGAAGCCGAAAAGGAAAAGCAGACGCCGTGGCCCCAGCCTTTGGTCTCGCACTATGCGCGCTACTTCCGTGACGGCAACCGCACCGCGTACGAGAACCTCGTGCGGGCCCGGCAGGAGCGGCTGACGCGCGCCGTGGTGATGGCATTGCTTGCTGAAGGGCAGGAATCGGCCGATGCTTCCCACGTTTTTGACCCAGATGCAGATGCGCAGGCGTGGCTCGATGAAGTGATCGACGGCGCTTTCCTCCTATGCGAGCAAAGTTCCTGGTGCTGGGCAGCTCATGACGACGTCCACACGCGCCTCGGCCACGTGGTGCCCGACCGGGACCGGCCCTATCTGGACCTGGGCGCCGGGGAAGTTGCCGCCCAGCTTGCCTGGCTGGACCATGTCCTCGGCGCATCGCTGGATCGCCGCGCCCCGGGGCTCCGCCTGCGTATCCGGCACGAAGTCCAGGAAAGGATCATCAGCCCGTTCCTCGAGCAGAATGACTGGCATTGGCTGGGACTTGACGGTCACGTCCACAACTGGAACCCCTGGATCCACTCCAACATCCTGGCCGCGGCTCTTTTCCTCGTGGAGGACAGCGCGCTGCAGGCCAAGACTGTGGCAAGGTGCATCGAGGGCCTTGACCGTTTCCTCGCCGTCATTCCCGCAGATGGCGCCATCGACGAAGGGTTCTCCTACTGGTGGAACGGCGCAGGCCGGGCCCTCGAGGCCTTGGCGCTGCTGGAGGAAGCAACAGCCGGGGCCCTCGCAGCGGACATTCCCGTGGTGCGCGCCCTGGTTGCGTTCCCGCACAGGATGCATATCGGGCAGAAGTGGTTCCTCAATGTTGCGGACGGCCGGGCCGTGGCCGAAAGCAACCTTCCCTGGAGCATGGTCCGAAAGTGGGCACTGCGGCTCGGGGACTTGGAGGCGGCCGCACATGCCGAGGCCATGACAGCGGCGGCGCCGGACGCGGCTTTCGGGCTGGGAAGGACCCTGCACGCCCTGATTGAACGTGATGCTGCACCTCAGGACAAGGCACCCGGCACTCCCCCGTTGACGGCCTTCACCTACCTGCCGTCCGTCCAGATCATGGTTGCCCGCCAGGCTCCCGGGACCACAGAAGGCCTCGTTGTCACGGCCAAGGGCGGGCATAACGGCGAGAACCACAACCACAAGGACGTCGGCTCGGTCACTGTGGCCGTGGACGGAGTTCCGTTACTGGCGGACGCAGGCCAACCCACCTATACCGCCCAAACTTTCGGCCCTGATCGCTACGGCATCCGTGCCATGCAAAGCGGTTGGCACAGTGTTCCAACTCCCTTTGGCCTTGAACAGGGTGCAGGCGCAGAATTCGGGGCCGACGTAATACAAGCACCAACCGCCGAGGATCCGCGGCTCATTCTGGAACTGGCGCGCGCTTATGGCCTGGGCGGCGGTTCCAGTTGGACGCGCTCGGTTTCCCTGGATCGTCCCGGCTCCCGCGTCCGCATCGAGGACAGCTGGCACCTGCCAGCGCCGGAATCGGAAGGAACGGACGACGTCGACATCCACCTTCTCCTGGCAGGAACCGTCAGCCTCGGCCCGCAGGGCACGGCGACCGTCCTTCCCCACGGCATTCCTGCCGCCGAGGCGACCGGCGCCAGTAGGATCACCAGTCGCGGCGGGATCCTGCGCTGGGACCAGCCCGCCGCCGTCGTACTGGTGGACGAGTGGCTGCTGGATGATCCGCTGCTGTCCTCCGTGTGGGGTACCAGTCTGACCCGTCTGCGCTTCCGGATGCCCGCGGGTCGGCGGGCAGCAGGTTCATTCACGCTGACAATGGAGGCCACGCCATGACGCCACGACAAAGCCCGGAGCAGGGTTCGGAACCGGCAGGAAAGTCGCTCTTTTCACTCCAGCGCCGCGAGAAACTTATGGACGAACTCCGGGCCCACGGCTCCATCACGGTGCGGGCCATCGCGGCCGAGCTGGGCGTCAGTGAACTGACCATCCGCCGGGACGTGAACCTGCTCGCCGTCGAAGGACTCGTTTCGCGGGTCCATGGCGGCGCCACCCTCCCCAGTCCCCTGGACCGCACGGCATCAATGTCCAGGCAACAGACAAACCGCTATTCCATCGGAATGGTGGTGCCGTCGCTGGACTATTACTGGCCCCAAGTGATCAGCGGTGCCCGCGCTGAAGCCGACGAGCGGCAGGCAAAGATACTGGTCCGCGGCTCCACCTATGATGCAGCCGATAACCGCCAGCAGGTCCAGGCACTGCTCAACACGCAGAATATCAATGGGCTCATCGTCGCACCGGACACCACCGGAGAGGCCGGAAGGGAATTGCTGCGGTGGCTCAATTCCCTTCCCATCCCCGTGGTCCTGGCCGAACGGCGGTCGCCCATCGAGATCCCGGCCCACCGCCTGGAATGGGTGGCCACGGATCATGCCTTCGGGGCAGGCATGGCAACGCGGCATTTGTGGCAGGAAGGGCATCGGAAAATCGGCTGCATGACCGACTCCAACAGTCCCACGAGCGCGCATGTTGTGCGGGGTTGGCTCCAGGCGCTCGGTGCCCTGCGGATCCCGGCTGCCCAGTCCGTCAATGAAGACTCAGCGCACATCCCTACCAGTGACAGGGCAGAGCATTTCGACCGCATCCTGCAGCTGTGCCGGGAAACCGACACAACAGCCATGCTGGTCCACTCCGACACCCAGGCGGTGGCTTTCGTCCAGCATTGCGTGGACCGTGGCGTGGATGTTCCCGGGAGCATGGCAGTGGTGGGCTACGACGACGAAGTGGCTTACCTTGCCGAACCCGCGATCTCAGCGGTGCGGCCACCCAAGCAATATGTGGGGAGACTCGCGGTCCAGCTCATCACCGCCCGCATTTCTGAGGGGCCCAAACGCCCCGTCCATCGTGTTCAACTTAACCCCGACCTCATTGTGCGCGATTCCTCCCTCGGTGGACCGCGCACTTCTGCCCGAGCCCTGGAGGACTCCCTGTGACTGAACCAACCGCCCTGCTGCTCAGCGGAACCGGACGATACTCCGACCCCTGGCACCCGTTCGCGGAGACCTCCGCCGCTATCGCTTCGCTGCTGCGTGAGGCGGGCCTTCAGGTGCAGGTGGCGGACGACGTCGACACCGCCTTGGAGGATTTGGGCACCTCAAAGCCGCTTCCGGACCTGCTGGTAGTCAACGTGGGCAAGCCGCGCGACGGCGGAACTTCGCCGGGAACGCCGGCGGCGACCCGCGGACTTGAGGGGTGGGCCGCCGCTGGCCGACCCCTGCTTGCCTTCCACGTCAGTTCCACTAGTTTTGTGGACTCACCGGTGTGGGAGGAGACGCTTGGCGGAAGCTGGCTCCGGGGCACCACGATGCATCCCGACTACGGTCCAGCCCAGGTGCTGATGGATCCGCAGTCAGGGCCGCTTTCCGCAGGCATTCCCGATTTCGAGGTGCTGGATGAGCGCTACAGCTGGCTCCGCACCTTGCCGGGCATCACGGTGCATGCCAGGCATGAACACGAGGGGACGTTGCATCCCCTCGTGTGGTCTTATGAGCGCGGCGGCCGGACGTTCTATGACGCCCTCGGCCACGATTCCGCCACGTTTGACTCCCCCGAGCACCAGGAACTCCTCAAGCGCGGAGTCAGCTGGCTCTTGGAAGGGACTCGTCCGCCAGCGGCTCGGTCCTGATACTGCCCTGGGCGTCGGCAAACACGCGGAAGCCCAACTCGGGGTCATAGCCGTGCACCTCCCGGGTGTCCAGGGCGGCCATGAAGTCCAGCGCATCCGCCGTGATCACCTGGCCGGGAACCAGAATGGGGAAGCCCGGAGGGTAGGGCGTAACGAACCCTGCGGAAATGACTTCCTCACCATCCGCCACCCGCCGCGAGAGTTCGGCGGGTTCCAGGTATTCGGTGGCACCTGTTTTGTAGGTTTCAAAGTAGGCAGCCCTCAGGTTTCCATCGGGGTTGGTGCTATCCGCCCTGAACCTGTCCGCGAACCTGCTGAAGTCAGGGAGGGCAATCGGGGCGCTCACCGTTGTACCTTCCGAGTGGCTCCCGCTATGGCTCCCCGGATCGCTTCTGAGTGCCCGGACGCGGGCATCGCGCGCCTTCAGCCCGCGCGGGCCCAGTGTCCGTTGTTCCGCATCAAAGGATTCAGCCAGCTTGACGAGGACTTCGACGAGGTAGGCCACCGCGCTTCGTGAGGTTCCGATGTTGGTCATAAACAGGACACTGTTGCGTGAGGTCTTGTTGACCTGGATGCCGTATTTGTCCATCAGGTACTCGTGCTTGAACGCGTCGCCGTCGATCCCGGTAAGGCCGATGTCCAGGGTGAGCCGGCTGGGGTCAACCACGAACTCGTCGCGCCGCCAGGCTTCGTCCAGCACGGACAGGCCCTTGCTGAGGGGCATCGAAGTGCTTGTTTCCCGATATTCCTCAGGGATGAGTTCGCTGGCGCCGAGCACCCGGAAGTACTTTTTCAGCAGCGGGTTCCTGGCCACGGCCTGGGCGATGCTGACAGCCAGGTCCGCCTGTTTCTGCACAAGAGCGAAGCCTTCAAGCTCCACCTGCCGCCGGCCGATGTCCAGCGACGCCAGGATCTGGTAGTTCGGGGACGTG
The DNA here is from genome assembly GCF_056499105.1 of Arthrobacter sp. Z5-13. Classification (NCBI taxonomy): domain Bacteria; kingdom Bacillati; phylum Actinomycetota; class Actinomycetes; order Micrococcales; family Micrococcaceae; genus Arthrobacter; species Arthrobacter sp. Z5-13. Next base: position 4,431,309 of record NZ_CP096460.1, read on the forward strand.
GAGGTGTGCGTCATGTACGCCTCCCGGAACGCCTCGCCGTTGAGGTATTCGAAGTCCTGGTCGAACACGTGGACCATGGATCCCTGCCGCAGGGACGTGAGGGTCTTGTGCGTGGACTGCGTTGCATAGATGCGGAGCCGCGCCTTTGACGGATCCGGGATGAGCCGGGTGTTGAGCCATACTTCGTCGTCCGCGGGGGCCCCGGTTTCCGGATCCCAAAGAGCAGCCGCCTGCTCGGCGTACCGGAGAACGTAGTCCGGGTTCCGGAACTCAGTTTCCAGTTTCCGGGCGGCCGCCATCGCGGTCCGGCGACGATAGACCGGGTGGAAGGCAGCGAACGCGAACCAGGCCTCATCCCAGAGGAAGACGAGGTCCGGCTTGATGGCCAGGCACTCCTCCATAACCCGCTCCACGTCGTACACGATCCCGTCGAAAGTGCAGTTGGTCAGGGTGATCATTTTGACGTCGTCCAGCCGCCCCGCCCGCCGGTAGTCCAGGAGCATCTTCTTGATGCTGGCCAGTGGAACAGCACCGTAGAAGGAGTAGCGGTCCAGCGGGTACGCGTCCAGGTAGGCCACCTGCGCACCGGACAGCATCAGCGCATAGTGGTGGGACTTATGGCAGTTCCGGTCCACCAGCACGATGTCCCCAGGGGCGACGATCGCCTGGTGGACGATCTTGTTGGCCGTGGACGTGCCGTTGGTGACAAAGAATGTCTGCTCAGCTCCGAAGGCCCGGGCGGCCAGTTCCTGCGCTTTTTTAATCGAACCATGGGGGTCCAGGAGGGAATCGAGGCCGCCGGAGGTGGCTGAGGTCTCCGCCAGAAGCAGATTCAGGCCGTAGAAGTCGGCCATGTCCCGGATCCAGGGTGAGTTTCCCACCGAGCCTCCGCGGGAGATGGGGAGCGCGTGGAACACACTCGCGGGCCGGCGGCTGTATTCCTGGAGGGCTGTGAAGAACGGCGTCTCGTACCGCTCCGCGACACCGGCTAACAGCGACAAATGCAGGTCAAGGCGGTCTTCCCGGCGGAAGATCCTTTTGAACGGCCGGGTCAGGGAGCCTGCAAGGCCTTCAATAGCGACGCCGGCAACGAGGTACACGTCCAGTTCCGGCCGAAGCTCAGCCATTCCCTCCGCCAGCCGGAGGATCCGGTCGATGGGCCGCAGCGCCTCCAGGCCGTCGTCTATGTGGCGTGCCAGGAAGCTCTTCAGGTCGGTGCCGAGCCGCCGCCCGCCCCTGATGGTGAAGCCCGGGCGCAGGATGCAGGCCTGGATGTCAGGGTTCAGCAGCACGGCTACAAGGGCGTCCTCGAAGGAGGGCACCACGTTGACCTCGTAGCTGAATGCATCCGCGGGGCGCCGTTGCCCAAGCATCTCGCTCTTGAGGGTCTCAGCTTCTTCGGCAGTGATGTCATCCACCACCAGGACCTCAAACTTGGGCCGCTCCGGCGCATCCTGGCGGCCCTCAAGGGGTTCGCCTTCCCCGCCGTCGGCCGGATCAGCGGTTTGCCTGGCCTGTTCGGAAGCGGGACGGTTCCGGCCGATGCGGCTCCTGACACCCTCTATCAGGTCAAGCGCCTCGCCATATTCACCGGCAGCAATGATGCCGCGAAGCCGAGCCAGCGCCGGCAGGCCGGGGAAGGCCCAGTACAGTTCGATTGCCTCGAGCAGTACGAGCGCCCGGCGGGTCTGGTCCTCCAATCCGCTCTGGCTGCCCGATCCCTTCGCAGATTTTCCGTTCGCGCCGGGTTTTCCACCGGCTGGAACTCCTGCTGCGGCCGAAGCCAGTTGCTTCATGGCGTACCCCAGGAAATCCCAGGCGTCAGCGCGAACACGCCATGCCCGGCTCGGTGTGCCTATTTCCATTCCAGCCGCGGTGGTGGGAGTGACGCCGTCGTCAATCATTTCTTTTAGTTCTCGTGCTTTCTGGTCAATGTCTTAGAGGATGCTTCGAGGCAGGCATGCCGGCAGAAGGCAGCGCGCATCAGATCATCATCAGGAAGTGCAGCTGGACCTGCTGCTGGCCGTGGGTGAAGCTTCCCATCGTCCCGGCGACGTTGCTGGGGCGGTGGTGTATCCAACTCTAGGTTCCGAGGGATAGTTTTATCTTGGTTGCTCGCCCAAGAACGCAAGGACGAATTTGTGCGGCAAACTAAATTTCTGTCGTCATTGGGCGAGTAGCGTACTTGGCTGTGGCTGTCGCCGCAAAGAGCCGTGCCTGTCCGGCACGTTGCACGCACAATCAGAAAGGGTCGGGAGGCTGTCGTGAGACCTGAGGAACTCAAAGGGGAGCTGCCCCGGGTAGCGCTCAGCGATGTCCTCGAAGACATTGGCATCGACAACGCGCAACTGCTGCTTGCCCCGTCCGCCGACAATGAGACTGTCCAGGACGCGGTCATCACCGATTCCGAAGACCATGACTCCGTGCAGCGCGGTGCGTTGGTGCTGCTGGTGGGAGCGAGGGGACGCGCGGCCCTGCCCACGGTCCGGGCGCTGATCCACAACAGGCCCGTAGCCATTGCTGTCAAAGGCACGGAAGCCGAGCTGGCAGCAATCCGGGAAGTCCTGCGTCCCACCGGAATCGGACTGGTGGCCGTCGCCCTTTCGGCGCGCTGGAACCGTCTTGAAAGCATTGCGACGGACCGTATCCGCGAATCGCTGCCTTCCGGCGACACGTCCACTCTGATGCAGCGTGACCTTTTCGGAATCGCGCAGACAACGGCGACGCTGACGCACGGGCACGTGGTCATTGAGGACCCCGCGAACCGCGTGCTGGCCTACTCCCCCGCCTCCAACGACGTCGATGAACTCAGGCGCTTGTCTATCCTGGCCCGCCGTGGACCCGAGCGGTACCAGAAACTCCTGAAGGAATCGGGGGTCTACAAACACCTCCAGGCCGGAGAGGCGCCCATTCACATTCCAGCCAATCCTGATGAGGGACTCAGGGAACGAGTGGCCATCGGCATCCACGCCGGCCGGCGCGTCCTCGGGTACATCTGGCTCCAGGAAGGGGCAGAACGGCTCGCCCCGAACACTGACCGGATCCTGGTGGGATCGGCCCGGCACGCCGCCATCGAGCTGGTGCGGCACCGGAACGAACAATCCCAATCCCTGCGCCAGGACAGGGTCTCCAGCCTGCTGAGCGGGACGGCGCAGATCCATTCGCAGGCGCAATCGGCGGGGCTTGATCCCTCCAGGCCCGCGGCCCTGGTGCTGGTATCGTCCGGGAGCCTCCAGCAGACTCCCCCCGGGCTGCAGCTGCAGCGGGGTGAATTGGCCAACCTGATCTCCATCCATGCTGCCGCCTACCGTCCAGGCGCTGTGGTTGGCTCGCTGGGCCTGGAAACCGCCGTCATCCTTCCCGACCTGGATCCAGTCAAGTCCCCGGCCGCGATCACCCGCCTGGCCAACGTCATTGTGCGGGATGCCCGGGCCCACCTGGACCTGCAGGTACAGGCCGCCGTAGGACCCGTGGTGGAGCAACTGGACCAGCTGCACACCTCTGTTGAACACGTCCGCAATGTTCTGAAGGTCCTCAAGGAGACGCCTTCCATGCGTGTGGCTTCCTTCAGCGAGGTGGAAACCACTGTCCTGGTCAATGAGCTGCTGGACCTCATCGGCTCCCGCGACCGGCTCCGGCATCAGGGCATCACTGTGTTGTGCCAACGCCATCCCGAGTTCGCCGCCACCCTGCTGGCCTACCTGGAGTCCTTTGGCGACGTCAACCTTTGCGCGGAGCAGCTCAAGGTCCACCGCAACACCGTCCATTACAGGCTCCGGCGTTCCTGCGAAGTCGCGGGAATCGACCTCCAGGATTCCGGTCAACGGCTCCTGGCCCACCTGCAGATCCGGCTTTGGATGGAATCAGAACACCAGGCGGACAAAACAGCAGCCCTCAAAACAGCGTCCCCCAGCATCACCTCCCTCAACACCACATCGTAGAAGTAGAGAACCACCGGTTATGGACATGCAGAACCTCCTCGACGACATCGTCGGGACCATCAAGCCTCACCTTGGACAGGGTGAGGTGGCCGGCTATATCCCGGAGCTGGGCGCTGTGGGCGCAGACCATTTCGGAATTTCCGTTGCCACCCGCGAAGGCGAAGTTTTTGCTTCCGGGGATTCGGAGATGGCCTTTTCCATCCAGAGCATCTCGAAGGTTTTCGCTCTCGCACTCGTGCTTGCAGATGACGGGGACAGGATCTGGAAGCGTGTTTTCCGGGAACCGTCCGGTAATCCGTTCAACTCCCTCGTCCAGCTTGAGCACGAGGACGGGATTCCGCGGAACCCGTTTATCAACGCCGGCGCACTCGTCGTTACGGACCGGCTCCTGAGCATCTCGGAGAGCCCGTCAACCGCCGTCCGCGATCTGTTGCGGCAGGAAAGCGGTAACGACTCGCTGGAGGTTGACGCCGTCGTCGCCGATTCAGAAGCCCGCCACAGCAACCGGAACAAATCGCTGGCGCACTTCCTGGCGAGCTGCGGCAACCTCGACAACCCCGTGGACGATGTCCTGGACGCCTACATCAACCAGTGTTCCCTGGCCATGAGCTGCACCGATCTGGCCCTGGCCAGCAGGTTCCTTGCCTCCAAGGGCATGCGGGGCGATGGAACTGCCCTGCTGTCCCCGCCTCAGACAAAGCGGATTAACGCCGTCATGCTCACCTGCGGAACCTATGATGCCGCCGGTGAGTTCGCCTACCGCGTCGGGCTGCCAGGAAAGAGCGGAGTGGGCGGAGGCATTATTGCCGTGGTGCCCAACAATTGCACCATCTGTGTGTGGAGCCCGGGGCTGGGACGCTCCGGGAATTCAGTAGCCGGCGTAGCCGCCCTGGACGAGTTCACCACCAGGACAGGCCTGTCCATCTTCTAATTCACTAGAAGGTTTGCTCCGAATATTCGTTGGCCAGGCCCCCGATAATTGCAAAGAAGAAGATGAGGAAGGCCACCGTCAGGGCGATGCCAAGGTAGCCCATCACCAGTCCGGCGATAGCCATAGCCTTCCCTGAAGGCTCCTTTTTCAGCGCCATGTGACCGAGGACCACCGCTGCAATCTGGGGCAGGATGATGAAGCCAAAGCCAATGTAAACCGAGATCCCGCAGCACAGGCTGGCGATACTCAGGCCCTTGGGTTCCGGCGTTGCGTAGTACCCTGGCTGGCCATAGGGCTGCCCGTAGGGGCTGGGCGCCTGACCATACTGCTGTCCGTAGGGCTGCGAGTAGGGGTTTGGGGTTTGTCCATACTGATCCGCTGGCTGGCCATACGTCGGCTGTCCGTAGGCCGTTTGGCCATGCTGCGGTTGGCCATAAGTGGGTTCGCCGTAGGCGTGGGAGCCTGAAGAGTCCGGCTGTTCGAACTTGGGCTGTTCGGCATCCGGCTGTTCAAACTGCGGCCCGGCCGGAGGGGCCGGCGGCGGTGGGACGTCGGAGCCTTGGGAGGGAATGTACGACGGCGGCCGGTAGCCGTCCGGTGTATTGTCGCCGCCGGTTTTGGGTTGCTCAGTCATGGTGGATCCCCCTCAGAAAGTATTTAGCACAAGCCTACCGCCGTGCTGGCCCGAACGCGGCTGAAGCCGCCACCGCTTCCGTGGTGGCCCCTGAGTAACTAGCTCTCCCCTGCCAGCACGGCGCAGATGTCTGCCAAGACCTTGCCGTCGAGGGAATACGCGACGATCGTGTTGGTGTCGGCGTCGAAGGTGAAGGTCTGGTGTCCCACGACACTGTAAATCTGAATCTCTGTCACCGGGCCGTCAGGCCCTATGTCGCCAGGGATGAACCCTATAAAGACCCGGCCATTGATGGTGACGTGGAAGTCGTTGGCCGCTTCGTCGTACGTCTCAAAGGAAGCGTACCGGGATCGCTGTGTGAATGTTTCGCCTGACTCTGGATTTGTGAATTTGCCAGTGCCGACGTTGTGTTCCCAGAATCGGTCACCCGGAAGGATTTTTTCGGAACCCTTTACTGTGAACTTTCCCAGTACGGCGAACTCCGGGCAGAATTCGCCCGCCGGGAATTCGACTTCAGGTTCCTCAGCATTGGCGATCGAAACAGGCCCGAGAAGCACGAACGACAAGATAGCTGCCGCGGCTATGGCGCGGCGTTGCAGCACGGACATGGAAGCCTCCAAGATCAGACTGTGATGTGGACGTTACGCCCCGGCATCGGCGACCACAAGAGTCCGCCCAAAGGCTCGCCACTGGAGCTGATGGCTCCGCCTTGGTAGCTTCAACCCATGACCATCAAATTTGAGAATGTGGGTATCGCTGTTCGCGATATCGAAGCAGCTATCGCCTTTTTCACCGATCTCGGTCTTACGGTCATGGGCAGGGATACGGTCAGCGGTGAGTGGGCCGATACTGCCGTTGGACTTGATGGAAACCACGCCAAAATCGCAATGCTCCAGACCCCGGACGGTAACGGCCGGCTTGAGCTCTTCGAATACATCCATCCCGCGGCGATCGAGTCGGACCCGACGCGCCCCAACGACATTGGTATGCACCGCGTGGCCTTCTCGGTGGACGACATCGATAAGGCCCTCGAGATCGCCGCCAAGCACGGATGCCATCCTCTCCGTGGCGTGGCGACCTATGCCGACGTCTATAAACTCACGTACCTCCGCGGTCCCAGTGGAATCCTCGTGATGCTGGCCCAGGAACTGAAGACAGACTGACGAAGGAATCACCCACTACGGGAGCCAGGTCAGCCGTAGTTAAAAGAACAGGTCGAGGAGCCGATAAAAGGTGATCCGGGCCGTGTCAGTATTTTCCACGCCGTAACGGCTGAGGTAACGGTCCGCGTGGCGAACGCTGTACTGGGGGTTCTGGCCGCCGGCGATACTCCGCGTGGCCAGGGCGAGGTCGGAGTATCTGTCGGCGCGGCCCAGGCGGCCAACATCGATGAGTCCTGTGACCATAAGAGTGTCTGGGTCGAGCAATACGTTCGGCAAGCAGAGATCGCCGTGGCAGACCACAAGGTCTTCGGACCCCGGAAGAGTGGCGTGGGCCTCGTCGAGCAGTTGCTGCGGTGTCCAACCCTCATATGCGGGGTCCAGGCGGGCCATGTCAACCAGATGCTGCCCAACAGCGTGGGCAGCCGCAGGAAGAGTCACGGCAAGGCTCCGTTCGAAGGGGCAGTCCTCAATCCGCAGGGAGTGCAGGGTGCGAGTGAAATCGGCCAGTGCGTCAATGACGTAGGGGCGCTGGTCAGCCGGCCAGTGTTCTGCGGCCGATCGGCCAGGCACCGCCTTGGTAACCAACCATGCGCAATCGTCAGAGGCGCCGAAGTCCACCACCTCGGCGGTAGGAATTCCAACCTTGGCAAGCCAACGCATGCGTTCTGCCTCGGCACCCAAGTCGTTCCCGGTGTCCCGGCTATTGCTGCGGTTGGCAACCTTCACATACAGGTCTGTGACTCCGTCCAACCTGTAAACGAGGGCGCCGGAGCAGCCAACGCCGACCGGAGTCCAGTCGTGACCGGAATAGCGTCGTCGAAGTGACTTGACCTGTTCTTCTATCACTCGTCGATGGTAGGCCATACCTGGCCTGCACCTCAGCGGTGGCGACAGTCCGTGATGATCCAATCCGCACCCTCGTGGAGGGCTGGGGACGTCTGCTGATTTCGCCGGCCATCACCTTCTGCCGGGCACTAATACGACCGTGCCGTTTTTGCGCGGGTGGATGACAAAGTCGTCGCCCTTTCTTGGGTGCAGAAGGTCAGCGACACGATTCGATAAACATGTGGAACGTTCCATCGAACTGCTGGTAACCTCGCTCCATCAGTAGAAAGGTTATGGCCAATGGTTAGAGGGCGGATCACGCTTCATGACGTGGCGGCTGAAGCGCGGGTATCCAAGAGCTCAGTTTCCAATGTGATTCGGAACCAGCCTCACGTTCGCGAGTCGGTCCGTAAACGGGTCAATGACGCAATCGAGAAGCTCGGCTACCGTCCGTTGGCCATAGGCCAGAACCTGGTGAGCGGCAGCACCGGTGTGGTGGCCTTGGCGATACCGAACTTCGCCCAGCCCTATTTCGCTGAAATTGCCCGCGCGGCTGTAGCGGCAGCATCCCGCCATGGGCTCAAGCTCATTGTTCAGCAGACCGATAATGATCTGTTGCGGGAGCGGGAGGTCGCTGATGCGTGGAACCTGGGCGCCGCAGATGGAATGATATTCAGTCCCTCCACCATCACTGATGAGGAAATCGAGAAGCGGCGGGGCGGAATGCCCCTGGTTTTGCTAGGTGAGCGCTCCAAACTGGAAAGCGTAGATCGGGTTGGCATTGACTCAGTGGCAATTGCCAAGCTGGCGACCGAGCACCTGATAGGGCAGGGCCGCCGGCATGTGGCAATGATCGGGCACAAAGATACCGGGGATCCTAATGTGGTCTCAGAACGCGAAGAAGGATTCCATCTGGCACTGGCTGAAGCCGGGATGGTGGAAGCGACCCCCATCGGCTACGTCCAGGACTGGACCCGCCGGGATGGAGAGGAAGCAATGATCGCTCTCCTGGAGCGCGGAGACACGATAGACGCGATTTTTTGTGCGAACGATTTGCTGGCCCTGGGTGCGATGAAGGCCCTCGCTGAGCGCGGCGTCCCAGTGCCAGGCGAAGTCGCCGTCATCGCTGTCGACGATATTGAGGATGCTTCCTTTGCCAACCCTTCGCTCTCCAGCGTGTTTATCGACCGGACCTGGATGATGGACCAAGCTTTCACGTTCCTCAGCGCCAGGCTCAGGGACCCACTCACCCCCCCTCAGCAGGTTAACGTTCCCTTTCGGTTAGTTGCCAGGTCATCGACCGTTGGATGATCAGGTATTGACAAGAGAGCCTGTCCCCAAGATGATGTAAATCACGGTTTGGAACGGTGCAAACCCCAAATTCGGCTCAAAGAGCCTTTCCCTAAGCCCCGTAAACAGCATTTGAACGCTACAAATCCCCCGTACGCAAGAACGGCCCTCGGGTGCAGACTGCGTGTTTGGAACGTGACAAATGATCTCGAAGGAGAGAAATGATGGATTCGAAGTCTTTGACTTCCCCCGCCCGTGCCGCGAAGGTCCGCCGTGCCGGCCGTATCGCCGTTGCCCTGATCGCGTTGACCTCGGTGGTCGGGGTAGCGGGTTGTTCTTCACAGTCCGGAGCAACGTCCAGTGACGGGAAGACCGTTTTGAAGGTGTACGGCTGGAAGGGCGGCGACGCTGAACCGGCCAACATGGAGAAGGTCAACAGCGCCTTTGAGCAGGCGCACCCGAATATTGACGTTCAGTTCGAGTACGTGCCGGCCAACGATGCCTACACCCAGAAAGTTCAACCTGAACTCCTCGCCGGCAACAGCGCCGATGTCATCATGACCGACTCGAGCAAGGTCCAGGACTGGGGTTCTGCCGGGTATCTTGAGGACCTTGGCGGCAGCGACTGGTCAAATTCTGTGATCCCGGCAGTCATCCCCTTCACCCAGGAAGAAGGCACCACGTACGCGCTGCCGATGGAACTGGTAGGCATCGATCTGTACGCGAACCTGGATCTACTTAAAAAGGCCGGGGTAAACGACGTCCCTGCAACGTATCCCGATTTTGTGGCCGCACTGCAGAAGGTCAAGGACGCGGGGATCACCCCGATCTCGCTGCCGAACAAGAACGGCTGGACCGGCGACGCGATGATCAACGCCATCGCGGCGACCAAGGTTTACCAGGACCACCCCGACTGGGACAAGAAATTCCTCGATGGGTCCGCCTCGTTCACCGACTGGAAGAGCTCGGCTGAACAGATGATGGAGCTCCAAAGCAAGGGATTCGTGAATTTCTCAACCGAACTTGGAGTCGACGAGTGGACCCAGGGCCTGGCTGACTTCACATCCGGCAAGAGTGCGTTCTGGGTGCAAGGCGCGTGGAACCAGTCTGCTGTCACCAAGGCCGGCATCAACAACGTGTTCATCCCGTGGCCGGCCGGCGACAAGGGCCAGGAATCCTCGGCGAACCTGTTTGTCGGCACCATGTGGAGCATCAACGCTAAGTCCAAGGTCAAGGATGCCGCCAAGGAGTACGTGGACTTCTGGTCCGACAGCACCAATGCTGCACCGTTTGTCGAGGCTGAGAACGCGGTAACGCCATTCAAGGACGGCAAGACGCCCAGCACGCCAGCGACCAAGGACTTCGTGGCCGCAGTCGATGCAGGGCGCTACCGCATCCTCCCCTCGGACAGCTGGTTCGCAGCGGCCGGAGAGAAGCAGCTGCAGCAGGAAACACAGTCGCTCTGGCTGGGCCAGGTGGATGTCAACCAGTACCTGAAAAACCTCGACAAGCTCCGGGACAAGAAGTAAACCGCAGCCGTCATACCACCGGGCGGCGCCGTTCATATGGCGCCGTCCCGGATTCCATTTCGACTTCCAAAGGTAGTACCCGTGATCCATCGCCGGCCCATGACGGCCTTCCTCTTCCTCGCACCAGGGTTGGCACTTTACTTGCTGATCGTGATCTACCCGCTGCTTCAGGGATTCTCCCTCAGCACGACCAACAGCAAGGTCGGAAATCCGGGAAAGTTTATCGGCGCCGAGAATTACATCGACGCTTTCGCTGACCCGGTGGTGACGGGCGCCCTCCTCCGCACCGTCCTGTACGCCGTCGTTGTGGTGATTGTTCAGAACGGTTTGGGTCTCTGGCTGGCCCGGGCCTTGTACTACCGTTTTCGGGTACGCCGGCTGACCAGCATCCTGGTGCTGCTCCCTACGCTGATGTCCGCCGTCATGGCAGCGTTCGTCTGGACATACCTCTACGCCCCGGAGGGCGGGATCAACACCGTGCTCCGCAGCGTGGGTCTTGATTCCCTGACCAGGATCTGGCTCGGGGACCCTGCCATTTCCATCTGGGCCATCGCGGTCGTGAACATCTGGATGTTCACCGGCTACTCCTGCGCGATTTTCCTCGCCGGCTACACCGGCCTGCCCGGTGAGCTTCTGGATGCAGCCCAGGTCGACGGCGCCTCGGGATGGCGGCGGTTCGCGAACGTCGAATGGCCTCTCTTGGCCCCGGCACTCACGGTCAACGTCACGCTATCCCTCATCGGTTCACTGAAGGTCTTCGAGCTGCCCCTGGTGATGACCAACGGCGGCCCGGCAGGATCATCGACCACTCTCAGCCTGCTGATCTACCAGCAGACCTTCGGCGGCCAGGGCACCTTCGCCTACGGCACCGCCATCGCCATCATCCTTCTGGTTGTCGTGGTCGTCCTCGCCACCGGAACCCAAACGATCCTGCGGCGCCGAGAGGACCTGATCTAATGACCGCCCCCATCGTTAAGCCACAAACCACCATCAGCCCCGAAATCCCGCAACAGCGCCTAACCGGACGCTCTAAACGTCCCCGCTCCCTCGGCGCCGGTGCGTACTGGTCAGGGAACATCGCCCTGGTCATCGTCGTCGCAGCGATCATCGGCCCATTCTTCTTCACCCTCCTCACCTCCCTTCGGCCCAGTCAGGACGTCGCGAATGACCCGCTCGGGTTCCCGGCCTCACTGACACTGGAGAACTTCATCGCGGTCTTCCAGAAGATGAACTACGGACTGGGGTTGCTGAACTCCATCGCCATCCTGGTCTTGTCCCTGCTGGCCACCATCCTCCTCGGAGCCCTCGCCGCGTACCCCCTGGCCCGTGTCACCAAGAACTGGACCTCCTGGGTGTACCGGCTTTTCATCGCCGGATCAACAATCCCCGTCTTCGTCCTGATCGCACCCCTGTATCTTCTCCAACGAGACCTTGGCCTGCTGAACAGCCACGTCGGTGTCATCCTGGCCTACGCCGCCCTGAACCTGCCCGTGGCGATCTTCTTTTACACCAGCTTCTTCCGCCAGATCCCCATCGAACTCGAGGAAGCAGCAGCCCTGGACGGTGCAAGCCCGGTGCGGATCTTCTTCACCGTCCTCTTCCCCCTGCTGCGCCCCATCACCGCGACCCTGGCGACGTTCCTGACCCTCGCCATCTGGAATGACCTCATCATTCCCCTGGTCTTCCTGCAAAACCCCGCCTTCAAAACCGTGATGGTCAACGCGTACTCCCTGATCGGCACCTACTCCATTGATCCGACAGTGCTGTTCCCCGCAGCCCTGCTCGGCGTCGCCCCGCTGCTGGTCGTCTTCATGTTCCTCCAGCGCCAGGTCGTGGACGGCCTGACCATGGGCGCCGTCAAGTAACACCCCGCACCACCCCCAATGAAAGGAACTCGACAATGCCGTTGAACACCCGCTACTTCCGAAGGCCCTCCCGGGTCCGCCTGCTGGCCACACTCACCGCCACGGCGATCTGCGCGGCAGCAGGCCTGGCAGGCGCCGCCCCTGCCAGTGCAGTGAACACCAGCTACTTCCTCGACTGCTCGGCATCAACGAACGGCTCAGGAACACAAGCATCCCCATGGAACGCCCTGACCTCCGTGAACGCCGTGACCTTCGGGGCGGGGGACAGGATCAACGTCAGGGCCGGCACCTCCTGCACAGGCCAACTCATCGCCAAAGGATCCGGCGCCAGCGGGAACCCCATCATTCTGGGCAGCTACGGGACCGGCGCAAAACCCATCCTCGACGCCGCCGGAGCAACAGGCGCCGTGATTCTGCTGCAGAACGTCCAGCAATGGGAAATCAGCGGCCTTGAACTGCGCAACCAGGCCAGCAGCCCTGACTACAGGTCAGGGATCCTCGCCATCAACTCCTCGGGCACCACGCTCAACCACCTCAAGATCACCGGCATGACCATCCGCAACATCAGCGGCTGGTCCGGTGGCTGGTACTCCACCAACGCCGGCGTCGGCATCCAGACGAACCACACCGGCACCATCTCAACCTGGAACGATATCCAGGTCAGCGACAATACCTTTGAAAACGTTGACCGCATCGCCGTCGCCGTCACCCCCGATCATGACGGGCAAGGCACCGGCCTGAGTACGGGCGTGAAAATCCAGCGCAACACCATCCGCTACTCCGGCGGGGACGACATCCTCGTCGTCAAAGGCCAGGGAGCCCTGATTGAGGGCAACGATGCCGCGTACGGCGGGCCCAAAGCGACGACCGGATGCCCGCCCTCCGGGAATTACTGCAATACGGCGGCAGCTTCGATCTGGGTGGCCGGCAGCGACGACACGATGATCCAGAACAATACGGTGGCGTGTTCGATCAACCAGCAGGACGGCCAGGCGTTCGACGTCGACTGGGGCAACCACAACACCACCGTCCAGTACAACTACTCGCGCAACAACTCCGGTGGGTTCATCCTGTTCATGCCCCCGATCAGCGTCTCCAACGAACCCACGTCCCGGATCCCCTCCGACGGCACCGTCGTCCGCTACAACGTGAGCGAAGACGATACGAACACGGCCAGCTGCCCGATTACCAGCAACTTCAACCGAGCGCACAACGTGTTCGATTTCCCGGGGGCCATTCCCAACCGGAGTGGTTCGGCCGCGCCCCTTCCGGACATCTACAACAACACGATCTACATCTCCTCCGGACAGGCGACATCGGTGGTCGGAACGCGGATCGGCAACACGCAGTCCGGTTCCTACAAGTTCCGAAACAACCTGGTGCTGAACTTCGGGTCCAAGGGCTACCTGCAGACGACCGGTTCCGTCTTCGCCAACAACATCATGTACGGGAACCGGCACTCCACCGAACCCGCAAACTCCGGAACAATCACCCTGGACCCGCAGCTTTCCGGCCCGCTGCCCACCCCGGCCCAGACCTCCGCCGGGTCCTCGTCATTCAAGATCCGACCCTCCTCCCCGGCCATCAACGCCGGAGTAACAATCGCGAACAACGGCGGCAGGGACTTAAGCGGAACACCCCTCCCCTCCAGGCCCACCATCGGCGCCTTCGAAAGCACCGGGACGCTGGTCTCCAACCCCGGCTTTGAAACCGGAACCCTGTCATCCTGGACGCTGTCCGGCACCGGATCCCAGGCCACCGGCGCATCACCTGCGGCAGGAACCACCGCGGTGCAGACCGGCCCAACCAACAGCGGCATCCAGCAGACCATCAACGGGCTGAGCCCGAACACCACCTACATGCTCAATGCCTCCCTTAAGGTTGCAACGGCCGGAGAGCAGATCGCACTCGGGGTCAAGGACTTCGGCGGAGCCGAAACCTACGTCCGCACCACCTCAACCGGGTGGGCGCAGCAGACTGTGTACTTCACCACCGGCACTTCCAACACCAGCGCAACAATCTACTGCTACAAAAACACCGGCAGCGGAGCAGGCTACTGCGACAACTTCGCAGTCCAGGCAATCTCCTCACCCGCGAACCTTGCCAACAACCCGGGATTCGAAAGCGGCTCCCTGACCCCCTGGACCCTCAGCGGAGGCGGCGCAACCGTGGCAACCTCGGCGGCCAACACCGGAACCTACGGCCTGCAGACCGGAGCTGCCAACAGCGGCGCCAACCAAAGCATCACCGGCCTGCTCCCAGGCGCCAGCTACGTACTGAGCGGTTTCCTCCGCGCAGCACCGGGCGAAGAGATTTCCCTCGGTGTCAAGGGCATGGGCTCAGCCGAGACATACCAGCGCGTGAGCGGGTCAGCGTTCGCCCCCGCCAGCGTGCGCTTCACCACGGGAACGAACGTCACCAGCGCCAACATTTACTGCTACAAGAACGACGGAACCAGTGCCGGCGCATGCGATGACCTCCGCCTGACCCGCATCGGCTAACCCCCACTGCAGTGCGCGGCCAGGACGCACGCCTGTCCTGGCCGCGCCCACCACCGCGCCCTTCCACCGAGAGACAACGAACGCATGACACATCACCTCAGGAATATCCGCATCCGCGATCCCTTCATTCTGCACCTTCCGAGCCGGCCCACTTATTACCTCTTTGGAACCACCGACGATCAGCCGTGGACCGGGCCCGGAACCGGGTTCGACTGCTACACCAGCTCCGATATGGAGAACTGGGAGGGCCCCATCCCCGCGTTCCGCCCACCCCGGCACTTCTGGGGCACCACACAGTTCTGGGCCCCTGAAGTGTACGACTACAACGGCAGCTTCTTCATGTTCGCCACCTTCGCTGACCACGACGGCCACCGTGGCACGCAGGTACTTAAAGCCGACGAGCCAACAGGGCCATACCTGCCTTGGAGCGACGGGCCTGTCACTCCCGCAGACTGGGCCTGCCTGGACGGCACTCTCTACATCGACAAAGCGGGCCTGCCTTGGATGGTCTTTTGCCATGAATGGCTTCAGATCAACGACGGCGCTATCTACGCCCAGCGCCTCTCACCGGACCTGAAGACAGCAGTCGATCTGCCGTTCTTCCTCTTTAGCGCCTCGGAAGCGGCCTGGAGCACTCCCCTGCCCGGCGGGTCCGCGCAAGCCCCCAACTACGTCACTGACGGGCCCTTTCTCCAAAAAACAGACACCGGCGAACTAGTGATGCTGTGGTCCAGTCACGGAAAAGATGGCTACGCCATGGGCCTGGCCAGGTCCAGGAACGGCACCATCGAAGGTCCCTGGGACCACGATCCCGAACCCCTGTGGGCTGAAGACGGCGGGCACGGCATGTTCTTCCACCCCTCCCCAACCAAGACCATCCTCGTCTTCCACCACCCCAACGACCTCCCGAACGAACGAACCAAACTGATCGAACTTCCCATCAGCGATTCCGGACGCCTAAAATCCCTGTCCCAGCTGGCACTCTGACCACCGCGGAGCCCGTGAAGACACTCAAACCACCACAATCAGTCTTAGGAAAACCATGGACCTCGCCTCACACCGCTTGGAAATCGAAGTGGATTCAGCACACCAACGCGATCATGCACTCACCCAAGCCGAATCCGCCCTGCTGCCCCGAGCCCGGGAACGCCACTGCGGCATACTCATCACCAGGCTTAGCTACCGAAAATTTGCCCTGACCCTCACCGGAGACATCCCCTGCGGAACAACACAGGAAATTTCACTCTTCTAAACACGTCAGTAGATGTACCCGCAAACCCCAGGGCAAGACTGAGTAGGCCACACCTGGCCTGCACCTCAGCGGTGGGCTTCTACCAATTCGCTGGTAATGCGTTTAATGGCATCCTCAGCCGTGGGCGGGGGCCCGAACAACTGCTCCTGTCGGCGGGGGTTAGCGACGTAGCGGCCGGTATCGAACCAGCTGAACATCGCCGTCATGTCCTGGACTATGGGCTTGAACGGGCCGGCGACGGCGCCTGTGGCGCGCCGAGGGCTTCGCCAGATACATAGACTGGTCCTGTGCCTAAGCAGTCAACACTAAGGGGAGAAATGCGGGATCTGGTTTTGATATCGTCACTCCTTTTGCTGCTTTCCGCCTGCGCTGCACCACAGCCAAACGAATATGTGCGTACTATTTCTGCGGGTGACCGATGGGGCGTCGGTGCGGAATATCCCGTTTTCGCTCCTGCTGCCGGGACACCCTGCGAAGAGGACGCCAGTGTGGAGATAGCAGTGGAGAGTGCGGACCTGCCGACGTCTCATCTGGGATTTCGACTCATAGCAGGAGCTTCAGAGGCGGACGCTCTCCGCATTGCAGCATGCCTTGAAGAAGCTCTAAGCAGTGGGAAAATTTCGATAAGCTCTCCCGGACCCTAGAACTACTCGGGCTTGTCGGTAATATCAGGGCAAACGATGGGCCTTGTCGGAGCTGCCCCTCCCGGTTCATTCTGATCAGCGCGAAGGTGTAGATGGCCTTGTTGAGTTGGCGGTCGCCTCCGCGATTCAAGCGGAATCTGGTGTTGCTCCCCGATGAGGCTGGTACAGGGCAAGGGCAGCCACAAGTATCCGAAGGACCATTCGCGTAAGACTCAGTTGTGCACTCTGCCAATTCTCAGCTCGAACCCGACTCGAAACGCATGCGGTACTGCCCCTAGAGTTACTTTTGCGGCTGACTGATTGTGATCCAGTAGAGTCGCACGGCGCCGTTGTTGGTGTCCCGGGGGACCTCGAGAGCACCGCCTTGGCGCTCGATCGTCTTAGCAGAGGCACTGTTGCCGTCCTCGCAGATAACCATCACTCGGTCCATGCCAAGCGCCCCGGCCTCAGCTATCACTTGACCAAGTGCCCAGGCAGCCAGCCCATGACCGCGCGAGGACGGCCGGATGCCGTAGCCGATGTGTCCGGCCCGTGCCGCTAGTTCATGGTTTTCGTGCCGCAGCGCGATCCCGCCCAGGATTTGGTCCCCGTCAACGATCCACCAATAAGTACAACCGCAGGACTCGTCGGCAAGCCTTGCCAACCAGGTGTGGAACCCCGCAGGCGAGTCGACCTCATCGGTTGCCAACAATCCAAAACCATCCTCGTGGAGTCCCGGCCCCCACTCAGCATGGGCCTGAAGCCAAGCGGCATGAAGGCGATCGGTCGGCACAATCAAGTCGGGCATGCCGCAACTATATCGATCGGCGATGGCCCTTTCGCGGGCGCCTTCGGAGCGTTCAGGTTTTGAAGTGCTGCCAAAGATTTCCGCCACCTCGCGAATTGGCACTACAACTTCGAACGAAATCAGGTCCCGGCCAGGTACGAAATTTCCGGTTCGGTACCATCCTCGGCATCCACCCAAACCATGAAGTCAGCCAACGACATGAAGCAGT
The DNA here is from genome assembly GCF_056499105.1 of Arthrobacter sp. Z5-13. Lineage (NCBI taxonomy): Bacteria > Bacillati > Actinomycetota > Actinomycetes > Micrococcales > Micrococcaceae > Arthrobacter > Arthrobacter sp. Z5-13. The sequence continues at coordinate 4,448,879 of NZ_CP096460.1, forward strand.
AGTAATCGCAGTACCGTAGCGCCTGTTTCTCTGCCTTGCTCATGTCTACTATTCGAAGCCCGCTTCGATAGGGATGGCTTGTGGCCGGTTGTCCTGTCACCGCGTTCCCTTCGCTGTGTTTCGGAAAGCAGCAGCGGCTGGGCCGCTCACGACGACACCAACGTCGTCGATGGCGAAAACGTTGTGGTCCTTGCCCGCGATACCGCCACGCACAGACGAGCCGCAAAGCTCTGAACGTCCGCGTTGATCACCACTTCGCCGTCCGCGGCGGGCTCATCGTCCGCTTCGAACAGTTCGTAGACACGGCCCTTGTCAGGAACGCAGCGCAAATTTAGGCAGCGCAGGTCTAACCGGGACGCCCCTCAACTTCAGCTGATGGGAAAGACGAGCAGCGACCCGGTGGCAGTAGCCACGAGTTTGCCGTTGGCATCAGTGACGGTTCCGTCTGCGAAGGCCACACGGTTACCCGCCTTTGATACGACTCCCACACAGGTCAAGCGGCCGCTGCCGGCACGGATGGAGCGAAGGTAGTTCACTTTGATTTCTATCGAGGTGTACCCAACCCCCTTGGGCAGTGTGGTTTGCACTGCGCAGCCCAGGGCCGAATCAAGCAGGGTGCATACCAGCCCGCCGTGCACTGCGCCGATCGGGTTGTAGTGGGATTCGTCCGGCTGGCACGTGAAGGTGGCCGTTCCCGGTTCCGCTACGGTCAGCGTCATGTTCAAGAGTTCCCCCATCGGAGGAGGGGGAAGCTTTTTGCCCATCATGGAATGCAGGTACTCAAGGCCACTCATGCTCGGCATGGCTGCCGCACCAACGGCAGGGTCTTCCCACGTGATGAGTCGTTTACGCTCTGTCACTGCCGCTCCCAGGTTCGATTGAGTAAGCCGGGTTGGTCTGAATAAGTGTCGAAAATCTAACACGAGCGGAGTGCTCACCAAGGTCCTGGCAGTGGTGCATGGCGTTGCGCCGTGGCGCACGTGGTAGGACTTTTGAAATAGCCGTTAGTCATGCAACGAAATATCCAGCCTCAGAAACCGATTGCTGAATCGTGTCAAGGGCCAAAGCCCGAAAAATGACCCCAACTTCATGTTTTTTATGACCAAAACCCTTCAATGCTCTAAAAGTTGTTTACGCTAACAAAAGGAGCTGAAAGGAGTTGGGCCTGCTCGGTTCCCTGAATTTGAAGGGCGCTATGAAACAGGTCAACGAGGTCCTGGGTGCGGTCGATCAGGTACGGATGGTTAAACCGTCCCGGTGCCATTCCCCAAAGAGGGACTCCCCCACTGCTTGCCGCAGCTCCAATAACCTTGCCTTGCGGACAGGAAGAACGACGACGAGAAAGTCGCGTTCCGCACATTCTCCGCACTCCATGATTCGGGAACAATCGGCTCCCAATCCGTGCTTCCACTCCGCTCATTCCGGCCGTGAAAGTCCCCACCCGGCGTCACGTTTTGCCATCCGGCCCGTTTCATAACCAGCAGACCATTCAAGTCCAGCTTCGCCAAGGAAGGCGGAGGTTCTCTTGGAACCAGAAAGGACGTACACGATGTCCATGGGATCGTCACCCCTGAACACCCGCTTGGAAACCCCGCGCGACGTCGATGCGACCCTGACTGCCCAAGCGTTGAACGTCCTGTCCAGGGCGCCCCGGATGGCTATGCTCAGAAGCCTGCGCGGAGAAACCTGGCGTCCTTCCGGCCAGATCTTTGAAGCGGCCGGCATTTCCCCCACGGAGGGGTTGCCGCACCTTTTGGCGCTGCAGGACCTGGGAGTGGTCCGCGAGGACCAAGGCAGCTTCAGCCTCGACGTCGAACTTCTGAACCGGATCTTCCAGCAGACCTCACTCTCCGCGCCTGCTACGGGAATGGCATCTGCCCAAGGCGGATTGGCCTCCGCCTAACCCTCATTGAGGCTTAAATTCCTGTCATAGGAGCCGGATCGCGGACTTAGCGTGTGGAGTGACGCAGTCGTCTGGCATGCTGGTGCCATGGCTAGCCGCGCGGGTACTGTTGCCCAACCCCAAGACCTTGTTGATCTCACCGCACTCCTGGATGCGTACTACGACGTTTCGCCGGATCTCACTGAGCCAGGCCAACGAGTAGCGTTCGGCACGTCCGGACATCGAGGCTCCAGCCTCAAAGCATCGTTCAACGAACAGCATATTGTCGCCATCACCCAGGCCATCGTCGAGTACCGGGCGGGGCAAGGCATCACCGGCCCGCTGTACCTGGCCAAGGACACCCATGCGCTCAGCGAGCCGGCCCAGAATTCAGCGCTGGAGGTCCTCGCCGCAAATGGCGTGAACGTGCTGATCGACGCACGGCACGGCTACACCCCCACCCCCTCCCTGAGCCACGCGATCCTCACCCACAACCGCAACGCACCCGCCGGTGCCCCTCAGGCAGACGGCATAGTTGTCACTCCCAGCCACAACCCGCCCGGTGACGGCGGCTTCAAGTACAACCCGCCGCACGGTGGCCCCGCGGACAGCGACGCGACGGGATGGATCGCCAACCGCGCCAATGAACTCCTCGAGAACGGGCTTCGCGGCGTCAAACGGATCCCTTTGGCCGAGGCCCTCGACGCCGACACAACGGGCAAGTTCGACTTCCTGAGCAGTTACGTTGATGACCTTCCGTCCGTTTTGGACCTGAACGCAGTCCGTGAAGCCGGCGTCCGGATCGGAGCCGACCCCATGGGCGGCGCCGCCGTGGACTACTGGGGTGAAATCGCCGAGCGCCACCATCTCAACCTCACAGTGGTTAATCCCACTGTTGACCCGCAGTGGGCCTTTATGACCCTGGACTGGGACGAAAAAATCCGGATGGACTGCTCCTCCCCCTCCGCGATGGCTTCGCTCATTCAGCGGATGTCCAACGGCGCCAGTTACGACGTCGCCACGGGCAATGACGCTGACGCAGACCGCCACGGCATCGTGACACCTTTTGTTGACGGACAGGGCGGGCTGATGAACCCGAACCACTACCTCGCCGTCGCCATCGACTACCTGTACCGTCACCGCACCGGCTGGAACCCGCAGTCGGTGATCGGAAAGACCCTGGTTTCCTCCTCGATCATTGACCGCGTAGCGGAGAGCCTTGGCCGGAAGCTGGTGGAAGTTCCCGTGGGCTTCAAGTGGTTTGTTCCGGGTCTCCTTTCAGGGGAAGGTGCTTTCGGAGGGGAAGAATCGGCCGGCGCGTCCTTCAACAAGATGGACGGCAGCGTGTGGACTACGGACAAGGACGGCATCCTGCTGGCACTCCTGGCTTCGGAAATCACCGCGGTCACGGGCAAGTCCCCTTCCCAGCTCTATAAGGGCCTCACTGACCAGTTCGGCGACCCCGTGTACGCACGCATTGATGCCGCCGCCACCCGCGAACAAAAAACCGCGCTCGGCAAACTGTCCTCCTCGGACGTCACCGCTACCGAGCTTGCCGGTGAAACCATCACCGCCAAGCTGACAGAGGCGCCGGGCAACGGGGCCTCCATTGGTGGACTGAAAGTGGTCACTGAAAACGCCTGGTTTGCGGCCCGCCCCTCCGGCACTGAAGACGTCTATAAGATCTATGCCGAGTCCTTCAAGGGTGCAGACCACCTCAAGCAGGTGCAGGCTGAAGCCAAGGCTTTGGTGGACGGCGTCATCTCTTAGCGGGCGTCATCTCCTGGGCCGGATACCGGCCCAGGAGATGATCCTTTTTTTGCAGCCTGAATCTACAACGCTGTAGAAGCGGCTGGCAACTGCTGGAACGAACTTCTTCATCGATGTAGAGTCGACGCAATCCACGGGCCCTGCCCGGACCCAGAGAAAGCGATCCATGAGCCAGACAGAGCTACCGAAGGCATCAACAGCCACCCGGCCATCGTTTCCCACGAGGACTCCTTCGCCTGCGAAATCCCCGCTGCCGGGACTGTACGCGGACCCGACCCTGATCCAGTACGGCGACACCTATTACCTCTACCCCACTTCAGACGGCTTCGAGGACTGGGCCGGCACGTCGTTCTCGGTACTCTCCTCGCCGGATCTGGTGGATTGGACGGACCATGGCACCATCCTCTCCCTGGGGACCGACGCCACTTGGGCCAGCGAGCGAGCCTGGGCTCCGGCTGCCGCTCAGCGCAATGGCAAGTTCTACTTCTACTTCACGGCCAACGGGAACATCGGCGTCGCCGTCGCCGACTCCCCCACAGGCCCCTTCAAAGACCTGGGTGAACCGCTGGTACCGGCCGGAGTGTTTGCCGGCTACACCATCGATCCCTCTGTCTTTGTGGACCGGGACGGCAGCGCATATCTGTATTGGGGCAATGGCACAGCCCACGGGGCGAAGCTGAATGAGGACATGGTCTCGTTCGACGCCGGCTCCGTTGTCTCGTGGCAGCCGGAAGGCTTCCGTGAGGCCGCCTGGGTCCACCGCAATGGTGACAACTACTACCTGTCGTGGTCCGAGAACGATACCCGCGAGGATGACTACCGCGTCCGGTACGCGAGTGGACCGGGCCCCCTTGGCCCTTGGACCCATCGCGGGGTGATCCTCGAAAAGGACCTGGAGCGGGGCATCAGGGCAACGGGTCATCACTCGATCCTGAACGTCGAAGGTACCGGGGATTGGGTCATCGCGTACCACCGCTTCGCCATCCCGGACGGAAACGGCTTCAACCGCGAGACACTCTTTGAGCGTCTGGTTCATCAGCCGGACGGTTCAATTGCCAAGGTGGAGTTCGGCGAAGAGCCCCTGCATCTTCCGATTGTGCAGCAGCCTTCGCCCTGATGCTGTTCGTAATACCCATCGCATATGCCGGCACTCTGGAAAATGGCTTGGGAAATCGTTATCCTCAAAGGCACGGGACGGTTTCAGGTCCCGGCAAGTTCCGCCGCCGCAACCAGGAGATGACATGGCCCCCGATAGTCCCACAACCGCTACAGGCGATCAGCTTGCGGCTGGTTCCAGGGCAGTGACCTCAGAGAAAACCCGGCGGCCCAAAGCCCTCCTGGCAATGGCGCCGGTGGGCCTGGCGGATATGGTCTTCGGTGCAGGATGGCCCGGGCTCCATGACCGCGTTGAACTGCTCAGCCACAGCGTGGTCAGCGACTGGCAGCTGGTCGATCCCGCCATCCTTGCCCAGACCGAGGTAGTCGTAACCGGCTGGGGGTGTCCGGCATTTACGGCGGAAGTGCTGGAGCTGGCGCCGGAGTTGAAAGCCGTGGTGCACCAGGGCGGGGTCGCTTCTACCCAGCTGCCTCCCGCGGCGAGAAGTCAGATCAGGTTCTCCAATGCCGGCGACGCCAACGCAACCCCCGTGGCGGAGTACACGCTGGCGATGATTCTCCTGGCCAACAAAGATGCCTTCACCGCAACGCGCCTCTACCGGGAGGAGCAGTCCGCCATTCACCGCGAAGAGCGGTTCCCGCTTTCGGGGAACTTCCGGCGCACTGTAGGAATCGTCGGAGCGTCCCGGATCGGCCGCAAGGTCATCAAACTGCTGCATCCTTTCGATCTCCGCATCCTGGTATCGGACCCAACGCTGGAACCGCAGGAGGCCAGACTTCTCGGCGTCGAGCTTGTGGACCTGGACCACCTGATGGCGTCCAGCAGCGTGGTTTCGATCCATGCCCCGGCGATTCCTTCGACCTTCGAGATGATTGGTGGAAGACAGCTGGGCTTGCTGGAGACCGGAGCCACCCTGATCAACACCTCCCGCGGCGAGCTGGTGGACCAGGAGTCGCTCCTGGCGGAGCTGCGAACCGGGAGGATCAACGCCATCCTGGATGTGACCACACCTGATGTCCTCCCGCCCGGGCATGAACTCTATTCGATGGCAAACGTGGTGCTCACGCCCCACATCGCGGGGTCTATGGGCAATGAGCTCGCGCGCCTGGGCGAACACGTTCTGGCCGAGCTGGACCGTTACCGGTCGGGCCAGGAGTTTGCCTACCCCGAAACACCTGTTCAGTGAGGACGGCCATGACCACCAGCATCACCAACCCCATACTCCCTGGCTTTTTTCCGGACCCGTCCATCGTTCGGGTCGGAGAGTGGTTCTACGTGGCCAACAGCTCCTTTGAATGGTTTCCCGCCATTCCGATCCACCGGTCCAGGGATCTGGCACATTGGGAGTTCGCAGGCTCACTCAACGGACCCGACGTCGCTTTGGACTTCAGCGGAATCCAGGACTCGGGGTCCATTTGGGCGCCGTCACTGAGCTGGGACGATGGCACCTTCTGGCTTACATTCACAGTGGTACGGTCCTTTGGCGGAGCACAGAAGGACATGGACACGTATGTAACGCGGGCTGAAGATGCCGCCGGTCCCTGGTCAGCGCCGTCACGCGTCACCAGTACCGGCTTCGACCCCTCCATCTTTCACCATGAAGGCCGGCATTGGCTCGCGAACATGGAATGGGACAACCGCCCCAACGGGCGCGGCGGATTTGCCGGTATCAACGTGCAGGAGATGACAGCCGATGGCTCAGCCACGGTCGGGGTGCCCCAGTCCATCTTCCGCAGTGCCACGCTGATCGAGGGGCCCAACCTGTATTTCAGGGATGGCTGGTTCTACCTCATGACTGCCGAGGGCGGAACAGGCTTCAACCACGGCATTCTGATGCTCCGTTCCCGCGAGCTGCTCGGCCCCTATGAGGCCGATCCCGAGGGATCCCTCCTCACCAGTCGCGACGACGACACCCTCCCGCTCCAGAAGGCCGGCCACGGTGAGATCGTCACCACTGAAACGGGTGAGGACTACCTTGTGCACCTTGCCAGCCGCTGGATCGAGTCCGACGGCGACCGCCGCGCCATCCTCGGACGGGAGACCTGCCTCCAAAAAGTGAACTGGACCTCCGAGGGATGGCTTCGGCTCGAACAGGGCGGGCACCATGCTGCCGAGGAAATCCCGGCGCCTTCGGGATTGCAAGCGCCTTCGGGGTTGCCGGCGCCTTCCGATTTGCAAATGGCGCCTTCCGGGCAGGAGGGGGCTCCCGCCGTCGGACTCTCCGCTGGTTTTCCTGCTGCCGGCGAGCCCCTTGCCTGGCCGTGGAGTGCCTTGCGCTCCCCCGCTTCCAAGGCCGACTGGCTCAGTACCACTGCCCGGCCCGGCTGGCTGCGCCTCCGTGGCATGCGGAGTACTGATTCCTTGCGGGACCAGAGCCTGGTTGCCCAGCGCGTCAGGAGCGAATCCGTGTCCGCCAGCGTTGTCCTTGACGCAGCCCCGGAAAACTACACACAGTCCGCGGGCCTGATCTTGTACTACAACACCGCCGCGTACTTCTATCTGAGGCTTTCCGTCACGGACACTGAAGACTCGGTGGAGCGTGTGGTGGAGGTATGGGAGCGCGACGCCGAGAAGGGACTCCTGGTACATGCCACCGCTGCAGTCCCGGACGCCGGACCGCTCCTGCTGAACGCCACGATGACGCCGAGTGAAGTCCAGTTCTCCTGGGGCACTGAGGATGGCGGACTTCAGCAACTGGCAGCTGGCCTGAACGCGACGCACCTCTCCGATGACTACGGCAGGAGCCTGAGGTTCACTGGCCCGTTTGTCGGCATCTGCGCCCAGGACCTCCGCGACCAGACCTTCTGCGCTGATTTCTCGAAGTTCACGCTGACTCCGTCGTAGCCGGCGTCCGCTGCCGCGGCCACGGGGCGGCTTGACACCTTGACGGGCGCCATCTGGGCTGGGGAGGATAGCTGGGATGCTTCCCCTCAGCGAGATCAAGTCCCTGAACAGTACCGTCGACCAAGGTTGGCGCAGCCCTGTGGCCGATTCCGTGGCCGCCGCTTGGGGCCTGCCCCCTGGAGCCGCGCTCTACCTGCGCTCGAGCGCAACCCACGTATTCATCGTGCCGTCGAAGACCAGGGCAGAAGGGACCATCTTCCTGCGCTTTGTGCCGGCGGGACTCCGCACGGAGGACGCCCTGTTGCGGCCAGCCAAATTGCTGACCGCGCTTTCATCGGCAGGACATCCAGTGGTGTCTCCGGTGCTATCCGATGCCGGGCGGCTCGTGGAGACGCTGGAGACGCCGATGGGCACCGTCCACGCTGCCGCAGTTACCGCAGCCCCTGGGGAAGAAAGGGAGCCAGAAACTGTCAGCGAAGACCAGTCATGGGCCTGGGGCGCCGCTCTTGCCAGATTCCACGTAGACGCGGCTCCCCATTCCGGGATCTTCCTCGATCCGGACAATTTCGGGGGTGCAGCCAACCAACGCGGCCGGGCAACGTCGCCCTTTGTCGCCCTTGCCAACCTGAAGGATGATCCGCGCCTGGCCCAGGCCGGCGAAGGCTTGGCTGCCGAGTGGGCCGCCCTTCCCCGCATTCCCGCCCAAAATGGTGTTTTGCACGGCGACTTCGAGCTCGACAATCTCCGCTGGGACGGTGACGCGGTGTCCATCTTTGATCTGGACGAGGCCCGCATCGGCCGGTTTGCAGAGGACATTGCCTCAGCGCTGAGGGACATAGTGGGGCAGGACTGTGAAAAGCCAACCCACCCGGCCCTGCTCGCCTCCTTCCTCGATGGTTACGGTTCTGTGCGCCCCCTGTACGCGGACGAAATTACCCTCCTGCCGATCTGTATGGCATCCAACGCGGCCCGTGATCTGCTGCAGGGAGCCGGTGTCCTCGATGTGGATTCCGCAGCCGGAGGCTCCCCTTCGTGGCTTCCGGATCTGCGCTCCTCCCTCGTGAGCCATTACGACAAGAAACGCTCCCTGATCCTCACGATGGCCGAAAAGGCGCGGAACTAGCCGCCTGGCACGCAGCAGAAGTACCAGCGCGCCAGCGAAAAGAACACAAAGGGAACAAGGGCCCTCGCATTCCCTCTAGGAAAACGTTATCCTCAAAGAATCGTATTTCTAGGACAGTTCCGGCAACAGGCTGCCGAACCACCACCAGGAGCCACCATGACCCTTACTCACCTCCCTCCGGATGTCGAGGACAAACCGCCCACCCTCGAGGTACCGGAAGGCGGCGAGATCCTTACGTGGGGAAACAGCTGCATCCAGTTGCACATTCTTCATGGGGAGGACACTGCACCCCGCCTGCTCGCCCTTCATCACGCCAGCGAGCCTGTTCCCGATCTGGCCGGATTGCGCCGCTCAGCATTGCCTTTGGTGGAACTCTCCTTGGCCGGGGATGGCCGTCACGGCACCGCCGGTAAACGGCATGTGGACGGCCGGGCCGCGCAGGGCTTGCGGCTCACGGCAGTTGTTCGCAGCGAGTACGACGGCGGCAATCGCCTTCAGATTGACGCCCGCGACGACGTCTCCGGCGTCGAAGTTTCGGCGTTTTATGAGCTTTCCGACGGCTCCGCCGTCCTCCGTTGCTGGAATGAAGTACGGGCCGGAGCCACCGCAGTCGAGCTTGAATACGTCTCCTCACTGACTCTCTCCGGCCTCGGGCATGGGGCCGACTGGGAGGAGCGCTTCGGCCTGTGGGAAGCAGCCAATCCGTGGTCCGGGGAGTTCCGCTGGCGCCGTTCAACGCTGGCTGAACGCGGGCTCTATAACGTGGGGATGGTCCAATACAACCAGGTGGGTTCCAAGAACCGGATTGTCACCACCTCCACAGGGGCCTGGTCCACGGGCGAACAGCTGCCCCTGGGGATCCTCGAGGATCTGGACACCGGCCGCATGATCGGCTGGCAGGTGGAGAACAACGGGGCCTGGCATTATGAACTCGGAGACCGTTACGACGACGTCTACCTCACCGTTTCCGGGCCTACTGCCGAGGAACACCAATGGGCGGTGACCCTGAACCCGGGTGAGCGATTCACAACCGTCCCGGCCGCCGTCGTCGTGGTCCCGGTTGGGGGTTTGGACGCAGTGGCCACCGAACTGACCGCCTACCGGCGCCGGATCCGCCGGCCGCATACGGACAGCGTCCAACTGCCGGTGATTTACAACGACTTCCTCAACTGCCTGATGTCGGATCCCACTACTGAAAAAGAGCTCCCGTTGATCGCGGCCGCTTCAAAGCTGGGGGTGGAGGTTTTCTGCATCGATGCCGGTTGGTACGACGACGAAAACGGCGGCTGGTGGGACTCGGTGGGCGAGTGGGAGCCGTCCTTGAACCGGTTCCCGGGCGGCGGCTTAGGCGCTCTGATCGAAAAGATCCGCGACGCCGGCATGAAGCCCGGCCTATGGCTGGAACCGGAAGTAGTGGGAGCCCGCAGCCGGATGGCCGATCTGCTTCCTGCCGAGGCATTTTTCACGCGGCGGGGAAAAAGAATCAAGGAATGGGGCCGCTACCAGCTTGACCTCCGTCACCCGGCGGCGCGCGCCCATCTTGACCAGGTGGTGGACCGGCTCATGGCTGACTTCGACCTCGCCTACCTGAAGCTCGACTACAACATCGACATCGGCTCGGGAACGGACTCCACCGGCGCTGCCGGGGCAGGACTGCTCGAGCACAACAGGGCTTTCCTTGACTGGGTGTCCACAGCGATGGACCGGCACCCCTGCCTCACCATTGAAGGATGTTCGGCCGGTGGTTCCAGGACGGACGGCGCATCGGGAGCAGTTTTTCCCGTCCAGTCGCTCACAGACCAGCAGGACTTCATCAAAACTCCTCCTATCTCCGCCGCCGCAGCCCTGGCGATTGCGCCTGAGCAGTCCGGCGTCTGGGCGTCAGTGGAAGGGAGCATGAACGCCGAGGAATTGGCGTTCTCCATGAGCAGCGCTCTTTTGGCACGCGTCCATCTGGCGGGACATATCGACACGCTGAATGAGGCCCAGTTGGACGTGGTCCGTGAAGGGATCGAGGCGTACAAGAGGTTACGGACAGGCATTGCCGCCTCGGAACCGTCATTCCCCTTGGGGTTGCCCGGATGGCGTGATCACTGGATCGCCCAGGGCGCCACCTTCCCGGGTATCGCAGCCGATGAGGACATCCAGACCGACCGCTACCTCATAGCCCTTCACCGGCGTGGCGGGTTGGAGGAACAGCTGATCACGCTGCCGTCCTGGCTCGGCCCGAATCCCTTGGTTTCCGTGGCGTACCCCAGCTGGGGATCCTCCGCCGTCGAAATCCTTCCTGGCAGTGCCGGCCAGGCAGCGGTGCTGAAGGTGACAATGCCCGAAGCCCCTGGTGCGCGGGTCATCGAGCTGCGGCCAGCCTAGGCAAACGTTTCTTAACGAACACGTGATCACCTTAACGAACACGTGGTCACCGGCCGCTCTTGTCAGCCAGTGACCACGTGTGTTTTGGGGGCGGGATCAGGAGACACCGGGCTTGTGCCAGACGCCGGCTAGCGCGGCCTGTTAAGCGGGACCCTTAGGCCAGGACCGTTAGGCCTTGATCTGCTGCTGTTGGCCGCCGGACTGGATCTCGATCTTCCGCGGCTTGGCCTCCTCAACGACCGGGATCCGCACCTTCAGCACGCCCGCGTCATAGCTGGCGTGGACGTGGTCGGTGTTAAGGGTCTCGCCCAGGACCAGCTGCCGGCTGAAGACACCGCGCGGACGCTCCGAAGCGACCATCTCCGTGCCTCCAGGAACCGGGTCCTTGCGCTCGGCACGAACCGTCAGGACATTGCGTTCAACGTCCACGTCTACCGAGTCGACTTCGACGCCGGGAAGATCCAGCGCGACCACAATTTCATCGCCTTCCCGCCAGACGTCCATAGGCATGGCGGCGGGATGCGCGGTGGTGCCAAGCACCTGCTGAGCGAGCCGGTCCAACTGCCGGAACGGGTCATTCAGCATCAACATCTCATACCTCCTTTTGATCCATTTCTTAGACCGGATATATATCCGCTGATACAGATTTTTATAGCACTACACCATCGCTCTTGCAAGCGGTGACGCTTCCTGTCGAAGTACGGGTTTTTGAGGGATGCCTAGGGATCAATGGACCAGCCCTCCTGATAATCCGGGTGGTTCATATAGACGGACGCCACGCACATGAGGACGTACTCGCTGGTCGCCCCGATCTGGGTGGGAATATCGGTGACGAGCGGGACATTGCCCAGGATCTTCCGCTTGGCGTTGCACTCCGCAAGGACCCGCGCGGGGTCGAACCAGCCCACAGCACCCTGGATCTGCTCCCGGCTTTCGAGTCCCCTCCGGGCTTCTGCCTCTTCTTCTGCAATGCGTGCTTCGAGGAACTCCATGATGTCAGCCATACATTCATCCTTGCCCACGTGGGCTTCAGATCAAACATCCGTGAAGGCTGGCACCCCCCGGCCCCTCAGGACGCTCCCTCACGTTCTTGAGTTCTAGCGGTCGTTGCAACACCCAGAGTTTTGGGAGTTGCAACGACCGTGTCGTCTTTGTCGAAAGAAGCGTCGGGCCGAGGGAAGTACACGCAGGAGCAGAAAGAGGAGTTCTTCGCCGTTCTGGACCGGGTCAGGAATGTGACCGTCGCCGCAGCCGAGCTTGGGCTGAACCGGATGACCTGTTATCACTGGACCCGCGCTGCGGGCATGGCCGGAAAGCGTCCGGACTCTTCGAGGCGTGAGGAGTTCCTGCGGTTGCGCAAGGCTGGCCTGGGCCGGCAAGAGGCCGCCGGGAACGTGGGTGTGAGCGTCCGCACGGCCAGGGACTGGGACAAGGGAATCCGACACTCCGGCAGCCGGCGCTTTTACCCTGACGGACGAGTTGTGGACTACAAACGGGGTGTGACCACTTCGACGACTGCCGCTGGTGGGACCGGGACGGTTCCCGGCCCCCAGATCCCCGTCTCGGAGTTGGAGAAGGCTATCGATCCGCGTTATCTGTCTTTGTCAGAGCGTGAAACGATCCGGGACATGTCAGCAACCGGGGCGTCTCTGCGGGCGATTGCGTCCGCATTGGGCAGGTCGGCTTCGACCATCAGCCGAGAACTCTCCCGCAACACCACCTCAAACCTCGGCTATCAGCCGTATGCGGCGCAACGGGCCGCTGCCGCCCGCCGTCCCCGGCCCAAGGATCGGAAGCTGCTAACAGTGCCCCGGCTGAGGGAATACGTTCAAACCAAACTGCTCGTGCGCCAATCACCGGAGCAGATCAGCAACACTTTGATCAAGGACTTCCCCAACGATCAGGAAATGCGCGTGAGTACAGAGACGATTTACCAGGCCCTCTACTTCCAGGCCCGCGGAGGTCTCAAACGCGAAATCCAGACCGCCCTCCGCACCGGCAGGACCCGCCGCAAACCCCACAACACCGGTGAACAACGCACTCAACGATTCAGGGACCCGATGGTGATGATTTCCGAACGCCCACCCGAAATTGAGGACCGCGCCGTGCCTGGCCACTGGGAAGGGGACCTGATCACCGGGGCATTGAACCAGTCCGCTATCGGGACCCTCGTCGAGCGCACGACCCGGTACGTGATGCTCGTCCATTTGCCCAATGACCACACCGCCGAAACCGTCCGCGACGGCCTCATCAACACCATGACCACGCTGCCGGCCCATCTCCGCGGTTCCCTGACTTGGGACCAGGGCGCAGAAATGGCCAACCACAAATCCTTCACGCTCGCCACAGACATGCAGGTCTACTTCTGCGACCCCGCGAGCCCCTGGCAGCGCGGATCGAACGAGAACACCAACGGGCTCCTGCGGCAGTACTTCCCCAAAGGCACCGACTTATCCGTCTACGGACCCGAAGACCTCGAACACGTAGCCCAGGAACTAAACGGCAGACCACGCAAAACGCTCGGCTGGGATACCCCGGCCGAGCGCCTCCGTGATCTACTTTTGACCACATAGCTACCATCTGTGTTGCAACGACCCCCAGAATCCGCCGTTTCGCCGCCATTTTCTAAACGCTCCCTCATGTTTCGCAACCTTTCCCCGAACCCTCCCTCACATCCTGTCGGCAGGAGCGCGAAACGTGAGGGAGCGTCCGGGATTAAAGCGCGAAAAGTGAGGGAGCGTCCGGGGCTATGCGGCGGGTGAGCCGGCTGCAGCTGTGGAGTTCCGCAGGACGAGCTCGGGTTTGACGATGGAGGACCCGGAGCCGTCAGTGCCCTCAACGGCGGCTGACAGAAGCTGGAAGGCGCGGGCCCCGAGGTCGCCGAAATCCTGCCGGACCGTAGTGAGCGAGGGCCGCCAGAGGGCAACATGGGGCTGATCGTCGAAGCCCATGACGGAAACGTCTTCCGGAACACGGCGTCCCCGATCCAGGAGCGCGCTGATGACGCCGATGGCGACGTCGTCGTTTCCGCAAAAGATAGCCGTGACATCATCCTGATCGGCGAGGTCCAGACCCAGTTTGTAGCCACTGGCAGGCTCCCAGGTGGCATGAAGCACGGGAGGAACAGGGGCTCCGGCAGCGGTGAGCGCCGATTTCCAACCCTGGGTTCGGCCCGAGTGCTTGCCCATGGTGGGAACGGCGACGTGGTGGACGGTCTTGTGGCCCAGTGAGAGAAGGTACTCAGTGGCATCCCGTCCGGCGCTGCGCTCATCGAGGAGTGCGCTCGGGTTGACGCCGCTGCGACGGGTTCCGCCTCCGGCCACCACCATGGGCACTGACGACGGAAAGGCCTTCACCGCAGCAAGGCCGGGACGATCGAATTCGAGAATGATCACTCCGGCCACGGGTTGCGACAGGACGAGGTCGATGGCGGCGTTGACGGCCGGTTCGCTGTCCGACTCAACCACCGCAATGATGACGGAGAGCCCTGCTTTCCGTGCCGCCAGTTCTATACCTTCGATGGTCTTGGCATAACCGTAATTTGACGTGGCTCCGGTGAGGACCGCAACCATGGATCGCTTTCCCGATCTTGTGGCACGGGCAGCGCTGTTGGGCCGATATTCGAGGTCGTTTACGGCTTTCATCACGCGTTCGCGGAGTTCGGGGGCAACGTACTTGCTGCTCGTGAGCACTCGGGAAACAGTCGGCACTGAAACGCCGGCAGCTTTTGCAACATCGCTAAGGACCGGGACCCTGTTCTTTGCTTCCATACTCACTCCATCAGAGTAACGCTTTATAGGTCCTACAGGGCTGAAATTGCCCTATTTTGGGTAATCGTTTTCCTGGATCTACTGGCAACCTGCGTTCAGTTACTTCTCAGCCAGTCAATGCGCGCAGTCAGTCAGTCCAGAGCTGCAGAATACGCCGGATCCTCCGCTCGCCTTCCGGCGCCATGTCCACGAGGGCAACCCGGTCAAGTACGACGGCGTCACCACGGTGGAATCGACTCTCACCCTGGTGACTCACATGAGGGCGGTAATTTTCCAACGTGTAGCCGGGAGACGACACCCCAGCACCAAGCCTTTGGACCTCCCTCACGAGGTTTTCGTGGAGCACCTGAAGACGGGGGTGCGGTTCAACAACGTTCACCGGCACCAACTGCCGGGGGCCGAACCCCGCCTCATCCCCAATGGTGAGGCGTGCACCAAGTGCTTCTTTCACGGCCCCGTCGACCCTGGCGGCAACCCGCGCAGCCACCTCATCCCTGCCGCCTGCTTCCTCACCGGGACTGGAACCGACGTCGAATTTCACAAGGGTGATGTGCAGCGGCCACTGCCCGCTGGGGAACTCCCCGCCAAGGGCCACGGGTTCAAGGAAGGCGACAAGAATGAGGTTCCGCATAAGGAAAGTGTGGCAGCGGAAATTGGGCAATGGGGCAAGAGATGGGATTAGAATGGAAAACGGAACGGACACATGCCATGCAATTCATCTGCAGAAATCGCGTCCCCCAGTGCCTCCGGCGTGTCCCCCATCGTGCCGGAGGCACTGCTGGCTTAAGCCCCGGAAGCGTTGGCCTTGCAGCCCCGAGAGCTCCGCTGGGATAAACGTGCCAACCGTTCACGCAGGGCGGTAATGTTTGCACCGAACCATCTCTGCCCTTGCGGCTACACCCTCTGAAAGGCTCCCGGCCATGAGCATGCTCGGCACCAAGTGGAAACTGCACGGAAACGGTAAGTCGGTACGTCCCGGCGAGGTTGTGGCTCCGGAAGAACGGCTCACCTGGCCCCTGACCATCGGGGTGGGCATGCAGCATGTCGTTGCAATGTTCGGTGCAACGTTCCTGGTGCCCATCCTGACGGGAATGCCGCCCGCCACAACGCTGCTCTTCTCGGGCATCGGAACACTGCTATTCCTGGTGATCACCAAGGGCCGCGTTCCCAGCTACCTCGGCTCCAGCTTTGCGTTCATTGCCCCCATTGCCGCGTCCCAACAGCAGTTCGGTGTGGGCGGCGCCCTGGGCGGCGTGGTGCTTGCCGGCGCCGGACTGGCAATTGTGGGTGCGGTGGTGCAGAAGTTCGGTGCAGGGTGGATCAACCGCCTGATGCCGCCCATCGTCACAGGCGCCATTGTGGCCTTGATCGGGCTTAACCTGGCACCCGCGGCGAAGAACAATTTCGACGCCGCTCCAGTCACTGCTCTGATCACCCTCGCCACGATCATCCTGGTAAGTGTGCTGTTCAAGGGGATCCTGGGGCGCCTAAGCATCCTCGTCGGGGTAGTTGTTGGATATCTGGTGGCCATGACCCGGAGTGAAGTAAATTTCGCCAAAGTGGATGCCGCGTCCTGGATCGGGCTGCCCACTTTCCAAACCCCTGAGTTCCATCTGGGCGTGGTGGGGCTGTTCGTTCCGGTGGTCCTGGTGTTGGTGGCCGAGAACATCGGGCATGTGAAGTCTGTGGCCGCCATGACCGGCCGCAATCTCGACGACGTCTCCGGACGCGCGCTCATGGCTGACGGCGCCGCCACCGTCATGGCAGGCTTCGGCGGCGGCTCGGGTACCACTACCTACGCGGAGAACATCGGCGTCATGGCAGCCACCAAGGTCTACTCCACTGCTGCATACTGGGTGGCCGGCAGCTTCGCTATCCTGCTTAGCTTTTCGCCAAAATTCGGGGAACTCATCGCCACCGTTCCGGCGGGTGTCCTGGGTGGTGCCGCCACCATGCTGTACGGGATGATCGGCATCCTCGGCGTCAAGATCTGGGTGCAAAACAAGGTCAACTTCTCCAACCCCATCAACCTGACCACGGCCGCCGTCGCCCTTATCATCGGCATCGCGGACTACACGTGGACTCTTGGTGAGCTCACGTTCACCGGGATCGCCCTTGGTTCAGCGGCCGCCCTGATCATTTACCACGGCATGAAGGCGATCGCAGCAGCACGCGGAAGCGTGGCCGAGCCGGAGACGGAACCATCGGCGAAATCGGTCCTGCCGCCAGCTGCCAAGGCTGCCGCCGCCGGGGTAAGGCGCCCAGGGAAGAAGCGGCGTTAGGAGAAGTTCCAATCGCGGAAATAGGTCACACGATTGGGTCTTTTTGATTGGGCTGAACACGCCTAACGTGGGAATCAGCCAGCAGCCCGTCCAGGGCGGGCAGAACCACGGAGGATCTTGCTATGACATCGCACGTCGCCGACTGCAGCGTAACTAACTGCTCCTTCAACGATCATTCAGAGTGTAATGCGGCAGCCATTACGGTTGGCGGAACTGAAGACCACGCTCTCTGCGCCACTTTCATTGATATCGGGGTCCATGGCGGCCTGCCCAAGGTACTTGCCGACGTCGGAGCTTGCCAGCGGACGGAATGCATCCATAACGAGCACCTGATGTGCCAGGCGCCTGAGGTTCATGTAGGACCGGGCAAGGACAACGCCGATTGCCTGACGTACGCACACGCTTAAACCAGCAATTTCTGCACAGAAAGTGCCGGCCGCCCCTTGGGCTGCCGGCACTTTCTTGTTTAGAACTTCCTGAGAAATCCGCTGCCTCCGGCTAAGGTTGCTGCTGGCAGGATTCCGCTGCTAACCGGCGTCGAAAGTTTCCTTGTCGTCTTCGCGGTCCTGCGGGGACCGCTCATCCGGAAGGTCGGTTCCGCTCCCATCCGGGATCCCTGCCGCATCCGGCTCAGGCTCCGAGGAAAAGGGCCGCCCCGATGCGTCGTCGGTGTTGGTTTCGTCCATCTCTGCTTCAACCGAGGGAACGGCAGCGCCCGGATCGTCATAGTCGGCGGAGTCATCCCCCGAGGGATCGGGGAGCTGCTGCTCCGGAATCTCATCGGGATGGGCAGACACGGGATTACCCGATCCGCCCGGTCCTGCCGAGGATCCGGGCACAGGCTCGAAGCCGGGGTCGGTGCTTTCGTTTTCTGCCATTATCTGGTCCTCCGTTCCTCCGAAGCGGCCTGCTCCGGGCTCTCCTGCACTGTCCTTGTCCTCGGTTCCAAACTGGCTCAAATCCGGGGATTCCGCCGGAAACTGCTCCCCCTCGGGGCTGTCCTGGCTTAGCCCTGCCGCGTCAAAGGCTTCTTCCTGGCGGGGTTGTGCAAACTGTTTGTTGTCACCAGGGGGCATTTCCTGCTCAGCGGTTGGCGTGCCATAGCCGCCGGCTTCCTCCGTGACGCGATCGTTCTGGCTCTCCTCGTTCATTTCTTCCTCCTTGTTAGTCGGTTCTGAACTGGCCGGTTTGCCACCGGGGTCCCTGGTTCATTGGACTGGCTGCTTGGGGATTCAGAGGCCTTTGCCGCCGGTGACCGGCAGCACGGCTCCGGAAATGTAGGAGCCTTGCTCGGAAGCCAGCAAAACGTAGGCAGCAGCCAGCTCGGCGGGCTGCCCTGCCCGCTGGAGCGGCGTGTCCTGACCAAAAGAGGGCAGCTTGTCCGGCCACTCAGTGGCCGGAATCAGGGGAGTCCAAATGGGGCCGGGGGCAACGGCGTTCACCCGGATACCCTTGGGTCCCAGCTCCTGGGCCAAGGCCTTGGTGAAAGCCACCTGCGCACCCTTGGTCATGGCATAGTCGATCAGCTGGGGTGATGGATTGAAGGCCTGGATGGACGCGGTGGTAGTGATCGATGCCCCTGGTTTCAGGTGCGGAACCGCCGCCCTGGCCGTCCATAGGAGCGAGTAGATATTGGTCTTGAAAACCCTGTCGAATTCTTCTGTCGGCAGCGATTCGAAGCTGTCCCTGTTCTTCTGGTACGCAGCGTTGAGGACCACAACATCCAGTCGGCCGAACTCGGCCAGCGTGTCCTCCACGATCCGGGAGCTGAACTCCTCGCTCCTGCCGTCACCCGCCAGCAGCAGAGCCTTCCGCCCCGCTTTCCGGATCCAGTCGGCTGTGTCCTGCGCGTCTTCCTCTTCCTCCGGAAGGTAGGAAATCGCGACGTCGGCGCCCTCCCTTGCGAAGGCAATGGCCACTGCCTTGCCAATCCCGGAATCGCCCCCGGTGATCAAGGCTGCCTTTCCGGTCAGGAGGTCCTTGCCTTCATAGCTAAACTCGCCGTGGTCCGGCTTTGGATCCATGGGCCCCGTAAGGCCTGGCTGCTCTTGCTCCTGCTGGGGGAACGGCCCCGAGTGGTAGCCTCCCCTGGGATCCCGCGGCTGCTCTTGCTGCTTGCCTGCATCACTCATAGTCCACCTACCCAACGTGTCGGTTTTCTTTAGAGGCCGGTCCCTCCCGGCCCTTCGAAACTATCCCAGCAATCTGGACAAGTCCACATTTACCAGAAATTAGTCAGCAAACTTATTATTGCTTGAAATTGACGGGCCTCAAGCCTAGGTTGAGAGTTAGAACCGCTTGGTGGCCGACGACAGTGCCGGAGGTGAAGGCCATGACCGATCCCGAAGCCCAGCAACGCAGCGGCCGGAACGAAACTGTAGAAGAACAGATGGACCGGAACTGGATGGAGCTGATCCAGGAGCTCCGGGTCCTGCAGACGGGAGTCCAGATTCTCGCAGGGTTCCTGCTCACCCTCCCCTTCCAATCCCGGTTCGAGTCCCTCGATGACTATCAGGTGACCCTCTACCTCGCCAACGTTGTCCTGGCCGCGCTTACCACCGCCCTTATCCTGCTGCCGGTCAGTGTGCATCGCCGTCTTTTCCGGAAGCGGCTCAAGGCCACACTCGTGTCCAGCGCAGACAGGATCACCAAGGTGGCACTCGGCGGCGTTGCCCTCCTTAGCGTGGGAACGTCATCACTGGTATTCGATGTGGCAGCCGGCCGTAATGCCGGCATCACCGCAGGAGCGGCACTGCTGGCCGTGCTGATCGTCCTGCTGGTCTATGTTCCGATTCATCTTCACAAACAAGCTGAAAAGAGGTAGCTCCGGGCGGAGTCACCGCGACGATATAAAACACACAACCAGGAGGAGTCATGGGTAAGTGGGTCAAGGAACACGGCCTGCTGCTGGCCAACATCGCACTGTTTCTAGTCTTCTTTGGCGGCATGATTATCAGCGGAGCCCAGAGCTACAGCGAAGACCAGATGGCCCATGGGGAGCCAGGGGTCACCGTGATCGAGTACCTGGGCACCGGGCAGTTCCTCGAGGCGACCTTTGAAAACTGGGAGTCCGAATTCCTCCAAATGGGCATGTATGTCATCCTCACGGTTTTCCTTTTCCAAAAAGGATCCTCGGAGTCGAAGCCAGTGGATGATGACGCCCCCCAGAATGAGGATCCCCGCGATGCCAAGGTCAAGGACAACACTCCCTGGCCCGTCAAGCGCGGCGGAATAATCCTCAAGCTCTATGAACACTCCCTGTCCATACTTTTCCTGCTCCTCTTCCTGGCCTCAATGACCCTGCACGCGGTTGGAGGCGTCGAGGAGTACAACGAGGAACAGGCCGCCCACGGCCAGCCCGAGGTGACATTCCTGGGCTACCTGGCTACAAGCCGTTTCTGGTTTGAGTCCTTCCAAAACTGGCAGAGCGAGTTTCTTGCCGTCGCGGTCCTGGTGGGCGCTTCCGTGTATCTGCGTGAGAAGGGATCGCCGGAATCAAAGCCGGCGGCTGAGCCGCACTACGAGACGGGATCCTGATTGAGGGTCCGAAAGGCGCGCCCACCAGAGCCGGGCCCGGCTCGTCAGGCGCCCTCCAGCACCTGGCTCGTGGCCCACGTCAGGTATTTCGCGGCCTGCGCGACGGCGTCCTCGGGGCTTGGGGCGACATCCAGCAGCTGCGCCGCCGCCACAACTCCATGCTCGGCCAGCTCCTCGAGGGTGACCAGGATCCGGCCGGCCACCACAATGACGGGGATCCCCCGTTCCTGGGCGGCGGCTGCCAGTGCAATGGGGGCTTTCCCTGTCAGAGACTGTGAGTCCATGGAGCCCTCACCAGTGATCACCAGGTCCGCGTCAGCCAGTTGTTTAGCCAGCCCGGTCAGGCCTGCCACCAGGGCAAACCCCCCTTCCAGCGCCGCGTCACTGAACGCCAGGAACGACGCCGGGAACCCACCTGCCGCGCCTGCTCCCGGAATGTTGACGTCCCGTCCGGTGGTTTCGCGGAGTACCGATGCCCAGTTCCGGAGCCCCGCATCGAGCTGCTCTACCGCGTCGGCGTCGGCACCCTTCTGCGGCGCAAACACGTGGGCGGCTCCCACTGGGCCGTAGAGGGGGTTCCGGACATCCACGGCGATACGGAATTTGACCCGGCTCAAGCGGGGATCCAATTCGGTGGCATCAACTGCGGCCACATCGACAAGCGCTCCGCCACCCAGCGGGACGATATTTCCTGCCGTATCAAGAGGCTTGAGTCCGAGGGCCCGCAACGCGCCACTCCCGCCGTCGGTCATTGCTGAGCCGCCAAGACCCAGCACAATCTCGGTTGCCCCGGCATCCAAGGCCGCGGCAATGAGCTGGCCGCAACCGTAACTGTGAGCCCGCAGCGCGTTCTGCGGAGTGGGTTCAACGTGCGCCAGGCCTGAAGCCTGGGCTGTTTCGATCACTGCAGTTACTGCACCGCCGGCATCAGTCCTCAGCGCCCACGCTGCGCCGATGGGAGCCAAAATGGGACCGACGACGGCGTTGATTCTTTCCTCGTAGCCTGCCGCTACCGCGGCTTCTAAGGTTCCTTCACCGCCGTCGGCTATTGGAAACTGTGTGGCAACAGCGTCAGGGTAGACGCGCAGGACTCCTTCGGCGATGGCACTGGCGGCTTCGGCAGCCGTGAGCGATCCCTTGAACTTGTCCGGAGCGATAAGAATGCGCATGAACCTATCCTGCCACTTACCAACCGGAAAGCGCTTGCCGCTGGGTGGTTGCATACGATCTATGACGCACCGCCGAAGCCACGAAATCAGGAGCGTCCAGATCTGGCCGGACCCCGTCTCAACAGGTACAACTGAGTAATGATCACCTCACCGTTGGTGCTCGGCCCCATGATGCGGTACGTCGATGGAAACTCCGCGAGTATCTGGGTGGAGACCCTGAATACCGCACAGGTGTCCGTCCGTTCCGAGAGCAGAGTCTGGGCGGCGCGTACCTTCTCGGTGCACGGCCACCACTACGCGCTGGTGGAAGCGGAAGGGCTGGCGTCAGGGCAGATGTCTTCCTACACCCTCGAAATCGACGGAGCACAAGTCTGGCCCGATCCATCATCCGCGTTCCCGCCCTCACAGATGGCAGCGCTGAAGCCCGGCCAGCCCCTGCGGATGGCCTTCGGCTCTTGCCGCACCAGCGTTCCACACGATGAATCCGGCAACCGCACCCATGGCGTTGACTCGCTGCGCGCGTATGCACTGAGCATGGCCGCGGACAACAACCAGCCCTGGCCTGACCTGATTGCATTCCTTGGAGACCAGGTGTACGCCGATTCCACCAGCGAGCAAATGCAGCAGTTTATCCGCGCCCGCCGGGACATCAAGCAACCCCCTGGCGAGGAGCTCAAGGACTACGAAGAGTACGCGCATCTCTACTACCTGGCATGGTCAGACCCCGCAAACAGATGGCTGTTGTCCACTCTGCCCAGCGCAATGATCTTCGACGATCACGATATTCGCGACGATTGGAATGCGTCGCTGAGTTGGCGAAAGAAGATGGCCGCGGCGCCCTGGTGGCCCGAGCGGATTGTCGCAGGACTCGCGGCATATTGGGTCTACCAGCATCTGGGCAACCTGTCGCCGCAGGGGCGGGCTGAGGATCCTATCTGGCAGAAAGTGGCCCGTCACCGGGGTGATACCGAACTCGACCTGAGCGCCGAACTGGACAGTTTTGCGGCCCGGGCCGATCAGGACCCTACTTCCTATCGGTGGAGCTTCAGCCGGGACTTTGGGGATACCCGGCTGATTGTGCTCGACTCCCGTGCCGCCCGGCACCTGGCACCGGAAAGCCGGGCACTTCTGGACCAGGCAGAAATGACATGGCTTGACGGCCTGATGCGCGGTGGTTTCCGGCACGTTCTGGTGGCCACGTCGCTGCCGTTCCTGCTGCCGATGGGACTGCATCATGTCGAGTCCTGGAATGAAGCCGTTTGTGAGGGCGCCTGGGGGAAACCGGCCGCCGCGGCTGCCGAAAAGGTACGTCAGGCAGTCGATCTTGAGCACTGGGCGGCCTTCCAGAAAAGCTTCCACGAGGTGGCCGCCATGGTGAGTGAAGTTGCCGACGGCGAACGCGGACCGGCTCCGGACACCGTCACCTTCCTCTCCGGCGACGTTCACTTCTCTTATGTATCGGAAGTGGAGCGCCCCTCCGGCAGCCGGATCATCCAGGCAGTCTGCTCCCCTATCCGCAACCCGTTGCCACGGCTACTGAGGTCGTTCACAGCCCTTACTTCCTACGGTTTGGCTACGCCTGTAGGCGCCTTGGTGGCGCGCTCGGCGAGTGTCCCTGATCCGCCATTCCGCTGGTCCGGCGTCAAAGGTCCGTGGTTCGTCAACAACCTGGCGTGTCTTGAGGTGGCAGAAGAAGGGCTGAAGCTGTGGTGGCAGACCGGCGTCGTGGACGGAGACGATCACCTGCACCCGCGGCTGGAACCTGTCGCATCGCTCACTTTATCTCCACGTGCAGCTGGCGTTGAGCCGGCCCGGGAACAGCGGTAAGGGCTGCTCGAGCCGTCAACCGGCCTTCCTCACCGGACATCGAGTCAGCCCGCTGGGCCTCCAGCCTGGAGTTGCGTGGCGGCGGACGGCAATTGATGGGGGTTCTCAGGACGATCCCGGTCTGAGGGTGTGGGTTCCCACGAATCGTAAGTACGGGGAGTGCGAAGGTCACGTGAGCGCTTCAACAGCCCCCGGCACAACAGCACCAGCCCGCCAAGCAGCAGGGCCAGGCCCACGATCATCGGAAGCATTGAACCGACCCCGGCCCTTCCGGATGCAACCTCGTACAGCGGTAAGGGCAGGACGAAAACCGACCCGAAGAGAGCCAGAATCCCGATCGCGGTCTCAATCAAGCCTTTTGCTTTGGTAACAGCCATCCCCATGTGTCCTTTGCTCGGCGCCTGTATCTCATTGAAGCGTGTCCTCGGAGAAAGGGGAAGGTGCTCCGGTGCGTCAGACGCGACTGAATCGGTCAGCCTGCTGCCGGGGCGATCCCCCTCAACAGTCCGGCAAGGTGCTGGATCCCGGGGCTGGCGGTCATGGTCTTCCGGTACACCATGCCAACGCGGCGTCCCGGTACAGGCTTGACTACCGGAACAGCCACAACGTCTGCAGGCAGGGCAGGCCTGCCCAGACGGGGAACGAGTGCCACCACAACCTTCTGCTCCACTAGCGCAATGTGGGTTGAGAAATCCGGATCGTAGACCTGGATATCCGGGACGCGCCCAAGATCCGCAAAAATCCTGAGCAAGGCCTCGTTGCAGATGGCGCCATTCGGGGTGCTGATCCAGCGCTCGTCCACCAGGTCGGCCGCTTCCACCTGGCTCCGCCCGCCCAAAGGATGGCTGCGGTGAACCAGAAGGTCCGCGATGTCCTCACACAACCATTCGAGCTCCAGGTGTTCGGGGATCACCAGCGGTACAGAGTTCCAGTCGTGGACAATGCCAAGGTCAGCTTCTCCGCCGGCTACACGGGCCACCGCTTCGCGCGGATCTTCGGCCAGCACACTGACGTCCAGATCCGTTCCGGAGGAGGAAAGCATGCCCAGCATCGGCCCTATGAGGCCCCGGCAAGCTGTGGAGAAGGCCACCACTCTCAGTCGGCCATACGGTTTGGTCGGATCGCTGAGCAGCGTGGACTGCAACTCTTCCAGCTCGGAGAGAATGCGCCGCCCATACGCAGCCAGGGTCAGGCCACGCTCCGTCAGCAGCACGCCGCGCCCGCGCCGCTCAAGCACCGAGAACCCGGTCTGCTTCTCCAGCTTCTTTATCTGCTGGGATACGGCTGATGGGCTGAATCCCATCACCTCCGAGGCTGCGATCACGGAACCGTGTTGCTCCACAGCCGCTAGCGCCTGAAGAGATCCGATGTCAATCATGAAGCAAATCTACACGGTATCAGGCATGAATCAACGCTTGTCCTTCATCCTTTGCCCTGCGAAAGTTAGGAACAGGAGGTTCGCCAATTTGCCGGCAGAAACACTCCATTTCAGAAGTGAGGAACATGACCACCCGCCATTCTCTGCTTGCGGCCCTCGTCGCCGTTCTATGGGGGCTGAACTTCGTCGCCATCGATCTGGGTCTTCATGCGAACGGCCGGGATGTTCCGCCACTGTTGTTCGTCGCGATGCGGTTTCTCCTGGTCGTCTTCCCCTGGATTTTTTTCATTCGCAAGCCGGACGTTAGCTGGGCGGCAATTATCGGCGTCGGACTCTTCATGAGCGCAGGCCAGTTCGGACTGCTGTACCTGTCCATGGCACTGGGGATGCCAGCCGGGTTGGCTTCCCTTGTCCTGCAGGCACAGGTACTTCTGACGGTGCTGCTGGCCGCCCTGTTCCTCGGCGAGCGGCCAAACCGCCGTCAATTGGCCGGGGTTGTGCTCGGCGTTGCGGGCTTGGCGATTGTGGCAGTTGGCCGCAGCTCTGTCGCGCCGCTGCTTCCCTTCATCATTGTGCTGGGTGCGGCACTTTCCTGGGCCGCCGGCAACGTGATCGCCCGCAAGGCCAAGTCGGCTTCCGGGCTGGGCCTGGTGGTCTGGTCCGGTGCTGTGGTCCCCCTTCCCCTTATTGCGCTTTCGCTGGTGATCGATGGTCCGGATGCCATCGCCGCTACGATGCTGGACCTCCAGGCCGGAACTGTGCTGAGTGCGGTTTACACGGCGGTTTTCGCTTCATTGGTGGGTTACGGAATCTGGAACTGGCTGCTCGCCAGATACCCGCCGTCGGCCGTGGTTCCTTTCACCCTGCTTGTGCCAGTGGTTGGGATGAGTGCTGCATGGCTGGCTCTGCAGGAGGTGCCGTCAGTGACGGAACTCGCCGGAGGCCTGCTACTGCTGGGAGGAGTTGCGACGGCGGTTCTCACCAGAGGCGGCGGACTGCCCAAGCCAAAGCAGGACGCTCAACAGCAGGCCGGACCAAAGGAAGTTCCAACGCCGGTTCCGGCCGGAACGACCACCGGTGCGGAGCAAGCGAGCCGCTGACGCCAAGCCAAAACCAGAGGAGGGTATGGTTTGCAGCAGATCCTTCTTGCGGTTTAAAGGCCTGACTTCAACCAAAGGAACCGAAATGGACACCACCCCCTCGGAACCAACCCGCGGTCGGAAAGACGTCCCGGCCATTTTGGACATAGGTATCTCCCTGGATGGCTTCGTCGCCACCCATGACCAGGATCCGGCGGAGATCCACGATTGGATGTTCGGCCGCAAAACCGCGGCGGACGAGGTGTTTGCCCGGGACATCATGGACCGCGGCTCGGTGATCATGGGGCGCAACACGTTCAATGTTTGCTACGACGGCAAGGCCCGGGACGGACCCGCATGGCCGGTCCCGATGTTCGTCGTGACCCACGAGAAGCGGGAACCGTTGGACTGGGACGGAGTCCCCTATACATTCATTTCAGGACTGGAGGATGCCCTGGCCGCGGCGAAGGATGCTTCGGACGGCCGCCCCGTGCAGATAATGGGCGGAGGGACTCTTGCCGCCCAGTACATCGCATCGGGTCTGTTGGACGAGGTGCGGATTCATATCGCACCAGTCCTCATCGGCTCCGGCGTTCCGCTTTTTACCGCAAAGAACCCCGGTACCGGACCTGGGAAGGTGACCGCGTTCGACGTCGTCCGCTCTGTCCAGACACCGGCGGCGACTCATCTGGTACTCAAACCCCGGAAGAACTGAGCGCTGTCCCGGCCCTGAGTGCGGGCTGCTCAAGATTGCTAGTGACAGTGAATGGTTCCTGACACGCCTGTTACCGTGGTCGCTTGTGAAACCATTTGAAGCCGAGCGCCGCGTAATTGATACCGCAGAAGCCCTGGCACGCACCCTCGGGGCCAATGACAATCACACGGTGGCAGCAGCGGCAATGGACATAGACGGGAACATTCACCAAGCAGTGAATGTGTACCACTTCAACGGTGGCCCGTGCGCCGAACTCGTTGTCCTTGGAGTTGCGGCAACTGCCGGGGCGAAGCAGCTTCTGACTATCGCCGCTGCCGGCGACAGGGGGCGGGGTCTCATCCCCCCATGCGGTCGCTGCCGGCAGGTGCTGCTTGATCATCATCCCGACATTTTGGTCGCCGTGCCCTCAGAGAAGGGCCCGCTTGTTCGGCCTATCCGGAAGCTTCTACCGGACACCTACTTTTACCCGGATGCCGACGGTCGACGCATCGTCAGGTTCAATAAGCGGTATCACGACGCCGTGATGTCAGGCGGGAAGACCACCACAATCCGCTGGGATGAAACCATCTCCGTGGGACCAGCCACCTTCGTCTTCGAGGACCATCCGAATTTTGCTTATGTCGAGGGCGAGATCCTGTCCGTCGAGCCAATGTGGTTGCAGAATCTTGATGCCGAGCACGCCGCGGGACTGCAAGCGCACTACCCTTCGATGCCTGAAAATGCAGAGCTGTTGCGTGCTACATTTCGCGTCGCTGGCTCCTGAGCATCTCGGCTCCTGAATACCTGGCGAACACCTACATGGTTGGCAGTTATTCGTCGTGACCCTGGTCGGAGCTCATCTGGTCTTCGGCGGGCGGAGTCTCCCCCGGTGGCACTCCTCCGCCGGGTTCAAGGCCTGTGATGTTTCCGTTGGCGGGATCGGGGTTGGCCGAGGCTCCTGGATCATCGCGGTCCGGGCTGGGATCGGAAGGTTTCCGCCCGGGGCGGTCGGGATTAGCCGGATCATTTTCGGGGTGGTACGTACTCACTGGATGCCATCCTCTGCGGAACTCGTCAAGCGTTACGGGTTGGTGGGCTGCCAGCCTAGCCCCCAATAACAGGCCACCACAACAGCAGGAGCATCACAAGGCAACGAGCCACCACAAGCTTCCCTCACGATGACCACACGCCGAATCGAAGACGAGACGCACGGGAGGAGGCCGTAGTAACGTGGGCCTTCCTGAACCGTTGTCCCGGAAGGGGCGGCGACACCGGCCGCTGAGGCCCGGATCATGGGGGTAGCGATGCACGAATCCCGGACTGGCCGCCCAGTCCAAGAGCCCCTTGCCGTGCCGGGCGCCGTCGAGCTCATGCTGGTCCGCCACGGTGAGAGCCAGGGAAACGTAGCCGCAACGGTAGCCCGTGAACAGGGCGCGCACGTGATTGACGTGCCGGCCCGGGACGCCGACGTCGAGCTTTCCGCCACAGGACGCGAGCAGTCTTTGGCCCTGGGGCGTATGCTGG
Source organism: Arthrobacter sp. Z5-13 (assembly GCF_056499105.1). Taxonomy (NCBI): domain Bacteria; kingdom Bacillati; phylum Actinomycetota; class Actinomycetes; order Micrococcales; family Micrococcaceae; genus Arthrobacter; species Arthrobacter sp. Z5-13. The sequence continues at coordinate 4,477,248 of NZ_CP096460.1, forward strand.
CCGGGTTCCCCCAAGAGCAACAGGCCACGTCCGTCTGGTCCTCGCCTTACGCCAGAGCACGGCAGACGGCGGATCTGGCGGTCCGCAGCGGTGGCTGGCGAGCGCCCGTGCTCGCCGACGAACGTTTACGTGACCGGGAACTGGGCATCCTGGACATGCTGACCTCAGCCGGCGTGGAGGCCCGCCTTCCGGAGGAAGCTGCGCGGCGCCGGTGGCTTGGAAAGTTCTACTACAGGCCCCCCGGAGGCGAGTCCTGGGCCGACGTCGCACTCCGGCTGCGGTCTCTCCTCGCCGACCTGGACCGCCAGCACAGTGGCGGCCGCGTCATGCTCGTCTGCCACGACGCCGTGATCTTCCTGTTCCGCTACATCCTGGAAGGCCTGTCGGAACGGGAGATCCTGGATATCGCTGCCACATCGTCTGTCCTGAATGCTTCCTTGACGCGGTTCATACGCCCCGAAGGTTTTGGCCCCTGGACTTTAGAGAGTTTCAACGTCGCGGATCATCTGGTGAGCGGTGGCGTGGCCGTGACAGAACATGCCGGAGATACCAATGTCCACCCCCTCTGAAAGTCCGCGTCCCGAACTGGTGACGCCAACCCTTTTGCGCAATTGGCCTCTCCCGGGCGGCGGTTCCAGCAAAGAGGACCGAGGCTCGGTCCTGGTGATCGGCGGGGCTCGCAAAACGCCTGGGGCGGCGCTGCTTGCGGGTCTTGCCGCTTTGCGAGCGGGAGCGGGGCGGCTCACCCTCGGTGTAGGGGAATCGGCGGCAATCCACCTGGCCATCGCCTTGCCCGAATCAGGTGTGGTTGGGCTGGCCGAGACACCTGCTGGTTCCGTTCGTGGGGACGGTGTAGGCGCCTTGGCAGGAACCCTGCAGAAGGCTACTGCGGTGTTGGTAGGTCCTGGCCTTGATAACGAAGAAGAAGCCGCCGGGCTCCTAAGGGAACTGCTTCGGCTTGAAACTGAGGTGAACGGTCCTGAAGAGGACGACGGCGATGCGTCCGGCGGCGACGACGCCTCCCCTCCCACTATTATCCTGGATGCCTACGCCCTGGGTTGCCTTCCGCCGATGGTGGATGAGCTGCATTCTTGGGCAGGGCGCCTGATCCTGACGCCGAACACTAAAGAGGCCGGAATTCTCCTGGGCCGTGATGTGAAAGACCTGATCTCCGACGTAGCTGAGCTTGCCTCAAAGTTTCAGGCCGTGGTCACTTGCCAAGGGGTTATTGCCGATCCAGAAGCCGGACTCTGGGAGATCACCACTGGCTACGGTGGCCTGGGCACCTCAGGCAGTGGTGACGTGCTGGCCGGGGCCATCGCAGGCTTGAAGGCCCGCGGAACCACCGTGGCCCAGGCCGCTTGCTGGGGCACCCACCTCCATGCGGCGGCGGGAGACCGGCTCGCCAGCCGGTTGGGAAGCCTGGGTTATCTGGCCCGGGAACTCGCAGATGAGCTGCCCCCACTGATGATGGAACTCGGCACCTGACCCGCTACCAAAAGGGAATAGTTGCCCGTCCCGCGGACCCATTCCTCCGAGGCCTTGATCCTGTCTTTCGCCTGGTGCCACACTGGAACATAGCTGGGAAAACAGTTCAGATATGGAGGTTCCGCCATGGCAACTCTTCTCGATCGGTTCATGAAAAAGATCATGAGGCGAATCGATCTGGAGCCCAACAAGTCCGAGCGTGAGACCCGCATGAACGCAAAGGCGGCAGGCCCGTTCAGCACGCGTGGGACCAAGTACCGCGGCCGTTCAGGCTATCGGGCAGGCACGGGCCGGACACACAAGGCAGGCCGCTGGACCAACATGCTCCACCGGGGCCACTGACGTCCTGATAGTTAGTTCCTTAGGGGCCGGCTAGTGCCTTAGGGGCCGGTGTGTGGCCCGCTGAAGATGGCTGCGGGTCAGCTTCCTGTCTCCTCGGGATGTTTGCGCGCCCTCTTTTCCTCTGGCGGTGTGGGGTCGTCGTCGGGCACAAAATCGGGATCAAGTATCGGTGAAAGAGCGTCGGGAGGCAAGAACTTCCCTGCCTTCCTATCGGTCGCCGCGTCCTTATCGAGCCCGGGGGTGTCATCGGCTGGAATATCACTCATAGCCCCACGGTAGGCCGCTGGCTGCATCCTGTCGAGGAAGCTTCCGGACTCGACCCCAGCGTCCGCAGCAGGGACGCAAAATGCCGATTCTCTTCTAGAATTGAAGCGGGGCCGACGGCAATACAGAGCCCCGGTGAGCGGGGTGCCTTCCCAGCTGCCGCCGGCCCTTAATTGGAGGGCAGTCTCGTGGCTGCCAACGGCAGCTAGGCTGCAGGAATGACCACCCTAGTCCTTTATTCTGACGCCCAGGCGGCTGAGCTCTACAACGTGCTCAATCCCTGGGGGCCCAGCGATGATTTCTATCTATCCCTGGCAATGGCGGCGCCGTCCGTCCTCGACGTCGGATGCGGCACCGGAGGGATGCTCCATAGGGCTCGGGGATTGGGCCATCAGGGACGGCTGCCGGGCCTTGACCCTGATGCAGCCGCCTAAAGGTGGAATCCTGACCATCCCCGCACCACCCTGCGCTTCCTCGGTCCTGATACCTTGTCCGGCTTCCTCACAGACGCCGTCGCCGCCTCGGTGCTCCGTTTCGATGGTTCCCTGCCCACTCGACGTTCCGCAGCGTCGATCAGGCAGGGAACCGTCGAAACGGGCATGGAACTCTGGACTAATCGTAAGCATGCTGATAAATCTGGAAGCACAGACCGAATCACTCAGCCGGATAACTATCGGCCGGGAGGACCTCAGGTGAGGAGTTGGTGATGGGCATCGGAGACAACATCAAAAAGGCCGCGGAGAACGCCATGAAGGACTTGGGGGGCACGGCCGATCCCGTCGACGATGCCCATGTTCCTGAGCCAGGCCAGCGAGACGACGACATTCAGGTCCACTCCTCCATCAGCGAGGGGGCCAACGCCATGGATGACGAGGCGGACGACTACCCTCAACGCCAGGGCATGTCTGCCGGCGGTTTTGCCGAACAGGGGCAATCCGGATCTCGCCAATCCGGGGCAGGCAGCAGTTTCCCCGGGACCCCGGACCAGCCGCCTCCCGGCACGCCTCCGGAACCACCGGAAACCCTCCCGGATGACAGCCCTCCCTTAGGCAATCCAGAGGCACCGAGCGGTCCGGCCGGACTACCCGATCCGGATCCGGAGGAACTTCGCGCAGACCCCTCCGAGGCTGACGGAGACCCAACGTCCAGCATGGGGCGGGGCTAGCCCTGTTTGGCCCGGAGCGCCGCGTAGTAGCCCGGAATAAGCTCAGGCGTGGACGCATCCTTCATGGGGACTGTCTCAATGAATGTGGCGCCTTCCTCCAGCACTTCCCACTCGGAATCGGGGAAGGTCCGCCGCCGCTCGGGCGCGCCGAAATGGCCCGGCATCGGCAAGCGCCGTATGGCGCTTTCCAGTGGCGCCGGAATCGACCGGAGCGTTGCACCAAGATACGAAACGTATTCCACGGCATTGCCTTGGAAGTCTGTCTCGGCCAGGAACACGCGGCCCCGGATGCCAACAAGCTCCTTGATATTGCCGGCGAGGGCAGCCTGATCCGCCTCGTTCAGAACGTGGAGCACGCCGCGCAGGAAGACATTAACGTCGGGCAGGTCGGCATGGTGCGATGCGGGATTGTGCAGTTCGGAATTATGCGGTCCGGAACTTCCCGCGTATGCCTCGCCGGCCACCATACTCCCCGCTCGGGGGCGGGTCATATCCATCGTCAGAAACGAGACATTGGTGATTCCCGCGGACTCGCTCCGCGCCCGTTCCACGGCATGGGAGGAAATGTCCACACCTACGGCGGCCGGAAAGTTTGCTGCGAGCCAGCGCGTAAAAGTACCGTTTCCACAGCCAATGTCCAAAACAGGCAACTCGGGATCAAGGTGCTGTTTCAGACTTCCTGCATAATCAAGAAGTTCATGGTCTCCACCAGAGTCCCAAAGGACTTCACCGTGGGCACCGGTGGCTTTCACGCGGGCCCAGTAACGGTCCCAGGCAACGCTGCGCTCTCTGGGAGCACCAGCAGACAGCCATACAAGCTTGGGAACCAGCAGGTACTTTTTCAGCGCGGAGAGCATGGTCCAAATATAGATGTTTCTGCTGGTCCGGGTCGGTTTGTTGAGCGCCGTGGACGGCGCGGCGCTCCCGGCCATTCCCGTTAGAAGTGACCAATTCACCTTTTGGCGGCTGCTGTCGCCCTACAATGAACTGAACCAGAACCGGAGGGGGCACGGGTGGTAAGACAATCATCGGAGAAATTGCCCATGCCACGCACTGCCATCATTGCCGACCACGATGCCGGAAGGCTTGCCTCCGTCGGAGCAGTGCTGAGCAGCGCCGGATATGCCGTTGCGAGCGCTTCCGACCATCAGGCACTGGCAAAGTTGCTGGCCGACCAGCCGGATGCGAGCATCGTGGTTTTGGACCAGTCCTTCGCAGAAGCCACAACAACAGCGCCCATCCTCCTCCTCGTCGATCTGGCAGATGGACTGAAAACTGCACCTGGGAACTGGCATGGCGTAGCGGACTTCATCGTCAAGCCTCCATCTCCCGAAGAGCTTGTGTTCAGGGCGGATTCCATCATCCGCAGCGTCGCGGCAAGGTCAGAGGTCCGCAACTATGCTGAACGGCTCCGCGAACGGCTCCGGGATGTTTCCGCAGCCATCAGGACCACCAATGATCCACGCGTGATTGCCGATCACGTTGTCAACGGCTTCGGCAAGACCTTCGAGGCGGACCGCGTACTTTTCACCACTTTCGAAGACCAGCGGGTTCCCCGGATCACCGCCGAGTGGAAGCGCAGAGACCTGCCGCCGCTCACCGAGGGCCTGGAGGGAGCCGAGTGCGCGGCCCACCGCCTGGCAGACCGCCTTTGGGCTGAAGGTGACGTCCTGATAGTCGATGATCACAGAACCCATGAGTGGGCTGCGGATGACCTGGAGCTGCGTGACTGGATGAGCGGGATGAATCCCCGGACTTCAGCACTGATTCCGGTCGGCGAAGGAAACTCATCGCTGGGCCTTATCTGGATCACCCAGCTGGACTCGCCGCGTTTCTGGTCACGGACCGAGATCTCCATGATCCAGCACGTGGCAGGAAACGTTGCCTACGGCCTGATCCAGGGACACCTCATCAGCGGCCAACAACAGGTCCTCCGGCAACTGCAGCAACTGGATCAGGCCAAAACGGATTTTCTTGCCACCGTGAACCACGAGCTAAGAACGCCACTGACCTCTATCACCGCGTACCTCGACATGATCAGGGATGGATCAGGCGGAAAACTCCCCCATGAAGTCAACAGGATGCTGGATATCATCGTCCGAAACTCCGAACGTCTACGGCGGCTCATCGAGGACATGCTGGCTGTTTCCAAACCGGACTATGAAGCCACCGGACTCCACCTGGCACCGTCCCGGGTGGGCCACACGCTGCGGATCATCACTGCTGCTCTCCGGCCCCTGGCAGAGCAGCGGCAGGTCGATATCTCCCTGGACCTTGACCGGCGGGACCCGGACGTCATGGCTGACGAAGTGCAGCTGGAACAGGTCTTCACCAATCTGGTATCCAATGCCATCAAGTTCACACCCCGAGGGGGTAAGATCGCCGTCGGAAATACTTACAGTGAGGACGACGACGGGGAGCCGTGCGTGGTCGTCCATGTGACGGACACCGGAGTAGGTGTTCCGGACGACGAAATCCCGCATTTGTTCACACGTTTCTACCGTGCCTCGAACGCCACTTCCGGCGCTGTACCCGGCAGCGGCCTGGGCCTTGCTATTGCCCACGACATCGTCGAACGCCATAAAGGAACCATGGACGTTCGTTCCAAATTGGGCGAAGGAACCACTATCGAAGTTCGACTTCCACTAGCGGGACCTTAAGCAAAACTGCCTCTGGATTACTAGTCCAGAGGCAGTTATGGTGAATAGGCTTTACTTCGGCCACCATCCGGAAGTCTGTTCCAAAGAGGGCTTCGTGTTTTTATCCGACGCTGCTGTGGCGGGGGCAGCAAATCCCGCCACAGCAAGGATGCCGGTGAGCAAGAATGTAGCAGCAATCTTTTTCATCCTGTGATCCTTTTTATCAATTAGGTGCAGTAAATCATTACGGACGCTATTATAGCGCCCAATAATCAATATTCACTCGGCTGAATTCCTAAGTTTTAAGGCAGGGAACCCGCAGGTTCCCCCTCACCATGGATAATTGGGGAATGGCCAAGCCCGAAAAACTGTCGCCCTACGTCCTTGCCGATCTGCAGGCCCGTGAGAGCTTCAAAAACCGCGACTTCCAGGCCGCTTTGGAACTGGCCAGGGAAGCTGCGCGGCAGTCCCTTGAAGCCGGCGATCAGGCCGGCTGGTGGAACATGACCTACCTGCAGGCCGAATGCCAGCGGGACCTTGAATCGCTCTGGGACTGCCTCGAACTTGCCCGGCAACTGGCCGAACATCCGCTCTCCGCCGCCAAACCGGAGCTTGCCGCACGCACACACATCATGCTGTCCACGGCTCACCAAGGGCTGGGACATCTCGCCGAGGCTGCCGCAAATGCCGCCCGAGCCGGCGAACTTGTGTCCAGGGATGAGGAGCAGGTGGACCTGCAGATTCAGGCTCAACGGGCGCTTATCGCTGCCCTCGCCGAGAGCCGCAGAGTTGACGAGGCTTGGCGGGAATCCCTGGTGCTGGAGACGCTGGTGACGGATCTAGTGGATGAGGACACAGCGGGGAAGGCTTACTGGGTCATCGGCAATGTGGCTTTCCTCAGTAAACGGATTGAAGACGGCGGGCGGTACCACGATATGGCCGCTGAGCAACTGTCACGTTCGAAGGACGTCGATTTATGGGCGCATTTCAATAGGGCCTCGGCAGTGATGCGACTCGAAGCCAACCTGACCGATCCAGCAACGCTCCGGTGTATTGAGCGGGCCGAACTGGCCACGGACATTGTTGGCGGAAGTGAACGCGACCAGTTGGAAATGTCTTTTGTTCGGGCGTACTGGTATTTCCTGACGGGAGACGTGGAAAACGCGCTTTCCCTGCTGAAATCTGTATGTGCACGATCGGAAATCCTGCCTGCTCAAACAGCAGGAGAAGCACGTTTCCTGTTAGGCAAGGCTTTGGTTGCCAACGGCGATTTATCAGACGCCCGGGAACAGTTGAACACTGCACAAGTGCTATTCGAAGCTGCTGCCGCTACCGAGCGAAGCGAGGAAGTCCGGGCTTTTGCAGGCACAGTAGAATAGTCCTCGCATGGAATAGGCAGTCTCGGTGCTGGTTTTCCAAGCAACTGCACAATTAGTCCAGTTATTGGCGGAGGGATGCTTTACCGCCGCAGGGGCGGTATTTTAGGGACAAAACTCCGTCCCGCAACCGGGGATAGAGTCGGGAGGGCGGATGCCTCTCCCCTAGTGCAAGCGGGGGTTCATGTCAGAGTCACTAACGTTTCAGGTAGCGCCGGGCACCCTCCCGTTCACCGTGAATGACGCCGTTCGAGTCACCCTTCCGTTGATGGGCGTGCGAGATGTTCGCTGAAGACGATCCCCGCCTGGGACAGTTGCTTGACGGCATCGTCCGGCTGGCTGCCGGCGAGCTGCATTCCAGGATAGAAGTGTCCCCTGCGAGAGATGAGCTTGATGCCATCATCATGGGGACTAACCTCCTGGCCGAGGACCTCGAGATTATTTATCAGGAGCTCGAGCAACGGGTCGAATCCCGTACGCAACTACTGCACGCGGCGCATGAAGAAATGCGTGCCATGGCCCTCACCGATTCGTTGACTGGCCTGGCTAACCGCAGCGCGTTTGTGGCCGCCCTTACCCAGGCACAGGCTGACTCCGCCGCAACAGAAGACGGCCAGCCGCCCGCCGTCGTGCTTCTGGATCTTGATGCCTTCAAAAGCATTAACGACACGCGCGGCCACGCTGCCGGAGACCGGGTGCTTGCCATGGTGGGGGACAGGATCCGGCGCGCCGTCCGCGAAACAGATGTGGTGGCTCGTTTGGGTGGAGACGAGTTTGCGGTCATGATGCCAGCTACCTCCGCAACGCGTGCTGCAGGTGTGGGCACCAGGATCCTTCAGGCGCTTAGCGAGCCTATCGAGATTGACAACGACACCATCCACTGCGGAGCAAGCATGGGCCTGCGGATCAGCGAACCGGGGGAAACTGCCGAGCAGCTGATGGTGGAGGCTGATATCGCCATGTACGCCTCGAAGGCAGAGGGCCGGAGCAGGCTCAAAATCTTCGAGCCATCCATGCTCCACGCCCGCCAGCTAAGGAGCCAGCTGGCGGAGGATCTGCGGGGCGCCATAGCGGACTCTGAGTTGGTGCTCTTCTATCAGCCCATCGTGGAGCTTGCCAGCGGGAGGATCGAGGGCGTTGAGGCGCTGGTCCGCTGGAACCACCCGGAGCGCGGCATGGTGATGCCGGACGAGTTCCTACCGATTGCTGAGGATGCAGGCCTGATGTCCGAGCTGGGTATCTGGGTCCTCCGGACCGCCATAGAGCAATTGCGTCATTGGCGCGAAGATGGAATCGCGCCTCCTGAAATGTCCATGCGCGTAAACATCGCAGCCACTGACCTCCAGCGCCTGGAGTTTATTGAAGAAGTGAGGGATATCCTCACCCGCGCCGATCTCAGTCCTGACCTGCTGGTCCTCGAGCTGACGGAGCAGGCCATCATCATGGGGAACGAGCTGGACAGATACTCCCTTAACAGCCTCCGCAAGCTGGGTGTTGGTCTGGAGATTGATGATTTTGGCACCGGCTACTCCTCCATCAGCTACCTTCGCCGGCTTCCTGTTGACCGGGTGAAAGTTGACCGTTCAATCCTTATGGAATTGGGCACCGACCCGGATCAGCCTGCGCTGATCGCAGCAGTCCTGCAGCTGATCCGGGCATGTGGCCTGGAAGCTGTTTGGGAAGGGGTGGAAACAGCTGAACAGGCCGAATACCTGCGCAGTATCGGCTGCATCAGCGCCCAGGGTTACTACTACAGCCGCCCGCTCGCGGCCCTGGACATGGCCCGGTTGCTGCAGGTGGACCATGCGCCGTGGAATCACTCGGCCGGTTTGCACCCGAGCTGACCGGCGCCCGGCCTAGCGGGAAGGCCCGTGCCACGCCCCCCGTTCCTGCAGCACACGCTTCAGCAGGTCCGCCCGGTCCGTTACGATCCCGTCCACGCCAAGGTCCAACAGCCTGTTCATTTCAGCTGCATCGTTGATGGTCCAGACGTGAACCTGCAATCCGTGCCGGTGCGCCCTCCGGACAAGCGCGGGAGTCACCACCGGTACCCTGCCTCGGCGGACAGGTACCTGAAGGGCATGGATTCCCCGCATGATGCGTCCGAGCAGCCATGCTGGAAGGAAGCGGCCCAGCAGAACGAACATGGCGCTGGTCACCGTTCCGGCCGATGCTGCCACAGGTTTACTGAGGAGTCTGAGCACAGCCCTCCGCCGCAGGTCCGAGAAGCTGGTAACCAGTACCCGGTCGTGCGCCCCGTGGCGCTCGATGGCGGCGGCGAGGCTGCGTACCGAGTTCCAGTCCTTAACGTCCAGGTTCAGCCTGACATCAGGAAACTCATCCACCAGCTCGTCAAAAAGAGGGATGGCCTCCACTCCACCGATCTTCGCGGCAGCCACCTCCGCAGCGCTTAGGCGGGAAATGCGGCCTTCACCGTCAGTGATGCGGTCAAGGTGATCGTCGTGAAAGAGGAACAGTACGCCGTCGGCCGTGGTGTGAACGTCCGTCTCCAGATAGCGGTAGCCAAGGTCCACGGCGGCGCGGAATGCAACCATGGAATTTTCGAGCCCTTCAAGGGAAAAACCTCTGTGGGCCATGGCTATAGGCACGGGCGCGTCCGCATCATTCAATGACGCCAGGAAAGGAGGCGGCTCACTCATTCCTGAAGCGTAACGCGAAGGCGTGCCCTTAGCTGGTGGGAAGAATCTCCACGCCGTCGCTGCAGTGCACCAGCGTGCGGCCGCGGCCGCCGTCGAGGTCCACCCATATGGTGGTGTGATCCCGGCTGACCGCGTCAACGAAGCCACCCGTCTCAAAACCCGGCGCGCTGCGGACAAGGACACGATCCCCCTGGCGGAGGGCCTTCCAGCGCACGTCCGGTTCCACGTGGCGCAACGGCTGGTCTTCAACCCTGTTACTGCGGTACCTGGACATTTTCTTCCCGTCCTCTTCTTAGAGTGATCCTCTGCAATTGGAAGAGTAGGGCGCCAAAATGAACGTTGGTTGACCGTTGGCTGGGAACGAGGTGGACAGTTAAGGACCGCCTAGGAAAGTCTCACACCAAATTTCTGCAACTTGGCCTCGAGGATCTGGGCCACGCCGTCGTCATCAAAGTGCGGTGCCTGCTGACCTGCCGCCCGGATTGCGGCAGGGTGCCCGCTTGCCATGGCATAGCCGTCGCCTGCCCAGCGAAGCATCTCGATGTCATTGGGCATATCTCCGAAGGCAACAACATCTGCTGCGTCTATCCCCAAAGAATCCGCATATTCAGCGAGGGTAACGGCCTTGTTGATGCCGGGAAAGGCGATCTCCAACATGGCCACAGTGGGTGCCGAATGGGTCACCGACGCCAGGTGTCCCACCGCAGGCGCTACCTCGGCCAGGAACTCATCGGCTGTTCCTTCACGGACGACGGCGAGGAACTTCACCACGGCGTCATCTGCTGACAGCGTTGTGTGCAAGGGGGCAGGAGTGAACTGGGCAAGGAGTTCACTGGAATCGTTCTCGATGAACCCCGGCTCCAGGTGGAAACTGGTGAGGGTTTCCGCCGCGAAGAGCGCCGAGGGCCGCAATTCCTTGATGATCCGCCGCAACTCGAACACCGCTTTGAGGTCCAAGGTCCGGGCTGAAACCAACCGGTCTTCTTCCAGATCCCAAACGACCGCACCGTTGGAACAGATGACCCTCCCGGTGTGGCCCAGCTGGTCCTCCAGCGGATGCAGCCAACGCGGGGGTCTTCCCGTAACGAAGACAAGTTCGACGCCGGCAGCCCGGCAGGCACGGAAGGCACGGATGGTGCGGTCGCTGATTTTTCCGTCGTGTCCCAGGATGGTTCCGTCTATGTCACTTGCTACGAGCCGCATGAGGCAAGTCTACGTGGGCTCTCACCACGAGCGGCGCGCAACGGAATTCCCTGGATCTACCGCCGCTCGAACATGCCCTTCAGCCGTGCACGGCCCAGGGTGAGGTCTGCAAGCTTGGACACTATCGAGGCGGCCGGATCACTCGAAGCCACGCCAAGCTGTTCAGTGCCCAGGGCGTGGACCACCAGCAGATACCGGTGAGGCCCATGCCCCGGCGGTGGCGCGGCGCCCACAAAACCCGAAAAACCGGCGTCGTTCTGGAGCTGGACGGCCCCCGAAGGCAGGAAAGCATTGTCGCGGGATCCAGCACCGGCTGGCAGCGAGGTTATGTCCGCTGGGATGTTCGCAACCGCCCAATGCCAATACCCTGGGCCTGGCGCGTCGGGATCAAAGACTGTGAGTGCATAGCTTTTGGTTCCCTCAGGGGCGCCTGACCAGCTGAGCTGTGGCGATTCGTCCTCACCGCCCGCTCCGAGCACACCGCTGGTTTGGGCCTGCGGGAGAACCTGTCCGTCCTGGAAGGACTCGCTGCTTACTTGGAAGCTTGCGATACCGGACGTTGCTTCGAATGGATCAGGTACTGTCATGGCTGCCTTTCGGTTCGGTAAAAATCCGGTTCAGCTGCGGTCTGAATCAGCGAGGCCGACGGCGGGGACGTCTCCTTCCGGGGCGACCTCCCCGTTGAGGACCAAGGCATGGTTGAGTTCGCTGCGGGTGGGCGGATTTGCCCCTGCGCGGGACACATTTACGGCGGCTGCAGCGGCGGCGCGACCAAGGAGCCCGGCGAGGGTCTGCGGAGTCATTGCACGCAGTTCCTTTCGGTTCTGCCCGCCGTCCAATCCCAGGTCCACCACTCCTGAGAGCAGCGCCGCCATGAAGGAATCCCCTGCACCCACTGTGTCTGCAACGTCAACCACAGGGGTGACTGCTTCGGCTTCGCCCGCAGCTGCTATTCCCCAGGGGTTCGCCGGGCCGCGGGTCACTACCACCATGGCCGGACCTTCGGACCCGCCAAGGGACAACCAGCGGCGGGCAGACTCGAAGATGTCCGCCCCGGGGTAGAGCCATTCGAGGTCCTCATCAGAGGCCTTAACGACGTCCGCGAGTGACACGAATTTCTCGGCCTGCCGCCGCGCATAGTCCACATCCGCAACGATGCTTGGCCGGCAGTTGGGATCGAAGCCGATGGTGGCGGAAGGGTGTGCATGTTCAACGGCGGCCAACACTTCCGCCGCGCCCGGCGCCAGCATGGTGGCAATGGATCCGGTATGCAGCAGCGTGGTTCCCTGCAGCATGAAGGGAAGCCGGTCAATGAGGCCGGGAAGTTCCCAGGCGAGGTCGAACGTATAGGTGGCGGCGCCGTCGTCGTCGATCAGTGCAGTGGCCACGCTGGTGGGCAGCGAGTCCGGGCCCTGGGGCACCATCACGGAGCTTGACCGGAGGTGGGCAGCAACGGAATCACCATAGGCATCGCGCCCGTAGCGGCCGATGAACTGAACCGGGTGGCCAAGGCGGGCCAGCCCTACCGCCACATTCAGCGGGCTTCCGCCTACGTGGGCTTCAATTCCCGTTGGACGTTGCACAACGTCAACCAGGCCCTCGCCGATTACTGTGAGCATGCTCCCCACTTTGCCAGAGAATGCCGCATTCTGGCTGCCTTCCCCCGACCCGGAAAGAGCAGTGATTCAGGAGTTCGTGTCCTTGGCATAGACATCAGGGATCCCGTCGTTGTCCGCGTCCAGCTTGTCCTCTTCCTCTTCCAGGCGGTAGACGCGGTTCCTGGCACGCAGCACCACTGTTGCCAGGACCGAGGCCAGAAGGGAAGCGGCCAGGATTCCCACCTTGGCGTGATCGTCCTGAACTGTTCCATGCCCGAAGCTCAGCTCCGCAACGAGGAGGGAGACCGTAAAGCCGATCCCGGCGAGCAATGAAATTCCGAACACGTCGATCCATTTGAAGGAGCTGTCGAGCGTAGCCTTGCTCGTTTTAGTCAGGACCCAGGTGGTGCCTATAATGCCGATCGGTTTACCAAGTACCAAGGCAGCAATGATGCCGACGGCGACCGGATCGACCAGTGCCGAACGGAGTCCTTCCCAGCTGCCAACGGCCACGCCTGCGGAGAAGAAGGCAAAAATCGGCACGGCAATGCCGGCCGAAATTGGCCGAAAACGGTGCTCAAAGAGTTCCGAGAGGCCGGGGCCGGCTTCAGGACCGCCACTGGCCTGTGACCGCAGGACGGGGATCGCGAAGCCAAGGAGGACGCCGGCCACAGTGGCGTGGATTCCCGAAGCGTGCACCAGCGCCCAGACGATGACCCCCAGCGGTAGCAGGATGAGCCACGCGGCCCACACACGGGTCCCGAAGAACCGGCGGTACTTCTGGGCCAGGAGGGTGTAGAGGCCCAGTGGGATCAGCGCGAGCAGCAGGGGCATCGGCTGGATGTTCTCCGAGTAGAAGAGGGCAATGATAGAGATGGCAATGAGGTCATCAACAACGGCCAGCGTCAGGAGAAAGATCCGGAGCGCGCTGGGAAGGTGGGATCCGATGATGGCCAGGACCGCGACTGCGAAAGCAATGTCCGTAGCCGTAGGGATGGCCCAGCCTCGAAGGGATTCAGGGCTGGCGAGGTTAATTACGGCGTAAATGACTGCCGGTATCACCACGCCACCCGCAGCGGCAGCCACCGGAACCACCGATTTATTGAATTGCCTCAGGTCTCCCGCAACAAATTCACGTTTGAGCTCGAGTCCTACAAGGAAGAAGAAAACGGCAAGGAGCCCGTCAGCGGCCCAGGCTCCGAGACTGAGCTCCAGGTGCCAGGGTTCGTAGCCGATTTTGAAGTCCCGCAAGGCGAAGTAGCTATCTGACGCCGGAGAGTTTGCCCAGACCAACGCGATAATGGCAGCGGCCACCAAGAGTGCCCCGCCAACGGTTTCTTTGCGGAGGATCTCGCCGATGCGCAAAGACTCGGCGTAGCTTCCGCGTCCGAAGATGGTGATGCGCGGGGGATTTGGTACAGGCTTCTGGCTCATCTGGGTCCTCAAGGTAGCGTCGACAAAGTCACGCCGACCAGACTTCCCGGCACACCTGCCATCCAGTCTAGGGGACGGCTAAGCCCCCGCGCACTTATCCCAGCAGGCCCTGAACCAGTTCCCGGCATTTGCGGTATGACGGTGCCTTCGGATCGATCAGCGCAAAGTGGTCTCCCGGCAACTTCAGCAACTGAACGGGTGCACCTGCAGCCCGGGCAGCAACTGCATAGGCCTCGGACTGGCTCAGGGGAACGGTATCGTCCTCCAGGCCGTGGACCGCGTAAACGGGCACCGTCAGCGGGACCGTGCTCATCGGGTCCACATACATGTGGCGCTTGGGATACCTCCGGGCCGGCCCGCCAAGGAGATTGCTGACGGCGCCGTTGCTAAGGTCCAGCTTTTCCGCATCCGCCAGGTTGAGCAGGCCGGATTGGCTGACAACCCCCGTGAGATGGACGGCGCCGTTGCCGTTCTTGCGGACCAGCTGACGGTCTGCCTCAGGCGCTGGGAGGCTTCCTAGCTTGTCACGGCCCGCTGCCCACACGGCCAGGTGCCCGCCCGCCGAATGCCCCAGGGCAACCACGTTGCGAAGATCAAGGTCATGTTCTTCAGCGAGATCCCTCAGCTTGTCGATGCCGGCCAGAACATCCTCAAAAGTATGGGGCCATCCACCACCGTTTCCGGCCCGCCTGTACTCCAGGTTCCATGCCGCCATGCCGTGCATCGCAAGATCCCGCGCCAGCGGTTCGCCCAACTCAGCACCGTATTGGGAACGCCAGTATCCGCCGTGGATGACCACAACAATACCTTTGGGTGTTTGTTTGCCATTGGCTTCCGGCAGGAAAAGTTCGCCCCACTGACTGGGATCTGCACCGTACTGGTACTTGTGCCGCTTCACTGCATCCTCCTCGGGGCGTGTTTCTACAGAAAGCGGACCATGCCCCAACTGTCCCGCCTACTGCGGCGACGCCTGGTCTCGACGATGCACATCAGTTAGATCCGAGCCTACCTTGGCCTTTGGGATGCAAACCCGATTTGCTGCGGTGGGATTGCCTGATTCCGGATGGTCGGCGTTTCCCGGCGGGGTGTCAGTCCCATCGTGTCGCACCCCCGCCGTAAGCTGACTGTATGGCGAGCAATTGGGACTTCCTGGACACTGCCCAAAAGCAGGCTGTCCAGGAGAATGTCGAGCTTTATGAGCGCGTGCGCCCGGCTCTGAAGCTGGTTACGCGGGAGGTTCTTCTGACGCTGCGGGGCATGCTCAAGGACACTGAAGTCACGCCGTTGTTTGTCACCGGCCGTACCAAGACCGTGGAGTCCTTCCGGGAGAAGATTTCCCGGACGGAGGAGCCGCTGGAGCCGGGAGGCCCTCCGGTTTTGAAGTTCCCGGACCCCTTCCGCACGCTTAACGACATGGTGGGAGTGCGTGTCATTACCAAGCTGCCGGCTGAGAACGCAGTGGTGGCGAACCTCATCAAACGCCAGCGCCAGCTTTTTGACTGCCGTGGTGACCGGGAAAAGGACATCGGGTCCATTGAGTCGGGGACCTATGGGTACTCCAGCCGACATCTGATCCTCCGGACCATCCAGAACGAGGCCGTGAAGGACTACCAGCAAGCGTTCAATCCGGATCTGCCCGCCAACGGCAGCTACTTTTTTGAATGCCAGATCCGCACGGTTTTTGCCCACGCCTGGAGCGAGATCGAGCACGATATCCGATTCAAGGCTGAAGACCCCCGTGCCTGGACCCCGCATTTCGACCGGCAATTCACCGCAACGGCCGCCATGTTGGAAACAGTGGAAGGCGCTTTCGCTGACCTGCATGAGCGCTATGAGGAGGTTCGCAGCTTCTGGGACACGGAAGGTGAAGGTGCGGCACCGCTCACCCCCAACCGCATCCGCGATGTCTGGCGGACGCTCCTGCCGCACGTGGACCGCAAGGTCGACGACGATTGGGGCTGGGCGGCCGAGCTGATGGCCGCCCACGGCCTCAACCAGACAATGCAACTGGCGGAGCTTCTCAGCGCCAATCGGATCACTGAGGTTCGACGCGCCTTGGACCACCGGTATTCGCCGGGACCGGACAGGTTGCTGGATGACCTCCTGCTCTGGCAGTACGGCACCAAGCACATCGATCTCACCGCTGAATCGCCCGACGTCGTCCCCCACCCCAGACGGGACAGCCTGCAGCGGAGGCTGAAGCAAATCGAGCGGTATCGCCTGACCCAATAAGATTTCCGCTGCGCTCCCGGCACTGCGCCCAACGCATCCCGGCAAACTCCGGCAAAGATCGTTACACCGGCGTCCGGTAAGTGGGATACTGGGGCTTCGCAGGCTCGTTCAGCAGGGGGAAGAAGGGCATGGTCCTCGATACAGCTACCCTCAGGGTCGCTTTCGCCGTGATGGCCTTGGTACTTGGTCTCCTTTTCTACTTCTCGGCGTACCGGAGCACCCGCTCGGCGTACAGCGCCTGGTGGTGCTTCGCGCTCATACTGTTCCTCGCCGGCTCCGCGTCGTTGCTCCTCGAAGGAACGCCTCTTCAGTGGCTGGCCATTCCGGCAGGGCACGGCCTGCTCGTCGCAGGCGCCTCCAGCGTCTGGGCAGCTGCCCGCTCCCTCCGGACGCATCTACCTCGTACCTGGCTTCTGCTGGCTGGTCCGGTGATCACGGCCGTTGCCTCATGCCTGGAGAATCCGTCCGGCAACACCTGGTCCGGAGGCGCAGTTTTCCTTGCTTCCATGAGCGTGGCTATTGGTTTAGCTGCGCGTGAACTCTGGCACCTTGAGCCGGGTTATTCCAAAATCCGCGTCCCCATGGCCTTAGCGGCAGGCTCACTGTCACTGTTCTACTTCCTGCGGCTGATCGTGTTTCTTCTGGAAGGCCCGTCCGGGCCCAATTTCCAGGCGTATTTTGGTTCCGCCGTCACCACTGGCATCACAATGGTGCTCCTGGTGGTGGCCTCGTTCAGCATGGCGGCGCTGAGCACAGAACAGCAGACCCGGGCGTTGCGGACGTTCGCAACGCGGGACGGACTGACCGGGCTGCTGAATCGCGGCGGCTTTCTCGATCTGGCCGAGGCAGAACTCCTCAGGCTTCGGCATACGCGGGCTCCCGGAACCCTTCTCCTCGCCGATCTGGATCACTTCAAGGCCATCAATGACACTCATGGTCACGCCGCAGGGGATCGCGCATTGCAGGCATTCGCCAAAGCGTGCACGCAGACGGTCCGGTCTTCGGACCTCGTCGCAAGGTACGGAGGCGAGGAGTTCGTCCTGCTCCTGCCAGGAGTCAGTCCTTACCGGGCCGAGAACGTCGCAACAGACATCAGCCGCCGCATGGACGCTGCCTCCACGGAGCTGGGCATTCAAATGCCCACCGTAAGCTATGGCTTGGCGGCAGTGGACGAGGACACAGAAGGCCTCGAGGAACTCATTGCAGCGGCCGATGCCGCTCTCTACCGCGCAAAATCATTGGGCCGCAACAGAACCGTCCGCTACGCCCGTTCCACCAAACCCGGAGACTGAGAGCCGGGAAACCCCCGAATGGCGTCCAGGACGTGGGGTCAGCTAGCGCTTACCCTTTTTGCGTGAGCCACGGCCGCGGCCTTTGTCAGGATTCGGGGCGTAGCGCTGGGACACGGCGGGTTTCTTGGCTCCACCCGTTCCCCTGCGGTCTGGCTTAGGGGCTTTCTTGGGCTTCTCCTGGTTCGCGGATGGCTGCCGGGAGCTCTGGGCAGTACGCCCCCGGACGATTCCAATGAACTCCTCGAGTACCTCGTCCGTTGCTTCGGCGGGCCAGGCGAGCGCGATCTCCGTACCGGGCACACCGGTCAGCCTCCGCGCCACAGTGTCCTTGACATTGAAATGCCGGGCTACTGACATCGGGAGGATCAGTAGGCCGGCGCCGGAGGCGACCACCTGGAGGGCGCTCTGTGCTCCCCCGAGTTCGGCCGGGTCAAGAAAAACTTCTTCCGACAGGTCCTCGAACGCCACCTCCTCGAAGACAGAAATTTCGTGGCCCTTGGGCGCAACCACAACCGGCTGCTCTTCATAAAGAGGGATAACACTGAGTCCCTCGCGCTCTACGGGAAGGCGGACGAAGCTGAGATCAGCAGAACCGTTCCGCAACACCGCAAGCTGCTCGCCGTCGTCGGACATGAAGGACTGCAACGGCACGTCCGGCATCCGCTCTTCCCAGCGGCGGATCCATTTCCCCGGCGTCACCCCTGCCACGTACGCGAACCTCAGCTCGCGGCGGGAGGCTTCTGGTTCCACGCTGGGCGGTTCCGTCGGAACGGGAGGAGAAGCGGGAGGGGCAGGTTCGGGAGCCTGGGGGATTTCATTGTCTGCTGGCACAGCTTCACAGTACCGTCAGCCGTTCACCAGCGTCAGCCGCTCTGAACCGCCAGAGCGGAGGGATGGTGCCCGTGCGGCGCCTTCTCTGGTGCGTTGCAGGCGCGCATACGGATACCCTTGAAGCATGACCTCTGCAAACTCCCAGTCCATGAAGCCGGCCACCGTTGCCAAGAAACTCGGCATCTACCTGCCCGCTACACCCCAGGAGTTCCAGGAATCAGTCATCACCCGTGCTGACTTCGCCGAGCTCCAGGCCAACCCTCCGGAGTGGCTGGCTGAGTTGCGCCGTAACGGCCCCCACCCCCGCCCGGTTGTCGCCCAGAAACTGAACGTTTCCATCAGCGGTCTCGCCCGTGGTGGAGTTGAAGAAGCGCTTACGACGGCGGAGATCACTGCCCTGCTTCAGGCGCCCCCTGCTTGGCTGGTCGCTGAGCGCTCCACCCACGCCGCTGTCCGTGCTGAAGCGCAGCGCGTCAAGGATGAGGCCGCGAAGAAGGAAGCCAAGAAGGCCCGCCAAAGCTGAACCGGGCTGAAAAGGGGCCTAGCTGAGGCACATAGAGGCGGCGCATACTGAATTCAAGCGGCGCACCACCTTCATGCGGCACTCTTGGAGGACTGCGCCGAGCGGGTAATAGCGCTGGAGGTGGTCCGATGCCCGCCATGCCTGATGCCGTACTGATGGCGCCTGCCGAATTCGCCTTGTGGGCCGCTGTGCTGGTGGTCGCTATCGCATGCACCGTCCGTGTTCTCTACCGAAGCGTAAGCCGAAGTCCTGCCACTACCGATTCCGGCCCGCTGTCCCCCTACAGCCATCCATTCGCCAGCTCCAGGGAAGATACCCGTCGTGAGAACAGTTCCGGCCGGAGCGAACCGGACGCGCTCTTCTGGAACGTGTTTACCGGCCTCGTGGTGATCGTCCCTGCCGTGCTGATTCCGGCGGTGCAGTCCCCTGCGGTGGGACTGCTGTTGGTCACCCTCGGGGGTGCCGTTGCTCTTCTGACACTGAGCAGCAGCCGCAGGTTCGATCTTCGGCAGAGCAGGAAACCGGAGAACCGGCCCGGTTACATCCTCGCAGCGGAACGCCACAATGCCGTTCTCCAAAAGTGGAGCCGCTACGAACTGGACCCTGGAAACGCTATCGAGTTTCCCGGTATGAGCGACGTTCGCATCCCCGAAACCGCGGATTTCTTCCGCGCCATGAAGGAAGCACAACGTTGCCGGCTGTTACCCGATACCGACTACCAAGCTGCCGTGGAGCGGCTCGAAAAAGCCTTCACGGCCGCCGAAACGGCGTCCGGTCCCCTCAGCATCAATCTATGGTCTTAAGAATTGTTCAACAATCACTTGCGGAGATTGTTGAACAGTCTGTAGTGTTGCCCGTGACATCCCATTGTGACTCCTGTCACCCGCACCCTTTGGACGGACCCCGTGGAAAGCACAGCAACACTCCCAAGCAAAACGAAAGCCGGCCGGCGCTCGGCTCTCCTTGGAGCCATGTTTCTTATGGCCACCAGCGCAATCGGTCCGGGTTTCATCACCCAGACCGCAGCGTTCACAGTGCAGCTGGGGGCTGCCTTCGCCTTCGCCATCCTCGTCTCGATCCTTGTGGACATCGCGGTACAGACCAACGTTTGGCGCGTAATCGGGGTTTCGGGGATGCGGGCCCAGGAACTCGGCAACAAAGTTCTGCCGGGCGTGGGCTGGTTCCTCGCCGGCCTGGTGTTCCTGGGCGGCCTGGTCTTCAACGTCGGCAATATCGCCGGAACCGGTCTGGGCACCAACGCCATGATGGGGTTGGATCCGAAACTCGGCGGAGCTATCTCCGCTGTCATCGCAATCCTGATCTTCCTCAGTAAGAAGGCAGGGCTGGCCCTGGACAAGATCGTGGTGATCCTCGGCGCCGTCATGATCCTCATGACGCTCTACGTGGCCATCGTCTCCGCCCCTCCCCTGGGCGAAGCCCTCCGGAACACAGTGATGCCGGAGAAGGTCGACTTCCTGGTGATCACCACCCTGATCGGAGGCACCATCGGCGGGTACATCACATACGCCGGCGCCCACCGGATGCTCGATTCCGGCGCCACCGGTGTAGAGCATGTCAAGGAGATCACCCAAAGCTCCATCCTGGGCATCCTGGTGACCTGCGTGATGCGCGTCCTTCTCTTCCTCGCAATTTTCGGAGTGGTGGCCGGTGGAGTGGCCCTGGCCAACAACAACCTCGCCGCCTCCGCCTTTGAAGCTGCGGCCGGACAGATCGGCCTGCGGATGTTCGGCGTCATCTTGTGGGCTGCTTCCATCACCTCCGTGATCGGTGCCGCCTACACCTCAGTTTCCTTCGTAACCAAGTCCTCCACGAGGGAACGCACCCGCAATCTCATAACCGTTGGCTTTATCGCCTTTTGCGCCGTGGCCTACCTCCTGATCGGCCAGGCACCGCAGCAGCTGCTCATCTTCGCCGGTGCCTTCAACGGGCTTATCCTCCCCGTTGGCTTCGCTCTCCTGCTGTGGGTGGCGTGGCGCCGCCGCGACCTGATGCAGGGGTACGTGTACCCGAAGTGGCTGCTCATCATCGGTGCCCTTGCCTGGCTGCTGACATTGTTCCTAGGGTGGAACTCGCTGGCCGGCCTTGCGAAGCTCTGGACCTAGGAGGCACCGTGACACTTTCAACGAAGTCCCCGGCCGGCGTCGTACTTCCTGAGAATCCGGGAGCTCTGCTGCCATCCGAGGCGCGCGCACTGTTCCGGGCCGGCGTTGTTAGCCCCACCTCCGGCTGGAGCGCGGGCTATGCCCAGGCGAACCTGCTCATTGTGCCCAAGGCACAGGCTTTCGATGTCCTGCTGTTTGCCCAGCGGAACCCGAAGCCGTGTCCCATTCTGGGTGTGCTCGACGCCGGTGAGACATCTGGCCCATTGCTGTCCGGGGGCGATGTGAGGACCGACGTCGCACGGTACGTGGTGTACCAGAACGGGGTGAAGGTTGACGAACTTACAGACATTCTGGCCCACTGGCGCGATGACCTGGTGACGTTCATTGTGGGTTGCAGCTTTACCTTTGAAGCCGCACTCCAGGAGAACGGAATACGCGTGGCCCACATCGACCAGGGCGTGAACGTACCGATGTACCGGACCAGTGTGCGCTGTGAACCTGCGGGTTCCATGGCCGGCCCGCTTGTGGTGTCCATGCGCCCCGTTCCGGCGTCGCAGGTTTCCGACGCCGTTCGGATTACCTCACGCTATCCGGCTGTCCACGGCGCCCCGGTACATGTGGGAAATCCTGCGGAGCTCGGTATCGCCGACCTTTCCCGTCCGGACTTCGGGGACCCCGTGGACATCCCCGCCAACCATGTGCCGGTGTTCTGGGCTTGCGGGGTGACGCCCCAGGCTGCCGTGATGGAGTCCAGGCCCGCCCTTGCAATCGGGCACGCCCCGGGGCACATGCTGATAACTGATGCCAGGGACAGCAGTTACCTCGTGCCGTAGCCTTTATAGCCGCTCAGCTTGTTGGAGCGCCGCGGGTCCGTTTTCCGGATCCGGGGCGCTCTTCTTGCCTCTGCAGCATTTTTGTATGGTCGCAGCGTCAGGGTTGGGGGTTCTGCACGGCACCGATGTGGGCCAGCAACTCGTCCTCGGCGGCGTAAAGGTAACGCCGAAGCTCTGCGGCTGCCTCTTCCCGCTGGCCTGACCGGATCTGGGCAACAAGCGCGGCGTTACGCTCCACAAAGTGGCTGTGGAAATCGGGAGTGGTGGCCATTGCATGGAACACCAGGCGCATTTCAGCAAGGACTTTTTCCATCAATTCATCCAACGAAGCGCTGCCGGAGAGTGAGACCAGGGCTTTGTGCAGTTCCTGGTTCGCGTCCGCCATGCCCTGGATTGATCCTGCAGCCAACGCCTCCCGGGCCTGGGAGATGATGCCTTCGAGACGGTCCAGAGTTCCTTCCGGAATCTCACCCCAAAGCACTGCTGCCGGCTCAATCAGCCGCCGCACCCGGTAAATCTCCCGGACATCCTCGGCTCCCGGAGCTGCAACATAAACTCCCCTGTTGGGAATGCGCTGGACAACGGACTCACCTGCGAGGACTGTGAAAGCCTCCCGCAGCGTGTTCCTGGAAACCCCAAGGGCCTCAGAGAGTTTCTGCTCCGAGAGCTTGGTTCCCGGCGGGAGCTGCCCGGCAGAGATCCGCGCGCGAAGAACAGCCGCAACCCAGGCACCCGTGTGGGCATGGGTGGCGTGGCCGCTATCGGCGATCCCTTGGAGTGCAGCGTTCATGGGCATGATCCCAATCTACCTAACGAGCGCGGGATCCCACTCTTTCGTTCCTGGAATTCGGCGTCCAGGTGAGCGTCAAGGATCCGTTCTACATGCAGGTAAAAGCGTTACAAGATAAAAAGTAAGCAGCCTTATGAAATGCTGAGTGCAAGAATTAAATACGAAATTCTGCGGGAGACGCGTTATCCGCCGTCCGGAAATTTCAACTGCTGGCGAATCAAAGGCGACGGACCCATATTCTGCCGAATTCCAGCTGCCACTGACGCAGAATTTGTCATAGATTGGCGCCGACTACTCGTGACTTCTGTACTTGTCTTGGGCAGTTTTCCCCAGAATGCCTGCAACTTTCGGTTCTTTGGACAGCGCGCCCCATGGCCGAGCTAATAGTACAGTACCGATAGCTTAATATCAAAAGGTTTGTTCAGTCCGTTTATTAATTCCTCTGTAATGGAAATATTACCGACTTGACAAACAGATATGATCCCCTAACTATTTACGGTGGGGGAAGCATCAAGAGCACACTTGCAACTGCAGCGACCCGTACAACACGCGGGTCAAAGTCTGGCCCCGAACGATCTACAGGGGGTAGACCGTTGTATAAAAGACGCCCACATGCCGATCCGGCAAAAACAAAAACCAGGCCAGTCCGCGCAGTCAGACGAGGCGTAGGAATACTCACGAGCAGCGCACTAATTGCTGGGATTCTCGCGGTGGGGGGCATTGGCCTGAACGTGCCAACTCCTGCCGTAGCTGCCGTCCCGCTCACGTGCGAGTCCGTCTACTCGATCCAGGGCGCCGGCGAGCGCAACCTCTGGTTCGTGGACACTGCCACCGGCACCCAGAGCAGCGTTGGCTCATTCAACATCAGCGGAGCAACCGCCAACCTTAACGGGCTCGGTGTCGCTGCAGATGGCAGCGCGGCCTTCGGCGTGCTTCCTGACAACACCGGAACGGGTCGTACAATCTACCGCCTCGACAGGTCCACTGAGGCCACTGTCGCTCTGGGCGCCGGTGAGGCCGGAACCCCAGTCACGCATGGTGCAATCGATCCCGCCACCGGGTTTTACTACTACGGCGGATTCAGCGGCGGCAGCATCCAGATATACGGATTCAACACAACAACCAATACCTCGATAGGGCTCGTAGCCACTGGTGCCATTCCCAATGCCGGGGCTAACGGGGACTGGGCATTCGATCGCCAGGGACGACTTTACGTAGTTGGTGGTGGCACGGTTGAAAGTATTCTCACGGTCATCGACCAGCAACTTCCGACGTCGCCAGGAGCACCTATCACGGTCACCGGCAGTGAGATGGTTTCCGTCGCCACCCCGCAGCCGGTCAACGGTATCGCTTTTGGCGGAGACGGAATGCTCTACCTGGGCAGCTCCAACACCCTGCGGCAGGTAGATCCCGTCACAGGCGCCATTACAAGCACCCAACCCTTCTCCGAAACCGGATCCGTAGACCTCGCATCCTGCTCAACTCCGAACACAATCTCGGTCCAAAAGGATTTTCCAGCAGGTCGGATCGCAGCGACTGACCAGGTAGTAGTCACTCTCGCCGGCGGCGGACTCCCCGCCGGCATTGATGGAACCACCGCAGGCACGGATTCAGGGCTTCAGGATGAACCGGCTGAAATCGCCGGGCCGGTCTTTGGCCGCGCAGGCACCACTTACACGATTTCCGAAAGCGGAGCAGGAACCGCACCGAGCAGCCCGACGGCGTTCGGTTATGCTTCGAGCTGGACGTGCCTCAACGAAAACACCGGCGGTACTATCGCCACCGGACAAGGAACCACCGGCGAATTCACGATGCCGGATGCGGGGGCGGCCGGTGTAGCCGTAGTCTGCACGTTCACCAACGCGGCCCAAGTCACCGGTCTCACGTTGGACAAGCAGGCCGGCGCCGCCACAGGTAACACAGCCGGTTCAACAGTGACGTACACCTTCGATGTGACCAACACAGGCACGGTTCCGCTTGAGACTGTGACCGTAACCGACCCATTGGTTGGCGCGGTGACATGCCCTCCCGGTCCACTGGCGGTTGGCGCCACAACAACCTGTACGGCAGATCCGTACACAATTTCGCAGAGCGACGTCAACGCCGGCGAGGTAGTAAACAATGCGTCCGCCACCGGAACCGTCGCAGGACTCCCACCGGCAACGGACGAAGACACAACCACCACCCTGATCGAGCGGGCACCCTCCCTTCTCCTGGATAAGGAAGCCGGAACACCTTCAGACGTCAACAACTCCGGAATCACCGATGCCGGCGATACCGTGCAGTACACGTTCGCAGTCACGAACAGCGGAAATCTGCCGATCACCAACCTGTCCATTGCCGATAACCTTTTGGCTGGCCAGAACCCGGCAATTGCAGTTACCTGCGCGGCAACAGCACTGGCACCGGGAGCTTCCACCACCTGCGCTGCCGGCCTGCCGTACACGATTACCGCGGCGGACGAAACGGCAGGCGAAGTGGTAAACACCGCTACCGCCAACGGCGTCGACCCGGGCAACGCTCCTGTTGCATCGAACCCCGACAGCACGAACACAGTTGTCACCGCTCAGCAGAACCTGCTGGTGATCGACAAGACCGCCGGCGTTCCGGTGGACGTGAATGCTTCCGGAATCACCGATGCAGGCGACACCATCCAGTACACCTTCAGGGTCACCAACAACGGAAACGTTCCCGTGGCTGACCTGGTCATCAACGACGGACTGCTCAGTGGACTTGACCCGGCAATCGGGGTTAATTGCGGGCAGACAACATTGGCGCCCGCACAGTTCACGGACTGTGCAGCGTCTGCTGTTTACGTAGTCACCGAGGCCGACGAGGCGAGGGGCTCAGTAGACAACACCGCCACTGCTGAGGGGACAGATCCCGACGGCGATCCTGTGGTGTCCAACCCGGACGAGACCACCACCGAGGTCATCGTCCCGCGTCCGGCACTGACCATTGAGAAGACCGCGGGAGTACCGGCGGATCTTAACAGCTCAGGAATCACGGACGCCGGCGACACCATCCAGTACACCTTCAGGGTCACCAACTCGGGCAACGTGACAATCCACGACGCCGTCGTCAATGACCCGTTGATCGGCAGTGTCACCTGTGCAAGCACCACGCTGCTCGCCACCGCATTTACCGATTGCGTCGCAGACAAGCTGTATGTAGTGACGGAGGCCGACGAGACCGCCGGTTCAGTGAACAACACGGCCACAGCGTCCGGCACTGACCCTGACAACGGCCCGGTGAACTCGGAAGAGGACAGCACGTCCACTCCCGTGACGGTTCCGGCTCCATCCCTGGTAATCGAAAAGACTGCCGAAGCACCGGTGGATGTCAACAACTCCGGCATCACCGACGCCGGTGACACCATCCGGTACACGTTCACAGTCACCAACACCGGAAACGTTCCCGTCCGGAACGTCGTGGTCAATGATCCCCTGGTTGGCAACGTCACGTGCACGGTCACACCCACCCTCGCTGATGGAGTTGGCCCCATGGCGGTGGGAGACCCGATCACGCTGGGCGTCGGGGAAACGGCGGAATGCGTCGCTGACGCACTCTACGTAGTGACCGAAGCAGACGAAATTGCCGGTTCAGTGGATAACACCGCCACCAGCACTGGTACTGATCCCGACGGCGGCACCGTGACTTCCGATCCGGATTCCACCACCACGGACGTTACACTGCCGAACCCGTCCCTCCTGATCGAGAAAACAGCAGGGACTCCGACGGATGTCAACAACTCCGGCATCACCGACGCGGGAGACACCATCCAGTACACCTTCCGCGTTACCAATGACGGAAATGTACCTGTCGGCTCCATCGCAGTGGTGGATCCGCTCGTCGGATCAGTCCTTTGCCAAGCGACGGCATTGGCTCCGACAGTCTTCACCGACTGTGCAGCTGAAGCGGTATACACCATTACCGCAGCAGATGAGGTGGCAAACGTTGTCGCCAACACGGCACGTGCCACCGGCACTGACCCGGATCGGATTCCCGTGGAATCTGATCCGGATTCAACCAACACGCCCGTCACCGAACAGGCGCCTGTGTTGACTCTTGAGAAAACAGCAGGAGACCCTGTCGACGTCAACAGCAATGACACCGTTGACGCCGGCGATACGATCCAGTTCACGTTCCTCGTGACCAACGACGGCAATGTTCCAGTCCGCGAGATCGCGGTCGAGGACCCCCTTGCCGGGGCCGTTACCTGCGAGGACGTTGATCTCGGAGTAGGCGAGTCAACCGACTGCTCGGCCGATGAGGTATATGTGATCACGCAGGCTGACGTTGACGCTGGCAAGGTTGTTAACGTTGCAACCGCAGCGGGAACCGATCCCGACGACGAGCCCACTGTCTCAAATGAGGACTCAACCACAACGGAGATTGCACGCTCCGCTGAACTGCTGATCGAGAAGAACGCTGAACTGCTCGATGGTGACGGCAACAAGCTGGCCGACCTGAACGAGGAGATCAGCTACACCTTCACGGTGACCAACACAGGCAACGTGACCCTCAAGGACGTCCGGGTTGATGATCCGAAGGCTGGTGCTGTGACCTGCTCGGAAACTGTCCTTGCACCTGGAGCGTCTACTTCTTGCTCCGCAGTCGAGGAGTATGTAGTTACCCAGGCCGATATTGATGCCGGCTCCGTAGACAACGTGGCTACCGCTGCAGGCACACCGCCGGCAGGTATGGCACCCGTGGTTTCCGTTCCGGATACCACCTCCACCCCGGCGCGCGTGGTTCAGGCCCTCAAGCTTGAGAAGGACAACACCCTGCGCGACGGGGACGGTGACGGCGTGGCCGACGCCGGGGAAGTCATTCAGTACACGTTCACGGCTACCAACACAGGCACCACTACGCTGACGGGTCTTGAGATTGATGATCCCCGCCTGACCACCGCGGGCGTCACCGTCACCTGCCCTGCCACCACAGTGGCTCCTGGTGAGTCGATCATCTGCACGGCAGAGTACAAGGTGCAGGCAGCAGACGTCGCATCCGGCAACCCCATCGAGAATGTGGCCAGTGCCAAGGCCTTGGGTCTTGGAGGCGTTGCACTCTCCCCGGAGGATTCAACCGAAACTCCTGTCACTAAGAAAGATGCCGGTGCTCCGCTGGCAAACACTGGGAGCTCCCTGGCTAACACCGGTGGAGTTGCGCTCATCGCAGCAGGTGTGGCCGGTGTGCTCCTCCTTGGAGGACTGGCACTGACCTTGGTCTCCCGCCGCCGCAAGGCATAGTGGGGGTGCGGGTGCTACGGCCTAGGCCGTAGCACCCGCCCAAGACACGTAACAAGAACACTCGAAAGAACCGGTACCCAAGGCTTCCCGGCCTCGATCCGGGAACACAAAAGCGGCGATTGGATCATGTCCCCCCGGATAGCCCAGTCGCCGCTTTCGTGTGTCCGCACCGAACCGCCGGCCAAGAAGTCATGAAACAAAATGCTTGCAGGATAGTAAGGATGCTGATTAACTCATGTCATGGGCCGATACCCGTCGGCATTGCCATTATGAAAGGGAAGTGCAGTCATGGGAATTCTCGGATTTCTCCTGCTCGGTCTCATTGCTGGAGCAATTGCTAAAGCCATCCTTCCGGGCCGGCAAGGCGGAGGATGGGTCGTCACACTCGTTTTGGGTGTTGTCGGAGCAATACTCGGCGGATGGATCGGTTCGCTGATTTTTGGTGGAGGTCTTGGCGAGTTCTTTGATCTCCGGACTTGGCTGTTGGCCATTCTCGGCGCCGTCATAGTTCTCGCTATCTACGGTGCGGTTGCCGGCCGCAGAAGCCGCGTCTGACTCGGGGGCCCACTGACTTATAAGAGCTTTTCCTGGTCTGTGGGAATGGTCATACGGAAGGGCGGGCGAATGCCCGCCCTTCCGTATGACATCAGTTAGTCAGCGCACGGCACGCACTGTAAGCCGTCAGCCGATCTTCGCGAGGACCTCTCCGCTCCCGACGGCGGTACCCGCCTCCTGCGGGCCTCTCGCCACAATCCCTGCACGGTGGGCAATAACAGTGGTTTCCATTTTCATGGCCTCCAGAACCGCCACCGGCTGCCCGGCTTCCACGGCATCACCAGACTCCACCAGCCACTTCACCAAGGAGCCGGACATGGGCGAGGTGAGACTGGCGTCGTCGGCTCCTGAGGAGCCGGGGTTAAGACCCGCACTCGCATTCCCAGCAGATCCGCCGCCCCCGCTGAGAAGTGCCTCATAGAGCCGGGCGGGTAAACCAAGCTGCACAGCTTTACCGTCCAGTTCCACGGTAATGGTGCTGCGGGCGGCGCCGGGCGCAGTACGGGCGATCTCAGTTGAGGCTGCGAGGGTTTCGGCGAATTCATTTTCAATCCAGGTTGTGTGGACGCCCAGGCGCTCTTCTGCGATGAAATCCGGGTGACGTACCACGGCGCGGTGGAAGGGCAGCACCGTCGGCAGCCCCTTGATCTGCATCTCATCGAGGGCGGCCCGTGCCCGGCGCAGTGCCTGGGGACGGTCCTCACCGTGGACGATCAGTTTTGCCATCAGCGAGTCGTAGTCGCCGGGTACCACTGATCCGGAACGGACTCCGGTATCAACGCGGATGCCGGGGCCGGTTGGTGGCTCGAAGATGTCTACGGTTCCTGGCCCGGGCAGGAACCCGCGCGCTGGGTCTTCAGCGTTGAGCCTGAACTCAAAAGCATGTCCGCGGGGATCAGGATCCTCGGTGAAAGGCAAGACGCCGCCTGAAGCGATGCGGAACTGTTCACGAACCAGGTCCACGCCCGAAGTTTCCTCCGTCACAGGATGCTCCACCTGAAGCCGGGTGTTCACCTCCAGGAAGGAGATGATGCCATCCTTGCCCACGAGATATTCCACCGTTCCGGCGCCGTGGTAGTTGGCCTCGCGGCAAATTGCCTTCGCGGAGGCATGGATCTGGGCGCGCTGCTCCGGGGTAAGGAAAGGCGCCGGGGCTTCCTCGACAAGCTTCTGGTTGCGACGCTGCAGCGAGCAGTCCCGTGTCCCCAGGACCACCACGTTGCCGTGGATGTCCGCCAGGATCTGGGCTTCAACGTGCCGGGGCTGGTCAAGGAAGCGCTCCACGAAGCACTCCCCCCTGCCAAACGCCACGGTGGATTCACGGACAGCCGATTCGAAGGCATCCTCAATGTCTTCGAGTCGCCGGGCAACCTTTAGTCCGCGCCCGCCGCCGCCGAACGCTGCCTTGATGGCTACCGGAAGGCCATACTCCTGGGCGAACGCCAGTACCTCGCCGGCGTTGGCCACCGGACCGTCACTGCCGGGAACCAAGGGGGCGCCGGCCCGTACAGCGATGTCGCGGGCCGTTACCTTGTTGCCCAATTCGCGAATGGACTGCGGTGTGGGACCAATCCATGTGAGCCCAGCATCCATGATGGCCTGCGCGAAGTCGGCATTCTCGGAAAGGAAGCCGTAACCGGGATGAACGGCGTCGGCCCCGGCACGGCGTGCCACTGCAATCAGTTTGGCCATATCCAAGTACGTCTCAGCACCCGAGGACCCGTCCAGCGCATAGGCCTCGTCCGCCAAACGCACGTGGAGGGCGTCGGCGTCGGGATCTGAATAGACGGCGACAGACTCCAAGCCGGCATCCGAGCAGGCACGGGCAATCCGCACGGCAATCTCGCCACGGTTGGCGATGAGGACCTTTTTCATGAGGGGATTCCTTCGGAAATTGCACCGCGCGCAGCGGGGGCTTGATGGTGAAGCGGGACAGCTGGCTCCAGGGGTTCCAGCGTGGACGGATCTACTACGGTGAATCGGACCCTGTGGCCCGGCGGCAACTGCGCCGCCGTCGGAAGGTCTTCGGGGACAACTACGGCGATCACCGGATAGCCGCCGGTCACCGGATGATCCGCGAGGAACAGAACCGGATTGCCGCTGGGGGGAACCTGAAGGGCCCCTGCTACGGCGCCCTCACTGGCCAGCTCACCCTCGCGACTCCGGGCCAGGGACACACCTGTGCCTGCGTCCGGAACAAGCCGGACACCGATCCGGTTCGACTGCTCCGTCACGTGCCACTCCTGGCCTGAAAGAGCGTGCAATGCCTGGTCCGTGAACCAGTCATCACGGGGTCCGAGGGTCACGCGGAGGTCAGCGGCGTCCGATCCTGGTTGGAGGGTGGAGGGTTCCGGATGACCCACGGGGCGGAGACCCTCAACAGGCGCCACCGGCAGCAGGCTTCCGGCCGCCAGCGGCGGCGGGCCAACCCCCGACATTGAGTCAGTTGAGCGGCTGCCGAGCACCGGCGGAACATCAATGCCTCCCCGGGCTGCCAGATAGCACCGGAGTCCAGCTGTGGGTGTCCCTAGCGCGAGGCTTTCGCCGTCCAGCAATGCGAAGGGAGAGCTACCCATGGGGCGGCGTAAGGCAACACCATCCGGCGAGCGGATCTCGAGAGGGACCGTCGCTCCTGCCGTCGCCAACACCTGGTCGCCCTGCGCCCTCAGCGTGAGCCCGCCGAGGAGGTTCTCGACGACGGCGGCGCCGGGTTCGTTGCCCACCAGCCTGTTGGCTTGGCGGGCTGATCGCTGGTCGGCTGCCCCGGATGCCGAAACGCCCAGATCACCAAGCCCAGGACGGCCCAGATCCTGCACCAATGACTGCAACCCCGGCGACTCCACGGCGAGGCCATTCACCAGCTCATGAACCGGGCCCTTCATGGCCGGGGTGCCGGAAGCAGCCCTCGGTGCCAGGCCCGCTTGCGAAGCCCCCACAGCCACATACCGGACCTTGTCCCCCGGCCGGATGAGGGCGGGCTGCTCGCGGCCGAGATTCCAGAGAACCGCCGACGTGCGGCCGATTAGCTGCCACCCGCCGGGTGATTGCCGCGGATACACCGCTGAGAACTCTCCGCCCAGAGCTACTGCCCCGGCGGGAACCGTCGTGCGCGGTGACGTCCGGCGGGGGACGGTGAGACTGCTGTTCTCACCCACGAGGTAGGTGAATCCGGGGGCGAAGCCGCCGAAAGCGGCGGTCCAGATCTGACTGGTGTGGGCGGTTACGACGCCGTCCACGCCAAGTCCGGTGAGCCTGCCCACCTCAGCTAGGTCCTCGCCGTCGTACACCACCTCAACGGTGACTTCGCGTCCGCCTTCCTGGTGGAGTTCATCCACGTCAAGATTTCCGACGACGGCGCGTGCTTCAAGAGCTTGGGGATGCGTTGCGAATTTCACCAGGACCGTGGCGGCGGCAGCGACGGCGTCGAGTTGTCCGGGGAACGGTTGCTCCTGCAGCTGGTGGTGAAAGGCAAGCACGGACGCAAGGTCGGTCAATTCCACCAGCAAGGCCCTCGGGCCGGCCCAGCGGATCCCGGTAATGCTCATGCAAAGCTCCGGACGGCGACGCCTGCTGATTCCAGTCCGGCACGGACGGCGCCGGCCATGGCTACAGCCCCCGGCGTGTCGCCGTGGACGCAGATGCTGTCGGCCCGAACGTCCAGGATGGAGCCGTCCCGGGCAACGATCTTGCCCTCCGTTGCGAGCCGGACCATGTTCCGGGTGATCTCGTCGTCGTCATGCAGTACAGCGCCTTCTTCCCGGCGGGACACAAGGGTGCCGTCGGGTTTGTAAGCACGGTCAGCAAAAGCCTCCGAAAGGGCACGCAAGCCACGTGACTCTGCCTTGCGCAAGGCCAGCGAGCCGGGGAGAAGGAGCAGCGGCAGCCCGGGGCTGAACGCATGGACCGCGTCCACCACCGCTTGGGCGTGGACCTCGTGATGGACGATCGTGTTGTACAGCGCGCCATGGGGTTTGACGTATTTAACGTCCGAACCAGCCGCCTTGGCGAGGGCCTGCAGGGCTCCGAGCTGATAGAGGACGTCATCCGCGAGTTCTGTGGCAGAGCAGTCCAGGAACCGACGTCCGAAGCCGGCCAGGTCCCGGTACCCCACGTGGGCTCCGATGGTGACACCTGCGGCAACGGCGTCGCGACACGTCTGCGCAATGGTGCTTGGGTCACCGGCATGGAAGCCGCAGGCCACGTTGGCACTGGAAACGTGGCGGAAAACGGCGGCGTCCTCGCCCATGGTCCAGTTACCGAAGGACTCTCCGACGTCGCTGTTCAGATCGATGAAAGGCATTGTGACCCTCGTCTCAGGTTGGCTACATCACCATCATGCCCTATTTTCCCAGATTGTTCAACAATCTTTAATGAGGCCCCTGAAACGTTGGAATAGGACGTCCTTTTCAGTCCTGGTGAAGCTGTACGTAATTTCCGCACCCGTCATCCAGCACAACCGAAATCCCCTGAGCACCATCCGTTGGCTCGGACTGGAAAATTACGCCCTGCGCTGAGAGCCTCTTGTACTCAGCCCGGACGTCCGGAACCCCAAGGACTATGGCAGGCATCCCTGAATCGTGCAGGCCGTTCATGTATGCAGCGCCAATGGGATTGTCGCTGGGTTCCAGCAGAAGGCCTACTCCTCCCTGGCCGGAATCCCCGCTACTGTCCGGATCCTTCACGATGTAGAGGTTGTATTCAGGCATGGCCATCATCGTTTCGAAGCCCAGGATGCGGGTGTAAAACTCGTGGGCAGCTGCCGGATCCTTCACATGGATGCTGCACATTTTCAGTCGCATGGTGCCAAGGCTACGCCTGGCCAGCAGGCCTGTGAACGCGAGCACAGGGAGGATCCAAGGAAATAATCCGGGGTACCGCTCAGTTGGCCCGAGCATGACAACAATAGGAATCATCGGTGCAGGACACATTGGAAGCCAGATCGCCCGCAAGGCTGTTGAACTTGATTACGACGTGGTCATCAGCAACTCACGGGGACCTGAAACGCTGGCTGAACTCGTGAACGAGTTGGGCCCCAGAGCCAAAGCCGCGACCCCCGAGGAGGCGGCTGCCGCCGGTGATTTCGCCGTCGTCACCGTCCCCCTGAAGAGCTACAAGGACATCCCGGCAGAACCGCTGGCGGGAAAAATTGTTGTGGACACCAACAACTACTACTTTGAGCGTGATGGCCGGATTCCAGCCTTGGACAACGGGGAGGCAACAACCTCAGGGCTGCTGCAGGAGCACCTGGCCGAATCCAAGGTAGCCAAGGGCTTCAACCACATCATGGCCAAGGACATCACCACCACCGGCGCGCCAGCCGGCGCCCCTGACAGGCGGGCACTCGCCACCTCCAGCGACTATCCGGAAGCCGTTGAACTGGTCAGCCGGCTATACAACGAGTTTGGCTTCGACACCGTGAACATTGGCCCGCTGTCCGACAGCTGGCGGGTGGAGCGGGACCGGCCTGCTTACGTTGTCCGGCAGAATGCGGACGAACTTGCCGCCAACCTGGCCCGCGCTCCCCGCACTATCTAGGGAAGATTCCATCTCGTCAAGGATTTCCGGAGTTGGGCATCGCGGCTGGAGCCGGGATGCCCAACTGGGAATCTACCTGACCTGATTCCCCCGGGAATCTACTTTGCGAGGAAGGCCAGCAAGGCCTCGTTCACTTCCTCAGCATGGGTCCACAGCAGTCCATGCGGAGCGCCCTCGATCTCCACATAGTCCGCCGCGGGCAGTGCCTTGTAGAACGCCCGTCCGGTAGCGTCGATGGGGAGAATGTTGTCCGCGGTTCCGTGCAGAATGAGCGCTGGAACATCGATCTTCGGGATGTCAGCCCTGAAATCTGTGGTCCAGGTGGGGACAGCAGCACTCGAGGCGTACCAGGAAGCGCCGGCAGCCACATTCCAGCTGTTGCGCAGGGCCTCCTCCGACAACCTGTTTCCCAGGTTCTCCTCCGTGTTGTAGAAATTTTTGTAGAAGTCGGAGAAGTAGGCATAGCGGTCGGTGGTGACGGCCTCAAGAATTCCGTCGAAGACTTCCTGCGGGACGCCTCCGGGATTGTCTTCCGTCAGCAGCAGGAAGGGCTCCAGGGACGCGAGGAAAGCTGCCTTCGCAATGCGGCCGGACCCATACGTGCCCAGGTAACGCCCTACCTCGCCCGTTCCCATGGAGAAGCCGACCAGGACGGCGTCTCGGAGGTCGAGGGTTTCCAGCAGCACGTTCAGATCGGCTGCGAAGGTGTCGTAGTCGTAGCCGGCGGCGGGCTGGCTTGAACGTCCAAAACCCCGGCGGTCATAGGTGATGACGCGGTAGCCGGCATTGAGCAAGGCCGCGCTCTGCTTCTCCCAGGAATGGCCGTCCAGCGGGTACCCGTGGATCAGCACTACAGGCTGACCTGCACCGTGGTCCTCGTAGTAGAGCTCAATGTCAGTGCTGTTTTCTGTTCCAACCGTAATGAAAGCCATGGGATGTTCCTTTCGACTGCAGAGAACGAGCGTTCTCCGGTGATATGGACTACTATAGAGAACGATCGTTATCCACGCAAGTCAAGCTGTAGAAGTGAGGAAATCCGGTGGCAGATTCGAGTGCACCACTGACGAAGGGGTCTTCCGGCTCAGCTGATGATGCGGCCTTGCGCGAGGCTGCCCTTGAGGCGGCGGACCGCTTGTTCTACGCCAAAGGCGTTCAGGGCGTCGGGATGGATGAGCTACGGGCCGCTTCCGGAATCTCGCTCAAGCGGCTGTACCGGCTGTTTCCTTCAAAAGACGCGATCGTTGAGCAGGTCCTGCTGGGCCGCCACCGCAAATGGACGGAGGGGGTGGCATCAGCCGTGGCCCGCGAGACCCAACCCCGGGAGCGCCTCCTCGCCGTCTACGACTTCCTTGCCTCCTGGTTCACCCAGGAGGACTTTCGGGGGTGTGCCTTCATCAACTCATTTGGAGAGCTCGGAGGCACGTCGCCCCGCGTCGCAGAAATCGTGCGGAACCACAAGGATGATTTCCAGAAGTTCCTTTCAGGGCTCACGGAAGAGATGGGGGCGCCGCCCGCCCTGGCCCCTCAGCTCGCCATTCTCGCCGAGGGGGCTCAGACCACCGCGGCCATCTCCGGCAGTGCCGAGCCGGCAAGCCAAGCCCGTGCGGCTGCCGAAGTGCTGATCGACTCGGCACTGTCCCGTAGTTAGGGTCGGCGACAGTTAAGAGGGTGTCGGCGACGGCGGGAGGCTATGCCGGAACGGTGATTTTGCCTGCCGCCGGAGGACACGCGCTGACCCGGGTCGCCTCGATAATCCGTGCAGCCGTCAACTGACCCATTCGGACAGCTCCGTCGACGTGCTGGTAGCCCTCGGCAGCAAGGTCCGAAGAGGACCAGAAGATCGGACCGACGGGGGCATGCTGATCTTTGCCGTAGCGATGCAACCCGCCGAGGTCATAACTCGAGGCATAAGCGCCCCGCGTCCACTCCTCGGAGCCCCAATCGGATTCGTAGTACACCTCTGGCTCCAGCGCATTGTCACCCAGGAATCCGGCAATAGATTCCAGAACCGCCTGACGACGGTCCGCCTCGCTGAGTTCAAAGACGGCATCAGCTTTCTCGTCGGAGATGAAGCCAACGAGCGTGCCGCGCGTGTCCCCATAGTTGGTGTTGTCGTAGACCTCCTGCACCAGGGAGCCAGCACTGAAGCATGTTCCGGACAAACCTTGCTCCCGCCAGAACGGCGTCGGATACACCGCGTGAACCTTGATCACCAGGCCCAGAGACTGGTGCTGGTGCATCTGGTGCTGACGGCGGGGAAGCGGCGGATTAAAGGAGACGCGGGAGTAAAGGTTCGGCGGCACGGCCATAATTACGAACCGCGCCCTGACAGTGGCGCGCTCGGAAAGGACCGTGACGCGGTGGCTGGCGTTGACATCCGGTGTCCCGGGGTTGCTGACTTCGGCCCAGTTGATAGTGCGCACCGGACTGTTAAGTACGACGTCGTCCCCCAGTTCCGCTGCCTGCAACAGGGACACCTGCTGCATCCCGCCGATAACCCGCTTGTCGAGGATGAAGTCCTCGTCGGTCAGGTGGCTGAATGACCCGGCGGACGCCGCCATCAGGACAGCCTGCAGTGCCGAAAAGGCGTGGGCAGGCTTAGTGAGCATCCCGCCGGCGATGAACAGACCTATATTGTTGCAGGCCTCCTCGTCGGCAGAATGGCGGCGAAGCCAATGGTGGAACGAGATGGTGTCCAGTTCGCGTGCCTTCGGGTGGGCCCAGGGCTCTTTTGCGCCAATCTCTGCTGCAAGCCCATCCAGGAGGGCAATTAGCTTGTCCATTTCCGCTGCCGTGGTTTCCCCCACGGGGAACGATCCGCCCGTGTACCTGTGACTTTTACCATCGGCGCCCATATAGATGGAATCGCC
This sequence comes from Arthrobacter sp. Z5-13, assembly GCF_056499105.1. Classification (NCBI taxonomy): domain Bacteria; kingdom Bacillati; phylum Actinomycetota; class Actinomycetes; order Micrococcales; family Micrococcaceae; genus Arthrobacter; species Arthrobacter sp. Z5-13. The sequence continues at coordinate 4,514,253 of NZ_CP096460.1, forward strand.
GCTCCTGTAACGGGAATAGAGGGAAAGGCCCAGCTCGTCCAGCAGCTCCATGAGTGCCGATTGGTCAGGAGAAACCCATTGCCCGCCGATTTCCAGCATGGCTCCATCAACTGTGTCGGTCCAGGTGCGGCCGCCCACGCGGTCCCTGGCTTCCAGTACAGCGACACTGAGGCCGGCTTTTTTTAGTTCACGGGCCGCGGTAAGTCCCGATGGTCCCGCGCCCACGACGACGACGTCGCGATCAAGTTCCAGCATGATGTCCCTTTCTATGCCCGCAAGGTGATGCGGGCCACTAAATGAATGCCATTCATTTAAACGAACTATAGCGCGTTCCGGCGCGCCCCGGAAGGGAGCGGATGGAATAATGCTGGGAAACCCTCCCGAGAAAGGTCAGTAATGCCGGCATCCACGCGCGCCTCCGGAGAGGCTCCCCTGCCGGCAGTAGTAGAGCGCCGCAGAGCCGGTCGACCCTCGTCGGCCGTTCTGGACAAGGCGGGAATTACGGCCGCGGCGCTGAAGCTGATCGAAAAAAACGGCTACGACGGCCTGACAATGGCCGCGCTGGCCCGCTCTTTGAATGTCGCGCCCTCCGCCCTTTATAACCACGTCACCTCCAAGGACGACGTACTGCTGCTCGTGGAGGATCACCTTGCGGCCCTGGTGGATGTCTCATCTTTTGGCAAGGAGCGATGGGAAGAAGCCGTGCGGCAGTGGGCATGGAGCTACCGTGATGTTTTCGCGCGGCACACACCCCTGATTCCGGTCATCGCAGTGCTGCCAGTGACGGATGCCCCGCAGACCCTGGCAATGTATGAAACGGTAAGCGCAGGGTTCAGCAACGCCGGCTTCCCATCGGAACAAATCATCCCGGCCATCGTCGCTTTGGAATCATTCATCTTCGGCTCGGCCTATGACGTCACTGCACCCGCAGACATCTTCAATCCCGGGGACATGGCTGGCAGCACTCCTAATTTCGCTGGCGCAGTGGAGAGTCTGGCGCGGTTAAGCCATGAAAGACCCGCCGATGTGGCCTTCACGCTGGGTCTCGATGCGCTGATCAGCGGGCTTGGAGCGCTGCGCCGGTAAGCACTGTGCGGGCGTATGGGTGAATCGAAGCAAAGAAACGCGGAATAACTTATGTTACAAGTCTTATGCTTGTACTATAAGTACTAGGCAACGCCGCCTGCACTTCAGCGCCAAGGGAGAACCATGAGCAGCATCGATCTCATCCGTCACGTCAAACTTTCGACGGCCAGCCTGCCATTGGCAGTTCCGATCAGTGACGCCAAAGTATTTACCGGACGGCAGAAGCCCATGACAGAAGTGGTTTTCCTGTTCGCCGAAGTACTGACTGAACAGGGCCACACCGGTTTCGGCTTCAGCTATTCCAAGCGTGCCGGGGGCCCTGCCCAGTATGCGCACGCCAAGGAAGTTGTGCAGGGAGTCATCGGTGAGGACCCCAACGACATCGGCAGGATCTATACCAAGTTGCTTTGGGCAGGCGCTTCGGTGGGCCGCTCCGGAGTGGCCACCCAAGCACTGGCCGCGATCGACGTCGCGCTCTACGACCTCAAGGCCAAGCGCGCAGGATTGCCCCTTGCCAAGCTCCTGGGCTCCTACCGTGACTCGGTGCGGACCTACAACACGTCAGGAGGGTTCCTCAACGCCACCCTTGACGAGGTCAAGGCCCGGGCAACCCAGTCGCTCGAGGAAGGAATAGGGGGCATCAAGATCAAGGTCGGACTTCCGGATTCTGCAGAAGATCTGCGCCGCGTTGCAGGAGTCCGTGACCACCTGGGCTGGGACGTCCCGCTTATGGTGGATGCCAACCAGCAATGGGACCGAGCCACCGCCTTGCGGATGGGCAGGCGGCTGGAGGAATTCGATCTGGTCTGGATCGAAGAACCTCTTGATGCCTACGACTTCCAAGGACATGCCCAACTCGCCCAGGCCTTGGACACGCCCATCGCAACAGGCGAAATGCTGGCCTCAGTGGCTGAACACAAAGCGCTGATGACCGCCAACGGCTGTGACATCATCCAACCCGACGCTCCCCGGGTAGGGGGCATCACCCAGTTCCTGCGCCTTGCTGCCCTCGCAGACGAACGCGGACTTGGGCTGGCCCCGCACTTTGCCATGGAGATCCACCTCCACCTGGCGGCGGCCTATCCGGTTGAGCCCTGGGTTGAACACTTCGACTGGCTGGATCCGCTCTTCAATGAACGCCTTGAGACCAAAAACGGCAGAATGCTGGTTCCCGACCGTCCCGGCCTCGGCGTTACCCTGAGCGACCAGGCACGTGCCTGGACCACCGATTCGGTGGAAGTTGGCGCGTAATCTTGGGTTCATGAGCCGAAACCTGACCGCCGATCTCGCAGCGGACCTACGGAACCGCATTGTCGAGGGGACAATTCAGCCCGGAGATAAACTGCCAAGCGAAAACACACTGATCGGCGAGTTCGGTGTGAGCAGGACTGTGGTGCGGTCCGCCTTGACCCGGCTCCAGGCCGAGGGACTGGTGGAGACCGAACGCGGGCGTGGCAGTTTTGTCCTGACGCCTCCAATCGCGGGGCCGTCCGCTACCCCTGGCAGCCGGCCTGTGGCCACGTTGGAGGACCGACTGCATCTGCTCGAGTTCCGGATGGGGGTAGAAAGTGAAAGCGCGGCCCTTGCAGCCAAGAACCGGAGTGAGCGTCAACTGAAGGCTGTTCAGGGTTCACTCGAAGAATTCATATCCAATTCAGGTCATCCCGCCCATGCCATGAAATCCGACTACGGCTTCCATCGGGCCATCGCAGCAGCAACGGGCAATCCCTATTACTCCGAGTGCCTAACCAACCTGGGCCAGACCATGATCGCCATGCCGCGAACAAGGCTGGTCACTGGAGCCGAAGATTTTGCCCGTGACCACTTTGAGCAGGTGACACAGGAGCACAGGTCCATCTATGCGGCCATTGCTGAGCAGGATGAGCCCGGTGCTGCTGCAGCAATGCGCAACCACCTGGTGAACTCGCGACGCCGGTTGGTCGCCTCCCAGCGCGGTGCGACCGCCTGATTCGAGCCAGGTCCCAACCCGGAATCAGGCTAAACGCAAAGAACCCCGGTCCTAAGACCGGGGTTCTTATTTGCGTGCGCGAGGGGGGATTTGAACCCCCACGCCCTTTCGGACACTGGCACCTGAAGCCAGCGCGTCTGCCGTTCCGCCACTCGCGCGCAACTTCTTTCAGCGGTTGACTGTCCAATATCAGGACCATCACCTGCGTAAAAGCAGCGAGATCAAGCATAACGGACGATCCCGGTAAAACGCGAATCGCCTCCTTACCGTTCACCGGGGTACCTTGCGCCAGCACCGCCGTCGAAAGTCCGGTGACGTGCTCCCCAAGAGTCTCCATGCATGGCCGGGACGAACTATTCTGGCGGTGTGGGCGTTGTGGATTAAGGTCATTCACAGCCGTGCCCAGTAGTATCTGATGTAGGAGTGCCTGCGCCCTGCATGCCCTCCGGGTATGAACTTGTGCGTTGTCAACTGTGTTCGAAGTGCGTGAGCTGCTCGGCAGCCGTCAGGAAAGGAGAGGGACCATGGGATTGCTGGACAAAGTCGAGCGCGGCATTGAAAAGGCCGTCCGCGGTGTCTTCTCCACCGGTTCCCGGGCCCAAGTGGAGCCTGTGGAAATTGCGAGCCGCCTGCGTCGCGAAGTCGATCACAAGGCCATCACCATTGCCGCCGGACGCACGCTTGCCCCCAACGTTTTCGACGTCAAGCTCAGCGACGACGACTTCGTCAGGGCCCAGGAATGGGGTACGCCCCTCGCCGAGGAACTCTGTGACGTAGTCATCGCGCATGTTCGCAGCCAGGGGTATACGCTCCAGGGTCCAGTGCGGATTTCTTTCCAGCGCGACGACGCCCTGCGGGCGGGAGACTTTGAGATCGGCTCTAAAACGGAGAAGTCCACAGGTGCACCCGCTGCCCCGCCGCCTCCGCGCAACAATCTTCCGGCAGCTCCAGCACGGCAACCCGTCCGGATGCAGCCTGTCCTGGACATTGACGGCCAGCGCTATTCCCTCAATGCAGCTTCAATTGTGCTCGGCCGTTCATCGGAAGCCGATATCCTCATCGACGACACAGGCGTTTCCCGCCGCCATCTGGAAGTCCGCACTACCAGGGGCGTAACCGAAGCTGTGGACCTGGGGTCAACCAATGGCAGTTACGTCAACGGACACAAGGTGGCAGGTAGCGTGGAACTGACCGACGGCTCAACCATCACGATGGGACGGACCAAAATTGTCTTTCGCCTCCTGCCCGCTAACACCGGTGGTCGCGCGTGAATGATGTTAGTGACCTGACCATCACAGTCCTTCGTTTCGGCTTTCTTCTGCTGCTCTGGGTCCTTATCTTCAGCATCGTCGCCGCAATGCGTCGTGATCTTATGATCGGCAAGAAGGCCGCGACAGGTGTTCCCACAGCACGCCAGGTCCGTCGAAATCCGAACCTGGCCGACTCCACACCCCCACCCGTAAAGCAGCAGGCACGGCAACTGGTAGTCACGGAGGGCCCGCTCAAGGGCCGCACCATTCCCCTCGCGGCCAGCCCTATTCTGTTGGGGCGCGCTCAGGAAGCAACCCTGGTTCTTGAGGACGACTACGCCTCGGGCCGGCATGCACGGCTGTTCCCGCAAGGAAGCCGCTGGTTCATCGAGGACCTCGGCTCCACCAACGGTACATATCTGGCTGACCAACAACTCACCCGGGCTCTTCCGGTTGAGATTGGCGTCCCCGTGAGAATCGGCAAGACGGTTATTGAATTGAGGCCATAACCATGGCCGCCCCGGACGTTCCCGCAGACAAGGCAATCGCCTCGAAGCGGCCCCTCATCATGCGTTACGCAGCCCGCTCGCATGTCGGTCGGGTGCGGGCAAAAAACGATGATTCCGCCTACGTGGGCCGCCATCTCGCTGTTGTGGCAGACGGAATGGGCGGCCACGCAGGAGGCGACGTAGCGTCCGCGGCTACCGTGCTGGACATGATCCACCTTGATCAGGACACCTATGAGGAGGACGCCACCACCGTCCTGGCAGATGAGATCCAAACGGCAAACTCGCTGCTGTCCGAACTCGTCCACATGAATCCAAAGCTTGCCGGTATGGGCACCACCGTGACGGCTTTGCTGTTGGCGGAAGGCAAACTGCACTTCGCCCACATCGGTGATTCGCGTGCCTACAGGCTGCGCGATGGTGTCTTTGAACAGGTCAGCGTCGACCACACTTTCGTCCAGCGGTTGATCGATGAAGGCCGGCTGAAGCCCGAAGAAGCAGAAACCCACCCCCACAAGAACGTCCTGATGCGCGTGCTGGGCGACGTCGACGCCAGCCCCGAACTCGATCTTGATGCTTTGGACGTCCAGCCGGGAGAACGCTGGCTGCTCTGCTCTGATGGGCTGAACTACGTTGCAGGCCACGTTGTTGAACGAACCGTGCGCGAGACAAAAAGCCTCCGCGAATGCGCGGACAACCTTGTTGATCTGACCCTCGAAGCAGGATCCCCGGACAACGTCACCGTAGTGATGTTGGAAATAGCGGAGGAAACGCTCGACGACGTCAGTACCGCCGCCGTCGACATCGTCCCGCCAGGTGACGCCAAGGCCGAGACCATCTCGGCCACCGTCGCGGAGGATGCTGGGCCGCAGCGGAGCGCCGGATCCGCACCTGCAAACCCCGGCTCCACCCGCGCAGTCCTCCCGGACCGCGACGACGCCGATGCCGGCTCCCGCCCTCCGGGGGGAGCAGCTCCTGGCAATGAACAGGCCGGTGATGACGAGTCAGACGATCCCGGGGCCGACACTGATCCGGCCCTCGGAGAGCACCTTTCAGCAGAGGTCTTGAAGGAAGAACTTGCCAGCAGGCCGCATGAACTCGTGGGAGCTGCTGCCACTGCGGCTGAGACTGGATCGATTCCATCCATTGCAGGGCGTACTGTCGCCCGTCGCGCTGCCACTGTCCTTACCCACAAATCCGACCAGGCACGAGACGACTACGAGGATTACCGCTCGTCATATCGGCCGCGGCGGTGGCTTAGCATGGCGGTTGCCGTGGTTGTCCTTGTTTTACTTGGCGTTGGTCTCTGGCTAGGGTACGCCTGGACTCAAACCCGCTACTACATCGGGGAGTATGACCAGCGCGTGGCCATCTATAACGGCGTCTCCCAGCGCTTGGGCCCAATCCAGCTCTCCACCCTCGAAGCGGTAACTGAGATCCCTATGTCCTCCCTGCCTGAATTTTCCCAACAGCGCGTCCGCCAGACCGTACCTGCGCGTGACCTCTATGATGCGCAGCGGATCGTGAAGAACCTGGAGGAAACCGGGACCACGTCACCTTCTGAAGCGTGCCCTTCACCGCCAGCCGGCGCAGCGCCTTCAGGCACTCCTGGTGCAACAGGCCCCGCCCCAAGTCCCACGGCGTCGCCGGCACCCACACCGGCGCCCACCCAGTCACCTTCTGTTTCGCCGGGACAGAACGCCCAGAACTGCGAGGTGGTGAAATGACGAAAACAGATGGAGCCCCCAAGCCCCGCCGCAATGTAGAACTTCTGCTCTTGCTTCTGGCGTTATCCGTGGGAATCGGCGCAAATGCTCTGGTCGGCGTTGATCAGGAGAAGGCATTCGACTCCGATTTCTGGTTCCAGTCAAGCCTGTTGGCCGTAGCAGCCCTGGTTTTTCATGCGGTTCTCCGTTTCCGAGCAAAGTATGCCGACCCGGTAATACTTCCCCTCGTGGTTGCACTCAACGGCCTTGGCCTTGCCATGATCCATCGCTTGGACGGTCCGGATTCTGAGACCGGAAATGACCAACTCCGTTGGACCTTGGTTGCCATGGCCGTCGCCGTCGCCGTTATCTGGTTTTTGAAGGATCACCGCATCCTGCGGCGCTTCACCTATATCTCCCTTGCAGTAAGTGCCTTGTTGCTTATCCTTCCACTCATTCCCGGGATCTCCGCTGGTGAAATTCTTGGAGCTCGCGTGTGGATCCGGCTTGGGCCTTGGACTTTCCAGCCTGGCGAGATTGCCAAAATAACCCTGGCCATATTCTTCGCCGGCTATCTTTCCTCCAACAGGGACCTCATCCTTTTGGCAGGCCGCAAAATAGGTCCCCTGCAGTTTCCCCGCTTCAAAGACATGGGCCCCATGATCACCGCTTGGCTGGTCAGTATTGGTGTTCTGATCTTCCAGCGGGACCTCGGCTCATCCGTGCTGTTCTTCGGACTCTTCATCGTCATGATCTATGTGGCCACCAGCCGCGTCAGCTGGGTAGTCATTGGTGTCGGCCTTATCCTTGGCGGCGGGTTCGTTGCCTCCCGGGTGTTCTCCCACGTGGGGCTCCGCATCGACGGGTGGCTCAACGCCTTCACTCCAGATGTCTATGAGCGCCAGTTCGGTGGCAGCCGTCAGATCGTTCAAGGACTCTTCGGAATGGCCAACGGTGGCTTGGTCGGCACGGGGCTGGGCCAGGGACGTCCCGACACCGTTCCCTTTGCCAACAGCGACATGATCATCGCCTCATTCGGTGAGGAACTGGGACTCATTGGCCTCTTCGCGATTGTTTTGATGTACCTGTTGCTCTTCACCCGCGGCTTCCGGGCTGCGTTGGGTACCCGCGACGCCTTCGGAAAGCTGCTGGCGTGCGGCTTGTCCTTCGCCATTGCCTTGCAGTGTTTCGTGGTTATTGGCGGCGTTACGCGGCTAATACCGCTGACCGGCTTGACCACTCCGTTCCTGGCGGCGGGCGGATCCTCCCTGCTGGCGAACTGGATCATTGTGGGCCTGCTTCTGATGATTTCCCACACGGCACGAAGCCCTGTTGACACCACGCCCCTTCCTCCGGGAACCGAAACGGGCACCCGCCAGGCTGTCCCAGCCATCCCTGGGCAACCCGGGTCCCCGACCCCCCGACGGACCACACAAATCCGGACTGACTCCCAAACTGAGGCGGTGCAGCAACTGTGAACCAGGCCATTCGACACTCATGGATCGCCGCTGTGGCGATGTTTGCCCTCATTTTTGGCGCCGTCAGCTATGTACAGGTGGTCGGCGCCGATGAACTCAAGGCAAACCCGCTGAACAGCCGGGTCCTCCTTCAGAACTTCTGCAACGACCGCGGAGCCATCATCGTGGGCGGCAGCCCGATTGCCCAGTCCGTGGAAGGCTCAGAAAGCTGCCAGTTCCAGCGGACCTACACGCAACCTGAACTCTATGCGGGGATCACAGGGTTCTTCTCCAGGAGCTTTGGCGTCACGGGACTCGAAAAAGGCCTGAGCCAAGAACTGGCGGGGAGTTCGGACCAACTGTTCCTCGACAGGGTGGGCCAGCTTTTTCTTGGCAACCAACCCAAGGGTGCCTCCGTGGAATTGACCCTTGATCCCGCGATCCAGAAACTTGCTTACGACCTCATTCCGGACGGTCAACGTGGCTCAATCGTGGTGACCAATCCGAAGACAGGGGACATCATCGCCATGGTGTCCAAGCCCTCCTACGATCCCAACCTTATTGCCACCCAGAACAATGCTGCTGCTGAAGCGAACATCAATGAGCTGAACAAGGTTCCGGGAATCAACCTGAACCAGAGTGTCAGCGGCCCCACCGGTGCCCTGCTCGCGCCAGGATCCGTGTTCAAGCTCGTGGACACCGCTGCCGCCCTCAGTTCCGGGAAGTACAACAAGGACAGTGTTCTCCCGAACCCGGCGGAGCTTTCTTTCCCTGGCATCGAGTACCGGCTGCCAAACTACGCCGGCGGCAGCTGCTATACCCAGGACACCGCAAGCTTTGCCTTCGCCCTGCAGCAGTCCTGCAACACTCCCTTTGCAAGCATTGCGCGAGATCTCGGCCGCGACGCCATTGCCCAACAGGCGGAGAAGTTTGGTTTCGGCGAGGAAATGGGCGATCAACTGAAACTCGACTACGACACTCAAGGCTTTCCCGATGACTTGGACGCCCCGGGGCTGGCTCAGTCTGCCATCGGGCAGCGGGACGTTCGGGCTACTCCGTTGCAAGTGGCGCTCATGACCAACGCCATTGCCAACGGTGGTGTACAGATGAAGCCAAACCTCATCAAAGCCCTCCGCTCGCCGGATCTTCGGGTTATCGATGAGCCGAAACCCGAGGTCTTGAGAACTTCCACCACGCCGGAAATCTCACGTCAGATTACCGAGTGGATGACCAGCGTGGTCAGCAACGGCATCGCCAGGGGCGCAGCGGTTCCGGGCGTCCAGGTGGCGGGCAAGACCGGCACCGCTGAGCTCGGTACCGATGGCTTGAACAACTCATGGTTTACCGGGTTCGCCCCGGCCAACGACCCGCAGGTGGCAGTCACTATCGTCATGCAAGACGTAGACATCACCACCGGCGCACAGCTAACCAGTCCGAATGCAAAGAAGATTTTTGAGGCGGTGTTGAATAAGTGAGGCCTACAACGGGAATCACCCTCGGCGGGCGGTTCCAGCTGACCACGCGTATTGCGATTGGCGGCATGGGAGAGGTCTGGAAAGCCAAAGACCTGATCCTTGGCCGCATCGTAGCCATCAAGGTACTCAAGGAGGAGTACACGGGCGACCCCGGTTTCCTCCAGCGCTTCCGCGCCGAGGCACGCCACACGGCCCTCCTGAATCACGTAGGCATCGCCAACGTCTTTGATTACGGTGAGGAGGAAGGCTCCGCCTACCTCGTCATGGAACTGGTACCCGGCCAGCCCCTGAGCAGCATCATCGAACATGAGCAAGTGCTCTCACCTGACCGCACACTGTCGATGATTGCCCAGACTGCCCGGGCTCTGGCCGTCGCCCATGACCAGGGCCTTGTGCACCGCGACATCAAGCCAGGAAACCTGCTCATCACCCCGGAGGGGCGGGTAAAAGTAACAGACTTCGGCATAGCCCGTCTGGCCGATCAGGTGCCGCTCACGCAGACAGGGCAGGTGATGGGCACTGCCCAGTACCTTGCCCCTGAGCAAGCCACCGGGCAGACAGCTACCGGATCGTCCGACATTTACTCCCTTGGCGTGATCGGATATGAGTGCCTGACGGGCCACCGGCCCTTCACTGGTGAGTCACAGATCGCCATTGCCCTGGCCCAGGTGAACGACGCCCCGCCGCCTCTTCCCGAGACCCTTTCGACGCCGGTGCGGGCGCTCCTGATGTCCATGCTTTCCAAGGATCCCAAGAACCGTCCTGCCAATGCCATCAAGCTGGCGGAGGCGGCGGAAGCGATCCGCAACGGCGACATCGCGGCAGCTCACGCGGCAGTGCCCGGAATGCTCCTGTTCGAAGCAACAACCGGCCCCATCACGGCACCCGTGGACATTCCCACTGCACCCACCGGCGTCATTGGCTCCAGCGCCGAACGGAACAGTTCGACGTCGACCTCCGCCTTGCCGGTTCTCGGCGCAGCTGCTGCAGGCGCAGCAGCAGGAGCCGCAGCCGCCAACGGCGAAGAGGGGGGAGCCCGGAACACCCTCTCGCGCGCGAATGCCCTTGCCGCAGAGCGGACCTGGATCCAGGAGGAGGAGTACGACGAGCCCGTAGATGAGCCTCAGCGTCGCGGGCGCAGCCCCTGGACATGGCCTTTGATCGCCCTCATTCTGTTGGTCCTTTTCGCGCTCATCGGATTCATCCTGACGCAGTCAGGCCTCTTATTCCCCCAACCGGCCGCCACCAGCTCTGCCCCATCGGTCAGTGCACCGACCAGCAGCACGCCCTCGCCCACCCGGACGGCGGCTTCACCCACGCCGAGTCCCACGCCCACACCGACCCAGAGCACGCCGGCCACCATCAACCTCATTCCGGACGCTTACAAGGGACGCCCTTATGACCAGGTACGGGCGGAGCTGATCGGACTTGGATTGACGGTCAAGGGTGAGGAGGTCTTCAACGATGCAGCCCCAGGCACAGTGACCGACATTAATCCGTCGGGACCGGTGCAGCCCGGCGAAACCATCACCGTGACCTACTCGAAGGGCCCGGAGATGCTGTCGGTTCCTGCCATCGGCGTCGGCAGCACCGAATCCCAGGTTCAGCAAGCCATACAGGCCGCCGGGCTGCGCTGGGCCAAGGGCGATGACGTGTCCGGATCTCCAACTCAACCCGCCAGAACCTTCGTCAGCTCCGACCCTGAGGCCGGGATGAAGGTACCCGCCGGATCCGTGGTGACCTATCACCTTTCCAAGCCTTTGGGATTGGGATCTCCTCCGACTACCAGCTCACCGGCTCCGTAGGCAGAGCAGAACCGTGTCAGACTCGCCCCGTATGCCGTCACACCGGGAGGATAGCCTCCCGGTGGATACTCAACGCGTCCTCAACGGCCGTTACGAACTCGGCGAGCTGATTGGCCGGGGCGGCATGGCGGACGTCTATCGCGGCGTCGATACCCGCTTGGGGCGAACCGTTGCAGTGAAACTCCTGCGGCCTGACTTGGCCAGGGATCCGCAGTTCCAGGCCCGTTTTAAGCGGGAGGCGCAGGCAGTCGCTGCTCTGAACCACTCTTCGATCGTTGCCATCTATGACACAGGCGAGCATGCAGTGCCGGGCGGTCCGGAAGACACCGTAAGGGTTCCCTACATCGTCATGGAGTACGTCTCGGGCAAGACCATCCGGGATCTCATCCGTGCCGGGGAAGTCACCATCGATCAAGCAATAGATTTCACCCTGGGCGTCCTGTCGGCTCTTGAATACAGCCACAAAGCGGGAATAGTCCACCGTGACATCAAGCCAGCTAACGTCATGTTCTGCACCAACTCCAACTCGGTCAAGGTCATGGACTTCGGTATTGCCCGCGCCATGGCGGACTCCTCGGCCACGATGACGCAAACACAGGCTGTAGTGGGAACAGCGCAATACCTGTCACCGGAACAGGCCCGTGGTGAAACGGTAGACGCACGCAGCGACCTGTATTCAGCAGGATGCCTCTTGTATGAAATGCTCGCCGGGCGGCCCCCGTTCATTGGAGACAGTCCAGTGTCCGTTGCTTACCAGCACGTCCGGGAAATTCCTGAGCCTGTCAGTACCCTCAACCCGGACGTCACTCCTGCCCTGGACACAGTTCTGGCCAAGGCACTCCAAAAGAACCGGGCGGATCGCTTTCAGGATGCTGCTGCCTTCCGTCGCGCCCTGCGGGCTGCGCGCAACGGCGTGGCCGTGCCCGATCTCCTGGCAAGTGAAGCGCCGACTGATCCGAACCACACGGTCCCGCTGACCGAGCGGGCGGTTGAGACCACAGCTCTGTCCCTCTCCGGCGCAAAGTTCCTGGATGAGTCGCCCAGCGGCAGGATCAGGCCTTTGAACGACACATCCGGAGAAGAAGGCGCGGTTTCGATCGGCGCTGCCGGAGCCTATGATTCACGTGGGGCGGCGGGACTGCCGCTTGGTTTTGAACCGGAGCGTGAGCGTACACCGCGGCAAAGGTCCCGCCGTCGGACATGGGTCGCCACTTTGATCATCTTCACCTTGTTGGTGCTCGCTGGCGGCGGCGCGTGGGTCTACAGCATTGTTAACCAGCCGCCACCTCCGGTGGTCAAAGTGGACATCCCGGCAGTGACTTCGCTGACTGAGTCTGAAGCACTGCAAAAGCTCTATGGCGCCGGCCTTAATCCACAAATAAAGCGGGTCCAGCACGACAGTATTGCCAAAGGGGTCGCGATCGGAACCGTTCCGGCGGCCGGGACGTCCTTGGATCCGGATTCAGATGTCATCCTGAACATCTCCGAGGGTCCCAGTGCCGTAAAGATCCCGGAGGGTCTGGCCGGGAGAACTGAAGCTGCGGTCCGCGACGTCCTCCGCCAATCCGGTCTGGTGGGGGCACCGGTTACCACCATGGCCAACAGCGCAACTATTCCAGCGGGCATCGTCATCACCACCAATCCTGCACCAGGCCAAGTGGTGGCAGTGGGCAGCACAGTGGAGGTGGTGGTCTCCACCGGCAAGGTTTCCATGCCGGAACTGCGGGGATTACCTAAAGCCGAGGCAGAGACTGCGTTGAAGAACCTCGGCCTGGTGATGGTGCTACGGGAAGTCGAAAACAGCCAGGTTGAACCCGGGCGCGTCACGGAGCAGAGCGACCCGCTGAACGCCCTGGTAGAGCAGGGCAAGGCCATAACGGTGACTGTGGCGAAAGCCCCGCCTCCACCACCACCCAGCCCTACGCCGTCGGCCACACCCTCCAAAAAGTAGGACCGTCTGCCGGCCTCAGTGCTTGATGAGCGGGCTCAATTTCCCGGCGCGAGCGGCTGCCCCTGTCATTCCCAATGACTCCAGCCAGTTCCCCAGCATCTGGTATCCGCCTTCTGTCAGAACAGACTCCGGATGGAACTGCACGCCGCTCAAAGGCGCCGTCCGGTGCCTAAGCCCCATGATCACACCAGTGGCCGTCTCAGCGGTGATTTCGAGGACCTCCGGAATGGTCCCTCGTACCGCTGCCAGGGAGTGGTAGCGGGTGGCCGTGACCGGAGAGGGCAGACCCAAAAACACGTCGGTCCCGTGGTGCTCCACCAGCGAGGTCTTTCCGTGCATCAACTCAGGGGCATGGGTCACTGTTCCGCCGTACGCTTCGGCGAGGGCCTGATGACCCAGACACACTCCGAACATGGGCTTGCTCTGACCTCCGCACCATTTGATCAGTTCGATGCAGACGCCCGCCTCAGCTGGGGTGCCCGGCCCGGGGGAGACCAGTACGCCGTCGCGGCTTTCAGCCAGCTCGATAGCTTCGGCGAGGGTGACGTCGTCGTTTCGGACCACCGTGGTTTCCGCGCCCAGCTCCTGGAGATAACCAACCAGGGTGTAAACGAAGCTGTCGTAGTTGTCTACGACCAGGATTTTGGTAGTCATGGCTGGGTTACTGAACCAATCGTTGAGTCGGTGAATTGGGTGAACTGGGAGAGCCAGGGAAACAGGAACTGGACCATCAGCACCACAGCGGCGGCGGCAAGCACCAGCGACGTCAGGATGCGCAGCCAAAGGGGCCCGGGAAGATGGCGGAATATCCAGCCGTACATACTTAGCCCTCCCCGCGGGCTTTGGCCACCTGCGCGGCTATTTCCGCCGGCGGTCCTGCCGAGGCCGGTTGCCATCGTTCGAGCACCGAATAAGCAATGATGCGCTCTTGTGCGCCGAAGCGTGGGTTGCAGCTGGTCATGGTCAGGAAGCTTTCAGTCGGGGTCGCCGCGGGCTGGGCTGGTACCGGGAGGAGCACATCCGTGCTCGTGGGCAGCACCACCTGGTTGTTACGGAACACGTAGACGTAGTATCCGTCCTTGGTCTGGACGTAGATCTTGTCCCCGGGCACCAGCGTATGGATGTTATCCAGCACCGCTCCGTGGGTTTGCCGGTGACCCGCCACCGCAAAGTTGCCCACCGCTCCCGGCATGGACGTGTTCTTGTAATGGCCCAGTCCCAAAGTATCCAGGACATCCGTTGAGGTGCCTTGGACGATGGGCCGGGTGTAGTCGGCTCCAAAGCGGGGCACGTACATGATTCCGATTGTTCCGCCGTGACTTGGAGGCTGCGAGACCACAGGCGGCCCATAGTCTGCGGGATTGGATGGGGCCGGGGACACCGGAGTGGGCGGTCCCAGTTCCTGGACGAAGTTCTTTATTGCTTCACTCTGTTTGGCGTCGGACTCAACGTTGGTCCACCATAGTTGCCAAGCCACGAACAGCAGCAGAATGACCCCCGCCGTAATGAGCAGCTCACCCAGGACTTGAACAGCCGTGCGGAGAACACCGGCGCGCGGCAGTTGCACAGCAACGCGCGTCTCCTTCTCCTGCAGCAGCACTGATTCTCCCCTTCGGCGTGAGCGGCGGCACCGGCTCCGGCTGAATTGCAGCTAGAATTGGCTGCTAGTAAGAATTCAGACGTGACCAAGAGGGCACTGACCGCCGGCATTTCCTCATTGCAGGATACCAAGCCAGGGGCGCCACTCTTGATTCAGCCCGCCAAGGAGGACCCGTGCCCGAGTCGAAGCCACGCAAGAGGACTGCAGCCACGGCACAGCCGGCTGCAGCGCAGGCCTATAAGCCAAACCCCGTCTGGTTCAAGCCGGTCATGTTCGGCCTGATGATCATTGGGTTGCTCTGGATCATCACTTACTACATCAGCGAAGGCGCTTTTCCTGTACGCGAGTGGGAGTCCTGGAACATTGTCGCGGGATTTGGCATCGCCATCCTCGGCTTCCTTATGACCACTCGCTGGCGTTCCTGAACACCTAAGGTGTCAGTCCGCTCCCTTTCGACGGTGAGCTGAAGGGGCGGGGGCTGAAGCATGACTGCTGAAGGAAACGGCACCGTCATCGGCGACGACGGACTGGCGCGACCCCCGTGGGCGGCCAGTGATCCGCTGCTGCGGGAGTATTACGACACCGAATGGGGACTCCCTGTTCGTGATGAGCAAGGGCTGTATGAGCGCATCAGCCTGGAAGCCTTTCAGGCCGGTCTTTCCTGGGCCACTATTCTCCGGAAACGTCCCGCATTCCGCGCAGCGTTCCATGACTTCCACCCCGAGACTGTGGCTGTTTTCACCGATGACGACGTCGAACGGCTGCTACTGGATCCCGGAATCGTCCGGAACAGGATGAAGATCCGGGCAGCTATCACCAATGCCCAGGCCACCATCGCATTGAGGCCCGACGGCGGGTTGGTGAATTTTGTGTGGAGCTTCCAGCCCGCAACCACCCCCATGCCCAAGACCTTCGGGGAGATCGCCGCAACGTCCCCCGAATCCATCGCCCTCTCCAAGGCACTCCGCAGGCGTGGATTTGTTTTCGTTGGACCAACCACCATGTACGCCCTGATGGAAGCCATCGGGATGATCGATACCCATCTTGTGGATAGCCACAGAAGAGGATCATCCGGCATCTGGAGCTCATAGCCACTGCTAGCCGCAGTCCTCTAGCGGTGGCGGTGAACGTCCAGCTACCCATGTGGGCAAAGTTATCCACAGTGTGCATAAGCTCCAGCCACCGGTGACGCCGGCCCCTCGCTACAAGCCACAGCTCTGAAGATCCTTACGGAATCACATTTCTGTAAGTTATTAACACTGTGGATTTACCTGTGGATATCCGCGGGGCTGCTGAAAATCTCCATTTCGCCATGCCATAGGCGGATCTCATCCACACAGGTTCCACAAAGTTATCCACAGATGGGGATAACGTCTCCTGTTACCCGCTACTGATCTCTCGTTTCCGCTCATTCGCAAGGAATACCGGGAAGCAGATGGCTGCCGCGTTATTAACACCTGTGCATAATCCTGTGGATTTGGACGCTGTTGAGATCCCTGAGGGCACAAATTGGACTCTGGGACCGGGAAAAGTTGTCCACTTAACAACAATCGGAGCCTTCCCACTTATCCACAGCTGGGGACAAAGTGCGATCCCAATCGTGGAAAAAGGCCTGCACCGGCCTTGTGGCTTCCCGGAACACGTGAACTACAGCCGTGTAAGTTACTCACAGTGTGGATAAGTCCTGTGGATAAAGTTCCACGAACCACGGATGCGCCTTCCTGCGGACAGTGGCATCACAGTTCCGAGGTGATTGCCGCCGGATGGTGAAGGGCATAGAAAACCCCCGGTGGCCTTGGGCCACCGGGGGACGGGTACGTAGTAAGTAGTTCGAACTAAGCTGCTGCCACCCGGAACCAGGACAGGGCCACCAGAGCCACAAGCACCAGCACAAGCCCAGCGGCCTGGAGTAGCCCCCGCCGTTTGCCTTTGGGTGCATACGCAACAGCAGCGGCGCAGGCGGCACCCGTCACGAGTCCACCCAGGTGGGCCTCCCAAGCGATGCCGGGGACAATGAATCCAATGGCTCCGTTGATCGCGATTAAGACCCAGAGCTGCCTGGTATCACCTCCGCGATGCCTCTGAACCACCAGCATGGCGCCGAAGAGGCCAAAGATTGCGCCGGAAGCACCAATCACTCCAACGCCGCCCTGACCGGGAATGTAAGGAGGGGTAAGCAGCAGATAGCCGACGGAACCGCCGACAGCGGAGAGGAGGTAGATGGCCAGGAATCGGGCCCGGCCGAGCAGTGGTTCAAGCGCTTGGCCGAACATCCACAGCATGTACATGTTCAGCACAATGTGGAGGACAAATCCCTGGGAGTGCAGGAAAGCCGCGGTCAGCATCCGCCATGGTTCAAACTGGCCAGACTCGGGGGTGACGAATCCATTGGCGAACGCCAGCTTCTGGAAGATCCAATCGCTGGGAATCACCCATTGGAGAACGTACATCAACGCGCAAAGGGCGATGATTCCGAACGTCACTAACGGGCGGCCTGTGGCAACCGCGCCGCCATAAACGGTCCTGACCCCCGGCGTCGCCCGTGCTGCTTCGTTGACGCAGTCAACGCATTGGAACCCGACGGCGGCCGACCGCTGGCACTCCGGACACGCAGGCCGGCCGCAGCGCTGGCACCTGACGTAGGAAGGCCTGTCCGGATGCCTGGGGCAAACCGGTATCTGTGCGGACGGCTCGGCCGCCGGTATTCCGTAACTCATGGGAGCTGAATCAGAGCTGTTCGATGTCGATGCTGTTGATGGTGACGTCCTCGACGGGGCGGTCACCCATGCCGGTACGGACACCCTCGATTGCGTCAACGACCCTCTTTGATTCCTCATCAGCCACTTCACCGAAGATGCTGTGCTTGCCCTGCAACCAGTCGGTGGGAATGGTGGTGATGAAGAACTGCGAGCCGTTGGTGCCCTTGCCCATCTGGATTCCCGCGTTGGCCATGGCCAGCTTGTAGGGCCCGTTGAACGTCAGCTCGGGGTGGATTTCGTCGTCGAACTTGTAACCCGGTCCGCCCACGCCGCGTCCCAGGGGATCGCCGGCCTGGATCATGAAATCCTTGATGATGCGGTGGAAGATGGTGCCGTTGTACAGCGGGGTACCGGTCTTGTCCTCACCGGTTTCGGGGTGCGTCCAGGGCTGCTCGCCCGTTGCCAGTCCAACAAAGTTCTTGACGGTCTTTGGCGCGTGGTTGCCGAAGAGGTTGACGACGATGTCGCCGAGGCTCGTGTGAATGGTTGCTTTTGCAGTTGCGATGGCAGTCATAAAGCCATTCTTCCACGGTGGGTACGGGTGCAAAGAGTCTGGACAGGAGTTCCGCGCTGGGTGAAATCCATCCGAATTGCCGCTGAAGAATAGCCGGTGAGGTTCAATCCACGTAGGCTAACGAAAGAACCGCCACATTAATCGGGAGGTAGTTGTGAAGAAATCGGATCGTATTGCCCGCGACGTGGAGCACTCAGTGAGCTCCGCAGTAGAGAATGCCAAGGACTGGGCCGGCCCCCGCGTGGAGGCTGCGGTGGACTGGGCAGTTCCCCGCCTGCAGCATGGCATTGACACCGCCTCTCCCAAGATTCAGGAAGGGTTGAAGTCGGCGGCCCATAACCTGGCCGACGGCGTTGCCACCGTCACGCCCCGTATCCAGGATGGCTTGGCCACATTGGCGCCGAAGATCCATGACGTAGTAGAGGGCGCCACTCCGCGGCTTCACGAGGCTCTGGATAAGGCCACCCCGGTTATTGCCAACGCCCGCGATCGCGTTGTAGTGGAATACCTGCCGCGACTTTCAGACCAGATCGGCCAGGCATCCGACGTCGTCCATCGCACGTTGGAAAATGCTCCGGCACGTGTTGACGCAGTGGCACAGAAGCTCGGTGACGTGGGAATTGTCCATACCATCCAGGAGCAGGCACAGACCACCGGCAACCAGCTGAAGGCCGCCGCTGCTGAAGCGACGCGCGCCGTCACGAAGGAAAAGGCTGCAGCCCCGAAGTCGAAGAACCGCGGTTTGCTGATCTTCGGGGTAATTGCCGCGGCCGTAGCAGCAGGTGTAGCAGCCTGGAAGGCCTCCAAGCCCGTGGAAGATCCTTGGAAGACGCCCACACCGGTTGGCACCACTCCGGTGACACCGGCTCCGGTTCCTGCGACGTCAGTGGGGGATGCCCTTGCTGATGGCAAGCACGCAGCAACCGGTGTGGTCGCAGATACGGGTGAGAAAGTTGCGGACACCGCTGACAAGGCAGCCGATTCGTCAAGCGGCGTTGCCTCCGCCGCCGGTGACGCAGTCGAAGCTGCCAAGGACGCCAGTGCAAAGGTGGCCACGGATGCCAAGACTGCTGTGAAGAACATCGCCGCCAGCCGGAACAACGGAATTAATGAAGCGGAAAAACCCGCTGAGAAGTAACTGACGCTGCCCCACAACGGGTTGAAAATGGGGAAGGGCTCCGCCGAGGCGGGGCCCTTTCTGCGCTCGGATGGAGTGCGGTACCGGCTGAGGACAACTTCATCGGTGCTAAATTTGAACTGATGTCACCCGAAAAAGCCCCCGAGGATACCTCGAACGCTGACCCCCTGCCGAGCGTTTCCATTGTTATCCCGGCCTTCAACGAGGAGAGCGTTATACGGCAATGCCTGATCGCGGCCGTATACCAGTCTGTTCCGGCGGACGAAATCATCGTGGTGGACAACAAGTCCAAGGACCGCACTGCCAAGATTGTCCGGCAGATGCAGCTTGAATATCCCGAAAGTCCCATCATCCTGTTGAGCCAACACAAGGAACAGGGCCTCATCCCCACCAGGAATTTCGGACTGGATCACGCCCGAAGTGACATTCTGGGCCGTATTGATGCGGACTCCGTCCTCGAGCCCGACTGGGTGGAGCAGGTTCAAAAGGCGTTCAAGGACCCCTCCGTCCAGGCTGCCACTGGCCCCGTGGTTTACTACGACATGCCAATGCGCCGCTTCGGGCTCAAGGCTGATGACAAAATGCGCCAACTAATGCTCAAGCTGGCAAAACACCAGTACCACTTCCTCTTTGGATCCAACATGGCCATGCGCCGTTCGGCCTGGGAAACCATCCGGGAAGAGACCTGCCGCGACGAAAAAGACGAGATGCACGAGGACATCGACCTTTCGCTCCACCTGGCCGACCACGAACTCAAGGTTCAGTATTGGCCCCAGATGGTGTCAGGAATGTCGGCCCGTCGCTTGGAAGATTCACCCCGGGACTACCGCTACTACGTGACGCGCTTCGACCGCACCTATAAAGCGCACAACGTGAAGAAAATGGCTTTGAAGGCTCCCATGGTGGTGTTTTTCTCGGTCTATTTCCCGGCTAAGCTGCTGCGCGCGATCCACACGGTTAATACCTCACAGCCTAAGAGCCGCGGGGGCCAATAGCCCTTCCCGGGAACCAGCTGATCAGTCTGTTCCAAGCTCGGCGAGCCGCGGGACTGCTTTCCGGGCCGAGTTGCGCTGTCCAGCGACTACGACTGCCAGACCCACCAGAATCAGAGCCAGGCCGGCGTAAGTGCCCGCGGGCAGGGTCTCCGCCAGGAACACGGCTGCCAGCAAAGCCGCGCCCGGGATCTCGAGCAGGATGATCATGGATACCAACAGTGGACTCATGGTGGCCAGCAAATGGTTGAACGCCGTGTGGCCCACCAGTTGCGCGCATACGGTGATGGCCGCAATACCGAGCCAGCCTGCAGCTTCGAACCCAATGAGGGGTTGGCCGGATAACAACGCCAGTACGGCTACCAGGGCGGCACACATTCCATAGCAGAGTGTCGTGTACGAGCCAGTGGTCATGGTCTGCCGGGCCTTGCCTCCCGCAAGGGTGTACAGGCCTGCCAGCGCACCTCCAGCCACCGCCAGCAGGTCTCCTGTCAGCGCCTCCGGTGAACTTCCCATATCGAATCCGGTGATGGCTACAACTCCGACAAAGGCAATCGCCAACCCCGCCAGCACAGTCCAGCTGTGTCTGATTCCGCGGAACAGCTGAAAGACCGCAATCCAGGCGGATTGCAGGCAGACGAGGGCTGTGGCAGCGGCCACCGATGTCAGTTGGAGGGAAGTGATGAAGCAGGCGAAGTGCAGGGCCAGGGCAACTGCGGCAATAAGGCACCACTGGAACTCGGACGCCCTGACACGCCCCAGCTCGCGCGGGTCCAGGATCACTACCGGAGCCACCATGACAGCAGCACCGATTGCATTACGCCAGAAAGCAATAGCGAGGGCACTGACAGTCGTGGCACCAAGGGTCGCTGCAATGAGCGGCCCTGAGGAGGCTACACCCAGCACCCCAAGAGCCGCGATAAGAAAGGTCACTTGCCCACTTTAGTCCGGCCAGTCCTGGCGGAACGGTTAAAACAACGAATCCCGGCCATTGCTGGCCGGGACTCATTTCTTATGGTGGAGGCACGGGGACTCGAACCCCGAACCCCCTGCTTGCAAAGCAGGTGCGCTACCAATTGCGCCATGCCCCCATAAGAAGCAACCCGTCAATCATACCCTAGTTCCAGGAAGCCTTTTGCCAACTTCCAGGCCGGGCGTCCTTGCTAGTCAACCGTATCGGTGGACTCGCTCCAGACTGTTTTCCGGGCTTCGGATTCCTGCACTTTCCTGTAGAGCAGGACGCCTGCGACCGCCGCTGCAACAACCAGCAACTTCTTCACATGCACCCCGATCCGATCCAGTTTCACCTGAATCTTTCCTTGAACCTGTGCAGGTTCCGTGGGCGTACCAGGACTTGAACCTGGGACCTCTTCGTTATCAGCGAAGCGCTCTAACCGCCTGAGCTATACGCCCCGATGCCTCATCGGGCCGAGATATGACTTTACAGCACATCCCGGCCCGATCTCAAATCGAGGCTTTTGGGTGGAAAATCAGCTCTTAATCGTCCGTCAAAGTGACGCCGATACCGCCCACCAACGTGGCGGAAATGTTGTAGAGAACAGCGGACAACATGGAGAGGGCAGTCAGCAGGACCACATTCACGACGGCGATGATGGTCGCAAAGGACGCCACCTGCCCCAGGGATGCGACCTTCTTCAATTCAAAGCCGCCGCCTTCGGAACCGGCGAGGGTGCCCAGCAGACTGTCCACCTGATCGAAGATTCCAGTCAGATCAAGCACGGTCCACAAGACTATGGCCGCCACAACGGTAACGATACCCAAGGCCACGGACAGCAGGAAGGCCATCTTCAACACCGACCAAGGGTCAACCTTGCTGACAAGAAGCCGGGCCCTGCGGACCTTCGCCTTGGGGGCAGGTTTGATGAGTCCCGCCGTGCTTTGGCCGGACCGCTGGCCGGGTGCCGCGGGACGCTGACCCGCTGCAGGACGCTGGCCGGGCACCGAAGGGCGCTGACCCGGGGCGGTGGGACGCTGACCGGGAGCAGGGGGCCGCTGGGCAGGAGCACCGGAAGTGCTGGGTCGCTGCTGCGGACGCACTGGGGCATTCACCCGCGGAGCGGTCACCGGCTGACGGGCTCCGCCAGGAACCCCGCTGCTCGGATTGGGATATGAGTCGGAATTACTCACTCGTTACCTCCGGTAGTGTCTTCGTCCAGCACATCCTCGTCCGATTCAGCATCGGACGGCAGGGACAGTACTGATTCTGATTCTGCGGATCCCTCATGTGATCCGTTATCTTCAGCCAACGTTACGTCATCACTGGCTTTACCCTGACTTTCAGCCAGAGTTTCCTCCGAACCATCAGCGAGGCTTCCGGCTTCGTCGGCGTCCTCGTCCAGGGCGCCGTCCTCTGCTTCAATGCCCCTTTCACTGTTCCTGGCAACCTCGATGATCCGGTCATTCTTGTCAGGCTTCGCAAAGATCACACCCATGGTGTCCCTTCCCTTAGCCGGGACGCCGGCAACGGAGGAACGGACCACCTTGCCGCCCTCCATAACCACCAGGACCTCATCCTCTTCCTGGACAATCAAGGCGCCCACAAGGTCGCCCCGTCCTTCCGCAAGCTTCGCGACCTTGATGCCAAGGCCGCCACGCCCCTGAAGACGGTATTCTTCGACAGCCGTACGCTTGGCATAACCTCCGTCCGTCACGATGAATACGTAAGATCCTTCGGTGATCACGTTGGCGGCGAGGAGTTCATCGTCCTCCCGAAACTTCATGCCCGTAACGCCGGATGTAGCGCGGCCCATAGGCCTCAACGCGTCATCGGTCGCGGTGAACCGGATGGACTGGCCCTTGCGTGAAACCAGCATCAGATCATCTGTTTCCGATACCAGCTGCGCCGATACCAGCTCATCGCCGTCCCGCAGGTTAATGGCGATGACACCGGCGGAACGGTTGGTGTCGTAATCCTCCAGGCGCGTCTTCTTCACGAGTCCCCGTTTGGTGGCCAGAACGAGATAAGGCGAGTGCTGGTAGTCCTTGAGGTCCAGGACCTGGGCAATGTGTTCGTCCGGCTGGAACGCCAAAAGATTGGCCACGTGCTGGCCCTTGGCGTCACGGCCGGCTTCAGCCAGCTCGTAGGCCTTGGCGCGGTAAACGCGTCCCAGGTTGGTGAAGAACAGGAGCCAATGATGGGTTGTGGTGACGAAGAAGTGCTCCACGACGTCGTCGCCGCGCAGCTGGGCACCCTTGATGCCCTTGCCGCCACGTTGCTGGGAGCGGTAGTTGTCGCTTCGCGTGCGCTTGACGTATCCGCCGCGCGTGATGGTGACCACCATTTCCTCTTCCGGAATGAGGTCTTCCATCGACATGTCGCCGTCGAACCCCATCAGGATGTGGGTCCTGCGGTCGTCACCGTGTTTGGCTACAATCTCGGCCAGTTCGTTGCTGATAATCTCCCGCTGGCGCTCCTCGGAGGCCAGGATGGAGTTGTATTCAGTGATGAGGGCTTCGAGCTCGGAATGGCGGTCCTGGATCTTCTGGCGTTCCAAGGCTGCGAGACGGCGGAGCTGCATGTCCAGGATGGCCCGTGCCTGGAGTTCATCGATGTCCAGCAACTGCATCAGCCCATCGCGGGCCGCTTCCGTTGTGTTGGACGCCCGAATCAGTGCGATGACTTCGTCGAGCATGTCCAGCGCCTTCAGGAGTGCGCGCAGGATGTGCGCTTCCTCCTCGGCCTTGCGCAGGCGGTAACGGGTGCGCCGGGCGATGACGTCGAGCTGATGGGTTACCCAGTGGCGAATAAACGCATCCAGGCTCAGTGTCCGCGGCACGCCGTCCACGATCGCCAGCATGTTCGCGGAGAAGTTGTCCTGCAGCTGCGTGTGCTTGTAGAGGTTATTCAGCACCACCTTCGGCACGGCGTCCCGCTTGAGCACAATAACCAGGCGCTGGCCTGTACGGCCCGAGGTCTCATCCCGGAGGTCCGCAATTCCCTGGATCTTGCCGTCCTTGACCAGTTCAGCGATCTTGATGGCAAGGTTGTCCGGGTTGGCCTGGTAGGGCAGTTCGGTGACTACAAGGCAGGTTCGTCCCTGCAGTTCCTCGACGTTGACCACGGCGCGCATGGTGATGGAACCCCGGCCGGTCCGGTAGGCGTCCTCAATGCCCCGGTGGCCCAGGATCTGCGCTCCGGTTGGGAAATCCGGGCCCTTGATGCGAAGCAGCAACTCTTCGAGCAGTTCCTCGCGGCTGGCCGTGGGGTTGGCCAAGTACCACTGGACGCCGTCGGCAACTTCGCGGAGGTTGTGCGGCGGGATGTTGGTAGCCATGCCGACGGCGATACCGGAGGAGCCGTTGACCAGCAGGTTGGGGAACCGTGCCGGCAGGATGGTCGGTTCCTGGTTCTTGCCGTCGTAGTTGTCTTGGAAATCGACGGTTTCCTCGTCGATGTCCCGGACCATTTCCATGGCCAGGGGCGCCATCTTGGTTTCCGTGTACCTGGGAGCAGCCGCGCCATCGTTGCCCGGCGAACCGAAGTTTCCTTGGCCCAGAGCCAGCGGATACCGCATGGTCCAGTCCTGGATCAGCCGGACGAGTGCGTCGTAGATAGCGGTGTCACCATGGGGGTGGTACTGGCCCATCACTTCGCCCACCACACGGGCGCACTTGTTGAAGGAGCGGTCCGGGCGGTAGCCGCCGTCGAACATTGCGTACAGAACACGTCGGTGAACGGGTTTGAGGCCGTCCCTCACATCGGGCAGGGCACGGCCGACAATGACTGCCATGGCGTAGTCAAGATACGAACGCTGCATTTCCGTCTGCAGGTCAACCTGCTCCACACGGTCAATCAGCACGTTGGCCTCAAGGATGGGTTCGAGGGCATCGCCGAACTCGCCGGGAACTTCAGGTGTTTCATCACTCATTGGTGTTTATTCCGTTTCAGGTATATGTCGGTTCACGAATAATCAGGGCCGTTAAGGTCTAGATATCGAGGAACCTGACGTCCTTGGCGTTCTGCTGAATGAAGTTCCGGCGTGATTCAACATCCTCGCCCATCAAAACCGAGAAGGTCTGGTCGGCCGCTGCCGCGTCCTCCATGGTTACCTGGAGGAGGGTTCGCCGGTCCGGGTCCATAGTGGTGTCCCACAACTCGGTGTAGTCCATTTCGCCCAGGCCCTTGTAGCGCTGGATCCCGTTGTCCTTCGGGATCCTGCGGCCGGCAGCCTGGCCGGATACCAGCTTGGCGTCGCGTTCCCGGTCGCTGTAGACGTAGTCGTGGGGAGCGTTGGACCACTTGATCCGGTACAACGGCGGCTGCGCCAAGTACACGAAGCCGTTTTCAATCAATGGACGCATGTAGCGGAAGAGAAGCGTCATCAGGAGGGTCGTAATGTGCTGGCCGTCAACGTCAGCATCCGCCATCAGGACGATCTTGTGGTAGCGGAGTTTGGCAAGGTTGAAGTCTTCACCAATGCCGGTGCCGAAGGCGGTGATCATTGACTGAACTTCGTTGTTGCCAAGGGCCTTGTCCAGCCGTGCGCGTTCAACATTCAGGATCTTTCCGCGAAGCGGCAGGATGGCCTGGGTTTCAGGGTTTCGGCCCCGCTTGGCCGAACCGCCTGCGGAGTCGCCCTCCACGAGGTAAACCTCGCACCTTTCCGGATCCTTCGATGAGCAGTCAGAGAGCTTTCCCGGCATGCCGAATGATTCCAGGGGGCTCTTGCGGCGCGCATTGTCCCGTGCCTTGCGGGCGGCCATACGCGCCTGGGCGGCGGAAATGGCTTTGCGGATAACATCCCTGGCAGGGCCCGGGTTCCGCTCCAGCCAATCTCCGAGCTGGTCCGTAACCACGCGCTGCACAAACCCCTTGACCTCGGAATTTCCCAGCTTGGTTTTGGTCTGACCTTCAAACTGGGGCTCTGCGAGCTTGACTGAAATGACAGCCGTCAAGCCTTCGCGGATGTCGTCACCGGTGAGGTTTTCTTCTTTTTCCTTGATGATGCTTTTTTCACGGGCGTAGCGGTTGATGAGGGAGGTCATCGCCGCACGGAATCCCTCTTCGTGAGTGCCGCCCTCATGGGTGTTGATGGTGTTGGCGTAAGTGTGGACGCTTTCCGAGTACGCAGTGGTCCACTGCATGGCCATTTCGACGGCGATGTGCCGCTCCGTGTCCTCGGTCTCGAAGGCGATGACGTCCTCGTGGACTACATCAACCTTCTTACTGGAGTTCAGGTGCTTCACGTAGTCCAGCAGTCCGTCGTTGTACTGGTAGACCACTGTTCGGTGTTCAGCAGCGATTTCGCCCTCGGTGACGACGGTGTCCAGGTTGAGGTCCCCGGCCTCGTCCACTCCGGCTGCCGCCTGGCGCTCATCGGTCAAGGTGATGCGGAGGCCCTTGTTCAGGAACGCCATTTGCTGGAACCGCGCGCGGAGGGTCTCAAAATCGAAAACAGTTGACTCGAAAATGCCGGCGTCAGGGTAGAACGTCTGCGTGGTACCTGTGGTGTCGCTCTCTTCACCCTGGACCAACCCGCCTTGCGGCTTGCCACCGTCAGCGAAGGACATCCGCCAGACGTGGCCCTGCCTGCGGACCTCGGTTTCCACGCGGCTCGAAAGTGCATTCACCACGGAAATACCCACGCCATGCAGGCCGCCTGATACCGCATACCCGCCACCGCCGAACTTGCCCCCGGCATGCAGGATGGTCATAACGACCTCCACCGTGGGCTTCTTTTCTGTGGGGTGCATGTCCACAGGGATACCGCGGCCGTCGTCGACTACTTTGACGCCGCCGTCGGCCTGCAGTGTGATCTCAATGTGAGTGCAGTATCCGGCCAGCGCCTCATCAACGGAATTGTCCACCACTTCGTACACCAGGTGGTGGAGGCCCCTAAGACCGGTTGAACCGATGTACATTCCGGGGCGTTTACGAACGGCCTCAAGACCTTCAAGGACAGTAATGTCACTGGCGCCGTATTCCCTTGGAGTCGCCTTCTCCACCGGTGTGTCCGGATTAGGAATCTCTTCTGCGAACTCCGCTGTCAGGGTTTCTGTATTGTCGTTAGACACAGGCGCTTTCGACTCCTCTGTAATCGATGATGGCCGGCCGTTGCCTTCTCCAGGGGAGATTGCAGCCGCCAACAGGCACGTCACTGTTGACGCCGGTTACTCGGCTGACTGGCAGACCGCCCTCCGCAGCGCTGGAACACGCAGGAAAACGGACTCAGTCAACGCTTCACCGGCGTCCAGTTATCTCCGACCATTCTACCGTGTAACAGCGCTCAATCCCGCATTTGGGTGCCCCTTTCAGACCCGAGGCGCCTACGAGAGGCCATTGGTCCACGCTGGAAGCGCCGAACACTCCACCAAATGGGTGCCTATACGGCTCGGGGCGTTTGAAGCGCCCTACACGCCGTTTGTGCATTTTTCAAGAGTCTGGACAGCGAGGTAAAGGCACTGATCGTTCCTCAACGGCCGGGCGGGACGGGTTTCCTATCCATAAGTGTCGCGGGGGCCGCGTCCGTTCACAGTGCGTCCGCCCTTACGCCAGCTTGGAGCCGCCGGGCCAAGAACCTTGATGCTAGTCACCACTCCATCGCCCAGCTCTGTCCGGAACTTCTCCAGCAGGCTGATGCTGAGCAGGCGGAGCTGGGTTGCCCAGGCTGTGGAGTCACACCTGACATGCAGCGTGGTATCGGTGAAACTCTCGGGAGTGCAGTGTGCAGAAATTTCGGGACCCACGAGGGTGGACCACTCGGCCATGACTGAACCGACGGCAACGGGGGAAGTCCAACCGCGTTCGGCAACCAGTCGGCCCACCACTTTTCCAAGGCCTAAAGGATCGCGGCCTGTCCCGTGGAACTGGGTGAACCCCCGGGTACCCCTCTCGCTGCGCCCCGGTTTCTGCAGATTGCCGCCGGCGCGGGGGGCCACGCGTCGAATTTCGCCACGGGCGGCCGCAGCTTCCCTCATCCGGTTGAGTGCCACCTGGGCAGCATCGATTTCATCGGGGTCGCGGCCCGGTTGCAGGCCGCCGGCATTTTTGTCGTCCCTATTCATCGATTCCTCCCGGGATGACCTTCACCCGCCGCCCAGCCAACTCTTCCGGAATATCGGCGTCGACGGCGGCCGTAACCAGCACTTGTTCGGCACCGCTGACGATTGCTGCCAGTTTACGCCGACGCTCTACATCCAGCTCGGCAAAAACAT